>CAVVZZ010000001.1:0-142933 GCA_963752915.1 Ignavibacteriota bacterium
CCGTCCATCGGACTCCGGACCTTCTTCCGGCCCGGTTCCAACCTCTCAGTTTGCCCGGGGAAACGACCGATGAGAATGGAAGACCTTCCATTGCCCGTCAGTCAAAGACAAAGACGACCGACTGCGCAAATCGAGCAGTCAACGTTCTGCCGTCGGCGGTGGTCACCGTGGAGGAACCCTCTCCCGTGACGAGGGCAACGGTTGGAGAAAGCATGGTGATGCGCTGCTCGTCCAACTGATACCCGATGCTTCGAAGCCCTTGAAACCCCTGCTTCGTGGACTCCAACGCCTCTTTGCGAGTGAGAAAGAGTTTTCCGTTTTGCGCAAGCGCGCCTTCGTTGTTTTCCAGCACGTAGCTGAACACCTTGTCTGCGTCAAGGGATTCTGCGGCGGTCTGGATCTCGGCGAGTCGGGCGAGTATTGCCTTCCGCACTTCCGGTGGGGCGGAACTATTGCTGGACTGAGCGTGCGAAACGGTCGTAGCTGCCAGGAGTCCAAGTGCCAATGCAGCCGACAAGTAGAGTGTCGTTCGTATGGTCATTATTTGTTTTCCCTTTGTGTGATTTACGGCCTGCTTCAAACCTGCTCCGGACCCGCTCACTTTTGCCGGATTCCGCTTTCCCCTTGCCTGACCTCACGATCGCGTGTCGCGTTCGCGTTCTTGGGGCCATCCGCACGCCATCACTCATTTTGAAAAAAAGTGACCTCATAGGCCAAGGGGTCATCTGACTCCTGCTCCGGAAAGCTCACGGTGAAGGATTTGCCGGGAAAATCCCTTTTGAGTTTGCATTCCCACATCTCTTTCATGAGCCGCCCAACATGAATTAGCATCTCATGCTTCGGTGGCGTGCTCCACCGAAACAGATCCGAGATGTGCCGATGGTTGAGGACCTCTTCGACTGCTCGCTTGCCCCTTTCAGTCTGCCCCATGAAATCGTTATATGCCTTTGGGGTAAAGCCCATGGCGAGAAAGACGGCGCCGTCATGCTCGACAAAAGCAGGCCAAAACAGCGAGCCAATGCCGACGGCGTGTTCCAGAGAACTTACCGCCCAAATCCAGTCTTGAATATCAATTCCCTTGCCCTCGTTCCAGTCCTTGAGTTCAGGGATGAGTTTGGAAAAGTCGGTACTGTCAGGTGTCGATGGCATACAAGGAGATCCTCAAATGCGGCATGCGTTGCACTCAACTTCTATAGTATCGCTTTGCGTTCTTTTCTCATCCCGCATCCTCTCCGTTCGACGATCAAAGCAGCGGGAGATTTCAACCTATGCGCGTTCGCGAACTCACCCCACGCCTTCGTCCTTCGGACTCCGGCGTGCAAGCCTAACCCCCTCTCCCGCCAGAAAACGGCGAGGTCTTTGACTTAGAAAGAGAGGGAACCGAGGGGACAGACCCGGGACAGACCCCCTTCCCGCGGCCGATCGATCTTCGCGGTCGACTATTGAGTACTGTCCATCGACCACTGTCCATTGATCCTTTGAATGTAAAACGCCTCTCCCGTTTTACCGAAAGAGGCGTTCCCTGCATTCTGTCAAGGCTCTTGCAACCAATGTACCCCCGCGTGCGGAGATTGTCAATCTTTGAGCACGGTCGGGGAGAATCTATTTCTCAAAACATGTCGAATCCTGATCCCACCGGAGTCAGGATTGTGGGATTTCGGAATAGGCAATGGGCATCTGGAAATTCGGAACTTGAAATTGCCAACCACCCCGCGCGTTCTTCCACACAACTGATGCTACTTTATCACCAGGAGCTTCCTGGTTGCCTGGTACGGACCGGTCGATAAACGGTAAAAATATACTCCGGCCGCCAGGTTCGTCGCATCGAGTCTCGTGGTGTACCTACCGGACTTCTGCTCTTTCCCATCAATGAGCACCTGCACAACCTGCCCCAGCGCGTTGTAGAGCTTCAGAGTGACGACCGTCTCCGTCGACAGTTCGTACGGGATCAGGGTCGCTGGATTGAACGGGTTCGGATAGTTCTGGCCGAGACTGATTTGTGTTGGCAAGTCCGTCGGTATGCTTCTCACGGACGTTACCATTTCGGATAACGGCCGTCGCCAGACCCCGCCCCAAGTCCCGGCAAAGAGATTCGTGCCACTGACCGCAAGAGTGTAGACAGTATAGGTCGATAAACCGGAATTAACCTCTGTCCAACTTGTGCCGTTGTTCGTGGAAAGAAAGACGACGCCGCCATCTGTCCCGGCGAAGAGATTCGTTTCGCTGACAGCGAGAGCTCGGACAATGGTGATCGTCAACCCTGATTTCACGGCTGTCCAACCGGCACCCTTCCCGGTGGAAAGAAAGACTCCTTCATAAGTCCCGACAAAAAGATTCGTCCCGATGACGGCAAGAGCATAGGCTCTCGTGGCGCTGGTTACCCCTGAATCGGCGGCCGTCCAACTGGTGCCGCCGTTGGTGGAACGATAAACGGCGCCCCACGCAGTTCCGGCAAAGACACTCGTGTCGCTAATGACAAGAGAACTGATTTCATTTTCCTTCAAGCCAAAATTGACTGCTGTCCAACTGGCGCCGTTGTCGGTGGAAAGAAAGATTCCGCCGCCCATAGTCCCGGCAAAGAGATTCGTGCCAATGGCGGCAAGACAATTGACAAAGGAATTCGTCAATCCCTCATTCACCGCCTTCCAGCTCGTGCCGTTGTCGGTGGAAAGAAAGACGCCGCCGCCATTCGTCCCGGCAAAGAGATTCGTGCCGATGACGGCAAGAGTCAGGACGTCATGGTTCGTTAAGCCGGAATCGGCGATTGTCCAACTGGTGCCGTTGTCGGGGGTAAGAAAGATGCCGCTGCCATGAGTCCCGGCAAAAAGATTCGAGCCATTGACGGCAAGAGTCAAGACAGCCCCGCTATAGAAATCACTACTGTGAACCCATTGAGCGCTCGTCGGGGTATGTCCAAGGAGAAGGGAGATGAGTAAGACGGCAGGGGAAATAGTTGATTTCACAAAATAGCTCCTCTCTGGCAGATTCGTATGCGCGGCGCATTTCTGCATCTTCTCCATCAACCCACCATGAACTCATATTGTGTTATTCCATCCTGTCAAAAATCGGCCGGCCATTTTCGAACTTGAAATAGGCACATTTGCCTAGGTCTTCAATGAAAAACTGCGTGTCCGAAATCGGGTGCAGCACATACCAATCATCGAAGACCAGTCCGTACTTGCCATAACGAATGGTTCTCGTCCTTCCATTCAGGAAGAACTCTTGTTCGTACTTCCGCAAAGCCGACTCGGAGAATTCACGGTAATTCCCTTCGTCTGCCTTCGCTCCAAGAGGAACGAGCTTCGGCGACGAGGCCGGCACCAAAGTTTGCGCGGCGATCACCAATCGAACATAGTCACCAGTCCTGGTGTCGCCACCCGAACCGGCGAACGTATCGTGGCGTTGCACGAGAACAAGCTTGTATTGCGGGACGACTGCCAACACATGTCCTCCCCATCCGAGCGCCATGTACATCGCTATGCTGTCGTCAAGAACTTCCGTCCACCACAAGTAGCCGTATCCTCCGCCAGGGGCCGCATCGTTCGTCGCCGAATACGGCGTGAAACTCTCTGTGATCCACTCCTTCGAAATCACCTGCTGAGCGTTCCAGGAACCGCCATTACAATAGAGCGTCCCGAATCGCGCAAGGTCTCTCGCCGACATCTTGATGTCATATTTGGGATAGATGGTCTGCCGCGTCGTGTCGCGCCAGAATCTCCCATCGATCGGTCGGAAATCTTCCATCTCGAGAGGCCGGGCCAGGGACGCATCGAACGCTTCAAACAGGTTTGTTCCGGCGACCTTCTGGAAAATCGCTCCAAGGACGTTGAAGTCCCAATTATTATAGTAGAAGAATGTATTCGGCGGATGACTTCCTCGCGCGGGTCTGGAATTTGCCATGCTTTTGGCTTCACCGAATGCCGGGATGTAAATCCCGGACCTCGCTTTCAAGAGGTCCTGGATAGTGGCTGATCGTTCCACTTCGGTCAGCTTCATGGTATCATCAATGCCGATCTCCTTCAGCGTCTTGTGGATATCGATCGTTCCTCTCTCGCTGTAGATACCGTAGAGCGCGCTGATCAGGCTCTTTCGCATGGAGTGGGTATCATAGCGCCGGGTAATTTCCCCTTTCGAGATCAAGACGTTGCCGTCGTAAACGACAAGGAGCGCGGAGGCAGCGTTCTTTTCGTAGAGCTCTTCGACCGCCTTCAGTTTCCCGGATGAAAAGCCCGCTTCCTCCGGCGTGGCATATTGCATCCACGTCTTCCCCGGATTTTGAGCAAGGGCGTGTCCCCCAAAAGAAATGCTGAGGATTATTGCGGTTGCGATCAGTGCGTGGCCCAATCTGTTCATCGTCGATATCTTCCTGAGAGAATAGAAATCGTTTGCCGCCGCTGCCCGTAAAAAACCTGGCGGTCGAATGTGCAGTTAGCCAATTACCGCTGCTTTTCGCTCAGTGTAGAGAATTCGGATGTATGCGATCGCGAGAGCGAACTCAATTGCGACGCTCACAAGAATGCCCGGTCCGACATGTCCGGCGGCGAGTTCGTAGAGACCAAGGAGAACCAGGACCGACAACGCAACCGCTGTTCCAGTACTTAAAGCGGTGCGGGTAACAGACACCGGCGCAGATCTGGCGAGAAAAAACATCACCGATAAGCCAAGATAGAGGGCGCCAATTCGTTTGCCAAGGAGAAGCACGCCGTCGGTAAGCTGGATTTGCCAGCGACCGACAACGAGATCCCCGACAAGGATGTAGCCGCAACCGAGTGCGAGTGCAACGGTTGCGGTGATGATTGCGATGATTCGGAAACTCATGGCTGATTCCTTTCAATCGTGGCGCTTCATTGTTATTCCATCCTGTCAAAAATCGGCCGGCCATTTTCTAACTTGAAATAGGCACATTTGCCGAGGTCTTCAATGAAAAACTGCGTGTCCGAAATCGGGTGCAGCACATACCAATCATCGAAGACCAGTCCGTACTTGCCATAACGAATGGTTCTCGTCCTTCCATTCAGGAAGAACTCTTGTTCGTACTTCCGCAAAGCCGACTCGGAGAGTTCACGGTAATTCCCTTCGTCTGCTTTCGCTTCAAGGGGAACGAGTTTCGGCGATGCGGCTGGCGCCAGGGTCCGCGCGGCGATCACCAATCGAACGTAAAGCCCGGTTCTCGTATCGCCACCCGAACCGGCGAATGTATCGTGGCGTTGCACGAGAACAAGCTTGTATTGCGGGACGACTGCCAACACATGTCCTCCCCATCCGAGCGCCATGTACATCGCTATGCTGTCGTCAAGAACTTCCGTCCACCACAAGTAGCCGTATCCTCCGCCAGGGGCCGCATCGTTCGTCGCCGAATACGGCGTGAAACTCTCTGTGATCCACTCCTTCGAAATCACCTGCTGACTGTTCCACGAACCGCCATTACAATAGAGCGTCCCGAATCGCGCAAGGTCTCTCGCCGACATCTTGATGTCATATTTGGGATAGATGGTCTGCCGCGTCGTGTCGCGCCAGAATCTCCCATCGATCGGTCGGAAATCTTCCATCTCGAGAGGCCGGGCCAGGGACGCATCGAATGCTTCAAACAGGTTTGTTCCGGTGACCTTCTGGAAAATCGCTCCAAGGACGTTGAAGTCCCAATTATTATAGTAGAAGAATGTATTCGGCGGATGACTTCCTCGCGCGGGTCTGGAATTTGCCATGCTTTTGGCTTCACCGAATGCCGGGATGTATATCCCGGACCTCGCTTTCAAGAGATCCTGGATTGTGGCTGAGCGTTCCACTTCGGTCAGCTTCATGGTATCATCAATGCCGATCTCTCTTCAGCGTCTTGTGGATATCGATCGTTCCTCTCTCGCTGTAGATACCGTAGAGCGCGCTGATGAGGCTCTTTCGCATGGAGTGGGTATCATAGCGCCGGGTAATTTCCCCTTTCGAGATCAAGACGTTGCCGTCGTAAACGACAAGGAGCGCGGAGGCAGCGTTCTTTTCGTAGAGCTCTTCGACCGCCTTCAGTTTCCCGGATGAAAAGCCCGCTTCCTCCGGCGTGGCATATTGCATCCATGTCTTCCCCGGATTTTGAGCAAGGGCGTGTCCCCCAAAAGAAATGCTGAGGATTATTGCGGTTGCGATCAGTGCGTGGCCCAATCTGTTCATCTTCGATATCTTCCTGAGAGAATAGAAATCGTTTGCCGCCGCTGCCCGTAAAAAACCTGGCGGTCGAATGTGCAGTTAGCCAATTACCGCTGTTTTTCGCTCAGTGTAGAGAATTCGGATGTATGCGATCGCGAGAGCGAACTCAATTGCGACGCTCACTAGAATGCCCGGTCCGACATGTCCGGCGGCGAGCTCGTAGAGACCAAGGAGAACCAGGACCGACAACGCAACCGCTGTTCCAGTACTTAAAGCGGTGCGGGTAACAGACACCGGCGCAGATCTGGCGAGAAAAAACATCACCGATAAGCCAAGATAGAGGGCGCCAATTCGTTTGCCAAGGAGAAGCACGCCGTCGGTAAGCTGGATTTGCCAGCGACCGACGACGAGATCCCCGACGAGGATGTAGCCGCAACCGAGTGCGAGTGCAACGGCTGCGGTGATGATTGCGATGATCCGGAAACTCATGGCTGATTCCTTTCAATCGTGGCGCTTCACTGCTGCAATATCGCATGGCGCACTTGACTCAGCCGGAAGCCTGAGAGCGCTGGAAACTGTGTGTTTGAGCTCCAGAGACGCAATGAGGGGTTCGACAAGCTCACCCCCTACGGAGGCTCGACAGGCTCGCCCCCTACGGGAATTCGGAGCTGTTTTTTTCTTTGCCGGACCAGCGGCTCCGACGTGGCAACTGGAAGTTCAGAACTCGACACGTCTCTGCGTCGAAACCTTCCCCCTCCCCTTAATAAGCTCTGCATTGTGCAGGGGAGGGGGCAGGGGGGAGAGGTTCTACTTTCACGTTGGCGATTGCAAATTCCTAATTGCGTTTCTATCTTGTGCCGCGTCTCTGCGCAAAGAGGAATCGAGAACGAAGCGTCCTGCCTTCACGACACTACTTTTCCCTCCCCGTCAGAATATTTTCCAGTCGCTCCCGCTTCACATAATTCTCAAAACGAAATGACCGGGCGAGCGCGACAATTTCTTCGTTCGAAAGACCTTTGAACAACCTGCAGTATTCCGGCACCAGCGCTTCCGCGATGAGAATATGCCGTACCAGGAGGCTGATCTGGGACTGCGAACCGGACGGATACGGAACGTAGTCGGGGAATTCCTTCTTGAAGAGTTCTTCCAGCGGCGTCATCACCTGCCGGATGTTCTTGTCGGTCGATCCCCAGGCATCGGCCCCGAGGGAGTCTTTCTTTCTCAGAAACGATGAGACGAGTTTCATGTACGGCGTATTCGCGTTCTGATGGATGACGGCCTGCAACCCAAGGTCCTTGTACAGCCAGATGCACCAGCTGACCTTGTACTTGCGATAGTATGCCAATTGATCCTTCAGGATCTGGTACCGCATCTCATCCTTTTTAGGGTCGCCTGTATACACGGGGCCGAACTCACCCACCCAGAGAGGAACGTGGCGGGTGAACATGAACTCGCTCCTCTTTAAGGAAATCGCGCTCCAGGGCGTCCTTGTCGTAAAACTTCCCCCTGGTATCGCCGGGGTAGTCACCGCCGTTGATGAAGCCCGGTGTTGCATAGTCGTGATTCGTATAGACCACATTGTCCCAGACTTCCGTGAACATACTGAAATCCACGGCGTAACTATTCCCTTCAAGAAACATGATGTGGCGCGGGTCGATCTTGCGGATGGCGTCGTACAGGCGTCGGTAGAAGGGATAGACCTTCTTGCCGGTCGGGTCTGCCGGTTCATTGATCAGATCATACCCGGCGACCCATGGCTGGTCTTTGTAATGCGCCGCGAGAGCTTCCCACAGGCGGACCGCCCTGTCCTGAAAGTCTTTGTACTCCCAGAGCAATGCCTTATGCGTCGGATTGTCGCTGTGCCAGTGCTGGTTCTGACATCCCGGCAGCGCATGCAGATCGATGATGGTATAGATCTGGTGCCGGGCACACAGGTCAATCACGCTGTCAAGGTAAGCGAATGCCTGCTCCTTGATGACACCGGGATTCATGTCGTCTTCAAAAAGACGGTAGTTGATCGGAATGCGCACCAGGTTGAGTCCCAGGCTCTGGATGTATGCGGCGTCGGGTTCGGTGAAATAGCTCTTCAGGAATTGATCGAAGTACAGGTCGTATTTCTCCTGCCCCAGCACCTCGAGCATCCCTTCTCGCATGGATTGCTCGTTGTCGGGGTAGCCGTCAATGAAATTCTCCATGTGCAGCATTCCCCCAAGTCCGAAACCTCGCAGGTAGACCGTCTCTCCCTTCTGGTTGACGATCTGATCTCCCGATACCTTGAGCCAGTGCTCATTCGTAGACATGGCGTTCGTTGCTCCCTCACAATGGATGGAAATCATACTGACGATCAGGGCTGTCGTCAGGAAACGATGGTTTCTGGGTATCATCGGCTTTCTCGCTCATCATGAGATATGTGCCACCATCACGGAATATAGACCACGTCTATCGCACTTTCAACTTCATTAACTATCTTCGTTTGCTTACTGTTGGGGTGCTCTGTTCCACAATAGTTGTCAATTCCTGACTCCACAGGACTCGGGATTGGAAGATAATGGCGAGATCGTGCCCGGCCTACCTGGCTCGCCTGTTTTTGTCCGCCAACCTCAATTCGGCAGCGCCTTTCTCCACAAGCGCCGTGATCGGCTCGCACTGGAAACACTTCCCGTTGTGGGTGGAGATCAATCCGGAACAGGTCGAACAGCGATAGTTTTTGTATTGCTCTTCAAGGAAGCTCCGGAGCCCTTTGTCCCTGATGTGTTCGAGATTCTCTTTTACACTCATCCCGTAGTTTGTTTTGTATCGCTTGTCCATGCGGTCGATGCGCTTGCAAGGATACTGCCGGCACGCAAAGCAGAACATGGCCTTCCGTCCTGCGCTGTCCCTGGGGCCGCCACACTCCCGGAAGAGGTACGTGCACTTCTTCGCACCCGGCCGACAGCCGATGCATTGGCTTCGCTTCAGACCGTTGACATGGGCAAGATAGCGGCTGCAGACGGCGCAGTTCATGCCGCAAGGAGCAACGAGGTCTTCAGGTGCTGAGAGTGCCTTTTTCAAGCAAAGGTCCTTTGTCAAGACACATTCAACAGCTGCTTCGGACGGATCGGCTGGGCGCGATTGGGAACTCCGGACGCCTGACTCTCCTGCCTGTTTGGTTTGACGTTGCCCGTTCCATATCTATTTGATGAACAACATTTTCCTGACTTCGGAATACGATCCGGCCGCGAGCCGATAGAAGTAGACCCCGGTTGCCAGTCTGGTGGCGTCGAAGCTCGCTCGGTATTTGCCAGGTGCCTGCCGCGCATTCACAAGTTCCGCCACCTGCCTTCCGAGAACATCAAACACCACGAGCCGAACTTCAGTTGTCCCTAGTCCCTGGCCCTTAGTCCCACCTATTGTGTATTCTATGTTCGTGCTCGGATTAAACGGGTTCGGATAATTCTGTTGCAGAGCAAATTCAGATGCAGCAAGACTGGCCCTTGGTGCGGCCAAGGTGATCCCTTGAATCAAGAGAGTGTCGTAAATTGAAAGCCCCTTCTTCGTTACAAAGTAAACTGTGTCTCCCGCATGTGGCAGGGACATCTGCGATGAGACAACCACATCCCATGTCGGCCGTTCCACGCCACAGACATTCTCCAGAAATACTGCTTCGATATAGTTATTGTTTCCAACAGCCATTAGTTTCACTTTCTGTTGTGTCTTCATATCGTAGACCTTGAACTGCACGGGCATCGCGGGCAGTCCGAACAGGCCGAACGGCGCGGACGTGTCCACGATCCCGTCATAGAAGACTATCCGGTAGTCCGAGGGTTGTCGATATCCCTTCGGCGTGAGGTCAGGGCTAGTGACATTGAGCACGCTCGCTGAGAAGTTGACCTTTGTTGTTGTGTCGGCCCGGGCCCACCTCGTTTTCGCCGAGTCCATGGCAGTAACAAAATCTTTGGCATGAATCGAAAGACCGTCAAACGGCGCGGTCTCAATGTCCGGAAGAACCGGAGCGTCCTTCACAACCCAGGCGTGCATTGTGCTGTCGCGCACGCTGTAGGTTTTCGGTCCTGCGAACGCTGTGTCGCAGAACGTGATCACATAGTGATCATTCCGCACCCGGGAACTATCGACAATCGCGACATCAACAGGCACCTGGGCCCCCCCGACGAACCTGAGAAACGACGCCGGGACAGGAGGGCGAGGGGTTTCCTTGATGAAGAAGGCGGTGGAATCCGCGAAGAAGCCGCCACTGCCCGAAGCAACGACCTTCAGCTGAAAGCTCGGAGAATTGGGAAGTTCCTCCAGGACGATAGGGTGGAGTTGAAGTGCAGTGTCGCTGGATATACGATAGCTCTCAAAGGGCACGAACGGTACATTGTTCTTGATCCGGTAATACAACGTGATGTCCAGAGAGTCCCAGGCTGGTGTCCCGGCGAGCAGAGGGATGTTGTGCACGGACTCGGTTACTTGCGCATTGTAGACGATACTGCTGTCAACAATGCGCACGAACGGCGTGTGAGTATTGTGGTTGTTGACAGTGCAAAATTGTTCCGTCTTCTGAAACCCGAAAATCCTTCCCGTACTGTCGGCGGCGACAATTCGGAATTGACCAAACGCAGCATCGGGGAGATCCTGCGTGTTGCACATGAGACTCCCCGTGTTCGGCGTGTTCAACGCCATCGGCAACCAGTGAGTCCCCGCATCGGAGCTGTACCAAATCGATACAGAACTCGCCGGCACGTTTGTCGACCATTCGATCGCTTGCATACCACTCAGGAATCGGTGATACGGGAAATTGGAGAAGGTGACGGAATTGAAGACCCGGGCCTTGTCGAATCCCGAGTTCCATAGAGCCTTTGCGAGGAGGATCTTCTCTATGATCTCGTCCTTCTGGTAGCCATAGACAAGCACTGCGGCGACCCGCGTTGTTGTCTTCGCAGCAAGAGGGAAGTAGTTTGAACCATAGAGATAGTCCATGTCGTTCCCTGTAAGCGCGACGGTATCGTTGACAATATTCGACGGGTTCACAAATCGCCCTGGCCTCAGTCGTCCCCACAGGTCCTCATCATTGCTAAAGGAAATATCGCCCGCCGGTGAAAATGCATCGTAGCTCGCAATGTGATCGCCGGATGGCGTTTCCATAAAGGCTTCGCCGAATTTCCCGACCGATCCTTGCCACGCTGGATTTCGAACGGCATTTTCGGGAACATTCCAACTGAGGATGAAATCGGATGATGCAAAGTACGCGCTGGCATCATTGTTATATTCAAGGTAGTTCTCTATGCTTGTTCCCCCGATGTACGTTCCCGTGAGAGTACCGAAGACCACTTTCGGATAGTTGGTCGTCCCCTCGTTTGTGATGTCATAGACCCGGTACAGGATATCCTGGAAGCGCGGATCGGCGGATTCAATGTACCGCACACCGACACTGATTCCCTGCCCTGTTCTGGTTATGTCCGTCGAATCCGGATGAAAGACAATCCCTCGTGCATTATTCGCGGCGACGCTGAACCGCAGATCATTCCGATCGTCCATCCGGAAATATGCCTCATCGTCGCCTGTCGTTGAATCCGGACCTCGCATTCCATTCCATCGTCCTGCTCCCCATTCCGGATGGTCGGGCCACAGCACAGGCCACGTCGCAGGAACACTATGAATGGCAGGCGACGACTGTCCATCACGCGAGTAGCCGGAATCCGGCTCAAACGTCCACGGCGCACCAGTTACCGGATCGACGTCAGCACCAACGGATGGGCGCGAAACGGGACATGTGATCACGGAATGCACGAGGTCGGCGACGCCATCGCCGTTGAAATCTTTCATGGGTAACTCAAGACCGAGGAAGACAGACATGTCTCCGATGTAGCCATTGGACGAGAATCGCCAGGCACCACGGCTGCCCATCGTTGCGGGTTGACCGATCACGCCCCAGTTCCCAAACGTGATCATGACAGAATTCCCCTGCAGGATCCCTGCCTTCTGGTAGTCGGGACTGCTGAGTTGAGCCAGCGCAGGACTACTGAGGAATAGCCAGACAGCCCAGTTCAAAGCCCAATGTTTTGCCATGCGAGTATTCTCTTGTTAATGCAGTCACGCCGGGATATCAGCCCGTCGTCGCTCAATGCACCAGGACCATCGCCTTCGTAGCTACATAGGTTCCCGCCCTCAGTCTATAGTAGTAGACCCCGCTCGAGAGATTCGGGGATCCGAACCGAAATGAGTGACTCCCGGCAAGATAATGACCATGGGCAAGTATCGCGACAGTTCTCCCAAGAACGTCATACACGGACAGATCCACGTCACAGGCGATGGGCAATTGACAGGTGATCATCGTCGTCGGATTGAACGGGTTGGGATAATTCTGCTGAAGAGAATATTCACGTGCCGCCGGAGAAGAGGGGCGAACACGTGTAGGGGTGATCGACGGGTCTTCATCTTCGACCCAATGAAGAATAGTGCCGTTCTCCCCTGCAATCCAAACCCCCACAGTGGAGAAGGCGGCTGCGGAGTATAGGTTGCCGGAAGTTCCGCTGGAGGGCGTGCTCCAGGAAATCCCGCCATCGGGTGTCATGAGCAGCGTCCCCGCATCGCCGACCACAAATCCCGTGTCGCGTCCCGCAAACGCGATGGAGCGAAGCGTCGGGGTGTTGAAATTTAGAATGTACCAGGAATCCCCCCCATCGCTTGTTCTGACAACGTGTCCGCCGGAGCCGGCAGCAAAACCCTTCAGCGAATCGAGGAACCGCACGCCAAAGTAATCATACGAAACCGTGATCCCCCTGTTCTCCCATGTTTTTCCTCCGTCTCTCGTTCGGAGGAGTGTATTCGCAACTCCGACCGCAAACCCTTGACGGAGATCCGTCATCTGGATATCGTTCAACTCCGCCGTCGCAGCATTCACAACCGCGGCCTGCCACGATTCACCGCCGTTCTCCGTCCAAAGAATCCCGCCGTCACTACTCACCAACCATCCATGGTGCTCGTCAAGGAATTGAATCTGGTGGATTGCCCCGAAGACGCTGACATCGACCGGCCCCCATGACTCCCCGTGATCGGTGGTCTTCAGGAGCATCCCGTAGCCGCCGCCAAGCCATCCCACGGAGTCGCTTGGAAATGCAACGCTGTACAACGGTGAGCCAATTGGGCCCAAACGCATTTCCCAGTGCTTTCCCCGATCCGTGGAGCGAAGGATCGCCGATGCCGAGGGAGAGAGGTCTCCGACCGCCCAACCGGTCGAGTCCACGAATGTCATTGCTCGCACCCTCGCTCTTGAGCCGGTGGTTACGCAATTCCACGTCTCTCCGTTGTCGACGCTTCGCCATATTGCTCCTCCCGAGCAGAGGACAATCAGCGTGGACCCATCGGATGTAAAGTCATAGATCTGGCCGCCGGAGGCCGTGAACACTGTCGCCCATGACTTCCCTTGATCCGTGGTCCGCAAGAGGGCCCAGTAGGTATTGATCCAGAATTCTTTGTCATTCACGATGGAGGCGGATGACACTGTCACAGCTGTGTCCAGAAGCGCCGTCCAGGTGAAGCCCGAATCTGCAGTGATCGACATGCGCGTACGATTATCTGCGCCACACCAGCTGATTCCGTGCGCCAGATCGAAGAACTTCACATCACTTATGCCTCCGTTCGGCATTGTTGGGATCTTTTGCCACGTGACCCCTCCATCATTCGTCCGCCAGAGCCCATCTGCCACCAAATATCCGTGGAGAGGATCCACGAAGTCCAGGTGCCGTAAGTACCCCATTGATGTGAAATCGGTTGTCCAGTTGTTCCCTCCGTCGGAGGTACGCATGATCATTGGACGAAGTGAGATAGATATTCCGTTGATAACTGTGCGCTCTGCGAGGAGCATGCCGTGCTGTGAGTCCTGGAAATATGCATCGTACAACGCCGGTATCATCGGATCGGCAAAGAGGACCTTCCATGTCATGCCACGATCTTCTGACCTGGCAACAGAATTGGACGCACTGACAGACCAAAGGGTTCGTCCTTCCGCGAAGACAAGCTTCGTCGGGTAGTCGCGCAGATCGATGATTCTGCTGCTCCATGTCACGCCGGCGTCGGTGGACATGGCTACTGTCCCATTGTCTCCTCCGGCGACGAACACGCCCGGTTCGAGGGCGATGGCCCGCGTCAGTATCGATGATGTCGGGATGGGGTTCGCAAAGGTCCAATGTTGCGCTCTGGAAACACCCGCGCAAAGGATGAGCGTGACGAATGCAAAGCTGATCCGACGAATCGAATCTCGGAATTGACGTGTCGCGTTGATGGTAGCGTACATAGCGAGCTTCCCAGGAAACAAAAAAGCCCATCCATCGGGTGATGAACGGGCTTCATTTCAATGAGCGTGGGGGAGTATGACGGCGAGAATGCTCCTTCCCTTCACACCCAGGCAATGGCTCCTGCTGTCTCTTTTGATAATAGTGATTTCATTTTGCCCAGTCAAGCAGGTGCAATATTCGTTGATTATTCCTGTTTCTTCGGGTGCACAGCTGGCGAAGGTCCCCTTTCAGCCCCATCTCACCCAACTTCGCTGCACAGGCGTCAGCGTTTGTATAATGTCCCCTTTTGATAGAGGGCGTGGACATTGAACAGCGTTCGTCGCGACTGTACCCATTTCATAAAGTAGTTGCCAAACACGAATGTCGATCACGCCATACCGGGATGGATTCGTCAGCATAAGGAGTGCGGACGCCATTGGCACGCTGACGCCATGAAGACTTGTCAGGAGAGCAATCTTCTTACCCTCGCTTCGAGTCCTGAAGGCTGCACGTGTCACGTTTTGAATCGTCTCGGCCCTGTTGCGTCTGATATGCTTGATCGCTCGAGCGGATTTCCACCGGCATACTTTCACAAGTTCGGGCTTCGTCAGATAGCCGCGCTTCTTTGCGCTGGACAATTCGTCAATGACGATTAGTGTCGGCGCGTCCTCCTTCGTCGAAAGATGCCTCCCAATGAGTTTCTGCAATCGCTTGAATGGTAGCTTCTTGAGGGCCATGGTTGCCGTTCACATGCCTTGCATGTCGAATGCGGTGTGACCGCCACACTCGCCCTTTTGAGGTCGCGCATCGGGATCGGCCAGCCGAACCGCCGCCACGCTTTCTTCTTGTATCCTAGGTCCTATTTTTCACGACCTTTTGACAGGCGCAAGAGTTTCCCTTCGTTTCTTTCAGAGCTTTCTCCGCAAAACCATTGCTCAATGCGGTCAACTTCTGCAACGCTCTCTCGGGATCCGACGCGTAGAGGCGGAGGATTTCAGGTTCTTTCGTGTTGACCATCCTCATGACATCTGCCTGAAAGCTCTTCTTCCATTCGTGAAGTGATTCCCGCTCTTTGCTAGTGCAGCTATCCGCTTTGTTGGCGAAGTCGTCAAAGACCCAGCAGGCGTGACCGGGATACAAATGGATGTAGTCCCGGTTCTTGTTGTTGAAGTTCTCAAGCGCTTCTTGATACGTGGCCTTTTCGTAGTCCGGCGATATTGTGTCCATGCCGTAATACCACGGAATGAACGGCTGAAGACATGGATAGCGTGGTGCGATCCAGAGGACGTTCCCGATCCCGGGCGGAAGCCAGCTTCGCAGTTGCGTGATGCAGGCGTAATCATTATAGACGTTGCAGACCGTCATCGTGTCCTTGACGCCCAGTCCGCTTCGACGGTGCGGCGCTCCGCGGTCGGTCAAGGAACCCTCCGCAAACACCGTCTTCTCGTAATGGTTCGCCAACGCATCGATGAGCATTTGCATGTCGATCTTCGTTCTCGGCTTGATCGAAAATGGAAAATCGGCATTGTATGCGTACTGTTGTGGCGAAAACTGATTGAGAATCACCCACTTGCGTGCAATGTTCCAGGTCGCGTCGAGACGGTTCGTATGACCGTAGATCTTCCGGAAGTTGAATGAGGTATCCCTCTGCGGATCGTACCACCCTTGCTGCGAGGCGTACGCGATGAGGTCGGGCGCTGCGAGGTACTGCGTCGTGTCTGCAGGATGAAGATCGTCGATCACATAATAGTTCGGAACGATCGCGACTTCATCATCGGGGACGCGGCGTGCGACCCAGTGCTTGCCGTTGGCGACTTCAAATACCCAGGCCTCCTGGGGATCCGCAATGGAATAGACTCTCCCGGAGCTCGCGTAGCCGTACTTCTCCACGATCTCTCCGGCAATATGCACCGCTTCTCGTGCAGTCCGCGACCGTTCGATGACCAGCCGCCGCAGGTTATGATCGATTCTGCCGTTGCCGTTCAGTACTCGCGACTGACTGCTGTTTGAGGTGATGGCCACACCCCATTCGTTTACGTACTGTTCTTCAGCGTATTTTGACCCGGTGATCCAGAAATACGCGAACGTCTCTCCGACTTCATCGATCGAATCGGTCTTCCCCAGGAAGACCTGTTTTTCTCCTGCCGGATGATGTATCCGCGGGACCTTGTGGAGATCGACAAAGTTGTGGTCGTTGAGATCGTCCTCGTTGTGCGCGACGAAAACCGAGCCGTCTGCAGAAGCCTTCTTGCCGACGAGAATGGTGAAGCAGTTATGGCCGGGCTCACGCTGACAGACGCCAGCGTCAAAGCTGAGCCCGCTGAGAAGAAACAGGCATAGCAGTCGTTTCATTGAAGTGCCGGTTGAGAGAGGCTTCATTTCTCCTGCTCCATCAACGCCTTCAACACCGCAATCCTTTGCCTTCCGTTGACATTGGCCGGATAGATCGCGACCGAGCTCTCATAGTTCGCCAGTGCCATGGCATACTCCTTGTTCTCCATGTACGCTTCGCCGAGAAAATCGTACCCGTGCGGCATCGTTGGATACATCTCTTTGAGCAGCGTGAATATCCCTATCGCTTTCCGGATGTCGCCTTCACGCAAGAGCTCGTAGCCATAGTTCCCCAGAACGTGGATCATGTAGTCGTGCTCCATCAAGTCGCTGATCAGCGCGGTCCTTCGTGCTGAATCCCTCGCCGTGAAGAGGAACGCCAGAGAGTCGAAACCCGCTTTCAGGTTGAGCATCCCCTTGTAAGCGGGGTTGATGACGTCAGGAAAAAGGTCCGGGATCCGCAGGACCCGATTCCCCTTTTTCAATTCTTCTCTGATGGAAAAATGTACGACGTGGGCATAGTTGTGAAGATGGAAGAGGTCGATCGTCCCAGCATCCAAATCATAGATGGTCGTGTACAGCGTACTCTGCTGGTGGACGGAGTCCATCAGCGTCGTGCAATACTCCGTGGTTGCTTGACAGCGGTTCTTCAGCAGCGACATGGCCTTCAGGTAGCGCTGACAGGTGATCTCCTTGTCCTCTCGGAGTTCAGACTGACGGAAGTTTGTCTGGACAAAATAACGATTGTTCCCGAGCGTTCTCGAATCGCCGTCAACGACAAGATAGTCGCCCGCCCTGTCGACGAAGACCCACACCGCGTGGGACCAGAAATACAGATTATACTTTTCGATCAATGCCTTCACTTGCCCGACCGTCGAGCATTCCTTCATGATCGTCCTCTTCAGGTCAAGCTCGAACACGGGGGCCTTGCCTGACGTGTCCCGCAGAGGCTTATTAGGCATTCCAAAGGCGTCGAACATCAGTCCCGCTTCGTTGACCCCTCCTTCGGGCATCAGGCTGTTGTATCCGACATAGACCGCTCCGAACTGGGCGCCAGTCCCCGGTTCGAACCAGATTCTCGTGTCGGGGTTGGAGAAGTCCTCATTGTTGCCGACGACGGTTCTTCCCTTGACCGTCATTTTGACGAGAGTGCACGCTGATCCATCGGCGGGTACAAGCGGCCAGAGACAACCAAGCATGCATATGATGACGAGCGATCGTGAGGCAGGTTTCATGATGAATTCCCTTTCGCAGTTCCTGTTCACGACGGGCGCAGTTTCGTTAGGCATCCGATCGTGTTTCGAGGACCTCTCTCTTTAGACTCCAAAAGGGAATCGGGAGTTGCAGGCGGGGAAATGAACGATTCCACTTGTTGAGGCAGGCGAAAAAGAAAACACGGTGCGAACTTGTGAACAGCAGAATATAGATCGGAGCCAGAGGATAGTCAATGATGCGACAGAGAAGAAGGTTCTTTTCTACTAATCTCGCAGCTCATCGAATCTTTTTTCTTCCTACGTCCTACGTCCTACGTCCTACGTCCTCCTCGCACCTTCCCCTCCTCTACGCCGGCGACTTGAAAAGCGTGTATCCTGTGACCTGGCTCTGGTACATGTTGTCGTACTGGTCCCACCACGTGAGCACGAGTGTTAACTTCGTCGCCGAGCTTGGGTAGTTGGGCTGGTTGAGTGAAATGTCCACAGATGTCTCCGTCCACTGACGAGCATCGAGACTGCCAAGATAGACGCTCGTGTTGCCGATTTCGTTCGGACCATCGTCCACATAAATCTCTCCCTGAACATCGTACGCAGTCTCAACGCCATCCGCGTTGCTCGCTCTCAACGAGACCGTCATCGTCCCACCACGGCCGCTCAGGAAGAAGGCTGATGTCATTGCTACGCTTCCAGAGACACTCGGCGGACCTGGCGGGGGCGGCTCGTAGTAGGAATCATCGTCCCATATCGGATTTTCCAGACACCCCGAGAGGGTTCCAGCGAGAAGCAGGAGCGGAACGAACAGGTAGGACCGTTTCATCGTTGCCTCCGACCGTTGTTACATGTCCAGCGCAAGATAAGTGCCACCGCGGTCGGCCAAAATAGCACTAATCTCGAACGCTTCTCTCCGCAGAGTGTGCAGTGGAGTGGACATGGTATTCCCTCGTGTTCATGCGCATGCAGGGAGAAGTATCAACGGTAGTAGAACGGCTTCCGCTGGAGGTGGTATTCGAGGCTGCGGGCTGAAGAGCTGTATTGGACCGCGACGAAAAGTGTGTCGACAATTGTAAACGTCGTATCCTTCGACACAGTATCCGGGACAGTTACGGTGAGAGAGTGCATGCCTTGGGTTACGCTGACGGGGATTATTGCCGCGAAAGCGAGGACATACCCGGTGCTCACCGTATCCTGAAACACCCGTGCGTGGTCAATGGATACGATGACTGGGGTGTGGGCGTACCCCGATTGCAAATGAATCGCGAACGCCTGCGCCAATGGCGGCTCCGGCTCTACTGTGCCTGTATCGGCGCATCCGCAGAGCACCATCAAAATGACCGCACAACATATCGAGGTTCGCATGGCTGTCCTCGTTGAACAAAAACATTCCACCGCCCGGACTTCATCGACCGCTAGTCCCTGACCACTCGTCCCTGCTTTCGCATAATGTAGTTCGGGTCCTGCAGATTCGCAACAGGTGGGCCGGGGGACTCCGAGGCTTTGAGACGTGCGGATTTGAAAAACCGTTTTTCCGAATGAGAAACGGCGCATTCCATTCATCGGTTTCACCTTACGTCGTAGGTCGCACTCTCACTACGATCCTCTTCACTACGACTTGCCCTCCCGTACCATAGATGTTTGACTATCGAACGTTCATCGGCTATATTGCCCTCGTTCCCCTCTGTGCGATGAGTGCTGCAGGCAATTTGCTGTCGGCCGCTTCAGTCCTTTGGAAGAGAGGGGCGCAACGACGTCTCGCATCGCACTCATTCAAGGGACATCCCGGCATGAATCTCCAGCGCCCTGCTCTCGCCTTCGCTCTATCGCTCTTCGCCCCTGCAATTCTTATCGCACAAACCAGCCCTCTCCCGGACAGCGTCAACGTGATTTCCAACGGGGGACGGGAAGAAATCATCGGCGCTCAGTCCGGCGATGTCCTGACGATTTCGAAGTACTTCAAAGCGCTGGAATATGCACCACACGATACCATCATCACCGTCCTGGGCTATAGGCCGGACTTTTTCACCTCGAGCGGTCTCCTCGATGGAGCAACCGGGAATTTCGACAACGACCCGCTCCCCGAGATTGCGGGGCTGTGGATCTCCAATCAAGGAGATAGTCTGGGGCTCGGGCTGCTGAAGCCGATGGCTGCGTCGCTCTCCAACCCCTCCGCCGCACAATGGTCGCGGACAACACATATCATCCAGACCTCTCCCCAACCGTTTTTGGGCGGTCCAAAAAGTCGGCTCTTTGAATCCCGCATTGTGACCGGCAACTTCGACAGCGATTCGCTGAAGGAAATCGTCGTGGGGTATTGGGCACGCGTGGGGACGGACGACCTGCATGTCAACCTTACGCTGTATGATGTCGGCGATTCTTTGACACTGACACCCAAAGCATCCATCGCCGACTTCGCTCTCCCGGTTCCTCCAAAGGAACTTGCCACCGCCGAACAAATCTTGCAGGGTGGATACTTCGATTTCGCCGCCGGGGATTTTGACGGTGATGGCCGGGACGAGATCCTTCTCGTCGGCCGCGTCCCCCATGCGCCGTCGGGTCGTGCAATCGTGGGATGCGTTTATTCCTACGATCCGTCCGTCCCGAAGTTTTCTCTCCGAAGCACGGATACGATCTTCGTCTCCAGCGACACCCTGTACGAAGCGAGCAACGTCCACGCGGTCGCCGGCCGCATCGCCACCACCAGCCACGACGATGCGCTTGTCCAGTTCCAGCTATCGAGTCCGGAGAATAACCTCGACACGCTCAGCATCCACATCGCAACGCTCGGCACAAAGGGCGGACTTGATACCCTGGTGACCTATCAGGAATTCTGCGCCTACAAGAATGTCGAAAATATTTGGATGTTGGAGTATCCTTCACCCTCCGTCTTAGACATCGACGGCGACGGTTTGCTGGAAATCAATTGTTCAATCCTTGCCGGCAAGTTCGACAAGCTCTATCGTGTCCGGAGCGACCACACCTGCTCCGTCGTCATGGCATTTGATGCAAGCCTGACCTCGCTCGTGAGCGCAATGGGGGATTTCCGCGCGGATTCAACGGGAGCCGAGGCGATTGCGTCGGGAGACTATCATTCCGGTTACTCTGCTTCCGTCTATGCCCTGGAACCGGCGGGCGGCGGCGTGACGTTGGGCCCGCTTCGTGGAACGGGCACCCTTCCCCGGATTCTGGCCCACGCCGATCTCGACGGCGACCTCCGCCTCGGCAACCCAAAGAAATTTCACCTCACGCAGATTCTTCAACCGCTGATTATTCTCAACGCGCCGCCGATTCATTTCGACGCGTTCAATGATTCGTCGTTCGACGTTGCGAATTGCTACCCGAATAACGGAAAGTTCACCGCTTCCTACACGACCATATCCGAAGACACCAAGGCCGTCGACGTGAAGATCAACAACGACTGGGGATACTCGTTTAAGGCGACTCTGGGATACGACTTCTGGGGGGTCAAGGTCAGCGCCCATTTTTCCGAGACCGTCGGGGAGAAGTTTTCAAAGTCGTCGGGCTCTTCGACATCGATTTCTATCACGGAGACGGCCGAGGCGCTCGTGGACGACAAGATTTACGCGACCGTGCTCGACTACGATCTTTGGGAATACCCCATTCTGATGAATGGCACCCACGACGGAGATTTCCTTGTCGTAGAACCGAAGCTGGTCGAGAACCGCTGGTTTCCGAGCAAGAGCTGGAGCGGCTATTCGTACATCCCGAACCACGAAGTCGGCAATATTCTTTCATACAAAGAATACGCGTCGATCTCTGACAACCCCGCCGTGGGGGGAGCCGTCAAATGGCTGACTTCCGATCGGAAAGGTCTGGACAACAATTCGTCGTACGACTGGTCCCTGAAGTTTACGGATTTCTCAAGTCAGGGAGCGGAAACATCATTTGAGACTTCCGATGAATGGGGTGCGTCCGTCGATGCCTGGGGGAGCGGGATCGAGCTCAACGGGCATTACAACCATGGAGTCATCAACACGCAGAGGACCGATGTCTCGAGCGGCCTGTCGATTTCCGTTCACCTGGATGCGCTCGACTACAGCGTCGGAGAGGTGGGATATAACGTTCTCCCGTATGCCTACTGGGGAACCAACGGAGCATTGGTGGTCGACTACGCAGTCCAGCCGGAAGTTGCCGCGCCCGGTGGCACACCGACCTGGTGGCAGGTCCGATACGGGAGCAAATCGGATCCGGCATTCATCCTCCCCTGGCGCCTGGATCCGGAAAAAGGTTTTCCGCTGGAAGACCCGGAGAAGCGACGACAGACGAAAGATATTATCGTTACTCCGACGAATGCCCTTCCGGGGGCGACGGTCACAATCCGCGCCTTTGTGCACAATTTCAGTCTGGTCCCCACGCCGCAACCGGTGGGAGTCCGGTTTTATATCGGCAATCCTGACAGTGGTGGAGTGTTGATCGCCGATCCGCACAGCACCACCGAGGTCTACACCCATCTTGCCATCCCGGCGCGCGGATATGACACCGTGAGCATGTCCTGGGTCCTTCCTTCCACGATCGGGTCCTTCGGACGGATCTACGGAGTGCTTGACGGCGGCGGACTAATTAACGAAGTGCATTTGGACAACAACGTCGGATGGAACATTTTCACGACAGCAAGCGGGACAAACGGTGTCAAGAGTACAGCAGCGCTCGACCCACAGGAGTACCGCCTGGAGCAGAATTATCCCAATCCGTTTAATCCCCGCACGATCATTCAATACACTATCGCAGGGACGAGGGGACAGGGGTCAGGGGTCAGCGAAGTGCGCATTGGGGTGTATGATGTTCTCGGAAGACAGGTGGCGGAGCTTGTCAACGCACGCCAATCGCCGGGAACGTATCGGACGACGTTCGACGGCACCAGATTGGCAAGCGGGGTCTACTTCTGCAAATTGCAGGCGGGGTCGTTTGTGGTGGTGCGCAAGCTTTGTCTTCTGCGGTAGCGACCGAGGGTTGCAGGGATCTCAAAACGTGGTTGCCTGGGCTACCATGGTTTCTTCTTGAGACCTTGGGAAACAAAAAAGCGGCGCCAGATTCGCGCCGATTTCTTCCTACTTCCTACTGCCTACGTCATACTCCTAGCCGGAATCCAGCTAGCCGTTCTCCAGCGCCTCCGCCCCACCGACAATCTCCAGCAACTCTTTCGTGATCGACGCCTGTCGAGCCTTGTTGTATTGCAGCTGTAACGTGCTAATCAGCTCATTGGCATTTTCCGTCGCGTTGTCCATCGCCGTCATGCGAGCGCCTTCCTGGGCGGCGTTCGACTCGAGCAGGACACGCCAAATGCGGAAATCGAGGAAGCGAGGGATCAACGCGCTCAGGATGGAATGCACGTCGGGCTCGTAGATATACTCCGGTGGCCTGCTCTTTGTCCCTTCCTGCGGCTTTTCCGCACGCAATGGAAGAATTTGATCCACGACGATCTTCTGCTGTGCGGCATTCTTGAATTCGTTGTAGATCACCTCTACGATGTCCGTCTCCCCCTTCCGAAACATCTCCACCACGAGTCCGGTAACATTCTGCGCCGTTCGAAACTCAAGCCGCCCGAACGCGCCGGGATACGCTTGCGCAATGGGATAACCGTGCTTCTTAAAAAAATCGTTCCCCTTTTTCCCGACACACACAAGGCGAAGCTTTCCGCGGTTGTGGTATGACGCATACTCGCCCGCAATGCGCGCCTGCGCCGTCTTGATGATGTTCGTGTTGAACGCGCCGCAGAGGCCGCGGTCGGAGGTGACGATGACCAGCGTGACCTTCTCCACCGGCCGCGCGACAAGCAGCATGTCCGCCTCGGGACCGACGACGGACGCAAGATGGCCGAAGAGTCCCTGCATCGCCGCGGCATATGGCCGCGCAGTAATGACGGCCGTCTGCGCACGCCGCAGCTTCGCGGCTGCGACCATCTTCATCGCACGCGTGATCTTCTGTGTCTTCTTGACGCCGGTGATGCGCCCGCGGACTTCGCGGAGTGTTGGCATGGCTGCTCAGTCGGAATAGTTCAACGCATCACGATGCTGCAACAGGTGCTGCAAACGAGGCGGCAAAGGTTGTTTTGAACGTCTCGATAATGCTCTTCAGCGTCGCCGTTGTCTGATCGCTGAGATCCTTCGCTTCGGCGATGGTCTGAAAGATCTCCGGGTGCTTGAGTTCCACGTACTCGAGAAACTCGCGTTCGAACCGCTGGATGTGCTCGATCGGGATGTCGTCCAGGTACCCGTTCGTCCCCGCGAAAATGCTCACCACCTGTTTCTCCATGGTCATCGGGACGTACTGTCCTTGCTTCAGAAGTTCGACGAGCGCGGCGCCCCGCTTGAGCTGCGCCTGTGTCGATTTGTCCAGGTCCGATCCAAACTTCGAAAACGCCTCGAGCTCGCGGTATTGCGCAAGGTCGATGCGAAGCCGCCCCGCCACTTTCCGCATGGCCTTTGTCTGCGCGCTTCCGCCAACACGGGAGACTGAGATCCCAACGTTGATCGCGGGTCGAATCCCCGCATTGAACATGTTCGGTTCAAGGTAGATCTGTCCGTCGGTGATCGAAATGACGTTGGTCGGAATGTACGCTGAAACGTCGCTGGCCTGCGTCTCGATGACGGGGAAGGCCGTCAGACTCCCGCCGCCGAGCTCATCGCTCAGTTTCGAAGCCCGTTCGAGCAGGCGCGAATGAAGATAGAACACGTCACCAGGATACGCTTCGCGTCCCGGCGGCCGGCGCAACAGAAGTGAAATCTGCCGGTATGACTGCGCCTGCCGGGTGAGATCGTCGTACACGACGAGTGCGTGGCGTCCTTTGTCACGGAAGTATTCACCGAGCGTCGCCCCGGAGTAGGGAGAGATGTACTGCATCGGACTCGGATCGCTCGCTGTCGCGGCGATGACCGTTGTGTAGTCCATCGCGCCTTCGGATTTGAGTTTGTCGACCACCTGTGCAACGGTGGAGCTCTTTTGCCCGATGGCGACGTAGATGCAGAAGACCGGCTTGATCCCGAGCTTCTGCGCCTCTTTCGTATGCGTGAATTTCTGATTGATGATCGCGTCGGTGGCGATCGCCGTCTTCCCGGTCTGCCGGTCGCCGATGATCAGCTCGCGCTGACCGCGTCCGATCGGGATCATGCCGTCCACGGCCTTGATGCCGGTCTGCAGCGGCTCTTTCACAGGCTGGCGCTGGATGACACCGAGCGCTTTCCGTTCAATCGGCATGTAGGTTTCGTTCTCGATCGGGCCGCGTCCGTCCAGAGGTTGTCCGAGCGCGTTGATCACCCGTCCGAGCATCGCCTCGCCGACCGGCATCGATGCGACGCGTCCGGTCCGCTTCACGGTGTCCCCCTCCTTGATCTCGAACGATTCGCCGAACAGGATGCATCCCACATTGTCTTCTTCGAGGTTCAGGACCATGCCGAAGACTCCATGCGGGAATTCGATGAGCTCGCTCATGAGCGCCTTCGAAAGGCCGTAGATGCGCGCCACACCGTCACCAATCTGGAGCACGGTGCCGACGTCGTACATGTCGGCTTCTTTCTCGAATCCTGCGAGCTGCTTCCGGAGGATTGCGGACACTTCTTCTGGTCGAACGTCAGCCATATGCATTCCTTGATATTAAAGAGTGGAGGCCCGCACGGTTCCCGCAAACCGATCTCTCAGCCGTTCCAGCTGTCGTCGCACGCTTGCATCGAGGACGGTGTCGCCGATCTTCACAATCAGCCCTCCCCGGATCGCAGCGTCTTCCTTCATATGGAGCTTGACAGTTTTCCCGGTGCGTTTCCCGAGCTGGCGCGCGAGCGATTCTTCCTGCGACCGGTCCAGAGGAGTCACGCTCGTCACGTCGACCGTCATGATCCCGCGGAGCTCATCACGGAGGGTGAGATACTGGTCGATGACTTCCTGGAGGATGCCCTCACGGTGTTTCCGAATGAGAAGGTCAATGAATTTCGACGACACGACATTGATCTTCCCGCCGAAGAGCGCCTTCATCACCGATGCCTTCTTGACATCGGAGATCACCGGGCTGGCGAGAAGAAGACGCAGCTCCCGTGAGGAGGCGAGGATCTTTCCTATCAATGCGGCATCGGCGGCAACACTGTCCACGGACTTTTGCTCTTCGGCCACCGACATCAACGCATTGGCATAGCGCCGTGCGACGCGAGGGTTCTTCATGGGTCAGGCTTTTTCCGAGAGTTCCTGGATTGCCTTATCGACAAGCCGACGTTGCTGTGCGTTATCGAGATTCGCATCGAGGAGCTTGCCGGCAGCGGCGATCGCCAGATCGGAGACCTCGCTGCGCAGCTGCACCAGGGCGGCGTCTTTTTCGCGGCGGATCTCGTCTTTCGCCTGGTCCACCATCTGGCGTGAGGTCATCTGCGCCTTGTCGAGAATTTCGCCCTTGAGCCGCTCACCCATGTCCCGCCCCTCACGAATAATCTTCGCGGACTGGGCTTCGGCCTCGAGGAGGACCTGCCGGTTCTCGTTCAGGATCCGTTGCGCTTCAATGCGTGCTTTCTCCGCCTCTTCCAGCGTGGAGCGGATTTTGTCTTCCCTGTCCTTCAGCGCCTGCACGATCGGTTTCCACGCGGTCCCGCGCAGAATCAGCAGGACAATGAGGAACGTGACGACCGTCCAGACAATCAGGCCCGGATTGATCTCCAGCATGGGTGCTCCCCGGGATAGTTATCGTGTGGCCAGGATGATGCAGATCGCGAGGCCGAAGAACGTCGCCCCTTCGATCAGCGCCGCGGCGATCAGCATGCTGGTCCGCACCTGACCCGCGACTTCCGGTTGACGACCGCTCGCCTCCATCGCAGCAGCGGCAAGTTTGCCGATGCCCAGGCCGCCGCCGATGACCGTAATACCCGCACCGATGCCTGCCGCGAGGTAACTGAGTCCTTTGGGATCCATGGGAATTCTCCTTCGTGTACTAGTTAGGGTTGAACTGAGATCAGTGCGCGGACCCGCCCGATTCATGCGACTCGGCCTGCATACCGAGACCCATGAACAATGACGTCAGCATCGTAAAGATGTAGGCCTGGAGGAACGCCACGAACAGCTCCAGGAACATGATGCCGACGACAAATCCGACCGGCGCGACGGCGATGACGTACGACTGGAAGATGAAAATCAATCCGATCAAAGACACAATCACGATATGGCCGCCTGTCATGTTGGCGAACAGACGGATGCAGAGCGCAAACGGTTTGGTAAACAGCCCGAGGATTTCAATCGGGATCATGATTGGCCACAACGTCCAATGGACGCCGCCGGTGAGATGTGCGAGATAGTGTCCGATCCCCTGGGCGCGGATCGCAGAAATCTGAATGACGAAGAAGGCAATGATGGCGAGGCCAGCCGTGACATTGACGTTTCCGGTCGCGGTGGACCCGTACGGGATCAATCCCAGGAGGTTCATCACGAGGATAAAAAAGAACGTTGTCAGGAGGTACGGGAGATACCGGAGTCCCGCAGCACCCATGTTCGGAATGATGATTTCGTCGCGGATGAAGATGACGAACACCTCCATCAGATTTCCGACGCCGGTTGCGACGATCTTCTTCGTGTTACGGCGGGCGGCGCGGACTGCCACGAGGATCAAAATCACCGCAGCGACCCACATGAAAACGATATGTTTGGTAAGCGAAAGATCCAGGAGAGGTGCAGCGTGCGTGTCGGCGCGGAGAGGGGCCTCCTTCTCCGTCAGCGTGTACAGTTCGGACTCCTGCAGACTCTCTCCGGAGCGATAGACGTGCATCCCGTCGCTGTCCAGCAGGATATACGGAAGGGTCAGATGCCCGCCGGGGAATTCGATCTCGTGCGCGTCCTGCGTATGATGAAGGAGCTCGGCGAAGATGTTCCCCTTCCCCTGAGATTCCTCGGCGGTATGAGCCGCTGCGGGCGCGGCCTCCGCTGAGGACGCG
The DNA here is from genome assembly GCA_963752915.1 of Ignavibacteriota bacterium. Taxonomy (GTDB): domain Bacteria; phylum Bacteroidota; class Ignavibacteria; order UBA10030; family UBA6906; genus DATJPR01. The sequence goes on from CAVVZZ010000001.1 coordinate 27,850, forward strand.
CCGGTCACAGGTGCGGTCGCGGAGGTATCGTGATGCTCATTCATGGTGTGTGACGCCCGGGATCGTTCGCGTTCTTCAACGTTACCTTTCGCTGAATGAAGAGCACTTCCAAAAAGAGATACACGATGTAGAATCCAAGTAACGAAAACGTCAATGCAAGCGCATGCACCTGGAAAACGCTCACCAGCAGCGCGAGCAACCCGAGCATGAGCACCAACCGCACACCCATCCCCCCGATGACCGTCCTGACGAACACCGTGTACGACTTCTCAAACGAAACCTCGATTGCGACGTACCCGAGAAGAACGTTGACCGTGCTGAGGACCGCTCCGAGGATCACGCCGGTGATGACTTCACCGGATCCATACCGGACAAGCGGGTAGCCACCTATGGCGGCGGCAAGGGCCAGTGTTGTCCCCACCTGCAGGGGAAATCGTGTATCGATCTTCATGCTCGCGGCGGCAGCTTGTCCCTGGCATCTTCTTCCCGTCCGACCTCCATCGCCGTCCGGAAGAACTTGATGAGACCTCCGACTATTCCGATGAGAATCCCCGCCAGCATCAGCCAGGGGGACGTCCCCCAAAGACTGTCGAGCCACCGTCCGAGAAAGAACAGTACGACGACCGCGAGCGCGAGCTGAATCCCCTGCGTCATGAGCGGGCCAACACTCGGACCAAGCCGACGTTCGGGTTGTTCTGGACTCACGGTCACTCCCTCCTTGATCACCACCCGTGGTGATCGGGAACGTTACTGCGGTTTCGGCCCCGGCCGTTCGGGCGAACCCGACATCGCGCAGTTGCCGTCGAACATCGCGCCTTCGTCGACAACGAGCCGCTGGGCGCGAACATCTCCCCGCATCTGGGATTTTGCTTCGAGGACAAGTTTTTCCGACGCCGCGACCGTGCCTTTTACTTTGCCGGCAAGGGAAATATTCGCGCCGTGGATCGTCCCTTCGACTGAGCCCGTTGCACCAACAGTCACGTTTGCCTTCGAAGTGACATCCCCGATGAGCCGACCATCGATTCGCACACTCCCATCGGTAACGATCTTCCCTTCGAACACCGTGCCGGAGCCAATCAGACTCAACACACCATTGATTTGCTTGTCAGCCATGCCCCTCCCTTCGATGGGTTAATTTCTATTGAGTTTTGTCTTGAACAAGAAGGTATTCGTTCGGATCGCGCGGCGTGCCGTTCTTCCACACCTCAAAATGCAGGTGCGGCCCTGCACTCGTCCGGCCGGACGCCCCCAAAAGGGCGATCGGCTCTCCTCGTCGAACGAAGGACTGTACCGTCGTCAATACTGTCTGGTTATGTTTGTACACCGTCATATACCCGCCGTCGTGCGCAAGGATGATCATGTTTCCGTCGTCATACGTCCAGCCCGAGAAGACGACATGACCGTCAGCGGCAGCATAGATCGGCGTGCCGCGTTTGCCTGCAAAATCCACGCCATAGTGACTCTGCGCCGGTTCGAATCCCTGCGAGACGATCCCATCGACCGGCGTCATCAGGGGAAATGTGCCGCGCCCGGCATCGGTCGATGTTACGACATTTGCGTACGCACCCTCCCCCGAAAGATCCAGCCCTTCGCTTGATTCGTCGAGCGTCGGCGCTTCCTGTCGGGACGGCGGCGGCTCCGGAATTGCGGCAGACTGCACTTCAGACCTCGGCGACGCGCCCTCCGCCGCCATCGAAATCGATGAGCCGTGAGAGGTCGTCGTATCTCCGGTTGACCCTTCACCCAGCGCCTTCCGGACCTGGGTGTTGTAGTCTCTTACAATCTCAAAGTCCCCTGCCAGCGAATCTAGCCTTCGCTGAAGATCGGTCAGCTCTCTCCCATAGCGAGCTTCGAGCACAGGGTTCGGAATCGGGAGATATATCGCGATGGGAGTGAATACAAGAACGGCTAGTGATGCGAGGACTGCCGTCAAGAAACCGGCAACACCAAGCAACACGAGAGTCTTCCGGCTCGCGCGAAGGGTCTTCGTCTTTTCGCCCTCACCGACCGGAACAATGACGATGTCGAAAAGGCGGGGCGGCTTCTTCTTCCGCCGGATGCCTTCCGGTGGCATGCGCTTCCTTCCAGACTTGAATATGTAATATAGCGAAAGAGGCGTGGAATGTCAACGAACCGAGGCGATAACTTCTTTGTTCACTTGCAGTTGAGGGAGGTCAATCCGGTTTCGAGCGATTCTCAGCAAGCCGGCTTTCGATGAAGCGCGTCATGCGCGCCTTGTATTCTTCACGGTCAAATTCGAGCACCTGGTTCCGAATCGTGACAGGATCGAACGTCCTCCGGAGCGATATCTCAATGGCATTCATTAGTGCGTCCGACGACTGCACTGAAAACAGTACACCCGTCGCCGAACCGGGTGCTTCCCGAACAGTTTCAAGTGCCCCCCCTTTCGCAAAGGCGATGACGGGTTTCCCGTGCGCCATCGCCTCAACCGGAACGATCCCAAAGTCTTCCTCTCCCGGAAAGATCACCGCTTTGCATCCGGCATAGAGCCGGTCCACCTCTTCGTCCGGAGCCCACCCGCGGAATTCGATTGTCGGACCTGCCAGGGAGCGCATGCGGGCTGCGTCGGGACCGCTGCCGACAATGATCAGCCTTTCCCCCAGCCGATTGAATGCCTCTACGGCGATGTCAACCCGCTTATACGGAACCATTGCGGTCACCATCAAATAGTATCCTTCATCGCCGTGCGAGGCTTCGACCCCTGCGACATTGACCGGAGGATAGATGACTTCAGCCTCTCGTCCATAGATCGTTTTGATCCGGTCTTTCACGTTGTGCGAGTTCGCGATATAATAGTCGGGGCGACTTGCCGTCCGTACATCCCATCTGCGCAAGCGTCCGACCATCGACGCCATCGCAATCCGCGTCACCACACCGGCCCTCCCGGGGCCGAAGTATTCGTCATACTGGTTCCAGATATACCGCATCGGCGTATGGCAATAGCAGATGTGCAGGGCGTGCGCCGGCGTGTGGACCGATTTCGCGACGCAATGACTCGAGCTGATCACGAGATCGTAGGCCGAAAGATCAAACTGTTCTATCGCATACGGAAAGAGCGGGAGGTAATTCCGATACCGATCGCGCGCGAAGGGAAGATGTTGAATGAAGGAGGTGTAAATCGGATGGCGTTCAATTGTCGGGGAGGACGACCCCTGATTGTGAAGGAGAGTGTAGATCGGGGCGTCCGGATAGAGTTCACACAACGCTTCAAGGCATTTTTCGCCTCCCCGCATTCCGGTAAGCCAGTCATGCACGAACGCAATGCGTGTGGTGCCGGTACGGATGTTCGTCATGAAGCAAAACTACAAAGAAGGCGCAGGAGATGCAAAAGGATGACCGGGAATTCCACGGACTGCTTCAACGCCCGCCCGACTTCTTCAGCGCGACTTTCGCGTATGCCTCCCGCTCACCTTCCACGATCGGCAGCTGCATCGCTTCGGCGGATTCACGGTCGCGGAAAGCCAGCTCGGCAAACTCTCTTGACCCTTCGTGGGTGAAGACTTCCGGAACGGGGTGGAGAATGCAATCCCGCACCGCCTGTGCAACGCGCTCCGGGGGGATGACCCCTTCAATTTTGGGCAGCGGCACGCGGCCCTCGGCCGCAATGCGTTTGATGATCGGACCCGATTCCGAAAAGAGGGAAAGCATGGCTGTCCCTTCGGTGACACTTGCCCAGTCGGTCTTCACGCTCGCCGGGCAAATCACAGAGGCGTGGATGTTCGTCCCGAGCAATTCCATGCGGAGGGCGTGGGTAAATCCCACGGCCGCATACTTTGCCGCAACATATGCGCTATTGAACGGAAATCCGACCTTCCCCGCCATGCTGGCAACCGTAATAATGTGACCGCTTCCTTGCCTGCGCATCGCACGCAGGGCCGGCCTCGTGGTGTACCACAGCGCAAACGCGTTGAGGGAGAACATGCTCTGGATGACAGCATCCTCTGTGTCTTCCACGCTGGCCATGTGCCCCCGACCGGCATTGTTCACAAGCACGTCGATCCGCCCGAACCGCTGCAGCGCAGTCTCGACGAGACGCTCCGCCTGCGATACGTCTGTGACATCCGTAGGAAGAGGGATGACACGTGTTCCCGACGGATCGATCTCCTCCGCGATCCGAACGAGTTCTTCCCGCCGGCGCGCGCCAAGGATGAGGCGTGCGCCTTCGCTGCCCAGAAGACGCGCCAATGCAGCGCCGATTCCCGACGATGCACCGGTGATAACGACGACGCTCTTGCTGATCATGTCGATTGCCAGGTCTGACCGATGGTATCCACTGCGACGGCGATGCCCGCGCTCTGTGCTGCCGCACGCAGCCGTTCGATGGGCTCGTGCCGCGGTTCATCACTTTGAATAAAGGTATTCCAGTGAATCGGGAAAATCGTCGGCGCTCCCATATGCTGCGTCATCGCCACGGACTGCTCGGGATTCGCGTGATTCCGGATCCATGGATCATACGCGCCGATGGGCATCATCGCCACTTCGACGGCAATGTTCTTCTCTTTGACGCGCCGGAAAAACTCGTGGTAGGAAGTGTCCCCGCCGAAGACGATATGCCGGTCGTTCTTCGAAATGAGGTACGCATTGTAGCTCCTCCCATCCTTGAATCCCCTCGAGCGATCATCCTCCCACGGGAAACGCCAGCCGAAATGCCGGACCTCAAGAGCTTCGACGCGAAGCCCGGCAACGGAAGCCCACTGCCCCCAGTCCAGTTCATACACGCGGTCATAGTCAAGGCCGCCGATGACGTCTGTCGTATTCTTCGCCATTACGACAGGCGTCTTGGCGTCAAATTCCTTGAGCGAAGGGAGGTCGAGATGGTCCATGTGCGCGTGCGACAACAGAATGACATCCAGCCGGGGAATCCGTTCGACGGGCAATGCGGGGGCCACCAGACGTTTGGGTCCGAGCGTGAACAACCCTGCGAAGGTCAAACCGATCCGCTCGGAGAACACCGGGTCGGTGATCAGCCAGGTGCCGAGGAAATTCATCAGCACGGTAGAATGTCCCAGCCACGCCGCGGTGATCGTGTCATCGTTCCACGATTGCGGGTCGGGGGCCATGGTCGGTGCTTCAATCTTCTCATTATTAAAGATCATCTCCCAACGTGATCGACGATCGCGGTCGCCGGCGAGACCGGATCGCGGAGTCAGCAGAAGACCACCCAATGTTGCCAGGACTGAACGACGAGACGGCATAGCTCTCCTGATGTGACGATTCATAAAACTTGAACACGCTGCCGACGGCCGGAATTCCGCTACCCGGAATGCGCGATCAGATGATCCCCCGCAAGGGCGCCCATCGAAAACGCGGCCTGCAGATTGTATCCCCCGATCGGCCCGTCGATGTCCAGGATCTCTCCCGCAAAGAAGAGTCCGCGAATTTTCCGGGACGCCATGGTGTGCGGATCGATGTCCGCGAGGGCAATCCCGCCTGCGGTGACCTCCCCGCGTTCGATGTTGACGCCCTTCACCGTTCCGATAACCCACCCTTTCAACATACGGACAATCGCCTTTCGCTGCACAGAGGTGAGGACGTGTCCCCGGGTCTCGGGGGGTACCCCGATGGCAGAGAGAATTTCCGGCACAATCCTGTTCGGCAGGAGCTCGAACAGATGTGACTGGATGAATCGGCCCCTCTCGCGTGCCACCCGTTCGAGGAGCATCGTGTCCACTTCCCTTTCCGCCATCTCCGGCAGAAAGTCCCAGGACAGCGTCACATCATCATGCGTCGCCGCGGCATTGCTGCAGTCCAGCGCGGCAGGCCCGGAGAGTCCCTCATGCGTGAAGAGAACATCGCCCCTGCATCGCTGCACCAGCCGACCTCCGGAAAACACGCCGAGCGCGCCATCCCGCAGCGCAACTCCCCTCCAAGAGGAAGGCGCAGCGGGCGCAAGGCTGATCGGTGCCAGCGCAGGTTGGAGCGGGACGATGGTATGGCCGAAGTCGCGCGCCCACGCAATGCCGTCGCCGGTCGTGCCGGTTTTGGGATACGACACTCCGCCCGTCGCTACCAGTACCGCTCGCGTCTCAACGGGAGTCCCGTCAACGACGACTCCCGAGATGCCGCGATCGTCGACGAGAAGCCGGGTCACACGTGCATTGAAACGGATCTCGGTCCCGGCACGGCGGAGAGCGCGGACGAACGACAGCACGACATCTTCCGCTCTTCCGCTTTCCGGAAACACTCTCCCGTTCTCCCGTGCAAACGTCGCAACCCCCTCCTCGTTCAAAAACTTCCGGACGTGCACGGGGGAATAACGATAGAGCGCCGGTTTCAGGAAACGTCGTTGTCGGACGGGGAACGCCGAGAGAATTTCTTCTTCGGAACCTTCGTGCGTGACGTTGCACTTCCCTCCGCCGGAGATCAGCAGCTTGATTCCCGCTTTGCGGTTGCGTTCCAACACGAGAACGCGCGCGCCGTGTGAGGAGGCAATCAATGCCGCGAGCATCCCGGCCCCACCCGTTCCGATGACCACCACAGGCGAATCGAAATTCTTCATGGATTAAATAATACAAAATGCGACGATCGAACTCCATCGTCGGCGAGTTACCGATGATCGATCTCCGGTAACTGTGAATTAAATTTTTCGTCACCGCCCCAATCATCTTGCGTCTTGTCACATCCCCCTTTATATTTCTCTTGCGAATCAAAAGGGGGGAACATGAGACAAGCCCGGGCGTCAAGCGCTGTGACAGAGATCATCAAGAAAGCGGAGAAGCACATCGCCGCAGGAGATCTCGGTCGTGCAAAGGCTCTTCTCGAAGATGCGCAAAAAACGGAGCCGGACAACGAGTACATCATCGCGATCTTCGAGCGGGTGATGCTCCTTGATTCGCGCGACGAAGATGCGCCTGCACACGAGCTGCTGATTCCGCAGGTCGAGCACGAGGTGACGGTCCCGCAACCCGCCCACATTCTTCTGCCGGAAGATGAGGTGCAGCAGCAGGTGAAGCACCTTACGACGATGGCGCGCGATCTGTTTGAGCGAGGCTCGTTCGACTCCGCGTTCGATTCGCTGATGAAAGCCTTCATGCTCGACCCGTTGAGCAAGGACGTCGCGCGGGAGGAATCGGTGATCGTCCCCGCCTTCGAGCTGATGAAGAAACGCGGCACCCTGACATCGCCGGCGAACGAATCCCGGCCCACGACGACCCAGATCCTTCAGCGGGGGCTAGCATCCGGCGGATCCGGTTCAAATCCCTCAGATCAAACCTCGCGACTGGACCAGCTCAAGCAGCAAAAGGAGCAGGAGCGTTCGGTCCGCGAACGGGAAATGTGGCGGAAGGCTTCCGGAGCGCCGCGCCTCGCCGGGATGGAAGACGATGCGGTATCGGAGGCCCAATTTGTTCCTCCAACCCCGCAGAAGCAGAAGGATGGGATTTTTTCACGTCTGCGCGGCGGCCTTCACATCGGCTAGCTCTCCAGATTTCGCAACAGTGCAGTTCGAATCTTCGTATATTCCTGAGGCGGCGATGCCGCCTCATTCTTTTCTCACCTCCCACACTATCCTGATCCAGTATGTTGCGATTTCTCCAGACGGTCGCCGCCGGAGTCCTCCTTGTTGCGACCACCGGACACCTGTATGCTCAGCAGCCGCCCATCCCGGTCCGCGGGCTCGTGCGTGATGCATCAACGGGAGAGACGCTGAGTGCCGCGACCGTGCGCGTCCTCGGCACTCCCCTCGGAACGATTGCCAACGCCGAAGGGCGCTTTGCCCTGGACGTCCCGGCCGGATCACCGATCATTGTCGTCAGCTCTCTCGGATATGCCCCGGACACGCTGCAAGTGCAGAGCGCCGGCGTGGTATATCAGATCCGGCTGACACCGTCGGCCATTGTCATGCCCGAAGTCGTTGTCTCATCCGAAGATCCCGCCATCGAGATCATTCGAAGAGCGATTGCGAGAAAGCGGCAGTGGATCGACCGGCTTGCGTCCTACAGCATGCAGGCATTCACGCGTCAGATCATCCGTCGCGATACCGCCATTGCCAGCATCACGGAGTCGATGACCAACGGCTACTGGCGCACCGGAGACACTCTCCGGGAGATCATCGTTCAGCGGCGCCAGACGCGAAACGTCCCCGAATCCTTCAACTTCGCGGCGGTGGGGGTGATCCTCAACTTCAATGAAGACCGGGTGCATTTTTTGGGGTATGACTTCGTCGGGCCAACGGCAAACGATGCGCTTGACAACTACGACTACAAACTTCTTCGAATTCGTGTAACCAATGGCCATGAGATTTTCGACATCGCGATGCGACCCGATACCCGCACGGTCCCGCTGTTCACAGGCACGCTGTCGATAGCCGGAGATTCGTACGCGCTGGTCGGTGTCGACGTCCAACCCAACGAGGCGTTCGGTCTTCCGTTTGTCAGCGAGTTCAAAATCCGGTACCAACAGCAATTTGGCTTGTATGATTCAACATTCTGGATGCCTGTCGACATCCGGATCACCGCCCGTGTGACGATCAGTGTCCCGGGGATCACGCTCCCTCCCATCGGGTTCGAGCAGACATCCTCGATTTCATCCTACGCACTGAACGTCCCGCTGCCCGACACCCTTTTCCGCAAACCACGGATCTCTGTGGATTCGACTGCTGCACGGTTCGACTCCTCTGCGTGGGCCTCTCAAGTTGTGCTCCCGATGACGAACGAGGAGCAGCATGCGTATCAAACGCTTGATAGTACAAAGACGCTGGAGGTCCAATTTCGTCCCGGCGGATTGCTTGTCTCACTCGGCGGCGGCGAGGGCATTCGGTTTCGAACTTCTTATCGCATCTCGATCTTTCGTTCAACCGCATTGAGGGGGCGCATGCGGGCGTCATCGCGGACTTTCATTCTCTTTCGCCGTACGTCAGACCCGAAAGGACGATTCGCCTACGGGTTTTCCGCCGAGAAGGCAAGCTGGGAAATCGGAACGACAGTTCTATACAGACAAGGACCGCCGCTTCGGCATCGGCGGGCGTGTGTTCCACCGCTATGAGAGGACCCCGGGGCTGCTTCCGTACGATCCGTTCTTCAATGGTCATGGCGGCACGTGCTTGTCAAGGTTGACATCTACGATTACTTCCGGGCGGAAGGGTGGAATGCCGCGAGCAGTCATTGAGCCTTCTCCGGTCGTCAATCTTCGTCTGACTTACACCAATGAGGATGAGTCGCGCGCTCCGAAGGTCACGGATTATAGTCTGTTCTACCGACAGTCAGCCGTTCCGCGACAACCCCACCATCGATCCCGGCACGATGCGAAGTTTCCGATTCGATTTTCGGTCTGGGACGGGAACCACTCCCGATCGATTTCGTGGCGTACGACGGCATCGGCCTTTCGATCGAGCATTCCAGTCATTCACTTCTCGCAAGTGATTTTGAATTCACGCGCTACGAAGCCTACGGAACGTTTTCCATCGTTACGTTTGGACGGAGTTTTCTCTTCAAGCCTCAGCTTCGCATCCGCGCTTCGGCCGGGAATGAGCTCCGGCACATTGCCGTTGCAGCGATACTTCAGCGTGGAAAGCGGGGCCGCGGGAACGGCTCCCTTCGGCGTCATGCACGCAATGGGCTTGAAGGAATTTCGCGGGACGTCATACATCGCAATCGGCGTCGAGCACAATTTCCGGTCGATCCCCTTCCTCTGGCTCGGCCTTCCCCAATCGATCCGGCACAATCTGGAATTTGTTATTCACGTCGGCGCGGCGAACTCATGGGGTGAAGGGATATTCCCTCATCACGCGAAGGATGGTTCTACGAGGCGGGAGTTGGCTTGAGCAGGATCTTTGATCTCTTCCGTCTTGATGGGACGTGGCGATTAAGTTCGCCGGGAGGGTTTGTTCTGACCCTTGGAATTGCGACGTTGCTTTAGGATTCTTGCGGCGATGTTCTGCCAGGCGGGCGGGCGAAGAATGCATCGGGGGAGACCTTTCGAAATTCCCCCGGCTTCAACGAACCCAGGGAAACTTCTCCGACCTTGACTCGGACAAGTCGGAGCGTCGGGTGTCCCACCGCAGCAGTCATTTTTCTCACCTGATGGTTCCGGCCTTCTATAATGGTAATTTCCAGCCACGCTGTAGGAATGCTTTTCCGGAATCGGATCGGGACAGGACGCTCGGGGAGCGCCGGTTCTTCTGAAAGCACGCGTACCGTGGTCCGCCGGGTTTTCTTCTCCGCCACCATCACTCCTTCTCTCAATTGCTGAAGCGCAATTGCCTGGGGGATGTTCTCGACCTGGACGAGATACGTTTTCGGATGATCGAATTTCGGATCGGTAAGCCGGTGTTTGAGGTGGTTATCGTTGGAGAGGATGAGAAGCCCTTCGCTGTCCCAGTCGAGTCGGCCGACGGGATAGACATCGGGCGGAAACGGTCCGAAATCCGCGATGGATTTGTGTCCGGCGATGGGGGTAAATTGCGAGACGACGCCGTAGGGTTTGAAGAAGGCGAATGTCTGTGTATTGATGGACGTCGACCCGGATGATTTCATAGAATGGCATTCAAGCAAAGCACGTTTTGTGAAAAGGCGGCGTGGTGCCGATGAGGGGAAATATAAACTTTTATGGCGAGGGGGACTAGTACACGTTGGGAGCCAGACACCTGTGCCAGACACCTAAGCCAGACTCCTGTGTCAGACTCCTGTGCCAGACTTCGAATCCCACAGATTTCCTACCTTCTTCCCACCTTCCCCACAAATTCGTTGAGCCGGTCCATTATTCCCGCGCGTTCCTGCGGGGTGATCAGGACGTCAACCACCCCAATCGCACGTTCGAGTGAAATATAATCAATAAAGAAGTCATAGAGTGCATTCGCCGCGATCTGGTCGGCCTGGAGGGTGGAGTTCTGCGCGTCCAGGAGGCTGAGGATTGAAACCGAGCCGTTGGAATAGGATTCGGTGATAATATCCAGCATCTGCCGCGCGGCTTGTTGCTGAATCTTCGCCTGCTGGATTGCGAAATATGATGCTTTCGTCTTCTCCATTTCGACGCGTATTCTGAGCGCGATCTTCTCGGCCGCAGCTTCGCGCTGCACACGCAGTTGTTTCAGCAGGAATGAACTCTTCTCTTCGCTCGCCCGCGTTCCAAAACCGTTGAACAGGTTCAAGGACAACTGAATCCCCGCGTTCCAACTCCGATCCCCCGGAAGAACGGGTGACAGGGAGCCGAGGACCTGATAGAGAAAACTCTCGACCGGGCTTTGCGGAGGCGGCGCCGTGCTGAGTGAGGGCAATTGGAAAGGCGAACTCACCGCGGACTTGTAAAAGCGCGAGGAATATTCGCCGAACGCCGATACCGTCGGGAGATAGTAGCTGAGCTGCGTCGACGTCAGCGACCGTTCCTGGGCATCAATCAACGCGTCGAGTTGCCGCAGTTCGGGTGACCGACTTGCGCCTTCGCTGACGAGAAAATCGCTGAGAAGGTCAACGCTGAGGGGGTCTTCGAGGTAGCGGAGCAACTCTTTGCGCGAAAGGAACAGCGTTGTGTCTTCGAGCGAGACCTCGGCGACGTTCAACTGGGTGAGGAGCTGAAGGTTCAGACTTTGTTTGAGCGCATAGAGGGCCTGATTGATTTGCGCCTGAACATCCATCGTCACCTTCCGCAGATTCGCGATTTCGACCTGCCACCGCAACGGTTCCTCAGGCCCGGCCGCGCCGGTCGATTGCCGGACATGCGCCAGCTCCAGATTCGTCCGCGCCAGCTTCAGGTTGTCGAGAAGGATGAAGAAGATCTTTCGCGCCCTCAGATAGTTGAGGTAGTACGTCGAGCCGTTGACGATGGAATTCAGCCGCGTAATTTCGAGTTCGCGTTCACGAGAACGCTGAAGCGACGATTGAATGCTGACGTTCGCCATGGCCGGCTCGGCAAAGATCACCTGACGTGCGGACGCATCCAACGTCCCGCTGCGTTCGGGCTGACCGCCTGCCTGCGCATGCTCTTTGTCGATTTGCAGCCCTGTCGCCGAAAGGTCGATGCGCGGCAGAAGCAATGCGCGGGCGATCGCCGTATTGTTTGCTTCTCCCATGACCTCTTGGACCTTTGCGAGAACGTCGAGGTTCTGATCGGCAAACCTCTTCAGTGCATCCGGAAACGTCATGGTGAGAGCCCCGGGTAACACGGTATCGATCTGCGTCAGCTCGGCCTCGAGGAGCGTGCTCCACTTGGGTGAGACCCCGACGGCATAGGCTGTCCGCATGTTGATGCTGAGTTTCTTTCCTGGCGTAAACCTTACCGAAAGCGTCCCGGGTTCTTCGCCTCCGAGAATCCTCTGGACTGTGATGGCGATTCGCCGGACCAGCATCGGCAAAATGTCCGGGTTTGCCGAAGCCATGATGCCGTGACGGACTTCCTCCTCACCGAACGCGGCAAAACTCGGAAGACGTCGTTCAATGAATCCGCGCACCAATTTCTCGAACTCAGCCGGCGGGAGATGAAGCGTGGGTTCCAGAAACACCGCATCCGCATCCGCAGGCAGGGCTTTCAGTACGTCATCCGCGGAAAATCCGAGAGAAACCTCCGTGATCTCGAGATTCAGTCGCTTCCCCATCTCTCGTAACGAAATTTTCGGAGCCGGCAGCACGTCGTCATAGGGTTTGCTCGAGATATTGATGAGTTTGCGGATCGGGATGATCTCCCGGTACAATTCCAGATCGCGAACAAATGTCGTCGGGTAAACGAGATAGTTGAGATTTCTCACCCCGCTTGTCCCGTTCTTGATCGCGATATGCTGTCGTTCCGGGTCGATCACGATCGGAGCGATCACGGGTTTCGGGAGAGGACCGCGCGTTGCAAGATCCTGCGATGTGATGAGGCCCATCCCCAGGACGAGATCGATGTCCGGATCAGCAAGAAGACGGTCATCGAGACGGCGGACGCTGTCGATTGTCCAGTTTCCGACGAGAAGCCCCTGCGAGGGAAACTCCACCGCTGCTTCTTTTCCGAGGACCTCGAAGATCCCGCTCTTGAGCAACTCCCGCAATGCGTCGTTGCGCTCCCACGGACCGTCAACGACGATCCCGATCCGACACCGTGTCGACTTTTGCGCTGAGGCTTCGAACGGGGCCAGGGAACCCAACAGGGCGACCAACGCGAGACCGACGACGATCTGTTTCATCGGGCTGCCTCCGTGGAGGGTGACGTTGCAGGGTGCTTCCGTTGCCTGAATGTCGAGATCCTTCGGAACAGGTCCGGGACGGACGATTTCAATCGATCGATCCAGATATAGACGATCGGAACGATTACAAGGGTGAGGAACATCGAGCTGGTAAGACCGCCGATCAATGCCCAGGCAAGACCATTCTTCCACTCCGACCCGGCCCCGGTCGCAAGAGCGATGGGCAGCATTCCGAACACCATGGCGAGAGTCGTCATAAAGATCGGACGAATACGCATCTGGCCGGCGTCGACGAGGGCCTCTTCCGTGCTCATCCCTCTCCCCTTATTGTCGTTGGTGCGGTCGACAAGCAGGATCGCATTTTTCGCCACAAGGCCCACCATCATGATGATTCCCAGGCTCGAAAAGATGCTGAGCGCATTGCCGGTTATTGCGAGGGCCGCAAGCGCCCCGATGAGAGCAAGCGGTATTGAGAAGAGAACGACAAACGGATAGACAAACGAGTCATACAGGGCGACCATGATCAGGTACACAAAGATGATGCTTGCGATCAGCGCCATGCCGAGCTGGCCGAAACTCTCGCCGCGGTTCTTCTCGTCTCCGATGAATTCGAGCGAGGTCCCCAGGACCCTTCCCGGGCCGAGAACCTTCACAAACTCCGCGTTGACGTTCCCGAGCGGTTTGGTGTTGTCGACATATCCCGTGACGGTGACGGACGACACCCTGTTGAACCGTTCGAGCTTCGTCGGACCAGAGGCCGGGTAGATCTCGGCAAATTGCTGCAGTTCGATTTGTTTCCCCTGCGGTGTGACAAAGGAAAGGCGTGCGACGTCATCCGGGTTCGAGCGATCAAACTTGTCGAGAATGATTCTGATCGGATGTTCCTTCTGCCCCTCGCGGAATTTCGACTCGTCGTCGCCCGTCAGTGCAACACGCAGAGTTGTCCCGACGTCGTACACGGTCAGGCCGAATGCCGCCATCTTCTGCCGGTCCACTTCCACGCGCGTCTCCGGATTGCTCTGCTCGTACGAGAATTTGACGTCGGTGACCGTCGACGTCTTTCTCATCGCCGCCGCCACGCGGTCCATCATCACAAGGAGGGAATCCGGGTTGCTCCCCCGGACCATGACGCTGATGCCGATGCCTGCTTGTTCGCCGGTAATGGCAATCTGATCGATGTAGATTTTAACGCCGGGGATGAGCCGTGCCTTCGCCTTGATGTCGTCCGCCACCTGATCGGTTGTCCGTCGTCGATGACCTCGATCCACCAGCGCCACATAGATCGATCCGACATTGCTGGTGGCGACATTCCTTGCACCGAGACCGACATTCGACATGACCTTCTGGGTTTCGGGCATCGCGCCGACGATCCGCTCCACCTGTTGGGCGATGCGGCTGGTGTGCTCGAGCGTTGAACCCGGCGCGACCTCGAGATTGATAATGAATTCCCCGCGGTCGGAGGATTTGATGAATTCCGATCCCACGAGACCCAAGGCCGGTAAGGCGAGGGACATGACGAAGAGGAGGACGGCAACCGCGAACACCCGTTTCCTGTTCTTCATGCTGTATTTCAGCAGGGAGAGATACCGTTCCACCATGGACTTGAACGCGCGCTCGAAATTCGCGGCGATCCAGCCGGCGGGAGAACGCGACGACAATTGCTCGAGCTTGGAAAATCGGGACGCCAGCATCGGTGTAAGGGTGAAGGAGACAAAGAGGCTCATCAGCGTCGAGACAACCACGACAACTGCGAATTCCCGCATGATGTCCCCGACGAGACCGACGATCAGCGTCAACGGGACGAAAACCACGACATCCACCAGGGTGATTGAGAGGGCGGCGAACCCGATTTCATTCCGTCCTTTGAGAGCGGCGTCTCGCCTGGGTTCTCCCCGTTCAAGATGATGATAGATGTTCTCCAGGACCACGATGGAATCATCCACCAGGATCCCGATGACCAGCGAAAGCGCAAGCAGTGTCATCAGGTTGAGGGAATAGTCAAGCGCCCACATGGCCATGGTGGAAACAATCAGAGAGGCGGGGATGGCAATCAGGACGATCACGGAGTTCCGGACACTGTGGAGGAAGAGAAACATCACCGCTGCGACCAGCAGGATCGCCATGAGAAGATCTTCCTTGACTGCATCCGCCGCTTCGATGGTAAAGAGTGATGCATCGGAGACGACCTCGAACTTGAGATTGTCCCCGTGATAGGTCTGTTCAAGTTCGCGAATTGCCTGCTTGACGCGGGAGCAGACCTCGACCGCGTTGGCATCCGTTTGCTTGATGATGTTGATGCCGATCGAGCTTTTTCCGTTCAATCGCGAGAGCGTCGTATAGTCCTTCAGTCCGTCCTCAATGTCCGCGATGTCGCCGAGACGCACATCGCCCCCTTCCCGCGAACGCGCCACCACAAGACTCCGCATGTCGTTGATCGAGGAGAACTTCCCGGAAATGCGAACGATGGACTGCGTCTCTGCCCCCTTGACCGCGCCGGTCGGAAAGTCCAGGTTCGATGCGCGGATGAACTGGGTTACCTGCGCAATGGACAGGCCATAGGCGCGGACTTTCTGGCCGTCGAGGTTGATCCGGATCTCCCGGACGTCGCCGCCGACCAGATTCACCTGACCCACTCCCTCGATCTTGCCGAACGCCGGTTCGATCTCGTCCTTCAGGAACTGATAGAACTCCCGGGAAGGCATATCGCTGGAAACGCCCGCCTTCAACACCGGCACTTCGTCGAAGGAGAATTTCTGGATCACCGGGGTCCGGATGTCTCTCGGGAGATTGAGGAGTATTCCATTGACCTTGCGCTGGACTTCCTGCAATGACTGATCGACATCGGCTGAATATTTGTACTCAAGGCTGATCACCGACAGCCCCTCGTAGGAATAGCTGTAGATGTTCGACAGCTTCTCGACTGAAGCGACTGCGTCTTCGATCGGTTTCGTCACACTGTTCTCCACCTCGGAGGGTGACGCCCCGGGATAGAGTGTGGACACGACCACCCAGGGAGGGGCGACCTTCGGAAGCAGCTCATATCGCAGCTGGAGATACCCGAAGACCCCGAGAAGACCGAGGCCGAGAAAGATTACGATGACCAGCGTCGGCCGCTTGATGGCAACTTCTGTAAGAGTCATGGAATGCGGTTCGGTTTGGGGGACGATTTATTGCTGGATGTTTACGATTTGAATCCGGGCCTGATCCACCAGATTGTTTTGCCCGCTCACCACGACGGTGTCTCCTTCGGCGAGACCGGACGCGACTTCGTAGAGATCCGTCGATTGCCGCCCTATGACAAGCGAACGCAGAACGGCGGTGCCGCCACGGACAACATACACCTGGGCGTCCTTGATGCTTCCAATGAGGGCCATGCGCGGGATGGACAGGGTTTCGACAGGCGCGATCGATTTGAACGCAATCCGCGCGAACAGCCCCGCTTTCAACGGATGGCGGCTGGAGTTCTCGACAAGGATTTCGATGGGGTAGGTATGTGCTTCATCGGATTTTGAAGCGATGTTGTCGATCGTCCCCGAAAAGACAACGCCCGGGTAAACGTCGGTCGCAATATCCACCTTATCTCCCGGCTTCAGCTGGAAGGCTTCGCGCTCCGAAACATTGACCCGGACCTTGAGCGTGTTGATATCGACGATATTTGCAACGGCCTTCCCTTGCTGCACCATCGTTCCGAGGTCCACATAGCGGGCATTTACGGTGCCGGCGATGGGACTTTTGATGCGGGTGTTTTCAAGCTGTCTGCGTGCGATGTCGAGCTGATTCTCCGCCGCCTTCATCGCAAGACGTGTCGCGTCGAGTTGAGAAGCCGAAATGGAGTTCTGTGTATAGAGCTCCTCTGCCCGCTCGTAGTCGCGTTGGGCTTTCTGATGGTTGATCTCCGCCGCGGCCTGGGTCGATCGCGGAATCTCATCATCGACTTGTACCAGAACCGTGCCTGCACGGACGGGCGAACCCACCTTCACGAGAACGGCTTTCACGGTACCCTGCGTTTCAGCGATGACGTTGACATCCGCGCTCGCATTGATGTTGCCAACCAGTGAAAGACTGCTCGCCAGTTTCTGCCGCTTCACGGTTGCGACAGAAACGGGGACATCCGTACCCATCGGCGATTGCTTGACGTCTTCCTTCCTTCCGCAACCAGGAAGAAGGAAGAGAAATGCGCACAGGATATGGGGTGCGGGTCCTGAGAGGAGCCGTAGCGAGGTGTTCATCGTATATTTCCGGGAAAGGGGTGTGGGAGAGAACGGAGAATGGCTGACATTAATGTAGTCGGTGGTTCTTGGAGAGTCAAGAAATCGATTGTTAAGCTGTTGGCGAATCCTCAAAGGAGACAACAGGAATCACCAATGTTCGGAGTTCGCGTAAGCCAGACACTTGTGTCTGGCTTCAGGATCGGTCGGAGGCTTTCCTTGACTAAGTGCCATCGCTTTACGTTCTTCAAAAATCCCTCTCCATGTGCTTTTTATCCCGATTGGAGGAACTCATGGCTTCAAGCAGAAGAGATTTCCTTCGCACTGCCGCTGCCGCAGGTGCCGGGGTGCTCCTCGATGGATCCGTCGGCGTGAAAACGTTCTCTGCCCTCCCCGGGAGCGTTTCAGGACCGATTGTTATCGCCAGCGCCAACGGTCTGGAAGCAGTGAAAAAAGCCATGGAGCTCATCAAAGGGGGGAATGACGCGCTCGACGGGGTGATCGCAGGGGTCAATATCGTCGAAGACGATCCGAACGACACAAGCGTCGGCTACGGCGGACTCCCGAATGAAGACGGCGTGGTCGAGCTTGATGCCGCGGTGATGCATGGTCCGACCCATCGTGCAGGCGCGGTGGGCGCCTTGCGCAACATCAAGAACCCTTCGAAGGTCGCACGCGTCGTTATGGAACGGTCCGACCATGTGTTTCTCGTCGGCGAGGGCGCGCTCCGGTTTGCGAAGGCTCACGGATTCAAGGAGGAGGATCTCCTCACCGACAAGGCCCGCGAAGTCTGGCTCCGCTGGAAAGAGACAATGTCGAACCAGGATGACTGGCTTCCGGCACACTCCGTTGACGACAACAATGTCGGCCCGCTGATCGAGCAGAACGCGAGGCCCCACGGCACCATTCACTGCAGCGGCATCGATCTGAACGGCAATATCTCGTGTGTCACCACGACAAGCGGTCTGGCCTTTAAAATCCCGGGACGTGTCGGCGACTCTCCGATCGTCGGCGCGGGACTCTACTGCGATAACGAGGTCGGTTCAGCAGGTTCGTCCGGCAGGGGCGAGGCGAATATCACGAACTGCGGGAGTGCGATGATTGTCGAATGGATGCGTCAAGGAAAATCGCCGGAGGAATCCTGCCTCGCCGCGTGCAAGAGGATCGTCGACCACGTCAAGGAAGCCCGCCTCAAACTCAGCAATGGCTTGCCGAATTTCAGCGTGTCATATTACGCTCTCTCAAAGAGCGGTGCATACGGCGGCGGGGCGATTTACAGCGGTCAATCAATGGCTGTCCACAACGGAACGGAAGCGAAACTTGTCCCTCTGCCCTACCTCTATGAACTGTGAACGCGGCGGCTATTTCCCTTCAGGCGTGACCTGCGGCTTCACGTCGAACCGGACCGTCTTATCCCAGGTTCTCCGCTCCTTCTTGATGTAGTCAAGATAGAACGCCTTCACCACGAGATAGATCCAGAACTGACAGTAGGTGAAGTACATCAGGACAATGAGACCGATATTCCTGACCCGGTCTTCGCCGTCAAACGAAATGGCGAGGAGGATTTCGAAGATGAACAGGACGAATGCCATCGCCCACACGACCGTATAGGGACCCGGAAGAGAGATGCTGACCAGATTCAGGGCGCTGACGACGAACAGTACGTCCGAGATGAGGATGGCGACAAAGAAGACGTAGTACAGGGACAACGTGTAAAGAAGATCGAAGGCGAGCCGTCGATTCCGGAACTTCGGGATGTCCCGGAAGAACTTGGCAATGACATAGTTGTTCCCCCGCACCCATCGGGTCCGTTGCCTCAGCCAGGCGTTCCACGATTGCGGTTCCTGCTCCTCGGTGACGGAGTACGGCAGGAACTTGATCTTGTACCCTTCCTCATAGATCCTGATACTGAGCTCCGAATCCTCCGTCAGCGCTTCTTCGTCCCATCCGTTCAAATCGTTGATGATCTTCCGCCACATCACGAAATTCGTTCCCGGCAGCGTGGCGATGTTATGCATCTGCCATCGACCGGCCTGCAACATCGACTGAAAGCTCAGTGTCTCGATGTTGATGAACCTGGTCAGCAGGTTGAAATTCTTGTTGACGGTCCTGAATTTTCCGATGACCGCCCCGAGTTCTTTGTGCAGAAGGAGCTGCGCGACAAGATACCGCAACGCCGAGGGGTGGGGCGTATTGTCGGCGTCGTAGATGGCAATAACGTCGGAGGTGGTTTCCCGCACTCCGAGATTCAATGCGCGTGATTTTCCCCGCCCTCCTTCTTCCCGCGGCACATTGAAAATCCTGACGCGGGCGTCCTCTTGTCCGTGCCGGAGGATGATTTCCTGCGTCCTGTCCGTCGACCCATCGTTGATGACGAGAATCGTCAATCGATCACGCGGGTACTCAAGCCGCCGCATGGACGCCAGCGTCGCGTCGATGACTTTTTCTTCGTTGTGGGCAGGAATAAGAATAGTGCACGTCGGGTAGTCGAACGTCATCCGATCGATGTTCTGTTTCTCGCGGAGCGATTTGATGAAGTTGAAATACCCAAAGCAGGTCAGGATAAACTGGTACGCGATCATGAACCAGATGAGAATGACCGCGACGAGGAAAAGGAAGCTGAGATCGAGTTCGAGAGTCATGCGGTTTTCTGCACCCGCCCCCCGTCGGGACTGGCGAGGGGGGATCGGGGCAACGAGAGGTTTAAGGCTCCACTGACTCGACGACGCGGTAGCGGCGGCGAATGAGGACGACGACGAGATACATGATGAACAGCATGGCAACGGCGACCGTGCCGAACACCGCAATGACAGTGCTCGACCAGAAGCTTGTCCAGTTCACCCCGTAGGAAAACTGGTCGCCGGCGACGAGCTCCACATTGTGCGACCCTGCGGGAAGAAAGACGGTATAGCAATCGTTCCCTTTCATGACGGACGCCTGATACGGTTGCCCGTCGATGGTAATATCCTCGGGAGAACGATTGATCGAGACCAGCGCCCGTGAGTGCGCGGTATACGAAAACTGAATGACGCGCTGGTCGTAATTCACCTCGGTGAGGTTCCCCGTGATCCCCATGATCCTCGGCTGGAGCTCGTGCGAGGAAAGGTTCGCATGATCGGTGCTGAAAACGACGTGATGGCTCCCGGCCGGTACAAGATAATTGTTTTCCCGCGCCGGCGCGTACGGAACGCCGTCAATGCGCACCTCGACGATCTCCTTCGGCAAATGGAGACTATAGGACCACGGCGCCGACACGTTGAATCCGTCTTCCGTCGGTGTGATCTCCGCCCCTACCGCCGCAGCATACGGAAAATAGATCAGGTCCTGGGGATTCACCGTGGCCTCACAATAAATCACTGTGCGCGGGACCTCCGACGCGGCGGCTTTCACCATCTGAAAGCCCTCCGTTCCCGATTGCGTGATGGTGGGGAACGGCGTGATTTGTTCCGGCTGACGGAAGGGGCCGATATTCAGATCCAGGAGGAGCTTTGAAGAGTCCGCCATCAATTCATGGTAGCGTTTCCCGATCGCGAGATAGCGGAGGGGTGTGGTCGACCAGAGATGCTGCGGGTCTTCGATCGAGAGATGGAATCCATACTCCCTCTGGAATGAGAGAATTGAAGGCATGTCGACGCCCAGCCATTCCCGGAGCTCGGGCGAGCCGTACGCGTCCTGCGCCGTAACGACGACGCAGAACCCCGGCTTCGCCGATGCAACCCCTTTCAGCATCTCTAGAATTTTGCGGTACACGTCGTTGAGTTTTCCGATCCTGAATTCCGTCAGCTCAGTCCGCACCTGGGGATTGTTCCGCCAATAGTTGGGCGATTCATGATCGAACACCGACGCAGGATCATATCCGTACCGCCGTCGGAAGGATTCACGCGCAGAGGGATGCATCGGCGTGAAGAGGAGGGGATCTTCGAATCCCCGCCCCGATTCGAAATACAGCTCGCTGAGGTTGACACCGTCCCAATCGAACTGGTCGATGAGACTCTCATATCGGCCGACCATCGTATCAACGCATTTACCGTCGGTCAGGGCTGACAGGATATCTCCACGAAGGGCGAGCATCGTCTCCCCGGTAATTCTTCTCCCTCCACTCCGGGTGCTCCAGCCAGAATTTTTGGCTGACCTGGGGCGGTTCCAGCCAGAGATACACAAGAATGCCGTTCCCATGAGCGAGCGTGACGAGGCGGGCGTAATCGTAGGTATATTTCGGGTATTCGTGCCAGCCTGCCACGTGAACCACGCGCACGCCCTCGGACACCCATTGACGCACGAGCGTTTCGATACTGATGGTCGAAGGTCGTGTCCCGGGATCAAAAAAGACCTCCAGCGAATTCCGCCGGATGATCGGTCCCAGGCGGAAATAGTGACGCACATAGTCGAGCAGGTAGGGATACTGGCTGACGCCCAGTTGAGACTGCGGGTCGAACTGGGTCGAGAAAAAGATCACCCTTCCCTTACCGACCTGTTTTCCAATGGCGAGGGGGGCTTCTGTGTTTTCGTCGACACAAAACACTTCATCGACGTCGTTCACTTCGAATTTCGACGTCAACTGTGGATAGCGCCATGCAATCCGGTCATCGGGGAAAAACTTGTCGCGCACGCGAAGGACTCTGAGCTTTGAATTGCTGAACTTGATCCCCATCTCCTCCGCAAGATCGTTTTTCCCATCCGTGATGAGGCACCCGCCGTCCTCCACAAATTTCTTCACCACGTCGTAATCGTCCTGCCCCAGGGAATCGACAAACGTATCCGGGACAATCAGAAGATTGTAGTGCTCAAGGTTCAGCATCTCGCCGGTAATCGGCTGACCGACGAAGAGCGTGTCCACCGGAATGTTGACGCATCCAAAGACCGCCGCGAGCGATGCCTGGTCGTTGAATGCGGCGCCCCGCGCATGATAGTTCCAGAAGATAACAGGCTTGGCTTCACGCCATGTGTCTTCGGAGCCGAGAACCTTTCGCACCGTGGTCTGAATTGTGTGCTCCACTCTCTCGAAAAACGTGACCGGCCGTTCCCGGAATTCCGTCGGCTCCGCGCGATAGATCTGCCCCGGCTCGAGCTCGATTTGACGCGTGACTGGACCTTTCAGACGCTGCTCGGAGATTATGCGATTCAAAATCTCGCCGTCCCGCGCATAGTACGCCTCGGAGAGGTACTGGTCGTCCAGGGTGACGGTGTAACTCTGGCTTCCACAGAGGATGACGCGGTCCTTTGTTTTCACCCAGTGCGGTTGATCGCGGAGGTCGATGTACGTATAGCCGAGGGACTGAATGCTGTCGACAAGCTCCTTCAACAACTCGTGATCGACAAACGCGTGGAAAAAGCATGAGGCGAAGCCGTCGCGCACGGCAAGATTGTCGCGTGCTTCATCGATAAGATGCTTGACATAGCCTTCGCTTTTTTGCTTGTCGGGATCAAGAGGAACATAGCCGAGATTTTCCGGGTAGATGACCTGGCCAAACAAGTCCTTGTGAATGACGTACGGAAAGAACTGGCTATAATCGAAGTCCTCCATCGAAAGACGCTGTTCCATCGCCGTACTGAAATACTTCGCCACGGTCTCGTAGAGTTTGATGGATGCCGTGTAATGCGGGGTTTCCCATATCAGCGGGTAGAGGCCGTTCTTCATGAACTCCTGGATGCCCAGTTCCAGCTTCTTCGCTATGCTTTCGGTGGTTTCGCCCTTGATCGGGGCGTTTGTGCTCGCGTCCCAGAATTCGTAGTCGATCGCGGTGATCCCGTGGTATTGGTGTGTTACCCCATGCATCACGATGGTTGCGCCGTTTTGCACCATGTACTTCAGGGCGTCGACGATTTCCGGCTTGTCCGAGAGGCTTACGCGCGTTGCAGTGGTGGGGTCGACATAGAACGGGACGACTCCCACCAGAAAGGGGATGTTCCGGCTCGAAAGGATATCCGCGATATCTCTGAGCTTGTCGGGGTCCTCCATCGGGGTCACATCTTCGATCCGGATGAGCGCGTAATGCGATTCTTCATGCTGCTCGCCGAGGATATCATGCAGCATATCGGCGAAGAGAAGGTATTCGGTCGCCTCGTCGGCATAGGCGAACGGTGAGTCGACAAAATACGTCAGGAGGCCGGACTCTATTATATAGGGATGTTCGCGACGGGTCTGTGTGGAGTACACTGTCGCATCCACTGTCGCGCTCGTCCGGGGAAGGAGATCCACAAGGCTGATGGACGGTTCCCGCTTGGTGAATGTCTTCCCATGATACCGGATGATATTGAAATTGGAGACGCTGTCGATCTTTGAAGCGTTGAACCCGAGCTTTTTCGCGACTCCGGGATGGGCGCAGAACTCCACCATGCCGGTGGCGATCCAGATCACCCTCCTGTCATTGCGGAGAACGTCGTCGGTAAATCTTGTTGGAACCTGGTTCTGATTGTGGAAGCCGACATAGAACGTGAAATCGAAATTCGCCATCTGGTGCGGCACGTAGTCGGCTACCCCCTCAATCGTCGTCGTGACATTGAAGTGGCCAAGCAGCTCGGCGAGCTGCCGGCCCATGCCGATGGCCTGGTTCTTCAAGCTTGAAGAGCCTTCGACGACGACAAGGACAGTTTTCGGTTTTTCCTGAGCGAAGAGAGCGAGGCTGAGGCAGGAGGCGAGGAGACACAGCGCTCCGAAACGTCGGAGGTTTCGAACCATCATGGAGTTCAATACATTGTTATTCACACAACAAACACGCAAATCACGCCACGTACATTGGATTCGATGTCGGAGCGAAGGCGCTGCTACTGTACAAATCTTCAATACACTCGATTTTGATCGCAGAATCACCCCCTCCGGCACCGCATCGTCAAAACTGACTCTTATGATACCAATGATCAGACAGGAAAGCAACCGCCCTCTTTTCTCCCATTGACCTTCGTGCAATTGCATCCTACATTATCTTGAAATCACGACGGTGAACTTTTCCTCATTAACACCAGACACCGGAGAACACCACCATGCCGATCGGAAAGACTCGCGTGGGAGTCTATGTCGATACGATGAACATCTCCAGGAACGGCGGCTATGGAATGCAGTACAATGTGCTGCGCGATTTCGCCTGTCGGGGAGACGCCGAACCGGTCAGGCTAAATGCCTATGTGATGTTTGATCAGGATCGCGCGGATGCAGAGCCGTCATATGGAGATGGTCAGATTGGATTCTATTCGCTCCTGCGGGACTTCGGCTACAAAGTCATCCAAAAGAATCTGAAGTGGCACACAGACGAATGGGGGAGCCGGTTTGCGAAAGCGAACACCGAGATGGATATGGCTCTCGACGTTGTTCTTCAGGCAAAATCCCTGGATCGCGTCGTGCTTGCGACCGCCGATCCGGAGTTCGACAGAGTTATCACCCTCGCGCAGAACCAGGGAGCGCGCGTTGAAGTGATTGCCTTTGATAATGTGCCGCAATCGCTTCGCACGGAGGCCGACTTGTTCCTGTCCGGCTATTTGGTCCCGGACCTCCTGCCTACGGCGCCGCCGAAAACCGGCGGGCGATGGGGCGATCTCGGTTCTCGCGTGCGCGGGGTCTGTTACAGCCACTCGGAAAAGGGCTATGGCTTTCTCCGATTCATCAAGTGCCTTTCCCCCGCCCTCTGGCGCATCGACGCCCGCGATTCCGAGTCGCCGTATGTCAGCGTGTTCTTTCACGACTCCCAGCTCCCGCCGGAAGTCGGGCCGGAAGATCTTCCGAGCCGCTCAATCATCTTCGACGTCGAGCTGGCCAAGTCCGAGAGCCGCGAGAACAGCATGATCGCCATCAACATGCAAGTCGTCGGGAGGAAGAAACGCGAGCGTCCGACGGTACGGATCATCGATGCAGAGAGGATCAGAGGGGAAGGAGTCCCGAAGGAAGAGCAATCTAATTAGCAGCGCGCCTGAAGCATTTCCCCGGCGATGGTTGCGCTGAAACGGAAGCGGTGGGAACGATGGCGGTCATCGTTCCCACCGTTGTGTTTACTTGGTGTCGAGGATAATCGGCAAGCCGTCCTTCCCCGCCCCGATCACAATGATTTTCGTGTTTTGAGACTCGGCGAGTTTCTGGGTTGCTTCAATCCCCTTCCAGCGCAGCAGCTGTTCACTGATCCCCTTAGCCACGATGTTTTGAAAATCCGAGATGCCCTGCGCTTCAATCCGTTTGCGATCGGCTTCCTGCTGTTCCTTGGTGAGCACGAACTGCATGCGCTGGCTTTCCTGCTCCGCCTTCAACTTTTCTTCGATTGCGTCAGTCAGCCCCTGCGGGAGACCGACTTTTCGTAGCGGCGTGTTTTCCACCTCGACGCCGCGCGAGCCGATAATGCCTTCGAGTTCCTTCTGGATCTGCAGCGCGAGCTGTTCGCGGGCCGAAGTATACAGTGCACGGGCATCGTAGCCGGCAGTGACTCCGCGAGTGACGGACCGGAATTGCGGTTCGATGATCACCTCCAGGTAGTTCTCTCCCACCGTGCGATAGAGATCGGCCGCGCGATCGGGATTCACATGATAGAGAACGCTGAGCTCGAGTTGCACGGTGAGTCCTTCTTTTGAGGGGACATCCATGACTTCTTTGAGCTCCTGCGTCTTCACGGAAAACTTTATCACGCGCGCGAAGGGATTGACGAAGTTGATTCCGGCCTTCAGCGGGGTCTCGTTCACTGTTCCGAAGGTGTCCACAACCCCCACATTTCCTGCCGGGACGACGGTAACGCACTGCATCATCGCCAACCCTGCAAAGAACACGGTCGCGAGTGCCGCGATTGCGGCAAGGCTTCGGAAGGCGAGATTCTTCTCTTGAACCTTCTTTGTCGAAGATCGCCAAAAGTAGAACGCCACGATAGCGACCAGAAGTGAAAAGAGAAATAGCATCGGGACCTCTCAGAGTGTGATGGAAGGGGGAGTGCGAAATGAGCGTCGATTCGACGGGACTGTCCGACAAATCTACAAAGCAGAGGCGGAAACAGCAATTTACAGCCGAGGGATTACTGCTTGTGCATTTCCCGAATTGTCGTTAAATATCGGCGGAGCATACCTCGCCCGGCGCCAACTCATAGAAAGTTCGCATTCGAGGGTGGGCCAGACTCTTGTGTCTGGCACAGGTGTCTGGCTCGTGCGTTCCGAACTATCAGATTTTTCCCTTCCTGGACCCGCAATGCTCATCCCACCACGCTTGCATAGCGGAGATCTCGTCGGACTGATCACCCCGGCGAGTCCTGTCGCCGACCCGTCGCGAATCGATGCCGGAGCTCGCTACCTTGAGCGGAACGGGCTGCGCGTCATGCTCGGCTCTCATGTGGGAAAGGTAACCGGCTATCTCGCTGGAACCGATGAAGAGCGCGTACAAGACCTTCAAGAGATGTTCCTCAACCCGGAGGTGAAGGCAGTGTTCGCCCTGCGAGGCGGCTATGGCGTGACACGAATTCTCCCGCTCCTCGATTTCAATCTCTTCCGCCGCCATCCGAAAATTGTCGTGGGCTACAGTGATATTACCGCTCTCCTTCTCTCGATCTACGCCAGGGCATCGCTCGTCACGTTTCATGGACCGATGGTTGCGGTGGATTTTGCCGGAGATCCTGACCCGCGCACCGAGGAGTTGTTCTGGGATATGATGTTCGGGAGAAACGCTCTCCGTTCAATCCCTCTCGCTGACGATGCATCACGACATGTCCTGCGTTCGGGGAGCGCAAAGGGTCGACTTGTCGGTGGAAACCTTTCCTTGCTCTCGGCAATGACCGGGACAGGGTATCTTCCGGATTGCACCGGGACGATCTTCTTCGTTGAGGAAATCGGTGAAGAGCCTTACCGTGTCGACAGGATGTTCACGCAGCTTCTCCAGGCGGGCGTGCTTCACGGTGTCGTCGCCGTTCTGGCCGGCCAATTCACCGACTGCTCAGCCAAAGATCAGTCCGGGCCAACCTTCTCCGTCGAAGACCTTCTGCGTTCGCTGTCAGACGTATTGTCCGTCCCGTTTGTCTCCGGCTGCCGGTTTGGGCACGGCCCGAGTTCACTGACCATTCCGGTCGGCGCCCTTGCGGAACTCGACACGGGAACAACATCGCTTCGTCTGCTCGAACCTGTTGTCGAGGGTTGAACTGGTCGTCGGAAGCTCACCCGGAAGGCGGCAAATCCCGATCCCGGGCCTCATTTTGCTGCCATTTCTTGTATTTCGTTCGCCATTATCTTACTTTATTTTTATTCCTTTCAATCGGGAGCAGTGCGGGACCTACCGTGAATGTTGCCGTGTTTGGCTCCGGACGGGGTTCAAATTTCCAGGCGATCCTCGCAGCGCAGAAGGGGGGGAGACTTGAAGGAGTCACGATCTCTCTGGTGATGAGCAACAATTCAACTTCGGGGATATTGGACATCGCCCGATCAAACGCCATACCCGCCTTTCACATCAGCCAGAAACAGTTCCCTTCGGAAGAACAGTACTCGGACGCGTTGCTGAGCCTTCTACGATCCCATGGGGTCGAGTTGATCGTCCTCGCCGGCTTCATGAAGAGAATTCCCATGCGGCTTGTCGAAGAATACCGCGGACGGATTCTCAACATTCACCCGGCCTTGCTTCCGAAATACGGCGGAGAAGGAATGTACGGCAGTCACGTCCACGAGGCGGTAATCCGCTCAGGAGACCGCGAATCGGGAGCGACGGTGCACGTGGTCGATGAACAGTACGACCATGGATCGATCCTGCTTCAGGAACGCGTTCCGGTCTTGCATGACGATACGCCGGAGACACTTGCTGCGCGTGTTCTCGCCGTCGAACACAAGATCCTGCCGGAGGCAATCGTCCGGCTTGCTGCATCTCTGCAATCGAGGGCTAAACAGTGATTCACATCCGCCGTGCGCTCATCAGCGTGTCCGACAAAACAGGCCTCATTGATTTTGCCCGCACTCTGTCCGGCGCCGGAATCGAGATCCTGTCGACGGGAGGAACCGCATCAACGCTTGCGGCGGCCGGGATTCCCGTGAAGCAGGTCTCCGATGTCACCGGGTTTCCTGAAATTCTCGATGGTCGGGTGAAGACGCTCCATCCGAAGATCCACGGCGGCCTACTGGGCGTCAACAGCAACGCAGAGCACCAGCGCCAGATGCGCGAACTCGGCATCGAGCCGATCGATATGGTTGTCGTCAACTTGTATCCGTTCGAGCAAACGATTGCACGCCCCGGCGTCACCGTCGACGAGGCGATCGAGAACATCGATATCGGCGGCCCGGCCATGCTCCGCTCGGCGGCGAAGAACCATCAGCACCGGGCCGTTCTCTGCAGCCCGTCGCAATATCCGGGCGTCGCGGAAGAACTCCGCGTCCATGGCGGATGCCTGACGGAGGAAACCTGTTCCCGGCTTGCCCGTGAAGTGTTTCGCGCGACCGCCGCGTATGATGCGGCCATCGCGTCGTATCTCGCTGATCGGGCGGCGTCCGGCACCGCTGCAACCGGTCTGAATCTCCACGCCCCCCTTGATCTTCCCCTGCGCTATGGAGAAAACCCCCATCAGTCCGCTTCCCTGTTCGGCGAGTTCACACGGCATTTCGAGCGACTGCATGGAAAGGAACTTTCCTACAATAATATTCTGGACATCAGCGCCGCCGCCGCGCTCATCTGGGAATTCGAAGAACCGGCCGTTGCAATTATCAAGCACACAAATCCCTGCGGCGTAAGTATTGCCGGATCGCTCGTGGAAGCGTACGATCAGGCGCTCGCAACGGATCCGAGCTCGGCCTTTGGAGGAATTGTCGCCACCAACCGTCCGCTCGACGCCGCGACGGCCGAACGCATCAACACGCTTTTTACGGAGGTCATCATCAGCCCGGATTTTCCGGACCCGGTGCTTGACCTGTTGCGAAAGAAGAAAGACCGGCGATTGATCCGGATGCACGAATCATTCCGGGTTGCCCTGGCCGAGCCGACGGTGCGCAGCGTCCCCGGCGGGTATCTCGTCCAGGAAGCCGATGTGCGGCGGCCCGATCAGGAGGAACGGCGTGTCGTGACGAAGCGCCCGCCGACTGCGGATGAGCTTCAGGCGATGAACTTCGCCTGGCGCGTTGCGAAACACGTGAAATCGAATGCGGTCGTGTATGCCTCGGCCCATAGAACCCTGGGCATCGGGGCCGGCCAGATGTCACGCGTCGACTCGTCGCGCATCGCGGTCCAGAAGGCCGCGATGGCAGGACTTTCGTTGAAGGGATCGGTTGTCGCATCGGATGCCTATTTCCCGTTTGCGGACGGGGTGATCGAGGCAATCCAGGCGGGAGCGACAGCCGTCATTGAGCCAGGCGGCTCGGTCCGTGATGCCGAAGTCATCGCCGCGGCGGATGAACACGGCATCGCGATGGTGTTCACGGGAACACGACATTTCAGACATTAGGTGAGATGATGCTTCCTGCATTCTCTCGCCGACACGGGGCCGGATCGTAGGGTCGGAGGGTGGAAAGACCGGCGAATTCCAGAACTATATTATCGCAAAGACTCTATGAGCCTCTTTTCATTTTTTTCGGCCGATCTCGCGATCGACCTCGGCACTGCGAACACCTTGATCTATATGAAGGGGAAGGGTATTGTCCTGAACGAACCTTCCATTGTCGCGTTCGACCGGAACACGAAGAAGATTGTTGCCATCGGGAAGGAAGCGCAGGAAATGCTCGGCCGGACACACCGCGACATCCGCACGATCCGGCCGATGAAAGACGGCGTCATCGCGGACTTCGAGATCGCCGAAGGGATGTTGCGGGAGTTTATCCGGAAGATCCACGCCAACTGGATGCCCAGCCGGCGCATTGTGGTCTGTGTCCCCAGCGGGGTGACAGAAGTCGAGAAGCGCGCTGTGCGGGATTCCGCCGAGCACGCCGGCGCGAAAGAGGTGCACTTGATCGCCGAACCGATGGCGGCAGCGATCGGCGTCGGCCTCGATGTGGAGGCCCCCGTGGGAAACATGATCGTCGACATCGGGGGCGGCACGACGGAAATCGCCGTCATCGCGCTCTCCGGGATCGTCAACGAAGAGTCCGTCCGGATTGCAGGCGACGAGATGAACAACGCGATTGTGCAGTTCTTCAAGAAAAATCACAACATCCTGATCGGCGAGCGGACGGCAGAAGCCATCAAGTGTGAAGTCGGCTCTGCAATGCCGTTGAAGGAAGAAGTGACCATCCGCGTGAAGGGGCGCGACCTGGTGAACGGGATCCCGAAAACCACCGAAGCCAGTTCCGCCGAGATCCGTGAGTCGCTCAGTGAAGCCGTGACTCAAATCGTCGATTCCGTCAAGCTCACGCTCGAACGCACGCCGCCTGAACTTGCAGCCGACATTCTTGATCGCGGCATCATGCTGAGCGGCGGTGGAGCGCTCCTCAAAGGCCTCGATGAACGTCTCCGCCTCGAGACGAATCTTCCTGTGCATGTCTCGGAGGACCCGCTGACGGCTGTCGTGCGCGGGACCGGAAGGATCCTCGAGAACCTGAACCGGTATTCCAAGGTCCTGTTGAAGAGCCGTCGGTACTGAGCGACTTATGATCAAGAAGCTGTACGACATGGTCATTGCGTTTAAAGAGTACCTGCTCTTTGCATTCTTCACCAGCATTTCCCTCGCCCTCCTTGCCACCAATGACGGCCAGCAAATGAACGCCCTGCGTTCCGCGTCCGTCCTCACGGTCGGCTTTCTTCAGGATTCCTTCACGTTCATTCCGGACTATTTGAACCTGCGGCGCGAGAACAGAACCCTCCTCGAGAAGAACATGGATCTCTCCGACGAGGTCAACCGGCTCCGCGAAGCCCGGCTCGAGAATATCCGGCTGCGGGCGATGATCGAATTCAAGCACAAGACCAAGGGGAAGCTGATCGCCGCGGACGTTGTCGGGAAGACCCTTCAGCTCCTGCGGAACACGGTCACGCTCAACATCGGGAATCGAGACGGCATTCGCGTGAACGCGGCCATCGTCTCGCCCGATGGTCTTGTGGGCAAGATTGTGGCGACGAGCTCCGGTTATTCCGTCGGCCAGATCCTCCTGAACAAAGAGATCCGTGTTAGCGCGAAAGACCAGCGGAGCAGGGTTGACGGAATTGTGCAGTGGGACGGCGGGCCGACGTTGCACTTCACGAACGTCGTCAAGACGATGGATGTAAAGGAGGGAGATGTCATCGTGACATCGGGTTACAGCACGATCTATCCCGAGGGAATCGCGATCGGGGTGGTGGCATCGACGCGGATCCTTCCGGGTTCGCTCTTTCAGGCGATCGACATCACCCCCGGCGTTGATTTCACACGTCTGGAAGAAGTGTTCGTCGTCAGTACTCCTGTCGACACAAGCAGAATCGCCGTTGAGGCGAGATCTGCCGAAGACCGTATGTGAAGGTTGTGATTCCCTATGCGCCTCATCGTACGATACTTTTTCATCTCGCTGGGCCTGGTCGTTCTTCAAACGACCCTCG
The DNA here is from genome assembly GCA_963752915.1 of Ignavibacteriota bacterium. Classification (GTDB taxonomy): domain Bacteria; phylum Bacteroidota; class Ignavibacteria; order UBA10030; family UBA6906; genus DATJPR01. Next base: position 59,597 of record CAVVZZ010000001.1, read on the forward strand.
TCCGCTACCTGGCGATCGAGACCATCGTCCCCGATCTCTTGCTGATCTGGATCGTGGCCATCGCCCTGGTGGAAGGACAGGCCGCCGCGATCACCGCCGGCTTCATCCTCGGCCTCGGGATTGACCTGTTGAGCGGCCACGACGGAATGCTCGGGCTGGCGGCGCTGTCGAAAACCGTCGCAGGGTTCATCGCGGGGTTCTTCCATGACGACAACCGCGTGATGCCTGCGCTGGGCAGTTACCAGTTTCCTCTGTTCACGGCGATTGCGGCCATCGTGCACAACCTTGTCTACTTCGCGATCTATCTCCAGGGTTCGGACATCGGGTTGACCAGCGCAATCGTCGTCTACGGCATCCCGTCAACGGCGTACACCGTCGCACTCTCGCTGATCCCCATGATGGTGTTCGCCCGGAGAGCAAGAGTGTTGATATGACGTTGCAGGATGACATACAGGTCCTCTCCAAGCGCCGCGCGCTGCATGTGGTGGTGGGACTCGTCTTTCTTCTCTTTGTCTGCCGCTTGTTCCAGCTCCAGATGATTTATCGGGTGGAATACGGCAGGAAATCCGATGAGAATAGCATCAGGACAATCCCGCACGACCCCGTCCGCGGGAACATGTACGACCGGAACCACTTGCTGGTGGTGGACAACCGGCCCGCGTTCACTGTTACCGTCATGCCGTACGAATTCCGGGGTGGCGAAATCCCCTACCTCGCGTCGATCCTCAACCTCGATCCGGAATTCATCCAGGACCGGTTGAAGAAGGGTGAACAGATCTCGCGGTTCCAACCCGTGAAGCTCCGGCGCGACATCGACTTCCGCATGCTCTCGACGATCGAGGAGCACCGCGACCGGCTCTCCGGCGTCGATTATATCGTTGAATCCAAACGGGACTATCCAACCAGAGCCAAGGCGTCGCATCTGCTCGGGTATGCAAAGGAAATCTCCGAGAATCAATTGAAATCCATGAGCGATGAGTATGCTCCGGGTGATGTCATCGGCTCGGCAGGCCTGGAGTCGGAATACGAAAGCGTTCTGCGAGGAGAGAAAGGCGCGGAATTCAGCACCGTCAACGCGCGCGGGCAGATTGTTGGACAATTTGACAACGGCCGCAGCGACATCCCGGCCGTCTCAGGAAAAGACCTCCTGCTGACATTGGATTCCGGGCTCCAGGCATTCGCGGAATCGTTGATGGTCGACAAACGGGGATCGATCGTTGCCCTCGATCCCGACAACGGCGGCATCCTGGCGATGGTCAGTTCTCCCGACTACGACCTCAATCTGTTCAGCGGTGTCATCAGCCCGCGGACGTGGCGCAACTTAAGCGACGATCCGGCGCACCCGATGTTTAACCGTGCGACGCTCACGCGGTATCCTCCGGGTTCGACTTTCAAGATGCTTCTTGCCCTTGCGGCACTTGAAGACAATGTAGTCACGCCTTCGTGGCGCATTACCTGCACCGGCGCGTTCCCCTTCGGGAACAAGGTGTTCAAGGACTTGCACGTGCACGGCTCGGTGGACATGGAGACCGCCCTCAAAGTTTCATGCAACGTGTATTTCTACCAGCTGATGCTCAAAGTCGGGCTGGATCGCTGGTCCGAGATGGGCGCCCGATTGGGGTTTGGACATCTCACCGGCGTGGATATTAATGAGGAGAACCCGGGACTTCTGCCGTCGACACCGTTCATGGACAAACGGTACGGCCCGCGCGGTTGGACGAAGGGTTTTCTCCCGAGCCTCGGAATCGGGCAGGGAGAAGTCGGAGTGACGCCGCTGCAGATGGCGCTCTATTCGATGGTCCTCGCCAATGAAGGGAAATATCACGAGCCGCACACCGTGTTGGCCACGGTCGACAAGGCAACCGGTCGTGCTGATACTCTTACATTCCCGACGCGCATAATTCAAATTCGTCCCGAGAACTGGGCTGTTGTCCGTGAAGGAATGCGACGCGCCGTCATGGAGGCGGGTGGCACGGGCGGCGCCGCGAAGATCAAGGGGATCGAAGTCGCAGGAAAAACAGGCACGGCCCAAAATCCGCACGGGAAGGATCACGCCTGGTTCGTCGGGTTTGCGCCATTCGACCATCCGCGGATCGCCATCTGCGTCTTGATCGAGAATGCCGGCTTCGGCGGAACTGCTGCCGCACCGGTCGCGGGGATGTGCATGGAACGATACCTGTTCGGCCAGCTTATCCGGAACACTCCGCCCCCGCCGCAGCAAAAGCGGGTCATCGCTCAGACACCGCTGCCACAGAGTCTTGACGTGGAATTGCATCACTGAGCCGGTCGGGGACTGTTTGCAAGCGTCTTTATTCTCTCGTGAGAAGGTATCATGTTCACGTATTTGAACGAACGTATCGATCTTCGTCTTCTTGCCATCACGGCGCTCCTGGTGATCATCGGTCTCGCCTCAGTGTATAGCGCCGTCTTCGACGCCCACATGCCGAATGTCTATAGCAAGCAAGTCCTCTGGATGGTGCTGGGGCTGATCGTCATGATGGCGCTCTGGGCGACGCCCCTGCGGTTTATCCAGTTCATATCCTACCCGGCATATTTCGCCTCGCTCGCTCTTCTCCTCTCCGTCCTCTTGATCGGGAGGACGGTTTCCGGCTCGACGAGCTGGTTCAATCTGGGGGCCTTCCGTCTTCAACCTGCCGAGTTCGCCAAGATCTCGACAACACTCGCCCTCGCACAGTATCTTTCCCGATCGGATATCTCCCTGAAGAAATTCCGCGATCTTGCGGTGGCGACCGGGATCGTTGCAGCGCCGTTGCTCCTGGTCATGCTCCAGCCCGACTTCGGCACGGCGGTGATTTTTGGCGGGATGTTTTTTCCGGTCCTGTACTGGGCGGGAGCGACCCGGTTCACGCTGCTTTCGATTATCGGCCCCATCATCGTGTCGGTTGCCGCATTGCTCGGAACATCCTATTTCCTCGTGACAATCGTCGCCTTCGGCATTCTGATTTTTCTCACCCGCGATCACAATCTGGTTGCAGCGGTGGTCTTTTCCATCACCGTGCTCCTGGGGATCTCCGTTCAGTTTGTGTATGAAGGACTCAAACCGTATCAGCAGAAACGGATTTACACCTTTCTGAACCCCAACGCGGACCCCCTGGGCGCTGGGTATAATATTCTGCAGTCGAAGGTGGCGATCGGCTCGGGGGGACCATTCGGCAAGGGCTATCTGAAGGGAACGCAGACGCAGCTGAATTTCATTCCGGAACAATGGACGGATTTCATCTTCTGCGTCCCCGGAGAAGAATTCGGATTCGTGGGCGCAATGAGTGTCATCGGGCTCTCCATGTGGCTCCTGGCCCGGGGCATTACGATTGCGTCGATTGTGAAGAACAAATACAGCAGTATCCTAGCCGTTGGATTGACAGGCATTCTTGCAGCCCACATGATCATTAATCTCGGCATGGCGGTCGGGTTGATGCCTGTGGTCGGCGTCCCGCTTCCGTTTCTCAGCTACGGGGGATCGTTTGTTCTCACGACGTTATGCATCATGGGAATTCTGCTCAATCTTCACGCGCACCGAAAAGAATATTGATCGCGTCTGCCGCAACGGCTCCCCCTCCGCTTCTCGGCGGGGGGATCACCGAATGATTCGCGAGTAACGCCGCACGAGGAGAACGGCTCCTCATCAATTCCCCCGGCATCAATGTCGGGGCAACGTCCCCTGTTCGCTGCACACGATCCTCCAAGGAATTCCTCTCCATGAAACGCAAACTCCGGACAAAGAGAAAACCACTGAAGCGCTCAGTTCGAAAATCTGCGGCCGTAGCAAACACCAGATTCCGGGTTCCGGTTGAGAGCCTTCGATGGACATGCGACCCCGACCAGCTCCATCCGGAAACCACCGGCGAGGTTCATACCAACAACGCGATCATCGGACAGGATCGCGCGTTGAGGGCCCTGCGGCTCGGACTGGAGGTGCATCATTCCGGTTACAACATTTTCGTGACCGGCGTGTCGGGCACCGGGCGCATGACGACCATCAAGAGAATGCTGCACGAGTATGAGTCGGCGTCGGCCGCCCTGGCCGACGTTTGTTATGTTCACAATTTTCACGACGCGGATGCCCCGCTGATGATCAACCTGCCCTCGGGTCAGGCAGCGCAGTTCAAGCGGGAGATGGCCGCATTGATCACCGATCTGCAGAAAGCGGTTCCCGGCGTCTTCGAAAGCCGGAGATACGCGCAGCAGCGAAAGAACATGCTCGAACACTTCCAGGACAGGCAACGCAGCGTCCTGCGTGACTTTGAACGAAAGGTGAAGGAAAAGGGGTTCGAGGTGGTGCAGGCGCAGGGAACGCCCGGATCACGCCCCGAGATCGCGTATCTTGTCGACGGCACCCCGGTCAGCCTCGAGCAGATCCAGGCGAAGTCCGACGCAGGAGAATTTCCCGCCGACGAAGCGCGACGGATCCTCGGGATCGCCGGGGAACTGGAAGGCCAGATGGATGTCGTCATGCGCGAGATGCGCAACATCGAACGGAAGGCAAAGCGTTCGGTTGACGACCTCAACACGCGACTGGTCGAACCGGAAGTCGATGAATTGCTGGAGGAACTGACCAATCATTTTCCGTTCCCCCGCGTCCAGGAGTATTTGAAAGAGGTGCGGAAGAGCATCGTCGGGAACCTTTCCCGTTTCCAGACGAAGGAAGAGCAATCTGCGGTGACGGTGTTCGGGTTGCCCAGTGGGAAGGAAGAGGACGGTTTTCTGGAATACCAGATCAACGTTGTTGTGGATAACGGCGGCTCGAAGCGCCCGCCTGTCATCATTGAAACGAACCCGCGATTCAAGAATCTTTTCGGCACCATCGACCGCGTCATCGACCGGCACGGTGTCTGGCGGACCAACTTCCTGCAGATCAAAGCCGGGTCCCTCGCGCGAGCCAATGGCGGCTTCCTGGTGGTCAACGCTCTCGATGCCCTGAGCGAACCGGGCGTGTGGACGATGCTCAAACGAGTGTTGCGCAACAAGCAGCTCGAGATCCAGCCGATCGAGTCCGGCCTGTTCGGCGCCAGCTCCGCATTGAAACCGGAATCGATCCCCCTCGATGTGAAAGTCATTCTCGTCGGAGACGTGTACATTCACTCCCTGCTCTTCGAGCTCGATGAAGACTTTCAGAAGATCTTCAAAGTCCGGGCAGACTTCGACACGGAAATGCCGAACACGGCAACGTCGATCGAAAGCTATGCATCCTTCGTCAAGAGCTTCTGCGAGTCGGAGCATATCATGCCGCTTGACGCGACCGCCATCGCGGAGCTGGTGGAGGAGGGCGTGCGGATTTCCGGGCGCCAGAAGAAGCTCTCCACGCGCTTCAGTATTCTTGCCGACATCCTGCGCGAGGCGAACCATTGGTCAAAATCACGTAACGCCGAAACGATCTCGGGTGAAGACATCCGCAAATCGGTGGACCAGCGCCTCGACAGGGTGAAGATGGTCGAAGATAAGATCCAGGAGATGATCGAAGAAGGCTCGCTCATGATCCGGACGGAAGGGTCGGCGATCGGGCAGGTGAACGGGCTATCGGTGTACATGTCGAACGAATTTGAATTCGGCCGGCCGACGCGCATTACCGTACGCACTGGCATGGGCCGCGCGGGCATTGTCAATATCGAGCGGGAGGCCGACCTCAGCGGACCCACGCACAACAAGGGCGTGTTGATCCTCACCGGGTACTTGCTCGGGAAGTTTGCGCGGACGAAGCCGCTCGTGCTCAGCGCGAGCATCGCCTTCGAGCAATCGTACTCGGGCGTCGATGGCGACAGCGCCTCATCGACCGAAATCTATGCCCTTCTCTCGAGCCTGTCAGAAGTCCCTCTGCGGCAGGACATCGCGGTGACCGGCTCCGTCAACCAGCACGGCGAGATCCAACCGATCGGCGGAGTGAACCTGAAGATTGAAGGGTTCTTCGATGTGTGTAAGTCGAAGGGCATCACCGGCAAACAGGGGGTGATGATCCCCCACCAGAATGTCGGCGACCTCATGCTCCGGCATGACGTCGTACAGGCGGTTCAAGAGGGGAAGTTTCATATTTACGCCGTCCATACCATCGATGAGGGGATCGAAATCCTCACCGGACGGCCTGCGGGGGTACAATTGAAAAATGGATCGTTTGCGCCGAAGGACAGCGTCAACGCACGTGCGGACGCAAAACTTTCATTGCTGACAAAACACTCGCAGAAGCACTGACGCATGGATCCCGAATTCCGAGCACATGCCCACGAGATCGTCGATTGGATCGCGGATTATCTCGATGGGGTTGAACATTTTCCGGTGGCGTCGCAGGTCCAGCCGGGAGACATCCGCAGGCAGATCCCGGAATCGCCGCCCCTTTCCGGCGAGCCGTTCGATGCCCTCATGAGCGATTTCAAATCGGTCATCCTTCCGGGGATGACACACTGGCAGCATCCTTCCTTCTTTGCCTATTTCCCTGCGAACTCCAGCCCGCCGTCGCTCTATGCGGAAATGCTCACCGCGGCGCTCGGCGCACAATGCATGAGCTGGATAACATCGCCGTCTGCCGCGGAGCTCGAGGAACGCATGATGCAATGGCTCCGCGAAATGCTCGGGTTGCCGCCGGGCTGGGATGGCGTGATACAAGATACCGCATCCACGGCAACCCTCTGCTCGATTCTCACCGCGCGGGAGGAGCGATCACGGCACGAAATCAACCGTCGGGGATATTCGGCATCGGATCGTTTTACCGTGTACTGTTCCACAGAGGCCCACTCCTCCGTTGAAAAAGCGGTGCGGATCGCCGGTATCGGAAGAGAACAGCTGCGGAAGATCGGCGTTGACGATGCGTTTGCGATGCGGCCGGACCTTCTCGACCAGACCATCGAGCACGATAAAGCGTCAGGATTTGTTCCTCTCTGCGTCATCGATGCGCTCGGCACCACCGGTTCGACGGCAATCGATCCCCTGAAGGAGGTGGGTGCAGTCGCGAAGCGCCACGGGTTGTGGCTTCACGTCGACGCGGCCTTCGCGGGGACCGCCCTCGTGCTCCCGGAGTTCAGATATTTGCTCGATGGAATCGAGGTCGTCGACACTTTCGTCTTCAATCCTCACAAGTGGATGTTTACGAACTTTGACTGTTCGGCGTATTTTGTGCGCGATCGCGAGGCGCTCATCCGGACGTTCGAGATTTTGCCGGAGTATCTCAAAACTCGCGAGAAGCAACAGGTCAACAATTACCGTGATTGGGGAATCCAGCTCGGGAGACGGTTCCGCGCGCTGAAACTCTGGTTTGTGATCCGCTCCTATGGGGTGGAAGGGATCCGGATGCGCGTGAGAGAGCACATCCGTATGGGGCAGGAGCTCCGGGAAGCGATGCAGAAGGAAGACGATTTCGAGATCCTCGCCCCGGTCTGGTGTAACGTGATATGCTTCCGGTACAAACCACGCGCCATCGTTGATCGGGACCGGCTCAACGCGTTGAACATGGAACTCATGGACCGGCTCAATGGCACCGGCAAACTGTACCTGACACACACAAAACTGAACGGGAATACGGCGTTACGATTTGTGATTGGCCAGACCTCCGTCGAACGGCGGCATGTCGCCGCCGCGTGGGACATCATTCGCCGGTCGGCCCGGGCCTTATCGTCGTGATCACGGTGTCTTTCCACGCTTCCTATTCCGAAGGGACAATCATGAGCGACAATATTGAGTTCGTCAATAATTACAGTGACCTCAGCAATGAGAACGGATTTCAGTTTGAGTTCCACTGCAACCGTTGCGGCACCGGCTATCGAACGGAGTTCAAGTCATCGGTGACCGGCACGCTTTCAAGCGCGCTTGATGCCGCGAGCGGAATCTTCGGCGGGATCTTCGGCACGGCCGCCGATATCGGGGAGCGCGTGAAATCCGCCTCGTATAAGAAATCGCACGACTCGGCATTCGGCGATGCGGCGAAAGAAATCAGGCCGCAATTCGCACAATGCCCGCGGTGTTCGACATGGGTGTGCAAGAAAGGGTGCTGGAACGAAAAGAAGGGACTCTGCAAGCAATGTGCCCCGGACCTCGGCGTGGAGATGGCCGCGGCGCAGGCAAGCAAATCGGTCGAGGAGATTTGGGCGCACGCCGCGATGGCGGAAGAAGACAAGAAACTCGACACCGAACACTGGCGCGAGGGGATCCGGGCAACCTGTCCCAGTTGCCAGGCACCTCTTGCCCAGAATGCAAAGTTCTGTCCGGAATGCGGAGCAAAAATCGAACCGGACAAATGCAAGAAATGCGGTGCCAAGCTTGCGCCGAACGCGAAATTCTGTCCGGAGTGCGGGGAAAAGGTAAAACTGACGCTATGATCCTGTCCGATACCAAAATCCTCGAAGAAATGGCCAAGGGGACCATCGTGATTTCCCCGTTCGATCGATCGCATCTCGGATCCAACTCTTATGATGTTCACCTTGGAAAGGATCTTGCGGTCTATCGGACCGATATTCTCGATGCAAAGGTCCACAACGAAATCGACCATTTCGCCATTCTCCAGGAGGGCCTCATCCTTCTCCCCCATCGACTCTATCTCGGTGTGACGGAAGAATACACAGAGACCCACGCGCACGTTCCATTCCTCGAAGGAAAGAGCAGCATCGGCCGTCTCGGGATCGACATCCACGCAACTGCCGGAAAGGGTGATGTCGGATTCTGCAATACCTGGACGCTCGAGATTTCTGTGAAGCAGCCCGTCAGGGTGTATCCCGGTATGCCGATCGGGCAGCTTATCTATTTTGAGATTTCCGGCAACGTGGCAACGCCGTACGACACAAAATCCAGTGCAAAGTACAATCAACGGACCGACAAACCTGTTGAATCAATGATGTGGAAAAATTTCAAGAAATAAGTTTCAGGGGCAATGTTCATGATGACTTTGCACAATCGTTTCGTCCTCGCCATCGCCGCGCTCACGCTTTCAGTGTCTCCTGCTCTGTCGCAGCGCCCGCTCACGATCGACGATCTCTTTGCCATGAAGCGTATCGGGGAGCCTTCGCTCTCGCCCGACGGCCGCTGGATTGCCTTTACGCTGACCACGGCAGACCCTGAAAAGAACAAGAACCTGTCTGACCTCTGGATCATCGGGACCGACGGGAAGGGCCTTCGCCGGCTGACGAACGATCCTGCGTCCGATCACAGCGCAACATGGACGCCTGACGGGAGGTGGATCCTGTTCGAATCAAACCGCTCGGGCGCCTCGCAAATTTGGATGATTTCCCCGGAAGGGTCGAACCTCCGGCAATTTACAACGCTCTCTACCGGTGCTACCCAGCCCGTGGTGTCCCCGGACGGTAATTGGGTGGCGTACCTCTCGGAGGTCTTCCCGGAAAACTCCGCCCTCCCCTTTCAGCAGAGTGACTCCCTCAATGCCGTCAAGCTCGCCGAACTCGAACATGGTCTTGTGAAGGCGAGGATCATCACCCATCTCCTCTATCGACATTGGGACAGCTGGGTGGACGGCAAAAGGATTCATCTGTACATCCAGCCGTTCCCCACAGGAGATCCGCGCGACCTCACACCGGGCGATCGTGATGCCGTCCCGACGTCGTCGACATTCTCCGCTGGAACCGACTTTTCTTTTTCACCGGACAGCAAAGAACTCGCATACACGGCCACGCCGATCCCGATGCACGAGGAAGCGTGGAGAACCAATCACGACATCTACACTGTCACGATCAGCGACGGGGCCCGGCACCAGATTACGACAAACCCCGCAGCAGACGGATATCCGCAGTATTCACCCGATGGACGGTACATTGCATATCGCGCACAACGACGACCGGACTATGAAGGGGACCGGTGGGAATTGACGCTCTATGACCGGCACAATGGAGCAATCCGGAGTCTGACAGCAGACTTTGATGCGAACGTTGGATCGCCACTCTGGTCTCCAGACAGCCGGTCCATCTACTTCGACGCCGACGTCGAGGCGAACAATCCGATCTACGCTATATCCCTCAGCGACATGAGTATCCGACGCGTCGTCGCCGACAAGACGAACCATTCCGTGTCCGTCAGTCCGGACGGGAAGACGCTCTATTTCCTTCAGGCGAGCGCGACCCGGCCCGCCGAGGTCTATGCGAGCACGACGGACGGAAAGATCTTACGGAAAGTCTCGGGGGTGAATGATGCCGTGTTTGCTCAACTGGAAATTCCCGAGCCGCGGGTCATGTGGGTACCGGGCGCAGAAGGAGCGAAGGTCCATTCGTGGCTCTTCGTCCCTCCGGGATTCGACCCGGCAAAACACTATCCGTTGATCATGCTCGTCCATGGCGGACCGCAAGGGTCCTGGGGGAATGCATGGTCATATCGATGGAACCCTCCGCTATGGGCTGCGCAGGGATACGTTGTTGTCGCGCCGAATCCGAGAGGAAGCACGGGCTTCGGTCAGCGATTCACCGACGGGATCAATGGAGACTGGGGCGGAAAAGTGTATGTGGATCTGATGTGCGTGCTCGACTCTGTCTGTCACCTCGCGTATGTGGACAGCACCCGCAAGGGGGCGGCGGGGGCTTCGTTTGGCGGCTACATGATGAACTGGTTTCTCGGCCACACCGGAAACAGGTTCAAAGCAATTGTCACGCACGACGGGGTCTACAACTTCGAGAGCATGTACGGAGCGACGGACGAGCTCTGGTTCGACGAGTGGGAGCATGGCGGAACGCCGTGGAACAAGCCGGATGACTATGCGCGCTTCTCACCGCATCGCTTCGCAAGGAATTTCAGGACGCCGACGCTTGTCGTTCACGGGGGGCACGATTTCCGGATCCCTGAAACGGAAGCAATGCAGCTCTTCACCGCATTGCAACGCCAGGGCGTCCCATCAACGTTCCTCTATTTTCCCGATGAGAATCACTGGGTCCTGAAGCCCGCTGACAGTCGGCTGTGGCACGAAACGGTGTTCGACTGGCTGCGGACGTGGGTGAAACCGTGAGGGCGTGGCGCAGTGCCAGCGAGTACGCCACGTTGATATTCTTTGTTTCGCGTTCGGCCACGGCCCTCAGCTGCGGACCGAGCGCCGCGACCTTGTCGGGATGGTTTTGAAGGATCAGTCTGTGGTAGGATTCTCTCAGCGATTCTGCATCGCAGCCGGGTGAAAGGTTGAACACGGCAAACGCTTCTCTGATACTGAGCGGTCGCGGCTTCTCCTGCTGCGGTTCCTTCATCTTCCGCACTTCTGCAAATTCCTGTGCAAGCCGCTCGGCGCAGATCCTGGCCGCACGCTCCTGGAGGACCGCCACTGCCCATCGACGTTCCGCTGCGGCGGCATCAAGCTGAAGCTTTTCGATTCTTTGCTGAAGATCCCGCGCCTCTTTCACCGGTCGTTCCCGCGCCGGTTCAACGGTGTCGCCTGCCGACATGGCCTCCTGCTGTTTTCCTCCATATTCCGTTTTGAGTTTCCAGAGAATCAGTGCGAGAAGAGCCGTCCACGAGAACGATAGGAGCGGAAGATCGGCCCGTGTGAGATGGAAAGCGTCTCCAGAGAACGGCGAGGGACGAAAACAGAGGATGCGGATCAACACACTTCCTCCAATCCACACACCAACATGAACCGCGGGAGAAGGAAGATGAAAGGACCGGTCGTCGGGAAGGCGTGATGAGGCGATCCCGAGAAACGGGAGAGCAGCGAACCGTGCCAGCACGGCGAACAGGATGCTGGCACCGAGAAAAAGCCACAATCGCGATTCCCCCCAGATACTACCGAAGCCGTTTCCCGAAATCGATTGTCCTGTGACGAAAAGATGCAGACCGACATACAGGACGACGCCAGAACAGAGACTGCAGAGACGGATGAGATTCGGAAGTACCGCGCAACGCACGATGATCGCGAAGATGGCCAGACTGAGAAATCCGGCGAGTAGGTTCATGCGCGTGTATGAACGTACATCGAAGCAAGCTGGGAGTCAAGGAGTCGGCACACATGACCACACATACGTAACCCCGGGCACGCAGAAACATCGTTGACACAGCGGAAGTTGGAGCGGCAAATGGGATTTCGGCCACCGAATTTGTATATTCGGCGTTATGAGTCCCGTACCGGAGGCAGAGATCCCGCAGGATGAAATCGTTATCACCGTCATTGCACGACGGCGCACATTACGTGGGAGAATCACCAGTTATGAGCACGCGCATCACTCTCATTCATGGAGATATCACGGAGCAGAAGGTCGATGCGATCGTTAACGCCGCAAACAGCACGCTTCTAGGAGGCGGCGGTGTCGACGGAGCCATCCACCGCGCAGGCGGAGCCAAGATTCTGGAAGAATGCAAAGCCATACGGAAGGAGCGAGGCGAATGCTCTCCGGGGGAGGCCGTGATCACGTCGGGAGGAAAACTGCCCGCCCGATTTGTCATTCACACGGTCGGCCCCATCTGGCAAGGGGGGAAGAACGGTGAAGCGGAAGTCCTTGAACGCTCATACCGGAATTGTCTTCTCCGTGCAAAGGAGCATACAATCAGAAGCATCGCGTTCCCATCGATCAGCACCGGTGCGTACGGCTACCCCATCGAAGAAGCGGCACGCATCGCCATACGCACCGTGAAGGGATGTTTGCACGAGGCGGCCGGGATCGAGGAAGTGCGCTTCGTGGTCTATACAGAGAACGATCGCCTCGTCTACGACAGCCTGCTCGAACAGTAGCACCGGCGAGGATCAATCCCCCAGGATCGAAAACACTCCTTCAATCTTTCCCATCGGGGCGGCAAGCTGGACCCCGGCGACTTCCGTTCGGATGTGTTCGAACGTCTCCCGTGCGATTGCCACCCCTTCGGCGAACCCCTCCTCTTTTGTTGTCGTCTTCCTCATCCGATCGAGGATATCGTTCGGGACGTGCGCGCCCGGGACTTCGTTGTTCATAAACTCCGCGTTGCGGTAGGAGATAAGCGGCCAGATCCCGCAGAGCAGGGGAAGCTTCACATGCTCGATCCGGCGCAGGAACGATTCGAGGATCGACAGATCGAACACCGGCTGCGTGATCAGGTATTCCGCGCCGGCTTCGATCTTCCAATCCAGCCGACGGAGCTCCTCCTCCATGTTGATCGCCCCGGGGTTCACGCCGACGGCGATGCTGAACGATGTCGGCTCCCCGATGGAATTTCCTGCGAGGTCAAGACCGTGGTTCAGCCGGTTGATCAGATTGGTCAGGCCGATTGCATCAACGTCGAAAACCGCCTTCGCGTCCGGATAGGTCCCGAGCTTGGGTGGATCGCCGGTGATCGCGAGAATGTTCCGGAGGCCAAGGGCCCAGGCGCCGAGGAGATCGGACTGCATCCCAATGACGTTCCTGTCGCGACAGGCGAAATGCAGCACGGCTTCAATCCCGACGTCCCGTTGCATCAGGGCTGCCAGCGCGAGCGCCGACATGCGCGCCGAGGCACGAGGCCCGTCGGGAATGTTAATGGCGTCGATGCCAAACCGGTGGAGCACTCTTGCCTTGTCGATTTCTTTTGTCGGCGAAACACCTCTCGGTGAAACAAGTTCGACAAGCGTCACGAAATCCTGATGGGCGAGTTTGTTTGACAGCCGGGATTTGTCGGGAAAGGCCGCGACCTTCACCGTTGCCGGCGCTTCAACTTTGAGATCGGCTTTTGTTGCACCCATCCTCAGCGATGGCCGGAGCGCCGACACCGCACGCCGGATCGCCTTGATGTGCTCCGGATTCGTCCCACAGCATCCGCCAACGATTGCGGCGCCGGTCAGGATGAACCGCTTTGCATATTCGGCGAGATATTCGGGAGACATCAAATAGAGATTTCTCCCGCCGACGCTCTGCGGAAGTCCGGCGTTGGGTTGCACGGATATCGGCAGGGCGGTCAGTCCTTTGAGGTGCTCGAGCGCATCGAGCATCGACTTTGGGCCCACGGAGCAATTCATGCCGACCGCATCGACACCGAGTCCGGAAATGTCCTGGACGAACGACTCCAGCCCAGCGCCGCTGATCAACCGCCCCTCGTCGTTCACGGTGACTTGCGCGATGATCGGCATCGTGGCATCCAGCTCCTTCACAGCCCGTACTGCCTGGAGAAGTTCGGGGATCAGGGAAAAGGTCTCGAGGATAATCATGTCGACGCCACCCTCGATCAATCCGCGGATCTGCTCTTTGAAGACCTCCTTCGCTTCGTCGAAGGAGAGCTTGCCAAGAGGTTCGATCTGGACGCCGAGCGGTCCGACCGACCCTGCAACCAGGGCCGCACCCCGCGTTGCGCTTTTGGCAATTTCCGCCCCGCGCTTGTTGATGTCGTGGACTCTCTTTTCCAGACCATGCGGAGCAAGCCGGAACCTGTTCGCTCCGAAGGTATTCGTTTCCACGACGTCCGCCCCTGCCGTGACATAATCGCGATGGACCGACGCGACGAGATCGGCATTCGTCAGGTTCAGCTCGTCGAAACAGGTGTTGATAAAAATCCCCTTCTCGTAGAGATACGTCCCTACGCCACCATCAAACACCACAACTTCGTTATTTGCGAGGCGCTCTCGCAGACCTTTCATTCTTCCATCTCCGGTTGTCGGTTGTAAGAATTCAGTATACTCAAATTTTCCGTTACACCCAAACTGCAGGCATTCTTGACTCTCCATTCCGAAATCTCTACCATATCCCAATATTTTTATAGCCGCGGGGCAACGCGCCATGAATCGTGAATACCACCGATGGAGGAGTCCGCAACTCGGTCGGGAGATGGAGCTGTTGACCTTCGGCCATAATGGCCTGCCGCTTCTGGTGTTCCCCACCTCCAAAGGTCGTTTCTACGATTTCGAAGACCGAGGAATGATCCACGCCATTGACGCGTCGATTATGTCGGGTCGAACCACCGTTGTTTGTGTGGATAGTGTGGATACCGAGAGCTGGTACAACGCCGGTGCGGCACCACGGCAACGGTTTTCCCTCGGAGGACATTCGGCGTCGACCTCATCGATCTCGTCGCGATGGTATACATGCTCCCAGAACTACACAAGGAGGTCCGATGAAGCGCGTAGGCGTACTTTTTGGCATGGAGAACACGTTTCCGCCCGCATTGGTCGATCGCATCAATGGGATGAATGCCGGAATCCATGCAGAGTTTGTCAGGGTGGGTGCAACGCGAAGTGACCTCCCTTCGGGATATGATCTCATTCTCGACAGAATTTCCCACGACGTTCCCTATTATCGTTCGTTTCTGAAGAACGCCGTCCTGCACGGAACCATCGTCGTGAACAATCCCTTCTGGTGGAGTGCCGATGACAAGTTCTTCAATTATGCGCTTGCGGCGAAGCTGGGCGTGTCCGTTCCGAGGACAGTTCTTCTGCCTTCGAAATCGCATCCGGTGAATACGACAGCCCAGTCGATGCGAAACCTGGAGTATCCGCTTCCCTGGAAGGACATCTTCGCCCACGTCGGCTTCCCGGCATTTCTCAAACCGCACAGCGGCGGCGGTTGGAAGAACGTCTATCACGTCTACAATGAGTCCGAATTCTTCGCCGCGTACGACCTGACGGGTGATCTCGTGATGACGCTTCAGCAGGCGATTCCTTTCGACGATTGCGTGCGATGCTATTGCATCGGCCAGGAAGACGTCCGGATTATGCGTTATGATCCGCTTCAACCGCATGAGCATCGCTACGTGTCAGGGAATCCGCCCTTGGAAGAGAGCCTGCAGAAGAGGATCACAAAGGATTGCCTCGCGTTGAACAAAGCGCTCGGATACGATATCAACACCGTCGAGTTCGCGATCCGCAATGGAATCCCGTACGCCATAGATTTCTTGAACCCCGCTCCTGACGCTGATTACTACTCCGTGGGCGCTGAGAATTTTTCGTGGGTCATTGATGCCGTGGCGGAAATGGTGATAAAGAAACTGAGCGCCGTTTCGCGGAAGACGGAGCAATACCGCTGGACCACTTTCCTGGATCCCCGACCTCCCGTACTTCCCGAACCGAAAAAGAAAACCGCTTCGCGTCCAACAAAGGGAAAAGCGACATGAGCAATCGTCCTAATTTCACTCTGGGGATCGAGGAGGAATTCCAGAGGATTGACCCCGTAACACGCGACCTGCGCTCTCACATCCAGCAGCAGATTATCGCCAAAGGAAAGAGCCGACTTCAGGAGCGGGTGAAACCGGAGATGCACGGGTCGGTCGTCGAGGTTGGTACTGGAATCTGTCGCACGGTTAAGCAGGCGAAAGAGGAGGTCTGCGGCTTGCAGCGGCGGGGACGCATCCGTTCGCCGACTGGCATGATCAGGAGATTTTCCCGGACGACCGTTACCGCGTCATTGTCGAAGACATGCAACAGGTCGCAAGGGCGAATCGGATATTCGGATTGCACGTCCATGTCGGGATTGAGGACCGCGAAACCACGATTCAGCTGATGAACGCGGCCCGGTATTTCCTTCCGCACATCCTTGCACTCTCCGTGAACTCACCATTCTGGCTGGGCCATGATTCTTATACTTCCTCCACACACATTGACGTTGTCGGCACACGCTTCACCATCCAGCTTGATGGCCAGGTCATCATGCGGGATGGATCCTTTACGCTTGTGTAACCGGGACCGTGAGGTCGCCGGGTGAGGTCCCGTCCATGATTGATGCGTATCGCACAGAATTTAATCGACGGTGGTCGCAGGATCAGTACCTCTCACTCCTCCGGCGACTCGAGTCGGCGTGTTCCACGCGCATCACCTTCCCGGTGAGCGAAACGCCGGTCTTTCTGCCGCCAGACCTTCTGCGATTGATGGAACGAAGTGGAGGGGAGATAATAAACGCTCTTCTCTCTAATCGAGAATATCTCGAGGCTTCCTCGGCGACGCTCCCGCATCGTTATCGGGTTCCTCGTGAATCGCCTTATCCCCTGTTCGCTGCTGTGGATTTTGGCATCGCGCGCCTTGAGGATGGCTCCCTTGCGCCGCGGCTTATCGAACTTCAGGGATTTCCTTCGTTGTACGCGTACCAGACGATTCTTGCTGCCGAGTACTCCTCCGTGTATCGCCTTGGGCCGGAGCTGACGGTCTACCCTCCGGGTCTTGATGCCGACCGCTATGCACTGCTCTTCCGCCGCGCCGTGCTTGGAGATTGTGAGCCGGAGAATGTCATCCTTCTCGAAATCGACCCGCTGATGCAAAAGACGCTCCCGGATATTCTGATGACCGAACGGATCTGCGGAATTGCAACGGTGAATATCCGTGATTTGCGCCGCGAAGGGCGCGATCTGTATTACGTCCGGTCCGGTCAACGCACATCAGTGCGTCGTATCTACAACCGCACGATAGTCGAGGATCTCGAGAAGTCATACGCCCTGCTGTCCTTTCGTTTCGACGACGATCTCGACGTCGAATGGGCAGGACACCCAAATTGGTTTTTTCGGTTGAGTAAGTACTCGCTCCCGTATATTCATCATCCCTGTGCGCCTCGAGCGTTGTTTCTTGCAGATCTCGAGGCTCTCCCCAAAGACCTTTCAGGCTGGGTCCTCAAGCCATTGTTCTCATTTGCCGGAAGCGGTGTGACTGTCGCACCGACAAAGGAATCGCTGTCGGCGATACCGCGATCGCAACGGTCACGCTACATCCTTCAGGAGAAAGTCACCTACGCGGAAATTGTCAGGACCCCGCAGGGGATTGCCAAGGCGGAAGTTCGTATTATGTATATTTGGAATGATGGACCCGTGCCCGTCATGAACCTCGTCCGCATGGGCCGAGGCCCAATGATGGGGGTCGATCATAACAAGAACATGTCCTGGGTTGGAGGTTCAGCGGGGTTCTGGCCACGATAGCAAAAGGGAATTTCGATACATGAACTCGCATGGAGCTCGCGGAATTTGGTTCTTTCTCTTCCTTACCATCCTGACATCATCTCCTTCGTTCACACAACAGATCTCCTCGACTGCAGAAGACTCGTCAAGGGCGTTTCACTGGTTTCCGGACCGACCGTTGTTCCCCCGGCTCGTGGCTGACGGCACCGCACAGCAAATGTCGCTGAGCAAAGACCTCGACTCCAAGCGCATCGTCGGAAGCATTGGAGGACTGCAACGGCTCTTCGGGACAACGGTGGCGAATGTACCGCTGCAATTCAGCGTCGGAGCGACCGTCTACGGCAATTTCATCCGTCAACCAAATGTTCTCGACGTTGTGACGGTCGATTTCTTCGTCGATCTCCCTCTCGATATTCGCGTCACGGATAACCTCACCCTTCGGACCGGTTGGGGTCACTACAGCGCCCACCTGGCGGATGACGGGATCGAAGCGCTCGGTCGGCATTCGATCAACTATGCCAAGGACTACATTCCTCTCTTTCTTGCATTCGATCTTCCTCAAATCCACGGCTACATCTACGGCGGCGCGCGAATCGATTATTTTACCATTCCTGTCCGGAACGGCCACGTCGTCCTTGAGGGCGGGAGCGAATTCGGGAATCTTCTCGTTACACGAGGAATGAGCCTCTATGGCGCCATCGATATCAAAGTCCGCCAGGAGATTTCCTGGGGATCGACCCAGAGTTATCAGGTCGGCGTGCGGTTCCTTGCCATCGGGCCGCGCGACATTCGGCTCGCCTACACGTACCGAACCGGAGCGGACGAGCGCGGACAATTCTATAATCAGCCGCTGACCTCATCTCTTGTTGGTCTATTCCTCGACTTTTAATCGAACCTGTTCTTGTATATCAAAAGCGATCCGTCACCAATGAAGAAAAAACGCCTTATGAAACGATGCGACTACGTGAATCCATCGACCGCTGCATCCTCGCGAACCGTATCTCTGCAGGACACCCGCCGCGGCCGTCGTTTGCTATTCTTGCTCTGCACTCTTCTTGTACTCGTCCATCCGACCTTCGCGGAAACTCCAATTACGCTTCCCGACTCACTGAACAGCGACACCGCCATCGTTGCCGGCCGTCACACATTCTGGTCGAATTACAACATTGCACGCATGGGCGCCATAGGCATTGCCGGGGGAACGATGGTGTACTCGGCGGGCGTCTGGTGGGTGAATGACTACCGGTCATTTCACTTCTGGAACGCTCCATGGTTCGGCAATTTGGGCGTGGACAAGATCGGCCACATGTATACGGCATATGCCTTGTACAAGTCACTTCATGAAGTCCTCCTCTGGGGTGGACACGACACGGATGATGCCTTCTGGTGGGCAGCCGGCGTTGCCGCCTTTCACGGATTCATGGTGGAGGTAGGAGATGGATTCAGCGAATACGGATTTGATTTTCGGGACGTTACGTTCAACTATCTCGGTCTGACCTACGGTATGCTGCAGACAAAGATCCCGTTTCTTCGGAATTTTGATTTGAAGTGGAGCCTGTATTATCCGATGAAACATCACGCATTCAAGATCAATGATCTTTATGTCTATCACATTTATTGGATGTCGATCAACGTCAAGAACCTTCTGCCGGACGTTGCCAAGCCGTACTGGCCCTCGATAATACAAATTGCGTTTGGCCTGGGCGCAGAGGATCAGCTGACAACGAGGACCTACAATCTCAGCTTCGACTACAACATTGAAGCCTTGCCGATCGAAGGAAGCGAAGCAGGGCTGTTCAAACGTCTCCTTAACCTCTTTCACTATCCGGCACCGGGTGTAAAATTCGCTCCCGGACATGCACCGGAGTTCAAACTGTTTCTGCTCCACTAATCGTCCGAGCAGGCATGAAGTGACAAGCTCCTGGGAAGACCTGTTGCGTCCCGGCGACGCAAACGACTTTTTCAGGGAGGATCATTTCCCCCGCTTCGATCCTTCCGCCATCGGGTTCCGACTCGAGAATGCAGCGGTGATGGCGGAGCTTAGCCGATTGGTGTACCGGCACGACTGCGAGGAGGACGAAGTACCACCGCAACCAGGTCGCGAATATTTTCTTCAGAGGGCCGGACTGCGGCAGCGCCGGTTCTTTCTCTCCCGGGCAACGGACACGCAGGGAGTTCTTGTCGAATCGGAGGAGCCTCCGTTGTATACCGTTCTCGTTTTTCGCGGTACGGAGCAGAGGATTAAAGACTTCGCAACGGATCTTGAGATTCGGTCGCAGCCGTTGACGGCAGAAGGCATGTCTGTTCATAGCGGGTTCGCGTCAGCGCTGGATTCCGTGTGGGATGAGATCCTTTCAGAATTGTCCGCCCTCACGTCGCCGGTATTTTATACGGGACACAGTCTGGGTGCCGCTCTTGCCACCCTTGCCGCGTGGCGAAGAGCTCCTCGGGCCCTCTATACGTTTGGATCCCCGATGGTGGGAAACGCGGAATTTGTGAACGCGCTACGGGATGTTCCGACGCATCGAGTCGTTGACGGTGAGGACATCATTCCAACACTTCCTCCGGAAGCGCTCGGATTTTGTCATGCCGGTGACCTCCACAGGATCCCGGAGGCGCCCTCTTCCGGGAGATTCTCCTTCGCGAAGCTCGCCGCGTGGATCATCTCTCCGCCGAAGCCCTTCGCGGATCATGCACCCGTAAATTATGTCAGGGGCATCCTACGGGAGCTCGCGGCGGGGCCGAATCAATCGTAATGTGGATAACTCCTCTTCTGTGCGCAGGCCATTCCGGCTGATCTCTCGAAGTTCATCTCTCCGTTTGGCATTATTCGAGTGCACATTGGAACCATGCATTGTCACTATGCTGTTCTCAGTGGCAGCATATGTCCTGATTGTTAAGCGGTCCTCAAAGTGACTTGCTCCATCCATCTTTGGGGGTCTATTTCACCATTCACCTAACCACAAGGAGGATCGCATGGCTTATCTTGCGAGAAGGCTGGCGTTTATCAGCGTTATCGTTTTAACAACGGCTTGGACTGCATTTTCGGGCCCACCGGCTGGGAGCATGGCTGACGCTCCGAAAAAGGGGTTCCGCGCCGAAGTCCTGATGGACCTGTCGCAACTAGAGAAGAAGTACGAGGACCTCGCCGGAGCAGTTCCTGGAGACAAGTACTCCTGGCGCCCAGAAGCCGATGTCCGTTCCGTGGGTGAAGTATATGCTCACGTTATTGGAGCGAATTACATGTTCATGGGGTTTCTGGGAGCCAAGACGACGATGAAGGAGGATCCGAACATGGAGAAAACCGCTTCGGGCAAAGACGACGTCGTCAAGATGCTCAAACCGTCGTTCGATTTCGTCCGTGCCACGGTTATCGGGCTTTCCGATGCCGATCTCGAGAAGACCACACAGATGTTCGGGAACACTGTTACCTACCGCATGGTGCTCATGGCAGAACTGGGACATCTTCACGAGCATCTTGGTCAGTCAATTGCGTACGCCCGGTCAAACAATGTGGTTCCACCTTGGACGGCGGCGGAACAGGCAGCAATGAAGAAGGATGCGAAGTAGGAGGAACTGCCGGCGAATAAGCCGCAGCGAACAAGCCAGCGAACAAGCCAGACACATGTGTCTGGCTTGTTTGTCTTCACCTTCTATTCTCCAGTGTCCTCTTCCTGCTCCCGATGGCAGGATGGGAAACGGCGAATTCTGAATTTTGATCTTTCGTGTCAGAATCCGACGCGCAGAAAGAGATGACTGAGGGAGGCGCTCGCACATTTCGGAAACACTAATTGCCTTTTGGTGTCTCGGAGATTTGCGCGAGGAGTCTTCGATCGATTCGCAATCGATCTTCTGGACCGACAGTCACTCTTGAGAAATGGGGATGGTGCGGGTTGAGCAAATAGTTCGACTCCCGCTCGACAATGACTGACGGGACCTTGAGAATGGGTGAGCTGGCATCACGTACCCATTGATCACCGATCGATTGTGAAGCATGATCCGGAGGAAAGCTCTTCCAGCGCGGCGGAAGTCGCTTTACCGGGAACTGCTCCACCAACGCGTCGTCGAACTCCACTTTGTGGAGGACGTAGACTCCGAGCAGACCGGCGCCCTGAAGATGCACGAGAATTTCGAGAAGCGCCAATGATATCGCCTCCGAGAGGTAGACGACCGATGTGCCGGGACTGTTCCAGCGTCCGCCATACCTCCGCGCTCCTTCACCGTCGAATGCGTTCCGCGAGACCCTGGGCGAGACGATCCTCCATGCCTTGAGATTCACAACGGAATCCCCTCTTCGAGACGCCCGATGACACGCTCCACTTCCCGCGCGCCGACTTCGGTCTTTGCATATTCGAACGGACTATTTCCCCCGAGCGCCAGCATCGACGTCAGGAACCAGCGTTTCGCCGCATTCTGATCCCCGCCAAAGAGATTCACCGCCTTCCCGTAGAGCACCGCAGCCCGCAGCAGTCGATCCGATTCCGCCGGGCGGAGGCGTCCATCGGATTTCCGGCGGGAAAGCGTTCTCGGCGGAATCTGAAGCAACGCTGCTACCTGCGGTGCCGTGAGACCGAGCGCACGTTGTAGTCGCTCAAGCGGAGCATACGGCAATCCATCCATGACCTGACGATGGAGACGCGGTGCACTGGCCGCCACGGATCCGAGAACTGCGATGAGACTCACCGGTATTTTCTCGCCGACGTTTCGTAGTGAGCGCTTCTTTCGTTTCGACTGTTTTCCTCGCTTTGTCATGACGATTTCCTCTCACGCCGTATGGCAGTAAGATAACAGCCAAATGGCATGAAAGCAACTGCGGCGCGATCCCCGGAACAAGTGGCATCAAATGCGATATTTGTGTATGATGAAGCTCAATCGACCGTTTATCGGAAGGAGAATTCGATGTTTACAGCACGCGAGATTGCCACATACGTCCTCGGACTTTCACTAGCTGCCGATACCGCCTTTTCGCAGGAGAGAGACAGGAGCAAAATACCCGATCAGTACAAATGGAAGCTTACGGATCTCTATCCTTCAGACCAGGCTTGGGCCGCAGACAAGGACGTCATGGCCCGCCGCCTTCCGGGATTATCACGCTGGAAAGGGGCGCTCGGTACTTCGCCAACAGAGCTCGCGGATTGTCTGGATTATCTGAACGATGTGGCAAAGCAATTTGCCAAGCTCGCCGTGTATGCTGGAATGGCATCCGACCAGGACACGCGTGAAGCGAAGTACCTTGCGATGGTCCAGGAGATGGGACAACTCGGAGCAGAATTCGGCGCGCAGACGAGTTACATCCAACCCGAAGTCCTCGCCATTCCGCGATCGACAATCGATGAGTTTCTCACCAAGGAAAAGCGGCTGGCAATCTACCGGCATGACCTCGATGACATTTTGCGCCGTAAGGACCACACCGGAACAGCAAACGAAGAGAAGATCATTGCCGACGCGGGGCTGATGGCCGATGGCCCGGATAACATCTACGGCATATTCTCCAATGCCGACTTTCCGTTTCCGGACGTCACCCTCTCCGACGGAAAACATGTTCATCTCGACAAGGCCGCATTTGCGCTGAACCGGATGCTCCCGAACCGGGCCGACCGGAAACTCGTCTTCGAGGCATACCTCGGGAAGCTGGAGGACTTCAAGCGGACATTCGGCACGCAACTGTATGCGGAAGTGAAGAAGGATATGTTCTATATGAAGGCGAGACAATATCCATCAAGCGTTGCAGCCGCGCTGGACGGGAACAGTATTCCGGTCTCTGTTTACCGTAGTCTCGTCGATGGTGTGGATGCAAACCTTCCGACCTTCTGGCGTTACCTGAAGCTCCGTCAGCGGATGCTCGGGGTGGACCAACTACACTACTACGATCTCTACGCTCCTGTCGTCAAGAGCGTGGACCTCAACTACACTTACGAGGAAGCACAGCAAAACGTCCTCGCGGCCCTGTCGCCGCTCGGCCAAGAATATGTCCAGACGGCGAAGAACGGATTCGCCGCACGGTGGCTTGACGTCTATCCCAATACCGGAAAGCGTGCAGGCGCATACTCTCAGGGCGGAGCCTATGACGTCCATCCCTATATGCTTCTCAACTACAACGGGAAGTATGACGATATGAGCACCCTGGCGCACGAGCTCGGGCACACGATGCACAGCTATTTTTCCAATAAGAATCAGCCGTATAACCTGTCGCAATACTCGATCTTCGTCGCCGAGGTTGCTTCAACGTTCAACGAGGCGCTCCTCATCGATTACATGCTCCGGACCACGAAGGATCCGAACGTGCGTCTCTCAATGCTCGGGAGCTATCTTGATAATATCCGGGGTACGGTATTCCGGCAAACGCAATTCGCGGAGTTCGAGCTGAAGATTCACGACGTCGCGGAGAAGGGGGAGTCGCTGACCGGGGAGGTCCTCGACAGTCTGTATCTGGCGATCACAAAGAAGTATTACGGGCACGACAAAGGGATATGCGTCGTCGATGACATGGTGAAGGTGGAATGGGCGAGTGTCCCGCACTTCTACTACAACTACTACGTGTTCCAGTACGCGACGTCTTTTACAGCGTCTGCAGCTCTTTCGGAAAAAGTCCTCGCCGGAGATGCGGCGGCGACTCAGCGGTACCTCGAGCTCCTCAAGTCGGGCGCATCCGACTATCCCATCGAACTCCTCAAGAAGGCGGGCGTGGACATGACGACTCCTGAGCCACTCCAACTGACGATGAAGAAGATGAACAGGATCATGGACGAAATTGAAGCCATCATCGGCAAATAGAACAGCGACAACCGCAAAGCGGGAGAACCCGTCACCTGCCATCACTATCGGCATGTGACGGGTTATCTCGAGCACTACTTCGCAAGAACGTCGTCCAGCTTTTGATATTGTTCGTGGACTTTTTCGACCGCCGTGTGCATCTCTTTCGCATCGCCTTTTGGCGCAACTGAGGCGAACGCATCGACCGCCAGCGTCAGATCCTTCCTCGATGCGTTGAACACTTCTTCTTTCGCCTTGAGCCGGTCCGGGAGGACGGCCGCATTCAACGCCACCATCTTCTCCTTCAACGCCACAGCCGATTGCTGCATCCTCGCCACGGAATCCCCCGGCATATAGTAGTGATACAGCATGTAGAGACTGGTGTGGAATTCACCGAGCTCTGTGATCGAGGGACGCAGAACGCGGACAAGCTTCTCATACTGCATATGGAGCTTCTCCGCCGCATCGAGCAGCTGTTGTGGTTGTTTGGCGTCCAGCGCTGAACGATAGTCCGCGGCAATTGCCTGAAGTGCCTTCACCTGCATGTCCCAGGCGTCCTTCCGTTCCCTCAGGATTCCGGGGAGCGCCGCCGCCGCAATTTCCTTCACTCCCGACTCGACGTCCGGTGCGAGTGCCTCAAGCTTCTTCGTATCCTTGCCCGGCCAGGCGTCATGCCAGATCGTATAAATCACCGTATGAAAATTGTTTAATGCCGGCACCTCCGCGGAGGTCTCGGATGGATGTTGTGTAGCTTGAGACAAAAGCAATCCCGTACACAGAGATGTCATCAGCAGGAGGAGAACGGTTCGGCGCATGGTAAGCTCCCTGGATATGGAAAATGACACAGGCGTGGAGCAGATAGCACTCCACGCCCGGTTGTTCATCGCATGATGGTGCAGTCGTCTATCGGTACGCCTGCAACACCTTCATGTAGTTGGCCCGCTCAAATGCGGAAGGATCGGCTATGGAACGTTGACTCATGCTCCCCTTCATTTGCGCAACAGAGACATACTCGTGCTCTTCGAGCCAACTGGTCATATTGGTAAGGATTTCCGAGATGCGTTGAGGGCCATGCTTCAAGAGGGCCGAAGCAAGCATCGTCGCATCTGCGCCAGCCATCAGCATCTTCAATGCATCTTCCGCCGTATGCACGCCCGTCGTTGCCGCGAGACTAGCTTTCAGTCGTCCGTGGAGGATCGCAATCCAGCGAAGCGGGAGACGCATATCTATAGAATTGCTCAGGTGGAGATTCGGCGTGATCTCGAGCGTTTCAAGGTCGATGTCGGGCTGATAAAACCGGTTGAACAACACAAGCCCATTTGCTCCGGCTTCGTCGAGACGCCGCGCCATATTTGCCATGGCGCTGAAGAACGGACTGAGCTTCATCGCGACCGGTATGCGGACTGTGGATTTGACGGCCTTGAGCACATCGATATAGCGATTCTCGACCTCTGCGCTTCCCACAGCGGGGTCGGTGGGGATATAGTAGACATTCAGTTCGAGGGCATCGGCTCCGGCTTCCTCGATATTCTTCGCGTACTTAATCCATCCCCCGGGTGTTACGCCGTTCAGACTTCCGATAATCGGAATCTTCAGTGCCGCCTTTGCCTTTGCGATCAGATCGATATACTCCTCCGGGCCCAGATTGAACGATTGCGGCTGGGGGAAATACGTCAACGCTTCGGCAAAAGTCTCCGAGCCCCGGGTGAGATAGTGATTGAGCTCGGCCTGTTCGTGGGTGATCTGTTCTTCGAACAAGGAATACATCACTAGCGCCGAGGCACCGGCATCCTCCACACGCCGCATCGAATCGAGGCTGTAGGATAAGGGCGACGCCGAGGCCACCAGCGGATTTTTCAGTTTCAGACTGAGATACGTGGTTGAGAAGTCCATTCTAGCACCCTGCCATGAGTGGTCAATTTCCGGTGAGAGTTACCGGGAGCAGAAAGTAGGAGTACGATGGAGAGGGTCAAGCATTCCTGTTTCGTACCTCCTACTTGCTGCTCGTGCCGGTCAGCGAACGTTACGCGTGTTCTACCGCTGGTTTCCGAGCCGCTCCGCCATCCTGCGCCATCTCCTCGTACTTCTTCCAGCGTTTCTGGGCATCTTCCTCCGCCTCTTTCATCAGGAACTTCGCAGCTTCGGGGTTGCTCTTTGTCAACATCTTGTATCGCGTTTCCGTATATGCGTAGTCTTCGAACCTCTTCGTGGGGGTCTTGGAGTCAAGTTTGAAGGGGTTCTTTCCTTCTGCGGCAAGCATCGGGTTGAACCGGTAGAGCGGCCAATGACCGCACTCAACCGCGGCCTTCTGGTTGGTCATACCCTTCGCCATATCGATCCCATGGGCGATACAGTGGCTGTAGGCGATGATGATCGAGGGCCCATCATATGCCTCGGCTTCGATGAATGCCTTGATCGTCTGCATGTCATTGTATCCCATGGCCACGTTTGCGACATACACATTGCCGTACGTCATTGCAATCATGCCAAGGTCCTTCTTCGCTGTCGGCTTGCCGCCCGCAGCAAATTTCGCTACGGCTGCCCGCGGTGTCGACTTCGACATCTGACCACCGGTGTTGGAATAGACTTCGGTATCGAGGACCAGGATATTGACATTTTTGCCGGACGCAAGAACGTGATCCAGTCCGCCGAACCCGATGTCATATGCCCAGCCGTCTCCGCCCATAATCCAGATGCTCTTCTTCACGAGCATGTCCGCAAGACTCAGCAGGTTCCTGGCTTCCGGCTCCTTCATGGATTCAAGCTTCGTTTTCAGGGCCACCACTCTCTGGCGTTGCTCGTAAATCCCCGCCTCATCCTTTTGGTCCGCCTTCAGAATGGCCGTGACTAGCTCGTCCCCAAGCTTCGGGGCAAGCGTCTGCAGCAGCTCCCGCGCCATCCCTTCCTGCTTGTCGACGGCGAGTCGCATACCGAGACCGAACTCCGCATTGTCCTCAAAGAGCGAGTTGGACCACGCCGGTCCACGGTTGTCCTTGTTCTTCGCCCATGGCGTCGTCGGCAGGTTGCCTCCGTAGATGGAGGAGCATCCCGTTGCATTCGCTACGTACATCCGGTCACCAAACAGTTGGCTGGCCAGTTTCACGTACGGTGTTTCGCCGCACCCCGAGCACGCCCCGCTGAATTCGAACAGCGGCTCGAGGAACTGGGACCCCTTCACGGAGTCGACTCTCGCAGTCTTCCGGTCCGCTTCAGGGATAGTGAGGAAGAACTCGAAATTGTCACGCTCCGATTCACGGATCGGCGGCTGCGGCATCATGTTGATAGCCTTCAGCCGGGTTTCCGTCTTGTTCTTCGCGGGGCATACTTCCACGCACAGTCCGCAGCCGGTGCAATCTTCCGGAGCGACCTGGACGGAATATTTCATCCCCTTGTATTCGGGCCCTTTGTAGTCCATCGATTTAAACGTCGCCGGCGCCTTCGCAAGCTCCTTCGGGTCAAACACCTTCACCCGGATCGACGCATGCGGGCACACGATCGCGCACTTATTGCACTGAATGCAGACCGGCATGTCCCACACCGGGATCTCGAGTGCGATGTTGCGCTTCTCCCAGCGTGCTGTCGCCGTGGGATAGGTCCCATCGACGGGCATGGCGCTCACCGGGAGCGAGTCCCCGAAGCCCGCCATGATCTGCGCAGTAAAGTTCTTCACGAAGTCCGGTGCCTTGATCGATACCACCGGCGGCATTTCGATCCTGCTGCTGACCGAGGCCGGAACCTTCACTTGAAACAGATTCGCAAGGGTCTGGTCGACGGCGGCATAGTTCTGCTGGACGATCTGGTCGCCTTTCTTTCCGTAGGTTTTCTTGATCGACTTTTTGATCGCTTCGATTGCCTGATCGCGCGGCAACACTCCGCTGATCGCGAAGAAGCAGGTCTGCATAATCGTGTTGACGCGCGAACCCATGCCCGTGGCCTGCGCCACTTTGTAGCCGTCGATCACATAAAACTTGATCTTCTTCCTAATGATCTGTTCCTGAATCGTCCGGGGAAGCTTGTCCCACACTTCATCGGGTCCGAAGAGGCTGTTCAGCAGGAATGTCGCACCCGGGATGGCTTCCTTCAGAACATCATAGCGTTCAAGGAACATCCACTGATGGCACGCGACGAAGTTTGCGCTGCTGACGAGATACGTGGAATGGATCGGCCGGGGGCCAAAACGAAGGTGCGACGTTGTCGTCGATCCCGACTTCTTCGAATCGTAGACAAAGTATCCCTGCGCGTAATTGGGAGTGTCTTCGCCGATAATCTTGATCGAGTTCTTGTTCGCTCCAACCGTGCCGTCCGCACCGAGACCGTAGAACAGGGCACGCACAACGTCGTCGGCTTCCGTCGTGAACGTGGGGTCGACGTCAAGGCTCAGGTTTGTCACGTCATCGATGATACCAACCATGAAGTGATTCTTGGGTGAGGGCTTCTTCAGCTCGTCATAGGTCGCCTTCACCATTGCCGGCGTGAATTCCTTTGACGAGAGACCGTAGCGTCCGCCGATGATGCGCGGCATCTGTTTGAACGGCGCCGTGCCCGCGGCAAGAGCTTCCGCTATGCCCGTGACAACGTCGAGGTAAAGCGGTTCACCGGCGGATCCCGGTTCCTTTGTGCGATCAAGGACAGCGATCGATTTCACCGTGGCGGGCAGCGCCGCCACGAAATGCTTCACCGAGAACGGGCGATACAGGCGGACCTTGAGCAGTCCAAGGTTTTCGCCTTTGGCGTTGAGATAGTCGACCGTCTCCTGGGCCGGTTCGCAACCGGATCCCATCATGATGAGGACCTTTTCCGCGGTCGGGGATCCGTAGTATTGGTACAGCTTGTATTCCCGACCCACCAGACCTTTGAGCTGGTCCATGTACTTCTGGACGATGTCCGGGACCTTTTCATAAAACGTGTTGACGGTCTCGCGCCCCTGGAAATAGACGTCCGGATTCTGTGCGGCCCCGCGCATGAACGGATGATCCGGAGAAAGAGCACGCGACCGATGAGCGCGCACGAGATCGTCGCTCACAAGCGCCCGCATGTCTTCGTCCGCGAGCTGTTCGATTTTCATGACCTCATGCGACGTCCGGAACCCATCAAAATAATGGAGGAAGGGGACACGCGCCTCCAGCGTCGCCGCGTGCGCGACCAACGCCAGGTCCATAACTTCCTGGACGGAATTCGACGAGAGCATCGCCCAGCCGCATGACCGCGTCGCCATCACATCGCTATGATCGCCGAAGATCGAAAGCGCCTGAGCGGCGATCGAGCGTGCCGACACGTGAAACACGGTGGAGGTCAGCTCGCCTGCGATCTTGAACATGTTGGGAATCATCAGCAGAAGACCCTGCGACGCCGTGAATGTCGTCGAAAGCGCTCCCGCCTGAAGCGAACCGTGCACCGCTCCTGCGGCGCCTCCCTCGCTCTGCATTTCGGTGACGGAGGGGACTGTTCCCCAGAGGTTCTTGCGGCCCAGGGCGGACCACTCATCAGCCCACTCGCCCATATTCGACGAGGGCGTGATGGGATAGATTGCAATGACCTCGCTCAGCTTGTGAGCAATATATGCGGCGGCTTCATTGCCGTCGATCGTGACCATATTTCTTTTCATTACCAATCCTCTATGCGATGAGCAAAGCTGAAACTTCTATCCGATAGGATGACCGCAGTGTTTTCACAAAAAAGCCGGCGTGATGTGGCGCCGGCATCAATGTCGGGAGCCCGAACGCCCCCGCTGAGAAAAGTCCGAAGAACTATACGCCAACAGCGCAATCCGGCTCATCCTTTTACCTATACTGTGCCATCAAAAGCAGGCGAAATCACACAGAATTCGCCACTCGGACCCTGGGTTTTCCGAGTTATAGGAATCAGTGCCGTAAAATTGGGAGGGCGCGCGCAAGAGAGATGGCGGGGGGAAAGGGAGACGAGGGGACTGGGAGATGGGGGGACTTTGAGATCAGAGAGGAAGGAACGGCAGCGTCAGTTTTCTTCCTACTCCTTACTGCTTACTTCATACTCGAGGCCGGATCAACGCCGCTACGGGTTCATCCACAGCATGAACGGCATCCAGAACACCGGCAGCGCGTCGTTTCGACGAATGATTCCCAGAAGCGCGGAACGATACGCCTCACAGACGCCTTTGGCGCCGTGGAGCTCGCCAGAAAAGGCATCGACAAATCCCTTTGTCGACTTCCTTCCTGTGCCGGCACAATTCAGGATGACGATCTTCGACCCTGCGCCGAACGGAATCGTCGCGAACCGACCGGCGGCGTCCGAAGCATCGGTCGACAGGTTGTAGACTGCCACTGCAGGAAAGGCGGGGATCCCGACAAAGTCACCTATCGGTCTCTTCTTGACGACTTCCGATGTTGGGTCGAACATCGAGACGTACGAATTCGCCGGGCGAGTGGCGTCCCAGTGGATGTCGAATGCAAGATGTGCGAGGTCCGCCTGCGCGCTGACCAGTTCGGCCAGGTTCGCGCGGGGATCAAAATGGAATTCCGCCTCCTTGAAGGTCACTTTGATATCCCGCAATTCGTATTCGGCGTCTCTGCCGGAATTGCCCGAGGATCCGAACGCGACAATACGATTGACAATCGGATCGTTCAAGGTCCCCTTCTGCAGAAGAGACGGAAACACGTACGCCACAGGAAACCGTTCGATCAGGGACGTGCCCGCAATCCCCCCCCGACGGAGCACCGACACCGGAAGAAATGGAACGTCGTTCGCTTCCGCGATAAGGAGTGATCGCGCCGTCGCTAAATCCCGTTCCATCGGACGCACGACAGTCTCATACAGCGCCGACGCCTCATCCGTCAACTTTTGCGCAAGGACTTTCGGTTTGTATTCCGTCAACGAATCGGCTCGCATGGCGAGCATCCGGAGCTGATCCGAAAACTCCGCGCACCGGGCCGCCAACTGCGGCCGGGTGCTCGACACACTGTGCACTGACAGCATCTGCCTGCCGACGACAAACGACGCGAGTGAGCGGGAGGTCGCGACATAAAGAATCAGGACTGTCCCGTCCGGCAGCATGCGTTTCAACTCCTGCCCTGACGGCGACAACGCCGAGACAAAACATCCCATCGATCTCCGCGAAGCAATGATATCGCCGCTCAATGCATGCGCTTCGTTGGCTGTTTGCGTCAATGCGCGCGACACGATCGCCGCCTGTTCACGTGCGCCTGCCGACGAACTCCAGGAGCGGCAGAGCTGTTCCTCTGCCCCGTTGCACCGGGCGCGCATCGCGTGCCAGCGATCGACCATCGCCTGGAGGGAAGCGTCGCCGACAGTCGGACGGATGCGATCAAGATCACGGAAAAGCAGCCATGCGGAGCGGCGCAACGCCACAGTGAGGGCATCATCGTTCTTCCCCATTCTCGTCAAGAGGTCAATCTCCTCGTCGTGCCAGGGCGTTCTCGCCGAACCGACAACGGCCCGCCGACAATCGGCATAGAGATCGGCTTCCGCGTGAGACCATTCGAGCTCGGTTGCATCCGCCGCGTGCTGGAACGACGTGAGGGCATCGACAGGCTGGTTCGCGGCGAGGTCGCAGAGGCCATCGATCCCATAGGCATACGCCGCGAGAGAAGGCGGTGCACCGTCGTCGAGCCCCTCGAGCGCCTGTCGGACGATCGGCAATGCGGCCGGAGGATCAACCAACCGGAGCACGTTCGCCAGCTGCAGCAACGCATACCGCCGCGCAAGTTCGTCTCCCCGCTCCTTGCTGAGGCTGAGAGCCGACTGATAGTAGCCCACCGCCTCGGCGTTGCGTTTTGCTGCGAGGAGCGCATTTCCGATCCTGAAAAGAATCTCCTGCTGCAGACCAGGATCGGCATGGGATCGCTCCGCAAGAGGAAGCGCCGCAAGATAGGTCGAGAGAGCATCGGGGAGATTCCCGCTCGCCTCGTACGCCCGTGCAATGTGAAGGAGAATCGGGACTGCGGACACCGTGTCGCCTGCATGTTCGGCGATGTCACGCGCCTCGATGAACCGTCGAACTGCGGTGACTGCATCCCCTCGGTTGAGTGCGGACAGCCCCGTCTGGTCCTTGACCCATGATGACCGTTTCCTGTCGCTCGTTGAGTCGGCATCCCGTTGCTGATCGCCGAGCAATTGGTCCTCCAGGTCGCGAATGTTCAGGGTCCTGGCAAGCGGCACGAGCGCTTCCCCAACTTCTTCGAATGCTTCTTTGTCATGGGAAACTCGGGCCAGACGCAACGCCTCCTGTCCTCGGCTCAGTGCTTCCTCTTCCATTCCCATCCGAACGTAGAGATCCATGACGGAGAGTGTCACCGCCCGCATGCCGATTTTGTCCCCCGCGCTCCTGAAATGCCCTGTCGATGAGGCATAGAATTCGAGAGCCTTGTCAAATCCCGCCTCTGCGCTCTCGATATCTCCCAGCATCTGTTCCGCCGTGCCGATGCCCTCATCCGAGTTTGCGCTGTGGAAGTACTCGAGCGCACGGGACCCGCTGTCGCGCGCCGCAGCGAACAATCCGCGATCCATCAGCGGAGCCGCATTGCGAAGAATGCGGTTCCCGATCTCTTCATCCTTTGATGGGACGCGGCTACACCCTGCAACGATTCCCGCAACACAACCAACGGCGGCCATCCGGAGAATGGTCTGTTTCATGTGATGTCCAGGGATGATCGGTTTGCGGCACGGCCAAGTAACCGGAGCATTAAGGCGGGATAGTTGGTGATCACGCCGTCGACGCCGAAGCGTCGCGGCCGGTAGAGATGACGCGCACTGTTTACTCCATAGACGTACACTTTCATTCCGTGACGGTGCGCGTCATGCACATGGCGCTTTCGCAGCGAGGTCCGGCTGCAGACAAATGCTGCTGCGCCGACGGTGCGCACGAAGAACGACGGGAGCAGGCCGGTATCGCGTAAAGGCATGGCGAGGACGCCGATTCTGATGGATGGGGCAATCGTATGAAGCTGTTTCAGAAAACGATGGTTGAATGACGAGACAATGATTTGCCTTCCCCGTGCTGTTTCCCTCAGGACGTCCACCAATCTCTGCGCCGTCCGGGATCGCCAGTGCAGGTCGCCGTCTGTTTTGACTTCGACATTGATGCCGACGCGCACCGGGATTTTCTCGAGAACCATCGACAGCGTCGGCACCCGTTCTCCGGCATACCGGGAAGAAAACCATCGTCCCGCATCGAGCAACCGGAGCTCATCGACAGTCCGCCGGAACAGCGGGCCCCGTCCGTCCGTCGTCCTGTTGAGCGTCCGGTCATGAAAGACGACCAGACCGTCGTCCGCGGTACGACGCACATCAAGTTCCAGCCAGTCGGCGCCCGATTCAACCGCCCGTCTGAACGCGAGAAGCGTATTTTCCGGAGCCGTCCCGGAACTCCCCCGATGGGCGATGACTGTCATGGCGCTGTGGAGCAGCATCACACCTTCGCTACTTCCGTCAGGTGACGTTTGATCGAAGCGTTAATCTGTTCGACGGATCCCATCCCGTTGACCTGGACTACGTTACCGCATTTCCGAAAGAACGCGATCACCGGCGCCGTTTGGGCATGGTACACTCGCAGGCGTTCCCGCACCGTTTCTTCCTGGTCGTCCTTGCGCTGTATGAGTGTGCCTCCGCACTTCGGGCACGGCGTCGAGGGCGTGACATTATCCGTGTGCATGCTGTAAATGCTCCCTTCGCGCGAGCAGACCAAACGTCCGCTGAGCCGCCGCACGATTTCGTCATCATCCGCCTGGAGCTCCAGGGTCTGGCAGTCACGGATTCCGAGTTCTTTGAAGATCTGGTCCAAGGCCTCGGCCTGGGGTAAGGTGCGTGGAAAACCGTCAAGCAGGAACCCTCTTGACGTCAAGGCCGATGTGAGGACTTCCCGAACGATCCCGATCATGACATCGTCGGGAACAAGCTGGCCCCGATCCATTATTGCCTTTGCCTTCAGCCCCATTTCGGTGCCCTGTGAAGCCGCAGACCGGAGCATGTCGCCGGTCGAAATGTGGGGGATGGTGAATTCCGTGGATATGAGCTTTGCCTGGGTTCCTTTGCCGACACCGGGCGGACCAAAGATCAGTAGACGCATGAGGAGTCTGTTCTTTCAGGAGGTGGGAAGAGCATGTTGCTTGGACTGCTTTGAAAGGCGAACTGCGAGCTGCCCGCACGCCGCATCAATATCATCTCCTGCGTTGCTCCGAACCATGGCAGTGAGGTGATGGGCCCGCAGCTCTTTGACACATTCGTCGGTGCGCCGGGAGGGCCGGAGGCGGTTGGTCGCCGCATTCAGGCCCGCCGATGCGATGGAATGATACGGAATTATATTGATTTTAGATGGCACATGCCGCGCAAATTTGATAAGGGCGCGGACCTCCTTCTCCGTGTCATTTATGCCGTCAAAAAAAATGTACTCATACGTCACCCGTTGCTCAGTTTTCGCATAGTAATGCTCGATCGCTCCGAGCAGCTGGTCGACCGGGAACTTCCGGTTAATCGGCATCAATTGCGACCGGGTCTCATCGACGGCGCTATGAAGGGAGACGGCGAGTTTCACCCGGCGCTTCTCGTCACCCAGTTGTCGGATACGGTCCGGCCGTCCCGCGGTGGAAACGGTGATGCGCTTGAGGGCGATGCCGATCCCCGTCGCCATGATGGTCGCGGAGTTCATGACGTTCTCATAGTTGAGCATGGGCTCGCCCATGCCCATGAACACGATGTTCGTCGGCGACTTCGCTGTAAGCCGTCGGACTTGCAACACCTGATCGACGATTTCGCCCGTGGTAAGGTTTCGGAAGAACCCCATCGTCCCTGTTGCGCAGAACTTGCAGTCCAACGCGCATCCGACCTGGGTCGACACGCAGAGTGTCAGACGGGTCTGTTCGTCGTCCTGCTGACGACCCGTATCGCGAAATGAGGCCGCCGGGGGAATCAGGACGCTTTCAATCTTCATCCCGTCCTGAAGTTCGAACAGCAGCTTCGTGGTGCCGTCCCGCGGCGAGAACACCTGCTGCATAAGTGTGACACCACGGATCAGGGAGGCGCGGGCAAGTTGCAGGCGGAAGTCCTTCCCCAAATTGGTCATTCCGTCGAAGGTCGTCGCCCGCTTGGCATAGAGCCATTCGAAGAGCTGGCGGCCGCGATACGCGGATTCGCCGATATTCTCCGCAAATTCTTCCAGCTCGACCTGCGTTAAGCCAAGTAAATTCGTTTTTCCATTCGACTCCATACGAGCAAGGTAAGAAAGAGGGCTGAGGCTTTCAAGAGAGAGGGGAGAGAAACGAGAAGACCGGTGGGCATCTGTGTTCTTCCTGCTTCCTACGTCATACTCCCTACTCCACGCGTCACACCTGCCGGGAATTCGGCACGGCAGCTTATCCATAACATGAAAAGACGGAGGCGATCGTTTGACCGCCGTCCGTCTTCGGGGGAAAGCCGTTTCCTACGATCAGGAACCGCTTACTTCTGCGTCGATCTGCGTTAGGAGTTCCACTTTCACTTGGAGTCCGGGCGGGAATCCTGGGTTGATGGAGCCGCCAGCACCCACGTGAACAGTCACCGTCTGACCACTCTGGAGTTGAGTCAATTTGCCATTTAGAACAATGACCCCCGGAAGGTTTTGCTGAACGAGAGGGGATGTTCCCAAGACAGATTGTGGTGTGTGGAAGTCGTTCCATTTCTGATTTGTGACAACGAGAATCGGTGTGTTGTCGATCGAAAACGTGCCGCTGAAGTTTCCGGCAAAGTCGCCTATCGTGCTCACTCGAAGATCATAGACACGACTGGATTTGATCTTGCCGGCATACGATTGGTCAAAATTGTCGTTCAGCACGATCACTGTATCACGGCTGTAGCCCGCCGAGTTCACAGCAAAGACAGCACTGATGGGCAAATTCACCGACACGGTAAAAGGATCATTGACGCAGCTGAACCCCATGGTGAGAAGCGCAGCCGTCAACAGGATAAGGACAACCGTCATTTTCTTCATGTGAAGGCTCCTGTTTGATATCGCGGGCGGTTTGAGATCAATTCCCGAATCCGATGCCGCCTGAGAAGACGGTGATCGAACCGAAATTGGCGTCGGCAAAGAGATGGATCGGCCCGAGTCCAAGATCGAGACCCGCGATGAACCGGAAGTTGTTTGCCCCGTCCATGGATACGTTCACTGAGGGACTTGTGATATCCGTCGAGGTATACTTCAGATTCATCGAGCTGTTCTCCCACTGGAGTCCGCCATAAAGGGTCATGATGGAGAAGCTTTTGCTGGCCTGCGCGTTGATGGCCATCCCCTTGAAGTCGATCAAATCACCGAAGGTGAAACTATTGAAGTAGATGCCTGCGGAGAGATCGAGAGGAACCATCGGGAGATACTGGGAGATACTATGCCGGGCGCCGAGTCCCCACAACGTGATATTCGGAATATTGTCTCCGCTCATTTTGGGGAGCGTGATATAGCGGACAGTAGCCTGAGTCCCGTAAATATTTCCGATTGTGAGTTGTGGTACGGCAAGCGGCATGTAGTTCGTGGTGAACAGGCCGTCAGCTACCGCGCTATACGGTCGACCGGTCCTGGAGTCGACGACCTGGGTGCGTGCCCCTCCGAAAACCGTAGGTGCCTTGAACGTCGCCGGATTGAAGCCAGATGGAGTAGGTGCATCGAAGGTTTTCTGACCATCGGAGACTGCCGCGGCCATTGCAATAATGTCAAGCCGTAGGTGGAACCCGAACTTCTCAACTTCTGCAGCGTGATAATACCCAGAGTGCATGTCTGCACCAAAGAGATCCGTCACTGGTTGGATATACCCAGTGACTGTCGTCATGCTCATTTGTTTGAGATTGTCTTCGAGCTTGGACTGCGAGACCGCAAAGGAGATCCCGACCAACAGAAGGACCACGAGGGTACCCGCTGCCTTGAGACTCAATCTGTAACGCAAGGTAGGCATTAGCCCTCCGTAGAGATAACGTGTCTGTACAATTCGTAAGAAATTTGTCATCAGTAAATTGCTGAATACAAATGCGGAGAATAGTACAGAAAAGAACTGAGATGGGTTGTGCCGTAGGTCACACGATACGCACGAAGAAGGGTGACAAGAACCTGAGGAGGAGTTACAGACTAGATAAGAAGAACAAACGTGAGGTGAAATATCACAATTGCAAAATCACGTGATATTCCTCGCGTGGGTCTATAGGAAGAAGCGTGTCAAGCTGAAAGAACTGTAATGCGGGACTCGCCAGGTCCAGAATATCGATGAGCGTTTGAGAGTCGGCGGTAGGATTCGAACCTACTTGAAGACGAGATCTTGCGCGACCCCGGCCTCCCACTGGCTCCGCCGACATGTATTGATGAACTATGTTCAATATACGGAGTTTCACCGGGATTGCAGTGGCGACCGTCACGCAACCACAAGGGATCCACATCGAACGATGACATGTGAGTCTGGCTCACGAGTCTGACCGCCTAGCCCCCTATCGCCTTGAAATCTATGTACCCCTTCTCTGCATCGGTGTGAATCAGCTGTACCTTGAGCCGATGGCCGACATCCAATCCTGGCGGAGGATTCATGAGCTTCCCTTCGACCGGATACTGCATCAGCCGCACCCAGGTGCCCTTGTCCGCGGCTCCGGTGACCAACGCGTCGAACTTCTCGCCAATCCTCGATTCCAGAAGAAGCGCGGCAGAGGACTTCTCCACCTGGCGCTCGACTTTCTTTGCCGCGTCTTCCTGATCAGTGCAGTGCTTCGCCAAAGTCTCCAGCTCTGCACGCTCATACGGAACAGTACCTGCAGCCATTGCCGCTTTCAATATCCGGTGCGTGATGAGATCCGGAAATCGGCGATTCGGCGCAGTAGAGTGAGAATAGTCGCGCACCGCGAGACCAAAATGCCCGATCGGCTCCCCGCCGGGATATTCGACCACATACTCCCCGGGACCGAGGAGTTTGATAACGCTGAGCGAGAGGTCGGGAAAGTTCGCCGGATCAGCGGCGCGAGAGGAAACCAGAAATTCGTTCAACACCTTCGAGTCCGGGTCCGACGGCAGACGCGACCCGTGATCGCGCGCGAGCTCGACAATCCGATCCCATCGCTTCGGGGTGCGCACGACTCGCCTGAGCGAGGGAAATCCTTTTGCGCTGAGATATTGCGCGCTTACCCCGTTCGCCGAGATCATGAAATCTTCGATGATGTCTTTGGCGCTATTTCGCGTCTCCGGAACGAGTTCCTTGATGGCGTCCCCTTCAAACACTGTCCGCGATTGGATCGTCTCAAGATCGAGAGCTCCATGCTGATGACGAATTGCTTTCATCGCTTTCGCGACGGAATATTGACGTTGGATGTTCTCGCCGAGGCCCGGCACCTCCGATACGGCCGGCGGCATCGGCCCTTTCCCTTCCAACCAGGCGGCCACGCTGTCATACGCGAGCTTGGCACGGTTGAGCACGATGGCGCGATACACTTCCGATGACTGCACGGATCCGTCTTCCGCAGTCACCATATCAAAAACGATTGCGACGCGGTCGGCGCCGAAATTGAGCGATGTGAGATCGGTGGAAAGCCGTTCAGGAAGCATCGGGAAGATCACGGCCGGAGTATAGACCGACGTGGTGTTGTATTTCGCATGGTCGTCGATCGCCGAACCCCGTTTCACGAGCACATCGACGTCTGCCACAGCAACCAGAATTCGTATTGCTCCTCCGGGTGCGGGCAGTGCAACAGAAAGCTGATCAAGATCCAGCGAATCATCATTGTCGATCGAGCACCAGAGCACGTCCCGGAGATCCCGGAGCGATGCTTCCGGTGGTGTGCCAGCAGCGGTGATCCCATCGAGCTCTGATAGCGCCTGGCGAGAAAAATCCGGCAGAAGGCCGCGCTCCTCCATTACCCGACGGGCAATCGACTGGAGTTCAATCCGGTGTTGCTTCTCAGTACTGGGCATGCTGGATATCCTCTTCGAGAAGAATGATCTCCAATGTAGCAAAGAAGCTCACGTGCAGCAAGCCAGAGGAATTCCGGCCACCATGCCTTGAACATACAAAAGCGAAGCCCGGATGATCTCCGGGCCTCGCTGCGAAGCATTCGCTCCATACCGCGCGCGTGATGCCATCCTCACTTCTTCATCAACTCCGTCACTGCCGCTTCGATCTGTTGGTCGCGCCCGGTTGTCATAATGTCCGGCGTGTTCTTTACCTTGATGTCCGGCTCCAGCTGGTTGTTTTCACAGAACTTGCCGTCCGGGGTCCGCCAGCCGCCCATCGGTATTCCGAATACCAGCGTTGGATCGATCTGCGATTCCCACCAGACAAACGTGCCCGTTCCCGGAACAGGCATCCCGAGGGTCTTTCCCACACCCTTCAGCTTGTAGGCCACGGGGAAGAGGTGCGCATCAGAGTAATTGCTTTCGCCGATCAGCACGATTGATGGCTTCGTCCATTTGTCATAGGGCTCCGACCCGACATATTGTCCGTGCGGAATGATATCAAAGTACTTCTTCCCGCTCAGGAAGTCGGACAACTGCTCGTGGATGTTGCCGCCGCCGTTGAACCGGGTGTCGACGATGAGCGCTTTCTTCCCGATGTTCCGGCCGAGCGCCTCTTCGAACACCGTCCGCATGCTTGCGTCGTTCATCGCGCGAACATGGACATACCCGATCGTACCACCGGAGAGGTTTTCGACTTCCTCGCGCCGGTTCTTCACCCACCGATTGTAGAGGAGCTCTCCCAAACCCCCTGCGGAAATCGGTTTGACGGTCTCTTCCCAGCGGGTATCCGACGATGGATCGTACACGGAAAGCAACGTGAGCTTTCCATTCTTCCTGTTCAGCAGCTGATAGAAGTCCATTGCCTCGGTCAGCGGTTGGCCGTCGATCTGTTCAAGGATATCCCCGGCCTTGATCTTCGAGCCGGCCTTGTCGAGCGGGCCGCCCTCGACGACTTCGGCAATCTTCACCCCGGCGCCTGTATAGGAGAAGTCATAGAGTACACCAAGCTCCGCTGTTTCATCGGAGTTCGGCCGGTTGCTGGAATAACGACAGCCCGTATGGGAAGCATTGGCCTCGCCGAGCATCTCGCTTAACATCTCGGCAAAGTCATAGCTGTTGTTGATATAGGGGAGGAATTTCTTGTAATCGTGATAATAATAGTCCCAGTCTACTCCCTGGAGATCGGCAACATAAAACTTCTCTTTGAACTGCCTCCAGGCATGGTCGAAAATGTAATTCCTTTCATCAGCCTGTTTCAACACCATCTCTCCCCCGGTTTTCACCGGTTCCGATTTCGCGGTCTCAACATCGACCTTCGTCGCTTTGCCATCGGCAAGCAGGAAGAGGAATTTCCCGTCCGGCGATAGCTCCATGCTCGCCCTGTCGGCTCCAAGCTTCGCAAAGAGCTTCGTTTCCTTCGTCCGCAGCTCCGTCACCCAAAGGTCGTTTCCTTTGTCGAAGACTGTGAGGTAGAACAGCTTTTCGCCGTCCTTTGAAAGCACCCAGTCGTTCGCCGGCGACGTATGAGTCGTGAGTTTGGCCTTCCGCTCCGTGAGGTTCGTCCAATCGATCACGACGTCCTTCTTTGCGGTGTCAGCCGCCGCAGCCGCTTCCTTCCCCTTCTTCTCTCCCTTCGCTTTTTCATCGGCTTCCTTCTTTGCCTTCTCTTCCTGTTCCTTCACGAGGGCAAAATCCTCCTTTGACAGCTTGAAGCGGTCGAAGGCCGCCTTCGTAAAGAACATCCCGAAAACGTCGCCGCTGAAGAGGTCCCCTCCCTGCTGGCGTGTTCCCTGTCGGTCCGAACCCCAGATCATCATCTTGCCATCGAGCACCCATTTCGGGCTGACATTGTCGTAACCGCTCAATGTGAGATTATGAAGCTCTTCCTTTCCGTCAGAAGAAATCAGTCCGATCTCCGGCGTAAAAACTCGTTCGGGGTATCCGAATTGCACGAGGAACCATTTCCCGTCCGGCGACCACTGGTAGTATTGATCTCCATCGGCGTAGGAATAATTTTTGTCGGCCGGAAGGATTGTCCGGGTCTCCTTTGTCGCAAGGTTGATGACCTTGAGCGTAACACGGTTCTCCAGATACGCGACTTCTTTGCCGTCGGGTGAATATTCGGGCTGATATTCTTCGGCCTTCGTGGCGATGACAGGTTCTTCTTTGAGAACAGTCGACGCGTAAAAGTACGGCTCTTCTTTCCTCACGATCGACGTGCGATAGACGTCCCAGTTGCTGTCCTTCTCTGCCGCGTACACCAGCGAGCGACCGTCGGGACTGAACCTGACGCTCCGTTCCTGCCAGGGGGTGTTGGTGATCCGTTTCGTAATGCCGCCTTCCATGCTCGACACGAAAATCTCTCCGTGAAACACATAGGCGAATTCTTTCCCGTTGGGAGACAGCTTGGCTTCCGTGAAGCCTTCATTGACAGGGACGATCTTGTCCAGCGTTGTTCTTCCGTCCACGTCCACACGGACCGACACTTTGCGCGGCTCCGCTCCGGGTTGCATCGTGTAGATCTC
Source organism: Ignavibacteriota bacterium (assembly GCA_963752915.1). Lineage (GTDB taxonomy): Bacteria > Bacteroidota > Ignavibacteria > UBA10030 > UBA6906 > DATJPR01. The sequence continues at coordinate 101,546 of CAVVZZ010000001.1, forward strand.
GCCGTCATAATCGAAACACAGCGTGTTGTTCTTTGCACGAGTAAGAAACCGGACTGGATTCTTGCTGAAATGCGTCACCGCCGCAGATGTCGTCGGATTGGAGAGCGAGCTCTTCAACACGTTGAACGACCCGCTTTGTTCGCTCAGATAGTAGAATTCATTGTCGTTGGCGTCGAAGACCGGATTGCGGTCCTCACCGGCAAACTGCGTCAATTGGGTGTACTGCTTCGTCTTGAAGTCGTAGACCCAGACATCGCGCGTAACCGAAGAGGTATGGTGCTTGCGCCAGTCGCTTTCGTAGCCCTTGATGTCGTGATAGATCAACTTGTCGCCGGTAGAACTTACCGTGGCGTCCAGTGCCGGGACAGGGAGCACCAGGGAGACGCGCCCTCCCGAAACGGGGACACTATAGAGTTGCGTCATTAAGCCGATCGGGAACTGTACGTTCGTTGCCAGCTCCTGCCGGTACGCGGAAAAGAGAACGGCGTTGTCGTCCGCTGTGAAACTGCTCGGGATCTCACGCGCTGAATGGAAGGTGAGACGTTTTGCTTCCCCTCCGCTCGACGGCATGACGAAAACGTCGAAGTTTCCGTAGCGATCTGACGCGAATGCGATATGCTTTCCGTCGTGACTCCAGACCGGCGCGAATTCGTAGGAATCGCTGATCGTGAGCGGTACTGCAGTGCCGCCGGCCGACGGCACAGAATAAATGTCCCCTTTGTATTCAAAGAGGATTGTCGAGCCATCGGGGGAAATCGCCGGATAGCGAAGCCAGAGCGGGTTCTCCTGCCCGAATGCGAACGTAGAGACGAGAACGAGGACGACAACGAAAAGCAGAAATAGACGCATGGTAGGGTCTCCTTTGAAACTCTTGGTCAAGCGGGGTGCATCAATGGTGATTGATGGAAGACAGCATTGTGGGACTGGTAACATTCTGTATACGAAGGGCGCCTTCGAAGGTTGCCTTGCCCTCCTCTGTATCCTGCATGCCGCCTACGACGTGCTGCGTACCCGAGTGACCTTCCCCGACGGCTGCTCGTGTGTCATGCAATGCAGCGTCCCGAGCCCCCAGACGAGATCTACGGCGTGAATCCCAATCACTGGTCTGTCAGGAATCAATTCTGAGAGGATGCCGAGGGCAATCCGATCCTTCGGATCATTGAACGTGGGGACAAGCACGGCGGCATTCGCAATATAGAAGTTCGCATAGCTCGCCGGAAGCCGCAGCCCATCGAAAAGCAGCGGAGAAGGCATCGGCAAATCAACAACCTCCGGTCGCTTCCCGTTTTCGAGATGCGAGGCGAGAAGGCGTTCCTTGTTTTCCCGGAGGATCCCGTAGTTGGGGTCACGCTCGTTTGTTTCCGAGCAGAGAACGATCGTCTGGCGATTGACGAACCGGCAAAGATCATCCACATGCCCGTGTGTATCGTCCCCCGCGATCCCCCTCCCCAACCAGATCACATTTGTCACTCCGAGCCAGGTCCTAAACACCGCCTCCATATCCGCTCGTGTGAACCCGGGGTTCCGCACCTGCACTGTCTGATCGAGCAGGCACTCCTCCGTGGTCAAAAGGGTACCGGTGCCGTTACTGTCGATCGCCCCCCCTTCCAGGACCACCGGCACATTGTTGAGCTGGGGTGAGCAATGCGGAACACCGATCGCCTTTGCAACACGGACGTGCGTTTTTACATCGTTCTTCCAGTCGGGATACTTTGCCCACCCGTTGAACCGGAAGTTGAGAACAACCAAATCCTGGTTACTGTCATTGCAGGTGACGAACATCGGGCCGGAATCACGGGTCCACCCGCGATCGGTGCGGAAATAAAAGAACTGCACGTTCTGCAAGTCGACCCCCGCTCTTCGCAGCACACGCTCTGCGGCAATGCGGCGAGCACGATCCCGGAGTAGGATTCGAACAACCTCGCCTTCGACGATCTTTTTCACGATTTCGCTGTACACCCAGGGGATCGGCGCAAATCTCCCCGGCCAGTCGGAGGTGTTCTCCGGCCAGCCGAGCCATGTTGCTTCGTGCGGTTCCCATTCCGCTGCCCGGCGAAAGTTTTTCAGAGTTGCGGTTGTCATCCTTTGCGGTCCCCGTCAAGGTATCGCTCGGTGATGGGACGATATGCGTCGATCCGTCTGTCACGCAGAAACGGCCAGTTTTTTCGGATCTCCTCCAAATGGTGAAGGTCAATCTCGCCTGTCAGAAGCTCTTCCCTGTCGGACGACCCTTCCACCATGACCACACCCTGCGGATCGCACAAAAACGAAGAGCCCCAGAACTCAATTCCCGGTCCTCCTCCTTCGGGGATTTCATGACCGACGCGGTTGACTGCGGCGACGTAAATGCCGTTGGCGATAGCATGTCCCCGTTGCACCGTCCGCCAAGCATCATGTTGTGCAGTACCGTATTGCTCTTTTTCCAGCGGATGCCAGCCGATCGCCGTCGGGTAGAAGAGGACCGAGGCACCCTGAAGCGCGGTCAAGCGGGCCCCTTCCGGGAACCACTGATCCCAGCAGATCAGCGTTCCGATTCTTCCGGCCGAAAGGTCGAACGTCTTAAAGCCGAGATCTCCCGGCGTGAAATAGAACTTCTCGTAGTATGCGGGATCGTCCGGGATGTGCATCTTGCGATAGATGCCGATCATTTCACCGGTTTTTTCGATCACCGCAAGCGAGTTGTGGTACATGCCCGCTCCGCGACGCTCGAAGACCGGAACGATGACCGCGATGTTTTCTTTCCTGGCAACCGCAGAAAGTCGTTCCGTCGTCGGTCCGGGGAGGGATTCCGCCATGGAAAAATTCTTGACATCCTCGACTTGGCAGAAGTACGGCGCCGCAAACAACTCCGGGAGACAAACAACGTCGACGCCCCGGGCAGCGGCATCGGCGATGAATGCCGCAGCCTTGTCGAGGTTTTCTCCGGCTGCACGGCTGACTTTCATCTGCACGAGGCCAACACGAAACGAAGACTGTTCGGGCACGCCGATCTCCTGTACGAGCTTGTCGGAAGGAAGTGAATTCGTGTCAATAATAACCCAAATCCTTCTCTCTTTCAATCCATTGCCGCCTTGCATCTCGTTGGGTTTTCCCCTATGTTCGGTGAACAACGTGGTCCACGAACCACTCTCCACCGGTCACGTTCAACGTTCATTCGACTACCCCATTTCCTTGTTTGCTGACATGCCTGGAGCTGACGTCTGCCCTCGACAGCGAACCCAAGCGCGTGGAGTGTATAGTGTTCTCCTTGCGGGGACCCTTGTGTGGTGCGGCGCGATCATAGCCGCTCCGCTCCTGTACAATGGCCCGTGGACCGGAGTGTCATCCTTCCTGTACCAGTTCTTTCACCCGATCTGCAATCAACTCGACAGCCATAGCTTCCACATTGCAGGAGAGAAGACTGCCGTTTGTACCCGTTGCACGTCGATCTATTTTTCCTTTCTGGCGGGCCTGCTGGTGTATCCGGTCTTCCGTTCGCTCACCAGCCGGGTTGGTGCCGGACGCGGATGGTTTGTTGTGGCTGTTACCCCGATGGTCGTCGATGTCGTATTGTCGTTGCTGAACGTACATCAGAGCTCCGCTCTGACCCGTGTGCTTACAGGGTCATTCTTCGGAATCATTGCAGTTTTCATTGTCGTCCCGACCATCATCGATGCAATGGCGGAACTCATGACCAGACCCCGCATTCAACCATCACCTACAATTAAAAAGGACTGAGCGATGCAACCAAAACCCAGTGTCTTAATGCCGGCGCTGTACGGAGGTATCGTTATCGCGGTGATCTCCGCGGTCCCGGGTTTGAACCTCCTGAACTGCCTCTGTTGCGCAGGCGTGATGATCGGGGGAGCAATGAGCGTGTTCTTCTACAAGAAGGATCTGACCGAAGGCCATCCACCGCTGACAAGCGGAGATGCGGTCCAGCTGGGAGCACTCGCAGGCGTTTTCGGAGCCCTCATCGGGGCCGCGATCAGCGCCGCCATCCTTGCCGCCTTCGGCGACGTGAGCAAGCATTTGCTGATGAACTTCATGGAGGAGTACCGTGACCGCATTCCCGCCGAGGCATTCGACCAGATGGAGCGCGGCATGTCGATGGGGGGCGGGTTGTGGGTGATCTCGCTGATATCTTCGCTCGTGGTTGATACCATCTTCGGTTTACTGGGCGGTCTCATCGGTTATGCAATCTGGAAACCAAAACCGGGCGCAATGCCGCCGCCGTCTTATACGCCGCCGCAAAATCCGGCAGTCTGAGTACGCAGCAGAATCCCGCAGATAAACAAAACGGCGAGCGCGATGCTCGCCGTTTTGGCTTTCCCCTCTGTCTCCAGCGCAATTTCTCAAAACAAGTTAGGAACAAGCCTGCCCAAGCTGCCTACTTTCGGACCATCAAAAACAAGGTTGCCTAGGCTGCTATGATTTTTCTCCTTTGTTTTCGGCGTCAAAATGAAGGAAATTTCTACATTAAAACGGTTGCCTAGGCAACCATGTTTTCCCACCTCAGTTGTCCCTTGCCCCCTGGTTGATCCAATCGACAATCAATTGAATCGTCGCCGCATCCAGATACGGACCTCCTTGCGGCATTCTTGCCCCGAACGGTGGGGTCGCCGAAATCTTTTTCGCGATGTTGCTCGCCGCTGCATTGCCCGGGACGATCGCCGGACCGTGGAGCCCTCCGGCTAGCAACCCCGCCACCGTTCCAACCGTCAATCCTGCCGTCCCTCCATGACAGCTCGTGCACCCGTAGTTCTCAAGAATCGGCAGGACGTTCTTGCTGTACGAAACCGTGTCCGCAGGCGGTGGAGGCGGCGGTGGCTGCTGCACGGTAAACGGACCCGTTCCCATGTCCCGGCATGCATTGAAGGTGATTGATATTGTCAGAATCGTCAAGCATACGAGGAGCCACCGCATTGACAGAGAATCTCCAAAGTGATGAGAGAGGCATCGCCTCCATGCCCGTTCTTGATGCACCATCTCACTTCAACAAGAGCATCCGTTGCGTCGCCGACTGTCCGTTTGCTGTCGAGAGACGGTAGAAATACACTCCGGACGCAAGTGTTCCTGCATTGAACGTCACGCGGTATGTTCCGGCGCTCCGCGATTCATCCAGGAGCGTCGTTACTTCCTGCCCAAGCAGATTGAACACCTTCAGCGTTACCCGCGTCGGCGCTGTCAGCGAGAACTGGATCATCGTGCTGGGGTTGAACGGATTCGGGAAATTCTGCAGGAGCGAGAATCCGCTCGGAATGGACGACTGCGCTGATGGGACTGACGTCAAAACGGACGGCAACCAGAGCATTTGCCCACGAATCTCTCCGCCGGGGTGAGCCTTGGTGTGCACATTGAAATAATAGAGTCCACGCAGATAGCCGGGGATGTTTGTGCTCTCATAACCGGTCCAGACACCGGTCGAGGTGCTATCCGTAAACGACACCGGCTCAACCACAGGGCCGCTGACGCCGATCGCCCCCGTATGGAAATGCGCCGCTGTCAGCGTGTCGCTCAGCGAAGCAATGGTGACCTGGTACGACAGCTTCTGCCCGAGACTGTCGAGCAGGGCATAACCGGTTCCTGTCCCTGATGTCGAAACTCCCGACTCCTGAGAAGAACTCAAACCCATAATGAACTCGATGGCGGAAGCCGGCATCAGTTGACCCCGGATCTCCCCGCCCGGATGCGCGGATGTGTGAAAATTCATGTACACATTTCCTGTAAGCAGACTCCGGATGATGCTGTCCGCCGGTGTCGCCCATGCACCGGTCGCGGTATTGCTGCTTTCGGTGAACGGATGGACGACAGGCCCGCCTACTCCGGGAGCACCAGTATGGAAGTGTGAGCCCGTTACCGGGCCGGTCAACTCCGCGAACGTTGCACGATAGAGCAGTGAGGTTCCATCAGGACTGAGAATCGCCCATGCGGTCCCGTGTCCCGGTGCCGTATTCGCCGGGGTCTCCTGGGTTCCGTCAAGAGAAATGTTGAATCGCTCCCCTGTGACTGACATCAGTTGTCCCCGTATCTCCCCTCCGGGGTGCGCCTTCGTGTGAATATTAAAGTACAAACCGTTTTTCGGAAGGAGACCATAGATGCTGTCTGCAAAGCTCACCCACCCGCCTGCCGATGTGCTGTCGACAAATGCAATGGGATGGACGACAGGGCCCGCAACACCGGCCGGACCGGTATGGAAGTGTGCGCCGGTAACCGTGTCACTTAATGCAGCAACAGTGACTTCGTAGGTAAGTTTTTTCCCGACACTGTCAATATACGCATACCCTGTCCCGGTACCCGCCGTCCCCGTTGCCGGGGTTTCCTGACTGGCATCGGCACTGATTGTGAATCCCATTCCCGGCGCAAGTGTCAGTTGGCCGCGAATTTCTCCTCCCGGGTGATTGCTGGAATGCACGTTTGCATACACTTCTCCCCTGATCAGGTGCTGCAGGATAGTGTCAGGGACATTGGTCCAGGTTCCGGACGCTGTGTTCCCGGAAAATGTGATGGGGAATACCACTGGCCCTCCGACACCCGGCGCGCCGACGTGGAAATGCATTGCGGTCGCCCCTATGCTCAGGTTAGCGTAGGTCAGTCGGAACGTCAATGTCGACATATCCGGACTCAATACCGCCCAGAGGGTTCCATGTCCCGCTGACGCAGTCGGTGGTGTTTCCTGCGATCCTGTAAGAGACGCGGTAAAGAGGATCTGCGCGCGCGAAGAGACGGAGAGTCCCCCCAGAAACGCCAGAACAAAAAGGAACCGTAACCGTTTTCCCATTTTCCACACCCTCCCTTTTTTAATGCAGTATAATCGGTAGCTCATTAACAGTTGCGGATCGGGGAAAGTTGCAGCAAATGGTCAAGCCATGCACTTGTAAGCTTTTCCATGACCGTGTTCTGTCGTAATCGTGCATTCAGATTCAAAAAGTCGACTTCATCCATTGGCTGGTCTTGATTGACGCAGGAGAAGACGAACTCTTCCACTCCGGTTACCGGATTGACATGGCGCTGGAGGCACTGCGCACAGATCGCCTTCATCATGCATTGCATGGGCGAATTGATGGAAGCGATTCCAATGTGGTTCGCCTTCAGGTAGGGGCTGAGCTCTCGTTCACGAGCTTGCTTCACCGCCGCCATCATCCTATCGGAACCGATGGCAATGACGCGCGATGCCTGATCCAACCGAATCGGCGCGGGCCCGAGCTCGCCTTTCGCATACGCGAGGGCAGCCTGGATAATATTCCCGACATAGCTTCGGTCCTGCGGCCGCCCGACGGGAATCGGCGGCCCTCCGTCTACACTGAAGACCAGGACGTCCGACGCTGCTTCAAGCCATTCCCGTTTGAAAAGGTCCTCCCCCTTTTTGTATCCGGCGAAGTAGATGACCCTTCCGCCCTTCTCCCTGAAGGCACGCCCGATGGAGAAGAGCACAGCATTACCAAGGCCGCCCCCGAGCAGGACGACAGTCTCCTTCTCGTGGATCTCCGTCGGGGTCCCCGTCGGACCCATGACCACAATCCGTTGACCGGGTTTCAGCATCGCGCTCATTCGCGAACTCGCCCCGACTTCGAGAGCGATCATCCCGATTTCCCCCTTGCCGGGATCGACCCAGGCCCCGGTAAGCGCGACGCCTTCCATCGTGAGAACGGTGTTTTCGATCCTCCGGGAATCGGATTCGTAATTCTGCAGGCGATAGAACTGTCCCGGGTGAAATTCGCGAGCCGCTTTTGGCGCGCGTGCGATGATTTCTGTTATCGTCGGTGTTAATTTGTCCACTCGAACGACACGCGCCTGCAATTCCTCCGACAGGGTGTCCTGGAACGTCCGCCATTCCTTTCCCGGATCAGAACCGAGACGACGTGCGGCCATCGACCGGCGCGAATCCATCGATGCCAGAACGTACGGGTAACCATCTTTCGCAGACGCCATCGCCCGCACAACACTCCCCGCATATGCCGGATGGTTGTCCCCGTAGAATGATACCGTCCGGCCGTCAGACGATTGCGACGACGTAAAGAATGCCCGGGGATCGCCCGGGGCCGGCACGAGGTTTCCCTCGTGAAACCGATGCGGGAGAAAGTACTCGTCACGTTCATCAAGCGTGAACGATCCCGGATGCTCCCGCTCGTACATCACATTCGGCGCAGTACCGGCGGCAATGATTGCCGTTCGTGCCGGAACGTGCTTTCGTCGACCCGAGGTGCGCCACTTCCCGTTGACGAATTCCATCGCTTCAAAGATCATTTCGTTGAGCGCGCCCCCTATGTCCGGAACCGCTTCTACCGGGTTCATGTTCTCTACGAACCCGATCCCCTCTTCCAGGCCTTTGATGATCTCTTCGTGATTCAATCGATACGCCGGTGAATCAACGATCGATTTCCTGTAGTAGATCCGGACACCCCCCCACTGCCGGAGAAGGGGAATGAAATTGGGAGCTTCGCCGGCTTCCGCGGCCCGGAGCCGTTCTGCTTCAATCGCCTCCGCGTGGCTGAGATATTCGAGAAGGGTCTCACGTTCTTCAGGGTCAAATGCCGCGAGAACCTCCTCTCGCGCACGTTCCCTCGTAAGCGCGTCAAACCGTTCCTTGACCTTCGTCACCTGGACCGGGTAATACGCCATCAACTCCGTTGCTGTGTCGATCGCCGTCAGACCTCCCCCGATCACGATCGCGGGAAGCCGCACTTGAAGGTTCGCCATGGATTCCTTCTTGCCGGCGCCGGTGAGTTGGAGCGCCATCAAAAAATCACTCGCCTTCCGTATTCCCCGGATCAAGTTGTTCTTCATGCGGACAAACGTCGGCTTTCCCGCGCCGGCGGCGATGCAGATGTGATCGAATCCGTACTTCCAGGCATCATCGATCGTCACGGTTCCGCCGAACCGCACGCCGTCGAATAATGCGAAGTGCTGGCGCCGGAGCAGCGTGAGATAAATCACTGTCAGAAAATTCTTGTCCCACCTCGACGTGATCCCGTATTCCGAAACTCCTCCGAACCCCGCCATCGGTCGTTCGCTGAGCTTCATGTGAATCTCCGCGTAATCACGGATGGGTTTCGGCGTGCCGTCGGACTCGAAGAATACGGAAGAGAGCGGCTCGATCTTCAGACCGTCCACTCCGACCACGCCGAACCCTTCATTCAGAAAATAATGCGCAAGGGTGTATCCGGCTGGTCCCATTCCCACAACGAGGATTTTCAGACCATTATAGGGAAGAGCATGTGGTCGATGAATATTGAGAGGGTTCCACCGGGTGAGGAGGGAGTAGATCTCAAAGCCCCAGGGCAAGGAGAGCACCTCGGTGAGAATGCGGGTTTCCACCTGTGGGATGTTGACGGGATCTTGTTTCTGATAAATGCATCCTTTCATGCAGTCGTTGCATATTCGGTGGCCCGTTCCCGGGAGCATTGGGTTATCGATCATGATGAGAGCGAGCGCGCCGAGACTATCTCCCTTCGATTTGAGCTCGTGCGATTCGGAGATCCTTTGATTGAGAGGACACCCTTTCAACTCGTAGCCAAGCGGATTGTGTTTGAACGCCTCGCCCTCCCTGAACCCATGAGAGCAAGTGTCTTTTTCGCGCTTGTGACAGATGATGCAGTAGTCCACTTCACTATCCGCATGGCGCGCATCGAAGCGGGAATCAGTGAGATCAAATCCGTCGCGCCGCCGGTAATGCTCGGGGTTGCCGGTGATCGCGTCGCCTTCCGGGCCTTCCTGGCGTCTAAAGGAGACCAGATGATTGAAATCGGTGGGTGACGGTACCTGAAACATTATCCATGATTGGTACGCAGGGTCCCGTTGATAGTAGATTGCAGCCAGCCATTGTTCGAACACGCTCACGACGGCAATCAAAAACTGTCGGAGCGAGGGTTCATCCTCCGCTGTGGGAAGGACCTCCTTCATTGTTCTATTGTCTCGCAGGACACGAACAAGCTTCGCGATCGCGGTGATGGACTGTGGAGGAAGCCCGACTTTGACAAATCGTTCATGTTCCACTAGGGCGAGAACCGCCGTTGCTGTTTCGAGCTCCGGGTCGTCGTGCGTGATTCCCGGGAATACACCGAGGACCGAGCGAGCGGTTGCAGACAATCGGTTTCGATCCAATTGGAGGGCGCTTTCCCTCGGGTATTTCTTGAGGACCCTTCGGACAAAGAACTCCCGCTTGCACTCAAAAAGAGCTTGCTCCTGAACCGAACGCTGTCGAAGCGCTTCGAGCTCACTTTCCACGTGGAAGAGGTCGCCGAGAAACACGCTGAGGTGTTCTGCCAACTCTTCGAGCATCGCGGACACCTCCGTCGGAGGCATTCCGAGTCCCTGATGAGCTCGATAATCGCCGAAACGGGCGTGGAGGTGGGGGTTGCGAGAGTGGACGAACTCATAGAACCGGAGTGTAAGGTTTTCCAACACTTGCGAATCATAAAGGTCAGAATACTTGTAGCCAATACCAGAGAGATCCAGGAAATCCATTGACTGTTCCTTGAGAATGTAGTATTTTTCCTTCAACTCTCAGATTTGAGAGGACTTCGTGCCGGGAGTACTTCCGTGCAAATGCGGAGTTAATTTGAACGACGATGTAGGACTCGCGCTTCGATTCGCGGGTACGAGCCGAAAGGCATGAATCAGTCCCGGGCTCGACACTAGATAGAACCAAACCATACCTCAATGCGGTTCGCTGAATATACCAACCGACGGTCAGCTCCAGGCTCCTTTCGCGATACATTCAGCCGGCAGCGAGCTGTAGGAAGGCCGTTCCATCAGTGATTTGGAGGTCGTGGCAAGGGCGGTTCCACTGGATCCAATATCCCTTGAGGCGAAACTTCCATGGCAGCAATAATAGAACACGCAACCTATTCCATCGGGGAAGCTGCTGATGTTTTGGGGATCTCGATTCCGACGCTCCGCTTGTACGAGTATCACGGACTGATCATACCTCTGCGGCGCTCGTCCGGCCACCGACGGTACGCTCAGAGTGAGCTCGAGCGCGTGCGGCGCATTCGTGAGGTCATTCATTCCCGACAATACACTCTCGAGACGCTACGGGGCCATTTGGCCGCAACAACGCACAAAACCCCGCTCCCCTGCACACCTGGCGACGGTGCGCCGGATCTCCCGTGCTGGATGCACCCCTCGCATGATGCCCGCGAACGGAGCGTCCGCTGCAGGGAATGTGACGTCTATATCTCGTCCGTTGATAGCGCGATACGCTGAACAGTATCACTTCTCGATGCGCCGATCGTGGATCTCTCGCCGTGGATGCCTCCGCTGCCGGATCCGGAGCCGGGCGGAGAGCGATGATACACGACGGCAGCACGAGACGGGTCGCCACGCGCTATGACGGGATGGGCGGTTTTCGGCGTCCGCATTTCCATTTCCCCTCAGCCGAGAGTGACTCTCGCTGAAGTGTTGAGTCACTCTCATCCACCTCTTCCAATGCCATGAGCACAATCGTTCTTCTTGTTCTCGGAGCTCTGCTGTTGATCTTCGGGCGAAAGCTCTTTTGGCTTTTTGTCGCCGCCGCGGGCTTCGTGATCGGGTTCACCTATGCTCCGGAAATTCTCGGCATCCATTCGGAGAATTCCGCTCTCATCGTTGGTTTGCTGTGCGGCGCCGTCTGCGGGGTGATTGCGGTCTTTGTCCAGAAGATCGCGATCAGCGTTGCCGGATTCGCGGCGACCGGGTTCCTCGCGATGAATTATTCCGAAGCCATTTTCCATCTGGCCGGCGACATGCGGTGGATTGTGTTCGTGGCCGCCGGAATCATCGGAGCGTTACTGGTCCACTGGCTGTTTGACTGGACCTTGATCGTCGTGTCGTCGTTCGTCGGTGCAACCCTTATCGAGCAAGTGATCCATCGACCGGAACACTCGTATTGGCTCGTCCTTCTCCTCGCCGCACTGGGAATCGTCATCCAGGCCCGGATGAAGGGCAACCGGAAGAACCACGAGGAATGATGTCGATGGAACTTGAATTTCAGGGGGCCGCGCGCACTGTCACCGGTTCCATGCATGTCGTGCACGCTGGCAACAGGCGCATCCTTCTCGACTGCGGTCTCTTTCAGGGGCACCGGGACGAAGCACGGAGGATCAACAGCGAGTTTCCATTCGCGGTTGACTCCATCGATGCTGTCGTGCTCTCTCATGCCCACATCGACCACACCGGGAACCTGCCCGGGCTCGTCAGGCAGGGATTCCGTGGTCCCGTGTTCTGCACGAAAGCGACGAGGGACCTTCTCGGCGTCATGCTTCGCGACAGCGCATTTATCCAGGAACGGGACGCGGAGTTCATCAATAAGAAACACCGGAAAAAATGGTTGGCGCCTGTTCACGCCCCTGTATACCCGCGAGGATGTCGAGGAAACATTGCCGCTGCTTCGGGGAAGAGACTACGCGGCGTCCTTCGATGTGACCGACGGTGTTTCCTGCCGGTATGTCGACGCCGGCCACATTCTCGGCTCGGCATCACTGATGCTGACACTTCAGGACCATGGCGCACAGGTGAAGCTCGCGTTCACGGGAGACCTCGGGAGATGCGGCTTGCCGATCCTCCGCGACCCGGTCTTCATCGGCAACGATGCCGATATCCTTATCACGGAGAGCACCTACGGCGGCCGGATTCACGCTCCCGTCAACGAAATGCAGGCACAGCTTCTCGACCCCATCCTTCGGGCCGCCGAACGGCGCGGGAAGATCATCATTCCGGGATTTTCTGTCGGACGAACGCAGGAAATCGTCTATATGCTCCACAACCTCAGCGTCGAGGGGAAGATCCCGTACCTGCCGGTTTTTGTCGATAGTCCGCTTTCCGTGAACGTCACGGACGTGTTCCGGAAGCATCCCGAGTGTTTTGATGAAGAAACACTCGCCATCCTCCACTCTTCAACAAACAATGATCCGTTCGGGTTCGAACGCCTGACGTATATCCGCGACGTAGAGCATTCGAAAGAATTGAACGACAGGCCCGGACCGTTTGTGGTGATTGCTGCCTCGGGGATGTGCGACAACGGCCGCATCGTCCACCACCTGGCGAACAGTATAGAAGATCCGCGGAACATGGTGATCATCGCCGGATACCAGGCGGAAAATACCCTTGGAAAGAAGCTGGTGATGAAACAGCCCGTCGTCAACATCTTCGGCGAGCCCCACGAGCTCCGTGCGGAAGTGGTGGTGTTGAATTCGTTCAGCGGCCATGCCGACAGAAATGAACTGCTCGGTTACATCGGAAAGTTCGACAAGAGGAAACTGAAGCAGATCTATATCGTTCACGGCGACCCCGACCAGTCGGAAAAACTGGCCGGCGGTCTCCAGAACCTCGGTTTCGGAGAAGTGCATGTACCCTCCCGCGGCGACCGGGCAACGTTCCATTGAGCACCTGGTCATCCGGATGCTGACGATTGCATCGTGTCTCGGCGTGATCGGGTCGACCGCGCGGTCGCAGGATTATTCCCGGCCTGAGACGTCGCCGCTTCCGTCAAGTGTTGATTCCCTTGTCCCGCGAAATGCGGCCGGCGTCGTTCTTGACCGCAACCTTGATATCTTTACCTGGAACGGGAGACTGTTCCTTGACACGACGGTCGCCGGAATTCGGGCCAACATCCGGGAGCAGAATGGCGCCACCGTCGTCCAGCTCGCCTCCGACCCGTCGCGCAGTCTGCAGAGTAATCAGCAACAGTCAACGGTGACGCTTTCAGTTCCGGTCGCCGGATCGCTTTCCGCGACGGGCGTCTGGAATTCCTTCGTCTTCACCGACGGCCGCGGCATCGGCCTGAGCCATGCGTCGATGAATTCGAGCCTGGTGGGACTTTCTTACTCGCCGATTCCGTCACTGGACATTGCCCCCTCGGCAGGGTACCGTTGGGACAATCAATCCGGCTTTCGCGACCGCGGACCCTCGTATCAACTGCTGGCAACACTGCACCCGATGGATGAAGACGGCTACCTCGTCCGTGCGTTTGGCCAACTCCACGTCGACCATCTCGAGCCGCGTCTTCTTGTCGATAACAGTCTTCAAGCGGGGGTCGAGAAATCCTTCGGCTCGTTCTCCAACGACAGTCTCGAGGTTGCGGTGTACCAACTGCGCAGGGAGTTTTATTCTCCCGACTCCAGTCTTGAAAGCAGGCAGGAGACGTACGTCCAGTTCTCGAATCTTCTCACCTACAACTTCTCCCCCACGTTCCGGGCCACGGCGTACGTCGGAGTGATCTCCCACCGGCTTGACAAACTGCTCCTGTACGGCGAAGGCCTCCGGCCCCACGATGCCTTTGACACCCGCGTGGATGAATTCCACATGGACACGTATCTTGAGGGCGCATGGCGACCGACGGAAGGAAAGGGATATGCTTCCGTCCGATTCGCCCATTATGAGCGTGACGAGCTCCACGGCGTAGTCCCGGCTCCGGAACAGACAACAGGCCCTCTTCTCTCGGACCAGACGCAACAGGAAGAGTCGAAGAATAACCTGGCGAGTCAAAACGAGCTCTCGGGTCATCTCTTTTTCCCCCTGTCGTGGTCGGACGAGGTCGCCTTGAGCGGAAGGGCGAGCCTGCTACGGTACGATACTCCGAGCGACCTCAACGATGAAGATCGTGACGAGCTGCTGATCACGGCCTCCCTGGGGACGTCCCACCGGATTTCCTCGTTCTTCACCTTGGGGGTAACCCTCGAGGGCACGCTGAGCCACCTTGTCTATCTCCTCTCTGACAGGAGCGCCAATAATAATATCAACAGGGTCTTGCGCCTGACGCCGATAATGCAGTATCGTCCATCATGGTTGTTTCGGACGTCAAACGGTTTCGAGGTTCTCGCGAGTTACACGGTGTATGATTTCGAACAATCCGCGTCGCTTGTCCAAAGCTACACCTACCGACAGTTTGGCTGGATCGATTCCACGAGTCTGGAGTTGACGCATCGGATTGGTCTTGATTTTTTCGCCTATTTGAAGCTATATGAACGCGGGCAGTTGAACTGGAATCAATTCACCGAGCGACTGGAAAATTCTTATGCGGACAAGACATTTTCCGCACAGGCCCGGTTCCGGCCCCTTCCTTCGTTGATGCTTGCCGTGGGACTGCGCTTTTTCTCGCAGGTGCGCTACGTGTATAACGAGGACGGCAAGTCGGTGGATTCCTACATGCGCAGTATCGGCCCAACGTGCGCTGTGCTCTGGTCTCCGGGCCTCCACAGCCTTATCGATCTGCATGGCTGGTATGAGTCCCGGAGGCAGACCGACGGAACGAGCCGGAGTTTGCCGTCGCTTACGCTCTCTCTCCTCTACAATTTCTAAGAAGGCTTTCCGTGAAACCTTCGCAGCCGGTGTACAGGGTAACGCTTTCCAGTTCTCCGAAGAACATCGGAAAGGTGGAGACCTTTTTGAAAAAGGTGAACCATGCCGTCCACCTCGATGAAATTCAGATGCATAAGCTGATGGTGTCGCTCACGGAAGCTGTCAACAATGCGATCGTTCACGGGAATAAATCGGACGAAAAGAAAAAGGTCGCCGTGGTCTGTGAAATACTGCCCGGCTGGCTGCTCTTTCTTGTCACGGATGAGGGGGGCGGATTTAATGCGGACAAGGTAAAGAACCCGTTGTCCAAGAAGAACCTGATGAAGGAAAGCGGCCGCGGGATCTTTCTTATGCGGACATTGATGGACAAGGTGGAATTCGAACCGATGAACAGAGGGATGCAGGTGCGCCTCTGGCTTGACACCGGGAAACGGTGATCGCTCAGAGGACGGCGAGTTGCGCGGTTGTCAGGACGCGGTAGATCCCGTTCATCGTGGGAGTAGAGGCTTCAACAATCGCCGCAAAAACCGAAGGGGACGAGGCGATCCAGAAGGAATAGCCGACCGTCAGACTCGAAAGATCGATCCGTTGTGCCTGAAACACGTGGTTGACCTCGCCAATGACCACGGAAAAGTATGTGCTCTCCGTCGTGATGCTCCCCAGCACCGGCGCCGTTGTGTCCGCATAGCCGACAGTCCACGACGCCGAATTCCCTGAGAGTGGTGCGATAAGGTCCCACTCCGGTCCCACCGCCGCCACACTGTACCTGCGGCCGAGCGATGACAGCAGCCCGAACTCCCAAAGATCGCCTGTTGCAGTCTGCGAGAAATACACCGTATCCGAGCGCGATGCTTGCCCGGGAATGGCAATGCTGTCCACCATGACGATGACCTCCTGTCGCCCTTGATAGCTCTGGCCGGTCGAAATCACCTTTCTCGTGCTCACACACTTGCTGGACGGTATGCTGTACCCGTTGCTGTCCAATGCCCACGTATCGAAAGACATGCGGTCCCCGACGTTCCAGTGCAACGCGTTTGAGGGGACGTCCGCGGGAGGTGAGACCGGGGGATTCTCCCGGCAACCCGACGCGCCGAGGACGGCAAGAACAAGCAACGCCATCCCGGAGAACATTCCGAACAGGATGATCCTCCGCAGGATGGCGTACGATAGGTCTTTCCAACACCTCACAATGCAAGCTTTCCGATCGATTGCTTCACATCATTTGCCGACTTCTCCAGCGCCGCCTGCTCGTCGGGGTTAAGCTTGATTTGTACGATCTCTTCGATCCCGCGGGATCCGAGTTTTACTGGGACACCCACAACCGTGTCCTTCATGCCGTACTCCCCCTGAAGATACACGGCACAGGGGAGGATGCGTCGTTTGTTCTTCACGATGGACTCGACCATTGCGACCGTCGCCGCAGACGGTGCATAGTAGGCGCTTCCGGTCTTCAGGTAGTTCACAATTTCGATCCCGCCGTCGCGCGTCCGCTTCACCAGACGGTCAACGGTCTCCTTGCTCATCAATTCCGTGATCGGAATGCCGGCAACGGTCGAGTACCGCGGGAGCGGCACCATGGAATCGCCGTGGCCGCCAAGGACGAAGGCGTTGACATCCTCGATCGAAACCTTCAGTTCTTCGGCGATGAACGAGCGGAACCGCGCGGAGTCCAGGACGCCCGCCATTCCAATAACCCGTTTCCGATCAAAGCGGCTCACCTTTAAGGCGACATATGCCATAACATCCAGGGGATTGGACACGACAATGAGAATGGCGTTGGGAGATGCGGCAACACTGGATGACGTGCAGGTCTTCACGATCCCGCTGTTGGTGTTCATCAGATCGTCGCGGCTCATGCCCGGCTTGCGCGCGATTCCCGCCGTGATGATGATAATGTCGGACCCGGCCGTTGCGTCGTATCCATTGCTTCCGACCACTTTCACGTCGGTCTTCTCGACCGGCGTTGCTTCATACATATCGAGCGCCTTCCCCTGGGGGATCCCCTCCAGGACATCAACAAGGACAACTTCATTCGCAAGCTGTTTGTCGACAATGCGCTGGGCGGTTGTCGCCCCGACATTTCCTGCACCGATGACGGTGATCTTCATGATTGGTCTCCGGGTTTCTTGAGGCGAGATATGGACGATGCGTAAAAAGAAAAAGTCCCGCCGGAATATCGACGGGACTGGATTCACAGGTCAGCCATGCGGAATCGTCCAACCGTTCCGGCCCTCCGAGGCGCTACGCCTTCGGGATGATGCTGACGACCTTTCGTGACTTGCTGTATTTCTTGAAGTGGACGAAGCCTTCCGCCTTTGCGAACAGGGTATCGTCACCCCCGATGCCGACGTTTGTTCCGGGTTCGAACCGTGTGCCACGCTGCCGGACGATGATGCTCCCTGCATTCACGAGTTCGCCGCCGAAACGCTTCACACCCAGCCGCTGTGCGTTGCTGTCACGTCCGTTGCGTGAACTTCCTACACCTTTTTTGTGAGCCATTGAAGAACTCCCTACACGGCGATGTTCGTAATTTGCACCTTCGTATACGACTGACGGTGCCCCCGCTTGACGCGGTATCCTTTTCGTTTCTTCTTCTTGAAGACGATGACCTTTTCCCCCCGGACTGCATCGAGAACTCTCGCCTCAACAGCGGCACCGGGAATCGTCGGATGGCCTACCGTCACGCCCTTTTCGCCTTCCACCAGAAGAACCCGGTCAAACTTGACTGCATCACCGGACTTTTGTTGAAGGGTCGGCACGAGCAGGCTCTGGTTCGGCGAAACCTTGAATTGTCTGCCGGAAATTTCCACTACGGCGTACATCACGGAAACCCTCATTTCGGGATGGTTGACGGAATCGTACAAGGATTTCTAAGATACGAACTATCGGACGGAATGTCAAGAAGTCCGGAAGCTTCCGACTCAGGCGTCCGAAAACCGCCCAGCCGAACCCCATCGGGTCCGGCTGTCCCTACTTGACAAGCACCATCATCTTTGTCTGTTGGACATTTCCGACAACCAGCTTGCAGATGTAGGTTCCGCTCGCATGCCTTGTTGCATCCCACGTGATCGCATGTTCGCCCGGGTCGAGCTGACCATCGACCAGGGTTGCGACTTCACTTCCAAGGACATCGTAGACTTTGAGCGTCACCTTCTGTGCAACTGACGTCGTGAAGCGAATTGTCGTCGCTGGATTGAACGGGTTGGGAAAATTCTGAGACAGTGTCGCAATCGAGGAAGACCCACTGGGTTTGGAAATGCTCAAGGGCACCATGGACGACGTCGCGTATCCGATTTGCCATTGCCCATTCGGCGCCATTGCACTGTACCACATCCTGAATTGACCAGCCATATAGATGACCGAGGCCCCGCCTATCGTTGTGCCTTCCCACGACTGCGAGCCTCCGGTAAGCACGGGCGCGCTCGATCCTCTGGTCCAATGCAACTTGTCAGTCGAGTATGCGAAATAGACCGACCTGTTCGAAGATTGCCCGCCCAGGTAGAACATGTAATAGAGTTGTCCCACCTTCACGATGCTCGGCTGAAGAACGTGGGGTTGCTCTGAGGTGAGCAGCGGGGTAAGGACGGGGTTCGCAGTATCTCTCACCCACTCTACGCCGTCCCCTGAGGTTGCTACGCCAATGCTGGTCGAAGCACCGTTGCCCGACGAGTACCACATCCAATACGTGCTGTCTTCTTTTCGCACATCCTGGAATGCGGCCCCACCTGCGTCCCATGATTCAATGGAACCGCCTGAAAAGACCGGTCCTGAGCCATGTCGAACAAAATGAATCCCATCCTGCGATGTTGCCAATCCGATGCTCCCCCTGCCATTTGCATCCGTTCCGACATAATACATGAGGTATGAATTGTCTGTCTGGATAACGCGGGGATTTCTGACGGAGGCATCGAATGTTCCGAGCGTGGTCGGCACGTCCAATGCAGGGCCGTCGTTCTGGACAAACCAGTCGGTACCGTTTAGTGACAACGCGCCGTTCACGGTGAGAGTGGTTCCATAGCCATAGGTCAATGAGGTGTACCACATGCGATACACGCCGGTCGGCCAGTCGTAGATAATATTCGGCTCGAGCGCGTATTTGGCTGCGACCGGGTTATTGATGTTGTTGTTGTACATCGCGAAAACGGGATTCCCGGGATACTTTGTCCAGGAGACCTGGGCAAACACGCTGGAAGCGGTTACCAGGAGTACCAGGAGGCACGAGCAAGCGGCGATTCGAGCTTTCATCTGTGGTCCTTCCTACGAGAGTGCAGGGGTTGAATCGATGACGGGACAAGAAGGACCCGTCCGCGATATTCGAAGGAACGTTACGGGGGATGCGAGAATCTGCTGAGTATTTAGCTTCACCATACTATACTTCGTCTGCAAACGACTCGAGGTGATTGAAATCACATCGCGCCGGGTTTCGGTGCACACACATGAGTGACATTCGCGCTGAAAGGGAGCGTTTCGTCCCTGGGCGCTATGAGGAGGAGTTGGGTTCTGTCTGGTGTCCGGGACTGGCCGGGATGTTAAGCCCGCGAAGGGTTCGCAAGCCGTTGATGATCACGAGAAGCGCGGCCCCATCGTCGGCAAGGAGAGCGAGCCAAAGGGTGGCGATTCCCGTGACGCTCAGGACGAGGAACGCGGCCTTGATCACCAGCGCAAGAGTGATGTTCTGCCGGATGATGGCGATGGTCTTCTTGCTGAGGGAGAGGAGCGGCGGAAGAGCGAGCAGGTTGTCACTCATGAGGACGACGTCCGCCGTCTCGAGCGCCGCGTCGGACCCGTTTCCGCCCATCGCTATCCCTACGGACGCAGCAGCGAGCGCCGGCGCATCGTTGATGCCATCGCCAACCATCGCAACGGGACCTCCGCGCGCGCGCAGATCGGTGACTGCCCGGACCTTGTCGTCCGGCAACAGGGAACCGCTCCAATCGTCGAGCCCGATCTCTTCGGAAAGAACTCGTGCGGATTCACTGGCGTCGCCGGAGAGCATCACAAGATTCTTCAGGCCTTGAGCACGAAGGCTGCTCACGAGGGCCCGGCTCTCCCGGCGCATGGAATCCCGAAACGCGATCACGCCCAGAGGCTGGTCTTCGCTCCCGACGGACAGAGTGGTTTTCCCGGCGGCTTCAAACTGTTTCACCGCCTCGACGAGTTTGGGCGTATCGAAACGCTTCTCGACTGCAAGGCCGTGGTTGCCGAGGAACACTTCCCTGCCGTCCACCACCGCACGGATTCCACGCCCGGGCAGGGCCTCGAAGCGGTCTACACGCACCCGGGAATGTTCGATACCCCGGAGCGCCGCTTCCCGGAGAATCGCCGACCCGAGTTGATGTTCGGATCGTTGTTCGATTGCCGCAATGAGCGCCAGGAGGGCCTTCGGCTCGATGCCGTTCAATGGGACCAGATCGGTGAGTTGGAGCCGGCCTTCGGTGAGTGTGCCGGTCTTGTCGAACGCGATCGATCGAAGGCGGGCAAGGGTCTCAAAATGCTTGCCTCCTTTGACGAGGATCCCGCTGCGCGCGGCGGCAGTCAAGGCCGAAACGAACGTCACAGGCGTTGAGATCACGAGCGCGCACGGGCACGAGATGACCAGCAGGATGAGAGCGCGGTAGAACCAGACCGCGAACGGCTCCCCAAAGAGTATCGGGGGGACAACGGTGACGGTGAGCGCTCCAACGAGGACAAACCAGGTATACCGCCCTGCAAATCGATCCATTGATGTTTGGATCGGTGCTTTCTGGTGCTGGGCCTCTTCGACGAGATGAATAATGTGCGAGAGGCGGGTCTCTTCAAATGAACGGGAAACCCGGATCCTGAGTGCGCCCCGTTCGTTCATGCATCCGGCGTAGACCGCGCTGCCGACTGTTTTCTCCACTGCGAGAGGCTCGCCTGTCAGCATTGCTTCGGATACCGTTGATTCTCCTTCCAGCACAGTCCCATCCACGGGGATTCTCATCCCGGGCCTGATGCTGACGATATCCCCGGGCGTGATCAGCTCCGCTTTCACGGACTCCTCCTTGCCGTCACGGAGAACGTTCGCTTCCGTCGGCGAAAGCGACATCAACGATTGGACGGCGCGGCGGGTGCGGGCCGATGCATACGATTCAAGGACGAGAGAGAAGGAGAACAGGACAATGACCGCGACCGCTTCTTCCCATTTGTTCACCGCGATCGCGCCCAGCGTCGCAATGACCATGAGGACGTTTGTATCGAGAACGCCGTGCCGTAGAGCCTTATAGGCCTTCACGGCAATTTCCCACCCGCCGACTGTGATCGCGAGGAGCAGAACCGTCTGGCCGGGCGTGCGCGCGCCGTTATCGAGCAGTGTGGCACCAAGCAGGCCGAAGAAGGCGGAGGCACCGATTTGGAAGGCCCTGCGATGCCGCCGGAAGAACGGTTCTCGTTCGGCAATGTGCATCCTCTCACGGATGCCGAAACCCGCAGAACGGACCGCCCCGACAACCGCCTCGCGTGACACCGAACGGGCGACGGAGAGCTCGCAGGTCACCGGACTGAACCGGTATCCTTGAGGACCGAGAGTCCGCTCGAGGCCTTTCCGCAGGACAGTTTCTTCCGACGTGCAGCAGACGCCGGTCACCACGAACACTCTTTCCGCGTCAGTGCGTTTCACTGCCGTTCCTGCACATGTCGGACGCCGAGGGAAATCAATTGTTCGATGTGTGAGTCGTCGAGCATGTAATACGCCATTTTTCCTTCTTTTCTGTACCGCACCAGACGCATTGCTTTCAGAAGGCGAAGCTGGTGTGACACCGCGGATTCAGACATCCCCGTCACCGCGGCGATATCGCTGACGCACAGCTCGTGGTTTTCCAGCGCCAGGCAGATCTTCAAACGGGTCGGATCTCCCAGGACTCTGAAGATTTCTCCCAGGCTGCGCAGGATGGCATCACCATGGATGGCCCGGCGGGCCTGCACAGCTTCGACCTTGTCTACGTATTCCATCATGGTCCCGATTGAAAGATCAATTGAACAATTGTTCAATTGTAATATATGGTAGTGTTTCACAAACGCAAGGGGCGTCCGGGAATGCCCTCACCTCCGGAGATCGCGCAATCCGTGTTCACACACCGCCGTGCCACGGCGCTTCACCTCCTGGAACCGGTCCCAACAGGCATCCGAAACCGCCTGGCGTGCATGCCAGATGTGGTACTGAATCGCAAGGTTGCGCATCGATTTCCCCTTCACCCCGACCAGCGACAGCCGGTACTGCACGTCGGAGTCTTCACCGCACCCGGGACCGTCGTACATCTCGTCGAACCCGTTGATCTCTTCCAGATCGCGCTTCGCCACGGAGAAGTTGCAGCCCAGCATCCCACGAACGTTTCGCAGAAGCACTTTCCGGACAATGGCGCTCGGAATTCTAATGCCGTCTTCAACCCGCAACGACCTGCCGCGAAGGCCGTCCATCCATTCCGCCGCACGGTACTGTTCGAACGCTCCCGACCGGACCCGTTCCAGCGTGAGCAATCGCGCCCAGCGCTCGCTGGTTTCGACACGCCGACCCAGAAGCGCCCGTCCATCTTCATGCTGGGTCCAATGGTCCAGAAGAAAATGCTTTGACGGTAGACAGTCACCGTCCGTAAAGACGATCCACCCTGCGCGCGAGGCCCGGATCGCATTATTCAGCATGATGTTCTTCCGCCATCCGCGGTCTTCATGCCAGAGGTGGTTGATGGCAAAGGGATACTCATGCTTTGCCTCCGCGATGACTTCTCCGACGTCGGGCCCCGACCCATCGTCGGCGATGATGACTTCGAAGTCCTTCAGAGACTGACGGCCGAGCGCCGCGAAGACATACCGAAGGAACTCCGGCTTGTTATAGACGGCCACCACAAGAGAGATCCGGGGAGAGGACATGGAAGGTTTGCGTTGGAGGGCTAATTCCAGATTCCGGGAATTCTGACGGAGCAATGAGGACACGTCCCTTCGTGGAGTGTCATCCTGCGTATGGTGAATCCCTCGCGGACAATGAGGAGTTCCTTGCACGACGGGCAATACGTGTTTTCGTTGCTGCCGGTCATCCCCGGCAAATTTCCCGCATACACGAAATGCAGACCGCTCTCGCGGCCGATTTCCGCTGCGCGCATGAGCGTCTTCGCCGGCGTCCGTTCAACATCCTGCATCTGATAATCCGGATGAAAAGCGGTGACGTGCCAGGGGATATCCGGGGAGACCGAGGAGAGGAAGGCGGCAATGTCGCGCAACTCGCCGTCAGAGTCGTTGAATCCCGGGACGACAAGCGTAACAATTTCCACCCACACGCCTTCGTGCTTCAGGAGCTTGATGGTGTCGAGGACGTTCTGCAGCTTCCCACCCAGCTGCTGGTAGTTCTTTTGCCGGAAACTTTTGAGGTCGATCTTGTAGCAATCGATATACGGCCTGATGTACTTAATCACTTCCGGCGTTCCGTTGCCGTTCGACACATACGAACATTTGATCCCCACCGCTTTTGCCAGTCGGAACACTTCAACAGCCCACTCGCTCGTGATGAGGGGTTCGTTATAGGTGCTGGTCAACACGGGCGCATGATGCCGGACGGCAAGGTCGACAATCTCCTCGGCACGTATCGGCTCAGGCGCAGCATTCGCTGAGGGGTTCCGCAATATCTGGGAGGTCAACCAGTTCTGGCAGTAGGAACAATGGTAGTCGCAGCCCAGCATGCCGAAACTCAGGGCGCGGGCACCCGGAAGAACGTGGAAGAAGGGTTTCTTCTCGATAGGATCAAGGGCCAGACCGGCGGCATAGCCGGTCGGGACTTTCAAGACACCATGATCGTTGAACCGGACTTTGCAGATGCCCTCATGCCCGGGCGGGATCCTGCACCGGTGGCCGCACGCGAGACACCGAACCCATTCGTCCTCCATCTGTTCGACCAACTCCCCGACCCGTACATGCCCGCCGAGAAGATCGCGCAGCGTCTGTGTCTTTTCAAGCATTTCGGCCCCACCTCATCATTGAAATAGTACGAATTGGCCGGATGACTATCAAACCATCGCCGTGCAACACCAGCGTGCCGATATCGTACATAAAGGGAGATTAACACCTCATCAAGGTATCACAATGGTGAAATTCCTTCTCTGGCTCATCCTGCTCCTCCTTTGCTGGCCGATCGCGATCATTGCTCTTATCCTCTACCCCTTCATCTGGCTGCTCCTTCTCCCATTCCGCGTGCTGGGATTCGCCGTCGATGGCGCGTTCGCCTTCGTACGCGCTCTCTTCATGTTGCCTGCAAGAATTCTCGGTGGAAATCCCGGGGGAAGGTGAAGCGGCGTGTTCTACCGCTCCTTCGTACGTGCGAGCATTTTGAGATCGGCGGGCATGGGATGAAGTGCGTCCAACGTGACCACTTTCATCTTGTGCTCGGCATTCGTCAGAACAATCTCCATCGATGGTGAGAATTCGGAGAGGACTTGCCGGCATGCACCGCAGGGAGGAAGGAAAGCGTGATCATCGGAGGCAATGGCAATTGAACGAAATATCGTCTTCCCCGACATCACTGCCTGGAAGACCGCATTCCGTTCCGCACATATCGTTAACGAGTACGAACTGTTTTCAACATTGCACCCTTCAAAAATCTCCCCACCCTCGGTCAGGAGCGCCGCACCAACCCGGAAGCGTGAATACGGAGCATACGCGTGCTCCTTCGCGTTCGCAGCACGCCGGACGAGCTCTTCACGCTCTTTGATGGAGGTCTTCGCCTGTCCCTTTTGCATTAATTCCTTTTCATCTGTGTTGAATAAGGTAGAAATCCGCACAGTGAATTGCAATCCGCGGAACCCTGCGAAGCAACAGAGAGTTCCATCAGTGTGCAGATGCAAAGCTCTGTTGCACAAGTGGGGGTCGTTGGCTCATGAATCGACGCGTGCTTTTTCTTTTCTTCCTCCTTCTGCTTTCAATGTCCGCGGTCATGGCGCAGAACCGATTTGGCTTCGGCTTTGTTTTTGGAGAACCGACGGGACTCAGTTGGAAATACAAACTTGACCGGATGAATGCGTTTGATGGAGTCATCGGTTTCTCACCCGAGGATCGGTTCAGGATCCACGCGGACTATCTCTGGTCAAGCCATCCGTTTAATGACGGGGCCTTCTCGCTCCACTACGGACTCGGCGCAGCGATAGGGTTCGGGAGGACGACGTATCTTGCGGCCAACCGCGGATATTTCATCCGCACCCAGGAGCTGGGGTTCGCGGCGCGGGTCCCTGTCGGCATCGATTATGCAATCCCCCGGTCTCCGTGCGAAGTCTACGTCGAGCTGGCGCCGATTATCATCCTCACTCCCGATGCAGGTGTGGGCATCGACGCAGGACTCGGCATCCGCATTTATCCATGAACTCTTCCGATACCGAATGAACGAGCGCTTCGAGGACAGCCTCGACCCCGATCCTCTGGTACAGTTTCGCGCATGGTTCGATGAAGCGGTCCGCCGGAATGCGCCGCAGCCGGATGCCATGACGCTCGCGACGAGCACACCCGATGGCCATCCATCGGCGCGCATCGTCCTCCTGAAGAAAGCAGACCAGCAGGGGTTTGTGTTTGTCTCGAACTACCGGAGCAGAAAAGGGAAGGAGATTGACGCTAACCCTGAGGGGACCCTCGTTTTTCACTGGCCCACGCTCGAACGCCAGGTGCGGATTGAAGGCTCATTCGCAAAGACTTCCGCAGAAGAATCCGATCAGCTGTTCGCGGCGAGAGCACGTGACCATCAACTGAGCTCGGCTGCCTCTCCACAGAGCGACGTGATTACGCTTGACGATCTTGACCGGCGTTACAGTGAAGCGGAGAGACAGTATGCCGGAGCCGAAGTCCAACGGCCGACGCACTGGGGCGGATATCGTTTGCGTCCGCGACAGATGGAATTCTGGCAACACCGTTTTGCACGGATGAACGATCGCCTGTTGTATGTCTGGAACGCGGAGCGATCCATCTGGGACAGAATGCGGCTGGCCCCGTAGTCCTCACCTGCCGCCGATCGCTCTGAGCATCTCTTTCACCGCGGCATCAATCCCCACAAAAACGGCGCGCGAAATGACGGCGTGGCCGATGCTCACCTCATCGATCTCTTGTATCGCGGTAAACGGGATGATGTTCAGATAGTTGAGCCCGTGACCCGCGTTCACGGTCATGCCCAGCTCCCGGGCGTAGCGTGCAATCTCCGCGACCTGACGAAGGAGTTCCATCTGCGTTCGTTCATTACGCGCGTTGGCGTACTCGCCGGTGTGGATTTCCACCGTGTCCGCCTCGGCTTCGCGCGCGGCTTCGATTTGTTCGCGAAGGGGATCCACGAACATGCTGACGCGGATTTCGTGTTTGTGAAGCTCGTTTACGACGCCCCGCAGGTAATGCCTGTTGCCCCGTACGTCCAGTCCTCCCTCCGTCGTCAGCTCCTGTCGCCGCTCGGGAACGAGTGTCGCAAGCTCGGGGAGCACGTCGATCGCAATCTTGATGATCTCCTCGGTCGCCGCCATTTCGAGATCGAGTTTTGTCTTCACGGTCTCCCGAAGCAGCCGTACATCCCGGTCGTTGATATGCCGGCGGTCTTCACGGAGATGACAAACGATCCCGCGTGCCCCTGCAAGCTCGCAGAGGTGGGCGGCGGTCACCGGGTCCGGTTCCACGCCCCCGCGGGCTTCCCGCAACGTTGCGATATGGTCGATGTTGATGGTGAGATTCATGGCCTTACAACCTCCTGCGAACAACGTATTGAAGATGATCCGGCTTTCTCGCGACGACTTGCACTCCGGGCGGCGCGACGATGTCGGGGTCGACATACCCGGACGAATCCGCCACCACGTTGCGATAGTCCACACTGACGTGAAAGTCATCCGTGGAGATGTTCGACAGCTGGCGGATCCCTCCACGGATGACGACATCGATTTTCGGGGGAATCAGGATCAGCTCCCTGCTGGGTTCCACTTCCCTGACCTCAACGAGAAGACCGCTCACGGTTTTCTCGGCAAACGGCTCGATGTCCGCCGAGAGATGGACCGACGGGGCGGAGAACTGGACGATATGTGAACCCGCCGGCGCAAGGGGGAGATCCGCTTCGAGCGGAGCACGGAGGTTGTCGAAATTGCCATGCACGGTAGTCCAGGAATCGATCGATCGCAGCACGTCGCTCGAGCCGAGAATCGTGACGCTGTCCGGGACAATCACCGTCGTCCCCACCTGGCCGTACCCTTCCTTGAATGCCATCTGGCAGTCCAGGACGATCGGGACAGTTTTTTGCGCCTGCTGGTCGAGCTGCACGTAGATGGATTCCGGTGACATTTCCACCAGCTGCAGGCCCATCCGTGATGACAACTTTTCCGCAACGTCGGAAAACGTTATCGCTTTCTTCCCTCCGGTGAAGAGCTGCACCGGGAACGTCAGGGTCAGATCGGACGTCCAGAGCGCCGTCGCCATCTGCCAACCCTTGCCGTGCAGCTTCAGCGTAATCGTGGGCGGAATGGACGAGCTGATGGCTTTCCCGAGAGGAATGTTCTCGATCTTCAATGGCGCCTGAACCGTCACCTGATATTCATCGCTGATGGACACGGAAAACCAGACGAGGACTCCGAACGCCAGTGAAAGGATGACGATATGCATGCCTTTGAACGACATGGGTTACGTCCCTCGTACGACAACAGAACGACTGTGATCAGGCGTGTTTCGATCCATGGGCATGACTCGCATCGTCCGTCGCCTGTGGATGCCCCAACGGATGAGCCGCCCAGGCCCGCGCCTTCGGATCCATGAGAAATCCAATGATGATGCAGAGCGCGCAGAATATCCAGGCCCCGTTGGAAATCAGATAGCCGGCGCGATACATCGGTGGATCAAACGTCATTGTCACGGTGTGTGAGCCGGCCGGGACAACGACCGACCGCAGGACGGAATTCGTACGGTAGATCTCCGTGTCCTTCCCGTCGATGGCGGCCTTCCATCCGGCGGGGTAGTAAATCTCGCTGACAACCAGGAGAGCCGCCCGCGCGGTTGTTGCTGTAATCACGATCCTCCTGGAGGAGTGCTCCGAGACAAAGGCGGAGGCGGCGCTGTCGGGTCGTTCGACCGACGGCGGAGTTGCCGGCGATTGAATGACTGCCAGATGGCGCGGATCAAACGTCGGGGCGTCCAGCGCCTTGAACACGTCATGATCATCCTTCGCGATCTCGACCGTATCGACGAACCATGTACGGGGAAGCGCGCCGGGATTCGTATAGGTGAGCATCCGTTTCGCTTCGTCAACATGAGCGAGAACAAATCTTCCCTCCGGAAGCCGACCCGGAACGACGAAATACCGGGCATTCAGCATGTCGATCACACCCATGTTGTACGGGAAGGACGGGTCCGCGCTTTTGAGCAAACACGAATCAAGCATCGTCTGATAGATTCTCAGCTTGGCCGGACTGTATCCTCCCACCGATTCCAGCCCGTGGTAGGCATACGTGTTGTCATTCCATTCATCGCCGTACACCGGGATCGGCATCACCCTGAATTGGCCCGGCTGGGATTTGAGAAAGGTAATCGTATCGTCCGGCAGAAAATTCTCGTCGATGGAAGTGCGGGGCTGCGGATTGATCATGTGCTCATCGATAATCGCAAGATCGGCAACGACCACGATCACCATTAAGGCGGCAAAGACGGACTGCGAAATTGATTTCCGGAGGTACGCGGCCATTGCCCCGCTCCCGGCTGCGACCAGGATGAAGAATTTCACATAGTCTTTCCAGAATACCTCGAAGCGAAGGTTCTTGAGGTATTCGAGCGCCTGAGGGGCCTGCTTTCCGTATTTTGGCTGGAGTTGCGCAAGATCTGTATCTCGTACAAAGAGAAAACTCTTGAAGAAATCCGTCAGAGGGGCCTTCAGCAGCAATGAAACAAGGAAGAGTCCTCCCGCAACGAGACTGACGGCTGTGAGCGCACGAACAAGCGTGCCGTTTGTTTTCGCCAACCGTTGCTCTTCCACCGCCGCGTACCCGATGGCTCCCAGCACGCCGAGCGTGAAGGGAAGGAGATGCAGGATCATCGACGGGACGCGAAACTTGTTGAAGAACGGAAGCACTTTGAACATGAAGTCATAGACAAGCGGAAAGTTCCGGCCGCATGAAACGATGATGACAAACACGGTAAGAACCGTCATGAAGATCGCGAGGCGGTTTCTTTTATACACGAGGGCGATCACGGCGAGAAGGATCGGCAGGACGCCCGCATAGACATAAGAGTATGTCCACGGTTCAACATGCCCCCAGTAGGTGATCCCGGGCGTCCCGGTGATGCCGTAGAAACCCGGAATGAGAAGGACGATTGCTTCCGACAGGCTCCAGGACCAGTTCGTTGCGTAGTCATACGTTAGCCCGCCGGACGATCCTGCGGTTCCGCCGCCGCGCATCGAGTACTGGGAGAACTCATAGACCGAGAGGTAGATGTAAGAGGAAATGCAAAGTCCGACCAGGAGGGCCCCGCCAAGGAGAAGAATCTTGACCGGGATAACCTTCTTCTGTTCCCTGAAATCGTTGAGAATGTGGTATACCAGGTAGCAGCCGAGAACAATGAACGCATAGTAGACGATTTGCATGTGGTTGGTCAGCAACAGGGTTCCGATGGCCGCCGAAAGCAGACCAAATGTCAACAGCGTGCGTCGTTCGAAGAGCCAGTGGGTCAACATCATGACGAGCGGGATATAGCATATCGCCATGAGTTTCGAGCCGTGACCGTCGGCGGCGAGTCCGACGGCATACGGGCTCAGCATGAAGGTGATCGCCGCGATCAACCCCGCTATTTTGCCGAGGCGCCAGGTCCGTGTCAGCAGATACATGAACACGCCACCCAGAAAATAGTAGACGATATACCACGTCCACGCGCCGTTGAGAAACAACAGATTGAGCACGGTCTGAACGACGGTCTGGAGATAACTGACGTTGTGCGGGACAAAGGCCACATTCCCGAACGTCGGCATCCCGCTGAAGAAGTACGGCATCCACAGGATATCGACGCCCTCCGCTTTTTCCAGCGTCTCACCGGCATGGGTATAGCTGAGGGCCGAGGCGGTGTCGCCGCCGGAAGCAAAGGCAGCATTGTCAAAGATGATCCCCCTGAACACGACAAGACAAAGAATGTAGAGTACCGCAATACAAAGGAGATCCTGCGTCAGCGGCGAGATCGCCGAAAATCTATCCGCAGCAGGAGTCGCCGGAGCGTGCACATTCTTCTTCTGTTTGGACATAGTGTGGTCTCGAAAGGTTAGAGGCCCAGACAGCGGGCGATTTCAACACACCGGTGATTCCAATCATTCTTCATCGCAAAAGTTCGGAGCGACGAGACATAGATCTCATCGCTCCTCGCCGCTACCGCACGGAGAAGACACTCTTGAAACTCTTCGCTGGACCGCGCCACGAAAACAACATTTCCGAAATTCCGCGTGTCATCCGAAAAGTCAGTCGCCACGATCGGCAGACCCGCGGCCGCATACTCGTAGAGTTTGACGGGATTGACACCCTCCGTGAGAGTGTTTCTCCGGAAGGGAATCAGCCCGACATGGAACGCGCGGAGATAGCCGGGAATCTCACTATAGGGCTTTGCGCCAATATACCGGAAGTTTTCATATGCGCACAGGCGCGCAAGAGGCTCGCGCACCTCTACATGCTTCTGACCGACAAACACAAAATGAAACCGGGGAAAATTCTTCACGGCGGCTTCGACAAGTTCAAAATCGATCCACGGGTAGACTGACCCGACATAGCCGATCACAGGGCGGCCATCGGCAGGCAGATCAACCGGCACCGGCTCATTTCCCTTTTCCGTGAATCGCTCGCTCTCCACCCCGTTCGGCACAAGCACGACCTCACGCGGAACCGACTGCTTGATTCTCGATGCAAGCGTCTGTGATGTGGCGATGACGCAGTCTGCGCGCCGGAGCATTTTGTCCCACAGGTCTCGTACAAAGGGGGGATACCGTGTGAACCCAAATGCGTCATCAATGTAGTCAAAAACAATATGACTTTGAGGAAAACGTTCCGCAATATCAGAGATCTGGAAATTCTGAACAAGGAATCGGACCTCCCCTCCTCCCAGGCGGACCACTGCGCGATGAACGAGAACCCCCCGGATCCATCCGACAAACGTTCTCAAGACCCTCAGACGCGCAACGGCGGAGGCAAGATTCCTGATCCGAATGTCCCGGGCGTTCAACGGTATCATCGGGACCGTTATGCGATATAATCCGGCTGATATTCGGTGCGGGACGAGGAACATTTTCCGACCGAGCGTGGCCGGCTCCACCCAGAGCACTGTCAGATGTTCTGACATCCGAACCGCGATGTGTTGGGGACGTTGATAGAGTGCATCCCACGATATGTCGGAGAGCATTACCAGGAGCACAGGATCAAGCCTTCCGGGTGACCGTGTCTGGAATATCACCGTCCCCGGTCGAAACCCGCGGGAAAAGACTGTACTTCATGGCGTACCGCGCCTTCAGAAAGCTGGCCCGCCGGGAGTCCCTGGCATCGGCCCCGGCAACAAGGAAAGAGAAGTACCGGAAAACCGATTTCATCGCAAAGTGCCATGCATAGAACAGCCTGGTGACCATGGAATATATTTTTCCGTGGTACTTCGTCAGAAATTTGTCAAAGCTGAGGAACTGCATCTGGAGCTGTCGCTTGCCAAGTTTCCCGTAGGACGCTCCTCCCAAGTGGACGATCTGTGCCTCAGGGACAAAATGAACCTTCAACCGTTCGTAGGTCTTGATGCGA
The DNA here is from genome assembly GCA_963752915.1 of Ignavibacteriota bacterium. GTDB lineage: Bacteria > Bacteroidota > Ignavibacteria > UBA10030 > UBA6906 > DATJPR01. The sequence goes on from CAVVZZ010000001.1 coordinate 133,558, forward strand.
TAACACAAATCGGTTTCCTCGCAATACGCTTCGTAGAGTTCGTCAAAGAGACCGATGCGATCGACGATTTCCTTCCGGAGAAAGAGATCTGCGCCGCTCACATAACTCACCTCCCGCGGTGAAGTCGGATTACCCCGTGGGATCACCCCGCGATTGAGAAAGCCCGCACCCGGAAAGAGGTCGTTCAAGAACAAGGCATCGACCAGGGCCTGGCCTAAGGATGGGAAATCACCGTACGAGATCTGTGACGTCATGTCGGGATTTTTCAGCCAGGCGCCGCAGACACCCGCATCAGGATGACTGTCCATGTGATCTGCGAGGATCTTCAAAGCATTATTCGCCAGAAGGGTGTCGGAATTCAGGAGAAGCAGGTACCGGCCGCCGGCCATCCGAATCCCCCGATTGTTCGACCGGACGAAACCGAGGTTCGCCTGATTGACGAGGATCTTCACGTCGGGGAACCTGGCGCGAACCATTCCGACGCTTTGATCGACGGAGGCATCGTCAACAACGATAATTTCAAACGATACATCCGCGGTCTTCTCATACACGGAACGGAGGCAATCCGCCAGTACGTCACTGCCGTTCCAATTGGCGATGAGCACCGAGACATCTGGCGGCGTGTGGATCGTCGGGGGATCAATCATAGATGAAGGGAAAGATACGTGGAATCCCGGAAAAAAGAATGCATCCATGAACGGTTGGATTCGGTCCAGCTGCGAGCGGCCCCTCCCGACATCACACCTTTTCGAGGATCAGGATATCTTGATAGCTCAGCCCGCTCCGATCGCCGTTCCAACTTCCGTAATACGGCGGTTTCGTGAGGCGAAGCCCGGCGTCCTTTACCATTCTGAAGACCTCCTCTTCTGCATATCCCACCGCCGCTTCCGGAACCCCGGGAATGTCGATGAACGCCCCCCGCGCGACATGCCGGAACGTGTGAGTGCTCTTGCCGCTTTGAATATGTTCCTGTCGGTCCGGGTTGAGAAGGAAGAATGTGGCAAGACACTTGCCGTTGTCGTTCAAAAGATCGGATATCTGGCGAAGGTAGTTTGATGTCTCGGGGGGGAACATGTGCGTGAAGACGGACTTCAGAAATATGACATCATAGTGACGATCCCGTGGAAATTGGTATACGTCAGGAGCGCTGCGGCCTGTCGGGTTGTACATGCCGTTCAGAACATCCAGATGTCGAAATCGAAATCGCGGATCGCGCCGCGCGATGACGCGGTTGCACCAGGCGATCGCATTTTCCATCAGATCCCATCCCTCGTAACTGCCGGACGCATCGAGAAAGTCCATAAGGGGAAGGGCCACCTGTCCGCACCCGCAGCCGATATCCAGGATGTTGCTGGAAGGGGTCATTCCCGCGAGCAGTCGAAGATGGAGCACATATTCCGCTGCTGCCGATTCCCATACTGCGGGAGCCCCGACCGCCCAGCGCAGGTGGAGAGGCGGCTGGTTTTGCTTGCCGACGATTCGTCTCGCCAGCGCGTCAATCGGGTCGCTGAGGTACATCAGAAAGAGTTGTCTACCGAGTTTCATTCCCATAGATCTTTGGACGGATTGATGAATGTTAACCGCGGAGTTTACTTGTTCCAAATCCCGTGCGCGGTGCCCCGGAGGATCTTGCGGACCTGCAATGGCCAGACAAAGCACCACGGGAGAAGACTCAAGGCCATTCCGAGGCTGACGCCTGCCGTTCCCAGACCGCAGGCCTTGGCGAAGACGACTTCCAACGGTATGACCATTAATGCTGTAATGATGGCCCCCCACAACTGGAGGCGGATCTTGCCGACCCCGTTGATGAAATTGACGTACATCGTACACCACATGAGGACAAGGACATAGACCCCCGTAAACGCGGACAGCAGGAAGGGGATGTGTACATCAGCCTTCCCCCGGATGAGGATCGGGTAGAACAAGTCTGCAAATGCCGTCATGATGATCACCGCCACAACAAGCCCAACCCAGAGAATCTTGAGTCGCTGAAACGATCGGGAGATCCATTTGAGATCTCCCGTTACGTATGCGTCGGTATAGGCAGACCAGAACGGCGTCAGGACAATCGTGAAACCCGTCGCGGCGACGCCATAGTACTTGAATGCAATATTGAATGGAGTAACGTCCCCGGGTCCGAAAATCTGTGCAATCAAGAGACTTGCCGTCGAAAAAACGACGATGCCGGATAACTGCAGAATGAAAAACCGTACCCCGAGGTCGACAAGGTCTCTCATATGTCCTCGTTGAACCTGTCGGACATTCGGGGAGATGCGACGGTATCGATTGCTGAAAAACCAGATGTTCGCAATCAACGGGACAATCACCATCGGCGCGGTTATCGCGACCCCGAGCCAGAACAGAGACCCGTCGACGGTCTTTGTCAATATCCAGACCGCGACGAGAGAAACCATTCCGACAAGCGCATCAATTGCCCCTGCCGCCGCCGGCCGTTGATGCGCGACCAGGACCGTGTTAATCAGTCCGAACAAAAGCTTCAAGCAGAATCCCGTGAGAACCACAAGCGCTAGGATATGCAGTTCCGCTTCCATGGTCGGCGGAGTGTTCAGAATCGCCGACCAGGACAGTAGGGGATTGATCATGGAGAACACAACGATGACAGCGACCGCGATAATCGCAATGAAGGTGTACGTGGTGCTGACATAGATCCTGGCGATCTGTTCGTCCTCTTTTGCAATGGATTCCGCGAGTTTGTTGCGAAGGCCGTTGCCAAGGCCGATATCGAGAAACCCCGCCCACCCGATGACGGAGGTCAGCGTTACCCAGATGCCGAATCGCTCTTTGTCCAGGTAGGCGAGTGTCAGCGGCACGAGCATCAGGCTCACAAGAGAATTGACGCCTCGAAGAACAAAAAGACCGGCGATGTTCTTCTTTGCCTTGACACTCCGGTTATGACCCCGATAAAACAGCCAGCGACCGAACTCGAGCGGATGTCGAAGGGGGGAGGAAGGACGCTGAGCCTGTTTTGATGCATTGTCAGATGCTGTGTCAGTCATGGAGTGGCGTCCCGTCGAGTCGTGGGCGCACGATACGATCCCTGAGAAAGCGAAGGAACGGACGAATGCCATAGCGGTGGTACACGTGGCGCAGGGAACTGATGATCGTCAAAGGTCGTTTGGCGATCAGTTGGGCGCGGATAAACGTAAAGAAGTAGAAGTCCAGTCGGACGGGGATATGTTCGTGAAATTTCTCCTTCGCGGCGGGGAACCCCTGTGTCAACGCGAGGGTGATGCACGCAGCGAGATGCCCGGGAGTACAGTCCGTCATCTCGAGGATGGAATCCGTCGGCAACCCGAAATGCTCCGCATCGTGAAGCACGGAGGCGAAGACCGATGTTTCGCGTTTCAGTAGTTGGATCATCGGAAGGGGAGCCGCCCAGTCGGACGTCGAAATCCAGGTGACGCCACTTGAACATCCCACAAGCAACGTGCTGTACTTTGTTACCTCGGCATTCTCACGAAAGCGCACCTCGCTTCCGTCAATAATACGCGGATCCGGCGGTGCGATGGGGATGTTCGATGAAAGCACAAACGCGGCGGTCGGAACACGCTGCAAGACGAGCGCTGCCGCTTCCAGCGCGAATTCCGGGGTAACGAAGGATTGGTTGCTCGTCGACGCACATTCGAACAGGACACGATGCTGTGCAGAGGCGAATCCGGTCCGGGTCACGAATTCCTTCACGCGTTCGACTTCGTCGGGGAAAAGGCGCAGGACAGGAGTTACCGGCACGCGGATCGGCCGTGGGTAACCGCGGAAGATGGAGGCGCGGACGGTGCCGTCGAAATTTCTGTAATTGTCCGGATTAATCTGGGTGAGAAACACTTCGTCGAACTCTCCCCGCTTCTTTCGATCGTGCGCTTCGCGCGCAAATCCCGGCCAGCGCGGCTCGATCTCAGCGCGTGTAGCAACAGGAATCTCCCAGATTTCATCGACATACGGATTGCCATCCAGAACATGGCGATAAAGCGAAGAGGCGGCCCAGACCAGGTGGCAACCCGGATAATCCTGTTTGATCTGCCGGGCGATCGCGGTAGCATATAACATGTCGCCGTTGCACGAGAGCTGCCCGAGAAGGATCCGCCGGGGAGTGTTCATCGTCCGCTCATCATGGCGGCGAGAGCCCGAAACGACACTGCCGGCTTCCAGCCGAGCGACATGATGCGTCCGGGATTTGAGGAGAGGTTCCGATACTCCGCACGGAATCCCTCGGATGACCGGACATGGCGCTTCCAATCCAATCCTCGCAGCGCGAAGCACTCCTGCACCCATTCTTCAATGCTGTGCGACTCGCCTGAACCGATAATCGCCTCGTGAATAGCGTCCTGACCGACAAGGATTAGCATCGCTTCTGCCACATCACCCGCAAATGTCCACTCTTTCAGCGTCGAAAGATCGCCGATCGTCAATACTTCGGACGACCCGCGCGCTATTCTCGCGGCGGCGTCTACCACGTCCCGACTCACGTGTCCCGGCAGTCGGCTCGGGCTTTCATGATTGAACAGGTATCCCACATACGTGCGGATACCCAGCGACCGGTAATACCGGGCGGCGTAGACGGACTGGATTCGGGCAACGGCGTACGGACTGGTCGCGGCAAACGGTGTCTCTTCGGAAATGGGTGTTCCGGAGTTCTGAAACTGGAGGCCGGAGCCGACAATAAAGACTTTCGCCGGGAGTTCTGCGCGATACACTGTTTCCAGAATGTTCAGTGTCCCCGTTGCGATCGCCGCGTGGTTGTCGAAGAGGGCCTCATGCCGTGTCGTCGAGATTGCGGCAAGATGGAAGATCACGCCGGGCTTGTGCGCCCGGACGAGCGATTCCACCGCATGATAGTCTGAGACATCCCCCTCGGCACGCGCTATGCAGATCGGCTCGATCCCCCGCGCCTTGCAGGATTCGGCGACATACGGTCCGTCCTGTCCATCAGCCCCAAAGAGTAATGCGTTCATGAGCCGACGATGTCGATCTTCGGAAGAGGGAAAATGAATTTCGTGCCTTGATCAAGGATCTCCTTTTCGCGCTGCAGGAACTCCTCCTTGAAGTGCCAGGGGAGAACAAGGTAATAATCCGGCTTCATTGCGCGCGATTCTTTTTCACTCACAATGGGGATGTCCGTCCCGAGAGTAAAGGCCCCGTGCTTGTCGGGGTTCCGATCAGCGGCAACATCGACGATCGATTTGTCGATTCCGCACCACTGGAGTATCGTATTCCCCTTGGTCGATGCCCCGTAGACGTGGATGCGCTTGCCTGCGCTTCGCAGTTTCTTCAGGAGCCCCTGCAGTTCATCCCGTTGGATTTGGATCCGGGACTGAAAATCGGTGTACGGCTTGTTCGTATCCAATGCGAGATCAAACTCGGCTTGACGGATTTCCTGCAGTTTCTTCGCGTTGCGAGGTTTGTCGAAGGTCGCAGTGTGCTTGTGCGTGGCAAAACACCGGATGCTTCCGCCGTTGATTGCATTCATCGAAGCAGCGACGACCTTCATCCCCGCCCGGCCGAGAACATTTTCGACGACCGCCAGACTATAATATTCAAGGTGCTCGTGGCAGATGGTATCAAACGAGTTCAGCGCGAGCATCGTCGGCATGTACGACATTTCGAAGACCCAGAGGCCGTCCGGCGCAAGCACATCCCGGACCCCGCGCACGAACCCAACCGGATCTTCAAGGTCATAGAACATCGCGATGGATGTGACGACATCGAATTTCCTGTTTCCGCCGACTGCAGCAAGTTTCGGCGTCGGGAAGACGTCCTGGACAACCGTGATTCCGTCGCCGATCTCCCCGGCGACATCGGACGGATCGACGCCGAACTGTTCCGTCGTGTCCGGATAGTACCGCAGAAGCGTGCCGTCATTGCAGCCAATATCAAGGACTCTCGCGCCCGGAAGAGCCTTCATGGATTGGATATCGTTCACGATGCCTTTGAGATGATCACGCATCGTCTGGTTTGTGCCCGATCGATACCAGTATGCTGCGTACAGGACGGCCGGGGGAACCGAATGCTCCATCTGCAGAAGGCCGCAGGCGTGCTCATCAAGCATCGGATCGCAATGGACGAGTGCCGTGGGAATTCTCCTGCGTGACGGCTCCTCCTTGCCCGGCTTGACAAATGAACCCTGAAGGTATTGCTCCCCAAGGTCGATCACGCGGGTAAGCGATTTCGAACCACAAACACGACAAGTCGTACGGTGGATAAGATGCATGGCAGCGTCTGAAATAATTCGTGAGGATCAGGACTCGGGGGGAGAATCTATCGCACCCTGGAGAATCGACTTCAAGGCGTCGTTCAGTTGATCGATGCATCGATTGCGTTCAAGGTTCAGAACGGCGAGCTGTTTTATCACCGCATCCTTTTGTGACGGCGGAACACCTTCAAACTCGTACACGCGTTCCTGTTCGTGCCAGAGCCGGATGTTGACGTCTGCCAGGTGCGCGAAAATATCACCGATTGATCCGGTAACATCAGCGACGGGATTGCCTTCTTTTTTGTACACCTTGTTCGATGCAAAGGTCAATCGTTCCAATGGAATTTGGCCGGCGACCGCTGCACCGAGATACTCACCGATCTCGTCGCGGAGTTGCTGTTCCTGAACCGAGAGACTCTTCAACACGCCGGGATCCGAAGCGTGCCACTGTTTGAGCTTCACGATTGTCAGCTTGTCACACAGCGATCCAAGGGTCTCTGCCATACGTACCGGTTACCGTTGCTGTTCCGAAGTGCACAATTGTATAAAATACACAAATCGGTCTCCTCTCGCAATGCTCCTCAGACTGCCGACCGACGCGCCGGAACATTCGAGCACCGAACGACAGCCCCTCGTTTTGTTGACGCGGGAGTCTCTTCAAAACCCCCGTCGCTGGACCTTTTCAAAGTCGGCCTTTGCCATCATCGAAATCAGATCCTGGAATTTCGTCGTGGGCAACCACTGGAGCTCCCGTCGTGCCTTCGAGGCATCGCCGATGAGCATGTCGACCTCCGTCGGCCGGTAATAGAACGGGTCAACGGCGATGACTTCCGCACCGGTTCGGGCGTTGATTCCCTTTTCGTCGAGGCCGGAACCCTTCCATTCAATCGGGATGTCAAGCTCCAGGAATGCAAGCTCCGCAAATTCCCGGACGGTATGGGTTTCTCCGGTGGCCATCACAAAATCGTCGGGAACGTCGTGCTGGAGGATCCGCCACATTCCTTCGCAATACTCCGGGGCATATCCCCAGTCGCGACGGGCGTTCAGGTTCCCGATCGTCAGAATCTTCTGGAGCCCCAATTTGATCTTCGCCGCACCCAGGGTGATTTTTCTTGTCACGAATCCCTCGCCGCGGCGGGGAGACTCGTGGTTGAAAAGGATCCCGTTGCACGCGAACAGGTTGTATGCCTCCCTGTAATTCACCACGATCCAGTATCCATAGAGTTTTGCCACCCCGTAAGGACTCCGCGGATAGAACGGCGTGGACTCGTTCTGCGGCACCGCACGGACCTTCCCGAACAATTCGCTTGTGGAAGCCTGATAGAACCGCGTCTTCACACCGGTCTCACGGATCGCATCAAGAAAACGCAGCGTCCCGACGGCGTCGACCTGAGCGGTGTACTCAGGGACATCGAACGAGACTTTCACATGGCTCTGCGCGGCAAGGTTGTAGATCTCCTCCGGCTCGATTTTCTCGAGCAGCCTGTTCAGGTTTGATGTGTCCGTCACATCGCCATAGTGGAGGAACAGCCTCTTGTTCATCAGGCTTTCATTTTGAATGTACAGGTGATCGATCCGCCCCCGGTTGAACGAGCTGCTCCGTCGGATGATCCCGTGGACTTCGTATTCCTTGTCGAGAAGGAGCTCGGCGAGATACGACCCGTCCTGACCTGTAATTCCGGATATCAACGCTCGTTTCATAGTCCATGCCTTCGAGAATGTGACGCGGGACTTCTCTTCAATTCGAATCCTTCGAAACCCTGTCGAACAGTCGTCGAACAAACGTGTGGATGTCCCCCCATCGGTGGACGACCTCCGAGACAGTCACCGGAACGTGAGCGGTCATCCGGCGGAGGGAAAGATACGCGAGCAATACTGCCGAAAGAACGTAGCCAACGGTCGCGCCGGTAATGCCGAAGAGAGGGATGAAGACAAGGTAGAAAACAATAGCCCCGGCCAGCGCCTGCACCCCGATCACGAAGCCGGCGCGCGCCTCCCCAATCCCCAGAAGGACGCTTGACGCCACGGCACTCAACGGGACAAACACCGCCATCAATCCGAACACGGTCACTTGCGGAACGGCTTCAAGGTATTTCCCCTGATACACAAACTGAATAATGGGTCCGCCGAGGAGTGCGAATCCGAGCATCACGGGGATCATGCTGACGGCGCCGAAGAGAAGAGATTTCTCAACCACGATCTTGAGCGAAGCCTTTTCCCCGCGGGATGAAAGCTGCGACGTCGCAGGAAGAAGAAACATCTGCACAACCTGCGAGACCATATCGTATGCCCGCGTGAAAATCTTCACGGAGTTGTAGACCGCGACCTGCACCGGCCCGGTGAACGCCGCTAAGAGAAATGAGTCCGCCCGGGTGCTGAACAGAGAACTCAGATTGCCGCCAAGCGAGAACGAACCGTAGCTCCACATCTTCTGCATCGAGCGGAACGATACGTGCCGGGTGAACGCCACGCCGCGCCAGGTGAACACCAGCCCGACCAGCGATGAACACGCGAGAGAGGCGATGTTGACATAGACAAGGTCGATCGCCGCGTTGAACAGGTGCATGCGCGACAGGACCCAGGTCAGGAATGGCGCTCCGAGAAAATGTACGGCGTCAGTAAAGAAGAGCTCGCGCACACGAAAGCGGGCCTGCAGAACGACGAGCGCCAGGTTCCTCACGAACGAGGCAAGGAGCATTGCGGGAAGGTACGTAAGCAATCCCGCAATCTGCTGGGAATGCAGAAGATCACCCAGGAGCGATCGAAGAAGAACGATCACGATCGCCGCCACCAGGGTGAATCCCGTCTGCATCGCAACGGCGATGGTGACTGTTTCCCGCGTGTTCGTCTGCTCTTCCGCTCCAAACTTCAGCAGAGGGTTAAGAGCAAACGCCGTTATCAGGCCTGAGAGAAGGAGGAAGATCTCCTGCAGCAGTGTCCAGTTTCCGAATTCCTCTTCTGGCAACACCCTGATCACAAGATACGCGTAGCCGAGACCGTAGACGACCTGCAGCGCTTTGTCCGCGAGGCCCCAGATGCCCTTATTGAGGTGTTTCCCGAATTCCATTGCGACGTCGTCTCACTCTTCTCTTGGATGCGATACGCCTCTTCCGCGCGGTTCGTGCCGCCGGGTCTGCATTGTGTAGCGAACGCCCGCGAAGACGTTGA
>CAVVZZ010000002.1:0-834121 GCA_963752915.1 Ignavibacteriota bacterium
CTACCTCGCTTCAGGCGTCCCCGGAAGCGTCGCCGGACTCTGGGAAGCCCATCACAAGTTCGGCTCCCTTCCCTGGAAACACCTGATCGACCCCGCAATTACACTCGCCGAGGAGGGGTTCATCGTGGATGAACGGTTCACCACGACGGTCAGAAATGATTCGGCCCGACTCGTGCACTTCCCCGCATCAAGAGATCTCTTTCTCCCTGACGGGAAACCCGTCCAACCCGGCACGGTGTGGCGCAATCCCGATCTTGCTCGCGTGCTCCGGAGCATCGCCGCCGATGGGCCGTCAGGATTCTACTCCGGCCCGACCGCCGACCTCATCGTGCACGATATGCGGAACCATGGCGGCATGGTGTCCCACACTGACCTCTCCCACTATGCCCCGCGCTGGGAAGAACCCATCACCTTCTCGTACAGGGGAGATACCGTGATCACCATGCCACTCCCTTCCTCCGGAGGCATCACTCTTGCACTCATCGCAAATATCGTGGGCGGGTTCGACCTCCATCAACTCGGCTGGCATACGCCTGTCATGATCCACCTTCTCGCGGAGTCCATGCGCAGGGCCTTCGCCGACCGCAACAGCACCCTCGGCGACCCGGATTTCGTCCATGTCCCGGTCGACACGCTCCTGTCCGCACGATACGCTGCGCAACGCCGGGCCTCGATCTCCTTTGACCATGTAACGCCTTCGGCTTCCGTGAAACCGTTCCAGGAAGGAAATCACACGACACATCTCTCCGTCGTGGACAGCGCCGGAAACGCCGTCGCGCTCACAACAACAATCAACCTTCTGTACGGCTCTGCCGTCACGGTACCGGGGACGGGATTTCTTCTCAACGACGAGATGGATGATTTCGCCACGAAGCCCGGAAGCCCGAATGTGTTCGGTCTCGTTCAAGGTGAGGCCAACGCCATCGCCCCGGGGAAACGCATCCTTTCTTCGATGACGCCGACCATCGTGATCGACGAGCACAGCCAGCCGATTCTCATCACCGGCGCAAGCGGAGGTCCCAGGATTATCTCCGCAGTATTCCAGGTTATGTCCAACGTCATCGACTACGGCTTTTCTCCCGTCGAAGCGGTCTGCGCTCCGCGTATCCATCACCAACATCTCCCGGACAGACTCTACCTTGAAGAACCAGGATTCCGGGGGGACATCATCGATTCTCTCCGGATACGCGGCCACGTGATCGAGGCAACCTCCCACGTCGGCGACGCTCCTTCCATCTTCAGACAGAACGGCACATGGTGGGGAATGGCGGATCCGCGCGGGGGAGGAGCAGCACGGGGCTTGTGAGAGACTTTGAGACTCAGAGAAGGGGAGATGGGGGGATGGGGAGACAAAGGACAAGTCTGAATTCGGAAGTCGGACCCCAGAATTCAGAATTCGCATCGGCCGGGCGCCAACGCCTTCTGCCTACTGCATGCGTCTTGTTCGTTGCAGCAATTCGGTCCTTCCTACGTCGTACATCCTACGTCTTACTCTTCGCGATTTTCTTCACGAGCTGTATCTGTCCCGCGTGATAAATATCGTGTGCCGCGACTCCCAGGATCATCCTCTGTACCGTGCCGCGGCCGCCTTTGGGCGCAACACCAAGGGATGCCGGATCGAGCGTGGTGATCGTGTCGCGCAAACTTTGATGTTCCTGCTCGAGAAGAGTTAGGTCATCCGCCCACGCTTTCAGGATGCCCGTCTTCCGTTCAGGACGCGCAAAGAAATTTGACCCTTTCAACGGAAAACCCCCGCGTTTCTCCCCGAGCAGCCTGCGACGAACTACATACTTCCAGTATGCACAATGCACAGCAATTTCCCAGATGTTGTGCCGCCCTTTCCCGGGTCGCCGGGAGGCCAGGGCGGCGTTCACACCCTTCAACGAACTCCGGAGATTGGGGCCGTGCCAGGAAGTCTTGTTGTACGCGCGATCGAAGGATTCGAGGAGGAGAGCGATGCGGGTGTCCATGCGTGCTCCGGTTGCTGGATGCTCTAATGTGAGTTTCCTGCCCCCTGACGTATTCCCCACTGCTTGAGCCGTTCCACCATTGATTGGTCTGTGAGATCGTAGTGAATCGGCGTGACGGAGATGAAGTTGTCCCGGATCGCCACCTGATCCGTCTCCGGGTCCGTGTCGGTGACGTTCATTTTGCCCGTCAACCAGTAGTATTCCCGGTTGGCCGGGTCCCGCCGGACATCGAAGGTATCGTCCCACGACGACCGTCCCTGTTTCGTGATCTTCACGCCACGGATATTCTCCTCCGGAACAGCGGGAACATTCACGTTGAGGAGGGTTCCTGCGGGCAACCCCTTCGCGAAGACCAGCTCCGCCAGCTCCCGCGCGAATCGCGCCGCGGGACCGAAATCCGCCTCGTCATAGGTCGTCAGGGACACCGCAATGGACGGGATCCCCAGGATCGTCCCCTCGGTCGCTGCGGAAACGGTGCCGGAGTATAAGATGTTGATCGCCGTATTCGAGCCGTGATTGATGCCGGAGATCAGCAGGTCGACAGGTTGCTTCAACAAGCAACGCACAGCCAGCTTCACGGCATCGGCCGGTGTCCCCTTTACGGCATACCCGAAGAGCGCGCCATTCTTCTGAAATGGAATCGCGCGCAAGGGGGATTGCATGGTGATTGCGTGCCCGACAGCGCTCTGCTGGCGATCAGGGGCGACGACGATCACCTCGCCGATCTGCCGGAGCTCTTGCGTCAGGGCATAGATCCCCTGGGCATCGATTCCGTCATCGTTTGAAACAAGAATGCGCATGAATTGTCGTCAGGCTTTCCGCGGGAAACACGGGGCAACACAAACGAAATGTGAACTGGCAAACAAGCAGACGTACACTATGGTACGAAAACGCCGGCCGACTCTCAAGCACCTACTGCTGTTCGTAGAGATCAAAGAGTGTCAGGACGTACGCCCCTGAGCCAAACCCCACCATCGGAATCGATCCGTCGTATCTCCCGGTCTCCCGGTTCAGCAATTCAGGAATGAGATTGAAATTTCTGGATGCATGGTTGGTGACCCAATCGAGGAACCAGCGGGCCTCTTTCTTCCTCCCGAATGCATTCAACGCTGTTGCGGTGCGAAGATCCAGCAAAAGCCATTCCCCGGTCTCATACGCGTCGCCGAGATTGATTCTGGAGAACCCTCTCTTCGGACTGTCGATCCTCAGGGATTTCTCGTATGCGGCATAATGCGATTCGAACAGGATCCGGTCCGGCAACAGGTTCAACGCGAATGCTTCCATCGTTCCCCCGTCGAAGAAATCATACTTCTCCGGATCGCTTGCCTCGGCGTTGCCTTTGATGAGCCGATCATCCACGACGAAGGTCCGGCGGATTCCCTCGACCAGGTTTCGCGAGGACGCGAGATATCGCTTCCCGTCCGGGACCCCAAAATGTTCACACAGAGTCCCAAAATCGCGCAGGCCTGCCGCACCCATAATTGACGCGTACGCAAACGTTTTCCCGGGCAAATGCCTCTCCCACGGCCCCGAATCGATCCGAATCACTCCGTCCGCAGCTATGGCGTGGATGATCGCATCTGCCACCCTGGTCGCAACCTCCTCGTACCTGTTTCGGAAGAACAGTGAATCTCCGCTCCGCGAGACATAATCGCTGAAGGCGGAGAGGAACATCCCGAAGCCGTCCAGTTCGATGTTCGGGCCGTCGTCGTTGAAATCCGATTCTTCCTTGCCGCTGCCGAAATACCGGCACACGGAGATCTGATACGGCACTCCGACGCCGTAGTCTTTCTGGTCTTTGAAGACGTAATGGATGTACCCGCCGGACGGGGCATCGAGCATGAAGGCGAGGTATTTCCTCGCTTCAGCGAACATCCCGAGCCTGTTGAGTGCGCGGACGGCGTACATGCCGTCCCTCACCCATGCGATGTTCCAGTCACCCGGTGGCAGCGACGCGAGGATTTCGCCTCTTCCCCCTTTGGGAATTTCGCGATCGCCGACCTGCGCCATTTTCAGGACTGCAATCGATTGTTCAAGCACGTCTCGCTCTGCCGGAGAGATGTCCTCCGGGATCCGCGCCGCCGTGATGGCGCCGCGCATCCATGCGACCTCATCTTCCAGGAGACGTCCTTTGTGATCGACGATCGCGTGCTTGGCGCGATCGACAACAGTCCTGTCGGTCTGAAGCGAATCGACATAACTGAAGAGAAAATATTTCCGCGACAGTCCGCTCGGCAGTGCCACGGTCACCGAATCGACGATAAGTTCAGTCTCCGTCTTCTCCCAGCTCAAGGTCGTCCGGCGAACTTTCGATGCCGGGCCGGTAACCGCGGTACAGAATATCTTCTCCGCCGTCGTAAACGGGCAAAAGAGAGCGACGGTCAGGCCTTCGCCCTGGCACTGAATAACATGGGTATTCCGGAGATACGATGCGCCGGTGAGCCCTCCCGGCACTACCGGTTTCACGCGCAGTACGAAGGGCCGGACATACCGCGCAGAGTCGTACGCCTGGAAGATATGCGGTCGCACGGCCTCGACATATCCCCGCCGTTCATCGAAGACCGCCGCGACGAGTCCGTTCGTCGTGGTGAGACGGAACCATGTGCGATGCGTGAGCGTCGGCGACTCGTAATCACGATGGTAATCCTCCGGCGATGAAATGCCGATCGGACCTGCGACAATTCCCCCGGGGCCCATCATATCATTGACCCGGACGGCAAGCACGTTGGTTCGTTTCAGGAGTCCCAGTGGAATCTGATATCGCCGCTGGAGGCTGTAGGCGGTGACCGCATGCGGGGGAAATTCTCCCATTCCGCCGACGCGTTTGCCGTTGATGTACGTCTCATCGGCGTCGTCAATGCGCCCGAGAAGGAGCACCATCGGCTTTCCGACATAGCGATCGGGGACGTCAAAATGCACCCGGTACCAGGCGATGCTGTCATACCCGTCGTATCCTTCACGCTCCCACCAATCGGGGACATCCAGTGTTCCCCACCCGGTTTCGTCGGTGCCGGGAAGGGCGTAGGAAGGATCGTCACCGGTCTTGAACGACCAGCGTTCCGGAAGGAGAATCGTCTGCGGGAGGACCGGCGACGGAAGAAGAAGGCAGAGCGAAAGGACAGTGAGGGCAAACCACACCCTCTGCTGAGGCCGCCTGACAGAGGTGAGCTCGATCATGGGTGCGGCTCCGGAAGAATCAGTAGCTTTCCTTCGACGTGGGAAAGTTTTTCGACTTGACGTCGGTGATATACTGGCGGAACGCCGTGCGCATATCATCGGCAAGATGCGCATAGCGTCGGAGGAATCTCGGATTGAACTCTTCTGTCAGGCCCAACATATCATAGACCACCAGGACCTGGCCGTCACAATGTGGACCGGCGCCGATGCCGATCGTCGGAACGGAGACGGCTTCGGTGACTTCCTTTGCAAGCGGCGCGGGGATTTTTTCGAGGACGATCGCAAACACCCCCGCCTCCGCGATCGTGCGGGCGTCATCGATGAGCTGTCGTGCCTCCCCGGGGTCCTTCGCACGCACTTCGTACGTCCCGAAACGGTTGATCGATTGCGGGGTAAGCCCCAGGTGCCCCATCACCGGGATGCCGATCGTCACGAGATGACGGATGATCTCCGCGAGGTAGCCGCCCCCTTCCATCTTGACCGCTCCGACGCCGACATCCTTCATGACCCGGCCGCAATTGCGAACGGCATCATCGACGCTGGTCTGGTAGGACATAAACGGCATGTCGACGACGATGAGCGCGTTGTGGACCGCCCGCTTGACCGCTTTGGCATGATAGATCATGTCGTCGACTGTCACCGGAAGGGTTGTCTCGTGACCCTGAACGACATTGCCGAGCGTGTCACCGACGAGGATGATGTCAACGCCCACCTGATCGAGGAATCGTGCCACCAGGTAGTCGTACGCCGTCAACATGGCGATCTTCTCTCCGGATGCCTTCATCATCTGTACGCGCTTCGTTGTCATAACGCGCGGCGGTTTGCCGGGCGAGGGCGGGTCGGGGTCTGCATTGAAGAATTCAGGCATGGCTCAATCCCAGTTCGTTCATGAGAGTTGTGTTCGCGTGGAATGCAATTCCCCATTCCCGTGCGAATCCTTCCCGCACGGCATCGGCGAGGAGGGGAACGTCAATGTGCCGGTCGAGGATCCGGGCGAGATCGACGGTATGATCGTGAAGGATGCGGCGGACCTCGGAGACGGCCGCCGGGTCGGATGAGCGAAGGTAGTCGGGGAGCGTCAGATGTGCCGGCCCGCAGAGGATGGACCCGTGCTGCAGCACGACATCGCGTTCTCCGCCGCTGAACCGCCGCTGCGCGCTGCCGACGAGCTTTTTTCCTTGCGCTTCGATCTCGTAGCGGGCGGAACTGGCGAAGCAGGGGATGGAGGCGGTCTTCCGGTATTCAGCGCGGAAATCGGGCTGGGACTTCTGGAGCGTGACGTCAACGCCAAAGAGTCCAAGGCCCGCGACGAGGGCGCGACTGATGTCGTTGTAGACATCGAGAACGCTCCTCCGTCCGGCGGGCATCACGACACAGTACGTCAGCTCTTCCGCGTGGAGGATGGCCCGTCCGCCGGTCGGGCGACGGACGATGTCGATCCCGGCTGCGGTGGTCCGGACAAGGTCGATGTCATCCAGGTCCTGGTGATGCCCGAGCGAAATCGCCCACGGCTTCCAGCCATACAGCCGGAGAACCGGGGGCATGTCGGGATCGTCCTGCATGCGGCGGGCAAGGAGTTCGTCGAGCGCCATGTTTTGCGCTCCGCTCTCCAGACCGTATCCGAGCAGCAGCCAACTCTCCGAACTCATGTCAATGAACACTCTTGTTGCCGAAGGTCCGGCGCGGTGTCATCCGCGGGCGCGGGGCGCACCGATGACCCCGCGCTGGCTTGCAGCAATGAACTCGACGACCTGCTGCACTTCTTTGAATGTCATCAGATGTTCGGTCGATTTGATCCGTGCGACGGCCTGGGAAACATTCAGCTTCGCCCGGTAGATCAGGGAATAGGCCTCGTCGAGAGCATGGATCGCTTCGAGAGAGAATCCCCGCCGTTTCAGGCCGATCGAATTCAGTCCTTCAAAACAGAGCGGTGCGCCGCCAGCAAGGATAAACGGCGGCACGTCCTTCGGAACACGAAGCCCCCCTCCGATCATCGCGTGTCGACCGATCCGGACGAACTGATGCACCGGCGTGATCCCGCCGATGATCACCCAGTCCTCCACGGTGATATGTCCCGCAAGCATCGCGGCGTTCGACATGATGATATGATCTCCCAGGACACAATCGTGCGCGACGTGGGTCAGCGCCATCAGGTAGTTGTCGCTCCCGATGATCGTCCGCCCTCCCTCGCCGGTCCCCCGGTGCAGAACGGCATACTCGCGGATTTCGGTCCTGTCGCCGATCTCGCACGTTGTCGGCTCATCCGCATACTTGAGGTCCTGCGGGGCATGACCGACGACGGCGCCGTGATGGATCTTGCACTGCTTTCCGATCCTGGCTCCGCAGCCGATCAACGCGTTCGCCGCGATGCTCGTCCCTTCCCCGACAACGGCTCCCGCTTCGATGGTGGTAAATGGACCTACGCTGACGCCTTCTGCAAGTTCTGCTTTGGGGCTGACGTTTGCCCGTGGATCAATAGTTGTCATGGGATGGCAGGAGAGTGACCAAAATATGCTCGCCGAGGAGCCCTTTGAATGCGAAGAGTAGACCTACGTCATACTCCTAGCTTTTATTGCTGCTCGTTGGTTGGTTTTTCAATGATTGAAGCCATCATATCCGCCTCCGCGACCAGGGTCCCGTCCACGAACGCCTTGCCCGACATCGTACAGATCTTGCTTTTCCGCTGGTTCATCTTCAGCTCCAACACAAGCTGGTCGCCGGGCGTTACGGGTTTCCGGAATTTTGCGTTGTTGATGGCCATAAAATAGACCAATTTGCCTTCGGGGTTCTCGATGCCGTTCAGCAGCATGATGCCGCCCGTCTGCGCCATTGCCTCGATGATGAGGACCGCGGGCATGACCGGTTGCCCCGGGAAGTGGCCTTCGAAGAACGGCTCATTCACCGTCACGTTCTTCACTCCGACAATCGACTCGTCCATCTTGAACTCGATGATCTTGTCGATGAGAAGAAAGGGATACCGATGTGGAAGGATCCGCTTGATGGCGTTGATGTCGAACACAACGCCTTCCTTGCGTTCGTGCTGGTACTTCCGCACCAGCTTCTTCTGTTCGTAGAGGCGTCGGATCTTCCTCGCGAACTCGATGTTGCTCGCGTGGCCCGGCCGCGCGGCGAGGATCTGTGCCTTCAGCGGCACTCCGATCAGCGCGAGATCTCCCATGACATCGAGGAGTTTGTGCCGGGCCGGCTCATTCGGGAAGTGCAGTTTGCGGTTGTTGATCACCCCGTTCGATCCGAGGATCACCGAATCCTTGATCCCGAGCTTTTCGCTGATCCGCTTGATTTCAGAAGCCGGCAAGTCCCGGTCGACGATCACGATCGCATTATCAAGATTCCCCCCGCGGATCAATCCGGCACTGTGAAGCATCTCGACTTCATGGAGGAAACAAAATGTGCGGCAGGGAGCAAAATCCGAAACGAATTCCTTTTCAAGGTCAAACAGCCCGGTATGCTGACTTCCGAGGGCGGGGTTCTCATAGTCCACCAGGACCGTAATCCGGTAATCATCGGTCGGCAGCGCGACGATCTCGACCTTTTTCGCTTCATTGCGATAATGGACGGTCTGATCGATGATGAGATAATCTTTGGGCGCTTCCTGGATCTCGAAACCCGCCTGAAGAAGACAATCGACATAGGGCTTTGCGCTCCCGTCACCGATGGGCGGCTCGCTATTATCGAGTTCGATCAGGAGGTTGTCGATCTGAAGTCCGACAAGGGCCGCCATGACATGCTCCACCGTGTGGACCCGCGCCGTCCCAAGCTCGATGGTCGTCCCGCGTGAAATATCGACGACGTGGTCGACGTCGGCCGGCACTTCCGGCTGGCCCGCAAGGTCGATCCGTCGCCAGCGCACACCATAGTTCTCCGGCGCCGGTTTGAACGTCATCGTGCAGATGTTTCCCGTATGCAGTCCGACGCCGCTCATGGAAACAGATTGCTTGATCGTACGCTGTTGAACGAGCATGGAGAATTTGGAATTTGGAGTTTGGAAGTTGGAATGTGGAACCGCATTGAAAGCGTCCGCCGTTCTCCTTGCGGAGCTGCGTCAATGCGGGGCGAATCCGGTTACGGCTTTCGCGTTTCTGCCTGCGGCGCAGTGAGATCGACAATCCGCTGTTTCAACGCTTCGACCTCCTGCTGAAGGACCCTGACCGTTTGCAGCAGGTCCGGGAGTTGCGTGATGGCCCCCTGGATTCTGAACGCGTCGCGCTGGGGAACCGCCGGGAAACCAAAGATCGTCGTATTGGGCTGCGTGACGGACCGGTGGACCCCCGACTGGGCGCCGATCTTCGTTCCGTCGGCGATCTCGAGATGTCCGGTGAAGCCCACCTGCCCTCCGATCATCACGTTTCTGCCGATCTTCGTGCTCCCCGAAATCCCGGCCTGCGCCGCGCTTACCGTATTCTCACCGATCACGACATTGTGCGCGACCTGGATGAGATTGTCGAGCTTGGTCCCTTTTTTGACCCTCGTTTCCCCGAGGGTCGCACGATCGATCGTTGTGTTCGCTCCGATCTCAACATCGTCTTCGAGCACAACGATCCCGACCTGCGGGATCTTTTCGTATGTCCCGTCGGGCTGGGGGGCAAACCCGAATCCATCCCCCCCGATCACCGCACCCGGCTGGAGAATCACCCGGTTTCCGACGACGCAATGCTCCCGGACGACGACGTTCGCGTACAATATGCAGTCGGCTCCGACCGCGGCGCCTTCGCCGAGGACGGCCCCGGGTCCGATCATGGTCCGGTCGCCAATACGGCATCCGGGCCCGATAACCGCACACGGCGCAATGCGGACCGCATCCCCGACCTCGGCGGTGGAGTCGATGACCGCTGCGGGAGAGATCCCCGGCGGGACAGGTGACCCTGGAGGATGAAACGCCACTACCGCGTGGACAAAGGAGGCGTACGGATCATCGACGCGCAGGAGTGCAATCTCTCCGGCCGGTCTTCCGGCAGGAAGAGCGACGGACCGCCCGACGATGACCGCCGAGGCCCGTGTATCCCCAAGGAAGCGGGCGTATTTCGGATTCGCCAGGAATGTAAGATCGCCCTCACCCGCCTCTTCGATCTTTGCCACCCTGACGATCTCCCGATCCGCGTCTCCGACGAGCTCGGCCTTCAGGAGTGTTGCGATGTCACGGAGTTTCACGCGTGGTACCCCGGGGTTGCCGCATCAAGACTACTTGCCGAATGCCTGCATGCGCTGGATGACCTTGGCGGTAAGGTCGTTCTTGTCGTTTGCATAGACGAGCAGGACCTGACCGCTCTTGTCGAAGATATAGTCGTAGCCGTCTTCCTTTGCAATGTCTTCGAGCACCTGGAAGATCTTGTTCTGAATCGGCTTCATGATCTCGTTCTGTTTCTGGAACAACTCTCCATTCTGACCGAACTTCTTATTCCGGTAGTCCTGGATCGATTGATCGAGCGCACGCAGCTCTTTCTCCTGGTCCGCCCGCGCCGCTTCCGTCAGGATCAGTTTCTTTTTATCATACTCGTCATATTTCCGTTTCCAGTCCGCCTGCATCTTCTGCAAATCGCCCTCCCACTGCGCGACAAGACCGTCCAGCGTCTTTTGAGCGTCGATCGCTTCCGGGAGCGTCTGCATGATCGACTCGGAATTGATATGCCCGATTTTTGACTGCGCGTGTGCCGAGCAAACGATCGCCATTCCAACAGCGATCATACAAAGTGTGCGTTTCATTGCGTTTCTCCAATGGAGCGAAAAGACCTCTTCGATCACACCGCGACGGGATCACCGGGACGGAACAGCAGCGGGCGCGTGGCTCAAGAACACGAAGCGACCGGGGATACTTCACCCAATCGCTTTCGTCTTCAAGCACCAGCGCTCCCGTCCACGTCTGCGGGCGTTATCTCCCACGGATGAGGTTGTCGAGGACGCGATTGGTCAGATCATTTTTCGGATCTGCATACAGAACGATGTTGACTTGGTCATTCTGGTCAAGGATGAAGCTGAATTTCTCCGCTTTCGCAATCCGCTCGATGGCTTTCAGGACCTTGTCTTTCACGGGGGTGAAGATCTTCTCCCGTTGCTGCGCGAGTTCCTGGTCTTTTCCCTGCGCGAAGTCCCGTGCCTTCACCTGAAGGTCCTGGATCTCCTGCTGGGCAGCCCGCTTGGATGCGTCGTTCAGCAACGCTTCCCGTTTTTGATAATCATCGTATTTTTCCTGAATCTGCTTCTGCATCAATTGCAGCGAATCCTGGATGGGCTTTGCGTACGATTCGAGTTTCTTCGCCGCATCGCGCGCTTCCGGAAGCTGATCCAGAATCTTCGCTGAGTTCACAAACCCGATCTTCTGCACCTGCCCGTACGCCACCGCACCGACCAACACAAGAATAAGACAAGAGAAAACGATATTCTTCACAATGACCTCGTTGAAATGGATATTGAAGAGTCGGATCAATGAGATGCCTGACCTGTATGTCACCCCCCCCTCGACCCTAGAACCCGCGGCCGAAGACAAAATGAAAATGCCAGCCGTCCGGTTTCCCATCCCTTGGTGAAACATCGTCGAATCCATAACCTTCGTCAAACCCGATCAGACCGATGGGTTGGATCTGGATCCGCGCGCCCAATCCCGCCGATCGTTTCAGATCGAAGAAATTCGCCGTCGCGGGAGAGGGGTACACGTTTCCTCCTTCGGCAAAGGCGAGCAGATAAATCGGGATAGGATTGATGGACACGGCGAAACGGAGTTCCAGAGTCTGTTTTGACATCGCTCTACCGGCGACGATCGAACTCCCGGCAAGAATCGGGCCGACACTCTGGTCGTCGTACCCACGCAGCGGCGTGGTGTTGACGTAGCCGAGTCCTGTGCCGCCCATCGAGTAGTAATCGATCGGCGAGATGTTGCCGGTACCGCTCCCCAGTGGCGTAATGGAGCCGTACATCGAGCTCAGGTAGAGCGCGAATTTGTGGCTGTCGAACAACGGGATGTACCAATCGGACTGGAACCCCCACTTGACAAATTCCACATTGCCGGGGAGGAACGGACCGCCAGACAACTGGAACGACAGCGAGACATTGGACCCCTCGGTCGGGAAGATCGGGTTGTCGGTGCTGTTGCGCGAAATGACCTGCGTGACACTCACCTGGGTCGTCACGCCTTCCGGATAATAGCCAAGGCCGTTCCGGACGTCGTTCCTCTGGCCGGTCAGGATCCAATCGCCCCGGAAATAGTCGTCGGGCCAACGGAACCGCCGGCCGACACGAATGGATCCGCCCATCATTTCCAAATCGAAGTTGTAGCTTTGGCGGGTATCAAAGAGGCTCACCCCGAGGAGGGTTGGAGTATTAAAGAGCCACGGCTCCGTAAACCCGAGGCTGAAGGTGCGGTAGATCGACGTTGCGCCGAATTCCCACTGGAAACTCAGGATCTGCCCGGCACCGCCTGAAAGGGGCTCGGCGATGGAAAAATTGTTGATCGTAAATCCTAACGCCCCCGTGACCCCGAAGGCGCCGCTGTATCCGACTGAGGCGTTGATGTTGTCGCTGGATTTCTCTTCCACCTCATACACCAGGTCCACCGTCTTATCATCGACCATTTGATAATCCGGCTTCAGCTTTTCTGGGTTGAAATAATTGAGTTGCTGCAGTTGCCGAAGGCTGCGCATGATCGCGGCACGGCTGAAGTAGTCCCCCGGCCGGGTGTAGAGTTCCCGTCGGATGACCTTTTCCTGCGTCTTGGTATTCCCCTTGATCGCAACGTGGCCGATGCGGAATTGATTCATCTCGAAGACGTTGATCTGGATATCGACGCTGTCGTCACCCACCCGTGTTTCGACCGGGTCAAGATTGAACCGCAGGTAGCCGTTGTCGAGATACAGGGAAGCGACGTCCGACTGGGAATCATTCCCGCGGAGATTCTTCTCAAGCTTGTCCGCGTTATAGACCTCCCCGTCCTTGACGCCGAGCCGTTCGTTGAGGACGGTGCTGTTGTAGACTGTATTTCCCTGCCAGGTAATGTGGCGGATAAAATACTGAACACCCTCACGGACCCTGATCAGGATGTTCATGTTTTCCTTGTTCGCAGAATAGGAAATTGAGTCGCCGAGGATTTCGGCGTCCCGGTAGCCATTCTTCCTGTAGAACTGAAGGATCAGGTCCTTGTCTTCATCATACTTCTTTCTGTCGAACTTCGCGGACGACCAGAACTTCCACCAGTGCTTTTCCGAGGTGTTGTCCATCGCTCCGCGCAGGTCGCCGTCCGAGAATGCGTGATTGCCGCTGAACGTAATATTGTCGATCTGCACTTCCGGACCTTCGTCAATATCGACTTTCACGATGACCCGGTTGCTCGCGCTGTCCGCCGGCTGCGTGGTGTCCCTGATTTCCGCAAGCAGATATCCGTCCTTCACGTACAGCTTCTTGATTTCCCGTCTGATGACAACGAGCTCATCGGAGGGAAAGACCTGGCCGCGAACGAGGTTCAGCTTCTTCATGATGTCGTCTTCGCTGACCTCATGTCTGCCGGTATACTCGATTTTTTCAAAACGGGGAAGTTCGTGGACGGTGATGGAAAGATAGACGCCGTCGCCGGCCCGGCGATCGATGGCAACCTGAATATCGTCGAAAATTCTCAAGGACCACAGCTTGCGCACGGCCTGGCCGACCTGATCGCCGGGGACGGTAATATTATCACCGACCTTCAGTCCTGAATTCGCAATGATCGCGGCGGGATCGGCAAGCGTGTTCCCCTCGATGGAGATGCCGAGGATCTTGAGGACTTCTTGTTGAGGTTGGGTACGTTGTGCGTCCGCTCTGGAGAGGGTGCAGAGTGCCAGCGTGATGACTGCTGACACGAGCAGAAGCTGTTTCATATTAGGGTCCCGTTACACTCTTGATAAACCGTTGGAGCGCGCCGCCGGCATTTTCCTGGGCGCGCAGTTGTTCACTGACCATCCCGAAGCGGCGCTCGCGCCGGCGGTAGTCCGTGATCGCGGCGTACAGCTCATCCCTCCGGAAACTCGGCCAATGTTTTTGGGTGATGAAAATCTCCGTGTACGCCAACTGCCACAGCAGGAAATTGCTGATGCGAAATTCCCCGCTTGTCCGTATCAAGAGGTCGGGATCTGGTACTCCGGTTGTTGAAAGATAGGATGAAATCTTTGCGTCCGTGATCTGGTCGGCGTGGAGCGTTCCGGACGCCACGTCCTCGGCCATGTGCCGGAAGGCCCTCGTCAGATCCCAGCGCCCGCTGTAACTGAGCGCAAGGATGAGCGTCAGGCCCGTATTGTTCTTCGTTTTCTCGATGTCATCGAGCAGTTCCTGCCGGACTTCCGACGGGAGTGCATCGATATCGCCGATCGCACGGATCTTCACATTGTTGGTGTGCAGGCGATCGGTCTCGTCCTGAAGCGCCTTTAACAGGAGGCGCATCAACAGGGAAATTTCGTCCTTCGGCCGCTTCCAGTTCTCGGTGGAGAACGCGTACAGCGTGAGATACTGCACTCCAAGCTGGCCACACGCCTCGACGATGTCGCGGACCGATTCCACACCTTCCGTATGCCCTGCGATGCGTGGAAGCCCCCGGAGTTTGGCCCATCGGCCATTTCCGTCCATAATAATGGCGACATGCCCCGGAATCTCTCCCGAGGTTTTCAAGGCATCCTGAACGCTTTTGTCGTCGGGAGCAGTACGGTCGGACAGCATTCCCACAGGCAGGGATCTCCCCTCAGCCGGATGTTTCCATAAGAAAAGTATAATGGAATACTATTGTACGCCATTCCGCTCAGAAAGTCAAGAATTGGGAAACGGCGTCGCGTTGACAATCCACGCGTAATAGAGTATATTTTGACACTATTCTCTAGAATCAACGATCCACTCTTTAGATAAGAGAGAACTTCCATGGGCGGCATTCCAAATATGGCGGGAATGATGAAACAGGTGCAGAAGATGCAGGAGAAAATCGCTCAGGTGCAGGCCTCCCTGGAGACCATGACCACCGTCGGGGAATCGGGGGGAGGAATGGTCAAAGTCACCGTCAATGGAAAACAACAGATCGTCCAGTTGCACATCGACAAGGAAGTCGTGAACCCTGCCGATGTTGAGATGCTCGAAGACCTGATTATCGCCGCGGTCAATAAGGGGGTCGAGGAATCCAACAAGATGGCGCAGGAGGAGATGGCGAAGGCGACCAACGGACTTCTCCCGAATATCCCGGGGCTGAACCTTCCTGGCATGTAGTCGCTCACACCCGGTCCCCCGCACCCGATCTATCGGCATCAACAGGCCATCCGGTGTCCAAGAATACCTCCTTATGCTCCATACGTCCGAGTCACTGCAGCAACTTATCGATGAATTCGCCGGATTCCCGGGGATCGGGCGCAAGACGGCCCAGAGGCTTGCCCTCCACGTGCTGAAGCTCCCGCGCGAAGAAGTCGCCAGGATGGCGAACGCTCTGATCGCCGTGAAGGAGAAGATCCGTCATTGCTCCGTCTGCTCCAACATCACCGAGCAGGACCCCTGTGTCATTTGCGCGAGCACCAAGCGCGACCGATCGCTGATCTGTGTTGTCGAGGAGCCGAATGACGTGATCGCACTCGAAAAAACAAATGAATATCGCGGGCTCTACCACGTCCTCGGGGGCTCTCTCTCGCCTCTGGACGGGATCGGGCCGGAGCAACTCCGCATCAAAGAACTCCTCGTGAGGATCTCCTCCGAAGTGGGCGAGACAATCCTTGCGATGAACCCCAACGTCGAGGGTGAGGCGACGACGATCTATTTGACACGGCTCCTGAAACCGCTTGGCGTCAAGGTCTCCCGTCTTGCGCGGGGCCTTCCCGTCGGGGGTGATTTGGAGTTCTCCGATGAGGCGACATTGACCAGGGCGTTGGAAGGGCGCATCGTGCTGTGACCGCACTGCGCTGGCGTACCCGATGCGTATCCCCCCGGCTTATCGTCGCCGCCCTCTTCGTGTTCACGTCGTGCGGTCTCTTTCAGACCAGGACTCCCGAAGCGCCGACACAGCCCAGCGACACTTTCATCCCCGCGACGGATCCTGACGCCGTCGTGCAGAACCTGCAGAGCGCGATCGCGGAAAAGAATTCCGTCAACTACCAGCGGTGTTTTCCCGACCCCTCACACGCGAAGCAAACATACGCGTTCATCCCGTCCGCGACGGCGGCAGCAACGTACGCAGGGGTCTTCGCCAACTGGACCGTGGATGACGAACGGCAGTATTTCCAGAACCTGGTGGCGCGAACAGCCGGCAAGCCGACCGCGTTCTCCAATCTTGTCCTGGCCCACAAAACGATCATCCTCTCGGGGGATTCCACCATTGTTTCGTACGACTATACGTTCACGTTCGAGCACAACGATCCGAGTTTCCCGACGGTCGCGACCGGCACGATGCAGCTCGTTCTCGGCCCGGACAACACCAATGCATGGGTCATCTATCGCTGGACGGACTATAAGACCACCAGCGATGTTACGTGGAGCCATTTCAAAGGGAAGTTTTCCAACTGAATGATGTCCAGTCGGAGTGCACGACGATATCACCGCGGGGCGAGGTTCGCCGCTTTTTCCGTGCGCATCCTCTTCCCGATCGCCGCCCTCATCGGCGGGGCGTGCGTTAATCCCTTCGCGCCGGGGATCGACAACTCTCCGGCCCAGTCGACATGCGATCCGAAGACCATCGACGGGATTTTCCGATGCTTCCAGGCCTCCTATACCTTCCGTGACACGACGGTCTATGGCCAGCTGCTCGATGATAGTTTCGTGTTCGTGTACCGCAATTATGACCTTGGCGTAGACATCAGCTGGGGACGGGAAGAGGACATGCGGTCGACGTACGGCCTGTTCCAGAACGCGCAGAAGCTCGACTTGATCTGGAACAATATCGTTTCGTCGACAAGCGATTCCAACGAAGTGAATGTCGTCCGGGGCTTCAACCTCACGATTGTCTTCAACCCGAGTGACGTGGAGTACGTCAACGGTTATGCCAATCTCATTTTCCAACGGGAACGCGTCACCGACCCTTGGAAGATCGTACGCTGGCGGGACGAATCCAATTACTGAACGGGCCCTTCGGCATGAGTCTCTCGTACACGCTGCGTGAAAGTTTCTCCGGATTCCGAAGGGCGAGGTTGTCCACCGCATTTGCGGTCTTCACCCTCTGGATTGCCCTGGTGCTGCTCGGTCTGTTTGTCATCGTCAGCATCAACACCCAGCGCATGATGATCGCCCTCAAGGCGCGCTTCGAGATGGAGGCGTTCCTGGAAGAGCCATTGAACATCGAGGACCTCCGCCGGATTGAACACTCGGTGTCGGCCTCGCCGGGAGTGGATTCCATCCATTATATTTCGAAAGAGGAAGCCGCGCATATTTTCGAGCAGGAGTCCGGCGAGAACGTGTACCGCGTCCTGAATTTCAATCCGCTCCCCCCTTCGATCAAGATCTATCTCAAGAACGACTACACCACCGCCCCGCGCGCACAGGAACTCTACAACCGCTTTTCCTCCATTGCCGGCATTGATACGGTGCGGTACCGGCGCGCGCTGCTGGAGGTCGTCGACGCGCGCACCTCGGTCGTCGACCGGATAACGCTGGGGGTCGGATCCTTCATCATGCTCTCGGCGATCCTCCTCGTCGCAAATACCATCCGCCTTGCCATCTACGCGAAGCGGCACATCATCCGGACGATGGAGCTGGTCGGAGCCACCGCAATGTTCATCCGCTGGCCGTTTCTCATCGAAGGGATCGTGCAGGGGTTCCTCGGCGGCCTGTTGGCCGCCGGGATGTTGTATCTCGCTATCGAGCGGTTTACGCACTACCTGTCCGAAGATCTTGCGATGTTCGTGCACATGCCGCTCTGGTTTTATGCGGCCGTGGTCGCCGGCGGCGTCGTTCTCGGCCTCGTCGGCAGCATCGTGTCTGTTTCCCGATTCCTCGGACGCAACTTGAATCGATAGCCATGATTTAGTACATTCTGATGTCTCCTCAGGCGTTCTTCCTTCAGCGCTTCGCATTCCTTCACTTCCCAGACGAATTCCATGCGAAAGAAACAATCCTTCTTTGCTTCGTCGGTCGGGCGTAAGCTGATCGTCGGCCTTTCGGGGTTTTTCCTCTGCCTGTTTCTCGTCTTTCATCTCACTGCAAATTTATTCCTGTTCAAGGCCGACGGTGGGAAACTCTTCAACACGTATGCGGAGTTCCTTGCGACATACCCCCTTCTGCGACCCATTGAGATTGTTCTCTTCCTCCTGTTCTTCGTGCACGCTGTGTACGGCGTCTGGCTGTGGTTCATCAACCGCGCAGCCAGGCCGGAGCGGTACGCCGTCAAACGCAGCGGGGAGGTCAGCACGTTGAGCTCGCGCATCATGATCATTACGGCAACGGTGGTCCTGGCGTTCCTGGTCATCCATATCAACACGTTCTTCATCCAGTCCCGGTTCGTCGACGGAGAAAGCGGGCCGACAATGTATGATCGTGTTGCATCGGCGTTTGCGCAGCCCGTTTCTGCAATCTTCTACGTGATCGCCGTGGTGTTCCTCGCGTTCCACCTGCGGCACGGGTTTCAATCGTCGTTTCAGACGTTCGGCCTGCGCAATTCGAAATACCTCAAATTGATCGAGGGTGTCGCCGTCATTTTCTGGCTCCTGATTCCCCTCGGCTTTGCACTCATGCCGCTCTACTTTCTTTTCCGTGCTCACTAAGGGGTGCTACCAATGACACTCGATTCCAGAATACCGGAAGGACCGATCGAACAAAAGTGGGATCATCATCGCTTCTCGATGAAGCTCGTTAACCCTTCCAACCGTCGGAAATACACCGTGATCGTTGTGGGAACAGGTCTCGCGGGAGCTTCCGCCGCAGCATCCCTCGGAGAGCTCGGCTACAACGTCATCGCCCTGAGCTATCATGAATCCCCTCGCCGGGCACACAGCATTGCCGCCCAGGGCGGCATCAATGCGCCCAAGAACTACACGAACGACGGCGACAGCGTTTTCCGGCTCTTCTATGACACGGTGAAAGGGGGCGATTACCGGGCGCGTGAAGCGAACGTGTACCGTCTTGCACAAGTTTCGGGAAACATCATCGACCAATGCGTCGCCCAGGGCGTGCCGTTCGCGCGGGAATACGGGGGTCTCCTGGATAACCGGTCGTTCGGCGGAGCCCAGGTTTCGCGGACCTTCTATGCGCGCGGACAGACGGGACAGCAGCTCCTCCTGGGAGCGTATTCGGCGCTCTCCCGGCAGATGGGGATCGGCACGGTGAAGTTCTACCAGCGACGGGAGCTCCTCGACCTGGTCGTGATCAAGGACCAGGCACGGGGCATTGTCGCACGCAATCTCCTCACCGGCGAAATCGAGACGTATGCCGGTCATGCGGTGGTGCTGGCGACGGGCGGCTATGCGAACACATTTTATCTTTCCACGATGGCGAAGGCGAGCAATGCCACCGCGATCTGGCGGGCGCACAAGCGCGGAGCGTTTTTCGCCAATCCGTGCTTCACGCAGATCCATCCTACCTGCATCCCGCAGAGTGGGGAATACCAGTCGAAGCTGACGCTGATGAGCGAATCACTCCGGAACGACGGGAGGATATGGGTCCCGAAAACTGCCGGGGACAAGCGGCGGCCGGAGGAAATTCCGGAGAACGAGCGCGACTACTACCTCGAGCGTCTCTATCCCTCGTTCGGAAACCTCGTCCCCCGCGATGTCGCCTCGCGCCGCGCGAAAGAAATGTGCGACAAGGGGTTCGGTGTCGGGTCGACGGCGAAGGCCGTGTACCTTGATTTCTCCGACGCGATCAATCGTATTGGGAAGGATGCGATCGAGGAGAAGTACGGCAACCTGTTTGAAATGTATCACGAGATTACGGCCGAAGATCCGTACGCGACGCCGATGCGGATTTATCCCGCCGTCCATTACACCATGGGCGGATTGTGGGTGGATTATGATCTCATGAGCAATCTCCCCGGTTTGTTCGTTCTCGGCGAAGCGAATTTTTCCGACCACGGTGCAAACAGGCTTGGAGCAAGCGCGCTGATGCAGGGACTCGCGGACGGATACTTCATCGCTCCGTACACCATCGGCGACTACCTGAGCTCGGCCGCGCCGCCCCCCGTGAAGGGAGATGAACCCCCGTTTGCCGCAGTGCAGAAGGAAGTCTCCGAACGGGTGGAGAAGCTGCTGGGGATCCAAGGGAAACGCACCGTGGATGAATTCCACCGGGCTCTCGGCAAGATCATGTGGGACGATGTCGGTATGGGGCGCAATGCGCAGGGTCTGAAGAAAGCCATTGACGCGATCCAGTCGCTCCGGGAGGAATTCTGGAACAACGTCAAAGTGGTCGGCTCACGGGAGTCCTTCAACAACGACCTCGAGCGCGCCGGCCGCGTGGCGGACTTCCTGGAGGTCGGTGAGCTGATCGCTCACGATGCGCTCCATCGCAACGAATCCTGCGGAGGACATTTCCGCGAGGAACACCAGACGCCGGAAGGAGAGGCAAAACGCAACGACAAGAAGTTTTCCTACGTTGCGGCATGGGAATCCAAGGGGGAGGTCGGCACTTCGGTCCTTCACAAAGAACCCCTCGCCTTTGAATACGTGAAACCTTCGCAGAGGAGCTACAAGTAATGAACTTCACGCTCAAGATCTGGCGCCAGCCCGACAGCGATGTCCGCGGGGAATTCAAGGTCTATTCGGCGGGCAATATCTCGCCGGACGCCTCCTTCCTGGAAATGCTCGATGTGGTCAACGAGAACCTGATCCGACAGGGTGAGGATCCGATCGCGTTCGACCATGATTGCCGTGAGGGCATCTGCGGAAGCTGCGGGCTGATGATCAACGGCCGGGCCCATGGGCCCCTGCGCGGCGTCGCGACCTGCGAACTCCGCATGCGCAATTTTCACGACGGTCAGTCGATCGTCGTCGAGCCCTGGCGCGCGAAGGCGTTCCCCGTGATCAAAGACCTCGTGGTCGACCGGACGGCATTCGACAGGATCATTCAGGCCGGCGGGTTCATCACGGTCAAGACAGGGTCGGCGCCCGATGCCAACGCCGTCCTGGTCCCGAAGGACCGTGCGGAGGAGGCATTCGATGCCGCGGCCTGTATCGGCTGCGGTGCGTGCGTCGCCACATGCAAAAACGCTTCAGCGATGCTTTTCGTCGCTGCGAAAGTGTCGCACCTCGCCCTCATGCCACAAGGTGAACCGGAACGCAAAGAGCGTGTCGAGAAGATGTTGGCGCAGATGGACGCCGAGGGCTTCGGCGGGTGCTCCAATACCTATGCCTGTGAGGCGGAATGCCCGAAGCAAATCTCCGTGTCCATGATCGCACGGCTCAACGTCGAATATTTGCGGGCGAAGCTCGTCTGAATACCCTCGGACGCGGATGGCTTGCATGTGGTCTCGCCATTGTTGCCGGCGTGAGCATCCCCGTGCTCGGTGCCGGCTACGGAGCGGACCCCGACGCCTGGCTTGTCGCGCAGTCGGCCGAAACGCTGTGGAAGACGGGCCACTATCTTGCGTCTCGCCTTCCCGGCTACCCGTTGCACGAAATCATCAACGCGCCGCTCGTGGGACTCGGCGGTTGTTTTGCATCGAATGCGGGAACGCTCGCCGCAGCGCTCTTCCTCACGTTCCTCTGGTATCGCCTGTCAATTGATCTCGGCAAGAATCCCATCCCCTTGTTTCTCTCGCTCGTCTGTGCGCCGATCGTCCTGACGAATGCGGCGACGACGATGGATTACCTCTGGTCTCTTGCCTTTATCCTCGCCGCGTTGGTCGCCGCCCGGGATCGACGTTCAATCCTCTCCGGAATTTGCACCGGGGTTGCTGCAGGGTTCCGACTTTCAAATCTCACCCTTGTGATTCCCCTGTTTGTCTATCTCGCGCTCGCGGGAGAACGCAAGGAGATGGTGCGTTACCTTGTCGCCACGGGCGTGACGGCATTCCTCGCAACCCTGCCGCTCATGCTGACGTATGGCGGGCCGTTCCACTGGTTTGCATCGACCCGTGTCGCCATGAGCGACATTCATCCGGCGCCGGAAACCCGAGTGCTCGACTTTGCCTATCGTTCGGTGTATGCCCTGGGACCGCTTGCGTTCATTGCGATCTCCTGGGTGCTCTGGAAAGGAAGGACCGGGATCCGGGAGGCGTGGCACGAGAAGGACCCACTCATGGTGGCCTCGTCAGTCGCAGTCGGGATCATGGCCGTCCAGTTCTTTGCGCTTCCACTGGAGCGTTCCTATCTCCTCCCTGCAATCCCTTTCCTTCTGCTTCTTGTCGATCGTGTGTCGTCGGCCCGGCTATCTCTCGTGGTGCTGTTGTGCATCGCGAGCATGAATCTGGTGAACCCGGACATCACTGTACACGCATCGAATCGTCCCGCATTCTCTCCTGCCCTTCGCGAGGGGAGAATTGCGGAATCGTGGCAGGAGCGACAGGCAATGATGGTTCTCCAGCAGAAGCTCCATAACGCAAGCCCATAGTCTCACAGTCCCAAAGTCCGCTCGTCTCCCCGTCTCCCGTTCTCCCCCCTCTCCCTTCTTGTCATCCGTCTCGCGATGACGTGCCCCGCCATTTCCGATATCCGATATCAGATATTTGACATCTGAATTGTCTCCCTTCTCCCCCTCCCGTTCCAACCCACTTGTCGATTGTCAGTTGTCAATTGACAAATGCCAATTGTTTCCCTCCCCAATAACCAGTACCTTTACGCATTACCCCAGTCGACCTGACTACCGATAATACCTTTATGCGGACGCTGAAAATTCGATTTCTCTTTCTGGTGTTTCTCGTCGTTTTCCCCTGTTTGGCACCGGCACAGGATTCGAAAGAAAACGGTGATTTCAAACTCGCCATCAACCTGTTTACCGACGGCCTGTTTGACCTCGCGGCGGAACAGTTGCGCCAATTTGTCGCCGCATACCCGAACACCTCGCAAGGGATCGAAGCCCGCTTCTATCTGGGTTTGACACAGATGAAGCTGAAGCGGTATGAGGATGCACGGATCACCTTCCAGACATTTGCCCTGACATACCAGGACAACCCACGGGCTCCCGAGGCCTGGTACAACACCGGCGAAGCGTATGCCGCGCTCGGAAACGCCAAGGAAGCAGCTCTCGCCTACGAGCGCGTGAAGGTGTTCCACCCGAAGAGCAAGCCGGCACCGGATGCCCTCCTCCAGGCGGCGAAATATTTCATCCTGGCAGGAGACCGGGACGATGCGCGCAGAGATCTTCGAGTGATCCTCCAGGAGTACCCTGCAAGCCCGGCGGTACTCACTGCCCGGACCCAGCTCGGGAAGATGTACTTCGAGGATGGGAACATCGACCAGGCCCAAACGGAACTCCGCCGAGTGATCGACGGCGATCCATCGCCCGAAGCGAGGGCCCAGGCGCTCCTCATCCTGGGCAATATCAATGCTGCCACACGAAAATTCGATCAGGCGCAATCCAACTTCCAGGAGATCATCGCAAAGTACAAGAACTCAACGGCCGTGCAGGCAGCCTATGTCAACTTTGGGAGGCTCCTTGCCGACAATGCCCGGTACGCCGATGCGGAGGAGAACTTCAGGAAAGCCCTGGCGTTGAAGAGCGTCTCTGATTCCACGCTCCTCCGGGACGCGATGCTGGGAGTGGCGGAATCGCAGTCCGCGCAGAAGGATTACCAGAATGCGCTGAAGTCGTATCAGCGTTTTCTCGCGGCCTTCCCCTCGGAAGAAAAAACCCCCGACGCGCTCTGGTCGCTCGCCCTGACGGCAAGCCGCGCCCGACGGTTCGATGTCTCCGACGATGCATGCCAGAAGCTGCTCCACGCCGCGAAGACGGACCTCCTCCGGAACCGCGCTCTCACCCGGCTTGCACGCAACGCCGAAGACCGGAAAAATGTCCAGACCGCGATCAAAGACTATCTTACCTTCGTTGATCAAAACCCCGAACATCCTTCTGCAGCGGAGGTCCTGTATCACGTCGGGCAATTGTACGATCGCGGCTTGAACGACTACCGCAAAGCCGCTGTCGATTACGAAAACGTCTTCTCCCGCTATCCGCATTCTCCCCTTGCAGACGACGCCCTCTGGTCGGCCGGGCGGTGCTACGAGCGCTTGAAGGATTTCAGCCGCGCGCTCATGATGTTCCACGAATTGCTCGATCATTACCCCGCATCCGATTCGAGCGACGCCGCTGTGCGGAAGATCGATTCCATCGAAATCTTCGAGGCGAAAGACAAGGACGCAGGGCTGGAACGACTGGCCTTGCTGGTGGGCGATGTCGTGGCCGAAAAGGACAAGGTGGGGCTCAGCTATCGGCTCGGAGATATTTATTTTCATGATTTGAAGAACTACGAAGCGGCGGAAGTCCAGTTTTCGAACGCGATCAACAGCGGGATGACAGACGCACGGTTCGTCGACGCCCTGTATTATCGCGCCCGTTCCTACGAGTATCTGACCAGGAAAGACGAGAAATACCGTGCCAAGGCCATCAGCTCATATCAGACGTTTATTCAGGCCTACAAGAGCGACCCCCGGGCAAAGCAATGCGCGCTCTCACTCTTTTTCCTTCTGGCGACGACACCATCGGCTGCACAGGAGGCGCTCGCTCAGGCAGGCGACACGCAGCGTCTCGATACAATGCTTCTTCATGCCGGTATCCTCCTCGAGCAGGCAGATAGTCTCGTGAGCGCTCTCTCGGTCTTCAAGCAGGTGGTGGTTTCCTACCCTGCAACGCCGTCGGGGATTGAGGCCCGGTTCCATGAAGCCGTCCTGTTCGGGAAAGAGGGCCAGGTCGACTCGATGGTTGCCTACGGCAAACAGTATCTCGATCTTGCACCCAACGGGAAATATTGCGCCGATCTTCTTCACGACATGGCCGCAGCAAAGGAGCAACAGGGGAAATATGCGGAGGCCGCCGACCTGTACCGGCGCCTTGGGGAGGAATTTGGGTACGCCTCTATCGCCGGTGATGCACAATCCGAACTCGCAACTTCCCTCATGGCAGCGGGGAGTGCGGATGAAGCGCTCCGTCTGTATAAGGACCTTGTCCACGAACAGGAAGAGAACCCCCTGAGGGACCAGGGCGCCGACATCAGCCTCCTGCTCGGGCTCGCGCGCGCGGAACAACTTGCCGGCAAGAATGCCGACGCGAAAGGGCACCTCTTCGAAATCCTCGCGCGCGGCCCTGAAGGCGCCGTCGCCGGCCAGGCGTACATGCTGCTCGGAATGATTGCGAAAAGCGAGGGAACAACCGACGCCGCGACGGCATACTTCAAACAGGCGGAACGGGTGTCCCCGGGGATTGCCGCCACGAGGGATGTGGCAATGCTGATGTTCGAGACCGGGAACTATGCGGATGCGATCCGCCAGTTCAACGCGCTGTCGCACGACGCACAAAACGACGCGGACCGTCGATTCTACGATGCCCACAGCATCATCGCCCGGTTCCGCAACAACGACCTCGCCGGTGCAGACCGGGACATCGCCCAGTTCACGTCGAAGTATGACAAGACCGACGAGGAGCTTGCCTCATTCGAGTTGGAGCGGGGGAATTACTACTTCCGGAAAGAAGACTACGCCGCAGCCCAGAAGGCCTTCACCCAGGTGGCGAAGAAGTACGACGAAACCACCTCAGCTCCCACGGCCCGGTACTGGATCGGCAAGACCCAGGAAGCGCTGGGAAACAACCAGGAAGCGATCAACACACTCGAGGAGCTGATCAAAGACCATCCCGAGGCACAGATTATTCCGCGCGCGCATTTCGCCCTGGGAATTCTTTA
This sequence comes from Ignavibacteriota bacterium, assembly GCA_963752915.1. Lineage (GTDB taxonomy): Bacteria > Bacteroidota > Ignavibacteria > UBA10030 > UBA6906 > DATJPR01. The sequence continues at coordinate 25,906 of CAVVZZ010000002.1, forward strand.
CTATGATGCGGAAAAATGGCCGCTTTCAATTCAGCATTACCGCGTCGTCGTCGACGATCCAAAACCGGATTCGTCCCTCCTGCCGTTCGCGATCAGCAATTTGATCGAAACATACAAGGCGGCCGGCGTCAACGATGCAGCACTGGCCCTCACACGACGCTATCTCGAGCTCTATCCGAACAACGACGACAGCTTCGATAAGAAGATCGACATCGGTATTTTGTATGATCGCCTCGGCTACTACGACCAGGCCGTTCTTCAGCTCCAGGGTCTCCTCGACCAGGCCGGAAGCGACCTCGAAGGCGAGATCCGCTACTATATTGCAGAAGCAAACTACAACAAGGGAGATTATCAGCAGGCGATCCTTGATTTCCTCAAGGTGCCCTATCTCGTGACGAAGAAAGGGAAAATCGACTGGACGGCAAATTCGCTGTATATGTCGGGCCAGTCGTATGAAAAGATGGGTCGTTTCGACCAGGCGCTCCTCATGTACAAGCAAATCGTCGATCGGCCCGGGATTGATGAGACATTTAAAACGGCGGCAAAGAAGGAAATTGATCGAGTGAAACTCGTCCTTCAGAAGACACCGAACCCTCAATGATTGAACAGTATATTGACCACATATGCGGCAGACTTCAGGAGCGACTGGGGGGGAATGATGGAATTGCCGTCCATGAGTTGAAGTCATTCCTCCCTGCCGATGCCCTTGCATGGTGCAAGGCAGATGCAACCGAACATCTGATGAATGAGTGGACCGAAGGCGGCCCGACATCCCGCATCCTGAATGCGAGCCCCGATAATCCGCGCGTCGTCCGCGGAGCAATCAGCTCGCTTCTCCCGTTCTTCGTGTACGACAAATCCGTCGCTATCGACGCCGTACGGACGGCGCTCACGTTCGCATCGCGCTATGCGAGCAAACCCAGAGAAACCCTTGCGCTTCAGGTGTTCCGGGGCGCAACCAGCATTTCCGGAGATCTTCTCCAGATCCGGCTCTCGGCGGCAGTCGAGTACCGTTACCTTCCGAAGTTGCTGACGAGGGACCTTGGATCGCGCCGGCAGATTACGCCGGACCAATTCGAGGATTCCGCGGCAGCCATCGACGATGCCGCGATTCGTCAGCACAACCCGGATGAGTTTGCGCGTCTCGTGAATCCGATCGCCCGGTGGTCGGCTCTTGCCGGCGGCGATCCGAACGGCGTACCGGTGGATGCCCTTCTGGAGTTTCTCGCCGACAAGCGGTTGCAGGTCCTCCGGGACTACGTCGCATCGATCGCACGGATCAGGTCGCGGACAAGCATGGACTTTCCCGAGATCGCGACGCTTGTTCGCGATATCGAGGTGAAGGATGTCACGCATCTGAAGGGTGCGCCCGTCCCGACACCGCCCCAGCCGGAACCGGAAGCGGTACCGCTCCCCCCGCTCCCCGAACTGTCGCTCTCTGCGGAAGTCGAACCTTTGCCTGAGGCGAACCCGCCCGTGACGCTCACGCCGGACATCCCAATCCCGCCGGCAATCGAAGAGATACAGAGCGCGTCGATGGAAAGTGAGCCACCGAACAGATCAACGGCCGCGCCTGCGGTCGAACCGCAACAAGCAGAACCGCCTTCTCCCCCGGCCTTACCGCCGCGCACCTTCGCCCCCGAAATGCGGACAACCCTGTCGAGTTCCCTTTTCCATGGAAACGTCGCCTACTTCGATGTCACGGTCAACGAATTGAGCCGCCTGCAGAACTGGCGTGAGGCGGCGACCTATCTTACCGATTTGCTCGAGATCAACCGCCTCAATCCGTACGCGGCGGACGTAATGCAGTTCACCGACGCCATCAGACGATGGTTTGTCAGGGATGATGAGGAGACGCCTTCATGAAGTTTGTCGACATTGCGCAGATCAGCGTCAAGGCCGGTCATGGAGGGGTCGGGTGTGTGAGTTTCCGGCGTGAGAAATATATTCCGAAGGGTGGACCGGACGGAGGCGACGGAGGCCGGGGAGGATCGGTCATTGTCCGGGCAAACAGGCATTTGACGACGCTCCTCGATTTTCATTACAAGAACCAGTACAAAGCGAATCGCGGAGAACACGGGCTCGGGGCAAAGAGGACCGGCAAGAGCGCGGAAGATATTGTGCTCGAGGTTCCTGTCGGGACGATTCTCCGGAACGTCAGCAACGGCAAGCAGATGGGCGACCTCCTCGAGCATGGTCAGGAGATTATCGTCGCGCATGGCGGCCGCGGCGGGAGGGGAAACGCCGCGTTCGCAACGTCGATCAACCAGGCTCCCCGCCAGTATGAGATGGGAGATGACGGCGAGGAAGCAGAGCTTGAACTGGAGTTGAAGCTCCTTGCAGACGTCGGGCTCGTCGGGCTCCCGAACGCCGGTAAATCGACTTTGATCTCGGTGATTTCGGCCGCCCGTCCCAAAATCGCCGACTACCCATTCACAACCCTCGTCCCCAATCTCGGTATTGTGAAATTGGGAGAAGGCACCGCGTTCGTCGTCGCCGACATCCCCGGGCTGATCGAGGGCGCACACACAGGGAAGGGGCTTGGTGTCCAATTTCTCCGCCATATCGAACGGACGCGTGTCCTGCTGTTTCTTCTCGATGCCACGAACCCTGATCCAAAGGCGGACTACAACATCCTGGCTCATGAACTGAAGGAGTTCAATCCGTCACTCCTGAAGAAGCCCCGGCTCGTGGCGCTAACCAAAATGGATGCCATCGACGACGCCGGGCGAAAACACCTTTCCTCGCTCCGGTTCGGCCGGACCGCCCTGCATCGCATCTCTGCTCCGACCGGTGAAGGAATCAGTGATCTCATCGCCGCGCTGGGCGCAAAACTCTCGGGGCAAAAGTCCCGCGCGAAGGTTCCCTCCCGGTAATCCCCTTCCAGAGGAACGCCAGGCCCGTAGGAAAAGTCTTTTTCATGCAATCTTCACATTGGGGACGTACATTGTCCTGGACATGAGGATCCTGCTCATAGAGGACGACGAGCGCGTTGCGAAGGCAATCGCCAAGAACCTGAAGGCGGAGACCTATGCCGTCGATTTCGCGCCTGATGGGATGACCGGCGAAGAGCTTGCCAAGATCAACCCGTATGACGTGATCATCTTGGACCGCATGCTGCCGCGCCAAAACGGACTGGCAACCTGCTCTCATCTTCGCCGTGACGGCGTCCTGACGCCCATCCTGATGCTGACAGCGCTGGGCGAGGTGGAAGACCGGATCGAAGGGCTGGACAGCGGGGCGGACGATTATCTCCCGAAACCGTTTCACAGCGGGGAACTGCTGGCCCGCATCCGGTCACTCGCCCGACGCCAGACCGACGTCCGCTCCGCCGTCATCGAACGGTTCGGACTGCGTCTCGATACCAACACCCACGAAGTCCGCCGCAACGGGGTCGAGCTTCCTTTGACAACAAAGGAATTTGCGTTGCTCGAACTGTTTATGATGAACCCCGACCGCATTCTCTCCCGCGAGACCATCTCCGAACACGTCTGGGACATGAATTTCGAACCACGGAGCAATGTGATCGAAACGTTTGTCAAATTCCTGCGACAGAAGATCGACCGCGGCTTCGATGTCCCGTTGATCCACACCGTCCGGGGGGCAGGATACATCTTCTCTGACCGTCGGCCCTGAACCCATGCTCACCATCAAAATCCGCATCATCCTGGCCTACACAGTGCTTTTCGGCGTGGTCCTGGGGCTGTTTGGGTGGGTGATCTATCGCGCAGTGCGTGACGAACAGATGTCGAACCTCCGGGCGCGCCTCGAAAGTCAGGTGGGGAAACTCCACTCGGAAATCGAAGAACAATGCACGGAGCATCTGTTCCCGGTTCGGAAAGACCTGGACGATATCCGCACGGAAGGCCTGACGCGGGTGCACTACCGGGTGCTTGACACGACAGGGAGGGCGGTTCTCGATGATTCTTTGCTGGCGATGTCATCCGGCCATCCGCCTTCCGGGTCGCCTGCCGGACGGGTACAAAGGATGGTATTCACTCTCGGCGGATCTGAATATCTCTGCCTCCGGGTTCCGCTCGACGTCGAAGACCGGTTCACCTACATCCTGGAAATCGCAGCCCCGATGGATGGGATCGAACAAGATCTCGCGCGCCTTCGTCTGCTGCTTTTCACCGCGATCCCCTTCCTGCTCGCGGTGACCGGGCTCGCCGCGTACCTCATTACCCGATCGGCCTTCCGGCCCCTGACCGCCATGGTGGACACCGCCAGGAGGATCACCGCCAGTACCCTGCACCGCCGGCTCGACGTCCCCCGCGCACACGACGAGGTCCAGGAGCTCGTGCGCACATTTAACACCATGATTGAACGTCTCGAAGTCGCATTCCGGGCGCAGCGACAGTTCGTGGCCGACGCCTCGCACGAGTTTCAGACTCCGTTGACCGTCATGCGCAGCGAGCTCGAGTTCGCTCAACGATCCACCGACCACGACCTCGTCCAGGAAAGCGTCGCCACCTGTCTCTCCGAAGTGGACCACCTTTCCTCGATGGCGGCAAACCTGTTGATCCTCGCACGGTTAGATGCCGCCGCCATTCAGCTGCAATGCGTGCCAGTCCGACTTGACGAGCTGCTGGTCGAGTGCATGCACCTGCTGAAGGGCGCCACGGAACGGAAACATCTCCGATTCGATGTGCACATCGAACATCCCGTGGAAGTCCATGCTGACCCTGCACGCATGAAGAGTGTTCTGCTCAACGTCCTCGACAACGCCGTCAAGTACTCCCGGGACGGCGGTGGAATCACCTGCACGCTCTCCAGTGTCGATAACGCTGCGATCCTCGAGGTGACCGACTGCGGCATCGGCATTGCCGCCGAAGACCTCTCGCAGGTGTTTCAACGATTTTACCAATCGGATGAGGCACGCGCGCTCGGGCGGGGAACCGGCCTGGGGCTCGCGATCGTGGAGGGGATTATGCGACTCCACGGAGGATCGGCCTCCCTAGCCAGTCAGCGGGGTGCCGGGACGACCGTCACCCTTCGCCTTCCCTTTCCCAGCGTCCCTTCCCGGTAACTCGGGGGATTATTTTCATCGTCATTCCATGTTCAACCGGTACCTTGAGGAACGAAGCAGCAATCCTCAACCACCTCAAGGAACACCCGTATGAAAACCCGCCGGAACCTCAGCGTCGCTATTATCGTCCTCGCACTTGCGTCGGGAGCCAGGGCACAGGGAGAACAACCGATCGGACGCAAGGATGTCCCCGCGGCAGTTCTCTCAGCGTTTCAGTCGTCGTATCCTCACGGCGTCATCAGGGGATTCGCGAGAGAGACCAAAAACGGCACACGATTCTTCGAGATTCAGAGTGTGGAAGGGTCCATCCACCGCGATCTCTTGTACACGGGGGCAGGGAACATTGTGGAGATCGAAGAAACGTTCCCACCCGATCAGATCCCCCCGGGAGTTCAGAGGACCCTGAAGGAGAATTTCGCCGGCACCCCGGTACAGCGGATCGAACGAGTAACCCGCGGGTCGAACACGACGTATGAAGCGACCATTGGGAAGGGCAAGTCCCGTCAGGAAATCGTGATGAATGCAGACGGGGCCATCCAACAAAAGGGCATGAAGACCCGATAACCGGATCGCGACGGGGTGTGCCTGCACCCGGGCCCTATTTGATTCTCTTTAGGAATACATAGAGCGTCGGCAGCTCGAAGAGCAACAGGAAGCTTGAGAGGAGGAATCCGCCGATGACGGCGACGGCCAACGGCTGCTGCATCTGCGCTCCTGCGCCAATGCCCAGCGCCAGGGGCATCAATGCGAACACTGCTGCAAAGGTCGTCATCAAGATCGGCCTCGCTCTCACTCTGCACGCTTCAATGATGGAATCAATCGAATAGCCCTTCTTCCCTCCGATTTCCTGTATCATGTGAACAATGAAGACACCGTTCTCATGAACGATCCCGACCATCATGATCATTCCCACAAAGCTGGAGATGTTGAATGTTATTCCTGTGATCACCAGCGCCAGGAGAACCCCGAAGAGCGATGTGAGGTTGGTCGCAAACACCGCGACGGGTATTGAAAAACTCTCGAACTCGATGATCATCAGTGCGATCACGAGGAGGGACGCCGCAATAAGCACATAAAGGAGACTGAGGAACGATTCCTGCTGACTCTGATATTGACCACCGAAGGTGTAGGTGACGCCCTGGGGAATAACCAGCTTTGCCTGGAGAACCTTCTTGATATCGGCAATCGTCGTCCCGAGATCCCGTCCCGTGATTCGTGCACTCACGGGGACCATCATTTTAAGGTTTTCCCTGTCCACCTCGCTCTGCCCCTTCAGCACCTCGACGCGTGCGACGGTGTTGAGCGGGACATAGAAACCATTCGCAGACCTCAAACGCACCCCCTCAATATCCTGCAACGTGGTGTGGAATTGGTCAGGATAGCGGGCGCGGACCCCGATCAGTTTCTCACCCTTGAGAACATACGTATCCGCACTTCCCTCCATGACTGTTTTAAGCTGTGATTGAACGTCGGCCATCGAGAGGCCGGCTCTTGCCGTCAACACCGGATCAGGATGGATGACGATCGAAGGGCCGCTGATGACGATGCCGTTGAACACATCCACCACTCCGGGGATCTTCTGAATGAGATCAGCAATTTCGCCCGCCTTCTTCTCAATCACGTCCTGCGTCGGTCCAAAGACTTTGATCACAATCGGCGCAGGCTCGGTGGTAAGGTCCCCAATGAGGTCTTGCATGGCCTGCATGAAATCGATCCGCAGTGCAGGCTCGGTGGATTCTACTTTTTGCCGAACGTCATCGATGACCTCGAACACGGAGCGGGAACGCTTGTTTTTCAGGCGGATGAGGAAGTCTCCGGTGTTGGGTTCCGTGATAAAGAATCCCATCTGCGTTCCGGTCCTCCGCGAATACGAATCGACTTCCGGAATCGCCATGATGATCTTTTCAACGTGTGTCAACATTCTGTTTGTCTCGTCCAGAGACGTCCCGGGAGGCGACGTATAGTCCAGGACGAAGGATCCTTCATCCATCTGCGGCATGAAATCGCTGCCGATGGTGGAATACAGCAGAAACGTTCCTCCGAGGACGACCAAAGCGAACACCGGTCCGAGGTAACTTCTCCTCAAGAGGATTCGCAGTGCGGCATTGTAGGCCCGGGAGATCGTATGTTTGGACCGTTCCTCTCTGGCAACTTCCAGCGCAACGTCCTTCTCACGGATAAACAGCTCGGAAAGAAGCGGCACGAAGGTCAGCGAATAGATCATGGACACGCCGAGCGCAATCGCCATTGTCACTGCCAGGGGTTTGAAGAACGCGCCGGTCACGCCGTAGAGAAACGCGAATGGGACGAACACGATAATGGAAGCAAAGCTTGAGCCGAAGATCGCAGGGAGAAGTTCCCGCATCGATTCCGCAATGGCCCGTCGGATATTCTCGTGTTGATAGCGCATGTTCCTGAAGATGTTCTCGATCATGACGACGTTGTCGTCGATAACGAGTCCGACGCCGGCGGCAATCCCCCCCAGGGTCATGATGTTCAGGGAATAGCCGATCGCATAGAGCAGAAGAGCGGTCGTGGCAAAGACCGCCGGGACCGTGATGACGGCGACTGATCCGATGTGCACGCTCCGGAGAAATACGAAAATCACCAGAATCGCGAGGAAGATCCCTATCACGATCGAATCTCTGGCGCTCCCAATCGAACTGCTGATGAAATCTCCTTGATCGTAAAAATATTTGATCCGGACTCCGGGAGGGATGACCTGTTTCAGATTGGCAAGTTCTGCCCGTACTTGTTCACCGATTGCCACCGTGTTCCCTCCCGGTTGACGGATCACGTTGATGAGCACCGATTGCTTCCCGTCGGCCGTCACGCGGATGTATTCGATCTTTTCCGAAGGTTGCACCGTCGCCACGTCGTTGACCGTAATCGGCGTCCCATTCTTGAAATCGACCACCGTCTTTCTGATTGCGTCCAGCCCCGAGTAGAGGCCATCGACCAGCGTGAGATAGATTTGATAGTTCCGTTCAACGAGGCCGGTTGAGGAAACGAAATTCGTTTTGGTGATTGCTGAAGAGACGTCGTCAATGCTCAAGCCATATCCTTGCAGCTTCTGCGGGTCGACCGTAACAAGGAACTCACGCTGCTTGCCCCCCACCACCACGACTTCCGCAATCCCACTGATCCTCACCAATGCCGGGCGGATCGTATAGTACGCGAAATCACGCAACTGGACCAGATCCAGCGAATCGGAGGTCAAACTGAATCCCTCGACGGGAAACACCGTCGCATTCATTCTCTCGATATCGATGGAAACCGTCGGCGGCAGTTGATTCCGGATGCTCGCAACTTTCCCCTGGATGAGTTGAAGGGCCTGAATAATGTCTGTGCCCCAGGCGAAGTTCACGGAGATTTCTGAAGAACCGCGACTCGTGGCGGATTGAACACGAACCACGCCGGGGATTGCGCGGGCGGCCTCCTCCAGCGGGCGCGTCACTTCAATCATCATCCGGTCCGCCGGTTCTTCCCCGTTGTCCGCGATCATGACGATGCGCGGGAAATCGATGTTCGGGAAGAGGGAGATCGGCATCTGAAAGAGTGCGACGATTCCGCCGATGCTCAGGACGGCGGCAAGAAAGAACACCGCTTTTCGGTGCGCGGAAATGATTTCGTAGAGTCTCATCTATTCGGCGTGCTCGTTCCTGGGAGTAACGATGACCTGAGTGGAATCCGGAAGACCGTACCCTCCGACCGTCGCGACAACGTCACCCGGCCGGAGCCCGGACGTAATCTCGACGTGCGAGGTATCGGAGATCCCGACGGACACCCGGGTGATGAGGGCAAGGGAATCACCCTGGATACGCCACACTTCATACTGGTCCAGCTCGTCATCATGGAATACCGCGGATTTGGGCACGAGAAGCACGGAACGATACTGCGCGACCTTGATTTGCACGTTGCCGAACGTTCCTGCGGTCACGAGCGAAGAAACCGTTCCGAGATTGATCCGCACCTGAACACTTTGGCTGTTTGGGTCCGTCGTCGGATTGATCGCCTGAACGGTTCCCCGCACGGGGGGAACATGCAAAGCGGGAATGACCACGGCGGCCTGTTGGCCGGTCTTGATCAACGTCACGCTGTTGACGGGGATATTTGCGATGAAGTATTCCGTCTTGGGGTCGATAATCTCGACAAGATCGCTTCCCTGGGTGACAAGTTCTCCTTCGGTCACAAAGCGGCGCACGATCGCACCGTCGAAGGGAGCGGCGATCCTGGCGACGGCCGCCGTCCTCTGCGCCAACTGCAAGGTCGCTTCGGCACGAGTGCGTTCAGCCTCCGTCGCGGCCTGACTGAGTAACTGCTCGGCCCCTGCGATGGCCGCACTCGATTCCTGCGAGAGAATCATCGCCAGGGTCTGGCCTTTGCGCACCGCATCTCCCTCGAGAACAAGGACTTTCTCGACTTTGCCGGGGATGGTCGATTTCACTTTCTCGTCGCGAAGGACCTGGAACGAACCGCTGGCATGCACAAGGTTGTCGATAGTTCCCGGGGTTGCCGAAGCGACTTCCACGTTCGCACGGGGCCGGACATCGGCATCACTCTCCTCATTGTTCGAATTGCAACCGACAAGCACGGAGGTGCACAATACACACGTCAGAACGGCGGAGCGTTTGATGGTCATTCTTGATGGACTCCAGAATAATTGAGCCTGCTCAACTTTATAGTGCCCGTTTCCCGTAGATATCGTGCCTCCTCGATCGCGAGCCGGATTTGATTGACCATGCGGATGGCATCCAGGACTTCGAGGCTCAAACCGCTCCCCCCGGCATAGCGGGCTTTCGAGAGAAGAAGGTTCTGCGTTGCCGCACCAAGGTTGTGCTCCAGCGCGGCAATCCCGGATTTTGCCCGCTCGACGGAATTGCGCGTGGTGATGAAGTCAAGCTCGAGCGCGCTCCGGGCATAGTCGCCCTGAAGCGAAAGGCTCTTCGCATTGGCTTCGGCTGCGCGATAGGAATTCTCGATGGATCCAAATGTCAAGAGAGGTAAGGTCACCGAAAGTCCCAGAGACGCTCCAAAAACATTCGGAAGACCGGGGCGGATATTTGGCAGCGACGTTAGCGCCCCGGCATCGGCGCCGATGGAGATGTTGGGCCGCAACCTCGCGCCGACGATCTGCGCGTCGAGCTCCGCTTGCTTGACCTGGAGACCTTGCGAGGCGAGATCGATGTTCCGACTTGCGGAGAAGGTGGTGTCGTAGGCTGGCAGTTGGAATACCGTATCGACGTCCGTTACGTCGACCATCGGCAACCCCGCAGTCTGCGCAAGCGACAGCAGGGAGTTTCTGTAGGCGGTCTTCCGGGCATCAACATCGATCATGACATTGTTCAGCTCGACCGTTGTCTTGAGCACGTCAATTTCGTCCCCTTGACCCGCGGCGTGGAGTTGCGTGACCAGTTGAAGGTAGTCGCGGACTTGATCGAAATCCTGTTCGACCACCTCCAGCTCCCGCTTCTCCTTCACTGCCGTCACAAAGGCCGACGACACAGAGAAGATGACATCCGCTTTCGTTCGATCCTGGTTCAACGATCCCGCATCGACACCAATCCCGGCCTTTTGGATTTCGTACGATCTGGCACCGCCGTCATAGAGCAGGTAGGAGGCGGTGATCTGGGCGCCGATTTCACCACCATTCGTCACGGCCTCGTCGTAACCGGGTGCCGCGAGGAAATGAGAAGCCACTCCGAACTGCGGATAGTACCCCTGCTGAACGGCCTGGCTGCCGTAGAGCGCGGACGTTCTGGCCTGTTCCGCTGAACTCAGCAACGGGTGGTTTTTGAGTGCAGCGTTCAGATATTCAGACAGGGAAAGCGGCTTGACCTGTGCATAGAGCTGCACGCTCCCAATGAAGAGGAGGATCAATACGAGCGTCCGACGAGTCCACGCAAATTCCATATGCGTTGTGCATTCCGGTCGATATTGGATTTCAGAAGTGAGGAAGCAGCCTGCGGAAGGCGCGGGGATGAGACCCGCGCCAACGCCGAGGCCTTCGGAGCGGTAGGCACAGTATAGGCCAATATTCATCGCCATTCAAGAGCCTGCGAGAAGGCGGACACCGTGAGAATTCACACAGACCTATCTCTCCAGTTCCAGGAGAACGAATGTGTTTGGCACCATGGGCGGTCGCGGCCGTGGGTGTTCCGTGGTGGGCTTGGGGGTTTCACCAAATTGCGCCGTTACAGTAAACAATGCGTGTGTTTTTGTGTCAATCTCCATGGTCCGTGCCCGCGGCTCCGTTTTCGCATTCTCCGCGACAACAAATTTGTCCGGAGTCTCTTCATGGATCACGGTGATGGTCCCTGCACCATTGGAGCTGAAGACCATATGAGTCTCAGGGTCGAATTTGCACGCGTCGGGGCCCTCTCCGATCGGCACTGTGGTCACAACCTTGTGGCTCTCCGGATCGGAAACGACCATCATACCATTTTCGCATACGGAGAACAGGCGGTGGTTGGCGACATCCATCGCCAAACCGGAGGGTGATTCTCCGGGCGCAATGGACCACCGGGCAACGACTCGATGTCCCTTCGCGTCTATGCAGGCGATTTCGCTCTTGTCTTCGATGTTGACATAGACATGTCCCTGAAGGTCCGTCACGGCAAATTCAGGTTTCCCTCCCAGAGCAATCGTCGCCATCGTGTCCCCCGTCGACGGGTCCAGAACAGTTGCATCTGCGCTGCGTCCGTTGAATGTGAACACCTTCTTCGAAAAAGGATCATAAAGAATGGCATCAGGATTCTTACCGGTCACAGGAACTTCCTTGATGACGTTCAGCGACTTCAGATCAAAAATCGTCACCGTCGATGAGCGTCCGTTGCTCGTGAACCCATGGTTGAACTCGGGCGCAACCGCGACGCCATGCACGCCGTCGGTGTGCGGGATATCGCCAACGACCTTGAGATCGTCCATGTTCACGACGACGACATGGTCACCGTGCGACAAAAACAATTGGCGGGCCGGACTGTCCGCGTACAGATAATCCCAGAATCCGTCGCCACCGATCAGGGTCTTCTTGACAACGTGGTAGCCGGTGTTCTCTTGTGCCCAGGCAATCGCGGATCCGACCATCAGAAGCATGATCACAGTACGCAGAGCTTTCATATGGACCTCCTTGAACATGGTGGACGATCAGAGCGGTTTATTTTGAGGGCAGGGAGAAAACGGGGCAGCTCCCGTGACTCTGATTCATTTGAAGATTCTAAGGTAGCAACAAAAGATGAAAGGGAAATGAAAATCGCATCATGCTAGGGAAGAACCCGCCAGATGAGACGACTGCGAATGGCCCTGTAATCCTGCTTAATTCACCGTTAGTTTGATCGCAAAGGCCCGACTGTGAAGGCAGAGAACCTCACGACCTAAATTCGGGGAATCACAGGGGCTGTATTGCTGTTTTGTTGATAGCAACAGTGCCCGGCGCATCGATTTCAGGAAGATCGCGTGGATCCGGGTACCAACCACCGGGAATCGTGGCGCAACGACTCATGAGACACCTCGCCTTCATTACATACTCCTTCCTTGCACTGGGCCTCGCTGCATGTTCGAAGCCCCCGCAGACTGACCATTTTTCCGGCCAGTGGGCAGCGGTCAACACACCCTTCTATCTCGACATCCACCGGGATTCTCTCTCCTTCATCGGCCACGTGCCGCCCACCGATTGGAGCGACTACCGCGCAAACCCTTCGCCTCAGGACCCTCACGGCTGGACGGGGCCGTTCTTTCAACCCCCCAGTGCTTCGTTCGGATTCACCATCGGGAACTCCGGCGAGCTTGTCCTCCATCTCTACCATAATCTCCTGGATACGCTCGGGGTGGCGGCCCAGGATCAGGACACGCTGTTACTGCAACAGAGAAACGAGCCGCACGAGATCCGACTGATCCACTTGCACGCCGACAGTTCCATCCATCTTCGGAAGATCCAATTCTCGGCTTCGGGCATTCCGGGCGATTGGCCCGAGTACGACCTGGAATTGCGCGACGGCTCGATGATCGTTGCCGTGCCCGGCGCTGTGCATGAGGGGCAACCTCAAGGGCCGATCTCCTATTATTCCGCGCCATTCTCTCAAGAAGCGTTTCGACGTTGCGAAGAGATCATTCAGGACGCGAACCTCATGTTCCCCCGATCACGGTTCGAACGATTCATGCAGGCGGGGTCCGGATCGCCAGAGTACAGCCTCAACGTGGATTTCAACGATTCCTCTTACACGGTGCTCGCCGATGATCACCAATTTCCTTCCGAACTCCTGCCGCTGATTCCGTATCTCACCTCACCCCTGGGTCGCTCGCCACTCACTCGGAAAGATACGACCATAGAATTCCAGAGCAGGCTGCGCTTGCCTCCCGGTTCCGGTAATTCTCATGTATCTCGTGGAGGCGACGAATCCAAAGGGTCTTCAGTACCCCGGTTCCCTTAGGAGAAATCAGATGACAAATATCGTGGTCTATCGGACATCCTTCGAGTGGGAGCTCGACATCATGCGAGAAGGATTATCGAGGGCACATTTCCCGTGCATTGTCCAGACGGAAAGCCTCAGTGGGGTCACAACCGGTCTCGATGTTTCGCCGGCGCAAGGTTTTGGTAGGCGGTGGCTCGTTCTGGTTCCGGACCAGATGAAGGACCAGGCGAAAGAGATAATCACTTCGCTTCATGTCGGCTATGACGCAGACGCACCGTACTTCCCATCGATGAACCTGCAAGCGATGAAGAAGACGCTCTGGATTGCAGGAAGAGTTGCCGTGATGTTGATCGTGTTCCTGATTTGGATTTACGTTAGCCGATAACCGCCGTCGCGTCTCATCCACTCCAAGTCTCATGATCTGACGAAACTAAGAATTCCGAATTCTTCATTCTTAGTTCTTAATTCATCTGTCCCCCCTTCTCCCCCTCTCCCCCTCCCCCGTTCTCCCCTTCTCAATGCGGATGCCTGTGTCTCAGGATGTGCGGTCGCTCGAGGCCGTGCGCAAGCATGAGCTCTTCGTCGTTGAGCAACGTTGTCGTCGGCCCATCCGCGATAACCCGGCCCCCATCGATCACGATGACACGGGGGCAGAGCTCTACGACTAATTCGAGATCGTGTGTTGCAATGAGCTTCGTCGCAGGAAGAGTCCGCAACAGCGTCTTCAGTTCCCTCTTCCCTTTCGGATCGAGGTAACTGGTCGGCTCGTCGAGAATGAGGACGTCCGGTTCACATGCAAGGACACCGGCGAGGCACACCCGTCGCCGCTCTCCGCCACTCAGGTGATGCGGTGCGCGTGACGCCACGTCTTCGAGTCCAACCCTCTTCAATGAGCCAAGAACGACCTGCTGTAACGCTGCCCCCGAAATGCCGAGCTGGAGCGGCCCGAAGGCGACATCCTCGAAGACCGTCGGACAAAAAAGCTGGTCGTCCGGATCCTGAAATAACAACCCGATTCTGCGCCGGAGAGTGTGAACGGTGTCGGGTTGCAGGGGAATTCCGTGGATGGTAATATTCGCCGGCGCGGTCAACTCGTCCGGAAGCAGACCGTTCAAGTGAAGAAGCAGCGTCGATTTCCCCGCACCATTCGGACCGACAAGGCCCACCGACTCTCCCTCGCCGATGGAGAAGGAAAGACCGCGGAGCGCCTCCTTGCCTCCGGCGTAGGAATAGTGCAGGTCCTTCACCTCGAGCGCCGGAGTCATCGCCACCCCCGGGCCCGCATGGCGTTGTAGACATGTTCCGCCCGCTCCACGCTCCGGAGGGCGAGCGTTCCGATGATGCCGCTGTTGATCACCCACGCACGGCGCTTGCTCGGGACGAAGGTGCGGCTCGCACGTGCACGGGTCATTCGGGCGGCCTGGTCCGTCAGTACGAAGAGATATCGGTAGAGCAAGGCGATCGTCGTCACAAACAGCCGAGGCACTCGCAGCCGCCGCAGCAGATCGAGCAATTCCATAAATGACACGGACATGGAAAATACGATTGCGGTCACGAGCGATAACGTCGCCTTCGCCAACAGGACCCAAAACAGATGCCAGCCGTCGGGCTGGAACAGAGCAAGAATCGACGTGGTAACGGCAAGCACCTCGAAAGCCATCAGACGCCTGAGCAGCATGAGCAGCGGGATTCGCCCGAGGACAATCACCGTGCTCACGATCGCGAGCGGAACGATGAGGAAAAGAGGGGACTGCCTCGGCGTGGCTGCAATAGCGACCAGCAACGCCAGCGCCGCCCCTGCCTTTGCGCCCGCCGGTGTGCGGTGCAGGATCCCTGCTGTATTGTCTACGCTCTGATCAGAGAACCCGATGTTCATTACGATGGCGAAGAGGTGGATGTTGGATGGATCGAACGGCCCCGGGAAACGATGATGGAGGCGAGAACGTAGGAGAACACTGCAACGACAAATGTCCCGATGAGCCCCGCAACGATCGTCGCAAGAACCGGAGACCCGATTCCCGTCAACCGATATTCTGAAACCGGCGATGCGACAGATGGTTCGAGAAGCGCCCTGGAAGAAAAACCCAGCTTCGATGCGACATGTTCAAGACCATCGGGCCACGGGGATGCAAAGGGGACGACAAAGAGGATCACAACACAGGCCAGCACAAGCCCATACGCAACGGCTGAATATCCTGATCGATGCGATTCATGTCGCCAATCCAGGAGGTCAGGCCGGACGCGGAGAATAGCGGCAAGGACAAGGGTGGTGATGATCGCTTCTCCGACCCCAATGAGCGAGTGGACACCGACCATTGCAGGAAACACCGTATTCCAGTGGGCGGCCCCCGACCACGAAAGTTCTCCTGAACACAGTAACGACGCGACGACAATGGACACCCACGAAGAGATTCCCGCCGCGAAGAGTTGCCCCTTTGTCCCGGGGATGAACTTCGCGATCGCGCGATACAACGCGTAGCCGACGATGGGTGCAGCAACCGCCATATTCAGGACATTGGCACCGAGCGCAAGGATGCCGCCGTCCGCGAAAAGAAACGCCTGAACGGCAAGCACCGACGTGAGAGCGATTATTGCTCCGGATGGACCGAGGATGACCGACGCAAGAACGGACCCGACAAGATGGCCGGACGTGCCGCCGATAACGGGGAAGTTCACCATCTGCGCAGCAAAGAGAAATGCCGCGGACATGCCGAGCAGCGGAACACGGGACGGTGGAAGACTCGTCCGGGAGCGAGACAACGCTACGGAGACTCCAACCGCCGCGAACGCCGCGGACGCGACGATGGTTTTGGTGTCGAGGAAACCGTCAGGGATGTGCATGGACAGCGATGAAAGTCGGTGGGACGATCACGGGTGCTTCTCGTTCCCTCCGTAATAGGCAGGGCGGAGCTCCAGCAATTGATCGCTATTCAATCCTTCGGGCGTTCGTCCGGTGCTCTTCACCCGGAAGAAAATTCTGGCAGACTTTTCGAGCGTGTCGATCACATCGAACGCATCTCCGAGAGTTTTCCCGACAGCGAAACATCCATGTTTCTCCCACAGTGCGACGGAGTGATGTTCCAGAACGCGGACGGTATCCCGTGCCAGTTCTCCGGTGCCCGTTCGCGGGTACTCGACAAGGCCGACACCGTCTGGCGCAACCTTCGTCGTCTCGGGATGCATCCCCCAGAGGATGGAATTGAGGTGGAACTCATCCCTGAATTCCGCCATCTGGGTCATCGAAATTAGCGATTCTGGGTGAGCGTGGAGAACAGCGCGCAGGTCCCGGTCTCGGGTCTGGAATGATTGATGAATCCGCAGATAGGTCGGAAGTTCGTCCGTCGGCGTGAAACGCTTCTCGTCTCCCCACAGCAGCTTGTATCCGGAACAGTCGGGCGTGATGCGTATCAGGCCAAGGTTCTTCGTGGCCCGCCGGGCAATGTCACGCATCCTGCTCCCTGCCGCCGGGACGAGAAATGTTCGTTGACTGACTTCGGGAATATCGATTCCTGGGTAGGCAACGACAGGGCCCCGGGAATCACGTCCATTTTTCAGGATCTCGGTGACATCGACAGAAAGGTTGCCGGCGCTCCGTTCGGCCCAACCCCTCTCCCAAAGATAACCTGCAATTTCGACGACTTCATCCAGAACAGGTTCAAGAGATTGAGGAAGGCTTGAAGGTTCTTTTGCCATACTACACAATCGGCAACTTGGGAGTGAAATTCAAGACGGCAGGTGCCTTTTGAGGAGAGCCGCGGTCCGTGCCCGGAGAAGAGGCGCTGCATCCCGCATTGCCTCTGCTTTTGTCGTTTCCGGATCGGTGAGCGTTTCAAGGTCTGCGAGACCGAAGAGCTTCAGAGGGTTATTGCTTGAGACGGAAACGGTTCCGGTCACTGCGAGTACCGGGACGCCGGCATTCGATGCCCGGGTCACTACACCCTGCATCGCTTTCCCTTGACGGGTCTGCGCGTCCAGACATCCCTCGCCGGTAATCACGATCGACGCTCCCCGGAGGGAATCGTCAAATCGAAGTGCATCGAGAACGATGTCAATTCCCTTTGTCAGGCGTCCATGGAGAAACGCCATCACCCCGCCCCCCAATCCTCCTGCGGCACCCGAACCTGGGGTCAGGGTCACATCACATCCGCAATCCCTCTTCATGAGTTCAGAGAGATGCTGCATTCCGAGATCAAGGGCATTAAGAAATTCGGGCATCCCGCCTTTTTGTGGAGCGTACACTCTGGTTGCGCCTTCGGGGCCAAAGAAAGGGTTTGAAACATCACATGCCGCCGTCACCCTGAGTCGATCGAGTCGCCGGTCCCGCTGGGATAGATCAATCCGGTGAAGCTCCGACAACCCGGCTCCACCTTCGGCCACGGGACATCCCCGTGCATCGAGGAAGCCGTATCCGAGTGCACGGGCCATTCCCGTACCCCCGTCATTCGTCGCACTCCCCCCAAGCCCAAGGAGGACGTCCGTCGCTCCGGCATCGATGGCCGCACGGATGAGCTCACCGACACCATAGGTCGTCGTGATGCGGGGATCGCGTTGTGTTTCGGGAACGAGTGAGAGCCCCGCGGCCGATGCCATTTCTATGATGGCCGTCGTCATATCGGGGGTCATTGCCCAGTGCGCGTCGACGTTTTGACCGGGGAGCGGCCCCCGGACTTTCGATGCGCGTACGGTCGCACCGAGCGCCGGTGCAAGGACCGCCACCAACCCCTCTCCGCCATCTGAAAGCGGGACCAGCGCAGTACGTGCGTGAGGGAGAACATCGTGAATGCCTCGTGCCATCGCCTCTGCCGCCTCCAACGCGGAGAGCGACCCCTTAAACGACGCGGGCGCAACAATGATCCGGGCACGGTCCGGGAGAGCGAGTGCTGACGTGGGGGTGGGGAGATGGGGAGATGGGGAGACGTTGGAACTGGGGGACGCGGGGACTTGGAGTTTGTGGGAAGAATCAACCATGATCGTCTGGGAATACGCAGTGGCTGTGCAGAGTAACCGGGATCGAACTTCTTACATCAACGATCCTACCGCTTACTGCATGGTTCCTACTGATTCCTGCTTACTGTCTACTGTCCCCTGTCTACTGTCCCCTGTCCCCTGCATCTACTGTCTCCCTGTCCACTGTCTACTGTCCCCTGTCCCCTGTCTACTGCTTGCTCCCTACTCCCGGCTCCTCCTCTGTCGCCTCGGCAGTCGTGGCAGGTTTAATTTTGACAAACCCATTCTCGATAGCAAACCGCACAAGGCGCGCCGTATCATGGAGGTCGAGCTTTTGCATGAGGTTGGTCCGGTGGGTGTTCACGGTCCGGATGCTCAGGAAGAGCTGCTCGGCGATCTTCCGATTGGTGAAACCTTGCGCAATAAAACGCAGGATTTCGACCTCTCGCTTGGTCAGTTCATAGGAACGATGGACCGTCGTCTGCTCCTCTCCCTTCTTCGCCCGGTCTTTTTCATTATCGTCCCGATGGATGAACCCGTCGATGATCAGGCGGGACACACCGGGACTGAAGAACCGATCGCCGCTGAGCGCGGAATCGATTGCTGCGAAGATTTCTTTCTTCCCCGCACTCTTCAGGACATAGCCGCTCGCTCCGGCCTTCAGCAACTGATACACATATTCTTCGTCCTCATGGACAGTCAGGATGATGACCTTTGCGAGAGGGACCTCACCCCGGAGCACCCGGGTCGCCTCGATACCGTTCACCTTCGGCATCGAGATATCCATCATGACGATGTCCGGCTTGTGGCGTTTCGCCAGTGCCACTGCCTCTTCGCCGTCCGCGGCCTCAGCCACCACGTGGTACGATGGGGAACTCTTGAGCAGGGCCCGAATGCCGCTCCGCACCACACTGTGATCGTCAACGATGAGTATGCGCGCTTTCTTCATGCGCCAGGAGTCCTTTTGAGAGGGATTGAAGCATGGACCGTGGTCCCGCCGTGCACGTGCGACGTCACCACACACGTACCGCCAAGAAGCTCCGCCCGTTCGCGCATGCTGATGAGTCCCATCCCATGCCCCAGTTCCCGGGCGTTGATGATATTCGCTTCGTCGAACCCATTTCCGTCGTCGCGAACAACAAGTTCTGCGTCGTTCTCTCCGCACACCAGTCGGATTGCGATGTCCGAGGCAGCGGCGTGCCGCGCGATATTGGTGAGACTTTCCTGGGCGATCCTGTACAAGGCGATTTCGACGTGCGGGTCGAGCCGGCCGATCGAGAGGTTCCTGCTTTCGAGGTGAACCTGGATCCCATGCGTTTTCTCGAAGTCCCGGACCAGAAGGTTCATCGCGATTGTCAGGCCGAAATCATCGAGGACCGTCGGCCTCAGGTTCGACGAAAGCCGGCGGACCTCCGAGATTGTTTGCTCGAATTGCTTCCGGAAACCCCTGAGCATCCTGGAGGTCTTCCGGTCTGTCAAACGGATCTCGTCTTCCAGGACCTCCATATTCAGCTTCATCCCGCTAAGGCGCTGGCAAATGTCATCGTGAAGTTCGCGGGCAATCCGTTGTCGCTCTTCCTCCTGGGCATGCTGCACGCTGATGGCAAATCGGCGAAGGTCCTCCGATCGCCGGCGCTCCGTTTCCACGAGCATGTGCTGCAGGCGTTTCTGCTCGGTGATGTCCCGGGCGATCCCGACAAGCGCGATTGGACTCCCGTGATCTTCGCGGACAACCGACGTGCTCAGAAGAATGGGAAACGATTCGCCGCCTTTGCGGACGACGGTTATCTCGCCTGTCCATCCCCCCCGGAGCGTTCCGTCGATGATTTCCCGCACGGTTTCCCGTGATGACGCTCTCGCCGTCAGGAATGAGACGTGCCGACGACGCACCTCTTCCTCCGAGAACCCGAACGTGCGGGTAAACGCCTTGTTAATGGAGAGGATGCGGTATGTTGCATCGGTGATGATCACGCACTCATTCATGCTGGTGAGCGTCGCGGCCAGCATTTGCATCTGCTGTTCGGTTTCCTTCTTCTGCGTAATGTCTTCCACGATCCGAAGGCAATACAGGAGATCTCCTTCGTCGGTCCGGATGGCGGTCCCGTTGACGTTTGCCCATGCGACTGTGCCATCAGCCCGGAGGAATCGCATCTCCCGGTGATACCGGTGAAGTTCTCCGTCCGCCATCCGTTCGAGGTTCCTTCTCTCCTCATCACAATCCGCGGGATAGACCACATCCTCGAGCTCTTTCCCCTCCAACGCACCCGCGTCGTAGCGGAGCATTTCATTGAGCGCCTGGTTCGTGTGGACATGCCTGCCGTCGATGTCCAGAAGAGAGATGCCGATCGGCGCATCAGAAAAGACCGTCCGGAATTGTTCCTCGCTCCGCCTCAGCTCCTCTTCGATGACCTTCCGCTCGGTAATATCCTTGATCATGACCGTCGTGAAAGAGCCTTCGCTTCGCGCGAGCGCCATGCGCGACGCGCTGATCGCGCCCCAGATAATGCCGCCGTCGACCCGCACAAAACGGATTTCGACGCGCGACTTCGGCCCTTCCGCGACATCAGGGTGCAGGAGGACCTCGCGCACTTTTTCCCGATCGTCGGAAATAACCAGACTCTCGAAGATCACTTTCACCAGGCCGCCGTCAGGATAGCCGAGCATGCGTTCGAGACTCTGGTTCCGTTCCGTGATGACCCCGTCTTCGTTCAAGAGGACGATGCCCATCGGCGCGCTCTCGATCATCGTCCGAAAGAGGAGCTCGCTGTTGGAGAGCGCCTCGAGCGCATTCGCGAGCTGTTCCGTTCGCTGACGGACTTTCTGCTCGAGTTCTCCCGCCGACTTCCGGAGCGAATCTTCCGCAAGCTTCCGCTCCCGATAGTTGCCGATTTGATGTCCGATCGCCTCCATCGCTCCGGCAACATCAGGGTCCCAGGGACGCTCAGCACGACTGAAGCACTCGATCACGGCGCTCATTTCATCGCCCGCGCGGACTGGAAACGCGACGACCGTCCGGTATCCGCCTCCGCGGAAACCGCTCCGGTCACTGCCGTTCAGGAGTTGCCATTCCAGCCTCCCCCCGGCAAGAACTTTCTGCGGAATGCCGGTTCGCGGCATCGTAAGACTTCTTACGGCCTGTTCCGGCCGGCAGGCAAGTTCGAGCCTCAGTGTTTCGGGGCGATCGCCGGGCACCCATAGATCGACGAGGTCCCAATCGAATCGCGAAGCAATGGACTCGAGAATCGTTCGCATGGCGCCTTCGACGGATTCCGATCCGGCAAGGATGGAGGTGATTTCGTATTGTGCTGCCAGAAGCTGTTTTGCGTTCCGCCGTTCGGTGACATCACGCCCTGCGGATTGATACTCAACGAGGGTGCCGGCGCGATCATACAACGCGTTGTTTGTCCACTCAATCCAACGCGTCTCACCGTCGGAGCGAATCACCCGGTTTTCGATCGATACCGATGGGTTCTCCCGGGAAAGCACGGCGATTTCACTCACAACCGTGGAGTAGTCGTCCGGATGGACGAGTGCCTGATACGGCAATCCGACAGGATTCCCGCGGGAGAGACCGAAGAATCTGCAATAGGCATCATTGACAAACGAAATTGTGCCGTCGGGCTTGAACCTGCAGACGAGATCCTCCTGAGCGTCGCTGAGTGGACGAATGCCGGAATCGGAGGATGGAAGGGCGCGCACTGTTTCGGGGCGGGTAACAACGTCGGCAATAAGCTCGGATTCATCACCGGCGAGTTGATCCATCAGCGAGTGCCAGTCCGAGACATCCCGGATTGCCCCGACGAACTCAGCGCCATCCCCTCGGTCCCCATGGAGCAGCATTCGGCTGTCAACCATCCACCGGTAGATTCCTCTCGCGTCGCGCCACCGATATTCCACAATGCTCGCCTGGGTACTGTCTGGCATAAATCGATCGATCCGGAAATGCTCTTCGAATGCCCCTTGATCGTCGGGATGAATGTGGCTTATCCCTCCGAGGAACTCACGCGTGACGCACGCTTCCGGCGAAAGTTCCTGATCCGGCGGTGCAAAGCCCGCGAAGTTCTCACACCGGCGGGATGATGGCTCGATCCGATAGGCAGAGTCCCGCGAAAGATTCTGTCGCGTAAGAGCTGACGGAATCCCTGCGACATAATCCAGCTCTGCAAGTTTTCGACTCGTGATGGTATCAAAGAACACGGAAGCGCCAAGCGAACGCACGAAGACGCCCATGAGAATCCATTCCCGCTCCTGCGATGTCGCGATCTCTCCGTATGCCGGCCCCTTCGACGTCCGCGCATTGATGAGCAGTCTGTGCATGAGAGTGACCAGTTCGGGAGGCGCGACTTCCCCGACAGGTTTGCCGAGGAGATCTTCGCGCGTGCGATTCAGAAATTCCATCGCGCTCGCATTGACGGAGTTGACATTCCATGCGAGATCAAGTCCGATATAAGAACCGAAAATAGAATCGGTCGGAGGGGTTGCCGGTGTGGTTTCAAACGTCAGCACCAGTGCCTCGACGTCGCCGAGACAGGTTCGTGCACATGCCGCCCAGTATACGGCATTCTCTTTCGCTCGGGAATTCCACCGCAGCGCGACGCGCGATGTGGTGCCTTCGGATTTCCAGAGATCAGCCCATCCGGATTCCGGAGTATCGAAGACAGAGAGCAGTTCGGGTGGTGAGGGAAAACGGGAAAGGCCGGGGAAAAGGTTCAGCAACTTTCGATTAAACCTGAGAATCCTCCCGTTCCTGTCCGCTATGAGGATCGGCAGAGGGATTGCATCCACGACTGCCAGGGAGAGATCTCCGGCAGGACTGCAAATGGTTCCACTTGAAAGAACAGATCGCCGCGGCTCGGGAATTGTCAACGGGGGATCCTCTCTTCTTCCTCGCACAGAGGAAAATGTAACGAGCCGATCCCTCAATTTCCAGTCGAAGTTCGCGCGATCCCACGATTGGAGGTTTTACGGGGTGGGGCACGGTGGAGCGATACTCCGGGGCAGGAAGATACGCAATTGCAATGAGTTACAGCGGTAGGACCGGATTCCCCGGCGGCATCCGAGATTACGCTTCCCTCTCCATGCAGCGTCACCCCAGAGCCGTCGGGTGTGGCGATCCGGTTTCTCTTTCTCTTATCGATGGGGCTGGACGGGGATTTCAAGTCCCAGCCGTTTCAGCACCTTCGGGATTTCTCGTTTTGCGGAGCTCTTACAGATGAATCCATCAGCGTCAAGATATTCCGAAAGGACCCGGAACGTCTCTTTCTCGTGAATCGTTGTGAACACGACTTTCGCGAACGGGTGAAGGTTCTTGATTTGCTGTGTTGCTTCGAAGCCGCTCAACCCGCGTGTGCTCGCATCGATGATTACCAGATCGGGAGAGACTTCGGCCGCGAGTGCAAGAGCTTCAGATCCGTCCCGTGCCTCACCGACTATCCGGATCCCTCGTTGTTTCTGGAGGAACTCCACCAGATCAGCGCGGAAGTTGTCATTATCGTCGGCGACCAGAACAGTGATCGCATGAGCCCTGCGCGACGGAATGTTCTGCCCTTCGCGAGGCCGACGAGTCTTCTGCCAATCCAGTACTTCCGAATCAACTTTCAAGCTGCCAATCACTACACAAGCCTTTCCCGCTCACCTTCACGATCTCACTGGAGAGGCGAGATACCCATGCTCGCGAGCGTAGGAAGAGAGCTTGTTTTGAAGAAGCTTTCTTCCCCTGTGCAATCGTGATCGCACGGTCCCGAGAGGACGGTCGACGAACTCCGCGATCTCTTCGTATGTCAGTCCTTCAATGTCGCAGAGGATGACCACTGTCCGGAAATCTTCGGGCAGATCGAGGACGGCGGACGACACAACATCGTCCAGCATCCGGTCGAACGAAGCATCGGGTGATTCATCTTTGATTGTGTTGGTGCGAATGGACGAATAGAAGTTTTGAATGTCATCGTAGTCAACCATCCCCGGCTCTTTCGACTCTTTCCGGTAGCGGTTGATATACGAGTTTTTGAGAATGCGGAACAGCCAGGCCCGGATGTTCGTGCCCTGCTCATAACGATCCCAGAAACGGTATGCTTTGAGATACGTTTCCTGGACGAGATCGTCGGCGTCTGCGGGGTTCCCTGTCATCCGCAACGCGTAGTTATACAGCAACTCCGCGTGTCCCAGTGCTTCCCCTTCGAACGCCTTTTGCTTCTCGTTCTTCCCGGCTCTCATTCGGTCCTTCCTGATATGTGGGTTTCATGTCAGGACGCCCCCCATTGCATGCTGCGTCCCGGGGGTTCCAAGGAGTCTTCCTCCGAGCCTTAGCTCCCCCTTCTCCCTGGAGTCCCCGGTAGCAACATTGAATATTGACCCAACCGTAGGTGGATGGTACACAGTCAGAACGGAAATGCCAATACGGTGAATAGTGTAATTTTAACGCAGAAACTGAGGTAAAGAACTAGGGTAAACACACTACAGCGCTGTAAGAGGAAGACGTACGAAGAACTCAGGAGGGGGAGAGGAGAATGGGAAAGGGGGATGGTGGAACTGACCCCTGAAGCCTGACGCCTGAAGCCTGGTCTAAACTGTCCTCGAGAATATCGGCTTCGTCTTGCTCATGCTGTCAAGGTAGGCATCGAAAGGCATGGCGATATTCCGAAGGAGAAGCCGGCCGGCACCAATGATGCGGATGCTGTGGTCGTCGATCTCCACCAGGCCGTCTTCCACCATCGGTTGGAGACCGTAGAGGGATCCGGAGAAGTACTTCCGGAAATCGATATGGAACTTCTCCTCTACTGAGGGGATGTCCAGCTCGAGATCGCACATTAACCGCATGATGACATGCTTTCGTATCATGTCGTCCTCCGTCATGCGGTAGCCGACATGTGTTGCGAACTCGTTCCGGTCGAGGGCGTGGTAGTACTCGGGAAGGTTCTTCAGATTCTGAGCGTAGATACCGTTAAAATGTCCGATCGCCGACATGCCGAATCCAATCAGGTCGGCGCCGGAACGGGTGGAATACCCCTGGAAATTTCTGTACAGCGTCTTCTCTTTTTGTGCAAGGGCGAGCTCGTCCGTAGGCTTTGCGAAATGGTCCATCCCGATATAGTCGTATCCGTTCGCTGTCAGGGTTTCGATCGTCATCTTCAGAATATCCAGTTTCTGCTCCGGCGACGGGAGGTCCTCGTCCTGGATCAGTTTCATATGCGGTTTGAGCCAGGGAACGTGCGCGTAGTTGAAGACGGCGAATCGATCCGGGTCGAAGGGGAGAATCCGGCCGATCGTCTCGCGGAATGTCTCGCGCGTCTGGAACGGCAGGCCGTAGATCAGATCGATATTCACGCTGTGGAACCCAAGCTCGCGGGCCCAATCAAGGACCTGTCTGCTCATCTCCTCGGGCTGGATCCTGTTGACGGCAACCTGGACCTTCTCGTTGAGGTCCTGCACACCCATGCTCATCCGGTTGAAACCGCCTTCGGCGAGGGCTTCCATATGTGCGCGGGTCAGCTCCCGGGGGTCGATCTCAACGCTCTTTTCCGCATCGTCGGCAATCGTGAAGCGGGACCGGATGTAGAGAGCGATATCCAGGATCTCCGGAGGCGTCAGGTGCGTCGGCGTCCCTCCACCCCAGTGCAGCTGGACGACCTTTCTGTCCGAAGAGAAACGTTCGGCCACCATGTCGATCTCTTTTTTCAGATAGACGAGGTACTCGTTGATCCGGTTCCTGTCCCGTGTCACGAGCATGGTGCACCCGCAGAAATAGCAGAGCGTATCACAGAACGGGAAATGGAAATAGAGTGAGAGGTCGCGCGCCGAACCTGATTGGCCTGAGGCCGTCAATGCTTCGCGATAATCGATTGCGGTGAAGTTGGGGCTAAAAAGAGGGGCGGTCGGGTAGCTGGTATACCGCGGACCCGGGCGGTCGTACTTCTTGAGAAGAGACAAATCAATGGAAGAGAACGGTGTTGCCATAACCCTTTCAGCCTCGCACGCCAGCGAAATTTCTGCGACGGAGAACCATCTGTCTTCTGAAAACGCATTCTTTCCAAAGAGCGTTCCAACCCCGCGCGCAGAATACCATCACAGACCTATGAATCTTACGGAGAAAACGACGGAAATGCAACCTTTCCTAATGGACCATGATGGTAGGGTTGATCTCGACGATGGAGGCGATGGAATTTGTCACCAGACAATGTCGCGAAGTCTCATTCAGGAGCTCGTGGACTTCTTTCTCATACTCTTCCGACGGGACGACGACCGTCGGGAAGATCACGATCCGAGTGAATTTGTAATCACCGTCCACGAATTCGAGAACGCCATTGGCGTGGCTCCGGTACGATATCACCGGGACGTCAGCCCGCGCTGCGAACGCCATGAACGTCGCCATGTGACACATCTCGACGGCGGCCACGAACATATCCTCCGGCGTCCATGCACCGGATTCTCCGTGAAACTCAGGAGGGCTGGAGACCCGCAGCGTTGGCTTCCCTTCCGCGGAGAGAAGACCCGTGCGTTCTCCGAGCCACGCAGTCGAAGTCTTGAAGGTGAACGACCGTCGTTGAATGGGGTTGACTTTCAGTGCTTCCGGCATTTTGTTTCTTGCCTCGTGGTGAATGCGGTATCTGTGGAGTTATGCCTGTCCGCTTCGTTCAAGCATGAGTTTCCGCGTATAGGGTATCAGTCCCCCGGCCTCGATAATCGCTTTCCGGGCAACGGGAAGTTGCACCACGGCATGCGTTGTCCCGGCGGTGACATTCCGGACGGTCGCATCGCTGATGTCGAGTTCGTCGTCGACGCTGGATGTGAACCCCGGCGCCGTCACCAGGTGCAATCCGAGATTGATCGCATTCTGGAGAAAGATCCTCGCAAAACTCTCGGCAACGACGACCAGGTCGTATCCCTTCAGTGTGGACACGGCCTGTTCCCGTGACGACCCGCAGCCGAAGTTTTTCCCGCCGACGATAACGCTTCCCGGTTTCACCACTCCCGCCTTCAGGGCCGCATTGAATTCCGCATTGTCCGCAAACGCGTATTGCGGAGTCTCGGTCGGAAGCACAGTCGCCATGTAGCGTCCCGGGTAGATCACATCTGTCGAAATATCATCTCCGAAGACAAAGACTACCTTTGCCATGGTCACGCCCCCTTTCGTGGATCGGTAATGACTCCGGTGATCGCCGACGCTGCGGCAACGGCAGGAGAACAGAGAAAGACGCTTCCCGTTGGATTCCCCATGCGCCCCTTGAAGTTCCTGTTCGTTGTCGAGAGGGCCGTTTCATTGTCTCCGAGGGCGCCCTGATGGACGCCGAGACAGGGCCCGCACCCCGGGTTCATGACGACCGCTCCGGCGCTGACAAGGTCCTGGATGTACCCCTTCTCAAGCGCCTGCCGGTAGATCCTTCCCGATGCCGGAAACACGAGCATCCTTGTGCCGTGCGAGACCTTTCGCCCGTGCAGGAGTCGGGCGGCGACTTCCAGATCATCCAACCGGCCGTTGGTGCACGAGCCGATGACGATCTGATCGACTTTTGTCCCGATGACTTCCTGAATCCCTTTCACGTTATCGACCGTATGGGGACAGGCAATCTGCGGTTGGAGCTGTGAGACGTCGGCCTCCACGATGCTGTCGTACGCCGCGCGTTCATCAGGCATCACGAGGTCGATCAAATCCCGGACTCCAGCCTCGGACCGCAGGTACCGGAGGGTCTCCTGATCGGCGGGGATGATCCCTGCAGTGGCGCCGGCCTCGACGGACATGTTGCAGAGCGTCAAGCGCCCTGACATCGGCATGCGCTTGATGGCATCTCCGTGAAACTCCAGCACCTTGAATGTTGCGCCGTTTGCCCCCAGCGTGCCGATAAGGTGAAGGATGAGGTCCTTCGCTCCGACGAACGGAAGAAATTGCCCGGTAACGACGACCTTGATCGTTGCGGGGACTTCAACATTGACGGCCGTTCCAAGGGCCCAGACGCTTGCCATCTCCGTCGCCCCGATGCCGAAGGCGAATGCGCCGAGTGCTCCGTGGCTCGTCGTGTGTGAATCGGTCCCGACGACAACCGCTCCCGGGCGGACGTATCCGTTTTCCGGGAGAATCTGGTGACAAATTCCGCCGAGGTCGCCGCGGATGTCGTGGAATTTCGAGATCCCCTGAGCCGCAACGAATTCCCGGATCTTCTTCTGGTTTGTCGCCGTCTTTGGGGTTTCTGCCGGTATCCTGTGGTCGAAGATGATAGCGATCCTGCTCGGGTCCCAGACTTTCGGCTCACGCCCCGTCCCCGCAAAAATCTCGTTCAGCTGATTCATGACCAGCGCCGCGTTCTCGTGCGACATGGCGAGATCGACATTCGGCTCAACGACGTCGCCGGCCTTGACGGACTTTTGCCCGGACGCCCGCGACAGGATCTTTTCAACAACCGTCATTGCCATCGTGGCTCCGTTGTTTACTTGAGTGCGGCAAGAGTATGAAGTATGACGTAGGACGTAGGAAGAAAGCGAAAACCTCAATTTCGGATATCGGGCGCTTGCACCTGCTTTCTTCCTACGTCATACTTCCTACGTCCTACTCAAGTCACTACTCAAGACACTCCATGCTACACGACGCCGTCACGCTTCAGCGCCGCTATTTGATCCTCCGAATAACCCAACTCCGTCAGGATCTCGCACGTATGTTGTGCCAGCGTCGGTGGTGGGGCTTCGATCGCTGCCGGGGTCTTGCTGAACTTTGCCGTCAGGTTGAACAGCTTCAGTTCTCCGATATCCCCGGCTTCGACAGAGGAAAGCGTCTTCCGATGCCTGACCTGCGCTGCATCGAGGGCTTGTTCGAGTCCGAGGATTTCCCCCGACGGGACTCCCAGCTCGTTCAACACCCGTACCCAGTGTGCCGTCGTGTGATCCGCGAGCTTCGCTTCAAGGAGCGGCGTAAGCTCCTTTCTGCTTCTCTTCCGTGCATCGCGCTTCTGGAAACGCGGGTCAGTCTTAAGTTCAGGAACGCCGAGCGCATCGGCGACGGATTCCCACTGTTCCTGCTTGTTCGCTGCGATGTTGACGTAGCCGTCCTTCGTCTTGAACGTCCCCGACGGCGCCGCCGTGAAATTGTCATTCCCCAGCAACGATGGCTGTTGATGGCCGATGAGCAGATTGGCGGCCACCCAACCCATCAGAGGCATGATCGAATCCAGGAGCGCGATGTCGATAAACTGACCCTCCCCCGTCTTCTCCCGGCTATAGAGCGCAGCCATGATCGCGAACGCGGCGTTGAGTCCGCCCACCGTATCGCAGACGGGAAACCCGCAGCGGAGGGGATTCAGCCGCTCGTCACCGTTGATCGCCATGACGCCGCTCAGACCCTGGATGATCTGATCGTAGGCAGGCTTCATCGCATCGGGTCCGGTTTGCCCGAACCCGGAAATGGCGCAGTATACCAGTCGCGGGTTGAGGGCACTGAGCGTGGCATAGGAGCATCCCAGTCGGTCCATCACCCCCGGTCTGAAGTTTTCCACAACAACATCGCATTTCGCGACGAGCGATGTGAAGACCTCCTGCCCCCGGGGGTCCTTCAGGTTCAGCGTCAGGGATTTCTTGTTTGCGTTCTGCGCAAGGAAGCTGGTCCCCATCAACTTCTCATTCAGCTGAGGAACGTTTCCGAGTTTGCGGGCGAGGTCGCCGTCGAGAGGGTTTTCGATCTTGATGACCTCCGCCCCGAGCAGCGCCAGATGCAGCGTGGCGAACGGGCCCGAGAGCACGTTCGTCAGGTCAAGAACTCGTATGCCTTCAAGGAGCTTCATAAGGGTTCGTCGCTACGCGGTCATGACGGGATAGGGAATCGGTCCGGTACGATAGACGGTCCCCGGCATGTCGCGGCAGAAAAATGCTGCAACATCCTTTGCCAGCGCGATCAGCCGTTCGAGCCCGATATCTCCTCGGAGGCCCATGTGCTGGAACAGATGCACAAGATCTTCGGTACAGGCGTTGCCCCCGGCGATTTTTGTAAACGGACATCCTCCAAGCCCTGCGATGGAAGACTCGAAATATTTCACACCGGCGTTCATTGCGGCGACACAATTCGCGAGGGCAAGCCCGTACGTGTTATGGAAGTGGCAGGCGAGCTCCGCGCTCGGGTTCATCTGTTTCAGCGACCGGAACAACAGTTCCACGCGGTCCGGCGTGGCGTGGCCTGCCGTGTCGGCCAGACTGATCGTGCGAAAGCCGGCTTCAAAGAATCTCGCTGCGATCCCCAGCACGCGGTCCGGCGGGACAGGACCTTCATAGCCGCAGCCAAACGCGGATTGTACGGAGACCTGCACGCGCTTCCCTGCTTCTTCCGCGCTCCCGGCGATGGCGATGAATGCGTTCCGTCGCTTCCGCGACCGTCATTCCTGTATTTTTCATGCTGTGCGTCTCGCTTGCCGAGACGCCCATGCAAAACATGTCCACTCCGGCGGCCAGGCCGCGGTCCAGCCCCTTCTCATTAAGGACAAGAGCGGAAAACATGGCTTTCCCCCGGCCGATGTTCCGTTCGTGCAGCTCGTGGAACAGATCATCGGTGTCCGCCATCTGCGGCACCTTCGTCGGATGGACGAAAGAGCCGACCTGGATCAGATCGACGCCGGACTCCACAAGTCCTTCCACCCACGCGATCTTCGTCTCGATGGGTACGACCTGCGGTTCCATCTGCAGGCCGTCCCGCAATCCGACTTCATGAATAAGACGGGGATGAGTCATCTTCGGTTCCTTAGCCGGGTTCACGCATCAGTCCGCTATTTTCGCTGCGATCGCGCCCGCCATCTGCAGTGTGGATGCCGTTCCCCCCATATCGTAGGTCCGGACCTTTCCTTCACTGATGACGCCGGCTGTCGCCAGCTCGATTGCCCGTCCCTTGTCCGTTTCGCCAAGCCAGTCCAGCATCATCTTCGCTGCGAGGATCGTTGCGATCGGGTTCACCTTGTACTGCCCTGCATACTTCGGGGCCGATCCGTGGGAGGGTTCGAAGACCGCGAGCGTCTCCCCGATGTTTCCCGAGCAACCGAATCCGAGCCCGCCGACCATTTGTGCCGCGAGGTCCGAGATGATGTCGCCGTAGAGATTCGGCGCAACCAGGACATCGTAGCCGGTCGGGTTTTTGAGAAGCCACATGCAGATCGCATCAACGTTCGCTTCATCCACGGCGATTTCAGGATACCGTGCCGCCACCTTGCGCGCTTCTTCAAGAAACAAGCCATCGGTGGCACGGACGACGTTGGCTTTGTGCACGATCGTCACTTTCTTCCGCCTGTGCTTTCGTGCGAATTCGAACGCAGCCCGGGCGATTCGCTCGGAGCCGTTCTTCGTGTTGACCTTGCACGAGACGGCAAGCTGGTCGAGAGGAACCCGGCTGAACGCCGCAAACGGTTTCGAGATCTTCGCGAGCACGTCCGCGAGTTCCTGTGGCACAGGATGGAACTCAACCCCCGCATAGAGGTCTTCCGTGTTCTCTCGAAAGACGACGAGATCGATTGCGTCCTTGAAATTCAGCGGGTTGCCCGCGTAGGCTTTGCAGGGGCGGAGACAGGTATAGAGATCGAACTCCTGCCGCATCCGGACGATCGGAGAGCGGTAAACCAGCCCCTTTCCCCGGAGAGAGTCGGTGAGTTCGGCCTCGGCCGCCTTCACCGGCTTCGACGTGATTGCGCCGAACATCGCGGCGTCGACGTTCTTCAGAAGCTCGACAGTGCGCTTCGGAAACGCATCGCCCTCGCTGCGCCAGTACTCCCACCCGATGTCGCCATGGATGTATTCAGCGTCCAGCCGGACCCTGTCGAGGACGATCTTGGCGGCATCCATGACATCCTTGCCGATGCCGTCGCCCGGCAACCATGCAATTTTATATTTGCTCATGATTTCCCGTGTTTCACCGTATCAGTTCAATCCGCCATTGCAGTTTCGCATTCGCGTTGGGCGTCCAGGTCGTCCAGCTCGAGCTGCAGCGTCGCGGCGTGTCCCTCCTCCATTTCCGCCAGCCGGAGAAGGACTTCTTTCGTGTGCGGATTGGCCGCCAGCTCTGCAGCGCGTTGATAGTACTCGCGGGCGTCTTTCTCGTCGGCGATCGCGAGCGTGAGGACATCCCGGATCGTCATTTCGTTCCAGTGGAGGTTCGGTGTGCGGCTCATGGAAGGGACACCCTTTATGCAAAACTATCGCTGATGTTGTCGATCGTCGCGAATCGCTGCGTCAGGAGGGATTGCAGATCCCGTAATGCCTGCAGCGCCCGTTGACGCTCCGATACCAGTCGCTCGAGCATCACTTTGACGTCGGGATAGTCGCACTCCTCGGCGAAGCGGCGGTACTCGCCGATAGCCGTTTCCTCGCGTTGCTCCGCAAGCGACAAAGCGCTGCAGAGCCCTTTGCACGAATGGACACATTTCGGTTCCATCGTTCTCTCCTTCAATTCTGGCTCTCATGCATGCTGAAGCTCCGCCATCTCCATCCCCCTCTTCAGGGCTTCTTCGTTCAGCGGGAGGAGATGATGGTACCGTTCGGGCAGGACCTTCCGGAGCGCCTCCATGACCGCATCATTGCCGACGACATGCGCGCGTGCAAGGAAGGCACCAAGAACGATCATGTTCATGATCTTCGTATTCTTCATCTTCACCGCTTCCTCACTTGCAGCGATCGGAAGCAGCGTGATGTCCGTTCTGGTCGGAGGCTTCACAATATTGGTCGAATCATAGATCAACGTCCCGCCCGCCCTGACGGCAGACTCGAACTTGTCGAGCGAAGGTTGATTGAGCGCGATCACCGTATCGAACACCGTGATGATCGGAGAGCTGATCTTCCGGTCGGAAACGATGACAATGCAATTTGCCGTGCCTCCGCGCATCTCGGGGCCGTACGACGGCATCCAGGTGATTTCCTTCCCCTCAACCACGCCGGCGTACGCGAGGGTCATCCCCATGGACAGGACACCCTGGCCGCCGAAACCCGCAATGAGAAGTTCATGCTTCATGTTGTTCCTCGTTTCTTCAAATGCGTGCTACTTGGGAGCTTTGATATCCCCCGGGGGATACAGCGGGAACATGTTTTCTTCCATCCACTTGTTCGACTGAAGCGGAGTCATCTTCCACCCGGAGGGACAGTTCGAAACGACTTCGATGAAGCACGTGCCCCGGTGTTCTTTCTGAAATTGGAATGACCGGGTGACCGCCTTCTTCAAATGACGGACAGCGGTCGCGCTGTGGACCGACGTCCGCGTCACGTAGTACGTCCCCGGAAGTTGCGCCACGATATCAGCCATCTTGATCGGGAACCCGGCCGTCTCAACGTTGCGCCCGGTCGGCGAAGTCGTTGTTTTCATCCCGAGCAGCGTGGTGGGGGCCATTTGTCCGCCCGTCATCCCGTAGATCGCATTGTTGATGAACACGATGAGGATGTTTTCGCCGCGGTTGCACGTATGGATGGTTTCGGCAGTCCCGATCGCCGCGAGATCGCCGTCACCCTGGTACGAGAACACCATCTTCGATGGGAGAACGCGCTTGATCGCCGTCGCAACGGCGGACGCGCGACCGTGTGCGGCCTCCTGCATGTCGATGTCGAGGTAGTTGTAGGCGAAGACCGAGCATCCGACCGGCGCAACACCGATCGTCTCCTGCTGGATCCCCATTTCTTCGACGACTTCCATCAGAACTCTGTGGACGACGCCATGCCCGCAGCCGGGACAGTAGTGCAGCCGGGTATCGGTCAGTGTTGAAGGGCGTCGATACACAACTTCGAGCTCTCCGGTTGCCTGTTCAACAAGGGTTGGTTCCATATCAGCAGGCCTCCGCAGGTTGATTGACAGTCGTGGCGATCGTCCGTTGTAGTGCGACGACGACTTCCTCGGGAGAGGGGATGACGCCTCCCATGCGCCCGTAGAATGACACGGGGACCTTGCCGTTCACCGCCAGCCGGACATCTTCCACCATCTGTCCGGAATTCATCTCGACGGTAAGAAATCCCTGGACACGGCGTGCAAGGCCTGCGACGACCTTGGAGGGATACGGGAACAGCGTGATCGGCCTCAGGAGGCCGGCTTTGATTCCCTCTTCACGCGCCAGCTCGACTGCGCGATGACCGATCCGTGCCGCCATGCCGTAGGCGACGATGATCCATTCGGCGTCATCGGTCTGAACTTCTTCCCACCGGGTTTCTTCTTCCGCCATGCGCCGGTATTTTTGCTGCAGGCGGAGATTGATCTGCTCCATTTTCTCCGGCTCGATGTGGAGCGACGTGATGATATTGCGCGGCCGGTCCGGGGTCTTTCCCGTGGTTGCCCAGGGCTTCGGAACGATGTGCTCCCGCGGATCGTATGCCGGAAATGTCACGCGTTCCATCATTTGCCCGAGGGCGCCATCGGCAAGGATCATGACGGGATTCCGCCATTTGTCGGCCAGATCGAACGCACGGAATACGAAGTCGGCCATTTCCTGCACGCTCGACGGGTGCCAGGACGAGAAGATGATAGTCACCGTGCCCTCCCCCCTTGACGGCCTGGAAATAGTCGCCCTGAGACGGTTGGATCGTCCCGAGTCCCGGTCCGCCGCGGTTCACATTAACAATGAGGCAGGGAAGTTCGGCGCAGGCGATGTAAGAGATTCCCTCCTGCATCAGGCTGATCCCCGGGCTCGAGGAGGACGTCATCACTCTCTCCCCTGCTCCCGCGGCGCCGTACACCATATTGATGGACGCAACCTCACTTTCCGCCTGGAGGACGATCATTCCCCTCTGCCTTCCCTCATCAGCAAGATATTCCAGGATCTCCGATTGCGGCGTAATGGGATAACCGAAATATCCCTTGCACCCGGCGCGGATCACTGCCTCGGCGAGTGCTTCATTGCCTTTCATAATCTGAAGGTCAGACACGAGTGTCCCTTTCATAATAGTGACGGAGCAAGCACGACAGTCCGTCTTACTGCTCTGAAGAATTGATGGTCAGGCTGATATCGTTCGCAACCTTGCTGATTTGCGCGACCGGGACCCGTTGCTTCTTTTTGCTTTCGCGATAGACGGTGATGACGGCATCGGGACACACCAGCGCACAATTGATGCAACCGGTGCAATTGTCCTTCACCAGAACCGCGTAATGATACCCCTGTCCATTGATCCGCGGCGACAGCGCAAGGCTCTCCTGCGGGCACGCGGCAATGCACAGTTCACATCCTTTGCAATTTTCGATTTCGAACGTAACATTTCCATGTATCATCAGGACCTCCTTACAAATAATGACGCTCCCGCGCGAACGATTCGAGTTCATCGCGGAATTTCGGATGAGCGATGCTGATCAACAATTCAGTGCGTTTCTTCACGGTCATCCCGTGCAGGTTGACGACACCGAATTCTGTGGCGACGTAGTGCACATCTCCACGCGTCGTCGTCACCCCGGCGCCCTCACGGATCCGGGGGACAATCCTCGAAATCGATCCGCCTTTCGCCGTTGACGGGAGAGCGATGATCGGTTTCCCGCCCTCCGACTTGGCCGCGCCACGGATGAAGTCCACCTGGCCACCGAAACCGCTGAAGAAGTTATATCCCATCGAGTCGGCGACAATCTGCCCCGTCAGGTCAATCTCGATGGCGGAATTGATCGCCACCATTTTCCTGTTGCGCGCAATCGTGAAGGGGTCGTTGGTAAACTGTGTCGGCCGGAATTCCATCGCAGGGTTGTTGTCGACAAAATCGAAGAGCGCATGGGACCCGAGAACGAAGGAGGTCACGATTTTTCCCGGAAGAAGCGTCTTTTGCTGACAGGTGATAACGCCCTTCTCGACGAGAGGAATGATGCCGTCCGACACCATTTCTGAGTGGACCCCAAGGTGTTTCCGGTCTTCCAGGAATTTGACGACCGAGTCGGGAATGCGGCCGATCCCCAGCTGGAGTGTCGAGCCGTCTTCGACCAGCCCCGCCACGTGCGCACCGATACGCCGGTAGACTTCGTGTTCCTCCGGCGTCTCCTCCCCCTCGACCTGGGGAAGCTCCTGGAGCGGCTCATTCACTTCGACACAGTAGTCGAGTTTGCTCACGTGGATAAAGCAGTCGCCAAGGGTCCGCGGATTGTTCGGATTGACCTGGGCGATTACGATCCGCGCGACTTCTGTCGCCGCCTTGGTGCACTCGACCCCGACGCCGAAACTGCAATACCCGTGCTCATCGGGCGGCGAGACCTGAATCAACGCGACATCAATGGGGTACCGCCGGCTGTAGAGAAGGTCAGGGATCTCGGACAAGAAGATGGGGGTGAAATCGGCCCTGCCTTCGCAGACCGCCTTCCGGACATTCTTCCCGATGAAGAACGCATTGTGGCGGAAATGGCCCTCCATTTCCGGCCGGACATACGCCGCTTCACCGACACCGAGAAGATGACACACGTCGACGTTATGCAACTCTTCGTAGCGGGAGACCATGGCATCGACAAGGACCTGCGGGACGGCGCAGCCGGGGTGGATATAGACACTGTCCCCGGACTTGATGGCGGACACTGCTTCTGCGGGAGAAACGAATTTCCAGTCGAATTTCTTTTTGACGGTTTCTGAGATTCGGTTGTAGAGCATGAAGATCCTGTCGAGTGTTCAGTGGGTGATCGCGAACGACGCCTGGAGATCATGGATGATATCTTCCGGTCGTTCCAGTCCGATCGAGAGACGGATGCCTCCGGGATCAAGTCCTTTGGCAATCTGCTCGCCCCCTGGAATGGCGGAATGCGTCATGGACCCGGGATGTTCGATCAATGTCCGGATGTTTCCCAGGCTCACTGCAAGCGTGATGCAATACGAGCTCTTGGCAATGGAGTTAATAAAATGTTCCGCTCGGCTGAGCGATTCCTCGGGGGTCTTGCCGCGCATGATGAAATAGACCATGCACCCCGGCGCGAACTTGCCGTCGAAGTCCACCATCTGGCGCATCGCAAGATCGCGTTGCGGGAAATCGGGGAGACCGGGGTAGCGGACGGTCCCGACATCTTCGCATGTCGTCAGGAATTCGGCGACCTTCAGTGCGCTTTGCTGCATCTGGCGCATCCGGACAGGCAGGGAAGGAAGACCCTGGACCAGGACCGGCCAGGCGCTTTTTGCGGACAGCACCCCGCCGAAGTCTTTCCGGAACAGCATGAGCATGTCCTTGCTCCACTGCGGACCGATAACAACGCCCCCGATATCCGTCCCGAACCCGCCGATCGCTTTCGTCAGAGAATGCACGACAAAGTCAATGCCGAGTGTGATCGGCCGCTGGCAAAAGGGCGAGGCAAATGTGCTGTCGACGACCGTGAACAGGCGGTCGTCCTTTCCGCGCTGCCTGTTGATGTCCGCCGTCATCGCAGCGACGGCGCTGAGGTCCACGAGCCGCAGCGTGGGGTTCACCGGCGATTCCGTATAGAGAACGCGCGTCCGCGGGGTGATGGCCGCCCGGACTTCATCCAGATTGCCGAAATCCACAAACGTCGTCGAGATCTTCAGGCGCGGATACCAGTTGGTCAGCAACGAGTAGGTGCAGCCGTACAGCATTTTGTCGGCGACAATTTCGCTCCCGGTCCCGGTCAGGATGCCGAGGACGCCGGAGATGGCTGCCATCCCGCTGGCAAAGGAGACGGCGATATCGCCGCATTCGGCGCCCGCCAGGTTCTCCTCCAGCATGTCTTTGTTGGGTTCTCCCAGGCGGTCATAAATGTAAATGGGTGCGCGGCTGGTGACCTTGACCTCGGCACTCGAGTGGGCGAATTCCATGAAGCCCTGAGCGCCGCGTTGAGCGGTGTCGAGCCGGTACGTGGCCGAAGAGGAGATCGGCGGAAGCAAGATGATGGCTGTAATCCCAGCGGGGATCGTCCATCTTCCCGTAGATCAGCCGTGTCTCGGCGGAGTACTTGCTCTCATCATTTTGCTGTTTGTTTCCCGGTTCGCTCGCCATAAAGATCTCGTGGAGGGGTTCACATCATGACGTCTTCGATCGGACGTCGTGGAGTCGGCGCGGGCGGCGTGAGACAGTAGCCGACGCGGAGAATGAGCTGCGGCCACTGCTGGCATCCGAGGATCGCCTTCAGGTGGGAACGGAGCTCGGGAATCTGCACGGGCATGTTGAAATAGCTGTACTGGAGTCCTTCCCGGATGATCGTGAGGCAGAGCCGTTGATGGACTTCCCCGGTCTGCAGCCAGTACTGTGTCGCATCCTCGCCCGCAATGACAATCAGTCCGGGCGCCTCCACGCACAGGTTGCGGTCACGCGCCGCACGCAGCCGTCCCTGGTCGATCGTCTTCGCCGCATACGAACCCAGCGACGCAATGGGACCTGTCCATCCATAGGCAGCCGCAGGAATGCCATCCCAGCGCACTGTCGCATCACCGGCGATCCATTCGGCAACATCCTTCCGGAACTCGACATCCGACCATTGATGAATCGAGGCATCGACGACCATCTCTCCGATTTTTTCGTTCATCGCACCGTCGGTGGAGATCACCAGGGATGCGTTCGTCCCTTCCGAGCAGAGCGACAGGCGATGCAACACTGACGTAGCGACACGGGAAAGAAGGAACGGGTTGCGGTTCGTGTGACGCTCGACAATGGAGGGAAAGAGGAGTTCAAAGACCGGGTCGGGGCGGAGATGGGGATCGACCTGGCCAATACGCACCATCACGAGCGGGCGCTCGCTGTCGCCGCTCAGGTTGTATTCCACCGAACACGGGAGGTGGAAATGCGACGCGGCCATGCGAAGGTTGAATACGGCGCCGCCAACGCTCATGAGGAGCTCCCGGTTTCCCGGGTCCACGACGGGGAGACGGCGTCGATAATCGCCGTACACTTCAATTCCCTCCGGTGTGGGTTTGAATCTCCAGGGCTGGGTGTTGTGGGTCGATGGGGCCAGAATCGCATAGCGCAGGAGAAACAGCATCTGATCGATTTGC
The DNA here is from genome assembly GCA_963752915.1 of Ignavibacteriota bacterium. Taxonomy (GTDB): domain Bacteria; phylum Bacteroidota; class Ignavibacteria; order UBA10030; family UBA6906; genus DATJPR01. Next base: position 65,169 of record CAVVZZ010000002.1, read on the forward strand.
GACCCGGTCGCTGGAAACTCTGATTCGTTCGGCCGGAGCACTGTCGCTCCCGGCCCGGCCCCCTCCCGGTCGCCCGCCGGAGGACCGTCAACGTTCATTTCCATACCATCGAAACTGACTTTCATATTACTCCTCCGCTGACAACACCCGCAAGGTGACGGTCGACCTGGATGGCATCAAGCGGACAGTCATCAGAAGCTTCGCAGACGAGCTCGTCTTCGGATTCACTGCGCGGTTGATGCGAGACAAAATACTGGTTGGTCGATTTTTCATAGTCAAAGTTATCCGGAGCAATCGATGCGCAGTAAGCGCATCCGTCGCAATTCTCCGTTGTGTAAAATCTCCCCGGAGCGTTTTTCGGCAGTTTCCGGGGCGTCTGTTTTTCCGTCATCGAGGAACCTCCTTCGTCCGTTTCACCATCGCGATGGCGAACCCGGAGAACATTACGATTGTACCGCACCACAAAAGGATGATAAACGGTTTGATACTTGCTTCGACCACGAGAACACCGGAGGAGGTCGCCGGGCTTGAACGGCCCACAACAAGGTTGATCGCGGCGGACCCCTCGTTCCCGATGTCCATGCCGGAAAGTTGCAGGCTGCTGCCCAGGAGCACGGAGTGTTCCTGCGAGAACTCCGGGCTCTTCCCTTGGCGGACAACCGCCGTCGGAATGATTGTTTCATGATCGGATCCGCGCTCAAGCGAAAGAACGGCCCCGACGGTTACTCCCCCGTCTTGTGTCCGGCCCATCGCGTTGTGCTCGCCCTTCATCTGGAACTTGACGAACCGGATCGCCACTGCGCCCGCCGTTACGCTTTGTCCCTTCATGAGGGTATAGGATTCCGACGGATCTTCCGCTTGTTCGTAGGAAAGAGGGGAGAGATAGAAATCCCGCGTGAGCGATGACGCGATGTCGGGATTCTTCATCACGCCCTGCTGGCCCGCATCGAACATCACAGGTTCAAGCATCACATGGCCTTGTCCCTCGTCGACACGGACGCTGAACGCTGTTTTTCCGTCCGGCCGCACCCGATCGCCGAGATAGGTCAACGTCCGCCCGAGCGCGTGCTGCGGCACACCGAGCGGAAGAACGATGCGTTCCGACGTTGCATAGCGCCCGGTTGTCACGACGCCGATCAGAAAGAGGGCGAGACCGATGTGTGCGATCTTTCCCCCGAGGAATCGCCAATTCCCTTTCGCGACGCCGATGCCGATTTCGACGTTGACGATGAGCGCGAACACTGCTGCGATGCATAACAGAAGAAAACGGACCTCATGGACCCCGGCGAGGAAGAAGCCGATCCCGGCAACGATGCTGATCGTAAGCGACCGGAGAGACCGGCGGACGAGATCCATGCCCTCCTGGTATTGCCACTGCACAAGCAACGAGAGTCCGATAAGCAACACCATGACGATTGCGAGGGGAAGATTCGAAGAATCGTAGAACGCCGGCTCCACGCGGGTCGTCGAAAAGATCGGGAGGCTCGTCCCGAACAGAACGACGGCTGCGGTGAGAATGAGGACGATCGCGCCATAGCCGAGAGCGGATTCACGAGTGAACACCGACGACCCGGATTCCTCAGGACGGAATTCCTTCCATCGCCGCCCGAGGGCGAGGAGGCTCACGATAACGATCACGCCAAGAAGGCAGAGGAGCATCCAGTACATCGCCGCGCCGGGATCGGAAAAGGCGTGGACGGATGCGTCGCCGAGAATCCCGCTCCGCGTCAGGAAGGTGCTATAGACGACCAGCAAAAACGTGACCAGGGCAAGGGCAAAGTTCGTCCTCGCGTACTTCCCGGTGCGTTGTTGCGCGATCACCGTGTGCACAAGGGCGACGCTTGTCAACCATGGAACGAGAGAGGAATTTTCCACCGGGTCCCAACCCCAGTACCCCCCCCAGCCCAGAACGCCGTATGCCCAGTAGGCGCCGAGCATGATCCCGAGACCGAGCACAAGCGAGGCCGAGAGAATAAATGGCAACCCCCGTTGGAGCAATGCCTTGGGATCACCTTTCACCAAGCCGGCAAGTGCGAGGCTGAACGGAGCGGCCATCCCCGCAAACCCGAGGAAAAGAACGGGAGGATGGATGACCATCCAGAAATTCTGGAGGAGCGGATTCAACCCGTGTCCGTCGACCGGGACCCTGTCTGCGATCGCGTCCGGAAACATCTCCCACAATGTCCGGAACGGAGACTTCACCAGAACCAAGAGGAGGAGCGCTGCCTGGACTGTCATGAAGATCGCCATCACCGATGAACGGAGCGGAGACCCGCGCAGCGATCGGAAAAGGAGCAGGGCAATGACGCTCGAACAGAGGGCCCAGAAAAGGAAGCTCCCCTCCTGTCCGGCATAGAACGAGGACAGAAGGTAGAAGAGCGGGAGCGATCGATCGCTGTAGCTGAAAACGTACCCATTGGAGAAATCATGGGACGTCAGCTGGAAGATCAGAACAGCGGAGGCCAGGATGACAAAGAGAGCAGCGAAATAGGTGGGGAGGACCGGATTAAGAAACCGCAACCGGGCGCCGGTCGATTCGACCCAATAGCCAAGAATAGAGACCGTACTCACCGCAAATGCAAGAACGATCATCCAATGTCCAAGAACAGTCATCACACCTCCAGCTGGAATGAAGCCGCTTGGGTAGAGTCAAGATGTGTGCCATTGGACCGTTTTCGGGCATTGGGTTTAAATCGAATAGAGGGCAATTCCCGCAAATTTCGTCAATGGATGGAGAAAAAGCTTCCAATCCCTGAGAATGACTTCGCACTTTTCGAAAGTCCGCACCAGGGGATTCCGGCAGAACCGGGAGGTCCGGCATGTTTCCTGCCCCCGCGTGGTTCGCGATGAAAATGCAGGCATTCCGGCCAAGCATAGGAAACCCCTCGTGAGACCGGTTGACGCGGGGGTCACGAGGGGTTCGGGGGAGCTGCGAGCCAGGGCCCGCATTATCTCATGGGAAGCTCCTGTCCATAGATGTCAATCAAGCCATTCATATGCTTCGTCTTGTCGATGATCTTCCCGCTGGCATCAACGACTCCGGAGTGGCAGGCGTAGCACTGTGTAATCGGATATGGCGCATGTCCTTTCGGCGGCAGATCATGGCATGTACCGCACGCTGCCTCCACCGCTCCGCCCGTCCATTTCGGCGATGCAAACGCGCCGACCATGACGGAATCCGAATAAAACGAAGCGTCGAACGACGAAGTCGAACGCTGCAATCGCCAGGCGCCGTGGCAATACGTGCTGGAGCACTTCTGCGTTGCGGGATCGTACGATGGCGACGGCGTCTGTCCTCCGCTCGGTGTCGATGCAAGTGCCAACGTGATCACAACCCGGGCCGGACCAGGGGTGTCGAGATGCCCGGGAGCAGACACCGTTGACGGCACTGTATGGCAACCGTTACACGGGATTGCGAACGAGCTTGTCAATCCCTTTCCGCGGAGATGGAGTTGGTGAGCTCCTACCCCTGCTGATGTTGTAGACGTGTCTCCCTTGATCGTGGACGGCGGTGCCCACGACGCAACATCGTTTGAAGCCGCGCGGAAGTCGCCGTGGCAGGTGTTGCAGGCTTCCGGAGATTTCGCGACTCCGGCCGCAGTCGCATGACACTGTCCGCCCGAGCAGGAGATGCTGCTTATCCCACCGGTGTAGTCAGAGCCGTGGCAATCCTGGCATTGTTGCAGAGGATAACCGTTCGCCTGGAAATATGCGACATGATTTCCCGACGGCTGGACGAATTTCGCGGAGTGTGGGTAGGCATTGTGGCAGGTGAAGCAGGCGACACTTACCGCGCCCCCGGTGTAGTCCGTTCCGTGGCACTGCTGGCATTCCGTGGTGTTGTACCCCTTTGCCCGAAGGTAGGACATATGTCCGCCGGCGGATGGGGCAAACTGCGTCTCGTGGGGGAAGGCACCGTGACATGTATAGCACGAAATGTTCACGTCCCCGCCGGAATACGACTGGCCGTGGCACAGCTTGCACTCGGTCGATACATAGTGTTCCGCCTTGAGGTACAGTCCATGCCCGTTGGGTGCGCTGCCGAATTTTACATCGTGCGGCGATGCCGGATGGCAGGTATAGCAGGACACGCCGCTGCTCCCCCCGCCATAGATTCCCCCATGACAGGACTTGCATGCGGATGCGTCCCAGTTCACTTTCTGGAGAGCGGCTCCGTGCGTCGCGCCGTAACCCGTGCTGTCATTCCACCCGGTCGGATGGACGAGCGATCCCGGTGTTACCGGGTTCGGGCCGGGGGTGCTGAGCTCTGAACAGCCGTAGAACACGAGGACCCCGGCGAGGGGAAGGACCGCGAGTACTGTACCATGGATTCTCATGACGAAGACTCTTGACGTATGAAGAAGGATTTTCGTGAGTTAGCGCACCGAGCCGTCGGCATTGTGACATGTCAGACAGATCGGGTCCTGCCCTGGGACGTCGTGGCAACCGACACAGCTTTCCATGTCGCGTCGCGCCTCTTCCGCATGCACGCCGCCGCCCGAGCCTTTGCCCAGCGTTGTGAAGCCCGGAACGTTGTGGGACGGCGGTTTGAATTTGAACTGATTGATGTTTCCACCTGCCTGGTGACAGGTCACGCAGAATTCCTGGGTGTCATGACATGTTGCACAATCCGCCGCGCGCGCGCGGGCATCGATGCCGTGGGTCAGGCGATAGTTCAGATCGTGAACCCGCTGGAGCGTCGTCTGCGCAGGCTGGTCCTTCGGCGATGTCCGCGGACGGGGATCCGCATTGAGGTCCTTGAGACCGAACGCTTTGAGGTCCACCGGACTGTGGCATTCCTGGCAGAATTCTTCCTTGTGGCACGTCTGGCAATCGACATTCAGCGACCCGAGACGGACAAATTCCCCGTGCACTCTTCGGAAATCCGAACGGAGGTGGTCCGGCGGCAGAAGCTGGGCAAGATTCCGATGGCACGACTCGCACCAGCTCGGCGCCTTCGAATTATCATGGCATGTTGTGCACGAGGCCATTGCCGGGAGGCTGGTCTGGGTCGAGCTCGTGTCTTCCGCGATATCGGCATGGCAGGTCAGACACTGGACGCTGTCCATCGCCAGATGCTTCGCGTGCGAAAATTGCAGCTCCCGGACCGGTACCGTGCGTGCCTCGATGCTGTCAGGGGTCAAATGGCAGTACCCGCAGGTATTCGCAAGCTGGTCGCCATGACACTGCTGACACTGGTCGTGGGTGGGATGAAGGTTCTCGCTCGAGGCCGCACTTTTCGCCGCTGCCGGATGACAGTCGACGCAGGCGAGCGAAGCCTCGGTGATGTGGAATTGATGGTTGAACTTCACGATCGGCTTTTCTTCCACGGGTGCCGCACCCTGCACACCGCGCGCAGGAAGCGTTGGGGGCCGCAGGAAGACGGCCGCGCTCACGAGCAACACCGAGAAGAACACGAAGATGAGTGACCTGCGTTTCATGGGGCGCACCTTACTCGAAGAGATTCAGATGATCGGAGAACCAGAAATGGAGTCTTCCGACGAACCGGAAGTCGCTCTTCATGATAAAATTGTTGATCCACTGTCCCTGGATGTCCAGGGAGACCGAACTGACGGGACGGAGCGTTGCACCGAGGACCGCCGAGGTGGCGTTATACCGGGGGGCCTCCGCGTCGACTTTGTAGCTCATATACGAGATCCCCGCGTTGGGGACGACATGATTGTCGAAAAACGCGTGGGCGCCCTGCAGCGATATCGACGCCAATTCTCCGGCATAGCCGGTGTTCCCCCGCACAACGAGCTGCACATCTTCGCGCCCGATACCGGCACTGTACCGAAAACTGTTCTCGCCGTCGTATGCGACATAGGCACCGCGAAGGAACGTCCGGAGACCGGGAAGAACGAAATAGTCCGCGCCACCCTCGACCTCGGACACGCCCTTCAGCGTGAATTGCGAGAAGAACGACCCGACCGGAACATTCGGCTCGCGGCGCGTCGCGTACAACGTTACCTGGACTTCGGGATTCACCGTGTATCGGAGTCCGATCTGACCGTACTGCGTCTTGCTCAATTCAAAGTTGTAGTCGTACCGGCCGTAGGCACTCACGCAGCTCTTCGTGTAGGTGAGGTCGACACCGCCCATTTGCTCTTTCTCGGGGTCCGGCACGATGAGCACCGTGGACCCATCGAGCGTCTGGGGATTTGCCCGGAGAGCGTAGTACGACGGAAGAGGCTGGCGCCGGTTGACGTAGCTGACACCGCCGCGCAAATCGGGAAGCGGGTTGAACAGGACCTGTCCGCCGACAGCAAACTTGTCCTTCGTCGTCCCGATGCTGTGGACGCCGAAATCCGTCGGGGGCGTCACACCGCCGTAGAGGGTCACGCGGTAGAAACGATCCTTGGTGTGCATCGACACAATGCCGCCGTCGACCGTCCCCATCCCCACGCCGTAGAAGTACGGCATGCGCCCGAGCGAAACATCCGCCAGGTCGGCAATGTCCTTCACCTTGACGTAGAGATTGTACAGCCGGTAGTCGGATTCGTCCGTTACGACATCGGAAACGGTCGTCGCCGCCTGCATGTTGGTGTGAATGCTGACGTTGCCCTGGCCGATGTCAAGAATCGCGGACTGAAATCCCCGAAGGACCTTATGGGAGACGCCGATCGTGTCGAACTTCTCCCATGTGTCAAACGATGTGATGAACCGCCCGCTGACCTGCTGGGCGAAGAGGGGCCACGGAGCAAGGACGGCGGCCGCAACCAGGAACCCGAGCCCGACATCCCGTGTGACGTGAAGAGACCGAAGCAATGATTTCATAGGCGTTGGAGGATAAGAGGTTCGATATGGATTCGGATTGCCGTAGACCGGCGGTGAATGTTCCGACTATTCTCCGGTATGGCACTCTTTGCAGCTCGTGGTCTTCCACGCATCGCCGACATCTTCCGGGTGCTGGAATGCCACGCCCTGGAAGGACATCGTTGTCGGAACGGGGTCGCTTCCCTGATACAGGATGGTATGACAGGTATTGCAATCCTTCGGGATCACTTTCCCCGAGGCACTGATGTGATTACCGTCGTGACACCGGAAACACCCCAGGTCCGTCATGTGCCCGATGTTGTTCGGATACATTTTCCAGCTGACGTGCATGTAGGGGAAGAAGTTCCGGTGGTACTCGTCGACGAGCGCGGACGTTGCAGTGGAGACAAGCGGCTGCAGGCTGTCGGGAATCGACCCGAACTTGTCAGTCAGCGCTGAGCGGACGATGATCGGGATGCTGTCGGTCGCCGCCTCCGCGGTAGTGAACGGGGAGACCAGCGCATTGACGGCGATCGCGCGGATTCCCGGGATCGCAGGGCTGATGCGGTTCGACGCCAGGAGCTGGTCCACGATGCGCACGGGCGGCCGGTAGATATGCGACGGCCGGTTGTGGCAATCGATGCAGTCCATCCTGTTGTGCGGTAAATTCTCGATTTCTTCTTTCGTGACGTTAGAGTCCTTGGCAACATAGTCCGTCACTTCCCCGGTTGTACGGTTTCGGAGCCGAACCCAGGGAATATTCTGGCGCAGCGAGTCGGTGGACGCAAACGTGATCTCATTGGCGATGTTCATGTGCCAGTGGATCCCGGTGCCCGGGCCCCGGTCCGAATTTCCTCCGCCGATCTTCATCAGGAGAGCGATCGTCCAGCGGGTGTTCTTGTCGTCCGACCGGAAATACGTGTTGATGACCTCTTTTTCGCCCGAGAAATGGGAAGGCCAGTGGCACTGCTCACAGGTTTCCTGTGCGGGGCGAAGGTTATGAATTGGGGTCGGGATCGGCCGCGGATAGACGTTTGCCAGGACCGCGTAGACCTGGTATGCTCCGGAAAGTTTGGAGCGCACGTACCAGCTGGCGCCTGACCCGACGTGACAATCCACGCACTTTACGCGCGCGTGGGGAGAATTTTGATATGCCGTGAATTCCGGCTCCATGACCTGGTGGCATGTCGTGCCGCAGAAGCTGACCGATTCCGTCCACTCGAATGTCCGGTAGCTTCCATACGCGGTGAACAGGAGAAGAATCACCGTGGTCGAGCCAATGAACAACACGGCGCTCCGGTGACTCGGAGAAGTCAAATCCAGGTGGTACTGCAATCTGCTGGCGGGCATCCCCCGGTGGATCCGACGGCGTTCGCGGAAGATCCCGAAGACGGCGACACACAATCCGAACAGCAGCGGGATGGGAAGCACGACATAGGAAATGATCCCGATGTACGCCGGCGGTCTGTTCTGGAACAAATCCACAAGGGTGAGGAAGACGATGGTGAAGAAGGAAATACCCGATAGCGTCGCACCGCCGATACTGAGCGGATTGTAAAAGGAATCGGGAAGTCTACGTTTCATAGCATATCCTGGGAGAGCACTGCCGAGTGCGACCGGAAGGAGTGATCGATCTAGCTGTTGCGGGACAATGCCGGCGGACCGTTCGCTCGCGGACGGTCCGCCGTCCGTTCGTCAGCACAGGTGTGCGATTACTTCTTGGGCATCTCGTGTTTGATCTTGGCCCACGATTCCGCGAACTTGAAACCCTTGAACGTCGGGCTCTGTGCGTTGTGGCAGCCTTCGCACAATTTGCCGTTCTGGGCGTCCATGACAAAGCCCGCTTCCTTCGCTTTCGCCTTCGAGGCCTCGTCCTTCTTGTTGTGGATCATGAGATACTTCTCGGCAGCGCCATGACAGGCTTCGCAGGTGACCCCTTCCTCTTTCACAACGCCGGGAGCGGTTCCAGCACCGGTCACATGGCACTTCAGACATTCCGGGCTCTCTGCCGCGGCGGTCTTCAGACCCTTTTTCTTTGCGATGTCGTCAGCAGCCTTGCTCTTCAACACCATGAAGCCCTGGGCGTGCGCGGTCTTCTCCCATATGGTGTACGCCGCACCGAGGTTCGCCGCTTTATGGCACATCGCGCACTTCTTCACTCCGACGTACTTGTTTTCCGCCGAGGCATGACCTGAAACAAACAGCGCAAGACCACCGAGAACCAGGACAACACTGAGGGTTCGCATAGTGCGTTTCTCCTTTGTATCGATCAACATGAACAATGGCTCGTTCGGAAAGCGGCAGGAGTCAAGAGCGCTGGTCTTCGGTCGGCAGTGCTGCCCGATCGCGAAGGACTGGGACCTCTTCCTTTTCCCCCGGGCCAGTGGTGAACGAATGCGCCAATTTACCAACCGTCGATGACAGATGCCACTACAAATCTCGCAATTGCCCTCCGGTTCCCGGCGGGTCAAACCTACTCATTCTTTTGAATCCTCAGCTTTTTCCGCCAACTCCTGGGCCTTCTCACGTGCTTCGATTTCTTCCAGTTCCAGCGGATGCTCGTCCAGCATTTCCCTTCCGGTGATCGTCCCTTTCCAGAATGCCAGGTTGATCGGATAACTGTCAGGGTTGAGTATCACAAAATAGAAATGCCACACGATGATGGCCAGCGTTGCGAGCCAGGCTTCGTAATAGTGGATCGTGCGCGCGACATCCCACCAGAGTTTCGTCAGCAGGCCGAGGAAGGTGTTGTCAAACCAGAGGATGGTCCCCGTTATCGCCATCACGATCGTCCCCCACACCAGGGCCCAGTATTCGGATTTCTCGACGTAGCTGAACCGTCCGAGCTTCGGCTTGCCTGACCGGATGCCGAGATTGTAGAGGAGGATTCCCAGCGCATCGCGCAGGTCTTGCGGCACGGGCAGCAAATCGTGAAGAAGTTGCTTCCCTCTTGGTGTATACAGGATATAGTACAGGTGATAGAGGCTCCCGGCAACCATGACGACCGCCGCAACACGGTGCGCAATGCCGCGGATGTCAAACATCAGCGGGCTGATGTTTCTCAGGGGGACCACCCACCATGCATCGGGAAAGCGAAGCGCGAAGCCGGTCGTCACCAGCGCGGCAAAGCTGAGGAGCAGTGTTCCGTGCTGGAGCCGCTCGTTCAGCGACATGCGAAGGTATAACCGGTGCGGGATGGGATCCTGCGGAATCGCGCCGCGCCGGACGGCGAGTGTATGCTTTGATTTGCGGAGAAAGTCCAGCGCATTGTGCAGGAACATCCCTCCGATCGTCACGATAATCAGGACAATGTAGGTCGACGAGACAAAGTAGAGAACGGATTCGTTTTGGTCCGAGGCGATGACGTGGACCGCCCCCTTTGTGAAATTCGTGTTTGCCCCGGGGTGACACTTGCCGCACGTTTTGACCAGATTGCCGGGATAGATCATGGAGGTCGAATCTGTCGACGGTTTGATATTGTGGACACCGTGGCAGCTCGCGCAGTTTGCGACCACAACGGAGCCGGCCTCGTTCGCAAGGCCGTGGTAACTGTCCGCAAAACTCTTGAACCGATCTGTTGCAAGTCCGTACTTCGTGGTGAGCCGGACCGATGCGTGACAGGGCGAACAAACCTGCGTGGAAACATTCTTCGCGGATACCGGTGATTTGTCGTCCTTGGGGGAAAGGATATTGTGTTCACCATGACAGTCGGTGCACGTGGCGGCGGCGGTGACCCCTTTGGCGAACGACGTCCCATGGATGCTCGAGGCGTATTCTTCCGCAACATCCGCGTGACAGGTGGCACAGGTTGCTGCAATGTTCCTTCGCGAGACGCTCGACGCCGGGTCCGACCCCTTCAAAAGACCGTGCGAACCGTGACAGTCGATGCACGTTGCGGCCGATTCATTTCCGTGCTTAAAGGCAAGCGCGTGCACACTGTTTTCGTAACTCGCGACGAAGCTCGCCGATGGTCCGACCTTCGATTCGACGTCGGGATTGTCCCGGTGACATTTCAGGCACATGGACGCGACGTTGCGGCGATTGGTCGCGGAGAGCGTGTCGGACGGCGCAAGGATGGCGTGTCCCTGGTGGCAATCAATGCAGGTCGGAGCCCCCGTTACTCCTGCGGTGATCGCTTCGCCGTGAGCGGAGGTTCGATAGATCGAATCGACAGCCGGATGACAATGCGCACAGGTCGCCTCGGCAAAAGCCTTGCGTTCCGCGGCGGGGGCATCGGAGACCTTCCGGATCGCATGTGTCGTATGACAATCAGCGCACGATGCGATCGGCCTCCCATGCTTGATCTGTGCGTGAACGCTTCTATGGTATCCTTCAGACTGCTTGTCGGTGTGACAGGATTGGCAATCGACCGGCTTGATGTTCTTTGCGTGCGGAAGATCGGAGGGGTTGAAGCCGACATGACAGGTAACGCATTCCGTACCGCCATGCACCGATGAAGCGAATTTCTTGGGGTCCACATACAGCGAAACTGTCTTGCCATGCTTTTCCATGGTCAGTGATGGCTCGCCATGACAGACCAGGCAATCGGCTGCACTTTGGGCACGAACGGCGTGAGCACTCAACAGAAGGAGCCCGATAAACGCCCCTCTGAAGATACCACGCGCGTGATGACTCGTGAACATTCTTCCACCCACCAGATCAGAGGACACTCGAACCAGTCTTGGCGCAGAGCCCGGCCGGAATTTCCCCCGCCGGGCGGCGTCGGATGCAACTAGAGACCAAGACCCGGCGCAATATCGTCAAACGATATGCCAACAACGTTGTAGCGAATTTGTTGAAAAACGCCACAGAATCCAGAATTCGGCCGAAAACATTCTCAATAGTGCGAGAAAATGGAGATTATGATTTGCACTGGTGAGAAAGAAGGGGTGGAATGGGAGATGGGGGGGAGACAATTCAGACATCAGATATCAGATATCTGATATCTGATATCGGATATCGGATATCGGAAATCGCGGGGCATGTCATCGCGAGACGGATGACAAGAAGGGAGAGGGGGAAAACGGGAGACGGGGGGACTTGGGGACTGTGAGACGGGGCCAGGGTTAGCCGCGTCGTTATACCGGCAACAGTTCTTCGATCCTCTTCGACACCGCATTGATCTCGAAGGGTTTGTAGAAAACTGAATCAACATGTTCCCGGATTTTCTGGTCGAGGGCCACGTCTTTCGCGTTGTACACATACAGCATGATGATGGGGAGTTTGCACCGAAGCCCCCGAAGAGCGTTGAGCCGCTCGATGATGCGCGAAGAAGGCACGGCGTCGATGATGATCAAATCAACAGCATAGTTTGCCACAAACGTTTCGAGCATGCTGAGATTTGTCGTCGTGCTTACCGTGTAGCGATCCTGGAAGAGCATCGAAAGGCTGAAACAGAAATTCAGATCGGGGCTGTAGATAAGGATGCTCTTCCTCTTGCCATCGTCTTCTTTGGACGATGACATCTGTTCTTTTGTGCTATTTGCCTCGGTCGGAGATCGCATGGAATTGCTTTGCCTGGAGCGTTCGCAAGATCGTGAAGGAGCCACCACAAGACGAGAGCGCGACGGCGATCCGTAACGGTAACCCGTTTCCTAGCGCTTTCAAGATACGTGCCAATGGGTCGAGATGCGGTGTGCTCTGAAGGGGGAGAAATTGGGAATGGCCGAGGGAATTCCGCAAAAGCATTCCAATTTGTGGGAATATCAGAGAGGAATTTCTTAACCCTGCAAAGGTATTGTCAACTCTTCGATCTTCCGGTACAACGATGAGAGAGAGATCTTCAGCGCCTTCGCAGTTGCTTCCTTGTTGTAGTTGTTCGACCGAAGAACGTGCGAGAGATACTGGCGTTCGAAATCGTCGACCGCCTCTTTCAAGGAGCGACGGGAGTCGAACGCGTACACCGCCTCTTCCCGCTGTTCAAAAAATCCCGGCAATTCACTTTTCGTTATCAGGGAAGACTCGGCGAAGATCACCGCGCGCTCGATCACATTCTCCAGCTCGCGGATCTCGCCCTTCCAGGAATGTGCGAGCAGACTCTTCATCACCTCGTTGTCCACGCCGCGGACATCCTTCCCCATTTCCTTTGCGTACTTCTGGACAAAATGTTCCACGAGCATTGGGAGGTCGTCCGCCCGCTCTGACAGCGGTGGCAAGGTGAGCTCGACAATGTTCAAGCGGTAAAACAAATCCTCGCGGTATCGTCCGGCTTCCACTTCCTTCGCAAGGTTTTTGTTCGTGGAGGAGATGATCCGGACGTCCACGGAAATCGGGAGCGCAGTCCCCACCGGTGTGATTTCTTTGAGTTCGATCGACCGCAGGAGTTTCACCTGCAGCGGATAGGGAATCTCACTGACTTCATCGAGGAACAACGTCCCGCCGTCGGCCGCTTTGAAGAAGCCCTCCTTGTCCGTCGTCGCCCCCGTAAATGATCCCCGCTTGTGCCCGAAGAGTTCACTTTCAAAGAGGTTCTCGACCACGGCCCCGCAGTTCACGGCGATGAATTGCTTCTGTGCCCGTTTGCTGTTGAAGTGGATGGCGCGCGCGACGAGTTCTTTCCCCGTCCCGCTCTTGCCCTGGATAAGCACCGTGCCATCCGTCTGTGCAACCTTCTTGATCGTGTCGAAGACGCGCTGCATCGCAGGACTCTGTCCCACGATCTTGGTGAAATCAAACCGTCGGTTCAGCTCCCCGCGGAGCAGCTTGTTCTCAACGTTCATCCGCCGGTTCTCCAGCAGCCTGCCCACTTTCACGAGCAGCTCGTCGAATTCCACCGGCTTGAGGATGTAATCGACCGCGCCCTTGCGCAACGCCTGGATCGCCGTGTCAATCGACCCGTACGCGGTGATGATCACGACGAGCGTTTCCGGAGAAAACCGCGAGACCTGCTCCAGCAACTCGATCCCCTTCATCTCTGGCATCTCAAGGTCGGTCAGGACAAGATCGAACGTTTCCTCTTTGAGGAGATCAACGGCAATGCGACCGTTCGCCGCCTCCTTCACCCGGTACCCTTCTTTCGACAGGACAAAGGAGAGAGACTCCCGGATAATTTCCTCATCGTCAACGATCAATACGGAATCCGCCATGCTGCCGGTCTCTCTGATGATGGTGTGGAGTGGCGCCGCCCGACTTTCGCGGGCGGCGTTCTACGCGCTGCGCCTCTGATACTCTTCGACATTCAACGGCAGGAGGATGGTGAACTTCGTCCCCTTCCCCCATTCACTGTCCACAGTGATGTCCCCGCCAAAACTTTTCATAATCCCGTAGCTGACCCACAGTCCCAACCCGGTCCCTTCACCCACCCGTTTCGTCGTAAAGAACGGCTCGAAGATCTTCGGGATGTGGTCCGGCTGAATGCCCTTCCCGTCGTCCGTGATCGTGATCCTGACAAGCTCTTCGTCTCGCTCGATTTCCGAAACGATTGTTCCCTTCTTCCCCTGCAGGGCGTCGACGGCATTCAGAAGGATATTGATGAAGACCTGCGAGAGCTGATCGGGGACAAGGAACAGCAACGGGATCTGCATCCGGACATGCGTCAGGAATGTGACATCCTTCCCTTTCTTCCCCATCTTCACGATCTCGACGGCGTCGGAGAGATTCTTCACGATGTCGGTGGGGACCACCTGGTAATTGGACGGGCGCGAAAAGTCGACGAGGTCGCGGATGATTTTCGTGATCCGGTGCACCTGGGATTCAACCAGCCCCAGCTTGTCCTTGGCGAAGTCGTCCTGAATCGTCCGCTGGAGCACCTGGACGATCGACGATATCGATGCGAGCGGGTTGCCAACTTCATGCGCGATCCCGGCGGCAAGCGTCCCGATGCTCTCCATTTTTTGTGAATGCATCAATTGCTGCTCGAGGGCCTTCTGCTCGGTGATGTCGCGGTGGGAACCGAGGTATCCGACCACCTGACCATCGTTGCCGATGATCGGAGAAATCAGGAGCTGGGTAAAGAGAGGTTCGCCGTTCTTCCGACGGTTTTCCACTTCCCCCTGCCAAACTTTCCCGACACTGATGACCTTCCAGATTCGCCGCCAGAATTCCTTCGCGTACTTCCGGCTGGAGAGGATATTCGGGTTCCGGCCGATGAGTTCTTCCTTGCTGTACCCTGACGCACGTTCGAACGCCGGGTTGACATACACCATCGCTCCCTGGCTGTCCGTGATCTGGATGGGGTTGACGGTATAGTGGACCACATTGGAGAAGCGCAGGAGTTCGAGCTCCCGCTGTTTCGAAAGAGAGACATCGCGGGCAAACACATACATGTGGTCGCCGTCGTGCTCCTCCGGCGGACCGATGGTGAGCATCGCGTCGATGATCGTTCCCTCCGCTCCCAGGAACTGGACTTCCATCGGAGGCTCGGGGCCGGCGGCCGAAAGCTTCAACCGCGGCCTCGGCGAGTCTGGGGCGAGCAGCGTATCAAACCGGACAGTGCCGAGTTCCTCAGCGTCCAGCGCAAGAAGCTTGCGCGCTCGATCATTGCAGTAAAGAACGACCTGCTTCGATGAAACGACGAAGCACATCTCCGGGATTACGTCCAGCAACCGCTCGGCTATGTGGGGTAGTAGGGGCATTAAGAACAGGTTCTGCCTTAAGGTATCAAAATTGCGCCCGAAGTTCAATGAACGGCGTAAGGGTCCGCCATTGCGGAAATGCGTATATTAGGCCTCTCCCGTGCACAGCATGATGACCGCCGATAAGCACATACCGCGCAAACTGGAACATGACATTCGCTCGTTCCGATCGATTTTTTCGGGGTTCATCGCGAACGGGCCGAAGAACTTCAGGCTATCCCGCGATGCATGCCGCACGTCGGATGGCCGTGTCTGCACGGCATGTCATGGGTAACGTCTTGGATACCCGGATGAGGCCGTGTTGAAAGATGCGGCCTTGCAGGAATTCTGGAAGACAACCGTCCCCACGGATATCCCGCTACAGCCTCTGGTCCAATCGCCCCGCGGTCGTCGCTACCGTGCCGTCAGCAAACGCAAGGTAGTCCACCGGAGACAAGGGTACATCCTTTCGCTGATGACCCCGGATGAGGGGGGGAGTTCTTCTCCGATCCAGGTCCTCGACTGCCTGATCGAACCGGAGACCCATGCGGCAATTTTCGCGAAGATCGCCGGGACACTGGCCCGGCAGGGCGACTCACCGCTGCTCGAAGCTTTGAACTATGTCATCATCAAGGGGAATCTCAAAGAGCACGCGGTGATCCTGAATGTCCGCTCGATCTCCGGACCGGTTGTCAAGCAGGCAAACGCGCTCTCACGCTCCCTGACGAGCGCTGTCGATGCCGTGAAGAGCGTTTTTCTTTTCGAGGGAGAAGCTGACGACCGGTTCTATCTCGGGACGAAACGTCCCGACGCTGCGCCGGTCTTTCGGCGTTTGTTTGGACCGGAGCAGCTCTACGAGCATGTCCATGGCAGGAGTTTCCTTTTCAACCCGCTTGCTTTCTCGCAGGTGAACCCCTCGATCCTCGACGCGCTTGTCCGGAAGTTGGAAGGCGTTCTCGCGCTGAATGCTCGCGAAACGTTCTATGATCTCTATTGCGGCTACGGGCTCTTCGCTGTCTCTCTTGCAGGATTGTCACAGCGGGTTCTGGGTGCGGAGTGGTCTCACGCTTCCGTCCTCGACGCGAAGAGGAATGCGGAGCGGAACGGCGTGACGAATGCGCGGTTTGTTCGGACAGACATTGATGGGACGACCGTTGGAAGTCTTCTCGGACAGAGCCGGCCCTCGGACGTGGCCGTGCTTGATCCACCGAGGAACGGGACTGCCCCCGGAACAATCGAGGTGCTGGCCTCAAAGCGGCTGCGGAAGGTCGTGCATCTCTTCTGCAACATCGATCTCCTTCCGTCCGAGGTGGCACGCTGGTCCCAATCCGGCTATACCCTCGACGAGGCAATCCCCTTCGACATGTTTCCCGGAACAGACAGTGTCGAAGTCATGACGGTTCTCTCGGCCCGAGCCGGTCAACGAGGTTGAGGTTGGGAAAAGTGTTCAAACGGCAGGTCGAGAATCGGATATGATGCCCATGTCTTGAAATCGAAATGCCACCACTCCCCACGGTTGACGGTGAACCCTTCCGCCTCCATGGCGCGGCGGAGCAGCTCCCGATGCGCGCGCTCGACAGCAGTCCCTCCGTTGTACGCCGGTGACGCCCGCCGGCTGAACTCATCGTAGCCGCTGGGCATCGGAACCTCCTGACCGGTCTTGCGATCATAGAGCGTCAGGTCAATTGCACACCCACGGTTGTGGATCGAGCCCTTCCGCGGGTCGGCGACGAATCCGCGCTTCGCGGGGGGCGTCTCATCCCAGAACTTCTTTGTCACCTCCCACGGTCGATACGCGTCAAACACCGCGAGACCGTACCCTCTCCGTCTCAGGGCGGCATTCACACGGACCAATGCAAGTGCTGCGGGCCTTTGCAGAAACGCCCGCGCCTGGCTGTACATCGGTCGGCCCATGAAGTTGTCCGATCTCGCATAGTGGATGTCCAGGTGGAGGGTGGAATCAAGAGTGACGAGTTCGACAAGTTCGGGAGCATGCAACCGTTTCCCATTCTCCCGCGGAGGGCCGGCGAGCGAGTCGCTGCCGGATTGCGCGGGAGAGACCGCCCAGGCTCCCGCGACGACGAAGAGGAGGAAGAAGATCTGTCGATTGAGCGTTTTGGCGTGCATAGGATTCTCCGTTGCGCTCTTGGGCCTCGCTCATTATTTCACGAGGAGCATCGCTTTAGTCGCCGTGAACTTCCCTGCTTGAAGTCGATAGTAGTAGACTCCACTGGACAGTCCGCGTGCATCAAACGTGAACGTGTACTTCCCTGCCGGGAAGCGGCCGTCGGCGAGTGTGGCGACTTTTCGCCCAAGGACGTCATACACCAGAAGACGCACATCACTGTCCCCTGTCCACTGTCCCCTGATCACTGTTGTCGGATTGAACGGGTTCGGGTAATTCTGCTCCAGCGCGAAGCTCGATGGGATACCGTCACCGCCGGACGCGACCCCGACGGTGATCGGATCCGTCCCGCCGAATTCCGTGTAGCGCGCGGCGAACTCCTGGAGATATTGATTGGCAATGGCGGGATCGTGGACCACCAGAAGATTTTCGTTGTTCGAATTTTCCGCCGAAGAGGTCCAATTATGAGAACCGGTCAACACCGTCCCTTGCCAATGGTAGTTCTCCGCATCGATCAAACCATATTTGTGATGGAAGAGGACCGTGATGTTGGCGGGTTTGACCAGGAGATCGACGCCGTTGTTCTTCAGGTACGTCGCCTGTGATCCCTGATCGGTGGAGTTGTCGACGATGACCCTGGTCTTTCTCCCTGCGTTTTTTTCGGCCAGGATCGTTGAAGCGATATCCGAACGGGTCAGTGTCAGGAGGGCCGCTTCAATCGAGTGTTCCGCGGTGCTCAGTGCATCGATGATGTGTGACGTCGTATGATCGCTCGGGCTGAAGTAGCATTCGACGTTCCGTCCGCCGATCACGAACCGGTGCGGCGTATTGTCGGTTTTCCGCGCGCCGAAGCGTGGAAGTCGCGGCATCCGGCACGTCGGTCTCGCTTCCCCACATCTCGTTGAACTCAATTGTATAGGCGCCTGCCAGGGCGGGATCCTGGATTTCGATGGAATTCTGGTAGTCGCCGTTCGTCCCCGGATCGGTCGGGTTCCACGAACCGGTCCACACCCAGACGCTGTCGGGTGCCCCGCCGCTGTCCGTCGATCACGAAGAACTTGTTGTGCATGAGCCCGGCACCCTGGTTCACGGGATCAAAGGTATCATCAATGATCGGTATGCCGGCCGCCCGAAGCTGACTGAACCCGGTCCCGGCATTGTCATTGTCCGCTTCGCAGATGACACGAACACTGACCCCACGATTCCGAGCGCCAAGCAACGCGTAATAGATATCCGTCCCCACGCTGCCGCTCAGGCTATAAAGAGCAACATCGATGGAGCGATGCGCGTTGTCGATGCGACGGATGACCAGACTGTCCAGGTGCTGATTGCCCTTCGCGGCGGCGGGCCATGCGAGCGTCGTGTTCACGGATTTGTTGAAGTAGACGTTGATTGTTCCCGTCGCTGTCGACGGAGATGCCGTGCTCACGACAATGGTCGGCCCGAAGCTGGTGTCCGTTCCTGCCACCGAAAACGCGCTGACATAGTATGCCGTCGCAGGGTCGAGGCCGTCGACCGCAACCGCGTGGGAAGTCTGCATCGTATCGTTCCCGCGCTCGCCCATGCTGACCGCGGCGTCCTTTCCAAACCGGAGGTGCGACGTTCCAGCGTTCAACGTCGCCCATGACACCGTGAATCCCTGCGGGGTGATCTGGCTCTCGACCGGAACGCTTGCGATAATCGGGCCCGACGCAATGATGTCGGATACCCCGCGCGGCATAATCTGGTACCCCCCGATATACGGTGATGCGCCAATGAACTGGCCGACCACGCCGACGAGATCAAAGGCACCGCCGGGAATCGGTCTACCGATGAGATCGGTGGCATCATCGATCCGGACCGGTGCCGTTCCCGACGAGTCCGCAATCGTATAGTTCTGGTACGCCCAGGATCCCGATGCCGAGACGGTCACCCGATTAAGCCGGACGAGCATGCATTCATAGGTCTCGACGCCGCCTGCGCCGTCCGTGGTAATCTGCCGGGCGTTCACCGTCGTCGGTGCCACCGTATTCCCCGCGCTAATCGTGCTGATGAGGAGTGGATTGACAATCTCCGTCAGGCCGCTGAACGGCTGGACCAATCCGGACACCACGATTTCATCCCCAGGATGGACGGCGCTGGAAAAACTTGATCCGAATACCGCGAGTCCCGCCGAGTTGTCCTGGATATAGGACGGGCCGCCGAACTCGTTCGCGACCGTGACGATTCCTCGAACGGTCACCAGCTTGTTGAGCAGGAGAGGGACACCGAAGCTGTCGTTCTCTTTCACGGAGCCGATCGGCAAGGGGGTACTATACACGAATACGGTGGGCTGCTTGCTGACAAGTCCGAGCGAATCGATTGCCCCTCCCGTTTGGGCTGCGATAATGAAACTCGCGGTCGAATCAGGCGGCGCGCAGCTGATCTGAACGACCATGCTGTCGGAGACACCGATCGAAGTCCCGGTGATGCGGATGGTATCTCCCCGTACTGTCCATGAGGGTAAACCGGGGCCTGAGCACAGAACCGCAGAGGAGTCATGCGTCCAGCTCCAGCTATTCGGAAGGACGAACGAACAGGCGGTGATTGTTCCCGCAGGATCGCCCTTCACCGTCATCGTCAGGGGGCCCGTGATTCCGCCATGAAGAATCGCCGGCGCGGCGACGACCGTCCCTTTTCCTCCGGTCGCAGGTGCGCTTCCGGCGTCGGTCTCCTGGCCCGCGGTAATGATCCAGGGCCCGGGAAAGCCCTGGTCGCGTGTTCCATCGTCGTTGTACGTCACAAGCGAATCGATCAGACCCGCGGGGACGGCGATTTTGAAGCCTCCCGCGCCGTACGTATAGCCCTCGGCAAGACCATTGTCCTCTGTTCTGTATATTCCCACGATGATCCCCCCCGAAAAAGCAGCAACAGGCTTATTGACCGCGGGTGAGGTAGTGCGGACAAGCCAGCCACCCGATCCAGACGAATTCATCCCGAGCACGGCAATCGCCAGTGTTGCGCCGGTAAGGTTCGTCGCCGTTGCTCCGACTTTCGCGGCACGGACTTTTGGGGCCGTCCCCAGAGCATCGTTGTGCTTTGCATAGATCCATCCCGACCAATTGCCCGAACCGTCAATGTCAACGACGGGGGTATTTCCGGCATAGGTCGTAGTATTGCTCCATTGCGCGCCGGTCCACATGAATTCATTGTTTGTCCCGGAATACACTTTCACATACGCCTGAGCGCCCGCGCAGGCGCTCCATCCCTGGATCCGCACAAAGAACGCGTACGGATATCCGGTTGACCCTGATCCTCCGCCGCCTGCGACTGCAGAAGGAAAATATTGTGCAGAAATAGTTTGTGAAAAGAGTGAAACCGGGAGGAAGAGGAATAGCAGAATTGTCGCTCGAGCTACGGAGAGTGAATTCATTCTTTATTGTCGGTGAAGAGGAATGGATTTTCTTTTAAGATACCGAAGCGTCATTGGAAGAGCAAGGAATGAAGGGGAGATCGGGAGAGGGGGTGATGGGGAGACACTGGTCACTGGTAAGCCACAAAACGCGAACAGTCATGCCAGCAAACGCCGACATGACCGTCGCATTACGTTTTCTTCCTACATCTTTCTTCCTACTTCTTACTTCCTACTTCGTACTCCAAGCCGGTATCTAGAAGGAGTAGCGCACACCCAGCTGCGCCTGCCACCGCGAGTTCAGGTCGTTGTACTGCCACACCGATCCGCTGGTGGGGGGAGTGAAGCTGTAGGTCTTGGTTGTGGTATTGTAGTTGATCAGACTGTAGTTCTGATTCGGGACGTACCGTTCACGACCCCAGTTGCTGTTTAGCATATTGTTGAAGTTCAGCAGATCGATCGTGATCTCAAAACGGTGCGTATCGAAGATCGGGAGAACCTGACCGACATGCAGGTCGAGGTGACCGATCCACGGGTTGCGCGCCGTGTTCCGGTCCATGATCTGACCGCGATGCGATTTCAGGTAGTCGTCGCTGTTGATGAACGCATCGAGTGCAGCATACTGGGAAGCGCTCATCCCGGGGACATCGGCGATGCTGCGCGGGACGTAAATGAGATCGTTTGTAAGTTCACCGTCGCCGTTCCGATCGCCGTTGTACGTGTAGGAGAAGGGTTCTCCGGAAAACCCGCCGTAGGCCAGGGTGACCGTCGTCGGTGCTTCTACTTCATTGATGTTGAACCACGCGTGTTGATATGACACAGCGGCATTCACGCGATTCGGACGGTCCCAGTTCGAATAGGCCAGCGGTGCATTGTTCGGGTCTCCGGGGACCGGGTTGAATCGCCACTGCGAATACGCCTGGCTCGAAACGACGCTGTTGCGGTCTTTTGAACGGCCGTACGTGTAGCCGATCGTTCCGAACACGCCATCCATCAACGGCCGCTGGATCTGGACGGTAAAGTTCCACTGATATCCGTCACTATTGTTCTTCATCAGAAGAACATTCGTGAAGGCGTTGTTGATTTTGCGATTCGCATAACGGAACATCGGTCGTCCGTCGATGGAGGATGTCGAATCCGCAGACCGCATGTTGATGTCAGCGTAGTTGACATCGTTGAGGGTCTGGCTGTACATAAATTCGACGGTTCCCACGAGATCAAACGGGAGTTGACGGTCGACGGCAAGGTTGTACCGGAGCAGTTGCGGCATCTTGAAATTCGGATCGGTCACGTCGATTTCCGACGTCGTGACCGGAGCGAACCCCGTGCGGGGCTGGTTGTACGGATCGCCGGTAAATTTATTCACAAGCAGCGACGCGGTGGAAACGTCGAGGCGCGCCAGCTCGATTCCGGTGTTCCCATACTGATTGGAAATCCAGACATACGGGACACGGCCGGTAAACACGCCGACACCGCCACGGACCTGCGTGGTCTTGTCGCTCAGGACATCCCAGTTGAAGCCGATACGGGGTGACCAGAGGACTTTTCCGCTCGGGACTTTATCCGTGCTGATACCGAAGCTGGAAAATGTTGAATCGACCGATTTGTTATACGACGGCTTGTCAGGCAACGTGGGAATATCGAAGCGGATGCCTGCAGTGACCTTTACGTTGGGAAGAACCTGCGACTCGACCTGGGCGTACAATCCGTACTGGAGGGCGCTGAACTTTGCGGCCCAGTTCGGATCAGCGACAGTCGAATAGCTCAATTGATAGCGCGACGGCTGGTTGAGGTCAAACGCGGTGACCGTCGGGAACTCCCAGAAGCCGTACTGGTTGCGGATGAAGAGGTTCGTGAAATTAAAGAACTCGTTATGTGTTCCAAATGTGAACACGTTGGAACCCGCCAACCAGGTAAAGTTGTCTGTGACCTCAAAAATGTCCTGGTCAAGTTTGTTCGCGACGGAGAACTGTTCCGAGCCCGCGTCGAGGGTCAGCGCCGTGCCACGGTAATCGATCTGCACCATGGGGAACGCTGCTCCCGGCGTATTGCGTATGTCGCGAATGCTCGTATACCCCAGGATCAGTTCGTTGGAGAACTGCGAGCCGAGGGTGCTGGACAGTTGAAGGACCGTCTGGTTCGTCGTGCTATTGAAGGTGTACGTCGCGTTCCCATAGTAGAACTTGGCCGTCGTCCGCTGAAGAATGTCATCCGACGCGTCGACGTAATTGTGCCGCAGCGTCAGCCGGTTTTGGTCATTGATGTTCCAGTCGATGCGCGCGAACAGTTTCGTGCTCGGGCGAGAGGCTGTCATCGCATCAAACGACCCCGGGTCATAGCCGTAGCGGCTCCGAAGGATGTTGGCAAACTTCGCCGCCGAGTCCACCGGAATGGGAACGACGTTGGCACCTGTCGCCCCTCCGGCAGAGAGAACGACATCCGAAGGAGCCTGCCGGCGCGTGATTTCGCCGTTGGCAAAGAAAAAGAGCTGGTTCGGGATGATCGGTCCGCCGACGCGGAAGCCGGTCTGGAGTTCACTGAAGTTGGCGACCTTTTGCGGCGGGGTGGTCGGCCCGAGGCCCACCTGGTTCTGATTCCGGCCGTAGAAGTACGCCGATCCCGTGTACGTGTTGGTCCCACTCCGCGTAATGGCGTTCACACCGCCACCGGTAAACCCGTTCTGGCGGACGTCGTACGGGGCAATGACGATCTGGAATTCCTGCAGGGCATCGAGGCTGATCGGGTTCGTGTTGGCCTGTCCACCCGGCGTTCCCGTCGTGCCCAGTCCGAACAGATCGTTATCATTCGCGCCGTCGATCTGAATGTTGTTGAACCGATTGTTGCGCCCCGCAGCATTGCTACCAATGAAAAACGGGGATATGCGTTCGAAATCCTGGAAGCTTCGCGAGACTGTCGGGAGGCGTTCGATCGCCTCCTTCGAGACGTTGGTCGCTGCACCCGTCCGCGAGGAACTGATGATCGACGAGCGGTCCGCTACGACATTGACCTCACCAAGCTGAACTGCTTCCGACACGAGTTTGAAATTGATCCCGAGATTCTGTCCCAGCTGCAGCTGGATGTTTTCCTCTTTCTGTGACCGATAGCCGACCATCGTCGCCGTGATCGTGTACGGCCCGCCGGCACGCAGTCCGAGGAGATTGAAATATCCGTCCGATCGTGTGCTGATCCCGTACACCGTTCCGCTTGGAACGTGCACCGCAACCACATTTGCGGAAGGGAGTGGTTCTCCGTTCTGATCCGTGACGATGCCGTTGATCGCCGACGTCGTCACACCCTGTGCAAACACAGCGGGTGAGAACGCCAAGGCAAGCGCCACAAGCAAACATACTACACCGATAGCATTTCGCATTATGCGCCTCTGTAAGAGTGTATTGTTGATTTGCGTAACCGTACTGGAAGAAAGACCAAGCTTAGGGATTCTACGGCCGGGAAACCGGCATCGAGGACTAATGAGATGCACCACACCGCCCAGGCGGGCGATTTTGTTGCGCCAACTTACGGAATCATTTTTGTAAACACAAGAGAAACAATGTTACCGAATCATTGTCGTTCACCAACGCTTGCGACATCCAAACACACGATGGAATTTTCACGGCGGAGCGGAAGGCAATGTGGATATGTGGATAAGATTTCGGAGCGGATCACCGGAGGACCCCTTTTTCTATTCCGGAAATTTCAGTAGATTCCACCAGCCATTCCACCCTCCTCCCCGGAGGACTTCGAACGTCTATCCTCACATTGAGGTGGTTATGCACAAGAAGCTCTTCATCCCTGGACCCACAGAAGTTGCACCGGAGGTTCTGGCAAAACTCGCAACACCGATGATCGGCCATCGATCGAAAGATGCATCGAAGCTTCAACGCGAAATCAGTGAGAAAATGCAGAAGGTGATGTTCACTCAAAATCCCATTATTCTATCCACGAGTTCCGGGTCAGGACTGATGGAAGGCTCGATCCGATCGCTGACAGCCAAGCGCGCCATAGTGTTTTCCGTGGGAGCCTTCGGAAATCGATGGTTCAAGATGGCGGAATCGAACGGCGTCGGCGCAGATAAATGCGAAAGCGAATGGGGTCATCCGACAACCCCTGAAATGGTTGACAAATATCTCTCAACCGGCAAATACGACGTCATGACCGTGACCCACAACGAGACGAGCACGGGAATCATGAATCCGGTGGAGGAAATCGCCGAAGTAAAAAAGAAATATCCGGATGTCCTCTGGTTGCTTGACGCCGTCAGTTCGATGGCGGGAACCAAGATCGACGTCGACGCACTTGGGGTTGATGTGTGCATCACCTCGACCCAGAAGGCCCTGGCCCTCCCGCCGGGAATGGCTATCGCGTCCGTGAGCAAGAAAGCGCTCGACCACGGAAAACTGGTCAAGAACCGCGGGTGGTACCTCGATATTCTCGAGATATACAAGTATGTCGAAACGAAAGACTATCAGTACTCAGCGACCCCGTCGCTCCCCCATATGTTCGCGATGAATTTCCAACTCGATCGAATCCTCGCAGAAGGATTGGAGAACCGTTTCAAACGGCACAGGGAGATGGCCGAGTACACGCGCGCATGGGCAAAGGATCGCTTTGCACTCTATCCCGAGGAACGCTACGCTTCGGTTACGCTGACAACAATCACGAACACGAAGGGGATTTCCGTCAAGAGTCTGAACGAAGAGCTTGGGAAACTCTGGATGCAGATTTCCAACGGCTATGGTGATCTCAAGGAAAAGACTTTCCGCATCGCCCACATGGGTGAACTCACAATGGCCGATGTGAAAGAAGTAACCGCAGCGATCGACACCATTGTTCCGACACTCACAAAATAAGAGAAAGAATACGGGGGGAGAAAACTCGATGCGGCGAACTCGGAAGGAGCAGTGAAGGATTCGATGTGAAGCCGGCGACGCGGCGATGTCGTGTCATGTCCCCTCGTAAAATCACCACATGGCAATCATACGACCTTTCCGGGGCTACCGGCCTACTCCTGATCTCGCAGCACGTGTCGCTGCACGCCCCTACGATGTCCTGAACTCCGACGAAGCACGGGTGGAGGCCGCCGGGAATCCCTATTCGTTCCTCCATGTAGGGAAGCCCGAGATCGACCTCCCCTCTGCGACATCGCTCTACGATGAACGTGTCTATTTGAAAGGCAAGGAGAACCTCGACAGATTCATCCATGACGGTATCTTGAAGCGGGACCCGGTTCCCTCGCTCTACGTGTATGCGCAGACGATGGATGGCCACACGCAGTACGGTCTCGTCGGCTGTGTTTCCGTCGACGAATATGTCAACGACACGATCAAGAAGCACGAGCTGACCCGGAAGGACAAAGAAGACGACCGGACGAAGCACGTGAAGGTCACGAACGCGCACTCGGGCCCGATCTTTCTCACCTATCGTGCCGACGAAGAGCTGAACAGCATCACCTCCGAAGTCTGCGCCAGCAGACCCGACTTGGACTTCCTCGCATCTGACCTCATCCGGCATCAGCTCTGGGTCATCAACACCCCCGATCTCATCACCCGAATCACCGCGGCGTTCAGGGACATTCCCAATCTCTACGTCGCCGACGGGCACCATCGTTCCGCTGCGGCTGCCCGGGTCGGAAGAGAACTGGCGGAGTCGAACCCGCATCACACAGGCAATGAGGAATACAATTTCTTCCTCGCCGTGCTCTTCCCCCATGATCAGCTCCGGATCCTGGACTACAATCGCGTCGTAAAGGACCTGAACGGCATGACCATCGATCAGTTTCTTGCAGCACTGAACGACGGCTTCTCGGTGTCACGGTCCGATTCCCCGGTGAAACCGTCACAAAAGGGCGACTACGGGATGTATCTGAAGGGGCAGTGGTATCTTCTCCATGCGAAACCCTCCCTGCTGGCTTCTGATGACCCCGTGGAACGGTTGGATGTCTCTATCCTGCAGAATCATCTTCTCTCACCCGTGCTGGGAATCGACGACCCGAGGACCAACAAGCGGGTCGATTTCGTTGGAGGGATACGCGGCTTGGAGGAGCTGGAGCAGAGAGTCGACTCAGGCCAGATGGCCGTGGCGTTTTCGCTTCACCCCACGTCGATCGACGAGTTGCTGGTCATCGCCGACGCCGGCAAGACCATGCCTCCGAAATCGACATGGTTCGAACCGAAGCTGCGCGATGGCGTGGTGGTCCATATGGTGTCCGATTAGCCGATCTCTTCGGCACTCGGCGCGAAGGGAAGCAGGGGACAGTGCACAGGGAACAGTGCAACGTTCATCAGTTCATGGTCATTCATAACTGTCCCCTGGTCCCCGTCCCCTGTTACCTCACGAGCAGCATCGCTTTCGTTGCCGTAAAGTTGCCCGCCTGAAGGCGATAGTAGTACACCCCACTCGCCAATCCATTCGCATTGAACGTAAAGGAATACTTCCCAGCCGCATACCGCCCGTCCGCCAGCGTTGCTACCTGGCGACCGAGCACATCGTAGACCACCAGACGCACATTACTGTCCCCTGTCCACTGTCCCCTGATCACTGTTGTTGGATTAAACGGATTCGGGTAGTTCTGGTCCAACCGCATCTCCGGCGGCACAGGCGAAGGAGCGCTCCCTGCGATGCCGTCGACAATCCCGGGATTCCAGTTCAACCGGTATGCACGGTAGGAGAATATCCCGGGCGGGAGGTTGAGCTCATAGATCTTCGTACCGTCAGGTCTGACCTCGGAGACGCTGGGATTTGTTGCCCCCCAGCAAATGAGTGAATTCCCGTTCGGCAGCCGCTGCACATAACCCATCGCTGAGCCGAAAATGTCCGGCGAGTTCCGATATTGCCAGACCAGCCTGGAGGTCTTATCCGTCTGGTCAAGAGAATACTCGACTGCGCGCGAGAATGGGGGGTTGTGGAAATTCCCATTGTCAAAGAGTGTGAAATCCCCGTTCGCAATCCGGCGGAGGGCATGCTGATGAGAGAAACCGAGCGAGTCGTTGAGAAATCTGAACTGGTTGTGTTTGCCTCCCCATCGCCAGATGATGTCGCCAGTCACACGATCGATCTTTGTGATTTCATCCATATGCCTGCACGAAAGGAGGATGTTGCCGTCGGTGTCGATCTCGAGCGCGTTCGCGTGGACATAATCAATCTGATTTGCGAGCAGGTTCTCGTGCGTCTCATCGGTGATGCCGTAGTGATCCCACGACCGCCATTGAAAGACGACATTTTTCTGTGCGTCGAGTTCCTGGATGATATTTCCGATGACGGTGGCCTTGGGATTCCCGCCGATGACGACTTTGCTCATGTCAACGATTTCCGGATCGTCGGCGAGGAGCAAGGCATGGCCGTCGGGCAGGAGGCGCAAATCATGGATATCCGTCGAGTAGCCGTTTCCACATTCAAATGTATCGACAATTGCGTAACTGCTGTCCAGCTCAAAATACGCGGGGGTGTCAAGGTCATAATAGGTCAGGAGGCCGTTCGGCTGGATCTTGAAATCCGTACAAGTGTTGGTCATCGCCCGATAAAACACCGGCGTGTCGTCATCTTCGAGGATCATGAGGTAGGGTGTAGCCCAGAAGGTAAATGCGAAGCTGTCCAGGAAGAGAAGCCCTGAAGACGTGTCTCCGTTGTCCACAACCTGAGCGGTGGGGAAATCCGACGGCAGCGAGTCGGAGCCCGTCGAGACGATCTTTGTCATCGGACGCATAGGAGGTGGCGGGGTAAATCCCGGAGAGGGAGAGAGTTCCCGAATCAAAGAGGACGGGACCGACACTCTCCCCGGGGAAGTGCGAAAGACAAAAGAAAATTTCTCTGATGGATCAGCGGAACCTGTCAGGGCGTCCGCGGCGAGGTCCACACGGACATTTTCATTCCATGAGAACGGCGTTGAAGGCTTGAAGATAACCGTTTTCCCTTCGGATACGACGATCGTCCCTCGATGCCTTCCGCTGACAGATCCCACTACACGGAACAGCGAATCGGGATCCGGCAGCGGGCCGACCTCATGGTCAAGACGAACGATGATCGTTGATTGGGGAAGCACATACCGCGCACTGTCGGGGGGATAGAGGTACGCCACTCCTGAAGGTCGTCTGGGCAACGGTGAACCGGGGGAAATCCAAGACAGGAAAAGCAGGGAAAGGAAAACTCCAGTGGTACGGAATGGCTTCACGATAGACATCGGCAGGTCCCCCCTCTTCGAGGTGCGCCGACCCCCCTAGAACGCTCGCGGTACGCAAGCCAGAGATCGTCGAACCTCAGGACGAAATTGCGCGTCCGTTCTCCGAACACGACATAATGGGTCAGACACAAGAATACAAAGAAGGTTTAAGAGCGAGAAAGGCGCTTGGCGGACAAACCGCGTAATCCGATCGAATTCGACATGGTGCAACCTGCTACGAAGCAGGTTGCATCCTGCTCCATGGCAGGTTGACATTTCTCACCGGTGGCGTCGTCTGCGATCGTCAGGATGATAAAATACCATTCTCTGACCTGTGCCGGGAGTGTCTCTCACCAGTGTTTGAGCACGATCCGT
This sequence comes from Ignavibacteriota bacterium, assembly GCA_963752915.1. GTDB lineage: Bacteria > Bacteroidota > Ignavibacteria > UBA10030 > UBA6906 > DATJPR01. Next base: position 94,502 of record CAVVZZ010000002.1, read on the forward strand.
GAGCCCAACGTTCAGGGTGACTGTCGCACGGGGCTTGACCTCCACCCGATAGAGATTCCATGGTTTGTAGCATCGATATTCTACGCGGAATGAATATTCTCCGGGTGGAATCCTACCGATCACAAACCGGCCTTTTTCATCACTGATCGCGCCGTACTGATCTTCCCCGACGACCGCAAGGGCTCCTGCGATCGCTTTGCCGCTTTCAGCGTCACAGATCCGTCCCCGAACGGAGCCAAGTTCTGGTCGTGGTTCAAACGGCTCGAGGAACATAAAGAGACTGAGGATGAAGATGATCCGGTCCATGGTGAGTCTCCAGGAATGGATCGATAGTTAATCGTTCACTGTTCACTGTCCACTGTTCCCTGTTCCCTGTTCCCTGTCCCCTGTCTTCATCGCAACTTGAACACAAACGGAATGTGCACCCAAACCGAGACCGGCCCACCGGCATTATACGCCGGCGTGAAGACAAACTTCATCGCGGCTTCGCATGCTGCATCGTCCAGGATCTCCAATGTCGTCTGTTCCACCGCGACCTTCTTCACCTTCCCATCCTTGCCTACGAGCAAGCGGACGAGGACTTTCCCTTCCAGTCCGGCACGTCGTGCTGGTTCGGGATAGACCGGGACGACCGACGACACAAGTTCTGGATACTTCTCCACAACCTTGAAGATCGGCGGGTTGTCATCGTCTTCCATCACCGCTGGTTTGGCGGCAACGTCACCTGTGCCATCAGTCTCCCCAGGTGACACCAGTGTCCTCCGCTCATCCTGCGAGTTGATCGTCTGATCCTTTGGAACCAGCTCTTCCTTCACCGGGACTGGATTTCCGTCCTTGTGTTGACGGATGATATTCTCCTTTGGTGCGGCCGGCGGCTCAACGACGCCGTTGATCGTTTGCCTCGTGGCTTGATCGAAGATGATCGTTTTGAGATCGGGTTGGGGGAGTTGAACATCGTCGGTCTTGATCCATCGGAACTGGAGGGCTCCGACGATGCTGACATGGAGGAACACGGAGAGGATAAAACCAATCGTCCAGTAGCGTTGCGCTACTTGCTTCAGTTCAAATGCACCGTACGGGATCGCTGCGCTTGACATGGCTGCCTCCGTGATGACGTGGAACCGATGCTACCACGGGGATTACAACCGCCATGCCAACATTCGCGTGCGAAATGGAGGGAGATTCGGTGTTCGGAATCGGCACGTCGTGCGGATTGCAACAACGCGGTCGCGCAAAACCGCGCCGCGAGGCTGAAGGTATTGCCGCGAAATGAGTTCTGCGGAATTGCAGATTGCAGTGGGTGAATGTTACAGCTGCTTGATGAGTTTCACGACCTTCCACACGAAGTTCACATCCTTCCGCTTCACGGTCACCGGCTCGAAGTCGGTATTCAACGGAATAAGATGGATGTAGATCCCTTCGAATTTTACCTTCTTGAGTGTGTCTTCGCCGTTGACGCGAACGACACAGATGTCGCCGGAACGGGCCTCCTGCTGGGGACTGACAATGACGACATCGCCGTCCTCGATGCGCGGAGACATCGATTGTCCTTTCACCTTCAGCGCGAATGCGCTGGGGTCGCGGATATCGTCGACCGTCACAAAATCGTCGGCATAGTCGGGATGAAAGATCGTTGCGACCTTCCCCGCAGGAACCGCGGAAATGAGGGGAAGATCAACGAGTTTCGTTCTCCGTCTCCCCGAGCCCGGCAGGGGGATGACGTTATCGGGCCGCGAGGGGACAGGATACATCTCCCCATCGCCGGTAAGAAGCCAGTTCGGCTGAACCCCGGTCACTTTCGCAAGGGCCGTAATCGCAAGGCCGTCGGGGGTCTGCTCTCCCTTTTCCCATCTCTGGAGAGTCCTTGTCGCGACATCCACTTTGCCGGCAAGCGTTGCCTGATCCGCACCCTTGTTTTCCCGGGCTTCCCTGATCCTGTCGCCGATCGTAGTCTTCATTCCCACCTCCATGACACATTTGTCCATTGTGACTTGACAAGACGACAAAAATGTCGTATGTTGCGTGCAGATAATACGAACGATTTTCATCAATGTCAAGCGGAGAAGAAGCGCCAATTGAACTCTCCGCGCCAACTTTTCGGGAGGGCTGTGTGATGGAAACCCAAGACGTGCAATTCGCAATCGGCATCGGCGGTTGGGAGCATGAGGTGCTCGATCACTGCTTCTACCCGCGTTCCGGGATGACTTCGGCGGAAAAGCTTGCTTTCTATGCCGGCTATTTTTCTGTCGCAGAGGTCCGCGCGACCTTTTGGGATGAATCGTTGGGCGTTGCCGACGCACGTGAATGGGTAACGGCGGTAAGCGCAAGGAAAGGCTTCAAGTTCTCCGTGAAGCTCAACAAATCGCTGACCCACGAACGTATTGTGCGGACCCCATTGGTGAGGAACACAAAAGCCCTTCTTCGCGAGCTCGCACACCATAAGAGATTGGGAGCGGTTCTCCTGCAGTTCCCATATGGATTTACGAATACCGGCGCGAGTCGTCAGCACCTCACCAAACTCGCCGAGCTCTTTCAGGAATATCCCTTGTACGTCGAACTCCGCCATTCCTCATGGAACACATCAGGACTCCTCCCGTTTCTCGCGGAGCATGCTATGCGCCCGATCCATGCCGATATGCCGAAGGTGAGTCAGTACATGCCGTTCCTCACCGGTCTCATCGGAGAAACGGCATACCTGCGCCTGCATGGGAGAAATGAGAAAGGATGGCTGCTGAATGGGTATGACAGTCGGTACGATTATCTCTATAACGGCCGTGAACTCGCCGAGCTCCGGCGGAGAATGGAAGCAATGAGAGGACGGTGCCGCGAAGGAATGATCGTGTGCAACAATACGACGGGGGGGAAAGCGGTGGCGACGGCGTTCCAGCTTGCAGCATCGCTCCGGCAGGGGGAGGGGATCGTCATTCCTCCGATGGCGTACCGCGCCTTCCCGATTCTTCAGGACATCAGCCAGCGGCAAGAGACAAGCGCGTCGCTCTTTGACCAGTCGGATCTTCGCACTGCCATCTGAGACGCCTCCGTCTATCGAGGTCTCCCGGGGCGGTGCGGGCGCCGGTCCGGTCTCTTGTTCCCCCACGGCTTCTTCCCGGCCGGGAACGGTTTGCGCGTCCCGCCTGAGCGCTTTCCGTCGGCGATCGGTCGACGGGGCGCCGGGGGGAGGAGGATCTTTTCGACAGGGACGACGAACGAACCGAAGAACGGGTATTCTGTTGCGACGGCGACAAGCCGCTCGCGTACCGGCGCGAGAAACATCTGCTTCGCGATATCGCGGCTCTCCTCCCCTTTCCGCAAGACGCGTTCGATGTACTTCTTGCTCCACACCGGGTGCTGGATCTGCTGGAGCACAATCGCATTGGTCGTTCCGCGGAACGCGGAAAGAAATTCCTTCATGTCCGACGTCTCTTCTCTCCCCCTGATGATCAACAGCAAGCGGTCCGGAAGGGCGCAGTAGGCGTACACGTCGAATTTGTGCGCGGCAGCCTCTTCGCGCAGCCTGGCGAGGACGGCAAACACGCGATCATGATCCGTAAAGAGCGTCTTTGCGTGATAAGTCGGGAGTGTGATGATATAGCGATGCTGCCCCTTGTAGTCGAACCGGTGGCTGGGGTCGTGCCGTTCGGCACTCGGGAGCCTCATCGTGTCGGGGATCGTCATCGGCGATTTCTTTCATCAAAAGATCCCACGGATGGTCCCTCCGTCAATGGCGATCACGGTGCCGGAAATATAGCTGGCCCTCTCTGAGGCAAGGAAGACGATCGCATTGGCGAGCTCTTCAGGGTCGCCGAGCCGTCCGACCGGAATGTCCTTCGCCTGCTCCGCCAGATACGCATCGACCGAGATCCCTTTTGCTTTCGCCCGGGTCACGCTGATCTCCTTCTGCCGCGCGGTCAAGAAATACCCCGGTGCCACGGTATTAATCAGAATCCCGTCCTTCCCGAGCTGTTGCGAGAGGACTTTGGAGAGTCCCATGACGCCGGGTCGGACAGTGGAGCTGATGATCAGGTCGCCCAGGGGCTGTTTCACTGTCAGAGACGCGATGTTGATGATCCGTCCCCATTTGCGTTTCTGCATCTCCGGTACGACGGCACGAATCAGACGCACCGTGCTCATCAGGTTAAGCGCGAACCCTTTCTCCCAATCGGCATCGCTGAGGGAGGCGAAGAGGCCCACGGGCGGCCCGCCGGCATTTGTGACCAGGATGTCAATCCTGCCGAATTTCCCGACGGTTGATGTCACCAGCTTCACGATCTGATCGGCAGATGAGACGTCGGCAACAACCGGGAACACCGTCCCGCCCTTGGCTTCACGCCCGATGTCGCTTGCTGCGGCATCCAATTTCGTTTTGTCCCGCGAGCAAAGGACGACATGCGCTCCCTCGCGCGCGAACACTGTTGCCGTCGCCTTTCCCAGCCCCTGGCTTGAAGCGCAGACGATTGCCACCCGATCCCGTAGTCCAAGTTCCATGGTCCCTCGTTATCGTTACCGGTTCCGCACCATTGCTTCGATGCCGCTTCGGATCATCATGACGGCGATCCCCGTCAGGAAGAGGGTGAAGACTTTCGCCACCGCCATCGACCCAGCCCGTCCGAGCTTTCCAATGATGAAGGATGCCTGACGAAACACCACATAGACGAGCGCCATGTTGACGACGAGTGCCGCGACGGCCCAGAGATACCCGAAGGCATTGACATTCAGAATGATGGTCGTCAGCGCCGCCGGTCCCATGATCAACGGGACGCCGATCGGAACCACGCCGACAAGCGGTTCGGGTCGACGCTCTTTTTCCTTGGAGAACAGCAGCTCATACACGGCGAGGACAAGCAGGACAATCCCCCCGCCCACGCGGAAATCACTCTCCGTAATCCCCATTAACGCAAAAACCAGCTTCCCCGCTACCAGAAACACGATGGAGATACTGAACGCCGTGATCGTCGCATCGCGGATCAGCTTCCGGCGCTTCGGTTCGTGCATCCCCTCGGTCAGGCCGACAAAAAGCGGCAGCACTCCAACGACGTCGATCGCGACAAACAGCGGGATGAACACCTGGAAAAAAGTCTCGACCATGACGAATGACCGATCGGTGACGCTAGAGTGAAATCCCGCCCTGCTGCAGCCGCTCCCGAATATGGCGCACGGCTTCGGCTTCGCTGATCTTCAGACGCGAGTTCGCGTTTCGAACCGCCTGTTCCAACGTGTCCCTTCGCGTTGACAACCACAGCCAGACACAGTACCCCAGGCGGTCAAGATCGTGTGGTTCAACGGTGGGTATGCCTTCAACCGCGGCGTACGCAATCGATTCCAGTGAAGCAGCGTCGGCAGACCGGACGCCCGATGGGGGTTTCGTCGTCATGCATAATCCTGAAGCTGTGATTGTTCAATATACGAAAACGCGTCGAGAGGTAACAGCCGGACCGATTGTGGATTGTGGATCGTCGATCCACAATGGACTATTGATTCTTACAGCTGGTACCCCATCATAAAATACCACACCAGCGGCCCCTGCTGAATCGGGTTTTGCGGAAGATCTCTGCCCAGATAAAAACTCTTTCCCGCTCCGACCACCGGCGGACCGATTGTGGATTGTGGATCGTCGATCCACAATGGACTATTGATTCTTACAGCTGGTACCCCATCATAAAATACCACACCAGCGGGCCCTGCTGAATCGGGTTTTGCGGAAGATCTCTGCCCAGATAAAAACTCTTTCCCGCTCCGACCACCGGCGGACCGATTGTGGATTGTGGATCGTCGATCCACAATGGACTATTGATTCTTACAGCTGGTACCCCATCATAAAATACCACACCAGCGGGCCCTGCTGAATCGGGTTTTGCGGAAGATCTCTGCCCAGATAAAAACTCTTTCCAGCTCCGACCACCGCCGGACCGATCGGCGTCCGCAGGGCAAGTTCCGCTCCGATCCCGTGGCGGAAGGATGTGAATTTAATCTCTTCCGGCAGCTCGGAGATCTGTCCAAGATCGTAGCGCACGCGAACATACGTGTCAAACAGAAGTTTGAACGGCAGGAAATAGCGGTACTCGAGGTTAAACAGCAGGAGTTGTCTCCCGCGCCGATCGTCTTCGCGGACGCCGAAAAAGTCGTCCATGCCTCCCAGGCGGAATTCCTGACTGAGCGGCAGGGTCTTGTCCGCGAAATCCATTGTAAACCGCGGATGAATCGTGTGTCTGCCGCCCCACGTCGAGTACCACTCATACATCAGCTGCATTGAGTTGTATCCAATTTCGCTCCCGAGCCCCTGGACAGCGAACTCATAGGAGAGATCCAATCCCACACCGCGGGTGGCAAACGGATAGGCATCTTTCGAATCGACAACAGAACCGGCGCGAATCATGACAAGCCGATACCGTTCTTCAACATTTGTGGCATTCTCAAGGCTGCGCAGCCGGATGTTCTGCGCGATCAGTTCGATGCTCATGTTGCCGAGACGTTCGAATTGTCCGCTGAACCCCACCGACGCGCCGTAGCGAATATCCCGATACTCCCCGAGTTGGATCCGCTCCCACCAGTTGGGTCGCGTCACCACCGCATCGCCAAACAGATAGGTATCGTACGTGCGGTAAAAGGCGTTGGCGCTAAGGGCAAGATATTCGTCAAAAAGACGGGGCATCTTGTATTCGATGGTTACATCGCTGTTCCGGTCTCCCCCGGAAATGGCAAGACCCAATTCCACGCCCGACCCCTGGAAGTTCTCGTCCCGAATATCCAGCAGCCCCTGGAGGTGCCGTTCGTTATCCACCCGGAGTCCCAGTCGGACCAGCTGACTCGGCCGCTCACGAAGACGGATCGTGATCGTCGTTCTCTTGCCGCTCGTTGACGGTTCGAGGTACACGTATTCGAAGAGCGTCGTGCTGATGATATTGGCGATGCCGCGGTTCGCATTGTCGATCCGGAACACCTCCCCCGGAGACATCTGAAATTCCCGGAGGACGAACGAGTCTTCCGTCCTGATCCCACCCTGCACGTCGATGGCGTCGATCGTCCCCTCATTGATGACAATGGAAAGACGGTCGCTCGCGGGATTGAACGTTATCGTGTCGATCCGTGCGAGGGAATAGCCCTCCCCCCTGTACTTGCGCAGAATGTCCTCACGGAGCGCACTCCATTCGTTCCGGTCGATGATCTTGCCAATGAACGGGCTGACCAGCGCCATGAGAGAATCGCTGCGGATCTGTTGGCACCCGGAGATATCGATCGCGAGCAGCGTCGGGTTCGGCGTCAGGACATATTGGATCGCAGTCCCGGCAGAGTCAGCCCGGACATGCGCTTCAACGTTCTCGAAAATGCCGAGGCCGTCAAGGGTGCGCAACCGCCCGCGGATCTTTGCTCCGGTGACGATTTCCGAATCCGAGAATGCGAACGCCTTCACGAGCGAGTCGGGAAGTGTATAGCCGCTGACGGTGGCCGAAAATGGGCCCGAGAACCGCAGAGTGTCGTGGTCGATTTCCTCCTCCTTTTCCTGGAGAAGTTTTTCGACGGCGCCGATCTTCGATTCCGCCGATTGGTCGCCCTGAGTAATGAGCGTATCCAAGCCGTGAAGATCGAAGGTCAGATGGCGGCCGATATCGGGCGTGATGACCACGTCGGCATCTTTGAGTTGCTCCAGGTTCAGCACCTGCATGCTGATGCTCATCATCTGGTCGACCGTTTCCCAGGGCGCTTTCATCTCGTCCGCCGTGCGGAGACCGCTCGTCGTGTTGACCGCGACGACGACGTCGTATCCGCGCTCGCGCGCGACATCCACGGGAACGTTTGCAAGAATCCCGCCGTCGATCAGTTCCATGGAGTCCCGCTCGACAGGATCGAACAGCAGGGGCGTGGTTGCACTCGCGCGTATTGCCTCGGCAAGCGGGCCGTCACCGATGACGACTCGCTTTCCGGAGATAAGATCGGTCGCAATGGCACGGAAGGGAATCTTCAGATGATCAAAATCGGGGTTCGGATGATAGAGGGCCTGAAGGGTCTGGTTGTTCAGCCAGTCAGTGAGACGCTGTCCGCTCGCCACAGCGGAGGGAATGACGGGAGTTAGTCCCTGGAAGCGGACTGCAAGGAAGGTTCTGTCGCGTGCGAGCTTCTGATCGACAAACAAATCGCGGCGACGTGTATCATCGCTCAGGGACAGGACCTCGTTCCAATCCGTGTGCACCGTCAGAGAATCGATCTGCGACACCGAATACCCCGACGCGTACAGACCGCCGATAATCGCCCCCATACTGGTCGCGGAAATGAAATCGATGGGAATATGATGGCGCTCGAACGCCTTCAGAACGCCGATCTGTGCCGCACCCCGTGCCCCTCCGCCGCTGAGGACGAGGGCCAATTTCGGCCGTTTGGGGATGCGCATCGGAAGCGACCTCGGGGCACTGCCTGCCAACGTGTCGTAGGAGAGTCGGATGACGGTTTCAAGGGGACCATGTTGGGAGAAATCAGGGGACGCGGTCTGACCGAGCGCAGACCCGGAGACAAGGAACAACAGCGGTATGCCAAAGAGGAAGATCTTCATTGAAGAGGCAACTCTGGAGGTCCGAGAATGGGTTGCCTGGGAAGCGAGTACTGTCCCCCCTGCCTGTCCGGCAGGCAGGCGTCCCCCGTCCCCTGTCCCCTTTCCTGTGTCCCCTGACGACCGTCTCGACGCGACCCGCCGTTACCGCGGAACGTCGGTGGATAAGCGATACCGCAGGATAATCCCCTGGTCGCCGTCAAGGACGTAGAGGATTGAAGAGAAGAACGCGAGACCCGTTGGCCGACGGAGAAACCCTCCCGACCCGACGAATCCGAACGATTCGGCCTTGAACACTCCTCTGCTCGTGAATTTGAAGACACTGTCGAGGCCCGCGTCGGCGATGAAGATGTCCCTCCGCGAGGGGTCGATCGCAACGCCCTGGGGAGAAAGGTATTGCCCCGGCTTGATGAAATCCACTCCGCGATCGGAGGCATTGGCCGGATCAAATCGCGGCAACCAGCCCACGAAGTCGGCATTGCTCTGGTACACCATCCACAGGGCGCCGTACGCCACCCCTTCAGAAGATTGTATGAGAATAAAGTCACGACTGCCCGGGAACGCAGTGATTCCCGTCAGAAAATTGATGTTGCCGATCCCGGTCCCCACGCCCGTCGCAAATGCCGGGACCGGCGTGATGAACTTATCGGTGGCATCGAACATCATCACGCGACCGTCGGGATCGATGAAGCTCGCGTTGTCCGGCCCTGTCCGGGAAGCAAGGTAGGTATTATCGCTCAATACAGCAATGCCGGGGAAGCGACGCGAGGGATGCGCGAGTTCCTTCCAGACGGTGTCAATCGGCGACACCTCGAGGTGATGTGCGGAATCCGGATCTTGGGAGACGAGGTGCAGGCGGAAGATCGCGCCCACCGTGTCGCCATTCGCCGCCACCATTTCTCCGCCGACCAACAGATCAAGGCGACTGTCCTGTCCGATGGAGACGGGGTGGAGAATCGACCGCGAACTCATGAACTGTCCGGCGAGGTTCATCATTACCACACGGTTCGCCCGCGTGTCCGCGACGTAGAGGAGCTGGTCCCTGCCGACGAGGATGTCTTCCGGGCCGGAAAATCCCGTCAGGATTGGGTTCACCGGAATGTACGACGTATCGACGACGCCGGTCTGCGCCTGAGGGAGCGAATTCAGATCCATCTTTGAGTCGCATCCGCCGGCCAGCAGCGCCATGGCTGACGCCCACACAACGACGGGCGCCCAAAGAGCCGATCGGCGTTTTTCCGATGTCATGAACGAACGTCGGCTCATTGTCCTGCGACCCGCCAAGTGAAGAAACATGTCATACCGGTCATTACCCCTAGAAGGCAAGGCTCACCGAGATTCGGTGAACCGAGCCGAGTCGGTTGTAGTTGGAGAATGCATAGTCAGCCGAAACCACGGTGACCGATGTGGCCAACCGGACCCCGGCGCCCAGAGTGAAATCTTCTTCTGATGTCTCGTCGGGACCGAGGAGGCGCTGCCCGATCGTTCGTTTCACCCCTCCCCTGAGAAAGAAGGTGTTTTGCCATCCGAACTCCGCGCCGAGTCGGACGTTCTCTGCATTGTCATTCGGATGGTTGAGCTGCACCGATGTGGTCAGCCGTTCGTCGTCCGTCGATATCGGATCGAGCGCAAATCCCAGTTTGAATACCGTGGGGAGCGAGAAGGACTGGAAGCTCGACACCTGGGCTCCGCCCAGCTGGGTAACGGTTCCTTGCGGGGCCACATCCGCCCCAAAGTTCGCGATCACGACGGCGAATCGTGAGGTGCCGATCCCCGTCCAGTAGTACGTCCCGAGGTCGACCATGACCGACCGCATTTTCAGAACGTCGAGCGTCTCTTCGACGTAACGGACTGTAGCGCCGAAACTGAATTGGTTCGTCATCTTGCGCGTATACGTCAGAGCGAGGCTCACGTCGCCGAAACTGAAATACCGGCCTGTTCCGAACGGCTGTGTCTCGGTGGTGATTTCCATGTCGGCCATATGCAGGGAAGAAGCCGCGAAACCGACGGCATCATTCTCCGAGAAGTGGTGGACGATACCCAGGAAATCGTGCTTGATATCGACGACATAGTCCGTGTGAGAGACAAGGACCTGGTCTCCGGTGAATTGGACCAGGCCGGCAGGGTTCCAATATAATGCGGAGGCGTCATTCGCGACTGCAACAAACGACTCGCCCATTGCCACGCCGCGCGCGCCGACACCGAGTTTCAGAAATTGGAATGCAGAAATACCTGCCCGTTGGCCGCCGAGGTTCGGTACAAGCTGCCCCCAGGCCGTCACGGAACATGCCATAAGAAGGAGGACGACAACGAGCGCCCGATCCTTCATGGTCCTTGCAGGTATGCGTACTGCGGTCACTGATAGCCCTTATCGTTAAAACTGCAATGACACGCCGCCGCGGATCGTCCTCGGGTTCAGGTAACGGGCGGGGCTGTACGGGAACGGGGACACCGAACCCGAAAGCTGGGGAAAGAGAGGATCATTGTAGCTTGACGGCGTCGGATCGCCGTACTCGTATGCTCTCCCCGTCACCGGATCGACGATCTGCGAATTCATGTTGTTGAACAAGTTCTGCACCTCGATGCTCGCAACGACTTTGACGAAACCGATATCGATGTATTTCTCGATGTTCAGGTCGACGTAGAACCAGGGGGCCCCAACAGACCCGTTGATGTTGGTGATATCGTCGATGTACTGCGGCCGGCCCGTCGCCGCATCCACCCCGGTGTAGATCTGCGGCGTGTAGCGCTTGCCCGATTCGTAGAAGACTCGCAGATACAGATTCCAGTTATCAAGCACCCCCGGCCAGAGGCCAAAGAGCGGATCGTCCTTCGGAACGTTGAAATTCAGATTCAACGACGCCTGGACGGGTCGGTCCCAGATAAGGTACGATTCCTTGATGTTCTCGGGTTGCCCCTGCTGGAGACGGATAATGTTCTCATTGGGAGTCGAACTCTTCCCCGTCGCAATGGAATACGATCCGGAGAATGAACCGCGGAACCAATTGCCGATCCGCTTCTTGTATTCCAATTCGATTCCTCGGACCCTGCCATAGTCGGAATTCAAGTACGTGTCGTAGTACTGCGCGCTTCCAGTGTTCGAGAGGCGCAGGACGGTGTTTTCCGTGATGTAGTCAAAGATGTCCTTGTAGTATGCGGTGACGGTAAGGACATCATTTCCCGAAAGCTGGTTGCGGAGACCGAGCTCATACGCAACGGTCGTTTCAGGATTCAGGTCCGGATTCCCGACGGGGAGCGACGAGCGGACCGAAATCCGGTCGAGCTTTGAATAGACAAATTGGGGACGCGGGAACTTCGAGAAATGACCGTAGGAGAAGAACAGGGTCTGATTGTCCGAGACCGGGTGGGAGATCCCGAGGCGGGGGCTGAGCCGGGCTTTGAAGCGCCTCCCGAAGAGCGAGAAGGTATCGTGAAGATAGGCATCGCGCAATCCCTGCGACACGATAAGCGCAGATGATGTATCGCTCGCGATGTCGTCCACATACTTTCCGGGAGCCCAATAATCGAGCCGGAGCCCGAAGTTCAGCAGCATTCCGCTCAGGGCGACATTGTCCTGCGCGTAGAACGCCCCCTGGGCCGTGTTGACGTTGTAGATATCGTAGTCGAATCCCAGTGGTTTGACCCACGGCCGGAAAAGATCAACCATCTGCATGTTCTGAAACCGCATCTCCAGTCCGGTCTTGAACTTGTTCGTCTCCGTGAAAAAATTCGTCAGGTCGAACTTGAAGGTGTATTCGGTGAGGAAGTGGTCCCGATACGACGTGGGAGAACCAAGATCGTAGAACCCGTCCCCCGGGACGACGCCGATCGTGTCTTTCCCGGTAAAGTAGTAGCGCAGAGGATAATTGACGATGTCCTGCGGTTCGATGTACGACTGAAACGGCTTCCCATTCGCGTCTCCCCGCACGTGCGCAGTATACCGGCTGAGCTTCACTTCGTAGAACGTCTGTTTGCTGAGCGTGTGGATCCACGACAGCGAGTGCTGGATATTGATCTGGGTGAACGTTTCCGCGCTGTCGGGGATGAACTGAAACTGATACTGATATCCGGGGTTCGGCTCAACTGCCTCCAGCGTGGCCTGAACAGTCTGCGTGTTCTGATCGATCGATACCGACTGATTGTAGGCGTACGAAAGTTTTGTGGTCGGACTTGGCTTCCAGGTCAGCTTTGTCAACCAGGAGTAATTGTTGCTCCTCCGCGGCGCCCACTGTGTCCCATGCCAGATCGAGGAATACAACCCTCCCGGCGCCTCCAGGGCATACCCCGACGGTTTGTTGTCCGCTCCTACAAGCTGGACCCAGCGCGTATAGCCGTCCGTCAAATTCGCATAGCCCGTCGCAAAGAAGCTCACGGTACCGGGGATTTCAATTCCAAGGGAGGGAAGGAGAAACGACGTGATCGGTTCCGGACCGCTCAGGGAGGCCCCGTAGATATCGGTGTTCCAGTTGCCAAGCGAGTTCGTATTGAAACCGAAATGATCGGTCTTGTAGGAGATCTCCCCGAAGTACTTATCCGACCCCTCCCGGGTCGTGATATTCACGATGCCCGACGTGGCCTGGCCGTATTCCGCATTATACCCGCCGGTGATTACTTCGACTTCCTGTATCGATGATGGGCTCAGTTGGAGACCGAAGCCCGTCCCTGCCATCGGGTCCTGCACCGAAATACCGTCCAGCAGATAGGCATTCTCATACGATCGCCCGCCGCGGATGTGGATTTCATTGTCGGCCATGACGACGCCGGGCTGCAGGGAGACAATCGCCTGCACATTTTGCAGGGCGGCTGCTTTGATATCGGCCTGCCCGACATCGCGACGACTCGCCGTCTCCTGAATGTCAAACAACGGCTTCTGTCCAACCACAACAATGTCCTGATCGAGTGCAAGGACAGTCTCTTCCATTTTCGCCCGAAGCGTCGTCGCCTGTCCGGCTTCAACTTTCACCGCGGTGAACTGGACGACTTTGTAGCCGAGGAGGGAAACCTCGACGGTATAGGTCCCGGGGTTGACCCGTTCAATCTTAAAATTCCCGTCGATGTCACTTGTCCCGCCGTAATAGGTCCCCTTGACCGTAATGTTCGCGCCGGGAAGACCCTCCCCGGTTTTCGATTCTGTCACTGTCCCGACAATGCGGCCGGGGGTCTGCGCGTACGACATTGACCCGCCGGCTGCCACAAGAACGACAATCGTAACCAGTATGTACCGAAGGAACGTCATGTACCTCACTCTCACCACTGGATCAGGATAGTTCGTGTCGGGAGTCCTGGAAGCGCCTGACGTTCCCGACGTTTGACACGAGAACGCGTCATCACGGCTAGAAGACAGACCGATTGATGACCTGGGACGGACTAAACTCAGAACCGAACACTTTGGTAAAAAACGCCGCAAGCCCTTGTGTATTACCGGCGACGGAATTGTTCAAAAGATGCAGCGGCAGCCCCATAAAGATGATCGTCCGCTGTCCATCGATGACGCCGATATTCGGAGTCCCGATATACCGGTTCCGGGTGTCAGCTTGCAGGTGATAAATGTATCTGGCGTCTGCGCGCCGGTACACCGGGCGCATGAAGATCACATGAGTCGAAGGCGTCGGGTTGAATGCGAGCTGGGGATAGATATCCGTGGCGTCCGAACTGTCCGCATACAGGACAAAGTTCGCCGGAATGCGCGTGTCGCCCGCGACCGGAGGCGGGACCGCCGGTCTCGTCGTCGAAAGATCGACGCCGCTCACGCTGTCGATCGGCGCGAAATCCCTGAGCGCGCCGCGGGGATCGATGGATGTGAGAAACGTCGTAGAAAAGAGAACCTTACCGCCGTTCTGAATGTACGTGAACAAGGTCGTCTGGGCCACGCCGAGACTCGGTTGCTGATCCGTGTACCAGAGCACGTAATCATACAGAAGGAATGTCTGTATCAGCGCAGGATCGGGATACCCCGGGACGAGTGTTCCCACTTTGCCGCTGCTTTTGTCAGCGAGCGTTACCCCTTGACCCAGATTAAGGATGTCGACCGTTGTGAACTGATTGCCAGGGACCGCCGCCAGACTTGCAAGGTATGTGCTGAGTGCGGCGGCGGCATCCGAGTTGACGTAATCGCTGACGAGAAGGAGTTTCCCCAGTGGCCGTTTCACATACCAATGGTCGTTCCCCGCCGGGAGCACCCCCGGAATGCTATACTCTCCTGCAACATCACGAACTTCGACAAAGAATTTGTTCTGGTCGTCGAGCTTCATCCCCGGAATCTGGCCGATGAGCTGGCGTCCGAGAAACGATCCGGCGTAGATATCAGCCGTCACCGTCGGCCCTGCAGCATCGCTGCGCGAGCGGGGGACGACCAGCGTGATGATCGAGTCTCGCAACGGAATGGTCAGCCAGTTCGACGGGTCGGTCGTGTCGTTCAGCGCGATCCGGTATGATACGAGAGTGTTGTTCCCGTCAGGATCGCTCGCCGTCCACGCAAAGGTTACCGCGGTGAATGTCGTGTCTGGCTGCTTGAGCACATTTGTCGGGTCGTTCGGGTTCTGGAGGAATGAAACCGAGGGCGGCGAATTCCTGATCGGGAACACCAGCGATGCTCCCTTGGGATCCATTGCCGGCACCAGGCCGGGAAGAGTCTCGTCGGAAGGATCGTACATCCCGTTGTCGTTCTTGTCCCAATACGCAAACGGCGTCAACCGGACGATGCTCCCGTCGGGGAGCCCGGCAAAACCATTGTCGACGCTTCGGACCACCACGGTGAATTTCCGGAACAGCGTGTCGAGGGGAAAGAGAATCGTTGAATCGTTCTTCGAGGTCCAGGTGTACCGGAGTGTGTCCGGGACCGGCAGCGCGCTCACGCCGCCGTATTCCGCCTTGAACGAAAACAGGAACCCCCGCACGAGTCCGTCAGGGTCCTCACCCCACCAGTGGAGGTGCGCCTTGCTGACTCCCGTCCCCACGCTGGAATCCGGATAGAGCCAGAGATAGGTGGACGGCTTTCCGTTTGCGGAGTTCGTGTCGGCGATATGTTCGCGGCACGCAACGCCGGCAAAGGCCAGCAACACGAGACTGATCGAGACCCACCTGACCACAGGTTCCCCGGAGAGTGAACAATGACGTTGGAGACAGCCCCCCCGGCAAGGGTCAAAGACCCTTGCCGGAAGGAGACAGATATTACTTCACAAGGGCCATCTTCTTGACGACGCTGAACGAACCGCTCTGGAGCCGGTAGAAATAGACGCCGCTCGAAAGACGTGATGCGTCGAAGCGAACGGTGTAATTTCCCGCCTCCCGAACGTCGTCGACGAGCGTGCTGACCTGCTGACCGAGGACATTGTAGACCTTGAGCGTGACGAGACCCGCCCTCGGGAGAGCATATTGAATCATCGTGGTCGGGTTGAAGGGGTTCGGGTAATTCTGGGACACAGCATATTTCGTGGGAAGCCCCTGCGGACCGGTGGCAACACCTGTCAGGACGACACTCACGAAGTCCGCGTCCGTCCTGGGGACGAACTTGTACTGGTTGAAGCTGTAGTAGACGATCCCGGTCAGCGAACCGATCTTGTTCCCGACATGGAAGACGGTCTTACCGAGCAGCGTGTCTGCAGGAGCGTTCGAGTACTTGTACTTTCCGCTCTGTTGCACGACCACGGCGCCGGACCCGTCGTTGACGGAATATTCGGTGGGATCGGAAAAGGTGGGGTTCACGTCGGTCACCGTAACATTCGTGAATTTGACGAGCATCCCCTCATACGGTTCCGCGCTTGCGGCGCCGTTGCTCACGTTGAATGCACCGGTAGTGAGGCTGACGGGTGCCGGTTCCGGTTTTCCGCTCGAGACCTTGACGACCGTGGTGATGTTCCCGAGACGCGTCACATCGAACTGTTCCTGGACCGTGCCTGTCACGGTAACGCTGTCGCCGTTTTGCAGGGCGGCCATTTGTTTCTGGACGAGCGTGTCGCTCGTGCTCAGCCAGAGGCCGCTCCACGGCGCGCTGGTACTTTGCATGTACCATGCATTGGTGCTGCCGGTGGTCACCGGGGAAATGCCGATGTGTGCCGTATCCGCCGTGATGATCCCGGACAGCGCCGTGACGGCACCGATGTATGCGCTGCGACCGTTGACAAACGGGGTATATTGCACGTCGTGGATCGTCAGTGGCGTGGACTTCACATTATAGAAGAAGAATCCTTTCGAGGTGTCGGAAGCGATGCCGCTTGTCGCGGAATTCGCAAGCCGGACCGTCTGGCCGAACGAATCGGCCACCTCAATATAGTAGCGGACGTAGGTGGTATCGATTTGCTTGGGAATGACGCCGACGTACGTGGTATCACTTGCTTGGAAGGTCATCGCGACGGTGGAGAATGCCGTCTTGTTCGTGCTGTATTTGAGGGAAACGGTCTTGGGCAGCGAGCCGTTCACCTGTTGCGTCACCTTCACCGATATCGTCGCGGTCGTGTCCGGCGTGATCACCACCGGATTTCTGCGCTGTGTCTGCACGAGCGGAGGAGTCGGAACCGTCGTAAACACGACATCGCTGTAATACATGGGGGCGATGCGATATCCGCGCGGTCCCTCGCTGCCGGACGACGTCGTGATGATGCCGCGAAGGGTGTCGATGCGGGTGCCGTTTCCGATATTGGCATATTTCCTGACCCACGCCGTGTCTGCAAATGCCCAACCCGTTTGGCCAAGCGTGAAATAGCGGGACATGTCGTACTCGCTGATCTCGTTGCCGGCAGAGTCCACGGCGCTGAACGTCCCGCGTGCCGTATTCACCTTGTTGTCGATCGTAAGATTGTGGAATTCGACATACATCCCTTCCAACGGTTCTCCTGTGGCAACCTGCATCTTTCCGGTACTGAAGATCCCCTTGTAGAAATCGCCGACGTTTTTCACGACGATCTTGGGAACGGGACCCGTCGTCGCGCTGACATCCAGAGGATGACCGGCGATGGGCTGGAACTGCGTGAGGCTGAATCCGCGCTGCAGCGGAAACTCACTGACCACACCGGTCATTGTGATCGTGTCCCCGGCTGCCACGCTCATGAACCCATCGGCAACCAATTGCGTGGAGTCGGCAATGTTGGCACGCACGAGAATGCCGGCCCAGGAGTCCTGTGAGGCCGCAGTATCATACAGCACCATCGTCCATCCTGACGCAGTATACGTGATCACCATCGGGGGAACCGCGACAATTCCGGTCACGACCACGGTGTCGCCGTTATACGGCGAAGTCTGGAGTGTCCAGTGCAGCTGGGTGCTGTTCGCACCGAAATTTGAAATCGTGTCGGCCATTGCCAGAGAATCCGCTGGCATTTCCTGGATCTGCCTGATGGTCACGTGGGGATACTGGGCAAATCCGGACACGGCACACAGGACAAGCAGAACAAGTGGTAGTACTTTCTTCATGGACGCCTCCTTCAAGAAATGTGAGATGCCGACCCTTCACTGAAATGTGGACTGCGCGAACTGCGACCGGAAGTCGTGCGCGCGTGCTGCGAGCTTCGACTGCCGGAGATTTATTTGATCACGAGAAACTTTCCCGTCTGGAGAGTGCCGGTGTCGGTGTCCTTCACCGAGAACAAATAGAGCCCCGTGGCGAGGGCCTGGTCGTATTTCGTCACAAGATCCCAGGCATGTTCTCCGCCGGAGAACTGGAGCGGGACATCGTTGCCGCCGAATTGTTGGAACCATTGAATATCGGACCCGTTGTACGTCGCCGCATCATGGCTGAATTCGGCGACGATGTCGCCTGCGAGCGTGTAGATGCGGATCTCCGCATGCCGCGGAAGGTTATAGAAGTACATCTTTCGCGTCCGCTCCCCCGCCCCATCCCATATCGCGTTCGCGTAGTAGGGGTTCGGATACACTCCGATCTTCTTCGTCCCATCGTTGGGAGGCGTCCCCGGGATCACCCGGGCGATCTCCGTCTTGCTTTCGAGCGACGCCACGCCGGCGGCAGAATCTCCCTGGTCATAGGCCGATATGCCGTAGACATATTGCCAGCCGTTGAGATGAGGCACGGTCTCTCCTTTTGGAGGAAACCGGTACCAGTAATCGACGGTGTCACCCGGGAACTTCTTCGGCGTATCGAGCAGGATCTGACTGAAGCCGGTGTTATATCCGATGTTGTCGTCCGGCCTGTCGAAATCACCAGCGAGTGAGAGGTTCAGGAGAAGATTTCCCGGGTCGACGAAATCCGCCCCGGCATTTGAGCGGTAGACGTGATACCCTTCGAAATCGTACTTGCGCGTCACGGGGTCGAGGCTCAATTCCGATGTCGACTTGTCCCAGTATACCGCCACGGTCTGATTTCCCACTTCCACCCGCACTTTCGGCGGACGGGGCGGTTGGGGCAGTCGGTAGTGATCCAGGATCGCCGTTTCCGTTCAGATCTTCGCCCGGGTCGAGTTGATTATTGCCGTTCGCATCCTCACCGTCATAGGCCTGCTGGCACAGTGCGGCGCCGGCATACAACGTCTTCCGTTGATCTCGCGTATCCAGGCGGGCGATCTGCGTTCCAAATTTCTTTGCGCAAACGATACCAAACACGACGGTGAGGGAATCGCCGGGCTTCAACGATTCGAACGGTCCTGCGGAGAGCAGGGTCGTCATGTTGTCAGCCTGCGTTCTCAACGGGTCGATCTTCTCCTGCGGGAGTGACGCAGAGAGACGGTCATACCGGCTCCGCGCACCGAGAATGTTTTCCGCGTCATCCTGCGGAGAGAAATAATCCAGGTCGCCGCTCGCTCCGCCGAATCGCCAGGCGTTGTAGAACGTACGAAGGTGAAGGTCGGCGAGAGAATCGACGCCCTTCGGGAACGGTGATGCGCCCAGGAGTTTTTCTCCGATGTAGCTGTCCGCGGCGGGCGGCGTCGGAATCCCGTCAAAATCGAACGTGTACCCCATCCGAAGACTGTCGCTGTATCCGTTTCCGCCATGATTGAAATATCCCGGCGTTCCCGGCCGCACGTTGTTCGTGTTCCGGACAACGTTGTTTGTCCACAGGCCCACGTACACCGAATCGAGAATATCCTTCCCCACGTTGTGGATCGTATAACTCATGATGACGAAGTAATCCGCAAAGGGGAAGTTCCAGGCATAACTCTCCTGGTGCACCAGGAGACCGAGGGGGATTGATTGGTCCGGTGACGAGCTGTCGCGTGGGACAGCATCAGAGTAGTCTGCGAGAAAATCCTGATGGCTGACGGCGTTCGGATCGAAGAATGGGGATTCGGAAAGCGTCGACCGCTGCGTCACCGTCGTCCCGGAGAGGGAAACAAATTCTATCCCTTTCCCCGTGGTGGTGGAAACGCGGTCGCTGGAACCTGTGCTGACGTGGATTTGTCCGGTGCTCCGGTTAAGCGCGCCGACCCAGAGCGCGCCCTGGTACATATGCTCGATCCGCGAACCGCGAGGATATTCGCATGAGGGCTGGTTCGGCCAGTACGCATTCCGGTCCCCGATCGTCCCGAAATTCGTAACGGTCAATCCGATGTTACCGACAGTTGTGTAATTCTGGTCGATGTCATCGGCAGGCTTCGAAAGTTTTCGTCCGACATCCTGCCCATCAACCTTCCAGCTGAGGATCACCGTAAGGGAGGAGATACACAGGGTGAGAACAGCACAACGCTGCCACACATGCATGAAATGAACGCGGGGATTGGAACCAGAACAGGGAAAGGAAAGTCTGCAAGTGAATTATGTCTCAATATACCGCTGATCCGCGGGAAAGTCAATACAGCGCTGAATTCGTAATGATTTCGTCACACAACTTCGGCCATCACGTTCATACCATCATCGACTCGTCCCCGGTCTCATCGTCTCACAGTCCCACAGTCTCACAGTCTCATTTGCTCATCCTCTCAGAATCTCCAACTCTCCCCTTCTCCCGTTCTCCCCTTCTCCCCATCCCCCCTTCTCCTTTTGCGTCTGATTCCGATTCTCGCTACCATGCATCAGTGCCTATGACCGGTTCCGGTAACCGATGACTTTTCTTAATCCCTTCATGCTCTTCGGCCTCGCCGCCGCGAGCGTCCCCCTGCTTATTCATCTCCTCAACCTCCGAAAACTCCGTACCGTCGAATTCAGCTCGCTTCGATTCTTGAAGGAACTCCAACGCTCTTCCATCCGGCGCGTCAAAATTCGTCAGTGGCTTCTTCTTGCGATCCGGACCCTGATGATCGTTGCACTTATCCTTGCGTTTGCCCGACCGGCGCTTCATGGCTCGTTCGCCGGACTGCTGGGAGGTCGGGCCTCCACAGCGATGCTCCTGCTCATCGACGACTCACCGAGCACCGCCGCCAGAAACGAGCGGGGAGAGATCTTTCCCCAGATCCGAAATGCCGCAATGGGTATCGGAAACCTGATCCGGGAGGGCGATCAGCTTTTTGTCCTCCGGCTGTCGGACGCTATGCGAAGAACCGAGCCGGCCTCGATCAGAAATCCGGATGATTTGAAGAAGATCCTCGCGACGATCGAACCGACGCTGGTTCGCGGCTCCTATCGACAGGCGCTGGCAATGGCGGCGAATGTGCTGTCAAAGACATCCGCTGCCAACCATGAGCTGTACCTGCTGACCGATGCCCAGGCGAACCAATTTTCCCCCGGTCAAACCATCGCAGATTCCATCCCCGTGCTCGCGGGAGTTCATGTGTTCGTCGTGCACCCGACCCCGGCCCAGGGGGTCAATGGGGAAGTCGCATCGACGCAGCTCGTGACGAATGTCGTGACGCGATCCAGGCCGGTGGAACTGCTGGCCTCCGTTCGTGTTCCCGGTGCGAACGGCCCACTCTCAAGCATCGCAAGCGTATATCTCGCAGGCACCCGTGTCGCACAACAGAGCATCGACCTCGCTGCAGGGGAAGCATCAACCATTCATGCCCGCTTTGTCCCACGCCAATCAGGAATGCTCCCGGGGTATGTCCAACTCGAAGACGATGCGCTGGATGTCGACAATCGGCGGTTCTTTACGGTGACGGTTCCACAACGGCTGAACATCTTCCTCTGCGGCAACTCTCCGGCGGACCTTCACTACATCCGGCTGGCATTGTCGCTGGGTGGGGATTCTTCCATCGTCGGATTGTTTTCCGTTCAGTCGGGCACCGAACAGGACCTGACCTCCCTTGACTTCAGCGGGTATGATGTTCTGTGCCTGTCAAACGTCCCTCGTTTTTCGACGGCAAGTGCAGAGGCTGTGACCCGATTTGTGCGTTCGGGAGGCGGACTGATCTTGTTCATGGGCGACGATGTCGACATCAGCAACTACGACGAGACAATGTTCCCCCGTCTCGGATTGCCGCCTGCGATTGGCGCGCCGCTTCCCTCGAAGGGCCCAACTAGCAGTCAGGAGCCGGGGCTGAGTGTGCGCCAGATTGATCTCGACCATCCGTTGTTCGAGGGTATGTTTGATCAAGAACCGGGGATGCGAAAGGGCATTGTGGAAAGTCCGTCAATCCTTCGGGCCGCAGGGATCACCATCGGGACATCCGGTCATGCCGTCATGATGCTCTCAAACCAGCGCCCATTTCTCGCCGAGTTCCCATCGGGTGAAGGCCGGGTACTGGTCTTCGCCGTGGACGCGGCCGGCACATGGTCTGCATTCCCCACTTCCGCACTCTTTGCTCCGCTGCTGTACCGGTCGATGATCTACCTCGGAGATGCAATCACGAATTCTCCGCCACTCACCGTCGGATCGCCTCTGGAAATCCATCTCCGGCTACGCAACCAGGAGGCACGATCGACGTTTGCCTTCTTCTCCCCGTCGGGGCAGGCAGAAAAGGTCGTCCCGGAGATCAGCCCTGTTACGGGAGCGGCGACGTTTCGGAGCAGGCCGACGACAGAAATCGGAATCTACCGTCTGCATCGGGTTTCTTCCGGCTCTTCTCTCAATGGACAGCCGCCTCCCGGAGACCCAATCGCCGCGGCCGCGGTCAATGCTGACACAGCGGAGTCCGATCTTCGGCAGGTCGACCCTTCCACCCTCAATGCGTTCTTCGTGAACGATGGAGCGTCGTCGAACGATGTTCGCGATCTTTCCGCCGGCGACTCGCCCGCCGCCGCGATCGAGCAATCGCGGTACGGGGTCGAACTCTGGCGGTTCTTTGTGGGCGCAGCACTCCTCCTCGGTCTTTTTGAGCTCGCGCTCGGGAACGCCCTCCGGCGTGCTGAAGGACAGAACGCAGAGCGCACAGGATGAAATCCGCATGACCCCAATCCAGTCTGATGATCGATCCACCGGGCTACGCCCGGAGCGCGCGCTTCTCGTCGGGCTCGCCACTCGCGCGGTGCGCCGGCAGCGTGTCGACGAAAACCTCGACGAGCTGCAACAACTTGCCGAGTCTGCGGGGGCCGTCGTCATCCGAAGGGTCGTCCAGGAACGGACGGGCTTCGATGCCGCAACGTTCATCGGCAGCGGGAAGGTGAAGGAGGTTGCCGAGATGTGCGAGGCGGAGGGCATTGACATCGTTGTGTTCGACGATGACCTTACCCGGGTCCAGGTCAGGAATCTCGAACGAACGATCACATGCAAAATTGTCGACCGGAGCGGCATTATCCTGGACATCTTTGCCTCTCGTGCAAGAACAAGCGAGGCGAAGACCCAGGTGGAAGTCGCCCAACTTGAATACATGCTCCCGCGGCTCACGAGGCAATGGACCCACTTGTCCCGTGTCGTGGGCGGTATTGGCACAAAGGGGCCCGGCGAAACGCAAATTGAAACGGACCGCAGAGTCATCCGCACGCGCATCAGCACTCTCCGCACGAGACTTGCCGAGATTCGCAAGGAGCGCTCGATCCAACGACAGGGCCGCGATCGTTTTCCGAGAGTCGCACTCGTCGGCTATACGAACGTCGGGAAATCCACCCTCCTGAACTGGTTTACCGATGCGGGAGTCCTCGTCGAAGACCGGTTGTTTGCCACGCTGGACAGCACCGTTCGCCTGGTCGAGCTTTCACGCGCACAACGCATCCTCCTCTCAGACACTGTCGGATTTATTCGCAAGCTTCCGCATCAACTCGTCGCCTCTTTTAAAAGCACCCTCGAAGAAGCCACGGAAGCCGATCTCCTCCTCCACGTCGTTGACCTCAGCCATCCCCTCTTCGAAGAGCAGATCGCAGTGGTCAAGGAGACGCTTGAAGAAATCGGCGCATCCGAGAAACCGGTGATCACGGTCTTCAACAAGATCGACCGATTGCAGGACCGCGCGGTGATCCCCCGGCTGACGGCTGATTACCCGAATTCCGTCTTCATCAGCGCCTGGCGCGGGATCAACATGACAGGCCTCCGGGACCAGATTATCGCAATGCTGCAGGACACTACAGCGGAGTATGACGTGCTCCTGACGCAGGAGCAATACGATATTCTCTCGCATATCCACGATGTCTCCGAGATCATTGAGAAAAAATTCACCGGCAAGCGCATCAAGGTCAGGTTCCGTGCACCGAAAGCGGAAGGAGACCGGATCCTCCGGAGCGTGAAAGAATCGGGGATGCGTCGCAGGAAGTAACCTCCACCAATGGGTAGCCATGGAAGTCTTTGACACCGCCGTAGCCGCCGCCCGGGAAGCCGGAGCGTTTCTCCTTGAAGGGCTGGGGAATGTCCGTTCGATTGAGCGAAAAGGAGGACAAATGGGGAACCTCGTTTCGGAAATCGACAAGGGCTCCGAGGCGTTGATTATCCGTTCGATCCACGCGAAGCACCCCGGTCACGACGTCCTTGCGGAAGAGAGCGGAGCCCACGGGAGTTCGAGCGATTATCGGTGGATCATCGATCCCCTCGACGGAACCACGAACTTTCTTCACGGGGTGCCCATTTTCTCGGTGACCATCGCGGTGGAATTCAAAGGAACGCTGGTGGCAGGAGTAACGTTCGACCCGAACCGGGACGAGCTCTTCACGGCAGAACGAGGGGCGGGAGCATTTCTGAACGGGCGGAAGATCCAGGTCACGTCGGCTTCGACGCTCATCGAGAGCCTGATGGTGACCGGATTCCCGTATGATTTGGCCGAGCGACAGGACCGGCCGCTGGAGCACTTCAACAATTTCGCCCTGGCAGCACAGGGCATACGAAGACTGGGGTCGGCCGCCCTGGATCTTGCGTATGTGGCGGCAGGCCGGTTCGACGGCTACTGGGAAGTCTCGCTGAATCCCTGGGACGTCGCCGCAGGAGCCCTCATTGTGGAAGAAGCGGGTGGGAAAGTGTCGAATCTGGAAGGTGGCCCCCTGGATATTTCCAGGCCTCAGATCATCGCGACAAACGGGAAGATCCACGATGCGTGCGTGGACATGCTGTCACATGGACTCACAAGCCCGGATCCCAGGCATGTTCACCGGAGTCATCCACCATCGCCCTGATTCGGGGAGGGATCTCTTCCGGCGAATCAGCGATAGTCAGGAGCGAGGGGAGCTTCCCTGCAGCCAGTTCCACTTTTCGACGGTCTGCCCCGAAGAGCTCTGCCAGGACTTCCCCGCGTTCCACGGAGTGTCCCAATTTCTTCCGAAGCGTCATCCCCGCCGACAAGTCGAGAACGTCATCGACCTTCATTCGCCCGGCACCCATCTCCGCCGCTAGCACGCCGATCTCCCGCGTCAAGAACCCGGTGACATACCCGCTCCGCTCCGCCTTTGCTTCGCTCGTGTGCGCAGGTGGAGAAATTTTCGTGGGCCGCTCGATGACGGTGGCGTCGCCCCCCTGAGCACGCACGAGCTCGACGAATTTTTCGTACGCTCGTCCGGACCAGAGTGCTTCCTCGCATTTCCGGATTCCTTCGGCGACCGAACCCGCCTTTCCACCCGCCACGAGCATGAGCGCTCCGAGGGCAAACGTCACTTCCATCAAATCCGCGACACGTTTTCCCCTCAGGCATTCAATGGATTCGACGACCTCGCACCAGTTGCCGACGCGGTTGCCGAGCGGCTGATCCATCTCCGTGATCAGAGCAACCGCGGTCTTTCCTGATTGAATCCCGATGCCAACCAACGTCTTCGCCAGCGCCACGGAATCTTCATAGCGTTGCATGAACGCCCCGTTGCCGGTCTTTACGTCGAGGACCAGACCGTCGATCCCTTCGGCAATTTTCTTGCTCATGATGCTGCCGGCGATCAGGGGGACGCATTCGACCGTCGCCGTGACATCCCGGAGGGCGTACATCCGCTTGTCGGCCGGAGCGATGTCACTGGTCTGCCCGATCATCACCAGGCCGATTGACCGAATTACCCGGATGTACTCCTCGATGTCGAGAGTCGTCCGGAAACCGGGAATCGATTCGAGCTTGTCGAGCGTTCCCCCTGTATGTCCGAGTCCCCGGCCCGAGATCATCGGCACCGGCACTCCGCACGAGGCAACCATGGGAGCCAGGATCAGGGAGACCTTGTCGCCGACGCCGCCGGTTGAGTGTTTGTCGACTTTGAATCCGGGGATTGAGGAAAGATCGACGACTCTGCCGGAGCGGACCATCACATCGGTCAGTGCCGCGGTCTCGTCCGGTGTCATGCCACGAAAATAGACGGCCATGAGGAAAGCCGACATCTGATAGTCCTGGATTTCACCGTGGAGATAGCCCTGAATGAACGCGTGCAATTCGGCTCGCTGGAGGGAACCGCCGTCGCGTTTCTTCCTGATCATCTCGACCGGATTCATCGTGGGACCCGCTCCTTGGATTTCCGGAGCCGTCGTTCCGCCAGGAAGAGTCCGGCGATCGTTTTGCTGTCGACGATCTCCTGCCGTTCCACCATTGTCAGGGCATCGTCAAGACGGATCCGCTCAATCGTCATGTCCCGTTCTCCTTCCTCCCGTCGATGGCCGTGCGGGGATTCCACAAGACCGGTTGCAAGGTAGATGTGGAGCACCTCATTGCAGAATCCGGGTGTCGTGAGCAGGGCCGTAAGTTTCTCGAGGCGTTGGGCGATCCAGCCGGTTTCCTCCTCAAGTTCCCGTGCTGCTGCGTGAGCGGGATCTTCGCCGGGGTTCAGTTTGCCCGCGGGCAACTCGAGTGTCCTTGCCTGGAGAGGATAACGAAATTGCCGG
The DNA here is from genome assembly GCA_963752915.1 of Ignavibacteriota bacterium. Taxonomy (GTDB): domain Bacteria; phylum Bacteroidota; class Ignavibacteria; order UBA10030; family UBA6906; genus DATJPR01. Next base: position 121,066 of record CAVVZZ010000002.1, read on the forward strand.
ACCAGGAGAACGGTGGAATCTGGGAACAGCGGAACGGTCACTGCGCCGCCGGGATGCCGGGCGGTCTGCCGCACTCCTTCAGCCCCGGAATCGTACTGGATGTGATCGACTTCGAGGTCGAAGACTTTCCCCTGATAGAGGACCTCATGCGACAATACTCGGAAGTTCATGGATTTGCCGGTGTGGGATTCGGTGGCGGAGGGTCGATTCGGACCAGGCGCTTCTCAATCGGGACCGGGATCCCGTTGGCGATCAGTGCCTCGTAGGCCTGTTCACGCAGCTGCGTTTCGGTCGCATACTGCGCAGCGAAATCGCGGCAGCGTGCGACGAGCGTGATCTGAATCGCAGTGGCAGAGACGTCAGTCACGGAAACCGAGGGCTCCGGATCCCGGAGAACATCCGGGTGCGCTGCAGCGAGATCAAGCAGAATCTTCCTCGCCTTCCCGATCTCGGCTCCGTAGGCGAGGTCGAAACGCAGCAGGACGCGCATTTGATTGTAGGGATAGGCATAGTTCGTGATCCTGCTCTTGATCAGATCGGAGTTCGGAATGATCATCACATTGTTGTCAAAATTGAGCATCCGTGTCGAGCGGAGTCCGATCGCCAGGATATCTCCCACCACTCCCTGCCCCACTTCGATCCGGTCACCGATCCGGAACGGCCGGTCGACCAGGATCACAAACCCCGCGATCATATTCGCGATGGTTTCCTGGGCGGCGAGGGCGACGGCCAGAGAACCGACACCCAGCGAAACAAGAAGGCTCCCAATGTTGATCCCGAAATGATCGAGGACAATGATGACGGCCACAAACGTCAACGCAAAGTTCACGGTCTTGGTCGTGAGCGGCCCGAGCGCACGACGAAGGTGGTCCGAGCCGTCGCCGGAAGCGCGCCCGAGATACCACGTAATGAATTCCCGAACGCCCTTCACGATCACCCGCAAAAGGACGATCGACGCGACGACGAAGACAATGTCCCGGCCGTATTCGAGCAGCTCGAGAGCCGTCTGATCGTCAGGGGCAATACCTTTTGCGATCTCCCGGAGCGCCACCCAGAGTCCGGTCACGATCATGACGGGGCCGACACTCTTCAGAGCGACAATGAGCAGGCGGTCGTCCGGGATCGTCTCCGTCTTCGCGATGATCCTTCGACCGACAAGGTTGGTGACCCAGCGGACAACACGGATCAGGAGAAGAAAGACCAGCAGGATGCCGGCCCCGATGAGCGCATGGTACGCGAGCTTACCGAGCTGGTCCATTGTTTCCTCTGCTTCCCGGCTTCACCACCGGAATGCCTGAGCTGCAAAGCGGGCAGGACTCCGGCTTATACGTCACCACATCCATGGTGAGGACCGACTGCTGCTTGCCGCCGGGCCCCATGGCAAACGTCACACGTCCGCCCGACCGGTCGACGATGTATGCGACCCCCGCAACGATCCCGCCGCTTCTTCTGACGATGTTGATCACTTCGACGACCGAACCTCCCGTCGTGACCACGTCCTCGCAAACAAGAACCCGCTCCCCGGCCTTGATCTCGAACCCGCGGCGAAGCTGCATTTCGCCTTCCTTCCGCTCGGTAAACATCGTTCGTTTGCGCAATTGTCGTCCGACTTCCTGCGCGACAACGATCCCACCCATCGCGGGAGCAATCACCGCGTCGATCGCCCCGTCCTCAAACTGCTTCGCAAGCTCTCCGCAGAGAAGCTCACAATGTTCCGGATATTGGAGAACCTTTGCGCACTGAAAATACTGATTGGAGTGAAGGCCTGACGTGAGTTGGAAATGACCTTCGAGGAGGGCGCCCGTCTGCTTGAAGATCGTGAGGACTTTGTTTGGATCCATAGGCTTCCTGTAAGGGGATTACCATTTGTTCGCGTGCCGCAACCCGAGGATTTGCTCGACATGCTTCGTACCGTGGTTGCTATAGGTCTGTAACATGCTCTGAAGCGTCACCTTCCCGTGTTCCGGATGCATTCCCGTCCTGCTCCATGCGTTTTCGGGAATCGCGCGGAGGAGGAGTGCCCACCGCGTGTGCAACCCTCGGATAATCGCGAGGGAACTCGCGATCGGAACATTGCGCACATCCGCCTGAACCGCCCAATCATCCTGATTGTACGGCTTGAGGGTCGGATTGTCCTCCGTCAGAATGAGTTTCATCCTGATGAAGGAGTTCATGTGAGAATCAGCCAGATGGTGGACCACCTGGCGGACCGTCCATCCGCCCTCGCGATAGCGCGTATCCAGCTGGGCGTCATTGAGTCCCTTCACTGCCGCCTCGATCTGGTCCGGGAGCGCGGCCAGAGCGTCGATCATCGAAAGATTGTTCATACCTTGTCCTTTGTATTGAGTGCCTGCATTTCGTTCCCTGTGTCGTTGTCGATTTCCCCCTTGAAGGGTCGATCGCGGTCTTCGAATTCCGGCCGATAGTACTCCGACGCTTCGAAGTCCTGGATCCAACCGTGATCCATGTCGAACTTCTCGAGCTGGGCAACGACTCTGAGGTATTCGCTTTCCCGGATCTTGCGATCGACAAGAGGCATCGTCAGCGCCTTGTGCGTGGGAAAATATTGCGCCATGATGCTGAGGGTCGTATGGGGACCGAGTTCTTCCCGTATCCAACGAAGCGAATCGCGGCTGCCGGCGAGATCGTTCGGGAGAACGAGGTGCCGGATGATGAGGCCCCGTTGAACGAGCCCGTTCTCATCGAATACAAGATCGCCGCCGACCTGACGGTGCATTTCACGGATCGCCGCGTGGGCGACAGAAGGATAGTCTCTGATTTTCGAGTATTCATATCCCATCTGTTCGTCCGCGTACTTCAGGTCGGGAAGATAAATATCGACGATGCCGTCAAGGAGGCGAAGGACTTCCACCGAATCGAACGCGTTGGTATTGTAGATAAGAGGGAGCTTGAGTCCCGACCGCGCGGCGATTTCGACCGCGGCGATGATCTGGGGAACGAAATGCGACGGGGAGACAAAACCGATCGAGTGTACGCCTTTCTCCTGCAGCTCCAGCATCATCCCCGCGAGTCGCTCCAGTGAGACTTCGTTCTTCCGCTCTTCGATGTGGTTCTGGCTGATAAGAAAGTTCTGGCAATAGACGCATCGCAGGTTGCAGTTCCCAAAGAAGATATTGCCCACCCCCCGCGTGCCGACGAGCGCAGGCTCTTCGCCGAAGTGGACGGTCGCCGATGAGACGATCGGCAACAAGCCGGAATAGCATCTCGCAATTTCATTCTTCAGTCGGTTATTCCCGCAATCGTGCGGACAGACCGTGCAAGAAGCGAGCAGAGCGGTCAGCCGCTCGACCCGCCGCGTGAGCTCACCGCTGGCGAGAAGATTCAGATATGAAGGCGCAAGAGACATAATTCCATTCTTTTATGTAATATAGGGAATGCATTTCATTTCTCATACGTTCCGATCCGCGGAGGCCCGGCAGTTTGACGGTCCACTTCCGTGAAGGCGTCGAGCTCAGCGGCCGTGAGACGATACAGGTGCCATTCCTTCATATGTTTCGCGCCGAGCCGCCGGTAGAACTCGACGGCGGGGACATTCCAGTCCAGAACTGTCCATTCCATCCTGCCGCATCCGCGTCGCCGGGCTTCGAGAGCTACACAGCGGAACAGGGAGTAACCGATCTTCATCTTCCGGTATTCCGGCAGGACAAAGAGGTCTTCGAGATAGAGCGTCGGAAGGGCAAGGAAGCTGGAGTACGATTCAAAAACGAATGCATACCCGGCGGGAATCCCGTCGACTTCGGCCAGGAAGGCTTCGATCCGCGGACGCTCCCCGAACATGTCGGTCACGAGCCTTTCTCTGGCTGACGCATCAGGTGGATCCAGATGTTCGTATTCGGCGAGCCCCTCAACCAGCCGCAGAATTGCGGACGCATCGGCCGAACATGCTTTGCGAATCTGAGGTGCAGGATTCATAGGGGGATTGAGCTTATGGAGTTTTGAAGGCGAAATAGACCGGGCCGATGAAAAAGAAGATCGAAATGATGTTGTTCCAGCGGAGATCTTCCTTCAGGTAAAGAACGGAAAATCCTCCAAAAACGATAAGGGCGATGACATTGGAACAGACCAAAGGCAGAACCGTACGCATAGTTTTCTTGTTATCTTTACAATCCCGGCGATCTCAGCGCCTCGAGTTGATTTTCTCATAGAGAATGGTTAATTGGCAGAAAAATATGAAATCTTCCGGTCATTTGCAGGGAGAAGGACGATGAGCAAACTCTACGTATCTAACAAAGATGAGTCCGCCCGGCTCTTCAAAAGCGATTTTCTCGAGATCTTCACGCACGTGCATTGGAGTGTCCCTCTTATTATTTTCGTTCCCGTGGTAACGTACTTTCTTTATTTCACCGTCAACGATGGTGTTGTAGGAGCTGGCGAGGGGACGTCGCTCTTTCTGTTTGGCGTCTTTATCTGGACGCTGACGGAATATCTCCTTCACCGGTTCGCTTTCCACTACCAACCCACGAGCGAGTGGGGCAAAAGGATCCACTTCCTGACACATGGTGTGCATCACGACTATCCGAATGACACCAAACGTCTCGTAATGGTTCCCACGGTGAGCATCCCGCTCGCCACCGCATTCTATCTCGTGTTCGGTCTCATCCTGGGTTTCCATTATGTGCCGCCGTTCTTCGCCGGCTTTCTTGTCGGCTATATGGCGTACGACGAAATCCATTACGCGACCCATCACGCTCCGTTCAAGAGCGGCATCTTCCTCTTCCTCAAACAGCATCACATCCGGCACCACTACGGAAATCCCGAGCGCGGTTACGGAGTCAGCTCACCGATCTGGGATTATGTGTTCGGAACGGTTGATGAGAAGGAAAAGGCGAAAGAACCCGGGACAAATGTTGTAGCCTGATCTCCCCGGACGCATCCATGATGAACAACGGCGCTCGTGCGATTGCACGGGCGCCGTTCCTGTAATCTCACCGTAAAGCACTGGACGATGCAGTCTACTCCGCGAGGAGAAGGTTGATCTGCGCCGTCAATTCCCCCATCATCTGGACTGCATTGTAGAACCCGACGTTGACGAACGCAATGTTCCCCTTCCTGTCAATCACATACCGCGTCGGGATACCATCCACACCGTAATCGTCGACCGCGTCCTGATCGTACAGCACGGGAAATCTGTACTTGTTCTTCGCCATAAAGTCCTTGACGAGGTCTTCCCGTTCCTTCCCACTCACTTGCTCCCAGGTATTCAGCGCCATGATTCGTACATCGTTGTTCCCGGAATATCTCTCGTAGACCTGTTCGAGCGTTGGAAACGACTTCTTGCAGGGATCACACCACGTCGCCCAAAAGTCAATGACGACGACCTTCCCTCGGAGATCCGAAAGTTTCACCACATTGCCGTCCATGCTCTTCAACGAGAACGGGATCGCCGGCTCGGATATCCTGCTCTTCGCGACTCTGGCCCGCTCAACCTCGGAGGCCTTTTCCTGTGACGAACGAATCAGTTCCGAAAGTCCGTTGGATGATCCATGCACCTTCACGTACGCTGTCTTGAAATACTCAAGCAGGCTATCGTTTGCGATTCCCGATTCAATCGCCTTCGTGCCGACGTCGATGACTTCTGCGTATTTTTCTTCTTTGTTGTACGTCATCACGAGGCGTTCCGTGAAATCGGGGGACTCGCCCTTCATGTCACGATAGGCGCGCTCGAAGGCGTTTTCCGCCTCCCCAATTCTTCCCAGCTTGTACAAACCGAGACCATACGAGTCGAAGATCATCGCACGGTTCTTGGTGATCGATTCCTGCCAGAGGTCATCGGAAATGTACGATGGGCGAAGCGAATCCGGAGGGTCCATCGCTTCGTCGAGTGCACGTTTCGCAAGGACCAGGGCCCGATCAAGGTTCTCGCCTTTCTCGATCCAGTTCCAGGCGATCTGATTGTACATGATTACCGGAGAGCCGGCGGTCCTTTCTGCCACGCCAAGAGCGTTGTCCACCTGGCCCAGTTGAAGATACGTATTGAAGAGCAGCTCCTCGATGGAGATTCGCTCCGCCTTTTCGAGCGGAAACTCCTTTAAGAAAGCCTCAATCCGTGAGGCACGACGTTGGGGATCATTCTCCTCCAGCAGCGAATCCTTGCGGACATCATGCGCAATCAGTCCACGGGGATGGTTGCGAAGCGCCGCCGCTCGGAGCGAATCCGCGCGCGCGTGTTCACCGACTTCATCCAGCCATTTGAGACCGGCGGTAATCGCTTCGTCGGAGTTGCCGAACCTGCCAAAGTATGCATCCACCGATCCTTTGAGATTCGGCCCGGCGCCGGGTTGCGTCGATTGCCGCGCCAGGACGGACCACTCCGCCGGATATGCCCGCCAGTTGTCGGGGAACAGGGATTTTTCCTTCGCGACCGCGCCAAGAGCAGCGGGGAAGTCCTTGATGTGCTTGAAATCGCGAACATAGGCGCCGGAGAGAAAGTCGGCCCGGACAAGGTTGGCATTCTCAAGCGGGATTCCACCCTCCCCGTACACCATTGTAGACCAGGGATTGTCGCGATTGTTGTCCCGTCGTTCGTTCGACGCGACAACCACCACCATGAAACGGGCGTCAGTGTCAATCAAGGAAAAACTTCCGGCGCATGCGTTCGCACTTTTCGTCAGCGGAACGCTCACCAGGACCGGCAGTCCTTTGGCATGCATGAGCAGCACCTCAGCCTTCAAGTCCTCCGACCCGTGCAAGACGCCTGAGGCACCCTCATCATACGTGATCGTGATCCGATCGCCGATCTTCGGCATCGGCGGCGTGAACGTGAGAATCTGAGACGTCGCCACGACGGGCACGAAGAGTATGCATCCGAGCCGCACAATGCTTGCGAAGTGAATCATCGCAGCCTCCACACAATGGGACCCCTTCCGACGACAGACGCCCTCCTCCGCAATTCTACTCTGCAAGCAGGAGGTCGATCTGTGTCGTTAGTTCCGACATCATTTCATTTTCTCCATAGAACCCGACGCTCTTGAACGCAACCTTCCCTTTCTTGTCAATGATGAATTTGGTCGGTATTCCATCGACGCCATAGCGGTCGACGGCGTCTTGATCGAACAGGACGGGGAAGGTGTACTTATTCTGCGCGATAAAATTTTTGACAAGGCCGACCCGCTCTGCGCCGCCAACGTGTTCCCAGGTATCCAGCGCGAGGATCTTCACGTTGTCGTTCGAGGCGTACTTTTCATAGACCTTCTGTAATGTTGGGAACGACATCTTGCACGGGCCGCACCAGGTGGCCCAGAAGTCAATGACGACAACTTTTCCCTTGAGGTCCGAGAGCTTCACAATGGTTCCGTCCATCCCTTTAAGCTCAAAGGGAATCGCAGGCTTGGAAATCCTGCTGCTCAGCACTTTGGCTTTTGCATTTGTTTCCGACTTTGCTTTGGCAGCGGCAAGACTCTCGTCGTACCCTTTTGTGGACCCGTGAGTTTTGAGATACGCCTCTTTGTAATACTCGAGGACCTTGTCGTTGGTCTTTCCGGATTCTACCACTTCCTGGCCGACCGCCACCGCCTTCTCGTATTTTCCTTCCTTGTTATAGGTCATGAGAAGACGTTCGGTGATATCCGGTGATTCCCCTTTTGAACCCCGATAGGCCCCCTCGAAGGCCTTCTCCGCATCTGCGATCTTCCCGAGCTTGTAGAGCCCGAATCCATAGGTATCGAGAATCATCGCCCGGCTGTTTGCGACCGAAGCGTGCCACTGCTTTTCTGAGAGATACGAAGGGCGGAGAGAGTCCGGCGGGTTCGTGGCTTCGTCGACGCCTCGCTTTGCGATCGCCGTGGCCTTTTCAAGATTTTCCCCCTTTTCGATCCAATCCCATGCGATTTCGTTGTACATATTCGTCTTCATATCCGATGACTTCTCGGCAACACCGAGAGCCTTGTCCGGCTGATTCAACTGCACGTAGGCGCCGAACAGCATGGCCTGCAGCGAGCCGAGTTCGGGCCCCGGAGCAGGGAAATCCTTTAGGAAACTCTCAATCAAATCGGCCCGCGTTTGAGGATCTCGTTCCGAGGAGATGGCGGTCTCGCGAGCTCGCTTCGCCATAAGCCCTTGGGGGTTTGTTCGAATTGCCTCCTTCTGGATGGAGTCAGCCCTGCCGGTTTCGCCGACCTGACCGAGCCAGGACACCAGAGCGCTTTTTGCTTCATCGTCGCTGCTGAAGCGTTCGAAACAGGAATCGACAGCACCTTTGATGTCCGCCTTCCTGTCTGATCCTCTGCTCGCTCTGAGCGTGATCGTCCACTCAGCCTGGTATGCCTTCCAGTTCGCGGGGTAGAGCGATTTTTCCTTCGCGATAGCGGTCAGTCCGGCTTCGTAGTCCCGATCGTGAGTGAAATCCAGGATTCCGTTTCCCGCAAGGAAATTGCCGTAGGCGATGGAGGCATCCTGGAGGGGCTTGCCGTCCGCGCCATAGACCATGGTTGTCCAGCAGCTGCCATTGTTATTGTCTTTCTGCTCCCCCGAACTGGCCAGGACGACGATCAACCGGGCATCCGTGTCCTTGAGAAGGAAATTGCCCGACCATTCCGTCCCGTTCTTCGTGAGCGGAACAATGACGAGCGACGGAAGACCGCTGGCACGCATCAGCATAGCATCGGCCTCAACATCGGATGCGGTTGCGAGCGCCGCTCCCGGCGCTGTGGTGTTATAGGTAATGGAAACACGGTCTCCGATTTTTGGCGACGCCGGCTCGATCGTGAGAACCTGGGCCGACAATAGAGATGACAGGAGAACAAGAATCGAAGCGAGGAAAGATATCTTTCTTAGGATCACGACGGCCTCCTCTTTGGAATCAGAGATAGTGAACACGCACCGCTCTTTGAAGCATTACAACAACACAACCTTCAGCCAAGCGTCCGGTCGGTCTACTTTCCCGGCCTCGAAGACCTGGCATTCTCCGCGTCCGCACCTGACTCGAGAATATTGAGTCGCTTTTTCGCGACCGCCACTCGTTCTTTATCTGCCTTACCGGATTGGGTGCCATTGAGGAACATCCTGTAATACTTTTTGGCCTGATCAAATTGCCGCAGTTGATCACAACAGAAACCAAGGTAGAACGACAACGCCGGCTTCCGGGAGTTGAAGAGTAAGGCTTTGCGGTAGCTTTCCTTTGCGTTGGCGTAGTGGTCCCCTCCCAGTTGGAGGGCCCCGATCCGTTCGTATACGTTTCCGATTTCAGCGGGATCCATCACCGCGATGGCGCGACGCAGACAGGCGATCGCCTTCGCCATGGAGTCAATGCATGAGTAGCTGATCCCCATGTTGATAAAGATCCCCGGGTTCTCCGGTTCGAGGACTGCCGCTGCCTTGTACGCCGATATTGAAGAATCGTACAGCTTACGTTGAAAGTAGACTGATCCAAGATGGCCGAAGGCAAGAGCGTTTGCGGTGTCGGCAATCGTGGCCCTGCGGAAAAAATCTGCCGCGTCATCAAGGTCTTCCGTCTTCTCCCTGCACAGTCCTGCCTTGAACAGCACATCACTGTTCCATGGTTGCATCTTCGCAGCGATGCTAAACAGCCGGAAGGCGTCGTCGTAGGCCTTCTTGTCAAAATAGATCGAGCCGAGCTGCATCATGACAGGAACGTTCGACGGATTCAGGGCAAGGCTGGTGGCGAGCATCGTTCGCGCTGAATCGGTCTTCCCTATCTTCGTCAGCGCCGTCCCGGCCTGGGCGTAGAGACCGGCATTCCGCGGCGATCCGGCGATCGCCCGGCTAAGAACCGGTAGCGCTTCAGTATAGCGACGCTCTTTCACGAGGATATTTCCGTATCCCTCCAGTGCAGCCGAAAGTGTTGAGTCCCGATTCAGAACTTGTCGGTAGAACTCTTCTGCTTCCCCCGTCCGACCCTGCCGGTCGAACACATCCGCCAGTTGCATGCGGACCCGAAGGGAGGACGTATCGAGCGCCAGGGCGCGTCGCCACTCTCTCTCGGCAGCTTTCAGGTCTCCGAATGCGAATTGGACCGATGCAATATTGCTGTGCACTCCCGGTCGGGATGTATCGTTCACGCTCTGAAATGCCGCAAGGGCATCCTGAAGCCGGCCTTCGCTGAAGGCCAGAACGCCGGCGGCAAAGAGACTATCCTCTCTCAAGCGATCCGGCTGCTGGGCTGGAAGGATTTGGGCGAGGCAGGATCCCGAAAGGAGCGTTGCGACCAAGACGAAATGTATACGACGGCATGCGTTCTGTTGTTGCCTGACCATGCGATGGACGATCGACACTGCAGGCGATGGCCAATTCCACAACGTGTTTCGTGCGTTCATCGGCGACCTCGGCTGGAAAGGAGCGGAACTGCGAGACCGAAGGATCATCACGAGTTCTTCCTTGAAACGACATGCCGGCGTCCTGAGCCTCAGATCTCCACGCTCTGCGTATGGCGGTCCCAGCTCAGAAGAACACGATACATTTCGACGCACTGCTGAAGGTCGGGTTCCGGAGAAAGATACAGTTCACCGAGGATCTCCCTGAATCGGAGAAGCTCCTTCCTCTTCCCCGACCATTGCGGGTCATCGGCACAGAGGTCAAGGAGTTCGAATGCCCGCTCGAAGCACCCCTTGACGGGAGAAAAAACCCTCTTCCCCAAGAGGGATTTCGCCCGGGCGAATTCAGATCCGATCATAAGGATCTGCTGATGAATCGGAAACCGGATCCATCGCTCGTGCGTCAGATGTTTGTGGTGCCTTTCAGCCATCGTCAGATGCTCACCCAACTCCGGACAATTTCATCCACGGAACGTCGAATATCATCGGACGCAATCTCCATCCCGTTGTTATCAACACTCGGTCGAATGTTGATGAGAGAGATGTATTCGACGTGCGGCGGGACGGCCCACGGCCAAAGATTTCCTCCCCAGAGATCCGACTGTTGTGAGCCGGATTCCAGGAGGACCAGTTCGGCATCAGCATGCATTTCCCCGCCGAGTGCGATCCTCCGCTGTGAAATGTCGACAACGAACTTGATCATTTCTGGAAAAGGATTGGCACGGAACGCATCGATCTCCACTCGTGCGAGTGGTTTCGTAGGAATGACGATTGGCACGCGCGTTTCGCTCATGGCAATGGCCCCTCCGGTCAGCAGATTCGGGGGAGTTGTTCCCCTGAGAGCATATCGACCACCCTGCTTCCTCCAATGGTTGTCTTCATCACGACGGTACCTGCATGCTCGGCGACGACTTTGCCGATTGCTCTCGATTCCATTCCGGCGGGATGGCGACGCATAGCGGCAAGTACGCGGTCGGCGTGCGAAGCAGGAACAAATGCAAGCAGCTTACCCTCATTGGCAACATACAACGGATCGAACCCGAGGATCTCACATGCTCCACGCACTTCATCGGGTATCGGGATGGAGGATTCGTCCAGGAGCATGCCGACCTTTGCAGCTTTCGCGATTTCATTTGTCGCGCTTGCCACACCGCCCCGCGTCGGGTCACGCAGGACATGGATATCGGGGCATGCCTCGAGCATTGCGGCCACAAGACTATGGAGCGGCATCGTATCACTTTTGATCTGTGTTTCGAACTCCAACCCTTCACGGACCGACATGATCGCCATGCCGTGGACTCCGATCGGTCCGTTGACAAGGATCACGTCTCCGACAGCGGCCCGGTCGGGACGGATCGTCACCCCTTGTCTGACCGCGCCGATCCCGCTGGTGGTAATGAAGATCCCGTCCCCTTTGCCCCGGTCGACCACTTTGGTGTCACCGGTCACGAGAGACACTCCGGCCGCCTCTGCTGCACGCTGCATTGCCTGGACCACCCTCCAGAGATCGTCAAGCGGGAACCCTTCTTCAAGAATGAAGGCCGACGAGAGATACTGTGGGATCGCGCCGCACATTGCCAGGTCGTTAACTGTCCCATTGACCGCCAGTTCGCCGATGTTCCCGCCGGGAAAGACGATCGGTTTCACTACATAGGAATCCGTCGTCATCGCCAGAGTTACCCCTCCGATTTCGACGATCGCTCCGTCGTGCTGTTTCGCAAGCTCAGGGTTGTTGAACTGGGGCACGAACAACTTCTCGATCAACTGCTGTGTCAGTTTTCCTCCGCCCCCGTGGGCAAGAAGAATCTGCGGATAGTCGGAAATCGGGATCGGGCATGCAGGCCCTTGGGCGAAGTCGTAGCGGGAAGAATCAGGATTCACGTTCGCGACTCTTGCGGTTGTTGAACGAAGACCAATAGCACGGTGGCCAGCGTCGTGAGGATGAGCGACACGAGCAACGGAAGTGATGGGGAGACCCTGTCCCAGAGGATCCCGGTAAGGAGTGACGACGGGAGCGCACACAATCCGACCACCATCTGGAACCCACCGAGGGTGCTTGCCCGAAGATCGGCCGGAGCGAGCTCCGCAACGAGGGCTTTTTGAACCGGCTCGAGAGCGGCCTTATGCGTCCCGTAGAGTACGAAGGCGACGATCACTGTCGCGACCGACCGTTCAAAAAGAAGAATCCCACACAACGCTCCCCATAAGGCAAAGGACATCGCCAGGACATTTCTCCGGCCGAGAGTGTCGGAGAGCCGACCGAACGGCAGGGAGAGCAACGAGGCCATCAACGTAAAGAGAAGATAGAGCAACGGGGTCAATGGTTGCGGCACTCCTCCCTCGACTGCGTACAGCATCAGAAAAGAATAGCTGAAGGCCGCAAGGGAAAACAAGGCATTGAGAACCAGGAACATGGTGAAGTTCCGGTCCAGGCGTTGGAACGAGAGCCCTTTGAAGATTGCGCCGCCGGCGACGGGCTTCTCTCGCACTCTCGCCATGACAAGGCCGACGGCAAACAATGAAGGAATCGCAGCAAGCATAAACAGCGTGCTGTAACCGAGGTGGAGAAATCCCATGCAGAACACGATGCCGAACACTGCGCCCAGATTGTCCATCGATCGTAGTAGACCGAAGTTTCTGCCCCGGTTGGCATTGGTGGAGGCATCGGCGACCATGGCATCCCGCGGCGAGCCCCGCATCTTGCCGGCACGATCGAGCGCCCGGCAGAGAATCAACTGAGGCCACGCGGCCGAAAGGGCATAGCCGACACGCGACACCGCTCCGAAGAGATACCCCAGCCAGATGAATATCTTTCGCCTCTTCAGCCTGTCGGAGAGATAGCCCGAGAATGCCTGTGAGATCGAGACCAGCGCTTCGCCCAATCCGTCGATGAGCCCGAGGATCTCCTTGTTCGCTCCGAGCGACGACACGAAGAACGGCCAGATCGGATAGATCGCGTCCGACCCGAAGTCATTCAGAAATGAGGCGGCCGCAAACGTCCGGACGGTGGACCGGGATTCCTTTTGAGACTCTTCTGCCATGCGTTATGTCGGCACCACGGGGACACGCGGGAGCCGTCCCGTGAGCTTGCGGAAACCCCGGTGCCAGGAATGGGGAAAGACGTCCTTCGCGAGAAACATCAGGAGGCACTCTCCGTGCGTCTCAGACATCTGGTGATCATGGCAGAACTGGATGGCCTCCTGCGACTCGGCGCCCTGCTGCATCCAGATGTTCGTGATGCCGGAGGCAAACGCATCTTTCACCACCGATGCCGATTCTGCGGGCGGGACAACAACCACGATACCGTCCACCTTCCCTTTGAGATCGCTGACAGACCGCGCCATGGAGATTCCGTCGATTACTCCCCCCTGGCGATTCACCGGAATTGCAGTGTAGTGGTGCTTTGTGAGCTCGCGGTATACGCTTGCGCCAAATTCCTTGCCGCTCCGGGAGACGCCGACGACAGCCAGCCGTCGCAGTCCAAGGAACCGTGCGATGGTCTCACCCTTTTCCATGTTCTCACCTATGTATTTTCAGTCTTGCGGAAATGATAGTATGCCGCGCATGCCCCTTCGGACGAAACCATTGGTGCACCGAGCGGACGCTCGGGAGTGCATTCCCGGCCGAAGGCAGGACACTCATGCGGCTTCTTCCTGCCCTGAAGCACTTCTCCCGCAATGCACAGCGGAGATTCACGCGTCGTGATCCCTTCCACGGGAAAGATCTTCTCAGCATCATAGAGCTCGTACCGGTCGCGAAGACGATAGCCGCTCATCGGAATCGTGCCAATGCCGCGCCATTTCCGGTCGACGATTTCAAAGACGTCCCGGATGATGTTCTTTGCCTGGGGGTTTCCCTCCGGCCGGACGACGCGGGCATATTCGTTTTCGACGATCGACTTCCCCTGCTCGAGCTGCGCCACCGTCATCGCAATGCCCTGAAGCAAGTCGAGGGGCTCAAATCCTGTGACGACAATCGGCACGTTGTAGGTTTTCGAAAGCGGATGGTACTCTCCGGTCCCCATGACGGCACAGACATGGCCGGCAGCAAGAAATCCCTGCACCCGGTTGTCGGGTGAACCCAAGATTGCGCTCATCGCCGGGGGGACAAGGACATGGGAGACGAGCATCGAGAAATTGTTCACACCGAGCCTGCTTGCCTGGACAACCGCCATCGCGTTCGGCGGCGCCGTTGTCTCGAATCCTACAGCAAAGAAGACGACTTTCTTATCCGGATGCTGCTGCGCGATCTTCACTGCATCGAGCGGGGAGTAGACCATCCGGACGTTCCCTCGTTCCGCCTTGACCGCAAGGAGGTCCTTGTCGGTCCCCGGCACCCGCATCATGTCACCGAACGATGTGAAGATGACATCGTCGCGGGAGGCAATCGCAATCGCCTTGTCGATCATCTCGAGAGGAGTAACGCAGACCGGACAACCGGGTCCGTGAACGAGGGAAAGGGAGTCCGGGAGGAGTTCTTCAATGCCGTATTTGACGATCGTATGCGTTTGCCCACCGCAGATCTCCATGATCGTCCATGGCCGGCTCGTGAGGGCGCGTATGTGCGCCGCCACCTTCTCGGCGTTTTCACGATCGCGATATTCGTCTACGTAGCGCATGCGGTCAGTTGACAGTTAACAGTCGACAGTTGACAGTTCGTTTATCCATTGTCCCATCGTCCCCAAGTCTCCCCCTCTCCGCTTCTCCCCTTCTCCTCCTCACCCCTTCTCGTCGGCGTCGTCAAGCTCTCCCATCTCCCGGAGCAGGCTCAGCGTCTCCAGCGCTTCTTTCTCATCCACGGTATTGAGCGCAAATCCCACATGGACAATCACGTAGTCGCCTTCCTTCACTGCCGGCACCCATTCGAGGCATACCTCTTTCGTCACCCCGGCAAAACTAACCACCCCCATCATCGGTTCAACAGACCGATCGATCGAAAGAACTTTACCCGGAACGGCGAGGCACATATGGAGTATCCTTTATAAAGACCGACTGCCTATGGCTGAAGGACGAGCGCTGCATAGAGCTGGCCCAGCGAGATCCCTCCGTCATTCGGAGGCACGCGTTGATGCCAGTACGGTCGGAATCCATGGTCTCGGAGCATTGTGACCGAGAGCGTCGTCAGTAGGGCATTTTGAAAGCAGCCGCCGCTGAGGACCACGCGATCGAGGCCAACCTGCTGTGCGACGGCCACGATACCCCGGGCAAGCGCGGAATGAAACCCGTACGCGATCGCTGCGACCGGCGTTCCCCGCCTGACTGCCTCGAGCATTTGACGAACGCCCGGAATCCAGTCAAGCACGAGCGCCGGAGACGTCTCCGTTTCTTTCTCGGAAATTGTTGCCAGGGGCAGGGACAATGTCAACGCCAGAGTCGACCGAAGATGCAAGCCACTCCAATTCCATCGCTGCCTGCCCTTCGAACGAAGCACGCTGACGGATACCCAGGAGCGAGGCAACGCCATCGAACAGACGGCCGGCGCTTGTGGTCCGCGTCGCATTGATCCTGCGTTCAATCGCCCGGTACACGAGGCGAAGTTCCTCTTTGCTCCATTCTGCGAAGCACGGAAGTTCTGCAATACCGGGATCATCTCTCCGGAAACATTCGTAGACCATTCCCGAGGCAGAGCGACGAGGCTCATGCACAGCCGCATCGCCACCTGGAAGAACAAACGGGCGCAGCATCGCTGCTCTCCGGGACCCCTGCGCACCAACCACGAGGAACTCGCCTCCCCAGATCGTCCCATCATCCCCCCATCCGGTCCCATCCCAGGCAACCCCGAGGACATCACCCGTCAGGTTGTTCTCGGCCATACATGCGGCAATATGCGCGTGGTGATGCTGGATCCTTCTCACCGGCAATCCCATCCCTGCGGCTTCCCCTGTTGAAATGTAGTCAGGATGCTTGTCAGCCACAACAGCACGGGGGACGAGTTGATAGAGGCGGACAAAATCCTTGATTGTCGATCGGAACGAGGCAAGCGATTGTTCCGTCTCGAGGTCTCCGAGATGCTGGCTGATGAAAATCGAGTTTCGCCGGGCGACCGCGACCGTATTCTTCAAATGTCCCCCAACGGCAATCGCGTCTGGCAGCGGTTCTCCAACGCTGACAGGCAACGGGGCATATCCCCTTGAGCGCCGGAGCACCAGATCTCTGTCGAGCAATACCCGAACTACGGAATCATCGACATACCGGACGATAGGGCGGTTATGGACCAGGAACAGGTCCGCGATGCCGGCGAGCCGGACGAGTGCTTCACGCTCGTCGGTGCAAATCGGTTCATCCGTGAGGTTCCCGCTGGTCGCGACAACGGGACGGGCCACCTTCTTGAGGAGAAGGTGGTGAAGCGGAGTATACGGGAGCATGATGCCGAGGGTGGGATTCCCCGGAGCGACGTTCCCGGCAATGAAAGACAACGGAGCGGCGTCCTCTTTCTTTTTCAACAACACGATCGGTGATTCCGGGGACCGGAGAAGACGTTCTTCGAGCGGCGACACAACGCACACGCTTCCCGCGGTCCGGATGTCCGGCACCATGATCGCAAGCGGTTTCTCTTCACGACGCTTCCGCGCACGCAACGTCGCAACGGCATGCTCGTTGGTTGCGTCAACCATCAAGTGAAAGCCGCCGAGCCCCTTGAGCGCGACGACCTTTCCAGCAAGCAGCGCATCGCTCGCGGCCTCCAGCGCACGGTCATGGTCGGCGACGATGGATCCGTCGGGATTCCACAACTCCACGTGAGGTCCGCACGTCGGACAGGCATTCGGTTGGGCATGAAACCTCCGGTCGCCGGGGTCCTCATACTCCTTCCTGCACTCATCGCACATGTGAAATTTGTCCATCGACGTGTTCGGGCGATCGTAGGGCAGGGACGTAATGATCGTAAATCGCGGTCCGCAATTCGTGCAATTCGTGAACGGGTACCCGAACCGCCGGTTGGCGGGGTCCATGATTTCGGCGAGACATTCAGGGCATGTCGCTATATCGGGCAGGACAAAGGTCGATACCTCTCCGCTCCCGTCACTCTCGCGGATGGAGAATGACGAATATCCGGCACCGTCGAGGTAGGAATACTCGAGACTCTGGATGGACGCTCTCGCCGGTTTCTCCGGCTCGATTCTGAGAAGAAAGTGTTCAACCTCACGATCTTCCCCTTCCGCGTCAATCACCACGCCGGACGTCGCGTTCATAACCCACCCCGCGAGCCGATGTTCGCCCGCAAGCCGATAGATAAAGGGACGAAACCCGACCCCCTGGACGGCGCCACGGATTTCGATATGCACGCGCTTCGGCATAGAGAGGAAGACGTCTGCTGATGGATGTCACCATCATCCGTGTTCTGGATGATGGGGCAGAGTAAGGATTTTCTCAGAGAGTTGCCACGGCAGGCGACTAGACCGGCGTCCAGCCGTCCACCAATCGCCGCACGACGGTCACGCTTTGGTCGATCGCCGCCTGTGTTGCTGCCGACACGCGTTCGGTGAACGAGAAATCTGTCGCAGGAATTCCGACCAGGTAGACGTGTTCAGGGACTGTCCCGTAGAGGGAGTTGCAGAGAGCGAGGAGCTGGGAGGGAGAGAACAGATGCGAATCAACGGGCGGCACCGGGACGGTATTGCCGATCGACGTACAGACGAGTTCATCGGTTCCCGCTGCTGCGTCGAGGAAGATGACCAGATGACGATGCGACAGGGACTCGGCGATCTCCGGCTGAATATCATGAACGATGAGAACGTCGACCTCCGGGATCGTCTCACGCACGCGTTGCGCAGCGACGACACCGGCGGCATCATCGCCCCGCAATGTATTGCCATAGCCAATCACCAGCGGCGGGATCATCGCACCCGTTCGTCCAACACGTGGTCTGCGCTATCGACCACCCGGACATGGAGCGGCATGCTTCCGATGGCGTGGGTGGAACAGGAAAGACAGGGATCAAAACACCGGATCCCCGCTTCAATCCGGTTCAGCAGGCCTTCGGTGATTTTTGCCCCGTCCAGGTATTGGATGGCAAGCTGTCGCACCGTGCGGTTCATTGCCAGATTGTTCTGCGCCGTGGCGATCAGAAGATTGACATGCTGGAGCACGCCGTCCTGATTCACCCAGTACTCGTGGAACAGCGTCCCGCGTGGCGCCTCGCTCGCCCCGATCCCGTGCTCGCGGTTGATCATGGCGCGCGACCGGACCTTCTTGCCGAGGAGAGCCGGATCATTCAGGAGCTGCTCGACTTTCTCGACTGCGAACAGGAGCTCGATCAGCCGGGCATAATGGTAGTAGAAGGAGTTGTTCACGACGCCCTCCTCCCCTGCCAGCATTTTGAAACGCTTGCGTTCTTCTTCCGCGAGGGGGGTTGGGATGTAATCGCAGATGTTCACCCGGGCAAGGGGACCGACCCTGTACATCCCCTTCGGATAGCCCATCGGCTTGTAATACGGGAACTTGAGATACGACCACGACTCCGATGCTTCGCCGAAGTGTTGACTGTAGTCGGCGGGATCAATCTTGTCATTGAGGATATTCCCGCCACTGTCGGTGACGCGGAGTGCTCCGTCGTAGTATTCGAGAGCACCGTCCTTCGCCACGAGACCCATGAACAGTGAACGGAAATTCCCGAAGTTCGGGATGTCCTTTTCGAGTCGGGTATGGATTTCCTTCAGCCGGTCCAGCGCCAGGAGCGATGTTTCCTTTGCCTCGGGGATCCAGGCGAGCAGCGTGTCGCGTTTCGCCGCTTCAAAGGGCTCGCGCACTCCCCCGGCGACCGCCCAGGGAGTATGGATTTTCCTGCTCCCGAGAACTTCGATGATTTCCTGTCCGAATTTCCTCAGGCGGATTCCGCGACGCGCAAATTCCTTGTCCTTCTCGATCAGGCCGAACACGTTGCGGAGAGCGGGATCGCTATCGAAGCCCAGGAGAAAATCAGGCGACGACAGATGGAAGAAACTCAGCGCATGGGACTGGATCCACTGTGCAAGGGTAATGATGCGGCGGAGGACCTCCGCCGTTTCGGGGATGCCGACCGCGAGGATTGCATCTCCCGCTTTCGCGGAGGTAATCAAATGACTTGTGGGACAGATTCCGCAGATCCGCGACGTGATCCCGCCCATCTCCCACATCAGGCGGCCTTCGCAAAACTTCTCAAAGCCACGGAACTCGTTCACATGAAACCGCGCATCTTCCACCGACCCGTCATCATTCATCCGGATGGTGATCTTTGCATGCCCTTCGATCCGTGTTACGGGCGCGATGGTGATTGTTCTCGACATTCGATCCTCGAAAAGTGAACTGAGAAAGCCGCCGCTTCCACGGTTATCCGTACCGGAGATACACCGGGGAGAACGCGGGCATTCTTCCTTCCAGGAGTTCCTGGATGGCAAACCAGATGGTGTCGGCGGTGGGCGGACAGCCGTGAATGAAGGCGTCGACGGTGATGATCTCGTGGAGCGGGCGCGCGGTTGTCAGAAGCTCGGCGATCGTCGGATAGTCGCGCGGTACCTGCGGCGTCACGTCCGCGAGTTCCACATAGGCACGGTCAAGCACGACGTCCCGGTCATAGGCATTCCGGAGCGCAGTGACGTTCCCGGAGACGGCGCAGTCTCCGAAGGAGACGACGAACCGGGAATTGCGCCGGACCTTCCTTGCCTCCTCCGCATTCTCATTGTTCGTGACCGCACCTTCCACCAACGTCACATCCACATCGCGCGGAAACTCCTTGATGTCCGCAAGCGGGGAGTAGACAAGGTCGATCTTCCCGGCGAGCTCGATCAGTCGCTCGTCCATGTCGAGAAACGACATATGGCACCCCGAACACCCGCCCAGCCAGACTGTTGCAACTCTCGGTTTCATCGGTTCGTGGCTCCTATTCGTCTTCATGGATGTTGATCCACTCGCGTTTCAGCCGCGCAGTGACAATGTATTTCAGAAAGTCCGTCTTCTTTTCCATCTCTGCGACGTTCTCCCCCTTCGTGATCAGGGCTCCGGTGGGGCAGACGAGGACGCACTTGCCGCATGCCGTGCACGATTCGGACTCACCCCACGGCTGGTTCATATCGGCAATGATGGTGCAATGGATGCCGCGGTTCGCGATGTCCCACACGTGCGCGCCCTCCACCTCGTGACACACCCTGACGCAACGGTTGCACAGGACGCACCGGTTGTGGTCCATGATGAAATCTTTGTGCGTGGCATCAACCGTCTTCCGCGGATACAAGTACGGGACCCGCGTGTGTGTCAGGCCGACCTCATAGGCCAGGTTCTGCAGCTCGCAGTGGTTGTTCACGATGCACACGGCGCACTGGTGGTTGCCTTCAGAGGCAAGGAACTCGATGATGGTCCGACGGTGCCGTTGCAGGCGCTCGGTATTGGTCCGGACGACCATCCCTTCCTGCGGCCGTGTTGTGCACGCCGGGAACAGCTTCGGGGATCCTTCGATTTCCACCAGGCAGAGCCTGCACGCGCCCACATCGGAAAGCCCGTCCAAATGGCAGAGCGTCGGAATCCGGATGCCGTGCTGAGTGGCAATTTCGAGAATGGACTCCTCGTCGTTCCCGCTGAGCTGTTCGCCATCGATTGTCAGAGTGAGAATTGCCATGAGCGTCCCTGTTATGCGTGCTGTATTCCGGAATCCTTGCCGGACGGGACGAACCCTTCCGACGGGATCAGGAGCTTTTCATATTCATGACGGAAAAACCGCAACGTGGATAGCACGGGGTTGGGAGCCGCCTGTCCGAGGCCGCAAAGACTGGTCTCTTTTACCATCGTGCAGAGTTCCTCCAGCAGCGCGAGATCCTCTTTTGTCCCCTTTCCCGCGCTGATTTTGTCAAGCAGTTTGAAGATGTGGACGGTCCCGACCCTGCACGGGATGCATTTCCCGCACGACTCATCCATGCAAAAGTCCATAAAGTATTTCGCGACGTCGACCATTCCCGACGTTGAATCCATGACAATCATGCCGCCGCTTCCCATTATGGAGCCCACCGTCGCGAGCGATTCATAATCCACGGGGAGATCGAGATGTTCCCGGGGGATGCAACCACCGGACGGACCTCCCGTCTGGGCGGCTTTGAATTCCGTCCCTTCCGGTGTCCCTCCGCCGATATCGAAGATGATCTTCCGCAGCGGGATGCCCATCGGGACTTCGATGAGGCCGGTATTCCGGATGTTTCCTGCAAGCGCGAAGACTTTTGTGCCCGTGCTCTTCGGCGTCCCGATGGAGGAGAACCAGGCGCTCCCCTTCCTGATGATCGGCGCGACGTTCGCGTAGGTCTCAACATTGTTGATGAGGGTTGGCTTGCCCCAGAGGCCGCGTTCGGATGGATACGGAGGCCGGGGACGCGGACGTCCGCGCTTGCCTTCGATCGACCTGAGCAATGCGGTCTCTTCGCCGCAGACAAATGCGCCTGCGCCGATGCGAAGATCGATCCGGAAGTTGAATTGCGATTCGAAGATCCTGTTGCCGAGAAGGCCGAGACGCTCCGCCTGTTTGATCGCCAGCCGGAGCCGGTCGATCGCCAGCGGATATTCCGCGCGCACATAGATGTATCCCTGATTCGCGCCCACCGCGTATCCGGCGATCGCCATTCCTTCAAGAACACGATGCGGGTCCCCTTCGAGAACCGATCGGTCCATGAATGCGCCGGGATCGCCTTCGTCGGCGTTGCACACGGCGTACTTCTGGTCGCCCTTGGCTTTCCGGACAATTCCCCATTTCAATCCGGTCGGATACCCGGCTCCGCCTCTGCCGCGAAGGCCGCTCTTGCGTACCTCCTCGATGACGTCCGGCGGCTGCATCTCGGTCACGACCTTTGCCAACGCCTCATAGCCGTCTGCAGCGATGTACTCTTCGATGCTTTCCGCATTGATCTTGCCGCAGTTCTCAAGGACGATCTTGTGCTGCGCCGCAAAGAACGGGGCATTGTTGTCAAGAAGATGATCGTCGATCTTCTTCCCTCGGACAAGATGGTCTTCGACGATCTTCCTGCCGGTCGCATCGTCGACCCGTTCGTACACGCTCCCGTCAGACGAAACCTTCACCAGGGGACCTTCACCGCAAAGGCCCATGCAGCCGGTCCCCAGCACCTCGACCTCTTTTTCGAGGCCGTGTTCTGTCAACGCCTTCTTGATGGCGTCGCGGGCGGCGAGACTGCCGCAGGAAACACATCCGGCGGCGGCGCAATAGAGTATGCGATCGCGAAACTTCTTTTGACGATTGCGCTCTTCCTCTGCAAGCTCACGCAGGTCTTCGACGGTCATGCTGCCACCTCCGCTGGCTGTTCCTGCCATTTCTTGATCCGGTCGACTGCACTGTCAGCAGTCAGCTTTCCCGCGACGTTATTGTCGACCACCGCAACCGGGGCAAGCCCGCACGACCCTACACAGCGGGCGGACATCAGCGATACCTTGTTGTCGGCGGTCGTCTCTCCGAGTTTACAGTTGCAGTACTGTTCCACGGCTCTCTGAATCGCCTCCGCGCCTTTCACGTGGCATGCCGTCCCCGTGCAAAGCACAAATGTGTGCTCGCCCTTGGGCTTGAGCGCGAAAAAGTGATAGAACGTCGCCACCCCGTACACCCGGCTCAGGGGGAGTTTCAATGATCGGGCGACATAGATCAGGAGATCGTTTTCGAGGAATCCGAAAATCCCCTGCGCTGCATGGAGGACTTCGATCAGCGCGTCACCGCTGTTATGATGTTTCGTGATGGCGCGATCGAGCAGCTTGAATCGATTATCGCCGCTGGGATGCTGTAAAGGAGTATTCAATGGAGTGTTCGAATTGATGAGAGATCCGGTAACAGTTGCCGGGTGCAAAGAAAGTCAGTGGATTAACCAATGTGCAATCGGCATGCCACAGAAATTCGCAGATCCAGAGGACAATTGGCGGCAGGACTGGGTGAGCCTCGATCTCCTTTTCACAAATAGGAATTTTCGGCCGTTGCGAATGTCAGCAGTAACGACTCGGAAAGATCGTTGGGAGATCCAGTGTCTCGATGGAAGATGCTTGGAAGAGCAGCGGAAGCGTACGGCCGGGTCGACCGGCCAGAGCATCACACGACTCAGATCGCAGGGTTCGACGGCCGTGATTGCTGGACCAGCCATTGACACCATTCCTCCATCCCGGCGTTCGTCAGAGCGGAGGTCTCGAAGATCGTGAGATGGGGATTGATCGAGAGAGCGTTCTTCCGGAGAACCTCCGGTCGGGCATTGATATATGGAACGAGGTCGATCTTGTTGATGAGAAGCACGCCCGCATTCCGGAACATCGCGGGGTACTTCAAGGGCTTGTCATCCCCTTCGGTCGTGCTCGCGACCACGACCTTCACATTCTCGCCCAGGTCATAGTTCGCCGGGCAGACAAGGTTTCCGACGTTTTCGATCACGAGGAGATCAAGCTCGGAAAGCGGGATCGCTGCCAGTGCCTCGCGGACCAGGTTCGCTTCAAGGTGACACCCCCCACGTGTTACGATTTGCACCGCAGGGATGCCGTAGCGTTCGATGCGCCGTGCATCGATGTCGGTTTGCACATCGCCCTCGACGACGGCAAGACGGACCTGCCCCTTGAGAAGCTCGATCGTCTTCTCCAGGATGGTGGTCTTCCCTGCCCCCGGAGAGCTTACCATATTAATGACGTACACGCCGTTCTCCGTGAACAGCGTCCTGTTCCGGAGCGCGACTTCATCATTCTTCTCCAGGACTTTTCGTTCGATCGTAAGGACACTCATGTGACACCCTCTTCCGCATCGTCCAGTTCAACTTCAAGAACGCGCATTTCCGTGCCGCCCGTGATCTCCCCTTCAGTACTCCCGCAGTGCGGGCACAGCATCATGCCATCGGCCGGAGTGGAGGTGGCACCGCAGGACCGGCAGCGTATCGTAAATGGAACCGTTTCGATGGCGAGGCGGGCACGGGTGAATGGAGACTCCGCGACGATGGCTTCAAAACAAAACTCCAACGAATCGGCCACGATCCCTGCCTGCACGCCGACGACGACCTTGACCGTCCGGACGAGCGACCGCTCTTTCTGCGGGACATACCGCTCGACGATGGAAAGAATATTCTCGGCAATGGAAAGCTCATGCACGGAATTGCTCACCGTTCCTTTCCGTTCTCCTCCGGCGGCTGCCAGTCGATCCCATACCAGAGCACGTACCCGTCGCCGGCGTTGTCTTCGTCAAGGCTGACGTAGGTGTCCCCGCTCAACCACTGCCAGAAATTGGATTCGGTGACCTTGCCTTCGCCGAAGCGATCCGTCAGATAGGACAGCAACGATGTGGTATTGTCGCGCCCGCGCGTCATGATCACGATCCCGGAGAATGCACCGTTGTTGAACTCGAATTCGCAGTCCTCCAGATCCGCCTTCCCAAGACTGTCGACCCGCACCTTCACCTGATCCGCCCGTTCATCCAACTCCGATGGTGAGAACGAACCCGTGCGCTCTATGCGCAGATACGGCGTTCCCCAGGGATATCCCGGGAAATCCGGTTTCGTTTGACTGCCGGCTGAGCACGTCAGACCCAGGACAACGATCAGAATCCGCGTAACCATGGAAGCTCGGGGAAACGCCATGGTACGGTGCCGCCTATCCGAACCGCAGGAATATTTTCATCTCCCTCTCGCGGAATTACCCGGAACAAGCACGTTGTTGATCATTGTAGGGAACCCCGTCCTGAATTGCAATTGGGCCAAAGCATCTCTATAATTCCAACAGGCCAAAATTCCCATACCACTATCCATGTCGACGACTGACAAAGCTTCTGCAGCGTTCAAGTCGCATCTGGACGCTGCGCGCGACGAGAACATCAGGGCTTTCCGTGCCGACCGCGACGGCATCGCCCTCTGCACCTCCATGACGCAGTCCATGGACCGGGCACTGGCTGAAGCGCATGCGCTTCTCCCCTCGTCCGACGGTGAGCGGATTGCGATTCTCGCGCTCGGGGGCTATGGACGCAACGAGCTGTTCCCCCATTCCGACGTCGATGTCATGATTCTTGTCCCCGAAGGGGAGAAAGGTTCTGGCTCGGGGTCCGTCGCAAAGGAATTTCTCCACCATCTCTGGAACGCGGGGCTCACTGTCGGGCACAGTGTCCGGACCATCGAGGAGGCGCTCATGCAGTACGGCGCCGCGATCGATGCCTGGATTTCGATGCTGGAATGCCGGCAGATCTGCGGGAACACGGCGCTCTACGACGGTCTTCGTGATGCGATTCGGAAGAAGATGCGCGCCTCCGATAAGCACTGGTTCATCGCTTCAACCCTCGAAGAAGCCAATGCACGGCATTCCCGCTACGGGAGCTCCGTGAAACTCCTGGAACCGAACGTCAAGAAGAGTGCTGGGGGCCTGCGCGACCTGCAAACAGTCTACTGGTTGTACCGGGGATGCGAAGAGGGCTATCTGGACTTTCCGTCGCCCTCGAAACCGGCGACCGTGACGTTCTTGGACAGGCTGCACGAGGATGGGGTTCTGAATGACGATACACACCAGTCCGCTGTCGCCGCGCTCGCGTTTCTCTTTCGCGTCCGCGGGGCGATCCACAGCGATCGCGATACGCCGAACGAAACCCTCGAGTATGCGCTCCAGCGAAGCGTTGCTGAACAACTCGGCTACAACGAGGAAGGCGGGCTGCGCTCCGTGGAAGTCTTTATGCGCGACTACTACCGTCACGCCCGTACCGTCCATAGCCTGTTCCACAGACTCGGGGGCAGGTTTCATGAACAGTTGCTCCCCCCTCGACGGATCTGGAACCGCGGCAAGAAAGCGGGCAGCGCCTTTCGTCTGCGGGAGGACAAACTCGTTCTCGACGATCCATCAACGCCGCTGGCCTCTGCCGACCAGGTGCTCGAAGCGTTCGAACTCGCCGCGGGAAACGGGGCTGAGATTGACACGATCCTGCGAAGCGCGATCGAACACGCCTCCACACTGATCACCCCGGAAACAGGCGCAACACAAACAGGCGCCGCAACGCTCAGGAAGATCTTTCTCTCTTCCCGGGTCGGCCTGACACTCCGGGCCATGAATGACACCGGCATTCTCGGACGACTCGTCCCGGAGTTCGGCGACCTCATCGCCTTCTTCCAGCACAACGTCTACCACTACTACACCGCGGACGAACACACGCTGATCGCGCTGGCGAATGCGGAGGCGCTCCGCGACTCCCAGGGATTTCTCCACGAAGTCTTCCGGACGCTGCGCCACCGGGAATTGCTCTATCTCGCGACCTTCCTCCACGACATTGCAAAACCACTCGGGGTCTCCGATCACGAGATTACCGGCGTGCCGATTGCGAAGAGCGTCGTGACACGCATGGGCTTCGCCGAGCTCGCCGACGATGTCGGATTTCTCGTCCGGCACCATCTGGCCATGGAACAGATCGCGTTCCGTCGGAACATCAACGACCCGGCGACGATCCGTGAGTTCGCGGGGAAGTTCGACAATCCGGCATTGCTGGAGTATCTCTACCTGCTGACGTTCGCGGACCTTTCCGCGGTCAACCCCAGCGTCTGGACCGAATGGAAAGCGCTGATGCTTCAGGAGCTGTATCAGCGGACGTCGGAAGTCCTCCTTCGGAACCTGAAGGGGGAGGAAGTGGACCGGATGCACTCCGCGCGAAAGGAGGAAAAGAAGCTCGAGATTGTGCGGGAACTGCGTTCGGAATTCCCTGAAGCAAACATCATGAAACATCTGGACGGTATCCCGAATGCCGCGTACACCTCGGTGTTCTCCCCCGGCGAGATCGGCAGGCATCTCCGGCTTGGGACACTGCGCGAAGGGGTCGACCTCCACTTCGAACACGGCGAGGGATGGACCGAAGTGACGATCATCGCACCCGACGCTCCCGGCGCGCTTTCGAAATTCTGCGCGGTCCTCGCAGCCAACGACGCCTCCATCTTCACCGCCGATATCTTTACCCGGGACGATGGAATTATCTTCGACCGCTTTCGCGTCCACGACATCTCTTCAGGAGGAGTGCTCACGCAGAAGAGCTGCACGAAGATTAAGGAAGACGTCCGGAACGTCCTGACCGGGGCACTCGAAATTGATCAGCTGTTCCTCGAGCATCATCGGAAATGGAAACGGCGGCCGAAAAAGCCGGAGAATCCAAATATCCGGACGGATGTCCAGTTCGAGGATTCGCCCTCGTTCACGATCATCGACGTGTATGCCCCCGACCGGGTGGGGTTCCTGTACCGGGTGACCGAAGCGATATCGCGCGCCGGGCTGGATATCTTCTTCGCGAAAATTGCAACCCGGGTTGACGGTATCGTGGATGCCTTCTATGTCCGGGAGCGCGCCACCGGTCTTCCCGTCACCGATCCGACGAGAAAGAATGACGTCACGCGTGGGATCATGTCCGCCCTGCAAAGCATGGCCCTCAGGGAATTGACGGGAGAATAATTCATGACCAGCGATCGCCCTCTCGTGACTCCCGACCAGCGCGTCAGGCCCATCGGCGTGTTTGACAGCGGCATCGGGGGCCTGACGGTTGTCCGGGCCCTGAGTGAGCGGCTTCCCCATGAGAACATCGTCTACTTTGGAGACACGGCACGAGTTCCGTACGGCCCGAAATCTCCGGAGGTCGTGCGCGAATATGCCGCGGACGACGTCGCCCTGTTGCTGCGTTCACGAGATCAAGATGGTCGTTGTGGCCTGCAACACCGTTTCCGCGGTCGCTCTCGATGTTGTCCAGAGACATGCCCGCGTCCCGGTTGTCGGCGTTATCGTCCCCGGCGCCGAAGCAGCCGTGCGAGTGACGAAGAAGAAACGGATCGGTGTGATCGGGACGTATGCAACGATCAACAGCAATTCCTATACGAATGCCCTGCGTCAATTGGACCCGGACGTTGAAGTGTTTTCACAGCCCTGTCCGCTTTTCGTTCCCCTCGCGGAAGAAGGGTGGATGGACCATCCGGTGACGCAAATGATCGCCCGGGAATACCTTTTTCCGTTGACACTTCACAAGATCGACACCCTCATCATGGGTTGCACGCACTACCCGGTGCTGCGTGAGGCGATCGCAGCCGTGGTTGGGCCGTCGGTCATGCTCGTCGACTCAGGCGCTGCCACCGCCGAAGAAGTGGTCCGCACCCTCGAGGAGAAGAACCTGGTGAACCCAAGCAAACAACGCCCCAACCTTCAATTCTTTGTCAGCGATATTCCCGCAAAGTTCACCGAAGTCGGAGAACGCTTCCTCGGCCATACCCTTGGAAAGGTCAGGAAGATCGCGTTCGACTAGTGCCATTCCAACTAATTTTACCGAATCCCGCAAGGCGGGATGAAGGTAAAATTACTGTTGGAATGAGCCTGCCCGCCGTCGAACGCCGTATGAGGCAGGCGGGCATCCCGACACGTTTCTTGTGTCGGGATCCAGCAAATGATACTTGGATAGGCACGAGTCGCCCTGACTGTCCCCCCCCGTGGAAATTGCATCACCCCTCGGAAAAGAGCCTTCCCCGGAGTATTACTTATAGACGCCCTCCCGGCCAAGGTTCACCGCCATTCCTTTCCCACTTCCGGACGAGGAGCCATGAGCATGGTTATCGATGCAACGGGCGTAGGCAAGACCTACTCCATCGGCCTGTTCCAACGGTCGTCGGTCGTCGCTCTGAGCAATGTTTCCTTTTCTTTACACCCGGGCGAGATCCTGGCTGTCGTGGGTCCCTCAGGGGCAGGGAAAACGACGCTGTTGAGAACGATCATGAATGATGTCCCGCCGTCGAGGGGCCTGATCCTTCGCTTTGGCAATGTGCTCGTCCCTCCAAACTGGGAATGCGTGACGGGATACTCGCCCGAAGCGATGACCGTCGGTGGCAGGATCACCGGACGCCACTTCTTGACATCTGCAGCCCGCGCGCATGGGAGGACTGAACGGTTGGTTGACAACGATGTCTTCACGGTCCTCGACGCCTTCGGTCTCGCCTCGGTGGCTGACACGCCGTGCTGGGCGTATTCCCAGGGGATCCGGGCACGTCTCTCTCTTGCACAAGCATTCGTTCATCGTCCTCGCCTCATTGCTCTGGATAATCCCACCCGGGGGCTGGATCTCTTTGGACGGTGCAGGTTGAAACATATCCTGGAGGGCAGACGCGACGAAGGGTGTGCGATCCTCCTCACGTCGTGCGAATTCACGGATGTCGAATCCGTCGCCGACAGGATCCTGGTTCTCCAGCACGGAATTGTCACGGCACAGGGAAAACCGCGAGACCTCTTCCCGGCGGACACAGCATTCACGGTTCAGGTGAATTGTGATCCTCTGCTCTCACCGGGATGGAAGTTCATGCGGAATGGTGAAGGGTGGTATTCCATGGTCGCCGGGAGACCGCAGCTTGAGTTGCTGCTTCGGGCGCTTACGTGCCGGGGGATCACGTCCGCCGCTGTCGCGCCGGTACAGTGCGCAGCCCAAAGTCTGTTTTCCAATCATTCATAGTTTCAGTGCGAGCACCACCACGCACCTCGTTTCATACAAACTTCCGCCGTCCCCCTGCACCGCCCGGAACACGACGACATACATTCCGACAGGTGCACGGACACCGTCGTCTCTCCTCCCATCCCATATGAGCACCCCTTGCGAACTTCCTGGATCGTGGTCTGCCAGCCGACGGATGCGCCTTCCCCGGACATCATAGACGAACGCCGAGATTGCGGCAACAGGCAACGGAATCGTGTAACGAATGACCGCCACGTCGTCGACGCCGTCGTTGTCCGGAGAAAATGGGTTCGGGACACACTGCAGTCCCTGCCTCCTATTGGCTGACGCCGCAAATACGCTGTTTTGCCTTCCCGGAGTGCCGCCCTGCAGCGATGTGCTTGACGTCCAACTCCGGGGGTCCGTTGATGGCAAGAAAGGACCAATCCGCTCGAGTGAACGGCCCGTAGTGCTGACAAGCGCGGGATTATGCCAGGCCGCGCGGTACGCAACACTATCGATCGTTGCTCCCGTGTGATCCGAAATCACAATCATATCCTCATCGTTATTCAGCGACGGAAAGCCCGGGATTTGAACGACGGGACAACCAATCTGTCCGAATGCGGTGCGCATCCCGGAGGAATCGTCCGTGAGGATGCCGAGCCCTGACGGCGGTACGATGAGGGGAGTCTTTGAAACGAGATGTTTCGTTTCCCGGTCCGAGTCCGTGATCCTCCATTGGCCCAACGAGAGCGTATCGCCGCTCATGTTCTGGATCTCCACCCATTCCGGTTCGTGAGATTCAGGCGCGAACATGATCTCGTTGACAATCAGAGTGCCGGGAAGATACGAAATCTCCAGAGACAGAGTCGCCGAATCATTGGCCGCATTCTGGTCGCCAGGGCATGACGTTACGGCGATGAGTGTCCCACCAGGGGGACCGAATGAAAGTGAGAATTCCACCCACAAGGAGTCAGAAGGAAGGAGCGGACCGGGAACAGTCATGGAATATATCTCTCGTGCTGGTCGGAGGATTGAATCAGCCTCCGTTCGCATGAGAATCGCGAGATTGATCCCGCTGACGTTGTCGAGACCGCTGTTCCGGATACGTGTCCTGACACGACGCAAGGACGGACCGGAGGACAACCCCGGCTCGACGAAAACCGGGCCGCACGCAATGTCCAGTGCACATTCCCCGTTCACTTCGATGTCATCGATGCGGAATGTCCCGGTGGCCCCGCTGGTGGAAGGGATGATGCGCCATCGGAATCGGATCGGAGACTGCATTCGTACGGAGGCGGGAAGTGAAACGTCGTAGAATTCGTAGAGCGTGCTTCCGGAGAATCGTATGGTGTCCCCCAGGACGGCAAACGTCGGATTGACATCGTCCGGCGCATACTCGAGAACCAGCGACGCGCCGAACGTGCTTGACCTTCGTGTCCAGAAGGAAATCGATGCCACAGCCTGGTGACTCCCGCCGATCGGGGGTGACAGAATCCATTGAGCGACTGTTGCATTCGTGCATTGGATCGCATTGGGCGCTGAACGTGAGGAGGAACCTGTCGTAAAGAAATCCGTCTGTCCGCCGGTCCGGAACTGGGACGAGATCCATCCCGGCGGAAGCAAGGGCGGCGAAGAGCTATCGAACGATTCTCGGTAGATCCGCACATCACACTTTGTGCATGTGCTCTGGGCAATCAACCCGGCAACGATGAATGGAAGGATTCTCCCCATATGGCCTCTTGGTATTTGAAGTTGTCTAGCTCCTATTAGTAATACTGTGGCGACACCTTTTTTCCGAAAGATCGTTGATTTTCTCGAAATGAATTCCTAAAATCGTCATGGAGGCTTTGAATTATGATGAAAAAGCGGATTCTCTGCGTCGATGACGATGCAGACCTAAGGCATATCGTTCGGCTTGCACTACAGCAGGAGGGATACGACGTCGCGGAGGCACAAAACGGGGAAGAGGCGATTCGTCAGCTCGGCGGCACCAAGTATGATCTCATCCTTCTTGACGTCGTCATGCCCGGCCCCTCAGGGATGGATGTGCTCCGCTTTCTCAGCTCCAAAGGGAATCAGACTCCGATTGCGATGATCACGGGAAAGGCGGGCTTTACACTGGCAACGGAAAGCTATATGCTCGGGGCGGTCGAATACATCACAAAGCCGTTTACGACCGACTACCTTGTTGACACGGTTGCACGACTGGTCAGGTAAGCGCGGGGGAAGGATTCAGGTCTCAGGCTTCAGGTGTCAGGAATTGCCAAAGTCGAGTTCTCGCATCGTTCTCCGGTTCTAGAGTCCCTTCTTCTTCTTCATCTGAACAGACTATCTCTCCCAATATATCTGGAGTTCACATGCACCGCGTGATTACGATTCTTGCCGGTCTGCTTGCGATCGCTTCGTCGATTGCCTGCGCACAGAACGGCATTTCCCCGGAACTTGATGCTGCGATACACTACGAATTCGACTACGCGGTGGTGCCGAACGTGGTCTATTCAACCGCGAGCGGCTACGAATGCAAACTCGACGCGTACATCCATAATGGTGATGCGTCACCGGTGGCAATCGTGATTCACGGTGGCGGATGGGTCGCGGGCACGAAGGAGGATCGAACGCTTGAGTGCGTACCGTTCATGGCGATGGGATTCTCCGTCGTCAACGTGGAATACCGCCTCGCCCGGGTCGCCTTCGCGCCCGCGGCGGTCGAAGACTGCCGCCTTGCTCTCTTGTGGGTCTTCAGAAATGCGGGGAAGTACCACTTTGACACAAGCCGAGTCGTTGTGACGGGAGGATCTGCCGGCGGACATCTTGCCCTCATGACGGGGTTACTCGAACCCGGCGACGGCTTCGACGCGTCGAAGGAATGGGAGGCGAGCATTCCCAGCGTGCATGTCGCCGCGATCATCAACTGGTTCGGCATCACGGATGTGAACGATCTCCTTGCCGGGCCAAACCGGCAGGATTACGCAGTCTCCTGGCTGGGCTCGCTTCCGGACAGGGATGGCGTTGCGAAACGGGTGTCTCCGCTCACCTACGTCAGAAGATCCTCTCCCCCGGTGTTCACGGTCCATGGCGATCGGGACCAGCTTGTCCCCTATCAGCAGGCGCTCAATTTGCAGAAGGCGCTTGATAAGGCCGGCGTGGACAACACATTGATCACCATTCCCGGCGGCCGGCACGGGGGATTCAGCGACGCCGACTACGTCCGCTGCTTCAATGCAATGGAGATTTTTCTCAGGAGGCATGGAATTCTTCCGGCAGGCAAGTAGCCGATTTGCGACGAGATCTATCGGAGGTACGGCAGAAGGAAGTAAGAAGAACGATGGTGCTTTGGGTGAGAGGCGAAATGAAAACGGCGACCGGTATTCCGGCCGCCGCTTTTGTATTCACGATGAGTCCCGGATCAGGTACCTGCGCTATAGTCGTTCATATAGAGCTCCTGCTCTTTCGAAAGCTTGTCGATCTTGATTTCCTGCGTCGACAGCTTCACGAGAGCGATCTCCTGGTCCTGCTCCGGCGGGATGTCGTGGACCGTCTTCTCCAGCGTCTTTCCCTTTCTATGAAGCTCGACGATGCGCAATTGGGACATAAACTGGTTCGCGAACGACATATCCATCACTTCGGAGGGATGCCCTTCCGCCGCGGCGAGGTTCACCAGCCGCCCCTGGGCAAGAATGTAGATCTTCCGCCCGTCCTTCATGGTGTACTCTTCGTTGTTCGGCCGTATCTCGCGTTTGGCTTTTGTCAATCCCGCCAGGTCGACAAGATTCACTTCGCAATCGTAGTGGCCGGTATTGCACACGATCGCGCCGTTCTTCATCGACTGGAAATGCTTCTTCGTGACAATGTCCTTCACGCCGGTCGCAGTGATGAAGATATCGCCGACCTTTGCCGCTTCGTCCATTTTCATCACGCGGAAGCCTTCGAGGGTCGCCTTGAGGGCGGCGGTCGGTTTGACTTCCGTCACGATGACGTTGGCGCCAAGCCCTTTGGCGCGCATCGCAACACCCTTTCCGCAGTGGCCGAACCCTGCGACCACGACGTTCTTGCCCGCGAACAGGACGCTCGTCGCGCGAAGAATGCCGTCGAGTGTTGACTGACCGGTGCCGTAGACATTGTCGAAATCCCACTTCGTCTCGGCGTCGTTGACCGCAATGACGGGATACTTGAGTTCCCCATCAGCCGCCATGGCGCGAAGGCGATGCACGCCCGTGGTGGTTTCTTCCGTCCCGCCGATGACGAATTTTCTGGCGAGATCCTGGTACTTCTTGTGGATGGTGAAGATCAGATCGGCGCCGTCGTCGAGCGTGAGGTTCGGGTTGATGGCGATGGTCTGATCGATGCACCAGTAGAATTCTTCGACGCTGAGGCCATGCCAGGCGAAGATCGAGACGCCGTCCTTCGCGAGTGCCGCAGCGACAGCATCATTCGTCGACAACGGATTGCACCCGCTCCAGCTCACCTGGGCTCCCGCGGCGACAAACGTCCGCACAAGCACGGCGGTCTCCTTCGTCACGTGCAGGCATCCCGCGATCCGGTACCCCTTGAAGGGTTTCGTCTTTGCATACTTCTCACGCAATGCCATCAACACCGGCATCCGCGATTCCGCCCATTCAATGAGCTTCTCGCCTTCCTCTGCAAGTCCGAGGTTGGCAACCTTGTAGCTTCCGCGTTTCGAATCCATGGGTTCCTGATAAGTGAGTTGACTTTTTCGGCAACGACTACCGCACTCCGCGCAGGAGAGTGTCGACGAGGTCGAGTTTCTCCCACGTGAACTCTTTTTCCTTCCTTCCGAAGTGGCCGTAGGCGGCCGTCTTGCGGTAGATGGGACGGAGAAGATCGAGCCGTTTGATAATCCCCCGGGGCGTCATATCGACGTCCTTCATGATGATCTTCTCGATCTCCATGTCGGGGATTCGCCCCGTGCCGAGGGTATTGACATTGATGGAAATCGGTTCGGCGATGCCGATCGCGTAGGACACCTGGATCAGGCATTCCTCGGCAAGGCCGGCGGCAACGACATTTTTCGCCAGGTGACGCGCGGCGTAGGCAGCGCTCCGGTCCACCTTCGATGGATCCTTGCCGGAGAATGCACCGCCCCCGTGCGGCGCCCTGCCGCCGTAGGTATCGACAATGATTTTCCGCCCGGTCAGACCGGTGTCACCGTGCGGTCCCCCGATTTCAAACCTTCCGGTGGGATTGACGAAGATGATTGTCTTCTTATCAACGTATTCCTTCGGGATCGCTTCTGCTATGACGTGGCGCACAACGTCCGCGTAGATCTTTTTCTGGGAAACGTCGGAATCATGCTGGGTCGACACCACGACGGTGTGCACGCGGGTCGCGCGGCGCTGGTTGTATTCGATCGTCACCTGCGACTTCGCGTCGGGGCGGAGGTACGGCATCAGTTTCGGCTGTTTCTTCCGGATGTCCGCCAGCCGCTTCACGAGGCGGTGCGCGAACACGATCGGCATCGGCATGAACTCGGGCGTTTCGTTCGTCGCGTATCCGAACATCATCCCCTGGTCACCCGCTCCTCCCGTGTCCACCCCCATCGCGATGTCGCGCGACTGCGAATGGATGGCGGAAATGACCGAGCACGAATCCGCGTCGAACCGGTACTCGGCTTTCGTGTAGCCGATATCACGGATGACTTGACGCACGATGTCCTGGACTTCAATGTAGGCAGACGTCGTAATCTCACCGCCGACCAGGGCAAGCCCCGTGGTCACAAAGGATTCGCACGCAACCCGACCATGTTTGTCCTTCGTGAGAATGGCATCAAGAATGGCGTCGGATATTTGATCACAGACCTTGTCGGGATGGCCTTCAGACACTGATTCCGATGTGAAAAGATACGACATGGGCGACCTCGCAGGAAAAAGATTCAGAGAGAATGGATTGCGGCGGATCAGTCCGTCTCGATTTCGGATGACCCCCCAACATTAAGACGCTTGAAGCTGCCGGTGACGACGGAATCGTTCCCGATGATCGAGTTGTCGAGAAGAACGCGGCTGACCCGTGCGCCCTGGCTGATAATGGAGTTCCTGACCACCGCTTCGGAAATCTCGGCGTGATCGCCGACGGAAGCAAACGGTCCGATGACACAGTTCGAGAGCACGGCGGATGGAGCAATATACACTGGCTGATTTACGACGACGCCCGGGACGTCGGGTGTGGAGTGTGCCTGAGAGAGCAGCGCCCGATTGGTCGCCAGTAGGGTCTCGGGTTTCCCGCAGTCGTACCACCCTTCGACGGGAAACGTCTTCATCTTCTCCCCCCGGGAGATCATTAACTGCAGGGCGTCCGTAAGCTGATACTCCCCTTTCGTCCGGATGTCTTTCCCGACGATCTCTTCCAGGCATTGGGTCAGCAAGGCCGGGTGCCGGATAAAATAGAGCCCGACAACGGCAAGGCGGCTGATCGGCTGTTCGGGTTTCTCGATGAGCTGGGTGATATAGCCGTTCTCGACAACCGCCACGCCGAACCTCCGCGGATCATTCACCACTTTCACGCCGAGGGAAGACACGGGCGCGGCAAGCACTTCCGCCAGGGAGACATCGAAGATCGTGTCGCCAAGAATGATGAGGATCGGGTCGTTCGAGAATGTGTGGCGGGAGAGGTAGATCGCATGACCGAGTCCCATGCGATCTTCTTGTTCGACGAAATCAAACTGGAGTTCCGGATAGGTCCGGGTGAGGTAGTCGAAAATCTTGTCCCCCATGTGCCCAACAACCACCGTCGCCTCGAGGATCCCTTCGGCACGTATCTTGTCGATAATGTGCCCCAGGATCGGTTTGCCAGCAACCGTGAGGAGAACCTTGGGGAGCGTAAAGGTGTGAGGACGAAGCCGCGAGCCGACGCCGGCGACCGGGATGATTGCGCGCATGCACCTTACGAAGATGAGGGGAAGATATTATTCCAAAACTTTAAAAATTTTACGCAAGAATTGTACCAAAAGCAAGAAGTTTGCGATTTTGCATCTCGACGCCATTCTGTCTATATTCCTTCGTTATTGATCCAACCTAGCCACTCCATGGCACCCAAGAAGCCGACCCGCAATACAACAACGACATCAAGAAAACAACAACACGTCGACCTTGTCCTTCAGAAGGATGTGCGATTCAAGTCGAAAACCACGGGTCTAGAGAGGTTTTCGTTCATCCACAATGCACTTCCGGAGATCGCCTTCTCGGAAATCGATACCTCTGTTGAGTTTCTCGGCAAGCCCCTGCGCATACCGCTCATGATTTCATCGATGACCGGGGGATATAAAGGGGCGAGAGAGATCAACCGCGGTCTTGCAACCGTGTGCGCCGAGCGCGGAATGGCGATGGGCGTGGGAAGCCAGCGACAGGCACTGGAGGATCGCCGGTTTCATCCGACATTCAGCGTCGTCCGCGAGGTCTCTGACACGATCCCGATTATCGCAAACGTCGGTGCTGCTCAGGTCGGCAGGTTCAAGACGCCGGACGAGGTGCAATTGCTTCTCGATCTTGTTCGGGCAGACGCGCTTGCCGTTCATCTTAATCCTCTCCAGGAGCTTCTGCAGCCCGAGGGCGAACCGGATTTCCGTGGCGTGCTGCGAGGAATAGAAATGCTCGTGAAGTCCATCCCAGTCCCCCTGATCGTCAAAGAGATTGGTGCCGGCATATCCCGGGACGTCGCAAAACGATTGCTGGACGTGGGCGTCCGGTACATTGATATTGCCGGTGCTGGAGGAACAAGCTGGGCAGGCGTTGAAACCCTCCGGTCGAAGGAGAAACAATTTGCAGGACGGTTCTGGGATTGGGGGATCCCGACAGCGACCGCCATTCGGCAGGTGGCCGGCTT
Organism: Ignavibacteriota bacterium; assembly: GCA_963752915.1. Taxonomy (GTDB): domain Bacteria; phylum Bacteroidota; class Ignavibacteria; order UBA10030; family UBA6906; genus DATJPR01. The sequence goes on from CAVVZZ010000002.1 coordinate 158,586, forward strand.
GCGCAACGAAGGGCTCACCTTTACGCTGATCGGCTCGGGGGGAGTAGCGTCGGGCCGATCCATCGCCGTCGCAATCGCACTCGGCGCAGACCTTGCTGCATCGGCACGCCCGATTCTTCAAGCGCTGGTGCGCGGCGGAACAGCCGCCGCAAAGATGCTGATCGCTGATTGGGAGAAGGAGCTCCGGTCGATCATGTTCCTCACCGGCGCGGGGACGATTCGCCAGCTTCAGAGCGTCCCCCTGCAGGAATATTCTCCATGACCGACCGGACGAATTCCCGCCACGCCGAGAAGCTCCGAACGATGATCGACCGGCGCGTCCGTGCCCTTGCCCTGAACGGCAATTCTTCCACCCTTCGTGACGCTTGCGGCCATGTCCTCTCAGGCGGCGGAAAGCGGATCAGGGGGATGCTTGTCCTGCTTTCCTGTCAGGCCGTCGGCGGCAGCGCACGCCAGGCGCTGGATGCGGGGGTGGCGATTGAAACCATGCATGACTTCACGCTTGTCCATGATGATATCATGGACAATGCGGATTCACGCCGGGGGCGACCGACAGTCCACAAGCAATGGGACGCAAACACGGCGATCATCACCGGCGATGTTCTGCTTGGACTGGCCTATCGAAGCCTCGCCCGCACGGCGACGAAGCCCCGCGCGCAGCTTGTGGAGGTCTTTACGGAAGGGTTGATCGCTGTCTGTGACGGTCAGGCCCTCGACATGGAACTTGCCGGGAGAACAGATGTCTCACTCCCCGAATACTTTTCGATGATCGAAAAGAAGACGGGATCCCTGATCGCCACCGCGGCGGAGATGGGCGGGCTGATCGGAGGGGGATCGCCGAACGAGGTCCGGTCGCTCCGCAAGTTCGGACACTATCTCGGCCGGGCATTTCAGCTTCAGGACGACCTGCTCGACCTGGTGGCGGATGAACAACGGCTCGGAAAGCCGATCGGGGGGGATATCGTCGAAGGAAAGAAAACGTTTCTCCTTATTTCCGCCGCGGAACGTGCCCGGGGAAACGACAGAGACCTGATTGAGCGTGTCATGCAGCGGAAGGCGCAGCGGGAATCAATCCCCGCGGTCAAGGAGCTCTTTGACCGGTACGGTATCCTTGAGGAGGCGGGGCGGAGAATCCTCCACGATACAAAGACCGCGTCCCGGGCTCTTGAGACACTTCGAAGGTCCCCGGCCGTTGCCGTCCTCCGGTGGCTGGCCGGCGCTCTCGTCCATCGAGCATCGTGAGGGGTGATGATCGAACGCTCCGTAACAATCAAGAATCGTACAGGTCTTCATACACGTCCGGCGGCCATGTTGGTGAAGGTCGCAGCCAGGTTCCAGTCCGATTGTTTTATCCGCAAGGATTCATTTGAAATCAACGGCAAGAGCATCATCGGCGTGATGACCCTTGCAGCGGAACAGGGGTCCACGCTGACGTTCCGTTTTGAAGGGGTGGATGAGGCGGAGGCCGCCGATGCTGTCATCGCACTCGTTGAACGAGGTTTCGATGAAGAGTGATGATCCCATTATAATAGAGCACAAACCGTCCGGTGAAATCACGTTCCGGGGTATCGGCGCCGCTCCCGGCATTGCCGTCGGGCCCGCGTACCTGTACAGCAAGGCGATTCCCCACGTCGAGATGAGAGCGATCAGTGCCGAAGAAGTGGATTCCGAGCTTGACCGGCTGAAGAGCGCGGTCGCACGGTCGGAAAAGGAACTGCAGAAAATCCTCGCCTTCGCCGAGCTGAAGCTCGGCGCGCAGAACGCGAAGATCTTCGAAGCCCAGATCATGATCCTCGGCGACAGCATCCTGATGGGAAGCATCGAGGAGCGCATTCGCCAGGAGCTCCGCAACGCGGAATTCGTCGTCTTCGACGAGATCGGGAAATACAAAAAGCTGATGCTCGCCGCCCCCGATGAGTACATGCACGAACGCGCGCATGACGTCGAAGACGTGATGAACCGGATTGTCCGGAACATCCAGGACCAGAAGCTCTTTTCGAAGCTCGAAGGGGAGACGATTGTCGTCGCGGAGAACCTCACCCCTGCCGACACCGTGATCTTCAGCCGCAACCAGATCCTGGGCTATGCCACTGACCTGGGCGGTGTGACGTCCCATGCCGCGATCATCTCCCGCTCGCTCAAGCTTCCCGCCGTCGTGGGCCTGCGCCTCGTGACACGCCATGTCCAGACCGGCGATATCCTCGCGATCGATGGCTATTCCGGCATCGTCGTCCTGAAGCCCGAACAGGAAACGCTGGACGCGCTTCAGCGGAAAGCCGAGCGGTTCCGGCTGTTCGAAGAACAACTTGTCGATATCGCGCGCCTCGAAGCGGAAACCCCCGACCACCGGAAGATCGAGCTCTCGTCGAACATCGAGTTCCCCGAAGAAGTGGAATTCGCGATCGAAAAAGGGTCGGCCGGCATTGGTCTGTACCGGACGGAGAGCCAGCTTCTGGCAAAGGGAACGTACCCCACCGAGGAGGAACAGTACGAGGTCTATAAGTCGGTAGCGGAGAGCATCTATCCGCAGCCGGTGATCTTTCGGACATTCGACATCGGCGGAGACAAGGTCCTGCCGGACTCCACACGGGAGCAAAATCCGTTTCTCGGATGGCGCGGCATCCGTGTCATGCTTGACCGCCCGGAGCTGTTCCTGACGCAGCTCCGCGCGATTCTCCGCGCAAGCGTTCGGAGGAACGTGCGCATCATGTTCCCCATGGTCTCGAAGACGCGCGAGGTGCACTCCTCCCGCGCCCTTCTCGAACACGCAAAGGAAGAACTGCGTGCGCGCGGGCTTCCGTTCGACGAGAAGATGAAAATCGGCGTCATGATCGAAGTCCCTTCCGCGGCAATCATTGCCGACGTTCTCGCCTCCGAGGTGGATTTTCTCAGCATCGGGACAAACGATTTGATCCAGTACCTTCTCGCTGTCGACAGGGACAACAGCTCGGTGTCCGAACTCTACCAGCAGTTCAATCCCGCAGTCATCCGCACGCTGAAAATGATCATCGACGCCGGGCACAAGAAGCACGTCTGGATCGGGATGTGCGGCGAGATGGCTTCCGATCCGATCGCGACGGTGTTGCTGCTGGGGCTCGGCATCGATGAGCTGAGTGTGAACCCGGCGTCGCTTCCCGAAATCAAAAAGATCATCCGTTCCGTGAAGTTCCGGGATGCAAAACACGTCGCGGACAAGATCATTGCGTTTTCGACGGAAGAAGAAATCAAAGAGTACCTGGCATCCATCGTCAAGAACAAGGTTCCGGAAATTCCACTCGAATAGGCGGAGAAGACAATGACTCGCGAGCAACTCCAGAGCACCGATCCATCGAACATGTTCGACCTGATCAGAGCGTTTCCGGATCAGGCGGAAGAGGCCACGCGCATCGGCTATCAGGCCGGGGCGCGGGTCAACGTCACAGGGGTCCGCAATATCGTGCTGTGCGGACTGGGTGGATCGGCCATCGGCGGAGATTTCCTCAAGAGCTACCTGGCGGGAGACCTCACGGTCCCCTTCAGCGTGAACCGGCATTACACCCTTCCGGCCTTCGTCGGGCCGTCGTCGCTTGTCATCATCTCCAGCTATTCGGGGAACACGGAGGAAACCACAACTGCGCACAAGGAAGCGATCCGCCGCAAGGCGAAGATCCTCTGCATCTCCTCCAACGGCATCACGGAAAAGGTTGCGAAGGCGAAGAAGACCCCGTTCATCAAAATCCCCGGAGGCCTTCCTCCGAGGGCGGCGCTCGCCTACTCCTTCTTCCCCCTGCTGATCACTCTCGGGAAAGCGGGACTGATCAAAGACCGCAAGCGTGACATCCAGGAGACCATTGCGCTTCTGCGGGCGAAAGGACCGGCATACACCGACCTCACTCCGGAAGCAAACCCCGCCCTCGCCCTCGCAGAGCAGCTTCACGGCCGGCTCGGGGTGTTCTACTCCTCCACCGAACGGTTCGACGCTGTCAATACGCGGTGGCGCGGCCAGATGGCGGAGAACGCAAAGACGTTGACGTTCGGCAATGTCCTCCCGGAAATGAACCACAATGAGCTCGTCGGCTGGAGGGTTCTCACCGACCTGATGCGGGAAACACAGGTTGTTTTTCTCCGGGACAAGGATGACCACCGCAGGGTCCAGAAACGGATGGACGTTACCATCGGGGTCCTGCGACGATACACCGACCGGATCCGCGAAGTCCGCAGCGAAGGGCGGTCACTGCTGGCGCGGATGTTCTCACTGGTTCACCTCGGGGATTGGACAAGCTATTACCTTGCGATCCTCAACGGGATCGATCCGACGCCGGTGGAAGTCATCGACTATTTGAAGAGCGAATTGGGAAAGGTATGAGGAGATGAGACTCAGCAAGGAACAACGGATCGCCGTCGTCGTCGCCGTTTTCGCGCTCGCGCTGATTTTGCTTGTCACCGTGTTCAGAAACGGCACGTCCTGGTAACGGGAAATTCCGGCGGTGCGCTGCGGCCAGGAGCCACCGCCCGTGTTGCAAGTCCTGAAGATTGATACTATCTTCGAGAGATCCCTCATGAGTATCAGCGGTCTTCGACTGTGCAGGAGAATGTGAGCATGAAGTCCAGGACTCTGACCCTTCTTGTGCTGCTCCTGATCCCCGCGGCGGCATTTCCCCAGTTTTACTTCTTCGGGCGGAACAAAGTCCAGTACACGGACTTTGAGTGGCATGTCCTGAAGACGAAGCACTTCGACATCTACTACTATCCCGAAATGAAGGACCTTGCCGAATACGGCGCGTCCTTCGCCGAGGACAGCTATACCATCCTCGAGCAGAAATTCAATCACTCCGTCAATTCCCGCATCCCGCTGATCTTCTACAGCTCCCACCTTCACTTTGAACAGACGAACACGACGGCCGGATTTATTCCGGAGGGCGTCGGAGGGTTCTTCGAGTTCCTCAAGGGGAGGGTCGTGATCCCCGCTGACGGGTCGATTGCGCAATTCCGGCATGTGATCCGTCACGAACTTGTGCACGTCTTTACCACCAGCAAGATTTACCGCGTCCTTTCCGAGCACAGGAAGGCTAGCGACCGCTTCCCACCCTTGTGGTTCACCGAAGGCCTTGCGGAGTATTGGTCGTCGGACTGGGACGCCCAGGGGGAGATGGTGATGCGCGATGCCGTCCTTAACGGGACGGTCGCCGGCCTTGACGATATGGATCGGATCTACGGGTCCTTCCAGATGTACAAGGAAGGACAGAACGCGCTGCAGTTCCTCTCCGAGCGGTTCGGAGAAGAGAAAATCCTGGGCCTCATGGAGAACTTCTGGAAGGAAAGTTCCTTCAGCGATGATTTCAAAATCACCATCGGGAAGGACTATAAGGAGTTCGATGAGGAATGGCTGTATTCCCTGCGCAAGAAGTACTATCCCCTGCTCGCCAACGAGGACGTCCCGAGCCGCGCTTCCCGGGCGATCGCGAAGGAAGGGTTCAATTCGAAGCCTGTCGTCATGGAAATGGATTCGCTCCGCGAGGTGCTCTTCATCGCAAACAGGACCGGCTACACCGGGATCTACGAGAAGAGCCTCTCGTCGAAGAACCCGGACGATGACGGCACGCAGATCATTGAGGGGGAACGAAGCGATGAATTCGAATCGTTCCATCTTCTCCGCGGCAGGATTGACGTCACATCGACAGGAGTCCTCGCCTTTACGACGAAGTCCGGGGAGAACGATGTCCTCTATCTGTACGATGTGCGGGAGGAAAAGGTCCTGCAGTCGTTCCGATGGCCCGACGTGGTCAGCATAGGATCGGTATCGTGGGCGCCGGACGGCAAGCGCCTGGCATTCTCGGCAATCGACAAGGGAGGAAAGAGCGACCTCTATATTCTGAACACCGCGAACGGCGACACTACTCGACTGACCAACGACTTCTACGACGATCGCGATCCTGCCTGGTCACCCGACGGCAACGTCATCGCCTTCAGCTCCGATCGGACGCCGGACGGCATTCGCGGTGCGTATAATCTCTTTCTGTACACGATCGCAACCGGCTCCATCGACTACCTGACGTACGGCCCTTCCAGTGATGCATCCCCGGCCTGGTCGAAGGATGGTGCGCTCCTGGCGTTCACGTCCGACCTCGGCGGAGTGCAGAACGTCTGGGCGATCGATATGCGGCAGGATCTCGCGCGGCCGATGCGGACAATGAAGCAGATCACACGATTTACCACATCCGCTTTCGATCCCGCCTGGGACTCGTCGGGCGACCTCGTCTTCTCGACGTTCGAAAAATACAGTTTCCAGATCCGTTCCCTCCGGAACGTCCGGAGTGCATTCGATACCATGTCCACATCGCGGACCATCGACCTTGCGTCGCGCGAAGAACCATGGCGGCCAAAACGTATCGCAGGCTTGTCCTCGCTCCAGCGGCTCCGCTATGCCGGGGAGTACAGTCTCGACGTCGCGCAAAGCGCGATCTCGACGGACCCCGTCTTCGGAACGACGGGCGGCGCCATTCTTTCCCTCAGCGATATTCTCGGGAACGAGGAGTACTACTTCCTGCTCTATAATACGGCACAAACACAATCAGAACTGCTTTCAAGCTTCAATGTCGCTATTTCGAGAGTGTCCCTGGGGCAACGGACAAACTACGCGTACGGAGTCTTCCGTTTTGCGGGACGGCGCTATGATATCACGGACAAAGACGAGTTCTTCTATGAGCGGGTGTTCGGCGGCTACTTCACCTTGAGCTATCCTCTGACAAAATTCGAGCGGATCGAGGCGACAACCAGCCTGAGCAACTCTTCAAAACTCGCCGACATTGCGATCGCAGAGAGGAAAGCGCTCCTCCTGTCCAATTCGTTGTCGTTCGTCCACGACAACACCCTGTGGGGACCCACCGGCCCCCTCGACGGAAGCAGGTTCAATCTGACACTTGCCTTCACCTCCGATATTCAGTACTCGAATGTGGACTATGTGACCGTCATCGCCGACTACAGGAACTACATCCGGCTGGCGACCAGGAGCGCGTTCGCGACGCGCCTCTGGCTCTTCTACAATCACGGGAAGGAGTCCCGTCAGTTTGTGATGGGGGGGAGCTGGGACCTCAGAGGGTACCCATTGTGGAGTCTCCACGGCGAGAAGCTCTGGCTCATCAGCAATGAACTGCGTTTCCCCTTTTTGGACCAGCTTGCCTTCCGGTTTCCTTTTGGCGGCATCGGATTCTGGGGAATCCGTGGTGCGCTGTTCTTTGATACCGGTGCGGTATGGGACACGGACTACACGCAGACCCTGGGAAGCATGGGCGGCGGCGTCCGGCTGAACCTCGGAGGCCTTCTGGTGCTCAGGTTCGACGTCGGTAAGCGCATCGAGAACAACTTCACGACGATCGAACACGACTGGTTTACGCAGTTCTTTTTCGGGTGGGACTTTTGAAATGCATCATTTTTCTGCATACCGCCTACTCCTTACTGCCTACACCCTGCCGTGTTTGCTTCTGATCGGCTGCGGTGGATTGCGCATTGAGCGGACCATCATCGTTCGTCCGGGAGACATCCTGTGCTACGGCGGAAACGATGCACGTACTGCCGATTATCCGGCACCGATCGCAGATTCACTCGTCGAAAACTGGGAGAAGGACCTGTCCGCAGGGACAGGAAGCGGATCACCTTTAGTGCTCGACAGCATGGTCGTCGGAGGGACGCTGCGTGGCGACCTTTACGCCATCAACATCCGAACGGGGAAGATGATCGGGTCGGTCAAGCTCAACGATGCCGTTCCCGGATCGCCGGTCATCGACGGGAACGTCATCGTCCTTCCGATGAGCGGCGGTAACGTATCGATCGCGGCATACAATCTCAACGACGGTCGAACAGTCTGGCGCAAGACCTATGATGATGTGGAGATGTCTCCGCTATTGATTAAAAAGCGGGTCTACTTCGGCACGATCGCGGGAACCGTCTACTGTGTTGAGCGTATATCGGGAGATCCGGTATGGAAGTTCGAGCTTCCGGAGAACCGGCGGTTCAACGGATTCCACTCCCTCCCCTCGGCAAACGATTCCCTGTTGTACTTTGGCTGTGACGACGGTGATCTCTACGCGCTGAAGATCTCAAACGGCTCGCTATGCTGGAAATCCCCGACGGACGGGCCGATCGGCGGCGGTACTGCCATTGCGGCCGGGAGTGTGATTGCGACGACGATCTCCGGAAGCCTCTACGCATTCGACCCGGAGACGGGAAAGATCCGGTGGAAGCGTTCGACAGGAGCTCCGATCTACTCCCCACCGGCAGTGCGTGGTGACACGGTGGTTGTCGGCGGGATCGACGGCTACGTGCGAGCGTTCGACGCGACAAACGGCACAGAGTTCTGGAGGACGAATCTCGACGGCCCGGTGAATGCGGGCGCTGCAATCGCGGGGGGAAAAGTCTTCATCGGGACATTGAAAAAGAAATTCTTCGGTCTGCGACTCTCAGACGGCGGCATCGTATTCGCCAAAGAGCTGGATGGGAGGATCAAGTCTCCCGCAGTGGTCGGGTATGACAAAGTCCTCGTGACCACCGATGAGTTCACGCTCTTTTGCTTCGGGAGGGCGCGGCAATGAAGGTCCTATCGCTCAGCATCGCGATGGTGATCGTGAGTTCTCTGGCCGGGGCGGGGACGATGGGCCCCGATTCTTCTCGGGCCGGTGTGACCGTCCGAACCCCGGGCGACAGTGCCTTCGTGGTCATCGATTCAATTCTGACGGGCTACGCGCCATTCACGGTCGATACTCTTCTGCCGGGCAGGCATGTGGTGCGTCTGCTGGCACTTCCTGTCACACGGTGGTCAGCGCGCCCGATCGCGGATACCTTCGACATATCGGCGGGAGAACACCGGAATCTTGCGTACGACCTTCCGCTTACGGTCAGGGTGTCCTCCATGCCCTCGGGGGCAACGGCCTGGCTCGGCAAATCCCTTTTGGGCGTCACCCCCTTCCTGATGCCGTCTGGAAGTCTGTATCCCGGCGACTCACTTGTTCTCAAGGCGGAGGGATACGAACAGTCTGCGGTGATTACTCCGGACACACTCGGGCGTGACATCATGGTACCCATGAACCGGTCATGGCAAGCCCAACCGCAGCAGTCCGAATTCCCAGGACTTGAAAAGAACGGGGATCGGCCGCCTTTTCACCTGATTGGGCCCATTGCGGGGACGGTCATTGCCGGAACCATCGCCGCCTACTGCAAGATCCACGCGGACAATGTGAACGATCAGTACCTGACAACCGGAGATGGCGCGCTTCTGCGGGAGGTGCGGCACTACGACGTGATCTCCGCAATTACGCTGGTGGTTGCTGAAACAGGGATGGCACTGCTCGCCTATTACCTCCTCAGCCCGTGATAGAATTCTGTGGCAATGCATGATTTCCTTGACTTTGTAGAATACACCCCCTATATTTTCCGGAACGTGTGCGTCTGACCGTACGATCGTTCATCCCCAACAAATGACTGACGGCATACTCCCTGCGACCGTAAAGGAGGACGTTGAATTTCTCAAGAACGTCCCTATCCTCAGCGACCTAGAGTCGGTTGATCTTGAGACAATTGCCAGGGTCGGGATGAGGAAAAAGTACAAGAAGGGAAGCATCATCCTTCTTGAAGAGGAGGCGGGCGCCGCGCTTTTTGTGATTGTGACCGGCAAGGTCAAGATTGTGAGGATGGATGATGACGGGCGGGAGGTGATCCTGTCGATCCTTGGAGAGAGCGACTTCTTCGGTGAAATGGCCATTCTGGACGGCCTCGCACGTTCCGCGAGCGTAGTCGCCATCACGAAGTCCGAACTCTTCATGATCCACCGGAGGGATTTTCTCAAGCTGCTTCACGATTTTCCATCGGTGGCTATTGCCCTCCTCAAGGAACTGACCAACCGCCTGCGCAAGGCAGATGCGCAGATCAAGAGCTTATCGTTAAAGGACGCTTCCGGTCGCGTTGCCAACGTGGTGCTCCAGCTGGCGGATGAGATCGGCCGGATCCGCAAGGGCCGGGTGGAGATTGATGAGCTTCCCCTTCAGCAGGATCTTGCCAACATGGCGGGGACTTCCCGCGAGACGATTTCGAGAATGATTCATGCCTTCATCAAAGAAGGTCATCTCGACATCGAACGCGGCAAGCTCATCATTAACGACTACGAAAAATTTAAGACGCGCTATCTCTGAGTTGCGCGCCTCTGTTCTTTCCAACGAGTCAGCCGGCGTCGAATGGACGGCAAAGCCGATCTACATCTTCACACTACGTTTTCCGACGGCGCTCTCACTCCCCACGATCTCCTGGTACACGCAGCTCGAGCCGGGCTGACAATCATCAGTATCACGGATCACGATAACACGGGGGCTCTGCACGAGGCGGTCGAATTCGGCGCCACGTTAGGCATCGAAGTCATCTCGGGAGTGGAGCTCAGCACGACGGTCGACGCACAGGATATCCATCTCCTCGGGTATTTCGTTGATACGGGGAATGCAACCCTGCAGGAGCACCTGGCGGTTTTCCGGGCCGAACGGAAGCGCCGGGCCGAACGCATTGTTCAGAAGCTGCACCAGTTGAAGCTTCCGCTCCCCTTCGAGGCGGTGCTCGCGCGGGCGGGGACGGCATCGATCGGACGGCCGCACATCGCGGCGGCGCTCGTCGATGAGGGCCTTGTCGATAATTACCAGGCGGCGTTCGCACGGTACCTGGGTTTCGGGAAACCGGCGTACGAACGCAAGTATCAGGTCCCCCCTCGTGAAGCAATCAGGATGGTTGCTGATGCGGGAGGGTTGTCGTTTGTTGCACACCCGGGCAATGCGATTGACGAACGGGTGATGCTTGCTCTCATCAAAGAAGGCGTTGACGGCATCGAGGTGGTGCATCCGTCGCACAGCGGTGAACGTGAGGGATACTACCGCGGAATCGCAGAAGAATACTTTCTTCTCACAAGCGGCGGATCCGATTTCCACGGAGGGAAACGCAATGACCTCGATGTTCTCGGCAGGTATTCTATTCCTGCGGACGTGGTGGAAATGATGCGCCGCCGTCTGCGGTGATCAGAACTTCCTTCATAACAGGAACACGACTCGTGCGCACAATTCAGGGAGTGCTCTCGGCCGGAGGATTACGCTTCGGCATCGTAGTCAGCAGATTCAACATGCTGGTGACAGAGCGGTTGCTTGATGGAGCCGTCGACTGCCTGCTTCGCCATGGCGCGACGGAGGATTCCCTGACGACGGTCTATTGTCCCGGCGCATTCGAGATCCCCCAGGTCGCCAACCTGATGGCTCGCAGCGGGAAGTTCGATGCCATACTTTGCCTGGGGTGTGTGATCCGCGGCGAGACTCCGCATTTCGATTACATTGCGGCGGAGGTTGCAAAAGGGATCGGCCAGATTGCATTGACCACATCGGTCCCGACGGCTTTCGGCGTCTTGACAACAGAGACCCTGGAGCAGGCTCTGGAACGCGCGGGGGCAAAGGCCGGAAACAAAGGGTGGGATGCGGCGATGACGGCGATTGAACTGGTACAACTCGGTCGCCAACTTCAGGGAGGGCCTGCTGAAAAGCGGTCGTGATCATCAGGCCATGGAGAGAGGATATCGAGGTCATATGAAAGCAGGGTGGTGGGTGTTGGCGGGTGTGATGTGCGCCGTTTCGTGCTCGTCTCCGGCACAGGGAGTCGGCACATGGCGGAATTTTACCTCGATGAAAAATGTGACCTCCGTCGCCCGTGCCGGTTCTGACTTCTGGGCGTCAACTTCCGGCGGACTCTTTCGCTGGTCTCCCGGAAACAACTCCTTCCTGCGCATCACCAGCGCCGACGGCCTGCAAAGCGTCGTGCTTACCGCAGTCGCCGTGGACTCCGACGGCAATGTCTGGAGCGGGTCCAGCAACGGCTTTCTCCACGTCTATCAGCCTTCAACGGGTTCCCTTCGCGTCATCTCCGATCTCGCCAATACCAACCAGGTCACCAAGCAAATCAATCAATTGACGGTATACGGAGATACGGTTGTCGTCTGTACCGAATTCGGGCTGAGTTTCTTCCGGCGTTCCAAGTTTGAGTTCGGCGATACCTTTTCCCGGTTCGGGTCCATACCGACCGGAACACGTGTCGCGGCAATCAATGCCGTTATCTCCAACGGCCGTGTCTGGGTCGGCATCACCGATCACCAGACCCTGAATCGGATCGCGTCGGCACCGCTCGACGGATCGAACCTGCTCGTCCCGGACGCCTGGACGCTCGATGTCCCTGGATCGGGAGCGGGAAATCCGGCCGCCCTTGCAGCATTCAATGGCAACGTCTATGCAGGGACGTCTGACGGACTGTATGTGCATACGACATCCGGATGGAGCGCGATCTCTTCCTTTAGCGGTCAATCCATCACCGCTCTCACGGTATCTGGAGGACAACTGCTTGTCGGAACCACCGGGAGTCAACTGTTCTCAGTTGCCTCGGATGGGTCCTCGGCGGCCTTTGGACCAGCGCTTCCATACCCCCCCGCAGCCCTTGAGTCCGGATCGGGGACGACGCCGAACCCTGTCGTGGGAACTTCGGGCGGGGGGATCTACTCCTACGGGACGTCAGTTTGGACGGCTCACCTCCCGAACGGCCCGAACTCAAACGAGTTTACCAGTGTCGTCGTGGATCCGAACGGAATCGTCTGGGGAGCCACAGGACCCAATCACGGTACCGGCATCAACCGGTTTGACGGGTCGACGTGGATGGCGTTCACGAAATCCAACAGCGTGCTCCCCGAAGATCAATACTACAAAATCTCCGTATCGTGCAACGGCTCCGTCTGGGCGAGCTCATGGGGATGGGGAATGGCGGAGTTTCCCGGCGGGGGGACAACCATTGATTCTTCCCATATCTTCAATGCGAATGTGGGGATGGTGGGCATTTCGGGTCACACCGACTACATCGTCGGAAGCAACGTTGTCTGCGATGAAAATGGGAATACGTGGGTGTCGATCTACGGAGCCCTGGACAAGAATATCCTTGCCGTGCGGACGCCGAACGGAGTCTGGCACCATCTCCCGATTTTCTACGGCGGCGTGAAGATCAGCAACCTCGTGGAATATGCCGTGGACCGGGTCCTGGCCGTCGATGGGCTCGACAATCTGTGGGCGGTCTCGCGCGACCCCGCGTACCGCGGCGTCCTCTGCCTGCAGAATGGCGGGGTGCTGGATAGCACTTCGAACATCCTTCTGACCAGCACCAGCGGGCTCCCAAGTGATGCGGTCACGACGGTGGTTGTGGACCAGGATAATACGGTATGGATCGGTACCGATCGCGGCATTGCAATCGTCCTCGATCCTTCGAACCCGAGCTCGTCGATTGCAGCATACAAGCCGCTTCTCGGAGAAAGCATCAATACCATTGCCATTGATCCGTTGAACCAGAAGTGGGTTGGAACTCCGGAAGGGGTGGTCGTGCTCTCTCCCGACGGCACGCAAGTCCTGACGTCCTACACCGTGGAAACGACGCAAGGAAAGCTGATCGACAACAACATTCAAAGCATTGCCGTCGACCCAAAAACCGGCGCGGTCTATTTCGCTTCGCTCTCTGGACTGGCGAGCCTGTTTACCACGGGAGCCGCTCCTGCGCAGTCCGACGCAGGTTTCAAGATTTATCCGAATCCTTTCCGCCTACCGCCGACATCGTCGTTGACCATCGACGGTCTTTTGGCGAATTCAAAGATCAAGATCCTGGCGACCAACGGAAACCTCATTCGGGACCTCACGACGGACGGGGGAAGGATCGGTTCGTGGGACGGTCGGGACAATCAGGGGAATTACGTGGCTTCGGGCGTGTATTTCATTATCGGGTATACCGATGATGGGAACACCGTGCGGGGCAAAGTGGCGGTATTGCGGCGATAGCTGACAGCACAGACGAGTGTGTCCCGGGAGACCGGACCGGGACCTGCGACAGCAACAATCCATCGGTCATAACCACTTCGTTGCAAGATGTAAGGAGGCGTGGATTTGGAAAACAACGGCTACAAAGATGAGATCTTCACGAAACGGGTGAGAGCGGGAAAGCGCACTTACTTCTTCGATGTGAAGGCAACAAAATCCGAGAAGGATTTTTATATCACCATCACCGAGAGCAAACGCATCGGCGACGATGAGTATGAAAAACACAAGATCTTTCTGTACAAGGAAGATTTTGAAAAATTCCGTGAAGCGCTCGACGAGACCGTCGAACATGTTCAGACGCAACTTCTGGAGCACGGAGAACAGGCCGTCGTTGCGAAAACAGAGGCCTGATCGTCAGAGAATCATCTTCGCCTCATCAAGCTCCCGTGCCGTAAACTGAACCGCTCCCCGGCGGTTCGAACGATGTACGGCATGTCGACCGAATTCCCTCTTCGACGTTTCCGCTTGGGAATATTGGTACTTTCGGAGACTCGGGTGACATCCACTCCCGCCGCTGTTACTCCCCTCGGCGAGGCTCGTGTTTGCGACGTCACGACACCAAGTCGTGGCGCGGGCCTATCTTTCTCGCGCCCTATCCGTGTCAGGAGCCGGCCGTCCCGCCATCGCACGGGTGTGCCGGACCTGTGCGAGTTGCTTCTTTTCAGCCTCGAGGATTCATGAGCTGGTTCTATGCGACAAGCAGAACGGCCCACCCATCTCCAAACGAGAACTCTCCTCCCTACGAGGAACCTCTTCGGACAATCTCGTTCTCGCGTTTCTCCATTGCCGTAGGGGGAAACCCGGACACGTCGTTTCTTGATCACAATCCGGACACTAATTCCGGTTGGGCCGTCGTTGGCGTCGGACTATCGCAATCGGATTCGGGGGGGAGTATTCTCTCTGGATCCGATTGGAAGCGGTTGCTCACAAGGGAATCGTTCGATCCAACTGCCTTGGATGGCCATTTTGCCGTTGTACGGTGGAATGGTGATCGGGTGGAGTGCTTCACTGATCAACTGGGCCTACGAACGATCTACTTCAGCGCTACTGAACAGGGATTGGTCATCTGCACGCGTATCGACTGGCTCTGCCACGCTGCCGGTCACCGAGAGCCGGATTTCAAGGCTCTGGGAAGTCGGTGGATGATGTTTCACCAGTTGTCCTATGAGTCATGCGTTCACGGGATCGAACGACTTGGCCCCGGCGGACATACCCTGTTCAGACTCGGCAGCGTTATCCGGGCCACAAGTACTCCGTGGGTGCCGACATTTGAGCCTGATTCCAGTGACCACGCTGTAGAGCTCCTCAAGGGGTATCTGGCGTCTGCGTCAGCGTATCGGAATGCACCGTCTCTGGGCCTGTCGGGCGGCCTTGATTCGCGTCTCCTTCTTTCCCTGGCAACGAGCATGTCACTCGACAGATTGGGGATCCACACGTTTGGCCCCGACGATGACCCGGATGTTCAATTGGCCGGTCGAATGACTTCTGCATTGGGAATTCCCTTTCTTCATTTGAATGACCCCCTTCCGGATGCAGATACGTGCCTCAAGGGAATATTCTCGTTCGTGTCTCAGACGCTTCTCGTAGAACCGGTCTCGTCCTACACCAAGCTTCGCTACTACGGGAAACTTCGCGCGTCGGGGCACATGCTCATTGACGGCGGATTCGGAGAAATTGCCCGGCGGCAATACATGAATCGTGTGGTCAAACTCGGACAATCTGCACTTCGAAAACGCGATTCCTCCCGGCTCTACCAGCTCATGCGTTCACCACGAGCCGATATTTTTTCTGCTGAGGCGACTCACCAGCTCGAAGCTGGTGCGCGAAGCAGCCTCAACAAGGCCCTCGACGAAATGCCGGCTGTTGAGAAGATCGGCGTTGAGAACTTCGTGGATCTGCTTGCGGTGAGAACAAGAGTACCCAATTACGGTGGGCCAGAACAAGGCCGGCTTGACTCGGAAATCCTGAATTTCATGCCTCTTGTTCAGCCTTCCTTTCTGCGAGCGATTTTTGGAGTGAACCCGAAGGTGCGATCGAATGCAGGTCTGTACTGCGACATCATTCGGAAAGCAAATCCGTTGCTGGCCCAATTCCCTCTCGCGAAGGGCGGGCACACCCATAGATTCGGCCTTTCGACGAATCTGACATGGCTTTCAGTCAGAGTGAAATCGAAGATCGCAAGAGGATTCTCGGATCCTATGCCAAATCTTCTTCTCGAGCATATCAAAGATTTCGTAACAGACATCGCCCATTCGCATGATGTCTTATCTGATCCGATGTACGATCAAAAAAAAGTTGTCGAATCCGTTGACAAATACTATGCCGGAGACCACAGTCTGAGAGGCGTCGTTGACTGGTGGCTCACTTTCGAGCTATGGAAACGGTCGCTCCAACCGTGTAAATCCTGAGACCTTCTCCTCTGGACCGGCTTCTCAGCCACCGGAGGTGTGCCTTCAACTTCCTATATTGCATGGGGTTTCAGCTTGATGCCCGTCTCCTGAGCCTCCCTTTGGTTGACTATCACGGAATTGCTAGTTATATTGAAATGCTTTGCCCTGCTCGGCAGGGGGCTGTCGATTTGAGTGTGATCGTCCTGGAATGACCTGATGAAAATTCCGGTCGCGGGGTTGCCGGAAGGTGTCAACGAGTTTGCGTTTGATTCTCCTGCAGCAGCATTGGGTCTGGATGAGGCATTCAGGGAGATCCGCGTAACGCTCAGCGCCGAGAAGTCGGATCGGGAGATCCATCTTCAGGGACGCATCGAAACCGCGTTCGAAGGTGTGTGTGATCGCTGTCTGAAACAGATCATCACTCCCCTATCGCCGACCTTCGTCGTGCATTACGTGTTTACCGAGACTGACGCCGGCCGGTACGATCCGGCAGAAACACAGATTCTTGCACCCGGCACGGTCGCGGTCGACATCACCGATGACGTCCGCCAGGTCGTCCAGCTGACGGTTCCGCTGAAGCTTCTGTGTTCGGAAGAGTGCAAGGGTTTGTGCCCGCAATGCGGGAAGGATTTGAATGAAGGGCCGTGCGATTGCAGGCCAGTACCGATCGACCCGCGTTGGGACGCCCTGCGGGGTCTTCGGGCAAATGAACAGGGCGTTCAGGAAGAGTAGCAAGGAGCACCGACCGTATGCCGAATCCAAAACGCCGACATTCGAAGACCCGCGGACGGAAGCGCCGCACCCATTACAAGGCGACTGCCGCGGCAATTTCGGAATGCCCAAATTGCCATACACAGAAGCTCCCTCACCGCGCCTGCCCGAATTGTGGCTACTACAACGGACGGACTATCACAGTTCCCAAGAAAGCCTGAACCGGAGGGCCTCCCACCCACGGCCCCCTGCTCCTCCCCGGCTGCTTGGATTCGTGGACTCCTCCCGGAACCTCGTTGAATCAGACCACCTCCAACATACATATCGCCATTGACGCGATGGGCGGCGATTATGCTCCTGCCTGTGTCATCGAAGGCACGGCAGACGCCCTCCATGAACGTCCCGGCCGGTTCTCCGCCGTGCTCGTCGGACGTGAGGAAATGATTCGCGAAGAGATCCGGAAACTCCCCGATGCCGGTCGCCAAACCCTTAGTGATGTACAGCGCTGTACCATCGTTCATGCGGCCGACATCATCGAAATGCACGACAGTCCGACCGCTGCCGTGAAATCCAAGAAGGATTCGTCCATCGGCGTCGGGCTGACCCTGCAGCGGACGAACCAGGCCCAGGCATTTGTGAGCGCAGGCAACACCGGCGCCGTCCTCTCGGCATCGACGCTGATCCTCGGCCGACTCGAGAACGTGGGCCGCCCGACGATCGGCGCAATGATCCCCACGGCAAAACGCCCATGCCTCCTGGTCGACGCAGGCGCGAATGTCGACTGCAAACCGCGTCACCTTTTTGAATTTGCCGTCATGGGAGCGATGTACGTCAAGGCAATGCTCGGCGAAGAGAATCCGAAAGTGGGATTGCTCAACATCGGCGAGGAAGACTCCAAGGGCAACGAGGCGGTGCAGGCCGCGTACCGGCTGCTCGCCGGGAGCCCGTTGAACTTCAAGGGGAATATCGAGGGAAGGGACGCCCTCAAAGGGGACGTTGACGTCATCGTGTGCGATGGGTTCGTCGGAAATATCCTTCTAAAATTCGGCGAAAGCATCCCGTCATTTTTCAAATCGAAATTTGCCGAGCTTGCCGGCAAGAGCCTGAAGAACAAGGCTATCGCGGGGCTCGCAAGAAACAGCCTCCGTTCCATCATGAAAGAGCTTGACTATCAAGAGCACGGCGGGGTCCCGATCCTTGGCGTCAACGGGGTCTCGATCATCGGCCACGGACGCTCAACACCGAAGGCAATCAAGAATATGATCTTCCGTGCAGAGGAAATGGCGACGCGGATGGTCCACCGGCAAATCGAAGAGTCCCTTGCACGCTTCCAGCCGAACGCTGGATAACATTGTGATGAATCCCCCCCTCGAAAAAGGAGCTGTCAATGAGTAAGCTACGGGCCACAATCACTGCAGTCGGTCACTACGTCCCGGACAAAATTCTGAGCAACGCCGATCTGGAAAAAATCGTCGACACCAATGATGAGTGGATTCGGACGCGGACAGGAATTTCCGAACGCCGCGTGTTGGAACACGGCGGGAGCTCGGACATGGCCGCGTTTGCCATCCAGGCAATGCTGAAGAACCGCGGCATTTCTGCCGAGGAGATCGATCTGATCATCTGCGCCACCATCTCTCCGGATATGTTCTTCCCGTCAACCGCATGTCTCATCCAGGAGAAGATCGGCGCGAAGAATGCCTGGGGGTTCGACCTTTCCGGTGCATGCTCCGGGTTCATCTACGGGATCGCCACGGCAGCGCAGTTTATTGAAGCAGGCACCTACAAGAAAGTGGTCCTCGTCGGATCTGACAAGATGACCTCGATTACGGACTATACCGACAGAAATAATTGTATTCTCTTTGGCGACGCCGCTGCCGCCGTCCTGATTGAACCGTCGGACGATCCGTCCGCGGGCATTCTTGATTACCTCATGTACTCTGACGGCTCCGGCGGAAAGTTCCTAAATATGAAGGCGGGTGGAAGCCTTATGCCCGCGACACACGAGACGGTCGACAAGCGGCTGCACTACATCTACCAGGACGGCAAAGCGGTGTTCAAAGTCGCCGTTGTGAAAATGGCGGAAGTCTCGGAAGAGATCATCGCAAAGAACCATCTGACGGGCAAGGACATCGACTGGCTCGTTCCGCATCAGGCAAATCTCCGCATTATTGATGCGACCGCCGACAGGATGGGGTTGGAGAAAAGCAAAGTGATGATCAATATCGAACGATACGGAAATACCACGGCGGCAACGATCCCCCTCTGCCTTTCGGAGTGGTGGCAACGCGGACTACTGAAAAAGGGACACCGGCTCGTCTTTGCAAGCTTCGGCGCAGGGTACACCTGGGGCTCTGTCCTCGTGAAGTGGACCCTCGACGGCTGCCAGAAGAACTGACATGGCAAAAACAGCATGGGTGTTCCCCGGACAGGGCTCGCAATACGTGGGCATGGCCTCGGATGTCGTGATGTCGAATCCGGAAGCAAAAGCCCTGGTCCTGCATGCGGACCAGCTTCTTGGAGTTCCGCTCAGCGCGGTGATGTTCTCGGGCCCCGAGGATGAGCTCCGGCAGACGAAGAACACGCAGCCGGCAATATTCCTGCACAGCATGACCCTCGTAACCCTGATGGGAGAGGGTCGGCCGGACATGGTGGCGGGCCATTCCCTCGGAGAATATACGGCGCTGGTGGTCGCCGGCGCAATGGCATTTGACGACGGGCTGAAACTCGTCCGCCTCCGCGGCGAACTCATGCACAGGGCGGGGGAGATCGCACACGGGACCATGGCTGCCGTCATCGGTCTCGACCCGACGGCTGTCCGGGAACTCTGCAAGGATGCATCGGTAGCCGGAGTCGTCCAGCCTGCAAATTTCAACTCACCCGGGCAGATCGTGATCTCGGGAAGCGTTGAGGGTGTCCGCGCGGCAATGGCCCTAGCCAAAACGCGTGGTGCGAAGATGGTAAAGGAGCTTGTCGTCAGCGGCGCATTTCACTCACCGCTGATGCAGTCAGCGAAAGATGGACTGCTGCAGGCTCTGGAACGCGTTGCGATCAGCGATGCACGGATCCCGGTGTATGCCAACGTCTCGGCTGAGCCGGTCGTTGAGCGGCAGAACATCCGGCGGCTCTTGCTCGAGCAACTGACGTTACCGGTGCGTTGGGAAGAACTCGTGGTGAACATGCGACGCGACGGCGCGGAACGATTTGTCGAAATCGGGCCCGGAAAAGTGCTGCAGGGATTGATCAAGAGGATCGACCCGGCGGCGGCGACGTGCGGGATTGACAAGGTCAGTGACATTGCGGGGTTTGACGCACAGTGACTCTCGAACAGGCACCCTTGATCGTAAAGGGATATACGATTTCTCCCGATTTGTTCCGGAAAGGGTTCCCCGCCGGCGGCGGCCCGTGCTCCTGTGTGTCACGATGCTGCGAGGGCGGCGTCTACGTGGATCTCAAGGAACGCGAACGCATTCTCGACGTGAAGGAGCAAATCAAGGGCCAGATGGATTGGTCCCAGACCAAGGATGAATCCCGGTGGTTTGAGACTGAGGAGATGGTCCACACGGACTTCCCCTCCGGGAAATGTGTCGGAACGCAGGAGATCAACGAAAAATGTGCGTTTCTCGACAGCCAGGGACGATGCTCCATTCAACTCGCATCGATTGCATCGGGCGATCATAAGTGGGCGCTCAAGCCGCTGTACTGCATTCTGTTCCCGATCGAGATCACCGATAACGTCATCGGTTTCGACGATCTCCTCCAGGAGGAATCCTCCTGCTGTTCGATCAAAGGTGAATTCGCGACACCGTTGTTCCGTGCATGTAAGGAGGAACTCGTCCACATCCTCGGTCCGGATGGCTATGCGTTGATCGAGGAACATTACGCGGTCACCCAACAATCGCGGGCATTGCAGCAATCGGAAGGCAGGTCATGAACGGACAACTCGCAGGCAAAGTGGCCCTCGTTACCGGCGGAACGCGCGGTATCGGTCGCGCCATTGTGGAGGCCCTCGCAGCCGCCGGCGCTGCAGTCGGGTTTACCTATAAGAGTTCGTCCCAGGCGGCTGACGAACTCGTCTCATCGCTCAAGGCGAACGGGAGCACAGTCATGGGGTTTCAGTCCGACGCTTCTTCACCCACGGAGGCGGCGGCAGTCGTCGACCTGGCCATCAAGGCTCTCGGCAGGATCGATATCCTTGTGAACAACGCGGGGATCACGAAAGACGGCCTGCTCATGAGGATGAGCGAAGAAGACTGGGACAGGGTGATTACCACGAACCTCAAGAGTGTTTTTGCGATGACGAAGGCGGTTTGCCGACCGATGATGGGGCAGCGGGCAGGAAAGATCATCAATATCTCGTCCATTGTTGGATTGACGGGAAACGCGGGGCAGGCGAACTATGCGGCGTCGAAAGCGGGGATCCTCGGATTTACGAAGTCGGTTGCAAAAGAACTAGCTTCTCGCAATATTCAGGTGAACGCTGTTGCCCCGGGGTATGTCGACACAGACATGACCCGGGCCCTCACCGCCGAGCAAACAAAAGCCCTCATCGATTTGATACCTCTGAAGCGGACGGCCAAGCCGTCGGATATTGCAGGAACGGTTGTCTTTTTGGCATCCCCGGCCGCGGACTATGTGACCGGGCAGGTGCTCGCCGTGGACGGTGGCTTGAGCATGTAATCGAAACATCATTTATCACGATAGTTCAACATCACACATAACCAGGAGGCCGCGTCATGGCTGACATTGAAGCAAAGGTCAAAGAGATCATTATTAACAAGCTCGGCGTCGACGAAGCCCAAATTACTCCTGAGGCGTCATTCACCAACGACCTCGGTGCTGATTCGCTCGATATCGTGGAGCTCGTGATGGATTTTGAAAAAGCGTTCAATTTCAGCATTCCGGACGAAGACTACGAGAACATTAAGACGGTTGGTGAGGCAGTGAAGTACATCTCGGCGAAGAAACCCGCCTGACGATCCTCCATTCACAGAGGGTTCCCCGTCCGGGTCCTCCCCCGGCCCGAACGGGGAACTGATCCATCCTTACGATCAAGGCAGGAATCATGAACGGTAAACGCAGAGTTGTGGTCACCGGGATGGGCGCGTTGACGCCCATCGGTCTCTCCATCGCCGAATACTGGAAGAATCTCGAAGCCGGCGTGAGCGGGGCGGCACCCATTACGTACTTTGACACGACATCCTTTGATACAAAATTCGCCTGCGAGCTGAAGAACTTCAAAGCGACGGACTATCTCGACAGGAAGGGGGCCCAGCGCATGGACCCGTTTACGCAGTACTCCGTCATTGCAAGCGATGAGGCTGTCAAGGATGCGGGATTGTCCGTCGCAGACGATGACCCCGATCGCTATGGCGTGATCTACGGCTCAGGGATCGGCGGGATGACGACCTATGACACACAATTCCGCAACCTGATGGAGGGGGGACCGCGCCGCATCAGTCCGTTCTTTATTCCCATGCTGATCCCGGATATCGCATCGGGACAGATCTCGATCCGACACGGGTTCAAGGGACCCAATTATGCGACGGTGTCGGCATGCGCGACCGCGTCGCATGCGATCGGCGATGCATACCGCACGATCCAATACGGCGATGCCGATGTGATGGTCTGCGGCGGCGCCGAGGCGCCCATTACCCAGATGGGACTCGGCGGGTTTAATTCGATGAGGGCCCTGTCTACGCGGAACGATGCTCCGGAACGGGCGAGCAGACCGTTTGACTTGAACCGCGATGGATTTGTGATGGGCGAGGGCTCCGGCACGCTTATCCTTGAAGAACTGGAACACGCACGGAAGCGCAATGCGCATATCTATGCCGAGATCATCGGCTGCGGGTTTACCGCCGATGCGCACCACATCACGGCGCCGCCGGAAGGCGGAGAAGGAGCCGTGCGCTCGATGCGCCGCGCTCTCAACGACGGCGGAATTCGCCCCGAGGATGTCGACTACGTCAACGTCCACGGAACATCGACGCCCCCCGGGGATATCAGTGAAACAAAGGCCCTGAAGTCGGCCTTCGGTGCTCACGCACGCACAATGAGCGTGAGTTCCACAAAGTCGATGACCGGTCATCTGCTCGGAGCTGCCGGCGCCGTCGAGGCGATTGCGGCAATTCTCGCCGTCGTCCATGATACCATCCCACCCACCATCAACCAGGAGACTCCCGATCCGGAATGCGACCTGAACTATACGCCGAATGTCGCCGCCCGGCATCCGGTCCGGTATGCTCTCAGCAATACGTTTGGATTCGGCGGGCACAACGCATCGCTTCTCTTTAAAAAATACGCGGAGTAATCGGAGCCTCTTCATGTGGAGAGTGCTCAGGAATCTTCGTCGGATCATCTTTCCGTCCCGGGACACCAGACCCGGGACGGGAGTCGAATCGCTGCTGACCGCTTCCGTCCTTCGCCGCCTCGAAACCGCTTTGGGCTTCACGATTCACAATCCCTCGTTCTTCGCTGAGGCGCTCGTTCATCGTTCGTACCTGCAGAAGCTCCCTCCCGGCACACATTCGAATGAACGATTGGAATTCCTGGGGGACGCCGTCCTCAGCCTGATTGTCGCCGAATTTCTCCACGGACGGTTCCCGAACGCCGAAGAGGGGGAACTAACCAAAACACGTTCCCGGTTGGTAAATCGCAAGGCTCTGGCAGCGTACGGCAAGGCTCTCCAGATCTCTGAATTCATCCTCCTGAGCCCGAGCGCCGCGCAGTCCGTGGACAAAGGAAGCGACGCAATCGTGGCAGACACTGTCGAAGCGATCATCGCTGCGACATACCTGGATGCGGGATTTGCGGCTGCACGGCAGTTCGTTCTCCGTTTGGTCACGGATGCCCTGACCCACCGGGCGATCGTGATCACCGACGATAATTACAAGAGCCTGCTCCTGGAGTATGCTCAGTCGCGCGGCCTCGGCATCCCGCGGTATGTGATCGTGAATGAAGAAGGACCTGACCATGAGCGGATCTTCACGATCGATGTCCTCCTGGGCAACGCCCGCTTCGGCGGCGGCACGGGAAAAAACAAAAAGAATGCAGAGCAGGCCGCCGCCGCTGAGGCTCTTCAGCATTTGACCCGCCCTGCAAAACACTAGCCCTCGATCGGCGAGGCCAACACAAAAGCGCAGCGGAACCGAGAGCGTGACCATGGCGATCATCACAGATCATGACGAGATCAAGGAGATTCTCCGCACCGCGCAGACGATTGCAGTGGTGGGACTGTCAGACAGGCCCGAGCGGGACAGTTTCCGGGTAGCCCGGTATCTCCAGTCGCAAAACTACCGGATCATCCCCGTTAACCCGCTTATTCCATCAGCGATCGGGCTTGCATGCGCGCCCGATCTCGAGAGCATCAGGGAGCCGGTCGACATTGTCGATGTGTTCCGGCGCTCTGAATTCGTTCCTGCAATCGTCGAATCGGCGATTCGCATTCACGCCCGGACCGTCTGGTTACAGGTAGGCATTGTTCACCAGCGAAGCAGCGGCCCGCGCCGACGCCGCCGGGCTGAATGTTGTGATGGACCGATGCATCATGGTGGAACACCGATTCCCTTGACATGCCGATCATGCCTCTCCTCCCGCGGTTCATTCTGATCACGCTGTTCCTCCTTGTTCTCGGCGGGACCGTTGCGGCATGGTCCCAGGCGTCCCGGCAGAGCAGCGATGCTCCCCTCGGTATTATTGACACGGTGATCGTCGGCGGAAACACCAAAACGCATGCGTATGTCATCCTTGATGAAATGACGCTGCACAAGGGCGACACGGCGACGTTCAATGCCATGGAGTATGACAAGAACCGCATTTACGGGCTGGGGCTGTTCACGCGCGTGGATATCGCCTACGATTCCCTCCAGGGGACGCGGTTCCTGTTCGTTGACGTCAATGAACGATGGTATCTGATCCCGTACCCCATCTTCGGCTTTCGTGACGGCGACGTCAAGCGGCCGTTCGGCGGGGCGGGGTTCCTTCACAATAACGTCGGGGGACGAAACCAAAAACTCTATACCTCGGTGGTGTTCGGGAGCGATCCGTCCGCGGCGGTGTCGTTCAGCGATCCGCTCATCGACCGTGTCAACCATCTCTATTTCTCCGGGGGACTGTCGTTCAGCCGGGTGCGGAACAAGACCGAGGTCGATGTCCAGACGACCGGACCGTTCGACGAATTGCACTACGACATGAACGGAACACTGGGCAAACGATTCACGCTCTCACAAACGGCCGGTTTCAATCTCGGATATCATATTATCCACGTCTCCTCCTGGTCGCCGGGGAGGACTGTGTCCAATGATGGAACCGACCGTTTCATCTATGCCACCGCCTCCTACGGCTTTGATTCCCGTGATTTGTATGAGTATGCCAGTCGGGGCGACTATCTCGGCGTCAGTTTCACCAAATACGGTTTCGGGGAAGGGACGTTCAACATCAGCCGCCTGTTTGCGGACATGCGCGCATATCGCGAACTCCCTCTGGGACTCATCATCGCGTCGCGTCTCTTCGGGAACCTGACGTGGGGAGGAGAGGTTCCGACGTATGCCCATGTGTTCTTCGGTTACGGAGATCGCCTGCGAGGATGGTTCAATACGGTGATCGAGGGAGAAGATAACGTGGGGTATACCCTTGAGCTCCGCCGTTACATTTTTCCCCCGACGTATTTTCGGATCGGATTCGTCCCGCTTCCCCAGGAGTTCTCCATCTGGCGTTTCGGCATCGCCGCCGCCCTGTTCGCCAATACAGGGACCTCATGGTATCGGGGCGACCGGCTGAATTGGAATTCGTTGTACTCCGGCTACGGCGGAGGACTGCATTTCTTGCTCCCGTACAGCGTCATCATCCGGGTCGAATACGCATGGAACCAGTTCCACCACGGCGAGTTCATTCTCGACCTGCGCGGATCGATCTGATTTACTCCTGATGCTTATGCTCGACGACGTTTTCTACGCCCCTCCCCGGGACATTCACGGCGACCGCATCGTCCTCGATGATGACGAACGCCGCCATCTGATCACCGTAACCCGTCACGATGTCGGCGATACGATCACCGTCGTCGACGGACTGGGGACCGCCTATGCGTGCGTGATTCAGGAGATCGACAAGAAGAACGTCGTTTGCGCTGTTCGATCGCATGCGACAACGGCACTGCATCCGCGCATTGTATTGGGCTTCGGGCTCTTGCGGAATCCTTCGCGCATAGACTCTCTTGTCGAGAAGGCGACCGAACTCGGCGTTTCCAGGTTCGTCCCCGTCCTGACCGAACGCGTCCTCCACCACCGCATCAAAGCCGACCGTTGGGAGAAGATCGCCCTTGCCGCGATGAAGCAATCAGGCCGGTCGCACTTGCCGACAATTGCTTCTCTCACCCCGCTCAACGAGTTCTTCAACGCAACACCGGCGAGTGCACTCGCCATCATCCCGCACGAAAAAGGAAGTTACCCACCGCTGACGCAGGTGAGGGCAACACAGGACTTCGATGAGATTGCGATTTGCGTGGGGCCGGAAGGCGGGTTTACCGATGAGGAGATTGATCTTGCGGTGAAACACGGGTACCAGCCCGTAAGTCTCGGGGAGTATCGTCTACGAGCAGAAACGGCGGCGATTGCTGCGGTGGCGAATTGCAGCTTGGGAAGGCTCAGAGTAGGACGTAGGGAGTAAGACGTAGGACGAGAGCGGTTGCATTCATCCCAACGGCTTCGCGTATTTCGTTCCTGTACAGTCGGCCCCACTCCCCCTCCCCTTCTCACTCCTTGCGCATCTTCTCCTCGACAATCGACTGCACTTCCTCAAGCATCATCCGGCTCGTGCTGAGGAGAGAGCCGACCTCATCCACTTTCCATCCCACGAATTCCTGGTCGTTCAGACTATTGAGGTTGATCTTGACGTTGAGGGCCGCGCCTTCGCAGGCCGCGTGCAGCATGTGCGCGCAGACGCCGGCATCGCTGATGGACTTCACATTTCCCTTCGAGGCCACTTCCTGCGCGAGCGCGAGCGCATCGATGCAATGTTTCATCACCTCCAGGGGAATCAGGGTGGCCTCTTTTGTGGCTTCGGCGATCGCTGCTGATCGGAGTGCTTTTTGCGGGTCGGTGTCTTTCGGCAACGCATAGGCTTCGACCACTTTTTGAAACGCGAGCGTGTCCTTTTCGATCAGGCGGGTGAAGATTTCGCGCAGCGGCTCTGCTTCACTCAGGACCTTTTTCATGTCCTGTTCCACTTCGGCATATTTCTTCTTGCCGATGGTGAGGTTACAGACCATCGAGGCAAGTGCCGTTCCGAGAGCCCCGGAGAGTGCCGCAACGGACCCTCCCCCGGGAGCAGGCGATGAAGATGCGACGTCGTTCAGGAAGGACGTGATGGTCGTTTTTGTCAGCATAGGGTTCCCTGCGCAAAAGATGAGGTTCGAATTCTCCACCCGCTCTCGGGTGAACCATCGTCAACACTGATACTCGATGACCTTTTTCTGTACGTCAAACGGCTCCAGATCGTCCAGCCCCAGGTGCGCGATCGCTTCCCGGATAAGAGTTTCCTCGTTGGATTCCTTCGGCGCGTAATACTTGCCGGCAAGAACAAGCGCCTCGATGGGCGTCAAGCCGACGATTTCGCTCCCGGTCACTTCGATCCCGAGCTGCGTCGCTTCTTTCTTCACCTCTTCGAACGCGGCATGAAGCGATGTCACATGAAAATTCGTCAGGTTCATGGACACCTGGGCGATGTTGTGGCTCTCCAGCGACACCCCCATGGCCTTTACGGATTTCAACGTCCCGGGGAGAACGACTTTTTTACCATCGGGGGCCACGACCGGATTTCCTTTTTCATCCTTCTTCACGCGTCCGCTCTCCCTGATCCGCGCGGCGATTTCTGACGCCGCCTTCACATCGTCGGAGGAAAGATTGACGTTATAGGCGATCAAAAACATTCTTGCGCCGGTGATGACCGCGCCGCTTTTCGCATCGAATGCCGCGGGCCCGAAATCCGGCTGCCAGTCCGCTAATTTGAGCTTTTCCTCCAGCCCTTCATACTCCCCTTTTCTGACATTTGCGAGGTTCTTCCTCTCGGGCCGGGTTGCGGCTTCTTCGTATAGATAGACGGGGAGATGCAGATCATCGCCGACCCGTTGTCCGAACGTGCGGGAGAGCGCAGCACATTGAACCATGCTCATCCCACCGACAGGAACGAACGGCACCACGTCCGTCGCGCCAAGACGGGGGTGTTCTCCCTTGTGCCCGCGCATGTCGATTAATTCCGTCGCAGCGCGCGTGCCTTCAAACGCCCCTTCAACCACCGCATCGGGAGTGCCGATGAACGTCACGACTGTGCGATTGTAATCCGCGTTCGGCTCCGCGCTGATAAATTTTACTCCGGCGACACGCGAGATAGCACCGGCAATGGCGTTGATCGTCTTGATATCCCGCCCTTCGCTGAAATTCGGCACGCATTCTACGATTCTCTTCATGAGTGTTCAGAGTTCCAGAATAGTTCCGTTTTTGATGATCGTCCGGATGTGGTTCGTCCCGAAATGATAGGAAAGAAACCTGTAATCCGGGATCGCTGCAAGGACAATATCTGCATGCTTTCCGATTTCAATACTGCCGTGGGTGTCCGAACGATCGAGGGCTGCAGCCGCGTTCAGCGTGGCCGCAGTAATGCATTCTTCCGGTGTCATCCGCATGTGGGTGCACGCGATGGTCATCATCAATGGCATGGAATAGCTCATGCACGAGCCGGGATTGAAATCGGAGGCCAGAGCGACAGGGACACCGGCGTCGATCAACTTCCTGGCCGGAGCGTATCCATGATTGAGAAAGAACGAAACCCCCGGAAGGAGAACAGCGACGGTTCCTGCGGCAGCAAGAGACCGGACCCCATCCTCGGAGATCTTCTCGAGATGGTCCACCGATGTTGCTCCCATCCGGGCGCCCAGTTCAGCACCGCCGAGACTGGTAAGTTCCTCAGCGTGGATCTTTCCCTTCAACCCGTGGGTCGCAGCGGCGGCCAGGACACGTTCTGTCTGCGCAAGATCGTAGTATCCGCGCTCACAAAACACATCGCAGTACTGAGCAAGGTGCTTCGCAGCGACGTATGGGAGCATCGTATCGACAATGAGCGAGACGTAGCTGTCAGGTTCCGCGCTGTACTCCGGCGGAACCGCGTGAGCACCGAGGAAGGTTGCGACAATGTCGGGAAGTTCCTCGTCTGCCAACTCCCGGATCGCTTCCAGCATCATGATCTCGGCGTCCACGGTGAGCCCGTACCCGGACTTGATCTCGATCGTTGTCGTGCCCTGCCGCAGCATTTCTGTCAGGTGCCGCCGGGCCGACTTTTTCAGATCCCGCTTCGTCGCCGCCCGTACGGAACGGATCGTATTGAGAATTCCTCCACCCTGTTCGGCGATCTGCTGGTAGGTCAGGCCGTCACACCGCATGGCAAACTCCCGCTCCCTGCTCCCTGCAAAAACCGTATGCGTGTGCGGATCGACAAAGCCCGGCAGAGCCACTATCCCGCTCCCATCCAACACCGACATTTCATCCCCGAGGGGGCGGTTGAAATCTTCAGTGCGGCCGACCCAGGCAATTTTTCCCTCCTGACAGAGAACGGCTCCGTCTTCGATTACTCCGAGATCCCGCATCTCCGGGCCGCATTTCGTCCTTTGGCCCTTTGCCGCGACCGTGACGAGTTGTCGGATGTTCCGTATGAAAAGATTCATGGAGATTGAAGAGGGTGGACGGAGGGCGATGGGTCAAGATACAAAAACCCTTGAACTTTCGCAAAGATCCCAGTGTCCTCAGCGTTGACGAGCTCTCACATAGGCGAGGATCCGACCCGAAAGCTGGGGGGATTCCGAGCCGAGGCGTTGCGCTTGTTCATATTTCAGGAAGAAGTCCGAAGGCCCGCGGGCGATTGTTTCAGCGAGAGCCTGACTCCCCAGCGTCCGATCGATTTCGCGCGCGATCACCATACCGGTGATGGACCCATAGCTTTCCCAATAGCCGGACGTATTTGCCAATTGGAGAATCTGGGCTGCGCGACCTGGCGATGTTGCCGGGTTGAGGAGTTCTTCCGCGCGCCGATTGAAATCCTCCACGGCCCTTCGTGTGCGATCAGCCCAGTCGAGGACGAGCCGGCCCCGTGTCCGTTGAAGGAGGGACAAATAGTAGGCGATCCCCTCGTTCTGTGTGAGGTCCAGGAGCTCGTCGAGCGGGCCTCTGGGAGATGCATAATACGCTCGCCACACCGGCGAATCGTCTTTGTAAGCACCGAATGCCGCATGGAAGACCTCATGGGCCACGACACTCATGAGACCGAGGAAGCGGGCATCGACGGATTCACCATAGTGAACGGCCTTCGCAAGGTTCACAACAATCGTCAACTCCCCGCTCCCTTCCCCCACAAATTCCGGCACGTCATGGTGCCAAACGATGCGGCGGACGAACGCGTCGATGTTCTGGGGACCAAACGACACAAAGTAGACCGGGACGCGTGCGGTCAGCCGTGCATCCGACGGGAACAACTGCTTCACGGTCGCGATCACCTTCTCTCCGAAGTTGCGCTTCTTGACGACATCGAGCAGCTCCCGCATTGCGGCCCCATTCTTCCGCGCATCCTCCATCTGGAAGGGATCATCGCCGAGCGATTGATTGAACTTCACCGATTCCAGGGCGGAGTCCAGAGACCCCATGCTCAGCGACCTTCCCGCCAGCAGCGCCGTTGTCGCGAGGGCAACACGGCTCCCTTTCAGTTCTGAAATCACTGCGGGCGTCCCGCCCAGTCCGTTGTACAGGTCGATCGTCTGGTCGGCTGATGCGAAGTTGAGGTCAAGGAAGAGATTGAAGTGTTCGAATCCCTGGGCGGATCCCTGCTGCAGAATACCGGGGAGCAGTGCACCGACGAACAATGCGACTCTCGCGCACGAGCGGGGGCCGATGCTGATCCTCCGGCGCCTCATGGCATGAAGAGAAATGGAACATGCAGCACCGACAGGATTCCAAACCGGATCGCCGTCTCTCTCCTCGCCTGCGGGACAAACCAGGCAAAGTACCCGGCCTTCACGACGGTATTGCTCATCATCGAGAGGATAATCGCCTTCGACGCAACCCCGCCGAGCGCATCCGGATTTCGTACGATCGACAGCATGAACGGAGCGATGTCGGTCACCCCGACGAGTGACGCAAGGGTCATGAGCCCGGCACTTCCAGCGAAGTCCGTCACGATCGACGTCACGATGGACATGAGGACAAACAGGCCGGCGAACACCAGCGACGGCGTAATCTCAAACGGGTTTTCGAGTCCGGGAATGTCACGATAGTCCAACGACTTCGGATCGCTCCGGGTGCGGAATGACACCGCGAGTCCGATCACTGCCAGCGCACAAAGCTTCCACCAGATCAGCGAGACAAATATCGGACTGACCAACGCGATCAACACCAGACTCCGGAGATACATGACGCTGCTCGCAAGGAGAGAAGCCTGCAGCGCATCGCCTGCCACCTCCGGCGACCGTCGCGCCATCCTGCCCCCCGCGAGGGTCACCGCGGTGCTGGACACGGTCCCGCCGAGAAGTCCGGAGAGCCACAGCCCAACCTTCGGGCCGAACCGCTTGATCATGATGTATCCGAAGAACCCGATCGTCGACACCAGGATGACGATCTTCCAGATGCTGGCGGGATTCAGATGGAACCGGGTATACTCCTGGTCGGGGAGGGCCGGGAGAATAATCAACGTCACAAGAAGGAATTTGACCGTGGCCAGGATGTCCACGCGATCCAGGTCGGTCACGAGTTTTTCCAGCCTCGCTTTTTCCGACAGCAGCATCGTGTTAACGATGCCGAGCGCCATGGGAATCCAGATATCCACGAGAAGCGCAAGCGCACCGACGACGAACGTCAGCAGTGCGGAAGCCTCGCTGGTCGAGCCGTATCGCTCGTTTCTCGTTTTCGCATAATACGCAATGCCCGTAAGAATGGTGATCGACAGCAGACCGACGGGAAGGACGGCGGTTGCGCCGATTTTGTAGAGCCATGCGCAGCCGAAGCCATACAGGCTGATGATCGGATGTGTCCGGACCCCCCCGAAGACGAGCTTTTGGTGCTCGATCTTTGTGCTCTCCCGCTCCAATCCGACCAGAAATCCGAGGGCAAGGGCGACCCCCAGGCGCATTTCGAACGTCCATTCGAAGCCGGTCATGACACAAGCGCCTGTTCGTGCATCAGCATGCGGATCTTTGCCACGACCATATCGATGGCGACAATGTTCTGAGAGCCGCGGGGGATGATAATGTCGGCCCAGTGCTTGCTCGGCTCGACAAATTCAAGGTGCATCGGTTTTACGGTGTGCATATACTGGTCCATCACGGACTCCACCGATCTCCCGCGCTCAAGGATATCCCGGCGAATCCTCCGGATCAGCCGTTCGTCGGCATCCGTGTCGACGAAAATCTTGATGTCCATGAGGTCGCGCAGCTCCTTATCGACAAAGATCAGGATGCCGTCAACGATGATGATATCGCGCGGTTCAACACGACGTCGCGCGTCGAGCCGGCGATGCGTGGTAAAATTGTAGATCGGCTCCTCGATCGCCCGCCGCTCCTTCAGTTCTTTCAGATTGTGAATCAACAATTCTGTTTCGAGCGAATCCGGATGATCAAAATTGACCTCCGCCGCGGCCGTCCCGCCGAATGTGCTCAGGTCCTTGTAGTACGAATCGTGCTGAAGAACGGCCACCTGGGAACTGTCCAGACGCTCAAGAATTTTGTTCGTCACCGAAGTTTTTCCGGAGCCCGTTCCCCCGGCGATGCCTATGATGAGAGAATCCATAGTGTCCGCAGAAATTTTTTGTGCAGTAAGGTACACGAGAAATGTGCGGAAAGCAACAGCTCTTCGGCGCGTCACCGCGTGCACGAGGCGGGAACGCGTGCCGCGGAACCAGCGTTGTGTGCCGGGATGTTTTAAGAGCGGAATACGATGCGCAAGGTGGCAAAACATTCCTGACCGTTTTTCGTATATTGTACGGCGGCATATCCCATGGAATCTGAACGGAGTTGACTCGTCAATGAACACAATGAAGTCTGTCTTCCTGATGGCGCTTCTCACCGTCCTCGTCGTCCTGGTCGGGAACTGGGTCGGCGGACGGAACGGAATGTACATCGCATTCCTGTTCGCAATGGTGATGAACTTCGGCAGCTACTGGTTCAGCGCCAAGATCGTGCTGGGCATGTACCACGCGCAGGAAGTGACCCGCGATCAGCTTCCCTGGCTGTTCGACATGATCCAGGACCTCACCGGAAGAGCCGGTCTGCCGATGCCGAAGGTGTACGTCATTCCGCAGGAACAACCGAACGCTTTTGCCACGGGCCGCGACCCCAACCACGCGGCGGTCGCCGTCACCGAGGGCATCATGCGGACGCTCAGCAAGGAGGAACTCCGCGGCGTCCTCAGCCACGAACTTGCCCATGTTCAACACCACGACATTCTCATCGGGACGATCGCGGCAACAATGGCTGGAGCGATCAGCATGCTGGCAAACATGGCACAGTGGGCGATGATCTTCGGAGGGGGCGGACGTTCGAACGACCGCGACGGCGGCAGTCCTCTCGGCGGACTTGTCATGATTATCGTCGCGCCCATTGCGGCGTTGCTGATTCAGATGGCAATTTCGCGGTCACGCGAATTTGCGGCGGATGAAGGGGGTGCAAAAATCTCCGGGGATCCGCTGGCCCTCGCGAGCGCCCTGAAGAAACTCGAGGCAAAAACCGAAACGATTTCCATGGACGCCTCTCCTGCCACTGCACATATGTTTATCGTGAACCCGCTCAGACCCGGCGGATTGATGTCCCTCTTCAGTACGCATCCTCCAATGGAGGAACGGATCGGCAGGTTGGAAGCGATGGCCTACGGCCGCCCGGCGGGAGCCTGATGGATATTCCGGAGCTACGATGAGTCGGGGAGTGATTCTCGGAGTGTTCCTTGCCGTCATTCTCGCGACGATGGCCATCATCCTCCTGGTGAGTCAGAAGGACGCCGTCGTTGGCGACAACGCTCACAACATCCTCGGGATCGTTGAATCTTCTCTGATGAAACAGTACGTCGATCCTGCCAAACAGGATTCCCTCCACCACGAATTCCTCGCAATCCACGAGAAGGTCCGCCAGGGAGAGGCAGACTCCGCGGGTCTTCGAAGACTTGTCCGCAAATTCTATGAGTACTATGGAGACGGCAGGATCGATTCGCTGGAAGCGAAGGTTCTGGCGAGAAATGTGGAGGACCTGGCAAACAGGTAACGTTTTCGCCGCGCGGCAAGTGATGCGCGCTGCCGCGTCTTCAATGTCGTTTCGTGTTCCCCTTCTGCTTCTGCCCTCCACGGAGTTTCTTTTCCCACCGCCCTAACGCTTTGCGCACTTCGGCCGGCGCCGTCGACCCCGCAGACTTTTTGGCGCGGATGCTTGCCCGGGGATCGATCAGCTCCAAGGCGGAAGAATTGAACAAGGTTGAAAACCCCTGGAGATCCGGAAGCGAGAACGACCCGAGATCACTGCCCTGTTCGACTGCGGTCCGGACAATATCGCCCACGATCGCATGTGCGGCACGAAACGGCAGCCCTTTCCGGACCAGGAAATCCGCAAGGTCGGTCGCCGTGCTGAAATCGGAAGTCAGATCCTTTTCGAACCTTGCCGTATTCACTTTCACCGTCGGGATCATCAGCGCCAGGATGCGGAGCGATGAGGCAACGGTATCCGCAGCGTCGAACATCGGCGCTTTGTCTTCCTGAAGGTCCCTGTTGTAGGAGAGCGGAAGCCCTTTCATCGTTGTCAGCAAGGCGACAAGATCCCCGTAAACCCTCCCCGTCTTTCCGCGGACCAGCTCCGCCATGTCGGGGTTCTTCTTCTGCGGCATGATGCTGCTGCCTGTCGCGAACGCGTCGCCGATTTCGATCAGCCCCCACTCGCGCGAACTCCAGAGCACGAGCTCCTCCGCCATACGGCTCAGATGCATCATCGCAATCGCCGCCGCGCTCAGGAATTCCAGTATGGCGTCGCGGTCGCTGACCGCATCAACGCTGTTCCCCATGATTCCTTCAAACCCGAGATCCTTCGCCACTGCCGCGCGATCGACGGGGAAGGAGGTCCCGCCAACCGCACCCGCCCCGAGAGGCGACTGCATGGCTCGGCGACGGCAGTCCAGAAACCTGGCATGATCCCGGTCGAGCATTTCGACGTAGGCGAGCAGGTGATGGGCGAACAAGATGGGCTGACCGTGCTGGAGATGCGTATACCCCGGCATGAGCACGTCCTGATGAACGCGCGCAAACGTCACAAGCGATTTCTGGAGACCGCGGATTCCTCCGACGATGGTGGAGATCGCGGATCGAAGGTAAAGACGTTCATCGAGTGCGATCTGGTCGTTCCGGCTTCGCGCCGTATGAAGGCGGCCTCCCGCATCTCCCACGAGGTCGATCAACCGGGATTCGATCGCCATATGAATGTCCTCGGCGACGAATCGACCGTTTCCGCCACCGTTCTTCAGGGCGCGAAACTTCCCGGTCCGGATTTCCTGCCGGATCCTGGCCAGGCCTCCTGCAATCTTCCGCGCGTCCGCCGCCGAGATGATCTTCTGCCGTGCCAGCATCCGGACATGCGCGAGACTTCCGTCGATATCCTCGTCGTAGAGCCGCCGGTCAATCGGCAGCGAGGTGGAAAACTGGAGGGCCTCAGGATGCAGCCCTCCCCGGAATCGTCCTTTCCAGATTGTCATTTCGCGTCGCTGAAGACTTCTCCGGTCCGGATGGCGGCTGAGCCATTGGCGCGGGCGGCGTTCTGCACCTGGTGATAGGTCTTGGTCGGAAGTCCGAAGATCTTGATGAATCCCTCGGAGGCCTTGTGATCGAACGTGTCTTCCTCCGTGTAGGTCGCCAGGTGGGCGTTGTACAGGGAGTAAACCGACTTGCGCCCTGCGATGATCGTCCTGCCTTTGAAGAGCTTCACCCGGACCAGACCGCAGACAGTCTTCTGCGTCTCCTGAACAAAGGCATCAAGGGACTTTCTCAGCGGCGAATACCACAGTCCGTTGTAGACGAGATTGGCATAATCGTTGGCGAGCTGACTCTTGAGATTCATGACCGGCTTGTCGAGCGTCAGGCGCTCGAGCTCGGCATGTGCGAAGTGGAGCACCGTGGCCGCAGGGGCTTCGTACACCTCCCGCGATTTAATCCCGACGAGACGGTTCTCGACAAGGTCGATCCTTCCGACTCCGTGCGCCCCGGCGATGCGGTTCAGGTTGCCGACAAGTTCCACCGATGCGGACCGCTGTCCGTTGAGGGTGACCGGGACGCCTTCTTCAAATTCGATGTCCACATAGGCCGGCGTGTCAGGCGCGAGGGCGGGATCAATCGTCCGCTGATAGGCGTCCGCGGGAGGTTCCGCCATGGGATCTTCGAGGACTCCGCACTCGATGCTTGTTCCCCAGATATTGTCATCAATGGAGTACGGGCTCTTGACAGTCGCTGCGACGGGGATCCCGTTGGCTTTTGCGTACGCCATTTCCTCCTCGCGCGACCGGAATTCCCACTCCCGCAAGGGAGCGATGGCCTTGAGGTCCGGCGCAAGGGCAGCGATCGCGACCTCAAACCGGACCTGGTCATTTCCCTTGCCGGTACATCCATGGGCGATGATCGAGGCGCCTTCCTGGCGGGCGATGTCCACCATGTATTTTGCGAGCAACGGCCGGCCGATGGACGTCGCCATCGGATACGCGCCTTCATAGATCGCCCCGGCTTTCAGCGTCGGCCACACGTACTCTTCAAGAAATTCCTTCTTGAGGTCCTTGATGAATGCCTTCGTTGCCCCGGTGGCATACGCTTTCGCCTGGAGGCCATCGAGCTCCTTGGATTGGCCGAGGTCGCCCGTGGCGGTAATGACCTCGGCATCGTACTTCTTGTTCATCCATTTCACCATAACGGACGTGTCGAGACCGCCCGAGTACGCGACGACGACTTTCTGCTTGCTCATAAATCCATGCCTTTGATAAGAAGAGATTTGAGATAGGTCACCACATCGTTCGTTTTCCGCACAGACCGCGGCACAACAAGAAGCGTATTGTCTCCCGCGACGGTCCCGATGATGTCGCGGACTTTGTGATGGTCGATATACTCGCCGATGATGCTTGCGCTGCCCGGCAGCGTATGAATCACCACAAGGTGTTCATTGGAAACGATGGAAAGGACCTGCATTGTCGGGGATGGGGACGGGAGCTGCGACTCTTCGCCGGGGAGCTCGTAGCTCCCGCCGTCGGAACGGCTCACCCACAGGACGCCGATCTCTTTCATGTCCCGTGACAGTGTCGCCTGCGTCACGTCGATGCCCCGTGCACGGAGTTTCCGTCGGAGCTCGTCCTGGCTGGCGACCGGTCGCTCATCGATAATCTCCCTGATCGCGTATTGGCGTTCGTGTTTTGAAATCATGATCGTCGTCCCCCGGACGGCCCGCCGGGATCTGTCTATGATTGTGCGTGGATCAACTCCGTCCCCACGCCGGTATCGGTGAAGATCTCGAGAAGCAAGGAGTGCTTGATCCGTCCGTCGACAAGATGGACCTTGTTGACGCCGGCGTGCAGCGCTTCGAAGGCCGACCGGACCTTGGGGATCATCCCCTGGCTGATCACCTTCTCCCGGATCAATCGTTCGCCGACTTCCTGATCCATGCTGTGAACGAGCTCGCCACCCGCCAGCACCCCTTCGACATCGCTGAGGTAGACGAGTTTTTCCGACCGCAGTGCAGATGCAATCGCGGCCGCGGCAAGATCGGCGTTGACGTTGTACGCACGTCCATCGCCGTTGAACCCAACCGGGGCGATGACCGGGAGACAGTTGTTCGCCAGGAGCAGATTGAGAAATCCGGAATTGACCTCGGTGATCTCGCCGACGTAGCCGAGGTCGTGCCCGTCCGATTGCAGCTTTCGCACCCGCAGGAGGGAGCCGTCGAGGCCGCAGACACCCACGGCATTCCCTTCGTGCTGATTGATCCGCGCCACGATGTCTTTGTTGGTCTTGCCGGCAAGGACCATCTGGACAACTTCCATCATCGCTTCATCGGTGTAGCGCTGACCGTCGACAAACCGGGAGTTCAGGCCCAGCCGCGCCGCGAGGTCGGTGATCTCCCTGCCGCCCCCGTGGACAATCGCCACGCGGATGCCGATCTTCTTCAGGAGGGTGACATCCTGCGCGAACGTCTCCCGCAGGTCCTCATCGACCATCGCGGCCCCCCCGTATTTGATCACAAACGTCTTTCCTTCGTACCGCGTGATATACGGGAGGGACTCGATCAACACTTCGGTCTTTGCACTGATGGAGATCATTGTTCGCTACGTCCTGTAGTTCGCATTGATTGCGACATAGTCCTTCGAGAGATCACACGTCCAGAACACGGCTTCCTCCCGCCCCTGGTGCAGATCGACCGTGATGACGATCTCCTTTTGCTGGAGGACCTTTTTCGCGCATTCCTCGGAAAAGTCGACCCCGTAGTGTCGGCGCAGGATGGGGACGTTGCCGAAATCGATCGTGACTTCGTCCGGGTTAAACAGGATGCCGGAATACCCGACCGCCGCGAGGATGCGGCCCCAGTTGGCGTCTTCGCCGTTGATGGCGGTCTTGACGAGGTTCGAGTTTGCGATCGACCGTGCGGCACGGTCGGCGTCCCCCTCCGTCTTCGCTCCCCGGACCCGGATCTCCACGAACTTCGTCGATCCTTCCCCGTCAAGGACAATCTTCTTTGAGAGCGTGATCAGCAGGACATCCAACGCGTCGCTGAATTCCCGGAAGCCGGGCTCATCGGGCGAGGCAAGTGGCCGGTTTCCTGCCGCACCGTTGGCGAGGACGAGAACCATGTCGTTTGTGCTGGTGTCACCGTCGACGGTGATCCGGTTAAACGATTTGCGGGTCGAGGCGACGAGGGTCGATTGCAGGAGCGACGGAGTAATCGAAAGATCGGTGGACACAAACGCAAGCATGGTGGCCATATTCGGCGCGATCATCCCGGATCCTTTTGCGATCCCGCCGATGGACACGTCCTTCCCGTCGACGGAAAACGAAACCGCGCATTCCTTTGTGAAGGTATCGGTCGTCAGGATCCCTTCTGCCGCGTCCCTGCTCCCAGTGCGCGAGAGGCTTGCGAACGCGGTATCGATCCCCGAGAGGACTTTGGCGATCGGCAGCTGTTGCCCGATGACACCCGTCGACGAAACGAGGATCTCGGAGGAGCGGACATTGAGCAACCGTGCAGTCTTCTGGGCCATCGCGCGAGCATCACGCAGTCCCTGCTCGCCCGTACAGGCATTCGCATTCCCGCTATTGACCACAATCGCCCGTGCAGCAGGTTGGAGCGCCAGATGTTCCTTGTCGAGGACCACTGGTGCTGCGGCCACGATGTTTTGTGTGAAGACTCCGGCAGCGGTGGCGAGGTTCTCCGAGACCACGAGCGTGAGATCCTTCTTTGCTTTTTTTAACCCGCAATGAACGCCGGCCGCCACAAAGCCCTTGGGTGCGGTGATTCCCCCGTCGATCACAGTGTGCATTGGTTTCCCTTACGCTTGAAGGCCGAGCTCTTCGGGGAGCCCGAACATGATATTCATATTCTGTACTGCCTGGCCTGCAGCACCTTTCACGAGATTATCGAGAACCGACATGATGATCAGCTGATTGGTCCGCTTCTGGACGGCGACGCCGATATCGCAATAGTTGGTCCTGGTCACCGCTGCGATCTGCGGGGCGTCGTTCTTGATGCGCACAAACGGTGCATCCTGAAAAAAGGACTCATAGCAGCGCACCGCCGCTTCCTGGGAAATCGGCGAGCGCAACGTTGCGTGGATCGTGGTGTAGATCCCGCGCGAAATCGGGAGAAGGTGGGGCACGAACGAGACGCGGACGTCCTTGCCGGTTGCCGCGGTGAGCACGGATTCAATTTCAGGGGTGTGCTGGTGCGTCCCGACCTTGTACGCCTTCATGTTCTCGTTCAGTTCCGTGAAGCTGAAGTCGACGGATCCTTTGCGACCCGCGCCGGACGTCCCGGATGCCGAGGTGATGACGATCCCCTGTTCCTGGATCATCCCGTCGGCCAGCGCCGGGAGAAGGGCAAGAATCGCGCTCGTGGCATAGCAGCCCGGGTTGGAAACGAGCGTCGCCGTCGCGATGGCGTCCCGGTGGATTTCCGGCAGCCCATACACGGCGAACGGAAGAAGGGACGGCGCGGTATGGACCTGCTTGTAGTACTCCTGATAGGCATCGGTGGACTGCAGGCGGAAATCGCCTCCGAGGTCGATCGTCCGCACACCCTGTTCGTACAGGGACGGAACGACTTTCATCCCCTCGCCGGAGGGCAGGGCGACAAAGACGACGTCGAGGCCGGCGAACCGGGACGGGGTATACTCCTCGAGAACCAGGCCTGTCCGTCCCGCCAATGCGGGCGCGATGGCGTCCAACCGCAACCCCGCCGATGTGGATGCCGATGCCGCTTCGATGGAGACGTCCGGTCGGCGCAACAACAGCCGTGCTGTTTCCATCCCGCTGTATCCGGAAGCCCCGACTATTCCTGCTCGAATCACGTCACTCTCCTTTGGGCACGAGCCATGTTTCCCGTGGACTTCGACTTGCATAATTATACAAATCTATGTATAATTATGCAACTGCAAATCAGAGTTTATTTTCACGCGCCCGGGTTGCGCGCACATTCGAGAGGATCCCATGACGCTGCATGACCGCGAAGAACGTTCACTGTTCCACACCTACAAACGCCTGCCGCTCGAAGTCGTGCGGGGTGAAGGAGTGTACCTGTATACGTCCGACGGCAAGAAGTATCTGGACATGTTTTCCGGCCTTGCGGTCAACGCTCTCGGCTACGCCCATCCCGCCGTGGTCCGGGCGATTGCCGAACAGGCCGGGCGCTACACTCACCTCTCCAACTACTACCTTCAGGAGCCCCAGATCCGTCTGGCGGAGATTCTGACTCGTTCGGCAGGATACGAACGGGTTTTCCTTTCCAACAGCGGCACCGAGGCAATCGAAGGAATGATCAAGCTGGTGCGCAGATGGGGAAGCACGCGCGGCAAGAGCGACATCATCGCGATGTCGAATGCATTTCATGGGCGCACGCTCGGGGCGCTGTCGCTCATGGACCGTCCGAAATACCGCGACGGATTCGGGCCGTTTTTGGAGAACTGCCGCATTGCGTCCTTCAATGATCCTGGCGCGCTCTACGAAACGGTGAATGGCGCAACGGCCGCGGTCGTGCTGGAATTTATCCAGGGAGAGGGCGGCATTCGTCCGGCGTCCACCGAGTATGTCAAAACGATCGAAGAGCTGCGTCGCAAGTACGGCTTCCTCCTCGTCGCGGACGAGATTCAGGCTGGGATCGGACGGACAGGGACATTTTTCTCCTTCCAGCACTTCAACGTGGAACCGGACATCGTCGTCGTTGCAAAACCGATTGGCGGCGGTCTCCCGCTCGGCGGCATTCTAGCAAATGAGCAGCTTGCGGCAATCCTCGAACCCGGCATGCACGGGACAACATTCGGCGGGAACCCCGTCGCTTGTGCCGCAGGTGTGGCCGTCCTGACAGAAATCGCCGACCGCAAGTTGATGGATCATGCAACGGCGATGGGCAATCTTCTCCTTGCCGGGCTGCGTCGTCTCGCGGAATTCCACCCAACGATCGTGCGTGAAGTCCGCGGATTCGGCTTGATGGTCGGCGCCGAGCTCGACCGGGATGCGGATCCGGTTGTTGCGGCTATGCGGGAGCGCGGCGTCCTGGTCAACGCGACCGATCGCACAGTACTCCGTTTTCTCCCCCCGCTGATTGTTACCGCAGAGCAGGTGCAGCAAACGCTGACAACGCTCGGGGAGGTTCTCGGTTCACTGTGATCGCATCCCGCTTCTCTTTTCTGACAACCGTCTTTCTGCCCCTGCAAACCACTATCTGACGCTTTGGCATGCAGCGGCCAAAATGCGACGTATTTTGATCTTTTGTCCCGATTTGGTGGCACGTGGTTTGCAGCCTCCTCTGTGATTAATTTCGACATTCCAGCCTGGGAGCCCGAAAGGACCTCATGTACCCTATTCTTGAGACGACTGATCTCGCACCAACCATAAAGAAGTTTGTGATCCATGCACCGTTCGTCGCGCGAAAGCGGAAGGCCGGGAACTTCGTCATGGTCCGCGTCGAAAAACAGGGCGAGAGAATCCCTCTTACCCTGGCGGCGAGCGACCCCGACCGGGGGACCATCACACTGATTGTGCAGGCCATCGGGAAGACCACCAAACTGCTCAGTACAAAAAAGGCGGGTGATGCGTTGATGGACGTTGTCGGTCCGCTTGGGACGCCGACGCCGATCGAGAAGCACGGACTGACGGTCTGCATCGGCGGCGGCGTGGGAACCGCCGAGCTCTACCCCATCGCCCGCGCGTTGAAAGACGCCGGGAACACCATCGTGAGCATTGTCGGCGCGCGTTCGCGCGAGCTGGTGATTCTCGAAGAAGAGATGCGCGAATGTTCAGACACGCTCTTTGTCACGACCGATGACGGCACGTACGGAAGGAAAGGATTTGTCACGGATCAGCTTCAGGATCTCCTGAACGGCGCCGAGAAGGTTCAGGCGGTTTATGCGATCGGTCCCCTGCCGATGATGAAGGCGGTGTGCGCTGTCACCCGGCCGAGCGGAACGCGGACGTATGTGAGCCTGAACACCATCATGGTCGACGGGACGGGAATGTGCGGCGGCTGCAGGGTGACGGTCGGCGGACAGATGAAGTTTGCCTGTGTCGACGGCCCGGAATTCGACGGACACCTTGTCGATTTCGATGAACTGCTGATGAGAAACAGGACCTACGTGGATATGGAACGGATCGCCGATGAGCGATACCATCAGTGTCGCCTTACCGGGGAGGCGCGGCCCTCATGACTCGGCTGAACCCTCTCAAACCGTCGGAGCGGATGAAGATCAAGCGGCAGGAACCGTCCGAACAGGATCCGGCGGTCCGCGCAACGAATTTCCTCGAGGTGTCTTTCGGGTTCGACGAAGAACGTTCACTGATCGAAGCATCGCGTTGCCTTGAATGCAAGGAGCCCCTGTGTATCGACGGATGTCCGGTCGGCATCGATATTCGGAGTTTCATCCAGGCCATCCTCGCGCACGATTTCGATGGAGCGGTCAAAAAGATCCGCGAAGCGAACTACCTGCCGGCGATCTGCGGAAGAGTCTGCCCGCAGGAGTCGCAGTGCGAATCGCTGTGCGTGCTGGGAAAGAAACTGACACCGGTCGCGATTGGCAAGCTGGAACGCTTTGTCGCGGATTTCGAGTCGAGCCATTCCCTGTTCCAGACGCCGCATATTGCAGAGCGGCGCAAGGAAAAAGTCGCCATCGTCGGTTCCGGCCCGGCGGGCCTGACCTGCGCCGCGGAACTTGCCCAGAAGGGATTCGGTGTCACAGTGTTTGAGGCGCTCCATGCGCTCGGCGGCGTTCTCCGCTACGGCATCCCCGAGTTCCGTCTCCCGAAGGAGATTCTTGACCTCGAGACAGATCGTATCAGAGCGCTCGGGGTGGAGATCTACACCAATTTTGTGGTCGGCCGCACCGCGACGGTTGACGAACTCTTCGACGAGTGGGGGTTCTCGGCAGTGTTCCTGGCAACCGGCGCCGGGACGCCGACGTTTATGGGAATCCCGGGCGAAAACCTCAGCGGAGTTTATTCTGCCAATGAATTCCTCACGCGTGTGAATCTGATGGGCGCGTACCAATTCCCGGAGTCCGATACCCCGGTGAAGCTCGGCAAGCACGTTGCCGTGATCGGCGGCGGGAACACGGCAATGGATGCCATCCGCACGTCGAAACGACTCGGTGCTTCGGAGGCATATTTGATCTACCGGCGCTCACGTGAGGAGATGCCGGCGCGGGAAGAGGAAATCCATCACGCCGAACAGGAAGGTGTGA
The DNA here is from genome assembly GCA_963752915.1 of Ignavibacteriota bacterium. Lineage (GTDB taxonomy): Bacteria > Bacteroidota > Ignavibacteria > UBA10030 > UBA6906 > DATJPR01. The sequence goes on from CAVVZZ010000002.1 coordinate 202,554, forward strand.
AATTCGTCCTCCTGACGAATCCCGTGCGCATCCTTGGCAGCGCCTCCAATTGGGTGACGGGGATCGTCTGTCAGAAGATGGCACTCGGCGAACCGGACGAGTCCGGAAGAAGGAAGCCGGTCCCCGTTGAAGGATCGGAATTCACTCTCGAGGTGGAGACCCTCATCGAAGCGATCGGCCAGAAACCAAACCCGATCGTTCAATCGACCACGCCCGGTCTCACCACAGGCAAGCGTGGAGTGGTATCGGTGAATGACCAGCAGCAAACGTCGCGCCACGGGGTCTTCGCAGGCGGGGATCTCGCACGCGGCGGGGCGACGGTCATCCTGGCCATGCGGGACGGGAAACGCGCTGCCGAAGAGATTGCGGCGTACTTGCAGGAAGCAAATCTCGAGGAGCAGAGAGCAGGCAGTAGATAGTGGACAGGGGACAGTGGACAGTAGACAGTGGACAGTGGACAGTGAGACAGTGAACAGGGGACAGTGAACAGGGGACAGTGAACAGTAAACAGTAAACAGAAGACTTGGAGGGTTCTGATTAGTCAAAACTTCTTCGGCCGATAGGAATTCAGATTTCTGACATCTGATATCTGAATTCTCCCCCCGTTACTCCCCATGCTCCACGATCGTCGTCCCCCCGTGTGATCCCACAATGAACACGTTGGTGCCGTCCATCCATGCATCCGACCATCGAACGCCGCTGCTGTTTGGCGGAGTGAATGCATACCATTGCACTCCGTCGAAGTGATGCACCGACTTCCCCACCGCAAGAATGTTATTGGCATCCTGGAGATACATTCCACTGAGGGTGTCGGTGACAATCTGTTGTTGCCAGGCAACGAGGTTCAAAAAGTACAGACCGGCGCCGAGAGAATAGATACGCGAGAGTTTCTCGTATAGGCGTGTGCCGAACCGCGGTTGAAGTCCGATGCCGGAGGGGGGAATGGAATCGACACGGGACCAGACCGCCCCGTTGAAGTTGTAGAGATAATATGGATAGTCGAACGGGGATGTGACGGAGGTGCGCCGGGCGATTGCAAAGACGTCGAACGGAGCAATCGCAGCGATCGATTCGATGGCAAGGTTGTCGCCGAGGGAGTAGACCTGCCATTGGAACAATGTCGCATGGAGGATTACTCCGTGCTCGCCGCTGCACCACACGTCGGTGCCCGACGTAGCATCAACCGCGAGGAGCGTCGGTGCGGGAGGATGGGCAATCGGCGCCCAACCGGTCCCGGTATTCCGGAGAATGAGTGCCGAATCAGCGGTTCCGCCGACCGCCCACAGGTCAATCTGACCCGCGGTTGTGATATCGTGGAGGACGGAAGGTGGACCGTACCTGTTCACAATCTGCCATCGTTTTCCGTCGAATTGCGCCATGACCGCTTCCGAGTCCGCTGTCGTTCCCACGGCATACAGAGAATTCTCGGCCTGTCCGTCAAGGGCAGCAATCTGGAGGAAGGAACCATTGTCCGTGAGGCTATCGGTCGTCCAGCGCAGTTCGTTGAGATCGCGCGGACGGGTATCGGGGAACGTCCTGACGGGGTCATCACAGGCACAGAGTGGGAGCAAGACGATGAGGGCACACAGCCCCCCGAGCCATTCACGGGGAGCTATAGATGTAGATCCCGCTGAGAATCGGATCCTTCTGATGGTGGGTCTGGATCCAATTGACGTGCGATTGCGTGAGCTTTGTATCACGGGGAAGAAGTTTGACCCCTTTCGCGGTGCAGATATCGGCCGCGGTTACCATTCCCTCTTCGATACTTCCGATTGCCACCTGCTTCTTCCCCTGCATCCATGCAGGGTCGGACAACGTGGTAATATAGTCAATCGCTCCCTGAACGACAAAAGGATCGAGTGTGGTTCCCCGCTGGCGGTTCAATTCTTCACAGAGCTGGGCCGGCGTTGCGTCGAGCGGCAATTGTTCCATGACGTTAACCACGCGGAGAATTCTCGACCCCAGGGAGATCTGTTTTCCCCGGAGGTGGTCCGGGCTCCCGGTCCCGTCAAAGTTTTCGAGCTGGTGCTTGATGAGTGCCGCCACATTTTCCAGTTGCGGGATCCTGGAAACAAGCATATGACCATACGACGGGAACTGCGAGAGCGTTTCCTTCTGCTCGCCGCTGAGCTGTACCACTTCGTGTCCGAGGACATTGTCCGGCATCACGATCTTCCCGATTTCATGGATGCGGGCCGCAAGGACAAGAACGTTGATCGACTCTTTTTCCATTTCCATCTTCCCGCCGATCCACTGGGCCAGGGTGCAGGCGCGTTCCGCCCGAAGAGCGGCATCGGGGACGCGGAGCTCGATGATATGCGTGATCAGGTGCATGATCCCGGCCATGCTCTCATGCAGCGTTGCGTTCAGCTCTTCGAGGCGTTCCTTGTCGCTCTTGAGTTGATCGCCGAGGCGTTTGATCCGGAGAAGGGCACGCACACGGGAGTGCAATTCTTCCGGGTTAAACGGCTTCGTGATGTAGTCGTCGGCACCGAGGTCCAGCCCCTTCACGATGCTCTCGATTTCCGCCGAAGCGGTGAGAAGCATGACCATCGATCCGGACAGCACGGGATGTGACTTCACCCAGGTGCAAAAATCGAATCCGTCGCGTCCCGGCATATACCGGTCCGTGATGATGAGGTCCGGCGAGTGCCGTTCCGCGACAACCATGGCGTCGGCGACGTTCGTCGCCGTGACCACCCTGAAGGCGCCGTCCATCTGGAGAACGTTTGCAAGCACAAGAAGCGATGCGGGGTCGTCATCCACTGCGAGAATCAAAGATTGAGAAGCCATTCGCTTATCCCGGACTCCTGAATTTTACAAGGACGCTGATGCGTCTGTTCGTGATGTCAAAAGGATCTTTCTTGTTGCGCAGCCGGGTGTCCGCATACCCGCGGACCTCGTCCACCTGCGTCTGCAACACGCCCTTCGAAACCAGGATCCTGCGCGCGCTGTTCGCCCGTTCCGCGCTCAGTTCGAAATTCGAATAGCCGTCGGCCCGCGAGTACTGACGGCTGTCCGTGTGCCCTTCCACGACCAGTTTGTTCGGCAGGGAATCGACTTCGTGGGCGATAATCCCGAGGACTTCAGCGGCTTCGGGTTTGATCGTTGACGTGCCGACGTCGAAGAAGTAGGAATTCGACTTTTCAATCATTTCGATCCGCAATCCTTCGTCCACGATATCAAACCGGACTTGCGATGCCAGCGCCTGGAGGTCCGGTTTCTTCGCGATCTCGTTCAGAATCTCTTCGCCGAGCCGTTTGAACGCCTCCTGCTGCTTGACGAGGTCCGTCATCCCCGCGTTCTCCATCGCGCCCGATCCGCCGTCGAGCGCCCCGGCAGCCCCGTGCGATGACGTGAAAGCCCCCGGGTCCTTGAAGTATCCGGCGACGGACTCCTTCACGGCCTTGCTCTGACCCACAATCCAGAGAACAATGAAGAGGGCCATCATGGCCGTCACGAAATCCGCATAGGCCACCTTCCACGCGCCGCCGTGATGCCCCGCGTGCCCGCCCTTCTTCTTGACAATGCGAATCGGTACATCTTCCGTATTGACTTCCATGGGTATCCGCCTATCCGGCCCTCACTGCTTTGATGGCTTTTTCCACCTCTTCGAAACTGGGGCGGACACTGCTGAAGATGACTCGACGCGCGAATTCCACGACGACTGTCGGAGCATTCCCTTTTGCATATGCCACAACACCCGCTTTGATGCATTCGAGATACCGTGCTTCCGCGATGTTCAGCAGTTCGAGGTTGGTTGCGACCGGCTGGACGAACCCGTAGGAAAGCAGCACGCCAAGAAACGTTCCGACCAGCGCCGCGGCAACTTTTTCTCCGATGACCTCCGGCGGACCGTTGATGGCCCCCATCGTGATGACGATGCCGAGCACCGCGGCAACAATGCCCAATCCGGGCAAGGCGTCGCCGAGCTTCTGGACCAGGCTGGGCGGCGTCGCTGCTTCCTCGTGATGCGTGTCGATATCGGCGTCCATCATGGACTCGATGTCGTACGGTGGGATCCCGCCGCCGAGCAACAGCTTCATCGTATCACAGAAGAAATCCAGCGCATGATGGTTTTTCAGGAGAAACGGGTTTTTACTGAAGATGGCGCTGCCTGCCGGATTGCCGATGTGCTGCTCAATATTGATGAGCCCTTCCCGTTTGGCGAGATTGAACAGCTCAAACTGCGTCTGTATCAGTTTCAGATACTGATCCTTCGAGTAGGGGTCACCCTTCATCACGCCGCCAATGCTTGCGATCAGTCTCTTCAGCTGCGGGAGCGGAGTACCGATGAGCACGGACCCGATTGCCGCGCCGCCGATAATCAGAAACTCGTTATACTGGAGGAGGACCGGGAGCGGTCCGCCGTGAAGGACAAACCCACCCAGCACCCCGATCACGACCACTGCAATGCCGATAATGACAAACATGATTCCCTATCCATGGAAGAGTGAGGGGTGCGCTATTCCGTTTTGCCTTTGCGGCGGGAGCCGAGCTGTGCAAGGCTCGCGGCAACCGCTGCCGCCGACGAGCGATCGACATTCGCGGCAGCCTGGTTCTCCTTCTGCGCCTGGATGTAGAGCTCCCCGCGAAATACCCGGACCGATCGCGGCGCTTCGATGCCGATCTTCACTTGGCCGTCTTTTACCCCGAGCACCCGCACGATGATCTGGTCGCCGATCCGGATATCTTCATCCGTCTTTCTTGAGAGGACGAGCATGGGTTACCTCCCCCCCGGGTCGCCGGACGACGGGACCAGCGGGAATTGAAACGGCAGTGTCTCATCATCAAGAATGATCTGTTGCGCTTCATACGATCGGCGATCGATTACGATCGGGCTGCGCAAGTTCACGGTGGATTGTTCCACCTTTTTCTTGATTGCCGCCAGGACCCAGATTTCCTTGTCATTTCCCAGATGGCCTTCATACCCCGGAAGGATCATCCCGGGTTCGAGCATGGGGAAGCTCAGATCCTCGTGTTCAACGGACACCAGCCATCGGAAAGGCTCGGAATCGACGTCGTGCACGATGATGTAGTTCTTATACTGTTCGAACCCGAACAGTCCTTCGGCAAAATGGATGACCAGTTTCTCGTCGTAGTCCAACTCGCCGAATTGGCGGCTCACCCATTTCATTGTCTGATCTCCTTGTTGGTTGCCGAATCGGGCCGTGCACTGTCGTTTCTGGCCGATCCATTTCCGGTGAGGATGACTATGTCAACACGCCTGTTGCGGGCCCGGTTCTCCGGCGTATCGTTCGGAACCAGGGGCCGATATTCAGAATATCCCACCACGGAAACGCGTTCCGGATTCAGACCGTGGTGCTGAATCAGGTAATACCCGATGTTCACCGCCCGCGCGACGGAAAGGTGCCAGTTCGAGGGGAAGAACGGCGTATTGATCGGGACATTGTCGGTGTGACCTTCCACCCGGATATCGTTTCCCAGCCCCCGCAGCACCGTTGCGAGGGAGTCAAGCGCCACCAGCGATGAGCTGATGATCTCCGCCCTGCCGGAGGCGAACAGCATTTCTTCCATGATGTGGACGGTGATCCCGCGCTCATTATACGAGATACTGATGGGGAGCTTCTTGTCGTCCAGGTGCATCGCCGACCGGAGCTCGGTGATGATCTTCTGCCGCTCCGTCTGGACCGAAGGGACCGGCGCCTGGACGACTCCACCCTGGCCGCTCATGATGCCCTTCGGACTCCCGAACACCCCTTCCATCGCGTTGACAAACTCGGCGTACTTGCCGGCGTCGATTTTGGACATCGCATACAGGATGACGAACAGCCCGAGCAACAACGTGATCAGGTCGGAATACGTAAGAAGCCAGCGATCCTCGCTGTCATGCCCCTCTTCGTGTCGACCCTTCCGTTTCATTTCGCATCCACTTCCTGTTCACTTGCGGGCAGCATGCTGTTCAGCCGTGCCTTGATCACCGATGGGATTTCCCCGGCCTGAATGGAGAGAATGCCTTCGGTAATCATATCCATGAAGATGAATTCTTCATGATGAATATGCTTGAGTTTGTCCGCGATCGGCAGCCAGACGATGTTCGCCATGAACACTCCCCACAGCGTTGCGATGAACGCCGACGCAATGTGACGGATCAAGGTGTTCGCATCGTCTCCGGCGGCGGCCAGCGTCGAGATCAACCCCATGACCGTCCCGATAATGCCCATGGTCGGTGAATAGCCGCCCATCTTCTGAAAGATGGCCGCGGACCGGATGTGCCGTTCTTCAATGTAGGACACTTCGGTCTCCGCGAGGGACCGAAGGATCTCGGGCTCGGTACCGTCGATCGCAAAACGAAGGATCTTCTTCAGGAACGGATTTTCAATCTTGGGAAGTTCGCGCTCCAGCGCGAGCAAACCTTCTTTCCTCGCAATGGTGGAATACCGCACGATGCTGTCGATCGTCTCCTTCACTTCATAGCGCGGCGGCATCAAGGCCAGCACGAGCATCTTGCCGACCCCGAGGAAGTTCTTCAGTGACGTGCCGATCATTGCAGCCGCGAACGTCCCGACAAAGACGATCGTCATCGCGGGAAGAAGAATCAGTGCGCCGATCTTCCCCCCTTCCATGATGAAGGATCCAAACACTGCCAGCACTCCAAGCCCCAGACCGCCGGCGGTCGTTATGTCAAACGACTTGCGCATGGTTATTTGAGAAAATCAAGCAACGATTTCTGAAGGACTTGAGCGCCCGTGTTCAACGCGGCATCAAGCATGGTTTCCTGGTTCTTCAGGTTCAGTGTCGCTTCGGCCACATCGGTATCACGGACGGACGACATGAGCGTCTGCAGCTGCGTCCGCTGATCGCCAAGATGAATCTCGGTCGTGGTGAGACTCTGCGAGAATGAACCGATCTTCCCCGCAGTCTGGTTCACCAGGTCCGCTGCCGACTTGACCGCGGCCTGATCCGCCGCCGACGGAAGAGTCCCCGCCTGCAGGCTGTCACGCACGCGGATCAAGAGGTCGAACAGCCCCGTGCCGTTGAACGCTTCGCCACCCGACACACTCACTTGTTGCGTCGCACCGTCACCGACGGCATAGGTGATCGCGTTGGTGTTTCCCTGATACGTGACGGTGGTGGTGGGAGGAGGACCCGGGTTCGTAACGAGCTGATAGGGAGTACTCGTTGTGACCGTGCCGCCAAAGATGGCCTTGCCGTTGAATTGCGTATTGGCAATGCTCACCGCTTCCTGGAGGATCTGATCCACCTGGTTGCCGTAAGCGACCATCGAAGACGTCTGCTGCCCGTCTTGCGCCTGCACCGAGATTTCCTGGACCTGGGACAGCAGCGTGTTAATGCTGTCCAGCGCCCCTGCGGTGCTGTCCACAAAACCTTGCGCGTCCGTCACATTCTTTTGATACTGATCATTTCTGTCAAGCGCGGACTGCATCCGCATGATCGTCGTGGCGGCCGATGGATCGTCCGACACCTTCTGGATGCGGACCCCTGAAGCCAGCTGACCCTGAAGTGCGATGATCTTCTCGCGCGTATTGTTCACCGCGTTCAGAAAATCGTTGGCGATGCGACCTTCGGTTACTCTCATGACGTCACCATGGTAATTACGGTTTGCATCATTTCATTTGCGGTGTTTACCAGTCGCGCAGCTGCATCGTACGCGCGCTGGTACTGTATCAGATTTGTCATCTCTTCATCGAGCGACACCCCCGACACCGACGTCCGCTGGTTTTCGAGCTGGGTGAGCACAAGCTGCTGCGAATTGGCCGTACTCTGAACGCTATTGATGTCCGATCCCACGCTGCTCGCGAGCCCGCTGTAAAACTGCGACAGCGTTAACGAGTTGCCGTTCAGGATCTTGTCATTTGCCGCATTGACGATCGAGAGGGCGACGCTGTTGTCCCCTGACGTGCCGTCTTTTGAGGCCGCTACCAGGTTCGGGTCCGCTGCCACGGCCGCATCCACGCCAATATCGCCGGCTCCCGTCCCGGAGAAGAAATTCACTCCGGTCGAAGGCGGAGTGCCGATGCCGTACCCGGCACTGTGCAGGGTGTTCACCCTGGTGATCAACGCCCCGGCCAGCTGATCAAGTTGATTAAGATATCCCGGCAGGGTGGTATTGTACTGTATCAGATCGCCGCCGAGTTCACCGCCGGTAACGTTGAGCTGGATGTTGTCCTTTGCAGTGACGATCTGCATCACTCCGCCCGTCGGCTGCGCCGAGATCGCGACCGATCCGCTGCGCGACGTCAGGGTCATCCCGCCGATGGACACCAGCGCCGCACCCCCTGTGTCCATCGACACAGTGATGTTTGCGAGCTTTGAAAGTGCATCCAATTTGAGGTCGCGCTGGTCTTCCAGGTCGCTCGGATCACCCCCCGCCGAGGCGGCATTAATGATCTGGCTGTTGAGGTCGCCGATTTCCGATGTCAGCTGATTGATGTTCGCAACCTTGGTCCCGATGTCGTCGTTCAGCGAGTCGTGGGTCTGGCTCAGTTCGGAATGCAGTCGTTGAAACGACTGCGCGAGCAGGGTCCCCTGTTGAATCACGCCGTTCCTCGATGAGCTGTCCTCGGGATGCGTGGAAAGCGTTTGCCATGAGTTGAAGAACTGCGTCAGCATGGAGCTGAGCCCCGCGTCGGACGGTTCGTTGAAGCTCGCCTCGACCTGACTGAGGATGCCTTGTTGCGTGGTTGCGGCGCTGTTCGCGCCGTTGGAATACCGGATCTGCCCGTCGAGGTAACCGTCACGCAATCGTCCGATCGACTCCGCCTCCACGCCGGTGCCGAGATAGCCGTACCGTTCCCAGAGCGCCGGGGTTGGAGTGAAACTGACCCGCTGCCGGGAATACCCTTCGGTCGACGCATTCGCGATGTTATGGCTGGTGACGTTGATGCCGATCTGCTGGCTCATCAACGCCCTGCGCGCCGTTTCGAGAATCATCGATAGTCCTGACATACGCTAGATCCTTTCGTCCACAAGCTTTCGCCGATGGTTATCGGTCACAATCCGCAGCGTTTCCTGGACGAACCGCTGGGCACTGGTGAGCAGGATTGCGTTCATTCCGTTGAGTTCCACAATGGCTTTCGCCGACTCCTGCATCCGCGCCGCCAGTCCGCTTACGGTGGCCCGTTCGCCTTCGGGAATCCGGCTGAGGACGTCGCTCACAGAACCGCTCGCCGGTTTCAGCTCGGCGACGCAGCGCAGACGCTCTGACTCCAGATCATGGAACGGGCGAAGCAGTTCCTCTTCCCGCGCCGTACAACGCTCGAGGGCGGACCCGTCGGAGTTCAGCAGGGCAGTCTGCGTCTCTCCCAGAACCTGGGAGATTGCATCCATGAGGTCAGCCTGCGTGGTCAAGATATGGCACAGCTGTTCACTCGTCGTCATTGCTGTCACCCTCGAGTTGTTTAAAGTGCTGGATATAGTTCTTCACCTTCTGCACATAGTCCTGAGTCTCTTTAAACGGAGGAATTCCTCCGTGTTTCTCCACCGCCGCAGGTCCCGCATTGTACGACGCCAGGGCCGTATCGACGTCCCCGCCGAATCGATTCAGGAGCTGTTGGAGATACTTTGCTCCCGCGAGAATGTTCTCGCGCGGATCCCAGACGTTGCGCACACCCATATCCGCTGCGGTGGAATCGACCAGTTGCATCAGACCTTTGGCATTTTTCGGTGACCGCGCCTTTGCATTCCCGCCGGATTCGCTGGCAATGACCGCGCGCAGAAGATTGGGATCCAGGCTGTGTTTCTCGGCTGCCTCGCGTATTGCGGGTTCGTACTGGTTCAACCGCTGGCCGATGGCGTCCTGACGGTGTCGCGACGGCGCAGGCTGCGTGACACTCGCCACCGGTTTGCCTCCTGCGGGCTTCACGGCGGGCGCGGGCGGGGGATCCCCGGTTCCGGGTGAAGCGGGCGACGCAGAACCCGTCTTTGAGGGCGGCTTGGGAATCGGCGGCTGCACTGGAAGCGGGGTGAGCGGAGCGATGTCCACTGCCGGCGGCTTCGGCGCCTGTATCGCGGGACCCGACGCCGTAAGCGATTCTCCCGTCATCTTCCGATACAGCATCTCCGCGATGCCCACGCTGCTGTTCTTGGACATCTGTCGCGAAAGTTCCGTGTCAAACATGCCATCAAACATCTCTCCGCCGAAACTCTCGCCGAACATTTCGCTCTGGGATGTCGTTTCACGCATGCTCTTGAGCATATAGCTCACGAACAACGCCTCAAAATCCCGTAGCGCCGCCTGGAGTTTCACCTTCGAACGATCGGGCGAACTCTCCACCGCGGGGTGGATCGGTGTCGATATGGGACCTGTTGCACCCATCAGATGATGACGAGCTCCGCTTTGAGCGCCCCTGCCTCCTTGAGCGCCTGGAATATTGCAATGATGTCGCGCGGCGCGACCCTCAACGAATTCAGCGCCTTTGCAACATCCTGAACTGTCGATACGCCGTTGATCGCAACGACACTCGTTGAATCCTCCCCTGCCGAAACCCTCGTGAACTGCGTTGTGACGGTTTGCCCCTGCGAGAACGGATTCGGCTGCGACACCACCGGGACCGACTCAATTTCGATATTCAACCCGCCGTGCGAAATCGCCACGGGAAGAATGGAGACATTCCCTCCGATGACGACCGTCCCGGTCCGCTCATTGACAATCACCCGCGCGATGACATCCGGGGTGATTTCGATCAACTCGATCGCGGATATGAAATCGACGAGCTTTCCTTCCGCCTGGGATTGCTGAGGAACGGTCACCCGCACGGAGGATCCGTCGAGGGCGTGCGCGGCTCCGCTCCCGAATTTGACGTTGATGGCTTCTGCGATGCGGCTGGCCGTCGTGTAGTCGGACTGAAAGAGCACCACCGAAATTGTGGAGTCGGGCTTCAATCCTGTAGAAATGGATTTCTCAAGGATCGCGCCGCTGGGGATGCGCCCCGCCGCCGTATGGTTGCGCCGGATTTCGTTCCCGTTTTCACGAATGCTCGAACCACCAACGGAAAGCGGACCCTGCGCCATGGCATACACTGTTCCGTCCGCCACTGAAAGAGGGGTCAGGAGCAGTGTCCCGCCCTGGAGGCTTGTTGCATCACCCATCGATGAAACGATGACGTCGCAGTTGGTCCCCTCTTTCGCCGATCCCTCGACGGACGCGGTCACCATCACTGCCGCCGCATTCCGCAGACGAAGATCCGTCTGCGGGACGGTAATGCCAAAGCGTTTCAGCATGCTTGACACCGATTGAAGCGTGAATGTCGACCGTTGCGTATCACCCGTTCCATTCAGGCCCACCACAAGGCCATAGCCGATCACCTGCATTGTCCGCGCCGGCTGGACCGAAGCGACATCCTTGATACGCGCCGCTCCCGACGCCATGGTCGATGCGACCAGAGCGGTCACGAGAAGCTTCCCGAACCTGTTTCGTCTCATTGTCACCCCGCCTAGAATAGCCAGTGCAAAAGTTTCGTGATCCACCCCGGGCCCTGCGCGCGGGAAACGATGCCGTTTCCTTCAAACGAGATGTGCGCATCGGCTATGTTGTAGGAGAGGACACTGTTATCGGACGCGATGTCCGACGGACGGACAAGACCCGAAATCCTGATCGTCTGCTCCTCGCCGTTGATGGTGATCGTCCGCGTTCCATTGACCCAGAGATTGCCGTTCGCAAACACCGAATCGATTTTCGCGCTCAGTTTTGCGCGGATCGTGCCGTTGGTCTGCGTGGCGCCCGAGCCTTTGAACGTGTTGCCGGTTCCGACGCCGAGTCCCACTTGGGGAGCGCTGGCCGATCCGGTCGATCCCGAAGCGTTGAACGAGATGTTGCTCTCGCGCGACGACGATGTCGTTGCATCGTTGGAGGCGGTGGATGTTTCCACGACCAGGATCGTGATCGCATCACCAACGCGCGTGGCCTTCTGATCGGCAAACAACGACCGCGCCGCATTTTCCCTCATGTCCTGGCTGACGGCCACGCCAGAAGCACCCACCATGAGAAGGACCATCATTGCGTGTTTCATAGCCTTCGTTCCCGGAAAAAATTCCATATCAGTCTGCCGATCGCTCCACGGTTCTGGCGTCAAGGACCTTCCCCCGGAACCGCTGGTGACCGCCGACGGGTTGAACAGTAATCGAGGACCCCTTGTTACCGTCCTCTCTTGCAACTGCCGAAACGGTGACCCTGACACCGGCCGAGCGCGTCAGGAGGACGACCGGATCTCCTACATGGATCGTCGGTTCCTCTTCCAGCATCGCCGTGCTGAGCACCGCGCCTTCCTGGATGATCCGTTGTGTTCTCCGGCCGGCGAATGCGGAGGCGTCGTGCACATACGTCTGTGCCAGATGCGTCGTCTCGACCCTGCGGAGAACCACGTCACCCTGCATGAGCGTTGCGTGGCGGTCGATAAGATGCGTCGCGACATACGCGTCGGCAAACCGGTGCACCGTACAGCTCACCGGGAACCGCTCGAGGCCAGAGCCCGGCACTGACCAATCCACCATGACGACCACATGCCCGCCCGTCCGCCCCTGAACGGGCGGCTCAACAGTGAATGTTCCCTCTCCCCGTGCATGGAGAGCGCGGGGAATCTTGATGGCCTCGATGACGGCCTCTTCTCCGGCCGATCGTGCCTGCTCCAGGATCACGGTGCGGACCGCCCCTTCGAGGGCGGAGGAATCCTCCCCACCTGATCCCAACAACAGCGCGCCGAGAATGATGCTGAGCATCATGATCTTATTGCTTAATGTTGTTCGCGATTGTTAACATTTCGTCGACGGTCTTGATGGTCTTCGAATTGATTTCGTACGCCCGTTGCGCAGTAATCATGTTGACCATCTCTTCGACGACATCAACATTGGACGATTCGAGGTTCGATTGCATGATCGTCCCGAAACCTTCGGATTCAGCCGACCCGGTGATCGGCGCCCCGGAAGCCGGCGTCTCGACATACAGATCATCGCCGATGGCGCGAAGCCCTGCCGGGTTGACAAACTTAGCCATTTCAAACTGGCCGATCTGCGTCGGGGTCGAGCTGCCGACCGTCGTCGCTTCGATCACCCCTTCCGAACTCGCGGTGATCGCGGTGGTGTCGGACGGGATCGTAATGCCCGGCTCCACGATGTATCCCTGGGATGTGACAAGGGTTCCCTCGGCGGAGACTTTGAATGTCCCGTCGCGGGTGTACCCGATCGTTCCATCCGGCCTCCGGACCTGAAAGAACCCGTCTCCCTGGATCGCGAAGTCCGTCTGGTTGTTCGTCGGGGTGATGTCGCCCTGCGCAAAGTTGCGGGTCGTGGCGACCGGCACGGCCCCGTTGCCAACCTGAATTTCCGACGGTTCCTGGACATTGGGGTCTGTCGACGTCCCGCTGACCTTCAGCGTCTGGTACATGAGATCCTGAAACTCCGGCCGCGCCTTTTTGAAACCGGTCGTGTTGACGTTGGCGAGGTTGTGCGCGATCAGGTCCACGTTCAACTGCTGCGCAAACATTCCGGTCGCTGCTGTTCTCAATGCTCGATTCATGGGTCTGCTTCCTCGTTGTGACCGTTAGACTTGTCCGACTGTGTTTACCTTTTCCAGAGTCGCATCCTGCGCCTGGAGCACCTTCTGGTCCGCCTGGAATGCCCGGTTCAGTTCGATCATCGCGATCATTTCGCTGATCCCGTCGACGTTGGAATCCTCTAGGAATCCCTGGCGGATCGCGGTTTGACTGCCGGGCCCGGTCGTCATAAGGGTGCCCGGATCTACAGTAAACAAGGTTTCGTGATCCTTGTGAATGGCCGCATAGTCCGCGAAGTCCACCACCTTGAGATGGCCGATGGACTGTTTGTCCAGCATGACCTCTCCGGTCTCGCTGATGTGGATCGATCCTGCCTGAAGATGCTGCGCATCAGGAAGCTGGAGCTTTCCATTGACCCCCTGCACTGTGTATCCCTGTCCCGTTACGATTGTACCGTCGAGGGACAGTTGCAGGTTGCCGTTCCGCGTGTACCGCACACCATTCGGGGTGTCCACCACAAAGAAACCCTTCCCCTGAAGCGCAACGTCGAGCGGTGTGTTGGTCGGGCGTAGCGTCCCTTCGGAGAAGTCCGTGTACTGCCGCAGAAGTGGAATGTCCGACCCGGTGGCTTCGCTGGCAGTCGTTGCCTCATCGAGCGCATCGGTGAACGCTTTGTCCCGTTTGAACCCGGTCGTGTTGATGTTCGCGAGGTTGTTGGCGATGATCTCCAGCCTGGTAAGCTTGGGGACCATTGCCGATTCCGTTGTATAGAGTCCTTTGATCATGGTTCCTCCACGGTGTTGGAAACGGGGACCATCTTCTTGAGCCGTAATGCAAGATCGATCTCCCCGCGACCGACGCCGAGCCGCTTCGCATTCTGCACGCGTTGGGCCTTGGTCTTCGGGGACCGGCAGGTCTTGGAGATTTTTTCGCCGAGCACTGCCTCGCGTTTGCCTTCCATCCGGAGGGCGAGGTCCATTTCGCCTTTGCCACGACGGAGTGCTTTCGCCAGTTGATAGGCCCGCGCATCGATTTCGTCTTCGGATTCTTCTTCTTCCCCAAACGGTGACGGGAGGACAGCAAGCGGGGCCTCGGGTTCGCCATCGTCATAGGGCAATTCTTCCGTTTGCTCCTCCGGCTGCAGCTCCACCGCCAGGGTCTTCCCGTCCAGGCGACGCACCACCGCCAGCGAGAAGGCAAACGATGTCAGCGCAGCGAAAACACACAGACCGAGGATGGTGAGGAACCCGACCGGCGGGATGATTGCGCCGGCAGTCAGTGCGGTGTGGGCACCGATCGAAGCCACCGCGGCATCGCCTGGCTTCGATTTCAGTTCCGACGATAGCAGCGCAGTGACCGGCGCGAACGGCCGCGGGGGCCGCTCCGCCATGGACCCGTGCGGGGTAACTCTCAAAACGACGTCGTGCCCCTCCAGACCAAAATCGACTCTCCCTTGCGTCCTCAGGCGAATAGTCACCGTCACGCTGTCCGATGCAGAGCGGTCGATGACCGCCGAGCGCATCGGCCCTTCCTTGAAGAACACATGGGCGGCGCCGGGCGGCGACGAAACTGTTGCATGACGGAATGCGAGCGTAACGAGATCGTTGGATCCTCCCGTGATCACCACCGGGATCCCGTCTGTCCCGATCAGGAGTTTCCCCGTGCCGCCTTCCGTCGAATAACGCAGACTTCGGATCACGACGGCATCTCCCGCTCCGGCTGCCATCGCCGTCGCACAACCCCACAGAAGGAGAGCGGCCACAGTGCGCAGTGTTTTCATCGGGCACCCCGCCAGATGGGAAGATAGATGGTAAACGTCGTGCCCTTCCCGACTTCGCTTTCCACGCGGATATCCCCCTTGTGTTGAAGGATGATCTTATGGCAGATGGCCAGGCCGAGCCCGGTGCCTTTTTCCCCTTTTGTCGTGAAGAAGGGGCGGAAAATCTTCTCCAGCACCGCGGGCGGAATGCCGTCGCCCGTATCGCTGACGCGGACGAAAATGTGGAACCCGGTCAGTGAAAGCGTCAACGTGATCAACCCGCCTTTGGGCATGGCATCGCGGGCATTGATCAGAAGGTTCAGGAACACCTGCTGCAGGTAGTTTGCATTGCCGGCCACAGGCGGAATGTCGCCGGCCGACTCGATTTCGACCTCGATTCCCGCACCGCGAAACTCGTGCTGGACCATGGCGACGATATCGTCGATCACCTTCCGGAGGTTGATCGGCTCCATCACCACATCTTCGGACGCATTCCGGGCGAAGTTCATCAGCCGGTGCGTGATTTCAGAAAGTCTCCGGACCTGTTTGCTGAACATCTCCGTCCAGTTCGGCAGGGGGCGGCCCGCTTCAACGAGCTCAAGGTTGAGCAGCAGCACCTGCAGGGGGTTCTTGATCTCATGGGCGATGCCCGCCGCAAGCTCTCCGATCGCCGCCAGCTTCGCCGCCTGGATCATCTGGGCGTGCGACGCTTTTAATTCTTCGTTGGCTTTTACCAGCTGCTGATGGGTCCGCCAGTTTTCCACCGCGACGGCCGCCTGGTTTGCCAGTACCGACAGGAGCTGGACGTCCTGGTTCGAAAACTCCTGTTGTGGCTTCACCGTGTGGATCACATAAAACCCCAGCCCCCTGTTTCCCAGGATCAGCGGGACGATGACGAAATTGCGTCCGCTGGACCCTGCGACCATATGCTCCAGGTCGGGGATGATGACGGTTTTTTTCTCCGTGATGACCCAATCGACGATCCCCGCTTCCATTTGCTGCCGTGCCTCCTGCTCGAGCCTGGGCGAGCTTTTCGAGGAGAGGGCGGACAGGTTGCTGGCTTGTTCCTCAAAGGTGAAGATGTTGCACTCGATTACGGGAATGACTTGCCGCGTCAATTCAATGAGCGCGCCGACGATCAGATCCGGCTCATTGCTCGTGCTGATCGTGTTCGACAACCGTTGCATCGCGACCAGCTCATCGATCGATGTGCGCATCGCAAGCGTGGTGTTGGTGGTGAGGGAATTGTCCTGGCGCAGCACCCCGATGGTCCGTTCGAGTGCACGGATATACGTCTCCCTGCTCTCGATGAACTGCTCGAACTGCGGGAGCGCTTCCTCGATCACCTGCGCGGTGTTTTTACGCTTTGGCGATTCGCCGTTCATTTCCCTGGAGTCCCTCATGGGCCAACGTTTCCGCCCGTGTCACCTGATCGAGGTCGGGCCCGATCAGGTTCACGTAGCTGGTAAGATATTCGTTCAACACATTTTGATCGTTCAACTGCAGCCGTTCCAGCGCGTCCGTGCTGAAATCACTCCCCTTGTCAAACTCCAGCGGAACATCGGCGATCCGCGTTGCGAAGACGTCGGCAAGGTGAATAATGGAGACGAGGTCGGGGTTCTTCGTTGCTTTTCCCGGAGCGTGATGGCAAGCGACCGCTTCCACCAGATGGTCCGGAAGATTCCAGCGCTCCGCGAGCCACCCGCCGATCTCGGCATGGGTAACGCCGAGGACGCTCTCTTCGGCCTCGATGAACGAGAGATCCGTTTCACGCGCGATCTCGACGATCCGTTTGAATTCAGGACGGAAATACCGGTGAAGCACCGAGAGTCCCATGTCATGCAGGAGCCCGCCGACGAACACTTCGCCGCTTACGCGGTAGTTCAGGTCCCGGGCGAGGCGGCGCGCCAGGACTCCTGCGGCGATGGAATGATCCCAGAATCCTTTCGCATCGAAATACTGGTCGGATTTTTTCTGAAGCGAGCTGACCAGCGAAATGCTGATCACGATTTCCTTGAGCGCATCGTACCCCAGCACGATGATCGCAAAGTCGATGGTCGAGATCTTCCGTGGGAACCCGTAAAAGGGGGAGTTTGCGATCTTCAGGACCTTTGCCGTCAGCGCCTGGTCCGTGGAAATCACCTTGCCGAGGCGTGACGCGCTCGTCTTCGGGTTGTCCACCATCTCGACAACCTCCATCGCGACCGTCGGCAGCGCCGGCAGTTGGATGATGGTCTGGACCCGCTCCTTGATGTGTTCTGGCGACATCATAACCAGTGCACGCTCCTCTTGAGCTCTCGCAAATGAACGCTCACAGAATATCCGATAGCTGTTTTCGAAGGTCTTTCAGGACCTCCGTGTGAATCTGCGACACCCGTGATTCCGAAACCTTCAGGATCCTCGCGATATCACCGAAACGCAGACCCTCGTAATAGTACAGCGCAATAATTGTCCGGGCACGGTCCGGCAGCGCGCTGACAGCCTCCACAAGCTGGTTTCGCATCTCTTTCTCTGAAAGAAGCTCCAACGGGCTTGGAGAGTCTTCAGGCACCTGATCCGCCGCCGAAGATTCCGCAGCGGCCGCCGCGTGATGGGAGGTCTTCATCACGCTGGTATCCGAAAGAATGTGATGCAATTCGCTCACCGTGATCGACAGTTTACCGGCAATCTCCTGGTCGGCGGCTTCGCGCCCGACTTCCTGGCTGACTCTCTCTTTCGCATGTTCAACGCGTCTGGCGTTCGCCCGTACTGACCGGGGGACCCAGTCGAGGTTGCGCAGCTCGTCCACGATCGCCCCTTTGATCCGGGGGATGGCATAGGTCTCGAATTTCACCGCCGAGGTAGAGTCATACCGGTCGACCGCTTCAATGAGTCCGAGAATGCCGTACTGCAACATGTCGTCGGGTTCCAGCGTCTTCCCCGTATTCCCGCGCGGCTTCCCGAGCCGGGAGACGACATACCGTACCAGGTCGAGGTAGCAGAGGACGAGGGAGCGTTTTGTTTCTGGCGTTCGCTCACCGAGGTACTTCGGCCACAGGACCTGGGGATCCATTTCCGCCGTTTGACCGACCGAGGACATGGATTACTTCGCCGCCTCCGCAGCCGTCTTCGTCTGATGCGGTGCCGGGTGACCCTCACGTTCCGGTTCCTCGGCTCGGTGTTCGGCGAAATTGGCCACAACGAGAAGGATGATCATCATCGCTCCCACAACGGCGATAAACACCACGAACGACCTGGCGACGATCTCAAGAAGGTCGGTGTGTTGGAGGGCGAAGAGCACCGCCGCGACACAGAACGAAAGCAATCCGATTTGGAAGATAACCTTGGTCATGACTAGATGGCCTTTCTTTCACTACGTGCCAGAATTTGAAGCAAGATGTGATTGGCAAACGATTGAAGAGAAAGCGACGCGGCCGAATACGGATAGGCCTGGACCAGCGGGACCTGCTGGGCAATCGCCTTCGAGACATTCGGATCTGCCGGGATGGCAGTGCTGATCTCCACGTCCCTTTTCAGGAAATGACTGACCGCCATTCTCAGCTTCGCGCCCGCGTCCAGTGCTTCCCGCGGCGAGCGTGCATTGTTGATGACGACCTGGAGTCTCGTGTCAACATGGACCGACCAGACCACCTTCATCATGGCGTAGGCATCCATGATCGCCGTCGGCTCGGGCGTCGTGACAACCAGCAGTTCGTCGGCATAGCCCGCGTACCCGATGACTTCATCGTTCAGGCCGGCGCCGGTATCGATAAGGACACATTCAAAGGCTTCGTCGGTCCCGAGAATCTCCGCCATCAGGCGTTCCTGCATGCCTTCTCCGCCGAGAGGATAGCTGACGTCACCCGTGCTCGCCGGCAGCACTTTCAGCCCGGAGGGACCTGTGCACAAGGACATCTTCGACAGCCATGTTTCCGCGCAGGACATCGCCAATCCGGTACCGCGGTGCGATGCCGAGCATAATATCGATGCTGCCGAGGTTGGAGTCGGCGTCAACCAGGAGAACTTTGTGCCCGTTCCCGCTCAGGGTCAGGGCAGTATTGAGAGCCAGCGTACTCTTACCGACGCCGCCTTTCCCGCTCGTCACAACGATGACGCACGGACGCCGTCTGGCCTGCCGTTCCATAAACTGTTGGGCGATCTCGCGCATCCGTGTAGCTTGATCAGGCATGTCCCGTTGCTCCCGAATACACCATCGATGCGAATTGTGCCGGCTCCATCGCCAGGATATCGTCCGGCACCGTCTGTCCCGTCGTCACGTAGGCCACCGGCAAATGCTGCTTGTTCACGATGCTGAAGAGCGGTCCGAGCGTGACGGCTTCGTCGAGCTTCGTAAAGAGCAGGCGGTTCGGCTTCACGACGCTGAATTGGCGGATGATCTCGCTGATCGCACGGGGCGACGTCGAAGCGCTGACCACAAGATGGACCTCGTCTGCATCGGCCGACTGAACGAATTTCCCGAGCTCTCCAATTTCCTTTTTCGACCGGTGACTGCGTCCGACCGTATCCACAAAGACGATGTCACGGTCGCGGAACTTCTTCATCACTCCTGCGAGTTCGGCAGGCTTGTACACGACATCCATCGGGATATCGGCAATCGAGGCAAACGTGCGGAGCTGCTCGATTGCACCTATCCGGTAGGTGTCCGTGGAGATCAGGCCGACATTCTTCCGATGCAGAAGCTTGTGGATGGCCGCGAGCTTCGCGATCGTCGTCGTCTTGCCGACACCGGTCGGTCCGATGAGTGCGACGATCCTGGTTTTGCGCCGCCGGGACTTTACGCCATCCGGAATCCGGATCATCCGGGCCATGATCTTCAGCAATGTGTCGCGCGTGACATCCCGGCTTCGACGCTGATCGGGCGTCAGGCTTTCGTTGACCGTCAGGACCATTTGCCGGGCGAGGGTTTCATCCACCTCCTGTTCGACCAGCGTCACATACAGTTCGCGAAGCGCATCCGGAAGATCGGGTGTCTTTGCATGACGCAGATGATCGGAGATTTCCCGGAGCGCTCCCTGCATTGCCTGCATTTCGCTGCGCAACTCCGAGATGCCGCCGGTATCGCCGTAGCTTTCGGACGAGAGACGACGCCCCGTTGAAGGTTGGCTCCTCCGTGCATCGAATCGCTCCGCGACTTTCTTCAGTTCTTCCAGGTGTGCCGCAGCGTCAATCATCGGCGATGCGTCGTCGAGGTACCGATCGAACGGAGCGGTCGCCCGCTTTGCAGCATACGACCCGGGCCGACCGGTCACGGGATCGTCGATCGCGCCGGTGACTTCATATGTCTCGCGACCAAACAGGCCGAGACCGTTCCCTTTCGACAGCGTGCGCGTCCCAAGGACGATCGCATCCGGGCCGAGCTCCTTCCGCATCTGCTCGGTCGCTTCTTTCAGGGTTCGGGCGGTAAATTTCCTAATCCTCATTGGCTACCTCAAGCTTGCCGATGAATTCGATTTCCGTTTCCGGCGGCAATTCCGTAAAGGAAAGGACGGAGACGGTCGGGAACGATGTGTGAATCAGCCGGTAGAAATACGGTCGGACAGTCGCCGCACAGACGACGACGGGGACCCATCCGCCCGATGACGCGATATCAACATTGGCCTGCAAACTTTCGTGAATGCCCTGCACGGTCAACGGCGCGAGGCCCAGACTCGGGCTTGCCTCGCGCTGGCTTTGGAGCGACGTTGCGATGAGCTGCTCGAGCCGGGGATCCATGGCGATGGCGTGGATGATCCCTGCCCCATCCTGGTAGAGACGCGCGATGGTCTCGGAGAGAGAGTGCCGGACATATTCCGTGAGAACGTCGACGTTCTTTGTAACTTTCGCATAGTCGACGAGCGCCTCCAGGATCGTGGCGAGATCCCGGACAGGGATGCCTTCCCGGAGAAGGTTCTGGAGCACCTTTTGAATCGTGCCGGTCGGCAGCTGTTCCGGGGTGAGCTCATCGACCACCGCCGGATAGTCCTTCTTCAAATTGTCAATCAGCTTCCGGGTCTCCTGCCGCCCGAGGATCTTGTCCGCGTTTTTCCTCAGCAATTCCTGCAGATGCGTCGAAAGAACGGATGACGGCTCGACGACGGTGTAGCCGAGCAACTCCGCGTTCTGGCGCTCGTGCTCGGCAATCCATACCGCGGGGAGTCCGAACGCGGGCTCCTTGACTTCTGTCCCTTCGATCCGTGAAGGTGCATGCGCCGGACTCATCGCGAGATACCGGCCCATCAACAGATTGTCGGACGCGATAATGTTTCCTCTGACCTTCACGACATACTGGTTTGCCTCGAGCTGCAAATTGTCGCGGACCCGTACCGGCGGAATAACGATCCCCAGGTCCATCGCAAGTTGTTTTCGGAGGTTCGTGATGCGGTTGAACAGGTCGCCGCCCTGCGATTCATCGACAAGGGAGATCAACGCATACCCGATTTCCACTTCCAGCGGATCAACCTGGAGATAGTCCTCAATCTTCTCTTCATGGGCCACGGGCCGTTCCGGCGACTTTGCGGGTGCGGGCGTCTTCGATTCGCGCATCTGGACGTACCCGATTCCGCCGGCCAGTCCGCCGAGAATAAGGAACGGGATCGTCGGGAGCCCGGGCACCACCGCGAACAGAATGAGCGCGCCGGAGGCGATCAACAGGGCCTTGTACTTCCCGAACACCTGGATGCGGATTTCCTTGTCGAACGCGTTGCCCGACGCGCTGCGTGTCACGATCATGCCGGCCGCGGTCGCAATGACCAGGGCGGGGATCTGTGTCACCAGACCGTCACCGACCGTGAGGAGAGTGTAGGTCCGAAGCGCATCGGTGAAGGCCATCCCCTTTTGTGCAACACCGATGACGAATCCGCCGATAATATTGACGACGTTGATCAGCAGTCCCGCTACGGCGTCGCCACGGACGAATTTGCTCGCACCGTCCATGGCTCCGTAGAACTCCGCCTCGCGCGCGATTTGTGACCTGCGTTCACGCGCTTCCTGCTCGGTGATCAGGCCCGCATTCATGTCGGCGTCGATCGCCATCTGTTTTCCCGGCATTGCATCCAGAGTGAAACGTGCGGCCACTTCCGCAATGCGACCCGCGCCCTTCACGATCACCACAAATTGAATGATGACGAGGATGAGGAAAATAATGAACCCGACAACGTAGTTCCCTTTGACGACGAAGGAACCGAATGCCATAATCACGTCCCCGGCATAGCCTTCTCCGAGGATCAGTCGCGTGGAAGCGACGTTCAGCGAGAGCCGGAAAATCGTGAGGATCAGGAGCAGCCCCGGGAACACCGACAATTCAAGGGGGTTCGTCAGGTACATCGACACCATCAGCACCAGGATCGCCATCGTGATGTTCGACGCGAGCAGGATATCCAGCAGGAGCGGGGGGAGCGGGATGATCATCAATGCGAGAATCCCGATCACCGCGATGGCAAGGGCAATGTCCGTGTGCGCGGCAATCGACCGCATCGTGGGGGAGGACATCAGCCCGCCGGGCCGTGTAGCAACTGTTGCATCCATACGGTCAGTTCATTCCTAATCGAGGGTGCGTGCTTCTCAGGCGATAGATGTAGGCCAGGACCTGCGCCACCGCCTGGAAGAGTTTCTCCGGGATCTCGTCCCCGACTTCAACGTTCTTATACAATGCGCGCGCGAGCGGCTTGTCTTCGATGATGGGCACGGCATGTTCCTTCGCGATCGCTTTGATCTTTTCGGCGATGTAGCCCGCACCCTTCGCGACGACGTGCGGCGCCGACATCTTCTCCGAATTGTACTTCAGCGCGACGGCAAGGTGCGTCGGGTTCGTGACCACGACGTCCGCCTTCGGCACTTCCTGCATCATCCGCTTGTAGGCGATCTTCCGCTGGATGCTCCGGATCCGTCCGCGAACGAGCGGATCGCCCTCGAGCTCCTTCGTCTCCTGGCGCACTTCCTCTTTCGTCATCTTCAGGCTTTTTTCGTACTCAAACCGCTGGTAGAAGAAGTCGATCGCCGCGACTGCCAGGAAGGCAAGACCGGTTTTCAATCCGACGCCGACCGATGCGCTTGCCATGAAGGAGAAGATCCCCTGCGAATCGGAGTCCATCAGCGAAACCGATTGCGCGATGATCCCGGTGAGCGCAACATAGGCGACGAGCCCGACAATCGTCGCCTTCGCGATGTTTTTCCCAATCTCCACCATCGAGCGGCGGGAGAGAAGCACCTTCTTGATCCCGGTCAGGGGATTGATCTTGGAGAATTTCGGCTGAATCGCTTCGAACGACCACATCGGCCCGACCTGGGCGTATCCCGCCGCGATCCCGACGATCATGAGGCCGCCGATGACGGGACCAAGGATGGTGATGGTGCGAAGAATAACGTCGGTCACGATATTCCTCACGGCATCCATGTCCCCGGCAAACGACCAGGCGTTCGAGAGATAGTCCCGCGTCGCGGACGCCAGGCCTCTCAACATCAGTTCGCCGGTCACGAAGAGCAGGAGCAGCCCGAACATCAACACGAATGCGGAATTCATGTCCATGCTTTTTGCCACCTGCCCTTTGCGCCTCGCGTCTTCCCGACGTTTGGCGGTGGCAGTCTCGGTTCTTTCCTGAAAGGATTCTTCGGCCACGGTTTAGAGCGCCTTTACCAGTTCGACCATGTTCTCTTCAAACCCTGCGAGAAGCTTCTTGAACACATAGATCATCATCGGCGCAGCGGTCATCAGGAGGATGAACCCGATGCCGATCTTGACCTGGAAATTCAGAATGAAAACGTTGATTTGCGGTGTTACACGCGCCAGGACCGCAAGGGCGACGTTGACGATGAACGAGGCCACGATGATCGGCGCAGCGAGCTTCACGCCGACCACGAGCACGGCACCCGAAAGCGCAACCAGCCGGTCGGAGAGGCCTGCCGAGACGGTAAATTGGCCGATACCCACCGCATCGAAACTCATCCGCAATGCCTGGAACACAAAATGATGGCCGTTCAACAGCAGGAAGATCAGGGTCATGACGATCTGCAGGAATTCCGAAATGACGGTGTTCTGTGCGCCCGATTCGGGATCCAGGACCGACGCCATGCTCAATCCGAGGTCGAGGGAGATCAGCTCTCCGGCGACCACCGCCCCGAGGAGGATGAGGCCTGAGGCAAAACCCAGCAGCAGGCCGACCGCCACTTCCTTCAGCACGAGAATCACCATCGCTGCGAGACTTTGATCGATCACCGGATGGGTCGCGGCAACCATCGGCTGGAGCACAAGCGCCACGAAGAGCCCGAGGGCCACCTTCACCTGCAGCGGGACGGCCTGATGGCTGACCACCGGTGCAACGGCGATCAGCGACATGACCCGCGCGAAGATCAGGACGAACAGCACAAATTGTGAGACATAGATTTCCATGTCTACCGGCCGAGATTCGGGATGTTGCTAAAGAGATTGACCGTGAACGAGATCATCGTATCCATCATCCACGGAAGGGTCAGCACGAGCACCACTGCCAGGGCGATAAGCTTCGGGACGAACGTCAGCGTGAATTCCTGAATCGATGTGGCCGCCTGCACAACGGACACGACGAGACCGACGATCAGCGACACGAGAAGGATCGGCGCCGAGACCATCAACGTGGTGTAGAAGGCCTCCCGCACGACGTAGACGACATATTGTTCTGTCACGCGAACCTCTTTCTGCGCTGCAATTATTGGAAACTATTGACAACCGACCCGACGATCAGTCTCCAGCCGTCGACCATGATGAACAGGAGAATCTTGAACGGCATCGAGACGAGCATGGGAGGCAGCATCATCATTCCCATCGACATCAGAATGCTCGAGACAACCATGTCGATGATCAGGAACGGGATGAACAGGATGAACCCGATCTGAAAACCGATGCGCAGCTCGCTGATCGCGAAGGCGGGAATCAAGGTATACGTCGGGACGTCATCGCGGGTCTTCGGTTTGTCGATCTTTGCCATCGAAACGAACAACGCGAGATCTTCTTCCCGGGTCTGCCGGAACATGAATTCGCGGATCGGAACGACCCCCTTGTCATACGCTTCCTGGAAGGTGATCTTGCTCGACAAATACGGTTGCAGAGCGTCCTGATTGACTTTGTTCCACGTTGGCGCCATGACAAAGAATGTCAGGAACATCGCCAGGCCGACAAGGATCTGCGCCGGAGGAACCTGCTGCGTGCCCATCGCCTGTTTCAGGAAATGGAACACGACGATGATCCTGGTGAACGCCGTCGTCAGGATGAGAATCGCCGGCGCGAGCGAGAGGATCGTCATGATGAACAGGATCTGCAGCGTCGTTGCCACTTCTTCCGGTTTGGTCGCCTTCCCCACCTCGACGGAGACTTTCGGCAACGGGAGTACCTTGTCCTGCGCGGCGACATTGGATACGACGGCACACACAAGGATCACGAGGAGGAGCATCGCGACCGCGCGCTTCATTGGCGTCTCCTCGGTCTGCGCGGCGCGCTTGTCGAATGTCCGTTTCCGGGAGTTGGAGGGACCACGATCGTGCCGCGGTGCAGGAATCCTTTTAGTGACTCCTGGAGCTGGTTGGCGAATGCAGCGGCCGGCGAGCCCGTCTTCCGCAGGTTCCATCCCTGCGCCGGTTCGACCGCAGAGCGTCGTTCCTCAAGGGCGGCGAGACTTTCCTCGTTCTCGATGGTTCCGATGGTCTGCATTCCCTGCTCACTCATCCCGACCACGAACACGGTGTCGAGGACTTTGATTACAACGATGGACCGCTTGGGATGCAGCGAGCGCTGACCGAGGATTTCCACCGGGACTTCCTGCGCTCCGCCGGGAGCCCCGCGATACACATACTTCTTCAGCACATAGACGACGCCGACCATAAGCCCGAGGACAGCGGCGAGGGAAAGCAGCGTTTTCACCAGAAGCCATTCCATGGTTATTTCCCCAGCGCCCGAACGCGTTCGCTTGCATCCACGAGGTTCGTAATCCGGATGCCGAAATGCTTTTCGATCACCACCACTTCGCCTTCGGCCATCTTTTTCCCATTGATGAGGATATCGACCGGTTCGCTCGCAAGTTTTTCGAATTCCACCACCGATCCCCGTTGAAGGTCCAGGATGTCCCGGATCAGCATGTTGGTCCGCCCGAGTTCGATGGAGACCGGCAAATGCAGGTCGAGAAGGATATCCATCTTCATGTCCTTCTCACTGCTCGGCGGAGTGGAATTCAACGATTGAAACTGCGCGGTCTGCACTTCCACTGTCGAGCCGGCCTGCGGGGTAACGCTCTGCGTATCCACTCCTACGGGAGTTTCCATGGTTCCTTACTCTCCTTGCTGTACATCCTGGGTCAAACGCGTAATTTTCACGGCGACTTTGCCATTCGACACACCGGGTCTTCCCAACAACCGGGGCTTTCCGCCCACCCAGACTTTCACTTCACCGTCGAGGGGAATGTTCGTGCGAAGCACGTCGCCGGACTCGAGGTGGAGCAGTTCGCGCAACGTCAGCGTCGTTTCCCCCAGCACCGCGACGGCGGGAAGATTCGTCGAGCCCAGCCGATGCATCATCGATCGCGCTGATGACGGGTCCTTTGTCGTCGCCGGAACACCGCTGAAATGCTGGATGTTCATCTTGCCCAGCACGTCGTCGAGCGCGAAGGTGGGGAAACAGACGTTCATCAGGTACTTCTGCGTTCCGATCGATACCTCGAACGAGACCACCATGACAATTTCGCTCGCGGGAGCGATCTGCGCAAAATCGCCTTCCGTCTCGTACCGTTCGAGCTTGAACGTCAGCTCCGCCACAGTCTTCCACGCGCGTTGAACCTCAATCAGGGCTTTCTGGATGATCCCTTTGACGATGCTCTGTTCGATTTTCGTGATGAGACGCGGGTTCTTGTCGCCCTCCGCGACGCCCCCCATCAGATGCTCTACCATCGCGATGATGAGCTGGGGACTGAATTCAAGTACCGCAAGCGCATCCGACTCCTGGATGCGAAAGATGTGCAGACAGCTGGGACTCGAAATACTCAGGACAAACTCCGAATAGAACAGCTGGTCCACGGAAGAAACCGTGACGGACACGTTTGTCTGGAGCCGCGACACGAGGTACGAACCGAAGGCCTCGGCAAAGCTCTCATGTACGGCCTGAAACGTCCTGAGCTGATTCTTCGACATCCGGTGAGGGAGCCGGAAGTCGAACACAACCATTTCTTTCGACGCCTTCTTCTCCTCCGGGGCGGATTCCACCGGCAGGGGTTGATCGACGTTGATCCCCGAAAGAAGGCTGTCAATTTCTTGTTGAGAAAGGATCTCTGGCACTGGGACACCGCTAC
This sequence comes from Ignavibacteriota bacterium, assembly GCA_963752915.1. Lineage (GTDB taxonomy): Bacteria > Bacteroidota > Ignavibacteria > UBA10030 > UBA6906 > DATJPR01. The sequence goes on from CAVVZZ010000002.1 coordinate 230,069, forward strand.
TGGATGATGAACTTGCTGAAATAGACGTTGGACACGCTGCCCGACTTCACGATTTCCGATGCTTTCGCGAGAATTTCGCCGCGGAGCTGTTCTCTCTCGGCGATGTTCGCGAGTTCATCAAGTCCTTTTGTGGTCAAGACGGAGTTGAGAGCATCGCGAACCTGGATTTCTTTGCGCTCCATTTCCTTCGCCCCTTCGGTCGTCGAGGTCTCGAATCCGACGGTGATGAGGAGAAACCGCGTTCCGTTTGTCCCGGCAGGATTGACGATAAGGTCCTTCACGACGAACATATGCGAGGCGGCACCCTCAGCACCCTCTTTCTCGTCACCTGATTCTCCCTCTTTCGCGGCTTCCTTTGCCTGTTCCGCGCTGCCCTGACCGGAGTGGCTCGAAGAGCCGCCGCCGACAAATTTCGTCGCCACAAAAAACAGGACAACGATTTGCACCAGGAAGACCGGAACACCGATCATGATAAGTTTCTTCATCGGAAGCGGTTTTTTCGCTTCCGCGGGTTGGGTGCTCGACTGCTCAGTGGGGTTCGGCTCTTTCGCCATAGGTTCGATCCGTGCTATTCCAGGAACCACAAAGGTCAAACCGTGTGCCACGGTGATGAAAGGAGGTACTTCGGATTTTCTGTTAAACGTGAGGAATTACAAGGGTTTTTGAGGATGAGGCAGCGAAAAGAGGAGACTTCTGGTGGTTATTATCGGCCAGATGGTTGCCGGTCTGGGAGGCACCGCTTTTTAAATTCAACCGCCTTTTCAATGATTTCTCCGACAGTCTCCTTCACCATAAGCTTCTTGCCAGTCGTCGTGGTAACGAGGGTATCGGGCGTTTCTTCGATGAATTCGATGAGATCAACATTCACGATGATCTTCTGACCCTGCAAGCGAGTAAGTTCGATCATAACTGGCTCAAAGGTTATGAGGACAAGAGAAACATCTCAATGGAGCGAGGAGGGGGCTTGGCGCCCCCTCCTCGTTCCGGTTGCCGGATTACCGCTTCAACGCGACCACCTCTTGAAGAATCTCATCGCTTGTCGTAATGACGCGGGCGTTCGCCTGGAATCCCCGCTGCGCGGTAATCATCTTCGTGAATTCGTCGGCAAGGTCGACATTCGACTGTTCCAACGCCGAAGAAACGACCGTGGTCTTTCCGGAACCGTCAACGATCGACGCAGAACCGGAGTTGCCGCTCACATCCCAGCAGTTGTCGCCGCTTTTTTGGAGTCCGCCGGGGTTGTTGAACTCGGCCAGCATGATCTGTCCGAGAGCGAGCTTTGTCCCGTTCGCGAATGTTCCGCGAATGGTGCCGTTCGTCTCGATATTCACGGTCGTGAGCGCTCCTGCAGTGTACCCGTCCTGGTTGGTGAGCGACACCGCTGAATCGCCGGAAGCTTGCGTCAGGCCGGAGAAATTCCCCGGAACCACCGCAGACGGTGTCCCAAGGTCAAGAGTGAAAGAGACATCGGGTGCACCTGTTCCAGGGGTAATCACCAGTGGACTTCCGGTGAGAGTGTTGAGCGTACCATCCGTGTTGAATGTGACGGTGCCGGACGCTGATGTCGTCGCCGGAGCCGGCGCAGTTGCCGCCCAGGACCATGCATCATTTGCCGTCTTTGTGAACTGGAGCTGAACATTCGTCGGGTTCCCCAGGGTATCATAGACCGTCACCGAAGTGCTTACGGAGGTTCCGATATGCAGCAGAGGAATCCAGATTTCCGGCAAATTGAGCAGTCGTCGTGGCTTTCGCAGGCGACTTCGTGTCCATATTGATCACGATATCCTGAAGCAATGTTCCTGAGGGAATGACCCCCTGGGCATCAGCCATCTTTCCCTGAACGATGGCTCCGCTCTTCGTCGTCAAACGTCCGCTTCCGTCCTGCTGGAACGTGCCATCGCGGGTGTAGAGATTTCGGCCATTCTGTTTCACGACAAAGAATCCGGAACCGTTCAGAGCCAGGTCCAATGGGTTCGACGTCGTCTCAAAGCTTCCCTGGGTGAAAAGCGTATCGATCGAGTTCACCGTCATGCCAAGGCCGACCTGAATCGGGTTCGTGCCGCCGTTGGTTGCCGTCGGCTGCGTGCCGCCGCGCAGCGTCTGCGCATAGAGTTCACTGAATGTGGCTCTGCTCGCTTTGAATCCCACGGTATTGATGTTGGCAATGTTGTTTCCGATGACGTCCATCATGGTCTGCTCGTTGCGCAAACCGGATACGCCGGAAAACAGCGAACGTAAGAATGACATTGTAGTACCCTCCGTTAAGTTGAATGTCTGGTCGAGCGTCTGTCAGTCGGCTCGATCGGAGGGGCTTCCTTGCATGCCGCGGGATCGGCAAAAGGACCAGCCCCAAAATGCTGCACATCATCCCGCTATGACTGCACTGTCGATATTCGTGAACACGTTCTCCTTCGCCGCCGCGGCATCCACCGCGGTGACAACGGTGCGGTTTTTCACGCTGACAATGAACGCTGTATCACGCAGCAGGATCAATGAATCCTGCGATCCTTTTTCATCGGCCTTCGAGACCGCCTGTTGCAGACGGGACATATCCGCTTCATTCAGCGTGATGTTCCTCGCTGACAACCGTTCCTGGGCGTGCTTGGAGAATTTGAGACCCTCCAGCTCCCGCTGCAACACCTTGTCGAAGGCCCGGTCCTCCGGCAGAGGAATCGATGACCGATTCCCGAGCCCGTCCACTCCCCCGACGGGGAGAAATGGGACCTTAATGCCGTTGACAATAGTGTCGGACATTGTGGTTGATGTTCCTCCTGTTCCTGTTGTGTGTTGGTTACGCGTTAGTTGTTCATGATTTCCAAGACGTCCGAGATCGGTACTTCCGTCCCGTCGACCACAAAGTACGTGCCGTCGGACCGGAACCGGATTGAGGAAACCGTTCCCACGATGTACGGCGTAGCACTGACCGCGTTCCCCGACGAGTCCTTTGCTTCCACGGTGAACGTGTACTTCCCGCCGCCAAGTTGCTGTCCGGCATCATTGGTTCCATCCCACGTAAACCCGTGATTCCCGGAATCGACACTGAGGCCGTTGATCGTTCGGACCAGGGCGCCGGAACCATTGTAGATCTTGACATCGACGGCATTGGCTGCGGTATCCAGCGAGTAGCCAAGCGCCATCGACGAAGTTCCACCGTACTGCAGGGCGTTTGTCGACGCACGGACGTCCTTCCCGACGAGCGTTGCGGCGAGCGAATTCCCGATGGACTGCGTCATCATCTGACTGGCCTGAAGATTTTGCGTCAGTGTACTGTTGATATTCGTCATCTGTTCAAGAGAGCTGAACTGCGCTAGCTGGGAGACAAACTCCGTCCCCTGCAGCGGGTTCATGGGATCCTGGTTCTGCAGTTGCGTGACAAGCAGCCTCAGAAAATCATCCTTACCGAGCTGATTCGTCGGCCCAGTTGAAGGGGTCGTCGTCGGAGACTGGATTGCTGACACATTTGTCGACATTGAATGCTCCTCTCCTCTTTACATGATCACTTCGAGCGTATTGTAGCCCAGAGAACGGGCCTGAGGGATCTCATCAATCCCTTCGAATGATTCGTGCCGTTTCCCTCCTTTCTGTTTATAAGTGTTTCCTCGTTGCGTCTGCCCATCCGCGACGTTCGTCGATTGACCGGAAGCCACGACGTCAATCCGCTGAACATCGATACCCCGATCCTGGAGTGCCTGCCGCAGGTCGGTGAGCTGCGATTCGACAGCCGCTTTAACTGCCGGCTGGGCGACATCGATTTGCGCCTGGAGCCGTCCGTCCTCCATTTTCATTTTCAGGACGACTTCGCCCAGAGATTCCGGCTTGAGTGTCACACGCAATTCCTGCGTCGTCTCGGTCATTGTGATCGTCAGACCCTTGATCACCTGGTCGATTACAGCACGCGAGAGTTCGCGCGGCAACGGGATCGGGAGCTCGTTCACAGAACTCTTTGTGGCTTCCATCGTCGGAAGCGTACCGACCGGCGCCCCCGAGGAATGCAAGGGTTCCCTGCTGAGCGCGAACGGACCTGTACGATCGGACGACAGGGCAGTCTTTGTCAATGGAGTGAACGACGATGTGGAGCTCTTTTTCCCATTCTGTTCGCCCGTAGCGTTCTCGCCTGAGTTGGGAGTTGCTTCGGGAACCTGAGCGGGCGCATGTCTCTCTGCCTGCACCGGTCCGGGAGTGACCCGGGTCCCACTCTCTTTCTCGGCCGGAGTACGATCGATCGAAACGGAAAAAGCTTCCACGGCCTGTTTCACGATCGCCTCCTCCACTGTGCGCGGAGCAAATGAACCCCGCGCAGCATCTGCGACCTGAAGAGTTTTCGGCGCCGGGGTGCTCGTCTCGCCGGACGGTGCTGCCTGCATTTTCACTTGATTCGTTCGCGAATTGTCCGTGCGTGATGTCAGGACCGGTTTTTCTGCTTGCGGCGCATCGTTCACCGCCGTCTCCGTTCGCGGGAGGTCGGCAGATCGGGGAGCGTTCTCCGCCGGCGCAGGGACCTTTACTTCGGCCGCATCGCGCGGGACATCCTTGACGGGAGCGGCCGGGGTCTTGTCGACAGCAGCCTTCTCCGGCACAGGGAGCGACATAGCAGGAAGCACAATTTCTTTTGCATTCCCTGCCGAGGCTTTCACTTCGGGAACATTTGCCGCAGGCTGTTGTTGTTCCTGTCCGGACTGCACCTCCGGCTTCACAAGACCTGAGAGTGCGGCAACCGCGTCTCCGTCTGTGGTCACCGCAGCGTTTGCGGAGGCTTGAACAAGGACGACGCCCTTGGGCAGCACGGCCGTTGATACGGGAACAGGTTGGGGAGTGCCCTCGGCTTTTGTCCCTACAGTTGCCACCTGGGTCGATCCAGCCGACTTCTCTCCGCCCGTCGCTTCCGGACTTATGCTGCGAACAAGAATGGCCGTGAGATCAATCGATGAAGCGCCGACGGTCTGGCTAAGAAGTGTCTGAAGGACATCGGACATCTCCTGCCCCTTTGCCTCTTTTCCGCTCTTCGCATCCTTGCTCTTCTTTGATTCCTTGCCTGCAGCCCGCTGGGGACCCGCTGATTCCGCCGTCTTTGCGCCTTCCTGCGATTGCCCTCCGAGCGCAGACTGGAGCGCGTCCCGGAACGCGCCGACCTGTTCCGTGCTGCCGGAGGAATCGTTCGATTGCTTGACCATCGAAGGAGAACCGGGTGCAACAGCGATTGCTGGAAGTTCTTGCGCCATACGATCACCTGAAAAGTTTCGACGCCCGGTCCGGTTGGATCGAGGCGATAATCTTCGCTGCCTGTCGTGCCTTGACGTATTTCAACAACTCCTTGGTTTCCTCATCGCTGAGGTTCGCGAGAATCTTCGCCGCATCTTCCGGCGGCATTGCTTCCAGGAGTTTCGCGCGCGACTTCTGGGTTTTTTCCCTGGTACTGTCAATCCTGGCCGCTTGCGGTGCCGACGAGTCGAACGGAGCGGACGCGGGGGCGATCTGAGCCTTGTCGCGCTCTGCGGCGAGAGCGGCAAGGAGAACATTGATGCTGTCCCGGTACAGCGCAACGCTGTCCATCGCGGCCTGCTTCGGGGGCTGCAATTCTTCCGGTGTCGGACCCGCATATTCCCGGAGATACTTCGGCGCGTGAGCGATCGCAACAGAATCGATCGCCGGCTGCATGGTCGCGCTTCCCCTCAGGAGATCGGGCCTGAGCATCAGCGTGCCGAAAACCACGATCCCCGAAAGGATGAAGGTCGCCGCGATCACCAGGATGTAGGGGAGGATATTCTTCATGTTATATTCCCATCTTCATCCTCTGCGCAAGGACGTCGATGACGCGTTGTGCCTTGCGCTCGCTTTCCTTTTCCGCGGCTTCCCGGCGTTTTGTATCCAGGCTCTCGACCATCTGCCGCGATTTTGACCGTTCTACGAGTTCGTCCCGCTTCGCCGTTTCCTTGTTCTTCACGTCGTCGACCTTTTCTCCCTGCTGCGTGATCTGTCGATTGATGCTCTGGATGAATGCTCTGCTCGTCTGCAGGTCCCCTGCCCGCGACCGGGTGATATCCGATGCCTGATTGATCGCGGAATCCTGGGTTTGCCCAAGCTGGTCGAGCCGCTTTTCTTCCGCTTCACGTTTTTGTGCTATCGCGGCAAGTTCTCGCTGGGCGTTCTTTTCCTGGACAACTTTGACCTTTAAGACTGTACCGAGACCGGTGCTTGAAACATTCATACGTTCGTCCTTCGGATGCATTATCCAGCAATCATCATTTGTTCCAAACGGGAGACGCTCTCGACGAAGTCCGCGTGTTCCGTGGACGGTTGGCGGAGAAAGGCCCGTATGGATTCCCAATTTTTTAGCGCCTCATCGATCCGCGGGTTCGATCCCCGGACATACGCACCGATGTTGATGAGGTCCTCCGCTTCACGATACGTCGCCATCATATCCAGCAGCCGATGGGCGGCTTTGCGATGCTGTTCCGTCGTGATCGCGCTCATGACGCGGCTGACGCTTTCCAGTGCATCGACCGCGGGGTAGTGCCCGGCCGACGCCAGTCGCCGCGAGAGCACGATATGGCCGTCGAGGATCGACCGCACTGCGTCGGCAACCGGTTCCGTCATGTCATCGCCCTCAACCAGCACGGTGTACAGTCCGGTAATGCTTCCTACCTTACTGTTGCCCGCGCGTTCAAGTAGTTTCGGCAGCATGGCGAACACTGAGGGGGTATACCCCTTTGTCGTCGGCGGTTCGCCGATCGCAAGGCCCACTTCCCGTTGTGCCATGGCAAAGCGGGTGACGGAGTCCATCATCAGCATGACGTTCTTTGCATGGTCGCGGAAGTATTCGGCGATCGTCGTCGCCATGAAGGCGGCTTTCAGTCGGATCAGCGGGGCCTGGTCACTGGTTGCAACGACCACGACGGAACGCGCCAGGCCTTCCGCCCCCAGTTCAGAATCGATGAATTCGGCGACCTCGCGTCCACGTTCTCCCACGAGCGCAATGACGTTCACGTCGGCGCTTGTATTGCGTGCAATCATCCCCAGCGTCACGCTTTTTCCGACGCCGCTGCCGGCGAAGATCCCCACCCGCTGTCCCTTGCCGCAGGTCAGCAGGGCGTCGATCGCGCGAATGCCGGTTCCCACAGGCTCCGAAATTCTCTTGCGTTCGAGGGGGTTCGGCGGCGGACTGTAAATCGATCGGACTTCCTGAGTCACCAGCGGTCCCTTGGCGTCAAGCGGACGTCCGAGGCCGTCGAGCACGCGTCCGAGAAGCTCTTCTCCGACGTTGACGGACAGCGCTCTGTTCGTCGCGATGATTTCGCTCCCCGGTCCGACACGCGTCGCTTCGCCGAGGATCATGGAGAGGACGCGATTGTCGCGGAAGCCCACCACTTCCGACAACACCACATCCTCCCCTTCCTTTGACTTGATGACGCACACATCGCCAAGAGAGCAATTCGGGCCAATGGACTCAATGACCAGTCCGATCACCTGCGTGACCTTCCCGTTCACCTTGACCGGATCGACCTGGTGCAGCCGCATGAGGTAGCTCCGAAGTCCGTCCGAATCGGCCTCCGGTGCATCCAGCGTTTCCGCGTCCGCAATCATACTGTGCGTGCTCAACCGACCACCTGTCCGAATAGTGCAGCTTCGATTTGTTCGAGCTGCGTGAACACCCGTGCGTCGACCGTGCCGGAAGATGTTTCCAGGATGCATCCGCCCGGATCAATCTTGTCGTCTGTTTCGATGACCATGTCCCGGACGGACTGGGAGTTCGCCATGATGAATGTCTTGTTGTTCCGGACCATGGATTCATCGCGCGGGTTGATGCGGAGTTTCAGCGACTCGACCCCGACAACCCTCCGGATCCCTTCCTGGATCTGCCGGAGAACGATTTCATCGTCCACGGTGACTTCGCGCTTCACCACTTTTCCCGCCACCGCAATCGCGAAGCGAAACGCTTCCTGCTCAAGGCGTGAGGTCAACTTCGCGATGTCCTGATGGAGCGACTGGAGAAACACGCCGACGCGCGCCTGTTCCTCCGCCAATCGTTGTTCCATGATCGTCGCAGCGGCGTCCTTCCCATTCTCGACTCCGTCGTCGAAGCCGCGGCGATATTCGTCTGCCAGCATCGCCTGAATATCCTCCGGCTGAACGACCGGGACACCCGGCTCGGGCCGCACGTGTTCCTGGTTCAGCGGAGGGAGCGTGATGGATTCGATCCGGGGCAACGGCGAGCTTACGCGCATCCGTCCCAATCGGCCGACGACTTTGATTACTTCAGACAAAGACTTCCTCCGTTCCTCCGCGACCGGCGACCACGATTTCGCCCTGGTCCTCGAGCTGTTTGACGATCTCGACAATGCGGGTTTGAGCGCCTTCCACTTCCTTCAACCGGACGGGTCCCATGTATTGCAGCTCTTCCTGCAAGAGCTCCCGTGCGCGCTCGCTCATGTTCTGGAAAATCTTTTGCTTCAATTTCTCGTCCACGACTTTGAGGGACAGGGCAAGTTCCTTCTTGTCCACTTCCCGCAGGATCCGCTGGATACCACGGTCGTCGATGTACAACAGGTCCTCGAACAGGAACATGAGGCGTTTGATCTCGCCCGCAAGCTGGGGATCATGCTGTTCGATGTTTTCCAGGATGACCTTCGCCGTGGCATTGTTGCATTTGTTCAGGACGGCGGCCATCGCTTTGGCGCCGCCCATCACGCTCATGCTCTGACTGATCTCGGATTTGGCGATCTCTTCGACGACGTCCTCCACCTCGGTCAGCAATTGCGGAGAGACTTTCCCGAGGGTCGCCATGCGGTAGCTGACGGTGTGTCGGAGCTCGTCCGGAAATTCCGTCAGCACCTGCGCGGTCTGGTCGGGAGAGAGGTTCGAGAGAATCAACGCGATGGTCTGCGGATGCTCCTTCTGAAGGAAACTGGCGAGTTGTTGGCCGTCCGCCTTTTTGAGGATGCCGAACCCCTTCACGTGTGTCAGGGTCTTCACCTTTTCGAGGATATCGGTCGCCCGACTGAAGCCCAGGGAGGTCTCCAGAAGGCGTTGCGCATAGTCCAGACCTCCCTGCACAATGTATTCCTCGGCCATGATCATCTGATGGAACTCTTCAATGACCTTGTCCACCTTCGCGGAGTGGATCCCCTTCATGTTGGAGATCTCCACCGTCAGATTTTCGATCTCTTCCTGGGAGAGCTCGCGCATGACTTTCGTCGCGGTCTCCACGTCCAGCGAAAGAACGAGTAGAGCAGCTTTCTGTCGTGACGACAGCCGGTCATTGGGTGTTGTGGCAACTCTCTGATCCGCCATTGGACATCAATCCTCAGCAAGCCAAACTTTGAGCAACCGGGACGTTTCTCCGGGTTTTTCCCGAATGTAGTCATTGACCCGGTCTCTCCTCTGTGCACGCAACAATGCTTCCGTGGAGACTTCCTCTTCGATGGGGGGCAGTTCCGGCATCTCTTTCTTCGCCCGGAGCGACGAGGCAGCCGAGTTCTGAAGGTCTACGAGGTGTTCACTCGATGCACCCGGCAGCCTGACCTTCACCCGGTTGAGCAGAGAACGGAGGATGAAGACGCCGCCGGCCATCGCGCCGATCACAAAGAGTTTGACCGCCCACCCGTACCAGTCGGACGACGGGGGCTGCTTGTACACGAGGTCCTGCTCGCCGCCGTTCACACCAAAGGAGAGATTGGTCACCGACACCTCGTCGCTCCTGCCCGGGTTGAAGCCCACGCTCTTCTTGACGAGATCGGTGAGTTTGTTCATTTCGTCCTGGGGGCGCGGCGTCAATTCCGTCACTTTTTCCCCGCCCTTGTCGACCGTCTTGGAAACACCGTTGACCACCGCGGCGACCGACAGCCGCTTAATGTTGCCCAGGTTCTGGACGATGTGCTCCACCGTCTTGTTCACTTCATAGTTCGTCACCGAGCTCGTCCTGGTCGCCGGACCCGCGGAATCGGACCGCGGCGTCTTTTCTTCCTGGATCTGCTCGCTCCGGATCGCGGTGTTCTCGGGATCGTATTGTTCGAGCGTCCGTTCCACCTGGCTGAAATCGAGATCGGCCGTCACCTGCACCAGCGCATTGCCCGACCCGACAACGCTTTCCAGCAGGGACTGGGCTTTCAGCGCAAGGTACGACTCCACCTGGTGCTGCAGCTCGTATTGTGTGGAAGTGGTTGATGCCAGGGAGTTCCCCTTGTTCTCGGAGAGGAGGACGCCACGGGAATCGACGATCGTCACATTGCCCGCATCGAGACCTTCGATGCTGCTCGCGATCAGGTGGGAGATGCCCTTGACGGACTCCGGGCGCAGGGGTAGGCCGGACTTCAACTTGAGAATCACCGACGCGGTCGCGGGCTTTTCATCCTCTTTGAAGAGCGCCTTCTCCGGGACGACAAGATGCACGCGCGCTGCTTCGACTTCATCGATCTGCAGAATGGTCCTCACAAGCTCGCCCTCGAGTGCGCGGCGATAATTGATCTTCTGGACAAAGTCCGAGACCCCGAGGTTTGTCCGGTCAAACAGTTCGTACCCGATGATGCTCGATTGTGGAAGGCCTTCTCCTGCGAGCGATAATCGCAGGTCATACACCTGTTCCTTGGGGATGAGGATCGACTTGCCGCCGTCTTCGAGCTGATAGGGGACCGATTTTTCCTTAAGCTTGTCGACGATCTTGGAAGCGTCCTGCTCGTTCAGATTGCTGAACAGTGTCGCATAGCTCGGCCGATTGACAAACGACACAAGAGCGAGAATGCCGCCGACGACGGCAACGGCGACGACCGCCAGCGTGGCCTTCTGTCCGAGCGTCATCCGGCGGAAGAACTGCGATATCTGCTCTGTTGGCTGTGTCTGCGATGATGGCATAGGATTACACCTGGATTCTCATGAGCTCCTGGTACGCGCTGATGGCCTTATTTCGGATCTCCATCAGGAGGTCGAAACTGGTCTTTGCTTTTTCCGCCGCGATCATGACCTCGTGAAGGTCGATGTCCTGGCCGTCGATCATCTGGTCCACCGCCTTGTCGGCTTGCATTTGAAGGTTGTTCACATCTTTCACCGCCTGATTCAGCGTCTGGCCGAAAGTGGTTGTTGCTTCTCTTGCGGACTTCTCTGCGGTTTTTCGCTCCAGTCCGACAGTCGGGAGCAGTGTGAGCGCCTGATCGATTTTCATGGCTATCCCTTTTGGTCGAACATCGTTCCGGTGTGAACCGGACCGGAGAGCCCGCGCGGCGAATAGGTCGCGTGCGCCGCGATATCCGGCGACGATTCGGGGAACAACGCAGCGAAGTATTCCTTCTCTTCCGGAGTGATGACGGAGTCGTTCGCTGCAGCGGGCTTCGCTGTCTGGGGACTGAAGGTCTCCGGCTTCACGGTCGGGAAGTCGGTTCCCCTTTTGATAATGCGTTGTTTCAGCAGCTCCGTCTGTTGCAGAGCAGGAGTGTTGTTCAGTCCGCGGATGTCCATAGCTAAATCTCCAGAGAATCTTTTGCCATCGTTTTCGCTGCGGTGATTGCAGTGACGTTTGCTTCGAAGGAACGGGACGTCGCGATCATGTTGACCATTTCCGTGACGACGTTGACATTCGGCATTGCCACGTACCCGTTCGCATCGGCATCAGGGTTCCCGGGATCATACACCATCCTGGGAGGTGCGGTGTCTTCGGATTCCGATGCCGCGATCCCTGCGGGAACGGTTTGCTCATCCGTGAGCGTGAAACTCCCGCCGCTCAGATGGTTGGCGTCCGTGGTCGCGAGCTTGAGTCCCGCCTGCTTCATCACGGAAGAAAAAACCTGCACGGCCCGCGCCTTGAACGTGACGACTTTGCGACGGTACGGCGTGCCGGCCGCAGTCTTTGTCGTTTCCGCATTCGCCAGGTTCTCCGCGATGGAGTTCATCCGCCGACGCTGGGCGCTTAATCCGGCGGCGCTGATGTTCAGACCGGTAAAAATGCTTTCGACTTTCATTCTGACCCCCGAATACTCTTCTCCAATGCCTGGAACGCCTGACTGGTCAACCGTGCCGCGAACTTGTACCGGATCTGGTTTTTCGCCAGCTCGCCCATTTCCTGGTCGATGTCGACGTCGTTAACGCCGCTCGCGAGAGAATTTCCGTCCGCAGTCTTCACATCTTCCACGCGGGGCTGTGCGTCAACGGCCGAAGTGATGCCAATGGGAAAGTGGTTAGGGTCGGTGGTGGTTCCCCGCAGGCTGAGCCCGTCTCCGGAGCCGGAAGCGAGTTGCTCTTCGAAATTCACCTGCTTCGGAATGTAGCCCGCAGTCCCGGCGTTCGCGATGTTCGCGGCAATCGTCTTGTGTCGCAAGGCGTACGCGCTCAACGCCCTTCCGAGAGCGGGAATGGAGGTGAGATCGAACAACTTCATGATGGTTTGCAGCGGCGAGTCGAGTACGCCGTCTCACTTGTGTGAACTTGCGTCCTTGCAGTGTTTTCAGCGGTAGGCAGCCTCCGTGTACCGTCCCGCACCCCCTCCTGAGGGAGCCTGATGCATCGACAACGTTGACCGGTATCCCTGCGTCGATTCGCTTGCGCGAGTCGGGCGGACGAACACCGAAAGGAATCGTTCGACCGGTGTTCGTCCTACCTTCCCTCTCAAACGGTCAATGGTTCGCCCGTTCTCATATCCCCAGCATATCCTCTTCCCACGTCGGACGAACCGATTCGCGTTCCTTTTCCTTCTTGTTCTTTGTGACCACCGCGAATGCGGTGAGGAGAGTTGCGACGATGCTTGCGGCCAGGGCAAAGCGGCCGGCATTCCGGAAGATCGGTTGATAGTTCATAGGTTTCGAAGTTGCCCCTCAGGATTGATGTTGAAACGTACCAATGCAAGAGGGGTGCCAGTCCCCGTGAACTATTTCTCGGGAGTTTGAAGAAAGGAGAAACGTCCGGCAGATCGAAACTGGCTAATATGCATCACCTGGGGATTATTCCTGCTCATAGTCCATCTCCAGGATGACAGAACGGCCGCATTTGCACACGAATTCGGCCGACGTCACTCGTTCGCCCTCTTTGCGGAGGACGACAACGGGATCGTCCTTCATTCCGGCCAGGACCCCGACCTTCTCCGTCCCGCCGATCGAAATGTGCGCCGCCTTGATGATATTGCCCCGGATTTGCTCCGGTACGTCAACGCGCGTATATGACGCGAGATCCAGGAACGGCCCCTCTTCGGTCTTGCTCATACGCTTAGCCTCCAACGATTTTCACGAGTGTCGGCGGAATATCCTCAAGCGTCGGGTTGAAATCTGCCAGCCCGTCATCGACAACCGCTTTCGGCATCCCATAGACGACACAGGATTCTTCATCTTGCGCGACGACAACGCCCCCTGTTTTCTTTATGGCGCGAGCCCCTTCGAGACCGTCTTTCCCCATCCCTGTCATTACCACGCCCAGAAGCGGTCCGCGGGTGGCGTCCACGGCGGAGGTCATCATGATATCCGCGCACGGCCGGTACAACGTGTTCAACGGTTCAAGGCCGATGTGGGCAGCAATGCCATGGCCGTTCCGAACGAACGTCAGGTGCTGTCCTCCCGGTGCGATGATGACCTTGCCCGGCTCCATCGGTTCGCCTTCCTCCGCCTCCTTGACATGGACCTCACTGAGACCATCCAGCCGTTCCGCCAGAGAAAGGGTAAATTTCGGAGGCATGTGCTGGACAATCGCGATGCCCAGCGGGAAGGTCTTGGGAAGTTTCGGCAGGATCTTGAGAAGAGCAAATGGTCCACCGGTCGAGACGGCAAGAACGACCCCGCACAAATCCCCGCGCGCCTTAATGGACGGCAGAGGCCTGCGGGGAGGGTGAATCGCCGGAGCCTGTCCCAGCGACGCCCTCGCGCTGGAGGCCCGGATTCTCTCAAGACGCAACGCCAATGAACGGCTGAGAGCGATGTGCTTGACCTTCGCGACCAACTCCTCTTTGATCTTCACGATGTCAAGGGAGACGTACGAGAGCTCTTTGGGAATGAAATCCACCGCGCCAAGATTCAGCGCATCGAGTGTCGCCTTTGCCCCGTCGGTCGTCAGCGAACTCACCATCAGCACGGGCAACGGCATTTCTTTCATGATGATCCCGAGCGCCGTCAGACCATCCATGTTCGGCATCTCGATATCCATGGTCACGAGATCCGGCTTGAACTCCCGGATCTTTTCAATGCCGTCTCTTCCATCTTTCGCGGTCGCCACCACCTTGATTTGCGGATCGGACTCAAGCATGATGGAAAGGGACTTCCGCATGAAGGCGGAATCATCAACGACGATGACGGAAATAGTTCTCACGTTCGGTCTCTCCTTGCCAGCGTCACGCGTGAAGAATCGTCTGGGCGCTCAGGCGCATGAGCTCGCCGACATCGACAATCATAATGACCTGACCATCGCCGAGGATGGTCGACCCGGCGATTCCATCCACCGTTCCAAGATACCCGCCGAGCGACTTGATAACGACTTCTTTTTGTCCCAGCATCGAATCGACAACGATTCCCAGCCGTTGCGCGGCCAGTCCGACGACGACGATATAGGTCCATTCGGCGGCGGCCTCGTGGTTGTTGCTCCCGAGAACTCTTCCGATCCGTGCGATCGGGAGCACGCTGTCTCGAAGCCGGACGACCTCGAGGCCGTTGATGGTACTGATCTCCTCATCCTTAACGCGCACGACTTCCAGCACTGCGCTCAGGGGAATACAATAAATTTCCTGCGACGCCTTGACGAGAAGGGCCTGGATGATCGCCAGCGTAAGCGGAAGCTTGATGATGAACTTGCTCCCGGCGCCGGCCTGCGAGTCGATTTCGACCGTCCCTTTGAGTTTCGTGATATTCGTGCGCACGACGTCCATTCCGACGCCGCGGCCGGAGATATTCGTCACTTTTGCCGCGGTGCTGAAGCCGGGTGCAAAAATGAGGTTCAGGATCTCTTTTGTCGACAATTCGCGGGAATCAGACTCTGTGAGCATTCCTTTTTCAATGGCTTTTGCCTTGAGCTTTTCGGGGTCCATCCCTCGCCCGTCATCTTCGATCGAAATGACGATGTGGTTCCCCGCGTGCTCGGCAGCAACTCTGACCATCCCTTTCGCGGGTTTCCCCGCTGCAATGCGTTCCGCAGGGGTTTCGACGCCGTGATCAGCGGCGTTCCGAATGATGTGGACGAGCGGATCGCTCAGCTCTTCAATGATGGTCTTGTCCAGCTCCGTTTCCTCCCCGTCCATGATCAGGTCGATCTCCTTGCCGGTTTCGCGGCACAGGTCACGGACGAGACGCGGGATCTTGTTAAAGACTTTCGCGATCGGGACCATGCGGGTCTTCATCACCGCCATCTGAAGCTCGGTCGTAATGAAATCGATCTGCGAGCTCGTATCCAGAAGCCCTTTTGCGACCGGCAGATCTTCATGCTCCTGCGCGACCGTATTGGCGATTTGCGTCAGCCGGTTCCTTCCCAGGACCAGTTCTCCGACAAGATTCATGAGTGTGTCGAGCCGGGACACATCGACGCGGATCGTGGAGTCGGCGCCGCCCTTTGCAGGCGCTGCGCCGGACGATTGTCCTTTCTTTTCTTCCGCACCTTCCGGTTGCTTCGGGACGGGTGGTTCCGGCGCGGGAGCGACTGGAGGAGCGCTCTCCACCTTCGGTGGTGTAATGGCCTGCTGCGGGGGAGGCGGCGGAGCACTCGCCTTCGGCTTTACCGGCTCTTTGGTCCCGGATTGCGCGCTCGAGGCGATCCCTTTCAAGCGTGACACGATCGGCTGCAGATCGACCCGTCTGCTGTCCCTGGCTTCGATCTTTGCCATGAGTTCTTTGAGCAGGTCGTATGCGACAAGAATCACGTCCATTTTCTCCGGCGTGACCACCAGCTCTCCACGACGCAGCTTGTTCAGAACGTCTTCGAAGCTGTGGGCCAGCTCGGTCATCTGCTCCAGTCCGAGAAAGGACGACGTTCCTTTGACCGTGTGCACGGCTCGGAAAATGGAGTTCAGGAGCTCGGGCGTCGCGGTACCTTTTTCGAGGGTCAACAGGTCCTGGGCGAGATTGTCGAGAATTTCCCGTGTCTCGACGATGAAGCTCTCGAGGATTTCCGCCATTTCATTGTCGAAAGCGGGAAACGGCTTCTCGCCCTGCGCCGCACTGTCATTTTCACTCATGGTGTTCCGACGTCCATTGTTTGATGATGATATCAGCCTGGTCCTGGCGTTGGGTCGACGCCGAATATTCCGCCTCTGTATCGAAATGCATCGGCTGTGCCACGGGAACATTCGACGGAGCTGTCGGACCCCCGCCGAACTGGTCAAGGATGCGGATCAGTTCCGTCCGGACCGATTCAATCATATGACTGACGCCGGCGATTTGCTGGCTGGTGATGTCCTGCACCTGCAGCGCCATCGCGATGCTCATCGACTTCTCCTTCGTGGCCGCGAGCGATCGGGAGATCGACGTCATGACTTCCGAGACCGGCGTGGCGGGATTGGGCAGCAGGCTTCCGAGTGTTTTCAGACCGGCTTCTGCGGCGTCGACATTTTGCGAGATGGTGTCGAGAACGTTGAGGATTTCCACCGTCGCCGATTCAGTGGCCTGTGTGACGTTGCTCAACTGTGTCGACACTTTCGGAATCTTTTTTGAACTGTCCTCGATTGTCGTCTTGATCGTTTCGAGGGCAGGGAGCATCCCTGACACCGCATAGACGAATTTGCTGAGGAGGCCGTCGCTGATCCCTTGGGCCTGGAAGCCTGTCGGGGAGGATCGGGGTGCTGTCGGGTCTGACATGAACGTTCCTCGCGTCAAAGTACCGTTGCCGGGGGTGACCCCGTGTCTCAGTGGCCTGGTGCGTCCTTGTGCTGATGCAGCCCGGTGACGATCGCGTCCGCCTGCTGCTGCCGCCCCTTCGACGTATCGTATGTTGCCGTCGGATCGAACACAATATCGACGTGATGATGCGCATACCCCTCTCCCGTCCCGCCGCATTCCTCCCCGCGGAGGTGCAGGAGCAGCGCGGTCAATCCCTGGTCGACCGACTGCATCATTTTGTTGACGGCCGCGATTTGCTGCGCCGTGATGTCCTGCACCTGCAGGGCGATCATGATACTCGTGCAGTCCGCCTTGATGGTCTCGAGGCTGGCGATATGCGTCGCGAATGGTTCTTCGGCGGCCAGCGTGCGCACCGTCTGCTCCCAGAGGGTTGCAAGGTGCCTGCTGTCCGGGTCGCCGGGGTGGTTCGCCCGGATGCGCGCGACCACGTCGTTCATCGCCGGGACAGTGCCGCCGACATTCTGCGAACGTGTCCGGAGCCACGCCTGGACGGCATCGATCCGGTTGATCATTCGTTCTACGATGTCGAGAATCTGCGTCGATGCCATTTCGTTGGCGGCCGTGACGTTGTCAAGCTGTCGCGACGCCGTCGGAAGTTTCTCAGACGTTTGTTCGATGGATGTCTGAAGCTCCGCAATCACCGGCACGATATCCCGCACAAACTCCAGAATATCGCGGAAGAAGTGCTGCGACTGCGGCATTGCATCGAGCGTCCGGAGCGATTCATCGGCCCTGGCAAAGACTTCCTTCAGGTCTTCTGTTCGCATAATCGTCTGCCTACCTGTTTAAGACGAGCCGATGGTTAGGATTTCGTTTCGACCGTTTTGAGGACAAGGTCGATCTTCTCTTTCAGACCCTGCGCCGTAAAAGGTTTCACGATGTAGTTGTTGACGTGCACTTTCATTGCCTCGATGACATCCTCCTTGTTTCCCCGCGTCGTGACCATCAGGATGGGCATTTCCGCGAACGGGTTTGTCGCGCGCACCCAGCGTGTAAGCTCCAGACCGTTCATTTCGGGCATGTTCCAGTCCGTAATGAGGAAGTCCGCGCCCTCGCTGAGAAGCTTCGCCATGGCATCTTTGCCATCGGTCGCCTCCACCACGCTATCAAATCCGATGCTTTTCAGCGTGTTTACGACAATCCTCCGCATCGTCAGGGAATCATCCACGACCAGGAATTTGACAGAAGCCATAGGTTACTCCGTTTCCATTATGGTGCCTGGCTGTACGTTACTCCGTCCAGCTGAGGTATTTTGAGACCTCATATTGGATTTTCTCTAAACTAAACGGCTTTACGACGTAGGAGCTCACGCCCAGTCGCGCGCCGGCTTCTTTGCTCAGATTGTCCGCAAGCGAAGACAATATGATGACAGGAAGTTCGTGATAGGCCGGGATGTCGCGGAGGGCCCGGATGAATTCAAACCCGTCCATATTCGGCATATTCAAGTCCGTGATCACGAGATCAACGTTCTCCCGCGGCAGCTTTTCCAGCGCATCCATCCCGTCGCACGCCGACAGCACCGTGAAACCCTGCATGCTCAGGGACACGGCTACAAACTTCCGGACAGTGGCCGAATCGTCAACGATGAGAATGACCTTGTCCATCGTCGTTACTCCTTCTTGTAGGCAACGGTCTTGGCAAAATTGATCAGTTTGAACGCCGAAGAGATGCCATGGAGCGATTCAGCATACCCGATAAAGAGAAATCCGCCCCGGCGCAAACTATCGTAGAGATTCGAGACAACCTGAATTTTCGATTGCGCATCGAAATAGATCAGCACGTTGCAGCAAAAGATGATGTCGAAGTTCGACATCATCCTCATCCGTCCCCTGTCGTACAGGTTCATATTTTCAAACCGCACGAGCCGCTTCACTTCGTCACGCAAATGGTACCGCGAGTCTTCCGCCGTGAAGTATTTCTCGAGGTAGTACTTGGGCATGTTCCGGATGGAATAGTCCCGGTAGACGCCCTTGCGCGCCGTCTCGATAACCGCCTGATTGATGTCCGTCCCGACGATCTCGATCTCCAAACCGGGATACCGCGGCCGCATCTTCTCGAGGAAGAGCATTCCAAGAGTATACGCCTCTTCGCCGGACGAACTGGCGGCGCTCCAGATCCGCAACTTGCCGGTCGAGGAACCTCTCGACTGGAGGACGGAGGGGACGAGGGTCTGCTCGAACGCCTCGAATTGCGGCTCGTTCCGAAAGAAGAATGTTTCGTTGATGGTGATCGCTTCGAAGAAGAATCGCATCTCGTCCTGCCTGCGCGCGCCATATTTGAGCAGTTGAAGGTACGCGTCGAAGTTCGCAAGGTTCAGGACCTGCAGTCGTTTCCCAACCCTTCCTTCAAGGAGATACTTCTTGTTGTCCGGAAAGAATATGCCGCACTGTTGGTAGATGAATTCCCTGATCAGGCGGAATTCTTCGTCGCTCATCTTCACGCCTGTCGAAGGGACCGCGCGCGGAATTGCGGGGATGACAATTGTCGGTATGGTCAACGCTTCATCTCCAGCATTCCGTTCATCTAGACCTCGGCCCCCGGGACGTCGACGGCATAACCGCGCGATTGGAGTTTCCCTGCCGCAACCTCTCGAACCATGACATCGTCGTCCTGCAAGAAGCCTGTGATGAACTCCGGTGCGCGGGGATCCGCAATGGCCGCGATGATTTCCAAGACGTGCATCCGCAACCATGGATCCGGATCGTTCATGATCGCGTCAAGAAACTCCACCGCATTGTCGCCGTCCAGCCTGAAAAGCACGTCCACGATCATCACGCGCGTCTCTTCGTCGGCCGAGGCCCAGCGGTCCGCGATGAGAATGAATGCGCGCCCGATCATTCGCTCGAGGTTCTCGTCCACATCGACGTGCATGATCAGCCTCGCCATATCGCTGACGATCCGGCCGAGCAACGCGATGGCGCGCTTCACAGTGCCGGTCCGGTGATCTTCGAGGTATTGAATGGTGAGAGAGAATGTGTCAGGGCGACCCGGGAGCACATCCATGAGCCAGCCCTCAAGTTCCGGCGACCGCTCCAGGGCGTCGATGAGGGCGAGCGTGACTTCCGGGGCGTGGCACTCTGCCAGCGCCTTCGCTGCGCTCAGGCGGACTGCCCCGTCCGCGTCCTTGATGGCGACAAGAAACTCCGGGAGCATGTCACAGGAGAACCTGAGGCTCCGGTTCGTCCGCAGGGCGATCTGGACAAGCCCGTGGAGCAGCACGGATCGCAGCCTTCCTTTCACCGTCGCGATATTGCGGTGCAGGAGCTCCCACGTCTGATCCCCTCCAAGCGCACCGATTGCCTCGATGACGGCAAAAGCCGTGGCGGGGTCCTGTCCGGCCGACCCCAACACGTCCGGCAGGCAGTGCTGCAGAAATTCGCATGACGAGGGGTCGCCGATTTTGCCGACAGCCTCCGCGACCGCCGCCTTCGCGTATGCGTGGCGGTCAAATGTTCGATACAACTCCGGTAATGCCGCCGCGGATTGCATATTCCCGAGGGCCTCAACGGCGGAGACGACGACATTTTCATCCGGATCATCAAGCAGCGGGATCATCGCCGAGGCGGGGCTCTCCCCTCCCATGTGACCAAGGATGTCGACGGCAAACTTCCGCACGTCCGGACTTCCGTCGCTCAGGTACGGAAGGATGGCCGGGATGGCCGTGTCGCCGAGTGTGACGAGAAGCCCGGCGGCCAGATTCCGCGTTACGATGTTTTCATTGCCGATGTATTCGACGATGGCACGGGCAACGTTGATCCCGCCGATCGTCTGCAGCGATCGTGAAGCCGCATCGCGCACACCCTTGTTTTCATCCTGCAACGCAGACGCCAGAGGGACGACAACTCCGAGGTTCCCGGTCGAGACCAGCGCTTCTGCTGCGCTCCGTCGGGCATCGGGATCGGCGTCGGCCAGGAGTATGGCGATCTGTTTGCGTATGTCTTCCGTCATGTGCATTCCCTCCGGCCGGGGCTACAGCCCTGTTGCGGTAAGTTCTCCGTTGCGTTCGACGTAGACGACCCCCTTGACCACGGTGTCCGTCAGCTTCTTTGCCCCATTGACGTCGATGAAGACGTTATCCGACACGGTCTCATGCACAACAAGCTTCGCATCCGATACCCGGTGCACTTCCTCGGTCAACGCGGCCTGCTCGCGAAGGAGGGCTTCGCGCATCGCCGGAATCTGCCGCTGGGTCTCCTGCAGTCGGACCAGCATCTTCTCTTTTTCCTCCGGGAGGGAACCGGAGTCGATTTTTAGCCGGACCAGTTTGTAGACGGCGTCTTTGACATCGAGAAGATTCTTCTCCGACTGGCGGAGGTCCCGTTCGATGGATGCGAGCCGTTCAAGGATTTTGCCGCGACGCCCGACCCGCACTTTGACCTGGCCGCCTTCGACCCTGCCGAGCATGCCGACATCCACAAGCTCATCGGCTTCGAGAGCTCCGCCGGCGATCACCGCTCGTGGCGCGACGATTTTCCGTTTGGCGGTGATGATCCCGTTGACGGATTCGCGCTCGATATGGACTTCGTTGCCGGCACACACGCGTTGATTTCTCACATGCTGGATCTTTACCGTGCCGCCGGCAGTGATGCTCCCGGTTCCCCGCCCCATGAACCCGTTCTTGAGGATGACGTCTCCTCCCGCTTCGATGACCGCATCGTCCACATCGCCCATGACGGTGAGATTCTTCCCCACGCTGATGACGAGATCACCATGGATGTCGCCCCGAACGATCAGGGATCCGACAAAGTTGATGTCCCCCATGGTGATGTCGAGGTTCCCTGCAAATTCGATCGTATCGCGGACATCGATGGCGCCCTTCGGGTCGACGATCGCATTGCCGTCGCGCGTCGCGAGGTACCGTCCCGGGCACCCGGCATCCATGGCCACTCCCGACCCGGGGGTTGTCGCAGCCGGTGCACCGCGCCGGCCGGGGATCGTCTCCCCCGTCACCGTCGTGCCGTCCGCGCCGACCTCCGGTTCATGGACCAGCGCGACCGGCTCTCCTTGGCGCACGTTCAGGACGTTGAACACCATTCTTGTGTTGTCCCCGTCCTTTGCCGACGCCGGCGGCGTGGGATGGACAAGACACTCCACCCATCCTCCCCGGCCCTGTGAGGCCGGTGTCCCTTCCGCCACTACGATGGGGCGTCCGACCTGCTCGCCGACCTCCGGAAAATGTTCGTGACGGATCCCGTGGACGACACCCGAAGACGCAAGCGCCTCGGCAACCAGTTCCGGAGCGAATCCGGCCGTCTCCCCGCTGAATACCGCTGTCGCCCGGAGTTTGTTGTGGTCGACGGTGATGTGAATGAGATTCACCGCCGCAACAGTTGCACGGTCTTCCATTCTCAACCTCGGCGTCTTCTGATCATTTCAAGCTGCGGCTTCATTTGCGTCTCATAACACTCAGGGCAAATGCCATGGGAAAACTGGGCTTCCGTCCGCTTGGAGAAATACGCTTCGACCGGCTCCCAGCTCTGCGTCTTCGTGTGAATCCGTTTACAGCGGGGGCAAATCGGGAGCAACCCTTCGAGTCGATTGACATGCGTCTGGAGGGCAAGGATCCGTTCCGCAACACGCAGACGGACAGTCAACTCCACGATATCACACGGCTTGGTGACGAAGTCGTCGGCCCCGGAACTCATGCCGTCGATATAGCCGACTTTCCTGTCCATCGCGGTAAGGATGATGATGTACGTGTAGGACGCCATATGGGCACTGCGAATGCGGCGGCACAATTCCAGTCCGTCGATCCCCGGCATAATCCAGTCGGTAATCACGAGATCGGGCTTCCTCTCCTGGAATCCGGTCCATGCCGTCTCACCGTCGATGTACCCCTCCACCGCGTGCCCGAGACGCGTCAGTTGCGTGGCGAGAATTTCCCGCGACGTTGAGTCATCCTCGGCCAACAGGATATTCATGACGTTCTTTCCACAGATGTGATCGTGGTGTGCATCAGCTCTGTTTTTACCGAGTCAAATTCCCCCAGCATCCTCTCGACAAGATGCTCGTTCGGATCGGGGAGCCGGATCGGCGACTGCATCAACCGGGCCAGCGCCGCCATGCGCATCGCGCCGATGTTCCCGCAGATTCCCGCAAGGGAATGGACGAGCGTATGGAATTCCTCCACATCCTCTTTCTCGACCGACAGCCGCATTTTCTCGAGACGCGTCGGCACTTCGGATACGAAGTTCTGCACGAGCCGGTCCCACAGATTCGTCGTCGATCGCGCCGTGAGGCGCAGCAGCTCATCCACCCTCTCGCGATCGAGGCATGGCAGCGTCTCCGGATCTTCGTGCTTCCGCTGTTCGCTAATCGTCCGTGCGGTTTGCCACCGGATGGTCCAGACCTCGAGCATTCTCCGGAGGTCTTCCAGGAGGATCGGCTTGGGAACGAACCCGTCCATCCCGGACTTGAGGCAAAGGTCACGCTCTTCCTGGAGCGCACTCGCGGTCATGGCGATGATCGGCGTCCGGCCCGGTCGCGAGGCCTCGCATTCGCGGATCCGCCGGGTTGCTTCATAGCCGTCCATCACCGGCATCTGGCAGTCCATCAGGATCAGGTCGAACTTCTTCCGCTGGAATATCTCGACGCCTTCGGCGCCATTGACCGCAAACTCCACCGTTTGCCCGAGCCGTTCAAGCATGACCGACGCGACGAGGCGATTGGCTTCATTGTCCTCGATGACCAGAATAGACATTCGGGGAAGAGGGGCCTCGCTGCGGGCCACGACGGGTTCGGCGGCTGTCAATTGTTCCGAAGCTGCAAGCTCCTTGAACAGGGCGGTAAACCAGAAGGTGCTCCCTTTTCCCGGAGCGCTTTCGACGCCGATGGTGCCACCCATCATTTCCGTCAGCTGTTTTGAAATCGTCAGCCCCAGGCCGGTGCCGCCATATTTCCGCGTCGTGGATCCATCCCCCTGCGAGAACGGTCGGAACAATGCCGAGACGATTTCGGCTCCAATACCGATGCCGGTGTCGCTCACTTCAAACCGGACCTTCACTTCGCCGTTGGCGGCCGGCTCCCGCCTCGTGAGCACGGAGATCCCGCCCTGATGGGTGAACTTGATGGCGTTCCCCACGAGGTTGGTAAGGATCTGGGTCACGCGGACGGAATCGCCGCCGACTTCGCGCGGGATGTCCGGATCAATGTCGAACGCCAGCGACAACCCCTTTTCCTGGGCCTTTGACTGGAAGAGCTGGATGCTTTGCATCACCACTTCACGGATCGACAGCGGCGCAATCACCAGCGACATTTTGCCGGCCTCGATCTTCGAGAAATCAAGAATGTCGTTGATCACGGTCATGAGGGCGTTGCAGCTCGTCTGCATGATCCCAAGGTATTTCTGCTGTTCCTCGGTTGGATCCGAATCGATCAACAGATCGACCAGGCCCATGATCCCGTTCATGGGCGTGCGGATTTCATGGCTCATATTGGCGACGAAATGCCTCTTTGCCACGTTCGCAACCTGGGCTTGCTCCAGCGCTTCCCGCAATTCGTGGGTCCGCTTCTCGATCGCTTCTTCAAGGTGCTTGTTGTAATCGTTCAACTGCTGGTGCAGGAGCGCGCTCTCCAGAGCGTGAGCACAATTGAAAAGGACGATCGACACCAGATTGAGCAGGTGGTCGCTGCTTTCGCTTGAACTCTCGGGAAGAACGCCGACGAACATCCCGATGACTTTCGACCGGGTGGCAAGGCTGTGGAGAACGGCTGTTTTGCCGAGATGTTTCGAAGGAACGAGAACGGCCCTCGACTGATTGAGGGCCCAGGCGAACATCCCCTCGTTGATCTGATAATCGATCTCCTTCTGGATGAGCTCCCGGTCCCCCGGAGGATCAAATTCCTTCAGATCGAAGTTGAGGCTATCCTCATCGACGAGGAGAAACGCCACGGTCCGGAAATCGATCAGCCTGCGCAGATTGTTGCGCGTCGCTTCAAGTATCCCCCCCGTTTCAAGTCCGGATGTTTGGCTTGTCTGGAAGTCTCCCAGAGAGGCGATGAATTCGAGCGAGTCGAGAACCCATCGGTTCACGGTCTCGAAATGTCGCGCCCGTTGTTCCGCCTGGCGGAGACGGTCATGGAGATCGGTAAAGTCGTTCATGCCACGCAGCCGTTTCGCTCGGTATGTTACAGGATGATTTGAACTGCGTCAACAAATTGTCGTTCGACTTGTTCCATAACGGTCAACAATGCGCTCGCCGGAAGCCCAAGCTTGTCCCAGGCCTCGCCGTCCAACGGCGGCACATACTGCTCCCCATTTCCGCCGAGCTCCATGGCGTGGGCGATGATGTCCGCGACATGGATGACGGCCGCTTCGACGGGATATTTCGTCGCCGCTTTCGGGTTGTGATGAAACATCACCACTTCCTCGAGGCTGGCAGGGAGTTTCCACGTTTGGAGGAGTACTCCCCCCACGACGGCATGGGTAAACCCAAATGTTTCGCGCTCCGCATCATACAAGAGTTTTTTTCCGTCGCGCGCGCCGGTCAACGCCTCCCGGGACACATCCACGGCCTTCGTGAACATCACCAGCCGACCGATATCGTGAAGGACGCCGGCGACAAAGTGGCGTTCGGCATTGGTCTCGCGTCTGAGGGTCGCCAGCACACGCGCAGCGAGCCCGCATCCGACGCTGTGCCGCCAGAACGAATCCATGCTCACGAAGCCTTCGGGGAGCCCCTTGAACAGCTGCATCACCGATGTCGCGAGCGCAAGGGCACCGAGTTGCTGTGTCCCGATGATCGTGACCGCCTGGGAAATCGTCTCGACCCGCGACGGGAAGTTGTAGAACGCGCTGTTGACGATTCTCAACAGCCGTGCGGTGAGCCCCGGGTCTTCACGAATGATCTTTGCGATATCCGCCATCGACTTTCGCGGGTTGTTGATCGCTTCGTCGAGGCGAAGATGGATCATCGGAAGCGATGAGATTTCGACATAACCGCGGAGCAAGTCACGCGGGCTGGCCACTGCTACCATTGGTTTCCTCCATCTTGCGTGCGAGACGCAGTGCGACAAGTCGAATGAGTTCTTTGATGACCAAATGCTCGGTGTCACAATGATAGAACAGTTCCCGCGCCCGAAGGTCGGCGGCGCGGAGCACTTCGGGTTTGATGGCTGACGCGGCACGCGCAGCGATCTCATCCTGTTCCACCCCGAGGATGTCTGCGTCCGTCACCCCCCACATCTTGAAGATCCGGATGGATTTTTCGCTGACTTCCTTCCCGGCGGCGAGCAGCACCCTCCCTGCCCGGTCCTTCACATCACTTGCGAGGACCATTCCCGGAGAAACATTTTCGATGTTGATGATGGCCATGGACAATCCTACGAGGAATGAGAATTGAGCGCTTCCGCCTTGGCACATTCCGGGCAGAGCGCGTGTTCAAATGCAGTTTCTGTTCTGTCCTCCACATACGTTTCGACGGCATGCCAAACGTTGTTGGAGTCCCGAATTTTCTTGCAGAAGGAACAGATCGGGAGCAGGCCTTCGAGCTGACTGACTTCTGATTGCAGCCGGAGAACGCGTTCCGCGACGGACAGCCGGGCCTTGAGTCCTTCCATGTCGAACGGCTTGGTAACAAAATCGTCCGCCCCGGCATTCATTCCCTCGAGGTAGCTCCCCTTTCCGCCGAGCGCGGTGAGCATAATGATATAGGTATACTGATCGCGGTTGTCGGCACGGATCATCCGGCACAATTCCAGGCCGTCGATGATCGGCATCATCCAGTCGGTAATGACGATCCGCGGCCCCTCGCGCTGATACGCGAACCAGGCGTCCCTGCCGTTCTCCGTTACGACCACCTCGTACCCCAGCTTCTTCAGCTTAGAGCTCAACACGAGACTGGATACCGGATCGTCTTCGGCAATCAATACTTTCACCGGGAATTCTCCTGTGTCAGATACTGGAGTTCGAATTCCGACTTCACCGTTACGAACAACCGTTCCGCTTCAGTGACCAGCGCTTCCGCCCCTTCCAGTGAGCCGTTTTCGCCGAGTCGCTGGAGCCGCTGCATGACATCAACCATGAGCACCGCGCCGATATTATTGCTGCTCCCCTTCAGCACATGGGCAGTCTTCCCCAGCTTCTGTGCATCGCTCTCGTCAAGTGCTTTGCGAAGGTCACGAAGCCGGAGGGCCGTATCCTCGAGATACTGCTCGATCAGCCCCCGCAGCCAGGCCGGGTCTTCCCCGTCCATCAGACTTTCGAGTTCCTTGAGCCTGTCAGTGCTCAGGACGACTTCCTCTGCCGGCTGATGATCGACGGGCGAAGGAGGCGAATCAAGAGGTTCCTCCTCGTGAGGAGGAATAGTGGAAGACCAGTGTTCAAGCATGGCGTAAAGATCCTTTTGGTTCACAGGTTTGGCAATATAATCATCCATCCCTGCTGCAAGGGCCTTGTCGCGGTCGCCTTGCAGGGCATTCGCCGTCATGGCGATGATGACCGTCCGACGATTTTCACCCTCCCACGATCTGATTTCTGCTGTCGCCGCGAATCCATCCATCTCCGGCATGTTGCAGTCCATCAGGACGATGTCGTAATGGAGACCCTTCACGGCGTCAACGGCTTCCTTCCCATTGGAAGCGATGTTCGCACGATATCCGATCTTCTGGAGCATGCGCAGCGCGACACGCTGGTTGATCGGGTTGTCTTCCGCAATGAGAATGCGTGTTGTGCGCGTCGGCACGACCGGTGCCTGCCCGCCGCTCCCCTCACCCTTTTCGGCCACTGACGGCTCCCGGGCAAACAGCCTGAGGAGCGTATCATGGAGCGTCCCTTCCTTGACGGGTTTCGTAAGGCACCCGGCAAGGCCGTTAATGGAGGACCAGCCGGAGCCGTTCCCCAACGAGGTAAGCATGAGGACGACAGTCGAGGCGGTCAACGGCAGCGACTTGATTGTCTGGGTCAGCGTATAACCGTCGGTATCGGGCAGCTGCATATCGACCAGCGCAATTTGGAACGGTTCGTTCCCGCGCGCGGCGCGTTGCAGGAGATCAATTGCGTCGCTGCCGGAGCCGACAGCGGTCGGAAGCATCCCCCAGCTCTCCGTGTGATGCGAAAGAATGATCCGGTTCGTGCTGTTGTCGTCCACGATGAGAATTTTCACGCCAACGAGGTGTGAGGCCTCCAGCGTGACCGGCGGGTGCATCGGCGATTTCTTCATGATGGCCGTGAACCAGAATTCGCTTCCCACACCAGGCTGACTTTCGACGCCGATCTTTCCTCCCATCATCTCAACCAGTTGCTTCGAAATCGTCAGCCCGAGTCCGGTGCCGCCATACTTCCGTGTGGTGGACCCATCGGCCTGAGAAAACGGCTTGAAGAGACGGTTGGCGCGTTCGGGAGCAATGCCGATCCCCGTGTCTTTGACGCGGAACCGGACCATCGTCGACGTGTCGGTCTCCATCTCCACCGAAACCGTCAGGCTGACCTCGCCTTTCTCTGTGAACTTGATGGCATTGTTGAGCAGGTTGACGATCACCTGGCGCGTCCTGCCCGGGTCGCCGCGAAGGTAGACCGGGACGTCTTCCGTCACGAAACTCACAAATTCAAGGCGCTTCTCGCTTGCCCGTTGCGCGAGCATGTCAACGGCCTCGTCGATGACGCCCCGGATATTGAAGTCAATGACTTCGAGCGTCAGTTTGCCCGCTTCGATCTTTGAAAAATCGAGAATATCGTTGATGATCGTCAGCAGCGACTCCCCGCTCGTCCTGATGATCTCCGCGTATTCCTGTTGTTCCGGCCGTCAACGGCGTGTCCAGCAGCAGCCCAGTCATCCCGATCACACCGTTCATCGGCGTACGAATCTCATGGCTCATGTTGGCCACGAACTCAGACTTCAATCTGGACGCTTCGAGCGCCTGTTCCCGAGCTTCTTCGAGGTCGCGGGTCTGATTTGCCAGGATTTCGGCTTGTGCCTCGGCACTGGATTTCGCCTGCAGGAGCTCTTCGGCATAGCGTGCCATTTCCTGTTCGGCCATTTTCCTGCTCGTAATGTCTCTCCAGGCGCTGAGGAGCATTTGCTGGTTCTTGTACTTGACCAGGGAGGTCGAGACGAGGACTGTTTTGTCCTTGCCCGCTTTCGTCGTGATGATCAGTTCGACTTCATCCGTACGACCGGTTTCCCAGGCTTCGCGCCGGTGCGCGGAGATCCTGGCCACCTGATCCCGGTCCCGGTACAGTCGCGCCGCCGCATCCGTCATATCGTTCAATTCCGTTCCACTGTATCCGGTGATCTCCTCCATCTTGGAATTGAAGATCTCATAGTGTTCTTGGAGATCGCTCACCGTGATCCCTTCATCCACGGTCTCGATGATCTTCTCCAGCCGTTCCGCGCTTTCCTGAACGTCGCGCTCGGCCTGCCTGCGCGCCGAGATATCATGGCTCACGCCAACGAGACCGATCACCGAGCCCTGGATGTCGCGAAGCGGTACCCTTGTCGTCTGGACCCACCGGACGACGCCATTGCAGTCGTGGATGTGTTCTTCCCTGTTGATATCGGGAACGCCTGACGAGAGGACCTGCTCTTCCGCCCGACGCTTCATCCTGGTCTCGATCGACGGCAGATAGTTGTCTTCTTCTTTTCCGACAACATTCTCCTGATTCTTTTCGCCCAGGCGTTGAAGCTCTGCGGCATTCGCGAGGACAAAGCGACAGTCGGTGTCCTTGACAAAGATAAAATCCGGCAACGCATCGATCAGCGTCCGGAGAAGCGTCCGTTCCCGCGCCAGGCTTTCCTCCGCCCGTTTCCGGTCGGTGATGTCCCGGTAGATTGCGAACAGGCCCAGTTGTTCCCCCGCGAGCTTGATGGGCGCTGCCACGGCGGAGACATAGATGTTCGTGCCGTCCTTCCGCCTGCGCAATGTGTCGACCTGGACCGAATTATCACGGAGGGCCTGGTCTGCAAGATGTTGCGACTCCGCACGGTACTCGTCCGGAACAACAAGCTCGTCCAGCGTCCTCCCCTTTACTTCATCCGCTCCGTACCTGAACATCTCGAGGAATTTCCCGTTCGCGTCGATGACGCCGTCATGCTGATCGACAATCACCACCCCCTCGGGCAGGCTGCCGAACAACCGCTGGAAGAAGGCTTCCTGCACCTTCAGTTCTTCCTCCGTAATCCGTTGCTCCGTAACATCGAGCATCATGGAGATGAAATATTCGGGCGCTCCGGAGGGGTCCCGGAGAAGCGTGAGGCTGAGAAGGACTCTGACGTCCCGACCCGATTTATGAACGTAGCTTCGTTCCATCCGCTGATGCGATAACTCCCCACGAAGCATCGCGGACGAGATTGCGAGACTCGACTCCACGTCCGCGGGGGGCATGAACTCATGGGCGCGCCTGCCGACGATCTCTTCCTTCGCATACCCGAGGATATCGCACAGCGCGCCGTTCACCTGGAGAAAGCGATGGTCTGTCCCGATGAGTGCCATTCCGGCGTTGGCATTTTCAAAAACCCTCTTGAACCGTTCTTCAACCGCCCGAAGGAGCGACTCGGACTGCGACCGTTCCGTCACATCCCGGAGAATGACGACAACGCCCATCCGACCACCGTCTTCCGCCTGCATTGACGCTGTTGTCTGTTCAACAATCGTCTGCTCTCCGCCTTTTGCGAGAAGCGCGCTCCACCGATGCCCTGCACCCTCGTGATCGTTTTCCGTTACGTCGGATGATGCCACGGACCCGCCGGCGGTGAAGGGAACAAGCCGGCAGACGTCGCTCAGTTCCTTCCCGAGTGCCTCGGCCTGCTTCCACCCCGTCATCTGTTCAGCAACCGGGTTCATGTACGATACACGCGACTGCTCGTCGATTGTGATGACACCGTCCGCGATACTCCGGAGGGTCGTCGACAGCAGACGCTCGCTCTGTTGAAGCCGTCGGTCCGTCGCGTGCTTGTACACCGCCATCTCAATGGTGGTGTAAAGGTCACGTTCTTCGAATGGCTTGAGAATATAGCCGAACGGGCTGGTGATTTTAGCGCGTTCAAGTGTCTTGCTGTCGGCATGGGCGGTGACGTAGACAACCGGGATGTCCTGGTCTTTCCGAATCGTCTCCGCCGTCTGAATGCCATCCATGTCCCCCTTCAGCGTAATGTCCATCAGGATAAGTTCGGGGCAAAGCTCGTGCGTTGCCTGAATCGCCGCTTGACCGGTGGAGGCGATTCCTACAACGACGTACCCGAAACTCCTCAGTCGCTGCTGCAGGTCAGCGGCGACAATTTTTTCGTCTTCAACGACCAGAATTCTGGTATCGGCCATGAAATCGCTCGTTCCTGGGATCCATCAAGCCGCCCAATGGATAAGGGAGGCAGCATCACGCGTGACTTCTATTCGCCAATCGTGTGCCAAGTAATTCGACTGATAATGATGATTTTTCTCTCCTGTTCGATGTCTTCGAGGAAACAGAAAGACCGGAGATCATTCGAGTTGGCTAACATTAGCCAGATGGAGGAGGGAACATATTTTCCGCCTTTATGCGGAGAGAGAAGGGTCAGAAGTCTCGAAGAACGGAAACGAAGTCGGTACTCTCCGCTCTGCTCTGAAGCAGGAGTCTTGCCTTTGTCGCGACTGCGTGAGCAATGTCCTCAAGGGGACGGACCTCATTCACGACCCGCACCATAATTGCCGACTGTGGCATCGATGGGAGGACCGCTGTCGCGGGGTCCTGTGCAATCACATAACCGCCCGAAGCGCGAATGTAGCCGGACCCGACTGTGCCGTCCTGCCCCATCCCTGTCATCACCACGCCGATGCACCGTTCACGGAATGCACGCGCGAGACTGCGAAACAGTGGATCGGCCGCCGGGCGGACATAATTTTCCGGAGGGTTTTGGTTGAGCATCAAATGGGTCACATCCCCGCTGACCTCCATGTGACTCCCGCCGGGAGCAAAGTAGATGCATCCCGAGCGAACAGGCATCCCCTCTTCGCCAAGGAACACCTTCGCGCCGGTCACTTCGGCCAACCGTTCGGAATAGGACTGGAGCATCCAGGCAGGGCCGTGCAGAACCACAAACACGGCGACATCAGGCAGGAGATCCAACGCTTTGATCACCGCACGGACAGCCGGAGGTCCGCCCGTGCTGGCGGCGATGCCGACGCCGATGGGCGGAGCGCTTCGCGCCGGGAACAGTATCGGCGACACCGCCACCTGGCGGCTGATGGAGAGACGCCCGAAACCGCGTTCAAGGGCGTCCATCACCTCTTCGGGCCTGTACGGTTTGCTGATAAATTCGTCCGCCCCGACCTCCAGAGCACGCTCCCGCGCATCCGACGATCCGATCGCCGTGATGAGCACGATGAGCATGGGACGGGTGATTTGCTGGCGAATCCTTGAGATCAACTCGATGCCGTCCATCTCCGGCATCATCCAGTCCGTCAGGAGGGCATCATAGTTACCCGAACGAATTTCTTCCCACGCCTGGAGCCCGGTCTGTACCTCGTGAGTCAGATGGCCGGCGTTCCGGAGAAGATGTTTGAGTACGAGCAGGCTTGCTGCATCGTCTTCGGCAACAAGGATCTTCATTCGTGCTTCTTCCTTCGGCCCCGGCGCTACTGATGCCGGACAAGCCTCCCGTTTGCTGTCGCCGCAATCGATCCTTTTTCTTCACGCGACATGCTGCTGGAATGATCGTTCCCGCGCTGCCCGGGGACTTTGAAATGGCCGACCAGATCCTTCAGATTTTCCGTCAGACGGTTGAGATCTTCCGCCGCCCGCGCGATTTGCTGCGTGCCCGAGCCGGTTTGATTCGTCACTGCGGAGATCGCCTCGATATTCTTTGAAATCTGTTCCGCGGAGGACGATTGCTGTTCCGAGGCCTCGGCAATCTGCTGGACCATCTCCGTCACCTTCTGACTCACGCCCACGATTTCCTCCAGCGACTGGCCTGCCTTGTCGGCGAGCCGGATTCCCGATTCCACTTCCTGGGTCCCGCGGTCCATCGATTCCACCGCTCCCGCCGTGTCGATCTGGATCTTCTTGATCATGCCGGCGATTTCCTTCGTGGCTTTCACCGTCCGCTCTGCGAGTTTCCTGACTTCATCGGCGACGACGGCAAAGCCGCGTCCCTGGTCTCCCGCGCGGGCGGCTTCGATCGCAGCATTCAGGGCGAGCAAATTCGTCTGGTCGGCGATGTCGTCGATCACCGAGATGATCTCGCCGATCTGATCGCTCGAACGTCCGAGCTCTTTGACGGTCCCGGCCGACGTGTTGACGACGTCGGCGATGCGCCGCATCCCGGCAACTGTTTGTTTCACGACTTCGCCGCCCTGGGTGGCGGACTCTTTGGCCTTCCTCGCCGTATCCGCGGTCGCCATGGCGCTCTTGGAATTCTCCATGATCGTGCGGGTCATCAGCTCCATTGCGCCCGCGACCTCGGCGGTCTGGCTCGCTTGTTCCTGCGCTCCGGCAGCCATTTCCTCGGTGCTGGAACTGATCTGGCCTGAGGAACTTGCGGTCGCGCTGACAGCTTCGGAGACTTCTCCGAGGGCGCGCGACAGACTTTCGGCGACACGGTTGATGGAATCGTTGATCAACCGATGATCTCCTTTGAATTCCGTTGTCACACGGACGGTGAGATCGCCTTTCCCCATGGCTTCGAGGACACGCGCCCCTTCTTCAATCGGTCTGATCACGGTGTCCAGAGTACCGTTGAATCCTTCGACGATCCTCCGGAAGTCCCCCTGGTGACGCCCGACGTCGGCACGCATGGAGAGCTTGCCCTCCATGGCGGCATCGGAGAGCGTCTTTGCGTCCTCCACGAGAAGCCTGACCGCATCGATGCAGGTGTTCAGGTTCAGGATCAGCGTGTTGAAATCGCCGAAGTAGGTATCGGTGATCTTTTCGGGGATATCTCCCCGCGCGATCCGATCGACGTAGCCGGCCGCGGCACTCAGCGGGCCGACGACGGCGTCCATCGTAGCATTGACCCCTTCCACGATCTTGCGGAAGTCTCCGTTGTGTCGCGATGCATCGACCCTCGTCGAGAGATTTCCCTCGACGGCCGCGGACGAAAGCTGACTGGTGTCCGCAATGAGATTGTTCACCGCCTCGCTGCAGCGGTTGAGACTGTTCTTCAGGTCGTTGAAATCCCCGGCGTATTCTTCCTTGATCGCCGGTGGGATCTCTCCCTTCGAAATGCGGTCAACGTACCCGGCCGCCATGCTCAATGGGCCGATCACCGCATCGAGCGTTTTGTTCATTCCCTCAATGATGGTCCGGAATTCACCCTCGTGACGTGACGCTTCCGCCCGGACTGTGAGACGTCCTTTGACCCCGGCAGTGGACAGGAGCGAGATATCCGACACGAGAGCATTGACCGCGTCGATACACTTGTTCAGGTTGTTTTTCAGTTCGTTGAAATCCCCCCGTGCATCGGTCGTAATTCTCGGCGGGATGTCCCCCTTGCTGATGCGGTCGACATACGAAGCCGCCATCTTCAACGGGCCGATCACGGCATCGAGAGTATCGTTGATCCCCTGGACGATGTCGCGATACCCACCCTGGAACGCAGTGCTGTTGCCGCGCTCTGAGAGCTGTCCGTCGACTGCCGCTTTCGTCAATCGTCCCGTTTCGTCCACAAGCCCGCGCAGGGAGTTGACAACATCGGTCAACCCGGCCGCCAGCATGTCGTGGTCGGAACTCCGGCGGATATCGGTCGACAGGTTGCCTGCCGCAATCGCGGTGAGGGCATTGACCTGCGCCTTGATGTTTTCCGTCATCGTGCTGAAGGCACGTTCGAGATCGCCAAATTCGTCATTGGACTGGACTCGCACGGAGACGCTGTAGTCGCCGTCCGCCAGTTGCCCCATCACCATCTGGAGCGATTTGATCGGCCTCGCGAGGCGGGGGGCAATCACGAACGTCCAGATCCCAAAAATCAGCGCGCCGACGACCATCCCGATCAGGGAGAGGACAATCAGCGATGACATCCGCTGGTTCATCGATGTTTTCAGACCGGTAGCGCGGTCGATGAGGGCCCGGTCGGCCGATTCAAAAGTCGCCATCATCTCGTTCCCGATGTTGATCCCATCGGTGCTCTCGATATCGGCGGCCATTTCAAAATTCTTTGTGACGGAAGCGCTGAGGATCGGGTCGGCGACAAACGACTTGTAGTTTTTCCATTTCGCCCGTACGTCAACAAGCCCTTGCTTCACCTCCGGAAGCGTCGTGAGGGTATCCAGGGTGTCCAGGGCATGATCGATGGCGCTCCGCGCGTTCTGATAGGATGCGACCTGCTCCTTGAAACTCGATTGGAATTGCCGCGAGGACAGTTTCATCATGACATTGCGGACCGCAAGGAGGTTCGCGTGAATAGTCTCGATCTGTTCTTTCGAACGGATATAGACCTGGAAGATTTCCTGATCGATGGTCTTCGTGGTCTGAGAAAGATAGAACAGGTTCACGCCGATGATCACCGTCGCGACGCCGCCGATCGCAAAATACCCGTACTGGATCTTGCGAACAAACTTCCGGTTCCTGAACCACATGGAGAGGTCTCCCAAAATGAAACGTTGGGACTATTGAATTTTGAACGTGATGGGGATCGAGAGCTGGACCTTGATGGCCGCGCCGTTCTGCTTTCCCGGGGAGAACTTCGTCTCCTTGATTGCCTTAATCGCCGCATCATCACAACCGGCCGGCAGCCCCCGGATGATCTTCACATCGTCCACATCACCTTTTTCATTGATATACGCAACGAGATAGATTTTCCCTTCGATGTGTGCCGTCTTTGCCTGGTCCGGATAGACAATCTTTTTCGCAATTGCGCCGAGCCCACCGATAGGTTCCGGCATGACATCGGCGAAAGGGAGATAGGCGGTTTCCTTATCATCCCCCCCGGACATAGGAAGACCCGGCCGGTACCCGAAGCTCAACGCACTGGCAAAGAGGATCATAAGGGTGAGAAGAAATGAAATCCGCTTCATGGCCGTCACTCCGCTGTTTAAACCATCATTCGCAGTCCGCCGCCTGGAGGATCCAGCACGCCGGGGGTGGATTTGCTGTTTTTGCATTCTCCTGCCATTCCAATGCCAATACCATGACGGTCTGTCTGGCCGTGATCCGGCAGTTCTACGATCTCCGTGCAGTAATTTCTCCCTCGCGATTGTAATATTCTCATCGTTTAAGGTTCCGGACTCATCCGGCGTTCCCCCCACACTGTCCACGGCGCCACAATGGCCATAGCGGCGGAACGCATTCCGCGGACGCGTTCGTAGACGTGGGTGATTGGATGGTTTGACGATGCCCCACGGGACGGAAGCGTTACGCCACAGCACTGACCGCCTGCTGTTGTCCCTCGGTGAGAATTTTTTCGAGGTCCAGAAGAATCAGCAACCGATCCTCGAGTTTGCCGACCGCAGTGATGTACTCCGCCTTGACGCTGCCCGCAAGAGAAGGAGGCGGCTCCGTGACGCTCCGGGGGATTCGGAGGACCTCATGGACAGCATCCACGACGAACCCGACAACCTTCCCCGCAAGTTCCACGACAACGATCCGCGTGTTCTTGTTGCGTTCGATGCGAGCCATTCCGAACCGTCTCCGGAGATTGACGATCGGAATCACTTTCCCGCGCAAATTGATGACGCCATCCACAAACTCGGGCGCGTTGGGCACTCTGGTCACCTCAAGCATGCGGTTGATCTCCTGCACCTTGAGGATGTCGACGCCGAATTCCTCATCGCCGATCTTAAAACTGACCAGCTGGAGGAGATCCTCCGCTCCCACCGCCTGGGCTGCTTCCGCTACTGGTGCAGTCATACTTGCCTCTTGATGTTCCTCGTCATGGACTTTACGAACGTTGCGGATAGTCGTGATTTCGTCTTCGACCATTCGCCACCCTGGACACCGTCAAAAATCGCAATTCGCGTACCAATGGGGTGGGCCCGACCAAAGCAGGGAAACCGAGTTCCTTGCAGCCCCCCAATGAAGTCCGGACTTCCGCTGGTCACGGCCCTGGAAGATCCCTGGTCAGTATTGCTCAGATGGCTGTATTCGCGTGATCAAATCCACCTGAAAACAGCGCTCGAAATACACCAGGGTCATCTTCGGCGGCGCTCGTCTCGTCATCGAGCTGGAAGAACCTGCAATCCGGATAATGTAGATCGCCGTCTTCCGACTGGGTATGGCGACACTCCGGACACCGTCGGCGATGTTCTTCGATCAGCAACGTCTGTCCAGAGCCCTGCGAACGTCGGTAGAATCTCATATTGCCTTCTCCTCGACCGTCTGACTTTCGGATGCGTCGGTGGAAGCCGATACCGACATGACTTGGTGTGGATCAATCACCCCGCGTTCTCGTCGTTGCTGCGAAATCGCGATGCCGCAATCGCGAGGGTCGTCCCGCACTGTGCATGACAGTGTGTGAAGAGGAGGAGCCCTTCCACAGGGATTCCGTCCAACGCCCGTCGCTTCAGGTAGACATACCCCTCGAAGTGGTTCTCCGGGTCACTCAAGAACTCTTCGCGCGTCGGCCATTCGCAGGTGCACAGGCTGCATTTCTTGAACATCGAGGGATCCTGGGCAATGGGATTTCCCTGATCCTCAGCACACCTCGCCGAGGAGATCAGGGAGAAGATCCTGGAGTCGGTAGAGTTCTGCCGGTTTTCGAATGAACGCAGCATACGAGACGCCATGGGAGCGCTCCCGAATTTCTTCCGCCGGATATCCTGAGATGACGACCGACGGGACATCGACCCCTGTCCTCCGCAACGCTGCGATCAGGTCGATCCCCGTTTTCCCGACCAGCTGGAAATCCGTCAGCACAAGATCGATTCTCGTCGTCTCGCACACCTTGAGCGCCGCTTCAGCACTTTCCGCCGGTATCACATCATACCCCAGCGAATGGATCAGGCCGCACAGGGATCGGCGAAAAAGGTCGTCGTCCTCCACCACGAGAATCCTCTTGCCGGATACCATCTGCCACTGATCGGTAGTCACTATCAACACCCCCATGAGTTCATGATCCGCGCGCACTTTGCGAATCGTTTCCCCGTCGTTGGGACACAAGAGGACAAATGGCATGCCAGCCCCGCAGAAAACAAAAGCGCGGACTATTCTGCAACGGGGACGCTTTTGACGGTAATTGGCTGGCGAATATTGCTCAGATGGAGAGGGTGGGGGGGTGAGGTCGTGTCGTAGGTGAGAGGGCGAGCCGACCTGCGCAGCAGGTCAGTCGCCGATGACTTCACGCACGGTCTGAAGGAATTGATCGGGCCGGAACGGCTTTGAGACAACCTGCAGTTTTTCCTCCTGGAGAAGGCTGGCAATGAGCTGGTCCGACACGAAGCCGGTGCAGAAGAATGCTTTGAGAGCGGGGTTGATGGCTTTCAGCGCGACATAGACCTGACCTCCGTCCATGCTCGGCATGACGAGATCGAGGATCACCAGGTCGATCTCCCGGAACCTCTTCCGGAAGAGATCGATGGCCTCGGGGCCGTTGTTCGCGAGGAGTACGGTATATCCTTCGTCCTCCAGCAGTTCTTTGCCGAGGTCCTGCATCGCAGGTTCGTCATCGACAAGGAGGACGCAGCGTTTCGGTTTGCCGACCCGACGAGGCGGCACTTCTTTTGCGCTGAGCGTCGGAAGATAGACATGGAAGGCCGTCCCTTTTCCGACTTCACTCTCCACGGTGATGGTCCCGTGGTGACTCCGGATGATATTGTATACGATCGAGAGCCCGAGTCCGGTGCCGCGACCGCGGTCTTTTGTGGTGAAGAAGGGATCGAAGATCTTCGCACGGATCTCTTCAGGAATGCCGACGCCGGAGTCCGCCACGGAAATCTCCACACATTCGTTCCCCTGCGCCGCGAAAAGCTGAGGGCCGACATCGCGACCGATAACGACATTCCGGGCGGTAACGCTGAGCGTGCCGCCGCCGATTCCGCGTGCGATGATGGCATCCCGGGCATTCACGCAAAGGTTCATCATCACCTGGTAGAGCTCGCCGTGGTCTCCCAGGACGGGTCCAAGGTTCTGGGGGATCGAGGCATCGATGTGAATTTCCGAAGGAAACGTGTCCCTACTCGAGGAAACAACTTCGTGACAAACCGTCGCGACATCGGTCAGCAGCGTATGGTGGCGCGACGACCGGGCGAAGGAAAGCAATTGTCCCGCAAGTTCTGCGCCCCGCTGCGCGGAGCGCTCAATCGTGTCGACGTATTTCTTCACTTTGATCTGATCGTCGATGTGCTTGCGCAGCTGCATGGAAAACCCCAGGACATTGTTCAGCACATTGTTAAAATCATGCGCGATCCCGCTCGCCAGCGTGCCGATACTCTCCATCTTCTGCGCCTGGCGCAGCTGCTCCTCAAGGCGATTGCGTTCGCTGACATCACGGAGGATGACAGTGAAGAATTTCTTCCACCCCACTTCGATCTGGGAAATCGACGCTTCGATCGGAAACTCCTCCCCGTTCGCTCGCTCGCCGTAGACGAGTCCCAGGTTCCCCATCTGGCGGCGGGTGATTCCCGAAGTGCCGTAGGTGTGAACATGGCCTTCATGAAGACCGCGAAAGCGCTCCGGGATGAGGGTCCCGATGTGCCGCCCCACAGCTTCCTTCGCAGGGATCCCGAACATCTTCTCCGCAGCTTCATTGAACAGCAGGATGCGCTGCTCCGTATCGATGGTGACAATCGCGTCCATCGCCGAGCCGACGATTCCGGCAAGTTGCGCCTGACTGTGGCGCACAGCCTCCTCGGAACGGCGTCTCTCCGTCACATCGCGAAAGACGAGAACGACGCCCGTAATTTCCCCCGCCTGATTGCGGATCGGCGCGGCGCTGTCATCGATCGGGATTTCCCGCCCGTCACGGGAGAGAAGGAGCGTCTTTGCGACGAGCCGCGTGGGCGCCCTGTTCGCCATGGCATTCTGGACAGGGTTCGCAATGGCTTCCCTGGTCTTTTCGTCGACAATCGCAAACACCGCGCCGAGCTGCTGGCCGACCGAGTCCGCCTGGGTCCACCCGGTCAATTGTTCGGCGACCGTGTTCATGAAGCGGATGGTCCCGGTCGTATCGGTGGCGATCACGGCATCACCGATGCTCTTCAACACGGCGGACAGCCATTCCTCGCTTTCGCGAAGCCGCCGCTCCATCTGGTTCTTGAAGAGCGCCATCTCGATGGTGATGTGCAGCTCGCGTTCCTCGAACGGCTTCAGAAGGTAACCGAATGCGTCGGTCCGCTTCGCACGTTGGAGGGTCTTTTCGTCCGCATACGCGGTCAGATAGATGACCGGGATTTCGTGCTGCTTCGAAATGATATCCGCGGCCTGGATACCATCCATGTTCCCGCGCAGCATGATATCCATCAGCACCAGGTCCGGATTTGTGGACTCTGCCATCCGAATGGCTTCTTCACCGGAGC
The DNA here is from genome assembly GCA_963752915.1 of Ignavibacteriota bacterium. Taxonomy (GTDB): domain Bacteria; phylum Bacteroidota; class Ignavibacteria; order UBA10030; family UBA6906; genus DATJPR01. The sequence goes on from CAVVZZ010000002.1 coordinate 270,208, forward strand.
CCGCCATCCCGCACACCTGGTACCCCAGGTGCCGAAGGCGGTTTGCGATATCCTTTGCAACAATGTTTTCATCTTCAACGACTAGAACGGTCGTCATCGCAGGCTTTCATGATGATCTTCGTCAGGAGCACGACGCGGGTTCCCGCCCAACCCCGGGTTCGCCGATTGTTACAGGGCTTTGAATACGACGCTGAAGGAGGTGCCGTGACTGTCATCGATTTCAATGACCCCATCGATCTGGTCGACAAGAGTCTCGATGAGTTGCAGTCCGAGGGTCGTGGCGGTACGGATATTGAACCCCTCCGGGAGCCCGATCCCGTTGTCACAAACGCTCAGCCGCGCCACGGACTCATTCCGTGTCATTTCCACGACAACCTCTCCTTCCCGGCCGTCGGGGAACGCGTGAAGGAGAGAATTGGAAACCAGCTCGTTGACAATCAGGCCGCAGGGGATTGCCAGATCGACGCCGAGCAGGATCCCGTCGATGTTGATGCGGATCCGTGTTGACGTCCGGGCATTGGGATACGAGCGCACGAGATACGATGTAAGATTGTGCACGTACGTCCCGAAATCGATCCGGGACAAATCCCTCGAGCGGTACAGACGCTCATGGATCAGCGCCATCGAACGAATCCGGTTCTGGCTTTCGCGCAGGAGCTGAACAATCGCCGAATCCTCAACGCGCCCCAGCTGCAGGCTCAGAAGACTCGAGATAATCTGCAGGTTGTTCTTGACGCGGTGATGTACTTCTTTCAACAGGATCTCTTTTTCCTCGAGCGACTGCCGCAGCTCTTGCTGGGACTTCTGTCGCTGCATGTGTCCGACCATTCCTTCGAAGAGAAGGGTCAGCTGCCGCGCGTCGGATGCGTCGTAGTCTTCACGCTTGTTCCCCACGCCCGCGATGGCCACGACCTGGGATCCGTCGAACACCGGGACGCCCATGAACCGGAGGATGGAGACATGGTGGCTGGGCACTGTCGAACACTCGCCCCCTGTCCCCGTGAAGTGGTTGACGATGATGGGTTCACGCCGCTCGATCACGTGATGGAACATTCCCGAAGGCGAAAGAACGGAAATGGGGTCGAGATCGGACAGCTTGCAGACCTGCAACGTGCGTTTGGACCAGATAACCGAGTCAATCACGCTTCCGCCGGAGTCAAGAAACCCGACGAACCCAAAATCGCTTCTCGTGAGACGGACGCCGTCTTCCAGCGCCACCTCGGCCACGTCGCTCGTCGACGCGTCGAACATCTGGTTGAGTGCCACAAGCGCTTCGAGCCGCGCTTCGTTCAGACGGATGGCTTCGTCGGCCTTCTTGCGCTGATTGATGTCCATGCTTCCGACAACGAACCCGGTGACGTTGCCGTCGTTATCGAGCAGCGGGTTGATCAGCGACTCAACCCAGAGCCAATCCTTCTCCGCACGCCGGATCCGGTACTCGGCAACGCCCGACACCTGCTCGTCATAGAGACGACGGAACAGAGTAAACACCCTCTTCCGGTCTGCGGGGTGCACGCGGCGCAACGTCGCCGTGCCGATCAGCGCCTCGGGCCGATACCCGAGGACCTTCCAATGGGAGGGGCTGGCGTATTCGCAGATGCCTTTGGTGTCGATCTGCGTTACCACATCCAGCATGGTGTCCGTGATCCGGCGGAGCCGCAGCTCATTTGTCCTGATCTTCTCTTCGTTTTGCTTCCGGTCGGTGATGTCCCGTGCGACCGTCACATACGCCAGCGGTTTGCCCGTTTCGTCGCGCACGGTCGATGTCAACACTTCCGCGGGAAATTCCGTCCCGTCGGCGCGCGAGGCCTGAAGTTCCCCGACCCAGGAGCCCGACGCAGGCAGGTACGCTTCCCGCAGGACGGCAGGAGAGGTCCCGTTGCCGCCCAGAAGCAGGGGCGACTTCCCGACGATTTCGTCGGCAGGAAAACCATACGTTGCGACGAACGCATCGTTGACGAAGAGAATGGACCCTTCAAGGTTGGTCAGAAGGAAGCAGTCGCGCGCGCAAGCAACGGTGTTCGCAAGAAGACGGAGCTCACGCTCCGCGAGTTTCTTCGCGGTGATATCCTGAACGGTCTCGATATAGTATAGCGGGCTCTGTGCTTCGTCCCGGACGAGTCGGACATTCTCACTGATCCAGAACGGTCCACCGCCGTTCCGCGTTACCTGTGATTCAAAGTCCACGATTTCCGCGTCCGCCTGCAGCAACCGTTGAAACTCCTTGTTGCGTTCCGGGTCGACGTAGAGCTGGCCTTTTCGTCCGGTCATTTCCTCGAGCATCGTATGCCGGTCGTCGTACCCGTACATTTTCATGAGCGCGTTATTGACGCTGAGGAACCGGCCGTCGATGGTGTATTTGGCGATGCCCATCGCGGCATGATCGAAAATCCCTTTGTACGTCTCCTGCGCCTCATGGTAGGAGTTTTCCATCACGCGGCGATCGGTGACGTCATGGGCAACGAGCACAACGCGGTCCAGCCCTGCCGGAGAAAGCGTGCCTTCGAACCATCGGGACTGATCGGACAGCGCCAGCGGGAACCCGACGGCCAGCCGACCGCCCTGATGCAATGCGGTCCGGATACGCTCATGGAAATAGTCCGCCTGGTCCTTCGGGAAACTTTCGTCCACCGACCTCCGCTGGAGGCGATCAGGAAGTCTGTGGAGAATGGAGGGGTTCGTCGGGGCGATATTCAGGAAACGTCCCTCGGAGTCCATCACCAGGACCACGGCATCCATCGCCTCAAACAACGTCCGCAACTCGGCTTCGGACGTGCGGAGGATTTCCTCCTTGCGCTTGCGATCAATAGCCATCGCGACCTGATGCGAGACGAACGAGAGGACGTTCAAATCCTCCTGGGTGTAGCGGACCCCCTCGGAATAGGTCTGGACGACGAGGACGCCGAAGGCGGCGCCGTCCAGGACGAGAGGCACGCCGAGCCAGTCCACACTCGGGACGCCGATCGACTGCACTTCGCCGCGCGCAACAAGGTCGTTGAAGAGCTCCGGCGACGCGAACAGGGGCTGACCGGTCCTGAGGACATATTCGGTGAGTCCCTTTCCCATCGGCCTCGCGCCCGGCGGTGCATCAAGCTCATCGACAAAATACGGAAAGGTCAGGACGTTCTTTTCGGGATCACGGAGGGCGATATAGAAATTCTTCGCGGGCAGGACGTCGCTGACGCATTGATGGATGGAGCGATACAGGTCTTCGAGTCCGTTGACCGTGTGCGCCGCTTCGGAGATTGCATACAGCGCCGCCTGCTTGCGGAGGTTCCGGCGTTTGTCGGTGACATCCTCCGCGACGGCCAGGACACTCTTGCCGTTCTGGGGTGCGAGAGTCAACCCAATCCACCGTAAGGGATCAGCAGACGCCTTGAGTCTCGCTTCAAGCTGCACGGTCTTGCCGGCGAGAGCATCGGCGATCTTGTCGCGGAACCCCTCCTGCGTCAGGTTGTCGAACAGGTCAGCAAGATACGACGTTCCCACCATCTCGGGATTGAGGCCGAGCATTGCCCGTGCAACTCCACCTACAAACCGGATGACTCCCCGTTCATCGCACCCCAGCACACAGTATTGATTAACGCCGGCGCCGTTCTTTGGGTGCGGGGCCTGCGGCCGCGGATAGTCCCCGTCGGCTCTGGAAAGTTGTTTCCGGGCAACGGCCAGTTCCATCGCCAGGTGGAGTTCGCGGTCCTCGAACGGCTTGATGAGGACCGTCGACATCGGCAGCGAGCGGGCGCGTTCCACGGTGCCGGCATCAGAGCACGCGGTGATAAAGACGACGGGAACCCGAAGCTCGTCCGTGATCTTCGCCGCGGCCTCGACGCCGTCCACATCGCCGCGCAGGAGAATATCCATGAGGGCGATATCGGGATGGCCCGACCGGGCCAGGGCGATCGCTTCCTTTCCTGACGATACCGGGCCGATGACGTCAAATCCCGCCTGGACCAACCGTTGGCGGAGATCTTCAGCGATGATGACTTCATCGTCTGCAACAAGGACCCGAAGTGTGACACCACGTTGTTGCACGCAGACTCCTGAAAAACCTCGCGTTACGCCGTCGTCTTGTACGTTCGCTGTTCGGGCTGAATCCCGAGCTGTTCCATACGGTAACGGAGCTTTGAGCGGGTCAGGCCGAGCACTTTTGCGGCCTGGACTTGATTGCCGCCCACGATCTCCAGGGTCTTCAGGATCAGCTCACGGATGACCTCGTTCATCTGGATCCCTTTCGGCGGGATGTCGAGGATGAATTTCCTCCCTCCGAAGTGATCAGGGCCCACGATATTCGTGTCTGTGGACCGGAGAAAGGCGAACTGTTCCGGTGTGAGCAGGGGAATGTTATTGAGAAGGACAACACGTTCGATCGCATTGCGAAGCTCGCGCACGTTTCCCTTCCAAGCCAGCCGCTCAAGATATTCGGTGGCTTCGGGGGAAAGTTTGGGTGTGGGACGGGTCAGCCTGCGGCTGAACTCCGTCAGGAACGAATCCGCCAGGTCTTTGATGTCCTCCGGCCGGTTTCGCAACGGCGGGATCCGTATCGAAGCGACGTTCAACCGGTAGTAAAGGTCTTCACGGAACCGGCCCGCTTCGACCTCTCGAGCGAGCTCGCGGTTTGATGCCGCGATGACGCGGACATCAACGGAAATTTCCTTCGTGCCGCCGAGTCGGTAGAATCGCTTTTCTTCGAGGACGCGGAGAAGCTTCACCTGCATCTCCAGCGACAGCTCCCGGATCTCGTCCAGAAGGATCGTCCCGCCGTGCGCCAGCTCGAACTTCCCCTGCTTCATCCTCTCCGTGGCGCCGGTGAACGCCCCTTTTTCATATCCGAAGAACTCGCTCTCCGCGAGCTCTTTGGGGATCGCGCCGCAGTTGATCGTCACAAACTGCTTCTCGGCCCGCGCACTTTTGTTGTGGATATACCGGGCAATCACTTCCTTCCCGGTCCCGCTCTCTCCTTCCAACAGGACTGTGGTGTTGTCTCCCTCCGCGAGTTTTCCCGCGGTCTCCAGGACCCTGCGGAGCGCGGCGCTCGTGCCGATGATGTTGTTCTTCGGGCTCTCCCCTTCCAGCTGCTCCTGCAGGATCTTCACTTTCGTCTGCAGCGAGGCATAGTTCAGGTTCTTTTCGATCAGCACGCCGAGATGATTCAGGTCGAAAGGCTTGACGACAAAATCCGCCGCTCCTTCTTTCATCGCCCTGACCGCGAGGGCAACATCGGAGTGGGCTGTCATCATGATGACGGGAGTATCGAGGCCCTCAGCGCGCATGCGGTTCAACAGTTGGATCCCGTTGATCTCGCCGATATAAATGTCCAGAAGAACGATATCCGGCTTTGCTTCCGTCAGTTGCTGGAAGAACTCCTCGCCTTTGTTGCAGACGGAGACCGTATAGTTCAGTTCTCCAAGGATCTTCCGAAGCGTGTTCGTGAGAATGACTTCGTCGTCTCCAATTAAAATGCGAGCCTTCCCCATAGATGAATCCCTCTCTGGTATTGGTCAGCAATGGTCCGCGGCGGGCGGGAACAACAACCGCACGATGGTCCCCCGCTCCGTCGCAGGTTCGACGGTAATCTCCGCGTTGTGGCGAAGCATGATTTGCTTGGACATCGCCAGGCCCAGGCCCGTCCCCTGGGCCTTCGACGTCCGGAAGTGCTCAAACAGATGTCTGTACTGTTCGTCGGTCATCCCCACGCCATGATCCCGTACGGACATGAGAATGCAGGGACAGGGGATCGTCTGTCCGAACACCGGATCATTGATCAAGTCCGTCGTCACCTCGACCGTGCTCTCGTCGTTCGAGGCGTCGATGGCGTTCTGCAGGATGTTGAGCATGACCTGCTGGATCTGTTTTGCGTCGACGGTGATGCTCGGAAGGAACTCTGCAAAGCGCGTATCGATCTGGACCTTCCTCTGCTGGACGGAAATCCGCAGGAACCCGAGGACCTGTTCCGCCAGGGTATTGATCGATTCCGATTTCAGCACGGGAGGGGTGATGCGCGCGAGGCTCAGGGTATTTTCCATCACGGTTTCGACCCGGCGGGCGCCTTCGAGCGCATCGCGGAGTATGCTCTGGCCAATTTCGTCGAGGTCCGAACGTTGCTGGAGAAACTGGAGATTCAGTGTCACCGCCGCCAGCGGGTTCCGGATCTCATGGGCGATGCCGGCGGCGAGGCGTCCCATCAGGGACATCTTCTCCGCCTGCATGAGTTGTTCGCGCATCTTCTTTTCCTCGGAGATGTCGCGCACGTAGAGCAGCACGCGGTTCTCTTCCGGGCTCTTCAGCGGGCCAACACCGATCTCGACATTCAGCGACCGGCCGGAACCGGTCTTCAGGACCGCTTCTCCGGACGAGAATCCGCTGGCCCCGATGACGCGTGCCGAGAGATCATCGCCGCTGACGATCGGCAACCCGGGAAGCGCGAGCAGTGCCTCCCGCGAGTACCCGAGCAGTGCCATCCCCTGTTTGTTGGCGTCGAGGACCTTCCCACCGGTTCGGTCGACGATGAAGATGGCAATGCTCGCGTTGTCAAAAAGACTTCGATAGCGATCCTCCGAAGCCTGGATTTCCCTGTTCTTGTTGACGAGTGTCTCGGCGTACATCTCGAGCTCCGCCATCTTCTCTTCGAGCTTCTTGATGATAATGGCATGATGCTTTTCAAGGAAGACGCGGTCGTCAATCTTCTCCTGCCGCTGCGGCGGCGGAGTTGTGAAACCATAGTTCTCCTGTGCCAGCTCATTGACGGCCTGGATAAGGCTCCCGAGACCCGCATACTTCACCACATAGCGATCGACGCCAATGCTCCGGGCAAAATCCTGATCGGCACCGTCAATGTAGTTTCCGGTATAAATAATAAAGGGGATTTTCGCAGTCCGCGGTTTGGCCTTCACCTCTTTGCAGAGTTGGAAGCCGTCGATTTTCGGCATCATCGCGTCTGCGACGATGAGGTGCACCGGTTCCTTCGCAAGGAATTGAAGCGCCTCGAGTCCGTTCCGGCAGGGGACCGCCTCGTACCCGTTTTCCGACAACACATCTTCGAGGAGGGAGAGGTTCTCCGGGACGTCATCGACAATCAACACCCTCAAGGGGGCGGACGGGACCACGGGAGCATGGTGGGGCGTTGCTTGGCGGGAATCTTCGGCAGCTGGCATGATGGTCGAGGAAGTTGTTCAGAGTAAAGCAACTGTCGGAATATGTGCAGCACAAGTAACAATACTAGCCACGTGAACTCAATACGCTTAAGTACGTATTTTCCTCTTGGTGAATGAATGAACTGACAATTTCGCGAAAAGTGTGGGCTACCGGGATGTGAAGCTGGTTGGAGAACTCAGCATGCGGAAAAGAAACCTACAGAAGGCTGGTGTCGTGATCGGGAGTACATGAGATGGGTGACACCTGTTCGGGTCCTGAAAGAACAGGCGATCTGAAACGCTATCGGGGAATAATGACAATCCCGTTCTTGATTGCATAGGTTACGAGACCGGAACGATCATGGATATCGAGCTTCTTCATAATATTGTTGCAGTGCGTGTCGACGGTCCTCACGGAAATATGGAGCTGTTCGGCCACTTTCGTATGAGATTCTCCTTCGGCAATGAGCTGGAGGATCTCCCGCTCACGGGTCGTCAGCGGAGAGAGGTGGGGAGCCGACGTGTCGTTCTCTTTTGCCGGACCCTCGTTCCTGAGGTATTCCTCAAGGAGTACATGGGAGACTGATGGGCTGAAGTACTGTCGGCCCGCATGTACCGATCGGATCGCCTCGTACAGTTCATCCGCGGTGGTATTTTTGAGGATATAGCCGTTCGCCCCTGAACGGACGACCTGCAGAACATATTCGTCGTTGTCGAAGGCGCTCAGGACAAGGATTTTTGCATGAGGGATTCTTTTCCGAATCTGTCGGGCGGCTTCCAGGCCGTTCAGGACCGGCATGCCGATATCCAGAACGACGACGTCCGGATCAAGCTGGGCGGTAAGGTCGACCGCCTCCCTCCCATCGGCAGCTTCACCAAGCACTTCCAGCTCAGGATTCAGTGAAAGAAGGGAAACAAGCCCGCGACGTACGATCGTGTGGTCGTCCGCAACGACGAGGGTGATCTTGGAAGGATTCATCACAACACAAGGGGTTCTTCGACGGTGGTATGCTGCGGTGTCGACAGTTCAGGTTGAACTACGCAAGGGGATGGAGCCCCGTATCGCACCGCCCGGACTGATCAAAGGTAGGGTTTTGACCGTGAAATTACAACTTTTGCACAAACATTACGGGGACGAATGAGTCACTCCTTCGGGAGATTTTTCAGGTCCTTCAGGACCTCGTCTGCGATTTTCGCAAGCACGTCCGGCTGATCGTAAAATCCCGACTCCACACGCGCCTGCACCACATCCAGCTGCTTTTGCTTCTCGGCTTCGAGGAGAGAGCGGGCGGCGGTCGATACGTTGGCATGGTCCTTCGCTTCCGCCGTTTTCTTCCCGTTTCCGGGGGCGCTTGTCTTTCGGAGCGGATCGACGGGGACACCGCCGGAGGATAGAATCTCGTTAATTCCCATGACAGTTCATTGCCTATAGTTGGCGATCGCTCTTGCTTTGTTCATATCTTGAAGCCGATCAGCGATCGAATCGCGTTTCTGTTGAAGCTGGGCTACCAGGATAGAATTCTCTCGCTCAATCGCTTTGAAAAGTTCAATTTGTGCCGGGTCCCGCGGGGCTTGACCATCCTGCGTGCCGAATTCCCCCAGGAGCGCATCGCGGTGACCCATCAGGACGGCGACCTTGTCATACTTTTCCGTCTCGGCATTTCGTTCCATCGCCAAGGTCAAATCCAGGATCAGGCGCAGGACACCTTCGACGGAATGCTCTTCGGCATGTCCGCTCACATTTTCGTCACGGGGTGTGGTGTCCAACGTTTTCACCGCTTATGGTCGTACAAAATGCCCACGAGTTCCTTGATATGCGCCGCAACACGGAGTGCATCTTCCGGGGGGATTTGCCGGATGATCTCCTTCGTCTCCGTGTCGATGACTTTAATCACGGTCTTCCCGGTGTCCTTATCCACGGAGAAGGACAGATTCGTGTTGAACATTTTCACCGCGGCATTGAGCTCCTTCACCATCGATCTGATGCTCGATTCCGTCACCTTCTGCTGCTGTGCAGGCTTCGGTTCACTTTGTGTCGCCGACAGAACAGGTGTGACATCCGGCCGTGAAAGAACGGCTTCCGGAACCGCTACCGGTGATATTGACGCTGCAGTTTCCATGAGTGACCTCTCTCTTAGCCAAGAGTCGTGCTTGCGGAGGCGAAGTACGACAGCATATTCTGCGTCGATGTCGCCTGTTGCAGCAGGACCTGAAGCTGAGCGAACTGCGTCCTGTATGCTTCGCCCTTCTTTGTGATCTGATCGTTCATTGAGGTAATGCGATCATTCATCGACTGGATCGTCTTACGATAGTTTGCGTTCGTCATTTCAATCGAGCCGCCCAGCGACGTATAACGGTCGACCTGCGTCTTCAAAAGGTTGGCAACACCCGTACCGGCGGTATTCGAGAACAGGTTCGCAACTTTGGTGACGTCCGTTGAAAGGATTGAGTCCAGTTTTGAGCTGTCGCTCAGCGTCAACGTCCCATCCACGCCAATTGATATTCCGATGTCCGACAGCACTTTGGGACTTCCGGATGCCAATCCCGCCACGGCTCCGCCGATGGACTGGCGCAAGGACATCCGCAGCTCCCGTGCCGACGCATCGTCGACCAGGGTGCCACGGGTTTTCGCCTGCGCATTGGTCGTCGTGTTGGTGTTCAGATACGATATGACCGAATTATAGTCGGTGATAAATTGTTGAATCGTTTTCTTAACCGAATCCTTGTCGACGGCGACAGTCAAAGAAACCGGGGCATCGGCAGCGGCCTGTTGCGCCGTGAGGTTCAGGGTGACTCCCTGCAAGGCGTCATTGACGGCGTTTGACTCCCGGGTCATGTCGATGCCGTCCAGGTTAAACTTCGCGTTCAGAGCATCCGCAACCGGACCCGTCTTGGCAAATCCTGCCCCGTTCGCTGTCGATCCCGTCCTTGCCGTAAAATCCACGGCGCTGAAACCGAGCAATGATTGGAAATCTCCGCTGAAGCTTGTCACCGCGGTCGAAGCGCCGGACTTGTCCGCGCTAATGACAAGACGTGAATGGACACCGTCAACATTGACCACCGAAGCGGAGACCTGGGTGGACAAGACCGAATCAGAGTTGATGGCCGTCGCAATTGCGCCGAGGACATCCTTGTTCGTGGTCGACGAGAAGCTAAGATTCACCTGTCGGACGTCGGAGGTGCCGATCTGGACCGAGAAGGAGTAGTTCGTCCCGGCCGTCAAGCCGGAGTCCGACGCCGCCGTGATGCTCGAAGAAAGGAGCATGTCGTTACTGGCAAGCTGAGATACCTTCAGCGAGTGCGTTCCACCCTGGGCATAGGACGTCGCAGTCGCCGTCGCCACCGTCGACGCTGAACTTGCGACGCCGTACGTCAGAAACGGCGACGAGGTCCCGTTCAGGGCGAGACTGTTAATCGTTGTGGAGAGAGACGACAGTTTCGTTTTGAGGCTCGTCAGGGCCGTGACCCGGCTGTTGAGATCAGAGACCTGGTTCTGAAGACTCGTCACCGGTCCCATCAGGGTTTGCTCATACGCCGAGACCATTTGGTCCAGGGAGCTGGAGCCCGAAGTAGAACTGACACTCGACATTGCGTTATCTCCAACATTAGCCAGCCGACAAACCGCGTCGTTGCACTACTGTGCAATCGCTCGACTTAGTTCAGATGGAAAGACTTCGTCCATGTTCCGCGGAGATCCTCGAGGATTTCGAGGGCTGCCGCGTATTCTCTCTTGCGGATCCGGCCTTTGCAGTAGTCGTACAGCCGGAAGAGGCCGAACGAAATCTCCCGGTGTTCAAAATTCAGCGCCAGGATCAATTCATTCAATGCCCTCTGTGCAAGGACGGGGTCGTCTTTCTTGCAGCCGAGGATCGCATAGTCGTAGAGACGTTGGATGACCTGGACGGGTGACAGATTAAGCAATTGCTCTCTGCCATATTTTGCCGCAGCTACTTGTGCCTGTGCTTGCATTGGAATCTCCGTGAAAAAGCGAGGGAAGGAATTCACCAGCGTTCATCGCGCGGCAAATTCCTTCCCACCGCGAAGCGAGTTTACTTGAACAGTGTCAAGAAGACCTGGTTGCCCGCATTGGCCTGGGCCAACTCAGTCGTCGAGGTCTGTTGCAAGATTTGGAGCTTGCTGGCTTCGAGTTGCTCTTTCGCGATGTCAGCATCATAGATCCGGCTTTCGGCAGCCTGGATGTTGGTGATCGAGGAATTGAGGTTGGTTTCCTTGACACCCAGACGCTGAATGAACGAACCGATGCTCTGCAGCGCAGATTCAACCTGGCTGACCGCGGTATCGACGTTCGTCGTGGAGACCGACGCTGAGCTCACGGTGCCGAATGTTGCTGTACTTGCGTCGAAGCCAACGGTCAATGCTGTGCCGTTGTCATCGACCTGATACGATGCCGAGAAGGACGAGTTGAACAGAAGCTTTCCGTTGAAGTTCGTGTGGGCGATGATATCATCGATTTCCGCCTTCAACTGGTTGACGTCATTCGCAATCGCAGACTGATCGGACGTCGGGTTGGACGCTGCAACCTGCTTCTCTTTAATCGTCGTATACAGATCCCGCATCGTCTGCAGGGCCTGTTCCGCCGTCGAGAGCATGGTCTGGGCATCGCCGACATTGTTCACAGCCGCGTTCATCATTCCCGCGCGGGCTTCCATCTGCTTTGCGATGGTGTATCCGGACGGATCGTCGCCGACAGAATTGATGCGTTTGCCGGTCGCCAGACGAAGTTGTGCCACGCCGAGCTGACGATTGACGTTGTTCAACGCGTTCAGTGCATTATACGCCGCAATGGGGGTATTAATGCGAGCACCCGTTACAGAAGCCATAACTACCTCCTTGTATGAAGATTGAACTATCGGGCTTCCATGCCCATTATGTGCAGCTCTTTCGAGCTTCTATACCTATTATCGGCAGGATGAGGCTGGACTTTAGGAGAATTCAGAGAAGATTTTCTCGGGAGAAAACACAATAACGATGAAAACCCCCGGATTTCGTGTTTACCATCTCTCTGCGTGGCCCGGGACACAGGAAAACTGTTGTACCGCAGCAGTGCCTCTCAATTGACCAGACGCGACACCTTCGATTTCAAGGCCCTGTAATCATCGGGAGAAAAGAGCCGCTCGATCTTCTCAAGACGGACAAGGGCGTCGGAAAAATTTCCCTCCTGGACCGCCAGCTCGAATGCACACCGTGCGATGTCATCCGATGCCACATTGTTCTCCTCCGCACACCGTATGGTTTCAGCCGCGGCTGCAAAGTCTTTCTTCTTTAATGACCAGAGGGCCTTCAATGACAGCGCAAGAGGATCCAACGCATTGGCTGCCAGGACTCGATCGAGCGTTTCGAGGGCCTTGTCGTCCAATCCCGCCTCATTTTCAACCATCGCGCGGTAGCTGAGCAGACGCATGTCCACTGTCTCCCCTTCAGTCGCTTTCCGGAGACAACGGAGCGCATTTTCCGGATGTCTGAGTCGTTTCAGCGTTTCAATGAGCCGTTCCCCCGCTCCGGGGAAAAAAGGATTATGCCGAAGGGCCGACGCGAACGCTTCTGCAGCGCCTTCCCAGTTCCCGATCGAGAAGTGGCAGCGACCAAGGGCTTCGGCGACCGCGTCGGACGGGATGACAAGATCTTCAACAGCCGTGGCGGAACGTTCCCGGGAGCTGTTGAGCAGGAGAAGGTTCTCAAGCACCGGAATCGCCGGGCGCGGATTTCCCTGCGTCATGTACGCCCCCGCAAGGAACCACATTGCTCCCGTTTGCTCCGGGAAGAGTGCGAGCGATCGTTCACAATTATGGATCGCCTGCCCGATGTTCCTCGTTTTGAGAGCCGCTTCTGCGAGCAGATTGTGCAGCGAACACTGGATCGCGACCGGGACCCCCGGTGTCCGGATTGCCGCACCAGCGTGATAGACCACCGCCGGAAAATCCTGAACGAGCATGAACGAGCGTGCCAGCTGAAACCGCGAATACCAGTCTCCGGCATTCTGTTCCGCAAGCGCCAGCAGTGTTCCAAGATTCCGCAGGACTTTCTGCTTCAGCACGTCGAATCCCTGATCATACCCGAGGTGCTCGATGACGACATCTGCCGGAACGATCTTCCCGCCTCTGCGCAAAATCGACGGTGCAATCTGTTCGTGGACCGGTCTCTCGAACCGGACGCCCTCTTTCCGCCGAAAGAGTCTCGGATAGGGCATGACTTGAACCGCGCGTTTTCCTCCCTTGAGACTGAATGCACTCCTGACGAGAATCTGATACGCGTCCACCTTCGGAACGGCAAGAAGCCCGAGAATCTTCTCCTTTTGCCCGGCGACCAGTCGTTCGTCCGCATCAAGGTACAGGACCCATCGCCCGGTACATGCTTCCAGGGATCGGTTCCGCGCGAACGCAAAGTCACCATTCCATTTCTCCTGAAGGACCTGCGCACCGGCATTGCGCGCGATCTCGATCGTTTTGTCGGTCGAACCAGTGTCCACGACGACGATTTCATCAACGATGCCGCGCACGCTTTCGAGGCAGCCGCCGATGAATTCTTCCTCGTCCTTCACGATCATGCTGAGCGAGAGCCGGACAGTCGGTGTTCTCACGGTCACCTCACCGGATTGTTTCTCTTCCGAGTTGTTGACGAGCGTTCACACTTTTCTCAAGTTCTTGTGCGACACGCCGGAGAAGATCCTCCCACCCTTCACCGGACTGCCGGCGAAACAGTCGCATGCTTGGATACCAGGGCGAACGATCCCCTCCCCTGAACCATCGCCATTCGGGGTTTATCGCAAGGAGCAACCACACCGGCCGCCCGAGAGCTCCCGCAAGATGCGGGATGGCGGTGTCGGTGGAGATCACCAGGTCCAGGTGCTTCATGACGGCCGCCGTTTCGACGAATCCGTCCGCGCCGTTGTCCAGGGTCGACCCGAGGTCTGTGATCGCCGAGCATCGCGGAAACGTTCCCAGTTGTTCCGATCCCGCACCTTTTTGAAGGCTGTAGAACCGCACACCGGCGACGTCGAGCAAAGGCTCCAATGCCTGCAGCGGGACCGAACGATCTCGATCGCCAATGTATTCCCTGTTACCCTGCCAACAGAGCCCGACATTGAACGAGCCTGCGGAAGGGAGAGATCGCGTCGCATCGATCAAACCCGCCTCTGCGGAGAGATACGTGTCGGCAGCCGGGATCGACTCCATCGAATGCGTGAAGAACCCCGGGACGTTCAGCAATGGGGCCCAGAGGTCGAAGCGGATGCGCGACGTCTCTGCAATCGTGATCACCCGATCGGCGCCCTTAACGTTCTTCAGCAACCGGAGTAGTCGCGGGTGTGTTTCAAGAATGATCTCGCCTCCACGTGCCTTGACGAGCGGGAGATATCGCGAAAACTGTATCATATCGCCGGCGCCCTGTTCGGATCGGAGGAGCAGGGTCTTCCCTTCGAAAGGTTCTCCGTTCCACTCCGGAACCGGAAACGTTCGCGCGTCAATCTTCTGTCGCGTGTCGTTGATCTTAAAACGCCACCGGTATTCGTCCCAGCCGCGATTGAAATCGGCCGACGCAAGCAACAAGAGCGATTTGTTTGCATGGGCTTCGGCATACTCCGGGTTCACTGCCGTCGCTCGATCGTACCAACGAATCGCATTGTCGATGTCGCCGATCGCGCTGAACGCGCCGCCGAGATTGAACGGGATTGCCGCCTCGTTCGGCTCACGGGCGTACGCGTCGAGATACACGGAAATCGCGTCCGCGGGTCGACCCTGCTCTTTGAGAGAGGACCCGAGATTGTTCAGCACCTGCGGCGAAGAAGGGCGCAACGCGAGGGAACGACGAAAGATGGACTCGGCCTCGGCGAAATGCCCCTGTTTCATCTTCACTTCTCCCAGCCCGGCCATGGCCTCCGGAGAATCCGGTTTCAGCGAAAGGCCGACCCGAAGACACCGTTCTGCACCATCAAGATTGTCCAGGTCACGGAATGCGAAACCCATCCCGACGAAGGCCGCTGCCGATCGCGGTTCCTGGTCGACCGCCTGATGAAACCAGTGAACGGCCTCCTCGAGGTTCTTCTCCGAGGCAGCGAGCTCTCCCAGCGCAACCAGACTGTCAACGAACGATGGATCGATGGATGACGCGCGCAGGAAGAATTCCCTTGCCCTATCGCGTTGTCCGGCCGCCAACAAAACATCGCCCAGTCCTTTCAAGAACAGCGGCTCCTGCGGGCGCTGGGCGATCGCCTCCATCAGGTACGACAGCGCCCGATCCGGTTCCTTCCGTTGGTGACAGAGGAATCCCAGGAGATACAGTGCATCCGCGTCAAGCGGGTCCACGTCAAGCGCCTTGAGGTACCACCGCTCTGCTGCAGCAAGATCGCCGTTCCGCTGGGCCGCAAATCCTGCCTGCAGGTGTTCCTCCCTGAGAGGAACGGCTCCGGGTTCCGCGCTGATCATATTGACGTCAGTGCCCGACATTCTTATGGTCTTCGCTGTTCGTGTGCGTCGCCGCCTGCTGGGCGGAAGCCAGGCCCATTGCAGAGAGAGCGTGCTGCGCTGCCGCATCCCACGTGAACCGACGAACATCCGCTGACGCCTTCCTGCCGATCCCCCGGATTTCATCGCGGTGATGATAGGCATGTTCCACGAGGGCCACGAGTTCATCGACCGACGGCTCGATCCACTCAGCGATCACGTTCCCTCCCTGGACAATCTGGTGCGGCTGTAAGTGATTCATGAGCAGTGCATTGTCCTGTGTCACGATGTCCCGGTGCCCGGAGAAGTTCGTCGCGATCACGGGCTTGCCGCAGGCCATATATTCCATCATCACGAGGTTCGTTCCGCCTTCGCAACGGTTCGGGAAAATACCGAGATCGGTCCGTGCGATGAGCTGGGGCATCATTTCGTTCGGGACAAGGTCGAGAGTAATGACGCGCCGGTGATCGATCCCGTTCCGCCGATACAGGTGCTCCATCTGTTCGGGCCAGGTATTTCCTTCGAGCTCGAACGTGATGTGCTTCGACACCTTCATCAGGTTCATGGTCACGGGCCAGACATTTCGCCAGGAATTCATCAAAACGATGTCGCGATGCTTTTCCTGAAGCACGCGGAGGGCTTTGAGAACGATGTCCTGCCCCTTCCGGTACTCGAATTTTCCCCCGGAGAAAATGACGAACATCCCGTCATCCTGACGTGGTTCGAGTGGTCGAAACCGGGTCGTGTCCACACCCTGCACCAGGACCTCGACGTGGTCGATCCCCGCCCGGACCAGGTTGTCCCGACACCACGTTGACCCGCAGAAGATCAATTTGTACCGACCGGCGTTCTCTACCGCCTTCTCGCCGAGGGTATTCTCGACAAAGGTATAGCCGAATGTCGGATGTTCCCTGGAATGGCGAGGCAGGTGCAAGCTGCCGATCCCCGATCGCCGTCAGCAGCGGGCCGGCGACACGTGTGGTTCCGTCGGGAGGCCTGGAGGCAATGAGATCGACCACTCCCAACCGCCGTTCAAATTCCCTCCGAAGGTTCTTCGAACAGACGCCCCAACCCGTGTACTGGCCGTCGGACAGTGCAAGATACAACGTACCGGTTGCCGACCCGTCCGTTGCTTCCCGGACTGCCGGATCGCTTATGGAACAGAGAAAGAGATAGTACTCATCCGGGCCTGCCGGCGTGGTAAGCGCGATCGTGTCTTCTGCCTCAATCATGAAGCCGGAGCGGAGCAACAGGGATCGCCATGCGGTCTTCGACAGGACGCTGTAGTGATTCAGGTTCTCTTCATGTTTACAGCAGGTGCCCGGTGCGGGGACCTCGACATACAGGTGCCCACCGGGCTTTAACACCCGTTTGAATCCTGAAAGGGTGAACAACGGCATGAAGCTGTGTTCGATACAATGCCGGGCCCAAACCAGATCGAACGACTCCGACGGAAAGTCCAGGAACGATTGATCCATGTTCCTGACGGCATGGCCCTTCGCCCTGCACACGGCGAGGTCTTCTTCGTTGACAGTGATTCCTGTCGCTTCGAACCCCATCTCTCGTAATGCATCGAGGGCCGGCCCCTGACCGCACCCGACGTCGAGAATTTGCGCGTTCCGGGGAAGGGAGAACCGCTCAACGGTTCTGCGAAGCTGTTCGCGGGTGATGGACGTGTGAACAGCAGACTCCACTTCGGGATAGGTCTGAAGAGCGATGTCTCCAACGAATTCCCGAAAGCGATCCAGTGAACTCATCGGTCACGAGAGCGCCGGAGACGGCTGTTCCCTCTTTGACAACGCTACCCATGGTGTTTCCTCATTTTCCTTGCCTCAAGTCGTTCGACAACCTCTCGAACCGGCTCCTTCCAGCTCCCCATGCGGCTCTGGCGAATGAGCGTCATGCTGGGATACCACGAAGTCGATGCTCCAGTCCTCGGCCAGCGCCAATCTGCGGAGAACGGGAGTAGCGTCCACACTTCTTTTCCCATCGCCCCTGCGAGATGCGCGATCGATGTATCGACAGTGATCACCAGGTCCAGCTGCTCAATGATCGCCGCTGTCTCCTCCAGTGTCCCGATGTCCCGATCAAGCGTCACGATGTTGCCCGCGTCAGGTGTCGTGCGTCCATCCATGACCTGCAGGCTGTAGAACGTCACATCCGAAACGCCAAGGATGGGGCCAAGCTCGTCGAACGCCATCGACTTCACGCGGGCATGCCGGTTGCTCGTATTGCTCGCCCAGACCAGTCCGACCCCCAGGGTAGAGGCATTCCGTATCGACGCCCACTTTTCCACGTTCAGACGGTCGGCTTCAAGATAGTTCACTTCAAACGGGAGGTCTGACGTTCGAATCCCGAAAAGGTGCGGCAGGCTCATCAGGGCGACATACGTGTCGAAGGCCGGGAGATCATTCCCATTGACGTCGACAAGAACATCTGCGGTCTGAAACCGCTCGAACAATCTGAGGAGGTGCTTATAGCAACCGAACACCACCCTTCCTCCGCGTCGTTTCAATTCCGGCAGGAACCTGACGAACTGGATGTTGTCCCCCAATCCCTGCTCGCCGTAGACGTAGATGGTTTTTCCATCGAGCGGACGTCCATCCCAGAGGGGTTGAGGAAACGTCCGGACTCCAATCCGCCCGCCGGTGTCGCTGCACTGCAACCGCCATTCGTATTCTTTCCACCCCCGGGGGTAATCGCCCGATGCAAGAAGAGCGATTGCGAGCGAGTGATGCGCTTCGGGGGCATTTGGTTCCAGCCGGAGGCTGGCGTTGTACGCAGCGATGGCTCCCGGAATGTCGTTCAGTTCCTTGAGCAGATTTCCGACGTTCACATACGTTCCGGCTCGCCGCGGATGGAGCGTCAGAGCCTGCTTGTAGCACTGAAGTGCTTCGACGTACCGGACCTGCTGCTCATACACATACCCGGTATTGATCAACGCCCCGTAATGGTCGGGCTGCAACCCGAGAACGCGATGGTACTCGGATTCCGCTTCCGCATACCGTTCAACATCGCGGGCCCAGTTCCCGAGGTTGAAGTGCGCATTGATCGAAGACGGGTCTGCCTCGACGGCCCTGCGATACCACTCCGCGGCCCCGTCGAGGTCACCCCGGTTCCGGCTCAACAGGCCAAGCTCCACGCTCGCAAGACTGTCATTCGGATTGAGCTTGAGCGCCCGTTTGAAAAAGTCTTCCGCGCGGTCGTACTCTCCGCGATCCCGCGAAAGGATTCCGAGATTGAACCAGGCTTCGGCGTCGCCGGGCGCACGTGCTACACGCTCTTCCAACTGGAGACGCGCGCGCGCCAGGACTGCGGTATACTCTGCAGCCCCTGCCTTGGTATTCGGTTCCGTGGTGTCAATTGCGCTCATGCGCTGGTCGCGACGGTCATTTTCGATGTTCAGGTTCTCGCTGCGCCGTATTGTGACGCGTCTGTCTCCACCGTGGTGTCGAGCAGGAGAGAGCTATGGTCCCGATCGAACCCAAGCGCCGCGTTCGTCCTTGCCAGCCCTTCCCGTGCAGCTCCGGAATTCGGGTCCATCTTCACGGCCCATTCGAACATGGTTTTTGAAGCCTCGAGTTGCCTCGAAAGAAAGAATACCTCCCCCAGGCCTGCGCACGCACGGGACGATTCAGGTCGAAGCTGGAGGCTTTGTTCGAAGTGCTTTTTCGCTGCATCAAGGTTATGGAGGGACAGGGAGCACACGCCGCGGAAGTTTTCGATTGCCGAACGCAGCTCGTCGCGACGCGCTTCCTCGGTAATGCTTCCAATCGCATGATCCACAGAGCCAAGCGAGTCGATCGCCTCCTGGAACCGATGCTCACCGAAGAGACGCTGAGCGTCGGCAAGACAGTGATCGATAGAAGCGGGCGTCCGCTGACATAGCGCAAGACCGTCCATTGCACTGCTGTTGCCCGGTTCGATCACAAGGATCTGGTTGAAGAACTGCTGCGCCTCGTCTCTTTTTCCTTCCGAAAGCAGGAGTTGGGCGAGACCAACCAACGCTTTCTTCGAGCACGGCGCCACCGCGATCGCGCGCCGGTACCAACGACTTGCGGTCTCCCGATCGCCCGACTTGGCGGCAATAGAGGCTCCGAGTGCCAGAACGTCATCGAACCGGACCATGCTTCCCAGGCCGTCTGTATCATGGTACTGGTCGATCGCCTCCGTCATGCACGCGAGCGCGACCGGCAGCGAACCCTCATCGATGGCCGACCGTGCACGATCAAACCATCGAAGAAATCCATTGTTTCTTACCGGGATGTTCACGTCACGGTTCGCCGGTCGCTTCCGCAACGTCCAGATCTCCTCCGGCGCCCCACCCCATTTTTGAATGAAAACAGTCCGGTTGGTCTCCAGCCGGTTCTTGTACCGTTCCTCGCCATCCGCGAGGAACGACTTTGATCCGAAGTGATGAATGAATACATCCTTGGCAATGACCGAGCGAAACCCGGCAATATTCGCCCGCAGACAATAATCGTCGTCTTCGAAATTCCCCGGCGAGAACCGTTCATCGACGCCGCCCAGGGCCTGTATCACCCCCCTTGTGATGAGCGTACAGAAGAACGCAACCCTCGGTACCACCTGCACCTGACCCGACCATTTGCGCGCAACATCTGCGGCATAGGTATGCATCTCGTCGATCGTAGTGTATTTTGCCTCCAGGTCGCACTGCGCCCCGCTGATCCGGTTGCTCATCGGTCCGACAATGCCGATCCCCTTCTCCGACATGGCGACATCGAGCATGCGCTCGAGCCATCCTTCCGTGACCACGGCATCGTTGTTCAGAAGGAGAATATGATCGCCCGTCGCCGCGACCATTCCCTGGTTCACGGCCGCCGGGAAGCCCCTGTTCTCGGAATTCCGGATGAGCCTGACCTCAGGAAAGCCCTCCAATTGTTCGACCGTATCGTCTGTCGAACCGTTGTCGATCACCAGGATCTCGTGGTTCACGGTCGTGAAGCGCCGGATGCTCTCCAGACACTGTCGCGTATAGTCGATCTGATTGTAGGTTACCAGAATGATTGAGACGACCGGGGGTGAGGGATACCGAACGGCGCGATAGGACGCCATCGCAGCGCGTGTTTCAAAACTTGTGATGTATTGCAATCGTTTTCTTGTCGCATCGGCTGAATACTGTCGTTTCACCAATTCCCGTCCCGCGTCGACCAAGCTCTGCCAGAGGTTTCCGTCCCCGTACAGGCGGACGACGGCAGCGGCAAATGCATCCGGGTTGTCGGCAATAAGGGCCTGCTTCCCGTCGACGATATTCATTCCTTCAGCGGCGACACTTGTCATAACGCACGGGAGGCCGTGTGCAATCGCTTCACCGACCTTGCCTTTGACCCCGGCACCATATCGGATGGGAACGACGGACAACCGGCACCGGTCAAAATACTCGCTCAACGACGGGACCCAGCCTGTCACCTCGACATCCGGTCCCTTCAGGGAAGTGATGCTCGCCGGCGGATTGTTCCCGACGACCAGCAGTCGCACTCCGGGGAGCTCCCGACGGACAATCGGGAAAATCTTCTCGACGAAATAGTGCACCGCATCCTGGTTGGGCGTATGATTGAAATTGCCGATAAAGAGCAGGTCCGCCCTCTCACCGAACGGCACGTGCGACGGCACCGGCTCATGAATGTTGGTCATGATGAATACCGGTTTCGACGGAAGGTCTTTCAACAACGCCTGGCGGTCTTCGTCGGTCACGGTGGTTATGCAGTCCGCTTTTGCATAGACCGCAAGCTCACGGCGTTTGTTCGCCTGGGCCTCTTTCAGCAACTTTTTGTCCCGGAGCAGCTCCGCTTGCCGTTCCTCACGGAGGTAGTGCAGATCATGGGTGTCAATGATGACCGGGGTATCCGGGAGTTCTTCCCGGATAAGATCGATAAAGTACTCGGCCACAAACCAGAAACTGAGGTAGACAACATCCGGTGCCCGACTCTTCAGGTCAAGGCCCGCAACAATTTGGCGCAGGATGGTTCGGACATCGGGTGAATTCCGGAACGCCCACCACCGTTCATACTCCATCCACACAAATTCCACCCCAAGGTCTCTCAGTTCCTTCAAATATGACTCGGATGTCGGGCCGAGGTTGGCGCCGACAAGGTGAGCATACGTAACTTGCCACCCCAGTTTGACCATCTCCTTCAACGTCAGGTACATTCTCAACGTCCCGGACGCCTTGTCCGGCAGCGGGGGCCAGTCATCGATGATCAGGATGGAACGTGTCCTTCCTCGTCGGGATGCCCGGTAGACCTGCGCATTCTCATTGGCGCACTGCCGCTGAAGTCGCCCCTTCCATTTTTCCTTGAACTTCGGGACGTTGATTTCCTGAAACCGCTTGAAGCCTTTTGTTACATCGGTTCCCGAGGTCGCTCCTTCATGGTGCACCACGATGGCAGACGGGCAATAGAGAACCTTGAACCCCAGTTCGCGCACACCGAAACAGAGGTCGCTGTCCTCGCAATAGGCCGGGGAGTAGCGTTCGTCGAAACCCCCGAGAAGTCTGAAGAGGTCGGCGCGCACCATGAGTGCCGCTCCGGAACAATAATCGACCTCCCGGACAAACGAGACCAGCGAACTGTAGGCGGGATATCCTCTTCCATAATTCCATCCGTTGCCGTCGGAAAAGACGATCCCCCCTGCTTCCTGGATCGTCTTGTTGGGATAGAGGAGACGCGCACCTACGATGCCGGTATCCGGATGATCCGCCATACAACGGAGCATTTCCGGGAGCCAGCCTCTTTGTACTTCGGTATCGTTGTTGAGAAACACCAGGACGTCGCCGCTTGCCGCCCGGACCGCTGCGTTGTTCCCACCGACAAACCCAAGGTTCGTCCGCGATTGAATGAACGTGACCTTGCGGGAGAATATCTCGAGATATCCCGGCGTATCATCGATCGACGCATTGTCGACGACGATGACCTCGAGGTTGGGGTATTCCGTATTGGCGAAGAGGGCCGTCAGGCACTTGACAGTATACTCAAGCTTGTTATGGCAAAGGATGATGACGGAGACTCTTGGTCCGTTCGCAACGCCTCCCTGCAAAACGGGCGGGGTGCACCCTACCAGTGGCGCGATGGTCGCATCACCAAACGGGACGGTCCGGGCAAGTGCGCTCACATGGTCGGCAATGCCGTCTTTGCGCTCGGATCGTTCCATACAGTCCGCATAAAGCCGGAGAGCGCTTTGCGTATCACCGAGAGGAACGAGACAATGGGCAAGGTAGAACATCGCATACAGATCAGCGGGATTACCCTTGAGCGCCGCCTGGAAGCACGATTTCGCAGCCGGGAACTCGCCCCGATAGTAGAGTATCCGTCCGAGGAGCTTCTGGATTTCCGCTCGTTCGGCGTTACCGATACCGGTTGCGTCCAACGTGGTCCGCAGGAACACAATCGCTTCGTCATAACGGTCGGCGCAGAAAAGCTCCTGAACCTGCCGCGCAATGGGATCCGATAGAGGCATGATCTATCCGCTCTGTTCCCGCTTCAGACAGCTTCGACAACAATGTAGTGGGCAAATCCCAGGCGGGACCAGATGCCGTACGTGCAGAGCTCCTCGTCGCTGTGTGAAGCGCCCTGGATCATTAAGCTATCTTCCGCAAATCGATTCCGGATGATGCCCGCTTCCATCGTGCGGAAACCGGATGATTCGGTAAGATCCTTGAGCTCATTCAGGCTGAAGGTCCGGCGATGCGTGCTATCATCGAAAAAGTTCACCGTCGAAACGGGGACCCCGCTGTTCAGGAATTCGCTGCGGGAGGGGAAGTCCATGGACTCCAGCGTCGGGACTTCGATGTAGATCTCAGCTCCTATGCGCATCACCCTCCGGACCTCTCGCAGGAGTTCTTTTGGCTCCCGGATATGTTCCAGGAGATGCGACAGGACAGCGGCGTCAAAAAAGGACGGGGCGAACTTCAACGGTTCGTCATCCAGATTGCAGATCTGGTACCCTGCATACTTCTCGAACAGTTCGGCTTTCTGAAGATCGACGGCGTAGATGTTCAGATCGTTTCTGATCGGGGTAAGCCAATCCTTCCAGCTGATGAGTCCGCCGCCCCCGGCGCCAATATCGACGACGTTGGCATCCGGACGGACGGATTTGAGAAAACGGAATCGGGGATGATGACTCCAATACCACATGAGAAGTTCGTTCCGGTCCTCCACCTGGCAGCTTTTGAGGACATCGAAGTCGATCCCGCCGATGACACGATGAGCAGGGCCGCCACCGGGGTTTCCCCCCTGATGGTCCGCTGGCTCCCCGGTTTTTCTACGCTGGTGTGCGAGAAGCTCCTCCATTTCCCCTGCCTGCTTGTGAAGCCCGAGGGAATGGCAGACATCGATGATGTTCTCGGCGAATGACATATTCGTCGGCTCAAGCCGAAGCGCCTGGAGCAAATGCGTGAGCGCCCCCGTGTGGTCTCCCGACCGAAATTGGAGTACACCGAGGTCATTGTGCGCGGCCGCATTGTCGGGAACGGTCCTGAGGAGTTCCTCGAGCCGCTCGGCAGCCTGGCCGAATTCTCCCTGTTCGATCAATTGCTGGGCCACATCATACGGGTTTAGCGATGTCACATCTATCGGCAAGGTCATGATTCCCCACTAGAGTTTAATAACGACACACTGGCCCGTCGGCAAGTACCAGGGTCGTTCATGTTTGTCTGCAAAGAACTGATCAACGGCCAGCTTCGCTCCGGGACAACTCTCAAAACCATAATCGTCAAACACCATGATCCCGCCCTTGGTCATCCGGGGATAGAAGAAGTCACAGCTGTCGAGAACCGACCGATAAATATCCACGTCAATGTGGACAAAGCAGAATGGATACTGCTCAATCGGTCCGGACGTCGCCGGGAAGAACCCTGGGTAATAGTGTATCATCGGACTGGTCCCGACAAGGTGTTGCACGCTTTCGAGGGACGTATCGGCGAAATCACCTTTGTGATGCAAGTCTTTGCCGGCATCCGTTTCGGGCATCCCGTCGAAGGTATCGAAGAGATGGAGCGTCTTCTCCGAGCCTTCAATGATCGTGGCGATCAACTTCGCGGTCCCACCTTTGTACACTCCCACTTCAGCGATATGCCCTTCGACCCTGAGACTTTGCAGGGCGAACTGATACAGCATGAAACAACGCTGTTTGTCAACGAGCGTGAATGGGATGCTCCCCATTGCGCGATTGAATTCCCTGTCGACCTCCCACGCCGGGATGGGGCTCATGCTGAGGGCCCTTGTCGGCTTCGGCTGTCCGACAGCCGAAAATCCGGGTTTTGTCGCCAGGAACATGATCTGTTCTCCCCCGAGGTATCCGAACTCACGGGACTCATACAGGAGGGCCTCGGCAGGGGCAAATCCGATCTCCTCGAGGAGCCGGAGAATATCCCAGCCGAACACCTGGTAACAGAGACAACCGCCGCCGGGATTCACCGGATCGCCGTGGTACTCCGGTGGAAGCAGATGTTCGACCGACCCATCGGGATGGCTGACCGCGCGGATGATCGTTTGAAGCGCCGTCCGTTCAAACGGAACGGAGAAGAACAGTGATCCTCCCGGTTTGAGGGCCCGGTAGCTTTCTCGAAATGCCTTTTCATAATCAGGGATGTGTTCAAAGACATAGAACGAGAGGACGCAGTCGAGACTGTCTCCCTGGAAGCTCAGCCGGGTGAAATCCTCGTGCCTGATCCCCCTGCTGTCGGTTGAACCGGATCTGATGCCCGGGTTGATGAACTCGCTTCCCGTAACATTCCTTCGGCGTTCCGCAAGCACCCGATAGAACGGCGTTGTTTGTTCGGCAATGTAAATCATCGAAGCCGCCGACAGGTGAATCGTGCTCTCGACGAGGTGCATCGCTGCGCGCATCCTGTTTGTTAGCCCGCAGTTTGGACATACCAGTGTCTCACGCCAATTCACTTCGATGGGGATACCGTTCTCATCGTGGTTCGCCGACTCCACCCGGAACGTCACATCGTCGTCGCACACATAGCAATGGCCTTCCACCCCGTATTCCTTGCCGTTTCGTTGTACAAGGGCTTTGAGATCCGCCTCCGGCGTGGGTTGGTCGCCACAGGAATAGAGATGCTTATGGTACTCATCGAGCGATCGGCACCGGATGGCGGAGAACGGGAGGTCAGCGTTCCGGCTGCTCGTCTCACGAATCGAAAGCTGACGCAGGGTTTCCATCGCCCCAGTGTTCTTCGGATCGATCGAGAGCACATGATTGACCAGGGCGGTCCCCGTTTTGAGGTCGCGTTGACGGAGGCAAATCGACGCAAGATCCAGCAGCGATTCCGTGTCCTTCGGGTCCTGAGAGATCAGCGACTGAAGGACATCGATCGCCTGCCTGACCCGGTGATCACGGAGATGCGTCCTGGCGATTTGTCGCAGTGCCGCTCTGTCCGGTTTCCGCTCGACGGCAGTATCCTTCCGTTGCGCGAGCTCGGTACGACACTGTTGAAGCTCCTTTTCGAGTGACTGACCCCAGAGGCCGCGTGCCCGATAATCATCTGTCAGATCATCAGACGGATCGCCGAACACCGAAGCCCCAAGCATCGCTCCAGGGTCGGATAATGAACAGACGGCAAGAACATATTCCGGCGTGAAGGGCGCGTTCGTGCGACGTTGTATGTCGCTTCCCTCTTTGACGTACGTTTTCCACCCCACCTGCCCACGGTCCTCCATTGGCCAGACCTGCGAACTCAAGGCGAGACGCTGGCCATAGAGCCCGCAATACGGGAAGTGTCGCCGAAGTATCGTTCGGAACTCGAGCGGAGACATCTCCCGACGGTGATAGGGATTCTTTTCGCTAGATCCGTGGTTGTACACATCACAATTCGGCGTGGAGACGAGGAAGACTCCGTCCGGCTTCAACACCCGCCGGACCTCCTGGATGAAGCCTTCCGGATCGTCGATGTGCTCAATCGTCTCGAAACTCACGACGACGTCGAACGATGCGTCGGGACAAGGAATCGCTTCGCAGCTGCCACGGAGGAAACGGAGGTTTGATTGATGGCCGTAACGCACTGTCGCATGCGTAACGCTCTCTTCCGAAATGTCGACCCCGGTCACCGAGGCGGCCTGTTCGGCAAGAAGAGATGACCCGTATCCTTCGCCACTCGCGATGTCGAGAACGGTTTTTCCCTTCACGACGTCCCGGGCGAGTGCATACCGGTGAAGATGTTCATGGGCAATCTGCCCTTTCACCTCCGGCACAAACCGTTCCCCCGTGAATGGGAGTGCAATCTTTTCGGAAACGAAAACGATCGAATTGTAACGGAAGTACTCCAGCATCCCGTGGTCGCGCACCGTCGAACGGTACCGCTCGTATTCCATCGCATTGTCGATCCAGGTGACTTCATCCGGCGTATGCCACACTCCGCCTTCGATCACCGTCGTCGAGAAGCCCAGTTCCTGCAGTGTATTCGGAAGGTCGCCGCCGTAATCGACCGCAACCAACACTCCGGCGGAGCGCAAGGGATCACCGTGATGAACGGGAGGGCAGAGTTCGGAAACACTGCCATCGCCGTTCTTCCCCAGCCGGGGCCGCGTCGTGTTTGACGGGTGAACCGGGACAGTGAAGATGTGCCTGCCCGACGGCTTGAGAACTCTCCGGATTTCCTGAAATGCATTTTCGTACGAGACGACGTGCTCAAGAACGTCCTGCGTGATCACGATATCGAACGCATTGTCCGTGAAGGTCAGCTTTGTCAGATCTTCACACCGCGCACCATTGTGCATCGTCCCCGGAGGAACGTCGTCGAAGAATTCGCCGCACTGATAGCCGGGCAGGACCGAGAGAATATCGTGGAGAGGACCGGAGGCCTGGGCTTCATAGATCCGGAGAGGACGCAGGACCTCCAGCACGGACGCAAGGGCGGGCGGCTCGGGGGACTGAGGAGCGACGGTCATGCTAATTGCCCTCGCCACATCGCTCACACGTTTGGTCGCGCCACAGAGCGCGCATTGCGCTTCTCTGCAGTTGCCGTGCTTGGAAGAGAACAGAGAAAAGGAACCGCAGACATAGCAAGTTTCGGCAAATCCCGATTTTTTCTGCGCCTGCGATGTCACTAACATCTCGGAAACGGGCATAGAACTCACCACATGCACAATATTAACCGCCTTCCGGAGTGAAGACAGTGAATTGCTGCTCGGAATGAAGGCATCTTTCATTCATCCGGCTACGATAGGACTCTGTGTCGTTTTGACATTATCCAGAAAGCGTGCCATGCAGATTGAGAGGAAAATGAGAAGGGGGGAAAGGGGAGAGGGAGGAGGGGGGATGGGGAGAGAGGGAGATGAATTCCGATATCAGATATCAGGTATCTGATATCTGATATCGCATGGACTGTCCACCACAGAAATCATGAGAACTCTGGAGCCTCAATATGGGTGCCGCCTTTGAAGATTGTCATTTATTGCCCACCCCTGGTCACGCGCCATTCGTAGGACACGAACGAAGGACAGCGGATGTGAGCATTCGCTCTCTTCCAGCGCCCTCCGTATGGGTTTCTCACTGGGCAATTGGTGCCCATCGAAGAGCCCTATGTCTGTTCGCCGGATCCATCGAGAATTTCCGTCTGCCTCAGCGAATGCCCTGTGATTAAGCCGATAATGAAGAGAACCAGCGCAACCGCACCGATAGAGAAGATCGTGTCTCCGAAGACCCGGCTCCATTTGAACATCGCGACAGGAGAAGAGTAGAGGAATTCGGGCGTGCGGGCAAACCAGTACCCGTGTTCGACCGAGGCCCAGGTCTGCAGCAACCCGACCGGCAGAAGGCTCAGCAGGACCATGGCCATCAGCCCACCGTTCAACGTCCAGAACGAAAACCGGAGAAGCCCCTCTTTCCATTCCCTCTGGATCCAGAGGACGCGGAGACAGAAGAGCATTAAGCCAATCCCGAGCATCCCATAGACACCGAAGAGGGCTGCATGGCCATGAAGGGGTGTGGTATTCAAACCCTGCATATAATAGAGAGCGATCGGAGGATTGATCATGAACCCGAAGAGCCCGGCTCCCACCATGTTCCAGAAGGCGACTGCAATGAAGTACATGATCGGCCATCGATAGCGGAAAATCCATGATGTCGCCCGGGAGAGGCGAATGTTCTCCCACGCCTCGTAGCCGACAAACACCAGCGGGACGACTTCCAGGGCGCTGAACACTGATCCGAGCGCAAGGACTACGGTCGGCGTCGCCGCGAAATAGAGGTGGTGCAATGTTCCGATGATCCCCCCCGACAGGAAGATCGTGGAAGAGAACACCACGGACGAGCTCGCTGTGGAGGGCCGGATGAGGCCCAGCCGGACAAACATGAACGCGATCACCACGGTCGCGAAGACTTCGAAGAACCCCTCGACCCAAAGATGGACAACCCACCAGCGCCAGTATTCGACGATGGAGAGATTCGTGTGCTGGCCCCACATGAGCCCGGCCATGTAGAACCCGCCGATCGCAATCGCGGATACGAGGAAGAGCGTGAGCAACGGCTTCTCTTCATCATTCCTGCGGATGGCGACGACGATGTTCCTCCCGATGAGGTAGACCCAGAGGGCGAGGCCGATAACAAGGCCGATCTGCCAGACACGGCCGAGATCGACGTACTCATACCCCTGGTGGCCGAACCAGAACCACTCCGAGCCGCCGAGTTTGTGCATCACACTCAGCCATTCACCGGCGAGCGAACCCAGAACGACAACGAGCAAGGCGCTGAAGAGCACGTTCACGCCGAGTCGCTGGCCCTTGAGCTCGGTCTTGCTCACGGCGGGCGCGATGTACAGGCCGGCGGCCAACCAGGCGGTAGCGATCCAGAAGATCCCGATCTGCGTATGCCACGTTCTCGTCACGACATATGGGAGGACCTGTGCGAGGGGAATTCCATAGAAGGCGGATCCTTCCACACCGTAGTGTGCCGTGATCACGCCGAGGAGGATCTGCACGATGAAGAGCCCGGAAACAACCCAGAAGTACTTGAGAACGGCCTTCTGCGACGGCGTCGAAGAGTGGCTGAAGAGCGGATCGCTTTCAGGATGGACGTTGCTCGGCGCCCCTCCTTTCCGGGATCCGAAATACCAAGCCATTCCCCCGATGCCGGCAAGGAGAACAACGATGCTCACCCCCGTCCAGACGATCGCGTCTCCCGTTGGTTCATTCGCAATGAGCGATTCGTGGGGCCAGTTGCTGGTATACGTAATTTCCTCGTTAGGCCTGTTCGTCGATGCCGCCCAGGAAGTCCAGAAGAAAAAGGCGGCGAGATTCCTCAGATCCGATGGGTTTGTTGACCGTCCCTGCGGGAATGGCATACTTCTCCACTCCTTCCGAAAAGACCTTCGCGTAGTGTTCGGCGTTTGATGCAAACGCTGCCGCACGCGTGGAATCGATCGCGATGGTCTGCGTCGATGGGTCATACGTATTCCTGCGATTGTGCTCCTGCAATCTGACCTGAAGCGAAGCCTGGAGTTCAGGAGAGAGCGATTCATAATGTGTTCCTGTTTGCTGGATGGCCCACGCGTCGAGAATAAACATGCATTCGCGGTGGAGCCAATCCGCCGACCAATCGGGCGCCACGTAGCTTCCATGCCCCCAGACGGATCCGACTTCCATCCCTCCCATCGCCTGCCAGACATTTTGGCCGGCAAGGATTTCATCCCGGGTGACGACAGGCGTTCCGTCCGGGGTAACGTATGCTTGCGGGATCGGTGGTTTCTCCTGATAGATGCGGAATCCCGTCCATCCGAGCACCGCAAAGGAGACGATAATAACAGACCAAAATGCGATCCAATACCGTTTCATAGCGAGTCCTTCAATGATGGTCAGAGTGAGGTTTTCCCCCTATCACGACAATATCCTTCAAGCCTTCGTGATCCCACTTCCCGAACGAGAAATCTCCGAACGGGGCGATCGTCGAGAATCCGACCCCCTGCAGGGTTCCACGGACGTTGCGCGAGTTCACGGGATGGAGGTCGAGCGCATCAAACAAAGCATTCATTGACGACGGGAGCTTGTGCATCGGTAGGACCATCCCTGTCACGGATAGCTCCAGTGCGCGGGCGTTCTGGGTCAAACGGGCATCAGACATGGCACATCCCGACGGGATCTGTAATCTTCCGTTTAGTCGTTTGGGCCATAGGGAGGAACTTGACCACGAAAATGCTGGTACATTGGTCCATCAATGGTTTTGAAGCGGCGGAGGTATTCCGATTGGTCGACGCTGTTTTGCCAATGCCCCGTGATCATCGCCATCCCCGTTACGGCAACAAACAGGCCGACCAAAAGAGTACCGACCACCCACGCGGGAATCGCCCTTCCCTTCTTGCTGGCTCGGACCTCGAGCGTTTCTTTCACCGGACACACCTGGACGCATGCCATGCAGCTCATGCACTCATCGCTCCAGACTCTCCCGGCTTTGTGGACGGCGATATTGGCAGGGCATGCCTTCGTGCAGAGCATGCAGTCGATGCATGTGGACTTGGTCCGTGTGATCTTCAGCGGGCTGAGCCATCCGATGAAGCCGAGGAGCGCTCCGTACGGGCAAAGAAATCGACACCAGAAGTTCTTGACCACGATGGAGAGAACGATGAGGGCTGCTATGGAATAGAGAGCGACACGCGAGATGTCGGCGAAGAATTCATACATCTTCGCGTCGGCCATCTTGTTGTACGGACTGTAGATGAATGCGCCGAGCGCCCCGGTGTCCATCTGGAGGATCGAGTAGGAGAAGAATGCGAGGAGCAGGTACTTCAACGATCGGAGGGGAAGATCGAGCCACCGTGGAAGGGAAAGATTTCTCTTGAACAGTTTCTGCCCGAGCATCCAGAGAGATTCGCTGATGGTGCCGATCGGACAGAGCCAGCTGCAGAAGGCCTTCTTCACGACCAGGCTCACGAGAACCACGCCGACAAGAATGAAGAGTCCCGAGGGGTGAATCTGGTTGATGACGCCCGTCTGGATCCAGTACGCGAGACTCATCAGCGCACTGATCGGAAGAAATCCTTCAACGCCGGGCGGGCGGCTGTGAAACGGGAGCGCTCCACCTGACATCCCCCACCGGACAAACAGTATAAACTCCACACCAATCCAGACACACAGTCCCGCGAACCCGAATTGGATTGTCGAACGGAGGAACTGCGAGTCTTCGCGGAGGCGCAGAAGAATTCCCCGCACCCATGATTTCTCGGCGCGGTAGCGAGGTTTTGGCTTGCGCAGTTCGGGGGGAATCTTCTTGACGGTAATCCGTCGAAGTGGGTGTTCGTGATGAGGATTTGCCGGGGCCGGTCCGACGTTTCCGGATGCCCTCTCAATTTCCATTGCTTCCACCGCTTCCATCGCTTCGCTCATCCTTGAAATGTGCAGAAATGTATTCAGACTAATACCTCTGAAACCATATACAAAAACAAAACCTACCTCACATTCCGGTACGCCGGCTTGAGCATTGCGGATGCGAGTTTCGCGATGTTCTCCGTCGACAACATTTTGTGGATATTGTCGCGCATAACGCCCCATGAGCCATGCACCGCACACGGATGGGTCCCGGAGCACTCCGGAAAGCCGAGAACGCAGGAGTGAAGAAACCCGTTTCCATCGATCGCTTCAACCACCTGAAGAAGCGTGATTTCTTCCGGCCGCTTGCGCAGGGCGAAACCTCCTTGCGGTCCTTTGTGCGATCTGAGGATCCCCTTGCGTGAAAGATCCTGCATGATCTTCCCGAGGAAATGATACGGGATATCGAGGGCCTTGGTAAGTTCCTTGATATTCGTCATCTCCCCTTTCGGTTTGAGCGCTAGATACAGCACCGATTGGAGGGCGTATTCGCAATGACGACTGAAAATGAGGCTCATGGCTTCCCGTTATTTCGGATCTTTTAGTCTTAAATTAAGACAAAAAGAAGTCTTTGTCAAGAGGGGAAGGAAGATTTTTTAGGAGATGTTTGGGGACTTACTGAGCAGCCAAGAAGTCGCCATCGACAATCAACAGCTTCACTTCGCGCTCGACTCGAGAACGGTGTGAACTCTGGTTGTCCGAGACAACATAGGTCATTCCCTCTTTCAGGACAAACCGTTCCCCATTTTCGTGCTCCGTCACGAGCTCGCCTTCCAGACAGTGCACGATGTGTCCCTTTTGACACCAATGGTCGGCCAGATACCCATCTGAATATGTCACCATCCGAATTCTCAAACCCGGAAGTTGGATTGTCTTTGACGATGCCGACCCTGTATGGCCCTTCTGCTCGATAGTCTCGAGCTTGGTCCAATCAAGTAACTGGAACGGAATAGTGTGGTGTGCCATTGTCTCCAGACGTTTTGGTGGGATGTGGCGTGCCGTAATCAGTGATGAAAGTGACTCAGCGATACACATCTGCGACGATAAGCGTCAGATCATCGTCCAGAGATTTTCCTCCTGACCTGCGCGACCATTTTATCACCTGCTCCACGACGTGATCGGCAGTGACATTCGGGGAATCATTCGAAGATGCTTTGATGACTTCCTCCAGGCGCCGTTCCCCGTAGAATTCACCTGTCTTGCTCGTCGTTTCGGTGAGGCCATCAGTATAGAGGACTAACCTGTCCCCTTTCGCAAGGGGCACCTCTTCGTTTTCGTAGACAGCGTCCGGAAATGGACCCAAGATTGTCCCCGCGCGTGAAAGTCTGACGGTCTCCAGGCTCGATTTTCTCCATACGATCGGTGGGGGGTGTCCGGCGATGGAGTAACGGATGACCTCGCTCTTGAAATCAATGAACACCGAGCAAGCTGTGATAAACGAGTCTTTGATCATCCCTTGAAGAATGCGATTCATTTGCGTCAGGACAAGCGCAGGGTCGGCGAGATGGGGCGCCTGTGATGCATAACAGACCTTCAACATTGAGCCAATCAATGCGGCGCCGACGCCGTGACCGGAAACGTCAGCTATCAATATCCCGACTCCGGATGCATTGTGTGTTTGGATATCATAGAAATCTCCCGCAACAATCGACATCGGGACGTACCTCGCAGCGATGTCGATGCCTCCCGGGCAATTGAGCGTTGCCGGGAGATTTGACTCTTGAATCCTCCGGGCGATGTCAATCTCCTGCTCGATCGAATGCAGCTTTCGTTCATTGACAAAGAAATGATGCACTGCAACAAATCCTAAACCGACGAACAGTATGAAGTGTCCGGGTTGCTCCAGCTGCACCTTCCACGACAGAGCACCGATACTGATGAGTTGATCGATGATCATCAAGACGAGCGTTGCCAAAAAAACGATTTGCAGCACGCGTAGTTCAACTTCCCGCCCACTTCGTGAAAAGAGGACATTGATGATCCATGCAAGACCCCACACGACTGCCAACGGTCTATAGACTGCGACATCTGTGAGCGGACCGGGCTGGAAAGAATCGTACACAAGTGCGAGGACAGTATAGACGATCGTCGACCAAAACACCCATACCATCGAGCCGTAGAACCCGCGACCGAAGAGGTTGACGAGTAGCGCTGAAAATGGTATAAGGAGCGCATATGTGAGTAGACCGTGAAAATACGGAGCGGTAAATGGAAACCCGACCAACATTTTCATTGTCTGTGTCTCGACCAGAATTCGTAATCCGTACCAGAAGGCGAAAAGCCCGAAGTTGAGGAGCGTGAAATCCTTCGTCTTCAAACGGAAGGCGGAAATCACGGATGCGAGCAACCCGACGGCACAGACAAGAAGCCCCGTTGCGATTTGGACAAATTCAGATTGGAAGGTACTCATGAGTTCCTTAGCTTTGCAAAAGGTCGATCCCGACCCCAGTACACAAGAAATCAAACATATGCGTGGGGATCAAGTTGGAGACGCACTATGCGGCAAGACGAGTCCGGGAGATAGCATGCCACGATTCGCGGAGCGCTGCCGCGGCGGTCAGGATAGCGACAAGTCCGCATCCCATACTCGGAACAACGTACCATGCGAGTGCAGCCCCTATTGCGAACGGCTTCGGAATCGAAAGAAGTGTCACTACTGGAATTGCGCAGAAGAGCAGTCCCGTAGCGTTGTAGCGTGGAACGCGGAATATCCGCGCCAAGGGGAAAAAGTGAAGTCCCACGACAATGAGATTCACACATGCGATGACCTCGTAATCTCCGGTCATACGGATGATCGCGTTGACGACCCCGAACGCAATCATCTCGATAGCAACAACCCAGGCGAACCGTCGCCCGATATTCTTTTCTTCCGACGTTTGGGGTACAGCGCTGACTGGCAAGCTCAATGCCGAACGGATCACCACGATGCTTGTCACGATGAGGACTCGCACAAGAACGAAGGATGCAATGAGCATCACCTCGGCCAATGGTGTTGCAATTGCCAGAAGTGACCATGTGATGAAGACACAACTGATCGCAATCAGCCAGAGCGCACCGCCGGCGAGACCGATACTCCTCCGACGTCCTATAAGCATTTTCATCGTTTCTCCTTGTACGTGCAACGGGGCACTGGACGATCTGGTTTCCCGGAATGCCGCTCCGCGGATGTTGTTCGAAATGTATGTTGGGACTTCATCGCCTTCTATTGCTGAAAGATACGTACAGCCTGGCCATGTCAAAAATGCTGACCTTCCGGAGAGAGACAGCCGGTTGACGGTGGTTTATCCTCCTCGTCAATTGCGGGGATCCTTCGCATGTACATGAGCTGTCGAGCGGCAGAAGACACTCCTCCCGCGGCAACACCGACGACAAAGAGAGACTCGGAGCACACGGCAAGCAGGACGAGAAAACCTGCAAGGGCAAAATACCGCCCCATCTGCATGAGGTAGCCGGTCCGCTGGTGAAGATAGATCTTACCATGAAGGCCATGGCGCCCGGCCCTGTACCCAAAGAGATTGCCGAGATGGGTCGTAACCACGATCAGGTACAGGCCCCACACATAGCCGAGCAACAGAGGACGCAAATTCTGCGGAATCCACACAAGCGCAAACGTCACAATAACAGTCATGATAAGCGCCGGAATGAGGTGCCTTGGTTCAACAATTCGTTTCGCGTTGACCGTCGATTGGTATTTGGGATTCCCCTCAATCGTGTTCACCGGATAGCTTTGGTAATGCGCTGCGTAGTGGAGTTGGCGTTCCCGTTCTTGCAGGATCGTGAGCAGCCAATCGACCCACGCCAAAAAGAACGTGACAATACCGGCCATCCACGGATACGATGAGAACCAGTCAATCACGGTTAACCTCATTTAGAGAGAAGACCGTTGAGCGCCGTGGCAGAGACCTGCTCGCGCGGCAAGATAAGACGTGCTCCAAACGGGCAATCATGAAGTTGCCGAACTCAGGAGCTCGGCCCGGGTTCATGGCAGATTCTCTCTCATTTGTGGATCGTCCACTTCTGACGGTTTAATTACTCCGTGCCAATCGAGAACGTTGACCCATCAGACTGAAACGTCGCCGATTCGATCATCAGATATCGGTGAATCGAGGAACGAACCAGGTTGAACATATCGTCCTCCTACACAGGTACCTTAACATAGTCATTTCGGATCAGGAATCGTCCAGAGAATCGCATTCGGATGCCGGGCTTCCCTGAAAATCGGCCCCATGAGTACGAGAAGAATGAACGGCCCAACTTTGAGCATTCGTTGAATCATTGCAATGTCCGTCCTGTCAATATGCCATGTTCCTGGGGTGGGTCGGAGCCGACACTCTCTTGTCGAGGGCCCCGCTGCCTCTCGGTGGGGACGCAGACTTTCTAGGGGGTGTTGGATTAGAGAAGGACCGTAGGGCATGCCCGTCATCTTCTGGGCGGGTGAGTTCGACGGTCCGGCTCAGGAGACTGACACGCTACTTTGCACCCTGCACCTTCTCCTGCCGCCGAATCCACGGCAAGATGATGCCGAGACTGATCGCAAACGTCAACGCGCTCTCCCAATCCAGCGTGCCCGTCCCGTGGACGAGGAGACCGTACAGAAACGTCACAATGAGGTTCACCACCAGGACAATGAGAAACATGACTGCAAAATCGATAACATATTGCTTGAGTTTCACGTGATGGTCTCCTTTTGTTTTGTCGTCGAGATGCGGGTGCCACTTCCTGGTAACACCTCACGTGGCCACGCCTGATCCTCGCCTGTTGCCCGAACAGCGTGACGATTCGTATCGATGTTACCCTGACACGTTCTTTTCGATCTCAGCATATCGGTGAGTGGCCGGCGCCGATGGTTCACCCTTTTGGCACAGAAGCATGTGCTCAAGCTTTCGATGCGGTCGCTCGATGATGACTCTGCCCCGGCTATCCAACTTGGACCTGAGGACGTTCAGTGCGGCCAGGAACCGCTTCTCCCGCTTAGCATAGTCGTAAAACGAAAGCGTGTAGACGTAGGAAAACAGGTTGTACCGAAGAAAAGGATACTCGACCTGCATAAAGAGCGTGCCGATGCCGTAGTGACAAGGCCCCAGCGGCCGTCGTACTGTCCAGTGGTTCAGGAGTGACTCCACCGCCTTGTCCAGTATCCGATTGTTGTTGAGATGCTCTGTGAAACGGAAGGCGTCCAGGGCAAGAAGGGTCACACCAGGGTTCGAGAATTCGGTTTCCGGCCCTCGACCGAACGGAAACTTCAGGCAACGCCATCCACCATCACTATGCTGCGTCTCAAGCAAATGATCAAACGTCCGCTGAATTCTCCGGTCTCTTGCATAACCGAATCGACAGAGGACTCTCGCCGTTGCCGCCGTTGAGCAGGGGTAGAGTGCGCCACCGGGCGCAAGACGGTAGCGGCCGTCGTCTCGCCACGCGTCGAGGATCAATTGAAGCGCGCCTCGAACAGCTTCATGCGTACGACGTACCCCCAACTCGTGCAGAACGAGCAAGGACGTGAGCGTGCTGAACGGTTCGCCGACAGCCAGGCGGCCATCAGCGGTGGCCCAGTAGTCACCGCCGTTGTCGTACCGCCTGGAAAGAATGGCTTCAATGTCAGGGATATTTCTCTTGCTTACCACACCGACACCTGCTTAAGGGTCACATGTCGCATCTGTCATCGTGAGGGAACGACGACTTTTGCTC
Source organism: Ignavibacteriota bacterium (assembly GCA_963752915.1). Classification (GTDB taxonomy): domain Bacteria; phylum Bacteroidota; class Ignavibacteria; order UBA10030; family UBA6906; genus DATJPR01. The sequence goes on from CAVVZZ010000002.1 coordinate 307,807, forward strand.
ATGCTCAGGTTGGGACCATTGATCCTGAAAGTCCGCAGGACAAGTGGTGCAACCAGTTCCGCCGCCGCGAAGTGGCACAGGATGTCGTTGCGTTTCTCGACAAGAGTGCGCGCGGCGTCCCCTTCGACCCATCACGACGAAGGCTTTCGCTGCTTGAGTTGCTGCGTCACCGTTTTTATCATTCGGCCAAATTGCTTGTCTTTCTGGCGTCGTTCGACGTAGGTCATCTGGTGGAACTGGGATTCCTTGATCAATTTCATGTAACTCTGATACCGAGCCTCATCGAGAGAGCCGCTTTGAATTGCAGCAAGGATCGCGCAACCGGCTTCGACGCCGTGCGTGCAATCGTTGAACCGACACTGCTTCGAGAGTTCGTGAATATCGGAGAAACTATCGTCGATGCCGGCATCGACGCCCATCAATCCCAGTTCCCTCATTCCTGGAGTGTCAACGAAGAGTGCTCCGTTGTCCAGAACTGTCATCTGGCGGCGTGCCGTGGTGTGCCTTCCCCTGCTATCCTTTTCACGAACTGGACTTGTCTCGAATGCCTCGCAACCGAGAAGATGATTCAGCAGTGTGGTTTTGCCTACACCCGAGGACCCGAGCAGACAATAGGTTTTTCCTTTTTGCAGCGCATGCCTGACTGATTCGAGCCCCATTTCAGTCTTGTTGCTGAGAGCGATAACTCTCGCGCTGATTCGTGCATCTTGGATCTCGGACATCCGTTTCTGCAACTCCTCCTCGCTGACGAGATCGGTTTTGCTGAGCACGATGACGGGCTCGACATGACCCTCGTTGACCATCACCAGATACCGTTCCATACGCCGAAGATTGAAATTGAGATCGCACGATTGCATGATGAAGGCGACATCGATATTTGATGCAATCATCTGATATTCGATTTTGTTTCCGGAGGATTTGCGCCGCAAGAACGTTCTTCTTGGCAAAAGTTCATGGATGATCGCGAGCGTTCCGTCATTGTGGTACTGTACGAAAACCCAATCTCCAACACATGGAAGTTCCTCGCTTGTGTCGGCGGAAAAGAGGAGCTTGCCGGTCGGTTCCGCCTGAACTTCATTGTGCTCGTTCCGAACAAGATATCGGTCCCTGTCGACTCTCGTTACGCGCGCGATCGCACAGTCCGGTGAGTCAAATGCCCGAAGTCTCCCTTCAAACCAACTATCAAATCCGAGATCCGCTAATTCCATTAGATATCCTCAGTATGATCGGAAAGCAAGTGACGCCGCTCGTGGCGCCCAACTTTTGCAGTATCGAACCATTTCGCGTACGTGAATCAGATTCTCGGGAAACGTCGTGTGGTGATGCGAACACGCTAGGCGTCGATCGCCGCCCCTCTCCAGGGCACGAACATTGGCACCTTCTTTTTGTAATTCGCGTACGCCTCCCCGAATTCCCTCGTCAGATCGCGCTCTTCGAGCACGGTGCCGACATACATCCAGGCCGTCCACAACACATTGAACAGAAGTCGATCGAGAGCGAGATCGGGCGTCGCCCAGAAGACGACCAGGATGCACGCGTATAAAGGATGTCGAACCCAACGGTATGGTCCGCGCACGACAAACGGGCCGGAGTGCGGCTCGACGCCGTGCAAGTGCGCCCGTATGGGAGCAAGACCGAGGGGATCAAAGGTCCGCAAGGCGACAATACTCAAGACGAACACGATCGCTGCAAAGAGCATCCCCCCGAGAACAATCCACCGCGCCACCCCCTCGAGGACATACACGCTCGTCGCAGACTTCTGCCAGAAGACTACCACTACCGTAAGAACAATGCCGGAGGCGATCGAGTATATCGCGCCATGATAGCGTGTCGACACTCTCTTCGAGAGCCGCTCCTTGAAGCCGCGACGGACCATGAGACTGTGCTGAAGGAAGAATAGGAACGAGAGAATGGTGTCCCAAAGAAGGATGTCGGGGTCCGGCCAGCCGAAGTTGATAAAGGTGACGGACCCGAGAGCGGCAAGCAATAGTATCGAGCCGGCTCCCAAAACCACCGAGAGAGCGATGAGCATGTAATCGAGGATCTTCATCTCTTATGCCAGTATCAGTCCACTATGCCTGGGCTACCTCCTTGGGCGACTGCACCTCGTCCCTTGGTCTCGCAGACTCACGGTCCCCTCTGGCCGAAACACAGGACGCCTCTCCCCGCGCTTGTACGGAAAGAGGCGTTCCCTGCGACCTGACGATGCTCTCGCGAATAATGTAGTTCAGCGTCAGGAGATTGTCAATTGTTGTGATGCTATTTGCAGTATTTGAGTTGACAATCCGAATTCGAGGTGTGCGTCATAGTCGCGTGTGACAATCCCTCTCATCAGAGTTTTCATTGCCGTCAGGGGAGACCTGCCATTCGCCAACACAGCCACCTCTCTGCCCAATGCATCATACACCGCAAGCCGCACATTACTGTCCCCTGCCCGTCTCGAACTGGGTTCGAGACGAGGTCTCGTCCCGCCATAGGCGGGACGGATACCCTGATCACTGTTCTTGGATCAAACGGGTTGAGGAAGTTCGCCCCCAGTTCGTAGTGATCTTCGCGGCCCCGCATTCCCCCGTTCACTCCGGTAGCGGTCGCCAGTCGGATGCGATAGACGCTCGTCTGCGCTGCGATGTAGGGCCTCTTCCCGTCCGAGTCTCCGACGCGAAATTGGTCGGGGTGTGAGGAGTGCTGATCAATGTCAGATATGTCTCCTTCGGAGAAACCACGCATTTACCGCCCGGCCCGACACAGCAGACATTGCCGCTCGAGGCAGCCTTCATGCCATCAGCATATCCCGTTTACAGGATTGTATAGAACACCCGCTTGTTTGTGAACGTCGAATCGTCCACCACGTCCCACACATAGATCTTGTGCTGCGCGGATTCGTTCACGCACAGTCGGCTTTCGTCAGGTGCAGAACAGATGCCATTCGGTTTGTCGAAGGTGCTATCCGAGATCCAGCCGTCGCACGATTTTAAGCAAATCATCTTTGCAGGGCGCCGCGATCGACCTGCCGTTTCATTGCCCGGGCGGCGAGCAATAGCGCGACCCCCCGTTCCCTTCCGCATGCCAGAGGGGAACGTCGGTTTACCTTTCCTCCCTTTTGCTTTCCCGCTGGATATACACGAGGCGCATTTGACGATGATGCCAAAATAGACTTCAAGGAAAGAGTGACATATGTGAACCAAGATGATTTGCGTTCGGTTGTAATGTGTAAAGGGAAAGAAATTGTAAGAAGCGTTAACCTCACATATTCCAGGTGGAAAAACCGATGAATGGAATGAATCCCAAAGTTGAATTCTTCTTCCGTAACGCCAAACGGTGGCAGGAAGAATTTGAACTATTGCGAACGATCGTTCTTGACTGTGGGCTGAGCGAAGAATTGAAGTGGGGTCAGCCTTGCTACACCTCTCAGAAAAAGAACATCGTCTTGATCCATGGATTTAAGGAATATTGTGCGCTCTTGTTTTTCAAAGGCGCGTTGTTAAATGATGCTCACGGTATTCTCATCCAACAAACGGAGAATGTGCAGGCGGCACGCCAGATTCGGTTCACCAATGCCCGGGAAATAGTGAAGACGAAAGCTGTACTGAAAGACTATATCCATGAAGCCATAGAGGTGGAAAAAGCCGGTTTGACAGTGAATCTTAAGAAGACGAGAGAATTCAAAATTCCTGAAGAGTTTCAAGTCAAGTTGGATGAAATCCCCGCTTTGAAAACTGCTTTTAGGGGATTGACGCCGGGACGGCAAAGAGGATACATTCTCTATTTTGCTGCACCCAAACAACCCAAGACCCGGGAGTCAAGGGTTGAAAAATGCATGCGGCGAATTCTCAACGGAAAGGGATTGAATGATTAAGCACATGCGTCTGGTACATTAACCTGGCTTGTGTGCCTGGCTCATGTGTCTGGCTCATGTGTTGAACCGGGGATTGTCAGATGTTTCCGCAGATTTGCGAACTCTCATCTGACGTTTCCCGCCTGGATTTCGATTGTACCAGGCTAGTTCAGCGCAAAAGCAGAATTTTCTTCATAAGGGCTTTTCCCTCGGCGCTGAATCGGACCAGATAGGCGCCGCTGGCAACATACTCTCCGTTGCCGTTGCGGCCATCCCAGATGAGGGAGTGGTATCCGGCCGTCGATTCATCTGTGTTAAGAGTCCCGGCGTCGTCTCCCGAGATGCCGCTCGGGGTCAGGTCCCCTTCAAGGAACGTGGGTATCCCCTTTGCGTCGAGCGCCAGGCGCGTGATCTTGTGTTCGCTCCTGAGTTTTTCGATCTGCACTGAAGCATGCGGTTGGGCAACAACACGAGAAACGATAAGCACGAGGAAGCTAAGGATTACGGGGCAAGACAGATAAGATCGCGTCACAGTGGCCTCCCTTGAATGAGCATTCATGGGGCCTGAAAGCGGTGAGCCAGGCGGCGGGAAAATCCGCGGCAATATACCGCGGCATTCCTTCAGAATCAATTTTGTATGATTGCTCCAGCGAGTGAGTCAGACCTCGGTTGGTCTGGTCAAACAACCAATTCAAGTGACGGGGGTGTTGAAGGCCGGTCAGATTGGTCGCCCATTACTTCAGGCCGAGTTGTTGAGATTTTGATCGTTGCCGGGGAACTCCATTCCTGCACTCACTGTTTTGCTCTACAGGCTGCATTGGAGAACCCCTTTCTTCCTCCGTAGGTGAATCGCGTGATCAGTACGCCCGTGAGGCTTCTCGCCTTTCTCGTATTGTTCGTCATTTTTTTTGCGGGAAGAGTCCACCCGACCCGAACACCCCCCCACTTGCTTTCCGAAACCGGCCTCTACGCAGACATCGCGAGCAAGACCATCGCCGCATCGAATTTATCATTCTCTCCGCAATACCCATTGTGGTCCGATGGCGCTCGGAAGAAACGGTGGATCTTCATTCCGCCGAAAAAGTCGATCGATGCGAAAGACCCCGACGACTGGATCTTTCCTGTCGGGACCAAGCTCTGGAAGGAATTCTCGTTCGGGAAACGCGTCGAAACCAGACTCCTTGAAAAGACCGGGCCGGGAACCTGGTCTTACGCATCGTATGCCTGGAGCGACGACGAGTCGGACGCACGCCTGGTTCCGGAGTCCGGGCTGCAGAACTATGCCGAAATCGCTCCAGGCATTAAGCACGATCTCCCCGGCGTGACGGACTGCAAAGCCTGCCACGACGGCCAGGGACGCGATGTCCCGCTCGGCTTTAATGCATTGCAGCTCTCACCGGACAGGGATCCCAATGCGCCCCATGCGGAACAGCTGACAGCAGACATGATCACTCTGCAAACACTCGTCGAGAGAAAACTCCTTGTTCATTTCCCGAAGCGCTTCATCGAAAGGCCTCCGAGAATCGATGCCGGTTCGTCTGTGGCCCGATCGGCGCTCGGGTACCTTAGCGCGAATTGTGGAGGTTGCCACAATATGAGAGATCCCCTCTCATCCGTTGGACTCTTCCTGAAGCAACAAGTGGAGTTCACTCCTGAAGCGGCGCGACGGCAAATGGAATCCACCATCGATGCTAAAAGTAAATACGCCATCGCGGGCCTGGGTCCCGATCAAAGCTACCGCATTCTCCCCGGTGATCCTGCCAAGAGCACCATTATCTATCGGATGCGCTCGCGAATAGCCAGCCGGCAAATGCCTCCCCTCGGAACGAAGATCGTCGATACGGAGGCCGTCAACCTGATTAGCACGTGGATTCAACGGGACCTTCTGGACAAATCGGGGGATCATCTCATCACTCATCACTAACACGGAGAGTACCATGCAATACCGCAGAAGGCTTGTGTATGTGTCGACCGGAGGTTTCTTCCTTCTGGCGCTGGTGATCGCGACCGCCAGTGGCCAGGGCAAGCCAAACCAGAAACTCGTGGAGCGGGGCAAATTCCTCGTGGCCCTCGGAGGATGCAACGATTGCCACACGCCACTCAAGATGGGACCTAATGGACCCGAGCCGGACATGACGAGAATGCTCTCCGGCCATCCACAGGACATGGCGATGCCTCCTGCTCCAACCGGCGCTCCCGGGCCGTGGATGGGCTCATTCGCCGCAACCATGACTGCATGGTCAGGACCATGGGGAGTGAGCTTCACCAGGAATCTTACGCCCGACAAAGAGACAGGGCTTGGCGACTGGACGGAACAAAACTTCATTGCAACGTTGCGGACCGGCAAGCGTATGGGGAAGGGCCGGAATATCCTCCCCCCGATGCCGGTTCAGAACTTCAAGGCCGTGTCGGATCAGGACCTTAAGGCCATCTTCGCCTACCTGCAGACGATTCCCGCGGTGAGAAACAAGGTGCCGGAGCCGCTACCTCCCGCAGGCCAGCCGACCGAGGGCAAGTAAATCCCTCAATAGTCTTCCACGAACGTTCCTTGATTCACAGCACACCAACGCCCCGACATTCGGGGCGTTCGTGTTTTGCACCACAACGTTGGGCTGTGGACGCGTGTCGACTCTTGATTATCGGTCCTTTCACAATGGTAGGGGACCAATGTCACTATTTCAATAATACCATAGCCCGCGATGCAACAAGTTCACCTGCAGTCAATCGATATATAAAGAGCCCGCTTGCGAGCTTCGCCCCATCAAACCTGACTTCATACGTGCCGGGGGATTGCGTTTCGTTCACAAGCGTTGCCACTTCCCGGCCAAGAATGTCATAAATCATCAATTTTACATTACTGACGTCCGAACCCCGAAGCCCGGACCCTCCAAGAGTATATACGATATTCGTTTGCGCATTGAAGGGATTCGGCCAGTTTTGCTCCAGCCTGAACTCCCCGGGCGTCCGCGTTTCGCTGGTACGTACATCAGTTACCATCTCTGACAATGGTCGACGAAAGACCGAATATCCTTCGGTGCCAACATAGAGGTCACCGCCCATAACCGCCATTGACGCTACATACGGGATCGACAGACCGTCGCTGACCGTTCTCCAGCTCTCTCCTCCGTTCTCGGAGATAAATATCCCATCACCCGTTCCGGCAAAGAGGCGCGTTCCAACGGAAGCGAGAACATTCACGTAGGAGTTTGTCAGACCGCTGGGCACTGCGGTCCAATGCGCTGCGTTGTCGGTCGACCTGTAGGCCCCACCACCATTCGTGCCGGCGAATAGCATATCGTTACACGATATAAGCGTGTTGATGAGAGTAAACGAAAGTCCGGCATTCATTGTAACCCAGGTATCTCCGTGGTCGATTGAACAGAACACCCCGCCTGCAGTTCCGGCAAAGAGGGAATCGCCAACTGTTGCCAGGGCCCGCACATATTTGCTTGTCAGATTTGTGTTCTTGGCCGTCCAGCTCGTCCCCGAATTTGTGCTTAGAAATATTCCACCCCCGCTGGTCCCAGCATACAATGAATCACCGCTCGTCAGGAGTGTTGCGACATATCCGTTGATCCCTGTCCCCGCGTAGGTCCAGGTGTGGCCCCGGTCCGTTGATCGGTGGACCTGGCCGTTTCCGCCGGCGAACACATCATTCCCGTTTGTCGCAAGCACATTGATGTATTGATCGGAAATCCCTGTCGCGCAACGCAGCCAAGACGAGCCATGGTCTGTCGAGTACGATACACCCGGTCCGTAGGCCCCGGCAAACATCGTGTCCCCCATACAGACCAACGAATGGACATCAGAATTCTTCAGTCCGATATTCATCGGAACCCAGCTTACACCGTTGTCCTCGGAGACAAATGCGCCCGCGTGTGTCCCGGCGAAGATTTTTGTTCCGACGACCGCAAATGCACGGCCGGCATTATTATAGAGCCCTGAGTCCGCGTGGATCCAAGTCGATCCGTTATTCGTTGAACGGTAGACGCCATTGTCTGCGCCGATGACGACGGTTCCCCCGGCCGGACAGATGGCATAGACCGAAGTTGTCCCGAGACCCGATTTGACGGGGGTCCAGGCAGCACCATTGTCGGTGGAACGATAAATCCCGTCCGCGGTGCCGGCAAAGAGATCCGTCCCGTTGCCTGCCAGTACATTGATCGTTTTGTTTGCAATCCCCGTATCCTGCTCAGACCAGGTCCCGCCACTATCTGTCGAACAGAACAATCCTGCTTCTGTTCCGGCAAAGACAGTGCTTCCCGCAAGGAGCATCGCATTCACGGCATTGTTGGTCATCCCGCTTCCGATCGGCGCCCAGAGTTCTCCCTCATTCGAAGTCATGAAAACCCCATCATACGTCCCCGCCAGAATTGTCTGTCCGACAGGAAGAAGAGCATCAACCGAAGTGGCGGTAAGGCCTTGATTCTTCGAGATCCATGTTGAGCCATTGTCTGTTGACCTGTAGACTCCTCCGACAACTGCCAGGTAAAGGACTGAATCACACTGAACGATGTCGTTCACGATCTTCGGGCCGAGCCCTGCATTTATTGCGGACCAGTGTTCCCCGCTGTCCGTGGAGAGATACATTCCTCCTCCGTAGGTGCCGGCATACAGGTTCGTGCCGTCAACGAGATAGCTTTCCACGTACCCGCCGACCGGCCCGTTTGTTTGGACCCACTGAGTTTTCGCGATGCTCACGGCAGCAATGGTTATTGCAGCGAGCCTGAGTATCAATTTCCCGGTTTTCATGAGCAGTGATCCCTTCTCATAGAAAGACAAAACCTCTTTTGTCCGATCGGACAAAAGAGGTTCGCTTCACAAGTCCTCCCCCACACGCCTCAATCCGAAGGCGTGCATGACGGGAGCAATATAGTCTGTACACAAACCGTATACAACGGTGAAGGCGATCGGAGTGGTGGTCGGCGCTTCATCCCACTCAACTGATTCGCAATATCTGATATTCTGCTTGTGTGTCTGGCACCTGTGTCAGGCCTGTGTGTCCCAAAAAGGGGGTGAGTCGCGGCGCGCAAAAGTGTGTCGAACGTATGCGTTCAATCGATCCTCTTGCCGGATTCAGTGTGTTTCGTGAACAAAAGATTCTTCGGATTGTATCCTTGTTGCCCAATCCGTCCCAGGATTTGCTGCATCGTTGCGGCAGGCAACGAGGTGGTCCGCGCCAGGATCCAGAGATATTTCCGGCTTGGCTCTCCGACGACGGCGTAGCTGTAGTCATCGGCCAAATCGATGATCCAATAGTCTCCCCAGACAAACGGAAGAAACGCGAGGATCGCGGGGGCAAACCGCACTTTGAGTTTCGCAAAGGAACTGTCGCCTGAGGCACGTCGTGCCCGCCCTACGGCTTCGGATATTTCTCCGTCTTCCTTCCGGCAGCGGTTGACGACAACAAACGCATCGCCGTCAAGAGAATATGTCGCTGTGACATCGCCGACGCACTTGTCCTGGAAGCTGTTCGGCAGCCGGGCGATCTCGTACCAGGTGCCGCAATAGCGCTGAGGGTCAACGCTTGGGACTGCATTCAACGCGTCAGCGGTCTTCTCCTGCGGGTTGGGCAGAATTGAGATCAGACCTACGGTAACAATGAAGAAGATGACGTGCATTCAGGATGATCCTTCGATGGTCTCATAATCCCGTTTCGGGATCGGCTGTGACTGTTGGGGAATGTCCGTTCCTCTCAACGTAATGTATCCACTACCACGCTCTCCCGCTTCTCCCCATCGACAATTGTCAGCATCCCTTTTCTCGTGTTGAACGATACCTCCCACTCCTTGTCCCTCACGCGGCCTTGTCGTTGCTCATCATATTCCCAGATCAGGACGCCGTCCTCGTTGAAGACACAGCAGGCCCGCCCATTGTCCCGATCTTCATATCCTCCGCAATCAAAGATGATCACTTTATCTTTGTACGTCCGAATCGCATTCTTCAGGCAGGGATGCACGACACTGAGCGGCTCCCGATGAACCTCCCGTGCGGAATCCGAGAGTGTGACGATCGCAAGCGAGTCCGGCGCTGCCCCGATGATTACGTAGTATCGCCTCCCGCTCGTCGCATAGGCTTGAAACATCTCAAACAAGTCGGTCTGAAAACCCTCCGGCGCTTTGAACACGCCTTTACGCCTGCCTGAATGACCGTAGAGCGTGACGCGCGATCCCGTCGCTATCGCGACATCTCCGAGATTGGAGACGATCGGCATCGCGGAGAGGTTGCGTATGCCCTTTGTCCACACCTGTCGATGCGGGCCGCGCAGGAGGCGAACATGTTGTGTCCCACACGGGACATCATCGCACCACTTGCCGGCAACGACGATCGAATACCGGTGGTTCTGGGAAGAGGCCTTTTCCGTGTACGGGATGGCGCCGGAATCCTGACTCAACGACCGCTGGTCAGGAAGAACGAGAGAAAGGAGGGACAAAACGATCCAGCGAGGGAAGACACGCCGGCCGGCGGGCGAAGAGCGCAAGATGCCCCCAAAGAAAGGACCGCCACTGGTCACTGGCCACTGCCTCCACAGTAGAGGATCAATAGTCAGAAGTCAATGGACAAAAGTCAATAGTCGACCCGGAGAAAAACCTACCGTGTCAGGAAATCCGAAAGCGTAAACATAAAGAGGATTGCAAGCCAGAACACGCCCGCGGCGGCAAAGAGCATCACGAGCTTCGAGCTGTACTTCACATGCATAAAGAACAGAACGACGAGAAGCATCTTGACGATCGCGATGGCAAGGGCCGCAACAATATTGAACGGCCCGAGGTCAATGTGGGCCACAACGATGGTGAGGCCGAGCAGCACGAACAAAGCTGCGGCGATCGCGAAATAGACCCGGAGCGGGACGATGTGATTGGATGTCAGTCCTTGCATGACGAGCCGGCGCTACGCGTGAATATGGATGAGATAGAGCAGGGGGAAAAGAAAAATCCAGATGATGTCGACAAAGTGCCAGTACAACCCGCTGATCTCGATCGGCGAATAGTACTGCGCCGAGAAGCGACCATGCCACGTCCTGACCGCCATGAACGTCAGGATCCCGATGCCGATAATCATGTGCAGGGCGTGCAGCCCGGTCATCATGAAGTACAGCGAGAAGAAGACCTCCGCCTGACGCGTGAACGGCGCCGCGAAGCGGAAACCCGGCCCCGGGAACAACCCCTCGACGAATTTGTGATAGTACTCGATGCCCTTGATCCCGAGGAACACCGTTCCCAACACCATCGTCACCAGAAGGAATCCGAACGTGCTCTTCCTGCGCCCGAGCTGCGCCGACCGGACGGCGATCGCCATCGTCAGGCTGCTCATGAGGAGGACCGCCGTATTGATCGATCCAAGCGTGATATCCATCGCCTCGCTCGCGGCGGCAAAGCCCTCAGGAAACTTCAGACGGTACACGGTGTAGCCCATGAACAGTCCGCCGAAGAAGAGGACTTCTGTCCCGAGGAACAGCCACATCCCCAGCGTCCCGGCTTCTTTCTGCTGATCGCGGTCGTCGAATTGATGCGCGACCGCGGCTGCTGTCGTGTGCTCAGACACTTGCGGGCTCCTCCACGGGAGGATACTGATACGGTTCCGCGTCCACGACAGGCGTGACCGGGAAATTCTCCGTGGGGGGCGGCGACGGTGTTTGCCATTCCAGCCCGCTCGCACCCCACGGATTCGGACCGGCCACTTTCCCTTTCTTCAACGACCAGGCAAAATAGATCATCGGAAGAATGTACCCGATCCCCAGGATCGACGCTCCCGCCGTCGAAAGAACGTTCAACACCTGAAACTCCGGCGGATAGTGGTAGTATCGCCGCGGCATCCCGAGATACCCTAACAGGAACTGGGGGAAGAACGTGAGGTTGAACCCCACGAACAGGACCAGCACTGAGAACCGCGCCCATCCTTCGGGATACATTCTCCCGGTGATCTTCGGCCACCAGTAATGCAGTCCGCCAAGAAATCCCATCACGGCGCCGCCTACCATAATATAGTGGAAGTGCGCCACGACGAAGTACGTGTCCGTCAGGTGCACATCGACTGCCATCGCCGCAAGGAACAATCCGGTCAGTCCGCCGATGGTAAACAATCCGATGAACCCGAAGGCATAGAACAACGGCGTCTGCAGCCAGACCTGGCCTTTGTACAGCGTGGCGGTCCAGTTGAAGACTTTCACCGCCGACGGGATTGCGACGAGATAACTCAGCAGCGAAAAGATCATTCCCGCATACACAGACTGCCCACTCACGAACATGTGGTGGCCCCACACGAGGAACCCGTAGACCGCGATCGCCATCGACGCCGCTGCGACAAAGCGATATCCGAAAACCTGCTTCCGTGCAAACGTGGCGACGATTTCGCTGACCACACCCATGGCGGGCAGGACCATGATGTACACCGCCGGGTGCGAATAGAACCAGAACAGGTGCTGAAACAGGAGCGGGTCCCCGCCGATTGCAGGATTGAAAATGCCGATCCCGGTCATCCGCTCAAAGAACACCATCAGCGTAGTAATCGCCAGCACCGGAGTCGCGAGGACCATCACTAGGCTCGTCGCGTAGAGGCTCCACACAAACAGCGGCAGCCGAAACCACGACAGCCCAGGCGCGCGCATCTTGTGCACGGTAATGATGAAGTTCAATCCTGTGAGGATCGACGAAAATCCTGTGATGAAGATCCCCAGCATAGCGGGAGCGACCTTCGTTGTCGAATACTCGGTGCTGAACGGTGCATAGAACGTCCACCCGGTGTCCAGGCCGCCCGCGGCCAGGACATAGATGCTGAAGAGTCCGCCGACAACGAAGACGTACCAGCTGAGAAGATTGAGTTTCGGAAACGCCAGATCACGTGCTCCAATCATCATTGGGATCAGGAAGTTGCCAAGCACGGCGGGGATGGACGGAATGAGGAAGAAGAAGATCATCACGACGCCGTGCATCGTGAAAAGCTTGTTGTAGGTATCGGCCTGGACCAGGTCTCCCGCCGGATTCAGCAGTTCGAGGCGCATCATCAGCGCGAAGAACCCGCCGACAAAGAAGAATATCGTGATCGTCCCCAGATACAGCAGGCCGATCCGCTTGTGGTCGGTTGTCAGCAGCCAGGATCGGATGGTCCGTCCGTTGTTCAGGTAGTTGACGTCAGCAGCTGTGGCTTCCGTGCTCATCGCTTAGTTGCTCCTTGATCCACTTCCGGCCGTTCCGCGAAGGGTCAGAAGGTACTCCACCAATTGGTTGATCTGTTCCTGCGACAGCGTCGTGCGGTACGTCGGCATGATCGGCTTGTACCCCGCGACGATCTTTGCGCCGGGATCATTGATCGACTCGCGGAGGTATTCCTTGTCTGCCACGACCGTGCCTCCATTCAGCAGCCTTACCGTTGAACCGGCAAGCCCGTTCAGCATCGGCCCGCGGTCGGAATCCTCGGTCCGATGGCATGCCGCGCACCCGTACTCCTTGAATACCTGTTCTCCCAGTGATGCCATCGACTCGATCGTCCCGCTTGTCGCCAGCCAGTGCTGGAAGTCCATCGGGTCCATCACGACGATCTTTCCGATCATCGCAGAATGGTTTGTCCCACAGTACTCGGCACAGAACAGGTGATACTCGCCGGGCTTCGTCGGCGTGAACCATTCCGTCGTGTATCGTCCCGGCAACACATCCTGCTTGATGCGGAACGCCGGGATGAAGAAGCTGTGGATCACGTCCTCGGAGGTCATGATCAACTTGATCGGCTTTCCGACGGGGATGTGCAGCTCGTTGATCTCACGGTTTCCGTTCTGGTGCTGGATCTTCCACATCCACTGCTTGCCGGTAACATAGATTTCCGTAGCATCGGCGGGGGGCGTCTTGTCGACGAAATAGAGCCAGGCACTCCACCCGAAAATGACCAGGCTGATCAGCGTGGGAATCACGATCCAGGCGATCTCCAGCTTCATGAAGTCTGTCCGCCGGATCACCCGATCGATCTGGCGTTCGCGCCGGAAGCGGATGGAGAAAACTACGATCAGAACGAAGATCAGAATGATGAAAAACGCGGAGACGCCGATCAGGGCAAAGAACAGCAGGTCCATCTTGCCGGCGCTCGTGGCGGCCTGCTCGGGGACCAGGGGGAAGTTCACCATATGTGCAAGTATCCCGGACAATTAGTGCCGCGCTCCCGCTGAGTTTCCGTTGGCCGGCTGCATTCCGATGGACAATGCCGAAGCGCGTCGCTGCTTTCGTTCACGGCGCAGATAGAATCCAATGACGATCCCCATGGCGATCAACGTGAGGACACCGCCGATGCGGACGGCATTCAATACAACAAACCCGTACTTCCCTGTTGCGGAGTCGTAGTGGTAGCACAGGAGCAGGATCTGATCGACCGCGGAACCGACTTGATTTCCCGACGCCTCGACAAGTGCGAACTTCAGGTCCTTCGGCGGATAGTCGATGCCGTACAGGTACCGCGCCACCTGCCCCTTCGGCGTCAGCACGATGATCCCCGTGGGATGCGCATACTGGCTTGTCGCAGTGTCGTACACATACCGGAAGCCGACGGACGCCGCCAGCGGTTTGATCGATGAGTCCGCCCCCGTCAGGAAATGCCAATGCGCCCCATCCTCCGGCTTGCCGTATACCTTCAGGTAGTTCGCCTTCTTCTCGGATGCCAGTTGCGGTTGTTCATTCGGATTGATGCTGACCGTGATGACGTCGTAGTCTTTACCCATCGCGAACGGCAACCGCCGGAAACTCTCTGCCATGCCGTTCAGGACTTCGGTGCAGATCATCGGACAACTATAATAGACGAGGGAAAGGACAACAGGCCGGCCGCGCATCAGCGAACGCAGCGTCACGGTGTTCCCCTGCTCGTCCCGGAAGGAGAGATCAAGCGGGACCCACGAGCCAAGTTTCTGATCGAGTCCCACCTCCGTGAATACCCGGTTCGGCTGTTGCTGTGCGCTCGCTTCGCAGGCGAAGGCAAAACCAAGGATAATGACACTGAAGAGAGTTCGCATATGCATGTTCGTTACCTCTTTCTTGCCAGCGATGTATCGACCGGCAGTCCTTCTTTTGCCACTTTGACGATGGCGCTCTCCACAGGGATCCGCACCATGCCCGACCCCTTGTCCACCCAACCATAGGTGGTGAGGATGGAATCTTCTTCGGTACGGAACTCCTGGAGCTGAACGCCGTGCTGTGTTTCGAGACGCGGCTCCGGGGGGAGCACGCTCTTCTGCGCGACTTCCGTCGGAGAAGCGGTTGCCTCCGGTGAATTCTTCTCAAACACCTTCCACAGGATGTACATTGCGATGAACGATACCACGAGGAGCGCCATGAGGGCCGCGCCGGTTTTGAAGAGAGAGCCGCTGTTCGCGTCGGTCTCTTCGTGCGCGTTCCCCGTCGGTGTTTTGTGCGGCGACATATCAGCCATGAGACACTCCTGTCGCAGCTTCCGTTTCCGGAAGAATGGCGAACCGCGGATCATAGGCGGGAACGAGCGACGCGCTGCCAAGCATCCTGCCAAATGCAGCCAGCCATATCCCCCCGATCGCGATGAACGCGGCGACATCGATCCAGTGCACCCCGACGTGCACGGGTTGGAATGCCGGCATGACGAGCCAGTAGATGTCGACAGCCCGCATGATCAACAGGCCGAAGGCGAGTTTTGCGAGGACCGCCGAAGAGCGCTTCGACTGGCGGATCAAGAGAATCGTGAACGGGACAAAGAAGTGCAGCACGATCAGGACGAGGGCCACCATGCGCCATTCAACCCCGAGCCGGCGCACGTACCAGGAAATTTCCTCCGGAAGGTTCCCCGCCCAGATAATCAGAAGCTGAGAAAACGACATGTACGTCCAGAGGATCACCGATGCGAGGATGAGATTTCCGAGATCGAGAAACACCCCGGGCACGGCCACGTCCTTGACCGGGCTCGCGTTCGAGAAGCGCCGCAGCATGATCACGCAGAGCGCAAACGCCGCAAGTCCCTGACTGGAAACGAACAGAAAACCGTAGATCGTCGAGAACCACTCTGGCTCCAGCGACATCACCCAGTCCGTTGCGGCAAGCGTCGCGGTGATAACATAGACGACCAATCCCGGAGCACTCAGCCTGCGGAGCAGGACGGTATAGTGTCCGTCTCCGGTTTCGTCCTGGCGACGTGACCAGCGGGACAGGAAGAACGCCATCAGCACCCAAACGACGAAATAGAAGACCGTGCGCCCGATGAAGAACGGAGCATTCAGATAGCCCAGCTTGCGCGCGGTCGCTTCCGCGACGTGTGCCGGATTCATCCATGGATAGAGACCCGCCATCCCCGCGATCACCGGAAGGAAGAGAACCGCCATCACCAGGATGGTCTTTGCGCCGGCTTCGGCAAACCGTTGAACGGCGTATCCCCATTTGCCGGAGGTCATATGATGGAGCATCAACACCCCGAGGGACCCGAGCGAGAGATTTACCCAGAAGATGTAGCTGAAGAGATAGGATTGATAGAACCTCGGAGCATCAGAGACGTAGCCCACGATACACAGGACGATGCCGATCACGGCTCCGGCGATGCCCCATCGCTGCAGTGCACTGATGTGCTGCCGATATTCTGCCGGCTGGGTCATTGCTTCAGCTTCTCCTGTTGCATTGGGGAAAGTTCGGTCACATTGACTGCCCGGCTTGCCTGCAACACCCGGATGTACGCGGCAATCGCCCATCGGTCGCGTGGGGCCACGCGGTCGCCATAGCCATACATGCGACCGAAGCCGTTGGCGATCACAGCGACATATTGCCCCACGGGCAACGCGCGAACGCTGTCAGCGTAATATGATGGCGGACGGGGGAATCCCCGCTGGACGACCATTCCAAATCCCTCCCCCGTCCGTCCATGACATGGTGAACAATAGATGTTGAACCGCTCCTGTCCACGACGGATCATCGCTTCGGTCACCGGGAACGGAAATGCATTGACCGTCTTTCCCGCGACCTTCCCCGTCGCGATCACGCCGTCGTCAGAGTGATCGCGGTGGACAACCGTGCCCTCGATCGGCGGCCGCGCCGACTGGCCGTCCCGGTAGAACTCACTCTCGGAGAGCGGCGCATACTTTTTCTGTTCGTACATGTCCTGGTGACAGCCCTGGGCCATCATTGCGGTGATGATCGCCGCGGCACCCAGATATGTCCCGATGTGCTTCACTCTTCCACCTCGAAGATTCCGGATGGCTGCAGGGTCTGGAAGAACGACTTCACGCCCGCGAGTTCGAACTTCGGGTCCGTCGACTCAATCGTCAGAAAGAAACGGTCATCCGACGCAACGCTGAAGCGCGGGACATTGAACACCGGGTGATACGGCTGCGGGAGCCGGTTCGAGGCGATCATGGCAATGACCGCAGTCACGCCTGCAAACAGGACGGTACATTCAAACGTCACCGGAATAAACGATGGCCAGCTGTTGAGTGGACGGCCACCGATGTTCAACGGGTAGTCGATGACGGAGATCCAGTACTGCAGTCCGAACCCAAAGATCGCTCCGCAAATGCCGGCGATGAGGACGACCAGCGGCAGCCATGTGTGGAACCCGAGCGTCTCCGCAATGCCTTCAACAGGCAGCGGGGAGTACGCTTCCACGTGCGTGTAACCGGCGGCGGTCGTCTTCTGCGTCGCTTTGAGGAGTTCGTCGGGGGACGCGAACTCTGCCATCACACCATGGAGATTTGTGGACATGCTATTTTGCTTTTGAGCCGTTGCGTCCCGGCAGAGGCACAAGCTGCCGGATTTCAAAGATGGAAATCATGGGAAGAAGCCTGATAAACAGGAACATCAGCGCGAGAAAGAGACCGATGGTTCCGAGGAACGTTGCCCAGTCCCAGATCGTCGGGTAGTACATCCCCCACGACGACGGCAGGAAATCACGGGTCAGGCTCGTCACGACGATCACGAATCGCTCGAGCCACATGCCGATGTTGACGATGATCGAGAGGATGAACAGGGTCACCGTGTTCTTTCGCATCGCCGGGATCCAGAGGAGCTGCGGCAAGGCGATATTGCAGAGGATCAATATCCAATAAATAAATCCATAGGGACCGAAGGCACGGTTGACCATCATATACCGCTCATACGTGTTTCCGCTGTACCACGCGTAAAACGCCTCCATGAGATAGCCATAGGCGACGATGAGGCCGGTTGCAAGCATGACCTTGGCCATGTAATCCAGATGGCGCTTCGTGATCAGCGATTCCAGGTGGTACATCTTGCGCACGGGAATCGCCAGGGTCAGCACCATCGCGAATCCCGAATAGATCGCGCCAGCGACGAAGTACGGAGGAAAGATCGTGCTGTGCCACCCCGGAACAATGCCAATCGAAAAGTCGAAGCTGACGACACTGTGCACGGAAACGACAAGGGGCGTTGCGAGACCTGCGAGCAGCAGGTACACGGTCTCATAGCGATGCCAGTGTCGAGACGCCCCACGCCATCCCAGAGCAAGGATTCCGTAGATGCGCCGGACCAACACCGTCTTGGCCTTGTCGCGCATCGATGCAAGATCGGGGATGAGTCCGACGTACCAGTAGAGGAAGGAAATCGTTGCGTAGGTGGACACGGCGAACACGTCCCAGATCAACGGGCTGCGGAATTGCGGCCAGACACCCATCGTATTCGGTATGGGGAAGAGCCAGTAGAACACCCAGGGTCTGCCGAGATGCAGGAGCGGGAACATTCCCGCGCAGGCGACGGCAAACAGCGTCATGGCCTCCGCAAATCGATTGATCGCATTGCGCCAGTGCTGATGGAGAAGGAGGAGAATTGCCGAGATCAGTGTTCCGGCATGGCCGATCCCGATCCACCAGACAAAGTTGACAATGGCAAACCCCCAGCCGATGGGAATATTGACCCCCCATATCCCCACTCCGCGGATAAAGAGCCACGTAACAGCAACGAGCAGTGCCATCACGAGCACGAAGGCGATCCCGAACATCATGAACCACCCCCGCGGCGTGGGAACGGTCAGAACCGGATCGGAGATCTTCTCCGTTGCCTTTGCGTAAGTGTACCCCGGCTCGACGAGCGGCTCGGCGGTACTGACGTTGATCAGTCGGTCTTCCGTATGCACGATATTACACGCTCTTTTCGGGAATCTCGGGGTTCGGGTTTTTCAGTCTGGCAAGATACGTTGTCCGGGGGCGGGTGTTGAGCTCCGCCATCAGGCCGTAGCCGCGGGGTTCCTGGCGCCAGGCATGCACCTTGCTTTCTTTGTCGTTGATGTCGCCGAAGACGATAGCCTCTGACGGGCACGCCGCCTGGCACGCCGTGATGACTTCGCCGTCCTTGATCGGTCGCCCTTCCTTCTTGGCGTTGATCCGTGCATGGCTGATCCGCTGAGTGCAGTAGGTGCATTTCTCCATAACGCCGCGGCTGCGCACGGTAACGTCGGGATTGTGCATCATCTTGATCGTCGGATCGTCAGACCCGTTGTACTCAAGGAAGTTGAAGCGGCGGACCTTGTACGGACAATTGTTGGAGCAATACCGTGTGCCAACGCAACGGTTATACACCATCACGTTCAGGCCTTCGCTGTCGTGCTGCGTCGCGCCAACCGGGCACACAAGCTCGCAAGGAGCGTTCTCGCACTGCTGACAGGCAACCGGCTGCGAGAGCACCTGCGGGTTCTCGAGATCACCGTCGAAATACTGATCGATGCGGAGCCAGTGCATCTCCCGGTTTCGTTCGACGCCCTCTTTCCCGACGATCGGGATATTGTTTTCTTCCTGGCATGCGAGCACGCAGGCGTTGCAGCCGGTGCATGCATTCAGGTCGATCGTCATGCCCCACGCGGATTCATCGTACGATACCGGCGGGTAGAGTGACTCAGTGCCCGGAGGGGCCACGCCCTGGTCGATGGCAAAGCCGGGGTTGGCAATGTACTCCTCAAGGGATCCCACACGAGCCGGGGCGCGTCCCTCCATCGCCTGGTGGTCTTGCGTGATCACCAGCGGATAGCGACGCCCGGTCCTGGTGATCGTCACTCCGTCAACGCAGGACATTGCGGTTGATGTGCGGAACGGGTAGACATTGAAGCCCGTGCCCTCCCCCACTTTCCCGGTCCGTGTCCGTCCGTAGCCGAGATGGAGCGTGACTGAATTGTCCGCATGGCCGGGAACGATGAAGGCCGGTCCTTCGATGGATCGATCGGCCAGTCGCAGGCGCACAACGTCGCTGTTGGTTGCGCCGAGTTTCTGTGCGGAGGCCACGCTCATGAGGACGGCGTTGTCCCATGTCAACTTGGTAAACGGTCGCGGCAATTCCTGAAGCCAGCCGTTGTTGATCCATGACCCATCAACGATCGACGGATCAGGCCGCATGGTCACTTCGAAGCTCGTTGCAGGGGAAGACGATGCTGAAGATCCTGCAACCGTACCGGTATACCGGACTTTCTTTGGCTTTGAACCGGAATCAGCCACAATGCCGTTGTTCAGCGACGTGGTCCAGAAATCCTCGAACGAACCGCCGGCATTCTGCTGCCAGTACGTGCGGACAATCTCGTAGTTCGTCCGCGCTTTCCCGTTCAATACCGCATCAATCAGTTCGAGACCAGTTCTCGAATCGTACAACGGCGCAAGCAACGGTTGAATGATGGAGATTGTGCCATCGTAGGCCCGTGCATCGCCCCAGGACTCGAGCGTGTGCGATTCCGGGAGATGCCACTGGCAAAGATCGGAAGTCTCGTCTTCATAGCTCGCCAGGTGTACGCGCAGATCGACTTTTTCCAGTGCAGGGGCAAAGGCAATGTCCGCAGGCGCGTCGAAAACCGGATTGCCGCCAAGAATGAGCAGGAGCTGTACCTTGCCCGCGCTCATGTCATCGACCAGCGCGCGCAACGAGGAGACCTGGGACATCGGTTCCACCACGGCGGGCTCACAATACTCGATCGTCTGGCCGACATTCGCCAGCGCGGCGTTGATCCCGTGAACAAGCGCGTGGACCTCAGCCGGCTGATCCTCTCCCGCGATGACGATTGAAGCCCCACTGTGACGTTTCAGGTCACGCACCATCGCCTCCACCCAATGGCGATGGTCATTCCCGACTTGCGTCGGCGACACTCCCGGCACGTCCAACATCGAGGCGACAGCAGCGACATACGAAGGAATGTCGACTCCCCGGACCGGAAGCCGGTGATCGGCCATCATCCCGGTGACCGAAGGCATGGGCTCGAGGGCATACAGCCTGTTCATCGTCTTCTTGCCGCCCTGGATCCGCCGGCGTTCGGCAAAATCGTGCGCATGACGCACGCTCGCCGGTCCGCGGTTCAGGAAGTCTGCATCGAAGGCGACAACGATGTCTGCCTTGTCAAAGTGATAGAGCGTCTCGACAATATCGCCGAACGCCAGACGCGACCCGTCGACGATCGCATCGCGGTTGACCGGCTCATACTGGTGCCATCGCGCCTGCGGGAACTGGGTCGCAAACTGGCGCATCTGCGAAGCCATGGTCGGCGAGGTGACCGTGCCGGAAAGGACTCTGAGTCCGGCCCCTGCAATCATTTTCTGAGCACCGACGGCAGGGATGAGATCGTCCATGAACGAATCCCACGGCCGGATGTCGCCGCGGAACATAATGGTCTTGGAGCGGTCGGGATCGTACAACGAGAGCAGAGACGCCTGTGCAAAGATGTCCGAGCCGCCAAGGCTGGCGGGGTGTTGAGGGTTTCCGTCGATTTTCGTCGGCCGTCCCAGGTTGCTCCGGACGAGCGTTCCAAATGCATAGCCGCCGGTGAGCAGTGCGGTAGCGTAGGAGAGAGGGATGCCGGGGACTTCCTCCCCGGGGGGCCGGACAAACGGGACGATTTTTTGGTCCGGCATGCGCGAGCAGGCGGCAAGTCCGGCGAGCGCGAGCGATGCGCCCATGACTTTCAGAAACGATCGCCGATCGAGCGCGCTGGACCACTCGGATGCGTGGCTGGGGAATTCGCGGTGAAGCATCTCTTCGAACTCCGGCGTCCCGGCCAGCTCTTCAAGGCTGCGCCAGTAGGAGCGGCCTCCCGCAGCAGCAAGCTTCTGCCGGACGACGTCAAGATCGAGTGGTAGCCGTTTGATACTCATCGTCATCGATGACAGGTGGAACAGTCAGTGAGTTGTTGCACGCGAATATTGTATTTCTTCACGAGTGCCGCGCCGAGCTGATCCTGATTCGCCGGCTGGACGTAGTTCATGTTGAACACCTCCGACCGCGGCCGGACATTTGCCGCCGGATCCCGGTGGCAGGAAATACACCAGCCCATGTACAGCGTGTTCTCTTTTCGCATCAGAGGCATCTCGTCCACCTGTCCGTGGCACGTGACGCAACCGATGCCTTGGCGGATGTGGATCGAATGATTGAAGTAGGCAAACTGAGGAATCGCGTTGACGCGGTTCCAACGAAGCGGGGTGTTGGTCTGGAAGCTCTCACGCACCGGCGCCAGCATCGAAGCGGTGTTCCACAACTGTGAGTGACAGGTCATACACGTACTGGTGGGAGGAATACCAGCAAAGGAACTCTGCTCAACCGAGGTGTGACAGTATCGGCAGTCGATGCCAAGCCCGCCGACATGGTGCTTGTGACTGAACGGCACAGGCTGTTCCCGTGCTTCGCCGACATCAGTGTAGTAGCCTGAGCGGTACAGGATCGCGGCCACAAGACTGAACCCGCCCACGACGAGTACAACAACGACAATACTCAACTTCGAGAGTGTGTTGGTCCTCGGATGGAATAACTGGGCCATCGATCCGATCTGTGATGATGAAAAGAATGCGCGTAAACTCAGCTGGAAGAGCTCGAACGGGGGAAGGACGACCGCACGCTGTTGGAGGGCTGCATGTGCCGTTCGTCCGCGCCGCCCCGAGCGGCATACCGAAAAACCCGCATGGATGGGCGAAATCCGAGCATTCAGCGAACATGTTTCCAACACTCCCTTTTTGGCGTGAGTTCCGCCCTTTTCGAGAAAAGGGGAGGAGATGAGGAATTCTACTCTTCGTTGGTTATCGCCTGGCGGGGTTTGGGACGGCGGGATTCGTCAGTATCAATGTGAAATTTGTGGATGAACCGGTGATAGACTGGCGCGAAAAGAACACCGGTCGCGCCAATGAAGCCGACACCCGAAAAGACGGCATAGAAGGAAGCAAACAGCTTTCCACCGACCGTTCGTAGCTCGCCAACCGGCCCCATGCCACCGAGGATCATGGCCGCATTGAGCATGGCGTCGATGAAGCCCATGTTTTCGAACCCCATATAGCCGGCGATCCCGATTGCCCAGCCGCCGACAATGAGAAGTCCTGCGATCAGAGTGTGGCGGATTTGCCGAACTGCGAATTCCCGCCTGGAGAGCAAACGATCGTTCCGATGCTCAAACATTGTTGTCCCTTTCATCTCCCATGACAATTCGATATCTTCAAGAACAGCGATTTCGTCAGTTCGGGCGGAATCCCCGGATGCAATTCCATCCGGACCCCACCTCGCAGCACTTTTCCGAGAGGATGCTTATGAGGACCCTATTCACATCCATAGTCTTCTTCATCATGACCACATCGATCGTTGCGGCACCGAAGGTTACCGAAAAGCCCTACGGGGCACTCACAGACGGTACAAAAATCACGGAGTATACCCTCGAGAACGGTCGCGGCCTCGTAGTCAAAGTCATTAATTTCGGAGGGATTATCACGGAGATTCTTGCGCCGGACCGTGTCGGACAATCTGCAGATATCGTCCTCGGCTTCAAGAACCTTGATGGATACCTTGTTAACCCCCCGTATTTCGGAGCGATCATTGGTCGCTTCGGCAATCGAATTGGACATGCGAAGTTTACGCTCGATGGGAAGACGTACACGCTCCCCGCAAACGACGGCCGGAATACCCTCCACGGAGGCAAGTCAGGGTTCAATAAGAGGGTCTGGGCGGTCAAGCCGTTCACGAAGAAGGGCGTGTGTGGTCTGACATTGACCTATACGAGTCCCGACGGCGAAGAAGGCTTCCCGGGGACGCTGCATGTCACGGTCGTCTACACCTTGAACGAGAAGAATGAACTGGGATTCGAATACTCGGCAACGACTGACAAGGCAACGCCCGTCAATCTGACACAACACACATATTTCAACCTCCACGGCGAAGGGAACGGGACGATCCTTGACCATCAATTGACGATCAACGCCGACCGCTATGTTGCCGTGGATTCCTTCCTTATCCCGACCGGTGAGTTGCCCTCCGTCAAAGGAACGCCGATGGATTTCCAGACACCCAACGTGATCGGCGACCGGATCGATCAGGTCAGAGGCGGGTATGACCACTCGTGGGTGATCAACCGCAAGAACCAGACCGACATGGTGCACGCGGTCCGTCTCGACGACCCCACCACCGGGCGCCGTG
Organism: Ignavibacteriota bacterium; assembly: GCA_963752915.1. Classification (GTDB taxonomy): domain Bacteria; phylum Bacteroidota; class Ignavibacteria; order UBA10030; family UBA6906; genus DATJPR01. Next base: position 331,999 of record CAVVZZ010000002.1, read on the forward strand.
TGGACGTCTCTACCATGGAGCCGGCGGTCCAGTTTTACAGCGGCAACTTCCTTGACGGCTCAATCATCGGCAAGGGCGGCAAGCCCTACGTGAAGCATGGCGGCATCGCGCTCGAGACCCAGCACTACCCGGATTCTCCGAACCAACCGTCATTCCCCAATACCATCCTCCGTCCGGGGAAGACGTATCACACGAAAACCGTCTACCAGTTCAGCACGTTCAAGTAGGAATCTCACCGGGCGGCTGAGAACCCCTCAGCCGCCTTTTCTTCAACGCGGTCAAGACTGTTTGTAAATCCGACTCCACTACCACTCGACTACCAGTCTCAGCAACCGCTTTCTTCTTACTTCATACGTCCTTCTTCCTACTCTCAGCGTTTCTCTAGCGCGGCAATGTTCTCTGAACATAGCTCGTGTAATCCACCTGTTCCGGCTCATACTCCAGTTCCAGCAGGGGTGATGAAATCATGAAGTCAGCGGTGGAACGTGTGCATGCCGTGGGGACATTGTAAAGCACCGCGATGCGCAGAAGCGCCTTCACGTCGACGTCGTGCGGCTGCGGTTCCATCGGATCCCAGAGGAAGATCAGGATATCAATCTTGCCCTCGGCGATCATAGCACCGAGCTGCTGATCGCCGCCGAGAGGTCCGGATTTCAGCAGCGTGATCTTGATCGGCGTTGCCTCTCCCGTGTCGGGGTCCCGGGTCAGTCCCTCCACCACGAGTTTCCCGGTTGTGCCGGTGCAAATCAACTCGTGTTTCGTGAGGATGCTCCTGTTCCATCTCGCCCACTCAAGCAGGTCGTGCTTCCGGTTGTCGTGGGCAACGAGGCCGATGCGTTTGGTTTTCTTCATAGGGGTCCACGAGTCAAGATGTCCGACGAAAGAGAATTTTGGAATATACCGGTCAGTATACTCAATGGCAAAAAAAGGTCGACCTGTCTGGTCGACCTACAGTGCTCATTCGCGCGAAGCTCGATTCTTCAACTCGAGCCCTCTACCATCCATCCGCCAACACTTCGTTCCGGCGGATCTGTTCTGTCAATCCATAATTCAATCTAAAATCTAAACTCATCTCTCAACCTGAGATTTAAGCTCTTCTTTCAATTTAAAATCTAAACTCTAAAATTTAAAATTTCCTTGTCGGGGCGACAGGATTCGAACCTGCGACTTCTTGGTCCCAAACCAAGCGCTCTAGCCGGGCTGAGCTACGCCCCGTAACGAGGATTGTCTTCGTGAGTAAGACGTAGGGAGTATGGAGTAGGAAGAAAACTGTTGCCTACGTTACTCTCGGTCCGTCTCCTTTTTTGCGTTCTCCTTCTTGCTGCATTCCACGATACGCTTCCCGACATACAACGTCGGGATTCTCATTCCGACAATGGACTTAACTTCGCTTCGCTCGTTAAGTCCAGTCGGAATGGAACTAGCCGGGCTGAGCTACGCCCCGTAACGAGGATTGTCTTGGTGAGTAAGACGTAGGGAGTATGGAGTAGGAAGAAAACTGTTGCCTACGTTACTCTCGGTCCGTCTCCTTTTTTGCGTTCTCCTTCTTGCTGCATTCCACGATACGCTTCCCGACATACAACGTCGGGATTCTCATTCCGACAATGGACTTAACTTCGCTTCGCTCGTTAAGTCCAGTCGGAATGGAACTAGCCGGGCTGAGCTACGCCCCGTAACGAGGATTGTCTTCGTGAGTAAGACGTAGGGAGTATGGAGTAGGAAGAAAACTGTTGCCTACGTTACTCTCGGTCCGTCTCCTTTTTTGCGTTCTCCTTCTTGCTGCATTCCACGATACGCTTCCCGACATACAACGTCGGGATTCTCATTCCGACAATGGACTTAACTTCGCTTCGCTCGTTAAGTCCAGTCGGAATGGAACTAGCCGGGCTGAGCTACGCCCCGTAACGAGGATTGTCTTCGTGAGTAAGACGTAGGGAGTATGGAGTAGGAAGAAAACTGTTGCCTACGTTACTCTCGGTCCGTCTCCTTTTTTGCGTTCTCCTTCTTGCTGCATTCCACGATACGCTTCCCGACATACAACGTCGGGATTCTCATTCCGACAATGGACTTAACTTCGCTTCGCTCGTTAAGTCCAGTCGGAATGGAACTAGCCGGGCTGAGCTACGCCCCGTTACTGGGAACGTCTATGAGTAGGAAGTATGCAGTAAGAAGTAGGGAGAAAACGGTTGCGCGACTAGGCACGATTGCTACTGCAAACGCCCGTTCTACTTCTCTCTACGATCCATGACCTGGGTGGCATGGACGATCCCCCATCAAATCTTCCCCGTGGAAAGGTACGAAGGGACAGGGTGGATTGCAACCGAAGGAAATACGACGAGAACCTGCCATCTAGGCAGTCTATTTCACCAGGCACGCACTACACACACGGCAAGATTATCAGACTTCCAGGAGCAACTGATTGAATTATCAGATTTTGTGTTAGTTGCCTAAGAACGGGAATCAGAACTTAAGACTCGATCATGTTGACTTTTCGAACAATGCATCCTAATATGCGAAGTTGATTTCTTCATCGAGTTCAAAACTACACATCTTCCGACAGAGACTGGATTCACGTCTCTCAATCTCGGCCGGTCAAGGTTCCACAAGGCGATCATCCTCTGACATAAGGATTGCCATGGACCAAACGACTCAACATCCGGACATCGCGAGTCTCAAAGCGTTGATCGCGCAACTCGAGCGCCGCATCACCCGCATCGAGGAACGGCTGTCGCTTCCGACTCCCTCCTTCGATGAGACCTCAGACCGGGTCGCGGAGAGCGATGCCGCTCCAGCCGCCGATTCTCAGGACGAACTCGAATACCAGGTCGGCCAGAATTGGTTTGCCAAAACCGGCATCGTCGTTCTTGCCATCGGCATGGCATTCCTGCTCACCTTCCCCTTTCAGGAGATGCCACAGTTTGTTCCGTCCCTCGTCGGCGCACTTCTGGTCGTCGTGCTGTATGTTCTTTCCCGGGCGTGGCGCGATTCCTACCCTCTTCTTGCACGTTACCTCTTCGGCGCGGGAATGGCACTGATGTTTTTTTCTGCTCTGCGACTCTGCTTCTTCTCGCCTGCTCCCGCGCTGAATGCATCGTCCGCTGCAGGAATTGCGCTTCTGCTCGCAGCCTCGATGGCGAACATCATGTTCGCCCTCCGCCGCGCCTCCACCTACCTCCTTGCCCTGGCGATCACATGTTTGGCAGCAACAGCCCTGGTGACGGAAGCCCCCTGGGTTTCAGCTGCGGCATTCCCCCTTCTGGCAGTGTTCCTGGCCATCGTGCGAATTCGCCATTCCGCCCCTGGTTTCTATGCTTATGGCCTCGTGCTCACGTTCGTTGCGATCCTTCTCGAGGCGATGAACAATCCCGTGCTCGGTCACCCGCTCCTCCTCGTTGCATCGCCTCTGTGGAGCACGCTCATCCTTCTCCCGTGCATTGCGACATTCGCCGTCGGAGTGCTTCTGAGAAAAGACCATCGGCCGGAGGACTGGTTGCAGGGGGCGGAGGCCTTCACCACGATTTTTCTCGGGTACGGCATTTTATCCTGGTTGACCGTCTCTGCTGAGCCAGGGATATTCATCGCCGTCCACCTGGCGTCGTCGGCACTGTTGCTCGGCCTGGCCGTCGCATTCTGGGTCAGGGAGAAGAGCTCTCTTGCGACATTCTTCTACGCCATGGCCGGCTATCTCGCTCTTTCCATCGCCATCGTGAAGGGATTTGCTAGTCCGAGCGTTTTTGTCTGGCTGGCACTCCAGAGCATCGTCGTCGTCGCAACGGCGATCTGGTTCCGGTCGCGGTTCATCATCGTGGCGAACTTTATCATTTATCTTTCGATTATTGTATCCTATCTTGTCGTCGTCCAGGAAGAGACCGGCCTTTCGCTCGGGTTCGGGATTGTCGCCCTGACCAGTGCGCGGATCCTGAACTGGCAAAAGCACCGCCTCGCCCTGAAGACCGAAGCCATGCGGAACGCGTACCTGGGAATCGCCTTTCTGATATTCCCGTACGCCCTGTATCACATGGTTCCACGGCCGTATGTCAGCCTGAGCTGGATCGGCATCGCCGGTCTCTACTACGCGCTGAACGGCGTCATTAAAGCCCAGAAGTACCGGTGGATGGGGCACCTTACGCTGATGCTCACGGTCTTGTATGTCGTGATTGTCGGGATCATTCAATTGGAGCCTGGTTACAGGATCATGTCGTTTCTCGCGCTCGCAATCGCACTCCTGGCAGTCTCCATGGCATTCACCCGCTTGCGTTCCCGGCGAAACCTTGAAGCAATGAAGCCCCACCCGCCGACGTAGTGGGGCCGCGGCGTCCGTCGTGCGAGAACGTCATCGAACACCTGAGGGGACTTATGGCAGATTCAAACTCGCTTACACCCGCCCAACAGGGAAAACGGGATTTTTTGAAATATCTTCTGACCGGAAGCATCCTGGCCTGGTTGGCGTCAATCATCTACCCGATTGTTTCCTACCTTCGTCCGCCCCAGCAGGCGGAAGTGGTGGTGAGCAGCGTAAAAGTCGGACCGTTGTCCAGTCTGGTCAAAGATACCGGGACGATCGTGCGGTTTGGAAACAGGCCGGTGATCGTGATCAGGACAAAGACGGGCGACGTGAAGGCGTTCTCCGCCGTCTGCACGCACCTTGAGTGCACGGTACAATACCGCAGCGATCTCTCCGTGATCTGGTGCGCGTGCCATAACGGAAAGTATGATCTGACCGGCAGGAATATCGACGGCCCGCCGCCGCGGCCGCTTGAACCATATCGGGTTGTCATACAGGGGGACGACGTCTACGTCTCAAAAATGTCATGAGCACACTCTGGAAACGCCTGTATTCCTGGATCGACGAACGCGTCGACCTGCAAGAGCTGGTGGAGTTCATGGGGAAAAAATACGTCCCGGTGCACCGGGGCCTTGTCTGGTACTACTTTGGCGGTGTAACGCTCTTTCTCTTTATCATCCAGGTCACCACAGGGATTCTCCTCCTTCTGTACTACAAAGCCAGTGACCAGCTCGCGTTCGAAAGCATTCAATTCATCATGTCGAAAGTGCAGTTCGGCTGGCTGATCCGTTCCATTCACAGCTGGGCGGCGAACCTCTTCATCCTCGCGGCAGTCATTCACATGTTCAGCGTCACCTTCGAGCGGGCGTACCGCGCTCCGCGTGAGATCACCTGGCTGACGGGGATGCTGATGCTGTTCCTTGGCCTTGGCTTCGGGTTCAGCGGGTATCTGCTCCCGTGGAACGAGCTGGCCTACTTCGCCACAAAAGTCGGCACAGAAATTCCCGGAGTCATCCCGATCGTCGGCAAACCGATCATGATCTTTCTGAGAAGCGGCCCCGATGTCACGGGCGCGACGCTCTCCCGCTTTTTCGGGTTCCACGTCGCGGTCTTCCCCGGTCTGTTCACCGTCCTCCTCGGTGTGCACCTCCTCCTCGTCCAGCGCCAGGGCATGAGCATTCCTCCGCACCTCGAGCACGTGCAGGACGACCCTGCAAAGCGGATGCCCTTCTTCCCGAACTTCCTTCTCAGAGACCTCCTTCTCTGGCTGGTCGTTCTGAATGTTCTTGCCATCCTCGCCGTATTCTTCCCCTGGGAACTCGGCAAGAAGGCTGACCTCTTCGCCTCGGCTCCGGCGGGCATCCACCCGGAATGGTATTTCCTTTTCATGTTCCAGACGCTGAAATACATTCCTTCAAAAGTGCTGTTCATCGACGGAGAAGTCCTGGGCGTCGTCCTGTTTGGGTTGGCGTTCCTCCTCTGGACCTTGATCCCCTTCTGGGACCGCGGGACCGCCCGCGGCGCAGCCAGCCGGAAGGTAACCTATCTCGGTCTTCTCGCGCTTCTCTATATTATTGTCTTCACAATCCTTGGATGGCTCTTGTGACACGCTCCTTCGGAATTGCATTGGGGGGAGCATTGCTGCTCCTTTCAAGTCCGTGGTCCAACGCCCATGCGGCGCAGGACAAGTGCTATGAATGTCATGCAAGCCTTGGTGACGCTCCGTCGAAGGCATTCCTCGTCGATGTCCATCGGTCGAAGGGCATCAGCTGTGCGGGATGCCACGGCGGCAACGCCGGAACGGATGACATGGACAGCGCGATGAGCAAAAGCGCCGGGTTCCTCGGAGTCCCGAAGGGCGACGATATCTCGGCCCGCTGTGCGAAGTGCCATGCGGACGAAGCGACGATGCGCTCGTTCGGCTCGTCCCTCCCGGCCGATCAGTTCGCAAAACTGAAGGAGAGCGTCCACGGGAAAGCCTCCGTTTCCGGCAAGGGAAGCATCGCGCAATGTACGACCTGCCATCATGCCCATGGGATCCTGCACGTTAAGGACCCCCGATCGCCGGTCAACCACGCCAACGTCGTCGCCCTGTGCGCGTCGTGCCATAGCAATGCGACGCTGATCCGCGAATACAATCCGTCGCTCCCTATTGATCAATTCGACAAATACAAGACCAGCGTCCACGGCATCCGGTACGCCAAGGGTGACCCGAAAGTCGCCGTCTGCGTGAGCTGCCATGGCTCGCATGATATTTTCTCAAGCAAGGATGTCCGGTCAAAAGTCTACCCGACGAACGTTCCCGGCACCTGCAACACCTGCCATGGGAACGCGGAGTACATGAAAGAATACGGCATCCCGACCGACCAGTATGAGAAGTTTGCGGCCAGCGTCCACGGCATCGCGCTCCTGCAGAAGAACGACGTCAGCGCCCCCGCGTGCAACGGCTGTCACGGGAATCACGGCGCGACTCCCCCGGGGGTGGAATCCATCTCGGCAGTGTGCGGAACCTGTCATGCTTTGAATGCCGACCTCTTCTCGAAGAGCCCTCACAAGAAGGCATTCGACGCCCTTGGAATCCCTGAATGTGAGACCTGTCATGGGAATCACGGGATTATGCCTCCCACCGAAGCCATGCTGGGGGTGGACTCTGCTGCGATCTGTTCGCAATGCCATATGCCCGACGACAGCTCGAAGGGATATGCGACCGCCCGTGCCATGCGTCTCCTCATGGACAGTGTCTCCTCGACGGAACAACAGGCCGGCGTGCTGATTAGTGAAGCCGAACAAAAAGGCATGGAGGTCGCTGAGGCAAAGTTCAAACTCCGCGATGCGAGACAGTTCCGGCTCCAGTCGCGAACAATGGTTCACGCTTTCAACGATGAACAATTTAACGATGTGGCGCGCAAGAGCCTCGCCGTCTCCCGGGACGTCGAGAGTGAGGCGCAGTCGGCCCTGGACGAATTCGTCTTTCGCAGGACGGGTCTCGGTGTGGCAACGCTGATCATCACGATTCTTGCCGTCGGCCTCTTTCTGACCATCCGGCGAATGGAGAAAAAAGGTGCCCAGACCCCCGGGGCGTGAATGGCAAGGGGGGACATTCGGGCGGTGATCTCCGTCAAGCGCCAAAGGGGAATATTCGGTATCTTCCAGAGATGCTCTTTATCGAATTCTCGTGCGGGATAGTAATCAAAGAGGACACGGTATGCGGATACTCGTAGTGGAAGACGACCCCACGAGCAGATTGGTCCTGGAGAATTTCCTGACAAAGGTTGGCGAGGTCTCGACCGCGGCGGACGGGGAGGAAGGCCTGAAGGCCGTCGAAGAAGCGTTTCTCGAAGGACGGCGTTTCGATCTCATCTGTCTGGACATCATGATGCCGAAGTTCGACGGACAGATGGTGCTCAAGGGAATCCGCGAGCTCGAAGTGCGGAACGGCATTGATGAGGGCATCCAGTCAAAAGTAATCATGACCACCGCGCTCGATGACAAAGAAAATTTCGTCGAAGCCCTTCCCCGGTGCGATGCCTATCTCACCAAACCGATCGACCTGTCGAAATTGATGTTCTACATTTCGAAATTTGGATTCCTGACGAATCAGTCGGGCGGGAGCAAGCAGAAAGCATCGGACGCGGGGAAAGGGGTGTGGGGAGAGAAGGACAAGGAGATGCCCTGGGTGGATTGAGCGACGCCGGCGGAGGCATCTCAACGTGCCATCCGCCGGCTCTCGCGGTTATCCCTTATTTCTTGGGGAAGGACTTGTCCGGGTAGGGCGGAGCAGCAGGAACTTCGACAGGATGCAGCGTAATCTGTTCCTTGAGATAGTGTACTGCCGCATCAAGTTGTGCGTCCGTCCCTTCAAATGTGGCGTGGGGGAGATCATCCACGACCGTGTCCGGATCGACGCCGTGTCCTTCGATCAACCATTGACCTTCAGGACTGTATACCCCGGTTTCCGCGGCTGACGCAATTCCCTGGTCGACGAGCCACGTATCGAACGACAGCCAGATCTCTCCTCCCCAGGTCCGCATCCCGATCACTTTGCCCAGCCCCAGGCGCCGGAATCCTTCCGTGAAGGCCTCGCCGTCGGATGCCGTGAATTGATCGCAGAGCACCACGACGTGGCCCCGAAAGGCGTATTGCATGTTCCAGATCGGCTTTCCCACCCGCGGCTTCCAATAGAACCAGGCTTTCCGGAGCAGCTTCTCGAGAACCCAGCTGTCAATGTTCCCACCCCTGTTACTCCTCACATCAACTATCAACCCTTTGCGATCAAACACCGGGTAGAAATTCTTCACCCAGTCCGCGAAATCCCCGCCTCCCATTGCCCGGAGATGAACGTATCCGATCTCTCCGGCCCCTTCTTTTTCAACCGACAGCCGACGCGAGTATTCCCAGTCTTCATACCGAAGATTGGATTCTTCCGAGGGGGTAATGGGTCTGACGACAACGTTCGAGGGTTGACTCTCCGAAGGCGATGTCACCTTCAGGATCACCTCTTGTCCCGCCTGGTTCCTCAAGAGCTCGCCGACGGACGGCAGAGAATTCGTGGACACCCCGTTCACTGCGACAATGATGTCCCCCTCCTTCACGTTTACTCCCGGTCGACTCAGCGGTGAAAGTTCTCCGGGATAGTCCGGTTCGGCACGATAGATGTGTTCGATCCTGAATCCTCCGCCCTTCTCGTCCTTCACCAGCCGGGCGCCAAGCGTTGCAGGGGTGATCTGATCGATCCCTTTCCGTATGTCTCCCCCGACGACGAACGTATGGAGGGCAGAGAGTTCACCGACCATACTCGAGAGGAGATCGTTCAACTCGTCCCTGTCGGTGATCCGGTCCAGAAGAGGAAGATGACGCTGGAGAATGCCCTTCCAATCGACGCCGTTCAAATGCGGATCATAGAAGAAATCCCGTTCCAGACGCCATGCTTCGATGAACATTTGCCGCCATTCTTCCCGCGGGTTGACAGAGAGCGTCCAGGAGGAGAGATTCACCTTGCTCTTGGCAAGGTCGCTAACCGCGGCTGTCCCGGCGTCGACCACGTACAGATCGTTCGCCTTCGAAACGACGATCTTCTTCCCGTCGGCAGAGAGCTCAAAACCCTTGATATCATCGACCATTGCGACAGGCTTGACGTCTTTGTTCTTGATCTCGACGACTTCCAGGTTTCGCTTCCTGCGGTCGGAAGGATCGGAATCCGTGTAGTAGAGACTTTTCTCGCTGACCGTGAGCCCGTTCATGTTGCCGGCTGGAACCGGCACCTCCATGACGCGTCCCTGGATTCCCTCCAGATCGACGATCACGTCCGGATGGGTCGCCTTTGATGTGTCTCCGGATCCACTCTTCGGTTTTTCTTTCGGCGTTTTCGTCGTCTTTTCCAGCTCATCGGGCGGCGCAAAGGGAAATCTCTCTTCCTTCAGAAGACTCATCGCATAGATCTTCGTGGACTTCTCGAAATACGGTTCCGGCTGTCTTGGTCCCCAGGGGCCGCCGACTGCAGACTCAAACGTGCGGTCAGAGAGGAAGTACAGCCATTTTCCGTCCGGACTCCAGGCGGGGCTATTGCTTTCGACGCGATCATCTGTTAGCGTCGTCGTCTTGCCATCGGTGATGTGGTAGAGCTTGATCTCCGAGAAGAGGTTTTCCGCGGATTCCACGAAGGCAAGCCACTTGCTATCGGGCGACCAACGCAAATCGCTTTGCCTGTCGATCGGGGACTCGGCGATCTTTGTGTCAATGTTTCTTTCAATATTGAAGATCCAGAGACGCTGGTCCTTGTCCGTGAAGGCGATCAATTTTCCGTCCGGAGAGATGGCGCTCTCGTACCGGTAGACGGACCCATCATGGGTCAAGCGTGCCGGACCCTCGAGGCCGTTTGCCGGCACCCGCCAGAATTCCAACTCGCCCGACTCCGTCGACATTGTCAGAAGTGACTTCCCGTCGGGAAAGAATTTTGCGTCGCGATACCGTACCCCTTCATCATGCGTCGCCCGAACGAAACGTCCCGGCTGAACCGGGGCGACGAAGACAACTCCTCGTGCCGTCAGCGCTACGCGATCGCCCGAGGGTGAGATTGCAAAGGAGGCAAGGTATTCCATCGGGTTCTTGACCCAACGTTCCCGGGTTTGATCGAAATCGGAAGAAAGTTGGATCGGCACTACATGGTCGTTCCCGGAGGCGACATCCGCGAGATGGAGGTCTGCCCCTGCCTGGTAGACGATCATGCCTTTGTCGAGCGAAGCCCACTTCACATCCCACTCCTTCTGGAACGTCAGCTGCCGGACATCCCGGCCGTCTGTGTTCATTGACCAGAGGTTCATAATGCCGTCACGGTCGGTAATGAAGTACACGCGCGAGTTCCAGCACATGGGGCTCTTGCTTGTCCCGGTGTAATCGCCGGTCATAGGGATCGCTTCCGCGTCGGCGCCGCTCCATTTCCAGATGTTCTGCGCGGTCCCTCCCTTGTACCGCTTGGTATGACTTCCCTGAAAAGGCAGCCGTGTGAAATACAACGTCTTCCCTGTCGGATCGTAACATCCGTCGCTTCCCTGGTTCAGTGCAACGGGGGTCGGCTGGTTCGTTGCCGTGTCGATCAAGAAGAGCTGCAAATTCGGAAGAGTGGAATAATGTCGTGTGGCATAAAGGATCTCCCCGGCAGGGGTCCACCCGGCAACAAGCGCCGTTTCCCCGTCGAACGTTCTCCGGACGGGGAGTCCTCCGCCTGACGGCATCGTGTACACTTCGGTCGGCCCTTCATACTGCGCCGAAAACGCTATGGTTTTCCCGTCGGGGGAAATCGCCGCTCGTGTCTCCAGTCCCGCGTGCGAGGTCAGCCGCCGGGCGATTCCTCCTGCGACATTTACGCTCCACAAGTCGCCTTCGGCGGTAAACACGATGGTGTCAGCCGTGGATCGCCGGGAACCGGTAGTAGCCCTGGCCCGTGGCTGCGATCAGCCATGGTGCTATCGCCAGGATCGAGGCAAAGAGAACGATGACTCTTCTCATTGAGTCTCCTCAGTGTGGTGATTGTTTTTCCAAACCCTCCAGTACCAGCCAATCAGGAGGAGGTTGAGAACCCATAGCGCGATTTCAAGCCAGAGACGTTCGTCCATCTTCCACCAGCGGTGGTTATCACCATGCATCACGCTGTCGACGGTCAGATGGAGCCAGTACATCGGAACATACTGAAAAATTTCCTTGAGTGCGCCGCGATGCGCGCTCACATAGAGCGCCCAATGATCGTGCCGAACGTAGTTGCCGTACGCCCCGAAGAGGTCGGGCAGCGCCCCGAAAAACGCGCCGACGAAACCGAGGATCCAGATCCAGGTCCTTCGTTTGATGCGATTGATAAAAGGAGCAAGAAGGAGGAGGCCTCCCTGCGTGGCATGTGAGAGAGTGTCGGCCATGGAAGATGAGGCCTATTCTACGCAATGGGCGGCTGGGGTGCAAGGGGAGGAGGAGACACAAAAAGGAATTCTGAATTCAGAGCTCAGAACTCAGAACTCAGAACTCAGAATTCGGATCGGCTGTGCGTGACGTTTGGACTCTGTGACGATGAGACTGTGGGACTGTTACACCCAGCCCAATGCGACCAAAAGGAGGTCGACGATCTTGATCCCGAGAAACGGCGCAACTAATCCCCCGACACCATAGATGAGCAAATGCCGCCGCAGAAGACTTGCCGCACCCATGGGCTTGTACTTGACGCCGCGAAGCGCGAGCGGGATCAGGGCGACAATGATCAGTGCGTTGAAAATGACGGCGGAGAGAATCGCACTCTCCGGCGTGGCGAGTTTCATGATGTTCAGCGCGCCGAGAACCGGATACGTTGTCGCAAATGCGGCCGGAATGATGGCAAAGTACTTCGCAACGTCGTTGGCAATGCTGAACGTGGTCAGCGCGCCGCGGGTCATGAGCAGCTGCTTTCCGATCTCGACCACCTCGAGCAGTTTTGTCGGGTTGCTGTCGAGGTCCACCATGTTCGCGGCCTCGCGCGCAGCCTGGGTTCCCGTGTTCATTGCTACGGCAACATCGGCCTGCGCCAGCGCCGGTGCGTCGTTGGTGCCGTCCCCGCTCATCGCAACGAGACGGCCCCCCTGTTGGTAGTCTCTGATCAATCTAAGCTTGTCCTCAGGCTTCGCCTCCGCCAGGAAGTCGTCCACTCCGGCCTCTGCAGCGATCGCCGTTGCCGTCAGGGCATTGTCCCCCGTGATCATCACCGTCCGGATCCCCATGGCCCGGAGACGCGCGAACCGCTCCTTGATCCCGCCTTTGACGACATCTTTCAGATGAATTACCCCAAGAACGTCGCGGTTCTCGGCGACGACCAGTGGGGTCCCGCCATGTTTGCTGATGTCATCCACGATCGACTGCACGGCGGGGAGGTACGCTCCCTTTTGCTCCTCGACGAACTTCTGGATGGCCGACGATGCTCCCTTCCGGATTGCGCGTCCCGCATGTCCGTTCCGTGCCGGGATATCAGCTCCGCTCATCCGGGTCTGCGCGGTAAACGGGATAAACTGCATATGCTGGTCGGCGATGTCCCGGCCCCGAAGTCCGTACTTCTCTTTCGCGAGGACGACGATTGACCGACCTTCCGGTGTTTCGTCGGCAAGCGACGAGAGCTGCGCGGCGTCCGCGAGCCGCGCCATGGCGATCCCGCTGACGGGAACGAACTCCGCAGCCATCCGGTTGCCGAGCGTTATCGTCCCGGTCTTGTCGAGCAGGAGAACGTCGACATCGCCCGCCGCCTCGACAGCCCTTCCTGAGGTCGCAATAATATTGTGCCTGATCATCCGGTCCATTCCGGCGATACCGATTGCCGAAAGGAGGCCACCGATGGTCGTCGGGATCAGACAGACAAGAAGCGCCACGAGGACAGTGACCGTGATTGGAATTCCCTGCCCTGCGGACTGCACGCTGTACAGTGAGAACGGCAGCAGCGTAATACAGACGACTAGAAAGATGATGGTGAATGCCGCGAGAAGAATATTCAACGCGATTTCATTCGGCGTCTTTTGCCGCTTCGCTCCTTCAATCAGCTTGATCATGCGGTCGAGAAATCCGCCGCCCGATTCCATCGTGACGCGGACTACGAGCCAATCGGAAAGGACTCGGGTCCCGCCGGTGACCGCGCTTCGGTCGCCTCCCGATTCCCGGATGACGGGCGCGCTTTCCCCGGTAATTGCGCTCTCGTCGACCGACGCAATCCCTTCGATGACTTCCCCGTCTGCCGGGACGGTGTCTCCCGTTTCGACCAGAACCACATCGTCCTTCCGCAACGAGGTCGACGGGACGATTTTGAACTCGCCTCCGTGATGCGGGGTGTCAAGAATCTTCGCCGGTGTATCGCGTCGTGCTTTCTTCAGTGCCTGCGCCTGGGCTTTCCCCCGTCCTTCGGCAACCGCTTCGGCAAAGTTCGCAAACAGGACTGTGAACCACAGCCAGAGCGAGACCGCGCCGATGAACCATGCAGGCGCCTCTCCGTGACCGGCAAGCGCCTGTATCCAGAGGACAGTTGTCAAAACGGAACCGACTTCCACAACAAACATCACAGGGTTCCGGACCATGGTTGCGGGATTCAGCTTGGTAAGAGAATCCTGCAACGCCCGGCTGAAGATCTCCGCCGATGAACCGATGGATTTTGTACTGCCTGGAGCGAGCGTTGTCATTGAGGCTCTTCGTAGTTCCTTTTTGTTACAACATAAAATATTCGACAATCGGGCCGAGCGCAATCGCCGGGAGGAAGTTCAGCGCACCGACAAGGACAATCACGGCAATCACCCAGGCGATGAACAGCGGTGTGTGGGTCGGGAGCGTCCCTTCCGTTGCGGGCACAAGCTTCTTCGCCGCCAATGACCCGCCAAGGGCCAGCGTCGGAACGGCGAGCCAGTACCGACTGATGAGCATCGCAATCCCGCCCCAGATGTTGTAGAACGGCGTGTTCGCATTCAATCCGGCGAACGCGCTTCCGTTGTTGTTCCCCATCGACGTAAAGGCATAGAGGATTTCGCTGAATCCGTGCGGGCCGGAATTGAAGACGCTTGCCTTGCCCGCCTCTGTCACCACAGCCAGGGCGGTCAGACCCAGGACGGTAATCGGCATTATAAGGATGAGCAGGGACGCCATCTTGATCTCATACGCCTCGATCTTGTGCCCAAGGTATTCCGGCGTCCTGCCCACCAGAAGGCCGGCGACAAACACGGCAACGATGACAAAGACGAGCATCCCGTAGAGTCCCGATCCCACGCCGCCGAACACCACTTCGCCCAACTGAATCATGAAGAGCGTAGCGGCACCCCCAAGCGGCATGAAGGAGTCATGCATGCAGTTGACCGATCCGTTCGACGCGCCTGTCGTTGCCATCGCCCAAACCGCCGAGTTGGCGATGCCGAACCGGACCTCCTTCCCCTCCATATTTCCCCCCGGCTGGAGAGCCGATGCAGTTTGATCGATCCCCAGCTTCGTGAAGAGCGGATTCCCTGGCTGTTCGGAATACACCGTGGCTCCGACGAGAACCACAAACAACACGAGCATCGTGAAGAAAATCGCCCACCCCTGGCGTTGATCATTCACCATCGAGCCGTACGTGAAGCACAGCGCGGCCGCAATCAGAAGAATCGATATCATCTCCAGGAAGTCCGAGAACGGCGTCGGGTTTTCGAATGGGTGTGCGGAATTGACGTTGAAGAATCCTCCGCCATTTGTTCCGAGCTGCTTGATTGCGATCTGGGACGCCGCGGGGCCCATCGGGAGCACTTGCTCGGTGACCTTGGCGCCGGCGGTGTCCGCAACAGGTTCAACCAGGGCGACGGTCTTGTAGGCAGAGAAATTCTGAATCACCCCCTGCGACACAAGAACGATCGAGAGCACAATGGAAAGAGGAAGAAGGATATACAGAACGCTTCGCGTGAGATCCACCCAGAAATTCCCAAGCGCTTTGGTCGAGTGCCTGGCGATTCCACGAATGAACAGAGCCAGAACCGCCATCCCCGACGCTGCGGACACGAAATTCTGGACGGTGAGGGCGGACATTTGGGTCAGATAGCTCAGCGTCGATTCACCGCCGTAATCCTGCCAGTTGGTATTGGTGGCGAAACTCACCGCCGTGTTGAAGGCGGAGTCTGGGCCGACGGGACCAAGACTCTGCGGGTTGAGGGGAAGAAGATGCTGGAGCCGCTGGACCCCGTAGACCAGGAGGAGCCCGGCCGCGTTGAAGACAAGCAACGCGAGCGCGTTCTTCTTCCAGTCCATTTCCTCCTCTGCCCTGACTCCTGCAACCTTGTAGATCAGTCTCTCAAGAGGCTCAAAGACAGGATGTAGAAAGGTCCGCTCGTTCCTGTATACTTTCGCCATAAAGACCCCGAGAGGGTATGCGAGACCGACCAGGACGACGAGATAGAATCCAATCTGTAAATATCCATTGGAAGTCATTCAAACTTCTCCGGTTTCAAAAGGGCAATGAAGAGATAGATCAGCAATGCGAGAGACACGAAGCCGGAAATGATGTACGTGACGTTCATGTGCTTGCTCCTACTTCTTTTCCCATAACCGATCACAGAGATTGAGCAGCCCGTAGGTTGCCACGAAGAATGCCACGGTAATTGCCACATAGACGATATCCATTAGTCGCGACCCTTCCCGCTGTCATATCGGTCATCGAGCGCCAGGTTGAGCCTGAGAACGTTTACTCGGGGCTCCCCGAGAAATCCCAGATCCCGCTTTTCGGTGAACTCTCCTACAAGTTTTCGAACTTCATCCTCCGACCTCCCGCGTGCCCGAGCGACGCGTGGAACCTGATAGAGGGCGGCCGCGATGCTGATATGCGGATCGAGTCCGCTTCCGGATGCCGTCACGAGATCGACGGGAACCGGCTGCCCGTTGATGGAATCCACTCCATGAAGCTGTACTAGCCGTCCCTTGACAGCATCGAGGAGAGACGGGTTCAATGGACCATAATTGGATCCAGACGACGAGGAGGCGTTGTACGGTTCAGGCGACGTTGCAGAGAGCCGGCTCCAGAAATATTTCGCTGACGAAAACTGTTGCCCAATGAGTTCCGAGCCGACCGCTTTGCCATGTCGCTGGATGATGCTCCCGTTCGCCTGATGCGGGAACACCGCCTGCGCGATTCCGGTGATAAGAAGCGGGTATGCGATCCCGGTGATGACCGTGAATACAAGGAGCAGAAGGAGCGCCGGTCGAAGATATTCTTTCATGGAGAGTAGTCTTTCCTGTATCATCGTGCTTCAAATGTAGATCATCGACAGTTGGGAGTAAATGAAGCGCGCGTAAAATGTCGGGCGATCAACATAAAGGGAGGATAAAGGGGGAGGGCGGAATTGCAGGAATTCCTATGAAATTCTCAAATGACGACCCGGTCGATTCGACGCTCCGCTCTTCCCTGCGTTTCCCGCCGTTTAGAAACTGTTGACGCCTTCAGGTCATCATTTGAAACTCCTTTCATTGCCTCTGGACCTTGAACTGCACAAACTATCTGCCCAGACCTGATGGAAGACTGTCGCGCCTACCCCGGGTTCGAAATTTGAGAGATGGAGAACACACATGAATCCACTTCTGAAAATGAAAGACGCACGATCTGCCGGGAATAGTCACCGACCACGTGTTGCTTTGGAAATCGGTGTTTCGTTCCGACAACCGTATCTCCCGATTGCTGGGGCTGTGCAGCACAGTTGCTCTCGCCCGTCGAATGCCGTATTCGGGACCAAAGAAAAAACAAGCAAGACTCCTGCGAGGAAGAGCTTACTCTTCAAGCCCCACACAGTAGGATCGCTAGATCTCACTCCCGGTGAAATCGACCTGTTTCCGAGGGAACCAGACTTTTCTTACGGATTCCTTACCGCCACAGACAATCTCTTTGCAGAATTCTGACGACAGAATACCATCGGAGCATTGTTCTTACTGCACAAGAGCAAAGAAAGAAGACAGTATGTCGGGAATCGGAATTGCAGGACTACTCATTGTCGTATACCTGGCGTATTCGTTCACGCTCTATTTCAAGGTGAGAAAAAGAGCGAAAGGTGGTCGAGCCGAAAGCTCCACCGGCCAAGTGCAGGAGACCCAGGACTCGCAGTTCCTGCTCGGTCGACATTCGAGAGGGCGAACCACGCGCCATCCGGGTTAAGCACCTCTTCCCTGTAAGTAAAAACATTCACTCACATACTCTAGGATGCATCATATGTTTCTCGAGCAGCTTCGAATCTCAATACTGACCTTGGTTGTATTCACGGTCATCACGGGATTGCTCTATCCCTTCCTCATGACGGGTGTTACACAGCTCATGTTCCCTGACAAGGCGAATGGAAGCCTCATCAAGAAAAACGGGCGGGTCATCGGCTCGGAGTTGATCGGGCAGGAATTCAGCGACCCGAAATACTTCTGGGGGCGGCTTTCCGCAACAAGCCCGAACGCCTATAATGCAGCGGCTTCTACAGGTTCAAATTATGGACCTCTTAACCCGGCTCTCACCGATGCGGCGAAAAAGAGAATCCAGGACTTGCGAGCTGCCGACTCGTTGAATGCGATGCCGATTCCAGCTGATTTGGTAACAGCTTCAGGAAGCGGTCTTGATCCGCACATTAGTGTGGCCGCTGCGATCTATCAAGTGGAACGGGTGGCCCGGTATCGCCACGCCGCGGTAGGACAAATCCGCGCGCTCGTCGATCGATTTACTGAAGGAAGAACGTTGGGATTTCTTGGCGAAGAGCGTGTAAACGTACTGAAACTCAACATTGCTCTGGATGATGGCTCACAACTGTCGGAGGTACGCTAATGGACGTTCTCTATATCGGTATCATCGTTGTATCGCTCCTTTTGACTCTCGGCCTGGCAGCTCTTTGTGATCGCCTGGACAGACAGCATCCTGGAGAACAATCATGAGCATCCTTTATGTCATTTCGGGAATCGTTGCGCTTGCGCTGATGGTCTATCTCTTTGTCGCACTTCTACAACCGGAGAAATTTGAATGACACTCAATGGCGTTGTGCAGATCGTCTTTTTTCTCGCGGTCCTGGTCCTCACCGTGAAGCCGCTCGGCCGCTTCATGGCCCGTGTGTTCCAGGGCGAGCGGACGTTTCTTGACCCCGTTGTCGGTCCTCTGGAGCGCCTGATCTATCGCGTTGCGGGGATCGACCAAAACAAAGAGATGGATTGGAAGGGGAACGCCATCGCCATGCTCCTCTTCAACTTCCTGGGCATCCTTGTGGTGTATCTCATTCAGCGCCTTCAGGCGATTCTCCCGCTCAACCCACAGGCGATGACGGCAGTTACTCCGGATTCTTCGTTCAATACCGCCGTTAGTTTTGCCACGAACACCAATTGGCAGGGATATAGCGGCGAGGTGAGCCTGAGTTACCTCACGCAGATGGTGGCTCTTACTGTTCAGAATTTTGTGTCCGCTGCGTCTGGCATAGCGGTTCTCGTTCTCATTATCCGGGGATTTGCACGCCATTCTGCAAAGACGTTGGGGAACTTCTGGGTTGATCTTACGCGGAGCACACTCTATATTTTGCTCCCCCTCGCTATGGTTTTCACGCTCGTGCTCGTGTCACAGGGCACGGTGCAGACGCTATCCTCCTACCAGACAGTATCGTTGGTCCAGCCAGCAACGGATTCCAATGGGAAGCCGATCACAGAACAGGTCCTTGCTACAGGTCCGGCAGCTTCTCAGATCGCCATCAAGCAACTTGGTACCAACGGAGGAGGCTTCTTCAATGTCAATTCGGCACATCCGTACGAGAACCCCACACCCCTGTCAAACTTCTTTGAAGAGCTGGCGATCCTCCTTATCGGAGCTGCGCTCTGTTATACCTACGGCAACATGGTTGGCGATACAAGGCAGGGATGGGCGTTGCTCGCCGCAATGATGATCATCCTCGTCGCGGCGATCTTCGTTTGCTATCGGGCGGAAATTTTGGGCAACCCGAAGTTTGATTCTCTGGGCATCGACCAGCACGCCACGGAGCTCAATCCGGGCGGGAACATGGAGGGCAAAGAGGTCCGATTCGGGTCTGTGAATTCAACATTATGGGCCACCATTACCACGGCCGCTTCCAATGGATCAGTCAATTCCATGCACGATTCCTTCACTCCACTGGGGGGCATGGTACCGCTGGTGATGATGCACCTGGGAGAGGTCGTGATTGGAGGCGTCGGTTCGGGTCTCTATGGAATGCTTGTATTCGTCATCGTAGCAGTCTTCGTTGCCGGTCTCCTGGTTGGGCGCACGCCGGAATATCTCGGGCACAAGATTGAGCCGTTCGAGATGAAAATGGCATCCCTCCTCATTCTTATTATGCCGTTAACGGTCCTCGCGTTCACAGCTCTTGCTGTTGTCACCGATGCGGGCAAGGCGGCTATTGCGAATCCGGGCCCGCACGGATTCAGCGAAATCCTCTACACGTTCACTTCCCAGGCAAATAATAATGGGAGCGCGTTTGGGGGTGTGAGTGCCAACACGCCGTTCTACAATCTCACCGGCGGCATCGCGATGCTCGTTGGACGCTATTGGCTTGCCGTGCCAACACTGGCACTTGCAGGATCTCTCGGACGGAAGAAACTTGTCCCTGCGGGTGAAGGTACGCTCCCGACTCATACGCCGCTCTTCATCTTTTGGCTGATTGCGGTGGTGCTCATTGTGGGGGCGCTCAATTTTGTCCCTGCTCTCGCCCTCGGACCGATCGTCGAACATCTCTTAATGCTATAGGGAGAACTCTCAACCATGACAACCGCGACATTAGAACAAACAGGCGAAACGTCTTTAGGTACTGAATCCAGACCGCCCGCTCAGCAGAATGAATCATCAGAGCAACTACGGAAGCCCCTTGGGCTGACCGGAGAAATGTATCGGCGTGCGATCATCGAATCGTTTCTGAAACTAAACCCCCGCCTGATGGTGAGGAACCCGGTGATGTTCGTCGTGGAAGTGGGCAGTGTACTGACGACGTGTCTCTGGGTTCAGGCCCTCATCGGGACCGGCGAGGCGCCGGCGTGGTTTATCGGCGGGGTCACGCTTTGGCTCTGGTTCACAGTATTGTTTGCGAACTTCTCTGAAGCGTTGGCCGAGGGACGTGGAAAGGCGCAGGCAGCTGCCCTGCGCCTTGCTCGACGCGATACTCATGCGAAGAAGCTTCGCACACCGGAGCGTGGAGCTGCAGTTGATGTTGTCCCCTCCTCGCAATTACAGAAAGGAGATGTGTTCCTCGTAGAATCGGGAGAGATGATCCCTACGGACGGTGAAGTAATCGAGGGAATCGCGTCCGTGGATGAGAGCACCATTACCGGTGAAAGTGCCCCCGTGATTCGCGAATCCGGCGGGGATCGAAGCGCCGTCACAGGGGGAACGCGCATTTTGTCCGATTGGTTGATCATCCGCGCGACCGCGGAACCCGGAGGCGGATTCCTCGACAGGATGATTCAATTGATCGAGGGAGCGAAACGTCAAAAGACGCCCAATGAAATCGCCCTAAACATTTTGCTGGCCGCCTTTACGATCATTTTCCTCGGTGTGTGTGTGTCACTCCTGCCGTTTTCACTTTTCAGTGTGGGAGCCATGGGGCAGGGGACGCCGGTAACTGTGACCGTCCTTGTTGCACTTCTCGTATGTCTGATCCCGACTACGATTGGCGGCTTGCTCTCTGCCATTGGCATCGCAGGCATGGACAGGATGATTCGTCATAATGTTATTGCCACATCCGGTCGCGCCATCGAAGCCGCCGGCGATGTCGACGTTCTTCTCCTTGACAAGACCGGCACGATCACTCTCGGCAATCGCATGGCGACCGAATTTACCCCGGCTCCAGGAATCTCCGAAGCTCGACTTGCCGATGCGGCGCAGTTGGCCTCACTTGCCGATGAAACCCCCGAAGGGCGGTCCATCACGGTTCTCGCAAAGGAAAAATACGGCCTTCGTTCGAGGGAGATTCACGAAATTGCGGCGCAGTTTGTCCCTTTCAGTGCTCAGACTCGGATGAGTGGGGCCGACATTCATCCAGAAGGCAAGAACGGCAAACGATGCATCCGGAAGGGCGCCGCGGACGCAATCAGGTCCCACATCGAAAGCCTGGGCGGCACCTACCCGCCTGCGATCGAACAAATCGTCGGCGAAATCAGCCGCCTCGGTGCGACGCCGCTTGTCGTCGCGGAAAACAAGGAGGTGCTCGGCGTCATCCATTTGAAGGATATTGTCAAGGGCGGAATAAAAGAGCGGTTTGCCCACCTGCGAAGCATGGGAATTCGAACCGTGATGATTACGGGAGATAACCCTCTCACCGCAACGGCGATTGCTGCAGAGGCGGGGGTCGATGACTTCCTCGCCGAGGCGAAACCTGAAGACAAGCTGAAGTTGATCCGCGATCATCAGATTGGGGGTCGCCTGGTGGCAATGACCGGCGATGGTACGAATGACGCACCAGCCCTCGCGCAGGCGGATGTTGCCGTGGCGATGAACACCGGGACGCAATCTGCACGGGAAGCGGCGAATCTGATCGATCTCGACAGCAATCCGACGAAGCTTCTGGAAATTGTGGAGATCGGCAAGCAACTCCTGATGACGCGCGGGACGCTGACAACGTTCAGCATCGCCAATGACGTCGCAAAGTATTTCGCCATCATTCCCGCCGCATTCGCCACGACATTCCCTGTCCTTGGGGCTTTGAACATCATGAAGCTTGCCACTCCCGAAAGCGCGATCTTGTCGGCAGTCATCTTCAACGCCCTCATTATCGTGGCACTGATTCCGCTTGCGCTGAAAGGAGTGAAGTACCGCCCCATCAGCGCTCTGCATCTGTTGCGAAGGCATCTCCTCATTTACGGCGTGGGCGGAGTGCTGGCCCCGTTCATCGGAATCAAACTGATCGACCTGCTTCTCGTCGGTCTCAAGCTTGTTTGAGGATCGACTGGATTTCCAACATTGTCAATACATTGCCGAAAGGAATGACGTTGTGAAGATTCTCGGTTCCACTCCCATTCGCAGAGCCAGCATACTGGTTGTTTGGGTCCTGACAACGGTCCAATTTGCCGTGGGTCAATCGAAAGACTCGAGTCAGGCGATTTCTTTCAGCGGATTTGTCGACGCGTATTACAGCAAGAATTTCGATTCGCCGATCTCCCGGACGAACAAGCTGCGCAACTTCGACATCCCCGAGAATCAGATCAACCTGAGTCTCGCAGAGATTGTGTTCCAGAAGAAGGCTCAGCCGATCGGTTTTCGCGCCGACGTCGATTACGGGACGGCCAACGACGTTGTCCAGGGCATTGCCCCCTACGGGACAACGCCGTTCAGCACGTCGACTATGCTGCAGCAAGCATATCTTACCGCGATCGTGCCAATCGGGAATGGATTGACAGCAGACGTCGGCAAGTTCGTCACGCACATGGGTTACGAAGTGATCGAATCCAAGGACAACTGGAATTACAGTCGATCGCTCTTGTTCGCCTGGGCAATACCGTATTACCACACCGGCCTTCGCCTCACATATCCGTTTGCTGACAATTTCTCCGTTGCCGTGCACGTGGTAAACGGATGGAATTCCCTTCTCGACAACAATGCGGAGAAATCTCTCGGGGTCCAGGCGGTCTACTCCCCCTCATCGGCCATGACGCTGATCCTCAACGTCATGGACGGCGTCGAGCAGCCGACGGGAGCGGAGGCCGGGAAGAAGAAAGTCTTCGATTTCATCGTTACACAGAACATCGGGGACGACTTCGCTGTGACACTGAATGCAGACTACGGCGACGAAACGTTGATCGTCGGGAAGCCGACGTGGAAAGGTGCCGCGGTGTACGGACGGTATAGCATGAATCCGAAGTCGGCAGTTGCTCTCCGGGCGGAGATCTTCGACGATCCCACTGGATATGCCACGGGCACAGGGATTCCAAACCTGGATGTGCGAGAGGTCACCGCGACATATGAATACAAGTTCGCCGATGCTCTCCTCGTCCGCGCAGAACTCCGGACTGACTTTTCGAACGCTTCCCTCTTTGACAAAGGGTCCAGCGTGAATTCAGAACTGACGCAAACAACGGTCCTCGTAGGCCTTGTGGCAATGTTCTAGAAGTACCCGGAAACGGATTCCTCCGAATCGAACACATTCTCGATCGTTCCGTGATCAAGACAAAGCATCCCTCCGCACTCGTCATTGCGGCGGGAAGGGAAAACAGGAAACTCCTCGAAATCGTTCTGAGCAAGGGGGGTATCGTCGCATCGGCGACGAACTCCATCGAGGAGACAACGGAGCAATTGAAGGTATCTGCCCCTGACATCGTCGTGCTCGATGTGGATGACATGGGAGGAGACCCTGCCGAGGTCGTGCGTTGCCTCCGCAACCTCGTGAAATCTCCTATCGCTGTTCTATCGGAACGCCAGCATGAACAGGATATTATCCTTGCGCTCGAAAGCGGTGCGGATGAGTATATCGTCAAACCATTCCGTACCGGCGAACTGATCGCCCGGCTGAGAACGGTTCTGCGACGTCAATCGGAGCGTGATGAGGAAGAATCTGTTATCCGCCGGGGACCGATGGTTGTGGATCTTCGCACCCGTTCTGCACAGTTGCGCGATCAGGCGTTGGACCTCACCGGGACTGAATTTGCACTCTTGCTCCTGCTTGTGCAGAACGCCGGAAAAGTGCTGACACACAGGTACATCCTCCAGCAAATCTGGGGAGAGCAGTGCAGCGAAGACACGGAATATCTCCGCGTGTTCATCGGTCACCTCCGGAAGAAGACCGGAGATGATACGACGAAGCCTCAGTACATCTTCACCGTCACCGGAATAGGATACGCCTGGGAATTGGAATCAAGCCCGGGCCCGCAACAAGGGAAGTCCGTGCGAGATTCAAGGAATGCGAGCAAGAGCGACTAATTCCCCCAATCTTTATCCCTTAGCCCCCGATTTTGTTCTCTTCTTTATTCACCGGAGTCCCTTTTTAGGCCCATTTCATTGTGAGATTCTCAGGCATAGAGTAGCTTATGGGCAGTGATTGGAAGGTGACTATCATGCTTGCGTTCATCTCTGCCTACCCGCTCCTCTGCATTGTCTCGGGAGCATACTTGGTCCATACTGCTCTCTTGTACATACGGATTCGAAAACAAGGGAGCCAAAACACAGGGCCGTACTTCGAACGTGTTGTCAACGCAAAACATCTCTCGACAGTCGGCAACAGGGGCTAGATGAGAGCGGAACACTGGGGCATTGAGACTGCGGGATAAGCAACCGCTTTCTTCCTACGTCTTACAACCTACTCCCTACTCACAATTCGTCCGCGCTTTATTGATCAAGGCAAAGAAAGCCCGGGTGTCCGCCCGGGCTTTCTGCGAAGCGCTAAACGCACTCTCTTGTTGGAGGTTGTCGCACAACGCATCGGGCCGTCCCTCCATGCGGAAACACGACAAGAATGAGCGCGACTGGTCAACGCTAGGAAAGTTGGCAAGGAAAGTCAATAAGCGGTGCAACGTACTTTGCATATCATGCTGACATCGGACGCATCATATTTATCTTCCGTCGTTTGGCCCTTGTCCTGAGTAATATTCGATCATTTGCCGCACCGCCCGCTCATTAACGGGATAGAGCGTACGGTCGGTCTTCGAAAACTGATTCATCAGCGAATTCACCGTGGGACGATAGATGCCTTTGTTCTGGTATCCTCCTCCTTCGAACGCCCCCACCTTCCCTTTCATGGGATTGTCCACGAGGAAGCTCCCGATCTTCCTGCTGACGGCGCCGATCTGGTCTGCGTATGTCGCGCTCATTGCTGTGATCTCGCTTTCCGGCTTCCCCGCCTGCTGCATCTCCGCCCTGCGTTTCCCCCGCTCTTCAAGGAGCGCCGTTCTCCGGGCGATGAGACTGTCATACGTCGCCTCGCCCCAATCGGTCGGGATCGAAACGCCGGGGGAAACGAGGTCCTTCCACTTGAGATTCGTCGGATCGAGAAGTGCAGTGAGGTTCGGTTCGGGCGGTTCCACACCGTTCGGGTAGAAATCTTCGTACGAGACATCCCCCATATACTCGTCACCGAGACCGGCAAAGCCATGACCGAATTCGTGGACAAAGACATAATCGCTGGTCGGCCCGTCGCTGGTGAATGCAGTGAAATCATTGTAGATCCCGCCGCCGCCATAGCGTTTGCTGTTCACCATCACCAGGACCGCATCGTACGGGACCTCCCCCGCCACATCCCGCAGCACTTTGTTCTCCTCCGTCAGCAAATACCTGTCCGAATCCAGTGAGTTGAATGTCGCGTTCAGGAGGGTCTTCCGATATATGCCCTGACGCGGTTCGTCGACTCCGCTCTGGGCTGATGCGGCGAACACCGCCGAGACATTGAACTTGTTCTTCAGATCCGCATACGGCTGCCAGGTGAACAGGGAATCGGCGAACCGTCTGACATCAGTTTCGAATTTTGTTTGTTCATCCGCGGTATATCCTTCGCTGACGAATACAAGATCGACGCATCGATGCGGGTCGCCCGAATGACGTATGGCGATGATCTTGTCACCCCGCTCCGGCGGTTCGGTAATGATGTGATAGTCGGAAGGGTCGATGCGCTGCTCAAAAAGGGGCTGATACACGTTGAACCGATCCCTGTGATCGAGGACAAGGAGGACAGGGTGTCGGGGGAACGGCGTACGCACCGACTCCTGAAAGACCCGTTTTGTCCCGTTCTTTGCAGGTTCGGTGGTCCTGTATTCCCCGAAGTACGTGTCGTACCCTCTGGTATAGATCACCGTATTCGATGCGATATCGACGAGACGGACGCGATAGCGACCATAGTTGAACGGATCGATGAGATGTTCCGTCGGTCCGGCCCACGTGCCCTCTCGAAGGGCGCGGTCAAACGTGTACAATTCTTCATTCTTGTCGCCAACGTGGTAGAGATCGACGCGCAGGGTGGAGTCCACGAAAAAATGCTCAAAGGAGAGGCGATGCTGTCCGAAAACAACGACCGGAATCGCGAGCAAAAGGATGAGGGCATATTTCATGAGTCACCTGACAAGAGATACGATGTGGTCAGAAAAATCCTATCGATGAATGAGAACGACGACGACCTGCGTGCAGACTGGTCCGATGGGCCGAAGACCTGCGCGACCGTAGTGGAACGCAGGCGAGGAGGACGGAAAGGTCTTGGAAAATGACAATGTACAAAAGGAGAGTGAGAAAAGCCCATCAAGCAAGGGGAAGAAATCCCACAACGAAACGCCTTCCACCGTTTCGGGTGGAAGGCGCCTCAGGCAAAACGTGGTTTGTGGTGATTCCTACTTCATAAGGAGGAGGGTCTTTGTCTGAACGAACTCCTTCGACTGGCCGCCGTTCGCGTCCGGACCGGCAACCGCCCGCAGACGATAGAAATACACCCCGCTCGCCAACCCATTCGCGTTGAATTGGACTGTGTAGTGACCTGCTCCGAAATCGTCGTTCACAAGCTGCTTCACTTGTTGCCCGAGCGCATTAAACACCGTGATTTCGACGCGCGATCTGTAGGGGACGTCATAGCCGATGGTTGTTGAAGGGTTGAAGGGATTTGGATAATTTTGGTCCAGGGCGAAGGTCCGGGGAGCTGTGCCCGGCGACTGATTCACACCGTTCACTCCGCTGAACGCAATATCATCCACGAGGAAGACTGAACCGCTGTGCACTGTTCCCCCCGCGTTCGACATCGCAATCTGGACGTATGCCGAGTCGGCATTTCCTGCGAAAACGTAGGTGAAGGGGAATGAAAACTGTGTGTAGGACGATGCAGCAGTGGTAATTATTCCTGTCGCTGCCGCGATCGCTGTGTCGCCCCTGACAAGCAACGCAATGACATGCATTTCGTCACCGCTTTGTGAGCTCAGTTGATAGTACCCCGTCACCGATGCTGGACGTCCGACATAATGAAACCCATTCGCGGTAGATCCGGTTTGCATCAGGGGGGCGACAAGCTGGTTGAAGTACGCTGCAACCTGGCCCTGTGCAGCGTAGGAGCCGCTGTGGGCAGTTGTGGATTGTGTGATGGTGGAATAGTAGGTGGGAACGTTGTTTGCGAACCAATTATCCGGCGATCCGCTCGTCCAATTTTCAAAACCTCCATTGGGGATTTGCGCGGACGCCAGCGAGATTCCCAGCATCAGCGAGGCTATGATTGTACCAGTTCTCTTCATGGATATCTCCTCTGGGTAGTGAATGATTTTACAGATTCTTTATCGTTGATAGATCGCCCCTACCGAAAAACACTATTGACTGTAAGACGGCGATCTCTTAGATTTGCATCCTCTGTCCTTTCTCATACACGTGCCCGGGAGTCTCCTTGCGTATGCAGACTGCGCTCATGGTTCTATTTCTCACGCTAACACTGCTTGCCTGCTCCCCGGCAGTGCCACCCTTCCATTCCGAAACACCTGACATTCCTTCAAAGTTCAGAATCGCTTTTGGCGAAGGAGGCGGCTTTTCCGGCTCGTGGTCCGGCTATTCTATTACTTCGGGGGATTCCATCCTGGAATGGAGTGGACGAGCATTCGAAGAGAACCTTCATTTTGCCGGTTCCTTGCCCCACGATTCAACGAAGGCACTGTGGTACGCAATCGGGTCTGAACATTTGCTTGAGCAACCTTCGATCGTTGCCCCAGCGAACTATTCCCGGTCACTCATGATAACGGTTGACGGGATCGAACATCACTACACGTGGCCGCCCTCATCGATGCCGGACACTGCGGTCGCAAAAGTCGCCGAATTCCAACGTCGCTGTCTTCAAGTGGTACACCAAGTTTTGAATCGATAGGCGGTGCATTGCACGACACTCATTGGGAGGACCCCCGTATGGTTCGATGGCTATCTATTGCCGCTTTCATAGGGCTTTTGACCTTTTCCCCCGGCGGTACGACCCTTGGAGGACCCAAAGGGCTGCACCGGCTAAAAACCCAGAGCCCTCCTTCTGCCACCATTGCAGCCGCGGTCGCGGCTCTCCGGACTCCACCGGCTGCCATCATGCGACATCTGGGGACGTCCGCCTCGCTCTCAATGGGAGTGGGGGCTTCTTCACCTTTCCTCTCTCAGATCATGCAGGGGAAGCTGCTTCCGAACCCCACATCCGGAGCAATTTCGGAAGTCATGTGGGATGAGGCATCCGCCGTCCCGCGGATGATTCGCGTCCTCTATCCGCCTTCCGCGGCCGTCCCTTCAGTCCAGGCGGTTCGGGACCCCATGGCGAGCGCGCAGCAGTTTCTTTCTCAGAACAAAACGCTTCTCAAGATTGAGAGCCCTTCGGATGAGTTTGCGGCGATGAGCGCCGCGAGGGACAACGACGGCACAACACACCTTCGATTACAGCAGCGGTATGCAGGGATCGAAGTCTGGGCCAGCGATGTCTACGTACACGAGGGGAACGATGGAAGGGTTCTCTTATTCAACGGAACGTATCATCCAACGCCGCTCGGCCTGAACACCACGGCGACGATCCCGTCTTCGCAGGCCGTCGCCTCGGTCCGGCAGGATCTCGCGGCGCGCAATGACATACCGTCGATCCCCTCTACGTACGCATATCTTCTCGGAACAACCGAAGCAAGCGTCCGGAAGGTGATCTGGTATGACAACGCCGACTTCGCCCATCTCGCGTGGTTTGTCGAGCAACGCACGAACCTTGATCGCGACTGGTACTATTTCGTCGACGCGCAATCCGGAGCGATCCTCCACTCCTACAACACCGTGCAGACCGATGGTCCCACGACCGGCACAGCCAATGATCTCAACGGGGTCCAGAGGACGTTTGGCACATATCTCTCATCCTCGGAATATTTCATGGTCGACGCGAACGAACCAATGTACAACGCGACTGCCTCACAAATCCCGCAGAATCCGATCGGGACGATTGTGGGACTCGATCTTCGCGGGACGGATCTGAACGCCCAAGCAACCGTATACTTCGTGTCATCTTCCGGCAACACGTGGACCGACCCTGCCGCAGTCTCCTCACAATACAATGCGACGGTTGTGTACAATTTTTACCGAACAGTTTTCGGAAGAAATTCCATCAATGACAGCGGAATGACGATTTATTCCATTGTGCACGTCACGTCGAACGGCAACCCGATGGATAATGCGTTCTGGTCGGGCACGGTCATGTGTTACGGCGACGGCAACACCGCATTTAAGCCCCTCGCCGGCGGGTTCGATGTTGCCGCGCACGAGATGACCCACGGAGTGACGCAACACACGGCGAATCTCATCTATCAGAACCAGTCCGGCGCCCTGAACGAATCGATGTCCGACGTATTTGCCGCCGTGGTTGACTCGGCGAACTGGACAATCGGCGAGCAGGTCATCAAAGACTTCACGACGTTTCCGTCCGGCGCCCTACGAGACCTGAGCGACCCGCACAATGGGGGAACGACCGGTTCGCCTGCATGGCAGCCGGCGAACATGACGGAATTCGTCAGCACGACACAGGACAACGGAGGAGTCCATGTTAACAGCGGCATCCCAAACAACGCGTTCTATCGCGTTGCCTTCGTGATCGGCCGACCGAGAGCCTCCGCGATCTGGTACAAGGCGCTGACCAGTTATCTGACGAGCTCGGCGCAGTTCGTGGATGCACGGATCGCGACCGAGTCTGCCGCATCGCAGTTGTACGGCAGCGGAAGCGCCGAGCTGACAGCAGTGAAGAATGCGTGGGACGCCGTTGGAGTCACCGAAGGGACAGCTACGCAGCCGCCACCGCCTTCGCAACTTGTCGGTACGGACTGGATCCTCGGCGTCAATACTGCTTCGACCGACCTGAACTCCATCTACATCATCAAGCCGGTGATTCAATCGGATGCTGACTTCCATCCATTGAGCTCAACATTGGTGAACACCAGGCCTGCTGTTTCAGACACGTCGGGCGTCATCGTCTTTGTTGATCAAGACCATAGACTGCGGGCGCTTGACGCGAACATCCAGAATCCACAGGAGCAGTATCTCGACACGAACAGCGTCTGGTGGAGCGCGGCGATCGGGCCTGGGCTGACGAGCCTCGCCTTGACGTCGCGGTTTATCGACACGACGATCTATTACTTCGATTTTGTCAACGGGACTTCGCAGTCCTTCAAGATCCGCGTGACAGCGTACGATGGAACACCTGTCGCGACTGCGCTCTACTCGGACGCGCTGTCGTTCGATCCCACAGGACGGTATCTCCTGTTCGATGCCTTCAATCGGACTACGACAGCCCAGGGAGATACGATAAGCTACTGGACGATCAATCTTCTTGATGTGACGACCGGGGCGATGAGGGCGGTCTTTCCACCGCAGCCGGAGGGAATAGATGTCGGCAACCCATCGTTTTCGAGAACGAAGGCCAATCGCTTTGTCTTTGACTATTGGGATGAGAACAACCAGGTCGGCAATGTCATGGGAGCAGACTTCTTCACGGGAAAGGCGGGCGTGATTGTGGGATCGGTCCCTGACGTGGGGTATCCGACGCTTTCAGCGGACGGTCTCACGCTTGCCTATCACACGCTCGTCTCGCCGAACGGTCCGGAGCAGCACGCCATCCGGAAGATCGGCGTTGATGCAAGCGGCATAGCACCGTCAGGGACTTCTTCGGATTACGTCCTGGACGCGACATATCCGGCCTGGTTTGTGATCGGGAGCCGCGTGACAGGCGTCGAGACACCACCGCAGGTGCCAGCGTCGTTTGCACTCGAGCAGAATTATCCGAATCCGTTCAATCCAAGCACCAACATTCGATATACCTTAGCTGGGAACAGGGGACACCTGCCTGCCGGGCAGGCAGGGGGGACAGGGGACAGCGAAGTACGGCTCGTGGTCTATGATGTTCTGGGGAGGGAGGTGGCGGTGTTGGTGGACGAGAGGCAGGGCGCCGGAACACACGAAGTGAAGTTCGATGCGTCGCGACTTTCGAGCGGCGTGTACTTCTATCGATTGACCGCTGGGAGCAATACGTCGACAATGAGGATGGTAGTGATGAAGTAGGGGAAAGGAAACAGGGGACAGTAAACAGTTGACAGTGAACAGTAATCGCGGTCGAGAGTTTTCAATCGTCACTTCTTGTCCACCGTCAACTGTCCCCTGTCAACTGTCAACTGTCCACTGTCAACTACTCACGCTCAACCTTCTTTCATCTGTAGTTTCTGTTCTTCCGGCAGCGGCATGTCTTTCGGCCCGTCGCTCTTGAACCGTTTGTAGATGACGTAGTCACTCCCGAGTCTGATCGGCGGAGTGACTTCGCCGATGCGAAGGTCCTTCAGTCTCTCTCTGACCGGTTTCGGGAAGATCGCGATGTTGACCGCGCCCAGATACCCGCCGTGATCATGCGACGCCGCAACCGATTGCATGGCGAGGGCTTCAAACGACATCCCATTTGTGAGGAGGGCGTAGAGAGAATCCGCCGACTCCTGTCGGGGGAGCACGAGCTCTCCAAGATACAGGACAATCGGTTCCTGGATTTGTACAACGACGGCCTGGCGAAGCCACGAGGCCACAGGCCTACCGTTTTGCTTCGCCGGCTGGAATTTCCATAGTTTGATGGATTGGATTGCCATGGAATCCCAATCCACTGCCCCGCTCGTTCCAATCATACTCGCCTCACCTACCGTCCCATTCTCCATGACGTGAAGCATCACGGTGAACCGCAAACCCGTTAGCGGGACTGTCGAGGGATACGACGGGAGAGGAGCCATGCTGATGACCTCGGGTTGGTCACGGGGGGTATCAAGTGGCTGGGTGGTCCCGCAACCGATAAGGAGGACCAGAAAGAACACGACAAGATATTTCATAGTGAGCCTCTGTTCAAGGATGGCAGTAGTGGTGGGGCTGAACACGACAGGAGGTTGCGCGAAGGGCAGATTTGGCAAGAATGTGCTTGCAACAACAGTGGCATCAAAGCAGAGATCATCCTGCCCTCCTGCCTGGCGATGCCCACGGGAAAGAAAGATCTCCCCCCGGTTCTCGCTACAAAGATGATTCTCGAAGCGGCTGTCAGCTCTGTCCAACAAGTGTCCTTGTTGCGAGCGCGGAAGAATCGCACATGGATAATACATGAAGGATTGCTAACAAGCAACCGGCCACTCGTATCGTGAGATTGACAAGATTTCGCATTCAATTGAAAGACGGTGTGTTCAAAAGTACTCATGCGTTTTCAACGAAACCAGCAGCGAATCTCAGATGTTGACAGAGCATTCGTGTCCCTTTTCTCCTCCCTTCTTCGTCATAGTTGAGAAGGCGACAAGTGTCCTTCAATCAAATCAATCGTTCAACGGAGGCTGCTATGCCGAAATACATGTTGATTTTCAACGGCGGTTACTATGAAAACCTGTCCGCCGAACAAGCGCAGAAACAGATGGAAAAATGGACCGTCTGGCTTGAAAAACTTCGGAAGTCCGGAAAATACCACAACGGCGAGCCACTGACCCGAGAAGGGATGAAAGTCTCCGGAAAGAACGGCAAGCTGGTGGTTGACGGCCCCTTTGCGGAAAGCAAGGAATCTGTCGGTGGGTACATCGTCCTCGAGGCAGCAACGCTTCAAGAGGCGGCGGAGATCGCAAAGGAATATCCTGACTTTTCCCTCGGCGGAAGCGTCAGCGTCCGGCCGGTCATGAAAATGGATATGTCCGGTTGAGAAAGCGCCAGCGCAATGCCCGGACGCGATGAAACCGATCTGTTAGTGGAGCATCTCTTCCGCCACGAAGCCGGAAGAATCGTTGCACTCCTCACCCGTATTTGCGGCGTGGAGAACATGGATCTCGCGGAAGACGCGGTCCATGAGGCGTTGCTGAAAGCCCTTCAGACGTGGCCGTATGCCGGGATCCCGTCGAATCCTCCCGGGTGGCTGATGCAGGTTGCACGCAACAGCGCCCTGGACAGGATCCGGCGGGAGGCAGTGCTCAAGACAAAACAAGACGTTTTTGCACTGGAGATCATTGCGGAGACCGACGACGTCCGCGATCCGGACCGGGATGCGATCGAGGACGACATGCTCAGCATGATGTTCGTGTGCTGCCATCCTTCACTCCCCGTCGAATCGCAAATCGCCCTGACCCTCCGCACCCTGTGCGGTTTCAGCATCGCTGAAATCGCCCGGGCATTCCTGACCAACGTCGAGGCGATTCACAAACGACTTGTTCGAGCGCGGCAAACGCTGCAATTCGAACACGTATCGTTTGAGGCCCCGGACGCATCCTCCCTCAGCGCGCGCCTCGATACCGTCCTCCATATCCTCTACCTTCTCTTCAATGAAGGATACAACGCTCATGAAGGGGAGGATCTCATCCGCCGTGAATTGTGCGAGGAAGCGGTCCACCTTGCCGGCGTACTGACGCACCACCCCCACGGCGACGTCCCGAAAGCGCATGCGCTTCTCGCCCTGATGCTGCTGCACAGTGCCCGCTTCCCGGCACGCGTCGATGAACATGGGAACCTTTTGCTGCTGCAGGATCAGGATCGATCGCTGTGGAGCCGTCAGCTGATCATAGCCGGGTTGTACGAACTCGGCCTTTCGGGAGAGGGTGAGGAGATATCGGAGTACCATTTGCAGGCGGGCATTGCGGCCTGCCACTGCAATGCGAAGAGTTATGACCGGACGGACTGGGCGCAGATCCTCATGCTGTACGACATGCTCGTCGAACTGAACGCGTCGCCTATCATTGCTCTGAACCGGGCGGTCGCGCTCGCGCATGTGCAAGGACCTGCAGCGGGAATTCAAGAAGCGGAACGGATCGCCGCACTCCACCCGATGAACATGTATTACCTCCTCCATGCAGTCCTCGGAGAACTTCACGAAGAAGCGGAGCATCGGAGTACAGCGCGGGTTCATTTCGAAAAAGCACTCTCTCTGACGAAACTTCCGTGCGAGCAACGGTTCCTGCAACGGAAGCTGGATCTTCTGTCAGGTCCTCACGACGGGCACTGACTCCCTTTGTCGCCGCCGATCATGACAAGCGCCATGTTCGCTGCGGCGATGAACGTGATGAGGTTCCAGCGAGGGTAAGCAGAGAGGGTGGGACTGTGAGAGGATTGTCTATTGATCTTTACAGGATGAAGCCGATTCCGACCTGGTACTCCGTGCACTTCCACCATTCCCCGTTTCGCAGCTGTATCTGGCCGGCTTGCGCCTTGACGACATAACCCATTGAGATCGAGATGCTGCTTCCACGGATGGAACAAGGAGAAGACAATCCCCCAAATATGGTTGAGTCGGGAGTGAGCGGTGAGACCTCGATCTGATCGTCTTCCCATGCGCCACTCCGATGTTCCCCTGGATCAGACATTCCGAATGGACCAATGTGAAAGATGCGCGGTCGAAAGCACCCACAGTCCCCCCGAGAGCTCCAATGCGCCGCCATAGGAACTATTATAGAGCCCGTCAAATCTTTGACCGAATCCGTGAAAACGTGATAGCCCAATTCGAACTGACCGCAATGTCAACCCACACCTGATAACCCAGCTCCATCCCCGAGGATCCCGTAATCGTTGATCACTGAAGCGACCTGCAGCGATGCACCGATGGCGGATGGCAAATCGTTTCTCTTCATTCATTCGCGGCCGTCAGGTCCTCTTCGCCCGGTATTCCGCTGCGGCCGCGTAATCCTTCGGGCGATCAGGGTACGTCCGACATCGGTCTGTTCACCGCCTTCGATCACGTGACTGATCGGGTTGTCGCCAACATAGCCCTGGGCCGAGAATTCAAGCACATAGTCTCCCGAGGGGAGTCTGATCGAGCGAACCTTGTCGCCGATCCAACTGCGATAGATGTTTCCGCTTTGCTTCATGACAACATATGGCCCTAGGCCGGTTGAACGGAGAATTGCAAGACATCGGCCTACCCTCGATAATTTTGCTCAGGACAAATCGATTTTTCTGATTGTCATCCCCGGCACGATTTCGACAAGTCGCCTTGCGGATGATATCCCGCCTTCTCCACCGAAACGTCTGTGCTGGCCCTGCGTCCAGCTCAATCCTTGAGTCTCGCG
Organism: Ignavibacteriota bacterium; assembly: GCA_963752915.1. GTDB lineage: Bacteria > Bacteroidota > Ignavibacteria > UBA10030 > UBA6906 > DATJPR01. The sequence continues at coordinate 367,244 of CAVVZZ010000002.1, forward strand.
GGATGTTCGATGCCGTCGACAAAGACGGTCGCATCATCCGGAGAAATTCGTCACGACAAGTCCCCCTTATTCTTCCCCAGCGTAAAGGCATATTCATTTCTCATGACCCGCAAGAACAACGATCTCCCTCGTCAGCGTATCGAAGCCAAAATGAGACGATTCTCAGCCGGTATCTGCCCCGGGTACAGGAGGACATCCCTGTCCGTCACACCCATGGCAGAATCATTGATCACAATTTCCGCCCCGCGCGGCGTGGAGGCGATCCAGACCGGCTGAAGCTCAAGCGGCTTCAGACGGAAACGAACCAGCGATGTGGTCGGGTCCACGGCAATGGTCGTATCAACAGTTTCGAATCCCTCCTTCTCGATCCGTACGAGATGGCTTCCGACGGAGAGATCCTGTTGCTGACCCGCCGTACAGGCGCTGTCGTCAATGAAGAGCCGGCTTCCTTCGGGTCGCACGACGATTCGAACAGGGACCCGTTCCCTCGTCCTGTCGCCGGTGACGGAAATCTGCCAGACCTCTCCGGCAGCGAGCCGGATGCCGGCCTCATTTAGGATCACCCGGAGAGGCTTGTAGCCCGATTTCAGGATCGTCACGACCCGTTCGTCCGCCTGGAGAAACAGCAGATCGCGACCGGGACTGTGGAACAGTCTGACGACCCCGTTGTTGGCATCAAAACTCAGGCGGTCGATGTCCGATATGACGACCAGACCGGCACACACGTCGTTGTTGGCGTCCCGTACGCTGCGATCAAGAATTTCCTCAAAAAGTTGCTTCCCATGGCCGGCGACATGGAGCTCTCCCGTGCTCTGGGCGTGCGACGACGCCACGATGAAAGACAGCATCACAGCCACGGCAGCGTTACGCATGGACCTACCTGTTCACATGGAAGTTCGAAAGTTTCACGAGGGAGTCGTCGTTCCACTCTTTTGGTTGCCAGGACCGGACATAGATCTGCGGGGAGGCACTGTTGAAGTCCACCAGCAAGAACAGGTACCCTTCGTCCGCATAGCTTGTCGATGCATAGCTCTGCCGCATGCTGATGCCGTACACCAGCGGCTGGTTGTTCTTCCTGAGCATCTTGAATGAATTGTACCCGATGAAGATATCCGACTGTCGCGCGAATGTCAGCCGCTGGTTCCGGAGATACTGTTCCTTGGTATAGCGGAGTGCCTGATAATCGGGCTGATCCTCGTTCTGCTTTGCGTAGGCATACACATCGGCCTGCGGATTCCGTTTCAGGATCCTTCCGATAATGATCACCGCATCGTCTGCAAACAGCGAGTCGAGCATCGCCATCGAGCGGGTCATGTAGGCCGTCCGGTAACGCTCCATGAATTTGATGATGACCTGCCGCCTCTCCCAGTCACCGAGCGTCCGCCCCTGTTCAACGAACTCGTCGTAGAGCTGGTCCATAATCCCGAAGTTCACGTCCTCGAGCTTCCCTTCGGCCGAGAAATCCAGGATGAGATACTCTCCCGCCTGCATCTTGAGCGTGGAATAGCGTGTCAGCGTCTTCAGCCGCCGGACCTCCCAGCCGCTCCCGATCCGATGAACGGACGGCGGCGGCCGCGTCATCGACGATTCTCGGCCTGTTGTACCGGACAAGAGCCGCAAGTTTGTCCGCGAGAAACGGATCCTCCCCGTAGCGGCTGCGGATCGCCTGTTCATCGCCGGCGTTGATCAACGTAATACACTCCTGAACGCCCGCACCGATCGGGGCAGCCACGGCACTCGTCTCTTTCGTCGCAAGCTCCATTCGAGGTGCGCCTGATGAGTCGCTGCGCTGCTCTGTCGCGGGGGCCTCGCTTCTGGAGAGCAGGATCCGCTTCACGTTCTTAAACGTCGGCTTTTCCACGACGGTCCAGAGATCTTCGACCTCCTGCAGCTCGCCTCTGCTCTCGTAGTAACTGTACTTGACCCCGATATCGAGTTTGGTGAAGTTGACACTCGGCCCATAGAGTCGCACGCTCCCTTCGCCGTCCAGGGCCTGCACGTTCACCTGGTTGGATCCGTCCCAGAAGGCGAATTCGATGGACCGGACGGGCTTTTCTCCCCTCCTGATGGTCAGCTCGATGGCGCGTTCATCGGTCCCCACGTCCCTGTCGCTTTTGACGCTGAACGTGAGCGACTGGATGATGGCGCTGATGTGCTGGGGGATTTCGAGAACGAGATTCATAGAACCGGCGCGAATTTCCTGCTCCGGGACAGACTTCATGAGGATGACGGCAAAGTAGAGGTACTTCAGCGCCTGGCCGTAGTCCGCGGCGCTTTCCAGTTCGCAAGCCTTCTGGTACAGTTGCCCCACAAGGCGTTTGCGGCCTTCGAATATGTCGTTGACGTCCTTCTTCTCAATGTAGCAGAAGACTGTCACGAGACCGTCGTGCTCGGTCTTTATATGCTGGAGGTTCCTGAGCGTGGCCAGGGAATATGTCCGCATGATGTCCCGGGCATTGGTCTGGAGCACGCTATCCGTTTCCCGTACCGTATGTTCGAAGGATGCACTCACTGTCACGGAAATTGACTGGACCAGGCCAGCACGGGCTGCATCGGTGGCTTCCCGTTCGTCGGCGGATGTGCCCTCGCCAAAATAGTACTGGCCGGACTGAATGATCGACTGTTTCTCAACATTCCTGAGCGAAGAGGAAGCAGGGAAAAAGGACGACGACTGTGAGGAGTAACTTTGCCAAGGTTAGGACTATGGGGAAGAAACGTTTGGGAAAATGTCCGGCGACTATTCCGACTCCAATGCACGAACGGCCCTTGTGTCCTTCACGTGCGTGTACCATTCCGGCGACGCGTGGAGACGTTGAAGGAGGACTTCGTGCACGAGTTGTGCAGGATATTCCAGAAGAACAAAACCGGTCCAGAGTGTCTTTGTACGGAACGCCGCCTGTTTCGCGATTCGGGTCCCGCGAAGGATCGCCGTCGAATCCGTGGACGGAGCGGCCGGCAGCTGTGGGTCCTCCGCGGCAATCGCCTGCACCAGTTCCTTCCACCGGGCTTCAGCAGAGGCGGCGACGTCCCCCCGTGCGCCGGCCGCTGCCTTATCGATTGCCATCTGTTTATCGGCGCTCTGCGCCTTTGCCCTGATGAAGGCGACTTTTTTGACCTTCGGCACCGTCGACCACCACGCAGGGACTCGTTCCTTCGGAACCCGCGCGGGTTTCCTGCTCACCTGGCCGCACATGGGTGCAGCGGCCAGGACTGCGAGCACGAGTACCAGGGCCGGTCGAAGGTGTCTCATCGTGGGATCCTGAGAAGCACGGCATACAGCCGGGTTTTCGGATCTTTCCAGCGTCGGGCGACCTGCACGCCGCGAAGCGTGATGGAGATCTTTTCGTCCTGCACGGATGAGTATGCTTCGTCGCCCGATGCGCCGGCCTCCATGCGGTCCACCCCCCGGACTGTCGATCGAACCGATTTCGCGAGTTCGAGTCGCGCGTGTTTCTCCGCCTCAAGCCATGCCGAGAATTCGTAGTATGCCGGCTCGCTCATCCCTACCGCGTAGTAATACTGGGAGTCCTGCGGCAACGATGCGAGCCACGCCGGAGAACGGCGCGATGGCCGTTTCGCGTTTTTCAGGGAATCCGGGAACTGACAATCGGCGTGCCCCACCAGCGCGAGCGTCGTCTCCCCGATGGTCCTGAGATCAAGAAGTTTCAGGCTTTTCGCGAAGAGATCGATCTTCGCCGAGTCGATGATCTCCTGGACGTCCGTACTGATCGCCGTCACGCCGACATCGGTCGCCCCGTATTCCTTCGTTCCTTCGATTGTGAGTTCATCCGACCGAACGGCATTTACGACACCCGAGAGAAATGCTTCGCCGCCGGAGGAATCGGGATAGTACGGCGTCGGCGCCATGCCGATGGCGAAAGTCCCGCACGGAATCTCATCCGGAAATAGGAACCATCGCGGATACATTTGCGCGTGTACCGTCGAACAGACGAACAGCACCAGTGCCGTCCCGATCCCTCCGAGAGCGAGGTTCATCCGATTATTGACCTTCACTCTTCTTGAAATCTTCGTACTTCTTCGCCTCGTCATCCAGTTCCTTGAACGTTTCCGTCGCGCGGAACCGGGTGTACGTCTTATCGTTCTTCTTCATGCTCTGCAACAGCTGGTCGGCCGCTGCGCCGATCGGAAGCTGCACCAGAACGTAGGCGCGATACAGATTGCCTTCGCGTCCGACCTTCTGTGATTTGACCTTGCTCCCGTTCAGGACATTGGATGTCACCTGTTTGCTGGCCGACGTGAATTGCGACAGAAGCTGCGTGTCATTCCCGGTCCCGACTTCCTCGTCGAATTTCTTCACGAGGCTTTGGACGCGGACTTCCATCTGCCGGGAGATGTCGGCGCGCGCTTCCGCGGTCGCTTTTTCGATTGACAATTGCATGTCGGCGGACGACGCGGATTTAGGAGCAAACAGGAAATTAGGATCGCTCGGCGGATTCAAATACCAATCCGGGACATCGGACGGCGGGGGGGTAACTTCCTTCGAACCACCGCATCCTGCGACGAAGGCGATGATCATGAGCACAGGGATGAACAATTTCGCGAAATGCATGGGACCTCCTTGAGTGTGTAAGTGGGTAAATGTTCGATGATTGTTGATGAATATTGAAGCGTATTCTCTGACCGCACCTGAACGAACGCACCCGCCGGAGCGACTCGTGTGACAGCGGGAGATGAGGTTACGGTGTGATCGTCCCCAGCTCGTTCACCGCGCCGCCGGAATATTCGAAGACATGCCACTTCGTTCCCTGGACATTCCGGGGTACCTGAAATACCCTGACGAGCCGTCCTTCGGCATACAGCTTCACGGTCCCGCGGGACCCGGAAAGAGTGGTCGACTCTTCGTCGTTCCGATCGGAATAGTTGTGGACAAAGCACTCGTAACGATTGACGCTGGAGATTTCCTGCACCGTAATCGTCTCCGGCCCGTAGCCATGCGTGTCGTCGCGATCGAGTTCGGCGGTTCCGTCGGACGCCGTATGCATGTCGCGGTACGAAACATGGTACCCGCCGTCCTTCACAAAGTGCAGGTCGAGGTCGCGCGGCTTCTCTCCCCAGTCGAGCACGATGCGGACCTGGTGCACGTCGAGGGTTGGAGAGACCGAGAAGCGGTTGAAATACAGCGATCCGTTCATGACTTCGACATTGAACTCCGACGTGATATAGCCGGGGGCCCGGAACGCGACAGGAACTTCACCGTCCTCCGCCGGCGGATCAAACAGGACCTTGCCGTCAAAGTCGGTGACGAACTCTCCGATATCCTTCACTGTAACATGGCCTCCCTTCACCGGCTTCCCCGTCAGAGCATTGAAAAAGCGCACGGTGAGCTTCCCCGATTCAAGCTCCTCGAGGGCGTCGTGTGACCGGTCACGGACTTTCTTCTCGACCTGTGCCTGTAGCCGCAGCGGAACGAGAAGCAGTAACGCAAGAGAGAGTGCGACGGCTTTCATGAGGGCCTCTTCAAGGGTATGACGGAGGGGGTAAGTCCCTGGAATTGGGGCATGCACATTCCGGCGTCTGCCCCGATGTATGTGGGATCGCAGATCGTGTAGCGCCTTCCCTGATATTCGACCGCATCTCCGGGAATGCTCTTCGAGAACCGGACCGCGGTGGAAATATGGCCGGGATAATCCAGGCCCACGACCTCCAGGCGCAGCAGCGTCCTCACCAGATACGAAAACAGAATCGCGCGGTCCTTGCAGTTCGAGTCTTTATAATAGAGGACTTCATCCGGGAACATCGGTTTTTCGCGCCCGAAGAGTTCCTTGTCGACTTTGTAGCCGAATGCCGTCTGGGAGAATCGCAGCAGGACATCCACCGCTTCAACCTCGGATTTTCCTCTGAGGATCGGCTCGAATGCTGCATAGAGCGAACTTGCGGCACCCGGGGAGATGGACCCGTCAAAGTACACTTCAAAATCCGATTGGGGGTAATACTCGAAAAATCTCACGGCGTCCTGGCTGTACGTTACCGGAACCGTGTAGGTCGTCCCCCCATACTCAAACTGCAACGATTTGCTCGAGGTCGAATTCGTGAGCGAGGGAAGCTCGGTGACGGTGAATCGCATGAGCATCGAGGCACCCGGATACGTTCCCTCATACGCGTACATCTGCGTGATGTCCACGGGAGATTTCGGATCGAGGGGGACCGCATAGTATCGCTGTCCACCGCCGAAGGAGAAATACGGAACGCCAAAGAGCTTTCCGTCGACTGGAAGCAACAGGAAGATGCGCGACCCGGTGAACCCGACTTTTGCTTCGTAGCCCGATTTGAGGAGCATGAACCACGTAAAAAGGACCGTTTCATTCGAGACCGATCCGTACATCCGCTGTCCGATCGATGCAAGAAGGAGACAATATCCCCAGTCGTTGAGCCGACGGAACGCCCGGATCGTCTTGGCGGCGCTCAGGACCCTATCGTAGGGTTTTCCTGCCATCGCGGCAAAGTACGCACTGATCGATTCCTTGCCGGGAGTTCCATCCAGAGTGACCGCCAGCGACGGGGCAACCGGCACGGAAAGGTCTGCTCCATAAAACTCGATCGAGGCCGCGTCGGATGGGGGCAACGGGACCATGTCGACAGGCTTCGGCGTCGCGGCGGGCTTTGGCTGCACGATCGTCACGGTCGGCGTCGGCGGTGGTTCCGGCTTCGGTTGGTTCTTCGGCGGCGTATACACGGGGAGTGTCACGGGATCGGGAATCGGATCACGTTGCACTCCACGGAACATGTCGACGCCCCGCCATTCGTGCTTCAGAAATTCATAGAACGCCTGATCGTTCTTGTCCTTGAATTGCTGAAACTTTGCGTCTTCCGCATTCTTCCATTTCTTGAACTCTTCGTCGTCCTGCCCGAACGCGCAGAGCGACAGGCACAACGACGCGAGAAATCCAGCCGTAACAAGGATGTTCTTCATTTGAAAACCTCCGGTGCTCACTGTTCCCGTGCCCGTGCGACGACGGAAGAGAGGTCCTTCGAGGAGAACTTCAGTCCCGCAATCCCCTTCTCCAGGGCACGATCCTTGTCCTTGTCCATGCCGGTTGCAGAAGTGGAGATCGTTCCGATGACAGTACCGGTCGATCCGTCCTTCAACATGCCGGTAACCTGGACATTCTGCGAATACAGATTGCCGCCCATCCCGCTGACCGTTTGCCCGTCGGAAGCCGTAACGATCAGGTGGAGCTCGTACCGTGACTGTTGCTGGTTGGCGCGGACGTTGTTTCTCTCGAGGTCCTTGATCACGCGCTTCACCAGTTCAAACTGCGCGGCATCGGGGCCGGCCCCTGCAACGGTGACTTTCACGGTGAACTGTGCGCCGGCAACCGTAAACGCGAATGCGACGCTCGTGTTCTGTTCGACCTTCGTCTTGAGTCTCGCCGACATGCGGGGAATGTCGACAAATGCCACAAGAGTCCCTGATGTTCCCTCCGTCACGAGGTCCGGTGAGGCGATCGGGCTCAGCGAGGCGATGGCCTGGTCGTTCGTCACGGCGGTTTCCTTCTCCTCCGGGCCAGTCCGATACGAGATCGTCAGCCCGCGCAACGGCGTCGGCTTCCCATCGATCACGCTCATCGCCTTCACGGAAAGCGGCTGGGCAAACGACTTGCCGAGCGCAACGGTCTGATTGTTTCCGCCCTGAATGGAAAGGGACACAGTGCCGAGGATCTTTGCCAGCTCGGATTCAAGGTTGTCGTAGATCAGCTCGGTCGGCAACGTGTAGGCGCTTGGCGCAATGGAATTATAGAAGAAGATCTTCGGATAGAGATCGGGGACCTCGCCCATAATGCCGGCAAACGTGTTCACCGACTCGCCGAGGTCGGCCGCACCGGCCTGGGAACGGGCGTTCTGCAATCTCTGCTGGAGCTCCGCGACCGGCCCCTCGATATCGCGCCGCAACCGCTCGTAGAATTGTTCCTTGTCGAGGACAGCCATCACATACGATCGGGTGTCCACAGAATTGACAAAGGTTTCCGGAAACGTCAGATCCACGAACTCCATCTTCTCGACAACGCTCTGCGTCTCGCTGGTCATGTCCGTGGAATAGTTTGACACGTCGCCGACGATCTTCTCCGACTGGACGTACTTCATTTTCGACGAGACGGTCACCTTGATCTGGGAGGCGATCCCGACCCGTGCCTGTGCTTTCGCCTTCTCGATTCCCTCGGATCCGATCGCACTCGCGACGGAGACCCAGTACATTTCTTCGGGGTAGCGGTTTGATTTGCCGGTCCGCGCCCAGTCAGGAAGCTGCGCCTGCGAGACTCCGGCGACACACAGAAGCGCTGCGACGAGTGGAAGAAACGGGTGCTTACGCATGGGTCGCCTCGAGGATGATCAACTTGCGGTTGACGTTCAGCCGCTTGAGCTTCACGCCCATCTGACGGGCATCCTTGTTCTGATCGACTCGTTTGCTCAACTCACGGAAGAGCCCGATGGTATTCTCAAACTGGTTCTGCCAGATGATGTAATCGACGGTCTTTTCCGTCGCCGCGTTCTGTTTCCGTTTCGTCGTGATGCTTTTCAGGACGTCGTCGAACATGTCGCCGACCGCCAGCGGGTCTTCAAACCTCCCGGTAATTTTGATGATGAGCTTGTACTGCTGGCCGACCCGGAGGTCGTCTTTCCAGTAGGCGTTGATTTTAGTGAGGACCTTTTCAATCGCGTCGTTCATCGCCATTTCGATCAACGCGGCGTCCGTGGAGCTGGGTTTCTCCGGACTGTACCCGGTTTCCGTCCCGAGGAGGCGGCCGGTGGTGGTCTCGTACGCCCGGCAACCGACGACTCCTTTCTTCCCGAACGGCACGCTCTCCACGCTCACGTTGTACACGATATAGACGTCGGCACCGATGGTCAGTGCAAGCTTATACGCGTTGTCGTCTTCGACTCCCTTGAGTGCGGTATGCGCGTCGGCGAGTTCCGAGAGGTTCTCGACCTGCTCCGGCACCTGGACGTCATATTTGCGCGATGTGAGATAGCCCTCGATGACCTCGGCCCCTTTTTTCAGGTTCGGGGAATTCTGAAGCGCAGCGATCGGGCTTTGTCCTTTCGGCACTTCGGGGAGGACCATGATGAACGGATTGCCGAACGCTTCCGTCAGCGTCTCACGCGAAGCGATAATCCCCTGCTGCGAAAGCTCGTCGGTCAACCGTTGTTGATTGACGCGGACCAGCTTCTCCACCTTGACGCCGTCCTTGGTATTGACGCGGCTGAGGATTTCGTTGCCGACAAAGGTGATATAGTTGCCGATGGTTTCATCGGCGAAATACGTCTCGGCGACTTTGCCGAATGCCTCCTCTTCCGCCGGCGTCTGCAGGATTTTGGACGGGGCGTTGTACAGGACGTAGTACACCGCCGACTTTCTCGCGTCGTTTTCGGCCGCGTCAACATCCGCCCCCAGCCCCTTCGCGCGGATATTCACTTCCGTGGGCGAGAAGCTTTCGACGAACACCGCTTCCCTGCTGCGTGGAAGATTGCTCTGGGCAGGGGAAGCACACGGCAGGACAGACACGGCGATAGATACCATTCCGAGAAGTGTAAGGAGTCGCATAGGGGTCCCTTATGAAGCTGCTGTGAAGAATCACGATGCGCCTCGGACGCATCCCCGCTCGCCTTCCTCCCTTCTCTTTGAAAGAGAAGGGGGGAAGGGGGGATGAGTTCAATCAGTAATCCATGCGCGAGGATTCGAGCCCTGAAAATGGATTGCTCGACAGGCTGGGCAATGAAAACGAAATTCCGAACGACGCGCTTGCGCCGCTGAAGGTAAAATCCTTGTAGAACGGACTGTCGATGAGGACATTGTCGTTCGTCAGGTCGAGCTCGTCGGAGATGCCGTTGAACTTTACCGTTCCGCTGAAGGGATGGATCCCGTACTTGTAGGCGACGTTGACGTTGATCATGAAGTCCGGGGTGATAAGATATTCAAGCCCCACCTCCGCCTTTGCCCCGACCGAAGCAATGCTCATGCTTTCCATCTCACCATACACCGGGTTGGAGTTGGAGAGATGAAACCAGTCGACGCCGACGCCGATGCCGATGTTCAGGTTTGCCCGCGTGAACCAGAGTTTCTTAACGGGGCCGATATAGCCGCTCAGCAGGATCGGCACGACCGTTGAACCTGCGCCGACGGCGTTCTCATCGGTGGAAATCATGGGGAAGGCGCCCGAAAGATCGACAGCAAGGAACAGCTGGCGAACATTCGTGAGCTTGGCCAGGTTGTAGCGGAAATTCAGATCGGCGCCGATAGCAGAAGTCACATCTTCGGACAGAAGGTACGGGTGCGCAATACTCGAAGTCCCCTCGAACGCAGCAACGTCAGGATGACTGCCCAATGGTCCGAAGGTCCCGGAATAGGCGTTGAAGTCGGCAATCGTCGACGCCTTGGGAACGTTCAGCCGTGTATAGCGGGCACGGATGTCGATGTCCAGCCCCATGCGCGGGTGCTCCACCAGGATCATCCCGCGTTCATAGCCGTGGCCGAGATAGTTCGCGAACACCGACATCCGTTGCGGATCGCCGCTCGCCGCGGGATCATTGTTGGCAACGGTCTTCGATCGAAAGAACCCGACAGTTTTCGGTTCGACCTCACCCTTGTCGTTCTCGTAAAAATCGACCAGCGTGAAGCCTTCGTCGAGGTCGATCCCTTCGCGGGCCCCGATGGTCGCGGACACTTCGCTCCCACGGATTTCCTTCACTTCGCCGGAGAGCGAGAACTCCGAATTGCGACGCATTGCAAGAGAGAGATTCTTCGCCCAGTTGTCGATGGCAAGGATGCGGGCGAACTCCCGTCCGTCAACCGAACGGCGTTTCAGGCTGTAAGAAGTCCCGATCGTGCCGGTTCCGGATCCGGTGGAGATCTCCGGTTTTTCCTCGACAAGAGCAAACCGGGAACTCCCGCTGGCATCAGTCTCGAGATGATACCAGAGCATGTACCCGTTGATCTCCGAAGAAGCCGCCTTGTCCTTCACTTCCTCTTTGTAGGAGGTCACGACAGGAATATAGATGTACCCCGTGTTCATCGCCTTGAGGATATCGCTTGAGGTGACTGCACTTTCTTTCTGTTTCACCACCGAGCTGCTTTCCTTTTCAATCTCCGTCACCGCCTGCTCCGCCACCTTGCGGCTTTTGCCGAGCATGGCTTTGCGGTATGAAGCAAGGATCGTTCGATCCATCGACTTTGCCACGCTGGCTGCGGAAAGGTCCGATGCGCTCGCGTCGGCGATAAAACTCTTGACCACGCCGGGGTCGAGCGTCTGATAGTCAAACCGCGGCAATCTGATGTGACGATCGAACCCTTTGTCGATGAGACCTTGCAGACGCGGGACGTTCGGGTCACGTGTGATGACGCGATCGATCGTTGAGATGGTTTTTGTCACATACTTGCGTTCCTGCGCCTGGCTGGAGAGAAGAACGGCAAGAAGGGTTATGGCAATGGCTGGCAACCTGGGGAGTGTCATGATCGTCGTCGAAAAAAAGGAATCGGGGTTGCGGCGCCCGGGAGGGGCCGATTGAAAGGAGAACTATCGTCCTCTGCGTGAGGACACGGGTAGATTCCAAGGAAGAAGATAGAGAATTCCAATGGTTAACGGAAGAGCGACTGAAAGATATGCGGGCAAAAAAGGGAGATGACCCGGGAACAGGTCAATGACTTGCATCACACGCCGGTGAGACGGAACTGGGCTGAATAGCAGAAATATTCCAAAAGAAAGTCGGGAGCATGGAGCAGGCCGCACGTCTGCTGTTCAGCACGTTCGCCGCCATGATGGTGCCGTGTTCGGTGAATGCATTCGGGAGATACTTTTTGTATTCGCGTCGCAATCGAAAACAGAAGTCGTCGGGGAACTGCTCCTTGTTCCGTTTGACCTGTTCATTCAGCCGCTTCACGGAGACTCCGTAGATGCCCGCAAGGTCGGCGTGCAGGATCACCCGCTCTCCGCGAATGCTGACGATGAACGATCATTAGTGTCCGGTTAATGTTAAGACGAATGACCTCAAACCTTTTCGCGGATACGGCTTCCACGGTTTTGCTCTCTGATCGATTTCAACTTTCCCGAGAAGCTACCCCATTGCCGTCGATCTTTCGAACCACCAATTCGTTTGGCGCAGGTACTTCTCTAGTTCTTTGTTTCCACTCCCGTGGAGGGGGTACTTTTGTTCCGTTCACTTTCTTTGCTCACCCAAAGAAAGTGAACCGAAAGAAAGGGTGGTGAATTCGCAACACACGGCTGAGTTACGTCCGGCCGTGTGACGTGGGATTTCGATTGCGACGGAACAGCAAGAGAGAATGCATCGAAATCCCAAAGCTGATTCTGTAATTTCCACCACACACCTCCGCGAATTCACATGCCCACGCACAAAAGCAGCGGAGGATCCGCAGAAGGTACACGAATGTCATAGAGCAGGCGAGAAGATTTATATCTGCTGTCGACCGTGCTCTTCAGTTCCAAACTCCGATTCTCTTGCCACCCGCATCCGCCATCGATTTCGCATTCCCACCGCACCTTTCGATCGGCATAAATCAACCGCACAGTACTGATGAACGATTCAGAGGTTGGGCTGGAGTTTTTTCATGAGTCTCGATGATGGGTTGATCCGAGATTACGACTTGTGAGGGTCGAATGCAAAAGGAGTCAGCGACGATACCCTGGTAGCACGGATGCGATAGTATCCGCCTGGAGCCCGGATTCTCTTCAATCGACCGGACCGATCAGGCTCTTTGCCAAAATGTGCCCTTGTGGCGAATCTTAGGTGTATTTCCCAATGATTATTAGACTTTTTTGATTCAAAATCGCTTGACATTCGACTTGTTTCGTCTATATTTACGACCACCGTGTAAGAAAGCTCCAGTAAGGATTTGCTCTCCCTTGCGCGGACCCCTCTCCTTTGACCTAATCTCACGCTCCGTGTGAGCCTTCAAAATCTGAGCTCTCGCTTCGTCGGCGTACGTGGTAATTTCCTTTGAGCTGTTTCCACGTTCCGTTCACACTCTTCAGGAGGAAAGAATGAAAGACAACATCACCCGCGGCATTCTTTGCAGGCCTGCCATAGCAACAGCGCTTGCCGTCGGAATGCTGGCTCTCTGCGGATGTCCTGGACCGCAAACAGCGGTGGTCGTCCCATCGGACGCGAAGGCGACATGCACTGTTGCCCCATCGGATTTTTCGTCATGGTTTCAATCCGGGTCGGTGACGTTGAACGGCATCGTTACTCCCGCAAACAGCATCACATTCCCGAACTCGCCGAATTGCAGCTTCTACGAGTGGTCGGAACGGATGTTCCTCTGGGCCACGTCCCCCGCACCGCCATCCTACGGAGGAGGTCAGCACGTGTTTGACTCGCCTGGCTTCTTCGACGTGTCGCCTCTCGACTCCAACGGGAACAGGACGCTGATCTCGCACACTGCCGGAGGACTGCGAATGTTCGGCGTTCGGGCGGCGCAGGTGGGACCGCGCAAACTCCCCGTGATCTTTGACAAGGCGGGTCACATGCTGGAGATCCAGCCGCCGAGACTTTCAAAGACAGGCAAGCTTCTCATGCTCAACTCCTCCAACGATACGGTCGAAGTGGAGCGCACCGCACTCGGAGAGAACAAGCAGCCGGAGTTCTTTGACAAGAGCGGGAACATGATCAAAGGAGCGCGACCGATCATTCCCGTCGAAGGCGAGCGGACGTTCATCGTACAGAAGTTCATCATCGACAAGATTCCAATATTCCTGAACGGCGCAGGAATCGTCGCGGACGTCGAGGAAGGCCAGGCGGACGGCGGCGTTCTGGAGACGCAGAACGGATCGCTCATTTATTATGTATCCATGGTCAATGACGTCTATGCGTATTTCCTGACCGGGACGAAAGACGGAGGAATCCTGCCGGCGCCGACGCATTTCCCGACGACGCAGGGGGAGCTAAGCAAAATCACGGCGTTTGGCGCTGCACACTCCGCATCATTCCCCGACAGTGTCGCGCTCTCGGTGGAGCTGAAGACATCCTGGGTCGAGGCGTCCGCCGTCTCGAATCCCGCCAGCTATATCACCATGCAGGGTGTGATCCCGACCTACGACAAGACCGACCCGAATCACTGGGTGCAGAACGGACAGCAGACGGTCCAGCTCGCGCTTGTCGGCATCCACGTCGTCGGCAGCACGTCGGGACATCCGGAGATGATCTGGGCGACATTCGAGCACCAGGACAATACGCCGAACGCGACCTTCGCGTATATCAACACGAGCAACGCGACGACGACCGTGAACCAGTCGACGGCAGGAACATGGCTCTTCTGCGCGACCAACTCCGCAGGGCCGTTTAATGCCGTCCACATGAGCAACCCCTTCGGCACGACGGACATCGTGCCGGTAAATCCGTTCAGTATCAGCCCGAGCAACACGATCCGCTGGAAGGCCTGGGGCGGGGCGTCCGACGCGTCACCCAATCCCCTTGATGCCACTCCGGCTGCGTCCAACACAGAAATTATCTCGATGAACAATAGTGTGCGGGGAATGCTGACGAGTGGTGATGTGCGCGCAAATTACGTTTTCGAGGGGGCAACGTGGACCATCGGCGGCGCACCGCCGACCGGAAGTTTCCCGAGCGGCAATGAGGTCGGCACAAGCAAGCTCGCAAACACGACGATGGAAACGTATCAGCAGGGAAGTAATTCGCTGGTAGGAACCGGTTCGAACTGCTTCACCTGTCACACGTCAAACACCGTGAATGTGAGCCACCTGTTCGGCGACATCAAGCCGATGTTCTGAGGAGGATTCTATACGAGATAGTAACTGAATTGGGAATTGGCAGCCCTATCGGCATCCGGGGGTACCAGCTGTCAATTCCCAATTCGCCTCATCGTCCCACAGTCCCCGAGTCTCAAAGTCTCCAAGTCCTATGGTGTCCAGGATTCATCCTCTATCCCGCTTGTGGTCCCCTTTCGCCATGATACGGAACTCCTTCCCTTCGACCGCGCTTGACTGGAGTTGCCCTCACCTTTCTTTCCCAAATGCTGTGGAACCACGCCGCAAAATTTGGTAGCGCGGAGCATATCGCATTCCCCCCTTCGCATTCGATTGGGATTGTTGACAATTTGAAGGAACGGAAGAAGTTTTGCCGACTTCTTCCTAAGTTCCAGCATGCCGTCGGCCCAACGAATCCGCCCGCCGGACACATTGCAGGAACGTGCCATGCCGGATTTCCAAATGTACCCCTTCGTCGAAGTCCGATGTCAGGCCCATGTCTCTGTCGGATGGGGCGAGATCCTTCCACGGATCCAGGCGTCGTTGTCCCGAATCGACAAACGGAAGAAGGTTATCGTCGTTGAACTCTATCAGGGAGCAATGGAGGCAGAGATCATCAACCGGCTCGCTGCGGGCCTCAAGCCCGATGTGATGATCGCTGCGAAGGACCTGATGTGGGACGAGCATAGGATCGAGCAACTCGTGCGAGCCGATGTCACCGACGACCGACTGTTTGGGAAAATGAGTGCTCTCCTCATCGACACCTTTTTCGACCGGGCAAAGGTGGACGCTGCCCGTTCTGCAATCGCAGCGCTCGGGGAGGGTGTCGTGCTCATTATCGGCACGGGCGCCGCAACGATTCCAACATCCTACGACCTGCTGATCTATGGAGACATGGCACGATGGGAGATTCAATTGCGGATGCGACGCCATGAGGTCGGAAATCTCGGTGTGCAGAACAAGGACATCGACGACTGGATGCTTCTCTACAAGCAGGCGTACTTCGTCGACTGGAGAGTGTGCGACCGGTTGAAACGGGAGCTCATGCCACGATGGGATTTCGTTCTCGACACGAACAACCGGCACGAGCCGAAACTTGTCGAAGCAAGCGCGATCCTCGAAGGTTTGCGGCAATGCTCCCAGCGTCCGTTCAGCGTCGTGCCGTTCTTTGACCCGGGCCCCTGGGGAGGCCAGTGGATGAAACGTCGCTTCGGGCTTGACCCCTCGGTCGAGAACTACGCCTGGTGCTTCAATTGCGTTCCGGAAGAGAACAGTCTCCTTCTCAGGATCAACGGCCGTGTCATCGAGCTCCCTGCCATTGACCTCGTCTTTCATCAACCGCAGGAACTCCTCGGGGGCGCAGTGCGCAGCAGATTCGGGGACGAGTTTCCGATCCGGTTCGACTATCTCGACACCATGGATGGCGGCAATCTGAGTCTTCAGGTCCACCCCCTCACCGACTATATCCGCAAGACCTTCGGCATGCAATACACGCAGGACGAGAGTTACTACATCATGGATGCAAAGGACGGCGCCGTCGTGTATCTCGGTCTGAAGGAAGATATCGACCCGGACCGCATGATCGGGGACCTTATTACCGCTGAATCCGGCGGGGAACCATTTGATGCTGATCGGTATATCCAGAACTGGCCCGTCAAAAAGCACGATCACTTTTTGATCCCCGCCGGCACGGTGCACTGTTCAGGAAAGGACAGTGTGGTTCTTGAGATCAGCGCCACACCCTACATCTTCACGTTCAAGTTGTGGGATTGGGGACGCGTTGGACTCGATGGGAAACCCCGACCGATCAACATTGACCATGGCAGGCAGGTCATCCAATGGAATAGAACGCCGATGTGGACACGTCAGAATTTGGTGAACCGCATCGAAAAGGTCGCGGAGGGAGACGGATGGTTCGAAGAACGGACCGGGCTGCATGAGAACGAATTTATCGAAACACGACGTCACTGGTTTACAGGGACCGTCCCGCACCACACCGGCGGCGGGGTCAACGTCCTGAATCTTGTCGAAGGAGACTGCGCGATTCTAGAAAGTCCGTCGGATGCCTTCGCGCCCTTTGTCGTCCATTATGCCGAGACCTTCATCGTTCCGGCGGTCGTGGGGGCGTACACGATTCGGCCGTATGGCAGCAGCGAAGGGAACCGTTGTGCGACGATAAAGGCGTATGTGAGAGTCTAACGAGAGCCGGAGTGGAGGGGGACCCTGGGACTTGGGGACTGTGGGACTGTGGGACGACGATCAATAACGAATTCGAGTTTCCGATGAAAGAGCAAGATTCATTTTTCCTCCTCATGGTAACGTTCGCAGCAGCGTTGGGAGGTTTGCTTTTTGGATTTGACACGGCGGTCATCTCTGGCGCGGTCCCGTTTATCAAAGCGTACTTCTCCCTCGATGACATCGCCCTGGGCTGGGCGGTGAGCAGTCTGCTCGTGGGTTGCATCGCAGGGGTGATCATTTCCGGCAAGCCCGCCGATGTTCTGGGGAGGAAAGCCGCGTTATTGATTGCCTCCATCCTCTTTTTGATTTCCGCGATCGGCTCGGCGCTCTCCAACCACCTCACGGTGTTCGTCCTGTTCCGCTTTCTCGGCGGTCTCGCCGTCGGAACAGCGAGCACGCTTTCGCCGATGTACATATCCGAGATCTCGCCGGCGGGAAAACGGGGAAGTCTCGTCTCCCTGAATCAGCTTGCGATCGTCATCGGCATCCTCTGTGCGTTCTTTTCGAACTATCTGCTTGTCTCTACCGGGGAGAACAACTGGCGGTGGATGCTGGCCGTAATGGGAATCCCTGCATTATTGTTTTTCGCCACCTTGCTGTTTATCCCTGAGAGCCCGCGCTGGCTTGTGCAGAAAAACCGAAGCGATGAGGCACTCGGAATTCTCCGGAGAATCAACGGGGCAGATATTGCGGCTGGTGAAATGCGGGCGGTCGAGCAATCGATCCCGGGCGAGCGAACGAGCTCCTTCCGGGAACTTTTCTCACCCGAGATCGGCCCGCTGGTGTGGATGGGGATTGTTGTCGCGGTGTTTTCTCAGGTCACGGGCATCAACTCGATCATGTACTATGCCCCGATGATCTTTGCCAAAACCGGACTTGGCGTCGACAACGCATTGATGCAAACGATCGCCGTCGGTGCGGTGAACCTCCTGTTCACCTTTGTCGCGATCCGGTACATCGACAGGTTCGGCCGCAAGCCGCTACTGATCGCCGGCGCGTCGGGGATGACGGTATCGCTGTTCGTCCTTGCCGTCGCCTTTTATCGACAGGAGTTTGGCGGTGCGCTGATCCTCTTGTGCATTCTGGTCTACATCGCCTCGTTCGCTGCGTCGCTCGGACCCGTCACGTGGGTTTTCATTGCGGAAATCTATCCCAACCGGTTACGGAGTCAGGCGATGTCCGTCGCCGTAGTGTTCCTCTGGGCTTCGGTATTCCTCGTTTCGTTGACCTTTCCGTACATGCTCAATGCGTTGGGCGGCGGCACCGCATTTCTGGTCTTTGGCGTCATGTGCGTGGTCTATCTCGTCTTCCTTGTCACAAAAGTCCCCGAAACCAAAGGGAAGAGCCTGGAGGAGCTCGAACAGATTCTCACACGAACGAAGTAACGTGCGTGCTGCGTTCATTCTTCCTCACACAAGCCGATCGTATACTCGGTTCGACTATTGACTACTGTCCGTTGACTATTGACTATTGAGTTCTTCCTATGACGGAGTTCTTCTCACCCACTTCTCCCTTGCCCTCGGATCTTGTTCCCCCAGAATCTGATTAAGGTGGTGCTCGACGTGTCGGATGTAGTCCACGATCACGAATTTCAAAGTCGCGGGCTTCTCATAGCCCATGTCGCACGTGTTCTGCAGTGAGGCTGGATCCGCGTGTGCGATGACGTGCGCAAGATGCGCGTTGAAGAGATACCAGAACTCGACCAGTTCCTTCCAGGGTTCGGATGCATATTGTTGGATGGAAACCCAGGCCTGCTGCTCATACGTAAATTTGCCGAGTTCCTTGTTCTGTTGCAGCCGAACGATTCTCTGGTGATTGTTCGCAGCGGAATCGGTCAGGTGGCCGAGGATTTCTTTCATCGACCATTTGTCCGAGACCAGCTTTTCTCCGGCGCGCGCGTCCGAAATTGTCAAGAGCCGGGGTTTTGCGGCATCAATCCTCGCTTTGAGCGTTCGTGCTTCGTCAACCATGGCAATCTCCTTCCGTGGATGTTGGAACGCAATGACGCCAAATCGCTACCGGTCCCAAAGAAAGATATTCACCTGGAAGGAATCAAATCGGGCACCGTCCCGGCCGAGGCGAACCCTGTGACAGCGGTCACCTTGGATCGACCTACGGAACTCCTTCGACAATCGCGCCGTTAGCATGGTGCTTGGGGGGTTCACTCGTCAGTTCAGGAGGCAGAAATGCGGAAAACACTACGCTTTTGTCAGTTTCTTGGCGTCTTGGCACTCCTTCTTTCGATGCAATCGCGCCTCACCGCGCAAATGACATGGAATCACGCCGCCATGTTAGATGGCACGGGCTACATCGCCATTCCGCATTCCACTTCGTTGAACATTACCAGCAGTTTCACTCTCGAGGCCTGGGTGAACACCACTTCCACCGGAATCGTGAGTGTGGTCGGTGATAATGAATACCGTCTTCTTATCGATCGGGGCGTCGGGAGAATCCAGTTCAACAACGTCACGTACCTTGAAGGGACAAAGAAGCTGAACGACGGCAACTGGAATCACATCGCTTGTGTCTTTAACAGCGCGGCCAAGATCGTCACGTTCTACGTGAACGGCGCCCTCGACACTTTGGGCTCTGCGACCACCGTTCCCTCGAGCGGGACGGACTCCATCACAATCGGCAATAGCATTTACGGTCACGCCCCGGCGATGCTGGATGAGGTGCGCATTTGGAATGTTCCTCTCTCAGCGTTCTCCGTTAACGTTGATCACAATTCCAGCCTGGCTGTCGGAAGCGGCGAGTACGTGAATCTCGTGCTTTCCCTCTCGTTTCAGAGTCTCAACAATTCCGACGTCTTCCTTGACGTGAAGGACAAATCAGGCCACGGAAACAACGGGGTGAATCGTGGAGCGACGGCAGTGGACATGTCGAACGCGCCACCCCTCTACCTTAAACCAAACGAATCACTCTACCTCGATGGGATCAGCGGATACGCAGAGGCCGCGACGGACCCGAATTTGCCTGCGTTGGGTCCTTTCACGATCGAGGCGTGGATCTATCCCATCAATTCTGCTTCAGGAAAACAACAGACAATCATTTCCCGTGAAGGAAGCGGATTTGTCGGATATGAAATTCTTCTCACATCCACCGGGAAGCTCGCGTTTATTACTATGGGGACCATCGGATCTTCTGTTGCGACAATCCCCAGTGGGAAGTGGACGCATGTCGCGGTGACGTACACTTATGACGGGACATTTGCCACGACGCAGAATTTCATCAACGGCGTGCGCGACGGCTTTTACAATGCATCGCCGATCTCCGACGTAGCAGACTCGTTATGCATTGGCCGGTCGGCGGCACAGACAAACTACTTCAACGGCTACATCGATGAAGTGCGGATGTCGGGGTACGTCAAGACTGTCGAAGACATCCGGAAAGGGATGTTCACCTCGATCGACAATGGCAACAAACGCTCGGCATCGAGTCTCGAACTGGTGTACGGGTTAGACGGATCCGTTTTTCCGACGACGTATGCCGCGCCAGCGCTCACGTTGCGGGGGCCTGCGATGTTTTCGTCCCTTGTCGGAGGGCCTTCAACACCGTTGTCGCCTCTCACTCGGGATCCTGCTTCGCCGGGGACTTTCCCGAACGGGTACTTCCTCAAATCGGCCTCAAAGAGAGTTCCTGAAAGCGGAACCAATGCCGGATCGATCGAGGATACGCTGGAGGTCTCGGAATCCGTCTCGATCACCGATCTGAAGATTTTCGTCGGGCTCAACCATTTGAATGAGAGCAGCCTTGCGATGACGCTCTTTTCTCCGTCGGGAGATTCCCTGACCTTCTGGAACCTCGATTTTCAATCGGTGTATGTCAATGGCGTCGCCACCATCTTTCAGGATGCGGCCGACAGCGCGATGAACCACCAGTATCTTTCCTTCACGCCGACGATCCGTCCGCACTCTCCGATCAATCCAGCATTTTCCGGCAAGAACTCAGCCGGGGCATGGCGGTTACGCGTTTCACAGCTAATCAACGGCTTTTCCGGGTATTTCTATGGATGGGGTCTTGAATTCAACAATCAGACGCTGGTCAATGTCGCGCAGACACCCCCTGCATCACCAGGCCGTTACGCGTTGTTCCAGGGCTATCCGAATCCTTTCAATCCGACAACGACGATCCGATACCAGATTCCCTCCTCGTCTCACGTGACCCTAACGGTCTATAACAGCATCGGCCAGCAAGTGGCGACGCTTGTCGACGGAGAAATGCCGGCAGGAGAGCACCAGGTGATATTCGGAGGAAGCACGCTGGCTTCGGGCGTGTATTTCTACACCATGAAGGCAGGAGCATTTGTTCAAACACGCAAGCTCGTGTTGGTGAAATAAGTAGACTCACCGTCCCTGCTTTTCACTGTCCAGGCGGACCATCTGCGCGGCGCCGTAGCGATCACCGGCAACGGCACCGTCCGGGATGATTTGCGCCAAGGCGGCAAGCTCGGAATCCGAAAATGGGATGGTCAACGACCCAAGGGATTCGGCGAGCTGCGTTCGATTCCTGGCCCCGATCAGCGGAACGATGTCACTCCCGCGTGACATCACCCAGGCGATGGCAAGTTG
This sequence comes from Ignavibacteriota bacterium, assembly GCA_963752915.1. Taxonomy (GTDB): domain Bacteria; phylum Bacteroidota; class Ignavibacteria; order UBA10030; family UBA6906; genus DATJPR01. Next base: position 388,788 of record CAVVZZ010000002.1, read on the forward strand.
GGCGGGCGTCACTCCTTTCGATGTTGCGAGAGCGCGGAGCTGCTCCACGAGCATAAGATTCGTCTCGACATTTGTGCCCGTGAATCGCGGTAGATGCGACCGCATGTCGCGCGCGCCATTCACGCGTTCCTTTGTCCATGAGCCGCTCAGAAGCCCCCGCGACAGCACCCCGTAGGCGGTGATGCCGATCCCGAGCGAACGACAAGCCGGGAGAATCTGCCCCTCGACTGTGCGAGAGAAGAGTGAATACTCGATCTGCACGTCGACGATCGGATGGACCGCAACGGCGCGACGGATGGTCTCCGTACCGACCTCCGAGAGTCCGATGGCCCGCACGTAGCCTGCACGGACCATGTCGGCGATCGCCCCAATCGTTTCCTCGATCGGCACATCCGGATCCAGGCGCGCCGGACGGTAGATGTCGACATGGTCTGTCCCCAGCCTCGTGAGGGAATGGGCAAGAAAATTCTTGACGGAAGAGGGCCTTCCGTCGAACCCGATCATTTGCCCCGATGGGTCGCGCAGTCCACCGAACTTGACACTGAGCAACACCTCGTCCCGCTTCCTTCCCCGCAGTGCTTCCCGAATGAGCAGCTCGTTGTGACCCGTGCCGTAGAAATCTCCGGTATCAAAGAGCGTGACGCCCTCATCGAGCGCCGCGTGGATTGTGGCCACACTTTCAGTCTCGTCCGCGGGACCGTACATTCCGGACATGCCCATGCATCCGAGACCGAGAGCAGAGACGGGAACGGCAAAACCTCCGAGTTGTCGTGAATGCATTCTTCCCCTATCCTAACGCCAGATCAATGAGCGTTCTCTGTTCAAGTGCATGCGCCTTCGCCGAACCGGTTGCCGGGCTTGCGCTCGCCGACCGTTTGATCGAGCTGACAGCACGTCCTCCTGCGGCCAATTCGATCAGCGGGACAATATAATTGAGGGCTCCCATATTCGCCGGTTCTTCCTGAACCCAGACAATGTCCTTCGCGTTGCCATGCCGTTTCAGCTCCGCCTCGAGCGCATCGATGGGAAAACGGTAGAGTTGTTCAATAAAGACGATGGCAGTCCTGGTATCGTTCCTCCGTTTTCTCTCCGCTCTCAATTCCCGTCCGATCTTTCCCGTGCAGAGGATCACGCGCTCTGCATGGTCGATCTCACGATCGGGAAGCACCGGGAAAAACTGACCGGTCGAGAAGTCCTCCAGTCTGGAGCTTGCATCCGCCAGTCGTAACATGCTCTTCGGCGTGAAGATGACAAGCGGCTTTCTCCATTTGCGAAGTGCCTGTCGCCTGAGCAGATGAAAATACTGCGCCGCCGTCGACGGTTGACAGATCTGGATGTTGTCTTCCGCAGCCAGCTGCAGATACCGCTCGATCCTTGCGCTGGAATGTTCGGGACCTTGCCCTTCATAGCCGTGAGGCAGGAGCAGCGTCAGGCCGGAGAGGAGGCCCCACTTGTCCTCCGCGGCAGAGATAAATTGATCCAGGATGACCTGTGCTCCGTTTGCAAAGTCGCCGAATTGCGCCTCCCAGAGAACAAGCCCGTCCGGGCGTTCCCTGCTGAAGCCGTACTCGAATCCAAGGACTGCCGCTTCCGAAAGAATCGAATTGTAGATTTCGAATCCTGATCCCCGGATCCGGTTGAGCGGATTATACCGTTCGCGGGTCTTAATGTCTTTCAGAACCGCATGACGTTGTGCGAACGTGCCGCGCTGACTGTCCTGCCCGCTCATGCGGACAGGGATTCCGTTCCTGAGGAGCGTTCCGAATGCGACCAACTCCGCCGCCCCAAAGTCGATCGGCGCAATTCCGTTCATCATCCCCACGCGGCGGTCGATTACCCGCTTCACTTTCGGATGGACGGCAAAGCCATCAGGGAGCGTTGTGAGGACGTTCAACACTGCATGCAGCTCCGATTCCTGGACGGATGTGACCACCTCGAACGATTCGCTATAGGCGCCGCCGACGTACCCCCGCCAGTACTCGGGGAGGACGCTCAGCCGTGGCTTCTTCTTCATGCTCCCCGCATCGGCTTTCGCCGATTCGTAGCGCCTCTTGTATTCGGCAAGTCGTTGGGCAGGGTCGACGCCGACAACGCGCGCGTAAAGGGCGGACAATGTCGGGTGGTCCTTGATCCGGTCGTAGAGCACCGGCTGTGTCATCGTGGGATCATCGATCTCGCTATGACCGTGACGGCGAAATCCGACCAGGTCGATGAGGACATCGCTGGAGAAGGCCGCCCGATATTCGGAAGCCATCCTTGCGACGCGCACGACGGCGTCGGCGTCTTCGCTGTTGACATGAAAAATTGGAATGGCAAGCCGTTTCGCCGCGTCAGAAGAAAACCGCGAGGAATATAGCTCCGAGGGCGTGGCTGTGAATCCGATCAGGTTGTTCGCGATGATATGCACTGTCCCGCCGACTGAAAAACCTTCAAGCGAAGCGAGGCCGAGCGCTTCTGATGCGATCCCCTGTCCCGCGAACGCAGCATCGCCATGAATCAAAATCGGGAGGATCTTCCGTGTCCCGTCGTCGCCGATGCGCGTCTGCTTTGCGCGGACCCGGCCCATCAAGACGGGATCGACCGCTTCCAGATGGCTGGGACCGGAAACGAGACGCATTTGGAGATGCTGCCCGTTTCGCGTTGCATACTGTCCTGTGGCACCGATATGGTACTTGACATCGCCTCCGCCCAGGACGCTCCGGGGATCGACGTCCTCGAATTCCGCAAAGATGTCGACCGGCGACGTTCCGATGATGTGCACCATGACATTCAACCGGCCTCTGTGACTCATGCCGATGACTGCTTCCACCGAGCCTCGATCTGCAGCATCGTTCAATATGGTGTCGAGTAACGGGATAAGCGATGCGAGACCTTCGATCGAGAATCGTTTCGTCCCCGGGTAGTGCGCCTGAATCACCTGCTCGAACATTTCCGCGGCGACAATTCTGTCAAGCAGCCATTCCCGATCCGGGCGGTCCGCATTGATCTCCATCTGTTCTTGAACCCATCGACGCCGGCTCTGATCCGAGATATGCATGAACTCAGCCCCGATGGTGCCGCAATAGATCCGTCTCCCCAGGGCGGCAAATTCATTTTCGATTTCAAGTTCCGGAGGGGTCTCCGGCACAAGAGAGCCGAGCGGATCGAGCTGCGCCGCCAGGTAGCCCCAGCGACGGAACGCGTCGAGTGTCCGCTCTTCATCAATTGTAATTCCGTATGTTGTCGTCATTTCTGCGTTCTTCGATGTACAATATTTCAACAGCTTTTCCCGATTCGCTGTTCCATTTAGAAGAAATTCTTCAACCGCGATCGCCGAAGAAGCGATGAATTTGATATCGGAAAGGAGGTTTCACCCGTCTCCCGTTCTCCTTGTCTCCTCTTCTCCCATTGCCTCCGACGATCAGCAGCGCTCTTGACTTCCCCGAATATTCGGCGTAAATCATCTTCAGCACACAGAACGAGCATTCTCTCCGTCTCTCAGGAGGCGCACCGTCATGACTCGACCCTTCCTGTTGATCGTCCTCTCGTTGCTTGGTCCCATGATTGCTGGCAACGTCTCCGCACAAACAAGTTCTTGGTGGTTACCCGTTGATACGCTAACGCAAGGGGCATTCGACGAATTTCATCCTGTAGCCGTCCACAACGAATACTCCTACGGCCAGACAGGAGACAATCTCTGGGTAGTCTTCGAACGGAGGTCACCCTCGAGATCGGACATCGTAGCCCGGAGATATCTCATCGGCCCATCTGTTTGGGATTCGACAGACTATATCATTTCGAGCGTGAGCTCGGACTCATCCCAATCACATCCGGACATCGGAGAACAGCGATACTTTTCGACTGCCGCGCATATGCTCACCGTCGTTGGCTGGCAACGCTGGGACGGAAAGCACTGGCAAATCTGGTATAGCCTGATCAGTGATAGCTCCACGGCCTGGACGAAGCCGGCTCCGCTGACGAACGGTACAGCAAACAATACGGGCGTTCAGATTCTGGGATTTAAGGACTCGTCCCTCCTGGTGTTTTGGAAACATGATTCCGCGGTGGTATCAGTACAAATGACCCCGACAATGGTCAGTGTACCAGAAACGTTGGCAACCACGACCTCCGACACAATGGAATTCGACGCGGGGAATATTTGGGGAACTATTGGATTGGTCTGGACAAGCGGGCCGCAGCAGTTCTGCACGAGATCACAGTGGACCTACGCCGACACCGGCTGGAGTGCCCCGGAAACCCTGGGTATTGGAATGCTTGTCAGGAGGCCACACTTGGTTGTGGGGCCGATGCTCCCGGGTTCCTTTTTGTACGAGGGGTACTCCGGCGCGACGCAAGACCTCTTCGTATCGAATGGTGGAATCGGCGGCACGAGCGAGCAACTGATCGTCGACCCGGCTTCTGACGATCAAAATGCGAGAGCCTTTAGCGTCCCGATTGTCATAAAACCGGATGCAAGGAGGATGGTCTCGAGATTCTGGTTCGACGCCTTGGTCTATGAACGTGTTGCTCCTGGAGATTCGTCACTTGTCTTCGAAAACTACATGTGGTCGGATACGGTGCGGAGCACGGGGCACAATCAGAACCCGATGATTTCCTCCAAGACGGTCTACAAGAACAATCTCTACAGTCTTATTGTCTGGGAGAGCAATCGATCGGGTCGATCACATATTTACGGCCGATGGGCGCGCATCGGCATAGGGGATGCACCTCAGGGGCCGGATGTTCCCTCGCAGGCGACGCTGTATCAGAACTATCCGAACCCGTTCAATCCCAAAACAGTCATCAGTGGACAGTGGACAGTTGACAGTTGGGTTCGGCTGGAAGTGTTTGACCTCCTCGGTCGCAAAGTGGCAACCCTCGCCGATGGCAGATTCCCCTCGGGGAAATATACGTTTACCTTTTACGGGACGAACCTCGCGAGCGGCGTGTACCTGTATCGCCTCACTGCGGGATCATACTCCGCGGTGCGAAGGATGCTTTTGATCCGTTAACGGGAAGCAGTCGAAAGCGGAGACCCAAAGTCTCACAGTCCGAACGTCCCCGAGTCCCAAATGTTCGCCCCGCAGCTCATTGAACAAAGCCCGGAAACCCGTTATATTGAGTATCATCGAGCGAGTCGCCAATCTTGGAATTGCCGCTGTTCCAGTTCATCCTTGCTTGCGTCGTTGTGGGTGGATATTCTGCAGGAGCCGTTCTACCGTTACTTCTGAGCTTCACGAGGCGGAGATCGATTCGGGCGGGTGATATCATCTTCACGAAGGCCGTCAAGAATTTCGGGTTTACCGCTGCTCTTGTTGCATCGATTTCCGGCTGCATCCTCGCTCTCCTGGTCTTGACCTCCGGCGTACCGTTCCATCTGGAACTGCAACAGACGCTCCTCGTTCGGGACGATGGCGCTGCACGCCGATCGCCTGTCTGCGTTCTTCCTCCTCGTGATCTCGCTGCTCGCGGCTGTCGTTTCGCTCTATTCCTTCGGATACGTGAACGATTTCGTGGGCCGGAGGAACATCGGCGCTTTTCGCATTCCTCTACAATTCTGTTCCTTCTCACGATGTCCGGCGTTGTTCTTGCGGACCATGCAGTGTTGTTCCTCTTCCTGTGGGAAGGGATGTCGCTGACAACGTACTTCCTGATCAACTTCGAGCACGAAGATCCGGCTTCCCGCCGCGCGGGGTTCCTGTATGTCGTGATGATGCACATCGGGACGGTCTTCCTGATCGTCATGTTCGCGCTCTTCTATGCGTACACGGGCTCGTTCGAATTCGGGGCGTGGAGAAATGCGGGCTCCCGGCTGCCCGGTCTGATTCCGTCGCTGATGTTTGTGCTCGCGGTCCTCGGTTTCGGCACAAAGGCCGGCATCATCCCCCTGCACATCTGGCTTCCCGAGGCGCACCCCGCCGCTCCTTCGAATATCTCGGCCCTGATGTCCGGCGTGATGATCAAGACGGGGATCTACGGCATCGTCCGCGTGCTCTTCGACTTTCTGGGCGGATGCAATTCCCGAATGGTGGGGAATCGTCCTCCTGATCCTTGCCGTCGTTTCTTCGGTGCTCGGCGTGCTCTATGCACTCATGGAACACGATCTGAAGCGCCTCCTGGCGTTTCACAGCATCGAGAATATCGGGATCATCCTGATGGGCGTCGGCGCCTCCCTTCTCTTTGTTTCTCTGGGGAACAAGCCGCTGGCGGCAATCGCCCTGATTGCCGGCCTGTATCACGTCCTCAATCATGCAACCTTCAAAGGCTTGCTGTTCCTGGGGGCCGGTTCCGTCCTTCACGCGACAGGGACGAAGAACATCGAGGAACTCGGCGGTCTTATCAAGAAGATGCCGTGGACGTCGTTCTTCTTCCTTCTCGGCGCCGTTGCCATCTCCGCCCTGCCCCCGTTGAACGGGTTTGTCAGCGAATGGCTTACGTTCCAGGCGCTTCTCCTGGGATTCCAGCTCTCCGATCTTGCCGTGAAGATCGCTCTCCCACTGACCGTCGCTCTCCTCGCATTGACGGGCGCGCTCGCAGCTGCATGCTTCGTCAAGGCCTTCGGGATAACGTTTCTCGGTATCCCCCGCTCCGCTCATGCGGAGTCTGCCCACGAGTCTTCCCCTTCAATGATCGTGTCGATGGGCATGCTTGCCGTGCTCTGCGTTATTCTCGGTGTTGCTCCCGGTCTCGCCGTCGGCGTTCTCGAACCCCTTGCCGGGTCGCTCGTCGGTGCAGCACGACATCATCGTCATTGGTGACAACGGGAGGCATCTGTCTCCGTGCCATCCGGAGCCGCGACAAGCGTGTCTCCTGCGGTGATTGCCGGTCTGCTGATCGCCCTGATGATCATCCCCCTCGCCGCGGGGACGTTGATCGGAGGGAGATTGCGCAGGCGGACGGCGATGACGTGGGCGTGCGGGCTTCAAGCAATCGAGCCGCAAATGCAGTACACCGCGACCGGCTTCAGCAAGCCGATCCGGCATGATCTTCTCGACGATCTACCGCGCGACCCATGAGATCGAGATTTCGGAAGACACGTCCCCGTATTTCCGTCCTGACATCACTTACGAACTAAAAACAGAATCCGTCTTCCTTAAGTATGTCGTACGAGCCGGTCTATGGGTTCATCCTGCAGGCGGCACGTCTCTTCCGGCGAGTGCAGACAGGAAGGATACAATCGTATCTTGCCTATATCTTCCTCGCCCTCATTCTTCTCCTCCTCTTTGCACGATGAGTGACACCACTCGACATCGTGTTGCAGTCGCTTCTGCAACTCTTGATCGTCCTCGTGGCCGCCCCGCTGGTAAGCGGCATCATCAAGAAGACGAAAGCCCGGATGCAACGCCGGAGAGGTGCAAGCATTTTGCAGCCCTATTATGACCTTGCCAAATTGATGAAGAAGGAGGTTGTCGTCTCATCCGTCGCTTCATGGATCTTCCAGCGCGACGCCGTACATCATGTTCGGCTCAACGCTGATCATCGCCCTGCTCGTGCCGACCGTGGTGGCACCCCTCCGCTTGAACTGGGTGGGCGACATCATCACTGTCGTGTATCTCTTTGCGCTAGGGCGATTCTTCGTTGCGCTGGTAGGCCTGGATACCGGGAGCGCGTTCGGCGGCCTGGGTTCAAGCAGGGAAATGTCGATCGCGTCGATTATTGAACCCGCCATGATGTTGGCGATCTTCGCGATCGCCGTGACCGCGGGCTCAACGAATCTGAGCATCATCGTCGAAAAGCTCTCGTCGACCCCGGCTGCGATGCTGAACCCCGCCCATCTCCTCGCGTTCTCCGGCCTCTTTATCGTGACAATGGCCGAGACAGGCCGTGTCCCGGTTGATAACCCGGCGACACATCTCGAGCTCACGATGATTCACGAAGCGATGATCCTGGAATACTCCGGCCGCTATCTGGCGTTGATTGAATGGGCGTCGCAGATGAAGATCGTGATCTTCCTCTCGCTCCTCTCGAACATGTTCTTCCCCGATCGGGATGGCGACGACGATGTCCCCGCTGTCCCTGGCAATCGGAACCGCGGCATTTCTCGCGAAATGCGTCGCCCTGGCGGTCGTCGTCGCCCTTGTGGAATCGACCAACGCGAAGTTACGCCTGTTTCGCGTCCCGGAGCTGCTGATGGTGGCGTTCATCCTCTCGCTCCTCGCGCTGATTCTCTACTTCATTGTGGGAGCATGACGATGGGAAGCCCGAATCTGCAGACCATTGGCTTGCTCATCGATATTCTCGGTGCGGCCATCCTCGTGTCCGCCTTTCTGATCGTCTCGAGCCGGAGCCTCGTCTTCTACATCAGACTCTTCGCGCTCCAGTCTCTCTGCCTGGCGATTGTCGCTGTGCTGGTTGCTGTGGGATACGGCGAAACACACATTCTGATCGCTGCGGTCCTCACGCTTCTTGTGAAGGTCATCATCATCCCTGTCGTCCTCTCCCGGGTGATCGACAGGATTCATGTTCAAAAAGAGATCGGCTTCAGCATCAACATCACGGCCTCCCTCCTCCTGTGCGGAGGGATGGTGATTCTCGCCGATTCCGTCGCACATTCGATCCTGAGCGCTCAACAGGCAGGCACTCCCGCCGTATCGCGCGTCCTCTCGGCTTCGATCGCGATCATGCTTATCGGATTGTTCATCATGATGACGAGGAAGAACGCGGTAACACAGGTCATCGGCCTGCTCACGATGGAAAACGGCGTCTTCCTGTCAGGCCTCTCGATCACCTATGGAATGCCGTATATCGTGGAAGTGGGGATCTTTTTCGACGTCCTGGTCGCCGTGCTTATCCTCGGGGTGATCGTGTTCCGCATCAACAGGACATTTGACTCGATCAGCATCGATTCGCTCAGGAGTCTTCGCCATTGAATTCGACGGTCTTCCTCGCGCTCCTCGGTCTGCCGGTCGCCGGGACCATCCTCTGCGGGATCGTCCATCGGCGGATCTTCCTTGAGACCGCCACGGTTGTCGCCTCGGGATTGACGTTTGTCGCGTCGCTCGTCCTGATCGCGACCGTGCTGCAGGTGAAGACGCTCACATCGGCGGAGGGGTGGTGGTTCGCCGACGGACTGTCGGGGTACATCGCCGTGATCGTATCCGGCAGTGCCTTTGTCGTGGCGCTGTATTCGACCGGGTACCTGCGGCGACAGATCCGCCTCGGGAAAGTGGACGATCGGCACCTCTGGCTGTATTATCTCCTGCTGAATGCCTTCTTGTTCACAATGATGCTCGTGCTATTCTCCAACAACCTCGGCATCCTCTGGATCGGGACCGAGGCAACGACGCTTGCCACGGCGTTTCTCGTTGCGTTCTACGAGCGGGAGAGCTCGATCGAGGCCGCCTGGAAGTACGTCATCATCTGTTCGGTCGGTATCGCGCTGGCCTTGTTCGGGATCATCCTTACCTACTTTTCAGGATTGCACGTTGTTACCCAGTCGGGGACCGCTCTGAACTGGTCGTCACTCATGCAGGTGGCCACAAAGCTCGATCCCGGGGTCCTGAAACTCGCGTTCATCTTCGTCCTCGTCGGCTTTGGCACAAAAGCCGGACTCGCGCCGATGCACAGCTGGAAGCCCGATGCATATGGCGAATCGCCGGCACCGATCAGCGCGCTCATGGCTGCCGGGTTGGTCAATGTCGCCCTGTACGCGATCATGCGCTTCTATATTCTGTTGAACGCCTCAGGGGCGGGAAATTTTGCGCCGGTCCTGTTTATGACCTTCGGGTTGATCTCCATGGCCGTCGCGGTACCGTTCATCCTGATCCAGCGGGACTTCAAACGAATGCTTGCCTACTCCAGCGTCGAGCATGTCGGGATCATCCTCTTCGCCCTGGGACTTGCCACTCCCCTTGCCTATTTCGGCGCAATGCTTCATCTGCTGAATAACGCGATCGCGAAGACGCTGCTCTTTTTAACCGCATCAAACCTGCGGACGGCGTACGGCTCCAAACTGATGCGGAAGATTTCCGGGGCAATCAAGGTCGTTCCGATTTCTGCGACGATCCTTATTCTCGGCGTGTTTGCCATCACCGGTTGGCCGCCCTTCGGAGTTTTCGTGAGCGAGTTTACGATCGTCAGTGCGGGCTTCAAGAGCGGCAACATGGTGCCCGCCGGGGTGTTCATCGTCTTTATCGCCGCGATCTTCGCCGGCTTTGTCTACTACACTTCGAAAATGGTCTTTGGGGAACCGCTATCAACCGTAAAAGGAAGTGATGTTGGGGCGCCGTCACTGGTCCTCCTTGGAATGCTGCTGTTGGCGCTGTTGATCCTGGGCATCTACATGCCGCCCCAATTGCAGCAGAGCATACAGAGCGCCGTGTCAGTGATTCGTGGATCGTGAAGGTACGTTTACCGGATGGAAGGCAAGCAAGAGTACATAGCATTGCTCGAGAAGGCGTTGGGCGACCGTCTCGATGTCCGCGAGGGACGTGCGCCGAATGAACTGTATCTCTCGCTGCACGATGACGCGTTGGGATCGTTGCCGGAGATTTGCAGCCTGCTCATGAAATCGTTGAAGGGGTACTTTTCGACGCTTATCGCCAATGATGAACGAACGCTGAATGGAAAATTCGTTCTCTCGTATGTCTTCGCCCTCTCCACGCACGACCTCTTCATCATCCTCCAGGTCCCGGTCGATCCACGTCATCGTGAGGTCCCGTCGATCAGCCCGTTTCTTGACGCCGCAAATTGGTTCGAGCGCGAGGTGAAAGACTGGTTTGGCATCATCGCGTTCCCGAATATCCATCGGCTGGCGGTCCACCCGGACTGGCCAGAGGATGTCCACCCGATGGTGAAAGAGTTCGATCGCGCAACTGTTGTCCCCCGCGTGAAGGGCTCGCTGGATTTCAAACGCGTCGAGGGGGAAGGAGTATTTGAAATCCCTGTCGGACCTGTGCACGCCGGGATCATCGAACCGGGACACTTCCGGTTCAGCGTCGCCGGCGAACCGATCATCCATCTCGACACGCAACTGTTCTACACGCACAAGGGGACGGAGAAGATTGCGGAAGGTCTGGCGCCCGAGCGTGGGGTGTTCCTGGCCGAACGGGTCTCGGGAGACTCCTCCTTCGCCCACGCAACTGCGTTCTGTCATTCTATCGAGCGCCTGAGCGGTTTCGAGCCGCCGGTCCGCGCGGTCCGTGCCAGGACGATGCTCCTCGAACTCGAACGGCTCTACAATCACATCGGCGATCTCGGGGCGATCCTTCTTGACGTCGGTTTCCCGGCGGGTGCATCGTCGGCGTTCGCACTCAAGGAGCGGATGCTCCAACTCAACGAAATTCTCACCGGCACCAGATTGCTCCGCGGGATCGCTGCGATCGGCGGCGTGAAACGCAATCCGCTGGACACGTCGATCAAACGGAAGGCATTGTCCGAAACGCTGATCCCCGTCCGACGTGCGTTTGAAGATCTGGTAGATGTGATGCTGTCGAGTTCGTCGGTCCTCGATCGACTTGAGACAACGGGGATACTGAATCGCGTGGACGCTTTTCGCCTCGGGGTCACCGGCATCGCCGGCAGGGCGTCGGGAATCGACAGGGACTTTCGAAGGGATCATCCTCACTGCGCGTATGGAGGCCTGCAGTTCGCAGTGGCCGGCCGCAGGGAGGGGGACGTCCTTGCCCGCGCAAATGTGAGGGTCGATGAAGTGCGCGAATCCCTTGCGCTCCTGGAGCAGCTTCAGGAAGAACCAGGTGAAGGCGAGCCTCTTCGGGGCCCTGTCGTGGTTCCGCCGTTGCAGTGCGCCCTTGGTTACACCGAGGGATGGCGGGGAGAAATCGTTCACTGGACCATGACAGATAGCGACGGGAACATCTATCGCTGGAAGATCACCGATCCCTCTGCACACAATTGGCGGGCGCTCACCTTCGCCGTGCGGAACAATATCGTCCCGGATTTTCCGGTAATCAACAAGAGTTTTAATCTTTCCTATTCAGGCAATGATCGCTAAGAGCCAGACGGTAATGCAATGCTGAGAATCCTTAAACAGGCGCTCATCAGTGGGCCTGTGACAAATGCGTATCCTCACACGGTGACCGAGCCACCCGAAGGCTTTCGGGGAAAACCCGTGATTGATTTTGCACGGTGTATCGCATGCGACAAATGCGCGCAGGCTTGTCCCACAGGGGCCATTGCCGTCGGCGACCTCGAAGGACAATCCGGTCAGAGAGCTGTGACGTTGAACTACGGCGACTGTATCTTCTGCGGGGAGTGTGAGGCAGCATGCCCGGAGGTGATCCACCTGACGAAGGATTTTCAGCTCGCGACGACTTCCAAACCTGCGCTTGTGACTCGTGCGCGGTTTGCGGTCGGAGACAACGGCGAGTATCGGTTTGCCGGCATGCTCTCGGAGACCCCCTCTTCCGGAGAATCGATTGAAACCCTCGGGGGGATGGTCCGCCAAACGATCCATGAATACTTCGGCCGTTCACTGCATATTCGCGAAGTCGACGCCGGCTCGTGTAACGGATGCGAAGTGGAAATCACCGGACTGAATAACCCTGTCTATGATGTCGAGCGATTCGGTATCCACTTTGTCGCTTCTCCGCGGCATGCCGACATGCTTCTTGTCACGGGACCGGTTACCCGCAACATGGAAATCGCATTGCGGCAAACGTATGACGCGACGCCTTCACCAAAGCTGGTCGTCGCCGTCGGCGCGTGTGCGATCGGGGGCGGGATCTTCGGACGAAGTTACGCCTCCTGCGGGGGCGTCGACGCCGTGATCCCCGTCGATGTGTACATCCCGGGGTGTCCCCCGAGGCCGGAGGCGCTGTTGCACGGCATATTAGAAGCGATAGAGCGAAATTCTAGGAAAGTAGGCAGTAAGCAGTAAGGAGTAAGCAGAAACCATTTGCCCTCCCAGCTAAAACTCGACATGCCCACGAATTGCGACGGCATCGACGATCGGCCCACGGTCTCTGTTGTAGGCGGGATTCACGATGACCTGATTGTCGAACGTCAGCCAGAACGAAGGCAGAAGTTTCGCGCTGTACAGCACCTCGACATTCAGCTCGGAGCCATACGTCAGCGATCCGTCTCCGATGATGAATCCATACCCGCCTGCGGCAAGATAGTCCCGGTGATCGTTCGATAGTCCATTTGCAGCGAATGCACACCCGACAATGTCTTCGTCTCTTCCCCATCCAGTTCCCAGAATGCTAACGCCGATCTGAAACGATCGGTCGATCTCCGTGTACGCCCAGGTCTCAGTGGAACCGTCATTCCAACTCACACGGCCGAAGACCCCGATCGTCTCATTCAATGGTTGTTCCAGCCCGAGCAGAAACCCGAATTTCGAACGGTACGCGCGTGTCGCAATAACATCGGGAGGGAGTCCACTCGTTGCCGCGTCGGCCAGGGCCGCACGGTATGAACCCATGTGGGCTCGATTGAGAAATCCAATCACATGGAACTTCCCGGTTGTATCGAGGAATCGGTATGCCCGCACGAATTCCGCATTGACGCTGTACGCTTCGGCGAGATGCATATCGAACTCAGGGCCGTTGGCGGTCGATGGAACCATGACCTATGCGGACCTGAGAATCCAATCGGGTCGACGAACTTCGGCCGCGACGCCCCAATTGTATCCCCGCGTATCGGCAGCATAGTCCCAAGCGCCTCCCGTCCAAATTGCCCAGTTCAAGAACTGTGTTCGCGGATCATGGGAATAGGCGTTGTCATCAAAGATATCCGTCAAGCTGAACCTGCCGGCGGTCACGGTGAGCCGGGACGAGGCCAGCTTCTCCCCAATCTGATTTTGATCCGGAGCAACGTACTCTGTTTCGTCGTCTCCGATCGTGATCTGTTGGCGCACAAATGCCCGGGCGATAAATACTCTCGGTGTGGTCGCGTCGACACGGTACACCTCTCCGTTCGGGAAACCCGCGACCCCGGTGGTATGACTGAACCCCGCACCGCCGGACATCTCGGGATTGACGTATATCTCCCCTCCCACAACCGTCGACCGAGAAACAGCGTCGACGTCACCGAATACACGCTTTCGAAATTGTTCTGAAGGCTGTTGTCTCCCGAGTACTTGGCCGGGAAGGCACCATGATATTGGCCGATCCCTGTATATTGAAAGTGGTAGCTCCACGTCTCGCTCGAATCGGGTGCTCTGCCGTCGTTCTGCGCCCTGGCAACCCCGACCATTCTGAGGCAAAGGGATATTCCGCAGAGGGTATTCAAAACGCGCTTCGTGATTTTTTTCACAGGAAAGAACCCGAAGCTCAGTGAGTGGTATTCAAGAGGGATTTAAGACCTAACTAACACGCGTCCCGACAGTAAGTTCCGCAGGTTCACAAGGATCAGAAAAGACGGGAAGGAATGCAATCGTTTTTAGCCTCGTTGTAGAACCAAGTCGAGATCTGGTTCAACATTAGTATCCAGCGAGCGATTCGGCGTGGGATAAAGAGCAGCGTCAAAGAACTGATCGACTATATCACGCGCTTCGTCCAAGAGTCCATCACACACGCCTATCCGTTCATCTGGACTGCGACCGCGGATTCAATCTTTGCCAGACTTGAACGTGTTTGCAGAGGTATCTTTGGAACACAACACTAGGTTAAGATCCCAGCAAACGGATTGGTTGCGCCCTAGGGTTAGGGCTCAGACAAATGACTGCTCCGAGAACGAAGTGGGATACCGTGAAGGTGACCATCCCTTTCTCGCTTATGCGTAACGAATTGATTGGAGGGCGTGCAAATCCACGCAAATTATCCTTGACATTTCGCAAATGCCTTAGTATAATTCAACTGATAGTTCCGCCCTTAGAGAATGGAGCTCTCTTTGCTCTTAGCCAAAGAGGCTTCAGTCGCCGAGGTATTTGCCCTACCCCCCCCCGACATTGAAGAGACCGCGAGCGGAAGACCAAGCCCTAACCAGGTAGCAACGAATCAACACGCGAAGAGAGTTTTCTTTTCGCGAGTTCTTGGTCCCAGTTGAAGCTCCCAAATTGTCTTCATATCCAGATGATTTCCCTTTGCGATGACTTGGCTGTCGTCACATTGACGAATCCGATATGATTCGCAGGTCGAGAATGCAGTTTTGTAACTGTGCCGTTGTCGAGGTAAATGAACTGCCGAGCTGCAAAGCAGTGACGATCTAGCTGGGTGCCAACCTCCTGAACCAAGTTGATTTGACTTACTCAATTCAACGACGCAATGTTGACCGATATGAATGAATGGTCGAAGGTTGATCGTCTAGGACCTGCCAATTCTTGCTGCCGTCTGAAGGTCGTCAGATTCATTTGTGGAGAATGCAACGAGAGCCGGTTCTGGAACGAGTTCAAGCTGCGATTGAGACCAATTGGAATACCTTTGGACGGATCTACGTGAAATGTTATCCTTTCTTGAGATGCCGGGGAATAGGGATGGCAACGGATGTCGGCAAACTGAAAGAGTTCATTTCTGAGAATATCGATACAATTCGGAACATCCGAACTCTTGCTCGTTTCGTTGGAGCGTGCCCTGAAACACTTCGCAAGGATTTCGTAAGAGTTGAAAGGATCACCCTTGGGAAGTACATGGCATCTGTTCGAATTCTAAGAGCTATGGAAATGCTCGGCCGCACTGATTTGCAGTGCAAAGAAATATGTTTCGCGGTGGGTTTCTCACGAGAAGACATCGGCTCAAGAGCTTTCAAGAAGTGCGCGGGGATAACGATGGAGCAATTCAAACAACTCTCTCCCCGGGAGAAGGAAACGAAGCAGTTGGATTTCATTTTGAAGATCTGCGGCGACAGACACGTCGTACCCAGAAATCCATCCGATGACAACTACAGAGATTGAAAGACGGAAATTAGTGGATCTCAGATGCTTTCGCATGGCGAGAGTTCACTTGCTTCTCCTAACCTTCAATAGCCTGAGATAGAAAGGTAATATGGGTTTGGTCTTCGCGTTGCAGGTTGTTGTGAAGAACTTGTTCGATTTCAAGCGCACTGGCCCCACCGTCCATGAATGGTGATTCGCTTCGAGAACAACTTATGGTGTGAAATCGAGTCTCCGATCATCGCCACACGATTCGATTCAATCGTTGACAAAGAGAACGCATTTCCTATCTTTCTGTGTAGTAAGATATCTTTCACCTTCTCTCGACAATGGCTAAATTTACAGGTTTGTCTGGTTTCAGCACTTTTGCGATGTTGCTTTTCGCCTCGGTTCCCTGCTATGGAGAACTCATCGGTCAGATCGCTAATGAGGACTCAATGGGAGATATCCGTGGCGTGGTAGTCGATATCGCAACAGGTGAGCGCCTGCCGGGAGTGAATGTGGCCATCCAGGGGAGCAAGCGAGGAGGAAACACCAATGCGCAAGGCTTCTATCTGATTGCGGGCGTTCCCACGGGGCCGCGGGAAGTTGTCTTCAGTGCCGTGGGTTATCTTGCGCGATCAATCAAAGTGGAAATCCTATCAGGCGAAGTCCTCACCCTTGATGTGAAACTCACCAGTCGGGTCCTGGAAAGCAAAGAAGTCGTAGTACAAGGTGAAGCGGGCACCGACTTAACCGAGCGGAGCGTGAGCGTTCAAGTCCTGAACCCTCAAGAGGTCCAACGGCTTCCCTCAATCGCCGGTCAGCAGGATATTCTCCGATCCTTGCAGATACTCCCCGGCATTACGTCTTCTTCGGATGTCAGTGCGAAGTTCTACGTGCGAGGAGGGGCTGGCGACCAAAACCTCATCCTTCTCGATGGGATGAAGATCTACAATCCGTTTCATGCATTCGGACTCTTCAGTGTTCTCGATCCCGGTATCGTCAAGAGTACGGAAGTGTACATGGGCGCCTATCCCGCCGGCTTTGGCAACCGTTTGAGTTCGGTAGTGAATATATTCAGTCGGGATGGAAACACGAACCAAGTTGCAGGTTCTGCAAGTCTGAACTTCCTCTCAGGAAAGCTCGAACTCGAAGGACCAATTGCAGGCGAGAGCAGCTGGCTGGTATCGGGCCGTTCATCGTTGTTCAGCGGGACAATCAACAAACTTATCCCGAACCCTGCTCCCACGAGGTTCTTCGACCTCTTTTTCAAGGGTACCGCGGCTGCCTCAACCGGCAAGCTTGGCTTCGCGGGTTATGCGAGTGGCGATGACATCGCCCCAACAGATCCCGCACAGCCAGATTACCGGTGGCGATCGAGCGCCTACTCGGGTTTCTTCTCGGGCCTCATCACTGATCGTCTCTACGTCAACCTCACCACGAGTTACTCAGAGAGCAAGATTGAGCGCTTGGCCAAGGCGAGCTCGCCCGTGACACCTGCCTCTTCTGAGCTCACGGAGCTTACGCTTCGCACTGAGATGACCAGCTATACTGAGGGTGAGACAACATTCTTTGAAGGATTTGAGTTTGATTTTCCTCAAATAAATGATGCCCTCTACTCACCGAATCTCCTTCCGCTCACCCAAGAGGATAGCCAGGCGGAATTCTATTTTTGGGCACGTGCTGAAGGGACAATGATGGACAACCTGTTGGGATTCGACCTTGGACTCCACGTGGACGGATCACTTCTTTTCCTGAATCGCCCATTCTTTTATAGTGTTCAGCCACGCTTCACGCTCTCGTATCATCTAAGTCCGTCCTGGCTCGTCAAAGTTGCTTTCGGAATATACACACAGAAGCTAATCTCTGTGAGCAATGAGGATGATCTGATCTCGCTATTCGACGCCTGGCTCTTTCTGCCCGAAGCGCTCCAGCCAGAGATTGCACGGCATTATGTTATCAGCCTTGACGCCAATCTCACACAAGGCCTGGCAAGCAGTCTTCAACTCTATCGCAAAGAATATCCTGCGCTCACCCTCTATAATCCTGCCAAGGTTTTTCCGGATGACCCCGACTATTTGAATGGCCGAGGGCTCTCATATGGCGCCGAACTCCTCATACGTTACAGCTCATCGCTCATCGACTTCTACGCCTCCTACGGGATCGCACAAACGACAGTTACACAGGGGAATATTACTTACGCTCCACGATACGACAGACGGCACACGATAAAGACAGTAGGAACGGTGCATTTGACCGACGGACTCGACTTTACACTTCATTGGGAGTATGGAACTGGTTACCCATATACGATGGGTGCCGGCTATTACGGTCGATTGAGTCTTGTCGATCTCGGCCGCGACCCGTTTCCGGCAGGGTTTGGAAACCCCGTTCAAACGCTGGGCGTGAAGAACGCCGCCCGACTCCCCGACTATCAACGGCTGGATGCAGGCCTGAACTACCGTCTGCCGCTCACGGAGAAGGTGAAGGCGAATGTGGGGGTAAGCGTAGTAAACCTCCTTAACACAAAGAACATCTTCTACTACGACCGCGAAACAGGGAAAACGGATTACATGATCCCATTCTTCCCTACGGCCTCGTTGGCGATTGAGTTCTAACCTCACAATGAGACAAACGCACAACATTGTTCTCCGGTACTGTGCCGCGGCTTTTGATGTCGCCTTGGCCACCACCCTTCTCTTCGCGGGAATTTCCTGCAAGCAACAACCGTTTGAACCTGAAGGGCCAACAGGCAATAAGCTGATCGTCTACGGAATCCTCTCAGGCGAGCTCGACACGCAGTATGTGAGGTTAGCCACAACGTTCAGCAGGGGAGGTGAAAGCCCGGTGATAGAGAAGGCCATAGTCACGTATGCGCCCAATTGCATCAGTCGGGCCGACAGCAATATTCCGCGACACAGTGATTGACCGCATGAATGTGCACGGAGTCCTCGAGCGTCTCCCGGTCTATGTTGCCTATGATTTCCGTCCGGCTGCAGGCCTGACGTACGAGATGAATGCCTCGACGGCTGGAGGAACTGCGCTCACGGCTGACGCCCAGGCAACCGCACTCCAAAGTCCATCCTTCGCGATCGACGATGTTACGACGCTCAAGTTCGGCTCATCTGCTCCTGTGGCTCTAAGGGTCAACTTTGCAAGCAGCCGTGGTGCCTTCGCGATACACTTCTTCATTGATTACTACGGAAATGACGGATCAGTCTGGAAGCTTGGGCGGGAGGAGGTCGCCGAGCGTTCTTACACGGACGCCACCGGGCGACAGGTCCTTGTCTTCCCCGACCTCAACCCGGTAAATCCTGGCAAGATCGTCTTTGATACGACCGAGTATAGCGGTGCCCGTACTCGAGCAGGGGAGAAGTTCAACGGCAACGTTGTCTTCGTGGAGGCGGTCTTCGTTCTCACCCAGGTCGATGAGACGCTTTACAGCTACTACTATCTGAACAACGGATTGGTTGACCAATCGACGGTGAGGGTCGATGTGCCGGAGTTCACCAATGTGAAGGATGGGCTTGGAGTCTTTGGGAGCAGCTATACTGTAACACAGATGTACTCGCTCATCGAGGAGTCCTTCCCGACTACCGGACGAGGAGCATCTTTCCCACGCGAGTCGTTCCGTCGGCTTGCAGCCGAAAGAAGTAAATGCCTGAAGGCTGACGTGCTGCCTCAAACACTGCCGTGTGTCGTCCCGCGGAAAGAGCTTCGTTAACCAGCACCTGAACCTCACGCCCGAGGAGATCATAGACAGCGACTTTTACCCTTCCCGGGTGTGCGAGGGAGTACATAATGGTTGTTCGGGGATTGAATGGATTCGGGAAATTCTGCAGAAGTTCGAACGACGGTCGCGCCGCAATCTGAGTCTCCCGAATTTCAGTGATCGCCTCTGGCCTGTACTCCAGCACCTGCCCGAATGAGGTTGAAATCCAAGCGTGGCTACTGCTCGATGCAGTAAGTGCGCGCAAGATGCCAACGTATGGCGACGTGATCTCGGCTCGCCAGCTTAACCCGCCGTCAGCAGAGCGGTAGGGACGCGTTCCGTCCGAGCACCATGCCACGGTGCCGTTCTTGGGATACACGACCGCACTGAGCGATCCAGAAGGATGACCTCCTGCCGTCCACGATTTCCCTCCGTCAAGCGTTACCGAGACGAGACCATTTTCATGGACGGCGATGCCATGGAGACTATCTGTGAAAGAGACGCCGACGCAGCCCGCGACAGGAGTTGTGAACGCCGCCCAACTACTGCCGCCATCGGCTGTTCGCCAGATTCGGTTCAGGCTGCTCCCGAACCAACCGTGCTGCGGGTCGGTCCACCAAAATGAACCGTTGAAGCCCGTCTCGCTGTTTGCCGCCAAAGGCTCCCCTTTCGCATGCACCCAAGTTTGCCCACCATCTGTTGTTGATAGAAATACGAATCGGTTCGTCCCTGAAGCGGGTGGGTTACCCAATGCCACACCGTTGAACTCATCAAAGAACCAGATCCCATTGATGAAGGGTGATTGCGCGTCCGGATATGGTTGTGCGATCCAATTGACTCCGCCATTCAATGTCGCGAAGATACGACCATCAGAAGATCCTACCCAGGCGTGGACCGAATCGAGAGCTGCAATACAATACGGATCGACTCCCTGAAGATCCCCCCTCGCATCCCGCCAATGGAGCCCACCGTCGGCTGTCATGATCACGGTCGTCCCAGTGCCTGACCCATCTCCTCCTGCGGCCCAGACCACTTGGTCATTTGCCGCATTCAGACAGAAGAGGTCGCCAAGTGATGGAGAGTTCTCTTGTTGCCACGTTGGAGGTCCCGGGAAGACGTCGAGAGGAATTGTGAGCCCGTCTTCTTCGGTGCCATTGTACGCCCAGCGCAGGGATACGGCCAGAGTCTGAGCACTGTTTGCTGCATCCACCGTAAGGACGAGATCTGGGAGAGTGAAGGTGTCACCGGGATCAAGGGTCTCAAGGCTTACCGGGTCCGAAAGGACACGTAGCGAGAGGTTGGGACTCACACCATGAAACCGAATCCCTATCGCGGGCTCTTGAAGCACATTTTTGACGGAAACGCTGATGAACACTGTGTCACCGGGAAGTACATAGGACTTTCCAGAAGAGATCCTAGTCTTGTAGGAACTGATATCGAGGCCGGCGTGCGATTCCTTCAAGGCATCCAAGAAATTCAAAAAGCCGTGGCCCAGTTCTCCTATCTGAGTGGGGTCCTGCGGCGCCATTGGGATTGCCGTGACGCGGATCTGAGTGGCCACCTGCTGAGCCGACCATGTCGGGTGTTCGGCAAAAAGCAGACTCGCCAGACCCGAAACAATCGAGGAAGAGTACGACGTGCCGCTGCTGCTAAAACCATATCCCCCGTCGGGTAACGCAGTGATGATTCCTGAACCTGCTGCGTAGACCTGGACTGAGTTCCCGAAATTCGATCCCCCGGGCGGACTCGGGACAAGCACGCCCGCGCCATTGGCGCTCCCAACAGAAAGTACGCCCTGGTAGTTTGCAGGATAGAATGGGGTGAGATCATTGTTCGCGTTGAAATTTCCCGCCGGAACAACAATGAGAGACCCGTTGTCGGTGGCAGCCTGTATCACGTCTTGTTCAAATTTGGAGTAGCTTCCGTACCGACCCCAAGGACAATTGATCACCCGCACACCGTGAGCGGAAGCGAATGCGATGGCTTCATATCCATACTCAATGGCTTTGTCGGTCGTTGCTGAGCCGGCATCCAGAACCATAAGTCGACAATTCCAAGCACTTCCCGCCATCCCGATACTGTTGTTCGTCACTGCGCCAAACAGGCTCGCAGTTGCAGTACCGTGTGCACCATTGACGGGGGTAGAAGCCAGACCTTCGGGGTTGCCGGTCGAGTTCGAGAAATTCCATCCGATCACATCGTCAATGTAACCATCCCCATCGTTGTCGATGCCGTCGTCATCCCCCTGAGGAGGCGATCCCGGGTCGTATCGGCCATTGTGATTGATATCTTCCCCGGGATTCACCCAGAGATTGTCGAAGAGATCCTCGTGGGGCCAGTACGTACCCCCGTCAACATCGGCGACCACGACATTGCCGTTAGTTTTAATGACGCTCCATGCGCTATCTATGAGCATTGAGTGAAACGAAGCCCACTCATCCGTCCCATAGAGAGGGTCATTCGCCGAATCCTGGATCACCTGCAGGTACTTCGGTTCGGCATATTCAATGGAAGAGAACATTGCCGCTCGAATAGCGGCACGCCAAGGGTTTTCGCCAGCATCAATGTGGGCATAGTATATTCGATCGAGTCCGGAGAACGTTCGACCTCTCTTTTGCATCACGCTGGTTGGAGGCGCCGTCCATGCCGGGAAGACTTGCTGAAGAGTCTTGATGCCTACAGACCTAAGCTGGGCAAGGGCTTTCTCTTCCACTGAAAACCGATCTTGAATTTCGCTCGTAGTCTTGAACTTCACAATGATCAGCCCAGGGATGACGCGTTCTGTTCCTCGAAGGTCCGGGCCGCGCACATGCTCTTTGCCTTCTACAGGAGTGTTCCAAAGGAACAAGAGCAGAAACGCAAGTATGTTTCGATGAGAGGAATTGCCCACAGGATCTCACCTCGTCAATAGCATTTTGACTGCTCGCACACCTTGATTTGTCCTGATCCGGCAAATGTAAACACCTGAAGCAAGGTGTTCAGCGCGAAATGTCACTTCGTGAGGTCCGTCGGACATGTCCTCCGCCAAAGGCTTGGCAACGAGTGCACCGAGGATGTTGTACACTGAAAGCTCAACCCGTGACGGGGAAGGAAGAGTGAAAGAGATCTTTGTCGTCGGGTTGAATGGATTAGGAAAGATTTGCAGGCAAACGGGCGATGGAGAGTGCGCTGCAGGTGTGGACTCAAACAGCCCGGGTAACTGCGATAGGTTCCGCAGCGTTTGCTTGTACACCCCGCCATACGCCACGCCGGCATAGGCGTTCTTCTGGTCAGTAGCAAGCACTCGCACTGTGGAACTGATTATGCCGGAATTGGCGTCGTGCCAGGATCTGCCACCATCGTTCGATACGTACGTGCCGTGCCCCAGAGTCCCGGCGACAATCATATTCTGGCTGTCGAGGACAAGAAGCGATGTCACACTCCTGCTCACGGCACGTTCGAGTTCGGCGCCCCCTTTCACTTTCACATTGAAGTACCCAATAAGCCTCTGAGCAAGCATGTTTCTCCATTGCCAACTTAAGCCCTGATCGCTCGAGACATAGATTCCCGTTGCGGTTCCCGCCAGAAGGATTGAATCAGCAGAAGCGGCGAGTGACTGAACGTGAAGGTCGGCGAGGCCTGAATTAAACTTCCCCCATGATTTTCCGTTGTCAGATGACCGGTAAATTCCTTGACCATTGGCACCTGCATAAAGGAATTGCTCATCAGCCGCGAACGAAACCACTTGCGTGCCGGTAACAACATCCTGACTTCCCGAACCCTGTAACCAGCTTGCCCCGTCATCAGTCGAATAGTAAACTCCCCGCTGACCGGGGGCTGCAAGGAGCGTCCCCTTGTACACGGTGAGCGTGTGAAGTGACTGCCTTGCGAACGTGATCCCGCTGATATCGATCCACGACTTGTCAGCAGGGCTCCGCCGGTAAACGACCCCGGCGTCGGTTCCTGCATAGACAGTTGTGCCTCTTGCAGCGAGCGCGGTCACCGACAAATTGCCAAGTCCATCATTCATGAGTGACCAGGTTCCCCCACTATCAGGTGAGATGTACACGCCTCCAAGCCCCGTCCCGGCGTAGAGATTTGACCCGGCAAACAGGAGTGCATTCACACCCGCCGTGAGCAGGCCGCTCCCCACGCCCTTCCAGTTTTTCCCTCCATCGGTCGAGAGTGTTACTGCCTGACCGATGCCAAGGATGATGGTTGAATCGACAACTCCAAGAGCTCCGATCAGATTGCTACTGAGACTTCCGAGAGACACGCTTTGCCAACTTGTGCCCGTATCGTATGAGGCGAAAAGACCACCTGCCGCACTTCCCGCGTAAAGCTGCGCTGCCTGGCCGGGCAGCGTGAGACAACCAAGACACGTCACACCTTTGTCACCTAACCCCGTGATAGTCCGGCGCCACGAGTATCCGTTGTCATCGGACCGAAAAATCCCATAGAAGGCGGCGGCAGTTAACAGCGCCGTCCCAATCCGCGCGAATCCGGTGATGGAGCTTCCGTTGGGGAGTCCAGCACTGGCGGCTGTCCACGTCTTGGCCAGATCGAGTGAGCGGAACACCCCTCGGGAGTTGGTGCCGGCAAAGAGAACAGAATCTTTCTGGAAGTAAAGATTGACCGTCCCGGTCGAAAGACCCGGACCACCCGGATACCATCGCTCGCCGTAATTACTGGAGTAGAAAACCCCGTAGTTGACGGGGCCAGCTAGAAGCAGAGTATCGATAGATGTTAGGCCAGCTACGTGCCAACTGATCAGATAGTCGTTGACTGGTGTCCAGAGTGTGCCATTGTTGGTAGAAACAAAGACACCTTTGCCGTCAGTTGCCGCGAAGACCTTGTCGCCAATCGTAGCGAGCGATTTCACTTCATAGCTAGTCAGACCTGAGCTGGCATTAAGCCAGTGGCTTCCGCCGTCGCTTGAGACGTACACACCGCCACCGAGGTATCCAGCAAAAACTGCGGTCTTCGTTTTTGCCACGCAGGTGATAAGACCGCGAGGGCCGAGGGAGTACCACTGAGAGACGGCCTCTGTTGACGACAAGACAGCTATAGACAGGCAAACAAATTGAAGAGCCGTCAGGTGTGTCCTGCTATTGCGCAAATTCAATTTGTTTCATCTGGGAAAGGGAATATTGGGCTGTGGAAGTGATAACGAGATTTATGATTACCTTCTATAGAAGATAAGCCCGCAGCAGACAAATCACAAGATGACATGCTGCAAACTAGTGCCTCGGTCGATTGACGGTTTCCTCAGGTTGGATTCAATTCGAAAGCTCCTTCGGAAAATGCAAATATTTCAGCGAGTATAAAACGTTAAGTAGGGGTATTTTTCGTATCCTGTGGACATCCCTGAACAATTCGACGGCTCGGTTTGCAGCTATTGAAACCTCTTGGCTTCTTCCTTCAAGAAGGCAAAGAATGAGTTGCCTTTACCGGATTCTGCCATCGAGCGGAGACTGTGAATCAACCCTGAATCCTGAACCTTACTTAAAGCACTTATGTCTTCCTCGTCGCAGAGCTCTTTTGGTGGCTGGATGGGGGGTATACCAGGAACAGCAGGATTAGAGATGAAGCAAGAATGGCAAGATTTCTAAGGATGAAAAATGTATCTGTTCTGGACTCAAATGCATTTCCGAAGCAGCCGCAACTCACTGGATGGTCAATGAAGACCAACCCCACAAGGATCGCGAAAATCATCAATAATAGGGAAGAGGCAGAAGCGGCCAAGACGAATCTATTGCTGATCAGCGCAACCGCAATAGCCCCTTCAATCAACATAAGAACAATTACGATAGCGCTGGACAACGATTCACCAATTCCCAAGAACTGGGTCAAAAGTTCAGAAGATGTTTGCGGAGCAAACGATTTCAATACTGCACTCGTCAGGAAGATTGCTCCCAATATCAACCGGAGAGCTGCCGTTATCACCCCATAATGCTGTCGAAGAAATGACATGCGCGTATCTAGGCGATCCCACACCATAAATTGTGGCGGCAAACCGTGCTAGTTTCCCATTAACGAGGAACAAAAGTGGTCGAACCCTCAAGAGGAAAACGTTGCTGAGGATTGATCAAATCAATACCCTCAGCAAAGGATCGGAGGCCCGAATTCCATTCGAGCCTCCATCTCGAGATCAACCGCAAAGATCGTTGCACCAGTAGTCATGACATGTGCCTTCTGGACCTCCAATATAGCACCTACAGGGGATGGTCCAATTGCACACCGATTGGTACCGACAACTGTTAGCACAGAGGTCAATTGGCGGCATGCTTTCACTTTGCACCACACCGACAAAGACAGTTGCTACTATGAAGAGTAGAACGAAAGTTTGAACGAGGCGTCTCATATTCCCTCCATTTCTGAATTCCGAACATGCGTGGGCTTCATCTAGATTCCCGATGCAAGTCCTCATAGCAAAAGTGGAATGACTTCAGCAGGGATATCCGCAGCACCACTCAGAACAATAGATGACTTGGGTCCCGCAGTTGCATTGGATGTCAGTCATACAAAGCGCACAAGAGCACACCGAACTACAACTGGCTGTGGGCTCAGCGGTTGCGGTGCCCTGCACAGCTCCGAACGCAATGGTGAGCACTGCAAAAACAAGCAATAACAGTTTGATGATCTGTTTCATAGGGCCTCCCTAGGATTGTTGTTCTTTGACTCCGAGATGGCTCGTTCCATCTCGCCAAGAGATTCCGGTGTGACAACTCCGACCCAAATCTTTTCGACTCTGTTCTCTTGGGTTCGGATCAATGATACGGGAACACCATTTAGGTGGTTGGTTCGCCTGAACGCGGACGGATCAAGCGGGTTTACGACAGGAAATACGATTTTGTTATCTAGCTTGAACTTTCTGGTCAAATCTACGCTGTCAATCGATACGCCTAGTACCGGCACGCCAGCGGCCATTGCTTCCCCGGCAAGCTTCTGCCAGGACGGAAGACTTTTTATGCAGAATTGGCAGCGAGTTGAAAACACAAAGATCAAAATTCGTGATGAAGCGGATTCAACACGTGAGGAATCAATTGCCTTTACTCCTTCTAGGAAGAACGTATCTCCAGCCGCCAACTGCTTCTCGTCGACGAAGGTTCGCGCCTTCAGACCGATGTTCTGACGAGCGAGAACAATCACGAGGATACCTAGAATCATGACGCTTATGTGCAAAATGACTTGGTATGTGTTTCTTGAAAGAAATGAACTCAAGCTCGACATGATGTCCTCTCGGCAGGTTCGTTATGTCTTAGCGTGAAGCTGAGGAATCCAGGAACAAGCAATCGCGTCACACTTATTCGAAGCATCGGTGAGTCAACCTTCAAAATTGAGAACCGCTCCTCTTGCACTGGCCAATCTACTGGTCGACTTCGGCTAATGCAAGAGAATTCACTTTGCAGACTTGGTTGACATTGTTGGGATTCTGGAATCCGTCTCACACTCCCACAGTCTCATAGTCTCCAAGTCACTAGATGTATTTTATCTTGCAATAACTCTGTAACCTTCCGGCGATACAGCAGTTTACATGAGAGAAGACACCATCCTCGAGCGCGACCGAGTGAGCTCACTGACCGACGTAGAATTGATGAACCGTGTGCGTGACGGCGATATTGGCCAGCTTACACACCTGTTCAAGAGGCATCATCTCAGACTCTACAATTTCTACCTCCGGTTGACGAACGAACGGGAGGCAAGCGAGGACCTTGTCCAGGAAGTGTTTTTCCGGATCCTAAAATATCGACACACGTTCCGGGGAGATGGCGAATTCGTTGCATGGATGTATCATCTTGCCCGCAACGCGCTTTTTGATCAGATGAAAAAACGGAACACCCATCCGGCGGCGAACGACGGTCACGAAGAGATGGCAGCGTCGGATCCCATCGCCCAGGAGCAACTGGAAGTGAAACAGGAACACGAACTGCTGCAGGAAGCGCTGGCGCGGCTGCCGATCGAGAAAAAAGAACTGCTGATCATGTCCCGGTATCAGGACCTCCGGTATGAGGTCATAGCGCAAATCCTCGGCTGCTCGGTGGAGGCGGTGAAGGTGCGCGTGCACCGGGCAATGTTGGATTTGAGGACGATATTCTTTCAGCTTTCCGGCGAGAAGGGCCAATGACAAATCCCCACGTTGCTGAACAACTGCTTGCGTACGTGAACGGCAATCTCGATGGCGCATCTGCACGCATCGTCGAGGATCATCTTGCGCTTTGTGCCGAATGCAGAATGGAACTCGAATCCTTCAAAATGCTTTGGGACGACCTGGGGCGTTCAACGGCAGGGCTTCCCGCGCGCGAGCTTGAACGGGATTTCCACACCATGCTACGCGCGTATGAGGAAGGTGTACGACGCACGGGACCAGTGCGGTTGCGTGGCGATCGCCTTTTCGACCGCTTGCGGACAATTCACCCAGCAATACAGTTCGGTGTCGCCGCATGCCTGCTCCTCATCGGCCTTGCATCCGGCTATGCTTTGAAGGCCAACGTCGGGAACTCCCGGGACATTGCGCAACTCCACGAAGAAGTCCGGGGACTGAGCAATCTCCTCACCGTTTCTCTGCTGAAGCAGGAGTCCGCGAGCGACCGCCTAAAGGGGGTAAGCTGGGGAAACAAGCTGGTTGATCACGACCCCGAAATCGAGGCGGCCCTGGTGAACACGATGAAGCACGACCGGAATGTGAACGTCCGTCTGGCGGCGCTCGACGCGCTGACGAAGGATCTCGGCTCCCCCTCCATCCGAAGCGAAATCATACGGGCGTTTCCGGAACAAACGTCGCCGCTGGTCCAGATTGCACTCGTGGATGTGCTCTCGCAAATCAATGACAGGGAATCTCAAACGGTCCTTCGGCAGGCGTTGGAAAAACCGGATCTCCGCCCGGAGGTCCGGAAGAGGATTCAACAGGGTCTCGAACAAACGCTGTGATCAGAGGAGCATGAAACCATGAAATGGATTCTCGTTGCGTTGACGGCGGTGATCTCCCTCGGGTTCGGTGATGAGCGATCGGCGTTCTCGGACAAGGAGGACATCGTGAAATCCATCGCCTTCCCTGCCGGCGGATCCGTCAGAGAGGTTGTGGTTGACAATATCAGCGGTTCGATCAGTGTCGTGGGGTACGGGGGCGATGATGTCCGGCTAGTCGCGCACCGGACATCGTTCGGTGATTCCGAGCAGAAACTCCAGGAATCAAAGAAGAAGATCACGCTCGATATCACGCAGGAGCCGGGTCGGATCGTCCTGTACGTCAACACGCCATGGCGATGCCAGGATGGCTCGGGATACCACGGCGGAAGCGAGGACTATGGCTTCGATGCAGAATTCAATTTCGAGCTGAAGGTCCCTTCGAAAACCGACTGCACGCTCAAAACGGTCAACGGGGGTGCCATCACGGTCGAGGATGTGAACGGCGACTTCATTGTGCGCAATGTCAACGGAGGCATTGCGATGTCCGGGATTTCCGGCGCGGGCACGGCAAAGACCGTCAACGGCAATGTCAGCGTCGAGTTTGCGGAAAACCCGCATGCGGGCTGCGGATTTGCCACGGTCAATGGCACAATCGATATCAGGCTGCGCCAGGATCTTTCCGCCGACCTCCGGTTCAAGACGTTCAACGGTGAAGTCTTCAGCGATTTCGATCTGGCAGGCCTTCCCCATCAGGCGCCGGTCAGCAAACGCTCCGGGAAGCGTACCGTTTATCGGTCCGACGACTATTCCCTTGTGCGCGCAGGGGCTGGAGGACCGCGACTGGAGTTCGAAACACTGAACGGCGACATCCGGATTCTCAAAGATCATCAATAGGAACAGACCATGTCCATGCAAACGAACATCACGCAGAGTTGTCTGGCAGCCCTTCTCGTCCTTTTCACAGGATCGGCCTTCAGCCAATCATCGACGGATCGAATCCCCGTTCCGCTCTCCGATCCAAATCGACCGGTGACATTGAATGTCGGGCTCATCTCAGGCGGAATCACGGTCAAGGGATACGCGGGCAAGGAAGTGATCGTTGAATCAACGCTCGCGCCGGATGACGATGAAGATCAACCCGATGAGAAAGCGAAGGGATTGAAGCGGGTGCCGAACACCAGTGGGGGCATCACGGTGGAAGAAGAGGACAATACCGTCAGCGTGAGCACTGGTCTTCGCGGGATTTCCCACAAGGTGGATCTTGTGATCCAGGTCCCGACAGCCTGTTCGATGAAGCTCAGCACGATCAATGACGGGGAGATCACGGTCGACAATGTAAACGGCGATCTCGAGATCAACAACACGAACGGCTCCATTGCGTTGAACCACATTTCCGGTTCCGCCGTAGCGCAGACAGTCAATGGCGAGATTCATGTGGTGTTCGCAAAGGTCAATGTGGACAAAGCGATGTCCTTCAGTTCATTGAATGGCGACATCGACGTGACCTTTCCTTCATCCCTCAAGGCGAACGTGCAAATGAAATCGGAACAGGGAGAGATCTACAGTGATTTCGATATCCAGATGCTGACGGCCGCGTCGCACATCGATAAGAGCGAAAGCGGGAAGGGGAAATTCAGAGTGTCGGTGGAAAAGGGGATGCGGGGGACGATCAACGGGGGCGGACAGGAACTCCTCTTCAACAACTTCAATGGAAGCATCTACATCAGAAAAGGAAGCTGAACGCTCACGAGCCCACAGGCGACTGGGCCTATCGCTGGTGCTCCGGATGTCAGGTCGGAGCACCAGTTCCATGGTACAGGGGGGGGAAAATGAAATCGTCTCAGGGCCAGGAGAAATTCGGATATCCATTCCTGAGAAACGCCTCGACACGATGAATGTCGTCACGGCTTGTCAAGTCCGGGACCTCCTCCTTCGCGACGAATGTGCGCACGGCAGACGGCGAATGCTGCACCATCATAGCCACAGCAGCCGGCAGTTCCTTTTCCTGTCGGATCGGGTTGATCGGGACGCGTTCCAGAAAGGGGAGAATCGCATCGTACTCGAACCGGAAGAGGTTCATGCTCACCGCGACGGCCCCCTGGCGAACCAACATTTGGGAAACGACCTCCGCAGACGGTTTCTCGATGATCTTTTCCAGGAAGCCCGCCGGATTCATTTGCACAATTGCGAACTGTTCTACCCTCGCCGGGTCCTGCCCGAGAAAGGCCCGGTCGTACGCGACCATCGCGCTCTGTTTTCCGGATTCTAACATTGTGCGGAGTGAATCGATGGAGTACAGGTTGTCGCTGTTGCACACTGTAAACGCCCGACCGCTCCATTCACGCATCATCTTGAGCCCCTGCAACAGGGCATCCGCCGTCCCCAACGGCTTTGTCCTTCCGGAATCAACGTGTTGCACGGCGTACGAAATCTGAAGCCGGTGAAAGGGATTTTCGCGATCAGCATTCCCGTAATATGAACGGAACGACTGATCTCGTTCACCGATCACAAGAAGGACTTCACGATATCCGGCCGACTCGGCATTGAAAAGGAGGTAGTCCAGGAACGGCCTTCCGCCGACGTCGATCATCGATTTGGACTTTTCTTCAGCTTCCTTGAGGGTGCGGTGATCCAGGGGTGTTTTGCCGGGCCATCGCATCCGTGAAGAGAGTCCGCCTGCAAGCACGATGAGAAGCGGATCATTCATGGAGGGCCTTCTCCTCCTCAAGTGCATCATCCCGTACACCGGAATCCATCGATACGATGTAGGCCTTCCCTCCCGCTTCTTCCACAGCCCGTGCGACACGCTCAGGATCCTCCGGTGCATAGGCAAACATGCACCCGCCACCGCCCGAGCCGTTGATCTTTCCACCATAGGCCCCTGCGGCAATCGCTGCGGCCAGCATACGGTCGATCTTTGGCGTCGATATGCGAAGAACATCGCGCAACACAGCGTGGTGCTTACTCAAGAGCTCTCCAATATGCCGGTGCCGCAAGGAAGAGTTAGTCAATTCAATTCTCGCGAGTCCTGTCAGCTCCCGGTTCTGAATCGTCCCGCGAAGGAGGTTCGACTGTTCCGGCGTGAGATGGTTCTTGAATGCGCCGAGGTCACTTTCGGCGACAGTATGCAGCGAGAAATCAGGAAATCGACGGTGCAAGTCCGCGGAGATTTGAAGCACCTGGTTCTTCACCCGGGACAGGATTTCAGTTGTATCTTTTGGCTCACGGGAGTCTCCGAGAACGAATGTCCCGAGGGATGCGTTCACGGGCTCGAGGGCGATCGCGGGGGCGAAATCGATCGCAAGAACGCCACCCACCGCCGATGAAAAATGATCCATCATTCCCCCCGGTTCTCCGAATTCCAGGACCTCGGCTTCGTGCGCCATTCGTGCGATTTCCTCCGGCTTCGAGAAATGCGCCTGCCCGCTCAGCTTCTGCAGGAGAGCGATCCACGCGACGACCAACGCCGAGGAACTGGAAGTCCCGGCATTGATGGGAATGCTCCCACGAACCGTGGCCTCGATCCCTGAGGGGAATGTATAGCCATGCTGAAGAAGGACGTTGACGGAGCTGCGGAGATAGTCCCGTTGTCTCGTATACGTCAACTGGGGTCCGAGAGGAAACGTCTCCTCCGACGCAATATTGGGCAGGTGAATCAGCGCTTCTTTCCCCGGAGACCGCCGGCCTTCAATCGCAATACGCAAAGAAATGGCGCAGGCCACGACCGGCAATCGAAGATAGTCCTGATGCTCCCCGAAAAGACAGATCCTTCCAGGCGCTGAGACTCTCACAGTTTGTACCGTTCCTTTCCCCCTCCTTTTCTCACCGAATAATCTCGATCGCTCTCGTCCTCACCGCGGTCTGCACCCTCAGTCGATCGGACAGTTCGACGCGGAGAGTGTACTTCCCGGGCGAGATGTTCGAAAGATCAAGCTGTTGCGCCGGGAATTTAGAATGGGTGTCGCATTGCTTCGAACGGCAGCATTTCGCTGACGCGCTCCTTTGCCCAACGCCCGAGCAGCCGGACGGTGAGCGGATCCTCGACGATGCCATTCTGATCGATGAGCGCTCCATGATGTTCGACCTGGAGGTAGCTGACGCGAACACTGCTTTCGTTCTCCCGATTGACGCTCAGCCAGTCGTCAAAGGTCCATCGCCACATCGAAGATCCAGCAACCGGTTCAAGTCGGATTTCCTCGGGATAAACATACTTACCCGTCCCCGATTGCAGATCAACCAGCCAGCCCTTTCGGACGACATATTCCTCTTCTTTGATCCTTCGTTGAATCAGTGAGCGGAGGAAATGCTGGAGGGACCCATCGTAGGCTTTCTTCCTGTTCTCTTCCCATCGCATGGCCTCTACACTATCAGCAGGATTGAGGGGATGAAACAAGGGGTACACGAGAAAATAGCCGTAGTCGCTCTCGGTGTTCCAATGGAATTCCGAAAGCGAAACCTCCAGGTCATATCCGAGTCCTTTGTTCGTGATGTGGATGGGCCGAGAGGCACTTGCCCGGAGGACGTCCGAGGTAGAGTCTGTATGAAACATCAGGACATCGGGATTCGTGATCTCGCACTCGCCCGCGTTCGGACCTTCGCCGAGGAGGATCCGGGTGAAGACTCCATAGTTCCGATGCCACTCGAGGGCATCCACGCCGGAAACCTCGACGTCGCCCAGCGTGATCAGCTGCGGAGAAAGCGATGCATTCCGGACGATCGAATCGGTTCGGCCGATCTCAAGTGCAACCGTCTTCAACACATAGCCGACACGAGAAAAGATGAGGGTGAATGGCCCACGGGGCAGACCCGTGAGCCTGTAGTTCCCATCACGGTCTGACCCTGTTCCGTAGGACGTGGAGGCGAGAAAGACATTCACGGACTCGATGGGACGTCCCGTCGCAGAATCCCGAACGACGCCTTTGATGATGCGACCGGGATCGGTCTGCGCAATGGCCTCGACTGAAAGGAAGAGAAGAAAAACAATAGGGAACCGGCGAAGCATTGGACCCTCCACGAAGGAAAGACGAATACCAATCGCGACGGCTCAAAGAGAAGCTTCGGTCTCAGGATTGTCCTTTTTGCGGAATCGATGGAGACGAATTGAAGAACAGTAAGAATCCTGATGCGATGCGAGGATAATGATTGTCAAAGAGAGTGCAAATCATGTGCCTGGAAACACTCCCCAAACTGCGCTGAATTCGGCGGTGCTATTCCTTCAGAATTGCACCTTGCAATGGAAAATTTGCGTCCGGCTGTTTGAAAGGATGAGAGTGCGCCCTGATGTCCGCTTTCGGCAATTTGCAGAATGCAATTCCCCTCAAGACCAGCGTTGTCTCCGCCAATGATTTTCACGATTGTTGAGAAGAAAATCTCCAGAATTGGTGGTGCAACGAGTATATACGTATATTAGATGTGACGCAAGGGAATAGCATGCAGGCCCCGTGTCTCCTTCTTCTTCCTACATTGTCCTTCCCATCCCGCCGTTCTCCTTTGTTGGTCATACTACGGAGGCACTGTGCCGTTCGTTTCCCGCAATTTCGATGTCTATGTTGTCATGTGCGATCCCGATCAACCGTCTCCCTGGCACTGGCAGCAGTGGTCCCGAGCCGCTGCGATTCTCGAGCCCTTTGCCATTTCGTCTCGGGGGAAGGCATCATTACGTTCCACACAGATTCTCGAGCAAACGCGCAAAGTCGTGCGGTTCGGAAAGCTGAACTGGGATGACCTGTCGCACCAACGTTGGTCTCACGGCTCTCCGCTGAACGCCGACGAATCGCCGCATTGGAGATTCCTCTCCATGGAGGCGTGGGCGCCCTCATGGACCCTCTGCGAGCAGGAGCCGCCGGACTTTTTCCTGTCGTTGACAAAAGGGCACTTCGACGGGGTGAATCGTCACCAGTCATCCGGGGGAGTGTTCATTGCCGCGATGTCTTCGAACGAGCCGATCGCACGCCGCAAAGCATTCCGGTCGGCCGTGATCCTGACGGCTCGTGAGCTTTCGAGCCCGCTGACTGTCTGGAAAGAGCGCCGTTGGGCACGACCGGTCGGCACGCTCGCCTTTCGCGACGCTGTCAACGATTTTGCCATCGCAGGCTTGTTCAAGCCCAACCTTCGAGGCGCGAACTTGCACGACCCCGGGATATTCACGGAAAAATGGAACCGCATCGAGATTGATGATCCGCGAGTGAACCTGGGGAGCACCATCGACAGTCTTCATTACCGGTAGCGCTCGTCAAGTCCGATTACCGGCCGCGGCAGCCGTCGTCCGTTGAAAACCTCAAAAGGAGGTAAGACTCTGAGACTGCCGGACCTTGAGACTCCTAGAGGCGAGCACCATCTTTCTGCTTACTGCATACTTCTTACTTTATACTCGTTGCCGACCCCTCGACGTACTTCCTCAGCATCTCGTCCAGGATAGCCGTCCACCCTGCCGCAAAGTTCTCCCGGGCAAAGTCACCGGTGTCCTGCGGGAATGTCTCGAGACCGGTGTGGGTGACCTTCACCCGGGTTTGCTTGCCCTGGTCGAACAACTCGAACGAGACATAGGACATGCCGGGGTATCCGTCATAGTGCCAGCTGTACGCAATTTTTTTCCCGGGGATCATTTCAGTCACTTTGCAGAGGTGGAGGAATTTCTTTTTGTCGGTTCCGCCCGTGAAGTGAAACTCAAAGCCCACTACCGGCTTGAAATCCGAAACATCAAAGTACCATTTCTTCATCCGGTCAACTTCCGTGAGGGCCGACCAGACCTGCGCGATAGACGCATTGTATTGCCGTTCGACGACGACTGGCACACTTTTCATGTCTCCTCCTCCGTTTGATGACTGATACCGCTATTTCCCCGATCGTTTCTTTGTCCCCTTTTTTGTGTGTCGGGATGTCCGCATCTCCTGTTGGACACCTTCGAGGTACGTTCCAAGCGCGTCGAGTCGCTCCGCCCAGAGGGTACGGTAATGTTCAACCCAAGCGGAAACCTCGTTCAGCTTCTCCGGTCTTGCCTCGCAGATTCGCTCCCTTCCCTGTTGTCGGACGACGATCAGTCCGCATTCAGAGAGGATTTTCACGTGTTTTGAGACAGCGGGCCGGCTGATTCTGAAGTGTTCGGCGACGCCGTTGAGTGTCAGTTTCTCCTGCGCCAGAAGGCCCAGAATTGCCCGTCTGTTCGGGTCGGCAATGGCATGGAAGATGTCGTGGGGCATGATTCTTATGTAACCAAACGGTTACGCAACGGGTTCCCGGCGAGAGGGACTTTGAGATTTGGAGGACTATCAGAAGAGACCTCGACTCGATCTTCGATCGGGAGGGCGATCTGGCTTGCATCGCCAACCACCCTATTATCAGATAATCCGCGCATCTTGCCAGACCTCTTTTGACAATCGCTGTTACGCTGACTATATTCATTTCATTCCTTTCATCATCACCTCATCGACATCCTTGGGAAGGCTCCAGAAGGAGCATAGCCCATATTCCCCGGGTTCATCGCCCGTTGTTGACGAATCTTCTCGAAGAATACGTAACTCGATCGAGGCCGATGAATGCCAACGCTGAAAGCTCCATTGAGAAATCATCCAGAGAGGACAACCATGACGAAATCGACCCGTATTCCCATACTCGTTCTTCTCTTTCTCATGATCGGTTCTGTGGCGATAGCTCAGGACCTCTCTCTCAACGGCAGATCGGCCATTGAGATAAACCTTGGGTTCTGGGGAGGCGCGAGCGCTTCGACAACGGTCGGAACCGGCGCGATTCGGACTGAAGCCGGGACGAGTGGATTCACAGGCAGTCTGGGGTATGCCTATTGGCTACGGGAGCATCTCGCCTTGACCTTGACCGGGGGCCTCCGTTCTGCGGAAGCAAGCTCCACAGTGAACTTGTCCGGATCCATTCAACGATCAAGCGCGGTTATCCCGGTGCTCCTTGGTGTTCGCTTCTATGTTCCCGAACCGGCGCCCTCCGAGAATATTCGCCCATT
This sequence comes from Ignavibacteriota bacterium, assembly GCA_963752915.1. GTDB lineage: Bacteria > Bacteroidota > Ignavibacteria > UBA10030 > UBA6906 > DATJPR01. The sequence continues at coordinate 425,094 of CAVVZZ010000002.1, forward strand.
CCTCTCAGTCGGAGTGGGGCCGTACTTTGGCGCCGAAGCGGCCAGCACGGCCTTATCGCAGCAATCGCACGTCGAAACTGCAATCGGCGGAAGGCTCGGAGCCGGAATCGACTTCCTGGTCGGCAATCACTTCAATCTCGGTGCCGATCTTGGATATCATTTCATGGCGGACTTCAAGAACGACGTCGGAGGAAGGAAGAACTATAACGGAGGAGAGTTCTGCTTTGTGGCGGGGTACATCTTCTGATATCGTCGAACCCCGTTGAGCAAAATGCTTTCGCATGGGAGGGATCACCCTACACCCACAAAGAAAGGAACCATACCATGCAAGGCACCTTAGCGATCAGTCTTCAATAGATAAGCGGTGCTGTTGGAGGAAACGTCGCAGGGGCGGTGAAGAAGGACATTTCCCTTGGCACGATCAGCAACTCCATCGCAGGGATCCTGGGTGGCGGACTTGGCGCTCAGCGCGAGCATCATCGGCTGTATTGCCGGCGGTGGCGTGGGAGGGGCGATCCTCATGGCGATTGTCGGTCTGATCAAGCAAGCCACGATAAAGAAAGCCAGCGCGTAGTACTTCGCGAACAACGGTCATCCAACCCGCGCTGACATCACAAAGAAGGTCGGGCGGGGTGAGTTGAAACAGGAGTGTATGGAATGCTTCGTTTGTCATTCGACGTCAATGATTGCGTAACACGGCGAACCTTCCTCCAAGAAACGCTTCGACCTAATCGTTGACGACCCCAAGTAACTCTTCCAATCGGCCCGGGCCATCACTCTCGGGCACTCAACGCGAGAGGCTCCATGGGGGCAAGATGGACTTTGACTTCGCCCTGCTTCGACGGCTGCACTATTGGCTTTCCTACAATCGCTATACCATTCTCCTGTATGGGGGCGGCATCTTCGTACCCCTCCTTCCAATTATGCTCCTGTTGATCGTCCTTGCTGTCCTGTTCGCACCTTATTTGCTCTATGTCCTCTATCGGAACGGCAAACGCGGATGGATCCTTGCCTTTGCAATCATGGTTGGCATCCCGACCGCTCTGGCATTTGTCTCAACTGGCAACATTGTCCTGGACACAGGCCTCCATCTTCTGCCGCTCCTCACGTTTTATCTCTACTGCTATGTTTTGCGTTTCTCGACGAGCGAATGGATTAGTGATGAGGGGTCCGGAGAATTGATCTAGTGCAAATGCTTGTCACTACTTCCGTCGGCGTTGTGTGGATGTTCTTGACTATCCTTGGGGAACACGACGTATGCAACGCAAGACCTGCAGACTGTTCTCCGCCGATCAATCCGCTGTCCTTGCATGACGTTATCCGGAGGGTACTATGCGACGATTCTTTCAGTCAGGCTACGCCTTTATTGTCGTGGCTCTTCTCAGTTTCATCGCGGCCATGAATTCGGCGCGACCTACGGTTTTCATCAGTGTCGGGGCTGTCTTTCTTATTCTGGCGTTGGCAGTGCGAAAGAAGAACCGTAAGGACACTGCAGGATCGGCAAGCAAGTAGAACCCTCCCGCCTGCTCCAGCGGGAGAGTCCGGAGACGGCAAACGAGGTATTCCAATCCGCGACGAAATCGAGGTCGAAATGAGTTCAAAACGGCAACGGCGACCGTTCAATTTCCCCTGGAGGGGAAACTCCCGGTGGCCCTCGTAAAGAAACTGATCAAAGCACGGGTGAAACTAGACCTCGTGATATAGAATGGAATCAGGCTTCCTCGTCATTGTCGTCTCTGTCCTCTGGGTTGGCTCGGAAATAATCCTTGCCCGGACGAAACACTCCGCATCGACCGGTGTGAGCCATGACAAGAATTCGCTCCGGGTTTTGTGGATTACGATTGCGATTGCGGTCAACCTCGGCGTCGTTCTCGGCCTTCAATCGATCGGGTACATCGGTTTTGGAACGAAACTGTTACCTCCTCTCGGGCTGATCCTAATTGTCGGCGGCCTACTCCTTCGATGGATCGCCATCTTTTCCCTGAAGCGTCAATTTACCGTCGACGTCTCGATCGCCGAAGGTCATCGTATCATCAGGACCGGCATCTATCGGACTATCCGCCATCCGGCATACGCCGGGAGTCTGCTCTCGTTTCTCGGGCTCGGGCTTTGCTTCTCGAACTATCTTAGCGTGGTCGTCGTTTTTGTTCCAGTATGTCTTGCATTTCTATACAGAATTCGGGTGGAAGAGCGAGTCCTCACAGACGCATTCGGTGCCGAATATGCCGAGTACTGCTCATCCACCAAACGACTGATCCCTGGAGTATTTTAGGAAGGAGCTCCCGATGATAACGATCGTCAGGGCCAGTTCAGACCACAAGGACTTTGTGGACCTTGTGCGATTCCTTGACGCGGAACTGGCAAAACGGGATGGCGACGACCACGCCTTTTACGCGCAATTCAATACGATCGACAGGATCAAATATGTCGTGGTCGCATATGAGAATGCGACGCCGGTGGGTTGCGGGGCGATCAAGGAGTACGACGCCAAAACCATGGAAATCAAGCGAATGTATGTGCCGCCTGAAAACAGGAACAAGGGAATCGCTTCGAAAATCCTCTCTGCGTTGGAACATTGGGCCATGGAACTCTCGTATACACGATGTATCCTTGAGACCGGGAAAAAACAACCGGAAGCCATAGCGCTGTACAGGAAAAGCGGATATCAGCGCGTTCAAAATTACGGCCAGTATGCCAACGTAGACAATAGTGTCTGCTTCGAGAAAGTACTGGTGTGATTGCAGGGGAGATACTCACCTGGCACCGGTCGACAGGGACATTGAGTTTCTCCCGTGGGGGTATTTGGTGATGATGCGCAAACAGCTCCTGTCACTTCGAGAGCTCTCTGAGGAAACGATCTGAAAGGGAAGCGAGTATGGGCCTCAGTCAAAATGATGTTGCGCGATATCTCAGCCTGCTTGGCGTCCCCATCAGCGATCCAAGCCTCGACTCCCTCACCCGGATAGTCCGGGCGCATCTGGCCCAAGTTCCGTTTGAGAACATCTCGAAGCTCTATTTCCTGAAGAAGTCCGGCGTACGGGAGCTCCCGGACGTCACTCAATACCTCGGCGGCATCGAAGAGTATCATTTCGGCGGAACCTGCTATGCCACCAACTACTATCTGTCACAGCTCCTTGCTTGCTTGGGGTACGACGTTGTCCTGTGCGGCGCCGATATGAGCAAGCCCGATGTTCATGTCGTTAGCATTGTCACGATTAAGCGGAGAGAGTATATCGTGGATGTTGGCTATGCCGCGCCGTTCCTGGATCCTCTTCCCCGGGATCTCTCAGCCGACTATGCCGTTACCTTCGGGTCCGATCGATATGTTCTGAGTCCGAAGGATGCAACCGGACGGTCGCGGCTCACGCTCTACCGGAATGGCGCAGCCCGACACGGGTACGTCGTAAACCCCACGCCGAGACGCATCGAGGAATTCGGGAACGTCATCGCCGACTCGTACCGGCAGAGCTCGGCGTTCATGAACGGCGTCCTCCTCACAAAATTCGGGCTCGAACATTCGGCGATAATTCATAATCTTTCAATGATCGAATTTGCTGGAGGCGTTTCCCGGAACGTCGACCTCAAATCGGTAGAAGGCCTTCTTGCGGCGATCCAGCTCCACTTTCTCATCCCTGCTGACATCTCACGTGCCGTGATTGAAGGATTGTCGATGGCGCAGGATGCGTGGGGATAACAAGGGAATACGTTCTATCCACAGTCTCCCAGGACATATCGATGCTCACAAGATTCTTGTTGACCGTCTCTTTTCTTTCTTGCTCGGTATCATTCGGGCAACAGAGGGACTTCAGAGATACCGCCTCTACCTATTTCGGTGAAATCAAAACTGCCGCTGCGGCGCACAAAGACCTCTGGGGGTACGACCTTTATGCGCCCCTGCTTCTTGTACGACCCCATGATGGCGCGATCTTTGCGAATTTTCCGGATTCGTCGGGCGCGCTGAAGAATGATGGAGGGATCTATACTGGATATCTGCCGAAGACGGTGAACTTCGCCAACACGTCGCTTCGCTGGAGCGGCGAAGACTGGGCGATGGTTGTCCTCCCGCTACCTGACAGCGAAGCGGACAGAGTCAATCTCCTCGCGCATGAACTTTTTCATCGGGCCCAGCCACGCCTCGGATTCAAACTCTCAAACCCCCTGAGCAATGAACTCGACCAAAAGGAAGGCCGCATCTCCCTGCGGCTGGAGCTTGAAGCTCTCAAGGCGGCTCTCCTCGCAAGCGCGCCCGAGGAAATGCGAGCGCATGTGACCCACGCTCTGACGTTCCGACGGTACCGCACCTCCCTGTACCGCGGTGCCGACTCGACCGAGAATCTGCTGGAACTGAACGAGGGAATGGCAGAATACACAGGGATTATCGTGAGTGGACGCACGGCGGATCAAATGCAGTCGCATTTTGTCAACTCCTTGGCCGCGTTCCTCGGAAACCCGACGTTCGTGCGATCGTTTGCCTACCAGACCATCCCGCTCTATGGTTACCTCCTTCGACAGTCAAAGCCCTCGTGGAACAGGCAGATTACCCCCTCGACCAACCTGGCCGATTTCTTTATCAAGGAGTTTGATATTCACCTTCCCGGAGATTTGCCGGGTACGGTTGCCCGGATCGGTGAACAGTACGGCGCATCAACGATCATTGCGGAGGAAGGTGTCCGCGAGGCAAAGATCGCAGCGCTCTTTGCAGAGTACAAGGGAAAGTTCATCGATCGCTCCCACCTGGAGATCCCGCTCAAGAACATGAGTATCTCCTTCGATCCACGGAATATCATGCCGCTGAAGGGAGCCGGGACCGTTTATCCGACTCTTCGTGTCACGGACAACTGGGGGATCCTGACCGCGACGAATGGGGCTCTGATGAGTTCGAACTGGAACAAAATCTCCCTGAGTGTGCCGATAACGATCGGTGAAGAGAAGGTGACCGGTGACGGCTGGACCTTGGAACTCAAACACGGCTATGTGGTGCGAAGAGACAACTTCAGCAATAATTACATCCTCACAAAAGAATAGCCCTGACTCTCTTTGTTGCTGGACATCAACGGTTTCCCTCCAACAACGGCTGATGCGCATTTCACACAATGAACGTGGAACCATATGCCGAACAATACAGAGATCAAAGGTATCCTCAGGTCCGATCTCACAGTCCCATTTTCCCTTGCGCTTTTGCAGTTCATCCTGCAGGTCTGGTTTGCCGGGAGCTACGGCTATTTCCGGGATGAACTCTATTATATCGCCTGCAGCAATCATCTCGCCTGGGGATACGTCGACCAACCACCGCTCTCGATCGCCATTCTCTGGGTCAATCGCATGCTCCTCGGCGATTCCCTTCACGCGTTGCGGTTGTTGCCGGCCGTTGTGGGCGCTGTCGTTGTCCTTCTGGCGGCTTTGATGTCCCGCAAACTCGGGGGTGGGAAGTTCGCCCAAGGCATGGCGGCGCTCTCGGTCGTCGCGGCCCACGGACTTATCGGCCATGGCAAAATCTTCTCGATGAATCCGTTTGACGTCCTGTTTTGGACTCTTGCCGGTTTTGTTGTGATCATCATTCTCCATGACGACAAACCCAGGCTCTGGTTGATGTACGGTTTGGTCGTTGGACTTGGACTGTTGAACAAGTACTCGGTCGGTTTCAGTATCATCGGTCTGGTGGCAGGGTTGATCCTCACACGCCAACGCCGGCAGCTCGCAGGGAAATGGTTCTGGATGGGGGCGGCAATTACAGCGGTCGTGTTTCTCCCCCATGTCGTCTGGGAAATCGCGAATGGCTTCCCGTCGCTTGAATTTATGCGCAATGCCAGCGAGAACAAGAACATCAACCTGGGCGTCGTTGATTTCCTTCTGGGACAAATCAAGGATATGAATGTTCTTAATGCGCCGCTGTGGCTCGGCGGAATCTACTTCTTCGCCAGGCAGGACGGAGGGCGATACCGAACGCTCGCCTGGATGTATCCCGTGGTTTTTATCGTCATGGTGGCCGGTCATGCGAAGGTCTACTATCTGTCCGCCATCTATCCGATCTTCCTTGCGGGAGGTGCAGTTCTTTTCGAGCAGATTGTTCAAAAGAGAGCATGGCATTGGCTCAGACCTGTCTATCCCGGACTTCTGGCCCTCATCGCGATTGTGATCCTCCCGTTTGCCCTTCCTGTGCTTCCTGTCGATCAATTCATCAAGTATGAGTATCGCCTCGGTCTGACGCCGCACGCGGAGGAGAGATCCTCAGTGGGAGAGTTGCCGCAGTATTACGCCGATCAATTCGGCTGGAGGGAAATGGTTGATTCAGTTGCTACCGCGTATCGAACGCTGACCCCGGAAGAACAGTCGCGCTGTTTCATTTTCGTCCGAAACTACGGCGAGGCGGGCGCGATTGACCTTTTCGGAAAAGCGTATGGACTCCCCGGCGCCCGCTGCGCGCACAATAACTACTGGCTCTGGGGACCCGGGGAACGAACAGGAGACATCGCGATCATCATCGGCAACAGCAGGACGCTGGAGGACAATTTGTCCGACCTTCGCCGCCGATACAAATCAGTGGAGCTGGTTGCCACAACGAACGCGCATTACTGCATGCCCTTCGAAAATGGGAGGATGATCTTTGTTTGCAGGGGCATGAACACGACGTTTCAGAAATTGTGGCCATCGGAGAAATTCTTCATTTGATGCGGCCACCGTCCGTGTAGCCGAGAACGATCGTACCTTTCCTGTTTCCCTCCTTAGCCGAATCCGCGATCACCCGCAGGGCGTGAATGCGCGGTTTGCGGGAAGTCTATGGCATCCTCAGCGTATCGAGAACCTCCCCGATGACCTCCAGCGCCAGCGCGATTTCCCGGCTGTGCGACCTGAAGTTTAGCACGGCGCATCGGATCCAGAACTCCCCATCGATCTCTGTCGACGAGAAAAGGCACCTTCCGTCCGCCTGAAGCGCAGAGAGGAATTTCCGGTTGAATTCCTCTCTGCTCCTCGCTGGATAGCGAAAGAGCGCCACGGAGAGCTCAGGCTCAGGACCCGTTTCGAAACCGAGCCTTTTGACTCCTTCATAGAATCGGCGGCACAGCAGGAACTTTTCTTCGAGGTTCGCCCTGAAGGGCGCAACGCCATGGAGATGCAACGGGAGCCACATGCGCAGGCCGCGGAAATGTTTGCTCAGCTCGGGGCTCACGTCGGCGGGACTGATTTCCTCGAACCCGAGTGCATCCTGCATGTATGCCGCGCCCTTAGAATACGACCTCAGAAGATTTGCCGAATCCTTCACCAGGACAACTCCCGTCCCGAACGGAAGGAACATTCCTTTGTGTGGATCCAAGACGACCGAGTCAGAACGCTCGATCCCTTTGAACTTGTCCTTGAGCGCATCGACGAGCAGGAAGAACCCGCCGTATGCCGCATCAACATGAAACCATAAATGGTGCTTGACGGAAAGGTCTGCGATTTCTTCGAGCGGATCGATCGCACCGGCGTCCGTTGTTCCGGCCGTGGCAATGACCAGGAAGGGATGAAGGCCATCCGCGATGTCACGCGTGAGCAGTTCCTTCAACGCCGCCGCTTCCATCTGATAACGCGAATTCATCCGAACAATGCGATGGATCGCTTCGCCCAGCCCGGTCATGTGCAGGGCTTTGTGCACGCAGTGATGAACATGCGCGGTGGTGTAGATGACAGAAGACTTGACGTTCGTGGAATCGATCATCGCAGCATCGCGTGCTGTTTGAATCGCTATCAAGTTGGCGATCGATCCGCCGGAGCTGAGATTGCCATGTGCGGTTGCCGGGTAGCCGACCAATGCGCAGAGCCAGCGAATCATTTGATTCTCGATGATCACTGAGCCCGGGCTCGAGAAATAAACCCCCGCATACCGGTTCGTGGCGGCAGCGAGCATATCCCCGATCGCGCTGGACCAGAGTCCCCCTCCGGGGATGTACGCAAAGCCGGCGCCCGACGAGGAGTTGATCCCCACTGTATTGACTTCCGTGCGAAGGATATCCAGGAGGGCTTCAAAGGATTTTCCGTTTTCTTCGATCCTCAACGACCGAAGTCGGGCACACTCGCCGGCGATATACGCTTTCGCGGCTGGAAGTCCATCGATGAAGGATTCCAGGTAGTCAATGCTTCGCTTGGTAACATTGTACCGCTCCTCCGGTGAAGGCTCGAGCGCACGCGCAATTCCTTCGAGGTGAGAAATCCGTTCTTGTGATTCTCTCGTTAACGACTCGTTCGACGTATCCATTTCCTATCCGCTCGACGTTTCATATGAGCTGCCTGATGCCGCGTATAAACACGATAGCGATTTCGTCCGAAAATCCCTATGGCACAAAGGCTCAAATTCCCCCCAGCTGTCCATCTCCCCATTGCCCCATCCCATTTGTCCAATTCCGGCACTTCAGATTGTTATAAGAGCATAACCCATGTTTTCAGACACATATTGACCCACAGGAGGCAAAACAATGAAGGAATTCATGTTCGTGTTCCGACTGGATCTCTCGCGAGAGGCCGAACTGCAATCCCCCGAAACGATGCAGGCGTTGTGGAAAGCGTGGCAGGATTGGGTAGGAAGTATCGCTGCGCAGAACAAGCTCGGCAGCACAGGGAAACGCCTTGGGACCGCCGGCAAGGTCGCAAAACCGTCGGGCCCCATAACCGACGGGCCATTTGTCGAAGTGAAAGAAGCGCTCGTCGGGTACATGTTCGTGAAGGCCAACAGCCTTGAAGAAGCCGTCGCATTGACAAAAGGATGTCCAAACCTCACGATGGGCGGATCGATCGAAGTGCGCCCGGTGATTTCCGAGGGTGAGGCCGGCTGAGCGCGACGCTATTACATGTGAAGGAATTCCAGTACATTCTTAGAGACGATTTCGAAGGGCAGCGAAACGGTCGCTGACGGCTTGGATACCATGTCCAACCGTTCCGAAACCCCGGGGCAGATCCCGGCTGCATAAATCCTCATCAACAACCGAGAGCTCTACGAATGAGGCTCCTCCCGCCTATTCTCTTCCTCTTCATTGGGATTTCCTGCTCGCCGTTTGGCCCCGGAAAGATTGAACGATTGCCTGCGACGACGGCCTGGAACACGCTTGACTCTTCGCAGGCGGAGATCGTGTACACGTACGCCCGACATTGTCCGAACGGTACGCAGCTTTCCCTTTGCATCATTACCGGCGATTCTGAAAAATACGTCGGCGTCCGACGCTGGAACGATTCCCTTTTCTATCTCAACAACTCTGACAGCGTATTCGAAATCGGCTCGATCACCAAAACGTTCACCGGTACCATGCTGGCAGATCTCGTTTATCACGGGAAAGTCAATGTTCATGAGCCCATCAAAAACCTTCTCCCCGTTCGTTTGCACCAAAGCTCACTCAATGGCAAAGAGATCACTCTCGTAGACCTTGCGACCCATACGTCCGGGATTCCGTTCGAGCCGGACAACGTAAAATCCGATTCGACTCACGCATTCGACCCCTTGAGCCCGTATCGATATTACACCACGGAAAAACTCTACGGATACCTGTCGACCCACATGGTTCTCCATTCAACACCCGGTGAACAGCGGACCTATTCAAACCTCGGTTTCGGGGTGCTGGGAACCATCCTCACGGCGATGACAGGAAAGTCGTACGAGACGCTTCTGGCCGAATCGGTGTGTGCACCTCTTGGCATGCAACAGACGTTTGTGGAGCTCACCCCCGAGCGAGCGCGTATGATGGTCCGGGGACGAGACCCCGATGGACGGCCCCTCCCATTTGACGTCGGCGATTGTGGGCCTCTGGCAAGCGCAGGTGGCGTGAAATCTTCGGTGAAGGATCTTGTGAAATACCTCCGGGCAAATTTGACCGACACAACCTACTTCGCATTGGCTCAAAAGTCGATGAAGGACTACGATAGTCATTTTACCGGGGGACTTGGATGGGGCACCTATGGCGATCGCGGGCTGCACCATGTAGGAGCATTCGGGGCTACAGGTGGCTATACTTCCGGAATCATCTTCGAGCGAAAATGCCGCGTCGGAATCATCCTCCTGACAAACGTCTCTGCGCTCCTCGCATTACATGGGAACTCCACCGAAATGCTTTGTCGAGCACTCTATGACCCGCTTCCCCAGCCGAAGCAGCCATCATGACCGATGTGAATCGTGACGATGAACGCGCGCTCAATTCGCATCACCTTCACGTCTGAATAGCAGACGGTATCCCATTTGCGCCTCACGCTTGTCCGGCACCCGGGTATTCCCTGTCCCCTGTTCCCTGTTCCCTGTCCCCCGTCTCTTGTCCCCTGTCCCCTGTTCCCTGTTCCCTGTCCCCTTTCCCCTATTCTCCACGATTCATCCCTCGCCGCAATGTCCAATCCTGCGAATCCCGGTTGTTGTGATATTGAACCACAATCACGGAGGAATAATGGTAAAACTCACTTCATCCACGTTTGTTACGCTCAATGGGTACTGTGCGGGACCGGCCGGCGATCCAAATTGGCACAAGCAAGACGCGGAAGAACACGCCTATGCCGTCGGAGGGGTCAAATCCGGGAACATTTCGCTCTTCGGGCGTGTCACCTAGGAGGTGATGACAGATTCCTGAGTTGCGCCTGAAGCTATACCCGATTGATGCGGGGGGCGCTTCAGGGAAGAACCTCGTAAGTCCATCGAACCAGCGATTTGATTTTTCACCGAGAAAGGAAATGAGAATGGAAGAGTTCATGTTGATTTTCAGACACCAGGACGGACACAAGATTGCTTCGCCGGAACAAATTCAAATCTGGATGAAGCAAACGATGGACTGGATCGGAAGTATCGCCGCCCAAAACAAGTTCGGCGGCGGAAACGGATTGCCGTTTGATGATGCCAGAGTGGTTAGACCGCACAACGTCGTCACGAATGGACCGTTTGGTGAGATCAAGGAGACCATCGGCGGCTACATCATCGTGAAAGCTGCCTCGGTCGACGAAGCCGTGGAATTCGCGAAGGGCTGTCCGGTCCTTCAGGGGGAAGGTAACAGCGTCGAGGTCCGCAAACTTGTGCGGGGGGCGTCCGCCGACTTAAAATCGTGACGCATGCACAACGGAGAAATCATACCGCATCTCTTCCGGACAGAATACAGGAAAATTGTTTCTGTCCTGTGTCAGCGTTTCGGATTCGACCAGGTGGAGACCGCCGAAGACATCGCCAGCGAGACGTTCTTGACCGCCGCGCAGACGTGGGCGGTTCAGGGAGCTCCTGAAAACCCCGTAGGATGGCTCTATACGGTCGCGAAGAACAAGGCAAAGAACCATCTGCACAGGAACCAAATCTTCGAACAAACGGTGTCGCCGGAGATTCGCAACAGCCAGGCCGACGAAGAGCCTGACATCGATCTTTCTCCCCAGAGCATCAATGACAGCCAACTGAGGATGATGTTCGCCATCTGCAATCCCTCTATTCCCGTCGAGTCGCAAATCGGGCTCGCGCTCCGCATTCTTTGCGGTTTCGGCATCGATGAGATCGCCGACGCATTCCTGTCGAACAAAGAGACGATCAACAAACGACTGTTTCGAGCAAAGGAGAAGTTGCGGGAAGAAAGGATTGCGATCGATCTCCCGGAGCCATCGGAGATTGACGAGCGCTTGTCCACAGTGTTGATGGTGATCTATCTTTTGTTTTCCGAAGGGTATTATTCTATCAGTCACAACACCACGCTTCGGAAGGACCTCTGCCTTGAGGCAATGCGGCTCTGCACAATGTTGGTCGAAAACAGCGAAACAGACAAGCCGCAGGTCAATGCGCTTCTTTCGCTGATGTGTTTTCATGCCTCGCGGTTCGACGCGCGGCTGGACAAGAACGGAGAATTGGTGCTTTACGACGATCAGGATACATCGCTGTGGAATTCCGACCTGATCAGCAGAGGTGCGTATTTCTTGCAGCGTGCACAACGCGGCAAGACCCTCTCGAAGTACCACGTCGAAGCAGCAATCGCGTACTGGCATACCCAAAAAGCAGACACGCACGAAAAGTGGGAAAGCATTTTGCAGCTCTACAACCAATTATTGCAGATCGAATACTCGCCGATAGCGGCTTTGAACCGCACGTACGCTCTGGCGAAGGCAAATGGCAAGGAAGATGCCATCCATGAAGCGGAGAAGCTGAATCTGGAGGACAATCACTTGTACTTCGCGCTCCTCGGTGAGCTCTATACCGGGATCGATAACCAGAAGGCGAAAAGCAATTTCGAGCGTGCGTTGTCTCTTGCGAAGACCCGGACTGACAAACAGTCTCTTCACAAGAAGATCGATGCGTTATAGGCTCCGGGGAGAAACGATGGTGCAGACGCAATCACCAATCGATGGATTTGTATTTTATCATTCTCGTCGATATCATGGGAGTGTCTTTTCGCTGGAACCTGTGCCAGCCCGAATGAATTGCGTCAGGTTTTCGTGCAGTGCGAAACCTTCCGAGATGAGTTCACGCAGAGCATCGCTGGAGTCGGGATCGCCAGAATGACGTTCGAGACCGTTCTCTCATTTCGCGAATGGCCGGACAAAAAGGACGTCTATTTCACGGTATGACAGAACCCGACTCTGCGAACTCGTGTTTAACGGGGCTGGGTTTGCCGACAGGTCGGAGTTGAATTCGAAAAAGGATGTAACCAGGATAAGGCAGACGAATCAATGAACTACCGTGAATTAGGCCGCACCGGGTGGCGGGTGTCCGCCGTGAGCTTTGGGGCATGGGCGATCGGCGGAACATGGGGGACGGTCAGCGACGACGATTCGATGTCTGCGCTGCGATCGGCTCTTGACAGCGGTGTGAATTTCTTCGATACCGCAGATGTCTACGGCGACGGGAGAAGCGAAAAACTCCTGGCGCGCCTGCGACATGAACGCCGCGAGCCGTTCTACATCGCGACGAAAGCCGGACGGAGATTGAACCCGCACACTACCGAAGGCTACTCGCAAGGCAATCTGACCAGGTTTGTTGAACGCAGCCTGAGAAATCTGGAGACGGATACGATCGATCTGCTGCAACTCCATTGCCCGCCGACGGAAGTCTATTATCGTCCGGAGGTGTTCGGTTGGCTTGACGACCTTGTCACAGCAGGTAAACTTCGTGCGTATGGCGTGAGTGTCGAGAAGGTAGAAGAAGCGCTGAAAGCGATCGAATACCCCGGGGTCCAGTCGGTCCAGATCATCTTCAATGTGTTCCGTCAGAGACCGGCCGATCTCTTCTTCAGCGAAGCCCGGCGCCGGAACGTCGGCATCCTTGCCAGGCTCCCCCTTTCCTCCGGCCTCCTGACCGGGAAGTTCCGGCCCGATTCCACATTTGAACAGGACGATCACCGGGCGTTCAATCGGAATGGCGAAGCGTTCGATCGCGGGGAGACATTTTCCGGAATCGACTATGCGATTGGATTGAAGGCGGTGGAAGCCCTGCGTCCGCTCGTGCCCAACGGGTGGACCCTGACGCAAATGGCCTTGCGGTGGATTCTCATGTTCCCGGAAGTCACGTGCACCATCCCCGGGGGAAAACGCGCTTCCCAGGTAACGGAGAATTGCGGGGCCGCGGACTTGCCGCCGATAACGGAAGAAGGCATGAAAAACATTCGTTCCGTCTATGACACGCAGGTACGACAACATGTCCACCAGCGTTGGTAATCAAAAACGCTCCACTCCCGACTGACCTTCTCCAAGGAGCATCGATGGATCTTCCTTTCGAAACCCCGTTCCGAATCGCATTTGCATGCTTTTGGCTTTTGAATACCGGCATCCGGAGTTATTTCCAGACGAAAGCACTCCGCACACGGAAGGCCTCGGGCGCCGAGAACTCCGCAGGAAGGCTTGGCTTTCGCATCCTTGCGTTGGTCTATCTCCTTCTGGTTGTGTATTCTGTGACAACATGGATTGACTTCGCCCACGTTGATTTGTCATCCGGGCTCCGATGGACATCTGGTGGGGGGCTCCTGCTCATCTACCTCGCCCTCTTCGTGTGGGCGCACCAGGTCCTCGGGCAACACTGGTCCGGAATTCTCGAACTGCACGAAGATCACGCCCTGATCGAATCCGGTCCTTATCGCATGGTGCGTCACCCGATGTATTCAGCATTCTTTCTTTCCTGCTTCGGGACCTTCTTCCTCACTGCAAATTGGTTCCTCGCAGGCCTCTATTTCCTCGGCGTCGCATTTATGTATTTCAGTCGCGTTTCCGCCGAAGAGGAAATGATGATCGGTCAGTTCGGGGACGCCTATAGGGAATACATGGGAAGGACCGGCCGGTTAATCCCCCGGGCTTCGAAGCAGATCGGTCAGAAGGCAGAGGGATGATCGGGAAGTGCCGATCAATTCGATGAACAAAAAGAAGAAACGAGAATAGGAGCTATGGATCAGAAACTCTCAGGCAAAGTCGCCCTTGTGACGGGTGCGAGCGCAGGAATTGGGAGAGCTACCGCGGTGGCGCTTGCGGAGAATGGCGCAAACCTCGTCCTCACTGCCCGGCGGACTGAGCGCTTGAAACAGGTCGAGGATGCCGTGCTGCGAGCAGGCAGCAAGGCAATCAGCGTTATCGGCGACGCCACAGACGACGAAACGGCGCAACAATGCGTCTCCGCAGCGATTCGATCATTCGGATCGTTGGACATCCTCGTCAACAACGTCGGCGTCGGGAACTATAAAAACCTCATCGATACAAGCCCGGCAGAATACGACGAGATGATGATCACGAACGTCCGCTCGACGTTTTTGTTCACTCGGCATGCGGTCCCGGCGATGATGCGTCAGGGGGCCGGGACAATTGTGATGATCTCGTCAATGGCGGGGATCTACGGGTTCGCGGGGGAGGCTGTCTACTGCGCATCAAAATTCGCTCAGGTCGGGTTTGCGCAGGCACTCGACAAGGAGTTGAGGCCGCACGGTATCAAGGTTGGGGTCGTGTGCCCGGGCGGCGTCAAAACGGAATTTGCCATCGGAAAGGGCCGGACGGAAAAAGGCGTGGCCGAATCCGGGATGCTCGATCCCGAGGATGTCGCCGCGGCGGTCGTTCTTGCCTGCACCCAGTCGGCGAACTCACGGATCATCGAGATCCAGATGCGAACGATGGCCGAAAATCTGACGTAACCATAACAAGGAGCCCCCATGGGATTTCCCCGATTCCTTCTCATTCCCTTCGTGCTGCTCTCCGTATCCGCATATTCCCAAACGCGCAATGTCTACGAAGTCTATGCGATCGAATATGCAAAGTCCCCTTCCCGCATTCCGGTCCCGGAAATCGCTATCGGCGCGACGTCGAACGATAGCGTCGGCATGTCCTATTATGTGTGGTACCTGAAGGGTGATAATGGCCGGAAGATCCTCGTCGATACCGGCTTCCTGAAGGATAGCACCACCGGCAGAATAGCGGTGGTGGACTATCAACGGCCGGACCTCGCCCTCCGCCGGATCAATGTGGAGCCGGACGAAATCACCGACGTCATTATTACGCATGCTCATGTCGACCACATCGACGGGATCGACCTGTTCAAGAACGCGACCATCTGGATGCAGAAGAATGAATTCGCGTATTTCGTCGGCGACGCCTGGCAAAAGAACGCAAATCATCTCGGCCTGACCAAGCGCGACGTTCCGAAAATCATCCAGGCCAATCTTGACGGTCGATTGGTCCTGTACAGCGGGGACAGCCTTGAAGTCATCCCCGGCATTCGCGTCTTCATCGGCTCAAAGCACACATACGAATCACAGGATCTCCTCGTGGAGACAAAATCCGAGAACGTGCTTCTGGCTTCCGATGATTCCTGGTTTTATGTGAATGTGGAAGGACTGTATTCGATCCCATTGACGTTTGATCAGAAATCCTATATTCATCAGTTGAAGAGGATGAGGTCTCTCGTTTCCTCTGTCGATTTGATCGTCCCCGGCCACGACCCGCTGGTGCTTTCCCGGTTTCCCCGGGTGGCGGATGGCGTTGTCAAGATTCGCTAACGGAGCATCTCATGCATCGCTTGCTGCCGGTGAGAACCAGCGACGAAATCCCCGTCGCCTATCGCGGGACACCCATTGGCCAGCTCTTCGAATATCATAATCTGGGCAGGCCGTATGACGCTTATACCAATGCCCAGCTGTTGATCGGCATGTGCATGGATCATCGGAAGCATCTCCAGATCCCGAACAATTTTGCGTTCATCATCCGCACGGGCGGTGCGAACCTTCGGTACAGCGAGTTCAAGGTTTCGTACGCCATCGCGGTCGGAGGGGTGCGTTCGATCGCACTGATCGGGCATACGAATTGCGGAATGGTCAACCTTATTGCGCGAAAGGAGCCGTTCATCGCCGGGTTGGTGGAGAGCGCCGGCTGGACCCGGGAACAGGCGGAGGAGCACTTTCACCATTTCGCACCGATGTTCGAAATCGGAAACGAGAAGGACTTCATCCTCAGCGAAGTGAAACGTCTCCGTCTCCGGTACCCGAAAATCCTCGTCGCACCGCTGATCTATCGTGTGGAGGACAACCGGCTGTACCTCCTGGATGAGGATCCTTCGGTCAGCGGGTAGCATAAAAAACAAGGCAGCCTAGGCAACCATCTTTTCCCGACTCGAGACATTCTTCCATGGAAGATTCAAGCGCCCTTATCCGCGACCTCTTCCTCCTCCAACGCGTGGCACAAAAGCTCAACGCGAATCTGGACATCGATGCCCTCCTCACGGAAATTGTCAACGACGTCTCCCAAACGTTCGGTTGTTCCCGGCTTGCCGTGCTCCTGAAAGACGATGCATCGAATGAACTGGTCGTCGGCGCCGACTGCGGCGGCGATTTCAATCAGCATATTAAGGGGGACCGGTTCAAGATCGGCGAATACGGGATGACCGGGCATGTCGGCGCGACCGGCGAGACGTATTACGCGCCGGACGTCTCTGCCGATCCCTTCTACAAGGTAAGCGACTCACAGACACGTTCGGAAGTCGATATCCCGCTCCGATCGCAGGGCCGTCTCATCGGGGTGTTCAACGCGCAAAGCAAGGAGATCGACGGCTTTCCGGCAAGCAGGATCCAACTCCTGGAAGCCCTTGCAGGGCACATTGCCACGGCAATCGAAAATGCACGCCTGTTCCAGCAGGAGCGCAGAGAAAAGGAACGAATGACGAAGGAGTTGCGGGAAGCGCAACGGATTCAACAGGCTCTCTTCCCCGGAAATCCACCCGCCACTCCCGGCTTTGACGTCACTGGACTCTGTCTGCCGTGCCTCGAGGTCGGCGGGGATTGGTTTGATTACATCCCGACGTCCGACAATCGGCTGGGCATCGTCCTCGCCGATGTATCCGGGAAAGGAATGGGCGCGGCACTCCTGATGTCGTCCACCCGGACCGTCCTCCGGCTCGTTGCGGAGACCATCCTGTCTCCCGCCCGCGTGCTCGAGCGTGTGAACACGGTTCTCCTCAGCGACTTCCCATCGATGAAGTTCGTCACGATGATCTACGCCGTCCTCGATCCGCAAAACAAGAGCGTCACATTCGCGAGCGCCGGTCATCTTCCACCGCTCCTCTTTGACGGCACCGACATGAAGTTCCTGGACAGCGAATCGGGCTTGCCGTTAGGCATCCGGGCCGGATCATATTCCGATCGAACGGTGCACATGCGGCCGGGAAGCCGACTCGTATTTTATTCGGATGGGGTTACCGAGGCGATGAATTCCCGCCAGGACCTCTACGGAGTGGACCGCCTACGCGAGTGTTTCGCACTTGCACCTGTTTCCGAAAAGAGTATCCTCGACGATGTCTGCCGCTTCACAGCAGGACACCCCACATCGGATGATACCACTGTCGTCCTGATACAATCGCACGCGTAGAAAGGGGCGACACGCCCGGAGTTCGATCTCCCGGAAACATTCGACCCCCGCCTACTGTTGGTAATACAATTGGAGAGTGAGACCATGGAATCACCGGAGAGGCGTGATGCTCCGCTCGAACTATCCCAGGATGAGTTCCGCCGCGCTGGTCACGTTCTGGTCGACCGCATCGCTGATCACCTGGCATGGATTCAAGACCGTTCCAATCCCGTGACGCGGGCCGAGTCACCGGAACAGGTCCGCTCCCTTCTCGGGCGCGGCGGCATGCCTCAATTCGGGACATCAGCGGAACGGCTGCTGGAGGAAACCGCCGGAGTCCTTTTCGATCATTCGCTTTTCAACGGACATCCGCGATTCTGGGGCTATGTAACCTCTTCGCCTGCGTCGATCGGCGTTCTCGGAGATATGCTGGCTGCAACTATCAATGCCAACGTCGGTGCATACGCGCTCTCGCCTGTCGCTACCGAAATCGAGCGACAGACCGTTCGGTGGATCGCGGAGCTGATCGGGTATGCGCCTGGGTGCGGCGGACTGCTTGTAAGCGGCGGCAATATGGCGAATTTCGTCTGCTTCCTGGCCGCACGAAAGGCGAAAATTCCATGGGATGTCCGGACCACTGGTGTGGCCCCGTCCAACGGTCAGGCTCCACGGATGTACTGCTCAGCAGAGACGCATACGTGGATCCAGAAGGCGGCGGACCTTTTCGGTTTTGGCAGCGATGCTGTCGCCTGGATACCGGCCGACAACGATCAACGGATGAACGTCGCTGCGCTCGAGAAGCGAATCGCCGATGACCGGTCAAAAGGAATGCTTCCGTTTCTGGTCATCGGCACGGCGGGGACTGTCGGGACAGGAGCGGTAGACCCGCTTGAAGAGATTGGGAACCTCTGCAAACGTGAAGGACTATGGTTCCATGTCGACGGCGCCTATGGCGGGTTCGCCGCGATCCTCCCTGAAAGCCCACCCGACTTTCATGCATTCCACCTCGCCGACTCTGTCGCCGTGGATCCGCATAAATGGCTCTACGCGCCGCTGGAAGCGGGGTGCGCACTGGTCAAGGACCCAAAGGCGCTCCTCGAAACCTTCAGCTATCATCCCGAGTACTACCACTTTGATGAACATGCTGACGAGGAGCTGACGAATTTCTATGAGCTTGGCCTCCAGAATTCGAGAGGATTTCGAGCCTTAAAAGTCTGGCTTGCGTTGCGGCAGGCGGGCCGCGAGGGATATGTTCGCATGATCCGGGACGACTGCGCGATCGCGCGTCACCTTCACGTCGCGCTGAAGGACTTCCACGAGATTGAAGCGATGACCCACCATCTGAGCATCACAACGTTTCGATATGTTCCGATGGATTTGCGTCCGAAGGCGGCAGCCGAGAACGAGTATCTCAATAAGCTGAATACCGAAATCCTATCCCGCATCCAGGCAAGCGGCAAGGCGTATCCGTCAAACGCGCTTGTCGACGGGATCTTCGGTATCCGCGTCTGCGTCGTCAATTTTCGGTCGACGGTTGAAGACGTCCTGGCCCTCCCTCCGCTTGTCGTTGCCACCGGCAGGGAAGTTGATCATGAAATGCGCAATTAAAATTCGTCACAGTGCGAATCCCTCATCACTGAAAGGAACTCTTTCGTGGAAGTCCATATAAATTTCCTTGCAATCCTTGTTGCAGCGATCGCAAACTACGTTATCGCGACGATCTGGTATGCGGCAATTTTTCCGAAGACCTGGTCGAAGCTCACCGGCATCACGGAGATGAAACCGGCGCCGTTGAATATCGTCCTGATGTTCATCGGATCGCTGGTGCTCAGCTTCGTGCTCTACCATTCGATCGTTTTCGGGAACGCGTTCTTTCACACCGGCGGCGTGGCGGGCGGACTCATGGGAGGCTTCCACGGGTGGCTCGGCTTCATAGCGCCCGTGACGCTGAGCACGAAACTTTACGAAAAGAAACCCTGGGGACTCTGGCTGCTGGACAACGGGTTCTGGCTGATCTCGCTGCTGGTTATGGGCGTCATTCTTTCCGTGTGGATGTGAAGTGAAAAACCGCCTTCGGCTGATTGCGCTGCTTCCCGCTCTCTGGATCAGCGCCGGAAAATCCTATCTTCTCGGTCAGGAATCACGGCCTCCCCTCCCGGTCATTCACGCATCGCCGTTCGCCAACCTGCTCGATTCGCTCCGGTATTCACTCGACGTCCCCGCCCTCGCAGGGGCGATTGTGACCGACGAAACCATCGTCGAGGCTCAGGCGGTCGGCTGTCGTAGATATTGCGGGTCGACGAATGTCACGATTGAAGACCGGTTCCACCTGGGTTCGGAGACGAAGGCATTCACCGCAATGTTGCTCGGTGTCCTCGTCGATCAAGGGTTGGTGGACTGGACAACAACGCTCTCGACGATCTTCCCGCAGCACGCGGCGTCAATGCGGTCGGAATACCGCGATGTTACCGTGCGCGATGTTCTTTCTCACAGCGCCGGCTTCATGTGCGACCCGGGGCTGACGTACCTTGCAGGAACGCCCAAAGAAGAACGCGCGGTGGTTGTTGCCTGGGCTCTCACACAGCAGCCGGTGACCGCGCGAGGCCATTATCTCTACAGCAATATGGGATACATCGTAGCAGGTGCCATCGTCGAACAGTTGACCGGCCGCCCGTTTGAAGATCTGCTGTTTGAGCGCATCCTCGGGCCGCTCGGAATCACAACGGCGGGGTTCGGCCCCATGGGGACGCCGGGGTTGGAAGATCAGCCCCTTCAACATAAGTATAACCACACACCGGTCGAACCGACGCCGGAGGCGGATAACCCCCCGATCTACGGCCCCGCGGGAAGATTGCACATGGCGATCGGTGGTTGGGCGAAATTCATCAGATGGGTTCTTGCCGCGGAAGCGGGACACCAGACACTGTTGAAGCCCGCCACTGCGGCGATGCTGACGACCGCAGTAGTCCCCGACGACAGCGGCGGCTTCTACGCGTTGGGATGGGGAGTATCGAATCAGGCGCTTTCAGGAGGAAGGACTCTCACGCATGCAGGCAGCAATACCCTCAACTATGCCATCGCCTGGTTAGCTCCGGAAAAACATTTCGGTGTCATTGTCGCCGCGAATCAAGGAGCCGCGCCATCCACGAACCCGATCAATGCGGCAGCGACGAGGATGATTCAATATTATCTGAACGGTCGATAGTTTCCCACTGTATCCTGGATTCTTGTGGTGGAGACTCACACGGGCAGCTAAGCCGACCATCACCTACTACGGGATCTGTTGCCAGAGGCCGGCTGTTTGAGACCATCGCAGGAGAATCACTTGCTTCTCGGATATCTCAACGATGCGCTCCTTCGCATTTGATGATCTGTTCATCGTCCACCCCCCTGTCTCTTACTGACTCGTCTCCACCACAATCCACGAAAATATTAGAGTTCGAGCGCCTGAAATCTTTGTGATCTGAACATTCCTACAATTGCGACCGCGAATTTTCTTCACTTCGTTAATTCTCGCCCGATGATGCTCGTGCATGTCGACAAAGATCTGTCCACGCCTCGCCGCATTTGTGTGTAATCAAGATGCTTAGTACTTTGAATTGTGCGGTTCGCCTAATGTCACAAACACATCTTTCGACATGGAGGCGAAGTGCTCGTGTACCACTTTTCAATACCGATGGGGGAGGATTCGCATGATACGCATGCAGCTCGCCGATCGTCTTGATTGTATTTTGTTCCTCCTACTCGAAGAACTCTCCCCTGAAAACCACTCGCCCGTTTTGCAGTCATCACGCATGCTCGATTCCATCTGGAAGTTGAATACACTGGATGCTTACCTCTTGCATCGACGAGCGCTCCTGTAGCTCCTCATTTCCCGGAGATGATCATGAATCGATCCTCTTTAGCCTTACACGCCTCCCTTGTGTTTTTGCTTCTCCCCGTCACTCTCGCTTTTGGCCAGACCCCTTACTGGCACACTGCAGGAGGTCCTGATAACCGAGTCCAAGCGATCCTATGTGACGACGACGATGTTGTCTACTGTGGTGCCGACAGTGGTTTGCTTCGCCTTGAACGTAGCGGCACCTGGTCATGGGTGAACACGACAGAAAGTGTGAATGTAATTCTGAACAATAGAAAAGGAACACTATTCGCAGGGACTTCGGGGCACGGACTCCTTGAATCGAGCGACCGTGGCAGTACCTGGCTCCCTTCCTCGCTTGAAAACAAAAATGTCTGGTCCATGGCTGCTGGTACTGCTCTCTGGGCGGGTTCAGACGGCGCGATCTTCAAATCAACTGACGCAGGCCTTAGCTGGTTGGAAGCCAGTGTCGGGACGGACGAGATTCTGTCCATAGCTCTGAAACGCGGTGGCTATGTGTTCGCCGGCTCTTATGGAGGCGGTGTCTATCGCATCACGGGCCAGGACAGTGTGTGGACGAAGTGCTCCTCGGGCCTTGTCAATGAGCGGGTGCAAACGGTGATCGTGCATCCAAACGGCGATGTCTTTGCAGGTACCGATTCAGGCGTGTTCCGCTCATCGGACAACGCCTTGACGTGGCAACAAGCCGGATTTCCAGGCCTTTCGACTGCCGTGCACGCACTCGTCGCGGATCACCACGGCATTCTTTACGCCGCGACCTATCAGGGAGTGTATTCCTCCACAAACCTGGGACAGATTTGGTCGCCGCTCAAGGATGGACTGCCGGATGAATCGATGGGAGCCCTGGCGCTCGACGCCCATGATACCCTGTGGGTTGGAGCATGGGGGAGTGGCGTGTTCAAGGGATCGCAGCCGGTGGAACAAGGCCCGGACAGAATCTCCGGCACCTGGCCAGCGGGACAATTCGGTGCGACGGTGGCGCTGGCGGATCTCAACGGAGATGGATGGAAGGACCTGGTGGTCGGAGCGCCGTATGCCGGGATCAACGGAGACTCGTCGGGCGCCGTGTACATCTACTACGGTGGAAAGCAGCTCTCCAGCAAACCGGACCTCTTACTGATCGGACCCCGGCGATACGACATGTTTGGATCTTCCCTTGCCAATGCGGGTGATTTCAACGGAGATGGATACGACGATCTGATCGTGGGTGCCCCGACTTGGTGGTGGGAGACTGCGGATAGCGTGCAGGATCACGTTGGCAAAGCTTACATCTTCTTCGGAGGGCCAACGATGAAACAGACTCCCGATCTGATATTGACTGACGGCGAGGCTCGAGCGATGTTCGGCTGCTCCGTTACGGGAGGGGGAGACATCAACAAGGACGGCTACGATGACATTATTGTGGGGGCAAGAAAAGGAACCTACAGTCCACTCGCTCCTCCAGGGTGTGGAGCTGCATATATTTATCTGGGTGGTGGGATCCCTGACGAGAAAGCAGACATGGTTTTTGGGGTTCGAACCCCAACCGTGGACTTTGGCTATTCCGTAGCTGAAGTCGGAGACTGGAACGGAGACGGCTACTGCGACTTTGCCGTGGCTCAATATTGGGGATTTGATCCTGGTGATCCAGGATCAGTCAGAGTGTATCGGGGCACGGATTCCTTGGGCACTCAGAACTTTGCAGGTCTTTTTGCCGATCCTTACACATACCGAGGGGCGGATGAGTTCGGTTCTTCCATCAGCCACGGGGACTTCAACGGAGACGGTTTCACCGATCTTCTCATCGGGGCACCCATGGACGTTAATCCCAATGAGGTCAGTGCAGGTCCGACACCTCTCGCGAAAGCTCTTATCTTTCCCGGAGCGGATTCGGTGAGCAGCAATCCCAAGCTTATCCTCAGCCCACAACGACCGAAGACAGCATTCGGGATGTCGGTCTGCGCAATCGGCGATGTAGACGGAGACGGGTTTGACGACTTCCTGATCGGCGCGCCCACCGATTCGCTGTTGAACGACAACGGTGCCGGGACAATCTATCTCTATTACGGCAATGCTTCGCTCGACACCCTGAGGAGCAAGCCCTTCCCCGCGTACGCGGCATTTGACCAGTGGGGGTCTTCCATCGCGGGCGTGACCGATCTCAATGGGGACGGACAACTGGAAATGATCGTGGGCGCCCCGGGGAACGACCCTGGAGGGACGTTTCCCGGCCGCGTGTATTTCGTCAAAACGGATTTTGTGACATCCGTGCACGCGAAGGAGAACGGGCGTGAACGGCCTACGTTCCGGCTCTATCAAAACTACCCGAACCCCTTCAATCCGACGACCGCGGTCAGTGCTCAGTGGTCAGTAGCCAGCGACATCCATCTTATCGTCTTCGACATCCTGGGTCGAGAAGTGGCCGTACTGGCAAATGGCCGCTACCCTGCCGGCAAATACTCGTTCACATTCAACGCGAAAAACCTTGCTAGCGGAGTATACTTCTGCAGACTCAAGGCTAACGACTTCGTCCAAACGCTGAAGCTCTTGTTGATTCGCTAGTCGAATCGGCTTGTATTTTGCGGAGAACATCAGGAGGCGCCGCGCGGATTCGAACAACAAAGAAAAGATTTCGAAGACCTTTCCCCTGAATCCTCGGGCACGGCGCCCCTGTGTGGCCCGCACGTTGCGGCGTGGCCAGCGTCCCTCGTTATGCCGGAACCGTTGTCCTCACATTTTCCAAAGCGATCTCAAAATCCTCGATGATGTCATCAATGTGCTCGAGGCCCACCGAGACACGCACCAGTTCGGGCGTTACGCCTGATTCCCGTTGCTCTTTTTCACTGAGCTGTTGATGCGTCGTTGACGCTGGGTGAATCACGAGAGTCTTCGCATCACCCGACATTCGCCAGGAGGCTTGACAGCTTCAGGTTGTCGATAAATTTCTTTCCCGCCTCAAGCCCTCCCTTGATACCGAACACGATGATCCCGCCATACATCCCCTTCCGCAGATACTTCTTTGCACTTTCGTGGTACGGATGGTCTTCAAGGCCGGGATACGACACCCAATCGACGAGCGGATGCTTTTTCAGCCAGCGGGCCAGTGTCAGGGAGTTCTGGCAGTGACGCTCGACGCGCAGTGAGAGCGTTTCCAGTCCCTGAAGGAAGAGGAACGAATTGAATGGACTGAGCGCCGGGCCGAGATCGCGGAGTTGTTCGACCCGGGCGCGGATGATGAACGCGATATTGCCAAACTGACTCTTCGCCCCGAACGTCTCCCAGAAGTTCAGTCCATGATACCCGGGGCTCGGTTGCGTGAACAACGGGAACTTGCCGCTTCCCCAGTCGAATTTTCCGGAATCGACGATCACGCCGCCGATCGACGTGCCGTGTCCTCCGATCCACTTCGTCGCGGAATGGACGACAATGTCCGCCCCGAAATCGATCGGACGTGCGAGGTAGCCGCCGGCTCCGAACGTGTTGTCAACGATGAGCGGGATCTTGTGTTCATGCGCAAGCGCCGCCAGCGCCGTGAAATCCGGAATGTTCAGTCGCGGGTTCCCGATGGTTTCGATGTAGAGTGCTTTTGTCTTTGCATCGATGAGCTTCCGGAAATCCTTCGGATCGTCCCCCTCCACAAATTTGACATTGATTCCGAGCCGCGGCAATGTCACCTTGAATTGATTGTAGGTTCCGCCGTAGAGCAGGCTGGTCGAAACAATATTGTCTCCTGCCTCCGCGATAGTGCTGATGGTGATGAATTGCGCTGCCTGACCGGAGGCAACTGCAAGAGCGGCCACACCCCCTTCCAGTGCCGCAATGCGTTCCTCGAAGACGGCATTCGTGGGATTCATGATCCGCGTATAAATATTCCCGAATTGCTGCAGCGCAAAGAGCGACGCGGCATGCTCAGCGTTGTGAAAGTTGAATGATGACGTTTGATAGATCGGAACCGCTCTCGCGCCCGTCGTCGGGTCTGCGACCTGGCCTGCATGCAACTGCAGCGTTTCGAACCGGTAATTCCTCTTCTTTCCATTGGTGTTCATGCAACGTTCTCCTTTAGTATAGTGTGAATTCGAAACTCCTGGGCATTCGAGAGATTGACGCGGCAGATCGCAACAAAAAAAAATCCCCTCAAGACTTCGAGGGGTGGAAACCTGTTTTGCCGCTACACCATTGGTGCTAGTACGTAGGCGGACAACAGCTGCCCCTCGCAAAGGAGAGACAGCGACAACACGCGAGGAGACGTGCAGGGGCAATATGGACTAGCATCGCGGACATTGAGATAATGATTCAATTAATTGGTTAACAGTTCAAAGTCAACTTTTGTTCCGTGGGAAAAGGAATTCAGCGCAAATCGCCAAATTCATGCATGGGGTGTGTCATCTTTGACATCATCGTACAGGGAGCATTCGGGAAATTCGTCGGAGGGTTTCAGAGCGGGGAAGGAATACCTTCGGGCGAGAGTCTCACAGGCCTGCACGACGGCGGACGCCACCGGTTCCGAAAGTCCGGCGGATATCGTCTGGGGAATAGACCTGGACTGGCAGGCGAGGACGTTCACCGCTACCCCCTTCGCCCTCAGCTCCTTCGCCAGGTTCGCCGTTGGTGCCTGGTGCAATGAGAAATCATCGGCTTTTTCGAGCGGTATTCCGTCGATGGAAATCTCGAAAATCTCTCCGGGTATCCTATGATCATCGATAGCATCGATGATGACGATCTCGCGCGGAAGAGCGTCGCCGAGACACAGGGTAAAGAGAATCTCGCGCACGCCTGTCCCCACATCCATCAGATAGACATCATCCGGGACGGCATAGTCAGCACTCAGCCGCTCAATCACGGCCGGGCCGAATCCGTCATCCCCGAACAGACGATTCCCGCATCCGAGGAGAAGAACGGACTTCGTGCAATACGCCGGGAGAAAAGCATTCGCGTCCATGGGTGTCGGGTCGGGGGTTCAATTTATCATTGAATCGATCAGGACTCCCCCTCCGTCATAGATGTCGATCGCCACCGGCACTGATCCGTCGAACCGGTGCGTGGCGCAGGAAAAGCAGGGGTCATACGCCCGGATGGCCATCTCGATGCGATTCATGATCCCCTGATCATACTTCCCGTTCTTGATGAGGGATGTAGCGGCTTGTTTCACAGACATGTTGATCGGCGCGTTATTATGCGTCGTCCCGACGATCAGGTTGACCTTTGTCAGGATTCCGTTTTCGTCGGTCGTGTAGTCATGGATTAACGTCCCACGCGGCGCTTCCACACAGCCGATTCCGCGGGCCGCGCGCGGCGTGGCCTTCGTGCGGGTTTCGACGCTGACGATCTCGGGATCGTCGAGGATCCTGATCGCATTCTCGGCATTGTAGAGCAGCTCGATCAGCCGCGCCCAGTGGTAGAGGAGCGTCAATTGCGCCGGACGACCGAAGAGCGAGCGGAATTCCTCCAGTTCCGCCTGCGCCAGCGGTGTCGGTATACGGTCGCACACATTCATGCGGGCCAGTGTGTTCGATCGATAGATGCCGTTGGGGCGATCGAGCTCCATGGAAAACGCTCCTGCACCCTTGGCGTAGGGAAATTTCATGTAGCTCCACGGCTCAATGTGTTCGCTGATATGGTCGGCGTATTGCGCATACGGGAAATCGACGAACGACCCATCCTTTGCCATGAGCCGGAGCTTCCCGTCGTACACATCGAGATCCCCGCGATCGTTGACGGTCCCGAGAAAACCGGTTTCGATCACACCAAAGGTTTTGATGACATCGAGATACCGGGGGAAGATATTCTCTTTTGCGAAGGCAATGGAGAATTTCGCCAGATCCAGGCATTCTTCCGCCATCGTTTTGACCTGGTCGCGCTCCTGCGGAAGCAGCGGCTTGCTGAACCCACCAGGCACCGAAGCGTCAGGGTGAATCGACTTTCCCGCGATGATTTCCAGCATCCGCGCCCCCATTTGTCGGACGCGCACAACTCTGCGCGCGACATCCGGCACCTTCGCGAGGATCCCCAGGACGTTGCGCGTCGCTGGATCGGCGTCCGGACCAAGGATGAAGTCTGCGCCCGCAAGGAAATAGAAGTGGAGAATGTGCTCTTCAATGTATGAGATGCTGTTGCAGAGTTCTCTGAGCTTTTTCCCTCCTGGCGGAGGTTCGACGCCGAACACGGCATCACATGCCTTGCTTGACGCAAGGTGATGCGACCATGGACAGACGCCGCAGATCCGGGTGACAATGCGGGGCATTTCCTCCGCAGGTCTTCCGACACAGAACTTTTCAAAGCCACGGAGCTCGATCACATTGACGCGGGTTTCCTGGACGTTTCCGGACTCATCGAGTTGAATCGTGACCTTTGCATGCCCCTCGATACGGCTGACCGGCTGAATGACAAGGGTCTTTGTCATGAGGTTTTTCCTCCTTTGCCCGCTGCCGGTCGCAGCCGGCCCTGCGCGCCCGCGTAGCGGTTAAACGTCGCCGCGCGATCAATGACCAGCCGCGGGTCCAGACCGACCGAGGCGAGAGTACCCATCATATCGACCATCGGGTTCGCGTCATCCGAAAGCGGACCAAAGCAGCCCCGGCATGGCATGTACGCCTTGATGCACCGGGGAATTCCTTCATGCCCCCCGCACCCTGTTCTCGTCACGGGGCCCAGACAGAGAAATCCCTGCTCCATGATGCATGCCATCGAAGAGAGTGGCGCACCCGGCGTAAATGCAAGCGGTTCCAGAGGACGTTTGAGCGCCGTGAGCGATTTCTTTTCCCGCATGGTGGGGCAATCGTCACACACGCTTTTCCCGCCGAGGGAAAACGGCCTCCCTTCGAGGAGGGCGGACACTGCATCGGCAAAGATCTCCGGTGTCGTTGGACAGCCGGGGAGTTCGAGATCGACCTGGACAACCTCACGAAGGGCGTAGACCCGATCGGTTAAGGGCGGAAGCTGCTCACCGGGGATGCCGTCAGGCTCGGTGGAGATTGATCCGCGGTACACCGTGTCAAACAGGTCCTCCAGCGTCGATAGATTGGCGAGCGCGGGGATGCCGCCAAAGCACGCACATGACCCCATCGCAATCAGCGTTTTGCATTGCTTCCGCATCTCCTGCGCGATCAGCCTGTGTTCTTCGTTTCTGATCCCTCCCGTGATGATCCCGATGTCTGCCTCGGGAATGTGCATCTCCTTCTGCTCGCCCGTCTGACCGTAGAGCTTGTGGTCCATGATGACAGGCATGTGAACGATTTCAAGTTTCGATAGTATCTCGAGCAGCGGCTCGCCAAGGTCGAGAATGGAGACCTCGCATCCTGCGCAGATTGTTAACCATTCCTGAGCAAGTCGGATTGCCATGAGCGTCTCCTTTCAGGAGGACGGAAGTGTTGCCTTGACATGCCCTGCTGCTGTGTCCTGTGCCGCACCACGATACGGACTCGGGCCGACCTTTCTTACCTGCTCGACCATCTCGGAGACGACCTGACCGAACCGCTGCCCTTCCGCCGCCGACACCCACTCCAGACGGAAGCGTTCAGGCTCCAGGCCGAAGTCTTCGAGCATGAGATCGACCGCGTCGGCACGCGATTTCGCACGGAGATTGCCCTCGATATAATGGCAATCTCCCGGATGGCATCCACAAACGAGAACGCCATCCGCCCCGCGCAAAAGAGCGTCAATGACCAGGCTGGTTTGGATCATCCCTGAGCATTGGACCCTGATAATCCGTGCGTTCGGCGGATACTGTACGCGCGATGTCCCCGCGAGGTCCGCACCCGTGTACGAGCACCAGTAGCAGCAGAACGTGATGATCAATGGCTCGAACGATTCACTGTCGGTCGGCATACGAATTCCTCTCAGAACGTTTCCAATGCGGCCGTCACCTCCGCCGCAAGCATTTCCGGCCGGAAGTGCCATACAAAGATCCCTTTCTTCGGACACGTGGCCATGCAGGTCCCGCATCCCTTACAAAGCGATTCGTTGACCTGTGCGCGTTTCCGGACTTTCCCGTCTGTGATGTATTCGATCAGCGAAAGCGCTTTGTACGGACACGTGTCTATACAATAGGCACATCCGTCACAGTTCTCTTCCACAACATGTGAAACGATGGGCTCAAGATCGATTTGATCCTTCGAGAGAATCGTCGCCGCCCTCGCGGCAGTCCCGAGTGCCTGGGAAATGGCTTCGTCCATTGCTAGAGGCGAATGGGCGTTGCCGCAAAGGAATATCCCTTCCGTCGCGAAATCAACCGGGCGCAGCTTCCGGTGCGCTTCAAGGAAGAATTTGTCCTCACCAAGCGGAACTTTGAGCAGCTGTGCCAGTTCCTTGTTGCCCGAATTCGGAGTAGTTGCGGCGGCAAGGACCACGGTGTCAGCGAGCACTTGCACCGACTCGCCGAGTGTGGCGTCGCGCACGACGATGGAGAGACGACCGTTGTGTTCCGTCACACGCGGCGGATCATCGTCAGCGAAGCGAATGAAGGACACGCCGAGTTTTCGCGCCTCCGTGAAATACGCATCGCGGAACCCATACGTTCGCATCTCGCGATAGAAGACCGCCACCTCTGCATCCGAATTGCGCCGTTTGAGCTCCAGGACATGTTTGATGGTCTCGGAGCAACATGTCCGGCTGCAATAGGGACGTTGCTCGCACCGCGAACCCACACACTGAACAAAGGCGACCGATTGCGAATGAACCCGGCCGGCGCTCAACCGCTCTTCCCATTCGTCCGCGAGAAGCACTCTTGGATCTTGCTGGTACAAATACTCCGACGGTTTGTACGTCTCTGCGCCTGTCGCGACGATAATGACTCCGTGACGCACATCCACCACATCTCCGTTGCCCGAATGCATAACCCGCGAATGGAAGTTCCCGAGCGACCCATGGACCTCCGCGACCTTCCCGTTCGTATAGACATGGATATTGGTGTGGGACTCGACCCGCCCGACCAGATCGAGCAGTTTCTCCTTCGGGTCCACGCCATCCATCATGTAGCGGACCCGCCGCAAATATCCGCCCAGCACAGGCTCCCGTTCCACGAGGTGCACGGGGAACCCCTGTTCGGCCAGCTCGAACGCGGCGGTAAGTCCCGCGACCCCCCCACCGATGACGAGAGCCTCGTGGCGTACCTCCAGGGGATGCGCGTACAACGGTTCGTCCAGCTTCACTTTTGCGACAGCGATGCGCATGAGGTCGCGCGCTTTGACCGTGGCCTGCTCCGGTTCGTGCTGATGCACCCACGAACACTGATCCCGGATGTTCGCCATCTCGAAGAGAAACTGGTTCAGACCGGCTTCCTGAAGGGTATTGCGAAACAGTGGTTCATGCGTCCGCGGAGTGCATGAGGCGACAACAACGCGATTCAACTGGTGTTCCGCGATGATGGCTTTGATGCGTTCCTGCGTGTCGTTGGAACACGTGTACAGATTGTTCTCGGCGTAGACCACGCCGGGAAGCGTCCGTGCGTATGCGACGACGTCCGGCACATTCACGACGCCTCCGATGTTCGTGCCGCAATGACAGATGAAGACACCGACCCGTGGCTCCTGGCCGCGGACGTCAATTTCCCGAGGATACACTTTCGGTCGGATCAGGCTCCCCCGCACATCGTGGAGGAGGGCGAGGGCTTTTGCCGCCGCTCCCGAGCACTGGACCACGCTTTCCGGGATGTCCTTCGGTTCGGTGAACGGGCCTGCGACAAATATTCCTGGCCGTGAAGACTCGACAGGACTAAACGGAGAGGATTTGCAGAATCCGAACTCATTGAGTTCGATGCCGAATATTCGGGCGATTTCAATGGAGTCTCGCGGCGGCTGCATGCCGATGGAGAGCACGACGAGATCATACTCCCGTGATGCCTTCTTTTCCTCTTCGTTGATGTAGGAGATCCGGAGATTCTGCGTCCCGGGGACCTCCTGAACCACCGGCACCCGACAGCGGATGTAGTTCACACCAAGTTTCTTTGCACTTTCAACGTATGCCTCAAACCCCTTCGCGTAGGCGCGGATATCCATGTAGTAGATGTCGCACCGCAGCTTCTCCCCCGCATCCTCCTTGGCGATGATCGCCTCTTTGGTGGCAAACATGCAACACACGGCAGAGCAGTAGTTCCGTTCAGCATCCCGTGAACCGACGCATTGGATAAAGGCAATGCTCTTTGGGGGTTTCCTGTCGGATGGCCGGAGCACGTGGCCTTCGTAGGGACCCGACGGTGAGAGGATCCGTTCGAACTGCAGGGCGTTGACCACGTTGGGGAACTTCGTATAGCCCAGACGAACATTGGATGATGCATCGAACGTTTCGTATCCGGGGGCAAGGATGATGGCCCCGACTTCCAGCGTTCTCTTCGAATCTTCCTGGTCGTAGTCGATCGCTTTCGGCCCGCACCGCCGTTCGCACTCACCGCACTCGATGCAACCGTCGATGTCCGCCGCGAGGCATCGCGAGGCTTCGGCGACGGCTTGTTCAGACGTGAATCCGAGGGCGACCTCGCGAAAATTATTCCAGCGTTCCGTCAATGGGAGCTCCGGCATCGCGACGCGCTTCCGGGCGGCCACTTCCTCCCGTAACCCGGCGAGCTGCTCACCGGTAAGTGGCTCCGGAACCACGGCAGCCGTCGGGCGACCGATCTGCTCTCCTGCGAGAAAACTGTTGATCGATCGTGCAGCACGCTTCCCTGCGGCGATGGCATCGATGACGTAGCTCGCACCGGTCACGGCATCTCCGCCTGCAAAGATCCCCTGGACATTCGTAGCCCCCGTTTCTGGATCGATGACGGCTGTGCCCGATTTCGACACCGCGATCCCCAGATGAAGCAGAAGCTCCTGTTGCGTCCGTTGTCCGAGCCCCGTGATCACCATATCGACCGGAATGATGAACTCTGAGCCGGGAATCGGGACCGGCCTCCGTCGGCCGCTCGCATCGGGTTCCGCGAGCCGCATTCGGAGACACTCCATGTGTGACAGAATGCCTTCGTCGCCGATGAAGCGCTTCGGCAGTGTGAGAAATTCCAGCGAGATTCCTTCGCGTTCGGCGGCCGCAATCTCCTCATCCGCAGCGGGCATTTCCGTGCGTGTTCTTCGATAGACGATCGCCACCTTTTCGGCGCCGAGCCGCTTCACGGTCCGGGCACAGTCGATCGCGGTGTTTCCTCCCCCAATGATTGCGACATTCCGGCCAATCGGCAATCGTTCGCCGGTATTGACTGCCTGAAGGAATACAAGCCCGTCGGTGACACCCGGAAGGACTTCTCCCTCTGCCTCAAGCGCCAAACCTTCCTGGGCGCCAATCCCGAGGAACACCGCATCGTATTGCCCCGCGCGGAATTCGGTTCCCACCGGAGATTCGAGTTTGATCTGTACGCCGAGACGAGTGATCGCGTTGATTTCCTTCCGCAGAATGTCTCGCGGCAGCCGATATTCGGGAATTCCATACCGCAACATCCCTCCCGGCTCTTTCGCGGCTTCAAAGACGATGACGTCATGTCCTGATAATGCAAGATCGTTCGCTGCTGCGAGCCCTGCGGGGCCAGCACCGATCACGGCAACCCTTTTTCCCGTTTTGGTAATGTGCGGTACGGGAAGAGCATCGATATCGACCTGGTCGGCGACAAAGCGCTTGAGATTACGTATAGAGAGCGGCTCGTCCAGTTGTCCACGGTTGCAGGCCTCCTCGCACGGGGCATAACAGACCCGTCCGCAGATCGACGGGAATGGGTTGACCTCCCTGTTCAGAAGATAGGCTTCGCGGAACCGATGTCCGGCGATATGCCTGAGATAGCCGGGAACGTTCGTATGCACGGGGCATCGTTGAGTACAGGCCGCGTTGCACGGACGCCGCCGATGCATTTCAATCGCTGCCTTGTTCGGCACTGCCTGGGGAAACAACGTGAAGATCGCCTTGCGTTCTGACAGCCCGACATCGAAATCGTTTTTGAGGACCACCGGACACCCCGCAAAACACAGGCCGCACCCGGTGCATTTGCTTTCGTCGACATACCGCGCGCGACGGTGGACCACGACGGAGAAGTGCCCTGGTTCTCCCGCAACACTCTCCACATCGGAGAGCGTCAATATCTCGATGTCTTTGTGCCGGTCGACGCCGACCAACCGTGGGGCGATCGTGCACATGGCACAGTCGTTCGTCGGGAAGGTCTTGTCCAGCTGGGCCATGACACCCCCAATGGACGCCTTGGTTTCGACGATGTACGCCTTGATTCCGGATTCCGCAAGGTCAAGCGCCGCCTGGATCGCCCCAACTCCGCCGCCAACGACGAGGGCTGCGCCCACCTTCCCGTTGTGAGGATGATCAGTCATGCCGCGACGTTCTCCTTGTGGATGGGTTCGATGTGCTGTTGCGCCATGGCCCGCTCCTTCACCGCCTGGAAGTAGAGCGCGAGGGGACGATAGACGACGTGCGAGAGCTTTCCGAAGGGGAGCTCGATCACGATCAATGGGACGGCAATCGCTAGATGCACTGCGTAGGCAAAGTGGGTTGTCAGCGGAAGTTCCATGTATCGGAACACGTGAACGGCAAGCCCACTCAGGGCTGTGAGAAGGATCATCACAGGAAGGATCCAATCACTGAATCCGGAAATCGAGTGCATGTCCCCTTTCTTGCGTGCACGACGGATGATAATATCGAGAGAACCGCCCGCAAGCCCTACCGTGGCAATATAGCCGAGCCATCGTTGTGGATCTGTAATCGGATATATACTGTCGGTTTGAAACCATTTCAGGAAGAAGAGAAGCACGATGGTAATGATCCCGAACCCAATGACGATCCCCCAGTGGCGCGCCCATCGTTGTTTGTACGGTTTCCGTGGACAATCCCTCATCCGTCGTTGCGTGATGAGATGAAGGAACATCGTCCGGAGTTCGACCACGTAATGCCGCAGGGAGATGGGGGATGTCCCGTCTCGTCGCATGGTCAGACGATGCATGTGAATCACATTGAGGAGGATGATGAGAACCGGCAGGCAATAGACGGCGATCGTAAAATAGATGATCGTGTCGAACATGTGCTCCAGTCCCATCGGTGTCGTGAGCAGGTCCGGGGCGGCGAGCTCGACGTAGTAGAGATGGTAGACCAGGGCGAGAGCAAGCACAAAGACGAAGGTGATGCCAAGCGCCCAGAGCTCCCAGGCCTTCGAGAGAAGCATCCTTGATGAAAGACCTGTCACGTCATACTGCGCGCTGAGGTAGCGACGCAAGGATGCCATAGATTCGCGGGGGTCCGCCTCCTGGGGACATGCAGCCGTACAATCCCCGCAATCATGGCACAACCAGGGTTCAAGACTTTCGTTCACAGTCGCCTTCAGTCCGAGGAGAACCCGTCGTAGCGGCCGACGGGGAAACGGCGCATGGTCGGTGGAAAGCTCACAGACGACGGAGCATGATCCGCAGTTGAGACAGGCGTTTGCATCAAAGCCGCCATACCGACGTACTTCATGGACCAATTGCGGTTCGACTAGCGTATTCATGGTAACGCCTTTCGGGAACATCCCAGGGTTGCCGCATGTTTCTGACGGTGAAGGAATGCTTTGCGGGATTTTCAGACAGGCGATTGAGGACAGCGCAGCGGAGAGGCTTGGTCGTCGGGTCGGAGCATGTGGGCTCCGAAAGAATGCTCGCATCCCTGCCAATTGTTTCCATGGAGCAACTCTCTGCGAACTGCCTGGAGGAGCAATCGTTGCTGCAGCGAAATCTTGGCGTACTAGGAGAAGCACTTCTGAGTGGGATCTCTCCGGCGTCTAAGGGCGACGTGCGCCGGGGGAAATCGGTGCAAGCTACGGTTTCAGGAGCGGTTTGTCAATATGGAGAAAGTGAACAGTGTCGATGGACACGCACGATACCTGCTATATTCTGAAGTTCACGAAGAGTGTTACTCAGGTATGATTTCGGTCTAATGTCACCTTCGATACGTCTTGACTTCTGAGAATTGCAGCGGTACATTCGTTCACGGACAGCTATGCCAGGCTCGGGCAGAAACACATTTGGCCGCCGAGCGAGTTCGTGAAGCATTCCCACCCGGTCGACCTGCTGGTTTCTCCCTCGAGTCCTCTCCGCTGTGCCCCAGCCAATCGTCACGCGAGGATCAGCTCGGTCGACGATGAATTCGCTGTACTTCTTCGGAGGGGAGACACCATGGATGCAATAGCCTTCGAACTGACGGAACCCTATCCCGTTACTGCAAACCACATCGCGCAGTATCAACGGGACGGTCATATTCTTCTTCACGGCGTTGTTCCGCCGGCTGAGATCGGTCACTACCGGACGCTTCTTCAAGACATCGCCGGCCAGGGAGCGACGACCCGACGGATTCGGGTATCGGCGGATGTATCAGTTCCCCTGTACTACCACCTGGCGAACGTCTGGAGGAAGGGCGAAGAGGTTCGGGAATTCGTGTTCGCGAGCCGATTCGCCCGGATTGCCGCCGAATTGATGGGAGTGAATAGGGTACGTCTGTACCATGATGAGGTCCTCATGAAGGAGCCGGGCGGTGTATCGACCCCCTGGCACAAAGATCATTACAACTGGCCCCTGGCGACGCATCATACGATCAAACTGTGGCTCGCGCTCGCGGACATCCGCCTCGACATGGGAGTCATGCGATATGCGACGGGCACGCACCGCGCGGGGCAATTCCCGGAAGTGCCTCCTTCCTACGAATCCGACGAGATGTTCAAGCAGATCATTCACGACCACAACATCCCGGTCGTGAGCTACGCGATGAAGGCGGGCGATGCGTCGTTTCATTCCGGAGCGCTTCTCCATTCGGCACTGGCAAACGAAAGCATGGACCGAAGGGATGTCCTCGCAATCATTTACTACGAGGACGGTGCGAAGATCATGCTAGCGAATCACGAGCACCGTCGGCGGGATCTGGAAGAGTTCTTCCCGGGGCTTCACCCCGGTGATGTGGCGGAAGGCCTATTGAATCCGCTGCTCTATTCAAAAGACGCAGAGCAGGGACACTTGCCCGACCGAAGGGTCTGACTGGCCAAGGAACCGATCCATTCCGGATTGCCGGCTACTGAGCTGAAAGGGGGCTGCCCCTACCCCTGCGCTTCCGGCGGCGCTTCCCTGGGGATCGGGTTTCTGTGGTAGACCTGAGCGCTTCGCGCACGCATGATCGTTTGCTGACTGTCGAACAGGCTCGACGGCTTATCCGAGGACTGATTGGCATACGACCCGTCGGAGTGCATTAGCCGGCCGCGGAGTGTGTCCGCAAGAGCCGTTTCAAGCGCTTCGCGCACGATCTGTTCTGCAATGGCCGCAT
This sequence comes from Ignavibacteriota bacterium, assembly GCA_963752915.1. GTDB lineage: Bacteria > Bacteroidota > Ignavibacteria > UBA10030 > UBA6906 > DATJPR01. The sequence continues at coordinate 461,989 of CAVVZZ010000002.1, forward strand.
CATCAATCGGGAACATGAGCTCCACACGCCGATCAAGATTCCTTCCCATCATGTCCGCGCTGCTGAGATAGAGCTCCGGCCGACCGTTGTTTCCGAACCAGAACACGCGGCTGTGCTCGAGATACCGCCCGACGATGCTGACCACGCGAATCGACTCGCTGGTCCCTTTCAGTTCGGGGCGCAGGGAGCAAATCCCGCGAACGATCAGGTCGATCTGGACACCCGCTTTTGATCCTTCATACAGTTTCCCGATCATCTTCACATCCGTCAGCGCGTTCATCTTCATGATCATCCTCCCCTTCCTTCCGTTGCGCGCGTGATCGATTTCCCTGTCGATCAAGCTCACCACACGTTCCCGAAGCGTAACGGGGGCGACGGCAAGCCTTGTGTAGGCGGCACGTCGGGAGTAGCCGGTCAACGAATTGAAAACCTCCGCCGCATCTTCCGTGATGTCCGGCCGGCAGGTCATAAAACTCAGATCGGTGTAGATCCGCGCTGTCACAGGGTTGTAGTTTCCCGTCCCAAGATGCACGTAGCGCCGCAGCCCGTCGTGTTCCTTGCGCACGACCAGCGCCATCTTCGCGTGCGTCTTGAGACCGACAAGGCCGTAGACGACATGGACACCCGCGCGCTCAAGCTGCTTGGCCCACTCGATATTGTTCTCCTCGTCGAACCGTGCCTTCAGTTCGACAAGCACGGCGACCTGCTTTCCGTTTTCTGCGGCCTCGACCAGAAGAGGAATGAGCGGCGACTCCTTGCCGATGCGGTACAGCGTTTGTTTGATCGCAAGGACGTTCGGATCTTCCGTCGCCGACTTGATGAATTGCACCACCGGCGAAAACGAATCATACGGATGGTGGAGGATGATGTCCTTCCGTCTGATCGTTGTGAAGATGTCCTCATTCTCTTCCTCCGGAGGAGATGCCGGCGGATGATAGGTCTCGTCCTTGAGGTCGGGCCGAGGGAGTTTCTGCAAGGCCATCACATGGCTCAGCCCGAGCGGGGGCGTGAGTTCGTAGACGTCATCCGGCATCACCTCGAGGTTCTCGACAAGGATCCGCTTGATCCGTGCAGGCATCGTCTTCTCGATGCCGACGCGGACAACGGGTCCGAAGCGCCGCTGGCGAATCGACTCTTCGATGGAATAGATAAGGTCCTCCGCCTCATCTTCCTGAATTTCGATGTCAGCATTCCTGGTCACGCGGAAAACGAACCGCTCTTTCACCGACATCCCCGGGAAGAGCATGTGCAGGTTCTCCGCGATGAGATCCTCCAGCCAGACAAAGCGAAAGGCATGATCATGCGAGTCGCCGTTCGGAATCGGGAACAACCGCGGAAGAACGTCGGGCACCTTCACCCTCGCGAACTGCTCATCACCCGTCGAGGAACTGACGACCACCGCGAGATTCAGGCTCAGGTTCGAGATATAGGGGAAAGGATGCCCCGGGTCAAACGCGAGCGGCGTGAGAACCGGATAGATCTCGCGGGCAAAGGCCTTGGTGAGCTTCGCCCGGTCGATTTCCGAAACCTCGCTCATCCGAAGCAGGAGAATGCCTTCGGAAGCGAGACGCGGATGCAGATCTTTCCAGAAGCAGTTGCTCATCTCCCTGACCATCGCAGCGACACGGTCGTGGATCTGATGCAATTGCTGAGAGGGTGTTTGTCCGTCCGGTGAGTATTCGACGATGTCGGCCAGGACCTGTTCCTTGATGCCGGCGACCCTGATCATGAAGAATTCGTCGAGATTGGAACTGACGATCGAAAGGAATTTCACGCGTTCCAGCAGGGGGTGTCGCTGATCCCACGCTTCATCCAGCACCCGCTGGTTGAATGCCAGCCAGCTCAATTCCCTGTTGATGTACAGTGAAGGATCGAGAAGTGATTGGCCGGAGGGTATTCGATCTTCAGTTCCGGCCCTGGGGCGCAATGCGGACCGGACAGTCCGACCTCTCTTTTTCGGCCGCTGAGCAAGTTGCTCAACGACTCCGCGAGGGCGCTGATCACCCTCTGGTGCGTTGTCTTCTGGAGGCATGAATTCGGGCAGTAATCGCATAGGAACGGAAAAGCAGAGTACTCTAACGTGACCTTTTGTCCGGCCGGATTCAAGTTAAGGAATTGTTAAAGTGGACCCAAAATTGGCGAAAATGGGAGGGATTCCACATCAGAGGAAGATAATTCCGGGATTACATCATTCGACGAGAATCTGGGAAGGAGGAAGCAGCCAATCCAGAGTAGCGCAGCGTCCAAACTGAAGAGCGTCCACGGACAGCCTGCACAGCCCCCCTTTTTTCATTGTAATCAACAAATCTGATTGACCGCCGACAAGGATGGAAATGAGCGTGGTCAGCGACGGTTCATGTCCGACAAGAAGCAGGTGCTCCATCGAGGCGTAGTTCGCGCGGAGTTCGTCGACCAGCGCGTTGAGATTTCCTCCCGGTTCGAGATGCGGCGTCGTAAGAGGCTCCTTCTTCAGTTCAAGAACATTCGCCACAATGCGTGCCGTCTGTCGGGCTCTCCGGAAGGGGCTTGTCAGAATACAGTCGAACGACAATCCTCGCTCTTCCATTTTCCCCGCAATGCGTCTCATTCTTTTTGCACCGTCAGGCGTCAACGGCCGATCCGCATCCGCCCGGCCGCTTACTGTCATCCGTTGTTCGGCAATCCCATGACGAAGAAGATAGAGCTTCATGAGACGTTCCCCGCTGCCGTTGGCTGATGGATTGTCTCCCAAAACCGTTCGAATTCGTTTGCTGAAGCCAGGAACAACGTAATAAGCTCCTTATGTTTCCGCTCCATCTCCTCCTTCAACGGGAGGAATTGCACACCGATACGTTTGTGGCGGCGGTTCCACTCAAGCAGCGATTCCATCAGGACTTCGAGATCCTGGATGGCCCCCATGCGTGTCTGATAGTCATTCATGGATTTGAAGAAATCCTCACGGAGAGGCGGCAAAAACGGTTGCAGCGCCTCGACCATGTAACGAAATCGTTTGAAGGAAATCCGAAACCGATGGATGCGTGCAGATTGGCCGGACATTGCGGCTCCCTTCAGGACCGAGGCCTCGAGATACCCCTGCGCAAGCGATCCGAGCACAACGGAAACCGCGGCGTGCCCCATGATCGGATCCGCAACCAGGGACTGCAGCTGGAGTTGGATTTGCGAGATGATCGTTTCATATGCGGCTGCATCAATCTTCCTCAACTCCCTTCCGGCGCCTTTCATCATCGTCCGGGCATGAAGAGAGAGCTCCTTCCTGAGCGGGTCAAGGAATGGGAACTGAGCAACGAGCTCTCGGACCGTGTTTCCCTGGAGCTGGACATCCCTCAGCAACCCGAACGGGCGCAGGTGCCGCTTCAGGCGTCTTCGAAGTCTCGGTATGGTTTTCCCCGGAAGGAGCGTTGCGGCGATGTCGAGGAAGGCAAGCAGCCGTCGTGTTGCGACGCGCAGGTCATGAATACGTTTCTTGGTGATCGCATGTCGGCTTTCCGTCACGCACGAGGAGAATTCCTGCCACCGGTCGTGCAGCGAGTCCGCCAGCGTTGTCCCAATGTCATGCGTTGCCGGCGGGAGATCGGGCTGAACAGATCCTTCCTGCAACGAGGTCCGGGGACTCGTCTTATTCCGCGACATTGATCTTGACACCGAAGACCTCCTCGAACATCCCCCCTTTTCTCTTGAGAGCCCATTTTTCCAACAGGAGATCGCCGTCACCCTCGAGCGCGATGGAGAATTTCGGGCGCTTGTACTCGACACTGAATGCCTTCACCTTGCCCGCGTGTTCGTTATCCATGGCGTCCGCGACCCGAAGGATGGCAGTGAGTTTCGAAACGATAACGCGGTCTTTGGGGGAGAGAAGCCGATAGGAGTCATGCTGGAGCTTCGGCTGACTCTTCCGGTGGTAGCGGGCGATATTCGCAACAATCGACATCTGCAGTTGATTCAGGCCCATCACCGGAGTCGCCAGGAGAAGATACTGGGTGTGCTTGTGATGTCCGGTCATCGTGACGAAGGCGCCGACGTCATGAAGAAGTGCGGCAACCTCGAGAAGCAGTCGATGTTCGAGCGAAAGATTGTGGAGACTTCGGGTTTGATCGAACAGCTGAACGGCGTAGCGGGCAACGGATGTGCCGTGCTGCTCATCAAAGAGATATTTCCTCCCGATCTGGAGTGCCGACGCCATGACCTGTTCCCGGCGGGGGAATTTGATCTCGCCGAAGAGCTCTCCGGCAAGATCCATCAGAATCCCGTCCTTGAGACCGACTTTTGGAATGATCACCTCATCGACACCGATAACGCTCACAATGCGTTGAAGGATGATGGATGCCGGAACGATAACATCGGCCCGATCCGGCCGCAGACGGAGCTGGGTAATACGCTCCTCGATCGAGAGCCCCTGGAGCTTCTTGACGATCGTATCCAGTTCCTGACTCGCGAGTGTGGAGTCCCGGTCCTTTCCGAGCATCTCCTTCCGGAGAGCACCGAGCGCTTCGATATTGCCGCCCGTTCCGATGCAGAGCTGAACCTGCTTCGATCCGATCTCCTGTTTCAGGCGTTGCTGCGTCGAGTCGACATACTCGCGCACCAGCTGGTGAAAGGTGCGCTCGCCGTGCTTGGTTCCTTCCAGGAGCTGCAGCAGGCGTACCGCGCCCAACCGATAGCTCTCCGTCGATACGATGCTCCCGTCAACGGCGAGAGTGACCTCGATGCTTCCCCCGCCGATATCCACCAGGATCGCGGTTTTGTTTTTCAAGTTGACCACATCCGCGACGGCGAGGTGAATAAGACGGGCTTCTTCTTCCGCCCCGATCACCGCGATATCAATCCCGCACGCCTGGCTCACACGATCGACAAACATATCCTTGTTGAGCGCTTCGCGCAGGGCGCTTGTCGCCACCGCGCGGCTGAGCGACACGGAATACCGCTCCATCTCTTCCTTGAATCTGGAGAGTGCGGAGAGCGCCTCATCCATCGTCGTATCGGAGATCACGCCTTTAGAAAAGACATCCTGGCCAAGGCGCACCGCCTCGCGGAAATTCCCGACGACGGCAAACTTCTTCGCATTCTCGAACGCTGCAAGAGAGAGACGCAGGGCGTTCGAGCCAATATCAATGGCTGCAAGGGTTGGCATAGAGAGGTGATCTAGTTCGGCAAATGTAGGCAAAACCCGACGGACATCCAAGCCTTGCGGCAGGGAGCGTCCAGGTGTAGGTAGTATCAGTAGACAGTGGACAGTGAATGACAGTAGGAAGAAGCAGAAACAACTTCATCTCGCATACGTGCCGACCGTCTGTCTGACGCCCTCAACGTAAGATGTTGCCTCAACGCCAAACGCTTTCGAAAACTTCGAAGAGTCGAAGAGATATTCGAACTCACTCTGGTACAGCATTTCAGGCAGTTCACGGATCGTCGAGTCGAACAATCCGGCCGCCTGCAACATCCACTTTCGCAGAATGGTGTATCGCGGCTCCACCCCGAACCCTTTCGCAACCAATTCGACAAATTCCATTCCCGTCGGCGGATCGGATGCCGTTGGGAGATGCCACGTCTGATTCCAGGATGCTTCATTGCTGATCAGGGTGACGAGGGCCTTCGCCGCATCTGGCGTGAATGTGTACGAATGACGAACCGCATCGTTCACAAGAAGTGATGCCTTTCCTCCCTTCGCCAGTTTGTCGAAAATCAGGATATTCGGGACCCCGGTTTTCGCATACGGGCCATAAAAGTCCGCCGCACGGGCGACAAGAGCTGTGAGATTCCCTGATTGTATCTCATCAAGCAGCATCGTGACGATGCTCGCCCGCAGTTCCCCTTTCCTGCTCACCGGATTGAACGGAGTTTCTTCAGTCATTGGGCCACTCACCCTGCCGTACATGTACACGTTGTCGAAGAATACCAATTTGGCGCCAGACTTCTTGCATGCTTCGATCGTATTGCGCATGACCTTCGGCCAGAGTTCCTTCCAGACCGTCAAGTTATATTTCAGGCCCGCCACAAGATAGACGATCGAGGACCCGGCGACAGCGGTGACTGTCTGGTCGAGGTCGGACAAATCCGCTGCAACGGCTTCGCTGGCTCCCGCTGCACTCCCCCCTCTCCGACTGACAAGGCGAGGCGTCAACCCTTTTTCACTAAGCTCCTTTAGGAGAAGCGTTCCGATTGTTCCACCTGAGCCGAGAATTGTGTGCATACCGAAATACCTTTTGGGAATATGGTCGGACTCTTGTCCGAGATTTCCCCCCTTGAACATCCAACTGATCGCCAAAGTTCAAGAGGGCTCTGGCTGCCCGAAGTTGCTGGTTGTTCGATGCCGGCAAAACGCGCGGGAGCGTCAAAGAGCAATTCCACAACCATTCCATAACCAAAATGTAACACAACAATATTGAAAGCGTGTGTACGGCGCTCAATGAGGCCTGCAGAGGGTCAGGTGTGCGGATTGTGGCAGGGGGCAACCCTATTTGCAGGAGGATCCCTCGTTCCATTGCGAAGGAGCAACGTCGTGTACCGGAAGGGTTTTAGCGGAAGTTCAGCCATCAAGGCGCTGCCGGAGATGAACAACGCCAATCGACGCCCATACCGCAACGGCTAGGCGAGGCTCACGAATGTTCTCCATGAGCCTCATCCATAGGCTGCAAGATCAGGTGGACCGGATGGTCAGAACTGAATCTGACACCGTTTTACATCGCCTTCGGTTTTGAACCAGAGAAGAACCTTCTTGGATCGTGTGCACCAATCACGGACATCCTTTTCAAAGGTCGGACAATCTGCAACGACCTCCAGGATGTCTCCAGACTTCATCTTTGTTGCCATAACAGTGACTTTCAATGTCGGCTGGGGGCATTTCAACCCCTTCGCGTCAAGTACTTGTGTTGCCATTGTCGATCTCCTTATGAATGATGGATTGGATGGAGGGGTCCAAGACCCTTCAGTGTAACGACCATTTCCCCGATGACCTGCGCAAACTTCTCGCCCTCGCCGGCCGAGACAAAATCCATTCGGCACCGTTCTTCCTCGATGCCGAGCTGCTTGAGCAACCGCAAGAGTAACTGGTGACGCTGAACCGCGCGGTAGTTCCCTTCTTTGTAATGGCAGTCTCCCGGATGGCACGCCAGGATCATCACACCGTCAGCCCCTTTCTCGAACGCTGTCATGACGAATTCCGGTTCAACCCGTCCGCTGCACATCACGCGTATAGCCATGACGTTCGGAGGGTAGATCGTCTGCGAGGTTCCGGCCTTGTCCGCACCTGCGTACGAACACCAGTTGCAGAGGAATCCCACGATCTTCGGCTCAAACTCTTCCGGGCATTCGGTGTGTGACATCATCGGTTTTGACCAACGGTTCGTTCATGATTGCAGTACCCCTTCGAGTTCCGCGATGATCTGTTGAGAGGTGAAATGGTGACCGGTGATAGCGCCAGCCGGGCATCCTGCAACACACGTCCCGCACCCGTGACAGAGCACTTCGTTCACACTGCTGACATTGCGGGTCGGGTCGAAGCTGATGGCCTTATATGGACAGATCTCCCCGCACGTCCTGCATCCCGAACAGCGCTCTGCGATAATGGATGCCGTGACGGGACCCACTTCAAGCTTCCGTCCGACCACGAGCCCGGAAAGCGCGTTGCCGGCAGCCGCCATCGCCTGTGTCATGGTCTCCTGAATATCCATCGGCGACTGACACGTCCCCGCGATATACACTCCCTTTACCTGACTCTGGACGGCATCCGCCCTTCCATGCAATTCCTGGTAGAACCCGGAGCTGTCCTGCGACACTTCAAACATCGCTGCGAGCTTCGCGGCGTCGTGAGCCGGAACGATGGCTGGACAAAGGACGACCATGTCAACAGGCATCATCCCGCTCTTCCCGTTCGCGTCGGTGAAGTGGAAGACCTTGCCGCTCGCCGTGTCATCGACTCGGAGATCATCGATGGTGTTATACCGGACAAACGTTGTCTTCGCATCGCTCCGCGTGTGGTGATAGAGCCCGGCCTCTCCCTTCCCCGGACAGACGATTTCCCGGTAGAGATGATACACCTTGGCGTCCGGGACCCTCATTCGAATCATATGATTGAATTTGAAGGAATACTGACAGCAGACTCCCGAGCAGTAGTCGTTGTGTCGTTCATCCAGGCTGCCCACGCAATGGACCACTGCCACTGCACCAGGGGCCGCTCCGCCGGACGTCCGAATCTCACCATTCGTCGGTCCATTCGAAGCCAGGATCCTCTCGAATTCCATACTGGTATAGACGTCCTTTGTCGTCCCATACCCGAGCCGGGGGAACTGGCTGCAGTCGTAGAGATCTGATCCAACCGCAAGGAGCACAGCACCTACATGGCGCTCGAGAACCCGCTCCGAGACGTCAAATTGAATCGCCTTATCCACAGGGCAGGCGTCAACGCACGCATGGCAATCTTTTCCCTGGAGGCGTTGACACGCCGCATCGATGAAGGGAGCGTTCGGAAGGGCGCCGGCAAAGGGGAAAGCGATGGCCTTGCGCTCATCCATTCGTTCATTAAACTCGTTGGGCAATGTCACCGGGCATGGCGGAATACACTCACCGCATCCGACGCATGCATGGAGATCAACGTACCGCGGGGCTTGTCTGATACTGACGGTGAAATTGCCGAACGACCCGACAACGCCGGAAACCTCGGCCATCGTGAGCAGTTCAATATCTCCGTTGCCGTGCAATACTTCCCCCATGATTGGTTCGAGCATGCACGGTCCACAGTCGAGTGCAGGGAACAGTTCTTCGAACTTGACTGGTTTTCCCCCGATGACCGGTGACTTTTCCACCAGCACGACTTTCCGTCCGGATTCCCCCACCGCAAGCGCGGCCTTCAGACCTGCGGGCCCACTGCCGACAATCAGCACGTCGGGACAGATATCGAGTTCCTTTTTCTCGAGAGGTTCATGGAGCGCAACGCGTTTCATGGCCGCAGTAACGTATCGCGACGCTTTTCCCGTTGCTTCGGCCGCATCCTTCGTGACCCACGCGACTTGCTCGCGGATGTTCACCATCTGGAGAAGGTACGGATTGAGGTCGGCCTTCTTCATGACGTCCATAAACGTCGCTTCGTGGTCTCGGGGCGAGCACGCTGCGACAACGACACGGTCGATGCCGTTGCTCTTCAAGTCTTCCTCCATCGCCTTCTTCCCGTCTTCTGAGCAAAGGAAGTCGATCGTGGCGAAGTGCACTTCTCCGGAAACCGTCATCGCCTGTTCTCGAACGGATTCCGCGTTGATCTTTTCCGCCACATTCGTTCCGCAGTTGCAGAAATAGACGCCGATCTTCATACGGCCTCATGCTGAAGTTGATTGACGGAGACACACAGGTCACGACAGACCAGCTCGGCGAGTTCCGGGATCGCCCGTGCCACCTCTTTCGTCGGCTCTTCCCCGAACGTATCCAAATCCGATCCCTCGATCCCCCAGACAATTACCTCAGCGGGGACCATCATCCCGATCGTCGTCCCAAACGCGAGGGCCGTCGGCAAATTCATGTCATGCAGAGAGGCGGTATTCCACGTCCTCCCGAGATCGGCGAGCGAAAGTCGGTGAATCGCCCCCGGCGTCCCGGAGACCGGACTCATCGCATCAAGAATGATCGCCCTGTCGAATCCCGTCATCGCATCCAGCAGCCGCAGTCCGCCGGCCGCCAGCTCGATGACCGACACTCCCGCATCGTCGGCGAGACGATCGCGAAGCACTCTTGCCGCCTTCACACCGGCGCTGTCATCCGTGAGCAACGGATTTCCCAGACCGATAATGACCGTTCTCATAGGCCGTCGTCTCTTGTGAAGGACCGGACCGAGTTCCCATTCGCATCGCGAATCGTGACAGACAACGGCATCGAGCCGGGAAGGGCGTGCGTTGCACAGGAGAGACATGGGTCGTAGAGTCGGAACGCCATTTCGATTTTGTTCAGCAGTCCTTCTTCAATCACATTTCCTTTGACGATCAACTGCTGCGCCGCCTTCTTGATGGACATGGCAATTGAAGCATGGTTGTTGGTCGTGCCGACGATCATATTGACTTTTGTCAATATCCCGCGCTCATCCGCTTCGTAATGATGGATCAGGGTTCCGCGGGGAGCTTCCACCGAACCAACACCACGCCCCTTCACTCCTTCCGGAATGCGGCGGACATCCGGCGAGGTGATTTCGGGGTCGGTCGCAAGTTCAAGCATCCTCTCCGCTGCATACAGCAATTCGATCAGCCGCGCCCAGTGGGTCGCCAGCCGATAATGAATCGGCGCACGCCGGCTCCCCTTCGACGGAGCGCCAAGGACGCTGTACATGCGTTCGAATTCCTCCTGGGCGCGCGGAGTCGCCATCCGGTCAGACACATTCAGCCGCGTCAACGGCGTCGCGGCATACACGCCGCTGTCAGCCCCATCAACAAATCCCTTCCAACCAATGCTCTTCAGGTAGGGGAACTTCATATAGGTCCACGGCTCGACGTGCTCGGCGATGTGGCCGAGATAGTCTTCCGCGGAAAATTTCAAGACCTCATTCCCCTCCTGATCGACAACGCGGATCCTCCCGTCATAGAAATTCACCCGGTTCTGATCATCGACCGTCCCCATCGAGTAGGTTCTGTGCGTGTAAGTGTCGGAGGTGATTAATTCGACATAGCGAGGATTCTTCAATACGATCTTGTCAAAGATCTGCAGCGAAAAGAGCGCGAAGTCGATATTCTGTCGTGCGATCTGCTCGATCTCCTCCCGCTCTGGTTCGGACACACTTTTACTCCATCCTCCGGGTTGTCCAGCTGTGGGATGAACGCTTCTTCCGCCCAGCATCTTGATGACCTGGTGGTTTCGCGAACGACAGGCGATCACCTGCTTGCCGATGTCCACGCCCACCTTCCTGATGACGCCGAGAATGTTCCGTTCACCCGGGGGCGCGTCGGGCCCGACGATGAAATCCGGGCCTCCCAGCGCATAAAAGTGCGTCGTATGATCCGTTACAAAAAACGCGCTGTACATCAGCTCACGGATCTTCTTCGCCGCAGGAGGCGGTTCTACTCCGAACAGGCGATCAAGCGCTTTCGTCGATGCCAGGTGATGCGCCTCCGGGCATACACCACAGATGCGGTTGGTAATGATTGGCATCTCCTCCGCCAATCTCCCGACACAAAACTGTTCAAACCCCCGGAGCTCAGGGACCTGAAAGTACGCATTGGCAACATCCCCTTCGTCATCCAGGAAGATCTCGATTTTGCCGTGGCCTTCAAGTCGCGTGATGGGATCGATGGCAATGCGTTTCATGAGATCTTCCCTCCGAGGAGAGACGAAGAAAGGCCGAACTTGTAGAACGACCCTGCGGGATCCGGGATACCATCGAGCGCAGCGTCAACCCGACGATGAATGTCACTTTCCGGCAACCCGATCCCCACGGCAAGAATGGATCCGAGAGCTGCCACCATTTTCGCTCCCTGGTCTGTCACCCCTTCCGGCGGCCCATAACATCCCGCGCACGGCATGTTGACTTGCGGACACAACGCGCCGCATCCGCCCCGGGTCGCCACTCCCATGCAGACCAGCCCTTGTTCAAGGAGACAGACCTCCGGATCCGGAATGATCTGGTGCGTTCGCACAAAGCCTGCAACCGACTTTTCCTTCTTGGTGCGGTTGCACTCATCGCAAACAGTGGTCTTGCCGCACCCGAGCGTACTGCCACGGGGAGGAAGGTCCTTGCCTTCAATAATCGCCTCAATAACATTGATGATCTGGTGGGATTCTGGCGGGCATCCCGGAATAACGTAGTCGACGTCGACAACCTGTGCGAGCGTTTTCACTCTGTCATGGAACGCAGGGATATGCAACACTCCTTCCGGGAGTGTTGAGTCCGTCTGCGGTACGACAGCATCCGGGTTCACCGTTGAGGGGTTCTGAAGGTACACGGACCGGAGATGATCGGCACGGGACGAAAGGTTGCTCAGACCAGGAATGCATCCCCCGGAAGCACAGGAGCCAAAGGCGACCAGGAGGCGGGATTTCCGCCTCATGATCTTCGCCATCTCTTCATTCTCATCTGTCCGGATCGCGCCGTTGAAGAGGGTCAACGCAATGGTGCCGTCCGGCATCGCTTCAATATCCTTCTTCTTCGTGTCCAGGAGACATGGACAAAAGACGAAATCGAATGCCGCATCGACATCCAGAATCTTTTCATGGATGTTGACGAGAGCGATCTCGCAGCCTCCGCAAGAAGACGCCCAGTACATCGCCAACTTTGGTTTCTCGGTCATGATCGATAGTCCGTATCTGAAGAAACGATAGTGACGTTTTCAGTCGATCCAATCACACTTTAGCTGTACCACGGGAATGCGACTTCTCCTTCGGCGTCGATAGAGACGATCCTGCCGGCGACTCGGTCGCGCAGAAACGGCTAATCGACGTCCTGAGAGTTGTTACGATTCCCCGGAAATCTTCTGAGTGTTCCGAAATCCGCTGGATGCGTTCAGCGGTCTCGGCGGTTACCGCTGAGATTCCCTCAATGCTCTTCGACACCTGCTCACTCGCCGAGGCCTGTTGCTCCGACGCGTTCGCTATTTGTTCCAGAAGTTCGGAGATAACTTCAGAGATCTCCACGATCCCCTGCAGGGTCGCTTCCGCTCGCTCGCCTTGACTTATGACCTTGTCCACCTCTTCGATTCCGTTCCCGACTTGCTCCTTGGCAGCAGCGGTCTCGCTCTGGATGTTCTTTATCATTCCAGATATTTCTTTTGTCGCCTGGGACGTCCTCTCCGCGAGCTTCCGAACCTCGTCAGCAACGACGGAGAATCCCCGGCCTTCCTCTCCGGCCCTCGCCGCCTCAATTGCCGCGTTGAGGGCGAGAAGGTTCGTTTGATCCGCGATGTCGTCAATGACGCCGACGATTTCCCCGATTTGTTCACTCGACGAGCTCAACGTGATCATGGTGGAGGCGAAGTTCTGCACGGTCGTTCCCAATCGACGGATGCCCTCAATCGTTTCCGTGACACTTTTGCCTCCTTCCTTTGCCGCTTCCTTCGCATCTTTCGCCGTCTGCGCGGCCGACAGGTTGTTTTGGGATATTTCGCCGATCGATCGGGTAATTTCCTCCGTCGCAGTTGCCACTTCCGTCACTTGAGAATGCTGCTCATGTGCCCCTGCCGCCATTTCTGTCGTGCCCGATGCGATTTCATCCGTGGCTTTCGCGGCCGCATCCACGGACTTCGAGACGCTGCGAATAGTGTCGTCGAATGATTCGGCTACTGCATTGATGGAGCTTTTTAGCAGCTCATGGTTTCCACTGTACTCACCTCTGAGGCGGGGCGACAAATCGCCATGCGCCATGTCTGTCAGAACATTCACCGCTTCTTTGACAGGCTCGGTTAGGGCATCAAGGGCCGTGTTGACCGCTTCAACCATCTTCCGATATGCTCCGGGGTGCCGCGCAGGATCCAGGCGTGCAGCCAACCGCCCCGCGACTGCATCCTGCGACACGACGCCCACATCCGCAACGAGGTTGTTTGTTGTTTGGATGCAGTGGTTGACGCTTGTCCTGATCGCATTGAGACTGCCGGGCAATGATTCCGCGAGCTCCTTCGGGATGTCTCCCCGGGAAATCCTGTCGATATATTCCGTCGCCACAGTCAACGACCCGGCGAGTGCATCAAGGGTTCCGTTGACGACTTCGAAGACACGCCGGAAATCGCCCTGATGACGGGACAAATCCGCACGTACCGTTAGAGACCCCTCCACTGTGGCTTTTGACAGCCGAAGACTCTCATCTCCCAGAGCGCGCACTTGATCGATGGCGTGATTGGCATTGTCTCTCGCCCTCTTCAACTCTCCTTTGAAAAGATCTGAAATCTGGGCTGGGATATCTCCCTTTCCTATTCCCTCAAGACAGGCGGCCAAGGTGCGAAGTGGACCGATAAGAGCGTCAGTTGTCTCGTTCACTTTTTCAGCAATCGTCCGGAAACCACCCTGGTATTTTCCTTCGTCAATGCGCACGGAGAGATTCCCTTCCGCTGCCGCCTCAGCCGTCGTCGTGATATCCGCCAGAAGGCCTGCAACCGTATCGACACACTTACGCAGGTTCTGTTTGATGCCGAGGACATCCCCGCGACATTCCTCCGACCCGTTTTCCGGGAGATCGCCGAGCGATAAGCGAGAGAGACATTCCGAACTCATTGTGAGGGGAGCACTCATAGAATCCAGGGACGTGTTAATGTTCTCTACAATAGTTCGCATTTCCCCCTTATGCGGTTCCGCGTTAAGTCTGGCGGCGAGGTTCCCCTCTGCTGTAGCGTGCGCCAGCGTCCGGGTGTCAGCTGCCATACGCTTCAGATTCTCATGCACTGTTCTTATCGCCTTACCCAGCGAGTCTTTGTCGGATGAGACAGGGATCTCCCGCGAGAGATCTCCCCGGGCGATCTGCAATACCGACTCCGTCTTCTTCCGGAGGTTCTCCCGGAAGGTCTGAGCAATTGTTCGGAGATGAGAAATGTCTTTTTCCTCGAAACCATCGGGAGGGTTCGAAGGCTGAATCAGATCGTCGGTGTCCAGGTCTCCTACTGCGAGTCTTTCCAGGAGCTGCCGTGGAAGTTGTGTTGCGTAGCGGATGAGTTTGTTCGAGTGATTCGCGACGAGGATGAAGAGAATCACGAGGGCGGAAAGTCCAACGCCCAGGGACAACCAGCGGTCGGCGAGAATCGCCTCTTGTGTCTGCTCCGGGGAAAACCGCACGCTGATAACAGCGAGAGGATCACCCACCGCGCTTCCAGGATGGCAGCGCACGCACCGGTCGTCGGCGAGCACCGGCGAAATTGTGCGTGTCACTGATGCCTCCTTGAACTGTTCGTCACGGACTGAAGCCATCCGGGAAGAAACGACAGCGGATTCCCAGGAGTCCATTGCGGTTTCGGATCCTGGCCGCACACGGTTTGTCGGCAAAAGACGGATTTCTTTCACATCGGCGAGATGCCCCAACTCGTCTACAAACGCCTTCGGGTGTGATGCACCCTCGGCCATACCGTCCTTGATTGCCGCGATGAGGATACTGTTGGTAACATCGATGTGGTCGCGGTAATCGCTCATGAGTCTCCTCTCGTGTCGCATGAGGATGACGACAAGGGCGATTGAAAGGACAACTGAAAGGGATAGCGATGTGAGCAGACCTATCCGCTTCGATCTAGAAGAGAACATGTGAACGATTCCGTTTCTCGATGGACGATGAGAAATATTCCAACTTCTCCCAGAACCTGGGGTCGACCGTGCCTCCGCGGGCTGCATCGCGCGCAAGGCAGCGCTCGATTTCGGTTCGCGCCCTCGCTCTCTTTTCGCGTCGCAAATCGGAGTTGAATTCCAAACCGATCTCGGTGGTGTCGTAGAAACTGCGACAAGATAGTGTTTTCATGAATCATGCCACCAAAACCGGACGTATTTATCAGCGAATCCTTGTGCCGACCGTGGAAAAGAGTGTCAGGTTAGACATGTGGCCGATATTGTGCGGTGAGTTGCCATGCAGAAACGAGATGAGGAACCCATCCTCGCGAGATGACAGCTGTCCACTTAATAGATAATTGGAGGTTGAATCGGTAGGAGGTGGGAAAGGTGGAGGAATTCAGGTGAGAAAATCAGAGGGTTTGCGGGTCTGGCTTGTGTGCCTGGCTCGTGTGCCAGGCTCCCCCCGGAATGCTTCGGGGTGGAGCTGACGTGCGGCGGTTTCCTACACAGGCACGGCCGCGATCTCGGGCATCGGGATTACCAGTGCCTGAAGATCCAGCTCCAGTTCCTGCAACTGTGTTGCGAAAATCTCATGATACCGCTCGGTCTCTTTCGTCATCTTGAAAACGAGCGTGCGATAGTATTCGATCCCATCCTGCATGTTTTGCCGGAACGTGGTGAGGTACTTTTGCTCGCTCATCGACGCCGAATCCCATTTCTTGCCAATTTCCTTCCGCAAGTAGTCCACATAGAGCCGCAGTTCGTTGATAAACATGCTCGGCCGATCCGAAACTGTCATCAACTGAATTCGACCGTAAATGTGTCCCACCATTTCTTCCAGCGTCGCAAGCCGGGAGAAATACGCGAGGTTGGGCCCGGGGCAGACAGCAACTGCGAGTGGCTCGGAATCCTCCCCCTTCCCCGTTACGGCATGCGAAGAGGCGGCGAGGTCTTCACACAGGCAGGCCTTCTCCACAACCTTTTGGATCCGACGGTCGAGCTCGTTTGGCGTGAGATCCATACTCTGCAACTGGCTGATCTTCATCGACTGATACTGTCGTGATGCCGTGCAGATCGGTTCTTTCGTAAACTCGGTATTCGACACAAGATATTTTTTCGTGCAGGGACTGCCGGGTCTCCCCTCTTTGATGCGTCGTTGAACCTGCTCTTCACTGCTGGTGCCCCGAAGATTGTTGAACGCGATGCCAAGGGGCGATGCATCACTGATGTAGAAGTCTTTCTCCCCTGCGGCAGCGAGTTTCGCCCGGGTCCACGGATCGACATTGGTCGCTTCCGGAACAAGAAGGAATGGTGATCCCCATCCCGTACCATCCATATGGTAGTATTCGCGAAGGAATTCGTCTTCCGCCGCCGTTCCAATCCCGCCCTGAACCGTAATCCGAAGCGGCCTCGGATCTGACGGAGCCCGGTGCCCCTTTGCCTGCAACGCGGAGGAGTAATGGGTGTGGGTTTCAGAAAGCAGAGCCGCTCTCTTGTCTTTGAATTCCTGCAGGATGGGTCCGAGCATTTCGCCATCTGTCGCAAACGCATGCCCGCCGCAGTTCAACCCTGACTCGATACGATACTCCGAAACCCAGACTCCCTTTTTCGCAAGGATCCTTCCCTGAATCGATGCCGACCGGTAGTCACTCACTTTCAGAATGACCTTCTTGGGCGATGTTCCATCAGGGCGCGGAAGGAACTCCGGGCAACGCTCCATATAGTTGAACAGGCGTTGGTTGAGACCCGCTGAGAGAACAACAGAGGAATTCAGATCACTGCGGACGAATCCGCGAAGCGCAGCAACGGCATCCGACGATTCCGGAAGCGGCTCTGAAGTCTGTGTGGTTCGATTGATCTTGTCGAGCTTCGTCATGATATTGACGTCAATCGCTCCAGGCGCCATCCCGGCCCGCAACTCCTGCTCCAGCACGAACCGGTGTGCCGCATCGCGGGCGCCCACCCACCGTTGGTACAGGCGCTTCATCGGCGACTGCTCGGCCAGCATCTCGAAATACTTTACGATTTCACTTCCCGGCTCGAGTGGCGAGTTCTTGAGCGTGAGCCCACTGTTCCTGGACGATCTGATGGACGAGATTCAGGTATGCAGTGATCCTCCTCGCCCGGGGGTCTTCGTCTTTCTGTTGAATTGCGTCGTACGGTCTTCCATAGACGCGAGAGTAGTGTTCCCGCATCTTCTCAATCAGGATGTCGTCGACGATTGAGATCACCGATGCGATGCCAAACCGCGCAACCTTCAACGGGGTGTCGATGGAGAATGCCAGTCCGAGAACTGGTATGTGAAATGAATGCATGGGCTGATTTTGCACGCGCAACGCTCCAAGTCCTAATGCGACAACTGGAACATGTTTTTCGCTCTTTGCAGAGCGCTCCCCGATGCTACCTCGTCCATCCTGCAACACAAAAAAGGCCTGAATCCTCAATGGATTCAGGCTTCTCGAGGTACCAGTAGGGCTCAAATCTCATTCAACGCATGTTCAATATAGTGATTTGTCCGACAAGGACAAAATCAGAAACACCCGAATCTGATCCTTCCTCGCAATCGGGGTCGAAACAGCCACTTCTCTGTCAAATCAGTTGACTTCTTTTGCGTACTGCTCAAAGACCCTGCGGAAATGAAATCCATAGATGGCAAGGGTGATCGCAGTCGAAAAAAGTCGTGGCCGACGCATCAACGACCAGAAGAAGAGCTTCCAGTAGTACAGCCGCTCTTTCCCGACGATCCCCAAAAGAAGCATCGATTTCGAGAGAGCACGAAGGTGCGCAAAACGAAGCCCCGAACTGTGCCGTTGTCGCGGCTCATGTGTTTTGAGGAATTCCGTGACCCGCCGGTAATACTCCTTGGGCGAGTAGATGGTAGTGAGGATTCTCCGGTAGCCATCAAGAAGCGCGGTACGGTTCATCTTTGGAATGAAGTTCATCGAGAAGTCCGTGTTATTCCCCGAGAACACTTTCAACAGTCTGTTTTCCCTTCCCAACCGGAGATAGAGCCGCGAGTTCTTCGGGGCATTCAACAGACCCACCATCGCCACGACGATGCCGCTCTCTTTGATGAACCCTATCAGTGTGTCGAAAATGGATGTGGGATCATGATCGAATCCGACAATGAATCCCGCCTGAACCTGCATCCCCGCATTCTGCAACGTCCGCACGCTCGCCAACAGATCCCGGTTCTTGTTCGGGGTCTTTTTGCATTCCTCCAGGCTTTCGACGTTCGGGCTTTCAATCCCGACGAACACCTCGTCAAATCCCGCACGGGCCATCAGGTCCATGAGTTCCGGATCGTCTGAAAGATTCAGGGACGCTTCGGTCCCCAGGGTGAAAGGATGCCCCTTTTCCTCCATCCATCGGATGATGAGCGGAAGGACTTCCTTTTTCAGCTTATTTTTGTTTCCGATGAAGTTGTCATCCACGAAAAACAAGTGACTCCGCCACCCTGTCCGATACAGAGCGTCAAGTTCTGCGACGACTTGCGCGCCGGTTTTCGTGCGCGGCACGTGTCCATACAGCACCGTGATGTCACAGAACTCGCAGTCATACGGACAGCCCCGGGAGTACTGGACATTCATCGTCGCGTACTGACGCTGATCGATGAGTTCCCACATGGGAAGAGGGGTGCCCGAAAGGTCCGCCCATTCGTCGGTCACGTAATGGCTCTTTGGCGTTCCGCACTGAAGATCATGCAGAAACAATGGAAGCGTAATCTCCGCCTCGTTTAAGACATAATGGTCGACCCCGGGAAACTCCTCGGGCCGCGCAGTAAAGAGAGGGCCACCCGCCACAATTTTCGTCCCAGATTCATTGCAGCGGGCGATCACCTCTCTGGCTGAATCGGCCTGCACAGACATGCCGCCGAGAAAAACGTAGTCCGCCCACTGAAGGTCCTTCGACGTGAGAGTGGTCAAATTGAGATCGACAAGCCGCTTCTCCCATTCTGCCGGAAGGAGAGACGCGACCGTCAGAAGGCCCAGGGGAGGCTGCCCGACTTTTTTGGAAATGAACCGGAGGGCGTGCTTGAACGACCAGAACGTCTCCGGATACTCCGGACAGACCAGGAGAATATTCATGCCACCACCGTCAACGAGGTTGCGAGCCGGTTATTCGACAATCGCAGGGAGAAGACACGAGATCACCATTCTCTCCTGAATCGGGATGCTGGAGAGTAGCTCTCGATTGGTCGAACCACCGGCTTTGAAGGCTCCGTCAAACACCATCTTGAGGTCTTTGTAAGCTATAGAGGAGATGAGAACACCGCAATCGTCCAAAAGGATGAAAAAGGGGTGGTGTGCGGAATTCAACCTTCCAAAAATAAGACGCCTTGCATCGGAGAGCCTGCAAGGCGTTGCAACGGAATTGAACGCGATTACTTCACTATGACCGTCCCCCTCATTCCCATGCCCGCATGATACGTGCAGTGATAAGCGAACGTTCCCACAGTGTTGAATGTCGTGGTTTGCGTGCTGCCTGCCGGCATATTCCCGGTGTCCCACACTCCCGAATCACTTGTCGAGGTATGGGCGATGCCATCAGTGTTTTTCCATGACACCGTTGTCCCCACCGCTACAGTGATGGTGACAGGCGAGAATGCCATGCCGGCCATTGTTACGGTATTCGGCTGAGTAGCACTTGGTGTCGGGCTCGTGGGGGAAGACCCGTACGGATTTGAAGAATCATTCTTGCATCCGGCTCCGACAGCGATAAGAAGCGCGGCGGCGACAAACAATCGGAATGTGAAGAGGGGAATTCGCATACTGTTGCTCCATTGTGATCGAGTGTGAACCCTGGTGTTTCTCCGATGTATTGCATGGACTGTGCCATCGAAAGCCGGTTTTGTTATTGTTGATTATGCATCGCAGAGCGCGCATCTGCCGGATTCCTGGGACAATCCGTGACAGCAATGTCCCAGAGGACTGTCCTGCAGCCGTGGAAAGTGTGGTTGGGGTGCCTCAGTGGCCTTCATGCCCGGCTTCTGAGTGCTTCGTTTCTGGGGATTTCTTACATTGTCACCCTTGAGAGAATGAATCTCAACCGGAGGTCCGATGATAAAGCTGGCGATTCAACTCATGAGTAACGCGCTGTTCATCACTGCAGTGTTGGCCACACCGCAGGGAGCATTTTCAGGAAACACGCAATCCATGTCGACCCATGAAACGAACACAGACACCCTTGCGAAGGGATTCACAAGCGAGAATCCCTTTGCGACAGTGAGTACGCTCCCGTATCAGGCGCCTCCCTTCGACCGGATCCACGATGCCGACTATCAACCGGCACTGGAAGAGGGAATGCGACAACAGATTGCGGAAGTCGCTGTGATTGCGAACGATCCTGCGCCTCCGACGTTCGACAACACGATCGTGATGATGGAACGGTCTGGAGCCCTCCTGACGCGTGTGAATAAGGTGTTCTCCGGCCTTGTCCTGGCGAATACCGATCCAACGCTCCAGAAAGTGCAGGAGGAGGAAGCACCACGATTGGCGGCGCACAACGATGCCATTCACCTCAATGCAGCATTGTTTCAACGTATCAAGACGGTCTACGATCAGCGGGAAACTCTTCATCTCACCACTGTTCAGAAGTTTCTCGTGGAGCGTTACTACAAGGATTTTGTGCGCGCCGGGGCCCTGCTTTCGGAAGCGGACAAAAAGAAACTCCGTGAGCTCAATCTTGAAGAATCAAAGCTGGTGACGTCTTTTCAGAACCGTCTGCTCGCAGCGACAAAAGCGGGGGCCCTCGAGATTGACGACAGGAAGGACCTCGAAGGCCTGAGCGAAGCTGAAATCTCGGCAGCAGCAGAAGCGGCGCATCAGCGCGGCCTTGATGGCAAGTGGGTACTCGCTCTGCAAAATACAACCCAGCAGCCGCCACAGTCATCGCTGGCAAACCGTGACGTCCGGCGACGTTTGTTTATTGCATCCACGGAGCGCGCGGAGAAACGCGACAGCAATGACACCCGCCTGATTATTCAGCGTCTGGCGGAATTGCGGATTGAAAAGGCCAACGTGCTTGGATTTCCGAGTTACGCCGACTACGTCCTCGCCGACGATATGGCGAAGACACCGCGGGCTGCGATCAAACTCCTGTCCGATCTTGCTCCCGCGGCAATTGCGAAGGCCCGGAGCGAAGCAACGAAAATGCAGCAACTCATCGATCGTGAAAAGGGTGGCTTCACACTCCAACCCTGGGATTGGCAGAACTATGCGGAGAGGGTTCGGAAGGAGGAATATGCACTCGACGATTCGCAGATCAAACCGTATTTCGAACTGAATCGCGTACTCCAGGATGGTCTCTTCTACGCCGCCAACCAGCTCTACGGCTTGACGTTCAAGGAACGCAAGGACATTCCTGTATATTCTCCGGACGTCAGAGTATTCGAAGTGTTCGATCACGATGGAACGACCATCGGACTCTGGTACTGCGACTATTACAAGCGCGACAACAAGAGCGGCGGAGCGTGGGAGGATACGTTCGTTGACGGAACCGGGCTGCTGCACACAAAACCCGTCGTGTACAATGTCTTGAATGTCCCCAAACCGGGGGCGGGCCAGCCCACCTTATTGACGTTTGACAATGTTACCACCATGTTCCACGAATTCGGGCATGCCCTCCACGCGCTCCTCACGAACGTGGAGTACCCGAGGATCGCGGGCACAAACGTCCCGACCGACTTCGTCGAATTTCCCTCCCAGTTCAACGAACACTGGGCGCTCTATCCAACGGTCTTCGAGCATTACGCGAGACATTATCAGTCGGGAGAGCCGATGCCTCAGTCGTTGGTTGCGAAGATCCTGAAAGCAAAGACATTCAACCAGGGGTTTGCGACGCTGGAGTACCTCGAAGCCGCCCTTCTCGACATGGGGTGGCACACCCTTCAGATGGGAGAGCATCCGGGCGACGTCGACACATTTGAAGTCCACGCACTCAGGAAGTATCAGGTCGACATGCCGCTCGTACCGCCCAGGTACCGGTCGACGTATTTCGCACATATTTGGAGCAGTGGTTACGCGGCAGGGTACTTCGCGTACATGTGGAGTGAGGTGCTGGATGACGATGCTTACGGCTGGTTCACGGAACACGGCGGCCTGACGCGTGCGAACGGTCAGCGGTTCCGTGACATGATTCTGTCGCGCGGAGGGACCGAAGACGCTGCGGCGATGTACCGGGAGTTTCGCGGCCGCGATCCAGAGGTGAAGGCGTTGCTTGAGGAACGCGGCCTGACGAAGTGAAAAAAAGCGCTTTATACGCTCTTCGCACTCACTGTTTGACCATGAACGGAATCGACGCCTCGGTCTCCGCCCACCGGAAACGGATCACTCCCCCCTTTCCGCTCTCGGCGATGACGAAGGTGAACCGTTCGGTGAGGTTGGGAAGACGCTCTACGGTCATCGGCAGCCGGGCAAGATCTTTGGATGCATCATAGACGGTTCCCCATTGTCCGTGTTGACGGTTAATGATAAGCTGCCAACCGTGCTCCGAGGGAAGCGAAAAGATCGAGTAGGTTCCTGGGGCCACTGAAGTGTTGCCAAAGAGAAGCTCCTTGTCCGTCACCAGTTGCGTGGCCGCATTCGCGCCGGTGCGCCAGACTTCGCCCCATGGCACCACTGCCCCTCCGAAAATCTTGCGGCCCCGCACCGCGGGCCGACCGTAGTCGATCAGAAGATGCGCTCCGGCGATCTCCGCCTTCACCGTGTCTCTCGGGGACAAAACTCCGAGCGCTTTTCCCTCGGACTCATGCGCGACAAACGACGTTGCCAAGGCTTCAACGTTGAGTTCGCGAACACGCTCCGCCACGAATTTGTCCGTCGTCTCGGTCAGATCCAGCTTCTGCAATTCTCCGTCCCGATCGACAATGGCATGGAGAGGGCTGAAGTCCTTCTCTGCATTCACGATCTCCAGCCGGCCCGTTGCCGCCTCCTTCACCTGATAGGTCAGGACTTGCCTTCCGGCGAGAACTCCGAACTCACGCGAGCCCCCCTTTTGCACGGCGTGTTGTAGTGCCATGTCCCACCCTGCAAAGAGATCGACGAAAAGCGGAAACGGATGCCCTTTTGCACCGACGACGGAAGATCTCGTCATCGTATCCTGTCTGAATGTTACTTCGATGCTGTCTCCCCGATAAAGGTAGTCCCGTTCACCCGTGACTGCACCATTCAGCGGGTGCAGGCTCACATGAAACCGGGACAATTCACCGTCCGGCCCAAACTCCGCTGTGTAATCACGCACGGTGGTCTTCGGACTGCGGACAACGCTCGTCCCTTTCAAAGTATGTCCGCTCAACGCGTACTGCTCGACGGCGATTGTATCGCGACCGAGCGTGGTCACGAAGAAAGAGGTTCTCGTTGTTTGAGCGGTCGCCGCGAGCGACCCGACGACAAAGACAAACCCTAGAAGAATACAAGGATATTTCATAGTGACACCCTTTCTTGAACAGTCGATCGAGACAGCTGCCTTCTACGATCCTTCCACCATGGGAAAGAACGGCGGAACGATGGAGGAAGTTTCATGGCGGAGGATACCCGAACGCTCCTATTTTCCCTAAACTGTGTTATATTATGCTGTTTCCGATGTTTCCGCCTACCGTTCTCACCCATTACACAATAACATCAGACCAGAAAGACCATGATCGTCACAACCGCAAAACTTTTCAAACTTGCCTATGGTCGCTATGCCATCGGTGCCTACAATATCAACAATGCCGAACAGGCCGTCGGACTCTTCAAAGGGCATGTGAATGCCGGGGCCCCGTTCATCGTGCAGATCTCCAAGGGCGCACGGAAGTACATCGGCATTCCCATGATTGAAGCCATCATCCGTGGCGCCGAGAAGATGTTCCCCGCCGCGATCTTCGCAGTCCATCTTGATCATGGCGATGAAGCGACGTGCTATGACTGCATCGACTCCGGATTCTATTCTTCGGTCATGATCGACGCTTCGCACAACCCGTTCGCCGAAAATGTCGCCATTACGAAACGTGTCGTTGAGCGCGCGCACGCGAAAGGGCTTTCCGTCGAAGCGGAAATGGGCATGCTCGGCGGCGTCGAAGAACACGTAAAGGTTGATGAGAAGAATGCGCGGCTCACCGATCCCGACGAAGCGAAGGCGTTCGTGACGCAGTCGGGGTGCGATAGTCTTGCCGTCGCCATTGGCACCAGCCACGGCGCCTACAAATTCACCGGTTCACAGGGACTGCACTTCGAGCGCATCGAGGCGATCCAGAAGCTTCTCCCGTCGTTCCCGTTGGTGCTTCACGGTTCCAGTTCCGTTCCCGCAGAAGAAGTGAAACGCATCAACAGCGCCGGCGGAGCCCTCAACCCGTCAGCGAAGGGTGTCGACGACAACCAGTTCCAGCGCGCAGCGAAGCTCGGCGTCACGAAAGTCAATATCGACACCGACGGTCGGCTGGTCTGGACGCGCGTCCACCGGGAGTATTTCCGCGATCACCCCGAGGATTTCGATTTTCGCAAGCACGGCACAGTGTTCATGGACGAGTACGCGAAATTCATCGAGGCAAAATCGCAGAAACTCGGATCGGCGGGCAAGCTCGACGAGATCCGCAAAACACTCTAAGTCACTCCCCATGCGAAAGGACCTTCCGATGAAAAATCGAATTGCGCTCTTCGTCGCCCTCTTGTTCGTCCTGGGCGGACCGGTGCTCGCAGGAGAACCGGACTATATCATTAAATTCCCTGACGGATGGAAGAAACGCACGGAATCGGCTGCGCCGGAGCATTACATGAAGAATGGCACAAGCATGATCCTGACCATCGACTATGCTCCCGCAGAGGCCAAGACCATCGATGCGTACGTCGAATTCGTCAAGAAGCAATACCAGAAATCGTTCAAGAGCATTCAGTTTGAGCCGGTCTCGAAGCTCACAATCAACGGGATTGATGCGAGAGAACTGAAGTATACAGCGGACATAAGCGGGATGAAGATGAAATACGATGTCGCATTCATCCCGCGGCAATCGAAGGTATACACGTTGACGGCGGGCGGCATGGGCGACACGTTCGACGCGCTGAAGGCCGACTGCCAGGCCATCTTCAAATCATTCAAGTTCAAATAGCGCAGGGCTGATTCAGGCGCCTGCTCGCAGTTAGCATGCTCGGGCCTCCGGTTCGCCCCATCGTCAATGGGTCGGGCTGCGAGGCCCGCTGTTGTCACAAGGGGTAGGAACATTGAGCTGATCCATGGATTCAAGGATTACTGCGCGATGCTGTTCTTCAAAGGCGCGTTGTTGCGGGATGCCGGGGGTATTCTGGTTCAGCAAACGAAGAACGTCCAGGCGGGACGGCAGATTCGGTTCACCAGCCTTCGAGAGATTGAGAAGATGAAGGCGATTTTGGAGCAGTATATTTACGAAGCGATTGAAGTGGAGAAAGCCGGCTTGAAGGTGCCTCTGAAGAAGACGTCGGAATTCACGATGCCTGAAGAGTTTCGAAAGAAGTTAAACACGGTCCCCGGCTTGAAGACCGCCTTCAAGGCATTGACGCCGGGGAGGCAGCGAGGATACCTTCTGTATTTCTCCGCACCAAAGCAATCCAATACACGGGAGTCCAGGGTTGAGAAGTGTTTGAAGCAAATTCTCGATGGGAAAGGGCTAGACGACTAGGGCGTTCCACGCGAAGATTCCAATTACCAACGATCCACGCCGACCCTCAAATGTGACCTCTAGAATCCACCACTCCTTGATTCGATGTCAAGACGGCGAAACGCGCCTCGGCGCATCGAATTGAACAAGGCAACGATTTTAAAAAAGTGACAATGGCAGCGTTCCGGGAATACATCCTTGTTCATGGGACAATCCTTCCTATTCAGACATTCCACCTCGACGCTATGGATGGGGTTCGTGTTGAGAAGCGGCACGCCGAGACGGGTACCCTTGTGAAAAAAAGTGATCCCGATATGAATCTTGCCGATCCCAACCTGCAACTCGATGCGATGTGCCGCGTACACTTAATATTCAGATCTCACTGCAGTTTCTGTGCGTGATGACGTTTGGGATTGGAATCGCACTCAAGGTTCAATTCTTTCTCTACGAGATGAACCCCTCCTATTGCCTCTCCATGAAAGGAACTGAAATCATGAAACGGGCTATTCACTACTCATTGTTCATATTCCTGCTAATCTTCAGTTCGCTGATCTCTTGCACTGTCCAAGCGCAGGAAGATCGTGCAATAAGTGATTCACTCTACTCGACTATTCTCAAAGAACAACGATCAGTCAAGATTCTCCTGCCCGAAGCCTACAAGGCCGGATCGACCGATAGGTACGAGGTCATTTACATCACGGACGGAGAATGGGCAATGTCCCCATTTTCATTTATCTACAAATTCGCGCAAGATGAGAATTATGTTCCTCCTGCGATAGTTGTAGCAATTCCAAATAAATATATCGACAACGCAAACCAACGTGACAGGGACTTCTTGCCAGTACATGTCCCAGATCCTGCAATATCAGGCGGAGCAGGCAATTTTCTTTCCTTCATAAAGAACGAACTGATCCCGTACATCGACGGCAAATACCCGACGAATAAGACGAATTCGATCTACGGACATTCCTATGGAGGCCTGTTCGCGTTGTACGCGTTGCTCACCGAGCCGCAGTCATTTGAATCGTTCTATGCGACCGATCCTCCGTTTGGTTGGAATAGAGATTATCTGATAAAGATGGCAGCCGAGAAACTAAAAACTCTATCCTCCGAGAAGACTTTGTGGATCGCCGGTAGATTTGAAAATACTGATATTGGCCGCTTGGATTCGGTTCTCCAAGTTGAAGCGCCCACAAACCTGCATTGGAAAGTGGTAACCTATCCGAATGAAAAGCACAACTCCGTACGACTGAAGGCAATGTACGACGGAATCAAGTTCGCCTATTCAGGGTATTCCAATTCTCCACTCTCATTTCATCCGATGAATGGCGTCTTGCTCAAAGGCAAACGAATTCCGATTTACATCATCGACAAACCCGCGGACTTGAGATATACCCTCAATGGAGAAGAACCGACCAGGACATCTCAGGAGGTTGGCCAAGAGTTCACCATAGCAGCTCCGGCTCATTTGGTTGTGAAATCATTTTCTGCCGGTGGCAAATATGACAAGACGGCAAGAGGGAATTTCGAATTAGGTGAAGCGCTCCCCTCGATTCCAAAGCCCGACAAAATCAAAGCAGGGGGACTGAAGTATTCTTTTTATGAAGGGGGTTGGGAGAAACTGCCTGATTTCGCGAAGCTAAAACCCGTGAAGACCGGTGTCGCGGATAGTGCGTTCGCTCTTCGGGACCTTCCAGCGAAGACGAATTTTGGATGCCTTTTCGAAGGTTACGTCGAAATAGTCAAGGACGGGTGCTACATTTTTGCACTTGTCTCAAACGACGGCTCGAGGTTGTTTCTCGGAGACAAACTGATTGTAGACAATGATGGCATTCATCCTACTATGAGCGTACAGTCATATGTGCTTCCACTGAAAAAGGGGTTCTATCCAGTCCGACTTGAATACTTTCAGAAAAGCCAAAGCGGAATGTTTCAGTTGCTTTATCTGAATCCGGATACCGGGACAAACCCGACGGGTATACCCTTTGAGTACCAATACTTTGTAGAGTAAACGCAAGGACCACCTCAAGGCATCAACGAGAGGCTGCCTAATCTGCAATCATCGCGGGGTAACGTAACCGGAGCGGGTGGAAAACAGTGGAAGAGAACTTTCGCGAGGAATTCTCCATAGCCGGCGGATCGCAATGGAGGTCTGAGAAATGAAGGAAGAGGTCTTGCCGGGGAGGGATCTTCTCTGTCTCGAACTCACGCGAGGCGGATTGGCGTTGGCGCGGGAGGGGAAAGCATGCTGTGCAGCAAATGCGAACCCAATTTCAAAAATCCAAACTCTTCCGCCTTCGCTCCGCTCCTGCGGATCCCCCTTCAATTTAAAATCTAAAATCTAAAATTTAAAATGGCTAATGTGCCCCCAACGAGATTCGAACTCGTGTTCCAAGCTTGAAAAGCTCGTGTCCTGGGCCTCTAGACGATAGGGGCATTAGCAATTTTAAATTTTACATTTTAAGTTTTAGATTTTTCCTGGAGTGGGCAGCCGTTATGGGCGGGAACGGGCCGTCTTGATGGAACTCGTCAGCATTGCGGTAATCGCCCGACCTTCATCTCGCAGTCGCAATGCATCTCCGTCCCCGAAAAGTTCCAGTGCTCCTAGAAGCTCGATCCAGTAGACGGATTCATCACACTCCTCTTGTGCAATCGACAGCTTGGCGATGAAATCCGGCTTTGAACGTGCATGGCAGGCGGCCCGATAGTTCGCACCCACTGACGTCGCCGATCGAATGAGCTGCTTCACCAGAACGTTGCTCGCCAGCGAACCGGGGACATCTCCCGCTGCCCTGAGCACCTCAAGAGCAAATTGCTTCGTCCGCTCACGGAACTGCTCTTCCGTCGTCATCCCAAATCCTCCCGCGAGAGAATCACAGTGAACACCATGCGGGAGCCCAACCCAAAATTTAAAATCTAAAACCTAAAATTTAAAATTCGTAGGCCCGGCGCGAATCGAACGCGCAACCTACAGCTTAGAAGGCTGTTGCTCTATCCGTTGAGCTACGGGCCCGTGCTGAACGCGCTCCGGCCAAAATCGTAGGCGTCATTGAATATATGCCTTTTTTCCCTCTCCTTCAAGGGATTTCCGGTCCTCCGGGAGGAGTACTCTGATCCGGCAAGTATTGCGACCGGATCTTCTCCATTGCCGTGTTCGCTGAGTTGAATGCCCAGATGATCGAACCCCCTTTCGACCCGGCGCTCAGGTCTCCGATTAGAAACAACCCCGGAACACTTGTCTCGTGGTTCTCCATTAGATGGGGCTCATCTCCCACAAACCGGATCCCGATGGTTTTCAGGAAATGTTTCGGCGTCGTGCCGCCAAGGGCATAAACGACATAATCGTACTCTCGTTTACCATATCCCGGCTCTCTAAATGCAACGTCCGGACGACCGTTCGCCTCGGTGATCCCCTGGATGTTCGATCCGCCCAGAAACTCAACCTCACCGCGGCCGACCAGCGCATCGAGGCTTTCCCTGTTGATCTTGTTCATCCGTGAGAACTCCCCGCGCCGGTAGCTCAGGCTTACCCTGTTGCCGAGTTGAACGAGATATTGACAGTACTCCGATGCCGAGTCGCCGCCTCCGACAACGAGCACACGAGCGTCTTTGATCTCCACACTTGTTACGTCGAACAGCAACCTCTCCTTCAGCGTCCCTGGTAACCGGTACTCGGGCTTGTTCGGCTTCCCGAGAATGCCGATCGCGATAACGACGACTCTTGCCTCGTAGGTCGCTGTGGCGGAACTCACGATGAACCGCTGTTCCCGGGGATCCTTTGCGATCTGGTAGACATGCTCACCGTAGCGCACCGCGAAGCGATGGGCGCGGATCGATTCATCCAGGTACGAGAGAGTCTCCTGCTTTGTCGAATCGGCAAGGCACATCACACCTGTGCAAACAGCCTCGATTCCCTTGTAGTTGGCCGTTACAACTTTGTTCTCGGGATAATACTTCTTGATTGAGAACGAATGCTCCGGAGACTGCTCGATCAGGAGCACCCGGTCATGCGGGAGGCCGGCTGCACACGCTTCAACTGCCATGCTGATCCCGGCAGGCCCTGCGCCAATAATGAGAAGATCGTACATCGACGGTCTCTCCCAGGAAGGATGTATGAAACATGCTACGATAGGATAGTTGCGCCTCGTCTCCCATAGGATCCAAGGCAAAGGAAGGGGCGGTTCGATGAACTCAGGGTGGTCTTCTCCCGAAAAAACAAAATCCTCGCCACCAAGGTTCTCACGGGCGCGAGGATTTTAGTATACACGTCAACAACGCTTACATGCTCTTCGTCCCCCACTCCCATAGTCCCCCAGTCCCCGAGTCTCCCCCTCCCTCTTTCTCACCCCCAGACATGCGCCTTCCTCAGCTTCGAGTCCAGCGCCTTTGCATTTCCGCTCACGTGTTCAAGGGACTTCCAGAATTTCGGTCCATGGTCCTTTACCTGCGTGTGGACGAGCTCGTGCAGAATGACGAAATCGATCAGTTCATCCGTCAACCGCATGAGCTGGATATTCAGATTGATATTGTTCGCCGCCGAGCAGCTCCCCCATCGTGACCGGAGGTTCTTCAACGTCAGCCGTCCGTACCGGAAACCATGTTTGTACGCAAGCTCACGGACCCTCCCCGGAATGTACCGTCGCGCTTCCAGTCGATACGCCGATGCCACGCCGTCGCGCATCGCCTTCTGGACCGTCGCGCTTTCCAGGCTGAGCGTCCGCGGATAGCACACACTGATAACCCCGCTCCGGACTTGAATATCGACCGTGTCAATGTCGTCCGCATGCGCTTCCAGAATGTGCATGCGTGTGACGCGCCGGCCCGTATTCGCCGAGCGAGTCAGTTTCGCCTCCCTGCTTCTCGCCATCGCAAGATGCCTGATCACCCAGGCACGGTGCCGTTCGACGACCTCGAGGGCAGAGTTGTAGCTCGCATTCCACGGAACCACAACGACCAGCCCCATGAACGGCTCGATCCGAATACCATACCGGCGGGCTTTGGGCGATCGGTGCAGCACAACCTCGCCAATCCCATCGATGTTTTTTACCACCCTCGGTGACCGCATTACTGCCACATTTCCATTGGACGGAACCAAAGACTGTCAGTGTCCAGCCCGACGCCGGGGTTGTCTCCGTCGGCTGCGTTCCACACCAGCGAGATCGATTTCTCTGTCAGTCGGAATTCATGGCATGAAACAACGCCGTGCCGATGACGATGAATACGAGGATCCCGATGCCGATGCCGACAAGCATCCACAGGAGCATCGCTTTCGCCCAGTTCGCCTTGCTCGGGTTCGCGCTGTTGCCGAAGGCCCAGATGAGAAGCATGATGATATTGACTATCGGGATCGAGGTGAGGAGGATCGAGACGAACCAATCGCCGAGACTGACGATTGGTGACGACTGCTGAGGCGCAACATACGCGTGCTGCGCAGGCGGTTGAGACGGGCTCATCGGAGGAACATTTCCTGCTTGGTCCATCGGGGGAAGACCTCAGGTTATGGCTGTTTGATCTGCAACACGGAAATCCGACGTCCTTCGAGTATACGAACTATGGATCCCGAAGGCAATCTTTCTTTTCCTGTCACTCCTCTCCCCACGCATGACCCAACCACGATTCATAGATCGCCTTTTGCAGCGGCAGCGGCTTTTCCACCTGGTGCACGATGTATGACGGCACAGGGTTCTGTACCAGCGTCAATGTTCTCTCGCGCAATTCATTGTGGTGGAAAAAGGAAATCCTGATCGAATCCCCGGGAGTACAGTCGGTAACCCTGGCTGCGAAGTCGTCCGCACGAATACGAAGACCGTTTATCGCGAGCACTTGATCGCCGGGATCGATACCGGATCCATAGGCAGGTGACCCTGCGACAACATCCTGCACGGTGGCAACTCCCGCCTCCTCTCCGACTGCCAGGCCGAGCCAGGCATGCTGCGATCCCTTGACCGGGGTAAGAGTCAATCCCGCGTGATCGAGTTCTGCTTCCCAGGGAAGATGGCCTGCGCCGGAGATGTATGAATCAAAGAAGTGCTTCATGTCGCTCCCGCCGAGCTCCACCGCCGCGGCCTCGAGATCTTCGAGCGTGTATCCCTTGCTCGCAGGCGGGAAACGCGTATACATCATTCGAAGAAGGTCGTCCAGCGAAGACCGGTTCTCTGTCCGATACCGTAGATCCAGATCCAGAAGTAAAGACAACGCCGAGCCGCGTTCATAGAAATCGGTCTGAAAATTGTACGCCTCGTTGCCCGGCTTGTTGAATTTGATCCATGCATCGAAGCTGCATTCGGCGGCGGATTCCTCGGCGTTTCCCGGCCGTTGGCGGTCGGATTCCACCTGACGTGCAATCCCCCAGAGATACGTCTTCACCGGCGAGAGCTTCCCGCGGACCAGGAGAAGGTTGTCAAGATATGACGTCCCTCCTTCGGCAAGCCACAGTTCCCGGTAGTAGTTTTCTTTGGACCAATCATACGGGTTCATCCCTCTTGGACGAAGACGTTTGACATTCCACGTGTGAAAGAACTCGTGCGAAAACAGTCCCATGTACGCCCTCCCTGCATCCAACGTCCGGAGAGGGGATTCCCGGATATCGAGGACACAGGAATTGAGGTGTTCCGTCCCGCCTCCCCCGCCGGGCAAGGCACGCAAAAGAAAGACATACCGTGCGTACGGTAGTCCTCCCCAGTACGCTGCATCAATCTCGATGATCTGTTTTATCCATGCGATCATCGAGTCCGCATTGAGGTTGGTGCGCCCGGCGATGGAGAGAATGTGGGGGATGCCCCGGACCACAAATTCGTGGTCGTGCTGCGTCCCGATTTCGAGCGGAGAATCCGCGAGCAGATCGTAGTCTGCCACGGCGAAGTGATTCGGCTCCCCGGGGACAGCGACAAGGCTGGAAGTGATGTGCCATCCCGCGTAGGGCTGAACGATGAGGTCCAGAGGGGAATCGCGGTATTCCTTCACGTACATGAGAACAGCGGCCGCATCGATGAAACCGTGCATGTCGTTGAGGTCGCGTGTCCTCATGTTGGGTTCATCGGCAAAAAGAAGGTAGTGGACGATGACCGATCCGGAGTTGCCCGTCGAGATATTCCACGTTTCTTTGTCCTCTTTTTTCCACTGAAGACTCTCACCTTTCCCGTCGGTTGCGGAGAATCTCTCGACCCCGCCTGCAAAATCGAAGATGACGTATCGCCCGGAGCGCCATGCCGGCAGCATCAGGTCCACGGACCGCACGTCCAATGGAAGGTTATTGATTCGAATTTCAACCCCGAAAAGATGTGTCGCGGGCTGAGGCATACTCACAGTGTAGGTGAGTTTCGGCGACGGATGGCAGAGTGAGGCGAGAAACATGAACAGAATCGTGCACGACGTCCGGCGAACCATGTGACTCTCTCCGCAGATGATCCGTATTATACGGAGGAGGGTGAACAAGTGAAAGGGTGGCCGTCCGGGTGTGACTCCAGAGAACGGCAACGGCGCCCGAACCGGGCGCCGTCGACGCAAAGGATGCTGATCCTTACTTTGTTGAGAGCGGTTTTCGCAAGATGAAGAGGTTCAAATTCGTGGGGAGGAAATCGAGGACCTCGAATTCCTTGCCGAAAACGCGGAGGAATTCGCCCCGCTTCATGAACACATCCCACGAACCGATAAGCTGCGTGGACAATGATGCTTTTTTGTCCTTCGCTGTCAGGGTGAAATTCCCCTGTTCCTCAAGCTTCTTCATGTCCTCGGCGTCCAGCATTCTCCCCTGGTGGTAGTGCCCCAGCACATCACATACGAGGAATCCGCCGGGTCGAAGAATCCTGTACATCTCGTGGATCCACTGTTGCTGCGTCTCCAAAGGAATATGGGTGAACACGGATGCCGCGAAGGCCAGGTCAAACGAATTGTCCTGGGCAAACGAAAGCGGCGGATCAAGCTGGTTCACGTAGAATTCAACACCCGGGACATTCGTCTTGCACCATTCCACCTGTTCCGGAACAAGATCAGAGCCGACGAGACGAACGCCGCGCATGCACCGCAGATGCCGGATCAGCCGAGCAGACCCGCATCCGAGTTCGAGCACGGATCCGATCGTCCGGGGGTTGAAGCCGTACGGTTCAAGAAGCCTGAACCAGGTCAGAAGCTGACGAAAGCCCTGTTCGAAATAGTTTTTTTCATCGAGCGACCACGCGGCCTCTTCCTTTACCAGAACCGCGGTCTTCATGATGATATCATCGGTGCCTTTCGGTCCGAGTTCGACATCGACGTTGAAACCGCCGAGTTTCTTCCGCATGTACCTGTGGAAGGCCGCGCGGGAGCGACCGAATCGCAGCCGCCCCGCGAGTTGTTTCGGTAGACGGTCCTCCACTCTGTCATAGAGGTTGTCCGGGATTCGAGCAAGCAACGAATCGATTTTTGAAGAACGTGCCATGGAATTCCCTGAAAGTATGAGTCTGCTTCGTTACTTGGCGAATATCATCTTCCGCACGAACATCTTTCCGCTGTGTTCCGTAACAAGCCGGTACAGATAAATGCCGCTGCTCAGATTCGTACCGTCGAACTTCACGGCGTGAACACCCGCCGGCTGGTCAGCGTCGACAAGCGTCGCGACTTTCTGGCCGAGCACGTTGAAGACTTCCAATCGCACACGGTCCGCCTTCGGAAGACTGAACGAGATCATTGTCGACGGATTAAATGGGTTGGGGTAATTCTGATCCAGTGCATACTCCTTTGGCATCGACTTTTGATTGTCGACCCCGTCTGGACCCAGCTGCACATTGAACACCCACGCTGGCGATGTAAACGGACCCCAACCACCCGGGTTCTTCGCGCGCACACGCCAGAGGTACCGACCGGTGATAAGTCCTTTCACCGTCTTCACCGTGTCAACGAGATTCGTATCCGATATTGAAAATACGAACAGCGAATCCACACCATACTCGAGCTCGTAGGACTGGATCAATGGCTCACTCGGGTGCCAAACAAATGTGACCGAGTCGACGAAGATAATGCCGTGATTGGCCGGCGCAACGGGCTCGATAGGACCTGACAGAGGGGTCGCAGTCAGGAAGGAGAAGACTCCGGAGAACCCTCCCCAGACTCCCACCCCACGAGCGTTGACGCGCCAGTAATATCGCTGGTTGATGACCAATCCGACAATTACGCGTGAGGTATCAGTGAGCGTGGAATCATTCTTGATCACTCCCGTGGCAAACGTCGAATCCGTCCCGAATTGCAGCCAATACTTGTTCGCGCTCTTGACGGGGTGCCACAGAAGCGTCAGCGTCAAGGCTTGACCACCGGCCCCGTTCGCCGGGAACACGAGCGAAGGTACACCAGCGACCGTGATAAATTTCGATACTGTGGAGGGAGCACTCGTCCCACCGACGTTCTTCGCAAAGACCTCCCAGAAATATGTCGTTCCGGAGGCGAGCCCGGTCACGGAACGGGTTGTGTCAGTAATCGTCGAATCGCTGAGGACGACGCCTGAAGCAAACGTTGAATCGGTCCCCAGCCTGACACGATACTGGGTTGCCTCTGCCACCGCGTGCCAGTGGAGTTGCGTGGACACGGGCACATCGATGGCCGCGTTCAGCGGGGAGACGAGCGCCGGAATCCCCGGTGCGGCAACAATCGTCGTGAAGTTGAACACACCGCTGAATGCGCTGGATCCTCCCAGACCGAGGGAGCCAACCCGCCAGAAGTACCGCACTTCATTGACCAGTCCCGAGACAATGCGGCTGGTGTCACTCAGCGTGGAATCATTGACGACAAAACCGCCGCCAAAGAGAGAGTCGGTGCCTACCTGGAGATGGTACTTCGTTGCGCCAACGCTCTTTCCCCACTTGAGCGTAAGACTCAACGCAGCGTTCGTCGTGTTCGTCGCGGGTGAAAGAAGTGCGGGAACCGCAGGCGGCGCCAGGACTGTCGTGAAAGACCATGGTTGCGTGTAGGCACTCGTCCCGCCGGAAGCGTTACGTGCAGATACACGCCAGTAGTATTTCGTTGAGTAGGTGAGGCTACTTAACGCCTTCGTGCTGTCGGGTCACGCTTGAATCGTTGACGACCACACCCGTCGCAAAAGTTGAATCGGTTCCTACCTGAACGTGGTAGGTCACCGCCCCGGGGAAACTCGCCCAGGTCAACAGCGGGTTAAGCGCCACGGACGCTGCACCGCTGGCCGGGAGCAACAATGTCGGTTGTTTCGGAATCAGCGTCTGGAAGAAATCGAATGCCCCGGTAAATGCCGGCGGGGTCGTCCCCTCGTTCCCGACGAACAGCCCGACAGACGTCACGGTGAGGCTGGAGGTGAAGCTCGCGGCAAGGCTCCAGGTAGACCCGTTGCCGGAAGTCGACATTTGCCAGAGGCTGCCGGTTCTGGAAATCGCCAGGTAAATCGGCACCACGCCGTTCGAATCGACGATGACATTGTCACCGGTCTGGGCTGTGGCGACATTATTCGAGATGCTCGCGGCAAACGCTTTGATGTCCGTTCCGTCGCTATGGACGTCGAACCGCAGGTAGGTGGTGGGGTTCTCCTGAACCAGGATTCCCGATGTCTGATACTGTTCCGTCATCGGTGAATCAATTTTGATGATCGCCTGGAAATCCGCATCAACTGTCGGCTGCATGATTCTCGGGACGTTATTTCCGCCAGTCCACGCGTCGTGCGCAGTCCCGCCGGGGACCGAGATCTTCACCTCGGTGCCGTTCAAGGTGAACTGCGCGTCTCCCAGCGGATTCACCATGGTCCAGAGTCCGGTATTGAGTGTGGGACTGTTGAAATCGTCAGAGATAAGGTTCGACGTCGGGCCGGACGCAAGGCGGGCGCCGGCACGGCCGGAATTCTGATTGGGAAGACCTGGATTTCCGCTGAACGCAACATCAGGGAGCATGATGAACGTGGACAGCAAAGCGACGACGAGAAGGACCGTCACCCGACGAAATTGTACCCATGGATTACGCATTGAACCTCCGAATCGGATTCTCTACCCTTGAATGTTACCCGTGTTCATTCTGCACTTACCGTGCCAGCACCATTGCCTTCACGGCCGTGAATCCTCCTGCCGTCAGTCGATAATAATACACACCGCTGGCCAGATTCTTCGCGTTGAAGGCAAACGAATATCGTCCCGCAGGAAATCTACCATTTGCGAGAACCGCAATCTCGCGTCCCAGCATGTCATAAACCACCAGATGAACGTCGCTGGTCACCGACCACTGCCCGTTGATCATCGTTGTGGGATTGAACGGGTTCGGATAGTTTTGCTCCAACGTAAACCCTTGCGCGGCCGGCGGCCGGTCGAAAATTCCTGTGAGAAGAAATTGGAATTGCTGGACCACACCGAACTCTCCCCATCCCTCGCTATTGTATGCACGAACCTTCCACCAATAGAACGTTTTGTCCACTAGCCCGTGAACGACTTTGCTCGTGTCCACGACCGTCGAATCGATCGTCCGCAAATTGAAAAGGGGATCGATGGCGAGCTCCAACCAGTAGCGGGTCACCGACGGCGTACTACGCTGCCACCGGAACGTTGTTGAGTCTGCGTTCGCCGATGCCTCAGCAATGGGGGCCACGAGAACTACGGGGGAGGGGAATATCCCGATGGTGCGGAAGTGAAAGGTCGGTGAATACGCGCCGGCACCTTGAGCGTTCTTTCCTCGCACACGCCAGTAATAGTAGAGTCCATTCTGAAGACCGCTCACGACACGCGTCGTATCCACAAGAGTTGTGTCGTTCTTGACGATCCCGGATGCGAAGGTGGAATCCGTCGCAAGGATAAGCTGATAGGTTGTCGCCGATGCGATCTTGTTCCAGCGAAATGTCTGCGAGACCGGTTGGTTGCTTGACCCATTCAAGGGAAGCAGGAGCGCCGGGCCGGGCATTAGCGTGCTGAAGCTCCAGACGGATGAGAAAGGACCGCCGCCGTTCGCGTTCTTTCCCCGCACACGCCAGTAGAAGGTCGAATTGTTCGCGAGACTGCTTACGTTCAGGCTCGTGTCAACACGCGTGCTGTCATTGACGATGAAACTTCCGGAAAAGCCCGGGTCCAAACTGACCTGCACATGATACGTCTGCGCCTGGGGAATCGACGCCCAACGAAGTGATGTCGACCCCTGGAACCCCCCTGAACCGTTCGCGGGTGCGAGCAACTGTCCGGCGGAGAGCGTTGTCGTGAAGCTCAGGACATTCGAATAGCTTCCCGACCCGCCTCCATTCCTTGCCGAGACACGCCAATAGTAGTGCGTCGAGGGAAGCGCGCCGATGACTGCACGCGATGTGTCCGAGACCCCTGAATCGTCGAGAAGGATCCCCGTCGCGAAGGTCTGGTCCGTCGAAACCTGAATGCGGTACACCGTTGCCGATACGACAGGATGCCATGTGCACGTTACCGGGAGCGACTGATTGAGCGCTCCGTCAGTCGGCGAGGCCAGGAGCGGCGAAGCGACCGTTGTCGTGAATGAACCCACCGGAGAGTAGGCGCTTGTCGCCAATCCGAATGTTGCGTTGACTCTCCAATGATACCGCGCGTTGTATTGCAGCCCGGTCGTAACATTGAACGTGTCGACCAGGCCGCTTGTATTAACCACCAGGCCTCCTGCAAAGGTCGAATCCGTCCCGACCTGCAGGCCGTACGTCGAACCGTTGACCTTCGACCACAGAAGCGTCGGCGGAACAGCAACGTTCACCGCATTCATAGCAGGGGAAAGAATCGAAGGGGGTTGAAGCGTCGTGGTGAACGACCAGACGGAGGAATACGGCCCGACCGACTCCGGGTTCTGGGGCCGGACGTGCCAATAATACGTGGTCGAACTCGGCATCGACGGGAGGACAAATGTCGTATCCCGTATCCCGGTCAGGTCGACAAGCATTCCCGAGGCAAACGAGGAGCTCGTCGATACCTGAAGGTCATATGATCCGGCATTCGCCACCTTGTTCCATGTTAGAACCGACCCACCGAACACTCCATTCGAACCGTTCGACGGGGAGACAAGAGCGGGGGCTGTCAGCGAACCTAACGGAGAAACCTGCACCACCCCGAATGACACATCGACCCTGTGGGCAAGAAGGAGGAACGAGCCATGCGACGGATCCCCGCTGGCTCCTGTTCCCTGAAATCTCCACGACGAAGGTTCCGTCGTTCCATTCTGCCACGACTTGAAAAAATATGTGCTCGTGCCGCCGGAGCTTTTCACCCGCATCCGGAAGTTGAACAGCGTCCCTATCGAAAGGGGGTCTGATTGATCTGTCGCGAACGTCGCCAAATTGTTGCCGAGCAGCTCCCACTGATCGGTTCCCGTCCCGTTATGGTAGCGATAGTGGTACCACCCGATGGCTCCGTACGGTTCATACCCGGAGAGGGGCTGCGTAATCGGCGGAGAAAACGTCGGTTGGTCGGTGTGTCCGTTCCATCGGAACAGGAACCCCAGTGCCGGTCCGCCGTTTGTCTGATCATAGGCGACGTCGGAGTTATCGATGGAATGAACGTAGACCTGCGCCTGCACTTCGTAGTCCGTCCACGAAGAATCCCCGATCGCAATGATCCGGTCATAGCCGGGCTGGGTCGTTCGGACACCGCCGCCGTCAGTCGCCCAGAGCCCGTCGACGACCTGAACGGAATCGGAGAGCGACGACGCGCTGGTCCAATTCACCGAATACATGGATGGCCAAACCTTGGACGGTGTCCAAAGGATGGTCACCGATTGCTGAGACGTTGCGCCCATGTTGTCCTGGGCGGTGATAAGCAGTGTGTTGTTCCCGGAGAACAGGCTCTCGACCGGCAGATCGATGTTGAAGTCCCCTGTCGCTTCAAGGCGGCGTGTGTCGGGCCCCCATGACAGGTGAACGTCAATCCCTCCGTTGAGCGAGCACTTCAGGGAGAAGATGCCGTTCGTGACTCGAGACATTCCCGAGGATATTTACCCATCGCTGGGGGACGCCGATTTGACCGAACTTCTGCGGCGACCCATACCAGACAGTGATGGTTGGTCCGCTGGTCACTCCGGCAGTCTTTGCGGCTCGTGCAGGCGTGCCTCCCCCTGTTGCCGCCACCCCTAGCTGCGGGGCTTCAAAGGCGAACGCCAGGAACCAGAGCAATGCGATACCCCACCGCCTCACATTGTGCGTTCGCCTCAAGCTGCAATACGAGTCCATCGATCTCCCCTTAGTATTCTACCTGGATTCCCTGCCCGCTATTTTAGAAGCATCATTTTGCGCAGGCGCGACCCCTCTGGCGTCGTGAGCCTGTAGAAGTACACGCCGCTCGTCAATTTCGACGCGTCAAAGACTTCGCGATATGTTCCGGGCGCCATCATGCCATTGAGGATCGTCGCAACCTTCTCCCCCATGAGGTTGAACACTTCGAGAACAACCCGGCTTTCCCGCGGAATGGAGAATTGTATCGATGTGCTTGGATTGAACGGGTTTGGATAGTTCTGGTCAAGGGCATAGTCGCGAGGCAACCCCGAAGGATTCTGTGGAATTCCCAGGAGGAAGTTGAACGACCATGAGGATGTAAACGATGTCCATGTCTCGTCGTTCCCGGAGCGCACTCTCCAATAGTACTTTTCGGTCGGCACGTGCCGTTGGACCCACATCGTATCCGTCAGCGTCGAGTCGACAAACCGTACGGAGAAAGTGGAATCGATCGCAATTTCAAACCAATACCTGCTTGCCGCAGGCGAGGCAGCGTGCCAGACAAAGATGACGCTGTCGCCACCGATCGTCGCACCGTTGACAGGGCTGACGAGGGAGACTGCCCCAGGAACGACCTCCTCGGTTTTGAACGAACGAACATCGGAGAAGACGCCAGTGACCGAAGACGCTCGGGCACCGACTCTCCAGTAGTAGCGTGTATTGTTTTGCAGCCCTGCCACGATGCGGAGTGTATCGACAATGGAAGAATCGTTCTTGACAAAGCCTGTCTGGAATGTCGGGTCCGTCGCAAGCTGCAGGTGATATTCCTGTGCTCCGCTTGTGCTGTTCCAGACAAACGTCATGACGAGGGGCTGCATCGTCGCATTATCCGCAGGCGATACGACCTGTGGCGCGGCAAGCGCCGTCACAAAGCTCCGGGACGCACTGAAGGAGCTCTTGGCGGAACCGCTGATCGAGCTGATCCTCCAATAATACCGGTTGCCGGTTGTCAGCCCGCTGACACTCCGTGCCGTATCGGTGATTGTCAGAATCGTCGACGAGGACATTGGACGTGAACGCCGGATCGGTGGAGAGCTGCGCATGGTAAGCGATCGCGCCCGATACGTGCAACCAACGCAAGACCGCCGACGTCCCTCCCACAACTCCGTTGTCCGCAGGGCTCGCAAGCGTTGGAGCAGGCAGACCTGTTGCGAAGTTATAGGTCGTCGAATATGCACTGGAGCCGTTCGTATTGGCAGCAAGAACATGCCAGTAATACTGAATGCCGTTCGCCAGTCCGCTGAGCTGTCGCGTCGTGTCGGTCAATGCAGCATCGTCGACGACGATTCCCGTGGCGAAACTCTGATCCGTCGCAACCTGCACATGGTACGAGGTCGCACCGACAATTGACGTCCACTTCAACGTCACCGGCGACGACAGTCCGGTCGCCCCCTGCGGAGGAGCCACGGGCGTCGGCGTCCCGATGCCGGTCGTGAATGTCCGCTGTGATGAATACGCGCCGGCGATGGAGCCCTGTTGACCGCGGACCCGCCAGTAGTAGACCGAATTTTGGTTCAGTCCGATCACCTGCCGCGTGGTGTCTGCGACAGTGGAATCATCGATCGCAAATCCGCCGGTGAAGGAGGACGACGTGCTCACCTGGAGGCGATACGACGTCGCGGAAGAGACCTTGTTCCAGGCAAACAGAAGCGTCGTCGAAGTATTGGTCGCATTGTTCGATGGGGAAATCAGCGTTGGCGCCGTCAGTGAAAGCTGCTCGGGAGAGCCGAGAGTCCCCGGGATATCCTTGTACGAAGCGAGGACGACTTTCGAGGCGCCGCTAAATGTCGTATCCTCCGAGAATCCCATCGTAAAATGTTGGGGGGCGCTGTTAAAGAAGGACGTGACCACCAGGTCGCGCGAGAATCCGAACACCGTCATCAGATCGTTTTGCGGGCGATAGGAATCCTCGAGATTGTCGCTCTCATGGTGAGCGAAATACAGGACCCGATTGACGGCCTCGTCTCCGAAGTACACAAATTCCGGTGCACCAATCGCACCATCCCATGTTACTCCGCCCGGTGTTTTCGTTCCGTCGGAACGGACAACGTAGTTTGTCGTCGCATTGTATGCTCCGCCCGGCGTCCCTTCATACAGGAACCAGTAGGTGCTGTTCCCCTGCACGAGCATCGTCATCCGCGCATATTGCGGAAATACTTCCCACGTGCACTCCCACGGGTTGCCGCTGTCGGTCGATTTCGTATCAATCGTCAGCTTGAGCGGGCCGCTATTGACAATGG
This sequence comes from Ignavibacteriota bacterium, assembly GCA_963752915.1. Lineage (GTDB taxonomy): Bacteria > Bacteroidota > Ignavibacteria > UBA10030 > UBA6906 > DATJPR01. The sequence continues at coordinate 504,224 of CAVVZZ010000002.1, forward strand.
AGCTTGTAGAATTCGTGAATCCCGGATGGAAAAATCCGGGGTTCGGCGGATTATAGACAGCATTCGGCACCCCGCGGTACTCGCCTCCCGAACCGGACCCGGGTGTCGGGTCAAACCCCAGCCACTCGATGCCGTTCTTATCCTGCATCCCGGCAAAACCGCCGCCGAACTTGTGATAATAGTATGTCGCCTCAGGCGTCGAAATCTGGTAGCTTGCCTGTCCCGCGAAGGTGACGTTGTCGACATACGAAACCTGCGCAGGCACATTCTCAGCCACATACCCGGTTCCCGCCAGGTCAAAGTAGACGGAAAAATAACGCGAGGCTCCTACCGAGGTTGTCCCCTTCATCAGTATGACGAGGTTCCCGGATGCATTGCTTGAGGGATTGTACCCGGTTGACCGATCGAACTGAAATGCGACCGCGGTATCGAGGATGACACCGGCGATGTCGGTCTCGACGACGTGGATCGAGGCATCGGCGAACGAGCCCGATTGTCCGAGCGAGGAGAGAACCGAGGTGAAGTTCACCGGGACCTCGACCGGCTTGTTGTATCGTTCGTATCCCGCTGCACCAATGGTCACGGGAACGCGGTAGTGCCAGGTTGCATTCCACCACGATCCGGTGCTTGACGCCGGCTGTGCAAGACCAACGAGGAACAACCCGACGACCAGCGCTACGCGCAGTCGACTTTGACACGCTGTCTGACAATCCATGTGACTCGCTCCTTTGCGTCAATAATCTCGTATTCGGACATCACCCGCGGTGTCCAGACACACGACCCCATCAGAACCAGAATGGTGCAGAGTTCACCGCGTTGATCGCAGAACTCTGCACCATACTGTGAGAGCTGCCCACCTTGATCTACTTTACCAACATCATCTTCCGCGTCATCACCGTCGAGCCGGCTGTAAGACGGTAGAGATACAGTCCGCTCGGAAGGTTTGCAGCGTTGAATTGCACGACATACCTCCCCGCCGACATTGTCTGGTCCACCAGCATGGCGACTTGCTGTCCGAGAAGATTCGCGATTTCCAGACGGACCATGCCTGACTTCGGCACGGTGAATTCAATGTTGGTCGACGGGTTAAACGGATTCGGATAGTTCTGACTCAAGTCGAACGATTTGGGCGTACCGCTGAGCTGTTCGATGCCCGAGACAATGACATTGAACGTTCGTACGTCGCTGTACGGGCCGAACCCACCGACGTTCCTCGCGCGCACTCTCCAATAGTACGTCTTGTTCGGAATCAACTGATGCACCACCACCGATGTGTCCGCGGTGGAATCCGTCCCAACAAATGTGAATGCTTCGTCCACGGCATGATCGATCCAATACATCTGCACCGACGGGGTGCTGGGCTGCCAGGAGAGGAGCACGCTGTCGCCCTGCACCGTCGCATTCGTCGCAGGCGAAGCCAAGAGGACCTGTCCGGGTACGGGCATGGCGGTCGTAAACGACCAGATTGGTGAGAATGTTCCAAACCCACCCGTATTCTTTGCGCGCACACGCCAGTAGTACTTCGCGTAGATCGAGAGCCCGACGACAGTGCGGCTGTTGGTCGACAGGGACGAGTCGTTCTTGATAAGACCCGTTGCAAACGATGAATCTGTCCCGAGCTGGAAGTGATACTCCGTCGCTCCGGAAACCGCGCTCCAATTGAAGACGACGGTGGTCGGCTGAGCCGACGCCAGATTCGCAGGCGACGTCAATGACGGAGCCGCAGGCCCGGGAGATGTTGTGTTAAACGCATAGGTGCCGGAAAATGCGCTCACGCCACCGGCATTCTTTGAACTCACGTGCCAGAAATACCGGGCCAGATTGGCAAGACCGGAAAGCTGACGTGTCGTGTCGACGATCGTTGAATCGTTCAGAATGATTCCGGTGCCGAATGTTGAATCTGTCGCCACCTGCAATCGATACGTAGCGGCTCCGGTACTCTTTGCCCACACGAGGGTCGGCGTCGTCACCACACCGGTCGCATTGTTCGCCGGCGAGAGAAGCGATGGCGCCGGTGCAATGGCAATTGAGGTCGTGAAGCTCCATACAGGGGAGAACGGACCTCCCGCTCCGCCATCCTTCGTCCGCACGCGCCAATAGTAGGTGGTGGTCGCCGCCAGACCGTTCGCTACGGTCGTGGAATCGGTGATGGTTGAATCACTGTACACGACACCAGAAGTAAACGTTTGACTTGTTCCAACCTGGACGAAGTAGCCGGCCGCGCCGGGGATCTTCATCCATGACAGGCGGGCATTCACCGGCACGCTTGAGGCAGTGTTCGGTGGCGACACAAGAGTCGGTGCCGCGACCAATGTCGAGAACGAGCGGGATGCCGAGAACGCGCTGCCGCCTGCAACGCTGAGTGTCCGGACACGCCAGTAATACGTTGACTGGCTGGTCAAGCCGCCGACCTGTTTTGTCGTATCGGTGATCGTCGAGTCGTCAACCACCAGCGCCGTGAACGATGAGTTTGAAGAAACCTGAAGACGGTATCCCGTTGCCGTCAACGCGCTATTCCAGACAAGCGTCGGAGGTGCCGGGATATTCGCTGCATTGTCAGCAGGAGAGACCAGCGACGGGGCGGCCGCCACAGGAGAAGCATACGCAGCGCCGGTATAGCGGACCGTCATCGCAGCACCCGGCCAGCAGACTTCGATGCCGTGCTGGGTCTGGCTGTTGGAGTGGAATTCCACCGTGTTCTGTCCGGTCTGGAGCCAGCCGGATGAGACATTCACAGTGTCGAATTCATAGTAATGACCGATGCCGAGCGTCGGCAGGGTGTTGCCGTTCAGCTTGGTCCAATATTCATTGTACGGAGCGTCGGCAGGGCTCGTGCCAAATTCATCATCCCCGTTCCACGTGCGAACGAGAAGTGCCGCGGTGGTCGCGTCAGCCAGGTTTGTCCCCGAAGGAATGGTGAAGTTATTCGACTTCGTCGCGCCGGAGTAGTACATCGTCCAGAATTCAATCGGCGTGTTCTCGGGCTTGTACAGTTTCACCGATGCGCCGCTCCGCACAAGGCTGACCTGCGAGACCTCGGGAGTGACGTACCACATGCCGGTGTTGTCCTGAATTCTCGCAAGAAGCTTTACGCCTCCGACCGGCTGATCGGGCACCAATTGTGTCTGCCATGTTGTTTGCCACGGTGCACTCGTTGCCGTCCCCACATGGTTCTTTATCGAGACAGCGCCGTCGAATTTGCGGTAGTGATAGTCGTGATGGTATTCTGCAAAAATTCCGTCACCATCGGTATCATAGCCATCGTAGTACGCGAGGAAATCCACGCGAGTCACGCCGGAGCTGACAGCCGCAGTAATGGTTGGATTCTCTCCGAGCGATCCGCGCGCGACGGGAGAGGTGATTGTTCCGGTGGGATGCGCCTTTACCGACGGGTCGTAATACACACGAATAACGATCCCGTAGATGCCGAATTGTCCCCATCCGAATCCGTACGGATCAATCTGATCGCCGCAACTCCCCTGGAACGTGTTTGTCCCTTGGACCAGTTCATTCAACGGAATATTGACAGTGATCATCGATTCCGATATATAATTCCTCCCGTCGGCGCCGGCTGGGAGTCCGTTGCTGGTGTCCAACGGGAGTATGGGGATCGGAGCATTTCCATTGAAGGCAATCGATTTATTGGATGTCCCGACATGCCCTCCCCAGACGCACATCGTTGCTTCCGCGCGAATCGCATTCGACAAATCGTCGATGTTTATCTCCAGTGTCGGATTCGGAAGAAATGTCTGTGCCGTAGCATTCCCCGTCCCGGGATCGGTAACGCGCCAATCGTTCGAAAAGTTGTCATTGAAACGAACATACTCCTTGTACACTTCGCCGGGCTGCGGGGACTTGAACACCACTTGCGCCTGCGATGCCACGGCAACGAAGAACAGCATGGCAATCGGCAACAGGCGCACTACTCTACTGGAACGGTATAGACGTACCATCGGGAACCCTCAGATATGAGAAAGAGTCGGAAAAACACACGGGGCGACGACGTACACTGTCGCCGCCCCGATAAGGATAGGAGGTTTACTTCGTCAAGACCATTTTCCGCGTGAAAGTCGTTTCCGCGGTGGTCAAGACGATAGAGATACATCCCGCTCGGAAGCCTGGATGCGTCGAACCGCACGACGTGATATCCAGCGGTCTGCAAGTCCGTCCACCAGCACCGCAACCCGTTCGCCGAGAAGATTGAACACTTCAAGCCGCACATTGTCCTGCTTCGGCAGCGCGAACTCGATCTGCGTCGTCGGGTTGAACGGATTCGGGAAGTTCTGTTCCAGAACATACGTCCCCGGAATGCCATTCGGAACCTGATCGACGCCCGATGTTCCGGCAATGAAGTTCTGGACCACACTGAACGAACCCCATCCGCCTGCATTGTACGCTTTCACCCGCCAGAAATACTTCGATCCTCTTGTAAGGCCGTGCGGATCGTAGGTGGTGTCCGTCGCATTGGAGTCGATCGTGCTGAACGTGAAGAGTGAATCGACGCCGACCTGAACCCAGTACCGAGTCACCAGCGGGGTGCTCTTCATCCATACAAGCGTTACGTTGGTGTCGGCGGTATGAGAACCATTGGCCGGAGTTTTCAGGACAACCTGCGTCGGCAACGGGATCCCCACCGTAAACGCAGAAACAGGTGAATACGGGCTGGTTCCGCCCACGTTGTCTGCGTTCACCCGCCAGAAGTACTTCGTGAGGAATTGCAGACCCGTCACGGCCCTGGAGGTGTCTGTCGCAGCAGGATCATTGATGATCGTCGTTGCAAAGAGCGAATCCGTTCCGAACTGCAGATGGAACGACGTCGCCCCCGAAGGCCGCGTCCACCGGAGGGTGAGACTGGTTGCCGCGCCGGTTGTGCCGTTCGACGGAGTGACAAGCACGGGCACCGAAGGATCCTGCGTCAGCGTCATGAGATTCCAGGTTGAGGAATATGCCCCGGAACCGCCGACATTCTTCGCACGCACATGCCAGAAGTACTTCGTATTGTAGCTCAACCCGGTGATCTGTTGCAGTGAATCAGTGACCGTCGAATCATTGAGAACAACACCGGTTGCAAACGTGGAATCCGTCGCGACAACGACTTGATAGGATGTGGCCGTGGCGACCTTATGCCAGACAAGGTTGAAGCTGGTCAGAAGGCCTGTCGCGCCGCTCGCCGGAGAGAACAAGCCGGCGCAACAGGAGCGGCGATGATCGTGGTGAAATCGCGCGCGGCGGAGTATGATCCTGTGCCGGTCGCGTTCTTGCCGCTGACACGCCAATAGTAATGCGTGCTGTTGGTCAGACCGCTGATCGCCCGCGTCGTATCGGTGACCGTGGAATCATCCACGACGACATTCGTCGCGAACGTCTGATCGGTCGAAACCTGAACATGATAGGTCACGGCGACCGGATTCGTCTTGCCCCACCGGAGCGTCAGCGCAACCGGCTGATCGACAGCCGAGGCAGCCGGCGACAGAAGCGTCGGGGCGACCGGGACACCAGTGATTGTCGTGAAGCTCCGGACACTGCTGAACGCGCTCGTCCCGCCGCTGTTCTTGGCAGAGACGCGCCAGAAATACTTCGTTCCCGAGAGCCAGACCGTGCACGATCCTCGTCGAATCCGTAATTGTCGAATCGTTCAGGAAGATCCCGGATGCAAACGTAGTGTCCGTGGCGATGACCAGCCGATAATTCGTTGCGCCGGTCACTTTGTTCCAGACAAACGTCGGAACGGTATCCAGTCCGGTTGCCGCATTTGCCGGCGAGACAAGAGTCGGAGTCGTCGGAGCCTGGACGGCGGTCGTGAAGCTGTTGATCAGGGAGAATTTCCCGATGCCGTTGCTGTTCTTCGCACGCACGCGCCAGAAGTATTTGTTCCCATAGTTCAGCGTGGACAGCAGCTTGCTGTTGACCGAGACGCTGGAATCGTCGGTGACAATCGGTCCCGAACGTCGTGTCCGACGCAACCTGGACGCGGAAGCTTGCCGCCGCCGTCGTCGAGTCCCATGTCGCAGTCGGCGGCACAAGGACGTTCTGCGCTGCATTCGTCGGTGCCAGCAGCGCAGGTCGTGCAGGCAACGCCGCCTTGAACCACTCGGCCAGCGATGTAAATGCCGGCGGATTTGTTCCTTCGTTTCCGGCCCAGACGCCAGCCTTCGCCACAGTCATCACATGGTAGAACGTGCCGAGCTGTGTCCAGGAAGTGCCATTAAATGAGTATTCCAAAATCCAATAAGATCCCGAGCGACTGACACGAATATATGACGGTGAGATTCCTACCGCGGCGACATCCTGTCCCAGATATTGAACGGGATTAGTGAGCCCATTGATAAAACCGATTGCAAGAAGTTGTGTGCCGGTCGCGCTATTGCTGAAATCAAACCGCAACATGTTCATCGAATCCTGCACGAACACCAGCCCCTGGATCTGATACTGCGGGGCGACATTCGTCACCGGCGAGGAGAATTTCACCGTGTATTGAAGATCCTGATCAGGGACGTTCTGCAGAAGCTTCGGCGCGGTGTCGGTCGTAAACATGATCGTGTGCGGAACCGGCGGGAATAGCGATCGAAAGCCGGTTTCCCGTCTGGCTGAACGTCGCATCACCTTTCGGGTTGACGACCGTCCACAGGGAGGCGTCGATCGCCGCACTGTTGAAATCATCCGATGTTGAACTGACATCGATGCCGGGAGACGCATTCTGTCGTGATCGTCGCGTCCGTCGTGGTCGCCAAGCGGCCCGACTGCCGTGCTCCCGACAAGATCATAATGATACAGCGTGCTCGGCGTTAGGCCGGGAACAGTCGCGAGGTGCGCATACCGCAGATCCGCATGACCGACGCTGTTGCCGTACGAGGCCGTGGTCCCATAGTTCACGCCGCCTTTCGCCTCGGCGTCCGTGTTCCATGATAAGCAGAAGGCATTCGACGAAGGAACAGCGCGAACATTGTGGATGAACGGGGCTTTGTTGTCGGCAACATTCGTTGCGCCATCTTCCGAGGCTGATCGGCGATGCGGTATTAAAGAAGTAGTCAACCATCGACGTGAACTGGCGCACGGTGCCGCCGGCATTCCCGGCCCACGGTGCCGATCTTCGTGATGTTGAATGCCTGGGTGAATGACCCGGCGACAGTCCAGGACGATCCGTCCGTCGAATAGGAAAGTGTCCATGTGCTTCCGGAGCGGGTGACGCGCATATACGTCGGCTGCGCGGCATAGGTCGCAATATTCGCAGAAGATCTTCTGGATACGGAGTGGCAAAGTCAGCCGTTGAACACGTGTGCTGTGACCGCCATGCTGTCCGCGCTGCTCGGCTGACGCCCGGTGACAAAGTCAAACCGGATCAGATGCGTGGCGTCTTGTTCGACGACGATTCCCTGCTCATCATAGGATTCACCATGACTGGATCGCACGGGAGAAAGGAAGCTGACCTGGGCCGTCCAGCTCGTGTCGGTGCATGCTTGCATGACGCGGGCTCCATTGTAGCCGTCAGTCCAGATGTCGTGGTTGACCCCCGCCTCGACCGTGATGTTCGCGATGCATTGCCGGAGTTGACCCCTACCATCGCAATACTCCCGAATCCCGACGGGGTTCGTCCATGTCCATAGCGACCGGTTGAGGACATATGCGTTGAAATCATCCGACGTAAACGACGCCGGGCCGGCAAATGCCACCACCGGCAGAACGCATAATACCCCTAACAGGGCTCCCAACAAACGGGATACGTTTTTCATCGTGCGCCTTTCAATAAATGTGAACGTCATTCGATCGCAATGGGAAGGTGTACATCAGCAGGATGCCCGCTCATGATAGTACAAACACTCTCCGATTGCTTTGATCTACGTCAAACTCTCAACAGACCATTCCCGGAATGATAGATTTTGACCCAATTTGGCGGATGAACGAACCGAATTTCCCGTTCTATGTCTTCTCATGCTTCCAGATGTGACGCATATCACGAGCAGAACTCCCCTCCGTGAGACCTCCAACCATCTCCTTTCGCTGAGCCTGCGCACCTGAATCTCGCCCAGGCTTCTCTATTCTCAGACGGTTCTGAGCGTTCTCAAATCACAGTCCGCGATCAAAAATAGTCTCCTTTGAAACCGCCACTGATCGTAAGGAAGCGAAGCTTCGCAAGAATAGCAATACGCGCTGTGACGTAGATCACGTCGCGAAGATTTCGATAATCTCATAATTCGGATGGGAGAAAATGCCGCTCGCCGACAAAACGAAAACCGGTTTGCAGTATCTACTTGAGAGACAACCTCTCGAAAGAACCTCGGCAGGATTTACTTCAGGAAATTCATCTCCATCGTTTGCAACACTAGTTTTCCCCCCCTCCAGGGTCTCCCATCGGAAGCGACACAGATATATCCCGGACGCGAGATTTGAGCCATCCCAACGAATCGTGTAATCGCCGGCGACCCGGACGCCATCAAGCAGACCTTGAACCCGTCTTCCGAGATTGTCAAATACGGTCAAGGAGACTGACTAGTCGCTGAAAGATGAAACGGTATATGTCGTCACGGGATTGAATGGATTCGGAAAATTCTGCCGCAGCGCGGTCCCTGTTGGAATTGTCCCGCCGGCCTGTCCATCACCGACCCCAAGCGTCGACTCGGCGAAACGATAAATGGATGTGTTTGCGGAAGATGAATAGCTCACGATGTACAATTCGTTCTGGGCATCGACGCCAAAGGCGCTTATGCCGTACGGAGAGTGAAGGAGCTCGGCGCTCGCGGTAACCTTCCCCCCTTCATACCGGAGCATCCATATCCTTCCGGACCCATTGTCTCCGTATATGTACGCGCCTTGCAGATCAGGACGGCGCGCACCGCGGTACACATATCCACCGATGACCGCATTCCCGAAGGTGTGGGTGTAGTCAATCACCGGCATCGTGAGCCCGGTGGTATCGCATCCGGAAGAGGGATTGTAACAGGCCGTCCCTTCCATGATTCGCCACCCGTAGTTCGCCCCTTTGGTGATGATGTCGATTTCTTCGCGCGAGTCCTGCCCAACATCGCCGGCCCAAAACACCCCGTCAAGGAATCGAAACTGAACCGCCAGGGATTCCTCAGCCCGAACGCCCAGATCTCACCACGCTTTCCGGTCATATCATCTGCAAAAGGGTTGTCCGACGGGATGCGGTAGTGCGTTGACGCGGTTGTATCGCGGACGTCGATTCTCAGAATCTTTCCCAACAATTGCGTGCAATTCTGTCCGTTGTTCATTGGGTCTCCGCCGCTCCCCCCGTCTCCGAGCGCAATGTAAAGATCGCTGTCAGGACCGAACGCGAGCGCCCCCGCCTTGTGATTCGTAAACGGTTGATTGACGGTAAGGAGAATGAATTCATTCAGCGAATCCGCCTTGTTGGGATTCCCCGGCAGCACCCGATAGCGGGCAACGACGGAATGCAATGGGCTCGGCGCTGTATAGTCAATATAGAAGTAGCCGTTCTGTGCGAAGTGGGGATCGAACGCGAGTCCGAGGAGGCCTTCTTCGCCATTCGGCGCACTCAACTTCGCAGAGACATTCAGGAACGTGGTTGAAGTCGTGGCGTTGGAATCGTTGGCGAACACCTTGATGAAGCCATCCTGCTGGACCACGAAGAGGCGGTCGGTGCCGTCATTGCTGTGCGTGATGAACACCGGTTGATGGAACGTCAGGTGCGGAAACGCATTCACGAGCTGAACAGTTTGCGTAGAAGACGTTGAAAGGCCGAAGAGCACTGCCCCGAGCAATCCCAGCGCCGTCCACCGGTTGACGATTGTCCACTTTCCATCGACCATTGGCTATCGATCCTTTCTTAGCGGACGAGTGTCATCTTTCGTGTTTCCGTGAACGATCCCACGGTGAGACGATACAGGTAGACACCGCTGGCGAGCCCCGTCGCATCGAACGTGAAGGAATATCGTCCTGCGGGATACCGTCCGTTCGCGAGGACTGCCACCTCCCGCCCGATCACGTCATACACCACCAACCGAACGTCACTCTCCACCGGCCACTGTCCACTGATCACAGTCGTAGGATTAAACGGGTTTGGATAATTCTGGTCGAGTTGATACGACCGAGGACCCGGCACAGGATCGGGCGCGGAAAGAACCGACGACGGAGATATGAGCGGCAACTTGGTATATGACTTCGACAGCACCGTCTGCAATTCCGAATTTGACGCGCCGAACCAGTCCTGAAGAACGGTGGTATACACAGAGCGAAAGTCGAACTGCATCTGGAGGTTGTCGTTGACGGTTGCGGCAGCAGGGATCACAGGATTCGTCCCCACCAGTCCCCCCGCCACGCCGGCGCCGAAGACAAACATCGGCACGCAGGTGCCGTGGTCTGTTCCAAGGCTGGCATTCGACTTGATCCTGCGCCCGAACTCGGAGAAGGTCATCCCGACGACTTTGCTCGCCACGCCGAGGAGCGTGATATCATCCATGAACGCCGTGATGGCATCGGAGAGCTCGCCAAGAAGTTTCGCGTGCGCCCCCGTGCTGGTATCCGTCCCCACAACCTGTGCTGAGTGCGTATCGAACCCGCCGAGGTTCACAACGTAGATCCGCGTCTTCAATCCCCCCGCAATCAATTGCGCGACGATACGAAGCTGATCGGCAAGCGGGTTCGTTCCTTTGGTGGGATACTTGGTCGAAAGATTGGTCGCCTTGCTCGCGGCATTCTTGACGGACGCGCTATAGGCTTGTGCTTGCTGGGCGACTTCGCGCACGAACGAGAGCTCGTGTCCAGCGGGAGTCGCGGGTGGCGTGTCAGACCCTCCGGGGAGAATATACGATGCATTCGGATTCGTAATGGCCAGCCCCATCGACGTCTGTGCACCATCGAGGCCCGGCGTCACCACCGACCCGATTTGAATGCCGAGCGGATCCGGCATATCTGACGTCGGATACCCCGACGGATATCCCGGGAATTCCTGTTCGAGGTAACGACCAAGCCACCCGGATTCGAGAATCTGGTTGTAGTCGGCACCCGTCAGCCAGATGTCGGTCGCGCGGAAATGGGAAAAGTTCGGATTCGGGTACGATACCCCCTGGACCACGGCAAGCTGGCCGTTCCCGTAGATCCCCTGTAGACCCGTCATCGCCGGATGGAGTCCCGTCGTGGCGGACAGGGCAAGGACCTTGGCCTGATCGACAAGAATGTTGCTTCGCGCCGCGCTGAGCTGCGAATACTGATCGAGGGGAATCACCATGTTCAGTCCGTCGTTTCCCCCGATAAGCTGGACAAGCACGAGGACCCGGTCTACGCTCGCGGCTGAGAGGAGAGCGTCGAGCAACGGCGTCCGCCCGAATGCCTTGATCGTGTATCCGCCGACCAGGAACGACAGAGTGCCCGCGGAGATCGTGCGATGCAGGAAATCTCTTCGATTCATTCTTTTCCCCCTTACAGCAATTGAAATTCCGGCATCGACATCATAAACGTATACAGGGCTGCCAATTTGTTCTTCACGGCGCTCTTCTTTGTCGTATTCGACGGGTCGGCGAGGTACGTCGACCATTCGGCGGTCCATTCGTAGTCGGGAAGGCCCGGCAATAGAGTGTTCTTCAGGAAGGCAATCTGGTTCGCCGTCAGGTCCGCGGCAAGGAGAAGCTGGGCGGATTCATTGACGATGACTGTAGGGTTGGTCGGATCGGATATCGACGATTGAATGAAACCGATCGGATCGATGATAAACGAGGCGCCGCCGGTCGAATATCCGCTCCGGATAAGCGACGCAGATGCGTTGCCCCGTTTCGGCAGGGTGTCTGTATTGATCCAGATCTCGTAGAATTCCGGCGTCTGATAGTAGGCCTGCCATCCTGCGACATTCGGCGGATCGCCGGGGTTCTGGTCCATTGACGCGGCCACGGCCGTGATATAGTTCAGCAGCGGGTACAGATGCGCAGCGTCGGACGGAAGTGCTATGGAGAAGATTCTGAAGATGCCGGCGAGATGGTCGATGGGACTCTTTATCATGCATCCGCGATTGACCGGATCAAAGAAGTGCGCGCTTCCGAAAAGCGTCTGAAGCGCGGGGAGAATATCGTAATTGTTGGTCCTGATGAGGTCCGCCATCGGGGCAATCACGTTTGCCTCCGTCGTGTCGTCGATGATATAATAGACAAACCATCGATACAGCTCCCGGCACAAGGCCTTGGCTGTTTCCGGTTGGGCAAAGATCATGTCGATCAACGCGCCGAGCTCGCGCGGGCCGTCAGCCGCGGTATTCCCTCCGGTGATAACGGTATTCTGATAGCGCGCGCTGAACTGCTTGTTGGTGGGGTCATGCTTCGAGGCGACAAACGTCGACGTCGGCGCTGGGCCGACTGTCCCGTCAGCGTTTTGCGTGTCCTTCCACCCGGTCAGAACATGCGCAGCGGCCTGGACGTCGGCCTCGGTGTAATTGGTGTAGTCCCCGGGAGCCACTTCGGGCCCTTTCCCGATGGTGAACAGTTCCTGAAGTTCTCTCCCGTAGTTCTCATTCGGTGCATTCTTGGTGTTGGTATTTCCGTTCAGGTACCGGAGCATCGCTCCATCCATCGAAATCTGCGTAGTGAGGGTCTTGAAATTTCCCAGGGCGTTGGACCGGAGAAGGTCGAGGGAATAGTAGGAGAAACGGGGATCGGCGACGGTCGCGACTTCCGTCGAGTAGTGATTGTGCCAGAACAGGACCATCTTCTCTCTGATCGAGAGCGCCTGGTTCACGATCAGGCCCATCCACCACGATTTCAGCGAAGTGATTCTCAATCCGACAGGATTGATCGTTGCGCCTGTCGCCTGGTAGACGCCGTTGACCCAGGTCTGTCCCACTGCGGCAACAGTGTCACGCGCGTCATAGATCAACGGCTGCGTCGGTTCATCGGTCGGTGTGGCGAAGAGTGCGCTGAGGGTACCAGCCAATCCTTTCGAAACCGCCGTGGCCACATGCGCTGGAGCAGGACCGAACGTTGCTCTCCGCAAAAGATGCAATGCTTCGGCTGTGCCGAACGTTCCGGAATACGGCTCAAGGCCGGCAGTCGTCCGCTGCACTTTGGGAAGCTGTTTGTTTGCGTAAGGATTGTCCCCCGGCAACAAAGGCGGCCCGGGAGCTGTCGAATCGAGGAGTGGTTCTGCAAGCGACGAGAAGAATGTTCGGCGTTCCATGGACTTCCCCCACAAAGAGTGTTCACTTAACCATGCACTGTGACCAGTAAACTCAACGCCCGCGAACCGGAAAGAACAGGAGTGCGTTCGAAATCTGTTTCGTATCACCCAAGCGGTGATGCCTGCACTGAGAGGTGCGAAAGACGGCACACAATCGATGCCAACCCGTCCGGTGGAAATCGAAGTGATTAGATCGTATATTCATCAGTTTTCGTGAAGCAACAATTCAACCATGTTCGGAGGAAACGTCAATGAAGCGAACGTTGTTCGCCATGAGCGCACTCTTGACCTGCGCCCTGCTGCTATCCGGTTGCGGCAAGTCCGAGGCGGAGAAGAACGCCGAATCGGAGCTCAACGACAAGATTATGAAAGCCCATGAAGATCAGATGGCGATGGCGGGCCGTGTTGACGAACTTCTCGCGAAGGTCGATGCCGCAATTGCAGAACACGATTCCCTGGCCAAAGTGTTCCCAAAACAAATGTCCGGCACCACGACAAACGACCTCGTAACCTCCAAAGACAAACTCTCAGCGGCAAAGGATGGAATGGAATCCTGGATGTCGTCGCATGAACCCTATACTCCAGGCATTAAGCACGACCTTGCAATGCAGCAGCTTTCAGGGGATCTTGACGTGGTAACACAGATTCAAAGTCAGATGACTGACGCGATCGCGGCCGCGCAGACAGCCTTGGATGCACAGGCCAAGGTCGTCGCCGGTCTTCCCGTTCCCGCAAAAGGGAAATCGAAGTAACACCTCGCCGGCGCTTCCGGCTGACCCTCATGGCCCGATTCCGAATTCTACTTGAATATGACGGCACCCGATACTCCGGATGGCAAGTCCAGAAAAACGCGAGGACAATCCAGGGGGAGCTCGTCCGAGTAATGCGTGATGTCTTCCAGACCACAGACTTCGAGTTGCAAGGGGCGGGACGGACGGATGCGGGCGTGCATGCGAGCGGCCAGGTGGCCCATCTCGAAGTCAAAACGATGCTCGCGCCGGAAATCATCCGGATGAAGGTGAATGATCTCCTCCCTCCCGACATCAATCTCCTGGAGGTCGACAAAGCGCCGACAGAGTTCCACGCCAGGCACGATGCGCTTGAGCGCGAGTATCTCTACCGCATTTCGCGCCGACGGACGGCATTTGACAAACGCTATGTCTGGTGGGTGAAGGACGCACTCGACGTACGCGCCATGAAACAGGCAGCGGCGCATTTCACGGGGATGAAAGACTGGCGAGCATTTACGGATGCCGACCCCGAGGAGGGTTCGACGAAGGCGCTGATCCACGGACTGACCATCGACGAGGATCAGAATACGATCACTATCCGTATCACGGGATCGCATTTCCTGTGGAAACTGGTCCGCCGCATTGTGGGGGTGCTGGTCGAGGTCGGCAGAGGAGCGCTGCCGATTCGCGACCTCGAGAGCGTCTTTACGGACGGTACCGACTACGTCGCGCGACATACGGCCCCGCCTTCCGGCTTGTTCCTGGAACGGGTCCGCTATGCCGATCACCAGAACAGCGAGACGCCCGGGAAGCCCCGATTCCCGAAGAACCACCACAGGAACCGAAAGAATATTCGTGGCCGATAACAAGATTATCTTTTCGATGGTCGGCGTGGGGAAAGTCTTCCCGCCGAACAAGCAAGTTCTGAAAGACATCTATCTGTCGTTCTACTACGGCGCGAAGATCGGCGTCCTCGGATTGAACGGCGCCGGGAAGAGTTCGTTGCTGAAGATTATTGCCGGCATCGACAAGGACTACCTCGGTGAAATCAGCGTGCAGAAGGGGATTTCGTTCGGCTATCTTCCCCAGGAACCGCATTTGGACCCGGCGAAAACCGTGAAGGAAATCGTCGAAGAGGGCGTGCACGAGACCGTGAGGTTGCTAAAGCAATTTGAAGAGGTCAGTGCGAAATTGAGCGAGCCCGACGCCGACTTCGATACTCTTCTCGAGAAGCAGGCGAAACTCCAGGAGCAGATCGACCACAAGAACGCATGGGACCTCGACAGCAAGCTCGAACAGGCGATGGACGCGCTGCGATGCCCGTCCGGCGAAACATCTGTCACCGTGCTCTCCGGCGGAGAACGACGCCGCGTAGCGCTGTGCCGGCTCCTCCTGCAGGAACCGGATGTCTTGCTTCTCGACGAGCCGACCAACCACCTGGATGCGGAGTCGGTGGCCTGGCTCGAACAGCACCTCGCACGCTATGCCGGGACCGTGCTCGCCGTGACGCACGACCGGTATTTCCTCGACAACGTCGCCGGATGGATCCTCGAGCTCGATCGCGGCGAAGGGATCCCGTTCGAAGGGAATTATTCCTCATGGCTTGAACAGAAGAGCGCCCGCCTTGCCATCGAAGAGAAGCAGGAATCGAAGCGGCAAAAGTCACTGGCGCGGGAACTGGAATGGGTCCGCCTGAATCCGAAGGGACGCCATGCAAAGAGCAAGGCGAGGATTTCGGCATACGAGCAGTTGCTCGCAGAAGAAACAGAGAAGCGCAACGATGAACTGGAGATCTTCATCCCCCCCGGACCGCGGCTGGGAAACCTCGTGATCACCGCAGACCATGTGGCCAAGGCGTACGGCGAGCTTCTTCTCTACGATGACCTGAATTTCGTTCTTCCCCCGGGTGGGATCATCGGGGTGATCGGTCCGAACGGTGCGGGAAAAACGACGCTGTTCAGGATGATCACGCAACAGGAGAAACCCGACACCGGGGCGTTCCGGATCGGCGAGACCGTGAAGCTCGCCTATGTGGACCAGAACCGACCGCTCGACCCGGAGAAGTCCATCTGGCAGGAGATTTCAGGCGGTGAAGACGTGATCACGCTCGGCCGTCGCGAGGTGAATTCGCGCTCCTATGTCGCGCGGTTCAACTTCAGCGGCGCCGATCAGCAGAAGAGGGTCGGAAGCCTTTCCGGAGGAGAGCGCAACCGCGTGCACCTCGCGAAGGTGCTGCGCGCCGAAGCCAATGTCCTGCTGCTCGACGAACCGACGAATGACCTTGACGTCAACACTCTGCGCGCGCTCGAAGAGGCGCTGTCGAATTTTGCCGGTTGCGCGGTCGTCATCTCGCATGACCGCTGGTTCCTCGACAGGATTGCGACGCATATCCTCGCATTCGAGGGAGACAGCAAAGTCGTCTGGTACGACGGCAATTATTCGGAGTACGAAGCCGATCGCAAGAAACGTCTCGGGATAGAAGCGGATACGCCACATCGCATCCGATATAGAACGCTGAAGCGAGAGTAGGAACCAGGCGTCAGGCGTCAGGGTCGACGGCCCGTTTGACGACAGCGACGCAATGAGTCTGCGAACCCCCCCCATGAATCGGAACAAGAAACCAGTGACGACCCTTCCCGTTTCCCTGCGGCGCCTGTGTTGCGTGATCGCTTTTTCCTCCCTGATTTTTTCCTCTGCCGTCGCCCAGAAGCCAATTGTGGTCCGCGTCGACCCGCCGAACTGGTGGGCAGGCATGAAGCTCGATTCTGTCCGCCTCCTGGTCTACGGCGATCATCTGGATGGTCTGATCGCTACAGCCTCCGGAAAGGGAGTAGTGGTCGGCAGAACCCTTCCCGGCGCATCCCCGCACCATGCGTTTATCGATCTTCGGATCCGGCCATCGGCAGAACCACAGACAGCACGGCTGGTCTTGAAGCGGGGACATGACACGTGCAGAGTCGGCTTCCCGATCCTCCCGCGCGATCATTCGCCGCACAGATTCCAGGGGTTCTCGCCGGATGATATTCTCTACCTGATCACCCCCGACCGATTTTCCAACGGCGATACAACGAACGATGCTGTTCCGGAAATGTCCGAGGGTGTGCACCGCGACCGCCCGTTCGGACGCCATGGCGGAGATATCAGGGGAATCATCGACCATCTCGATTATATTGCCGGCCTTGGTGTTACCGCGCTGTGGATTAATCCGCTGATCGAGAACAACAATCCGTCGCAGAGTTATCACGGCTACGCCGCGACCGACCTGTACCGGATCGATCCACGGTTCGGCACGAACGCCCTCTACCGCCAGCTTGTCGAAGCGGCGCACGCACGCGGCATGAAGATCATTCTCGACCATGTCGCCAACCACATCAGCATCAACCATCCCTGGATGAAGGATCTCCCGACGTCCACATGGATCAATGGCTCGATCGCGTCCCACGATTACTCCCACCATGCAAAAACCGCCCTCGTCGATCCGCACTTCGACAGTTCAACGGTGCGCAATCTCCTCGACGGCTGGTTCACGAATGAGATGCCCGACCTGAATCAGGAAGATCCTTCGCTCGCGGCGTATCTCATTCAAAATACCATCTGGTGGATAGAGAGCACCGGCCTTGACGGCATCCGTGAGGACACCTACCCGTATGTCGCGCCCGACTTCTGGCCGCGATGGGTCGGCGCAGTCCTGAACGAGTATCCGCACTTCAACATCTTCGGCGAGGTCTGGATCGGCGAACCGGCGTTCCTTGCCCCCTACCAGAAGGGAAGTACCCTTTCACATCGCCTTCATGCCGTTCTTCCCGCAATCACGGACTTCGCGCTCTTCGATGAAATGAACCATGTATTCGGCGGACGCCAGAACATCAATCGCATCTATGAATGTCTCTGCAAGGATTATCTCTATCCGAATCCGAACAATCTGGTCACCTTTGTCGACAACCATGATGTGAAACGCGTTCTTGCGGTCATGAACGGCGACACCGCCCGCGTGCGTCTGGCGCTGACGTTGCTTCTGACAACCAGGGGGATTCCCGCGTTGTATTATGGAACGGAGATCGGGATCTGGGGAGGCGACAACGATGGATTGGTGCGTGCGGATTTCCCGGGTGGGTTCCCCGGCGACCGGACTGATTGCTTCACCGATGCCGGGAGGACTCCGGCGCAACGCGTGCTGTACAATGATGTGAAACAGCTCATCTCAATACGAAAAAGCCATCCTTCCCTTTCGGGAGGACGGCTTCTTCAATTCCCACCATCAGACGATGTCTATTGTTTCATTCGACAGTCGGGGGACGAGCGAGTCCTCGTCGTCATCAACGCGGGCGAACAAGACCGGACGATCGATCTGTCGAAAGTCATGTCCACGACACACCCGCCTCTCATTACGCAGGACCTCGTGGCCGGACAAACACTTTCGCCCTCCTCCACGGTCCGCGTCGGACCAACGACTGCCAGGGTTCTCCTCCTCACATCCTCCGTCAAGTAGACTCAGTGCATCACGACTGGAACAAGTTCCGTCGAAGTGGAGCCGGATTCCTTCTCGGCCTTCGGTGTTGCGCCATACAGGTTGGGGAGAAGGAAGAAGATCAGAAATACTTCGATCAGGATGAGGCGTCGCATTTTCGTAGCCTGTTCTGGTTGGGTGAATATTGACGGCGTATTGTGCAACCGACGTGCCACGGGTGGGCTGTGAAGCCCCGTCTCGAGTATTGGGCAAATAGTTATTAATAGGAAGGAAATGCCTCCCGGCTCCTCGTTGGGGAGGAAATTATTTCCGACTTCGTTCTTACCTCTTGAGTATCGGCGATTGTGTTTGAAGTCACAGGTCGCGCGCGGCATCACTGCAGGCTCGGCGGCGGCGCCCAAAGCGGCCAATGGCGTATCCTTGCCACTGAAGAAGCAAGGTTCAATTCTCATCACCGCCCTGGACGTCGGGACAACTTCGAATTGACAATCCTGAGCCCCCTGGCTATATTTGGTCGACTCCCGCCGATCTGCAATTTCCCGGTTTCCTTCGAACATGACAGAGCAACAATCAACGCTCCATTCGATCCTCGCCGCGATCACACGCGCATGGCGTACCCGGAATCCGGACGCCATGACCGAATACCTCCACCCCGACATTATCATGGCGCTCCCGGGATTCCAGGGGAACGTCACAGGGCGGGCAGCGTTGATCGACAGCTTCAAGGAGTTCTGTGAGAACGCCGGCGTGATCGAGTATGAAGAACACGATGAATCGATCGATGTCGTGGGCAACGTCGCGATCGCCAGCTTCCGGTTCATGATGGTCTACGAGCGAGCGGCGTACCGGGAAAAGTCAACCGGACGCGATATCTGGGTGTTCGAGGACCGCGCAGGCCGCTGGGTGGGTGTTTGGCGCACAATGACGGAATTGCATGAGGAGCGCATTCCATCACGGTAAGAGGAAACCGATATGCAGTGGAACTAGATTTTCAAGCTCTCACTCTTCGGACCCGGAATGGCGATTCTCACCGTCGCGTGGGTGCCTCCCGGCGCCGACCAGGGCATAGTGCCGGCTGGGTACTCCCGCGACTCAACCCATGGCGCTTGAACATCGGGAGCATTCGTAGTAGATTGTCATGCCTCTTCAACGTATCCCTGACCATAGTCGCTAGGTGATTCCCTTGTGGAACGTCATTCATGGTCGCGCTGCACTGGTTCATGAACCCAACGAAGTCCGCATTCTGCGACTTGTCCGCACAAAGGGCGAGATCTCGCGCATTGAAATCGCACGGTCCGTCAATCTCCACAAAGGCACGATCACCGATCTGGTGGCAAAACTCATCCGTGCGGGATTCCTGGAAGAAACGGGGCAGGTGGTGTCGAGCAATCGCGTGGGCAGGAAACGCATCCTCCTTCGGTTCCGTCCGCTCGCCGGCCTGGTCGCCGGTGTTGACATCGGCATGACGCACACGGAAGTCGCGCTCACCGATCTTAACGCGGAAATCCTGCAACACGCGTCGTTCGACTACGAGGTCGGCGCTCCGTCACACGAAGTGCTTGCACGCGTCGCCGCCACGATCCACGACCTCCTGATTGCTGCGAAGCACAAACAATCGAAGCTTGTGGGGATCGGCATCGGCGTGCAAGGCGTTGTCGATTGCCGGACGAACACCCTTATCCTTTCGCACAACAAAAAGAGCTGGGAAGGAGAATCTCTTTCCGCGTCGCTCGAGACGCAATTTCATGTCCCGGTGTATGTCGAGAACGACGTGAAAACCATGACGATCGGAGAGTACCTTCTCGGTGCGGCAAAAGGGGCAAAAGACTTCATTCATATCTGGGTCGGTGAAGGGCTCGGGGCGGGAATCATGATTAACGGCCATCTCCTGCATGGGATCACCTCCAGCGCGGGCGAGATAGGCTACAATGGATTGGAATCGCCGGCGATGTTCACCGAACGGTTTCCCCTCACCTTTCACCAGCAGGAAATCTTCGGCGACATCCTGACGGACGCAAATTTCATCGAGAGCTTCCGGCAGCATGCACTCCAATCCCACGATCCGTCGGGTGTCGGGACGATTGCAGAAGCGTTCCACCGGGGCGACGCCGCGGCACGTCAGATCATTGACGAATACATCTCCATG
This sequence comes from Ignavibacteriota bacterium, assembly GCA_963752915.1. GTDB lineage: Bacteria > Bacteroidota > Ignavibacteria > UBA10030 > UBA6906 > DATJPR01. The sequence continues at coordinate 524,706 of CAVVZZ010000002.1, forward strand.
CTGAGCATGCTGTGCATCAGCATGGTCAACACACTCAACCCCGAGTTGGTCCTGATCGGAGGAAAAATCGCACAGCATCTCCCGGAGGTTGCGGAGATGCTGCAAACCCGAATTCACCGGGACCTCCTGGCCCCCGCAGCAGACGCCGTCCGTGTACGCACGGCGCAACATGGCCGGAATGGCGTCATCATGGGCGCTGTGAGCCTCGTCCTGTATGAGCTTTTTGAGCCTCTTCACAATGTGTCGGCCCGGGGAACACAAAAGAGAACCGCAGGGGCGACCGACGCAGTCGGGCAGGATTAGCCATTCCCCGTCGGAGCCGGATAGTTCGCAGTGAGGCGGGTTGACCGGGCAGATTTTTGCCGGAGCGCTGTTGACAATGCCCACCGCCTCTGCTATAATAGCCGGTTCACCGACGGGATCATCCTCCTATGAGCAAAAGCGCGCAGTCGATATCAAGCATTCTTGTCGAATGTGAATCGAACGGCCTCGCGCCGGCCTATGTTTCCGACCCGGCGGGCCATACGATCGTTCCGTATAACGCCAGGAAGCGTGACGTCTATGTGGTCAGCGATCTCCATATCGCCGCGGGACGCGGAGCGGACGGAAATTACGAGGGGACGGAGAACTTCTTCGCCGACGATTCTTTCTCCCGGTTCCTCACCGAGCTCCGGAGCCGGGACAAGGGAGTGGTCCTTGTCATCAACGGGGATTTCATCGACTTTCTGCGCGTTGACCGGATTCCGAAGAGCGACGAAGATTTTTCTGCGTGGGAGCAAGCGCTCTCCGGGGTCGGGCTTCCCAGGACGATCGACGAACTTCGCGGGAGCATCACGCCAAAGGAAGAGACCTATGGGCTGAAGACGGATGACTACAAATCCGTCTGGAAACTCCTCTGCTGTGTCAACGGCCATCCCCATCTGTTCGAGGCTCTCGCCACGTGGGTCTGCGCCGGCGAGCCCCTGGTCATCATGAAAGGCAATCATGACCTCGAGTGGTATTGGCCTGCCGTCAGGAATTACTTTCGTCTCGTCATCGCCGGGCGCGCGGCCCGGCAATTGCGACGTCCGATCGAGGGTGTTCTCCGGCGCACGGTCCTCCCCAACATCCAGTTTATCGACGACGCGTTGCTCGTTGACGAAGAAGTCTATATCGAGCACGGCCATCGCTACGACAAATTCTCAAACCCGGTCGGCGGACCTGTCCTCGGCAATGGTACGGAGTTGAACCTGCCATTCGGATCGTTCTTCAACCGCTACCTGGTAAACCAGATCGAGCTGGTATATCCATTTATCGACAATGTCCGTCCGCGGGAAAAGCTCCTGCCGCTTCTTGTCCGGGAACATTTCCCTCTCGCCCTCAAAGTGCTGTTCGACCATATCCCGTTCGCCTTGCTGTCGGTCCAAAAGCAATACTACCGGTATATGCTTTCGCGCTCGTTCGTCTATGGACTCGCGATCATCATCCCGGTGGTGTTCGTCCTCGTTCGATACTGGACAGGGATCAATGCCTTTATCGACGGTCTCCACGGCCCCGCGGCGCAGGGTCTTCCCGGACTTCTCTTCAACCAGGTCTCGAACTTCGCCCAGAGCTCACTTGCGCTGGTATTTTCCTACCTCCTGGCCCGACTCGTGGCATTCTTCCAACTTGACGAACCGGTCTCCCTGGCAACATTTGCACGGGCGTGCTTCGATGTATCGCCCCGATGCCGCTTCGTGACCTTCGGGCACACCCACGACCCCGAACAGTTCCGGGACAATGTCCGTTGGTACCACAATACCGGCACGTGGATACCGATTATCGATGTGAGTAGCGGAGAAGTCCGTGAGGACAAGACGTACACCTTTCTGCGATATCACCGGGAGACGGACGGTCATTTCGGCGAGACGGCACTTCAACGTTGGGATGACGAGGCAGGCCGCCCGCAACAACTGATCCTTCTTACCCGGAAAGATCAGCCGACAAGTACGTCGTACTAGTACTGCAACAGATCGCCTATTGCATTTTTCACTTCTTGTTCGCATTTCTCTCTATGGTCCCTTCACCCACCCGGTCTGAGACCCCCATCGTCACACCTGTTCTTCGCGCTTCACACTTCGACTAAGGCGGGCAATGATCTACGCCGTCATTTCCGACGTCCATGGAAACCGTTGGGCGCTCGAAGCAGTCCTTCACGATATCTCCTCCCGGCACGTTGACGTCCTTGTAAACCTCGGGGACAGCGTGTACGGCCCACTTCAGCCGCATGAGACCGCCGCTCTTCTGCGGGAAAGTTGCGAGATCCACATCCTTGGCAATCAGGACAGGATTCTCCTCGATGCCCCGTCACATCCTCTCTCACCGACACTTGCATCGTGTTTCCGAAGCCTGACCGACGATGATGTCGAGTGGCTGCGTGGTAGCCACAAATCATCCATCACCCTCGACAACCTTCTTCTGGTGCACGGGACACTACAATACGATAGCGACTATCTTCTCGAGGATATTGCCCGGGGAATTCCCTCGCTCCTCTCCGACGATCGCATTGCGCTGAAGATCGGGCACTCTGACGCGAAGATTATCCTGTGCGGACATTCCCACATCGCGCGATACGTGCGGATGCGGGACCGGACGATCATCAATCCCGGAAGTGTCGGCCTGCAGGCATATGACGATGACAGCCCAGTAGCACACCGGATGGAGATGGGGAGTCCCCACGCGCGATATGCGATCATCGAAGTGGACGGGGAACGGGTCACGGTCAATCACTTGGCCATCCCCTATGACTACCGTGAGGCCGCAGCCCTTGCGCTGCAAAATGGACGAAGTGACTGGGCCTACTGGCTCGAACATGGCAGAACCAGAACTCCATGAAAACCGCTCGTTGCGCTTTTCTCACTCTCGTCCTTGTTCTTGAGGGACCAATCGGGATCGCCCAGACAGGCATGGATATCGCCCATCGGTCGGGGCCGTCCGTTTCCTGGGGAATCGGCAACTATGCGATCAACGATCGGTACATATCGTCGCAGCGCTATGACGGCACAATATTCTTCGCGCAGTTCAACTGGTCCGATGTTGTCGGGTCCAGGATCTATGATATAAGCCTTTCGAATTACCACAGCAGGTCGATTCGCAACTACACGGTCCCTGCATCAGTCTCGGAACCGCGGTTTTCGATCGGCATACGGTATGCTGTTACCGGTTTCGAACTCTTTGGAATGCCTTCCGTCGCCTTCCTTGGCCCGTCCATCGAAATGCTGATCCATCACCGGAGCGACGACATCGCGGCAACGGGCAATGGCGCCTATCCGGTTACAACAGTTGCCTTTCTCGGTTCTGTGCGACTGAATGCGTCTGTGGATATATCACCGACCCCGGACATCCTTGCATGCGTCGGTCTTCGGGTGAATGCCTTCTCTCTCGCCGGCCGGAACAACTCCTCATCGAGCCTCGGAACCAACGGATTCTCCCTGATGATGATCCCCGACGCCATCAGGATCGACATGGGAGGGACGCTTTCCTACAATCTCATCGCCGGGATTGTCGTCGAGCTCGGATATCGGTTTGATCTTACCCGCATCGCTCTCCCGTTTGAATTGCTCGAAGCTTCCAGCAGCGGCATTGTGACCGTGGCATACTCATTCTGACAACCGTGAAGATCTTGATCGTCATTCTCGCTGTCGGTGTGTCGTCGCTCCTCCCCGGGTGCGTTGACTCGTTTGTCGGCGCTCCTGACGATGTCTTGAATGGGTTGGACATCGAACGCGCGTGGCGCATCGTCCATGACGTGTACCCGTATTTTGCCTTCAAGCGGATCAACTGGGACAGCCTGCACTCCGTGTATCAGCAACGCGCCGCCGCGGCGCGGGGAGACGAGATGTATCAGGTGCTCTTCGACCTGCTCGCTGAGCTGAAGGACGGTCATGTACAACTCAAAATCCCTTCCGGTTCAGGGATCAGGACATACATCACGCCCCGGGAGCACCGGGATGAAGATGCGTTTCGTCCGCAGCTAATCTGGCGGATCGCAGGAACGGAGATGCATGTGTCAAGCGACAATGCGATGGAATATTGTGTGATGCAAGGAAATGTCGGGTACATCAGGCTGTCGACATTCGCGACAGGATCCTGGGTTGGGGAGTTTGACGGAGCTCTCGACGCTGTACGCGCCACCAGGGGACTGATTCTCGATCTAAGGCACAATGGTGGCGGCAGTGACCTTACAGGATTTTCCATTATCCGAAGGTTCATCACTTCTCCCCTTCTCTTGTTTTCGACGTATTACAGGGGAGTCAGGCAACAAGGGCCCCCGCTCGCCCCCGGCGGATCCTACCAGTACACGAATCCTGTCATTGTTCTGATTAACGGCAAGTGCTTCAGCGCGACGGAGGATATCGCTGAAGCGATGACCAACATTCCGACATTCACGCTCGTCGGCGACACCACTGCCGGAGCATCCGGTGCACCGCTCGACTTCACACTGCCGAGCGGGAGAAAGATCTCGGTATCGACAATTGATTTCAGGCGCTATGACGATCAACCGATCGAATGGAACGGCGTCCCGCCGGATATTCGAGTTGTGGAAACTTCTCATGATGTCCTTGACGGTGTCGATAACCAGCTTCAGGCGGCGTTGGCAATCCTCCGCTGAGAGGAGGTTTGCTTTCTTCCTTCCGTTTTCCTATCAATCCCTCTCCTTCTTCTTTAGACCTTCTGAATTGTCATTCACAGCGCCGAGGCCGCAATGAGGACATTCCGTTCCGTGTTGTTCAATGCGTTACTTGCCGCGCTCCTTTCCCTGCTCCCGGGATTTGCACTCAACGGAGCCGCTACCGACACACGGATGGGTCACGCATTCAGGGAAGCCGAAAAGAACGGGTGGATCACCGTTCACCTTCAGGGGACATCCGCGGAGATCGGATATCAGCACGGTTCTCTTCTTGCGAGAGAAATCGAGGACGCCAGGAAGATTGCGGAGCTGGAGCTTTCTCACGATACGAAGAGAGATTGGAAGTTCTTCCGCGACGAGGCGAAAACGATGATGTGGCCGCATATCGAAGAGGAATATCGGGAAGAACTCCAGGGGATTGCGGATGGTCTCAAGAGCAAAGATTCGAAGCTCGACTTGTGGGACGTAGTTGCATTGAATGGTTGGGAGGAGTGGGAATACTACACGCACTCCGTCGATGAGCTCGCTGAGGCAAAAGCAACGGTCACCCCTTCTGTCCCTGAACATTGCAGCGCATTCGTCGCAACGGGGAGTTACACCGTGGACGGAAAGCCGGTCGTGGCACATAACAATTGGACGAACTACATGGACGGAGAACGGTGGCGGGTCGTGTTTGACATCTCACCCGCTCACGGCTACCGGATTGTGATGGATGGGTTCCCGGGCATCATTGCGAGCGACGACGATTTTGGCATCAACACTGCGGGAATGGTGATCACGGAGACGACGATCGGCGGGTTTCGGGGATATGATACCACCGGGATCCCCGAGTTTGTCCGCGCGCGAAAGGCGATGCAGTATGCGTCGTCGATCGATGACTTCGCACGGATCATGAAGGAAGGAAACAATGGCGGGTACGCCAATGACTGGCTGGTCGCGGACATGAAGACCGGCGAAATTGCGAGCCTTGAACTCGGCCTGAAGAACGTCACCCTGGATCGCACGCGGGATGGCTATTTCGTGGGAGCGAACTTCCCCATCAATCCGAACCTGGTGAAAGAAGAAACCACGTTCGACCCCTCCGATTCGTCGCTCAGCGCCAACGCGCGGAGAGTCCGGTGGAACCAGTTGATGGCGGAGAACAAGGGGAAGATTGACGTGGCGTCGGCGAAAACATTCCTAGCGGATCATTTCGATGTCGTGTCGAAGACCAATGTCCCGAGCGAGCGAACCTTGTGCGGACACGTCGAGAATTCCCCGAGAGGAATGGGGACGTGGCAGCAGCCGTTTGCGCCGGCCGGCGCCGTGCAGAACAAGGTCACCGACGCATCGCTCGCTGCACGGATGCTGTTTGAAGGCTGCCTGGGTCACGCCTGCGGCACGGATTTCAAAGCCGGAACGCTTCTCCAATCGCATCCCGAATTCAACTGGCAGAAGGAGTACCTAGGAGACATGCTTTCAAGGCCGTGGACAGTGCTTGGGGGAAAGGGAGCGGCTGAGTGAAAAGCCGGATTAGATCCATTTAGACAATTATCGGCTAATATTTTATATTCGCAACACTTGACTAATTATCTCGAAAGGACTATATTGCCCCTAAACCTAACCAAACAAGTCATCTTTCGTTTTACTCGAACATTCCACCGCCAAGGAGGTGCTGTATGAGAAGCCTGAAATTCTGGCAATGGATAGCGATGGCCGCGGCGATGTTCCTGCTTCCAAGAGGGGTTTCAGCCGCCGACTTTTCCGCCGGCCTGGGAATCGGCTACGCCAAGAATTTCGCCGTGCGTGGAGAGGGGCTCGTGACGAACTTCGCCCAAGACTTCCCGTTCGGACTGGGGTTCGCGATCACTTACACCGGGGTCGACCCCGGCGATCCCTGGGGTGCCCGCCGGATATTTATCGCTAATGCGCATAATGGTACGCCGATGACCCATGGCGAAACGTGGGACTTTCGAATGGACTTCGAGTACAAGCTCGACATCAAGGGGCCACATGCAACGTTCCTCTATGCCGGCGTGAGGAATTCGTTCTTCGACGGCACGTACCGGTATGTCGGCGCTAACGAGGAGTTCGACATCACCAGCGATCAATGGGGGATTGGGATCGGCGCCAAGGGGATGTTCTCAATCAGTTCGCGGGTCGACCTCGCCCTGACGGTCGGTGTAGATTCCTATTTCAACGGCGCCATCCACGGGCATGACACGACGTACAATCCGAACAACGATAATGTCAACCCGCACGAAAACTTCACCTATGAGGATGCTGCCGGTGTCGTCAATGTCCCGAGACTCGTCCCGGTCCTCATGATCGGGCTGAGTTATAATATTTGAACCGATCGAGCAACAGTCCTTTGAGAGCAACAAAGTCCGGTACGATCATGGTCACGCAACCGATAACCCAACCGGGGAGCGCCTCCATCGGCATCGACGTGACCATGAACACCGGCTTTCCAAAGTACTTCGCAAGCGTCAACTCTCCTTTTGTCCCCGCTCCTCGCTGAGCAGACTCATCCCAGAAACACACCACAACATCGGAACGCAGTGCAATCTCACTGCTGTCCAGCTCGACGAGTTCTTCAGCTATCTTGCGGTACCGCTCGAAATCCTGACTCTTCAACGCCCTGAACTGTACGCCGTTGTGCCTGGTCGTGAACAGTCGGTCACTTTCAACATTTGGATTGAATACCGTCCCGCCAAGTTCTCGCTCAATCCACTCCTGCATCGTTGTTCTCCAATCCCTTCCCTCATCATCGGAGTATTCCATTCCACCCGAAAGATAGAATTTCATAGTTCCATCCTGAATTGGTACAACGCTGTTTACATAAGCAGAACACCTGCCTGATCTGACATACGCTCCGCGCCTCCAACTACGGAAGCGTTACCCATGTCAGTGTCCATCAGGAAGGCGGTGCGCAGCTCTTACGGCTTGACTTCGACAAGCACGTCGATCGGAAGCATGTCTCCCACACGCTTGTCGGCCCACGAGCCCTCGACGGAGATGGCGAGAGGGGTAATCAGCACACCCGAAGAATCAATAAGCACCCGTTGTCCGACCCGGTGAAGGAGATTCGGGGGAAGTGTGCTCTCGACATATTCCACGCGCAACCACCGTGGAGGGACCCATTCGACGAACGGCGATCGCAAATACTGGGAAGTCTCAATGTCTTCTTCGGGAAGCGGCTTCGCGAACCCCATCGTCAGTGTTCCCGATTTTACCGTGAACCCTTCTTCCCTCGTGCGATGCGTGACAATCGCCTTCAGAAAATGCTCAAGGGATCCCCGGTAGACCTCCTTTCGATGGGAGACCCACGTCGACCGCAACCTGTTGTCAGAAATCTTCGGTTCCGCAAAGAACGGATATACAACACAGCGACCGCTGTCGACGTCGATCCCCCATCGAAACAGCATGAGCGCGACGGAGACGGTATACCCCAGATAGGGATTCTCGAACCGGACCAGGCTGTCCGTCCACGCAATGAGGGATGTTCCCTCCACCCGGAAATTGAGCACCTCCGGGTTGAGAATCCGGCAATCACGGGGATTGCCATCCCCAAAGAACGCGTCCGTAAATCGTGTGAGAGATTTCCTCCATTCCTTTGGTGCTTCTGCTTCAACCTGGACTTCGCCGGCGCTGAGAATCCGCGACGTCATGCGGACTCGGATCCGGACGGTGTCTCCGCTTCGCACCAGAATGGGAATGATCTTCCGGTTGTAGCCGACAAGTGATACGACAAGGTTGTACAGCCCGGGGGAGACCCCGTGGAGCCCAAAGGTTCCTCCGACGGACGAGCTGCTGCCGATGGTCGTTTGTCCGAGGAAGACGTTCGCGAATTCGAGCGAGCTCCCAGTAATCGAATCTATCACCGTACCTGTGATGGAGCCCGCAGTGTTGCTCTGTCCAAGAACACATTCACCATGCAGAGCTGCGATGATGAGACTTGCCGCAAGGAGGCACCGGGAAGATCGATTCTTCGCGTGCAAAGGCATCATGGGGGCCGACGTTCGACACAAAAACGACGCACACTACAGTCGTGATCGCAGAAAAGAGAGGGGACCCGGAAGCGACCTCTAAGAACATACTATTTCAAAGCGAGAGGGTCAAGAGGAGGTACACGCCGAAGGACACACCGCCTACGCCTCGCGCACCGCAGACACGTACGCCGCGAGACGCGATTCATCGAGGACTCTGTTCACTCTGACACCGCTGCATACGTCGACGCCGAATGGCCGGACCGTGCGGATTGCTTCAGCGACATTCTCGGGCTTCAGACCTCCCGCCAGGAACACCGGGACCGGCGAGCGTTCAACGATCGTCCTGCTGATGCTCCAGTCGTGGACTCGGCCTGTTCCGCCGAGTTCCTTCACCGGGGCTGACGGGTTTCCCGAATCCAGAAGAAGAGCGTCGACCAGCGGTGCGACACGGATCGCTTCCGTCACGGCATCCGGTCCCGCCACATGGATCACCTTCACAAGGGCAACACCCGGCAAGGCAGTGCGAATCGCCTCGAGGGAGGCAGGGGCAATGGTGTCCACAATCTGGAGCGTGCTAACGGCAAACTTGCGCTGTTGGGCGATGATAGTTTCGGCGTCCTGGGCAGAAGTCAACAAAAACGTCGCGATCCCCGGAGGAATGGACGGGACGATCTGCGCGATGCGATCGTCCGGAATCACTCCCGGTCCACTCGGCATCGCGGAGACAAATCCAACGGCATTCGCTCCAAAACGGATCGCCAGAGCCGCCTCTTCAACTGAGGCAATGCAACAGATCTTAATTCGCATGAGTTTGGACATCGGCGCGGGACGAATGAATGGGCTCGGGGACTGGGAGACTCTGAGACTCACAGCGCTCTTCTTGCCGAGCTTCTATCCGATTGCGTACACATTGATGCCCGGCAGGAACACCGCATAGCACGCCCACATAAAAACGCCGATGGTCAAGGGGATGGTGAGGTTGTCGTCGATTGGGACCGGGGACGCTTCGACAACCGCACCGAGCAACGCCGCTCCCAGACCGATGGCGTATTCCGCGGGGACATAGGAGATCTTCGGTGAGAGGAGTACCACGATGGCGGCACTCACGAAAAATGCGGTGCTTCCCTCGACGCTCTTGGCAAGGAACCGGTGACGTCCGATGCGCCGACCGATAAGCGCCGCTGCGGAGTCCGACACGATGAGAATCGCGAAGGCCGTCACCACGATGATTTTCGGAAAGAGCAAAACGCAGAGTGATGCGGAAAGCAGGACGTACGTGGCACCGTTCAGGCGGCGTCCATGGTCATTCTTCTCATGGTTGCGGAGCAGGAAGCCGAGATAGCGCTCGTAGACCCTCCCGGTCGGTTCGTGGTACAGGCGGAGGATATCGGACAACCCGAACGCGAGGGTGATGGGGACAAGAATTGCCAGCGCCACCGATTTCTCGAGGAAGAAATAGACGATCGGGATCGCAAGCGAACTCAGATGAATCGCCTTGCGCATCACCTCAACGCCGTAGCTCTCTTCAACGCTCGGGAGAACGTTCATGTGGCGGGGTCAGGAGTCAATCCCCCCGAGATTCCGAGTGTCACGGCTCCTTGTTGTGCCGGCGCCGGCTTGGCTCCGTTCGAGTGCTTTTCGACCGGCGGAAGGTCTTCCCCCTTGATGACGAGGTCGATTTCTGTCGCGTCGAGGATCTCCCGTTCCAGGAGAGCGGCCGCCAGCCGGTGAAGGGTATCAACATTTTCCGTGAGGATCTTTTCCGCCCGGCGCATCGCAGTGTCGACAATCTTCTTCACTTCCTCGTCGATCGCGATCGCCGTCTCGTCACTGTAGTTTTGATGGCGCGTGATTTGCCGGCCGAGGAAGATTTCCTCTTCCTTCTGGCCATAGGCCAACGGTCCAAGCCGCTCGCTCATGCCCCACTCGCACACCATCTTCCGCGACAGGTCCGTCGCCCGCTCGATATCGTTCCCCGCCCCTGTTGTGAGCTCCTTGAAGATCAACAATTCCGCCGCGCGCCCGCCCAGTGCATACGTGATCATCGCTTCAAGATACGCTTTCGAGTAGGTATGCTTCTCATCGATCGGCAGGTACGTGGTGATGCCCAGCGCGCGTCCTCGCGGAATGATCGTTACCTTGTGCACCGGATCCGCTTCGGGGAGCATCTTGGAGACGAGCACATGACCGATCTCGTGATAGGAAGTGACCTTTTTTTCCTTCTCCGAGATGATCAGGCTCTTGCGTTCCATCCCCATCATGACTTTGTCTTTCGCTTCTTCAAAGTGCCGCATGGCGACGCTTTTCGCGTTCTGGCGCGCGGCAAGGAGCGCGGCTTCGTTCACGAGATTGGCAAGGTCGGCCCCGGCCAGTCCCGGAGTACCCTTCGCAAGCGCTTCGAGCGTCACGTCCGCATCGAGGGGAATGTTCTTTGTATGCACCCGCAGGATGCCTTCACGGCCCTTGACATCGGGCCGATCGACCACGACTTGCCTGTCGAACCTTCCCGGCCGCATCAGCGCAGGGTCGAGGACGTCCGGCCGGTTGGTCGCCGCAATGATAATGACACCGCTGTTCTGTTCGAAGCCATCCATTTCAACCAGGAGTTGGTTCAGGGTTTGCTCGCGTTCGTCGTGTCCTCCGCCGAGACCCGCTCCACGATGTCGGCCCACAGCGTCGATCTCGTCGATGAAGATGATGCACGGCGCGCTCTTCTTTCCCTGTTCGAACAGATCGCGCACCCGGCTCGCGCCGACACCCACGAACATTTCGACAAAGTCCGCGCCGGAAATCGAGAAGAACGGCACACCCGCTTCCCCGGCAACGGCACGGGCAAGCAAGGTCTTCCCGGTGCCCGGAGGACCGAGGAGGAGAACGCCTCGCGGGATCTTCCCGCCAAGCTTCTGAAACTTCGTGGGCTCGCGGAGGAATTCGATGATCTCCATCAGCTCCATCTTCGCCTCGTCCGCGCCCGCGACATCAAGGAAGGTGATCTTCGGTGCACCTTCGCTCTGCATCTTGGCGCGGCTCTTTCCGAACGAGAAGATTCCCTTCGGTCCCGCACCCTGCATGCGTCGCATGATGATGAACCAGACGACGAGCAGCAACACCCAGGGCAAGGCGCTGACGAGCGCGCTCACCCATGCGTTGTCTTCCTTCTGCACGGAGAAGCGAACGCCTTTGTCCTCCCACGACTTGATGACGCCGCTGTCGAGGATCGGCAGGGTAACAAGGAACTTCTGGTACTGCAGGGGTTTGCCGCCCCGGACGACGGTAGACGGGGCTTTCAGCTCGCCGTGGAAATCGTAATTCGCAAATTCGGACTTCTTGATGACGGCGTGATCGATGTTGCCCGACTCGAGTTCTTTTTGATATTCGGTATATGTCAGCTCGACCTCGGTCCCTTCCGTTCCCTTGAACAACGTCATGACCAGGAAAACGAGAAGGATGATAGCGGACCAGCTGAGGACGACCTTCAGGACTTTGTTCCAATTGAAATCATCATCCTGTCGGAACTGTTGTCCCTGTCGTTTCGGTCTCGAGGACGGTCTGGTCTGGGGGCGTCTCCGTGAAGGATCGCCTGCAGGCTTTTGATCGTTTTTCCTCTGATCATCCATGTGGTGCGTTTGCTCCCTTCTCACGCTCCGGCTTTCACATTCCGAAGCCGGTAGATCGCTTTAAGATTCCGTTCGCGCTGGGCGTAGTCGAGCCCATAGCCAATGACAAAGTCCCGCGGGATTTCAAATCCAACATAGTCAAGATGGATGTCCGACTTTACCGCCACTTTCTTGTATAATAGTGTAACAATCCGAAAAGAGGACGGGTTCTGCCGAAGAATCAGCGACTTGATGTACTCCATGGAAAGACCGGAATCCACAATGTCCTCCACAATTACGATATCCCTTCCGGTAACCTGGCAATTCAGGTCCTTTAAGAGCCTCACGTCTCCCGAGCTGATTTTGGAGTCCCCATAGCTCGAAAGCTTGAAGAAATCGACCTCGCAGTCCACGGTGATTTCACGGATCAGGTCGGCAAAGAAGATAAAGGACCCGTTGAGGACGCCGATGAAAACGGGGGTCTTCCCCTTGTAGTCGCGATTGATCTTGCGGGCAAGTGCCTTGATCCGCGTCTTGATCCGCCGTTCACTGAGCATTTCAACAAACATTTCACCATTGACTTTGATCGATCGCGGCATCGGTCCTCTCTATGTCTCTGAGTTCGAACGCAAGTTTCCCCGTTCGGCGCGTGCTTTCCGTGAGTTTGAATCGGTCGTCCAGCCTCTTCCCGCACAACCACACGACGTCGCCCCCTGCTGTTGTCAGCACGGGAAAGTGACGTTTGGAATATCGCGGGACACGCGCATCGATAAGAAAGTCGCTGACCTTCTTTCGACCCCCGAGCCCGAGGGGAACGAACCAGTCCCCGTCTTTCCACGTCCGCAGGATCAACCTCTCGCCCCCGAGTCTGTCGATATCGACGTACTCCACGCTTCCCGGTTTTTTCTCGCGTATGGTCCCGTCATCGAGAAGCTCCGAGGTGAACCGGAAGCGCCCGAGTTCATACTCCATTCCCAGTTCGACGGGAAGAGAGAATTCGGGAAGCTCGACTTCCTTCCTGAGCACGATCCGTTCCCGATCGCGGTGCGCATGCCACCCCTCGCGCAGGGTTACCCAGGAGCCTGTGCCGGAGGTGCAAAGCCGGAGGAGGGAGCCGATGGTTGTCTGATCCGCGTCCTCCCCTACCGTTTCGTGATGCGCCCGCATCAGAACATACTGTTGCAGGAGAACGGGGAGACGTTCGAGATCGGCGATCGACAGGCGGACCTCTCCGGGTGTTCGTTCCGCTGCGAAGCGATGGAGAATCTCTTCCGACGTTTGCCGCAGATACGCGTCGAGATCACGAAACAGCTCCGACGATCGCACCATCGTCTCGACGACGGCCGGGTTAATGCTCGTCTTCACCCGCGGGACGATGTGATGACGGATGACGTTCCGGGCGTAGTGATCGGTGTCGTTCGACGAATCAACTCGAAACTGCAGCTCGCGCGAGGTCGCATATGCTTCAATTTCGGCACGCGTAGCGAACAGCAGCGGGCGGATGATTTCCTGCCGGATAAATGGAATCCCGCTCAGTCCCCGGAGCCCCGCTCCCTTGAAAAGATGGAGCAGAATTGTCTCCACATTGTCGTCTGCGTTATGCGCTGTGGCGATGACGTCGAACGAAAGCGATTCCCGCAGTCGCTGAAAGAACCCGTAGCGCAAATCCCGGGCCGTTTCCTGGATTCCTCGTTTTTCCTGGCCGGCTCGTTCTGCCGTGTCTGCCCGCTCAACATAGACCTCGCACGCATAGCGGGCCGCCAATTCCTTTACAAACTGTTCGTCGCCGTCGGATTCTGTCCCGCGAAGCCTATGATTGAAATGCGCGACCACGAGGCGGATGTCGAGCATCCGGCGCTCCTCGGCGAGGAGGTCGAGCAGGACGGCCGAATCGACGCCGCCGCTGACAGCCACAATGACGCCGCTCCCGTTTGAGATCAGGTTCCTGCGGCGGCAGAATTCATGGAACTGCGAATGTAACGGTCGTAATACTGTCACGTTCGATCCCCTTCTGTGAATGTCGACCGGGTACGATCAATCCCGGAAGTGCGAACGGGGGGACGAACGACTCGACGGGAGGATTGGCGACCTGGCCAACGCTGGGGGCTAGCAATATTGTAGCGGGAGAGGGATTCGAACCCCCGACACATGGATTATGATTCCATTGCTCTAACCAACTGAGCTATCCCGCCATTTTGACACCCAAAGCAAGTAAATATACCAAGGTTCGCAGCAAAGAGCAATAATCTGGACGGTTGCATGGGATACAGATTCACGGATTGCCCGCGATTTTCGAGGGAAGGAGGTTGCTCTTCCTCGGCTGTTCGGGTATATTCGTTGGCTTGGCGACCCTGGCACCGGTGCCAGACACCGGTGCCAGACACATGTGCCAGGCACACAAGCCAGACTTGTGAGCCAGACTTTTCTTCCGCCAATCATGACAGCCTCCACCCTCTCATCGGCGTATCAATACTGCCTCTCCCTCGCCCGGGCGCACTACGAGAATTTCCCCGTGGCATCCCTCGTCCTTCCCGCGGATCGAAGACCGGCGATCGCTGCAGTGTACGCGTTCGCCCGCTCTGCGGACGATATGGCCGACGAAGGGGATCTTCCGGAGTCAGAACGGCTTCGCCGACTCGACGAGTGGCAGCGCAAACTCGAGAACGCCATCGCCGGTTCAACTGACCATCCGGTCTTCGAGGCTCTCGCCGATACGATAGCACGATATCACATCCCCCCGCAATTGTTCCGCGACCTTATCCTGGCGTTCCGTCAGGATGTGGTGAAGCACAAATTTGAGAACTTCGTCGAGCTCCTGGCGTATTGCCGCTGCTCCGCCAACCCGGTCGGACGGATCGTCCTCCATATCTTTGAAGACGATCAAGCGGAGAATTTAGTCTTTTCGGACGCGATCTGTACAGCGCTTCAACTCGCGAATTTCTGGCAGGATATGTCGATTGACATCAAAAAAGGCCGATTGTACGTCCCCCTTGAAGATCTTGGCCGATTTCGGTATACTCAAGAGGATTTAGAGGCAAAGGTGGAGGACCAGCGGTTCCAAGATCTCATGGCATTTGAGGTCAACCGAACGCGGGCTTTGTTCAGTGAAGGAACCCCCCTCCTGAGACGCGCCCCGAAATCCCTCCGTTTTGAGCTGGCGCTTACCTGGAACGGAGGGATGAGGATTCTCGAACTCATCGAACGAAGTGCGTACCACGTCCTGTCGCATCGGCCGAAAATCGGTCTGCGTGACGGACTGAGGGTTGTACTGCGAGGCCTCCTCAAGAAACCGCGATGAATGCATCGGCGACCGCCATAACGCGAAGCAGCAACACAAGCTTCTATTATTCGTTCTCGCTCCTGCCCAAGCAGAAGCGCGAGGCGATTCATACCGTCTACGCGTTCTGCCGCTTCACCGACGACATTGTTGACGAATCGCCCGATGAGCAGAAAAGCGTCGTCCTCCTCCGTCGATGGAGAGTGGAGCTCGGGAAAGCCCTGCAGGGAAACTCGACCTACTCCATGCTCAACCAGTTGGGCGCCACCGCCGCGCGGTTCAATATCCCCGTCCAGTATTTTTATGAGCTGATTCGCGGCGTGGAAATGGACCTTTCCAAGAAGCGGTATTCCACCTTCGCCGAACTCCGGGAATATTGTTATCTCGTTGCATCAAGTGTAGGACTGATGTGCCGGGAGATCTTTGGATACCGCACGGAATCCACACGAGACTACGCTATCAACCTCGGGATCGCCCTTCAACTCACGAACATCATCCGCGATATTCGTGACGATGCGAAGAAGGGGAGAATCTATCTCCCGCTGGAAGATCTGAAAGCCTTCGGCGTCGCTGAAGAGGACATCCTCACGGGACGTCATACACCGGAGTTTACCTCGCTCATGCGATTCGAATGCGACCGCGCAAGCGGGTATTTCGACGCCGCGCGCGATGCATTGAAGGATGAAGACAAGTACTACTTTTTCGCCGCTCGCGTCATGTGGTCGATCTATGCGCATGTCCTCGAACGGATCAAGCGGTCAGGGTACCGCGTCCTCGAGCGCCGGATCAGCATCCCGCTCTACCTCAAACTCCTCATCACGTTCCGCTACTGGCTCAGCCACCGTCTGAAGTATTCACGAACAGCGACGCTGTGCACCCTGTAGCAGTCATCGGCGCCGGCCTCGCCGGGTTGTCAGCGGCCGTCGAACTTACCCTTCGTGGAATCCCCGTCACCGTCTTTGAGCAAAAGCCTCATGCGGGAGGACGCGCATATTCCTTCGTCGACGAGGAGTCCGGAGAGATCATCGATAACGGCCAGCATGCAATGATCGGGGGCTATGAAGCCACCCTCCGGTTCCTGGACACGATCGGATCGACCCGACACCTGTGGAGGCAACAACGACCGTCGCTGACGTTCCATCACCCGGAGAAAGGGTTCAGGGAATTCTCGCTCCCTTCTCTTCCTTCTCCGTTCCATCTCGCCGCCGGCATTGTTACCACCCGGCTTTTTTCCTTCTCCGACAAGATGCACCTCTTAAAAGCGGGAAAGGCGCTCCTCCGCCTGGATTCGGATGAACGTGCACTCGAGGGATTGACCACCGACCGCTGGCTGCGTTCGATCGGTCAAACCGACGAAACGATTCGATCGTTCTGGGAGCCGCTGGTCGTTGCCATCATGAATGAACGAGGCGGGAATGCGTCGGCCCTGCTATTCGCCCGCTGTCTCCATCGTGCGTTCATCGAATCCGAAAAGAATGCAACCCTTCTTCTCCCATCAGTCGGGCTCAGCGAGCTCTTCGCCGATCCGGCCTGTGCGCTCATCGAACATGCCGGCGGCAGGGTCCGCTTGCACTCCCGTGTGACGGGGATCATCACCGAAGGTGCAATAGCGAAGCGAATACGATGTTCCGACGGATCGACCGAGGAAGTATCATCGATCATCGTCGCCGTCCCACCCTGGTCCATCGGTTCCCTCCACACGGACCTTGAAGATCATGCTGCTGCCTTCAAATCCTCTCCTATCGTCTCAATTCATTTCTGGTTCGACGAAGCATTCATGGACATTCCCCTCGTAGGGATCATAGGTCGGACGGTCCAGTGGATCTTCGACAGGAGGAAGATTGCAGAAAGGAACAGGGATGGAGGTCATATTTCCTGCGTCGTCAGTTCCGCAACGGAGATCGTTGACCGATCAAATGACGAAATTCTCGCGATCGCTGAAGATGATCTCTACGCTGTATTCGGAAGGAATACCCCGCCTCCCAGACGCGGCGTAGTCATTCGTGAAAGAAAGGCTACGTTTTCACCCGATCCGTTCGTCGAGAAGCATCGTCCTCACACGAAAACAGCGATATCAAATCTTTTCCTTGCGGGAGATTGGACGAATACGGGACTTCCCGGAACGATCGAAGGGGCGGTGATCAGCGGGAAGAAAGCAGCCGACCTTGTACGGGCATGAGAATTGTACCATACGGCTTGTCTGTAAGATATTGAGCACCGTTTGTACGGAAATTGATTTTCTGGCTGATTTTCAGCATATTTCTCCGCCATCTTGGGCGGGCCACCAACAACGGGATGCCCGATGCTCACTGAGAAGGTAGTACTCCTGGTAGACGACGAACCTTCGTGCCTCCTGACCACGGCCTCCGGCCTCACAACAAGAGGTTTCACTGTCCAGAGCGCAGATGGCGCCGACGCAGCGATGAAGGCGATGGCATCTCTTAAGCCGAGCATCATCGTGTCGGATCTTGTCATGCCGGGGACCAATGGTTTCGAGCTGTTCGAACGGGTTCGGAACGAATCGAACCTCAGCACCATACCGTTCGTGTTCCTGACTTCCGTCGACGATTACTACGCGCAGAAAATCGGGATGAAAATGGGGGGAGCCGCGTACATCACCAAACCGGTCGACTTCAACGAACTCGAACGTATCCTCAAAGAAAAGCTAGGCGAGTAGGTGTGACGGCTTCTCTCCAAGAGCAGGTCAATCACAAATCCCGCGCCAGCCGCGGGATTTTTTATTTTATGGGAACGTCGGCCAAGCCGGGACGCCTCCAATTCATCGATGCTTTCCGGGGATGGGCCGTGCTGGTGATGATCGAGACCCATGTGCTCAACGCCACGTTGCGACCCGAGCTCATGGAGACGGCCTTCTTTAAGGTGGTGAATTTTGTCAACGGCCTCGTTGCTCCCGCGTTTCTCTTCGCCTCGGGCCTCACGTTTGCGATTTCCACACGGAGGAAGATCGGCGATTACTTGAGGTTTCGTCCGGCACTGTTCAAACAGCTTGCGCGTCTCGGCCTTCTCTTGGTCATCGGCTACTGTCTGCACATCCCGAAGTTTGAGTATCACCACCTCCGCTATGACGCGGGGATCGCTGCCTGGAACAATTTCTGGCAGGTCGACGTCCTTCAATGTATCGGGATGACGCTCTTCCTCCTCATCCTGCTCTTGCTGGTGCTCCGGACCGAACGAAGGCTGTACATCGCCTCCGCAGTGATCCTGGGCGGCGTCATGGCGATAACGCCGCTGGTATGGGAGACGGACTTCTGGGCATTCTTCCCCATCCCGGTCGCCGAGTACTTCAACGGAAAACATGCGTCGCTCTTTCCGCTGCTTCCATGGTCGGCGTTTGTCCTCGCCGGATCGCTTGCCGGATACTACTACCTGCAGTCTTCATCTCAGGGCGGGGACAAGACGCTGATGGGCAGGAGAATGACGACCCTGGCATACATTGCGGTCGGGATCGTCCTGTTTTCCTTCGCGCTGCATCCGATCGCACAGGTCCTCTACCCTTCATACGATTATTGGAAGAGCAGTCCGAGCTTCGTCCTCCTCCGCATCGGTCTTGTCGTTCTTCTTCTGGCGGGAGGGTATTTCTGGGAGAAGCGCAGGGGAATTTCCGCGTCGTCCGTCGTGACAATTTCCGGACGAGAGTCGCTTCTCGTGTATGCCGCACACTTGATGCTCTTGTACGGGAATTTCAAGGGTCCGCACTTCGTCGACCGCATCGGACATCAGTTCGGATACATCCAGGCGTTCGGCGTTTCGTTGGTGTTGATCATTCTTATGGCGCTTCTCGCCGTCGTTTGGAATTTCATCAAATCGGGAAATCCCTGGGTTCGACGGACTGTCGAGGGATGTGTTGTCGCGGGGTTTGTCCTTGTGTTCTTTTTCGGGTTCTGATAAGTTGCATTCTTACGTCGTCCTTCATTCATTTCCACATCACGAAAGCAGAATCAATCCATGCCACAGTTGGTCTTGTTACGTCACGGCGAATCGCAATGGAATCTTGAGAATCGCTTCACCGGATGGGTAGACGTCCCGCTCTCAACGAAGGGTGTTGAAGAGGCACGCCAGGCCGGTGAGAAACTCCGGGGATATAAATTCGACCGCGCCTTCACTTCGGTCCTCAAACGCGCGAACGATACGTTGAATATCGTGCTGGAGATCATCGGACAGAAAAATATCCCGACGGAGTTCGACCAGGCGTTGAACGAACGTCACTATGGCGACCTTCAGGGACTGAACAAGGCGGAGACCGCGAAGAAATACGGTGACGCTCAGGTGAAAGTCTGGCGGAGAAGCTATGACGTCCAACCGCCGAACGGCGAGAGCCTGAAAGACACCGCCGCAAGGGTGCTTCCCTACTGGGAAAAACATATCTGGCCGTGCGTGTTGAAGGGTGAGAATCTCATCATCGCCGCCCATGGAAACAGTCTCCGCTCGCTTGTCATGCATCTCGACAACCTGACGAGAGAACAGGTGATTGAGTTGAACATCCCCACGGGTGTCCCCCTCGTGTATGAATTCGACAAGGCCGGCAAGGAACTATCCCACCGGTATCTCTAAGAACCCAGGGAGCGTCCGGGCGCCGGCCTGATCGCCGGCGCCGGGTCACTATGCCATGAGACTTCTTCTCGCAACTCTCCTGCTGTCTATGATGACCGACCACACTTTATCCGCAACACTTCCCCAAACGCTCGACGGACAATGGCGATTCCGCGCCGATACCTCCAGGACGGGACTTGACAGCCGTTGGTATTCGCCCTCACTGGGTCGCGATGATTGGGCAACTGTTCCGGTTCCCGCCTATTGGGAAACGTATCCCGGCCTCGAGAACTACGATGGCTGGGGCTGGTTTGCCACCCCCTTTACCGTGCAATCGATCGATGATCCGCTGTCCATTTACTTCGGCGGCGTCGACGACGATGCGCAGGTGTGGGTCAACGGCACTCTTGTCGGCGGTCATACGGGGTTTTCCGACCCATTCCTCGTCGACGTGAGCAACGCGGTGAAGCCGGGTGTGAACCAGCTCGTGGTCCTGGTGAAGGACTATGCGGGAGGCGGCGGGATCTACAAGTCCGTCACCCTCGTCGACAACCGGCATCTTGACGATGTCTTGAAGGGGCCGTACTTCGGCAAGGAGGCACGGCAGAGCGCCGAATGGGTGAAGGACGCCGTGATCTACTCCGTGTACCTGCGTTCGTTCTCCCGCGAAGGGACGTTCGCCGGGCTTCAGAAACGTCTCCCCGAATTGAAGAACATGGGGATCACCGTTCTGTGGCTCCTCCCCATCCATCCCGTCGGCGTCAAAAACCGGAAAGGAACCCTTGGAAGCCCGTACTCCGTCCGCGATTATTACGGCATCAATCCGGAATTCGGAACGATGGCGGACTTCAAATCCCTGCTGACCGCCGCCCACCGGCAAGGGCTGAAACTCATCATTGACCTTGTCGCCAACCACACGTCGTGGGACAGCAAGTTGATCACGGAGCACCCCGAGTGGTTCACGAAGGACTCGACGGGCACCATCGTTGCGCCCAACCCGGACTGGACGGATGTCGCAGACCTCGACTACTCGAAGCCCGGCCTTCGCCGGTACATGGAAGACATGATGGTATGGTGGGTGAAGGACGTCGGGATCGACGGCTTCCGGTGTGATGTGGCAGAGCTGGTGCCGACGGATTTCTGGGAGGAAGCCCGCGCGAAGCTCGATGCAGTGAAGCCCGTCATGATGCTTTCCGAGGGGTCGATCCCCGAGCATCACATGAAGGCCTTCGACCTGACGTATTCATGGAATGTTTACGATCAGCTCGAGCCAATGCTTTCGGGCAAGCGACCGGCGACAACGATCGACACGCTTTTGAAGACGGAGTCTCTGCAGTACCCGATCGGCGCCCTCCGTATGCGGTTCACCACGAATCACGACAAGAATGCCTGGGACGCGCCGGCCGTCACGAAGTTCGGCCCCGGCGGATTGAAGGCGGCGACGGTTCTCGTTGCGACAATGCCCGGCATCCCGTTGTTGTACACCGGCGAGGAAGTGGCGAACGACAAACGGCTGAGCCTGTTCGAGAAGGTGGACGTTGACTGGACCCGGCCAAGAACGATGGGGAACCTGGAAGCAGCGCTCTATCATTGCAGGGCAGCGCACGGGGCGCTGCGCAATGGTGAGATGACGAAGCTCAAGACCGACCATGACGATCAGGTCTACGCGTTTCTCCGAACATCAAGGAATGACACCGTGCTGGTGATCATCAACCTTCACGGCAACGCTGTGCAGTGCAGCGTCGACCTGCCGGAGTCGGAGCGCGCCCGCCTGGCCGTGTACAGGAATCTCTTCACGGCCCGACCGCTGTTTTCCGGGAAGGGAAGCGCGATTTCGCTGGAGGGATACGGCTACGGAGTCTATGTCGAGCGATAGAACATTACCGCGGAAAGGACGAGCCCGATTCCCGTAATGATCCATCGCACCTTCCGCTGTTCGACTTTCTGGGCAAAGTGGGCGCCCGAAAAGCCGCCTGCGACCGTCCCGACCGCCATGATTCCTGCCGACCCCCAGTTGACGATCCCGCTCAGGATGAAATAGAGTGCGGCAACGATATTGATCAGAAACCCCAGGATGGTCTTGACCGTGTTCATTTCATGAACGTCCTTGAAGCCCAGCATCCCCAGGGACGCAAGCATGAGGATGCCGATCCCCGCTCCGAAGTACCCTCCGTAGAGCGCCACACCGAATTGAAATACCGTTGCCCCGAACAACCAGCGATTGGACGGTCCCGTTGATCCGGGCCGGAAGAACCGAGCAACGGTGGTGTTCGCCATGAATAAAATCGTCGCAAACAGGATGAGAAACGGGACGAGGGTGTCGAACACCGCCGAGGGCGTCTGGACAAGCAGGACACCACCGATCAGGCCTCCCACCAGACTCACCGGCGCGAAGAGCCTGAGCCAGCGGCGCACCGCAGGGATATTGCGGCGATATCCGAAGACGCTGCTGATTGTTCCGGGGAGAAGAGCGATCGTGCTTGTCGCGTTGGCGACGATGGAGGAGAGGCCGGAAAGGATCAACGACGGGAAGGTAACAATTGTGCCCCCGCCGGCAATGGAGTTCATCGCGCCGGCAAGAGCCCCTGCACCCAGCAAAATCACAACGCGCGAAAGATCCATCAGAGTCACCCGGGACGCTGACGTTGATCCCGCGATCTCCCGTTCTGATTAGGCCTGCGCCGTGGTCCTTGGCTGCGACCGCGGCGACGATCCGGTCCGTGCTGGTGCGCGGGCTCGATGATCAACTCCGCCGGGGTCGCCTGGACAGGGACCGGTTCATGGAGAAGGGATTCGTCGGGCGCGCTGCATATCAGCGATCTCCCGATGTACTGCTCGATCGCCGGGATTTGCTGGGCATCCATTTCGTCAGCAAAGCTGACCGATATCCCTTTCGCCCCCGCCCGCCCCGTTCTGCCGATCCGGTGGACATAATCGTCCGGGTTCAACGGCAGGTTATAATTGACGACATGACTGATGTCCTCGACGTGAAGCCCGCGCGCAGCGACATCCGTCGCCACGAGGACGCGGATCTTGCCTCCACGAAACGCTTCAAGTGTCTTGATGCGACGATCCTGCGCCACGTCCCCCGAGAGAAGTCCTGTGTTGATGCCAAGGGCGGCGAACCGCTGGGCAAGTTCCTGGCTGTGGTCTTTCCGATTCGCGAATACCAGGACGCGCTCCAGCCGGTCCCTCACGATAAGGTTGTACAGGACTTTGAATTTTTCTGTTTCCGTCACAACATAGACGACCTGATGCACGGTATCCGTTGCCACCTGCTCGGGATCGATCTCGATGGTGATCGCATCTTTCGTCCAGCGTGATGCAAGCCGGACAACATCGGGGGTGAGAGTCGCGCTGAAGAGCAGCGTCTGACGACGGGTCTTGGGCGGCGTGCTCTCGATGATCCGTCTCACATCAGGAATAAATCCCATATCGAGCATCCGGTCCGCCTCATCGATCACAAGGATCTCCACCTTGGAGAGCGACAGCCCGCCTTTTGACTTGAAGTCGAGCAGCCTCCCCGGCGTTGCCACCACGATGTCGACGGTCCCCTGTTCCAGCTGCCGCAATTGTTTCTGGTAGTCCATGCCGCCGTACACGGCGATCGTTCTGATTCCGGTGCAGTATTTCGAGAGGGACAGGGCATCCTTCTCGATCTGCATGACGAGTTCACGCGTCGGTGCGAGGATCAACGCCCGCGGCGCACCGGGCTTGCGGCCGGCCTCGTGCGGAGACTTCAGAAATGCACTGAGGATGGTGATGAGGAACGCCGCAGTTTTTCCCGTTCCGGTCTGCGCCTTCCCCGTCACATCAAGTCCTTCGAGAGTCTTCGGCAGAACTTCCGCCTGGACCGGGGTGCAGTACCGAAAATCGAGCTCCGCGATGGCATGCATCACATCGGGAGGAAGGGCGAGGTCCTGAAACCTGCGATTTGCCCTCCACCTTCTCGACCACGTACGATGCCGGGTTCCATGCTACAGGGGGGCGGGGCGGGCGGCGGGGCGGGCGGCGAAGGCGGGCGCGGCCTGGCAGCACGGGCGCTTGCTTGATCGCGAGGGGAGGGTGGCTGAACGCGTGAAGCTCTTTGCTGATCGCGCGGCGCTTTTGGCGATCCGCGGGTCTCACGACGTTGCCGCGGCGCTTGCCGCTCGGCCGTCCCATGCGTAGAACGTAGTGCCTGCGGGGTGCGGAGTGGGACGACAGGCGTAATCTTGGGAGCACCTTCTCCCGAGGAGGAATTGCGCTTCTTGAACCAGCCTTTCACAGCGTCAAATAAACGACTCAAGACAGAATCCTCCGGAGGGTGATTGAATAAACCAGGCCAATGCATTCCAATATACAAGAAGCGAAATACATTTTCATGGGTCGGAAAAAGAAAAGCCGGCGATCTGCTGTACAGATCGCCGGCTCTCTTTCGACGACAGCCTGAAATCCGAGGGTCAGTTCTCCTTCGCCCCCTGGGCGATCCAGTCCTTCAGGATGGCCAGTTCCTCCGCAGAAAGGTGTTTCTGCTGCTTTTCCCCGCTGCTGAGTTTTCTTGCAAGGGGCATCCGATCGCCAAACGAAGCGTTTCCGGTGACTTTCTGAATCAGGAGACTCTTGTCAGGGTTCCCCGGGACAACCGGCACCCCGTGCTTCCCGCCTTCCATAATCGCCTGGTAGCTGTCAAGAGAAAGTTCGCTGGGATTATAGTTGTCTTCCGCGTGACAGGGGAGACAGTACTTCTTGACGATCGGCATCACGTCGGTCTTGAAGGACCGCTTCTGGGGGGTCACCTGGGCCGTACAGGTAATGCAGATGATTGTTGCTCCGATCAGAGCCATGCTCACACTTACCGTTCTCAATGATCCCATAGGGCTGTTCTTTTCCTGTTTCAGAAATAGAGATGAAGTAGCATGTCGAATTCGTTTTGCAGATTCGCGTTTGCGCTGTGCAACACGCGATACAACGGGCGCACTTCGACACCCGGGAAGGGAAAGAACTCGAAGCCCGCAGTGTACCGCGTGATGCTCCCCGTCTGCAAGTTGACGTCGGGGTCATAGAAATCGTACGCCAGTTTCAGATCGAGCCCGGTGACAATCGGGTAGTCCCCTTCCAGATAACAGACGAAGGACTTCGTCGTCGGGAGATCACTGCGCAGCTGCATCCAGTCCGCCTCCCCGAACACGGCAAGGCGGCCGACGCTGAACGAGCCGAAGCCGCCGTACAGCGTGCTTTTCGGCGTCCCGGAAGTCGGCACGGTCGCGACCTGATTGATGAGTTGGAGGACCGATTGGGGAACGGTGGCGTTGTACCACACATTGCCACCAAGACCGAAATGGACTGGTCCATCCGCGCCGAACATTCCTTCAACGCGTCCGAGGTATGCTTTGGTGTTGACCTCAGCGGCACCGAACCCGTCTGTACTGTTGAACACGCCGCCGGTGACGGTGATCGGGCCGGGGGAGACATTGAGCTCGACACCCGTCAACTCAGGCCGTGCGAGCTCGGGGCTGAACCCGGTATAGGTGCGGATAAATGTCGTATGGTCATCGAGTTTCGTCCCGTACGCCGGGACGAACTTCCCAACTTTCACCGAACCGTTCGCAGGAAGAACGCCGAGCAGCGCGAACACTTCGAAGCCGCTATACAGTCCCTTGTTGAAGAAGAGATTCACTTTGCGTGCGACCCGGAAATTCAGATACAAATCTCCCTGCATCTGGAAGAAGGCGTCGGTGGTCGCGCTGGTCGCCTTCTGGGAAAAATACAGGGTCCGGAAATCCGCCCCGACCCCGAGGACGTTTCCCAGGAGGTTCGAGAAATCGTCGATGGAATACTCTTTGGACCATTCCGGCACGGGGAGTTGCTCCCTTCCATATTGAACGCCGAATGCCTGTCGCATCTCACCACCCGAAGGGTTGATGTGGCAGGATTGGCACTTGGCGCCTGTCAGGACCGCGAAACGCGGGAGACTGAATGCCTGACTGAAACAAAAAAACGATGCTACGACTATGACTGCGTAGTTGATGCGCATGGTAGGCCTCGTCGGTTTGGGCAGGGAAATATACCCACACCGGAAGTCCGGCGCAAGGACCGACGTGAACACATCCGCCGGCGGATTATCAGAACGTCTGCCGGAGGACGATGGTTCCGTGGAGCGACGTTGGTCACGCTGCAGAGCGGACGTATCCTTCATTTCGGGCGTAATGGGAAAGCTGGCTCGAGAGCTGTTTCCGGGCCCGGTGAATCCTTGACCGGACGGTTCCAAGAGGCGCATTGGTGAACTCCGCGATTTCGTCGTACGAATATCCTTCGATCGCACTGAGCAACAGCGCCGTCTGATAGTCGGGCTGAAGTTCTTCGAGCGCCGTGGTGACTTCGTCACCAAGGACTGCCCTGTCCGGGGCGTCCTCTTCCAGCGCGGACGTGACAACGCGGATATGTCGCAACTCGTCGGGGTTCCACTCCGGTCGCGCCGCATCATCTTCGAAATCTACGGCAACCGGTTGAAGCCTCTTTCGCCTGCAATCGTTGATGAAACAGTGCTTGCAGATCTGGTAGAGCCAGGCACGACAGTTCGTGCCCTGCTGGTAGGAATCGAAATGCCGGAATGCTTTGAGCATTGTGTCCTGAACGAGATCTTCCGCACGCTGGTGGTCTTTGCATAGGGACATCGCATATTCCCGTAATGACTGCAGATGCGGCAGCGCTTCCCGTTTGAATCCCTGGGTGACGTCCATGGCATTCCTCTCGCAGTGGTTTTCTTGATGCAACCACATGCTCAAGCAGCGTGCCATCGTGAGCGAAGCCCTTGAAGGCCAATACCGGGGCGTATTGTGAAGTGTGAAGGGAGGGGTGTGGCTTGCCTGCTACAACGAGGAGTTGTGAAGCGTGGATCGGTGTGGCGTACGGGCTACAGCCGGGGCGATTTTCTCAGCCGCAGGGAGTTGCTGACAACGCTGACCGAGCTGAATGCCATTGCGATTGCACCAATCATGGGATTGAGAAGACCGAGCGCGGCGAGTGGGATGCCGACCATGTTGTAGATGAATGCCCAAAAGAGATTCTGTCGAATGATCCGAAGCGTGCGCCGGGAAAGAACGAACGCCTCATGGACGCCTCCAAGATCATCGCGCATCAGGATAATGTCCGCCGCTTCTGCTGCGATCGCAGTTCCCTTTCCCATCGCAATGCCGACGTCGGCCTGCGCAAGTGCCGGCGCGTCGTTGATGCCGTCGCCGACCATCGCGACCACAGCGCCGTTCCTCTGGAGCGATTTGACTTTCTCTGCTTTCCCCCCGGGGGGGACTTCCGCAAAGACTGTTTCGATCCCGGCGGCAAGGGCAATTGCAGACGCCGTTCTCCCATTGTCACCGCTGATCATCGCGACCGACAAGCCTGCGTGTTGAAGGCGGGCCACCGCCCCTGCAGCGCCGTCTTTGAGACGATCGGCGATTGCAATCGCTCCCCCTAGCTGTCCGTCGATCGCGACCAGGAGGACCGTGTTGCCGTGATTGAGCATCCCGTCCCACCGCGACCTGTTCGAAGCGTCGGGAAAGCCATTCGCGGAGAGGAATGCCGGCGTCCCAGCAATAATCCTGCGCCCATCGACATTCCCCATAACTCCTCCGCCCGGCGTCGCCTGGACTTCGGTCGGGTTCGAAAGGGATACTCCGGTGATGTGTGCTTCCTGTACGATCGCTTTCGCCAGCGGGTGTTCCGAGGCCTGCTCGAGTGACGCTGCAGCCCGGAGCACTGACGTGCGATCAAACGGGTTCAGCGGGGCGATATCTGTGACTCGCGGGGTCCCTTCGGTCAGGGTCCCCGTTTTGTCAAATAGTACAACGGTAACGTCGCGCGCCCGTTCGAGGCTTTCAATATTCCGGATCAGGATTCCGCGGCGGGCTGCAGAACCCGTCCCGACCATAATCGCAGTCGGCGTTGCGAGACCGAGTGCGCAGGGACAGGCAATAATGAGCACTGCGATGAAGTTCATCATCGACGCCGTGAACCCGGCGTTCACGAAGAAGAACCACACGATGAATGTTCCGAGTGCGATTGACACCACCGCCGGAACAAACACCGCGGCAACCTTGTCGGCAAGCGCCTGCACCGGTGCCTTTGCCGCCTGAGCGTCTTCGACGAGCTGAACGATGTGGGCGAGCACAGTGTCCGCTCCCACCGCGTTCGCGGTCATCGTGACGCTCCCTGTCGTATTCACTGTCCCGCCGATCAGAGCGTCGCCCGGCTTCTTTTCCACCGGCATGCTTTCGCCGGTGAGAAGAGCCTCGTTCACGGCGGAAGTGCCGTCGAGAACGCTTCCGTCGACCGGGATCGCCTCTCCGGGGCGAATCAATAGAATGTCTCCCGGAATGATCTGACCGATCGGAATGTCCTGGGGAGAGCCGTCCCGCAGAACGTGCGCCGTCCGCGGTTGCAGTAGACGCAAGTTGTCGGATCGCCGAGGAGGCTTTGCGTTTTGCGTTCGCTTCAAGGAATTTCCCGAAGAGAATAAGCGAAATGATCGTCGCCGCGGTGTCGAAGTAGATGTCTCCGGGATGCTCCAACCCAAGCCAGTGCGGGAAGAGACTTGCCACGCTGCTGTAGAGGTACGCCGCCCCCGTGCCGACTGCGACCAGAGTGTTCATGTCGGCCGTTCCGTGCCGCAGGGCTGCGATAAACCCCTTGAAAAACCTGCGCCCGGGGCCGAAGAGAATCGGGGTCGTGAGAAGGAATTCGATCGTGGAGGTGTCGCCACGGGACAACGGAATATGCTCCATGTACCAATCGGTCATTGACACCATCGCGATGACCATCACGGGGATCGTAAGGGCGATGCTGATGAGAAGGTCGCGAAGGAGGGCATTCCGCGTGAGGTCTGCAGGGTCTGGTTCGCTGGTTTCCTGGCCGGCTGCCACCGAAGGCATTCGAAGGGTATATCCTGCGTCAGCAACCGCTTCCCGGAGAGCGTCCACCGAAACCCTCGCCGGGTCGAAGCGCACCGTCGCCTTTTCCGTGGCAAGGTTGACCGACGCGTTTTCGACGCCGTTCATCTTCTTCAGTGTTTTCTCGACCCGCGCGACGCAGCTTGCGCAGGTCATCCCCTCCACAGGAAGAGAGAGCACGGTAATGGAAGGCGCCGAAGGCGGGTTACCCATCTCGTGTTGCTTTTCGGTGCTCATGGTGTCGTATAATGTTCATTGCCGTTACGCCGCGCAATTCCTTTGCTGCGTCGCCGCCGATCCATCGGGCCGCACGGTCCTCCCGCGCCCTGAGCCGTTCGGCAAGGTCGAGAGCGATGCTGTGCAGCGCAAGATTTCTTTTGCCGATTTGCCTGAGCGCCCAATTCACGGCCTTTCTGACCATGGGGCGATCATCGGATGCTTCCGCCTCGATCCGATCGAAAAACTTCTGAAACGACTGGTCCGCGGCATCCTTGTCCGCCACCGCAAGCCGGGCCATCAGGCTGAACCCCGCCCGCTTGACGAACTCTGCATCCTTCCTGCTCCATTCGACGGCTTTCGACCACGCGAGCGGTGAGTCCTCGAAGAGATTCGCACAACACTGATCGCATACGTCCCATGAGTCAAACTGCGCGACCCAACGGTCCATCTTCCTGCCGGTCAGTCTGTCGGGTTCGTCGATCATGCTTGCAAGAATTCTTGCTTCATGGAGACCCGACGTCCAGAGGCGATCGGCAACACTGTGGTCGCGGCCGCACTGCCTGGCGACCTGGCGGAGAACTGGTATCGGGATGCCGAGCGTGTGACAGGGATTGATCCCAAACCGCGCCATCCCTTCCACGTTTGCGGGATTGGCATGTGCCTTCAGGAGTGCGACGATTTCCCCCGCGCGTACATCGGCGCCGTCAGCCGATAACGACTTCGTAGCCGGCTTCTTTGACCGCTTCCGTAAGTTTCTCGCTGCGGACCTTTGTTTCATCGATATCCACCGATGCTGAGCCGATTTGAACGTCGTTCACTTTTACTCCCGGGAGCTTTTCGAGCTCTTTTCGGACTGCCATAACACAGTGATGGCACGACATGCCGCCGATGTGCAATTCTACGTGAGTCATACGTTTCTGCTTTCGTGTGTCAATTCCTGCGGGAAATCCCCGTGTCGGAGAGATCCCTCCTGGAATATAGGATGCGGAAAAGCGGGGTGAGGGTCAAGCGCGGTGGGAAGAACAGGAGGGGAATTCAGATTTCTGATATCAGGTATCTGATATCTGAATTCGAATCGGCGTGACAAAACTCAGGACATTGAGATTTCGGAATTGAGCAAGGAGTTGTCTTTCTCCTGGTTTCATGATGCTCACTTCTTACTGCATACGTCCTACTGCCTACTCCTGGACGGAAAAAGAAAGCCGTGGACGAACAACAGTCGTCCACGGCTTCAGCGGAATCGCACGATCAATGTTTCTCAGGAGTGCGCGATTGCGAAGTCCTGATCGGTGAAATTCTCCGCCACCGAATATCCGCGCGAACGCGCGTAGCTTTTCAGTTTTGAGAAGAGAATTGCACGTGCGCGGTGGAGTCGCGAACGGACGGTCCCGATCGGGATCTCCAGTGCATCGGCGATTTCTTCATACGGGAGATCGTCGACATCACGCAGCACGATGACACTTTTGAATTTCTCCGGAAGGGATGCGATAGCGCCTGCGATCTCGTCATCGAAAAGCTCGCCGTTGATTTGCCGGCGCAACGATGTCTCCTCTTCCTCCCTCGGCAGCATCTGATATGCAGAGATCTGCTCGTCATATTCGACCAGATCCGGGAGTCTCTTGACCCTCCGATACTCGTTGATAAACGTGTTGCGCATGATCCTATAGAGCCAGGCACGCGCATTTGTGCCGTCTTCAAATTTGTCGAAGAACCTGAACGCCTTCAAATACGTCTCCTGAAGCAGGTCGCTCGCCGTGTCGTGGTCGCCCGAAAGATACAGGGCGTAACTGTAGAGAACATCCATGTGGGGGACCATGACCTTTTCGAACTTCACCTGTTTTGAGTCAGATATTTGTCTCATGGAATCCTCTGATGTTCAGGAGAGGGGGGGTGAACATCGGTTGAAATGTTCGTTTTGTACGATATCTACGTTTAGTATACGGAACCGCCTTGGTTTTGTCAAGAGGAAAGTGGACTTTTTTTGTCATGTATCCAATAACGGCAATAAAGGGCATCGTGTCTCGGAACCAGGTGCTAAAGTGGAAAAAGGCGAGGAAATCATTGTAGAAACCGCACTATTTCAGTCCCAGGGCTCACAATGTCGAGCAATCGTTAGATGCGGGAAAGCAGAAATGCGTTTAATGGAGAGCGGCTCTGTCACCTATGTTTGATCGATTGCATGATAACGCGGGGGGAGGGACATAACCAAATTTTAGATTTTAGATTTTAGATTTTAGATTTTAGATTTTAGATTTTAGATTTTAAAGTTTAGAGTTTAGAGTCTACGCAAGGGTCCACAAACTGACAAAGCCGCTCCAAAATCGCGAGCGGCTTTGTCCGTCACAGTGAATCGCTTCCTTCCTACCTCCTACGTCGTACTTCCTACTGCCTGCAGTTCCAGCCTCTCACTTGCACCCGTAGAGATCCATCCCCTTCTTCGCGTCGGAATTGCTCGGCTGCAACCGCAATGTCTTCTTGTATTCGCTGCAGGCCTCTTCCTGAAGCAGCCTGTTCTTCTGGTCTTCCCCCGGCACCCTGCAAAAGATCAGCCCCTGGGCCAACCAGAGATGCGCCGCTGCGCTGTTCGGATCCAGTGCAATGCTCTTCCGGAAGTGGACCACGGCATCCTGTTTCTTTGCCATCCCCTCTTCAGTCGACTCCTTCGGATCGAGCGTTTGAAGAATCGCCTGTCCCCACGAAAGTTGCTGTGCGCTATTGTCGTAACCGACGCCGAGGGCCTTCTTGAAGGATTCGACCGCGCTCTGATAACGTTGCTTGACGAACCAATACGAACCCGTCATGCTGTAGGCCTCGCCGATCTCCTTTGAATATCTGGCCTGATTCGCGCTCCCCTCCTGGATCACAACATCGTATTGTTCCTTCGCCTTGTCGAGCGAATCGGTCTGCAGGAAATAGCGGGCCAACCAGAGCCGTGTCGTAAGATAATCCGGCTTCAACGCGAGGGCGCGATCCAGCAACTCTCTGATGCGGTCCCAATTCTTCAGCTGCCAGTATGACAACGATGCATTCAGATAGGAGCTGAGCGATTTCGGGTCGCAGACGATCTTCTTTTCAAACCACTTCGCGGCACTGCCGTAGTCTTGTTTCTTCATGAACAGCGACCCCAGAGGGAAGTACGGGTCACAGTTCGTCGAGTCCACTTCGACCGCTTTCAGAAGCTCGGCCATCGCTTCGTCATCTCTGCCGCCGATCCCGGCAAGCGCGCTGCCGTACCCTGTATGGTCCTCAGGCTTGAATGCGTTCATCCCCTTCAGCTTCTCGTACGCGTCGATCGCCCCCTTGTAGTCTTTCTGAAACTTTTCTGTCAACGCTTTCCCGAGTTCCCGGTAAAGATCAGGATTCTTGGGGTCGAGCGCGATTGCCCGCGGCGCCACGGCTGCAGCCGAATCGTAATACTCGAGCAGATAGTAGACCTTTGTCAATAGCGTCAACCCCTCGACCGATTTCGGCTTTTTTTGCACGTAACGCTCCAGCGGCCTGATTGCCAAGCCCTCGTGACGATCCGACCGCCCGGCTCAGAATCCGTCCGATATCGAGCAGGGGCTCGACATTCGTGGTATCGAGCAGCGCGATACTATCATACTGTGCCACCGCCTCGGGGTAGTTCTTCATTTTCAAAAAAATCGACGCAAGCGAATCCCGATAGACAAATTCCTTCGGCGCGAGTCCGATCGCCTTCTGATAGTTCGTTACCGCGAGTGGCGGAACGTTCTGCTTCAGGTATGCTTGTCCCAGTGCAGCATACACATCGGGGTTTTGACCATCCAGGTCCTTGGCGCGCGTCAGCTGCACGATTGCCGCGTCGACGGAATCCACGGATAGGAGAAGGATCCCGTACTGGGTCGCGATCACCGCATTCTTCGGGGCGAGCTTTTGGGCTTTCCGATAGACGGGGAAGGCGGCGGCGGTGTTCTTCTTCCCGACATACACCTTGGCGAGCAGAAAAAGCGCGTCGACGTTATCATCATCGTATTTCGTCGATTCTTCGAGATACCGCTGGGCATCGTCGATCCGTTTTTGCGCCACGGCGATGGCGCCAAGATAGTAATCTGCCTCTCCGACCTTCTGACCCGCTTTGACCGCGGCGGTGAAATTCTGGATCGCACCTGCCGTATCACGGGCGCTGAGTGCGACTTTCCCCTTCGAGAGGAATTCTTGTGCCGTTGCGGTGGTTGCCGCGAGAGCAAGTACCAGGAACCAACGTAGCGTTTGTTTCATCGGGTTATTTCACTTGTTGGGATGTGGTCGAAACGAGCCGGACCGGCATCGTCACCGGAACGAGCCCGTTGTTCTGTATGATCTTTTGACCGGGTCCGCTGCAGACAAACGATATGAACCCCAGCGAAACATCGGTATCGACGACGCGGGAGTACATGTACACCGGCGAACAGATCGGATAGTATCCGAGAAACATGTACGCCTGCCACGGGGCATAGTACTGTCCGGGCGCAGAGGTCGTATCCGGCTGGTACGTCGGACTGCCGACGGCAAGCACGTTCACCGATCCTTCCATCCCGTGCAACCAGGTCACCCCGACAAGAGCGATCGCTCCGGGCGTGCTCGCGACACGACTCATCCTCCTGTCGCTCGAGTCCACATATTCGACTGTCCGACCGAAGTCTTTCCCGCCGAGGACCGTTGTCCGGAACGACGCATTCACGCTCGAGTTCGGACTTCCGACATATGCCTCGATGAGTTTTCCTCCCGGCCATCGGGTCACCTTCCCCGTGAAGATCGAATCGAGTTCCGTCATGCGGACGCGTTTCATCGGGTTCGACGGGTGCACAACAACCGCCACAGCGGTCAACGCGACTTTGTATTCATCCAGCGGAATCTTTGCCCCTGTGATGGCATCCCGCTCCTCTTTCGTGAACTCACGCCCGATCGTGATTACGCCCACGCTGTCCATGCCGAAATCCGAGACCGCCTCACGCGCTTCCGCCTTCTTCAGCGTCACCTTTGACTCCGGATACAGGCTCTGGAACTCCGCCGACTCGTTCTCCAGCGCCTTGAGCACCGATTCGTCCACTTCCACTTTCAGGGTACCGCGCGTCAACGTTGCGGACCCCGGTTCATGCGTACAGCCGGCCAACGCGAGGCCGCACATCAGTCCCAGCGGCAACAGTAGGCGCATAGTGTTATCTCCTTGCCGTCCCCCTGCTAAAAGCGATGACGAACCGGTACAGCCCGTACAAAAACACGACCGTGCCGAACACCCAGCGGAGTTGATCGGGAATATTCTTCAGGTGAACGACTCCCAGTGCAACGGTCAGGCCGGCGAGCATGACCGCCGTGGAGACGATCAGGATCACCATGCGAACCACCTGATTGAACCGCTCTGAGCCATCGTGATGGACTTCGGGACGATCCATGGTCAGTTCCCTGAACCACCGGGGAGTGGGACCGCAGAAGTCGCGGTCCCCGCACCTTCCGGCTACCTCGATAGGATACGCGCCCCGCGTTACTTGCGGTCCGCCAGCTTGAACTTAAACGGCACCGAGACCCATACCGACACGGGGCCATTGTTCATATAGGCGGGTGTGAACAGAAACTGCTTGGCCGCCTCGACCGCGGGTTCGTTGAAGATCTCGGCGTCGCTTTTCAGGATCACCACCTGTTTCGGCTTTCCTTCCTTATCGACCCAGATCTTCACCCAAACCTTTCCCTCGAGTCCCGCACGCATCGCAAGCTCGGGGTATTTTGGTTCGACCTTCTTTACGACAACGGGTTCTTTCTCCACCGGGACAAAGTCCGCAGGAGGGGCATCATCTTCGATCTTGATGTCCTGCTGGACCTGGACCGGCTCATTGCCCGTCCCTTCCGCGACCGGCGCCACCTGGTTGCTCATTTCCTGCTGGGTGGCGATGGTTTGTTCGGCAGACACTTCTGCGTCAGGCACAGGAACCGGAGCTCCGATCGTCGGTTTCGCCTGCGGGGCCGACACCTGGATTGGCGGCGGCGTGTTGGCGTTCGCGATCGACGGTGGCGGGCCCAGTTCACTGAGCTTCATGATCCGGACCTGCACCGTGGGTGGTTCCTCTTCACGCAGGAGTGCCGCAACGTAGTACGATCCAATCAAGAGAAAGTGGATCGCAACGGCCAGGCCGAACCCGATGCTCCAGTACCTCTGGTAAAAGGCTTTCAGCTCGGCTGCGCCGTACTGCGGAGCGCTTTTGCGCACCGTTGCTGTGGCTACATCCGTCATGGGTTTCACTCCTTCCGTTACGATACCTTCGCTATCATGGCCTTGTCCGCGTCAAGCAGCGGCGCAAGGGAGAAGCGGGTGACTCCGTCCCCCTGCAGCTCATCAATGATGTTGACCATCATCTCGTATTTGCCGAGCCGGTCCACTTTGACCAGCACGATGAGCTTGGGGTTTGTTGAAGCTTTTTCCCGGAGAAAGGCGCGGACATCCTTGTGGTCGATCCGCTTCGGTGCTTCAATCCCGATCGACCAGAAGATGTCGCCTTTCTCGTTGAGCCTCAGCGTCAGGAGATTCGATTCCGCCACTTCGACCTTCTGGGTCGCATCGGGCGGCAAATTGATCTCCATCGTCTGCGGGCGCGACATGGATGTTGTGAACATAAAGAACGTGAGCAACAGAAACGCAACGTCGACGAGAGGCGTCATGTCGATGCGTGTACCGAGCCGGCGTCCCTTGCGGCGCTTCTTCCCTTTATGTTCGCGTGGGGCAGCTACATCTCCGCCTGCCATAACGACTCTCCTTTATTGTGGTGAATTCGGGGCAGCCAGTTCCGTTACGAGGCTGAACCGTGTCACCTGGGTTTTCTGAAGTATATCCATGACATCTTCGGCATATCCGTAATCGGCGCCCTTGTCACCCTTGACCACGGTGATCATTTTCGGGTTGGCCATGCGGGCCTGGAGGATGTAGCTCGTCAGCTCGCTCTTTTTCACAGGATACAGGGTCGGCTTGATGTAATACTGCGGACCGTACATCGCCTGATATCCCGAGAAGATCCTCTGCCGAAGGGTCTGAGAGTCCAACCCCATCCAGATGTGGGTGGAGTCGGGCCCGAACAAAACGTTTCCAGCCGGATCGGTGGCAACTTTTTCCGCAATACAGATCGTCATCACGTTCGACTCGGGCAGCTTGTACTCCGCGTGCGATGCCGGGAGCACGACCTCGACATACTCGTCGGGTTTGAACTGCGTCGTCAACATGAAGAACGTCAGTAGCAGGAATGCCACGTCCACCAGCGGCGTCATATCGATGCGGACGCCTGCGCGATGTGGCCTGAATTTCGGCATTGCTTGCTCGCCTGACTGTTAGTTGTTCGTCCGTGTGTTGAGGATCTGCACGACGTTGTAGCTCGCTTCGTCGATCATATAGGTGAAGTTGTCCACCTTGGTGACGAAGAAGTTGTACGCCACGATACCGACGATCGCCGCGATGAGACCGAGTGCTGTGTTGATCAGGGCTTCCGAAATTCCGATCGACAGCTGAATGGAATCCGGGGCGCCTGCGCGCGCAAGAGCGGTGAACGCACGAATCATTCCGATAACCGTTCCGAGCAGACCGAACATCGTTGCGATCGACGCGATCGTCGACAGCGCGATCAGGTTGCGCTCGAGAAGCGGGGTCTCGAGAGACGTCGCTTCCTCGATCGCGCGCTGGGTTTCTCCCATCTTCTTTTCTGCGTCGAGCTTTGCCTCGGTCGCCACCGACTTGTAGCGCTCGAGGCCGGTACGAATGATATTTGCGGCGGACCCGCGTTGCGCATCGCAGGCCTTGATCGCGTCTTCAATCCGTCCGGCATTCAAATGGCTCTGCACACTCTTCAGGAACGACGTGATGGTCTGCTTTCCATTGGCCTTGCGAAGAGAGAAGACACGTTCGAAGACGAGCGTCAGATCGAGCAGGGTCAGCGTGATGAGCACGGGAACAACCCAGCCGCCCGTATACACTGTACCGAGCAGGTTCGCAGGCTTTGTTCGTGCGTCCCCATTCAGGAAGTTGCCCGGATCGCCCAACACGAGAAAGTAGAGCGTGAACGCAACAATCGCGGTGGCAAGAATCGCGATCGAGAGAAAAATGGACTGCTTCATTGAAGGACTCCTCTTGAAGATTGTGATGAATGGGTGAACGATCCCGCTATGGCTCCGGGACTACGCTACTGCTTCCAACGCTTTGATGGCTTCCTCGCGCGTTTCCGCAACGTCGAAGACCAGCGTTAGCTTTGTGATGACAAAAATGTTGTTGATGTTTTTGTTGATGCCGCACAGCTTCACACTCCCCTTGTTCCTGGAGAACGTCGTGTGCGCCGAGACCAGCACGCCGATCGCGGTAGAGTTCAGGTACGTGACCTTCCCCAAGTCGATGACGAGCTTCTTTGTCCCCTGCTCCACAAAATCCGCGACAGCATTACGGAGTTCATCGGTTTCCTCCCCGCCGACCAGTGAACCCTTTACTTCGATGACGCCGATCTTGCCGCTTTGGACGCTGGTTGATTTGACTGCCATGGGCCCTCCTGGAATCTGATCTCTGGAGACGTGGTACGGGATTATACTTGATCTTCGGCAAGGGGGATGCCAAGAACGACGATCACCCGTACCAAAAACCTTCGAAAGACAAAGAAATTGGGCTACTTTTGCTGGAGAGGAGAGACCTTCCGGCCTCAAGATTGCATTCTGCAATCCATTCGGAGAACGATTTGAACAATCACAGGCTTGACCTTACTTTCCGCTTCTTTGCCATCGTGCAAAATGCACGCCGACACAGCAGCAGAAATACCATCTCACGCGGTAAAACGTAAGGATCGACGAACCGGTGGATGCCTGCATGCGGGGTTCAGAGGCCGTATCGCTTTCTCTTTCGCCAGAGGGTTGCCGGATCGATGCCGAGGATTGATGCGGCCTCTTCAAGATCGCGGGAGACGCGGAGCACCTTTACAATGTGCTGGTGCTCCACCTCTTCCAGCGACGGAATGCGGCTGGAAGAATTCGCAAACGCCTGGAACTCTTCGGGAAGATGGTGAAGATGCACCGTCCCGCCCCGCGAGAGGATCATCGCGCGCTCGATAACGTTCTCCAGCTCGCGGACATTTCCCTTCCACAGATACGCGCTGAGCGCCTTCATGGTCTCTTCATCGATCTCCGCCACGCTCCCCGCTTTCGTGAGGAAGTGCTGCGCAAGCAGCGGGATGTCCTCGGGCCGGTCCCGCAACGGAGGGAGTTTCAGCTTCACGGCGTTCAGGCGGTAATACAGGTCTTCCCGGAACCGCCCTCCCTTCACCTCTTCTTCGATGTTCCGGTTTGTCGCGGCGATCACGCGCACATCGACTTTGCGTGTGGCGGTTTCGCCGACGCGCTCGAACTCCTTGCTCTGGAGGAACCGGAGGAGTTTCGCCTGGAGCGGAGGCATGAGCTCTCCGATCTCATCGAGAAAAATCGAGCCGCCGTCGGCCGCCTCAAACCGTCCCTGCCTGTCCCTCACCGCCCCGGTGAACGCCCCCTTCACATGGCCGAAGAGTTCCGATTCGAGAAGCGTTTCTGCAAGTGCGGTGCAATTCACCGTGATAAACGGCTTGTCGGCTCTCGTACTCTGACGGTGGATGAAGTGCGAAATGAGCTCCTTGCCCGTCCCGCTCTCGCCTTCGATGAGCACGGAAATGTTGCTCCCCGCGACCTGCTGCGCGAGATCCATCACTTTCTTCATCTTCTCGCTCCGCGTGACGATCGCGCCGGTGCCGGAGAACCGTTCCAGTTCCTCCTTCAGCGCGCGCACTTCCGTCTTCAGCACATGGTGTTCGTGGACTTTTTCGGCGAAGACCTGGAGCTCGGTATACTCGAACGGCTTCAGCAAGTAGTCGTACGCCCCGTTCTTGATCGCATCGACGGCGGAGTCGATGCTCCCGTGCGCCGTCATAAGAGTCACGGTCATTTCCGGCGCGAGCTGCCGCGCCTCCCGGAGGAGCTGCAATCCGTCGATCGGCTGCATCTTCAGATCGAAAAACGCGAGGTCGAATACCCGCTCACGAATGGCATCGAGCGCACGGACGGGATCGGTGAAGGAGGTTACCTCAAACCCGGACGCATGGAGGCAAATCGTCATGGTCCTGACGATGTTCGGCTCGTCATCAACAAGAAGAACGGAAGCGCGGGAGGTCATGAGGGGTGGACGTCTCCGGAATTAGACAGCGGGAAAACCGACGTAATGCAGCGGCAGGGTGAAGGAAAAGGTGCTGCCCTTTCCGATGGTGCTCGCGACCCAGATCTTCCCTCCGTACAGCTCGACAATTTCCTTCGCGATCGCAAGCCCGAGGCCGACGCTCCCGGGCGTCTGGTCCGATGTGTGTTTCACCTGGACAAACTTATCGAAAATCTTGTCGATATTCTCCGGCGCGATGCCATGCCCGGTGTCTTCGACGTCGATGTGGAGGGCATCCCCCTCCGCACAGGCCCGTACCGTGACGATGCCCCCGGGCTCGGTATGCTTGAGCGCGTTCGTGGCAAGGTTGCTGATCACCCAGGAGATCTGCTGCTCGTCGGCGACGAGACGCGGCAGGTCGGGGTCCGCGACGACAGCCAGCCGGATCCCTTTTTCGGCGAACGGAAGTTGCAACGGCTGCAACGAAAACGAGATGACGCCCGCAACGTCGAGTTCCTCGTTCTTCAACTCGACCTTGCCGGATTCGAGTTTCGACAGCTGCAGAAGTTCGCGCGCGAGCTTCGTCAGGCGATAACAGTCGTCCTTGGTGGAATTGATCAGCTCCTTCTGGCGTTCGTTCAGCGGCCCGAGGATTTCCTGGTTCAGAATATCGACACTCATGTTGATCGAGGTCAGCGGGGTGCGGAATTCGTGCGAAAGCGTCGCGATAAAATCCGATTTCATATGGTCCAGCTCCCGGAACTGGGTCACATCCTGCAGGACCATGAGCACGCCCGAAA
This sequence comes from Ignavibacteriota bacterium, assembly GCA_963752915.1. Taxonomy (GTDB): domain Bacteria; phylum Bacteroidota; class Ignavibacteria; order UBA10030; family UBA6906; genus DATJPR01. Next base: position 564,827 of record CAVVZZ010000002.1, read on the forward strand.
GCACCCCCTCACTGTCCGCGATCTTCGTCAGCCGCGGTCGATAGTAGGATCGAACGCCGTTCCGGTCGAACTCAAAATATTGCGTCCGGGGAGTGAGTTGCGGCTCCCGTCCTTCGGAACAATCACGCAGCATCCGCTTGACCCGGGCGTCGTGTACCACGTCGTCCATCGGCCGTCCGATCACGTCCTGGACCCCGTCGCAGCACAGGTCGGTCATGACCGCATTTGCATGCAGGATGGACATCCCGGCATCCGTCATGATGAGCCCGTCGGAAATACGGTCCACGATCGCCTCCGATTTCCGCTTCTCGGCCAGGATCTGTTCGATGTTCATCTGGTCGAACCGCATGAGGCGTTCCGTCATCTTATTGAACTCTTTGCTCAACTGCCCGATTTCGTCATCGGACCGCACGTCGATCTTCAAATCGAGCTTTCCCGCGCCGATCTGTTTGACACGGTCGGTCAACTGTTCGGCGGGGGTGATGAACACCCGCGTCAGCCAGAGCATCGCGATAATGCTGAGCCCAAGCGCGATGAAGGACATCAGCATGGTCCCGTACGCGGTCTGGTTGGCGATGGCGTGCGCGCGCGGGAGCGCTTCGAACATGCTCGCCTGATTCAGTTCGAAGAGCCGGAGACAGAGTTCCCGCAGCTGATTGGAAAGCGGGCGCACCATGTCATAATAGTAGAGCTTCGCATCGCCGAATGCGCCTTGCGCAATCCGGCCGTTCATCAGGTCGGCTTGGGACGTATACCGCTGGTAGACGTTCTGGATGGAGTCCCGGAGCGGCGCTTGCCGCGGGAAATTCGCGATCCTCCCCGCCTGATTATACCAGTAATAGAACGCGTCGCGATTCGCGTTGTAGTCCTTGAAGAGGTCACGGTTCTCGACGACGCTGGCTCCGGACGACGGCGGTTCCCCTTCGCTCGCGATGAGCAGGGCGTTGTCCTGGCGCTCGAGGGACTTCATCATGTTCTCGGCAGCCAGGACGCTCTGATAATTCTCGTTGAGGATCGTCGAGACTGCGGACGAGAGGGCGTAGAAATTATAGATCGACCAGAAGCTCGAGCCAAGGCTGAGAAAGATCAGGCAGGTGAATGTGAGGACGAGTTTTGTTCTGATGGATTGCATGTTCCCTGCTTCCTCCGGGGAGGAGTCAGTCCTCGGGAGATTCCTTGGTAGCGCCCGTCAGAAAGCGATTCCGATGGACGGTCCGTGAACAATCATCCGGTAGTTGAAGGCGGAGTTTTGCATCGACCAGTTTTGAAACCGAAACCGGTACCCGAACGTCACGCCGTCACCGATGGGGATTTCGGGGAAGTACGCGATGAATTCGGCCAGGAAGGCGGCGGAGAATCCCGTGTTGACGCTGAAGCCTTCCGTCGAGTAGTGCGCGACCACCACCGTGGAGAGCCACGCGTCGATGGACCGATTGACGATCCGGTATTTCACTCCCATTCCCAACCCCACGCTCGCAACATTGAAGCTGTTCCGCGTCGCGCCGGACGCATCCGCACGCGTGAAGTCTGCGGCAATCAGGACCGGAATGAGCAACGCCGAGGCGCGTTTTCCGAGGACGGGGAATTCCGTCCCGACGTTGATTCCGACCAGGATTGCCGGATGCGAAACATCGTTCTGCGAATACCGCGTATACCCGAAATACAGGTCCATCAACCCGTTGCGAAAATCAAGAACGGGCATCAGTGCGCGAAAGAGAATGCCGCCCGAATCGGACGCAGCATCTGTGGTCTTGGGCCGGAATTCGATCGCCGACAGGCCCGCCGACAACGATCGAATATCGGTCGGCTGGTAGTCCCGGGGCTCATCGTACTGTGCGACAGCCTTCCCCGCCGTCATCGCCATGACGGCGGCAACCGTGAAAACGACCCATCCCGTCTTCATCATTGTCCCGCACCTCCGGGCAACGAGACGGCCGGGACCCGTGCGCGCATTCGCAGCGTCTTCACGCGCTTCCCGTCCAAGGATTCGACGACGCCGGACCAATTGCCGAATTCGAACGTTGCCCCATTCTCCGGCACTTTCCCGAGAAGCTGAATGACATAGCCGCTCACCGTGACAACTTCCCGCGATACGCGGCCGATTTTGAACCTCCGCGAGAAGTCATGCAGCGACATCGATCCGTCAATCACGTATTCCTCCTCACTCACTTTCTTGACCAATGGTTGGTCTGTGTCGAACTCGTCCCAGATGTCGCCGACGAGCTCTTCAAGCACATTCTCGAGCGTAATCAGGCCGGCCGTCCCGCCGTATTCGTCGACGACGATCGCCATGAGCCTGCGTTTCGTCAGGAAGACGTTCAGCACCCGTTCCAGGTTCATCGTCTCGGGAACGAACAGCATGTCCCGTTTGATCTCGACGAGACGTTCGCCGCTTCCCTTCTCCCCCTTCAGGCGGAAAAGTTCCTGCAGGTGGACCATCCCCAGCACGTGGTCGAGGTCTTTGTCGCACAACGGGTATCGCGTAAACTGGTTTTCGAGCGCGGTCGCGATGCTGTTCTCCAGCGGATTCGTCGTCGAGAGGAACACCACTTTTGTTCTCGGCACCATGATTTCACGGATGGACCGGGAGCGAAGGTCGAAGGCATTCAGGGAGATGGACCGACCGAGCGAGGATGTCTTCATTCCGCGGCTTACAAGCAGTCGGAGCTCTTCCTCCGAGTGCGCCACTTCCGATTCATGGATCGGACTGATGCCGACCCACCGCAGGATCGCTGAGGCGCTGCGGTTCAAAAGACGAATGAACGGACGGAAGACGAGGTAGAAGATGTGGAGCGGTCGCGCGAACAGAAGCGTAACCCGGTCGGCGTGCTGGATCGCCAGGAATCGCGGTCCAAGTTCGCCGAAGACGATGAGAAAGAACGTAATCGCGGCAAACCCGCCGACGGCACAGATGGTGGAGACCCAGGGGCTGGTTTCTATCCCGAACCAGAGCAGGATGGCCCCGATCCCCCGCGCCAGGTAGGGTTCGCCCAGCCATCCGAGACCCAGACTCGCAAACGTGATCCCGAGCTGCGTGGCAGAAAGATACGTATCGAGGTGGGTAATGACGTGATGGGCCAGTTTGGCGCTGCGGACGCCGTCGTGGAGCAACGGCTCGATCTGCGTGGAGCGGACCTTGACAATGGCAAACTCAGCAGCGACAAAGAACCCGTTAGCAAGAACAAGGCCGATGATGCTACCTACCTCGACGAGATGCTCCAGAACGCTCATGCAATGTACCCTGGGCGAATACCAGCTCTGGCTCCGTCGGATCGCGTCGCTGCGCCGCGCGCGCCGTCCGTTCCTGCCAGTGCTGCACCGGTATCGCGCATCGTGGATGCAACGCGCTACCCCTCAAAAAAGGTACAAGAAACGCTCTCTGAAATCAAGGTGAGTTGAACCGGCCGCCTTGCAGCCAGCCCGGTTCTCCCCCCGATTCCTCTTCGAGAAGCCGCTGACGGGCCGCCAGAATGGCCGAGCGTCCCAGGTACCCCACGACGTTGTCACTGCCGTCCTGATTCACAACCGGAAGCCGGCCCACGTTGTGGTGTGCCATACGCCCGACCGCGTCGCTAAGCGGCTCGTCCGGGTAGGCAACCACCGGCTCACGCGTCCCTGCGTCAATCACGGGTGTCTCCCCGGCGGGATCAGACTTGAGCGCGTTTACGAGATCCCCCCGCGTGATGATGCCGACGAGTTTCTGTTCGCTGTCGACGATCGGCAGACCCAGATGCCGGACATACGGCATGGCGCTGTTCGCGATGTGTTGGGCAAGTTCTCCGGTCTTCATTTCTGCGGGGATTGAAAACGAACCGGGGTCCATGACTTCCTCAACGCGAACGCGGACCAGAGGATCGATGCTATACTCGCGTGCCACGTGATAGCCCCGACGAGCAACTTTTTCCGTCAGGATCGAACGCCGCATGAGAAGCACCGTCACGGTGTGCGCGGCAATTGTTGCGACCAGGAGAAGGGGCAACGCGTTGATATCGTGGGTGAGTTCGAGGGAGAAGATCATCGCCGTGAGAGGCGATCGCATCGTTCCGCCCATGACCGCCGCCATTCCCGCAAGGGCCCAGATGCCCGTACCGTCCGGCGAGATCCAGCCCCCGATATATGCACCGAGCGAGCCGCCGATGATCAAGAGGGGGGCAAGAACACCGCCGGAAGTCCCCGAACCGAGCGCGATGGCCCAGACCAGCGCCTTCATGAGGAGGAGACCCGCCGACGAATTCCCGTTCAGGGTTCCCTCCAGCAAGGAACGTATCGTATCATACCCGATGCCGAGGATGCGCGGGTCGATGAGCGCTCCCAGGCCGACAGCAAGTCCGCCGATCGCGGGCCACCACATCCAGTGAATGGGAAGACGCTGAAAGGAGTCTTCGCAAAAGTAGACCGCCAGTGTCAGTGCACTGGAAAGAAGTCCTGCCAGAATGCCAACCCCGACGCCCAGTATGAGCATTTGCCACGTTGCTGCAGCGTGAGGGATTGTCAGAAAGATCGGTCCGTGTCCAAGGAGCGGTCCACGGAGGACCGAGGCCATCGCCGCGGCGACCGCAACCGGGATGAACGACCGCGGCTTCCACTCGAACAGCAGCAGCTCGACCGCGAGGAGAACGGCAGCTACCGGCGCGTTGAACACCGCCGCCATTCCCCCAGCAGCCCCGGCAACAAGAAGGGTCTTTCTCTCGGCGGGGGACATATGGAAGAGCTGAGCAAAGAGCGATCCGAAGGCTCCCCCGGTCATGATGATCGGACCCTCGGCACCGAACGGACCGCCGGTCCCGATGGAAACGGCGGAAGAAATCGGCTTGAGGATCGCAACCCGCAGGCTCATTTTGCTCCGGCCGATCAGGATCGATTCGAGCGCTTCAGGGATTCCATGCCCCCGGATCCTGTCGGTTCCATAACGCGCCATCAGCCCGATGATCACGCCACCGATGACGGGCACGATGATCAAAATCCACCCGAGGCGTGTTGACGCGGGCGAGTGATATGTTGTCGCAAAGACCTGAAAGAACGAAACGTTCGAGATCCATGCGATGAGGGCGATAAGTCCCCACGCGACGACGGAACACATCGCCCCGATCACCAGAGCCATCAGAGAGAGAAGCAGGACCCTCTTATCAGTCGTAAAGTCGCCGAGGAGAGATATCGAGGGAACGGGAGTACTGTTCTTGTGAGCCATATCAGCGTTCGAGATTATGTTTATTGTGATTCAAACGATTGTCCATGTGCCGCTGTTCCGTTCGATTCCGGATTCCTCGCTCATGCCGGCAACCGGCCTCGCACCGACGTCCCGGGAAATACCGTTTTTGCCGAGATCAATGCCCTGGCATTCTCCACCTGGCCCCAGGTATTCCAGAGAAGCACGCCACGAACAACGCCCTGCCGGAGGTAGTACACGACGCCCTCGCGGAATTCTTCCTTCCAGTCTTCGACCGTCTCGAGTCTGCTGTCCAGCTCGCCGACGGCTTCGTATCCCAGATCAAAGAGATCCGAATAGAAGAACGGCAGGTGGTTGTACGGTTCGTGCGCCCCGGCCATATTTCTCCCGGCGATCTTCCCCATCGTGATCGCATTGTCTTCGTGTTCCACGCGCATACGACGCCCCAGCGCCGGATTGGAGAAGTTTGCCACATCCCCTGCGGCAAAGATCGCGGGATGCGACGTCTGCAAAAACTCATTCACCGTAATGCCCTCGTTGACAGCGAGACCGGCGGCCTGGGCGAGCTGCACATTCGGCTGAATGCCGAGACCCGCGACAACCGCATCGGCAAGCATTTCCTTGCCGCCCGACGTCTTGATCCTGAACGTTCCGTTCAGGCGCGACACCTTCGTCACGTTTTCTCCCGCGATGATGGAGATCCCCCTCTTTGCATAATCGCTGGTGATGAAGTCCGATAACCGCTCCGGGTAAATCTTCCGCCCGATTCCTTTGTCGGGGAAGGCCATGGTGACGTGCTTGTTGTTCATCGCGAGGGCTGCAGCCATCTCCGCACCGATGAATCCGCCGCCGATGACAAAGAAGCGATCAGCGATCTTGGCGACCGCACGGAGAGTCTTGTAGTCCTCGAAGGTCCGGAAGTAGATGATCCCTTCGGCGTCAACGGGGAGCCTTCGCACCGTTCCTCCCGTCGCCAGGAGAAGTTTCTCGTAGGCGTAGACGTCACCGCGACTGTCGACCACCGTATTTTCTTTCCCGTCGATGCGGACGACCGATCGTGACAGATGGATCTCGGCCGACTTCTTCGCGTTATCCAACCATACGCTCTCCTCTGGCTCTCCCTTCCAGAGCCCTTTCGAGAGAGGGGGACGTTTATACGGCGCGCTGCTTTCTTCGGTGATCAATCCGATGCCTGACGATGGATCAACCTCATGAATTCCTGCAACGGCACTGTCTCCCGTCATTCCACCACCCACAATGAGATAGCGGTAGCGTTTCATCATCGGATTCTCCTGAGCAAGGATTTCATTGCACTTCTTGAGATACCCCACGTTGGACATCCCCCTAATACAACGGAAGAAGATGGTCTGAAAGATCCATTGGCCGTGGTAGAAGTGCCGATCGTTGCCCAAACCGATCCAAAATCGATGAATACGTTGACTTTGCCCCCCCGCGTGTGTATCATAATCAGATGCACCTTTCTGAATTCCCCGGAGAACCACATGCAAGTGTACCTTGACCTGGTCGACCGCGTTCTGCGCACCGGCGTGCGAAAAACAAACCGCACGGGAGTCGATACGATCTCCTGTTTTGCCGAGCATTACACTGTGGATCTGGCAGAGGGATTTCCGCTGCTGACCACGAAGAAAGTCAATTTCGATTCGATGCTGTATGAATTGCTCTGGTATCTTTCGGGCGAAGACCACATCCGGAACCTGCGGAAGCACACGAAGATCTGGGATGCATGGGCGGACAAGGACGGGAACCTTGACACCGCGTACGGCCGATACTGGAGGAGGTTCCCGAGCGCGCAGTGGAACCCCGTGACGAAGTCCTACGACGTCACCGAAATCGATCAGGTGAATCGTGTCCGGGAAATGCTCCGGAACGAGCCGCACTCGCGACGGATGGTCATCACGGCCTGGGAACCCGGCAACGCACTGGAGAGCAAACTCCCTCCCTGCCACTACTCGTTCGTGTTCAACGTCCAGGGCGATCTGTTGAATTGTCATCTGACGCAGCGGTCCGGCGATATCGCCCTCGGGATCCCGTTCAACCTCGCTGCGTATTCGCTTCTCACGATGATCCTCGCGCAGGATGCGAACCTTAAGCCGGGCTTTTTCAGCCACACGATTGTCGACGCACACATTTACGTGAACCATGTCGACGGCCTGCGTGAACAGCTCGGCCGTCCGCCTCGACCGCTGCCGACCGTCAGGATCGCCCCCAAACCGGTTGATGCGCTGACCTTCGAGGATTTTACGCTTAGCGGCTATGACCCCTGGCCGGCGATAAAGTTTCCGGTGGCCGTATGAAGCTCGCACTGATCGCAGCAGTCGCGAAGAACCGGGTGATCGGGCGCGATGGCGCGCTCCCCTGGCGGATCCCGGAAGACATGAAGCGATTCAAACAGCTCACACTGGGACATGCGGTCCTGATGGGACGGAAGACATTCGAATCTCTCAGCAAACCGCTTCCCGGAAGAAGGATGCTCGTCGTCACATCCTCTCCCCGTTCCGGTGTCGAGTGTTTCCGCACGCCCGACGAGGCGCTGCTCGCCGCGAAGAATGAAGAATGGGTGTTCGTGATCGGTGGGGCCGCGCTGTTCCGGACGTTCCTCGAACGGTGCGACGCGCTCTATCTTACCTTTGTCGATCAGGAACCTCCTGGTGATGTGTTGTTTCCTCCGTTCGAAGACGTTCTCCGGTCGCGCTACGTTCTCCACCATCAAGAGGACCACGACGGTTTCCGCTTCGCGGACTACGAACTGAAGGGATGATGTTGTCCGGCTGATTGTTGCGGCCGATTGTTCACATGAACATTCGCATTTCCGACATTTCCATACAACGCGTCGCATCTCCCGATGCAGTCCGGCGCGGCAGAGAGCTCTACCTCAAGGATAGCGTTCGTCTCGTTGATGTCGACCCCGATGGCCTTCTTGCGGAGGTCCGGGCGGGCAAGCTGTATACCGTCACCTTCCGAAAAAGCGCACACCAGTTGGATTTCCGGTGCAGCTGCGGCACCGCTGAAGGGCGCTGCGAACACGTTGTCGCCGTCCTCTCCGAGGTCCAGCATCGCCAGGCCAATCACCTGGAACTGACCGCCGATGGTCCCGCGCAGGATACCGGAACGGGATCGACCTACCGCCCCGCGCGCAATCCAAAATGGGCGAGACATGTCGCGAGGCTCGTCGGCGGGTCGCCTGACCTCCCCCCCGACACCAGGGATCGCCGCACCCCATGGAAACTTGCCTTCGCCCTTCACGTCTACAAGGGGAAGCGCAGGATTTCTCCCCTGCGGATCCGCGTACGAAAAGACGGGGCCGATGGGCAGGTCTCGGTTCTCCAGACCCTGTCACCGCAGGAGCTGGAACGGCTCTCAAAGGAAGATCGGCTCATCCTCGACAAGATGGACCCGACGATCGAAACGCATGTCGATGAGGAGAGTAACGGGGAATTCTTGCCGGAAGAATTCGGCGCCGCAGGGTATGAGAGCGAAGTGTTCGTGCGGGAAAATTTCCGCTGGCATGACGTCATGCTTTTGCTCGAAGGCAAGGAAGTGTACCTCGAGACCCGGGGATCGATGAAGGGAAAACGATTGCAGATCGATTCCCGGCCGGGGACGATGGTGTTCAATGTTTCGGAATCGGGCGGCGAATTGAGTTTCTTCCCGGAGATCGAATGGCCGGATGCGACGCTCCCGGTCTCGGACGATATGACGGTCCTGTCCGGCAGACCGCTCTGGATCCTGGTGGACGACAGGGCCCGGTTTGTCGGAAACGTCAGCGGTGACGATCTTCTCCGGCTGAAACAGATGTCCGCACCGCTGGTGGTGCCTGCAAAGGACCGTGAGCTTTTTCTCTCCCGGGCGTTCCCGGCCCTGACGCGACGGTTCACGCTCCGTTCAAGCGGCAACCTGTTCAAGACGATCGATGATCCCCCCGTCCCGCGGCTCTATCTCTCCGAGTCAAAAGGCGAGCTCCTCGTCCGGCTGCGGTTCGGATACGGCGAGGGAGTGGAAGTGGCGGCTGAATCAACGGTCCCTGAAACACAGGAGATCTATTTTTCCGGCCCCACAATCGTCACGGTGAAGCGCGACAGCCCTGCTGAAGAGACGGCGCGAGACCGGCTCAGGGAATCAGGACTTCGCGAAACTGATCACGCGCCGCAACCGTTTCGGTTTACACCGACCGTCGAACCCCTGCTCTGGCTCACGGAACGCCTTCCGGGACTTGCCACCACCGGATTTGAAGTCTACGGTCAGGAAAATCTGACCCGCTATCGCGTCCGGAGCGGACCCTCTTCCATCGCCTTCAGCGTAGCATCAGGGATCGACTGGTTCGATCTCAGCGTGGATGCCAGCTTCGAAGGAACCCCGGCGTCTCTCCACGCTTTCGTCGAAGCCGTCCGGGAGGGTCGACGGTACGTCCGGCTCACCGATGGCTCATACGGAATCCTCCCGGGAGAATTTCTCAAGAGATTCAAGGCGGCGGCGTTGTTTGGAGACAACACCCAATCCGGACTCCGGTTCTCGCGGGCACATGTCGCGTTGCTCGAGGATCTTTCCGACGGCATGGAACTGACGGGAGATGAGGCATTCCAGACATACCGGGACCGCATGCGGTCGTTCTCCGGAATCTCCCACCAATCCTTGCCGGGAGAGTTTTGCGCCACTCTCCGGCCGTACCAGCACGGCGGGTACGACTGGCTGCGGTTTCTGCACGAGTTCCGGTTCGGGGGCCTGCTTGCCGACGACATGGGACTTGGAAAGACTGTGCAAACGCTGGCACTTCTGGCGTTCGTGCATGCCAATCATGATCTCCGGCCGTCGCTGATCATCGTCCCGACCTCCCTTGTCCACAACTGGCAGCGTGAGGCCGAACGGTTCGCTCCGTCTCTCCGCGTTCTTACGTATCACGGCCTTGACCGGAAACGTGTCCGTGATGCCTTTGAATCCCATGACCTGGTTGTGACAAGCTACGGGATCCTCCGGCGCGACATCGACTTTCTCCGCGGTGTCCCGTTTACGTATGTGATATTGGATGAATCTCAGAACATCAAGAACTTCGCGTCGGTCAATGCCCGCGCCGCACGCCATCTTCAGGCAGAACATCGCCTTGCTCTCACCGGCACTCCTGTGGAAAACAATCTCACCGAACTCTGGTCGCAGATCCATTTCCTCAATCCCGGCCTGCTCGGCGGTCTGAAAACGTTTACGGATCACTACGTCCGTTCCATTGAACGCGACCACAACGAGGAAACGGCGGCGTCCCTCCGACGGATGTTGCACCCGTTTCTCCTCCGACGAACGAAGGAGCTTGTCGCCGCCGATCTCCCCGCGAAGTTTGAGTCGGTCGTTCTCTGCGACATGGACGAGCTGCAACGTTCCGCGTATCACCATTGGCGGGAATATTACCGGCAGGCGATTCTCCGGAGCTTCGATACCGTCGGCGTCCGACGCAGCACGGTCAAGGTCCTCGAAGGCTTGACAAAACTCCGCCTCGTCTGCTGCCACCCGAGTCTCGCCGACGAACGCTATCGCGGTGGATCGGGCAAGTTCTCTGCCTTTGAAGAGATGCTCGACGATATCCTGCAGGAAGGCCACAAGGTTCTCGTCTTCTCGCAGTTTGTCCGGATGTTGACGATTCTTCGGCACCATTTCGATCGTCTCACTATTCCCTATGAATACCTGGACGGGAGGACTCTCCATCGCAAAACGCACGTCGACCGCTTCCAAGACGACGCAAGCGTCAAGGCGTTTTTGATCAGTCTCCGCGCCGGGGGGACCGGACTGAACCTGACAGCGGCCGACTATGTGATTCACTATGACCCATGGTGGAATCCCGCCGTCGAGGCCCAGGCCACCGATCGCACCCACAGGATCGGACAGACCCGTCAGGTGTTTTCGTATAAGCTCATCACCCGGGATTCCGTCGAAGAGAAAATCCTTGAACTGCAGGAAAAGAAGAAGCACCTCGTCTCCTCCGTTATTACCACGGAACCCGGTTTTCTGAAATCGCTTTCCCGCGAAGAGATCGAAGATTTGTTTTCATCGTAGATCGGAAAAAGGCTCCTCCCCCACTATTATTATTGTGAGGGGGACCCGCCTCCCACCTGTTCCCATTTTCCATTCATCCACACCATCTCCGGGAGGGATAACCATGTCGGAATCCGAAGACCGCATCCAACGTGCGTTGAACGATGCAAAGAAGAAGGAAATTGAAGAACGCTTCGGGGGGATTTTCGGCCCCGGGGAATCGGCGTTGCCGCCTGAAATTGAAGCCGACTGGCTTCAGGACATTGAGGAATTTGAACGACGGTTCGAACATGTGGAATCCACAACGGTCCGGCACTATCTCGGCAATCCCGAATTCACATCGATCGACAGGCTGCCCGAGGAGGATATTCCCGGGGCACTCGAGCGGGTCATGGAATTCCTGGAAGGTCGTGGCGTTCAGGTCCACGCCTTTGCCCCGGTGCCTGACGATGAGCTGTACCGGTTTGTCACGGAAGAGCTTCTGGACGAGGAAATCGACGACATCCATATGGAGGGTTTGACGCAGGATTTTGTCTACGAAATGTTTCATCCGAACGATATCCTGGAAGTGAGTTTCTTTGCCGAGGTATTTCTCGGATCCATCTTTCACGGGCACCCTTCGAGATTCAAACGAACCGTCATCCCCGCGAGTGCAGTCCATGATCAGGACATTACAGACATCTGTGCAAGGGTTCATCAATCGCTGAGGATCGCGTTTCACGATATCGAGACGTTCCTCAGTTCCACGGCAACGGTCGGCTCATGCCGGGTCGTGGGGGATGACGGCACCGCCACTGCAGTGGTCGAATGGAGCGCGCTCCGGACAGGCTCGATGGAGCAATTTTGCGGAACAACCGATGTACAGATCGACTTCAGGAAGGATCCGGATGGAAGGTGGCCGGTCGTCGGGGTATGGCTGAGCGATCGATCGACGACTGGAATTCCCCCGAATCCTCTTGACAAGCGACCACCGAATTGTGTATCGTGAGGGGGAATTGGGATGAACATTCAGGGACACCATGAAGGATGTTGCGGTGGGCATTCTCCTGCGCGACGGTCGGGTTCTTGCGTGTCAGCGCAAGGCATCTGCCCGGTACGGACTAAAGTGGGAGTTTCCTGGTGGCAAGCTTGAATCCGGTGAGTCACCCCGGCAGGCACTCGATCGTGAACTGCATGAGGAACTCGCAATCCGGGTTCTGGACGCCAAACCGTTCCATCGTCAGGAATGGACCTATCCGGAATCCGCGGCGGGGAAGCATGACGGATCGTATCGCGTCCACTATTTCACCGTGCACGCGTTCGAAGGCGAACCGACGAACCATGTCTTTGCAGAGATCCGTTGGGTCACAATCCCGGAGCTCGCATCGCTCGACGTTCTCGAGGGAAACCGTGATGCAGTCGCACTGCTCGGGCGTTCCTTCTCCGGCGGGGAGACCCGCTTGTGATCACCACCCGCCAGCAGCATGCCTCCGTGCATCGACGAGTGCTCCGCTGGTATCGGAGCTCGGGACGTACGCTTCCGTGGAGGGGCCGGTTCGATCCCTATGAAATCCTTGTTTCGGAGATCATGCTTCAACAGACGCAGGTGAAGAGGGTCCTCACCAAGTACCCCGAGTTTCTCGCCCTTTTCCCGACGCTTCAGCGGCTGGCAAACGCGTCGCAAAAGGACGTCGTGACGGCCTGGCGCGGCATGGGATACAACAACCGCGCCGTGCGTCTGCATCGGCTCGCGAAAGCGCTGGTGTGTGAACACAAGCGGAACTGGCCGACCGATCTCCCGGGCCTCATCGCGCTTCCCGGTGTGGGCGTCTACACTGCCCATGCGATGATGGCGTTCGCATTTCGGAAACGGGTCCCCGTCGTCGATATCAACATCCGGCGGGTCCTTTCGCGCGTCTTCTGGCGGATGAGAGACACCGGGACGCTGCGGCCTGAGAAAGAGATCTGGGAGACAGCAGCTTCGATATTGCCCCCGAAGAACGTGTATGATTGGAATCAGGCGCTGATGGATCTCGGCGCCTCGGTCTGTACGGCCCGCGCTCCAAGCTGTAACGCGTGCCCGCTGGCCGGAGTCTGCCGGTCGGCGAAGCGGATGAGGCCGCGGCCTCGAAAGCCGTTCGCCGCGGAACCCTCCCGCAAAGGAATTCCCAACAGAGCATACCGCGGCAAGATTATCGAGGCGTTGCGTTCCAGACGTTCGGGAATCCCCGTCAGTCGGCTTGGACCCATGATCACCCCGGACTTCGCCGGTAAAGACCTCCCGTGGCTCAAATCCTTGATCGATGCACTGGCGACCGACGGCCTCGTGCGGGTTTCCCGCCAGCACCATGGTCCTCCGATCGTATCACTCGCATGAAGAGCCGACGGATCGTTGCTCTGACACAGCTTCAGGCCGAATTTGCCGACAAGAAGAAGGCAATCCATTCCCGACTCGAAGAGTTTTCCTCCGTCCCGAACGAGGAGTACTTCTACGAGCTGGTCTACTGCCTGCTGACCCCTCAATCAAGCGCCGTGAACGCGGCCAGAGTGGTCGCGGTGCTTCGCGACGCCGACACACGACGGATAGACCTTTCGCTGCCGGAAGTTCTCGGGAACAAGCAGCACTACATCCGGTTTCACAACACCAAGGCAAGACGGATCGCCGGGGCGCGGTTGAAACTCCCTCAGGTTGTCTCCGAAATCCGGAAGACAGAGGACTCCGCTGCTCTCCGCCACTGGCTCGTCGCGAATGTCGACGGGTTCGGCCTCAAGGAAGCGTCGCATTTCCTCCGGAACATCGGTCGACTGAACCTCGCCATCCTCGATCGTCACATTCTCCGGAATCTCCTGCGCTACGGCATCATCCGATCGCTCCCAAAGACCCTCACGCCGAAACAGTATTTCCTCATCGAAAAGAAATTCGCGCGGTTCGCCGAGGAGAGCGGCATCACCATGGACGAATTGGACCTTCTGTTCTGGAGCAGAGAGACAGGCCAAATTCTTAAGTGACGAACGCCCGTTCGGTTGTTCTTTCCTCTCGATCTTCATAGATTACAGACAACGACGACACACACTTCCATGCATCCGATCTCCATTCAAATCATCACCCGCGACAACGAGAGCCAACGAGAGATCCGGCGCCAGTACATGGCGCAGTCGCGTTTTCCCCGATGGGAGATGCTCAAGATTTTCGTCCACGCACTCCTTCACGTGAAATTCCATTGATCCGCCATGCCAGACACGTTTTCGTTCGATATCGTTTCGGAAGTCAACTTGCAGGAAGTCGACAACGCCGTCAACCAGGCCCGCAAAGAAATCGGCCAGCGATATGATTTCAAAGGGTCGAAAAGCTCGATCGACCTCTCGCAGAAGGACAAGACCATCACTGTTCACTCCGACGACGATTTCAAACTGAAAAGTGTGGTCGATATCCTGCAGGAGAAACTGGTGAAACGCGGTGTGCCGTTGAAGGCGCTGAAATACTCGAACCCGGAGTCCGCCGCCGCGGGAACCATGCGACAGGTCATTAACCTGCAGGTCGGGATCGACAAGGACAACGGGAAGGTGATCGTCAAGATGATCAAGGAGAGCAAGTTGAAGGTGCAGGCACAGATTATGGAGGATCAGGTCCGCGTCAGCGGCAAGAATAAAGATGATCTCCAGTCGGTCATGGCGATGGTACGGAAGGCCGATTTCCCGTTCGCTGTTCAGTTCACCAACTACCGCTAAGAGATGACGCGCGGCGCTCCCCTTCTCCGTTGTCTCATCCTCGTCCTCTTCAGTGTTTCCGCGGTCCTGGCCCAGTCACCGCAGGGGTCCCTCCGCGTCGAATTTGTCGACGGCTCCCGCCCGCAAAGCACGATCGGCGTCCTCACGAAAGGGGGCGACCGGTATGTCTCGGCCAACGAGGTCGTCGCTCTCCTTCGCCTTTCGATCATCGATGAAACGTCGAAGACCTTCACGTTTTCCGTCGATCGGGGCACGGTGCGACTCACCAAAGGCAACCCATTTCTGGTGGTAACTGATTCGACGAGCGTTCCGGCGGGATACCAGCTCTCAAGCGATGTTCTTGTCCACCAGGGACAGTTCTACGCGCCGCTGGGCCAGTTTCTCCTCGTCCTCTCCCCTCGGGTTTCAATCCCGATCGCTCTGGATTCATCAGGAACCGTTTTGCGGATCGGTGCGGTCGTTCCTGTCATCCCGGGGACCATCGTATCGACCATCACGATGGAGTCCAAGTCCAACGGGATGCTTCTCCGCATCCCCCTTTCGCCGACACTCACGGACGTGGAGCACTGGATTACACCGGAGGGGTGGCTCTATCTGACCATTGCCGGTGCCAGGGGCGACGTCGCATCGCTCAAGGCGACGCCACCTGAAGGCTTCATCAAGAAAGTGACGGCAACGCAGTATAAGGGTTCGCTGCAGCTTTCCTTCCGCCTCTCCGAACACTCTCTCGAAGACGAAGTCAGCAGAGACCCCGCGAACGGCGACCTGATCGTCGTCCTGCGCAAGGATGAGTCCGGCGGACCGCTCGATCTTGATCTTTCGCGAAAGCGCGACCGCTGGGCACTCGACGTGATCGTGATCGACCCCGGACATGGCGGGAAGGACGGCGGCGCAGTCGGCGTTACCGGCGTCAAGGAAAAAGATGTTACGCTCGGCATTGCCTTGAAGCTCGGAGCACTGATCAAGCGGCAAATGAAGAACGTCAAAGTCGTGTACACGAGATCCTCCGACCGATTCGTCGAGCTGGACAAACGAGGCACGATCGCCAACGAAGCAGGGGGAAAGCTCTTCATCAGCATCCACTGCAACTCCATGCCCCGGAAGCCGAATCCCACCCGCGGGTTCGAAGTCTATCTGCTCCGACCCGGCAGAACCGACGATGCGGTGGCGATCGCCGAACGGGAGAACGCCGTGATCAAGCTTGAGGACGACTACCAGCAAAAATACAAGCACCTCACCGATGAGAACTTCATCCTTACCGCCATGGCGCAGAGCGCCCATGTGAAGTCCAGTGAGGAATTTGCCAACATCCTGCAATCCGAGATGGAGGCCCATGCGGGGATCCCGAACCGCGGCGTCAAGCAGGCCGGGTTCTATGTCCTTGTCGGCGCATCGATGCCGAACGTCTTGATCGAAACGGCGTATCTCTCGAACCGCCAGGACGAGCAATTTCTCCGGTCGGACAAGGGTCAGCAGAAGATCGCGGAATCGATCGCCGCGGCGGTGAAACGATATAGCACGGAGTACGATTTGCTGCTTCAGGAGGGGAACGCCGACTAGTGCCCCTACAACGAAATGATTCTACACACATGGGGCACAGTGCCCGTTCCAACAAGGAGTACTACGGTGCATTTGTCCATTGAATTGGTTGGAACGGCACCAGTGAGGGCAGACTGCAAGGGGTCAGCGAACAACGAGGATGGGGATTTCGAGACGGTGGCGGACTTCGGAGACTGAGGTCCCGAGGAAGAGGTCGGCGAGCATGCGATGACCGTGTCCGCCCATGACGAGAATGTCGACGTTGTTTTCCTTCGAGAGGCGCACGATTTCCGCCGGCACATCGTGGCCGTACCCCAACGAGTAGTGCGCTTCAACCCCCACCTTGTTGATCTGGTCGGCAAGACCCGCCAACTCTTCAAGATCCTCCCTCGCCTCTTTGTCGAATGCCTGCGTACCGAACACCTGTCCCGCAACCCCCTCGACCACATGGAACAGGTGGACCGACGCATGGTGGAATGACGCAAGCGAGTGGGCATGCGAAAGGACTTTGGCATCCATGGCGCCGAAATCCAGCGCGACGCCGATGCGTTTGTATTGTTCGCCGACCAATCCCACCTCGGGACGAGTCTTTGGGGCGGGCGCCATCCTGGGAAGCCGCCACGATTTCGGAACCGCAACATAGATGAGCAGCAAACCGCAGCCGGCGGCGAACGGAACTGCTGTGATCCAGATCCAGATTCCCGCCGGGCCCGCGCTGCGGATCCAGGAGGCGATCGTGTCGAAAATCAGATTCGCATTCAACGCCACGACGACGATCGCTGTCGACCACGCAAGCACTTTTGCCCAGAGTGCGTTGACAAACACGCCCATGAGCGTCCGGTCGCCGGTGAACTTGATCAACGGAATGATGGCGAACGGCAGCTGCATGCTCAGGATCACCTGACTGACGATGAGAAGGTCATACGATCCGTTGTCGCCGGCGACGCTGATCACCACAACGGCGGGGATGATGGCGATCAGCCGCGTGATTAGCCGCCGGAGCACAGGGCGGATCTTGAAATGCATGAAGCCTTCCATCACGATCTGTCCGGCCAGGGTCCCGGTGACCGTCGAGCTCTGTCCCGAGCTGATCAACGCAACGGCAAACAGCCCGCTGGCGAGAACCGTTCCGAGCAGCGGAGAAAGAAGCTGGTAGGCCTGCTGGATTTCGGTGACGATGATCCCGTTCCGGAAGAACACGGCGGCGGCGACGATGAGGATTGCGCTGTTGATGAGGAACGCACCGTTCAGCGCGATGGCAGTATCGATGAAGTTGAAGCGGCATGCGAGGCGCTTCCCTTCGATCGATTGATCGACGGCCCGTGTCTGGACCAGCGCCGAGTGCAGGTAGAGGTTATGCGGCATGACGGTGGCGCCCAGGATCCCGACGGCAATGAACAGGTTCTCCCGGGTAAGCCGTGGTGTAAAGCCCTGGGCCAGACCATGCCAGTCCGGCATGGACAGGAACACTTCGATCCCGAAGCAGACGCCGATCGTGGCGATGAACACCAGGACCATCGCCTCCATTTTTCGAATCCCGAAATTCTGGATGGCGAGGAACAGCATCGTATCCAGCCCGGTGATGATCACGCCGTACACCAGCGGGAGGCCGAACAGGAGATTGAGGCCGATAGCAGTGCCGAGGACTTCCGCAAGGTCGCACGCCGCGATCGCGATTTCGCACATGATCCACAGGGCAATGACGACGGGGCGCGGATAATTCTCCCGGCATGCCTGCGCGAGGTCGCGGCCGGTGACAATCCCCATCCTTGCGGCGAGCGTCTGGAGAATCACGGCCATAACGTTCGACATCAGCAGGACCCAGATCAGCTGATACCCGAACCTCGCGCCGCCTTCGAGGTCTGTGGCCCAGTTGCCGGGGTCCATATACCCAACACTCACAAGATACGCGGGACCGGCAAAGGCAAACAAACGTTTGAACACGCCGACATCTTTCGGGATCGGCACGCTGCTGTGCACTTCGGAGAGTGAAACCCGGGTATGTGTATTGCGTGAGGCCACAGAACTTTCTGTTACGGGCGCCCTTGTTGCACGGTGTCTGCTTTGAAGATGTCGTCACTCAGACCCGTGTTGATTTTGTAATCGGAATAGCGGATCGTCGCGGAGCCCCCGCGTGCCGGCGGCTGGCGCCGTCCGGGGGCCACTTCCTCGATGACGTTGACGACCGAGCTGTCGGAGGCGGTGCCGAACGTCACAGTGATCTCCTCCGGAAGCCACCGTGTTCCCACCTGTTGATTCTTTATTCCCGCAGCCATGACGCGTCCGTCAAGCGATGGGATCCGCAAGGAGTCGGGAGTCCATCGCTCCGGATCAACGTACAACAGCACGCGTCGCAGCCTAGTCTTGTCTTTTTTCGGCATCAGCGTCAACCGATACTCCGTCCGACCGTCGACGGTATCGCGGACGACGTTCCTGTCGGCATCGTAGGTTTCGCGCAGCCGTTCAAAATTGAACGCGACCGCCTGCTTCGGCACCATCGCAAACCCCGTCGCGTCAAAGTGGACTTTGTCGGGCTGCTTGAAGTACATCGTGACTTTCGACGGCGGCACCTTCAGTCTCTCGACATTGACGGAGATCTCGAGCGACACGGTGTAATCGTTGATGCCGGCATACTGCCCTTCGACATTGCGGAGAATGGTTTCCGCGTCGGGTAACGCCGGCGATTTGGACTGGGGGGACGCGACGTTCAACGCCACGCAGGAAGAGAGAACAGCGAGGAAGAGTGTCTTCATTTGTTTTCCACTGCCGGAACGCTTTTCACGGTTGCGAACGTATTGTAGAGCACCATCAGGACCGTCGCCGCGACCCCGATGCCGAACAGGGTGTACCAGACGATGACCGGAGCGCCGGATTCACGCGCCACCGTGTACAGCCATCCTCCGAACGTCCCGCCGAAGAACCAGGCAATCGCAATAGGGAGAAACGCGTAGCCCTGGAAAAGCGCCTGCTGGCCCGGGGGCGCAACATTGGAAATGTATTCATAGTACCGCGGCGCCTGCACCATTTCCCCGATGGACCACACGACAAGTGCGATGATGATCGAGGGGATCGTCGGCTGGATGGCGATGATCAGCCAGCTCAACGATGAGACGCCGAGGCCGATGACGATCGCGGTTTTCGTCGGGAGGTTCTTTGTCAGCGCGTTGACGACCAGTTGCAGGAGAATGATGGTGGCCGCGCCAACGGCGAGGACGAGCTCGAAATTCGCGTTCTTGTCGATGTAATCGGTGATGTAGAGGGGAAGAATAATATAGAGACCGCCCCAGAACATCACCCAGTAGAAGGCGAAAATGAGGAGGAAGAGGATGAAGCGGACGTTCGCGAGTACGACAAACATGTTGAGCATCTTCCGGCCCATCGATTCGACGACCTTCACCGTTGGATCGGGGATGTTCCGATAGAAGGCGAGATTGACGAACAGCATGAGCACACAGCTCCCCGCCGAGACGAGATAGACGAATTCGATGCCGGCGTTCCTCCGCACGACGTTGGCGATCAGCGGGCCCAGCATCGCACCGATGTTGACGATCCAGTAATAAATCGCAAACCCGATGGACTTCGTCTGGGGCTTTGACGATACCGCAACGGTGCCGAGGACCGACGGTTTGATGAACGACCCTCCGAACGCGGTGATCACCGTCATCGGAACGAGGACCCAGAACAGGGGCAACCCCGCGTACACTCCTTTGAACGCCTCCATCCCCGTCGACCCGATCAGGAAGTACCCGACGGCCAGGAGCGAAAACGCCGTCATGAACGCCTTTCGGAACCCGAACTTGTCGGCGAGCGTCCCGGCAAAGATCGGAAGGAAATACAGCAGCCCTCCGAAAATCGACGAGAGTTTGCCTGCGTCGATGACCGTCATCCCGAGATGGTTGGTCAGGAAAATGGTGAGGATCGTTCCTTGACCATAGTACGCCAGCCGCTCGAACAGCTCCATCACGTTGGCAACCCAGAAGACCCGGTGAAAGCCTCCCTTTACCTCGGCGAATCGCTCCGAAAAAGACACAGTATCGTTCCTTTGATCATTGGTGGTGCCATCGTCGATCGAACGATGCGCCCGCTACGCGAGGAGGACAAGCTCCTCCTGCTTCTCCCCGGTGACTTCCGCCGTCCCGTCATGCTTGATAAACATATTGATCTCCGATCGGGCTGCCATTTCTCCCTCGAGATAAATGCCCGGTTCGATGGAGAAGCAGCAGCCGGGCATGAGCTTCCTCTCGTCCTTGGTCTCGAGGTTGTCGATGTTCACCCCGTTCCCGTGGGTATCTTCGGTGATCGAATGGCCGGTCCGGTGGAGGAAATTCTTTCCGAACCCGGCTTTCTTCACGACGGCACGACATGCGTCATCGACCTCCCAGCCGTAGCACGGTTTCCCCTTCGCGAACCGGTCCTGCACGAAGGCAACCGCGGCATCACGGGCATTGCGGACGGTCTCGAAGATCTTCCGGTACTTCGGCGGCGGGTTCTGCCCTGCAAAGGCGACCCAGGTGATATCATAATAGATCGATCCCGGCACATTCACCTTCGCCCACATGTCGATCAGGACGGTATCGCCGATCTTGATGGGACGCGCGTCCGCCTGCGTTGTGTCGAAGTGCGGATCCGCCGGGTGATCGTTTGTTCCGACCATCGGCGGATCGTACGTCGTGAGGTTCTCGTCATGAAACCGCTTCATGATGAATTGCTGGATGTCGTACTCGGTCTTCGTCCCTCCCGACTGCAGTGATTTCCGGATTTCGTCGAACGCTTCCGCGCGAATGCGGTCCATGGCGGCTGCCGCCTGCTTGTGAGTCCGGTACCCTTCCTCGGAGATCAGGGAAACGAACATCTGGACCAGGTCGGCCGACGACACGATCTTCAGGCCGAAGCTTTTCAGCAGCTCGATCGTTCCGCCGTCGACCACTGACACGTACGGCACGTTGTTCTTCGGCGAGTACTGCATCGCAATCCGTTTGCGGCTCCCCAGCGATTTCCGGAGCGTGGCATGCAGCTGCTCCCAGGAGAGGTAGACGGCCATGGTGCCGGGCAGGTCGTCGAGCTTGTGTTTTTCGACGACCGACACAATCTTTTTGGGAGTCCCTTTTGCCGGTATGTAGTAGAACCACCGGCGCGTGTTCATCTTCTGAAAATCCAACCCGAGAATTTTGTATGCGAAAAAGTCACGATTGCGAAAATCGGTGAACAGCCATCCGTCCATCGCGTGTGAGCGGAGTGCGGCTTGAATTGCTGGGAGGTCCATAGGTGCTCCGTAGAGGTGAGGTCGGTCGCATTTCAAGATATCGATTGCGGTGTCCAGTTTCCATCAACTGAGAATATCTTTTCGCGTGAAGACGGTCCAACTGACCGCGGCAAAACCGAGAGTGTAGGCCACAAGGACGGCCGCTGAATGGAGGATATCGTCCCAGGGGATGGTGTCTTCCACCGCGCGCGTCCAGAGACTGAAATGGGTCGTGAACAGGTAGGGTTTGATCGTTTCGAACATCTCAATGGGGATATTGCCGACGATGAGGAAGACGATGATGACGGCCATCGAGCCGACAATGGGGCCGATCGCATTCTCGACAAACGACGAGAAGGCAACGGCAAGGGAAGCGACGCACCACATGCTGAGGATCGAAAGCCCGTAGGCGAGAGCAAGATGGGACGGGACGTCAGCCGCCGGCAGAATGATAATGTCCCGTCCGGGGACAAGGAGGTCGCCTTTGCCGAACCAGAGAAGCCCCAGGCCGAGGCTCAACACGGCGAGAAAGACGACGAGGATTGTGGTATACGCAAGTGTCGCGACGTACTTCACGAGGAAAATTCTCGTCCGGGAAGGCGGACGTGTGAGAAGGATCCTGAACGTCCCCGCCGTCGCTTCGCCGGCCAGGATGTCCCCGGCGACCAGCGTGATCAGGAATGGCACGTGGATCCACATGCTGTTCATGATGAAGTAGGTGACGAAGTACCCGTTGAACAGGTTCCCCAGGAAAAGGAAATCCTGGCTCAGCCCGCGCGTCATATTTCTCACCATGGTGCCGCCCTCGAGTTTGAGCCCGTACTCGATAAGCGGGACGACAACGCCGATGGCAATGAAGCCGATGTACGTCCGCCATTTCCGAAACGTTTTCAGAAGTTCATTTGTGAGCATGCTCATCCGCCGGACGTTGTGCTGTTGCCGCGGTGGGAAGGATCTCGGATTCCGCGGTAATTTTCAGGAAGTATTCTTCGAGCGATCGCTGGGGTACGACTGAATGGATGGCCACGTTTTGCCCCACGAGGGCCTGCACAACTGCGGGAACGGCGTCCGGCGAGAGCGAGAGGATGATGTACCCGTTGTCCACTTTCGGCTCTGTCGGGAACCGGTTCTCGCTCAGGACACGCAGCGCCACATCGATCGGGCGGGCATCGATGCTGATCGAGGCCGTATCCGAGGAGAGGAGATCGCGGACAGTTCCTTGAACCACAAGGGTACCGTGGTTGATGATCGCCATCGTCGTCGCGGTCTGCTCGATTTCCCCGAGCAGATGGGAGGAGAGGAATACCGTGATTCCATTTTCGCGAGACAGCGTAAGGATCAACTCGCGGACCTCGGCAATCCCCTGGGGGTCGAGGCCTGTGGTCGGCTCATCCAGAATAATCAGGTCAGGATCGGCAAGCAGCGCCTGGGCGATGCCGAGCCGTTGTTTCATCCCATGTGAAAATGTCTTCACGCGATCATTCGCACGATCAGCGAGACTGACGAGTTGTAGGGCATGGTCGATTTGCGCCCGGCCGACCCCGCCGTACAGATCGCCCACGATTGAGAGGTTCCGCCGGGCCGAGAGATACGAGTAGAAATCCGCCGATTCCACGAGCCCCCCGACACGAGACAACAGGGCCCTTCGGTTGGAGTCCAGTCTGCGTCCGAAGAGTTCAATATGCCCCTCGGAAGGCCGGATGAGGGAGAGCATCATCCGGATGGTGGTGCTTTTTCCCGCCCCGTTCGGACCGAGAAACCCGAACACTTCACCCCGGTGGATATTCAGATTAAGGTGCTGGACGGCCCAGCGGCGGCCGTAGCGTTTACCGAGTTCGATCGTTTGGAGGACGGGTTCGGAGGGCATTGAGGAAATAGTTCGTTTCCCTAAAGTAAATCCTTTTTGATCATGGCGCAAATATTCCGTCAAAATTGCGTGCGTTAGGATGATAAGGAAAACCTTTGATCCTTCATCAAAAAATGCGTATTTTAGAAGTTACGCCTCTCCGTCGTCGCGCATAGCCTTTGACCCGCAGACGGGTGTTCTTCTTCGGAACAGGCGAAGGTGAGTGAGTTGCGGGCATATGGCGAAATTGGCAGACGCGCTAGACTTAGGATCTAGTGGAGCAATCCGTGGGGGTTCAAGTCCCTCTATGCCCACAAAAGGCAACGTGTTGGAGACGCGGCGGTCATCGACTGGGTTGTTTCTCTCGAATCAATATTGAAAGAGGAAATCTGTGCAGGTCACCATCAATTCCCTATCGGACGTTGAGCAGGAAGCCGATATCGTCGTCACACATGAAGAGCTTGTCCCCCATTTCGACCACGCCTATGAGGAATTCCGCCCCAAGGTTGAGCTCAAGGGATTTCGCAAGGGCCGGGTTCCGATGCCAATGATCAAGCAGCTGTACGGAGAAGCCATCGAGCAGGATGCGCTCGATGACATCGCCGGCTTTTTCTTCCGGATGGCAATGAAAGACCACAACGTCGAGCCAATGGGTCGACCGACGCTCGCGGAGAAATCGTATTCCCACGGAAAAGACTTCACTTTCAAGATCAAATATGAAGTACGACCGCACATCGATTTGCGCGGATACAAAGGCGTGGACGTCACCAAGTATGTGCACCCCGTGGACGAGAAGGAAGTCCTCGACGAAATCGAGCGCCTCCGGAGAGTGAACAGCACTTCGGAGCCTGCGACCATTGTCACGGACGAGAATTACGCGGTGACTGCGGATGTGCAGGAACTCGACGAAACCGGCACACCGCTGGTCGGAAGGAAAACGGAAAACGTCCGGTTCCATCTGATCGACCCCGATGTGGCCCCGGAAGTCAAGGAAGCGCTGAAGAACGCGGAGCAAGCCGGGAAGTACCAGGCAACGATCGTCTCGCAGCACGAGGATCACAGTCACAGCACGCACCTCTCCCTCACCGTCAAAAAGGTGGAACGGGTCACGCTCCCGCCGTTCGACGACGAGCTCGCGAAAAAAGCGACCCGCGGTTCCGTCGAGACCGCCGAACAACTCCGCACAAATATTGCGCATGATCTCAAGACGTACTGGGACGATCTCTCGACCCGTCGTCTGAACGACGACATCGTATCGGAGATCATGAAGCTGCACGAGTTCACCGTGCCGGCGTCCCTGACCGAAGCCTATCTCGACGCGATGATTGAAGACATCAAGGACCGATCGCGGGATAAACAGCTCCCGCGCGGGTTTGACGAAAAGAAATTCCGCGAGTCGAACCGGGCAGACGCCATCTGGCAGGCAAAATGGATGCTCATCAAGGAACGCATCGTGGAGGCTGAAGCGATCGAGCTGACGGACGAAGACATCGAAAAGGCCGCCGAGCGCGATTCCCAGTCGCTGAGGATCTCTAAAGACCGCCTGCTCACGCATTACAAGACCTCCGAATCGTCGCGTGACAGACTCCGCGGAGAAAAGGTGATGCAGTTCCTGAAGGAGCATGCGAAGGTCACAGAGAAGAACGACAGTAGTCTGAGGTAAGGCGAAGAGAAGGGGGGATGGGGAGAGGGGGAGAACGGGAGACAATTGCTACCGCTTTCTTCCTACTTCATACGTCCTACGTCCTACTCTTCGCCGAAAAAAGTTGGTTTCTGCTTACTCCCTACTGCTTACTGCATACTCCTTGCTTCATTGCGGGAAGTGCGGAAGGCGGTGAGAGCGATGTGATACTAGAACGAAAGGAGAGCTGACCGTTATGTCTTCGAAGATTGCCAGCCAGTTGGTGCCCATGGTTGTCGAGCAGACCGGACGCGGCGAGCGCGCATATGATATTTTCTCCCGATTGCTGAAGGAACGCATCGTGTTCGTCGGCAGCGAGATCGATGACGGCGTGGCGAGTCTGGTGATCGCCCAGCTCCTGTTTCTGGAGTCGGAGGACCCCGACAAGGACATTTCGGTCTACGTCAACTCGCCCGGCGGTTCTGTGTCCGCAGGGCTTGCCATTTACGATACCATCCAGTACATTCGTCCAAACGTGGCGACGATCTGTATCGGCATGGCCGCGAGCATGGCTGCGGTCCTGCTGGCGGGAGGCACCAAAGGCAAGCGCTCGGCGCTACCCAACTCCAGGATTATGATCCATCAGCCCTGGGGAGGCACGCAGGGGACGGCCTCGGATATCAGCATTCAGGCGGAAGAGATCCTGCGCACCAAGAAGCGCCTCAACGAGATTCTCGCCGTACATACCGGGAAGCCCCTCGAACAGATCGAGAAGGACACGGACCGGGATCGCTACATGTCGTCGGAAGATGCCAAAGCGTACGGCCTCATCGACAACGTGTATGTGAAGAAGGAAGCGAAAAAGTAACTCGCACGGACAACGGTCATGGCAGGAAAAACGCGTACCAACGACAAGATACAATGCTCCTTTTGCGGACGGACGCCGGAAGAAGTCCAAAGCATCATTGCCGGTCCTGACGTCTACATCTGCGACATTTGTGTCTCGAGTTCGGTCGACATCATCCGGAACACCCTTGCATCGTTCAACGCCCGGAAAGGACAGCGCACCAACCTTTCGCCGGCGCAGATCAAGAAGGCCCTCGATGAGTATGTCATCGGCCAGGACCTGGCCAAGAAGAGTCTTGCCGTCGCCGTCTACAATCATTATAAACGGATCGACGCGAAAGACCGGCTGTTCGAACTCGATGACGTCGAGCTGGAAAAGACAAACATCCTGTTGATCGGCCCCACCGGGACCGGGAAGACGCTGCTCGCGCAGACGCTCGCCCGCATCCTTGATCTTCCGTTCGCGATCGCCGACGCGACGACACTGACGGAGGCCGGATACGTCGGCGACGACGTTGAGACCATCCTGGTCCACCTTCTTCAGAACGCAGAGTATAACGTGGAAAAGGCGGAGCGTGGGATTGTCTATATCGACGAGATCGACAAGATTTCCCGGAAGAGCGACAGCGCCTCGATTACGCGCGATGTATCCGGGGAAGGGGTCCAGCAAGCCCTGCTGAAGATCCTCGAAGGAACAGTTGCCGGCGTCCCGCCGAAGGGAGGCCGGAAACATCCCGAGCAAAGTCTGATCAACATCAATACGCGGAATATCCTTTTCATCTGCGGAGGGGCCTTCGAAGGGCTCGAGAAGATTGTCGCCCGCCGGGTCCACCAGAATCCCATGGGGTTCGGTGCGGACATCAAAGGAAAACGAAAGGCCGATTCCGACAGCCTGATCGCGCAGGTACAGCCGGAGGATCTCGTGAAGTTCGGCCTCATCCCGGAATTTGTCGGCCGCTTGCCGTTGATCGCGCCGCTTCATTCGCTTGGCGAGGACGCCCTCCTGAACATTCTGACCGAGCCGAAGAATGCGATCATCAAGCAGTACAAGAAGCTCTTCCGGATGGAGGGGGTGGAATTGGTGTTTGAAGAAGACGCATTGCACGCGGTGGTGGAACGGGCCATCGAACGCGGAACTGGTGCACGGGCGCTCCGCTCCATCATCGAAGAGGTCATGCTCGACATCATGTTCTCGCTCCCCGAACGGCAGAACCTGTATTCGGCGACCATCACGCGCGACGTGATTCAGTGGAAGAAGGAGCCGGAGTACCGGTTTGAGGAGAAGAAGCAGGCGGGCTGAGGAGGACCTAGGAGAAGGGGGAACAAAAGGGCTCTACCGTCAACGAACTAAGAGCATCTTCCGAACCGCGGTGTATGATCCGGCCGTCACTCGACACATGTATATGCCGCTCGCCAGGTTCGTACCATCAAAGGTAAATGCATATTCTCCCGCCGGGTATCTGCCGTCCGCTAGGACAGCGATCTCTCTCCCCAGAAGATCATACACCACAAGCCGTATGTCCCTGTTCCCTGTCCCCTGGAACCTGATCCCTGTTTTCGGATTGAACGGGTTCGGATAATTCTGTTCCAACCGGACCATTGTCGGGAGAGCGGGAATGGCGGTCACAGAAGTAGGATAGTCGCTCTCGAAGGCGCCAAGATCAGGTGCTGCACCGTTGAAGGAAAGACCAACGTTGGCTCCCTTGTCGATGAGTCCGCTTCCCTTTGCGAGGTGGAGAAAGGCCACGTCAGGCAGGCTTCCATCCGTCTTTCGGGGCCCGCGGACTCCTGTTGTGTCGAGGCTCGCGAAATCCGCATCGGACACCGCGAAGGGACTGATCCAGCTGTTTGTCGTTTGCACGGCAAAGAGAGCGATCGAACCATAGAAGCCGAGCGAGAGGCAGTTCGTGAGGACCATTGTCCTCCCGGAGTCGATGATTTCGGCGAGACTGTAGTTCGTAGCATTGCGATATGCCGAGCAATTGTAGAGGGTCATTGACCCACGATCGTGGTTCTGGTCGAATCCATTCGCGAGATTGTCGAACGCGACGCAGCGCCTGAGGATCGCGTTGTGCTCGAGGTTCGCGCTGTCGCTCCCTCCCATTTTGAAACCGTTCCCGTTTCCTGCACCCGGCGTTCCGTCGCTCAGGTATCCGTTCATGAACGACCAGCAGTTTTCGATGGTCGTCGTCACGCCATTTGCACCACGAAGGTAGCCATCCCAGCCATCATCGGAATTTTGCCATGAGCGACAGCCATAAAACGCGTTCCCTGTGCCGACGGCGAGTTTTGCGGAGAAGCCGTCGGCGTTCCCCTGTTTCGGATCCTTGTTGTTGAACGAATCGCAGTTGATGATCTGGTTATACGAGGCGCCGCTATTGAGTTGCAGACCGGTATCCGCGTTGCCTTCAAAGGCACATTGCTCAATGGTATTATTGGATCCCGTGATGTACATCCCGTTGTCGCCGGCTCTCTGGATCACGATCCCCTTAATTTGCCAGTAGCTTCCGGACAGCAGCACACCGCGGTTCGTCCCCGAGACGCTCTCGGAGGAACAGTCAAGGACGGGTTGCTCTCCAGGGTACGCAAGAAGGTGGAGCATCGCGTTGGCTGAGCCGAAAGTAGTAATCTTGATGGTTGAGTCGATGTGATAGACGCCTCCCCGGACGTAGATCGTGCCGCCGGGCTGGATTAAAGCCACGGCTCGAGGAATGGTTTGGAAGCTGCTGTCGAGTGTTCCGGGGAACTCATCATTTCCGAAAGGAGAGACAAAGAGGGTTTGGGCATCAGAAACAGTCGCAAAGGCGGCCAGGACAAGGAAGATCAGGAAGGTTTTCACGCATACCCCATAAAAAGCCTGTACTTAAGCGGTAACTGTACCGGTAATCTCGGTCAAATATATTCAAAATACAAGCGGCAGGCGGTTTTCTTCGCAAGGAAGAGGCAGGGGCGGGACGGCAAGATGTGACCGGCAAGTCTGGCTTGTGTGTCTGGCACCTGTGCCAGGCTTGTGCTCCGCAATGAACCGACCCGCCGAACCGGGTGTTGATCAACTGCTTACGGGCGTTGGGAGATCACCACAAAGAAATCATACCAGGAGAAGAATCCCCGAATGCACGCAAAAGGCACGTTCGAAGTCACCCTCCGACCGCTGGAGCCGTATAACACAGCCGCGGGCACGAACTTGGGCAGGATGTCCATCGACAAGGTGTTTCATGGCGATCTTGAAGGAGTCAGCAAGGGGGAAATGTTGACGGGAGGTTCGCCCGCAAGCGGATCGGCCGGCTATGTGGCGATGGAATTCGTCGCAGGAACCGTTGGCGGGAAACGGGGGGCATTCATCTTCCAGCATAGCGCCACGATGACCAAGACATCGCAGCACCTCAGCCTGACGGTCGTCCCCGGATCAGGAACGGGCGAGCTCGCCGGCCTCGAAGGAGCGATGACAATCACGATTGTCGAGGGGAAGCACTTCTACGATTTCGAGTACGCCATTGGGGCGCCGGCGGAGACTAGGAAGAGCTGAGGAGAAGCTCCCAATAACCAACATCGACCCACTTGTCGAACTTGTACCCCACCTCTTTGAAGTGGGCGATCCTTTCAAAGCCGAACTTTTCGCAGAGCCCGACGCTCGCGGGATTCGGCAATGCGATGCCGCAGATCACGCTGTGAATCTTCCTCAACCGCAGCTCGTGGAGAAGCCGTTCGATAAGTTCCGTCCCTGATCCCTTCCCGACGCGGCCGTGGTCAAGATAAATCGCCGCTTCGACCGAGTACCTGTAGGCCGAACGATCCTTCCAGCGGGTCGCATACGCGTAGCCGATCACGCGACCGCCCTCTTCACAGACCAACCAGGGATACGTTTGCATCACCGACGAAATCCGCGCGGCAACGTCCTCCGCCGTGATCGGCGTCTCCTCGAACGTAATGCGCGTGGTCTCGATGTAGTGGTTGTAGATCCTGCAGATTTCGGAGGCATCAGCCAGCGTCGCGTGTCGCACCATGGCTTAAGCTCGGGATATAGGAATGGGAAATCGTGGTTGCCTATGCTAGTACACTCCCCTCGCACTGCCCTCCTTCGTCACTTTGATATCCTGCAATTGCGGTGCCTTGAGACGGATCTCCAGCTTGAAGTTTCGGTAGTATCCGGTCGGTACCCACGAAAAGTTCATCTCCCAGCAGTGGAGATCACGGTAGATAGTGATCTGCGGCGCGGCAAATTGCTTGCTCACAAGATCGTAGTTCGTGCTTGCCGAGAGCTTCCAGAATTCCGTGAGATTGAACGAAAGAGCGGCGGAGAGGCCGGAGTTCACAAACTTGACGCGGGGATCGTTCTGACTTTGCGAAAAGTTCCAATTGAGGTCGAGACTCCAGGGAATGCTGAAGTCCGGCGTTTCCTGATCATAGAGTCCGACAAACGTTTTCCGCGTTACATCCGATGCCGAATCGGCTGCCGTCTTGATCGGGCCGGCCGTGGTGGCCTTCTTCTCTCCGCTCAAGCGCGTCCCAACGCTGATGGAAAAGCTGGTCAGGTCGGCGATCTTCCCTTCGTTCAGCAGATACTTGTTCACCCGCCGCCCGGACGTCGGGTTGGCGGGGTCAACCTCGAATTTGTAAAGGTTGAACGTCCCCGAACCGCCGATCGTGAACAACTGCCCGATGCTCGTCCGGAAGCTTGCCGAGATCGGGTCGAACCGCAGACTGTCGCGCGCGAAGTTGTACGATGTGGACAGGTCGAGGTTCAGGAGCTGGAATTTGTTTTCCTTCCCGACGCTGTCGCCCGCAGTCTTCATCTCGAATACGTTGCCGAGCCTGAATGCAAGGGCCTGCCGTTCTTCGGAAGGCGCTCCCCCGAAGATCCCCTTGTCGAACCTGCTGTACACCTGTGTCATCCCGGTCGTATCCACATACCGACCGTAGTATCCCCAGCCGGGCTTCGAGAAATCCGGCTGATAGACGTAGCTGATGCTCGGCGTACCTGATGGCGGATGCCCGTGATCCCCCAGATATTCGGACGTACGATCCCGTATAACTTTGTGCTCACCGAAACACCCATGTCGAACGTGTTGACGGTCCTGAACCCGCGCTGTTCTTCTGCGACGACGCTGTCCGCGCTGTTCAGATGCTCATATGTGCTTCGATCATACCACCTCGAATTCAAATCCACGAACGGCGTGATCGTGAAGTACCCCGCCTTGGGAGATGCATTGATCGTCGCGGAATGATTGACACCCCATCGCTGGTCCATGAGGAAATTCGTCGTGTTCGGGATCAGACTGTTTGTGCTCGGGATCAGCGTCTTCGACCGGGTATTCTCGAATTGACCGCTATACGTATATCCGATCAGATCGTACCACGCCATTGCGCTGGCCGCCGTTGTCTTCGACGATCGGAATGGGAAGCTCTGACTCCGGTTGAAGCTTACGCTCGGAAGGATTTCGCTGACCTCCCCCGTGGAAAGGTTCTGGTCCCGATGGAGGTTGATCGTCATGCTGTTCGGCGTTCCCTCCCAGTACTTCGTCAGCGTGGCGTTCGATACCACGTTCTGGCGGAGCAGATCGTTGAGATTGTTGCTCGTCGCCTGATAGTACGAACCTGACGTAAACGTAAAGTCTACCAGGAGGCGCGTCGTCGGATCAAAATCCTGGTTGTGGGTCCACCGGATGTTAAACACCGAACTGTTGCTGTACCCCGGGTCGCCGCGCTCGCCGTATATCGTTTTCCCGTAGGACCCGCTCAAGGTCCCCGAGAAATAGTAGCGGAGCCGGTACCGGAAATCGGAGTAGAGGGTATACCCGCCTTTGGCGTAACCGTCACCGAGGAGGTTGATGTCCGTATAATCGTTGATCGCCCAGAAATATCCGAGGTGGGTCAGATAGCGTCCGCGGGTCCCGCTTTCGCCATAGGCAGGGGCGATCAGGCCGGACCGACGTCCGCGCTCCGTGGGAAACACTCCGAACGGCAACGCGAAGACGGGGACATCGTCGATCATCAGCGTTATCGGCCGCGCTATGACCTTGTCGCCGATGATCACTTTCATTTCGGGGCTGTAGAAGTAGAAATGCGGATGCTCGAGGTCGCACGTCGTGTACCGGCCGTCTTTGACAAAGAGGACTTTGTCCTCGACCTTCTTGATCGAATCCCCGTAGTACCACCCGCGTTCGATCTCGGTTTTTCCGATATCGATCTTCCCCTTTTTCGATCGGAAGTTGTATGCAATGGTTGAGCCGTGATAGATCTCCCCCCCGTCCTTAAGATCCGGAAGGCCGATGAACTTCGTTCCGGTCGTGTCCGTGGAGTCGCGCACGCCTCGCGCGTTCAGGATCGCGGTGTTCCAGTTGATATCGATGTTCTCCGCTTTCAGCCCGAGGTCCTTGTACCGGATGTCCCCCTTCCCATACATGAACATCGTCCGGCTGTCGAGGGCGTAGATGACCGAGTCGACTGCCGTATAGTTGACGACGGAATCGACGCCTGAAGGCGATCTGGCGGGTTTGAGACTGTCCGGTATCGCAAGACTGTCCTGCCGGGCAAGGGCGGAGGAATCGAAGCGCGCGATAGCGCTGTCGGCGGCCGACCGGACCGTGTCACGGCGTTCCTGTGCCACCGTGCGGTTGATGCAGAGTGACAATCCGAGTAGAAGCAGACTATATCGTAGGACCGGTTTCAACGCTGCCTGGATTTCCACCATGCATTGAGCCGCTCGCGGATGGTCGCCTCGCGGCCGTTGTTGGTTGGCTTGTAATAGATTTTGTTGGTCAGTTCATCAGGGAGATATTGCTGCTCGACGAAATGCCCCGGGAAATCATGCGAGTACTTATACCCCGCTCCGTACCCCTCGTGTTTCATAAAGCCGGTCGGGGCATTCCGTAAATGGAGCGGAACCGACGAATGCGGACCGTCGTGGACGTCGCCGAGCGCTTCGTCAATGGCGCGGTACGAGGCATTGCTCTTCGGGCATGACGCCAGATACGTCGCGGCCTGGGCGAGCACGATGCGCCCTTCCGGCATCCCGATCCGTTCCACGGCTGCAAAGCAGGAGACCGCGAGCGTTATCGCATAGGGGTCCGCATTGCCAATGTCTTCGGAGGCAAGGACCACCATTCTCCGCGCGATGAACAAGGGGTCTTCCCCTCCGTCGATCATGCGCGCGAGCCAGTAGACTGCCGCATCGGGGTCTCCACCCCGCATGCTCTTGATAAACGCGGAGATAATATTGTAGTGCTCCTCGCCCCCCTTGTCGTACGCCAGCGCCTTGCGCTGGAACGCTTCCTCGATTTCCTTGCGCGTAACGATTCGGCCGCCATCAGGCCCGACGGCCGCAAGGCGGATCGCCGTTTCGACGCCGTTCAGCATCGTTCGTGCGTCACCGCCGGAGAGCTGAAGAAGAACATCCCGGTCGGCGATCGTAATCTTCTGGATCTGAAGAATCGGATCGTGGAGCAATGCGCGATCAAGAATCTGGTTCAAGTGTCCGGGCGCGAGAGGTTGGAGGACATACACGCGGGCCCGCGACAACAGCGGGGAAATAACTTCGAAGGAAGGGTTTTCCGTCGTCGCGCCGATGAGCGTCACGAGTCCGTCTTCGACGCTGTGCAGCAACGCATCCTGCTGCGCTTTGCTGAACCGGTGAATCTCATCGATGAAAAGGATCGCCCGTCCGCCATTGTGGCGACGGTTGAAGTCGGCGCGGTCCAGCACAGCGCGGACATCCTTGACGCCTGCGGACACTGCACTCAGTTGAAAGAACTCTGCCTTTGCATGGGCGGCGATGACGCGGGCGAGGGTGGTTTTTCCCGTGCCAGGAGGACCCCAGAAAATAATCGACGGCACCTGGTCCGCTTCAATCAGCACGCGAAGCGGTTTGCCCGGTCCGAGCAAATGGTCCTGCCCGACAACCTCATCGAGGACGGCGGGTCTCGTGCGTTCCGCCAGCGGTGAGCCGGTCATCGAACGGGATTCCGTGTTTGCGTCGAACAGATCCATGGTCATTCCCGCCGCAGGTCAGCGGCTGCTGTCCGTCGTTCTATAGACCCGCTCCCCCTCACGGGCCATTCCATAGCGTTCCCGGGCGACCTTCTCGATCGCTTTCAAGTTGGTGTCGAGGTCATGCGACTGATTCTGAAGTTGTTTCGTCTCGTCGTTCGCCTCTTTGATCTTCCGTTCCATCTCGGCTTTCTCGTGTTGTAGCCGCAACCGTTGGACGATACCGTGGTTCCCCAGCACGCCATACACCAGAACAATGATCCCGATGGCGGTAAAGACCATCGCCCTCTTGTTCTTCACGAACTTTTTCAACATCCGTGCGAGACCGAGGCGGTGTGTGAACTTGCGATAGAAGGACGAATCCACGCTCAGCCCTCTTTGTACCACGCGGTTTTCGGGTCGAAGGCCGTCCGGAGCGAACTTTTCTCTGCATGCCGCTCAATGGCCAGCGCGATGAGCCGATCAAGAAGTTCCCGGTAGCTGATCCCGCTTGCTTCCCAGAGTTTGGGATACATACTGATCGGCGTGAACCCGGGAAGCGTATTCACTTCATTCAAATACATTGTATTGGTTTTCCGGACGACGAAGAAATCAACTCTCGCCATCCCCGCCAGGTCCAGGGTCTGGAACGCGCGGACCGCGATTGCCCGAATTGTTCGAACAGTCTTCGTCGGTAGCGGGGCAGGAATGATCGCCGCCGATTTTCCATCGACGTACTTCGCATCATAATCGTAGAACTCGTTTGAGGGAACGATTTCCCCGGGGATGGACGCCTCCGGATCATTATTGCCCATGACGCTGCATTCGATCTCGCGGACATTCTTCACGCCCTGCTCGACAATGACTTTTCTGTCGAACGATGCGGCAAGTTCCAGGCCTCGCATCAGTTCGCCCCTGTCGTGTGCTTTCGAGATCCCGACGCTGGACCCGGTGTTGGCCGGTTTCGTAAACACCGGGTATCGCAGCGTCTTCACGATCTTCGCGGCAACAGCCTGCGGTCGTTTGCGGCATTCTTCGGAAAGGAACCAGAGATATTTGACGATCGGCAGGCCGGCCTCATGGAACAGCTGCTTCTGTACGATCTTGTCCATCCCCACCGCCGAGCCGAGAACGCCCGCCCCAACATAGGGAATCCCCGCAAGCTCCAGCAAACCCTGGAGCGTTCCGTCTTCGCCGTACGTGCCGTGAACGATCGGAAACACGACATCCAGTTGCCGCACCGCCGACGTCTTGTCTTCCATGGACATCAGTCCGTGACGTCCCGGTTCGGGAAGAAGATATTGCTCGCCGGTCCCGTTGAGCCCGGACCGGTCTTTCATCAACCGGACCATTTCCGGAGAGCTCAACCATCGCCCTTCTCGCGTGATCCCGATCGGGATCACGTCGTACTTTTCGCGGTCAAGGGCCTGGAGGATCGACGAGGCAGAGACCAGGGAGACTTCATGTTCGCCCGAGCGGCCGCCGAAGATCACTCCGACACGAAGCTTTTGTGGCATCGCTATTTTCCTTTGATCCACTCTTCCGCGATCTGGACCGCATTCGTCGCGGCACCCTTCCGCAGATTGTCAGCGACAACCCACAGGGTTAGTCCACTCGCAACGGTATCGTCCTTTCGGACCCGCCCGACGAACACCGGGTCTTTTTCCCAGGCGTTCACCGGCATCGGATACGTCGAGGATTGTGGCTGGTCCTGCATGACGATTCCCGGCGCAGAGCACAGCGCTTCCCGCGCTTCGGCAACCGAACACGGCCGTTCGAATTCCACATTCACCGACTCGCTATGGCCGCCCCACACCGGGACGCGCACGCAGGTTGCATTCACGCGGATGCTGTCATCGCCCATGATCTTCTTCGTCTCATCCACCATCTTGTGTTCCTCCTTCGTGTAGCCGTCGTCAAGGAACACATCCACGTGCGGAAGGATATTGTACGCGATCGGGTGAGGAAATTTTTTCTCCGAAACATCTTTCCCGGCAATCTCCTGCTCAAGCTGCGAGAGCCCTTTTTTTCCTGCTCCCGTCACAGATTGATACGTCGCGACCACAATGCGTTTGATCTTCCATCGATCGTGCAGCGGCTTGAGGGCGACGACCATTTGAATCGTCGAGCAATTGGGATTCGCGATGATCCCGTGATGATCGAAGATTGCGTGCCGGTTGACCTCGGGGACCACGAGCGGGACATCGGGGTCCATCCGGTAGGCGCTGCTGTTGTCGATAACAAGGGTCCCAGCCTTGACGGCGTGCGGAGCGAACTCCTTGCTGACCGATGCTCCTGCGGAGAACAGCGCAATCTCGACTCCGGCGAACGAAGAGACCTTCAGCTCTTCAACACGGTGTTCTCTCCCGTTGAACGGAAGCTCCTTCCCGGCGGAATGGGCGGAAGCGAGCAGGCGGAGATTGCCCACGGGGAATTTTCGTTCCTCAAGCACCTGGATCATTTTCCGGCCGACAAGACCGGTCGCACCAACCACGGCTACAGAATACGCTTTCATTGGTCTCCTATACGTTGATGGAATCTTCCGTTTGCTTCCGCGCTCAAAGGTCCTCGAGGACCTCCCGTTCGCGAATGACATTCATCGATGAGCCGTCGATCAAGACTTCCGCGGGTCTCAGGCGCGCATTGTAGTTCGACGAGAGGACATACCCGTAGGCGCCGGCACACATGACCGCGAGAAGATCCCCGCGTTTTACCCGGGGCACAGCCCGGTCGAGCGCAAGAAAGTCGCCCGACTCGCAGAGCGGTCCGACGACGTCAACGATCTCCTGCGGCTCGCCGTCGATCCGCACGGGCACGATCTGATGGTGCGCATGATACAACGCAGGCCTGATCAGGTCATTCATTCCGCCGTCAATCACGACGAACACCTTCTCGTCCGTTTCCTTGCGGAACACCACCCGGACCAGCAATAACCCGGAGTGCGCAACGACGGACCTCCCCGGTTGAATCGAGATCCGGCATCCGGTCGATTCGAGGACGGGGAGCACCGCCCTGACGAGGGACGCGGCCGAAAGATTGATCGCCTCGGGCTCTTCCACCGGAAGATTCGGATGCTGGATATACCCGCGATACTGAACGCCGAATCCGCCGCCGAAATCGAGGTCTTCGATGGTCAATCCTGACGACCGAAGGTCGGTCACGAGTGTTTTCAGCGCCTCCGCTGCCCGGAGGAACGTCTCTTCCCGAACGATCTGTGAGCCAATGTGGCTGTGGATCCCGCCGACGTCGATATTCGGCAGCGATGCAGCCCAGCGCAGGAACTCGGTCGCTTGCTGCCACGGGACGCCGAATTTATTCTGGCGCTTGCCGGTCGAGACGTACGCATGACCGCCGGCATCGATATCGAGATTCACCCGGAGAAGGATCCGCGCGCGCTTTCCTTCCCTCGCAGCGATCGCGCTCATGATTTCGAGTTCTTCCGACGACTCAACATTGAACGCGTGAATATTGTGGACCAGTCCCAACGCAATCTCATCGTCCCGTTTTCCGACACCGCTGAAGGTGATCCGCTCCGGCTTGAACCCCGCGTTCGCGGCGAGGTAGAGTTCACCGGCAGAACCAACATCGGCTCCCAGCCCTTCTTCCGCAATCAATCGGAGAAGCGTTCGGTTCGCATTCGCCTTGACTGCGAAGTACGTTGTATGACGTTTTCCTTCAAAAGCCCGTTCAATATTCCTGCAATGGTCAAGCAGCGAGCGCTTGCTGTAGACGAACAGCGGCGTCCCGAACGTCTCAGCTGCGTTCTGCAGTTCGACCTCTTCTGCGATGAGGATATTATTGCGATACCGGAATTCCTGCACAGAAGGCTCCTATCGAGCTGCGAACCTCTCCCTATCAACGAACGGTCCGCTAATGTGTACCCGGCTTTTCCCCAAGATGCCGAGAGTAGGACGTAGGCAGTATGAAGTAGGAAGAAATCCCGTTCCCCACCGCCTTACAGCGCCGCCCCCATCACACTTTCCAGCGGCGATGCCAGGAACATAATCGCCTGATGAAACGCCTGTGCCACACCCGGCACGCGCATGAGAAAAAGGATCGCGATAATGCCAAGAAACCCGATCTTTCTGTATGCGAACGCGGCCCGTGCAGGGAGAAACGAAGCAAGGATGTGAGACCCATCGAGCGGCGGAATGGGGATCATGTTGAATAGTGCCAGAACGATATTCAGATATACCCCGCCGTAGAACATCGTAAGGAGAAACACCAGGACTGCCATCGCCGCGGGGGATTCCCGCACACCCGTCTCTTTCGCCACAGTGGAGAGAATCACGAACGCCAGCGCGCAGGCGCCGGAAAGAAGAATGTTCGACGCCGGACCGGCGAAGGAAACGATCATGTCGTCGCGACGGGGCCGCGAGAAGTTCCCCGGGTTCACCGGCACCGGTTTGGCCCAGGCCAGGAACACGCTCCCTGACGCGAGGATCGACATCGCAGGGAGAATGATGGATCCGAACAAATCCAGGTGCGGCAACGGATTGAGTGTAAGCCTTCCCATATCACGCGCCGTCGGGTCACCGAGCTTCAATGCCGCCCACCCGTGCGCAATCTCGTGCACGATCACCGAGAAAAGCAGGATCGGAATGAGGGATAGATGGTCCATCATGCCGGGGCCTTCTCGTCGGAGTACAGGTCCTCCATATACGGGAAGAACCGACGGTAGTCCGGCTCAAAATTGAGCACGTGAAACCCTCCCGACTTCTGATTCTGCGCGTAGATGCCTTTGTATTCTTTTCGCACGATGCGTTCCACCGCGGCAACTAATGCGTCAATGTCCGATTCATTTGAGTAGCACCCGAGACTGGCCCGCACCATCCCGGGCATCGACGATTTGTCGCCTCCCAGGACTGCCGCCTCGTGCGCGAGATCCTGTTCGCGGGTGAGGCCGAGAAGTTCCTTGACATAGGGGTGCGCGCAGAAACACCCGTCACGTACGCCGATCCCGTCCTCCATTCCCAGAATGGCAGCCACCAGGGAGTGATGAAACCCTTCGACATTGAACGAAATCACACCGACCTTTTCCTGAAGGTCCTCCGTCGGACCATAGAATGTCAGGCCGGGAATGGTCTTCAGCCTCTTGTACGCGTATTTCATGAGTTCCGTTTCGTGCTCCCAGATCGCTTTCATTCCCACCGATTGGAGGACCGCAACGGCTTCCGCCATCGCAATGCCCCCGATGACGTTCGGGCTGCCGGCCTCTTCTTTGTGGGGCGGGTGGTTCCAGAACGCCTTCTCCAGCGTGACGACATCAACCACGCCGCCGCCGACGATATCGGGATCGCCTTGTTCAAAGAGTTCCTTTGGACCGATCAGTGCTCCCGTTCCAAACGGAGCATACATCTTGTGTGAGGAGAACGCGATAAAATCAATGTGGCCGGGGTCATCAGGGGCACGCATGGCGATCGGCCTGTGCGGTGCAAGCTGTGCGGCGTCGACGAACACCTTGGCACCCGCGGCGTGAGCCCATTCGGCAATTTCGTGGATCGGGGAACAGAGTCCGGTGATGTTCGATGCTCCCGTGAGGGCGACGAGTTTCACTCTTCCGACATTGTCCTGGAGCGCTTTTCTCAGCGCCAGGCAATCAAGGCGACCGTCCGGGAGCATCCCGACATGAAGAACCTGTGCGCGTCGGCGCCATGGCAGATCATTCGAGTGATGTTCCAGGAGCGTCGTTATGACCAGGTCGCCGGGTCGAAGGCCGAACCGGTTCGCGAGCTTGTTGACACATTCCGTCGTATTCTTGCCGAAAATGACCGTGTGATACCCCGGGGTCGCGCCGACAAAGCGACCGACGAGATCATGGGCCGCGTCAAACGCCTCAGTCGACAGAAGCGACTTGAAGCCGGTCCCGCGATGGACTCCCGAGTACCACGGGAGAAACGCTTCGATGCTTTTCAGCACGCGCGCAAAAGACGGAGCGCTTGCGGCGTTGTCCAGGAAGATGTACCGGCGGAGCGATCCGTCCAGAACCGGGACTTCACTGTCGATCCCGACAATCTCATTGCGAAGTTCGTCAACAGTGCGCGGCAACGAATTATGGTGATGCATTGAGCTCTCTTCTTCTAAAGACTCTCTTCTCATCCGCGGGGGTGAAACGTGCGGTGCACCTCTTTCAAATACTCCCGATCAATATGGGTGTAGATCTGCGTGGTGGAAATATCCGCGTGCCCGAGCATTTCCTGGACGGCCCGGAGATCGGCACCTCCCTCCAGCAGATGCGTCGCGAAGGAATGCCTGAACGTGTGGGGATGCACTTCGCGAGTGACACCCGCGCGCCGGGCGTAGGCCTGGACAATCTTCCAGACCGCCATGCGCGTCATCATGGTTCCACGGACATTCAGGAACAGGATATCGTCGGAGGTCCGTCGACCGAGAAGCAGGGGCCGGGTGACATTGGCATACTGCGCGATCCAGCGCAGAGCCGGGCGACCGATCGGCACGATGCGCTCCTTTGCGCCCTTCCCGAACACGCGGACGGTCCCGCTCCGGGGTTCCACGTCGGCCTGTTTGAGACTGGTAAGTTCGGAGACACGCATGCCCGTCGCGTAGAGTGTCTCAAGAATCGCACGATCGCGAATCCAGAGGTTCCGTTTGTCTTCCTTCCGCGCCTGGGGTTGATCCAGGATGAGGGCAATTTCCGTCGCCGACAGTACCTCGGGAAGCGTCCGTTCGAGTTTCGGCGAATCAAGCATCTCCGTCGGATCGTTTCGCGTGATCGAGTCTCCCACCAGAAAACGGTGGAAGCCGCGGACGGCGGAGATTGTCCGGGTAACTGATCGCGGGCCCAATCCCCTGCGCCGGAGTGACCGCAGGAACGCGGTGGTGTGTTCTTCAGTGATTGCCCCGGGGCTCCGGATTCCCGTGTGTTCGAGGTAGCCCAGATAGCGATCGACGTCAAGGCGGTACGAGGCGATCGTGTTTGGCGAGGCGTTGCGTTCGAGCGTCAGATACCGGAGGAACTTGTCGAGATACTGTTTCATGGTTGATGCTGCTCCTGCGTACCCGACGTTGAACGATTATCGAGATCGGGTCGTGTCTTTCTCTCATCGGGAGTAGCCGATCCGAATGGAGGACGCCTCGTTCGCCGTCCGGGCTTTTCGACCTCGGGATATCGCACTCTGCTGTGGTAGACGCCAACCAGGACGTTCAGGAATGCGGTTTTAATCTTCGTCAGGTCCTTGAGCGTAAGAGGACATTCGTCCAACTCCCCTTCTTCGAACCGTTTGGTGATCAGGCTCCCGATCGAATCTTCGATGCGTTCCGGCGTCGGCTCTTCGATCGTCCGCACTGCCGCTTCGACGGCATCGGCAAGCATCATGATGCCCGTCTCTTTGGTCTGCGGCTTCGGTCCCGGGTAGCGGTAGTCCGATTCTTTGATCTCATCGATCTTCGTCGGGTCGGGATCCTGTTGAGCGAGTTCCACCGCCTTGTTGTAGAAATAGTCGATGCGCGTTGTGCCGTGATGCATCGGAATAAAATCGATCACTTCATCCGGCAAGCCGTACTCCCGTCCCAGCGCAATCCCGTCTTTCACGTGCGCCGCGATGATCAGCGAGCTCATGCGCGGCGTAATCTTGTCGTGCCTGCTCCGGACGGTCTTCTGGTTCTCGACAAAGTATGCGGGCTTCTCGATCTTGCCGATATCGTGGAAATACGCCCCGACTCTGGCAAGCGTTTCATTCGCTCCGACCGCCGCGGCAGCCGCTTCCGCAAGCGTCGCCATGCCGATCGAATGATGATACGTTCCCGGAGCCTGTACAGCAAGCATGCGGAGCAGAGGATGATTGAACTGCGCGAGTTCGAGGAGCGTCAGGTCCGTCGTCACTTTGAACACCCGTTCAAAGAAGACCAGCAAACCATAGGTGAGGACCGGCGAGATCAGGGCGTTGAGAAGAGCATAGCCCATTTGCGACGCCATCTGGGGAAAGGCGGCAAACCGTTCGAGTCCGAGCGCCACGATCGCAAGGACGTATCCCAGGAAGATGAATCCCATCGACCGGAAGATCTGCGTCCGATAGCGCATGTCGCGCACCGTATACACCGACAGGGCGCCGGCAACGAATGCACACAAGGCGATGCCGTAATCGTTGCCGCGCACACCCGCGACGATGTAGGCGATGATCACCGTGCCGTAGAACCCGACCCGGGAATCGAAAATAATCGTCAGCAGCATCGATGCGGCAGGGACGAAAATGAGGTACTCGATCGGGGCCGTGGTGGTGATTTCGCGCGCAAGGTATGCAAACACACCTTCGAGGAGGATCAGCAAGGCGATGAGGGTCAGACGGCGATTGTTGGAAAAGATCCTCTTCCGGAAGAGATGAAGATAGATGCCGTAGAGCAAGATCACAATCAGGACGTGAAGGAATGTCCCGAAGAATTGCCAGGGAGACCCTCCTTCCGGTCCGCGTTCGGCTTTTGCCTTCCTGAGCGAATCGAGACGGAGCTTGATTTCCGGCGTAATGCGCTCATGCTTCGAAATAATGCGCTCGTTCTCCTGAACGAACCCCGCCGTGCGCGGGACGGCATCGATGGCCGCTTCAACAGCCTGTTCTGTCGCATCCTGACTGAATTTGATGTTCGGGCTGATGTTCTGGACAGCGATCCGATATGCGAGGTCGAGCGCGCCCGGTTCATTCCGGAGGCGGACCTTCAATGCCTGCTCGAGCAGCGTGATGACCTCACCCTGATCGAGGAACCTGACCCCGGGAATGATTTCCTCCGTCGTGCCGTGCCGGAGCGCGATCTCCATCCGGTTGAGCATCGCCTTCGGCCTGTCAAGGATGCCGGTCCTCTGGTAGTCCTGCACGACAGCGTCGATGATTTGTTCGAGCGCGGTGAGGTGGCCTGTTGCGACGAGTTGCGTGACGACGGTCCAGTCCTGATCGGTGAGAGGGACAGAGAGCCTCGTCATTGCGCGGGCGTAGGCAAGAGAGTCGGCCATCGCGTCGGCAAGGTTGCGGCGGACGTCCTTCTGGTACACTTCCCGGAGGCGTGCTACATCCTGGA
This sequence comes from Ignavibacteriota bacterium, assembly GCA_963752915.1. GTDB lineage: Bacteria > Bacteroidota > Ignavibacteria > UBA10030 > UBA6906 > DATJPR01. The sequence goes on from CAVVZZ010000002.1 coordinate 607,824, forward strand.
CCTGACGGAAGAACCCGCCGATTTGCGCTATGTCCTTGTCGCTTTCGGCGCTGTCGCGTTCGAATACGTCGTAGACGTTCTTCCGCGCCGCCAAAACGTCGTGCTGGTACTCAGCATCTTCGCGGAGAATGGGAAAGGAAAACGGCGCGATCAGATCGTTTTGCGCCCAGATGGCGCCGACCTTGTATTCCAATTCAATGGATTCACCGCGGGGAAACAGGATCGCGAGGAGGAGCGACAGCAGGAGTGCAATCAGGATCTTTGAAACGACTGTCTTCCCAAAGTACACTCGTTTCAGCAGTGAAAAGATTTCAATGCGACGGATTTCTTCAGCCATTGCGGTCGGACGTCCACCACGTTATGTAAACTTTAATATCGGGAGAACGACCCAAATCCGCAAGCTTCGACGCCGGACGACCGCCCGGCCTATGCGTCCTGGCCGGCATGACCGTCCGGTTGTTCTTCCGGTTCGGACACCGTTCCCATGAGCATCGCGATCGGACGGAGCGGGACAATGTGCTCACACCCGATTTTGACGATCGAAATGATCGGAACGGCGAGGATCATTCCCCACACCCCCCAGACCCAGCCCCAGAATATCAACGAGAGGAGAACCGCAAGCGGACTCAGGTCAAGAGAAGAGCCCATCCATTTCGGCTCGACAAAATTGCCGATCACGCTGTGGAACACGACCAGAATGCTCACCAGCGCGACCACCACCCCCCACGGCTGCGAGGCTGCCAGACTCGTGACGACCGGCAAGGCGACCGCTATCAACGCTCCGAAGTTCGGGATGAAATTGAGAAAGAATGTGAGCATGCCGATGAAGTACGGGAAGTCGACGCCGAAGGCGAGGAGGACGACCACCGTCACTCCGGCCACCACAAGGTTGATGATCGTCTTGGCGATCAGATACCGCCGGACTTTCGAGTTGATCATCGTCATGATTTGTGTCAGCCGGAACGAGTCTTCGGTCGAGAAGGCCTTGTAGACCTTCGTGGGAAAGTCCTCGCTTCCGAGAAGCAGGAAAATCAGGAACAGAAAGGTGAGAAACATGTTCGCCACGAGATTGAGAAACGATCCCGCCCCGGACGCAAGCACGCTGGTGATGGACGACAGTTGGACGGACTCCCCGAGATCGAGATGCGCGCCGTGGCGCCCGAGAAGCGTCGAAAACGAGGAGAGCGATTCACCGGCCGACTGGATGAGCCGATTGAGGTTGTCCTGATACTTCGGGGCCTGGGCGACAATGCTCTGGATTCCGCCCGTCATGATCAGGGATACCCCGCTCAGGAAGGCGCCCACAATCAGAAGGACGATCACGACACACACCGCGAGAGGGACCCGTTTCCCCCGGAGAAGAATGACCAGGGGTTTGAAAAGCTGCGACAGGATCATCGCAAAGACGAGGGGAAGGAGGACTTCCATCAATTCATAGAGCACAAAGACGAGGCCGATCAAAGCGAGAAAGGCGAGGAGAACGGTATTGACTTTTCGGTAGTCGATGCCGGCTCTGAAAAACTCCGTTCCGTTCTGACTCATGGGAGGATTCTCCGTCGGGATTATTCCTGTAGTGCTTCGACGACCAGTTCCGCAATATCCTTTACCGCGACATGGTCCGCCGCGCCGCGTTCCTTGATGCCGTCCGTAAGCATGGTCATACAGAAGGGGCACCCGGTCCCGATCACGTCGGGCTGTACTGCGAGCGCCTGGTCGGTGCGTTCGAGGTTGATCCGTGTCCCTTCCCGTTCTTCCATCCACATGCGTCCGCCGCCCGCGCCGCAACAGAAGCTCCGCGACCGGGAGCGCTCCATCTCGATCCTTGTCGTCCCCTGAATGTCGTCGATCAGCCGGCGCGGTTCATCATACGTGTCGTTGTACCGCCCGAGATAGCACGGGTCATGGAACGTCAGCGTACGCTGCGCCGACGGTTTGAGCCGCAGCCGTCCTTCGCGGACCAGTTGTTCCAGAAACACGGAGTGATGCGTCACTTCGAAGATCCCTCCGAACTGGCGGTACTCTTTTGACAGCGATTGCAGGCAGTGCGGGCACGTGACGAGGATTTTCCTGACGCCGTAGCCGTTCAGCGTGGCGATGTTTTCCCCCATCAACTGTTGCGCGAGATATTCATTCCCCATCCTTCTCGCGGGATCGCCGTTGCATTTTTCCTCCGTCCCGAGGATGGCAAAGTCGACCCCGGCCTGTTTCAAAAGCCGTGCGAACGCTTTCGTGACGGACTGGTACCGGGCGTCGTACGAGCCGGCACATCCGACCCAGAAAAGGTATTCCGCGTTCTTCTTCTCTGCCATGACCGGGATATCGAGCCCTTTGGCCCAGTCTGCTCTTGAAGAATGGGAAAACCCCCAGGGAGTGGAATTCCGTTCAAGATTCGAAAACGTGACCTTCAGCTCGTCCGGGAACCGGGATTCGTTCAGCACTAAGCCCTTGCGGAGATCGACAATGGTGTCGAGATGCTCGATCGCTACCGGACATTCCTGCATGCACGCCATACACGTTGTACACGCCCAGAGCTCCTGTTCCGTGATGAACCCGTCGATCAGAAGATGCGCCGGTTCCTCCGCCTTTCCCGTCCCGGCCAGCTCCATCCGCTCAAACACTCGGGCGCGAACGTCGGTCACGATCTTCTTCGGGTTCAGCGCTTTCCCGGTCCCGTTCGCCGGACACACCGAGGTGCACCGACCGCATTCCGTGCATGTGTATCCGTCAAGGAGTTGCTTCCACGTCAGATCTTCAATATCGGTGGCGCCGTATTTCGTGATGGTCTCGTCGGCAAGATTGATGGGCTTGATGGCTCCCTTGGGTTCCAGCGAACCGAAGTAGACGTTCGGAATCGACGTCAGGACATGGAGATGTTTCGACGAGGGAAGATAATTCAGGAATCCCAAGACGATCAGGATATGCGCCCAGAAAAAGATCCAGAAGAAGGTAAGCGCTCCCTCGTTCCCCGCCGCGCCGAACAGCGGAGCGATCATCGCTGAAAGAAAGTGGCCGGAGTTTTGGACAGCCGAAGGCTCATATGCCGCTCTCGCTGCATTCTGTCCAAGCATGGTCAGCATGACGAACAGGATCAACGAGAGAATGATCATCGCATCGAGGCGGGAATGTCCTTCGACATTCAGCCGGGCCGGCGGAAACGCGATGCGCCGCAGGAGGGAGAACAGTACAACGATCGTCACCACAACGGCGATGCAATCTTCGAGCGTCAGGAGGGGGACATAGAGCGGACCGAGGAACGAGAAGGAGAATCCCGGTGAGAATCCTTCGCCGATCGCCTCGGCGATGGCGGCCAACAGGATGACAAATCCCCAGAAGATGAAGAAGTGCAGCAGGCCGGCAAGCGGCTCGCGCAGCAGTTTCGTCTGACCGAACGCAATACGGACGACCCTGCCGAGCCGGCGAAGCGGGGCGTCAAACCGATTGACGGCTTTCCCCAGCCCCAGCCCTCCGATCAGACGACGGACACGCACGGTGAACAGCGTCAACGACGCGAGGAGAACGGCGGCAAAAAGAACTGGTTGCATCATTGCCATACAAGCACCATCAAAGGTTGGATCACGGGGATTGGGGAGGAACGGAAGATATCAGGTGAGTGCACGTATTCCACAAACTCAGGCCACGCGCATTTCTCCTTCGAGGACGGTGACCGCCCGCCCACCGATCGTCACGGCTGTTACACGGTCATTGTCGACATTCAGCCGGACGGAGACTCTGCCCCTGCGTCCGATCGGGTCGCCCTGCTCCCCGGTCAGCATGATGACGGGGCCTGTTTCCTGAATGAGCCCTCGTTCGAACAGGTAGGCGCCAAGCGGGCCGTTTGCCGATCCCGTCACCGGATCTTCGACAATTCCGACGGTGGGAGCAAAATACCGGGAGTGAAACGACGAGGTGCGATCGACGGTTTCCGTCGTGAAGACACACAGACCATCGATCCCGCGGTTGGCCAGAAACTGTGTCATCGCCAGGAAGTTCGGCTTCATCGAGAAGATCGAATGCAGACGGCGAATCGGGACGTACAGGTTCCCGGCGCTGACGATGGGGATGTGATTGTCGAAATCTTCGATCTGGATATTCAGAATCCGCATGACGTCCAACTTATGATGACCTGCGCGGCTGAATTCCGGCACGGGAAGACCGAGGAACACGTCGATGCCGTCGGCCCGCTTCTCGACCTGAACGGGAAGGATCCCGGACTTCGTCTCAAGCTGGAATTTGTAGCTCCCCGCACCATCCATCCCCATCATTTTCTCTTCAGCGAGAGCGTGAAAGCTCGCGATCGTTGCATGGCCGCACAACGGCACTTCGGCAGACGGCGTGAACCACCGGATCCGGAGTTGCGCCTCCGGAGTCTCCGGAGGTAGAACGAAGGCGGTTTCCGACGCCCGGACTTCGAACGCAATCCGCTGCATCTGTTGATCGGTAAGGCCGTCAGCGTTCACCACGACCCCCGCAGGATTCCCGGTGAGAGGCGTGTCGGTGAATGCGTCGATATGTTTCAGGCGAATTTTCATTGTGCGGGGTATGGATCGCGGGATATGCCGAGAGGAATCGCCATCAACGTTCGCCGTTCGCGGACGCAAAAGACGTTGTCGCGGTGGACAAAGAATGGATCAGGAATAAGTCGGGATGTATCGTCGTCCAGCACGCGTTTCAGCATCGTTCGTCCCGATTCCGTGTCGATCAAGAACAGCGAGTGCCGGAAATGAGGTTCATTCCTGGGAGTGATTGGTTTTCGTTCGTGCAACGAAATCACAACGCGGTCGCGCCGGGCAAACGCCAGAATCGGTCCCTCGTAGTCGAGCCCGGCCAGGGAAGGAGCGATTTTCGCGAGAAGATCAACGTCTCCCGTTTGCGCCTCCTCCGCCGGAACAGGAAACTCCATGGCATCATCGGGCGATGGAAACTCATGAGCATCTTGCCGATCGAGAACCCCGATCGTCTCACCGGTCATGGGAGACACCTCGAGATATTCTTCCTCCGACGATGTGAAACTGTGTCCGACAAGATTTGTCCCGGTTGTTCCCTGGATGACGAGATCCGGTCGTTCCCACTTTTTCGTCCCGTCCGAAATGTCGACCGCGATAATGCCCCGGTGAATCGGAAGATCGGGACTCGAGAATCCATGGAGCAGCAACGTATTGTTGAAAACCCCGGCAATCCCGATCCACCATCGGTCTCCAAATTCTCCCCGTCTCCAGACCTCTTCGCCATCGCTCAGCTTCAGGCAGAAGAACGTCGCTTTCTTCGATTCGGGGTCACGATCCTCGCCCAAGAGGAGCGTCTCACTTGCGACCCGGACATGCCAAAGATAGCCGCTAGTGGAATATTCCCAAAGAGGTTCGATCCTGTCCCTGCCAAAAAGATCGAATAGACGCACTCACCCTCTCCCGATTCGCAAGAATTAGAAAACAAGATAAGAATGAAGGGGAGGAAGATCAATAGACGAAAAGGATCAATGGACAATGGAGGATGGACAATGGTCAATGGTCAACCGGGGGGAAAAGCGCTATGCGGATTGGCCAGGGGATCCAATTAGGAAGGGAATAACGGCAAATCAGGCCTTCGAATGCTCTTGAATGAGTTCAATCATCTGCTTTGCGGCTCGGCCACGATGGCTCAGGGAATTCTTCATGGTGGAATCCATTTCGGCATACGTCTGGGTCAACCCTAACGGGACGAAGACCGGATCATAGCCGAACCCGTTGGCTCCCCGTGGTTCTTCGAGGATTTTCCCCTGACATACCCCGTCCGCCACCAATTCGAGGTTCTCCCATCCCGCAAGCGCGAGAACGCAGCGGAATTGGGCCCCCCGGCGTCTGAACGGTACTCCCCGCATATCGTTGAGAAGCTTCTCGACGTTTTCCCGATACGTCGCGCCAACGCCGGCATACCGGGCAGAATATACTCCCGGCGCCTTATCCAGATAGAAGACTTCGAGCCCGGTGTCGTCGGCAAGAGCGGGGACCCCCGTTACGCGGAAGACCTCCCGGGCTTTTTTCAGCGCGTTTTCCTCGAGCGTTTCGCCGTCTTCCTCGATTTCGCCAACCATGGGATAGGAATCAAGGCTCGACACTTCGATATCAAGACCGGAGAAGATCTCCCGGAATTCCGCGGTCTTGTCTTTGTTGTGCGTGGCAAGAACAATACGTTCTAATGAACTCATCGGATTCTTTCTCTCCCTCTTCTCATGGAACGATTGTGCCGTCCCTGGTCGTCACGCCGAACGCGGGGAAAATTTGTAATACAGGTTTATCATTGCACCGAGTGCAGTCAGCGAATTGAGAACCGAAAATACGAGATCGTCCCGCCCGACGGCGTAGGCGACGAGGCAGGCACTTCCGACCACCTGGAAAACAAGAAAAAGCATGTTGACTCCGCATTTCCCCACGCGGATCGTCTCGATCGTCTGCGGGAGCCAGCAAACAGCGATGAGGAAGAGTCCAAGATAGCCGAGATAGGAAAACGTCATCGTCTGACCGCTCAATGTTCTTACGAAGAATGAAGAAGTGCGTCGATGGCCTGATTGACCGTCTCCACTTCGTGCAGTGCCGCTCCGGATTCCGGTTTCGCAACACGGCCGTTGCCGCGCGGAGTCACGATGTTTTTGAAGCCGAGCTTCACCGCTTCTGAGATACGGCGTTCGATCTGGTTCACCGTCCGGATCTCTCCGCCGAGGCCGACCTCGCCGATGACGACCGCGTCGCGGTCGACCGGAACATCCCGCAGACTCGAGACGATGGAGACCGCCATGCCGAGATCCGCTGCGGGCTCGTCCAGCCGGACGCCCCCCGCCACATTCACAAAGACGTCATACTGACCGACATGGACGCCAACGCGTTTTTCCAGGACCGCGAGAAGCATCTGCAGCCGCCGGGAGTCGAATCCGGTTGCAGTCCGCTGGGGGACGCCGTAGCTCGTCGGCGCGACCAGGGCCTGCACCTCAACAAGAAGCGGCCGTGTCCCTTCAATCCCGGCGACGACGGTCGAGCCCGAGGCCTCGGGCCTTCGTTCGGAGAGGAATACTTCGGACGGGTTCGTCACCTCCCGGAGACCGCGGTCATGCATTTCGAAGATCCCGATTTCGTTTGTCGATCCGAAACGGTTTTTCATCGCGCGGAGAATCCGGTAGGCATGATGACGCTCGCCCTCGAATTGAATCACGGTGTCAACCATATGCTCGACCACTCTCGGCCCCGCAATGGAACCTTCCTTGGTCACATGCCCGACAAGGAAGACCGGTATTCCTTTCCCTTTTGCCAGCCGCATGAAGCGCGCGGTGGACTCACGCACCTGGCTCACCGTCCCCGGCGCGCTCTCCAGATCGGGACGGAACATCGTCTGGATCGAATCGACCACCACGATATCCGGATTGGTCTTCTCGATGAGGGCTTCGATGATCTCGATGTTTGTCTCCGCGAGGAGGTACATCCGGTCGGAAGGAGGTCGTTCGAGCCGCATCGCCCGCATTTTGATCTGACCGACGGACTCTTCGCCGGTAATATACAGAATGAGATGCTTGTCGAGCGATGCCGCCATCTGCATCATGAGGGTCGACTTGCCGATGCCCGGATCGCCGCCGATGAGAATCAGCGATCCCGGCACGATGCCCCCGCCCAGGACACGATCGAACTCCGGGATCCCCACAGGGATGCGCGACTCCGGCGAGAACTCTACTTCGGTGATCGAGACCGGTGCCACGGCGTTTCGCACGCTGACGCCTCCGGCGCGCTTCGCATTCTTCGGTGGGGCGCTGACCTCTTCAACGAAGGTATTCCAGCCGCCGCAATTGGAGCACTTCCCGGCCCAACGTGCAGATTCATACCCGCACGCCTGGCATACATATGTTGACCGTGTTTTGCTCATGCCTTTGAAGATAGCAGGTGCGGGACTGATATTCAATTTGCTGATCTACTTCCCTCTCGCTATCTTAAACTATGCAGAAGACCGCCACCATGGTTGTTCTTTCCTTTCTGGCCGCGAACACGTACGCCCAAACAACAATGCAACCATGGCAGGAGAAAGAAGCGCTTCTCAATCATGAACGCGCCGCCTATGAACGGCTCCACGATCCAACGCTCGCATCCGCGGCGTCCCCGGAAATCGACGTTACCTACTACTTCCTGAACCTGACCGTTTCGACCTCTCCAGCGGCTAACCTCTTATCAGGCGATGTCTTGATCAAGGCGTTCAACCGATCCGACAGCCTTTCTTCCATCGTCCTCGACCTGATGAAGACCATGACTGTGGATTCCGTCACGGTCGGCGGGTCGCGGACGTCGTTCAGCCAGCAGCCGCAGACACTAACGATCGCGCTTGACAGGACATATCACCGGGACGAGATCATTGCCGTCCGGGTCATTTATCACGGCGTGCCGCTCGCGACTGGCTTCGGGAGTTTCTACTTTTCGAACCACAACGGCACGCCATGGGTCTGGTCACTCAGCGAGCCGTACGGGTCGCGCGACTGGTGGCCATGCAAGGACCATCCACACGACAAGGCCGATTCCTCCGATGTCTGGATAACATGCGACAGCAGGTTCAAAGCCGGCTCCAATGGAAAACTTATTGCGATCATCGACAATGGGAACGGCACACACACCTATCGGTGGTCGGAGCGTTACCCGATTGCCAGCTATCTTATCTCGATCGCTGTAACCAATTATGCCGAATTCACCAATTGGTTTCGCTATACCGCGACGGACTCGATGCCCGTCGTCAACTATGTCCTCCCCGAGCTCCTTCCGTACGCCCAGCAGTCTCTGCTTGTGGCGGTCGACGCTTTGGGAATCTTCTCCAACGCGTACGGACTCTACCCCTTTATTAAAGAGAAGTACGGCCATTCGTCGATGGGAGTCGGCGGCGCGATGGAACACCAGACAATGACGTCCACGACCAACTTCGCGGAATATACGGTGGCGCATGAGCTCTCGCACCAATGGTTCGGCGATATGATCACGTGCGGAAGCTGGGTCGATCTCTGGTTGAATGAAGGGTTTGCGTCGTACAGTGAAGCCGTCTACGCGGAACGTAAGTACGGCGAGCCGACGTATGCGGGGTACATGCGGCATTTCATGGATGGAGCGAAAGGAGCTGTCGGACCGCTCCGGAATCCGGATACCGCCAGCGTTCCCAAGCTGTTTGCCGTGACGGGCGTCTACGACAAAGGAGCGTCTGTTCTGCATATGCTCCGGCATGTTGTCGGCGACAGTGTCTTTTTTGCCTGCCTCCGTGCCTACGCGTCGGATCCACGCTTGCGATACAGCACCGCCACCACTGTGGATTTCCAGACCGATTGCGAACGCGTGACGGGAAGTTCGTTGAGCTTCTTCTTCGATGAATGGATGAATGGGGTTGGATATCCATCGTACACGTACGTATGGCAGTCGGCCAAACATGAATCCCAGTGGATCCTGAGCCTGCATATCGACCAGGCGAATGGCGCAGGAGGAGGAACGCTCTTTCGGATGCCCCTCGATGTTTCCATCCACGGGACAGGATGGGACACCGCCGTCGTGATCCTGAATGCGCAATCATCCCAGGACTACACACTCAACCTTTCGCATCGGCCGGTAGATGTTCGCCTTGATCCGGACAACTGGGTTCTTGCCGACACAAAGAACTTGAATGACGGGACCCTCCCGACAACGTTTCGTCTCTACCAGAACTATCCGAATCCGTTCAATCCGGGGACGACGTTTTCCTTTGACATTCCGGTGCGGTCCAATGTCAGTCTCGTCGTCTACAACGTTCTCGGCGAGGAAATCAACCGCTTGTTCCAGGGTCGGGCGGAAGCCGGTCATCACGAGATCCCCTGGAATGGAACGACAACCGACGGCCGCATCGCGCCGAGCGGGATCTACCTTTGTGAACTGGCGACGACCTCTCAGCGGTTTGCCATCAAGCTCGTCATCGTCCGATGAACCGACGGGCAAGCACGCATCATCATCCTGAGCGACTATTGATCTCCATTCCTCCGGGACCATCCACGCTTCGACGTCTCCTTCCCTGCAGGTGGGTCCAACGTCTGACGGTCATTGTCCTTTTGGGGTCTGTCTCCTCCGCGGTGGCGCAGCTTGCCGTTCCGCTGAAACACGAGATGCGGGCCGTCTGGTTGACCACTGCTGCCGGGCTTGACTGGCCGACCTCGACCGATCCGGCGCAGCAGATGAATTCGTTGCACGCGATTCTTCAAACGCTCCACGAGGCAAATTTCAATACTGTCTTTTTCCAGGTCCGTCCGCGTGGAGACGCGTACTACCGGTCGCAGTACGAGCCATGGGCGGAAAATCTCACGGGCACAATGGGAAAGGATCCGGGATGGGACCCGCTGGCGGTTTTCATCGCGGATGCACACGCACTCGGAATCGAAGTGCACGCCTGGTTCAATGTTTTCAAAATCTACAGCGATCACTCCCCGCCCGAATCCGACCTTCATCCCTTGCGAAGGTTCCCCCAGTGGACATATCAATATCAGGGCGAGGAATGGATTGACCCGGGGTATCCCGGCGTCCGACAATACACGCTGAACGTGATTCTGGACCTCGTCCGACACTACGATATCGACGGCGTGAACATGGACTATGCCCGCTATCCCGGCGATGACGTGCCCGACGGACGCTCCTATAGGGATTACGGGAAGGGAATGCCGAGGGACGAATGGCGGGTCAAGAACATCAACGACTTCGTCTCGGCGGTCTACGACCATATCGTCGCCATCAAGCCATGGGTAAAGGTAGGGTCGTCTCCCATCGGAGTGCCTGGAACATCGCTTGATCCGGCGACGAGCCTCACGCTTCGGAAGTATTCTCAGGATGTGCCTGCCTGGCTGCGCGCGGGGAAGCAGGATTACATTACGCCGCAGATCTACTGGACGATCGACCCAACCCGGACCACTCCGGGATTTGGGTCGCTTCTTGAGCGATGGCTCAAGTGGGCGGGAGATCGCCACGTGTACGCCGGCATCGCCGCGTACAAGCCCGAGGTGATGCGTGAAGTAAACGGTCAGATTGAGATGGCGCGGGATCTCGGGGCGGAAGGAGAAGCGTTCTTCCGGTATTCGAACATTGCCGGAAGCACCCTCGTGCGGAAGGGATATGCGTACCCCGCACTCGTCCCGCCGATGCCGTGGAAGTACAGACGGGAATCGTTGCCCCCGGTGGTTCTGGCAGTCTCCGAAACTCATCCAGCGGTGTTTCAGCTCGAGTGGCGCGGGTCGCCCGACGCGAGCGCATATGTGGTCTACCGTTCACCTAATCACGCGCCGGACCTGTCGGACCCGCGAACGATTGTTGCGTTCTTCGGAGCGACGCGCAACTCGTGGATCGACACGATCGCCGCGCCGTCAGCGACAAACTATTGCTACGCGCTGACGTCAGTGAACAGGGGGGATGATGAAAGCCCGAATGCGGTAACGGCGGTAGGGACGATTCGTGAAGCGGCGGCATTGACCACGCTCTTCCCGCCTGCGTTCGATTTTCAGGTCACGCGTAAGGACACCGCGACCAACGTGGCCTGGGGAGTCTATCGGCTTACCGAGGATTCACCGGTGAAGATCCAGGTGATTTCGCACAAGGTGGCAAACAACGGAAAGTCGTTGCAGACCATTGTCGATCAGAAGCAGAAGGGGGGGCTTTACGCGGTTCCTCTCACCGTTCAGGCGTCCGACTCCGTGGGGATACGGATCGACGTCCGCGACCGTGAGATCGAGCGATCTATACGGTAGGCAGAAGTTCATACTTCACATCTATTCCTTCCCTCTGTACTCCCTTTCTTTTTGTCAGCATCAGGCTCAAATCCGGCACGTACGTGATGATCAGCAGCGCGACAAGCAGGATGCCGATGAGGACGAGCGTCGCGCGCGTCACATCGAGCACCGTGTTGCTGAACCGCAGGCTTGAGAGGAATGCCGCTTGCCGCCCCGCTTACATCCTGCTTGGTAGCAGGTTGCAGTCTAAGAAGCAGTTGACGCAATGCCCGCGAGGGAAAAGCCCGATCCCGTCCTTGAACGAAGGGAAACTACACATCGTTGAAGGGTGTCGCTCTGGTTGAAGGGTTCAGATGGACGAGCCGATACCCGAATTTGACCGTTCCCGATGTATGATGTTCCCTACTTAACCTGCATGCTGGGTAGGAGTTTTGAAATCAAACAGGCGGTATTGAACCGTAACAGGGCGCTAACGTCAGTCGTAATCGCTCCTTGGATACTGTCGGGTGGAATAGCTCCCATGAGCGAGTCCAGAATACGGGACGCTGCCCGAGGGTCTCTAGTGGGAAGGAGCGTGCTGCGGGTGCGAGAGACAAATCCGGAGTACTTCGCAGCGACATTCTGTGAAGTGATCCAATTCAGAGCACGACTCTGAACAACGTAGGAATCCAAACTGTCAAGGAGAGTGGAGCAGGATACTGCAGATCCCAAAAGAACCGGAACGACTGTTCTGCCAACGATACCAGGGCCATAGGGCGTGAGGTCATCGTAGCCCGGGACAGAATCCTCTGCCATGCCTTCCGGAAAAGATGGTGGCAAGTGATAGCCTTCTGCGTAGTAGTTTCCGATGCCCGGGAGATAGCGAGCTGAGAAACTAAAGCGATTTTCTCGTCCTCCTGGGGGGATGCCCCCACTAGACGTGTCAGAATCAAAATGCCAGCTCACATTGCACTCATCCGCGGACTTTTCGGATGGGAACCTGTGGGGAGTGAACCAACCTGGGACCAAACTGGCTGAAGTTATCGAATCCGCTGGAATTCTCACGAGAGGATCAAATACCCAAATTGGTTGAATGCTTCCAGATTGACTTCTGACATCATAGGAATAGACAATGACATTTGTCAGTTGTCCACTGCACCGACTGTGGACCTCCACGTCAATCCGGTTGCCAGGTTCAACTTCTTGAGAGACACACAAGCGTGTTGATCCCACAGTTAACGCAAACAAAATTGACACTGCTATTCTGGAACGCATATGCAAACCTCCCTCTTCAGATTCACCTGAAGGTAAGGTGATAGTGTGATTTATTTGCCTCGAGAGCCAGCTTGAAGTGAAGAGGCTTGGTCATTCTGTCAAGCCAAGCGTAATTGATAGCCACACCTCCGGGTGTTTGCAGAGCGAGATCGAGGTTTTTGCCTTCTCGGTGCGTCTCATGAGGAGTGTCCCACGGATGGGTCGATGGGGACAGGCCCCCTTTGACCGCCTTACCAAAACGACAAAAGCCCATCCACCACACGATGAACGGGCCTCGCGAGGACGGGGCAGATCTAAAATTTTAGATCTTAGAGTTTAGATTTTAGATTTCAGATGGCACTTACCTCGTCGACAGCATCAGACTCAGGTCCGGCACGTACGTGATGATGAGCAGCCCGACCAGTAGAATGCCGATGAAGACGAGCGTCGCGCGCGTTACACCCAGCACCGTCTTGTTGAAGCGGAGACACCAGTAGAACACCTCGATGAAAAGATACGACAGCGATGGCCACACTGTCGCATCCACTTACCAGCTTCTTCTCCTGCCTGCACAAAAAAAAGACACCAGAAAGGATTCTGGTGTCGTATTCCAATGTGAACTCAGTTGTAGCTGATTATCGACTTAGCTTCTCTACGATCTCGCGTAGTTGTGCTTCGAGTTGTGGAATATCGTCCATGATTGTCCGCCACACAATATCATAATTCACGTCGAAATACCCGTGGATCAGTCTGTTGCGCATGCCTACAATGTCTTCCCATGGGATTCCAGGCCACCGCTTTCTGGTTTCCTCCGTTACTCTTGTTGCAGCTTCACCAATGATTTCCAATTCCTTGAGAACGGCGAGTGTCAATTTCCTATCTGACTCGAGATCGGATCTCGTTTTGCCTTCGCAAAACTCCATCGCTTCCTTCGCTGCATCAAGCATATGTCGAACACGAATGAAATCAGTTTTGTCCATAGAGTGACATTGAGGATTCCAGAATGTCCTCGCGAAAGTATCTGCTCAAATCTTCCACCGTATGGAGGTCCACCGCTTTGCCTCCAAATATCAAGGAGAGTTCCCGCTCCATTCTCGCCAGACCAAGATACCCCGGGGTAGCTCCTTGCTGAAACTCAACCAATACATCGATATCACTCTCTGCCTGATAGCGAGGGGTCAGGACAGAACCAAAAAGGGACAGGCAACGGATTCTGTGGACTTGACAGAATCTTGCGACCAGCGGTTGAGCATTCAATATGGGATCCGGTAGTTGCATGGCAATTGAATATGCCAACTCAGACGCGAAGAGTCAACTTTTCCTGGTTCGATCTAAATCAGTTCAAAATCGTGATATGCAAGTGCAATCACAGTCAGAAGCCTGGCCGGAGGAGGTGAAGCGAGAAGAGAATTCGGACAGCGGAAACTGAATTGATTCGTTCCCTGCATTAGTTGATGAACCTGCTCTGTCGCCGGAGACAAGGTGGTTCTCACCGCTTCGTCAGGATGAGACTCAAATCCGGCACGTACGTGATGATCAACAGCGCGACCAGGAGAATACCGATGAAGACGAGCGTCGCACGCGTCACGCTGAGCACTGTCTTGTTAAACCGCAGACTCGAGAGGAACAGGTTCAACCCCACCGGCGGCGTGAGATAGCCGATCTCGAGGTTCGTCAGGAAGATGATCCCGAGGTGCACCGGATCGATGCCGTACGACGTCGCGATCGGCGTAATCAACGGGACAACAACGATGATGGCGGAAAAGATGTCCATCATCATCCCGACAACGATCAGGAAGAGATTGAGCACAACGAGGAACATCACCGGGCTGTCGATGAACTGCCGCGTCATCTCGAACATGCGCTGCGGGACTTCCTGGTCGATGAGGTAATCCGTCAATCCCATTGCGACACCGATAATCATCAGGATCGCACCGACCAGCAGCATGCTCTCCTTCATCACTTTCGGGATGTCGCGGAAAAGGTTCAGATCACGGTAGACGAAGACTTCGATGATCAGCACATAAAACGCCGTCACTGCCGCTGCTTCGGTCGCCGTGAAAATGCCTGAATAGATCCCCCCGATGATCACGACCGGAAGGGGGATTTCCCAGATCGTCGCGCGGAAACTTCGCGCGACCTCGGACCAATGGAACGGGTAACGGGGAACCTTGAAGCGTATCCCCTGCCAGACGCTGTACGACCCGAGGGCGACGACCAGAAGGATACCGGGGAGGATTCCTGCCGCGAACAGTTTGTCCACGCTGATCGTGGTAACGAGTGCATAAAGAATGATCGGGAGACTCGGAGGAAACAGTAGTCCAAGACTCCCGGATGTCGTTACAAGGCCGAGGGAAAATTTCTCAGGATATTTCTCCCCGAGCAACATCGGATAGAGAAGACCTCCCAGCGCGACGATCGTGACGCCCGACGCACCGGTAAACGCGGTGAACATGGCGCATGTCACCAGCACGACGATGGCGAGTCCGCCGGGAATGGATCCAAACAATGCGCGCGCAAGATCCACGAGCCGGGTGGGGGCCTTGCTTTCTGCGAGGACATAGCCGGCAAACGTGAAGAGCGGAATCGCCACAAGCGTCGGGTTTGTCGCGATCCGGTTCAAATCGACCATCATGACCGACGGGCTGATCCCCTCGGCATTGAACGCAATCATCGCCACCGCGCCGATGATCGTAAAGAGCGGTGCGCCAAACAACGCGACGAGGACGAGCCCGGCGGCAACAAGTATTGAGCTCATTGCTTCGCCTCCCTGTTTCCCTTCGAGAATGCCACGGCCGCATGGTCCGCGATATTGAGCAAGAAGTGTACGGCGATGAACCAGTACCCGATGGGAATAATCGACAATCCGACCCACGACGGCAACCCCAGGGAGGTATCACCGCCATGGTGCTTCTCCTCAAGCAGAAATCCCCACGCAGCGATTCCGAGGTAATAGCAGACCACGCTCCCGAACGCATTGGTCACAATTGACGAGAGATGTCTCAGCCGCGGAGAGAGGAACTTTGTCAGCGCATCAATGCTGATATGCCGTTCCTGTCCAGCCGCGAGGGCAGCACCGATGAACCCGGTCCAAAGCACCATTTCACGAACGAGAGGATCGCCCCAGAGCAGGCCGGTGTCGAAGACATTGCGCATGACCACCTGTGCAAACGCGAACACCAGCATCACGGTCAGGAAAAGAACAAGGAAGATTGTCTCGATGCGCTCGAAGAGGCGCTTGAGGAAGGCGACGATCGTCATTTGCCCTTCTTGTTGGCTGCACGGAAGTCCGCGACGATTTTTTCGACCTTATCCAGCCACCCCTGGTCGAAGAGTTTCCCCACGAGTGATTGCCTCGCCGTTTTTCCTACCGCCTGAAAATCCTGCAGCGTCTTCTGGGACGTAACGTCAATGACCTGCAAACCGTTCTTCTTCATCGTCTCAATCGCCGCGGCGTTTTCTTCCCGGCTCTTTGTGGTCAGCTTCGCCATGTACGACTTGCCGTTCCGGAGGAGGATCTCCTGCAGGTCCGCGGGCAGTTTGTCATACGCCTTTTTTGAGATCACGACCGCACCTGCTGCATCGGCGAGCGGGACGTTCATCATGTACTTGACGCGCGTGTTCCACTGCATGGCGAGCGCGGCAAGAGGCGACGTGTATGCCCCGTTGATGAGACCGGTCTGCAGCGACGTCAAAACGTCGACCACCGAAAGCGGGATCGGGTTGATCCCCAGAGATTTGAATGCTGCTTCGGCGATTTGGTCCCCTTCCCATGTCCACATCTTCACCCCGTTCATGTCGGCCACGTTCCGCACAGGCTGATTGGTCAAAACGTACACGAACCCTACTTCGGCCCAGCCAAGCAGGACAAACCCGTTGTCGGTGAATTCTTTGTCGAACTCCGGGTCCATCACCTGGTGCAGATGGTCCACTTCGTCGTAATTCTGAAACAGGAACGGTGCATCGAGGATGCGCAGCCGTGAAGAGATCTCTCCGATGCCAACCCCGGTAACCCCGACGCTTTGCAGCTGCCCGAGGCGGACCTTCCGCATCATGTCCTTGTCTTCCCCCTGGACGCCGCCCGCATAGATCTTGAATCCCAGTCGTCCGCCGCTCTCTTTCCGCACCGCCTGATCATATTCATGCATTACATTGAGCCAGGTCGTCCCATCGGTCGCCAGCGTGGCAAACTTGATGGTGAATTCTTGCGCAAGGCTCGTTAGCGGGAAGAGCAGGGTGAAGATGACTATTCTTGAAATGGTTTTCACTAATGCGCTCCTTCTCATCGAGAAAAATGGCTCCGACAATTTCGGCCAAAACATTTTTTGTCGTCCACTTTCTTTTCCCAAAAGAAAGTGGACAGAAAGAAAGGGGATCGAAATCGCAACGCGCGGCAATTTCACGTCAGCCTCTGGTACGCGGGATTTCGATTGCCCCTAGAACTCTATGATCAAAAGCATCGAAATCCCAAAGCAGAGTTTGTAGATCCTCCCGCACTCCGCCGCGATTTCGAATTGCCACCGCACAAAAGAATGTTCCGGCATCTTCAAAATAAGTCTTGTTCTTTTGCGCGCCAGACTTTTGCCTTCTCTTTCGCGATGGCGTTGGCGAGGCGGAACTCCGGAAGGACATCGACCGACGTCGAATCCACGGTATTGAGCAGCTGCTCGAAGAGCGGTTGATCCTGTGTCTGAACCGCGTACGATCGCGCCTCGTACACGTAGGCGAGGAGGAATTTTCCCCGGGTGATCCGCAGTGCGCGCTCGAAATGCTGTTTGCTCACGACGGGGTCGCCGCCAAAGATTTTCGGACGGCTGCCGTAGAGCGTTCCGAGGAAGAGATCCGCGCCGGCATAGTAGAATGACGAATCCTTCTCGGCGACGAACTGCATCAATGCTTCCGCCCGCGGAAGGTCCCCGATTGCGTCGGGGTTCTGAAGGGAAAGGTAGATGTAATTCCCCCAGCCGAAGGCGGTCCAAAATGCACCCGGGACAGTTTCCTTCCCCCGCGTTGCAAGGACGGATTTCAGTTGATCCGAAGGTCCGGCGAGCGCTTTCGCAAGGTCCTTGTCCTGATCGAGAATACGCATCCCGTATTCCTTCCCGCGCAGGTAGAACTCGCGGGCGCGGACTGGGTCTTTGTCCTCCAGAAATGCGAGCGCGTAACTGCTGTACCCTTCGCTCGTCAGCCGCAGAAGCGTTTCGTTGGTCGGATTATTCTTCAGCAGTACTTCCAGCAGCTTGATATTTCCGGGGAGAGCCTGCTCTACGAAGGGGAGGTCGGTGTCTTCCGTGAACGCAGAGAATCCCTCGTCCACGATTCCCCCGACCGTGCTCACGGCGATCGATTGGATGCAGCCGGAGAACAGGAAGACCAGAGTGAACATCAGGAACGAAAAAGCGCGCATGGATAGTTCGAGTCGTGTGGATGTTCAGTATAGGCAAAAATCCCCCGATTTTCAATCGGAGCCTATTTTGCAACTGACAGTGAATTCCGCTACCTTGGCATCGATACCATCACCAACACCTTTATTTCTGTGCGCATTCTGGTCATTGAAGACGAACGGAAGGTCGCCCGGTTCATCCAACAGGGACTCGAAGAGGAGCACTATCTCGTCGATGTCGCGCTCGACGGGGAAAAGGGGGAGTCGATGGCCTTGTCAGGAACGTACGACCTTGTCGTCATGGACGTCATGCTCCCGAAGAAGAACGGGATGGACCTGACGCGCGAAATCCGTAATAGCAAGAGTGCCGTCCCGATCCTGATGCTGACCGCGAAGACCTCGACGGCGGACAAGGTCGAGGGTCTCGACAGCGGTGCGGACGACTATCTCACGAAACCGTTCGCGTTTGCAGAGCTTCTCGCACGGGTTCGGTCGCTTCTCCGGCGCGGAGGCGCGGAAAAGAGCACGCTTCTCTCCCTTGCGGACCTGGAGCTCGACACCGTTACGCATAAAGCAAAACGCGCGGGCAAGGGCATCGACCTGACGATGAAAGAATACGCCCTGCTCGAGTTTTTCCTTCGGAACAAAGACCGTGTGCTGAGCCGGACGATCATCTCAGAGCACATCTGGGAATACAACTTCGACACCGGAACGAATCTGATCGACGTGTACGTGAACCATCTCCGCAACAAGATTGACGCGGGGTTCGAGAAGAAACTGATTCAGACCGTCCGCGGGGTCGGCTATGTCATGAAAGAGGATTGACTGTGGCACTCTGGACCACATCGATCAGGGTCCGCCTCACACTCGCCTACACCCTTCTCGTGCTGTTCACCCTCCTTTCGTTCGGAGGGCTCTCGTACTACTTTACCGGCAAGACTCTTTCCGAGAACCTCGACATCTCACTCCGCAATGAAGTCCGATGGATGCGCGACTTCATCCAGCCACAGGTGAGCAAGATCAAACCCGGCCGCGGGTCCATCGACAACCTCCTCGAGCGCCGGGTCCGCGAGCCCATCACCGCCTTGAAAATCCAGCAGGTCGACACGCTGTCCGAAGAGACAGATGAGATCTGGAACCAGATCTTTCGCCACACCCTCCACAGTCCAAAGAAGACCTATATCCAGCTCTCGGACCGCAAAGGAAATATCCTCTACCGCTCATACAACCTCGCAAGCGATACCCTGGTCCTGAACGACACGATCCCGTTGAACGCGATCGGCCTCACCACGGGCTATCTGAACGGTGAACCGATCAGGACCGCCGCCACACGCGACAAGAACTACACCTATATCGTTGGCTATCCGGAGGGCGAGCTCCGCGACCTTCTCGATGGATTCTATTTCATCTTCCTCGTCCTCGTCCCCATCGTCGTCGCCCTTTCAGCGATTGGCGGACTGGCGCTCGCCGACCGCGCCCTGGCTCCCGTTCACGATATTTCCACACGTGCACGAAAGATCACCGCCGAAAACCTCGATCAGACAATCCCGATCAAGAATGAGCGTGACGAAATCGGCAAGCTCACTTCGACGATCAACGACATGATCCTCCGCCTGCATGAATCCTTCGCCCAGATCCGTCAGTTCTCCGCCGATGCATCGCACGAGCTCCGCACGCCTCTGACCGTGATGCGCGGTGAGATCGAGATCGCGCTCCGGAGTCCGAAGACGCCGGAGGACTATCGCAACACCCTGGAGAGTTCATTGGAAGAGATTCTCCGGATGAGCACGATCATCGACAATCTCCTGACGCTTGGCAAGGCGGACCAGGGGACGCTCGATGTAACATTCTCCGAAGTGAATCTGAAGGAACTCGTCGAGGAATTGTATGAGGACAGCAAGATCCTTGCAGAGGAGAAGGAGATCCATGTCGACCTCGAGGCGGGTGCTCCGCTGGTGATCGTCGGCGACCGGTTCAGGCTGCACCAGTTGTTCCTGAACCTCGTAGACAACGCGATCAAGTATACTCCGGAGGGGGGAACGGTGCGGCTCATGACATCCCGGGAGAATGGCTCGGCGGTCTTTACCGTGTCAGATACGGGGATCGGAATACCGAAGGAGGAACTCGAGAAGATCTTCGATCGGTTCTACCGGATCGATAAGGCGCGGTCGCGCGAGAAGGGTGGATCCGGACTTGGCCTCTCCATCGCTAAGCGCATTGCGGAGCTTCATCGCGGAACGATCGAGGCGACGAGCGAGCTTGGACGGGGGTCGGTATTTACGGTGAAGCTGCCGATGAACTGAGGACCTGCCAAGAGTATGAAGTAGGACGTAGGCAGTAGGAAGAAAGAGGATGCATTGATCCCTGAGTTTCTCTTTCTCTCTCTGCCGCTATTCATTCAGAGTTTGTAATTCGGAGCTCTGAAATCAGAATTCGTTTTCTCTCCCCCTCTCCCGTTCTCCCCTTCCCCCCATCTCCCCTTCTCCTCCGCTCTTCCCTGCTAAAAGTCTGCTCCCAAGCTAAAATAGTACTTCGGTGGCGAGAACGCATTCCAACTCCACGCCCAGGCAACGTCGACTTTGACAAGGAACGCGAGGAAGTAGATTCTCACGCCTGTCCCCATGCCCATGAGGAGGTCCTGTGTCGTCACGGATCCATCGGGCGTACGCGTGAATGCCCGGTAGTCCCGGTCTCTGGTCCACGCCGAGCCGGCGTCGAAGAACATTACGCCTCCGAGACTCTGCAGTCCAAGAGGAAGCGGTCCGGCCTGGACCAACGCGAAGAATGGATAGCGGAACTCGAAATTGAAGAGCGTATACTTAGATCCGAGCGCTGCAACATAATCGTAGCCGCGCAGCGGCGTCCCGACCTGCAGGAAGAGATAATCCTCGGCGTTTTGCAGCGGAACATACCCCCCGTCAAATTCGCGGTTGATCCAGTTGTCCACCCCGCCAATGATAAATTTCTGAGGATTCCGTCCGAAGCTGCCTCCTCCTGCAAGGCGAAACGCAAGGGCGTAATTGTGACCGAGACTGAGGTACGTCCGATAGTCACCCGTCACGTTGAAGAAGCTCAACCCGTCAACGCCGAGGCGGGGCGTGCCAAAAACACTGAACCGGTACCGTGTGCCGTTCATCGGAGAGATCATTCCCCAGAGCGAGGTGTCGTGCGTGTAGGCGATCGTGGGAACCAGAACGCTTCGCGTCTGCGTGGGCTCATCGGGGTAGTCGAGATTCTCTTTTGAGATATTATAATAGTTGAGACTGAAGTCCATTCTGTCAAACCTGTCGAACGGATAGAGTGCGGAAATGGAGCCTCCATAGAGGAGGAAGCGGAAGAGGCTCACTCCGTAGTTCGGATCGTCGACATACACGAACCGGGCGCTATGGAAACCGCCGAACCCCAGGTCCAACCGGTTCGGGAGATAGTAATACTGGAGCCCGTAGTCGCTGTTCTTCAGGTCGAGCAGGAGATTCGTGACGAAGACAATCTGATGATCGCCCATCAAATCACTGAACGCCATCACTGTCGATCCGGTCACGCCGTAAAACGTATCATACCCGGCGTTGCCGTAGATGATATCCGGCGTGAAGTTGAGCTTGTACTTGTTGACGCGGTAGTCGCCGTTCGTGTCCAGATTGTTCGCCAGTTTCGGCATCCGCGTGATCGTGGAATCGGTCGGCACGCTCTGGTCGAGGGAGTCGTGGAACACGTAGTTGCTGAAGTCGATCTGGACATTGTTCCCGTAATGATGCGTCGTGTCCGGCTCCTGGATGGCAACCGAACGCGGTGCAGAGATCGCCGTCGTGTCTTTCGTTATATCGTTCGTCGTATCCTTCGGTGTGATGACCGCCACGGGAGGCGGTACCATCGGCGGCGGGGGCGCGGAATATTTGGCCTTATAGAATTCTGTAGGCTCAAGCTCGGCCACCTTGATGTCGCGGTCGAACGGGTTCCGCATCAGGAAAATATCGAAACCGGCATTGTTCAGCGAAGAGAATGCAAGTTTCGATCCGTCGTGCGACAGACTGAGCTGGTAGACGCCGCTGAGGGAGTTTGTGATCGGGCGGAATTTCCCCGAGTCGAGGTCCATGCGGTAAATATTATTGATGCCGTTCCGGTCAGAGACAAAGAGCATCGTCTTCCCGTCGGGTGATATGACGGGGGATACTTCATCGCTATGCGGCCAATCGGTCAGACGAGTGACTGCGCGCGACGCAACATCGAGACGGTACAGATCGTACTGATTGAGCCCTTGTTGCATCACCGAAGTGCCGTGTGTCGACGATCCCCGGTCGGAGGAGAAATAGACCGTTGATCCGTCGGGAGACCAGACGGGCGTCTGATCGCTGAAAATGTCATCCGTCAGATTGGTGAGTGTTTTTGTGTCGAGATCGTAGGTATAGATGTCCGATTGCGAAGCGGTGTTCCCGACAAACGCGAGCGTATTTCCTTTCGGCGACCATTCGACGGAGAAGATTCCCTCGAGCCCAAAGGTGAGCTTCTGCTCGTCGCCGCTCTCCGGGTCCATGATCATGATGGCATCTTCTGCCCCGGCTTTTACGGCGAGGGCGAGCTTCTTGCCGTCCGGCGACCAGGAGATTCCCGGCGTCAGGAGATGCAGTTCTTCAAAATTGTTTGTGGTGTTCCCCGAGACAACTTTTGAAATGAGCTTACCGTCCAGCGAGCTCATGACGTAGATATCGAAGTAGTCGTTCCGGTTCGTGATAAACGCGATCTTGTCCCCCTGTGGCGTGATCGCAGGGCTGGTATTATAGAAGCCGCCGTCTTTCCGGTGGTCGGTCAGACGCCTGGCATAGTCTCCCGGCTCCTCGCGTTTCGCGATATCAGGCCAGTACAGGATCTTCTGTTCCTTCTGCCACCGTTCGGAAAGCTCTTCGATGCTGAGACCGATGGATCCACGGAACCCGCCTTCAACGCTACGGGTGCTCTTGATCCGGTTGAGAATCTCTCCCACCTTTTGTTCGCCGTACTTGTTCGCAATGTACCACCAGACCGATTGACCGCCGCGGTAGGCCCAGTAGCCGTAGAGATTCCGGATTTCGGGGAGATACTCGTGGTCCGTCGCATCGCGCAGGAACATGTCAGAATCGGTGTCCCACTTCAGCGCTTCGTATTCCGCGAGGCCTTCGTTCAGCCAGAGAGGGAGTTGCAGAGAAATATTGTTGGTGATGATAGATTGGATGGACCCGCCATAAAACATATCGTTCACGACGGCGTGGACCAATTCATGATGGATCACGTGGCGGAATTTCTTGTAGTCTCCCTCGAAAGGAAGGATGACACGGTTCTTAAAGAGTTCCGTCACGCCGCCGATCCCTTCTTCCAGGTACTCGCTCACCACATTCGTCTGCTGAAACGCATTATGCGAATTGTAGACGATGATGGGGACGCGGTTGACCAGCTGGTACCGGAACGATTTGCTGATGGAATTGTACGCAGATTCAGCCGCTGCCGCGGTGAACTCTGCAAGGGCATGCCCGCCCGAGTCAAAATAGATATCGAAATGGTCGGTCTGAATATACGACCAGTTGAACCGGTGGTACTGGACTTTGTTCTTGCCGAACATGTCTTCCTGTGCCCACCCCCATGAGAGTCCGAACAGGAGAAGGACGGAGAGAGAAATGGCACGGAAACGACCAAGAGAACGGGGATTCATGGATTCCTCGAAAAACCATACTATAGTATAAAACATCTCGACGTGTTGACGGTTCCACGTCCGGAAAGCTGGGGGACAGAGCTGCAGAACTGTCTACAAGGAACTGAAAATGTCAATTGAAAGCCAATTCTCAGGCGATTGTCTGACAACTGACAGAAGGGTCTCGTTTAATCCAGCGGGGGGTTCTCGGGGAAGGATCCAGGGGAGTGCTTTCCGGTTCATCACTCCCCTGGGCAGTAGAGGGATAACGGGACACCTAGTGACCTACCTTGATATAGCCCCAACCCTCGTGCTCCTTCGTGATTATCTCGTACACTCCATCGGGTACAGTTTGCACCCCTTCGGCAAGCTGGTTCGTCTCGATTTTGTTGTGCTTCAACGCCATGCGGCAGACTTTAAAGGCGACTTTCGGCGCTCTCAGTGCCGCGCGAAGATCTCCCATCACCGTCGATTTCTCCGGCATGACCAGTTCAAATCCCTTGCCGTACATGACCACCTCCAGTTCGGCTTCGGGATTGGCGTCAGAAATTTCCCTGACCCACCGTATCACTGCCTTTTGATCCAAGCTGTCTCTGCTAGTCAGATCAAACACCACCCGGTAAGGTGCATTCTGGCTCCGCGCCAGTCCCAGTCCCAGCGCCAGGAAAAAACCAAGCAAGAGCATACGTTTCATGATAGATCCTCCCGAGGATAGGTAATAAGAATATCATCCGGCGTGTTCCCTACTGCCCCCCGACTGCACATTGGTTCTTTCCATTTTCAAGGACCTCAGCTTCCTGATCATTCACGAACACGAGTCCCACATTGACCCCTTTGATCGTCCGATATACAGAAGGAGCGGTGGCGACGTTCCCGCGGATCCAACTGAAAAATCCCGCCTCATCATCCGTGCTTAAACCGGGATTGTCGCGAAGAAGGTGGCCGAGCGATCGATTGATTGTGCCGCCGCTCGTCCGCGTCGTCTGCGATGTGTAGTGGGCGGGATAGATCATCATGGCGGGATCCCACGTCTTCTTCACTGCCTGAATGCTCTTCCATAGCATCGCCGACCATTCATCGGTCTTCTCCGCAAGATCCGGCCGTCCGATGGAAGTGAGAAAGATGAAGTCGCCTGTGAATGCGGCATCCTGTCCGATGAGATAGGTGACGCTTCCCGGTGAATGTCCCGGCGTATGACGGGCGATCAACTGGCACCGACCCAGTCGGATGATCGTGCCGTCGAACACTTCCTTTACTTCCAACAGGCCCGGCGTTCCGTCGTACGGGTAGACCATGTCAGCGGGGTGAAGATAGTATGGGATTTCCCTTTCGCGTGCGATGAAGGGAGCTCCGCTGATGTAATCCGCATGGACATGCGTATCGGCAACAGCGATCAACCTCGCACCCGACTCTTCGATAGAGCGCAGATGAGCAGTGTAGTCTCGAGGAGGATCGATGATCATTGCCTCCCCCGCGCTGATCAGGAGATAGCTTAGCGATTCCTTGCCGACACGGTCGAATTGCACCAGCCGATCAAGCGATAGCGTGGGCTTGAGGACGCGCGGGACCGATACGTTCATCCAGGCCGCCATGCCGCCGGAGAGCGACCGCGCGTTCGCACCGATTCGGTTGAGATGCATTGCCCCGAATCTGCTGTCGTTGCCATGCGCACAAATCACCACAACGGGTGTGGCGGGGTCGATACCGGTCTCAGCAAGATTCGTGATCCGCAACAGTTTCGATCCGACGATGGTGCGAGTGTTTTCCTCCGGGAGAAAGCCCGCTTGCACGCCACCGCCCCCGCTCGCGGCACGCATGTCGATGATTTGCACATCGACCCCTTCTTCCAGCGTCCGGACTAGCTCCAGCGGCGTGATTTCAGGAACGCTCCGGTTGCTCACAGTGTTACCCACGAAGAATGTGTATCCATGGTGTTTCCTGGCGGAAGGTTGTCTCCAATGAATCCTGATCCGATCCCTCAAAAGACGGCCATGTGGACGCGGATAACGATTGCGGCGTGGCTCGGTCTTGCCCTTGCCGCTGTTCCTTTCCCCCGTCTCCATGCAAATCCGCCACAGGACACGAGAGAGCCCGGCGCCGGTGAATTGAGTTTCGGGAGGCTAATCCCTGCGACCACGACAATGGTCACGGCGTGGGACATCCCTCGCAACCCGCTGGAGGACACGACGCTCAACAGTTCGCCGGCAGCGGAGCGGATACGGAGGGGGTTCCGGCTTTTTCTGCAGACGCCGAAAGAAGCGCCGCGATTTACTTCGAACAAACTTTCCTGCAACAACTGTCATTTAAACGGAGGACAGCGCGAGCGGGCGCTTCCCCTGGTGGGTGTTGCACGCGCTTTTCCGGAATACAACAAGCGCGAAGGGCGGGTCTTCAGCCTCGAAGACCGCATCGTCGGCTGTTTCATGAGAAGCGAAAATGCCTCGCATGCCCGAAACGCGCATCCCGACACGGCTTCGGACGAGGTCGTCGCCCTCGCCGCATACATCACCTGGCTGTCCGACACTCTTTCGTCCGGTGAACATCTTCCGTGGCGGGGACGAAATGCAATTCCCGCCGACAGTTGCCTGCCGATCGAGAAGATGGATCTTGTTCGAGGAAGAACACTCTACCTGGCAAACTGTCGCACCTGCCATGGAAAGAACGGCCAGGGCGTGCAAGTCGGTGACAAGAAAGCCGGGCCCCTCTGGGGTCCGAATTCATGGAATGACGGCGCGGGCGCAGCGCGCATTTACACGCTTGCCGGGTTCATCCGCTATGCGATGCCCTATCTCAAACCCGGAAGCCTGACCGATGAAGAGTCGCAACACATCGCCGCGTACATCAATTCCAAAGCACGCCCTCGTTACCCGCTCAAAGACCAGGACTACAAAGTCACCGGCATCCCACGCGATGCCGTGTACTATCACAAGCGTCATCTCGCCGCGAAACAGTAGCGGACCAGCGGGCCCGACGATTACCCGGCGTAGCAGTACGTGCAGCCGTGTTCCTGGGCGCGATTAACGGCGAGAACGCCTGACGGGACCAGCTGAATTCCAGGGAAGATTCCCGACACCCAATCCTGTTTGACGGCTGCCGCTTCCATCTTCATCTTTTTAGCAACCATCTGGCTCATGACGGTGAGGGCCATGTCGCAGATGCCGAACAGGACACCGCTCTTCTGGAGCTGGTCGATCGACATTCCCGGCAGAGGCAGGACACCTTCTTTCGGCTGCCAGAACGGATTGTGTTTCAGAACTTCATGGGTGGCCAGGTTGGTGACTTTGAACATAGAGGGGAAATTGTACTTCTGCCAGACACGGTCTTCGAGGCCCAGCACGATTCCCTCATGGCGGAGCACAACGACAGCAGTAACGTCTTTTTCATCGACGCCGGCGGCCTGATTCGTCATCAAAAAAACACGAGACCAGACGAGAGGGAGGCCGCTATTCGAGCCTGGGGCATCGAAGAGCTGGCGGTGTTTGCCGTTGATTTTTTGGAGCCACTGCTCGAATTCGGAATTGTCAGGGAGAGGAGGGATAAGGTGGTTTGCGAAGCCAAGGCTCGAAGGAAGCGAGAGACCGGCGACGCCAACAGACGCGGAAGCCAGGAGAGTTCCAAGGAAATTCCTACGGCGGATAGCATGCTGGGGAGCAGACATGATAGTTCCTCCTCTGGTGGTGGGGACAATAGAATGTGAAAGAACAGTGGGGGCGAATCTAAAATAGTGGTTTTTAAAAAGCAAGAACTTTCTTAGGAAAGTCATGACGGGGGAACGGTCCTAGCCGCGCAATCCAAAAACGTCAATGAGGCGAGCAATGGAGTTTCTAGCGTCGTTTTGGCCCTGGTATATTACCGGGCCGATCATCGGGCTCTATGTGCCGGTCCTGTACATCCTCGTCAACAGGCATTTTGGCATATCGTCCACTTTTCGCGACGTCTGCGCAGCGGTCATACGGCCGCGTGCGAAGTATTTCCAGTATGACTGGAAAGACCATCGTTGGCGGATAGTCTTTGTCATCGGGATCGCGATCGGGGGATTTCTGTCGCACCCGGCTCTCGGCGTTCCGGCGACGAATGTCATTTCCCGCCACACACTCGCTGCTCTCTCTTCGCTGGGCGTACGGGATTTCACTTCGTTGATTCCTGGCGATTTATTTTCGTGGAAGTCTCTCTGGACCGTTCGCGGGGCATTCCTCTCCGTCGTCGGCGGGTTCCTGGTAGGATTTGGCACACGGTACGCGGAGGGCTGCACATCAGGACATTCCATTCACGGCATCTCGACGTTTCAACTGGCGTCCCTCGTCGCCACACTCTGTTTCTTTTTAGGGGGGATTGTCTCAACGTACTTCGTCCTGCCCTGGGTTCTCCATCTATGACAAAGGAGCGAGCGATGGTGTACTTCATAGTGTTGTGCCTGGGGATTTTTTTCGGTATCACTCTCACGAACGGTGAGGTGATCTCATGGTTCCGCATCCAGGAGATGTTTCGCTTTGACTCTTTCCATATGTATGGGGTCATCGGCTCGGCGATTGTGATAGGTGCGCTTTCCATGCTTCTCATCAAGCGGTTCAAGGTACGGTCGGCAGACGGCGCGGCCATCGTTATTGAGACGAAGAAGCTGGGAAAGGGGACGGTGATCGGAGGTACGATTTTCGGGATTGGGTGGGCGCTCACCGGCGCATGTCCGGGGCCATTGTACGCGCTTGCCGGGAACGGGTACCCGGCGTTTGCGGTGGCGTTACTCTCAGCGATCGCGGGAGCGCTTGTCTATGGTACGATCAAAGACAAACTTCCGCAGTAAAGGGCCACAGAGAGCACGATGCGCTCCACATCCCCCGCGCTCACGCCCCCGCCGAGGAGTTCCCTGCCGTCAACGAACCAGGAGCATCTTCCGAACCGCAGAGAATGTCCCGGCTGTCAGTCGATACATGTACAGCCCACTCGCCAGGTTCGTTCCATCAAAGGTAAAGGTGTATTTCCCCGCGGGGTACCTGCCATCGGCGAGGGTTGCCACCTTGCGACCGAGGATGTCGAATACCTCCAGCCGAACCTCACTGTCCCCTGTCCACTGTCCACTGATCACTGTTCTCGGATTAAACGGGTTTGGATAGTTCTGCGACAGGGAGAACTGTTGCGGGGCAGTCTGCATCAACGGAGCCGCTGCGATCGAGGGACTGATCGATTCCCGAAGCAACGTGTAAAGGTAGAGATGCCCCAGGTTGACATACCAGATGGTGCTGCGGTTGCTGATATACTGCAAATGGCTTCGCAGGTAACCTGCGTTCCGATCGGCGTAGAGGACCTGCGGATGCCACATCGAATGATAGACGCCCCCTTTCGCAGCGATCGTGTCAAAGAGTGCGTTCAGTGACGCCAAACTTGTATCGCCGCCGCCCCACGAAGGAGCGCCAAGTTCCACCGTCGGCAGAAACGGCTGGAAGTGCTGACGGCTCGCGTTCCATGGACTCAACGTAGAGTCACCGTAAAAGTAGGCACGGGGACCGGTTGTGTCCATATTCGCGTAAAGCCGTTCTACCAGGTAGCCAGCTTCGCCGGCCAGCGAGTCGATCGTTGCGTCGTGGTCGCCATACGGTGCGATCAGCGTATAGATGTATTTTGTTCCGCCCATGGTGAAGAGCGGGGGCAGGGAGAGGGAGCCTTTGATGTCTGTCGAGGAGCCGACGACCTCCCCTACGGGATCCGCATACGGGACTGCCGGATGCGTTCGGGTGTGGGAGGCGACTTCGACGTATCCTGAATCGAGTTGTTGCTGAAGTCTCGACCATGATCCGCGCGAAGTGAAGTCAATCGCGGTGATAACTCCGACCGTGACGTAAAGGTTGTACGACCGGAAGACATCAATGAGACTCGTAAACCGGCCGTCGAGGACGACCCAGTCGGACCAGTCATCGGCGCTGACGGTGACCGCGGCGCTGCGGTTATCGTAGTATTTGCACACTCCCTCGAAGACGGCGGCAACCGGTTGTGAAAGTGAATCCGAAATCCGAAGCAAGACGGAATCACTTGTGGAGGCGAACGCAGCTGAGATGTACGCTTTGTTTTCCTCATAGTCGAAGCGAGCTGCTTCCACCGCATTGAAGAGGTCGTGGGAGGTCTTTTCGGAAATGGGTTGCCAGGGATCATTTGCTGCGTACTTTCGCTCGACCTTCAGCCTCATCGAGCCGGGAGGGATGGTCATTTGATAAGTCATCGGGTACAGACAGCCATAGCGCAGATGAAACGCATGATCCAACGTCGAGAGAAGAACATGGTCTGAGGTCGAGACGATGGACAGTCGAGCGCCGTTCCCCGCGAAGGTGGACACCGCTGACAGGAGGACGACAAGGCACAGGAGGCATTTCTTCCAACGGCCACGGAATGCTGAAGGGCATGAAATCACGGCAATTTGCTTTCAGGTTTTGGAGGAAATCCTTCGATCACCCGCCGCACCGTTGTCCCGGAGCAACGCAACCCCCGGTTATCG
This sequence comes from Ignavibacteriota bacterium, assembly GCA_963752915.1. Taxonomy (GTDB): domain Bacteria; phylum Bacteroidota; class Ignavibacteria; order UBA10030; family UBA6906; genus DATJPR01. The sequence continues at coordinate 638,305 of CAVVZZ010000002.1, forward strand.
AATTGTGGCGAGTCGAAATGCACCAGACAAAACGCTGGTGGGTCGAAGTGCGGATGAAAGAGCGGGGTTGGGGGAGGATTGAAACCTCCCGTGCTTACAAGATAAGGAAAACTCAGGCCAGTTGTTGAGCGTGCGAGCGGCGAGATTTGACGAGGGCTTGAGGTTCCACAGCTTGCGCCACACCTTCGACAGCTGGAGCTGGTTACACAGGGGGTACACCGGGAAGTAGAAGCCATTGCTCAAGGCTCGGCGTCTGGTCCTAGCCTGTCTTCTGGCGGTCGCGGCCGGAGGCCGCTCCCGTTTTTACGATTCCGACCGGGTTGCGCGCGCGGCAGCGGGCAGGAATGATGTGGACGAGGAGCGCTCTACTTTTCGTCGGGAATTGGCTTTGAGCTCATCAGCGTCGCGATGGCTTTTCTCCATGCCTGCATATCATGATTATCATTTGCTGATCCTGCGCTCGGGCCGGGACCAGTTTTCTCACACGGCTTGCTATCCATTTTGATAACTTCGACCATTAGGCGTCCTCCAGAGTGTCGATATGTCAAGATACGACAGTGGGCATCGGGCTGTAGTGACGGTTGTCAGCGGCTGTGCGATATGGCACAAAACAAAAGGCCCGGACCGATAGTGCGGGTCTGGACCAGCACCCGCGTTTGTGATGAAGGTCCAGCATTATTCTGCTAGTATTCAGGGGCTAATGACTTGTCCAGTCCTAATCTGCTGGTTGACATAAAGACTAAGTGTTCATATCTTTGGGTATGGTTCACCGATTCAATCAACGATTCTGTCTGTAGGCAAAAACTCGTTGCAGCTGAGAAGACCCTATTGAAATTGCTTTAGAATGACATCGGAACGTAGCGCAGTCCCATTCCGCACGGAGTTAGCGGAAAGAGACTTACTTCGCCGCTAACTCCGATGCGGAATGTGGATCCCGACGATTTCAGTCGGGACCAGCATCAACGAAGAATAGACTTATCTCGGAACGTAGCGCAGCTCCCATTCCGACCGAACTTACCAAACGGAGTGAAGGTAAGTTCGAGGTCGGAATGCGGATCCCGCGACTTCCAAGGTGAAATTTGAGGAGCGGGACCGCCGCACAGCAATATAGACGTATCTCGGAACGTAGCGCAGCCCGGTAGCGCACTTGAATGGGGTTCAAGGGGTCGCGGGTTCGAATCCCGCCGTTCCGACCAGCAAATTTTACATTTTAGATTTTAAGTTTTAAATTTTGTGGAGGCTGGTGAAACGCAGAGTGGCGAAAAAGGGCTGAGCTAATTTCGAATTGAGTTTTGGAGCTTGAGGGAACCAATGTTGGCTCCCTTTTTTATTACGGCGTATCTCGTCTTTCAATCTAGAAGTTAATAAGTTTTAAATCTTGTGGAGGCTGGTGAAACGCAGAGTGGCGAAAAAGGGCTGAGCTAATTTCGAATTGAGTTTTGGAGCTTGAGGGAACCAGTGTTGGCTCCCTTTTTTGTTGCGGCGTATCTCGTCTTTCAATCTAAAAGTTAATAAGTTTTAAATCTTGTGGAGGCTGGTGAAACGCAGAGTGGCGAAAAAGGGCTGAGCTAATTTCGCATTGAGTTTTGGAGCTTGAGGGAACCAGTGTTGGCTCCCTTTTTTATTGCGGCGTATCTCGTCTTTCAATCTAAAAGTTAATAAGTTTTAAATCTTGTGGAGGCTGGTGAAACGCAGAGTGGCGAAAAAGGGCTGAGCTAATTTCGCATTGAGTTTTGGAGCTTGAGGGAACCAGTGTTGGCTCCCTTTTTTATTGCGGCGTATCTCGTCTTTCAATCTAGAAGCTAATAAGTTTTAAATCTTGTGGGGGCTGGTGAAACGCAGAGTGGCGAAAAAGGGCTGAGCTAATTTCGAATTGAGTTTTGGAGCTTGAGGGAACCAGTGTTGGCTCCCTTTTTTGTTGCGGCGTATCTCGTCTTTCAATCTAAAAGTTAATAAGTTTTAAATCTTGTGGGGGCTGGTCAAACGCAGAGTGGCGAAAAAGGGCTGAGCTAATTTCGAATTGAGTTTTGGAGCTTGAGGGAACCAATGTTGGCTCCCTTTTTTATTGCGGCGTATCTCGTCTTTCAATCTAAAAGTTAAAATTTAAAATCTAAAATGGTTGGGGGGGTCGCCGGCCCTCGCCTGCCCGCCGGAACACAGTGGAGGCGGGCCGTACCGACTGCCTGAGTTTGGAATATAGACACGGGTCACCGTCTAACAGGTCTGATTGAGGCCTAAAGAGGGGTTCGCTCGTTCAATTCTTTGCGTTCACCACCTTCTTGGGTTTTGCACCTCCTACGAAACGAGTTTCGCCGCCGGGAGGTTGCCGGTGAGATCCCAGATGTAATTCTTCCCCCCTCTTCGCGTGCGAGATGCAGAACATGTTGCGACATTTCTTTCGTTGCAGTTGCTGCCGTCTCAACCTATCTTCAACCTATGTTGAAGTCTGCTCCTTGAGAACGCTTTCACTCTAGACGAAAGTGGCAGGAGGGCGTCCGCGCTTCTTGATCCTCTCTATCGCACGTTTGGGGGATTTATGACTACAATCTTCCGCCATTATTTGATCAGTTCTCTCATTCTGCCGCTCACCACTCTCCGGCATACCATATCGGCGCGGGCTGACTCCAAGAGTGTTCAAAGCCTAGCCGTTCGACGCTATGGAATCATCCTCAGCCTGCTTTTGCTCTCGACTCCACCGATGGGGTCATCCCAGGGTCTCCCCTGGGAATCGGTACCCGGACCGATCTCAAGTGATATCTATTTTGTCGTCCCAGGAGGTCAGGGCTTTTTGGTGGCAGCCACCCGATGGCTCGTTTTCCGGTCAAGCGACAATGGTGTGTCATGGGATCGCACCCCCGCCCCCTGGGGCGCGTCTACTCCGCTCGATGGGATCACGGTCGACAATGAGAACGCCATCATAGCTATAGCACACTCGGGGAGCAGCACGCTCTACCGGCTGCCTTCATCAGAAAGCACTTGGCAGCAGCAAGCGATCCAGTTTTTCCTATCTGCCGGGCCACTATCTGTCGCGGGCGGTGACCTTTTCGCCGGTACACCTAGTGAAGTAGTTCGCTCGACTGACCACGGGGCTAGCTGGACTTCTGCGGGTCAGCTCGGACTTGTCGAAAGCATCATCTCTGATCCGGGAGGAGCGCTCCTGGCATGCACGGGTACCCAGATATTCCGCTCGATCGATTCCGGGGACACATGGGAGCCGCTCTTGACCTGGGGAAACAGGGTGACCGCCCTTGCGGTGGACCCGGCCGGGACACTCTATGCGGGCGATGAGAGATCATCAATCTTGCGATCCACCAACGGTGGGACAAACTGGTTCCTGGTCGGTAACCTGCTGGCGCTGCCAACCCAGAGCGAGGTTCGGTCGATCGCCGCTGTTGGTGACAGCGTGGTCTTCGCGTCGGTCGGCTCTGCCACGTCTCCGGGCCTTTTTAAATCAACCGATCGTGGCATTCACTGGACTGCCATCACTTCAACATTGTTCGATGTTGCCGAGATGATCGCCACCAACGGCAGCGGTTCGGTTCTTTTGGCGACAAACAACGGTTTGGGAATTTCGATCAGCGGCGGGCCCTGGACGATGAAAGGCCCCGCCGCCTTGAAGCTCGCGAGTCTTGCCGTCGGCCCACACGATTCGCTCTTCGCTCTCGGGCCGTTCGACGCCGGACATTCCAGGCTTTACCGTACGGCGGATCATGGCAGTTCTTGGACTGCCTCACCTGGTCCCCCGCTGGATTCGCGACACTTCCTTGTCTCCGGCAGTCGGGTACTCTTTGCGTCGTCTTCGAGTCTCGGCTCTGGGGGAATGATCTACCGTTCCACAGACAACGGATCAACATGGACACTCCTTCCGGGTTCCGCGGATTCGATCGGACATTTGCTGGGCGTCGCACCCTGGGGATCCATCTATGCCAGCGGTACGTCCGGACTCTATCGATCGACAGATTACGGAGACACCTGGACCTACGCGACGATCAGTGCTCCCTCCGAAGAGTTCGTCAGCGCCGTCGCCTTTAGACCAGGGGGGATCGTCTACGCCGGCTTCCATCAAGGTGTACGTACACCCCCCACGGGCATTTACGTCTCTGCAGATTCGGGCGCGACATGGACAAGGATCTATAGCAGCCCGCCACTCCTTGACCTTTCACACCTCCTGGCCGGGCCCACCGGTCGACTCCTTGCGGTGTATGGCCAGACAACGGTCTCCAGCACCGACAACGGTCAGACGTGGACATCCGCTGTTCTTCCTCAGACTTTTGTCTGCTTTGAAATGCTGCCGGATGGTGTCGTTCTCGCCGGCGGCCCGACAGGGATCTCTCGCTCGACCGACAACGGTCTGACATGGCAAGATGAAAAAACAGGGCCTGACTCTCTGACCTCCGTCTTGTCATTTGCATTGGATTCTGAAGCCGGCTGGATGTACGCAGGATCAGACGCCGCGGGACTATATCGGACTCGTACCACACCCGTTTCTGTGGGGGGGCATTTTCAATTCATATCCCCTGACTTTCGGCTTGAGCAGAACTACCCAAATCCTTTCAACCCTTCAACGACGATCCGCTTCAGTCTGACACACCGCGCTAACGTGAAACTCACCATCTACAACCTGCTCGGTGAGAAAGTCGCCGAGCTCGTCCGGGGAGAAATTGATGCGGGCAACCACGAAGTCCACTTCAATGCGAGCAATCTGGCATCCGGCGTGTACTATTGTCGAATACTCGCGGGTACTTTAACTCAGGTTCGCTCGATGGTATTATCAAGATAAAGAATATCTGAACCGTGACCTTAACCGCGCCATACCCATCCGGCGGGGTGTTCTTTGGATTTGCTTCCCTTTTTTCTGTCATCGGAGAGGATTTGCCCGAGTTTGGAATTTGGAGGGAATCCCGGATCTCAGCAAATCCAGGCATGCGATCGATTGTCAATACGATCTGCAACATAAACGCCGTAGTCCGCGTCCAAAGAGGACGGGAGTAAACGCAATATTCTTCTCGAGGGACGTTCATGAGCAGACTCTGGATCGTTGCTATCGTTCTTCTCGTCTCAGTCCACGGTGCGATCGGCCAGCATCAACCGATAGACGGTTTCGTCATTGATTATGCAAAGAAACATGATTTCAACGGGACGGTTTTGATAGCCCGCGGCCGCAACACGGTGCTCCAACAGAGTTTTGGATTAGCAGATCGTCCCTTTGCGGTGCCGATGACAAACACCACGAAGTTCAAAATCGCTTCCGTCACCAAAGCGTTCACCGCGGTTCTTGTCCTGCAACTGTGCGACGAGGGGAAGATCGATCTCCACAAGACCATCAGAACGTACCTGCCGGACTACGCGGGCGAAGGGGCCGACCGCGTAACCATCGAAAACCTCCTGAACCATACGTCGGGGATCGACAATATGGACAAGGTGCGGTCGTATGAAGAGGCGGCGACGAAAGGTGTTGAACTGTATCAACTTCCTCATAGCTCGGATGAGATCCTCGCAAAATACGCCAGCGGAAAGCTCGTCCACAAACCGGGAAAGGTGTTTGACTACGATAACGGAGACTACATCATTCTGGGGAAAGTGATTGAGCGGATTACGGGCAAATCGTTCGATGAAGAACTGAAGGACCGAATCCTCGCTCCGCTGGAAATGAATGAATCAGGCATGACATATCAACGCCAGATCATCGCAGGATTGGCTCCGACCTATTACCTGCGGGACAGTTCCAGCGAGCTCATCAATGACCTCCCCCAATATCCCGAGAACTGGTACGCCGCAGGCGGCATCTATTCCACTGCAACCGACCTCCTGAAATTTACCGCGGCGTTGTTCGACGGAACACTGCTCAAGCCCGAATCCCTCACCCGCATGCTCACTCCCGGGCTCCACGATTATGGCTACGGAGTCTGGATCTATGAATATCAGGCTGGCGATGTCAAATACCACGCAATGAAACGACCCGGCGCCATAATGGGTGCACAGGCGATGCTGTTTCACACCCTCAACAAGGATCTGACTATTATTCTCCTTGCGAACACGAACGAGGCCAACCTCGATGACTTCTGCTATCAACTGGCAACGAAGATGATGACTCCGTAGGGGGCCAACCGACGGTCCGTTCGTGGAATCGAAGGAGCTCACCGGAGGGGTTTTCACCATCGAGGCCAAAGACCTCGAGGGAGCAATTCGTATCGCTTCATTTCAGCACGCGAAGTTCCTCCAGCTTCTTTCGCCCATTCTCGTTCACCGGGTTCAGCTCCAGCGAGCGCTCGTAGTTCTGCCTGGCAAGCAGATACTGATGGTCGGCCATCAGCGCTGCGGCATAGCTGTCGTAGACATTGAACGAATGCGGATAGGCTTCGATGTTCAGCGCAAACAACTCCAACGCTTCCTTCACCTTCTTCTGATTCAGGTATTGATATCCGAGCGCGTTCATCTGTCGCTCGGCGAACAGCACCGTGCTGCTGTCCTGCCTCCGTTGCGCATGATAGTATTCCACTGCCCGGTCAACGCCGTCCCGCCGCAATACTTCCGCAAAGCCGGGGTCCATCCTGTACATGACCCTCCAATACTTCCTGAGGTCCACCGTGGGGCCACTACAGAAGAAGATGGAGTTATTGTTCTCGTCCGGCATGCAGTGCGGATTGGTGAACACTGCCTTCCGCTCCACATGCGCAAAGAGCGACTGCAGTTGCAGGCGTGAAACTCCGATGGCAACATAACTTCGCTTGAATTTCGCGTGTTGCATGGCATCGAAGTAGAACCAGCCGTCGCCGGTCGTTGGCTCCGGCAGGTCGAACTCTTTCCGGTACACGTGGATGGCCGACGCTTCGCCCCAGTTGCCGGTCGTGACACCCACCGTATCGCTCGATCCGCCTCCCACTTCGTGATAGACGGCAGCGACGTCGCGCGCCATGTCGTCCCACCCGAATCGATCAGCCATGTGTTGCGGAAGATCCGCAACACGCCGGTCCTCGGTTTTCACCCCTGCGGTGACACCGACCGGCCGCAAGTAGCGGATAAGTTGATCGGCAGTGAGCATCGGCACGGCGAAGGGCAGTGTCGGCACACTCAGCAGCACGACGAACACCGGGAGGGCAATCTTCGCGGCGACTCGCCGACCACTCTTCGCAATACCTTCAATCCATCGCTCAAGCTGTACTGATCCGGCGGCAAGAAGAACAGCGTACATCGGGATCACAAAATAGAACTGCCCGGCGAGGATGAACAATGTAACGCACAGAACAATATAGCAGTAGCCGAAAAACCGGTATGCCTTCCATTCACGTTTGAAAAGCAGCACGAGCAGGCCCGTTAGCCAGACAGGGAACAACACAGGGTTGTTGGGCAGAAGCTGATTCCAGAGGAAGTCCATGACAGGCGAAGTGTGCGTCGTCCTCCCTGCATAGTTCGCTGCGTACGACAGAAAGTACCAGTCGTGCGTCGCCTGCCAGTACATATACGGGATACCGCACAGGAGCGCGATCACACCTCCCAGCCAGATCCAGCGAGTTTTGTACCACGCGCGCTGCGGGACGAGCCAGAGCGTTACGAAGATCGAGAAGCCCAGGAAGAGGATCGTCAATTTGGTGAGCATCCCGATCCCCATCAACACACCCGCGACCAGCCAGAGGCGTTGATCGGCACCCTTCAGCATCTTCACAAGAAGATAGAAGACTGCTGCCCAGAGAACGAAGCTCAAGTCGTCGTAGCTGTACAGCGACCCGAAAATGATAAGCCCGGAGAACAGGAGAACCGTGCCGGTCAGGGTCATTGCGTACCGCTTGCCGCCCAGCTCTTTTGCGATGAGGCATCCGAACACCATCACGATGGCACCGCATACAGCGGCTGCAAGATGGACCACTTTCAGAGTATGCCCGAATAGGACGAGAAAGAGTTTCAAATAGAGGACCGAACCGGGTGGCATATCCCAATTCGAGAACGAAAATCCGTCTGCAATGGCAACGTAGTACATCTCGTCCCGGTGATAGCCGTACTCGGGGAGCAGCAGGTGGAAAAGGATCTTGACGATCGCGAACCCAAGAATGATCAGAATCTCGGGCGTGAATCGAAACTGTCGAAGGCGCTGGAACATTGGAAGCAGCAAGTGGGAAACAAATTGGGTTGTGTATTATGTACGGATTCGAGCGGCGCGGGATTCATCGGACGGAAGATTAATGGAGTACCTTCCATCTCCATTTTGTACGTGATTATCGACTCGTGGCCCCGCCGGTCAGATAGGAGAGTACTTCACCGAGGAGTGCATTCGCCGCAGGGCACTTTCGGGGTGCCTCTTCGAGGATCCTCGTATCAGATTGAACATACGGGGATGGCACCAGCTCCGAACGACAGTTCGCCACGAGATCCCGCAGGGACTCCGGCGTGGCCTCAAGATGGAATTGAAGGCCGATGACCGATTTCCCGATCTGGACTCCTTGATTCTCGCATGCCTTGCTTCTCGCAATGTGCTTCGCCCCGGCCGGCAGGTCGAACGTTTCCCCGTGCCAGTGAAAGACCTCCGTTGACTGCGGGAAGCGAAAACATGAAGCATCCCGAGAGACTCCCTCAACAGGAAACCAGCCGATTTCCTTGTGCGCGTTTCTTCTCACCGTCGCCCCCATCGCACTGGCAATCAATTGGGCTCCGAGGCAAATCCCCAGCACTGCTGTTCCCGCCTCGATAGATTGACGGAGGAATGCTTTCTCCTGAACGAGCCACGGGATCTCACTTTCGTCGTTGACGCTCATCGGCCCTCCCATAACAATGACGAGATCAACCTCGCGGGGAGCCGGCAACCGCGACGACTCAAAGAATCGCGTTCGTGTCTTTTTCCATCCCGCCGCATCAAGCCATGCTTCGATGCGCCCGGGACCTTCGAATGGAACGTGCTGGAGGATGTGTGCTCTCATGCCATCAGATCGGCATACGCCGCTTCCATCATCAGGAAGAACGCCTGGCCTTCGGTGGCAGTCCCGGGATGATCGAACTCCGGCGAGCCGCAGACTCCCTGCACCAGTCCGAGGCCGTCAACCTTTGAATGCGCAGCAGCACGCATCCGGTCCGCCGGGACTTTGTAGCTCGCATCGAGCCATCCCGCTTTGATCCCCCGATACGAAGAGTAGGCGAACATCTGGGCAAGGTTCGTCTCGACAAACGATCGGGGGTCATCAACAATGTTGTGGAACAATCCGTCGGTCCGCTGATGCGCGATGCAGCCGTCCAGGATGTCTTTCGCGTATCCGACGAGTCGCGCCCGATCGTCCTTCATCGACGCGGGGAGGAGATGAATGACCCTGGTGAGACCGGCTGCAGCCCAACCGTTCCCGACCCCCCAGCAGTCCTTCCGCACGAGCTCCTGCTTGTCGTTGTCCCACATGTGCGACAGAAGCTTTTTGTCCGGATTCCAGAGATGGGCGCGTTCTCCCTCGATCTGCTTGATTGCCTCGGCGTACTCCCCCGCCACCGCAAGGAACGGAGGAAGCATGTAGAGGATATCGCTCCAAATCTGCGGGATGTTGGTGAAGTGATAGAGGATCCCCTCTTTTGTCCGAGGAGCTTTGTGTAACACATACTCGAGCATCTTCTCGAAGCCGGCCTGCAGGACCGGATCGCCCGTCTTCTTCGCTGCCCAGAGTACCGCCTCGCCCGGACACGCCGCATCGCTCAGCGCAAACTCCTCGCCGAGCATCGCCAGTCGTCCATCCTGAGACTGCCGGAGGACGGCGTCCTTCGCCATCAGGATCACCAGATCCGTCTCTCCCAGTTCGAGCACCGCCTGCATGGCGACTCCCTGCTCCCACGTCGCCCGCTGGAGGGAAAGCATCGCGAGCTTTACTTTGTCCAAAAGTTTATTGTTCTTCTGTGTGTCGTCATCGAACAAGGAATTCATCTCCCTTTCCTGAAACGCCGCTGGGGCCCCGAGCCCTGCCGCTACGGCCGGAAGTGTAGCGAGAAAATCTCTTCGTTGCATCGGTGTGATTCCTGAGTATGATGGATGGAAGATGAACGGGGGAGAATACGAATGCCCTGCCGCCGAGTATACGCATACATTCAAGAACTTTCAATACCGCACGCAATGCACACCGTTCGAACGATGTCAGTGAGCTTCGTGCCGCAGCGATGATTCCTGGGAGACTACCGATGATAAAGCAATGGCAGATGATCCTTGGACTCCTCTTTTGTCTTGTCGCCGTGTCATCCGCCCAGAACCGGAATCTGAATCCGGGCGATACTCTTCATTCACCCTCAGTTGGCGCCGGTGGAATGGTGACCTTCCAAATCTACGCGCCGAATGCCAGAGAGATTCACATCGGGGGAACCGACATCCCCGACGCACTCCGGAAACAATTGATGTCGAAGCAAACGGACGGGGTCTGGAAGGCGACAATCGGACCGGTCGAACCGGGTGCATACCGCTACACATTCATCGTCGACAGCCTGCCGGTCCTGGATCCCCGTAACCCATCGCTCAGCGAGTCCAACGAAAATGCGTGGAGTCTGGTCTATGTCCCCGGCGTGGACTTCATGGAAACCAAGGACGTCCCGCATGGTGCCGTTGCAGCAGTTACCTACTACTCTCATTCGCTGCAGCGATTCAGACGGATGCATGTCTACACGCCTCCGGGCTACGAGTTGGGAAGCGGGAAATATCCCGTATTCTACCTACTCCACGGTGCGTATGACTGCGATGATTCCTGGTCAACGGTCGGTCGGGCCGGATTCATCCTCGATAATCTGATCGCCGCGGGCAGTGCCGTGCCGATGATCGTCGTTATGCCGGCAGGCCATACGGGCCCTTTTTCTTTCGGCCGGAGGTCGACCCCGACGACGCGGGATGAATTTATCGAGGACTTTATGGCCGATATCAGACCGTACATCGAATCTCACTACCGCGTTTATGCCGACAGACAGCATCGCGCGATTGCCGGCCTCTCGATGGGAGGAGCGCAGGCATTGAATATCGGAATTCCGAACCTTGCCGACTATTCATCCATCGGCGTCTTCAGTTCGGGCATCTTCGAGCTCGGAGGCGTCAACCTCGGGAACGCTCCGCAGGGCCCCTCGTGGGAAGAACGCAACCGCATGATGCTCGATAATGGCGCCCTGAAAAAAGGTCTCCGGCATCTGTGGTTTGCGACAGGCAAAGACGATTTTCTTCTTTCCATCTCCCGGAAAACGGTTGACCTGTTGAAGAGTCACGGGTTTGATGTCGAGTTTCATGAATCGCCGGGAGCACATACCTGGATCAACTGGCGAACCTATCTGTACGAGTTCGCGCCCCTATTGTTCAACTGATGCCGACAGCCCAACGGCAAAAACAAGGAGAAAGAGCAATGTCAGTCCCGTCTCGATCCATCCGCACGGTGTTGTTCGTGCTGTTCACTGTGTTCTTCGGCACGAGTGCCCTTGTTGCGCAGAGCCCCTCGAGAGCCGCCGCAAATGCACCGGCCTCGTCCTGGCAGAACCTCAAGTACGCAATCTACTTCACCTATCCTGACATCGAGCATCTTCTCGCCGACTCGGCGACGAGGAGAGAGGTCACGGCATACTTTGAGCCGATCAAAGCCGGTCATGTGTACCTTGAATGCTCCAGCGAGGGCGAAGTCAACGTCAATGTGATGAAGAGCGCGGCGGACTTTTTCCGTTCGCTTGGCGTGAAGGTCTCGGGGGCCATGGTTCCGACCGTCCCCGGGGGTCCGATGTGCTATAACAATGCCGACGATCTCGCGCTTCTTGAACGCCGGTCTCGCGCCCTTGCGCAGGTCTTTGACGAGTTCATTCTCGATGATTGGCTCTTCACGACCTGCACCTGCGAGAAATGCGTCGCAGCTCGGGGAACAATGAGCTGGGCCGACTACCGGACGAAGCTCCTCCTCCAGCAGTCAGAAAAGTACATCATCGAACCAGCAAAGAAGGTTCATCCGGGGATCAAGATCATCATCAAATACCCTAACTGGTATGAAGGACATCGACTGAACGGTTATGACGTGTACGGTGAGACCCGGCAGTTCGACGGGATGGCGGTTGGAATCGAGACGCGAACGCGCGCTGTTCACGATCAGCATATCCCGATCTACAGCGGATATATCTTTCAGAAGTGGTGGCCGTCGGTCGAACCGAAGAAATGGGTTGGTTCCTGGCTGGACAACTATGACATGAAGGGGCAGGACAACGATTACGTTGCGCAGGTTTGGCAGGCCGTGCTCGCGCGGACCCCGGAGATTATCCTCTGGTGTGCCGGACAGCTCTATCATACGGGCCCGTCGAGCGACGTGTATCCGCATTTCAGAGAGATGCTTCCGGAGTTCGACAGAGTGGCGGGGTTGCTGAAGGGAGACTCCCGCGGTGTTCCGATCTATCTTCCGTACGGTTCGACCGGAGAGTACAACATTTTCGGCTACCTCGGCATGGCGGGGATCCCGCTCGAACCTGTTGCACAGTTCCCGGATACTGCACAGACGGCGATCTTCACCGAGCATTCGCTCCGGGACCCGGGTCTGGCCGACAAAATGATCACCCGGCTTCGGAACGGTCATGACGTAGCCATGACATGGTCGCTCTGGAAGAAGCTGGGGAACACGGAGTTCAAGAACACCCTCAACATCATGGAGGGGGGAGAAACGATCTCGTCGTCCACCTTCAGGTCGAGGTTTGGCTGGAGCGAGCATGTGTTCAAATCGGAACGGCCGTTCGTCTTCCCGGCTATTGAGACAACGACCTGGCCGTACGTTCGTGACCTTGCGTTGGTACGGGAAGACAACGAGTTCGGAATCCTTCTCGAGGTGAAATACCTGAACGGGACGATCTACGTCCTGAACATGCCGGACAATTCCTACGATCTTCTCCGACTGCCCACCGAGGCTCTGAACGTGATACGCCGTCCATTCGTAAAGGATCTCGGGATGCAGCTTGCCGGACCGGGGGGTGTTGCGATGTACTTGTACGGAGCCAAGCAGTACGCGCTGTACAATATGAATGACGAGCCGGCGAGCGTAGCGCTGCAATTTCCGGGCGAGCTCCCCGAATCAGGTTGGAAGGAGTTGGTTCATGGGAAGCTTCTCTCGGTGGAGGTCGCAAAGCCGGAGGGTCAACGCCAATTCCCTTCGCACACGGAAGTCAGGCTCACTGTGCAACCGTTTGAGCTGGTGATTGTGGAGGCACCGTAGCTCGATAAGCAGTTCGGCAGAAAAAAAACATGGCAGCCTAGGCAACCACTTTCTTAACCTGCGAACGTCGCGGTCATGCCTACCGCCGGTTGAATAGCACTCCCGTCGATATCGTCACTTCCGAAGATTGCATTCGCTGGGTGAGCATGCGATCCATTTCGCCTAATCCGCGTGTATAACGGGTTGAGACGAAGACGGAGAGCGTCCCCAACACACGATACGTCATGCCAGCACCCAGCGCGGCAACCCATTCATTGTCTGAATAGAAGACCCTGATGTTGGCGGTATGCGTGACGTGGGGGTTAGCATCGTATCTCTCCCAGAGCTTCATGGCGAGACCTGGACCACCTTCGAGATAAAAGGAAAGTGACCCCGTCGTCGCCCTTGCCTGAAGGAGGAGGGGGAACTCCAGGACTTCAGCGAATAAGGATTCGCTGTACTGCTGAAACACAAGAACGTTGGCGCCCTTCTGAACATAATTTCCTTCGAGAGTGACCGCGAACGTCTCGGACAATCGATACCCGATCATTCCTCCGAGCGTCAATCCCGTACGATGACTATGCTCCACGTATCCAGTCGGAAACGAAGGGTTCGAGTAGACTACGCCACCCCGAACGCCAAAGAACACCGGAGATTTCGCGACTTCCCCTAGAGACTAATGCCATAGAACCAAAGCAGCAGGATAACGAATCTATGATGTCACGCGTTTCATGCGATTCTCTCTCTGGCTCCGTGTTCCAATGTTCACTCAAAGCACGGTAACAAGCACACTCGCTTCAAGGCCATAGGCATCCAGCCCGGGTTCACCGTCCCGACCACCGAAGAGCCAATCGAAATTGTAGTGCCCGCCGAGATCAATCGCAATTGATGAGTACACTGGAATCTCAACTCCCCCTGTAATCCCGAAGCCAAATTGAGTCCACCCGTCGAATGTCTGTCGAAGCACAGTCGTTTGTACGACGCGACTTTCGGATCTCACGTTGCTTAGAAGACTCAGGAGCGCGCGCAAACCGAGATGTGGGCCTGAAGATTCCTTGAAGATGAACCACTCCACTCCAATCGAAGCGTTCGTCAAATCTGCATGAGTGTCCGTGTGCGGCATAGATTCGAAGGGAAATGCAACAGCATAACTCACCCAATCAGACGACCCGTTTCCTCTGAGAGGCACAAAGGAGAATCTAGCGACAACATTCATTCGTTGGAAGGACAGGGCCACCTTTGCGACTCCCTGGAACGAAGGCTCGACCGGGCCAAACCCATACCCCCTGTCCGAGATCGTTGCCGTGTAGATCGTATGGCTCTTAAGAACAGCCCCTCCCACGCCAATTCCAACGCGAAGCGTTTGACTCGTCGAGAGTTGAGCGACGAGCATCAGGGCAAGAGGAACGAATCTCATCAGCTTCTTCATAAGACCTCCGCGCAAAAGGTAAATGAACGACGGGGCAAACTTCACTCGGTCCGGCGAATGATGGGGAGCCGAACACCGTATATTCACGAGGGGATGAAGAATCACTCGACGAATTCTGTTCGCTGCAAACAAAGAGCGTTCAAGAGTCGGAGTGATTCCCTTTCACGGAAGGATGATGACGAATGAGGAATGAAAGCGCGTTGGTCGAAATTACTGAACGCAATTTCGAAAGTCAAGTGCTGCCGTCTGATCTCCGGTCTATTATGATGATTGATCGTATGAACCAAGTTCACACAAGAAAAATATTAGATCTTCTACGGCACATGGTGATTACAATGAAACCGGCCGACGGAATATCCACCACACATTGCGCAAAAGGATTTGCCGCAAACGACGCACGCCCCCACCGCGTCGACGGCCTGATGGTTGACGCATTTCGCATCGTCGACTCGAAGGGTACCACAGTGCGGACAGAAGTCATCATCCTCCTTAATCATCTTCCCGCAACGCATACAGGGCGCGAGACACGGCTTCTCCCCTCCCGTCGGTGATTGCATACAGATTCCTCTTGAGCTACAAGCGAGTTCGATATCTGGCAATGTTGGCATATTCGGAGAGGATTTCAACCATTACTCGCTTGCATCGAGAACAAAATTGACGCCCCAGGGAGAACCGCCCGTACATATCATTGAAGTTCTGGTGGCCTCTCTGGATGCCGAGTTTGGTGGCGATATCCATATGCGTGTCATTGCCCTGACTACATGCGTCGACGGCGAATGCGCTCCGAATGGCGGCGAAAGGAAAGAGCTTCTTCATGAAAACCTCCGGATGGTGTTCGGGACGTGAAACCGACGGACTGTCGTGCTGTCTAACGGTCTGAGATATACCAATCTACCGCGGAGGCGCTGTCAGCAAAAAGTCAAATGCTTATCCGTGCTTCTGGAAGATTGCTTTCGATGTATTCTTTCTCAATTTCTGCTTTATTGTCTGATTCAGATCGTGGTGGAGAGAAGGCGATGCGAGATTCGTTCGTCATAGTTGGCGGCGTGATTGTACTGCTGACGTGGTCAGGTTCTGCACGAGCGCAGGATAACTACGAAATCCAGGTCTACGGATCCGAGACAGTCCCGGCAGCGACAACGATGGTCGAACTTCACAGCAACTACACAGCGCTCGGCACGACAATCGGATCCAACGGGTTGCTTCCAACGGAACACGCCATCCACGAGACTCTCGAAATCACGCAGGGCCTCACGTCATGGGCCGAGGTTGGATTCTATTTGTTCACGAGCCTTCCGACCGTCGGTGGATATCAGTGGGTCGGGAGTCACGTGAGGCCGCGCGTGCGAGTACCGGAAGAATGGGAATGGCCGGTGGGAGTCAGCCTTTCGGCTGAAGTGGGGTATCAGCGGCGTGAGTTTTCAGAAGACACCTGGTCGGTCGAACTCCGGCCAATCATCGACCGTCAGATCGGGCGCCTCTATGTGAGTCTCAACCCGACGCTCGACAAGGCGTTGGACCACGGAGGGACGGAAGGCTCAGTGCAATTCTCACCGAACGTGAAGGTCAGCTATGACATCACATCCTTCGTCACAGCCGGCATCGAATACTACGGAAACCTCGGTTCGGTGACCGGGTTTTCCGCTGCGCAAGAGCAACAACACCAGCTCTTCCCCGCAATCGACCTCAACTTTTCGCCCGACTGGGAGTTCAATTTCGGTGTCGGTTTCGGGCTGACGCAGTCGACGGATCACACGATTGTGAAGATGATTCTCGGGCGACGCATCCAATGGTAAGGCCATCGTTCAGGGTGACCCCGCAGACGAGATGCATCAAAGATTCCGTTTCCAAAAGTCGAGCATCGTGCTATAGAGATGCACCCTTGCCGCCCTGTCGGCGATCCCGTGCATGCGCATGGGATAGATCATTAACTCAAAGCGGGTGTTCGCTTTAATCAGCTCATCGATGAACGCCCACGTGTTTTGAATGTGGACGTTGTCATCGTAGGTGCCGTGAACAATGAGCAGCCTTCCGTGAAGGTCCTTCGCGTGACCGACGAGGGCATTCTCTTCAAACCCCCTCTTGTTTTCGGCTTCCGTCTTCATGTATTGCTCTGCAAACTTCGTGTCGTAGTACCGGAAATCGGTCACGCCGGCGACATCGATTCCTGCCTTGAATTCCCGGGATCGGGTCATTCCGTTCAGCGTGCAGGATCCTCCGCCACTCCATCCCCAAATACCGACCCTAGTTGAATCGACATACGGCAACGATTTCACCCATCGTACCGCGTCCACAAGATCGTTCAACTCCACTTCCCCGGACAACCGCTCATAGATGGTGTTCTCCAGGTTCTTGCTGATGCCGGTGGCGCTCCTGTTGTCGCAGCTCACGACGATGTACCCATTTTGCAGAAGGAGATTGTTCCACAAGAGATCGCGCTCCCACCCGTCGGCGACGACGGGAGCTGACGGGCCGCTATAGACATAGAAGATGACGGGATACTTGCGGTCCTTCTCAAGAGTGCCCGGACGGATCATCTGCGCGGGCATCGGAAAGCCGTCCCGCGCTTTGATGGTGAAGAAGGTGGGGTACTGGAGCCCGAGCGTATCAAGAGCCACCCGATCATGCGATCCGATTGTCCAGAGCGTTTTCCCGTCTGACTGATGCAGCGTAAGCGTCGGCAAGGACGAGGCGGTGGAATGCCTGTCGAAATAGTACCGGCTGTCCGGGCTCATGGTAATCGTGTGCGTCCCGTCTTCACGCGTGATTCTCTCCATCCCACGCCCATCGAGTCCGATCTTGTAGAGCTGACGTTCGATCGATGACTTTTCCAGTGCTGTGAAATAGACTTCGTTCTTCCGTTCATCGACCCCTACAAGACCACCGCTGAGCCAGAATACCTCTCCGGCAGACGCGCGAAGCGCCCAATCTCCGTTCGTCAACCGGCGAACCAATGATCCATCGATGTTATAGAGATAGAGATGCTCGTAGCCGTCACGTTCTGATCCCCAGAGGAATTGCTTTCCATCATGAATGAACCTGAGGTCATCGATGATATTCACCCACGTCGAATCGGTTTCCGTCAGAATGTTCTTCGTGGAACCGGTTTGCCGATCGGCGAAAAAGAGCGTGAGCTCGGTTTGGAGTCGATTCATCGTCTGCAGGCTTACGTTCTTGCTGTCCGGAAGCCATTGCACTCTGACGAGATACTCATAAGGATGCCCGGCGAGATCGATCCAGCGGGTTTGGCGGCTGGAAAGTTCGACGATACCCGCGCGCACACCGGGATTTTTCTCTCCCACTTTTGGATAGCGCTGGGTAAGCACTCTCGGGGTCCAGGGTTTTACGTCGACATAATGCTGAACACTCACGCCCGACTCATCGGTTTGAAGGTAGGCAATGGCCTTTGAGTCGTTTGACCACCAGTATCCCGTGTCATGTCTCCCGAAGACCTCTTCCCAATAGACCCACGACAAAGTTCCGTTCAGAAGTGAATCGGTCCCATCATGTGTCAATTCTTTTTCCTGCCCGGACCCGAGGTCGATGCTATACAGATTGCTCGATCGCACAAACGCGATGCTCCTGCCGTCCGGCGAAAAACTCACACACTTTTCCTCCTGCGGACTGTTCGTCAACCGGGAAAACGTCGAGGTGGCAATGTCCAGGAGAAAGATATCCTCGCTGAACAGGTAGACCGCATGTTGGCCTGATTCGTCGATCTCGAGAGGATAGGAAAGGGACTTCGGCGCCGAATCGCCGAGAAGAGATTTCAGGGACGACAGTGCTTTCGAGGCGTCCACCGCTGGCGATCGCGCTCCCGACCGGGGATCGAGAAATTCCAGGGTGCGATCGTTAGCCGGTTTCTGCCGATCATAGAGAATACAACGGTCACCGGCGATCCATTTCACGCTTGGCGTCGAAGACAACTGCGCCGGGACCGGGCCGTTGAGCCATTCGACGGTGAGCGGCTTGATCTCCTGCGCATTCCCGAAAGAAAAGAGTGACAGCACCAGGAACGCGAAAAAGAGAACTGCTTTTCCTGCGCTCACCGATCTCGAGTTGGAACTCCTCTCTCTGACCATAATCCTCCCCAACATGTCCTTGATCTCGCTTGTTTTCACTTTTGATGCTGCCAGAAGTTCAAATTCTCTATTGAATCTTCCCTATCAACTGTCTACTGTCTCCTGTCCCCTGTCCCCTGTCCACTGTCCACTGTCCCCTGTCAACTGTCCCCTGTCCCCTGTCTAAACTGTCCCCTGTCCCCTGTCCCCTGTCTCCCGTCCTCACCTTCCCTGCTCATACATTTCCCCCATCCCCGTCTTCGCCAGGTCAAAGAGGAACTTTCCCACCTTCGCTGTCACAGCCTGGAAATATCTGGCCCCTTTTTCCACCGATGCGTAGCGGGGATTGCCGATCCCCGTATCGGCCGTGGCTTGCGTCCATTGTCGGGGCGTCCACGCCCACCCTTCCCTGAACGCCTCGATCCGGAGCTTCCTCTCCTTCCCTTCGCCCGCACGGTCCAACGGCAGGACGTCGTCCGGCGCAATGTAGAGCATCACACTCGTCTCCATTTCGTCAGCGTGGTCGCCGGGCTCATCGAAATATTCTTTCAGGTTGAGGCTCCGGTACCAATTCACGGAGCAAAGGAACATTGGCGTTGCGGGTTGCAGCTCGCGGATCATCTGCCGGAAGTCGTTTCCGCCATGACTGTTGAAAACGACAAGTTTGGGGACATCGTGCTTCTCAAGCGACGCGACGACATCTTTGAGGATGTGAAACTGGGTTGTCGGATTCATGTTGATGGTGTACGGGATATCCAGTTGTCCCGTGTTCACGCCAAACGGCACCGTCGGAAGGACAATCACTTTCGCTCCCAGACTGGCAGCGACATCCGCTGAAGCCGAGGCGATTCGCTGGCTTTCCAGGATGTCGGTCCCATACGGGAGGTGATAGTTGTGCGCCTCTGTCGCTCCCCACGGCAAGACAGCGACTTCAAACTTTTCCTCTTTCAGGTGGGCATAGTGGGCATGCTGAAGAGTGACGGACAATCCATTCATGTGCACGCAAGCCTTGACTGTGGAAGAATAGAGAGAGCATCCCGACACGTTTTTTGTGTCGGGATCTGGCAAATAATAGTTGGACGGGCACTAGTCCGTGTGAAATGCAATCATCATTCGTTGGACCGGGGAATCAAGGTACCTGTTCAATGCAATGTTCCATTCCCGCCAGCCTTGTTCCTGGTTCAGCAATCGGAGATCCTTGGCCACATCGCTGCCCGAGTATTCACCATACACGTACATGGTTCCATCATAGGTGTAGCAATGGACGTTGCTGATATGAAACCGCTGCAGGAATGGAACGAGTGCGTCGCCGTGTTCGCGATAGTAGGCGCTCACGCGTTCGGTGCTGTCCTGCTTAATCGCCGCGGCATATGCGATACGCTCAACGTGAACCTGCGGAGAGGTCGGTATCTTTGCTTCGAAGACCGGATCCATCGTTGCCCACCATTCCCCCGGCTTCCGCGTCGCGAGCGGTTCCTGCATCGGGTCGGTCAATTTCCACCATTCCTTGGTGACGGTATCACCGATCGCTTTCATGTCGGCATCATAATCAGGACCGACGTATTCGTAGTAGGAGAAAAGGATCCCGTTCAACAGGAAGATCGTATAGTTCCGGATGTTCGATGCGTGGATGCGGTCGAGGACTTCCGGAAAGACGTGTTTGTGGATAATCAGATAGCGTTCCTCATATTCCGGCCGGACCTTGATCAGGCTGCCGGTGCGACGGGTGATGCTCTCCGGTTTCATGGATGAGTCTTTCTGCTGAGAATGGATCGGATGGGACCAGCAGAGCATGAACAGCGTCACGATCAGCCCGGACAGCGTGACACGCTTCATGATTCCTCGTTAGCCGAGAATATGGGACGCCGCCATGGGATCCAGCCACCGTTCCCGGTGTTTTGGTTCGAACCGTTCCGTCCGGAACGAGGCGCGGACCCGTCGCCTTCCCTCATCCCATGAATTCACACTCCCATAGGCGACCGCCTGCGCGATAATATTCCCCAGAGCGGTTGCCTCCATTGGTCCTGCCAGGACGGGGATCCCGCACGCATCGGCTGTCCACTGGTTGAGCACCGGGTTCCGGGAACCTCCGCCGACGATGTGCAGCATGTCGACCGAATGCCCGGTGAGGGCAACGAGATCATCGAGAACGCGCCGATAGGTCAGCGCGAGACTTTCAAAAATGCACCGCGCGAACGCGCCTGGGGTGTTGGGGACCGGCTGGCCTGCCCTGAGACAGAAGTTACGAATCGCTTCGCTCATGCTCCCGGGATGAAGAAACGACGGGTCATCGGGATTGATAAGGCTCCGGAACGGCGCCGCAACCGTGGACATTGCGACGAGTTCATCATACGTTTTGTTCTCGCCGAGTTTCTCCCATTCCTTCCGGCATTCCTGAAGAAGCCACAGACCCATGACATTCTTGAGGAGAAGCGTTTTCTCGCCGACGCCCGCTTCATTGGTAAACCCTTTCACATCGACTTCGGGAGAAAGTCGCGCTTCTTCGATTTCCATTCCGATCAGGGACCACGTCCCGGAGCTCAGAAACGCCCAGCGGTTGCCTGACGCAGGGACGGCAGCGACCGCACTTGCCGTATCGTGACTCCCAACGGCGACCACCGTCGTCTCTTCCCCCAGTCCTGTTTCCCGGGCGATCTCCGGAAGGACTGTCCCGATCACCTCACCCGGACGCTTGAGGGGCATCAGAATGCGTGCGGGAAGCCCAAGCCGTTCCATGATGGACTGAGACCAATCCTTCCGCTGGATGTCGAGCAGCTGCGACGTCGACGCGATCGTGAATTCCGAACACCGCCTCCCCGTGAACAAGAGGTTCAGCAGGTCGGGCATGAACAACAACGCATCGCAGGCCCCAAGAATTGTCGCATTCGATTGGGCGACGGCGTAAAGCTGGAACAGCGAATTGATTTGCAATGGCTGGATGCCGGTCACGGCAAACAACTCTTCGCGCGTCACATGACGGAACACATCCTCCCGAATGTTATCCGTCCGCGCATCACGATACGCGAAAGGGAATCCGAGGATTTCGTTGTTCTTGCCGAGCAGGCCGAAGTCCACCCCCCACGTATCGAAACCGATCGAGGCGATGGTTCCCTTCCCGTCGGTCACTGCGGCGCGAATGCCGTTCTTGATTTCTTCAAAGAGGTAGAGAAGATCCCAGTGAAGATGCCCGAGGACTCTTCGTTGCGGATTGATAAACCGGTGGACCTCTTCGATCGCGATCCCATCGGAGAGGACCGTCCCGACTGAGACGCGTCCGCTTTCTGCGCCGAGGTCGATGGCAATATGACGAGTCGGGAGCATGGGTCATTTGCCGTACAGCGGGCCGAAGGCGGCGCAGGCCCGGTAGTCGGCACCTTCGGGGTCGGCGGTGCCGAATGAGGTCCAGGCACTCGGCCGGTAAATCTTTTCGAGGGGAACGTTGTGCATGTTCACGGGGATCCGGAGCATGGAAGCGAGAGTGATCAGGGCGTCGCCGATATGTCCGTACGTGAACGCACTATGGTTCGCCCCCCAGTTCGCCATGACCGAATACACATCGGCGAAAGCGCCGTGCCCGGTAAGGATGGGCACGAACCACGTTGTCGGCCACGTCGGGTTCGTCCGCCGATTCAGAACGGCATGCACTTCGTCAGGGATCGACACCGCGTGTCCTTCAGCGATCTGAAGCGTGGGACCGAGTCCCTTCGTGAGGTTCAGGCGCATCATCGTCACCGGCATCTCTCCCACGGTAAGAAAGTTCGAAGAGTACCCGCCGCCGCGGAAGTACTCGAGTTCGGCAGGGCTCCATCGGGTTGCTTCGAGGCACGCATCAACCTCCTCAGGGGAAATTTCCCAATACGGCTTCATGGCCGGCTTACCGTCCCGCCGTTGCCTGCCTGTTGCGTCCAGCGAAGCAGCACCCGAATTGATGAGGTGAATGAAGCCGGCTGCGGGCCGTCCTGCGAGCGTCTTGCCGCTCACCCGTTTCACGGACTCCGGACTCCAGTATGTCCGCACGTCGGCGAACACCTGCGCCGTACCTGTCAGGAGATGTCCGAACGCCATGGTCGCGCCGTTCAGACTGTCGTTTTCCGTTGCCACCAGAAACGGCTCCCGGATTCCGTTCCAGTCGAATGACGAATTCAGCATGGCCTCGAGGAAGTCGCCGTTGGGGGAATGGTCGGTCCACTGCCGCTGTCCCTGGAACCCCGAGACCAGCGCGTTGTGGCCCAAAGACTCTTCTTCATATCCCATGTTCCGCAGTTGGGGGTTGCCGATCATGAGGTCGCGGACGATGAGGGCCATCTTGACGACGGTTTCCCAGTCGCGGTCTTTCCGCTGACGGGAAAGCTGTTTCGAAGGGTGGTTGGTGTCTTCCCCTTCTTTGCAATGCGCCTTGACCCACGAAAGTGCCCGATCGAATTCTCCCTTGTCGAAGATCCCCTCCTCGATGCGGCGCGTCAGTTCGCTCATATCGACATACTCGTTGCGCATCCCCAGGTAGTCCTGGAAGAAATCAGGGTTGACAACCGACCCGGCGATCCCCATCGAGACGGAGCCGATCGACAGGTAGGAATTCTCTTTCAGGCTCGCCGCAGCGAGCGCCGCGCGACTGAAGAGGAGGAGCTTCCGCTTGACATCATCGGGGATTGTCGCGTCGTCCGTGTCCTGGACTTCGTTTCCATAGATGGAGAAAGCGGGCAACCCCTTTTGCGTGTACCCTGCGAGAGCAGCAGCAAGGTAGACAGCACCGGGGCGTTCTGTTCCGTTGAATCCCCATACGGCTTTCGGAATATGGGGGTCCGTATCCATGACCTCTGTCCCGTAACACCAGCACGGGGTGACCGAGATCGATACGCCGACTCCCTCACGAGCGAATTTCCGGGAGGCGTCGATTGCTTCCGCCACTCCGCCGATGCAGGTATCGGCAATGACACATTCGACCGGCAGGCCGCTCGGATGCCGCAGGTTCTTCGTGAGGAGGTCTGCGGCCGATTTCGCCATCGCCATCGTCTGGTGTTCGAGAGATTCCCTGACACCTTTTCTCCGCCCATCGATTACCGGTCGTATGCCGATTTTAGGAGCTGCCGTCCGAAGCCGGTGGACTGGAGGATTCATTTGGGATTCATGTGCCATTCTAGCGTCTTTCGTTTTCTCACCTGCGACAATGCTTTGTTTCATGATCGACATTCCGGGGCCGTTGATGTCGGGGAAACGGCCGCGATAGTTCTACCTTCCGGACGCCGGATGGATGCCGAGGTCCTGACGCGCGCCGAAATTTCCCCGCAAGGCGACGAGTTTCCTGACCTTCTCATCGTCCAGCGTGGTGACATTCCCAAGCAACTGCGCAAGGAAGAGGATCTGTGCGTAGTGCTCCAGTGTTTCCATTTTATAGTATGCGCTCTGGACGTCCGTCCCGACCGTCAGGGCGCCATGGTTTGCCAGGAGGAAAGCGTCATAGGCGGAAAGTACGGGAAGGAGCGGAGCGAAGAATTCTTCGGTCCCCGGCGTCCCATACGGGACCAGTGGCACGCTTCCAAGGTTGATGACGACCTCCGGGAGCACGGGTGATTCGAAGGATCGTCCTGCGACGGCGAACGCCGTCGCGTACGGCGGGTGGGCGTGGCACACGCTGTTCACATCCGGCCGGTGCTTGTAGATGGCCAGGTGAAGATGCATTTCCGAGGACGGTTTGCGTTTCCCGGAAACAACGTCGCCGTTGATGTCAACGATCACGAGATCTTCCGCTTTCATAAATCCCTTGCTCATCCGGGTCGGCGTGATCAAGAACCGTCGTTTGTCGATGCGGGCGCTGAGATTGCCGTCGTTGGACGCGATATAGCCGCGTTCATACGACCGCTTGCCGGCTTCGATGATACTGCGCTTGAGCGTTGCGGTGGTTTGTTTCACAGGAACTGCTCCGGTTCAATGTTTCGTTGGTAACGGTGCATGCTTGTGCGTCAGTTTCGCGCACGATTCCCCCATCACGAGAGTCGGCGGGAGGAGGATCCGGGCAAACTCCTTTTTCCCTGCATGCTCGATGCGCTGGAGGATGATTCGCGTTGCTTCGCGGCCGAGGATGTCGATGGGTTGTTGGACATAGGTCATCGAAGGGGTGAAGATGGAGTGCCCCGGAATTTCGTCATAGGTCACGATCGAGATATCGTCGGGGATTTTCAGCCGGAGTTCGCGGAGCGCCTTCATCACCCCGATGGTCATCAGACTGTTGAACGAGAAGATCGCGGTCGGCCCCGGCGTCCACGAGAGCAAGTCCTTCGTGGTCTGGTAGGCTACGGCTTCCTGGAATTCGCAATTGCGGACCAAGCCGGGGTCAACGATGATCTTTCGCTTCTTCATTGCATCAGTAAACCCCCGGTAGCGTTCGATGTCGGGGTACAAGACGCCCGGGCCGCGGAGGACGGCGATCGCGCGATGGCCGAGGCCGGTCAGATAGTCGGTGGCAGCGAACGCACCGGCATAATGATCGGTCGAGACCGCGTCGGCTTCGATGTTGTCGAAGATGCGGTCGACGAGGACAAACGGTCGTTGCGAACGCTGGATGGGGAGGATGGACTCCCGTGCGTGGGGAACGAGGACAATGCCGTCAACCCGTTGCCCGAGCATGAGCCGGACGCTTTGGAGCTCATGCTCCGCGTTCTCATCGGTGTTACAGAGCAGGAGGTTATAGCCGACGGACCGGGCGACCTGTTCGACTTCCCTGAACCAGCTGTTGAAGAAGGTGTTCTTGATATCCGGCATAACGATGCCGAGCGTATGCGTTTTGCTTTTGACGAGGGATCGGGCGATCTGGTTCGGCTCGTAGCCGAGGAGTTCCATGACGCGGAAGATTTTCCTGCGTGTTTTCGGGCTGACTTTCCCGGGGCTATTCAGCGTCCGGGAAACGGTCATCACGGACACGCCGGCTTTCTTGGCGACATCATGGATAGTGGACATGGACGATCGCGAGAACGCGAGGGGTAGCGTGAGAGAACCGGAAGCGATGTCAAACGTTTAACATTCTGCTGTAGGAATATGAGGAAATGTTGCGACGGTGTCAAGTGCAGAGGTCATTTCAGCAGGGCCATTTTCCGGGCGACGAACGAGGACCTCCCTGCTGGATAGCACCCGTTCGCCAGCATCGCCACCTGGCGGCCGAGAACGTCGTAGACCACCAGGCGAACATCACTGTCCCTGTCCACTGTCCAGCGCTCTCGCCACCGCGCGAAGGGGAGGATGGGGAGAACGGGAGACTTGGAGATCAATCGTCAACGGATCAACAACATCTTCCGTACAGCAGAGGAGGAGCCTGCCGTGAGTCTATAAAGGTACACGCCACTTGCAAGGTTTGTCCCGTCAAAGGCAAACGTATATTTCCCCGCGGGGTACTTGCCATCGGCGAGGGTTGCCACTTTGCGACCGAGGATGTCGAATACGTCCAGCCGAACCTCACTGTTCCCTGTCCACTGCCCGTCTCGAACGGAGTTCGAGACGAGGTCTCGTCCCGCCATAGGCGGGACGGATACACTGATCACTGTTGTTGGCCCCTCGGCTCCGCTGCGAAACGCTCCGCTCGGGGCGACGACTCCTCCCACGACGAACTGAATAGTCGTCGTCGGATTGAACGGGTTCGGATAGTTCTGGTAGAGACCGAAATCCGTCGGTACCGATGAGAGAGTTCGCTCCGGCACATCGGCAATCAAATCGGGAATGCCCTGAAGGAGGCTCGCGGCACCGGCTTTCAGAACCGCGATGCTATTGATTCGGTCGGCTCCTTGCGCGCCAAGCACAGCGATGACGACTTCCTGAGTATCACCCTCGGCCATTGCGAAAGGCCCGGAAGACATGAAAAAGGATCGATCGGAAGGAACCAGCCCAAATTTGCCGTCAACCCATGTCCAGGCACTATCGCTATTCGGAACCGGCGTTCCCGGCATGCAAAACTTCGTCGGCTTGTTCGTCATGGGATCGATAAAAGGCACAGCTTCAAGGGTGAGGCCGTTCAAGACGTTGTACCATGTTTGAGTGTCGAAGGGAAATGATGGCTCCCAAAAGACTGAACGGTTGGGAGGAAATGTAAATGAGGTCATTCCAAGATTGCGCGCTCCGGGAATACGGTGACGCTCAAACAGTGCGAAATTCCCGGGCGAGGCAACACGGGGGCCCTCCAGGAGAACATACCCCACCGCAGGACATGTCGAGCCATAGATGGCATCGATGGCCTGACCGTTATAGGCATAGCCAAGATCCAACGTCGTGTCGCATCCCACCAGATCATCTCCGCCATCACCGACGTCAGGGTCGGTGAACTGGAGTATGAACATGCTGTCGATCGGCCCGCCACTCCTGTTAATGAGAACCGTCCGCGTAAAGATCGTCGTCGTCAGCGCTCCCATGTTCCTTCGATATCCCCAGATTGTCTTCTGCATCTCCAGGCCGATCGATGATGATTGGGCAAACGCGCCGGTACGCGAGGTGTCCACATCGTTGGCAATGTACCATAGCGTCTGTGCAGCTCCAGGCTCTCCGGGGATATCGATAAACGGATTGTAGATTCCATCGCCGTCGACATCTGTGAACGGCGCGCCTTCCGCCGCGGGCCAATCGATCCAGTCCTTCAAATAGTGAAGCATGATCTGGTTTGCAGACGTGGCCTGATAGCGACTCACGAACGGAAGCTCTTCGGAAGCGATCGACGCCAACGAGCTGCTTGTGTCCCCTCCGGGTCTCACGTCCGGTCGAACACGGTATACTCGATTGTGCGGACTCGCAGGCGAATCGGCGATTGGTGCCGTCATCGTTGTTCCGGGCATGATGATTCTCCCCGGTTGAATGCCGTGCCTGTAAGCCGATCCTCCCACCTTGAGTTCTCGCCCGGCGCCGCAGAGTCCTCCCCAGACGATCCCGTCTTCATAGACAAGATGTTTGTTTTGGCCCCGCCGGAATTCAAATCCCTCATGCGAGGCTGAATACGGATTGAACGATCCGTCCCCGTTGTTCGCATAGTAATTGAAAATATCGTTAACGAGAAAGGGCTGGTAGGAAACGGAGCTGTCCGCCCCCGCGGCCTGCGGTCGAGCATCGGCGCTCTTTCCCGGCGAACCAGCGAAGGAGAGAGCGTGAATGGCAATGAAGCCGATCACGAGCAACAGCGTCACGGGGAGGATGGAGGGGAGAAAATAACGTGCGCGCTTCATAGGGCACCTCCTTGACGGCATCCAGGCACAGATCACCCGTCATCAGGCCAACCGGACCTCTCACTGCCCTTTCAATGCGGCGGCTCTTGCGTCTATCGAAATATAGGGGGCGCGTCAAAAAGACGCAACTGCGGGGGAAATCGCCTCTAGCGTGTCCCGTTCAGGAAATCCTGCACGAGGCGGACTTCATCTACACTTCCGATATACAATTGCGACCGTTGGTGCAGCGATGTCGGCTGAATTTCGAGCGTCCTCTGCGCACCATTGATGGCCGCTCCGCCCGCATTCTCCATGATGAAGGCAAGGGGGTTATTCTCATACATCAAACGAAGCTTGCCATCGGGATGAATGGTGTCTCCCGGATAGAAGTAGATCCCCCCGTAGAGGAGCGTCCGGTGGACATCTGCCACAAGCGACCCCACGT
The DNA here is from genome assembly GCA_963752915.1 of Ignavibacteriota bacterium. Lineage (GTDB taxonomy): Bacteria > Bacteroidota > Ignavibacteria > UBA10030 > UBA6906 > DATJPR01. The sequence goes on from CAVVZZ010000002.1 coordinate 666,558, forward strand.
ATCGCAGGGAGTACGGCCGCCCTGTTGATTGATCATCCTGCTTGAGGTAGTCGATATAGCGCTGCATCTGTTTCGGCCACCGGCCGTAGTTGCCTTCATTGCAACTGTAGATGCTTCCCCGTTTTGGAATTTTGATGTTCTCATGCGACAGGAGGAATTCTCCCACGGAAGGATCCAGGGTGAACCCGTGAACGCCGTGACCGGTGCAGTAGACGAACATCATGCTCGAGCCGTACAGCACGTACCCGGCCGCCACTTGGTTGTACCCGGGCTGAAGGACGTCCGCCATCGTCCCGACTCCCGAGTCGGTGACACGGCGGAGAAGAGAGAAGATCGTTCCGATGGTTACATTCGCATCGATGTTCGCCGATCCATCGAGCGGGTCATAGAGGAGAACGTATTTCCCCTGCGGGTAGTTGTCTGGGATTTGCAGGAGGTCTTCGTTCTCCTCGGATGCCATGACACAGAGATGGCCTCCGTGGTCCATGGCCTTGTAGACCGTGATGTCGGCGAACTCGTCCAGCTTCTTGACGATATCGCCGCTGATGTTCATCCGGTCGGTGGTGCCGAGGATGTTCACCAGCCCGGCTTTCGTGACTTCTCGCCAGACGAGCTTTCCGGCCAGTGACAGTCCCGAGAGGATTGCAGAGAATGCCCCGGTCGCCTCAGGATGGGAGCGTTCGCCCTCCATGATGTGGCGTTCCAGCGTCATGAACTTCTTGTGATCGGGCGGGGGCGCGGGCATCGGTAATCCTCCGGGAGTGTGGTGGGTGGGGCGAACGGTCTGCAGTCCTTCAATCGGAAAGGTTGGCGATCTTCCGGTTCTCCAGTTCCTGGTCCTTGTATTGCAGTTGATAGAGTGTGGAATAGATCCCTCCGAGCGCAAGGAGCTGTTGGTGCGTCCCGGTCTCGCGGACTTCACCCTTGTGCATGACGATGATCTTGTTCGCAGACTGGATCGTCGACAGCCGGTGCGCGACCACAATGGACGTCCGGCCCTGCAGCAGGGTCCTTATCGCACGCTGAATCAGTTGTTCGGTCTCTGTGTCCACGCTCGACGTCGCTTCGTCAAGCACCAGGATCTGCGGATGGTAGGCGAGCGCCCGGGCAAAGGAGATCAGCTGCTTCTGTCCCACAGAAAGCGTGGACCCGCGCTCGCGGACCTCGGCGTGATAGTCTCCGTCGAGCTGCTCGACAAAGCGATCCGCACCGACGAGCTTCGCGGATGCACGGATCCGTTCGGGAAGAATGGTCTCGTCTCCCAGGCCGATGTTGGAGGTGATATCGCCCGAGAAGAGAAAGACATCCTGCAGAACGACCGCAATGTGCTTCCGCAGATCCGCTTGCCGCATCTCCTTAATGTTGATGCCGTCGATCAGGATCTCGCCGCGCTGAACGTCGTAGAACCGGCTCAGCAGGCTGATGATCGAGGTCTTCCCCGCCCCGGTGTGCCCGACAAAGGCGATCGTTTCGCCCGGTTTGATCGAGAACGAAACGTCCTTCAGGACCCACTCCGACTTCTCCGGGTCATCGTGTTTGTAATTATAGGCAAACCAGACATTGCGAAACTCAATCTCCCCCTTCAGGGTTGAAACGTGAACCGGGTTCTCCGGATCCGGGATCATTGTCGAATCGTCGAGGAGTCTGAAGACCCGCTCGGACGACGCCATGGCGGTCTGCATGATATTGTACTTTTCAGAAAGATCGCGGATCGGCCGCCAGAACATCTCGTTGAACTGCAGGAACGCCATCACGGTGCCGATCGTCACGTGCCCGGCCAGCGATTCGATGCCGGAATACCAGATGATGATCCCGACGGCGACCGCCCCGATCAGATCGACGCCCGGATAGAACAGCGCATAATAGAAGATCGACTTGATGTTCGCATCGCGGTGTGCGCCATTGATCCCGTCGAATGTTTCGAACGCCTTCCCTTCGCGGTTGAACAACTGATCCACCGTCATCCCTGTGATATGTTCCTGCATGAAGGTGTTGATCCGTGCGATCTGGATCCTCACCTCCCGATACGCTCCCCGTGCTTTCTTCCGGAAGAGGAACGTGCCGTAGAACAGGAACGGCAGGACGCTCAGCGAGAGAAACGCGAGCTGCCAGTTCATTGCGAACATGAAGTACAGGATCCCGACGATCGTGAAGACGTCGCTGAAGACCATGACGATCCCGGACGAGAACATGTCGTTCAGCACTTCGATGTCGTTTGTCACCCGGGTAATCAGCCGCCCGATCGGGTTCCGGTCGTAGAACCGCAGTCCCAGGTTTTGCAGGTGCGTAAAGACCTGCATCCGGAGATCGAAAATCGTGCGCTGACCGATCCACTGCGTAAGATAGGTATTGAGATACTGCATGACGCCGCGGAAGACCATCAGCCCGAGGAAGAGCAGGGTCGTCATCAGCAGACCGTGCCCATCGTGGTGCGCGATGTCCTGATCGACGGCGACCTTGACGAAATACGGCCGGATGGCCTCCATTGCGGAGACCACGATGCTGAGCACGATCGCAACCGCGACATACTTCCGGTACGGCCGGAGGTAGGTCAGCAATCGTCGCATCAGCCGACCGTCGTACGCTTTACCGAGGATATCTTCTTCCTGCATGGCTTATGAAAGATTCTCCAGCTGTTCTTCCAGCAACTGTTTTCGATGAAGTTCTCCGTAGATTCCGCCGAGGGCGACGAGTTCGTCGTGCGTACCCTCTTCCACGATCTTCCCCTCATTGAGGACAATAATCTTGTCGGCATCTTTGACCGTCGACACGCGGTGACTGATGATGATGCTTGTGCGGCCCCGCATGACGTTCCGTAACCGCTGAAGAATCTCCTCTTCGGTATAGGTATCGATTGACGAAAGTGCGTCGTCGAGGATAAGGATTTTCGGATTCCGGATCACTGCGCGCGCAATGCTTGTCCGCTGCTTTTGGCCGCCGGACAGCGTGATCCCGCGTTCTCCGAGGACGGTTTCAAACCCCTTTGGGAACCCGCCGACGTCCTTCGCGATCTGCGCGACGTCCGCCGCATGTGCCAGCCGATCGTCGTTGGCTTCCTTCGAACCGTACCGGATATTTTCGGCGATCGATTCCGAAAACAAAAACGTTTCTTGCGGGACGCATCCGATGTTCCGGCGGAGCACGTCGAGCGGGAAGTGGCGGACGTCGATCCCATCGATGAGCACGCTGCCACTTGTCACATCGTAGAGGCGCGGAAGGAGATTTACCAGGCTCGTTTTCCCGGACCCGGTATACCCGACGATCGCCAGGGTCGTTCCCGCCGGGATGGACAGCGAGATGCCCTTCAGGGCCGGCTGCGTTGTTCCAGGATACGCAAAGACCACGTCGCGGAATTCCACCGCGCCGTTCAGCTCCTTGTGGTCCCACCGGACAAGCGTCCCGTCAGTGATGTCGGGTTTCGTATCGAAGATCCTTGCCAGCCTCGCCATCGACGCCGCGCCCTGCTGGAGGATGTTTACGACCCAGCCGAAGGCGATCATCGGCCAGATCAGCATGATCAGATATCCGAAGAACGCTGTGAGCGTGCCGATCGTAAGGACCCCGCTGATGACCTGGAGCCCGCCGACATACATCGTGATCACGATGGAGAACCCGACCAGCAGAAACATGAGCGGCCACATGATCGATTGCACACGCGCGAGGACGAGGTTCTTCTTCAGATAGTCCCAACTCATCGAGCGGAAGCGGGCGATCTCAAACTCTTCGCGAACATAGGCTTTGATCACGCGGATGCCGGAGAGGTTTTCCTGCGCACGCGTCGTCAACTCGGAATATTGCTTCTGCCGCTCTTCAAATTTGACATGGACAAGCTTCCCGAGCCTATAGACCGCGTACGACACGAAGGGAAGCGGGATCAGCGAGAGCAGGGTGAGCCGCCAATCGAGGGAGAGCATGACGACGAGAACCATGAGGAACGTCATCAAGGTGTCGGTGGGATACATGATCCCGGGGCCAAGCACGTTTCTCACCGCGCTGATATCGTTGGTCGCCAGCGCCATGAGATCGCCGGTGGGCGTACGCTGGAAGAATGCGAGCGGAAGTTTCTGGATATGTTCGAGGAAGGCATTGCGGAGATCATACTCCACATGCCGCGAGTTGACGATGATCGTCTGGCGCGTGAGAAAGGTAAATGCCCCGGCAATCAGGGAGCACCCGATGACGATCCCCGCGTACAGCAGGATCCCGGCGGAATCGATCTTCCGGAGCTCAAGACCCGCCTTCAGGGTGTCGATTGCGCGCCCGACGATGAACGGTTGCGCCACGGTGAAAATGTTGCTCATGATCACCGTAATGAAGCCCCAGATCAGGGTTCTCTTATAGCGCGCAAGGAACGGAAGTAAACGTAAGAGCGGTTTCAACTGCTTATCCTATCACCTCGAATCCCGTGTACGAATGCAGCACTTTCGGAACGATGACCTTCCCTTCGGGCGTCTGGTACTGCTCGATGATCGCGGCGATGATGCGCGGAAGCGCGAGCGCCGACCCGTTGAGCGTGTGGACGATTTCCGGCTTCCCCCCGCCTGCCGGGCGGAACCGGATGTTCATTCTGCGGGCCTGGAACGATTCGAAATTGCTGATGGACGACACTTCAAGCCACTTTTGCTGGCCCAGCGACCAGACTTCCAGATCATACTTCTTTGCCTGGGTGAACCCCAGGTCGGCCGAGCACATTAACAACACCCGATAGGGCAGTGCGAGTTTCCGAAGGAGGCGTTCTCCGTCCTGCCGCAGGAGCTCCAATTCGTCATACGAACGGTCCGGGTGCACCAACTTGACGAGTTCCACCTTGTCGAACTGGTGAACCCGGTTCAATCCGCGCACATCCTTACCGTAGGAGCCGGCTTCCCGGCGAAAACAGGGCGTATACGCACAGAATCGCACGGGGAGTGCTGATTCGGGAAGGATTTCCTCACGAAAGTAGTTCGAGACGGGGACTTCAGCGGTCGGCACGAGATAGAACTGATCGCGTTCGACGACATACATCTGGTCTTCCTTGTCAGGAAGCTGACCGGTGCCCATCGCGCTCGAAGCGTTGACCACGAGAGGAGGAAGAAGTTCGGTATATCCCTGCGCGGCGGCCTCATCGAGGAAGAAATTGATGAGCGCCCGCTCGAGTCGTGCCCCTTTCCCCACGAACACCGGGAATCCCGCCCCGGTGATTTTCGTCCCGCGGGGGAAATCGATGATCCCCAGTTTCTCCATCAATTCCCAGTGCGGCTTCGGAGGGAAATCGATCACCGGAGGCTCCCCCCACGTCGCGATCGATTGATTGTCGGCCGGGCTCGCGCCGGCGGGTACTGACGCATGGGGAATGTTCGGAATCGTGAGCAGCACTGACCGTTGCTTCTCTTCTGTGGTCTTTAGTTCCTCATCGATCGATTTGATTTCTTCGGCGACGCGGCGCATTTCGGCAATGATCTCCGACGTATCCTCTTTGTTCGCCTTCATGCGCGCGACCTGGTCGGAGACCTGGTTCTTCCGGCTTTTCAGCGCCTCCGTTTTCTGAATCAGCGCCCGCCGGTGCTCATCCAGCTGCAAGACCTGGTCGACAAGGGCGGCGTCTTCACCTTTCTTGCGAATACCTTGCTTGACAATCTCGGGCTGTTCACGCAGTAGTTTGATATCGAGCATAGTATCGTCTGTGTTCTTTCAGTGGGGTCAGGGTTCAGGCTTCAGGGGTCAGAGAAATAGCCAACGTCTCTTTCTTCCTACGTCTTACATCCTACTTCCTACTCTTCGCTTTCCTCATGCTCCCCGCCGCTTCCCGCCGCGCACCCCCGGCAACGGCTTCTCGTCGTCCATGCGCTTGAGGGTCCGGCTGATCTGACTCTTGAGAATCGTCAGTCCTTCCTCGACGTTCGACGGTGTGATGCCGAGTTCTGTTTCTGCCTTGAGGGTAATCAATCCGGAGTTCAACGGTCGGGGAGCGGGTTGGTTCAGATCCGCGGTTTTCACGGGGCTGATCAACCCTGCGTCGAGGCCGAATTTCTCGGCGAGCCGGACAGCGAACACGTAGCGTGTCACAATTTCCCGCCCCGCGATATTGAAGATCCCCGATTTCCCCAGTTCCACTCCCCGGAGGAGGCCGTACGCCAGATCATCCACCAGGGTCGGATTCCCGAACTGGTCATCCACGACTTTAACATGTGTTCCCGCATCGAGGCTTTGAACAAGCCAGAGCGCGAAATTGAGCTTCACCCCCGGTGAGTACCCGTACAGGACCATCGTTCGCGCAATAAAGTATTCCAGCTCGGATGTACGGAGCGCATTTTCGCCTGCAAGCTTCGTCTTCCCGTAGTAGCTGAGCGGCTCCGGACGTTCATTTTCGTCGTACGGCCCCTTCTTTCCGTCGAATATATAGTCGCTGGAGATGTGGACGATGCGTGACTTCTTCCGTTTCGCGGCGTCGATGATATTCTCGAGGCCTGTCACGTTGACCTTCCACGCCAGCTCGCGCTCCCGTTCGCACGCGTCGACATTCGTCATCGCGGCACAATTGACAATCACATCCGGTTCGAACGACGTGACGGCGTCTTTGACTTCCTTCTTCACCGTCATGTCGAGCATCGTATACGGGACGTCCGGGAGGGTGATCAGGGAAGTGGGTTCAATGGAGCAGAGCATGAGCTGATAGTTCGACCCCCGGATGCACAACTCGGCGACCTTCTGGCCCAGAAGTCCGTTGCTACCGATGATCATCATTCTCTTCATCGGAGCTCACCTTCGAGGACGGTCGACGCGTCCGTTTTCGCGTCGCGGTATTTGACGATCACCGGCGTATTGATCGAGAGGCGCTGTTCGGCGGCCCAGCCGCCTTCCATCGGTCTGCTACCGGGCACGACAACGGCATGTTCCGGGATCACCAGGGGTTGCCCGGCGGATTTCCGGTACACGGTTTTCCGCACGACATCGTACACCGCAGTCCCTCCGGTGAGTGTCACGCCCGATGCGATCACCGCCCCCTGTTTGATGATCGTCCCCTCATAGATGCCGCACCCGCCGCCGATGAAGACATCATCTTCCACGATCACGGGAAGCGCGCCCACCGGTTCAAGGACTCCGCCGAGCTGTGTCGCCGCGCTCACATGCACGCGCTTTCCGACCTGCGCGCAGGAGCCCACGAGGGCATGCGAATCGATCATCGTTCCTTCGTCCACATAGGCGCCGACGTTGATGTACATCGGCGGCATACACACGACGCCGCGGGCGACAAACGCGCCTTCGCGGATCGAGGATCCGCCCGGGACAATCCGGACCTCGTCGCGGAGGGAGAGCTTCTTCAGCGGAAACGTCCCCTTGTCGAAGAACCGGAGTCGCGGATGGACCGACATATCCTCGAGCGTGCCGAGGCGAAAACCGAGCAGGATCCCTTTCTTCACCCATGCATTCACATGCCATTCGCCGCCCGCGCGATCGGCGGCGCGAATTTCTCCATGATCGAGAAAAAAGAGGAGTTCGTTGAACGCTTTCAGCGCTTTCGCCTTGTCGAGCGACGTTGCCCCGGCGTCAAAGAGCTGTTCAATTTCCTGTTGAAGTACCATAGGCCTGTTGTCGGAAGTTTACTTCTTTACGATCAATTCGAGATTGAGAAGGACCTTCTCCAGCTTGGTCCTGTTCGCATCGGTCAACGAAACCAGAGGGAGGCGGAGTTGATCCTCGACCAGGCCCATCATCGAAAGCGCGGCTTTGACGGGAATCGGATTCGATTCGACGAAGTTGATATTCATCAGAGGCAACAGGCGGTAGTGCATCTCGCGCGCCCGGGTGAATCTCCCCTTCAGCGCCTGCCGCACCATTTCCGAAAACTCTTCGGGCACTTCGTTCGCCACCACCGAGATGATGCCGTCCGCTCCTGCCGCAACGAGCGGCAGGGTCAGGTTATCATCACCCGACCAGACCCCGAACCCTTCAGGCCGTCCCTCGATGATCTGCATGATCTGCCCAAGGTTTCCCGAGGCTTCCTTGATACCGGCGATGAACGGGACTTCCGCTGCAAGGCGCAAGACCGTAGCCGGATCGATGTTTGACGCCGTCCTTCCCGGCACATTATAGATGATGACCGGCATTTCCACCGCTTCGGCGATCGCGCCGAAATGCTGGTACATGCCTTCCTGTGTCGGCTTGTTGTAAAACGGGGCAACGGTCAGAATGCCATCCGCTCGGCACTCCTTGACCTGTTTCGCAAGGGCAACGGCACGGTTGGTCGAGTTGCTGCTGGCACCCCCGATCACCGGCACACGGCCGTTCGCCTGATCCACAACCGTCTCAATAACGAAGGCCTGCTCGCTCTCCGAGAGCGTGGCGCCTTCGCCGGTGCTCCCGACGGGAACCAGCGCTTCGACGCCGGCCTTGATTTGAAAATCCACAAATTCTCTGAGCGACTGTTCATCGACCGACCCGTCTTTCTTGAACGGGGTCACAAGTGCGGTCGCAGTTCCTTGAAAGAGTAATGTTCGTTGCATAGACGGCAAATTGCCGACCTCCTGGCTATTGATCCCCGTTGACGGGGCTATGGATGCAGGACATCTCGCATCGTGTACATTCCTTTTTTCCCTTTCAACCACTCGGCGGCGACAACTGCGCCGACCGCCAACCCACGCCGGTTCTTCGCCGTGTGGACCAACTCGATCGAATCCGATTCGGAATCAAAAACCACCGTGTGCTTCCCGGTCGTGTGGCCGAGACGCGTCGAAGTGACATGAAGCTGGTTCGGTTTGATGACGCCGTGGCTCGCCTCCGAGAGGATCTCGTTCTTCCTTCGCAGTTCCTTGAGAATCGTCGTCCCGATCGAGAGCGCGGTCCCGCTCGGGCTGTCCGCTTTTCCCTGATGATGCACTTCGCTGACAGCGACATCGTAGTCACTGTAGGCGTCAAATAGATGCGATGCATCCATCACAATTTGCAGAAAGAGATTGACGCCGAGCGAGAAGTTCGTCGCGTAGAGGCATCCGATCCCCTTCTTCTTGACCAGCCCGCGCACCTCTTCGAGCCGGTCGTACCAGCCGGTCGTGCCGACGACAATATTCACTCCGGCCTCCGCAACGGCCTTGATATTCTCGAACGCGCTTTCCGGCGATGAGAAATCGATGCACACGTCCACACCTTTGAGTGCGCTCTTGGTCAGAGCCACACCGTGCTGGTTTTCTCCGATTTCGAAAATCTTCGAAACCTTGATCCCCTTTTCTTCGGCCACGTGCTCGACCTCATGGCCCATTCGACCGTAACCAATGAGTGCGAGATGCATAGGACACGATTCAGTTGTGGTTGAGAACCTGGGAAAGCGATGACACTGCGGCGCGCGCAGCGTCGAGAACGTTGCCGCCGGTCACCATCGCGTACAAAAATGCCGCCCCGAACCGATCGCCGTTGCCCACTGTGCCCGGATCAGCGACGGTGGCGGGGTCGATGTCGTGACGCGTTACATGCTTCTGACTGTCGACATAGGCTGTGACACCCCGGGATCCCCGCGTTACCAGAACCCCTTTGGGTCCGAGGGTAAGCATGTGGCCGACCGTGGTCATTTCGTCGTCGGTCGAGCCGTCGAGCCCTCCGATTTCTTCTTCATTCAATTGGACTGTGTCGAGCATGAACGCCCATCGTCTCCATGTGTCAAGCGGACGGCGGTACCGTTCGTGGCGATCGTTGAGCCCGAGCGTCAGATTGTGATAGTCGAGATGGATGACCGTTTTCTCTTCTCGCGCGAGCATCCTGATCTGATCGAGCGTTTCGAGCGCGATGTCGAACCCCGAGATCATGTTGATGAGCATGCCGTCAGAGGCGACATGCCGCCGGAGCCGTTCAAACGGGATTGGAGGAGCGATGTCCTTCGAGCAGGTGATTGACCCGCCGTTGGTCCCGGAAAAAATATGCACGCGATTCGTGAGGGCATCGATCTTGTAGAATCCGTCCGTCGAGACACCCGGGAGCTTTTCGAACGTTTCGATGACACCGGACAAATCTTCCCGCGCAACGCCGCACACCGGGACGATCGTGTCGTTCTTTCCTGCGATCGACGAGAGCATCGCAGCCGCTGTATAGATGCCGCCGGGGTGTACTTCCTCCGCCCCGTCTCCGGAGTGGAAGACGTCGAAACAGAAATGTCCGACAAGAACGAATTTCATAAGGCGGAATACCCTGGGTGAACAATTCTCTTTGCGATCCCCCGTTCTCCCTTTCTCCCCATCGCGCAAAGGGGAAGGGGGGAACGGGGGACAATGCTCGTCAGAACTTCGCTCCGTTTTTCCGGAACGCCTGGAGCTTCGCCTTCAGGCTGCTGTCGTTGAGTGCAATGATTTCTGCGGCGAGGACTGCGGCGTTCTTCGCACCCGCAGAGCCGATCGCAAGAGTGGCCACGGGAATCCCTGCCGGCATTTGAACGATCGCGTACAGAGCGTCCACACCGTGGAGCGCCGAACCTTCGAGGGGGACGCCGATCACCGGCAGCGTAGTATACGCGGCCGCCACTCCCGGCAGATGTGCCGCCATACCCGCTGCGGCGATGATGATGGAGAATCCGTTCGCCTCGGCCTGCTTGACAAACGATGCCAACTCCTCAGGTTGCCGATGGGCGGAAATGACACGGAGTTCGTGTTCAATGCCAAAGTGACCAAGGTAGTCGAGACACCCTTGCATCGCGGGCTGGTCCGACGTGCTGCCGAGGAGGATCGCCACTTTTGCCATTTCACACCTTCGCTGTAAAAGGATACTTCCCGGCCTCGCACCGCCGCCATAAGCCCTGACAGGAAAACTTGTTTTCGTAGAGCGCTCGTCCGACGATCACAGAATCCACCCCCAGCGGTTCAAGCTCCTGGATTGCCAGCAGGTCATGCAATCCTCCCAGCCCTCCGGAGGCTGTGATCCGCATGCCGGTTTTTTCCGCCAACTCGCGGAGGATGCCGATGTTGACTCCCCGGAATGTCCCGTCGTTTCTCACGTTTGTGTAGACAAGTCTCTTGAACCCGAGTGCCTTCCCCTTGAGCGCAACTTCCAGAGCGACCTTTCCCGTTGGCTCCCCCGTCCCGTACACGACGACCATGCCGTCAACGGCATCGATGCCGAGGACGAGTTTGCTGGCACCGTATGTGGAAAGGACTTTTCTGGCCTCTTCCTCATCGTCGATCAGCTTCGAGCCTATCAGCACACGGTACACGCCGAGGTCGAATGCCTGCTTTACACTCTCAAACGACCGGAGCCCGCCGCCCAGCTCGATCGGGATGTCCACGCTGTTCGTCATCTGTCGAATCACGTCCACGTTGACGAGGTGCCCTGTCAGTTTGCCGTCGATATCAGTGACGTGGAGCGACTTTGCATTTTCCTGTCGCCAGAGTCTTGCCATTTCCACCGGATCGTCCGAGTAGAAAAAGCCCTCCTCACCCTGGACCATCTGAACGCAGCGGCTGTCTTTGATTTCGATTGCTGGAATAAGCAGGATCATAGGATTGCTGATCAATCGACATTCAACCAAGAAAAATGCGCAAAATGGGTAAGAGTTGCAAGAATGATGACAGAATGGGATTATCGAAGTCTGGATTGATATGAAATTGTTAAGGCGTTGATTCCTGATACGTTTTTGGCGTACTTTTCCCACATTCGGTCAACTTTCGGAATCCTATGCGCACAATCGCCCTTCTCCTTCTTGTCCTGGTCATGCCTGGTTTTTGCTTCGCCTCGAATCCTCAATTGATTATCGTCATCAGCCTCGACCAGTTTCCCTACGAATATCTCACGCGCTTCCGACCGTGGTTTCATGGCGGCCTCGCGACGCTCCTCGATCATGGAGCGGTCTGCGCCAATGCCAACTATGGACACGTTCACTGCACTACTGGACCGGGGCACGCGGTCTTGCTGACCGGGTCCTATGGCGACATGAACGGCATTATCTTAAATACGTGGTACGACCGCAAGCACGCCAAAGCAATGTACTGCGTTGAAGATGATCAGTCGACCATTATCGGTGCAAGTGGGCAGGGGATGTCCCCCCGTAATCTTCTGCAGTTCACATTCGGTGACATGCTCCGACTTCACTCGGGATATACATCGAAGGTGATTTCCGTTTCGAACAAGGACCGGGCCGCCATTCTTCTCGGGGGCCGGCTTCCGAGCCAGGTGTATTGGATGAAGGACTCCGTCTTTGTGAGCTCGTCATATTACATGCACGCGCTTCCGGAGTGGGTTGCCAGGTTCAATGCATCAGGGATCGTCAACCAGTATTTCGGATCCGTTTGGCAACAATCCTTGCCGGATAGCGCATTCGCGGAGTTGGACCGTGACGACGCCCCGTACGAAGCTGACCGTGACAGTCTCGGCCGAACATTCCCGCACCGGATTACCGGAACTGATCGCGCTCGAATTACTTCCTCGTATTACGACGCATTATTGACGAGCCCGTTGGGTGCTCTCCCTCTGAACGCTCTTGCTGAACGGGCAGTAGTCGAAGAACGATTGGGGATGCGGGGCGTAACGGATTTGCTCTGCATCAGTTATTCGTCGACGGATTACGTCGGACACGCGTACGGGCCGCAGAGCCACGAGGTCTTGGAAATGGCAGTTGCGATAGATAGGACCATCGGCCAGTTGTTCGCATTCGTCGACAGCACCATAGGTCTGAATCATTGTCTGATTGCACTCTCGAGCGACCATGGGATTTCGCCGATCCCCGAGTATGTCAAATCCCGATCGCCCGGGGCGGATGCCGGACGGGTGCAGACCGACGCTTTGCGCGCATCGTGCGAGGCTGCGATGAACGCTGCGTTCAGATCGGCTCCACCGAATGACACGTGGATTGCGTCCATCAACGACCACGAGATCTATTTCAACCGCTCACTTCTTTCCCGGAAAAATGCAGACATCTCAAAAGCAGCGGATATCGTTGTTGAGAGACTACAATCCACCGCTGGTGTTGCAGATGCATGGAACCTGGCATCTCGAACGGCCCATTGGGGGAAGCCATGGGACGACCGCGTTTCGAAATCGTTCTATAGGAAGAGAAGCGGCGATGTGCTCTATGTCCTCAAGCCACTTTACATCGAGGGTGACGGGGAAGGGACAACGCACGGTGATCCTTATCAGTACAACACGCATGTTCCGCTTGTCATCATGGGCCCTTCGATACGAGCGGGTCTGTATACGATGGACGTCAGCCCCGCCGATCTTGCGCCGACGCTATCGGCAGCGACCGGTGTCGAATTTCCGGCCGGGAGGGAGGGCCGGGTCATCTGGGAGGTGCTGCGATAGCATAGAATTCTGACAATTTCCGTCAGGAAAAAATTTGGCTGCCTCGGTTGCCATGTTTTTTACTGCTTTGCCCGGGCTCCAAGGCCCCATGACAAGAGCGTAACCTCCGCCTTCTCCTATCGTATCTAAGAGTTGATAGCCCATCCCAGGAGTACACCCATGATACGCCGATCGTTATTGATTGCCTCCCTGGCAATTGCTCTCGCTTCCCCGGCTTTCGCTCAAGCCCAGTCGAAACAAGGGGATTCTACGGAAGATGAATACTGGGGAAGATTTGAAACGGAATTCAATCACTTTCTGACCCGGGCAATTGACGGCTTCCGATCCCCGGAGGAATTCAATGACCGGAAGGACTCCGTGATTCCCGACAGGGATATCATGAGTCCGCCGTTCGCCCCGACCAGGCGGTCGCACCGTTGGTCGTGGGATGACCACGAGCGAAATGACGGCTCGAAGTACGCCCGGTTTGGGATTCCACGGAATGTTTCATGGCTCGATGAGCGTACCAAAGTCCCCGATGGGATTTTCCGGTACGACCGCGTGGAAGGACTGTATTTGGGTCTCGGATCGGAAAAGCGATACTACTGGGATGACGGACGGGGGCTGGCTCCGTATGGCTCGGTGGGATATGCTTTCAAGGTCCATCGCTGGTGGGGCGATCTCGGACTGGCGCGCCAATTTACCGTCAACGATTCGCCCTCCCAACTTCTCGAGGTCGGCATCGAGGCGTATGACGATCCGGATTCGAAAGACATGTGGCTTATCGGCGCAACGGAGAACTCGCTGGCAGCAATTCTCATGCGGGAGGATTTCCGCGATCTGTACGAACGTCGCGGAGGCGCCGTGCATGGAGCCTACTATCTGAGGGATGACGGTCTCTTCGCTGAGGGGTCGGTGACGATGCGGGTGGAACGGGAATCGTCGCTGGAAAGCCGCGTGACCTGGTCGATCTTCGGCGGGGACAAATGGTTCCGGCCGAATCCTGCAATCGACGACGGCGTTCTCCGGAGCATCACCCTCCGGGGCGGCTTCAGCACCATGGTCGATGCGCCGCTCGTGCATGAGGGGTGGGACGTTCACACCACGGCGGAATTTGCCGGCCGGGGCATTGGCGGCGACTTTTCGTTTGAGCAATATATCGTCGACGCACACCGCCGGATCATTCTCGGGCGGTTTGATCAATTCGGCCTGCGACTGCGGTTGGGAACGGCTCACGGATTGCTCCCCCTTCAGCGGTCCTTCGCCCTCGGCGGGTACGGCTCCCTTCCGGGTTTTGCCTATAAGGAATTCTCGGGGTCCGACCTTCGCGCGAACAGGATGATCCTTGTGAACGCCGAGTACATTGTCAACGGCGGTGCACTCACCGATCTTACGTTCTGGCCGAGCTTCATCTTCCGTCATGTCAATCTTTTCGTCTTTACCGACGCAGGTCTCGTCCGGGACATTGATATCGATGCCTCGCCGTTCGGGGGGTTCGGCGGATTGAAGTGGGAACAATTCCGATCAGATGTCGGTCTGGGGGTCTGTTCTTCGAACGGGAATTTCAGGATAGGTGCGGCGTGGCGGACTGACCGCGCGGAACCTGCAAGGTTGTATCTGCGGATTTCCTCCCCCTTCTGAGGGGGGAGACTCAACACAAAAACAATCGCCTGCCGGCTCGCTCAGACGGAGCCCGGCAGGCGTTTTTTTTACTCTGCGCAACCCGGGTCATTGCCCGGAGAACCGCTTCTTCCGGTTGCGAATATAGTCAACGAAAACAAACTCGCCGAGTTTGTTGAGCGAAGAATAGTACGCCCTCCCGCGGTTCGCCTTGGTCAGCTCTTCCACAAAGTCGATAAGATATGGGTCGCGTGCGACCATGAAGGTCGTGATCGTAACCTTCTCTCGACGGCAGGCAACGGCTTCATCGAGGGTCTTGTTAACGATTTTCGGATCCAACCCGAACGAGTTTTTGTAAAGCCGGCCGTTCTCTTCGAAGATCGCCGACGGCTTTCCGTCTGTGACCATGAAGACCTGCTTGTTGGCGTTCGGCTTCCGGCGCAGCAGATTCCGCGCAAGCTGCAATCCCGCGCGGGTGTTCGTGTGATACGGGCCGACGCTCAGGAACGGGAGTTCATTCATGCTCACAAGCTTCGCGTCGTCGCCGAACGTCACGAGAGCGAGATAATCCTTCGGAAACCGGGTCATAATCAGTTCGGAAAGCGCGAGACCCACCTGCTTCGCCGGCGTGATGCGGTCTTCCCCGTAGAGAATCATGCTGTGACTGATGTCAATCATCAGCACGGTTGCGCAGGAGGTCTGATATTCCGTCTCGTAGACCTCCAGGTCTTCTTCCTTGAGATTGAACTCATCAATGCCATCGCGCTTCAGCGCATTCGTGACCGTGGAGGTCAGATCGATGTCCGTCGGCTGGTCGCCGAAATTGAATTTTCGGGTCTCGCTCAGCCGGTCGACCCCCTTCCCGGTGTACGGTGTTTCGTGCGATCCTGTGGGCGCACGCTTGAGCGATGTGAAGATCTCCCGTAGGGCATCCTGCCGGATCCGCTGGATCCCGCGTTGGGTGACCTGCACTCCGAGTTCCGTCTCCTCGATGATCCCCATCTCCTTCATCTTCTTGATGAGGTCTTCCATCGAGAGATTCTCATCGAAGAGGCCGTACTCCTGGGCAAGTTGCTTCAACCACTCCATGGCCTCCTCGACGTCGCCGCTCGTCTGGACGAGCAGATAGCTGAACAGCGACACCATTTGCTGGAGCCGCTGCGAGTCCGTCTGGGACGTCGGTGTCCATTGGGAATACCGGTAACTCATCGCAATCAGTCTTCCTCGTACATCTTTCCCTGGCCGACGAAGATGCTCCCCACCATATCCTTGTAAGAGGTCACGTGGTCGACTTCATCCTTGGCAATCTTCGAATTCTGATGCAGCCCGTCGAGCACGAACTCCATCGTCGACGGTAGTTCCGCCGGGTTGTCGGACGCCGGCATGTGTTTCTTCGTCAACTCCTTCAAGCCTCTGACGCGGTCAAGCTCCTTGAAGTACTCGTCGCGCGGCATGTCGTCGGAGACTTCAATCTTGTTCCCCGATTCAAACCACTGGATAATGCGGCCGTACTCCGGGTCATCGTTGCCCTGTGAACGCTGCTGGCCACTTTCGTGCGCGGCCTTCGTTCGTTTCTTCAGAGGATCGGGGAAATAGTGTTTGAACGCTTCGCGCACCGCCTTGCCGACGAGCGCTTTGCTGACCTTTACCGCGCCTTCCTGTTCTCCTTCGAAGACGAGTTCCATCTTCCCCGTGAGGCCCGGAAGCACGTGCGGCAGATCGCAAATTCTCGGCGCGATGACGTCCTCGCCGAGCAGAATTGCTCTTCGTTCGGCATTGCTGATCAGGTTTTCCATTGCGGAGATCGTGAGCCGGGCACTGACGCCGGATTTCTGATCCACGTACTCACTCTTGCGCGCTTCGAAGGCAATCTGTTCGATGATCTCTTTAAAGAACGTCGGCACAACCACGGTCTTTCCTTCGCGGCGGGTTACAGCTTCCTGTTCGGTGATTTTGATTGCATCTTCCAGGGTCCGCGGGTAGTGGGTCAGGATCTGCGAATCGATCCGGTCCTTCAACGGTGTGATGATATTGCCCCTGTTGGTGTAGTCCTCCGGGTTCGCCGTGAACACGAGCATGACATCGAGAGGGATGCGGATATTGAATCCCCGGATCTGGATGTCTTTTTCTTCGAGAATATTGAAGAGGCCGACCTGGATGCGGGGCTGCAGGTCCGGCAGCTCATTGATGGCGAAGATCCCCCTGTTGCACCGCGGGATGATCCCGAAATGGATTGCCCCCTCATGGGCATAGTGGAGGCGTTGTGAGGCGGCCTTGATGGGATCGATGTCGCCGATAAGGTCCGCGATTGTCACGTCCGGCGTTGCGAGCTTTTCGCCATAGCGCCGGGAGCGGGGAACCCATTCGATCGGCGTCGCGTCTCCCTGTTCCTTGATGATGTCGGCGGCGAACTTGCTGACGGGTGCAAAGGGATTGTCGTTCAGCTCGCTCCCGCGGACGATCGGGATCTCCTCATCAAGCAGCGATGTGAGCTGCCGGACAATCCTGGTCTTTGCCTGGCCCCGCAAGCCGAGCAGAATGATGTCATGTCGGGCCAGGATCGCGTTCACGATCGCGGGGATGACCGTCTGGTCGTAACCGATGATGCCGGGGAAGAGTTTCTCCTTTTTTCGGAGTCTCCCGATCAGGTTGGTCCGCATCTCTTCCTTCACCGGGACCACTTTGTATCCCGCGGCCTTCAGGTCTCCCAGTGTCTGTGGTTTGCTCATTGCTTCACCATCGTCTTTACCGTGATTGACCTGTGTGCAGGTCGAAACTCGCTGCCGCCGGATTGCAATTCCAGGTGGAAATTGGTACCATTGACTTGCCGGCATGCACGATCCACAATATAAAACATTAGTCATCCGCTTTAGTTCCGTCGGCGACATTGTCCTCTCTTCACCGTTGGTCCGTGCGCTCCGACAACGGCACCCACAAACGCAGGTGGAATTCCTCGTCAAGGAAGCATACGCGGATCTCGTGCGGCACAGTCCGCACCTCTCGGATGTCCTGGTATTCCCGAACAACGGCGGGATAAAGGATCTTCTCAAGCTGCGGCGCGAACTTCGCCGTCGACGGTATAATGCGATCCTCGATATTCATGGAAGTCTGCGAAGCCGGTTTCTGACATTCGGGTTGCGGGGAGTGCGAAGGGTAAATAAACGCGTTATCGCGCGGACAATTCTGGTTCGTTGCAAGCGTGACGTCTATTCTCTGTTCGGAGGAGCCCCGAGTGTCGCCGAGCGCTATCTGGAGACGTCTCCTGTCGGCGGAGACGGTGAGATCGAACTCGAATTGTTTCTCCCGCCGGTCGCGCTCGAGAAGGCGCGCGCGCTGCTTGCCGCATCGGGCATCGCACTCGGCGCCGGTGCAATCGGCATCTGCCCTTCCGCACGACATTTCACAAAAATCTGGCCCGAAGAACGGTTTGCGTCCGTTGCGATCTCCCTCGTGCAGCAGTGGGGCGCTCCGGTGATCCTCTTCGGGGGTCCGGAGGATCGTGAACGTTGCCGCAGGATCTCCGCAATGATCGCGCAGGCATCACCACGCATCCCGATCGCGGACGTTTCAGGGACCTGCACTCTCCTGGAGTCGGCTGCGCTCATGGACTATTGCAGAATTGTTATCACGAACGATTCGGGACTGATGCACATCGCGTCGGCCAGGAAAAGACCGGTCGTCGCGATCTTCGGCTCGACGGTCCGTCAATTCGGGTTCTTTCCCGTGGGAACACGGCACCGGGTTGTGGAACATCCGGGTCTCTCCTGTCGACCGTGCTCGCATATCGGACGATCGGAGTGTCCCCGGGGACACTTCCGGTGCATGCTGGACCTGTCACCGCAGCGTGTTCTTGAATCGGTTACCGAACTCGTCGGCCGGGATCTGCCGCCCGTCTCCGCATCTTCACCGATCTCCTGATTGTTCATGCGCTCGTTCTGGAAGATTCTTTACACTGCTCTTATTATCCCCCTGCTCTGGGTCATCCTCCGCACGTTGGGACTGATCATTCCGAAAGTCCGCAGGGGTATCCGGGGAAGGGTCACGCTGTTTGATGATCTTGAGGATCGCGTACGGAAACTGCGACCCGGCGATCGCGTATGGTTTCACGCTTCATCGCTCGGGGAGTTCGAGCAGGCCAAACCGATCATCAGCGAACTGAAACGCCGCAGACCCGGGATCCAGGTGATCGCGAGTTTCTTCTCCCCTTCCGGATACGATCATTCACGCAAGTATCAACTCGCCGATGTCATTACCTATCTCCCCTTCGACACGCCCGGAAAAGTCCGCCGCTACCTTGATCTGATCCGGCCCACCGTTGCCGTCATGGTTCGCTACGATGTCTGGCCGAACATGATCTGGGAACTGCAGGATCGTTCCATTCCGACCATGGTCGCCAACGCGACAATGCGCCCGACCAGTGCCCGTCTCCTTCCGCTCGTCAGGAACTTTCACCACTATCTCTACGGTTCGATCGGTGATATCCTGGCGGTTTCTGATGACGATGTGAAGGCGTTTCGCGAATTTGGTCTCAACGGTTCAAACCTGGAAGCGATCGGCGACACCCGCTATGACCAGGTGTGCGCGCGGAGCGCCGAGGCCCGCAAGCGTCATCTTCTCCCTGAAACGGTCGTGCGCGGCAAGCGGGTCCTCGTCATCGGGAGCAGCTGGCCGGAAGATGAGGAAGTCATCGTCCCGGCCTTCCTTGAAATCCGGAAGCAGATCCCGAACCTCCTGCTCGTCGTCGTCCCGCATGAACCGACGCTTGAACATATTGAGGACCTTGAGCGGAGATTCAACGGCTCGGTGTCCACGCTGCGTTTCTCCGCGCTGAATGAATACGCGGGGGAAGAAGTCCTGATCGTCGACAGCATTGGGATTCTCCTCGTCCTGTACGCTTCGGCCCATGTCGCGTACGTTGGGGGAAGCTTCCGGCAGGGAATTCATAACGTGCTCGAGGCTGCCGTCTATGGCATCCCGGTCGTGTTCGGCCCGCGGTACCGGAACTCACAGGAACCGGGAGCACTCGTCGACGCGGGGGGCGCGTTCGTAATCGCCGATGCACGGCAGCTCGCCGCGGTGCTGTTGCGGCTGTTCACAGACGAGAGCGCGAGGAGGGACGCCGGCGCCCGCGCAGCAGAGTTCGTCCAACACCATACCGGCGCTACTGAACGAGTGCTGAAGCACATTGAACCGTATCTCGGGGGTGATCGCACAGAATGAAAATCGCCTATCTTGATACCATCGGCGGCATTGCGGGCAATATGACCCTCGGCGCCTTTGTCAGCGCGGGGATGTCATTCGAGACACTGACCGACGAATTGAAGAAGCTCTCCCTCCCCGGCTTCCGTCTGGAACGAACGAGCGTCCGCCGTAGCGCAATCGACGCAGTCCATATTGAAGTGCTGATCACCGATCCGCCGAAGTATCACCGCCACCTTCACGACATCATTGCGATCATCGACAAGAGCGCGATCGGCGACGGTGCGAAGCAGCGAGCACGGAAAATCTTCCAGGTGATCGCCGACGCCGAGGCGAAAGTCCACAATACGCCCGTCGACCATGTTCACTTCCATGAAGTTGGCGCGCTGGATTCCATTGTCGACATCGTCGGGACGGCAATCTGCCTGGAGACACTCGGCATCGAAGCAGTGTACACATCCCCGGTCAAGCTCGGAAGCGGCGGCCTCATCACAACACAGCACGGCACGATGCCCACCCCCGCACCGGCAACGGTGGAAATCCTCAGGGACTATCCCGTCCGGCTGACCGACGTCCCCCATGAACTGACGACGCCAACAGGGGCTGCCATCGTGAAGGCCCTGTCGAGCGGCATTCTGACGAATGAAGAACTCCGGATTATTGCTGTCGGCTACGGCGCCGGGACGCGGGAGATCGCTGAACTCCCGAACCTCCTCCGGGTCGTCATCGGCACGCTCGGACACGCAATGCTGGAGGATTCGTCCGTCATCGTCGAAACGAATATCGACGACATGAATCCCCAGGTTTATCCGCACCTGATCGACCAGCTCCTCAAAGGCGGCGCGCACGACGCCTACCTCATCCCGGTCGTCATGAAAAAAGGGCGGCCGGGGATGCTTCTTTCTGTCATCGCCGACCCTTCGGCGCTCAACCTGATCGTGGAATGCATCTATCGCGAGACCACAACCATCGGACTCCGCATCCACCATGTCGACAGGAAAAAGCTTCCCCGGGAGATTGTTACGGTGAACACGTCGTTCGGCGTCGTCAAAGCGAAGTCGATTATCCGTGACGGGGTACGTGCCCTCGCGGTCGAATATGAGGAGTGCAGGCGCCTTGCCGGTGAACGCGACATGCCGCTCCTGACGATTATGAAACAGCTCGAACAAGAATTGTCCTCCCTTGAAAGGAGCTCCTGATGAGACGATCTTCCGTCGCCGCACTCCTGTTCGCCGGCCTCTGCGTCTTCTGTTCATGTTCCAGGAAGGAAGCCATGGAATCGCGATTGACACAACTGACCAACCGCTTTGCCCCGACCGTGATCACCGCCGATACCACTGCTCTCTCGGCAGGGAACCGCGCCGCGTTGCGCGAGCTGATCGGCGCTGCGGGGATCATGGATTCGCTGTACCTGATTCAGGTCTGGAGCGGCAACGCGAAAGTCCTCGCGACATTGAACGCCGATCGGTCTCCGGAGGGTCAGGCCATGCTCCGATATTTCCAGATCAATATGGGGCCCTGGTCGAAGCTTGATCATGACTCGGCATTCGTCCCCGGCGTCCCGGAACGTCCCCTCGGCGCCAACTACTATCCCGAGGACATGCGCAAAGACGAATTCGAGACATGGGTCGCAACACTCTCCTCTGCGGACAAGGACAAGGCAACCGGCTTCTTCACCACGATCCGACGGAAAGCGGACCGTTCGCTGACGATGGTCCCGTACAGTGTGGAATACAAGGACCTCCTTGCGGTGGCAGCCGACCATCTCCGGAAGGCGGCCGCTCTGACGGATAACGTGACACTCCGGGATTTTCTGCTCAAACGGGCCGCAGCCTTCGGAACGGACGACTACTACGAATCCGACCTCGCCTGGATGGACCTCGACAGTCCGATCGACGTGACCATCGGGCCGTATGAAACGTACATGGACGGACTCTTCAATTATAAAGCTGCCTTCGAAGCGTTCATCGGCATCCGGGACGAAACGGAGACCGCGAAGCTCTCCTCGATCGCTTCCCACCTGCAAGAGATCGAAAACAGTCTTCCCATCGATCCGAAATACCGGAACCCTCACCTTGGGGCGATGGCTCCCATTCGGGTCATCGACGAGGTGGCGATCGGCGGTGAAGCAAAGAGCGGAGTTCAGACTGCAGCGTTCAATCTCCCGAACGACGACCGTATCGTTCGCGAGAAGGGAAGCAAGCGCGTCATGCTCCGGAATGTCCAGGAAGCCAAGTTCAATCAGATCCTCAAACCGATCGCGGACATCGCGCTCGATTCGACCCAGCGATCACTCGTTTCGTTCGATCCGTTCTTCACCCACATCCTTGCGCACGAATTGATGCACGGTCTCGGTCCGCACAATATCGTCGTGAAAGGGAACGCCACAACGGTGCGCCAGGAATTGAAGGACCTCTATTCATCGTGGGAGGAAGCCAAGGCGGACATCTCCGGCCTGTTTGCCTTACAATACCTGATCGACGCCGGCGTTCTCGAGAGAACGATGGAGCAGAAAATGTATGTGACATACCTGGCCGGGATCTTCCGATCCGTCCGGTTCGGCATCACGGAGGCACACGGAAAAGGAATGGCGCTGCAGTTCAATTATCTCCTGGAACACGGCGCAATCACGTACAGTCAAAGCGACGCGACGTTCTCCGTCGACTTCACAAAGATCAAATCGACGGCGCGGGACCTTACGGGGATTATTATGACCGTCGAAGCCGAAGGCGACTACAACGCCGCGAAGGAACTCCTCGCCCGCTACGCCGTCATCGGCCCATCGCTGGAACATGTGCTGGAGAAACTCAACGGCATTCCGGTTGATATTGCGCCGGAGTTCCCGCTGGCCAAATAACGACACGTTCATGCTCATGGAAGACCTACGAAAGAAGATCGTCTGCATCACGGGAGCGTCCTCGGGGATTGGCGAGGCGTGCGCGGTGGAATTCGCGAAACTGGGATGCACGCTGATTCTATCGGCGCGGCGTATCGATCGGATCGAACGCCTTGCTGAATCGCTCCGGGAGAACCAATCCGCGAAGGTGTTTACCGGCAAACTCGACGTCCGGGAACCCTCGGCCGTGGAACGCTTTTTCCGTGATCTCCCGGCCGAATGGAGAGCGATCGACATCCTCCTGAACAATGCCGGACTCAGCCGGGGACTCGACAAGCTCCACGAGGGCAAACTCTCCGATTGGGAGGAGATGCTGGACACCAATGTGAAAGGCCTCCTCTACGTTTCCCGCGCGGTCGTCCCCGGGATGGTCGAGCGAAACCGCGGCCATATCATTAACATCGGTTCGATCGCCGGGCATCAGGTCTATCCCGGAGGGAATGTCTATTGCGCGAGCAAACACGCCGTGAAGGCGTTGACCGAAGGCCTTAAGATGGATCTCCAGGGGACTGCGGTGCGCGTATCGAGCATCGACCCGGGGCTTGTGGAGACCGAGTTCAGCGTTGTGCGATTTCACGGGGACGAGACCCGTGCTGCCAAGACCTACGAGAATATCAAGCCTCTCACCGGGACTGATATTGCAGAGATCGCAGTCTTTTGTGCAACACGCCCGCACCATGTGAACATCCTCCAGACGATTGTCCTCCCCACGGCCCAGGCATCGGTTCACCATGTCCATCGCAGCCAGAGTTGAGAAACCATGCCCGGGCCGGTAGAGGAGCTGTTCCGCTTTTCGCACGAAAATATTCTCCGCCAGATCGAGTCCGCACCATTCGAGTTGGGGTACTATCTCCTGAAATTCTACACGGAAAACGGCAAACCGGCGACCAAAGTGACGGAAACGATCGAGCCGTTCTACCTGTATCCCTCCGGAGGAACGCTCAGAGACAAGACCTTCAACATTATCTTTTATGACTCACGGTACGACACCAACCGGGGATTCAAGCCTCCCCACCGGTAACGATTTCCACTCGCGTATCCGGGAGAACATCGCGCTCGCAGGATATACGACAATCGGCCTCGGCGGGGCTGCACGCTATTTTGTCGCGTGCAGGAGTGACGATGAAATCGTCGAGGCGATACGCTTCGCACGGCGAAAAGGCCTCCGGATCGCAGTCCTGGGAGGGGGAAGCAATACTCTTGTGCCTGATGACGGATTCGACGGACTTGTCGTGCATATTGAAACGAGAGGGATCCGCGAAACGAGCCATGCCGAATGGACTCGCATCGTCGTTGCCGCGGGCGAACCTTGGGATGGCGTGGTGCAATTCGCGGCGGATCGCGGCCTGGCCGGGCTTGAATGTCTTTCCGGAATTCCCGGATCCACCGGAGCGACCCCGATTCAGAATGTCGGTGCCTATGGCCAGGAGGTATCCGAAACGATCGTTGCCGTCGAGGTGTTGGATCTCGCATCACTGGAGACGAGGCGCCTTCTGAATGCTGAATGCGGTTTCTCCTATCGAAGCAGCAGATTCAAGGGAGCCGAAGCCGGCAGTTTCATCGTCATCGCTGTGGCGTTTCAGCTTTCAAACACAGGTATGCCGACGATCGCATACGCGGAGCTGGAAAAGGAGTTCGAGCGTCGACAAGGTCCGGGAGCCGTCCCGTCAGGCTCTCAGGGGCTAAACATCGTCCGGGACGCCGTTCTTGATCTGCGGAAAAAGAAATCCATGGTGATCGATCCGCAGGACCCCAACAGTCGTTCCCTCGGATCATTTTTCACTAATCCGTTCGTATCCTCCGAAGCCGCGGGCGTTTTACGAAATCGCTGGGCGGACATTCCGTTGTATCCCTCGGGCGATCGCTGGAAGGTATCCGCTGCATGGCTTGTCGAGCATGCGGGATTTCCGAAGGGATACCGGTCAGGCGGTGCGGCGGTATCTGACAATCATGCGCTCGCTCTCGTCAACCGCGGGACGACCACCAGGGAGTTGCTTGCCCTTTCTTCGAGAATTCAGGAATGTGTCCTTGAGAAATTTGCGGTCCAACTGGAGCGTGAGCCGGTGGTTCTAAGGTGATTGCGTGCGCAGGCATGGAGGGCAATGATTAAAGCGTTTGTGTTCGATTACGGCAACGTGATCTCCACCGTCGACACTCCGGCGTTCGTCAGGGCCGTCCGGCCATACGCCATCGGCGAGTCCTCGGGCGAAGAACGCATTGGGCGGACGAAGGGCCTGATGGTCTCCTACGAGTCCGGAAAGATGTCGACCGATGCGTTCATCCCGGCCTTCCTGGAGAAGGCAGGTCTCCGTATGGAGCGGGAGGAGTTCATCCGTCACTGGTCGTCGTTCTTTACGCCGATCCCGTTTACGCGGAAGTTGATCCGGCAGCTCAAGTTCTCCTACCGGCTCGGGTTGCTTTCCAATACCAACCCGCTGCACTTTGAGCATGTCATTGTGCCGACGGATATCTATCCGCTCTTTGACGCGGTGACGCTCTCCTACGAAGTCGGCGCGTTGAAGCCGGGTCCGGTCCCGTATCGGAACATGCTCGAGAAGCTCGCGATCGAGCCGGAGGAATGCATCTACCTCGACGACTTGGAAGACAATGTCGATACCGCAGCCGCGCTTGGCATGCACGCAATCCATTTCACGGCGCCGCGGGAGGTCGTCGAACAGATCCATCGCTGGCTCCCCGACCTAAAGATTTCCGAACACACTTACGAATGAGGCATACATGCCCACACACGTTCGATCGTCGACGCAAATCAAAGCGGCAGGCAACAAGCCAAAGATCATCGAAGAGTTCTTCGGCCGCGTGAACACCGGCTCTGAGGCTGTGAGCATCGCCCACATGCAAAGCCCTTCGGGCTGGGTTGAACCGGGGCAGACCCCCGAGTTCGATGAGTACACTGTCGTACTGCGCGGCACCCTGCAGATCTCCTTCAAAGGGGGGAGGTTTGACGTTCATGCCGGGCAGGCGGTGCTCGCGCACAAGGGAGAATGGGTCCAGTACTCCTCGCCATACGAATCGGGAGCAGACTACATAGCGGTGTGCTTGCCCGCGTTCGGGCCGGAAGCGGTCAATCGGGACGATGCCCCGTAGAGAGAGGGAACGGGAGAGGGGGAGTGGGAGAGTGGGAGAAAGGGAGAGGGGGAGAATGGGAGACTATGAGACAGTATTTTGCCAACAACCCGACAATGCGTTCCCATGACATCCGTGAAATTGCTTTTCGCAATCATTCTGCTCCCCTGCTATGCGATCGCCGGTGCGCCGCGCGACTCGGTCGTCGACTTCAGTTCGAGCTACGGCAAACTTACGGGGGCTTTTGTCGGATTCGATACCCGTACCGGCACAACATTCCATTTCAACCCAAAGTTGTGCGCGACGAGGCTCTCTCCCGCATCCACCTTTAAGATCCCCAATTCCCTCATCGGCCTTGAGACCGGCGTCATTCCGGATGAACACTACGTTATACGCTGGGACGGGGTCCGCCGATGGTCGGCTGATTGGAACAGAGACCATGACCTGGCTTCAGCGATCAAGTTTTCGGTCGTCTGGTATTACCAGGAACTTGCCCGTCGCGTCGGGCCGGAGCGCATGCGCCACTGGGTCGATACGCTGCACTACGGGAATACCGACATCTCCGGCGGCATCGACAAATTCTGGCTGGGCAGCTCTCTCCGGATTTCTCCCGATGAACAAGTGGCATTCCTGAACCGTCTCCGGAAGAATGCCGTCCCCTTCTCGTCCCGGTCAATCGCAATTGTGAAAAGAATCATCCTCCAGGATAGCGGGAACGGTTGGACGTTGCGGGGAAAAACAGGCCTCGCGGATTTCGATTCGACGAGCCTGGTTGGATGGTACGTCGGCTGGGTCGAGCGGGAGGGCGGCGCGTTTGTTTTTGCCAATTGTATCACGACAAACAACTCAAAGCGCGACGAAGCCGAGATTTCCGCGAACAGAAAGACGATTGCCGTCGAGATTCTCAGGCGACTTAAGGTGATAGAGTGAGATGAAGTATGCGATGGAGCTGAGGAAAGGGTGGCATCTTGAACGCGTGAAAGCCGGGGAGTAGAAGCCATAGTATCCTGGTGACGCGATCGCTACGCCCGCGTTTTGCGTTTCACACCCCGCATCGGTGTCGCGGTAAGAGGGTCTTCAGGCCACGGATGCTTGGGGTATCTGCCGCGCATTTGCTTGCGGACCTCCGGATAGACATTCTTCCAAAAGCTCGCCAGGTCCTGGGTTACTGCCAGGGGCCTCCCCGCGGGAGAAAGCAAGTGAATCATCAGCGGAACTGATCCGGCAGTCGGCGTCGTCGTTTGACCGAACATTTCCTGCAACTTCACCGCGAGCACGGGCGCGTTTTGCGGATCGTAATCGATGCGGACCAGACTTCCGGTCGGAACCGCGACGCGCTCAGGCGCGAGCTTTTCAATCTCCCTGAGCTGCGCATAAGAGAAACATCCGCGAAGAGCGCTCAAGAGATCGAGGCGCTGAAGTTGGGAGCGTTTCGTCACCCCGTCAAGCCACGGTCCCAACCATCCCTCCAACGACTGAAGAAGTGCGGCGTCATCCATCCGCGGCCAATCGTCGGGTACCAACCGATGGTTCCGCAGCCATTCGCTCCTCCGGACAAATGACTCCGCCTCGTTCGACCATGGGAGAACCTTCAACCCCAGCGAACGAATCGCGGTGAGTACGGCGTCACGAGCCTCATTGCCCGACGCAGGTTCCGTGGTCTCTTCAAAAACGAGCGCCCCGAACACCAGCCTCTTCCTCACAAGCGCGGCCCCGGCCCGTTCATCCCAAATCGTTTCTTCCGTTCGCTCAAACGCCGTCTGAAAAGCGACCTCGATCTCTTTTCTCTCAAGAGGTGCAGCAAGAAGGATCCTCACTGCAGTTCCGATTCCATCGACTTCAGCAACTGCGAGGTATTTCTCGTGAGACAGCGCGCTTCGTGGAGGGAGCATGCCCGCCGTACCGTTTGAGAGAAGATAGCCCTCCCCTGCGTCTTTTCGCTTTGCAATCCGATCCGGGTAGGCAAGAGCGACGAGCACCCCGACATTCCCCTTCGTTTCCCTCGGCCCCACTGGTGAGATCACGCGGATAAGCCGCTGCGTCTCGGCGTTGATTCTCGCCAGAAGAACCTTGTCAATTCCTCTCTCCTCCCGCACTGCTTCCCATCGTGCTGTGATATCGATGTCCCGATCCGATCGACCCCGCAGGACATCTCGCTCGGAGAGTATCGCGGCAAGGCGACAAGCCTGAGCTGCCCGGCCGAGCTCTTTTCCCTTCAGAATCATGTGCGCGATCCGCGGATGAACACCAAGGACCGCAATCGCTCTCCCGTGCTCCGTGAGAGAGCCGTGAATGTCGAGTGCACCGAGCGCTGCCAGCACCGACCGGGCCTGATTGAGGTGTCCGGAGGCCGGGCGGTCGAGAAAACGCAGATGTTCTCCGAAGGGATCACCCCACAACGCAAGATCCAGGGCGAGCGGCACCAGATCCGTCGAGAGAATCTCCGGAGTCGTATATCGTGGAAGAGAAGCCTCTTGCGACTCAGTCCACAATCGGTAACAGACTCCGGGCCCCTGTCTCCCCGCCCTCCCTCTTCGTTGATCGGCTGAAGCGATCGAGACCGGGACCGTAACGAGACCGGCCATCCCCCGGCGCGCATCGAATCTCGGAAGTCGTGAGAGTCCTGCATCGACAATCACGCGAACGCCGTCGATGGTCAGACTTGTTTCCGCGATACTGGTCGAGAGGATGATTTTGCGATCGCCATCAGGTGCGGGATCCAACGCGTCACGTTGTTTCCGCGGATCAGCATCCCCGTAGAGAAGATGGACGTGAACACCCGCTCCGAGTTTCTCCTCGTCCAAGAGCCCCGCGACGCGGTTGATCTCACGTTGACCAGGCAGGAACACGAGGAGGTCCCCCGAGGTTTCGCGGAGCGCTTTTGCGATTGCGCCGCAGACGGCAGGCTCGATCGGTCCCGTGGAAGGCGTCCGTGTGTACCGGGTCTCCACCGGATACGTTTTTCCCTCACTTTGAATAACGCGTGCGCCGAGAAGGTCTGCCACAGCGACGTGATCAAGGGTCGCTGACATTACGAGAATGCGAAGATCCGGGCGCAGGTGTTCCTGGATGTCAAGAGTAAATGCCAGCCCGAGATCGGCGTGAATATTTCGTTCGTGGAACTCATCGAACACCACGATGCCGACGCCGGGAAGGTCCGGCACGTCATGGACCATTCGCGTGAGGATTCCTTCGGTGACTACTTCAATTCGGGTGACATCGCTCACCTTACTCTCCCCCCGGATGCGGTAGCCGACGGTTTCGCCGACGTGTTCATTGACGAGGCCTGCCATGTACTCCGCCGCCCTGCGTGCGGCCAGTCTTCGTGGCTCCAGCATGAGGACTTTTTTCCCGGTCATCCACTCCTGACGGATCATGCCGAGCGGAACATGCGTGGTCTTCCCGGCACCCGGAGGCGCCACGAGCACCGCAGTTCGACCGCCAGCGAGGAGAGAAAAGAGCTCAGGAAGGACACCATCAACGGGAAGTGTTTGCGTCATGCAGGAAGATACGGAATTCCCAGATTGTCTTTCGGATTGGAAAGCGGTATCATTTCTCACTCATGGCCAGAGTTTCCATTACCGTCAACGACTACGCGTTCGAAACGCTCATCGAGGGCGAAGGCCCACCGGTTCTCTTCGTGCATGGGAGCGTTGCGGATCTGACAACCTTCACCACGCTGTCGCGAAGATTGCGTGCGTCCTACCGTTGCATCTCTTACAGCAGACGCTTTCACCCACCGAATTGCCCACCCGGGGCCGATGACGTCTACGACACCGCGCGTCACGCCGAGGAACTCCTCGACATCATAGCGAGAACGAACAGCGCGCCGGTGGTCATGGTCGGCTCATCATTTGGCGCATTCATCGGATTGATATCCGCTCTGCGCGCCCCGGAGGCATTCAGAGCACTCGTTCTTTGTGAGCCGCCCATGGTTCCCCTCCTCCTCCACCATCCACAAGGGAAACCATTGCATGAGGGCTTTGTTCATGGGGTCATGGAGCCCGCCCGCAGCTGCTTCCGAGAAGGCAAAATCGAAGACGGGTTGAAGATTTTTGTTGAGGGTGTTCGTGGACAGCCAGGGTGGTTTGACCGTCTTTCGCCGGCGATGAAGGACGATCTGCTCCGGTTTGGTCCGGAATTGCGTGCGGAATTTCTTACCGCTCACAGTACTTACATGTATGATGTCTCCCTCGAATCACTTCATTCTCTCCTTGTCCCGACACTCCTCGTCGGCGGTGAACTCAGCAAACCGATGTTCAAAGCGATTCTGGATGTGCTGCAATCCTCGATCGGTCATGCCGAGCGAACCGAGATCCCCCGCGCGGGGCACCTGCTGCATTTGCAGAACCCTGTTCTGTTCACATCACGGTTGAGGGACTTCCTTCTGCGGCACTAGGAACTCCTCTCGTCAGGCCTGGATTCCTTGCGAATCGCCGTCAGCAAATGTTCGCCTGGCCCATCTTTTCAGATGGCGCCGGGGGGATTGTTGCGGTGGGAATCATCAGAAGGTTGGAGAAACCTCAGCAATCGCGATTCCGGTACGGTCTTGAACCGCGGATGAGCCGGCATGCTGTCGCCGCAGTGTTTGCAGGATTGGCCGATGGTATTGAGGCGGTGACAATGGGTACATTCCCAGACTTCGACAAAGGAAGCGATCCGTGTCCCCGAACCGTTTTTCCAGAGTCGCATCGTGAATCCACGATACACTTTATGCGCCAGGCCGGTGCTGAACGCCAGCGCAAAGCCGACCGCGAGGCATCCAGACACCACTTCTTCCCACGTCATGGCAGACTCCAAGGCAAATATCAATGATCACGAGCTTCTCGACTGTCATAGTTTCAAACGGTATTCCGAGTCGGTTTGTTCCTGCACGGTGGTCGACTCTTCCGTTATTCTCCCCAGAGCTCGTCGAACCAGCGGTGCACGTCTGAAGTGAGGAAAAACAACTGCAGCACGCCTGCAGCAACGGCGGTCAGTGCCACGACGGGTGTCCCACGCGTTGGACCCAGGACAAAAGCGAGGGCGACAGAGGCTCCTACAAGGGCAACGGGAGTTACCAGACAGTGGAGCAAATACGTCCACGGACGACGCATGAAGATTCCCGTTCCAGCGAGGAGCAGGAGTGTCAGAGGAGTCAGAACTCCCCACGCCAGCGGCATGGATCCTGAAATCATCCCCAAATCAAGGAATGCGAGAGCCACGAGCGCAAATCCACCCATGGAGAGCTCGACGACTCCAAGGGCCACAAGAGCGACCTTTGTGGGCGGGGAAATGGGAAGATGGTGTTGGGGAAGATGGGTTCCCGTGTTCATTCAATGACCGATGGACTGATTCGCCGAATGTAGGGAAGGACAGAGAGCTTTCTCAGGACAAATCCTGCTCCTGGCTGACCTGTATAGCCAATATACAAGATGCGCCCGGAACCACAACCAGCACCCGATGGGCCGACCCCGATCCGGGCCGTTGTATCGATTGCGGTGACCTCCTTCTGTAACGAATCGACGGCAGGGATACAAAACTCGTAGTGAAACTGCTTCGGCGCACCTTCCTCGGTTGACGACATGTTGTCAGAAAGTGCGCAAATGTCGAATTGAATTTTCTGCGCTGCCCGGGAATCAAACAAGTGCACGAAGAGCACGTGGGAGAGTGGGGGGGAAGGAAGACCGTATCGCCTGAAGTTCGCCACCCGCATTGAGGCCGTGGCTGAGAATGATACTGCCGTGGCGAACGTTGCCAGCCCGAGAGACCAGAGACAGGCCCGACCGAGGGTGGACGCCATGGTGCGGTGGCGATTGGCAGACCGGATGCCGATGACCAGGCCAAGAACAATCGCGACCGCAGCCCAGCCTGGAAGCACGCGGGTTGCCATCCAATAGCCAAATCCGGCATTCGCGTAGCTGTAGAAACTTGCGACACGAACCTCGATAAACAAAAACGGAAGCCCGATGGCGAGAGCAACGGCAGCAGCTCCCACACCGAAGACGGCCGAGGAAGCAAATCGCGCTGGAGACGGAGAGCTGGACAAGGTATTCTTCTGTTCTGCCAGGGAATTCCCACACACCCCTCACTTACAACCGCAGGGAATTGGTGTCGGGTTCCGTCCTCACTCCATGAAACACATCAATCGGATCCAGTCCTGCGAAATTCAGCGTTGGGATCTGCGGAAACATATGCCAGCCATTCCGCAGAACGATGGTGTTTTCCGTGGACGACTGCGTGGAATGCCCTTTGCAGTGCCCGGGTGATCTCCCCCGTTCGGCCGCTCCCGATGACGCGGAAATCGATCTCGCGCAAGCCGATGCACTCGGAAGCGGTCCCGGAAACGAACACCTCATCTGCAGCGTACAGCATATCGCGCGACAGCGGGGCTTCGACAGTTTTCAGGTTGAGATCACGCGCCAGCGCAATCAGGGTGCTCCTCGTGATCCCCTGCAGCACTGGTGCAACCGGGGGAGTGATGATCGTCTCGTCGGTCACAACAAAGAGATTTTCTCCGGTACATTCCGCGACGTACCCCTGGGCATCGAGCAGGATTGCCTCATCGAACCCCAGCCGCACGGATTCGGTCTTCGCAAGAAAACTGTTCGCATAGTTCCCGGAGACTTTTGCTTTTGTCATCGTGATGTTCGGGTGATGACGAGTGAACGACGAAATGTTGGCACGGATCCCGCGTTCGAGCGCCTCTGCGCCAAGATAGTTCTTCCACTCCCACACAGCGATGCCGACGGAAGCTTTGCCGGCGTCAACATTGAGATTCCATCCACCGTCGGTGAGGTAGATCAACGGCCGGACATAGCATTCCTGGAATTGATTGGCCGCGACAGTTTCTTTCGACGCTTCGTACAGCTGATCCGCCGTGAACGGAAGATCGCGAAAGCCAAAAATCAACGCGGAGGAGACGAGCCGTTCAATGTGATCTTTCAGCCGGAAAATTGCCGGTCCTTGGTCCGTCGCGTAGCATCGAATCCCCTCAAACACCCCTGCCCCGTAGTGCAACGCCGGAGTCAGAAAATGCACCGTTGCTTTTTCGTAATCCACGAGCGCACCATCCATCCACACAAATTGTGATTTCATACTCATGAGTGTATCCTTTTAGTCATTCCGAAGTCTTTTGATAATTTCGTCCGTCATTTCTTTTGTCCCGAGCGATCCTCCGAGGTCCACCGTCCTGCACCCCTCCGCAACGGCGATATCCACGGCGGATTCGACCGCCCGCGCCTCTTCCTCCAACCGGAGCGAGTACCGTAAAAGCAATGCCGCACTCAGGATCGTGCCGACGGGATTGGCAATCCCCTTCCCTGCGATGTCCGGCGCCGAACCGTGGATGGGCTCGAACACTCCCGGTCCGTCAGTTCCGAGCGAGGCGGATGGCAGCATCCCCATCGAACCAACAAGGACGGAAGCCTCATCGGTAAGGATATCGCCGAACATATTTTCAGTGACCACGACATCGAACTGCGCGGGCGACGTGACCAGCCGCATCGCGGCGGTGTCGACCAGCATGTGCTCAAGGGTCACATCGGTGTGCATGCTCGCCGTCTCGACTGCGACGAGACGCCACAAGCGCGAAGACTCCAGGACATTCGCCTTGTCGACCGAGGTAACGATTTTCCGTCGCCCGAGCGCGAGTTGAAACGCCAGTTCGACGACGCGTTTGATTTCATAGTCGGCATATTCGAGCGTGTCGACAGCCTTCCGGTGGCCGTCAGCTTCCGTCCGGCCACGGGGCGTCCCGAAGTACAGCCCTCCGGTGAGTTCCCGGACGACGATAAGGTCGACTCCCCGAACGCGCTCCGCCCTGAGGGGAGACGCATCGATCAACGCAGGGTGTGGCTTGACAGGTCGGAGATTCGCAAAGAGGCCGAGGCCTTTCCGCAGGCCGAGCAACCCCTGCTCGGGTCGCACGGCTGCGTTCGGGTTGTCCCATTTCGGGCCGCCCACAGCACCGAGCAGCACAGCATCGCAGTTCCGGCATGCGTCGAGGGTCTCCTTCGAGAGGGCAGTCCCCAGACGGTCAATGGATACACCGCCGATCAGCGCGGTCGAAAACGCGAATTCATGCCCGAACCGCTTCGCAACGTCCCGGAGGACAATCAGCGCAGCGTCAGTGACTTCCGGTCCAATCCCGTCTCCCGGGAGCACGACGATCGATGCCTTCATGATGCCACCGTCAGGCCGTATTCAAAACTGTCGGCAAGCGCATGCCAGCTTGCTTCAATGATATTGACGCTCGCTCCGACGGTGCTCCATCGCTTTGTGCCGTTCTGCGTGTCGATCAACACGCGGGTTGTTGCGGCAGTCCCGTTGTTTCCATCCAGGATGCGGACCTTGTAGTCGGCAAGGTGGAAAGCGTTGATGGACGGGTAGATTGGAACAAGCGCCTTTCGGAGAGCGGAATCCAGCGCGTTGACAGGACCCAGGCCGTCAGCCACCGTGTGAATGACGTTCTCTCCCACTTTTACTTTCACCGTCGCAGCGGCGGACACTCCGAGACCGTGCCGATGCTCGACACTGACCGTCAAGTCGATCAGGGAAAAGGGCGGCCGGTACTGCGGCTGCTGGCGTTTCATCATCATGGCCACCGACGCTTCGGCGGCTTCAAAGGAGAATCCTTTCGACTCGAGGACTTTGATCTCACCAAGCACATCTCCGACATCCGAACCTTCCGCGACGCTGATCCCGAATTCCTCTGCCTTGCTGAGAAGGTTCCCTTTGCCGGAGAGTTCCGACACGACAACGCGCATCGCATTACCCACTTCCTCCGGTTTGATATGCTGGTACGAATCCACGCAGCGACGGATGGCCGCCACATGAATTCCTCCTTTGTGGGCAAATGCGGACTTCCCGACAAATGGCAGGTGATCGTCCGCTGCGAGATTCGCAATCTCGGAAACAAAGCGGGAGATTTCCGTCAAATGCCGCAGGTTTCCCGGGGGAAGACACTGCGCGCCCATTTTTAATTCCAGGTCGGCAATCACCGAGACGAGATTTGCGTTGCCGCATCGCTCTCCGTATCCGTTGATCGTCCCCTGGACCTGGACGCACCCTTCGCGGACGGCGGTCAGCGAATTTGACACTGCGCATTCGCCGTCATTGTGCACATGGATCCCGATCGGAGTCTTCACTTCTTTCTGGACTGCACGGATGACTTGTGCAAGATCCCACGGCAGCGCCCCGCCGTTCGTATCGCAGAGGACAAGGACTTCCGCCCCGCCGCGCTCCGCGGCTTTCAACGTCGCGATCGCGTACGCGTGATCAAGCGCATAGCCGTCGAAGAAATGCTCGGCATCGTAGAAGACTCTTCGTCCCTTGCCGACCAGGTACGCGACGCTTTCCCCGATGATCCGCAGGTTCTCTTCGGGCGTTGTACGGAGGACCTCGGTGACGTGCAACATGGAAGACTTGCCGACAATCGCGCAGACGCTCGTTTCCGATTCGAGGAGCGCGTTGATGTTCGGGTCATCCGCCGGCGACCCGCCGACCCGGCATGTCGAGCCGAACGACGTCACCACCGCATGCGTGAGCGGGATGGCCCGGATGCGCTGGAAGAATTCCGCGTCCTTGGGATTTGAACCCGGCCATCCGCCTTCGATAAACGCGACGCCGAATTCATCGAGCTTCTTCGCAATCGCGATCTTGTCTTCACAGGAAAGCGAAACGCCTTCCCGCTGCGTCCCGTCACGGAGCGTGGTATCATAGATGTCGATCTTCA
Source organism: Ignavibacteriota bacterium (assembly GCA_963752915.1). Taxonomy (GTDB): domain Bacteria; phylum Bacteroidota; class Ignavibacteria; order UBA10030; family UBA6906; genus DATJPR01. The sequence goes on from CAVVZZ010000002.1 coordinate 702,305, forward strand.
TGCAGCACCTCCAGGATGGGTCCTGCGATCCTCGAACGCCTTGATCTGCGGTTCGAACCGGAGAATGTAGCCGAGCTCGTCCACACCGTTCAGCAAACATGTCCGCGAAAACGGATCGATCGCGAACTGTCCCTCCGGGCCACCGTTCGTCCCGAACGACTGCGACCGGAGGTCGATGGTCATTTCCGACGAAGGCGCCTTGCGGAAATGGTCGACGAGCCGCTGGTGCATCGGGCCGTCGACCGTGATCGGAAGGAGGCCGTTCTTCAGCGCATTGTTCCGGAAAATGTCCGCAAACGAAGTACTGATCACCGCACGGAAACCGAACGATGTCAGCGCCCACGGCGCATGTTCCCGGGATGAGCCGCAGCCGAAATTGTCACCCGCGAGCAGAATCGACGACCCTTTTGCGTCCGGCGTATTGAGGATGAACTCACGTTTCGGAGAGCCATCGCTCTGGTAGCGCCAGTCGGCGAACAGGTGGTCGCCCATGCCGTTCTTGTCGGTGGCTTTGAGGAAGCGCGCGGGGATGATTTGGTCCGTATCAATGTCATTCACCAGCAGAAGGACGACCCGTGATGTCAGTGTCGTGAATTGTGCCATGCCTGCAGTACCCTTTCCTTCCGGAGTGATTATGGAAGCAGCGTTCGAACGTCCGTGATTTTTCCCGTAACGGCCGCTGCAGCCGCTGTCAGTGGCGACGCGAGAAATGTGCGGCCACCCTTCCCCTGTCGCCCTTCGAAATTCCGGTTGCTGGTGCTCACGGCATACTCCCCCGGGGAAAGCTGATCGCCGTTCATGGCAATGCACATCGAGCAACCCGCCTCCCGCCATTCCGCTCCGGCGTTTTTGAAGACCATGTCGAGGCCTTCCGACTCCGCCTGGCGTTTCACATCCTGCGATCCGGGAACGACAAGGACGCGGACCTGAGGGGCGACTTTCCGATTCTGAAATACGGACGCCGCAGAACGCAGATCCGAGATTCTTGAATTCGTGCAGCTCCCGATAAAGACGACGTTAACCGGCCTGCCGAGAAGCGGTTGACCCGGCTGGATTCCCATATAGGAAAGAGCCTTTTCCAGCGCGGAGCGTTGTGAGAGTTCCGCGAGCGATTGCGGTTCGGGGACGCGACCGGTGATTGGCATTCCCATGCCGGGGTTCGTGCCAAACGTGATCATTGGCGTGAGTGTCTTCGCATCAAGCGTGACCGACTTGTCAAACGTCGCGCCTTCGTCGGTCGGGAGCGTCTTCCAGGATGCGACAGCGGCATCCCACGCGCCTCCCTGTGGCGCAAACTCCCTTCCTGCCAGGTACTGGAACGTCGCGTCGTCCGGTGCCACCATGCCTGCCCTGGCCCCACCCTCGATCGACATGTTGCAGACGGTCATCCGTTCTTCCATCGACATGGCACGCATCGCGGACCCGGCGTACTCGATGACGTGGCCGGTCGCCCCGCCGATGCCGATCCGCGCAAGCAGCGCAAGGATCACATCCTTTGCGGTGACCCCGCGCTCGAGTGTTCCGTCAATCCGCACTTCCAGGGTCTTCGGTTCGCGTTGCAGCAGGCATTGGGTCGCAAGGACGTGCTCCACTTCGCTTGTACCAATGCCGAACGCGAGCGCACCGAAAGCACCGTGCGTCGACGTATGACTGTCGCCGCACACGATTGTCATCCCCGGCTGTGTCAGGCCGAGGTCCGGCCCGATCACGTGCACGATCCCGCGATGGTTGCTCTTCATATCGTACAACCGGATCCCCGCCCAGGACGCGTTCGTTTCCAATTGACGGATCTGCTTGATTGCCAGCTCGTCCGTCATCGGGATCGACGGGTCGAGCGTGGGGATGCTATGGTCCATCGTTGCAACGGTGTTCCCGGGCCGGCGCACACGCAGCCCGCGTTCGCGCAGGCCGGTGAACGCCTGCGGAGACGTTACTTCATGGACGAGGTGCAGGTCGACGTAAAGGACTGCAGGCGCACCTTCCTCCTGGGAGACAACGTGAGCATCCCAGATCTTTTTGAAAAGCGTTCGTGGTTGTGTTCGTGTCATACGGGTACCGCCACTCTCTTTGTCATAATGCCGTCCTGGTCTTCCCTTTTTCGTTTGCTTGCTCCGACAGCCCGGTTCAGGGCCTCGATGTATGCCTTTACGCTCCCCGCGATGACATCGGTGCTTGCCGCGCGCCCGTTGAACTGCACGCCGTCAAACGCCACACGGACGAACGCCTCACCCATGGCGTCGTGCCCGACGCTCACCGAAGTCACGGAGTATTCCGTCAGTGTCCCGACGAACCCGGTAATGCGCTCGATCGCCTTGTACGCGGCATCCACCGGACCGTCTCCCGTGGCCGAATCGACAAACTGCAGATCTCCTCTGCGGAGCTCGACGGTGGCAGTCGGACGAATCGTCGTCCCGCTGCTCACGTGGACCGACACAAGATGATAGTCATCCCCGGTGTCCCGCGTCTCGTCTTCAAGAATGGCGATCAGTTCTTCGTCGAAGACCTCTTTCTTCTTGTCCGCGATGGCGCAGAATTCCCGGTAGGTCCGTTCGAGTGCGTCGGGAGTCAGCGTGTACCCCAGCTCCTTGTACCGCTCTTTGAGCGCGTGGCGCCCGGAATGCTTCCCGAGAACAAGCGTGTTCTGCTTGAGCCCGACGGACTGCGGCGTCATGATTTCGTACGTCATCGCGCTTTTGAGCATCCCGTCCTGGTGAATTCCGGCTTCGTGAGCAAAGGCGTTTGCCCCGACAACGGCTTTGTTCCGCTGGACCATCATCCCTGTCAGGCTCGAAAGGAGCTTGCTTGACTTGAGGAGCTCTTCGAATTGGATATGCGTCTCAAAGCCGAGAAGGTCCTTTCGCGTCCGGAGTGCGACGACGAATTCTTCGAGTGCGGCATTCCCGGCGCGTTCCCCGATTCCATTGATCGTGCACTCGACCTGGCGCACGCCGTTCTGGATCGCGGCAAGCGAGTTTGCGACGGCAAGCCCGAGGTCGTTGTGGCAGTGGGCGCTCAGCGTTACCCGGGCAATGCCGGGAACACGTTCGCGGAGCGTGCGAAACATGGCACCGTATTCCTCGGGGACGGCAAAGCCGACCGTGTCGGGGAGATTGATGACCGTTGCGCCTGCATCAATCGCGGCCGCGACGATCTCGCAGAGAAAGTTCAGATCGCTGCGGGATGCATCTTCGCACGAGAATTCGACATCGTCACACAGGGACTTTGCATAACGGACGGAGTTCACCGCGTCCTCGAATACCTGGGCGGGTGTCTTGTTGAGCTTGTGCTTCATGTGGATTGCAGACGTGGCGATGAACGTATGCAGACGCGGACGTTGTGCCCGGGCGATCGCTTCCCATGCCCGATCGATGTCCCCCTGCACGGCGCGGCACAGCGCCGCAACCTTCACCCCCTTCACGGTTTCGGCGATCTTCTGCACCGCCTCGAAGTCGCCCTGGGACGCGATGGGAAATCCGGCTTCGAGCACATCGACCTGAAGTTGTTCGAGCTGCCGCGCCATGCGCAGTTTCTCGTCGACGTTCATACTGCAGCCTGGCGACTGCTCGCCGTCGCGCAGGGTCGTGTCAAAGATGACGATGCGTTCGTTTGTCATCACATGTCCTTTCGTTGGCCGTTCGACACGGGTCGTGTTCCTACCCCCGGACGGGGACAGGACTCAGTGCTTTCCCTTTTTCGATTGTGATAATCTCCACGCCGTCGGGCGCTGAAGACTTCGATGTCGGCGTCGGGTCGGGGTTGTCGAGCATTTCGTTGACCGTCATGCCCGCCGGGATCATCGGGTACACGTTGTCTTCCTGCTCGACGACGAATTCGACGAAGACGGGACCGTCTTTGTGGTTCATCGCGGCGGTCACGGCGTCCGCAACTTCTTCGCTTCGTGTGACTCTGAATGCGGCACAACCGTGCGCTTCCGCAAGCTTGACGAAATCCGGTCCGGTGATTTCCACATGGGAATACCGCCGGCGCCAGAAGAGTTCCTGCCACTGACGCACCATCCCCAGGAACCCGTTGTTGATCACAAAGATCTTGACCGGCAGCTTGTGCTCGACGATCGTCGTCATTTCCTGGCTGTTCATCTGGAACCCGCCGTCTCCGCTGATCGACACGACGGGGAGATCATTCCTGCCGAATGCCACCCCCATCGCGGCGGGCAGCGAAAAGCCCATTGTCCCGAGGCCGCCGGATGTGATGTGCGTGCGCGGGTGCATGAAGTTGAAGAACTGCGCCGTCCACATCTGATGTTGTCCCACGTCGGTCACGATGATGGCGTTTCCGCCGGTGATCTCCCCCAGTTTCTGGATAACCAGCTGTGCCTTGATCTTTTCGCTGGAGCGATACCGGAGAGGATGTTCGACCTTCCATTGATCGATCGTCTTGAGCCAATCCCCGGTGTCAAGCTTGTGGACGAGGGCAGTGAGTTTTGGGAGAACGCGTTTCACGTCGCCCACGATCGGAACATCGACGGCGACGTTCTTGCTGATCGCGGAAGGATCGATATCGATATGAATGATTTTCGCTTCGGGGGCAAAGTGGTCGACGTTGCCGGTGACTCTGTCGTCGAACCGTGCGCCGACGGCGACAAGCACGTCGCAATAGTTCACCGCCATGTTGGAATACCACGTGCCGTGCATGCCGAGCATTCCCATCGAGAGCCGGTCACGTTCAGGGAATGCGCCAAGGCCATGCAGCGTGGTCGTGACCGGGCTCTGCAACTTCGCCGCAAGGGCGCGAAGCTCGTCGGACGCCCCGGAGAGGATCACTCCACCGCCGACGTACAATACGGGCCGTTTTGCTCCGGCGAGCAGGTCCGCCGCACGCTGGATCTGTTGATCATGCCCCTCGACGACAGGCTTGTACGTGCGCAGGTCGATGGCCTCGGGATAATCGAACGTCGTTTTATGCGCCATGACGTCTTTGGGCAGATCGACGAGGACGGGTCCTGGACGGCCGTGTGTGGCAATGTAGAACGCTTCCTTCACGATACGCGCCAATTCCTTGACGTCCCGGACCAGATAGGAGTGTTTCGTGATCGGGCGGGTGATCCCGACGATGTCGGCTTCCTGGAAGGCGTCATTGCCGATGAGTCTCAATGCAACTTGGCCGGTGAAGACGACGATGGGAATGGAGTCCATGTAGGCATCGGCGATGCCGGTGACCGTGTTGGTGCCTCCCGGACCGGACGTCGCAAGCACGACCCCGGCTTTTCCGGTCGCCTTCGCGTAGCCTTCTGCGGCATGCGTCGCGCCCTGTTCGTGCCGGGTGAGGACGTGTTTGATGTCGGAGATATCGTGGAGGACGTCATAGATCCCGATGGTGGCGCCGCCGGGATACCCGAAGACGACTTCAACGTTCTCCTCAATCAGACTCCGAACAAAGATTTCCGCTCCCGTCATCACGCGGCCGTGGTGATTATCATCGCGTAACTTGTGATTTGTTTCCGTCTGCCCAGGCGTCATGGACCTTCCCTTTGAGTTGTTAACGAGTTCGCACAACCGTTACCCATCTCTCTGCATCACAAAAGAAACACTTCTGCGCCTGCCAGAGACTGACCGGTTGCCCTTTGGAAATGTTTGGTGAAAACTTTGGGAGTTGGTTAGCCTCTGGCGGATTCTTCAGCTAATTAGAATTAGCCCGAGAAGAACCGGGAGGCTAAGAAGGAGAATAATCGAGGAACTGCTAATAGGAGAAACGAACAACGGACGCCCGCTCACCGGGGAAGGATCCTCAGAGAGTACGGGAGTGGCGCTATTGAATTCGTTTCTCACGGGCTTAATGGTGACCTATGAAATCGTATGTATACTATAGGGATTGGAAGGGAACTTGTCAAGGGGAAAAATGGGATGAAAGGAAAATAATGTAATCCGGCGGGAAAACCTCGTTTTCTGCATACTTCTTACCGCATACTGCTTACTCTCCGCTCTTTGTCTTTATGTCTGTAAATGAGAACATCACCAGGTCATCCCGTTGTCTCCAGCCGTGCGCGGCCCAGAACGCCCGACCGGTTTCGTTGTCATCCCGCACAAACACATGTGACCGCTCAATCCCCTCACTCCCGAGCGCGGCAAGGGACCGATCCACGAGCGCCCGCGCGATGCCGAGTCTTCGGTGTGCCCCATCGACCGCCAAATGGTGCAGGTAACCTCGTCGACCGTCATGTCCTCCGAGAATTGCTCCGACAAGGAGACCGTCGTGAAACGCAACGAAGCTCATTCCGGGATTCCGAAGCAGATAGTGCTCGATCTGGTCCGGTGCGTCGGCGAGGCCGAGCGAAACACCGTCACTGTTCTTCCAGAGATCAAGCACCGTCGGGAGATGGGAAGGGTCGAAAGGGACAATTTCTATCATCGTAAGGATCCAGTCCTGTTAGGAAACTCTGAACCACGTTCTCTGAATATAGGCATGGCCCGTGCGCAAGACAAGATGAGGCTTCCGGCGATGATGCGGTGACGGGGATTTAAGTACGCAGGACAGGGAAACGGGGGGACCCGAGGACGGTGGGAACAGGTATAAAGATTCCGTCCTCCTCTATGCCTCTCACTGTAACATCCGTGTGGACGCTGTAGGGATCGAACCTACGACCTCCGCCTTGTAAGGGCGGCGCTCTGGACCAGCTGAGCTAAGCGTCCAAGATACTCGTTTGCATCGTTGCTAAGCCCCGAGCAGAAAACCTCCCGGCCGATCAAATGCGTTTTCTGTCGAGGGGCTGAGCTAAGCGTCCAAGATACTCGTTTGCAGCATTGCTAAGCCCCGAGCAGAATACCCATTCGACATTTCTTTGCGTATTCTGTCGAGGGGCTGAGCTAAGCGTCCGATAGTCAAATGCTGCTACTCTGGCTCGTTCTCCTCCTCGGTACCTTGTCCCGCTCCGTCCCTGAGGAGCGGGACTTCGCGGGATTCTCAAAACGGCATCCGATCAGCCGTCGGCATTCCGTCGCCGAACAGGACGTCTCTGTACCAGAGTCTAAGGAGATCAGTTTTCAAGTGCAAGAATGGAGGTTGACCGGATCAGTTGCCCGTTGACCTTTCGAGCCCTGTACCGTACTTTACGATTTCGACGGAGCGTGCCTCCCTGAACGATCATCTCACGACATCACCGAACATCCATGACAGCCACCGCCAAAGCATTCCAGGACTACTATCCCGACGATCTGAGCTATTGCTATGGATGCGGTCGTCTCAACGAGCACGGGCATCAAATCAAGAGTTTCTGGGATGGCAACGAAACGGTGGCCTTCTTCACGCCAAAACCGTATCACATCGCAATCCCGGGGTATGTCTACGGAGGGTTGATTGCTTCCCTGATCGACTGTCACGGGACTGGGACCGCGGCAGCGGCGAAGTATCGGGAGGAAGGACGAGCCATGGACACTCAGCCGCCATTCCGATTTGTGACCGCATCACTGAAGGTTGATTACCTCCGCCCTACCCCACTGGGTGTCCCGCTCGAATTGCGCGGGTCGATCGAAGAGGTGAAAGATCGCAAGGTGGTTGTCACTGTCCGTCTTTCGGCGGAGGGGATCCTTTGCGCGAAGGGGACCGTCGTTGCCGTGGAGATACCGGAAAATATGTTGTCCGCAAATCCATAGAGAGCATGCCGGGCGCTCGAGAATCAACACGACGCGATCGTTCGGGCAGCGAAGCTCGCGCTGCAACAAAAACGGGCCCGGAAATCCGGGCCCGGAAGTTGATGTCCACGCATCCCGCTCCTAGCGGACAAGTACAAGCTTGCGCGTGAGGACGGAGTGCTCCGTGGTCAATCGATAGAAGTATGTTCCGCTCGATAATCCTTCAGCATCAAATTGCACCTGGTGGAGACCCGGTTCCAATTCCCCCGCAACAATGGTCTTCATCATCTGCCCAAGCGTATTAAACACTACAAGCGCCGCATAGCCTCGCTGCGGCAGGAAAAACCGAATAGATGTTGTCGGGTTGAAGGGATTCGGATAATTTTGCTCCAGCGTCAACCGATTTGGTAAATCGACGGGTAACGTCGTGCTCGTTATGCTGCTGACGGCAAGAGACCCGTTTGATACTTGTACTTCAGGAGTGCCGGAGTTGAGAACAAAGGGGTTCAGCGTAATCGACGTCTGGCTCCCGACTGTTCCGATCATCCTGAATCGAAGGTGAAGCAGGACGCCGGCGCGGGCCAATTCCCCGGAGCCAAATCCTCCGACCCTGAGCTCGCCCGGAAGATTGTTGGAGAGGACTGTCCACCCTGCCGTGTCCGCCACATCTCCAGCCTCATCGATGCCTAGAGGGCTAACCACCAATTCATTGAATGCGACAGAGAATTGAAAGGCCAACACTCCCAGGCCCGAGAGGTCGCTCACTTTCACCGGAACTGCAATCGTATCTCCAGCGCGAGCGCTGGTGTCTGGCACCGAGACCAGCACTTGTGCAGATGATATGCAGGTAATAACCGACAACAGCGCGATAACCAAATAGTTCTTCATTCGTATGATCCTTCCCGGAAGATGCATTATTGATAAAATTAGCGGAGAAGAATCATCCGAAGAGTTCTCGTCTGTTTCGGAGACCTGAGCTGACAGATATACGTCCCCGATGCTACCTGACGGCCCTGTTCATTGGTCCCATCCCATGAAATCTCGTGCTGCCCGGAAGCAGTAACATCATCCAGCAGGACTTTCACCCTCGATCCCATGGCATTGAAGATCTCCACTTTCACCGGAGATTGTTCCGGCAAAGAGAACACTATCCTGCTGGAAGGGTTGAATGGATTTGGGTAGTTCCCGATAAGTCGAAATTCGTTGCCAACCATGCCTGCTGGATTCAGCGGCAGCACAATTTCAGGAAGTGAAAGGTTGTTTACTACCAGATTGGTCACCGAGAAGGACGAAGATGAACCGTTGTTGGACATCGGCACGACCAGACGGAGATCGTCCACGTTCATCCCGGTGGGACAGACAATACCCACATTGGTCTGGCCGCGTCCGATCGTATTCGAAACCATGTACGTCCCATCGGCAATTCCGACTACATACGGTTCTCCGGTTCCCTGAACCGGATCTGCGACAACTGTAAATGAGAGCGCAAGAACGCCCACCTCAGGGTTATCGTTTCTGAACTTATATCTCACCGACACCTGGTTCCCCTGCTCGGACTGCGAGGCAAAAGAAATTCCGATATGAGGGGCGGACGATTCGAGCGCGCTTCCACGGCCAAGACTATTGGAGAAGCAAGTGCCGACACCAGCAGGCGTGCTGAGCCCAAGGACGTGGCGGAGAATCAGGGCAGCATCGTACGCTTGAACATGGCCGTTCATGTCCACATCCGCGTTCAGCCGTCCTTGAGCACTCAGGGGCGCTGGTGGAGCGGGCATGGGGCCGATTGCCTCGCGGAGTGTCAGTGCCGCGTCATAGGCCTGAACTACCCCGTTTTCGTCTGCGTCACCACACATCATTTTCCGGATAGTGATCTTGCCGTCCTTTGTCGATACGGCTGGAGTCCCCGAGTTCAGCGTAAAGTCCGTCAGATGCAATGTACTGTACTGCTCGACGGTCGCATTCGAATCGATCACGAATTTCAGCCGAAGCAGAACGCCTTTGCCCACAAGCGCGATCGGTCCAAAACCCGCGACGGTGATCTTGTTCGGTGTGGATGTGTTCGCGAGCACACTCCATCCTTCCGACGCGCTCAAAGTACCCGCCACGCCGAGGGTATCACGAGCGACAAGTATCGCGTTGGGGGAGTCGTACTCGAGGCCGAACTGGTATGAGAGAATGCCCTTGTCCGTCACATCAGATATGTAGACCGGAATCTCGATTTTCGAATCCAGGACAGCAACCGTGTCTGGAAGAGAAACCGAGACGGTTGTCAGCGCCGGATTTCCCAGATTCCGATACACACAGAAACTTTCGCCGCCAAACAGCTGAAGGACGATATCAGTCTTACCGTCGAGATCCAAATCAGCAACGGCGATCGCTATAGGATCTGGTCCGGACGTGAAGTCCGATTTGCGCGGGAAAGAGAGGACTCCCGGTGAACTTTCGTTCCAATAGACGGTCAATGTGGGCTGCGCAACGCCGGAAACCGGGACTGCTATGTCGAGGTTCCCATCTCCATTGAAGTCGGCCAGACGAGCATCCCACGTCGTGCTGTCGTTGCTTAGAATATCGAAGCGCGATGCGAAATTAATCGTACCTGGCGTACTGGTATTTCTGAAGATCGACAGATACTTCGGGTGAACGTACCAGTCCACTCCAGTCGTCACAACAGCATCAATCTTTCCGTCACCATCGATGTCTCCAACTGCAAGCCCTCGTGGAGATGCTCCCACGATAAAATCCATTCTCGTCGCAAAGCTTAATTGTCCCGGAGTCGAGAGGTTTCGAATCACTGAGAGAGCATTGGAATTCGGATAGGGAGTGGACACGTCGACGATGTCGGGCTTTCCATCGCCATCGATGTCTGCGACGGCTGCTGCATTTCCTCCGCCGTTGAGGGGTACATCGACTTCAGGGTCGAACGCAATGGTCGTCCCGCTCCCTATATTTCGGAACACGCTTACACCCGACCCGCTGGTATTCGAAATCACTACATCGGGTTTCCCGTCAAGATCAAGATCTGCGATGACCGCGTACTGGCCTAAAGAGGGCCCGGCAATATCTGTCCGAACAAATGATATCGAACCGGGCGTTGAAGTGTTTCTCAGGACCGTAAATGACGCACTGGAGTTCGCTGCGATAACGAGATCGAGCTTTCCGTCGCCATTCAGGTCGCCGGCAGTGACGTGGTACGGTCGGGCGCCCACCGACAGGTTTAGCGGCGGCGCAAACGAAGATGCAGAGAGAGTGTCCGGAGAACTGATGTTCCTGTAGATCGTCACGGTGTTGTTGTCATTGACGCCGATGATATCCGGCCTGCCATCGCCGTCGAGATCTGCCACCGTCCCCATGCGCAGGATTCCGCCACTCGGCAAGTCCACGCGTGGTGCAAATGCTGCAGGGTCAGTGGAGCCCGCGTAGGTCACAAGGAACGGTTGGGGGGAATAGGCCGTTTTCCCGCCCGTAGTGACAGTGATTGGATCAAAAGACGCTCCCGCTGGCACCGTCACTGTCAGCGCGGAGGTGGTTCCCGATACGATCGATGCTTGAACAGGACCGAAAAAAACGATGTTTGATGCTGGGTCTCCCGCGAAACCCTGACCAGCAATCACTACCGACGCACCAGCGACCGCGGAGTGCGGTTCCACCGAGTTAATTTTTAATACGACGGCTTGCGAGATAGACAATGATCCAAGGAATGCAATCGAAATAATTGCAGTGCGGAGGAGTGTGGAACGGCGAATATACATGTGGATTTTCCTCCCATGTTACGAAGAAGTTGTAAGGAAAATTCCGCTGTGGACGACAGGACTCCGGCACGCTCCATCAAACCTGATTCACAGAGGGAATGTATTGATAGTAATCGAAAGAGCAGATACGCCCAAGGGCGGGGGGAGATAAATTCTAGACACACCAATATGAAAAAGAAAAATCAACTACGCAAGTGTGCCGGGGATCACAATGACGAAGTAACCTCTCTCTGGGAATCGCGCGCAAGCCAAGTTCAGAAGGAAATTCACTTGGTAGCGTGGCTGGGAATTTGATCGTGTTGGTCCCCGGCTTTCGAACGGTTCGCACAGACGGGCAGGCAAGAACTTATGCGGGTTTCCGACAGTGGACAAAGATTTCTGTTGCCAGCGCTGGGATTGTTGTGGTGTTACCCCGGAACAATGATTTTCGAAGGAACTCTTGCACCGATGGCCACGGTACCACATCCATTGGCGCCATCATTTGAACGACTGTTTGGATGACAAACCCTTCTGTGAGCAACAACCCGGTAATATCGGATCTCTTGTAGATCCGTGCCATGGCAAATCGTCGATGGATCCCCGACGGCAGCCAGGAGAAGAACGGAACACGATTCCATGGCAGGTAAGGAAGTCTTGCCCCGTGAGTTTCGAAGACCCACCATTTGTTTGGGACAGAGATGATGAATTCTCCGTTTTTCTTTAGGACCCGTCGGATCTCGCTGAGGGCGACCTTTTCGTTGGTCACGTGCTCCAAAACGGCAAAGCTGATCGCCAGGTCGACGGACTCGTTTGGAAGAGGAAGTGTTGTGCCGTCGTAATGCACCGGGAAGATATTCTTGATGTTCTTCTCGCGCGATGCGCCTTCGAGAATCGCAAGATCGTCCGCAGAAATATCACAGGCAGTGATCCTCGCCGCCGAACCGGCGAATTCCAGGGTCTGCGCGCCGTTGCCGCAGCCGAAATCCAATATTGCTAATCCGCGAATATCAACCAGCGCATCGGTAATCCTCTTTCTCCGCTTCAGAATCTCCTGACCATAACTTGCCGGTTTCCCGCGCTCCACTATTTGTTCCAGGGGCACGTCACTATCCTTGTGATGGAGGATTCGATTGCAGCACACCCATACGACTCGTGATACGCATGAAGTACCTATCATATACCCTATTGACGAAGAATGCAAGTCTTGACTCACCACCCGAGCATACGGATAGCATACATGTCCGGCGCGCGATTAACAAAAAGCCTCTCTCACATGCCGTGAGAGAGGCGCCGATGAGCCCCGTCATTCGGAGGGGAATGGGATCAGACTTTCAGCCCCTCCTTCACTTTCTTCCCAAACACGAGCGCAAGCGCCGCGCCGGCGACAACGTATGTCACCACTCCGTAAATGAACCACTGCAGCGCGAGCGAATACGGAATGGCAATCATTGCGTATGTCCCGTATGCCATAGCGACACTCATCCAGATGCCGATATACAGCCCGTACCGTACCCCCTCCAGGATCCCCTTCCCTTCATATCCTTTCGAAAAGATGAACGAAAAGAAAAATGCCCCGATCACCGTGATCACATGATAGACCCACGCCAACGAGCTCATATCGGCCCGGAACAATGACCTGACCGATTCATACGCCGACCGGAGAAGAAGACCGTCCTCCACATACGCCAGCACTTCGAGGACAACGAACACCACAACAAAACCGAGGAGTGTTTTTTTCATTGCATGTCCCTCATGCCTGTAGTGTGCAGCGAGCGACTGAAATCCCCCACGACACTCTTGTGCGCTAAGCGGAGCCTGCTTTGAACCGGAGGCGAAATGTCGTTCCATTCCCCCGTTCCAGCGAGACCGTGGCGGATAATTGCTCTGCCAGCGCGTAAACAATTTTCATCCCCATCGAACCCATCGTGCTCGGATCCTGCGAGGCTGGAATTCCGACCCCGTCATCCTCGATGGAGAGTTCGACGTCCCCGCCTCCCAGATCCCGGAGCCGTACCTCGATGCTCCCCTTCCGCCCTTCAGGGAACGCGTGTTTGAAAGCATTGGAGACGATCTCGTTCACGATCAGGCCGCACGGGATCGCGACGTCGACCTCGACATAGACGGTCTCCGCGCTCACGGTTTCGTGAACGTTCTCCTTCTTGTAGGACCGGGAGAGTTCGGAGGTCACACTCTTGAGGTATTCCCCGAATTCAATGCGAGCGAGCGTCCCGGACCGGTAGAGCTTCTCATGCACCAGTGCCATCGATCGCACGCGGTGCTGGGTGTCGATCAGCCCCTCTTTCGTGACCGGATCAGTCGCTTCGTTCGCCTGCAGGTTCAGGAGACTCGAAATCACCTGCATGTTGTTCTTCACGCGATGATGAATTTCCCTGAGCAAGACTTCCTTTTCCGCCAGCGTGTTCTCGAGGATCTCCCGGGCCCGTTTCCGCTCCGTGACGTCCCGTGCTACGACGAGGATCGCGCGCCGCCCCTCATAGGTGAGCGGCGTTGCAGTCACTTCAACATCGACCGTGCTCCCATCCATCCGGAGAAACTTTTCCTCCGCGATCGGCACCCCCTGGTGCTCATCCCACATCGTGGAAACCCGTTTCCGGACAAATTCGCGGGTGTCGGGGTGGACAAAATCGAGCACGGGCTTCCCGACCATATCCTCCACCGAAGAGGCGCCGAAAAGATGCAACGTCGCAGCATTGACGTACCGAAGAATGCCATCGACATGGACGACAATCGCTTCGGGGGAAATTTCCACGAGTCTGCGATAGCGATCCTCGTTTTTCCGGAGCTCCTCCAGCATGTGCTGCCGCTCCGAAAAATCCTCCGCCACTACGAGCAGGAGGTCGCGTTTGGCACGCCGAAAGACAACCGCTGAAAACGCACAGTCGAGGACCCGGCCATCTTTTGTTCGACAGGCGACCTCCATGCGGTCGGCCGACCGATCGCGGCGGAGAGCCTCAAGCAAGCGCTGATTGTCCGCGGTGCTGAATAACCCCGACTCACTCAAGGTCTTTCCCAAGAAATCCTGTTCCGCATAGCCTGTGACCGCCCGCGCCTTCGCATTTACCCTCACAATGCTGCCGTCATCCAACGCCATGATCATGATGGGGATCGGTGCAAAATCGAAAAGCTCCTCGACTGCTCCCGCGAGTCGTGGACCTATCGGGCTTTTTGCATGTGTGCGGTTGGCGGTGACGGAACGGCGCAACGGCATGTGCCGTTTCCGCGCATGGTGTGATCTCGAGCGCTTGGGGGATTTCATCGGGGTTCCTTCCGGTGCCCGGAAGCGCACGGCGGTCAGGGCCGCGGGCCCGGCATCCCCCGCTTCGGCAGCGCGCCGGGGGACGCCTTCAAATCTTCCGTGATTACCGGGTTCGTGGTGAGGTCGAGAGAAGATACTGCATCGTACGGGGAGAATCAACCGCTTCCACGGCATTGCATCAAAAAAAAGTTACCGGAGGACGATCCCCGCCGAATCAATTGCATAAGCCGCAAAATATCCGAGAGACCCGTTCGTAAGATTGGTGTTCGGATTGGCCGGCGCAAGGGAGGTCGGGCTCCGGTCAGAACCGAGAATATCGTTGACGGTCCTGAAATAGTCATAGGTCGCCTTGTCAATCGTAGAAAGTCGCACCATGACGGAATCTCCCGGCTGCGACCGCCTAAGAGTCCTGATCCGAAATGTCGTTTCGAGTCCGTTCGCCAGGCGGTCGCTGTACAGGATAAATCTCCGTCCGCCGCTTGAGTCCACTGCCCCCGTTGTTGAGTGGACTTCGAGACGATACCAGTTCTGCGTTTCCGGCGGATCATGAAACATAATGTAAATATAGTAGGTGAGATCGCCGTCGAATTCCCGGAACGGTGAAGAATACACGGAATCGATCCGAACCTTCACCGGCATCGGTGACACTGCGTCAAATGTCTTCCCCTCCGCAGCAACATGCAGCGTGTATGTCCTTCCCGGAACCCCCTGAATCGAGGAAGTCCTGTAGAGACCGGGATAGATCATCCTCAGCGTGTCGAGGTTTCCGGCATCATCGCTGATCGTTGCCAGTGCGTTGACGATGGGGGGAAAGTCCAGCGACGGCGTAAAGTAGTCGCCCGTCCTTCCCATGGCGATGAGGTACGGCCCATGGTTGTCTGTGACCTCTCCTTCGATCACGACCTGCGGGTTCGACTGATTCAAATCGATGGACACGACCTTCTGACACGCGCTCAGCATGAGCGAGAGAATCAGGAGAATTCCACTTTTCAGGAAAAATCCATAGTGCTTCATGGTGACGGCCCGATTCAAAAATTGAAGTTGTACGTCAATGACGGAATGATCGGGAAGAGCGTATACTGTACTGCCTCGGTCCTCGTCGGATCGTTCGGGACTTGACGAAACGTGATGGCATACGCGTTCTGGCGATCGTAGACATTGTAGACCGAAAAGTTCAGATTCGAATTCTTCGAGAAGTAGTACGTCACCGAGATGTCCAGTCGATGGTATGCCGGCATCCGATAGCCGTTTCGTGACGTGTAATACGGGACAAGGCGTCCATCCACGATGTAGTTGCCGCCCGGGAAGGTTACCGCATTGCCCGTCATATAGACCCACGTGGCCGCGAGATGCCATCGATCATTGAGGTCGTACATCCCCACGACGGAGATATCGTGCGTCTCGTCCTGACGGGCGGGGAACGCCTGGCCGTTGTCGATCTCGGGGAACTGTTCCATGGTTCTCGACAATGTATATGATAGCCACCCGGTGAGCTGACCGACCTTCTTCCGTACGAGCAGTTCCATCCCGTAGCTCCAGCCGCGACCGGTGAGGAGCAATGACTCCACCGTCGGGTTCAACTGGAAATCGGCGCCGTTCCGAAAGTCGATGAGGTTCATCATGTTCTTGTAATACACCTCGATGGACGACTCATACATGTTGTCTTCGAAATTCCGGAAATAGCCGGTGGACACCTGATCGGCGTATTCAGGGAGAATGTTGTTGGAGCTGGGAATCCAGAGGTCGCTCGGATTCGTCGTCGTCGAATTTGAAAGAAGGTGGAGATATTGCGCGGTCCGGGTATACGACGTCTTGATCGAACTGGTCTCGTCCAGCGACATGTTCATCGCAAGACGCGGCTCCAGCGCGGTGTAGGTCTTGATCGCTTTCCCGGACCCGTATGTTGATGTGGTGACGATGTCCCCGTATTCATCGAAGGTGTATGCTGTTCCCGGTCCAAGGAGACTGAACAGGGATCCCCGCACGCCATAATCGATCTTCAGCCAGGAAAATGGTTGAAATTCGTGGGAAACGTATGCCGCGTCTTCCGTCGCATAGCGTGTCTCCACACTCCCGTTGATGGCGAATGAGACCGGTCCGGAAGTAATGCTCCCCGGGTAGAACGTATGATAAATTGCATTGATCCCGAACTTTATGGTCGACTGGGTATTCAAGAAATACTGGAAGTCCGTTTTGAAATCGTAATCGCGGATGCCAGAGGAGATGACAAAATTCAGCAGGCCGGCGCCGATGGTATTGGCGTAACTGTAGTCACTGTAGATGAGCGAGGTGTTTGAGAACAGATTGTCCCCGAAGATGTGGTTCCATCGGAGCGTCCCGGTCGTGTTTCCCCAGTTGAATCCGAAGACGTTCGGGTAATTGAAATTGTCCCGTCCGAGATATGCCGACGCGAATACCCGGTCCTTGTCCCCGAAGGCATAGTTTGCCTTGATGTTGAGATCGTAAAAGTAAAGGCTGGTTCTGTTGATCGTCGTGTCCCTCGAAAGGTGGAGGAACAAATCGGCGTACGTTCTCCGGCCGGACACTATGAAGGACCCCTCGTCCTTGACAATCGGCCCCTCGACCATCAGGCGCGAATCGAGGAGCCCGATCCCGCCGGTGCCGCCGAACGTTTTTGCGTTGCCGTCGTCTGTCCGGATATCCAGTACGGAGGAGAGCCGCCCGCCGTACTCCGCGGGGATCGCACCGGTCATCACCGTTACGTTCTTGATGGCATCGGAATTGAAAATGGAGACGTACCCGAGGAGGTGCGCGGAGTTGTAGATCGGCGCTTCATCAAGAAGAATCAGGTTCTGATCCGTCCCGCCTCCCCGGGCGTAGTATCCCGTGTTTCCTTCGCCGGCCGACTTGATGCCGGGGAGCAGTTGGATGGTTTTCAGGATGTCCCGCTCACCGAGGAGTACCGGTACGGCTTTGATGTCTTTCACCTCGATCTTGTTCGTGCTCATCTGCGTCGAGACCACGTTCTGATTGGATCGCTCGCCGGAGACGACCACTTCGCCGATGGTGATCGGTACCGGATCTAACGCATATCCGATCATTCGATCCGCTGTAAGGGTGATGGAGTCCCGCTCTGTCTTGTATCCCAGATACTGGACCTGGAGATGATACTTGCCGTCAGGCAGCGTCAGTGAATAGAATCCGTAAGCATTGGTTGACGCCCCGACACCTTTCAGCTCTTCGACCACGACCGAGGCTCCGATCAGGACTTCCCCCGATGACTTGTCCTTCACGGTGCCACTGATGGAATGCTCATGGGCCGAGGCAGGTGGTGCGGGATACGCGCGGACAACGGCAAAGAAGAGGAGAAGAATGAGCGTGAGCGCGGAAGAGAGCGGTGGTCGCTCGGTCCGGCGTCGGCCTCGAAGTCCGTGAAGAGTTGGAAGAATAAACCTGTGTGCTCGGAAGTGCATGAACCCCTCGGACCTGTTCTCGTACCAGACAGCGATTCCCTCAACACCTTAACTTCTTCATCCCCTTGGGTTCGACGTGGAGGACCATAGGGGGTTCAAGGGCTTGAAGGATGTATCCCTGGTAGCAAACGCGGGAGCTCAGAACCTCCGATGGTGAGTAGGGGGGATAGTGAAGAAACGATGCCTACCGACTTAACGCATTGATCCGCTGAAACAGTTCCAAAGGAATGGCTTTACGAATTTCCGTGTGCAAAAGACTATCGAAACCGGGAAATACCAGCGAAATAGCTCAATAAATCTACGTTTTTGTTGATATTCCAATATTGGACTTCTGCATAAATCCCGACTCCAAAATCCATCCCTCCCCTTTCCGAAGAGTCGGGGAGAATGAGTTTCTGTCCCGATCCACGTGAAATCCGCACCCTTTTTGGGGAAAATGCCCACAGTGTGATGTTTTCTGCCATACTACCCAACGGCATTGATATTGCTCTTTACTAGCGCTGCGGGAAAGCGGTATTCCTACGAATAGTTCATTTTTACCAACTTTCACATACCCGGTGTAACGAATGCGCTTTATTCGAATTGTCGTTTTCGTCCAGTTCTTCGCGTCGGTGTGCCTTGCACAGGAGACAAAGGATTTTTCTGAAATCTCCCTCGACTCCCTCTTGAGCATCCCGGTGAGCACCGCTGCGAAACATCAACAGTCGGCTCAGGTCGCTCCAGCCTCTGTTACCGTCATTACGGCAGAGGACATCGCGGAGTACGGATACACAACACTGGCCGAGGCTCTTAACAGCGTGCACGGGTTCTACCTCAGCTACGACAGGAACTACGTCTACCTCGGCGTCCGGGGATTCAGTCGCCCGACGGATTACAACAACAGGATTCTCCTGATGCTGAATGGTCACGTGATGAATGAGAACGTCTATGAGTCGGCGCTCATTGGCACAGATTTCCCGATCGCCATGAATGCCATCGAACGCATTGAGATCGTTCGCGGGCCCGGGTCCGCACTCTACGGCACAAACGCCGTCTTTGCGATGATCAACGTCATCACACGGACCGGGCAAGAGCTTGAGGGGATAAAGGCCGCAGGGAGTGCGGGAAGCAACGGTTGGTACGAAGGAAGCGGCACTGTGGGTCTCTCATTCGGACCGACGTCGTACGGATCTCTTGCAGTGCGTGCCGGAAGTTATGCCGGATCCGATCTCTTTTATCCGGAATTTCTGGACTCTCCGGAAGGAGGAATTGCCAGAGGGCGGGATTGGGATCGGTACGGGAGCGTTCTCGCCAATGCGACGATTGGTCAGGTGACTCTTTCGGGTTTTTTCAGCTCACGACAGAAATCCGTGCCGACCGCGTCCTTTGAGACATTGTTCAATGCGAAGGAAACGACGTTGGATCAACGTTCGTATGTTGAAGGACGGTATGCGACACTCCCCGGTGAAAAGACGCAGTTCACCGCCCGCGCATACTTCGATCAATACAACTATTCCGGGATTTACGAGTATGCCGATGGAGAAGAGCCTGATGCCTCCACAGGCGTCTGGGTTGGCGGTGAAACGCAAATGACCTGGGACATGTTTCCCACAAATCGCATTATCGCCGGCGTTGAGTACCAACATCATTTTCAGTCCGATTATAGACTCTGGACGATAAATGAAATCTTGTTCGCGGGCGATTTCCCGTTCCATGTCGGATCGGCATACCTTCAGGATGAATGGCAGGCGACCCGCGCGCTTTCTCTCTTGGCAAGCGTTCGCAAGGATATCTATTCAAGAGCCGGAAGTACCATCGCGCCCAGGTTTGCTATCGTCTATACACCTGCGACGACGACTTCCCTGAAGCTGCTTTACGCCGAAGCGTTCCGCGTCCCCAACACCTACGAGCTCTATTATCAGGATCCGCAGTTGGGGTACTTGCCAAGCAAAGCTCTTTCGTCAGAATTTGTCCGCTCCGTTGAATTCGTCGTGGAGAGCCGCATCTCCGATCAATTGCACGTGTCGGCCTCGGCTTTCCAATACCGGCTCTCGGATCTCATCGATCTTACGGTGAATCCTGAAGACTCGACATACATTTTTCAAAACGCGAGCGCGGTGAATTCGCGGGGTGTGGAAGTCCAGGTCAACGGGGATTTCGCGCCTGCGGGCCATGGTTATCTTAGCTACACGTACGCCGATGCGGAATCGGACCAGGGGGATTCGCATCTGACCAATTCCCCGATGCACGTGTTTCGCGCAGGCTTCGAGGGGACGATCGTCAACCGTCTCTCCGCCGCCTGCGAAATCCAGGCGGAATCCAGGCGGGTGACCGTCCAAGGAAATTATACCCCCTCATTCGGTCTCTTGAACTTCACCGTTCGATACGCTACACCGATTCCCGGTCTTAATGCCCGGCTGCGATGCACGAACGTTCTTGATGCACAGTATGCATATCCCGGAGGATACGAGCACCTGCAAAACGCAATCGATCAGGACGGAAGACGGTTTCTTTTCACTTTATTCTATTCGATCGGGTTACGATGAAGCTCCTTCCTCCCCCGATCATCCTGCTTCTTACGATGTCCTCTGTCGGTCTTTGCCAGGACATGCCGGTACCCGCATCTGCGCAGGTTCCGGTGGTCCTCAAAGTCCTGAGTTATGACCGCAATCTGCGGCGTCACTCCGGCGAGAGACTTGTTATTGGCGTTGTTTATCAGCATTCGGTCCATGAATCCGAGGCCGTGGCAAACGAATTTTTGGAGACGTTTGGAGCAATTGCGGACCCCAGAGTCAACGGGATGCCGGTATCTGTCGTGTCGATCGACCTTTCCGCCGGCGGCGATATACGGACAATCCTGGCGGACAAGCAGGTCAATGCCGTCTATCTTGCCCCGGTATTTTCGGAGCCAGTGCAGCAGATCTTGAACGTTGCCCGCGTGAGTTCAATCACGACATTCACCGGCATTCCCGACTACGTTGAGCGGGGATGTTCCGTCGGGATCACCGCCCGAGGAGGACGACTTTCGCTCCTGATCAATCTCACGGCCTGTCACGCGGAAGGAAGCAAATTCGATCCACAGCTTTTGCGCATGGCGCAGACGATCAATGAAGGAGATTAAGACAAAGCGGTTTTCGGGCATTCGAACGAAGATCATGACGGTCTTTGTTGCGGTGGTCGTGCTGAACGGCGCCGCGATGATCCTGTTCATGCCCGTTCAGCTGGAGAAAAGCTACTCCGCGCAGGCCCTGCGCCATGTCCAGAGCGTCGCGGACATGGCTGCGTTCACAGTTTCGCCGGCGATGGTGTTCCGGGACACAGCGGCGTGCGATGAGGCCCTCCTTCCTCTGCGGCAGAACCGCGATCTTCTTTTTGTCATAGTCCGTGACGATTCCGGCCGGACGTTTTATTCCTTTACACGAACCCTCATCTCCGCTCCGTCAACATCTGCACAGCGATCGCCCTCCCGGCCGGACAGCAGCGCCCTCTTGACTGCCCGGAGTCCCGTCCTCCACGCTTCACATCTGTACGGCACCGTTGACGTGGGCTATTCGCGGGATCAGGTCAACGAAGCCCTTTCGACCATGCGGTCGACGGTCGGACTCGAAGTGGTCCTGTTCCTTCTCGTCGGGATCGTTTCTGTCCTGGTCGTGTCTCTCTTCGTCACGCATCCTCTTCACCGAATGGTCAAAACGGTTCAGGCCATCGCCCTCGGGAACATGGGAGAACGCGTCCAGGTAACCACGAACGATGAAGTGGGACTTTTGGGGAGGCGGTTCAACGAAATGGTGGACACGCTCCAGGGAACGCAGGAAGAATTGCGCCAGCTCAATCGGGATCTCGAACGGAGGGTGACGGACCGGACACTGGAGCTTGAACGGGAAATCCTGGAGCGTCGGAAATCCGATGAGCAGTTAAAGCTCTCCCTTCGCGAGAAGGAGGTGTTATTGAAGGAGATTCACCACCGCGTGAAGAACAACCTGCAGGTGATTTCCAGCATGCTCAGCTTGCAGCGCAACACCATCGAGGACCAGGCGGTCCGCGAGATCCTACGCGTCAGCCAGGGGCGGGTCCGTTCGATGGCGACAATCCATGAGCTGCTCTACCGGAGCGAGGATTTTGCGCACATTGATTTTGCAGGATACGTGCAGACCCTTGCCTCACAGCTTTTCCGGTCCTATGCCGTCAGCCAGACCGACGTGCAGCTCAAGCTTGAGATCCGACCGCTGTCGTTCTCCATCGACACTGCGATCCCATGCGGCCTGATCATCAATGAGCTGATATCAAACGCGCTCAAATACGCTTTCCCCGACGGGCGGCAGGGCATCATCAGAGTCGTCCTCGAAGCGTGTCCTGAAGCCGCCGACGTCGACACGCATTCCGACGCAGAGCCCGCAAGAAAATCCTCCCCTCCGAAGGTCTGTCTGACCGTCAGCGATGACGGGATCGGACTTCCGTTGAATGTCAATCCTTCAAAGAGTTCGACGCTTGGCTTGATGCTTGTGACCACTCTCGCCGATCAGCTGAACGGCACGCTGGAGGTCCGGCGGGGCCAGGGCACGGCGTTCAAGATTTCGTTTTAGGCTGCGTTGTCTGCTGCGCGGCTTTTATTGCCGTACGGGTAATCGCGGGGGTGTCCGATTCAGCGAGAGAAATCCTGCCAGATAGCAGGCGGTCCCGGCGAGCAACATCCAGTAGGGATACGGACGGGGCATGCCGCCGTGCAACGTGGCATCCGTATCGGACATGAAGGAATACAGCAGGACTGTTGTGCCAAGCGCTCCGGCCGCGAAGGCTCTCCACGTCATGCGGACCGTCGCGCCTTCCGACTCCGTCGCGACCAACCAACCGCCCCCGACGACCATCACCAGCGCAATCACGACTGCAGCAATCACCGGGCCGATCCAGGGGAGAGGAATCAGGAAGAGTATGTCCCACTCGAACACGGACCTCGGCCAGCCAAGGATCGCGACCAGCCAGAGGTAGAACGCGATATCCCAGACGCCGAAGGCCAACAGGAATCCGCCGAAGCGTCCCCAACGGCCGCGACCGGTCAGACAACCGACCGCGACAAGCATGACGATCGTCGCCGCTTCGCGGAAGAGTTCGACCCCCACCATCGACATCGGGATCTGCCTCAGCGGGAATTCAAATCCGCCCGGATAATACAATGCACGAAGGTACGCGACGACCGCAGCTTCGACATACCCAAAGGCGATGCCGAATACGGCCGTCCACAGCACCCGGTATATCCATGGGCGAACCTGCAGCGGTCTCATCCGGAAATGTCCTCGTGTCGGTTCACCGCGCCTGCGCATTCAGCTCATCCAGAAACGCCACACCCCGGCGAAGGTGCGGGATGACAATTGAGCCGCCTACCACCAGAGCAACGCTAAACACATCTTCGAATTCCTGGTCGCTGACTCCCTCCTTCTTGCATTGCTGGATATGATAGGAGATGCAGTCGTCGCAGCGGAGTACCATGGACGCGACCAGACCAAGCATCTCCTTGGTTTTCACGTCGAGGGCCCCCGGTTCGTACGTCAGCGTGTCGACGCCGAAGAACCGCTTGATGGCCCTGTTCTCCGTCCCGAGGATCCTCTCGTTCATCCTGGTGCGAAATTCATTGAACTCCGAGACTCTACCCATGCTTGATCCTTTCATAGATGATACGTAAACGGCCTGCGCCGATCGCAAACCTCCACTCCCATGCGAGCGCCAGAAGAAAAGGAATATATTGCAGGGCGACAATCCACGGATCGTCAACCCATTCCCCTGACGTAACGTAGCGGTACACGATGACGTTCGAAAACGCGGAGAGCCCGAGAAAGAGAAACACCGCAGGAGACCATCGGACGACGATGATTGCCGCCAGCCAGAGCAGATACCAGGGGTGAACGAGGGGGCTGAAGAGAATCATTCCGAGCAGTGCGAGGAAAACCTTCTCCGTGAAATCTGCGGTGCGAATTGTGAGCCATCCAACCCAGACGACCAGGAGGATATTCATTACCGTGTGCGCCTTCTGGTTGTCGTCCACCAGCGCGAAGACCACCGAAAAGATCCCTCCGTTGAATTCCCAGTTCTCCCCGAACTGTTTCAGCCAGCGTATTTCGTCGCCGATATGCGACGCAAACGGCAGATACGCCGCGACAAACAGCAGGATCGCAACGCCGAACGCCGCCACGCCGCGCCGCCATGGTCGCGTACGAAGATACAGCGGTGCGATGATGATCGGATGCAATTTGACAAGGGCCCCGGCCACGGCGGCAACCGCGGACCGAATGTGACGCTGCTCCGCGGCACCGGCGAGCAGGAGGATGAGAAAAGGAATGCCGAGCACGTCAACGTGCCCGTCGAGGGCGCCATAGAGAATCGGCAGTGGCGACCACGCATACAACATGACGCTCTCCTCGGATCGACCGAGGCGTCGCAAGAGCCATCCGAGAAGAAACAACGAACCGACATCGAGCATGACAAAGAGCAATTTGAAACCAAACACGCTTTCGCCGACGAGTCCATACGCGCCGGCAAAAAATGCTTCTGCAACCGGCGGATATACCGTCCCGAGGGACGGATGATTCACACGCGATGGCAACAGTGGCGAGGCAAGCTCCGACAGGCGAGGGTCATCCGGAGCATACGCATAGGGATTGATCCCATGCATGAGGACTTTCCCGTCCCAGAGATACCGGTAGATGTCTTCAGAACACACCGGATGGTGAAAGAGCAGGGAAACCCGGAAGAGGATGGCGAACGCCAGGACCACGTTGCGCGTGGTGCCGGAAGAAGCGCCGAGCATCCGGCCCCGACGCCACCAGAGAACGCCAAGAACGGCGTAGACCGCGGTGTGGACCAGGATGAAACCCACGACGCTCGCGCTTCCCGGTGGGAAGAAGTAGAGAGCGATGAACAACAGTTCGAGAAGGACGCCGGAGACGACGAGGGGAAGCAACGCGGTCCGGGATTTCAGATTCTCCGCCATGTTCTACCGTCGGCTTGAAGAAGGCGATCGGCCTCCGGCGGACCCCAGCTGCCCGCATCGTAGGGATAGACGCGCGCCTGAGAATTCGATCGCCAGCCATCGAGGATGGGGGACACAAACGTCCATGCGGTGTCGACACTGTCGCCGCGCGCGTACAGCGTCTGATCCCCCAGGACGGCGTCAAGCAGGAGCCTCGTGTATGCCTCCACGAGTTGCCCTCTGAATGAATCGCCATAGCTGAAATCCATCGACACCGGGTGCAGGTTCATCGAGGAGCCGGGGGACTTCGTCACAAACCGGAGCGAGATTCCCTCATCGGGCTGGATGCGAATCGCGATGCCGTTCTTGGCCACTTTCGGATCAAGGCCCGCGAAAAGTTGATGTGGTGTCTGTCGGAAGTGCACCACGATCTCCGTCATGCGCATCGGCAGTCGTTTCCCCGTGCGGATATAGAACGGCACTCCGGCCCACCTCCAGTTTTCGATGTCGACGCGCAACGCAACATAGGTTTCAGTTTCGCTTGCAGGGTTCACGCCTTTTTCAGACCTGTAGCCCGGGACATCGGTCCCCCCCAGCGTTCCTTTCACGTACTGTCCGCGCACCGTGTACCGGTGAACATCCGAGGCGGGGATGAGCTGCATGGAGTGAAAGACCTTCTGCTTTTCGTCGCGTACCTGACGCGCATCGAAAAGCGCAGGGGGTTCCATCGCTGTCAGGGCAAGCACCTGCAGAAGGTGATTTTGCACCATGTCGCGAAGCGCCCCGGCTTCCTCGTAGTACGCGCCCCGATTTTCGACGCCGACCGTTTCCGCCGCTGTGATCTGGATATTATCAATGTAATTGCGGTTCCAGATCGGCTCGAAGATCCCGTTGGCAAACCGGAACACGAGGAGGTTCTGGACGGTCTCCTTTCCAAGGTAGTGATCGATCCGGTAGATCTGGTCTTCCGTAAACACGGAAAGGACCGTCGCGTTCAGATGACGCGCCGATGTGAGATCAATCCCGAAAGGCTTTTCGATGATAATCCGGACCCAGCTCTGTGACGAACGGGGTGCGTAGAGTCCGACCGCATCGATGTTGCGGATGATCGGCTCATAGAGACTGGGGGGCGTTGCGAGATAGAAGAGGATATTCCCGCTCGACCGGTGGTCGGAGTCGATCGCGAGAAGGTCTTTCTTGATCGCTGGAAAACTTGTCGTATCGCCCGGATCGGCAGTGATGTAGTGCAGCCGCGGAGCAAATGCCCGCCACGCCTCGCCGTCATCCGGCGAGATCCGGTTGAACTCGTGGAGCGCTTCGTGGAGATGATCCCGGAAGGACTCGTTGGTGAACGGCGTCCGGCCGACGCCGGCAATCGTGAACGCAGGTGGAAGGGCGCCGGCCCGGGAAAGGTCGAAGAGCGCGGGAATCAGCTTTCGCTTGCTCAGGTCTCCCGAGGCGCCGAAGATGACCATCAAACATGCCTCGGCCGTCCGCTCAATCAGAACGGGCGCGTCCTGGGTTTCGGCCGTCACGGGGGTGTTCATCGTTCTTTCAGGCCACTGCTGCTGCGCGCTTTTCTTCCAGGAAATGCGACAGGCCATCGAAGGACTTCTCGAACGCCGCAACGCCGTCCTCTTCGAGCTTTTTCGTTACCGATCGCATATCGATGCCGACGCTTTTCAAACGCTCAAGCTGTCCCTTTGATTCCGGGATACCTTCTTCGATGGAATTCTTCGCCTCCGCGTGGTCCAGGATCGCGTCGTAGGTCTTCGGTGGAACCGTGTTGACGGTGTTCGCGCCGATGAGCGGCTCAACATACTTCAGATCGCTGTACGCAGGGTTCTTTGTTCCGGTGCTGCCCCAGAGCGGCCGCTGGACCTGGGCGCCTTTCGCTGCAAGCGCTGCAAATCGTTCGGACAGGAAGATCTCCTTGAAGGCCTGATACATCATCTTCGTGTTCGCCACCGCCGCCTTCCCATTCAGCGCATTGGCCGAGTTCGCGGGGACCTTCTTCAGCATATCGTCCACAAGAGTATCGATCCGGCTGACAAACACGCTCGCCACCGACGAGATCTTTTCGAGCGGCTTCCCTTCTGCCGCGCGTTTCTCCAACGCCGAGAGAAAAGCCAGGGCGACGGACCGGTATCGCTCAACGGAGAAAATCAACGTGATATTGATGTTGATTCCCTCGGCGAGCGTTTGTTCGATTGCCGGCAGGCCTTCAATCGTTGCCGGGATCTTCACCATCAGGTTGGGCCTGTTGACGCGTTTCCAAAGATACCGGACTTCTTCGATTGTGCCTTTCGTGTCGCGGGCTTTTGAGGGCGTCACCTCGATGCTGACAAACCCGTCGTGGCAATTGGAAAGGTCATACACCGAACGGAGAACGTCCGCAGCATCGCGGATGTCCTCGATCATCAATTCCTGGATTAGCTCTGCGGTACTGAGGCCGGGAGTTCTCCGGAGGATTGCCTGGATCGCTTTGTCATAATCACCGCTCCCGGCAATCGCCTTCTCGAAAATCGTCGGGTTGGAAGTAACACCGGTAAGTCCTTCGTCAACTTTCTTCTTGAGATCGCCGGACAGAATCATCCCCCGGCTGATATTATCGAACCAAATACTCTGACCCAGATCCAGAAATTCCCGAATCTTTGACATATCCCCTCCTGCTATTTTTCAATACCGTTGATCATCGAGTTACGTTTATTACACTGGTCCTGCATACAGTGCTGTTTCGGTATCACATCGTCCTCTCACATCATCGCTCCTCTTCCTCCATCCTTTTCACTTTGTTCACTCTCCGCAGATGGCGCTCCTCGCCGGAGAATTGCGCGTGGAGGAACGCCCTCGCGATTTCCGCCGCGGCTTCGGGACCGATGACGCGCGCGCCGAGGCAGAGCACGTTCATGTCGTCATGTTCGACCCCCTGGTGGCCCGAATAGGTGTCATGGGCGAGGCCTGCGCGGATGCCACGAATCTTGTTCGCCGCAACCGATGCGCCGATGCCGCTCCCACACACCAGGATCCCGCGGTCCGCGCCGCCGCCGGTGATCATTTCACCTAACGCCCGGGCATGGTCGGGATAGTCGGTAGGCGTGGTGTCGTGCGTCCCGAGGTCGATAAACTCGTGTCCTTCACGCTCAAGCTCGGAGATCAGCCAATCCTTGAGGGGGAAGCCTGCATGGTCCGCTGCGATCGCGACTTTCATCGGAGCATCCTTTTCGCGGCCTCGGCAACAGCTTTGGATGTCAGGCCGAAATGTTCATAGGCAATGGCATACGGCGCTGACGCGCCGAATGAACTCATCCCGACAAATGCTCCGGCGCTTCCAACATAGTGGTCCCACCCCGACCGGACGCCTGCCTCCACTCCGACCCGGGCAGGGATTCCGGGAGGGAGAACCTGGTCCCGATAGTCCTGCGGTTGCCGTTCGAAGAGTTCCCACGAGGGCATACTTACAACGCGTGACGGGATTCCCTGGTTCTTCAATTCGCCGTAGGCGGCCAGGCAAAGGTGGACTTCCGTTCCTGTTCCGATCAGAAGAACCCGTGGTTGTTTCTCTTCGACAACGACATATGCGCCCTTCGCGAGCTGCGCTGCAGAGCCGTATTTTGTCTGGTCGAGGACCGGCACTTTTTGCCGTGACAGCGCGAGCAACACCGGTCCTTCCCGGTGTTCGAGCGCAAACTTCCAGGCCCATTGGGTCTCGTTCGCATCGGCAGGCCGAAGAATGACCAATCCCGGCATCGCCCGCAGTGCCGCGAGTTGTTCGACAGGCTGGTGCGTCGGTCCATCCTCCCCGAGTCCGATGCTGTCGTGGGTGAAAACGAAAATGGTCGGGTACTTCGAAATCGCCGCCATCCGGATGGCGGGACGCATGTAGTCGCTGAAGGCAAAGAAGGTCCCGCCGTACGGAATGAGCTGCTTGCTGAGGGCGATCCCGTTCATCGCAGCGCCCATCGCATGTTCCCGCACTCCGTATCGGACGTATCGGCCGAGACGGTTCTCCGGCGAATAATCCGACACCCCCTTGAATCGCGTGTTGTTGGAAGGGGTCAGGTCAGCAGAACCACCGATGACCAGAGGGAGTTTCGGCATCAGCGCGTCGAGCACCTTTCCCTGGGCCTCGCGTGTCGCGAAGGACGCCGTGGGATCGAACGTGATCTTCGACGACTCCCAGATGGATTCCCAGTCCAACGGGAGCTTCCCCTCCGCAGCCCGGGCAAACGCTTTCGCGGCGTCCGGATGCGCCGTGGCATACGAGGAAAACAGCTTTTCCCATTCGCGCTCCCGCGTCGCACCCTTCTCGACTTCGCGACGGTAGAATGCCAGCGCCGCCTCAGGGATATAGAATTTCTTCTCAGGATCCCAGCCGTACTTCTTCTTGGTCAATGCGATTTCGTCGTCGCCGAGCGGCGATCCGTGGGCTTCAGCGGTGTCCTGCTTGTTGGGGCTGCCGTACCCGATATGGGTCCGATGAACGATTATGGACGGCTTGCCGTGTTCGCGTTTGGCTTTCGCGATTGCGTCATCGATGGCATTCAGATCGTTGCCGTCGGTCTCGAGCGATATGACGTTCCACCCGTATGCTTCAAACCGCCGGCCGACATTTTCGGTAAACGCGAGCGTGGTCGATCCGTCGATACTGATGTGGTTGTTGTCGTACACCACGATAAGATTGTCCAGGGCAAGATGGCCGGCGAGCGAACAGGCCTCCGAGGCAACGCCTTCCATCATGTCTCCATCGCCTGCGAACACATACATGCGATAGTCCACGATCGGAAAGCCCTCGCGATTAAAATACGCGGCGAGATATTTCTCCGCGATCGCCATGCCAACGGCGTTGGAGATCCCCTGACCCAACGGACCGGTCGTGGCCTCGACGCCGGCGGTATGCCCGTACTCCGGGTGGCCCGGCGTTTTGCTCCCCCACTGGCGGAAATTTTTGATCTCATCAAGCGAGAGGTCGTACCCCGTGAGGTGGAGCAATGAATAGAGAAGCATGCACCCATGACCGCCGGAGAGAACAAACCGATCGCGGTTGATCCAGTGCGGGTTGCGAGGGTTGTGGCGGAGATGACGTGTCCAGAGGACAAAGGCCGCAGGGGCCATGCCCATCGGCATTCCGGGATGGCCGGATTTTGCCTTTTGCACCGCGTCCATTGCGAGACATCGGACAGTGTTGATGCAAAGCTCGTCGAGCTCCGTGTTCCCGCGTTGAGGTTTCGTTCCAGCAGTCGATAGCGTGTTCTGTTCCGTCATAGGTTATTTATTGCCCTTTTGATTTCCACCAGTTCATGAGCCCGTTTGTCGAAGCATCATGGGTGGTGACTGGTTCGTTCGTCTTCAGCTCAGGGAGGATCCGCTTCGCAAGCTGTTTCCCGAGTTCCACTCCCCACTGATCGAACGAGTTGATGTTCCAGATGATCCCCTGCGTGAAAATCTTGTGTTCATACAGCGCGATAAGTGAACCAAGCGTCATCGGCGTCACGCGCCGCATCATGATCGAATTCGTCGGTCTGTTTCCTTCGAAGACTTTGTGCGGGAGGACTGCCTCAAGCATTGGTCCGGTCATGCCGGAGTCCGCGAGCTCCTTGCGCGCTTCGTCCCGGGTCTTGCCACGCATCAGCGCCTCCGTCTGCGCGAAGAAGTTCGAGAGCAGAATGCGGTGATGGTCGCCGACTGGATTATGCGTCTCGACGGGAGCAATGAAATCGGCCGGGATGAGCTTCGTCCCTTGATGAATGAGCTGGTAGAACGCATGCTGGCCGTTCGTCCCCGGTTCGCCCCAGATGACGGGTCCTGTTTCAATCTCAACCCTCTTTCCGTCCCGTGCGACGGACTTCCCGTTGCTTTCCATATCCGCCTGTTGAAGGTACGCCGGGAGCCGGTGCAGATATTGATCATACGGAAGGATGGCATGAGTTGATGCAGAAAAGAAATTGTTATACCAGACGCCGAGAAGTCCGAGGATCACCGGCATATTCTTCTCGAGCGGGGCGGTGCGGAAATGCTCGTCCATGGCATATGCGCCGCTGAGGAGCTCTTCAAACCGCTCCATCCCGATCGACACGGCAATGGATAATCCGATCGCGGACCAGAGGGAATACCTGCCGCCGACCCAGTCCCAGAATTCGAACATGTTCTTCGGGTCGATGCCGAATTTTCGCACCTCCGGCTCGTTGGTGCTCAATGCGACAAAATGTCGGGCGATGGCTTTTTCGTCACGGGCGTGGCTCATCAGCCATTCGCGGGCCGTCACAGCATTCGTCAGTGTTTCCTGCGTCGTAAACGTCTTTGATGCGATGATGAACAACGTTCGGCCGGGACGCAGATGCTTCAGCGTCTCCACGATGTGCGTCCCATCCACGTTGGATACAAAATGGGCGCGGAGATCGGACCGGCAGTATGGTTTGAGCGCCTCGGTCACCATGACCGGTCCCAGGTCCGAGCCGCCAATGCCGATGTTCACGACATCGGTGATCGATTGACCATCATACCCCTGCCACTTCCCAAGACGGACGGCGTCTGTGAATTCACGCATATGCCGGAGGACGGCGTTCACTGCCGGCATCACGTCCTTTCCTTCCACCGGGATCGGACGGTTTGCTCTGTTCCGGAGAGCAATGTGAAGAACGGACCTGTGCTCGGTCGAATTGATGGGCTCTCCGTTGAACATCCTGTCTCTCCACTCTTCGACTCCTCGTTCACGGGCAAGGCTGAGCAGAAGGCGCATCGTTTCTTCCGTAACCCGATTCTTCGAATAGTCGAGAAGAAGTCCACAGGCTTCGAGAGAGAATCGGGAGAACCTGGCCGGGTCGGATGCAAACATGTCTCGCATTTGCATCGGCCGAACCGATTCAACATGTTTCAGAAGGGACTGCCATGATACAAGTGGACTGAATGACGCCATCGCGATTCCCTTGGGATATACGAGGAATAATAACGAAATAATCGCTTCTTTACGCAAGCAGTCATCAATTTTCTCCAGTATATTGGTCTCATTGAGGAGAATAACCTGGACACACGAGCATGAATCCTGAACGTCCTGTCTTCTTCGCCGCAAATTCACAGCGTTGGAATCGCTTTCTCTGGATCATACGGATCACCGGCATCGTCCTGGTGATCATGACTATTGTGGTCACCATCGCAGTCATGAATCCTGAATATGTCGGTCTTCCAAGGCTGCTCGGAGAAAACGACGTCTACAAACGGCTGCTGAACCCGGACCATCCCGCGCTCGCTCGGACAAAGGCGAATGCCGCGTTTCAGCGGTCCCGTACGAATGTCCCCGACAAGGCAAGTTTCAATTATGAACACCGCTCTCGGACAGTGCCCGTTGCCGCACCACTCCGTCAATCGCCCGTCCGCGCTGCGTTCTACGTCAATTGGGATCTCCAGTCGTACTATTCCCTCCGGGACAACATCGATCGCCTTTCGATGGTAATTCCGGAATGGCTTTTTCTCCCGGATGCCGGAGACACGGTCGTCGCGAGCATCGAGAACCGCGCGCTTGACCTCATGCGCGAGAAGAAAGTTCCCGTGGTGGCCATGGTCTCCAATTTCTACCCCGATCAGTGGAACGGTGCAAATGTTCACAGAATCCTTCACTCTCCTGAACAACGGAAGAGCTTTATCGCCAGCATTCTTCGAACATTACAGCGGTACGGGTTCGCCGGGATCAATGTGGATTTCGAAGGGTTGAGTGAGGAGAGTGATGAGTACCTGGTGCAGTTCATGAAGGAACTTCACGCCGAACTTCATCCTGCCGGCTACCAGGTATCGATTGATGTGGCGCCGTTCAATTCGGATTACAATCTTGCCCGCCTTAACGACGTCTGCGATTTCATCATCGTGATGGCATACGATGAACATTATGCAGAGAGCGTCCCGGGACCCGTTGCCGATCAACAGTGGTTCCGGTCCGTCCTCTCCGACATCACTGCCAAGGTGCCGCCGCGGAAGATCATTGTCGGTCTCCCGGCCTACGGATACGATTGGCCGAAGAATGACAGTGGTGCAACCGTGAGCTATTATGAAGCGCTCACCACAGCCAAGGAATCCGATACCACCGTAACCTTTGACACAACCGGATATAATCTTCGTTGCGAATACGATGACGATGAGGACGTTCCCCACTCCATCTACTTCGTCGACGCTGCTACAACGTTCAATCAACTCCAGGCGATCACGGAGGAAGGAGCGGCCGGGGCAGCCCTCTGGCGGCTTGGGTCGGAGGATCCACGCATGTGGACCTTCTATGACGAACGACTGTCCGGAAAGAGTCCGACATGGCCGAGCCCCGGGCTGGAAGACATCGCGCCGGGAAGCACCGACATCGATTTCGAGGGCGAGGGGGAGATCCTCAACATGGTCGAGATCCCGGAACCCGGCCGTGTGGAGGTGACCGTCGATTCGAGCACCGGCCTCGTAACCGACGAGCACTATCTGCAGTTCCCTTCGTCTTTCGTTGTCAAAAAGTACGGGAAGAAAGACAGTGTGGTCGCTCTGACCTTCGACGATGGACCTGACGCACGGTACACGCCGCGCATTCTCGACATTCTCAACGCCGACGGGATCAAGGCGACATTTTTCGTCATCGGCATTAATGTTGAAAACAATGTCTCTCTTCTTAAACGGATGTACGATATGGGCGAGGAGATCGGCAACCATAGTTTCACCCATCCCAACCTCGCCGAAGTGCCCGGGGAACGAACAGCGGTCGAACTCCAGGCCACGCGAAGGATCATCGAGAGTATTACCGGGCACTCCACGATCCTGTTCCGGCCGCCGTACAACGCGGACTCGGAGCCGGAAAGCATGGAGGAGCTTCTCCCCGTGGAAATCGGGAAGCGGGAAAATTACTACACCGTGGCAGAATCCATTGATCCGCAGGATTGGGAGCCCGGGGTTCCGGCGGACTCGATCCTCTCCCGGGTCATCGACCAGCAGCAACTTGGCAACATCGTTCTCCTGCACGATGCCGGCGGAAACCGGGAGGCGACGGTACAGGCGCTTCCCGCAATCATCAAATACTATCGCGACAAGGGGTACCGATTCGTCACCGTCTCGGAATTGATGGGAAAGACACGCGACGAAGTCATGCCTCCCGTTGTCGGCCGCGATCAGCTTCTTCTCACGCAGTTCAACTGGTTCGTCGTCGTTGTGATTTTTTGGGTGGGCAGATTCCTGTTCTGGTTCTTCCTTATGGGGATTGTGCTTTCGATCGGCCGGACCATTCTGACCGGAGTTCTCGCTGCGGTGCAGCAGCGGTCCTTGCGGGGGCAATGTGCTCAGCCGCGGCCGGTAGCTCTGCAAACGAGTGTCATTGTCCCGGCCCACAATGAAGAGGTGAACATTGTCACGACGGTCCGATCGCTTCTTGCGGGCACCGTTCGCGAACTCGAAATCATCGTGGTCGACGACGGTTCCACCGATGCCACTGCGGCGCACGTCCGCGAGGCCTTCGCAGGGGAGTCCAGGGTACAGTTGATCCAAAAGCCGAACGGCGGGAAGGCGTCAGCCCTCAACGCCGGGATTGCGGTCGCATCAGGGACGGTTGTCGTGTGCATCGATGCGGATACGCAGCTCCGGCCTGACGCCATCGAGCGGCTTCTTGAGGCCTTTGACGAAGAAGAGCGCGTGGCGGCGGTTGCGGGCAATACGAAGGTCGGCAATGAAGTGAACATCCTCACCTCGTGGCAGGCCATCGAATACATCACCAGTCAAAATTTCGACCGGCGGGCATTTGACCTGTTGAACGCCATTGCCGTCGTCCCGGGCGCGATCGGCGCCTTCCGCAAACGCGCCGTGATGGATGTCGGAGGATTCACCCCGGACACACTGGCGGAGGATTGCGACATGACATTGAAGCTTCTCAAAGCAGGATGGAGCATCCGGTATTGCCCCGAGGCGATCGCACTCACCGAGGCACCCGAGACGGTCGCCGGCTTCCTCAAGCAACGCTTCCGCTGGTCGTTCGGCATCATGCAATCAGTCTGGAAGCACCGTTCTTCTCTCTTCTCGAAGACAACGCCCAACCTGGGATTTGTGGCGCTACCGAATATTCTCTTCTTTCAGATCGTTCTTCCCCTCCTATCGCCTCTCGCGGACCTGTTCATGCTGTTTGCCATCATCAACGGCAACGCGGCAGAGGTCATCTGGTATTACCTTGTATTCCTTCTCGTCGACGTCGTCGGCGCCTGGATTGCATTCCGCTTCGAAGGGGAACGGGCGTCCAGACTGCTGTATCTGCTCCCGCAACGGTTCATCTACCGACAGCTCATGTACTGGGTGCTGGTGAAGGCGCTCTTACGCGCCGTGCAAGGAGAGTTGACGCAGTGGGGGGTGCTGAAGCGGACGGGAAGCGTTGGTTCACAACAGGAAACGATTGAAGTGACGCGGTAGAGATTTGGAACGACCGTTCATCCGACTTGCGCCACGGGGCGGACGCCCTTTTCAACGGCGTCGAGCAGGATGCTTTTCGTGATCACTTCAGGAAGGACAATGGGTTCCGTGGGCCTGCCCTGGGGGAAGACCACATAGAGCGGCACTCCGGACCTCCCGAATTTCGAGAGCAACGCCGTTATTTCCGGATTCCGGTTTGTCCAATCAGCCCGCATGGTCACGATGCCCGACTCTTTGATCTTTGAAACGACGTCCGGATCCGAGAGGACGGTCTTCTCATTCACCTTGCACGTCAGGCACCATTCCGCCGTGAAGTCGATGAGGACTGGTGTTTTCTCGTCGAGCAGTGACTCGAGCTTTGTCCTGCTAAATCCCTCCCAGGTGATCCCGCCGTGATTGGACGGCGCAGAAGGCTCGGAGACACCCGCCTCCAGCACATCGCGGGCAGCCATCACATCGCCAAGAAGTCCCCACCAGCCTCCAACCACGATGAGCCCGGCAATAAGCCATATGACAACGGCCCTCGCGCGCGACGACGAGAGCGTCAAAAATCTTCCGATGATCCAGCACGCGAGACCCACCGTCAACAGGAAGGCTCCGGTCCACACAATCGCCTCCATCCCCAGCTGCTTCCCCAGAACATAGAGCAGCCAGAGCAGGGTGGCCATCATCAGAAACCCCATGAACTGC
This sequence comes from Ignavibacteriota bacterium, assembly GCA_963752915.1. Taxonomy (GTDB): domain Bacteria; phylum Bacteroidota; class Ignavibacteria; order UBA10030; family UBA6906; genus DATJPR01. The sequence continues at coordinate 738,370 of CAVVZZ010000002.1, forward strand.
TTCGCGGTTTCCATCCATGCGCCCGGCTTCGGAAGGAATTTCATCCAGGTGGGCTTCGACGTAAGGAGGATGTACGGGAGCGCCATTCCCACGGCGACCGTCGCAAAGATCAGAAGTATTCCCCACCAGGGCTGAGCGAACGCGAATCCGAGGGCTGTTCCGAGAAACGGCGCGGTGCAGGGAGTGGCGAGGATCGTGGCAAATACCCCCTCAAAGAACGATGGAGCATACCCCGATTCCCCTTCATGCTTCTGAAGAACATTTCCGACGCCCTCAAGAGCCCGCGTGGGAAGCCTGATCTCGAACACTCCAAAGAGGCTGAGACCGAACGCGAAGACAATCGTCGCCATCACGATCACAAAGAGAGGCTCCTGAAACTGAAACCCCCAGCCAACACGCTGGCCCGCTGCCTGAAGGATGATCACAAACGACGCGAGGACAAGAAACGATACGAGAATGCCCGAAGAAAACGTCCACCCCAACTTCCTTACCCGACGCGGGTCGTCTCCCGCCATTTTCACGAGGCCGAAAATTTTCAGGGCAATGACGGGAAGGACACACGGCATAATATTGAGGAGCAGGCCTCCGACGAGGGCAAGGAAGAGGTAGAGCAGAAGGGATCCCTGCAATCCCGTTGTCGTCGTGGAGAACTGCTGATCGAGGATCGACCTGGTTGAAGTCCCTCCTGCGCCGCCGTCCACAGAAGAAAAGAACGTTGCCGGAAGCTGTATCCCGACATCGACCCCCTTCCTCTCGTGTCCTCCGCCGGCGAAAACGAGAACCCCGTGGAAGCTTACCGCACTGTCAATTCGCTCGTACGGAGTGACGGTGAGCGTAATTCCCGCGGTAGTTCCGTTGAGATGAATGACCGGACGACTGAGCTGAGCATTCGGGATCACCTCAGGGTAGAAATCGATCGTTCCGGGTGAAGGGGCGAACGGAAGTACCGCGTCGATGTTGATCGTCTTCGAGACGGCTTGGATGCGTATCCGGAGGTTGTCGGACTCCGTGTGTGGCGGCGGAACACGGGCCCCGTATTTGTCGAACAGATCCTTGTGCGCGGCTTCCCCGGACGATGCTGAGACCGGGAGCTCGATCTGCACCGATGCGCTCCCCGGTACACAGGAAGATTTGCATTCAAGCCAGGAAACATCTGCCGAGAACGTGACCTTCGTTCCCGGAGTCACGTCCGAGGGGACGGTGATCGGGACGATGAGCATGGTCTCGTCAGCGTACCCGTAGGTCACCACGTCGCCTTCTTCGGTCTGCTTTTCCGGAAGCGGCCACTCAACGGGTCCTGCCACGAAACCGGGAGGAAGTTTCCATTTGATCTCCGTCGCAAGGCCTGCTTCCCCCGGATTCTTCCAGTAGGTATGCCAGCCGGGATCCATCCGGAGGAGGAATCCTGCCGTGACGGCTTTCCCCGGAACGATTGTGCCGGAATTCGCAAGGAGGGTGACTTTTGTGTGGGCAGCGAAGCAGTCTGCGGGCAGAAGCGCCGCGGCGAACAGGCTTCCGATGAGGAGGATGCTATGAAGAACCTTCATGTCTCGTGCTCTGAATGTCATTCCACTCGTTGTCTCCAACACTCAACGGTTCCTCACTTCCCAGTTTTCTTGTCGGTGTCGTGAAGAAACCCCTTCTTCCATCGCTTGCGGACAAGAAACACCAGATACACGAACATGAGAAGTCCAATGATTCCAATGGCAATCAGATTTTGACCGATGAAATCTATTCCCTCATTCGATTGCATAGTACCACCGCTGATCAGAGTCAAAGCTGATGTTGGTGAGACGACTGAATATACGGATCGCAACTCCGGTATACAACCGTCATCGCGCGTGCCAGGTCCCCACGAGTGATACGAGAGTTTCCTCTGAAAGTGTCGGCCGGTCATACATTCCGGCGGTATTTCGTTGCCGATAGGCTTCGTAGAGGCTGACAGCGACGGCGACCGACACGTTCAGACTCTGGATCATCCCCACCATGGGGATGTGGAAGTTGACATCCGCCTTGGCGGCGGCCTCTTCGGAGACTCCGCGATGCTCGTTGCCGAAAACCAGCGCGATTTTGCCGGTAAGATCCAGATCATACAAGCCCACGGCATCGCCCGTCAGATGGGTTGCACAAATCCGGAACCCCTCTGCACGCAGGGCCCGGTAGCAGTCATCGACGGAGCGGTGGAGCCGCCGTTGGATCCACTTGCTTGCACTGGACGAGCTCTTCTTCCCGATCCGGGGAAACTTTTCCACGGTATAGAGCAGCTCAACCTGCAGCACGCCGACCGCGTCGCACGACCGGAGCACGGCGCTGACGTTGTGGGGGTCATGGATATTTTCCATGACGACGGTCAGCCCCACCTGCCGCTTGCGGGCGACATTCAGAAACTTTTCGCGACGTCGTTCAGTCAGCGCCATGAGCATCCTGCGGGGCGGATTGTGACAAGATCACTCCCGGTTCACGACGCACTTGCAGGAGGACGATTGCCAGGACGACCAGGACTGCGCCGACGCATTGCAGACCCGTGAGGCCTTCGCCGAGGACGATCGCCGCTGAGGTTATGGCGACGATGGGTTCCATGGTGCTGGTGATGATGGCCCGGGAAGGAACGACCATCCGAAGGCCGTTGAAATACAGGGAGTGGGGGATCAGAATTGAGAAGATAGCGAGGACAAACAGTCCGCCCCACGGCAATGACGGTCCGTCGCCGGGAAACAACGTCCATGGCGGGCGCACAACGAGCCAGAAGATGGAGGCGCCGGCGATGGAATAGAATGTAACAGTCCAGAAAGGAAACATACGCAGCAGCTTCCGCGTGTACACATTCAAGAACGCAAAACAGACAACGGACGCAAGGCCGGTCACGAGTCCAACAGGGGTGATCCGCAGGACGGCCGGGTCATACGCGCCGACGGCGAGGAAACATCCGAGGAGTGAGAGAAGCGCGGCGCCGACCTTGATTGCCGTGAACCGTTCTTCACGGGCATAGACAGCGTAGGCCAGCACGAGCAGGGGCGCGGTATACTGGATGAGGATCCCGGTTGCGACCGTGCTTTCCTTGATGGTATAGTAGTAGGTGAAATTCGCGCCGGCGACGCCGAGAATCCCCGAGAGGAGAAATCTCCACGCATCGCGAAGATGGATTCGCAACGCCTGGCGTCGGAACAGGAAGAGCGCCGGAAGAAGGATCAACGTCGTAAAAGTCACCCGCGCCTGCACAATCACCACGGTATCGACATTGTGATTGATCAGGAACTTTGCGCCGGTGGCAGATGATCCCCAGAAGAACGCGGCTCCGAGGACCATCAGGTAGCCTTTGAAGCCTTTCATTCGCCTTGGATTTTATCGCTTCCGGGAGTGCCCGCCTCATCGGCCAATCTCCGAAAATGCTCGCTCTGCTCGTTGTCACCCGCCAGCTCATAGAGATGGCTGAGGCGCGTGTAGAGACTGATCGGATTCTTCACGTACTCCACACCCTTGCGGACAAACTCGATGAGGGTTTGAAGTGGCGGGATGTTCAGGTCGGGTTCATAACAGTCGCAGGCGTCAAGATACGGGTCGGGTTCTGCGGGGCGGGCGGTGGAGGCCTTCTGGTAGTAGCTGATCGCGAGTTCGTAGTTGTCCGTCTCGCCCTGGGTGACTTCGAAGACGCTCGCCAGCCAGAGGTAGACGTCATACGCGGCATCCGGAATCTTCGCGGCCAGTTTCTCTCCGAACAACCGCACTTCGTCGACGGAGAGGGCGTGATTCCAGAACAGCAGGCGGTACATCTCGATGTCCAGGACCTCTTGCGCCATGGCCGCCTGAAAGGCATCGAAAATCTCGTTGAAATCCGTGGAACTGGCAAACGCCTTCCGGATCTCTTCGAGCGTATACGTCCGCACGGAATGTCTCCCGTTGGCTGCGTTCGAACGGGCAGCAATCGCACCTGCGGGTTTTCTGTGGTGCCGATCGGCCTGTGAAAGGAACTTGCGGTAAGATACTGCGAGTTATCGACCCGGACACCGCGGATGCGGCGTCGGTGAGGGAAACATACACAAGCACACTGTGAAAATCAACCGAGGGCGGCCGGCGCCTGCTTGTTTTTCAATTGGCAACTCGCTACGTTGCTTCGTGTTCCTGGTCGTTCCATGATTATCCTGATGGTCGACGTTCTTCCCCAAGTTCCTTCAACCCCAAGCCCCTGGGAGATACTCTATGACACCCCTCTCAGCATCTTCATCAAGTTCCAAAAATTCATTGACGGTCGTTGACAACCGGACCGGCAAGCAGTACGAAATTCCCATTGCAGACAACACGATCCGGGCAATGGACCTTCGACAAATAAAGACCGGACCGGACGATTTCGGGCTCATGACGTATGACCCGGCGTTTATGAACACGGCGTCGTGCAAGAGTGCCGTTACCTTTATTGACGGCGACAAGGGTATTCTCCGGTATCGCGGGTATCCGATCGAACAGATTGCGGAAAAGTGTTCGTTCCTCGAAGTGGCCTATCTTCTGATGCACGGGGAACTCCCCAACAAAGCTCAACGAGACGAATGGACGAAGAATATTACCTCGCACACGCACGTCCATGAAAACATGAAGAAGATCATCGACGGCTTTCAGCGGGATGCACACCCGATGGGCACTCTGATCGCCGCCCTTGGATCGCTCTCCACGCTGTACCCCTCGTCGAAAAACGTCGGCAACCGCGCGGAGGAGCTTCTGAGCGCGTACCGTCTGCTGGGGAAGACCCCGACGTTGGCCGCATACGGCTATCGGCATGGCAAAGGTCTCTCCTATGTCGATCCCGACGACGGCCTCAGCTACACTGCGAACTTCATGAATATGATGTTCCGGAAAAGCGGCCAGGACTATCGACCCGATCCCATCCTGGTCCGTGCGCTCGACATCCTCTTCATTCTGCAGGCCGATCACGAGCAGAATTGCAGCACCAACACCATGCGTTGCGTTGGCAGCTCGAAGGTTGACCCCTTCAGCGCGGCGGCCGGCGCTGCGTGCGCGCTCTACGGCCCGCTCCATGGCGGGGCAAACGAAGCAGTGTTGAAGATGCTCGATGAAATCGATTCCATTGCCAGAATACCGGGGTTCATCAAGGAAGTGAAGGAGGGAAAAGGGAAACTCATGGGCTTCGGGCACCGGGTGTACAAGAACTTCGATCCCCGCGCGTCGATCATCAAGAAACTCGCCGACCAGGTGTTCGGGGTGACCGGCAGGAACCCCAAGCTCGATGTCGCGCTGGAGCTCGAGCGGATCGCCCTCCAGGACGATTACTTTGTTTCACGAAAACTCTATCCCAACGTCGATTTCTACTCAGGACTGATCTACCAGGCACTCGGGTTCCCGACGGAGTTCTTTACGGTGCTGTTCGCGATCGGACGCATGAGCGGTTGGCTGGCCCAATGGGTGGAATTGGTGAACGACGCTGAGCAAAAGATCTCGCGGCCAAGGCAGATCTATACCGGTCACGACAAGCGGGATCTCGCATGAACCAATACAGATATCCGATATCTGATATCTGAATTCTTAGAGCGGCAACTTTGCCCGCACGTCGGACGAGGTTGCCGCTTTGCCTCACACCTTCTTCTCGTGACCGTACCAGATCACCTCCGCTCTCTCCAGCGTGATGAGCCCACCGCTTCCGCTCTTTTCAATCATGCTATCCAGCTGGGGCAGGAATCCCCGGATCTTTTCCTCCGTGTCGACGAGTTCCACGACGATCGGGAGATCCTCGGACAATCGCACGATCTTCGCGGTATGGAGGTGACTCCGGGCTCCAAAGCCCTCAACGCCCCGAAGGACGGTAACCCCGGCCATCCCGCGTTCCCGCGCTGACCGGACGATTGCTTCGTACAGGGGACGCCCGTCGCAGCGGTCTGCTTCTCCGATAAAAACGCGGAGCAATTTTCCTTCGCCTTCCAGTTTCATGCGTTTCCCTTCCAAGGATGCGTTGGGGATCGACGATGCGTCGGCCCCGACTTAGATCAGCCGGCCGACGATCGTTCCAAGCCATGTCGCTGTCAGACAGAAGATGAGCGAGAGCCCCGCGTTCGCGAGTCCTGCAGCGACACTTCCCTCCAGGAACAGTGCGATGGTCTCATAACTGAACGATGAGAACGTCGTGAACCCGCCGAGGATGCCTACCGTCAAAAAAAGTCTGACCGTCGAGCCGACCAGGAAGCGATCTTCGAACGACGTCATCAGAACACCAATGACAAGACAGCCGAGCACATTCACCACAAGCGTCCCATACGGAAAGCCTGTGCCGGTCCATCGGTAGACCGCGCCCTGCAGGAGATAGCGCGCGCACGCGCCCAGACCTCCTCCGACGAACACTGCCAAGAGATTCATTGGACGATCCTCCGTTCACGTGATCGCAGCGTCGAACGCTTGCCCCTTGATACCCAAATGCGTACAATATCGAACCATGCGCATACTGTTGACATGTTTTTCACGATCCTGGGGTGGACTGGAGATCCAGGCCGTCGAGTTGGGCAGCCAATTGCAGCACCGCAACCACGAAGTCTGGCTTGCATGCCTTCCCGACAGCAGGCTCGAACACGAAGCCGTGGATCGGTCGCTGAAAACGCTTCCGTTCGATGTCACCGGTTACGTTCATCCGCGGCTCGTGTGGCGTCTCGGGAAGTTCATCATGCGCAACGACCTCGACATCATCCATTGTCAGCTCTCGAAGGACATTGCGACGGTCGTGCCCGCAGTCAAGGCCGGCATGGCCCATGTCCCGATTCTTCTCACGAGAAGCATGGGATCGTACGTGAGCAAAAAGGATCCGCTTCATCAATTCACGTATGGGAATGTCTCCCTCGTTCTCGCCGTTTCATCGGTCATCCGGCAGAACGTCATCGACACGACACCGATGAGCGCTGACCGGGTGATGGTCGTCCCCTACGGAGTCAATACATCACACTTCTCCAGCGACCGTGTGGACCGCCAGGCGATCCGGGAGTCGTTGGGACTGAAGGATGCCGACATCGTCGTTGGATTTGTCGGGAGATTTTCTCCGGGGAAGGGACACGAAGAATTCCTGCGGGCGGCAGACGTGGCGAGCCACGAGCAGCCGCACCTGCGGTTTCTTATTGTCGGCGAAGCGAGCTACGGCGAGGAAGAGTATGCGCATCAGGTGATCGAACTGTCCCGCACGCTCGGGCTGAATGATCGTGTCACGTTTACGGGGTTCAGGAAAGACATTCGCGAGTTGATGGCGGCCTTCGATATTTTCGCGTTCCCTTCCCACGCGGAATCGTTCGGCATCGTGCTCATTGAAGCGATGGCGATGGGAAAACCGGTCGTCGCGTCACGGAGCGACGGGGTCCTCGATATCGTCGTAGACAATCGGACGGGGATCCTCGTTGCGCCGAAAGACCATCTCCCGCTGTCGCAGGCGATGCTGCGTCTCGCCGACGATCCGAAACTCCGCGAAGCGATGGGAACCGCGGGCCGTCACCGCGTTCTCGACATCTTTGATCAGACAAAGATCATCACCACCATCGAACGAATCTACGCCTCCGTCATTCCCGCGGAGACTGAATGACGCGCGGGTCCCCTACCGCGTCGCCTCCATCACCGTTGCACGGTCCTCCCTCCGCATGATACGCTCCACCGGATACCTGTTCTGAAACCGGTCCCTCCACGGGGAGTGCTGATACACCCAGTTGAGCCGTGCCCCGGGGCTTTTCGCCAGGGCCGTGTCAGCGTGGACGGCGTCCCAGAAGGCCGTTCGCAATGTATCATCCACCCGAAAGAGCGAATCCGCGACGCGTTCCATGACGTACGATTCCGCGTACTCTTTCTGCTCGAAGATCGCGTTGAAGAATCCCCACCCCACAAGTGCATCCGGGGCGCCCGGCTCGAGAAGATTCATCAGCACTTTTCCGGTCCGCTGATCAGTCGGGAAAACAACTGTCCCTGCGGGGAGCGCGACGATTTCGTGACGTTTGTCCGTGCGGTAGGTCACCGTCTGTCTCCCCTCATACGACCGCGGGGCGAATCTCACCCTGGTAAAATACTCCACGACCACGTTGGCGTTCAGAGAATGGCGGAGGGTTTTCCCCGCTATTCCGTGCGACCGGAGGACATCGAGAACGGTCCTCCACTCCGGAGGAACGCAGTAGGCCGCCGGAACCACAGCGGAGTCTTCGACCGTGACTTCATCGAAAAACGGCACCTGATATGTCACCGGACGACCGGTGTAGTGAATCGTCTTCCCGCCCGAGACCGCACTGGATTCCACGACGGCCTCGATGCCGAGGAAGTCCTTCATGTGAAATTGTAACCCGAGACCGAACCGGGTCGGCAGCGTCGCATCGCCGCTCCCTGACCCCGCAGCAATTGTCCGGAGATCCGCGGCACGCACAGCCGAGCGCAATGCACGAGATGAAGCGTTGACTCCCTTGAGGATGCCGACGAGAAACGCATACGTCGCTTCGACCCGTGTCCGGTATGGTTTGAGCATGTGCGTCTCAATTAGTATGGCCGGCCTGTTTTGCAGGGCCGCATACCCCGTGGAAAACCTGGGCGTTGACGCGCCGGCCGTGAGGCCTTTCGAGAGATCCCGATCTTCCCGCGGAAAGACGTAGTAGAACACGTTGTGTCCTTGTGCCGAGAGTTCCTCCAATGCCGTCGGGAGCAGGCGTTGCGTCAACCAGGAACTTACCCCGGAATCAATGTTGGCCCCGTACTCCACTGAGTAGGTGATATCATACTGAAAATCGATTCCGTCGGTCACGTGGCAGTCCACCAGCAGGTCCGGCAACCATGCAGTGATCAGTTTCAGCATCGCACGCATCTCCGGAGCGTCGGCCTTCATGTAGTCGCGGTTCAGATTCAGGTTCTGGGCCGTTGTTCGCCACCCCATTTCCGCGGGTCCATTTTGATTGATGCGGTTGAATGGTCCGCTTCGCTCGTGGCCGTCTACGTTGAAGACCGGTACGATCAAAAGAATCGCGTGGTCGAGAAGATGGGGATACCGATGTCGGATCACAAGGTCTCGGACAAGGAGGAGGCTGGCATCCTTGCCGTCAATTTCCCCTGCGTGAATCCCGCTTTGGATCAGGACGATGGCTTTCCCGGTGTTGCGGGCACGCGCCGCATCGAAGGCGCGATCGGAAGAGACGATGAGAAGAGGGAGTTTTCTTCCTTGCGGTGAAATTCCAAAGTCGGTGAAGTGGACGGAGGGTGAGGCGTGGGCGAGACGGCGGCAGAATTGCTCGGCCTGTGCGAGGTCCGGTGTCCGGGTTCCCCCGCTGAGCTCGTATGGGGTTTCCCAACCCCGCTCCGGTTGTCCGGCGAAGCCGCAACGCGCAAGGAGGATTGCAGCAACCGCGATCTGCGGAATTCGAACGGTCATCCCTTGGTCCCGCCGGCGCCGGGGGGCGTTTCTTTGTGCCTCTGTTCACCGTCGACATGCAGTGCATGCTCGATGGAAGAAACCAGCTCTTTGAAAAGGAAGGGCTTATGCAGGAACTGGCTGGCCCCGAGAGCAACGCATCGCTCGCGGGAGTCTTCGGACGTGTCGCCGGTGAGGATGATGATGTTGGCGCGCACCCCTCTGCGGTTCAGCTCCTCCACGACGTCGTCTCCCCCCATGTCCCTAAGATGCAGGTCGAGCAGAACCACGTCATACGGCGTATGCGAGATCTGCTCGATCGCGGACATTCCTTCGCCGACGACGTCCACCGAATATCCCTCGAGCAGAAGCTGTGATTGAATCAGCATCCGGAGGTCTTCTTCGTCGTCGATATAGAGAATGCGGACAGACATAATCGGGATGGTGTATGCGCACCTGTGACCAAATGAGGTGGTGGGAAGAGCCACTCTACCGCGCGAGAACCCGTTCGACGGAGTCGATAAGCTCGTGGAAATTATACGGCTTTGTGAGATAGTCCGCGGCGCCCAGCTTGATGCACTGACTGGCCACGGCGACATCGTCAACGCCGGTCAGCATGATCACGGGAGGCGGATTCTGCAGCTTGGTAAGGTACTGGAGGACAGCGAAGCCGTCCATACGCGGCATGCGGAGATCGAGAAGGATGAGGTCGAACTTTTGCTTGTCGATCATCTCCACGGCCTCTTTGCCGTCGCACACGGTCTCCACATCGAAACCCTCAAGCGAGAGATGACTCTTTACCAGCTCCCTGAGTGAATCTTCGTCATCGGCATACAGTAATCGCTGCGCCATGTAGACGTTCCGGTTCGTAGAATGTCCGTATGCTAGGAAGAAAATCAGAGAGAGTCAAATTTCTTGGAATTTTGGGCCTCCGCGTTACTTTATCCAGAGATATGTGATCCCGCGATTCCCCGCATCGAGCTCCGAATCATCAAAACGTCCCACTTCCCGTCGCACCGCCTGGGAGTCCGGTGTGTACAAAGAATACTCTTCTCCGCTGATCACGCCGCGCAACCTCGTCCTCATCTGCGATGCCCAGTTCCTGACCACCACCTGCGTCCGCCCTCCTTTGCCGGAGCTGCCGTAACCATGAATGACTTTGATCACCCGGACGCCCGGGGCATTCCGGGCCTCGATCCAGGTCTGCAATAGGAGTTCTTCAACCCTAGCCTGCGGCAGCGGCGGATGTGCGACATCGAGAACGCGAACGGGCGAGTGGCCCGAAGAGCGATGATCCTTCATCCCCGGAATTCTCCGGAATGAATTTTCAGGAATTCAAGGCGTGTCATCCATGCCATGACGAGATCCGAGAGCGCCAGGCGAGACGCCTTCTCGTCGACAACCAGAAGATGTTCAGGTCGTGCGGCGTTCTGCGTCTTCATGGTGATCGATCGGAAGATCCACAAGAAACCGGGTTCCTTTTCCGTCTTCACTCTCAACATCAATGCTGCCGTAGTGTTGCTGGACAATGCCGTAACAGACAAAGAGCCCGAGACCAACGCCGCTGACTTCCTGCTTTGTCGTGAAGAATGCATCGAAGATCTTGTCCAGATACTTCTCGGGAATGCCGATTCCGTCGTCCGCGACGCTGATGCGGACACGGTCGCCCCGCGCCGATGCGGAAAGGGTGATCGTCCCGCATGCTCTATCGGACACCCTTGTGCGTGATGCGCGAATGGCGTCACGGGCATTCGCGACAAGGTTGATGATGACCTGTTTCAGTCTGTCCTGTGATCCGTACACGTTAAGCGGAGACAGTGGAGGGTCGACGACCAGGGTGATGGAGTCTTCGTGGAGGGAGGGCTGGTACATCCGCAGCACCTCACCGAGGAGGACCGCAACATCGACCCGGGACTGCTCGGTCTCGACGACGGAGGACCGGTAGAAGTCCAGCATCTGGCGCGTGAGTCGCGCCAGGCGGACCACTTCTTCGAGTGCAACGTCGAGGAGCTCGCGCGAGCGCTCCGGTGATGCAAGATGCTTGACGGACGACTGCAGGAGGCTCTGGATATTGTGGATGGGATTGTTGAGCTCATGCGACAGCTGGGCCATCAGTTTTCCTGTTGCGGCAAGGCGCTCGCTCCGGACGAGTTCCTCCTGGGTCGAACGAAGCTGCATGAGCGCTTCTTCGACCTGGACGTTCCGCTCCCCGAGACTGCGGTTGGCGAGGTCGAGTTGCCCGATCTTCTCTTTGAGTGACGAACGCATCGTGTCGAACCTCCGGGCGAGGACATGGAGCTCATCGGAGGTGCGGACATTGCTGAGTTGGGGATGCAGCTGATAATCGAGATCCCCCTCACCGATCGCACGCGCGGCGGCAACGAGACGCTCCACCGGTTGCGAGATCAGTCTCCGGAAAAGGGCCGTCGCGATCCCGATCACGGACCCCACAATGACGAGAAAGATCAGGGCAGAGCGATTCCAGTTTCCCTGTGCGGCCAGCGAGACCCGGTCGAGCGAAATGATCAGATCGGTCGCCCCCAGCGTGTACCCGATCGGGACGGCATGGCAGCGCTGGCACACGGTGGACGCGGTGAACGGAATCACTCCGCGGACATTGTTCCCCTCCCGGATGAACGCCGGCCGGCCGGTGGAGAGCACCCGACGATCGATGTCGTCTTCCGGGATCAAGATTCGGTATTTCACGGCGAGGCGTGCGCTTCGCTCTTTTGTCATCAATTCTTGCCGCAGCCTGAGGTTGTTGACGAAGAGTCTCAGCGTATCGATCTCCGGCAACGCATTCACCCTTTCGATGAACGTACTGTCGATGGCCAGATTGTTGAGCATCATGCTGACAAGCGATTCCCGCACGATGTCGGCGTACGTATACGCCGCCATCTGCGCCTCTTCCAGCATCTCCTTGTCCTGAAAGTGATTCTGGATCAGAACGCCGGCAGAAAGAAACACCATGAAAACGGGAACGATACCGAGGAGGATCTTCTGCGACAAGGACAAGTGGAGGTCTGGAAGCCGCACTCTGCCAACCCGAATTGTGAGAAGAAGACTGGAATGGTTGTTCGGACAAACGTACCATTTTGCGGTCAGAGAATCAAAATGATCCTTCGGTGTCGGAAAGGTGGGAAAAACGGGGCATCAGAAACATCTCACCGGATTCACGATGAGATTACCGCCCATGCCGGATCGCAACCCTGACGACCTTCACCGTTCAGGCGTGGACAGGAGCTTGTTCGCCGTTTTTTTCTCTCTCATGCAGGGGAAACGATGTTTCTATGATTTTGTTCTTAAGAGTGGCTCACTGGGGCTCAGTCTCTGAAATTGAATCTTATCGTGGATGTTGTGTATATTTAGTCTACCTGAGCATGGGCACGCATCCGGTCAGTCCCACAACACGTGAAACTCTCAAGACCCTCGATGCTCTTTCCTCCCACGGCTTACTCCGTCGCGACGACCTTGGCGTTCTGCTGGAAGCGGCGGTGAAGAACGGGCATGAGGATCTGCTTGACAAACTGAGTTTCGACGCGAAGTTTGTTTCCCACTCCGTCCGTTTGCTCGAGCGCATGGGCCCGGGGGTGCCGGAAGTGGAGCGACTTCAGCGTGAGCTCTCGGCATCACTCGAGCGCGTGGGGACGACCATCCGGGCGTTGTTTTCAGCTGTCGGCGAACCTGTTCCCGCCCGCTTCGAGGACGAGTACCTCGCGTTGAGGCCGGACGCCGCGCAAAATCTTATCACACTTTGCCACGATCTCCGTTGGTACAAGAACCTTCAAATCGATCTCTCCCGAGAACGAAAGAACCGGAAACGCGGGCGCCAGAACCCCTGACGCATCGGGATCCGGCGAGTCCATGGGCGCTGTGGCGCGTTGCGCTCTTCGTGTGCATCGTCGCAGGCATCTTCTGGCTTGGCGGGACCAATGCCCGCGCGTTCATCGGGAACGACATGCTGAAGCCCGGCACGGTGGAATTTGAAGACTATCTCGCGCCGGAGTCCGAGCGGGAGGTGTTCCGGCTTCTCTCGGTCACGTCCGCTGTTGTCGGCATCAGCTATATCGTTGCGCTGATGAGCAGCATCGTCTTCCTTGCGGCATCGCCGTTTCGCCTGAAGGAAAACGGCTGGCTGCTCATGGCCGCGGTCCTGTTCTACCTGTTTGTCCCCGTGGAGATCTACACGATGATTCTCGACGGGAAGATGATCTACAAGGAATTCTTCACCACGGCGGACAACGAAGTCTTCCGCGAGCTCTTTGTTGCCCGGGTGAAGGCCCTGTCCGGCGCACCGGTCGTTGCAATACTCTGTTACTACACAGCGATCGGTCTGGCGGTATTTCAACCATTCCGAAAACCCCTGAAGCAGGGACATGAAGCCTGACGAGCTGATCGAGGAACTCCATACCATCGCCTCCCAGCTTGGAGTAACGATTCGCTATGAGCGGGGAGACTTCGAGGGGGGCTATTGCATCCTGCGCGACCAACGCCTCCTGCTCGTCAACCGCCGCCTCCTCCCCTCGAGAAAGGCAGCCATCCTTGCGGTCGCGATGCAGGAAATCGGGCTCGACAATGTCTATCTCAAGCCCGCCGTGCGTGCGTATATCGAGGATGAAGTCACCCGGGCCCGCGTGTAAAGGACTGTCCATGATCAGAGCGGTGATATTCGATCTCGACAATACGCTCGTCGATTTTATGGCCATGAAGAACCAGGCCATCGAAGCGGCGATCCAATCGATGATTGATGCCGGCCTCCGGCTGAGCCCGACCGAAGTCCGGGGCCGGATCGACGCGATCTACAAAGAACGCGGGATCGAATTCCAGAATGTGTTCGATCAGCTGCTGTACGACGTGTTCCAGAAGGTCGACTACAAGATCCTCAGTGCGGGGATCATTGCCTACCGCCGTGCACGTGAAGCGGCGCTGGTCCCCTATCCGCATGTGCATCTGACCCTGATCGGTCTCCTGAAGCGGGGATTGAAGCTTGCGGTCGTCTCGGACGCGCCCGCACGCGAGGCCTGGCTCCGCCTCTGCTCTCTGGGGTTTCACCACCTGTTCGAATGCGTAGTGACATTCGGCGATACCGGCGAACGAAAGCCGAGTCCGGCACCCTTCCGCAAGGCATTGCAGCAACTGGCTGTCCCCCCCGAGGAAACGCTGATGGTGGGTGACTGGCCGGAACGCGACGTGGTCGGCGCGTCTCAACTCGGAATCAGGACGGCATTTGCGCGCTACGGGGATACGTTCGGCACGGTGGAATCGCACGCGGATTTCGACTTGCAGGACATCTCGGAACTCCTGGCTATCGTTGACCGCCTCAACGGCGACAAGCGCATCCATGAGGCGCCAATCACTTTCTCCGGATCCTAATGGTTAAAGGCATCGGCGTCGACATCATCGAGATCGAGCGTGTTCGCGAGAGCATCGCCAAGACGGACAGGCATTTCATCGACAAGGTGTTTACGGAGGCGGAAATTGCCTACTGCACCGCCAAGCACAATTCCACCCAGCACTTCGCGGCCCGGTTTGCGGCGAAGGAGGCGGTCAGCAAAGCCCTTGCCACCGGCTGGAGCGGGGCCTTCCGGTGGAAAGATGTGGAGGTCACCAACGATCTGCTTGGGAGACCGGAAGTCACACTGCACGGTCAACTGAAGGAAACAGTCGGAAGCGCATCGGTTCTCGTTTCCCTGTCTCACTCGTTGACCCATGTTGTCGCGATGGTCATTATCGAGGATACGGCCCCGTGCGACTGACGCTGTACTGGAAGCTTCTCCTGGGCTTCGGACTGATCATTTTCGTTCTCACGGCTGCCAATGTATACGTCCTCTTCCAACTCGTTACCGTTTCCTCCGCGACGCGTACGACGATCACGAGGGACGTGCAGTCGGTCGACTTGACGAAGCAGCTTCGGACCATCCTGTATGATGAAGAACGGTACGCGCAGAAGTTCCTCGTAACCCGGGACACCACCTATTTCTCGCTGTTCCACGATCAGCAGCGGATCGCCCTGGGAATTCTCGGTTCGATGACGCAGTCTGTCAAGGACTCCACCGAACGCGCGCGGGTTCAGGCGACCACCGCCCGGCACTCGTGGTATGCCGTCACGGTCGCTGCCACATACCGGGCCAACCCGTCCACCGGCGAGCTTATCGCGCGGCAGGAAGCGATGATGGACACGCTTGACTTCGTCTATCGCGATCTTGAGGAGATGGTCAAGGCACGACAGCACGCTGTTCAGGAAACGGTGGTCACTGCGCAGGATTCTGCAGAGACCGCTTCCGAGGTGTCCCTCCTGCTGACCCTTGGAGCATTGTTTCTGGCCGGAGCGATCGCCCTCGCGCTGACGCAGTCCATCACGGTTCCGATCCGCGCGCTGATGCGCGCCACCGATGAGGTCGCGCAGGGAACGTTCACCAAGGTCCAGATGAAGATGCGCGGGGAACTCGGGAGGCTGGCGGATGCCTTCAACCATATGGGAACGCGCCTGCGGCACGCGCAGGAGGCACGGGTGGAGATGATGCACCACATCTCGCACGAAATCCGCATGCCGCTCCAGACAATGCACTCCGCGTATTATCTCCTCAGCGAGGGGGAGGCCGGCCCGGTAACTGAGGGACAGCAGCGGTTGCTGTCGACCGTCCGTGACAACATCGACAAGATCACACGGTTTAGTAACCAGTTTCTTGATCTCGCGAGGATCGAAGCGGGAATGATGGAGTTTGAACTTGTTCCCACCGACCTGCACAGCGTGTTGGAGCAATCGATCGAGGACGCCCGGGTCATTGCGTCGAGAAAGGAAGTCAGCATTACTTTCGATGCAGCTCCGGTTCCTCCGGCAAAGGCGAACCCGGACCGCTGCAGTCAGATCTTTGCCAATTTGCTGAACAACGCCGTGAAGTACACGGACCCCGGGGGCAAGATCGTTGTTTCGCTCTGCGCCACCGATACCATCGTACGGTGCGCGGTCAAAGACAACGGGGTCGGCATATCGCAGGAAGAAATCAAAAACATCTTTCAAAAATTTTACCGGGCGAGAAACGCCGGCCGCAGAGGGGGGACGGGGATCGGACTTGCGCTTGTGCAGGCCCTGGTCCGCGGAATGGGAGGGCAGGTTACCGTCGAAAGCGCGCCCGGAGAGGGTTCGACCTTCGTGGTCGAGCTCCAGATCGCAACTCCATGAATTCTCGGATTCGTTCTCTCCTTCTCTTCGGATTGCTCCCGCTTCTTGGATCATGGAATGCGGGATGCAGCCTGTTTACCTCCACCCACGATCCCGAGTCTTTTGCCGCTTCACACATGGAGGCGGCAGAAGGGTATGAACGGTCGGGCGATTTGGGCAACGCGACACGGGAATATGCCATTGTTGTTTCGGCATATCCCTTGTCTGAGCAATATCCCCTGGCTCTCTGGAAGGCTGCCACGCTTTACCTCAACGACAGGAATCCAGCAGCGAGCGATTCTTCTGCACTTTCCCTCCTGACGACCTACGTGAATCTTCCGGGTGTTGAGGAAGACAAGAGCGAGGCCAGGTTGCGCCTTACCCTTCTCGAGCGCATCGCCTCCCTCAAGGGTTCCCTTTCGAAGACGGAGCGAAACATCGACAGCCTTTCCCAGGTGGTCAAGAAGCAGACTGCGACCCTCGGCGCGCAGGCCCAACACCTGACGGAGCTCGAAACGGAAGTCCGCCAGACGAAAGACGAGCTCACACGCCTGAAAGAAGTTGATGTCCAGCTGTCCCGCCTGCATCGGCGGCGGTGACGGGCGCCGAAAAGACGGTTGCCTGGGCTGCCTTGTTTTCTCTCAATTCCCTTCGGACACTCAGCATGAAAACCCTCTTCGCAGTATTGATCTCGGTCGTTCTCCAACCATTTGCCTTCACGCAGGTGCCTCTCGCCGGCGTGTGGGAAGGAATGATCCATGTCGGGGGAAGAGCCATAGGAATCCAGGTGACCTTCCGGGATTCCGGCGGGACACTGAGCGGCGCAATCGACATTCCGCAACAGGGCGCACGAGGCCTGGTATTACAGAAGGTGACGGCAGCGGGAGGCGTCGTGCATTTCGAACTGCCGACGGGAATGGCCGTTGCAAAATTTGACGGCACGATGGAATCGGACTCCCTGACCGGGATGTTTTCGCAGGGCGCGGCAATGGGCACCTTCGCTCTCCTCCCCAAGGCAGTCGTGACAGCGCGGAAAACACCCGAACCCCCGCCGCCGTACATCCAGGAAGACGTCTCTTTTAAAGACGGTGAGATTACCCTTGCAGGGACATTGACGATTCCTCCGAACGCCGGACGTCATCCTGCAATGGTCATGCTCACCGGAAGCGGGCCCGAGAACCGCGATGAGGACATCTTCGGTTTCAAGATCTTCAAAGTCATCGCTGATCGTTTGACACGCAATGGAATAGCGGTGCTTCGTTTCGATGATCGGGGAGTCGGCGGATCGACGGGAACACAGGCCGATTGCACAACAGAAGATTACGCCCAGGATGCGCTCGCAGCTGTTGCGCTCCTGAAGTCCGATCCACGGATCAATGTTGCCCGTATCGGGGTCTTTGGACACAGTGAAGGAGCGATTGCAGCGTCCATTGCCGCATCACGCAAGCCGGGTGAGATCGCCGCGGTGGTTTTGCTGGCAGGACCCGGACTGAAGGGCGATTCATTGATCAACAGTCAGATCGTCGAGCTGTCCCGGAAGGCTGGACTGCCTGCAGAGGACATTCGTAAGAACCTGGCGCTTCAACAAAAAGTGTATGCAGCGATACGTGGAGGGGGAGACATGACGGAGGTCAAGGGAGAACTCTCTGCGTCCGCTGCACGGTCGTACGCTGAAATGACCCCCCAGCAGCGTGCTTCATTTGCCGACAGCGCCGCCTTTATCGCTGCGTCTGTTGAACATGTGCTTGCCCAGACCCGTTCGCGTTGGTTTCAACGGTTTATCGATATCGATCCTATCACATATCTTCAGAAGGTCCGCTGTCCCGTCCTTGCCCTTTTTGGAGAATTGGACCAACAAGTGTTCCCGCACCTTAATGAATCTCCCGTCCGGCAGGCGCTGTCAGGCAACACGGATGCGACGTTCCTGGTCATCCCCAAAGTCAATCATCTTTTCCAGACAACGCAGACCGGTGCTCCGACAGAATACGGCTCCCTGCCCAAGGAATTTGCCCCCGGGGTGCTGGACACGATTTCGGGATGGCTGGAGAAGCGATTGCTCCCACCGCACTGATGACGTTACAATAGAAGACGGACGAAGGATGAGAACGGGCCCACCGCAAAACGGGCCGTCATCATCAGCGGCCACTACGACTCCCGCGTTACCGACGCGCCAGTTTGATCGGTAACTTTGCCGGTGTTCTCCGCTGCGGTTACGAAGAACACCGGTCGTTCAGCGTCCGCGCGAACTGTGGGTCTGGGAATATCTCGTCTCAGTGTGGAGTGGGTGCAGGATTTGATTTTCGTATTGAGATTTTAGATTTTAGACTTAGCGGGTCCAGGTTTCGGTCCGCCCAAACAGCGGCATCAGGACGTACCCCCGCAAGTCGAGCGTGTGGTCATCGACGAGTGTCATCTTCGCACTATAGTCATTCCCGCTTTTCGGATCGTAGATCTTGCCGCCTTTCCATTGGTCTTCACCGTCAAAAGCGAATCCCCGCAATATGGTTAGCCCGAGCAATGGCCTTGAGCGAAGTTTTGTGTCCGGGTTGTTTTCGTCGACTTTCGGCTTTCCGTCCTTGTCCGGCTCCTTGAGCCACGAGATGCGCCCGCTGTACTCCTCCCCTTCTTTATAGATCTCGATTTTCGACGTGCCTTCCGCGGTCAGCCATTCTCCGAGAATTTTTTTTGCGGCCGTCGAATCCTGGGCCTGAACAGTTCCGCCGAAGAGTGCGCATAGGAACACGAGGGTTGAGACGAGTAGTAAAGACCTTCGCATGGTGACTCCTTGGTTAAGTGAATCGAATCGGGTACCGACGATCAAAATACCAGCACGAGCGAGATACCACCATTATACGGGAGGATTCTGAGCGAGTTGCCTCCCTCGCCCTTGTCCCCTTCGAACCACGAGACAAGCGAGTTGGAAAGTGCCGTGGCCGAAGCGGCGCCGAACACGACATCGGAGAACCAGTGCTCCGAGGTGTACAGACGGGAAGCCGCGGTTGAGGCGGCAAGCGCATAGAGTGCGATCGACGCCCAGAGATTGCCGATCCTCCGTGAAAGCACCGTGCTCATCGAGAACGCGATGACCGTGTGCCCCGAGGGAAATGAATGCACATCGTCGTTGAAGAATCGGAATGGAAGGAACCAATGGTTTCCCAGGCCGGTGAAGGGACGCGCCCTGCCGATCCCGATTTTCACCGCAGTGGAAAACACGCCGCTGAAAAACATCGCCCCCGTCGCAAGAAGACCGGTTTCCCGGAGCCAGCGCTCTCCCGTGAACAACCCCGCGAGGTACATCCCGACGCCCAGCGGAAACATGTACTTCCCGTCCCCGTACACGACCACCGCATCGCTGAGATGATCGCTGGCCGTTGTCTGGTTTCTCCCGAACATCTCTTCGAGATTCCGGTCTTCCACGCTGGCAAGACCGGTACCCGCGGCGATCCCTCCCGCCGTGATCCAGTCGGGGGAGTCCCAGTGGAGCGGGCGCACGACAAGAAACTCCGCGGCATTGATCAGCCGCATCCCGTCGGTGCCCAGCGTTCTCCCGATCGAATCGGTCCTGCCGGCGTCCTGTGAGAATGCCTGAACGGACAGAGACAGGAGAACGAGAAGGAACCGCAAGCGCATGGCGATCGTGAGATAGTCGGATGGTGGAAGCATAATAGGGAAAATGAGCCAAAAAGAAAACGGCAGACGATGGAATCGATCGCCCCTGATGTGTACCTTGAACGCCACAGGAGATTCCGGCCATGGACGACAATGAGTCCGAAAGGACGATCCGCGAGATTTTTACCGACGCACCGGACGTGTGGAGCGGGTTCGAACTCCGGCCCCAACAGACGACGATGGCCGAGGCGATCGGCGAGGCCTTGTCGAACGACCAGTCGTTGATCGTCGAAGCGCCGACAGGCGTCGGGAAAACCATGGCGTATCTGATTCCCGCGATTCTCGAGGCCGTCGGAAACGGACGAAAAGCCATCGTCTCGACACACACGAAGAACCTTCAGGACCAGCTGCTCAACAACGACATCCCGCTTGCACGGCAACTCCTTCAGGTCCCCTTCTCCGCTGTCGTGATGAAGGGGAGATACAACTATTTGTGCACGACACGACTCGCTGCCGCCCTGGAATCCGCCGGAAGGCTCTTCAGCTCCCCCGAGCAGGAGGAACTGGAGCGGATCCTGACGTGGGCGGGTGTCACCGCGGACGGGGACCTGGAATCTCTTCCGTTCGTTCCTTCACCTTCCGTGATCGCGATGGTGCGTTCTGAGGCCGGCGTGTGCAATCCGAGGAATTGCCGGAACTCCTGTTTCTTTCAACGATCGCGGGAACAGGCCCGGAGCGCCAATCTCGTGATCATGAACCATGCGCTGTTCTTCCAGTTAATGCAGCGGGGAGAGGATGAAGACCGGCTGATTTTCGAAAACGATTTTGTGGTCTTCGATGAAGCGCACACGCTCGAACACGCGGCGTCGGCCGCCCTGGGCCTTCGCATTTCCAACTTCCAGCTCCGGTCCCTCGTGTCGAGACTGTACCACCCCCGAACGCGGAGGGGCTTCTTCGCGAAACGAAAGCGGACGTTCTCAGACCGCGCCCGCCGCGCCTTCACAGAGATCGATGATTTCTTCCGCGATGCCCTTGCTGCCGCTGCTTCCGGGAACCCCGGAAAGTCACGGGAGATCCGGATCCGAACGCCCCACCTTCTCACAAATACCTTGTCCCCGACGCTTCAACACCTCACGAATGCGATCGAAGACGTCGCCACGGATTCTGATGAGTCCGCCGCGAAGGAGCTCAAACGCCTTGCGACCGAGCTCGATCAAACCGACAGCGCCATCACACATTTTTTCGATCAATCACTGGAAGCATGCGCCTACTGGATCGAATCGTCCGCGGGAAAGGAGCCGACGATTACCTTTTGCGCATCGCCGTGGGATGTCAGCCAGATGATCGGGCCAAAGCTTTTTGGCGGGCAAACGTCCGTGATCCTGACAAGCGCGACAATCACAACGCAGGGGAACCCGCAATACTTCCAGTCTCGACTGGGAGCTCTCCACGTGCCGTTTCTTTTCCTCGACTCTCCATTTAACTTTCCCCGTCAAATGCGGATCGCGATCACGCCGGACATTCCTCCGCCGGATCGGCTGACGGACTATGCCAACGCTCTTCCCGGGAGGATCCTGCAGGCCATCGACCGGAGCCAGGGAAAAGCGCTTGTGCTCTTCACCAGCACCGCTCAGCTTCAGGCTGTTGCCTCCGCGCTCGGTCCGCCCCTGGAGGAGCGGGGTTTCCGTTTGCTTGTCCAGCAGCGGGGGGACCAGCGGCACCGACTCCTTGAAGAATTCAAGCGTGACGTCCACTCCGTTCTCTTCGGAGTCGACAGCTTCTGGATGGGCGTCGATGTTCCTGGTGAAGCCCTGCAACATGTAATCATCACGCGTCTCCCGTTCGCCGTCCCGAATCATCCTCTCGTTGAAGCGCGCATTGAAGCGATCGAGGAACGCGGAGGGAGTCCATTTGTGGAATATTCCTTGCCGGAAGCCGTTCTGAAATTCCGGCAGGGGGTAGGTCGTCTCATCCGCAACAAGAGCGATACCGGGATCATAACGATCCTCGATTCCCGCATCTCGACGAAATCGTACGGACGTGTGTTCATCGGCTCTCTTCCCCCGTGCCCGGTCGAGCTGGTATTTGAAAATGGCGAAATTCGCTCATTCGAGGAGGAATCGCTGTAATCGAGCCCGGCTCGCCGTCGCTCGCAAAGCAATTGTGAGGATTTCCTCAGGATCTTCTTGAGAGGAATACTGAAAAATGAAGATATGCCTTGTTTTTTTGGGAGATTCTGGTATCTTCAGACCAAACCTTCATCCGATCCCGGCAAGGTTGTCACCGCTTGTTCACTTTTCAGCTAGGAGGACCAATGGGCAAAGCAATGTCGAAGACGGCTATCATTGCGCACTTCGCGAAGAAGTTCGATATGAAAAAGAAGCAAGTCGCAACGATATTCGAAGAACTTGCATCCCTCGCGTACAAAGAAGCAAAGAACTCGTTCACGCTCCCGGGCATCGGCAAGCTCGTTCTTGTCAACCGCAAAGCGCGCCTGGGTCGCAATCCGAAAACCGGTGAGACCATCCAGATCCCTGCGAAGACGGTTGTGAAATTCCGCGTCGCGAAGGCGTGCAAAGAAGCGGTCCTGCCGAAGAAATCGGCAAAGCCCACCTCGCCAGCACCGATGGCATAACTCGCAAGCAGAAGAGATTTCGATGATATGCGGACGGCCCGAATTCGGGCCGTTCGTGTTCTATCGGTCCTCCGCGTTCGTTGTAACTCACGCACGGGTTTCGTACATTGACGTGTCATGCGCATCATGAAGTCCTTTCAAACGTTCGTGCGCACGCTGGGCCCCGTGGAGCAGGGACAGGTCGTTGCCTCCACGGCGGTTGTGGTTTCGATGATCACAATCATCAGCGCCAGAGCCGCAACGGGCCAGCCCCCCCAGCTGATGGAATTCATCAGCGTCCTCACGGTGGGCTTGTTCGGACTCGTCACCGTCTCTTTTTCCCTCCACTACGGCAGGCAGATGGATGCGCAGCAACGCCATCTTCTTGCACTGAATTCCCTCGCAGAAACGCTCAGCCGGATCACGGAACCCTCCCGCGTTCTTGAAAGCTCCATGAAGAAACTGATGGGATTCTTCGAAACGCCGTTCGGTTGGGTGTACACGATCGAGGCTGGGAGCCCGGTGCTCTCCTTTTCGGCAGGTACGGATGCAGACTTTTTTTCGGCGGCGGCCATCCCTTCAAACATGTTCTCTGACTGGTATTCTTCACCGCATGTCTGTCGCGAACGGATGCGGACCAAGGACGGTATGATCACCCCCGCGCTGAAGGAACACGGGATCCAGTTCTGGGTCTCTCTTCCTTTCTCCGTCGAGAATTCCATGAGCGGGTTTATTGCGGTTGCCGGTCCGAAGTACGCTCCGGCTCAGCCGTCCCAGACCGAGCTCGTGCAGGCCCTCGGCAATGCCATCAGCGTCGCCCTCACCAATGCATGGTTGTTCGATCAACTGAATCGTTCCCGCCGGCAATATGCCGACCTTTTCGAGAATGCGCCCGACATCTATTTCAGTGTCGCATCCGACCGGACGATCCTCGACTGCAACGCGACAGGCGCACGGGCGATTGGCAGAGAAAAGCGGGACATCATCGGAAAGAAGGTGGAGGAATTCTTTGTCGGCGACCGACGGGCAGCGGCGCGCGAGATGTTCGACCGGACGTTGAGCAGAGGAGACGCGCTTCGCGACGAAGAAGAAATGATGGAGCGTGCCGACGGACGGCACTTCTACGTCAACCTGAATTCCTCCCTCGTCCTGGACAGCGAAGGACGCACCGTGACAGCCAGGATCGTTGCACGGGACATCTCCGAACGGAAGAGGATGGAAGCCGCGATTCTCCATGCACAAAAACTGGACAGCATCGGCAACCTTGCGGGCGGGATCGCACACGATTTCAACAATCTTCTTGCGGCTGTCCTGGGATCCGCCAATATCATGCGCCGCCAGCTCGGCGACGACCCGCGTGTGTCGAAGTACATTGACATCGTCGAGTCCTCCGCGCGACGCGGATCAACACTCACTCGCCAGCTCCTCACCTTTGCACGGAAGACGGAACGCCGGTCGAACACTATCGATCTCAATGCGTTGGTGACCGACACCCTTGTCCTTTTCGAGCGCGCGACCGACAAGCGGATCACGATCGAGACAACGTTTTCAACCGACGTCCTGGCGACGAGCGGCGATGAGGGGCAGATCCAGCAGGCCGTGTTGAATCTTCTCACCAACGCCCGCGAGGCCATGCCCGACGGCGGGATGCTGCGGGTGGAAACGGATTCTCTTTTTGCCGACGCCCGCCGGACCAACGAATTCGCCTCCGTTCGACCCGGACCGTTCGTGACGATTCGGGTCTCCGATAGCGGACGAGGGATCCCGCGGGAAGTCCAGGGACGGGTGTTCGAACCGTTCTATTCGACGAAGGACCAGGGGACCGGTCTCGGCCTCTCCGTGGTGTACGGGGTTGCGCAGAGCCATGGCGGTTTCGTGACGCTCGAGAGCATGCCGGGCACGGGAACCTCCGTGACGCTCCACTTTCCGCGCCTGGCAATCAAGTCGCAGGCTCCCCGTCAGCGCCTCACCACTCCGCGCGGAACGGAGGAACTCCTCATCATCGACGACGAAGACAGCGTCTCCGAAATCGCACGGGACATGCTCGCCAGCCTCGGGTACACAGTGTACGTCGAGCACGATGGTCGCACGGGTGTCGAGTTCTATAAGACACGCTCATCGTCGCTTGCGCTGGTGTTGCTGGACGTCAACATGCCAGTGATGGGCGGGAAAGAAGCGTTCAAAGAGATCCGGAAGATCAATGCCGGGGCCCGGATCATCATCGTCACAGGCTATGGCAAGGGAACTGTTGAAGCGTCCGACTTCGGCAGCCCCGTGAATGCGATCATGCAAAAGCCGTTTCAACTCGAGACGCTGGCAATGACGGTCCGTCAGGTTCTTGACAGCACCACGCTCCTGACGACGTCGGATCAACCCGCCGCTGAGGGTGTCTGAATGCCTCAAGTCTTCCATATCCTTCGCAAAGCGCGGGAGGATCGACATCTCACGCTGGCGGACGTCGCCGATGCGACGCTGATCAATATCGAACACCTTCGTGCCATCGATGATGGCCGGGTGGACATCATGCCCGAGGCCTACGTGCGGGCGTTCATGCGTGAATATGCGTCTTATGTGGGTCTCGATCCGTCGGATGTCATGCAGATGTTCGATGAAGAACGCGGCCTCGCACCGAAACGCGCGGAGCCAGCGAAGGAAGACACCCGTTCGTCCGTCACCAGTATCGAGAGCGGGGCAACGAGCGACTGGTCAAAACGTCTCGTCGGTTCGGGACAGTACACAAGGACCGTGGTGACCCTGGTGGGCCTTGCGATCGCCGGGGTCATCGCATGGAACCTCTTCGGGACGGGCGGAACATCGATCCGAGAGACGCCTTTTCGGGACGTCGTGCGGGAAAACGAGGAACGATCCGGTCCTCCACCCGGACCGGGACCAGCAGGAAACGTTGCCGGAGACAGCGTGCGCGCGCTTGCCGGGAAGGACGACAGTCTGACCCTGGCTGCACGGACTACGGACAGCGTATGGGTCCGGATGATGATCGACGATACCGCTCCCCGCGAATATCTGTTTGGACCGAAGGCAAGAGTCACCTGGCGTGCGCGATCGCAATTCCTGTTCTTCACGATCGGAAATGCCGGCGCGCTGGAATTGACGCTCAACGGGAAAGCCCTCGGTCCTGCCGGGAAACCCGGCCGCGTTGTTCAGAAGCTTGTCATCACCGGAAAAGGAATTCTGATTCCCGGAAGTGATGTCTCCGTAAAGAAGGACGAAGGACCGTCCGATTCAGCGGCCGAGGGCAATGCCCCGCAAGAGGGTCCCCGCAATCAGGACCCCCGGCATCAATGATCTCCCGGTTCTCCCGCCGCGGACAGTGATTGACACAATGGGCTGCTGACGATGCCGTCGCCGACAAAAGCCATCGCACAACGCGTCGCAAGACTCCGGACAGAATTGCTGGACCACGACTATCGGTACTATGTCCTGGCCGAGCCGGTTGTGAACGATGAGGAATACGACAGGCTCATGCGTGAGCTGGTTGATCTGGAGCGCCAGTATCCTGAACTCCAGACTGCCGATTCGCCCACGCAGAGGGTGGGCGGGGTGCCGACAAAGGAGTTCCCGACTGTCGAGCATCATCCGCCGATGCTGAGCCTGGCGAACTCCTATTCCGAGGAAGAGATCCGGGATTTCGACAGAAGAGTGCGGGACCTGCTTGAAAATCAAACCCCCGTGTATTACGCCGAGCTGAAATTCGATGGTGTTGCTATCGCCCTCACCTACCGGGACGGTGTTCTGGCACAGGGCGCTACCCGGGGAGACGGGACCCAGGGCGACGCAATCACCAACAACCTGAAGACGATACGCTCCATCCCGTTGCGTCTCAGGGGGAAGAATGCCCGGTACGCCGTCGTCGAGGTGCGCGGCGAAGCATTCATGCGACGGGATGATTTCGCGGCGATCAACAAGGCCCGCGAAAAAGCGGGGGACAAGTTGTTGATCAACCCCCGTAACGCGACTGCCGGAACACTGAAGCTGCAGGACCCCAGGATTGTCGCGCAGCGACCGATGAACTTCTTCGCGTATTCCCTGTTCATCCCCGGAGAACGTCTGACAACGCACTCCGACAACCTGGCCATGCTCCGGGGGTTCGGACTCCCGGTAAACGAGCACGGGAAGCGGTGCAAGACCATCGACGAAGTGATAACCTATTGGAGGAGATGGGAAGAACAACGCGCAACACTCCCGTATGATATCGACGGCGTGGTCATCAAAGTCGATTCGCTTGCGCACCAGGAGGCGCTCGGAACAATTGCAAAGAGCCCGCGCTGGGCGATTGCCTTCAAATTTTCCGCCCGCAAAGCCGAGACGGTTCTCAGGGGGATTACGCTGCAGGTGGGCCGTGTCGGGACGGTGACACCCGTTGCTGAACTCGAGCCGGTGTTTGTTGGGGGGACCACGGTGTCACGCGCCACGCTCCACAATGCCGATTACATCAAAGAGCTCGATCTGCGGATCGGCGACACGGTGATCGTCGAAAAGGGGGGCGACGTCATCCCGAAGGTTTCAGGTCACGTTCCGGAAAAGCGACCGCCGGGGACGAAGCCGTTTTCCATGCCGAAGGAATGCCCGGAATGCGGCTCGAAAATCTACCGGGAGGAAGATGAGGCCAATTATTTTTGTGAAAACTCCGAATGCCCTGCCCAGGTGCGCGGGCGGATCCAGCACTTCGCTTCGCGCGGGGCCATGGACATCGAGGGCCTCGGAGAGGCCGCCGTCGACGTCCTCGTCGCGAAGAAGCTGACCACCAACATCGCCGACGTGTACGATCTTCACAAGCACCGCGATGCCCTGATCGCGCTGGAGCGCTGGGGGGAAAAAAGCGCCCAGAATCTCCTCGACGGCATTGAGGGAAGCAAAAAGCAGCCGTTGCACCGTGTGATCTTCGCGTTGGGAATACGCCATGTCGGCGCGGGCGCGGCACGAGTTCTTGCGGATTCGTTTCTCTCGATGGACGGTCTCGCGAAGGCGACATTCGACGAACTGCGGACGATCCAGACCATCGGCCCCAAGATCGCGGAGAGCATCGAGCATTTCTTCGCGGACAAGCACAACCGGGAAATTGTCGCCCGTTTGAAACGCGCCGGCCTCACCCTGACCGGTCAGACTGTCCCTCGAAGCGCGCCCCTTGCCGGTCTCAGTTTCGTCATCACCGGGACGCTCGCGTCATATTCGCGCGAAGAAGCGAAACAGATGATCGAATCGAACGGGGGGACGGTAGCAGGTTCCGTCAGCAAACAGACGCGGTACCTTCTGGCGGGGGACGACGCCGGCTCGAAACTCGCGAAAGCGAAGGAACTCGGCATCCCTGTGATATCAGAACAGCAGCTCCTGGCAATGATTGCTGCGCCAAAGGAGAAACGTGGCACCCGATAGTTCATCACTCACGAACTTCTCATCCTCTCGACATGGTTGAAACTCTTCGTCGCTCCGCAGGCATGGGATTGTCCCGGTGGATCTTCCGATCCGAGAAGTCGCCGGTGACTCCCTTCACGGCAGCGGTGTCCAATGCCCATCATGCGTTGCTCGTCATGCCGCTGCCGCAGTTTGATCTCCACCTCATCACACCGGTGATTGATGTGCTCCGGAAGCGATTTCATGACAAGCATATCACCGTCGTGACCCCGCTCCACAGCGTGGAGCTTATGCACCTCCTCCCGCAGGGGCGGTTTATTCGCATCGAAGAAATCGAGATCACCTCGCTGTATCTCCCGAAGCCGTCGTTTCTCAAACGTCTCCCGCGGACAGACTATGATCTCGCAGTCGATTTGAACCTTGATTTCTTTCTTCCCTCGGGATATATTTGTAGGAAATGCAACGCGCGCGTTCGTGTGGGATTCGGCGGTAAGTATTCCGAACTGTTTTACAACTTCCTGGTTCATATGCCAGGGACACAGAGCCCCAAACGCACGTACGAGCGTATGGCGGCATGCCTGTCGATGTTCTGACACAAGGAGTCTGTATGCAATTTGAGATACACAAAGGGACCGGTTCTGTCACTCTCATCCTGAAAGAACGCCGACTCGACTCCTCGGTCGCATCGGACCTGAAAGGTGAGTTCTTGATCCTCTGCAAACCCAAATTGGGGCTGCTTGTCGTGGATCTGAACGGCGTTGAGTTCTGCGACAGCAGCGGATTGAGTGCGCTTCTGATCGCCGACCGGAAAATGAAAGAGCATGGTGGGAGGGTTCGGTTGATCAACGTTCACAAAAAGGTGAGCAGCTTGATCAAGATCTCCATGCTCGACCGGGTGTTCGACCTGGATGGAGAGTCGGCGGACAATGCGTGAGGACCCTGGTCAGGCGATGCGCTCGACCTTGATGAAGTTTGTGGACCCTCTCGCAAAGAGCGGCTGACCCGCGAGAAGGACCATGGAATCCCCCCGACGGACAATTCCTTCCTTGACCAATCGTTCCTGAATCTGTTGCAGCGCAGCATCCGAATCTGCGCTCAGGCCTTCAATCACGAATCCTCGTACCCCCCAGAACAGGTTCAGCATTCTGAGTGTCCTCGGCGCGAGCGTCAGCGCGATGATCGGCGGGTCCGGGCGGAACCGCGAAAGCACGCGCGCAGTCTCACCGGAATGGGTCAGCGTCACAATTGCCGCGGCTTCCAGATGATCGGCGAGCATGCACGCCGCCCGACCCAGGGCGTTATGCTTCTCCTTGAGCGCGTCCGGCGGAACGGGAGCCGGTTCAAGAAGACCGGACCGCTCTGATTCCACCTTGATGATGATGCGGTTCATGATCTCCACCGCATCGACAGGATATGCCCCTACCGAGGTCTCCCCGCTTAACATCACGGCGTCACATCCGTCTACGACTGCGTTTGCGACATCGCTCGTCTCTGCCCGTGTTGGCGTGGGATGCTGAATCATCGACTCCAGCATCTGCGTCGCAACGATGACGGGCCTCCCCGCCCTGTTGCATTTGCTGATGATGCGTTTCTGAAGCATCGGGACGTCCTCCGGCGGAAGCTCGACCCCGAGGTCCCCCCGGGCCACCATGACGCCGTCCGCCGCGACAATGATCGCATCTAGATCGTCGATCGCCTGCGGTTTTTCGATCTTTGCGATGATCCCGACGGGCGTCTGGACACCGTGTTGCCGTTCGGCGATTTCACGTCTGAGCTGACGAATGTCGCCGGCCGTGCGGACAAACGAAAGCGCAACGTAATCGATGTCGTTGGCGAGTCCGAACGTGAGATCGTCCAGGTCCTTCTCGGTAAAGGAGGGTGCACTGACTGCAACGCCCGGAAGATTGATTCCCTTGTGTGGTGCAAGTTTTCCCCCAACGAGGATCGAACAACGGACCTCACCCCCGCCCGTCGAGAGAACCTTGAGTCGGATCTTCCCGTCGTCCAGAAGGATGATCTCTCCGGGCGAGACATCCGCCGGGAGATTCATGAATGTCGTGGACAGCCGTTCCGCAGTCCCCGGTCGCCCATCCGTCGCGATCACGGTCTCTTTCCCCGCAACGAGTTCGACCACAGGTGTCTGAAGATCGCCGATCCGGATCTTCGGACCCTGAAGATCCTGGAGAATCGCAATCGCCTGGCCCGTCTGTTGAGACGCCGCACGGACATTGCGCAACGCGGAAAGGTGCTCCTCGTGGGTTCCGTGTGAAAAATTCAGGCGTGCGATATCCATCCCGCCGGAAATCAGCCGCACCAGAGTAGCGATATCGGAAGATGCCGGGCCGAGCGTGCAGACGATCTTGGTCTTACCTGTGCGGGCAAGTGACATAGGATTAGGCTTTCTTCATGATCTGCACGATGCGACGGTGGATTTCCGGGAGGATTGTTCCCGAGGGTCCCCGAAGGAACCAATCAGCGCTCTCTGTGAGGGGAGTCGGGTCGGGATTGATTTCGACCAGCACGGCACCGCTGCGTTTCGCGAGGAACGGCAGGGAAGCTGCCGGGTACACCACTGCCGATGTGCCGATGGAAAAGAACACCTCTGCCGTTGATGATGCGGACACGGACGCTTCCCATTCGTCTTCAGGAAGCATCTCGCCGAACCAGACGACATCCGGCCGGATCGTTCCGCCGCACGCACAGAGAGGAATGCTCCCCTTTTCCGGCGCGGCCACATCCGGGTAAGGCTTTCCGCATTGCATACAATAACTGCGTTCAATGTTTCCGTGGAGCTCGAAGACACGCTTGCTTCCCGCCCGCCGATGAAGATTGTCGATATTCTGAGTCACGACAGTCATCCGCGGAAACACGCCCTCCATCTCTGCCAGCGCGCGATGCCCGGGGTTCGGCGCCACGGTCCCGATGATTGTTCGACGATGCGAATACCACTCCCATACGAGCGCGGGGTTTTTCATGAACGCTTCCATGCTGGCAAGCTCTTCCGGTTTGAATTTTGACCAGATTCCGTCCGGGCCGCGAAACGTCGGGACGCCGCTCTCGGCGGAGACCCCCGCACCAGTGAACGCCACAACTTCTCTTGCGCTCGCAAGTCGGTCGATTAGAGCGGCCGGGATGTCCGGAAGACGCGGGTTCATGGCAAGAGCCGGAGGGTTTCTGCGTGGTCGGGAGGTTTCCCCCACATCCGCACGCGCGTGGTTCCATTCAGCCACAGAGGCACCTGATCGGCATAGTGTTGCTGGAAGACCTGCCCGGATTCGCCGCCCGGGATGACCGAGCGCGTCTCGCCCGTTGCAAGGGAGAAGATCTGGCGGAAGGATGGTCCAACCGTCACCTCGAACGGCGCGTTGAAATCGTACTCACCGCTGATCACGGCGGTGCTTGCCCCGGCTGCCGGAAACGGTCCGACGTCGAAGATGCGGTCGAGCGGTTTCTTCATTCCAAAGGGATGGTGCAGTGTCACGGTATGCAATTCCCCCCATTGCCACCGTTTCATTTCCTCGCCGAATCGGTCACGGAGCATCGCGTACGATTCGCGAAGGCTCTTTCGGATAATGCCATCCCGCGTTTCGATTTCCGGCGTCGTGACGTCGTCGAACCAGTGCGCAGGATCGTCATGCAGTAACGACGTTACGACCCTGATCGGGACATTCGTCAGCATCACCCAATCGTGAAACAGCTCGTTCCCCATTTCGTCGGCGAAGGTGTTGCGCAGGAGCCGGACGAGGAATTCCTGAAAGATTGTCGTCGCGATGTCTTCGGAGCCGAACTCGAAGTTCCAGTTCTTAAAGTACTCCATGAATCTCGTCTCATCCGGGATCCCCAACGCGCTGTCGGCAACTGCGCCGGTAATGTACGGAAGCATCTCTTTCGCCCAGAGGGACACGGCATCGGTCTGTAGGCGACCGAAATCGTCGGGGGCAAACCTGGCGGTGTCGGCTCCCAGTACTTCGCGGAGACGTTGAATGCGCGACGGAGGCTCCCAGAGATCGGAGATGGTATACGGATAGCTGTCGTCGACAAGCTTGTTATTGGCGCTGGCGATATAGCCGGACGGCGGATTATAGAGGTGTGGGAGCTCCCGGAACGGAATGTACCCTTTCCACTCCGCGTCGCTGTCCCACCCTGGCGCCGGGAAGATTGTATGCTGACGGGAACGCACCGGAATCCGGCCCGCGCACCAGTATCCGATATTGCCGTCGACATCAGCATACACGAAGTTTTGCGAAGGGCAGGCAAAGAGGCGCAGGCCTTCGGTGAACTCTCCCCAGGATTTTGCAGTGTCGATTGCAACGAAGGCACCGAGGGAATTGTCCGGGTCGTCTCCCGTCCATCGCATGCTGGCGACGTAGGGAGCGCGTCCCAGTTGGAGTCCGGTATTGATGTCGGTGACAATCGGCCCGTGACGCGTAACCCGGATTTGCAGGGGCACGGGATCCTGGCCGCGAACAGGAATCTCGTCGTTCAGGATCGTCATCGGATACCATTGCCCTTCGAAAAAGCATTGTGTCGAGTCCGTCGAATCGATGCGTTCAATGTAGAAGTCGGCATCGTCGGCCATGACGTTCGTGACGCCCCAGGCGATCCTCGCGTTGCGGCCGGCGATGACGGCAGGGACGCCGGGAATCGACATGCCCGCAACATTTGTCAGCGGAGACTTCAGTGCCACTTCATACCAGCGGGACGGAAGCTCGAGTCGCAAGTGTGTATCATTGGCCAGAAGAGCGGAGCCGTTGGTGGAGCGGCGAGGAGAGACCGCCCACGCATTGCTCCCTCCCCGGAAATCTGCCGACCCGGAGAGCGCCGCATACTGCTGGGCGATCTTCAAGAACGGTCGAAGCCCTTCGGCATAGCTCTTCCACACGGACGCCGGGACCTCCGGAGAAACATCGTTCTCATAGCCGGGGTAGATCGAGAGCGTTTTGTCGAGTCCCAGTCGCACCTCAAGGGCGCCGTAGGTGAGATCGGTCCACCAGGAAAGATTCAATTCCCAGGCAAGAAGTTTTCCCACGAGCAATGAGTGCTCGGGTTGCCAGGGCTCCGGACCGTACCGGAGCAGATCAAACTCCACGGGCAGACGGCCCTGGGCAGAGGCAATGTAGGCATTCACTCCGTCCGCGTACCATCGCAGGCGCTCCCGAAGATCCGGAGAGAGGGTGTTTTCCTCGGCGATGACGGATCGTGTCAACCCTACGGTGCGGAACATCCGGTCGATCGGCACGGTGGCGAACCCGAAGATCTCCGACAGGCGCCCCATCGCCGCGCGTCGTTCGATGTCCATCTGCCAGAGACGGTCCTGCGCCTGGACGAACCCGAGCGCCATCAGGAGATCGTGATCGTTCTTGGCATTGATCTGCGGGACTCCGAACGCATCTCGAACCACCGAGACAGAATCCTGCAGTCCTTTCAGCAGGAAGGTCCCCGCAGTCTGCGGAAACGATCGTCGGATTTCAGAACGGACGAACAGCGCCAGGGCGCCAAGGATGACGAGAAAGGCGAGGAGGCTACCGGCGAGAATTCGGGCGCGTTTATTCACATTGCTCTGAGAAGGGGGGAAAGAAAAAGTCCGCCTGAACACTTCAGACGGACTTTAATATATCCAAAGACGAATATTTGTTCAAGCACTCAGAAACGATGCGTAAACGTCGCCAGGACGAGGTTCGAAGTGATCTTTTCCTGAACAGGGGACGTCGCATCGTAGTTCACGCGAAAGTCGTCCCTCCAGCCATAGGCATAGGCAAGATCAAGCATGGAGGATTCGCCGAGCGAAAAGCCGAGACCGCCTGTCACATACTTCTGGTTGAACGATGAGGGGTCTCCCTTGTAGATTGAGGGATTAAGGATGAATCCGCCGCGCACCCTGACCCCGAGTCTTGGGATCTCGAACTCAGCGCCCCCGCGGAAATTCACCGTTCCTTGGAACGTTGTCGCAAAATCCGAATTCTGGTTCAGAACATCCTGGTTCGCGTTCGAGAATTGCGTTTGCGTCCAGTCCGTGTAATCGGCTTCGGCAGAGAGGACGAGATTCTGGACGATCACCGACGCTGATGCGCCAAAGACCCATGGGGTGGTCACGTCATACTTGGACGAGCCGTTGGCCCCGTCGAACGGTCCGTAGGTGTTGTTGCCCTGGGGATCCGCGGTGCGGAACACACTGGTCGCCCGTGTTCCAAACGACTCGTCAATGTTGAAGGCCGTCGGGGTCTTGATCGTAAAGCCGATCCGGTATTTGTCCGGCTCGCGGTACATCAAGCCGAATTTTCCGTTGAAGCCCGAGATGTTGTCGTCGATGAAATCGGTGACGTCCAGCTCACTCAGGTCGTACGGATAAAGGTGGACAAGCCGGGTGTCCTCCTCCTTGTATGACCGGTCGTAGCGGTATGATCCGCTGACATACGTGAGCGTAATCCCCAGAGAGAGGTTCGGTCCGACATCCATTGCCCCGCCAAACATCCAGTTGTTCAATCCTCCTGTCTCGGTCACCGTTCCGGATTGCGTGAGGTCGCCATGGATTGGGCTGACGAACACGCCTCTGACGGTGTCAATCGTCGCCAGCTGCAGTTGCTCTGCCAGGGAGATATCGGGCGGGTACGGCTTCCCATCGGGCGCCCATGTTTGTATGATGCTGCTGTTCGGGTTGTACCCTGAGAAGCTCATCCCTGTTGTGAAATTCGATTCCCGCGTGTAGCCGAAGGCGATCGAAAAACTCCCTCGCTGCACGGGAATGGGAAGCACAAAACCGAGCGAGTTCAGATTTGTCGCGTTGGCATTGTCCGTCTTCTGATTCCCGAAGAACGTGCTGGCATCCTGGGGAGCGAAATACGAGAGTCCGAACGAGAATTCTCCAAGCTGTGCCTGTGCAAGACCTGCCGGATTCCAGTAGAGTGCGGAAAAATCGGTTGCAACACCGCTGTAAGCATCACCCATGCCCAACGCCCTTGCGCCGACTCCGAAGCCGGGCATCGCCAACCTCTGAGCATCTTCCACAAACTGCGCCGAAGCAATGGTCGGGAGCGCCACGAGCAGGGTTGCGATCGTGAATCTTACCGTGCGAAGTTTCATACGTTCCTCTTCAAGAAGACATACGGTATCTTCCCCTGCACCGGTCGGTTGGAACCCGCGCGCTGGTGCAGGAGATTATCCCACCACCAAGAATCGTTGCATTACTTAACGCCGATGACCACCGCCGCTTCCGCCGCGTGAACCGCCCCCACTGCTGCCACCGCTCCCCTGGGAAGACCCTCCGCCACGATTCCCTCCCCCGCCCGATGAAGATGGAGGCGGAGAGTAACTCCGTGATGGTGGTGTGTATCGCTGACCGCCGCCGGATCGCGTGCCGCCGGAAGAGGGTGCTCGCTGGGACGGCGGAGGCGGAACGTAGCGGGATGTCCCGGAACGCCGCGTCACCGTTGCGCTCCGTCCCTGATGTCCTGTCTGCCGTGTTGTACCAGCCCGATTGACGGTCGTTCCGTTTGATCCGCGAGACGTTGTTGTGGGAGTCGTCCGAACGGAGCCGCTGCTTCTTCCTGTCGGCAGCGCAGCCGCGCCTGCTCGTGTGGGGGTGTATGTTCCGCCCGAATACCCGTTCATGCTACTCATTCGCGTTCCGCCGATCATCCGGGTGTGCCCGAACGTCCTCGTCTGTCCATGCGAGAACCCGCCCCCCGTGTAGCCAAATCCGCCTCCGTACCCGTAGCCATACCCATACCCGGGTCCATATCCGAAAGAGCCATATCCTGAGTATGGATAGTACCAGCCTGGAGTGTAGTACGGATAGTAATACCACGGGTCATAGGAATCCCAATTGTACCAGAGAGAAAATCCGGGCCGATTCCAGGGACTGGCATAGGCCGGGGAATAGTAATATGAAGGGTAATAGAATTGATCCCGGTCCTGTTGATATTGCTGGTCCGTGTACTCACTTTCCGTTGTATCGGCAGGGGTGGCGTTGTTCTGATCGTCGTACGTTTGGTCGCTGGATTCTTCCTGTTGCATCGTGCCGAACTGCGTGTAGCAGCCGGCAAGTGCAAGTGAAGAAGCAACGACAAAGGGAATCAACCAATGCTTATCCATGGATGAACCTCCGCTAAGCTTGGATCTATTGCGAATAAACGGCAATATCGGTGCCAATGATCGGAGGAGAAAAGGCCGCTAATTCGGGGAGAATCCCGCAATCCCGCTGATCACTCACACCACACTGTTTCATTTCCTGGACAACGAAGTGTGTACCAAAACGAACAATATCAAAGTTCGCGCTCATACTCAAGGTGGACGGTCCGGCTCACCCCCGAGGCGTTCCGCCGGTTCTCCAGAAGATCCTTGAAATCGAAACCGATCGTGAGACCGCCGCCGAGGGAGATGTTGAGTGCGGCATTGAGAAACCCCCGTCCTTTTCCGGAAGCGTTGATGTTACTGTCGTTCAATCCGGCGTTGTACTCGCCGACGACCGACAGGAAGGGACCGATGGTTTTCTCCGCTCCGACAAAGAAGTTCATCCCGCCGTTGCCATCGGCATTTTCGAGGGAATAGTTTGCACCTCCATGCAGCGTAAGATATCCGAGCATAAGAAAATTCTTGCTCAGGACACCAAAGAAGCCGGGGGATTTGATCTGGTATCTGCTGCGGCTCTTGTCGTAGTCTCCCTTCCCCTGCGAATCGAAACCGAGAAGCAGCGCGGGGAGAGCCATGGACTCCTCAAGCGGCCGGATGCGGACCGCGAACCCCGGGACCTGATTCATGACCGCGGGCGACGATCCGATGACTCCCGTGCCGCCATAGGAAATCCCGAACGATAGTCGGTCAAATACGCCGATCGACGCACCGAGCAGCATTCCCCCTTCATCAAAAAAGTCTGCATCGATTGCCAGCGAACCTTTCGCCACGAGTCCTGCCGTCGGCATATCGACGATAGAGCGGGGTTCGATGCGACCCCCTGTTCCTGCAGAGCCTCCCTGACCCGACGCCGTGCAGAGGGGCACCAGAAGGAGAACACAAGAAAACGCGACCCGTTTCATCCGGAGGATTCTCCTTTATGCCGGGCTGACATCATCGTCGCCGAACTCGAGCTTTACGTCCTTCGAGAGCTCGGGTTTGTGAATCTTCCGGTCCGGCTGGACCTGCGGTTGTTCGTTTGAAGCAGGAGGCGCAGCGGCGTGCCCTGTCGTTTCAGGGGACTTTCGTGCCCCCGCTGGAGAGCGCACCACGGTGAATCCTTCGTCATATCCCTCGTGCGCCGACGCCGGCGTCGACGCCGGGGCCATAAAGGGGATGATCGTCGCGCGGTTGGATTCCCGCCCGCTCCGTTTCACCGCGCCAGGCAGCGAGGCAAACAGCTCGCGGAATTGCGACACGATCTCCGCCTCGTCGATGTTGAGGCACTGGCCGTCGCGATACATGGTTTTCCCTCCCGCCATCACCCGGGCGATATCGGAACGATGCATGCGCGCAAGAAGCAGACGGGCGAGGTCCTCGGCCGAGGGATTGTCGTGCACATATTCCATATGGACCGGTTCGAGTGCGAAGAACACCAGGTCCGCCTGTTTTCCTCGTTCGATGGAACCGGTCTCGTCGCCGAAGCCGAGCGCTTCTGCCCCGTGAATCGTCGCCATCTTCAATAGCTCGAGGGAGGAGAACTCCGGGAAATTTGAGAACAGGAACGGGAGAGCGTTCACAAACTTCATTTCATCCAGCATGTCCCCGCTCCCCCAGTCCGTCCCGAGGCTCAGGGGAACGCGGTGTTGGCCGAGATGGCGCAGGAGAGGATAGCCGGTTCTTTTGAGTGCTGCCGACGACGGACAGATGGAAAGGACCATCTGGTGTTCGGCCATGATCTTCAGGTCTTCCGGCGATCCGTGATTGAGATGCACGATCTGCGTGGAGGGATACAGCAGTCTTGCGTCGCGAAGGACCGTGAGGAGTCCTTTCTTGAAATTCCTCCGGAAGATCTCTGCTTCCTCCTTCAGTTCCCCGACGTGAACACAGATGGGGACTTCGAGATCATGGGCGGCACGCGCGAGATTGTCCAGGCTGTATACCGTGTACTCGGTATCACCGTCGATGCTCACCGCGACATGGTTACCGGTCGATTTCAGCTCCCTGCCATGAGCGATCTGTTCCCAGGTCCTGAGAACGGTTCGCGAGCGCAGATGCAACGCTCTCTCATGATCGAGGAACGGAAGGAGGTCATCGAGCGTCAGGGGAGGAATGACATGCCCGACAGTCAGGACGCCGCTCCGCACGTGATGCATGGCGGCAACACTGTAAACCGTTTTCAGGCTTTCAACGAAGGCCGGGTCCATGATTCGCTCCAGCCTTTTTTGAAAGACCGGGTCAAGCTTCCAGAGCGCGTAGGGAGTCGAGCGGATGATATCATCGATGAGGAGGCTCTCCGGGTGAAAGTGCGCATTGACGAAGGCCGGGATAAGGAGGAACTCGTGCGCATCGAGTAGTTCGGCGTCGCCATGGTCGCTGCGCAGCTTCGCGGCATCGGTCGCAATGTCGGCGATCCGCCCGTCCTGGATCAGCACGCTCATTCTGCCGCTGTGATCTTCGGTGTCGCACGTGATGGTCAGCGCGTCGGCGATGATCAACGGCCGATCAACCGGCGTCAGGAGTTGCGCTTCCATTGTGTTCCTTGCTTTCCGTCCTCCAGTGTAACCCCGATCGCGGAGAGACCGTTCCGGATCTGATCCGCAAGGGGCCAGAGCTTCTGTGCTCTCAGATCGTTCCGCAGGCCGATAAGGATCTGCATCAATTGTGCGTCGAGAGACGGTGCTCCGCCCGCTGCTGCGGCGCCGGCTTCAACGCGGATCCCGAGCACGGTTCCTGCAAGCTCCTCGAAGAGCTGATCGGTCGATTGCAGGGCGACCGTTGAAGGTGCGTCGGCGGAGGAAAGAAGACTATTGACCTCGCGCGAGAGATCAAACAGGACGGCAATCGCCTGCGGCGAATTGAAATCGTCATCCATCGCCTTGATGAACGCCTCACGGTGCCCCGCCAGATTGATCGGGTTGGAGGTTCCCTTCCCGTCGTCCACCCGGAGCCGCATGCGCACTTCCCGCCGCGTGCTGTTCAAGCGGTCGAGCCCTTTTGCCGCGGCCTCGACTGCGGCTTCGCTGAAATCCAGCGTGCTTCGATAGTGACTTTGCAGAACGAAGAATCGCACGACCTGGGGAGACCACTTTGTGAACGCGTCTTTCAGGGTGGTGAAATTCCCGAGGGACTTCCCCATCTTTCTTCCGTCGACGGTCACCATGTTGTTGTGCAGCCAGTATTTGACGAACGGCTTGCCTGTCAACGACTCGCTCTGGGCGATTTCGCATTCATGGTGGGGGAATTGATTTTCCAGCCCTCCGCCGTGGATGTCGAAACTCTCGCCGAGATATTTCATGGACATGGCGGAGCATTCGACGTGCCAGCCCGGAAATCCTTCGCCCCAGGGACTCGGCCACCGCATGATGTGACCCGGCCCCGCCCGCTTCCAGAGCGCGAAATCGCCAGGGTGTTTCTTGTCGGGATTGATGTCCACGCGCGCGCCTGCCTCCATTTCCTCGGTCTTTCTGCCGGACAGCTTTCCGTACCGGGGGAACGTTCCGACATCAAAATACACCGAACCGTTTGCTTCGTACGCATGACCGCTCCGCAGGAGCGCTTCCGTAAGAGCAAGCTGTTCAATAATGTGCCCCGTCGCCCGTGGTGCAATATCGGGACGAAGCACATTCAATGCGTCCATATCTTCATAATAACTGCGCGTGTACGCCTCGGCAATCTGCATCGGGTGAATACGCTCGGCCTTCGACTGCTTGAGCACCTTGTCTTCCCCCTCGTCCGCGTCGTCGGTGAGATGGCCGACATCGGTGATGTTCTGCACGTACGTCACGTTGTATCCGAGAAATCGGAGGTAACGAACGATGACATCGAACGCGACGTAGCTCTTGGCATGCCCGAGGTGGGAATGTCCGTACACTGTCGGTCCGCAGACGTACATTTTGACCCGGCCGGCCTCCAGGGGTATGAACTCCTCCTTCATCCTCGAAAGCGTATTGTAGACAACGAGTGGCATAGCGTTTCCGGAGTTAAGATTGACGGTGGTGGTCACGCTTCAGCGGTTTCGCGCAGGTACATTCAAGGAATGTCACCCCGTCGCCGATTTCCTGAAGCCGCTTTCGTGCGATTCTGACAGCATGCGCCGACTCGTCGATGCCGATCCAACGGCGCCCGAGCGACTCTGCCGCAACGAGCGTCGTTCCTGAACCCGCGAAGCAATCGAGGATCAGGTCGCCGGGCCGCGATGAGGCCGAGATAATGCGTTTGAGCAGGTCGATGTTCTTCTGCGTGGGGTACACCGGATAGGGAGGGTCTTTCAACTCCCAGACGTCCTGGATCTTCTTTCCGTGCGCGACCACCTCATCCGCGTAGATCTTCTTCCGCGGGTTCCCTGTGCTGGACCATTCGATGAGCCGGAGGCTCTCGAGCCGGTTGAGTTCGTCCGGAGAGACGCGCCAGTGTCGCCCCGCAGGGGGCATCATTCCTTTCCACCGTCGTCCCGTGGCACCGTTGCGGGTCTCGCCGGGCGCGTGGAGCGGCGTCGTCGCATAGCGCCTCCCGTGATCGTCGGTCTTCGGAAAAAGCCGGGACACGTTCTCCTCGTCCATGAGTTCGGCGGGCTCATTCCAGACGAAGCGTGCCGACTTCGTGTAGAAGAGAATCTTGTCCTTGATGTTGCCGAAGCCCTTACGGGAAAAATTCTTCGGATTGCATTTGATCCTCGTAATATCGTTCCGGAAATTCCGGGCACCGAACACTTCGTCGAGCAGGACCTTCACGTAGTGGCCGATCTTGTCGTCGATATGAACGTAGATCGAGCCATCGTCCGCGAGGATGTCCCGCAGGACCAGGAGGCGCCGGCGGAGGAAGTCGAGATACGCGGACCCGGACAGTGTGTCGCGATAGGCGAGGCGGTCCGTACTGCTTCTGCTGATCGTGGACACCCGCCGTGTCCCGATCCGGAAATTCTGTTGTGTCGAAAACGGCGGATCGATATAGACGAGCCGGATGCGGCCCCGTACCGACGGCTGTTCCGACAGGGCTGAGAGAGCGGCGAGATTATCGGCGCGGATCAGGAGATTCGTTGCATCGGCGGAGGAGACTGGACCGGTCTTGCGGCGGATACGGAGACTGGGGTGTATCGAAGAGCTCATCGCGCGTTGCCGTTCGTTTGGCCCATGAGCTCACGTGCGCTTGCCAACCCTGCTTCCGTGACTTCCGAACCGCTCATCAGTCGTGCGACTTCCTCTACCTGCTCGTCGAGCGTCAACCGTCGGATTGACGTTGTCGTTCTCCCCTTCTGTTCACTCTTGGTGACGACAAAGTGAACGTCCGCAAGCCCGGCGATCTGCGGGAGATGCGTGATGGCGATGACTTGGTGGAAGGCAGACAGGTCTTTCAGACTCATGCCGACCGCCTGGGCGATCCGACCGCTGACGCCGACGTCGATCTCGTCGAACACCATCAATGGAAGACGATCAGACTTTGCCAGAATGCTTTTGAGTGCGAGCATGATTCTGGATACTTCCCCGCCGGAGGCGACTTTCACCAGGGGCTTCGGGCTCTCGCCAAGATTCGTCGAAACAAGAAATTCCACCGTGTCGAACCCCCGCGGGTTGAGCTTGAGACGTTTTCGGCCCACACGAACGAACGCGATGGAGGCCTCATCATGGTCGAGTTCAGCCTGGTCTATCCTCACCTGGAATTGTCCGTTCTGAATTCCCAGGAGTTTCAATTCATCGACAATTCCCTTTTCGATGCGTCGCGCCACATCGTGGCGCTTGGTGGACAACCGCTGGGCCAGGGCGGCGCATTCTGCCTGGACTGCATCCGCTTCGGCCTGAAGTCCGCCGATCACCCCCTCGAAATTTTCCGCGAGGGCAGCCTCCCTGCCGATCCGGTCCCGGTGCTCGATGACCGAGGCAACCGTCCCGCCGTATTTCTTCTTGAGCAACGCCAGTCGTCCCAGGCGCTCCCGGAGTTCCTCGAGCCGTTCAGGGTTGAACTCCACTTTGGCGTTATAGCTCTGGATGAAGCGGGCGAGTTCATTGATCACCGCTTCTGCCGATTCGCATTCCCCCGCTGCCTCCTTGAACCGATCGTCGATCTCCGCAAGGTGGAGGAGCTGATTCCTCACCAGGACGAGCTGGTCGCGGATCGATTTCTCGCCCTCATACAGGATTTCGTAGATGCTCGCGGTGCTGCCGAACAGGCGCTCGGAGTTTTCGAGGATCTTCAGTTCGCGCTCGAGGTCTTCCTCTTCGCCGGGCCGGGGCGCCACCGCATCGATCTCACGGATCTGAAAGTCGAAAAACTCCTTCTTGTCCCGAAGCTGGCGCTCGCGTTGACGAAGGTCGTCGAGCGCGCGGGTTTTTTCCCTGAAGCTCTGGTAGCTTCTGCCGTATTCTTCGACCATCCCATCCAGTCCGCCGAAATCATCGAGCATCCCCCCGTGCATTTCCGTCCGCAGAAGCGATTGGTGCTCGTGCTGTCCGTGGAGGTCGACGAGAAGTTCGCCGACTTGCTTCTGGAGGGCCAGAGGCACCGGGGAATCGCTGACAAAGCAGCGGCTCTGTCCCTTCACGGAAACTTCCCTGCGGACGACAAGCTCATCCGGACAATCGACGTCGTTTTCCCGGCACAACGCCCTGACCCGCTTGTTGCCGGCGACATCAAACACCGCCTCAACAATTGTCTTGTCGGCTCCGGATCGAACCTCTTCCGCGCTCGTCCTGGCTCCGAGGATGAGGCCGAGGGCATCGATAATGATGGATTTCCCCGCCCCCGTTTCTCCGGTGATAATGACAAGTCCCGGGGACAACTCAAGGGAAATATCATGAATGAGGGCGTAGTTCTTGATGGAAAGGCTTTTCAGCATGAAGGAAATCTACCGAATGGACTCGAGAGATTCAATTTTGGAGGTCAGAGAACAGATCGTCGCTGTCCGATTCTGCGTTGCCCGTGTACATGCGGATATCGGGGATGTCCGGCAAGGCGCCATGGTAGTAGGCAAACCGAAAGAATTCCCGCATCCCGTCAATGGCATCATCAGGAAGATCGTAGGAGAATCCTTCGAGGTGTTCCCGGAGGATATCGCCGGAGAGACCGGGGAACCGCTTTTCCTGTGCGACGCGTGCCGCGATCCCGGCAAGGGCCTCCTGATCGGCATGGCGGCCGGTCTGGAGAATATCGACGAGTTCTTGTGTCAGGTCTTCTTCGCGGGCGCACCAGAATCCATGGAGAAAAGGAAGCTCCGTCATCTGCACCCATGATTCCGTCAGATCAAGCGCCTGGGGATGATAGGCCGACTCCCGAAGGGCCGCATCGCCGACAAGGAGTGCGGCGTCTGCGTGCGCAAGCATTTGCTCGAGCCCACCCGACACCGGGACGATTTGCGGGCTCGCGCTGAACTCTTCCGAGAAAATGATCTTTGCGAGTATTGCTTCCGATGCAAATGCCGGATCGACCGCCAGGGTTTCGATATCATGAAGCCCGGACCGGAAATGAACCGCCACCGCGCCGCTTCCGCCGTTGGACCAAAGCCCCAGGTCCGGAACGATGAGCAGACTCGAGCTGTCCTTTGCGAAGTCGATAGGCGAGAGAAACCCGACCGATGTCAACCGGTCGCGGAGGTGGAAGGCAACATGGGCGGGATGGTCCAACTGCAGGGCGATCCCCTCTCCTTTCCCGATCCCTTCAAGAAGCGGGAGGACTGAAAAGGAATTCCATACACCGGCGTGGATTCTCTCTTGCATGCCGTATGATAGCGAAAGAGCAGCGGGGAATCAATGAGCAGCATGGAGAAGGGGAAAGGGAGAAGG
This sequence comes from Ignavibacteriota bacterium, assembly GCA_963752915.1. Taxonomy (GTDB): domain Bacteria; phylum Bacteroidota; class Ignavibacteria; order UBA10030; family UBA6906; genus DATJPR01. The sequence goes on from CAVVZZ010000002.1 coordinate 782,361, forward strand.
GGAGAAGGGGAGAAAGGGAGAAAGGGGGACTCGGGGACTTTGGGACTGGGAGCACAAAAAAGATTATCCATTACCCATGAATTATGGATAATGGATAATTAGGATCGCATCACGATCGCCACCGTTTTCTTCCTACTTCAAACGTCCTACTTCCTACTCACAGCGTCTCAGTCGATCCCCTGGTAGGCACGCTTACGCGCTTGTCTTGCGCCGTATTTCCTTGCTGGCGAGGGAGCGCATATAATAGAGCTTTGCGCGGCGGACGTTCCCCTCTTTCACCCTCTCGATTTTCGCAAGTCGGGGAGAGTGGAGCGGGAAGATGCGTTCGACACCGACGCCGTCGGAGATCTTTCGTACTGTGAACGTCGCGCTCATCCCTGCACCGTGCCGACCGATCACGACGCCCTGGAACACCTGAATGCGTTCCTTGTCCCCTTCGATGACGCGAACGTGAACGTTGACGGTGTCGCCGGGAGAGAAATCCGGAAGTCCGGTCTTCAATTGCGTGGCTTCGACGAGTTTCAGTTTATCCATTGCCTTCTCCAGTCCAGAAAGAAAATACACAGGAATTACATTCGTTCACTACTGACGCTGTTGCGCAGATCGGTCCTTCGCTGCCGTTCTTCCTGCCGCCACGCCGTGATCTCCGCGTGATTTCCGTTTAACAGAACATCCGGGACCTTCATACCACGGAACTCGACCGGCCGCGTGTAACATGGTGCCCCGACAAGTTCGTCCTGGAACGAGTCATTCAGAAGCGATTCCCCGTCATTGAGCACACCGGGAACAAGGCGCACGACGGTGTCGATAAGAACGAGGGCCGGGAGCTCGCCTCCGGTCAGGACATAGTCGCCGATCGAGATCTCCCGTGTGACATACTCCGTGCGGATACGCTCATCGATCCCCTTGTAGTGCCCGCACAGGAGGATCATCGATCCGAGGAGCGAAAGCCTGTTGGCCATCTGCTGCGACAGCGTTTCTCCGTCCGCGCTCAGGTAGATCACCTCGTCATACCGGCGTTCGCTCCGAAGCTTGTCGATGCATGCCGCAATCGGCTCCGGTTTCAGCACCATCCCTGCGCCGCCGCCGTAGGGGGCGTCGTCGATCGTGCGATGGCGGTCCGTCGTATACTCCCGAAGATCGTGGACCACGATCTCCGCGAGTCCTTTTGCCTGGGCGCGCTTCAGGATGGATTCATCGAGCGGCCCCAGCACCATCCGCGGGAAACCGGTAATGACGTCGATCCTCACGCCTCCACCCCTTCCTGTTCCTCCAGCAGTCCATCGACGAGTCGCACGGCGAGCACTTTGCCCTCTGTATCGAACCGACGGACAATTTCTTTGACTGCGGGGATCATGAAGGTCTTTGCCCCGCGTTCGACCACGTACACGTCATGTGCGGGGTACTTCAGCACATCGCACACGACGCCGACATCTCCGCGGACTTCATCCACCACTCTCATGCCGATCACGTCGTGGATGAAAAACCGCCCTTTGGGCGGTTTGATGCGTTCATGGTCCGCCACGAAGAGCAGCGATCCCACGAGGTGTTCCGCCGACGTCCGGTCGTCGACGTTTTTGAGCTTCAGACGGACCCCGCGGGGTTCGACCGAGAGATTCTGGACCGAATACGTTCGGGCCGTTGTGCCGTCTGTGCCGATCTGCACGGAACGCAGCCGTCGGAACCGGGACGGAGAATCGGTCATGGCCTGCACAACAACCTGGCCTGCAATGCCGAACGGTTTGATGATCTTGCCGATAGCCACCATGGCTTCGGTGTCAACCCTCAATCTTCGATCTCCAGGATGGCACGTTTCCCGCTCTTGGCTGCCACGGCGGAGAGAAGCGTGCGTAACGATTGGGCGGTCCTGCCCTTTTTGCCGATGATCTTTCCGACATCCGCTTCATCGACCTTGATGCGAACGATGATGCTGTTCTCTTTCTCTTCCTGGATCAGGGTAAGCTGTTCCGGGTGGTCGATGAGATGCTTCGCGATATACTCGACAAATTCCTTCATTCCTCCTCCACGATGGATCACCTATTGTACATCCCACAACAGGGATGAGAAGCGCAATGTTCCTGCACACTGGACGAAGGAAACTGCGGTATTCTCCCGTCACGCCACGGGGGCTGCCGCCTCTGTTTCCGGGGCCGGAGCAGCACCCGCAGGTTCACCTGCGGCGGCCTTCTTTTTCTTGCGGGAGATGGCACGGCGCGCCTTGCGGGCGTCAGCCCGCTGAAGCTTCTCCGCCTCGGCCATCTTCCATTTTTCCATTTCGGTGGCGATAAATGCCGGGTCTTTCCCCTTCTTGGTCATCGACCACTTCATCCAGAGACCACTCCGCTGAAGCAGGCTTCTGACGGTATCGGTGGGAAGAGCGCCGACTTTGAGCCAGTAGAAAACCCGCTCTTCCGTGGCGGTGACAGCCGCGGGATGCTGGAGCGGCTCGTATCGCCCGACAATCTCAAGGAACTTGCCGTTCCTCGCCGCCCGTGAGTCGGCTGCCACAATGTGGTAAATCGGCATTTTCTTCTTGCCGACGCGCCGCAATCTTAGTCGAACTGCCACTGCTGTTCTCCTTTGGGTACTAGTTAAACCTCATGCCGCGAAGTGCCCGTGCGGCACGTCCGCCTTTGCTGAGGGTCTTCATCATTTTCTGCATCTGTTCGTACTGCTTCATGAGACGGTTCACCTCCTGTACGGAGGTTCCGCTCCCCGACGCAATGCGTTTGCGCCGGCTGCCGTTCAGGATGTTCGGAGAACGGCGTTCCTGCATCGTCATGGACTGAATGATCGCTTCGATCCGGCCGAGCGCCTTTTCGTCCACGTCAGCGTTCTGAGGGATCCTGCTCATCCCCGGCAGCATGCCGAGCACCTGGCTCATCGGACCCATCTTCTTCACTTCCTGCAACTGCTCGAGGAAATCTTCCAGCGTGAATTGCGACTTCCGGAGTTTCTCTTCGAGCTTGACGGCCTTTTCTTCGTCGAAGTGCTCCTGCACCTTTTCGACGAGCGTAACAATGTCGCCCATGCCCAGGATGCGCGACGCCATCCGTTCGGGATAGAACCGCTCAAGGGCATCGAGTTTTTCGCCGACGCCGACGAACTTGATCGGTTTGCCGACCGTCGCACGGAGCGAGAGGGCGGCCCCGCCGCGCGCATCCCCGTCCATCTTTGTGAGGACCGCGCCGTCGAACTGGAGACGATCGTGAAACGCCTTCGCGATCGTGACTGCTTCCTGCCCGGTCATCGCATCGACCACGAAGAGAATCTCGTGCGGCGTGACGGCGGCACGCACGCCTTCCGCCTCCTGCATCATCTCTTCGTCGACATGGAGCCGTCCGGCCGTATCGATGATTACCGTATCGCGCGCGTTCTTCCGGGCGTGCTCGACGCTGTGGCGCGCGATCGTAATCGCATCCACGTCCCGTTCCGCGTACACCGGAACGCCGATCTGTTGACCAAGTGACATCAGCTGATCAATGGCCGCAGGACGATGGACGTCGGCCGCAACCAGCAGCGGATTCAAACTTTGCCCGGTGAGATAGAGCGCAAGCTTCGCGCAGAAAGTCGTTTTGCCCGATCCTTGCAGCCCTGCCACCATGATCACCGTCGGCGGCATTGCCGCAACAGCGATCTTCGCCTCGCTCGTGCCGAGAAGCGTCACCAGCTCGTCATAAATGATCTTGACGATCTGCTGTCCCGGCGTAATGCTGTGCAGAACATCGACGCCGCTCGAGCGCTTCAGGACATCGTCGATGAACTGCCGGGCGACCTTATAATTGACGTCAGCGTCGAGGAGGACCCTTCGGACTTCGCGCAGCGTCTCCGCCACGTTCTGTTCCGTGATTTTTCCCTGGCCGCGCAACTTGCGCAGCACACCCTCAAGCTTCCCGCTGAGTTCCTCAAACATGAACCGTTCTCGACCGGCCAGATTTCGACGATAGGAAGATTAAGATATGGAAAGAGAGGGAGAAATGCAAAGGAAGGGCTGAGAATCATGGATTTGAAGACGTTTCCGCGGTTCTGGCCGAATTATCGCAGAAGCGTATTGATGATTGACTGGGGAGAAATTACACGTTCGTGGGTCTGGCACCTGAGTCTGCCACAGGTGCCACACGCAAGTGCCTGGCTTGGGTGTTTGGAGGATCGCGACCCAACACGACGCTCCTGTCATCCAGGTATTTCTGCTTCAACAAGCTTCGCCAGGAGTGCGAGCGATTCCTGCCAGCCGAGATGGCACCCATCCAGCGGAATGATGGCAGGAATCCCTTCCTGCACAACGTTCATCTCGGTACCCACCGATACTTTGGCCAACGTGATCGTCGTCATCATCGTGCCGGCGAGGTTCGGGTCGTCGAATGTGTCCGAATGGCGGATGCGCCCATGAGGCACCAGCTCAAGGAACTCCCCTCCAAAGGAATGGGCGTGGCCTGAGGTAAAGTTCGTAAATGACATCTTGTAGGAGCCCCCGACGCGGGCATCGATGTGATGCACCTTTCCCGTGAAGCCGTTTGGCGGCAGCCATTTTGCCATTGCCTCCGGATCGAGGTAGGCCCGATAAACACGCTCAACCGGTGCACGTAGCACGCGGTGAAGGCGAACTGTATTCGTAGACATAGGAGATCCCCTTGCATGATGGTTTTGTGAGTGAGGGCAATCCTCGATGAACCTCAGCATGCGTTCCTTTGCCGTCTTTCGGTATCACCGGCCCCTCAATCTCTAATCGAACGGCGGCCACCGTTTTCGACATGACCGTTTCATACACATGATCACCATGAACCGACCGACGATGTAGTTCCCGAAGGACGCCGACGCATGGATGCAGCGACGATCGCTTCTGCTGCAAAGCGGCATACTCATCCCTGCGTTTTCTGACGAAGGTACACAGCGATGTCCGGGAATCTACCATACTCTGCCCAATCCAACGGTGTACCATTGAACGCGGTGTCTCTCGCATCGAGTGCAGCGCCGGCTTCGACCAGCTCCTTCACCGCCTTAAGCGAACCCGAAGAAGCGGCGTGATGGAGGGGCGTTCCGTGCGAAAACAGGTCTTCACTGCTCGCATTCACATCGACGCCGAATCCGATCAACCTGTGCACTGCCTCAGCTTTGCCTCTCAGAGCCGAAAGGACCAACGCGAACCGTTTCTCCCTTGGACTGGCCGTTGGAGCGAGGCGTGTGGCATCTTCCCACCGTTCCAAACAGAGCGCGGTTGCCAACGTCAGAGGAGCCCCTCGCTCGACGAGATGTTCGGCAGCCGCGATATTGTTATTGACGAGCGCGTTGTCCGGATTTCCGCGAGAAGACGCACCGGCATCAAGAAGCAGATCGATAAGCTCGAGTTGTACGCCGGATTTCCTGGCGACGGTCGACCAAGAGACGAGTTGAAGGCAATAGTCGATTTGTTCTTGAAGAGTCTCAGGCCCCGCTTGCTGTACTTTCTGTAGTATTGTGCGGCCTGCCTCTGCAATGTTCGGTGGAAGTTTGCCGTTGCGAACGGGATCCTCCGCGATGAACCAGAGCAGGTAGGGATTGCGGAAGAACCCGTCGAGTGCCTTGCCGACCGTATCGCGCAGCCAGACGCCGGGGGATTCGAGACGGCGGCATGCCACCGCGGGATGTTTTGTCAGCAACGAGTGTAGTGAGGACACATCCCCGGAGTCGATTGCGGTCATCGCATCACGAAATAGCGAATCGAGAGTCCGGTCATCGTCCATCCAACTCCTCCGACAAAAATGGTTGCCCAAGCAGCCATGTTTTGGTCGCCGTAACCGATTGGTAGATAGTCTGTTACAGTTGCAGTAGCTCGAACTGCCACAAAAAACATGGTTGCCTAGGCTGCCATGTTTTAGGAAGCCATGCCTATCGTCATGGACTTTTCCTCCGTGATAGGATTCCAAATTTCAAGGTCCAAACTCCCGCTCACTGTTTCTTGAGGACAACGTGCATCGTCATTGGGGTGGAGACGTGCTTCACTAGTTGGTAGCCGAGGGAATTCAGATCAAGGTCGGCGAACAACCCTTCCCCCGATCCAAGGAGTACCGGTGAAATGGCAAAATGCAGTTCATCGATGAGACGCGCACGCAGGTATTGCCGTACCGTCGAGACCCCGCCTCCGAGACGAACATCCAGTCCGTTCGCCGCCTTCCTGGCGATATCCCAGGCCGCCTCGATCCCACCGGTCACAAAATAGAACGTCGTGCCACCTTCCATGATGATCGGCTCACGCGCGTGGTGCGTCAAGACGAATACCGGCATGTGATACGGCGGATTGTCTCCCCACCAACCCTTCCAGGCATCGTCCGGCCATGGTCCGCGGATCGGGCCGAACATGTTCCGACCAAGGATCCACGCGCCGATATTATGGAAACCGCGTTCGGCAAAGTCGTTATCGGTACCTGTTGTGCCGGATTGCTTTCTATGCATCTTCTGAAACGTGTCGGTAGGGAACACCCACTGATGAAGCTCCATGCCTCGGACGCCAAGCGGGTTCTCGAGAGTCTGGTTCGGCCCCGCGCCGAATCCATCGATCGACAACGAAAAGCTCTCCACACGCAGTTTGCTCATTGCCTCTCCTATCCGAATTGAGACCGACCGATTCCACAGCCTTTCTGTAACACGCCGTCCCCCTCGAACATTCCCACATCCACCGCGAAGGTGTTTTTGTCTCTGCCCCGGCTCATCACCACACCGGAACACTGACGGAGCTGCCGCCAGTCAACCTCCGACGGGCTCAGCCGTTTGCCGCGGGTGTCCGCGATGAATCTCGTTTCCGGCACTTCGGTTTCGGAGGGATCGATCCCGAACTTCAGAACGACAGGACCCGAGCCGTGCCCTCCTTTGGGTCGTACGATGGTCGCCGAGACCAGAGATCCATCCCGGACCGGAATCATGACGCTGTCGACGATGACGTGCTGTTTTCGGATGACGTGGTTGATGACCCGGTTTGCGTCGGGCAGATCGGCGATAGAATCCACAGAAGGGGCTGAAACGCGGAGAGAGACAGTCTTATCACAAGGGAGACCGGGGACAGAATGTCGCCTGGACGGGACGAGCCCGCGGCTACGGCGCGGCTCCGAGCCATTGTTGAATGCCGAGACCTTTCATTACGAGCTCGACCGAAAGCGCTGCGAGGATCATCCCCATAACACGCACGAGGATTGATGCACCATTCTTCCCGATAACACGAAGAATCGGCGTGGCCCCGATCATCATGAGGTAGGTTACCAAGAGGATGGCCAGCATAATCAGGGAGGTGATGAGTTGCGTCGGGATCGAATAGCGGTAATTGTCGGTAAGGAGAATTACCGCCATGATTGCCCCGGGACTGGCGATCGACGGCACGGCAAGCGGGAAGACTGCGAGATCATGTCCCGGTTCCGGCTGACCCGAGGATTCCTTCATCGGGACCCCAAAGACCATTTGAAGTCCAAAGAGGAACAAAATGATACCGCCGGCGATTTGCAGCGACACCAGCCTGATTCCCATTCCGGCCAAAATGATCTCGCCTGCAACGATCGAACCGAGAAGGATACAGGCGGAGTAGAGCACAGCCTTCAGCGCAATCTTCCTCCGCACTTCTCTTGACAAACCAGGGGTGATTGCGGCGAACAAAGCGAGAGTCCCGATCGGGTCGATCGTTGCCCACAGGAGGAGAGCATCCGTCGTAAACTTGTCGGTCATGACGCTTTCCCTGTTCTGCATGCGCGCAGACTGCGTCGCCGTTGGTACAGACCCTCATTCGAAACGAAATCCGGAGAGGACTGTCAACGAGGACGAGCACTGATGGCGACCGGGTTCAGTCGATACTGTCTGAGCAAAAGAAGCTATCGCGTTTCGATGAAGTCTCCCCCTTGCATTCTGCACAAAGAAGACTCGCGCCCCCTCTCCCACGCGAAATTGCGTCTTCAACGAACCAAAAGCATCTTCCGAACCGCGGAGAACGCCCCGACTGTCAGTCGGTACACGTATATACCGCTCGCCAGGTTCGTTCCATCAAAGGTAAACGTGTATTCTCCCGCCGGATATCTGCCGTTCGCCAGGACAGCGACTTCTCTACCCAGAAGATCATACACTACAAGCCGCATGTCCCTGTCCCCTGATCCCTGGACCCTGATCCCTGTTTTCGGATTGAACGGATTAGGATAGTTCTCTCCGAGCTCAAAATGACCTCCCCCGCTCCTCATCCCTTCGCCCACCCCGGTGGCAATCCCCGGCCGGATGCGGTAGACGCTTGTCTGCGCTGTGATGTAGAGCGTTTTCCTGTCCGAGTCCCCCCACGCACAATTCGACGGGGTTTGGGGTGTACTGATCAGCGTCCGGTACGTTCCTGACGAAGAAACCACCCAGATTCCGCCCGGCCCGGCACAGTAGACATTGCCGCTCGAATCCACCTTCATGCCGTCAGCATATCCCGTTTGCGGGATTGTGTAGAACAATCGTTTGTTCGTGAACGTTGAATCGTTCACCACGTCCCAGACATAGATCTTGTGCTGCGCGGATTCGTTCACGTACAGCCGGCTTTCGTCAGGAGCGAAACAGATGCCGTTCGGTTTGTCGAACGTGCTATCGATGACCTGAAGCGTGCCTGACGGACTCAGCCGATAGATCCCCTTGATGCTCAGCTCCTTCGTTTGCCCGACAGGAACGTTGAAATCCGGGTCCGTAAAGAAGATCGAGCCACTCGAAGACACAACGATGTCGTTGGGGCTGTTGAACCGCTTGCCGTTGTAGGTCGAGACAAGTGGCGTGATGGTTCCGTTGATTTCCTGACGCGCGATACGGCGTTTCTGCATCTGGGTAAGAACGAGGTTTCCCAGATGATCGAACGTCAAACCATTGGAGCTGTCCGAGGGTTTCAAATAAATTGACATCGACGAATCGGCTTGGGACCATCGGTAGATGGTGGAGGGATAGATGTCACTAAAGAGCAGTCCGACTCCATCCTTCCACACAGGCCCTTCGACAAACTGGAATCCGGTCCAGAGGCGTTCAAGCGTCCCTCCGGCAAGGACTTGCGCAAAACCGGTTCCAGGGATTGCGAAGACCGTCAGCAGCAGGAGGTGAATTGTGAAGAGAGACAGAGGTGATTTGGCACGATGATGTGAATTCATGAATATTCTCAATTCCTGATGTGGGAGCCAATAAACAATTACAGCATTCTCAGGCTCGGGTGCAACGTGAGCAGGCGGGTTTACCCGCCGGAGCGGAGCGGTGGCGGGCTGCTGGCCACCTTGGATTGTGGCGTCGCCCTCGCCAGCGCGAGGATGGCTCCCGCAAACAGCAGCGTGTCGGCGAAGTAATTAATCCCTTGCAGCTTGACTCCGATACCCGGATCGGAGAGCGCCACGATCAAGACCGGTCCATAGATGACGATAACCATCAGCAAAATCCAACCGCCAACAGAGGTTACCAGCATCCGCGTCTTCCTGGAGAGGAGGATGCTTCCCCCGGCAAGGAGAAGCGCTGCGCCCGTTACATAGTCAATGAGCACGCGCCCCGGAATCCATGTCGGCATCTGTTTTTCAAGCGGGACCCCGGGAAGTCCCGTCGCGAACAGAAAGTGCTCAATGCCAAACAATACTACGGCCATCGTGACAAATACACGGCCCACAGTGATCAGCGCGCTTTTGCCTCTCCCGCGCCATCCGTCTCTTGCAGTTCCCGCGAGAATCCAGCCGGCGCCGCCGAACGACATCTCCCGGAAAACGATCGTCCAAATAAATCTGTTGTGCGGTTCGCTCAGCGCTCCAGGAAGATGGATCATCGCGACAAACAGAAACATCATGATGCCGAAGAGCAGGCCGGACCAGCGTACCCCAATATTGGTGGCGATGCTCAAGGACGCGGCGATCAACCCGCACCCGACGAGATATGCCCAGAACATACGCCATGGCATGTACTCCGGCACGATGTCTATGACGAATTGTGAGCCGAAGAGATGGAGTGCGCCGAAGACCGCCAGCGGGATGGCGAAACACACATTGCTCAAGGCCGCGATCTTGTCCAGGCCGCGAGCCTTGGCGATATCATTCTTCGCGGCCCATAGTCCGATCAAGAATAGCGCGATGCCGGCGGAGCACATTCCGACCACGGTCTGGTCCATGGATTTCCCCTTTCGCTCAATAGCCTCAGATGGTACTACGAAACGGCGCCTTTGAACGTGCCGTTGGCCCGCGCTTGGCGGGCGGGGTGTCGATTGATGGGCTCAGGCAAAATTCGTTTCACCTCGCGCTGCGCGCCACGAATCCAAGTCATTGCGGCACTTTTCGCCTCGGTCGTTGCTTTGCCGAGATTGACTTGATGATTAGCTTACCGCGCCCGCTCGAACGAAGGGGTGTTTTCGCATGATCAGCCGCTGCTCTGAGAAGTGCTTCGACCTCACGAAGGGCCAGTGTCTTGGCCGACTCGAGCCGAATGAACCTCGTTTGCCTGCCCGAGCCGAGCAGAATCTTGTTTGGGTCTGATAGTTTGGCTCCCTGAATGAAGCACAAACCAAGCCCATTTGCGGCCGCGGCCACTGAGATAATCGCGTCAGACGAGCGTTCCGTTGGGGAGTAGCCGATCACAAAGAAATTATAGTTGTCGTACACCAGTTCATCGGCCGTTGGGAAACGCTTACGCAAAGCCCTCCTGACTGCTCGAATGAGTGTCTGATGCTTCGGTTCAAATTTGGCAATGAAGCCCTTGAGCTGTTGCTCGGGACTACGACGCTTGCTTCGACCTTTCTTGGAAGCCTCCATCTGATTCCTCCGGCCTAATGACACCCTGCCTCCGTTGAAATATGCGCGCCGCAAAGTGGAATGATGCTCGCACACTGCATTAAAAATATTGAGCGTACTATTTGGGGTTGTTGGCCGTTGCTCTTACTGCCTATCAACTGCATAGTTGAGGGCAATTTCACCATAACGGTGAGAGACTCATGGGTGAGAGGGAGCGAGCCCGGATTCAAGGATGAAGGACCTGAGCAACGTGGTTCGCCGTGTCAGGTGCTTGTGCACGACGGCATGAAGAGCGCCTTGCCAGCCCGCTCAAAGGCATTCTATTTCTTGATGTCATTGGATGAGAATTCAACCGTGGTGACGAGTCCATTCGTGCCATGATACTCGAATGCCTTTTCGCCAACGCGGTAAGCTTCAACATCATTGGGCATCAGAAGAAAACCGCTGTTGCGGGGATAACCGAAGTAATCCATATTGTTCATCGTAACAGGCTTGTTATTCATTCCGCCATCAAGTCGGCGCAACACGATTTCGGCCGTTTTGCCTCCGTCGGCCGAAGCTTTCGCACTATCCGGAGTAAACGTCCAATCGATGAACGTACTTTTTCCCATCTCGTAAGAGGTCCAGCGTTTGGGATTGTAGAAGTGGAGGTGATGGAGGATCGCCGACAATGCATTCCTCTGATCCCGGGTAATTGACGAATCGAACATCAAGACAACCCAGGGCAATTTGGAATGAGCGAAATCGTCACCAGCGTCCCCCGCAAACCAGAATTTTGCACCCTCCAGCCGGATGGAGCCGAAGTGTCCGGAGTTTACTTTGTATGCCTGGTTGAACCGACAAAAAGTCATCTTATCCATACCTGCCATGTTTGTGGCACAGTCAGCAGGCGGCTTGCCCGTAAAGAAGCACTGACAGAAGACAGGACAACTGCATGTCTCCATTACCGTCATGTTCACTGACCAATCAGGCTCAACCATCTCTTTCCTTTGAGCGCTGGAGTTGTGAACGGAAAACATGAGGCAAACCATAACGGCAGACAGAGTGAAATTCAACCGTATCATAGATGGACCTCCACCTGCGAATTATTGCACGCTGGTGCCCCTGCAGCTAAATGATTCTACACACATGGGGCATGCCGACACGCCTTTTGTGTCGGGATCCCGCAAATGATACTTGGAGTGGCACTAGCCGAATGCAAAACACAATTGCCATTAGAATAGTGCCCCTGGGGGGTGCGTTATCCCATCCCCGGGATCTTGGGATCGACTTTGCCTTGTTGAGGGCTGGCCTGCTTTGAGAACATAGGTCATCAGTCTGATTTGTTGCCGTTTGGAAATACTTCCTTGGTTCTTTTTTCCATTTCCGCAGCAATCATCTGTTCTTCTTCACCCTGTTCTTTGAGTTTCTCTATAATGCTGCGATAGCTATCAGCGTCTCTGTCCTGACTTAGTTTGAAAACATTGTCCATTTCTTTGATTTCAATTTCAAAAGCCACAATTGCCTTCAACACTGTTTGTTTGAATTCTAAGGGAAGGTTGTCAAAAACCGTTGGGGAGTGTTGGTTATAGTTTTCAAAATGAAGAGATGTCTTTCTCAAGACATCTTCTAATGCAGCGTCATCCAGAAACCTGATAGCGCCCTCTGCATGTACACTCATATAGTTCCATGTAGAAGCCAGATGCGGATTACTATACCATGTAGCGCTTACATACGTGTGAGGACCGCTAAACACCACAAGAACATTTTCATTTTGCAGGAAGGCTTTGTGATGATCAGTGTTTTTCATGATATGCCCCCTGAGTATTCTCCTGCCATCCTTTTCTTCAATAAAGACCGGCACCTGTGTCGCGACGGGTTTGTTTTCTGAATCACATCCGACCAAGAAAGCAAATGGATGCTGATCGATAAATTCCTCAATTACTTGTTCATTGCGTTCTTTGTGATACGGGAGATCGTACATAAACGTAACCTTGGTGTTGGTTGTCAATCTTGTGTTCCAAGCGCTTGCGAAATCAAGAGCTGGTAGTTTGATATTCGCACGCCATTGTTCGCTCGACGCATCTTGCCTGGTCCCGGCGCTACGTGGTCGCGATCAACAGTTCTTCACCATTGTCTGGCGGTCGAAGGCCGTCGGTCCTGTCTGCAAAATAGCGTTGCGTCAGTTGAGCTGCCGACACGTGCCGGACCTCTTTGAACCCCGACGCACGCGCCAGGGTCAGCATCTCCGGCGGCGTGAAAAAACTGATGAACGGTGTCCCGCTTGCTCGTGCCCCCGTCGCCGCCGCTTCAAAGCCTGGACGCACGGTCGGATCCGCGAGCTCGAGAGGAAGCAGAAATGTCATGGCGAACGTGGATCGCGGGGCGAGCGTCGCCACCTGGTGCAGTGTGGCCGCGATCGCTTCCCTGGTAAGGTACATGCTGACTCCGACGGATGTCACAACCGCCGACCGGTTCGCATCGAAGCCGGCGTTTGCCAACTTCTCCCACCATGATTCACCCGTTTCGAAGTCAACCGGCACAAGCCGCAACCGTTCAGGAATGCCATATCCGAGTTCGATCAGCCGCTGACGCTTCCATGCCTGGTGGCCTGGCTGGTCCACTTCGAAAATCCAAATGCGGGAGGCAATTTCCGGCCTGCGCTGAGCGAAGGTGTCCAGGCCGGCTCCCAGGATAACGTACTGGCGAACGCCTTGGCCGGATTGTTCAACGACCAAGTCCTCGATGAAGCGGGCACGCGCCACGATGGATGCCCGGAAGAGTTTCGTGAATTGCGGATCCATGTCCGGACGGCTGCGCCATCCCTCGTCCGGGGCTGCAAGCCGCAGGCCGATCTCGTCCTCGAGGACATGCGGCGGCGGATCCACTTGCACGTGCAGCGCCCGCCACAACGCGACCCGAACTGCGGTGCTGTCTGCCGCCGGGATCGAGTTTTTGTCATCGTCCATGATGTTGTTTCTCAATGCTTAGCACGTGCAGCTCGTTCTACGCGCGAGCAACTTGCGCAGAGCGGCTGGCGGCGCAACGCGGCCTTTTCGCCGCCTATCAATGTGAGCTCGACGTTTCTATCAACAAGACAATTTCTCGAAGCGGAGGGTACAACCGAACTTGCAGCAAGGAAAGCCACGTCCCCATCTAGACCCTTAGCGAGCCGCGGAACCCCCTGGCGGCATAGTAGGAATCTGCTCCGTTATGATACACAAAGACAGTGTCGTAGCGTCGATCACAAAAGATGGCTCCGCCAAGTTTTCGAACAACCGAAGGTGTCTTCACCCAGCTCGATGTTTTCAAATCGAAGGTTCCCAGTTTCTGCAGATCCCGGTATTGTTCTTCCGTCAAAAGCTCAATCCCCATGGCAGCAGCCATATCAACAGCGTTATGTCCTGGTTTATTTTCTTTCCTTGACTCCAGAGCTTCACGGTCGTAACAAGCACTTCGTCGACCCGCAGGACTCTCCGATGAACAATCATAGAAAATGTATTCGCCCGTCTTTTTGTCATAACCTATGACATCCGGTTCACCGCCGGTCCTTTCCATTTCATAGAGCGACCACACTTTTTCAGTCTTCGCTTCCAGCTTTGATTGTACTTTAGCCCAATCAAGACCTTCATGGCGCTTCATGTTCTTCTCAAAACGGGCTTTCAATAATTTGAGGAGTTCTTCACGTTGTTCTGGTGAGAACTCCTCTTTTGAGATTTTGGATTTCATTGATTTCTTCGGGGGATGGGATGTCTTCACCATTGTGCTCGCGCTCCTTTCGATTGTACGATCCACTTCTGGTGCAATAGTGTAGTGCAAAACGATTGCGCCATCAATATTCAGAATCGATTTCTCTTCTTGGCTGCTGGCTGTTGCAGCGAACATCCAACCAAATCGCCGGTTTGCTGTTTCTTCTACACTGCCCGCACATCCCGGCGTGGGAGGGAAGTCCATTTCGTGATAGTGGCCGTGTTACTCCATTCGAAAGATCTCACACTGGAAAGAGCTTGTATGTACCAATCACAAGCAGCTGTCCCACGGTGCTTCCAGTGATCACGAACATATTTTGCCGGAGCCCAATGCCAAGTCTCGAACTACACCGTGCAACGATGGCCGTTAGCGTCACGAGCACCACCAGGGCGACAAGGTATTCCCACGTCCCCAGCATTATCGCTATCCGCGCTTCGTCTTGCTTTTCGAATCCGCCAAGCAGGAGAGAGAAGTACCTGCTGAACATCGGAAAGAATGCAAATGGATACATTGTCAATGGACGGTACTTCTCGATGATCAGAAGAGCTATTGCTGACTGAAGGATGCTGAAGGCAGGTCCGCCCATGCTCGCCAGCACGCCATCACCGGCATGGACATAGCTTCCACTTTTCGGCCACACAGAATTGAGACGATATGCCATCTCATTGCCCAACAGCTCGCCTACGCTCCAATGTCCCAGCTCGTGGAAGAGATAGGAAACGTAGGCCGCAGGGATAAGCAGCAAGAAAAATTTCACGTCTACGTGTTTTTCAGGATCTGTCGCCACTGATAGTCCCCTGTAGTAAGCGAACATCCCGGCTTAGCGGGCAACCGGATGTGCGGGATGTGCATAACGTTTAGCCATGCCCTGGGAGCAGTTTCCTGTACCCTATCGCAGAGAATCGAGTCGGCTCTGCAGCGAGGACGACAAATCATTTACTTTGTCCCATATGACGGAGGGGTCCTCGCAGTAGCTCACAACTCGAGCCCCAAGATATTGTTCATAACCCGACGTCTTGATGGTCGCGAACGCCATCCACTCACCGTTGCCCCCTCCTTCCTTCGCCGGCAGAAACTGGCCGCACAACAAGTATTGCTTTTCTCCATCGGGGGTTGTCGTATGTCCGAGGCGTACTTCGCGGAAGCGGACAGGATCTGGTGGGCGGTGGGTATGAAAATCAGTTGCGGCGGCTGTAAGCAAGAATTGTACGACGGAATCGATTGACGCGTTCTGCAATTCAGGTGCACGTGCCTCGCTCGGACTCACCGCCGGGGATTCACTGCGCGAGGGGGGAGCCGAGCTGCAGGCTGAAAGAACCAGTGCGGCAATGAGGACTGCAAGATATCGCATGACTCTCCTTCGATGCTGACGATACCTATGTTGTTTGTAGATAAACCGAATTTCGGGCAAATTGGTGCCGCAAAACGTCCTGTCAGTTTGTGGATTCCACTGTCAGTCCTGCGCTAACAGTTCGCGGACCTTTGGCTCGACAGCAGCCGCGTACGCAAGCGCCGAGGGCGTTCGGGAGCCGACAATACAAATCTTCACCGGCGGCTGCCGGTTAGGCAACACACTCCCGCTTTCATGCTTGCGTCACAGCAACTGGCCTGTCTTTGAAGTACACGATTGCAAATGCAAGTGTAAAGAGCGCATGGACCACAACGAAAATCATCGCTTGACCAGGTGCTCCTGACGCCTGACCCACAAGGCCTGTGGCCACGACCAAGCCGTATCCAACGATGTTGCAAGCGACGATGGCATCTCGTTCCTTCGATCGCTGGACATTTCTCGCCATCCAGCTGAGAACGGTGATACTCAAAAGTGTACCCCCTTCAGCACGAAGTGCTGATACAACTCCTGCAGGCGGATTGTCTCCAAGAGCACCAAAGACAATTGCGTCGGGTACAACGATCATTCCAATGCCTACCAAGGCAAGGTAAACGGCGCTAATAATCAGAAGGACATGGAGTTTCATCGTATTGATCCTCCGGAAGTATGTGAGATGATTGTAGGAGCATATGGGGCGTCTCTCAGACATGCACCACCTCCGCAACCGACTTCAAGTAAAGAGTCACGGGGCGTAAGGGCAGGCCCTGACAATATTGCACAGAAATTCGGGGAATGAAACAGTGGAACGCTATAGTCCGCCCTCTCGCAATTTCGTCGCATCCTCCCAACAGTTGGCCCGAACGACGGCACTCGATGTCTTGAGTTTCGAAGGGCATCGGAACTCGCCCGGCGGATTGAGTAAGTGCCCATCTCCGACGACCGTCATAACTCCATATCTCCAATGTGGACAATGGGTTATAGAATCGAGAGCAACTCCACGCGTCATCATCAATACCAAGGAACTTAAGAATGTATGCATACGTTACACCATAGGGTGTAAAGAAACTATGGACAAATTAAACGACATCCTCACAGCCATTTCGCATCCCTCCAGGCGAGCCATTATCCGGAGGCTGGCGGAATCTGGACCTGCACGTTTTACCGATGTTGCGGAGCCGTTCGATGTGGCTCTGAACGCTGTCACCAAGCACCTCAAATTGCTTGAGCGTGCGGGGTTGATCGAACGGGAAAAACACGGTCGCGAAGTGTTCATTTCTTTTCGCGCTGGACCGCTTCGGGACGTAGCAGTATGGGTGCATGAGTATGAGCGGTTCTGGAACGAACGCCTCGACCAGTTCGAGGAATATTTTAAGGACAAACAAAAGAAGGAGAAACCGTTATGACGAAATCTTCACAGACCCTTGAATTCACGTTTGAACGAACCATCCCCGCTCCTCCCGCGGAGGTGTTCGATGCGTGGCTGAATCCAGAGACCCCGGGCACTCCCTGGCATGAGAACGACAAACTCATCTTCAACCCGAACGTCGATGGCCTCTGGTACTGGCTCATCAAGGGGACCTCTCACTACGGGCGCTTTACGGAGATCACGCGGCCAGGTCGAATTCAGCATACCTGGATGTCAAGGAACACCCTCGGTGAGGAATCGACAGTCACCCTGACCTTTGCGAAAAAGGGAGACGAGACCCTGATGACGCTCGTGCATTCGGGCCTTCCCGATACGGAGGTTGGCAGATCGCATGAGAAAGGTTGGAACTATTTCCTGGATAAGCTCCTTGACCAGTTTGAGCGTGTCAATCGGTAGCAAAACAAAATCCACAAAACACTAAGGGAGTGATTCATGAAATTCATCCTAGTCTCACGTCATACCGGTGGCCGAGAAATCCCTGAGAATGAAAGAGAGCAAAATCTAAAAGATATGGGCGAGTGGATTGCGTTGCTTAATGCCGAAGTAGCAATGCCCACCAGAGGCGGAAAAAGCGTTACCGCGAATACGGTCGGAGACTATGAAGGAGATATCGGGGGGGTAATCATTTTTGAGGCCCGAACTTTTGATCAGGCGTTAGTCCTGGTGAAACAATCACCCGGTTTGAAATATGGATTCACACACGACGTCTTTCCTGAAATTCCACTGGAAGAGGCGGCAAAGGAAACGGTGAAGCACGCATGACCAAACGAGGACTCCTCCATTTGTGAAAGAGCGGGATCTGGTTCGGAGGCGACGACGATGAAAGGGGCACTTGAGGAAATGGAAACGAACAATTACACGGCCACGATTGAGACTGCCAAATCTCCGAAAGATGTATTCCAACACATCATCGACGTTTCCAAATGGTGGGGCGGTAAAGACTTTCATGGCAACAGCGCAAACCTCAATGACGAGTTTACCATCAGACATGGAGACGTCCATTATTCAAAACAGAAATTGATTGAAGTTGTAGCTGATAAAAAGATTGTGTGGCTTGTTTCAGAAAGTAAACTGAATTGGATTGAAAAGGATAAGGACGAATGGACAAATACCAAAATGGTTTTTGAAATAACCACCGAAGGAGATAAGACCGTGCTCCACTTTACTCACGTAGGACTAGTCCCCGAACGAGAGTGTTATTCCAAATGCGAACAGGGTTGGGATATGGTAATCAAGGAGTGGCTCTTCGACTTTATCGCTAATGGTAAGGTTCACTTCTAACAGGGAAAAGGTCGGAAACTCACGGATGGAGCGATGACCACTGGGCAGAAAGGCACTACCGGAAGAGTGTGAACTCCCCCATCTGAGGGCGCCTGACAATCTGAAAGGACCGGCGAAGAGATACCAATGGCAAAATCGACTTTTGTCTATGTAACCTACATTCGTACTACGCCGGAGAAGCTGTGGTCTGCGCTGACGGAGGTCGAGGTCATGAAGCAGTACTGGTTCGGTGTTCGCTGCGAAAGCCGGTGGACGGCGGGATCTTCGTGGAATATGGTCTATCCCGATGGCCGCATCACCGACGCCGGCGAGATCGTCGAGGCCGAGCCGACACGGCGGCTCGTGATCCGCTGGCAGCATCAGAACAAGCCCGAGCTCAAGGCCGAAGGCGGGTCGCTGTGTACGATGGAACTGGAACACAGTGGATCGGCGGTCAAGTTCTCCCTTACTCACACAATCGAGCGCGAGCCTTCGAAATTCATTGCGGCGGTTTCCGCCGCCTGGCCGATGGTCATCGCCAACCTGAAGTCCCTGCTCGAGACCGGATCCACCGTGTTGCAGGTCCCTTACCCAATTGAGAGCGCCCATTTTGAATAGGGATAACGAAAGTACCGCCTTTCGAGTCCCTTCATTAATACACACTCCCCCAGGCGCGAGGGCGTGCAGCAGGATGGAGTCAGTGCGGTGGTGTGTGCCGTTCCTTGCAGTTGCCCGCTCAGCGGAGTAAAACAAGTTTCTTAGTTTCGGTGAATGCACCTGCCTGCAAGCGATACAAGTAAATTCCACTGGCCAATCCCTCTGCATTCCATGGCCATGAGTAGGTGCCCTCGCTCAATTCCTCTGAAACAAGAGTCAATACCTCCCGCCCCACGACATCGAAGACCTTCAATGACACAAATGTTCTCGTCGGAAGACGAAATGTTATTATCGTTTGCCCATTGAACGGATTGGGGTAGTTTTGTTCGAGAGTGAAGGAGGACGGACTGAGACTCGAAATCGTCTTGTCCGAAATCATCTCCGACATGGGGCGTCTCCACACGCCAGCAATTTGAGTCCCCGCAATAAGATTTGAATCTGAGACGGCAAGAGGCCAGACATAAGTGTTCGTCAACCCCGTATTGACGGCAGTCCAGGTTGCGCCATCGTCGGTCGAAAGAAACACACCGTTATGCGTCCCTGCAAAGAGGTTTTTACCTAAGAATGCAAGAGTGGGAACAGGAGTGTGCGCCAACTTCGTGTCGATCCAGCTTGCGCCGTTGTTAGTTGAAAGGAGCACGCCGCCATACGTCCCGACAAAGAGATTTGTGCCCCCGTTCTCGTTCGGAGAGACGGCGAGAGCCATGTTATAATAGTAGGGACACCTCATGTCGACCCAGCTTGTGCCGTTGTTTGTCGAACGAAACACGCCGTAATCGCCCGCCGCAAAGAGATTTGTGCCCGAAACGGCGAGAGCATAGATACCAGCCGTCTCCAGGCCTGCAGCTGTCCAGCTCGCGCCGTTGTTGGTCGAGCGAAACACGCCGCTGTAACTTCCGGCATAGAGATTCATGCCCGACACAGCAAAAGTAGTGACATACGTGTTTGCCAATCCCGCATTGACCCAGCTTGTGCCATTGTTGGTCGAACGAAACACGCCATCTAACGCAGCTCCGGCAAAGAGCGTTGTGCCCCTTGTCCCGATGGGAGAGACGGCAACGGCAGTGATATCAGTGTTCGGCAGCCCTGTATTGACAGCAGTCCAGCTTGTGCCGTCATCGGTCGAACGAAAGACGCCGCCCCCAACCCTCGTCCCGACAAAGAGATTTGTCCCTCCTGTCCCGTTGGGAGAAGCAGCGAGAGAGCGGACAGAAACATTCTTCAACCCCGTATTGGCGGCTGCCCAGCTTGCGCCTTCGTTGGTCGATAGAAGCACACCGGCGCCATCAGTCCCGGCAAAGATATTTGTGCCACCTGTCCCTTGGGGAGTAACGGCAAGAGCAAGGACAGAATTGTTCGGGAACCCCGTAGTGACAGCTTTCCAGCTTGCGCCGTTGTTGGTCGACAGAAACATGACGCCATTCTCCACGGCAAAGAGATTTGTGCCCGAAACGGCAAAAGACTGGACACGCTTATCCGTACTCCCTGTTGTCAACCCCGCATTGACTGCTTTCCAGCTTGAGCCGTTGTTGGTCGACAGAAACAGGCCGGCATCCGTCCCGGCAAAGAGATTTGTGTCCGAGAAGGCAAGAGCAAAGACAGTAGGGTACCCGATTCCCGCCGTGAGGGCTGCCCAAGTTTTGCCGCTGTTGGTCGAACGGAACACGCCTAAGTCTACCCCGGCATAGAGATTTGTCCCCGAGGCTGCAAGAGCATAGACATTAGTATTCGCAAACCCCGTGTTGACCCAGCTTGAGCCGTCGCTGGTCAGAACATATACGCCGCCGCCGAAACTCGTCCCGGCAAAGAGATTTGTGCCCGAGACAGCAAAGGCATTGACGGTAGGGTTCTTCAACCCCGTACTGAAAGCCGTCCAGCTCGTGCCGTTGTTCGTCGAAATGAACACGCCGCCGCTATCAGTCCCGGCGTAGAGATGTGTGCCCGAGACGGCAAGAGCAAGGACAGAAGTGTTCGTCAACCCCGCATTGACTGCTTTCCAGCTTGTGCCATTGTTGGTCGAAAGGAACACGCCGCCGCCCCGAGTCCCGGCAAAGAGATTTGTGCCCGAGACGACAAAACATTTGACAGTTCCCCCGTATGGGCCGTTCGTTTGTATCCACTGGGCACACATTGGGCGTATGCTGGTTGTTATTAGGAGCACTGCAAAGAATAGACGTCGATCGAGTTTCATGGAATGTTTTCATCTGATGAATCTTTAAGGGCAATCGCATCGAACGGCTGGTAAGCACACGCGGCACGGCGTGTATCGACGCCATGTGAATACTCCCCCACCTTCAATCACGCTCCCGCCCCGGAAGAAACACGACACGGCTGCCCACCCCGTACTAGATACTCGTCGCAATACACCCTCCCACAGAAACATGGCAATTCCGATGGCTGCGGGCGGTGCGCACACATCGGTTACTTAAGCCGAAAAAGCGGACACTCGTGGAGTATATCACACGATGTGTGCCGCTTTCCCAATCCTCACAATCCTTTGCCCGCGGCGCCCTAGACTCCAAATAGACTGCGTGGCGTATAATGTCTACGCAACACGCATCCAGCTCTAAGCGGGATGGAGCAAACACGGTGCTTCCAGAATGACGAGCCTCGTGTTAGGCGACGCCTGCTATTTGTATTTATCCAAAAATCTTATCACTTCATGAACGGTGCCGCTTATTTGCTTGTTGCGTAACCCTCCGTCCAGTTTATCAAAGGCGTGGCCCATTCCTCTCATCGTAATGAATTGATGGTCAATATTGTTCTGACCCAATGCTTCGTCCATTTTTACAGATTGTTCAATAGGCACATCGGTATCCCTGTCGCCATGAATGAGCAATACGGGAGGAAAGCCGTTTTTAATGTTCTTAATTGGACAGAGCCTGTCAAAATACCCCGGTTCCTTTGCCGGGTTATGACCACTTATGATATTCGTCCATATCCCTTGCTGACGAGAGTACACGTAGAGGTCGGAGCGATCGTGGGAGGAGGCACTTGTTACGACAGAATTGCGAATCGATGCAAGTGCTTTTTCTTTAGGTACCGTCCCATAGCCCAGATAGAAGGAATCCGGCTGATTGCACCATGCACTCTCTATTTCGCCGTAACCGTAGAAGGACACAATGGCACGTGGAGGCTTATCCAGAATGTAGCCAGTCATCAAAGCCAAATATCCTCCCGCTGAATGTCCAATCACAAAGATTCTTCTGGGATCAATTTCCAGTTGTGCGCTATTGGATTGAACCCATGTGATCGCATCCTTAATGTCCCCCGTTATTTCAAGTAATTTCGTTTCGGGGGCTAATCTATAGTCTATGGATAACACGGCATATCCTGCATGAAGATAACATTCCAACTGTTCCTCTGGTAAGCTGTTCCTGCTCCCCCAAATGAAGGCACCTCCATGGATCCAGACGATAACAGGGCACATGGATGTATCATCCGCAATCTTATAAAAATCAGATCGTATCGAATCCTGGCCGACAGTCTTGTAAACAAATGTTTTCTTCTCATATCCTTTTGTCGTTTCACTCCCTTGGCTACAAAAACCGGCAAACACGAGGATAAGGATAATAGAGAGTGTCGCTATTTTCATATTGGACCTCCGTTCATTGGCCACGTGCTTACCTGTCGCCTGCTATCGACAAAGTCAAGCCCAATCGTCCGGGAGTGATTGTGTGAATCCAAACCCGCCGTCCTTCGAGCGGGCAGTCCCGCGACCTGTCCGCCGGAGTGGTTTTAACAAGTTATGCGCTCGCGGCTCGCCTTTTTTCTGTCACTGTCCTTTTATGGCCTTGCTGATTTTCTCGGCTAACTCTTTGGCTTCGGCGTCCGTCGTCATAAAGACACTTACATGGGCCGTTCGTAGTGGGTCAAGTATTCTGGGTACCGCGATAAGCTTGCCGTCGACGAGAATAGCCAATCGACCGCCAATACTGTAACCTGTCAGACTTCTCATGCTGTCATTCAACGACTGCCTGAATTGAATGTTGACCCCATACAGGGGCGAACCATCGCTCTCACTGCCCGAATATGCACTCACCGAGTCTATATCCCCAATGCTGAAGAACGCTTTCCTTCCCACAAATACCTCCCGGTGCGACACTTCGTCGATCAACTTGAGGGCCCCTGGCTGAAGGGAATCCACCACGGGGCGAATCTCGAAGGCGGACTGACATTTGACGTTGGGCATGGTGGCAGCTGCCAATGCGAGCAAGAGCAGTGAGAGAAGCACGGTGCGTATCATGGTCGACTATTCTCCTATTCATTTCGATTCCATCGCACTACAAAACAAACGCAGCGAGCGTCATGTGGCCGGTTGTTAACCGGCCATGCCCACCGTACTCACCCGAAGAAGATACCCGTTGGATCTTTGTCAACCTCGACGAGCAGCGCTTCCAGCCGGCTTGTCGGTTCGATCTCCAGGTATTCGTGCCACCTCGAATTCCGGTCAGCACAGAAGAGTACCCACAATCCTTCGCGCCGACGGAATCGAAACTGCGCGATCGGCCTGTGAGTCCACTGACTCGGATCGTTCCACCGAGGACGGTCTTCGCAGAGTGTGACTGAATCCCCTCGAATGCCATATGAGAGCCTCACGCGATCCCGAACCTCTGGAGGAACCCGTCTCTCACAAAATGCGTCAAGTGTGGTGACCACTTGATGCTTATCGGTATCAGTCAAGGCCATTTTGATCGAGATACTGAGAAGATGTCAGGCTGTCACATCAGCCGTCCAAAGGATTCGCGCTTTCGAACGTTCAGGGTTCAATCACTGTAGCAATTGAACGTACAAAGGATTTGATGACAACCGCAAAGCGCTCTGGCTGGTCCATGTGGACCCCGTGGCCAGCGTCCCGGATTTGTTCGACCTGCAATCTCGGATTAAGGCATTGCAGCTCTTCGGCAACAACAGACGAAACTACACCTCTATCACCAAATACGAGGAGGCTTGGAACGTCAATTGCACTCACTAACTGCTTATAAACGGGGTTCGGTGGAGTGAGAACGTCGAAGGCAGCCATGCTGGTTTGAAGTCGTGCCCGGGCGAATAGCTCAAGGGTCTCCGATGACCGGTTTGGATGTCTGGCTTGTGCTTCTGCCACCACCTCATCCAATGACATCTTGAGCATTCGCCGATGCTGATCGGCCACATCACTGTCGCGAACCTGGCGCTGAACTTCTGGACTTAGGAACGTTGGGTCAGCTAAAATCAGGCCGCGGAGTATCTTTGGTGTTCGACTTGCCACTACGGCTGCTGTCATGCCTCCCATGGAGTGTCCGAGCAGAATAGGAGTAGACAGTCTTAGAGCCTTTATAAGACCAACGACATCGTTTGCATGGTCTTCGTATCGGTATCCAGAGTCAGGCACACTCGACTTTCCGTGACCTCTGGCATCCGGCATGATGACATCATATTCTCCCTCGATCGCGTGAGCCAGCGCCGTCCAGCAAGCTCCATTCGCGGCCAATCCGTGCAACAAAACTAGAGGGGGTTTGTCTCCTCCGGTTCTCGTGTAATGTATCGCAATTCCGTTTGTCTCGCAGATCGCCGTGCTCCAGTCGGGCATTTGTGATCCCCTTCGAGCATAAAACTCATGGCTTAGTTTGTAAGTGATGTCAACGTGGCAGCCGAGACACCCGCACGCAAATCATCCGCCGTCGTGGATCGTGATCTGATAGCCATCTGGATCGCAAAGCGTGAACATGTTCCCGAACGGGCCTGGTGTTATCTCCCGTGTAATTGTGACTCCCGCCAACTTCAGACGATCACAAATCGCCGGAGCACTGTCCGCTTTGAACCAAAGTAAGATACCACCGTTCCCCAGAGAACTTGCCTCCGCTTCCTGCGGACGTTTTCGGATCGCGAAGCTTATTGGCTGGGCCGAGAAAGCGACTGCGTTCGGCCGGGTCTCAGGTGATGACTTGAAGCCCAAGGTCTCCGCATAGAATCGCCGCGAGCGCTCAAGGTCGCCCACGAGTAACGTGATGAAGTCTGGTCCTTTGATCTCTGGCACTTCGGGTCTCCTGGTTCGTTAGTGAGGATTTTCAATCTAACGTGCTGCAAAAGGGTCTTGTAAGTGTGAATCTGCTTGCGCCTGACGTTTAGGCAACCCGCCTGTTGTGCGTCCGGCGGCGGCGCCACAACAACATTGGTACTCAACATTAGAGTTTTCTGGATTTGAATAGTCCGGCGCCGATCTCATATCCAAGCGTACCCGGAATAACGTGCATATAATCAACTGGGAGCAGCTTATCAACGCTGTCCAGTGTCGGCGTATCCTCAGTGTTTGCCAACCTCAAAGAGATCTCACCGCTTTTTGTAACGCCCTGCTCTTCTATTTCAAATTCCCCCGGACTCAAACGGACGTTGTCCGGTATTCCCCTATAGTATTTGTTATTCACAATCACACAATTCGCTATCGAGTATGTTGTTGAGTTGATGTTGTTTTTGACCCAAACATATCTGCAATGAGAGACAATGTTATTCTCGAATGTGAAGTCTTTATCCGGCGACACAGTCCAGACTGCCTGGGATGCGCCGTAAATTATCGAATTCGTAATACCATTACCGTTCTTCATGCCATTGCCTGCATCTTGAAAAAACACGACGGTATTTCTTACGCCGCAAAAGATGCAATGATCGATTTTCACTTCATTGCCGTGAGCAATGACTCCCGCCTGAATTTGAGAAATATTCGCATCTCCAACAAAAAGACATTGCTCTACTACGAGATCCGTTTTGGTCTTGTTGAATCTGGCAATTGGAAAATATCTGGTTTGGGGATAGAAATACCCGTGAAATTTGATCCCTCTGATCGTGACGTGGCTTTCATCAACAAGAAAACTGACAACAAAATGTTTGCTTTCTGGTATTTCGCCCTTTATGGACCTGCATGCAATTACCGGCATCTTCTCAGGCGCCCACGATGTATCGT
This sequence comes from Ignavibacteriota bacterium, assembly GCA_963752915.1. Classification (GTDB taxonomy): domain Bacteria; phylum Bacteroidota; class Ignavibacteria; order UBA10030; family UBA6906; genus DATJPR01. The sequence continues at coordinate 808,424 of CAVVZZ010000002.1, forward strand.
CGGGTAGAATAGTCGCTTCGATGAGGATGCGTCTATCTGTCATTGCTTTTTCCGTTGCAACACGGACATGATTATCCAGGATATAGATGCCGGGATTTATTTTCATTGAATAGATATTGTTTCCTTGGCTTCTGATTATTTCAGCCGCCTTTTGTATTGAGAACACAGGAGCATCTTTTGTCCCCTCGTTCTTATCATTTCCAGTATTACTATCGACGTACACTGCTTGAGCACGAATTGTCATAACGCAAAACAGGGTGAGTACACTCACGAGTAATGTCGTTTTCATGGAATCACCTTTCCAGTTGTTACCTCCGGTGAGCCGGCGATGACGCATAACGTTCAGTGGTGACGAACGGACTCTCTGTCGTCTCTTGCCAGGAAAGTGCATGACGAGGGGGCCACTTTCATGTCGCTTGGAACCAGGTGAGATCGTAGTTCGTCGCAGGCATCTCACGGGGTTGGCCGGCCACATAGGACAACACCTCTTCGATAAGTCGTCGTCCCGGATGCTTGCACCACTCTTCGTGCCTCTCCCTTCCCTCGTTTTGCATCACATCGTTCAGCGCTTTGGCCTTTTCGGCAACAACATCGGGGTTCTCGACTTGTACTCCGCGTAGGACGCGCCAAAGCGAATCTCCAATTCCCGTTCTTCATGGGTCTTCACGAAGAACAATAATGCTGGCGTGAACAGGATGAGTACCCAAAGCACAAAAAGGAGTGACTGAAACCAGATCCCCAATGAAATGAAGAAAGCCAGACCTGTGAGCACCATGGGATTACGCGTCCATGCGTACAACCAGTCTACAGCCAACTTCCGGCTCAGCGCTATGAAAAATGGCGCACCTAATCCTCTCAAGGCAAGGTTTGCTACCACAACGAACGATGCCACGCCAGTCACTATGACCAGTGCCCACCCGATTCCAGTTGGTATTGGGAGGATCCAGCCGGACCATTGTTGATGAGTGACCAGTGCTCGCACGAGAGGGACACCAAGTGTAAACCCCAAACCAAAATGCACGAAGGTAGTGATCCAAATTGCCCGGCTTGGAGTCGGCCGTTTGTCAAGGACCTTCCTCCCAAACCACACAAGGGGGAAAGTCAGCAAAACCCCACCCACAATGATGAGCATGTTGAAGCCGTTTGGAATATGAGCATCGGTCATCCACCAAAAGAGGAGCACGATGATGGCTAGGAGGACAACGCGGATAAGGAATTCAACCAGGTGTTTCATGATGTCACCCTTGTTCAAGGTGCCGCAAAACGCCCTATGCAATGAACCTCATCTTGCGCCCAACGGTTTGGCAAACCACCGCCCAGCGTGCTAGCCGATTTACCCGCCGGTTTTATGGCAGGCTCAAGCGGGATGGAGCGACCCTGAGCGAGTCCCGCGGAGCGGGACGAGTCGAAGGGGAGCGTTGTGTTCCCAATGCTAGTGGCTGTTCTTCATTTGTTCAGCCCTATTGCCATTTTATAAGCCATCACAGCGTCGGGAAGCGGTGTTAGAGTATCCAACAAAATATCGTATGTCCCTTTCTCTGAGAGTTCGTCAGCAACTTTCTTAATCAGAGCTAAAGTAGCTTTCATTAATCCTGATCCAAGACTTAAGCGGGCAACACCCAAATCCTGCAGTTCACGAACGGATGGCGCTACTCCTCCTGCATTCCCAGGGTTTGAGAGAATATTGATTGGGGCATGGATTTCCTTCACCAATGTTGAAATCGTTTCTTTGTCCCATACCGGCTGTACAAATATGCAGTCGGCACCGGCTTCCCGGTATTTGTTGCCGCGCCTGATGGATTCAGAGAGTTTTTCTCGCAGCGAACCTGACGACGTATAAAATGAATCTGTTCTTGCATTGATTACTAAATGAAAGCCCAGTGAATCTGACAATGCACGAATGGCTGAAATTCGTTCACAAAATTCCACGTCGTCAATCAGTATGGGATTCAAGTCAATACTGTCTTCAATGTTTATTCCGACAATTCCTGTTGCAATGATCTTCTTCACAGAGTCAAGGACTTCACCGAGACTATTTCCATATCCGGCTTCTATATCCACCGTTACCGGAACTTGTACTCCTTTGACGATTCCCGTAATGGATTGGATCATTTCCGACAATTGTATTACCTGGCTGTCAGGATAGCCTAACGAGGCAGCTATTCCCATACTTGTTGTTGCGACTGCTTTGTAGCCGCATGCTTCTATCAATTTTGAACTTCCGATGTCCCATGAATTCAACAAGACCAGAATTTCCTTGTCCTGATGGAATTTCAAGAACATCTCGGCTTTTTCTTTTTGAATAGTTGAGACCATGATACGCTCCTTTATGAGTTGTCTCAATGAATACATCGGACTTCTCATTGAATAGCCACTAACGATTCGCCCAACGACGCAAGCCCGCCCGCCGCACTTTCTGTCAACAGAGGGGCGGGCTAGACGCCAGGCTCGCGCTGTGCGACCGCCCTTCCGATCCAAGCAAATATGAGAAGAACGACGCCTGTGAACCACGCGCCGATACTGAACGAGTCGGCCCAGTACATCGCGATCAGGAGCCCGGCGCCAACCAAGAGAAATCCAAGTGCCCAGAACATCCGCATGCCATAGAGAAACGCGAACGGCAGGTAGTGCGCCCCAAGGAGAATCATCATCCCGGGATAAAACCAGGTCAGGCGGTAGAGGCCGACAGCGATGAGCAGCGGCATCGACAGTGGCAGCACGAAAGCCACTTGCATTCCCAGGCTGCCAAGCGAGTTGTCTGCTCCCATCGAAATCTTCTCGCCTGACATCCGAAGGAGCAGTTCGGTCAAAGGAAAGATGAAGAACCCGCCGATGACCAAGGTCGAAATCGCTGCACGAGGACTGACCCACACCGCCAAACCTGCCGATGCCAGCCACAACACGCCCGAAACGAGTTGTCCATAGAATCCACCCACAAATCGCGTTCGCATCTCCCGTTGCGCATCAACGATGTTCATCCGAAACTCCTTCGCTGTTTAGTCAGACGTTTGCCTAACCAATGATGATATGTTGTCCCTCTATGACGCCTTTGCCATTGTCTTTCGGGATAACACGCCTCTGCGGCTTGCTTGTCAGGTTCTTTGATCTCAACCGGTCCTTTTTCCTTTGGGCGTTTCGCATAAGATGTGCGACGGCACGCCATTTGGCACACGTACACCACAAACCTCGCTACAGACGTATGGGCCTCAGAGATCCGAATACTTCTTTTCCCAAAAAACCTGGGCTAGAGTTGAATCCAGCTGGTTCTCGTACAACAAACTGTCGACCATAGTAACCTTTCCGCTGGGGTTTACAAGGACATGCATGGGCGTGCGCGTAGCGAACCGCGCCTCGACGGAGGGCGACTCTTCCGATGCGAGGATAGAGTTACCGAAACCTGATATCCACTCGAAACAGGGGGTGGCGTCCGCCAAATACACATGGGCAGGCAGCGCGGGATTACCATCAAATCCTATGAGCCTCCCTGTGATCGTCGACTCCTCCCTCTGGCATGACACAAAGACGAGAGTAAGGGCTGCAATGAAACCTGCTGATCTCAAGTAAGCTCCTTCTCTGATTGAAAGTGTACGGCAGGGTATTCAGCTCAAAACTCGTGGCCGAGCCTCGTTGTTGGGCGTGTCTTGCGCTCGTGCCCCGCCGCCGAGGTGCGTTTCTCCTCACGCATGCTTTTTGTAGTGAAGGGCAACGACGCCGGAGTGAAGGGTTTGCGAAGCAATGAAGTCGAGCCGAAGCCTATTCTGCAACTTCACGGTTTCGAACAATCGCGGTCCTTTTCCGGCAAGAACCGGATGAACCACGAAACGATACTCGTCAATCAAGCTGCAGTCCGAAAGCTGGGACGCAAGGCTCAAGCTGCCTACGCAAATGTCTTTCCCGGGCTGCTGCTTCAGCGCGACCACCTCTTCCGCGAGGTTTGCGCGCGCGAGTCTCGCGTTCTCTCCTTCAACGCTGTTCAATGTCGTGGAGAATACGATCTTGTCGAGCGAGTCGAACACGCGAGCGAACGCAGAGTCTGCTTCTGACGCAGATGGGTTCCTAGCGATATCGGGCCAATAGGGCACCATGAGTTGATACGTGATCCGGCCGTAAAGGATGAGACTCGCATTGCGCAGCAGCCCGGTGAAGTACTCCAGCAACTCGTCGTCGACAATCCCGTCCGTGTGGCTGAAGTAGCCGTCAACAGTACCGTTGATCGCAAAAACCACCTTTCTCATAGACACCCCCTACTTGACGTATATGATTGGAGTCCGTTAGATTCCAGAGCCTTCGGCTGCCAGTTTCTTGCGCCGAACCAGTTCCGCTTCGGATGGGGTCTCCGGGGGAAGAGGCTCGATTTTCACCGGTCCCGCCGGGCGGTAGGAGATGATGAGGACGCCCGTGGAAGTGCTTCGTGACTCGACCAGCGTGAGACCGCGCGGCGGAACGCCGTTCTCGAACAGCCGCTTCCCGTTGCCGAGCACGACCGGAGCGAGCCAGATGCGATATTCGTCGACGAGTTCCGCGGCGATCAGCGTCTGTAGCAATTCACTGCTGCCCCAGATATGAAACGCCGGCCCATCCGATGCCTTCAGCCGGCGGACTTCCTCCACGACATCACCGCTCAGGCGCACCGACTTCTTCCAGCCGAGTCGGTCGAGGCTGTGCGTAGCGACGTACTTCGTCGCCTTATGGAACGCCTTGCCGATCGGGTTGTCGCCGTGGTTCGGCCAGAAGGCGGCGAAAATCTCGTAGGTCCGGCGTCCCAAGAGCATGTCGAACTCACCGGCGATCGTCTCATCAATGACCTTGACCAGTGTCTCGTCCCCGAAGGACATGGCCCAGCCTCCGTGGGTGAACCCGTTGCTCGGATCCTCCTCGGGGCCACCGGGCGACTGCATGACGCCATCCAGCGAGAGCTGGGTAATTGCGATGATCGTTCTCATTTGGCTTCCCTCCCATAGTGGCATTCAGTATGCGGTTTTTACGCTTTGTAGTCGTATGGGAAGTGTCGAACTCGACAATACAATTCAATTTTGAGCGTTGCAGGCTCGTTTCTGATTGTTTGATCGAATTTCTCAAAGGTCGTCCCTCAATCGTCGGCTCATCCGAGCCGGATGCCCGGGAGAGAGGATGAGCACTTTCTGCCGCGGGGTCGGGAAAGTGTACCGCGAGAATTCGGGAAAATCAAGGTATGCGGGTAGAGAGTGTGGGCCACTCGCCATGTCGAATTTCAAGATCCACGTTCGACCAAGTATGGAACATCACCCCTTAGCGATCGGCGAGAGGGGGTGACGTTCAGCAGATTCACACACAAACGTCAGTTTGATGGACAATACGCTGAGGAAAGGAGAATCGCATGCGGAATCTTACTCCAGGAAGTATCGCGGTGATAATCGCCATCCCATTCGTCGCGGCAGTAACGCCCTATTTGGCGCAAGCACAGGCAGCGAGCGATCGTTATCGCGACAAAGCTCCTATCAACCAATACTTGATACCCGACAGGGATTCTGAAATCACGCTGGCTCGAAGCGCTGCCCCAAAATCCGTATCGGACGGCGCCGAAGTGATGGTCCTTGGACCCGAGGGGTATACGACTGCGGTCAAGGGCACGAATGGCTTCCTCTGTATCGTGGAACGGTCATGGGGTGCCGCCACGAATGATCCGGAGTTCTGGAATCCCAACGTGCGCGCACCCATATGCTTCAATGCGTCAGCTCGCAATGGCGTTGTCTCCACCTACCTGCTGAAAACGAAGCTTGTCCTTGCAGGAAAATCGAGGGCGGAGATCGCCCGCGCAGTTGCAGCGGCGTTGGAGAGCAAGGAAATACCCAGGATCGAGAACGGAGCGATGTGTTACATGATGTCGAAGCAACAGTACCTCAATGATCGCGGCAGGAATTGGCATCCCCATCTTATGTTCTTTGTCGCGGGCGACGCGGCGAGCAGCTGGGGAGCCAACCTTCCGGACTCGCCGGTCATGGCGTCAAATGACCCGGAAGAACGGATGACGATCATGATGGTCTGGACTGGACAATGGTCCGACGGGTCGACCCCTCGATGACACTCGGGGTGCGACCCCTCGATGACACTCGGGGTTCGGCCCTGAGCGTAGTCGAAGGGTCGATGGCTCTGCCGATGGATCATTGACCAGAAATGCTAAGAACGGGTGGATCAGTGCATCCTCTCCGCAAAGGTGACACTCAGCATGATGCTCATCGTGAGGACGCCAACGAAAAGGCTAAACAGACTCCACCTCCGTTCGTGAGAGAGCTTCCCGAGTCGGAGCAAGAGATACCCGACGACGAAATTGCCGAACCCCCAAAGAACATTCACGGTGGGCGACGATAATCCTTTGCCTGGAGGATTCGCGAAAGGACTCGGAAACGGATCACCCGAGACGCCATGAACAAAATGTGGAACGGCGTTCGCGAGGAACGCTCCGGCAAAGAAACAGGCGAGAACGTGATACCATTTCATAAGAATCCCCATATAGAGAGAAAAAAGAATTGCAGAATAACGATGGCGCGTCTGTTCTTGAAAACTTCTTTCCGAGCTTCCATCATGGTACAAGAACGATCCGGCGGCCCTGTGAATCGTGCTGTGCCCACACTCTGGCTACGTCGGCGAGGGGAACTCTCTCTATATCAATTCGGAGCTTCCCGTCCGCGGCCAGGGACCAAACCTGCGGAATGGACTCGAAGATTGCCTGAAGCGGAATGATACCGCCTCCTCCGCTGCCATAGATTTCGATGCCCGAACTTCGCAGCGCCTCTGCGCGTAACGAGACGATTGGTCCAGCCATTTCCCCTATCTCTATCAGACGAACACGCGAAGAAACGGTGAGTGTGTCGTAACCCGTCAAGGCGTCCAGCAATACTTCCGTCGGGCGTCCCCAGAGGTAGTCGAGCACAACATCGATGTGGTTGGACTTGGCTTCCTTCATGAATGCATCGCGGAGCTTCTCATCTGGTACGTCGAGCGAAATAGTCGCATCGGCGCCGAGTTGGTGTAGCGATTCCAGAATGTTGGCATTGCGGCCAGCCGCAACCACGCGACCAGCACCCAGGTGTTTTGCAATTTGAATCGCGAGCTTGCCGGCAACTCCCGTTGCTCCGATAATAAGCACCGTTTCACCCTGTTTGAGTTGGGCCCTCCAAATAAGTGGGAGCCAGGAGGATAATGCAGGATTAGGTAATGCTGCTGCCAACTCATCGCTGACATTGTCGGGCACCGGCATACATCTTATACGGGACACAACAGTTCGTTCTGCCATCATTCCAAATGGTGGTCGAGGGCCGCCGCAAAACACGCGTGTCCCGTCCTCCAGCGCACCCACGCCGTCCAGTCCGCAGACCACCGGCAGTTCCGAATGACTGGCGTAGTGGGAACCGCTCGCCATGGCTCTGTCGGAATTCTTCAAAGACGCGGCAGTGACTCGGACGACGGCCTCATTCTCACCTGCTTTCGGTTCAAGGAAGTCGTCGAAGCGGGGAATGTCACCCAATGTATACAGGACCGCAGCTTTCATAGTACCTTACCACTCTCGCTTGCGTTTGCAGAAATCCAAGCCAGCCCTCGTCATACCGGCACTAACCCCAAAACCGCTGTCCCACCGCTTTATGGCGGGGACTTCGACCTTCTATGAAGTATAATGTGAAGTTGTTTTGCCGCAACCATCAGCTTGGATGAATCCAAGATCCTAGCGCTTAGCGCGACTGGCGACCTTCCGGTCGACGATGTAATGGAGCCGAACGACGCCGTCAGCGTACTTTCGCACCGATTTGAGTTTGAGGCCGACATTGCGGTACCGACGTGCTTCCAGTGGAATTCCGTCCCCGATGAGAATCGGTATGACGTGGAGGATGAACTCGTCGATGCCTCCCGCATCGAGAAACGATCCGATGATGCTCGCTCCACCCATCATCCAGATATTCTTGCCTCGTTGGATGCGAATACGTCGGAGGAACACTGCAACGGGTTGGGTGACGAACGTCGCGTCAGATGGCTGATTCTGCGGCGGCCGTGTCGAGAAGACGTAGTTCTTGACCTTGGACCCGAACATCGCAAGGCCGCCGTGCTGCAGGGCGAAGTCGTAGGTTTTGCGTCCCCAAAGGATCGTGTCAATCGATCGGAGGAAGGCGCGGATGCCGTAGTCGCCAGCTATCCGGGGACGATCCAGCCAGTCGACATTGCCGTCAGGTCGTGCGATATAACCATCGGCGCTTATGGCCAGGTAGGCGATGATCTTACGTCGGGTGGTCATTGATCCTTGCCTATAAGATCGGATTCGATGGTCTTTTTCATGGCATTCAAGGTGTCCTGTGTCTCCCTCGCAATTTTTCTTTTGATAATGAAATTGAGCAACCACACTTTCAACGTTGAACTTGAATAGAAGTGTGTCATTTCCACTTTGGTGACATTATCGCTAATCTTTGAAAGGGTTGATTCTACCACGTAGTCAGGCAATAATTTCGTGAGCCCCATTGTATCCTCTGGAAAAACGGTCACCAGCTTCTGCATCGGAACAATCTCAATGTCTTTTTCGACACAGGTATTCTTTCCATCCTTGAGATGGCATTGATACGATACGCCCGCTTCTCGAAACTGCTTGCCTGAAATCAAGTCGACTTTGTTTACGCGCGGGTGATACTCTGCAATCTTCGACAGGTCCATATTGAATTCCCACACGGCTTCCAGAGGTGCATGAATCGTGACCTCCTGCCTCGATTGAAATTTGGGTCTCACTGTGTTTCCTCCCGAGCGTAGCTGTCTGTTCGGGCGAGCCGTTGCACTCGCCACGGTGTTCGGTGGGACGTGGCGCAGTGCGCCACCAGACTGTGACATCGCCGAATCGATCATCATACCCGGCGTTGATTACGATCCTCACCGGGTTGATTTCCTGACGGATCGCCTGACAGCCTTCTTTTTGCCCTTGCTGTGGCGGGGATTTGGACGCGCATGACGAGGCTGGTAAACGCCGAGCTTTCCACCGCCGGGGAGGACTATCCGCGTGAGCGATCCCCAGGGCTGAGTCTCGATGGCGCCGCAAATGATACCGCGCTTGTTCATCTCGGAAACGAACTCATCAATCCGGTCGCACATCAGGTAGAGCTCGTGGGAGTTGTCTTCCGCGGGATGCACCGCAAGCTCCGCGGGAGGAAGCGCGAAGATGAGCCACCGGTCGCCGACATCGACATGAGGGAAACCGAGCACGGTCTTGATGAAGGTGCGGTCGGCCTCAGGGTTTCTGCTATAGATGATCGAATGCGCGCCGATGAATTTCATGGATGCTCCTCTTGCATAGAGACGCTCGTTGTCGTTTCATTCCAACGTACGACGGAGATAATTGACCTGCCCGAGATGATAGCTAAGATGCGCCAGGAGGCGAACCACGACGTAGCTTGTCGAAGTCTGCATATTGTCAAACTGCAGCGGGTAGTCGGCGTCCAACTGCTCCTGACTCAGAGCGCCTATCGTTTTGGTCATCATGGGGATCAGCTGTTCAAGTTCTGCCACGAGATCTGCCTTCTTTACCCCTTTCCTGGCGAATTCCTGGTCGCGATTGCGAACGTAGCCGTTCCGTGCAAGCGTGGCCCCGAAGAAATGATTCATCCCCCCGATGATATGCAGCACAAGATTGCCGCTGGAGTTCTTCATCGAGCCGTGAGTTCTCCAGAGGTGCTCTTCATCGTTGAACAAGTTGACTTCTTCGATCAGCTTCCGGAGGTCTCTTTCATAGAGAGTCGCCAGGATACTACTGAGCATGACCATGCGTTTTCCCTTTCATTGGTGGATTCCCCGTCATCCCTTATGCGAACGTGCCCGATAGCGTGCAGGATCGACGAAATAGTCAATCGCACGAAAGCCGGAATGAATCCGGGCGCTATGCGGAGTGCCATTTGAAATGACGTACGTTTCGCCGCTCGTGTACGTGCGGGTGTTCTCTCCGATCGTCAGGTCGATCTTCCCGTCAATCACTACGCCCCATTGATTACCGTGAGAGTGTTGAGGAACGATCACTTCAACGTCGGCTTCCATGAACAACACTTGGCCAGACTCGCTTTGCAAAAGCCACCCTCGAAGTCCGTCGAACGGCAAGTCAGCCTCCGGAAGTGCACGAACGAATTCCGGCCACTTGGATGATATCACAACAGTGTTTCCTTTCTTGATATTTGCGATGGCGATAACGCACAACGCTCAGGCAAACCGCCGTTGCGGGCCCGCTGAAGCACGCCAACACTCTACGATCCGCGCAGGATCTTCTCCATTTTCCGACCTTTCGCCAGCTCATCCACCAGCTTGTCCAAATATCTGACCTGCTGTGTCAAGGGATCCTTGATTTCCTCCACACGATAACCACAGATAACTCCGGTGATACGGTACGCATTGGGGTTCAGCGACGCTCGCTGAAAGAACGTTTCGAAAGTCACATTAGCCTTCATCAGTTCCTGCAGCTTTTTGCTATCGAAGCCTGTTAACCAGTTGATGACCTGATGCAGTTCTTTCTCCGTCCTCCCCTTCCTTGTCACTTTTGCGACATACATTGGATAGACTGAGGCGAAGGTCATTTGTGCGATGCGCTGGTCGTGCGTGCTCATGCTGCCCCTGAATTGTTGTTCTCTTCGCACTGACTTTCTACTCCAGCATCGGGGTGCCAGGGCTTCAGAAGACGCAGATCAGTCGTAGTGCTTGGCCTGGGCCCAAAGGATGCTCATCGGCATCTTCGGCTTGCGGACGACGAACACGGAGAGGTCGTCCTCGGAAGGTTGAACGTATCCCGTGTCGTCATGAACAAAGCCGTACTGGGACACTTCTTCAAACGCCTTCGGCAGGTCTCCGACACCGCGGCTGACGATTATCGCAACTTCGCCGGTGCACTGCGGTCCCCATAGCCAGTAATTGTTGTGGCCGGAGGCGGCGTTGGGCAACCCGTACCGCTTGCCAAGGAAATCGACCGCGCCGGCCTGGTGGTAATCCATGCAAACGATTCCGCATTTCGCGCGGTCGGTGGCGGGCAGCAACTGGTAGACGCGGGCGATTTCGCCAACGAACTTCTCCCAGCCAAACATCGCTGCGTAGTACTGGGAGAGCCTGCCAACCCGATGACGCTCACCTCCCGCATCGGGCTTCAACCCGAGTGCCTCCGAGTAGCGAATATGGGCCTCGACGGGGAGGAGAGGGATGGCGACAGGAAGAGTGACGAGTCCCCCGGCGACGATCAGGATCATCACGGCCGCCCGGGCAGCTTTGCCCGACAACTTCCTCTCCATCCAGACGGAGCCGAATGCAAAAAGCATCGTGTAGGCGGGAGCGAGGTAGTACGCTTTGCCGCCGGTCACGACGAAGAGAATGAGAACCGCCAGGTAGCACCATCCAAGCGCCTGATACGTTCGAAATGCTTTCGAGAAGACGAGCACGCAGAGCCCGCAAAGCCAGACGGGGAAAGTGAAGGGATGCATCTGCAGGATCTGCTCGAAAGAATACCCGAGGAAGGAAAGCCTTACCATCTTGTGGACACGAGCGCTCTCCATGAACTCAAGAGTCGGCCAGCCGTTCGGTATCTGCCAGAGGACGTACGGCAAGAAAATCAGGGCGGCCAGTGCGCCGCCAAGCCAGAACCACTTGTTCAGCAACTGGCGCCGTTGTTTGGTGAGAATCAGGCCGGTCACCACTCCGCAGCCCAGAAGAAGAAGGATGATCTTGTTCTGCAAACCCAATCCGGCGACGAGACCGAAGGCGATCCAAAGCCGCTGGTCTCCCCCGTTCAAAATCACGACGACAATGTACATGGCGGCGAGCCAGAAGACCAGATCGAGCGCGTTCATGGAGAAGATGTGGCAGGTTCCAAGATAGATCGGGGCGACCAGGACACACACCTGCGCGAGCAGCTGACCGAATCTTCCGGCTCCCAGCCTCCTGGCAAGGAGTCCGGTCAGGAGGACTGTCGCACCCCCGGCCAAAGCGGGAAGCAGCCTGATCGAGAAGAGAGAATCGCCCAGGAGCCAACGGTCGATACGAAGCAGCAGGATCGAGAGTGGAGGGTGATCGACATACCCCCAGTCAAGCCTGTTGCTGCAAGCGATGTAGTAGAACTCGTCACTGAAGAACCCGAATCCCTGGTAGGTCAGCAGGTGCAGCGTTACCTTTAGGATAGCGGGAATCAGCAGGACGGCCAGGTCGAGTCGGGACCATGGCACGCGGGTAGCCTTCAGTTGCACATCATTCATTGGAGGTGCTACGGCTGTAGTGTCAGACGCGTTGGGCCTTTCGCCCGGTGTATAGCAGTTTTCCCTTTGTACCTTTCTGTACAGACTACACATAGAGCAAGAGTCCATCAAGAAGGCATTCTACTTAGCCGTACGATACAGGCGTACCAGCCGAATGCGCCATCCCACGTCGGTACGGATTCCCAAGCCTAGGCCATTGTAATGGAAAAGCGGGGCCTGCGTCACGCCGGTCTTCTGATCGACTCCCAGGATATCCACTTGAATGTCGACGGCCAGGATGTCGGGCGTGATAGCATCTGTTGTCCCTGTCGTCGTCACATGCCGCGTGGGCGGAAGGGTCGCGAATTGTTTCGCGAAATGTTGCTTGATCTGATCGCGTCCACGTAGCGTCAACCCTTCAACCGAAAACTGGAAGTCGGCATCCTCCGCAAAGACTGCGCTGAACCGGGCGGCGTCCTGCACGTTGTACGCCGAGTCGAGCTCTTGTGTTAACGCTGCAAGCGCTTTTTGATCGGCCGGGAGTGCGTTCCGATCCTGTGCACTGCAAGAGTCGTGTGGAGAGAGAACGATGGCAAGACTGAAAAGAACCAGGAAACAGCGATATGCCTTCATGACCTTCTCCTTTCAGAAAGAGCTACCCCCAGGAATGTCTTTCTCAAACAGAATCACCAGCGCATGATCACATTCTTTCAAGTAGAATCTTTTGACCGAATGTCTCTGGCAACATCAGCCAAGGCGTATGCAAATTGATGACCCCGGTTGTCGACTGCGCGAATCGTTGCCTGTGGGAGCCTCGCCGCGTGGAGCGGTTGTTGCGTTGCGCAAAGTTGCTTTGAGACGTTCTTGCTCGCTTGTCGTCGGCTCTAGTAAGCCTTGAAGAGACGTTACACCATGATACATCCATTGATATCTCATTGTATTCGTCTCAAGATCCCATAGTACCCGTCTTCACTTCTCCTGCCCGCTTATAGTTGGCAATGATCACTCCGCTTGGCGCAGCCAGACTCTCTTTTAATGTAAAGGCTGCCGGGATGGTGCCAGTGTCGAACAACCTTTTTCCTGTACCAAGCGTCACCGGGTGAATGAGGAGCCAGAGTTCGTCCACCAGGTCGTGCTTCAGGAGAAGCTGGACGAGCTGACCGCTGCCGTGAACCTGGAGGTCGAGGCCTTGTGATTCTTTGAGCTTCTTGATATCGTCGATGCTTGTCAGGAAGACGGAGTTGTTCCAACCTGATTTGTGCAGAGTACTGCTCATGACGTACTTTGTGGCATCATTGACGCCCGGCCAGAGGTCCGGATGTTCGGGAAAGAACGACGCAAACATCTCAAATGTTTTTCTTCCCAACAAAAGATCTGCAGGGTGCTTCTTCTTTTCCTCCGCGACCTTATCAACGACGTCATCGTAATACGGTGCGCTCCAACCGCCATAGGTGAAGTCTTCCTCAGGTCCACCGGCCGCTTGCATGACTCCATCTAAAGTAATAAATGACGAAACGAAAATCTTTCTCATGATAGTTCTCACCTGTTGCCGTCTATATTGGCTTACGCCAACCAGCGAGCCACCTCGATTCATCTTCGCCTACCCGGTGTGCGGGTTTACTCGCCCGAAAGCCCGCCATGCCTAAGCTGTCAATGCTACGGTCGACGACGCGGCCGTCGTTTTGCCGAGGACGACTTAATAATCACCTTTCCGCGTCCCGTTTCTCGAAGTGGAAACTTCGCTCGATCAAGCGCCGCAGCCATGAGCGCCTGCACCTCGGGTCGTGCCAATACCTTGACGGATTCAAGCCAGAGGAATCGCGTCTGCTTGCCCGATCCGAGGAGAATCTTCTTTGGATCCGGAAGTTTGGGCCCATTATTGAAGTACATTCGTAACCCTTCTGCACCAGCAGCAAGAGCGACGATAGCATCAGACCCTCTCTGAGTTGCAGAATACCCAATAACAAAGTTGTTGGAGTAGTCGTACACCAACTCGTCGGCTGTGGGAAAGCGCTTCCGCAACACCTTGCGGACTGCACGAATCATTGTCTGATGCTTCGGCTTGCACTTCGCGATGAAGCTTCGAACCTGCTGTTCGGCTTCCCTGGCATTGCCTGAACCCGTGATGACTGCTTTCATGAGACCTCTCCTCCGAACGATGAAGTAGATCCGCAGGCGTCATGTCTTATTGCATGAACGCACAAGCCGATTCGTCAGCTTCTGTATGAAGAAGGCGCTGTCCAACCGCCATAATTGAAACCGTCGGAATTGCTTGCCCAAAATAGTCGATTGATGTACCACCGAATCGACAACGCAAGGTCAGGATGTTCGGTGGGATTCATGGCACGCAAGGCGATGACGCATAACGTCCAGGCAAACCGCCATCCGTCGAAGGCGGATGGAGCGAGCGCCGTTGCCGCCGACCACCCCTGCCAATGAGTCAACGCGTCGCCTGCTTCGCGAGCCACCGGCGTGCGGTCACCACCGCCGTTGTGTCAGACCAGGCTTCACTCCCGATTTGCTCATCAGGAACGACGCCTGCAGAATAGCTGACGCCACAGCGATCAGCAAAGAAGCTGTCCGTGACCAGAAGCAGTGCGCTGTCGGGAAGCGAGAAGTCCTTGTTTGCTGTTGTCAGACCCCCGCTTGGAAGGCCAAAAAAGCGTGTGCAGGGCCTGCACTTGAACGCCACGGCAATGGCCTCTCCCGAACTGCCCGTCCATGGGCCGATGAGGACGGCGATGGGCTCAATTGCCTGTAATGTAGGGGCTCTCTCCGCGTGAGAGCGCCATGGCTCCTTCTGTCCGTCGGGAAAAACAGAGTAACCAACTGTATCGGCCGACAAAAGTGAGGAAAGGCCGTCGAGCATAGGCCACATGTTGCCACCCATATTAGCCCGGAGATCGATAATCCATTTGTTCGCGCCGGATGCACGCAGCCTGGTGAGGTGACTCCGGACATCGGCGGCATAGAGCCTCTGCTCGATGGTGTCGCGTGAAGCAAAAGCTGGAACGGTCAGAAGACCGACCTTGCCTTTGAACAGGTGTGACTCGGGGTGGCGTTGTCTGCTGTAGCGGGCACTGTCCAAATGGGCGCGCTCGAAGGGTGTCAGCAAGAAGCTGTGGTGATCGTCCAGAATTCGTAGCGCACGGCGAATCGCCGGATAGCAATCCGATGGCGTTTGCGCATGACCTATCTCTCTGCCGAGCACCGCCCGCACCGAATCCCAGTCGACCGTGCTTCGATGAAGGGCATGCTCATGCAGAATCGTGTAGATACTGTCAAGATACGAGGACACCTGCAATGGAGACCCCTTCCCTCCGGTCTGGCTTACTGCAAGCTGCACGCAAAGTAGCGGGAGGAGCAAAACCAGTTGACGAAGTTGAAGTGTCAAGGTAACCAGCGTCTGGATATACGCGATAACTTGTGACATTGTTCGCTCGACCGCAATGGCGTATGACTACTGCAACATCGCGTTGTGCATTCGGTTTATCTGCCGTAGATGGCTTCTTGAAGCTCCTCGCCTGCAAACAGCGAGGTCGCCAGTGACCCATTCTCTCGACTTGCTACGCCCCCGTGCGACCGCGAAAGAGTCCTCGCCAGATCACCCAACCGTCCATCGTCGGTATCGGACAAAGGGTCCAAAGGCCAATCCCGACGTTCACTACGGCGAATGGCTTCAGGAATGGAGCCCCGAGGAGCGTTGTCAAGGCGAAACATACAAGGGCTGCCGCGAGGTTTGCAAGCGGTCCACCCAGGCTCCGGCCGACTCGTACGCCCACTGGATAGCTCAGGGAATCTCTCAGATACAACGTGACGTCACGCGTGGAGGTGAGCAAGAGAATGTCCATGGGTGCGCTGACCATGATGCTCGCAACAATGTGACCAAGGCTATGGAGGACATTTGCTGAGTAGAGGGCCGCACCATAGACTACAGCATTCATGATCAATGGCACAACCGAGCCGCGTTCGAGATTGAGTGCCGCGATCAGTGATCCAAGCACCATCCAGGTGATCGGAGCCATCCACGCCGAGCGCGTCGCTTCGATCCTGACACCAGCTATAGTGAAAAGGAGAGTTCGCCCGGGAGAACGAATATCGTCGAGGACAAAGAGTGGTCGCATCACGCATGCTCCAGACATGAGCATCAAGGGGGGCGTTTTCGGTCAATCATCCTCCACGCGGTACCACGTCAACCGCGCAGGGACCCGCTACCGTTTGTCGAAGATCCCGCCAGAAAGCGGAGGGTAGGCCCGCTGCTTTCTGGAGGGGACTCCGACCTTCTTCAAGTTGATCGCGCTTGGCGGCAAAACACTATTGTCAACGCGAGGTTCGACGACTCGGCTTCTGTTTTGCCGAGGTCGACTTGATCATCACCTTTCCGCGTCCCGTTTCTCGAAATGGAATCTTCGCTCGAGCAATCGTTGCAGCGATGAACGCCCGCACCTCGGTTCGTGTCAAAACCTTGACTGACTCAAGCCGGATGAATCGAGTCTGCTTGCCTGATCCAAGAATGTCATCACACGAGCCTGAGTAACCTGGCATTAATGGCAACGATCACGCTACTGAGCGACATAAGCACAGCGCCCATTGCAGGACTGAGCAGAATGCCGAAGCTAAACAAAACTCCGGCAGCGAGGGGCATGGCATCGCATGGCAGCCGCAGATTGTTGTCAAAGGATAAAACCTCTTCCAAGTGTGAAACAAAACACACCGAACAGAATACTTATGATCACGTTTAAGGCAACCCCCGACTTAGTGTCGTAAACTTCAGAGTGTGCCTTTTGTCTGAATCCTATGAACACTATTGGAAGCGATCCTATCATTTCAAGCAACCCTTCAAACGCGGCGTGAACCCTGCCTGGCTGAAAGAACAAACCGGCAACTACTGCCGCTATTCCCGCGGCGCAATATGAGCAACATATACTCTGCCGCAACGGAAACGTTGGTCGATTTGAATTACTGCCTTTGAGATGTATCCCGATCAGTTTTATAGAAAAATAGTAAGCTGTAATACCGGCAACTATCAAAATTGGCTTTTCATACATGCCAATATTCAAATCCGTGATGGCATAAGTCCAATCGCCAGTCTTGCTAAAGCTCGACTGCAATATCGTCCCTGAAAACCAAAACAAGTTGTAAGACATTGTAAGGAAAAACAAGAGCCAGGATACAGCGGACAGATCTTTTCTCTGTGTCAGAACGGCAAATATCAATACGCCAAAGAATAGATTGGATATTGGTCCCCCAAGGTCCGTCATCAGGTTGCCCGGAGTACTTGTAAAATAGACTGAAGTCACAAGCTTTATGTTCTGCCCAAGTATCAAACAGGTACCCCCATGCCCCACCACTTCATGAACTACGTCTGCACACATGTACGCTGCAACTCCAATTAAGGAGAAAGCGATTACTTGTTTCGCTTGTGCGTGCATAGGTTCTGTTCAGATTGTTGAATGCCATTTGAACTTGCGAGCAACACGCCAGTCGTACTTCGTGGGTTCTGACGACGGCGCTACGTTTCCCTCCCGAAACATGGCGGCTGCTTGCGCATAACGTTCAGACACCACACAATCCCGCTTCCTAGAGAGTGCGTTTACCCGACGAAGCCCGCCGCCTTCTGGCGGACCTGTCCGCCGTTTGTTTTTACGCAGGCAACGTTCCCTCGTGCCTGTGAATTGCTGCACAAGTCGCAACACGCTTACGTGGAGGTGGGCCGACATTTGAGCAGTATGGTACCGGACTCGAACGTTCTCGTTTCGATCTGGTGAAGCCGTATCCGTTGACCGAGCTCCGCGAAAACTGATTTGCCAGAACCCAGGAGGACCGGCACGTAGTAGAACCAGTATTCGTCAATAAGTCCAGCCGTGGCTAAGGCCGAGGCCAGAGTGAGGCCTCCGATACTCATGTTTTTGCCGGGTAGCACCTTGAGCCTTGCCACTTCCTCGCATGCGTCGCCGCTCACCAACCTGGAGTTCCAGTCCACCGCCTCCAGGGTCCTTGAGAAAACAATTTTTGGCACAGCCTTCCAGATATGGGCATAGTCGATCTCGTATGGAGGCGCCGAAGGATTCTGGTCGGCTGTGGGCCAGTAAGCAACCATGAGTTCGTACATTCGACGACCATACAAATGGGTATCAATATCTTCTTCGAGTGCGTTGAAGTGCCTGTGGAGCTCCTCATCGGGAAAGAGCCAACTGGGGTCGCCGGTAGCTGCCTGGATGTAGCCGTCGAGCGATAGAGATGTTCGATAGATCACGTTGCGCATGGACTTTACCTTTGCCCCTTACTGGGTCTACCGTGAATACCGGCACCGCAAAACACCTGCCACCGCATCACCGCGGCATCAACGCGAACACACCCCAGCCCAGGTATTCACGCGTGTAGGCGGCGTAGCGCCCGGGTTCAGAGGTGAGTGTGGCTCGAACATCTTTCGCGAACTCGTCGCCGGGATTGGCTTCAAGCCATCGGCGCATGGTGAGCCATTTGGCCGCCTCGTATCTGTCCCAGCCGTCCTGGTCAGCCAGAACCATTTCAACGACGTCGTACCCAATGTGGCCAAAACACGTGAGAAGTCCTGGAAGCATGAGAAAGTCGGAGACTGCGTGGGCAAGACACCCCTTGGCAACATCATCCGACGGCGGCAACTGCCGCCAGTAGGGCTCGCCGATGAGGATGATCCCTCCGGTGTGCAGGCTCCGCGCCAAAAGCTCGACAGTGCCGACGACTCCACCGCCGATCCAGGTGGCGCCGAGACAGGCTGCCACATCCGCCTTCTCGTCAGAGACATAGCCGGCAGCATCGCCATGAATGAACGTGACTCGATCGGCGACGCCGAGTTCGACAGCACGGAGTTTCGCTTGCTCGGTGAACAATTGGCTCATGTCGATGCCGGTGCCGGTAACGCCGTGATCGCGTGCCCAGGTACACAGCATCTCCCCCGAACCGCTGCCGAGGTCGAGCACCCGGGCCCCCGATTCCAGACGCAGCGCCGCGCCGAGAGTGGCGAGCTTTTCGGGTGTGATCGGGTTGTGGATGCGGTGAGCACTTTCAGCGATGTTGAATATCCGCGGGATGTCCATTGTGGAAAATTTCTTTCTTTGCTTGCGCACAACGTTTCGCCGCACCGCGTTTACTCGCCGTCTTTTCTTGACCGCCATCTTTTCCTGGCCGCCTTCTTTTTGGCGGCTGGCGGTTGGCGGGACGTGGTGTGGTTTGATTTTTCGGTGCTCGGCCTCTATCGCTTCCTACTACCCTATGATTTTTCCGACCATTGGAACAAACGTACACCAATAAGAAACGACACCAATCCAAAACCGGAAAGAATGAGATATGGCTGCAGAAGTTCTCCAAAACTAAAATCCCGCCAGGTGGCGCCTTCCAGCGCAAGAATGCCCCACTTAATCGGGCTGATACTGCTCAATGCCTTTAACCAGTCCGGCATGAAAAACAGCGGGAGCATGCCGCCACCAATCATTGCAAATATCAGCATGACCGCCCAACCTACCCCGCTTGCCGCCCGTTCCGTTTTACCAAGCACAGAAAGCAGGAGCATCACACCGACAAAGGATCCTGCAACAATAACCAGTCCAAGAGCGAGTTTGAAATAGGATGCGACCTTGATGTCAAAAATCAATACTCCCACGAGCATGACAATAATGGAAACAAGAATCGTGGTGATGAAGCAGGCTAAGGCTTTGCTGCCAAGAACCTGATAGCTTCTGAGCGGCGCAGTCAACAGACGTGTCAGCGTCCCTTCATTTCTTTCCGTAACCAGCGAAACTGAAAAAGTTGTAACGCATGCCATGATGGCCCACATAACACCTTGTGGAAAAGTAACCGCGAACGAACTGGGCGGGCCGATTCTTTGGCGGATGATTTCTTTCTCCTCGACCTTCAGCGGTTCAAAACCTCTCCATTCTCCACCTCCTTTACTTGCAGAGCTGGTCGTGTCGGCCAGATAGCGGTCCAGGCTGGATAAAAACCCCGTGAGGCTGGACGATTCTTCGGCCGGAAGTTTTCCCAACGATGACTCCACCTGTGTCCGCATCAGGTTGCGATCGGTAAATACCTTCTGCATATCCCGTGCGCCGTGTTGCAGCAGCAGACCCGTGAGCAGGCTGGCTTCAGCCCGGCGGGAAGGATCAATACCGATTTCGACAACAGGGGCCTCGCCGGTGAACATGTTTTTCCGGGCTTCACCGTAGCCCTTTCTTATCAAAATGTACGCAGCCTTCTTGCCCAAGCGGACATCTTCCTGCGCCTGTGCCAAACCGACTGGAGTGAGTTGCAGGTCTCCGGATTGTGCCAGGCTGTCTACAAATGTTCGTGAAACGTCCGTGCTGTCCTGGTCTACCACGTAGACTGCCAAAGCGTTTTTGTGCGAACCGGAATCACCACCGCCGCCCGAAAATATGACCCCCATAAAAATCGCGATAAACACCGGGTAGATGAACGTGAAGAAAAAGCCGGCTTTGTCGCGCAGGAGAATTCGCAGATCTTTGACCGCTAGGATCCACATGGCAATCATTTCAATCCCTCAATGTTCGTCCGGTTAAACTTAAGAACACGGTTTCCAAACTTGGCTGGAGAATCCGGAAACCGCGAAGGTCGGTTTCTTTCTGCAATTTGAGAATTTCTTCGATGGGATTTTTCGTTTCGATTATTTGTTCCCCATCGGTTTTTTCGGCGATAACGGTGCTGTTTCCGCCGTACTGTTTAATCAGAGCATCCACTCTGTCCAGCGCCAGCAGCTTGCCGCGGTCCATGATGGCAACACGGTCACAAAGGCGTTGCGCTTCTTCCATATAATGCGTGGTGTAGATTATCGTGCTTCCCTGTCTCTTCAGTTGATCGATATTTTCAAAAATGGCATTTCTCGACTGTGGATCGACGCCGGCTGTGGGTTCATCCAGAACCAAATATTCGGGACCATGAACGAGCGCCACAGCCAGATTCAGACGACGTTTCATACCGCCGGAGAACTTCTTCACGCGATCATTTTTGCGCTCAGAAAGTCCAACAAAATCCAGTGACCAGGCGACACGCTCCTTTAGTCTTCCGGCGCTTAATCCGTACACTTTGCCAAAGCATTCCAGATTTTCCTGCGCTGAAAGATTGTCGTAGAGCGAAAGCGTTTGCGGCGCAACACCAATTCTCGCACGCACCTTAGGATTGTCTGGGGAGCCAAGACCGGAGAGTTCCACAGTGCCGGAATCCGGTTTTATCAAGCCAACGGCCATATTGACTGTCGTGGTTTTGCCTGCGCCATTGGGGCCGAGCAGGCCAAAGATCTCGTGCGACTCTACTTCGAAGGAGATGCCATCCACCGCAGCGATCTTCCCAAAGGACTTTTTGATGTTCTCGAATTTAATCATGTATGTGCCTATGACCTCGTCAATTCTTTGCACCCTACCGATTCACTCCCCGATAACCTCACTCCCGCGTTCACCCCGCGACCACGCATGGTCGCATTGACACTTCGTATGATTGTGGTACGTTCGGACCCCCGTGATGTTTCCGTCAGACCTATCGGCCTGGCGATTCGGGTTCCGCAATGAGCCCGAACTGAAGTAAATGATGACAGCAGTGTTTGAAATGCGATCGCTCCCACTCCTCTTTCCCGAGTGGGCCAAATATCGGGTGGACGTGAACGGCCTTGGGATGGCTCTGGTAATACCCAGAGAAACGGACCAGCTCCTGGTTGAACCAGGTCCTGGCATCCTGCAAACTGGCACATTGGTAAGCTGGAGGAATCTCCCCAAGCTCTGGATTCCTGAACCCACGCGGTGTCGGTCTATTGTCATAGAGAAATCGCTTTGCGCGTTCCAGGAGCTGTTCGGGCGTATGACATCGCAGCACAAGGGCGCCCGTCGAACACTGAAACGCCCAGACGAGGTGTTCTATCATATGCTGAGGCGTCATGTTACCCCAGAGTGCTTGAGTGTTCATGTCGAGACAATCCACAGCTTCTCCAAGACATCGCGCGAAGAAGGATGCACGGTTCTTCTCGTCGTTCACGTCAAATCGAATTGCGATCATGCTGGGCCAACGTCCTTCCACGGTGAAAATGATGGCGAGCGAACCAATGTCGGGCTGGTCGGCGGGAAGTGCTACTTGCCTGTCTTCTCCTGTGCCGGCGGCAGTGCAGAAGTTTGCTGGTAAACAACCTTCCAGTGGTTGTCGATCTTTTTGAAAACGAATGTGATGGCAAAGTCTACCTTCGGCTCCCCGCCCGTCTTGAGCGTCATCGCAAATGTGGCGCGCCAGGCACAAACTGCAACGTCGTCGGACAAGAATCTGATCTCATCTGACACCGTTGTGACTTTCAGCGAGGAAAGAGACTTGAACCACTGAACGTGGTGGTTCTTCGCCGCCCGGTAGTCTGCCATGGATCCATCGGTGGTGAAGAGGATGAAGTCGGGAGAGTCCGAATACGATTGGAAAAGGGCTTCGGCGTCCAATTTCTCAAGACCCTGGATGATTACGTTGACAGCCCCTTTGATTTCCTTCTTTGCAGTCTCCTGTCCTTGAGGGATCATTGGCGCAGCTGATGCCTGGGCACATACGACAAAGAGGAACAAGGCAAAGGAAAAAAGGAAATTCGCTTTCATGGAAGCCTCCTATGGTCAGAAAATGAACAAGAATGGATTTCGCCCCTACGAGAAGAAATCATTGAGCAACAGACTCGTTTTCCTTACTCCCAATCAAGGTTTCTTCATAGGAATCATCCGATCCACGCGAGCCATGTATTGTCGGTAAGCCTCACCGAACGTGTCGGCGAGCTGCTGCTCCTCTTTGCCGATGAAGATCATCACGCCGAGATACAGAAACACCGATGGAACCAGATAGACCCAGGTCATCGTCAGGATTGTCACTGACGGAAGAACAAAGAACGTGACACTCGAATAGATCGGATTGCGCACAATCCCGTATGCGCCGGTGGTTTCGAGGCGGCCATTGGAGAAGCCGGTAAGCAACTGTAGAAGAGCCGATCCCCAGAGAAGAAAGCCCAGAACCAATAATACGTAGCCGAGGGGCAAAATCCATCTGATGCTCTCAGGCAATGCTGCGATGCCCGGGAGATAGATATGGACACCGATGGCCGCAATCAAGGATGGAAGCATGAAGACGATGATGTTCCCACCCTGTCCGATGATGGTCATCCCGTTCTGTTTCTGGAAGATCTTGATCACGAAGGTGTCTGCCTCACTTTATTATCAATAGTCTCTTGGTATCGTGGTACATTCCAGCTTCAAGCCTATAGAAATAGACTCCGCTTGGAAGATTCGTTGCGTTGAACGTGATTGAATGGTTGCCTGCATTTTGGCGCTCGTTGACCAACGTTTTGACTTCTCTTCCGAGGAGATCAAATACCTTCAAGACTACAGCAGCGTTGGTGTGTAATTGGTAGCTGATAACTGTCGAAGGGTTGAAAGGATTGGGATAGTTCTGTCCCAGTGCAAAACGGAGTGGTCCGGTCGCCGTTGCGATGCTGGTCAGGGTAATCAATTCCGAAAGCGATCGTCGCCACACGCCGCCCTTCCAAGTTCCGGCAAAGAGATCTGTATCACTCGCCGCAAGCGCATAGGCAAAACTTGGCGGGAAATGAGTATCAATCGTTGTGCCGCTGTTGGTCACACGGTCAACACCTGCATTGCTTGCGGCAAAGATATTTGGGCCACTGACCGCAAAGTCATACAGATATTTACCCGTGTAGCCGATTCCCGGGGACGTCCAGCTTGTGCCATGATCGGTTGAGTGGAATATGCCATAACCATCAGTCCCAACAAAGAGGGTTGACTCGACTGCGGCGAGAGAGAACACCTTGGGAGCCGGTAAGCCAGCACTCGCCGATTCCCAGTTCATGCCATTATTTGTTGAACGAAAAACGCCGTTGCCCATCGTGGCACTGAAGAGATATGGGCCGATGTCGGCAAAATCCCAGACTTCGACATTCGGCACACCAGTATGATACCATGTCATACTACTGTTATCAATGTGCGAGAGATAGACGCCGCTATTCGTTCCGGCTAAGAGATTGTCGCCGCTGATCCACAAGGCGAAGACGCGAGTATCCATCGCACCGGTATTGACTGACGTCCAACGTTTGCCATTGTTCATCGAACGAAACACACCGCTGCCATCGGTTGCAGCAAAGAGGATGGTGTCGTACATCGCAAGATCATAAACATAGCTGCCTGACAAGCCTGCACTGATTCCCTCCCATGTCGTACCGCTGTTCGTGGAGAGGAAGACGCCCGCGCCTGCCGTCCCTGCAAGGAGATTGTTTCCATTGTTCAATAGACAAAGAACATCAGCCTTCCGTAGGCCATTGCTGGCCCCATCCCAGCTCTTGCCATAATCGGTCGAACGGAAGACCCCGGCAGACGTGGTCCCGGCAAACCAGGACCCTCCACTGGTGGTCAGAGTCCGAACTCCGCTGAGGATGTGGTTCGTATCGATGGATATCCACTTTGTCCCGTCATCGGACAGCTGGAGCACCGTCCCACATAAGGCAAGCACCTTTGCGCCGGTTTCCTGACTCGAATCGATGACAAATGCATCGGGACCCCAATACCGTCGTGTATATTTGTCGACGTCAGAGTACGGCAGCCCGGAAACGGCTGGTCTCCAGGTGGAACCGCTATCGGTGGAACAAAAAAGCCCTCCTCCCATATCGGTTCCAGCAAAGAGGGTTGTACCACGAGCGGCAAGGCATTCGACTACGGAGTCTGTCAAGCCAACATTGACGCGTCCCCAGCTCGTACCATTGTCGGTCGACCGAAAGACGCCATCGCCCTCGGTTCCGACAAAGAGATTTTCGCCAATGAAAGCAATTCCCAAGACGTAATCGTTCGGTAAACCGGTGTTGATCGCCCTCCAACTCGAGCCGTTGTCGGTTGAGCAGTAGACGCCGCCACCATTCGATCCGGCGTAGATGTTGTTGCCACGGACAGCAAAAGTACGTACAGAGGTGCTCGACAGGCCGATGTTCGTGACTTCGTCGTTCGCTTCACACCAGGTTGTGCCATGATCCATCGAACGGTAGATGCCAAAGCCCTGCGTGCCGGCGAAGAGCGTCGAATCGAAGACGGCAAACGCCAGCACCGGCGCATTCGGCAAGCCATCATTGGCTGCGCTCCAACTTCCTCCGTTGTTGGTAGAACGAAAGACGCCGCTATCCGCGGTTCCGGCAACAACAGTGGAGCCGCTCAAGGCAATAGACTGGACATTACCAGCGTACGGTCCGTTGGTTTGCATCCACTGGGCGTTCGATTCCATCGAGACAATGAACAGCATACCGATGCAGAGACTCGAGAACGAAGTGAACGTCGTCATGACATTATTCTCCCACTTCTTGTCGAAGACCCACAATTCCACGTCGGGGACTCTGAGCTTCTTGATGTGATGCGGAGTGCTATCTGCCGTGTGCCGCTTCGCGGGAGGTTGACTTCAGTACCATCTTCCGTTTCGGAGACAAGACCCAACGCAG
>CAVVZZ010000003.1:0-172929 GCA_963752915.1 Ignavibacteriota bacterium
CAATCAAAGCCACCGCCATGAATCCCCACTACGATAATGTGATGACGTACGCGAGTCTTGGCTGGGTGCCCTGCGAGAAAGAGAACGAGTCTGTTTCGAAGACCCTCGAATACGCCTACGATGACTGGTGCATTGCACAGATGGCAAAAAAGCTGGGGAAAAAGGATGACGCGGCGTATTTCCTGAAGAGGTCACAGAACTACAGAAACCTGTTTGACCCTGCGTATGGTCTGATGCGCGGAAAGGATTCCCGCGGGAACTGGCATTCTCCCTTCGATCCGCATCTCTACGTTGAAGGCGGCGACTTCACGGAAGGAACGAGCTGGCAGTACAGCTGGTATGTTCCGCAGGATGTTCCCGGGTTGATCGGGCTGATGGGCGGGAAGGAGCGTTTCTGCACGAAACTCGATTCGCTGTTTGAAGTGCACGCCAGCGACAGCACGCGGGGGGTCGGCGACATCAAGGGGATCATCGGAGAGTACTGGCATGGAAATGAACCGAGCCATCACATCATCTATCTGTACTCAGAGGCGGGGCAACCGTGGAAAGCGCAGTCGCGGCTTCATGAAGTGATGAAGACGCAGTATGGAAACGCGCCGGGTTCACTCTGCGGCAATGACGATTGCGGACAGATGTCTGCATGGTATATCTTCACCGCGCTCGGTTTCTACCCGGTCTGTCCCGGCTCGGATGAGTACATCATCGGTAGTCCGTGCCTTCCGAAGGCAGTCATGCATCTCTCAAACGGGAAAACGTTTACGATGGTCGCTGAGAATCTCTCTGACCGCAATGTTTATATTCAGTCGATGGCCGTGAACGGCAAGCCGTGGATGTCGGCACGGCTGCCTGTCGCGCTGGTGAATGGAGGAGGGACAATCGTGTTTCGCATGGGGGCTTCGCCGAACAAAGAATGGGGGAAATGAATATAGCAAATTCAACCCTTGAACAAAGAACCGGAGCAGGTCTCGGCGTTATTCTGATAACAAACTCTAAGAATATAAGATTTTGTTCGATTGTCTCCCTCCCATCCGAGCCTGGAACCATATGATCTTGCCCCAGTATTTCGGACACCCAGATAAGTTACTATCTTGGAGAAGGAGGTGTCCGTATGGTACCACGACCGAAGTACACGAAAGAATTCAAGCTTGATGCGCTCCGCATGATGCAGGAGAGCCATCGGCCAGTTGCTGAGCTTGCCCGCGAGCTTGGGATCAACAAGAACATGCTGTACCGTTGGCATCATGAGCTCGTCGACGATGCCAAGGAGTCTTTCCCGGGCAACGGGAAGCTGAAAGACTCGGAGACCGAACTCGTGCGGCTTCACCGTGAGCTGGAACTGGTCACGGAGGAGCGGGACATTTTAAAAAAAGCCTTGGCCGTGTTTTCTCGACGTGCGCGATGAAGTACCAGTTCGTCGCGGCCTATGCCAAGCAGTACCGCGTGGCGACGCTCTGTCGCGTCCTGGCTGTCTCCCGCAGCGGCTACTACAGCTGGTGCCAGGGACCGTCCGGGGCGCGAGCGCAGGCCAACGAGCAGCTGGCCCAACAGATTGCCCAGGTGCACCACGAAAGCGAAGAGATCTACGGCAGTCCGCGGATCTACCAGGCCTTGCAGCAGCGCGGTGTGCCGTGTAGCCGTAATCGCGTGGCCCGCTTGATGCGCCTGAAGCACCTACGGTCTAAAACCAAGCGTCGCTTCAAAGTCACGACCCGCCCCTGCAAGGACGCGTGCGTGGCTCCGGATCTTGTCCAACGTCGCTTCGAAGCGCCGGCACCGAACAGGGTCTGGACCAGCGATATCACCTACATCTGGACCCGAGAGGGCTGGACGTACCTGGCGGTGATCCTCGATTTGTATTCCCGGCGAATCGTTGGCTGGGAACTCGGAGATCGGCTCACAGCGGACCTGGTCACGGCCGCCCTCAAACAAGCACTTGCTCGTCGTCAACCCGAGCGGGAGTTGATCCTGCATTCTGATCGGGGCACGCAGTACGCGAGCCACCAGATCCGCAGAATGGCGCAAGAATACGGTATCCGCTTGAGTATGGGAGCAACAGGGTCGTGCTACGACAACGCTGTCACCGAAAGCTTCTTCCACACCCTCAAGACCGAACGCATATACTTCGAACGCTACACCACACGACAAGAAGCACGGCAAAGCATCTTCCACTACATCGAGGTCTTCTACAACCGTCAACGGCTCCACTCGACGATTGGGAATATCGCACCATCGGAATATGAAAAGCATTTCAATACAGATTAAAAGAATCTCTTAACTCACTGTCCGAAAAACTGGGCAACCGCAATAAGTCTCAACCTCCCACAGTCCCCAAGCCCCGACGTCTCTGCTTCCCGGTACCTCTTGAATTAAAATCCTTTAACCACCTCTGCTCATGTGACGCTTTAGTTATTTTCCTTTAATCTGTGTTTCATATCACAACTTTTACGGCGACATTCCGTATATTCCAAAGGAAGGATCACCGAACACACTTACTCCTGGGGGCACCCGAAATGCGGTTCTGGAAAATGGCAACACTCCTGGCTTTAGCGACGATTCCTTTGCTCATTTTCAGCGATCGCAAGAAGCCTGCGGTCCGGCCGGTTTCGGCCGAATCGGACGATTCAATCGATTGGGAAGCGATGGTTGACTGAGAGGGCTGGGTCGGCTGGGTTACCAGCCGGCCCCGCTATGGTCCGAGGAAAACGTCTCCAACTTCTTCAACGGTTTTTTCCGCCGCGCGAACACGATGGTGTTCTTTTTCCGGTGCTTTGTCGCTTTGGTGGGCTTTTCGAACTGCTTCACGGTGTGCTCTCCCATGACTCTCCTCCCCTCATGATTGTTGCTTATCCCACTTCTTCTCTGCGTTGTCCGACCACCCTCTCTCGCATGCGTCGTCCCGTGAGCAACGTGACCATTCATCCGCTCTGATCGCTGCGGGTTCGCCCGATCGCGGTCCAGTGTGAATGTCACGGTGTCTGCTCCTGATATTGTTCCCGCGCCTTGTGTCGCCCCGCGTGTCCGCTCGCGCCACCGGTGTTGAGGAAAATCATAGTGGATGACGTGCGCGATCACCTCCCCGGCAAATGCACCGGCTGCTTCCTCGGTGCCGACAAGAACGCGAAGGGACCCGTCCCGGAGACTCGATCGCGCCTGGTCTCTGTCGTCGTTGGTCCAATCGCCTCTGATCGCAAGCGATGCGATCCCTTTTCCCTTCAGCGCACGTAGAATTCTCTCGGCTTCATAGTCTTTCTGGGAGAGGATGATCACCCGGTCCATCGATTCCGATTGAAGCAGATGGAGCAGTGTCCGCATCCGCGCTTCCCTCTTTGTCGCCACGACCCGCTCGCGCACTGCGGGCGCGGGCGGCGTGGTTCCTCCAACATCCACCGTCACCGGCTGACGCAGGACGAGCTCGGCCATTGACGTGACCTCGGCATTCAGGACGCCGGAGAAGAGCATCGACTGACGTGTCGCCGGTACGGCGTTGAGGATCTTCCCGATGTCGGCCGTAAGACCGAGTTCAACCATCTTATCCATGTCGTCAATCACCAGGAACCCGATGCGGGTAAGATCCACCGAGCCGCGCGTGATGTGGTCGAGAAGTCTGCCGGGCGTCGCGACCACGACTTCGGTCCTGCGCTTTAAGAGCCGCGTTTGCTTGTCGATGTCCGTTCCGCCGAACACGCCGACCACGCGGATGGAGAGGTACTTTCCATACCGGAGTGTTGCAGCCTGGACATCCTGGACGGACTTTCGTGTCGGCGACAGCACGAGGGCGAGAGGGGGAACCCACTCGTCGGCACTACGAACGGAGCGGGAAAGGAATTCCAGGAGGGGGAAAATATACGCCTCGACTCTGCCGGAATCCCCGGGCGCACGCCCGAAGACGTCTTTGCCTTCAAGGGCAGGGGGTATTGCGAGCGATTGGATCGCCGTTGGCTCGGTCAAGCCCGCCGCGACGACGCCCTCGATCAATTGATCATGGAGACCCAGAGAATTGAAGCTCACGGATTCCTCGATTGTTCAACAACGGATGACTTCCCCCTCTTAGGCGGGGAAAGCAAGACACGGGTTATTACAGATAGACACGAACACTATGCGATGGGTTTACTCGTTGCCCTAAAAACTGGTCGTCCCCCCGTCTTCAATTCCCTCCTGCCAACGGGCAGAGGCATGCTTCGTACATTTCCCGGGAAGGGTTTTTTCGGTGAAATACTCTGTCATGGTCTGGGGACAGTATGGTGTGGCGAGCTTCTTTGTTTCGGTACAGATCTTCTCTTCGAAGACCTTGTCGGGCTTCTGGAAGTATTCGAGGGACATGCCGATCGAGGGGTCGTCGTACACGTATTTCATGAAGCGACCCCAGATGGGTGCCGCGGCCCGTCCGCCCTGGCCGTCCCAATTGGTGAAATGGACGCTGTTATTATCGAATCCCACCCATGCGCCGGCGACGATCTGCGGTGTGTAACCGACGAACCATGCGTCGGCGTATTCCTCGGTTGTCCCCGTTTTTCCGGCTGCAGGAAGCTGGAAGTAATCCCGGACATGCGCCCCGGTCCCGCCGTTTACCACCCCCTCGAGCAAGGTTGTCATGATAAACGCGGTTTCATCCGACAGGACCTCCCGCTGGGACGGCGTGTTTTCCTCGATGACGTTTCCATCTTTGTCTTCGATCTTAAGAATCGAGATCGGATCGACATGGATGCCGTGGTTGGCGAAGACGCCGTACGCACTGGTCAGCTCAAGCGGGGACACCACGCCCGTCCCGAGAGCGAGGGACGCGTACGGCGGGAGATATCCGGAAATTCCCATCCGGTGGGCATAGTCGATCACCTGCGTGACGGGTGCGATCTGTTCGATTGCCCGGATTGCCACCAGATTGATCGAGTGTTTTACCGCCTCACGGATGGTCGTCAACCCACCGAAGTCTCCGTCAAAGTTCGACGGCTTCCACTCGGTGCCGTCCGCCATGTTCAGGGTTACCGGCTGGTTCAGGATTTCGAACGCCGGGGAATAGCCATTGTCAATCGCAACCGTGTAGACGAAGGGTTTAAACGCGGACCCAGGTTGCCGTTTGATCTGGGTAACATGATTCAGGCCATACTTGAACGTCCGGAAATCCGATCCGCCGACCATGGCGAGAATGTGACCGTTCTTCGGGTCGATCGCCACGAAGCCGACATCGATGGTCTGTGCGACGTGTTCCACGGAGTCGACCCATGCCTGATCGTGACGGAACACGTTCACGATGCTGTCGCGTGCATGCGCGGAGGGAGCCTTGCGGTAGTCGGGCATATTCTGGATCGTCTGATCGATGACCTGCGCGAGCACCTCCCGTTGCTTCCCCCAATTCCATTGCTTGTCAAAGAGCGGCTGATAGATCGCAAGATGTTCTTCGACCGCCTTGTTCGCCGCCTTTTGCATCCGGCTGTCAAGCGTTGTATAGACCGTCAACCCGTCCCGATACAAATCGAACCCGTACTTCTCCGCCTTCTGCGTCAACTTCTGCCGGATGTATTCCACAAAATGCGGGGCGATCCCGGTCGATGACATCTCCTCGGGCGACCGCAATTGAATCGGTTCCGCCTTCGCGGATTGCTCCTCGAAGGGAGCAATGTAGTCGTACTTGGCCAATTGCGCGAGGACGACATTTCTGCGTGCCAATGCACGCTCGGGATGGACGAGCGGATCGTAATACGCCGGCCCCTTCACCATGCCGATCAGTGTGGCGATCTCACTGAGCGAAAGGTCGGCCGGGTCCTTCCCGAAGTACACCTGGGACGCTGCCTGGATGCCGTATGCGCCTCTTCCAAAATAGACGACGTTCAGATAAAACTCGAGGATCTCGTCCTTTGTGAACGAGCGTTCCAGTTGAACCGCCGTCAGAAATTCGCGGATCTTCCTCGTCATGGTGTCGAAAATCGTCCGGTCGTTGTGACCGAGATACAGATTCCGCGAAAGCTGCATCGTGATCGTGCTGGCCCCTTCATGCGATCGGAAGAGGACATTCTTTACCATGGCCTTTCCAAACCGGGGGAGGTCGACTCCCCAGTGACTGTAAAAGTCCTTGTCTTCCGTCGCAATCAGCGCGTTGATCACGGGCTTGGGAATCTCAGAAAACGAGAGGTGTGACCGGTTCTTGATGTAGAACATGTCGAGCACTTCGCCGTCGGCGGAATAGACCTTCGTCGCAAGCTCCGCCTTCGGGTTCTCAATCCGTTCCAACGAGGGAAGACCGGAGACAAGATAGATGCTGTAAGCCGTGACGAGGACCAGGAGGGCGCCGAGGACAATCCATGTTCTTTGGCGGGGAGTCAAATACAGTCGCTTCCCGGTTCTTGTTGCTGGGAGGGGAGTCTTCGGCGCAGGAGGGGGAGGTGTCGCGTTCGGTTCCTGCGTCGGTTGGTCTGGTGTCTCCATGCCCTACTCCATCTTTCCGTTCCAAGTCTCCAGGCGCATCTGGCCAAGAGCAAAGCGACCGTAGGTCGCGTGCGTGATCCAGTCGCCGAGGTTGACGTACGTTCCGCTTCCGATCGCCATCAGTGTCGGCTGGTGACGGTGTCCCATCACGACGACATCCACGCCCTCGTCGATCATCCGTGTGGCGTACGCTTTCATTCCCTCTTCTTCGCCGAAATCCTTGTGGGAGGTGTAGTTCCTGCTGCCGCGCGACGATCGGTGGGCGAGCTTCACGCCAAGATCGGGGTGCAACCAACGGTACGCAAAAATCCCGAGCTTGTTGCGAAGAACCGGTTTGATCAGCTTGTATCCGAGATCGTGCGTGGCGAGACCGTCGCCATGGTGCAGGTACACGCGCTTGCCGTCCAGAATGGTTTCGTAGGGCTTGGGACGAATCGTTATCCCGATTTCCTTCTCGAAGAAATCATCCATCCAGTAGTCGTGGTTTCCGAGAAGATATTCCACCGCCACGCCGTGCTCGGTGAAATCCTGCAGGAGCGCCAGCGTCCGGTGAAATCCTTTGGGAATAACGGTCCTATATTCGAACCAAAAGTCGAAAAGGTCTCCTACGATAAATAGACGTTCGGTCGTTGGCTGAATTGCACGAAGGAATGCCAGCAGACGGTTCTCTTTCTCTTTCTCTTCCTGGTACGACCCGAGCCCGAGGTGAATATCGGAGATAAAATAGCTGGCCATTGAGGAGCAGTGTGCAAAATCGTGAACGACGGAGCCTGTGTCACCGGCGTGGGGATCATGGAATGTACCAAAAAAACAGACATCAATCAAAAACATCCGATCAGGCCGCAGGGGCCTCGCGATCGGTTTCTACCCCCTGTAGGATAAACAATCCAACCACGAAAAAAAGTCCTATTGCGACCGCCCCGATGCGGTCAGTCGTAAGATCGGATATGACACCGTAGACCAGGGGTCCGATAACCGCAGACGCTTTGCCGCAAAGACCGTCATAAAAGCCAAAATATTCCGCCTCATGACTTTTTGGCGTAAGAAGTGCCATGAAGCTTCTGCTTGCCGATTGGGAGGAACCAATTGCCACTCCTGCCGCCAGCGCTACTATATAGAAGACCGCGACACTGTTCACAAAAGCGGCACCTGCGCAGATTGCCATCCAGATGACGAGGGTGATTGTGATCGTTCTCTTCGGCCCGATCTTGTCGGTGATGACCCCGAACACCAGGGAACCGATGATCGCGCTGGTCTGGACCACCGCGAAGAAGATCACGATATCGAGATCCGACATGTGCAGGATCTTCTCCGCGAAGATCGAGGCGAACGCGATGACCGTGAGGATGCCGTCATTGTACAAAAAGAACGCGACGAGAAACCGGGCAATTCCAGGATGCTCCTTTCGCACAAAAAGCGCGCGGAAGGTCGACGCCGAACGTGCCATCCCTTCCCGGAAATAGGATGTCGGTGGCGAACCGGATAAGGGAGGCTCATGTACGAAAAGAAAGATCGGAACAGAGAACACAAGGAAGAACCCGGCGGCGACCACAAACGTGTACCGGACCATGCGGAGATACGAAGGATCCGTTTGCGGAGGGAGCATGAGGAGGACGATCATGAGGACGGTGAGCGCGCCCAAGTATCCCATGGCGAAGCCGTAGCCGGAAACACGGCCATAGGAACTTCTCCCGGTAAGGCTGGGAAGAAACGCATCATAAAACACCAATCCGCCCTCGAACCCGATGTTCGCAACCACAAACAGGAGAATGCCGGTGAGGACCATCCCCTCCTGGACAAAGAACATCAACGCGGTACAGATCACAGAAGCAAGCGTGAACGCAAGGAGAAAGCGCTTGCGGTTGCGGGAGTAGTCTGCAGCGGCCCCGAGCGGCGGAGAGAGGACCGCGGCACATATCATCGAAAGGCTCATCGCCAGTCCCCACAGCCACTCCCTCCCGCCAGCAACGTGATTAGTGAAGTAGCGCGAGTAAATTACGGTTACAACGATGACGGAGTAGGATGTGTTGGCGAAATCAAACAACGTCCATGCAAAGATGCGTCCGCGCGACGCTCCCGGAGGATCAGGCGAGCGAGAAGCGGTTGGTGGATCGGACATGCCGGAAGAAGGAGGTCAGTTAGGTTTCAGCGTAGACTTCTTTGTCTTGCGTGGATCACCGTCGTACAGCCCCCGGCCGGACTTCGGCAGGGACCCTGCGGATCTCATCTCGTTGAGAATGGCATCCAGAATTCCATTGACGAACTGGCCGCTCCGCGATGTGCTGAAAAGCTTTGCCAATTCGATCGCCTCGTTCACAGAGACTTTGGGGGGGATTTCCTTGAAGTACATCAGTTCGCAAATGGCCATCCGGAGGATGAGGCGGTCGAGTACGGCGATCCGTTTGAAGTCCCAGTTCGTGACGTGAAGCCCGATGATCTTGTCGATGTCGTCGGTGTGGGTGATCGTCTGGATGACCAGTTTGCTCGCGAACTCATGAGCGGTCCTGTTGGTCTCAAGACCGGCGAGAACATATTTGATCACATGTTCGACGGGGTCTCCCCCGATCTCAAACGCATAGAGCGCCTGGACAACTTTTTCGCGCACAATCCGCCTCCGCATCACCGCGATCGTCTCCTTGCCGGGAGCCCCGCATATGGGAGGATGCCCGTCCTGGATGAGCAGGAGGGTTCCTTCAAATGGCTCTGGCCCTTGTGGAAGATCGGGTTGGGGTGTGGATGCGGGGGAGAAATCCGGAACTGCGAGGGAGAAGACGTGGCACCTGGCGCGCCAGAAATCACTCTGACGTTGTCCTCCAGATGAGCGCTTGCGATATTGAAGAGCGAGAGTGTCACACGTGTCCTGTGCGATCCATCCGCACAGTGTGCCACAACATAATCATTTTCGATGACCTGCGCAAGCCGCGCGAATCGAGGCGCCGCAATGCACGCCCTCAGAAGTCCTCGTGCTCTTAGCGGGCGAAGAGCGGGTTTGCCTCCTCGCTTTCCTCTTCCTCCGTTGCAGGGGAGCCCGGGGCGACAGGTCCCCAGACGTAGTTGCCGGTCGTGTTGATATATCCTCTCCGGGAACCCGATCGGACTGCCGCAATGCCGTCGTTGAACGCCTGAGCTTCGTCAAATTGCGGGGTAATGACCACAGCGCCGGTCCTGTCGATGAAGCCGAACTTGTTGCCCACGCGGGCAAAGGCGCGACCGGCAGAAAAATCTCCCGCCGATGCGAATTGCGGTGTAATCACCATTTTGCCGTCAGTCCCGATATACCCCCATTTTGTGCTGACTTTCACTGCGGCAAGGTCTTCAGAAAACGCGTTCGCCTGAGCAAACTGCTGAGGGATCTGCGTCTTCCCGTCCGTTCCGATGAACCCCCAGCGTTGGCCCACTCTGACCGCCGCCAGGTCGTGCGAAAAAGGACGGGCCGAGGTGAATTGAGGGTTGATTTCCATCTTTCCGTCGTGATCGACAAATCCCCACTGCGATCCGACTTTGACTCCCCCGAGGCTCTGGGAGAAATCGAACGCCCCGTCGAAGATCGGGTTAATTACCATCTTGCCATCTCTATCCACGAAACCCCATTTGGTCCCGGAGCGAACCCGGCAGACATCCTCCGAGAAGTCGCCGGTCTCATCAAATTGCGGATTGATCACTATCGTCCCGTGGGAATCGATGAATCCGAACTTTCCTCCGGAACGGACGGACGCAAACCCCTGGGAGAACCTCCCCGCGCGTTCGAATTGGGGATTGATGGAAATCTTGCCGTCTGTTCCAACGTACCCGAACGTATTTCCGATCCGGACGGCGGCAAACTCCTCCGAGAAATCCGCAGCGCCGTCGAACTGTGGCTGAATGGCAACAGTTCCCTTGCCGTCGACATATCCCCAACGACCGTTATCGGCGATGACATGGAGACCGCTGGTATTCCTACCGCTACCGGAATCGTCGCATGAAGAAAAGACAAGACCCGTCATGACGAAGGCAAGGATCCGACGGAGGGTTGTGCGCTGGAAAATGGCCGAAGTCATAGTCAGATCGGAGGTGTGTGGGAGGAATGGGCGTCGAGAGTACAATATAGAGCGGTCAAGGGATAAAATCCAACCCCTGAAATATGGGGAGAATCCGATCCTTCGAAAAGCGGAAGCGAGCTTGAAATTCTCGAATCGAGTTTCGATATTGCGAAACCTCCCTCTGCCCCCGCCGCAGTCCGATTCGTCCAACCCTGCACTCCCGCGACTCCCGCGATGATTCACATTCATCGAGGAGCTTATCCATGTACTCCGTAAGGCAACATTTGAAGGCGCTGATCGTTGCTTGCGCCGTGTCGACGGTTGTACCTTTGCTTTCTGCAACACCGCAAGTTGTCATCAGTCAGGTGTTTGGCGGGGGCGGGAACTCAGGGTCGCCGTTGAAGAACGATTTTATCGAGCTTTTTAACCAGGGCCAGGCACCCGTCCCGATCGAGGGATGGACGATCCAGTATGCCTCTGCCTCGGGCTCATCCTGGCAATCTGCGGGGCTCAGCGGGATCATTTTGCCGCACCAGTGGTTCCTGATCTGCTTGCCAGGCGGAACGTCGGGAGGAGATCCGCTGCCTGCGGCCGACGACAGTGGTTCGTTCGCGATGAGCGCGAGTTCCGGCAAAGTGGCTCTGCTCGATAGTGCGGTACACCTTTCCGGCTCGTGCCCGACATCGTCACACATCGTCGACTTCCTGGGGTGGGGGAGTGCCTCCTGCTTCAAAGGATCCGGTCCCGCTCCGGGGACATCCAATACAACGGCTGCCGTCAGGAAGGACAGCGGCATGGCGTCGGGCGGCGACAACGCCGCGGATTATGACGCGGCCCCGCCGTTTCCACGCAACTCGGCGAACGCACCGTTGTCTGTTCAGCTCGCAACACTCGAAGCTGTCACACTGAAGGGCGGCGGCGTGAAGCTCTCCTGGACAACGTACAGTGAACTCAACAACTTCGGGTTCGTCGTCTTCCGAAGAATGGCGACTGACCCGGCGTTCGTGGAACTCTCTGAAAGTTTCCAGCAGGGATTCGGGACCACCATCGAGCGGCACGACTATGTGTACATCGATTCCACGGGGAACAGTGCCTGTCGCTATCAGCTCAAACAGATCGATCTGGATGGCAACTTCCGTTTTACCGATTCGATCAGCGTGTCATCGACGAGCACCGTGGCGGCGAGCCGAACGTGCGGCGTGTTCCGACTCGGAAATTCGCCAAACCCCTTCAATCCGACTACAACAGTCATCTGTACCGTTCCGGGTTCGACCGGAGGGCGGGTTGCCGTACACTTGCGAGTGTTCGATCTGCTGGGGAGATTGATCGAGGATCTTCTGAACGATGAACTTCCGCCGGGCACCCACGCGTTTCGGTTTGACGGCTCGCGCCATTCGTCAGGCATCTACATCTGTCGAATGGAAGCTACCATAAATGGAAAGATCATTCAGCAATCGACGCCGATGGTTCTTCTTAAATGATGGTATCGGTTGAGGGCTTCCGAGCCAGGCTTCAACAAGGGTAGAGGGTCCAGTGTTCGATCCACTGTCGGCTCTCTACCCTTGATACGTACGGGCAGCGTTGCTCGCGAGGTCGATCGCCTTCCGCGGCTAGGGTGAAATCATAGCCCCCGATTTTTACGAACCCTATGATCAGAGTTGCGATATTCGAAGATTTATCTGCCGGCACCGTATCCCCACCGAATCCTTGCTTCTCTTCGACCTCTGATTTTGTGGTCGCCGTCACAATTTGTGGCCTGTCTCACCCCTTCTAGCAGCATTTACTTGACTTCCCCCTCCCTGCACGGTAGATTGCACTATCACGTCTTCCTGCCGCCAATGGTCCCACGGTGGCACCGACGCTTCGCGTTCGAATAGCTCAACAAATACGATTCGGAATTACCTGTTGCTGTCTGGTCCTCACGGACTCTCCCTTATCGTTTTGCATCTCCGGGAACGATGAGTGGACATCCGGCCATCGTTTGGGGCGCACGTTCAGCCAGTCCATCAACGTATAGTTGCTGCAGGCATCTTGTTCAAATTGAAGGGAGTTCTACGATGAACGGGAAATTTGTACGATACTTGACCGACGTTTTGATTCTTACCTTCGCCTGTGCTTTTGTGCCGTCTGAAGTCATAGCACAGCTTAAGATCAACCAGGTCTATGGGGGAGGGGGGATGAGTGCCCTCGGGTACAAATACGACTACGTCGAGTTGATCAACACATCAGCCGTCGCGGTTGCCTACCCGAATGTCTATCTCTTCGTCGGATTCTACAACGGGACGCACACCACGGTGACGGTCCCGGCGATCAGTGTCCCGTCCAGGGGTTTCTATCTGATCCGATTTGCCGGGACTCCATCGAATCCCGGAACTGATCTCACCACGCAGGACTTCGATGCCGGGAATGTCGCTCTTCCCGGGGGGAATTCCGGGGACGACGCAGTGGGAACCGTGGTTCTGTACTCTGTAAATCCAAACAACCCCACCAGCTGCAACGTTATGACAGGCCTGCTCGACAAAGTCTCGTATGGCGGATTCCTGTGGACGAACTGTTTTGAAGGCATGCCTTCATACCTCTTCACCGACGGAACTCACGCGCTTGAGCGCAGGGTCTTCGATGGGTATGTAGAGGATACCGACAATAACTACGCTGATTTCATTCTCGTCGCTCCCAATCCGAGGAGTTCAACCAGCGCTCCGCTCCCGGTTCAGCTCGCGACTGTTGCCGCGGTTTTCACGTCGGACCATTCAGTGCAAATCACGTGGAACACCGTTTCGGAGATCGACAATTTTGGATTCACGGTTGAACGGCGAAGCGGGGACAATGCGGTGTTCGGCGAGCTGGCGGGGAGTTTTCGGGCAGGGCATGGGACCACCGTCGAAGCCCATGGCTATTCTTTCACCGATGCATCGGCTGTGGAGGGCGTCGCCTATCAATATCGGATCAAGCAGATCGACTTGAACAACACCGTCCACTATAGCGATGTGTTCAACGTTGCAGAGAATCCCACATCGGTAGCCGGACGAAACGCCATTGCGAAGGAATTCGCATTGCAGCAAAACTATCCCAACCCGTTCAACCCGTCGACAATGATCGCCTTCACCGTGAAGCAGTCCGGAACAGCACGGTTACGTGTCTACAACATGCTCGGACAGGAAGTCGGGGAGCTGTTCAACGAGAATGCCCAGGCGGGGATTCGCTATGCGCTTCGCTTCGATGCCGCCGGACTCTCTTCGGGGCTCTATCTCGCCCGGCTGGAATCTGGTGAGCAGGTGGCAACGATGAAGATGACGCTGGTCAAGTAAAATGACCATTGGACAATGAACAGTGGACAGGTGAGAGACGAGATCTTTGAAGATCGCTCCGCCTGTCCACTGTTGAGTTTCTGAGATCTGTCCCAGATTCCTACCCAGTCTCCAAGTCCCCTGGTCCCCAAGTCTCCCAGTCTCCCCCCTTCTCCCTATCTCCCCATCTCCCCTGCTCTCTTTCTCGCCCCTCGCTCCCCCCCGCGTTCCCCCAATAATTCAACGAAAAATATCTTCATCTTTTTTTCGGAACAGAGGCTGCTTGAGAGGATATATATAAAAAGACCTCGTGTTCCATTCGATGCGCATCAGGATTTCATTCAAAACGACTTCTCCGAATACGCGGGTGATGCTCAGCTATAATTCGAAGTTGGCATCTTCTGTGGAATCATGGTTTTCGGGCCTTTCTGCCAGAATGGAGCCCGGATGTTTCGTATTCTCGCGGATAATTGTCAAGTCCAAGGTTGTTAATTTCAAATCGTCGGCTATTCGATTGTTTTCGCCTTCCGCTCACATCTATGTCAGCCTCTGCAATTGTATCCACGATCCCGAGCCGGCTTGGGACTCGATCATCGGGAGGCCCGCAGGGATCGGCCTTGATGGAGGGGATCTTATCGTAGAAAGCGTCCAGAGGGTCGAAGAACCGTCCTGGACGCGATCCATGCGCTTCCGGATGCTTTCACCTGCTGCGGTTCGCGACACATCAGGGAATTGGATGATGGCCGACAGTCCGCTTCTGGGAAGTGCTATACGATCTGATTTGCTCGAGCGGTATGCAAAGGCTGTCGGGGGACCGCCTCCTGAAGATGATGAATTTGAGGCGGCAATCGACGAAAACTATGTGTCCCAGCGCGGTGGGGGAAGCGGGGTGATGAAGGTCATCCGGCTTGATGGCTCGTCGGAAAATCCCGCGGAAGTCCAAGCGTTCCTCTGTCCGATAGTGGTCTCCGGGAACCCCGAACTGATCGCATATGCGCATCGGACCGGGATAGGTTCGTTGGGATCAAAAGGACTCGGGATGATGGGGTAGCTGCGCTGAGGGAGAATCCCTACGGCGCGACGACGGGTGATGGTAGTCGCGAAATCCATCCCCAATCGGGAACGATCATCGGAACGGCCAGGAGCACACCTCCGAATCCGATGTAGTGCTTCGTGACGAGACTGAACCGGCTGATCGGTATCTCTGAAAGCTTCTTCTCGAATATTTCGACCCCGTACTTCTGTGCGAGCGACGCAATATGCTGGTTCATGACGTTTGTGAGCCTTGTCGCCCGAGCAGACGCTGCGCTGTCGTTCGGAGGTTTGCCGTTGTCCGGTCCGAGTGCTTGCTGAACCACTCTCCGACCCATCTCCAATCCTCTCCAGGCATCTCCCCAAATCCCCATTTGCAGTCGCACCGGGTGGCTCCGGTCCAGACCCCTGCGTTTGCCCTCGGCCGCGAGCATCTCACCTTCGACAGCTTCCATGATGAACCTGTTCAGCGCATAGACGATGACGCGGGCGCCGCGGCGCGAAGGAAATTCACCCGGATAATACCGCAGGCTTTCGAGAATCTCCTCCAGCGTCCAGACCTTCCCGTTGCCGTTTGCGAGCGGGAGGTGAAGCCGATCGTTGAGCATGTGGCGCAGGATGTCGACATAGTCTGGTAGCCGGTGCGCCATCGTGCTCGAATCGCCGCGGACGACTTTGATAACGCTATCCGCGACGATGGCAAACAGTGCTGAGTCAATGTGCATCGGTCGATTGCGTATGTACTCTCGCGCGAACGTCAACGCGCGTTCTCGTTCGAGTCTTGCCCGGGCTTTCTTCTGGACTTCAATCCGGACCTCCGTCGGGGTCTGGGAAGCCCAGAGAGCGTTCTTCCGGCGATCGATGACGTGGAACACCGCCCATCCTTCCTCCGGAGAGGAGGCAGGTTCGGTTATCCCCGGGCGATGCAGCGAGTAAATCGCATCCTCATACGAAGGATAGAGGTCACTGTAGCTTGCCCTGATCGTATCGGTGACTTTGAGCGCCATGAAGCTGAGTGCCGTGATGGCACTGTCGAGATTCCCGGACTTGCGGCATAGCCCGGCAA
The DNA here is from genome assembly GCA_963752915.1 of Ignavibacteriota bacterium. Classification (GTDB taxonomy): domain Bacteria; phylum Bacteroidota; class Ignavibacteria; order UBA10030; family UBA6906; genus DATJPR01. The sequence continues at coordinate 15,825 of CAVVZZ010000003.1, forward strand.
ATCGAGAGGCGCGTTCCTGGTCGGGAAATGAATACCCCCTCACGATCAGGGTCCACGGGTACCGGGTCAGCCCGCGTGCAATTTCCGCCTCGGGTATCACGGTCTTCCTGACGACCTCCTCCGTATAGAGCTGGTCCTTGGTCAACAACCGTTCGACACCGCTCAACATTGCTGTTGTCCGTTGGTCGTTGCCCACGCCGCGCTCATCCGCCTCGAGCGCGAGAAGCTTCTCCGCTACGAGCGATCGGAGCGCTTCCGCCTTGAGCGAATCATGAAGGGAGACGAGCTCTTTGTCTTTCCACGGCATGAGTTCCAGCCGCTCGAGAAATTCTTCTGCCGTGACAATCTTCGTACCGACGCGCGCCAGGACCTCGTCGGGAGAAACCGTGCCGGCAAGCTGACCAAAGAGGGGAGCGGTCCACGCACCGAGAACAATGCTGGCGGAGACAATCAAGCGGATGATCCGCATGGAAGAACCTTCAAGCGTCGTGGAGAAAGTCCCGGAGTGTCCCGAAAGATCGTTGAATTGCGAGTGAAACTCAACGGAAATTCGTGACGGAAAGAGCTTGAGACCTTCCCCCTTTCTAATTATCTTACGCCATATACCCCTGGCATTCCTCTCCCTTCGTTATGCAACGCCTCCTTCGAGTCATATGGGCCGCCAGTCGATTGTCTCACTACGGTGAATGGTCTCCACCATGCGTTCCAAATCTCCGCGGATACCCTCCACGTCCCGTCTTTCACGCCGCGAAGCACTCCGGACGGCCGGCGGGATCGTGGCGACGCTCGCATTGAACGGGCCCAACGCCATCCGCGCGTTTGCGCAACCGGATTTTTCGAGTCGGCGTCCGCTCCCGGAGAAGAGGCGTTTCCGGAGCGACTCGGTGGAAGCAACGATCGCCGCGGTCTCCCGGGACATTGCCGATCCCGAGCTCGCATGGCTCTTTGGGAATTGCTATCCGAATACGCTTGATACGACGGTGAGCTTCAGGATGCTGAACGGGAAACCCGACACGTTTGTCATCACCGGCGATATCAACGCCATGTGGCTGCGGGATTCATCAGCCCAGGTCTGGCCGTACATCGAGCATGCGAAAGACGACATGCCGCTCCGGCTTCTGCTGGCCGGAGTGATCCGGCGACAGGCGCGGTGCATCACCATCGATCCGTATGCGAATGCTTTTAACGACGGCCCCACAGGGAGTGAGTGGAAAGACGATCTCACCGACATGAAGCCTGAGCTCCATGAACGGAAATGGGAGATTGATTCCCTCTGCTACCCGATTCGATTGTCATACGGCTACTGGAAACAGACCGGGGACGCATCCCCCTTTGACGACGCCTGGCGTGCTGCGATGGGGGCTGTCGTACGGACATTCAAGGAGCAGCAACGGAAACACGGGAAAGGCCCGTATCACTTTCAGCGCCGCACGACAGTCTGGTATGATACCCTCCCGCTCGACGGGTACGGGAATCCAACCCGGCCGGTGGGCCTGATCCACTCGGCGTTTCGTCCTTCGGACGATGCGTGCATCTATCCGTTTTTCATCCCGTCGAATTTTTTCGCGGTAACGTCACTGCGACAGCTTGCCGAGATATTGGAAACCGAATCGAAGGAAGCGGGGCTCTCCCGGGAATGCAGGGACCTTGCCGACGAAGTCGAAAACGCGATCAGACGCTTCGCCACCGTGATGCATGCATCCTATGGGTCTCTATACCCGATGGAGGTCGACGGATTCGGCAACCATCTGTTCATGGACGACGCAAATGTTCCGGGCCTTCTTTCGTTGCCGTACCTTGGCGCGTGTACAATGGACGATCCGCTTTACCGCGCGACCCGGGCATTCGTGCTCAGCACGGACAATCCGTACTTTTTCCATGGGAGTGCGGCGGAGGGCATTGGCGGACCGCACGTCGGTCTGGACATGATCTGGCCGCTATCGCTTATCATGCGGGCGATGACCGCGAATGACGATGCAGAGATTTTTGAATGCATGAGGGCCCTCAGGGCGACACACGCAGGCACCGGGTTCATGCACGAGAGCTTTCACAAGGATAACCCGGAAAAGTTCACTCGGTCCTGGTTCGCCTGGGCGAACACGCTGTTCGGAGAGCTGATCGTTCGCGTGCATCGCGAGCGTCCGCGCCTCCTGACGAAGAGCTTCTAGGAAAAACCAATCGAAGTTTCAACTTTTTGGCCATCGCTATGAAAAATCGTCTTCTCCTGCCGTGCACGGTCTTCATGTTGCTGGTGTGCTCGATTTCCGTGAACGATGTCTTCACTCAGACGATTACCTCCGCGCTCGTTTTGAAGTTGCCTGAAGGATTCAACAATTCACCGATCGCGCCGAACCCGATCGAGGCTATGATTGTGCGCAATGCGTGGAAGCGCCCGGCTGCCGGTGAGGGCGTACAGTTCGACGGAAGCGAGGCGCATTGGACGCAAGCGACGGCGGGTGCGGACGGATGGTTCCCCGACTCGTTGTTCAACGGGGCGGCGTACGTGTACGCCGCAGTCGACGTACCGCAGAGTACGGTTCTGTTGCTCACGGGGATGGGGCACGACATCGTCTACGTCAACGGCGCTCCGAGACCCGGCAACCCGTATGCATCCAAGGAGACGTACGAAGCATGGGAGACACGGTTCGATTATTCGATTCTCCCTGTCGGGCTCCGGAAGGGAAAAAATGATCTTCTGTTTTTGTGCAGCAGGGGACGATTCAAGGCTGTCTTCACCACAGTCGGAAAACCTGTGCAATTCAACGTCCATGATGTGACGGCGCCGGACGTGGTGAATGGGAACGGCCTCTTTGCGTCTATGGCCCTTCCGGTCATCAACGCAACAACGGCCCCGCTGCAGAATCTTCGTGTCCGCTACGAGGTGGGCGGCACATCCGCTGAGGTTGCAGTCCCGTCGATCCTGGCGCTCTCGACTCGCAAGGAAGGCTTCGCCATCCGGATCCCCGCGGTAACGGGTGAATCGATACCCGTCCACCTGACGCTCCTGCACGAGGGAACGACGCTCGATACTGTCAGCATCGCTCTCCGCAATGTTTCGCCGGCGAATGTCCGGCGAGAGACATTCGTGAGCGACATCGACGGCAGCGTGCAGTACTTTGCGGTCGCACCGGCGACCGGGAACGCGGCGACGCCGAAGGCGCTGATCTTCACGCTGCACGGGGCCGGGGTGGAGGCATCGGGACAGGCGGCCGCATACGAACCGAAGTCGTGGGCGACGATCGTCGCGCCGACAAACCGGCGGCCGTATGGTTTCAACTGGGAGGACTGGGGGAGAATAGACGCCCTGGAAGTCCTGGAGATTGCACAGCGGGAATACGCGATCGACACGACACGAATCTACATCACCGGTCATTCGATGGGCGGGCACGGAGCATGGCAGATCGGCGGGCTGTTCCCCGACCGGTTCGCGGCCGTTGGTCCAAGCGCCGGTTGGATAACCTACTGGTCGTATCGCATCCCGGGACAACGTGGAGACACGAGCGACGCCGCACGCATGCTGCGCCGCGCTCTCCAGACCAGCGAGACGCCGGAGTTTGTCAGCAATTTTCTCGGCAACGGGCTGTACGTCCTGCACGGCGCGGACGATGATAACGTTCCCATCCGGGAATCCTATCTCATGCTCGACAGCGTGAAACGCGTTTTGCACGACTACGTCTTTCATGAACAACCAAAAGAAGGCCATTGGTGGGATGAATCGCCGGAACCCGGAGCAGACTGTGTTGACTGGGCGCCGATGATGGACTATTTTGCGCGACATCGGAGACCGTCCAACGAAGAGACGCGTGACGTCACCTTCGTTACCGGGAATCCCGGCGTGTCCTCGCGCAACCGGTGGGTCACGGTGGCAACGCAACAGCATGCTCTCCAGTTGAGCAGCGTCCAACTCCGGTTCGATCCGGGATTGCGCCGCTTTTCCGGTTCGACGAGGAACGTCCTCTGTCTTGGCCTCGACACGAGGGTCCTTCCGCCGGGCGATTCGGTCCACATCGCAATCGACGGTTCCCGTCTGGATGTCCAGCAACCTGCAGGTGGAGCGAATATCGTGTGGCTGAGAAACGACGATGCTCACTGGATCCTTTCCGGAGCCCCCGACCCGTCCTGGAAAACACCCGAACGCTCCGGACCGTTCAAAGACGCGTTTCGGAACCATGTCATCCTCGTCTACGGTACTCACGGCACTGTCGAAGAGAACGCCCTCGTGCTCGAACGCGTGCGGTATGACGAGGAAAAATTCTGGTACCAGGGGAATGGTTCGATCGACGTCGTATCCGATCGCGAGTGTACCGAAGCGATGATCCGGGACCGCAATGTCATTCTCTATGGCAATGCGACGACCAACGCGAAGTGGAAGGATCTCCTGGCGGATTCTCCCGTGACCGTCCGCAGCAATGTCGTCGAGATCTCCGGAAAGTCCTTCGGCGGAGATGACCTCTGTGCGCTGTTTCTCCGTCCACGAAAAGGCTCCCCGAATCTGTCCGTCGGGGTTGTCGGAGCCACGGGCGCCGAAGGATTGCGCCTGATGGACCGGGTTCCGTACTTCAATTCCTACCTCGGTGTCCCCGATCTCCTGGTCTTGCGGTCGAATGTCGTCACGGCGGGCGAGCAAGGGCTTGTCTGCACCGGATTTTTCGGGTATGATTGGAGCATGGATCACGGCGATTTCGTTTGGTCTGCATCTTCACACTAATCCCTGTCAGGAGTATTCGCATGCGATTGTTTGCCTGCATTTCCGGAGCGTTGGCGGTCCTCGCATCACTGGCCTTTTCTCAGCCGCAGAAGGCTGACCTTACGACATACGTCGATCCGTTCCTGGGGACCGGTGGGCACGGACATACGTATCCGGGGGCGACCGTGCCATTCGGCATGGTGCAACTGAGCCCGGACAACGGCCGCGTCGGGTGGGACTGGTGTTCCGGGTATCACTACTCCGATTCAATGATTGTCGGCTTCAGTCACACTCATTTGAGCGGAACGGGGTGCGCGGATCTCGGCGACATCGGCCTGATGCCGGGCACGTCGCTCCAGGCCCTTGAGGAATCCCGAGGTTCGAAATTCAGCCATGTTCAGGAATTTGCCGTGCCGGGCTATTATCGCGTCACCCTCAATGACGGCAATATCCTCGTGGAACTGACAGCGACCGATCACGTTGGGTTCCATCGCTATACATTCCCGTCCGGCGATTCCTGTGCGCTTCTCGTGAACTTGCTGAGGGGACAGGAAGACAATGCGACGGACACACATCTGAAGATTGTCAGTCCTACGCAGATCTCCGGCTACAGATTCTCCAACGGTTGGGCGCCGGACCAGAGGATTTTCTTCGCGGCGACATTCTCGAGACCGTTCGTCCGTGTATTGCTTGCCGACAGTGGAATGACGTATCGCAGCGGCACCTCTGCAAGAGGGACGGGGGTCCGGGCAGTATTTCTCTTCGGCTCCGCCGTGACTGGCCAGCCGCTCCTCGTGAAAGTCGGTGTCTCCTCTTCGTCCGAAAACGAAGCCATGAAAAATCTCGATGCGGAGATTCCAGGCTGGGATTTCGACGCAGTCCGCATGTCCGCACACTCGTCGTGGGAAAAAGAACTGGAAAAAGTGAAAATTGAAACGCCGGACCCGCAGACGAAAACCGTCTTCTACACGGCAATGTACCACGCGTTTCTTGCCCCAACCGAATTCAGCGATGTGGACGGATCCTACCGGGACGCCAACGGGAGGCTCCATCGGACGAACGGGTTCCCGTACTATTCCACATACTCGTTGTGGGACACCTACAGGGCGGCCCACCCGCTCTATACCATTCTTCAACCGGAACGGGTCAATGGATTGATGCAGTCGATGATCGAGTTTTCGAAACAGAGCGGCTATCTCCCCATATGGCCGCTTGCGGCAAACGAAACGAATTGCATGGTCGGCTATCACTCCGTCCCCCCTCTCGTGGATGCCTACCTCAAGGGGTTCAGGGGTTTTCATGCAGCCGATGCGCTTGCAGCAATGGTGAAGACTTCGACGAGGGACCACCGCGGACTGCGATACTATTCGACCGACGCGCCGGCGTCCGTTGTCCGGAGGTTGTCCGAAGAAACGACCGCGTTCCGTGAGGTCGGTATTGCTGCAGGTTCGGTCGTTGTTTCGGGGTACGCCTCGAAGCTTTCTGGAGATTCCATCGAGTATCATTCGAGTGACCCGACGGTTCAGCGTGCCCTGATTGTACGGGCTTCGGACGGAATGCACTCGATTGAATGGTCCACCGCATCGGTTCCGGAGGGTGCCGGAAACGCCCCGCGGGGGTTCGTCTGGATGGCCGGGGTTGGGTCCGCCAAGGGATCGCACGCGTTCGTCCTTTCGGTGAACGGGGATTCTCTTCTCACCTTCCACAGCGCCGGCAGCCCTGCCGATAGGTCCTGGTCCGTCGATGGCAGACACGGGACGCGTCTCTCCTTTGCCGCGCAATCGGTGGATGACTTCGGAGATCTGTTTGGGAATTTTCTTCTCACGCTCCCTGCTGACCTCGCGCCTCCCGGCAAATCGCTCACCGTGCGCATCATCGGGGAAAAGGCCGAGAGCGGGGACTGGATCATGACCTTCGAGCATCCGCTGACGGAGTGTTTCCGCGTGAGCAACGAGTTCGGGTTTGTCCACCGCGCCAAGAAAAGTCTTCAGCTGCTCCGCGTCGATGTCGAACACCTGGGTGCGACGACCAGGGCGACCCTGGCCGCAAACGGGGTCGATCCGCTGAAGGTCACTCTCGTTCCGGGGCAGTCTACCCTCTACCTTCCTGTTCCAAGGGTGGAAAGAGAAACATCGCTGCCGGTTCGCGTTGAAACGGGAAAAACGCCGGGTCTCGCGGACGATGTTGTCGTCCGCCCGATGAAAGCGGTGGATTATGTGCCGGCGGACAAGGATCGTGAGTCCGTCTCAAAAACGCTGGAGTATGCCATTGATGATTTCTCCATCGCCACAATGGCGAAGGCGATGGGGAACACGAGCGTGGCGAAAACGTATGATCGTCGCGCGGAGTACTATCGCAACCTGTTTGATCCGTCAACAGGATTTTTCCGGGGACGGAATCTGGACGGATCGTGGGTAACGCCGTTCAACCCGCGGTTCTCCACGGAAAAACAGCCGGAATACACCGAGGGGAATGCGTGGCAGTACCTGTGGCTCGTGCCGGAGGAGATCCCGGGGCTGATGTCACTGCTCGGAGGCAGGGAGAAATTCGATGTCAAGCTCGATTCGCTCTTCAACCAAAGCTCCGATCTCAACGACACCGGCGCGCCTCCCGATGAGTCGGGTCTCGTCGGCCTGTATGCCCAGGGGAACGAGCCGAGTCACCATATCGCGTACCTGTACGACTATGACGGGAATCCCTGGAAAACGCAGCGCCTTGTCCACCGGATCATGAGGGACTTCTACAAGGTTGGCATTGCCGGACTCTGTGGCAACGAAGACTGCGGTCAAATGTCGGCGTGGTATTTGTTCAGCGCTCTCGGGTTCTATCCCGTCACGCCTATCGGCGGCGTGTATGTGATGGGGAGCCCGATGGTCAGCAAGGCAGTGATCAACGTCGGTCATGGGAAGACTTTCACCATCGAAGCAAAGAACCTTTCGGCCGAGAACTATTACATACAATCGGCAGTGCTCAACGGGAAGCCGCTGGACATGCCCTGGTTCACTCACAGCACAATTCTCAAAGGGGGAACACTGACACTGGTGATGGGCTCACAACGGAATACTCGCTGGGGGAGCGACCCCTCGGCCATGCCCCCGACCCTTCCACCGCGATGAAATACCCCATCCAGGCATCGCTGCTGGCTTGCATGGTCATTGCGGGGTGCGGCCCGACGGCGGTTCTCCAAACATTCCATGACCCGCCCCGCCCGCGAGGCTATGTCGCCTACAAGACGCCGGTCCCCATCGTTATCGACGGGGACCTGAACGATCCTGCATGGCAGAGTGCGGCATGGACGGAGGACTTTCTCGATATCGAGGGCGACATGAAACCCCGCCCGCGGTTCCGCACGCGTGCGAAGATGACGTGGGACGATGATGCGCTGTACATCGGCGCGGAAATTCAGGAGCCCGACGTATGGGCAACCCTGACGAAGCGCGACACGGTCATCTTTTATGACAACGACTTTGAAGTGTTCATCGATCCCAACAGCGACAATCAGGAGTACTATGAGTTTGAGATGAATGCGCTGAACACCGTGTGGGATTTGTTTCTCCCGAAAGCCTATCGGGATTCCGGCTCGGCGCACAATGAGTGGGACATCGCAGGACTGCGCACCGCCGTCAGGGTCCACGGTACGATCAATAATCCTGCCGATGCAGACACCGGTTGGACGGTCGAAATCGCGATGCCATGGAAGGCGCTTGCTCAATACGCCCATCGCCCGGCTCCGCCGGAAAGCGGTGATCAATGGCGGATCAATTTCTCAAGAGTCGAGTGGAGGACCGACAAGGTCGACGGCGGCTACCGAAAGATCGGCGGACTTCGGGAGGACAACTGGGTCTGGTCCCCGCAGTGGGTGGTTGATATGCACCAGCCGGAACTCTGGGGCTATGTGCAGTTTTCCGCCTCCCGACCGGGAAGCGATTCCTTGCGCGCGGATCCCTCGTGGCCGGCCCGGATCGCGTTGTACCGCGTGTACAAGGCTGAAAAGGCGTTCCGCAAAGAGCATGGGCGGTATTCGTCATCGCCGGAAGAACTGGGGTTCGCTGCGGAATTCAACGCGATCAGTCTCTCGATCCTGCCGCGGCCCGGTGGATTCACTGCGACGGTGCGCACAGGAGGGATTGTCGTCCATGAAACGGAAGATTCCCGTTGCTGGGTCGATGGGCAATGAAAAAACGGGGCGTCGGTCTGTCCACCGGAACGCTTGCGATCGTCGACACGGAGACGACGCACGCGAGTCCCGTGTATGGCCGGATCATCGAGATCGGAGTATTGCGGATTGAAAATGGGGAAGTGCGACGGACATTCCATTCGCTGTTCAATCCCGAACGCCCGGTCCAGCCGGAGGTTGAACTTGTCACCGGGATCAGCGCCGCGGAACTCTCATCCGCACCGGTGTTTGCCGATGTTGCCGTGCGTCTGCTGAACGTCCTCGATGGGGCGCTCTTTGTCGCGCATAACGCAAAGTTCGACTACGCATTCCTCCGAAACGAGTTTCAGCGCGTTGGTCGGACGTTTTCCGCGCGATCCCTGGACACCGTCGCTCTTTCGAAGCGGTTGTTCCCCGAGTCCCTGCATCACGATCTGAGCAGCCTGATCGCCCGGTACAATCTCGACTGTCCGCACCGTCATCGGGCGCTGGACGATGCCAAGGCGCTGTGGCAATTCTTACAGTATGCGCAATCGACGATCAGCGCAGATGTTCTTTCGGAGGCCATCCGCTCGGTGGCAGGCGAGAACACTCCTCCGAATCTCTCGAAAGACGCATTACGATCGCTGCCGGAAGGGACGGGCGTCTATCTCTTCTACGGTCCGCGGGGTGAGCTCCTGTACGTCGGGAAGAGCGTCAATATCCGCAGGCGCGTTCAGTCGCACTTCAGCATGACCGGGTCGGAGGCGAACGGGCTGCAACTCCTGCAGCAGACCCATCACGTCGAAGCCCGCCTGACGTCCGGAGAACTGGGCGCACTCCTGCTCGAATCCCGCCTGATCAAAGAGCTCCGTCCGGTGTACAATCGCGCCGCGAGAAGAAAACGTGAACTGATCGTCCTCCTCCGGGAAACAAATGAGGCTGGATATGCAACGGCCACGGTGGAGTCCCGTGATCATATCGAACCCGCGGAACTCGATTCGATCCTGACAGTTTTTAAACACCGCACGCAAGCACGCGAATTCCTCACTGACATTTCGAAAGAACATGAACTCTGCCTCAAGCTCCTTGGCCTCGAGAAGACCAGGGATTCGTGCTTCCAGTACCAGTTGCACCGATGCCACGGGGCATGTATCGGCGAAGAGGATCCGCGCTTGTATAACGCGCGTTTCGACGAAGCATTCTCGAAGAGGCGCATCCAGTCCTGGCCGTATCGGGGGTCGATCCTCATCACCGAACGCAATGAGGACGGCACGGGAGGAGAGTCGTTTCTTGTCGATCATTGGTGCCTCCTCTTGTCAGCTCGCCATTCCGACGACGGCTTTCAGGAAGTGATCCCCGGGCTCGAACGGTTTGACTATGACAGCTACAAGTTGATTTATCGGTTCTTGAAGGAACCGCGCAACCGGAAGAAGGTCCGCGTCCTTTCTCCTCCGGAAGTGGCTGCACTGTTTGCCCAGTCGCAGTCGTAAGACCCTGTTCCGGTCGTCGAGCGAACGCTCGCGGCACCGGCGCGACATGGTACGTGTACTCTATCTCCCCAACCCCGTGGAAGACATCATATGAAAACTCTGATCGGACTTTTGACACTCGTTTGCCAGCTGGCGTTCGCACAGGAAAGTTCACCCTACGTCAAACAAAGTACGTGGCAGGAGACTGTGCGTCTGTCAGCGGATTCGCTGCATCGGATGGAGAGCGCGATGCTGCACTGGGAAAAGGCGAGGCTCGGCCCGTGGTACGTCATCGGGCCCTTTAAAAGCAGCCGCCACGATCCCTTCAACGAGGAGTTTCCACCGGAAGTCAATGTCAACCTTGACGGTCACTTCGGCATGCTGAAGTGGATGAAACGTACAGACTGGCAGAGCGGGAAAGTGACCGACCTTCTTCCGGCCACCTGGTGTGCCTCGTATCTGACCAGAACCATCAACGTTCCGCATGATACCCTGCTGACACTCTATCTCGGGAGCGATGACGGCATCAAGGTGTGGGTCAACGGGACGATTGTGTTGAAGGACAGTTCATATCGGGGCTGCGAACCAAACCAGGATACGGCAACGGCGCGGTTGCGAAAAGGGAGAAATGTGTTGCTGATGAAAATCAGTAACGGAGATGGCCCGACCGCATTTTACTTCTCGCTTCTTGGACCGAATAGGGACGGCATCTGGGAACAGGTGGAGAAGGACTTCCCCGCCCCCGAGGCACTCCGGGAAATGTACTGGGAGCGCGCCGACAGTATCTGGGATGCGGAATGGGCGGCAGGGGACGTTTCTGTACTCGGACAACGGTATTGGAATGCCTTCGTCCGCACTGCGGCAGAGATCGGTCTCGACGTCGGAACTCCGCTCGTGGTGAAGACCACCTCCGAACTCGCACTCGTCCGCGAGCGCTACATCGATGCCAGGCGAAAAGAGTTTGAGCAGTTCGCCCATCTTACCCCGAAGGAGTCGCCCGAGCCGAAAATCCACGGACCCGCGGTCTTCGGCGTCCGACCCGGGCATCCGTTTCTGTACAGGATCCCTGCAACAGGAAATCGCCCGATGACCTTTTACGCCCACGGGTTGCCTGCCGGGCTCGTGATTGACACCACCACCGGACAGATCACCGGAACCGTTGCCGCTCGCGGAGAGTACAAAGTGGTTTTCAAAGCGACGAACGCTCTCGGGTCTGCGATGAAGGATTTTGACATCGTTGTCGGAGACCGCATCGCGCTTACCCCGCCCCTCGGATGGAACAGCTGGAATTGCTTTGCGTCGGCGGTCGACCAGGCAAAGGTGCGGAGCGCGGCCGACGCCATGGTCTCCAGTGGTCTTGCGAATCACGGGTGGACGTACATCAATATTGACGATTGCTGGATGGTCCGGCCTGGTTCGACGGACCCGCAGACGTCTGGTGTTCCCCGCAATCCGAACGGTCGCGTCAACACGAACGCCAAGTTTCCGGATATGCGGGCGTTGTCGACGTACATTCATGGCAAAGGGCTCAAGCTCGGGATCTATTCTTCTCCCGGACCCCTGACATGTGCGGGTTACACGGGGAGTTATCAGCACGAAAACGACGATGCGCAACAGTACGCGGAATGGGGGGTCGACTATTTGAAGTACGACTGGTGTTCGTACGGCGACATCAACCGCGATACGTCGCGGGCAGGGTACGAACTGCCGTACCGGGTCATGCGCAGCTCGCTCGACGCGGTGAATCGCGATATCGTCTTCAGTCTATGCCAGTACGGGATGCGGAACGTATGGGAGTGGGGGGATTCCGTCGGCGGCAATTGCTGGCGGACCACGGGAGACATCACTGACACCTGGCAGAGCATGTCGAGCATCGGGTTCGGTCAGAATGGTCATGAACGATTCGCCGGACCGGGACACTGGAATGATCCCGATATGCTGGTCGTCGGCTGGGTGGGTTGGGGTCCGCAGCTGCACCCGACACGCCTGACCCCCGAAGAGCAAATCACCCATATCACTCTCTGGTCGCTCCTGTCGGCGCCCATGCTCATCGGCTGCGACATGACAAAGCTGGACGAGTTCACGTACGGTTTGCTCAGCAATGACGAGGTCCTGGATGTGGATCAGGATGCGCTCGGCGTTCAGGGGCGCCGCATCGCGAAGCAGGGCGATGCAGAAGTGTGGGTAAAGCCGTTGCACGACGGATCGCTCGCCGTCGGGTTCTTCAACCGGGGCGCTCAACGGACGAACATCACCGTGGATTGGAAGGAACTCGGCATTGCAGGACCGTGCCGCGTCCGCGATCTCTGGAGGCAGAAGGACCTCGGGGAATTCTCCGGACAGTATGGGACTTCGGTCGGGCGCCACGGTGCCGCCCTCGTTCGGATTTCTCCCTCTCACTAACCCCGACGATAGAGCCACCATGATCAATCAGCAGACCAATCGCTTGCACCTCTTCGTCGGCCTCGGCGGATCCCTCGCACTGTCGGCGTTTCTCTTCATCGGCGGGTGTCGCCCCGCCGAGGAACTTTCCCGGGAGCAGCTCGTGACAGCACCCCGATATGCCATCGTTCCGATGCCGGCATCATTGAACCCGGCGCCGGGGTCGTTTCGATTTTCTCCGACGACGCGGATCATTGTTACGGCGGGGAATGCCGAAGTACGAAGAGTCGCCGAACAGTTCCTCGACATCGCCGGCCCGTCATTTGCCGCCCGACCCCCGGTGACCGAGGATGGAACACCGGACTCCGACGAGGTTGTCTTCGCGCTGGAGACATCCTCGGCCGACCCCATCCCGGCGGAAGGCTATCGCCTTGTCGTCTCCGGAACGTCCATCAGAATTTCCGCTTCGAAGCCTGCGGGCCTCTTTTACGGAGTGCAGACGCTGCTCCAGCTCTTTCCGCCGGAAATCTTCTCCCGCTATCCCTCGTTGCACCGCTGGATCGATATTCCCTGCGTCGCGATTAGCGACGCCCCGCGATTTCCGTGGAGAGGGGTCCATCTCGATGTGTCCCGGCACTTTTTCCCGAAGGAGTTTATCAAGCATTACATCGATCTCCTCGCACTGTTTAAGATGAATGTCTTCCACTGGCACCTGACTGACGATAACGGGTGGCGGATCGAAATCAAGAAATACCCGAAGCTGACCAGCGTCGGTGCCTGGCGTGTCGACCGGGAGGACCTCCCGTGGACAGGACGGGAACAACAGAAACCCGGCGAGCTCGCGATCTATGGCGGCTATTACACCCAGGACGATGTGAAGGAGATCGTCGCGTACGCTGCCGCGCGGTTCATCACGGTCCTGCCGGAAATTGAAATGCCGGCGCACTCCGTCGAGGCACTCGCCGCCTACCCGCAGTTCTCGTGTACCGGAGGACCGTTTACCGTTCTCCCCGGAGGATACTGGCCGAACACGAACATCTACTGTGCCGGGAACGACAGCACGTTTGCGTTTCTCGACGATGTTCTCGATGAGGTGGCCTCGCTCTTTCCGTGTCCGTACATCCATATCGGGGGGGACGAAGCAGACAAAACGAATTGGAAGCAGTGTCCGAAATGCCAGGCGAGGATCAAGGCGGAAGGGTTGAAGAACGAGGAGGAACTGCAGAGTTATTTTGTCAAGAGGATCGAAAAGCACCTCAACAGCATCGGGAAGCATTTGATCGGCTGGGACGAAATTCTGGAGGGAGGCCTGGCGCCGGACGCCACGGTCATGTCGTGGCGTGGGACGGAAGGGGGGATCGCGGCGGCAAATCAGGGACATGATGTCGTCATGTCGCCGACGTCGTATTGCTACTTCGACTATTATCAGTCAAAGTCCGGCGAACCCCTTGCGGGTGGGGGGTTCTTGCCGTTGGATACGGTCTACTCTTATGAGGTAATGCCTCCGGGGCTAAGGGCGGAAGATCGGCGCCATGTCTTGGGCGCGCAGGCGAACCTGTGGTCCGAATACATCCCCACACCAATCCACGCCGAGTACATGCTTCTCCCGAGAATGCTTGCCCTGGCGGAGGATGTCTGGACTCCCGCCGACCGGAAAAACTACAGGGATTTCCTGGACAGGCTCCTGATTCAGTATGAGCGGTTTGACGCGATGGGCGTGAGCTACAGGGACTTTCGGAAAACGGAACATAGCGATATTGCACACTGAATATCTGAGAATAAGGAGTAGGACGTAGGGAGTAAGAAGAAAGCGTAGGCAGTCGTCGAGTCTCCCATTCTCCCCCTCCCAAGTTCCCACTATCTCATTTTTTCGAGTGTCCGTTATTGCTTTTTGCTTTGGAATTTTGTATATTCATGGCTGGCCAACAAACCTTCAAGGCGCATTGAGTGTCAAATGCGAGGATGAAGAGAACCACGGATCTGCAGCGGGCCGCAATAACAGCGCAACACATCAGAATATTGAAAATTTGTAATCTCAAGTATTGATTTTTCTGCCAATTCCGGCATTCGAAGTCGAATGCCAGGGCATTTCGTGGAACTCTTTCGTGTTACTATAGTATAATACTTAGTTGCCGGTACCGTCAAATCAACTCCTCAAAAGGAGGCTGTCGTGAAAAAGGAAGTCCAGAACGTTTGCCGCTTCTGCGGGAACGAATTCCAAGGGCCAAGTGGTGCGTATCGATGTCCTCGTTGCAAGAAAAGAGAGCTCGAATACAAGGCACAGCGGGAGAAGCTGAGAAAGAGCCTCCCTTATTATCTCAAGACGGACATTTGAACATGAGTGTTTCGTCGTAACAGGAGAAAAGGCCTTCTTGCGCAGGAGGCCTTTTCTTTTAATAGTGATCGCACAGCGCCGGAATTCCGAGGCGCCTCACCCGGTGTTCCTCATTGCCCAAACACCTCATCATAATCTTCATGAGCCGCTTGAACAACACGTCGTGCGTGGTCGACATCATACACCCGTTCAATGAAGACCTCATCCGGAGCCGGCGGGACCATCTTGTAGGTCGCAAAATAATGCCGCAGGCGCTCGATCCATACCGGAGGAATATCGGCAATGGATTTGGCCCCGCCCCAGACGGAGTCGTTCTGCAGCACCGCGATGATCTTGTCGTCCGCCTCGCCGTGATCGATCATATGGATCCCGCCGATGACGCGGGCGTTGAGGATGACTTCGGATCGACTGATCGGACGTTCACTCAGGACGCAGATATCCAGCGGGTCTCCATCCCCCTTTTTGACGACCGGGGAGAGGGCGCCGACGCGGGTGGCGCAATAGGTCCTGGGGATGAAGCCGTATAGCGACGGCGGCAGGGACGATGTCCGCTGCGGCCTGTCGACCCGAAGGTACCCCGTAGTCTTGTCCACCTCGTACTTTATCCCGTCAAACGGTGTAATCTCGATAAACGCGTGCACCACTTCCGGAGGGTTCGGTCCGAGTTCCAGACCGTGCCACGGGTGGGGTCGCCAGCGGTAGAACGGAGTGGGGAAGCCCATGCGTTATGCTCCTTTAAAAAATGACCAACAATGTACGAAGGCGGGGGGAAAATATCCAAGAGGGCAACCTGCTACGAAGTAGGTTGAAACACCCCGGAGTTAATCCTGCCAGGAGCATTGCGTCCTGCAACTTCCTATCGTATATTTACGTTAAACGATATAAGAGCACCGAAGGACACTATGGCCTACAGCAAAGCGGAAGAATTCAAACCCGCCGACCAGGCGCTGGCGGATTTTGCGAAAGCGATCGCCCACCCGGCGCGCATTATGATCCTCCGGACCCTTGCCAACCGGAAACAGTGCATCTGCGGCGATCTCGTGGATGTGCTTCCCCTGGCGCAGTCGACCGTCTCCCAGCATCTGAAAGCGCTCCGCGAAGCCGGCTTGATCGCCGGGGAAATCGAAGGCCCGCGCTCCTGCTACTGCCTCGACGCAAAAGCCGTCCAGAAGTTTGCCGCTATGGTGAATGCCTTCGCCGAGATCCTGCAGGACGCAACGCACGAAGAGTGCTGCTGAACACCACCACGAAAGGACCCTGCCATGTCAAGCTCAGAGATCAAAGCGAACGTCAAGAAACACTACGCAGAGATCGCCGTTCAAGGCCCCTCCCGGACCGCCTCGTGCGGTTGCAGCAGCACTCCCTGTTGCGGGGATACGGAAAACATTCAGCTGTCGGAGGACTATGCGAAGCTTCCGGGATATGTGCCCGATGCCGATCTCGGACTCGGGTGCGGCATCCCGGTGGACATCGCAGGGATGAAGGAAGGGGACACGGTGCTCGACCTCGGCTCCGGTGCAGGGAATGATGTGTTCGTTGCGCGACATATCGTCGGGAGCGCCGGGCGGGTTATCGGGCTCGACATGACCGAGGAAATGATCCGGAAGGCCAATACCAACAAAGCCAAGCTCGGGTATACGAACGTCGAATTCCGCCTTGGCGAGATTGAGGATATGCCCGTCGACCGCGACAGCGTGGACGTCGTCATCAGCAATTGTGTGCTGAACCTCGTTCCGAACAAGGACAAAGCCTTTGCGGAAATCTACCGCGTGCTCAAGCCGGGAGGGCATTTTTCCATTTCCGATATCGTCCTCACGGGCGAACTCCCGCCGTCGATCGCCGCCGATGTGGCGTTGTACGCGGAGTGCGTCTCGGGTGCGCTGCAGAAAGACGACTACCTCGGGAAAATCCGCCAGGCAGGGTTCTCAAAAGTCGAAGTGAAGCGGGAAAAGCTTGTCCCGATTCCTGAAGAAACGCTGACGCAGTTCGTGACCGATCGATCAGCTCGGGCAATTTGCGTTGTGGAGTATTACTGTCCTCGGTGAAAAAGCGCATTAAGCAAAGGAATCACAATGCCGTTCTCGGATGATCTCTCTTCCGTTGAGGTGCGAAAATCACGGCCGGCAGATCTGCCGGCCGTCGAAGCGCTTCTTTCAGCGGCGTCCCTGCCGCTTGAAGGTGTGCGGGAATGCTTTCAGACCTTCTTCGTTGCGGAGCAGCGGGGCGGAGTCCTCGGGGCGATTGGCATCGAACTGTACGGGCAAACCGGCCTGCTCCGATCGCTGGTCGTCGCGCCGGACAGGCGTTCGAGCGGGATCGGGAGCGCGCTGTTCAATGCGCTGTTGTCGGACGTACGCAGCAGGGGAGTAACCGAAGTCATTCTGCTCACCACGACCGCGGCAGAGTACTTCGCCCGAAAGGGGTTCCGCGCCGTTCCGAAGGAATCCATCCAGGGGGAGGTCACGACTTCTCCTGAGTTCACGGGCGCATGTCCGTCAACGGCGACCGTTATGCGTCGGCGAATCGGCCAACGTGTTCTTATCCTGTGCACGGGGAACGTCTGTCGGAGTCAGATGGCGGCGGCATTTCTCCAATCGTTCGACCCCTGGCTCGAGGTCAGGTCTGCAGGGACAAATCCCGCCGGCCGATTTTCACCCCTTACCCTTCAAGTGATGGAAGAGGCCGGAATATCCCTCAAGAACGCTTCATCGAAGAGCGTCGATGAATTTCTCTCCCAATCATTCGATTTTGTCATCACGGTCTGCGATCACGCCCGTGAAACATGTCCGATCTTCACCGGGAGCGTTGGGAATCGGCGTCATTTCGGCTTTGAGGATCCTGGCAATGCGAGCGGGACTGAGGATGAGCGCCTTGCCATCTTTCGCGCGACGCGGGACAGTATAAAAGCGAAGTTCCTGGAGTTCTATCAGAAGGAACTCCTTGGTTCCCCCTCCCCCCATTCCCGTTTATGAGAATCTCCTCTATTCCCGCAATGAATAATCCAGTATTTCTTCACAGAATAGCCCTGCATTTTCGGCATTGAAGTTGCTCAGAGATCCATAGCCGATCGAGAGTTTCACGTGCTGCGGTGCTGATCGGTGACAGGGTCCGGGATCGTTCTCCCCCATATGGCGTTATTTGCCACCCGCGCCCTCTCGCACATGGTTTCCATCCGTCCTGTATTTTGCTTTCAACGCCGCCGGGCTCCACCTCACGCGGTGAAAGAACTCCTGGTCTGACGGGTGTCGCTCACGTACATTGCTCACGCCACTCAGCCAGGGACAACGCAGGTATGGACCCTATGATGGACATCGACGACATCGTCGATTACATCCGGCATGATGCTGCACTCTTTGCGTCAGCCTGGAATCAAGAACTCCGGTACCATGGCCGGGGGGCGATCGTCATTCTCTCTCCGGGGACTCCCTCCGGATCTTCCGACGTGAAAGTGGAATTCTGGACCGTGGATGAAATCCGTTCCTCCCTCCGCGTGCTCAATACCGAGGATGAATTCGTCTTCCGATGGATTCACCAGTGCGAGGAGGAGGGTGGACTGCCGGTCATGGTCCTCGCGCCGAGTGCGGGCGATCCAGGAACATTCGACCTGTGCTTTCATCGCTTTGTGGCGCCGCCTGACTGACAGGCGAACCCACGATAGGCAATGGTTCATCCCCCCGTCTCCCACTCTCCCACTCTCCCACTCTCCCACTCTCCCCGTCCCGCCTTTGCCGCTCCCGCGCCTTGTCCCTCGTGACAACTTTCCGTATCTTTGGAGCACGTATTCCGATAGGAGGTTCTTATGAAGGTCCTCGTTACCGATGGTATCTCCGCCGATGGGGCGAAGATCCTCCTCGATGCCGGACTGACTGTTGACCAATTGACATTAACGCCAGGTGAATTGCTTGCGCGGATAGGGGAATATGACTGCATCCTCGTTCGCTCCGCCACAAAGGTGTCAAAAGATGTTATCGACGCAGGAAAAAATCTGAAGGTCATCGCGCGTGGCGGCGTCGGCGTTGACACGATCGATGTGGCGCACGCGAATGCGAAGAACATCCTCGTGCTCAACACACCAGCAGCATCGGCGATCTCCGTCGCCGAGCTCACGATAGGGCATCTCCTCGCCGTCAGCCGATTCCTGAATCTTAGCTCGATGGAAATGCGACAGGGAAGGTGGCCGAAGAAGGAATACTCCAAGGGATTTGAAGTCTTCGGGAAAACTCTTGGCGTCATCGGACTGGGGAACATCGGGAAGGAAGTGGCGCGCCGGGCGCTCGCCCTCGGAATGAAGGTGCTTGCGTACGATCCACCCTTCACACCCATGGAGTTCTTTGTCGAGATCACCACCAAAGAACGGCTTCTCTCTTCGTCCGACTTCATCACCCTGCACATCCCGCTGGACAAGGCGCACGGCCCGGTGATCGGGAAAAAAGAAATCGCCATGATGAAGAAGGGCGTCGTGATTATCAATTGCGCCCGTGGCGGCGTCGTGGACCAGAACGCGCTTCTGGAAGGGCTGAACAACGGGACCATCGCAGGCGCCGGACTTGACGTCTTCGAGCATGAGCCGCCGACAGATGCCGAGAAAGCACTGATCAATCATCCGCGCGTGAGCGTATCGCCACATATCGGGGGTTCCACATTGGAAGCCCAGGCACGGATCGGGACGGAAATTGCCCTCAAGGTGGTCAAGGCCCTTCTCGGTTCGCAACAGGATTAACGGCGACGCCGGCATCCAGAGAGCGCTCGTATCGTGCAGAGGAACCCCCGACAATGGGACAATGTTCTATGGAAAAGTAACACCTGAAGAGGAGGAGATATGAATGGAGTGAGATCCATAGTGTCGAGGGGAAGAAGAATGTTGTCCGGTTTCATTGCTCTCGGCGCTGTCGTTGTTGCGGCCTCGTTTCCGTCCGTCGCAGCACCGAGCCGATCGGAGGCGGTCCCCGGAACGCCGGCCCCGGGATTTCAGCTCGTCGACAGCAAAGGGAATGCACATTCGCTGAGCGATTTCAGAGGGAAGTTTGTCGTGCTCGAATGGGTGAATTATGAATGCCCGTTTGTCGGAAAGCACTATCGCAGCGGCAATATGCAATCGCTCCAAAAAGAATACACTGCGAAGGGCGTCGTGTGGCTTTCCATCTGCTCCTCAGCGCCGGGCAGACAAGGATACTATCATGGTCCGGAACTCACCGAACGCATTGCCGCAATGAAAGCCGTCCCGACGGACTATCTTGTCGATGCCGGCGGCGAGGTCGGACAAATGTACGGTGCCAAGGCGACGCCGACGATGGCAGTCATCGATCCCAAAGGAATGCTGTTGTACGAGGGTGGGATCGACGACATCGCGTCGACGGATGTTGAGGACATCCCGCGTGCGCACAATTACCTGCGCGAGGTCCTCGATGCGGCTCTCGCCGGGAAGCCGGTCCCCATCAGTTCGAGCAGGGCGTACGGCTGTTCCGTCAAGTACAAGTGAGTCCTTGCGCATTGGCATGGGGGTTTTCCACGGAGAGCCCCCGTCCGCACCCTCGCTTGCGCTAATCAGAAATCCTCGGTATCTTGCCTCCTCCGAATTCCATCCGTCCACCGCTTCATCTTCCTGAGCGTGCGTGCGATTCCGACCCTCTCTCACCCATTTGATTTTTGTCGGTATGGGTCTCGGCCTGCTCACCGGCTGGTATGCACCTGACCTTGCCATATCTCTCCGACCGCTGAGCACCATATTCATCAGGCTGATCAAGAGCCTTATCGCGCCGCTGATATTCTCGACCCTTGTCGTCGGTATTGCCGGTCATGGCGATCTCAAGCAGGTAGGGCGCATGGGCATCAAAGCCCTGGTCTACTTTGAGATTGTCACGACCCTCGCTCTCGTCATCGGGCTGATCGCGGTGAACCTCATCCGTCCGGGCGACGGTGTAAACCTCCAGGTGGCGGCACAGACCGCCGAGGTCGCCGTGAAGCAACAATCGGTTACAGATATCGTTTCGCATATCGTCCCGCAGAGCATTGTTGAGGCGATGGCAAACGGTGAAGTGCTGCAGATCGTCGTCTATGCGACAATTTTCGGGATTGCGCTCGCGCTTGTTCCCGACGAACGGAGAAAGCCGGTCCTGTCGTTTTTCGACGGTGTTGCGTCGACGATGTTCAAGATGACAGGCATCGTCATGCGCTATGCTCCGATCGGGGTCGGAGCGGCAATCGCCTTTACCGTGGGGCACCGGGGACTCGGTGTCCTCGTGAATTTGGGCTTGCTGATCCTTACGCTGTATATCGCTCTGGCGGCATTCATCGTCCTTGTGCTTCTGCCGATCGCCTACTTTTCAGGAATTCCCCTCCGACGGTTCTTCAATGCGGTGAAGGAACCGGCGATCATCGCCTTTTCCACGACGAGCTCCGAGGCGGCCCTCCCGCTGGCGTTCGAAAATATGGAGGCGTTCGGAATTCCCCGAAGGATCGTCGCGTTTGTCCTCCCGACCGGGTACAGCTTCAATCTGGATGGGAGCACGCTGTACCTGTCCCTCGCAGCGATCTTCGTCGCACAAGCCGCAGGTGTTACTATGCCGATCGGGACGCAGGTCCTGATGCTCTTCACGCTGATGCTGACGAGCAAGGGCGTAGCCGGGGTTCCCCGGGCGTCCCTGGTGATCCTCGCCGGAACGCTGGCGACCTACGGCCTTCCCCTGGAAGGAGTCGCGGTGATCCTTGGAGTGGACGAGATTCTTGATATGGGACGGACCGCAATCAACCTTGTGGGAAACTGTCTCGCCACCGCCGTTGTGGGGCGGATGGAAGGCGTTCAACTCAATCACGGATAACGCCGTATGGATATTCTTCGGGGCATCATTGGCCTGGGGATCGTTACCTTCCTCGCATTTCTTCTGTCCTCGAATCGGAAAGCGATCAGCTGGCGCCTCGTGCTGACGGGCATTGCGATGCAGTTCGTCTTTGCGTTCCTCGTCGTCCGGACCGACGTCGGGCGGGAGATCTTCAACGGGATCAGCAAATTTTTCGTGTTCCTTTTCGGGTTCGCCGGCGACGGGGCGCAGTTCGTGTTCGGCAATCTCGCGAAGGGATCAGGCGAAGGAAGCCTGGGCTTCTTCTTTGCGTTCCAGGTGTTGCCGACGATCATCTTTTTTGCCTCCCTGATGGCGGTGCTCTACTACGTCGGGATCATGCAACGCGTGGTGCAGGGGATCGCGTGGGTGATGGCCCGGCTGCTCAAAACGTCGGGCGCCGAGTCCCTTGACGTGGCCGCGAACACCTTCATCGGGCAGACGGAGGCCCCGCTGGTGATCCGTCCCTACCTGGCAACACTCACGCAGTCTGAACTGTACACGGTGATGACCAGCGGGATGGCGCACATCGCCGGTGGTGTTCTTGCCGCCTATGTCCAGATGCTTGCTGTCGCGCTGAGCAAGTCCCAGTCGACGCCGCTGGACCAGGCGCAGGTCCATTTCGCGGGGAACTTGTTGGCGGCCTGCATCATGGCCGGTCCGGCTACGATGGTCGTTGCGAAGATGATTCTCCCCGAGACCGATGAGCCGAAGACGATGGGGACGGTGAAAGTGAAGCTCGAGAAGGCCTACTCGAACGTCATCGAAGCGGCGGCGGGAGGTGCAGGCGATGGTGTGCGGCTCGCGTTGAATGTGGCAGGGATGCTGCTTGCCTTCATCGCGCTGATTGCATTGATCAACTTCGTCCTTGGATGGTTCGGCGACGTCAGCGGACTGAATGCTGCCTGCCAGACCAATTTCGGCCGGCCGCTGTCGCTCGAACTGTTGTTCGGACTGGTGTTCCAGTTCATCGCATTTGCCATCGGCGTGCCGTGGAAGGATGCTCTGAATGTCGGCAGCCTCATGGGCATCAAACTGGTCCTGAATGAATTCGTCGCGTATCTCCGGATGGCGGATATGGTGGGGGCCGGGCAGCTCTCGAGCAAAGCGATCGTCATCTCCACGTACGCCCTCGCAGGCTTTGCTAATTTCAGCTCGATCGCGATTCAGATCGGCGGGCTCAGCCCGCTGGCTGAGAACCGCCGGGCGGACATTGCGAAGCTCGGAATGAAAGCCGTCATCGGCGGGACGATTGCGACATGGATGACGGCGGCAATCGCCGGCATTCTCGCATGATGCTGTTCACACCCCGCGGGTTCCTCATTGACCTCTAATCGACAATGAAAAAATACCACTGGTTCGTCCTCGGCGATCTCAACGGGTTCTTCGGCCTGATGATCGACAACGTCACCGTCCTCTCATTTCTCGCCGGGATTCTCATCGTTGTCTTCAAGTATCCTGCGGACATTGTCTATGGCCACATGTTTCCCGGCACGGCGTTCGGCGTGTTGTTCGGGGACCTGGTGTATACGTGGATGGCGTTCCGGCTCTCGAAGAAGACCGGGAACCAGAAGGTGACGGCAATGCCGCTCGGTCTCGACACGCCATCAACCATCGGGATTGCGCTGGTGGTGCTCGGCCCGGCGTTCGTCGGGTTGAAAGCCGGAGGGATGAACGAGCGGGATGCCGCGATGATGACCTGGTATATCGGTATGGCGACGATGGTCATGATCGGCGTTGTGAAAGTGATTTTCTCGTTCATCGGCGGCTGGGTGCAGAAGATCGTCCCTCAGGCAGGCCTCCTGGGATCGCTGGCGGGGATCGGGCTGGCGCTGATCGGTACCATACCACTGCTCGATATTTTCGGCATGCCTGTGGTCGGGCTTGTCGCCCTGGGTCTGGTGTTCTATTCGCTCGTCGCGTCAATCAGGCTCCCGGGGAGGCTTCCCGGCGTTCTTGGTTCGGTCGCCATCGGAACGGCACTCTATTATATTCTCGGTCCGTCCGGGGTAATCGGGGGGACCTTCGCCGGAGCGCCTCCGATCGAGTTTCACATCGGGATTCCGGTCCCGACGTTGGATTTTCTTCAGGGAATAATCCCCGCGCTGAAATATCTTCCGATCGCTATTCCCTTCGGAATTCTTACGGTGGTCGGAGGGATTAATACTACAGAGAGCGCGCGCGTTGCGGGCGATGATTACCGCACCCGGAACATTCTTTTGACCGAGGCAATTGCCACGCTGCTCGCAGGGATAACCGGTGGTGTCGCCCAATCGACGCCGTATATTGGACAGCCGGCATACAAACGGATGGGCTCGCGCGCCGGCTACACGCTCTTGACGGGTGTCTTCATCGGTCTGGGAGGGGTGCTCGGATTTGTCTCCTTCATCATCGAACTGATCCCGCGGGCCGTCCTCGCTCCGATCCTCGTCTTCGTCGCGATTGACATCATGGTGCAGTCGTTCCAGGCATGTCCTGCCCGGCACGCGCCGGCCGTGGCGTTTGCTTTTTTTCCCACGGTGGCGCGCCTGCTCGCGATCAAGTATGGCACCCCGGACATTGTCCCTCCTGCGGTTTTTCAACAGCTCCTTACTCTTCCCGGAAGGGCATTACCGGAAATGCTGGTGACTGTGGCGCTCGGCAATGGTTTTATTGTGACGGGTATGCTGTGGGGGGCATTCACTGCGGAGATGATCGATCGACGGCTGGTCCGCTCTGCGGCCTATCTGGCAGTCCTTGCCGTGTTGACATTTTTTGGTGTCATTCACTCCTCGTCGCCGGATGGAGTGATGTACCTTCCATGGACTCTTGAAGGACTGGCACGGGCGGTGCCGTACCAATTTGCGCTCGCGTATGCCGTCCTCGCTGCGATGGTGGTGGGTCTCTCGTTTACGAAGGCGAGCAAAGAGCCGGCCGCAGGTCACTGAATGAGGAGATCGTCGTCAGCGGCCAACCGATGATGGTAACAGGAAACACGGTTGACCATTGTCCACTGTCCATCGACTATCGTCTATTGATCCTTTTTGTTGAGGAATGTTCCTTCCTGAAGCTCCTCAAACGCCTGCTGGAGCTGTTCCTGCGTGTTCATGACGATCGGACCATACCAGGCAACCGGCTCCTCAAGCGGTTTGCCTGACACAAGGAGGAACCGGATGCCTTCATCCCCGGCCTGCACGACGACCTCATCGCCGCTGTCAAAGAGGACCAGGGAACGATTGTCTGCGTCCAGGGGTGGGGCAGTGTCCGCCCAACCGACGGCTTCCGTTGGCACCGAGAGAGGAGCCGAGGCATTGCAGAATTTTCCTGATCCGGCAAAGACATACGCGAACGCATGACGCGTTGTCTCCACGGGGAGTGATCGTCGTTTCCTCGGTGGGACTGACACGTCGAGGTAGATGGGGTCAGCCGCGATCCCTTTCACGGGACCCTTTTTTCCCCAGAACGACCCGCAGACGATCCTCGCCCGCGTGCCATCATCTTCCGTAACTTCCGGTACTTCTCCCGCTTTCACCTCCTGATAACGCGGCTCCGTCATCTTCAACGATGATGGGAGGTTCGCCCAGAGCTGAAAGCCATGCATGCGTCCTGCAGGATCGCCCTTCGGCATTTCCTGATGGATAATTCCTCTCCCTGCTGTCATCCATTGCACATCCCCGGAAGCGATCGTACCCCGATTTCCCATGCTGTCGCCGTGATCCACCGTCCCGGCCAGAACGTAGGTGATCGTTTCGATCCCCCGGTGCGGATGCCACGGAAACCCTGCGAGGTAGTCTTCGGGGATGTCGTTGCGGAAGTCGTCGAGAAGAAGGAACGGATCGAACTCCGTCGTATTGCCGAATCCGAACGCGCGCCGAAGATGAACGCCTGCACCTTCTAATGTCGGCTTTGACTTGATGAGGCGTTTGATTGGTCGGATGGACATGCGCACTCCAGAAGTGGTTAATTGTCCGCGAAGGAGAACGCTTTTTAAACACCGTTCTGCAGGTTTTCGTTCTGTACCGGAACGATCGGGAAATCGGCGGTCGCGCCATCGAAACGGGAGCTGGCAGATGGGTCAGGCGGAGAGGAACCGCGGCGACAGGCGGCGCGTTTTAGGTGACAGGCGATCATGCCTGAATGGAAGGGATAAGAGGCAGTATGAAACAGTCGCTTTTCAACGAGAACGGATTGAACGGCAGCCCGAATTCGATGCTGGACAAATCGCATCCCAGCTACAAATGGGTGGTGCTTGCCAACGTGATGATGGGAACATTCATGGTCGTCCTTGATGCGACGATCGTCGATGTGTCGCTCGCGAAGATCATGGCCACGTTCGGCATCGGCGTGGACGAAGTGAAATGGGTCGCCACGGGCTATTTGCTGGCCTTCGCAGTCGCCATTCCGACATCCGGCTGGGTCGCAGATCGTTTTGGACACAAGCTCACCTACGCGCTCGGACTCGGCTTGTTCACGCTTGGCTCGCTTCTTTGTTCGCTCGCATGGAGTGAAGTCGCGCTGGTCCTGTTCCGCGTTGTGCAGGGGTTGGGAGGCGGCCTGCTTATGCCGGTGGGCATGGCGATCATCACGAGAGAGTTCCCTCCCGAAAAACGGGGAGCGGCATTAGGCTTCTGGACTGTTTCCGCCGCGGCCTCGGTCTCTCTAGGACCGACGCTCGGCGGCTACCTGATCGACAACTTCGCCTGGCATTCCATCTTTGACATTAACGTCCCGGTGGGCGTTTTGGGAGTCTTCGCGACGTATGTCATTCAGCGCGAGTACAAGAGTGCGAACAAGTCGCCGTTTGACTTCGCCGGCTTTCTGTCTGTCGCGACCTTCCTGACCTTTCTTCTTATCGCGTTCTCCGACGGGAATGCCGACTGGAATACTGGCGGCTGGACATCGCCGCTCATCCTCTCGTGCTTTGCCATCGCGATCGTGGCGCTGATCGTATTCCTGATCATCGAGCTGACCATACGCCATCCGCTTGTCGACCTCTCGCTGTTGAAGCATTACAATTTCGGCATGGGGAACCTGATCCTCTTCATTTTTGGAATGGGGATGTTCGGGAGCACGTTCCTCCTCCCGCTTTATTTGCAGAATGCGCTCGGCTACACGGCGTACCAGGCCGGCTCTCTTTTCCTGCCGATCGGGTTGATCATGGCCATAAGTGGTCCGGTGGCGGGAAAGCTCTCCGACAAGGTGAATCCGAAGTATCTCGCCTTCTTCGGGATCATCATGATGTCCCTCAGTCTTTTCATCAATCGGACCCTTTCGCTGTTCTCGGAGACGTCGACGATCATGCTCTCGCTCTATATCCGGGGTGTGGGGATGGGATTCATTTTCGCCCCTCTCAGCACACTTTCCCTTTCGGACATCCCCCGGGAGAAAATGGCGCAAGCGTCGGGTTTGTTCAATGTCCTCCGGCAGATCGGCGGATCGTTCGGCGTTGCGATTATGGGAACGCTCCTCACGATGCGGACGTCGTTTCACACGAGCATCTATGGAGAGTCCGTCGTGGCCGCTTCGCCCGAAGCAAAGACCGTTCTCCTCGGGTTGACCCGGTTTGCACAGACCGCGATAGGGGGGAATGTCGCGTCATCCACGGTGCGCGCAGGTGCACTGCTCGACTACCATTTACAGCTGCAGGCATTTGTCTCCGCCGTCGACGATGACTTTTTTGTCGCGGCGATCATTACGCTTTTGTGTATCATTCCTATACTCTTCTACCGGAAGCGTTCAACGGGTGCCGGTGTAGCGAGGGTTGCGGCGATGGATTGAGGGTGGGGTCATTTTGGAAGTAGCCTTAACGGGAATCCGAAGTCCGCCGGAGTCGTTTTCCAGACGAAGGCGGAGAACCTCTATGCCGGGTTTTTGGATCTGGTGCGAGGAAAACAGGAGGGGGAAAAAGTGCCGGGATATCCCGCTCGCTACGCTCGCGGGATTCTCATTCCGACAACGAACTTAGCTTCGCCGCCTTTGGCGGCTCGCTAAGTTCGGTCGGAATGGAAGTAGCCTTAACGGGAATCGAACCCGTATTTGAGCCTTGAGAGGGCTCCGTCCTAACCGTTAGACGATAAGGCCCCGAAATTTTAAATTTTAGATTTTAAGTTTTAGATTTTTGGAAAAGCGGCATAGGAAAGTTGAAGGAGAGTTGCGACCAGCTAATTCTCAGTCGCCACAGCTCTCAATTCATTCTGCAGAAATTAGCCGCTCCCCCTCAAAAAAATTTAAAATCTAAAATCTAAAATTTAAAATTTCGCTGCCCCGCAAGGATTCGAACCTCGATAAGCAGATCCAGAGTCTGCCGTCTTGCCATTAGACGACGGGGCAAACATGTAAAAGGACACATAATTTACGCATTTCCCTCGAAAGTGTCAACGTGGTTTGACCCAGGCCGCCCCCCCGCTTCGTCAACGGTTGTACACCGTTTTATCAACACAATTCACTGCAGAAACTCCTCACTGCTCAGACCCGGGCGGCAGCGTTTGCTTTTGGAGATGGCGAGTGATATGTTTGCCCCACAGAAACATTGGCGCCCGATGGCTTGATAAGCCAGGGGAGAGCCGCGATGGAGTCTGAAGTAGTTCCCCCGAAGTAACCTCGCCCTGAACGAACGAGCGAAGCCGAAGGACGCACCACGACAACGTGCTGGCGTAAGCCATCCCGCTCCGCTCATTCCGATTCAACACATTCAGCTTCTTACTCGATGGAGGAGTCAGAATGTCCATTCTCTTCATTGTCTTCCTTCCAGTCAGTCCTTTCCTACGGCGTTTGCGTTGAAAGGAAAACAAGATGAGAACTCAAGCCTTCTGTCTCGCACTTGCCACCGTTCTGCTTTGTCCTTTTGTCTCTGCTCGGGGGCTTCAGACAAACGGTTTTAACCACCAGCAGGATCCACACCATCCGTTCATTGGTACGAAGACCCTCCAAAGTTCGCCCGATGGAATGTCGGGGCCTGTCATTTCACATCGATTGAAGCCGGAATATGGACGGCGATTTGATTCTCCTCGAGTGAGCCATGTGCAATCGTCATTCGCCGCTGGGATGATCATCGCAAACGGCATCCAACAACGACGCGGTCCCCAAAAGAAGATATCTTCAGCACAATCACAATTCTATGTTATTGACACCGTGATTGTTCTCAGCACATCCGACACGACGAGGCATCTGTGTGCTTTCAACGCTAATGCAAAAAAAACAACCGATGTGACGCAGAGTGCGAGGGGTGGTCTCTGGCTGGATACAATGCGCGAGACTAATATGTATGATGCAAGCAGCAATATGCTTTCAGATTTGTACGAGTATTGCTCGAAGGTGCAAGGGGTAAATCAATGGGTGAGCAATTGGCGCGATACGTACGGCTATGATGCAAACGGAAATATACTCACCTCTATGTACGAAGCGTGGTCGAACGGCCAAATGGCAGGTGGTACGCGCTCGTCGTACACGTATGATGCCAATGGAAATCTGCTCACCCATCTGTACGAATCCTGGTGGAACGGTCAATGGATGAATGATTCGCGCGCGACGTGCACCTATGATGCTAACGGCAATATGCTCACCTATTTGTACGAATCATGGGCGAACGCCCAGTGGGGGAACAGTGGGCGCGAGACGTATACCTATGATGCGAACGGAAATCCGCTCATCTCATTATATGAAGAATGGGTGACCGGTCAGTGGGGGAACATTGGGCGCCAGACGCGCACCTATGATGCAAATGGATACATGCTCACCCATTTGTACGAATACTGGTCGAACGGTCAGTGGGGGAACAGTGAGCGCTGGACGTACACGTATGATGCAAGCGGAAACACGCTCATTGCTTTGTTTGAACAATTGACGAACGGTCAGTGGGGGAACAGTGGGCGCGAAAGGTATACCTATGATGCACACGCAAATATGCTCACTCATTTGTACGAATCCTGGTGGAACGGTCAATGGGTGATCGATTCGCGCAAAACGTACACCTATGATCCAAACGGATATGTGCTCACCGATATGGACGAGGTTTGGTCGATCGGTGAAGTGGTGAGTGGTGCACGCGAGACATACACCTATGATGAAAACGGAAATATGCTCATCCATTTGTATGAATCTTGGTCGAGCGGTCAATGGGTAAATACTTGGCGCTACACATACACCTTTGATGCAAAAGGGAATTTGGCTTCGCTTTGGTCCTACCAGTGGCTCAATTCTGCATGGACGCCCACTGACCTTCCCACGCGGGGGGGGATATATGTTGTATCTGATAGCGCAGGGAACTCCTATCATCTCGACCCCGGGTACAGCTACACCTTTCTCCGTAAGCTCTTAGTTTCAGGCGCCGCGTCTCAAAGTGGGACCGTCCCTGCAGTTTGCTCTTTGTCGCAGAATTACCCCAACCCCTTCAACCCTACGACAGAGATTCAATACACAATTGCCAATAAACAATTGACCATTGTCAAAGTGTTCGACGTTCTGGGCAGGGAGGTATCAACGTTGGTGAACGAGGTGAAGAACCCCGGAACTTACACCGTTCAATTTGACGGTGTGAATCTTGCGAGCGGAGTGTACTTCTATCGCCTCCAGGCCGGCTCGTTTGTGGAGACGAAGAGGCTTTTGTTGTTGAGGTGAGAGCGATCTGCAACAGAAGTTGTCAGCCATTCTGAGGAAGACCGCCCTGAAGCCGGAAGAGATTCCGGCTTCTTTGTCTAGACCACATCACGTGCCGGCCTACAACAAAAGCGTGGTGTCAAGAGATTCGAAATGTGCAAATGCTGAATATGCACAAGGGGTTCCTAAGGATCGAATCTTGCGGCCCTATCGTCGGTACAACAGTGAAGTGGTCTACACTCAGAACGTAGACCATTTTTTTATTGCCCTGGTGGACGCATTAGATTCGAATGACCGCCATCGGTTTCAGTGTACGTCTGGCTACGCCTATCCACGTGGTTGAAATTCCGGGAGGTACGCATCCACCATGAACCCTTTGGCCTTCATAACCCAGTGTTTTGCGGTGGCACGATGCGTGCGGGTGACAATCCGACAACATTCATGTCGAGCTGCGCCATTCTTGATACAAGCACGCCCGCTCTTCAGTTCAACCGGCGGGCGTATCCCCATCGAGACGAGTGACAGAGCCAATCCGGAGACATGCTCTCTTTCACCGATGCACGGGGCCTCTCATATCAAGTCCGCACAACGCCCATGAACAATTCGACCGCAGTTTTCTCTGCGATGTTTCACAGAGTGGAGACGGATACAATGAAAACGTTATGGTCAGTTGTGGGAATGTTCATTTTGGGGCTGACGGGAAGCCTGTTGCAGGCGCAAACCAATGTGAGCGGGCTTGTATCGACCAATACAACATGGGCACTGGCGCACAGTCCCTATATCGTTACCGGCAATGTCCTGGTGCAAAGCGGAGTCACCCTCACCCTGGAACCGGGCGTAGTTGTGAAGTTTGACAGTGCGTTGTCCATGCAAATAGACGGGACCCTGCTGGCTCGGGGGACAAGCGATAACAACATCACCTTTACCTCTCATACCGTGGACACCGCCGGCGCGTGGGGGTATATCTACTTCGGTGATGGAAGTACTGATGCGGTATTCGAGAATGACATGTACGGCAACTACCTTAGTGGAAGCATTCTCCAGTATTGCAGGATCCAATATGCCGGAGGCGCCAATGTAACCGAGAACGGTGCCGTGCGATTGGATAATGCACATCCGTTCATCGATCATTGCATCATAGCAAACAATAGCGCGTCAGGCATTCGAGGATATAACCTCTCCGCCAGCCTGAAAATCACCAACTGTGCCATAAGCGAGAATACTACCGTTGATTACGGCGGAGGCGTTCACATCTCCGGCACCGGCACGACGCTGGTGTCAGGTAACACCATAACTGGAAATAGTGCGTTATCAGATGGCGGCGGCATCTGCAACATGTACTGGACAGCAATCATCGTCAACAACATCGTTACCGACAACACGACTGGAGGGAACGGGGGTGGGATCGCGAGCGGGTTGGGCGGCGTGAGCTCATCGCCCATAACCAACAACATCATTATGCGCAATGTCGCCGCGGATGACGGCGGCGGTCTGTATGTGTATAACGGCACATCCGCAGTATCCGGCAATGTCATCGCCAATAATACGGCAAACCGCGTCGGTGGTTTCTTCGCCTACGGGGGGTCCGATGCCTCGATATCCAATAATGTCATCTCCGACAATAGCGCACTCGGCATCGTGGGAGGTGTCTGGAGTCTTTCCAGTCAGTCTATACTGAATAATCAGATCATCAGAAACTCCGCAACGGACGATGCCGGCGTTCTGACTGACTACAATGGCACGATCAGGCTGAATACCATCGCATGGAATACCAACACCGGGTACGACAACCCGCTGAACAGAGCAATCTGTGTTGATACACATTCACTTCTTGACAGCAACAACATCCTGAGCAATGCAGCATTCTATGAACTCTATAATGGCAATGCGCAAGGCAGCGGGGATGTTGACGCAACGAACAACTGGTGGGGAACGTCAAACGATGCGGGAGTCCAAACGAAGATCTATGATTGGTTCGACAATGGTAGCCAGGCTGTCTTGAATTACAGTCCCTACCTGACCACCCCCGACACAGCAGCTCCGGTGTCGCCACCCGCACACGTACGGAAGACAAACATCGGCGCAGGACAGACAAAGATATCGTGGACTCATAACCCGGAGCCGGATATTGCCGGATATCACGTGTACTATGGCAAACCCACCGGATACGGGTTCGCTCACGTTGTCGATGCAGGGAATGATACATCGTGCATCCTGGCAGGAGTTCCCATCACCGATACCATTGCCGTAACAGTGTACGACAGATCGTATCGTCTTGCCAATGAGTTGGAATCCACAATTGTGAACGACAACATGATCAATGGCAATGAAAGCTGGTACTCGTACGCAGTCGATACTGCAGCAACAAGCGGGGTCTCCTTCCAGGGCAACCCCATCCCGAAGACCAGCGCGCTGTTACAGAACTACCCCAACCCCTTTAATCCGAGTTCAGAAATCGGATATCAGATATCTGAATTCAGACATGTCACGCTGGTCGTGTATGACCTTCTCGGCCGGGAAGTGGCAGTGCTGGTGAACGAACCGAAATCACCAGGGAGCTACGAGGTCAAATTCGACGGCTCGAATCTCCCAAGCGGCGTGTACTTCTACCGACTGCAAACGGGGAATTTCATGCAGACGAAACGTCTTTTGCTTTTGAAGTAAGTCAATCTATACGTGATACGAAAACCGAATCCCACATCAGCGACGGTGTGGGATTTCTGTTTCACCTCTGAATGCGAACTTGGCAAAAGAGGGAAGAAGCGGAAGGAGGAGCGCAGAATTCGAAACCCCGAAGACTCTCCAGAGTCTGCCGTCTAGCTACTCGACGACGGGGCAATTCCTGGAAGCAGAGTCAAAGTGACCATTTCCGCTGAAAGATCAACGAACCCTGTCCGACCTTAATCCCGACCTCGGCCCACCGTACTTCCTTTCGATTCGACTCTTCGATTTCGTACGAGCCTTTGGAATGGTACATCTGAAGGATATCTACGCTGCAATTCGAACCAGTCGGATGTATTCCCCGGAGCGGGGAGGTGGGCCAACAATAGTCGCAAGCCTTGGAGAAGGGGACCACTTCCAGGAACCATCGAGTGCTTACGCGGCGTTGAGTGCATGACGATGTCTCTGTTGAAGACCGCGGCGATTGCCAATGCAGATCGGAGGCTACAATGAGATCGAAGCCATTTGTCTCATCCCCGCAATGGTTCTGTGCGATCCTCGTATTCGGCGCAGTTACTCTGTATGCCGGGAGCGCCACCGCCCAGACACCCTTCCTCGGTCAAATCGAGATGTTTGCCGGTACCTTCGCCCCGAACGGTTGGATGTTCTGTGAAGGCCAGATCCTTCCCATCTCAGAATATTCGCCGCTCTTCAGTCTAATCGGCACAACCTACGGGGGCGACGGACAGCAGACATTTGCCCTCCCGGATCTCCGCGGAAGAGTGATTATCAGTGCAGGGCAGGGCCAGGGACTATCAAATTACCTCATCGGTGAGACCGGAGGCATGGAGACGGTGACACTAACGCAGGATCAATTGCCTCCGCATTCACACGCTCTCCTCGCAGACTCTCTCTCCGGCAGCTCTGATTCTCCCACCGGACTTCTGCCTGCCGATGCTCCTGATGGCGTCCCATCATTTGGCTCCAATCCGGTTGGTGTGATGCGTAGCGGGGCGCTTTCCAGCACCGGCG
Organism: Ignavibacteriota bacterium; assembly: GCA_963752915.1. Taxonomy (GTDB): domain Bacteria; phylum Bacteroidota; class Ignavibacteria; order UBA10030; family UBA6906; genus DATJPR01. Next base: position 49,939 of record CAVVZZ010000003.1, read on the forward strand.
GAAACCAGCCCCACAACAATGTGAAGCCCTACCTTGCGATTCGGTATATCATTGCCGTCAACGGCATATTCCCGTCACAAAACTGACGTCGACCAAAAAAACGCCTGTGCCCGTGAAGTGGAACGAAAGGAATTGCTCATGCCCATGGTGATTCGGGAGATCGTGCTTCGCAAGCATGCGAGCAAATGCGTGAAGGCCTTTGCCTGTCTTCTCGTCTGTGCGACAGCGGCCCACGCGCAGAGTGCCTCACAGCCATATCTCGGACAGATCTTTGCCGTAGCGTTTGATTTCGCGCCCAAAGGCTTCGCGCAATGCAATGGACAGCTTCTCCAGATCAACCAGAATCAGGCACTGTTCTCCCTGCTCGGCACGACATACGGGGGAGACGGACGAACGACATTTGCCCTGCCGGATTTGCGGGGACGCGTGGCAATGGATGCGGGGACACTTATCACGCTTGGTGCGATGGGAGGCGAGGAGACGCATGCCCTTACCACCAACGAGATGCCCGCGCACACCCATCAACTTAACGTGAGTGGTGCTGTCGGAAGCCTTGTCGCTCCCGATAGCGCAGTGTTTGCCAGGGATCCTGGTGGTGCCGCTCGCTATGGAGCTAACCCGACAGTGGTGATGAACCCTGCAGCCGTCGGGCAGGCAGGCACAGGGCAGCCGCACGAAAACAGGATGCCGTTCATTGTCGTGCATTACATCATCGCCCTGCAGGGAATTTTCCCATCTCGGAACTGAAAACGACTGGAGGCGCTCATGAGGGAAAAGAGTGTGAACGCGGCATCGAAAACACGAAACCAGATGCGACGACCCATTGGTTTACTTCCACTGGTGCTCCTGGGATTGGGATTGATGATCGGCGGCCGGAATGAAGCGAGAGGACAGGCTATTCTTGGCGAGATTTATCTTGTCCCCTATAACTTTGCCCCGGTCGGATTCGCCGACTGCAATGGCCAGCTCCTTTCCATCTCGCAGAACACCGCCCTCTTTTCATTGCTCGGCACAACGTATGGCGGAGACGGGAAGTCGACGTTCGCCCTCCCGGATCTGCGCGATCGTGTCCCGATCGGAGCCGGGCAGGGCCCGGATCGTTCCGATTACATCGAAGGGGAAATGGGCGGAGAGTCGAGCCATGTGCTCACGATCGCCGAAATGCCCTCTCACACTCACGCAGTGATGGCGGACAGCGGAGCTGCAATATCCTCTCATCCTGCCGGCAATCTGCCGGCGCGGGACGCTGCTCAGGTTCCGCTCTACGCCGGATCGCCGAATGCAGTGGGGTCCGCAAGCGCGGTTGGGATCGCGGGAGGAGGAGCGCCACACAACAATCTTCAACCGTACCTCGGGTTGAAATACATTATCGCAACTCAGGGTGTTTTCCCTGCGAGAAATTAACTCCCGCTGCGAATGATCTGCCTCAACCAGAGGCAAACGGCTCCTAGGGGAACGGAGGTCACGAACACCATGAGACAGAATGTACGATTGCTTGCTCTCGCTGTAGCGGGCCTGGTGTGCGCCGAAGCGGTCGATGCGCAACAGCTGTATTGGGTCCAGGCCTCATATCCCTCGCCGAATATCCGTATGATGGATATTGATGGCAAGGGACTTACGACGTCGTCAGTCGGGCCGGGCACATTGCCGCATGGCCTTGCGCTCAACGGAATACTCTCCCGTCTCTTCTGGGCTTCCGGCGTGTACGAAGGGGCCCATCTGTTCTCTGCCTCTCAGACATTCTCCCGCTTTGATACGCTGCCGAATGGCGAGGGTGAGTCTTCCTTCCAGGGGGTGGCACTCGACACTCTCGGCGGAAAAGTCTACTGGACCACTTCGCGCATCTCCGAGGGGTGCAGCGTACGACGGGCCAATCTCGACGGCACCGGCGAGGAAACACTTGTCTCCTACCCACCGAACGCGCCGCAGAATTTGCGGGGCATCGCGCTTGATGTGGATGCGAACACCATGTACTGGGCGGATTTTGGGACCGGCGTGATATCTCGGTCCGCACTGAACGGCTCAAACCCGGAGAATTTCCTGACCGGGCTTGCAGGGCCGGTGGGAATTGCGCTCGATGTCGCCGGCGGGAGGATCTTTTGGAGCGAAGCCAACAGTCATGCGATACGACGTGCCACGCTGGACGGAACCACAACAACGACTCTGGTGTCCGGTCTCGGCTCACCACAATATCTGGTCATCGATCCCAAAGACAGTCTGATGGTCTGGACCGAACTCGGGGGAAACGGACACGGCAAGATTAAGAAAGCGAACCTGAGTGGATCAAATCCGGTAACACTTTTGGGCGATCAACCCGCCGATTCGGTGTCGTATCCTACGGGCATTGCGATGCGGGGTTCGGGGATGCCAACCGGCGTGGCAGATGTTCCCGTACCGCATACGTTCGCGCTAGAACAAAACTATCCCAATCCGTTTAATCCGAGCACGATCATTCGATATACGATAGCAGGGGACAGGGCCCAGGGACCAGGGAACAGCGAGGTACGGCTCGAAGTCTATGATGTTCTCGGGCGTGCAGTGGCGGTTCTCGTCAATGAAAAACAGACATCAGGAACCCATGAAGTGCGATTTGACGGATCTCAACTGTCGAGCGGAGTGTACTTCTATCGCCTGAGTGAAGGGAATTCCATAGCATCAAGGCCAATGATTTTGCTGAAATGAGGATGCACGCCCGACTCAACGGGCCAACGATTTCTTTCTTTGTATAAAACGCTTTGGAACTATCTTTGTCTTCGATGAGTTGTAGTCCCACTAGGCCCATGCGAATTCTCTGAAGATCGACCCCTGCTGTTCGCGCGAGTCTCTCTCCGGGTGCCCCATCCTGTGGTCTTCCAAGCTCCACCAATCCATCACTATCACGAAGGAGGCCACAATATATGGCCAAATCCTTTTTTCTCACCGTAGTTTTGATGCTCAGCCTCGTCATCGGCGCGTCCGCCCAGGATATGATGATGAAATCTGGCAAGGCGGCCAAAGTCATAGTCGTGATTACCCACGAGGTGAAGGACTATGCCGCCTGGCGGAAAGGGTATGATGCTGACGAATCCAACCGGAAGAGTGCAGGATTCAAAGTATGGGGCGTCTATGCTGATGTGAACAATCCCAATATGGTGAGCGTCATCGGGGAATTCCCGAGCGCTGCTGCTGCAACCGCATTTACAGCGAGTCCGAAGTTGAAAGAAGTCATGGAGAAGGCCGGAGTCATCGGCAAACCTGACATCAAGGTCTTGAATGTTGCACCAAAGTGACCCCGTTCCCGCGTCATATAGGATGACTCTTCTCATGCCCGCTCCGGATGATTCGGAGCGGGCAGGTGTATCCAGGATGAGAAAAACAATCGCACCTGCCCACCGGTCACTTGAGTACAATCATACGTTGCGTCGCCACGAAATTCCCCGCATTCAGCAGATTGATGACCTGGAAGTCACAAGCTCATTCTGCTGGTAGAAGGTCACACCACCGCCGGTGATGGTGCAGTTTTCGATCCAGAGCGTGTCGATAGGATTCCTGCATGAGAAGATGCGTGAGTCCCACCATGTTTCGGTCCAGAAGAGGTTGCGGAAGTACGAGTTGGTGATATGGAACGTTGCGCCAAAGGGTCAACCGCCGATGCCTTCGGGCTTGCAGGTGCAATTGATTTGCGGTGCTACACATGAAGAGCTCGTTGGTTATTGCACCATTCAATTACATCGCCTGATAGTGGATGTTCTCACGCTTGATGCTCCTCCTGATCACCAGTCAGGGGAAGGGCACTCGGGCGAACTTCTTGACTCTCTCTCCGGAAATGGAGAGGATTGACACGCAAACACACACATCCCGCATACCGCCATGGACCGGAAAAACCTTCGTCGTGCTTCTTCTCTCGCCGTTCTCTGTTTCATCAGTTTATTCATGGTCACTCGCACCGAAGGGTTCGATAACATCCGGACCGTCCAGTTCCTCCTCATCTTCATATCGGGCGCACTCTTAGGCCTTGCCATTGGCATTGTGCGTTCTTCAAGAGGAATTCAAAAAGAAGCATAGATCTCATCGTTTCTGCGCCCTCGGAACGATTTTCCCTGTAGAAACGGATCGATGTATCATCCTTCCTATCGATTCCTCGACATTCCTTCGGATTTCGCTGAGCACGAGACCTGCGTAAGATTCCTTTGATATTGCATTTCCTTGCGAAAAGAAGTAGCTTCACGTGTCTTTCTTCCCCTCTGTCCAAAAGACACTTTCCAAGGAACTCCCCATGGTTCGTCTGCGATTATTTTCCATTGTCCTGCTTATCGCGTCCCCGTTCTCTCTCCTATATGCTCAAAAGGACGCGGGAAGCTGGTCGTTTGGTATCCGGGGTGGAGCTTCTCTGTGGGATTCGAAGTACGACCAAAAGAAGATCGGTGCGGGCGCAGATGTCATGCTTCGGTTTCGTACGGCGGGACGGCTCACGCTCGCTTTTCAGGCGGGCTTGGAAGAGCTCAAATCCGGGCTCTCCACTCCCAAGATCTCCGATGTTTATCCTATTACGTACGATTACCTGAAGTTTCTCTCCTTTCCGGCAGCGGCAACGTTGTCGTACGCTTTCACCGACAACCCTGTGTCGCCCTATATGAGCGTTGGCATCGGCGCGACGATGTATCAACGCCGTGCGAACCTGAATGAATATGTCCCGAGCAACAAATTCAGGTATTCCTTTGTCATTCCGGTAGCGATCGGTGTGGAAGCGTTCACCGGCCGGCAAACATCATTCGTGGCCGAAGTGGGTGCGCACATTGCGGACTCCAGGCTTGACATCCAGCGGTCCGGAAACCCCCTGATCGCATTTACTGCACGCGCCGGGTTCAACTTCTACTTCGGCAACAGAGACAACGACGATGATGACGGTGATGGTCTGTCGAACGTGGAAGAGCGCCGCCTCGGGACGAACCCGCTATATCCGGACACCGATCATGATGGCCTTACCGACGGGCAGGAAGTCAAAACCTACAAGACCAACCCGTTGAAAACCGATACCGACGGCGACGGCCTGTCGGACGGCGAAGAAGTATTGAAATATCATACCGATCCTCTCAAATCCGACACGGACGGCGATGGCCTGTCGGATGGCGACGAAATTCTCAAATACCATACCGATCCATTGAAAGCGGACACGGACGGCGACGGCCTGTCGGACGGCGAGGAAGTCCTGATCTATCACACGGAACCTCTGCAGGTCGACACCGATGGTGATGGGCTTTCGGATTGGGAAGAAGTGAAGATTTATCACACGGATCCTTTGAAGAAGGACACTGATGGTGATGGACTCTCCGATTTCGAAGAAGTGCGGAAGTACAAGACAGATCCGTTGAAGGCCGATACCGATGGTGGAGGGGTTCCCGATGGACAAGAAGTCCGTCGCGGAACAAATCCTCTGGATCCGCGCGATGACATGCCCACTCCCACCATGAGGCTCGAGAAGGGGAAGAGCATGGTAATGGAAGGGGTGAATTTCGAGTCCGGAACGGCGAGGCTTAGCGCTTCATCGGAAGCGACATTGGCCCGCGTTCTTCAGGCTTTGCGTGACAACCCGGATGCCGTGATCGAGATCGCCGGCTATACGGACAACCTGGGTAAAGCCTCGGCGAACCTCGGGCTTTCGCGGCGAAGAGCAGAAATTGTTAAGACCTGGCTGGTTGATCATGGAATCAGCGCACTGCGTCTGACCGCACAAGGATTCGGCTCAAAGGACCCGATTGCGCCGAATACGACAGTCCTGGGCCGATCTCAGAACCGGAGGATCGAGTTCCACATCAAATGATGAGCCTTCCAATCCGTCGGCAAGTCTTCGGTGGGAATGAGCCTACCCGCTTCTGAATGCTCTCGAAGCGGGTGGGGATCCCGCGACAGAATGAAGCGGGATCTGCCAATTCGTTGACTTTCTGGCACTTGATTCGTATCATACCGTATTGTCGTCAGGAATCCGAAGCCTAGCGGAGACGGTCGTAATTGTTTACGCGGTATGGACTGGATGTACTTCTCGCGGCCGTGCTGATCGCTATCGCGATCTCGACGGCCGCACTGTTGTTCCTGAAATGGGAACCGCTCCGCATTATCGTCGTGCTGTTCGCCGTTGGCGCGCTTGCCTTCACATTTTGGTTTTTCCGGGATCCTGATCGAACGACGCCGCAGGGCGACAATCTTGTGATTTCTCCGGCCGACGGAGAAGTTGTCCTTATCCGGCCGGTCCATGATGATGAATTCCTCAAGGGAGAGGGGATCCAGGTGTCGATCTTTATGTCTCCTCTCAATGTCCATGTCAATCGTTTCCCGATCTCTGGCACCGTTACCTTCTTCCAGCATATCCCTGGCGAATACATTGTTGCGTACGAAGAGAAGTCGTCGACCCGGAATGAGCGCACGCTCATCGGCGTTGAGAACTCCCGCATGAAGGTTCTCTTCAAACAAATCGCAGGATTCGTTGCAAGACGCATTGTTGCGGACTTGCACGTGGGGGACACGGCCGTCGTGGGAAGGCGATTTGGAATGATCAAGTTTGGGTCAAGGGTGGACGTTCTCATTCCGCGGGGAGCCGAAATCAAAGTGCGCGTGGGAGAGAAGGCGGTCGCAGGGGAGACAGTGTTGGCGGTTGTGTCATGAGCCGGGGGCACTAATGCGACAGAGGTCCCTCCGATGAGAATTACGCGAGCCGTTGTCCCGAGCCTGTTCACGGTTCTGAACATGTTCAGTGGATTCATGGCGATCATCCATGCCAGTCGCATGGAGTTCACCCCCGCGTGCTGGTTCATTGTGTTGGCGGCCCTTTTTGACTCCCTCGACGGTGTGATGGCGCGGATCACGAAATCCGCCTCGCAGTTCGGCGTGGAGATCGATTCGCTCTCGGATGTCGTCTCGTTCGGGGCTGCGCCCGCATTCATCGTCTTCCAGCTGTTTGTCCAGCAGGCGCATGAACCGCGGGGAATCGACATCCTGATCAGTTCGTTGCTGATGATTCTCGGCGGACTGCGTCTCGCACGGTTCAACGTGCAGCTCGTGGGGTTCGACAAGGATCATTTTACGGGACTTCCCATTCCGGCGAGCGCGATCACCGTTGCCGCCTTTGTCCTGAACTATCACTCGGACGGGAACGGGCTGGATCCCATAGCGGCGACGGTTCTGCCCTGGCTGGTCGTCGTGCTGGCGCTCCTGATGGTGAGCAAAGTCAAATATGAGACGCTCCCCAGGCCGTCGAAGCGCGCGTTCCGGAAAGAACCGTGGAAGTTTGTCGCCTTCGGAGCGGCGGTGATCATTGCGGTCGTTTCCAGCGGCTATGCGATTTTCCCGATGTTTGTGCTCTTCATCGCGTTCGGGATCGTCCGCCATGCCGCAGTCGCCGCGAGACGCCTTCTGAAACATGATGAGAAGTTTGATGAAGAGGCAGTGGAACCGACACGGCTTGAACCTTAACACGGAGGAGCTGCGAAGGATGTTTCGCTCACGGATCCGCATTACGCTTCGTCCCTCGATTCTTGACCCGCAAGGCAAGGCGGTCCGCCATGCCATCGACACCATGGGCGTTCGCAGCATCCATGATGTCCGGATGGGAAAATACATTGAGATGATGGTCGACGAACCGACGGCCGAAAAAGCGCGCACGGCGACCGACGAGGTGTGCAGGCGGCTGCTCGCCAATCCCGTGATGGAGGACTACACGTTCGATGTCGAGGAGGTGTGATGGCGGAAGGGAAAGTGAAATTCGGCGTGGTGGTGTTTCCGGGATCGAATTGCGACCACGACGCCTATTACGCCACGGGAAAAATCCTGGGGCAGGAAGCGGTGTTCCTCTGGCACAAGGAGGCGGACCTCCGGGAATCGGATGTGATCATCCTCCCGGGCGGGTTTTCGTTCGGCGACTATCTGCGGTGCGGAGCGATCGCGCGGTTCTCTCCCGTGATGAAAGAGGTGATCCGGTTCGCCGCATCGGGAGGAACCGTCATCGGGATCTGCAACGGTTTCCAGATCCTCCTGGAGAGCGGCCTGCTTCCCGGCGTGCTGTTGAGGAACGCGTCGCTCCGGTTCGTCTGCAAATATGTCTCTTTGCGGGTTGAGACGACCGCGACGCGGTTTACCCGGGGATGCGCCCCGGGCGAAGTCCTGAATATCCCGGTCGCACACGGCTGACGGCAATTATTTCACCGATCCGGAGACGCTGGGCAGGCTCAACGATCACGGCCAGGTCGTTTTGCGGTATTGCGATGCGTCGGGGAACGTTACACCGGAAAGCAACCCGAACGGTTCGATGGAGAACATCGCGGGCATTGTCAACGAACAGGGGAACGTGCTCGGGTTGATGCCCCATCCCGAGCGTGCATCGGATCCTCATCTGGGTCATACTGACGGGCAGAAGATTTTTCGTTCAATCATTAACGACTTTGTCTCCCGCACCACTGGAGAGTCCGTGGAGCTGACGGGGGATGTGCACTATTCCGCTGGTGGCGGAAGGAGAGAACATCATGGGTAACATCGGTATGCCGGAGCTTCTCGTCATTGCTTTGATTGTCCTTGTGCTCTTCGGATCGAAAAAGATTCCCGAACTTGCCCAGGGCCTGGGAAAAGGAATCCGGGAGTTCCGGAAAGCATCACGCGAGCTGAACGAGGACGATCAAGCGAATTCGCCCCGTCCAAAGGACTCGCGTCGCATTGAAGAAAAATCCTCGTCGTAGGACTGTCCGGGAAGGGGTGGGTTATGTTCGAGAACATCGGTGGTGGTGAGCTGCTGGTGGTGTTGTTCTTGATCTTCCTGTTTTTTGGCCCGAACAAGATTCCCGAAATCAGTCGCAATATCGGGAAGGGCTTGCGCGAGCTGCGGAAGGCAATGGACAGCGTGAAGAAAGACATCGAAAACACGACAAAACTGTAAGCGATCGATAGCGGCATTGAAGCGACATACGACATTTTCTGAAACGCGGGAGGCACTTGAACACGGTACCACCTCGGTCGAGCGCGTGACGGAAGAGTACCTTGGCGCCATTGAGAAAGGAAAGCGCATCAACGCTTTCCTTTCCGTGTTTCAGGACAAGGCGATCGACTGTGCGCGTTCGGTCGATCGGAAGATCGCCGCTGGAAACGCCGGACCGCTGGCGGGGATGATTGTGGCCGTGAAGGATGTGCTCTGCATGAAGGGCGAGCGGGTCAGTTGCGGCTCGAAAATCCTCGAGGGCTTCGTCTCGCTCTATGATGCCACCGTTATCCAGCGCCTTGAAGCGGCTGATGCCGTGATCGTGGGAAAAACGAACCTGGATGAGTTCGCCATGGGTTCGTCCACCGAGAACTCCGCGTTCGGCCCCGTCCTGAATCCGGCGGATGAATCGCGCGTCCCGGGGGGATCAAGCGGCGGATCGGCTGCAGCGGTCGCCGCCGGCATGGCGCATGCCGCGCTCGGGAGCGATACCGGCGGATCGATCCGACAACCGGCATCCTTTTGCGGCGTCGTCGGGTTGAAGCCGACCTACGGGAGAGTTTCCCGGTACGGCCTGGTGGCACTTTCCTCCTCGTTTGATCAAGTTGGTCCGTTTGCCAACTCTACGGAAGATGCGGCACGCGTGCTCCGGGTTGTCGCCGGGCACGACCCGGCAGACTCGACCTCGGCGGACGTTCCAGTTCCGGACTATCTCTCGGAGATGAAACGCGATCTCCGGGGAACACGGGTCGGCGTGCCGAAGGAAGCGTTCGCAGAAGGCCTGCAGGACGAGATCCGCGCTGCACTCGAGCGGACGATGGACACCCTCCGCGCCGGGGGTGCAATTATCGAAGACGTCTCTCTTCCCCATTCGGACTATGTGATCTCCACCTATTATATCCTGATGACGGCGGAGGCCTCTTCGAACCTTGCCCGGTTTGACGGCGCGCGGTACGGATACCGATCGCCCGACGCCCGGAATCTGACGGAAAACTATTTCAAGTCGCGGAGCGAAGGATTTGGGACGGAAGTGAAGCGGCGGATCATGCTCGGCACGTATGTTCTTTCGGCGGGGTACTATGACGCGTACTATCGAAAAGCGCAGAAGGTTCGTCGGCTGATCCAGAAGGATTTCTTCGACGCGTTCGCCACCGTCGACTGTCTGCTTCTCCCGGCCGCCCCGACAACGGCGTTCCGGTTCGGCGAGAAGATCGACGACCCGCTCGCCATGTATCTTTCCGACGTGTACACGGTTTCGGCAAACCTTGCCGGCATCCCGGGCATCAGTGTCCCTGCGGGGACCGATGGAGCGGGCCTGCCGATCGGAGCACAGATTCTCGGGAAGCAGTTCGACGAGTCGACGGTCCTTCGCGTCGCCGGTTACCTCGAACATCACCTTCATTGATAAACCCAGACTCCCATGAGCATACTCATTGACAAGAAGACCCGCCTCATTGTGCAGGGAATCACCGGTGGAGAGGGGACGTTTCATACGCGTCAGATGATCGAGTACGGAACAAATGTCGTTGCCGGCGTGACCCCGGGAAAGGGCGGAACGGAATATTCCGGGAACGACAAGGATCGCTTCACGCACGCGATCCCGGTGTTCAATACCGTGGCCGATGCCGTCGCAGCGACGGGAGCCAATGCCTCGGTGATCTTCGTCCCTGCGCTCTACGCCGCCGACGCCGTGCTTGAGTCGGCCGACGCCGGAATCGCTCTGGTGGTGTGCATCACCGAAGGGATCCCCACCCGTGACATGCTCCGCGTCTATGAGAAAGTTTCGGCGAAAGGGGTCCGTCTGATCGGCCCAAACTGCCCCGGCATCATTTCGCCGGGACTGTGCAAGATCGGCATCATGCCGGGCTTCATTCACAAACCCGGGAAGGTCGGCGTCGTCTCGAGGAGCGGGACCCTCACGTACGAGGCGGTCTGGCAGCTGACGGAACGCGGGATCGGACAATCGACCTGCATCGGCATCGGGGGAGATCCCGTGATCGGAACACGGTTCCTGGATGCGATCAAACTTTTCAACGACGACCCCGGGACCGAGGCGATCATCATGATCGGCGAGATAGGCGGGACCGCCGAGGAAGAAGCGGCGGCATTCATCAAGGGTCATGTGAAGAAACCGGTTGTGGGGTTCATCGCGGGACAAACGGCGCCTCCCGGAAGACGCATGGGACACGCGGGGGCGATTATATCCGGCGGCAAGGGAACGGCGCAGGAGAAAATGGATGCGCTTCGCACAGCGGGGATCCGCGTCGTTGAGGATCCCGCGCTCCTCGGCGAGACCATGGAACGCATTCTCAAGCTGCGTCACAAACGCCAGTCTGCACGAAAGCCAGCGTCCCGGCCCAGGCGCGTGAGCACGCGCAAGGCGGCAACGTCGGCATTGCGGCGAAAACGGCGGGCGTGAGCCGACTGCATACTCACTGAACATTATCGTCTGGAGCCTGAACCCTTCTATGATTGAACGAACACTAGCAATTCTGAAACCCGATTGTGTCAAACGCGACCTCATGGGCAAGGTCCTCGCCCGGATCGAAGCCGCCGGCTTCACTGTTCTTTCCATGAAAATGGTCCGACTCTCCGGTCAAACCGCCGGCGGGTTCTATGCGGTGCACAAGGGCCGCCCGTTTTTCAATGATCTCGTTGCCTTTATGAGCTCGGGTCCATGCGTTCCCATCGCCCTCGAAAAAGAAAACGCCGTCGCCGACTTCCGGACACTCATCGGCGCCACCGATCCGAAGGACGCTGCGCCAGGTACGATCCGCAAGGAGTTCGCCGCGAGCAAGGGCGAGAACATCGTCCATGGTTCCGATTCGCCGGAAAACGGCCGGATCGAGATCGCGTATTTTTTTCCCGAGCGCGAAATCGTCGGCATGCGGTAGGAGCACCTGTCGTGTTGAGTGGAAGGGCCCCCCGGAATGTTCCGCGGGGCCTTTCCTGTTCCTGATTCAAATGGGGGTTCCCTCCCGATGGCTCTTCGCAAGTGGTCGACGCTTACCCGTACTGTGCGCGTGACGAACCCCTGGTGGTCGTACAGGTTAAACACCTTCCAGTTGCCCGACGGAGCGCATGGTGAGTATCACTTCGTTCATACGAACGGCTCCTCCCTGATCATCCCCCTTCTTCCCGACGGCCGCGTTCTCCTGGTAAATCAGTACCGCTATCTCGCCGACCGGGAAAGCATCGAGTTCCCCTGCGGAAGCGTCAAGGACGGATCGACGTATGAAGAGACCGCACGACACGAGTTGCGCGAAGAAACCGGATATGAAGCTGCTTCGATTTCCGCTGTGGGGATGTTCAACCCCTATAACGGTGTAACCGATGAAATCTGCAGAATCTTTCTTGCACGGGATCTCCGGCATGTCGGCGGAGAGCCGGACGTGACGGAGGAGTTCGAGCTCGTGGAATGGAGCGCGGCTGAAGTCGAGCAACACATCGTGGACGGCTCGCTGTGGGATGGCATGACGCTCGCGGCGTGGATGATTGCCAAAGGGAAGGGAAGCATTGGGTAATCTCAAGGGCACGATTCTCGTTCTCGTCATCATGCTCATTCCCATCGTGCTGCGCGCGCAGGTGCTCACCGGAGCCGACGTCCTTCTTCGTTCACGCCTCGATCTCCTCGCCGGCAAGCGTGTCGGCATTGTGACGAATCAGACCGGCCGGCTCCGGACAGGAGAATTTCTTGTTGACGCGCTCGTCGCCCGCGGCATCGCTGTGAAGGCGCTCTTTGGACCGGAACATGGCATTCGCGGAGTTGCTGCTCCCGGCGCTTCTGTGCAAGATACGATCGACGAAGCAACCCATATTCGCGTGTATTCTCTTTACGGCCGCACAGAAAAGCCGGGCGGAGCAATGCTCGATTCCCTCGATCTGCTGATCTACGACCTTCAGGATGTCGGGGCGCGTTTCTATACGTATATCAGCACGATGTATCTCGTCATGGAGGCCGGTGCGGAACGTCACATTCCTGTTGTCATCCTTGATCGCCCGGATCCTCTGGGAGGGGACCTCGTTGATGGTCCGCTCATGGAAGATTCGCTCCGGTCGTTCGTGGGGATGATGCCAATCCCCGTTGTATACGGTCTGACGTGCGGTGAGCTCGCCAGGATGATCAACGGAGAACGATGGCTGCCCCGGGGGATTCAGGCGGACCTGACCGTGATTCCGATGGAGGGTTGGAAACGGACGATGCGATGGGAGGACACCGGCCTGCCGTGGGTTGCTCCGTCGCCGAATATCCCGAGCCCGCAGACCTGCCTCGTCTATCCGGTGACATGCTACCTGGAAGCGACAAACGTTTCTGAAGGGAGAGGGACCTCTTCGCCGTTCGAGGTCGTCGGGGCTCCGTTTGTCAAAGCGGAGGCACTTGCTTTGACGATGAACAGGGAATGTCCGGCGATTCGCTGGGAGCCGACGTCGTTCACACCGGGCTCCTCGAAACACGCAGGTTCGGTGTGCTTCGGCGTTCGACTGCATGTTGAGGCACCGACGTCGTACACACCTGCGGAATGCGGGCTGCTCCTTCTTCGCGCCCTTGCGAGAATGTACCCCAATGCCATGACGGTGATGAACCCCGGCCTGGCACGTCTGAGCGGGTCAACCGGTTTCGTCCAATCGCTCCATGATGATGTCGCATTTCGTCACAACGTGACGGGCTGGGAAGAAACCACGAGATCTTTTTTGGAATTTTCGCGCCAGTACCGGTTGTACCCATGAGGCAGTCCGACGGGATTTCGGTTTTCTGCCATTTCCACAGGAACACCGGTCTCGAGCGGAAGACGGAAAACCCATTGCGCTATAACGAGATAGCCGGGTTCTTCGGTCAAATTGCTTGACTTTTCATGGGGATTATCGTAAATTTTTGACTATCTTGAGGTTGTGTACCTGCGAAGTTATCCGAAATTCCGGTGTCAAAGCAATGGCTATCGGCGTAGTCTGAGCCCGTTGAACCCAAAAACCTTCGTGAAGGTGGGCCATGGACGATGATTTGGGAATTCTGAAATCCCTTCGAATCGAGTGGCTTTGGCCGTACACCGTGTTGGCGGGATGTCTTTCTTTGGCGTTTCTCGTCGCAGGGATGGTGACAAAGTCGACGATCCTGGAAGTCAGTGGGATCGTGTTTCTGGCTGCCACAATAACCTATGCAGTATTGAAGAAGCCACAGGAAGAACCCGCATCCGCTCCCGATGAAATTGAGGGAGGCGAAGGCAAGACTGTATCTCCGGCTGATTCTTTGGCGACGTCGGGGAAGTTGCTGTTCGACGATTTTCAGGCAGGGAAAGTCGTGCAGATCGCGCCATCCGACGAATCGGAACCCGACGTCGTGCCGTCCATGAAAACGGCGCGTCCTGCGCCGAATGACAAGAAGAGCCAGCGAACCAGGCAGTTGGATATTCCGGATTTTTTTGATTTCGAGACGGAGACGACGTACACGGATGTTGAGCCAAGGAGCGAATTTCATTCGCTGCTCGACAAAGTACTCCTCGTTGTGAAAGATGTCTTCTTCGCGCATTCAGTTGTTTATTTCTGGGCGAACAGCGAGAAGAAGGAAATGGTCCTGGAGTCGATGGCGAGCGGGGATACGCTTTTCATGAAATCGCGAAGGTTCCCCATGGGAGTGGATCTGGTGAGCAAAGTCGGGCTCACCGGAAAGCCGGAAATCGTCGGCTCTGTTAATCCGTCATCCGAACGGGATCTCCTGCCGTACTACGAATCGACCGCCGGCGTCCATTCCGCTGTCTGTGTCCCGGTCTATTACTCGAGCGGCGCAAGCGAAGTTGCGCCGGTGGGGGTGCTGGTCGTCGACAGTCTCGCAGAGGATCAGTTTGGAGAAGAGACCCTCGTGGTGCTCGGCCGGTTTACGAAGCTTGTCTCTGTGCTCATCAAGAGCTACACGGACAAGTACGACCTTCTCCTCGATGCGGAGCTGCTCACATCGATCCGCCGAATGCATGACAGGATCGGCACCGGACCCACCGAGGACAGCGTGTTGGAAGCCCTCATGGATGAGGCGAACAGGCTTGCGACGTGGGAATGCCTGACCCTGACACTCTACGATGAAAAACAGGATGGATGGACGATCCAACGGGTCCGGAACAAGGGGGCGCAATCGTTTGTCAGTGTGGGGGAGACCGTCGATAGCAACGTCAGCATTGTCGGCGAGGTCATACTCTCAAACAGCATCCGGGTAGTCGATGACCTCGGCGCTGAGACCAAGCCGCGATTTCATTCGGCGGAGCCGCAAGCGTCGGGGGGCTCGGCACTGTGCGTCCCGATCAGCTCGTTCAACCGCTGCTATGGAGCGCTCTATCTTGAGAGCCGCAGGCCGGGCAACTTCCAGAAGAATGAAACGGAGACGATGTTCCGTCTCGTCCAGAATTCCGCAGCGATGCTCGAGGCGGTCTATCTGAACGGCGTCATCAAGGAGCACGTTCCGATCGACCACGGAACCGGAGCGTTGACGACAAAGCATTTCCAGCGCCGGTTAAGTGAAGAAGTGCAGCGCGCCACCGAACTCGGCGCAGAGTTGAGCCTCGTGTCTATCGCTCTCGATCATCCTGACGAGCAATTGCAGCGTTATGGCTCAGGGGCGATCGAAGCGATGATCGGCGCCGTCTCGGGGATTGTGCGATCCAATCTACGATCGTACGATGTAGTCGGGCGGGAAGCGGAGTCGCGGCTGAACATTCTCCTGATCGGCACGCCTGCGAGCGATGCATACCTGTGGGCGGAAAAAGTTCGAAAGCAGGTTGCCGGACAAGTCGTCGTGTCGGGGACACGGTCATTTTCGACCACGATCAGCATAGGAATTTGCGGCCTTCTGGACGGGATGTTGGTTGACGACCTGGCAGAAGGAACGCGTCATGTTTTGAGCAAGGCGTTGGAGCATGGAGGGAACCTCGTGCGGGTGTACTAGCATCGCCCGGCGCGAATGCCGCGAAGGTTGACCCCGAAGTCGATTTCGATTCATCATATATAGATACATACGGCGAAAGGCGGTAGTATGGCGAAGACACAATCTTTTGCAGATAAGGCGACAAAAGCGGCGCAGATGAAGGGCGCAAAGTGCCCGGTCTGCGGGACGATCTTTCAACCCATCAAGCTCGTCTCTTCGGAGCACGCTGCGTCCGGGTGGAAGTTCAATGAACACCGCGTTCAGCTTTGCAAGTGCAACGAGAAGGAAATTTACTCGTAAGAACTTTTCCGGGATTTGTACGTACTCACAGATCAGGAAGAGGCGAACACGTCGGCTGAACAGAAGGTGGTTCTTATCGTCCTCGACGGTGTCGGTGCGGGAGAACTTCCGGATGCGGAAGTGTACGGCGATAGAGGAAGCAACACGCTGGCTCACATTGCCCGTGCAACCGGGGGGCTGAGGCTCCCGAACCTTGCAACCCTCGGGCTGGGCAATATCGTACCGATTGATGGCGTGCCGCCGACGACGACGGCACTCGCAAGTTACGGGAAGATGGCGTGCCGGTCAAAAGGAAAAGACAGCACGACCGGACATTGGGAGCTGGGCGGACTTGTGGTCGAAGAGGAGTTCCCGACATATCCCGGAGGTTTTCCTTCCGATCTGATCGAGCGCTTCATGCGGGCGACCGGAGCGCGCGGTGTCCTGGGAAACGTCCCCGCCTCGGGGACCGTCATCATCCAGGAGCTGGGCGATGAGCACCTTCGCACCGGATATCCGATTGTCTACACCTCAGCCGACTCGGTTTTCCAGATTGCTGCGCACGAAGGGGTCATTCCGTTGGACCGGCTGTATGCGATGTGCGAAACGACGAGGAACGTCGTCTGCGTGGGTCGCAATGCTGTCGGACGTATCATCGCGCGGCCGTTCGTCGGGTCGTCCGGAGCGTTTGTGCGCACGCCGCACAGGCGGGACTTTTCCCTTCAACCGCGTGGCAAGACCATACTGGATGTCGCCGCGGCGAATGACGTCCCGACCATCGGCGTCGGAAAGATCGACGATTTGTTTGCCGGGCGGGGGTTGCAACGCATCCTTCATCAGGAGAGTAACGCCGGCGGGATTGAAAACATCGTTCGTGAATCTTCATCGTTGCGGCGAGGGCTTCTCTTTGCCAATCTTGTTGATTTCGACATGCTGTTCGGCCACCGGAACGACCCGGAGGGGTTTGCAGGGAGTCTACGGGAATTTGACGCGGCCCTCCCGCGCATCATGGAGACGCTCCGCGACGGGGATGTCCTGGCATTGACGGCAGACCATGGGAACGATCCGGTCGGTCCGAGTACGGACCACTCACGAGAATATGTGCCGGTTCTTTGGTATATGAAAGGGAGGAGCGGGAAACCTCTGGGGACGCGAACATCGTTTGCCGACATGGGAAAGACGATCGCGGAATTTTTCTCCCTGCAGAACAGTCTTGCAGGAGAGAGTTTCCTCTCCCTGGTGAGCGCATGAGCGACGATCGGTGGATGGTGGAATTCGAGGGAGAGATCGATCACGGAGGCAGGATCCCGGTCCCTGAGAAGATCCTGACCGGTCTTCCTGCGCGTTACGGCGCCCTCCATGTGCGACTCTCTGGCGTGAATCCGATGAAGGAACTCCTCGCACGGGGAGTGACCAACCAAGAGGTTGAAACCGTGTCGGCGTTGCAGGCGTCAAAAGAAGAAGACGTCTACAGGGCGTTTGCCGCAGAGGGAAAGCTTCGGGGAACATCATTTCCCATGAGATTTTCAGGGAAAGTTCGGGAGAGAGAACCCTGACTCCGCCGAAAATTGTTGTTCATACAGATGTCCTCCTGGAGCATCTCACGACCCGTGAACATCCGTCGTTTTTTCGCCGGGCACTGGGAACGTACTTCTGCTACACAACGGTGTTCCAGGCGACCGAGCTTTTCTCGGTCGCGCAATCGAATGAGGAGCGGCAGTCGGTTGAAGACACTCTCGCGGTCCTGAAGATCCTGGGGGTGAACGGGAAAAGTGTTCAGCGCATCGCGGAAGTTGTCGCGCATGCCGACGGACGGGACATTATCGGGGGGTATATCGCAGGTCTGTGTCAGGAAAGCCGGCTCCCGCTGTTGACCTGGATGAAAAAGGACTTTGAGCGTTTCCCCGGCCTCATCGTTGTCGATCCCGGTACGTTGAAGTTGCCTCCTCAAAATTCAGAACGTGTCTCATCGAGGTGATGGATGGTCAAAATTACCAAGCAGTATACGAATCGGGAAAGCCAATCTCTCGACAAGTATCTGCAGGAGATCGGCAAAGTTGATCTCCTAAAGTCCGAGGAGGAGATTGATCTGGCCCGGAGGATCAAGAAGGGCGATCAACGGGCGCTCGAAAAACTCACCAAGGCGAATCTCCGGTTCGTCGTAAGCGTGGCGAAGCAGTACCAAAACCAGGGTCTGTCGCTTGGCGACCTGATCAACGAAGGCAATCTCGGATTGATCAAGGCGGCGAAGCGGTTCGACGAAACCCGAGGGTTCAAGTTCATCAGTTACGCCGTGTGGTGGATCCGGCAATCGATCCTGCAGGCGCTCGCAGAACAGTCGCGGATTGTTCGGCTCCCGCTCAACAGGGTCGGCGCACTCAACAAGATCGGAAAAGCCTTCAGCTCCCTCGAGCAGGAATTCGAGCGCGAGCCCAGCGCAAGCGAGCTCGCGGAAGAGCTCGACATGTCCCTGTTTGAAGTGTCCGATACGCTCAAGATTTCCGGCCGTCATCTCTCGATGGACGCCCCGTTTGCGCAGGGCGAGGACAACCGGCTGCTGGACGTCATTCAGGATGAACGTCAGCCTGCCCCCGACAACGAGCTCATGAAGGAATCGTTGAGCAAGGAGGTTGAGCGCGCGCTCTCCACCCTCAGCGACAGGGAAGCCGAGGTGATCCGGTTGTACTTCGGGCTCGGCCGGGAACATTCGCTCACCCTTGAAGAGATCGGAGAGCGTTTCAAATTGACGCGGGAACGTGTCCGCCAGATCAAAGAGAAAGCGATCCGGCGGTTACGGCACGCGTCGAGGAGCAAGCAACTGCGATCGTACCTGGGTTGAATGCCACTCTTGCGGAACACGGACGCACGGGCTCGTGTGATGCTCCGGCTCGCCGTCGGCGGCGCGCTGCTTTCGCTTTCGTTCCTCTCGGCATGTTCGACAACCGCCCCGCGGTTCCGTGCGGACCGGGATACGGAGGAGACGTCGGACGAGGAGTGGGACAGTCCTGCGGACTCCGCGGCAATGGCGGAGGAGATCGCGCGGGACGACGACCGGAAAGTCGACCTCACGACGGAAGCGGATTATCTGAGAAATCCTCCCCGGGAGGTCGTCGACGATACGCCGCCTGGGGTCAGCCGCGATAAGATGCTGCTGAGCATCATCTCGTTCCTCAAGGTGCCGTACCGGTACGGAGGGACAACGCGGTCCGGGATCGACTGCTCGGCATTTACCTCCCTGATCATCGCACGAGCGGCAAATGTCTCATTGCCGCGGTCTGCAGACCAGCAATACCGCGTGGGGACGAAGATTGTGAAACAGGATCTCCGGTTTGGAGATCTGGTGTTCTTTCGCACAAGGGGCCGGCGCGTATCCCACGTCGGAATATTCCTCGAAAACGATATCTTTGCCCACGCCAGCGTGAGCGATGGCGTAACGTTCTCGTCGCTCGAAAGCAAATACTACAAGAACCGTTATGCAGGCGCCCGGCGGGTCCTGCCGTAGCGAGGCTGTCAAGGATTCCCGAGTGGCATTTCTCCCAATTTACATCTACGACCACCCCATCCTTCGGAAGAAGGCGAAACCCGTCCGGAAGCCCGATGAGCAACTCGTCGCGCTTGCGAACGACATGATCGAAACCATGCGGAACGCATGCGGGATCGGGCTTGCGGCAAATCAGGTGGGCTCTCTTTCCCGGGTCATCGTCATCGATGCCGCAGAGGCGGGTGAAGACAAGACCGCACAACCGCTCGTCCTGGTGAACCCCGAGATCGTGCAGGAGGAAGGGGTGGTGACGATGGAAGAAGGATGCCTGAGCATCCCCGACTTGCGGGAGAACGTCGTGCGGGCGGAGCGCATCGTCGTCCGGTTCAAGGACGTCGAGTTCAAGGACCAGGAGATCGACACCGCCGGCCTGCTCGCCCGCGTCATCCTGCACGAATTCGATCACCTGAACGGGGTGCTGTTCTTCGACCATCTGAACATCGTCCGACGAAAGCTTCTCCGCGGCAGACTGAACAAGATGAAGAACGGAGAAGCGACGGTAACCTACCCCGCCATCGGCGCGATTGAAGTGCCCCGGGATCCCAACGCTCCCCGCATCCTGAACGACTAACAATTCCTCCAACCGGACACCGTGCCCTCCCTCCGGATCATATTCATGGGGACTCCCGACTTTGCCGTGCCGAGTCTGGAGCGCCTCATTGTCACAGGTTACCCCGTTGTCGGTGTGGTCACCGGGCCCGATAAGCCCCGGGGAAGAGGACGGATGGTTTCCGCTACGCCGGTGAAGGAAGTTGCGCTGCGGCATTCGATCCCGACGTTGCAGCCCGAGCTATTAAACGATCCTGCGTTCGAGCACGCCGTCAAGGCGCTTCATCCTGACCTCATTGCTGTTGTTGCCTTCCGCATTCTTCCTCCCGCAATCTTCACCATTCCACGATTCGGTGCGTTCAATCTTCATGCGTCACTCCTTCCGCGTTACAGGGGCGCCGCACCGATCAACTGGGCGATCATCAATGGAGACACGGAAACCGGGGTGTCGACCTTCTTCCTTGAAGATCGGGTGGACACGGGGAACATCATCCTGCAGGAGCGGACGGCCATCGGCCTTGATGAAGACGCCGGTGACCTTCATGATCGTCTATCACTGCTTGGCGCGGAGGTGGTCCTTGCAACAGTCCAGGCAATCGAAGCAGGAAACGCCGGAGCGGTAGAGCAGGATCCACGTCTTGCATCGAAGGCGCCCAAAATCTTCAAGGAAGATTGTCGCATCACGTGGAACATGGAGTGTGAACGTGTCCGGAATTTCATCCGCGGCCTTTCGCCCTCCCCCGCGGCGTGGACCATGCACGGCGAGACGCTCCTGAGAATTTTCAAGACGGCCCTGCACGACGAAGGCACCGGCGTTCCCGGGACAATCCGAAGGGAAGGCAACGCTCTTCTCGTACACTGTGCCACCGGCCGACTGAAGATTCTTGAGCTGCAACAGGAGGGCCGGAAGCGGATGACCGCTGAAGAGTTTCTGAGAGGCTATCGCCTCGGCGACAACAGCGTGCTTCAGTAGAGGAGAAATCGCCGGGGGCCTGAACTCCCAAAGCCCCAGAGTCCCAAACTCCCCGAGTCCCCCATGGCCTGGCGTCAGGGCCTCGTACTCCTTTGGCGATGTCTCCCGATGACATGCCAGACGATTTCAGATATCAGATATCGGAAATCAGATATCTGAATTGTTTGTTTTGACCCATTCCCCCATCCCCCCATTTCCTCTTTCCCCTGACGATCCCCGACATAACCTTACCATAACACCACCATTACTTTGAGGTAACACCTGTTTTGTATTTTGCATGAAAAGACAGGGAAGAACACGACGTGCTTCAAAGCGTAGCGCAATGGGATGCGGCGAGTGTGTTGTGGTTCTATGACCGAAGGAAGGCCTCGCTCAGCAGGATCATGACGGCGCTGACCCGGATCGGCGATGGTTACGTCTGGGCCGGGATGGGAATCTCTGTAGGATTTCTGGGTTCAAAAGGTCCGCAAATCATCCTTTTGCTGGCAGCCGCGTTTGTGATTGAATTGTCGCTCTATGGGTCTATCAAGCGCTTTGTCTCCCGACTGCGTCCATTTGCGTCTCTTCCCGGGGTTACCATGCTCGTTGTCCCCCCGGATGAATTCTCATTTCCTTCAGGGCATACTGCAGCGGCGTTTGTCATGACGACGATGTTTGCCGTCTGGTACCCCATGTTTCTCGTGTTCATGCTCCCGCTTGCACTTTCGATCGGCGTCTCGCGTGTCTACCTGGCAGTTCACTACCCGAGCGACGTGATTGCAGGAGCAGCGTTGGGCATTGTCTCGTCGGTCCTCGCGCTCGCAATTGTCCCTTGAGTACTGTGTCGTCCATTGCCCATCGTCCATTGACTATCGTCTATTGTTCTTCACCTTCCCCACATTCACATGTGGGGGATCGAGGCCCTTGCAGCAGAACCTGACCCCTGCGGCGGGGCCTCACGATTTGTGGTGGTAACATTATGGTAACACTGGCTTAATCATGAGGAAACGCGCGATCGATATATTTGGATCATTCTCGCTGGGTCAGGGCAACGATGTGCCCCCCAAGGCCCGAGAACCATCAGCACCACGGTCTCGGCTCCATCGCTCAAATCGCCTCTCAGATGTATCACTCTCCATGGGAACATCCCGGACCTGGTCCGGGTAGTGATTGAGCATGTAAGGCGCGAAGAAGCACCACCAACAATCACCTGAAAGGATTTCTATGAAACGTGTTTGGTTAGCGATGCTGCTTGCTGTTTCGCTGCTCCCCCTATCGGCCTTCAGCCAGGGGAAGTTCAGCGGAATCGTGTTCGGCGACTACTTCTACAACGCCGCCCGGGATTCAAATTTCTCGAAAGCGAACCTTCCTGCTGCTGCGACCGGTGGCGCGAAGAGTATGCAGGGGTTTGTCATTCGTCGGATCAACTTCTCCTACGACTACGACATCAACGAGCAGTTCGCAATGCGGTTCCGGCTTGAAATGGACGGGAGCGGTGGTCCGAACGGCGCAACAACGACCGACAAGAAGCTCGCGGCATACGTGAAGGATGCCTGGTTGCGCTGGAAAGGCGTCTTCTCTGGAAGCGACCTTATCTTTGGTATCCAGCCCACGTCAGCGTTCGATGTTTCTGAGACTGCCTGGAGTTATCGAAACGTCGAGAAAACGATAATGGATCTTCGGGGGATCGTCCCATCGCGAGGTCTCGGCGTGGCGCTCAAAGGAAAACTCGATGATGCCGGCGTGTTCAACTACTGGGCGATGGTGGCAAACCCCGGTTCAGGCTCGAATCCGAAAGATGTGAGCCCCGCAGCGAGTCAGAGCCAGAATGACAAGTACAATATCTACTCATTGATGTTTCAGTTGAAACTCTCGAAGGAGTTCCAGGCAACCGTCTATGGAGACCTGCGGCCGGCAGCACCGGTCAATGATCCGACGAGCACCACAGTTCCGAGAGCGACGGAAGGCCATGGTACCACGACCGGCGCGTTGTTCCTGAACTACGCGACCGAGAGCTTTGCCGTCGGAGCGGAAGGATTCCTCCAGTCCACCTCTGACGCCTATACGGACCCCGCAAACTCTCCTTCGCTGAAGGCACTTTCGGCAATGGGTTTGTCATTTTGGGCAACCGTGAATTTCAATCCCGGTCTTTCCCTCCTCGGGCGTTACGATATTTATGACCCCAGGACAGGGAGCAATGATGCCGAAAAGGGCGACAGCAGAAACTACATCATCCTCGGTTTGGCATGCAAGCCCGCGAAAGGCGTGGCAATCATTCCGAACGTCCAGATCGAATCGTATGAATCCATACCCAATGGTCCGTCGTTCGACACATCGATAACAGGCCGGATGACGTTCTCGTTCAGTTTCTAAGTCGAGATGAAGAATCATTGATCATCCTTTCCTATATTCAATTTCAAGAGGAGTTTCCACATGAAAATGCAGATGCGCATGATTGTCGCTGCCATCGGGCTTTCCCTGATCAGCCAGCTTGGCGTGGCGCAGGTGAAGCTGAATGGTGCCGGGGCAACGTTCCCGTACGTGATTTACTCGAAATGGTTCGATGTCTATCATTCAAAAACCGGGATCGAATTCAACTACCAGTCGATCGGTTCGGGTGGCGGGATCAAACAGGTGACAGAGGGGACAGTCGACTTCGGGGCTTCCGATGCGTCCCTGTCGGACCAACAACTTTCCGAAATCAAAGAGAAACAAGGGTCTTCAGTCCTGCATATCCCCACGGTCATGGGTGCGGTCGTCCTGACGTATAACATTCCAGGCGTCGGAAAGGGGCTGCGACTTTCCCAGGACGTGCTTGCGGGGATTTACCTGGGCGAAATCACGAAGTGGAACGATCCCAAGATCGCCGCGATCAACAGCGGGATCAACCTCCCCGGCGGCGACATCCTCGTGGCGCACAGATCCGATGGCAGTGGCACCACCAACATCTTCACCGATTATCTCTGCAAGGTGAGCAAAAGTTGGGCTGACAAAGTCGGGAAGGGCACGTCGGTCAATTGGCCGGTCGGTCTCGGCGGGAAGGGGAACGAAGGGGTCGCCGGTCTCGTTAAGCAATCGGAGGGTTCGATCGGATACGTCGAGCTCGCCTATGCAGTCCAGAACAGCCTTCCTTATGCAGCTCTGCGGAACAAGGCCGGGGAGTATGTGGAACCCTCGTTCGAAGCAGTCTCCTCTGCAGCTGCCGGCGCCGCAAAATCGATGCCTGCAGACCTCCGCGTGATGATTACCGATGCCGACGGAAAGGCGTCCTACCCCATCTGCGGTTTCACCTGGCTCCTCATTTACAAGGATATGAAGGACCACGCCAAGGCGAAGGAAATCCAGAAGTTCGTCAAGTGGGCGATGACCGACGGGCAGTCCTACGCAAAGGACTTGTACTATGCCCCGCTTCCCAAGACGGTCGCGACTCTTTGTATCAAGAAAATCGAAACCATGGACATCAAGTAACCCGGAACATTTGTGCAACATGTAACGTCTCCATCAACACGAGAGATGGAGCGACGCACGCGACGAGGGGACCGGGGTTGGCCGGCCCCCTTTCGCGCCCCCACCGAGCGGCGCTCCAGGAAAAAGCGGGTCCACAATGTTGGCGATTTTGTTTTTCGCCACCTGACCGGCTTTTTTGCTCTCCTCGTATTCTCCCTCGTCTTCATCATGGCATTCGAGATGTACAAGGGATCGAATCTGTCCATCCAGAAATTCGGCTGGTCTTTTCTGGTGAATGAGACATGGGATCCTGTGCAGGGGACGTTCGGGGCACTTCCCTATGTGTACGGAACTGTCGTCTCGTCACTCCTCGCTCTGGCGATCGCATTGCCGCTGAGCCTTGGTGTTGCCGTGTTTCTGTCTGAGCTGGCTCCAAAATGGCTCGAGCAACCGTTGTCCTTCCTGGTTGAGCTCCTTGCGGCCATCCCGAGTATCGTCTACGGACTGTGGGGGGTCTTCGTCATGGTCCCATGGCTGAGGATATCGGTCCAACCGTTGTTGAAAAAGTATCTGGGAATGCTCCCGTTGTTCCAGGGCCCTGCGTACGGGTTCAGCATGCTCGCGGCGGGAATAATTCTCGCTATCATGATTCTCCCGATCATCACCTCCATCTCCCGTGATGTCCTGAAAGCAATCCCGACCCTGCAACGGGAAGCCGCATTCGGACTTGGCGCGACCCGATGGGAAACGACGCGAGTGGTTCTTTTGAGTGCGCGGTCGGGAATCCTGGGCGCCACGCTGCTGGGCTTCGGCAGGGCGATCGGCGAAACCATGGCGGTAACGATGGTGATCGGGAATCGTCCGCAGATCACATCCTCGCTCTTTAGTCCCGCAGCCTCGATGGCCAGCGTCATTGCCAATGAATTCGCCGAAGCGACAACGGATCTCTACACCAATGCTTTGATCGAGATCGCCCTGATCCTCTTCGGCGTGACGATTGTTCTGAACGGGCTCGCTCGACTCATCGTGTGGAGCACAACAAAGAGGTTTACTTCCGCGTGAAACCGGGCCACACTCTGACATACTACTGGAGGAAGTTCAAGAACGCGGCACTCGTGGGGTTCTCGGTGCTGTGCGTTCTTCTTGCCGTGACGCCGCTCGTCCTGATCTTCGTCTATACCCTGCGTCAGGGGATCGGGTCCCTGAACCTTGATTTCTTTCTTCAAATGCCCAAGCCGGTGGGGGAATCCGGAGGTGGGATGGCCAACGCGATTGTCGGGACCGGCATCCTCATCGGACTTGGCGCAGCATTTGGGTTGCCCGTCGGCATGCTGGCGGGAATTTATCTCGCCGAGTTCGGTCACACGGTTTTTGGTTCCATTGTCCGGTTCTTTACGGACGTCCTGAGCGGCGTGCCGTCGATCGTCGTTGGCGTGGTCGCGTACGTTCTCGTCGTCCTGCCGATGAAGCACTTTTCTGCTCTCGCGGGTGGGGTGGCGCTGGCCATCCTGATGATTCCGACGGTCACGCGGACGACGGAGGAGATGATGAAGCTCGTGCCGCAATCGTTCCGTGAGGCCGGGCTTGCCCTCGGCATTCCGCGCTGGAAGACGACGATGCGCATCGTGTTCCCGACCGCTCTGACGGGGATCACTACGGGCATCCTGCTGTCGATTGCGCGCGCTGCCGGAGAAACGGCGCCGTTACTGTTCACGGCCCTGGGGAACAGGTTCTGGTCCACCTCGATAATGAATCCCATCGCTTCCCTGACCGTGTTCATTTACGACTATGAGAAATCGGCCTTTGATGACTGGGTCCGGCAGGCGTGGGCGGCTTCGTTTGTCCTGATTGCCTTGATCTTCCTTCTCAGTCTCATTTTCCGTCTTGCAACCCGGCGCCAATATGAAGAACATTGAAGTAAACGGGGCGCCCAGCGCCACACTCTCAAAACCGACTCCCTTGACACTCCCAGCAGAATCTCACAGTCCCACGGCGGTCAAACTCTCTGCACGCAATTTGAATGCGTATTTTGGCAAGACACATGCGCTGAAAAACGTCTCCATCGACATCGAATCAAATCGCGTGGTCGCTATCATCGGACCGTCCGGCTGCGGCAAGTCGACGTTCCTTCGGTGCCTGAACCGCATGCATGAAGTGGCGGCGGGCACGATGACGGGAGAGATCCTCCTCGACGGCACAAACGTCATGGACGAAGATCCCGTGATCCTCCGGAGACGCGTGGGGATGGTGTTCCAAAAGCCGAATCCATTCCCGACGATGTCCATCTTCGATAATGTGGCCGCCGGCCTCCGCTTTAACGGCATGCGTGACAGGAAGAAGCTGAAAGAGATCGTCGAACAGAGTCTCTTGCGTGCTGCGCTCTGGGACGAAGTGAAGGACTCTCTGGGGAAATCCGGCGCGAGCATTTCCGGCGGTCAGCAGCAGCGCCTTTGCATCGCCCGCACCATTGCCGTGAGCCCGGAAGTCGTCCTGATGGACGAACCAGCGAGCGCGCTTGACCCGATCTCGACGGCGAAAATCGAAGAACTGATTTACGAACTGAAGAAGACCTTCACGATCGTCATCGTAACCCATAACATGCAGCAGGCCGCCCGTGTCAGCGACCTCACGGCCTTCTTCTATCTCGGAGAATTGATCGAGTACGACCAGACGAAAAAGATGTTCACCACTCCCGAGAAGAAACAGACAGAAGACTATATTACAGGACGGTTCGGATAGGAATCGCTATGGCAGGGGAAACACGTGTAATGGAACGACACTTTGAGCAGGAGCTCACCGATCTCCGGAATACGCTGATCGAAATGGGGGCGCTCGTGGATCTCCAGCTTGAAAAGGCCTGTGAAGCGCTCTTCGGGGGGCGTCGCGAGCTCATTCGTGAGGTCATCGCGGGTGATGCTGGGGTTGACGCATTCGACACAAAGATCGATCGACACTGCCAGGCTCTTCTCGCGCTGACTCAACCGGTGGCGATCGATCTTCGTCTGCTCATGGCCGGCCTGCAGATCAATACTCAGCTGGAGCGCATCGGAGACATTGCGGTCAACCTCGCGGAACGGGCGGCGACGTTAAACCCGTTTTTGGCATTTGTTCACCAGACCCGCCTGGAGGAGATGGCGCAAATTGCCAGAATCATGGTGCGCGACAGTCTCGACGCGTTTATCAATGCGAACGCCGCACAGGCCTCACGGGTCCTTGCCACTGACGATGTCGTGGACAAGCTGGGCTGGGAGGTCTACGAGGATGTCGTTTCGACCATGCGTGACGACCGGATGCTGATCGATCCCGGCGCCCATATGGTGATCCTGACGCACCACATTGAGCGCATGGCCGATCACGCGACCAATATTGCCGAAGACGTGATTTTTCTTGTAGAGGCACGACTCGTGAAACACAACGCCGGCGCTTCATCAGCGTGATGCCAGCTTGCAAGTGTACCGGAAAACTTATTGTTTCCGGTGGAAAGAGAAACGACTCGAGAGCATATGCAACGCCATTTTGTTCAGGAGCTTGAATCGCTCAAGGCCAGACTGATCCGGATGGGGAGCCTGGCGGAAGAGGCCATCGCGGAGTCCATTCGCGCCATGCTGGAGCGCGATGCACACCTTGCCCGTGAAGTCATCGAGGAGGACGAGGCCATCAATCACCTCGAAATGGAAATTGACAACGCCGTGGTCGATACGCTCGCCCTGCAACAGCCTGTTGCGAGCGATCTCCGGTTCATTCTCGCCGCGCAAAAGATCAATAACGATCTGGAGCGTATCGGTGATCATGCCGTCAACATCGCCGAGTCGGCCCTCCAGTATTCCGCACGTGAGGCCATCGATCGTCCGCTCGACATTCCGAGGATGGCTGCGGTCACGAAGACCATGCTTCGGGAGGCGATCGATGCCTTCGTCCATTCCGACGCCACCTTGGCCCGGAATGTCCTCCGGAACGACGATGAGATCGACGACCTGAACAGGAAGACCGTCGACGAAATGGCGGACTTCATCCGTGAGCACACGGAATATCTGTATCAGGCGCTCGACATCATTCGCGTCAGCAGGAACCTGGAGCGCGTTGCGGATCTCGCCACCAATATCGCCGAAGAAGTCATCTTCGTCGCGGAAGCGCTGGTCGTCAAGCACCATAGCGAGAAGCGTGGCGAGTAACGCGCGAAGAAACTGCGTTCCCAGAGTCTCAAAATCCCCGCATCTCCCCGTTTTCTTGCGGTTTTCTCCATTGCATCCCGTGTGCGAATCCGCTATCTTTCTCATTCACAAGTGTTTCACGATGTTTCACGGGATCCCTCTCCAAAGGTTTGTAGTGTCGAAAATCATCACGATCGCAAATCAGAAGGGCGGCGTCGGGAAGACAACCACCGCGGTCAACCTCGCCGCCTGCATCGCCGCCGCCGAAAAACGCACCCTCCTCGTCGATACCGATCCACAGGCGAACGCCACCAGCGGAACCGGGCTGGACAGAAACACGGAGGGGAAAAGCATCTATGAGGTTCTCCTCGGGTCATTGCCGGCAACCGAAGCAATCCAGCAGACGCAAATGCCGTTCCTGTCGATGATTCCCTCGCATATCAATCTTGTAGGGGCCGAAGTCGAGCTCGTCCCCCTTGAGGATCGAGAGCGACGAATGAAGAATGCCCTTGACCCGATCCGGGAAATGTTCGATTTCATCCTCATCGACTGTCCTCCCTCCCTGGGCCTCCTGACGCTGAATGCCCTCACAGCTGCGGACTCAGTCTTGATTCCTGTCCAATGCGAGTACTTCGCACTCGAGGGCCTGGGCCAGCTGCTCAACACCGTGAACATGGTCAAGAAGCAGCTCAACGAGAAACTCGATATCGAAGGCGTCCTGCTGACGATGTACGACACCCGGCTCCGGCTTTCGAACCAGATCATCAACGAGGTCAAACAGTATTTTGGCGAGAAGGTCTTCCGGTCGATCGTCTCCCGCAACGTCCGGCTGAGCGAAGCGCCGAGTTTCGGCAAGCCGATCATTCTCTATGATGCAATGTCGACCGGGACGCGCAACTACATGGACCTTGCCCAGGAGGTTCTTGTGAACAACAACCACCATGTGACAACAGCGTAGGGACCCCATTGGCCACAACAGGAAAATCGGTTCTGGGCCGGGGTCTCGCATCCCTCATTCCGCGCGAAGCGCGCCCGACCGCAGAGGGCTCCAATGCGCGACAGGACGACAACCAAAGCGTCGATGTTGTCGTGATGGTCAATCTGGACAGGATTGAACGGAACCCCTATCAACCGCGCACAGAGTTTGACCCCGCCTCGCTGGAGGACCTCAAGAACTCAATTCTTGAAAAGGGAGTGATCCAGCCGGTCACTGTCCGGCGGACGGGGACCGGGTACCAGCTCATCTCCGGTGAACGAAGGGTCCGTGCAGCGCGTGACGCCGGTCTCCAGCAGGTGCCGGCATACGTCATCCGTGTCAAGGACGATGAGGAAATGCTGGAGCTTGCTTTGATCGAGAACCTCCAGCGCGAAGATCTCAACCCGATCGAGATTGCGACCTCGTATCGTCGCCTCATCGACGATTGCGGACTGACGCAGGAGCTCGTTTCGAAAAAAGTGGGGAAGGACCGGTCGACGGTCACCAATTTCCTTCGCCTCCTCAAGCTTCCCGAGCCGATTCAGACCGCGGTACGCAAGGGAGAGGTGAGCGGCGGTCATGCACGGGCATTGCTCGGGATCGACGATGAGCAAGTCCAGATGGGCATCTTCCGCAGGACCGTCGCGCGAGGACTGTCCGTCCGTGCAGTGGAAGACCTCGTCCGCAAGGCCGGACAGATCGTCAAGCACCATGCCGGCCCGGCTTCTCGTTCGGGCAGCGGTCGGATCCCCAGCTCCGTTGCCGGCGTCGAGGAAAAACTCCGCCAGGCCCTCGGAACAAAAGTCAGCGTGCGTCCGGGACAAGGGGGTCGGGGCGAAATTGTGATTGAATTTTACTCGGCAGACGATCTCGACCGTCTGCTAGATCTCTTCTCGGAAATCGAATAGCCATGACACCATCTGACTCTCGCATTGTCGTCTCTACCGCAATGGCGCCTGCTGCTATCGGTCCCTACAGCCAGGCAATCCGGACGGCCAACGGTTTTGTTTATGCGTCGGGGCAGATCCCGTTCGACCCCGCGACCGGCGCGATTGTCAGCGGAGCGATCAAGGAACAGACCGATCGGGTCATGAAGAATCTCAAAGCGGTCCTTGAAGCCGCCGGAAGCAGCCTTGGCCAGGCGGTCAAAACCACTGTCTTTCTCGTCGATATGAACGACTTCGCCGCGATGAACGAGGTGTACGGCACGTACTTCCCGTCGGACCCCCCTGCGCGAAGCACGGTGCAGGTCGCTCGTCTTCCACGGGATGTCCGTGTCGAGATCGAAGTTGTAGCGCTCACCCACAAGGGATGACTACCGTGGTTCCCACTCGGTGGTGCGCCATTGCCGGCCTGGTCCTCTTCAGTGTTTCCGTGTTGTCGGCGCAAGAACCGGGAATCGATTCAACGGGAGCGCATTTTCGGTTTACCGGCGATACTCTCCATGTCGCGTCTCCTCCACCTCTCCCCCACGATTCACTGAACGCCATTGCGTACAAAGGAAAATCCCCGGGGACCGCGATGCTTTTTTCCGCGGTTGTTCCCGGCGCGGGGCAATTCTACAACGAATCGTATTGGAAAGTCCCCGTCGTGACGGGGCTCGCGCTCTATTTCGTCTCAGAATGGCTGACGAACAACCGGCGGTACATCAGCGCGAGAAATACCGCCTCGACCTATCTCAACGCAAACGGCAGCAGTTACGATGTGAACTATTATAATGGACTGCTCGGGATTCGGGAGTTCTACAAAGATCAGCGCGATTCCTTCGCCTGGTACTATCTGATCCTCTACGTCGTGAACCTCGCGGACGCGTACGTCGACGCAAGTCTCTTCGGCTTCGACGTCGGAGGAAGTCTCGCGATGCGCGGAGCGCCGCTGCCGAGGCTCACGATGCGCGTTCGCTTCTAAGAGCGGACCCAGAATCCCGGCAAGACAATTCTGGTGTGCATATCACCCGGAGCAGGACGTCATACTCCCTACTCCTGGCATCGTTGCATTGAAGAATAGCAGGACCACGACGGCACGTCTGCCAAGGATTGCCCATGTTGAACCACATCTGGCTCGCTCTGATTGCGATTGGTGTCCTGACCGCAGTCGGGATCGATGTCCGCAACGAGATCGTCAACCCTTACCGGAACGGTCAGGTGCTGGAGGGCACCTTCGTCGCGGCGAAGCAGCCCGGTCCTCTGCGCTCGACCTGGGAGGGGACGCTCCTGATCGACGGCAATACCTTCCGATCGTTCTATCAGTCAGCGTCTGCTCCCGATAGTGTGCAGCAACAATCGAGCATCGACTCCGCGCGCGGCTCGGCGCGCGTCACGCTCTTCCTGGACAGCGCATCACCGTCCATCTGGCAAGAGATGGGGAAATCCTCAGTCACCGCAAACAGACTCGAAGGAGCGATTCAGTCGATGGAGTGGAACGCCGAGCGCAGCGTGGCGCATGTGCGCTTCATTCTCGAGCCGGTCCGATTTGTGCGGCTGAGGGCGGTCACGGAGGCGGCGTTCGAATATGCGGGCACCGCGGTGACGATCGCTCTCGGCCTCATCGGCGTCATGGCGTTCTGGCTTGGCGTCATGAAGGTGGCGGAAGAAGCGGGCATCCTCCGGATCGTTGCTCGGCTGCTCTCGCCAATCATGCGGCGGGTTTTCCCCGATGTGCCGCCCGATCATCCGGCGGTCAGCGCCATGATTATGAATATCGCGGCCAACATGCTCGGGTTGAGCAACGCCGCCACTCCTCTCGGCCTGAAGGCAATGGAGGAACTCAATAAGCTCAATCCAAAAGCCGGGACGGCCACGAATGCGATGGTGACCTTCCTCGCAATCAACACCGGGGGATTGATCCTCATCCCTGCCACCGCCCTCGCCGTGCGTTCTGCCGCCGGATCGGCGAACCCCGGGATCATTATCGGCACATCGATTGTGGGGGCGGGATGCGCCACCATTGCCGGGATCGTCGCGTCCAAGGTGCTCGAGCGTCTCCCGAGATACCGCAAGGCGATGGAGGTGCCCCATGAGTGAGATCTTCCGCACGATCATCAATATCATTGCGGTTGCAGTCATCCCGATCGTCATCCTGCTGTTCCTGAGCTGGGGCGCGCTGAAAAAGGTCAAGGTCTACGAGCAGTTCGTGGAAGGGGCGAAAGAAGGCTTCGGTGTCGCCTTGCGGATCATTCCATACCTTGTTGCCATGCTTGTGGCGATCGGGGTATTCCGGGCCAGCGGGGCCATGGACGTGCTGGTCGGCATTCTGGCACCGGTGACGAATTTTATCGGCATGCCGGCGGAAGCCCTGCCGATGGCAATCATGCGCCCCTTGTCCGGGAGCGCATCGCTCGGGATTATGACCGAATTAATGAAGGTCCACGGGCCGGACTCGCTGATCGGGGTCCTTGCTTCGACCATGTACGGGAGTTCTGAAACCACATTCTATGTCCTGGCAGTATATTTCGGAGCGGTTGGCATCAAGAATACGCGCCACGCCGTGCCGACAGGACTCATCGCCGACGCTGTCGGAATGCTGGCCGCTGTGTGGATCGTCACGATGCTCCTTGGTTGATTTTCACGCCACCCATCGGTATATTTTGCCCTATTAATCCATACCTGCCGCTCGTGACAACTATGGCAACGGTCTAAATCCTGCTCTTCCTCTCCTGACGATCTCCCATGCATCTTCTCAATAAATTGGTCGTGGCAACGATTCCCTTGGTGCCACGGCCGATGGTACGCTATTTTGCCAACCGATACATTGCAGGTGAAACGCTGGACGACGCCGTCCGCACTGTCCGTCAGCTGAATACCGAACGTGTCTCTGCGACGCTCGATGTGCTCGGCGAAGACATCTTCACGAAAGACGAGGCGATCGAATCCCGCAATCGTTCGATCGAAGTCCTTCATACGATCACGCGGGAGCAGCTGGATTCGAATCTCTCCATCAAATTGACCTCGCTCGGGCTCAAGCTCGAGAAAGACTTCTGCAGGGAGAACGTGCGTGAAATCCTGAAGGTCGCGGCGTTGTCAGACATCTTCGTCCGGTTTGACATGGAAGATCATACGTGCACGTCGGACACCATTGAGATCTTCCGGACACTGCACAGGGAGTTCCCCAGGACGGGCATCGTCCTCCAGGCGTATCTCCGCAGGACCGAACAGGATGCCACGACGATGATCGCCGACAAGGTGGGCTTCCGCCTCTGCAAGGGGATCTACCGGGAGCCGGAGGAGATCGCCTTCAAGGGGAGGGAAGAAATCCAACGGAACTATCTGGTCGTCCTTCGCAGGATGCTGGAAGGCGGATCGTACGTCGGCATCGCGACACACGACACGGTTCTTGTTGACGGCGCCGTTCGGCTGATCAAAGAGCTGGGACTCACAAAGGCAAGCTATGAATTCCAGATGCTCCTCGGCGTCAGACCGGATCTCCGGAGGCGTCTTGTCGCAGAGGGGCACAAGGTGCGGTTGTACGTTCCGTTCGGCGAGCACTGGTACGGCTACTCGACGCGACGATTCAAGGAGAACCCGGAAGTCGCAGGGTACGTCTTCAAAGCGATATTCAAAATCAACAGGTAATTCCTGTTCACTCCAAAGGAGCCACTATGGCTGATACTGCAAGCCGTCAAGCGATCCCGGGCCAGACTGACGTAAAGGAGTTCACGCTCCGCGCTCTTCTTATCGGCCTCGTGATGTGTGTTGTTCTCGGGGCGGCGAACGCCTATCTCGGGTTGAAGGCTGGAATGACGATCGCTGCCACGTATCCCGCGGCCGTCATTGGAATGGCAGTCCTGCGGCTCTTCAAGGGATCGTTGCTCGAAGAGAACTTCGCCCGTACTGTGGGCTCCATCGGTGAATCGGTCGCGGCGGGTGCCGTTTTCACGATCCCCGCCTTTGTGATGCTGGGGTACTGGGACTTCCAGACAGGAAACCTGTGGGAGGAATACCTCCTCTCTTCCTCGCTCATGATTCTGGGAGGCATCCTGGGAATCCTTTTTGTGACGATTCTTCGGCGTGTCATGGTCGAAGACCCGACGTTGCCGTTTCCGGAATCCGTTGCGGCCAGCGAGATCCATAAGGCCGGCCAGCGCGGTGCAAGCGCCGCGATGCAGCTCTTCCGTGCGATGGGCGTCGGCGCCCTGATCAAGCTTCTTGGCCGGTCGGATCCGGATACGTTCGACGGCTTCGGCTTCTATCAGGCCATCAACCGGTTCCAGGTCAGCATCGGAAAACTGGTGGACGGATTCGTCCGCTTTTCCGCGGACAAGAAAGTCCAGGCGGGCGGGATCTCGACATTTACCTGGCCTGCCGCTACCCCTGCCTATCTTGGCGTCGGTTACATCATCGGCGCCGAACTCGGCGCCTTGAATTTTGCCGGCGGGCTGCTCGCATGGGGACTGTTCGTTCCGCTTCTCGTCTATTTCATCGGCCCGCAGATGATCGGATCGTACGGCGGAGGCGGCGAGGCCCAGTGGGCGCACCTGACATCCGACGTCTATCGTTTTATTGTCCGCCCGATCGCTGTCGGCGGGATGCTGGTCGGCGCGTGCTTCACCTTGTGGAAGATGCGGAAAAACCTCATCCTGGGGATCAAGCGCGGGATCGCCGACCTCAGGAAAACAGCCGGCGCCTCGGAAGTCACCGAACGGACGCAACGAGATCTGCCGTTCAAGCTCGTGCTGGCCGGGATTGTCGTCGTCTTTGCATTGATGGTCGGCCTCTATATGTACTTTACCGGCGCGATTGTCGCCGCGATCCTGGCAGCCGTTGTCATCCTCATCACGGGATTTTTCTTTGCCGCGGTCTCCGGCAATCTGGTCGGGATGATCGGGTCCTCGAATAACCCGATTTCCGGACTCACACTCGCGACAACCATCGTGGCGGCGTTGACGATGGTGGTTGCAGGGATGATGGGAGCGAAGGGGGTGATGGCTGCCCTTGGCGTCGCGGCAGTCGGATGCGTCTCCGCCGCTGTCGCCGGCGAAATGCTGCAGGACCTCAAGGTCGGGTATATTCTCCGGGGCACGCCGTGGAAGATGCAGGTCGGTGACATTCTTGGTGTTGTCGTCGCCGGATTGTTCCTCTTCTGGCCGCTCTATATGTTGCACACGTCCGACGTCGCCCAGCTTGGGAAAGGGATCGGCGGCTTTGGATCGCCGAATCTGTCGGCGCCGCAGGCCGGACTGATGGCGGCCCTCTCTAGTGGAATCGTCGGCGGAGAAATGGCCTGGCCCCTGGTTCTCGTCGGCATTGCGATGGGGTTCTCCCTGATCATGATCCGGGTGAAAAGCCCGATGCTGTTCGCGGTCGGAATGTATCTTCCGCTCGAGACGACCTTCGCGATCTTTGTCGGCGGTCTCATCCGTGCAGTCGTGGAACGGCTCTCGAAACGAAGAGCCTACAATGATGCGCAAAAGGCGAGGGTGGAAAATGCCGGGATCCTCGCGGCATCCGGATTGATTGCCGGCGAAGCGCTGATCGGTCTCTTTGTCGCCGTGGTCGTCGGAGTTCGGGCGAACAACCGGTTCTGGGTCGTCCCGGGATTCGAGGGCATCGCCCCGTGGCTCTCGCTCGTTGTGTTCGCCATTCTGGCGTCGTATCTGATTTTCGTCCCGCTGCGCAAGGCCGGATCACCCGATGAACCGGCGCCGCCAACGGCCGTGATGTAAGACTATTGCATAACAGGAGAAACGTATGCCGAATGCCATCGAAGGCCTGAAACCCGGACTGGTGTGGAAATACTTTGCGGCCATCTCGCAGATTCCCCGGGGGTCAAAAAATGAAGCTGCCATTTCACAGTATGTCGTGAAGACAGCGAAGAATCTCGGTCTTGAGGTGAAGGCCGACAAATTGGGAAACGTCGTTGTCCGGAAGCCCGCTTCTTCCGGCCACGAGCGGAAGCCCGTTATCGTCCTGCAGGGACATCTCGACATGGTTTGTGAGAAGAACAACGACAAGGTCCACGACTTCACGAAGGATCCCATCGAGCTCGTCCGGAAGGGAAATCTCATGATGGCCAACGGGACGACGTTGGGCGCAGACAACGGTGTGGCCGTCGCCACGAATCTTGCGATCATGGAAGACCGTTCGTTGCAGCACGGGCCTCTGGAGTTTTTGTTCACGATTGACGAGGAGACGGGGCTGACCGGCGCCGCAAATCTTGAGCCCGGCTTTGTCGAAGGGAAGACCCTGCTGAACCTGGACTCGGAGGAAGAGGGTGCGCTCTATGTCGGGTGCTCAGGCGGGCGGGACACGATCGGGACATGGAGCCTTGCCCTGGATCCGATGCCGGCCAAATCCATCGTGGCGGTTCTCCGTGTCTCCGGCTTGCGCGGCGGCCACTCCGGTCTCGAAATCGACAAGGGACGGGGGAATGCCATTAAGATTATCGGCAGAATCCTGACCGCGCTTGCAGAACAGGGCGTCCGCGTTTCCTCGATCGACGGCGGAAACAAGCACAACGCAATCCCGCGTGAAGCGCAGGCGGTGGTCGTCCTCCCGAAGGCGAAATGGGACATTGCCCTGGAGCTCGTCGTCGAGTGGGGAGGCATCGTCAAGGCGGAGCTTGCTACGGTCGAGCCCGATCTGGCAGTCTCATTGCAGGAGCACACGGCGAAAAAAGCGAAGGTGATAAAGAAGGCGGTTCTGCGAAAGATCCTCCAGACGATTGCCGCGCTGCCGCACGGTGTGACAAAGATGTCGGCCGACATCCCCGGACTGGTCGAGACCTCCACCAACGTCGCGGTTATCCGGACGGGAAAGAAAGACCTTTCTCTTGCGACGAGTCAACGCAGTTCGGTGGCGTCGGAGATCAAAGAAATCGCGCAGTCTGTCTCGGCGGTCTTTACGCTGGGCGGGGCGGACGTGCGTGCCTCGGACGGGTATCCGGGCTGGAAGCCGAACATGGAGTCGCCGATCCTGAAGGTGGCGCGTTCGACGTACCGGCAGCTGTACGGGAAGGACCCGGACGTGAAGGCGATCCATGCCGGACTCGAGTGCGGGATCATCGGCGAACGGTATCCCGGAATGGACATGATTTCCTTCGGTCCGACACTCGAAGGGGTGCATTCGCCGGACGAAAAAATCTACATCGATACGGTGGAACGGTTCTGGAACTATCTCCTCGGGATTCTGAAGAGCGTGAACTAGAATCGCGGAGGTTCGTGGTGCGGGGCACTTGCGATGCGTTGAGGAGTCTCCTCCTGCATGAAGTGCCCCGATTGTTTTTCGTCCCCAACTCTTAACATCCGGATCCGGTCACCATGCAAACCCCTGCGACTCCTCCGTCGTTGCTTCCCCCTCCACGATGGTACCGATGGCTCGTTCTCGTGCTTGTGAGCCTGGCGATGTTCGGGAACTACTACATCTACGACAGCATCAGTCCCCTCGCAGATGTCCTGAAACTGCAGCTGGGCTTCTCCGATTCGGATATCGGCCTGCTCAACGCGATCTACAGCATCCCGAATATCATCATGGTGCTCATCGGCGGGATCATCATCGATCGGATCGGGACGAAGATTTCTACGGGACTGTTCGCGCTCGTCTGCCTGATCGGTTCCCTGGTAACGATGTCGACCGGCACGCTCTGGGTGATGGCTGCCGGCCGGTTGATTTTCGGTATGGGTGCGGAATCGCTTATCGTCGCCGTGACAACGGCGATCGCAAAATGGTTCAGGGGGAAGGAACTGAGTTTCGCGTTCGGACTGAATCTGACGCTGGCACGGCTCGGCTCCTTCGCCGCTCTCAACTCGCCAACGTGGGCCGCGGGGGCATACCTCCATTGGCAAACACCGCTGATGATTGCATCGATCTTCGGCGTGATCTGCGTGCTGGGCGCAGTGCTCTACTGGATCCTTGAGTCGCGCGGATCGAAGGCCTACGCACTGGGCGTCGCGACCGAAACCGACAAGGTGAATTTCCGAGAGCTCTTCAGCTTCGGGACTTCCTACTGGTATATCGTCGCGCTCTGCGTGACGTTCTACTCCGGGATCTTCCCGTTCCAGACATTCGCCGTAAAGTTCTTCATGGAAGCCCACGGCGTGAGCCGCGAGACAGGCGGATTCCTTTCGAGTATTCTTACGCTGTTCGCGATGATTGCAACGCCCCTGTTCGGCATTCTTGCGGACAAAGTCGGGAAACGCGCGACGATGATGGTGTTCGGATCGTTCCTGCTCATCCCCGTCTATCTCGTCATGGCGTACACCCACATTTCTCTGTACATCCCGATGGGAGTCATGGGTGTTGCCTTCTCTCTTATCCCTGCGATCATGTGGCCGTCCGTCGCATATATCGTCGGGCAGGAACGTCTCGGTACCGCCTACGGACTCATGACCCTCTGTCAAAACGTTGGACTTGCCGGGTTCAATCTTCTCATCGGATGGGCAAATGATTATTCGATGGCAAGCGCCGGTAACCCCGATGGGTATCGACTCGGAATGCAGATCTTCACTGTCCTCGGCTTCAGCGCGCTTGTGTTCTCCCAACTTCTTGCGCGACGAGAGAAGGGGCCTCACGCCCACGGGCTCGAAACAATCCGTGCCGGTGGCGAAGCCAGGAGAGTAGGATCGAGCACTATGGAGTATTGACGGACTTCTTCCGCCAGATTGTCGAATGTTCTCTCCTGGTCGATGACCAACCGCCAGCCGGTTGGCTTGGCGGGCACTTTCATAAGTATATCATGTTGGCGCTGGAAGAATCTCCTGATCCGCCTGCTGATTTTTTCGTCACTATTCTGGAATCACAGGCACTTTTTTGAACGGGGTTATGTTCTGGAAAGCAATTGGGGGGGCCCAAGTCACACTACTTCCAGCCGTTTTCGGGGGATCCTTCGACGTTGACGCCTGACTGAATCAGCTGATACAACACCCATAGGAAGCCATTCCATGGATTCGAAATTCTTCATTTATGAAGAATCACGAGTGGCATGCTCCTTTTAGAGTCGGCGATATCGCAAAACTTTTCCTATCTAGAGTTTTTTACTTGATTATGATGTTTCCCGTCATATATTAGTCGATGCGATGTCAAAACGAATCCACCTGGCATACACAGTTTTTCTTCTGATAGTCGGTCTTGCGATAACATTCCAAGTCGCGAAGACAGGGTATTCCTACTACACGACATCCATCGAAGAGAGGCCTTTTCAAGCAGATTACGATCTGCTCAAGCCAACCGGCCTGTACGGTCACGCCTACGGAGTCATTGGGGCGACGATGATTACTCTGGGGGTGATCATTTACTCAGGGCGGAAAAGGATGCGGCGCTTC
The DNA here is from genome assembly GCA_963752915.1 of Ignavibacteriota bacterium. Classification (GTDB taxonomy): domain Bacteria; phylum Bacteroidota; class Ignavibacteria; order UBA10030; family UBA6906; genus DATJPR01. The sequence goes on from CAVVZZ010000003.1 coordinate 89,934, forward strand.
GCGAATACCGGGAAGATCAAATACTATCTGGAGTTCCATATTTTCCTTTGCCTGCTCGGACCAGCGCTCGTGCTGTTCCACACGACATTCAAGTTCGGAGGGCTGGTCGCGGTGAGTTTCTGGAGCATGACCGCGGTTGTTCTGAGCGGAGTCGTCGGGCGATACCTGTACGTGCAGATTCCCAAAGGGATCCAGGGAAACGAGTTGTCTGTGGCGGAGCTGGAGAAGGAGAATGCGGCGCTCGGCGAACGGTTGCAGTCCCAGTTTGGGGTCAGCCCCACGATCGTCCAGTGGATCGATTCCCTTGCGCTTCCTCCGAAAGATGTGGCAAAGATGTCGTTGGTCCAAATACTGAATTTCTTCGTCATCAATGACCTGACACGGCGTCTGAAGTTCCGCAGAGTGTACAGTACGATCGAACAGACGAGGCTGCCTCGGGGGGCGGCCCATCGGATGCGCAAACTCGCCATGCGGAGAATTTCGCTCACCCGAAGGATCGCGTTTCTCCAGAAGTTCCGCCAGCTTTTTTACTACTGGCACGTGGTCCATCTTCCGTTCGCTCTTGTGATGTTCGTGATCCTCTTTATTCATATCGGGGTTGCTGTCGCGTTCGGTTATACGTGGATTTTCTGATCTCGCGGATCCAGGGGGCTGTTGATGATCCGTCGGACTCGGTTTCTGGGGGGAACAGCGATGTTGTTGTGCGTTTTCGTGATGCGATCACCTGCGCAGATTTCGCCGGGGGCGCTCTCCTCTGCTCATTCGTCACTTGAGGGGATCGAGCACTGCACCGCCTGCCACACCCTGGGCAAATCAATCTCCAACGTCAATTGCCTTCATTGTCACACGGAAATCGATACCCGCATGCATGCGGGAACCGGATTTCACGGCACGCTTGCCGGGCGTCAGTGTATCGAATGTCACAAAGAACATCGCGGACGGGATTTTCCCATGGAAAAGTTCGACCCCAGGACGTTCCGACATGATGACGTGAAGTATTCCCTGGTCGGCAGGCACGCGGCGATCGCCTGCCGCGATTGCCACAAGAAAGACCTGCTGAAGGCGCAGGACATCCTTCGATTATCCGATGATCGGAAGAAGACCACCTATCTCGGCCTGCAATTCTCAACATGCACGTCATGCCATCACGACCCGCATGCGGGGAAATTTCCGGGCCGGTGCGAGCGATGTCACACGACGAGCGGATGGCTTGAAGGTGCGACCCGGAATTTCGATCACTCGACGACGCGGTATCCTCTCCTCGGGAAACACCGACTGGTGCGTTGCGAACAGTGCCACGGGTCGCGGGTGAAACAGACCTCGGTGCGACGAGGCGACCGGGGACCCTTCCGGATTGACCGCTTCACCCGCTGCACCGACTGTCACGGCGATCCGCACAACAAGCAGTTCGTGCGAGACAGTGACCACGGCGCGTGCGAAGGTTGCCACGGTCCAAAGAGTCGCGTGAAGCCGTTCGGCGTGAACTAGGGGGGAGCGCTCAGATGTCCGTTCGATACACTGTACAACGGGAGATTCACAAGGAAACGTCAGAACCGTTTTGGGTTTGTGTCACTGGATCAAAAGGGGCGGTCCGCCTTGTCATTCCACTGTACACGGATGAACACTTCATCCCTTCAGGACATCTCCCCATGAAGACCGTCTATGTCATCGTGGCGATTCCGGTTGCAGTGCTGCTGAACTTCACGGCATCTCCGGCGCAGACCTCGCCCCACGGCGATCTCCGGATTGCATGTACGGAGTGTCACACGACAACCGAGTGGATACCCATCCGCTCGCCGCTCCCGTATGATCACGACAGCACGGGGTTCCCGCTTCGGGATCAGCATGCAAGTGTCCCGTGTGTTCAATGCCATAAGAATCTGGTGTTCGAGAAGACTCCCACGCGGTGCACCTCCTGCCATGAAGACGTCCACCGTGGCGAACTGGGAGCCCTCTGCGAGCGATGCCACACCGCAAAATCGTGGCTCGTGCCGGACATGCAGCAGCGCCACGCAGGGACACGGTTCACGCTTGTCGGCCCGCACATGACCGTCCCGTGTCAGGCTTGCCATGTGAACCAGCAGAAATTTGAGTTTGTGGATGTCCCCGTCGATTGCTACGGATGCCACCGGACGCAATACGATGCAACCACGACTCCGGCCCACCGCGCCGCGGGGTTCGGAACGAATTGTGTCCAGTGCCATTCTCCCGGCGCGCTTGCATGGCCGACCGGCTTTGACCACAGCATCACGGGGTTTGCGCTCGTCGGCGCCCACGCGACGACGCCGTGTGCCCAGTGTCACCCGGGTGCACGGTTCAAAAACACGCCGGCCCAGTGCGACAATTGCCATGACGCCCAGTACCTGGCGACGACGAACCCGCCACATGCTGCGCAGGGGTTCTCGAAGGATTGCACGAGCTGTCACACGATGACCTCCTGGCAGCCGGCGACGTTCGACCATAACAAAACGAGTTTCCCGCTAACGGGTGCCCATACCAGCGTCCTCTGCGCGAACTGCCACACGACGATGCCGTATTCGTCGGCACCGTCCACCTGTGTCGGCTGCCACCAACAGGCCTTTAATGCGACCACCAACCCGCCGCATACCGGGTTCTCGACGGACTGCACAACCTGCCATTCCACGACGGCATGGCAGCCCGCGACGTTTGATCACTCGAAGTCGTCGTTCCCGCTGACCGGGGCGCATGCCTCCGTCCCGTGTACCTCGTGCCATGCGAACGGCAACTTTGCGACTGCCCCGACGACATGTGTCGGCTGCCACCAGGCGGACTTCAGCTCGGCGGCCAACCCGCCCCACAGTGCGGCGGGGTTCTCGAGCGACTGCACGACGTGCCACAATACCACCGCCTGGTCGCCGTCCACATTCAGTCATAGCACCACGCGGTTCCCCTTGACGGGCGCACACGCCTCGGTCACTCCATGCACGGCATGCCACACCGTATCCCCTTGGTCATCCCAATCGACGGACTGTGTAAGCTGTCACCAAACGGACTATAACACCACGAACAATCCGGCGCACGCGGCGGCCGGATACCCGACCACCTGCGCCACATGTCATACGACCTCGGCCTGGACAGGTGCGACGTTCAATCACACCTGGTTTTCTACCAGCCACGGGAACGCCGGCGGGACCTGCGCCACGTGTCATTTCAACGCAAGTGATGACTCGCAGTTTACGTGCATGAGCGGAAGCTGTCATCCGCAATCATCGACAAACTCGAATCACACGCGGGTGAGCGGCTACTCCTATGTTGCTTCCGCGTGCTACAGCTGTCATCCCTCCGGTCGGGGTGGCTGAGGAGACGTAGCATGATGAGATACGCCTGCACCACTGTGGCGTTGGTACTCCTGGTCGTTTTGCGTGCAACAACTGCTGCAGCACAAACCTCGCCGCATGGCGATCTCCAGATCGCCTGCATGCGATGTCACACGACGACAACCTGGAAGGAGGTTCGTTCGCCGCTCCTGTTTGACCACGACAGCACGGGGTTTGCGTTGCGGGACCAGCACCGGAACGTTCCGTGCGATCAGTGCCATAAGAGCCTTCGCTTTGTGAAGACACCAACCCAGTGTGCGAGCTGTCATGAAGACGTCCACCGCGGCGAACTCGGGGCGCTCTGTGAACGGTGCCACACGACAAAATCCTGGCTCGTCCCGGATATGCGTCAGCGCCACGCGCAGACGCGGTTTACGCTCCTCGGGGCGCACATGACGGCACCGTGTCAGGCGTGCCATACGAATGAGCAGAAATTCGAATTTGTCAACGTGCCTGTGGATTGCTACGGCTGCCATCGGACGGAATACGAAACTACCTCGGCGCCGCCGCACCGTGCGTCCGGTCTCGGCACGAACTGCATCGAGTGCCACTCGCCGAGCGCGGCGGCCTGGCCGGCAAACTTTGACCACGCGTCAACGGGATTTGCCCTGGTCGGCGCTCACGTGACCACGCCGTGCGTCCAGTGCCATACCGGAGGAGGCCAGTTCAAGAATGTCAGCACGCAGTGCGACGCCTGCCACCATGCTCAGTTCATGACCGCCTCCAGTCCGAACCACGTTGCGGCCGGATTTTCCACGGACTGCACGACGTGCCACAATTCGATCAGCTATCAGCAGTCCACGTTCAACCATAATGCAACGAAGTTCCCGTTGACCGGTGCCCATGCGGCAGTGTCACCCTGCACGGCGTGCCACACGGTGACGCCGTGGACCGCGCAATCGACGACCTGCGTGAGCTGCCATCAGGCGCAATTCAATTCGGCCACGAACCCTTCGCACAAAGGGTTCTCGACCGACTGTACGACGTGCCATACAATGACCTCGTGGCAACCTGCCACATTCGACCATGCGGCGGTTGGCTTTGCGCTGACGGGAGCGCATGCGAGTGTGACGCCCTGCACGGCATGCCACACGAACAACAATTTCTCCAACACGTCGACGGCTTGCGTGAGCTGTCACCAGGCGAATTTCAACACGGCAAGCAATCCGCCGCACAGCACGGCGGGGTTCTCCAGCGACTGCTCGACGTGCCACAACACGACCGCGTGGCAACCGTCGACCTTCAACCATGCTACCACGCACTTCCCGCTGACGGGTACACATGCGGCAGTCACTCCCTGCACGGCGTGCCACACCGTAACCCCGTGGTCTGCGCAGTCCACAAGCTGTGTGAACTGCCATCAGGCGCAGTTTACGACAGCGACGAACCCATCCCACTCCGGCTTCTCGACCGACTGCAGCACCTGTCACACAACGACGGCCTGGCAGCCCGCTGCTTTCAACCACGCGACGACCGGTTTCCCGCTGACGGGGGCCCATGCCTCGGTGACGCCCTGCACGGCCTGCCACACGAACAACAATTTCACCAATACCTCCACTGCCTGCGTGAGCTGTCACCAGGCGAATTTCAACACGGCAGCGAACCCGCCGCACAGCGCCGCGGGGTTCTCCAGCGACTGTTCGACCTGCCACAACACGACCGTGTGGCAGCCGTCAACGTTCAATCACAGTAACACGAAGTTCCCGTTGACCGGAGCCCACGCGGGGGTTTCTCCCTGCGCGGCGTGCCATACGGTCACCCCGTGGTCCGCGCAGTCCACAACCTGCGTGAATTGCCACCAGGCGAACTTCAACACGGCGACGAATCCGCCGCATACCGGGTTCTCGACGGACTGCACGACGTGTCATACGACGACGGCCTGGCAGCCGGCGTCGTTCAACCATGCGACGATCGGGTTTGCGCTGACGGGAGCTCATGCGACGGTGACCCCCTGCACGGCATGCCATACAAACAATAATTTCACGAACACGTCCACGGCTTGCGTCAGCTGTCACCAGGCGAACTTCAACACGGCAGCGAACCCGCCGCATAGTGCTGGAGGATTCTCCAGCGATTGCTCGACGTGCCACAACGCAACGGCCTGGCAGCCGTCCACCTTCAACCACAGCACGACGAAGTTCCCGCTGACCGGCGCACACGGGTCAGTCACGCCATGTACCGCCTGCCACACCGTCACGCCATGGTCTGCTCAGTCGACGACCTGCGTGAGCTGCCACCAGGCGAACTTCAATACGGCAATGAACCCGCCGCACACCGGGTTCTCGACGGACTGCACGACGTGCCACACAACAACGGCATGGCAACCGGCAACGTTCAACCATTCGACGACATCCTTCCCGCTGACGGGTGCGCATGCCTCGGTCACGCCGTGCACGGCATGCCACGTCAACAACAACTTCACGGCCTCGCTGCCATCGACCTGCGTGAGCTGCCACCAGGCGAACTTCAATACGGCAACGAACCCGCCGCACACCGGGTTCTCGACGGACTGCACGACGTGCCACACAACAACGGCATGGCAGCCGGCGACGTTCAACCATTCGACGACATCCTTCCCGCTGACGGGTGCGCATGCCTCAGTCACGCCGTGCACGGCATGCCACGTCAACAACAACTTCACTGCCTCGCTGCCATCGACCTGCGTGAGCTGCCACCAGGCCAACTTCAACACGGCAACGAACCCGCCGCATAGTGCGGGAGGATTCTCCAGCGACTGTTCCACGTGCCATAACACGACCGCGTGGCAGCCGTCGACGTTCAATCACAGCACCACGAAGTTCCCGTTGACGGGGGCCCACGCGACAGTCACGCCATGCATCGCCTGCCACACGGTGTCGCCGTGGTCCGCACAGTCGACGTCCTGCGTGAACTGCCATCAGGCGGATTTCAATACGACGAATAACCCGCCGCACACCGGGTTCCCGACCGATTGCACGACGTGCCACACAACGACGGCATGGCAGCCGGCGTCGTTCGATCACTCGACGACGGCGTTTCCGTTGACGGGTGCGCATGGCTCCGTGCCCTGCGCAACGTGCCATACCAACAATAACTTTACGACGCTCCCGACGACATGTGTCGGATGCCATCAGACCGATTTCAATATCACGAGCAATCCGCCGCACGCGACGGGGGGGTTCTCAACGACATGCACGACATGCCACACCACGACCGCCTGGCAGCCGTCGACGTTCAATCACAGTTCGACGCAGTTCCCGCTGACGGGCGCACACGCGTCGGTCACGCCGTGCACGGCGTGCCACACCGTGTCGCCATGGTCATCGCAGTCGACAGATTGCTATAGCTGCCACACTGCCGATTACAATGCGACAAATAATCCGGTGCACTCAACGGCAGGATTTCCGACGACCTGTGCCACCTGCCACACGACGACGGCCTGGACGGGAGCGACGTTCAACCACACCTGGTTCCCGCAGACCCATGGGAACTCCGGCGGGACGTGCTCGACATGTCATCCGAATGTGAACGATTACTCGCAGTTCACGTGCATGAGCGGGAATTGCCATCCGCAGTCATCGACGAACTCAAACCACACGAGAGTCAGCGGATACCAGTACGTCGCAACGGCCTGCTATAGCTGCCACCCGAACGGGAGGGGGGGATAATACGTATGCGGTCATTCACAGTGAAGCTCATCACCCTGTTCGCATTTGGAGCGCTCGGGGTCACCGGCAGCCTCGCGCAGGAACGCTTTTATCCGTTTCCCGCGGCAGTGACGTACCTCTCCTCGGGGACGGTGTATATCAACGCCGGAACGACGGCGGGACTCGCGGCCGGCGATACCGTCATCGTCCTGCACAAGCCGTCGCATCGCATTCCGCTGGTCATCGCCGCGATCTCGAGTGGTTCGTCTTCGGCACCGTATGCATGGAAAATCGGCGAGATTGCCGTGGGGGACAGCATCTTCGTACTCCGTCCCATCACGAAGCCCGCGCCGGAGCAACACCAGGCCACGGCGTCGTCCTCGGACACGACCCGTGCTGCGCAGAGCGGAACGGGGAAATTCCTCGTGTCTTCAGCGAACAAGCCTCCGGACTTTTCCGCAATCCACGGTCGCGTTGCAGTGCAATATGTGGGGGCCGGGCAGCTCAAAGGGACCATGAATTTTTCGCAGCCGTCACTCCTGCTGCAATTGAGCTCGCAGAGGCTCTTTGGCTCAAACTACACCTTCACGTTCTACGGGAGAAGCTACTACGACTTCTCACCGCAATACGGGTTCTATGGCACCGGCCCGCGGATGAAAATGCGCCTCTATCAGATGCAGATTTCTTCGGCTCCAGGTGACGGCGTCGGATTCGACGTCGGGAGACTCACCTCGAGGTATGCGGGCGGCCTCGGACAGGTCGATGGGGCGCAGGTATACTTGAAGAAGGGGAATTTTGCCGCAGGAGCGTTGCTCGGGACACAGCCCGACTATACGAATTCCAACCTTGATCTCTCCCAGCAGCGTGGGATCGTCTTCGCGAGCTATGGATGGGGAGACGTCTTCGCCAACCGAACGGACGTCACCCTCGCCTACGGTCGACAACTGCACGAGGGGCGGTTCGACCGCGATTTCCTCTATCTGCAGGGTTCCTCCCATCTCAGTTCATCGCTCATGTTGTATGAAAGTTCGGAAATCGATTTGCATACGATCGAGAACGGCATCAGGAGCGGAGCATTCAATCTGACGAACACTTTTGCGTCCGTCTCGTACTTTCCGACCGATTGGCTCACGGTAAACGGCGGCTACGATGCGACACGCGCCATCTATCTCTTCGATTCGATGAAATCGATTGCGGACTCGTTGATCAACCGTGAACTCCAGCAGGGATTTCGCGGAGGGGTATCGTTCCGACTGCCGCTCCGTCTCACGGCATCCTTCGATGGAACGTACAGGGCGAAAACGGCGGATACCCGTGATTCCCGATCCCTGAGCGGATCATTGCGGTCCTATAGCATCATGGGAACCCCGCTCAGCCTCGGGGCGCGCTATTCGAGGATTCTGGGTGCCTATACCGATGGCCGCGACATCTCTGCCGATGCTGATTTCTGGGTGGGGGGATCGATTTCCCTGAACGCCAGGCTCGATCAATATGTTTATGATTTGGTGGGAACCCCGCAAGTGTACAAGACCACCACGCTGACCGGGATGATCAACTGGAGCATCACGCGGAAATGGTACAGCATGGTGAGCTTCGATCAGGTCTGGGATACCTCCTTGGATTCACAGCGGATCTTCTTTGAATTGGGTATGCGTTTTTAGGGAATTCTCAGTAATTTGTACCGGGTCCGGGGGGGCCCTGACCAAATGACCATTGCAGGTATGTCCGAAGATAATCTGTTGACGATTGCCATAAGCGCGGTCATCATCCTGGTGACTGTCGTCCCGTACGCGATCAAGATCCGGAGGCGGGACGCCGCCGCTGCCAAGAAGTTTGAAGAGCTCAAGATCTCCGGCCTTCATGCGGCGCTAACGATGCACCCCCACATCGATGCACTGGTTTGCATCGGTTGCGGCGGATGTGTGTCGGCATGCCCGGAAGGAGATGTCATCGGTGTCATCGATGGCAAGGCGACGCTTGTCCATGGGGCGAAATGTGTCGGCCACGGCGTCTGCGCAGAAGCATGCCCCGTCGGGGGGATCACGATGCTGATGGCCTCTCCCGGGAAGAGCGCGGACCTCCCGATACTGACGAGCGACTACGAAACCTCCGTGCCGAACATCTTTATCGCCGGTGAGCTCGGTGGGATCGGGCTGATCAAGAATGCCGTGATGCAGGGGAAATCAGTGATCGAAACCATTGCCGCCCGTGTCCGCAACGGCGGCACCAAAACTCCCGAAGGGGCCTACGACGTCGCCGTCGTCGGTGCCGGACCTGCCGGTCTTGCGGCAGCCCTCGCGGCAAAAGACGAGGGGTTGAAGTACGTCGTTCTCGAGCAAGGGGGAGCAGGCGGGACGATCCTCCAATACCCGCGGCAAAAGATCGTCATGACGTCGCCGGTCGACCTCCCGATCTGGGGAAAGTTGAAGCTCTCGGAGACAACGAAAGAGACCCTCCTCGACACATGGACCGAGATCGTCCGAAAGACCGACTTGAGCATTAACACCGAAGAGAAAGTGACTGCCATCCAGCAAATGGAGAACGTCTTCGCCATCGAAACGGCGAAGGGAAACTATCGGGCGCGGCACATCGTCCTCGCGCTTGGCAGGCGCGGCACGCCGCGGAAACTCGGCGTGCCGGGAGAACATCTTGGAAAAGTCACCTATCGGCTGATGGACGCGGCGTCGTACCAGGGAAACCATGTCCTCGTGATCGGGGGCGGCGATTCGGCGGTGGAAGCGGCCATGGGGCTTGCAATTCAAAAGTCCAATACCGTCACGCTCTCGTACAGGAAAGCAGAGTTCCAAAGGATCAAGGCGCGCAATATGGAACGCCTTCAAATGGCGGTGAAAACCGGCGGAATCAATACGATCATGAATTCTGAGGTGGAGGAAATCCTCGAACACGAGGTGCGGCTGAGGACTTCCGGGGGAGTCACGACAATCAAGAACGATTATGTCTTCATTTTTGCCGGGGGAGAGCTCCCGTTCGAATTTCTGAAAAGCGTCGGGATCGAGTTCCAGCAACAGCTCGTCCACTGAGTACTCTCAAGCCTGGACCTCAGGCGAAGACATCACGGCCTGGGATCGGGGTGGTGCTCGAAAGACACCCCCTGATCGCAGGCCGTCTTCCGTTCAGGCTGCCCTCCGAATACGTCTTTCCCTCCCGGGAAAAAGGTTCGGCCTCCGGGGCAGCCTTTGTTTTCCTGACCCCAATCGCTATCTTTGCATCAGCAGGCACATTTTGAATGTGCTTCCGTTAAACTCCCTCAAACCGAAAGTGTCCAAGAACGTACAGACGGGCAAAAATGCCGCGGCTGACCCGCATTTTGATCACAACGGATCGCTGGAAATCAATGAAATCAAAACGAACTATGTGGCTTCTGATCGCCGGGGGCGTGGTGGTGATCGCCGCCGTGGCTTTTTTGGCGCTTGGATCATCGTCGGAGAAGATCGTCTACCGGTTTGACAAGGTCGACCGGGGTGATGTGGAAGTGACCATCACCGCGACGGGGACGCTGAGCGCGGATACGACTGTGCAGGTCGGCTCGCAGGTCTCGGGAACCATCGCCAAACTCTATGCCGATTTCAATACCGTGGTGCGCAGGGGCCAGTTGCTGGCACAGCTCGATCCGACATCGCTTCAAGCAAGTGTCAACGACATGAAGGCACAACAGGATCGGGCTCAGGCAACGCTCAACGATGCAGAGAGGACGCTGCGGAGGACAAAGGACCTGTTCGCCAAAAACCTGGTCGCCCAATCGGACTACGATGCGGCTCTCACCGCAGAAGAGACGGCAAAAGCGGGCGTCGAATCGGCGAAGGCACAATATGACCGCGCCGTCATCAATCTCCGGTACGCGACCATCACGTCGCCGATCAGCGGCGTGGTTATCTCGCGCAATGTCGACGTCGGACAAACGGTCGCGGCAAGCCTGCAAGCGCCGACGCTCTACGCAATTGCGAATGACCTTCGAAAGATGCAGGTCCAGGCTGCCATCGACGAAGCGGATATCGGGAACGTCCGACAGGGACAGGATGTCACGTTCCATGTCGATGCCTATCCCGACCAGGATTTTCATGGGACGGTGGCACAGGTGCGATTGCAGCCGACGATCACGCAGAATGTTGTGAACTATACTGTGATCATCGATGTTGCAAACCCGGATCTCAAGCTCATGCCGGGGATGACGGCGACGGTTTCGATCATGGTGGAAGGGAGACACGATGTCATTCGTGTTCCCGTTCTGGCGACAAGGTTTGTTCCTCCCGGAGCCGAACGGGAGACGATGCAGGCCGGAGAGCCGAAACCGGCATCTGCGGACACGAACGCCCACCGTGCGCCGGGAGATAAGCAGGGAGGACACGGTGATCGCGGGAATTGGAAGCGAGGCGGTCAGCAACGCCCGGCGCAGGAAACCAGCATTAATCCCCTCGCACAACCTCCCATTCAGGTCGCGGCGGCCCGCGCCCGCGTGTGGGTCCTCCGTGATGGCAAACCTGCCCCGATTGCGATCACAAAGGGAGTCCAGAACGAGCGGTATGTCGAGGTGATGCAGGGTGATTTGAAGCCCGGCGAACAGGTCATCGTCGGGGCATTGGAGTCGCAAAACGGCGGTCAGGCGGCGCAGAATCCGTTCGGGCCGCGACGGATGGGAGGCCCACGAGGAAGGTTCTGACCATGCGAATTCTCGAAACGTTGTCAATCGCAGTGAACTCGTTGCTCCGGCATAAGACGCGCGCGGTCCTGACGATGCTGGGAATCATCATCGGCGTCGGCGCCGTGATCGCAATGGTTGCCGTCGGACAGGGTGCGCAGCGCGCGGTGCAGGATCAAATTGCCTCGCTCGGCACGAACGTTCTCATCGTCTTCCCGAGCGCGACAAATTTCGGCGGCATAAGCTCCGGCGCAGGCGCAGTCCAGACGCTGACCCTCGACGACGTCAGCGCCATCCACGACCAATGTCCGGCGGTCGCCGCAATTACGCCGAGCACACGCGTCAATCGACAGATCGTTGCAGGGAGCCTGAACTGGAGCACCTCGATCCAGGGCGGATGGACCGATTTCTTTAAGATCCGGGATTGGAAACTTTCCTCAGGCGACATCTTCACCGACCAGGATGACCGCGGTGCGACGAAAGTCTGTGTGATCGGTCAGACGGTTGTCGACAACCTCTTCCCCGGCGAAGACCCGGTTGGGCAGACCCTCCGCATCTCGAAGCTTCCCTTCAAAGTGCTCGGTGTGCTGGCGAAGAAGGGACAGAACGCGATGGGGATGGACCAGGATGATATCATCATCGCGCCGTTTTCCACCGTCGAAAAGAAAATCCAGGGGATCGATTTTGTCCCGGCGCTCCTCGTGTCTGCCGTGACATTCGACCAAATCCCGGAGGCGCAATCCGAAATCACGGATCTGCTCCGGGTGCGACACCGGCTGCAGGACTGGCAGGACAACGACTTCACCATCCGCAATCAATCCGACATCGCCACTGCTGCAACGTCCACATCCTCAATCATGACGATGCTCCTCGCGAGCATCGCGTCGGTATCCCTCGTGGTGGGAGGCATCGGGATTATGAACATCATGCTCGTGTGGGTCACGGAACGGACGAGGGAAATCGGCATCAGAATGTCCATTGGTGCGCGCAGGGCGGACATCCTTCAGCAGTTTCTCATCGAGGCGATCATGCTGAGTGTCCTGGGCGGATTGGTCGGCGTCGTCATCGGCTGGGTGAGTTCGGGTTTGATATCGCGTCTTGCCGGATGGCCGGTGTTTGTGTCGAGTTCTTCCATCGGTATCTCGTTCGCATTCTCCGCGGCGGTCGGAATGTTTTTCGGCTTCTATCCGGCACGGAAGGCCGCAAGTTTGAGTCCCATCGAGGCACTGAGGTACGAATAATTGGGCGTCTATAGTCTTGTTACCGACCTGAAGCCGGCAGGCGACCAGCCGGAGGCGATTCGGGAATTATCCGAGGGTCTCCGTCGTGGAGACCAGTATCAGACCCTCTTGGGCGTCACCGGGAGCGGGAAGACCTTCACGATTTCGAACGTCATCGCTGCGACGGAAAAGCCCGTGTTGGTCATGTCCCACAACAAGACCCTCGCCGCACAGCTCTACGCGGAATTCCGGCGCTTCTTTCCCAAAGACCGCGTCGAGTTCTTCATCTCCTACTACGACTACTATCAGCCCGAAGCGTACGTCCCGCAGACCGATACGTATATCGCGAAGGACGCTTCCATCAACGACGAAATCGACCGGCTGAGGCTCCGCGCGACAAGCGCACTGCTCAGCGGGGCGAAGAACGTCATCGTCGTCGCATCCGTCAGTTGTATCTACGGCATCGGAGCCCCCGACGAATGGGCGAGCCAGATCGTCGTCGTCCGGAAAGGCGAACACATTGAACGCAATACGCTTCTCCGGAAACTTCTGAATATTTTCTATACGCGCAACGACTTTGATTTTGTCCGGGGGACCATGCGGGTCCGCGGCGATGTGGTGGAGGTTATTCCGGCGTATGAGACCGATGAAGCGGTGCGGATCGAATTCTTCGGGGATGAAATCGAGCGTATTTCGTACATCAACCGTGTCGACGGGAAAGTCCTCGGCGAGACCGAGTATGAGGTGATCTATCCGGCGAAGCAGTTCGTAACATCACGCGAGACCCTGGACCGCGCGTACAAAGGAATCGAGGCAGAGCTCGAACAGCGCCTCGCGGAATTGCGTACCGCCAACAAGCTCGTGGAAGCCCAGCGCCTCGAACAACGGACCCGTTTTGATCTCGAAATGATGCGGGAGGTGGGCTATTGCTCCGGGATCGAGAACTACTCACGCCACCTTGCGCAACGTCCCCCCGGCTCGCGACCGTCATGTCTCTTCGACTACTTTCCGGAAGACTATCTCCTCGTCATCGACGAGTCACATGCCACGGTTCCCCAGATCGCGGGGATGTGGCACGGCGACCGCTCCCGCAAGCTGACGCTCGTGGAACATGGGTTCCGTCTCCCGTCGGCACTGGATAACCGTCCGCTGACGTTCGACGAGTGGGAGACGCTGGTCAAACAGGTGATTTTCGTGAGCGCGACGCCCGCAGACTACGAGCTTGAGAAGAGCAAGGGGGTCGTCGTCGAGCAGGTGATCAGGCCGACGGGTCTCGTCGATCCGATCGTGGAAATCCGGCCGGTCAAGAACCAGATCGACGACCTGATCGCGGAGATCCGGAAACGGGCGGAACGGAAGGAACGGACGCTGGTCACGACACTGACGAAGCGCATGGCGGAGGACCTGACGGAATATCTCGAAGACATCTCGGTCCGCGTCCGGTACATTCATTCGGAGGTGGATGCCCTCGAAAGGGTTGAGATTCTGCGCGATCTTCGTCTGGGTGACTTCGATGTTCTGGTGGGAGTGAACCTGCTTCGCGAGGGACTGGATCTGCCGGAGGTGTCGCTTGTCGCCATCCTCGACGCGGACAAGGAGGGGTTTCTTCGGTCGGAACGGTCGCTGATTCAGACCGCGGGGCGCACGGCGCGGAATCTGAACGGGCTTGTCATTCTCTATGCCGACACCGTCACGGGGTCCATGCAACGGATGCTGGATGAAACCAACCGGCGTCGCGACAAGCAACTGCAATACAATGTCGACCATCATATCGCCCCCGCGACCGTCTACAAGTCCATCGAAGAAGTCCTCGCGGCGACCGCCGTCGCAGACGTGAAGGCGGCCCGGGATGCCCGCAGGGACCGACAGCGCATGCCGCAAATCACGCAGAGCGTGATCAAGTATTTGACCCCCGAGCAAAAAGCCGATCTCCTGGCGGAACTACGAACCGAAATGGACAACGCCGCCCGGGACCTGGAGTTCGAGCGCGCTGCTGTCCTGCGTGACGAGATCGAAAAGCTCGAAGGCTCCGGAAAAGACCGCGCGGGGAAAAAAAGCTGAACCGCGCTTCGGAAATTCGCCCTTTCGACAGTATACAGAGAGGAAGGGGATCAATTTCCGGGGCGCCCCATGCGTGCCGCACAACGTCGTACACGGAGTTTCTGGACACTCGTTGATCCGTTCATCTCCTTCCTGTTCCCGCCGATATGTCTTGCCTGCAAATCTCCTCTGGCTCTTGAGTCCGGCGATTTATGTCCGGAATGCCGCCGCAACCTTCGTCGCGTTGCAGAAGGAGACGCCGTGTACCAACAGACGCTGAGCGCGCTCACGTCGGACGGATGTCTCGATCGACTGGTCGCGCCGTTCTATTTTGAAAAGCAGGGACCACTCCAGCAGCTCATTCATCAGCTCAAGTACAACGGGCTGACACGCGTTGGAGCGTTGGTAGGGACAGAGATTGCGGACGTTCTCCTTACTCTCGGCATCTCTGCAGAGACCGTGATCGTTCCGATTCCGCTTCACCGCTCCAAACTTCGTGAACGCGGGTACAATCAGTCCTATCACATTGGCAGGGGGATGGCGAACGTCCTGGGTCTGCCCCTGCTCTCCCGCGCCGTCAACCGTGCCGTGTACACGCGGTCTCAAACGACACTCGACAGCGTTCAGCGGGCAAAGAACGTTGCAGGCGCATTCAGACTTTCGAGGGGATCGGCGGGCATTCTTCGAGGAAAGACGGTGCTTCTCGTTGATGACGTCATCACGACGGGGGCAACCATCCGGTCATGTGCGATGACGCTCCGTGAAGCGGACGTGGCAGCGATCATTGCTTGCGCGGCAGCACTCGCTCAATAGCGAGTCCGCCCATCTCCAAGTCCCCGAGTCCTTCTTTTCCGCTACGCCGGTAGCGTGATCCTCTTCAGCTCTCCCTTCTCGGTTAACTCGAGAATC
Source organism: Ignavibacteriota bacterium (assembly GCA_963752915.1). Lineage (GTDB taxonomy): Bacteria > Bacteroidota > Ignavibacteria > UBA10030 > UBA6906 > DATJPR01. The sequence continues at coordinate 105,724 of CAVVZZ010000003.1, forward strand.
TCCCACTGTCGCGTGAGGCAATCGATGTTGTAGTTGCTTCCCCGTTGCCGGATTCCCTGCTCGGAAGGGACCAGTTGTTCCTGCACCGAGAGCGCGGCCGTATGGCCGAGGACCTGCGTTATCCCGGGGATGGGCTGGAATTCTGAATACCAATCACACCAGTAAATTCCGCCGACGCGATCGATTCCGCCTCTTGGCATTCCGATCCATCCCGCAGGAGTTTCCTGGATCGGGAGAAGAGCCCATTCGCCGAGTTTGCCGGCGAAGTTGTCGTCCGTGAAGCCGCATTCCTGCCAGATGCCAAGCGAGAGGCCGGCATGTGTGACCAGGATCCGGTATTCGGGGATCCAGAGAAAGTGTTCAAGCAGCTCTCGCATGCGGGGTTTGTATTGAGCAATCCTCTGGTCGAACGATTGGTCGTAGCCCGAGCACCGCATGGAGGGTTCGAGATAGCTCCATTCGTGATTCCCGAACAGCGCCCTCGCCTTTTTCTGTTCGACGAGGGTGAGTGCGGTCACGAGGCACTCCAGTTCGTCATCACGCGTGAAGAGGCGGGAGTCGACGAAATCGCCCAGGAAAATTTTCCGATGATCGGGATACCGCTCGAGCACTTTCTTGAGGAAGGGAAGATTGCCGTGAAGATCCCCGATCAAAAGCAGCGGAGGGTGAAGCGGAGCAAACTGTGGGGTGGCGCTGTCAGAATCCATTCATATTCCTTTTGGAGGCTCTCACAAATATAGGGAAAGGGGGGACTTCATCAACACTTGAAACGCGATTAGAAAGGATTGCTTGACAATGCACGTGTTTCTTGGTAACTTTCGTTGATTTTCTAGAATTTTCCCACGTTTCATAATCCCTGACAATGGCTCATCAGACTCAATTGGAGGAATCCCATGGCAGTAACCCTCGGCATTAATGGCTTCGGACGCATCGGACGACTCGTTTTTCGCCGGTTGCTGGAGCAGGGACAAGAATTCACCGTTGCAGCAATCAACGACATCACCGATGCGAAAACCCTCGCATATCTGCTGAAGTATGATTCCGTCCATGGAATCTTTCACGGGGACGTTAAGGCGGACGGCGATTCCATCGTGGTCAACGGAAAACGGTACAAAGTGCTGGCGGAAAAAGATCCCTCGAAGCTTCCCTGGAAGGACCTGGGCGTAACCATCGTTGTTGAAGGGACGGGTATTTTCACCAGCCGCGAAAAGCTCCAGATGCACATCGCCGCAGGGGCAAAGAAAGTTCTTCTCACTGCGCCGGCGAAAGACGAACTCGATGCCACTGTCGTTCTTGGCGTCAACGATGCCGTCCTGACCGGGAAAGAACAGTTTGTGTCCAACGCCTCCTGCACGACCAACTGTCTCGCGCCGATGGTCAAAGTGCTGAATGAATTGGGCGGTGTCGATCATGGATTTATGACCACGATCCATTCCTACACGAACGATCAGCGGCTGCTCGACCTGCCGCACAAAGATCTTCGTCGTGCCCGGGCCGCCGCGCTCTCCATCATCCCGACGACGACCGGCGCGGCGCGAACGGTCGGAAAGGTGATTCCTGAATTGAAGGGCAAGCTCGACGGATTTTCGCTGCGCGTTCCCACGCCCGATGCTTCGATCACGGACCTTGTCGCGGTGCTCAAGAAGCCGGTGACAAAAGAACAGATCAATGAAGCGATGAAGAAGGCGGCGAATGGTCCGATGAAGGGAATTCTTGAGTATTCGGAGGAGGAGCTCGTGTCCACCGATATCATCGGAAACACCCATTCCTGCATTTTCGATTCCAAGCTTACGATGGCTCAGGGGAGCACAGTCAAGGTGTTCGGATGGTACGACAACGAGTGGGGATTCTCCTGCCGTGTGGTCGACCTCCTGAAAAAACTTGTCTGATGGCACCAGCAATCACACGCGGCTGCCGTTGCTCACCGCCACCCGCGGAGAACGGCAGCCGTTTCCGTTTGATACCGGAGAACTGACACTATGCAAACGCTGACCGTAGATGATGTCGTGCTTCGGGGAAAGAAAGTTCTCGTCCGTGTGGACTTCAATGTCCCGATGACGTCGGACCTGAAGGTTTCCGATGACAAGCGCATCGTCGAAGCGCTTCCGACGATCCGGAAAATCCTCTCTGCCGGAGGCGCGGCAATTCTCATGAGCCACCTCGGGCGCCCCAAAGGAAAGCCGACCGCAGAATTCTCCCTCAAGCCGGTGGCGGACTATCTCGCGAAACTGCTCTCGATGCCGGTGAAGTTTGCGCCGGACTGTATCGGCGCGCCTGCAGTGGCAGCCGTGAAAGCGTTGAAGCCGGGAGAGGTGCTGCTGCTCGAGAACCTGCGCTTTCATCCCGAAGAAGAAAAGAATGACGAGGCCTTTTCGAAGGACCTTGCATCGCTCGGAGATCTGTATGTCAATGATGCATTCGGAACCGCGCACCGCGCCCATGCCTCCACGGAAGGCATTACGCATTTTCTGAAGCCGGCGGTCGCCGGATACCTGATGAAGAAGGAGATCGACTACCTGACGCGTGCCGTGAGCAACCCGACCCGTCCCTATGTCGCGATCCTGGGCGGCGCAAAAATCTCCGGCAAGATCGACGTCATCCAGAACCTCCTGACGAAAGTCGATGTCCTGGTCGTCGGCGGCGGCATGGCCTTCACGTTCTTTGAGGCGGAAGGATACAAGATCGGCGATTCTCTTGTGGAGCGCGAAAAAGTGCCCCTTGCGAAAGAAATCCTCGACGATGCCAAGGCGAAAAACAAGCGCCTGATTCTTCCCGTCGATTGCGTGATCGCCGACAAGTTCGACAACCTTGCGCAGCGGAAAGTGGTCCCGGTCACGAAGATTCCCGACGGCTGGCGGGGACTCGACATCGGCCCGGAAACGGTGAAGATCATCAATATGGAACTGCGAAGGGCGAAGACGATCGTGTGGAACGGGCCAATGGGGGTGTTCGAAATGCCCAACTTTGCCAACGGAACACTCGAGGTGGCGCGGCTTCTGGTGGAAGCGACGAAAGCCGGCGCGACTACGATTGTCGGGGGCGGTGACTCTGCGGCAGCGGTCGCTCAGGCAGGGTTCGACAAGCAAATATCGCATGTCTCCACGGGAGGCGGCGCATCGCTGGAGTTCCTTGAGGGCAAAACGCTGCCGGGACTTGCGGCGCTTGACGCCCGGTGAACCTTCACTGCTGCCCGGATGTTTTACAGATAGGCTGATTGTGGGCGGGCGCATGTCCGCCCCTCTGTGTTGAGGTATTCGGAGTCCAGGAGGATCTGCATGGCAGCGTACGGGCAGGGAACAGGCCCTTACTACCGGCCAAGTCTGTTCGGCGGGTTTAGTTTCTTTCCCCCCATGATCAAAGCGTTGCTCATCAGCAACGTCGCGATCTGGTTTGTCCTGGATGTCCTCCTGGCGCCGTTCACCGTTGCCGGCGTGCCGATATTCTCCATCTTCAAGGAATACCTCGCCCTGTGGCCCCTTGGCACGAATTTCTGGCCATGGCAGCTTGTCACGTACATGTTCATGCACGGCGGTATCTGGCATCTGTTCTTCAACATGCTGGCCCTCTGGATGTTCGGGATGGAGCTCGAGAATACGTGGGGCTCGCGGAAATTCATCATCTACTATTTCATCTGCGGACTCGGCGCAGGCATCGCGAATCTCCTTGTCGCGCCTCTTGTCGGGCAGGCAGCGCCGACCATCGGCGCTTCCGGCGCAGTGTTCGGAGTCCTGATTGCGTTCGGGATGCTCTTCCCTGACCGCCCGATCTACCTCTACTTCCTTCTGCCTGTCAAAGCAAAGTACTTCATCGCGGTCTATATCGGGTTGGAATTGTTCTATGGCGTTACCGGAACGACCGACGGCGTTGCGCATTTTGCCCACCTCGGCGGCGCGGCAGTCGGATTTATCTACCTCCTGAATGAAATGAATCTGCTTCCGTTCCGGAGGTGGTTCAATGCCCTCCGGCCGGTGACGAAAGACCCGTGGAGGTCGACACACACGCCCGACGCCGATACCCGCCCCGCAAAGTTCTATGACATCACGACGGGGAAGCAGATGGATGACAAGGAGGAAGTGAGTCAGGAGGTCGTCGACGCAATTCTCGACAAGATCAGCAAGGGCGGGTATCAGAGTCTGACCGAGGAAGAGAAACGTCTTCTTTTTGAGGCGAGCAAGAAGATCCACTAACCGAAAGGACGGCGGTCGCGCTTTCCGGAGATCTTCAGAGGCGTGCGAGTCGTGCTGCAGCAATGAACATCGAGATCCCAGCCGTGAACGAAACCGAGGCACGTCCCTCGTCAGCTCCGCAACCTCCGTACGCAAGCCGGCGCCGCATGACGCGGCAGGTGAACATCGGCGGCATCAAGGTCGGGGGAGGCGCTCCGATCTCGGTCCAGACGATGACGAAGACAAAAACGGCTGACGTCGAAGCGACCGTTCGGCAGATTGTGCAGGCGACCGATGCCGGGTGCGACATCGTCCGTGTGACCGTCAATGACAAGGAAGCCGCGGAAGCCATCGGCGAAATCGTCAGGCAGTCTCCCATCCCGGTCGTCGCCGATATTCATTTCAATCATGTCTTTGCGCTGAAAGCGATCGAGGGGAACGTCGCAAAAGTCCGCCTCAACCCGGGAAACATCGGGAGCCGCGACAGGATTCACCAGGTGCTTTCCGCCGCGAAGGACAAAGGGATCCCGATCCGGATCGGCGTCAATTCCGGCTCCCTCGAGGAGGACATCCTCGAAAAACATGGGTACCCGACAGCGGAAGCGCTCTATGAGAGCGCGATGCGCCACGTCGCAATCTGCGACGAGTTCGGATTTCGGGACGTTATCATCTCGGTGAAATCGACGGACGTCCGACTGATGATCGAAGCGTACCGTCTCGTCGCTGCGCGAACGGACATCCCCCTCCACCTCGGGGTGACCGAAGCAGGCCCGACGCGGCCCGGGACGATCAAATCTGCGGTCGGCATTGGGACGCTCCTCGCAGAGGGGATCGGCGATACGATCAGAGTCTCTCTGACGGACGAACCGGCGAAAGAGGTCGAAGTCGGAAAGGAAATTCTCCGATCGCTCGGTCTCGCTTCGCGGAACGTCGAATTGATCGCCTGCCCGACATGCGGACGGCTGGACGTTGACCTGTTCGGCATCATGCGAGAGCTCGAGGTTCGCCTGGCGGGGGTCAAGAAACCGGTGAAGATCGCCGTCCTGGGATGCGTCGTCAACGGCCCGGGAGAAGCGAGCGAAGCCGACATCGGCATCGCCGCGGGGAAGGGCGTCGCAATTCTCTATCGGAAGGGTGAGGTTGTTCGTCATGTGAAGGAGTCGGAGATTGTCGATGTCATCGTGGAAGAGGTGGAGCGCTTTCAGCCTGAATCCTGAGCAGGGTTCACCCCAATCGTTCACGTCCACTCAACTTCATGCCTTCACACCTGAATATCCTCTTCATCGGTGACGTCGTCGGTACTCCCGGCCTGGAACTCGCCTCAACGCTCATTCCCAACTACCTCAAGAAGTACGAGATCGATTTTCTGATCGTGAACGGCGAGAACGTTACCGAAGGAAAGGGGATTTCGGAGGAACACGCAAAAAAGATCTTTGAACTGGGGGCCCATGTCATCTCCACAGGCAACCATGTCTGGGACCGGTGGGACAGCCGAAAGGTCCTCGGAAGCGACCGACGCATTCTCCGGCCGATGAACTACCCGAAGGAAAACGGCGGCAACGGCTTCGTCGTCGTCGATCTCGGCGAAAAGGGGAAGGCCGCGGTCCTGAATCTGCAGGGACGTGTCTACATGCAGGCGATCGACGATCCGTTCAAGACCGCCGACTGGGTCCTGTCGAAGATCCACGAAGAGACAAATGTGATTGTCGTTGATTTCCATGCCGACGCGACCGCCGAGAAAATGGCGATGGGGTGGCACCTGGACGGCAAAGTCTCCGCCGTTCTGGGGACGCATACCCACACGCCGACCGCAGACGGCCGCATCCTTCCGCGCGGGACCGCCTACCAGACTGACGTCGGGATGACGGGACCGTATGACTCCGTTCTCGGGATGAAAAAGGACCTTGCCATCCGACGGCTCATGCTCTCCACGCCGCACAAATATGAGGTCGCCTCACACGACGTCCGGATCGCCGGCGTCTACCTCCGCGTGGACCGTGAGAGCGGCCGGGCGGAGAAGATGGAAAGTTTCGTGTTCCCCTCGTTCGCGTAAAGGACGCTGTTCTATTCCCCATGAGCGCAAGGATCATCGACGGCAAGATCATTGCCGAGCAAATCAAGAAGGAAGTCCGCACCGGCGCCGAGTCGCTCCAACGCGATCACGGTATTACCCCCGGCCTGGCCTTCATTCTGGTCGGCGAGAACCCGTCCTCCCAGGTCTACGTCCGATCCAAGGGCAAAGCCTGCACCGAGCTCGGATACTATTCCGTTACCGAAACCCTCCCTGCAGATGCATCCGAAGAATCGATCCTTCGTTTGATCGATCAGTTCAACATCGACAAGCGCATCCATGGCATTCTCGTGCAGCTGCCGTTGCCTTCACACCTCCATGAACAACACATCATCGAGGCGATCGATCCGTCGAAAGACGTCGACGGATTTCATCCCGTGAATGTCGGCAGACTGCTTCTCGGCGAGCCGTGCCTTCGACCGTGCACTCCGGCCGGCGTCCATGAGATGCTGCTACGGAGCGGTATCGATCCGGGAGGGAAACATGTGGTTGTTGTGGGAAGGAGCAATATCGTGGGGAAGCCCGTCGCGAGCATCCTGATGCAGAAGCAGCGCGGTGCGAACGCCATTGTCACGATCGCACATACCGGCGCGAAAGATCTCCGGCCGTATCTCCGCGAAGCGGACATTCTTGTTGCGGCGATCGGGAGGCCGAAGGCGATCACGGGAGATTCCTTGAAGCCCGGATGCGTGGTCATCGACGTGGGTATCAACCGTGTCCCCGATGCATCGACAAAAACCGGCACGCGGCTCGTCGGCGATGTCGATTTTGATTCGGCAGTGACGGTTGCATCGGCGATCACACCCGTCCCGGGCGGCGTCGGCCTGATGACGATTGCGATGCTGATGAAGAACACCCTCGAGGCCGCCACTGCGACGGTTCTCCGGCGCGCAACGACTCCCACGCCGCGATGAATCGGTTGTTTCTCGCCCCATTTTTCGGTACTTTTTGACACCTACCGTTCTCTCTTCACGAGGATTCTATGGCTACTCCGAAATTTAAGAACGAAACGTGTGTCGATTTTTCAAAACCTGCGATTGCGAAGAAACAGGAAGCGGCGATCGCTGCCCTGCGCGCGAAACTCGGGAAGGAATACCCGATTGTCGTCGGCGCCGAAGAGATCGTGATGGATCAGAAGTTCAACTCGTACAACCCCTCCCGTTCGTCGGAGGTTGTGGGAATATTTCAACGCGGTGACGCAGCTGTGGCGCAAAAAGCGATCGCGGTCGCCTTCGAGACCTTTGGGCGATGGAAGAACGTCCCGGCTGAAAAACGGGCGCAGTATCTTTTCAAGGCCGCGAAAGTCATGCGCCGGCGCAGGTTCGAACTGAATGCCGTGGAAGTCCTTGAAGTCGGCAAAACATGGCCGGAAGCAGACGCGGATGTCGCCGAAGCCATCGACTTCCTTGAGTTTTACGGCCGCGAAGCACTCCGGTACGGGAAAGAGTTTCCGGTCGAGAAAGCAAAAGGAGAGCGCGGCAAGGTCGTCTATCTCCCCCTGGGTGTCGGCGTCGTCATTCCGCCGTGGAATTTTCCCCTTGCCATTCTTGCGGGAATGACCTCTGCGGCAATCGTCACCGGGAACACCGTCGTGCTGAAGCCGTCATCGGATTCCCCGCTGACCGGCTGGATGTACATGGACGTCATGAAGGAAGTCGGATTGCCCCCGGGTGTCGTGAATTTCGTCTCGGGTCCGGGCGGATCGGTCGGGGACACGCTTGTTGCGCATCCGAAGACCCGGTTCGTCTCGTTTACCGGATCGAAGGAGGTCGGGATCCACATCAATGAGGTGGCGGCGAAAGTCCAGCCGGGCCAGATCTGGCTCAAGCGCGTCGTCGCGGAAATGGGAGGAAAGGACTCAATCGTGGTTGACGAAGGCGTCAATCTCGACGAGGCCGCTCACGGAGTCATGGTATCCGCCTTCGGGTTCCAGGGGCAGAAATGCTCTGCGTGTTCCCGCGTCATCGTCCACGAAAAAGTCCATGACGCATTCGTTGCCGCGCTCACAAAGAAAGTTGACGCGCTCGCAGTGGGAGATGCCGCCGACAACGCGAACTACATGGGCCCCGTGGTGAATGCATCGTCGCAGGAGAAGATCCTTGCGTACGTTCAAAAAGCCGTGGCAGAAGGCGGTCGCGTTGTGGCAGGAGGGACGAAAGCAGGGGAGGGAGGCTATTTTATCCGGCCGACCGTCATCGCCGACGTTCGACCGGACGCGACGATCGCCCAGGAAGAAATCTTCGGTCCGGTTCTTGCCGTCATTAAGGCCAGGGACTTCCAGGATGCGTTGCGCATTGCGAACAACACGGAGTTCGGTCTCACCGGGGCGGTCTATTCGAAGAACCAGAAGCATCTTCGACAGGCGGAAGGAGAATTCTTTGTCGGAAATCTGTATATCAACCGAAAGTGCACGGGGGCGCTTGTCGGCGTCCATCCTTTCGGCGGGTTCAACATGAGCGGAACGGATTCGAAAGCGGGTGGCCGCGACTATCTCCTGCTCTATCATCAGGCGAAGTCCGTCGCGGAGAAGGTCAGGAAGTGAATGGAGGAACGTAGGACCGAGCATCCGGAGCAACCATGAAAGTCCACGAGCATCAGGCAAAAGACATCCTGCGGAAGTTTGATGTGGCGGTGCCGGCAGGCAAAGTCGCGTTTTCGCCGGACGAGGCCGTCCGCGCGGCAGAGCAGATCGGAGGATCGGTGTGGGTTGTGAAGGCACAGATCCATGCGGGCGGACGGGGAAAGGGCGGCGGAGTGAAGCTTGCGAGAGGCCTCGACGAGGTGCGAACGCTCGCGACCACGATGCTCGGGATGACACTGGTGACGCACCAGACAGGCCCGGAAGGGAGGAAGGTCCAACGCCTTCTCGTAGAGCAAGGGGTCAACATTGCCAGGGAACTCTACGTCGGGAGTCACGCTGGACCGCGCGACATCGCGCAATGTAGTGATGGCGTCGACTGAAGGAGGAGTAGAAATTGAAAAGGTGGCTTCCGAGTCGCCGGACAAGATCCTCAAAGTCTCCGTCGACCGCGGACTCGGATTTCAACCCTATCAGGCGAGGGCGCTGGCCTTCGGTCTCGGACTCACAGGTGATGCATTCCGGAACGGGGTCAAGTTCCTGAGTTCGCTGTACCGCGCGTACGACTCCATGGATTGCTCGCTTGCAGAGATCAACCCGCTGGTCGTGACCGCGGAAGGCGCCGTCATCGCCCTGGACGCAAAGATCAATTTCGACGACAACGCACTGGAGCGGCATCCGGAACTGGCGGGGCTTCGGGATCTGAATGAAGAGGACCCGCTCGAGATCGAGGCGTCGAAATCGAACCTGAACTACATCAAGCTCGACGGGAACGTCGGCTGCATGGTCAACGGGGCCGGGCTGGCGATGGCCACGATGGATCTGATCAAGCTCGCGGGGGGAGAGCCCGCGAATTTCCTCGACGTCGGCGGCGGCGCCAGCGTTGAGACAACTTCCGCCGGATTCAAAATCATCCTTTCCGACCCCCACGTCAAGGCCGTGCTCATCAATATCTTCGGCGGGATCGTGCGATGCGACCGCGTTGCCAGCGGCGTTGTTGAAGCCGCGAAGCGTGTTGACATCAAGGTGCCGGTGGTCATTCGCCTTGCGGGGACGAATGCCGAACTGGCAGGGGAGATTCTAAAGGCATCCGGGATGAACTTTCTTGTCGCCACAAGCTTCAAGGATGCCGCAGAAAAAGTCACCGCCGCGATTTCGGGCGAGACCCAACTCCATGAGGCCTGATGCCCGCTATGAACCGGTGATCGGGCTTGAAGTGCACGCCCAGCTCCTCACTGCGTCAAAAGCGTTTTGCGGCTGCTCGACCACCTTCGGCAATGAGCCGAATTCCAACGTCTGCCCCGTCTGCCTGGGGATGCCCGGGACCCTTCCTGTTCTGAACCTCAACCTCGTGGAATATGTCCTCCGGATGGGACTGGCGACCAACTGCACCATCGCGCCGCGATCCATCTTTGCCCGGAAAAACTACTTCTATCCGGACCTCCCGAAAGGGTACCAGATCTCGCAGTACGAAGAGCCAATCTGTGCGAACGGTGTTCTGCAAATCGAACTCGAGGACGGGAAGCACAAGGCCATCAGGATTACCCGGATCCACATGGAAGAGGATGCGGGAAAATCGATCCATGATGTGGACATCGATACCCTTGTCGATGTGAACCGATGCGGTGTGCCGCTCATTGAAATTGTCAGCGAGCCGGACCTCCGCTCTCCCGCTGAGGCCTATGCCTATCTCACGCATATCCGGCAGATTGTGACGTACCTTGGCATCTGCGATGGGAACATGGAGGAAGGAAGCCTCCGCTGTGATGCGAATGTCTCTGTCCGCCTGAAGGGGGAATCCCGCCTCGGCACGAAGACGGAGGTCAAGAACATGAATTCCTTCCGGAACGTCGAGCGGGCGCTGACGTTCGAGATCGAGCGGCAGATGCAGCTCCTCGAAGACGGAGGGAACGTACGTCAGGAGACGCTGCTGTGGGATGCAGATCAGAACGTGGCCGTGCCGATGCGAAGCAAAGAGGAAGCGCACGATTACCGGTATTTTCCCGACCCCGACCTCGTCCCGGTTCTCGTGGATGAGCCGTGGATTGCACGTGTGCGCTCACAGCTCCCGGAATTGCCCGCCGACAGGCGGAACCGATTTATCGGACAGTTCGGGCTGCCGCGGTACGATGCTGATGTACTGACGACGGAACGGGGCATCGCGGAGTATTTTGAGACGGTCGTTCTCGCGCTGGAACGCGCCGGCCGGAAAACTACGAAGGAAAATGCGAAGGCGGCGAGCAATTGGGTCATGACCGATGTGCTCCGTGTCGTCAGCGACCGAAAAATCCCTCTCCACGCGTTCCCGATCGAATCACACCGGCTCGCAGCGCTGCTAGGCCTGATTCAGGAGGGGGCGATCAGCGGGACGATCGCGAAACAGGTTTTCGAACTGATGCTGGATGTCCCTGATGATCCGAAGACGATCGTTGCTGATCGCGGCTTGTTGCAGGTGTCCGACACCGATGCCATAGCCCGTGCGATCGCTGAGGTCCTTGCGGCAAACGAGCAGCAGGTTCGGAAGTACCTTGAGGGAAGCGAGAAGGTCTTCGGCTTCTTCGTTGGTGAGACGATGCGCAGGATGAAGGGGAAGGGGAATCCGAAGGTGATCAACGAACTGCTTCGACAACAACTCGGGCAACGGAAGGGTGCCTGAGATCCATTCACCTGGAACACACTACCTATGAGACCAAAGTTCATTGCCGGCAACTGGAAGATGTTCAAGACCCTCGAAGAGAGCGAACAGCTCATCAAGGGCATTGTGAAAGAGTCGCAAACGTTCCCCGAGGGGGTCCGAGTCGCAGTCTGTCCTCCGTTCACCTCCCTCGCGCTCGCCGCTTCTCTCCTGAAAGGGTCCACAATCCTGCTCGGGGGGCAGAATATGTCTGACCAGGATGAAGGGGCCTTTACGGGCGAGATCTCCTGGAAGATGCTTCGCTCGGCGGGGTGCACGCATGTCATCCTCGGCCATTCAGAACGGAGACAATATTTTGGTGAAACGAATGAGAAGGTTAATACGAAAGCCAAAAAGGCTCTCGCCAACGGACTGGTCCCCATCATCTGCGTCGGGGAAACGCTCAAGGAGCGCGAAGACGGCGTGATGTCGACCGTGATAACGACACAGATCCAGGGCGTGCTTTCGGGATTGAACCAGGACGAGATGAAAAAAGCAGTCATCGCGTATGAACCCGTGTGGGCCATCGGCACGGGAAAGAATGCAACTCCGGGGCAGGCCCAGGAGGTCCATGCGCTGATCCGGTCGCTCGTCGCGAAACAGTTCTCTTCCGCCATCGCTGAAGAGGTGGTCGTTCAATATGGCGGGAGCGTGAAGCCTGACAACGCGGCGGAACTTTTGCGCCAAAAGGACATCGACGGAGCACTCGTCGGTGGCGCATGCCTCAAACCGGACTCATTCGGGGCGATCATCCGAGCGGCGAAATCGAAGTAGTACCCGGTCACCAGTGTTCAACAACCGCCTGTCAGCCAGGGATTTCTGGCAGGCGGTTTGTTCGTTTTGGCTCAAAATCATTGATTTTCCTTTGCATTCCCAGCCTTTTGTGATTATATTCCAAAGATGAAGTCTCCTCTCCTTCAAAGGTCCTGACACGAATTGGTAGGAACATCCCTCATATCCGGCGGACGAACCATTTTTCCCTCCCGGGCAGTCTGTGTCATCCTTCTGATCTCCTTCAATCTGCTGGCGCTGTCGGCCTCGTTGGCGGGGGAGTTGCGCTTTCTTACGAATACGGGTGTTCGACCGCCTGCGCCACAGGACATCTTGCCGGGAGAATCGCCAACGCGGATCAGGATCGATCTCAATGGCGAGTGGTCGTATGCCATAGAGGGGGGGCCGTCTGGATCGGTGCCCGTTCCGAGCGCGTATGATTTCCAGGGGAAGGTCGTCTTCCAGCGGACGCTTCATCTCTCACCCGACGTCGTCTCAAAGTATCGTTTCCGTTTTGTCGGACTCGGCATCAGTCAATACGCCGACGTCACGATCAATAATGATCTGATTGCCGAACACGCCTGCGGATATACAGCGATCGACCAGCGGATCCCGGCACATTGTCTTCAATCGGAGTCGGACAACGTCATCCGCGTCGTCGTCTCGAACATCCTCGATCCGCAAAATACATTTCCAAACCGTTCCTATCCTTCCCTCGATCGCAACTACGGAGGCATTACCCGCGATGTGTATCTCCTGGGAACTCCGGAGGTCTCGATCCGTGACGCGACGGTACGGCCCGAGATCGAAGAGAAAAACGGCAACGTCCGGTTGCGCGTACGGGTCTCGATTGATCGCAATGACACCGCCATCCCGGAAAAAACTCTGGGGTGCATTGTCGAAGTGTATGACAGAGTCACCGGAGTCACGATCGGAAAGAGCGCGATCCAGGCGGTGGAAGCCGGACAAGGCGGTTCGGTGGAAGAGACGCTCGTTCTCCCGGTGCAGGGATTGCGACCGTGGTCTCCCGATAGTCCTGAATTATACACTGTCCGCTGCAGTCTTGTCCCGCTCCATGGTGAAACCGGACCCATCGACGTCTACGACTTCTCCTGGGGGTTGCGAAACCTTGCCATCGAGAAAGGGAATTTTCTTCTTAACGGTTCGCGCCTCGTCCTGAAGGGGGTGATCTGGAACGAAGATCACCCGGCCTTTGGAAGCTCCCTCTCGTTTGAACAGATGGAAAAAGATGTCGCCCTGATCAAGACGCTCGGCGCGAACACCATCCGATTTGCCGGACATCCTCCCCATCCGTATATGCTCGACCTGTGCGACCGCTACGGCCTTCTTGCGATGGTCGATCTCCCGTTGTCCGGGGTTCCGGGTCCGATCATCGAGGAGAGTCCGTTTCACGAACTCGCGTCGAACGCACTCCGGGAGATGATTCAGCAAAATATCAATCATCCTTCCGTCATGTGCTGGGGGATCGGTGATGGCCTGGATGTCACGGACCCGGCCACCCGTTCTGGCCTCTCGGATCTCGTCAGCCTGGCCCGATCCCTTGATTCGCGGTTTCTCTACTCGCCGGTGACTCCGATGACGCCCGACCTTTGCACGGGCATGATGGATATCGCCGCAGCAAAGATCCGGACAACGGATGTGCAGGCGTTCAGGAGCGAGCTTGAAGCATGGAAAAGCGCGAACGCCGACAAGCCCGTCGTCGTGGCATGGTTTGGTGCGGAAGTGCAGGAGCGCAACAGGAGGGGGTCAAACGATCCGTACTCCCAGGAGAGCCAGGCGCGCTACTACCTGCAGCGGTTCGACATCCTGAAGGCCGTGAATTATGACGGGGGGATTCTCTCCTCGTTCAATGATTGGAATAGCGCACGGGCATCGCTGACCGTCCATACGGGCGATCCATGGCTCGAAAGCATGGGTCTGGTGAACGGCGATCGCGTGAAGCGCCTTGCCTTTGATGCCGTCCGCGCGGCAATGCACGGAGAAAAATTCGCCGCGCTCCCGCTCGGCTCGTACAGCAACCGGGCGCCGATTATCTATGTCCTGTCCGGCTTCGCGTTCCTCGTCGGCATCGTCTATCTGTACAACAGGAACCGGCGGTTCCGCGAGAACCTGAACAGGTCCCTCTTGAGCGGCTATAATTTCTTCGCCGACATCCGGGACCAGCACGGCGTTGCCATGACCCACACGTTTCTGCTGGGCCTCGGGACCGCCGCAGGCGTCGGTCTCATGGTCTCAAGCCTCGCGTTTCATTTCCGCGAAAGTCTGGTCGCCGACCGCGCGCTTTCGATCCTTCTCCTTGTCGATTCGTTGAAGGCCGCGGTGGTCAGGGTGATCTGGGATCCTCTCCTGGCAATCGGACTTGTCGCCGCGGGGGTGTTCCTCCTTCTGTTCCTGATGACCGGCGGGATCCTCATGCTCAGAATGTTTTTCCGACAGCGGGTCTCCGCGTCGCAGGCCCTCACGGTCGCGTTCTGGTCCTCAGCGCCCCTCCTGCTGTTCATCCCGTTCGGGATGATCGCGTATCGAGTTATGGACAGCGCAATCTATGTGCTTCCGTTCAGTGTGTTCTTTGTCGTGATGTTCCTTTGGGCGGGGATGCGGCTGGTCAAGGGCCTGTCGATCGTCTTTGATGTCCCGCCGGCACGGATGCATCTTCTCAGTCTCCTGCTGTGCTTTGGGATCCTTGCCGTGACCTATGTTGCGCTGTACTCCGGACAGGCCCTGCCGGAATACGCGCGTTTTCTGTTTCATGCCGCAACCAGGACAGTGTAGCGGGTGGATGACGTACCATGTATCTCTCCAAACTTGAAGTCCTCGGATTCAAATCCTTCGCGCAGAAGGTCAATCTCGTCTTCGACAGCGGGATCTCTGCGATCGTCGGTCCCAACGGATGCGGGAAAACGAACATCGTCGATGCGATTCGGTGGGTCCTGGGCGAACAGCGCTACAGCGCCCTGCGAAGCGATAAGATGGAAGATGTGATCTTCAACGGGACGAAGGGACGGAAGCCGCTCGGGATGGCGGAGGCGTCGCTGGTGATCGAAAACACCAAGGGCATCCTTCCTTCCGAGTACACCCAGGTCACGGTCGGCCGCAGGGTCTATCGTTCCGGCGAAAGTGAATACCTGCTCAACAAGGTGCCCTGCCGGCTCAAGGACATCCTCGATCTCTTCATGGACACCGGGATGGGCGCCGATGCCTATTCGGTCATCGAACTGAAGATGATCGAGGTCATCCTGAGCGACAAAGCCGAAGAGCGGCGTCGCCTGTTCGAAGAGGCCGCCGGCGTGACGAAGTACAAGCACCGCAGAAAGGCGGCGTACCGCAAGCTCGACGACGTCCGGGCGGACCTGCAGCGCGTGAACGACATCGTCGCGGAAGTCCAGAAGGCGGTCAACGCCCTCGAACGGCAGGCGAAAAAAGCGGAACAGTTCAACACGCTGAAGGAGCGGCTCAAGTCGCTGGAAGTCGATCTTATGGAGCGGGAGTATGCCCACTTGCTCGATCGAATTTCTTCCCTCGAAGTTCAGCTTGGATCGATGCAAAGCGACCGTTCGCGGCTGGATGTCGATCTCACGTCGGAAGAGAACCGCCTCGACGCGTTGCGCCGGACTCTCCTGGAAGAGGAGAAGACGCTGGCCGAAGCGCAACGGGATGTCAGCGAGCAGCGCGAAAAGACGCACCAGGTGGAACAGAACGCTGCGATCGCGTCTGAACGGATCAGCGCCCTGCGCGCGACGCTGCAACGACTTGGTCGCGAGCGGGAAGCTCACGCTCTCGAGAGTGAACAGACCACCGTGTCCCGGGCATCGTTCCGGGTGAAGATAGAAGAGTTGGACCGTACGGGGCGGACAAAGGCAGCTCTCCAGCAGAACAAGCAGGAGGAGCTCCGGTCCTTCGAGGAAGTCCTCGACACCCGCGCCCGGTCTCAGCAGGAACTGAACGAAAAGACGATTGCGGTCGTCCGCCAGCTCGCGGAGCTCGAAGCGGAGCAGGACCGGAGACGCAACCGGGCGTCGGACCTCGACGGTCGCAGGAACAGGGGCCTCGAAGAGATCGAGAAATACGAACATGAATTGAAGCGGCTGGATGGTCTTGTCGGAGAGCTGATGGAGGAAGACCGCCGTCTCCGGCGGTCGTTCAGCGAAGCGGAGTCCGGCTACTATGACGCCGAGAAGAACCGGAACACTATCGCCGCGCAAATCGAAGACCTCCAGCGGTCGATTCTCGAGACACGGTCGCAGGTCGACCAGTGTAAGGCCCGTGCCGAATTCCTTCAGGGTCTGATTGACCGGAACGAGGGACTCTCGGAGGGCGTCCGGTTCCTCGCGACCAAGCCACAGTGGAAGCGTGCGCGCGCCCTCACGGTTGCCGACGCTGTCCATGCCGACGAGCGTTTGCGCCCCGCAATCGAGGCGGGGCTGGGCGAGTTTGCGGGATATGTTGTCGCCACGAATGCTTCAGAAGCGGAAAGCGCCGTCGCCATGCTGACGGAAGAAGACCGCGGCAAAGCGACCTTTGTTTGTCTCGATCGCATTCCGGTTGTCCACACGTCGCTGCCCGCCATCAAAGGAAGCGGAATCGTGGGCTGGGCGGTGCAGAACGCGTCGTTCGATCCGGCGTATACGCAGTTGTTCAGCTACCTGCTTGACAGGGTGCTTATCGTCGAAGACGTGAAGACAGCCCGACGGGTGTCTTCCTCGTATGCCGGGATCCGATGCGTCACCCTCCACGGCGAGATTGAAGCGGGGTCGGGGATACGTCGGGGTGGAAGCCGGCGGATGGATGAAGGCGGCATGATCGGGAAGCGCGAACAGATTCGCGAGCTGCTGGCCCGGGGCGACAATCTCGGGAAAACCGTTGAGTCGCTGGTATCGCGACATGCGGAGGCGCAGCGGGAACTCGAGGCGATCGATCTCAAGGTGCTGGGGGATGCCGTGAAGAAGGTCGAAAAGGAGATGAGCGCCGTCGAAATGCGGATCGCCCAGGTCCAATTCGAGAAGCAACGTGCTTCGGATGTTATCGCCGGCAACCGGGACGAGCTTGTGCGTATCGATGAAGAATCGAACGCCCTGAAACAGGAAATGGACGGCTTCCTCCCGTTGATCGAAGAAGTCCGGGGAGAAAAGAAGCGTGTGGAGCACAAACAGGGCGGTCTCGGGAACGAGCTCGCACTTCTGGAGAAAGAGTGGAATACACGGTCGGAAGAGCTTCAGGAAATCGGCCTCGAGATCGTGCGTTGGACAAATGATCTTGAAAACACGAGGGCCGAAGAACGGAGGGCGGAGGAATCCATCGTCGAATTGCAGTCCGCGATCGCTGCAAACGAGAAGGAGATGGCGGAAGCCGCCGAATCCATCCGGATGCTCGAGGAGGAGATCGGAGGGTATGACGAACGGCTGGGAGGTCTGCGGACTGCGCTCGCGGCCCTGGAAGCGCGCCGGAATGATGCCGAAGCAGCAGCAATGGTCGCCCGCGAAGAGATCCATCGAGTCGAACTGGGCATCAAAGACCAGCGGCGAAGCCACGATGAATCCCTGCAGGTCCTCCACGCCCACGAATTACAGGTCCACGATCTGCGGGCAAAGGTTGAGCAGCTGTTGCAGCGCGCGCGGGACGAATTTGAATTAGCCCTTCTCCGGAAAGAGTATTCGGCAGACGAGTTTGTTGATTTTGCGTCACTTCGTGAGGAAATCCCTGCGCTGCGCGAAAAGATCAAAGGGCTCGGGAATATCAATTTTGCGGCATTCGAGGAATACGCCGAGGAGAAACAACGCTGGGAGACCATGAACACCCAGCGCAACGATCTCCAGGAGGCAGAGAAGAATCTCCTGGCAACGATCGAAGAGATCAATCAAACGGCGCAAAACCTTTTTCTCGATACGTTTTCCAGGATCAGGACGAACTTCATCGAAACCTTCAAGAGTTTGTTCGAACCGGGTGATGAATGCGATCTGCGACTGGAAGAGGGGGTCGACCCGCTCGAGGCCCGGATCGAGATCATTGCCAAGCCGAGAGGAAAGCGACCGACGTCGATCGACCTTCTGTCCGGAGGCGAGAAGACACTTACCGCTATCGCGTTGCTGTTTGCGATCTACCTGGTGAAGCCGAGCCCGTTTTGCATTCTGGATGAGGTGGACGCGCCGCTCGACGACGCCAACATCGACCGGTTCACGCGCATCCTCAGGAAGTTCTCGAACAACACGCAATTCATCGTCGTGACGCACAACAAGAGGACGATGGAAGCCGCCAATGCCCTCTATGGCATTACGATGGAGGAAGAAGGTGTGTCAAAAATCGTTACGGTGCGGTTCAACCAATCGGGGACGGCTGCGTCAGCGGCGCTCGCAGCAGGATAAGACGTGGCGATAAAGATTTTTGTCGACTTTGACGGGACCATCACGATCGGGGACGTGGGAGATTCGCTGTTCCGCCACTTCGGCGGCGCTCCTGCCGACGAGGCGATCGACGCGTATCATGCGGAGAAGATTTCAGCGCGCGAGTGCTTTCTCCGAAAGGCCGCTGCGTGCGGGTGCGTCTCAAAGGATGCCGTCGATCGGTTCCTGGATGAACAACAGATCGATCCGGGATTCAAGGGCTTCGCGGAGTTCTGTTACGACCACCGACTCACGCTCTGCATCCTGAGCGACGGGATGGACTACTACATTGACAGAATCCTGGCGCGCGAAGGGATCCGGGAAATCGATCGGTTCTCGAATATTCTGACGATGGTCCCGGCAAATGAGAACGGAGCCGTGCGTCTGAACATCGACTTTCCGGCGGAAAATCCGGACTGCGATCGATGCGCCTGCTGTAAGCGGAATATCATGCTGAGCCGATCCGGGGAAGCGGATTTTCTCGTCTATGTGGGCGAGGGGTATTCGGACCGGTGCCCGGCGGCGTATGCGGACGTCGTGTTCGCGAAAGATGCGCTCCAGACATATTGTCAACGGGATAATATCAGCTACCTGCCGTACACCACGTTCGAGGATGTCAGGACGGGCGTAGCAAACCTGCTCAAACGAAAGCACCTCCGTCCACGAAGGAGCGCATCACTCCGACGGGCGGCAGCGTTTCTTGCAGAATGAACCGAACTCCGTACGGAATGGAACGGTGAATATCCGGAAGATCATGTTCAGTATACGGAGCTACACTCCGATCCCGTTTTTGATTCTGATGGTCATTTTCGCCCGACCCTCGATCACGAGCATCGCTGCGGGATTGGTCATTGTCGTCTTCGGAGAGTGCATCCGGTTCTGGGGAGTATCCATCGCCGGTGCAGAGACGCGGACAACAGGAACGGTCGGAGGAACGTATCTCATCATGACCGGGCCGTTCGGCTACGTGCGCAATCCGCTGTATGTGGGGAATATGCTCGTCTATTTCGGCGTCGGCGTAATGTCGATGGCGTTGTTTCCCTGGCTCCCTGTGGTTGCGGTGCTGTGGTTCTTTTTTCAGTATACCCTGATCATCACCGACGAAGAGGAATATCTCCGCAACCGGTTCGGCGAGGAGTATGCGGTCTATTGTGGCAACGTCAGGCGGTTCATGCCCAGAGTGCCGCCCTATCGGCCGGCTCAGCCGCCTCCGAAGTCGGTGGATATCCGCGAAGGGCTGGATTCGGAGCGGCGCACGCTCCAGGCAATCGGGTTGGTCACGATCGCCATCATCGTCATTTATGTCATCCGTTGAGGCGCAATGCCGGGACGCATTCTCTTTGTCGCGGGGGAAGCCTCCGGTGACCTCCACGGAGCAGGAGTGGTCAGAGCGCTGAAACGGCGGAGACCGGATCTCGATCTCTTCGGCGTCGGGGGAGATCAGATGCGCAAGGAAGGGATGGATGTTCTTTTCCATATTGACAAGCTCGCGTTTATGGGGTTCGTCGAAGTTCTCAAGAACATCCACACGGTGAGGGCACTCCGCGACAGACTGACCGCGACGCTGAAATCGCGGAAGCCTGATGCGGCGCTGCTGGTGGACTATCCCGGATTCAACCTGCGATTCGCAAAGACGCTGTCGGACTTTGGGGTGCCGGTGATCTACTACATCAGTCCGCAGGTGTGGGCCTGGCACAAGAGCAGGGTGAAGAAAATGCGCGGGATCGTCTCAGCCATGAAGGTGGTGTTCCCCTTCGAAGTCGAGATCTATCGAAACGCGGGGATCGACGTCGAATTCGTCGGGCATCCCATCGTTGAACGGATATCGTGCACGACGACGAAGAACGAGTTCTTCGCAAAACACGGGCTCGACGCCACGAAGAAATTGATCGCCCTGCTGCCCGGGAGCCGCATCCAGGAAATCGAAAAGATCTTTCCGGTGATGATCGAAGCCGCCCGGCGCTTGATCCATGCGTTCGGGGTGCAGACGGCGGTCGGTGTCGCGCCGAATCTCGGGCTTGACGTTCTCGGAAGGTATCCGCTGAAGGAAAACGCGATCGTGCCGATCGAGCATGCCACGTACGACCTTATGCACCACGCCGACGTGGCCATCGTCACGTCCGGCACTGCAACACTCGAAACAGGGTGGTTCGGTACTCCAATGGTCATTGTCTACCGGACCTCGCCGCTGACATACCAGATCGGCCGGATGCTGGTGGACGTTCCGAATATCGGCCTGGCGAATATTGTTGCCGGGAAGCAGATCACCCCTGAACTGATCCAGGGCGACCTTACGCCGACGAGGCTCTTTGAGGAAGTCTCCCGTCTTGTCGTGGACACGAACGCCGCGCAGACCATGCGCAGGGAATTGGGAGTCATCCGGGAAAAACTCGGCGAACCGGGGGCATCGGAACGGGTTGCGGAATCGGTTCTTTCGTTTGTCCATGCATCGTGATCTGGTGCGAAACGGTATGAGACACTATCGCAGAGTACGGAAGGGCCGGGGCGACGCGTTCGCTGCGGTTTTGCTGTCCGCAGCCGTCGCGGTTCTCGCCGTCATGGTCGTCTCGTGCGGACCGTCGAACAGCACAGGCACTGCGTCCGGGCTGTCGTCGTCTGCAGTGAGGGATCAGCTCTTTCAAGAAGGGCACCGGCTGTATATGACGCGGAGCTATGACAGTGCGGAAGTTGTTCTGGGCAAAGTTGTGGGCATGGATTCGTCGTTTGTCGATGCCTTTGCGGACCTGGGGATGCTGCACTATGAGCTTGCGATGGCGGAAAAGTCTGAGGGGTCGAAGATCCGCAGCCGGAATCTTCGAGAGTCCCGGAACTATCTGGCACGCGTGGAAGAGCTGGGAACTCCCGATGAGGCCGTGTACGAGCGCTTGTGCGAAATTTCGGTCACACTGGGCGATGATCGCGGTTTTCTGAAGTACGCAAAGAAAAGTGCCGACCGGTTTCCTTTTGAGCGACAGTTCTACAACCTCGGATTGGCGTATTTCGGCGTTGGCGACTATCAGACCGTTGTCCGGACTCAGAAGGAAGCGATTGAAAAATTTAAGCAATCGCCGTATCTCGGCGGCTATTATCGCCAGCTCGGTCGGGCATACATGAAACTGGATCGTGATCAAACCGCTCAGCGGATCCTTGAGACGGGATTGAACGCCGTCGACTCACGGCTGGTATCGTTGCGGGATGACCATGGCGCAGCAGCCGATGCAGTGAAGAGGCTGACAGATGACCGGATTGCGATTCTCCAGCTGCTCCGTCGGTTGTACCAGACGTATCATTTTGATGACAAGCTGAAGAGTGTGGAGCGGCGGCTGAACGATGCAGGTGCGCTGCAATGAGCACGATGCGGCCCCACCGGGCCCTCCTCCCGTTCTCCTGGTTGTACGGAGGGGCGATGGCGGCGCGCAACCAGTGCTACGATGCAGGGATTTTCGGGAGCAACTCCGCAGGCGTCCCGGTCATCTCCGTGGGAAATCTGACGGCAGGCGGGACTGGGAAGACCCCTCTCGTCGCTGAGATTGCGGTCCGGTTGCGCGCCAGGGGACGAAGGGTCGGCATCGTGAGCAGGGGTTACGGGCGCACAACGAAAGGCCCCGTCATTGTCGCGCGAGGCGACGGAACGTCCGTAGGGACAGAGGAGGCGGGCGATGAGGCGACGATGCTCGCTGAACGTTTTCGTGACGCAATCGTTGTCGTGGCGGAGCACAGGGTCCGCGCTGCGGAAATAGCCGTGCGGGAACTTGGTGCGGACGTTCTCGTGATGGACGATGGATTTCAACACCGGGCGTTGCGCAGAGATCTCGATATCCTCGTCATTGACGGCAAGCGCGATCTTCTCCGTGAACCGATGTTGCCTGCGGGGCTCCGTCGCGAGCCTCTTTCTGGAATGGCGCGTGCCGGTCTTCTGGGTGTGTCCAAACTCGATCGTTCGGAAGAAGTACGGGAAATCGGTCGTCGACTTCGCCGATGGAATCCTTCACCAGTGTTCGGGTTTCGCCCGGTAGTCTCTGGTATCATCGACCTCCGGACGGCGTCGGC
Organism: Ignavibacteriota bacterium; assembly: GCA_963752915.1. GTDB lineage: Bacteria > Bacteroidota > Ignavibacteria > UBA10030 > UBA6906 > DATJPR01. The sequence continues at coordinate 128,432 of CAVVZZ010000003.1, forward strand.
GGTAAACGTGCAGAGAGGCATCAAGGCCTATATCGTCAGTGGCATCGGGGACCCGAACGGGTTTGCAGCGACGGTCCGTGGATCGGGCTGCTGTGTGGCGGGGGAGACGGCCTTCGAGGATCATCACCGGTATTCCGCCGGAGACATCGCGACAGTCATTTCGGCGGCAAGATCGGCCGGTGCCGAATTGATCGCGACGACCGAGAAGGACGCTGTACGGTTGCGCACGACGGAGATCCGGAATGTTCTCCATGCGGAGGAGATGCCGTTCGTTGTCTACTGCATGAGAACAGAGGTCTTTGAGGGAGAGCAACACTTCGACAATGCAATTGCTGCGGCGCTGGCAGGAGAATTAACGCGATGGTGATTGGATTCACCGATCCGATGAGTGAGCGTTCGATCCTGGAATCCTACGTCCGATGGCTCAAGCGCGGGGGGGAAGATGTCGACATCGCGTTGCTCTCGAGCACCCTGCAGAACCAACGGCTGCTGTCGCAGTGCGATGCCCTCGTCCTGTCCGGCGGCGGCGATGTCCATCCGCGGTTTTACGCCATGCCGGATTCGATCGGGGGGTGCAAGGACGTGGACGAGGCGCGGGATCAGTTTGAACTTGATCTCGTTGAACGTGCCCGGACACACCGGATGCCGATTCTCGGGATTTGCCGGGGTTCGCAGTTGTTGAACGTCGCCCTCGGCGGGACGCTCATAATGGACATAGAGAAAGCGGGTTTCCGCGATCACCGTATCGGTGATGCTGTACAACAGCTTCATCCGGTCAGCGTCGATCGCGGTTCCTATCTCGCGTCCGTGCTCGGGACGTTGAAGGGAGACGCGAATACCTTTCATCATCAGGCCATCGACCGGCCCGGGCTGGGGCTCCGTATTTCTGCGAGAGCGCATGACGGTATCGCAGAGGGGATCGAACTGGAACGCCCTGCCGGCCTGCCGTTTCTTCTTGGCGTGCAGTGGCACCCGGAACGGATAAGAGATGTCAACAGCCCGTTCTCGCGCCTGCTGCTCGAGCGGTTCATTGAAGAAGTCCGCGGCTGAAGCCGCATGAATTTCACGAACAATCAACGACGTAACGCATACAATCGAATCATCATCTACTGAAGGACAAACAATGAGAAAAGACGTGTATTTCTTCGGGAAGGGGAAGAGTGATGGCAGGGCGGACATGAAAAACCTCCTTGGGGGCAAAGGTGCGAACCTGGCGGAGATGGCCTTGCTCGGCATCCCGGTCCCCGCAGGATTTACGATCACAACAGATGTCTGCACGTACTATTATCAACACAAGCAGACGTACCCGGCTACTCTGAAGAAGGAAGTCGAAACCGCGCTGAAACGGGTGGAAACGCTGATGGGGATGAAGTTTGGGGATCCCAAGAATCCTCTCCTCGTCTCGGTACGGTCCGGCGCGCGGAAGTCGATGCCCGGAATGATGGAAACAGTGCTGAACGTCGGTCTCTGCACTGCCACCATCCCCGGCCTGATCGCAAAAACAAAGAACGATCGTTTTGTCTGGGATGCCTATCGCCGGTTGATCATGATGTACTCCGATGTGGTGATGGAAAAGGCGGCCGGTGTTGAGGTGGAAGAGGGGAAAGGGATCCGGGTTCAGCTCGACAAGATGCTTGGCGAAGTGAAGAAAGCCAGGGGATTCAAATCGGATGCGGAAATTCCGGCGGCAGACCTGAAGGACCTGTGCGACAAGTTCAAGGTGCGCGTGAAAGAGGTTCTGGGAAAGGATTTCCCCGACAATCCGAAAGAGCAGCTCTGGGGCGGCATCGGAGCGGTCTTCTCGTCGTGGAACGGGAAACGGGCGGTCTCCTATCGACGGATCGAGCGCATTCCGGACGAGTGGGGCACGGCCGTCAATGTGCAGGCCATGGTCTTCGGCAACATGGGCGAGACCTCCGCGACCGGAGTGGCGTTCAGCCGGAATCCGGCGACCGGAGAGAACAAATTCTACGGCGAGTGGCTGACCAATGCGCAGGGTGAGGACGTGGTTGCTGGTATTCGGACTCCTCTTCCGCTCAATGAAGCCACGAAAGGCGATCAATCCCGCGACCTTCCGTCTCTTGAAACGTCGATGGCCAAGGTCTACGGAGAACTCGACCGCATCCGCTTGAGACTCGAGAAGCATTTCAAGGACATGCAGGACATCGAATTCACGATTCAGGAAGGGCGGCTGTGGATGTTGCAGTGCCGGATCGGAAAACGGACCGGGACAGCAGCGCTCAACATGGCCATGGACATGCTCCACGAGCGGCTGATCGATGAGAAGGAAGCCGTCAAGCGCGTGACCCCCGATCAGCTCGATGAACTCCTGCACCCGATTGTCGATCCTGCGGCGGAGAAATCCGGAAGTGCATTGGCGGCCGGTCTTCCTGCAGGTCCCGGAGGGGCAAACGGTCAGATCGTCTTCACGGCGAACGACGCAGTGGAGTGGGCAAAGACCGGGAAGAAAGTCATCCTCGTCCGCGAGGAGACGAATCCGGAAGATGTCGAGGGAATGCGTGCTGCCGAAGGGATCCTCACGGCCCGTGGCGGAATGACCAGTCATGCGGCGCTTGTCGCCCGCGGATGGGGAAAATGCTGTATCGTCGGGTGCAGCGCGCTCCATATCGACGTGCATGCCAAGACGATGAGCGTAGACGGCAAAGTGTTCCGCGAAGGCGACCAGATCACCCTGAACGGGACGCGGGGCCGGGTGTATGCTGGCAAGCTTCCGATGGTCAGTTCCACGGAGAACCCGCGGTTTGTCGAATACATGAAGATCGTCGACAAGTTCCGCAAGCTCGGTGTCCGGACCAATGCTGATACGCCGGACGATGCCATGAAGGCGCGGAATTTCGGCGCCGAAGGAATCGGCCTGTTCCGGACCGAGCACATGTTCTACGGGAAGCACTCCGAGCAGCCGCTGTTCCTTCTCCGCAAAATGATCGTGGCCTCCTCGGAGATGGAACGGAGAGCCGCGCTTGCCGAGCTTTACCCGTACGTGAAGAAGGACATCAAGGACACCATGGCCGTCATGGACGGGCTTCCGGTGACCATCCGGCTTCTCGATCCCCCGTTGCATGAGTTTGTGCCGCAGCGGTCCGACGAGCGGGCGAAGCTCGCACAGTCGCTGGGGATCTCGGCCGATGAATTCACCAAGCGGGCCGACGCGCTGCACGAGAACAATCCGATGATGGGCCATCGCGGCGTCCGGCTGGGCATTACCTACCCCGAGATCACCGAGATGCAGGTCAGGGCGATCTTCGAGTCCGCCGTGGAACTTGTCCAGGAAGGAAAGAAGGCCCTTCCCGAGATCATGGTTCCTGTCGTCGGCTTGAAGTCCGAACTGGTCCATCAGCGACAGATCGTCGATGCGATCTATGCCGAGGTGTGCGCGAAGTACGGCGTGAAGCGCATTGACTATCTGTACGGAACGATGATTGAAGTCCCGCGGGCGGCGATTACCGCCGACAAGATCGCGGAAGCTGCGGAGTTCTTCTCGTTCGGGACCAACGATCTGACACAGATGGGCTTCGGGTTCTCCCGCGATGATATCGGAGGATTCGTGCCGGATTACGTGGAGAAGAAGATTCTTCCCGTGGATCCGTTCCAGGTCCTGGATCAGGAGGGCGTGGGTCAGCTCATCCAGATCGCGATCGAACGAGGCCGCGCAACCCGTCCCAAACTGAAGATCGGGATCTGCGGCGAGCACGGTGGCGAGCCCACCTCGGTGGGTTTCTGCCATCGGGTCGGAATGAACTACGTTTCCTGTTCTCCGTTCCGTGTCCCGATTGCGCGACTCGCCGCGGCACAAGCGGCGCTAGCGGACGGAGCCCCGGCGGCGAAAAAGGCCGCTCCGAAGCGGGCTGCGAAACCGGCGCGTAAAGCGACAAAGAAGTCTGCGGCAAAACGTCGTCGCTAAGCTGCGGGCCCGTCAGTGCGGGTGTCGGCTGGAGGTAGCGCATCTTCGACAGCGTCCATGCCGGCAATATGCCGGCATGGACGATGCGAACCCCCGGCGGGCACCCTTGCCCGGGCGACTGTTACGCGAATGTCATCGCGATTCTTAACAAGGAGTCCTCCTATGAAGTTGTCTGATTTCCGGTACCCGCTCCCGCGAAACCTCATTGCGAAGTATCCGGCCAGCCCACGCGACAGCGCGCGTCTCATGGTCATCAACCGAGCCGATGGGTCCATCGCGGGAATGAAGTTTTCCGAGATCACCCAGTTCTTCAAGAAGGGGGATTGCCTGGTGATCAACGAGACCAGGGTCTTTCCCGCCCGCTTGATGGGTCGAAAGGAAAAGACGAACGCGCGGATCGAGGTGTTTCTCCTCCGCGAGCTGAACAAGGAAGAAAATATCTGGGATGTCATCGTTGACCCGGCCCGGAAAGTCCGCATCGGCAACAAGATCTTTTTTGACGAAGGCCGGCTGTGGTGCGAGGTGATCGACAATACGACCTCGCGCGGGCGAACCGTCCGCTTCAACATCACCGGAGACTTTTTCAAGATCATCGAGCGGATCGGAAAGATGCCGCTTCCGTACTACATCAAACGGGATGCGACGGAGAAAGACAAGGAGACCTACCAGACCGTGTTTGCCGAACGGCTCGGCGCGGTTGCGGCGCCCACGGCCGGTCTGCATTTCACGAAAAAACTCCTCGCTACCCTGAAGCGAAAAGGCGTCCGGGTTGTCCCGGTCATCCTGCATATTGGGCTCGGCTCCTTCCGCCCCGTGGAAGTCGAAGACCTGACGAAGCACAAGATGGATTCGGAGTACTACGAAATTCCCGATGCGACGTCGGACACGGTCAACAAGACCATCGATAGCCGCGGGAACGTCTTCATCTGCGGGACAAGCACGTGCCGTGCGGTCGAATCCAGTGTAACCACGGACGGTCATCTCAAGCCGAACCGGGGCTGGACGGACAAATTCATCTTCCCGCCGTATGACTTCAAGATTACGGACAAGCTGATCACGAATTTTCATATGCCGGAATCGACGCTCCTGATGCTGGCGTCTGCATTCGGCGGCCGGGACCTCGTGATGAAGGCATATAAGAAGGCGATCAAAGAAGGATACCGGTTTTTCAGCTATGGCGACGCGACGCTTCTTCTCTAGGTCTTCACATCCGGCCGGATGACCATGAAACTGCTGATCCTCGTGGCGGTGAACCTTGCCACGATCGGTGTGTTCGTCTGGCTTTTCCGCAAAAAGAACCTGCTGGCGTATTTCGGCGACGGCCGCTGGTGGCTGACATGGCTGTCCATTGCCGTGATCACGTTGATGGACGAGCTGACGTCGATCTTCTACGCCCCCAGCGAGGCCTTCCGTTTCATCGGGATGCATGCGATCGCCTTCATCGCGATCACATCGCTCCTGATGCGCTTCCTGTCCACGCGAATGGTGGAGATCGCCGAAATCCTGGAACACCACGGGATCCGCGGCGGCGGCGTCTATTCCTTTTCCTACCTGGTCCTGGGTCCGACCCTTTCGTTCGTCGCGGTTGCATCGATCATGGTCGATTATGTGCTGACCGCGTGCATCTCCACGGTCAGCGCTGTCGAGAACGGCCTCACGCTCGCGCCGCTTTCTGATGCGACAAAGTTCTTCATCGACCTCGGCATTGTCTGGGCGATCGCGGGACTGAACATCCTCGGGGTCAAGGAAAACGCCCGCGTGACATTTGGCCTCTTTTTCGGCGTCGCGGTTGTCCTTCTCACCTTTCTCGCATCGGCGTTGATCGGCACCAACGCCGCCTCGTGGACCACGATCGGCCAGAGTTTCACCGACGCCTCGGCTGCCTCGTATGCGCACGGGTTTTTCGGCGGCTATGGCCTCCTCATCGTGGGCATCGCCAGTTGTATCCTCGCCTATTCGGGGATCGAGTCCGTCGTGCAGACGGCGGGACTGGTGAAGTCCTGGCGCGACATCGGACGCGCCTATGTCTTCCTCGCGCTCACGATCGGGATCTTCACGCCATTGATCTCCGCGCTCGTCCTCAGCTCGGGCCTCGACGTGCACCTTCACGAGACGGACCTGCTGACGGTCTACGCCGTCCATCTCAACGGCATCCCGTTCGGCGTCATTGTCGGCATCACCGCCAGCGTCGCCCTGATCATGGCGGTGAACACCGCCTTTGTCGCTTCGAGCGAGCTGATGGAACGCGTCGCTCACCGGTATAATTTCCATTGGATCATCAAGACGAACGCGAGACAGTCGCTCTACCGGATTCACCTGTTGAGCGCGGTGTTCTATTCCATCATCATCATCCTCACCGGCGGAAGCCAGAAGATCCTCGCGGAAATGTACGCGCTCGGGTTGGTTGCAAGCTTTACGATCAACATGGGAAGTCTCCTCTACTACCGGTATTTCACCGGGACGAAGGAAATCCGGGACTACCACACCTCGCGCGCCGGAACGTTCATCGTCTTTGTCATTCTGCTCTCGTGTCTGATCTACCTGTCGATCACGAAGCCGTACGGCCTTGCACTCTGGGCCACAGCGACAGTCTTCTTCCTTATCGTGGGAATTCGCGTCGCCCGGAACAGGGCCCCGGAGAATGTCCAGCGCGCTCAGACAGACAGCCCGCTGCAGATGATATTCTCCCTGGGCGAAAATCCCGCGGAAGCGCCGCTCCATGTCTACTTCAAGCGGCCGTTTGAAACAGGCAGCACTCCCGACACGGCTGCTGCGTATGTGAGTTTCTATTCCCCTCGCGCGGGCATCCCCGAGCGCATGGCGCCGAATCACTACCGCTTCGCCAACACCGGGTCGCTGTTCGAAGCGATTACCGCCTTGCTCCTCGTCTTGCGTTACGAACTCGCCGACCGGCAGATCATTGTCCACTTTGGCTGGCCGCTCTCTTCATGGCTCGATCGATTTTCCATCGGCGTCATGGTCTATAGCATGATCCGGCTGCCGAAGGAATTCCCGGAGTTCACCTTCCAAATCGAGTACTTCGGACGCCGCGACATTCCGGCCACAACCCCATGACCACAAAGGTCTCTCGGAATCTCCGTACAGCGGTTGTTATTCCTGCAGGAGGACAGGGGACACGACTGGGAGGAAAAGTCCCCAAGCAATTTCTGCGCGTCGGGGATGAGATGATCCTCGAGAGGACGGTAGCAGCGTTCGGCAGGCATCCGCTTGTTGGAGAAATCGTTATCGCATGCGCGTTGGACTACGTGGATCGTGTGCGACGGCTGGTCGAGCGCAGGAGACTCAGCGCGTCAACAACCGTCGTCGTCGGCGGCAGAGACCGACAGGCGTCTGTCTGGAACGCTCTGCAGGCGCTGAAGTCCGATGCACGCATTATTCTCATCCATGACGCTGTCCGTCCGTTCGTGACACTGGATCTCATTACCCGGGTCATTGTCGCCGCGTCGCGGCATGGGGCCGCCGTTGCTGCAATTCCTGCAAGAGACACCCTTCTGCATGAACGTCGCCGCAGCATGATCGACGGAGTGATCGACCGCTCTTCGGTCTGGCTTGCACAGACACCTCAGGGGTTCCGTCGAAGTCTGATTGTGGATGCGTCTCAATCGGCCCGCAGGTCGGGCTTCCGTGGCACGGATGATGCATCACTTGTCTTGCGGCTTCGCCATGCCGTGAAGATCGTGCACGGGTTCGATGGGAACATAAAGATCACCAGTCCGCATGATCTGAGGATTGCCCGTTCGTTGTGTTCATCCCGGAGAGCGGACAAAAAGTAGCGGGAACGACTTCCATTGAGGGGATCATTCCAGAAGAGGGGCGAAGTGTCTGACATTGTGTACACCTTCCGGATTCGCTATCCCGGCAATCAGCCCTTGCATTTCAGCTCGATAACCGAATAGATGATGGGTTGCATCCTATTGCAATTTGTTGATCCGATTGGTAACTTGAACAATGTATCTTTTTTACAAAGAGGTTTGAATGCTTCCCGTTGCGATTATTGCGGTCCTGAGCTATCTCATTGGTTCCATTCCGACGAGTATCATCGTTGGACGAGTGAGCCGGGGGATCGATATTCGCCAGCATGGCAGCGGGAATGCAGGAGGAACTAATGTCATTCGCGTCCTCGGGTGGAAGCTCGGAGTGTCCGTGATTCTCATGGACATGGCAAAAGGGCTCCTCTCAACCATGATTATCGCGCGGATGATGTACGGTTCCATTCCGTTTGAGAACAAGACGCCGTTCGATGATTTCACGGTTGTTCAGATCATCGCCGGCTGTGCCGCGATCCTCGGTCATGTCTGGACACTCTTCGCCGGCTTCCGCGGAGGCAAGGGAATTGCCACAGCGGGCGGCATGCTCATCGGGATTGCCCCGGTCGAGGTTGCCGTGTCGTTCGGTGTCTTCGCAATCGTCTTGCTTGCTTCCCATTATGTGTCCCTGGGCTCACTGAGCGCCGCCGTCGCATTTCCGGTGACGATGTTCTGCCGGCAGAATTTGTTCCTTGTGGACATCGAAGGATACCACACCCTGATATTCTTCAGCATCGCGATATCGCTGCTCATTATCTTTACGCACCGGGCAAACATCAAACGACTTCTCAAAGGGACGGAGAATCGCATGCGGTTTTCACGCAAACGCGATACTCCGTCGACTGCCAGTACCTGACACCCGACCGCCGAACGTTCTTCTTCCATGCGCGTTTCCGTTCTAGGGGCCGGTTCCTGGGGAACCACCCTCGCCATCCTGCTCACGGAACATCATCATGACGTGATGCTCTGGAGTTACTCCGCCCCGCAGGCCGAGCAAATGCGGTCGACGCGGCTGAACGCTGCCTTCCTCCCCGATATCGTCATCCCTGCCGCCGTTGAAATTACGGCGGATATCCATCACGCCGTCCGCAATTGCGAGCTGATTGTCGCCGCTGTTCCGTCACAGTACCTGCGGGGTGTTGTCGCACCGTTGCGCGACCTCGATTTTTCAAAGACCGTCTTCGTCAACGTTGCGAAGGGGATTGAAAACGGAACGTTGATGACGATGTCCGAAGTGCTGGGTCAGGTCGTGCCGAGACTCCCGCCCGACCACATCGTGACGCTTTCCGGCCCGAGCCACGCGGAGGAGGTAAGCAAAAAGATACCGACGACGGTCGTCGCGGCGTCCACAAACGTCGCCACTGCCCGCCTCGTTCAATCTGCATTCATGCTGCCGTATTTCCGCGTCTATGTCTCCAATGATGTCCGCGGAGTCGAGCTGGGCGGCTCGCTGAAGAACGTCATCGCCATTGCGGCGGGGATCATCGATGGGGCGCAGCTGGGGGACAATACGAAGGCGGCGGTTATGACGCGCGGGATTGCAGAAATCGCCCGTCTCGGGGTCGCCCTCGGGGCGCATGTCCGTACGTTTTCCGGACTTTCAGGGATCGGCGACCTGATGGTGACTTGTATGAGCCGGCACAGCCGGAACCGCTACGTTGGGGTGGAGATCGGAAAGGGAAGGAAACTCCAGGAGATCCTTAGTCAAATGGTCATGGTTGCCGAGGGTATTGCCACCGCGCAATCGGCCTACGACCTCGCAAAGCGGACGGGGGTCGAAGTCCCGATTGTTGCCGAGGTCCACAGAATTCTCTTTGAAGATAAGGATCCCCTTGTTGCATGCTATGACCTCATGACGCGAGATCCGAAAGGGGAGATGTAAATCACCCGTTGATCCGTGCCATCATGTTCTCGGGATAACGCGCCCCGGCCGCCACTCCTCGCGGCGCAACAGAGTCAATGCGGTCGAGATCTTCTTTTGCGAGCTGCACGCCTACCGCGGCGATATTTTCCTCCAGGTATGTTCGTTTCTTCGTCCCCGGAATCGGGACAATATCCGTACCCTGCGCCAATACCCACGCCAGCGCAAGCTGGGAAGGCGTGCACGACTTTTCCCTCGCGATCTCGTTGATCTTCCGGACAAGGTCCAGGTTCTTCGTGAAATTCTCTCCCGTGAACCGCGGAGAGCTCCGTCGGTAGTCGTCAGCGGGGAGATCGTCAATTGACCGGAAACGTCCTGTGAGGAACCCCCGTCCAAGCGGACTGTACGCGACAAAGCCGATGCCCAGCTCCCGGCACGTCCGGAGGATCTCATCTTCGGGTTCACGGCTCCAGAGGGAGTATTCACTCTGTAATGCCGTGATCGGATGAACAGCCGAAGCCCGTCGCAGCGTTTTTGCGCCGGCCTCCGAAAGCCCGATGAACCGCACTTTCCCTTCGCGAACGAGCTCTGCCATCGCGCCGACTGTTTCTTCGATCGGCGTCGCCGGATCCACTCTGTGCAGGTAGTAGAGGTCAATCACATCGATTCCCAGGCGTTTCAGACTTCCCTCGCATGACTTCCGGACGTACTCCGGCCTTCCGTTCACGCCGCGGGCATTCGGTTCGGAAGGATCTCGCACGATCCCGAATTTCGTGGCGATGCAAACCTTCTGGCGTCGTCCTGCAATTGCTTTCCCGACCAACTCCTCATTGAGGTGGGGCCCATACGCATCGGCGGTGTCCAGGAGTGTAATGCCGAGCTCGAGCGCACGATGGATAGTCGCAATCGATTCTTTGTCATCCCTGCCGCTGTAGAAATCCGACATTCCCATGCACCCGAGGCCCATGCCGGAAACCGTCAGGCCTGTTTTTCCAAGTTGACGCGATATCACCGTTGTTCTCCCCATCGTCAATGAGAATCGTTGATACGATAATAAACACCAGGAAGATGTCCGGGGTTCAACTGTCGTTCCTGCGCTAGCTCGGTATCACATGCTCATGTTGAGAAAACTTTGATTCTTAAGCCAGGAAGAATGATATTGTGTACAAGTAAGACCGAAAAACTGAAGTTACCCTAAGCTCATTGACATGAAGGCCCGTTCATCGTAGGATGGCGGGCCTTTTCTATTCTGGAATTTAGAGTTGCGGATCGAAGAACGGGATCGACCGGACCTGACCGCCAGATTTTTTGGAGGAGTAAATGCAATTGAACATGGATCACCATTCACGGAATTGCGAACGCTTTGCCATACGTCTGTTATTCTTTGCTTTTGCTCTGTCGACATGCCTGCACGGCACCGCCTTTTCGGCCGGCTACATATGGAAGAACGTTGCGGCAGGGGGTGGAGGCTTTGTGCCGGGTGTCATCTATCATCCTTCGGTCCGGGGCCTCGTCTATGCGCGGACCGATATGGGCGGCGCATACCGCTGGGACAATGCTGCCGAAAAATGGATCGCGCTGACGGATTCCATGACCAGGAACAACTCCGACTATATGGGCATCCTTTCCATTGCCCTCGACAGGAACGACTCAGACAGAGTCTACATGGAGTGCGGCAAGTATACCCAATCATGGGCCTCATATGGTGCATTGCTTTCTTCAACGGATAGAGGCGATTCCTGGTCCATTATTCCTCTCCCGTTCAAGATCGGAGGCAATGAAGACGGGCGGGGTGCGGGCGAACGGCTCCAGGTAGACCCGAATCTCGGATCCATCCTCTTCATGGGAACAACGGCAAACGGACTCTGGAAGTCCACGAACCATGGAACATCGTGGACACAGGTGAATACTTTTTCGCCGACGAACGTCAACTTTGTTCTCTTTGATCCCTCAAGCGGCTCATCAGGATCGGCGACACGGCGCGTGTTCGCGGGAGTGGTCAATACTGCGGGGCAAAGTCTCTATTGCAGCGAGGACAGCGGTGCGACCTGGTTGCCCGTCAGCGGGCAGCCGACCGGTGGCGTCATGGCCATACGCGCAGCCGTTGCGGATACGCTCCTCTATGTTACCTGTGCCGACTATCAAGGCCCGAATAGTGCGACCAAGGGTTCCGTATGGAAGTACGGGATCATGAGCGGTTCGTGGACGAACATTTCGCCGTCTTCGGGGTCGTACGGCTTCAGCGGCGTCTCCGTCTATCCGTCAAATCCGAAGATCGTCATCGTCAGTACCCTCGATCGGTGGTGGCCGAGTGACGACGTCTACATGTCCACGAATGCCGGAACTTCCTGGGTTTCCCGACTGACGACCGGTACTTTGAACCATTCCTACGCTCCCTACACCTCCGGCGTCACGCCGCACTGGCTCGCGGCGCTGGCAATGGACCCTTTTGATTCAAGCAAGGCAATGTTCGGCACAGGGTATGGGATCTGGGCGTGCGACAATCTGCAAGCGGCCACCCCGACATGGTCTTTCAGAGATCAGAACCTTGAAGAGACCGTGCCGATGCAAATCATAAGTCCTCCCTTCACGAATCTCTTGTCCGCGATGGGGGATTATGACGGTTTCAGACATGACAACCTGGACGTTTCGCCGACGGACAGGTTCTCACCTCACAAGGGGACGACGCTCTCGATAGCGTTCGCAGGACTTGTTCCATCGAGAATCGTCAAGGGCTACAATTCCTCTCCTTACGGATCGTCCTCCACCGATGGTGGTGTAACGTGGCGGGACTTTGCGTCACGGCCGTCCGGCACCACAGCCGGGGGGTCCTGGGCGATGGCGATTTCTGCAGACGCAAGTGCCATCGTGTGGGGTCCACCGGGTGGGGCCATGTCCTCTTCGACGGACAACGGAAAAAGTTGGATACCATGCGGAGGAGGAGTGCCGCTCGTGCCGCCGGTTGCAGACAGAGTCGATCCGAAAGCATTCTACGCATACGATGGGGCGAACGGTCGCATGTGGGTTTCCTCCGACGGCGGTCAGACGTTCACCACCGGGGTCGCCGGACTTCCGACCGTGCCGAGTTGGTCGGCACAAGACGGAAATGCAACCGCAGTGCCGGGGATGAAAGGCGACGTTTGGCTCTGCTGTAGCGCAGGCGGGCTCTATCATTCGACAAATTATTGTGTGTCGGCATCGAAAGTCAGTTCGGTGACAGAAGCGTACCGGGTGGGGTTTGGCAAGGCTCCGGCGGGGGGAAACTATCCGGCGGTGTATTTGTTCGGCACGGTGGGCGGCACATTGGGACTCTTCCGCTCGGATAATGCCGGCACGTCATGGGCAAGAATCAATGATGACAATCATCAATACGGTTGGATCCATCAGGTAACAGGAGACCCCAGGGTCTATGAGCGGTGCTATGTCTCTGCAGAGGGACGCGGCATTCAGTATGGTCAACCTCCGGACAGCGATACATCGGACAATCCTTCATCGTTCAGGTTTCTGACCAACCCGGCAGACAGTGTCCGACAGGGGCGTCCGGCACTCACGGTCTCCTGGACGAGGGCATCTGATCCGCACGGAAATCCCCTTTCCTACGGCATTCACTTTTTCGGTCCGGGCATTGACACGATGCTCGAAAGCGCCGACACGGTCGCGACGTTTACAGCAGGCGCACTCGCGCCCGTGAGCAGCTATGTGCTTACGGGAATCGTAACGAATGGATATGATACAACTGCGAGTTCGAGCAGCGTCACGTTTCATACCGCTTCGACTTTGACCGATGTCCGGACGCCTGCAACGGTTCCTCCGGACACGTTCGTGTTATGGCAGAACTCACCGAACCCGTTCAATCCGACGACGATCATTCGATATACGATAACAGGGGACAGGGGTCAGGGAACAGGGAACAGCGAAGTGCGGCTAACGGTCTATGATGCCCTGGGGCGGGAAGTGGCAACGCTCGTGAACGATAAGCGGGCTCCGGGAACCTATGAGATCACATTCGACGGAGCGAACCTTGCAAGCGGGGTGTATTTCTACCGCCTCACCGCAGAAAGATTTGCCGAAACACGTTCAATGATTCTTCTCCGGTAGGGAGAGCCACAGCCATCGCTTTCTTTTACTCCTGCGTCTATCTTCATCCGCCGGAAACAACGACGCCTTCCCCGACCTGAGTCGAAGAAGGCGTCGTGTGCATTTGCCTGATCCCTTGTGAGGATCCGATGATCAGATGAACAACGGAGCCAGAACGAGGGTGATCGTGCTGAGAAGCTTCACGAGGACGTGTAACGACGGCCCGGCCGTGTCCTTGAACGGATCGCCGACGGTATCGCCGACCACTGCGGCCTTGTGAGTATCGGACCGTTTTCCGCCGAACTGCCCGGTCTCGATAAACTTCTTTGCGTTGTCCCAGGCACCGCCGCCGTTGTTCAGGAACAATGCCATAAGAATCCCGACGATGGTGCCGACCATGAGCAGACCGCCGACAACCTCGGCACCGCTCGCTCCGGAAACAGGATGTCCAAGGGCATTGAAGAGCCATTTGAACACGAGCCCGACAACCACCGGCATCCCGACGACGAGCAGTCCGGGCATGACCATCTCCCGTAACGCCGCTTTCGTGGCAATGTCAACGCACTGGCCATAGTCCGGCTTCGACGTGCCCAGCATGATGCCGGGATTCTTCTTGAACTGATCACGAACATTGTTGATGATCGCATACGCCGCCCGTCCGACAGCGCGGATCGCCATGGACGAAAAGAGAAATACGAGCATGGCGCCGAACATGGCTCCGACAAACACTTCGGGCTTGTTCAGGTTAATCACGCCCGAGAACCCCGGCCAGTAGTTCTTGACCTCATCGATGTATGCGCTGAATAGGAGGAAGGCCGCGAGTGCTGCAGACCCCACGGCATAACCCTTGGTCAGGGCCTTCGTCGTGTTACCGACGGAATCCAGCCTGTCGGTCTTCTCGCGAATCTCCGGAGGCTGCTGACTCATCTCGACGATGCCGCCGGCGTTATCGGTGATGGGTCCGAAGGTGTCCATCGCAAGGATGAATGCCGCGGTGGAAAGCATCCCCATTGTGGCCACGGCCGTGCCGAAGAGACCGGCGTTCGCGAGGCCGGAGTGGTCGCCGAGGACGTAAGCGCTGATGATGGCTGCTGCGATCACGAGCACAGGGTACCCGGTGGATTCCATACCGACCGCAATGCCGGCGATGATGTTGGTCGCAGGACCGGTCTGGGAAGCTACGGCGATCGACTTGACCGGACGGTAACGGTATTCCGTGTAGTACTGCGTGATCACCACAAAACCGATCGACGTCGCCACACCGATCAAACCGCAAAAGAAGAAATTCAAATAGTATTCGGCTCCGAAAATCCACCGTGAAGCGATATAGAAGCCGATCATTGCGAACACGGCGGTAATGTAGTAGCCGCGGTTGAGCGCTTTCAACGGGTCTTCCGATTCCTTGACGCGGACGGAGAGAATACCGATGATCGACGCGATGATACCGAAGGCACGGGCGACAAGGGGGAAGAGAAGAATGCTGAGAAGTCCGGTTTCCCCGAACACCTCCTTATTGGACGTGTAGAGGCCTGCGGCGAGAATCATTGCTCCGATATTCTCGGCTGCCGTCGACTCGAAGAGGTCCGCTCCACGACCGGCGCAGTCCCCGACGTTGTCGCCAACGAGGTCCGCGATCACGGCGGGATTGCGGGGATCATCTTCCGGTATCCCGGCTTCCACTTTCCCGACCAGATCGGCGCCGACATCCGCCGCCTTCGTGTAAATACCGCCGCCGAGTTGGGCGAACAGGGCGACAAAGCTTGCCCCGAATCCGTACCCGACGATCAGCAACGGGATTTTCGCCACATCATGCGTCGCGCCGGACACATTCACCAGCGCAAAGAGCCCCGCAACGCCGAGAAGACTGAGAGCCACCACGAAGAAGCCCGAGACGGCGCCTCCACGAAGTGCGGGTTGAAGCGCCGCATTCATGTTCTTCATCGCGCCCGCTGCCGAGCGGATGTTGGACCGGATGGCGACCCACATCCCCATGTATCCCGCGGCGACGGAACAGACCGCACCGAACACGAACGAGAGGGTTGTCCAGAACGCCAGCGAGGCGGGGTTCGCCACTGGGTCATTCTCGTTGTGCGCACGGACGAAGGCATACAGAATAAAAATGAGACAGGCCAGGGCAAACGCAAGAGTCAGAATCGTCCTGTTTTGACGTCGCAGGAATGCTTCCGCCCCGGATTTGATAGCATCGGAAATCTCGCGCATTTTAGGTGTCCCTGTATCCCGCCGCATGACATCCCGGACGAGGTAGAGGGCAAACAGCAAACCCAAGATACTGATACCGAAGATCAGAGAAAGTTCCATGGGAGCCGGATTGCTCCTTTCGGACCTGAATTATGATTGTGTATATGGGTGAGAACGAAATGTGAAGGATGACGGCCCTGTGGATCGAAACGGTTTCAAATGAAACCCGCCGTCACAATATTGTAGAGTACGAAAAAAAAACCTCAAAGGCATCAGGAAACCGGAGAGGATGGGAAGTTTTTTGGGTTACGTGCTTACGGATCTCCGGCGAAGGTATTCCCAGACAGCGTAGACAGGGAGTCCGAGCAGGACAATGACGACACCCGGCCACGTATAGGCAGGTTTGACCACCAGGAGGTCAAGGGCGATGGCGAGCGCGGTGAGAACATACAAACCCGGTACAACCGGAAAACCAAACGCGCGATACGGCCTCTCCGCATCCGGACGCCGCCGCCGCAGCACGAAGATCCCGGCAACCGTCAGCGCATAGAAAATCAGGACGGCGAACACCACGTAGTCGAGAAGGTCGCTGTAGGTCCCTGAAAGACACAGAAGGGAAGCCCAGACCGCCTGGAGGATGAGGGCCACGCCGGGGACGCCGTGGCGGTTGAGCGATCCGGTTTTCCGGAAGAAGAGGCCGTCTTTCGCCATCGCGTATTGGACGCGGGCCCCCGCGAGGATCAGGCCGTTGTTGCACCCGAAGGTCGACACCATGATGAGGACGGCCATCAGAACCGCCGCCGGCGGACCGAACATCATCCACGCCGCCGCGGTCCCGACGCGATCGGAAGAAGCGAATTGAATTCCGCGCGCGAGGACGTCGCTCCCATCGGGACTCCCCCAGAACGGAAGCAACGCGATGTACGACACATTGGCGAGGATGTAGAGGAGCGTTACGATGGCGGTGCCGACCGCCAGACTGACGGGAATCGTCCGGCGGGGGTTGACAACCTCCGCTGCGGTAAAGGTGATGTTGTTCCAGGCATCGCTCGAGAAGAGTGAGCCGACCATTGCCGCACCGATGGCCGTGACGATGCTGAACCCTGTTAGCGGAAGCACTGAGACGACACCGTTCGATACCTGCGTCCAGGACGCCTCCCAGAAGCGTGCGAGGTTCGATGCGAACGTGCTGTGGTTGTGCGCGATCAGCAGTCCGAGCACGATCAAGCCAAACAGGGCCGTCGTCTTTGCGATGGTAAAGACATTCTGCACGAGCCGTCCCCCGTGGATCCCGTTCAGGTTGATCCCTGTCAGAATGACGATCGTGCTGATGGCAACGAGTTGTGCGGCGGTGACCGGGTGGTGGAACAGCGAAACGATGACGGTGCTCTCGCCAAGCGAGGGGAGCAGAAGAGCGGTGAACTTGGCGAACGCCACGGCGACTGCGGCGATGGTTCCCGATTGGATCACGAGGAACAGGGTCCAGCCGTAGAGAAATCCGATCAGGGGGTTGTAGGCTTCCCGCAGATAGACATATTGACCGCCTGCGTGGGGCATCATGCCGGCAAGTTCGCCGTAGCTGAGGGCCGCCGTGATCGTCACCAGGCCGGTGATGAGCCAGACCAGGAGGAGCAGTCCCGGACTGCCGACAGTCCGTGCGATATCGGCGCTGACGATGAAGATCCCGGACCCGATCATCGACCCCATGACCAGCATGGTCGAGTCCAGCACGCGCAGCTCTCGCCGAAATTCATGCCCGTGATCGTCGGTCATCGTGTCTCCGGAGGTCTGTTACGCGGTCTTTCTCGCCTCTTCAGCCCGCAGCTTGGCCATCACGCTGTGGCGGCGGCCGTAGCCGAAATAGATGCCGAACCCGACGAGCAACCAAACGATCAATCTCCACCAGTTCTCGACCGGCAGCGAGAACATCAGGAGGAGACAGGAGAGGATTCCCATGATGGGAATGAACGGCACAAGCGGCGCACGGAACGGACGCTCGGCATTCGGATGCGTTCGCCGCATGATCAGCACTGCCGAACAGACGATGACGAAGGCGAGGAGCGTTCCGATGTTGGTGAGCTCCGCCAGGAACCGCAGCGGAAGGAGGGCGGACATCAATGCAACGAAGACTCCGGTGAGGATCGTGGACTTGTACGGAGTGCGGAATTTCGAGTGGACGGCTCCAAAGAACGACTTCGGGACCAGGCCATCGCGCGCCATCGCCAGGAGCACCCGCGGCTGGCTGAGCATCATGACGAGGAGGACCGAAGTGATGCCCGTGATCGCCCCGACGTCGATGATCCGCTGCGCCCAGGGCAGTCCGACCTGAGCGAATGCATCGGAGACGGGGGCGTTAATATTGATCTTGTAGTACGGGATCATGCCTGTGAGGACCGCGGACACCGCAACGTAGAGCACCGTGCAGATGATCAGGGACGCGATGATGCCGATCGGGACATCACGCTGAGGTTGCTTCGCCTCCTCTGCGTGCGTTGAGACCGAATCGAAGCCGATATACGCAAAGAAAATGATGGCGGCCCCCGCAAGGATGCCGAGGGGGGCTCCCGCGGATCCCGTTTGGCCGAGGAGCGTGTGGCCGAAGAAACTGACGCCGGTGTACCCGTACGGCGCAAAGGGCGTCCAGTTTGCCGGGTTGATGTAGAAGCAGCCTGCGACGATGACGAAGAGAACAATGACGATTTTTACCGCGACCATCCCTGCGTTGAACCGGGCGCTTTCTTTGATCCCCTTGACCAGCACGGCCGTGATAATGAACGTAATGACGATCGCGGCGACGTCGAAATACGCCCCCGTGGTAAAGAACCTCTGCGTCCCCGTATCGAAATCAAATGGCGCGCCTGCGAACGCGGAAGGAACCAGAATCCCGAAACTCTTGAGAAGGTCCTGGAAATGCGCCGACCATCCGTGCGCGACGGTTGAAGAACCAACGGCATACTCCAGCACGAGATCCCATCCGATGATCCAGGCGAACAGCTCGCCGAGCGTCGCATAGGCGTACGTGTATGCGGACCCTGCGACCGGCGCCATCGAGGCGAATTCCGCGTAGCAGAGCGCGGCGAAGATGCACGCAATGCCGGAGATGACAAAGGAGAGGATGACACCCGGTCCTGCTTTATCGACTGCAGCCACACCGGTGAGGACGAAGATGCCGGTGCCGATGACCGCGCCGACGCCAAGGCTGGTCAGCGTCACAGGTCCCAGCACGCGTCTCAGCCTGTTCTCGCCCTTCATTTCTTCCAGCAAAAGCTCAAGGGGCTTTCTCGCAAAGAGCGGATTTCCCATAGACTTCTCCTTGTTGAATTCGGCAGCAGCGTGATTCCGAAGCTACGCCCCGGCTTCTTTGCGCATCCGGTGTTGTACATACTTGATGATCATCGGGAGGAGGGAAAGCAGGATGACGCCGGCGATAATATACTCGACATTGTGCTCGATGCCCGGGACCAGTCGGCCGAGGTAATAGCCGATCAGGGTCATGCTGATCACCCAGCCGACTCCTCCGACAATATTAAAGAGCGCGAAACGCCTGTACCGCATTTCCCCGACACCCGCAACAACGGGGGCAAACGTTCGGGCGAAGGGCATGAATCGTGCGAGAATGATCGTGATCCCGCCGTACTTTTCGTAGAACTCCTTCGTCTTCAGAAGATGGTCGCGGCGAAACAGTCTGCTATCGGGGCGGTTGTAAAGGGCATGGCCTGTCTTGAGACCGATCCAGTATCCCGTGGCATCGCCAGTGACCGCGGCAACGCAGAGAAGAGCAATGAGGAGGGTAATGTCCATGGGGACGCGGCCGCTGGCGATGAGGAGACCGGCGGTGACCAGCATGGAGTCGCCCGGGAGGAAGAACCCAATGAGAAGGCCGGTCTCCGAGAAGACGATGAGGAACATCCCGGCGTATCCCCCCCACAGGACGACTTCTTCAATGCTTGGGATCTGCGGTAGAAAGGCGAACAGCGATAGGTCCAAGACAGATCCTCAATCGTTACACACTCAATCGTCCATGATCACGGAAACCCGGCGGGGCGGGCAGAGAGACCGTTACAGATAAAACCATCCCGCCAAGATAAGACCTTTGAGGGAAAGAGACAATATTTGGTCGAGCGGTTTGGGGCGGCATAAAGGTCTTGAAACTCCCTGTGTTGTGCGGTATCTTCCACCATGCCATCCAATCTACGGCCAACCTCCGATACGCTCGCACAGCCGATCCAGTATTTGAAAGGGATCGGTCCGAAGCGTGCGGCGGCACTTCAGGAATTCGGCATTCGGACGCTTGGAGATCTCCTGTTTCATGTCCCGCGCCGCTACCTCGATCGCACGGAGGTCGTCAAGATCGGAGAATTGCGGAAGATGGCGACGGCGATCAGGATGCCGCCGGCGACTGCGGAAACCGCCGCAGAGACGCGCAAGGACGTCACCGTTGTCGGCGACGTCCGTTCGTTCCGCGTGATCGGCGTGGGAGGGAAGGCCCGCCTCATTCTGGTTCTCGGAGATCAAACCGGCACCGTGCAGTGTGTATGGTTCGGCGGCGTTCAGTACTGGCGGTCAGCGTTCCGCATCGGAGAATTGCTTGCGGTGTCGGGTCAGCCCACGTTCTACGGCGGGATCCTGCAGTTTGTCCATCCGGACATCGACAAGATCAGGGAATCGGAAACCGCCGGGGAGAAGAACGACGGCGAGAAATATGACGACGTGGACTGGAGCAAAACGTTCAACACCGGCGGCCTCGTTCCGCTCTATCCCTCCAGCCAGGACCTGGCGCGGGTCGGGCTCGACAGCGCGGGATTTCGACGGGCGATTCATCGCGCCCTGGAAGATTACCGTGACCGGATCCAGGAGATTCTCCCTCCTGAAGTCATGAACACGAGGGCCCTGTGTCCCCTGGCCGAAGCGCTCCAGGGCGTGCACACGCCGAAGACAACGGCCGAACTCGCGCCGTCCCTTCGCCGTCTGAAATACCAGGAGTTCTTTGTGTTTCAACTGAAGCTTGCGCTGAAACGTCGTGAGCGCAAGGAAGACCACAGCGGGATCGTGTTTGCGACGCGCAGCACGAAGGCGCGGCAGCTTGTCGATTCGCTGCCGTTCGAACTCACGCGTGCGCAGGTGCGCGTGATCCGGGAGATCTCCGCCGACATGGCAACCGACCATCCGATGAATCGTCTTCTCCAGGGTGACGTCGGCAGCGGGAAGACGGTGGTCGCGTTGATCGCCATGCTCATCGCTGCCGACAACGGATACCAGTCCGCGTTTCTCGCGCCGACGGAAGTGCTTGCGGAACAGCATTGTTCCACGCTCACCACACTGCTCGGAACGATGCCGGTGTCCGTTCGTCTCCTTATCGGTGCGCAGCGCACGGCGTTGCGCAGGGAGGTCCTGGAGGATGTCCGCGCGGGGCGGGCGAACATCGTCGTGGGGACGCATGCCCTTCTCGAGAAGGACGTCGCGTTCGCACGACTCGGTTTCATCATCATCGATGAACAACACCGGTTCGGCGTTCTTCAGCGTGCGGCGCTGCGCGAGAAGGGGACAAACCCGGACGTTCTGGTCATGACCGCCACACCGATTCCTCGCACGCTCTCCCTGACGCTCTACGGGGACCTTGATGTCTCAATCATCGACGAACTGCCGAAAGACCGGCAACGGATCCAGACCATGGTGCGTGATGACGATGCGCGGAGCGAGGTGTATGAGTTTGTCCGGGCGCAGATCGCGAAGGGCCGCCAGGCGTATTTTGTGTATCCGCTGATCGAGGATTCGGAGGCGGTGGAGCTGAAGGCGGCCACGACGTTTCTTCGTCACCTGCAAAAAGACATCTTCCCGGAATTCCGTCTCGGGCTGTTGCACGGCAGAATGCCCTCGGCGGAAAAAGACGGCGTGATGGCGCTGTTCAAGAACAGGGAATACGACATCCTCGTCGCGACCACCGTGATCGAAGTTGGCATCGACGTCGCGAACGCGACGGTGATGGTCGTAGAGGACGCCGAACGCTTCGGGCTGTCGCAGCTCCACCAGCTGCGCGGGAGAGTGGGGCGGGGCGCAGAGCAGTCGTACTGCATACTCCTGACGAAGCGCTGGATTGCGCAGCGCAGCCGCCGCACGCATCGCGACGTCCCATCGATGGCGGAGGAACGGCGGCTGGCGGAGCGCCGGCTCGCATCGATGGTCGCGACGACCGACGGCTTCGCGATCGCGGAAATGGACCTGCAACTCCGCGGTCCCGGCGACTATTTCGGAACACGGCAGAGCGGCATACCAGAATTCAAAGTCGCCAACATTCTCACCGACACCGAGATCCTCGACGTCGCGCGCAACGATGCCTTCGCAGTGATCGATCGCGATCCGCTCCTCGAGGATTCCCGTCACGCTTCCCTCCGAAAAATCATCCGCGAGAGTTTTGCCGCGGAGTCGTCACGCGCGTCTGCGGGATAACGGACACTCGCACGTCCATCGAATGACCGTTATGGTCGTCGAGCGACTTCGCGACGACCGCGATTTTCTTTCGCGAAATCTCACTTTTTTCTTGACAGACAAATGAAAATGCTTATATTTCCCTACAAGGAGTGTGCTTGTCCAACAGCTTGGAGAGTTTCTGGACTCATCTGTACCACATTCATCCCGGTCTTCCGCATCACTTGCTCTGGTGTACAACGAGAAAGTCGATCCGGAGAGCACATCCGATCATCTCACACCTTCCTCGATTGCTCCCGCAGGTCAGGCTCACCCAACTGACGTCAGCAACCCCGACGGGTCCGGTCGCATCAACGATCTCTTCGCGGAGTGGGACACGCATGAGACGATTCATGCCGTGCGCGTCGCGCTCGAGGAACGATTCCTTGTGGAGATGATCGAAGCGGATGAGTTTGCGTTCGAAAAACTCCGGAAGCTCCGACCGATGTTCGTGTTCAACATCGCGGAAGGACTGCACGGCGTTTCGCGCGAGGCGCAGATCCCGGCAATGCTCGAGTTCCTCCGCATCCCGTATTTGGGATCCGATCCTCTCACCCTCGCACTCTGCCTCGACAAGGCGCGGACGAAAGAGATCCTCGCGTACCACGGGATCCCGACAGCGCCGTTCACCCTGGTGACGACAAAGGAGGACCTCCGGCGGTTGCACCCGAACTTCCCGGCCATCGTCAAGCCCCTCCACGAGGGATCGAGCAAAGGGATCTATGATTCGTGCGTTGTCCGCTCATCGGAGGCGCTGGAGCGCGAAGTCCGCACCGTCCTCGATGTGTACGCGCAGCCAGCACTCGTTGAGGAGTTCCTGCCCGGCAGAGAGTTCACGGTCGCCGTCCTCGGAAACGGCGCCGACGCAAAGGCGCTCCCGATCGTCGAGATCTCGTTCGACGCGCTGCCGGCAGGGGTCAATCCGATCTATTCGTACGAGGCCAAGTGGATCTGGGACCAGGCCGAGAATCCGCTCGAGATCTTCGAATGCCCGGCGCGCATCGACGATGGACTGCGGACCCAGATCGAACACGCCTGCCTGGGCGCTTACCGTCACCTCGGTTGCCGCGACTGGTCCCGGATCGATGTCCGGCTCGACGCGGAGGGACAGCCGCACATTCTCGAGATCAATCCGTTGCCGGGAATTCTCCCCCGGCCCGAAGACAATTCCTGTTTCCCCAAAGCGGCCCGTGCCGCGGGGATGTCGTACAGTCAACTCATCAATGCCGTTCTTGACGTGGCGCTGCAACGTTGCCGGCTGCTCACACCCGAGCCGGGTCGCGAAAGAATCGCGAGCTGATTTATTTCTACGAATTATAGTGGAAAGTAGCGTATGCCAAGAAAGACCAGAGTTTCGATCCTCTACAACCAGCCTGTGACTGGTGATGAGCAGCGCGAGCGCCTCGCGATCACCGAGAGCGGGACGTTGGCGAACCGCGCGGCGACGCAACGCAGGGACAAGATGTCCATGCAGGAAATGATTGACCTCTCCGAGGTCGGCGTCGTGGAGGAGATGGACGACATCAAGGATGCTCTCAACTCCATCGGCTACAAGACGACCACATTCAACGTTGACGGCGACGTCTATCGCTTGTTCGACTATCTGAAGACCGAACCGCCGGATATCATCTTCAACCTCGTGGAGTGCGTTGAGAATCAGGCGATCCAGGAGATGCATGTCGCCGGCCTCTATGAGTTGATGAAGATTCCGTACACCGGAGCCGGACCGCTTGCGCTCGGACTCGCGTTGCACAAGCCCCGTGTCAAAGAGCTCCTCGGCTATCACGGGATTCGAACCCCGGGCTTCCGGGTGTACCGGGCCGGGGACAAAATCGCCGCCCCCGATATTCCATTCCCGCTGATCGTGAAACCCTCTTCCGAAGATGCAAGCGTCGGGATCGAGGACGGCTCGGTCGTCGAGACGGTCGCCGAGCTCCGGCGCCGGGTGCAGTACATTATCGAAGAGTATGAACAGCCCGCGCTCGTGGAAGAGTTCATCGACGGACGGGAGCTGAATGTCGCCATCCTGGGCTCGCGCCGGCCGACCACGCTTCCCATCAGCGAAATTGATTTCTCCGGTCTGAAAGAGACCATGCGGAAGATCGTCACGTACGAGGCGAAATGGATGCACGGGACGATCGCCTTCGACGGAACCAAGGGCGTGTGTCCTGCCCAGCTCCCCGCGAAGGTGGAAGCAGAGATCAAAGCCACGGCGCTCCGGTGCTTCAACATCATCGGGTGCAGGGACTATGCCCGGGTCGACTTCCGGCTCTCGAAGAGCGGCCTGCCGTACGTCCTTGAAGTGAATCCGAACCCGGACATCTCCGACGACGCAGGATTCGCCCGCTCGGCGCGGGCGCAGGGATATACGTATCCCGAGGCGATCGGGAAAATTGTCGAAAGCACCTTTGAACGCATCCGCGCCTGATACGGCGAAGGAGGTCGGCATCCGTATCCGGCCCCTTGAGCCCTCCGACCGCGCACCGCTCCTTGCCATCCTCCGGGCGACCGGGGTGTTCAACGATGAGGAAGTTGCGATCGCTCTCGAACTGATCGACATCGTGGTCGGTCAGCCGTCGCAACGTGACTACGTCATCAACGTTTGTGAGGAAGGTGAACCGGGTGAGGGGATATTATTGTGCAGGGCCGACGCCGGCGACAATGGGAACGTTCGACCTGTACTGGATCGCAGTGGATCCCGCGCTCCATGGCCGGGGGTTCGGCTCACGGCTGATGCGCCACGCGGAAGAATATGTGAAGAGTGAACGCGGACGGTTGATGATCGTCGAAACCTCTTCGCGGCCGTCGTACGAACCGACACGCCGGTTCTATTCGTCGAGCGGGTATAGCGAACTCGCGCACATCGCGGGCTACTACCGTCCTGACGACGATCTTGTTGTCTTCGGAAAATATGTCTCATAAACTCGGAGGATTAGAGGCCCGTATGGAACTCTGGCAAGAAATGCTGCGCAAGAGTGTTGATAGCGGGAAGGATCTTGTGGAACGCTTTGGCTTTGACAAGGATCTCGCCGACCGCCTCAATAAGCTGTTCCATATCCGCATCAATCCATACTACCTCAGCCTGATCCGCACCCCCGGTGACCCGATCTGGCTTCAGTGCATTCCGGACGGAAAAGAACTGGAAGAGGACGGGCTTCCGGAAGATCCTCTTGCGGAAGACTCGCACAGCCCGGTGCCGAGCATCGTTCATCGCTATCCCGACCGTGTCCTGTTCCTCACGACGAGCCAGTGCTCGATGTACTGCCGCTTCTGCACCCGGAAGCGCAAAGTCGGCGATTCGTCCAAGATCAACATGAAGTACATCCAGGACGGCATCGACTATGTCGCCGCGCACCCCGAGGTCCGGGACATCATTCTCTCCGGCGGCGACCCCCTCATGCTGACGGACTTCATGCTGGAGAAGATCATCAGCGGACTCCGGGAGATCCCGCACGTGGAGATCATCCGGCTCGGGACAAAAATGCCGTGCGTCCTGCCGCAGCGCATCACGCCCAAGCTGGTCAAGATGCTGCGGAAATACCACCCGATCTATGTCAATACGCATTTCAACCACCCGTGGGAGTGCACGCCGGAGGCAAAACGCGCATGCGAGATGCTTGCGGACGGCGGCATTCCGGTGGGGAATCAGACGGTGCTCATGAAGGGCGTGAATGACGATGCCGATGTCATGCTCGAGCTCGTCAGAAAACTGCTTGCGATGCGCGTGCGGCCGTACTACCTGTACCAGGCCGACATCACGAAAGGCGCGAATCATTTCCGGACGCCCGTGAGCAAGGGGCTGGAGATCATGGACAAGCTGCGCGGGCACACCTCGGGTCTTGCGATTCCGTCGTTCGTGATCGATGCGCCGGGAGGGGGAGGCAAGATCCCGCTCCTTCCGCAATACGTCCTCGGCAGGAACGGGAACCAGATTATTCTCCGCAACTACAAGTACGACATCTATACCTATCCTGACGTCGAGGAAACGCCGAAGACGGAAGTGCAGACCATCGAGAAGCGCTATACTCGGAAGAAGACCCGGCCGGCGAAGATCTACGAGCCGGACAAGGCCAAGGTGTGATCCCTACTTCATTTTTCCCGAAAACATCTTGATAAGTTTGTCGATCGGGAACGGCTTTTGAAGGAGAAGGTCCGCGTCGGTCTTGCACGCGGCGCGGACTTCGGTCAGGTCGTCGACACCGGTAAGGAAGATGAAGGGAGTGTTCCGGTGTTCGGGCCGCTCCCGCAAGTGCTGGTGAAATTCCACCCCGCTCATCTCGGGCATCCTGACGTCCGAGACCACTACGTCGATCGTCTGCTTTTCCAGCACCGCCAGCCCTTCGCGCCCGTTCGGTGCGATCACGATCGTGTGCCCCAGACTGCTCATCACTTCCTGCAACATTTCCAGATACTCGGGTTCGTCTTCAACTGCAAGGATGCGCATGAGATGGCTCCGTGGGATGGCTATAATGCCATAAGATAGTTTTTTCCGGAGAATGTCTCAAGCAGCAGGGGACAGGGAACTGGGGACAGTGACCCGATCCCCCTTCTCCCCCTCCGCTCCTCTCCTTGCCTCTTCGCAGCCTAGTATGTACTTTTCTAAACTAGAGCCACTCAAAGTATCATTCGCTAGATCCCGACACGAAAGGCGTGTTGGAATGGCCCTAGCAGCCACGCCATGCGCATCCCCGACGACAAAATCGACGAAGTCCGCAGCGCGTCCGACATTGTGGACGTGATTTCGGCGTATGTCAACCTGAAGAAACGGGGGAAAAACTACACCGGCCTCTGTCCCTTCCATCAGGAAAAAACCCCCTCGTTCAGTGTCAGCGCAGAGAAGCAGATGTACTACTGTTTCGGCTGCGGCGCCGGGGGGAATGTCATCACGTTTCTCATGCAACACGACAAACTCTCATTCCTCGAAGCGGTGCGTGCGTTGGCTGAACGCGCAGGTATTGTTCTCCCGGATGAAAGTTCCTCTTCCCAGGCGCAGTCCAGCGAACAGGACGCCCTCGTGCAGGTCGTCAGAACGGCGGCGCTCTTCTATTATGACATGCTGATCAATTCCAAGGAAGGGGCCGTCGGCCGCGACTATTTCCGCACGAGAGGATTTGCCGATGACACCATCAAACGTTTCGGGCTCGGCTACTCGCTACAGGCATGGGACGGATTGCTGCGTCATGCAGCGAAAGAAAAGATGGAAACAGATTTGCTGGAACGGGCGGGCCTGATCCTGAAGCGGGAGGAGGGATCGGGGTATTATGACCGGTTCCGGGGGAGGGCGATGTTTCCGATCTTTTCGCCCAGCGGCAAGGTCATCGCGTTCGGAGCGCGGAAGCTGCGCGATGACGACAAGCTGGCGAAGTACCTCAATTCCCCGGAGACGCCGATCTACAACAAAAGCCGGGCGCTGTACGGCCTCTCCCACGGAAAGGAAGCCATACGCGAAAAGGACTACGCGGTGCTGGTGGAAGGGTACGCCGATCTCATCACCGCATCACAGGCCGGTATTCACAACATCGTCGCCTCGAGCGGGACAGCCTTGACCGTCGACCAGATCCGTCTGCTGAACCGTTACACGCGCACGATCATCCTGGTCTATGACGCTGATTCTGCGGGCTCGAAAGCGATGATGCGCGGTGTTGATCTCGTGATCGAACAAGGTCTGGAAGTGCGCGTGACCGAACTACCCGAAGGGGAAGACCCGGACTCGTTCGTTCGCAAGGCAGGCGGAGAAGAATTCCAGAAGTTGATCGACCACGCGGTCTCCTTTCTGGATTTCAAAACAGAATACTTCCGGCGAATGGGAATGCTTGCCACGGCGGAAGGGAGGACCAGGGCCATTCGTTCGATCGTTGGAACGCTTGCACACATGCGGGATGAACTCCTGAGAAACGTCTACCTCCAGCAGATCGCCGCAACGTATGCTCTCCCTGAAGGCGTGATCCGACGGGAGCTCGACGCCGTGCTGGGAAAGCCTTCACGTGAAGCATCGATCAGTGCGGGTTCGTCCCGAACCGATCTCCAGACCCCTGCTGCTCCGGTCGTCCATGAGCTTCCCGTGCCGGAGCGGGATATCCTGAAGGTGATGTTCGATCAGGGGGACGAAATCATCCGGTTCGCATTTACGTACGTCGATCCTGCGATGTTTCTTCATCCCCAGGCAAGGGCGGTGGCAGAGCACCTCGCGGCGCTCGTGGACGGCGGCGGGCATTTCGAGCCGAGCGGGTTCCTCGATGCGTTGGGTGACGAAGCTTTGCGACGGTTCGCTTCCGGGCTGATGATGCAGCGGTACGATATCGCCCCCCGCTGGGCAGAGGCCGGCGGGATTCCCGAGGTGCCCGATCCGTGGAAACTTGCCGAGGACGCCGTCGTCGGAATGCGGACGCGCGTCCTGGATCACCAGATCGAGGAGGCCCGCCGCCACTTCAACGACGTGGAAGCAAGCGGAGGGAATACCGGCGAAGCCTACCAGGAACTCCGGCAATTGCAGGATGACCGTCGTGCCCTCCAGTCCCGCGGTTTTCCGCATGCATCCTAGGGCCGGCCGACCCCCCCTTCCTCCAACGCCATGTGGGGTGGATTCTCCTTCGCAATTCCCCTATATTGCAGCAATGCGCAATGAAAACCTCCATTCAGTCCCCGTAGCTCCCTGCGCCGGATGAATCAGACGCTGCGCAAAATCCTTGTCATACGGACCGATCGTCTGGGCGACGTCATCCTCACACTCCCTGTCTGCTCGACCCTTCGCAAAGCGCTTCCCGACGCGCGGATAAGCATGCTTGTCCGCAACTATGTCCGACCCGTGGTATCGGGAAATTCCTTCGTCGATGATATTATCTGGGAGGACGACGCTCATGGGAGGCCGAGGTCGTTCCGGGCGATATGGAACGAGATCCGGGAGAAGGGGTTTGACGCCGCCATCGTCGTTCGTCCGACATTGCGTAATGCGCTCCTTATCGCCCGAGCCCACGTCCCGGTCAGAGTCGGGACAGGCTACCGATGGTACTCGGGCCTGTTCACACACCGGGTATTCGAGCACCGGAAGACCGCCCACCGCCACGAGCTTGAGCTCAATGTCAATCTGCTGTCTCCATTGGGAATCTCTTCGGACGTATCAATCCCTCCCGACTATGGCATCACGATTTCCGATCGGGCGCGGAGCGACATGCGATCGATTCTCCGGTCGTTCGGCGTTGAAGACCAGCATCACGTTGTCGTTCTTCACCCCGCCAGCGGCGGCTCGGCAAGGGAATGGCCGCCGGATCGCTTTCGGGAGATCGGATTGCGGCTGGCAAAGCTTGATGGAGTCTTCATTGTCGTGACCGGTATGCCATCCGAAGAACGGACGCTGAGGCGAGTCCTCGAACGGAGCTGTCCGCCGTTTATTTCGATGGTTGGCCGTCTGACGCTCGGTTCGCTTGCGGCACTCCTGGAACGCGCATCCCTGTTCATCGCGAACTCCACGGGACCACTGCACCTCGCGAATGCCCTGGGCACGCCCGTCATCGGACTCTACCCTCCGATCCGTGCAATGAGTGCGGCCAGGTGGGGACCATACGGCGGGAGGTCGGTTTCGCTGAGCGGCACCGGTCCCGACAACTGCGATCGGTGCGAGCGGAGCGGCCATTGCGCCTGTATGCTGTCGATCCAGATCAATCAGGTCATGGACGCCGCAACCGAACTCCTGAAAACGTCGTCCTTGACGAAGGGAACGAACGTCACATGAGCAACCGGATCCGCGGGATACTTTGCCTTGCCGTATTCCTCTCGGCCATCATCGTGGTCTGCGCCGACCTCAAGGCGCAGGAGGCCGCGAAGGGAAAACAGAAAGCGAAGAAGCGATCATCGGTCGCAACCTCCGGAACGACGGCAAAAACGCCCGTCACGATGGAACAGAAAAAGGATAGCGTGTCTGCTCCTTCCTCTCCATCCGCAGTCGACACGACGCGGAAGCCCGCTCCTTCCCCTCCTTTTGAATACCGGACGCTGGAAAACCATGCGTTCAATGTCGGCGAGCGGCTGACCTTCGACGTGAGCTACGGCTTCATCACCGCCGGTGAAGCGGTGATGGCGATCCCGGCCTACGACGAGATCATGGGGCGTCGATGTTATCGCGTCGAGTTCACCGTCAACTCGCTCCCCAGCTTTTCGTGGGTGTACAAGGTGGACGACCATTACCTGACCTTCATCGATGTCCAATCCATTGCACCTCTCCGGTTCGAGCAGCACATCCGCGAAGGGTCGTATTCACGGGATTTCAGCGCCGACTTCGATCAGGCGAACCATATCGCGAAAACGACGGAGGGACAGCATGCCATTCCGCCGTACGTCCACGATATCATGTCGGCCTTTTACTACTTCCGCGTTCTCGATCTTCACGACGCGAAGAACGGCGACATCTTTACGCTCCAGAATTTCTACAAGGACACGACCTACGATCTGGGGGTGAGGGTTCTCGGCAGGCAGGAACTGGAAGTGCCCGCCGGGACATTCAAAACGATCGTCGTTGAACCGCTTGTCAAAGAAGGCGGGTTGTTCAAGAGTGAAGGACGCATCGTCATCTGGCTGACGGACGATGATCTCAAGATCCCCATACGCGTGAACACGAAAGTGGTCATCGGATCGATCGACACGGAGCTGCGCGAATACTCCGGGTTGGCCGGTCCGCCCCGCGCCCGAGTGAAATAGCCCACCCAATCCCATGAAACAGCAGAAGCGCGTCAACCTCCATCGCGTCAAAACAATCCCGATCGCCGGGCGGCAAAGCAAAGTGTCCACGTCGCAGTTTGTGGCACCGTTCAATGCCGCCGGGGATTCCTTCCGCGGATTTGTCCGTTCACTCCCCGACATCCTCGTTGCGCAGGACTTGCGGACACTCGTGTCGGACATGCTCCGTGCACGCAAGACCGGCAAGCCGGTGATCTGGATGATGGGGGCCCACGTGGTGAAAGTCGGGCTCGGTCCGATCGTGATCGACCTGATCGACCGCGGAGTGATCACCCATGTCGCGATGAACAGCGCGGCGGCGATTCACGACGTGGAGGCGGCCATGTGGGGGAAGACCTCGGAAGATGTCTCGACCTCCCTGGGTGATGGAACATTCGGAATGGCCCGGGAGACAGGGGAGTTCATCAACTCGACGCTCACGCGCGCGTATCGGCGGAGCCTCTCGGATCTCGGATACGGAGAAGCGCTTGCCAACCGGCTCATCAGGGAACACGCACCCGGCATCGCGTCCAGCATCCTCGCGTCATGCGTCCGGAAGCAGATCCCGGTGACCGTGCATGCAGCGCTCGGGACCGACATCACGCATCAACAACCGAGCATGGACGGAGCGGCGACGGGAGAACTCTCGATGAGGGATTTCCGGTCCCTGGCACAGACCTGCAAAGGGCTCGTGGGAGGCGGCGTGGTGCTGAACGTCGGCTCCGCGGTCATCCTCCCCGAAGTGTTCCTGAAGGCACTGACGGTGGCGCGCAATCTCGGAGCCGAGGCCCGGGGGTTTACGACCGGCGTGTTTGACATGTTCATGCACTACAGGCCGACCATGAATGTGAAACTCCGTCCCACACAGGACGGGGGGAAGGGCTACTACTTCATCGGTCACCATGAAATTATGATCCCGCTGCTTGCCGCCATGATCCTCTCGGAGCTTGAATGATGAACGAGTCTTTCAATCCGCCGTCTCCGGAGAACCAGGGCGAGCTCCCGCAAGCTGTGCCGCCGAAAGATCCGCGGTCCATCTGGCAGCGGATGCACCCGATTGCGTTCGCGACCGTCGCGCTCGTGATCGTTTTTATCCTCTACCAGATCGTCGGCGGGGGACTGACCCTTCTCCTGTCAGGCGGCAAAGTCACGTCTGAGAACGCGGGGTTCATTCGATGGGCGACCGTTCTCAGTCAACTCCTGCTTATCCTGCTTCCGACGATCATCCTCGGACGGCTTCGCTACGGCAGCCTGAGGTCCGCATTTTCGTTCCGATGGCCCGGTGTTCGTCAGACGTTGCTTTCTGTCCTGGGGGTATTTGCACTGCAGCAGCTGCTTCAGGCGTACATGTTTATTCAGGACTCCCTACCTCTTCCGCCGAAACTTCGGGAGGTTGTCGATCTCGTCAAAGGGCTCTATGAGGAGACGTATCGCCTCCTGGTGACCGCGAAGAATCCTTCCGAGTTTCTCGTCGTGGTTCTGACAGTGGCATTGGTCCCCGCAATCGCGGAAGAGTTTCTCTTTCGCGGTCTTGTTCAGAAAAGCGTGGGCGAAAGCACCGGTGGCATGCGGGCAGCCATCACGACGGGAATCATCTTCGGCGCGTATCATCTGAACCCGATCAGCGTCGTCCCGCTTGTGCTCCTCGGAGCCTATTTCGGGTATCTCGTTTATCGTTCGCGCAACCTGGCGATTTCGGTTTCCGTCCACTTTTTCAACAATTTCTTCGCGTGCGCCGCGGCCTATATGGCCGTGCCTGATGATTTCGTCGCGCTGTCGCCCGGGTCGCAGGTTACGGGTCCGCTCCTGCTTGCCAATACCGCCGTGTTCTTTGTGGTTTTTGTGGCGTCGACTTACTACTTTATGAGAGTGACAGATGACCAGGAATAGTTCTCTGGCCGTCTATTCCCGCATCCACGAAGCATTCTCCCGGGACCAGAAGAGCCGGAGAGTGACCCGAAGCGTCGAGGGCCGAACGGCATGAGCAATCTCACGGTTCGGGTGCTTGTCGCAATTGTCGGAATTCCCCTGATTGTTCTTGCGACAATGGAGGGTGATTTCTGGTTCGTCGGATTTGTCCTCCTGATCGCATCACTTGCGCTGCATGAGTTCTATGGGCTGGCGAGAGGGAAGGGGATGGCACCACAAGTGGGGACGGGAATTGTGTTCGGACTGTGTGTGACGTTGGCATTTTTTCACGGCAGGTTGCAAATCCTGCTCTTGACAGCGTTGCATGCGCATGGGATGTCGGCTCCGCTGCCCAGCATGTCACAAACGCTGCTCATCCTTTCTCTGACATTCCTCCCGTTGGTTCTTCTTGTCGAACTGTTCCGCAACAAGCCCGGCGCAATCGGCAATGTTGCGGCGACGCTCGCAGGCGTCGGCTACGTCTCCCTGTTTTTCGGTTCGCTCATCGGCCTTCGCGAGTTGTTCGTGCCCGGAGATTTCCCCGTCTCGGCGTACTTTCCCGTGTATGGGCCCGACGTCCCGCAAGCGATCGTCGACACGGTGTACCGGTGGGGAGGGTTGACCGTTCTCTCTGTGTTTGTCGCCATCTGGGTGTGTGATTCTGCGGCGTACTTTGTGGGGAGGGCGTGGGGAAGGCACAAGCTGTTCCCCCGGGTGAGCCCCAACAAGAGTTGGGAAGGCGCAGTTGCAGGGTTCGCGGCTGCCGTGCTGCTCTTTGTCGCCGCACAGGCTCTCGTCCTCCCGTATCTGACGTTGACCAGTGCGTTGGTGTGCGGGTTGATCGTCGGAGTATTCGGCCAGCTTGGCGACCTCGTGGAATCGCTGTTGAAACGTGATGCGGGTGTCAAGGATTCCTCGTCGTTGATCCCGGGGCACGGTGGGGTTCTCGACCGGTTCGACAGCCTGTTGTTCGTCGCCCCGCTCATTTTTGTCTATCTGGATTTCGTGGTCTTTTGATTCATGGAGAGGAGTAACGTGAGCGGACGCAGGAAGGGCGCGGTGCACGTCATTACGATGGGGTGCGCGAAGAACACCGTCGATTCGGAGCGGCTTCTGGCACAGCTCCGGCTGAACTCCGTAGCGATCGCGCCGTCCCTCGACGATGCCGAGATTGCGGTCATCAACACCTGCGGGTTCATCGACGCTGCGAAACAGGAATCCATCGACGCCATCATCCAGCAGGTCCGCCGCAAAGGGACCGGAAAGCTGAAGAAGGTGTATGCGATGGGGTGCCTTTCCCAACGGTACAAAGTGGATCTGTCGAAGGAAATCCCGGAGGTGGACCGGTTCTTCGGTTCGAACGACCTCGTCGACATTCTGCGCGAACTCGGCGGCGACCTCCGGCGTGATCTCCTCGGTGAACGGGAGCTTTCCACCCCTTCCCATTTTGCGTATCTCAAGATCTCCGAGGGTTGCGACAACCCCTGCTCGTTCTGCGCCATCCCCTTGATGAGGGGAGGGCACGTCAGCATGCCGATCGAGGACATCCTGGCCGAAGCAACAATGCTTGCCTCGAAGGGCGTCAGAGAGCTCGTCGTCATCGCGCAGGACACGACCTACTACGGTCTCGACCTGTACGGGAAGAGACGTCTCCCGGAATTGCTCGACCGGCTCAGCGGGATTCGCGGCATCGAATGGGTCCGGCTCATGTACGCGTACCCCGCGAAGTTCCCGGAGGATGTGCTCGAAGTGATGGCGCGGAATCCCCGGGTCTGCCGGTACCTCGACATTCCCGTGCAGCACGCCTCCGATGTCGTCCTCCGGTCCATGCGCCGCGGAATTTCCCGCCGTGCGCTCCGTGAACTTCTTGACACCATTCGGGCGCGCGTCCCGGGTGTTGCCCTTCGGACGACGCTCATTGTCGGCTATCCCGGGGAGGGAGAACGGGAATTCGAGGAGCTGCTTGGATTCGTGCGCGAACAGAGATTCGACCGCCTCGGGGTTTTCACGTATTCCCACGAAGAGGGGACCTTTGCCCATCCTCTCGGCGACCCCGTCCCGGCCGGGGAGAAACAGCGAAGGATGAACCAGGTCATGGAGGTTCAACGGGAGATCTCTGAAGAAAAAAACGCCGCGCTCGTCGGGTCGACGCTGCAGGTGCTGATCGAACGCGAGGAGGATGGCCGGTTCGTCGGCCGGACGGAACGGGACGCCCCTGAAATCGACAATGAAGTGTACGTTTCATCCGAAGGTTCCTTGCGCGCCGGAGAGTTCTGTACCGTCCGTATCGACGACGCAACGGAATACGATCTTTACGGGACGCGCGTTGCGAACCGTGTGAAGGACGCTCGGGGAGGGGCCGTTGGCGATGAGAGGAACGACCAACGGTAAATTTCCCCGGTCATCCAGCGTGATGTTGGCCGGAGCATCACAATTGTCTGTCCCGATTGACGTCATCATCCTGAGGCCCTCATGATCCGCCGCACCCTGGGTGTCGCAGCAGCGGCGTTGCTGGTCAGCCTGCCATTGCTTGCGCAGGACGAAAACCCCGACAAGACGGATATCGGCGCAGAACCGGCATTCGTTGTTGAAGCCCTCACCTTTGCCTCCCGCGATTCAGGAAAGACCCGCATCGACATTTTTCTCCAGGTCGGGTTCGAGGGCCTCTCGTTCGTCAAGGAAGGGGATGCCTACGGCGCATCCTATGAAGTGACGGCGACGCTTCTTGACTCGGCGAGTGCGACCGTCTCCGAGCAGTCCTGGACCGAAAAGATCACCGGCCTGACGTTCGATCAAACCGTCGCGGGGGGCGCCTCCAAGATCTCCCAGAAGTCCTTCACCGCCGCTCCGGGAAAATACAGTCTTTCCATCCTCGTCCGCGACAGCGATACGAAGAAGAACAGGAAGATCCAGCGGAGCTTTGTTGTGCCGTCGTATTTCAAGCCGGGCATCTGCCTCAGCAGCATCATGCTCCTCAGCAAGCTGTTCGAGCAGGGGGGAGTCAAGCACATCGTCCCGAGCGTCAGCGCCAATATGGGTCTGGTCGCCGATGCCTTTCACATATTCTACGAGATCTACAATCACGGGAAGCCGGACAGCATCCGCCTTACCGCGTCCGTGCTCGATACGAAAGACCGCGAGATGCTTAAAGTGGACACGCTGGTCTACGCCGATTCGGGTCGGAGCGAGATGTTCATGAGGATCGCAAACTCGACGCTAGTCGTCGGCGATTACAAGCTCGTGGTGGTCGCGTCCAATCTCCATGAATCCGCCGTCCTTTCCGAGGTGGCGCGCGCGTTTGTGGTGCGGTGGCGCGGGATGCCGATGAGCACCAGCAGCCTTGACCTCGCCATCGAAGAATTGAAGTATATCGCCCGGGACGTGGAATACGACTCGCTGAGAGAAGCAAAATCGACAGAGGACAAACAGCGGCTGTTCCTCGCGTTCTGGAAGAAACGTGATCCGAATCCGAATACGCCGCGCAATGAGAAGATGGAGGAGTATTACAGCCGGATCGACTTCGCCAACAAGCACTTCTCGCATTACCGGGCAGGATGGAAGTCGGATATGGGCCTGGTGTATGTCATCCTTGGTCCTCCCAGCTATGTGGACCGGCACCCCTTCGATATGGATTCAAAGCCGTACGAAGTCTGGTCGTACTACGATATCAATCAAACGTTTGTCTTCGTCGATGAAACGGGTTTTGGGGACTACCGACTTGTCACTCCGATTTCGGACGTCTACCGATACACCCAGTGGAAGTAGGCTTGAAAAGCGCCGACCCCACAGGTCTCACCGCATCGTGAACTCGACTGCGGACGGTTCGGGGATTCGCCCGCGCAAACCCGGACTTCCCATCGCCTGGTCCGTGCTGCTCGCTGTCGCGGTCCTGGTACTTCCTGCAGCCGGATCGCCCCTGAAGCTCCGCACACTGACGCTCGACGGCAATCATTCCATGTCATCGCGTGAAATCCTTTCATCGTTCGCTACTCACGTCGGCGGAACGTATGCCCCATCCCAATTGCGGTCGGATATGGCCGACCTCGAGGAAGCGTACAATGAAAAAGGCTATCTGGCGGCGACGGTGAGGCTGGCCGACAGTTCGATTTCCGCGGACAGCACTGCTGTCGATATCCGCCTTGAAATTCAGGAAGGCAGAAGAAGCATCATCGGCGCCATCTCGGTCCGGGGGGTGTCGCTGATTCCCGGGCAGGTGGCCGACGAGTTCTCGTCGCGCGAAGGCGACCCCCTATCGCCGGCCGCTCTCGAACGCGATATCGACGCGCTGCTGGCGCGGTATGAGAGGATTGCCCACCCGTTCGCCCGGTGTTCCGTGGAGTCCCTCCGGGCTCGACCGGGAGAGGAAGTCGACACCCTTGACATCGGCATCGTCGTCGATGAAGGTCCGAAGGTCACTATCGACGAAATGCGGGTGGAAGGCAACAAAGAGACGAGCCCCAGCGTTATCCTTCGGGAGTCGAGGATCGCCGCCGGGGATCCGTACGATCCGGTAAAGGTCGAGGCACTCAGGAGAAATCTCCTGAAACTTAGTATCTTTTCGTCCGTCGAGGAGCCGATCCTTTATCGGCGCGATCAACATGATGGGCTGCTGATCAGGGTGCAGGAAGGCTCGACCAACAGCTTTGACGGGATCATCGGGTACATCCCCGCGAGCGCGGGACAGTCCGGGTACGTGACCGGACTCGCCTCCGTGTCGATGCGGAACCTTTTCGGGACGGGGAGAAAACTTCAACTGCGTTGGCAAAAGGAGGACCTCCGTTCGGAAGAGATCCAGGCCCGGTACATGGAGCCCTGGGTCATGAACCTCCCGTTCAATCTCGAAGGCGGCTTTCTCCAGAGGCAGCAGGATTCGAGCTATGTCCAGCGCACGCTCGACCTGCGGGTCGAAGCGATGCCGGCGGAGAACCTCACGGCTGGGCTGTCCATGAGTTCTCAGCAAGTGATCCCATCGTCCGATTCCACGTACCAGAGCCCGATCCCGAGCAGCTCGACGCTCTCCTTCGGGGCAGACCTGCAATACGATACAAGGAGCGACCCTGTCAACCCTCTCTCCGGGGCGCGCTATGGGATCACCTATGCGTTTGGGAGAAAGCGCGCAACCGCGTCCGTGGTATCGGGTCTCGGAGGCGGATCGTCAACCATCCAACGGCTGACGCTCGACGTGAATCTCTATCTCCAGATCATCCGCCGCCAGGTGCTTGCGTTCGGGCTGCATGGCTATGATGTTCGCGGGGGAAACATCGGGGAAAGCGACATGTTCCGGTTCGGCGGCGCCACAACCCTCCGCGGCTATCGCGAGAATCAGTTCCTCGGGGCCGAGGTCGCGTGGACGAACACGGAATATCGTTTCATTCTTGAGCGGCGGTCGTACTTGTTTCTGTTCTTCGATACGGGGTACTACTCGAGGCCGGCCGACGAAGTGCAGTCGGTCCCTTCCGCAGAAGCCCTGAAATACGGGTACGGGCTCGGGATCCGGGTGGACACCGCCCTGGGAAATATCGGAGTGAGTTTTGCCCTCGGGCAGGGAGATTCCTTCAGCACAGCGAAAATCCACGTCAACATTCTGAATGAATTCTGAATTTGAGCGACACCTGCATGCCCTTGGATGCGAACGCGTTGCCGGCGTCGATGAAGCCGGACGGGGCCCCCTTGCGGGTCCGGTAGTCGCAGCGGCCGCCGTGTTTCTGCCGGGAACGGAGATCCCCGGGGTCGACGATTCCAAAAAACTTTCGCCGGCGCGGCGGGAAGAACTCTACGCGGCGATCACGCGCGACGCCGTCGGCTACGGGATCGGTGTGGTCGATCACGAAAGGATCGACAGTGTCAACATCCTCAATGCGACGTTCGAGGCAATGCACCGGGCACTCGCAGCGCTCCCGTTCCATCCGGATCATGTGTTGATCGACGGCAACCGGTTCCGGTCAACCGAATACATCTTCACGACGATTGTTGACGGCGATGCCCTGTGCTTCTCGATTGCCGCGGCCTCCATTCTCGCCAAAGTGTGGCGCGACCGTCTCATGATCGAGTATGACCGTGTCTACCCGGGGTACGGCTTCGCGCGACACAAAGGGTACGGTACCCCGCAGCATTTGCGTGCGCTCAGCGACCTGGGCGCATGCCCCATTCACCGGCGATCATTTCTCCGTTCCGTCCGGCTTCAAGAAGAAGGACCCTGAAGATCGACAAACCCGCCGATGCTCCAGAACCTCCCGCACGACCAGAGGAGGGCCCATGGACAGGCGCGAACACAAACCGATGAACCACAATACGCTCATCGGCATCATCGGTGAAGAGATTGCAGCGCATTATCTCGAGCTCCGGGGAATGCGCATCATAGCACGGAACCTGGACACGTCCGGAGGAGAGATCGATATCGTACTGGATGACGGGGGAGAGCTGGTCTTCTGTGAAGTGAAGACGCAGGGAAAACCTCTACTTCGGTCCTCCCGAATGTGCGATCACCGTGCCCAAGCAGCGGCGGATGCGGAGGTCGGCCCGCGCGTACCTGGCCGAGAGGGACATCGATGATCAGGTTTGCCGGTTCGATGTCGTAGCAGTTCTTCTTACCAAAGGACAACCCGAAATCACACACTTCAAGGATGCGATCAATTTCTAGAGGGTGCAGGAATGAACGCGTTACCTCTTATCCTGACGGCGTTATGCGTGATGGTGATTGCCTACCGCTATTACAGTGCGTTTATCGCAGCCAAGGTCGTCACGCTTGATGATCTTCGCGTGACGCCGGCCCATCGACTCCGCGACAGGCAGAACTTTGAGCCGACCAACAAATGGGTTCTCTTCGGGCACCATTTTGCGGCGATCGCCGGGGCAGGCCCGCTGATCGGACCGGTGCTCGCGGCACAGTTCGGTTTTCTCCCCGGCTTCCTGTGGCTCGTCATCGGCGTGGTCTTCGCCGGGGCGGTGCATGATTTCACCATCCTCGTCGCGTCGATCCGGCGCAACGGACGATCCCTTGCGGATATCGCGCGCAATGAGATCAGTCCGCTCGCCGGCCTGATCGGCTCGATCGCCATCCTCATCATCCTTGTCATCGCTCTGGCAGGTCTCGGCCTCGCCGTCGTGAACGCTCTCTATGAAAGCTCCTGGGGGACGTTCACCATCGCGATGACGATCCCGGTCGCCTTGCTTGTCGGGCTCTGGATGTACCGCATCCGGCCGGGGAAAATCATCGAAGCAAGCGTCATCGGCGTCGTCCTTATCGTAGCGGCGGTCCTCCTCGGAAGCCTGATACCGGGTTCTCCCTTCGCAGGATGGTTCACCCTCTCGCGCGAAGGGATCATCATCGCGATGGCGGTCTACGGTTTTATCGCCTCCGTCCTCCCGGTCTGGCTTCTCCTTGTCCCGAGAGACTATCTCAGTTCGTACATGAAGCTGGGAACGATCTTCCTTCTCGTCGTAGGCGTCATCATTGTTCATCCGGATCTGAAAATGCCGGCGATAACGGCCTACGTCAACGGCGGAGGGCCGATCTTCAGCGGCAAGGTATTCCCGTATTTGTTCGTTACCATCGCCTGTGGAGCGATCTCGGGATTTCATGCGCTGGTTTCCTCGGGGACCACGCCGAAGATGATTGATAAAGAGACCGACGCGAGGTTCATCGGGTACGGTGCGATGCTCATGGAAGGGCTTGTCGGAGTGATCGCCTTGATCGCCGCCTGCGCGTTGCACCCCGGAGACTATTTCGCGATCAACCTGGCCCCCGCGAAATTCGCCGCCCTCGGTATGACGCCGGTGAATCTCGCCGAGCTCTCGAGGGAAGTCGGCGAAACCGTCGCCGGTCGACCGGGAGGCGCGGTGTCGCTCGCCGTCGGGTTCGCGCAGATCTTCAACGGCATTCCCGGGCTCACACGACTGATGGCATTCTGGTACCATTTTGCCATCATGTTCGAAGCCCTCTTCATTCTTACGACGATCGACGCGGGCACGCGTGTTTCACGATTTGTCGTCCAGGAGTTCGGCGGACGGGTCTGGAAGCGCTTCGAAAACCCGAATTGGCTTCCGGGGAATATCATCGCGACGACGCTGGTCGTCTTCTCGTGGGCGTACTTCATCTGGACCGGCAGCATCAGCACGATCTGGCCGATGTTCGGCACCGCAAATCAGCTTCTGGCCGCTGTCGCGCTCGCTGTCGGGACCAGCGCAATCATCAACGCCGGGAAGGGCCGGTATGCATGGGTGACGTTTGTCCCGATGCTGTTCGTGGCCGCGACAACGCTCTCTGCCGGCTGGCTCAACATCACGGACAATTTCATTCCCCTCATGAGCGTGGCAGGAAAGGGGTTCGAAGGGGCGGTGAACATCGCGATGACTGTCATCATCATGGTCTGTGCAGTCATCGTCCTGATTGAAGCCGCGAGGCGATGGTACAGGGTGCTGGTGAAGGGAGAATATGTCGTGCACGGCAACGTGGTTGCGGCGAGCGACGGAAAATTCGATCCACCGAGCTATGGTTGCTGTTGATCGGCGAAGGTCAGGCGGAGAGTAGGACGTAAGACGTAGGACGTATGAAGAAAGATGTTGTCCATGCTGATGAGAGTATCCGTAACGGCGCCTGGCGCGAGCTTTCTTCCTACGTCTTTCTTCCTACTTCCTACGTCCTACTTCATACTCATTGCCCTATTTCGTTCTGTCGTCGTGCGATGCAGCCCGCGTTCTTGTTGTTATACTTCCTGAGAAGCGTGCAGAAC
This sequence comes from Ignavibacteriota bacterium, assembly GCA_963752915.1. Taxonomy (GTDB): domain Bacteria; phylum Bacteroidota; class Ignavibacteria; order UBA10030; family UBA6906; genus DATJPR01. The sequence continues at coordinate 170,132 of CAVVZZ010000003.1, forward strand.
ACCGCCGCCTCTCGCCGGCACGCGCCGCTCGCCTCTGTCGGCGCAAACGTTGCATGTGGGCAGGAATAGTCGCAGTATTGCGGCAGCGATTCTGACGTCGTGTGGTTCTGCTTTGAGGATGTCGAGGTGGTTGGACGGAGGGTTTTCATTCCCGGAATCTCTTTGATTCTTCGGGAAGATTCAAGAGGCGCATTTCTTTTTCTTCTCCCTCCTTCTTTGTATATTTAAGGTTGAATATTTTTCCCCACTCATCGGATCAACACGCAGCGTGCCCAAACGCACCGACCTTCGCTCCATCCTTATCATAGGTTCAGGGCCGATTGTTATCGGCCAGGCCTGTGAATTCGATTATTCCGGTACCCAAGCCTGTAAAGTCCTTCGCGAGGATGGTTTTCGCGTCATCCTGATCAACAGCAACCCGGCGACGATCATGACCGATCCGGAGCTCGCCGACAGGACCTACATCGAGCCGATCACTCCCGAATTCGTCGAACGTGTCATCGAACGGGAACGTCCGGACGCTATCCTCCCCACCATGGGAGGACAGACGGCATTAAACACCGCCGTGGCCCTCGCCGAACGCGGGATCCTCGAAAAGTACGGCGTTGAACTGATTGGCGCGAAGCTCGAAGCGATCCGGAGGGCGGAAGACCGCGAACTGTTCAAGGCAACGATGGACGCCGCCGGATTGCAGTGTCCCCGGGGGGGCTTTGTCCGGACGATGGAAGAAGCCTATGAGGTGATGGAGAAGATCGGGTTCCCCATCATTGTCCGCCCCTCGTTTACGCTCGGAGGGACCGGTGGAGGGACGGCATTCTCGCGCGATGAATTTGAAGACGCCGCCCGGCACGGCCTCGAAGCGAGCCCCATCCATGAAGTGCTCCTCGAGGAATCGGTCATCGGCTGGAAGGAATATGAGCTCGAGGTCATGCGCGATGCGAAGGACAACGTCGTGATCATCTGTTCCATCGAGAACTTTGATCCGATGGGAGTTCATACCGGCGATTCCATCACGGTGGCTCCTGCGCAAACGCTCACCGACAAGGAATACCAACGGCTCCGCGACGACTCGATCAAAGTCATCCGGGCCATCGGCGTCGAGACGGGGGGCTCGAACATTCAGTTCGCCGTCGACCCGCGCACCGGGCGCTCGCTCGTGATCGAGATGAACCCCCGGGTTTCGCGATCGTCCGCGCTTGCATCCAAGGCAACGGGGTTTCCCATTGCGAAAATCGCCGCCAAGCTTGCAGTGGGGTATACGCTCGATGAAATCCCCAACGATATCACGAAGCTGACCCCCGCGTGCTTTGAACCCACCATCGACTACACCGTCGTCAAGTTCCCCCGGTGGGATTTCGAGAAATTCAAAGGAGTCGATGAAACGCTCGGCGTTCAAATGAAGTCGGTCGGCGAGGCGATGGCCTTCGGGCGCACGTTCAAAGAGGCGCTGCAGAAGGTCCTCCGCTCCCTCGAGCAGGGGAGGCACGGCCTAGGCGCTGACGGGAAAGACATCGTCGACGTGTCCGCGCTCGATGCAAGAGGGAAGGAAAAATGGAAGAAGACGGTCCGTGACCATCTCGCCCGGCCGCACGCGGACAACATCTTCTATCTCCGCTACGGGTTACAGCTCGGGATGACGATTGAAGAGCTGTTCGACATTACGAAGATTGATCCGTGGTTCCTGTCGAACATCGAACAGATTGTCGATCTCGAAGCGGAGCTGCGCGCCCCGGATCACCAGGACCCGGCATTGCTGCGCAAGGCGAAGCAGTACGGATTTTCCGACAGGCAGCTTGCGACGCTCTGGAAAACGGACGAGCTCTCCGTCCGCGCCCTCCGGAAACGCGAGGGAATCCTCCCGGTGTACAAGACCGTCGACACCTGTGCAGCCGAGTTCGCCGCGGAAACGCCGTACCACTTCTCCACCTACGAGACCGAAAACGAGTCCGTACGGTCGGAGCGAAAGAAAGTCATGATCCTCGGGGGCGGGCCGAACAGGATAGGACAAGGAATTGAATTTGATTACTGCTGCGTCCACGGGGTGATGGGGCTGGCGGAAGAAGGGTTCGAGACCATCATGGTCAACTGCAACCCGGAGACCGTCTCCACCGATTATGATACCACCGACAAGCTGTATTTTGAACCCCTGACGTTCGAGGATGTCATGAACATCTGCGAACAGGAAAAGCCGCTGGGCGTTATTGTCAGTTTCGGCGGCCAGACGCCGCTCAAGCTTGCGAGGGCCCTCGAGGCGCAGGGGGTAAGAATTCTCGGGACCTCTCCCGAAGGGATCGATCTCGCGGAGGACCGGAAACGATTCGGGCATCTCCTCGACGAGCTCAAGATCCCGTGCCCGGAATATGGAACGGCCTTCGACCTGGAAAGCGCATTTCTCGTCACGGCGAAGATCGGGTATCCCGTCCTGGTCCGGCCGTCCTATGTCCTGGGCGGACGGGCGATGGAGATTTGCTACGATGACCGCGGCCTGCGGGAATACATGGGCAAAGCGGTCAACGTCTCCGAAGACCGCCCCGTCCTGATCGATCGCTTTCTTGAAGACGCCTTCGAATTCGACGTCGACGCCGTCAGTGATGGAAAAGATGTCTTCGTCGGCGGGGTGATGCAACATATCGAGGAAGCCGGGGTGCATTCCGGCGACAGCGCCTGTGCGCTTCCACCCTATGCCGTGAATGCGGAACAGCTTCATACTTTGATTGCGTACACTCGTCGCCTTGCCCTTGCGCTGAATGTCGTAGGATTGGTCAATGTGCAATATGCGATGCAAGGAGGCGTCATCT
>CAVVZZ010000004.1:0-4432 GCA_963752915.1 Ignavibacteriota bacterium
GCAAACGCAATGTGGAATGCAACGAGCAGTGCGGGGAAGAGAAGAAGCCGCGAGTATCGCATAAGAAGATGCTCCAAAGACTAAGCAGTATTCCGCGGGAGGAAGAAGGAGTGTGCGAACTTTAATGCTACTGCGTCTGCGCGAGAGAAGCAAGCCTTGGAAACGACCATTTTCTGCCAATTCGGAAGGTGAACCATGGGCTTTTGGCTATTATTAGCCGGATCCGCGCATGCTAACGTTGAGCTTGCAGAGCGATTCTGGGCAATTTCATTGGCATGAAATTGGCACGATTTGCGACTCAGGCCTTTCGCGCGGGGTGGATACAATTTGATACATGCCGGAGGATTCATGCATCGTCGGAGTCTTACTCTCCTGTTGTTCCTTTTCTTGCCCTGCCTTCTCTTCGGACAGGGCATCACCAGCGGGCTGGATGTGTTCGGCTATTTTCAGTCCACCTTCGAAAACTCGTGGGAGACAACGCGCATCCTCGATTTTCCCGCGAGTTCGGTAACGCGGAACACCTTCATCCTCCAGCAGGCGAATGTGTTCTTCCGAAAGCAATTCGGCTCGCAGTTCACCTCCTTTGTCAACCTCGAATTCACGAATTCGTATTTCAGCTCTCGCGGCTGGGGGACGTTTCGCGTGGAAGAAGGATGGGTCCGGTATGAACCGTCGGACTGTTTCAGCGTGAAGGCCGGACTGCTCGTCCCGACGTTCAACAATCTGAATGAGATCAAGAACAGGATGCCGCTCCTGCCGTACATCATACGCCCGGTCGTATACGAGGCGGCGGCGGAGGGAATCGCCAGTTCAGATGAGTTCGTTCCGCAATCGGCGTTTCTCCAGGTCGAAGGGACCGTGCACCTTTCCGATATCCGACTGGACTACGTCGCGTACACCGGCAACGGAGATCCGTCGTTCACGACCGCGGGAACCAAAGGGGGGAACTACGTCATCGGCGGTGTTGACACCACCAGTTTCAAACTTCTCGGAGCGCGGGTCGGGATGCGGGTGGGCAAGGTCAAGACGGGGTTCTCCATTACCAGCGACAAAGCGAACAGAGCCGACATCGGCCTCGGGGCGATTCAACGGTACCGCTTCGGAGGGGATCTCTCCTTTCAGGTCGGACCCGTTTCCCTGGAATCCGAGATCATCGCCACTGAGGAACTGATGGACGATCATCAGTTGCAGGTCTTCCGGGCGATGGCGATGTACAACCCGCTCCTCGGCACCAAGCCGTCAAATCTCTTTTCGTACGGTGTCGTGACATACGACATCTCCGAGATGTTTTACGCTTTCGGCGGCATTGAATACATGCAGTACCACGAGAGCGCCTTTACACGGGGGGCAATGGCCGGGGGGGGAATCCGACCGATCGACCAAATCGTCGTCAAGCTGGAATACCTGTATATCAACGCGACGACGGGAAGTCTGAGTACCTATCGATCACACCGGCTGCAAGCCGGCATCAGTGTCATGTTTTAATCGGGACGATAGGACTCAAACGACATGAAGACCGGAATTCTCTTCACCCTTTTGCTCCTGGCAGGATATGCGCCGACTTCGGCGCAAGTAGCGATCATTGCCAACAAGTCTGTCCCGGAAAAATCGCTGACCGCCGCACAGCTCTTCGACATTTGCATTCTCGGGACGCGCGCCTGGAGCAATGGTCAGGCAATCGTCCTCGTCTGTCTTCGGGACAATCCACAGGAGGAAGCGGCGTTTTACGACTATCTTCATCGGACGCCGCTCGAAATGCGGAAGATCTGGTTACGCGCCCAGTTGTCGGGCCAGGCCCGCCCGCCGCTGATGGTGTCGTCGCAGGAGGAGCTCGTTAGGATTGTGGCATCCACACCGGGGGCGATAGGATTTGTCAGTGCGGACCACGTTGGCACAAGTGTGAAGGTCCTGCTCACCATCGAAGAGTGAAATCATCGGCTATGATCCGCTACCTTCAACGCCGACTGTCATACCGGATGCGCCTTCTCACGACGTTTGTGATTCCCTGGCTGCTCACAACGCTCTTTTCTTTTGCCTACCTGACGCATGTCCAGCGGGAGACCGGAGAGGCGAATGCGCGCCAACATCTCGGGATTGTCAGCGACATGCTCGCGTATTCGGTCGGGACCGGCCTGAGTGAAGGGAACTTTTCTCTCGTTCAGAAGGCGTTCGATTGGTCACGCATCGATGACAATGTGTCGTACATCGGTATTCTTGACGAGAAAAACGACTTCATCTATCAAACTGCATCCCGGCCGCCGATGGCAACGAGTCTGTTGTTGCAGCAGGGCCCGGGAGTCTCCGCCACCGCGTCCGGATTGCTGAGCGTGGCGCCCGTCGTCGTGGGGGGAAAAGCGTTGGGGAGGGTTGTTCTCCTTTACAGTCTTGACGGGGTCGAACGCTCGATTCGTTCCGCGCAGACGACGTCAATCGTCGTCAGCCTTCTCGTTCTTCTCCTCGGGCTCTGGGGTTCTCGGCTTCTCGCCCGCCAGGCCGCTGCCCTGGAATCGGCGAGAGCCGATGCAGAACGTCAGGCAGAGACCGTTCGTGCGCAAGCGGACGTCCTTTCTGCCATGAACAGCAATCTCAAACACAGCAACGCGCAGCTTCACGCGACACAGAGCGACCTGCAGGAGGCGCACGATGACCTCGAACGCCGGGTCGAAGAACGGACCAACGCCCTCGCGGAAGCCAACACCGAACTTCAATTGAACCAGGCCCATCTCGGTGTCGCCATGATGGCAGCACGGATGTTCCCCTGGAAAATCGACCTGCCTTCAGGAAAGCTCGCGGTGACCGACGACCTGTTGGAGCTCATCGGCGAAACCTCGACCCGATCCGCGACGTTGCTCTCGCATGTCCATGCCGCCGACCGCAAAGGAGCGTTCTTCGCCCTTGCGAGGGCCGTCAAGACCCTTGAACCCCTCGAGGTGGAATTCCGGGTTCTCCGAAGCACGGGCGAAGTGCGCTGGTTTGTTTCGTATGGCCGAGCCCTGACGGATCCGGCCGGCATGGCCACCCATGTCGTCGGGATCAACATGGATATCACCGACCGGAAACGATCGGAAAGCGAGCTCCGGACTTCCCTCAAAGAGAAGGAGATTCTCCTGAAGGAAGTGCACCACCGGGTGAAGAACAACATGCAGATTATCTCCAGCCTGCTCTTCCTCCAGAGCAATTTTGTCCGCGACGCGTACGACGTCCAGCTCTTCCGGGAAAGTCAGCAGCGCGTGAAATCCATGGCGATGGTGCACGAACGGCTGTACCGGTCCGGCGATCTCTCGTCGATCGATTTCGGCGATTACGTCCAGACGATCGTCAGGGAACTTGTCTCCTCCTATCACCGGGACGGCCTCGAACTTCGCACCGCGATCGATCATGTCCGCTTCGGCGTCGACACGGCGATTCCCTGCGGGCTCCTGATCAACGAGCTGGTGACGAATGCCATCAAGCACGCATTCCCCGGTGACCGCACCGGACTCATCGAGGTCGCGGCGTCGCAGGAGGCCGGCCAGCTTCTCCTGAGCGTTTCTGACAACGGGATCGGGATGCCTGAGACGGTGGATTTTACGGAAGCGGAAACACTCGGCGTGACACTTGTGCGCGCACTCGCGGAACAACTGGACGGATCGATCGCGATCGGACGGGATCACGGGACCCGGATCACTGTCACGTTTCCCCTGGATGATGACGCCACACAAGCACCCCCCGCCTGAATGCCCTCGCCGGAGTCCCGGCCGATGATCGATTATTTACCGGACAAGCATCATCCTTTTCGAATCAGCGTACTTGCCCGCGCTGAGGCGGTAGAGGTATTCGCCGCTTGGCAGATCACGCGCGTGGAATTGGACCTGGTGCGTTCCGGCAGGAAGTTCTTCGTTCACCACCTCGCGAATGCGCTGACCGAGAATGTTATAGACCACCAGAGAGACGCGGCTGTGAAGAGGAAGACTAAACCGGATCGTCGTGGTGGGGTTGAAGGGATTCGGCCAGTTCTGTTCCAACCCGAACGACGTGGGCAGCGCTCCGGACTCGTCGATCGCGAAAAGCGACAGCGGCATCGAAACGGCGACATCCTCCCCCTCCTTCATCACAGAGCTGAGGAGATTCGCACCCAGGCCGTCCGACACGCGGAGGGTGATGCCTTTGAGGTTTGTCGCACGCACTTCGAGTGGATACGTTGCGGAATGCACCACGATCTCATGCGAGTGTCCCATCGCCTCGATGTAGGTGTCTCCTCGGAATCGAACGTCGAAGACGCCGGTCGGCGGCAGCGGCGGCAGAGCCGAGAATTGCGGCATGCGTTGCTGGTCCGTCAAATGCAGCACCATCCTGTGACCACCCGCATCGCGAACATCGATATGAATCCATGATTCGTCGATGACCGACTGGCGGATCCGGCCAAGGCCCGTCTCCGCGGGTATCCGAAGCT
>CAVVZZ010000005.1:0-297500 GCA_963752915.1 Ignavibacteriota bacterium
TTCTCCGCCCTGTCCGCTATCTTCAATTGCTCCGCAATCTCGTCCAACCGGCCATCAATGATCTCTGACAAATTATATAACGTCAGCCCGATCCGATGATCCGTTACACGGTTCTGTGGAAAATTGTACGTCCGAATCTTGTCGCTCCGATCCCCGCTCTTTACCATCTCCTTCCTCTGCGCCGCTACGTCCCCCACTTGCGCCTCCACTTTGGATTCGTATAGCTTCGCACGTAACATCTTCATCGCCCGCTCACGATTCTGAAACTGCGACCGCTCCTGCCGGCATGCAACAACAATCCCCGACGGCTTGTGCGTAATCCGCACCGCGGTTTCGACTTTGTTGACGTTCTGTCCCCCCTTTCCCCCCGACCGAAAAGTGTCGATCTCTAGATCGGCGGGGTTGATGTCGACATCCACCTGCTCAACCTCCGGCAACACCGCAACCGTCGCCGCAGAAGTGTGGACCCTCCCCTGCGCCTCGGTCTCCGGCACCCGCTGCACCCTGTGCACCCCGCTCTCGAATTTCATCGTTCCATAAACGTCCTCGCCACTGAGCGAAAAGGAAATTTCCTTGAACCCTCCCATCCCCGTCTCCGACATGTCGAGGACGTCGACCTTCCACCCCTTTTTCTCGGCAAAGCGCGAGTACATTCGGAAAAGATCCCCCGCAAAAAGGGCCGCCTCGTCTCCACCGGTGCCGGAACGGATCTCCACGATGACATTCCGACTGTCATTCGGGTCTCTGGGAATAAGAAGGACCTTCAGCTCCTCTTCCATCGTTTCCACCTTCGACCGGGCGGCTTCCATTTCGTCGTACGCCATCTGCCGCATTTCCGGGTCCTCGGATTTCTCCGCCAGCTCTTTCGTCCCTTCGAGATCCGCTTTCGCCTTGCGATACCGTCCATATGCCGCCATGATCGGCGTCAACTGGCTGTGCTCCTTGCTAAGCGTACGGAACCGCTCCTGGTTCCCGACCACGGCAGGGTCGCTGAGCAGAGCCGTGACTTCTTCGTACCGTTCCCGTACCTGTTCCAGTCGATCAAGCATAGTTCGCGTCCGTGGTGACTGTGGCCTGTTCAGCGGCGCCGTTCCCCGTCCCCTCCAGTGCCGCGCGCAAGGCAGCGACCGCAACCTCGAGCTGGTCGTTTGCCGGCGTTCGGGTTGTAAGCCGTTGCAGCAGGAGCCCCGGATACATGATCGCGCGGCCGAGTCGTGATGCCGCGTGCTTCGCCGAGAATCGGATGACTTCATAGGCTGCACCGGCGACCACCGGGAGAAGCAGCAGGTGCCAGAGGAGTCGCAACGGCAACGTAATGACGCCGGCCAGGGAGAGGACAACCGTATCGGCAAATGCAAAGAGGACGATCGACGCCACGACAACGACAAGGAGAAAACTCGTTCCACAGCGCGGATGAAATCGCGATTGAACCGCAGCAGCCCCAACAGTGATCTGATGGAGCCGCTCGTAGCCAAAGACCGTCATGTGTTCCGCACCGTGGTACATGAAGAGCCGTTCCACATCGGGAATCCGTCCGATGGCAGCGAGATACCCCAGAAAAATCGTCAGCCGGATCAGCCCCGCAAAAAGATTAAAGAGCAAAGGATCCTGCGATACATCGAACAGTGTTGTGGTCAACAATAGCGGAATGACAAAAAACAACCCGACGGCAAAAATGAGGGACACCACCAGGGCGATCGTCGAGCCAACCCTTTCCCCCGATGATCCGGACGTCGTCGGGACCTCCCCGTCCAGATCCTTCATCGCAAGGGAGGCGGAAAGATTGAGCATCCGCACCCCGAGGAGCATCATTTCAAAGAACCCGGCTATCCCCCGGAGTACGGGGACACTCCAGAACCGGTTTCGCTTTCCAAGGGGTTCAAACAATTCCTTGTGGATTGTAATCATGCCGTTCTTCCGGCGTACCGCCATCGCAATCGCATCGGGTCCCCGCATCATGACACCCTCGATCACCGCCTGACCGCCGAGGAGTACCTGATCGGCGGGGACCTGAGACTTCTTCGTTCTTTCGATTGTCTGCATCAACCCTCACAATGGTTCATTTCGATTGACGACTCCAGGACCGGAGCACCTCGCGGAGACTGACCACCCTGAACAGCAACAACGCCGCAACGAACAATGCCAGAATGCCCGCTTTCCATACCAGCGGAGACGCAACTGCCGGAACAGCCCGGGAGATTGCGTAGCAAACGAGACCGATCAGGAGGATCGCGCCGATCCTCCCCCATTCATACTGCACCGGGTAGAACCTCCGTACTACAATATACAATGTGAGCGCCATACCTGCGTATGCCGCGAGTGTGGCAACAGCCGCTCCCATCATGCCCATCCGGGGAATGAGAATGAAATTCGCGACGATATTCAGCAGTGCTCCGACAAACGTGATTGCCGGAAGGTACCTGGTCTTCTCCTTGATGTATATTCCCGCAATGAGGTTATTATAAATCCCCAGGAACAAATAGGCGCTCAAAACAACAGGGACAATCGGCAATCCGCCCCAATAGTCGCTATTGATAAGCGCATGCCCGAACAATCGGATCTTCACAAGATCGTCGATGAACAGCGACAGAACCATGGTGAGCGTCGCCCCGACAAGAACGAAATACGTCAGGATGCGCGAGAACAGCGCCTTCGCATCCGCGTCATTCGCGTGAAGAAGGAAAAACGGTCTCCAGGCGTAGTCATACATTGAAACGACCAGCATCATGAAAATCCCCAGACGATAGTTCGCCTGGTAGACGCCCACCGTCGCGTCGTTTGTCAACGCACGCAAGATCGGCCGGTCCACCACCTGGATCATCATGCTGGCCAGTCCGGCCGGAACATAAGGGATTCCGAAGCGGAACATCGCGCGGAACACATTCGCGGTGAGGCGCCATTCGAACCGGCGGGCGATCGTCGGCAGGAGCAGACAGCACGTCGAGGCTGATGCGATCAGTCCGCTCAGAAATATTCCCTCCACGCCCTGCTGGTAGACAACCAGGAGAACAATGTTCGCCGCGACGTTGACAACGATATTCAGCACCTTCAGCAGGGCAAACAGCCTCGCTTTCCGCTCGAGGCGGAGGGCAGCGAAGGGTACGGCCGTGATCGTGTCGAGAAAGAGAATCCATGCCGCATACACGATGATCCGCGAATGGGAGGAGGGAACTTCGATCGCCCGTGCGATCGCCGGCGCAGCAGCGGAGAGGCACAACGACAGGACAAACGAGGTGAGCGTCAGGGCTATGAGCGGGGTAGAGAAGTTTTCCCGGTCGGTACCGTGCTCGCGCGTTGAGGCGTACTTGAAGTAGGCCGACTCCAGTCCATACCCGTAGATGATCCCCAGGAATGCAATCAGCGAATAGACATACGCGACGATGCCATACTCACCCGGCGCGAGGACGTTCGTATAGAAGAAGACAAGGAGGAAATTGAGGAAGCGTCCGACAATTGTGCTGATGCCGTAGATCGCGGTGTCTGTTCCCAGGCTCCGGATCTGGTCACGCATGGTGGACATGGGCACCGGCGGTCAGTTCCAGAGAAATATCGAGCGCCTGAACGGAATGCGTGAGCGCACCCACCGAAATAAAATCGACCCCTGTCGCTGCCACAGCGCCGATGGTCTCAAGGGTGATGCCGCCTGAGGCCTCCACCTCGACCCGATGGTCGATCAGCGCAACCGCTTCCTGCATCAGCGGCACGGGAAAATTGTCGAGCATGATTCGCTGGAGCCCCGAAAACGCGAGGGCATCCCGGACCTCGTCAAGCGACGTGGTCTCCACCTCGATGCCGATCGTGAGCGATCGCTCGCGGAGAAACTCCTGACAACGCCGGACTGCCGCACCGATCCCTCCGGCAGCAAGGATGTGATTGTCCTTGATCAGGACCATTCCGTCAAGACCGAAGCGATGGTTCACCCCACCGCCCAGGCGAACGGCGAGTTTGTCGAGGGCGCGAAGCCCCGGCGCTGTTTTGCGCGTATCGGTGATGCGCGCGCGTGTCCCCCGGGCGGCGTCGACGTAAGCGCGCGTGAGACTCGCGATGCCGCTCATCCGCTGAAAAAAATTTAGTGCCACACGCTCCGCCCGGAGAATGCTCCGCGCATTCCCTTCCACGACCGCGACAACGGCCCCGGGGGCAACGTGCTTGCCGTCGTTCACCACCTGGCGAAAAATCGTCCGCTCATCGACCAGGTGAAACACCTGACCGGCAATTTCGCCCCCCGCAAGGATTCCCGGCTGCTTGACGAGGAATTCTCCTCCCGTTTTCGCCTCGGCGTCGATGGTCGCGTCGCTCGTAATGTCCCCCAGCCCGATGTCTTCCTTCAGCGCCGTCTCTATCGCGAGGAGGATCTGACCGTCATAGATTGCTGGCACGCGTGCTCCGATCACTTCAGGTGTTTTTCGATTGCTTCCAGAAACTGCCCGGGCGCCCGGCCCGGCCGCCCGGTTCTTGCGTTGATGAAACTGTGGATGGTATATCCCGTCGCGATCGGATCCTGTTCTTCCGGCGTCCGCACTTCATAGTCAATCCGGATTCGCGCGACAGGGACATCGCGGAGCATTGTCACGATGGACAGGAGATCATCGTATCGGGCGGGCCGACGGTACTCAGCGTGGGCCTCAATCACCGGAAGAAAATACCCCAGTTCCTCGACCTCACGATAGGGCAGCCCGATCGCCCGGAGGAGATCCGAGCGACCCTGTTCAAAATACTCGAAGAACTTTCCGTAGTAGGCGAACTTCATCTGGTCCGTGTCAGCATAGCGAACCCGGACTTCCGTGACGTGCTGGATCATGCTGGCCTTTACCCGACGTACACGCCCATGCGTGAGAACTTCTCGATCCGGCGTTCCACGAGCTTGTCGGGTTTCAGTTTGCTCAATTGCTTTAACTCATCGACGATTGTTTCCTTCAGGATATCGGCCATCTGTTGCGGCGCCTTATGCGCCCCTCCCATGGGCTCGGGAATGATCATATCGATCACCCCCTGCTTCTTAAGATCGGAGGCGGTGAGCTGGAGGGCTTCCGCCGCCTGTTCTTTGTACTCCCAGCTTCTCCAGAGAATGCTCGAGCAGGATTCCGGCGAGATTACGGAATACCAGGCGTTTTCGAGCATCAACACCCTGTCGCCGACGCCGATCCCGAGGGCTCCTCCGGACGCGCCCTCACCAATGATGACGACGACAATCGGTGTTTTCAATCGCGCCATCTCAAGGAGGTTCCGGGCGATCGCCTCCGCTTGTCCCCGCTCTTCGGCTTCCAGGCCCGGGAAGGCACCGGGGGTGTCCAGCAGCGTCACGACCGGAAGATGGAATTTTTCGGCCAGTTTCATCAGCCGCAATGCCTTCCGGTATCCTTCGGGATTCGCCATGCCGAAGTTGCGGAAGACATTCGATTTCGTATCACGCCCCTTTTGATGGCCGATGAGCATGACTTTGAAATCGCCAATGGTGGCAAAGCCGCTGACGATCGCGTGATCGTCTTTGACCGACCGGTCTCCGTGCAGCTCGATGAATCCTTTCGTCATCATCTGGACATAGTCGAGCGTGTACGGCCTCTCGGGATGACGGGCGAGCTGGACGCGTTGCCACCGCGTGAGACGGGAATAGATGCTCTGCTGAAGCTGGTTCACGCGTTTTTCGATCCGGACGATCTCCTGCGCGATGTCCGGGTTCCCCGCATAGCGCCGCATCTCCTCGACCTTCTGCTCGAGCTCGATGATGGGCTTTTCGAAATCGAGAACAACCTTGGCCATAGCTGCGCCTTTCTAAGATGACACATACGAGCAGCCAAGAGTAGGACGTATGACGTAAGACGTAGAAAGAAAACGATCCCCGACGACTGTTCCCTTCCTACGTCCTACGTCCTACTTCATACTCCCGATTATCTGCCGTTCCACTGCCTCAAAAGCCTATCGCCTTCATAGCAATTTCGACATCCAAAGCCATCGAATGGTTCTTCGCATAAAACAATGCGTACCGCTCCATTTCTTCGTCGGTCATCCCTTCGTGGCGATTGACCTGGATGAGACCCGTCAACCCGATCGGGCCGAGATTAGCGCCGCCGCATCGCCGTGAGAGCGTTGCTGCGAGCCGGCCATCATCGTCGGCGGGGAGACCGATCAGACTCCGGTTGCCGGACAGTACCTGCGGGAACAGCCGTACCACACCCCCCGGCCTGCTCCACCCGCGCACGATTCGCCATGGAACGTAGAGGATCACCACGCACAAAAAAGCCACGGCAACGTCGGCGACACGCTTGAACGCCCGGTGCGACGGGAGGTGGAGGTTATATTCGATCTCCACCAGCGGAATCGTGTCAAGCTGATCGACGCTGGTCTTCCCGATGATCGCTTCCAGGCTGTTGGGCACAAGCCGGAAATTGACGACGCTGTTGTTGCTGCGCGAGATCACCGACAACACTTCCCCGTACGACAGACCTTCCGTCGAGAAGATCACGTCACTGACGCGCAGCGTATCGATGACCTTTCCCACGTTTTCGAGGCCGGCAACCACCTCCACACCGTCGACAACCTCCCCGATGTGCATCCCTGTCGTGTCGACGAAGCCGACGACGTCGTATGCCCCGTCCATCCGGGCGCGCAGCCGTCGCAAGAGCTCTCGTGCTCCATTCCCGATCCCGACGATCAGCGTCCGGCCCCCGAAGAGCGTTCTCCGCTGGCCGCTGCGTGTGCTGCGCATGCGGATCCGCTGCAGCGCGACCCGCCAGAGCGGAATAAAGATGAGGCTGACAACACCGGAGATCGCCACAACTGCACGGCTGTAGGCGAAGCTCTTGAAGAAGAACACCGCCGCGGAAATCATCACATATCCGCCGAGCACTCCCATGGCCGCGCTCGACGCCGCATACCGGTTGGAAAGATAGGACCCGGATGCCGCGAGTCCGGCAACGACAAACAGCGAAGGAGCAACCCAGACAACCGGGTTCGCCCCGTCGATGAACCCCATCGGGGAACGGAAGTACAATATCGCGCTGAGGACCAACGCAACATCGACGAGAACAAAATCGGTCACCACGAGGACCAGCGGCGGCAGCACCCGGTTGACCCATGCAAGGGCTTCCCGCACGGAGATCCCCAGCGATAGGAAAAAGCGCTGGATGTACGATCGCCGGAAATGTCTCGCGACAAAGAGCTCCATGGCCTTATAGAACAGCCGGACTTCATTGATGTCGCTGCGTCGCGTGCTTTCGCCTTTATAATGGATGATCGAGGTTTCGTGCACATACGACACGGCGTACCCCGCCCCGCGGACCCGGTAACACCAGTCCAGGTCCTCCCCGTACATGAAATACGACTCATCGAGCCCGCCGATCTTCTCGTAGACATCGCGGCGGACCATCATAAACGAACCGCTGACCGCATCGACCGGGTAGCTTTCGTCGGGGCTGCGGTACGTCAGGTTGTATCTTCCGAAGAGCCGCGACGACGGGAAGAGCGATGACAGGCCGAACATCTTGGTGAAGGCAACCCACGGTGTCGGAAAGCTTCTCCGACAGGGTAATTGAAAGGTGCCGTCCGGGTTCAACACCTTGCATCCTGCCAGCCCGACCTCGGGGTGTGCATCCAGATAGCGGATCATCACGCGGAACGTGTCTTCCTGAACGATGGAGTCCGGGTTGATCAGAAGAATGTATTTCCCCTTCGCGACACGGAGGGCCTGATTATTGGCTTTCGCGAACCCGACATTTTCCTCGTTGGCGATCACCTGGACATCGGGGAACGCCTTACGCACCATCTCGACACTCTTGTCCCTGGACGCGTTGTCCACGACGATGACTTCGCCGTCGATCCCCTCCAGAGCGCGCCCGATCGATGTGAGCGCGTTCTCCAGGAATTGGCGGACGTTGTAGTTGACGGTGATGACGGTCAGGTCCATAAAAGTGCACAGGGGACAGGGAACAGGGAACAGTTGGAATTCAATCTCTCGACCACGTTGCTAAGCATACTGATCACGGATTTAGGCCAAGCGAAAATCATGCAACATTACAGACTCGAACTGAGACCGTTCAACATTTTTCTAATCTCGCAGATCAAAACCTGCAGCTCCTGTAAGTCAACCTCATTGACATAGTGGAGCTCAGTCGCTACGACAAGCTGGGTGTCCACTTCAGCCAACGATCCGAGAGAGAACGAAAGATGATGCTTATATTCATTTGTCGACTTTCGTTGTTGACCTTCAGCGATGTTTGAAGGTATCGACACGGATGCACGTCGCAGCTGGCTCGAAAGTCCGAACAATTCTTCCCTGGGGAATCCTTTCGTCAGTTGATACACAAGCTTTACAAGCGTTATCACTTCGTTGCCATACGATCAAATCCCGATAGTCCCTCACGATCCTGGGCTTCTGGCTCGATTCGATTCCCACGAGAATCCTCCCATGGCGGGAGTAATCATCTTTCAATAATGCGGGATATCTTTTTCTCTTATCTGTTCTCTGTTTTTCTGTACTCTGTTCCCTGTCCCCTGTTCCCTGTCTCCTTCACAGCCTCCCCGCCCATGCCCTGAATCTCAGACTGAACAGCATAACCAACGCCTCCCGCACGATCTGCTTCGACATCTTGGACGATCCGTGCCTGCGGTCAAGAAACGTGATCGGGATCTCTTCGACGTGGAACCCTTTCTTCCAGGCTTTGAACGTCATCTCGATTTGGAACGCATAGCCGTTCGAGCGGATCATGTTCAGGTTAATTGCTTCGAGGACTGCCCGCCGGAAACATTTGAACCCGCCAGTGGCGTCAGTGACGGGAAGACCGGTCATCATTCGCGAGTAGACATTGGCGAAATAGCTCAGCATAAGTCTCTGGATCGGCCAGTTCAGGACCCTCACCCCATTGGCGTAGCGGGAGCCGAGCACCAGGTCCGCATTCTTGACCGCGTTGAAGAAATTCGGAATCTCATGGGGATCATGGGAGAAATCCGCGTCCATTTGGACAACGAAGTCATAGTGGCGGTCCAGCGCAAACTTGAAGCCGAGGACATACGCGCTCCCAAGCCCCATTTTCGCGGGCCGTTCAAGGAGATGGACGCGGGTGTCGTTCGTGCCGAATCCCCGGACGACATCCGCCGTGCCGTCGGGCGAATTGTCGTCGACAACGAGGATCTCCACCCCCTCTACAACACCGAGGACGATCGGCACAAGTCGCCGGATATTGTCAGCTTCGTTGTACGTCGGGATGACGACGAGTATCGTTGCGCGATTTGCCTGTGGCTCCATGAGATCCGTCGATAGTCCGAGGGATTGACGCTTATCGGTAAAACTCTTTGATCGCCGAGGTAATAGCTTCCTGTTGCTCGGACGTCAATTCCGTGTGCATCGGAAGAGAGAGCACTTCCGTTGCGGCTTTTTCTGTAACCGGGAAGTCTCCGGTCTGTCCACCCGACATGGCAAAGGCCTTCTGCAGATGCAGTGGGACCGGATAGTAGACCGCATGCGGGATTCCCTTCGACTTCAGAAAATCCGCAAGGGCATCGCGGCGTGGCGCGCGGATCGTATACTGATGAAAGATGTGTTGACCGTAGGCGGCCACCCGCGGGGTCGTCACGGGCGTACCACGGAGCATGTCATCGTATCGCGCGGCGGCACGTTGACGGGCGGCGTTGAATTCCTCCAGATGGCGCAGCTTGACCCTGAGAATTGCAGCCTGAAGGGTGTCGAGGCGGCTGTTCACCCCCAGAACGTCATGATAGTATTTGACGCGTGAGCCGTGAGCAGCGATGACCTTCATCGTCTCCGCGAGCTCCTTTTCCTGCGTGACGATCATCCCGCCGTCGCCAAAACAGCCGAGGTTTTTGCTGGGGAAGAATGAGATACATCCGATCCGGCCGATCCCGCCCACCTTCTTCGCCTTGTACGAGGCGCCCATCGCCTGGGCGCAATCTTCGATGACAGGAATGTTCTTCCGCCGGGCAATTTCCATCAACGGGTCCATATCTGCAGGTTGACCGTACAGGTGGACCGGGATAATTGCCTTTGTCCTCGGTGTGATCGCCGCTTCGATCCGGTCGGGATCAATATTATACGTATCGGCCTGGATGTCGACATAGACCGGTTTCGCCCCGAGGATCGCGATCGTTTCCGCGGTGGCAACGAACGTAAACGGGGTGGTCACCACCTCATCCCCCGGTCCGATCCTGAGCGCCATCATGGCGATCTGGAGGGCATCGGTGCCGGAAGCGCAACCGAGGGCATACTTTGTTCCAAGATATCCCGCCGACTCGCATTCAAACTCACCGACTTCTTTTCCGTTGATAAACTGACCGGAATCGAGCACCGTATGGATGGCATTGTCGACATCGGATTTGATTCTTCGGTACTGGCCGACCACATCGACCATTTGGATATTCATAACATCTCCTTCAATCAGAAGTCGAAATCTGCACGAGTTCACCTTCCAGCATCTCCGGAACCGGGGTTCAGATAAAGGATACAAGTCTGTAGACCCTTGGTCCGCGCTGTCACCTGTCAACTGTTCACTGTCCCCTGTTCCCTGTCAACTGTTCACTGTTCCCTGTCGACTGCTTTCAGGCTATCTGCCTCTCCCAAGCATGACGTGGAAGACTGTATAGAGGATGATCTTGAAATCCATGCGGAGCGACATGTTTTCGATATAGAAAAGGTCATACTGGACTTTCTTCCGGACATCCTCGATCGTCTCATCATATCTCAGTTTCACCTGTGCCCAGCCGGTGACCCCCGGCCGGACCTTGAGCCGGCGCGTGTAGTGAGGGATCTCGCGGGAAAGCTTTTCGACGAAGACCGGTCGTTCCGGACGGGGTCCGATGAGGCTCATCTCCCCTTTGAGGACATTCAGGACCTGCGGCACTTCGTCCAAGTGCAGTTGCCGGAGGAGCCTGCCAACGCGGGTCACGCGGGGATCCTTTTTGCTGGCCCATCGCGCCCCATGCTTTTCCGCGTCGTTCCGCATGGAACGGAACTTGATCATTTCGAAATGGCGGCCATCCCTCCCCACCCGTTCCTGCCGATAGAAGATCGGACCGGGGGTTTCCAATTTGATCGCCACCGCCGTCAGCGTCCAGATAGGAAACCCGAGGATCAACACGACAACCGACACGCAGAGATCGAGTGCGCGTTTAGCGAACTCCTCCCACGCCGGCATAAGCTCCGGGGAGATCTCGATCAGCGGAAAACCATGGATCGCGTTCGTCCGGGCTTGACCGCTGATAATATCATAAAGGTCAGGGATGATCTTGATGCCCACGTTATTGCCGTTGCACCGGCCGATAATATCGAGCAGCCTGTCGTGATCCGAAGAATCCAGCGCGACGAGGACCTCGCGAATTTTTTCCTTCTCCACTAGTTTGGCAAGATCATCGACTACTCCGAGAACGGGGACTTTGCCGTGCACCTTCCTCCCCCGTCCAGCCTGCAAACCGATGAAGCCGACCACCCGATAGCCAAGGGCAGGATATTTGTCCACCTCTTCAAACAGTTCCTCCGACTTCATCTTGCTTCCGACAATCAGAGTGCGTCGTGAACCGATGCCGGAGCTGAGAAGCCGCTGCTGGACACTCCGGACCAGAGCCCGGCCCAAACCTGCCGCGAAAACGATAACCGCCCAATAGATCAGCATGAGCACGCGTGTGCCCGTCGGGGAATGTGTCGTCGAGTCATCCGCGAAGATGACGAAGAACAGGATCAGACACCCGACCGTGACAGTCTTAAAGATCAGCGTTAACTCGTCAAAACGCGATGCAGCGTAGAGGGGGCGATACAGACCGGCGATCCCGAAAAGCACCGCCCAGTAGAGATACAGAACAAGCATGGGGCCAATGAAGTCCGGCGTAACTGTGTCGCCGAAAATTCCGCTTCGGACACGAAAGACAAAATATGCCGTCCACGCGATATTCATGGTGATGAAATCGACGACCATGAACGACATAATCTGGATTTTTTTCTCCATGTGCTTTTGTCCGGTCAGAAGTCTGTCTGCGTGCGCATCACAGAATCTTCCCGAGGTTTCAACCGCTGTTCAATTTCACGCACGAACTTCCGCGCAAGCTTGGTCCACGTATATTCGGCGTTGAGGAGTTCCCGACCCCTCCTCACATGGGACGCACGCAGTGCGGGATCGGCAAGAATGGCATGGATATGAGTAATCACCTGATCGGCACTTTCGGCATAGAACAGGAGTGTGCCGTCTTCGTCAAGTTTCTTGAGTGCCGGAAGCGGAGTGGAAACGACGGGTCGTCCCGCCGCGAGGTACTCAAAAACCTTAATCGGGGAAGCACCGTACGACACGTCTCCCGCCGTGAAGAGATTCAGGCAGATATCCATTTCGGCGACATATTGCATCGCGCGATCATGCGGTACCGCTCCTGTAAGGTTGACATTGGTGAGATTGCGCCGCCCGATCTCCTGTCTCGTCCACGTCAAATCGCGCCCGGCGCCGACGAACAGAAACCTGGCATCCTTCAGGCGCTCGGCGACATCCAGCATCATTGTGATATCGATAAAGTATTCGAAGGCCCCGACGTAGCCAATGGTCGGTCTGTTTTTTTGATCGCCAATCGATTCGCCCTCTTCGTGCTGGGGGAATTCCTCTGCTCCGTTTGGGAGAAGGATGACTTGCGTGCTGTTCACCATGTCTTTCAGAACATCCGAGACACACGTCACGAGGATGGATCGGGCGATCAGCCTTCGGAGAATCGCATTGCTCAACCACACTAGAGGATGGGGACCCCTGACCCCCAGCTCATGTTTCAGCATTGCCACATAATCATCGGCGTAGTCGAAGATCACAGGCCGGTGTATGAAGAAAGTGTAGAGATATTGGGGCAAATTGTAGAGAACAAGGGCGTCAGGATTGTACTCCTGAGAGAGCTTTCTCAGGGTCCGCACCGACGCAACGGTATAGAGTGCCTTTTTGAAAAATTTGTCAGCCGGGAATTTCGTCTGCCACATCCAATCCGGCATATCAACAGTGAAGACATGGATGTTGGGATGGCCTTCGATTGTGAGATCGATATAGTTGGTCTCTTCGGATGACCGCGGAGGCGGCTGGGTGACCACAACAGTATGCCCTGCATCAGCCAACTTGCGAAACAAGTGGCCGTAGCGAGACATGTTGGCAGAATTCCACCTGGCCATGTATGGAAACAGGAAAACCATCGATGCACTTTTCAGAATATGGACAATCGGATAGTCTCATCAACTCTGCGGCAGACCACTATTCCATCGGCACGGATGACAGATATTTCGTCGGACACATAGCCGACGAGCGCTGCTTCACGAGGTTCGCGGGGCCCCGGGTTGCCATCCCTGAAGAGCTCGATACGACGTATCCACGATCGAACCGACGGCGCTTTCCGAATGATTCGCTTCCACGAACTTCCTGGCGGCGACCGCGATCCGACGTGTCCCATCCGGATCATTCAGGAGTCGCTCGATCTCCTGGCTCATCGTTTCCGGGTCATCGGCGATTATGAGATGCTCGCCGTTCTTCGCCGCGATCCCTTCCGCGCCGAGGCTGGTGGATACCACCACCACCCCCATCGCCATCAGCTCGAGAATCTTCACCCGCACTCCGGACCCGATCCGCAATGGAACTATGGCGACACTGGCAAGCGAGGAAGCCTCGTTCAGATCCGGGATGAACCCGTGGAATTCCACATTGGACTTCGGTTTTTTCGGACCGACCTCGTCCAGATGTTTCCCTACGACGAGGGTCTTTAGCGACGGGATGCGTGCGCTGAGGACCGGGTGAATCTCGCGGCAATAATATTCGTAACTGTCGCGATTGGGAATCCAGCCGAAATTCGTCAGGAACAGCAGCCTCTCCGGAATGCTCTGATGATTGTACTTGAGGAATTCGAGATTGACACCGGGGGGAAGCACGACGCAATTGACGCCCGGAGCAAAGTCGATGATCTTCCTCTTGTTCTCCTGGGAGATCGCGAAGACGAGGTCGCACTGTCTCATCATCTCCCGTTCAAATGCGAGAGTCTTGAGATACTCATACCGCGCGTAGCAGCGGACAAGCGGATTCCGTGTTTGCTGATAGTATCGTTCCAGGATCTCTGATTCAAGGTTATGCTGATGCAGCACAACGGGTAAACGATATCTCCGTCCGAGGCTTGTCCCAAGACGCATCATGTACAGATTCTCGACGTGCACGACATCGAAATTCCGTCCGCTGCTGAGGGCAATCACCTCGTTCTCAGATTGCCTGGAGAAGAATTTTTGCGCAGAATACGGCAACGGATCGAAGACGTGCCGCAACCGGCCACGGAGACTTGATTGCGGGTCGAGATCGATCAGATGGAGCTCCACATCCTGACTGAATGTCGCGGAATCATTTGCCCGCGTTCTCGGCGCGAAAAAGACGACCTCGTGCCCGGATCGTTGCAGGTAATGGACCATGTTGAGGATCTCAACGCGGCCACCATCGTCGGGGGGAATCGGCACCATCGGTGCAATCATAAGAACGCGATACGTCCCGCGATGCTGGTCCTGGATCATCCTGCCACCCCCTTGCGAAGATGATCCTTTCCAAGAAAAGGCCCTATGACGCTCTCCAACCCCGCGAAGAAGTCTTCCCGTGTAAGTGAGGCAATCCCTTTTTGGAGCTCTTTCAATAGCTGAGTTCCGCGCGAGGGGTTTTGGATCACGGCCGAAACTCTCGCAACCAATTCTGTTCCCGTTCTGTAGCGAAGCTCCGGGAAATTGACAATCTCGCACTGGCCACCGGAGTCATGTACGATCGGCAGGCACCCGGCGTTGATCGCGTCCACTGTTGCAATGCCAAAATGTTCGTACGGTTTCGGCCCGATGTAAATGCGTGATGTCTCAAGGAGTCGATGGAGTTCTTCTTCACTCACGTCGGTCAGGGTCGCAAGGGGGAGAGCACGGCCTCGCGCCCGATCCACGACTGATCGAAAATACTCCTCATCGGTTTTCCGCCCCACGATCGCGAATCCCGCTTCGGGCCAGACGTCGTGAAGGGCCGCGTAAAGATCGACCAGCTCAAGGAGCTTCTTGTCCGCGGCAAACCTTCCCACCGAGATAAAGTTCAGTGTTCGGCTCTCCCAGGGGGCTAAATTCCGGACTTCCCGCTCGCGGAGTGACGGCGGAATAACAGTGGCTTCGACATTGTATTCCTTTGCCATCACGGACTGTATGAATGATGAATTCACGGCGGTGATATTCCTGCCGATAGTGTTCGGATCTACCCTGGCGTACCGCCGCACGAAACTCCGGTAGGCGCCCTCAACGAGCGGCGCCTTGTCAAGCAGTCCATTCGGGACGACCATCTGATACTGTTCCATCACACGACGGGGAAGAAACACGGGATGATGGACGTACTGGAATCCCGGCTTGCCGAAATTCGTCTCGTTGTACGTGCTGATGCACAGGTCATACTCGCAAGCCATCGCACGTGCTCGTCGGTGCAGAAACGCCACTTTGGCCTGAAACGCTCCGGGCATGTGTCCCAACCATGCAGGGAGTGAGATACGCTCGATCCGGAGAAGATCGTTGGAACGAAGATGATTGATAAGCTGGAGACCCGCCAGGTCATTCCCTGTGGCGCACATCAGCAGGGTAAGGCTCTCCCCCTTTTTTGTGATGAGCCAGTTCATAATATGGGCAGCGACGACCTCAGCCCCTCCGCCCCTGCCGAAAAACGGGTGAACCACCAGAATTCGCTGTTCCCTATGCCCGGCCATCATCGCCTCTCTGCCCGGGATTGAGAAGAGCGGTCGGCCATGAGATTGCAGCACGCGTCATAGATCTCTTCCGCGAATCTCCTTGTGGAAAAAAGGGAGCTTCGACTCTTGCCCGCGGCTGCGAGTTGACCCTTCAAGACAGGGTCGCCATGGAGACGCATGAGGCATGCTGCAAGGTCCGCTGGATCTCCCTCCGTGAAAACGAGTCCGGCATCCCCAATCACGTCGGGAATCGCGCCCGAAGAAGAGCCGACGACAGGAACGCCACAAGTCATTGCCTCGACCAGGACTCTACCGTATTGCTCTTTCCACAACGGAGTTGTTCTGGACGGGAGCACGAGCACGTCCATTTTGCGCAAGGCCCTCCATGCCTGGTCCGAAGAGACCGCCGGGAGAATCGAGACTCTTCGTCCGACGTTGCGCATTACGCAACGGCGTTCCAGCGCATCCCGATATGGTCCTGCACCGATCATCACCGCACGGATCCCCTCGGGAGTCATGGCTATCGCATCGATGAAATCGTCGAGCCCCTTCATTTCCAGGAGCCGCCCCAGGTATCCGACGACAAACTCGGCGTCATCCCGCCGGGAAAGATCCTCCGTGTCGTCGAGCTTCGGCAAGGGCACTCCGAAATAGATCTTTCGCACATCCCCCCGGGCGAGAGGCCGGAGAAATGACTCGCCTTCCGCGGTCGCGCATGCGATCAGATCCGCCTTCTTCAAGGATCGTCCGGCGATGCGCTTATAGAGAGAGGGATAGATCCACCGTCCGGTATAGTGGGTTCCCTGGGAAAGATTGTCCCACGCATAGAATGCTAGTTTCGCGCCCGGACAAGCTATCGCATGGAGAAGATGCGTCTGTGCTGCGAACGCGCTGAACGGCTCTTCGAAACAGAACAGGATATCCGGGCGAAAGGCACGAACCGTGCGCACAAGCCCGAAGAAGTCCACGTAGAATGCACGGTTATAATACCGGGGCCAGACGACTTTCTTGGTTGTAATGGGAAAACACGGATGCGCATTCTCCGGCAACCGCAGCATCCTGTAGTTTTCTTCCCACCGGTCCGGAGTGATGGCCTTCAACACGACTCCATTCATGGTCGTGAGGATCTCCCATTTCTCATGGCTGATCGGATCGACCAGATTCTTATCGAGAAGGAATATTCTCATCCTGGCACTTCGCAATGTGTGCGATCATCCTCGGGAGTTGCCCAGGATTTTTCTGACGTCGTCTTCAGTAAACAATCCCGAGAGAAATGCCCCCGCGAGGGAGAGCACACCCAGGAGAGCAAGGCGGACGACGGAGCTCCACGACCCCGGGAGGATCATGCTGCCGAGGAGAACCGCGGCGCTCAGGAGGCCGGCGCGCACCAACGTGCCTCCAATCCCGCTCAAGGAGACTTTCGACCTCGCCAGCCAAAGATAACTGATCGCGAGGGCGACTTCTGTCCCCAGCGCAACGAACGCCGCGCCGAGCGTTCCGAAAAGAGGAATGCAGAAAAAATTCGTTGCGATATTTGCGACGGTAACCCCCGCGATATACCAGTTCGCTCGTTGCTGAAGGCCCGTGGCCGCGATCAGGGTACCAAAGACGAAACTCACGCCCACCGGAAGCATGGCAAGCGAGATGATTCCCACGACCTGGCTCGCCGCTGCGAACGAGGGACCGAAGAACAGGCTGGTAACCTCTTTCTGCAGCGCGAAGATCGGAAGAGCAATGCAAAGCGTCAAACCGACCACCCCTCGAAACGCGTTTGAGACGAGCGATGACCGCGTCCTGCCATCGTCGTCGGTCCGGGCGAACCGTGCAAAGAGGGGGGCGACGATGATCCCCGGGAACAGCATATACGACTCGATGAGACGGAAGCCCGCATTGAACTCACCGACAGCATCTTCGCGCCCGAGCAACCAACCGAGCATAACCGTTCCCGACCGGAAATACACGACGGTAAAGATGTTCAGCAAAGCAAACGGAAGTGCGGGTCGGAGAATGGTGGACCAGAGTGTCCGAAGAAAGGAAAACTGCCACCGTGGAATTCCGACGACTTTGATCACCAATCCGAGTGTGAGCGCGCACGAGAGAACGTATGCCGCAGCATAGCTTGCGGCGAAACTTTCAGCCCCACCCCCGCGCAGAAGCACGACTGACCCGAAGGCGATCACAAGCGCCTTCTCAGCGACGATCGAAAGCGCCTCGTTCTGCATGATCTCGAAAGCTCGAAAAACAAAGCGGGCGTGAATCATCAACGCATTCGCCACCGAATAGACGACCGCAGCCGTCAGGAGAACAGGGGTGCCGATGGGAAGGTGGAACAGAAGTCCTATGGTAATGGCCGCAGCCCCTGCAGCCAATGACAGGGACACCCGTGCGACACTCGACCGTGCAAAGAAGACAACAAAGGCCTCCCTGTGAAGCGACAGTTCCCGCACTGCCAACAGGTCGATCCCACCGTCAAAAAATGCCGCCACGATGGAAACTAGGGAAAAAGTGAACATATAGGCCCCGAATTCCGCCGGGCCGAGATACCGTGCAGAAAAAAGGAGAAAGAGGAACCAGAACGGCTTCACCCCAAAATTGGCAGCCGCGAGCCAACGGATGTTGTGGGCGACTCCGAGTTGCCGCTGTGCGGCGGTTTTGACCTTTGACGAGTTGACTCTCAACATTCCGGAGAACGATCCGTCTCCTTTCCGGTGCGCGCATGGGATTTCGATGCCTGATGCCATAGGTCCGGGCGTGCGATACGCGACGGTTCACCGCATTACGAAGCAGGAACCAGCGCAGTGTTCGTTTCCGCGTTTCCCACCTTCGCGCGTTTGTCCAGGTACGTGCCGACAAAGAACCCGACGATCATCACGATATATAGATCGCCACCGCGCGTTGAAATCACAAAAAGCGCCATCACGATGATATCAACCAAGCTGCCAAGCAAGACGAGAACCCCGAATCGAAATTTTCGGACAAGGCTGAACCAGGCAACGGACGTAATCAGCCCGAGAAAATACGGAAAGAAGAAAATCCCAAGAATGCCGAAATCTTCATGGGCCTCGCGGAGATACGTTCCGAGATTCGTCGGCGATGGGGTCAGGTAGAACCTCTGGTACGTGCCAATATGCGTATCAAACCCCAACTTGTCGAGCACGTGATACACCGGTCCAAATGAATTTGCACCCCATGGGACATTTTCATTATCGTGTTTCAGATACTGGTTCAGGATCCCAAAATTGGATGTGATATAGAGATAGATGCTCGGTGTGATGAGGATCGAGCCCCGGAAACTGCTGAGTTTCGACGTATACCCTGCGTAGTTGGTCTCCCCTCCTCGGCTCTCCCGCACGAATTCAATACCTCCCGCAATCACGGCAAGAGCGATGATCAACCCGATTATCCCCCGGAACTTCCCTCCCTGCGCCCTGATGGAGTAACGCTTCATAATGTGAAACCGCGTGGAGAAATAGCCGGTGAGGAAAAAGATTCCCCCCTGGACCAGAAGCGATCGACCCGCGGAAACGATTTCCCCGAGAAAGATGATCACTAGCGGGACAACAGCGACGAGTTTCGCCCTGCCGCTCAAGGCGGTGAGGACGCCGCCCAGGAGAGCACCGAGAAGGGCAAGACATTTGATGTACGGGATGCTTCCGGGGATTCCCCATTCCACTCGAAAACTATACATGAGATTAGAGAAGAGGAGAACCTGAGCAAATCCGCCGGCAACTTTCGACATCGCATACCAGTGCTGGATTACGACGGCGAACGTGAGGACATTGAGGAACCAGAGGATTCTTGTAAGCGAGGTCCTGAGTTCGGGGTTCGTGAAGTCCGCTGCTGCCGGCTGAATCTTCTTGAAGTTTGGCGTCCGCGCCCGATGATACGCCCATACCGTAAGGGCTCCGATGATGAAACAGAACGATCCGCTGTAGATGAGCGCCCAGGTTTCGTCCTCGATCGGGTAGTAATTAATCAAGCGCATATCGAACAACGCCAGCGCTCCACCCCAGACCGCAGCGTACAGGCTCACGTGGTTGTAGAAATGGCCGAACGCGAACCGTCCCACAAGCACGATGATCAGCGTCCCGAGAATGATTGCCAGCATGGACATCGAAACGTTTTCCCTCCGGGTCAGTGACGGAGTGAAGTGCGATATCGGCGGGCGATAGACTGAGACACGGACTGGAGAAACGAACCTGCTGGTCCGGAGGGGGTCGAATCGGACCACCATTGAAGAAGGTACACCAGGAAGATACTGGCGAACAGCGTGAGAACGAAGGTGATAAGCACCATCAGGGTGCGCTGTGGGCTCGATTTTCGTTCCGGCGGAATCGCCTTATCGAGAGAGATAACGACGGGGAGATCCTTGACTTCATCGATCTTGGCCTGCTCATACATCGGGACCAGGAATTCGAGAATCTGTTGCTGGATCAGGACGTCCCGGTACCGCCGGAGTGATTCGACGCCTATCTCCGGGAGATTACTGAGTTTCCGGTCGATCTCTGAGACTTCAAGCGCGAGAGCCCGGACAGTGGGATCATCCTGCTCAACGCCATGACGGAGAACCGCAAGTTCGACTTCTTTTCTGGCCCTGAGCGCGTAGAGCGACGCCATCCCCGAGAGCGAAGCGCTTTGTTCGGAAGTGATGATCATTTTGCTCTTCTCTTGATACGACTTCAGATCATCCTCCGCATTTCGGAGGTCGGTTCGCGCCTGAACGAGCCTCCGCTCGATAAATTCACGGTTCGTCCGCGCTTCCGCTGTTCCGAGGTTTACACTGATCCTGTTCAAGACGTCCACAAATGCATTCGCCATCGCAGCGGCGCGCTGTGGATCACGATCTTTCACTTCAATGGTGATGTAGTCGTCGGTCTGTTCTTCAAACGACACATTATTGGAGAGTTCCTTGACCGCTTTCTCCATCGAACTGTCTTTGATTTCATACACAGAGATCAGATTGAATTTGCGAACGATTTCCTCCAGCGACGAACGGCTATTCAGTATCGCGAAGTAGTTATACCCGGAAGGCTTCCCGCCAAGCCCGATCTTGCTGGCCCCGGGGATGGATCGCGCAAGCGTCGACGCGACCCCTCCCAACGAGGAGAAGATGTCCGTCTGCTTCGGCGGCAGGACCGATGCTGTCGCCTTGTACGTCTTGGGAATGACGAAACTGATCCCGGCGGCGAGGATGCTGGCCGCAAGAACGTTCACCACGATGAAATTCCGCCACTTGTAGAGCAACTCGAGGGCGGCAAAGGGTTGAGGGTCTTGCCCTCCGCCACTATGGTTATTGTTGATGGGCTTTTCTGTTTCGAGCGGCAACGCGCTCTCCGGAATCACGGGGGTATCGCGTCGGGGCGCCGGCTTTGGGCTCTGGCTGCTTTGAACACGCTTCTCAGTCATAGTGCGAACCAATCATTCTTCTGATATTGAGCACAATACACAGTTGCTTTCCTCCGGTTACTTGTTGATCTGCACCACCAGCACCGCCAGACTCACCGCAACGCCGATAATCCCCGCCGCCTGGGACACCACGTTCACGTAATAGGCAAAATTGTGCTCCACCACCATCGGAACCCAGATGTAGTCCCCTTGTTCAATCTGCGTGTCGCCCGGATCGAGCCACTGTTTGGTGCTCGCCTTCACTACGCGAATCCCCCCCGACCTCGCCCGATCGGTCACCCCCCGGCCTTCTCAATGTAGTACTCGTAATCCTTCCCGGCCTCAAACGGAACATGCCCCGGCAAAACGACCTGTCCAAACACATAGACGCTCCTATCGACCGCGGGGACCGTGATGACGTCTCCGTCCTTCATCGTAACGTCGCGCGTACTGTCGCCACGCTCGAACAATGCCACAAAATCGGTTGCCACACGCTCGCCCTGAAGCCGCGATGCGGTTTCCACGGCATAATAGAGGGTGTCCTCAGGGGGGACGCCGCCCGTATAACTCGCCAGTCGTTCGGACTCAAGTTCGGTCGGCGTCACGGCCTGACGGACGACCGTTGCTCGTGCAAGCGCCGCTTGAGCGGTAAACCCTCCTGCCATGGCGATGACCTGTGTAAGCTCGGTCCCCTCGCGCGAGACGGGATACGTGCCCGGATACTTCACTTCTCCAACGACGGCAACCCTGGAATCAACCCGCTGGTCCGGCCTGCGGCGTACCACGATTCTGTCTCCAGGCTGGAGCGCTATGTCCTTACCACCATGCGTCATGTCGATGACAATCCGTCGCTCCTCCGCTCCGGTCTGGTCGTAGCGGTACAGCTCAACAGTGTCGACCAACGCATCGTCGGTGAACCCATAGGCCAGATCCAGTGCGGTGTGAAGACTGTCTCCGGGAACAAATTCGATCCTTCCCGGAAGATGCACCGCACCGTACACTCCGATCAGACCGCGGTGTTCGCTGATCCGTGGGACAACGATGACGTCTCCTCCCTGGAGATACGGATTTAACGTGTCGACTTTCTCGGCGGCGTACCGGGACAAATCGACGGCTTGGTCCGTCCCGTTCTTGTGGTGGATGACTATCAACCGTTTGGATTGTTGTTGGCGCAGGTACTGAAGGTTCAGTTCTTCTTCCACGCGTTGCGACCGCGCCACCTGGTTTGCCGCTTCAATCGCGCGTGAAACTCGATCCGTGGTCGTCATCACATAGGATCCGGGGACCAGGACCTGACCGAGGACCGTTACCACCACGGGACGGGGAGACGTCAGCGTCACCGTCGCCTGGGCGTTGAGAAAGCGGCGCCGGATTTCGCGGAGGATTGTCTCGCGAGCTTTGGTGAGTGAAAGGTCTGCGACGCGGATCTCCCCGACGGATGGAAGAACAATCGTCCCTTCGGGCGTCACGAATATATTGGCGACGATCGGGGGGCTGGTCCAAATGGTGATCCCAAATCCATCGGACGGCCCGACGATATATTCGTTGGGATTGATCACCGATTCGAGGGCGACGCTCCTGGTGGCAACGGCCGGTGTCACCTGCTGCGTCGAAGTCCCCCGGCCCATCGGATTCAACAGATCGTTCCCAAGATCACCAGAGCCGGTTTGCTGTGCGGATGCGGCATTCGACCACAGGCCGAGCATTGCACCCAAGACGATCCCGAAGGCACCGATTCGATTACCGATTTTCATATTGCTTTCGATAGTAGTCTTTGTATTCTCCCGACATCACACGCGACCACCATGCGGTGTGCGTTTTGTACCATTCCACTTTTTCAGCGAGGCCCTCTTCAAACGTGTGCGCAGGGGTCCATCCGAGTTCACGGAAGATTTTCGTCGCATCCATGGCATAGCGTCGATCATGCCCCGGGCGGTCCTTGACATACGTGATCAACGACTCCGGCTTGCCGAGATGCTTGAGAATCAGCTTCACGATGTCAATGTTCTTCCACTCGTTGTTCCCGCCGATGTTGTACACTTCGCCGACCCGGCCGCTGCGCATGACCGTGTCGATCGCCGAGCAGTGGTCTGCAACATGCAGCCAGTCCCGAATGTTCAAACCGTCCCCGTACACGGGGAGCGGCTTGTCGTTCATGGCATTGATGATCATCAGGGGAATCAGCTTCTCGGGAAACTGATAGGGGCCATAGTTATTGGAACACCGGGTCAGGACCACGGGCAAATCGAACGTGTGATAGTACGCCAGTGCAAGCATGTCCGAACCCGCCTTGCTCGCCGAATACGGGCTGTTCGGATGGATCGGGGTCGTCTCCACGAACTTCCCTGAAGAGCCGAGGGACCCGTACACTTCATCCGTCGAAACGTGGACGAACCGCTCAATGCCGGTCGCGCGGGCGGCGTCCAGAAGCACCTGGGTGCCAAGGACGTTCGTTTTCACAAAGACGGAAGCACCAAGAATGCTTCTGTCCACGTGGGACTCGGCGGCAAAATGGACGATCGTATCGACCGAGTACTTCCTGAGCGCCGCAAGCACGGCCTCGGAATCGCAAATGTCACCGCGAACAAAGCAGTACCGCGGGTCACCCGAGATATCCTGGAGGTTCTCAAGATTCCCCGCGTACGTCAGAACATCAAAATTGATGATGTGGACGTCGGAGTGCGAGCGGAGGAGGAAATGAATGAAATTCGACCCGATGAATCCGGCGCCGCCCGTAACGAGGATTGCCTTCATGTCAGTCCAGGAGGAAGGGTGAGTTGGGATCGCTTTCGTGGCGGATCTCGTCGACCGGCTCTTTCTTCTTCTCTCCCGCGTAGAGTCTGTTGGGCAGGTTCACCACCATCCCGGGTTTCCCGCCGATGTTCTTGTACGCATGAACAACCCCGGGAGGGATGATCAGCGAACGCGGCGCGTTTTCCCCGGCGTATATCGTCTGCTTGATCCGGTACGTGGGTGATGCGGGACGATTATCCCAGAGGTAGATTTTGAAATCGGACGGACCGATGAAGGCGAAGTTGTCCGATTGATCGACGTGCTCATGCGGCCCGCGAGCCACGCCCGGCAGGGTGACGGAAATGTACGTCATGACGGGGTGAAAGCGCGGGTCGAGTTCATCATGGCGAAAGAGCTCGGTCAGCCACCCTCGTTCATCCACGTACTTCGCAAGATCTTTCACGACGATGTCTTGGATTTTTCCCTTGGAAAACATCCTGTCGGCACCTTCTGTTTTGGAGGAAAATGGAGGCCTACGTGGGTCAAAACCGGGTTTCCGCGCGCGAAATTTCGAGTTTTGTGCAGAAACTATTCAAGATACGGCTTTTGGCGGGAACAATCAACGAAATGACGACGGGGAATGTCGTCGCGAAAGCCTGAATCGCCACTGCTGGACAAAGGGTTCCAGCCGCTCTTTCCATAGTCGACAATGATGAAATGCGACAACCGCAAGGTAGAGCGCAACCGTGACGCTGACGAACCGTCCGCGTGCGATGGTCAGTCGAGCAAATCCCTCGTCCGTCGCTCCCATGGTATACTTGTACGGTGTCCCCCCTTCACCCAGATCGACGACCCTGCATCCACGGCCGATCGCATCTCGGATCACCATATTCATGAGGACGATTCCCGGGCCGTATCGCGACAACTCGTGCGCTGAATCCCGCCCGGTGAGATACAAGCAGCAATATTCATTGCTGTAGAACGCCAACAGGGCAGCGAACCG
Source organism: Ignavibacteriota bacterium (assembly GCA_963752915.1). Classification (GTDB taxonomy): domain Bacteria; phylum Bacteroidota; class Ignavibacteria; order UBA10030; family UBA6906; genus DATJPR01. The sequence goes on from CAVVZZ010000005.1 coordinate 24,815, forward strand.
CTGGCTCCCCTTTTTCAAAAAGAACCAGCCCGTCTGCAGAGATGCGCCAGAGGCATCCGAGAGCCGTTTCAGGAACGCCCCGAATCGTTCCTTTGATACGAAGTGTCCGCCAATGGAGCGTGCAGCCATCGCGTTGGAGTGCAATCGTATAAAATCCTCGAGGACCCGGGGATCATTTGTTCCAGGCAGCGCCTCCAACTCGGCCCCATTCTTGAACAACAATCGTTCATTCCGTGCACGGAGCTGGCGATCATGCCGGGTAAGCATCAACCCATACGACCGCCAATCGCGCGGGGGCCGCAACACAAGATGCACGGCACTACGATCCTCGCGACGGATCAGAAGTCTCTCCGATTCTGCATGCGAAGCCAACGTCGTGAAGAACGGAGACCCAGGGGTGAAGTGGTGGAAATCCGCAATGTCAATTACCTTCTCCCGGAGAAGCCGCGCCAGAAGAGTTGAGGCGGCTGCGACAACGCCGTCGAGTGCACTCTCCAAAAAAAGCGGTTCGTAGTCACCGGAGACCTCGTATTCACCCATCATCCGCAGGCGGCGAAGTCTGAAACCCGCTTTTCCCCTCTCCTCCACAAAGAAAGGGGCAACACCGACCAGCCGATCGCCATCGCGGACAACGAGCAACTGCATCCGGATCAGATCCCGATAGACGCGCCACCAGGAGAATAGCCAATCAAACGATTGGAAAGGTTTTCCGTTCGCCTCACGATGCAGGGCATTCCAATCAGACTGCAATGAATGGAAATCCTCATCACTTGTGACAACGTATCGGACCATGGGGGGCAGTGGACCTGAACGCCGATGAGACATCCCTGGAATTCTTGAGTGTAGATAAGCTGAAGTGTACGAGGAAGCGGATTGTGAAACAGTGACGCACGTCAACTTCTCATGGCCTACAACGATGAACCCGCTTGGGCCCCATGACGGGCATTTGCGCTGAGAATCGTGAACGTGTTTGTCATATTGCGACGAGAAGCACGTTCACGATTGGCAACAGTTTTCGGATCGCGGCAGTTACTTGAGGAGTAGCAGGCGGCGGACTTGCGTGAAATATCCTGCTTCGAGCTGGTAGAAGTAGGTCCCGCTGGCAAGATTTCTTGCATCAAGGACAATCATGTGGAGTCCTGCTTGCTGCACGCCGTTCACCAGATACCTGACCGCTTGGCCTACAACGTTGAACAATATCAGCCTGACCATCACGGGACTCGGTATGCTATAGCGAATCGTCGTTTGCGGATTGAAAGGGTTCGGATAGTTCTGATCAAGCGCAAAGGTAGTTGCAACCGGAGCGTTCGGGTCTGATGGCGTTGTGAAGGCAACCACCGGGGTGAACGGACTCTGGGCGCCCAATCCCATTGCGCGAAGGCGAAGGAAGTAGCGCGTTTGGAATTGCAGACCTGTGAGCGTGCGCGTCGTGTCGGTATACGAGGAATCATTCAGCACGATGGAGCCAAAGACCGAATCCATTGCCACTTGGATCTGATACTTCGTCGCTCCCTGGACCGGTGTCCAGGAGACGTTCAGCGCAACATTCTGTCCGGTTGCGGTACTCCCCTTGAGCTGTACCACGGGCGCGGGCAATATTGCCGCTTGTGTTGTGAAGAAACGCACCTCACTCGGAGTCCCGACATTGACACCATCCGAAGCCCGAACTCTCCAATAATACGTAGTCTGATGATCCGGGAGATTGACGGTACGCACGCCGGCAGTCGCAGAATCGAAAATCACTCGGGCACTGATCGCCGGATCCGTAGCGACTTCGAGATAGTATTTACTGGCGCCGAGAACCTGTTGCCAGACGAACATGACGGTCACGGGCAGATCTCTCGCTCCCGCGGGCGGTGCAGTGAGCAGGGGAGAAGCAAGTGTACCGTTCGGGGGAGGTGCGACCGTCAGAAATGTCGCTGTCCCGCTGAATGCGCTCACGCCGCCCGGACTCAATGCACGCAAGCGAAGATAGTACCGTGTGGAGTACGCGAGCGTACGCACCTGCCGGACTGTATCGGACACCGTTGAATCGTTGACGACAAGATTAGTGAACAACGAGTCCGTCGCCATCTGCACGTGATACAGCGTCGCACCCTGGACAGGATGCCAGACAAAATCGACAACCTGGGACAGATTCGACGTCCCGGATGTCGGGAAGATCAGTCGGGGCGCAGAAAGCGTGACGGGAAAGGGACCCGTGGGGGGCTGCTTTTTCAGCACGATGTTGTCGAGCCAATACTGGTCGCCTGCTTTGGCATGCCCTTCAAACGAGAATCGAAGCCGGGCATCGGACACGGTGTCCGTGAAATTCACCGTCGTAAAGTCTATCGTGTACAGGGCCCACTGATTGGTCAGTTGGACTCCTTTTCCAGAGAGTCCGTACGGTGTAAAAGGAGCGACATGCTTCCCGATGGAGACATCCATGGAATCGTCGGTGTTGCAGTACGCGGCGAAGGTCAGTTCATACTTGGTGGACGGTTGCAGGACGAGATTGTACTGGTACAACTGGATATTGGTCCCTTTTGTGGTGACGGAGACCTCTCCCGCGTTGGTGCCATCCATGCTTGGGCTTGCCACAATCAGCGAACCCGCACCATTCGAAAAGAACGACCAGCCGTCGGTCCCATTCTCGAAGCCGGAATTCGTAACAAGATTTCCGCTCAAGTCCTGCGGATGAGCTCCCACCGAAACCGCAGCCACATACTGGATGCTCCCTCCCAGGCCGCTGAGAGTAAGAACGTAGGACGTTGACGATGTCACATTGACCCCGATACTGTCCTGGAGCGGTACCGTGCCCACGCCGTTATTGAGGGTGGCGGACGTCGCATTGGACGAGGTCCACTTCAGCGATACCGTTCCTCCTCCTGCTGGGAGCGTCGTCGGATCTGCGACGAAATTGCCGGTCGGAGGGAACAGGATTTGACCGGCACGACTTGCCAATGAATCTGCAAGTTGACGTCGGACTTGTTCGAAGACATACCCATGTTCGGCGTAGACAGGCTGCTGATCGAAGCTTCCGGTGCTGGTATAAGAGCCACCCCAGTCATCAAGAGCGTGCGGGACGATCTTGTTGACCATAGCAGTTACGTCGATGCCCGCTTGCTTCGCCAGCCACAGATATTCGTAATCCTGTTCTCCCCGGCGCATATTGTTCAGCCGAATGCATCCGATCGGCCCCTGGAGTCCGCGGGAATCTTCGGGGTAGGCCACGTCGATGCCAGGATAGAAAATCATGCCTGCGCCCCAGGCAGTGGTTGATCCGTATGGAGTCCCGCCAGGCAGGAAATTATCGTTCCAGACATTCTTCGCATTCGGACTCGGTGGGGGATTCTCCGCATAGAAGGAGGTGGTCCAGAAGAAGAAGAGATCGATCCCATATTTCCATGAAATCCACGGATTGACACGACTGTCCGTGGCAAAGTTATCGATCAACTCCATGTTCCCCCACATGGGGCGCGTGCCGTTGTACATGCTGAAAAGATCACCCGCGGGTTTTCTCGCAGCGAGATCGGACATGCGGATTCCCGGTTGCGCCGATAGCGACCAGACATCAATATAGTCGTAGAACCCCTGGTACACATATTCTTTCGTAAAGAACCGATGAAGGTTTTTTCCCGGGCCGGGGCTCGACTTGATCCATGAACACTTATCCTGAATCAACTGGACGACTGAAGGGTTCTTTACGTCGCCCTCGTCGTCCATATATTTGAACCGAAGGACGTCGGGAGCATTGCCTTGGAACCACCCTTCCCATGCGTCGGCCGCTGACTGCCATGCGTCCGGTGTCGCGGGGGAAAATCCGCTGATGTCGCCGTTGTTCGGCTGGTCATACGTCCCGATCGAATATGTTTTGTTTCCGACACCGACACCCGGTCCGTCATAGCCATGCTGCGCAGTGTAGGCTGTTCCGGTGTAATACTCCGCGATGTGGGCTTCGAAATTGTCGAGTGACTGGCGGCCGTCGACGAGATCAATCCGGTGACGGTGAGAGAAATTCATGAACTTCCGAAACATGTCCCAGTATGCCGGAGTATTGTACACGAGTCCGTAGCGGGACACCAGCAGGTCGAAATCCCACGAGAAAAATGTCTTCGCATGAGTTTCGTCGGGGAGGGAAAACCCGTAAACCTTCAATGTCAGAGGGATCGTGAATGCGGTCACACCGCCGACGGTGACTTGCACCGTCGCGGCGTAGGTGCCGGTCGTCGCGTCCTTTGGTATATAAATATCGACCCAGACCGCCTGGGTGTTTCCCCCTGCGATCGAGAACGGAGCGCCGCCTTGTCCGTGGGATGGTGATTTTACGGGAGCCTCAAAGGGCACAAGAGCATCGGGGATCCAACCAAGAAAATCATTGTCGGGAAGAGCCCGTGCATTCGAGAATCCATAGCCACCATTATAGGGGGAACGTTGTGTGACGTTCGTATAATGTTCGACGAAAAGATCGATCCGCCTGCCGACGTAGTAATAGGGGCCTGCAGATCCGGTGTTCGATATGACTGACGATCCATTCACAAGGCTGTCGAGGACAACATTGACATCTCCGGCCCCTGACCCTGACGCTTCCAGGATCAGTTGAAATGCCACCGTCTCGTTCTTTGCCCCGAACAAAGAGATGCTTTGTCCATTCCATACGGGATTATTCGTCCCGTTCTTGGCGGGATTGCCGAGATCGTTTTGTTTGACCTTCTCTCCATCATCGATTGCCCACACTGCGGTTACACCAGGCTGAGCCGACGTCTTTGCGCAAGAGCAGAAGAGGAGAAGAAGGGGAATGCCAAACCAAAATGATCGCATCACGGCGTGCCCTTTTTGGGATACTGCATAGGATATCAGTACAGTCCGGTTGACCATTCGTGCGATTCGCATGGGTGCGTGTCTCCAAATGAGACAGGGGAATTCCGCACCCGCCGCGATTTCAAATCACGCGTTCCGAAAGGTTAAAGAACAGTTGTTGCCACGAAATGACTTAGTACGGCGGCGCACACATTGTGACGAGGCTTTGCCGGACAGTACAGATACAGTTACACGAAATTCATTTGGAAATCAATGTACAATCAAAGATATAAAAAGTCAATTGCAAGTGGTATTTTGCGAATATGTGTATTCTATTGCAACCTGGTTCTAATTAGGAAGAATTCCATCAACGAGGCCCACAATGACTGCTTTGTGAGAAAGGACTTTTGTCGGAGCATGGATGGATCCGAAACGTCTTCCACCCTCTCAACGAAGAAAGAGGGACCTTGCATTTGCAGGGTCCCTCTTTCGGAACTTCGTTGCCTTGTGAAAAACCACCCCCTGTTATCTCAACAGCAACATTCTGACGGTCTGAGAGGACTGGGGCGTTGTGAGTCTGCAGAAGTACGCGCCACTGGAAAGATGCGCGCCGTTGAACTGCACCTGGTGGACTCCGGCGGCTTGAACCTCTCCTTCCACAAGTGTCGCTACCACCCTGCCGAGCTGATCGTACACCTTCAATGACACCGGGGCCGATGCCGCAAGCGCATACGTCAGTTGCGTCGCAGGGTTAAAGGGATTCGGATAGTTCTGTTGGAGCCCGTAACGCACAGGGGCCGTGGCACCGCCCACGTTTGATGCGGCTGAACTTGTGGTGTTCACTTCCAACAGGCTCACCTCGTCAATCCAGTATTCGTCGCCGTCCTGCGCATACGGTGCAAACGAGAACCGGAGCCGGCCATCGTTCACTGTCGTCGTGAAGTTCTTCGTCGTGAAATTGATGGCATAATCTTTCCACGATGTCTGGAGCGCAACGGGGTTCGACGCGAGACCGTAGTTTGTATAGGGCGCAACGTGCTCGGCGAGCGAAACATCCATGCTGCGGCCTGAGCTGGAATAGGCGGCAAAAGCGAGGACATACTGCGTATTCGGCTTCAGCGCAATATTGTACTGATACAATTGCTCGTTTGTTCCGACCTGAAGGATTTTCACGTGGCCGGCGAGTCCGCCGTCACATCCGGCTGCGTTGGCATCGAACGTGGCGCTGGCGTTTGAGTAGGCGAGCCAGGGAGCCGTTCCGGTCTCAAACGACGCGTTCGCCAGGACATTCGTCGTATCCAACTCGCCCGCTTCGACGTTAACCGTCGTGGTCGCGTGGACAGAGTCCGTGCCGGCTGCGGCCGTCAGCGTGAATGTGGTCGTGCTTGCGACCTGCACTGTCTTTGTTCCGATCGCGGCAACGGTCCCGATCCCGTGATCGATCCGGACCGTCGAGGCGCCATTGGCGTTCCAGGCAACGGTCACTTCCCCGCCGCCGGCGGAGAGAATTTCCGGCGTCACCGTAATGGTCGCTGTCGGTGTCCCATCGGTCCCTCCCGGCTGACCCTCAAGAAGCTGGGCCATGGTCCGGCGGGCGCCTTCGTAGAGATATCCCTGCTGGGCATATGTCGGCTGCTGATTGAAGCTCGCCGCACTCGTATAGGAGTCTCCCCAGTCGTCGAGAGCATGGGGGACGATCTGGTTCACCAGTCCGGACACGTCGATTCCGGCCTGTTTGGCAAGCCAGAGATATTCGTAGTCCTGTTGCCCTCGTCGGAAGTTCTTCATCCGGATGCAGCCGATCGGGCCCTGCACTCCGCGTGAGTCCTCGGGATAGAGCACATCCACCCCCGGGTACATATACATGCCGGCGCCCCAGGACTTGATCGATCCGTACGGATTGCCACTCGGGAGGTAGTTGTCATCCCAGACATTTTTCGCATTCGGGCTCGGCAGAACCTCTTCAGCATAGAACGCAACCGTCCAGTAGAAGATGACGTCTACGCCGTACTTCCAGCAGATCCACGGGTTTACCCGATTGTCGGTGGCATTGACGTCGAGCAGTTCCATATTCCCCCACATCGGGCGGGTCCCGTTGTATCCACTGAACATGTCGCCGCTCGGTCTTCGTGCCTGCATATCGCTGAGAAGGAGGCCGGGCTGGGCCGAAAGGGACCAGATGTCGATGTAGTCATAGAAGCCCTTGTAGACGAACTCTTTGGTGAAGAAGCGATGCAGGTTCTTGCCGGGGCCAGCACTCGATTTGATCCAAGAGCATTTGTCCTTGATCGCCTGGACAACGGCTGGATTGTTTACATCCCCTTCATCGTCCATATACTTGAACCGAAGGGTTTGGGGGGCATGGCTTTGAAACCAGCTTTCCCAGGAATCGGCGGCGGATTGCCAGGCATCCTTGGTATTCGGATAGAAACCCGATACAAATCCGTTATTGGGCTGGTCGTACGTCCCGATGGAGTAGGTCCGCTCGCCAGTCGACATCCCCGGCCCCTCATAGCCGTTTTGTTTCGTGTACGCGGCGCCGGTGTAATATTCTCCGATGTGGGTATCAAAGTTCGCAAGATTTTCTCGGCCGTCGGCGAGGCTCATTCGATGACGGTGCGCCATGTTCATGAATTTACGAAACATGGACCAGTATGCGGGACTATTGTCGGCAATGCCGAATCGATTCACCAAGAGATCCGGACTCCATGAGAAGAAATTCCGCTGATGGCTTTCATCCGGAAGTGTGAAGTTGTACACCTTCAGGCTGATGGGGATGCGATATGTCGTTGCGCCGCTTTCAACAACGCGGACAACGCCGGTGTAGGTCCCACTCTGCGCGTCCTTCGGGATGTAGATGTCCACCCACACTCCCTGGTTCATCCCTGTTCCGATCGAGAACGGCGCACCGCCCTGTCCGTGCGCAGGCGTCTTCACGGGTGCCTCAAACGGAACCAGCGCATCCGGGATAGGCCCGAGATAATCGCCGTCCGGGAGGGGACGTGAATTCGGCAAGCCATACCCGGCCACGAACGGTGACCGTTGGGTTACGTTGGTGTAATGCTCGACAAACAACTCGATGTTCCTGCCCACATAGTTTGTCGGATCTCCGCTGGTGTTCGTGTTTGTGATCACCGAGCCACCGTTGACCAGAGAGTCCAATGCCACGGTCAACGTTTCCGACCGAGGAATTCGCCGCTTCAAGAATGAATTGGAATGCTACGATTTCGTTTTTCGCCCCGAACAGACTGATAGTACTCCCATTCCAGACTTCATTCTTTGCGCTGCTCTTCGCCCAGTGAATGAGATCGTTCTGTCGCACTTTCTCACCATCATCCAACGCCCATACGGAAGAAAGGCGTGATTGTGCGAAAAGCTGTACCGGACCTGCAAAAATCACCACAAATATCGCACAGTTGATTATTCTCCTCATCATAACCTCGCCGTCATAGTTGATGTGACTCACACTGTGCTATGCGTCACTTCCTATGCCATAGTGATTCGCAAATTTTCACGTGCTCATTCCATGCTGTTTTCCCAAAGAGTGGTTTTCTTCCAAGGATGAGAAGCCGAGAAACCGTAAAGACTACCGGTTTTTTGAAGTCGCTTTCTTCAAAGCAGATTTGGGGAACGCTCAGAATGGCCGTTTCCGACGGGTGGTGACACCGAACCCCCTAATGCGGTGACAGCGTTGGCGAGTTGCTTTTCCCGGTGGGCAGTACTACTTTGGAAGCCATCAATCAATTCGCTGTGTAACGGACATGAGTGACAACGTGAAGCGCGTACCAGACATCGGCGTCGTCATCATTACGAAGAATGAGAGTGCGAATATCGCAGCATGCCTTGAATCCGTCCTCGCTCACAAGGGTGACCGCGACGTAGAGATCATCCTTGTCGATTCCGCATCGACGGATACGACTGTTGAAGTGGCTTCACACTATCCCGTGACGATCGTCCGCCTCGACCCCTCCCCGCTTCTCTCACCGAGCGTTGGGAGGTTCGTCGGTACCCGGAATGCCGCGGCACCTGTCATCCAGTTCCTTGACGGCGACATGATCCTGCTCCCCGGCTGGATTGAGTCGGCGTTCCGGGCCCTTGTGGAGGAGAACATCGGAGGCGTCGCCGGACTTCTTCACCGGTCCCTTCCGGGCGACGGGGAACGTTCGATGAAGATGGAATCTTCGGAGAGTGTTGAAGTCGAATGTTTCGGCGGGGCGGCGATGTACAAGAGAACCGCGCTCGATCGTGCCGGGACGTTCAACCCCTATATGCTCGGCGAAGAAGAGCGTGAACTCGGGTACAGGATTCGCAGGGAAGGATTTCAGCTTCGGAAGCTGCCTGTCGACATGGCGGTCCACATGGAGAAGGTCCAGGACCACGGGGAAGTCAATGAGAAGTCCCGGTACTTTCGGGGTGTGGGTCAATTGATCCGCGCCTATCCGTTCACGCCGATCTTCTGGCGGATCATTGCACTTCAGCGCAATGAATACCTCTACCAGTTGATGATGTGGGGACTTCCCCTCCTGGCCATCGTGTTCGCAGCAGTGGGACTTCCCATGGCGGCGCTTCTCACAGCAGGGCTGCTGGTTCTTTCTCTTGTGGCACTCATCGGTTGGAAGGGACCGCGCAAGGTCGTTCTCTTCGCAAAGCGTCGTGTGCTCATCCCCTGGAATGTCGCGAAGGGATTGTTTGTGGGCATCGGTGAAGCGGAGAAATTTCCGGTAACATTCCGCGTGGAGACATCTGAGGCGTACGCAAAGAAGTAGAAGAAAACTTACACCGCCTCCTTCAAGGTTTCGAGAAGCCGCATGGATACGTTTTCGAGACTGTGCTCTCGAAGCGTCTTCTCCCCCCTGAACGCACCCCCTCCCAGAGCGACCGTTCCTGCTGCAAGCGTCGTATGCACCGGACAAATTGCTCCGGATCCTCCGCGAGAAGACAGTTGTTTCCGGCCATGAGATCAAAGTGCTCCGATCGGGCGATGACCGGTGTTCCGGTCCGCCAGGCATCCAGAATGAACCCCCATCCGAAGGTTTTCCCAGGAGAAAATACAAGGAGCCCTTTCCGAATGAGGGCAGTCGATTCGTCCCGGGTGAGTGCGTCGCCGATGATGACTTGACCAGTCCCCGCAAGGTTCCGCAGTTCGGCCATTGCGGCGTTGCCGGCCCTGTCCATAGGGACGCCGACGAGTGTGAGCGTGAAACCGGGAAGTTCCGCAAGGGCGTCCTTCCAGAATCTGGCGAGGTCCGCCGCCCCCTTCACCCTGCTCAGCGAGCCAATGAATGTCGACGTATTGCCGTCCCTCTCGCCATATCCTGCCGCACACACCTCTCCATAATACGGCCAGGGAAGATATCGGAGCGAATCGTATCCGGAAGAAATGCCCTCCCTGAATTCCCTCGGGTCCGATGAAAGGATGATTCTCGTCGACCGGACGAGATGTCGGCGAAACGCATTCGCTTCCATCCGGCAGAGCAGCCTCGACCCCAGGTGATACCGTCTTCGAATGAGGTACCCGTCATCCAGGAAGAACTCCGTGTGCAGGACGATTGGTTTATGCACAACTCTGGCAACGGCGCGCGCCACTGGAAGATTGTGTGCCACCGCGCAGAAAATGAGATCGGGATTCACGGAACGCGCGAATGCGAGCAGGTCATCACTTGCCCTCACCTCTGGAAATCTCCGGATCGTGAGGTTCGGCCGCGCTTCGACGGAGCTCGCCGACTCGAAGTCCTTGAGCGCGTCTCGGGTCCTGGCAACGACGGCACAGTCCACCGCTCCGCTTGCAGCGAGGTGCTGCCACACCATCGCCATCTCATTCATCTCGGTATCGAACGATGGGTATATCGCAAAGACGCGGATCATGGTCAACTGTCCTGAAAGGTCGGACCCGGGGAGGCTTCAGCGCCCGGTGAGGTGTGAGACAATCCTGCGAACCCCGATCGAGAGGTTCGCGAGAGCGATCGCGAGCCCCGGTTCTTTCCGCCGGGGGATGACACGAACGGCGTCAAATCCCCCGAGCACCTGTTCCAGGGGGACCCTGCGCGCATCGGCGATACTATTGCTCACATTCCGGCCATGGATCCCCTGGAGCCACAGCGGGTCCGCCGCGATTTGCCGCATCGGGCCGAATTTCGAAAGCTCGGGATGCGCGGCGCACCACACCGTTTTCGAGCCCGTCCAGGTTCTCGACGAGGCTTACGAAAGGATTCGAGCGATGGCGACGGACATAGAGAAGTTCCCGGATGGTATCGAACAGAAACCCATTCGTGAAATTCAGGAATTCCCGCCGCTGCCCGGTGAATTCGTTCTGAATGTGTTCCACAAACCGTGCATGGATCGCGTCGTCGTTATCGAGATTCGTGGTGATCAGGTGGGTCGTCCCCGTGCAGAGTCGGGAAAAGAGTTTATCCTTCATGGCGCGCAAACGATTCAATCGTCATGATCTCGTCGACATAGCACGGGACAAAACGCTTCCAGGCGGCGAATTGTGCGATACGCTCCTTGTATTTCTCCGGCGTGGATGCATCGAAGAGGACGAGCCACGTAAAGTTCGTGTTCGTTTGCGCCCGCACAGAAGGATAACAGAAGTCTTCGAACATGCGGAACCGATGCTGCATCCAGGCGTCATCGGGCGAGAGATGTCCCGCCATGCCTAAGGCGAACGTTGAACACCGTCAGCAGGAAGTGCGTAAACGTCGCCATCAGGCCACCAGAATTTTGGCTTTGATTCCGAGATCTTTCAGTTGCACACCGATTTCATCGCGATAGATCGGGTTCATCACAATCACCGAATCGATCTCCATTCCCCGAAGACGTTCCGGGGATACCACCGGATACCCCGCTCCCGCAACGAACATCCCCTGTTTCCGCGGGTTGATGTCTACCATGCACGCAACCGCCTCTCCGGGCTTCAGCGTGTTCAAGAACATTGTCCCTTTCGATCCGCCGCCCCACACCGCCGCACGCTTGCCCCGTCGCTGCAGATCGGAGAAGACGTCTCGCCATTCCGCGACCTTCGAGCGATAATTACGAACGAACGCCTTCACATCATCGATCATCGCACCCGGGCCATCGGACGAACCCGTTGCCCGCGGCCCCGAAGAGATCTTCAGGTCTATGCCGAGGAATTGCCCCTCATAGAGCTCTTCCTGCCCCAGCACGTTGAAGCCTTCCTCCGTGAACACCCTGGCAAGCGACCAGCGCGAGAAGTACGAGCAATGTTCGTAGATGAGATCCCAGATCCCGAGGTCTTTCAACGTATACATGACGTTCGGCACTTCAAAGAACACCACACTTTGCGGTCGATTGCCCACCGCGTTACGTACATTCCGGACAAAGTCCCGTGGCTTTTGAATGTGCTCGAGAACGTGCCTGCACGTCAGAAGGTCTGCGGAATAGTGGGTGTACCGCGGTGAATAAAAGTCCTGAACGATCTCCATTCGCGCCGCAGCTCGTGCTTCCATATTTTCGGGGACGTAACTCGGATCGAACCCAACCCCGGTATTGTCTCCCTGCAGGCAAAGCATCGCCAGGAAATCCCCCTTCCCGCAGCCGATGTCGATGACATGCCTTCCCTGTATGCCATAGGTCGCAATCAGACGGTCGGCCAGCGCTGTGGCATAGGCCTGAAACCTGGGAGAGAAATGCAGGGAATTTTCATACGACTGTGTGTACTCCATGATCGACGGATCGAAGGACATGTTGTACACGTGTCCACACACGGGGCAGAATCCAAGGTTGAGGTCCCCACGGGGAGCGCTGAGCGCTTTCCCTGCCGTGTCCCAGAGAACATTGCAGTGGACCGGAACACCGGTGATGGTGATCAGCGATTCCGTGGAACCACTGTTGCAGACAGGGCAGGCGGCAGACTGAATATGGACGGGTGCTGTCACGCGACCTCTCCTGAGACTTTTTCATCTTCCACAATCGGGATGACGAGAGGTGAAACACCCAGGCGTTTGAGATCCTGACCGTATTTCCCCGAGATAGATGGGGTTCATGACGATGACAACATCGGGCTTGTATGTTGTAAGGAATTCCGGGAGAACGATCTCCTGACCCGTCCCTGCCATGAATGTCCCCTTCTTATACGGATTGATGTCGACGGCATAACGAATCTGGTCCCGGACATTGAGCTTCGTCAGGAACGCCACTCCCTTCGATCCTCCCCCCCAGATGACCACGCGTTTCTTTTCCTGATTGTATTCGTTCAGGCGCTTTCGCCAGAGATCAATCGTCCGATCAATCGATGCAGAGAATTCACGGACGGCCTCAGCCGTCGCCTGGAGGTCGTCTTCCTGCGGGAGCGCCGGAGTGCCGTGACCGGTCCCCGGCCGTGCCTCGATCATCAGATACTGGCCGTCGTAATCCGTCCCAAGGTCGACGACATCGAACCCCGTCTGGCGGAAGAGCCTTGCGAGCGACCCCTGGGTGAAATAGGAACAGTGCTCGTAGTACACATCCCAGAACGCGTCCTCGTGAAGAATCCGGGTCATATCGGGGATCTGGAAGAAGACGACCGTATCGCGTCGATCCCCAATGGATCGGCGCACCGTTCGCATGAACTCCGCGACATCGCCGATATGCTCCAATGTCATCTTGCAGCAGACAAAATCTCCATGATACGACGTGTACTTCTCCGAATAGAGGTCCTTGATGAAGGTGATCCGATCGCGGGCGGGACTTGTATTGCGTTCGCTGATGTACGCCGGATCGAACCCTACGCCGGTATTGCTGCCCATTTCACACAGCATGGTCAGGAACTCGCCTTTGCCGCAGCCGATCTCGATAAGGGATTTCCCTTGCAGGTGATATCGCTCAATTAAACGCTGCGCCAGTCCTCGGTGAAAGTCTTGAAACGTGCCGGAGAAACCCTGCGTTTCCTCGTATTTCGAGGAGTACTCGTGGACGGTGGGATCGAACAGAACGTTCGAAATGAATCCGCATGCGGGACAGAACCCCAGCGCAATATCGCCCCGGTGATACGTCAATGCCTGTTCGCGCGTCTCCATGAGAAGAACACTGTGGACGGGCACCTGTTCGATCGAATAGAATATCTCCATGGCGCCGAAGCCACAGGACGGACAACGGTACTGGCGTTTCTGTTCCACGATAAACTCCTCTTGGATTGAGACGTTTGGTACTTGAATCCTCCGAGTTCACATCACGATTTTGGTGATCGGAACCTGTTGAAAGCCAGTGATGCGACCTCCCCAATAAGTGATCTCTGAACCCAGATCAGCGGCAGGGAATAGACGACGACGCCCGTAGACACCATCGCCACGAGTGTGGCAACTGTTTGCCGTCCCCCGGACGATTCGAGCAAAGGCCGCTTGATCAGAAATACCGCTACAACCATCGCGATCCCGCAGGAAAGTGCCGGGAGTAAGGCGATGATCATATCCTTCGCCCTTCCGGGCAGAAGAAGGTGAAGCTGATACATGTTGAACCCGAACCCCACAACATGAGCTGCGAGAACTGCCACAGCAACGCCTTCAATCCCGAAACCCAACTGAAGGGAAAGGACAATCACCGGCACCATCACAAGGGCAAGAAGAATACCTGCCCGAAGATTGTACCCAGGGTGGCCGGTCGAAGCAAACAGAGCTCCTGTCGTCCCCGAGAGTGGTTTGACGACTCCGACGAAGGCGAGAATTTGGAATGCAGCAATCATGGGCACCCATTTATCGCCTATGAGGACCCGGATCATTTCAGGTGCAGTGATGAACATCCCGAGGGCAATCGGGATCGTGAAGAATGACAGGAACCGCAAACTCTTGAAATAGGCGCCTGCGAGACGATCCTTATCTTCCTGCAGCTGCGCATACGAGGGAAAAAGGACGACTCCGATGAAATTGATGATACCATCGACAGTCCGAAGGCTGAAGTCATAAGCCTTTGCGTAAAACCCAAGGGCCACCTTTCCCATCACTTTGCCGACAATAAGGTTGTCCACGATCGAATAGAAGAATGACACCAACCCGCCGCCGGTTGTCTGTGACCCGAAGGAAAGCATGTCCCGCATGAGCTTCCCGTTCCATGTCTTCGGGATGAGCCAATCCCATCCGGGGCAGAGCAACCAGACGAGAATAAGGTACAGGAAGGCTTTCGCAAGAGGTCCAAAAACCAGAGCCCAGAGCCCAAAGCCCATAATCGCGAGTGTGACAGAAAGGCCCAGATTCAACAGTTCCGCGGCAATCATCGCTGAACTCTGTCGACCAAACAATAGGTCTTTTTGAAGCAGTCCCTCGGGAACGCTGACGAGGGAACCAAGGAGGACCAGGAAAGACATCCAACGCAACACCGGAACAACATCCTTGCTTCCCAGGAGCGGCGCGAACCACGGGGCTCCGATCAAGACGACAAGCTGGAGAACGACACCGGAAATGAGGGTCACCACAAACCCCTGGTAGGCAAGCGCGTGTCGATCCTCCTGGCGCTGGATGACAGCCATATTCATTCCCAGGCCGGAGAACAGGCTCGTCGTGGACAGCACGATCCCCGCCATAGCCAAGACTCCGAAGTCCCCTGGATCAAGGATTCTGGCAAGAACTACATTGGCGGCTATCGAGACGACGCGTAGGAACATCGTTGCGCCGCCCATGACCACACTTCCCCTGAGGGTTTTTGCTTTCAGTTCGCCGATGTTTCACCTTGTTTATTCAGTCGCAAGATTGTTCCCAGCCGCCGCTTGTCTTGCAAGGAAACAATTGATCCTTTGAGGTCTTGCGGCTTCAATCTCATTTGAGTAGTTTTTCTCGGTACCAATTCGTAGCCCGCGGGCAACGCTCTTCCACTCTCGACCCATCGATTTGCACGGGAGCCTTGATGCGAAAATACTTTATTGTCAATGACGAACGGAATTACCCTGAACTTGTGGGAGAATTCGACGCTGAACGACTGATCATTGGAGACATCGAACTTTCGCGAGGAAGTTTCTACCGCCGCAGCTTCCTTCGAGGGTTTCGTCAAGTGGTGAATTGTGTCCGCCTTTTCCCGTACGTGTTTGCCCGCAACGACGGATCGGTGTTCATCTGTCAGTCTTCCCATTATGCAGCGCTCATCGCTGGCAAAATTGGAAGACTCTTTCGACAAAACGTCGCTGTGTATCTTTTCAATTTCTTTGTCCATCCCGCGACCCGAAAGGGGCGCCTTCGGGGGGTCGTCCGCTGGTTGCTCGATCAGCGAGTGGGCATCTACGTAAACGCACCGAACGAGGTTTCATACTACAGATCCCTTAATCCTTCCATCGATGTGCAATACTACCCATTCTGTCTCGGCAAAGTCGAGGGTCTGGATTCTGAATCGATTGCCCAGGAAACATTCATCTTTTCTGGCGGACATACGAACCGAGACTACACATCGCTCCTCATCGCAGCAGAAAAGCTGCCCTCGATCCGATTTCTCGTAGCCTGCTCAGAAGCAACGGTCCTTCCTTCCACAATTCCGTCGAACGTTGCCATCGTCCGGGATACACCGCCGATGGAATTTCACCGATTAATGAAATCCGCCTGGGCTGTTGTGGTCCCACTTGCATCCGACATCGGATCCTCCGGACAAATGGTTGCCCTAGCCGCAATGCAATTCGGGAAAGTCGTTGTCTATGCGGACTATCCGAGTCTAAGCCAGTACTTCGAAGATGGAGTCACTGGTATCCGTTACTCACCGGCAGACATCGACGGTCTCGTTGACGCTATACGTAAGGCACAGAGTTCAGGCGGACCGTCCTCAAAAATCGGCGCGCGTGCGAAACAACTCGTTGAGGAACGGTATTCTTGGGATGCCTATGAGCACGCGTTGATCACCAACGTCAAGACGTTTATCGAAAGGCAGGATCAGAACACGAAACGTCGAGCCTAGCAAAGGGACCATATCTACGCCGATGGTTTTCTGTCCGGGACCTGATCCGCCATCCACAGGTATTTCTGATCCGCAACTGTTCAGGTCGTTCGTCCAAGCCGTCGCGCAATCCCCGTGCGGGTTAATGGATACGACGGTTGGGCTGCCATTGCCCGCGCCAGGTCGACGATCGTCAGGTGTGGTCTGCCCGATCCCCAGTCGAGTCTTGCCAGCCTCCAGTATGCGTTGGCGTAGAGCTCGCGCAAGCGTGGCACGAGCATGGGTGTATGGACACGCGCATGGGTGAGAACATCACCCCACATGCGGGCAGTCTCCAGCCAGTACCCCCGCGTATTCTGGCCGTGCGTGAGGGTCAGGCGCGTTCCGGCGCTCGCTGCGTCCGCCGTCTGAGCAGTTCCAAAGCCGGCAACTGCGCAGGCCGGGGCCCCAAGACACAGTTTCAAAAAGAGATGGGTGTCATGCGTCAACCAGAGGGGTCTCCAGAGTCCGCCGATCTTTTCAAACGCGCTCTTCCGAAAGACGCTGCATTGGAGCATCGTCGGCTGTCGGTCCATCATGACCCAGGCAGAGGCATCATCGATCAATTCATACGGCGCCGTGATGTGAAACCCGATCGATTCCCAGAGACTCCCGCCTCCATCCTCCGGTGTCTGTTCCATGTCCGAAAAATAGACGGGTGCTCGTCCGGAGGTGGACTCAATCGCAGCAGCCATGCGTTCAAGATGGCTCTCCATCCAGATGTCATCGGAGTCCAGAAATGCCACCCATTCGTTCCTTGCCATGTGCACGCCCCGATTACGAGCCTCAGATGCCCCAGCATTGTCCTGCTTGATGTAGCAAATTCGGCTGCCGAATTTCGCCGCGACCGCGGAAGACTCATCCTTCGAACCGTCGTCAATGACGATTATTTCATCTGCAGGATAGGTCTGAGCAAGCGCGCTTTCGATCGCTCTAGCAAGGATAGGAGCACGATTGTACGTCGGAATAACAGCACTGATCGTTATCATGGTTGACACCGGAGTGACCGTCTTAATTTCCTGTTATCGCGCCGGAAATCGTGAACACCCCTCATCAGTTCAGTGATGAGCTCCGAACGATGCCGTCGAACCCAATTGCCCATATATAGATAGCAGAAAGTCTTATTTTTGGCCGTTGCAGGTGAACGCGCGATGGCGGATAGGTATTCCCGAAATTGCCGCCACAGCGGAAAAACAGCCTTGCCTGCCTTCGAAGGATCAAACCACGCTGTACGGCTTTGCCAATCAGTAAAGACCTGAGTCGACATTCCTTTGTGGACGCGATGAAAGAACAGCACTTCGGGAATTTCGACAAGCCGCCCGTAGAGCGAAAGTTCGGCCAACAGAGTTCGGTCGGAATCCGTATAGCTCTGGATCAGTCGTGTCTTTTTCAGGATGTCGCTTCGTATGAGCCCAAACACTTCCTCGCATGTGTAGCCAAGACGGACCAGAAGCCGAAACCGCTGGTGCGCAATCTCCGACGACCCCCGCTGGCCACGAGGGAAATCGCTGATCGCCTTTCCGATGATCGGGTCCCCCTTCTCATCGATATCGATCATCCGAGGAAACACCAAAACCACATCGGGTTGGTCCAGAAGTGTTTGAAGGCACTGCTCAATAAACGCCGGGGCACAAACGTCGTCGTGTGCCGCCCACTTGAAATATTCCCCGCGCGAAAGCTCGAAAACACGGTTGTAGTTTCTGCCCGCTCCCAGGTTCATCGCATTGCGATAGTACTTGATCCGTTGATCCGACGCGGCAAACTTGCGACAGATATCTTCTGTACGATCGGTCGAGGAGTTGTCGCAAATGATGATTTCGAGGTTGGTCCAGGTTTGGTGTACAAGAGCGTCGAGTGCCTGTTCGACGAAATTCTCCGCATTATACACTGGAACGCCGATGGAAACGAGAGGATGTACGTTCATAGGCCTGGAATTGTCCCGGTTCGATTACGGTAAGAAAAGAGCATCGGCTGTAGCATTCGCGATGATAGTTGGACTCTTGGTGAAAAACCAGGCAAGAAGGCCCAAACAGGTTTCATAAAGAGCGAAAAATCGGCCGGATTCGCTGTGTCTGAAATCACACGAGAGAGAATATAGATATTCGCCAACCGAAAAAAAACGGTCGCGGATTCCCGGGGGTTGCGCAAAAAAAGACTCCGCCTGTTGCCGCAGGACGGAGTCTAATGCAATCGGTCGTCGCCTATACCACTTCGACGGGACGGGCATTCTACTTCCGAATCACTGGCGTCGGGATGGGGACAATGAACTTCCCCCCCTTGTCGCGGTACGCCTGGAGTTGCTTCATGATTTCTTCCGCAAAATTCCAAGCCAGGATGAGAACATAGTCCGGCGCATCTTCGACAATCTGCGACGGCGGGACAATCAGGAGGTGATTCCCACCCATGTATCTTCCGTGCTTGAATTTGTTGAGGTCCGCGACGTAGTCGAGCATTGTTCCATCGATGCCGACGTACGCGAGCATCGTCGCTGCTTTTGCCGCAGCGCCGTACCCGACTATGCGTTTCCCTTCGGCTTTCAGGTCTTTCAGAATCTTTCGGAGTCCCGTCCTAATGTCCTCAACGCGACGAGCAAACCCGGAATAGTAGGCGAGAGTGTCTGCGCCGAGGGCATGCTCATCATTGAGGAGTTTCTTCACGTTCGCTCCGACATTTTCCACCGGCTCGACGAAAAGTCTCAACGAACCGCCATGCACGCTCGTCTGCTGGATGTCGTTTAAGAACAGTCCATGGCGCCGGAACAATCGATCCACGGCGGTCACGGAGAAATAGCAAAGATGTTGATGATAGATCGTATCGAATTCGCAGTGCTGAATAAGGTCGAGGAGGTACGGTGCTTCGATCACGGCAACGCCGGTCGGCTTCAGCAGGGCTTTAATCCCCTCCACGAAGCCATTGAGATCCGGGACGTGGGCGAGAACGTTATTGGCGAGGAACACATCAGCCGTCTTCCCCTGCTTCTCCTTCAAATCTCTGGCAAGCTGCTGGGTGAAGAAGGTATTCAGCGTCGGGATTCCCGCCTCGACCGCCTGCTTCGCAGGGCCGTCGGCCGGGTCGATTCCAAGCACCGGGATCCCCTTTGCCGCGAAGGTTTTAAGCATGTAGCCGTCGTTGCTCGCTGCCTCGATGACCAGGCTTGATGCGTTGAGACGCCGTCGATCAATGATGGCAAGAGCGCTCTGGTGAAAATGGTTCATCAGCGATGGTGAGACAGATGAAAAGTACGGGTAGTCGCGGCAGAAAAGGATTTCAGGATCGACTGATTCCGTAATTTGCACAAGGGTGCAATCCGGACAAAACGCCAGATCAAGCTGGGCGAAAATTTCGGGCTTGTTGAGGTCTTTTTCCCAGACCAGCGCGTCCGCCAGCGGGGTCTTTCCGAACGAGATGATTAGCTGCAGATGCGAGCCCCCGCAGGATCGGCAGGGAGGCATTGGTGTCTGGCTCATGGATGTGCGTTCGATCGTTAGTGTGAGGGCGTGGCTTCCACGGCGGCTGCCCACCGGAGATCGGGAGTCAGCCGGCCCGAGCTTAGAAGCTGTTTGATATGATCAATGCGTTTGTACTTCGGTCCCTCGAAATCTCCGAGTTGCAGTCCGATCCGCTGGTAAGCGTTGTAGAGCTCCTGTGCGCCTTTGCGCGCATTCCACACCGGCTTGAACGCAGGGAGGGTACGCATGATCTTGCTGCTGTCCACACGGTAGCACCGCTTGTCCGGTCCCGCGTCCTTGGCGTATTCAATCGTGCAATTCGGTACGGTTTCCTTCACGATGTCGGCCAGCTCGCGGATGCGGTAGTTGTCTTCGTTTCGTGCCACGTTGAACGCCACGTTATGCACGACCTCGCGGGGGGCATCGAGCACCGCGATGAACGCGCGTGAAATGTCGGCGATATGGACAATCGGACGCCACGGCGTCCCGTCGCTCTTGATGAAGACTTTGCCGGTCGTGAACGCCCATGCGACGAGGTTGTTCAGCACCAGGTCAAAACGGAGACGCGGGGACACTCCAAAGGCTGTGGCATTGCGAAGAAACGTCGGGCTGAAGGTCTTGGAGGCAAGCTTCGACACATCCTGTTCAACCTTCACCTTGGAAATCCCATACGGCGTTACCGGGTGGAAGGCGGATTCTTCGTTCAACAGATCTTCGCCGCCGGCGCCGTAATTGCTGCAGGAGGAGGAGAATATGAATCGCGGAACGCCGGCCTCCTTCGCAAGTGTGGCCAGGCGGACAGAAGCGAGATGATTGATCTCGTACGTCAGTTGCGGGTTCAGATCGCCGAGCGGATCGTTCGACAAGCCGGCGAGGTGGATGATCCCATCGAATCCCTTCACATCATCGATCGTAGCATCGCGGATATCTTTTCTGATCGAAGGGACGTCGACGATTCCGTCGCCAAAGGTGGAGTTCTCGAACAGATCGCTGTCGAAACCGACGACGTCATGTCCATCTTCGAGAAGCATCGGAACCATCACGGTCCCGATATAGCCGCTGTGGCCGGTGACCAGAACGCGCATATCAATCCTCCCAGGTTTTCCAAGGTGCTTTGCCGCTTTGCCAGAGTTCCTCCAGCAGGCGTTTGTCTCGCAATGTGTCCATACACTGCCAGAACGAATTATGGCGATAGGCCATGAGCTGGCCGTCGGCGGCCAGACGTTCCATCGGTTCCCGTTCCCACTGTGTATCATCGCCGTCGATGTAGTCGAACACCTTCGGCTCCAGGACAAAGAACGCCCCGTTGATCCACCCCTCCATCGTCTGCGGCTTTTCGGAGAACTGTGACACCTGGTCTCCTTCGAAGACGAGGTGGCCGAAACGGGCCGGAGGGCGAACGGCGGTCAGTGTCGCAAATTTGCCGTGGCGACGGTGGAACGCAAGCAGGTCATTCAAGTTGACATCAGAGACACCGTCTCCCCAGGTCAGCATGAAGGTCTCTTTGCCGATATACGGGGCAAGTCTCTTGATCCTTCCGCCCGTCAGAGTCGAGACGCCGGTGTCCACCAGTTCCACTGTCCAGTCCGGTCGCATGCCGCCGTGGGGCGTGACCTTCCCCGAACCGAGATTGACGGTCAGATTGCTGCTCAGGTTCGCATAGTCCACCATGTACTTCTTGATGACCTCGCCCTTATAGCCGAGCGCAATCACAAACTCTTTCAGTTTGTATTGTGCATAGTGACGCATGATATGCCAGAGGAT
This sequence comes from Ignavibacteriota bacterium, assembly GCA_963752915.1. Lineage (GTDB taxonomy): Bacteria > Bacteroidota > Ignavibacteria > UBA10030 > UBA6906 > DATJPR01. The sequence goes on from CAVVZZ010000005.1 coordinate 46,687, forward strand.
CGGTCTCCCGCCGATTTCGACCATCGGTTTGGGTTTGACTTCAGTCTCTTCTACCAGGCGGGTGCCGACACCGCCAGCAAGAATTGCGACTTTCATGAACGTGCTTCCTGTTGTTGCGATAGAGGAACACGGAGGAACATCGTTTGCAGGATCGATGACCCGGAACGCGGATCGGTGAGAAGGGGTCCGCCGGTGAATTCGTGCAAGGCTAGCGGGCACCCCTTCCGAACACCATGACAGGGATGGTTTTGAGCAGTAGCCAAAGGTCGAGATGGAATGACACGCTCTGGCTGTAGAAGAGGTCGAGGACTACCATGTCCTGAAAACTTACTTTGCTCCGGCCGACGACCTGCCACATCCCGGTGCAGCCCGGGGTAACACTGAGACGCTTCTTATGCCAGTCTTCGTAGTGCTTCCACTCATACGGAAGGCATGGGCGTGGTCCGACAAGGCTCATGTCCCCTTTCAGGACGTTGAACAATTGCGGGAGCTCGTCGAGGCTGGTCACCCGGAGGAACCGGCCGATCTTCGTCACCCGGGCCTCGTCAACGATCTTCAGGGGCGCGCTCGCATCTTCGTTTGCCTTGTATTCACCGCGGATCAACTCCGCGTACTTCTGCTCGCGGTTGGGATCAGAATCGCTCCCGACGGTCATCGAACGGAACTTGTAGAAGTCGAACGGTTTTCCATCCTTGCCGATCCGGACCTGCTTGAAAAACACCGGCCCGCGGGACGACATCTTTATCGCGATGGCGATGGCGGTAAAGACGGGCACCAGGAGAAACAGGCCTAAGAAAGCGAAGATCGCGTCGAAGGATCTCTTGTACGCGATAAAGACAGGGCTCGGGCCAAAGCGTGACACTGCCACGACAGCGACCTCGCCGTATTTTTCCATGTCCAGCCGGGACGGGACGACATCGTAGAGCGGTGAAGAGATCTTGACACTCCGGTCCGTCTTAATGCTCTCTTCGATCACTTCGAAGAGGCGCGACTGCGAGACATTTTCCAGGCAGATCAGAATTTCATCGACGTCGAAGATCTCGGTGATCTGGCGGAGTTCCGACACGGCGCCGATGACCTTTGCTCCGTCGTAGACGACCGTCCCCGGCGACACATGATCGTCGAGGAACCCGACGACCGTCAGACCCAGATAGTCATGGATATCGATATTCGCGACGAGGTTTCTTCCGTTGGTCCCCGCTCCCACGACGAGGACGGAACGTTTGAACAAACGGGTCCGGGTCAGAAAGAGGAAGAGTGTCCGGAAGATCACAACGCGACCGACGAGCATGAGCGCGAAGGTGGACGTGGCAAAATAGATCATTGCCAGTCGGCTGTCGACAATAAAAGTTGCGCGTGTAAAAAACGAAAGGATGCCGATGGCAAGAACGGTGAACGACAGGGCCTTGACGATCCGGATGATCTGATCGGCGACGCTGACGATGACGTTGATTTTGTAGAGGTTGAGATATCGGAAGATGAACGTACTTCCTGCCGCGAAAAAGAACAGGAAGATATGTTCGGTATCGAACGGCTCGCCGACAATCGTAAACTCGCCTGCAAACGACCGACCTCTCAGAACGATGGCCATGATCAAACATGCCAGGATCGTGAGTCCGTCAAGGACAGGCAGGATCGACGCGTACGGTGGATGTTTCTTGAGAGATCTCATATCTGCATACCCCCAGGGACCACAAAGTACTTCATGATCATCGCCGGGCGCCCGAATATCCGAAGGATTGTTCGGAGTCGCCGAAAGATACTATTTCCTAAAAGAAAAAACAACCACGTTTAGACTGTCTTCGATTAGTCGTTTCACTGCTCACATCCAGGACCGCTGAAGAACCACCGTGCGATCAACCCTTTGGAACGTAGACTGAGGCGAGGGAAGGCTGCCTTGTTCCGGGGAAGAGTTGTTCTGGACACTGAGGTAATATACTGATCGGCCCGTGAAAAGCGGTGTCCTGTATCACACGGTCCGTGGAACCTTTGTCTTTTCATCGGATTTCGTCATCGTGAGAACAGGGTGCGATACGCTTCCAGGAGAACCTTTGCCGAATACGTCCAGGCAAGTTCACTTTCTACTCTTTCCCTTCCCATGGATCCCATTCTGATGCGTCGGTCGGGATTGGCCAGAAGCTCGAGGACTTTATCCGCAAAATCTCTCGCATCGTTTTTCCGTGCATACAATGATGCGTCGCCGGCAGACCTTCGCCCCTCCGTCAAGTCGAATTGCACGATCGGCTTTCGCAACGCCATGTATTCCATGATCTTGTTCATCGTGGATTTGTCGTTCATCGGGGAGGCGACATCGGGATTGACACAGACATCCGCTGTGGAAAGATACGAAAGCATTTCCTCGTCGGAGATCCTGCCGGTAAATCGGACAACGTCCGCGACACCGAGATCCTTTGCGTATTGTTGCAGGGTCTCGAATTCCGTCCCGCTTCCGATCAGCAGGAAAAGAATATCGCGCCTCCCGTTATCGCAAACTATCGATTGTACCGCTCGCAGAAGATAGTCGATTCCCTCCTGTTTGCCCATCACTCCCACATAGCCGACGAGGTATCTGAACCCACTCTTGAGGTCCTGCCGGGGGGCAACGGGGCGGAATTTCTCGAGGTTCGGTCCGCTCCGAACGATATAGACGTTCTGCGGATCCATCCCACCACGCGCGATCGCGATATCCTTATAGGACTGGTTCGTCGCGATGGAAAGATCCGCCGTCTTGAAGGTCAATCGTTCGCAAAAGACGATGACCCGGTACAACAGGCCCCGGCGGCCGAACTTCGCTTCGTAGAGCTCCGGATTGATGTCATGGTGGTCGAACAGAAACTTCTTCCCGAACAGCTTGTAGAAGCCACCGATCAGGAAGATCAGGTCGGGCGGATTGCAGGCATGGATCGCATCAAATCCCCGCTCGCGGAGGACGCGGAACGAGAGAACGAACTCCCACCAGAGCGCTGCGCTGTATTCGCGGAGATATCCCAGAGCCCCGTTCCCTTCCAGCGGAAGAGGGTGCCGATAGATAGCGATGTTCTCGACAATTTCGTGTCGCGATTCATATCCCGTTCCTGTGGGACAGATCACCGAAACTGTATACCCCGCCGCCGTCAGCGTCGTCGCTTCGTTCCAGACCCGTTTATCAAATGGGACGGGAAGATTCTCCACGATGATGAGAACGCGTTTACCAGGCGAGTCCAATATAGTTCCCCTTGGTGACCCAATCATTGTCGAGACGGACGAGATCGATCACGAGTTTGCCTGCCGGAACAGCCTCGATGATCTCGCGGAACTCATCACCCTTGTTCCCCACAACGATGACATCGCTCGCTGCAACAACCTCTTCCGCCGTGTTCTTCATTAACGCCGCGATATGCGGGATATGCTGCTCCACATACGATTGGTTTGCTCCAATGAGGCGTGCGATCTGGACGTTCCGGTCGTACAGTGCAACCGTATGTCCCTTGCCGAGAAGCGTCTCGATCACCTGGACCACGGGACTTCCGCGCAGGTCGTCCGTCCCCGCTTTGAAGCTGAATCCCAGGAACCCGACGCGCTTCTTGCCCACTGCAGCAATGCGCGCGACCACATTCTCCACTTGCTTTTGGTTGCTGGTGATCAGGGATTGCAGGAGAGGGACTTCGAGATCCATTCTCTTTGCATGATACAGCAGGGCGTTGACGTCCTTAGGCAGACAGGAGCCGCCGAACGCAAATCCCGGTCTCAGGTAATACGACGAAATGTTGAGTTTCCTGTCCTCGCAAAAGATGTCCATGACCTTGTGGCTGTCGATGCCGAGGGATTTGCACAACAACCCGATCTCGTTGGCAAACGTAATCTTGACCGCATGGAAATTGTTGTCGGCATACTTCACCATTTCGCCGACTTCGATCGAAGTCTCAAACACCGGACCCGGCAATCCCGCATAAATTTCACGGAGACGCGCGGCACTGCGCGGGTCGTCAGCGCCAATGACCGTTTTCGGCGGATTGAAAAAGTCGTACACCGACGTGCCTTCCCTCAGGAACTCTGGATTGAAACAGACGCCAAAATCTGTCCCGGCCTTCCGCCCCGAATATTCCTCCAGTGTCGGGATGACGAGCCCGCGCATGCTTCCCGGGAGCATGGTGCTCCGCACGACGACCAGATGCGGCGCCGCTTTCTTTTTCAGCGCCTGACCGACCTCAATGCACACCTGCCGGATATAGCGCAACTCGATATTGCCGTTCGGCTGCGAAGGAGTCCCGACGGAAATGAAAGAGACCTCCGTCTCGCTGATGGCCGCCATCGCATCCGTCACCGCACGAATCTTTCCCGAGGCGACACCTTTTTGCATCAACTCATCAATTTCGGGTTCCACCACCGGCGAGCGACCGGCATTGATCATGTCTACCTTGACTTGCGCTACGTCAACACCGATCACCGTGTGTCCCTGTTTCGCGAGACACCCGCACGATACAGCGCCGACGTATCCGAGGCCAAATACCGAGATGTTCATTCCTAACCTATTGAGGTTCGAGTTGGATCCTGGTTGTCATTCGCTTTGCTCCCTCCATTGTCCCGCTCCAACACGCTGTTGTTGCAACGGTCTTCCGATCAAGGCCCGGTGAAAACCAGCCGCCCGATCGGCTCCATTGAGCCCGTGAGAAGCCGGGGGGAACCCAGAGACCGGTCGCCAAGAAGCGACAGGGACACCCCACCGTTCCGCAGATACACCGCTCCGCCGTCGGAGGTGCAGCGACACTCGGGTGAAAACGTGAACGTGAGATCGAACGTATGCCTTCCCTTTCCGTCCAGTAGGTCTGTCACGAAGAACGCGTTCGCCTCCCGATCAAATGTGATTTCGCGCGTGTGCGTTACCGGGTCATCCAGTCGCGTATAGCCGTCGTGCGATCCGGCAAGAACATCCTGTTCCGCCTTCAGGAGCCGCGCCCGGGCCTTCTGCAGCCACATGAAATTTCCCCCGATCACCGACTGGTCCTGGCCGTCGACCCTGATCGTGTTGTGGGCGAAGGTCCCCCGGAAGTAGTCGCGCCATTCCCTGTGGGTATGGTATGCGAACGTCCCCGAATCAACAAGGAACGGCACTCCCTTGTACGAAAGGACGATGCCGAGTGCATCGGCATGGCCGTGCGCGGCGAGCGATAGATACCCGAGCGGGCCACAATCAAAAAGCAACGTTGCGTCTCCGCCTTTCAGCAAATACAGCCCCCCTCCGGGAACGCCGTCCTTGGTGCGGCGGGCCCGTCTGCGCCCGGGAATCAGGGCAGGGCCGTCCCCGAGGAGCCAGAACGCCTGCTCTGAAGAGTCTGCGCGGACGGAGCCGGAACATTCCCGTCCGGTCAATCGCGCAGCCTCGGCAAGCATTGTCCGGTAGATATCAGGCGATTCGTCGAGGGCGATGACTTTCCCGTCATCGTCATCACCGAGCACGGGCACGGAACCAAAATGGCGGTTCAGGGACTCGATGAATTCCGCCGACCGCTCGAGCGTGTCCCAATACTCCCTGCCAAAGGGAACACCGTTCCGTGTTCCAACTATCCCCGCAAGGAGGAGGAATTCGAACACGAATGCCTGGTAACGGACTGCCTGTTCCTTGTTTACTCCGTCCGGCCAGTGCTGACGCACCGCCTCGGCTTCCAGTCGATCCCGGATTTCCGCCCGCCGATCCGTAGCTCCCGGAACAGAAAAGCAAACGGACCCGATGAAGTCCCCGGCAAGTTCGCCGATCAGGTGATTATTCGCCGAAGAATATCGCGATCGGTGTCCCTTCAAATAGTGCAGGTGGTGACGAATAGACCGCATCCAATGCTGGTACTGATCCGCGTTCCTGTCGAGGACATCTCCCGGCGCAACGGAGAGAAATTCATGCGCAATGCACCAGTTGATGAGCCGGATCGCGACTTCGAGCGCGCTTGCCCAATTTGCCCCGAGGGGATACGGGCACGCTTCGATCCAGGAATCGACTTGACGCAGGACTTCGTCGCCGTACTTCGCCTCCCCGGTCAGATAGTATGCTTTTGCCAATTCGGGAAGATGGAGAAAACGATTCGGCTCCCAAAGATACTTAATATCGCCACAAAGCGTAATGTCCCGATAATCCATCGTCGGGCCGTACTGCAATGGAGCGACGATTCCATGCAGGTAATCCCGGTTCCACTGGATTGTCTCTCCGAAGTCCTTTCCTTGAAAGGCGAAGAAAGAGAACTCATGCGCAAGTATGCGATCGGCACGGGCCGCGGGTCCAGTGGTACAAATTCTTCGCGACATCCGCGACCCGTTCCCTGCTTCCAAGATGGGGAAACAGCGTTGCGGAATTCCCGATCGCCGGCCGTCCGCCCGGAGCGTTGCAATCCCAAATGATAGGCGAATTTCATGCATCGAACGCGCACAAACGACCAGGCGCGGTAGACGATCTCCGGGGGAGACATCAGCGAAAGGCGGCGGAGGTACCAGCGCAGATGCATGGAATCGTTCGGGAACCTGCCTTTCAAATTCGATTGTGAAGGACGTCCTGGTAGACAGAATCCAGCGAAGCCATAATGCGGGAGCGAGAGAGCTTCTCATTGAAACACTGACCCTCGCCGCGATGCCGAGCTGTTCCCGCAGATTCCGATCTTCGAATGAGGCGATCAATCGCGTTCGCCATGGAATCGATGGCTCCGACAGGGACGAAAAGTGCAGAGCGTCCTTCCGTAAAGAATTCCGGGAGCGCGCCCACTGGTGTCGAGAGAATCGGCATCGCCGCTGCAGCCGCTTCGAGGGCGACAAGAGGGAAGTTCTCAAAATGGCTCGGGAAGAAGAGAATCGCAGCGCGACGGAAGAGCTCGATCTTCTCCTTGCCCCAGGCCCCATCGAGGAGTTCGACGCGATCCGCGACGCCAAGCCTCTCGGCAAGCGCATGCGGCGTTCTCGTATCCGCGTGGTTCCCGTTCCGGCCCGGCAAGAACGAGCTTCCAACCATTGGCGTTGCGTGCCCGGGCAAACCCTTCGATAGCGTCAAAGGCCCCCTTGTTTTTCGAGAATGCACCAAGGTAGAGGATCTCACGTTCCCGGTCTGCTGGCGGACATTTGTAGCGCGGCAGCCTCAAATTCCTCATCAATAGGATTGTTGACAACACGGATTCGCTGAAGATCGATTCCCACTTCTGTATGGACGCGCTCTTTCCATCCATCGCTCAGGACGATGACCGCCGCAAGGGCGGCAATTTCGCTCTTTGCCATCCTCTTGCGCCACATCGGTGCACTCTTCCAGAAATTCACGAATGCCCCCGAGTGCAGATGGCCGACCGTCCTCGCCCCACACAACCGGGCCGCCTTCAGAAACAGAAGGCTCTTCTCAAGGTTCCAGAACGAGCCCAACGGATAGTGTGCAATGGCCGGGCGGTACAGAATCGACCGGCCGAGCCACAACAGAAAATGCTTGACAAAATACAGGAGATTGATCGGATTCAGGGCCGACGGGCGTTCGCCGCCGTACTTTCGATTCGCATAATGTGCGACGAATCGGTACCGATCGCCCAGCCCGTTGATGAACGCCTGCGTGATCGTCGCAATCGCGCCGGGCGTTGTCGTGGAAAGGGATCCGATGAGAACAACTGAGGCGTCCCCGATCCCCGTCGTAGCCTTTATGCGGCATCGCCATGCATCACACTTTCTGATCCTGCCCGGTATGGAGTGTTCACACAGCGGCCTTTGACAAGAAGGCCATCATGAATGGAGGACGGCATTCGCACTGTATCCGTTTGGAATTTTGGAAACGACCCACCGGAGCTTCGGACGTCCGTGATCGTCAATTGACTCGACAGACTCAACTTCGATCCGTACCCTTTCTCCAACGCACGTCCGAAGGTTCTGGATAATCGTTCGACTGTCGATTCCCGCCTTCGGATCTTCCTGGACCACACGGACGATCAGGTGATCCGGCGCTTCTTGCACAATCTGGGTTCGGGAGACATTCCCGATGCCATGGAGGGCCATCATCAGTCCATTGCCGGGCACGATACGCCCGTCCGGGGTAACGATAAGATCGGCGCTTCGCCCCTCAATATGCTTCAGAAGTGTCGGTCGCCCGCCCGCACGGACAAGGCTTGTCGGCCAAGGTCGCGACGTCCCCCGTTCTGTATCTGATGAGCGGCATGCCATAGTTGTTTAATCCCGTTCCAATTATTTCTCCAGATTCCCCGGGGACTATATCCTCTCCATTCTGGAGAAGTTCCATGATTCCGTATTCGGGGTTCACATGAAGACCTGAATGATGCTCACATTCAGTCGCAAGAACCACCCGTTCTGACTGGCCATAGAGATCAAAAACCTTCGCGTGGAAGCTCTTCTCGATGACAGCCCTGTGCACATCGTAGAGGCGCTCCGAAGAGGTAAATACCGCCTTCATCGGGATCACGATCAGCATTTTTATCTATGAATTCCGCGAGAAGGAGCAAGGTCGATGGAAATCCTTCGATGAAATCAGGGCGAAATCTCCTTAGGCGCTCCAAGTACAGGGGGAGGGTCGCTTCCGACATATGATAATAGGAAAAGAGCAATTGTCTGTCGGCCGCATTGTACCGCCAGTACGGGGGGCGATTTTGCGTCGACGGCACGATGGTATCATTCCAAATTGTGCCCCACACGGCGGCTTTTCGATCATCAGGATGTACCCCGGCCAGCGTCCGTTGACGCCATATTGCTGAACTTTCAAAGACGATCGATCGCTTGTCGCGCACGGCGTTGATCGGCGTCCCGGTGGACCCGGTCGTCCACCCGGATGCAAGCGCTGCTCTGGGGATGTTGCGTGCGATCAACTGATCGCTTTGAGACCGAAGAATCTCCTTGGTGAGAATGGGAAGTTTCTTCAGATCCTTCGTCGTGCGGATGTCGGCAGGCGTAAGATGCAGCTGGTCAAGGAGCCGGCGATAGTACGGAACATTTTTGTAGGCATGCCCGATGAGATTGTGAAGCTTCTCATCTTGAAGGGATTCCAGCTGAGATTGCGAAAACCGTTGACTTTGGTCGAGCTCCGCTCTCCTCGTGTTGAATTCCCGGCCGAACTTGATGCGATTGACCGCGAAGGCCTTCGCCGACAGATACGCGCTCCATGCGACATACGACAGGAGTGTTCCTGCCGAGGGGGCGGTCAAATGGGGCATGGGTAGGCTCCTCGAGGATAGTTCAAGCGAGATAGCTCTCGATGGATTGATCCCGTTCCGTCCCACGTTCAAAATACAGGGGCGCCATGAGCCGGAGCAGCCCTTCGGGGAGCCATCCATGCCGAACAACCTGGAGCCCGGCAGAATAGAAGCGCGAAACTCCGTGGAATCGCTCTGCATTCTGCTTGGTTTCAGCAAACCTGCGGAATGCATACTCTTCTGCGAGTGCTGCCATCGGAATGTCGCTTGACAAGGACCGCTGGATCAGCTGCCTGATCCTGCCGGCGTTATGAACCTGGAGATACCCCTCGATGTACATATCCGAGACACCCAGCACTTCCATTCTGTTCCCGATGACGCCACCGCAGTTTGCCGCATAGTAGGGGATGGAGAGGATCCCTCGACGGTGGAGAATTGCTTCCGCCTCGTCGCTGACGGGGTTGTTCGCTCCCGGCGCAACGATCGGTGCCAGAATCCGGGAAGCGTTATGGGCTCCGATACAGAACTGGCGTGCACAGGGGGAAAGAACCTCGACGTCCAGAGTCGGCAAGTCGTCATTCTCGATCCGTTCCGCGTCATCGTAGTGGAGAACGACTTCATTCCCGTAGCGGGCCCGCAGATCGGACAGCCGGTTCAAGTCAAGCCCGTTGCGATTATAGATCGCTCCCAGCGTCGTGGAAATCGCCACCACCTTTGTGCCGCACTTGTGCGTCATGAGCCAAGCCAGGGAGCTGCCGACCGAACCGAAGCCTTCAATTGCGATCCGCGATTTCGCGAGATCGATCTTTTTCTCTGCGGCGGCGGCTTCGGCGGCGATCATGACGGCCATCGCGGTAAAGAGACCCGACTTCTTTCCTTTCTTGCGACGGCCGCGTGGGACTTTGAGTCCAGCCCCCTGGAGGAGCTCGTCGATATCGTCGTGGGAGACGCTCATATCCGGCCCGGAAATATAGTATCCGGTTCGGAGCATCGGGGCGATCAGCTCTCCAAATCGGCGCAGCAGGATTCGCTTGCGCGCGGAGGGCATTTCGGGATCCCCGACGATCCCTGCTTTCGCGCCGCCCTGGGTCATCCCGCTGAATCCATACTTCAGCGTCATCCCCCTCGCCAGCAAGGCAACGTGGTCGCGGCTGACGTCGGCGGCAAGTCTCAGGCCTCCGCACGCGTGCCCGTTGATAGTCGCGTCGACGACGACGTATCCGCGGAGATCCAGCGATGGGTCCGAGATTTCAGCGACAAATTGTGGTGCGGGTCTCACCAATCGGCCGCTTTCCGCAGGGGTGGATTGGCTGACCACGCCATTCGGTTTTCGGGCACCTATATTGTCCATGGCTGCGATGGCGAATCCCTCCTCGTGTGGTTCAATTGTGGCAACTGTGTTGACGATACATGGCCAAATATTCGTCGACGATGTGCGCAGGCGTGAACGTCCCTGCCAGAATTCGATTGTTCATCCCCCATTCGTGAACGGAGGTCAGGATGAGTCGAGCACTTCAATCACTTTGTCCGCCAGGATTTTCTCGTTACCCGCTTCGATCCAGAGACAGTTGTCGGGTTCAGAAAGGTAATCGGCCGCGGCCCGGATTCTCGTCGTCACAACCGGTAAGCCCGACGCGACCGCCTGAAAAATCGTCATCGAGAACCCCTCAGTACGTGTCGGCAAGACCAGCACATCGGAAGAAAGATAGTACTTCGTCGTCTGGGGCTCCGGCACATACCCTTCGAAGGTGACGATTCCCTTGAGACCGAGCGATTGCACCAGTTGTCTGGCTGATTCCATCTCCTTGCCATCACCGACGCAACGAAGGTGAACAGGCACGCCGCGTTCAGTGATGATCCGCATGGCCCTGATGACATCCAGGAGTCCCTTAGATGGGATGAACCTCGCCATGAAAAGCACCCTCCCGGGCCCTGACGTCTCGGAACGCGGTCCTGAAAAGCGTTCAACATTCACGGCGTTCTTCACGACGACGAATTTGACTGCCGGATGTCCGCCCCGGAGAAAGTTCTCGCGCTCCTCGGACGAGAGGACCCCTACCAGCTGGGCCCGGCGAATCACATATTCAATGAGCTTGCGCTTCAGTCCCGAAGGTCGTTGCGCGAGATTCCTGTTCGATCCATGGTACTTGACAAAGAGCCTCGTCCCCATCAGTGGGGCAAGAAGCGCATACCCCGTATCCCGAACGAGCGCCCGGCTGTCGAATGCCGAGTTCAGGTGGACAATGTCGGGATGTTCCCGGTGAATTGCGACAGCGAAGCGAATCAGATCCAACACTAACCGGAGGGATTTGCGAATGCGTGACTCGCGTTCCGACAGTCCCCCGTAAGGGAACGTTGCGACATGGACGAAGGCCGCCGGCGGAGTTCCTCGAGAAACGGCCCCTCGGTGGCATAGATGCCGCCCGCACGGAGCGGGTTGACTTCACTGACAAGGATTCGAATCGGGGGATCCTTGGGTCCGGACGGTTCGGTTTGCATTGCCTGCGATCGATCATGTCCCAGAAATTCCGACAGAGCCGGCCGTTGGAAGGGTGTCAGACACGGGCTCGACCGTTGCAGAGAGCCCCAGACCGAAAGACCATCCCGGATATATCCTACGGCAACGGATCAAAATTTCGCGTGTCCGTGCTCACAATCCCCACCAAACACCCGTTGGCGTACTCGATCGAAACTTAGTCAGACCGAGATACGACGGAATTCTCCACTGTTGCGACCAGGTCGCGCATCGTCTGGATCGCGAGGTCGCCGTGCTCTCTCCTGGTCGCGCAGTAGGCCAGCAAGGTGTCAACAGCTGCTGGATTTCCAGCCGATCCATGGAGGGATGATACCAGAAGTGCGCCGCGAGTTTTTCGCGCACCGCGACGTCGATATACCGTTTCAACCGTGAGAGCCGTTCTTCTATGGTCCAACCTACTCCACGCTCAAGGCCGGAAGACGAATGCACCGCCCACAAGCCCATCGGCACGTCGGACCGGCAGAGACACGCGCACAGAAGGGTCAGGGAAGGACCGAACAGCGCGGACGCCTTCGGCGGCCAGGATATCATAATGACCCTCGGAATTGCCTGGGAAGACGAGCGTTGTCGGGGCCAGGCCGTAGGGCTTCATTGCCTCCGCACAGGCGCGGATTTCCGCCCGGACAACTTCGTCGGGGCAGTATGGCCCGAGCCCGATATGGGAGAATCCGTGGCATCCGATTTCGTGCGAGACTTTCGCATTGAGAATTTTTTCGATCAGGTCGGGGGCATACCACGCCGGCCCCTTCCGGACGTCCGAGCATGGATCGTTTCTGAACCAATCCCCGCCGTCGTACGCCCAGTTTTCCGTCCGAAACGGCGGGACGGGAGGAATTTCCGGGTGCGCCTGCCCTGAGGCATCCCTCGAGCACGAGTGAAGGAACAGATGACCGACCGTGGCCCAGGTTGAAGGAATGTGATAGTCATCGTGGAGGCCGAGGATGAGGGGGACCTGTTCCCGCTCCCGCATGCCGATGGAAACGAAATCAATATCTCCGCGCAACGCATATTGCCACGCCCAGGCCAATTCGAAATCCAGCGAAAATGTCACGGCACCGCGTTCCAACCGTTCACGAGGATGCTGTACCGGATCGCGATAGGTTTTGACCTTCCGCGTTCGGACATAGTCCACCAGTCCGACCGCCCTTCGGAGCGGAGGGGGCATGTCCTTCATGATCTTCTTGTACCCGGCCTTCAACCTGGTGGAGAAATGAAAGTCCATGCTTGTCCGTTTGTCCGCTGCTCGTCCTGCGTTATCGCTGTACTATGCTCGGTTCATGCACCGAGACCCGGGCGGACGATGGAGCACCTGCCAGGGCATCGAGTTTGGGGGCGAGAACATGTGCGACGATGTCCTCCCATGAATATCGTTGACTTGCCGCCGCGATCGCAACGGAAGAATAGCCGGACAACCTGCCTGCGATCGCTTCGAGACCCTGACTGAACCCTTCGACCGAGTCTTCAATCAACACGCCATTCGCGCTGTCGATCACGCAGGCGTTTTCAGTGGTGCTCGTTGCTATCACCGGCATGCCCGCCAGCAGGTATTCAAAGACCTTGGTGGAAGGCTGACAATCGTAGAACGGAGTCTTGGGGACATAGGCGACGCCGACGTTGCAGTTCTGTCAGATACGGTTTGATTTCAGCGTTCGGGAGCCGTCCATGAAAACGGATCGATCCGCGGAGGGGGCTGCTCTCGATTGCCGCACGGAGGGCAGTTTCCTCTTCTTCGCTCCCGCTGCCGACGATGTCATACGAAACGGAAATCGTCGGCCGATGGGCGATCCACCAGCGGTCAAGTCCCAGGACAGTTTCGTGAATGCTGCGGTAGTTGAGGGTGCCGACGTAGAAGAGGCGGATCCCGTCGAACGTTTTCGGCGGCACCTCCATCTTCTCACCTCCCAGGGGAAGGACCAGGAACCGTGTCCTGCCGAGGGAGAGGAACCGGTGAAGACTTTCGGACACAATGGATCGTTCGCGATAGAGGAGACATTCGATCCGGAGAAGAAGGTTTTCGAATTCCCTGCGCAGCCATCCGGGTCGATCCGAGCCCGTGCGGACATCGATCATCGTCCGCGCCCTCGGTACCCACGGCAGGAAGAGCGATGCGCCGGTGAAATACACGACAATGACAGCGTCGTACGACTTCTGTCTGAGCCGCGCGATCCCCGCGAGGATGTACCGCATGAGTCGGACAGGTTTGCTCCCGCGCCGGGAAATGTATTCGATTTTCACCCCTTCGAGGTCGACCCGTTTTTCTCCGTGGTCCCAACCAAGGTAGGTGACATCCCAGTCCTTCGCCAGGTACTTGCACCACGCATACGAATCGGTGAGGTAGCCGAATTGATGTTGATTGAGGATGAGGAGTCTCTTCATCCTTCGAGTGACTCCTTGGAATCGACCGCAAGCGATTCAGCCGATACAGTGAGTCCCGGGCTTCTTTCTGTATTTTCCCCAAACCTTCCGCCTAATTCTGTCCACACAATGAGATAGGCGAACATGGGCGCAAATGCCCGATCCAGAAATGCCTCATTGTACACCCAGGAAAGCGCTACACTGAATAGAAGGAAATACGCAAATCGACGATCGGTAAAGGACTTAACGTACGGAGACCGAATGAAAATCATTGAGGCAAAACCCAGAATAAGTACGGAAAGGAGCCCTCCTTGGATCCATGTTGTGAAGAGGAGAATCTTGGATCCCTGGAGATACGTCAGAGATCGGGTTAGCCGTGTAGTTCCGAGGATATCATTGCCCAAGAATAAGCCATAGCCCAACCCAACGGAAATTGAGATTGGATCGTAGTCCATAAGGCGAAACATAATAGGAAATCTCGCAAACCGCGGAAGATCTTCTCCTTCCTGAACGTCGTAATACAGATACTTCTCGGCGAAGCGAGCATCGAGGATCTTGGAGGTGTCCTCAGCAGTCTTGCTGTAATAGAAATTGAGAAGGTAGATCAAAACGCCGCCGATAAGAAGGAAGGGGATGGTCTTGTACCAGTGCTTCCGTGTCACCGACAACAAAACTACGCATACGGGAAGCAAAACGAAGGAGATCTTTGTCTCATTCAGCGCACATGGAATGAGAAGAGCAAAGTAAGGAACAGCCCGCCTGATAACGAAGCCTGACCCGTCCGGCAACACAGCTAAGCACGATATTAGGTAGAAACTAATGAGGAATGCTTGCTGCGTCACCAGCCCGCTGCCCCCCGTCAATCCATAGGTTCCCCCGACGGGGTCGCCCGCGCCATATTTCAAGTACTGCCAAATGGAAACCGGAATTTGTATCAGCGCATAGCCAATGAGAAAGCGAGTGAACCATTTGGAAAACGAGGCCCATCGGTCACTGCTGGCAATGTCATGAACAAAGACGAGCGCTCCCAGAAATGGGAATGGCTGGCGCAACCCGTTCAGTTGCGCAACGATTCCGAGACTGTCGGCGTTATAGAGGATCGTCACCAATGAGACGAAACTAAACAGGAGGAAGGCCTTTGCACCATAATACCCCCGGTTGCGGAAGAGCACGATCGCACCGAGTCCGATCATGATCGCGTCCCCACCTAGTCCTGCAAGACGGAAGGAATAAAGCAAGGAAGGCATGAATTCCGTTGCAACAAGACCCGAAAGCGATTGAAACAAGAGTACAGCAAAGAAGAGAACGATCCTGAACCGCATTGCCCTTCTCTAGATATGGATTTCTAGAAATACTTCACGCAAGGATGTACCCATTGCTCTTCACAACGAAATATGCACCTTTCCCCTGCTGGGTCGGAGAAGAGGTCAACTCCGAATCAACGCCTTCACGGTACGACGAGGGGCGAATTGGTCTAATGCCTCGAAGCATATATCACACTCGCAACGGATCCCGTAATGATGGCCGCAGTCGTGATAATATTAACGATATCCTTGACCTGGAACGTCAGCGCGTCGATATAGATCGTATCTCCCGCTTCAAGAGAGAGAGACAGCGCATCGAGGCGTTCGAGATGATTGAGATTGACGGTGTATTCCACCTTTCTGACCTGATTGTCCCGCTGGATAATGCGGGTGACTTTTACTGATCCCATGTCAGCGTCCGGGAGCGGACCACCCGCATACGAGAGGAGCTGAACCAGGTCGGTTGAGATGGGGATTTCATACCTTCCGGGGTTTTTCACGAACCCCCAGAGATTGACCGGCATGGTGATTTCGCCTGACTTTGAAATCAGGTAGTACGCTGCCTGAGACGACCCTGTGAACCCGAGTCCGGATCCGAGATTGCCCTCCATTTGGGCGTGGGCAAGGCCGGAAAACACGAGAGTGCAGACAAAGGCTCCCAGGAATATGGTTGCGTTCAACGGTTTCATAGTAGGTGCGCCTCTTGAAATAGGTGAATGCCGCCGCTGTTGCGACGAACGCCGAAACAGCGATCTCATGACTGGTGACGATCACTCGCCCGCCGGAATTCGGCGGCACCGGGTGAAAACATGTGCGGAGTGGTCAGGATCTCCCCTTTCCATTTCCGCCGGACTTTTCATTTTCGACGGCAGTTCCCTTCTTGCCGTACTGCGGAGTCTGATGCCCGTACCGCTGCGCGTACGTGCTGCGATAGCCAAAACCGTACGAGTGCCGCTGATCCAGGTTGTTGAGGACCACTCCGATCAACTGACCGCCGACATTGGCGAGAATTTCATTCGCGTGCTCCAGGTTCTGCACGCGGGATGTCCCGGCCGAAATGACGAGAATGACTCCGTCGGCGAGCGTGGCGAGAATCGCCGGATCGGTCACTGCGAGGACCGGAGAGGAATCGAAGAGCACGATGTCGTACTTCTCCTTGAACTCGGCGACAAGCTGGCGCATCTTCTCGGACCCGAGGATTTCCGACGGGTTCGGTGGAATAACTCCACAGGGGATAATGCTCAGGTTCTCGACAGCGGTGGGTTGAAGAGCCGCCTGAACGGTTGCCGTCCCCGAGAGGATGTCCGACAAGCCGGGTTCGCGCCGCACGCCGAACAACGCATCGGCTGTCGGCTTGCGAAGGTCGGCGTCGATCAGGAGGACCTTCCGTCCGGATTGGGCAAAGGCGATGGCGAGATTCGCGACCGTCGTGGACTTTCCTTCCCCGGGCATGGGGCTCGAGACCATGAGGACCTTCGGAGCGATGGCTTCATGGGCGAACTGCAGGTTGGTCCGCAACTGACGGTACGATTCCGCAACGGGCGAGAAGGGATAATAGTGCATGATGATATGCGGATCGAGTCCCTTCTTCCCCACCTTATCCTTGGCAATCGCATCGAAGTTCTCGACGCTCGAGTTCATCGTCGCGACAGTCGCAATCACTTTCATCCCCCGCCGCTTCAGGTCGTCGACGGTCTGCACGCGCACATCGGTGTATTCCTTCAGGAAGACAAAGCCAAGCCCGATGGCAAGACCGAAGATCGCGCCGAGGAGCATGTTGACGAGTTGCTTGGGGCTCGACGGACGCAATGGGATGGCCGCGGGTTCGATGATTTCGATGTAGCCGATATTCGATTGCTCGGTGATATTTGCTTCGTTGTACTTTTCCTGAAGAACGAGAAAGAGTTTCTCATCACTCTGCCGCGTTCGCTGCAATTTTGCAAGGTCCATGCTCGTTTGAGGGATCCGATCAAATTGCACCTCGTACTGTTTAATCACCTCGTCGAGCGCCCGCTTCTTCGCTTGCAGTGCCTGCAGCTTCACCTGGGTCTCAATAATCTGTTGCTTGATGTTCTGCAAATAGCTTGTTGCGGACATCCCTTCTCCACCCTGCGATGGCCCCAGGTTTCGGAGGAAGGCGTCGGTGCGTTTCTGCAGTTTCGCCGTCAGGGCCTGGATCTGCAGGTCAATTTCCTTCACTTTTTCGTTCAGGATATCCCGTCCCATCGACGACGGATTCTGCGCGACGGTCACATCCCGCTGGACTTCGAGCTTTGCAATCTGTTCCTGCAGAAGCTTGATATACGGATCGTTTGCCTCTCCCATGGATCGTGCAGCATTTGTCTCCTGCTGGGGGAGTTGCTCTTCATACGACGAGAGTTCTTTTGACAGTTCCTGCACCTGAATATTCGCGGCATCACGATTCGCTTCGAGTTCTGAGAGTTTCTCAATGACATTCTTCGACTCTTCATCGAGAGAAACGATCCCCTTCTTCTCCATGAAGGTCTGGAGGCTCGCCTCGGTCTGGTTGAGTTCCTTCCGCTTCTCATTTGCCTGTTCATCAAGGAACTCCCGGAACGACCGCGTCTTCGTCCTGCTGAGATAGATATTCCGGTCCCGGTATGCTTCGGCGTAGGTATTCGCAATGACGGACGATTCGACGGGGTCCTTACTCTTCGCGGAAATGGTGATCACATCCGATTCCCGAACCGGGTCGAAGTCCACATCGCCGCTCAGCCGACCGGAGATCTCGCGCAGCGACATCACGGAATCGGGGAACTGGTCCCCTTTGCCATACTGGATAATGGGAAGGAGGCGTTTGTTCTGGCGATCAACGTACCGGATTTCAAGCAGGCGTTGGGCGACCGTATCCGCGAGGGAGGTGGAATTCAACATCTGCAGTTCATTCTGTGTGATGTTTTTCATCCCGTCGGGCCGCACGGCGTCGAGGAAGATCGTGGACTGGAGCTCGCGCGTATTGATGAGGACCTGCGCGCTTGCCCGATACACGGGGTCCACAACCTTGTTGATGATAAACGCGAGAACAACACCGGCTCCCAGCGCCCCCAGGATGATCCATCGCCCTCGGGAGATAATGGCGAAATAATCCTGAAGTTTCCGTTCTTGAGAACCAGAATGGGAACCACGCGCGCGAATTCCGAGATCCATAGCAATACCTCTTAGGTGTAATTCACTCAGCCCGCACATCGCGAAACTCGCAGTCGACACGCACAGGATTCGCAGATATGCCCAACCTTGACTTCAATCCGGTGAAAGGGGGAGGCCGATCATCACGCGGAAAATAGCTCTGGACTTGACAGGAAGAAACAGCTTTTGTATGTTTCTTTCAACTACCGGTTGTTTTTCCCCCGGCCAATGGAGTGTTCAACGTGACGCTCTTTGCGGCACTGATGTCATATGTTCTTCTTGTGGCATGCATCTTCCGGTTTTTCCGGTCGATTGCACTCCTCGACCGTCGAATGCGCAACCTTTCCGCCGAACTCTTTCCGCCTTCCTCACCCGACCAGGCGTCGTAGGCTACTTTCGCTTTGCCTTCGTTTCAAATGTCAGGAGTCGGGGATCCGGCTCCTGCCCGATCAGCTGATGGACCTCGACCCCCAGGGTCACGACCTGGTCCGGCACATCCTCCGTGGCATTCAAATAGAAGATCGCGTACTGACTCTGCCCAGGAGGAATGTCTCCAACTTCGATCGAATCATTGAAGGTCACCCCGATCGGCCTATCGATGGGGACGATCTTCGCGCGGACGTTCCGGACGACCACTTCGCTTGTGTTGGTGATCGACAGTCTGAGCCTTCCTGTCTCCCTGCCGGTAAGGAATTTCTCTCCCGAAGGGGTGGTGAACTGCATGTCGAAGAGCAACGCCCGGTTCTTCAACACACTCGCGATGTGGGCGCTGTCCGAAGGCGCAAGCGGCAACGCCCCCGTCGGGCTCTGCCCTGAAACCCTTTGCCCCCACAGCACCGTCGGGACACAGACGAGAACCATTCCGATGGCAGCACTTCGCTTCAAAGAGATGTTCATTGCAGACTCCGCATTACAGGATTGTCACGGCCTCTGTGGGGGGGTTGGGAAATTGTCCGGCGGCAGCGGTGGCTGCGTCGTGCTGCCATGCGCCAGCAATGCAATCAGTCCCCCGAGCACGACGGCCCCACCGCCAACATACCACCACGAGCTCAGGCCTTCCGATTGCGGCGCTTCGACGTCGACCACAAAGTAATAATCATTGCCGGGAAGCCCTGCCGGGAAATCCTTCAGGAAATCCCAGGTTACCCGTCTCTTGTCGCCGGGCAAAACAATCCCTCCGAGATCGCCGGACACATGGAGGGGAACGGCCGAAAACGTCGGGTCGCTTTGACGCCGGAGGGTGACCGCCACCCTGTAGAGCTTGTCAGGAGATCCACTGAGATCATAATAGATCCGGATCAGTTCTCCGTTGATCTCGAACCGCACGTTGCGGACGGCCAGGTCGCCCTGCGCAAGCGCCCGCATGGGGAAGCACTCGAGCAGAAGCGCCCCAACAAGGAGATACGTCACCGCAGCGAAGGTCTTGGACACATTCCTCATTGCTGTTCTCTGGCCTATTTGATGAGCAACATTTTTCGCGTAAACCCGGCACCGCCGGAGACGTTCATCCTGCAGAAATACACGCCCGTCCCCGTCATCCTTCCGACCTCATTGGTGCCGTCCCACTGGAAGAAGTGCCTTCCCGGTGCAAGGACGCCACTTTGCAGGACTTTCACCCGTGCTCCGAGAATATCGTAAATCGTTACGTTGACGTCGGCCTTGACCGGCACGGTCAGTGATATGGTGGTGGTCGGATTGAACGGGTTCGGATAATTCTGATCCAGACTGAATTCCTTCGGCCCGATTTCCTCAAGCTGCTTCTTGACATCGGACGACGAGCCGATGAGGATCGTGAATTGCGCCGATGACCCGATCGCCGTGAACGTGTACGTTGCGTTCGCGCGGAGGTCCTGGTATGTCTCCCGCTTCCGATCCAGGAGGTAGACGTCGTTTCCGACCGGAACTCCGTCGACTCCAGCAAAGTGAACCGTAAACGGCGTCTTTCGTCGACGATGGATCAGGAGTCAGCGCGGTAACATCCCAAGTCTGAACGCCGGCCCCGGGGGGATGGATATCGCATGCAAACAGCGGTGCATGTTTGTCCCACTCCGGCCGGTCGAATACCAGCTGACTCAGGACTCCCATGGAGCGGGGCTTGTGAAAATCGTGCCGGTCACAACCCGCGCTGGCATCGGGAGCGACGCCGAACCAGGTGGAGCGGTCGACCAGGGTTCCCCCATGCTCCAAGGTCATGCTCACCGTCCAGGACGTATCGCTCGGCCTCGAAGGAAGCACGGCTTTAAACAGGCTAAGCCCGCCGGGGACCACGAGGGACTTCAAATTCGATTTGTTCTCAAAATAGTACCCGAGGTACGGACGGAACGTCTGCTGGACCCCCATTGTCGTTCCGTCGAAATTCCAGATGCTGTCGCCGATCCCTCCATTCACCGCCTGCACTTTTGACCATGGCAATTCGAGGTTGCCAAACGGATTGGTGATAATGTTCCATCCCTTATGGAGCGCGATGCGGAGATAACCCGTGGAGTCCGGCATCATTCCGGCCACCTGGCCGCTGACGCTCCAGGAGCCGCGACAGAGAACCCAGAATGCCCGTCCCCGCGCAAAGGTGAACGTCGTGTCACCCGCCGCATACTTGACGAGGTAGCTCGAATCCTCCCCGTTGTCGAAGTAGGCGATCCAGTCCATTCCTGCACTACCGGTCAGATATTTCGAGATCAGGCTGTTGTCTGCTCCTGGAATGCCCAGCATGCGATAATCATTCTGGCTGTATTGCCCCGGCGATTGATGGACCGGGAAGGAGACCGTATTGCTCAACGAGATCTGTGCCGGATAGGTATTGAACGTCCACGGCGAGGTATAGGAGCTTGTCGGGCCGTTTATCCGTTTCGCTCTCACGCGCCAGAAGTACGTTGAGTAGGTGCTCAATGGCCCGATCTGAATGGAATTCGCGGTGACCGTCGTGTCAATGATGCGCGTGGCGAAGGTCGTATCGCCGGAAATCTGCGCCTGGTACGATGCGACAGAATCGCTCAGCGGCGGGCTCCACTGGAGTGTTACCTGAGTCGTCTGGACCGAGTAGCCTGACGGCGGCGCTGCAAGCGACGGAGGCGATGAAGGGTCGGCATTCACCGTGAACGGGATTCCCTGCGAGGTCCCCCCGCCGGGCGGAGCATTGACCACGGTGACGCTGCGATCGCCAAGCTGTGCCGACGCCGAAATGCTGATGCCTGCCGAGATATGCGAAGCACTATCGACAGTGAGCGTCGTTGACCGTTATCCCCTGACCGAAATCCACCGACGATGCGCCGGGCACGAAATTCGCCCCCACCAGTCCTGCGGTCATCGTTCGGCCGCGAACACCTGAGACGGGAACGATCGAAGACAGCACGGGGGCAGGATTGTTCCCGACCGTGAAGCCGTTCTGGACGACGACAGTCCCTCCACCGGGCTGGATATTTGCGATCGTAACGTTCTTCGAGCCGGGGGTGATGGACGAATCGACCTGGACGGTCACCCGCAGTTGCGTGAACGAGTCGATGATCGGGGTGAACGCACGGATGCGCGCATCGGAAAAGAGCACAACCGTGACGCCGGGGATGAACCCGGTCCCCCTGATCGTGATCTGCAGCGTGGATCCCGCAAGGCCGTTGATCGGGGTGAGCGACGTAAATGTCGGAGCAGGATTCTGGACGTTGATGGTATCGCTGATCCCGGATTCGTTCCCGCCTGTTCGCCGCACACTCAACAAATAGGACCCCGCCGAATCGAAAGTGATGGGATAGGACGCAAGGACGCCATTCACAAAGTTCGGCGTCGTTCCGCCGCCGCTCAAGAGCGGGCCGGAACTGGAGACCGTTGCTGTCCCAGTGAAGCCCGCAGCGATGTTTCCAAAGGAATCCCTCGCTGCAATGCGCACCGGGAACCCAACCTGAGTGTACGCGGTCCCGATCCGTCCCACCATTGGTGGAAGAAATGGAGAAATTGAAGATCGGTGCGGAATTATTCGTGAGAGCGAACAGCGCCGGCGTGGCACCGTGGACATCGGCAGTGTCGTTGTATGTCCCGGAGATCATGTTTGCCTGCATCGCCGGAGCTGTCGCAACACCGGCGCTATTTGCCACGACGCTCGTATCCTGGCGGGTGCCAAAGAAACTCGACGGGCCCGACAACGGGGAGGAGAAGCGAACAATCGCCGCCGGGACCGGGTTCCCGGACGAGTCAACGACTTGCGCCGCAAGTGGCGTGGAGAACATCGCCCCGACCAACGCGCTCAGCGGTGTTGTCCCGGGCTGGGGAAGAAGCATTGCCGCCGCGCCGTTCACGACAGTGAGTGTATCGGACCGGATGCCGGAAAGGGATCCGCTGCTGGCGAGGATCTGCGCACGCCCGACCCGGTGTCCCGTGAAGACTGCGCTTTTCTTGTCGCCGGCGGCGACAAGATCCGTGTCCGCGATCCCACCCGCCAGTTTGACGAGCAACCAATCCGATGCGATGTTCCCGACGAAGTTATCGGACGCATCCCGGGCGATCGAATACATGGTGATCGACCGGCCTGATTCCAGTGATTGGGTGGGAATCACCTGACCGGTCCCATTGTTCGCGGTTTCGACCACCACTTTCGTCGGCGCTCCTGCATTCACGACCGATATCGTGTCCGACGTTATGGAGGTCAGACCGGTTACCGCAATATTGATTTGAGCCGTTCCGACGACATGGCCGGAGAAGATTGCACTGCGGCGATCCCCGCTCGGGACAAGGTCGCCGGAGACAATGCCGCCGGAGAAGATCGTCAGCGTCCACCCCCCCACGTTCGCTGCCACATTCGCGACGTAGTTGTCGAACGCATCGCGCGAAACGGCGTAGACCGAGATCGCGGTGCCGGACGAGACTTTCTGATTGAGAAGCTGCGTGCCCGTTCCGTCGGCAAGCGTCTCGATTCTCACTTTCTGTGCCGTCCCCGCGGCAATGGCAAACGTGTCGCTGACTGCAACGCCCTTCGTGGGCTGAACCGAGCTTCCCGTAATAGTCAGGGTATATCCATGGCCCGCCTTGTCGATCGCGACACTGCTGAAAGTAGCGCGACCGATAAGGGTGTCGACATTCGCGGTGAGCGAATCGACTTTCGTCGTATGCGTCGCGTCCAGCAGGGCACCTCCCGTGGCCGCGGTGTCTCTGATGAACAACGCGATGAGTTGTTTGACACCGGTCACGGTGTTTCCATACTGGTCCTGCATTGTAACAACCGGGACCTGTGAAAGCGTTGCCCCCGCGACCCCATTCCCCGGCTGAGTCGAAAAGACCAGTTTGGTCGGGGGAGCCGATTTGACCTGGAAACTGACACTGGTGGCCGGGGTCAGTGTTTTGGCGGTCGCAGTCAAAGTCTTTCCCGTGCCCGACGCCGTCACGATAACGCTGTCAAATGTCGCCACCCCGGACGAAGCCTGCTTTTTGCTCCCACCAAGTAGTGCCCCGCCACCGTTGAGCGACAGACCGATGGAGTCGGAAGACGTGGTAACGACGTTCCCGAATGTATCCTGCACGGCAACAACGACGGAGGGCTGGATCCTGATTCCGGCAACGACAGTTGTCGGCTGTTGCGTGAACGCAAGGCGAACGGGAGGCGCAGGGCTGATCGTGAAGGAAGCGCTCACTCCGGGCTTGGGAGCGGGGATGCCCGCGGCAGTCGCTGTCAGCGAGAAGGTTCCTGTCTTGTTTACCGACAAACCGGGAAATGTCGCGCGACCTGTTGTCAGCGTCGACGGGAACACTCGTTGGTCCGCTGAGTACCGCCCCCTGCGGATTTGTCAACGCCAGACCAATTGTGAGAGCGACGCCGGTGACAGCATTCCCATAGCGGTCACGCGCTTCAACCACAGGCGCCGTGGCGAAAACAGTTCCCGCAGTGGAATTCGAAGGGTTGGCCACAAACACCAGCGTGTCCGCTGCAGCTGCGGTGACCGTCAGGGAATCGCTCACCGCCCGAACAAGTCCGGTGGAGGTAAATTGCAGGCGCCTCCCGCCGATCGTAAGGAAGGACAGATCGGCGAATGTCGCCGTCCCTGTCGCGTTCGTTGTTTGAACTTTTGTCCCTCCATTTCGGGGTTGCCGCTCCCCACGGCGGCCGTCACGGTGACTCCGGACTTGGCCACCTGGTTCCCCGACTTGTCCACCAACTGGACTTTCAGTGCAGGCGAAAGTGTTGACCCCGCGCTCACGGTAGCGGGAGGTTGCTGAGCTATCGAAAGGCCATAGGCCGTGTCCGCAGAGACAGTAATCAGATTTGTCGTCGCGGACGACAAGCCGGGGCTTGAAAGCTGAATTCCGATCTGCTCGGCGACGGAATGGCTCAAGTCGGCGAAGCTCGCTTGCCCGTTTGCCGCCGTCTGTGTGATCGTCCCCTGCAACAGCCCGGTCCCCTGAGTGAGGGTCGCCGTTATGACTGAGTGATTGTCCGTTGTTACGATGTTCCCGAATGAATCCTGGACCGATACTGTGAGGGTGGGAGTGAATATCCGACCGGCAATTTGAGAAGTGTTCGGCTGCTGGAGGATTACCAATCTCCCGGCTGCACCGGGAGTGGCATTTGCGGTAAAGGTGATCGGGCTTCCCTTCAGCGAGGTACTCGCCTGCACGGTGTACAGGCCTACCTTATTTCCCAGCGTCAGAACGCTGCTGGCGTTCCCGGCCGCATTCGTGCTCGTGCTGGAAGGGTTTATCCCAAAACTGCCGATGGCACCGATCGGAAAACCGGTCACGGCGTAACGCGACTGTCGCACTATCGACCGAGTTACCGTAGATGATCATTGACATGAACGATCATCGGGCTCAGTGACGTGGAGATCGGCGCCGTTTGCCCGTTCCCCGAAACCATAGCCATCGAGTCCGCGGCGGCATGGTTCACGACAATGGTGACCGACGTGTCGGAGATCAGCGCCCCGGAGCTGAAACGGAGCCGTATCGACTCCATCTTCGTATAGTTCAGATTCGTAAACGTCGCGACGCCGGCGACGACCGTCACCGCGGTTGTGCCGTTCAACGTTCCACCGGTTCCGCCGATCACCTGGACGCCGATTTGACGAGGCGTTGTCCGTCGTGATAACATTCCCCAGTGCATCTTCGATTGCGACCTGAGGCTGGGTGGAAAAATTCTGTCCGGCAATGGCTGTCGCCGAAGGCTCGCGCGTTACGACAACCTTGGACGCACCGCCGGAACTGACGACGATGGTGTTCGATGTATCCGCAAGCAGGCTCCCCGCGGTAAATCGGATCCGGATCGTTTCAGACTTAGGGTAGCTGAGATTCGTGAACTTCGCAACGCCTGCCGAAGTTGTAGCCGTAACGGTGCCTCCCAGCGTTCCCGTCCCGCCGATCGCCGCCGCTGTAACAGTCGTTCCATTGTCCGTCGAGATCACGTTCCCGAGCGAATCTTCAAGCGACACCCACGGCTGCGTTACGAACGCCTGGCCTGCGACAGCCGTCGACGATGGCTCCTGCGTCACAACCGCTTTCTTCGCGGCGCCCGGATTGACCGTGAACGTGCTCGAGGCTGGGGACGTCGTAATGGTTCCGTTGGTCGCAGAGATCGTTTTCGACGAGCCGGCGATCGTCGGTGTGATGTTCACGTTGTCCACGAGTCCGTTCGCAGTAATGACTGCGGGGACCGTTCCTGAAAACGCCGTTGATGAGAGGGTGACAGTCCCGGTATACGACGTTACCGTATTGCCGTTTGCATCCTGCGCGGTCACCCTCGTCTGAAATATGACGCCTGCCGTTTTTGCGACCGCCGACAGCGGAGTGGACCCGCCGGTCATCGTCACAGCAAACTTTGCGAGCGGACCTGCAGTCAACGTCACCGTCGCCGTGCTGGTGACGGGACTGCTATTGAGGATGGCACTGACCGTTGACGGACCGGCGACTATCCCTGAGGTCAGTGTCGCAGAGTATGTGCCGTTGGCGTTGTCGGTTGTGGAGGAGATGGTTCCGAGATTGGCGGAGACACCGACCGTACCGCCGCTAGCGATGAGATTGTTGCCGAACGCGTCTTTCAATTGGACCGTGATCGCCGAAGTCGTGAGTCCATTGGCAACGATGGATGTCGGATTCGCGGTCACTGTCGATGTCGCCGTGGATGCGGGACCGGGATTGACCGTGAAGTTGCCGGAACCGCCCGCGTTAATCGACCCGTCGCTGGTGGTGATCACCCGATCCCCCACACCCGCCGAGGTCGGAGTCACTGAGATGTTATCCACGAGCCCGCCCGCGGATATCACTGCAGGCACGGAGCCCACAAACGCATTCGACGTGAGATTGACCGTTCCCGTGTAGCTCGTGACGGTGTTCCCATTCGCATCTTGCGCCGTCACTCGAACCTGGAAAGACGTTCCCGCCGTCTTTGCGGCGGCGGAGAGCAGCGTAGTCCCGCCCGACATGGTAACGGCAAATTTCGAAGCTGTTCCTGAAGTGAATCCAACCGTGGTGGAGTTTGTAAATGAGACATTATTCAACTTTGCCGTAACGGTTGCCGTCCCCGTCGTCGTCGCTGAAGTAAGAGTTGCGGAATATGTGCCGTTTCCATTGTCCGTTGCAGTAATGCTCATGCTTCCCAAAGATCGAGGCAAGAGTAACGGTTCCACCGCTCGTCAGTGAGATTATTCCCAAAGCATCCTTCAATTGCACGGTGATGGCCGAAGTGCTCACGCCGTTCGCCACGATGGACGTCGGATTCGCGGTGATCGTGGATGTCGACCGTCGATGCCCCGGCCGGGTTGATGGTCATCGAGCCTGAAGATGACCGAGAGGGAGCCGTCGGTGAACCGGAGCGTGATGGATTCGGCCTTCTGATACGACAGGTTGGCGAATGTCGCGACACCGGAGGCGCCGTCGCCGTTGTTCGTCCCCTGCAGCGTGCTGCTTCCTGATGTTGATGGATGGCGGTGATCGTACTGTTATCGGCAATGACGACGTTCCCCTGGGCGTCTTCGATGGAGATCGACGGCTGCGGGGTAAACGCGACTCCAGCGGTTGAGGAAGTGGGGAGCTGGACCCGTGATGACGAGCTGCGTCGCAGGTCCAGGATTGACTGTGAAGTTGCCGGACGCGTTCGTGCGTGGTGATGAGTGCCGCTCACGCGCAGTGATCGTCCGATTATTGACTCCGGCAATTGTCGGAGTAATGGAGATCCCGTCGACAAACCCTCCGGAACTGATCGTTGCAGGGACGCTTACGGAAAAGGCGTTCGAGGTGAGAGTCACCGTTCCGATGTAAGGCGGGATCAGGGATGCCCGGGGTGATCTCGGCGGTCACGCGAACGAGCACAGGAGTCCCCGAAGTGAGAGCTGCCGTAGAAAGCGAAGTCGTCCCTCCCGACAATGTTACCGCGAACTGTGTGGCCTGCCCAAACGCAACCAGAGGCAGAGAACAGAATACGGCCAACCCAAAAAACATTCTCTTCATCCGGCCAAAAAGGTATGTCTTCATCGGGTCAGCCACCTTGCTCATAGTCGCAATTCGTCGAAGGATCTTCTTCAAATAGAATTCATCGCACACGAGGAGAGAAGACGATCGTCGACCCCCTTGCTGCGTCTGCAATTACTCTCCGCTCTTACCTACCTTTAAATCTACGTCAGGAATGTCAGCTGCTTGCACGCGGGCGCGTGCAACGAAACAGCGCCCCGCCGACGTCCCGGGTGACCGAGGAGAACCGGCAGAAACGGATCAACCCCACGTCCAACTCCTGCATGAAACTCTGAGTCTGTTCGCTGAACTGTATATAGAAGAGAGGAAGGACAATTGGTGTGAGGCAAATCACACACCGAAGGCCTCCGCCACGAAGGATTCCAGACCAAGGCGTTTCCGCCCCGATTGGAAGAAATACGGCCTGCGTCTGGAAGGTGATTCGAAGCCCCGAACGTCACATTCTTGGCCAACGAAGTCTGGGCGATCGATGTACCCCTCTATGAAGCAGCTCCTTCTACGATCCGATGCATAGCATCGGGAGCAGAAATGCCGAGCAGCTGAAGTCCGTTTCGAATGACTCCCCTCGTCGCCCTGCAGAGCGCGAGTCTCGCAACGGTCAGTGCCCGGTCACTTGTCAAAACATCACATTCATGATAAAAACGATGAAAGAGACCTGCAAGGTTGTGAAGATATTCTGTCAGCATGATGCGGCTCAAACGTGTCGGCACATCCCTGGACAATGCCAGGAAACTGCAAAAGGGACTTCACCAGATCAAGTTCGGAAGGATCGGAAAGAAGCGAGAAATCCGGGGATTCTGTCCCGTCAAGACCACTCTCTGTCTCGGACTTTCTGAAAATACTCACAATTCTCGCATGTGCGTACTGGACATAGTACACAGGGTTGTCAATGGACTGTTTTCGCGCAAGGTCGAGATCGAAATTCAAATGGCTCGTGATAGTTCTCATCAGAAAAAAATACCGTACCACATCTGCACCGACGTCCTCGATTAACTCGTCGAGAGTGATAAAATTCGCCTTTCGCGTCGACATCTTCACCACTTCCCCCTGTTGCATGATCGTCACGAACTGATGGATCAGCACAGTGATCTTCGACGTATCATACTCAAGCGCTTTGAGGGCTGCAAGGACATCGGGATACGTGGCAACGTGATCGGCACCGAAGACATCGATCAGCCGATCGAATCCGCGCGCGTATTTCTCACGGTGGTAAGCAATGTCCGGAAGACGGTAGGTGGGTTCGCCGGTATTCTTAATGACGACTTTGTCCTTCTCCCCACCCAACACCGAAGCGCGGAACCAGACGGCGCCGTCCTGTTCATACACCAGACCCCTGGCCCGGAGATCGCTGACAACGGCTTCGATCTTGCCGTTTTCGTAGAGAGAATTCTCGTTGAAGAACGAGGTGAACACGACGCCCAGGCACTGGAGGGTCTTCTTGATGTCTTCGAAGATCTCCCGCTCCGCCTGGTCTTTGAATGCCCCCGTTGCCGGTTCGTTGCGGAGGGAGTCGCCGCGGCTCTCGAGCAGATGCCGCGCAATGTCCCGGATATATTCGCCCTGGTAATAATCCTCAGGAAATGCGGTCGTCTCGCCGAGCAACTCGAGGTATCGCAGTCGGACCGAATCGCCGAGGATCCGCATTTGTCGCCCGGCGTTATTGAAGTAATATTCACGCTCGACGTCGTATCCAGTCCATTCCAGGAGACGCGCGATGGTGTCTCCGAATACTGCGCCTCTTCCGTGGCCGACAGTCAGGGGACCAGTCGGATTCGCGCTGACAAACTCCACCTGCGCACGCCGGCCGGCGCCGGATGACGAGCGTCCGTACCCGTCACCGGCTTCCAGAACATCTCCGAGCTGACTCTGATAGAAAAGTTCTGTGAACGCAATGTTGATGAAACCGGGACCTGCAGACTCAACACGCCGGATGTATCGCGGGTCTGTTTCCAACGCGTTGATGAGCTGGGCTGCAAGTTCACGCGGGTTCCTCTTGAGCCGCTTGGAGAGTGCAAGGGCCACGGTCGTGGTAACGTCGCCGTGCTCCTTCTGCCGTGGCGTCTCGAACAGCGGCTCGACATCCGTCGGAAGTCCGAGCCGTTCCATCGCTGCAACGACCCGGGAACGCAGATAGTGATTCATCAGGAAGCAAGTTTTCTACGCGTCGTCGACGCGGACGTTTTTCTGTGAACCGGGGGCTTGTCTTCGACACGTTGGATCCTCGCGTCGCCCCACAGCTTCTCAAGGTTATAGTATGGACGGGTGTTCTTGTGAAACACGTGCAGAACGACATCGACAAAATCCAGCAGGACCCAATTGGGACTTCCGCCTTCGCGATGCCACGGGGCACTGTTGGCGGTTTCCATTCCATCCTCTACACCATCGCTAATCGCCTTGACATGAGTCTCAGAATCCCCCGAACACAGGACAAAGAAATCGGTCATCGCGGTCAGTCCCCGCACATCGAGAATCACGACATCCTGCGCTTTCTTCGTGATCGCCAGCGCGGCAATCTTCTTGGCCAGAGCGGGTGCTCTCAATGTCATCCTCCTACTGTGAAGGTTTCAGTGAGTGATAATCCTTGCCGATGACAACGGTGACATCGACGTAGTAATCCGGATTGATCTGTTCAACGATATTCGATTCGGCAACACCCAGGGCGTAGGCAACCCGTCTGGCGTTTTCACGATCCGCCACGCGGTCGATAATGAGCGTCTCCTGGACGTCAAACGTCTTATAGTTCCGCAGGTCCACGACATCGAATCCCCGGGCGCGCAGATATGACGTGATCTCCGATCCGGCGCCGGATGAGCCGCAGCCGTTCAGCACATCGAGCTGGATTGCTGCGCCTGCGCCGCGGGTCGCGCCTCCTACCCTGCGGGAATCCACCGACGGGTGGATGATGGTCCGTTCAACAAAAGAATAGCTGAGTGCGAGGACAAGAATTGCAAGGACGCCGATCGTCCCGTTCAAAACGATGCGGCGGGTCCGGCTGCGCCGGGGCGATGGTGATGACATGGTGACATGACGCGGCAGCTGCTCACGAATCGGAGAAATCATGCTCTCCCGGTAAAAAAACAACAACCGGACACGCTCCGCCCTCTTTGCGGGTTGCCCGGTTCACCAATAGTCCTTCCACGTGCTTCAGAAGCGACACTCGTCGTCAATATCCTCCACCCATGTACCACGGATCATAGTATGGGGAATACAGGTACCCTCCGAACGGAACCTGTCGGAACTGGACCTGCATGATCACATTGTCCCAGGGTTTGTAGTTCACTTCCGCTCTGCTGAGAAAGAGCGAGCTCAAATCGTTCTTTCCCTTTGTCCCGATTCCCGAGAATGAATTGTACGGGCTGTACATGAAACTGACATCCGCCCGGGCATTCAATCGATCCGTGAAATCATAGCTCATGCTGTTCGTGTAGGTCCCGAGGCTCATTCCCTCGCCACCCATCGTTTGATATGACAGGCTGAAGGAATGATGCATGTGGAATTTTTCCGGATCGAAAAACCCGAGGATCATCGAGGGCTGATCAGCAGGCGCCACTCCGTCGGAGACACGTCCCTCCGTACCGAGCTGCGATTTGAACTGTGCTTGTGCACTCCCCCACCCAATGACGAGGAGCACGAGAATAAGCGGAATTCCGTCCTTTCGCATCGCACTTCCCTTCGAAATGACGAGATTATATGAAAAGTATAGTGAATTGTTCGTTCAGAATCAACTCCCCCGAGCTGCGAGAGCCACCCGGGCCTCCTCGAGCTGGACAAGGGTGTTGATACCACGCACCTCCAGCGGATCATGGCAGACGACCGCTGAGACCGGGAGTGTGTGTTTCCAGAAGTACCCGAAGACATCCGTCAAATAATATTCCTTTTGGGCATTGTTCGGTGAAATATGCGCCAACCCTTCAAACAACGAATCCCGCCGGAACACGTAAATCCCCGTATTGATCTCACGGAGTTTCAACTGCTCGGGTGTCGCGTCCTTCTGCTCAACAATCGCCGTGACCCGGCCGCTCCCGTCCCTGATGATCCGTCCATATCCCGAGGCATCGTCCAGGATCGTCGTCAGCACGGTGGCAGCCGCTCCCGATGTTCTGTGCGCTTCAACGAGTTCACGAACCGTGGCGGAACGAAGAAGCGGAACATCGCCGGACAATACAAGCACATCTCCCCGAAAACCGTCCAGCGGCTTCTCAGCCTGCATGACCGCGTGGCCGGTTCCCAGTTGCGGCGTTTGTTCCATACAGACTACCTGCGGCACTGCGCGCGCGAGGTGCTCGATCACCGAGTCTTTCTTCCAGCCGACAATCACGACCGTGCGTTCCGCCTGAAGTCCGACGGCAAGCCGGACGACGTGCTCCACCATTGGGCGGTCGCCGACTGGATACATGACTTTTGCTATGTCCGGATTTTTCATCCGCGTGCCTTTGCCGGCGGCCATGACAACTACTGCGAGAGAGTTCATAGAATAGGGGTCAGGGGTCAGTCAGGGTTTAGGGAATGACGACGATAAGATTGTCGATGAGCCGGGTGCTTCCGAATCGGACAGCAAGTGAAAGCATGATGGACTGGCCGCTCTGGAGTCGTGATTGTTCCTGGAGACTCACCGAATCGGCCACGGATACGTAGTCAATCACACCGCTCGACTCACTGGTAATCAGCGTCTGCATCCGATTGGTGACCGCAGACGCAGCGCGTTCCTGCATTCGGATGGTCTCTTCACCGAGACGAAGCGCGCGATACAGGACCGGTGCCTCTGCCCGTTCCCGTTCCGAGAGGTAGACGTTCCGTGAACTCATCGCGAGACCGTCCGGTTCGCGGACGATCGCTCCGACAAGAATCGTCACCGGAAGGTTCAGGTCAGAGACCAGCCGCTTTATCACCGCAACCTGTTGTCCGTCCTTCTGACCGAAGACCGCCAGGTCCGGCAGGGTACATTGCAGAAGCTTCGTCACGACGGTCGTGACACCGGCGAAGTGGGTTGGCCGCGACGCCCCTTCGAGCACCGAGGTAAGGCCATTCACCACAACGTTCGTCGCGTAGCCCGAAGGATACATTTCTTCGACGGACGGGGCAAAGACAAATTCCGCCCCCGCATTAGAGGCGACCGCCACATCGCGTTCGAAAGGGCGTGGATACCGGGAAAGGTCCTCTCCTGGAGCGAATTGTGTCGGGTTCACAAAGATCGTCGTGATCACGCAATCCGCATGATCTCGCGCCAAACGAATGAGTGACAGGTGCCCATCGTGGAGCGCTCCCATGGTCGGGACCACGGCAATTCTCCGGCCGGCCTTGCGGGCGGTCCGTGAGGCCTCCTGCATTGTCCCGGGCTCGCGAACGATGATGGCCATGGGCAAATCAGGAAAGGTAGGTCAGCATTTGCGACACTGTCGCCTTCAGCTCCCGCCGATGCACGATCAGATCAAGAAACCCGTGGTCGAGGACAAACTCCGACCGCTGGAATCCCGGAGGGAGGTCTCTTCCGATAGTCTGCTTGATGACGCGCGGGCCGGCGAACCCTATCAGGGCGCCCGGCTCCGCGATATTCACGTCGCCCAGCATGGCGAAGCTCGCAGTAACGCCTCCCGTCGTCGGATCAGTAAGAATGGAAATGTAGGCAACGTGCGCGTCGGCGAGACGGGCAAGCTTCGCGCTGGTCTTGGCCATCTGCATCAGCGACAGCGCACCTTCCATCATTCGCGCTCCTCCGCTTGCGGAAACCACCAGCAACGGCGTCTTCGTCTTCCACGCATTGTCGATCGCCCGGCCGATTTTCTCCCCGACAACGGAGCCCATGCTGCCGCCGATGAACTTGAAATCCATCGCCGCGAGCACGACCGGGCGGCCATCGATTTTTCCTGTTCCCCAGCGCACTGCGTCGAAGAGTCCTGTCTTCTTGGTGGCTTCCAACGCGCGGTCCCGGTACCGCTTGGAATCGGTGAACTTGAGCGGATCGCTGGACCGCATCCTCCGATCGTGTTCATGAAACGACCCTCCGTCGAGCAGAATCTCGATGTATTCGCTGCTCCCGATCCTGAAATGGGCATTGCACTTGGTACAGGTGAAGAGGGCTTTCTCAAGCTCCATCTTGTGAATGATCTCCCCGCATTGCTCGCACTTCGTCCAGAGCCCGTCCGGCATCTCCCTCTTCTGCGTTTCGGAGGCGATATTCTCCTTGGAACGTCGAAACCAGGACATTGGATCAGGTCCTTTCTGTCATGTCAGCATTCAAAAAGAATTCCAGCGCATAGTGCGGCTCAAGCTTCCCCACGTCGTCGCGTCTTCCTTCCCGGAGCATCCGTTCGCCGAGAAATCCGATCCAAGCTGCGCTGCATCGCCGGATGGGCGGTTCCACGCACCGTTGTCCCGGAGCGACGGTGAGGTGCGAGAGATCGCCGGTCAGGACCACATGGTCGCGTCCACCTTCCTCGATTACCTGTCCGGTGCGACGGATCTGCACGTCATCGTTCCCTTCCCGGGCGAGGAAATATTCTCCCCGCCGCGCCGGCAGGGCTGCGATAATGGTGTCCCCGGGTGTAACAACGCTGCTTTCCTTGCGTGCCCGTTCGATCAATGCGTTGAGCGTCGGCACCCCGACCAGGCCCCGTCCGGTGCCGAAGACCAAGCCCTTTGCCACGCTGACGCCGATCCGAAGACCGGTGAATGAGCCCGGGCCGATCGAAACGGCAAGGGCATCAACGGCGCGAATACCGCCGGACCCCCGAGGACAGCGGTGATCAGGTCCACCAACCGCTCTGCGTGGACGTTTTTTTCGTCCACTTCTTCCGCGGCAATCACGCGGCCATCCTGGATGAGCGCGACTCCGCAAATCTGCGTGGCCGTCTCAATCGCGAGTGTCGTCATCCTGGTCCCCCGTCGATCGATATGATTCTCTCGGTCTCCCTCGCGCCGTGACGGATCTCCACGGTGTAATGGTCCGCGGGCAACAGCCGCAGGACAAGCCCCGGCCATTCAATCAGGCAGATCCGATCTCCCGTGAAGTACTCCAGAACCCCGAGGTCGTTCAGCTCCCGCGTTTCCGTCAATCGGTAAAGATCAATGTGGACAACGCTGATACCTGCTCCGGAATACTCGTTGATAAGAGTGAAGGTCGGGCTCCCGACGTGTGTTCGAATACCCTGCGATTCGCACACCCCCTTGACGAAACACGTTTTTCCCGCCCCCAATGTTCCGATAAGCGCGACGACGTCGCCTCCCTTGAGCGTTCTGCCGAAATCCCTTCCGACGGACATTGTCTCCTCCGGCGAGGATGTCGTTTGCTCGTTCATCCCTTCGGCTTCAGCCGGACCACGGGAAGAATCATCTCCTCCATCGATACCCCGCCGTGCTGGAAACTGTCCCGATAGTAGTTCAGGTACTTGTGATAGTCGGTCGGATACACAAAATAGTAGTCTTCCTTGGCGATGATGTAGTTCGTCGTCACTCCGCGCTTCGGGAGCTTGAAGTCCAGGGGGTTCTTCACAAAGATCGCGCTCTTCTCGTCACACTTCAGGTTTCTCCCGTACTTGTACCGAAGATTCGTCGACGCCTCCCTGTCGCCGAGCACTTTTGCCCCCCGCAGGGAGCGTATGCTGCCGTGATCGGTGGTGAGAATAATCGTAATATTCGGCATCCGGGAGAGCGCTTTCAGCATGCCGAACAACGACGAGTGGAGAAACCAGGATTTGGTGAGCGACCGGTACGCCGATTCATCCGGCGCGATTTCCTTGAGCAGGGACGAATCCGATCGCCCGTGGGCCAGCATGTCGACAAAATTGACGACGATCGACGTGAGCCGGGACTGCGCATAGGAGGTGATATTGCTTTCGACGTTTCGCCCGAATTCGGCATCGAGGATCTTTATGTACTTCGGCTCCGGCTTAAGGACAATGCGCCGTCGCTCCAGGAGCTTGTCGAGAAATTGCCGTTCGTAGCGGTTCCTGCTGTTCTCGTCGTCTTCACTCAGTTCCCACAATTCCGGGAAGCGCACCTCAAGGTCGCACGGGTACGACCCGCTGAAAATTGCATTCCGCGAATACGGCGTCGCTGTAGGAAGGATACTATAATAGAACCGTTTGGTCAGGTCGTAATATTCCAGGAGCGCATCTTCCATCATCAGCCACTGGTCCAGGCGGAGACAATCGATCACAAAAAAGAACACTGAGCGCCCTTCCTGGAGCTCCGGAATCACGTAGCTGTCAACGACCTCGTGCGAGAGATTGGGCCGGTTCCCCTTCTGCTCCAGCCAGTCCCGATAGTTCTTTTCGATAAACCTCCCGAACGCGAGATTGCAGTCCCGCACCTGGTCCAGAAGCGTCTGCGTCAGACCAAGCTCGGGGTGATCGTCCAGTTCCACCCCCCGATTGACGAGGCGCGTATAAATGTCGATCCACTCTTCAAACCCGAGGGAATCCCCCAGCGCCGCAGCAATCTGGTTGAATTCCTGAATATAGTCTTTGGAAACGGCCGCTCCCCGGATCGATCGGGTCTCAAGAAACTTCTTGCAGGCGGCGAGGACCTGACTCGGATTGACCGGCTTCGTGAGGTAGTCGCTGATCTTGCTCCCGATGGCATCCTCCATCAGCGATTCCGCTTCACTCTTGGTCACCATCACGACGGGAAGATTCGGATGCAGCTCTTTGATTTCCCCCAGGGTCTGCAGTCCTCCCTTGCCCGGCATCATCTCATCAAGAAAAATCAGATCGATCCCCCCCTGACGGACAAGCGACACCGCATCCTCGCCGTTGGACGCCGTATCGACGACGTACCCGCGTTCCTTCAGAAAGCGAATATGCGCCTTCAGGATGTCGATTTCGTCGTCAACCCAGAGGATATGCCCCTTCTGTTCTTCCATCATTGCCCTCTCCCATTGAAAAAAGGATAGCAATTCCGCGCGCGAGAATCAAACCGGACACGTCCTCAACCCGGCAGTGACCTCCGGAAGTTCTTGAACCACAAATTTAAAAATCTAAAAGGTAAAATTTAAAATTACTGGATGCTGATGTGGACATCAAGGCCGGCTTCATTGGTGGTCGATCCCGGAATCCGCGATCCGGTGGCATCCGGTTCGACCTTCGTCATCCTGTAGTATACGGAAGCCGTGACGCGGGAGCTCAGGACGTACTTGATACGAGGTTCAAGCGTCGTCGTTGTGCTCCCTTCGAGGGGAGTCCCGGTAACGTCGGTGTCAAGGTTGGAGACATCATACGTTGTACGGGAGTTTTTGGAGACGGAATAGGAGGCGCTCAAGTCGATATCGTTCTGCAGCGCCAGCCCGAAAAACGGGATCTCGAACCCGCGCCGTGTGTAGTTTGCACTGAGGCTGACTTCCTGTGTGAATGCCTCGACGATGTTGCGGGATGACGTGGTAAGATCGTAGGACGTATTCGTGTTATAACGGAATGTGGCGCCGAAACTTCCTTTGGCGAGCTCCTTGAAGGTAAAATTGAGACCCACCAACGGCGCGAATCCATATCCCACATGTTGTCCGGTGGTCTGCTCGCCGTCTCCGCCCGGAAGATTTTGATACGATCGGGTGTAGTTGGACGTGTACGAGTGGTCCAGCGACAGGCGGCTGACAAACGACTGGAACATCGGGAGTTTCTCGAGTCCATCCCAACGGAAGGCCCAGTTCACGCGGGGCATGAATTGACCGAAAATCTTGCTGAAGAGCGGAAGCGCTTCAAAGCCCTGCTGGAATGCCTGGCCGAGTTTCTCGTCGTCGGTCGTCGTCGAATCGCTGGCGTTCTTCAGCGCGGCATACTGCTTGCTGACTTCTTTGAGACTCGTCTTGAACATGCCAAGAAAGAGGACATCAGGCATTGTTAGGAACGACCGATCCACATTCCCCGTCGTCGTCGTGTTCTGAATCGTGGCCTTTCCCAGAGAATCGGTCATGATGTTTTGCGACCGGTTGTACGCCCATCCTACATTCCAGTTCAGATCAAGGTGGGCACCCTCCCAGAGGGCCCGCGAGGTCTTAAACGTCAGCCGGTTTGTCTGCCGGTACGTATTGACGAGGACGCCGCCCGGCGCACGGATACCCGGCTCCACATCCCATGCGAAGAATGGCGGTGTTCCCGTGAACCGGAAATTGGTCAGCCGTCCGGTCGGATCGGAAATCAGACCGAGCTGATACAGTCGCGAAGGACCGTACTCCGGCACCGACTGCTGGAAAAAGGGAGCGCGGGCCCAGAAGTTGAGGAACCCCTCGCCGCCGATCACCCCGCTGTTTTGCGCGCTGTTCGTCTGCGTGAAATTGATGGCGACGTTGTCATAGTCGAGCAACGGCGCCTTGATGAACACCTTGAGAAGGTTTCGAAGTTGATCGAGAACCTTCTTTCCGCTTTTCCCTTTCGTCGTGTCCGCGGCCACCTTCGAGGAATCCACCCCGATGGGCTCGCTCTCCCGTGACCGGCGACCACGCGATATCTCTGCAGCTTGTTGCGCCTGTGCCGGCGTGCTCTCGAAGAGCGGATCAAACATCTGTTTGAGGCGGACGGTGATTCCGACGTTGATCGAGTTGTTGAAGCCGACGGACTTCCCAAGGACGCCCGTCAGCGTATTCTGCCATGCATAGTCGACCCCATATCCAAACTGCACGTCGAGGTATTTCCGGATGCCGAAGATATTCGGTATCGCCGGACGCGTGTTGAACTGGTTGTGTTGACTGTATCGTGTGTCCTGCCCAAAATTAATCAGCCGGTCGCTGAAGAAGATGCTGCTGAGAATCCTCGAAAACGGTCGCTGCTGGTTGAAATCGTCAAGCTCCATGTTCAGGAGCGAGGACTCAACCGAGACGCTGTATTCGCCGGAAGGATTCAGGATTCCACCTTCGGAGAGCTTCCATGAAAACCCCATCTGCCGTGAAGCGCTGAAATTCCTGGAGATGATCTCCTGCGAGCCGTCTGTCCGTTGCAGCGAACGGTCGCGAGAACGGACTGCAGAGATCGACCAGCTGAAGTTCGTCGGGGTGTAATACAATTTCCAGTCTTTGAAGTCGTCGAACAGCCAGAGCCCGCCGAAAATGTTCTTGAAGGGTTGAATAAAATAGTCGGGCGAGAACGCGATGCCGTACTGGAAGCGGGCGTTCCACGACCATGAGATCCGATAGACCGTCGAGGGACTGCGGTCGTTCGATTTGTTGTAGGAGAAACCAAACGTCAGTTTGTTGATGATGTCGCGAACGTACCATGCCGTTGATGGCACGGCAATGCGAAGCGACGGCGCGGCCCACGTGTCGCCAACGTGCCGGGTTTCGGAGACAAACGTCACGCTGTCGGCGACGGCCGATGCCTGATCGGCGCGCCCTCTGCCGATGGCCTGCTGGCGGGAGAGGTCAGCCGCTTCAGAAACGAGGACGTCCGAGTTCGGCAGATACTTTGGCTGCGACAGGCCCTCCTGATGCGTGTACGAAATCGGGATGGAGCTCCCGCTCCAAGCGGCCGGGAGAAATTTCGAAAGCTCGACCGAGGTGCTTATCCCCCAATTTGTCGAAGTTACCCGCGAGCCGAACCGCTGGTCCAGCGTATGGAAGTTGGGATCGACCCGTGAATAGTTGAAGGCGACCGTACCCAGATCAGCCAGCTTGAGCTGGGAGTCCATCCGGTAGGCCCACCCCTTGGTATTGTCGACAGAAATGACACGCAGCTCGTTGAACCAGACCTGGCCGACCAGCGGCCGTCCTGAACTCGTGTTCCCGGGGTTTGACACACCGATTGCGAGATACACCACCTGCGTGAGTGAAGGATTCCCCCGCACGCTGTACGTCGAACCCGGCGGTCCCCCGTTCACCGGGACAGGCGGCGTCGGCATGTTGATGGAGTCCCGTCCGGTTTTGAGGGCCGTTACATCGGCAAAATTAATGATGACGTCGTTCTGGGGGTCCCACCCCTGATGGATCGGTTCACGATACTCATAGTAGTTGAGACTATCCGTCCCAAATCGGAAGTACATCTGCGCATCGTACCGCGTCGGGCTGGTGTAGGTGAACTGCAGGTCACCATGCACAAACATCTTCATTGTCCGGTAGTTGAACAGGTCGAGCGGCTTGAACGAGTAGAACCGGACCGCCTCGGCATCCTGGTGTTCCTGAAGCCCCGTAAGGAAAATCGCCATCGATTGTTCATTCGCGCGGACGTTCTGGTCGGGCTGGGTCTTGTCTTGTTCGCGGATGACACCGGGGGGCGACGTATACTCGGGCCAATTGTCTTCGATGCTCACGACGCCTACAGAGAAACCCGTGTCCGCTGTATTCTTTTGAACTCTCTGCCACTGGTTGCCGACCAGGTTGAAGTCCTGGATGCGGACAAAGACCGTGTCGGTCGCATTGATAAAAGCAACACGGATGTATTCGACGTTCTCCGGCGACGGGCTGCCTACCGTGCGTGCCCAATCTTTGATGGGGATCCGGTACTGGTACCACCCGTTGCTTCCGCCGCCGGAAACGTAGGGATTGGTAACGCTGGAAGAATCCAGGGGAAGCTCGTATTCGAAATACGAATTTGCCAGGTCGCAAATGCCGTTGCCGTTGATGTCCTCCGTATCCGGGATCCTGCCTCCGGGTCCGTTCTCGTTTCCTTCCGTGCCGTTGATGTGGTCGAAATCAGGGCGTTGAAGCTTTGAATTATTGTCGTAGGCGTAGTCGTCTCCGCTTGGATCATTGTTGAGGTCCGACGACAGCGCCGCCAGGGCGGGATGATCCTGTCGTTCGCCGTTATCATCACGCATGTCGAGACCGACGTCCTCGCCCACATTCAGAACGCCGTTCGGATAGTCGGAGAGCACGAGGTCCTCGGAGTTCGGGGTGGTGCTCCCTGCGGACCGCGCCTTCGGGCCGTTGGGAATCACCCGCTCTGATATCGCCCCGAGGTCGATGACCATTTTCGCCGATCGATCGTTCGGGATCTTGTCGATCCTCATCCAGATTTCGATGAAGCTGATGTTCTCCTGAAGAAGGTTGACCGCCGAGACCGACAGGGGTTTCATAATCCCGCCCCAGTTCTGATGCGGCGTCAACGTACTGTTCAGATTCAGGCTGTAATTGAACGTCCCGCGCGTATAGGGATAATAGCAGAGGTCGAGCACCGTTGCCATGTTGTTTGCAGGGTTGGTGCCGACGAGTTTCTGCGGGTAGATGTCGGTCAGATGGACATCGCTCGGAAGACGATTGAACCAGACCATCTTCGCCTTCGAAAACATCTTCGTGGTATCGTCCATTCCGCTGAACCACCACGACCCTGCCAGGGGGCTTGCCTGTGTCCACATGGTAAACGTGATCCCCACCGGCACGGTCCGTCGGGATCCCTCAAAATCGTCGATGTACGCAATGGCCTCGCCATTGTCGGCAGGGATGGTGCTCTTGCTTGTGTTCGGGTCGGGCATCATGTACGCCGCCTCGCCGCTGATCTTGAGCGACGACGGCTCGTGGGTTTGCAGCATCGGCAATGCATCGAGCGCACGCGTCAGGAACGGAAGATCGAAGGATGTTCCCCCGTCGATCCCGAGGATGGTATTGTTGCTCGGCTCCTCACCCAACCTGACCTTATCGGAAAGCGTCTGCTGGTTCAGGTTCATGATCGTGAACCCGAGATTCGTCTTCGTCCCAAGGGCGAGATCACCCCGTGCGCCGAGAAGCGTCTTTGACGCGAGCTGGAAGAGGTCGTTCTGTTCGAACTTGATTGAGAGGTTTGCACCGGGGACAAGGGCCCGTGCGTTCTTGATGTCCACCTCGCCGAGGATATAGTCGACGGAGTAATCGATGTTCGGCACCAGCGCGGTTCCGTTCAAGAGAACCTGGACGCTCCCTTCGACCACGTTGAATCCGAGGGAGAACTGCGACGTCGCTTCGCCGGTGGCCTCCCCTTTTATCGTATACCGGTTGCGCAGACTCTGCTGCGCAAAGGTCACCGTTGTATCGTACACCTCAGGATAGAGAAACGTGGTATCCAGCGTCAAACCCTTGTCCGCGAAATACTCCGCGATCCCGGTCTTGAACGGTTGGAGGTACGGGAAGACAATCTCCGCGCGTGCGGTGCTCACCGTCCTCCCGGGCCGGAAGTCAAAATTCCCGTCAGGGGTCGGCGTCTGCGCGTCAGACCCCGAATATTTGTCCAGGCCGAAGACCTGCAGAAGCGGAACGTTGGTGACATTGTTCACATCCGATTGACCGGGAACCGAGCGGAAGATGTCCAGTTTGAATCCCTCCTGCTTCAGGTTACGACCAATCCCCGGAATAGGATAAATGTTCTTCATCAACATCTGCCAGGCGGTCTTGTAGTTTGGACCCGACGCTATGAGGTTTTTCGGTTTCACCATCTTCAGGATAATTCGTTTCCCGCCGCTGGTATCCTGGAAGTCCCTGGCGAATTCGCCGTACTGATTATTGCTCGCGGTCCGGTACGCAATCGCCACCACCTGAGCCTCGCCGACATTCACATTCAGCGACAGCTCTCCGAGATATCCTTCACCGTCAAGTTCATATTGCGACGGATCCAGTCGAATGAACGGAGCCGTTTCCACGACCCCCGGGCTGTCGACCACCGTACGAAGCGAGGGATTGTATCCCTGTCCGCGGGGGGGAGAGAAATAAAGGC
The DNA here is from genome assembly GCA_963752915.1 of Ignavibacteriota bacterium. Classification (GTDB taxonomy): domain Bacteria; phylum Bacteroidota; class Ignavibacteria; order UBA10030; family UBA6906; genus DATJPR01. The sequence goes on from CAVVZZ010000005.1 coordinate 89,192, forward strand.
AAGGCCTTGTCGTTCATTCGGATCGGGAATGGAACCCTGACGCTGAACCCAGACTTCCGCTTCGACGATCTGCGCACTCTGCATGTCCGTGGTAACGGTCGGCGGCTCCTTTTGCATGTACGGCTCATAAAAAGCCTTGTACAACGTATCGACAAAGTAATGGTTCGTCGCGTACTCGTAGGGATGGAAGTCGAATTCCTGCTGCTTGGCTCCTCCCGAAACGTTGACTGTCTGGATCTGACCTTTCTTCTGGGACGCGAGCGTGGTCAGGGTGAGCGGGCCGAGCTGGAACTTCGCCTTGATGCCGAACAACGCCTGGCTGCTCCCGATGAAGGTCGACGGCGTCTGCAGCGAGACGTTTCCTGCCTCGACGCTCTGCACGACTTCGTCGTCGTAGCCGGTATATTTGATCTTCAACTGATTCTCATATTCGAACTGGCGCTGCGTGTTCCAGTCCGCCATGATGTTCAGTTTATCCCCGATCATGCCGTTGACGTTGACCTGGACTTCCTGACTGAAGTCCGGTTCATTCCGGGTCTGATCGAGGACCGAGAGGGTTGTCTGATCGGACTTGATGTTCCGGAATCCCGCCTTGATGTCGACGGCACCGCTGACGTTAATATTGATCAGGTCCTTACCGAAGATGCTGAACAGAGGATTGTGCGGGATAGGGATGGTAATCTTGGTAAAATTACTCAGGAGTTCGCCGAGGTCGTTCTTCGCGACAAGCTGTTTCGTTTTCCGGGCCTCGTCGGCGAACATCTTGTGCAGTTCGAACTGCCTCCGCAACGCAACATAGTCGTGCAGCGAGAGGGTGACGGGGATTCTCAGGGGATCGCCCCCCATGGTCTCCGTCGCGGTCACATTCGTCCCGGTCGAATCGATCAGGAGGTCGCGGTGCATCGCCGTCGAGTGAATCGTCCCGAACAATGGATACTCCCGGTCGGGGAACAACTCGACCTGCGGCGAATCCGGACGCTCGTAGGTGAATTGCTGTAACCGGGCTGTTGAGTCAAGATCGACGACGTAGGTCGTATCCTTGATCAGGGACGATCGGGCACGAAGAGAATCCTGATGGAGCGAATCCTGCATCTTCCGGGCGAGGGAATCAGCGGCCAGTCTTGCCAGCTGCCCGGCCTTGGATGTGTCCCCGCCGAAGAGCCCCTTCCCCGCCTTGCCGGTGTCTTGCGGAGGAATCTGCACCATGGGTTGCATGGGCTGTTCATCGATGGGATAACTCTCCGCAAGGATCCCGCCTGAAGGCCCGGAGGGTTCATCGCCATTCGACGGTGCGTCATGCGCGACGGCAGTCGTTGAGTCCGGGATTTTGACGTGGGCTTCCTGCACGGGATCCGACAACATCACTGAGTGGAGAATTGCGGCGGCTGTGGTATCGAGGTCGGGCTTCGCGAAATACAGGACGTCGGGCACTCGTTCGCGGGTCGTGTCCGGACGCACCGCTGCAATGCTGTGAGAATGCGCTCTGACGTTCAACGAGTCCTTCGGCATCAGGATCTCGATTGCCGTCAATTGCCCATTGTCATGCAGGCCGGAAAGTCGCGTCGGCGCGGCGAATACCCCCAGGACCAGAACGAACAGGGAGAGATGGTAGGAGAAACCCCGCACGATCCGTCCGGAGGCAGATGAATGCCTTTGGAGAGAGGAGCCCAATGTCAGATTCTATTCTTCCCAAAAAGACTGAAACGCCTGAAAAATTAGCACGCGGTGGCGTTTCGTAATTCGCTATCGAACAGAACGATATAGGACTCCTTACCGTTTGGAGGGATGGAGAATATTAGTCAAACGCTCAGACAATAGCAAGCAGGCCACAGATGGCGAACTTATGTCGAGGATGGCGATGAGTAGGAAGCAGGACGTAGGAAGTAGGAAGAAAGCGGGAGGTTCCGTCTGGGGTTGCCGGTCTCTGTTTGCCTATTTCGCCAGAATCATTTTTATCGACCCGGAGAACTCCTCTGCTACGAGACGGGCGATGTAGACCCCGCTTGCGAGGCTCGTCGCATCGAACGATACAGTATACGATCCCGCCGCCTGCTTCGCATCAACCAGCGCAGCACCTTTCGACCGAGAACATCATAGACAACCAACCGCACATCCCTGTCCCCTGTCCACTTCCCAGCGCTCAAGCCCCGCCGAAGGGGAGACGGGGAGACTTGGAGAAGGAGAGAAAAAGCGCGATACCGTCAACGAAGGAGAAGCATCGTCCGAACCGCGGAAAATGACCCAGCAGTCAAGCGATAGAAATACACTCCACTTGCCAGGTTCGCTCCGTCGAATGTAAACGAGTATTTCCCGGCCGGATATCGACTATTTGCCAGCGTCGCCACCTGACGGCCGAGAACGTCGTAGACCACCAGGCGAACATCACTGTCCCCTGGCCACTGACCACTGATGACTGTTTTCGGATTGAAGGGATTCGGGTAATTGGATTGTAGTCGGAATTGCTCGACTCCCTCTCCGTGAGGAGAAACCGCGGATGGTTGTGCAGTCGTTCTCACAACACACGGAGCGGACCAGTTTGACAGCTTCCCCCGGCTATCCCCTACTCGCACCCGATATTGGACCTTCACTCCTCCGATACTATCATGGGTGACAGCATGATCCGTCCATTGGAACAGAGGGCCATCATAGACGGTTTTCCAATTCGCCGCTCCTTCATCCATCCTCTGAAGTTCTGACCTGTCGACGTCCGGCTCGATGGGCTGCCCGTCCTGCCACTGTGTTCCCCATGCGAGCGGGACAGGCGCACCTTGTACTGTCTGCAGGCCAGGATCGAACCCCAGATGTCTCCTCGCAGGGGAAGGGCCGGAACCATCGGAAAAAGTAGCGACAGTCAGCGACTCCTCGATGTTGCCCGTAATCTCGAAGGTGAATCCGCTCGCCTGACCATCCCACGTATTGCTCGAGGGATTGCTGAATCTCGAGAAGACCGAAGCGTGATTTGTATCGAACGCACCCGTGAAAGACTCACCCGCGAAAAATTGCCCGCACCGAACGGTGTCGTCCGCGTCCTGAATCATGTATAACCAATTCACCTCCGTTGCCTGCGTGGCGATCATGTCGCGATGCGACGGACCGCGTTGGACGGCCGGATCACCTTTGTGGAACAAGGTCAAGGGCTGACCGAAGCAGGAATTCCGGATTCCGCGATCGTCCCATTGCCATCTCCCGTCGGACGGCTCCGTGCGGAGGTTGTCCAACTCCTGATAGGGACCCTGCTGGTGAAGAATCCACACCCCCCGGTCTTCGGAATTGACCGATACATCGTCAAATACCGAGCGTCGTTGATGATTTTCAAGATAGAAATACTCCAGGGGGCTGCCGTCGGCCGGATGGTACTTCAGTGAGATTCCTGTCGAAATGTAGTCCGGAAGAAGATACGTTGAGTCGGGGCGCACTTCCGGAATCGTGATCCATCCCAGTTGCTCGCGTTCATACGCGTTCATGCACGACGCGATCCTTTTGCCGTCGCAGAGTATGCCCCAATACGAATGTTTCCCACCAAGGACGTCGCTATTGTACGGGTGCGGACCTCCCAGCAGCCAGTGACCCAGTTCGTGGGCGATCGTTCGCATCACCTTCTCGGGCGTGTCATTATAGAGAAACTCGCAGGTGACTCCCGATCCGACGGGGTTCGCGTAGTCCTCGGGGAATCCCATCCCGACCCTGACACCGTCGAGGACAACGGTCGGCTTTCGCCCGAGCGATGCCTCGCCGATGTACGGGAAGATGTTTGTACGCCACACCATGACGATCATGTCCACAAGTCCGTCTCCGGACCCGGCATTCATATAGTCCGCCACGTTCGTCCACGAATCGTACTTCGAGAAATCAACGATGGAGTCGAGTTGTTCGGTCAGAAGATTCGTGTTTGCTCGCCCGTACGAGCCGTTGCTGTATTCTGTCATCGAGTGGTGCGATTCGATCCAGACGACATCGCCGACGAGATGGAATTGACCCAACGACATCTGCCGGAAATAGTTCGTCAGATTGAACGCCGTGGTTGACCCCGTCGATGTATCGGGGTCGATGAATTGTCGCATGGCGAGAGGCGGCTGATGCGGCGGCCAAAACGGGTTGGGAGTGTCGTCGTCCGGGAAACTTGCGAAGACGAGAAGAATACGGAGGGTTCCGCGGTCAGTGAGATGCCTTCCGCCGATGTCGTCGGTCGCACGCCGCAATGCCCGGGTCCCCGTTGTGCCGCACATGTTCCCGAACGTGGGGAAATCCTGCGCGAGGGAACCGGCAGCGAGCGAAGCAAGCGTCGCGACGAGGAAGACAAAACGGCGCATCGGGTTTTCGACAAAAATACAAAGGCAAGCAGCTTTCGCTGCCTGCCTTCGCATCAAATGCATTGCAGTCGTCCTGTCGAGCAGAACGGACCTCGTTACTTGAGAAGAAGCATTTTCTTCGCAGCGACGAAGCTCGTCGTCTCGAGGCGATAGAGGTACATACCGCTCGCGACCTTCACGCCGGACTGGTTCGTCCCATCCCACACCACTTCTTTGTTCCCTGCGCGGACGCCTTCGTCAAGAAGCGTCTTCACGAGAGCGCCGGTAATATCGAACACTTGCAGCTTTACCGGGCTTTCTTTCGGCAGCGAGAAGCGGATAACGGTCGAAGGGTTGAACGGATTCGGATAATTCTGGTCGAGCTTGTAGTCTGACGGGACTGCTCCGGCAACGTCCTTCACCCAGAGCGGGGTCCAGCCGAGGGTCTTATAGAGCAACCGGGCTGCGTACTCTGCATTGTGGACGCCCATGCTTCCGTCGCTGTTCACGAACTGATAGTTCCAGATGCCAGCAACGAGATCCAGGCGATTCTTCAGTGCAACCGAGTCAGCATGCGTTACCTTGCTGCCTGTCGCGGCGATCGATACCACGCCACTGACCGTATCCTTCGGCAGAATCGCGAACACCTGATTCAGCAGACCCTGGATTTCGGTTTGCACGCCTTCGATCCGGCCATTGCGGTCGAAATCGTAGAAGGCCTTGACATCGTTGAAGTCGTTGATGGCGCCGTGGCAGTTCGTGCAGACTGCCTTCGGGTTGAACCCGTACGCGGTGTCCGTCATCGACATGCTGTGGTTGGCTTGCGGGTTGTTGTTCGACTTGCCGTTGGTGATACGGACACGGTCTTGCATGTGGCAGGTGACGCAGCCGTCGGCAAGGCCCATGTGCGTGTTCACGCCGGTGAACGACGTGTCACCGAACTGATAGCCGTTCGAACCGACAAACATATCGTACTGCGGGTTGTCGTGGGGTCCGAACCGGGAGGTAATGCCGTAGTACGGCGGGTTATTGGACAGTACGCGCGTCGTCACGCTGTAGCGCGAGCTGTGGCAGAACGAGCAGACCTCGCTGGCGCCGGGTGCCGTGAACTGGAAGCCATTCCGAAGATGACCGACCGAAAGGTTACGCAGTCCCGGATCCAGAGAACCATCGGAATTGATTGTCGCAGCCTTGTGCGGATCGTGGCAGGCGACGCAGCTGATCGGTGTATTGAGCTGGTCGGCAGTGAGTTTCGATGCCCATCCGGTAGTGTCTTTGCCACTTTCGGCCCACTTGACGATAGAATAACCCTGGTGGCAGGGAGCGCAGGTCGACTGCGGTTCAGCCGGCGGATATTTTGCATGCACCGAAAGATTGAAATAGGTACCAATGGTGTGACGCGTTGAACCATTGTGGCACTGATTGCAGAGGTCGGCGCTGTAGGAAATAGCCACCGAGCCCTCACCCGCAAACCCGCTATTGAAATCGCCGTGCTGGGCCAATGGACCATGGCAGCTCTCGCAGCCGATAGTACCAAGGGACTGCATGTTCGCCGGCATCGCATGGAAGCGAGCACGGGTCGGATCGGTCGGAATGAAGAGGTCGCCGCTGCCATCAGGAGCGAGCGGAAGTCCTGCGAACCATGTTGAATCCCATCCATTTTGAGCGGGGTTCGTGACGTGGCTCGTGTCGGTCACTGTCCAATGAGCAACGTATCCGAAGTTGCCGTTGTTTTTCGCCGGCTCCCAGCCGACGGTATGACACTGGACGCAGCTTCCTTTATAGAGGCCGGATCCTACGAGCTCATCAACTTCCAACTGTCCGGAAATTCCCTGAGCGAAGATCTGGGCATGCCCGGTGTTTTGCCAGTCTTCAAATGGGCCGGTCAATGACGGCGGAAGCGGGCCGGAGCGATGGCACGTGGCACAGGCCCCGCCGACGCTCGCGATTCCCACGTAGGTTCCCGCAAAGATCGAGTCGACATCACTCTGGCTTCCAGCAGTCGCTGTGACGTAGTAGTAGCCAATGCTGTCAGTCGTGAACGAGGTTCCGAGACTGGTGGAGCTGTCCAACGCCGCGGCGGAACCCGAAGGTTTGCCGGTCATCGTCCAGGCAACTGTTCCACCGGCCTTGCTGCCAGCGGTGTCGACAACCAAAAACACTTTCACCCCGCGTGGGACCACCCGAAGTCCATTGACGATGGACCACTTCATCCCGGGGTTATCGTTGAGCGCTTTGCCGACCTCCCGAATTCGGATCGCCGCAGATGCATCAACAATTCCGATGCAGAGAGCGATTAGGAGGAGGGCGAAGAAAGCAGAAACAAGGCGCTTCATGATACTGTGCCCTTTCTGTTGATTGTTCAATTCAAGGTACCCGGTCAAATCAAACTCACGATCTACGCCCGGGGCCAACGGAAAATCGATACACCGAAAAGTGGAATTCGCGGCAGGAATCAATGTTCCCGCATCGCTTCTGGAAAGAACTGCCTGAACTCAGGAAACATCCCACATGGGCGGGAAACCACCGCTTCGAGCCTCAGGACGTGAAAAAGAACCCAAGAGTTATGCCAAACAGGTCGCGGAGGTACTTTGGGAATTTCCGACAGAAGAATTGGGAATGTGTGGAAAATCGATACAGATTCGTCGTTTTGGCCGGAATGGTGATTCGTAAGATCACACTTAACCCGCTTGGAGTAAAATCTCCTTTTCAAACATGCGAAGAATGATTCAATATTGAGAAATCTCCGATTCGAGGGAAAACACTACTGGGGGAGACTTGTGTGAGCCTACTCGGAAAATCCGATCAGGAACTGGGAATTCCGTCACCCTCCTTGCCCATTCCGCCTCAACCGGGCCTGACGGATAGCGTCCCGCAACTCACTCTCAAAGCGACGTTCAAAGAGGAGAAGTTTCGCTCGTTGCTCGGTCGTCAGGATGTCTTTCAGCCCGGCATAGAAGTTCCGGTTTTCCTCAGAGATTTTCTGATCGAGCGTAGCAACCTGGGCAAACGGTTCTTCGTATTCACCGTCCGCGGCGTGATTCCGCACCAATCGTTCGATCTTGTCAAGGACATCGTTGCGTTGTTTCCGAAGCTCATGCCTGGCCTGATCATGGTCCTTCAGGCGGGCAAAAAACCTGATGGATTCATCTTCCTTCAGGTCGAGCATCTCCACCATGCGCAGATTCCGGAGTCGTTCAAGCCGTTCAATCGGCTTGTCTCCCTGTCCCTCTCCTCCGAACGGCGGCTGGGCCATCGCCGGCACAGCGGCCAGGAGCATTACGAACAACGCAGTAATCAGTGGTTTCATTGATGGTTCCTACCGTCTGGAAATTATCGGTTCGACAACGCATTGAGAAAAGCGTTCGCCTGTTGATCGTCCATCGATTCGACAAGCTGTGTTTCTCTTCCGTTGTCGATAAAATACTCGGCGATCTGATCGCGTGAAACATCGATGATGTCCGCCCCCACTCCCACGGCCGGCAATGCGCCATCGCCCCGTCCAGCGCCGGCGACCAACAGCGAGTCGAGCGTCTGCTCGGGCATCGTGCGCATAACAGAAGCGAGTGAATCTGCCCTGTCGGGCCGGACAGGCGCATAGTAGTGAAGGGCGATGACGAACGAGAGGACGGCGACGACTCCGGGGATCGCGACGCGGGCGGCCCAGCTGAGAGAAAGCGCTTTGGTGCTCGTCGCATCATCGATCCGTTGGTTTGTTCGGACCAGGAGATTCGCCCAGTAGGTTGCGGGCCGCGCGTCCTGGTCGGCGCGGGTGGACCCGCCGGCAAGGGTTCGGATCTCCTCAACGAGGGATCGCTCCGCCTGGTCGTCAGGTATGGTTTTTTCCAGTCGATGTTTCATTTTTCAAGAACTCCTGCACCTTCCGTAACGCATGGAAATAATTGGCTTTCAATCCGCCAATCGATGTTTTCAGGATCTCCGAGATTTCCTCGTAGGTAAGTTCGTCGTAATACCGGAGAACGAAGACCGCCCGCTGTTTTTCCGGAAGTGTTGCGACAGCGCGCTCCACGAGCGACTCCGTTTCCTTGAGCTCGACTTGCGCGGAGGGATCATCGCCCGCCGGAAAAAACCGGTTGATGATGTCGCTCTCCCTCAGGTAATTCACCAGCTGGCGTTTCCGAACCACATTGAGCGAGAGGTTCACCGCGATACGATAGAGCCAGGTAAAGAGGCTCGAGTCGCCGCGGAAGTCGCCGAGCGAAATGAACGCCTTGACGAACGTTTCCTGGGCAACATCGTCCGCGTCTTCATGCGTACCGACGATGCGGCGGGAGACCCAGTAGACCCGGGTCTGATAGCGCCTCATCAGATCGGTAAATGCCTGACGATTGCCGTTCCGCACTGCCTCCACGAGTTCAAGGTCTGAAGGCGGTTCCATGCAACCATTCAGGTCTGTGTATCTTTGACATTACCTGCCGGGAAACGTTTAATGATCCGAATTTCCCCGTTTCTCGGGGAAATTCGGTTCTGATGAAGCCTGACCGCCCACCTGTTCCTGAAACGCCTTCCGCAATTTTGCGAGGGTTGCTGTCATGTCCTCGGAGATGACCTTCGTGTCGGCGATCACAGGCATGAAGTTCGTGTCGCCATTCCACCGGGGCACAACGTGAAAATGGACATGGGTATCGACCCCCGCCCCGCCGACCCGCCCGAGGTTCGCTCCGATGTTGAACCCTTCGGGATGAACCGTTGTCGTCAGCGCCCGCACCGCCATCTGGATCGTCAGCATGATGTCCGCCTGCTCTTCGGCGGTCAAGGAAAGAATATCATCGGTCTGGCGATTCGGGACAATCATGACGTGGCCGCTGTTGTACGGATACCGGTTCATGATCACGAAGCAGAGTCGGGATCGCCAGACGATGAGCGTTGCATTGTCATCGCCGGCTTGCAGTGCCTCGGTGAAGATGCTCGCGTCGCCGGGTTTCCTGGGTTCGGCATCATGGAACGTTGCGATATATTGCGACCGCCAGGGAGACCACATGCGATCCATACGTGCTCCTTTCCTTCTGATTCAAATAGAACAGGTAGCGAAAAGCATAGAGCGTTGAGTGCTCGAGGCATCCTCTCGCTGTATGCTGCGCGCTACCTGTTCGGCACCGATGAAAATGAAACGGTGCGAAGCTCCGGCGATCCGAGAACCTATGCCTCGACTTCCTTGTTTTTGTTCTTATCCGCCGCCGCAATGACTTTTTCGGCCTGCTCCCGCGGCATCTCTTCGTAGTGGGAAAACGACGCTTTGAACACGCCGCGTCCTCCGGTTTTCGACCGCAGGATCGTCGCGTACTTGTGGAGCTCCGCCGCAGGAACCGTCGCCCTGATCACCTGGTATTTCCCGACCGATTCCATGCCCGCGATCTTTCCGCGCCGCGACGAGATGTCACCCATGACGTCCCCCATGGCATCTTCAGGGACCTTCACCTCGATCGTGAAAATCGGTTCCAACAGGACGGGCTTCGCTTCGAGAAATCCCTTTTTGAACGCCTGCGAGCCGGCAATCTTGAACGCCATTTCCGACGAGTCCACATCGTGATACGAACCGTAGTGAAGTGCGACTCTCACGTCCACCACCGGATATCCTGCAAGGACCCCTTCCTTCATCGACTCGATGACGCCTTTTTCGACTGCCGGGATGAACTTGCCGGGGACGACGCCTCCCACGATCTCGTCGAGGAACTCGAACCCCTGGCCGCGTTTCAGCGGCTCGAGGCGAAGGTGGACGTGACCGTACTGGCCGTGTCCCCCAGTCTGCTTCTTGTGCTTGTACTCCGAATCCTTGACAACCGCTTTGATGGTCTCGCGGTACGCCACTTTCGGTTCCACCAAATCCACGTCGACATTGTATCGCTGCTTCAGCCGCTTGACGACGATATCGAGGTGCAACTCACCCTGGCCGCTGAGCACCGTCTGATGCAGCTCGCCGTCCACACGGATCATAAACGTGGGGTCTTCTTCGTGGAGGGTATGCAACCCCGTGGCAATCTTGTCCTCGTCCCCTTTTGCTTTTGCAACGATCGCCGCGTGAAACACCGGCTCGGGGAACTTGATGGGCGGGAACACGAGCGCCGCACCCTTCGCGCTCAGCGTATCGTTCGTGTGCGTGTCTTTGAGCTTCACCACGGCGCCGAGATCGCCCGCCATCAGCTTCCCGATCTCCTTCCGGTCCTTGCCATTCATCACGTACAATTGCGCGAGGCGTTCGGTCTTTCCGTTGGTGCCGTTCACGAGGTCCAGTCCGGGAGAGGCGGTCCCGCCGTAGACCCGGAAGTACGAGAGCTCACCGACGTGAGACTCGGATACCGTCTTGAAGGTGAACAGCGCGGGCTGACCCGCCGGATCCGCCGGCACCGGTGTCGGCTGTCCGTTCGCGGCACCTGAAATTGTGGCCATTGCCGCATCCCGCTCGGTCGGCGCGGGGGTGTAGTCAACGAGAAAGTCGAGGAGGCCGGAGGCCCCAACGTTCTGGGTCGCGGACAGGCACAACAGCGGAAACAACTTGCCGGTCAGGGTCGCATGTTTCAGCCCGGCGCGGAGGTCATCCTCGGACAACGTCCCTGCTTCGAGGTACTTATTGAGCAGGGCTTCATCCGTTTCCGCCACCGCCTCGAAGAGCTGCTGGCGGAGGGTCTCGGCTTTCGCCTTCGCTTCCGCTGGGATCTCTGTCTCCGTGGGCTTCCCGTTGCCCCCCGCCGGATACTTCAGGGCCTTCATTCTCACCACATCGACGACCGTGTCAAAGCCGAGTCCCTGCTTCAGCGGAAACTGCACCGGTATGATATCATGACTGAGGCCATCGCGCGTCTGTTCGACCGCCCTGTCGAAATCCGCATTTTCCTGATCTGCCTTGTTCACCACGTACACACAACCACAACCGTACTCCGCCGCGTAGCGAGCAACGATTTCCGTGCCCACCTCCGGGCCCTCGACCGCCTTGACGAGCACAACGGCGGTGTCTGCAACACGGAGCGCCTCTTTTACTTCACCCGTGAAATCAAGATACCCGGGGGTGTCGAGGATGTTGATCTTGGTGTTTTTCCACTCGGAGAAGAGCAGGGATGTGTTGATCGAAATCTGGCGGGATGTTTCATCGGAATGATAGTCGGAGAGGGTGTTCCCCTCTTCGACCTTGCCGAGGCGGGTTGTACCTCCGGCGGAGAAGATCATTGCCTCGGTGAGAGAGGTCTTCCCCGCCCCTCCGTGGCCGATGAGGGCCACGTTGCGGATGCGGTCAGGCGTGTATTCCTTCATATCAGAGTCGAGTCCTCCAGCTGGTTCACCCGTGCGTCGACGGGAGTCGATGATGAAGTATCATCCTCGGGGTTCTTCCGTCCGACCCGGCAAGCATGTCTGGCATTTCATGCGGGGTCTGCCGGCGTCCTCCTCAGGAACGGATGCGTTCAAGAAAAGTCCGGACACCGCGCACAACAGCGGACGCGAACGAAATCCCTTCCAGTAACGGCCCCTCGATCCGATCCTGCACGCGGCGTTCGAGCTCGACGATGTTATCGGCGACCTGACGGATGGACGCAATGGAGTCACGCACCGTCAGAACCTGATCGTCGATGCTTTCGGCGATGCTCTTCAGACGTGTCGTGACATATTCTGTGTTTTCAAGTATCGGTACGACCCGGGTGCTGATGTCCTTCACGTCCTTTTCCACCTCGCCGAGCGTCTTCTTAAAATGAACCAACACCGTAATGAGATAGAAACAGAGGACTGTGAAGGAGAGGAGAGCGATGATTTCGGTGATTGTCAGGAGATCGTTCACTAGCGGCTCCAGGAAGAAGGGGATTTCCGCGGGCGCGGATTGAGGTTATCCCGCGCTCTCGCGCAGCTGCGCGAGACCGCGGGATCAAAACGCTGGCGTTACGACCGTCGGCGCTCGTCTTTGTACGCTTCGACGCCGGCTTTCAGGGCATCCTTCACTTTTTGCCCTTCTTCGACGATGGGACCGACTTTGGTGCGCGCATCAGACAGAACCTTGTCGGCGTCCTGAAGCAGTGTGTCCGCCTTCTTCTTCGCCTCGCCCAATAGCTGCTCCGACCGCCGCTTCGCTTCGCTCACGATGTCTCCCGCCCGGGTTTTTGCCTGCTGGAGGGCATCTTCAGCGGTGTCGACGAAGTCGCCCGCCTTTTCCTTGATGTCAGCCCGAAGTTCCTTGCCGCTCTTCGGCGCATAGAGAAGCGCGACGATCGCACCAACTGCACCGCCTGCAAGGAGACCAATTACCAAGCCCTTGAGCAATCCATTGTTTTCGGCCATATGTGCCTCATGAAGGAATTCGTTGTTGTCGTAAACTACGACTCCTGCGGTCCCAGACGTCCTGCGTGCCAAAACCTGAGGAAGTGGGAGCAGGGTACACACCGCCGGTTGAAGAACATCGATTTCTTGGAGTTATTTGTAGTATATCAACTTCACCAGAAAGAAGCAACGAAGGAGAAAGCCTCTCGGAGCCCCTCTAAAACGCGCATCCCGCCGTGAAAAGCGGGATGCGATAAGAAACTCTGAGTGTCTGACCCGGAGGTTGATGCTCACTGTGCGTGGCTGGTTCCACAGGGACTCGCTTCATCACGTCGTCGAAGAACCCGTGGGTCGGAACACTAGCGGATCTTCTTCTTGTGTCGCATCTTTCTCAGGCGCTTTTTTCGCTTGTGCGTCGCCATTTTGTGGCGCTTGCGCTTTTTGCCGCTCGGCATGATTCCTCCTTTCTTGGATACAGGTATTGTCTATTCGGCTAGGAGTATATACTCTCAAAGTCCCCGCTTCTCACTATTGGACATTCGCATGCTGTGTTCACTATCTGTTGTGCCCGCTTGCCGAGGTCCGTCTGGGCGTTGATCGCCGCCGCCCGTTTGAACCAGGCGTTCGATGAGTCCATCTCTCCCATCTGAAGGAACACAATGCCGAGATTGAATGCGGCCGGCTGATGTGAAGGCACCTGTTCGAATGCCCGGCGCATTTCTCTGACTGCGGCGGAGTAGTCGTCGAACGCATGCACCGAATCGGTCAATCCAAGATTGTAGAGGCACACGCCCATGTCAACCCGGGCATTTGCGTTCGCCCCCTCTTTCGCCAGGTATTTCTTGTAGTTGTCGATCGCCGGAAGATAGAATCCGCCATCCTGCTGCATGTTCGCGAGGCGGAGGCGCAGCGACATGTCGTTGGGGTTCGCGTCGGCCGCCTGCCGTGCCCGCTCAATGTCCTCTGCGCTGACCTTCGGCGTCTGACTGGAAGGGAATTCCTTGGTCCCTGAAGACGCAGAAGAGGAGGGCGGTGTAGCGAACCACTCGGTATAGGCAATGACGCCGGCGAGGGCGAGGATCGCCACGAGCGCGATGTACGGCCAATAGTCCTTGCGTTTCCCGCCGCCCTGGGGTTTCCCGCTTTGCTTTGGGGGCTTCGGTGGCTTCGTCTTTGCAGGCGGGAGCGGCTTCAATCGGACGCCGCACGATTGACAGTACTCCGCGGCCGGATCGTTTTTTTGACCGCACGCCTTGCAGACCGAGGCGTCTACATTTTCTGCGGCGGCAAAATCGACGGGGGTATTGCACTTCGGACACACGGTATCACGGAGCGTCAACCGATGGCCGCATTGCCCACACGTAATGACTGCCTGCGCCATGCGCCATTCCTTCCTATTCCTGTACCTCGGCCGCGCCTGTATTTTCCGACGCGAGCTTCTTCATACTGTCGTTCACCAGGGTCTTGACTTCCTTCGAAACCTTGAAGAGGGGGACCCAGTGCTCGCCAACCATCACTTGTTGTCCGGTTCTCGGATTGCGAGCAACGCGACCCTTCCGCTTCTTCACTTTGTAGCTTCCGAACCCCCGAATCTCAATGTTCCGCCCTTCCTTCATCGCATTGATCACGGTGGAAATGAACCCATCCACCACTGCTTCGGTCTCCACCTTGGTGAGCCCGGTGGCGCTGGCAATCGTGTCGACGATGTCCGCCTTGGTCAACGTGTTCCTCCGTCGGGATATGAGAGTAAAAGGAATTACGGTTCGACAAACTTGAAGGACAGTACCGGGCGGTCGATGATCTCCTGTTTGATCTTCTTGACCGCATCCTCGGTGTCGCCGAAGAGCGACTGAAACAATCCTGCCCGGTGTCGCTCACGCACAATCGCCGGCTCGCCTTTGATCCCCGCCATTGACGCGGCAATATGGATCGCATCCTCAAACGTCCCAAGGGTGTCGACCAGTCCGAGCCGCACCGCCTGTTCTCCGGTGAAAACGCGACCGTCGGCGAGCGAATCGACATCCGCAGCGTTCAATTTCCGCTCTCGTTCAACGACCGAGATAAACTGATGGTGCACATCGTCCATGAGCGACTGGAAGTATGCCTGGTCGCTTTCGTTCATCGGCCGCGTCGGAGAGCCCGCATCCTTCAGCTTCCCTGCCTTGATCGTCTTGACATCGACACCCAGTTTTGCCAGCGCATCGTGCACCTGGAGGAATTCTGAGATCACCCCGATGCTCCCGGTGAGCGTCCCTCTGTTCGCCACGAGGCGCGAGCCCCCGCATGCGACATAGTAGCCACCGCTGGCGGCCAGGGATCCCATGGAGACAACGACCGGCTTCCCGTCATCCCGCGTCTTCTTCACCTCTTCGTACATTTCCTGACTCGGGACCACAGCCCCTCCAGGCGAGTCGATCCGGAGAAGAATCGCTTTGATGTTGTGCTGGTCCCGGTATTTCTTCAATTGACGGACAACATCTTCCGATGAGGAGATCACGCCCTGGAGCTCGACGACGGCGATTTTTTCCCCGGAGCCCGAGACGACCGTCTCGCTTTCGCTGCCGGCGCTACTCATGAACGCGAAAAAGAGGAGCACAAACCCACCGGCGATAACTGCCAGGACAACTAAGATCGCAATGAACCACTTCGTGGATTTTGACATGCCTGTGCCTTTTTTCGGGAGATGACTTGCATTTGTTACCAAGGAAGGGCTGTAACTTATTGATTTAATGGGAATTGTACGAAATAGGCGGGTGAATGTCAACGGCACTGGGGAACGACAAGGAGAAGGGGACTGTCCCCTGTCCCCTGTTCCCTGTCCCCTTCTGTTTTCAGTTTGCAGCGTGCGGATGCAGTTCGGGCACCGTGAGCTGTTGTCGCGATTCCTCGAGCGACAGCAACGCGACGTCGAGGACGGATTCCATCTCCTTCACAAAGTGGAACTGCATCGGCTCTGCTCCTTCGAGCGCGGACTTCGGCACGTCTTCAAGGTCGAGCCTGTTGCGCTCCGGCAAAATGATCGTCTTGATTCCTGCGCGGTGCGCTGCGAGGACCTTCTCTTTGACGCCGCCGATGGGCAACACGGACCCGCGAAGTGTGATTTCCCCTGTCATCGCCAGATCGTTCCTCACCAGGCGACCGGTCAAAAGCGATGTCAGCGCCGTCAGCATTGTGACGCCCGCCGACGGTCCGTCCTTCGGAATGGCCCCCGCAGGGACGTGAATATGAATATCGGACTGCGAACGGAAGTCCTCCGGAACGCCCAGGTCTTTGGCATTTGCAGCGATGTAACTGAGCGCCGTCTGCGCAGACTCTTTCATGACATCGCCAAGCTGTCCCGTCAGAATGAGTTTTCCCGAGCCCTTCATCTGCGTTGCTTCGACGAAGAGAATATCCCCTCCGACCGGAGTCCAGGCGAGGCCGACCGCGATCCCCGCACGATTGATGCGTTCCGCCACGTCGGGGAAGAACCGCTGTTGACCGAGGTAGCGTGTGAGCGAATCGCGGCCGATCGAAACCTTCTGTGTCGTCCCCTCGGCGACATCCTTCGCCACGCCGCGGGCAACCGCCGCGATCGTCCGCTCGAGAGAACGCACGCCGGCTTCACGCGTATAGCCGCTGATCATATGACGGAGCGCATCGTCATCGATCACCAGATGTTCTTCGGTCAGGCCATGCTCGCCGAGCTGTTTGGGAAGAAGGAACTTCCGCGCAATGTGAAGCTTCTCGTCTTCAACATAACTCGGGATCTCGATGATCTCCATGCGGTCGCGCAACGGGGCCGGGATGGTCTCCATGACGTTTGCAGTCGCGATGAACATCACCTTCGAGAGATCGAAGGGGATCTCGAGATAATGGTCGCTGAACGAAAAATTCTGCTCAGGGTCCAGCACTTCGAGAAGCGCGGATGATGGATCGCCGCGGAAATCCTGCCCAATCTTATCGACCTCGTCGAGCATGAACACCGGATTGTTCGATCCCGCTTTCTTCAGGCCCTGGAGAATGCGACCCGGGAGGGCGCCGATATACGTCCGCCTGTGCCCCCGGATTTCCGCCTCATCGTGAACGCCGCCCAGCGAAATGCGGACGAATTTCCGGCCGAGTGCGTTGGCAATCGAGCGGCCCAGCGAGGTCTTGCCCACGCCCGGAGGACCGACAAACACCAGGATGGGTCCACGCATGTCATTCTTCAGCTTGCGTACCGCGAGGTATTCGAGGATGCGCTTTTTGACCTTGTCGATACCGTAGTGATCCTTTTCCAGGATCGAGCGTGCATGTGCGATATCAAGAGAATCCTGTGTTGCCACGCTCCACGGCAGGTCAAGGATCCACTCGAGGTAGTTCCGCGAAACGGAGTATTCAGGGGAAGCCTGGTTCATCTGGGAAAGCTTCCGCATTTCCTTGTCGACGACAGCCTTGGCCTCTTCCGGGAGTTTTGCGTCTTCGATCCGCTTCTTCAGATCGTTCAGCCCGACATTCTGATCGTCATCTCCCAGCTCCTTCTGAATCGCCTTCATTTGCTCGCGAAGGTAGTATTCCCTCTGCGATTTGTTGATTTCTTCCTGGACTTCCGACTGGATTTTCGTCCCGAGCTCAAGCTTCTGAAGGTATTTCGAAAGGATGAGCATGACACGTTCCGCTCGCGCATGCAGATCATCCTCCTCGAGGATTTCCTGTCGCTCCTGGACCTCGACTGGCAGGAAGGCAGCGATCATGTCGGCCACCCCCTCAGGCTCTTCGATGTTCAGGATCAATGTCAGTTGATCTTCAGAAAGCTGCGGAGAAAGCTCGACGGCTTTCTTGAAGAGACTCTTGAGATTCGCCGCAATTGCATCGATTTCAGGTCCGCCTGCATTCTTTTCGACGACGTCGCGGACCACGGCGCGCAGATAGGGATCCGAATGGAGCACGGAAAGCAGCCTGACCCGACGCAATCCCTGGACAAGAACACTGCGTGTCCCGTCGGCCAGGTTGAACGTTTTCAGGACCTTCGCCAGGGTTCCGACCCAGTAGATGTCGCGTTCTGTCGGGTTCTCAACGGCCCCGTCTGTCTGAGCAACGATGACGATGGCACCGTCGTCCTTGAGGCTCTCATCGACAGCCCGGATGCTCGTCTCCCTTCCGACGGTGAGGGGCGTTACCTGCCGCGGAAAGAACACGGCGTTGCGGAGCGGCAGAACGGACACTGCGCGCGGTATTGACGATGGTGACAGGCTCTTTCCCATCTCTGCATTGCGGTCCATAAATACTCTTCCAGTTTTGATCATTCATGAGAACTATGGACGGGTCGCCTGTCCCACCTCCGGCAACCCGTCCGCTTTGGGAATGCGATTCCTTTTACCGCACTTTCACATCGATCTGTTTCGCCTTCGCTTCTTCCGCCTTTGGCAAACGGATCGACAGAATGCCGTCCTTGTACTCGGCGTCAATCTTGTCATTCCGGACATTCCCCGGCAGTTCGAAGCTGCGCTGGAATGATCCGTAGAACCGTTCGACCCGGTGGAAGTTCACGTCCTTCTCTTTGTTCTCCTGGGATTTTTCCCCGCGGATCGTGAGGATGTTGTTCTCCATCGTGATCTTGATGTCGTTCTTTTCGATGCCGGGGAGTTCGACCTTCGCCACGTACTCGTCCGCGGTCTCTGCGATATCGACAGCGGGCTTCCATCCCGTTGCCATCAGATCCGTATCATCCACTCCCCCGCGGAAGAAGTTCTCGAACATCCGGTTGATCTCTTTCTGAATCCCGAGCACATCCGAAGGGAATGCCGGGAGTTCATGAACGGGTTTCCATCGTACGAGTGTCATACTTTTGCTCCTTTGTTCTTCCTCTCTGTTTCTCAGTTACCGAATGGTGATCTCACGGGCTTTCACTTTCTCATTCTTCAGGACCTTCACAGTGAGAACTCCATTCTCAAGCTGGGCATCAATGCTCCCGGCATCGACATCATCGCCGAGAGAGAATGCCCGGTCATAGCCATCCGCCGCGTGTTCGCGGTGCAGGATGACGGCATCGTCCGCGTGAAGCGGCGAGACTTCTGCTCGCACGAGCAAGTCCCCACCTTCAACGCGCACCGAGACGGCATCTTTCGCCGCACCCGGAACGTCAATCATCAGGACATACGCATCCGGCGTCTCATACACGTCGGTGGCCGGAACGCTGTACTGCCGTTCGATTCTCGAGGGCAGGTTCCGTGTCCGCTGGTCGTCCCGCGTCGTGAGCTCATTGTTCTTGCTTGTCATTGTCTTATCTCCATAGTCGAAATGTCGAAGGTCGTGCATCGATCGGCCATGATCACCGCACGGCGATCTCTCGGGGTTTTGCCTCTTCCGCTTTCGGGAGGACGATCCGGAGGACGCCATCGGCCAGTTCCGCCGAGATTCCGTCCGCATGAATCTGCTCCGGGAGTTCGAGCGTCCGCGTGAAGGTTCCGGCCCACGTTTCATTCCGCAGCCATTTTCCGCTGTCGGGCAACGCCCCCTTTTTGCGTTCGCCGGAAATCGTCAAGACGTTTCCGTTCTTCGTGATCTTCACGTCCTCTTTCTTTACTCCGGGAAGATCAAACGTGGCGACAACTTCCTTCCCTTCGTCTACAATGTTCATCGCCAGAGGGCTATTGGACGATACAGTCCGAAACGGCAGGACAGCAGACGTGAACATACTATCAACGTCCCCTTCGAGACTCAGAATATTCTCTAACATCGAGTTCAACATGGCACCTCTCCTTTTATTATTCTACCATTTCCATTGGTTCTGACGAGAGAGGATCAACAGATATGCCAATCACTTCGGTGATGGATGTAACATATTTATTTACAATATGTTACGGCGAATTCTAAACCAGCGGCTTTCTTGGTTTGAATACCACATCAGCAAGATTGGCAGCCGAAACAGCCAGCATGGCACACGTCGTATGACAGAAATGTTGCTTCAATGTGTCATACTGACTCGTCTGACTGACAAAGAGTCTCTGGACGACGGAGAAAATCCTTGAAAAAGAAAGGAAGGATGGGGGTGGGAGAGAAAATAAGGACGGCCGATATGAGAACCCGGCCGTCATCAGCTAGTCGTGCAGACTTTCCAGCCAGCGTTCTGCATCGATGGCAGCCATGCAGCCTGAACCCGCGGCAGTGACCGCCTGTCGATAGACACTGTCAGCTACATCGCCTGCGGCGAAGATGCCGGAGATGTTCGTCCGTGTGCTGGGACCATCCAATTTGATATAACCTGTCTGAGCGAGCTCAATCTGCCCGACAAAGAGTTCGGTATTGGGCTTGTGACCGATCCCCATGAAGACGCCGTCCGTGCGGAGGATGTTCGTCGCATTCGTCCGGACGTCGCGAAGGCGAACACCCGTAACCACTTTCTTTCCGTTTTCGGACTTCCCGAGCACTTCCTCGACGACGGAGTTCCAGACAAACGCGATCTTCGGATTCTTTTCGGCTTTTGCCTGCATGATCTTCGTTGCACGCAGTGCATCGCGACGATGGACGATCGTGACCTTCGATGCAAATTTCGTCAGGAATGTCGCTTCCTCGATCGCTGTATCGCCGCCGCCGACAACGATCACTTCAAGGCCGCGGAAGAAGAACCCGTCGCATGTCGCGCACGCCGAGACGCCGTACCCCATGAATTCTTTCTCAGACTGTATCCCGAGCCATTTGGCCGTGGCGCCGGTCGAGAGGATCACCGCTTCCGCCGTAATTTCTTCGTCGTCGCTCCACAGATGGAACGGGCGTTTGCTGAAATCGACCTTTGTGATATTCTTGAAGACAGTGTTCGCGCCGAACCGTTGCGCCTGCTTCCGCATGGCTTCCATCAGCTCCGGACCGAGAATCCCATCCGGAAACCCAGGGTAATTCTCCACTTCAGTCGTGATCGTGAGTTGACCGCCTGGCTGAATTCCCTCGAAGACCACGGGGCTCAGGTTTGCACGTGCACTATAGAGCGCGGCGGTCAGACCCGCGGGGCCGGAGCCGACAATGACAAGCTTGTGATGAGATGGCATACGAGATTCCAGGATTCATGATATTCAGATGAGAGAAACAGCCTTTGTCGCTTCTGTAAGATGAGAGAACCACCCGGTACGGGTCAGGGATCCGGGGGGGGTTCCCCGACGGCTTCGAGAACAATCCGTATATTCCGCATCAGTCCTTCCCATTTCGTCCTCCGGATCGGGCTGCCGCGGAATCGCGTCTGAAACGCTTCGCGGCTCATCTGCGCCCACTCGCGAAGCATCGGGGCCTCGTTCCCCGCACGGGGAAGGAATCGTTTTTCCGTCGAAGGTTGCGCGAATTTTTGGTTCCAGGGGCAGACATCCTGGCAAATATCGCACCCGTAAATCCATTGGGCAAAATCGCGGGGGGCATTATCGGGAAGCTCCCCCCGGTGTTCGATCGTCAGATACGAGATGCATTTCCCGGAGTCCACAAGATACGGTTCGACAATCGCATCCGTGGGACACGCGTCGATACAGAGCGTACATGAACCGCAGTGATCTGTCGCGGGTTCGTCCGGGACGAGGTCCAGCGTGGTGACGATTTCCCCCAGGAACATCCATGATCCATGCTCCTGGGAAATAATGTTTGTGTGCTTTCCCTGCCAACCGATCCCGGCTTTCGCCGCGAGGGCTTTCTCGAGAAGTGGGCCCGTGTCGACATAGGCAAGTGCCGAACAGCCGGGATACGTCGTCGTGAGCCAGTCGGAAAACAATTCAAGCTTCTCAAGGATGACTTTGTGATAATCCTCCCCCCATGCGTATCGGGAGATCTTCCCCGTTCCGGTATCATCGCTATGGGCGATGGGCGTATAGTAATTGAATCCCGTTACGATCACTGATCGGGCGCCGTCGAGAACCTGCCGCGGATCCCCGCGCTTCTCTGCCGTCCGCTCCATCCATCCCATCGACGCATGATACCCCCGATCGAGCCACTCTTTCAAGTGCAGGCGTTCGTTTTCCTGAGGTTCGGCAGGTGCGATGCCCACCAGGGCAAATCCGAGTTCGCGTCCGTGGCGCTTCACCCGCTCCGCCGGATCCATGGAACCGACGTTGATCATGGTCGTGGTTCCTTCGACACCGAGACGGATTCGCCGTCGATCAAGACGTCGAAAACCGGCAGCTTCCCGCTTCCTTCCACGGCAATCCCACTCTCCAGGGAATACCGCCAGCCGTGCATTGGGCAACGCACGGTCAGCCCTTCGATCGTCCCCTGATACATCATCGGAAAATGCTGATGCGCGCAGACATTCCCGATGGCGTAATAGGATCCGTCGATGCACCAGAGCGCGACCTCATATTCGCCGACCGAGATCTTTTTCGCACGTCGGTTCCGGAGTTCCGAACGGGTCCCGACAACGACAAATTCTCTTGTCATGTGACTACTCCAGAGGGAAGTCTCCGGCGCGTTCAATGCCTTTCGCACCGTGCTTCACGGTGACCGCTTCGATCATCGGGTCGTGTTCGAGGACGAGACGCCAGGAATCTTCCGCGGCCAGATCAAGGATCGTGCGCTTCTCTTCCAGCGTAACCAGCGGACGGAGATCATACCCCATGATCCAGGGCAACTGGAGATGGGCGGCGAGCGGGAAGAGATCAGCGCAGAAGAACAACGTTTCGCCTTCACTGTGGATCACCGGGCACTGGAGGGCGGTCGTGTGGCCATGGAACAACCTGAGGGAGATGCCGGGGAAAAGTTCACCCTCGCCGTCCAGCAATTCAATGACCCCCTCCTGTTCGAGCGGAAGGAAATCGTCGGGAAAAAAGCTGGCCCGGTCGCGTTCGGTCGGTTGAAGCGCGGCCTTCCAATGATCGCGCTGGACATAGTACTTCGCGTGGGGGAATGCAGGGCGGGGACCCTCGGGTGTCATCACCGTAGAACCGCCCGCGTGATCAAAATGAAGGTGGGTCAGAAGTACGTCTGTGATGTCGGCGGAAGAGAGGCCGAAACGCGAGAGCTCCCGGTCGAGCGTCGCCGGCCCGGCATCCATCTTGTAGATATCGATAAGTTTTTCAGAAAACTTTGCGCCGTTCCCGGTATCGACAAGAATGCTGCGGCCGTTTCCCCGGACGAGCAAGCATCGCGCCGCCATGGCGATCCGGTTGCGTTGGTCGGGCGGGTTCGAACGTTCCCAAAGCGGGCGGGGGACCACTCCGAACATGGCGCCGCCATCCAGGGCAAAATGCCCGGCGTTTATTGCGTGGACCTCATACTGGCCGATACGCATGCAGACCCTCTGTCACAAAGAACAAGGTCGGCCCCTTCCGGGACCGACCCTTTTCAAGGTAAACCCGCGTCCTCCGATTATGCCTTCTGGAAATGCGATGTTGCGGCGCCGAGCCCAACAAATTCCTTTTCGGGATGCATTTCCTTTGCGCGGACGAACAATACCTCTTCTGATTCGACCCGGTCGGGGTCGGGGACACAGCAATCCACCGGGCACACTGCCGCACACTGCTCTTTGTCAAAATGTCCCACACACTCCGTGCATTTCTCAGGAACAATGTAGTAGAAGTCATTCGACAGAGCATCAAGCATCTGGCCTTTGTACTCATACTGGACGCCGCCGGCATAAATTGCGGTGTTCGGACACTCCGGTTCACACGCGCCGCAATTGATGCACTCTTCTGTGATTTTCGTTGCCATTCTCAGGATCTCCTTGTTGGATTCTCAATCGGTGCCGCCGATACTGCAGGAACAGGGGAAAAGCCTGTAAATTTCATGAAATATACTCAACAATCACAGGAATTGCAAGCAACTGTTTAAGAATCCTGCAGGGTCATTTGATGGTGAAATAGCGAGCCTCTGGATGGTGGACAACGATGGCGTTCGTGCTTTGTTCAGGATCGAGCGAATATTCATCGGTCAACCGCACACCGATCCGCTCGGCATCAAGAAGGGCAAAGAGCTTGGTCTGGTCCTCCAAATTTGGACACGCAGCGTATCCAAAGCTGTATCGCGACCCCTGGTAGCCCTGCGAGAAAAGGCGACGGATGTCTTTCGCGTCCTTCGCCGCGATTCCCAATTCTTCACGGATACGTTTGTGCCACAGTTCTGCAAGCGCTTCGGTCGACTCGACGCTCAGCCCATGGAAGTACAGGTAGTCTTTGTAGTTATTGGCACCGAACAGGCGGGCCGACTCCTCTGATGCAACCCGGCCCATGGTGACAAGAGTGAAGGCAACCGTATCGACTCTGCCGCTCTGCTTCGAGGCAAAGTAGTCCGCGAGGCAAAGGTGTCGGTCGGCGGTCTGCCGCGGGAACGTAAATCTCAGGTGTTCCGACATCCCCTCATCGTTGAGGATGACGAGATCGTCTCCCTCCGAAAAACAGCGGAAGTACCCGTAGACGACTCTTGGCTGAAGAAGACCGTCTCGCTTGATGCGTTCTTTCAGGGCGGTGTAATCAGGGAGAATCTTTTCTGCCACGAACGCCCGGTACGCCTCCTCCGTCATCTTCCCCTTCCTGACCTGCCATTGCCCACGAAATAACGCGACCTCGTTGACATACGAAAACACGTCGTCGAGGTCGATCTGGTCGACGATCCGTGATCCTAGGAATGGGGGGGCCGGGATGGGGACGTCGCTTTTCACCGCTGATCGGGAACCCTTCGACCCCGCGTCCTCCCGCAGGACCATGGCGATCTTCGCTTCCGATCCCGTCAGGCGCTCTTCCTCGTCGTCCTTCACCGCCTGATCCGGATAGTCGAGCGCGTTCGATTTTACTTTCTCCATGAAATGAAGACCAGCGAACGCATCGTTCGCATAGAAGACTCTCCCCTGATAGATCGATCGGAGGTCGCCTTCAACATAGCGACGTGTCAGCGCAGCGCCACCGAGGACAACGGGGATGGTGATCCCTTGTTCATTCAATACTTCGAGGTTCTCCTTCATGACAAGAGTGGACTTCACCAGCAGGCCGCTCATCCCGAGTGCATCGGCCCCGTGCTCCTGCACGGAACGGATCATCGTCTCCACCGGACATTTGATTCCGAGGTTCACAACGCGATAACCGTTGTTCGTCAGAATAATATCGACAAGGTTTTTCCCGATGTCGTGGACGTCTCCCTTGACCGTCGCAATGACCATCGTCCCCTTGTTGACGGCCTCCGCTTTGTCCATGTACTTCTCGAGATACGCCACCGCCGCCTTCATGACCTCGGCGGACTGCAGGACAAATGGAAGCTGCATTTGCCCGCTCCCGAACAACTCTCCCACCACCTTCATCCCGTCGAGGAGGATGGTGTTGATGATGTCCAGGGCGGTGTGCGACTTCAGCCCCTCCTCCAGATCGCCGGACATTTCCACCCGGTTCCCGTCGATGATCCGCCGTTTCAGACGTTCTTCGACAGTCCCACCGGTATCGACGGTTTCCGTCTTTTCCGCGGCAGTCCCCGCGTAATGGGCCATGATCTCCATCAGCGGGTCGTAGACAACTTTTCGCACGGTCCTAACAGACTTCATGCTGCCGCCTCGTCAAATTTCCGTTCGTCGAATACCACCTGCCGCGCGAGTTCGCGTCCGCGGTCGTCGATCTTGAACAACGGCATGATCTTCGACGCATGGACGATCGCAAGATCGAGCCCGGCCTCGATGGCATAGTGAAGAAAGACGCTGTTCAGGACGTGGCGCAAGCGGGTGGAAAGTCCAAAGGAGATATTGCTCACTCCGAGAAGCGTATGGACACCCGGAAGTTCCCGCTTGATCCGCTTGATCGCCTCCATGGTCTCGATCGCGGCCTTCCGGAATTCTTCGTCGCCGGACCCGAGCGTGAACGTCAGGGCGTCGATGATCACATCATGGGATCGCAGCCCGTGTTTGATCGCAAGATCGTGAAGCCTGTGCGCCACGGCAACCTTCGCATCCGCCGTTTTCGTCATCCCCTTTTCGTCGATCGTCAGTGCGATGACCGCAGCTCCATACTGTCGGCACAGATCAAGGATCCGCACAGCGCGCTCCTCTCCGTCCTCCAGGTTGATCGAATTGATTACCGGCCGGCCGCCGATTAATTGCAGCGAACCCTCGATGACCGCAGGTTCCGTCGAGTCGATCACGATCGGCAGAGGCACCTGCGTATTGAACCGGGAGATGATCTCCCGCATGTCATTCATCTCATTCCGGCCGACATAGGCGGCGCAGACATCCACCATGTGGGCGCCTTCCCGCACGGCGTCCTTCCCCATGGCCGTGATGCCCTCCCAGTCTTCCTTTGCAAGAAGATCGCGAAACTGCTTGCTGCCGTTGGCATTGGTCCGCTCGCCGATCAGCACCGGCGCCGGCTCAATATGCAGCGGGACCGTTTGATACAGGCTTGCGGTCCCGGGGACGAAGTCCACGATCCGCTGTTTCGGCTCATGCGACCCGACGGCATTGACGAGTTGCCTGATGTGTTCAGGAGTCGTTCCACAGCATCCCCCGACGATGCCCGCGCCGAGATCAGTCACGAAGTGCGCCAGCGTGGAGGAAAATTCTTCGGGTGTGAGCTTGTAATGTGCGTGTCCCCCCACGTTCTCAGGAATGCCGGCATTCGGCATGACGAAGACCGGCCGCGGGCTGGAGGAGGTCAGCACCCGGACATGTTCGGACATTTCCTGCGGTCCCGTCGCGCAGTTCATTCCGATTGCGGCGAGGTCAAACGGTTCGAGGGTCGTCAGCGCGGCGGCGATTTCCGTCCCGAGGAGCATTGTCCCCATCGTCTCAATCGTGACGGAGGCGATCACCGGGACGTTTCGCCCGAGTTGTCGGAACGTGGAAAAGATGCCGTACAGCGCCGCTTTGGTTTGCAGAACGTCCTGGCAGGTCTCAACACACAGCAGATCCACACCCCCCTCGACGAGACCGCGTGACTGCTCCGCGTAGGCGTCGGCCATCGCGGAGAACGTAATGTGCCCGAGGGACGGGAGCTTCGTGGTCGGTCCCATGGACCCGGCGACAAAGCGCGGATGCGCGGCGGTCGAATACCCATCGGCAACGTCTTTCGCGATCTCGGCGGCGCGACGGTTCAGTGCATACGCCTGGTCTGCGAGACCGTACTCCGCGAGCACGATGGATGTCGAGCCGAACGAGTCCGTTTCAATAACGTCGCACCCGCTGGTGAGATAGTCGTTGTGCATCCGCTGGACAGCGGAAGGTTTCGTGAGCACAAGATATTCATTGCAGCCGTTGAAGTGTTCTCCCCCGAAATCGTCCGCGGTGAGATTCTGGCCCTGGAGATGCGTGCCGGTCGCGCCGTCGAACACGATGATCTTCCGGCGCATCATTTCCAGAAATGTCACGTTGCTCATACAATGAACTCCCTTTGCTGAACCGCGGTCATGGCAGACGGTCTTTCGTCGCCCGGTATTCCAGGACCATCCGGCGGACAACCTCTGCGGCAGGAAGGACCGCTGTGATCAACCCGGAACTCTGCCCCGCCTCGAATTCGCCTTCCTCGATGTTCCCCTCGAATATCCCTGCCCTCTCCCGCTTGGATCCCAACAAAGCAAGCTGCTCATCTTTCGTTGCACCCGTGCGATCACTCTCCGCCGCTTTGAGCGCGAACGGGGTTTTGATCATCCGGACCGGAGAGAGTTTTTTGAACACGAACACCGTGTCCCCGTCACCTGCGCGGACGACGAGTTCCTTGTACGTCCGGTGTGCTGACGATTCCTCTGTGGCGGCAAACCGGGTCCCGACCTGCACGCCTTCTGCACCGAGGGCAAATGCAGCAGCCATGCCTCTCCCGTCTGCTATCCCTCCCGCAGCGAGAACCGGCAACGGGACTGCATCCGCCACCTGGGGAACAAGTGCCAGGGTTGTGGTTTCGTCGACGCCATTATGTCCTCCCGCTTCGAACCCCTCAGCGACGACGGCGTCGCAACCGGCGTCCCACGCCTTCCGCGCGTGTTTCACCGCCGCAACGACATGCACAACGGTGCACCCCGCATCCTTCAGGAACTTCGCGTGCACCGCCGGATGACCGGAAGACAGGAAGAAAATCTTTACGCCTTCTGCGATGGCAATCCGGAGAAGCTCCGGCGCGTCGCCACGCATCAACGGGATGTTCACGCCGTACGGCAAGGTCGTTGCCGTACGCGCCTTGCGAAGATGCTCGGTCAGGATTTCCTGGCTCATCGAGCCGGCACCGATTACTCCCAATCCTCCGGCTTCCGAAACGGCAACCGCAAGCCTCCATCCCGCCGCCCAGACCATGCCTGCCTGGACAATCGGATAGCGGATGCCGAAGAGGCGGGTGATGCGGGTCTGGATGGAATCCGGAAGATCGTGAGGCGGCATGCCGCTCGATATCTCAGTTGGTGGAAATCAGATCCGGAATCAGCGATGTACCGAATGATATCGCGTAGACGGCAAGGTCGCCTCCCGAGGCGGAGAGGCGAAGCAGGTGTTCTCCGAATTCTTTGTTCCGAGCGATGCTGTAGAGACGAGGCTCACTGACACGAAGAACGCTGGACCCGTCTCCACCGATGACGATGTCGTTTCCGCCGTTGGCGAGAGTGAGGGGTTCGTCGTCCTGGTGGACGGCAAGTCGTACTTCCGTTCCCTCTTCCGAGGCGAACACTCCGGAGACATCGGCCCCCTGATACGAAACGATGATCTGTCCTTCCTTCTGCACCGGCATCGCCAGTCGAATACGGTCGCGGCCGTTGAGCCAGGTGCCCTCGGCATACAGCTTCCCTTCAATGTAGATGCCCGGATCCGCGTACTCGACATACGATTCGGGAAAATATCCTTCCACATTTCCGAGAGAGCCGTACCGATACCCCGCCATGAGCTCGGGCGTGGGGTGAAAGACGATGGACCCTTCCCTGTCGATGTCGCGGACCGGGTCCATCAGCAACGGAAGTTCTCCCAGCATGCCGATGTCGTAGACGTATCCCTGAAGCGTCCGTTCGGCAGCGATAAAACTTCCGTCGCCATGGATCAACGCCCTCACGTATCCGTACTTGTCGATGATCACTCCGAGCGGAAGCGAGCGCACGCCATAGCCGGAGGCGATGAATCCTTCATTGTCCATTGCGACGGGAAAACGGACGTCGAGGCGGTCCAGTGCTTTTTGTACTCCGTCGGGATCTTTCGCGAAGGGAAAACGCGGACTGTGAACTCCGACGGTGACCAGGCCGAACGGATGGTATTTGCGCGACCACTCCTTGACGTACGGAAGAAAGCGAAGAGATTGAGCGCAGGAATAATCCCAGAAGAAAAGAAAGATGACCGATCCCTGGAGAGCAGAGACGATCACAGGTTCGCCATTCAACCAGTAGTCGGCATAGAGTGCAGGTGCTCTGTTCGACCGCGGCAGCAATTCGGTTAGCGCCATGATGATCGTCCCCCCTGACCGGTGTGCCGGTCCCGTGAATCGGGGTCGTTCGACCCCCGTGATATCACAAAAAATATATCCAGTTCACGGAAGAATTGCAACGAAAAGGAGACGCCTCCGCCGAAGGCGCGGAAATTGCCTCTACAGGCCCGTAATCCTGCCGTAGAGAAGCTTCAACGTTGTCGCGATGACGATGGCGAGGAAGATCGGCTTAATCAGCCTTGCCCCTTTTTTGACAGCCATTCCGGATCCGATCCGGGCACCGACAATCTGACCCGCTCCCATGAACACTGCGGCGCCGAATTGGACGTTTCCTCCGATCACGAACACCACGAGGGAAACGATATTGCTGGTGAAGTTCATCACTTTGGTGTAGCCCGTCGCCTTTATGAGATCGAAGCCGAGAAGGGCGACGAACGCAATTGCCCAGAATGAGCCGACGCCCGGACCGAAAAAGCCGTCGTAGAATCCCAGGGCGAGACCAAAAACGCCATAGAACCAGTTCCGCGCGAGGATCGAACGACGTTCACGGAAACTTGTGCCCGGAGAGAACGCCATGTAGACGGCGATCCCGAGAAGCAGGAACGGGATGATCCATCCGAGCGCATCCGGCCGGATCTGCTCAACCGCGAACGTCCCGATTGCGGCTCCGACGAACGTAAAAGCAATCCCCGGAATCGCGTCGCGGAGCGGCACAATGCCGCGTTCCGTATAGTAGTATGCCGCGGTGAAGCTGCCAAAACTCGCCTGGAACTTGTTCGTCCCGAGCACCATCGTCGGGGAAATGCCCGATGCAAGCAGCACAGGAATGGTGATCAAGCCTCCGCCGCCGGCGATGGAATCGACCCAGCCGGCAACGATGCCGGTGATGAAGAAAAGAGGGTAGAGAACGTAGGGGTCAAGCAAGTGACGTCCTAGAATGCAATGAAGGGTTCAGGCGTCAGGGTACAGGGGTCAGGCGATCGGCAATGTTCCCTGGTACCGCGCCGTGCTACTTCAACAGCACCATAGCATGTGATTGTACTGCACTCCCGGAACTGAGGCGATAGAAATAGATGCCGCTCGGGAGAGTTGCAGCATCGAACGCGACAACATATGTCCCCGGCCGCTGCTTTTCGTTGACGAGCTTGCCGACCTCCCTACCGAGCATATCATAGATTGCCAATTGAACATTCCTGGAGCCTGACTCCTGATGTCTAAACCCTTCTACCGTATATCGTATGACGGTCTGCGCATTGAATGGATTCGGATAGTTCTGCTCGAGCACGAATTGCGTCGGCTGCTGATCCTTTGCGGAAACACTCATGGGCTCCATCGTGAAATTGATGAGGCTGATATTGTAGCCGCCTGTTGTCTCATGGAATTCGATGCTATGCGATCCTGCAGGCAAGGGATAGCTCCCGAAATCGACATCCTGCCACTTCTGCCACCCTCCTGTCCAGGGGATTGTGATATCTGGAGTCAAGGGCGCGCCGTCGAATCCGATGTTGGCCTTCCCTCCGTTTCCGCCGGAAGAAGCACGGACATGGATACGGTAGATCCCGCCTGTCTGAATTTCGACCGTATACGCCATGAACTCTCCGGCCGCAGTCCAGCCGACGTCGTACCCGTTCCCCAACGAGTCGGTGCTCGCTTCGATGTCGACACCATCGTTGCGATAGGACCAGCCGAGATTGTAGGACCCGCTCCCGGTGTTCTGGAAGTCCACATCGGAATATGCGACTCCCTGTTTGCCCATGTCATAGTTGCCCGCGAAGACCTGACCCGGAACCACATTCCGGCAGAACGGCTTTCGGTCTGCAGACGCGGGCAATCGCATCAACGCGTCGACGAAATCGGGGTGCACCGTGCATTTCCCGGCATCAAACATCGCGGCTTGATCGTTGAGAGCCTTGAACGCGCCGTCCACCGTCGGCAGCGATCCTTGACCGTTCCAGTAGTCGATGAGCGATGCATACCCAGGGAGCTCGTGGACCGAGAACGGACAAGAAATGCTCTCGATCTTCTTCAGGGTCCACCACGACCAACCGATGTTGAGATGCTCCGCGTAAAAGAGGCAATCGGCGAACCACTGATTGGAATTCTCTCCTGATTCTCCCAACCAGAGCGGAGCATTGGTACTTGCCCGAAGCTGGATGTAACTCTGAAATGCATTCAGATCGTTGGTGTTCCAATACTTGTGAAAGCTCCAGGCCATGTTGTTGTCCCACGTCGGCGTCAGACCGCTGAAATCCGTCGCATACCAGTTACCTTCCATGAACAGGAGGTGGTTGTGATCGACTGTCCGAATGCTGTCGGTGATCCGGACCAGGAGATCACGGAGCGGCTTGTTGCCGTTGGAGAACGCAAATGCCGTTTCATTCAGAAGATCGTACCCGCCGATCCAGGAACGAGTTGCGTACCGCTGTGCGATATATTTCCACAGGTCAGCCGTCCACGTTTGGTACGTTGGCTCCTCCCAGAGCGACGGCCATCCCTGGTAGTCGCTGATATTGATGGTGTTCTGGCCGCCGGGTGCACAGTGCATGTCCAGGATCAGGTAGACATGATCGGCTTCGCACCAGGAGAGGAGCGAATCGATGATCGCAAAACCGGATTCGGAATACGTCCCGGGCGTGGGCGACAGGAGCGCGTAGTGAAACGGAAGGCGGACCGAGTTGAAGCCCCAAGAGGCAAGGCTGTCGATGTCTTTTCGCTGGACGAATTGCTTCCGGTAATTCGAAAAGAACTGATCCGCGTTCGAGGCGCCCACGACCAGCGCAACGTTGTTATAGATTTCGGTGGGCGAATTTGCAAAGTTTGACGTTCCCAGCATGTAGCCTTCGGGGACCAGCCACCCTCCCAATCCCATTCCGCGAAGAAGGATCCGATTATTGTTCCCGTCAACGATATCAAATCCGGAAGAATGAAGAAAGCCCTGTGACAATCCGTCTCGCACGCCGATGACGGTCAGTGTGAAGATCATGAAAGAGAGGAGCAACAGCGCGCGTTTGGCCATGAGGGATTCAGGAGTGATGTGGGTGGTTCAGTCTGAAATGCAAACGCGGTGCCAACCCACATTCGATGACGGGAGAGAGAGAACGAGCGCAATGAGAGGAAAACAGAACGACGGCATTATCAAATCGAGAATGCCGTCGCAACGATAGGAACGTCAAACCCGGGTTCAGCGCTTGTGATCGACTCGGGATTTTGTCTTGACCGTGTC
Source organism: Ignavibacteriota bacterium (assembly GCA_963752915.1). Lineage (GTDB taxonomy): Bacteria > Bacteroidota > Ignavibacteria > UBA10030 > UBA6906 > DATJPR01. The sequence continues at coordinate 121,255 of CAVVZZ010000005.1, forward strand.
GGTCTTTGCTTCATTCGGCGTCTTCACGGTCGTGTGCTTTACCGCTTCATTTCCAGCTGCAGGTGCTGACGGAGGAGGCGGAAGCGGTTGGGCAGGCGGGGGCACATCCACGGGCCTCTTCGACTGGCCGCGCTCCGGTTGATTGGGGGGCGGCGGGGGCGGTGTCACGGCCTCACCGCGTTTTTGGCCGACCGGCAGGTCCATCGGTGTTCTTGTCGGCGGTATGGATGGCGGAGGCGGCTGACTCACTCCATAGGGTTCATCGGGCCGTACGACAATCTGCTGGAGTTCGCGTCCGTGCTGCGAATACGGCTGCGACTCCGTGCGGAATCGCGGGACATCTTCGCCTCTGGTCCGGCCAATCCGGCGGGCATCGGGCGGATTCGTCCCCGGAGCACCCGTCAACCTGGGATACTCGTGATACCGGTGAGCATTGACATCAGCAGAGACGAAATCGCGCGTGTCGACAAACGACCACCAACGCCCGGGGACATCTTGATCCGGTCGTGGAGTCGGTACGCCGCGCGGCGGGAGAGGCGCCCATCCGATCACATCATCCGTGACGTACCACGTCACCCTGGCCGGATACCAATCGTATCCTGGAACCCAGAGCCATCCGAGGTTCTCGTCATATTCCCAGAAGCCGTAGTGGTACACCACCCACCCGAACCGTTCGTCGCTCATCCACATCCATCCGCGGTCCGTCCATTCCCATTCGCCGATGCGATATGGAGCCCAATCATACGCAACGTTGGGTCGCCACACCTCTCCGCTTCCTGGGACTGTCTGCCACGAACCGTACGCATCGAGCATGGCAAATTCCTGCGCAGGCGAAGACGGAGGCATCGGAGTGTTCCGTTCCGACCGATCCACCTCACCGACGCAGCCGACAAATGCTGCAATCATGATGGTGGTTTGAACGATACTTGCCGCTCTTGTCATGTTCGCCTCAGGTTTTGCTGTAATGTATCAAAAGAGATCGTCGATTGAAAGGTATCGCTCTCCCGTATCGTAGCAGAATGTCAGAATACGCTTTCCTTTGGGGATCTCAGGGAGTTTTTTTGCCACGGCGGCAAGAGCTGCGCCCGAAGAGATTCCGACGAAAATGCCCTCCTCCTGTGCCGCCCGGCGTGTGTAGGTGAATGCTTCCTCTTTCGCGATTTGGATTGTCCCGTCAAGAACTGCCGTATGGAGGTTCTTCGGAATAAAGCCCGCACCCAATCCCTGCAACGGATGCGGTCCCGGCGTTCCGCCGCTGATGACCGCCGATGCTGCAGGTTCCACCGCGTAGACTTTCAGCGCGGGAAACTTCGTTTTCAGCAGTTCACCGCATCCCGTAATATGCCCGCCCGTTCCGACTCCCGTGATAAGGTAGTCGATCCCCTCCGGAAAGTCCTCAAGGATCTCCTTTGCTGTCGTCCGCCGATGGACCTCGATGTTCGAGGGGTTGTCAAATTGACCGGGCATCCATGCCCGGGGGTTCTGCGCCAGCATTTCCTCCGCGCGTGCAATCGCTCCCTTCATCCCCTTCTCCCGCGGTGTCAATTCAAATGTCGCCCCGTACGCCGACATGATCTTTCGCCGCTCGACCGACATGGACTCGGGCATGACCAGAATGAGTTTGTAGCCTTTCACGGCGCAGACCATCGCAAGTCCGACGCCGGTATTTCCCGACGTCGGCTCGATGACAACGCTGTCCTTTTTCAGCATGCCCCGTCGTTCCGCATCTTCGATCATGCTCAGACCGATGCGGTCTTTGATGCTCCCGCCGGGATTGGCGCGCTCGAGTTTCATCCACACTTCGGCCTGGTCGCCGAAGAGTCGATTGATGCGGACATGCGGTGTCCGTCCGATTGTCTCGAGAATTGATGCTGCTCTCATTGAGGACCTCCTGCGTCGTGTTCGTTAAATGGAAAAGTCCACACCAATCGCTTCATCGCGTTTGTCCCGGACGCGAACTTCACTTTTGTGATAGACCACCGAATGCGGGGGCACGCTTTCGGTCAGCCAGACGTTCCCGCCGATCACGCTGTCATGGCCGATCACGGTCTCGCCGCCGAGGATCGTCGCATTCGAGTAAATGACCGTGTTGTTCTCGATCGTCGGGTGCCGCTTGTGCGAGGCAAGCGATTTGTCGACACTCAGGGCTCCCAGCGTCACCCCCTGGTAGATCTTGACGTTGTCGCCGATGATGCTGGTTTCGCCGATCACGATCCCGGTTCCGTGGTCGATGCAGAGGGAGCGACCGATCACGGCGCCCGGGTGGATATCGATGCCCGTGCGGTGGTGTGCGCTTTCGGTGAGGATGCGCGGGAAAATGGGAACGCCCATTGCGTAGAACTCGTGCGCGATCCGGTAGATGGCGATCGCATAGAAGCCGGGGTACGCAGAGATGACTTCATCCACGCTTTCGGCGGCCGGGTCTCCGCGATGGATTGCCTCGGCATCGAGGAGAAGCTCGCGATAGATGGTGGGCACGGCCCGTGAGAATCGTTCCGCGACATCCGCGACGCTGCATTGCATTTGCCGTTCGAGCGGCTGAAGCACCGTGCGAAGGTCCCGCAGGAGAATTCGGAATTGTCCTTCGATCTCCGATTCGGAATAGAAGACCTCATCGGAGAAATGCGGGAACATGAGCTCGAGAAGTTCCTCGATGAACCGGGCGGCCTTCGCCTTCACCGGAAGCGAAACCAGTCGCGACGTCCTGAGATTCAGCAACTCCCGGATAAACTGTTCGTGCGATACGGGTTCCATGCTTCACCTTTTCAGTTGGAGGGGCGGGGGGATGATGTCCGCCCTTCGATGATCACAACGAACTCCCCTTTGATTTCTTTTTGCCCGAGAAGCCTGGCGAGGCTTCCGGCCGTTCCGTGATAGATCTTTTCGTCAGGCATGGTAAGATTGTAGGCGATGCACATGCGCCGCTCCCCGAACGCCTCCGCAAGGTCGTGCAGGAGCGAAGCAAGCCGGTACGGCGTGTCCATGAGGACGATGGTCCGTCGTTCCCCCAGGAGCTGGCGCAACTCGGCCCGTCGCCGTTCCTTTTTGGGGGAAAGCCAGCCGTAGTACAGAAACTGGTCAAGCGAAAACCCGGAGACGATGAGCGCCGGCAGCAACGACGACGCTCCGGGCACCGGGACAATCCGTATCCCCGAGCCGATCGCCCGTTCGACGAGGAGCTTCCCCGGGTCTGAGAATACGGGCGTGCCTCCGTCGGACACGAGGGCTACCGCGCGTCCCTTCTTGAGATGTTCGAGGATATGGTACGTTGCCGCCGCTTCGTTGTGCTCGTTCAATTCCTCTGTCGGACGCTCGATGTTGAAGTGCCTCAGCAGGCGTTCCCCCTCGCGGCGTTCCTCGTAGACAATCACATCAGCGGTCTTCAGCGTCTCAAGGGCCCGCAAGGTGATATCGTCGTAATTGCCGATGGGAGTGGCCACAAGATACAATGTGCCGAATCCCGATGTCTCTTCGCCCATCGAGTATGATCCTGTTTGGATTGTGGAACCCGTCAGCCCTTCGTTGCGCCGGTCCCGCTATGGCCAAACCCTCCGCTCCCGCGAGCGGTCTCAGTCAGGGAATCCTCCTCCTGCCATGAGACCCGTGAATACCGCGCCACGATCATCTGGGCAATGCGGTCGCCACGGTGGATAACGAAATCCTTCCGCCCGAAATTCGTGAGGATGATCTTCACTTCGCCCCGGTAGTCCGCGTCGATGGTTCCGGGCGCGTTGAGGATCCCCACCTGGTGCTTCAACGCGAGGCCGCTCCGCGGCCGTACCTGCGCCTCGAATCCCGGTGGTAGCGCGATGGCGAACCCGGTCGGGACGAGAGTCGTTTCCCCCGCCGTGAGGACGGTGTCCTCGGTGACCGCCGCGCAAAGGTCCATCCCGGCTGATCCTTCTGTCGCGTATGCGGGGAGCGGGATATCCATGCTGTCCGGTCCAACGCGCGTGATGTGTACAATCAGGTTTTCGGTCATGCTCCTTCCATGAAAATGACGAAGCCTCACAGGACTGTGAGGCTTGTGGGGGTCGAAGCCGGAGAATCGTGGCCTAGGCGACCAGTTCCGCGCTCACAGGTGCGGAGGCGGGCGTGATACATTTCTCAAATTCGTCGCGGAACCGCTTGATCATGCTCTGCACCGGCCATGCTGCCGCGTCGCCGAGAGCACAAATCGTGTTCCCTTCGATATTATTCGCGATGTCCAGGAGCAGATCAAGATCGGCTTCCGTTGCATGCCCCTCTTCAAACCGCCTCAGGATCTTCGACATCCATCCCGTCCCTTCCCGGCACGGGGTGCACTGACCGCACGACTCGTGATGGTAGAAGTCGGCGATCCGACGGATGACCTTGATCAGGTTGGTATCTTCGTCCATCACGATCAACCCCGCGGTGCCGACAGAAGACCCCGCGGCTTTCAGCCCGTCTGCGTCCATCGTGATTCCCGCGATCTGCTCTCCGCGGACAATCATGGTCGACGATCCTCCAGGGATGATCGCTTTGATCTTCTTCCCGCCGGGAACTCCGCCGGCATACTGTTCAATAATTGTCGTAATGAGCTCGCCCGTCGCCATTTCGTATACGCCGGGCTTGTTGACGTGACCGCTCACTCCGACAAGGATCGGTCCGGGATGCTTCGGCGCCCCGATCTTCGCGTACGCTTCCCATCCAAGACGAAGAATAATCGGAACGTTGGCCAGGGTCTCGACATTGTTGATCGTGGTGGGACATCCCCAGAGACCATTTTGCGCCGGGAACGGAGGCTTGACTCGCGGATATCCCCTCTGTCCCTCGATGGAATTCATCAGGGCCGATTCCTCCCCGCAGATATACGCCCCTGCCCCACGATGAACGAAGAGGTCCGTGCTGAACGACGAACCGAGAATCTTCTGGCCGATGTACCCCTTCGCGTAAGCGTCGTCAATCGCCTTCTGGACGATCGTGATCCAATGATTGTACTCACCCCGGATATAGAGGTACGCGGTTTTTACACCCATCGCAAAACAGGCGATGACAATTCCCTCGATCAGGAGATGCGGGTTGAGCTCGAAGATCTGCCGGTCCTTGAACGTTCCCGGCTCGCTCTCGTCTCCGTTGACGCAGAGATATTTCGGCTTGTCGGTGTTCTTCGGCATGAAGGTCCACTTCAGGCCGGTGGGAAAGCACGCCCCGCCCCGCCCCCGCAGGTTCGATTTTTTCACCTCGTCGGTGACCGCCTCAGGTTTCATGCCGAGCGCTTTGCGAAGCATGGCATACCCGCCGTTGGCTTCGTACACGTCCATCCGATGGAGATCCGGAATTTGCGGAAGGAGAAGCGGTTCCATGTTACTTTAACTCGTTGAGAATAGTGTCGATCTTCGCGGTGTCGAGGTTTTCGTAATACGTATCGCCGACCTGCATCGCCGGCGCGCCGCCGCACGCCCCGATACACTCCGCTTCGACGAGGGTGAACCGTTGGTCGGGCGTCGTCTCACCGACGCCGATGTGGAGTCTCTCCTGGATATGCTGCAGAATCCGATCGCTGTTCTTGATCATGCAGGAGACATTCGTACACACTTCGATCTTGTGTTTGCCGACCGGCCGTTTGTTGTACATCGTGTAGAACGTCACAACGCCGAAAACATCATGGTAGGGCATCGCCAGCAAGTCAGCGACTTCCTTCATCCCCTCTTCCGACACCCAGCCATGCTCGTCCTGCCACATCCAGAGCGCCGCAAGAACTACCGATTGCGGTTTCTGGTAGCGTTTCACGAGTCCAGCGATTTTGGCCTTGCTGCTTTCGGAAAGCATTGTTGCCTTTCGTTCAATCTGTCCGCAGAAGGGTAAGGCTTCAAGAATTCGAAATTTTCAAACTGCACAATGTCTCGGAATCCCAACGTCTTGAAACGACACGTTCGAATGACAGATCCTGAGCGATATCAGATATCAGATATCGAACATCAGATATCTGAATTGATTTGTTTCGTCCCCCCTCTCCCGTTCTCCCCTTCTCATTTATCTGCTTCCCCCATGACCGGATCCAGGCTTCCAATGATCGCGACGATATCCGAAATCATTCCTCCCTTGACCATCAGCGGCAGGGCCTGGAGGTTCGTCATCGATGGTGAACGGATCTTCATGCGCCAGGGCTGCCCGGTACCGTCGCTGACGATGTAAAACCCCAGTTCGCCCTTCGACGACTCGACGGCGGAGTAGATCTCTCCGATCGGCGGGTCCACGCCGATGTTGATCAGCATAAAGTCCTGGATCAACTCCTCCATCTTCGTGTACGTCCTTCCCTTCTCCGGGAGGACGCGCTTCGGCTCATCGGCGCGGAACGGACCGTCGGGGAGCTTCTCCAGCGCCTGGCGGAGGATCTTCGCGCTCTCCCGCATCTCCGCGATTCTCACGTAGAACCGCGCGAGCGCATCGCCTTCGGTCGCCGTAATCACACTGAAATCCAGATCGTCGTACACGAGGTACGGGTTGTCACCGACGGAGGTCCCGCGCCACTCCCACCGCACGAAGGACTGGTCCGGTCAGGCCCAATCCCACCACCTGTTCCCGCGAAAGATATCCCACACCCTCGCAACGGTCGATAAAAATCCTGTTGGTGCGGAGGAGCTGTTCGATCTCCTTGATGTCCTGATCGAACTCGGCGAGAAACGTCTTGAGCATCGCCGTGCATTGCGGCGTCCAATCCGCTGACATCCCGCCGACCCGCGTGTAGCTCGTCGTAAAACGCGCACCGGTCAGGACATCATACACATCAAGGATCTTCTCGCGCTCGCGGAACGTCCACAGCAAGACGGTGAGGGCACCGACGTCCATCGCCATGCTTCCCGTGGCAACAAGGTGCGATGCGATCCGCGACATCTCGCAGCAGAGGACCCGGATGTACTGCGCGCGGATGGGTAAGGTGATCCCGGCGAGCTTTTCCACCGCCATCACATATGCGACGTTGTTCGAGATGGGAGAAAGATAATCGAGGCGGTCGGTGTGCGGGATGAATTCGTGGTATGTCGCGTTCTCCGCGATCTTCTCGTATCCCCGGTGCAGGTACCCGAGTTCAGGGACGGCCGCGACCACCGTTTCCCCGTCCAACTTCACCAGGAGCCGCAACACGCCGTGCGTCGCCGGGTGCTGTGGACCCATATTGAGGACCATCGAATTCTCGAGCGGGTCGTCAATACTCACGGACGTGTCCTGGTCCTCAAGGGCCGTGAGGATTTTGCTTTTGTGGGTTTCTTCTGAACGTGCTGTCATGCGATACCAAATGTCTGATTGTCCATCTGCGACCCGCGGCGGACGCCTGAACCTTAGCGACGCGGGAGCGGCAGCGAATCCGGAACGCCGAGCAGGGGGAAATCTTTCCGCAGAGGATAGTATTCGAATTCTTCCGGCATATAGAGCCGGCGGAGATCCGGATGGCCTTCAAACCGGATTCCGAACATGTCGAAGGTTTCCCGTTCGTGCCAGTTTGCCCCCGGCCAAACCGCTGTCACCGTGGGAACCACCGGGTGTTCTTCGCCCGTGGTGACTTTCAGACGGAGATGGCGTTTGTGAGCCGTCGAATAGAGAATATATACGACTTCAAACCTGTTCTCGGGCCGGTACATGTCGACGCCAAGGACATCGATCACCAGATCGAACGCCAGCGAAGGATCGTCCCGCACCGTTTTGGCAACCGTTGCGATGTCGGCCGTCTTGACGACGATCGCCAGATCGCCCCGGAATTCCGAGTGACCTTGGATGCTGCCAGGGTGCGCGGCGCTGAGGGTCGCGACGATTTCGTCGTTTGTCATGAAACAGAAGTCTCGGGAATGAGCACCTGCTCGCCGTGGAACAGCTTGCCGAGCGTCCGGTCGTTTTCGATTATCTTCTGCAGTGTGATCAACGCGTGCAGCAGCGCTTCCGGCCGGGGAGGACATCCGGCGACGAAGACGTCGACCGGCACAAACTGATCGATCCCCTGCACCACGGAATACGAACGAAACATGCCGCCCGACGATGCGCACGCGCCCATGGAAATCACCCATTTGGGATCGGGCATCTGGTCGTAAATTTTCCGGACGACTTTCGCCATTTTGTAGGTGACGGTCCCCGCCACAATCATCACATCGCACTGTCGTGGAGTGAACCGCATCACTTCAGAGCCGAACCGTGAGATGTCGAACCGCGGAGAAGCCGTCGCCATCATCTCAATCGCGCAGCATGAAATTCCCATCGGCATGGGCCACAGGGAATTCTTCCTGGCCCAGTTGATGACTTCATCCAGCCGCGTCGTCAGAAACCCGTCCTGCTGCAACTTCTCTAGCGCCATTCCAACGCTCCCTTCTTCAGGATATACACATATCCCACGAGCAGCACGGCGATAAAGATCATCATTGCCACAAATCCGTCCATTCCGAGAATCCGAAATTCCACTGCCCACGGATACATAAACGTAATTTCAATATCGAAGACGATGAACAGCATCGCCACCAGGTAGTACTTGACGGAGAAGCGCTCACGGGCGGTGCGAACCGGTTCCATGCCACTCTCGTACGTCGAGAGTTTTTCGTCCGAAGGATGGCGCGGCCCGAGCCATTTGCTCAGGTTCACCATGGTAATCCCCGCGAGAACCCCCAGCAGGATCATCACACCGATGGGAAGATATTGTTCCATCGTCCACCTTTGTAAACACGTACGGTCAGGAAGAAGTTTGGAAATGTTTCAAAATGTAACGATTCGTGCCCTGAATGTCAAAAAACCCGCATTCCGGCATCTTCCGGACGGCACCTGAAGGCCCGCTACCCTCTTTCCATACGATACATATTCTCAATCAGGTGAGCATACCGTTCCTCGACGATCTTCCGCCTCACTTTTTGGCTCGGTGTAAGCTCCCCGTCTTCGATCGAGAACGGTTTTTCGAGGAGGGTAAACCGCCGGACGCGCTCATAGCTTGAGAGTTCCTTTTGGATCGCGGCAATGTTGCGTTCGATCAGGGCGTTGATCTCCACATGGCCGACGAGATCGGCATTGCCGTCGTAGGGAATGTTGTTGGTATCGGCATATTCCCGGAGGGCCTCGAAGTCCGGCACGATCAACGCGGTGAGATAGGTCCGTCGGTCGCCGATCAGCATGAACTGTTCGATATACTGGCTCGAAAGAAACAGGTTCTCGATCGGCTGGGGTGCGATATTTTTTCCGTTGGAGCTGACGAAGAGGTTCTTCTTGCGGTCGGTAATATGGAGGAAGCCCTCGGCATCGAGGATCCCGATGTCGCCGGTATGAAGCCAGTGGTCTCGGTCGATCATGTGCGACGTGGCCTCCGGTTGCTTCCAATAACCCTGCATGACATTGGGCCCGCGTGCGAGGATTTCTCCGTCGTCCGCGATCTTTACTTCCACCCCGGGGATCGGTTGTCCAACGCTCCCGAACTTATGGTTGCCGAGACGGTTTACGGCAATCACCGGCGACGACTCCGTCAGGCCGTACCCCTCAATAATTGTCAGTCCGACTGCTTCGAAGAACTCTCCGAACTCGCGGGCCAGTGCGGCTCCTCCGGAAACGAAGTAGCGGATATCTCCCCCCGGTCCTTCTCCCGGAGTTTTGAGAACACGAGTTTGTCGGCGAGCGCATGTTTTATGGAAAGGAGCGGGTTGACAAAACCCCGCTGCCGGGCCTTCACAGCCTCCCGCCCGACTCCGACGGCCCAGTGGAAAATTTTCCGGCGCAACGGCGGGCCCGACTCCACCTGTTTCAGGATGCGGGAGTGAATGCGTTCGAAGAGCCGCGGAACTGTTGTGATGATGGTCGGCCGGACTTCGAGCATGTTGTCCCGGACCGCGTCGACGCTTTCCGCATATGCGATCGTCCCGCCGCACGCCATCGCGGTGTAGTATCCCGCCATGCGTTCGAAGGAGTGGCTGAGGGGAAGGAACGAGAGGATGACATCGGTCGGCCGGAAATCGATGACCGACGCGGCGCTGATGATGTTCGTCGCAAGGTTCAGATGCGAGAGCATCACCCCCTTCGGTTCCCCTGTGGTGCCCGACGTATAGATGATCGTCAGAAGGTCGGATCCCCGGACCATCTTCCGGGAGAGGTCAAGATATTCGGGATTCGCCTCGGCGAATAACCGGCCCCGCTCGATAACGGCCTGAAAGCTGGAGACGTGCGCATCGGAAATCTCGGAGCGGTCGGTCATCAGGATGATCAATTCAAGCGAGCGGATGTCATCTGCTGAACTTCAAGACTTTGGTATATTGAAAGAGATTGGAGACGATTGCCATGCGGACCGCGGCGTCGCGGAAAATGTACTCGGTCTGCTTGGCGTTCATCGTCGGATAGACAGGGACGGTTACGGCGCCGAGCGCCGCACAAGCCTGATCGGCGATCGCCCATTCCGGCCTGTTCTCCGCAATGATCGCGACGCGGTCACCCTTCTTCAATCCGAAGGAGGCGAGACCGCAGGCGAACGCTTCGACGTTCTCTCGAAGCTGTCCGAAGGAGATCCCCTGATATTTCCCGTCGACCTTCCCCATGAGGGCCGGACGGGTTTCGCCGGAGAGCTTGGCCGTCAGGCGGTCGAACATCTCGGGGATCGTGGAGAACGGAACGAGGACGGCCATGGTGGAGCTCCCGTCGAGGTGGAACCGAAAACTCGGAAAGAATGGGAAAAATACACCGACCGTATTGGAAAAGCAATGGATTTGATCACGACAAATCCTTGTTCGCGCCCTCCTCGAAGGGAACGACTTTTGAAGCTAACATGTTGTGATGAAAGGTCTAACGGTATTCATGACAAAATTTCACTTGACTTCATTTGAGCCTCATTGTATATTCTTCGGCGCTATTGAGCAATCGTTAAAGCAATCGCTGACAAACGCCCCTCAACCCAACTGATCTCATATGTCGAGGGGCAAAATTTTGGAGGTGTTTCCCGAATAACGGTCATCACTCGTTCGTTCAATGTTTCAGGGAGAACGGCACGGGGCTGACCGACGATTGATGTTCCTGTGCGGCCTGACTGATTCCCGACCTCGATTCGTATCACCGCAGGCAGCAGACGTAGTTCTGGCGACGAAGGGGGACCCGCCCGCAAATCCTGAGGTTCCCTCCCCCAAGTCACCGATGTCAACCGTTTTCTGTCTTACAGTTTTGATGGAGTCGGCAGGGTTGCTGCCGTAGCGACACGACAACATGTTGTGTCGGTTCATAGAGAATTCATGGAAGCCGATCTGACGACGGTTTCCGCCCACCATCGTCAAGTAATCCAGAAGGATATGTGCCATGGCCCAGAAGGACGCGACGCCGTTGCATCCCATCGCCGTTCCTGGATCCGATGCACGAAGTGCCGGATCATTGAACGAACAGATCATGGATCTTGCACTCGATTGCCGCGATTACTACGGCGACAATGATCTCGCTGCCGACGTATTGCGCTCGAAGTATCTTGCGCCGTCCGAGAAGGGGCCGGTTCATCTCTGGAATCGGATTGCGCGGGCGATAGCCTCCGTGGAAACCGACAAGGAATTCTGGTATCAGAAGTTCCTCGCCCTGCTGTTTGATTTCAAGTTTGTCCCGGGCGGAAGGGTCATGCATGGCGCCGGCCGGGAAGATGCCCGCAGACGGCCGACTCTCTCCAATTGTTACGTCATCCCCATTAACGAGGACAGCCTCGAAGGAATCTACCAGTGCATCACCGAATCGGCACTGGTCTACCGGACCGGCGGCGGCGTCGGCACGGACCTTTCGACACTCCGCCCGGAAGGCGCCGCGGTCAACGCGACGATCGACCACTCCCCGGGCGCAACCGCGTTCATGAATCTGTTCAGCGAAAGTACCAACACCGTCTCCCAGGCCGGACGCCGGGGTGCTCTGATGCTGACGATGCGCGTCGATCATCCGGATATCGAACGATTCATCACGATCAAGAACGATTCGCGCAAGATCAAGGTGCAGTACGCAAACATCAGCGTCCTCATCACCCATGAGTTCATGCAGGCCGTCATGCAGGACGGGGAGTTCCCCCTCCGGTGGGGCGGGAAAATCTACCGCACCGTCAAGGCCAAGGAACTCTGGTTCAAGATCATCAAGAATGCCCACGCCTCCGCCGAACCGGGAATCATCTTCTGGGATACGATGCGTGACTATCATAATGTTGAATATGCGAACCCTCTGACCAGCACCAACCCGTGCGGTGAGCAGCCTCTGGCGTCCTATACCGCGTGCAACCTCGGGAATATCAACCTCAGCAAGTTCGTCGACGAGGAAGGCCGTTTCGATTTCAAGGAACTGGCGTCCGTCGTCCAGACCGCGACGCGGTTCATGGACGATATCATCGACTATAATATGGAGAACCACGCGCTCGAGAAGATCCGCAATGCCGTCGCCTCTGACCGCCGGATCGGTCTCGGCATCACCGGCCTTGCCGACGCGCTCGTAATGATGAAAGATCCGCTACGATTCTGAAGAGGCGCTCACGGCCGTGGATCAGGTCATGCGGCTCATCCGGGACGAGGCCTATAAGACGTCCATCGAGATAGCGAAGGAAAAAGGATCCTTCCCGCTCTTCGCGTGGGATGGGTACTCCAAGAGCAAATTTGTCCAGTCGCTTCCGGAGGAGATCCGCAACGCGATCGCGCATCATGGGATCCGCAATAGCACGGTCCTGACCGTCGCTCCGGTCGGCACCGGATCGATCGTCGCCCAGACGAGCTCGGGGATCGAGCCGATTTTCTGCACCAGCTACCGGCGGCGCGTGAAGAATCATGACGGGGAGACGTTCTCGGAGTACAAGGTCTATCATCCGCTGGTCAAGAAACTGTTCGGCGACGATGAACAGCTTCCGGAGTACATTGTTACCGCCCACCAGATCGACCCCTATTTCCGTGTGAAATTGCAGGGTGTGATCCAAAAGTACGTCGACAGCAGCATCTCTTCGACGGTCAATCTTGCCGAGGACGTAAGCGTCGATACTGTCGCGGACATCTATTTGACGGCATACAAGGCCGGTCTCAAGGGAATTACGGTGTACCGGGAGGGGAGCCGCGAAGGCATTCTTCAGACTGAAGAGTATGCGAAGAAGAAGGAAGGCGAGCAGCAGGCCAGGCAAACCCCGGAAGATACCGCATACACAAAGAGTCCGCGACGCCGGTCCCAGCGCACATTCGGGGTTACCGAACGTGTGCGCACCGGGGAGGGAAATCTCTATGTCACGATCAATGAAGATGAAAACGGGCTGTGCGAGATCTTTACGACAATCGGCAAGGCTGGAGGAAATGCCGCCGCGCAGTCGGAGGCCATCAGCCGGCTGATTTCGCTGGCCCTCCGTACGGGGCTCGAACCGCGCGAGATCGTAAAGCAGCTCAAAGGCATCTCCGGTCCGACGCCGGTATGGGACGGACACGGTGGACAAATTCTGAGCACCCCGGACGCGATCGGAAAGGTCCTGGAACACTACATCGAAAACCGCGATGAGATGTGGGCGAGCAGGGCGCACGGGCATGCAGATCAACATTCGCCCTCGGCGGTCCCTGCCACTCCGGGAGTCCCGACCACATCGGGCAAAACCGAAGGCGAACACCGGAGTTCCAGTCAGACCACCTGCCCGGAGTGCGGGTCAACGGTCGATCACGTGAGCGGATGCGTCCTGTGCCACAATTGCGGGTGGAGCAAGTGCTGAGGTACAGCAAGGAGTAGGAAGTACGACGTAGGGAGTACGAAGAAAGCGGAGGCTTTGAGTCTTATCGACCAAAACCTCCGCTTCGCTTTTATGGCAGGCAACAATCCTCGGCCAACGTACGTCGGATCGTCTTTCCTCCTACTTCATACGTCATACGTCCTACTCGTTGCCGTAACTCTAAAGAAGTTCTTTGATCTTCTTTTCAAACGCAGCTTTATCCATATAGCCGACGTGCGTGTCGACGATGTTGCCGTTCTTGTCGACGAAGAACGTCGTCGGAATGGCGTCGATATTGCCGTACGCAGAGCTGAGCACGTCGTCTGGCAGGACAATCGGGTAATTGATCTTCGTCTTGGCCATGTACGGCTTCACGACCTCCCAACCGTTTTGATCCAGAGACACGCCCACGATTTCCAGGCCTTTGCCCTTGTACTTTTTGTAGACGTCGATGAACCCCGGGATTTCCTGTCGACATGGCGGACACCAGGTCGCCCAATAATTCACCACCACGACCTTCCCCTTCAGTTTTTGAAGTTCGACCGTCGATCCATCCGACGCGGTCGCTTTGAAGTTTGGCGCCTTGGATTGTTGAGCCAGGCGCGAAGCCCGGAGCACAGGCCCATGACAAACGCCACTACGAGTCTTTTCAGCATGGATCCCTTCCTCGGTAAAATGAATCGCGCGGACAACGTGATATGGTATGCAAACCGTTTCTTCAGAGTCGACTCCCTCGATTCTTCGCCCACTTCTTGAGGAATGCGAGAACCTTGGCAGGGTCGTGCCCCTTCCCTGCTTCGAGGGCGCCGGTGTCCTGTGAACGAAGGAGCGTTCCGTCGCTATCAAGAACAAAATAATGGGGATAGCCGGGAATCTTCGGATACTGCGAGAGGACCTTCTCGTTCTTGTTTTCTTTGCTGTAATTCACCTTCACGAGAACGTAGTGACGCGCGAGATATTCGGAGAGATCCTTGTGTGACTCATAGAGCGAATCCAGGCGACGGCACCAGATACACCACTCTCCGCCGACGTCGAGAAGCACCCGGCGATGCGACGATCCTGCTTCGGCGATCGCTGCACGGATATCGGCGGCGGCATCGCGTGTTGGATCGAACTTGCCGAACGTCGGAGCACCACCCGGACCCCCTGTTGGATTCCGCGCAAGTGCGGGCATCAAGAAAAGGAAAAGGGCGCAAAGAAGAGCGCCCGAGAGAACGCGGAGAGCCATGTCGAACCCCTTCAGCGAAGACATTTTGTCTTATAATGTACGAATTGCGCAGCGTGAGATGCAAGGCGCTATTCGTACCGGAGCGACTCCACGGGGTCCAGACTTGCCGCCCTGCGCGCAGGAAACAGCCCCGCCATGAGGCCGATAATTGCGAGGACTCCGGCGGTGAGAATCATGATGGAACCGGAAAGCGACGGTCGCCCCAGGAACTGCATGACCCCACTGTCCGAGGGGAAGAGGTGGACGAACCCCACCATCCCCCAGGAGAAGAGGATGCCGATCCCACCGCCGATAAAGGCGAGCAACAGCGCTTCGAAGATGAACTGGGCAAGGATATAGCTCCGGCGCGCTCCGAGCGCCATCTTCACGCCTATTTCGTGCGTGCGTTCCTTGACAACGACATACATCACGTTGGCCACGCCTACACCGGCAATCAGCAAAGTCAGGAATCCGATTGATCCGAGGAAGATCGAAATGCCGAATTCGACCTTCTTGATCATCTTCTCGCCTTCGATAAAATCCCATATGGAGAGGGTCCGATCATCCGTCGGATCAAAATGATATTTCCGCGCGAGAACGCGGAAGATCTCCGATTTGACTTCCGCCTGCTTCGACGGGTCGACCGGGTTGACAACAATCTGGTTCACATACATTGGTCCGTACATTGATTTGTAGGTGCTGTACGGCATGATGGCACGATAGGAATCCGGCCCGTTATTCATGCTGGTCTGTATCTTGTCTTGAATAATGCCGACGACCACAAACGGAAGCCCGTCCGCCAGCACGGTTCTTCCCACCGGCGGATCGTCGCCGAACACGTCTTTGGCGATCTTCGAACCGAGGACAAGCACCCGGCGCTCCTGTGTGACGTCGAGGTCGTTGATGAACCTTCCAAAGGCCGCCGGATACATTCTGCGCATCTCCTCGAACGAGGGGTTCACCCCTTCCAACGTTGCGGATGACGTCTTCTTCCCGTAGGTCAGTGCAACGTTCCCCATGTACCCGGGACTGATGTCGGCGATCAAAGGAATGGCGCGCTTAAGCATATCGGCATCTTCTTCCACCATCCGGATCCTCCGCCCTTTCGGAACGCCTTCGTACGGCTTTCCTGTCTCGCCCCCGTAGAGGATCATGATCCGGTTTCCCGCGTTGAGGAACCCGTTCATGAGCTGCGTGTTCAACCCTTCGCCGAAAGCGAGGAGCAGCACGACGGCCGACGTCCCCCACGTGATTGCGACGAGCGTGAGGATTGCCCGGGTCCGGTGCGCTTTCATATCGAAAAGGAAATCGCGGAACAGTTCAAACCACATGATGGCGCTCCATAGTCAAACGAATTGTCAGACGCGCAAACAGTCCACGACATTGAGATTCGCCGCCCGTCGCGCAGGGAACAACCCCGCTGCGAGACCGATGATCGCGAGAACAACAGCGGTTGCCGCCATCACTTCCCAGGAAATTTCCGGCGTGCCAACCTGGTCCTTGATGGGAACATACTGAAGAGCCTGGGTGATGCCGTAGGCGAGAAGCGAGCCAATGGACGATCCAAGAAAAATGATGAAGAATGTCTCGGTGAAGAATTGTCCCATGATCGCCCGCTTCGGTGCGCCGACCGCCCGCTTCACCCCGATCTCCTTGATCCTCTCCTGGACAACGATGTACATAATATTTGCGACACCGATCCCTGCGACCCCGAGCGTGAAGCTCCCGATCAGCCCCATGAAAATGTTGAAGGCGAGGAAGAAGTAGAAGATGAATTTGTCGAACTCCCCCGTATCCCAGATGAAGACCGCGTCCGTGTCCGTGGGGTCGAATTTATACCGCCTCCCGAGGACCTCCCGGACCTGGACTTTCGTTTCTTCCGCGCGCCTCGGATCGGCAGGCGTAAAGATAATATTGCGAAGGTGCGTTGCGCCGAACACGGAGGCAAACGTCGTCGCCGGGATGAATGCCCGGTCCTGGTCGCGACGATTGTAGGACGAATTCTGGATCTTCTTCATCATCACCCCCACGACGAGGAACGGCACACGTCCGATGTAAATCGTCTTGCCGAGCGCTTCGCTCTCTCCGAAGATCAATTTCTTCAACTCGTCCCCGATCAGCACCACACGCCGTCGATCGCGCATGTCGAGTTCGTTGATGAATCTCCCCCCGGGCGCCGGGATGACATTCCGCATTTCGCTGTAGATGGGATAGACCCCGCCTACAGAGGTATTGGTGATGTTGTCCCCCACGCGGATTGCCGTACCGTTGGTGGCGTACTCCGCGCTGATCATGCCGATATCTTTGACCTGCGCCTGGAGCAACCGGGCATCATCCTCGATAAAGGACATCGACCGGCCGATGCCGAACCCTTCAAACGCCTTGGAGGTCCTCCCGGGGAACATGATCGCGACACGTTCCCCGATCCCGTGCATGTTCACGGCAAGTTGACGTTTGAATCCCATGCCAAACGCAAGAAGGACGATGATTGCCACGGTTCCCCAGATGATCCCGAAGACGGTGAGGAATGTTCTCAGCTTCTGGGCCCGGAGGTCCCGGATGAACTCACTCAATGTCGTGCGAATTGATTCCACAGTGGCAGCCCTTGGTTGGATCCAGTTATTCGATCTTCTTCACCGGCTTTTCAAGAATATCGTCTCCTTCTTTCAGCCCCTCACTCACCTCAATGTTCACTGCATCGCTCAGTCCAGTCTTGATCAGCCGTTCTTCGCTCTTTCCTTCGGGCAGGGCAAGCTTCACGAAGGCTGAGTCGTTCCGAAAAGTCACCAGGCGTTCGGGGATGATGAGGACGCTGTCTTTCTTCTGAATGATGACGTTCGCATTTGCGGAGTATCCGGCCCTGAGTGTGGCACCGGCTTTGGTCGGCACGAGGATCTCGATCGGGAATACGGTGGCGTTGTCCTTCTTATCCGCTTTCAACGAGATCTTCGTCAGCGAACCGGTGATCTTGTCCGTGGGAAGGGCCCCAACTTTGATGTCGGCAACCTGTCCTTCTTTGAGCTTCCCGACATCGATCTCGTCGACGGTCCCTTTGAAGAGCAATTTGCTCATGTTCGCCATCTTCATCAGGACAGTACCCTCCTGATATGTCGTCAATGGCGTGACCGGGTCGCCGACTTGGACTGCCTTACTTAAAACGTAGCCGGTAATCGGGGCCTTGACAATCGACTCGATTTCCGTGTTCTCAATCTTGATCCTTCCGCTCTCCATGAGGGCAAGATGCTCTCGGGCGATCTTGACATGCAGTTCCGCAGACTGGTAGTTGTGCTGAAAATCGTCATACTCCTTCGATGAAATGAGCTGCTTACTAAAGAGAGAATCCTCCCGTGGTTTATCGCGCGCCAGGCTCACGAGGTCCACCTCGGAAAGTTGCACCTGCCGTTTGGCATCAGCGAGTTCGAGGGGGGCAGGGTCAGGACGCACTTCAAGAAGGGGTTGACCCGCTTCGATGAAAGCCCCTGCATCGGCGTAGATCTTTCCGACAACGCCCGAAACCTTAGATTTTACGGAGACTTCGTTCTCGGGTTCGATCGTCCCCACGGCAAGGGCCTTTTCCACAATTTCGCCTCGCGTCACCTTGACGGAAGAGAGACCATTCTCCTCGGTCTTCTTGGAGCCTCCGAGGATAAAAAATGCGCCGACGATCAAGACGCAGGCTCCCGCGGCGGGGATGATGATTTTCTTCTTCATGGTACGACTCCGGGATGACGCTACGAGGAATTGAGGACAGAGAGCTGCAAAGTCTCTTCAATGTACGCGGAGAGTGGGAAAAATGTTCCACCCCGAGATCTCTCGACAGTCCCTGAACCGGAGGAATGACAATCTTTTACAACTCGTTCGCGCATGGAACCGGTCAGTTCGGACGCATGTTGGAAGGGGCAAGGTAATCGCCCGCTTCGGTGTCGACCTCCCAGCGTTTGACCCAGATCACACGAACCCGTGACTCATCACAGACCATCAATTAAACCTCAGATTATCGCCTCGCAAGACAGAGGGAAGATAGCAAGATTGTCCGATCGCAAAGAGCTCTCAGATAGGCTCCGTGGATGGTCATCTTCTTCTACCCCGACGACCTTTCCTTTGTCTCTCCCGAATTCTTTGTATCTTAAGCTGTTTGAGTGGGCGTCCGGCTGCGCTTCAAGCAGCGCCAGCAGAGTCATCGTGAACCCCGGCAACCCCGGGACGGAAAGAAACGCAGACTGACCTCCCAACTCGGATACGGTTCCGCCGCGGGTCATCGCCATGCCTGTACGCCACCATCGCAGATCGCGAAGAATCTATGCGGTCAACGAACGGTCAAGCGACCGCGTGAACACTTTTTGATCTGGAAGTCGGCTCGACAGTCCACTGGCTCATTAATGGCACGGCATACCGATTCTCGACGACTTTCACCCGCTCGTGCGGGAATGGTTCCAGCTGCAGTACGCCGCCCCGACCCCTCCTCAAGAACTCGGCTGGCCTCATATCGCGGCCGGACACAACACGTTAATCCTTGCGCCGACGGGATCGGGAAAGACGCTTGCTTCGTTTCTCTGGACGATCAACCACCTTGTCGATCAGTATTCCCGCGAGTCGGTCGAGCCCGGGATCCGCGTTCTCTATGTTTCCCCGCTGAAAGCGCTCAACAACGATATTGAGAGGAACCTCCGCTCTCCCCTTGCGGGAATCCATGCGCTCGCCCAACAACGCGGTGTGATCATCCCGGAAATTCGGGCAGCCGTCCGGACCGGAGATACCCCAACCTCCGAACGGCAGGCGATGATCCGGCGCCCTCCGGACATCCTCATCACGACTCCCGAATCGTTATACCTCATGCTGACCTCCTCGAAACAACGCTGTTTGTTCAGGCATGTGCAGTATGTCATCATCGATGAGATCCATTCCATTTGCGGCAACAAACGGGGCGTCCACCTTTCCCTCTCCCTTGAGCGGCTACAGGAAATCGCCGAACAGGAATTTGTGCGCATCGGCCTTTCTGCCACACAGCGTCCACTCGAAACGGTCGCGGCCTACCTCGGCGGCCTCACCCGCGGGCACGACGGGGAATTCTCCCCGAGGCCGGTCGATATCGTCGATGCCGGTCAAAAGAAGTCGATGGATATACGGGTTGTCTGCCCCGTTCCGGATTTCTCGCTCCTCCCCGAGGAGGGCGCCTGGCCGCTGATTTTCGAATCGCTGTTCGAGGAGATCGAACGGCATACCACGACCCTGATCTTCGTCAACAACCGACGCCTTGCGGAACGGATCGCATCAAAGTTGAACCTCATGGCGTCCGGCGCCGAGGATGGGAAGTCATCGGGAATGGTGAACCTCTCTGCCGTCCCGGTCACCTCACCGGAGACCCTGGCGCCGTCGGAAGACACGGATGCCGCATTCGCGCAGGCGTATCATGGAAGCATGTCGCGGGAAGCACGGGAAGCGATGGAGTCGGCGTTGAAGGCGGGCAAACTGCATGTCCTGGTGGCTACCTCATCCTTGGAATTGGGGATCGACATCGGCAGCATCGATCTCGTCGTTCAGATCGAATCACCCAAGGGGATCGCACGCGGACTGCAGCGGATCGGCCGCTCCGGACACCTCGTCAACGCCACCAGCAAAGGAAGAATTTACCCGACCCACCGCGAAGACCTCGCCGAGGCCGCAGTTGTGGCCCGCGGCATTCTCGCGCACGACGTGGAACCCACCCGAGTTCCGGAAAACTGTCTCGATGTGCTGGCCCAGCAGATCGTGGCCGCGGTGGCGGTCGACGAGTGGAATGCCGACGATCTCTTCCGCCTGGTTCACCAATCATTCTGTTATCGAAATCTCTCGCGGGGTCTGTTCGACGGCGTCTTGAAGATGCTGGCGGGCCGGTATAGCGACGATGCGCTCGGCGACCTCCGGGCGAAAATCTCCTGGGACCCGATCAACAAAACCCTCCGCCCTCTGCCGGGGACGAGCCATCTTGCCATCACCAGCGGGGGAACGATCGCTGACCGCGGGTACTACGGTGTGTACCTCGAAGACTCCAGGACGAAAGTGGGGGAGGTCGACGAGGAATTTGTGTATGAAAGCCGTCCCGGCGACCGATTTATCCTTGGCAGCACGGTCTGGGCGATGAAGGCCATCGACGCAAACCGCGTGATTGTCGCGCCAGCGCCCGGTCAGCCGGCAAGGATGCCGTTCTGGAAAGGTGAGGGGATCGGCCGAAGTTATGATCTTGGAGAGCACCTGGGTGCGTTTCGCCGTGCTGTCGCGGAACACATCGACCGGACCGACGCTCTCCCCTGGCTGCAGTCGGAGTACCCCCTCGACGCCAATGCGGCGTGGAATCTCCTGGAGTATTTCCGCCGTCAACGCGGAAGCACCGGATCCATACCCGATGACCGGACAATCATCATCGAGCAGACACGCGATGAATTGGGTGACACCCGGATCATCGTCCATTCGTCTTACGGTCGCAGAATCAACGGTCTTCTGGGCCTGCTCTTTGAACGCCGCATTCAAGAGAAATCCGGTGCGACGCCTGAGATGATCTACAACGACGATGGGGTCCTTCTGCGGCTGGCCGACGATCGGGATCTTCCCGCAGATGTCTTTTCCGATTCTTCCATTGCGGCAGCGCGTGAGACGGTCCTTGATGAACTGCTGTCGACACCGCTTTTCGCTGGTCAGTTCCGTCAGAACGCCGCACGAGCGCTGCTGTTGCCGAAGCCCGGCCGCGGGAAGAGGATTCCGCTGTGGGTACAGAGAATTCGCGCAGGCGATCTGCTGCAACTCGTGCGCACCCATGAGGATTTCCCCATCGTTCTCGAGACCGTCCGAGACGTCCTCCATGATGTCCTCGATCTCCCGCATTTTCTCTCACTGTTGGAGCGGATACGAACCGGGGAGGTTCGCATCTCCAGAGTCTCGACCGAGACCCCGTCCCCCTTCGCTGCAAGTCTCATGTTTGCCTTTCTGGGCGCCTCCATGTATGCGGGTGACGCTGCCCCGTCCCAGGGAACGGCCAATCCTCATGGGCTGAATTCTCAACTGCTTGACGACCTGGTTGCGCAGGGCCCGAACGGGAATTTCCTGCGCCCTGAAGCGATCGCTGCTGTGGAGGCGCGTCTCCAGCACGAGGCGGCGGGGTCCCAGGCGCGATCTGCCGAGGAATTGATGCAGATCCTGCTGCGGGTCGGCGACCTCGATGACGGCGAAATTCGTTCCCGGACAGCCGGCAATGCGTCGGAGTTCATCCGGGTGCTGGAAGAAGAACGACGCGTCCTCAGACTCCGCCTTGGTGAGCGCGAAACGTGGGTGCCTGTCGAATATGCCGACGTGTACCGGTCGCCGGAACATCCTTCGAATGCTGAACAAATCATCCGGAGATATCTGCAGGGCCACGGCCCGGTTCGACCCTCAGATCTCGTCCGTCGTTACGGCTTCCGCTCCGACCGTCTTGCGGGACTGAAAGACAAGGTCATTGACGGGAAGCTGATTATCCGGGGAACCTTCGGCGGAGGTGAAGAAGAGGAATGGTGCTTCAGGCAGAATGTCGATCAGATCCGGCGACAGACAATCTCCATCCTCCGGAAAGAGATCGCTCCGGTGCCGCTCCGGCAATTCACGCTCTTCCTTCAGCGCTGGACGGGTGTCCTTCCAGGCGGATCGCATGGCGATCTTCTTTCTCTTCTCGACCAGCTCCAGGGACTCCCTCTCCCGATCGAATGTTGGGAACGGGATATCCTTCGTCTCCGCAGGATGGGACCGGAACACGGGACCCTCGACGCGCTCACACACGACGGCACCATTGTCTGGATCGGCTTGAGCGGCGGAAGAGTCATGCCCGCCTTCAGAGGAAATGCATCGCAGTTTCTGTTCGGGAACGGCGACGCGGAACCAATCAGTCCCGCGGGACAACGCGTCCATGAATACCTGGAGGCTCACGGCGCATCATTTTTCAGCGATATCCGGTCCGCCACCAACCTGTCGCTCGAAGCGTTGAACAATGCCCTTGCGGAGCTTTTCTGGAACGGGAAAATCTCCAACGATACTCTCGTCGAGCTGATGACGTTGAAGCGCTCTGTCCGGGAGACGGCCGCGGCCATTGAGCCGATCCGCATCGTCGATCCGAAACACAATCCTGCCCGGGGCCGGATCCTCGGAAAGGCGCGCCGTTCGCTCCGGCAGGTCCCGGGATGGTCGGGCCGATGGTTCCGGACGCGCGAACGAGCCGTCGAAGGCGAGCCGATGACGCAGGAACAACGTTCGTTCACACAAGCCCGGCAATTTCTGGCCAGATACGGAATCTTCGCACGGGAGTTCATCGGACGTGAATCATCCCTCACGTGGTCGGAGCTCTGGCCGGCATTTCAGACTCTGGAGTTACGCGGGGAAATCCGGCGCGGATACTTCGTCGAAGGGTTGTCAGGAATGCAGTACGCGCTTCCCGAAGCCGCGGAAGACCTTCGCTCGCTTGCCGGCGCACGGGGAGCGGATGATTCCCGCCAGATCCTCCTGCTGGCCTCCTGCGACCCGGCAAACGTCTATGGTTCCGGTGTCGACCTCCCGTCCTCCGCGGGTTCCGATCCCGTTCGTGTTTCCCGGCTTGGCGGCAACTACATTGCTTTTGCCGATGGAAGCCCCATTCTGGTCATCGAAGGGGGCGGGTCGACCGTTATGACTGTCGGCGAACCCGCACCGTCAATGATCGAGGAGGCGATGCGGGACTTTATTGCCCTGTTGAAGCTCCCGGAACGTTCCCGCCCGTTCAAGGAAATCGTGATCGACTATTGGAACGGCGCGCGGCCGGCCGCCATCCCCGAATCGGGGATGTTGCGGCGCCTCGGGTTCCAGCGCGACCGGAACCAGACCGTCCGGATTGATGCGTATTCATTGTAGCTCACTTCCATTACCGCAGAAAGATTGCTCATGGACAAGTCCACCGTACCCGAGGGGGTTGAGCACGTTCGTTACAACGTTCTCGCGGAGACCCTTTCCGACGAAGAGTTCAATCGGCTGTTTCCGGCTCTCCAAGAACGGAAGTATGAGGCGGATGCGGTCATCTGCGAGGAAGATTCGCCCGGCGATGATCTTTACCTGGTCGCCAAAGGGCGGGTCAACATCACGCGGCGGACAAAAGACGGCTGCGATCTCAGACTCGCGGTCCTCCACCCCGGCGATTTTTTTGGAGAGCTCGGATTGTTGGACGGCCGTCCGCGTTCCGCACGGGTGATCGCCGCGGAAGCATGTACGGTGTACGCTCTTGATCGGGCGTCATTCGAGCGCATCGTGCAGGAGAGTCACCCTTTTACCGTGCGGCTTCTCCAGGTCATCAGTGTCCGCCTTCGCGCAATGAACAATCACGTTGTCCAGGAACTTTCCCGGTGCCGCCAACACAGCCTGCACGAAGTCGAGAAGATGAGCCGCCTTGTGGAGGCGGCGCGGCATCTGAATTCCACCCTTGATCTTTCGGAAGTCCTCGACAGGATCCTGGCGACCGCTCTCCAGTTGGTGAACGGCGACCGGGGCACCGTCTACCTCATCGACGAAAATCGACAGGAGCTGTGGTCCCGCGTCCTCACCGGATCGCGGCGGCTGGAGATTCGGCTCCCGTTCGGAAAAGGGATTGCCGGGTACGTTGCGGCTACCGGGGACACCCTCAACATCGAAGACGCCTACCTCGACCCCCGCTTTAACCCGGACGTCGACAAGCAAAGCGGCTATCACACCCAATCGATGCTCTGCATGCCGATGCGGAACAACGCGGGACATATCATTGGCGTGTTTCAGTTGCTGAACAAAAAAGACGGGGTCTTCACGAAGGACGATGAAAAGCTTATCGATGCGATGTCCGTGCACGCGGCGATCGCAGCGGAAAATGCGCGCCTCTACGAGCAGGAAAAGGAAAAACTGAAATACGAGAAGTATCTTCATGCGGCCAGGGAGGTCCAGCGGACGCTCCTTCCGCAGGCTGCACCTTCGCTGCCCGGGCTGGACCTCGCAGCATCGATGGACCCAGCCGAAGAAGTCGGGGGGACTCGTTCGACTTCATTTCACTGGAAGGAGATCGCCTCGCGGTCTGTCTTGCCGACGTTTCCGGGAAAGGCCTCCCCGCGTCGCTTTTGATGGCCAATCTTCAGGCGGCTGTACGCTCCCAGTCGATGACAACGCTCTCCCCGACGGAGTGCCTTTCACGGACGAACGGGCTCCTGTATCATAGCACGGCGCCTGAGAAGTTCGCGACGGCATTTTATGGGATCATCGATCCCGTGGGAGACACGCTGTCGTTCTGCAATGCCGGGCACGAATCGCCCTACCTCCTGGGGCCGGATGGATCGCAAAGACAGCTCTCCACGGGGGGGATCATGCTCGGCGTCGTCGACGGATTTCCCTTCAATGAGGAAACCGTCCCGTTTCCGCCGGGGAGCACGCTTGTCGTGTTCAGCGACGGAGTGACGGAAGCGACGGACGAAGAAGGGACGATGTTCGGCGCAGATCGCGTGCGGGAGGTCGGTCGCGCGTTTGAGCGCCCTCCCTGCGGAGTCGATCCGCATCGGACTCCTGAAGGAACTTCGCGAGTTCGTCGGGTCAGCGCGCCCGTCAGACGACATCACCGTCCTTGTGGCAAAGCGGTCCGCGCAACCCACCACGTCTTGAGCCTGCCTGCGCCTGGCGCCGAAGGGAAGGCAAAATCGCGGGACTCCAGGATCTCGAAATCCGCACTTTCCAATGCCCCCTGGATCTCCTTCTTCAGGAACTGACGCTGGGAAATTCTCTCCTCAACCCCAGGCCTCCCGTCCGCATAGGTGACCTTCACTTCTGAGAGTGCGCGGCGCGCCGCCGCGTCATAGCTGTTCGTGATCGCAATGGTAAAATCATGGTGATGAATCACGTCATTCCTTCGCCACAGACGGCGGTACCCGCGTTCATTGTTGACATCGAAGACGAACAGGCCCCCGGGGAGCAACAGCGTGCGGATCGCTCGGAATGTCGCGGCAAGATCATCGACCGCTTCAATGTGATTGAAGACATCGTACAGTGAAACGGCGGCGTGAAACTCCCGGGTGAGCGTAGGGGCGAGGGCGCGGATGTCCCCGGCAGCAAACCGGATCGTGCTTGAGTCCCCCCCTGTCTTCGTTCGCGCTTCTGAAATCATCCCTTCCGAAGTGTCGATACCAAGGACCTTCCATCCCTCCTTTGCAAGGAGAAGCGCCATCGTCCCCGTCCCGCATCCGATTTCGAGCAGCAGGGAGGGGGCGAGTGCATAGCGCTTGAACGTCAGGAGAAGCCTCGGGAGGATGCTCTGATTGTACTCCATGCCGTATGATCGTTGCCATCGATCATAGACCGACGAGAGCGACGTGTATGGAGGCCTGTGATCAGGCATGCATCAGGGAAGGGTGGAAGCGAACTGCACGGGGGCCCCGCTTTCCATCATTGCGAGAAAGTCCCGGAAGAGATAGTCGCTGTCATGAGGACCGGGCGAGGCCTCGGGGTGATACTGGACGGAAAACAACGGGTACTGTGTATGGCGGATCCCTTCATTCGTCTGATCGTTCAGATTGACATGCGTCACCTCGATGCTTGCGGCATCGAGAGAATCCGGGTCAACAGCAAAGCCGTGGTTCTGGGAGGTGATCTCGATCCGTCCCGTGATCAGGTTCTTGACCGGATGATTTCCCCCGCGATGGCCGAATTTCAATTTGAATGTTTTTCCGCCGAGTGCAAGGCCGATGAGCTGATGACCGAGACAAATGCCAAATATCGGTTTCCGACCGATCAATTGCCTGATGTTCTGAATCGCAACTGTCACCGCAGCGGGGTCTCCCGGACCGTTTGACAGAAAAATACCGTCCGGTTTGAGCGCCAGCACATCCGTCGCCGAATAGCTCGCGGGGACAACGGTGACTTTGCATCCGTAACGGGTGAGCCTGCGAAGAATGTTCTGTTTGATCCCGAAGTCATACGCAATGACATGTCGGAGCGTCCTGTTGCCATCCGTTTCTTCGGGAGACAGCGCGAACGGGGTCTTGTCGATGGCGTCCCAACCGTACGAGCTTCCGCACGAGACTTCCGTCGCCAGGTCGAGGTTCAGCATCTGCGGCGAATTCCTGACCCGGGAAAGCAATTCTTCGTCTGACCGGTCTTCCGTCGTGAGCACTCCGCGCATCGCGCCGTCGGTTCGGAGGACTTTTGTGAGCATCCGCGTATCGATCCCCTGGATCGCAACAATGCCGTGGTTCGTCAACCACTCGCCCAGACTCTTCGTTGCACGGAAGTTGCTGAACCGGTCGATGTACTCCTTCACGACGAGCCCCGCGACGGCCGGCTTTGAAGACTCGGCGTCATCTTCGTTGACGCCGTAGTTCCCGATCAACGGGTACGTCATGGTGACGATCTGACCGGTGTATGAGGGGTCGGTCAGAATCTCCTGATAGCCCGACAAACAGGTGTTGAAGACGACTTCGCCGGTGACTTCTCCCTTAGCGCCAAACGCCTCGCCGGAAAACCGTAATCCGTTTTCGAGAAGAAGTGTTGCTTTTCGTATCATCTTTTGAGGAAAGAATTATCCACAATTCGTCCACGGCAAAGGATATTCGCGCCTAACTACGCGCCCAAAGCACGAGCTAATCCATTATCATGAAACGAATTAGAAGACTTTCTTAAAGCAGCGATTCTGCTGAATGACCGTTGCACAACTTGTGGAGAACTCGGTGAACAAGAAATCTCGCGACAACCGACCTTCGTTTTAAAACGGCAGATCCTCGTCCTGAGCCCCTTCTGTCTTGCCGGCGCGAGTCCCTGACGGACCGTTGTCGCTTCCTTCCACCGGGGCGCTGTTTGACTGACGGGAGTACCCACCCGACGGAGAGCCATACGATGTCGAGCCGCCTTCTCCCGTCGGCTTGGGGTCAAGGACAATGATGTTGTCGCTGACGATCTCCGTAAAGTTCTTCTTCTGTCCCGTGTTCTTGTCTTCGTACGAACGTGTCTGGATCCTTCCTTCCACGTACACCTTTCTCCCCTTCTTCAACCATTCGCCGCAGAACTCCGCAAGTTTTTTCCACGCAACGATATTGTGCCATTCGGTCCGCTCCTGCAGATTCCCTTCCTTGTCCTTCCAGGCTTCATTGGTCGCAAGCGTGAAGGTGGCAACCGGGTCACCGCCAGGGGTGTAACGCACTTCCGGATCTTTGCCGAGATTTCCGATCAGCATGACCTTGTTGAGACTTTTTGCCATTGCGTTCTCCTGGATGGTCAAATATCTTAGCGAGAATTCCGGTCTTTATCAAGGATGGCAGACATGGGCATCACGCTCAGTCCGCCGGGACCGATGAGGTACAACGACGTGGTCGTCATGGCACAACCCGAAGGATCCATCGAGCGCACCGGCTCCGACAAGGCAACGCGCCCAATGAGATGCTGTTGGGCATCGAACGCATAAACAGCCACCGTGTCAAATGCAACGATCATGGATTGCGTTGTGCACAAGCCCACAGGATGCCGGAACAGCCCCGCTCCAAGTTCCGCAATATAATTGCCGAACGTGTCAAACACGACGATCCGCGGAGGATCCAGGACATAGACATCGTCGTTGGGGCCGCAATCGATCTGGACCGGCTGGGTCAATCTCCCCGAGCCAGCACCATACCCCCCGAATGTCAGGTCGACCTGATTGGACGACCCGACTTTGGCGACGCGATTGTTCTCTCCATCACAGAGAAAGAGATCGCCCAGGCGTGAAAGACTGACGGCGGTGGGATACCCGAAGCGTTTGTCCGGGTCGCTGTTGTCCCTCGTCGCGAGCGTGGAAACGTACGCGAGCGCGTTGTCGAAACGCTGAATCCGATGGTTCCCGTAGTCGGCAATGAAGACATCGATGCCATTCTTCGCCCACACTCCTGCAGGACGGTCGAATTGATCGTTCCCCCATCCCTGTCCGCCGATTTCTCGGAGCAAGGCCCCGGCTGGAGAATATTGTCGTACCGTGCACGCGTGACTATCGACGACGGTCATCACTCCGGCGAGATCGACGCTGATGGAGGTTCCGTGAATGGACGGGGTCTGACAGGAGGCCGCGTTCCGTCCCAGGAGCATGAAGAGCACGGCAGCAGTCATCGCCGTCACGGATCGTCGGATCATCGTTCTCTCCTCAGTGCAAGAAGGTTGCTCAGTAGCTGAAACGCGCCGGGATGATAATTCGCGAACTGCGACAGGAGATCGGCAGCGACGAAGGTGACCATCCCCTTTCCGACCTCAACGGTCCGCACCAGAGCATTCGGGCCTGAACGCACCTCCAGATTCGTCTCTTCTGTGTGACGGACTTCTTCAATGCGATCAAAGGCCCGGGATTCGACCCACCCATTCCACACGGAAGAATCGAGCTGATTCGGGCGGGAGGCAAATTCCGGGGACCCAAGCGTCACCTCGGACTCGACGGGAAGAGGATCGATTCGTTCAAAGGTGCATCCGAAGAGATCCTCCAGCCATCGGGCCCTGTTCCCGTGTTGCGGGAAGACAACGACTCTACCGCCGCCACGAACCCATTCATCAAGCGCTTTCCACATTGCTTCGCTGCACCTCGGATCAGCGCTCACATCCCGGTCGAGCACAAGAACGTTCACCCCTCGCAGCAACTCCGCGAATCCCTGGAACCCCATCGCCCCGCGGGGCTCACGAAGGACGCGCAGCGCATCATCAAGCGGAGAACTGTCGACGCCGGAAAGCAACCCCACGGTCTGTTCAGAGTCGATCGCAGTATCGAACCGGCGTGCAGTGATGGACCGTTCCCCACCTTTTCCCGAGAGCTCAAGGACAAACATATGGTTCCCCGCAGGACGCGACCTTCCGTCGCTCAGGAAAACGGTGTCCTGAAGGATCTCGTCTTTCCGACTCAATGCGATGGGTTCCCGCAGAAGTACCTGGGAAGAGTCGGACAGGGTTACGGCTCCCTTATACGCATCACGGGAGAAATTCTGCAATGTAAAGATGACCGGGGAGGAAGGATCGTCGTAGACGAGCGGTGTCCGCAGCGCAAATGAACGTCTCGGGCCTGTTCGCAGCACAACTTCTCCCCTGATCAGAAAGTTCCGCTCACGCTGCGGGTCTTTGTGTACGATAATATACGGGAATGTGGTTCTCATGGAAGGCTGGTGAAGCCCATACAGATCAGCCGGTATCGCAAACGGAAGCTCCGAAGGTGTGAGGATCGTGAATGTCTGTGGAGGCGTCAACGCAAAATGATAGGTCAGGGTCTCGTTGACCGGCCAATCGCCATTCATGGCAAGAGGAAAAATGATTTCCGTGGAGCCCGCTCCGGGCTGGGGCTTCAGGCGTGCAACCCGGATATTCCAAACCTGACTGGCCGTCAGAAGACTTTCGCTTTGAACGACACTCACCGTTATCCCGAGAAGGGCGCAGCGCAGAGATTCGAGGCCGTTTTTCCAGGTCACCATGAGGCGCTGTTCGAGGGGACTGAATGAGGTCCCGTAAACGGCCAGCACGTGTTCCGTTTTCTCAATTACGCCGGCCACCGAGCCAAGCGTTGCGCTCTTTACGCCGGTACGATCTGTGATGATTGACTTTTGGATCGCGTCGTTAATATCAGTGAGAACAGGAGTAAGTCGTGGAAGACCTTGCATCAGCATTTGCGGAGGGGTTGGATGACTGGCAATGCCGTCCAGCGTCGTTGCCCGGTACTGTCGGCCCGTGGCGAGCCGGTCGCCGAGTTGGAGCCTGAGCGTACGGTAGATCTGCCCTGTCTCGGCAGCCATGTCCACTGACGAGAGACCAAAAAGAGGGTGATGCCTGCTTAGCGCTGCAGGCATAGACCCATCCATTTTCTCGACATAAACGCGGGCAACCGACCATGGGACGATGCCTTTGCTGACCGACGTGTCGGCGGGCATCGTCGCGGCAATGATGGACCTGCGTACGGATGCGAGTGCTGCGGTGTCGCGATGCGTCGCCTTCCCGCCTGCTCTCGTGTCGGAACAGATGACGATCACATCGGGCTTGAACGAGCGGATCGCATAGACCAGCCGCTTTCCCATCCCCGCGGTACTCCACCCGGATTCCAGCTCCTCCGCACTCCGGGCGCCGGGGAGATCGGGGACGTTCAGGAACCATGCGTCGCTCCCGAGCGCCGATGCAACACCATCCGCCTCGAGTTTTCTTTCACCGGTCATCCAGAGGGGGAACCTCGACAACGTATCCCCCGGGGTTCCTTCCCCGTTGGTCACGAACACGCAGACTGTCTTCACTCCGAGGTGATAGCGGAGATACGCCATCAGCGGCAGGTCCTCATCACCCGGCTGGAGGGCCACGATCATTGCGACGGCTGGGGTTTCAATCTGGAGGCATCGCTGATGCACCGCGGCCTTTCCCTGATCGGGAAGCCACTTCCCGGACGAGAGACCTGTTGAACGTCCCGCGGTAAAAAGAACGACGAACATCGCGAGCGACATCGCGCGGATTGCGAAGATCGAATGGGGCGAGGCTGAGCGCAAGGAGCCGCGACTGAAATTATGCTGATTGGTCACGAAGAGGCCTTTGCTTAAGATACACAAAAAGGCCGGCATGTTTCCATGCCGGCCTTCGAACCTATACTGCCGAACAGCCACAGGGCAGGACTTAGAATCCAACTTTGAGCGTGACCACGTTATTGCCGGTGAAATACTTCATATGGCGATAGGCGTAGTCGAACGAAAGATCAATGCCGCTCACAGCGTAGTGCAGACCGGCGCCAAGAGTGTAGTCGTAGATATAGCCGGTCTGGTCAAGCACGTCCTTGTTCGCCTGCGGAGCAAACGTATACCCGCCGCGGACAAAGAACAGGTTGTTGAAGTTGTATTCAGCGCCCAGGTTATACTCATCGTCCTGGTAGTTGTTGTTGCGGAACATCCCGCCGATCGTCGCCGAGTTCATTTCGTCGAACTTGTGCGTATAGCCAAGTCCGATTTCGAGGCTCGACGGCAACTCGTTGGACGCCGCATCCACGGAATAGAACTGCGTCCCGCGCAATCCGGTCGATGCTGTTCCTGTGGTCAGCAGGTTGGACCCCGCAAACTGCATGTTGGTCCCGATGTTTTTCACGGTAATGCCGAGGTCGAGACCTTCCACTGCAAGGTTCTGGTATTGGATCCCGAAATTGAATGCGACGCCTGTCGCGCTCATTTCCAGGATTCGTTCCGTCACCAGGTTTGCCGTCACGCCCACCGAGATCCGGTCCGTAATTCCCTTCGCGTACGTCGCGCCGAGGGTGATGAACGAGGGCGAATACTGCTCGCCGGTGCCATCCGGGAAGTCCGACGTGGTCACCGGGATGCTCCCGAAATTCACCGACTTCACGCTGAATCCCAGAGTCCCGAAGTCCCCCGCCTGGACGCCGATGGCGCCATAGACGATGTTGATGTCCGCGAAGTACGACATGGTGGACACCATGCCTTCCACGGAGCTGTTCATTCTACCGAGGCCTGCAGGATTCCAGTAAATCGCATCCACGCCGTTGGCGAAGATCATGCTTGATCCCCCGATCGCTATACCACGAGCTCCCACCGGGATCAGGAGTTCCTGCGCGCCGGCCGTCCCGATGCGGCTCTGGTTCGCGGCGTCCGTAACTGCGACGACGCTCACCACGAGCAGCAGGCACAGGACCGACCGCATTAGTGCGTTCTTCATAGATACTCTCCTTAGAATTCCGATTTCGCGTGAAAGATTATCCGCCCCCGACCCGTTCTCCGGGCCGGGGGAGGCGTGGAATCTTAGTAGCGATCGAGATATTGTTGTTCGGGAATAATTCCCAGTTTCAACGTCTTCGTAACACCAAGATCCGGCATGTCGATGTAGACGACATACATGCCTGCAGAGACAGGGAATCCGGATTCATTATTGAGGTCCCATGTCGCGAACTGCGTCTTGGGATCCCTCTTCACGATCGTCCGGACCAGGACACCCGCCAGGTTGAACACACGGATATTCGCGTTCGCCGGCAGATGGTTGAACGTGACGAACCGTGCATACCGGTTGGTCTCTTGCGGGTTGAAGCCGATGTACGGGTTCGGGAAGACGTTAATCATCTTCACGTCGCCCTTCGCAAGGTCCGTGCTCTGCGTGTTCGCTGGTGCGACAATGGTAAATTGATCGTTCGGCGTGTTGGGTTTCGTCGTGATGATGCGAAACACGGTGCCCGCTTCAGGCATTTGCTGTGCATACGGCCCCGTTGCAACGTCGCCGAAATTCCAACCAACCAGGACCAACCGTCGCAGGGGTTCGATTCCGGCCGTCCCTGTGCCGAGGTATGCGTCCTGTCCTGCCGTGATCGCAGCCTGGACGCCCGCAACAATGGCATCGTAGCCTGCGTGCCCCGGAGCCGTGTTTTCCGGCTCGGCCCAGTAGATCCAGTCGGTAAACGGATCGTTGGTGCCCCCCGATATTGAATGGTCAGCACCGCCTCCGCCCAGGTCAGCAGTGTCAGTCCCCGCTTTCGTCAGCAGGTTGAAGTTCCCGTTGTTATCGACATCGAGAATGTTCGGGAACATCTGGTAATCGTCGCTCGGATCATTCGGCGTACCGCTGCCGATATTCCAAAGTTGGAACGGAACATCGATCAACTTATCTGCTGATGCTCCGAAATCCGCAACGATCAGTGCCTTGCCCGGTGCGAACCGGATCTCGTAGTCATTGGGAATAATCAACGGCCAGCGCGCGCCACTGTTTGTGACGCGAGCCACGAACTGGTCGTAGTATGGACTCATTGACGGTGAATTCATACCGGTCCCAAGGACCCATCCTTGACTGGCCGTAAGCCCGGCAGACTGTTGCTTTGTCCCGTCGGGAGTCCCGTTGTTGAGAGTATGCGGATAGCCATAGGCATCGGAGTTGATTGTTGCAGCCTGTTCCGGTGAAACCGGACCGGATGCGTCTGCCACCACGCCGAAATCTTTAAAGTCGTTCGGCGCACCGGTGACGCGAATCTCGATTCCGTCGACAATGAGCGCACCACTGGGCTCCCCTGTCTGATCGGTCAGGTTCCTCGCCAGCGTATCGGTCTTCCCATTCAGGATTCGGAACACACCCCAGACAGGATTTCCGCCCGATGTCGAGAAAAACACCTTGTAGGTGCCGCCAGTCAATGCCTGCGGATTGGCGACGCGTGCGAACACCGATCCATCGCTCAGGCCCGCGCTGTGCGTCACCGTAACCAATGTGTCGCCTGCAGCCGCGCCATACCGTGTCCCAGGATCAATCGAATGCGGAACGATCGCGATAGAAGCTCCGGAGGGCGGATCTTCAAGGCTATGCGTTCCTGCAGCCGCCGGAGGATTCGAGCTGTAACTATACGCTGTCACTCCGAATCGGTATGTTGTCCCGTTGACGAGAGGGCCACCGGTCACTTTGCTTCCGGTGAAGGTGATGCTACGAATGATACCATTGTCAGAGCCCTTTTGGAGGACGGTCGGCAGGTTCAGACCCGTCGAGGCATCGAACACGGTATCCGCAATAATCGTCACGCCGTCCTTCAGATCGTACGTTCCAAGCAGAATCGGACTCCCGCCCAGCGTGGGAGGTGGATACTCGTAAATATTGTATCCTTCGAACGCAAAGCCCTGATCAACCGTACCTTCGGTCTTGTTGATCGTGGTCGTGTCGCCCCAGGTCAGGACGATCCTTCCGTCCAATGCCGCAACCGAAACGACCGGTGCCGGCGGAGGACCAGGAATCTTGAACAGGTTGTTATATGCAGCCTGTGCTTTATCGTCTGTTGCGCGCAAGACGGTGATGCTTGAAAGACGGTCAGCGCCGAGACCAGCGAGGTTTGCCACAACCAATTCCTGAGTATCACCGGCTGCCATCGTAAATGGACCGGTCACCAGGCAAATGCGGCGATCCTGAGGTGTCAATCCTGCCTGACCATCAACCCAACCCGCGCTCCCGTCTGTTGCCTTGACCGGATCTCCAAAGAGGCAGAAGTGTGTCGTCTGGTTGGTGTTAGGATCGACGAAGGGGACACCGGAAGAGGCGGTGAGAGCATTCATAAGCCGATACCACTGGACGTCGCCGTTCGGGCCCTGTGCAGGGTCTGCATACTGCGGGAATCCCTGCGAGAAGAAGTCGAACGTCGTCATCGGCAGGTTCTTGTACCCGTGCCGATATTGCAGCTTGAAGATCGCGGAGTCGCCAGGCGACTGGACAATCGGTCCCTGGAAGAAGTCGAATCCGCCTGCCGGGATTGCAACACCATACTGGCCATCAGTGGCGCCGCCGTTATAGATGAAGCCAAGGCTGCGCGATGTATCGCACCCGGCATAGTCGTCACCACCGTCACCCAGATCGGGATCAGCCCACTGGACCATAAACATACTGTCAATGGGTGCACCACTCTTGTTGATGAGGATAGTGCTCGCGAAAATTGTATTGCCGAGAGCGCCAGCACGCTTGTACCCCCAGATCGTCCGTTGCATTTCGACACCGATGGGCGGGCATCCGGCCAAATTCTGCGTGCGTGAACTACTCATGTCGTTGGCGACATACCACAGCGTCTGGTCGGAACCCGGTTGTCCGGGGATGTCATACTGGGGGTTATACGGTCCGTCGGCAGCGGTGCGTTGATGACCAGTGCCATCCACCCCGTACTTAAACGGCGCACCCTCGTCAGCCGGCCATTCATTCCAGTCCTTGATATACTGGTTATAAATGTCCTGGGCCGATCGGGATTCATACCGATCGATGAACGCGACTTCTTCCGTGTTGATCTTCGCTTCAACAGAAGTAAAATCAACGCTCGGGTTGATGTCCGGCCGTACGCGATAGATGCGATACTGGCCATTGCTTGCATCGTCGGCAACGGGGTCCGTGGTCGCGGTCCCGTAGGTCAGGATCCTGCCGGCCTGAAGTCCATGCCGGTAGACCGATCCTCCGACCTTCGGAGTCGCGCGGCCCTTATGGTAACCGCCCCAAACAACGCCATCTTCAAATATGATGGTCTTTCCGCCTCCCTTAAAGAACTCGAACCCCTCATTATTGGTCGAAAACTTATTGTAGGATCCGTCTCCATTGTTGCCGTAGTAATTGAAGACGTTGTTAATGAGGAATGGAGCGTACACGTCGTTGTCGCTCGTTTTCGCCAGCTTCGCGTCCTTGTCCTTGACCGGCAGACCGGCAAAGGAGAGTGAGCTGGCGAAGGCTAGGAGAACAGCGACGGTACGAATCACTGTCCACAAACGTGGTTGTTGCATCATCGGAGATCCTCCTAGGGTTTAGTAGTCCAGTTTCAATCCGAACCGAATCTGCCGTGGCGGGCCGTAGTTGCCGGAATTCACGCCCTCAGCCACCGTGCGATAGAAGTCGACATACTGCGCGCCATTTTGCACCGCATCAGCATGGCCGGCAGCAGTCGAGAACCAACCATCGTCGCTCGGATCGCCCGTTCGGAAGAACGCATTGACCGGGTTGTCTGTGCCGAGCAGATTGATAACATAGATGTACACATTGAGATCGAGCGGACCCACGCCGAAGGTCTTGTCCAGACGTGCATCAAGCTGGAAGAACCACGGTGTCGTGGAGGCGCCGATCGGCTCAACTGGATCACGGAACCGGGGATCGGTCGGTGCTGAACCTCTCTGCTGAGCAATCAGGCGGGTGAAATTGTGCCCGCTATTGAAGTTCAGCAAGACATTCAGACCGAGTTGCTCGAGAACCGGGCCGCCGTCATTCTTGGCGAAACGATAGTCGAGGAGAATGGAGCCACGGTGCGTCTGATTAAAGTCCGCGGGGAACGTGTAGTGCGGTAAGGAAACGATCGAACCGGCCGCCCACAACCCTGCAGCGCTTGCCGTGTTCGAACCCGTCGACGTTGCCGAGGCGAAGGTGTAGTTCAACGACGCGGTGATCCTTTCTGTCCGCCGCATGGTGAACTTGAACTCGACACCCTTCGACGTCGTGAAATCGCGGTTGACAAGGGCGGCGTAGTTCTGACCGCCGGTGCCCGGAGCAGGCGCGATATTCGTCCAGTCGATCTGATCCTGGATGTCCTTGAAATAGGCATTGATGTCGAATGATGCGAAATCCGAGATCTGCTGTGAGAACCCGGCTTCGTATTGCGTCGTCCGCTCGGGTTTCAGGCCCCAACCCCAGGTTCCGGTAACGAAGAATCCGCCTTTGATAATGCCGGCCATCTGAGACGCCCCGAGATAGGAGTCGCGCAACTGGCTCTGCTGAATGAACTTGCCATATTGTGCGTGGAAGACTGTCCTGTCCGTAATCGGGAACGAGAAGCCGATACGCGGGCTGACCTGATTCGTCTTCGCCGTGGCAATGATGTTGTCCGCTACGATGAGGTCCTGACCGGTGAACGTAAGGCTGGTCGGATCCTTGACATCCTTGCTGTCCGGGTTGATGTAGTCATACCGCAACCCGATATTCAGGATGATGTCCGAAAGCTCGATCTTGTCCTGAACGTATGCAGCACCGAATGTCGGATGACGCGGGCCCATGTAGAAGAAGGCATTGTTCTTGATGACATCGCCGTTGATCTGATTGCCGAAAACGTCATATCCATAGGTGTTGGCCCCAACGCCGCCGATCTTCATGAGCTCGAGCTCAAGCTGATCTGCGCTGGTCGCTTCCTGCTGCAGTCGGTACCAGGTCAACGGGCCATTCGGATTATATTCACGGATGGTGTATCGCTGGAACGAACCGCCGACCTTCACTTCGTGCTGTTTGAGCTGCGCAGTGAAATCGATCCGGCCGCCGAGCGATTGTTGACTCCGCTTTTCATATCCCGCGATCTGCGTGCCCGGCTGGTTGACGCCGAATGCGCCGCCCCAGAGTGAATAGGCACCGTAGTTGAGCGAATTCGCCTGGAGATGGTAGCCAAGGGCTGCATTGGCTGCGGAATCTCCGTACTCGAAAACGTTGCTGCCGAAGTTCGGGTCTGCAGATTCATACGACTGATTATAGTAATCGAAGTTCGCTTCGTAGAACATTGTCGGAGAAAGAACGTGCGAGATCTTCACGTTTCCGAAACCGTTCTTCGTGGTGTTGATCGGCAAGCGGTCCTGGTTGAACACGTTCGCCAACGTTGTCTGACTCTTGGTTCGGTCAAATGCGTACGATCCGGAAAACCGGACCTGAACCGGAGACAGGTCGACAAGCATCGTGCCGGATCCGATATACGTCCTCTCATAGCCTCCGAGTGCGTTGCCGCCTGGCAACACGATATTCAACGTATCGGGCGCGGCAGCCCTGTGCGCAAACGTGATCGCAGGATCGGCGACGACTGCGTTGGCGCCGGAGAAATTCCATGGCGCACGCGTTCCGCCAACCTGCGAAGCGACCGATTGGTCGCCATAGTACGTTGCTTCAACGCTTCCGAAGAATCGGAACTTGTTGTTGACGATCGGTCCCCCTGCGGTGGCGGTCATATCACCGTAGCCGTACGAGTACCCGCCCAGTGACGAGGACTTGTTCAATCCCATGTACCGATCGGTCTCACCAAGCAGTGAGGCCTTCCATCGGTCGGGGCTTCCGGTGCGCAACTGGGTCTGAACGATGCCCGCGTTGGCTCCACCATATTCGGCATTGAATCCGCCGGCCTGGACCTGGATCTGTTCAACCGCTTCGGCCGTCACAGTGACTGCGCGTCCGCCGAACACGATGTCGTTCACGCCGACACCCTCGACCTGGTAGCCGACTTCATCGGCACGACCGCCGCGGATGTAAATGTTTCCACCCTGCAGCACGACTCCCGGCTGTGTCGCAATCGCCGCGTTGATACCGCGTGCAGGGATCTTCGCGAAGAAGTCGGGGTCGATAATGCGCACAGCGTTCGTGGCATTCTTGTTTACCAGCGGGCGCTCAGCCACGATTTCCACCGTCCCTACCGTAACACCTTCGCTGGGGAGCTGGAAGTTCGCGTCGGACGTGAGGTCATTGTTCACGTGGAAGTTGGTGATCGTGATCGCCTGATACCCGACGTACGTTGTCTTGAGCGTGTATACCCCGGCGGGCACGTTGAGGATAACATACTCACCGGACACGTTGGTCGCAGCACCCATCTGGGTGCCGACGACAACAACGTTTGCTCCCACGAGAGGTTCTCCTGTCCCCGCGTCCGTTACCTTCCCTCTGATCTTGCCAGCGGCAAAGACCAGAACAGGAACGAAGGCCGCGACGAGTAGAGCCAGGAAGAGCTTACGTTGCATGTTGTGCCTCCTTAGTGTGTTGGCTAGGTTAAATCCGACAGCGAAATGCCCCTCAACAAAAAGTAAATCCACTCATCGATC
Source organism: Ignavibacteriota bacterium (assembly GCA_963752915.1). Taxonomy (GTDB): domain Bacteria; phylum Bacteroidota; class Ignavibacteria; order UBA10030; family UBA6906; genus DATJPR01. Next base: position 160,385 of record CAVVZZ010000005.1, read on the forward strand.
CCCTGAAACTTTTTTTCCCGGGGATCGTACAATACATACATTCTATTGAGGAACTGCGGTGCATGAACTTCTCGGAATGGGTTGGGGAGGTTCAGCGCCGGCGGTGTTCTACACGTCCCACGAAAATCATCGGACGCTGCTCCGATGTGATGGACATCATTGCGCGACGGAAATGATTACCGCGGAATCGAGGGTTTCTAGGGATGATGATCGGAATGCCGTAACAAGTCTACACCCGGCTGAATTCACCTCCTCCGAAGAAAAACTGTTGATACGTTATTGAAATAACGGAATGATCTGGAAGGCCATTGATGGTGGTTGGAATATAAACAGGCCATATTTCTTTGTCAAGTATCCTTTCAAATTTTCCGCCTTTTTGGCTTGCTCGCTCTTCCGAACCTTTCAATTTGCGAACGTAACTTCTTTTTTACTCGCATTTTCTCTTCTCTCTTACATCCCTCCTTTGCGATTTCACGTTCGAATCGGTTGACCTCCGCGGAAGTCGTTCCATCTTCCATGGTTACTACAGACAGGGGACAGTGGACAGGGGACAGGGGACAGTAGATAGTAAACAGTAGACAGTAGACAGTTAACAGTAGACAGTGCAAACTTATGTATCGTCTTTCTGCCTACTGTCTACTGCTTCCTGCATACTCTTGAAGCATAAACTGTTTTCTTCCTACCCTCCGCCGTCCTTCGTTAGAACCTCGAATGTCACGCACGCAGCACGTCACTTGCCGCACTGAGCGCGTTCCCCGATGCTGAAGCATGCCGGCAATCAGCGAGGGCCCTCGCGATCCCGTCTACCGCGGCAAGAATATCCATATCGTCGTGGTCCCCGAGGTTTGAAACGCGGATAATCCTCCCGACAAAGTCCCCCTGGCCGCCGGCAATCCGGACGCCATAGCTGTCCTGCAGGGTATTGCGAAAGTCCTTCCAGACGATGTCGGGCGGAAGCCAGGCAGCGGTAACTGCGGAGGACGGGCTGCGCGAAAACAGTTTCAGACCAGCCGTCTCCAGTCCTGCCCGTATCGCCGCTGCATGGCGGGAATGGCGCCTCCAGACCTCCGGGAGGCCCTCCGCTTGAATGATCCGGAGCGACTCATCGAGTCCAACCATCAGACTGATCGCAGGCGTCCAAGGGGTGTCGCGCTTCTCCCAAGCCTTCAGCGCGCGTCGGAAATCCAGATAGTATCTCGGCGTCAGTGTCTCATTGACCGCCCGGACTGCCCGACTTCCGAGAGCGGCAACAGCGAGTCCGGGTGGGACCATCAGTCCTTTTTGTAACGCAGTGATGCAAGCGTCGATGCCCCATTCGTCGAACCGTAGCTCCATCGCGGCCACGGAACTGATGCCGTCCACGCAGACGAGCGCCTCCGATTCGTCCCGAATCGCGGAGGCAATAGTCTTCAGGTCGATCGTCGTCCCCGTCGATGTCTCATTGTGGGTCAGGAGGACGCCGCGGGCATTCGGATGCGCGCGAAGCGTATCGCGGACCTTGACCGCATCGACCGCGTCTCCCCAGGGGACGGAAATCTCGACGGGGATCATCCCGAACATCGTGAGCAGCTCGGTCCATCGTTCTCCGAACTTCCCGCCGTTCACCGTGACGACGGTATCGCCGGGAGAGAAACAATTGACGACCACGGCCTCCATCGCGCCGGTCCCCGAGGCGGTCAATACCAGCACCGGGCCGGACGTCAGAAATACCGATTGCAGTCCCTGATGGACGCGTCCGAGAATTTCGCGGAATTCATCCGATCGATGATGCGGAAGTTGCGCGGCCATGCGCAGTGCAACACGTTCCGGGACGGGTGTGGGGCCAGGGGTGAACAGCCGGGTCTTCATCGGAGAGCCGGGAGAAAGGGGGAAGGGAAGATGGAGAGAACGGGAGCAAAGATGAATTCTGATTTTTTTTCTGAATGCTGAATGTCGAAATCAGAATGTGGTGCCTCATCTGGCCACTGAAGGGACTGTGAGACTATGAGACGAAGCGTTTGTCGACAACGGAGAGGCTATAAACTCCGGAACGGCCTTCTTCCTACATCCTACGTCGTACGTCCTACTCCCCGACGTTCAATCGCACAGCTCGCCGGTGATGGAGTGCAGCAGCTCGGTCTTGCCCGTGCCGTCCAGGGAGGAGAAGGGGATGATATCCTTGCAGCGTGAGAACTTTCCGAAAACCTGACGTGCATCCTGGATGTACCGCGGCATCTTGCTTACCGGGAGTTTATCGGCCTTTGTCAGCGTGACCAGAAAGTCGATTTCGTAGTAGTCGAGCCATCCCACCATCATCATGTCGAGTTCCGACGGTTCATGGCGGGCGTCGATCAGCTGGACAACCAGGCTGAGGGTTTCGCGGGATTTTAGATATTGCTCGATGAGTTTGCCCCAGCTCGAACGGACCTGGGCGGGAAGGCGCGCGTAGCCATAGCCCGGGAGGTCAACAAAGTAGAACTCCTTGTTGATCAGGTAGTAGTTGAGCTCCCGCGTTTTCCCGGGGTCCCCGCTCTTTCGGGCGAGCGCCTTCCGGCCGCACAACCTGTTGATGAGAGAGGATTTGCCGACGTTCGACCGACCGAGAAAGGCGACCTCTTTCATGCCATCGCGCGGGATCTGGCGGAGATCGCCCGCTCCAAGTACAAATTCAGCCGAAGTGATCTTCATGCAATTGGCACTGATGAGAATAGAACCTGATTACGTCGTCGATGAAGCCGAAGCGGCAGCGGCCTTCTTCTCGGCGGGTTTCTCTTTTTGCGCTGCGCCCGATTTCTTGAACTTCTTGGGCTGCGACGTCTTCTTTTCGCTCTCCACCCGTCCCGTGATTTCCGAGCCGGTATTGAAATCCACGAGTTCGATGACTGCGAGCTCCGCGCCGTCCCCCGGTCGCTGGCCGAGTTTGACAATGCGGGTGTACCCGCCCGGCCGCGTTCCGACCTTCTCGACGATCGTCGAGAACAGTTCGCTGAGCACTTTCCGGTCGTGGATCATCCGTCCAACTTCCCGTCGCGCGTGCACCGCGGCTGCGGGAGCATCCGCCGCCTTCTGCATCGCGTTCCGCGCCCGCGTGATCAGTTTCTCCACCACCATGCGGGTTTCCTTCGCTTTCGCGACGGTCGTCGTGATCCGTTTGTGCCGCAGCAACGACGTGGAGAGTGAGCGCAGCAGCGAACCTCGGTGACTTGCAGTGCGCTTGAGTTTTCGTCCAGACTTACGGTGTCGCATGATCTCTATCCCGGAAAAACGTTCGTACGCGTATGACTACTCGCCATCCTTCAGATACTTGTTAACGTCCATGCCGAATTTCAGCCCCTGCTCGTCAATGATTTCCGAAAGCTCGGCAAGCGATTTCCGGCCGAAGTTCCGGAACTTGAGCAGCTCCGCCTCGTCGCGGCGGACAAGGTCGGCGATCGTCTTGATGTTCGCCGCGCGGAGACAGTTGTGCGATCGGACGGAAAGTTCAAGGTCGTCGACCGATGTCAGGAGGATCTTCCGGATCCGCTCGACTTCCGCGTCCTGCGGGGTCTCTTCCTTCACCGACTCTGGCTCTGCATCGAAATTAATGAAAAGCTGGATATGGTCGCGCAGGATCTTCGCAGCATACGTCAGCGCATCCTCCGGAGCGATGGAGCCGTCGGTATCAACCTCGATTGTCAGCTTCTCGTAATCCGTCTGCTGCCCGACACGTGTCGTCTCAACAAAGTACCGGACGTTCGTGATGGGGGTAAACACGGAATCGATCGCAATGACGTCGGGAACATGGTCCGGCGATTTATTCTCTTCAGCGACGACATACCCCACGCCCCGGCCGATCCACAGGTGCATTTCGAACTCCGCGTCGGCATTCAACGTCGCTATGTGAAGCTCCGGGTTCAGGATTTCGACATCCGGTGCAGCCTTCTGGATATCGCCCGCTTTGACTTCCATCGGTCCCTTCAACGGCACGGTGACACGGTTGGTCTTCTTGTTCACCATCTTGAACCGGACCTGCTTGAGGTTCAGCACCACCTCCGGGACGTCTTCCACCACCCCCGGGATCGTGGAGAACTCATGCTGCAAGCCCTCCACCCGAAATGCCGTGATCGCATACCCTGGAAGCGACGACAGCAAAACCCGTCGCATGGAATTGCCGAGAGTCACACCGTAGCCCTTCTCCAGCGGTTGCACGAGGAAGCGCCCCGACCTGCCGGTATGGGTCGCCTCATCCAGCTGGATTTTCTCCGGCATCTGAATCGTTCCGATTGTCATTGTCCTCTCCGCGATTACTTGGAATACAACTCGACGACCAGTTGTTCGTCAGCATTGAGCGGGATGTCGGCCCGAGCCGGTACATCCAGAAACGTCCCGACCATGCCCGCTTTATCGAGGCTTAGCCAGGGGAGCATGGCATTGTCTTTCATCCGCTTCATCGAGGAATGTACAATTTCGATGGTCCGGCTTTTTTCCCGGACGGCGACCGTGTCGCCTGCCCGCAGCTGGAACGACGGAATGTCCACAGGCTTGCTGTTCACCAGGAAGTGGCCGTGCGTGATGAGCTGGCGTGCAGTTTTCCGCGACGGGGCAAACCCGAGCCGGTACACAACGTTGTCCAGCCGGCGCTCGAGGAGCTTCACCAGGTTTTCGCCGGTGCGTCCCGTCTGCTTCAACGCCTTCTCGAAATAGTTGTGAAACTGCCCTTCCATCAGGCCGTACATCCGGCGGATCTTTTGCTTCTCCCGAAGCTGAATCCCGTACTCGGAGATCTTCGTCCGCCGGGACTGTCCATGTTGTCCCGGAGGGAATGCCCGGCGTTCGACCGGACACTTCTCCGTGAAGCATTTTGTGCCTTTCAAGAAGAGCTTTTGCCGCTCACGCCGGCACAGCCGGCAGCTTGGAGCAGTATACCTTGCCATGAAGGATTATCCTTTGCGTTCAACGATCCATTATACTCTGCGCCGCTTCGGAGGACGGCATCCGTTGTGCGGAATCGGGGTTGCGTCCCGAATACTGGAGATCTCCAGACCCGATGTTTGCAATGCCCGGATGGCCGCTTCACGGCCCGAGCCGGGTCCCTTGACGTACACTTCGACCTTGCGCAGTCCCAGCGCATGGGCAGCCTTCGCAGCGGCCTCCGCCGATACCTGCGCGGCGAACGGGGTGTTCTTGCGCGATCCCTTGAATCCGTTTTTCCCTGCCGACGACCAGCTGATCGTGTTCCCGTAGACGTCGGTAATGGTCACGATCACGTTGTTGAACGTCGCTTTGACGAAGACCTTTCCACTGACGTCAACCTGGATCTTCTTGCGGCGCTTTGTCGTATCGACATTCTGGGTTTGGGTTGTTTTTGCCACAATTCCTCCGTTTTCAATCCTCAAGTCTTGGCGGCTGTCTTCTTCTTGCCCGCAACGGTCTTCCGGCGGCCCTTGCGCGTACGGGAATTCGTCCTCGTGCGCTGCCCGCGAACAGGAAGACCCTTGCGATGCCGGATCCCGCGATAGCACCCGATGTCCATCAAGCGTTTGATGTTCATCTGGGTGTCGCTGCGCAGGGCGCCTTCCACTTTGTAGTCGGCGGTGATGATGCTCCGGATCTTCGACACCTCGTCATCGTTGAGGTCGGCGACCTTCTTGTCGTAGGAAATCCCGGCCTTCGTCAGGATCGTTCGTGCCGTGTGCCGTCCGATTCCGAAGATATACGTGAGGCCGATTTCCGAACGCTTTTTTTTGGGTAGATCTATACCCGCGATGCGTGCCACGCAGAACTCTCCTTGTTCTTAATGTCGTGAACCTAGAATTCGCACAGGTCGGGACATCATCCCTGACGCTGCTTGTGTTTCGGGTTCTTGCAGATCACCCGCACCCGGCCTTTGCGCCGGATAATCTTGCAGTTGTTACACATCTTTTTGACCGATGATCGGACCTTCATTTCCGGCTCCACGCTTAAGAGACTTACTTGTACCTGTAGGTGATGCGCCCCTTGTTCAGATCGTAGGGCGAGAGTTCCACCGTGACGCGATCACCGACGAGAATCTTGATGAAATTCATTCTCATCTTCCCGGAGATGTGCGCGAGCACACTGTGCCCGCTCTCAAGGCTCACCTTGAACATCGCATTGGGCAATGTCTCCGTGATGACTCCGTCAACCTTTATCGGACCTTGTTTCCCCATTGTCTCGTGAAATTCTCCGTTACTACTGCGTGAGGATGTCCGCTTCGCCGGGTCGAACGACCACAGAATGTTCAAAGTGCGCAGAGGGACGTCCGTCGGTTGTCCGGACCGTCCACCCATCCGCGTCCACCATCACATTGTATGTCCCGGCGTTTACCATTGGCTCAATGGCCAGGGTCATTCCCGCCTGAAGCAAGAGTCCCGTCCCCCCCGTCCCGAAGTTCGGCACCGCCGGCTCTTCGTGAAGGTTCTTTCCGATGCCGTGACCCACAAGATCGCGCACGACCGAAAACCCGGCATCCTCCACGTGCTGCTGGACTGCGGACGAAATATCGTGGAGATGGTTCCCCGCCGTCGCGTTCCGGATTCCTTTGTACAGCGCCTCTTCCGTCACCTTCATGAGCCGCTCCCGCTCCTCCGAAACCCGGCCGACCGGAAACGTCCTGGCCCCGTCGCCGAAATACCCGTTTTTCTTCACTCCGACATCGATCGAAACGATCTGTCCCTCTTCGAGCCGAATCCCGCCGGGAATCCCGTGGACCACCACGTCATCAATCGAGACGCACAGCGTCGCCGGGAAAAGGTTCCGCCGATCGTTGCCGTATCCCTTGAACGCCGGCACACCGCCCTGCGAGCGGATGTACTCCTCGGCAACGTTGTCCAGCTCTTCGGTCGTGATCCCCGCCCGCACATACGAGCCGATCAGGGTGAGCACCTCCGCCACGATCTTCCCGCTTTCCCGCATGAGCGCGATTTCACGCTCGGACTTAATGCCGACTCTCGCCATAGGTTCCCGGTCAGCGATTGCGACTCTTGAGTTTCCCCGCCTTCATAAAGCCGTCATAATGACGCATCAGGAGGTGAGACTCGACCTGCTGCAGCGTATCGAGTGCGACGCCGACCATGATCAACAGGCTCGTGCCGCCAAAGAACTGCGCGAAGTTCACCGTGACCCCGAACCGGACCATGAACGCCGGAAGGATCGCAATGATCGCCAGGAACACCGAGCCCGGCAGCGTAATCTTCGTCAGAATGTTGTCGATAAAATCGGCCGTGTGCTTGCCCGGACGAATTCCGGGGATGAATCCCCCCTGCTTCTGCATGTTCTCCGAGACGTCCTTCGGGTTGAACGCGATTGCCGTATAAAAGTACGTGAAGAAGATGATCATCAACCCGTAGAAGAAGGAATAGGTCATCGACGTGTACTGAAAATACTGCGACAGATTCTGCATGAACTCACTGTCGGGGAAGAACGTCAGAACGGTGCTCGGGATAAACATGATCGACTGCGCGAAGATGATCGGCATGACGCCCGCCGTATTGACCCGGAGAGGGATGTATTGCGTGACCCCGCCGTACACCTTGCGGCCGACGACCCGTTTTGCGTACTGGACAGGAATTCTTCGCGTCCCCTGTGTAACGAGGACCACCCCCGCGATAATCGCGATCATCACCGCGAGGATAAGGAGCGTGATCACGACGTTCTGGCTGACCTGGAACTGTTCGATGATCGAATGCGGGAACCGGGCAATGATCCCGATGAAGATGATCAGCGAAATGCCGTTCCCGATCCCCCGTTCGGTGATCTGTTCACCGAGCCACATCATGAACATCGTTCCCGTGGTCAGGAAGATCACGGTGCTCAGCGTAAATCCGATACCCTGGATCTCCATCGGGACGATGGGTTGACCTTCCAGGTTCAAGCTCGTGAGCCGGACGCTGACGCCCCACGCCTGCAGGGCGGCGACGAGGACGGTCCCATACCGCGTCAATTGCGTAAGTTTCTTTCTCCCCTCTTCGCCTTCCTTCGAGAGCTTCTGGAAGTAGGGGACAACGGCGCCCAGCAACTGGAGGATGATGGATGAACTGATGTACGGCATGATGCCGAGCGCAAAGACCGCCGCGTTCTTAAAGGCACCGCCGACGAACAGGTCATACAGCCCGAAGAGCGTATTGGACGCCTGGCTTGCTTCAGCCCGGGCGAGGAGTGACGCATCCACGCCGGGAAGGGTCACGTGGGCTCCGATCCGCACGACGATCAGCAGCGCCGACGTGAAGATGATGCGCGTCCGGAGTTCCTGGATTTTGAAAACGTTGCGAAGACTTTCGCCGAGAGTTGCCATTACAGTTTCGCGCTCGCGGAAATGGATTGGACCTTGCCGCCGGCCTTTTCGATTTTTTCGACGGCCGACTTGCTGAACGCATGTGCGCTGATGTCAAGTTTCGCCTTCAGCTCACCGTTGCCGAGTACCTTCACCGCTCCGCCGGTCTTCCGGACCACGCCGAGCTTTGCGAGAATCTCGGGGGTGACGATTCCCCCCTGGAGTCTGCCGTCTTCCGCAAGCTTGTTCAACGACTCCACATTCACCACCTGGTACTCCTGCCGGAACGGATTGAAGAACCCGCGTTTCGGAAGGCGCCGCACGAGCGGCATTTGTCCGCCCTCAAACCATGCCCGCTTTCCGCTGCCGGAGCGCGCCCCTGCCCCTTTGTGACCGCGTGTCGATGTTCCGCCGTGTCCCGACCCCTGCCCCCGGCCGATCCGTTTCGGCTTCCGCCGCGAGCCGGCTGCCGGCTTCAGTGTGCTGAGAATATCCTTCGCCATGTTCTGCCCTTAATGCTGGACCGATGAATCGACTTCCTCCACCTTCACGAGGTGGAAGACTTTCTGAATCATGCCGCGGATCTGCGGCGTGTCGCTCTTGACTACCGACCAATTCGGTCGACCGAGGCCGAGCGCCTCGATGGTTTTCTTCTGCGGCGCGATCTGATCGATGATGCTTCGCACCTGGGTGATTCTGATTTTCTTGGCCATGGAAATCATTCTCCTCAGTTGGTCGGCTGCGGCTTCGCGGCGGTCCCAAACAGTTCGCTGACACGCATTTCACGGCGTTCAGCCATGACCCGTGCATCCACGAGGCTGAGCAATGCCGCCATGGTCGCTTTGACGGCGTTGTGGGGATTGGATGAACCGATGGACTTCGTGAGGACGTCCCGGACACCCGCGGACTCGAGCACCGCCCGAACGCCGCCACCCGCGATCAACCCGGTCCCGGGAGACGCCGGCTTGAGCATGACCTTGCCGGCACCGTACTTCCCCGTCACCGCGTGCGGGATTGTCCCCTTGACGATCGGAACCATCACGACGTTCTTCTTTGCATCGTCGACACCTTTGGCGATGGCGTCGGCGACTTCGTTTGCCTTCCCCAGCCCGATCCCGACGTGACCGTTGCCATCACCGACGACCACGATGGCGTTGAAGCTGAACCGACGGCCGCCTTTCACCACCTTCGCAACGCGGTTGATGTGGACGAGCTTGTCCTTCAGTTCAAGTTCACTAGCCTTGATTCGTGCCACGATTGTTCCTCAAGAATGCGTTTGTCGTTCCATCGTTTTCTCGCTGTCGGGAGAGGAGTCGAACCTCTACTAACGGCTCCAAAGGCCGCTGTCCTGCCATTAGACGACCCGACAATACATAGGATGTTCGGGCGTTCTCCGCTCAGCGTTGTGAGCTAAAACTTCAACCCGCCTTCGCGGGCCCCGTCCGCCACGGCTTTCACGACACCGTGGTAGAGATACCCGTTGCGGTCGAACACCACTGTCGTGATTCCCTTCTGCGAGGCCGCAGCCGCGACGAGCTTTCCGACCCGCTTCCCGACGGCAATCTGCCCCTTGGACTCTTTGAAGTCCTCCCGGGCACCCTTGGCAATGTCCGAGACGGAGACCAGCGTCTTGCCCGATGCATCGTCGACGACCTGGGCATAGACGTGTTTCAGACTCCTGTAGACCGTCAGCCGGGGCCGCTCCGCGGTACCCGCCATCTCCAGGCGGATGTGCTGCTTGATGCGCTTCCGGTTCTCGATTCGACTCTTGATGATCATGGCGTATGATACCCGTCAGAGATTAAGCTTTTGCTCCGCTGGCTGCTGCAGCTTTGCCAGCTTTGCGGCGGATGACTTCACCTTCATACTTCACGCCCTTCCCCTTGTACGGTTCCGGCGGACGGAAGGAGCGGATTTTCGCGGCGACCTGCCCGACGAGCTGTTTGTCGATGCCGCTGATGGTGATATTGGTTTGCGTCGGCGCTTCGATTTTGATGGTGTCCGGCGGAGCAAACAGGATCGGATGGGAAAATCCCAGCGCAAGCTGGAGCTTCTTTCCCTTCATTTCCGCCCGGTACCCGACTCCGACCAGTTCGAGTTTCTTGCTGAATCCGTCGGTCACGCCCTTGACCATGTTCTGGATCAAGGCGCGCCACAGGCCGTGCAACGCCCGTTCCGACTTCAGGTCGCCTGTCCGTCCGACGAGGATCTGGTTGTCCTTCACTTCAAGCTGGATCGCGCGGTGCACTTCGGCACCGAGTTCTCCTTTGGGGCCGGCGACCGTGATCGCTTTGCCCGTGATTTGCACCTTGACCCCCTTATCGATGGGGATCGGTTTTCTGCCGACTCGTGACACGGCGACTGTTCTCCTTCTGTAGACCCGGTTACCAGATTTCGCAGACGACTTCGCCACCGACATGGGCTTCGCGCGCCTGGCGGTCGCTCATCAACCCCCTGGACGTCGAAATAATCGCGATGCCCAGTCCGCCGAGAACCCGCGGGATCTCTTCGGCGGGAACGTACTTCCTCAGGCCGGGCGTACTGATGCGTTTCAGTCCGCTGATGACGGGTTGGCCGTCATGGTATTTAAGCTGAATCTTCAACGTTGCCTGAGAGGATTCTTTCACCTCGGTGAACCCACCGATGAATTTCTGCTCCACCAGGAGTTTGGTGATGCTCCGTTTCAGATTGGACGACGGGACATCGACTTTTTTGTGTCCTGCCTGGATTGCGTTCCGTAGCCGCGTGAGATAGTCGGCGACGGGGTCGGTCATAGTCATGCGAACTCCTGCTTCTGCGATCGAGAGTCTGTACTGTTACCAGCTTGCCTTTGTGACGCCCGGGATCTTCCCGTCGAGAGCCAGCTCGCGAAAAGCGATGCGGGACAACCCGAACTTGCGCATGAACCCGCGCGGCCGGCCGCTGATCGAACAACGGGAATGAAGTCTGCTCGGACTGCTGTTCCGCGGGAGCTTCTGGAGACCTTCAAAATCCCCTTTCTCCTTAAGCTCCTTCCGGATCGCCGCGTACTTTGCGACGAGCTTTTCGCGCTTCACCTGCCGGGCTTTTGAACTTGTCTTTGCCATATCCTGCTTCTCCTGATGCCTGACGCCTGAACCCTGAATTCTTTATTGCGGCTTCGCTGTTTCGAGCACTTCCTGCCTCTTGACGAACGGCATGCCGAAGGCCTTCAGGAGCTCGTAGGCCTCCTGGTCGGTCTGCGCGGTGGTCACGAAAGTGATATCCATCCCGAAGATCTTTGTGATCTTGTCCACGTCGATCTCGGGGAACACGGTGTGTTCCTTGATCCCGACGGTATAGTTCCCTCGTCCGTCGAACGACTTGTCCGAGAGCCCGCGGAAGTCGCGAATGCGGGGGACGCAGATGCTGATGAACCGGTCGAGGAATTCGTACATGATCGCCCGTCGCAGCGTGACACGGCATCCGATCGGCATCTTCTCCCGTAGGTGGAAGTTGGAGATGGATTTTTTCGCCCGTGTGATGACGACCTTCTGGCCCGTGATGGCTTCGAGGTCGCGCTGGGCAGCTTCGACCAGTTTCGGATCCTGGGTCGCCTGACCGACGCCGATATTGATGCACACCTTCTCGAGTCGCGGCACCTGCATGATGTTCTTGTAGTTGAATCGCTTCATCATGGCAGGGATGACTTCGCGCGGATAGGTCAGGGACAACCGTGCGACGACCTTTTCCCGCTTTCCGCTTTGCCGTGGCGCCTGCGCCGGAGCCGCATCGCCCTTCTTTCCTCCGCCTGTGCCCTTCGCTTTCGCGGGAGCCGGAGTCTGCTTTTTGGGTTTCTCTTCGCTCATGCCAGATTCGTCCGTACGTTGAGGTTAAACCGTTTCGCCGCTGCTCTTTGCGACACGGAGACGGCGCGTGCGCCCCGTCGTTTCGTCCTTGACGACCTTCGCGCCGACGCGCGTCGGCTCGCCCGATTTGGGGTCCAGCAGCATGACGTTAGAAACGTGGATGCTCTCTTCGCGCTGGACAATGCCGCCTTGCGGGTTGCGCTGATTCGGCCGCGTATGCCGCTTGATGATGTTCACCCCTTCAACGATGATCCGCAGGCGGTCCGGGAAAACCTTGAGGACTTTTCCCTTCTTCCCGCGGGCGTTGCCGGAGATCACGATTACGGTGTCATTTTTCCGGATCTTCATTGCTGTTCCTGCAGATTAGAGCACTTCCGGTGCTAAGGAGACGATTTTCATATACTGTTTTTCACGGAGCTCGCGGGCAACCGGACCGAAGATACGGCTTCCCCTCGGCTCTCCTGCTTCATTGATCAGGACGGCCGCGTTTTCATCGAACCGGATGAAGGAGCCGTCCTTGCGACGCGTCTCCTTCTTCGTCCGGACGATCACCGCTCGTGCGACATCGCCCTTCTTGACCGCGGCACCGGGGATCGCCGATTTCACCGAGACGACCACGAGATCGCCCAGACCAGCGTACCGGCGATCGGAACCGCCGAGCACCCGGATGCATCGTACTTTTTTCGCGCCGGAATTGTCGGCCACGACGAGATTCGTTTCTTCCTGGATCATAGCTTACTCCATCGTCGACGGTGTTACTTCGCCTTTTGCACAATTTCAACAAGGCGCCAGCGTTTCATTTTGCTCAAGGGCCGCGTTTCCATTACCCGGACGGTATCGCCGATGCCCGCCTCGCCCTTCTCATCGTGGGCCATCAACCGCGTGGTCCGCTTGAAATACTTCTTGTAGAGCTTGTGGGGGACGCGGCGTTCCACTTCCACCAGAATGCTCTTGCTCATTTTGTTGCTGACGACTTTCCCGATGCGAATCTTTCGAAGGGTCGTCCGTGGTGCTTCCGCATGAACGGCTGCGTCAGTCATGATGCCTTGGTCTCCGTCGTCTCGGGTTTCTTCGCTGTGTCCGTTGTGGCATTCGCGGAACTCGTTGCCGGGCCCGTCACGGCCGTTGCCTTCTCCTTGAGACTGATCAACGTCCTGATGCGCGCGATGTCCCGACGGACTGTCCGCACGCGGATGGGGCTATCCAATTGGCGCGTCGACAACTGAAAGCGAAGGTTGGAAAGACTCTCCTCCTCATCCGCCAATCGCTTCTTCAACTCGTCCAGCGCTAGCTGGCTCAACTCGGTGGTCTTCATTGAACATTCCTTGTTTCACAACACGTACTTAGGCTTCACCTGCCTGCCGGCAGGGGCGAGAGGAACTAGGGACTAGGGAACAGGAATTTTCAACGGGCTACTGGCCATTGGCGATCTGTCTCCCCCTCTCCCGTTCTCCCCATCCCCCCTTCTCAGGTTTGCTCCATATCCGTTCGCGTGCTCACCTTGGTCTTGATCGGGAGCTTGTGCGACGCCAGCCGCAACGCTTCGAGCGCAGTCTCCTTGCTCGTGCCGCCCACTTCGAACATCACGCGGCCCGGTTTCACCACCGCCACCCAGTATTCCGGCGCGCCTTTTCCTTTTCCCATGCGTGTTTCGGCCGGCTTCTTCGTGACCGGCTTGTCGGGGAAGATCCTGATCCAGATCCGGCCTTCCCGCTTCATCATCCTGGTCAGCGTCACGCGTGCCGCCTCGATCTGTCGCTGCGTGATCCAGCCGGGCTCAAGGGCCTTCAGTCCAAAGTCACCGAACGCAATCAGTGCGCCGCGTGTCGCCTTTCCACGCATGCGGCCGCGCTGGGCTTTGCGGTACTTTACTCTCTTGGGCATCAACATGGTGCATGATCCTCGTTCGAATTATGACGCACGGCGTGAGGGCTGGCTCTGGTGTTGCTGCAGGGCCGCCCTGGTGTCGAGCACTTCGCCTTTGCAGATCCACACCTTCACTCCGATCGCTCCGTACACGGTCCGCGCGGTCGCAGTCGCATAGTCGATGTCCGCCCTGAGCGTGTGCAGCGGGATGCGACCTTCCTTGTATTGCTCGCGACGGGCGATTTCCGCACCGCCGAGGCGTCCGCTCGTCATCACGCGCACGCCTTCCGCACCCATCCGCATCGCCGCAGTGATGGCGTTCTTCATTGCCCGCCGGAAGGCGATCCGCCCTTCAAGCTGCTGCGCGATGTTCTCCGCAACGAGGTAGGCATCCAGCTCCGGACGCTTGATCTCGTTGATCATAATCTTGACATCCGTGTTCGTGATCTTCTTCAGCTCCTCTTCGAGGAGGGAAATTTCCTTGCCGCTCCTCCCGATCACAATGCCGGGACGGGAGGTGTTGATCGTGATCACGACGCGCTTCGGTGTCCGCTCGACGACGATCCGTGCGATCCCGGCCTTCTTGAGCCTGCTGCGCACGTACTTGCGGATCGTCATGTCTTCGGACAGCTTTGCTGCAAACGCCTTTTCATCGTACCAATTCGAGTCCCAGGATCGGATGATACCGAGGCGGAGCCCCACCGGATGTGTTTTCTGTCCCAAAATTCCTCCTTGCGGATTCGATTACTTCTTTTCAGACGTTGTGTCGGCGTGTTTCGCTTCCGCCGGCGCTGATTTCGCTGGTGTCGCCGTCTTCGCGCGTGTTTTTCCCGGACGAGCGGCGCTGGCCTTCTTCGTCGGAACAGCTTCAACGACCACCGTGATATGGTTCGACCGTTTGCGGATCCTGAACGCGCGGCCCATCGGCGCGGGGCTGATTCGTTTCATGATCAAGCCGCCGTCGACCTTCACCTGTTTCACCACCATATCCTCGGGGTCGACACGCCCACCCTCGTCCTGGTTCTGCAGGTTCGAGACCGCCGAGCGGAGGACCTTTTCCGCGACCTTCGAAGCGGACTTCGGTGAGAAATGGAGGATATGCAGGGCCTCGTCGACGCGCTTGCCGCGGATCAGATCGATCACCAGGCGCATCTTGCGCGGCGATGTTCCAACATATCGGTTGATTGCTCGTGCTTCCATGACAGTCATCCTTCGGTTGCGCGGATCACGCCGCCGTGGTGGTTTCTTCTTTCTTGATTCCGGGATGCGTGCGGAAATTCCGCGTCGGCGCGAATTCCCCAAGCTTGTGCCCGACCATGCCCTCATGCACGTACACCGGGATGAACTTGTTCCCGTTATGCACGGCGAACGTATGGCCGACAAAGTCCGGCGTGATCGTCGAAGCCCGTGACCAGGTCTTGATCACCTTTTTCTGGTTCGATTTGTTGAGCTGGGCCACCTTGGCCGAAAGCTTCACGCTGACAAACGGACCTTTTTTGAGCGAGCGTGCCATAGCCGATTACTTTCTCCGTTTCACAATGTACTTGCTGGACGGCTTCTTGTGCGAACGGGTCTTCTTCCCCTTCGTGTGCCAGCCCCACGGTGAGACCGGATGGGGGTTTCCCTGGGGAGATTTCCCCTCGCCGCCGCCGTGCGGATGGTCGACCGGGTTCATGACCACGCCGCGCGATTGCGGACGGATCCCAAGCCAGCGTGACCGTCCGGCCTTTCCGATGCTGATGTTCTCATGATCGCTGTTCCCGACCGAGCCGATCGTCGCCCGACACTCGAGGGGGAAGTTGCGGATTTCGCCGGAAGGGAGCCGCAGCTGGGCGAACTTGCCTTCCTTCGCCATGAGCTGGACGCTCATGCCCGCGCTGCGCGCGATCTGGGCGCCTTTCCCGGGGCGCATCTCAATCCCGTGGATGAACGTGCCCGCGGGGATGTTCGCCAGCGGCATCGTGTTCCCCGGTTTGATTTCGGCATCGCTGCCCGAGCGAAGAACCTCGCCCACCGCGACGCCCGTCGGGGCGATGATGTACCGGCGCTCGCCGTCCGCGTACTGCAGGAGCGCGATCCGGCATGTGCGGTTCGGATCGTACTCGATCGCGGCGACCCGCGCATCCATGCCGTCCTTGTTCCGCTTGAAATCGATGATGCGATAGAACCGCTTGTGGCCGCCGCCGCGATGACGCGACGTTACCCGCCCGGTGTTGTTCCTCCCCCCGAGCCGTGGAGCGGCTCGAGCAGGCGTTTCTCCGGACGTCCCTTCGTGATCTCGTCGAACGCCGAGACCGACATCCATCGGGTGCCCGGTGTGGTTGGTTTGAATTTGCGTATCGCCATGGTCGTGGTATCCTGCGCTCGTGTATGCCGGTCCGAATCAGACGTTCTCGAAGAACTGGATCTGGTCGCCTTCCTTCAGACGCACGATCGCCTTCTTCCAGGACGAGGTGCGGCCGGGGAATCTCCCCTTCTTTGTCATCTGCGACTTCACCTTCCCCTTGAGGCGCTGGGTGCGAACGCTCAGGACCGTAACATTGAATTTCTTTTCTACTGCCTTCGCAATGTCGATCTTGTTGGCGGACGGAGCCACTTCAAAGGCGTAATGCCCTTTCTCCTGAAGCGCCGTCATTTTTTCCGTGACGATCGGGCGTCGCAAAATGCTGCTCATGATCTCTTTCCGTCAATTGTGTTCTTGAAGGTATTCTCGAGCACTTCGACCGCGCTCTTCTGGATCAGCAGCATCGCGTTGTTCAGGAAGTCGTACGTGGAGGCCTTGTCCGCGACCATCACCGAGAGCACCGGGATGTTCCGGCCGGACTTCACGACATTGAGGTCGCTCTTCGGTGTCAGGAGGAGCGTCTTGGTGGCGTCAAGCCCGAGCGCGCGGAGAACCGTTGCCATGCCGCTGGTCTTCGGCGCCTCGAAGGAGAAATCCTCGACGACCTTAATCTGTCCTTCCTTCGCCTTTACAGAGAGAGCGGACTTCCGGGCAAGGCGGTGCATGCCTGCCGGGAGCGTGTTCTGATAATTCCGGGGTTTGGGTCCGAAGATGGAACCGCCGCCGACCATCACCGGCGACCGGTTCGAACCCTGGCGAGCCATGCCGGTGTGCTTCTGCTTGAATGGCTTCTTTCCGCCGCCGCGCACTTCTTCGCGCGTCTTCACCTTCGATGTCCCCTGCCGCTGATTGTCAAGATAGACGCGGACCGCCCGGTGAAGGACAGGTTCGTTCGGTTCGATGCCGAAGATGTCGGCGGAGAGCTTCACGGTCTCGCCGCTTTTGGTGCCGTCTTTTCGATAGACTTCGAGTTCCATCGCCGCGTTCTCTGATTGTTACGCTTTAAGTTTGTGGATCTCCACGAACCCGTTCACCGCGCCGGGGATCGATCCTTTGACGAGGAGAATATTGGAGTCGGCGATCACGCCGACGACCTTCAGGTTTCGCACCGTGATCCGTGTCCCGCCCATCCGGCCCGCCATGCGCATCCCTTTGAACACCCGCGAAGGGTATGACGATGAGCCGATCGAGCCCGGCGCGCGTTCACGGTCGCTTTGCCCGTGGGTCCGGAATCCCCCGCCGAAATGGTGGCGTTTCACGACGCCCTGGAATCCGCGCCCCTTCGATGTTCCGATCACCGCGACGACATCGCCCTTGGTGAACACCGAATCCACGCGCAGTTCCTGACCGGGCTGGAACTCCGCTCCCTTGTCAAGGCGGAATTCCCGCACGAACCGGAGCGGCTTGGTGCCGGCGCTCTTGAAGTGGCCCTGCAGCGGCTTCCCGACCAGGCGTTCTTTCTTCTCTTCGAAGCCGAGCTGCACCGACGTGTACCCGTCGCGCTCCTTCGTCTTGACCTGGGTTACGAAGCAGGGACCCGCCTCGATGACCGTGCAGGGGATGACCTGACCAGTCTCGTCAAAGATGCTGGTCATCCCGATTTTTTTCCCGAGTAGTCCTGTCATACCATCGTCCATGTAAGAATACACATCCTCATGCGACGCAGCTCCCGGTCGCATGCACCCGATGCCGTTTCATCCTCACCGCCGGCAAACCGCAGTCCGGCCTGAGGCATCCACCCGAATCAAAGGTATGGGTTAGACCTTGATCTCGACGTCGACTCCCGCGGGGAGATCGAGTTTCATCAGGGAGTCAATCGTCCTGTTTGTCGAATTGAGGATATCGATCAGCCGCTTGTGGGCGCGCGTCTCGAACTGCTCCCTCGACTTCTTATCGACATGAGGAGAACGAAGCACAGTGTAGACCGTACGCTTCGTGGGCAACGGAATCGGGCCGGAAACCACAGCGCCTGTCGACTTGACAGTCTTGATGATCTTTTCCGCGGACTTGTCGATCAGGTTGTGATCGTACGATTTCAGTTTGATGCGAATCTTCTGTCCGGCCACGTGTAGAGTTACTCCGATTATTCGAACACGTTTCCTCCTCGCCGAGCGCAGGTGCGATCAGCGAGGAGGATCCTTCGTTGTTATTCGAGAATCTTGGTCACGACGCCTGAACCGACCGTGCGACCACCCTCGCGGATGGCGAAGCGAAGCTTCTCTTCCATCGCGATGTTCGTGATCAATTCCACAACCAGTCCGTCAACGTTGTCACCCGGCATCACCATATCCACCCCTTGCGGGAGGTTTGCGACGCCGGTCACGTCTGTCGTGCGGAAGTAGAACTGCGGACGGTAACCGTTGATGAACGGCGTGTGGCGTCCGCCTTCTTCCTTCTTCAGAACGTAGACCTGCGCGTTGAACTTCTTGTGCGGGGTAATGCTACCCGGCTTCGCGACAACCATGCCGCGCTCGAGCTCGTTCTTGTCGATCCCGCGAAGCAGCAAGCCGGCATTGTCGCCCGCCTGCACTTCGTCGAGCTCCTTGCGGAACATTTCGGCGCCGGTGATGACGGTCTTCTTGTGCGCACCGAGTCCGATGACTTCCACTTCGTCGCCGACCTTCGCCTTGCCGCGCTCAACACGACCCGTCCCGACCGTACCACGACCGGTAATGGAGAAGACGTCCTCCACCGGCATCAGGAACGGCTTATCGGTTTCACGCTGCGGAATCGGGAAGTAGCTGTCGACCGCGTCCATCAATTCATAAATGCATTTGAAGGCAGGATCATCGGGAGAAACTTCCGGCTTGATCGCCTGCTCCATGGCCTTCAACGCGCTGCCGCGGATGATCGGGGTCTCGTTCCCGGGGAACTCATACTTCGTCAGGAGCTCACGGAGCTCCAGTTCCACCAGGTCCAGCAGTTCCGGATCGTCCACCGCGTCGACCTTGTTCATGAACACCACGATCTTCGGCACGCCGACCTGGCGCGCAAGAAGAATGTGTTCACGGGTCTGGGGCATCGGGCCGTCCGTTGCCGCGACGACGAGGATCGCGCCGTCCATTTGCGCCGCGCCGGTGATCATGTTCTTCACGTAATCGGCGTGGCCCGGGCAGTCGACGTGGGCGTAATGGCGCTTCGCCGTCGAGTACTCGACGTGGGCCGTAGCAATGGTAATTCCGCGCTCACGCTCTTCCGGTGCATTGTCGATGCTGTCGAACGTCCGGACCGTTGACAAGCCTTTCTTCGCCAGAACCATGGTGATCGCCGCCGTCAGCGTGGTCTTGCCATGATCGACGTGGCCGATGGTGCCGACATTGAGGTGAGGTTTATCACGCGTGAACTTCTCTTTTGCCATTGGTCTACTCCTCTCAATACGGGGATGTTGTGAACACAATCGGGAAACCGTTACGCCGCGCCGGCCTGTTTCCCTTTGACCTTTTCAATGATTTGGTCCGCGACACTACGCGGGACCTCATCGTAATGCGAGAGCTCCATGCTGTAAATCGCCCGCCCCTGGGTCATCGACCGGAGAATGGTCGAATACCCGAACATCTCCGACAGGGGAACGCCGGCCTTGATGACCTGCGCGTCCTTGCGCGGGTTCATCCCCTCGATCTTCCCTCTCCGGGAGTTCAGGTCTCCCATGACGTCGCCCATATACTCTTCCGGCGTCACCACTTCGACGGCCATAATCGGTTCGAGGAGCACCGGGTTCGCCTTTCGCGCGGCATCCTTGAACGCGATTGACCCCGCAACCTTGAACGCCATCTCCGAGGAATCGACTTCGTGAAACGAGCCGTCGAAAAGCCGGACCTTGACATCTTCGACGGGATACCCCGCGAGAACGCCGTTCCGCATCGCCTCGACAATCCCTGCTTCCACCGGTTTGATGTATTCCTTCGGGATGACGCCGCCGACGATGTCGTTCTCGAACACAAACCCTTTGCCTTTTTCGTTCGGCTCCACTTCGATCCAGACATCGCCATACTGTCCATGCCCGCCAGACTGGCGGACGAACTTCCCTTGCTGCTGGACTTTCTTCTTGATGCTCTCTTTGTAGGCGACCTGCGGCTTGCCGATGTTCGCTTCCACTTTAAATTCGCGCTTCATCCTGTCGACGACGATCTCGAGGTGCAGCTCGCCCATCCCGCTGATGATCGTCTGCCCGGTCTCTTCGTTCGTGGCCACGCGCAACGTCGGATCTTCCTCGGTCAGCTTGGTCAGCGCCTCGGCCATCTTCTCTTCGTCCGCCTTCGTCTTCGGCTCGATCGCCACGTGAATCACGGGCTCCGGGAAGGTCATTTTCTCGAGGACGATCGGATCCTTTTCGTCGCAGAGCGTGTCGCCGGTCCTCGTGTGCTTGAGCCCGACGACGGCGATGATATCACCCGCGTACGACTCTTCGACGTCCTCCCGCATGTTCGCGTGCATCCGGAGAATCCTGCTGATGCGCTCTTTCCGGTCGGAGACCACGTTGTAGACGTAGGACCCCTTCTCCAGCGTTCCGGAATAGACGCGCAGATACGTGAGGCGCCCGACGAACGGGTCGGTCATGATCTTGAACGCCAGCGCTGCGAACGGCTTCGAGTCGTCGACGGCGCGGTAGACCTCGTCCTTCATATTCTGATGGTGGCCGCGGATCTTTCCGTCATTGAGGTCGAGCGGCGACGGAAGGTAGTCCAGCACGGCGTCGAGCAGCATCTGCACGCCCTTGTTCTTGAACGACGAGCCGCAGAGAACCGGGATGATGCTCACCTTGAGGCTGGCCCGGCGCAGGACCACCATGATCTCTTTCGGCGTAATCTCTTTCCCCTCGAGATATTTCTCGAGCAGCGAATCATCTTCATCGGCGACGGCTTCGAGCATCTTCATCCGGAATTCCTTCGCCTTCGCCTGCATGCTGTGCGGGATCTCAATTTCGTCCCACTCGGTTCCGAGGGTCGACTCCCGGTACATATACGCTTTCATGGTCACCAGGTCGATGATGCCGGTGAAGAGGTCGCCTTCGCCGACCGGGAGCTGGATCGGCACCGCGTTCGCCGACAGGCGGTCCTTCATCATCTGAACGACCCCGAGGAAATCCGCTCCGATCCTGTCCATCTTGTTGACGAACGCGATCCTCGGCACGCCGTACTTGTCCATCTGGCGCCAGACGGTCTCCGACTGCGGTTCGACGCCGCCCACCGAACAGAACAGCGCGATGGCGCCGTCAAGGACGCGCAGCGATCGCTCCACCTCCGCGGTGAAGTCAACGTGCCCCGGAGTGTCGATAATATTGACCTGGTGATTCCTCCAAAAGCAGGTTGTCGCGGCAGAGGTGATGGTAATGCCGCGTTCCTTTTCCTGCTCCATCCAATCCATGGTTGCCGCACCTTCGTGGACTTCCCCCATGCGGTGCACAACCCCGGTATAGAAAAGTATGCGCTCAGTCGTCGTCGTTTTTCCGGCGTCGATATGCGCGCTGATTCCGATATTTCGTGTCCGTTCGAGCGGATACTGTCTGGCCATACGTCCCTACATCATCCCTTCAATCGAATTACCACCGGAAATGGGCGAACGCCTTGTTGGCTTCTGCCATGCGGTGTGTATCTTCTTTTTTCTTGATTGCGTTTCCTTCGCCGTTCGCCGCCGCGATGAACTCCGAGGCAAGCTTCTCGGACATCGACTTCTCTTTGCGATCGTTGGCGTAGGTCAACAGCCACCGGATTGCCAGGGCTGTGCTTCGGTCGCCCCGCACTTCTGTCGGCACCTGGTACGTGGCGCCGCCGACACGGCGGGCTTTGACTTCGAGCATCGGCCGCGTATTCTGGACGGCCTTCTTAAACACTTCGAGACCACTCGGCTTTCCGCGTTCCTCGATGAGGGCGAGCGCCTTGTACAGGATGCCCCGGGCAAGGTGCTTCTTTCCCTCTTTGAGAAGGTTGTTCACGAATACCGAAACCAGAACATCGGCGTATTTCGGATCGGCAAGCGTATGTCGTCTTGAAGCTCGTTTCTTTCTCACGGAGACCTTTGCGGAAAATTATGACTTTGCCTTTTTCGCGCCGTATTTCGACCGCCCCTGCTTCCGGTCTGCGACCCCTGCCGTATCCAGGGTGCCACGGATGATGTGATAGCGGACACCCGGAAGGTCTTTCACGCGGCCGCCGCGGATCATCACGATGGAGTGCTCTTGCAGGTTGTGCCCTTCACCGGGAATGTAGGCAGTCACTTCGATGCCATTGGTCAGGCGGACACGGGCGACCTTGCGAAGAGCGGAGTTCGGCTTCTTCGGCGTTGTCGTATAGACGCGGGTGCAGACGCCGCGTTTCTGAGGACACCCCGCCATCGCCGGCGCCTTACTTTTGTAAGTCACCGCATGCCGGCTGTTCCGGACCAGTTGGTTGATCGTTGGCACGTAATGCTCCCTTGCGCTGGAGGTTTGGAAAGTCTCAAATAGCCTTTTAATGTACGAAAGAAAAAATATAATGTCAAGAAAACGGAACTTTTCGAGGCGCGTGGCCGGGTATTGCGCACAGGATCGGGCCGGCCCCGGTAGGTGGATGGCCGGCCCCAGCGCCTGTGGAATGTGTCGAAATCAATCGTTCACGTCTTCCGCCGTGTGGACGGCGGTGCGGGTGCCGCTGGTCTCGGGCTCTTCCGTTCCGGCGGCCGCTTCCGCCGGTTCGGTGGAGGTCACCGCGATGCTCCGGAAACGCTTCAGCCCGGTGCCCGCAGGGATCAGGTGCCCCATGATCACGTTTTCCTTCAGACCGAGAAGAGAATCGACCTTCGCCTCGATCGCCGCATCGGTCAGGACCTTTGTCGTCTCCTGGAACGATGCCGCGGAGATGAAGCTGTCCGTCGAAAGCGCGGCCGTGGTGATCCCGAGCAGAACAGGTTCCGACGTCGCCGCTTTCGCTTCACGGAAGATCACGCGTTTCTTCCCGCGCTTTCCAAGATCGCCGTCGACTTCCACGACCCTGCGGCGGGGACTCAGCGTGCCGTTCTTGAACTTCGAGTCTCCCTTGTTCTCGACGAAGATCTTGTCGCGCAGCGAATCGTTCTCCTCTTCCAGACGCAGCTTGTCCACGAAGTCCCCTTCGAGGAACCGCGTGTCCCCGGAGTCGACGATCTTGACCTTCTGCATCATCTGCCGGACGATGATCTCGATGTGCTTGTCGTTGATCTTCACACCCTGGATCCGGTACACTTCCTGGATCTCGTTCACCAGGTACTCCTGCACCGCTCCGACACCCTTGATGCGCAGCACATCGTGCGGGTTGATGGCGCCGTCCGAGAGCCGTTCGCCGGCTCTGACGGTATCGCCTTCCTGCACCAGAACGTGCTTGCCGAGCGGAATCGGATAGTGTTTCTCATATGATTCGTCATGGCTCTTCACGACGACGTCGCGATGACCACGGCGCGGCGCCCCGAAGTGGACAATGCCGTCGATCTCCGACACAATGGCCGGGTCTGCAGGGCTCCGTGCCTCAAAGAGCTCGGTCACCCTCGGCAGACCACCGGTGATGTCGCGTGTGCGGCCGGTGTCACGCGGGAATACGCGCGACAATGGTCCCTGCCTCGATATGCTGACCGTCGTTCACTGCAAGATGCGCCCGTGTCGGGATGATGTACGACCCGACGCGCTCGCTTCCCTTGTCGAAGATCTCGATCGACGGGGCACGGGTACGGTCGCGCGAATCGATGACGACCTTCTGGATATGTCCGGTCTGCTCGTCGTCGATTTCCCGGTACGTGGCATTCTCAACGAGATCGTGATACTTCACCTTCCCCGAACGCTCGGAGACGATGACGGCATTGTACGGGTCCCATTCGTAAATCGTCGTGTTCTTGACGATGGGGGAACCGTCGTCCGCCATGAGCATTGCGCCATAGGGGACGTCATAGCGCGTCAGCACCCGGTTGTCGTGGTCGAGGATATTGATCACGCCGCTGCGGCCGGAAACGATCGCCTTGGGTCCGTCATCGGACGGCACGGCCAGAACCTTCAGATTCTCGTACTGGATCTTCCCGTCGAATTTTGCCCGCACATCGGACTGCGATGCGATGCGGCTTGCCGTGCCTCCCGTATGGAAGGTGCGCAGCGTGAGCTGCGTGCCCGGCTCGCCGATGGACTGGGCGGCGATGATCCCGACCGTTTCGCCCGGCTGGATCAGCTTGCCGGTGGTCAGGTTGCGCCCGTAGCAGAGAGCGCACACACCGCGTTTTGCTTCGCACGTCAGCACCGAACGGATCTCCACCGTCTCGATGGATGTTTCGGCGATGCGTTCCGCTTTGTCTTCCTCGATGAGCTCGCCCGATGCGACGAGAATCTCCCCGGACACGGGATCGACGACATCATGCACGCTGACCCGGCCGACAATACGCTCCGCGAGCGGTTCCTTGACGTCTTCGCCTTCCTTCAACGCACCGGTCACGACGCCGCGGATTGTGCCGCAGTCCTGCATCGTGACAATGGCGTCCTGGGCAACGTCGACGAGCCGGCGCGTGAGATACCCAGCGTCGGCTGTCTTCAGCGCCGTGTCCGCCAGACCTTTCCGTGCGCCGTGTGTCGAAATAAAATACTCAAGGATCGAAAGCCCTTCACGGAAGTTGGCGATGATCGGGTTTTCAATCAGTTCGCCCGTCGCGCCGGAAAGGCTCTTCTGGGGCTTCGCCATCAGTCCGCGCATCCCGGCAAGCTGACGGACCTGTTCGCGCGATCCGCGGGCGCCGGAATCCACCATCATAAAGAGCGAGTTGAATCCGTCCTTGGATCGCTGGAGCGTCTCCATCAGCCGGTCGGCGACCTTGTTGCTGGTCGACGTCCACAGGTCGATGACCTTGTTATAGCGTTCGCCCTGGGTGATGATGCCATTGAGATACTGGTTTTCCACCTTGTCCACTTCCGCCTGGGCGGAATTGATCAGCGTCTCCTTCTCCTTCGGAACGATCACGTCGTCCAGACCGACGGAGAGGCCGCCGTACGTCGCATAGCGGAACCCGATCTCCTTCAACTTGTCCAGGAATTCCGCCGTGTGCAGATTGCCCACTCTCCTGAACACCGTCGCGATGATCTGGACGAGGCGTTTCTTGTTCATGAGTTCATTGAAGAACCCGACCTCTTTCGGGACGATCTGGTTGAAGATGACGCGGCCCGTCGTCGTCTCCACGAGCTGGGAACCGATCCGCACTTTGATCCGCGCGTGCAGGCCGACCTTCCCGTGGTTGAACGCGATCAGCGCCTCCTCGGTCGAGGAGAAAATCATCCCGTCGCCGAGGTCGCCGGGCTTCGACTTCGTCAGATAGTAGCACCCCAGCACCTGGTCCTGCGTGGGGGTCACGATCGGCGCACCGCTGGCAGGAGAAAGAATATTGTGGCTGGAGAGCATCAGGATTCGTGCTTCCAGCTGCGCATCGAACGACAGCGGGACGTGCACGGCCATCTGGTCGCCGTCGAAGTCCGCGTTGAACGCCGTGCAGACCATCGGGTGAATCCGGATCGCCTTGCCTTCGACGAGCACAGGCTGAAATGCCTGGATGCCGAGCCGGTGCAGCGTCGGGGCGCGGTTCAACAGGACCGGATGCCCGTCAATGATGTGTTCGAGGATTTCCCAGACCTCCGGACCCTTCTTGTCCACCATCTTCTTCGCGCTCTTCACCGTCTTCACCACGCCGCGCTCGATGAGCTTGCGGATGATAAACGGCTTGAACAGCTCCACCGCCATGTCCTTCGGCAGGCCGCACTCGTGCAGCTTGAGCTCGGGTCCGACCACGATCACGGACCGGCCGGAATAGTCCACGCGTTTGCCGAGCAGGTTCTGACGGAAGCGGCCCTGCTTCCCCTTCAGCATATCCGACAGCGATTTGAGTGCGCGGTTGTTGTCGCTCCGCACGGCGTTCACCCGTCGGGAGTTGTCGAACAGCGAATCGACCGCCTCCTGGAGCATCCGCTTTTCATTGCGGAGGATCACGTCGGGGGCCTTGATGTCGATCAGCCGTTTCAACCGGTTGTTCCGGATGATGACGCGGCGGTACAGGTCGTTGAGGTCCGACGTTGCGAACCGCCCGCCTTCCAGCGGCACGAGCGGACGGAGTTCCGGCGGGATGACCGGGATGATATCCAGGACCATCCATTCCGGTTTGTTCATCGTGCTATCTTCCAGCTCGCGGAACGCTTCGATGACGCGGAGGCGTTTCAGGGCCTCAAGCTTTTTCTGGGCGGACTTCTCGACCTTGATCACTTCGCGGAGTTCTTCCGCGGTCTTGTTGATATCGGTCGCCTTCAGGAGGCTCTTGACGGCCTCGCCGCCGATTTGCGCGACGAACTTCCGTGGATCGTTCATCTCCAGGTCGTCGTGGTTTTCCGGAAGCGTCGCGAGGATTTCGAAATACTGGTCCTCCGAGATCAGCGACCCCGACTTCAACCCGCTTGTCCCGGGTTGAATGACGACATAGGATTCATAATAGATGATGCGCTCGAGGTCCTTCGTCGTCATCCCGAGGATATAGCCGATCTTGGACGGGAGCGAACGGAAGTACCAGATGTGCACGATCGGCACAGCGAGGGCGATGTGCCCCATGCGTTCGCGACGCACGCTCTTCTGTGTCACTTCCACTCCGCACCGGTCGCAGATGATGCCGCGATAACGGATTCTCTTATACTTCCCGCAGTGACACTCCCAATCGCGTGTCGGCCCGAAGATCTTCTCACAGAACAGTCCGTCCTTTTCCGGGCGGAACGAACGATAGTTGATCGTCTCGGGCTTCGTCACCTCGCCGTGAGATCGCGCGAGGATCATGTCCGATGACGCCAGACTGATCGTGATCTTTGTGAAGTTCTTCTTCTGATCTTTGGGTTGATGGAACAATGCCATTGTGCTCTCCCGAGACTTGCTTCGTTAGTCCAACTTCACATCCAGCCCGAGGCCCATGAGTTCACGGATCAGGACGTTGAACGATTCCGGAACGTTCGCTTCAGGCAGGTTGTCTCCCTTGACGATCGCCTCATAGACCTTTGCCCGGCCCGAGACGTCGTCGCTTTTCACCGTCAGGATTTCCTGCAACACGTGGGCTGCGCCGTAGGCTTCCAGCGCCCACACCTCCATTTCTCCGAACCGTTGACCGCCGAACTGCGCCTTTCCGCCCAGCGGTTGCTGGGTAATAAGTGAGTAGGGCCCGATCGAACGAGCGTGGATCTTATCGTCCACGAGGTGGGACAGCTTCAACATGTAGATGATGCCCACCGTGACTTCCTGGTCGAACCGTTCGCCGGTGCGCCCGTCATACAACACCGAGCGGGAATGCAGGTTCAGGCTCGCCTTCTCGAGTTCCTTTTGGACGTCCTCCCACGTTGCTCCATCGAAGATGGGGGACGCATACTTCACACCGAGGATCTTTGCCGCCCACCCGAGAGCGGTCTCGTACAGCTGACCGATGTTCATTCGGGAAGGCACGCCGAGCGGGTTGAGCACGATGTCCACCGGCGTTCCGTCCGGAAGAAACGGCATATCGGCCACCGGGACGATGCGCGACACAACACCCTTGTTTCCGTGCCTGCCGGCCATCTTGTCGCCGACGGAAAGTTTCCGCTTTTTCGCGACGTACACTTTCGCGAGCTGCACGACGCCCGGAGGGAGTTCGTCTCCGAGCTGCACCTTGTTCTTTTCGTGCTTGAACTCCTCCTCCACCGCATCGATCTTCCCGATGTACGCCTGGAAGATCTTCGTGATCAGTCCGTTCTTCCGCTTGTCGTCCACCCATTCATTCGCGGCATCGAGCTTCTCGAGGACTTCGCATCCTTCGAACAGTTCCGCCCGGAACGCCGTCCCTGCACGGAAGACCATATTGCCGTCGGTATCGCGCACGCCCACCGATTTCTCCCCGTCGAGGAGGATGGTGAGTTTCCGGATCAGGCGCTCGCGCAGGTCGGCGATGATCTTTCTCCGCTGCCGGTCGAGCGCATCGGTCCGTCGCTTGTCTTCGCGCTTGGACTCCGCGTCTTTCTTTTTGCGGCTGAACAGTTTCGTGGAAATTACGACGCCCTTCATTCCGGGCGGCGCTTTCAGCGAAGCATCCTTCACATCGCCGGCCTTTTCTCCGAAGATCGCCTTCAGCAGCTTTTCTTCGGGCGTGGGGTCGGATTCGCCCTTCGGCGTAATCTTGCCGATCAGGATGTCCCCTTCGACCACTTCCGCGCCGACACGGATGATGCCGTTCTCGTCGAGGTCCTTGGTCGCTTCCTCGGAGACGTTCGGGATCTCCCGCGTCAGTTCCTCCTCGCCCCGTTTCGTGTCCCGGACCTGAAGCTCGAACTCTTCGATGTGGATCGACGTAAAGACGTCCTGCGAAACGATCCGCTCGCTGAGGATAATCGCGTCTTCAAAGTTGTACCCGTTCCACGGCATGAAGGCCACGAGAACGTTCCTTCCGAGCGCGAGCTCGCCGTTTTCGGTGGCGGCCCCGTCCGCCAGGACGTCGCCCTTCTTCACCTTGTCTCCCGGCTTCACCACGGCTTTCTGATTGATGCAGGTGTCCTGGTTTGTCCGGAAGAACTTCGTCAGATGATATTCCACCCTCCGCTTGTCGTCGAACGACAGGAGCGCTTCCACGCTGCTCTCATCGATGTCATACACGACGGCGATCCGGTCGGCGTCGACATATTCCACGAGGCCGTTCCGTTCCGCAACGATCAACGTCCGTGCGTCGCGTGCGATCTTTTCCTCGAGCCCCGTGCCAACCAGCGGCGCTTCGGGTCTGAGGAGCGGGACCGATTGGCGCTGCATGTTCGAACCCATCAGGGCGCGGTTTGCGTCGTCATGTTCCAGGAACGGAATCAGGCCGGCGGCCGGACTCACAATCTGGTTCGGCGCCACGTCCATATACTGAACCTGGTCCGGTTTCACAACGGGGAATTCGCCTTTGATCCTCGCCTTGACGCGGTCGGCTTCAAAGTTGCCGCGCGTGTCAAGAGGAGCATTGGCCTGGGCGATCGTGTAGTTGTCTTCCTGTTCCGCTGTCAGGTACTCGATTTCATCGAGCACCTTGCTGTTCTTCACCTTCCGGTACGGTGTCTCGATGAACCCAAATTCATTCACCCGCGCGTGGATGCAGAGCGACGAAATCAACCCGATGTTCGGTCCTTCCGGCGTCTCGATCGGGCAGAGACGGCCGTAGTGCGTATAGTGGACGTCGCGCACTTCGAATCCCGCCCGTTCCCGCGTCAGACCGCCCGGCCCGAGGGCCGACATGCGCCGCTTGTTGGTCAGCTCGGCCAGCGGATTGGTTTGGTCCATGAACTGCGACAGGGGGTTGGTCCCGAAGAACGCGTTGATCACGCTGCTGATCGTCCTCGCGTTCACGAGGTCCTGTGGCGTGAGGTTTTCGTTGTCACGGATGTTCATCCGTTCCCGGATGGTCCGTGCCATGCGCGCAAGGCCGATGTTGAACTGCTGCGCGATCTGCTCGCCCACCGTCCTGACCCGCCGGTTGCCGAGGTGGTCGATGTCATCCACGGACCGTTTCTTCTGCTGCAGGTCGATCAGGTAATTGATGATCGCGATGATGTCGGTCTTCGTCAGCGTCGTGGTGGACACCGGCACATCGAGGGCCAGCTTGCTGTTCAGGCGGTACCGGCCGACGTCGCCGAGATCGTACCGTTTCTCATTGAAGAACAACCGGTCGATCAGGGTCTTCGCCGTCTCGAGGTCGGGGGCGTCGCCGGAGCGCAGTTGCTTGTAGATCGCCGTGAGGGCGTCTTCCTCCGAACGCACCTGGTCCTTCGAGATGGTCTTTGCAATCACCGACTCTTCGCTGCCGGTGGCGACGAGGAGACGGAGTTTCTTCACGTTCTTTTTCTTGAGGAGCTTGATATGCTCCTCGTCAAGGACAGTGTCCTTGTTCAGGAAGATTTCGCCGGTCTTGCGGTCCACGACGTCGCCGCAGATCACGCGCCCCTGGTATTCATCGAGGTCGACTTTTGCGGTGTCGATTTCCTCGACGAGATTGAAGAGCTCGAGGATCTCGTCATCGGACGAATAGCCGAGAGCGCGAAGCAGGGTCGTGACCGGGAATTTCTTTTTCCGGTCGATATACGCGTACATCACGTTGTTGATGTCCGTGGAGAACTCCACCCATGACCCGCGGAACGGGATGATGCGCGCGGAATAGATCGGCGTGCCGTTCGGGTGGATCGATTCGCTGAAGAAAACGCCCGGCGAGCGGTGGAGCTGGCTCACGACGACGCGTTCGGCGCCGTTGATGATGAACGTTCCGCGGTGCGTCATGGTCGGGAGGTTGCCGAGGTAGACATCCTGCTCGATCGTATTGACGTATTCCTTCCCGTTCTCGGCTTTCTGCGAAAGGCGCAGTTTTGCCTTGACCGGGACGGCGAACGTCAGGCCGCGTTCCTCGCATTCCGGGACGGAATATTTCGGCTTCTCGATGTAGTACTCAACGAATTCGAGAAGGAAATTCTCCCGCGTATCCGTGATGGGAAAATTCATTTTGAACACCGCCTGCAGTCCCTTGTTCCTTCTCCGGGCCGGCGGCGCATCAGACTGCAGGAAGCTTTCCCAGGACTCCAGCTGGATATTCAGGAGATCTGGAGCGTCGATGATGTCGGGAATCTTCCCGAACGAAATCCGTTTGGATTGGTTCTTCAAACCCCACTCCTTCACATGACAGGTGAACAAGAATTGTCGCGGTGATACAAACGGCAAGCCGATAACGGCCCCGTGAACGGGATCGCATTATCGGCCTGCCGGCATAACCAGGAAATGATCATAACGAACTGCTTCTCGATGCGCATTTGAACAGTCTGTGACTGGTGTCCCGGGATCCGGGACGAAGGCACACGGAGCAACTTACTTCAGTTCGACTTTCGCTCCGGCTTCTTCGAGTTCCTTCTTCAGCTTCTCCGCCTCGTCCTTCGGGATCCCTTCCTTCACGGGCTTCGGCGCACCGTCAACAAGATCTTTCGCTTCCTTCAGACCGAGACCGGTGGCCGCGCGGACGACCTTGATCACGTTGATCTTCTGCGCACCGGCCTCTTTCAGCAACACGGTGAATTCGGTCTTCTCTTCCACTGCGGGGGCTGCTCCGCCCGCTGCAGGGGCCATGCCGCCCGCCATGACGACCGGCGCGGCAGCGGTGACACCGAATTTGTCTTCGAGGGCTTTCTTCAGCTCGACTGCTTCCATCAGTGAAAGCTTTTCGATCTTCTCAACAATCTCAGCAACGACGGACATTGGATTCTCCTCGTGGATAGGTTTCAAACCTTAGGCTGCTTTCTTTTTGCCGACCTCGTCGATGACGCTGACAAGGTCACGGATGACTGCCTGCAACACGTTCGGGACGCCGGCGAGCGGAGCCTGGACACTTCCAAGAATCGCCGCCATCAATTCTTTGCGCGACGGCATCTTGGCCAGCTCGGCCAGCTTTGCCCCGTCGTACACCTGACTCTCAATCACACAGAGTTTCAGGGAAAGCTTCTTGTGCTTGTCCGTGAATTTCTGGATGACCTTGGCAGGAGCGACCGGATCTTCGAACGCGAATGCCACGGCGGTCGGCCCTGCGAGCGAATCATACACGGCGTCATAGCCGGTATTCTTCTCGAGCGCCTTCCGGATGAAGGTGTTCTTCACGACCTTGTACTGGACTCCGACCTTGCGGAATTCGCGCCGGAGTTCGGTCGCTTCTTCCACCGTGAGACCACTGAAGTCTGTGAAGAACAGTCCTCGCGCGCGGCTGACAATCTCCGCTACTTCCGTGACGATCTGTTCCTTCTTTGACCGTTCCATTGTTCTTTCTATCGTAGTGTGTCCAGGGAGAAGCCCCGGTCGGATGTTTCAGGATCCCGCCGGGCGATGAACACGGATCATGAGTTGTAGAGTGCGTAAACTTTAGTGCGCCAGGCCGGCGATCTGGGTCTTGTCGATATGAACTCCGGGACCCATCGTGCTCGACATGGAGATACTCTTGATATACGTCCCCTTCGCAGTAGCCGGTTTGAGGCGGACGACCGTCGCAAGAAACGCTTGTGCATTTTCAACAAGCTGCTTCGACTCAAAATTCGCCTTCCCGATGGAGGCATGAAGGATGCCGGCCTTATCGACACGGAATTCGATTTTTCCCGCCTTCACCTCTTTCACGGCTTTGGCAACATCGGCTGTCACCGTCCCGCTCTTGGGGTTCGGCATCAATCCCCGGGGCCCGAGAACCTTCCCGAGCTTTCCGACCTCTCCCATGACGTCGGGGGTGGCGATGATCACGTCGATATCAGCCCATCCGCCCTGGATCTTCTGAACATACTCGGCGAGCCCGGCATGTTCGGCTCCAGCGGCCTTTGCCTCCTCATCGCGGGGCGGCTTCGCGAGGACCAGGACGCGGACCTGTTTGCCGGTCCCGTGGGGCAGGGCAACCGTGCCCCGGACTGCCTGGTCCGCCTTCTTCGGGTCAACACCGAGAGCAACGGCGATATCCACCGATTCCGTGAACTTCGCCGTGGATGTTTCCTTCACCTTGGTGACGGCTTCTTCTATAGTATAGGTCTTCTTCGCGTCGACCTTCTGGCTTGAGGCTTTGAAACGCTTGGATTGCTTCATGATGAGTCCTTATTTGTGGTTCCGGCGCGCCAGCGGATTTTTCGCTGAGAGTAGGGTGTAGGACGTAAGATGTAGGAAGAAAGCGTCTGCACTTTTCCCACGCAATGCATTCTCCCTACGTCCTACGTCGTACTTCCTACTCATAGCTGCTCCCCGACGCTCCCACGTGATGAGTTTGCTTATCCTTCGACCGTGATGCCCATACTGCGTGCCGTCCCCGCGACCATGCGCATCGCCGCTTCGACATCGTTCGCGTTGAGATCGGGCATCTTCAGCTCCGCGATCTCCTTGAGCTGTTTCCGCGTTACCTTCGCGACCTTCGTCCGGTTCGGCTCCGCGGACCCTTTTTCCACCTTCGCCGCTTTCGCGAGAAGGACGGCGGCCGGAGGAGTCTTGGTGATGAACGTAAAGGACTTGTCAGAGAAGACTGTGATGACGACCGGGATGATCATCCCCGCCTGCACCTGGGTTCGTGCATTAAACTGCTTGCAGAACTCCATGATGTTCACGCCCTTCTGACCCAGGGCCGGTCCGACCGGAGGAGCCGGATTTGCCTGTCCTGCAGGGATTTGAAGCTTGATGAAACCGACGACTTTTTTCATGCGATGTTCTCTTTCCGACTGAATCCAACGCTGTTATTTTTCGAGCTCGACCTGGCTGAAATCCAGTTCCACCGGGGTCTTTCTGCCGAAGATGGAGACCATAACCTTCAGCTTCATCTTCTCCTCATTCACTTCCTGGACGAACCCGCTGAAATTGTTGAACGGTCCGTCGGTCACTTTCACCGCCTCACCGATCTTGAAGGGGACCTCTATGACTTCAACATCCTTGCGTTCCTCAATTTTTCCGATGAGGCGGCGCACTTCCAACGGCTGGAGCGGGGCCGGGGCGTTTTTCGGTCCCACGAAACTCAGCACGGAGGGGGTGTTCAAGATGAGGTGCGTGACCACCTTGTCCAGAATTGCTTCGACGAGGATATAGCCCGGGAAGAAGGTGCGTGTCCGGCTCTTCTTTTTCCCGTCCTTGACTTCGAACACTTTTTCGGACGGAACGATCACGGCGCCGACACGGTCAGTGAGACCACCCTGAGCCACCTCGTTCTCGAGATAGGCCTTCACCTTGTTTTCGTGGCCGGAATAGGTTCGGACCACATACCATTTCTTCTCCACTTCTCTCCTTCGTTAAAGGATCTGCTGCAGGATCACGACCAGGATCGTGTCAACGGCATAGACAAATGCTCCGATGATCAGGCAGGAGACCAGGACGATCACCGTCGACTCGCGCAGTTCGTCCTTCTTCGGCCAGGTAACCTTTTTCATTTCCTTCACGACATCGGTGAAGAAACCGATGATCTTTTCTTTCATAGGGATCTTCTCTCGGCAATAGAGACGGAACTTGTTCGGCTGATCCACTTCAGATCTCTGAGATCAGAGATCTGATGTCTGAATTCATTCTTCTCGCACGTCAGGAGGGACTCGAACCCCCAACCTGCGGTTTTGGAGACCGCTGCTCTACCAATTGAGCTACTGACGTATCGCGCGCTTCGTGCCCTCCCGCATCCGGATGCCATTCCCTCGCCGGCGTGCCAACAGCAGCGAATCGCCCGGAGTCAGCGGGTCTCCTTGTGTACTGTATGCTTATTGCAGCGACGGCAAAACTTCTTGTATTCGACGCGGCCCGTCTGTTTCTTCTTGTTCTTGGTGGTCGTGTAATTGCGGTTTTTGCAGTCGGTGCATTCGAGTGTGATAATGTCGCGCATGGCCGGCATCCAGGGTCGTGATACGAGAATTGTGAAGAGCTTGCGACCGGGATTGAACCGGTGACCTCTTCCTTACCAAGGAAGTGCTCTACCAACTGAGCTACGCAAGCACGAAATTTTAAATTTTAGATTTTAAGCTTTAAATTTAAGTTTCCCGGCAATAAGGGGAGAGTCCCAATTTTACGTCCTGCCCAACACCCTCCAAACCATCTTTCAAAATTTAAAATCTAAAATCTAAATTTTAAAATTCAGAGAGCGGGAGACGGGACTCGAACCCGCGACCAATCCCGACACGAGTCGGGATGACTCTACCAACTGCGTTACCCCGGCTTCGCCTACAGCTCACCTCGTCGAATCGCATCGAGGTGTTTCGCAATCCCCTTCAGCCTCTTCAATTCCCGTTCTCGGGCGACCGCCTCGCCGCGGGTGACGAACGTCTCGCTATGGACAAGAACCCATGGTTGGTATCTCTTCGTCCACTTTGCCCCGGGTCCGTTATGCTCGCGGATACGCTGTTCGACATCTTCGGCCGAGCCGACGTAGTACCGGTCTCCCTCACAGCTTCTCAGGATATAAATCGAGCAAGTCATGAAGCCGTCCTGAGGTAGAGCGGGAGACGGGACTCGAACCCGCGACCAACAGCTTGGAAGGCTGTGACTCTACCAACTGAGTTACTCCCGCAGTGTCTCCGACCCGAACCCGCGACCAATCCCGACTCGTGTCGGGATGACTCTACCAACTGAGTTACTCCCGCAGTGTCTCCGACCCGAACCCGCGACCAATCCCGACTCGTGTCGGGATGACTCTACCAACTGAGTTACTCCCGCAGTGTCTCCGACCCGAACCCGCGACCAATCCCGACTCGTGTCGGGATGACTCTACCAACTGAGTTACTCCCGCAGTCTCCACTCGAACCCGCGACCAATCCCGACTCGTGTCGGGATGACTCTACCAACTGAGTTACTCCCGCAGGTCTCCGACCAACCCGCGACCAATCCCGACTCGTGTCGGGATGACTCTACCAACTGAGTTACTCCCGCAGTGTCTCCGACCCGAACCCGCGACCAATCCCGACTCGTGTCGGGATGACTCTACCAACTGAGTTACTCCCGCAGTGTCTCCGACCCGAACCCGCGACCAATCCCGACTCGTGTCGGGATGACTCTACCAACTGAGTTACTCCCGCAGTGTCTCCGACCCGAACCCGCGACCAATCCCGACTCGTGTCGGGATGACTCTACCAACTGAGTTACTCCCGCAGTGTCTCCGACCCGAACCCGCGACCAATCCCGACTCGTGTCGGGATGACTCTACCAACTGAGTTACTCCCGCAGTCTCGACCAACCCGCGACCAATCCCGACTCGTGTCGGGATGACTCTACCAACTGAGTTACTCCCGCACGAAATTTTATATTTTAGATTTTAGGTTTTAAATTTTCGGTGAAGAAGGCGGGCAGGAGATCACAGAAAAAATTCACCACCGCTTCTGACAATCATTTTAAAATTTAAAACCTAAAATCTAAAATTCGTGGACAGGGGAGGATTCGAACCTCCGAAGGCCGGAGCCGACAGATTTACAGTCTGTTGCGTTTGACCGCTTCGCTACCTGTCCGCAGTCGCCACCCTCGGTGGCCTCCCCTTCGTCCTCCAACGCCGCATTCTTCAGTGGAAGAGCTGGCGATGGGACTCGAACCCGCAACCTGCTGATTACAAATCAGCTGCTCTACCAATTGAGCTACGCCAGCAAGCACAAAAAACCCGTGTGAGGCCCAATCGGCTTCACAGACGGTTGAAGAGCGGAGCAAATAAATTTAACAAATTTCAGGAAAGAGTCAACGGCAGGCTGAAGAAATCGTGCCTCGGCACGGGAATTGGTGCTAACGAAAGGGGGAAATCGCCATAATTCTCAAGGTTTCCTTCCATTTTGAGCCGTCTCAACGAAACGAAGCCTGTCGGCAATAATCGGCGCACCGGGCTCGAATTGGAATGCCGATTCATATGACCAGGCAGCTTCGTTCCTCTCCACTCCTCCTGAGATAGTAGTAGTCCCCCCGGGAGAGGAATGCATCAGCATACAACTTTTTGACCTGATCCTCAAGCCGGCCCGACCGCTCCAGCGGCCTGTAGATGAATTCCGGCCGTCGGGTGGCATGAAACGCCGTGTCCGGATACAGCCTGAATGCCAGCCCGCTGGGGACCCGCTGGAACCCCGTGGTGTAGTTGTTCTCAATTTCCGGACCGACATAGACCGCGTGATCGGGGAGGTTCTTTTCAATGAAGCTCCGGAGCAGCGCTGCGTACCTCGCTTCGATCACCGCGCCATTGTACGGGCGGTCATGTTCAAAGTTGTCGAGTTCGACAAGAAACGCATCGACCTCCTTCTTTGACCGTGCAATCAACCAGGGATACCGGACGGACAGCTGGTGGAAATACCAGGACCTCCTGAGCAATTCCTTGTCGATGACCGCAACATCCCGGCGCTCCCCCCGGACCAACTGCTCGTAGTACGCAGCCGAAACCCAGTAGTCCCATTGATAACTGATGACGACAGCGTTGGAGTCGAACGACGCAAACATGTTCCTTGTATAATCCTCGACCAGATGATTCCGGTGTTCGTCTTGCCGGGGATACAGCGACACGAGCGGAATTGCCGCAACGAGCACGATGAAGCACAGGTGAGGTATCCATGCCTCCATCCGACCGCGGAACAGGCGCCTCAGAACTGCAGCGATGCCAAAGCCCGACCAGACTGCGGTCGTGATATACGCCAGAAGGAAATACGAATCGATATCGTGGATGTCATAATTGATCGCATAGGCGACACACCCGGCAAACAACAGGACGGTGAAGAGACAGAATCTTCTGTTGATCCGCCAGAGCCGCACTGCTCCGATGAACGCAAGGATCCCGCCGACATACATAAACTCCGAAGGAAAGCTGGAAAGAAAATACGAGAACTGTTTCCCGGCGACATCCGTCGAGGAGAAGATCCAGGTCCGATATTGCTTCCCTGTCCAATGCCAGAGGAACCGCTCCAGTGACACCGGGTTCCCCCAGTCCATGACCGGATTCTCGGCGGCACGGAGAGGAAGATAGGCGTAGAGCGAAAGACTGAGAAGGAATGCCGGGGCCATCGTCAGAATACGTCGCCATGCAGGTCGCGTGAATCCCTGTCGTGCGAAATAATAATAGAGACACCCCGGCGCGAGAAGAACCGTGGTCATGTGGTTCGCGAAGCTCAGACCGAGCAGGAACGCGAACAGGAGCCAATGCGACGTCGCCCGTTCTTCGTTGGCGCGAACGAACGCCAGGAGGACGCTGATCACGAGCACAGCATGCAGCGAATAGACTTCGATGGCCGTGGCCTGGGACCAATAGGTTTCAGAAAACGCGAGGAGAAGACCGGCCCCGGCAGCCGAAAACGGGGCGACGGCGCCGGCAGATTCCTTCGTCTCGAACCGATCGAACAGGAAGAGGATCAACCGGACAAAGACGGCAATCCCCGCCGCACAGAAGAAGGCAGCCATGAAATTCAGCCGATCGATGGGTTCTCCTCCGACGGGCGCGTGCGCGAACAGATAAGCGACCAGGGAAAAGAGCGGGTAGCCCGAGGGATGGGCGATACCGAGCGTCGTGGCAACCGTCGCAAGTTCGCCGGAGTCGATAAAATCGAGGCCCGGAGCGAGAGTGGCAACATATACGACCAGTGCGACGGCACCGACTATGGCGGCGAGAAGGTTTGGTTTTCGCAGGAACGACGGCAGGCCATTCATACAGTTTCACCGGCGAAACGACCGCAGAGTTCGGAGAAGAGACTTCGCACTTCTTTCATCCGTTTCACGACTTCAATTCGAAACTGATCTTTTTCGAGGTGAGCGGTGCACCGCGCCAATGTCTGAAGGGGAGCGCCCGACGGCAAGACCGCCGATCTCCCTTCGAGCGCAAGTCGGATCATCGCTTCCGTTCGACGGAAGAAGGCGTAATGGTCCGCCAGAACGCGCTGCTCCTGACGTTTCACGGTTGGACAGTCCACCTCCCGGAGAAGATCGTAAACCGAACGCCCCCGGAGAGACGGCATTTCCCCGCCATGGCGAAGCTGAATCATTTGAGCAAGGAACTCCACGTCGATCATCCCTCCCACGCCTCGCTTAATATCGATCGACGCCCCGGCGGTTGACCGCGTTCTCACTTCCATTTTCCTCCGCATGGCAGTGATCTGCTCAACCCAGTTGCACGGAAGTGGGGCTGCGTAGACATACTCCTCAATCATGTCGCCTACCTCCTTCCCCAGGTCCGGATCGCCGGCAATAAACCTCATGCGCGTCATCGATTGACGCTCCCAAAACGACGCCCGGCCGTGCAGATAGGTCCGATAGGCATCCCTCTCCACCGTCAAGGGACCGTTCCTCCCTTCCGGACGCAGGCGGACATCGACATTATAGAGAAGGCCGTTTGAGGACACCGTGCCGAGTTCCCGGAGCAGGTTCTCCGCGAATTGTTCCCCCGATCGTTCACCGGAGCCGCGGCGCTCGGCGGAGACGAACACAAGGTCGAGATCAGCGTCGATCATCAGTTCGCGACTGCCGAGCTTTCCCATGGCAAAAACCGCAAGGCGCTTCTCACCACCGACTTCGCTGTCGATTGCGCCATACACTCTGCGGACGACGCTGTCCGCTAGTGCGCTGAGTTCTGCCGTCAGCTCTTCCAACGCGGCAAATCCGAGCAGGTACCGCAGCGCCGAACGGAGCTCCGCTCGACGCTTGGAACGGTGGAGATCACCCGAGGATGCAGGATCCGGAGACGCCGGCGCATGAAGACCCATCGGATCACTGATGACCTCTTCAAATGCGAGCGGGTCGGCGGCCAACCGTCGTGTGACCCAGGTACTGCCGCTGGCGATGTCCAGGATGAGCGCGCGCAGATGCTTGTCCGAAAGTGCCTGGACCATGGAGCCGGGAGACGGATGCGAGGCAATGAGGTGGGCAAGGTTCTTGAGCGTCAGGTCGGGGTCGGGCGTTCCGGCGATCGCACCAAAGATCGTTCCGGCTGATTCGCGAAGCGTCGACCGCGACCGCGCATCGAACCGGCGCTGACCCGCGATGTCATCGCCTGCGATGCTGCGGATCGAGCGCAGGGCGGAATGCATGTCGGTGATTCCATACTGACGCAAGACGCTCTCGGTTGAAGATTCTCCGAGAAGGCCGTCAATCACCCCCGCGATCCCGACACTCTCGCCTTCGACATCAGTCGACATGACTCTGTCGAAAATCTTCCGGACTTCATGAAACATCCGGTCGAGCTTTTTCAGGAGAGCCTGTTCATTTTTCATCCCCATCCGCAGCGCAAGGCTGTGGAGTTTGGCGTGATCGTCCGGGAGCGTATGCGTCTGCTGGTTCTGCATGATTTGCAGTCGGTGTTCGAGGGTCCGGTAGAACACATATGCGTCGGCAAGGAGGGTAACATCGGCTGCAGGGAGAAGTCCTTCGGCGGCAAGCAAGCCGAGCGCCTTCAGGCTGTTCCGCTCCCGGAGGTGTTTGCGTTTCCCGCCGTTGATGAGTTGAAGTCCCTGCGCGATGAATTCGATATCACGGATTCCGCCGGAGCGAAGTTTGATGTTGGCCCGGTCGCCGACCTTTTGTTCGATGCGTGTCTTCATCCGGACTATCGCGTCAGCCGGATGTTGCAGGAATGTCCGGGGAAAAACGAACGGGTCGAGCATCGACAGAAACGTCTTCCCGAACGTCGTATCACCAGTCATAGGGCGCGCCTTCAGAAGCATCTGACGCTCCCAGAGGTCGCCCCTCGCTTCGTAATACCCGAGATACCCGCGTACCGACCGGGCAAGCGGGCCGGACGTTCCTTCGGGGCGTAGTCTCGCGTCAACGCGGTACAGACTCCCGTCCGACGTTGATTGCGACATCGTCCTGATAAAGAGCCCGGCAAGAAGATTGAAATATTCAAGGTAGGTGGATTCCCTGTTTGCACGATCCTTCCAGACCCCTTCATCACCATACACGAACAGGACATCAATGTCCGAACTATAGTTCAATTCCTGCCCCCCGACTTTTCCCAGTCCGATAATCGTGAAGGGCACCGGTGGGCTTCCG
Source organism: Ignavibacteriota bacterium (assembly GCA_963752915.1). Lineage (GTDB taxonomy): Bacteria > Bacteroidota > Ignavibacteria > UBA10030 > UBA6906 > DATJPR01. Next base: position 201,125 of record CAVVZZ010000005.1, read on the forward strand.
ACGAACCGGTTGGAGAGCTGGAAGGAGCAGAGTTCGAGCACGGCCCCGGAGATCGCATCCGCCAGATCGGACAATTGATGCGTGACCCGAAGCAAGGTCGGCAATGCCCAGGATATCCTGTGCGCTGATCCGCAAAAGTTCCCGCCGGTGGATGCGTTTGACAGCGGAGAGTCGTCGTTCCTCTTTTGAAAAAAGACGAAAGGACGACTGGATCTCGGCGGCGATTGCTTCAGGATCGACCGGCTGCGTGAGACACTTGTCCTCCCTGAGCCAGTCAAAAAACTCGGGGTCCCTGATGAGCATCTCCCCAAGGAACTGAGAATGCCCGAACAACCCGAGAAGAAGGTCAAGCGTCGCCGGATACACGGTGAGGTCGGTGAACAGTGTTGCCGAGCCGAACGAAGCCTCGACAAACCTCAAAACGTGGGCCAGAACGCGGTCGGGATCGGGTGAACGGCGCAAACGGCCTTCGACCGTCGTCATGAATTTAGAGAGAGACTGAGACGTCCCGGAGGAAACAAACGCTTCGCCGAGGATGCGGAGGTTCTTCGCGCCCAGCACAGGATCACTGAAGGGAATGACCAGCGGCGAGGATCGTGGCATGGGGTCAATATACAAGAGAAATGGATGAGTTTACAGACCGTCCCGTCGCCAGCGGTTTGCATTTCGAACCATGCATTTCTATATTCCTCACGATCATCCTGTCCCGGTCCCGCTCTCCGGGCGGGCACACGTGATTTCTGGAACGCTGCTCTTTTCACAATCCTACTCCCTCTATGGTCAAGCTCGTCGCTCTTTACAAGAGACCTCCCGACGCTGAAGAATTCGACCGTCACTATCATACGATCCACACACCGCTTGTCAGGAACTATCCCGGACTGCGCAAGCTGGAGATCACGAAGATCACCGGTGCCTCGCTCGGGGATGCGAACTATCATCTCATGGCGGAGATGTACTTTGACTCTTCCGAAGCCATGCAGACCGCGCTCGCTTCCCCGGCAGGGAAAGCCGTCGCAAAGGACCTCATGAGTTTTGCCGCTCCATTCGTGACGGTGTTCGTCGGCGATGTTCACGAGTAGGCAATCGTTCCTTATCCTGTAACGAATCATGGCATACACAGGTCGACCTGCGGCGGAATTTGCATTTCGGAATATCCTCTATGCAAAATCCCACTGGCGCGCGACGATCACCCTGAACCGGCCGGAGGTGCTGAACAGCCTGGACCTGGCGACCCTCCGCGAAATCGGAGAAGCCCTGCAGGATGCCGCATGGGATGACAGCATCGCCGTCATCGTCCTCACGGGCGCGGGCGATCGCTCGTTTTGTACGGGCGCCGATATCAAGGAGTGGAATACGGAATTTCTCCATTCGCCGAACGACTTCTACAAATGGATGGGGGTGTTCCTCGAAACCTTTGAACGTCTCAGAAATCTCGGCAAGCCGACCATCGCACGATTGAACGGAATGGTTGTCGGCGGTGGAAACGAGCTGCAAATGTCGTGCGATTTGGCGGTGGCGGCCGACGATATCGTGATCCGCCACGCCGGGACGTCGCGGGGAAGCGTGCCTGCGGCTGGAGCGACCCAATGGCTTCCGCTGATCGTCGGCGACCGGCGGGCACGTGAGATCCTCCTGCTGAACACAGAAATCTCCGCCCACCAGGCATTGACGTGGGGCCTCGTCAACAGAGTTGTCCCGCGCGAGAAGCTCGACGATGAAGTCGATACGCTTGTCCGGCAACTTGTTGAGAAGCTCCCCGAGTCCACCCGCTACACCAAACAGCAACTCAATTTCTGGCGCGATTTCTCATGGGCGATGACCGTCGGTCACCTTCGCGACTGGCTTACCGTTCATACCGGCTCTGCCGAGGTCCGCGAAGGGATCGCAGCGTTCGTCGAGAAACGGCCGATCGACTATGAGAAACTCCGCCGGAATCCAGGCGGGTCAACCAAGGAATGACGGTCATGAATCCTCGCATCCTCTTCTCTTCCCTGACCATCCTTGCATTTGGCGTCCTCGGGTGCGGTTCCTCCCCCGAAGCGCACGACACCTGGACCGCTGTCGGCGGCCCATACGCGCGGGAAGTCGCCGCGGTCGCACCGGATCCTTCGCGCCCCGGCGTCGTGTATGCGGCGCTTTCGACCGGCGAGATCTATCGATCCGAAAACAGCGGAGGCACCTGGGCCTTCCTCGGATCCCTCGGTCCCAGGGTGCATCCCTACCGGTTCGTCATATCGCCGGAGGCTCCTGTCGTAACCGCTGTCCTTACGGATCGGGGACTCTTCATCGCATCAGCGAATAAGCATCAATGGACCGCGATGACAATCGGAGCGTTGCCTGCCGGTACGGGCGCTCATGCGCTCGCGTTCGATCCCTGGAAACCAACGACCTGGTATGTTGGAACGGACCACCATGGAGTGTACCGGTCGACAAATTCGGGTCAATCGTGGAACGCGTCAAACGGCACGAACTCCGATTTGTCGACCTCAACCGTCGCCGACCTCGTCATTGAGACGGCGCATCCGAACGAGGTCCTCGCCGCGGTGGATGGGCTGGGGCTCGTCATCTCACCCGACGAAGGTGCAACCTGGACGCGCGCAACGGAGGAATTCACTTCCACCGGGTTACAAATTGTCCGCATTTTCCGCCGTGGCAATGTCCTCGTCTATGCCACGAATTCCGGAAGCATGAGCCGATCCATCGACGGCGGCCGAACGTGGAGTCCGACAAGGGTGTCTCATGTCGGCTGACGCCGTATTCTCGGTTGAATGCTCACCGTGGTCGTCGGACGTCATTCTGGCCGGGACCGCCGGAGGACCGATCATTTCGACGGACTTCGGATCGAAATGGAATGATCTTGCAGGATCACTCCCCCACGTTCCCTGTTCGATGGCGTTTCGATCCGACGAGCGAACGGGCGGATACTTTGCGTTCGGAGAAGCAATCGGGTTGCAGCGGACTTCCGATAGCGGAGTACACTGGGACGCAGCAGATTCCGACCTCGGGGGAGCAACAATCCGCCTGCTCGCGACGAATGAAGACTGCAGCCTGATTTACGCCGCGTTGAAAGGAGCCATCCTGACGTACGACCCGGCCGCAGGCACCTGGGCATCAGCAGGCGTCGGACTCGAAGGCGACACCATCGAAGCCCTCTCCGTGGCAATGGAATCTCCTCTGAAATCCATCGCGGCCACGAACCTCGGAGGTTACAGAACTTCCGACGGCGGAAAAACCTGGAGAGGCCTCTCCGATCGTCTCCCGGTGACGCCGAAGGCGCTCGCACTCTACCCCCGCGTGAAAACGAGGATGCTTATTGCGGGCGATCAGGGAGTGTTCATTTCGACGGATGACGGCAGGTCGTGGGTCCATTCTAATCCCGTGACCGACCGTTATGATGTTCGTTCGTTCACATTCATGCCGACGGATGTCAGCATTGTCTACGCCGCAACCGAAAACGCCGCATCCGTCATCAGTCATGACGCCGGGTTCCATTGGGAACCTTCTCGTTTTGGGATCGATACAAAGTCGATCAATCTGATCACCCTGGATGACCAGGACCCTTCGATCGCATATTCCTGGACTCCCAGCGGCGAATCCTACCGGACGACTAACGGAGGGGTGGAATGGAATCGCTATGCCCCCCCGTGGTCGACAACGGACACCGTGGAGATCGCGGTCGACCGCTATCTACCCTCGAAAGTTGTGGCGTGCGTCAATAGTCGCCTGCTCTACTATACTGCGAACGGCGGCGGGACCTGGTTCCCTATCGGGGCCCACGATCTTCCCGGAACGGTCACCGCGCTCCTCTGGAATGAGAACGCCGGAGTCGTTTATGCCGCGGTCCGCCATCGGGGTCTCTACATGCTCTCGCTCCGCGCGTCGATCTCATCCCTTATGGGCGGATAGAAGCAATGGCCGGAAGCCTTGTTCAAACAAACATCGATGGGGCAGTTGCCGTCGTCCACCTCAACAGGCCGGAGGTGTTGAACGCGCTGAACTATGAGTTGATGGATGATCTGATCGCGACGCTCGAACGACTGGATGAAGAGGAAGGAGTCCGGTGTATCGTTCTCACGGGGAACGATCGGGCATTCGCAGCGGGCGCGGACATCTCTGAAATGGCGACCGCAACCGCGGTCGAGATGCTCCTCCGCGATCGGTTTTCGCAGTGGGAACGGATCCGGAAGATCAGGAAGCCCATCATCGCGGCGGTGAACGGGTTTGCGCTCGGCGGCGGGTGTGAGCTGGCGATGACGTGCGACATGATCGTTGCCGGAGATACCGCGCAATTCGGGCAACCGGAAATTTCCATCGGCGTAATCCCGGGGGCCGGGGGACTCAGCGTCTGACCCGCGCCATCGGAAAAGTCAATGCCATGGAGATGGTGCTCACCGGGAAGCCGATACCGGCGGATGAGGCGTTCCGTCGGGGACTCGTCAATACCGTCGTCCCTCCCGAGAGCGTCGTGGCCGAGGCCGTTGCCTTGGCCAGCGTGATCGCATCGAAGCCCCCTCTCGCTGTCAGACTGGCGAAGGAAGCGGTTTTGAAGGCACTGGATTCCCCGCTCAGCGAAGGACTCGAGTTTGAGCGCAAGAATTTCTATCTCCTTTTCTCTTCGGAGGACCAGAAGGAAGGGATGCGTGCATTTCTCGAAAAACGGAACCCCGCTTGGAAGGGGGTCTGATGGATACGCTTTCCGTCTCCTCGGAGCAAGGTGTCCGCGTCCTTGTGCTCAACAGGCCCGAACGCCATAACGCGTTCAACGAAACGATGAAGGTCGAGTTGAAGTCCGCCCTCAAGGATGCCTCGCGGGATGACTCCGTCCGGTGCCTCGTGATTCGGGGAGCGGGAGACAAAGCATTCTGTTCCGGTCAGGACTTAAAGGAGTTTGACGCAGGTCAAAGGTCTCTCAAGGATTCCCTTCTGAACTATTACAACCCCATCGTTCAGTCGATCAGGACAATGAAAAAACCTGTCATCGCGATGATCAATGGGGTAGCCGCGGGGGCAGGGTGCAGCCTCGCCCTGGCATGCGACATGAGAGTGATGGCATCGACGGCGAAGCTCATTGAAGTTTTCATACGGATCGGGCTCGTTCCTGATTCGGGATCGCACTGGTTTCTCCCGCGTCTGGTCGGAATGGCGAGGGCGTTCGAATATGCGGCGACCGGAAGAGACATCACCGCGGAGGAGGCGGAGCGGGTAGGTCTCGTGAACCGTGTTGTGGAACCCGACGACCTTGAGGCGGAAACGCTGGCTCTTGCGCGTTCGCTTGCTCAAATGCCGACGCGGGCGATCGGATTGATCAAGAAATCCCTGAACCGGGCACTTTCCACCGACCTTGAGGCGTTGCTAGAATACGAAGCGAGAATCCAACAAGTTGCCTCGGAAACCGCTGATCACCAGGAAGGCCTCAAGGCATTCCTCGAAAAACGGCCGGCGCGTTTCACGGGGAAGTAGGAAGGAAGGGTACGATGATGCAGGCACCGCCAACCGCCACACGGACGGCCGCTGAACGCGAAGCGGCCATGAATACCAAGCTTTCCCGCAAGGAACCCATTGAACATCCCGACGAGATGAGCGATGAGTACTTCGAGCTTCTGACAAACCTTATGACCCAGCAGGCGGACTCGGAACTGGCCGGAGGGTTCGGGTATGTCCCGTGGATCATGAGGGCGCCATCAACAGAAGAGAAACTCGTCGTGTCCCAGATCGTCCGTGACGAAGTCCGCCACGGCCGGGCGATGTACCGTCTGCTTGAGGATGTCGGCGTCCCCGTCGATGATTATGTCGAACAGTTTGACTTCACCTATCGCGTCGAGGGAAAGACGGACCTCGGTGCGACCCGCGCGGGGACCGACAAGCGCGTGAATATTTTCTACTACCCGATCGATTCGTGGGCGGATTTCGTGATGTTCAATTTTCTCATGGATCGGGGCGCAGGCCACCAGCTCGAGGATGTCCGGGATTCTTCCTACGGGCCATGGCGAAGAGAGATCGAGAGGATTTTCAAGGAAGAGCAAACCCATGTCGCGCATGGCGACTACTGGGTAAAGCGGCTCGCCCTTGATCCCAGGACCCGCCCGGAAATTCAGGCCGCTCTGGACCGGTGGTGGCCGCGAGTGATGGCGATTTTCGGCCGACCCGGGTCCAGGAAGAACGCCCGTTACCGCGCGTTCCGGCTCAAGCTCCGTGACAATGATGAAGTCCGGAAGACGTTCGAGAAAGAAGTCCGGGAAAAGGCAGAATCGTGGGGGCTCGTCATCCCTGACTGGATTCCGGACTGGCAAAAGTTGCCGGAAGATGCCGTGATCAGCGGATAGCACGACGCCGATGAACACCCCAATCAACGTCGGTGTAGTCGGCAGTGGGACAATGGGGTCCGGCATCGCCCAGGTTGCCGCCATACACGGGCACGAAGTGCAGTTGTTCGACATTGATGCCGCGGCGCTGTCTCGCGGCATCGCTGCAATCGACCGGGGCCTTCGCATTCTCGAGGAAAAGGGAACAGTCGACAACACGGAAGCCGAATCGGTCCGTAATCGCATCCATCCCCGGTCCGTTCTGAGCGACCTCGCACGCACGCAGATTGTGATTGAAGCTGCAGCAGAAACGCTCGATGTCAAACGCGCAATCTTCCTGGAATTAGCCGGCGCCGCTCCGCCGGAGACTATCCTGGCATCGAACACATCCTCCCTTTCCATCTCGTCCATCGCCGCGGGTTCCCCCCGCGCCACGAATATCATCGGGATGCATTTCTTTAACCCGGCGCCCGTGATGCCGCTCGTCGAGATCGTGCGGGGACCGGCCACATCGGACGATACGACTGCACTTGCCCTGGCATTCTGCCGCGGACTTGGGAAGACTCCCGTCGTTTGCGCGGACACCCCGGGGTTCATCGTCAATCGGGTGGCCCGACCGTTTTATGGCGAAGCGCTCCGGTTACTGGGGGAAGGGATCAGCTCGTTTGAGGAGATCGACCGGATCATGCGAGAGGCGGGGGGATTCCGGATGGGACCGTTCGAGCTCATGGATCTCATCGGGATCGATGTCAATTATGCCGTCACCCAATCTGTGTACGAACAGTTCTTCCACGAACCCCGATTCCGTCCGCACCCGATCCAGCGCCGTATGGTGGAAGCGGGAACTCTTGGACGGAAGAGCGGAAGGGGGTTTTACACGTACGGCGCACCCGAGAACCGGAGCTCGACGTGACCACTCCCCTGCTTCGTGTCATTCTTCTCGGCGACGCCGGGCTCTGTAAGGAATTTGAAGAGGTCTTCGTCGGACGACTTGAGATCGTGCCTGCGAATGGTGCGGAGGGTACTCCCGCAACCATTGGACTCGAGCTCAGCGTCGGACCCTGCCGTACGAAGGAAGAAAACCTCCGAACGCTTGACCGGGCCATTGCTTCTCCTGGACTCCTACTTTCCAATGTCGTGGCATGCACGCTTGCGGAACAGTCGCGGTGGGTGTCGACGCCCGGCCGCCTCTTCGGCATCGGACTCCTTCCTTCCCTCTTGGGCGCTCCCCTCGTTGAATGCGTCAAGAGCGACCGGACCGACATCGCTCTCCTCGAATCCTTTCAGCGATTCATGACAGAGATTGGGAGAACAGCGACATTTGTCGGCGACGTGCCCGGCCTCGTACTTCCCCGCATCCGCTCCATGATCGTGAACGAGGCGTTCTTTGCCCTCGGTGAATCCGTTGCCACATCTTCCGATATCGATCTCGCCATGCGGCTTGGAACGCGCTACCCGTCCGGCCCTTTTGCCTGGGGAGAGGCGGTCGGCTTGCAGAATGTGCTGTCCATCCTCGTATCGCTTCAGAATTTCTACGGCGAGGAACGCTATAGGCCTGCTCCACTTCTGCGCAGATCCGCGCTCGACGTTCGTTGCAGATAACCCCCATTTTTCGTTCTTTGATGCAATCTGTGCAACTTCGTGGGATACTCCATGCGCATAAACGTACTCATCGCCACCCTCCTTTTTCTTTCCGCCAGCGCTTTCTCCCAGGCAAAGATCTTTATTGTCGGCGGGACGACCTTTTCCATCGGATCGATCCCTCGCGGGAAAGTCGTCGATCACGAATTGACCATCCAGAACCCGGGAACTGACACCCTCGTGATCAGCCGGGTGGATGTCTCCTGCGGTTGCACGGGGAGTATGCTTTCAAAGGACCATATCCCTCCAGGCGAAAACGGCTCCCTCCAGATCACCTTCAATTCGAAGAATTTCCGCGGGCCCATTCACAAGACCGTGACTGTGAACTCCAACGCTCCCGGAGACCCGGCGGTCCAGATTTCCTTTGACGGGACGGTGATCGAGGAAGTGACATTCACGCCGGAGTTTCTCTGGTTTCAGGACGTCGAGGTCGGAACGCGGGCGACAAAGACCGTCACCATCAAGAATGAGGGAAAGACGAATTTTCGTCTGACAGGGTTTTCCACTGGAGTCGCGGGCGTGAATATCAATCTCCCGACGGGCGATATCCGGCCTGGTGACAGCGTTGTGGTGCCGGTCGAATTCGTCCCTGAAAAAGCGGGTCCGATGATTGCGGACCGGATCGTCATCCGGACAAGCCATCCAGACCAGCCGGAGATTCCCATCGGGTTCTACGGCAACATCCGGACCGGCAAGGAGAAATAACCGTGATGACGGGACGTCCGGACGTGTGGATCGTGGATGCCGTGCGGACCCCGATCGGGCGCTACGGGGGCGAACTGAAGACTGTGAGGCCGGACGATCTTTCGGCGTTAGTCATGCGCGCGTTGATTGCGCGGACGGCGCTTGACCCCTCCGCGATCGACGACATCTACTGGGGCTGCGCAAATCAGGCGGGAGAGGACAACCGCAATGTCGGGAGGATGGCCGCTCTCCTGGCAGGGGTACCCTTCCCTGTGCCGGCAACCACCATCAATCGCCTCTGCGGTTCCAGCCTCGATGCCATCATGTTCGCCGCACGGTCGATCTGGTCGGGCGAAGCAACGGTCATTCTCGCCGGCGGTGTCGAGAGCATGAGCCGGGCACCGTACTCCATGCCGAAAAACCAAACGGGAAAATTCGGGAACCTCACTGCGTACGATACTGCGCTGGGCTGGCGGTACCCGAATCCGGCATTGGAAAAGCTGATTCCACTGGAGACGATGGGCGAGACCGCGGAGAATGTCGCCGAGCGGTATAGCATCAGTCGGGAAGAACAGGATCGCTTCGCGTTCGAGAGTCATGGGAAAGCAGTGGCGGCACAACAGCGAGGGTGCTTTCACGATGAGATCATCCCTGTGCCGGTGGTCGACGTCGATGGCGGGCCGTCTTCGGTGGTGGCAGACGAAGGGCCGCGACAGGACACGTCGATCGCTAAGCTCGCTTCGCTGAAACCTGCTTTTCGTCCGAACGGCAGCGTGACCGCGGGGAATTCTTCGTCGTTGAACGACGGGGCGGCCGGCGTTCTCGTTCTCGAGGCGGGAACCGCACGGAAGTTCGGACTTCGGCCGCTCGCACGTATCGTCTCCACGGGCGTTGCTGGTATCGATCCACGGATCATGGGGATGGGTCCCGTCCCCGCAGTCCGGAAAGCGCTGGCGGCATCCGGCGTTTCGATGCATGATATTGATGTCATCGAACTGAACGAAGCCTTCGCATCCCAATCTCTTGCAGTCATTCGCGAGTTGGGATTACCGGCGGATCGGACCAATCCGAACGGCGGAGCAATCGCGCTCGGTCACCCTCTCGGATGTTCGGGCGCGCGGATTATGTCGACCCTGCTTTACGAGCTGCGCCGTCGCAACGGGCGGTTCGGCCTGGCAACGATGTGCATCGGCGTCGGCCAGGGCATTGCGGTGATCGTTGAGCACGAAAGGAATTCCTCATGACCCCCCGGGAAACAGCGCTGGCTTTTATCGATGCAATCAACAAGCACAGCGTGGGGTTGATCGGATCACTCATCAGTGACGACCATGTCCTGGTCGACTCCGTCGGCGCGGTGGTCGAAGGAAAAGACGCGATCCGGAAGGCATGGATCGAATATTTCTATCTCGTCCCGGACTTCACGATCCGCTACGATCGCGTGTTCGAACAGGGGGACTCGGTCGCGATCTTCGGCACGGCGGATGGAACATGCCGTGTCGGTGCCCGCATCGATCCGGAAAACCACTGGTCGATGCCCGCATCGTGGCTTGTCTCCGTGCAGGGCGATCGTGTCCTCCGCTGGCAGATCTTCGCCGATAACGAACCGGTGCGGAGGATCCTTGGAGCGTGAGGAACGATCGGGTCATGCACGATCGGTTTTGCCGTTTAAACTTGTCTCTTTTCCAGGTGTCAAATATAATCTCGTGTCGAACAAGGCGGACTGAACTTCAACTCTCTCTTTTTCCCAAGAAATTCGACCATGAAGCTTCGACTAAAATTTGTCATCCCCGTTCTCGTTATTCTTGCCCTGATATCCATCGTCGTGTATCGGTTCGCCAGCGGGACCTCGGCGGTCGACCCTCGTCGGGCCCAGGCTCCCTTGGTCGAGGTCCAATCCCCCGTGAAGCAGCTTGTCGTCTATGAACTGCATTTCACCGGCGACATCCTTGCGGTGCAGCAGGCCGGCGTCTACGCGAAGGTGACCGGGACGCTTGAACATGTCTACGTCAACATGGGGGCGCTCGTCACCCGGGGACAGATGCTCGCACAGATCGACACCACCGAGCTTGCCCAACAACGGCAGCAGGCGGCGGCAACCTACGAAAACGCATTGTTGCTGTATCGACGGAACAAAGATCTGTTCGAACAAAACCTCGTGGCACGTCAGGATCTCGACAATGCGGAAGCGGCAATGAAAATCGCCGCGGCAGGCTATGATGCGGCGAAGACAAGGTTGGGGTATGCGTACATTACCGCGCCGTTCGCCGGCTACATCACCCAGCGTTTCCTCGATCCTGGAGCTGTGGTTTCCACGAATAATGCCACGCTGTTCACCTTGCAGGACATCGATAAGCTCAAGGTGATCATCAACATCCTGGAGAAGGATGTCCCGAGGATCCGGATGGGCATGAAGGCGGTGGTGACGGTCGACGCGTTCCCGGGAAAGCAATTCACCGGCACGATTGTGCGGTTCAGCCAGGCGGTGGACGAGGCGACGCGGACCATGGCCGTGGAGATCGATATCGACAATTTTGATCGCACCCTGAAGCCGGGGATGTTTTCCAATGTCGCGATCGCCATCGACCAGCATCCCGACGCAATCACCGTCCCGTCCATGGCCATCCTCAAGGACGACCAGGGGCAGTATGTCTTCGCCGTGGAGAAGGATACCGCGTACCGGGTCCCCGTCCAGACCGGGCTCGAGCTCAATGGCAGGACCGAAATCCTTTCATCGTTCGGCATCACCAGACCGGTAATAACCTCGGGGCAGCAGTTCGCAAGAGATCACAGTCCCGTGCGGATCGAGAAGCGAGGAGAATGACACCATGTGGTTAACCCGTCTGGCGCTGCGTTACCCGATCTCGACGTTTCTCTTTGCCGCAACCGTTCTCATCTTCGGTTACGTATCGTTCTCCCAACTCCCCGTCGACCTGCTCCCCAACATCACGATCCCGACGGTAAGCGTTGTGACCTATTACAACGGCGCGAGCCCGCTCGATATGGAGCAGACGGTCACCCGATTGATCGAGCGGACCGTGGCGTCGGTGAACGATGTCAACTATGTCCAGTCGAACACCCGCGAGGGCATCTCGGCGGTCCGCGTCAATTTCAACTGGGATGCGAACCTTGATGCCGGCCTCGTTGACGTCGTGCAACGCATCAACCGGATCATGGCGCAGCTGCCGACAGGTATTGTTCAGCCGTCGGCACTGCGGTTCGACATTACGCAGTTGCCGGTCTGTGTTGTCGCGGTCTCGGGCGATATCGACGAACGGGATCTCTACGATCTTGCGTTCAACACGATCGAGCCCCAGCTCGAGCATCTCGACGGGGTTGCCTCGGCCCAGGTGCTCGGCGGTAAGATCCGCGAGATCCATGTGACGCTCGACCGCGATCGTCTTGAAGCCCTTCAGCTTCCGATTTCAACCGTGATGAACGCCGTCGCCAACTCCAACATCATCGTCCCTTCCGGCGACCTGAAGACGGGTCAGTTTGATTACTCGCTCAAGACGGAAAGCGAGTTCAACGTCGTCCGCCCGATGGAAGATATTGTGATCAAGACCGTCAACGGCGTTCCAATCAAGGTCAAGGATGTCGGTCACGTCGACGACAGTTACCAGGAACAAACCGAGCTGATCCGCGTCAACGGTCGCCCGGGATTGAATTTGCGGGTGCAGAAACTTGCGAACGCCAACACGGTCGACGTCGTGGATAACGTCGTCAAGGCGCTGCCAAGACTCAACGGGATTCCCCCGAACGTCAAGCTGACCATCTCTTTCGATCAGTCGGTGTATATCCGGCAGACGATCGCCGGGCTGCAGCGCGAAGCCTTGCTGGGTGCGACGCTAGCGATGATCGTCATCCTGCTCTTCCTGCGGAATATCCGGGGGACAACGATCGTCCTCGTGGCCATTCCCCTTTCGATCCTCATCACGTTCATCTGGTTCCGGTTCGGCGGGTCGACGTTGAACATCATGACGTTCGGAGGGCTCGCGCTCGCGGTGGGGCGTCTCGTGGACGACTCGATCGTGGAGCTCGAAGCGATTTCCCGCCACTACAACGAGCGCAAGACGGGACAGACGAAAATCGAAGCGACGCTGGAAGCCGCCAAGGAGGTCGCCTCTCCGATCTTTGTTTCGACGCTCACGACCGTCATTGTGTTTCTGCCCATCGTCTTCCTGAGTGGCATTGCGAAGCTTCTCTTCATTCCCCTCACGATCACGATCGCCGTCGCCTTGTTCGGCTCATTCTTCGTCTCACGGACCGTCACGCCGCTCATGTGCCTCCGGTTTCTCCCTCCGGAAAAACTCCTGGACCGCACCTCGGTGAAATTCTCCGATCGCATGCGCGTGAAGGCGCATGACGCTCTTGAGGCACTTGATCAATGGTACGAGACGCAACTGCGGTGGGTTCTTCACCACCGGCGACTGGTCATCTTCGGAACGTTCGGGCTCGCGCTCGTGTCTCTTGGTTTGTTGAAATTCATCGGGACAGAATTCTTCCCCGATCAGGACGAAGCGCAATTCACCGTGACGGCCAAGCTTCCGGTCGGAGCCCGCGTGGAAGAAACGCTGAAGGCAACGCAGACCCTCGAAAAGATCATCCAGAAGAATGTTCCGGAAGCCCAGACGCTCATTTCCGACATTGGCGTGCCGTCGGCGAAGTCGGGGAACTTTTTCGGAAGGAACTCCGGAAGTCACGCGTCAAATATCCAGGTTGGCCTTACTCCGAGTGAAAGCCGGAAACGAAGCGTCTTCCAGATCGCCAATGCCCTGCGTCCGAAACTGGCTGCTGTCCCCGGGATCGCGACCTTTGTCAACCCGGGTGGATTTCTCCGCTTCCTGCTGAATTTCGGCTCGAATGCGCCGATCGACGTGGAGATCCGCGGCTACGATCTCGCCACCGGCTCCGCGATCGCAAAGCAGGTGTATGCGGCGGTCCGCTCCACGCCGGGCGCCACCGACGTTCAGGTGAGCCGCGAAGACGACCTCCCCGAGCTGCGCGTCCAGATCGATCGGGACAAGGCGGGAACGCTCGGGGTGAACGTGGCCGATATTTCCAACACGATCAATACCTGCATCAACGGTTCCGTGGCATCGCTCTTCACCGATCCGGTGTCGGGAAACCAGTACAATATCCTCGTCAGGCTGGATGAATCCGACCGGTCGAACATTGACGACATCCGCAATCTTCTGGTCCAGTCATCGAGCGGGCAGGGGGTTCGACTGGGAAACATCGCACGGATCGAAAAAGCCGCATCGCCGGTTCAGATCGACCGGAAATACCAGCAACGGATTGTCGATGTGACGGCGAACGTGACGGGCAGGGACCTGGGCAGCGTCGCCAAGGATATCAACGACAAGCTTGCGCAGATATCGATCCCGCCGGGTTTCGAAGTGAAGCAAACCGGAAACGTGGAGCAACAACAGCAGACATTCCGCGACCTTGCGCTGGCATTCGGTCTCGCGATCATTCTGGTCTACGTCGTCATGGCGTCGCAATTCCAATCGCTGATGGACCCCTTTATCATCATGTTCACGGTTCCGCTCGGCATTATCGGCGTCTTTTGGATGCTCGCCCTGACGGGAACGACGCTCTCCGTCACCTCCTTCCAGGGGGTCATCGTGATGGTCGGCATCGTGGTAAGCAATGGCATCCTGCTTGTGGATTATACGAACCACATGCGCCTGCGCGGCATTGAGCTGCATGAGGCCGTCCTCAGAGCGAGCCGGACGCGCTTGAAGCCGATCCTGATGACTTCCCTTGCGACCGTTCTCGGGTTGATTCCGATGGCCGCTGGGATCGGCGGCGAGTCCACGCAAGCACCCCTTGCGATCGCCGTCATCGGAGGACTGACCGTCTCAACCGGGCTCACCCTCTTCTTCGTCCCGGTGCTCTACACGGTGTTCGAGGAGCGCTTCAAACGCGTCCTGAACAAGGAAGAGGGGACCGATCCATCCGTCGGATCATTCGGCGTGGAACCGGTAAATGTGAAGTGAAGGGGATGGGTACTCTCAAACGAAAACTTCGGACGACGCAACGTGAAGAACGTCTTCTTAGTCGTATTCGTACTTGCAGCACTGACAACGCTTCCCTGTCGCATAGCCGCTCAGACGAATGACCTGGCCATCGATACGCTGACCATCGAGAAGGCAATCAGTATCGCGCTTGAACACCAGCCGCTTCTGCAGGCGGCGAAAGCCGGGGTTGCCTCGGCGGAAGCCGGAAAGCGTTTCGCACTCTCGAATTACTGGCCCCAGATCGGGTTCTCGGCGTCGGGATCACACACCGAGGGGACGTTCGTCTTCAACCCTTCCATTCCTGCGAGGGACCAGATCTACAGCACGTACACGACAGGGCTCACCGCCAGTCAATTGATCTACGACTTCGGGAAGACCAGTTCCCGTGTCGGCGCCAACACCGATCTTGTCTCAGCATCGAAGCAGGATTACCTTCTCACGTATGCCAACGTGGCAACATCGGTCGAGGTTGCATTCTACGCGGCGATGCAGGCGCAGGATCTGACCGTCGTCAATGAGGAGACGGTCAAACAGGCCGATGACCATCTGCGAAGTGCGAAGGCGTTCTATACGGCGGGGACACGGCCGTTGTTGGATGTGACTCGCGCAGAGGTCGACCTGGCAAATGCCAATGTTGGCCTGATCCGTGCGCGCAACGCCCAGCAAGTATCACTTCTCCAATTGCAGAACACGATGGGCGTGCATCTCCGTCCAGGCTTCGCTCTTCGAGGCAACGTCAACACCTCGTCTCTGGGGTTCACCCTTGATTCGGCGCGCACGGCGGCGATGCAAAACAGACCGGACATTCTCAGCGCGCGTTCCCATTACGAGGCGCTGTCGTCGTTTGCCGCCGCGACGTTCGGGTTGCACCTTCCGACGCTGTCCGCGACGGGGACCTACAATTGGAGCGGTTTTGATGTGAAACTGTATGGTCGGTGGACCGCGGGGGTGACGTTCTCGTTGCCGATCTTTCAAGGGTTTGGCATTAACGCACAGGTGGACCAGGCGAAGGCGGCGGAAGAGGCACAACTCGCCCAGGTGCGATTGACGATCGAGAACGCCCTCCTCGATGTCGAACAAAATTACCTCGCTGTCGGAGAAGCAGCGGAACGCATCGCGGCAACGGCAAAACTCGTTGAACAGGCCGACGAAAGCCTCCACCTGGCGGAAAAGCAGTATGCCGCCGGGGTCGGGACAGCGATCGACGTCACCGATGCCCAGGTCGTGCGCGCAAACGCACGAATCACGGCCATCCAGGCGGTCTACGATCACACCATTGCCATCACCCGGCTGAGACAATCGATGGGAACGATTAGCGTCGACACGACCGCTGGTCGCTAAGGGATGGTCGAATGTCGTTCATTGCCGGCTCGTTTCCAACCGAACCGCCACCCCCCACAGGGCCACCATGGGACTCCTGCTCTTTTTCCTCTCCATGTTGTTTATCGCCCTTCTCATTGTCCTGTTTTCCTACGTCGCATCACTCCGTCGGAGCGTTGATGCTCTGAAAAAGGACCTTGCCGACCTCCGACGTCGTGTGGATGGCACATCGACCATGACGGAGTCACAGCTTGCGACAACAACGTCCGCACCTCCTTCACCATCACGCGCACTCCACCCTGCGCCTTCCGTCAAGGCACCCGACGAAGCTCTCCACCCCCTTAGCCTTCCCGCTCCTGCTCCGTCGCGGACACGCGAAGAATGGGAAGCGCTCATCGGCGGCAAACTCCTGAACCGCATCGGCGCTCTGGCACTCATCATCGGCGTCGGATTCTTCCTCAAATATGCGTTTGACAACAACTGGATCAGCGAATCCGTACGCGTCTCGATCGGGGCCCTCTTCGGCTTGTCTCTGCTGTTGGTGGCCGCGAAAGCGCATGCAAAGAACTTCGAGGTTTTTTCTCAGGGGCTCGTCGGCGCGGGGATTGCGATATTGTATATTTCTGTTTTTGCCTCGTTCAATTTCTACCGGCTTGTTCCGCAATCGGTCGCGTTTGTCTTGATGGGCGGAGTGACTGTCATCGCCTTTACACAAGCGTTCCGATACAATTCGCTCGCTGTGTCGCTCCTCGGGTTGGCGGGGGGGTTCATGACTCCGTTCCTGCTGA
The DNA here is from genome assembly GCA_963752915.1 of Ignavibacteriota bacterium. GTDB lineage: Bacteria > Bacteroidota > Ignavibacteria > UBA10030 > UBA6906 > DATJPR01. Next base: position 217,880 of record CAVVZZ010000005.1, read on the forward strand.
GCACGGGACAGGCAAATACCGTCGGGCTGTTTTCGTATATCACCCTGCTTTCCGCCGGCATGCTGACAATCGTCTATGGGCGACCGAAGTGGTACCTGCTGCAGCCGCTCACTGCAGCCGGAACCGCCGGCGTGTACCTCTCCTGGTACATCTACCAGTACAGTGAAAGCGAATTCGGCCTTGCTGTCTGTTTCTTGTCCATTCTCTGGCTCCTGTTCTTTCTCTTCGACCTCGCTTCAGAGATCCGCGGAGAACGGCCGGGGTCCGCTTCGCCTCATATCGTCATGGGGTGCATTGCGATCGCCGTTCACTGGATGCTCATGGAGCTGCTTTTTCCCGCAAGCAGAGTGTGGCAGGGGCCTGCGACATTTCTCCTTGCGATGATCTATCTCGTCGCCGCAGCACTCGTCCGACGACGGTGGCGAGAGTCAAAGCTTGGGTGGGCTACGCCAGGCATGATTTCAGCGTATTTTGTTGCTGTGGGAATTGGACTTCAGTTTGACGGCAACTGGATCATCATCGGCTGGGCTATTGCCGCCGTCGCGATTCTCGAGATCGCCGTTCGATCGGAGACACCGTTCCTTCCCGCGATCATTCTCCTCCTTCCGATCATGAACACCGTTTACCTCGTCGGACAATCCCTCCTTGGACAGCCGGCAGAGTGGGCACAATACCGGCCCATCCTGAACGAACGCGCCCTCGCATACCTCGCGACCGTCGCGAGCGTCGCCGCCTCCTCGCGAATCCTCGAAGGCGGCACAAAGCCGTGGTCGGCCCGGGTCTCCCGAATCCTGGGATATGCATGGCCGGTTCTCCTCGTAATCCTCCTCACCGTCGAAACGAACGACGTCTTCCGCCAAAGGGAATGGGCCGGAGGAGATCCGAATCTCATCGACTTCCAACGGTGGCTCGCAGTGAGCCTTGTCTGGACGGCCTTCGGTACTGCATTCGCGTGGGCCGGCTCTGCATCGAAGGTATTCTCGATGCCGGAGATCGGAGCAGGCAGCATTTTTCTCGGCGTCCTCCTGGCGTTCGCGCGCGGACTAGCATCGGCGCCGCTTTCAACATATTCGCCGGTGTTCAACGAGCGGGTGCTCGTCATTCTCCTCGTTGCGGGGCTCGGGTATCTCTCGCTTCCTGCGCTGCGGACCATGCGCCGGGAACAGTCCACCACATGGACCCAACAGACGGTCCGCATCGGCGTTGCCATGCTCTTTTTTAGTCTGACGACGGGGGAAGTGCGTGACGCCTTCGAACAGCGCATTGAGCCGCTCCAGGCGTTGACTGGCGACCACGCAGGCGCTCTCCTGCACTTGCAGAATCTTCAACAGCTCTCCCTGTCCGGAGTCTGGCTCCTGTTTTCGATTATCGTCATGGTGATCGGGCTTGTACGACGGTACCGGCCGTACCGTCTGCTTGCGATTGTCATATTTGGCATCACCATCCTCAAGATTTTCTTCTATGATCTCTCCTTCCTCGAAACATTGTACAGGATATTCTCGTTTATCGCATTGGGGTTGATTCTCCTGGCGACGTCGTATCTCTATCAGCGGAACAGGGATGTCATCCTCGGCCGCCCGCAATAATTTCTGCATACTCTTCCCCGCACCGGGCAACGGTCGCCTCACAAGCATCAGGCCGGAGAATTCCGGTCACCGGAAGGAATGCTCCGGTCATGTCAACCAACGTGCACCCCGGGTTGTCTAACCAGCAAAGGCCATCCACTCGAGGCTTGGAAATGCCTGATGTCGACGAGCAGCAACTCGTCCTTAGGGCTCGCAAAGGCAGTCAGGAGGCATTTCGCCGCCTCGTCGAACGCCACATGCGCCGCGCGTATGCCATCGCATACCGATTTGTGAACGATCACCACGAAGCAGAGGAGATCGCTCAGGAGGCGTTTGTGCGCGCATACGAGTCGCTCGATGGTTTTCGCGCCGAAGCGGAATTTGGCACCTGGTTGTACCGGATCATCACCAACCTTTCGCTGAACCGACTGAAAGACGGTAGGCGACGAAGAGAACGAAGTGCAGAGATGAATCTCGCGGCCACGGTATCGGAAGAGACAGTGTTTGAAGCTTCCCACAATGATGACGTTCGGATGCACATCGAGCGGGCGCTTCATGAGCTGCCGACGCTGCAACGGGCTGTGGTCATCCTCCGACATCTGAACGGTCTGTCGACGAGAGAGGTGAGCCAGATTCTTCACTGCACAGAAGGGACCGTAAAGACCCATCTGTTCCGCGGCATGGAGAAAATGCGTCTCAAGCTGAACTTCCTCAAGGAGGAAGTACGATGAACAGACACCAGGAGATTCGCGATTCGTTGTACGACTATGTCGTTGAGGAGCTTGAACCGGCTGTCCGGCTCCGCGTCGAGGAGCACCTGCAGACATGCGCCGCCTGTCGCAACGATCTTGCCATCCTCCGCGACGCAATGACCGTGCTCCCGAAACCGGAAAAGGATCCCGCTGAACAGCGGCCATCCGAATTCTGGGAAGCATTCCCCTATCGCGTAGAGCGTGCGCTTCAGACGCGGCCGCAAGGTGGATGGAAACGGCTGCTCCCGCACCTGCGTGATTCCCTCCTCTCGTTCGCCGTCATGAGAAGGGGACAGATCGCCCTGGCCGGTGCCGCAACGGGGCTTTGTGCCCTGGCATTGGCATTGTTCCTACGTACCAATCCACCGCCTGTCGCTCTCGAGAATGTCCATGGGACGCCGGCACCGTTGGCGGGAGAGCATCCCCGCCCACCTGTGGATACGGCGCCCCCGACGCCATTGGTCGTCCCGCCATCACGCCCTGTGACGGTCGCATCGGCAACGAAGATCGGGCCCGAGCGCGTATCGGATTACTTCCGCAAGTCCAAGATTCTCCTGATCGGCGTTGCAAATCTGAAGGACGGCCAGGATGCCTCGCCGGACCTGAGCACGGAACGGAGCGTCTCGCGAGCGCTGGTCCGCGAAGCGCGGTATCTCAAGCGGGAGCCCGGCCTGAATCCGAAGGCGAAAGAACTGATTGATGAGCTGAACCGCGTTCTGATTCAGCTCGCCAACCTGTCGGAGCAGAACAACGCGTCGGGCATCGAAATTGTCCGTGGCGGGATCCGTCAGGAGAATCTCTTGTTCAAGATCCGCATGGCGGAAACAGCCATCGATGCGTCACGACCAACACCGGTTTCCATGAAGAAAGAGAGTTCGTCCTTATGAGACACCGATCAACATACCCCCTCGCCGCACTTTTGAGCATCGCCGTTGCCCTGCCGGCATTCACCTTCGGGCAGGGCGGAGGAAGTTCTGCCGTTGGCTTTGCATACGTCGCGGACAAGGAAGGCGACCCCGGCCAGCCCTTGTACAAAAGCGGGTACAGCCAAATCCTCGCCGAACAATGGGCGAAGGCACGAAAAACGTTTGCCGATTTGCTCAAGCAATTCCCCCGGAGCGCGTATGCCGACGATGCACGCTACTGGTCGGCATACGCGTTGATGCATACGGACAGGATGAAGGCACTTCAGGAGTACCGGCAGTTTATCAATCGGCATCCCAAGAGCAACTACCTTGGCGATGCAGTCGCCGATCTCGGCAACCTTGAGCGGGAAGTCCAGACCGAGAAGATCCAGAGGGAAGTGGAACTACTCGCGCGACAACACGCGGGTAACGACTCCATGGTGTGGAATTCCACCGAGCGCATGGCGGAGGCCCGGGCAATGGAGGACCTGAACAGAAGGATGATGCGACTCCCGCAAACGGGGGTGATGTTCGACAGCGCTTTCCAGGGGATTCAACCCCGGGCGATCGGCCTAGGCCCGTCGTTCGGGAACATGGACTTGCGGGGATTTGCGATGAGCATGAAGCGGCTCGGCTGGAGAATGCACAGGACGTTTGGCGTGGATTCGGAGTCAGGCCTTGACAAGCAGACCAGGCTCCGTCTCGAGGCACTTTCTGCGATCGGCCATGGAGAAGAAGATGACCGCGGTTTCACAACGCTTAAGGACGTTGCCCTGGATCGATCGCAGCCCGCCGTCCTCAGGATCGAAGCGATGGATCAACTCACGGATTTCACAAACCATGACCCCGCTTCGATTTTCATCAACATTGCCCGTACTGACTCCAGCGAGGAAATTCAGTCCGAGTCCCTGGACCACTTGCGCGCGTGCATCAAGGACAAAGACAAATCCGTGCAGACCCTCGCAACGCTCTATCACTCAATACCGTCGGTGCGCGGCAATCAGCGGTCGATGATCCTGTTCGAAGTCGCCGATATCGGGAATGACCCTGCCGTGGAATTCCTGAGCGGCGTGGCAAAGGGCGATTCCAGCTACGATCTTCGTTCCGAGGCCGTATATTATCTTGGAAACATCGGCGGCGAGAAAGCCCGCGCGGTGTTGTATGATGTCTTGTTGAACAAATAGGAAGGTCTGGAGGAATCGATGAAGACAGCCATAGTAATACTCTCCATGCTCGTGCTTGTCAGTGTGTCGCCGACACACTCCGTCGCGCAGTCGGACGACCGTGAGCCGGTGTTCGAGAATCTCACCGACACCGATGACGGCGGCTGGCTGGGGGTAACCATCGAGGATGTCACCCCGCACATGAGGAATGATCTCAAGACGTCCGCAAAGGAAGGCGCAGTTGTCTCATCCGTGCAGGAGAACAGCCCCGCGGAAAAGGCCGGACTCCGGAGAGATGATATCATTGTGGCAGTGAACGGACATCCCGTCAAAGACCGGTGGGATCTGCTGAAGCGGATCCGGGTCGAGAAGCCGGGATCCTCGGTCACTCTCAACATCATACGCAACAACGCGAAACAGGAAGTCACCGCCGTTCTTGAAGAGTCTGAAGATCATGCGTTCCATGTCGAACCGATGTTGGGAAGCATCGACCCGCCCTTGTTCATGATTTCGGAGTCGGCGACTCAAGGGCTCCGGCTGATGGATCTCAGCGATCAACTCGCCGAGTTCTTTGGTGCACCAAATGACAAGGGCGTCCTGGTGGAGGAGGTCCGCCACAACAGCCCTGCCGCCAACGCGGGATTCAAAGCGGGTGATGTTATCGTGCGCGTGGGAGATGATCCCATCGAGGACATCCGGGACGTTCGTAATGCCCTTCGACATTATGAGGACGGCGACTCGGCACACGTTGGAATCCTCCGCAAGGGTTCCTCGCTCAGCCTTTCCCTCAAGGTCGGGGCCGGAGGGCATGGTCGTTTTGAGTCCCGTTCGGGGAGGATTGCACCATCGTGGCATGACGGCACCTTTGAGTGGGATTCGCACGAGTTTCAGAACCGGATGCAGGAATTCGGAGATCGCATGCGGAAGTTCGGGAAGGATATGGAGTACCGGATGAAGGGACTCGGCGACCGCATCCGCGAACAGTTGCGCCATATCGAGATCTGAAACACGCTCTGTAATTCCCCCCCATTTCAGGCAGGGATGAATGTTCTTCCCTGCCTGTCCTTTTTCCCCCTTCCGATCTCCCTTTCGTAGTTGAGGAATTACCCTTTTTTCTCTATCTTCATGCTGTTCTTCCAGGACCCTCCTCATGTACTCAATCTATTTCACTTTACTTTTTCATTTCATCGGCATCGGGCTCCTGTTTACAGCCCTGTTTGGCAGCTGGATCGTGGGCGGCCAATACCGATCCGCTCCCGATTGGCAGACGAAAGCCCTCCACCTCAAAACCCTCCGTCGCATCGGCCTGATGAGCCCGATCGGCATCGTCATCATGCTTCTGAGTGGCATCGGCAACATGACGCTCGGGCCCCACAAATACACGCTCTTCTCGGACGGATGGTTGAGTGCAAAGCTGGCGCTGTTTCTTGTCGCCATCATCATTGGCGGCTTGTCCTCGGTTCAGGCAATGCGCCGATCCAGGACAGTCAGCCGCCTGGCGGCTGGAGAAACAGAAAAGGTTGATGAGCATTCTCTCCATACGGTCGAAACACAGTTGAAAATTTCCTCGACCTTGCAGTTCTTGTTGATCCTGGCCATTATCATGCTGTCGATAGTACGGCCTCTCGGATAGCACGTTGATCAAACCGGAAACGCTTGAACGACTATACGCTGTATCTCGGCGGTAAGTTTATCGATTCCGTTGGGGGGAAACGGTTTACTTCGATCAACCCGTGGAATCAGGAACCGGTCGCAACGGCGGCATTGGCTTCAGCGCCCGATATTGCCCGGGCGGTCGCGAGCGCGCGCGCAGCGATCGAGAGCGGGCCATGGCCCAGGATGAGCCGGGAAGAACGGGCCGCCATCCTCAAAACGATCGCAGAGAAGATCGCACAGCATTCCAAAGAACTCGCCGCGCTTGAAGTCGCTGATTCAGGATCGACGATCCGGAAAGCCAGGGAAGATCTCTATCTCAGCAGCCGTAACCTCAACGGTTTCGCCAGGATCGGCTCGACGCAGGTGGACGAAACGATCGAAGCGGCTTCGCGTCCGGGCATCAGCAGGAATTATCTCGTGCGGGAGCCCATCGGTGTTGTCGCAGCCATTATTCCATGGAATTTTCCGCTCAAGATGGCTGTATGGAAACTGGGGCCGGCGCTCGCGGCAGGCAATGCCGTTGTCCTCAAGCCCTCGGAAGAAACCCCCGCAACCGCCATGGAGCTCGCGCGCATCATCCACGAGTCCGGCGTGCCACCCGGCGTTGTCAATGTCATGACCGGGTACGGCCCGGAAGCCGGAGCCGCACTTGTGCGCGACCCGGGGGTTGACAAGATCGCGTTTACAGGATCGACCGCGGTCGGCCGCTCTATCATGCGGGAGGCGTCCGAAACACTGAAAAAAGTGACGCTTGAGTGCGGCGGGAAGTCGGCCAATATCGTCCTTGACGATGCCGACCTCTCGATCGCCGTCGACGGTGCGCTTTATGCCGCCTTCTACCATCAGGGTCAATGTTGTGAAGCGGGAACACGACTGCTTCTCCCCGAATCACTGGCCGATGATTTCGTCCAGGCAATGGCGGAAAAAGTCAGGGCGATGGTCGTCGGAGACCCTTCCGATCCTTCCACGGACATCGGCCCGCTGATTTCAAGAACACAGCAAGAGAAGGTCCTGCGGTACATCACGCGCGGGGCTTCAGACGGCGCGACACTCGTCGTTGGAGGGAACGTACCGAAAGACTCCTCTCTCGCGAAAGGGTTCTTCGTCGAGCCGACGATCTTTGATCATGTCGACAACCGGTCGGTCATTGCACAGGAGGAGATCTTCGGACCTGTCCTTTCCGTCATCCGGTACCGCACCCAGGGCGAGGCTGTCAGAATTGCAAACGACACCATCTATGGTCTCGCCGGCGGAGTTTGGTCTCGCGATCCGGAAAGAGCGATGGCGGTTGCGCGATCACTCAGGGCGGGAACCGTCTGGATCAACGAATGGCATCTGCTCAATGAGTGGGCTCCATTCGGTGGCTACCGGCAGAGCGGCATTGGACGGGAGTTTGGCGTCGACGGACTCAGGGAATATACCGAGGCAAAGCACATCCACGTCGACGAGGCGGGTTCGAGGGACAAGAAACCCTGGTATGATACCGTTGTGAAGCGATGAAGGAGAGTGGGAGAAGGGGGGATGGGGAGATGGGGGGACAAACAAATTCTAGATTCTGAAGTCGGATCGGTCTCAGGAGGCTCTGCGGATGCATGATGAATGCTCAGGATTCCACACTGAAGCCTGACCCCTGGATCCTGAACCCTTTCCACGAATTTCACTGATAAATAGTTCAATCATCTTTCACCAAACGATAGGTACGATCATGCGAAAGCCTTCAGTCATCACTCTCGCACTTCTCACAGCGTTCGTGTTCCTGTCGATACCGGGATGCGGCAAGAAGGAAGTGGCTCTCCTCCCCGTCCCGGATATGACAGACTACCGGGATCCGGGAATCGGATTCCACATTTCCTTCCCGAAGACGTGGCTGACGAATGCCGAAGTCGGCCGCGCCCTGTTCTTCAGTACCCAGGATGTCGACAAACGCTTCCTCGATCCGGAAGGAGCGTATCCGGATGGGGCCATCATCGAGGTTTCGCTTGTGAAGACCCCGAATCCCGGCGCCCTTCGGGACAGCCTCGTGTCCCAGATGAAATCGATCGGGTTCCAGATCAGTCCTATGCAAGAGGTGACGGTCGCAGGCAAGAAAGCCGAGAGATTCCCCTATTCCGCACGATACACGTCCGGGATGTCGGAAGGCGAACATATCTACGTCGATCTCGACTCTATCCTGTACGATTTCTGGTTTGCGGGGTTTGGCGACTACTATAAGGCCAACAAGAATATCTTCACCGCTTCTCTGAATTCCTTCCAGTTCCCGAAACCGGTTGCGCAGGGCGTGGATGCAACGCTCCCGTCGGAATCGTACACTGAAGGCGAGAACAAATACTTCAGCTTCAAGTATCCCGAGAATTTCAATTTCAACCCCGACGTCAAGAAGGGAGCATTTGAGTATTCCGCCGAGCTTCATGGCTACCGGGAAGACTGCTCCGTCCGGTTCGACATTTTCGACTCCAAGGGGCAGGCCGTCGACAAGGTCTTCGATCAGAACAAAGGCAAATACCGCGGCACCGGCACGGGCAAGGAATCCATCGCCGGTGAGCAGTCCATGTATGTCAATTACTCGCCAACCCGGGATGTCAGCAGCCGCGCGTATTTCCTTGTGCACAACGGCAAGGCGTTCCGTATCACCACCAATTGTTACAAGCCGCAGGAGAAGGAATATTTCGTGGCCTTCTCGAAAATCCTCTCATCCATCAAGTTCAAATGACGAACGAGGAACCTCCATGTCCCCTGTCGATCTTCCCATGGTAACGACCGCATTTACGCTTGACGGTTACCACATCGTCAAGAACCTCGGGATTGTCCGTGGCATCACCGTCCGGTCACGCTCGATTGTCGGCAATATCGGTGCCGGACTGCAGACGCTCTTCGGCGGGAATATTTCGATCCTGCAGGAACTTTGCGAACGCACGCGCTTGGAGGCGTTCACGTTGATGGCGCAGCATGCCTCGGAGCTCGGCGCCAACGCGGTCGTCGGCATGCGCTACGATGCGAATGAAGTCATGTCCGGTGTCACGGAGGTTCTCGCGTACGGGACAGCCGTGGTGATCGAAAAAGACCGTTGATCGTTCACAATCAGGAGGTTCCCGTGGCAGGCCGCATTGTTTTTGTCGTCCTCTGTCTTCTGGGACTCAACGCCTCAGCACAGGAGAGGAAGATCCTCAGCCCGCGAGATTCGGTCTATCTGACGCTCGGAACGGACTCCATCTCTGTCAACTACGGACGCCCATCGATCCGCGGGCGCGTGATCATGGGGAAGCTCGTCCCGTGGGACACCGTGTGGCGAACCGGGGCGAACCTGGCGACCCATCTCCGGACGAACTTCGACGCGATGATCGGCGGCGTTCCGGTTCCGAAGGGGCTCTACACGCTCTGGACGCTTCCCTCCGTGAACGGATGGAAGTTCATTCTCAACAAGCAGACGGGGCAATGGGGGACGCTCTACGATGAGCGACAGGACCTCGCACGTTTCAACGGGACGGTCGAACATCTTGACGCAACGGTCGACACCTTCACGATTTCCCTTCCGGCGACCGGGCCCTCCAGCGGCCGACTTGTCCTCTCCTGGGAGCACACAAAGGCGTGGGTACCGTTCGAGAAAAACGACCACATCCGTCCGATCAGCCCGCTGGATTCCTCGATGACAACAGTGGGCACGTCGGACGTGAAGGTCGTCTACTCCGCACCCTTTATGCGCGGAAGAGTCATCTGGGGAGTTGTCGTTCCATTCGACTCCATCTGGCGGACGGGAGCGAACAGTTCGACTGTTCTTAGCACCACGGGACCACTTACGATTGGCGGTGTCCGGCTCGACGCGGGGAGTTACATCCTCCGTTCCGTGCCGACCCCGGGTAGCTTGACCCTGCTGATCAGCAAACGGCCATCCTCACCGGGCCCGATCCCCGAGAGCCTTGTCGTTGGACGTGTACAGATGTCCGTCGGCACTCCGGAGAAAACCATCGATCCCTTCCATATCTGGTTCGCAGCGGGACCGGGGGGGGAGTCGCGGCTAACCATCGGATGGGCCGACCGGGAGTACACCGCGAAGCTTGCAAAGTAGGACGACGTCGGTTCACCGCGACGCAATCGGCAGCGGACCAATGATCGGACATTCCCATGGATATCAAGGGCAAGACGGTTCTTGTTATCGGCGGATGGGGGCTCGTCGGGTCCGCCATCTGTCACAAATTCATGGAAGAACATCCCCGACGGATCGTGGTGACCTCTCTCCGCAAGGAGGAGGCGGAGGAAGCGGTCGGCGCACTCCGCGCAGAGTTTCCCCACGTGCGTCCGGACTTCTTTGTTCCCTGGTCCGGGAACATTTTCGTCAGGGAGGAGCTGAAGGATAAACCCCGCGGGGAGATACTCGGGAAATCCAGGAATCGATCGATGATGATCGAGGATATCGTCGAGGAACTCTCCGGACCTGTGCTTCGCCGGTCAAGTCTCCATCGCCTCCTGATGAAGTACAAACCCGAGGTGGTGGTCGACTGCGTCAATTCCGCGACAGGGATCGCGTACCAGGACATCTTCCAGGTCTCCCGCGAGGTCATCAAGGAAATCCAGCAGGCCCGAAAGCGCAAAGGACGCCCGGAAGCGCTCTACGAAGCGACCGAACGACTTCTGTGCACGCTCTACATCCCCCAGCTCATCCGCCATGTCCAGATCATGTATCGTTCCATGAAGGAAGCCGGGACGAAAATCTACGTCAAGATCGGCACAAGCGGGACCGGCGGGATGGGATTGAATATCCCGTATACCCACAGTGAAGAGCGGCCATCCCGGGTGCTCCTTTCGAAATCAGCGGTCGCCGGCGCACATACGCTCCTGCTGTTCCTCATGGGGAGGACACCGGACGCACCGATCACAAAAGAAATCAAGCCGACCGCGGCGATCGCCTGGAAGAAGATCGGGTACGGGGAGATCAAGAGACAGGGTCGGCCCATTCCCCTGTACGATTGCCCCGTGTCGAACCCCGTAAAACTCCGGCGAACCCTCGTCCTGCGTCATACCGAGGCGGCGAAGCCCACCGGAGATCAGCTCCGGTCCGTGTTCATCGACACCGGAGAGAACGGGTTTTTCTCCCGCGGGGAGTTTGAGGCAATTTCAACGCCGGGGCAGATGGAGTTTGTCACGCCCGAAGAGATCGCGGAGAATGCCATTTTCGAAATCAAGGCCGGGAATACAGGGCACGATATCATCAACGCCCTTGACAACGCGACGCTTGCGCCGACCTATCGCGCCGGGTTCATGTTGAACGGAGCGGTTTCCGCGATGAAGAAGCTGGAGATGAAACATAGCGTCGATTCCGTCGCCTTCGAAATGCTCGGGCCGCCACGGCTCTCAAAATTGCTGTATGAAGCATATCTTCTGAAGATTTGCTTCGGCGATATCCGGAGCGCCTCGACGGCAACGCCCCGGGTCCTGAGCCAGCGACTGTTCGACCTCGTGCGGGACGATCAGGAACTGCGGGCCCGCATCATCTCTATCGGCATCCCCATTCTTCTTCCGGATGGACGGTCGATGCTCCGCGCGGAAACAATCAAGATCCCGCCGTACCGGGGTGAGGCGGAACTGCCGGTAACGCCGGAGAGCATCGACCTGTGGGCGCATGATGGATGGGTCGATCTCCGCGAATCGAACATGCGCGTCTGGAAGCGGCGACTTCTGGACATTGTGGCGATGGTGGAATCGCTCTCTCCCGAGGAGACCAGCTCCCGGACAATGCACAGCCGCGAGTATTGGGACAACCTGACGGCGATTGATCCCGGAAAGATCTGCGGATGGATTTTTACGTACGAGGAAAAAGGGAAGCGGATGAAAGCGTGAGGAAATTTTAAATTTTAAATTTAGATTTTAGATTTTAGATTTTGGGTTGAAAGACGAAGCAAAAGACGGAGGCAGAAGATGGGAGAGAAGCGAGCGAGAGTCAAAACGTCGTTGCGAGTTTGAATTCCTCACCCTGCGGCCGGACCTGATCGTACATGCGCCGGAGCGCGCGATAGGCGTCCTGACTCCCCCGGGAGGCGGCGGTACGATAATACGGAAGCCGCTTCTCCCGCATCCTGCCTGGTTCCAATCCCCTGCTCATACGCGTAACCGAGGGCAAACTCGGCAAGGAGGCTTCCTTCACTCGCAGCGGTCCTCAGCAGGGCCACCTGGGCGGAATGCATCAGCGGATCGGTCGGGTCCCGCAATGCAGTGACGGCGAGACGTATCGACGCCTCCATGCTTCCCAGCGACGCGGCCTTGTACCAGAGCACTTTCGCAGCAGCATGATCTTCGTCCCCCAGTCTGCCGGAATAGTGCCACAAGCCCAGTTCGACGATCGCCGGGACGTATCCCGCATCGACTGATCGTTTCATCAGTTGCACCGCCCTGGATTCCGAAACTCCGGATTCGATCCCCAACCCTGCAAAGCCCGCAATGACAAATTCCGCAACCCGGTCCCCGCGGTCCGCCTTTCCTTTGAGTGTGTTGGCGAACGAACTGCTTTTCAGCAGCGATAATATCAAATCAAGTGCGCGTGGAGAATCCATCCGCAGCGCCCGGACATAGAGGGCGGCAGCTTCAATGGAATCAATGGGGACCTCGATCCCGCGTTCGTAGCATCGCCCGAGAACCATGAGCGCCTCGGGGCTTCCGTAGCGGGCCGCCTTTCTCACAAGGTCGAGACCGACGGAATCTACCCCCGAGCTGTCGTCCATCATCCTCGAGATCCCCAGCGACCTGCGGAGTTCCTCGGCCCCGTGAAACACGTCCTTCAACAGGCGCGGATTCGAGGAGCTGGCGGTCGAGTCGATGAAGTCGGCAACGATCGGAAGCGGGGCTTCATTGACCTTCTGTGTGTCCTGCTTCAAGTGTGCGGCGAATTCCGGCAGGGCCTTCTTCGCGGGATCATAGTCCGCATCCGCGGACTTCTTCACCCAATCATAGGCCTTCTGCCAATCGCGCGGGATAATGAGATCTTCCGTAAGCATAGCGCCAAGGAAAAACTGGGCTTCCGGCATGTCTGCATCGGCGCATTCCTTCACAAGGCGGTACGATTCGAAGGGATCCCACCGCATTCCCCAGCCGTGGAACGCGAGGATGGCGAGATTGAATGTCGACGCCATCAGTCCCTGCTCGGACGCCTTCTGAAACCAGTAGGCCGCTTTCGCCGTATCGCGCTCCACACCGCGTCCCGTGATATATCGGAGGGCGAGCTCGTGCTGCGCAAACTTGTCGCCGGCCTGCGCTTTTCTGGCGACGACGAATGCCTGCCAGATTTGCTCCAGTGCATCGGATTCGGGGACCTGGGGAACGACGAGGGGGGGACGTTTGCTTTTGAAGACAGGGCTGTCCGGTTCCTGCTTTTGCGATTGAGAGAAGACCGGAGTTGCCGCAACGAGGAGGGCGACAATGGCCTCAACACAAATGACGCGTGGACGCACCTTCATTGAAAACACAACTCGCGGATGTGGTTCGCCGGATGACGGTTCTTGACTAATGAACGCAAAATCCCATCCCTATGCAACTTCGCGAACTCACTCATAGCGGAGCGATTCGATCGGATCGAGCGCCGAGGCTTTCCAGGCCGGATAGACACCAAAGATGAGTCCGACCAGCGAGCAGACGCCGATCCCGATCCCCGCCCAATCCCACGGAATCACCGCGGGGGCACTGACCAGAAGTCCGACGACGTTACCGCCGAGAATGCCGAGGACGATCCCGACGACGCCCCCTATTTCACAGAGGATGACAGCCTCAATCATGAACTGAAACAAAATATCGCGTTTCATCGCCCCGACGGATTTCCGAATGCCGATTTCATGCGTCCGTTCGGTGACCGATACCAGCATGATGTTCATGATCCCCACACCTGCGGCAAGCAATGCGATGGAGCTCACGAGAAGGACGCCAAGCCGCAAGTAGAGGGTGAACTCGTTGAACTGCGTAGCCAGAGAATCATTGGAGAAATATCCAAAATTATCCTCCTCTCCGGGCGGTACATTCCGCGCCGTCCGGAGGATCAATCGCGCCTCTTCGATGCAATCATCGAGCACTTCACGGCTCTTCGCCTTCACCATGATGTGAATGTCCGTGGATTCCTTGCCGTAGGCATTGAAGAACGCGGTGAGCGGGATAACCAGATAATTATCCTGATTCCCGCCGAGAGAGCCACCCTTCTTCTGAAAGACGCCTATGACCTGATACAGCGTGCCATCGACACGAATGGTTTGACCGACAGGATCGATATATGGAGGAAACAGTTTTTCTGCGAGGGTATTCCCCAGGACGGCAACCTTCGCCGCGTTCTGCATGTCTTGCGACCCGATTGCCCGTCCGTTCCCGACAGTCCAATCGTTTGTCGGGATTCCTTCCGCATTCTCCCCCCCACCTGAATATTCGGGTTTGTTTTCTGGCCGTTCCACACCACCGTCCGTCCGAATTTCCATCCTTCGATCCCCACCATCTCCGCGGTGGTGATTTTCTCTTTCACCGCCATTGCCTGCTCGTACGAGATGTTCTTCCGATTGCGGTATTTCCTGCGCATGGCGTGTTCATCCCCCATGACGACAGGGAATTTCTGCATCTGGAAGGTATTGGCTCCGAGCTGGGAAATTCCTTCTTCGATGGAGTTGCGGAGGACGGACACTGCAGTCATCACGGCGATGATGGAAAACACGCCGACCGCGACGCCCAGGAGGGTCAGGATGGATCGAAGTTTCGAGGCCCGAACTGCGGCGAGCGCCATGGCCAGGCTCTCGCGGAACTGCGAGAAAAGGTGGGTGAACCGACTCATGAGGACGTGCTCCCTCGGGATGAGTGGAACGCGCAGTGCGAGCGGAACTTCATACCAGGCATCACCGCCGCTAGGATCGGATGATGCCGGACGCTATGGAAGAACTTCCTCTTATTCGTAGCGGAGCGACTCGATCGGGTCCAGGGCCGATGCTTTCCACGCCGGATAGACACCGAAGATCAAACCGACCAGCGAACAGACGCCGATGCCGATCCCGGCCCAATCCCAGGGAATCACGGCGGGCGCTTTGACAAGCAACCCGACGACGTTCCCTCCGAGGATCCCGAGGACGATACCGATCATCCCGCCGATCTCACAGAGGATGACCGCCTCCACCATGAACTGTGTCAGGATATCCCGCTTCATCGCGCCGATCGATTTGCGAATCCCGATTTCTCTTGTACGCTCCGTCACCGAGACGAGCATGATGTTCATGATGCCGACACCCGCCGCAAGAAGCGCGATGGAGCTGACCAGCAAAACGCCCATGCGAAGATAGAACGTAAACTCGTTAAACTGCGTCAGCAAGAGAATCGTTCGAGAAATACCCAAAATCGTCCTCCGCCCCGGGCGCGACCTTGCGAGCAGTGCGGAGAATCATCCGCGCTTGCTCGATGCAGTCGTCCAGCACCTCGCGGCTCTTGGCCTTGACCATAATGTGCAGGTCGGTATTGTCCTTGCCGTAGACGTTAAAGAAGGCCGTCAACGGGATAATCAGAAAATTGTCCTGGTTTCCGCCGAGCGACCCGCCCTTTTTCTGCAGGACACCGATGACCTTGTAGATTATCCCATCGACACGAATGGATTCTCCCACAGGATTGATATTCTGGGGGAACAGTTTTTCCGCGAGCGTGTTCCCGAGGATGGCGACTTTCGATGCCATTTCCATGTCCTGCTGCCCGAGCGCTCTCCCGACAGATACAGTCCAATCATTGGTCGGGATGCCTTCGACATTCTCGCCAACCACGCCGACGTTGGGGTTGGTTTTTTGACCGTTCCAGACCACCATGCGTCCGCCGCGCCATCCCTCGATCCCTACGAGTTCAGCGAGCGTCGCCTTTTCGTGGACCGCCATGGCTTCTTCATACGAGATGTTCTTGCGGTTCCGGTACTTCATGCGCATGGCATGGTTGTCACCCATGACAACCGGGAACTTCTGCATCTGGAACGTGTTGACGCCGAGCTGGGACATTCCGTCTTCTATGGCGTTCCGGAGAACCGTCACAGCGGTCATGACTGCGATAATCGAAAACACTCCGACGGCGATGCCGAGCAACGTGAGGATGGAACGGAGCTTGGAGCCGCGGACGGCCGATATCGCCATCGCCATGCTCTCACGAATTTGAGACCATTGCTGAACGAATTTACTCATAGCGTAGCGCTTCCACGGGATCCATTTTTGCAGCGCGATACGCAGGGAGGAAGCCCGAAATCACGCCGACGAGAAGGGAGATGAGGATCGAAATAACGACCACCGAAATCGGCATTGCCGTGGGAAGGAACTGGTTTACAATGAGGCTGAGCGGAAACGCGATCGCCAACCCGATCAGCCCGCCGATCAGACAGATCGACGCCGATTCCGCAAGGAACTGCATAAGGATCGTTCTTCGTTTTGCCCCGATGGCTTTGCGGATGCCGATTTCTTTCGTCCGCTCCGTGACAGAGACGAACATGATGTTCATGATGCCGATGCCGCCGACAAAGAGGGAAAGGCCTGTAATAAAAAGGCCGATCGTGGAGATGACCAAACTGATTGGGCCGAACACCTGCACCAGGAGTTCCTGCTGGTTCACATTGAAATCGTTCGGCTTCCCCGGGGGAAGATCCCGGATCTGGCGCATGATCCCTTCGACCTCAAGCTTGGCGTCTTCCATTTCCTTGGTGTCTGCGACGCGGACCTGGATGGTAACGTCCCGTCGCGCGCCGAAGTGGTTTTCGAACGAGATGAGCGGGACAAAGACGCGCGAATCGGTCGTAAACGTTCCGAACAATCCCCCCTGCTTTTCGAAGACACCGACAATCGTGTACGGATACCCGGCGACGCGGATCGTTTTCCCGATCGGGTCGACGTTATAAAAGAGGTTCTCGACAATGCTCGCCCCCACAGTACAGACCGGCCGCCCGCCTGCCGACTCCTCCGCCGTGAAGAATCGCCCGTCGGAGATTGTCCCCCCGGAAGCGTTCAGGTATTGATTCGTAGTCCCGCTGATGAACGCAGATTCGACGGAATTGCTCCCGTACGAGACGCGGCGGACTGTCCCGATGACCGGAGCGACGGCATCGATAAGCGTCGCCTGCCGTTCGAGCTTCGCCGCGTACTGGACCTTGATATTGCGACGGTTCCGGATGACAGACCAGTCCTCGTTCGACACCCACGGCCATTTCTGCACGTAAAGCACGTCCGTCCCGAAGGCGGCTGCACTCCTGTCGAATGCCCGGTTGATGCCTTCGATCGCGGTCGCCATGACCGTAACGGAAACAATCCCGATCACAATACCGAGGGTCGTGAGGATCGAGCGCATCTTGTTCGCGCGGATCGCGCGGAAGGAGATGGAAAGACCCTCGTAGAGTTCCTGAAAGAAATACATCTGTTCACCCCGTTAGGAGGCCATTGCAGGTTTCTTGTCGTACGTGCGACGTTTCGAGATCAGTTCGTCCGTTTCGACGTGGCCGTCGCGCAGGCGAATGACACGGATGGCATGTTCCGCGATGTCCGCTTCGTGGGTCACGAGGATGATCGTGTTGCCCTGGCGATGCAGTTCTTCGAAGAGCATCATGATTTCGTCGCCGGTCTTCGTATCGAGGTTTCCCGTCGGTTCATCTGCGAGGATGATCGACGGTCTCGTGACGAGCGCCCGGGCGACGGCAACGCGCTGGCGCTGACCGCCCGAGAGTTCATTCGGCTTGTGATGGACGCGGTCACCGAGCTGGACGTGCTCGAGGGTTTCCTGCGCGCGTCGCTTGCGCTCCGTCGAAGGAATTCCCGCATAGATGAGCGGAAGCTCGACGTTGTGGAGCGCGTCGGACCGCGGAAGAAGGTTGAAGGTCTGGAAGACAAAACCGATTTCCTTGTTCCGGATCTTGGCGAGCTCGTTGTCATCCATTTCGCTCACGTTGACCCCGTTGAACAAATACTGGCCAGACGTTGGCGTGTCCAGACAGCCGATAATGTTCATGAGCGTCGACTTTCCCGATCCCGAGGGGCCCATGATCGCCACGTATTCGTTCTTGGCGATCGAAACAGAGATCCCGCGAAGCGCCTGAACCTCCTGGGCTCCGCCCATGTCGTAGCTCTTGACGATTGATTTAAGTTCGATAACGTTCATTGTTCGTTCCTTGTCTAAGACTCACGAGGGATTGGGCGTAGCCTGACCCGGCTTCTTCGCTTCTTCTATCTTTACCTTTGCCCCGTCTTCGATCTCGCGGTTGATTGCTTTGTAGCTGCCGGACACCACCTGCGCACCCTCAGACGGACCCTGGACCAGCTCGACATAGGAATCGTTGCTGATACCCCGCTTCACCGGGACGGCCTTCGCTACGCCGTTCTCAACGATAAAGACGATCTCCTTGGGCTTGTTCTCAGCTCGGGCACGAAGACTCTGCGTGGTGTTTGAGGCCGTCGTGACCTGACCCGACTGCTGATCGCCCGGCCCTTCCTTCATTTCAACTTTCGGCATCCGCGTCGTTACGCTCTGGATCGGGACAGAAAGGACATTCTCTTTTGTCTGGCACTCCACATCCGCCGTCATCGACATTCCGGGGCGCAAGGGGACGTCCTTGTCCAGAACCCGCATTTTTACAGTAAAGTTCGTTACCTCTTCCTGCGTCCCTGCACCTGTGGTCGTTCCTGTGTTTGCAATTTCATAGACCACCGCGTTCACTTTCCGGTCGGGGATGGCATCAACAGCAACCCGTGCTGTATCACCGACATGCACAAGGATCACATCGTTCTCACTGACGTCGACCTGGGCTTCCATCCTTGTCAGATCGGCAATCGTCATCACGTTTGTCCCCTGGAACTGTTGCGTTCCCAGGACCCGCTCGCCAAGCTCGGAATTCAACTGACTGACCGTCCCGTCCATGGGAGAGGTGACCGTGGTCTTTCTCAGGCTTTCTTCCGCCTGATCCAAAGATGCTTGCGCCTGGGCCAAACTGGCCTTCGCGGATTCGAAGCCGGCGCGCGATATGTCGAAATCGGCTTGCGAGATCAGCCCCTTCTTAAACAGCGTTTCGCTGCGCCGGAAATCGGGCTCGGCCTTCACGAGCGCGGATTTCGCCTGAAGGACGGACGCTGCGAACTGGTTCCTCTGCGCGATGTACACGTCCGGTTTGATCTTCATCAGCAGATCACCCTTCTTGACGTGATAGCCTTCCTTGACGGGAAGCGAAACAATCTCGCCCGACACCTCGGGGGAAATCTGCACCTGCACTTCGGGCTGGATCTTCCCCGTCGCTGTCACCACCTGGGTAATCGTCCGTCGTGAAACTTTTTCCACCTGCACGGAGATGATCGGCTCCTTCTTGCTTCCCATGAAGACGATCACTGCAAGGGCGGCAAGGACAACGCCGAGAATCGAAAAGATGATAATCTTTTTCCGCTTTGACTTTTTGCCGTTCGTGGCCATGGATGGTGCTCCTTCCAAAATGAGTGGGATCGGACAGACCGTTAGTACTGACGCTCCCCGATCGCATATTCGACATTCTTCTTCGCGATGATGTAGTTGTACGAGGCATTCACGACATTCGCCTGTGCGTTCACCAGGTTGGCGCTTGCCGTCAACAAGTCAAGCAGCGTCCCCGCTCCCAGATTGTATTTCTCTTCCGCGATCTTCTGGTCTGCGGTCGAGGACTGCAATCCCTTCTGGCTGACGTCGTATTGTTTCCTGGCGGCGTCGAGATTGAGAAGAGCTTTCTTAATATCCACGGCAATATTCAATTCCGTCTGCGAGAGGTTGACTTCCGCCGTCCGCCGTTGCGCGATGGCGTTTTGCATCGACATGTTTGTCTGGAAGGCGTCAAAGAGGTTCCATCGAAGGCTAAGACCCCAATTCAGTCCCCGGTAATCCGAGATGGTTGAAAGTTCTGTCGTTGGTCCCAAACCATACCCAGCGAAGGCGCTCACCGTGGGGAAGTATCCGCTCCGGGCGGAGGTCACCCCGGACTGTGCGGCGCTCAGTTGATCTGTCGCGCTCATGTAGTCGGGCCGCGCGCTTATTGCCCTGCGGCTAAGATCCGCGATGTTTGTATAGAGCGCCATGGTGGAATCAACGTCCGCTTTTGTGACCACCGTCGAGACGGTGGAATCGGCGATCGTGTAGTCATCCCCGGCATTCAAACCCACAAGCGCAAGGAGATCCGCCTTCGCGCCGTCATACGTGTTTTGTGCAGTGATGACCGCAAGCTCATCGGTCGCGACCGTCGATTGCTGGCGATAGACGTCCGCTATTGCTGCGGCACCGACTTTGTTGGACTCCACGATGCGCTCAAGTTGACGGTTATCGCGCTTCAGGTTTTCGTCGTTGACTTTGACCAGCTGTTCGTTCCGAAGGACATTCAGGTAGCTGGTCTCCACCTGATAAATCACACTCTGCCGGGTTCGTTCTCCAACATGTTCCGTGGAGACGGCGTTCATTTTGGCGCGGTTAAATTGACCCTCCCGATTGAAGCCGTCGAAAAGTACGTAGTTCAGGTTGAGGTCAGTCGAAAACTGACTCTGGATTGTGAGTCCAGATGATCCCGAACTGATCGGTATACCGTTGAAGTATACGGGCTGGCTCGCGGGCCGGTGCGACTGATACCGCTGAGCAGTCGCGCTCGCGGAGAGAGTCGGGAGATAACTCCCGTAGGCGGCGAGGACCGTGCCCTGCGCCGCATTGACATTGTTATCAGCCTGAACAACCGTCAAGTTCCGCTCCAGCGCAATGGCTTTTGCATCGCTTAACGTGAGTACTTTCGGTTGCCCGAATAAGGTGGCGGGGAACATTGCGATCATCGCAAGCACAAGGCCGCCGGTCAGTCGCTTCATCGTTGGCTCCAGGGAAAAAATTCTCGAAGGTTGACTCAGAAAAGGGACACTCTCCGCCTTTTGGCGGGAATTCTCCGGTGGGCAAAAGAGCACCAAAAACCGCCTTTCCGGGCTCAAATCACTACCTTTATTAGACGGTCAAAAGGGTTGAAAGTTTCATCGGAATATTCGAAAAACCGCATTTCTCACTCTGTATTGTGCGAATCCTTAATGGACAGAAGGTACTGGAGTGCAGCATCATGCTCGTTCGGGATCTGCCCGTCAAGGATCGCATCTTCGATGGCTTTCTTGAGGATTCCGACCGACTTCCCGGGTTGCAGCCCGCACACTTGCATGATCTCATCCCCTTTCACGGGCGGTTGCCAATTGCGGAGGCGGTCCTTGGCTTCCACTTCGACAATCTTCTCCATCACCAGATCGTAGTTCTTCAGGTACTGGCGGACCAGTCTGGGATTCTTCGATGTAATGTCGGCCCGGCAGAGCTTCATCAGGTCGTCGATATCGTTCCCGGTGTCGAACACCAGCCGCCGCACAGCGGAGTCCGTGACCGAACTGTCGACGAGCGCCATCGGTCGCAGATGAAACCGCACGAGTTTTTCGACATACGGAAGGGGATCGAGCGGCAGCCGCATGCGCTGGAAGATCTTCCGCATCATGCGCGCCCCGATTTCCTCGTGGCCGTGGAACGTCCAGCCGATCCCTTCCTTGAACGCCTTGGTCCTCGGCTTGGCGATGTCATGCACCAGCGCGGCAAACCGAAGCCAGAGGTTCTCCGTTGTCTCCGCGATGTTGTCGACCACCATGCAGGTGTGGAGAAAAACATCCTTGTGATGATGGTCCCGTCGCTGATCCACGCCGGCCATCTGCGCGAGTTCGGGAAAGACAAGCTGCATCACGCCTGTGTCGAACATCAGGATGAGCCCCGTCGATGGCTTCGGGCTACGCAAAAGCTTCAGAAATTCTTCCGTGATCCTCTCCTGCGAGATCACCTGAAGGCGTTCCTTCATCGCGCGGATCGCTTCCAGCGCTGCCGGATCGAGCGCGAATCCGAGCTGTGCCACGAACCGGATCGCCCGCATCGTCCGCAACGGATCATCGTCGAACGTCTGCAGCGGATCAAGCGGCGTCCGGAGGATCTGCCGCTCGATGTCTTGCATTCCGCCAAGCGGGTCCACAATCTCGCCGAACCGACCCGCATTCAACGACGCCGCGATCGCGTTCACGGTGAAATCCCTCCTGAGGAGATCCTCCTGCAGCGTCCCGGCCTTCACATCGGGATTGCGCGAATCCGGGTGATAGGCCTCCTTCCGCGCGCCGACAAACTCCACCTTTCCTTGCGGGAAAGGGATCATCGCCGTCCCGAAACGGTCGAACGTCACCACGGTCCCCTGCCCCAGCGCCTGTGCCGCAGCCCGGGCAAAGGCAATGCCGTCACCGACGACAACGATATCGATGTCCTTTCCCGGCCGCGTCATGAGGACATCCCGCACAAAGCCGCCCACGGCATAGGCTTCGACCCCGCGGTCGTCCGCCACCGCTCCGATGCGCTGCAGGAGCTCGTTCTCGATCGGTAGGGTCCGTAGACTCATCTAGAGCGCTATGCTCTGTTCCGCAATCTTCTGGAGAATGAGATTCGCCACCTCGAGCGCTCTCCTTCCGTCGTCTCCGCTGACGACCGGACGCTCGCCGCGGTCGATGCACCGCGCAAACGATTCGAGCTCGTAGCGCAAGGCATTGACTTCTTTCACTTCCGGCTGCTCATAGACGATCTTGCGCCGGTGCTTGCCTGATCCCAGTTCACCGAGCATCAACGTCCCTTCCACACCCTCTTCCCCTTCCCCCACCAGTCGGAACACTTCCGCAATCCCCTGGGAGAAGTCGATGGAGATATACCCGTTTTGCTGGAAGAGCCGCATCTTCCGCATTTTCTTCTGGGATATCCGGCTCGCCGTAACGTTTGCAACGCAGCCGTTCTCGAACTGCAGCCGTGCATTCGCGATATCGACGCTGTCCGACACGACGGCGATGCCGCTGGCATCGACCTGCTTGACCGGCGACTGAACGAAGCTGAGGATCAGGTCGATGTCGTGGATCATCAGATCGAGCACGACCGCGACATCTGTCCCCCGCGGGTTGAACTGTGCGAGACGATGCGACTCGACGAACATCGGGCGCAGCCGGTACGACTCGAGCGCAAGGATCGCGGGGTTGAAACGCTCGACATGCCCCACCTGCAGCACAAGGTTCCCTGCCGCGGCGGCCGTGCACAACGCCTCCGCCTGGGCGACAGTCTCGGTGATCGGCTTCTCCACAAAAACGTGCTTCCCCCGGCTCAATGCGTGCAATGCGAGGGCGTGATGCGCGCTCGTCGGCGCCGCGATCGTCACCGCGTCGGCGCGATCCAACAGCGCATCGACGGTGGGATACGATCGGGTCTTGAGTTCTGCGGCGAGTGCGGCCGATTTCACCGCATCCGGGTCGGTCACCCCCGCGAAAGCGATGTCGGGAATCGTCGAAAGCATCCTCGCATGGAGGGACCCGAGGTGTCCTACGCCGATGACTCCGATGGTGGTCATAGCTTTCCGTTCTGAAGATGGATGTCCAGCCACACCCGGAGTTGATCCACCGTTTCAAACCAGTACTCCGGCCCCGCCTCCGCGAGCCGCACGCGGTCGTAGGAGTCCCACAGGACTGCGGCCATCGGTACTCCGGCCGCGCGCGAGGCGCGCAGGTCACCGACCGTATCGCCGACCATCAACGTATGATCCGGTCGCACTCCGAAGGTCGTCAACACCCGCTGGATCCCTTCGGGGTCCGGTTTGTAGTTCCGGACGTCGTTCCCCGAGACGACGAGATCGAACTTCTTTTCTATCCCGAGCTTTCGCAACGTGATTTCCGCAGTCCTTCTCCCTTTGCCCGTGAACACCGCCGTCCGTCCTTTTCGTCTCCGGATCAGATCGATCACGTCTCTCATCCCGGGATGCAGCGAGGCCAGCGCGTCATGTTCGCGTTCATAGAACAGGCAGAGATCCTCCATCGCCCGGCCGACGAGCTCGGGCGGAAAAATCCGCGCAAGGGCGCCCTCTTCGGGTGGACCGAACAACGGGATGATTTCCGATGGAGAATATTCACGATCAAGGTATTTCTTCGTCACATGATTGAAGCTTGCGAAGATCAGATCGTTGGTCCGCGTCAGCGTCCCATCAACATCAAAAATCACACATTCGAACGACGAAATGAGAGCGATGGTTCAAATTCCTTTCAAGCTTAGAAATATATCCACTCCATCGGGCAATAGCAATCCGCCGTTTGCCGATATTGCTATTCCTTTCGCTTCTTCATACTTTTTTTCATGAACGATCACCATCTCCCTCTCCAGGTCATCCTCAAGAAGAACGAGGATCGACGTGTCGTCCGGGGTCACCCGTGGGTTTTCAGCAACGAGATCCGGGAAATCATCGGTCAGCCGGCAATCGGTGATGTCGTCGAAGTGTTGAGCGCCGGGCACAAGACAATCGGCATTGGATTCTACAACCCGCATTCCCTGATTGCCGTCCGTCTGCTCGCACGCACGATCAAAGTCGTCGACGCTGCGTTTTTCCGGAGACGCCTCGAGCGCGCGCTGGAACTCCGCCGGTCCGTCTATCCCGGAGGCGACGCGTTCCGGCTCGTCCACGGCGAAGCCGATTTCCTTCCCGGGCTCGTGATCGACAAGTTAGGCGACCACATCTCAGTCCAGACGTTATCGTACGGGATGGATGCGCACCTTCCGATGATCTGTGATATCCTGGAGGAGCTTCTCCACCCGGCAGCCATCATCGAACGGAACGAGACATCACTCAGGACGATGGAGCATCTCCCGCTACGTCGCGGAGTCCTCCGCGGTTCGCCGGCGCCGACGATCACCTTTTCCGAGAACGGAATCCTCTTCGAAATGGACCCTCTGAAGGGGCAAAAGACGGGGTTCTTCCTTGACCAGCGGGAGAACCGTGCGATTGTTGCGCGTCTCTGCCGTGGCGCACGCGTCCTGGATTGTTACTGCAATGACGGAGGGTTCGCTCTGAATGCGGCGAAGGCGGGGGCAACGTCGGCTCTCGGGATCGACAGTTCCGTCGAAGCGATCGAGGCCGCGTCACGGAATGCGGGGAACAACAACCTGACGAATGTGTCGTTCCACCACGAAGACGCTTCAGATGCCTTGGCGAGGCTTGCGCAGGAGGAGCCGTTCGACGTTGTCATTCTCGACCCCCCGTCGTTCACACGAAACAGAAAATCCGTGCCAGCCGCGCGGCAGGGGTACCGGGAGATCAATTCGCGGGCATTGCGATTGCTGCGACCTGACGGCTATCTTGCGACTGCATCATGCTCGCACCATATCGAGCCCCAGGCGTTCCTCGAAGATCTCATGACAGCAGGCCGGAAAAATGAGCGTCAACTCCAGCTTTTGGAATGGCGGGGCGCCCCGGCTGACCACCCGACGCTTCCAACCGTCCCCGAGACAGCGTATCTGAAATTCGCGGTATTTCGTGTGGGAAAGGGATAGCGGACCACGCCGGAATGGAATCCGTCAGAGAAACCAACCTCGACTACGAAGCGTTACAATGTGTGTGAGGGAAAGGAAGAAGCAATGCTAACCCGCATGTGGTTCGCCGCCGTGTTCGCTCTTCTTCTCAGTGGATCGTCGTGTGCCCTCCGGGCGCAATCGACGGGAGGAAAAGGAACGGACGCGATGAAGGCTCCCCAGACGAAACCTCCTGCAACACCGCTCGCTGAAGGAGAGGAGCCGTACAAGAACGTGTGGGGGGCGGACATCCTTGTATCAAATGATGGATTCGGTCTGGGGACGTTTTACCGCCGTGCCCTGACTCCTGACCTGTCAGGGGTCATCGCATTTTCGATTTCAGAATCGAAAGACAGCCGGGAAATAGAGCGGTACGACCCGTATTTTAACCAGACGTACATTCCGGGCAAACTGAATCGCTTCCTGGTCCTGCCATTGACATTCGGGGTGCAGTACCGGCTGTTCCGGGAGGACATTGTTGAGACGTTTCGGCCCTATGTAACGGCCGGGGTCGGACCAGTTATGGTCTACGAAATGCCGTTCGTGACGCTGGACAAAACAGTGGTCCCAGTCAATGCGAACCCGGTGGATTTTTTCAAGGCCATCGGAAGGGGGCATTCGCACTTCACCGGGACGGCGTTCATCGGTGCAGGCGCCAATTTTGGTTCGGATCAGTCCAGCGTATTCGGCGTGAATTTCCGGTACTACTTCACGTACCTGTACTCCGGAGGGCTGCCGTCGATGTTTGATCTTTACACGGGGGATGTGGACGCCACAAAGAAGGATTTCGGCGGATTCTTTATCACGCTGAATATCGGCATGGGATACTAGCAGCTTAGAAATTTCAAAGCAGCGATGAGTAGGACGTAAGAAGGAAGAAGTAAGAAGTAGGAAGAAACCAGAAATCATCTTTCTTCATACGTCCCCCGTCCTACGTCCTACTCTGTGCCTTCCCGCAGAAAAAGGAAAGGGCAACAGCCCGCTTCTGGACCTCCCCTGAATCCATCCACGAGCCTATGCCCTTGTAATTTCCTTAAGCAATATAGCTCATGGGTGAAGCGATTGCGGTGATCAAAGTCACGGCACCGATGAACAAACACCGGTAACACCGATTCCCCTTCTGCGGGATTATCTCTTTGTTTGCTTGAAAAGGTGACGGAGAAAACGGCCGGTAAATGAAGCTGCGTTCGCCGCGATCTTTTCAGGCGGCCCGACCGCCACGATTTTCCCTCCCGCATTCCCCGCTTCCGGTCCCAGATCGATCACCCAGTCGGCCGACTTGATCACGTCGAGGTTGTGCTCAATCAGCAGGATGGAGTTGCCCGCGTCGATCAGCGCATTGAAGCATTGAAGAAGTCGCGCGATGTCGTCAAAGTGCAGGCCGGTCGTCGGTTCGTCGAGGATGAACAGGGTGTGTCGTTCCCCGTCCGATGCGCCGAGGTGCGACGACAACTTCACCCTCTGCGCTTCTCCGCCGGACAGGGTCGTTGCCGACTGTCCCAGACGGATATATCCCAACCCCACATCGTCCAACACCTTGAGTTTCTTCGTGATCCTCCGACCCTGCGCCTCGGCATTGAAGAACGCGATCGCCTCGGTGACAGTCATCCCGAGAACATCGTCGATGTTCTTTCCGCGATAGCGGATCTCGAGGATCTCCGCCTTGTAGCGACGCCCTTTGCAGACGTCGCACGGCAGATAGAGATCCGCGAGAAACTGCATCTCCACCTTGATCACCCCGTCCCCTTCGCACGCTTCGCAACGCCCCCCGGGGACATTGAACGAAAACGCCCCCGGCTGCAGTCCCTGAATCTTGGCCGCCTGGGTCGACGCGAAGAGTGTCCGAATCAGATCGAACGCGCCGATGTACGTCACGGGGTTCGAGCGGGGGGTCCTCCCGATCGGCGACTGGTCCACCAGTTCGACAGCACTGACCGACTGATACCCTTCAATGCGCTTGAAGTCGCCGGGCCGCGCGGCAAAATCCCCGAGAGCCCGCCGCATCCCGTCAGCGACAATATTGTGCACGAGCGTGCTTTTCCCGCTCCCGCTGACGCCGGTAACGCAGACGAGCATATGGAGCGGTATGACAACATCGAGCCCGCTCAGGTTGTGCAACGAAGCGCCCTCAATGACGATCTGTTCACCGGATACTTGCCGACGGCTCTTCGGGACGGGAATCGTCTTCGTTCCGCTGATATACGCACCTGTCAGGGACTCCGGGTGTCGCCGGATTTCATCGAGGGTTCCGCACGCCACGACTTCCCCTCCCCGTTCTCCGGCGAACGGCCCCATGTCTACAACGATGTCCGCCTCACGGATCATATCCGCGTCGTGCTCAACAACCATCACAGTGTTCCCGATGTCGCGCAGCTTCTTCAGAATTGCGATGAGACGCGCGTTGTCCCGTGGGTGCAGCCCGATGCTCGGTTCATCGAGAACGTAGAGGGCGCCAACGAGGGAGGAACCGAGCGAGGTCGCAAGGTTGATTCGCTGTGACTCTCCGCCGGAAAGCGTCGACGAGAGACGGTCCAGCGTCAGGTATCCGATGCCCACCTCATCAAGATAGGAAAGCCGTCGACGGAGCTCGGCGAGGATCCTCCTCGCGATGTCCGATTCGTGGGGGGTAAGCGAGAGGGATTCGATGACCCGCCGGCTTTCGCCGATCGTCATGGCGGTCACATCCGCCATATTCTTGCCATCAATCTTCACCAGCAGTGATTCGGGGCGGAGTCTCGCCCCGCCGCATGCCGTGCAGGTTGTATAGCCGCGGTAACGGGAGAGAAGCACTCTATAATAGATCTTATATGCCTTCTTCTCGAGAAAGGCGAAAAAACCCTTGATCCCGCCATACTGGCCGTGCCCCTCCATCACAATGTCAACTTCCTTCCGGGAAAGCTCCTTGAACGGAACGTCCAAACGGAGCCGGGCCGAGGATGCCGCTCTTGCAAGGTCCCCGTACCACTCGCGGAACTTGGGCGTTGTCCAGGGCTGGATTGCGCCTTCTTCGAGAGACTTCGTCGTGTCCGGCACGACCTTGTCCATGTCGATCCCCATCGCGCGTCCAAACCCCTGGCATTCCGGGCACGCACCGACGGGATTGTTGAACGAAAACATCCTCGGGTCGGGTTCTTCGTAGACAATGTGACAGTCCGGGCAAGCGAAGACCTGGTTGAAACGAAGGGTCTTCGGGAGGTCAGGAAGGACAAGCACAGCGTGGCCGGCCCCGGAAGCGAATGCCGTTTCGAGGGAATCGACAAAACGGGGATCGTCTTCGCCTTTCCGGTAGACGAGGCGATCGATCAGGACATACACGGTATCGGGTTTCGTGGAGCGCGGAAGGTCTTGCTCATTCAGATCGACGATCCCACCGTCGACGACAACCCTGAAGAACCCTTCCTTCTTGAGGTTGGCGATAGCCGCGGCGAGTTTTTCGCCGGGATGCACCGGGAGAGGAAACGTGAGCAGGACGCGAAGTGAACGATCCGCCCCGGACTCAGCATCCAGGGCAGCGAGGACGGTCTCCACCGAGTCGCGAGTAACGAGACGGCCGCACTGCCGGCAGTAGGTCTTGCCCACGCGGGCAAACAGCAGCCGGAGATAGTCGTTGACTTCGGTCGTGGTCCCGACGGTGGAGCGCGGATTACGCGTCGTCGTTCGCTGCTCGATCGCCATCGCAGGACTGATCCCCTGGATCACGTCGACGTCGGGTTTGTCCATCCGTTCCAGGAACTGGCGCGCATAGGAGGAAAGGCTTTCGACATACCGCCGCTGGCCTTCGGCGTAAATCGTATCGAATGCAAGGCTGGATTTTCCTGATCCGCTGACGCCGGTGATGACAATCAGTTTGTTCCGGGGGAGGGTAAGGGAAATATTCTTGAGATTATGAACGCGGGCGCCGCGAATGATGATATCAGTGGTCACGCTGGTCAGATGGTTTGAACGAAGATCCAAAGGAGCAGGCAGATCGTTTCAAACTACAAGAATCGAGCCCGAAAATCAATTGAACGTGAAAATGCCCAACCGTCCCGCATGGGCGGAACGATTGGGCATTCCCTGGCTGCAAGCGACCGTGACAGTCGCCGGACAATCGAAGCTAGTGCACGACACCTGTAATCGTTGCCGTTACCGGGCTCACCGTATTGGGCCCCGTCACCGTAATCGTGACGCTGACCGGTGTCCCCGCAGAATCCACAATTCCCCACGATCCATCCTGGACGGCCATCGAGAACTGGGTCGTGCCTGGCCCGGGGAAAACCACATCCGGGAGAATGATACGCCCCTGATCGCCAAAGAGCAGGAACACTTTGTTCTGTTGCACGCCATCAACCGGAGGAGGCGGAATCTCGGCAGTGATGTTAATTGCCGTGCCTTCTGCCATCGGGTGGTGGAGGATATCTTCAACATTGAAGTTGATGGTCTGGGATCCGGCATTCGGAATGTTGAACGTCGACGGACTGATCCCTGTGATCATCGCCCCTCCGCTCCAGAGAAGGAAGAGACTATCCTGTACGGGAACGCCGTTCTGTCCCAGCGTCCGGGCGACGACATAGTGGTAGCCGTCGCCGAGTGCCTCAGCACGATAGGGTGAGCCGATTGGCTCGGGGTTCCCGCTAATGAGATCCACCGAGCCCTGCCCGTCCACTGTCGTGATCGCACCGGAGGTCGTCCCTTGAATAACTCCGGCGCTCGACCGGAAGTAGATTGCCGTTGGCGAGGCGGGATTGCTGTACTTGTCGCCGACGAGAACGGAAATCTGGTGCCGTGCGCCTGCAATCCCGAGCGCCGGGAAATTGAACGCCGGTGTCGCGATCGAGAAATGCGCCTGGTCGGGGAAGCCGCCATGAATGACCATGCGGACCGGTGACGATTGGATCACTCTCGAACCCACCGCCACGGTCGCTTCCACCTGCACCACTCCCGCCCTGGTCCCGGCATTAAACGTCACGGCGGCGGAACCTGTCGCATCGGTCGAGATCGTTGTCGGCGAAATATATTCTCCCCCGCCGAGCGGGGAGAGAATGCTGAAGGTAATGTTCGCCGGGCTCAGGACATCCATCGGATTGCCGAGACTGTCACGGACCTGCCAGCTCAATACCGAGGTCTCCTTCCCACCCACACCGGAGACGGACAATTCTGCCGGGACAGCGCTCAGAAACGCGATCGTCTGAGGTGTGCCCCCCGAGCCGCCACTCACCGCCTGGACGGAGGACATCAGGATGCTGAGAGTGGTTGTCGATCCCGCCAACATCTGCATCGAAATCGTTGTATCGCGGTACCGGTCACGGCTCAATCGCACCGTGATCGTTGCGACACTGTCCATGGAGAACTTCACCGTGAAGACTCCATTGTCATCCGAGACCACCGCGCCAACATCGCCGGTGGCACCGCTGACGGAAACCGTCACTCCTTTTACCGGGAGGCCGGAACCGGCATCCTTGATTGTTCCTGAGATTGCTCCCTCGGTGGGAAGCGGTGCCGTTGAGTCGTTGGTGCACGACCACAACCCCACCACCATCACGACGAGGAGCGGAAAGAGAATTCGAGTTTTCATGCCATCCATCCTTTCGATTCCACGTTCGTCGTTAGCGTTGCGAGTTGTCCGGGGTGATATGCTGCTTCATCCGCTCCTGCCCCTGGAGCCAACGGTCGAAGATTCCGTCCTCCTTCTTCTTCTGCGCGATCCGTTCCTGGATCGTCGGGACAAGCTCCGCTTTCAAGAGGATAATCAGTTCCTTCTTGATTACCTCGTCGCGGTCATAGCCGAAGATATAGCGCAGTCCCAGGACGTACCACGGCAGGTCCTTCAGGAACGGGATTCCGCTCCGGGTCGCGTTGACCGTGTGGCTGTACAGCCCGCCGATGATGTTCTCTTCGCCGTCGAGCAGCAGGAGGTTGGTGTTCGCCTTGGTCCTGTTGACGATCGTGCTGATGGCGCCCGGGGTTACATCGCTGCGTTCCACTTCCACTTGCATGTGGATGAAGCTGACCCCCTGCTCGCTGATCACCTGGGGTTTCACCGTGATGATCGTACCGGCGCTATAGAACTTGTCGATGAGGTTGCCGGCGAAGTCGCGTTCACGGATGGAGAAATCCTGACCAACCTGGATCCGACCTTCCTCGCCCGACCGGACAACCACCTGGGGACCGGAGAGAATTTCGCCGAGGTTATAGTTTGAAAAGACCTTGGCCAGGACATCGATATTCGCAAAACTCACCTTCGGCGTGGCGGACGCCTGGAAGATATTGTCGGACACCCTGTCGGCTCCGGAGAAACTCCCGGCAACCGAGACGTCCTTGTTGCTCTTCATGAAGTTCCAGTTCAGGCCGACTTCGTCGAGCTTGGTGAGGTTGACTTCCAGGAAGTAGGCGTAGATTTTCACTTCCCGACTGGTGAGGTTCGCGGGCTCTTCGTGGAACCCGATCTTCCCGGTCGGTGCCGCGCCTTCCACTCCGGGTTTTGCTTCCGTGGAGGTCGAAATGATCTGGATGTAGTCGTCATACTCGTTGTACCAGAGATTGCTCTTCCGGCAGATCGCCTCCAGCGCATCGCGCCATTGCATTCCCTGGATGTCCAGTTTGATCGGGAACGTATGATGGTCGCCGTCGATGACGATCTTCCCTGAGAA
Organism: Ignavibacteriota bacterium; assembly: GCA_963752915.1. Classification (GTDB taxonomy): domain Bacteria; phylum Bacteroidota; class Ignavibacteria; order UBA10030; family UBA6906; genus DATJPR01. Next base: position 249,924 of record CAVVZZ010000005.1, read on the forward strand.
CTTCTTGCTCACCTCGCTAATGATCATCAGCGCCCTGTCAAAAGGGGTTGTCGGGGCGATCGAGACCAGTTCCTGAGGCGACGTATACTGTCGAAGTGCACGTCGTTCGGACTGGCTCCCCCCCTGAACCTGTGCGAACGTCGGTCCCGCACAAATCAGCATCACTGCCACGATGAAGAAGAATGAAGTTTTCATGTCCACCTCGATGTCGGTTTGTTTCGTTTAATTCTGTACGGGACCGTAATTGATTTTCAGCTCCACGCGGTCGATGATTCCCCCCTTGTTCAACGTGCATTCGACCCTTCCGTTCTGCGGATCGATCCGGGTCACGAAGCCGAGATACACTTCGTCGCCCTCCTGGAGCGTCCGGATGGATTTCGCCTGGTCTTCAACGAAGGCCTTCCCGGGGATGACGGCCTTCAGCGAGGAGCGTTCAATTTCTACCAGGGAGCGGAGGTTCGGGGGAATACCGCTCGAAATTCCCGGGGTGAACGGATCGACGTAGAGCGGATTCGGGTTGAGATCGCGCTCGATCAGCGAGCTCGAAAGCTCCGTCACCGTGGAATAGTATGCCTGGACGGACATGTCGAACGTCACGAGGACTTCACCCGCCTTCTTGTCCGTCGGCGCGACTTCCACTCCGCGGAGGGTCATCGTGCTGATCTTGTACAGCCGCCGGCCGTTCTCGAGATACCAGAGGAACCGGTAGAAATTGTCAAACGTGGCTTCCCCCTTCAGGGTGTAGGTGTTGAAGCCGTAGTTTCCTTTGTTCTGGCTCCCGGCAAAGGCGACATCGAGACGGATCGGTCCGCTGATATCGATGAGATGACTGAAGTACGTGTAGCTCTCCGCCGTGGCGTCGCTCGCGGGGATAATCTTGTTCCGCGCGCTCCACCGCTTTTGCGTATCGTTCAACGTCATGCTCAAATCGTTGAACTGGTTCACGAGGTTCGGCGTGTTTTGGAGTTCGTCGTCGATCTTCTTGATCGTAGACTGGATCTGCTTGATCTTCCGCGGTTGATTGAAGGCCCGAATATAGGTCCCGACGGCAAGAATCAGGAACAGCAGGATCCCGAGGGCAACGCTGTTTCGGATTTTGTACGACACGGGGCTTCTCCTTATGCTGTTCCTTTATTGGCCCGCAGGTCCTGCGGGGACTTCAACGGAATAGTGGAACACTTCCGAATTCCGGATCGCCTGCACGGTGACTTCCTTGAGAATCGCGTTGTCAAAGAGGCCCGTGAACCGCGGAATACGCATCCGGTACTGCGCAAAGCCGGTGAGACCGATCGACGATTCCTTGCCGGCGGTGAGCTCGGTTACCCAGATGGAGTTGATGTCTTCGACGCCGTGGCTCAGGCGTGTCAGAACCCTGCTCCACCGTTCGCTGCCGGGGACGAGTGAATCGTAGAGCGCCAGCGACGCCTTATAGTGTGACAGCTGCTGCTGCAGCGACTCGATGGAATTCGACAGCTGCAGGTTCTCCGCTTGCTGGCTCTCTTTGAGCGTGAGCGATTCCCGCATCTCGCGCAGATCCCGTGTCTTCGAAGATATCTGCCACGTGAAGAACAGGGTTGAGGCGAACAGCAGGAGCATGAGCAGGTATCCGTGCCATGCCAGCTTGAACATACGCTGCCCCTCACGAACGGCGTCCGGGAGGAGGTTCACATGGTAGAAGGCGTCATTCTTCTGTTCCAGGATCCGCCACGCAGCCCCGATCGGAACGGCAAATGCGGAGATCTCCGCCTGCTGCTCGGGTGGAAGAGGCGACGAATCGACCAGCGGCATCAGGAGGTAATCGATCTCCTGTCCGGGAAGCTGTTGCAGAAGGAAATCCTTGAAGTCGATCCGGTGGCTTTCGCCCGCGAGCACGATCCGGTTGATCCGCGGGATGCCAAGGTTGTCCTGCTCGAGGAGGAGCCTGCTGTACACCGTATTATGCAGGTTCGGTGAATCGTATCCCTCGCCGAGGATCGGGGCAAACTGGTAGAAGTGCGTACCGCGCATGAAAATCAGGCGCGTGTATTCCACCCCGACGTAAATGATGACCGTCACTTCGTTCGCACTGAGCTCGTAGTTGCGCCGGACGACGTTCATCAGCGAAACGTCCGCGCTGTCGATCCCTGCGATCAGCGGCATGCGCCCGCCGAGGAAATTCTTGATCCCCTCGAGCGAGTTGATCAGGCTCATCCCGTCTTCGCGCACGATGCTCAACAGGCCGCCTTCATCGGTCTCGATGGTATCGACCGCATCAATGGCCGGCTGGAACGCGCGGATATTCCGCAACTCTTCCAGGATCCGCTGCTTGAGCTTGAGCCCCTTCAGACCGAAATTCGTCTCGATGCCGTGGTAGTAGATCGCCGGCTCGGCGAGGCTGTAGATGAGGGAATACTTGGTGGCCGGGTACGAGGCAAGCAGACTGAGCAGCACCGAGTCATTGTCGTCGCTGTGCATTTCCGACGAGGCGCCTTCGCTCGCCGGCAACGACTGGAGTGAGAAGGCATCGGAGCCGTCGAGGCCGGCCGTGATGCCGAGGTCGACGCTTTTGTGCTCCGCCATCTTCGTCGCCAGGGTGGCCGTGCGAAGCTCCTCAACGATGACCCGCCTGCCTCGCAAGGAGAGATGGGCCAGCTTGATATCGAGACCGTCGACAAACAGTCCGATAACGTTGTTCTTTCGACCTTTCATTTTCGCCATGCGTTTCACCTTGAGCTATCGTTGAACTCTGACGCCGCACAGAGCATTAGTCGGCGATGCTTCCTGCCATATTCATGATCTGCTGCAGCCGCCTCTTGTTGTTTGCTGCCACAAGCGCATTCTCCAGCGAGATCTTCTTTGCGAGGTATAACCGTTTCAGATCCTGCTCAAGCGTTGTCATCCCGATATCGGACGACTCCGCCATCATCTGATAGATTTCCCCGGTGTTGTTGTTCTTGATCGCCGCCCTGACAGACGGGGTCATCACCATGATTTCCTTGGCAAGACTCCGTTTTCCATCGAGACTCGGGACCAGTTTTTGCGACATGACACAACTGAGCGTATCCGCCAGCCGGAGCCGGACGCGTTCCTGCTCGATCGGCGGCATTTCACCGATGATCCTGTCCACCGTTTCGACCGCCGATGCGGTGTGCAGGGTTGAGAAGACTTTGTGACCGCTATCGGTGATTTCCAGCGCGGTCATGATCGTATCCGGATCGCGCATTTCTCCGATCACGATGATATCCGGATCCTGTCGCAGGGCCTGGACTGCGCCGTCCTTGAACGAGAGGACGTCGCGTCCCACCTCACGATGACGGATGATGCACCGGTCGGGCTTGTGAACATATTCGACCGGCGACGCGATGACGATCACGTGGCCGTCGACCGTATGGTTGTTGGCGTCGATGATGCTGTCCAACGTCGTGCTTTTGCCGGACCCGGTGATCCCCGTGATCAGGGTCAGTCCCTGCTCCGTGTAGGCAAGACTGAGGACCTTCGTGACATTCGGATGCAGGTCGAGGTTCTTGTACGGACGGATAATGTTGTTGATCGCGCGCATATTCAGCGCGAGATGATCCAGATCGAACGCGGCATTCGCGCGGAAGCGGAACATCGTGTCGCCGTCGACGATGCTGTAGGAGAAGTCCAGGTTTCTGTTCTCATACAGAAAGAGCCGTTGCCGTTCGATGAGGATGGCTTGAATGAGCACATTGAATTCGTCCAGCGAAAACTGCCCGAGGTCCCGGGCCGGTTTCTTGTCGCCGAAAATACGGTACCAGATCCATCCTCCGCACCCGTAGCCGCCGATGTCGATATCTGACGCGTTCACGTGCGCCATATTCCGAAGGTAGCTGTCCATCAACATCCTGAGCGTGGTCCGCTCAGCGGGGGAAAGTTTTGCCACGAGGTCGCCGATAAGCATCTGTCGCTCCATTCCGGGGACAGAGTCGGGAACCGTCGAAGCAATTTCTCTTAAGACCTTGATTGCTGTTTCAATCATCTGCATGCCACATTATGTAATGGGCCAGCTGCCGACGGCACGGCCCGACGAGGATACACTCCGGCGAAGTTATCTAGGACAAGACCTGTGCCAGCGGTCACATCGCCGAAATATGGTCTATTCACAAGGAATCAGGGGGCTGAGTCTCGGAGGGCCAAAGGAGGGTGATGACTATTCGCCAAAGTTCCGAATATGATCAGGGCGAAAACAGGACGGGATTGGGACTTTTCCTTTTGTGCGACCCTGGAACAAAAAGCCCCGGGATTGCGATCAACTGGGATCCCCGGGGCTGCATCTTTGATGTCCGCTGGCCTGCGATTGAGCTGGAGGCAGACTATTCGTACCAGGCCAGGATTTCGTACGTCTTCGTCGTCGGATAGAATGGAGGGGAGCGCGTCCTGAGACGATCGTCGTACACAATCCGGACGGAAAGACCATTCGTGATACCGGTGTTCGTCGTCGCCGCCAGGTCCTGCACCGTCCAACCGCCGAGCGTCGTGAGAATGCCGAGGGGACGAGTATTGTAGTTCTCCACCTGGACGGTGCCGCTGTAACTGAACATCGAAGCCATCACGGTCACGTTGTTCCCGTTGGTCGCGTGGTTGTCCTTGATCGTGATGTCGTTGTACGCGACGATCCCGAGCATGTCCGTCGAACCAGGATTCGTCCGTGGATCGGAATTGTATGTAATATCGTTCTCGATGTCGACCTTGCCACGAGAGGGATTGGACGTGTCCACGGCCCCAACGGTGAATTGGCCCTTCACGGTCCCCTGGATATGGATCCTGCCGTTACTATTTTTCAACACAATGGCCCCATTGTGGCTGAAGGCGGAGGCAAGCATCGTCGTATCGGGATCCGCAGCTGCCCCCTGGTGGAACTTTATCGAATCCCCCTGGAAGTTCAGATACACGTCTGAATTGCCCGAAAACGTCTTGCCGTCCGAAGCCGCTGAGCTTACCAGCTTGGAGAAGTCTTTATTGATCGGAACGCTGACTCCATTCTCGAGACCTGCATTGAAGATCGGGTGTCCTGCCCACGAGGTGCTGTCGACGCCATTCTTTGTCGTCACCTTTCCGCCGAAATACGGAGTCCCGTGGACTTTGAGGGTCCCTTCGACATGCACGGGCCCTCCCAATGTCGAGTCGCCTGTCGCCCAATAGACTGCCGCAGCCGATGTGCCGGCATAGAGAGCGAATTTTGAAAAGCTACTGGGGCGGAGGATCGCCCGCACAATAGATGTGCTGTCTCGATAGGTGCTTGTGCAAAGGAGCGTCAGTCGCCGCTCTCCGGAAATAGGGTCAACGCTCGACGTCGAGTCGACCGTTGCGATGAAATACCCCGACTCCGGATGCCCGGGCACGACATAGACTGGACTGGTATACCCATTCCACCAGGCATTACCGTTCATGAGAGGCGGATAGAGGAAGAGATAGTTGGCCGCCATGTTCGCACCGGTAATCGCGATATTCCGTGCGACGGCACCCTCGTAATAGTCCATTGCATTGTCATATGCCTGGACGCTCGTATCGGAGAGGTCCTTCCCGGTACGGAGAAACAGGAGGATCGTACCAATGACGAGAATGAGCGCTGACTTCCCCATAAATTTTCCCCTAGCGGTTTCTGTAATTTCGCGTCGACATCCGCATCTGTTGCCAAAATGCCGAGGAGTACTGTGCGTTCAGAGGCGCGGTTTCTGAGATCGTCGAGGCATAGACGTTCTCGAGACTCAGCGTGATCTGAATGGTCTGAATCTTCTGGAGATTTGCCGCAGCGACCGGGGTCGGAATCACGTTCCCCATGGCATCGTAGTACTTCAGCTTGAACGACGTGATGCCAAGGTTCGCCCCGATGGCCGGGTCGGCATTCACCACACGGTACAAGTATCGATCCCGGGGATTCGGAGTCAAAGCGAGTTCGGTTGTATCCCCGAGATAATATCGGATGCTGTCGAGGCCACCGTTCGAATCGACATCGGTGAGAAACTTGATGGAATTCGCGTCTGCGGAGAGGATGGCTTTCGTTGGATCCGGCAGGTTGTTCGGCTCGTTGCAGAAGCCGATCTTTCGAAAATCGTATTCCAGCAGCCGCGTGATCTCCACAAGGTTCTCCTGGACAAGAAGATCCCCTTTGAGCGTCTGGATGTTCTCGCTGTTGGCGACGTTCCCCTGAAGCGTCATGAGGAACAGCCAGCCGAACACGACGATCGACCCGATGATATCCATGATCGTTTGACTGCCCATAGCTCGCCTCTAGCGAAAGTACCAGTAGCTGTACACCGTTTGATACGAGACCGTATCTTGCATGCTCTTCGAGCTCACCCAGACGGTCAGTCGTTTGTGATATGTCCTTACCGAAGAGGAATCGATGGCGTTTCCAGCCGTGATCGACACATACTGGACCCTGGCCCGGATGTGAAAATCTGCGGTCGGCAGCGCAAGCGTATCGCCTAAAACATCTTTTTGAAAGTTGTTGTAGTCGTCGATGTCGTTGAACTTCGCGTCCGAGCCGGCCGGAGTTCCTTCGGTCCCCTCGGGACCGAGCGAAGAAGGCGCGGTGAGGGGGCCTGGTGACGTGATGTCACTGGAAACCGTGTTCTGGTCGAACGAGAGGGACGTGGCTTTCTCCACCACGGATGTTGCCAGGGACGAAGCAACAATTTCCCATTCGGCGCTCTCTATGCTCTCCCGCTGATCGAGCGTGTTCCTGTTGTTCGTCAGGAACAACGATCCCAGAAGCGCAAGCGCTAGAATGGTGAGAAGTGTTTGGCCGGTACCCATGACAATCCTTCCTGATCAGTCGTCGGTTGTCGCCGCAGCGATTTCTTCGAGCGTTGTGATTCCTTCCATCATGCGTTCGATCCCAGCACGCCGGAGCGTCCACATCCCGTCCTTCATCGCCTGGTTTCGCACCGATTCCTCATCGACTTCCTTCCCCGAACGGATGATCAGGTTCCGGATCTCCCTGGTGAAGTACAGGGCTTCATGGATTGCCGCACGTCCTTTGTACCCGCCGTTGCACTTGTCGCAGCCGGCCGCCTCGTAGAACGTGTGGGCATCCAGGTCTTCCTTCGTCAGGCCGAACTTCAGGTAGGACTCCCGGTCGAGTTCCTCCGGGGGAATTGCCCGCTTACAGGCCTTGCACAGAGTACGGATCAAGCGCTGTGCCACGATTATATTGATCGCATACGCAATGAGGAAGGGTTCGATACCCATTTTGTACAATCGTGATACCGCACTGGGTGCATCATTGGTATGAAGTGTAGAGAATGTCAGGTGACCGGTGTTTGCCAGTTTGATGGCAATTTCGGCGGTGATCTTGTCACGCATCTCGCCGACAAGCACGATGTCGGGGTCGTGACGGAGGATTCCCCTGATCGCGTCATCGAACGACATCTTGTGACCGATCTTGAGCTGCCGTGCACCCCGGATGATATACTCAACCGGGTCTTCGACGGTGAGGACGTTGACGGTGGGATCGATCACCTGATGCAGGGCTGCCACCAGCGTTGTGCTCTTGCCGCTTCCTGTCGGGCCGGTCAGAATGACGATTCCCTGCGGCTTGCCGATTGCCTTGTCGAAGAATTCACGCGCCGGTCCGCTCAGTCCGAGTTTGTTCAAATCGGTGATGACCTTCCGGTCGTCGAGGACACGGATAACGATGCTCTCGAATTTGTGCCGGAACTCCATGCCGACCGTCGGGAGGATCGAAACCCGGAAACGGATCATGTGGTCGTCGATCGAGCGCTGAATGAACCCGTCCTGCGCCGCTTCGCGTTCGAACCGGTCGACGTTCTTCGAGCGGTCTTTGACGACTGCCGCCACCGCTTCCGGCATCGTGCGTTCCTGGACGTGCCACATTCTGAGCGCTCCGTCGATCCGGAACCAGAACTCCGTCCGGTTTCCTTCTTTGGCGACGATGTGAATATCGCTCGCCCCCTGGCGTACCGCTTCGACGAGCGCGCCCTCGACAAGGTTGATGAGAGCGCTCTTAGTAATTTCCGCTTCGAGCGCTTCTTCGTCGACGTTCTCCTCGCCGTCCTCCTTGACCTGGATCCCGACTTCCGATGACTCGAGCTGTTTCAGGAACTCATTTTCAGGAGGAACAACCTGCTCGATGAGAGTCTGGACTTCCTTCATCCGGCAGTAGGCGACCTCATATTTCTTCGCCCCGAAGTTCCGAGCGATCAGGGGGATCTGCCTGTCCGTGGGATCGGCCGCGACGATGATCAGCTTGTCCGGCTGTTTCTCGTCAAACCGCAGCGGCAGCATCCGGGTCTGGATTAGCATGTCGCGGACATTCTGCGGGAGCGTCTCAATGTACCGGCGTATGAAGTCGACCCTCGTCTGATCGATCTTCTCATCGGCAAGATAGATCTCCCGGAATGCGTAGAGGTCCGCGACCTCGCGAAATACGGAATCATGATCCGCGTTGAAATCGTTGACGAGAATCTGTCCAAGATTCCGGCGGTTCTTTTTCTCCTCCGACTCCTTGACCTTCAGGGATTTCTCGAGCGTCTCATAGTCGATAATCCCCTTCTTCAGGAGCGCAAAACCTATTTTGTCAGTAATGTCCAGGTTTGCCATGAGAGCAAGTTCTCACGTGGGGAACGCGTAACCCGAAGGACGCCTCACGCGAGGCGTCCATCCTCCTGCATTTGAACCACCGGCGTCATTGCGCCCATACCCGGGTTCTTGGGCCGGATCGTCGCCGTTTCCGAAGAAACAATCGTCAGCGCCGTCAGAACGATCATGATGATCATCGAGATCATGAGCTGAATGAAATCGATGGCATTCCGCATCTTGTACGTCGTCTCCTTTTCATAGTACTCCGCAAGCTGGAGGGCCGTGTTCTTCACCGTCCCGGTTTCAGCACCGGAATGGAAGCGCGAAATTGCCGTCTTGGTGAAGACCCCTGTCGCCTCGAATGCCTCCGTGATCCCGGCCCCCTTCTCGATCATCAACGGAATCGCGATGGACTTGATGCGGTTCTCCATGAACTTGTTCCCGCAGGCCTCGGCGGCCAGGCGGATGACTTCGATGTTTTCGCCGGCCCCGGAATACAGGGCGTAGAACACGCGGCAGAAGATCTCGATCGATTGTTTGTGCATCAAATTGCCGACCACCGGCATGCGCCAGAGATACTTATCGAGGAGGAATCGTCCTCTTGCAGTGGCGAAAAACCGAATGAGCAGCACCGTCGGGATCAGCATCGCCAGTGTGAGAATCACGATGTGCGACGTGAGGAAGTCGCTGATTGCCAGCGTCGCTTTGGTCATCGGCGGAAGGTCGATGCCGAATTTTCGGAACAACCCGGCGGTGGCGGGGAAGATGTATCCGACGTAGTAGACCACGGCCCCGAACAGAACAAACAGAGTGACCACCGGAGTGATGAGTGCGGATTTCAAGTTCTTTTTGAACTCGGTCTGCCGTTCCAGGAACCGGGCAGTACTGTCATAGATCTCCGCCATATTACCGCTCTTGGACGCAAGACCGAGCATATGAGCCGTAAATCGGCCAAGCACGCCTTCATGCTTGATAAAGGCCTTCTCGCTGTCCTTTCCCTGCTTCAGTTCCGTATTGATATCCTTGATCGACTCCCGCAGCGTCCGGTTCTCGATGTCATTGACCAGGAGCTGCATGATTTCGTTGAACGGAAGCTTCTGCCGGATCAGGTCGGCGCTGACGCGGACGAACGTCACAATTTCCGCCGCGGGCGGCTTCATTTTGAAATCGAGAAATCGCTTCTGGACCGAGAGCACGCGATACCCCATCTTCGCGAGGGCTTCCTGGACTTCCGCCTTCGTGAACGCCTTTTGCTCCCCGGTGAAAGGTTTTTCCGTCCCTCGCTGCACCCTGTACAGGAACGTGGACCGTTGGAGGATCTGGACGAGCTTGAATTTCCTCTGCACGGCGAGTTGTTGCGCCTTTTTTCTGGCCGCACGGCTATTCTCCGCTTCGATCACGCCCTGAACGGGTTTCCCCGCAAGCGAGATACCTTCGATCCGATATTCCATGATCTCTTCCGTCTGTATGAGGAACGTTTTGGCTAAACGCGCACAGGGCGGCACCCGACGAACATGCGGCTTTCGTGTCCGGCCGGATCCCCCACCCAGCCGAACGGTCGCACGTCGATCGTAGTGCCCCCCTGTCGTGCTCTACATCGTCCGGCCTGTGACAGGCCGCACCTCTGACTAGTGTCCTTCTGATTCCACTGTGAGCATACTATCCGGGAATACCTGCATGACGACTTTCACCTGCGAGCCATCTTGCGCGGTTTCGGTGCCAATCCCGGTAATCTTCACAGACGATGCGCTACCCGGAACGGGGTCGGGAGAAAGCGAATAGCTTCCGTTCAAGTTGGTCACGCGACTTGTCAGCCTCTGCATCGTCAGCCCCGCAAACGACCCGCCGCCTCCACCGAGCGTGGTCGGCCTGCGGAAATACGTCTGGGCCCGGACCCCAAGCTGCGCAAGATCCATTTGCAGTTCATCACGATTGCTTGATGCGGCCTGGTCCCGGAACATGGTGACCCCGACGGCAACAGCCACGGCAAGGACGACGGCGGCAATGGCGATGATCAATAACTGTTGATTACCCATGGATCACGACCTTCTACGTGGAACGTACGACGGGCCTCCTTCTCCAGGAGACCCGTCATCGTAAAATCGTTAGTGAATGACCACCAGACTGTCTGCACGGCCTGCGTCGCGGCAGAAGATCTGCTGCGTCACTTTGTTTCCATCAGGGGCGGTTTCTGTTCCGACGCCCTGGACCACAACCTGGTTCGCCGTACCGGCAGTCGTGATCGTGTAGGTTCCGTTGGCATTCTGGCCACCGGCCATGTTCGTCAGCTTGGACAGACCCGCAGCATCAGCGGTCAGACCGACAAAGCTGTTGCCGCCACCACCCAACGCGGTCGGGCGACGATAGAACTGCTGCGCGCGCGCTGCGAGGTTGACGAGATCGTTCGACACTGCATCGCGGTTCGCATTGACCGCGTTGTCGGAGAACATCGTGATACCAACCGCCACCGCGATTCCTACCACGATAACGCCGAGGATGATAAGGAGAAGTTGTTGCTGTCCCATGACGGGCTCCTATGAAGATGATGTATATGTGGTTGACTACGACTATGTTCTAAAGAATTTGCAATCGTTAGTGAATGACCACCAGGCTGTCTGCACGGCCTGCGTCGCGGCAGAAGATCTGCTGCGTCACTTTGTTTCCATCAGGGGCGGTTTCTGTTCCGACGCCCTGGACCACAACCTGGTTCGCCGTACCGGCAGTCGTGATCGTGTAGGTTCCGTTGGCATTCTGGCCACCGGCCATGTTCGTCAGCTTGGACAGACCCGCAGCATCAGCGGTCAGACCGACAAAGCTGTTGCCGCCACCACCCAACGCGGTCGGGCGACGATAGAACTGCTGCGCGCGCGCTGCGAGGTTGACCAGATCGTTCGACACTGCATCGCGGTTCGCATTGACTGCGTTGTCGGAGAACATCGTGATACCGACCGCGACAGCGATACCGACCACGATGACGCCGAGGATGATGAGCAGAAGTTGTTGCTGTCCCATGACGGGCTCCTATGATGATGTGATTACGTGATGATTATGGGTCTATGCTCTCAGGCCGAACACGGCTCTTGATTTCTGATCCCTTTACTTCAAGACCTGTGCCATTCGAAACTCGTTTGTCCTGCATCAAACAGGTGCCCGAAATTCTGTGATTTCCTCCGAAAACCGAAGGAAACCACCAGCAGGACGGTAATTTTTTCCACAGAAAGTTCTTCTGTCCTTCTTCCCCTGAGCGGCTGCCGTAGAGACTGTGATAGCCCGAAAATCATCGTTTACGAGAAAACGGACCAGACCTCTTCCAAGGTGGTCAGTCCGGACTTCACCAGGTCTGCCGCCGCCTCGACGAGAGTCCCTCCCCCGTTTGACCGCACTGCCGCTCGATACTGCTCCTCAGGGATTGTCACGTCCTGCAATACAAGTTGCTGCACCTGTGGGATCATGGGGAGAGTCTCGTGCAGCGGCACTCGCCCGTCGAATCCCGAATGACATTCCGGACAGCCGACACTCTTGAAGAGCGAGACGCCTGGCATTTGAATCCCGAGTCGGGCGAGCCGACCGGTTTCCGCAGGCGACTCAATCCGGCATTTCGCGCACAGTCTGCGAACCAGACGCTGCGCGTGGACGATCGAAAGTCCGTGGGCAATCAGATACGGATCGACTCCCATTTTCCGAAGCCAGACGATCGCTCCGGCCGTGTCGCGTGCTTTCATCGTCGCAAAGACCTGGCGGCCTTCGAGCGAAAGTCGAAGCGCGATTGATGCAAGGACCTCGTTTGTCAGATCGCCCATCAGGATGATGTCGGCGTCGGTCCGGTCGAGGACATCAAGGGAATTGGAGGCGTTGAGTTTCGGTGTTCGACGGACATGACTGACACCGTCAATCATCCATGAGCACGCGCCGTCGAGCGCGATGGCACTCATGCTTGACGACATCGCGAGGCGGACGAGTGAGGCGAGCGTCGTCGTTTTCCCGGATCCGGACGGCCCGGTGACCAGAAACATGCCCATGCGACGGGAGAGGAATTCGCGGAACGCCGCCGAAGAGGGTTCCGGCATTCCAAGCCCTTCGAGCGAGTAGAGGGCTTCCGGTTCCTGATGCAACTGAACGATGATGGTTTCGAACTTGCCGGGATGGTCGCGGAGGGAGACCGGCACAGAAGAGACGCGGAGGTGGACCGACCGCCCGTCCACACTTTTTCCGATGTGGCCTTCCTGTGCCGCGAGTCGTTCATAACGGTCCATGCCAGGCGTCCTGGCTTTCACTGCTGCCGCGACAGCCTCGGTCCGCACCTCTTCGATGACCATCCAATGAGACATCGCTCCGTTGATGCGGAACTCGATGTCGGTCTTGCGTGCGGTTCTCGGTACCATGTGAATTGCGCTGGCGCCGGATTTGACGGCCTCGTTGAGGATCTTTTCCACGAGCACCGCAAGTTGTGCGCGAGCGATTTCCCGGTCCAGCACTGCGTCAAGATCGTTCTCGATAATTTCCGGGGGAACATCGGTGATGACCGGGGCGGCCTTCTGCGGAGTCTTGTCGGTTGAAACCAGCCTGTAGAGCTCGTCCCACTCCCGTTCCTTCATGTAACAGATTTCGAACTTCTTGAACGGAAACGTTCGTGCAACTTCCGTCACTTCACGATCCGAGGGGTTCGGAGTGACGATCACCAGCTTGTCGGACTGACTATCCACGATGTCATAGGGGAGGATCTTGTGACGCAACGCAAGCCCCCGCACGGGTTCAGGGAGACCCTTGAGCAGGCGCATCACCTCTGTGCCGGAAAGCTTCCGGGGGGTCCGATCGTTGATGTCGATGGTCCGAAAAGCGTAGAACTGGGCAATCTGGTATTGCAGAACGTCACGGGGGACCTTGAAATCTTCCTGCAGGATCTCTGTGACGCTTCTTCGGTCTGCGGGATTCTGCTGCTTGATACTGATCGCTCTCTGCGCGACATCGGCGTGCACAATCGCATTGCGAACGAGGTGGTCAAGAAACGACGCCATAAACGGCCTGGCGCCGTTGCCACCCGGTTTTGCCGCACGATCGTCCACGGTCTTCCCCGCAACCGTGTTATCCATACTTGGCATTCAAGCCTCCTCGAACCGCGAGGTGGTTTTCAAAGAATCCTCCAACTCTCATGACGAATGCATTCGCGCCGTACGTTCCAACGACTCGAGCAATCTCAGAATCGTGTCCACTGGCGTAGTCTTGGAGAAAAAGAAATCCTTGTCAGGATCGACGACGAGTGAGCGTGTCCGTTCGTCGTCATAACCCGAAATGAAAATGAAGGGGATATCCGCATTCTGGCTGAATTCACGGACGTAACTATGGAAACGTGCGCCATCAAGCGTGGGCATGAACACATCCGACATGATCACATCGACCTTCTCCTCTTCGAGCAATTCGCGGGCGACTTTGCCATCCGTCGCTACCACGACGGCATGGCCGGCATCCCTCAAGACATCCCCCATGACGTTGAGAAAACCGTTTTCGTCATCTACCAACAGTATTCGCATAGGGCTCCCACCAGAGAAATGGCATATTTATGCAAACAGAAGATCTACAAAGAGTACGCCATCGGCATAGCATGTGGAATTTAGACCGAATGGACGGGAAACTGAGAAAACAGGGTCAGACTGGAAGGGCAGTTCGGTATGGTTGTGCTGCATTTCTACAGGTGACCAAAGATGGCCACCCTCAAGGGAAGTCAGAATTGCTTCAAACCAGAGAGGGGTAGACTTCTCCGATGTCGATACTACCGGTGCGTTGTCCCGAAGGAAAGGGAGTTCATTTCAAGGACCGATGAACTTTCGTCTGCGGAACGGAGTTATTTTGATTGAAGGGAAGTCTTGCGCGGAGGAGAAGCGGGACACACAGTCGTGGGCCCTGCAGGACTTGAACCTGCGACCGACGGATTATGAGTCCGCTGCTCTAACCAACTGAGCTAAGGGCCCGTACAAACGGGCACAAGGGATCAAAGATACTCACCAATCGATTCAATCGCAAGACCTTAGCTTGACTCTCTTGCAGCCTCTTCGTATCTTGATACCGTGGCTGTGAGTCTCCCCGTTCATCCCCGGACCGAACACACCAACGTCTGGTTTCTTCATTTCATGGAGGTAAGGATGGCAAAGGGAAAAAGTATTCTCCATCATTGTACCCATTGTGACCGAACCACAAAGATGGAGAGTGTCGGCACTGTCGAGAATCAACCGTCAAAAACCTGGTATCGATGCATCCGGTGCCGACATGCCATGCTGATCGATCAGGAATCGCTCCAGCATGAAATTGAGGAATCCCGTAAGAAATTGGATCGGGCCACCTGTGCAGAATATCGCCCCGACAAAACGTACAGTGTGGGAGATGCCATCTTTCACTCCGAACTGGACGATATCGGCAAAATTGTGTCAAAAGAGCGCACTTCTGGTGGAGGCCGGGCGATTGTGGTAAAATTCGAGCGGGAAGGCGAGCGTCGCCTCCTCGAAAGTGTGTCACCGGATGCTCTCGAATAATACGGAGACGAATCCCGAGAATCTTTTGGTACTACATTATTTTTGGAAGGAGGTGGATTGAATGGTCGGCATCGTGGTCGCCGAAGGCGAACCCATCGATCGTGCGATAAAGCGTTTCAAAAAGAAGTATGAACGTTCCGGCGTCTTGAAAGAGTTCAAGAAGCGCGCATACTTCACGAAACCTTCCGTGAAGAAACGGATGAAGAAACTCAAAGCTATCCGACGCGCTCAACGGACCATCGCAGAGCAGATGTAGGATGTCAACGAAAAAACCCACCGACGGTGGGTTTTTTCATTGTAGGGTTGACGCGGGGAAAACCTGAACAGGCGCGTCCTATTCGTTCGGCGTCGAATCCCCTGATCCTTCGGGGCTTCCTTCCATTTTCGCCTTTACTTCCTGAACTTCCTTCCTGATTTCCTGGGCTTTCCGCTTGAGCTCGTTCATGTGCTTCCGGACCCGAGTCCCCGCGGACTTGTTCCCTTTTTCGTAGAACTTCGAGAAGTCTTTCTCGAACGTCACCAACAGATCCCTCAATTCCTGCAAGCGATTCATTGCAACCTCCTTTGGTTGATGGGGTGGCCTTTCAGTTCCTGAAGTCCTGATGTTCCGCACTGTTAGCGCTTCTTCGATCGTGAACCGTTGTATTCCGCACGGAGTTTCCCGACAAGCTCCGACCTGCGATCATACAGACGACGAAGTTTCCTGGGACGCCGCCGACCCAGTGCGTATGAGGTGAGGATCGGCATCGCCACCGTTGAGTCGAGATAAACAACGACAGTATCCGGAAGCTGGTCAGGGTCGATCTTCCCCCAGCTCACCGCCTCGGATGGCGTCGCACCTGAAAGCCCGCCGGTATCAGGTCGAGCATCCGTAATCTGAAGGAAGAAGTCGTGCCCCTTTTCATCGATTTTCAGGACCTCCTGGATCTGAGGCTCTGTCTGCAGCATGAAGTTCTTCGGTGATCCGCCGCCGAAAATAAGGACGCCGCTCTTTCCACGAGATCGTTTTGCTTCCAGAACAATGGCAGCCGTCTCATTCACATCGAGGAGGACGTCGATACGGGTTTTGAACCCCGCGAGTGCTGTTTCTGCAATATTCATCCCGATTGAGCTGTCACCCGGGGAGGACGTATAGATCGGCACGCCGCATCGATACGCAGTGGCCAGGACGGAACTATTGCGGATCTTCAGGACCTTTTCCCGTTCCGCGACATATCGACCAAGCAAATAGTGCAGCTCCGCCGTTCCCATTTCCTTCTGGAACTCCTCTTTCCTCAGAAGGGAACGGAAGAACTCGTCCGTATCCAGAAGCACAGAGTAGTCAAAAAGGATATCGTAGATCCGTATGACCCCCTGCTTTCGCAAGATTCTATCGTCAATAAACGGACTTCCCTGATGGAGCGAATGCCCGATGGCAAAGTGCGTATCGTGATAGAGGTTCGCCCCCGTGCTCACAATCCAATCCACAAACCCGTTCTTCATCAACGGCACAATGCAGGAACCGCCCAAGCCCGCTGGAGTAAGTGCGCCTGTGAGACTCATTCCCACAACAACCTCCGGCTCAAGCATCTTCTGGGTGAAGAGGTGACACCCCTCACGCAAACGCGCAGCATTGTAGGCCTGGAAATATGAATCGACAAGCGATCCGACCTGGATGTTCTTGCGTATCGGAACGGGGACAATTTCTTTTCCGCGGAGGTGCGGATTCTTTGTCGATTTCATGAACTTTCGTCTGTGCTTTCTTCTCTAAAAATATTCGTACTAAATGACGCCAAATCTACCCAAAAAATCAAGCTAATTCCCTCGATTATTAGGGCTCGATATCATCGCGAATTGTACTTGACTTGACGACCGGGAACGCTTATATTGATTTGGACTAAATCTAAATAAGGAGTCCTATGGACGGCGAGGGCGCACGGGATATTCTGGCGAAATATCTCAGAAGCACGGGGAAGAAGCGGGCCACCCAGGAACGAAATGCCATCCTGGACGCAGTCATGGCAACCCAGGGACACTTCGACGCTGAGGGCCTCTTCTACCGCCTCATTTCAAATGGCGTCAAGGTTAGTCGCGCCACAGTATATAATACCCTTGACCTCCTCCAGGATTGCGGTCTTGTCTCAAAATACCGATTCACTGAAAACAGTTCCCGGTATGAACGATCCTTTGGACGTCCCCATCATCATCACATGATCTGTCTTGAGTGCGGCGATATCATCGAGTTTGTCAATGACAAGCTTGCACGCCTCCAAGACGAAGTGTGCTCGGAGAAGAATTTTTCACCTCAAAGTTCTACCGTCCAGATTTTCGGCCTTTGCACACGGTGCAGGAAAAAGGAATAGACATGAAGATTCACAGGGAACACCTTTCGACACTCGGTGAAGTCCCACTCGGTTGTGAAGTTCACAATCAAACATCTGCGCTATCCAGCCCCCGGCGTCTCGAATCGCATGCGGGAACTCGGCATTCGCGAGAATGCCACGATCCGACCGCTTTTCCGCGCGAATGGGAACATGATCTGTGTTGTCAATACTATGAGAATCGGAATCGACGAATCGCTCGCTGAAGCAATTCTGGTTGCACTCCCCACCGGGAGCGTGCCGGTATGAGGTCGACCATGGCCGGACTTCGCGGCGCCAGACGACGCTGGAGATCCCGCCGGCACCTCACAACGGAGGCGCCCCGCTTGGTTGCGTTGATCGGCAACCCGAATTCCGGGAAGACCACGCTGTTCAACGCACTTACCGGTCTCCGCCAGAAAGTCGCGAACTACCCCGGCGTCACCGTCGAGAAGAAGGAAGGCCGCATGGCCTTGCCCGACGGCTCACCGACTGTCATTATCGATCTTCCCGGAACCTACAGCCTCACCGCGAATTCCCCCGATGAACAAATCGCCGTCGACATCCTTCTCGGGAGAACGCATCATACCCCCCGGCCTCAGGTCGTCATCTGTGTCGTCGACGCATCGAATGTCGAACGCAGCCTCTATCTTGTCAGCCAGCTGATCGACCGGCAGATCCCGCTAATCGTCGCACTGAACATGGTGGATTCGGCAGAACGTATCGGGACGACGGTCAACGCCAGGGCACTTGCGAAAGAGCTCGGCGTCATCGTTGTTCCGACCATCGCAACGAAGGGCGAGGGAATTCATGAGCTAAAGTCGGCAATCCAGGAGACCAGGAAGGCGACCGGCCGCGGAAATCAGTGGCGCTTGCCGGAGCCGGTGGAAAAGGAAACCGACGAGCTCGTGGCACTGCTCCATCACCATCACGGGATCCACGGCTTCGACGCGTATGATGCAGCCGTCGGCTTGCTTTCCGCAGAGAGCATTCAGCTCGACGGGGAGAGCCGTTATGTCGATGAGATCCGCAAGCATGTCCGGAGGGACCACCAGAGATTGGAGTTCCTCGGATTTGACAGGCAATCGATCTTTGTCGAATCACGCTACCAATGGATCCGGCATGTGTGCAAAGAGGCGGTGGTTCAGCGCGAGGGTCGGGAGAAGAGCCTGAGCGATAAGATCGACGCGGTAGTCACCCACCGGTTCTGGGGAATGATTCTCTTCCTTGGAATCATGGGGTTCCTGTTCCAGTCGATATTCTCCTGGGCACAGGCCCCGATGGGCTGGATCCATGACGGATTCGATGCCTTCGGATCAATGGTTGCAACGTTGATCCCTCCGGGAGACCTTCAAGATCTGATTGTGAAGGGAGCGATCGGCGGTGTTTCCGCGGTCGTTACATTCCTCCCGCAAATCCTCCTCCTCTTTTTCTTCATCGGGATCCTCGAGGACAGCGGATATATGGCGCGCGCTGCATTCGTCATGGACCGGGTGATGGGAAAGGTAGGCCTTCAGGGGAAATCGTTCATCCCGCTCCTGAGTTCCTTTGCCTGCGCGATTCCGGGAATCATGGCGACCCGGACTATCGAAAGTCCGAAGGACCGGCTCGCAACGATACTGGTCGCTCCGCTGATGAGCTGCAGCGCCAGGCTCCCCGTGTATACTCTGATGATCGCCGCATTTATTCCGAACGTGATGTTTCTGGGATTGTTTTCCCTCCCGGGAATGACACTCCTTTCGATGTACCTTCTTGGACTGGTCGCAGCCCTGGCAAGCGCCTGGCTGTTCAAAAAGACGTTTCTCAAGGGCGCCCAACCGGTGTTTCTGATGGAACTTCCGCAATACAAGATCCCGTCGCCGAAGTCGGTCGTCCTCCATATGTATGAGCGGGCGATGGCATTTCTCCAGCGGGCCGGAACAATCATCCTGGGGGCCTCGATCATTCTCTGGTTTCTTGCCACTTATCCGAAAACGCCGGGCACCCCCCCGTCCGAAAACCTCCAGCATAGCTTTGCCGGGATGGCCGGTAAAGTCATTGCCCCCGTCATCAAGCCACTGGGATTCGATTGGAAGATCGGGATCGGCCTGGTGAGTTCCCTGCTCCAGCGCGAAGTGTTCGTGAGCACCATGGGGACAATCTACGGGATCAACACGATGCAGGGTGAACAGGAACGGACATACCTCGGCGACCGGATGCGGGCCGACAAGGATTCGGTGACGGGAAAACCGGTGTTCAGCGTCTTGACTGCTATATGTATCATGGTATATTATGTGCTTGCGATGCAATGCCTTTCGACGGTGGCGGTCGTACGTCGCGAGACGAATTCGTGGCGCTGGCCGCTGTTTCAGATCGGCTACATGACGGCGCTGGCATATGCTGTCACGTTTGTCGTCTACCGTGGGGGCCTGTTGATCGGCCTGGGAGGATGAGCATGAATTGGGAGTCCCTTGCATCGTTCGGCATTGTCGCGGTTGCGGCCGTCCTGATGGTCCGTGGCGCGTTCCGAAAAACACCGCACAAGGGTTCGTGTTGTGATGCTTGTGCCAATTCCGGCCAGGCGGAGTTTTCCCGATCGCTCCAACACCGTTCCGAATCACACGAGACGGTCATACGCCGGCGGGATGAGGATATTGAATAACCGTTGTTGAAGTCTGGAGATTTCATGGAAAGTCAGAGTGCGACGACCGTTACGGAAGAATTAGTGTATGCCGCGTTGAAGAACTGCTACGACCCGGAAATCCCGGTGAACGTCGTGGAATTGGGATTGATCTACGAAGTGAAGATCATCGACGACTGGGTGGGGGTGAAGATGACTCTCACCGCGCCGGGTTGCGGGATGAGCGGGATGATTTCCAGGAGCATCCGCGATCAACTTCTTGCTCTCCCCGGCGTCAAGGACGCGGACGTGAGAATTGTGTGGGATCCCGCCTGGTCGCCCGCGATGATGTCGGAAGACGCAAGGAAGCGTCTGGGCATCAAGGGATAACGGCAGCTCCCGGAGGGACCATCAGATATTGAACCGCACCAGGACGACGTCGCCGTCCTGGACCACGTAGTCCCTCCCTTCGATGCGCATCGCCCCCGCCTCCCGGACCGGATGTTCCCCTCCTGCGCGGAGGAGGTCTGAACTTTTCATGACCTCCGCACAGATGAATCCTTTTTCGAAATCGGAATGGATTTTTCCCGCGGCGGCAACAACCCCCGTCCCCTTCCTGACCGTCCACGCATGCACTTCTTTCGTCCCCACCGTAAAAAAGGTTACGAGGTCGAGGAGCGCATAGCCCGAGCGGATCACGCGGTCGAGGCCGGAGTCGGTCAGCCCGAGTGCACTGACAAACTCTCCCCGGTCTTCGGGGGGCAGTGCGACAACCTCCGCTTCGATCGCCGCACTGACGAGAACGACCGGCGCGCCCTCGTTCCCGGCGTGCGTGCGCACGCGATCGACGTAAGCATTCCCCTTCCCGATGTCACCCTCAGGAACATTGCAGACATACAGAACAGGCTTGTCGGTCAACAGGTGAAGATCTCTTCTCCACTGTGACTCGTCGCCGCTCGCCGGAGGAACATCCCGCGCCAACCGTCCTGTTCCCAGATGCCCCCTGAGACGTTCCCAGCACCCTTCCTCATCGTGCGCCTTCTTCTCTCCGCTCTTGATCCGGCGACGCACATCCATCAGTCGCCGGTCGACCGACTCGAGGTCTTTCAGCAGAAGCTCGGCTTCAACGATCTCAATGTCTCGAATGGGATCCACGCTCCCATCCACATGAACGACCGAGGGATCATCGAAGCAACGGACAACATGCGCGATCGCATCCACTTCCCGGATATGCGACAGGAACGTATTGCCCAAGCCCTCCCCTTTGTTCGCCCCGCGCACGAGACCGGCGATGTCGATGAATTCCAGGACGGTGGGGACAACCTTGTCGGGCTGATAGATCCGGGCGAGTCCGTCCAGGCGCGGGTCAGGGACCGGGACGATCCCGCGATTCGGCTCGATCGTGCAAAACGGATAGTTCGAACAGTCAGCATGGCCGGCGGTGAGAGCATTGAAGAGCGTGGATTTACCGACGTTGGGGAGGCCAACAATACCGCAGAGGAATCCCATGTCCGGTCCGGTTGACGATCTCTTATGAGACCTGGTGGTGGAGGAGTTTGACCACCTCGTTCCGGGGGGCAAAGTCCGGGTCGGCGTCCTTCCAGAAATCGAGGAGCCTACGGCCGATCTCCCCCGCAAGGCGACGGTCTCCGCTCGCGGCATAGATGCGGACGAGTGTCAGGAGGATGTCCGGAGAGTTCGGGCTGAGCGCCAGACCTTCTTCGCAGGCGCTGAGACCGTCATCATAGCGCTTCTGCCGAAGGTTGATCTCCGCCATTTGGCGGTAGATCGCTGCGCGCGCCTGGGTTGTGGAGTAGGCGAACCCGCTATCGCACATGACCAGGCCGCCTGTCAAATCGCCGCTGTACATCTTCACGATGGAGGTCGCGAGGTAATATCCTGCCATCGCCGGCGAGGAAAGCAGTCCTCGCCGTTCGAGCTCCGCATAGATGCGGTGCACGACTTCCGCCGCTTCGTCGTTTCGTCCGCTTCTCGCGAGGGCCTGGATGTAGCCGAACGCTCCTTCGATATTGAGCGTATCCATCTCGAGGGAATTCCGGAAAAGCGCTGCCGCACCCGCAGGATTTCCCCGAAGCAGTTCGAATCGTCCTTCGGTGCTTGCCTCCGTCGCCTCGAGCTGGCGGTTGTACGGGAGCATGCCGAACGATTGGTGATACTGACGTTCGGCATCATGCAGTTTCCCCTTGATCGCGTCGATGTTCCCGATCTCGCGCACCGAATACCAGTAATTGGGTTTCAACCGGAGGGACTCGCGATACTGGGCGAGCGCATCATCGAACCTCCCTGCACGCACGAGGACATCCGCATAGCTTGCGCGCGGATCAGGATCGTGCGGGGCGAGCTGAATGTAGCGCTGCATCTGGGCGATGGCCTTCTCCTGATCGCCGATGGTCGAATAGGCGTACCCGAGGGTCATGACGGCCAGCGCGTAGCCGGTGTCGGCTTGAACCGCCTGCTGATAGCATTTGATGGCGGCATCGAAGTTCTTCGCCTGCTCGTACAGATTGCCGCGGAAAAGATACACTTCCCTTTCATCAGGGTATTGCGCGGCAAGGGAATCCGCCGTTCTCGCGGCGGCGGCCGCGTTGAAGTGGAGCCGGTAGTACCACATCCGGATGAAGAGCTGTTCCCGGTGCGTGGCCTCCGGGGCGAGCGCCATTGCGCGGTCGACGCATTCGGTCGCGCGGCTCATATCACGGATCTCCAGGTGGACAAGGCCGAGACGCAGCCATGCCATCGCAAACAGCGAATCGGCGGCGATGGCATGCTCGAACGAGGTCTTTGCCTCGGTGTAGGCAAATTGATCGTTTTGCGTTTGACCGGTATGATAGGCGTCAAGCGCTTGTTGCGATCGGGTGGAGAGATGGTGGTCTTGCTGACATCCCGCGGCAATCAGGAGGATTAGAAAGGAGAATGCGCGCTTCATTGGAAGTCGGTTCAGAACGAACCGTCATTCTGGTCCTTCAGTACGGAGGATGATCCGGCAATGACGCGAAGATTGTGAATCATGGCTTCGATACGATCGATGTTCTTCGCCATCATCGCATAGTATTCCCCCCGCTTGGATTCTTCCGGCTTCGCAGTCTCCAGATAATAGACCGCCATCCGGAGGGTCCCCAGAGGATTGCTCATGTCGTGAGCGATCTGCCGCAAGCCGAGCTTGAGGGTTTCCATCGCTTTTGCGGCGTCAACACTGGCGCCGTTCGTCTCGGCTACTGGGGCGGTTTCTTTTTCCATCAAACGATCCTCTGTCGGGAGTAGAGTGCGAACGCTCAAACTTCAATATACGGGAATTCCCGCGTCCAAACAAAGGCAGAATCTCGCGCCCGGCGATTCTACCGCACTAGTGCCAGCGCGCGCTCTCGATATTTCCGATTTCTCGAAGGAGATCCCGCTTGGTGAACGAGGATTTGCTCATCAGGCCGGTGACGTATTCACTAAGTTGTTCCTGGGTATCTTCGTCCAGATCCATCGAGGTCAGGATAATGATAGGAATCCCGCGGGTGGCGGGAATCTGTTTGAGTTGATGGGCGACGTGAAACCCTGACATTTCCGGCATTATCAGGTCGAGGATGATCAGGTCCGGCCGTTCGCGCGCCGCCAACTCGACCCCCGCAGTCCCCTCATATGCTTTCAGCACCCGATAACCCTCGTTCTCGAGGATCACCTGCACGAGATCGGTCGCGGCCCGGTCGTCGTCAATGACCAGCACGGTCGGCTTGTGCTCGCTTGACCGGCGGATCAAATGCACCCGGTCCAGGGCCTGGACGAGTTCGTCCTTGTTGACCGGCTTCACAAAATAATCCACCGCGCCGAGGCTGAATCCAAGATTCTTTTCGTCGGCGATGGATACGATGATGACCGGAATGTTCTTGCAGAGCGGATGGCGTTTCAGGTCCTTGAGGACCTGCCAGCCGTCCTTCACCGGGAGCATAAGGTCAAGCGTGATCACACTCGGTCGAAGGCGCTTCGCCATCTCGACCGCGTCGACGCCATTCGGCGCCACCGCCGTCCGATAGCCGGCGGATTCGATGTGCATCCGCAGCAACTCGCTGGCCTGGGGGGAATCCTCCACGATCAGCGCCAGGGGCTTTTCGCCGAGCTCCTTTGAGCGATGCTGGCGTTCGAGGGCTTCCAGGAGCATCCCCGCCTGGCTTGCCCGTTCCGACGCCGTGTCGACGATCAGCGGAATACGGAACGCGATGGTTGTTCCCTTCCCCATCTCGCTCTCGACCCAGATCGATCCTCCATGGAGCTCGACGAGACGCTTCGTAATGGCGAGGCCGAGACCGATTCCTTCCCGGTTCATTTCCCTGCCTGTCGACGCCTGCCGGAACGGCTTGAAAAGATTCGCCTGGTCGTTCTGGGGTATCCCGATCCCTTCATCCCGGACGGTGAACTGGAGGTCGTTGCCGATCCGCGTCGATGCGATGACGACCTTTCCTCCGGGATGACTGAACTTCACGGCATTGGAGACAAGATTGATCAGGACTTGTTTGAAGCGCGTCTGATCGACGACGAACGACTCGATTTCCGGCGTGAAGTCAAATACGAGCTCGGCCTTTTTTTCCTCGACCGCAGCGGCCAGCACACGCCGGACCGACTCTTCGAAATACGCGGTCGGATACGCGGCGAAATGCAGGTCGAGGGTGCCGGATTCAATCTTGGAGAGATCGAGAATATCGTTGATGATCTGCTGGAGGTGCCTTCCGCTGATGTTGATGTTCTTCATGAACTCGCTGACCGTCTCTGCCGGGAGCCCGTCGAATTGCCGCGTCAGCAGGTCGGAGAATCCGATGATGGAATTCAGCGGAGAGCGCAGTTCGTGACTGAACGTGGCGAGGAACTTTTTCAGCGTATCGCTCGCTTCGAGCGTCTTTTGCGTCTGGGCTTCAAGCTCGAGGTTCTTCGCCCGCAATTCATCGATCAGGCGCTTACGGTTCATGCCGTTGGCGAGATCGTCGGCGGCTGCGGAGAGAATCTCCATCTCCGAACCGATGAAGTCCACGCGTTTGATGGAGAGAACTTCGAGCACTCCCTGGACTTCTCCCTGGACAGCAAGCGGGATTGCAATAACAGACTTCAGGTCGAGGCGACGGACTTCCCCTGCGAATGCCGTGGCAAGTGTGGCGGTCGACAGATCGTCCCCGGTCTGAGTCTTCTTCGTCAGCGCGGCGCGTGCAGCGGGAGACGAGCTCTCGGGGTTCACCTGCTGATGAACGACATTCATCGGGAGCTCGACGTCGGACAGCGCGGGGGCAACGAGCCGGATCTCATTCCCGCGGGGGTCGTAAAGAAAGATCGCGACCAGGTTCGACGGAATGCCAAGCAGGAGAGCGATCTTCTCCCCGGCGCGGACACACAGTTCGTCGAGATGGCGGGACGAGTTGACGGCGTCGGAGATCTCCGCGAGAATTTCTTTCTCCCGTTGTTCCCGTTTCTTTGCCGTGATATCCTGAAAAAAAACCGAGAGACCGGCCTGCGCAGGGTAGATCCGGATGTCAAACCAGGCTTCAAACCGGTCGTCTTTGTATGCCGTCTCGCAGCTCTGGAACGTCTTGGTCTCCATTGCGATGCGGTAGAGCTCACCGATCTCGGCACCCTTGGCGTTCGGGAATACTTCGAAGACATGTTTGCCCATGACCTCGGCCGCAGAGAGCCCCGTCCCTTCCTCCGCAGCTTTGTTCCAATAGGCGATCCTGTAGCCGGAATCCAGCGCGAAGAAGCCGCCACTGAAACTCTCGAGGATACTTTCGTAGTCGAACTGCGATATCATAGTCATGATGTGCCTTCACTGACCGCGGGGAAATGTGGAAAGACGAGCAGAAGAGGCGGGCCTGCCGGTCTTACTTAGTCAATTTCCCAATGAAATGCAACAGTTTATGAAAGCCGGACTTGAGACAGCCGGATGAACCCCCAATTACATAAGGGGATATCCCGCCCGGGTTCAGAGTGCAGTTCCGGACAGGCGACGTAACGTCATACAATCGAAAACAGGGGGAAGTGAAGCTGACAGCAGGGGGAGAAAAGCGCTACCATACCGCAACGGCCTTGACGCTTGGGACTACCGATCGACGATGTTATCGTCCGTTATTGCAAACGCTGACCGGTGAGACTTTCGAGTGCTTCCGCATACTTGCGCATCGTTGTTTCGATGACTTCGGGGGGGAGTTTCGGTGCGGGGGGCTTTTTATTCCATTTGACCGCAAGAAGATAATCACGGACGAATTGCTTGTCGAAACTTGGTTGCGGACCTCCGGGGACGTAGGATGACTCGGGCCAGAACCGTGAAGAATCGGGTGTCATTGCTTCATCGATCCACACCACGTCTCCATTTTCCCGAAGGCCGAATTCAAACTTCGTGTCGGCAATAATGATTCCACGGGTCAGGGCATAGGCGGAGCCGCGCTGATAGAGTTCGATCGTCAGATCGCGGACGCGCGAGGCCGTCTTCCTTCCGAGCAGGCGAACGACCTCCTCGAACGGAATATTCTCATCGTGCGTCCCTTGCTCCGCCTTCGTCGACGGCGTAAACAACGGAGTGGCGAGCTTGTCGGACTCCCGCAGTCCCGGCGGGAGGGGAATTCCGCATACCTGTCCGGTCTTCATATAGTCGTTCCACCCCGACCCCGAAATGTACCCGCGCACAACGCACTCCACCGGGAGCGGCGTTGTCTTTGTCACCAGCATGCTCCTCCCTGCGAAGATTTCCGGCTTCGAGCGGAAGGGCTCAGGAAAGTCCGCAAGATCGACACTGATGAGATGATTGGGAACGACTTCCTGCATCCGTCGGAACCAAAACGCGGAGATCCTGGTGAGGACTTCGCCCTTCCCCGGGATCCCGTCCGGGAGCACGACATCGAATGCCGAGAGACGATCCGTCGCAACAACGAGAAGCTTGTCGCCGAGATCGTAGATATCACGGACTTTTCCCTGACGGGCTGGGGCAAGTTCGCGTGTCGCGGTCGTCGTGGTCACGGGAGCCGGCATGAGGAGTCCTTATACCGAGTGGTCGTTTCGGGGGAGGAACGACGGAATGCAGAACTGCGCCTGATAGCGACTGCTCCGTATTCGTTGAAAGACATGCATCGATGGGGGAAAAGGGCTCTAGGGAACGGAATCGTATGCCGTAACCACCGCGAGCCCGAACCGACTGTGACTCGAAGTTGCAGCGGAGGTTCGGGGAAAAAGCTCCTCCGGTGAGGACGACAAGAACAAAACGTCTATCGTACCAGTTTTGTTCCGAGCATCTCCTCGATTGTTCCTCTCACAAACGTCCGGTTCGGCGGTGCAGCGTTGGTCGGACGACTGAGGCCTCCCAGTTTCAATCCCTTCCATTCCGAGGCGATCTTGTGCTGTACGAAGCTCTCAACAAGGTTCAAGGTGTTCTTGATCGCGGCAGGCAATTTTCCCTGATGCTCGACAAAGAAATCGATTAGGACCTCCCTGCTGGAGATCCGTTTGGGCACAATCATGTACCGCATATGACTTGACCGTCGCCATTCATACGAGCGATTGATCGTGCTGAACGTGGTCGGAACGTTTTCGTAGCTGTGTTCTTCAGCCGTTGGAAACAGGGTGATGGTCACCCGTTCGACTTTATGATTCCCACGAGGCACAGACATAGAGAACTCCTTTGAGCGTTGCAGCATCCAATAATCCGGAGAGGGAGTGGGAAGAGGCTACACACTATACTAGGAAAAGCTTGTGTCTTTTTCCAGTGCCGCCGTCAACATCCGGAGATACTCTTCCCTTGGGATCTCGACAGCCCCGAACTGCCGGACATGATCGTTGATAATTTGAGAGTCGAGCAAGGTAAAACCCCGGGCAATCAAATGCCGCACAAGGAATGCGAGACAGACTTTTGAAGCATCGGAAATCCTCGTGAACATCGACTCCCCGAAAAACGCCCCTCGAATCGCAACACCATACAACCCGCCAGCCAACTCTCCTTCAAACCAGGCTTCAACACTGTGTGAAAAACCCAACCGGTGCAGACGGGTATACGCATGGATGATCTCTTCCGAAATCCATGTTTCAGACCGGTCCGCACACAATTGAATAACAGAAGGAAAGGAATGATCTACTGTGATGGAGAACACAGATCGGTTCATTACCCGCTGCAAGCTTCGCGGCACTCGAAATCTGTCAAGGGGGAGAATACACCTGGGATCAGGGGAAAACCAGCCAATTGGGCCGTTTTTCGATTCCGCCATGGGAAAGAACCCCGCCATGTACGCGGCCACAAGTCCTTCCGATGTGAGATGTGCATCCTTCGAGGTGGTCAAGCGTGTTCTCTTACCAGTTCCTCAGACGTTCCGGAACGTAGAGATCATAGAGCTCCTTCAGACGCGCCCGGGAGTGGTTGTCCAAATCTTCGTCATCCTTGTCGCGTTTCACGAACATGTCAAACTCCTCCTGGTCGCGCCTCTTCATTTTGTTCGAATAGTCTTTGAGTTCGAGGATTATCTTGTGTTGCTCGATGTGCGTCATCGGGGCACCCCGGGTTCGTGATCGTTCGTCCGCGGAAGATCGACAAGAAATTCTTTCTCAGGGAATGATACTCAAACCTCTTCTCTCTCACAAGATCCTCGAACGGCTGTCGAGTTGCTTTTGCTGAAAGGATTTCCAACCATACATGAACGGCTATCGGAGAGCGACCGTGGTCTCCCCTTTCGTTCAACTCATGCGTCCCCGCCAATGGGCGAAGAATGCCTTCGTCTTTGCCCCACTCGTCTTTGCGAGAGAGCTGTTTGAATTGCCCCAGGCGCTCCTCGCGTTACAGGCCTTTTTTGCGTTCAACGTCGCTGCGAGTGCGGTGTACGCTGTCAACGACGTGGTCGACGCTCCGGACGACCGGTTGCACCCCGAAAAAAGGAACCGGCCGGTGGCTTCCGGAGCCCTCAGCGTGCCTCAGGCCCTCTGGTTCGCCGCGGCCCTCGTCGTTGTTCTGATCGGGCTGACGGTGACCCTGGATGTCCGGTTCATCGCCGTTGTGGCGACCTATGTCGTGCTGAACATGCTCTATACCTACCGGCTGAAGCGTGTCGTCCTCCTCGATGTCTTCATTATCGCTGCGGGATTCATGCTGCGGGTCATCGGAGGAGCATTTGCTATCCGGGTCACCGTGTCAAGTTGGCTGGTCCTCTGTTCCCTTTTCATCTCGTTGTTCCTTGGATTCGGCAAGCGTCGGGCGGAGATCCTGAGGATCGAAGATGAAGGATCTAATGCGCCGCGATCCGTCCTCTCTTCCTACAACGTGACGTTCCTCGACCAGATGATCACCATCACCGGCGCGGGCGCGCTCATCTCGTACGCGCTTTACACCGTTGCGCCGCGCACGGTGGAAATGTTCGGAACGGAAAAACTGATCTATACCACCATCCTGGTCTGCTACGGCATTTTTCGTTATCTCTTTCTCACACATCATTCGACCCAAACAGAAAACCCCACGAACCTGGTTACCACGGATCGCGTGATTTTTGTTACGGGGTTGCTCTGGATTGTGTCGTGCATCCTGATCATCTATCAGGGCGGCCGATTCCGGCTGATGTAGCTTCCGCTCATCTGGATCTCTTTCTATTGGCACGCTACGTGTACACCTGTTACCGGTGTCCTTTCTCCACCGTGGGAATTCTCGCGATATGTGCCCGTCTCTCAGGAACAGCTGAAAAGGTGTCCTTTCCCGCCTGAATTCAAACATTTGACATGGGTCGGAGGATTCTCTATATTGCTTTTGCGATGCCATGGCGGCACGCCTCTCACCGGTTTTCACCACACCATCGGCGTTCAGATGCGAGGAAGCTCCCATCGGGCGCCAAAGGAACCGGCGAGGAACCGGCAAGTGTTGATTCTATAGAAGCCCGGGTAACAGCGTCGCATCCATTATGAAATAGGGATCCAGATGGAAGGGAATTTTTCCAATCGAGTTCAGGAAGTTATCCGACTAAGCCGCGAGGAGGCTCTTCGCCTGGGTTACGATTATATCGGGACGGAGCACCTCATTCTTGGTGTCATCAGGGAAGGGGAAGGGATCGCCGTCAAGATCCTTCGAAATCTTGGTGTTGATCTCTACAAGCTCAAGAAGTCCATTGAAGACACTGTGCGGACATCCGGCGGGACCCTCACCATCGGGAACATCCCCCTGACAAAGCAGGCGGAGAAGGTCCTCAAGATCACGTACCTGGAGGCGAAGCTTTATAAGTCCGAGGTGATCGGCACAGAGCACCTCCTCCTCTCGTTGCTTCGAGACGACGACAACATTGCCGCGCAGATCCTGCATCAGTTCAATATCCACTACGACACCGTCAAGGGAGAACTGGACAATATTATCAGCGGAAAACCGTCGAACCCCGCACATGCACCGGCACCGGAGAAAAAACCCGAGAAATCCAAGACCCCGGTCCTGGACAATTTCGGTCACGACCTTACTCGGATGGCGGTGGAGGACAAGCTCGATCCCATCGTCGGACGGGAAAAGGAAATCGAACGGGTTGCGCAGGTGCTCAGCCGGCGGAAGAAGAACAACCCTGTTCTGATCGGCGAGCCCGGAGTCGGGAAGACCGCCATTGCGGAAGGTCTCGCGATGCGGATCGTCCAGAAGAAGGTTTCCCGGGTGCTGCACGGCAAGCGTGTCGTGACCCTCGACCTCGCGGCCCTTGTTGCCGGGACCAAATACCGCGGACAGTTTGAAGAGCGGATGAAGGCCGTGATGAATGAGCTCGAGAAGGCAAAGGATGTCATCCTGTTCATCGACGAGCTGCACACGATCGTCGGCGCTGGCGGTGCGTCCGGCTCTCTCGATGCGTCCAACATGTTCAAGCCTGCGCTTTCCCGCGGCGAGCTGCAGTGCATCGGGGCGACCACCCTCGACGAATACCGTCAGTACATCGAAAAGGACGGCGCGCTCGACCGGCGCTTCCAGAAGATCATGGTCGATGCCACGACTGTCGATGAAACGATACAGATCCTTACCAACATCAAATACAAGTACGAAGATCACCACGGCGTCCGCTACTCGGCGAAAGCCATCGACGCGTCGGTGCGGCTCAGTGACCGGTATATCACCGACCGGTACCTTCCCGACAAGGCGATCGATGTGATGGATGAAGCAGGTGCCCGCGTGCACCTGGCGAACATCCACGTTCCGAAGGAGATCGTGGCCCTCGAGGGCGAAGTCGAAAAGATCAAACAGTCGAAAAACAGCGTGGTGAAGTCTCAGAATTACGAAGAGGCCGCACGCCTGCGCGATCTCGAGAAGAAACTCCTGAACGACCTCGAGATCGCAAAGCGTGAATGGGAGCACCAGTCGGAGAAGGCGGTGCACGACGTCACCGAAGAGCACATTGCGGACGTCGTCGGGATGATGACCGGGATCCCGGTGAGCAAGATCGCGCAATCGGAGTCCGAGAAACTTCTGCAGATGGAGAAGGCGCTGGAGACCCAGGTCATCGGACAGGACGAGGCCATTGAGAAACTCTCGAAAGCTATCCGGAGAACGCGCGCAGGGTTGAAGGACCCGCGACGTCCGATCGGGTCGTTTATCTTCCTCGGGCCGACTGGCGTCGGAAAAACCGAGATGGCGAAGGCGCTTGCCCGCTACCTCTTTGATACAGAGGAAGCGCTCGTGCGGATCGACATGAGCGAGTATATGGAGAAGTTTTCCGTCTCCAGGCTCGTGGGCGCCCCTCCGGGGTATGTCGGATATGAGGAAGGGGGACAGCTCACGGAGAAAATCCGGCGCAAGCCGTACTCGGTCGTTCTTCTGGACGAAATCGAGAAGGCCCACCCCGACGTGTTCAATATTCTTCTTCAGGTCCTTGATGACGGGGTCCTGACCGACAGTCTTGGCAGGAAAGTGGACTTCAAGAACACGATCCTGATCATGACGTCAAACATCGGTACGCGCGATTTGAAACGGGGCGGGGGTATCGGGTTCGGAACATCGTCCCCCACCGCCGATCATGGCTCGATGAAGTCGACCATCGAAGACGCCTTAAAGCGGGTGTTCAATCCGGAGTTCCTGAACCGGATCGACGATACGATCGTCTTCCATTCGCTGGAGAAGAAGCACATTCTGGAGATTATCGACATCCAGATGCAGGATCTGATGAAGCGTGTCAGCGCCATGGGAGTAGCGGTTTCGCTGAACAAGCAGGCGCGGGAGTTTCTTGCGGACAAGGGATTTGACCCTTCGTTCGGAGCGCGCCCCTTGCGCAGGGCGCTACAGCGCTACGTCGAGGATGCGATCGCCGAGGAGATCCTGAAGGGGAGTTATCCCGAGGGGACGAAAATTCGGGCGCGGGTGAACAAGAAGAAGGACGAGCTGAAGTTCAGCGCGATCCTCCCCGAATCGAAGGGCGACGAGAAACAGGAGGAAAAACCGGCAGGAGTCTCCTGACGTTCACGGGACAGCATGAGTCCATGAAAGAGGCGTCCCCGGGAACGGGACGCCTTTTCCTTTACAGTCCCAGGTCGATCTGGATAAACGGAGAGACCCACGTGCGTGTCGGCATCGCAGACCCGTCCTGGTTGACAAGATCCGGCGCAAACGCGAGGCGCGCGCCGAGAAGTACATGCTGTGAAGGCCCAACCTCCAGCGAGACTCCGGGTGAGACGAGGAACAAGACGGCGGAAGCCTCGACGGTCGTGACGGAACTGTGATCCACCGTTGTCCACGGTGGGAAGATCACCGTATGGCTTGGCTCAAAGGAGAAGAACCGTTCCCGGGACAGCGTCAGGTTCACGAACGGCTGGGCCCACCAGTCCGGCACGCGCGTGTTCAACGTCATTCCCGCGTACCAGCCAAAGGGGCTCCCGGCTCCGGTGTCTTCATAGAACGCCGTGTACGTTGTCGTGTGGGAGGAAAAAATCGGTGTGAATGCGGTCTCCACGGCTGAGTTCACGTCGTACCACGTCGGGGTCCATTGAAATCCGACACTGATTCTCATGCCGAGCACCTCTCCTTCCGACATCAGGCCAAAGCCAATGTGCCCTCCCCATAAGTCGGTCCCTTCGCCCGACGCGTAGCAAATTCCTCCCTCGAGTGCCACTGCCTTACTCAAGGTGTAGTCCATCGAGAGCATCGCGTTGATGGCCGGGGTCTTCCAATGAAAGTTCGCTCCCGTAAACGGATACGAGTTTGTCCCCGGATGGAACTCGACGGTCCCATCGGTATTGAAGACCGTGTCCGCAACATACTGTCCCCGTCCGTCCACCTGGCTGTAACCCGGGATCTTTGCATCGGTCGTAACGCGCTGCGTCAGGGTGAGCGAGGGGGAGATGGTAAGCCTTCCGGGCTGAACGTCCTGCGCCAGCCGCACAGGCAGATTCCCCGTCGGCGCCGTGACGGACGCATCCTGCAGATAGACGCGCTCCGAGACCGCGCAGCCAAACTGGACCAGCGATCCCAGCAACACCACTTTTGAAACCACGGATGTCGTCTTCATGGTGGAATCCTCTCAGTCGCGTGAAACAATGTCCTGAGAACTGTCAACAACTTTCACGACCACGATCGTTTGATCGTCGTGCTGAACCTCGGACCCCGCGAACGTCCGGACGCTCTCCAGGAGCATGTCACGGATCTCTGTAGCGCTTGCATGGACATTCGCCATCAGGACCGATTCGACCCGTTCGTCGCCGTACTGCTCCCCGGCGGGGTTCATCGATTCTGTGATCCCGTCAGAAATAAGCACAAACACATCGTCGGGGTTGCAGGGATAGGTCCGTTCTTCCAGCTCGGCGGCAAACTTCTCCGTCTGGTCAAGCGCCAGACCGATCCCCTTCGGGACAAGCTTCTCGAGCTTTTTCGTCCTGGCGTCGAACCGGAACAGTGGAAGGTGGCCGGCCCGCGCAACACTCACAACGTGGGACGTCGGATTGAACTTTGCCCCGAGTGCCGTGACGTATGAGCTCTTCTCCATTCCCTGACCAAGGAGCGAATTCGCGCGGCGGAACAGATCCAGGGGGGAATCAACGAACGTATGCAGCGAACGGAGGACGCCCTGCATCTTCGACATGTAGAGCGCGGCGGACGTCCCTTTGCCGCTGACGTCGCCGACGATGACCGTCACGGACCCGTTCTTCCCCTCGAGATAATCGAAAAAGTCACCGCCGACTTCGAGGGCCGGGAGGGAACGCCCGGCAATATCCAGTCCCGGTATGGCCGGGGTAGACTGCGGGAGGGATGCCAGCTGGATGCGCCGGGCGATCTCGAGCTCCTGTTTGAGGCGTTCCTGTTCCGCGAGCTCTTCATACAGGAACGCGTTTTCAATCGCGACGGAGGCCTGCAGCGCAACCGATGCGAGGAAATCAATGTCCTCCGCGGTGAACGGCGCTTCCGAGAGTTTTTCTCCGAGGACGAGGACGGCGATCAAGCGCTCCTTGGACCGGACGGGAATGATGTGCTCGAACTGGAACCGCTTGAACTCGACACGCAAGGGTGCAGGAAGGGCATCAGCCCCGATCGGCCCTGCAGCCTGTCCGGCGGCCATCGCGATGAGGGATTCCTGGTTCAGGCAGAATTCGGCCCATTCCCCGATTTTGATCCCTTCAACTTCGCGGCAGCAACAGACTTTCTCATCCTTGAAGAAAAACACTGCCGCACGGCGAAGTTTCATCAGGTCTACAAGCCGTGCGACAATTCCCTTTCCCAGGGCGGTCATGCTGAGGTTCGTCGAAAGAACCGTCGATACGTCTGCAAGGGCCTGGCGATAATCATACTGCGTCCGGTCAAACCGACGGTCAATTCTCTTCTGGCCGACTTTCCGCACTCTCGAAATTCCGATCCACGCAAGAAGGCCAAAGCAAACGAAGAGCAAACGCTCCACCCCGTTGGATTCCCCGGGGAGAACGGAGGCATCCGACACCTCGATGGACAGGCCATGAATCGTGACCTGAGGAAGGTGCAGAGGGACCGCGAGAGAATAGGTGACGAGGGTCAGGCCAACGCTGATGACCAACGCGGCCCACAGGACGCTTGTCAAGACATATTGAATGGTTCGCTTGATTCTCAGCGTCATCCCGAGCAGCCGGTATCGCCCGATCGTATAGATCGTAGCGAGAGGGATGAGAAGGAGCGGGATGCCGATAAACCCCCATTGGTCGAAATTGTTCGTGAGGAGGAGCGCGACGACCACGATCGTGTTGATGATTCCGACGCTGATCCCGGTGACCTTGATGATTCTCCGGCGTTCTCGGGAGGCTGCGTCGACCCCTTTCCGGTTCGTGAACCGGGCAATCGATCCGTAGAGCACCAGGACGAGGACCAATACTCCGAGCGTGAGCACCTCGACTGCGCCCTGCAGGAAACCCTTCGCCCCCAACACCACGGTGAATGCACACAAGGCCACCGCCAGGAGATATTCTGTCCGCACGAGCCAGGGCTTTCGCAGCGCCTCCTTGTTCTCTGAAGGAAACATCAGAGAGGCATGCCACGCGAAGGCAATGCCAAGGAACGACGAGACCACCATCGCAATCCATCGTCCGGCGATGAAGATCGACAGATCAGGTTCGCGCCGGATTCCGACAATCGCAATAACAAAACCCAGGGTGATATACCCCAGACTCAGGAGCCTGGCGGGTAACATGTCCGGTCGCTTGAGACCGATGAAGCTGCCGATCCCCATGAAGACCAGCCCGCTGATGCTCAGGAGAAGAAGCGACAGCGGGAACCCGAAACGCGCCAGCGTCACCGGAAGCGGCATCGGGACCAGGTCTCGCAGGACGTCGTAGATGATAACGTGTCCGCTCTGCGCACGCCGAAGCAGAACATCACCTTCCTGCGCGTTGCTGAACGTATCCCCGTTGATCATGACAATGATATCTCCGACG
Source organism: Ignavibacteriota bacterium (assembly GCA_963752915.1). Lineage (GTDB taxonomy): Bacteria > Bacteroidota > Ignavibacteria > UBA10030 > UBA6906 > DATJPR01. Next base: position 285,782 of record CAVVZZ010000005.1, read on the forward strand.
CGCATTCCCGCGCGATCGGACGCCCCTCCTCCCGTTACTGAGATGACGAGGGCGCCCTTCGGTATCTCCGTAAAGAGGCTCTCGCTGATCGCCGACGCGTGCACCCGCATCGTGCTCCCAAGTCGCGTTGACGGACGGAGCACATAGAGCGATACCATGGAGTCCGCCGAAAGTGCGGGTCCCAGAGACTTCAGTTTCGGTTTTGAGGGAACGCTGTGACCATTCAACAGGACAAGCAAATCGCCCGCCCGGACGGAGTCCGTGAGACGGTTGCTTCCCATGCGACCGATCGAAGCTAGCGGCTCCCACGTCCCGACGAACCGTGGTTCACCATGTCGGAATGCCAGATGGCCGGGGATATCGCTAAAGAGATTTTCGTCGGTGGGAGAACCGGCAAAATTGTAGAAGGTGAACAGTACTACCGCCAGCAGGACGGCGGTGAGCACGCCGACGAGAAGTCTGAAGGCCATGGCCGTTGGAGGGTTTCTTTTATGATACGAAGAATCCCCCGGAAAGTCACGCGACCAATCGGCTCAGGAGATCCTGGGGACACCGGATCCAGGATGACCTTCATGGTCTCGAGATCGAGGTCGGTGATCGTTTGCGGCAGGTGCGTTCGAAGGTTGGCGTGTGAGTCGAGAATTGCCGCGGCGTTTCTGCGATGCGGAACAGGTCCACGGGATGAGGGTACAAACGATTACGTGAGAATCGTTCGTTGCATTCCTTCAGGCCCTGGAGAACCTGGCAGTACCTGGTTTCGGCGTGGGTGTCTGGCCGTTCGGGTCACGGAGTTACGGCGTTTTCTTCTTCTCCGGGAGCCATTTGGTGATCATCGAATAAAGAGCTGCCGGCTTGACCGGCTTCGCGATGTAGTCATCCATGCCGGCTTCGAGACAACGCTCCCTGTCCCCTGTCAACGCGTTCGCCGTCATCGCGATAATCGGGAGTCGTTGGTCGCCTGTCTGCCGTTTCCGAATCTGTGCCGTCGCTTCGAAGCCATCCATTTCCGGCATCTGGCAATCCATGAAGACCAGGTCATACGGCAACGATTCCACCGCCTCAATCGCCTCGAAGCCATTCCCGACAATATCGGTCTGACAGCCGGCCTTCTCCAACATGCGTTTCGCGACCTTCTGGTTTACGGCATTGTCTTCGACCACGAGGATACGGACGTTCTCCATCGTCGCCACGATAAGCGGTGCGGGTTCCGCAATCCCCGGAGTCTTCTGTTTGATTCTCAGGTCGCTCATCCCCACAAGGCTCGCTATGCAGTCGAGGAGGGCGGACTGGCGGACTGGTTTCTTCAGATAGGCGTCAAGGCCGGCTTTGGTCAGGAGATCCCGGGTGGCTTCCCCGCTGGAGGAGAGCATGAGAAGCTTCAGCGGCGTAATCGTGGTATCGTTCCGGATCATCCGTGCCAGCATGATGCCGTCGATATCGGGCATCTGCATATCGAGAATGGCGAGCGTGAACGGCCTCCCACGCTGTGTTGCGGACTGGAGGTTCGCCATCGCCTCCTTGGCCCCCGAGGTAATGCTGTGATCGATCCTCCACGACGTCAGCTGGTGATGCAGGATCATCCGCGAGGTCTCGTTGTCGTCGACCACAAGGACATTCATCCCGCCGATTTCCGGTATCGAAACCGCGTGGTGAACATTCGATTGCTTTTCCAACGTCAGCGACACCCGAAACGTGCTGCCGGACCCTTCCAGACTTTCCATCGTGATCGATCCGCCCATAATCTCTGAGAGTCGCTTGGAAATGGTGAGTCCGAGGCCGGTCCCGCCAAAACGTCGGGTCGTCATCCCGTCGGCCTGTGTAAACGGCTGAAAGAGTTTTCGCTGATTCTCAGCCGAGATTCCGATCCCTGTGTCACGGACAGAAATGACTATCGCAGATTCCTTTTCGCTTTCCTTGCTGGAGGTCACCTCCACATGGACGCCCCCACGCGAGGTAAACTTGATCGCATTGCCGAGGAGATTCGTGACGATCTGGCGAATCCTCCCGGGATCGCCGAACAGCGACGTGCAGACATTGGACGCGATGAAGCAGGTCAGTTCCAGGTCCTTCACTTTTGCAGCCTGCGCATGGAGATCGACAGTCTCTTCGAGGACCTCCCGCAGCTCAAATGGTAGGTGCTCCATGGTCAGCTTCCCCGCCTCGATCTTCGAGAAGTCGAGGATATCGTTGATGATATTCAGAAGAATCTCACCCGACTTGTGGATGACCTCGGCATATTCCCGTTGCTCGGAACTGAGTGGTGTGGCAAGGAGGAGTCCCGTCATTCCGATGATCCCGTTCATCGGCGTACGGATCTCGTGACTCATATTCGCGACGAACTCCGATTTATACCGTGACGATTCGAGTGCCGCCTCGCGTGCAGCCCGCAGCTCATCTGCCTGCACCTCGAGTTCTCGCGCCTGGTCTTCCGCGACCAGTCGGGCGCGGTCAAGCTCTTCGTTGCGGGCCGCGAGCGCATCCTCCGCCCGCTTCCGTTCCGTGATGTCGATGCCGATACCGACGAGGCCGGTGATCTCACCGTGTTCATTGCGGAGAGGTAGTTTATTGGTGAGAAGCCAGCGTTTGTCCCCCCCACTCCCCACGAAATATTCCTCTCTGTTGATCACAGGGGCACCTGTCCGCAGGACCATCTGATCATCTTCGTAGAAATGCTCCGCAGTTTCCTTCGGGAAGAATGCGAAGTCGTCCTTTCCCAGGACCTCGCTTTCTGACGAGCATCCCAGATTGTGGACATCGGTGGTGTTCGCAATCGTCTTCCGGCAGGAAAGGTCCTTGACATAAATCGCATCGGGCAGGTTGTCAATCAATGTCCGTAAGAAAATCCGGTCGTTTTGCACGGATTCTTCGGAGAGCTTTCGGTCGGTGATGTTCCGCATGATCCCGTCGATCCGGCTGACCTTTCCGTCGATGATAATCGGCAACCATCGATCCTCGAAGCAAACCAGGTTCCCGTCTTTTCGGCGGAACCACCACTCGTTGCAGTGGATTCCCGCATCGACGTGGTTCTTTCCTTTTGCGAGGATTCTCGCAATATCGGAACCGTTCTCTCCTGCAATCGCTTGTAAAAGGAACGCTTTGCGCCCGCCCATCGAACGGACATCCGCGTCGGAGTAGCCTAGAAGCTCTTCGAAGTTCTGGCTGGCATATAGATATTCGTCGGTATCGGGATCAAAGCTGTAGATGATGTCCCCGACACCAAAGAGAAGTTGATGATAATCGATGGTGGCGGGTCGTGGTTCCCGTTCAGCAGTACGATGCTGATCGGGTTCGGTGTGCGAGTTCTGTTGCATGCAACTCTGAGGGTAAGTGGTTCTCTCTGAACGAGCGACAGATCGTCTCCCCCTCTTGCCCGTATTCGATCGGCCATTGAGATTGTACCTGAACGTGCAACAACGGTGCCATGGAAATCTGCAAGTCTGGCATCAAAACCTCAATATTTGGTAGGTTTCAAGCGACTTTTGAAGATTCGGGATGCCGAGCAGTTCAAAATTGCAGGGCGATTGATCATTTTTAGCCAAAAGGCGAAAAATGTTGCGACATCCGGAAAAGGGTATGTATCCGTTGCGGTAGGGTGTTGTGTTATGGATCGGGGAGCGACTATATGGAATGGACCTCAGCTTGTCCGCGACAACTTGAACATAGGGACTTCGTCTTCTCGAACCCGGTAGATCCCTGATCGCAAGCAGGTGTGCCGGCGAAGAGCGGCAAATGCAGCCAGAGAAGAAGCTGACACCTGTCACCTGATGAGCATCATCGCCTTGGTGTCTGAATAGCTCCCTGCCGTAAGGTGATAGAAGTACGTTCCGCTAGCGAGTCCGGTCGCATCAAACGGGAACGAGTATTTTCCCGCCGGGTAGCGGCCATTGGCGAGCGTCGCAACCTCCCGACCCAGAACGTCATAGACGACCAGACGAACGTCACTGTCCACTCTCCACTGCCCGTCTCGTCCCGCCATAGGCGGGACGGATACACTGATAACTGTTGTTGGATTGAACGGGTTCGGATAGTTTTGCTCCAACGAGAACTCCACGGGAGCCTGCGCGATGTCGACGGACGAGGGCTGCGTCGAAATCACGAAGTGGTACACGCTCATGGGTGACAAGTCAAACGTGAATTGATTTCCCTGGATGGAGGCAATCCCAGGGAGAACGAGGATCTGGGTGTTGCCGGAATGGAGCGCATAGACTCCCGCAGAGGTAAGACGGGCGGCCGAAGTCACGTCAAAATGGGCTGCAATGGTCCTGCTGAGATTCCTGTTGATCGCAATGATGTGGACGACCCCTCCGTTCCGTGAATCCAGCGCTGCATGAACCGCACTATTCTGGTTGTCCGACGTTGTTGAGGACACATGGACATCTCCAAATTTCCCTCCGTAGCCATTATAGTTGCGATACATCCGATAGGCGGAAGCGATAAACCCCGTGATGTCTCCCCAATAGCTGGCCAAGTAGACCCCTTCCTCGCCGAAAATTCCAAGGACGTCCGAGATTGCTACCGCCCCCGAGATATCCGTCGACCCTCCATAGTTGAATTCCGATACAGAGAGTTTGGTTCCGGGATATTGTTGACGGATGATGCGTTGGGTCTTTCGGAGGATCGCCGCACTCTGGGGATGAAACCACTGCCCGATCCACCCGTTCTCGACGTACGCCGAATCCCAGAGCGTCCTCGGTGCTTCCACTCGATTATACACGGTGAGCGAATCAACGTTTTCGTTCCCCACCGGCACGTACAAATCGGGATACCAGTGCATGTCGAGAACGTCCATGAGCCGGCGACCGGCGGCGAGAGATGAATCACGCAAATTTGAGAGGAGAGCAGCCGCGAAGTTCTCAAACGACTTGTAGGATTTCCAGTCCGGGGCATTCTGAAAATTGTAGTATTCGTTGAACCCATAGAAGACCCCTCCAAAGACCTCTGCAGAAGGATCGACAGATTTCACCGCTCTTCCGGCCGCAGCGACCTTTGCAATCAGTTCTTTGCAGAGAACCGTATCCGGATGAATCCGTGGATGCGTGCTGGGCCAGAGTGCTGGTTCGTTATCGATGTCATAGCCTTTCACGCCCGTTGTCCCTGAGGCCGGTCCGTACCTGTCCAGAAGAAAATTGACTTCTTCATCAACATACACGTTGCCATCGGACGTATCCGGCGTTGTCACAAATGGCGAGCCCTTCACGTTGACAACCTGTCGCCACCGGGATGACGGGGCCGTCTGGGCCGCGGTCACCGTCCCGTTCTTGTCCCTCGCGACATAGCCGGCAGCGGGGAGGGTCACAAGCGAATAGCATCCCTGCGCGATCGAGGAATCATGGAAGGCAGTCAACGTAATTCCCGGGATGTTTTCAAGGGAATACGGGATCCCGAACACCCACGTCATGTAGTCGTCGCTTGAATGGAGATAGTCGGCACCGGCGTTCGACGCATTGTTTTCCCAGTTATACCCCGTCATTCTATTCCCGCCCAGCCGTCGCGCGGTGATGCCAAGGCCGGCATCCACCGTACCGGCGTTCGATCCGTAAATATACGGGCTTATGCTCGCCGTATCCCGAGACACATCGACGGAGAAGGTTACATCGAGGGATTGCGCCTGGACAAGCGTTATGGAGATCATCATCACGACGAAACAGATGACGTGTTTCATTCTTGCTCCGCGAGTTATGAAAGAATGAAACGAAAGTCGAGCACCAAGTGCAAGAATGGAGAGTAGACAAGGACGTTGCAGTCCGGAACTTCAGCGACCGACGCATCGTTTTGTCGACGGATCCCTATCCGTACAGGAGGCACCGTGTTTGATCCCCTCAAGGCACAACTGCGCGGCCCGCTCTTCCTTCCGGGCCAGACAGAGTACGAAGAATCCCGTCACATCTGGAATGCCATGATCGATCGGCATCCTGCGGCAATCGTGCGGTGCCTGGGTGTCGCCGATATCGTGGCCTGCGTGAATTTCGCGCGAACACACAAGCTTCCAATCTCCATCAAAGGTGGCGGGCATAACATTGCCGGGCTCGCAGTGTGTGAAGGCGGTTTGATGCTCGATATGTCCTTGATGCGCGGCGTCTGGGTCGACCCTGTCTCCCGCATCGCCCATGCGCAACCGGGATGCCTTCTCGGCGATGTTGACCGCGAGACGCAGCTCCACGGCCTCGCCGCCGTCCTCGGCTTCGTCTCCAACACCGGCATCGCCGGCTTGACAGTCGGGGGAGGGTTTGGATATCTGACTCGCCGGTTTGGCTGGACCTGCGACAATGTTCTCTCGATAGAGGTGGTGACCGCCGAAGGCCGCATCGTCCGGGCGAGCGAGAAGGAAAACGCCGACCTCCTCTGGGGGTTGCGCGGAGGAGGGGGGAATTTTGGGATCGTCACTGATTTCGAATACCGGCTTTATCCCGTAGGACCGGAGATCGCCGGCGGTCTGATCGCGTGGCGGGCAGAAGAAACTTCAGCCGCCTTCGAGATGTACCGGACACTAACGCTCGAGGCACCGCCCGAACTCGCGTGTGCCGCCGTCCTGCGCCCGGCGCCCCCTGCACCATGGTTGCCAAAGGAAATCCACGGCAAACCGATCTTCGCACTTGTCGTTTGTCACTCAGGACCCGTCGCAGAGGCGGAGGGCTATCTTGAACGCGTGAAGAAGTTCGGCAAGCCTGTTGGGGACATCCTAAGCCGTCGATCGTATGTGTCTCAACAATCCATTCTGGACCTGACGCAGCCGAAGGGCCGGCGCTACTACTGGAAATCGGAGTACCTTCCTGGCCTCGATCCCGGCATCATGCCGAAGATCATCGCCCACGCCGCACGGATCTCCTCCTCACACTCGTCGATTATTCTCTTCCCGATTCAGGGGGCGTTGAATCAATTGCCGCAGGGACATTCCGCCGCCGGGAACCGGGATGCGGCCTTTGCCCTAAATATTACCGCCGCATGGGAGTCCGCCGAAAAGGATCGCGAGAACATTGCCTGGGCGCGTGAAGCGTGGGAGGATATGCGTTCCTATTCGACTGGCGGAACTTACATCAATTTTCAAACGGAGGATGAAGGCGACGACAGGACGCGCGCGGCGTATGGGAGCAATTACGAGCAGCTGGCGAAAATCAAGCGGAAATGGGATCCAGAAAATCTGTTCCGCACGAACAAGAACATCGCGCCGAAAGCATGATGGCTGACCAGCGATACTCATTGCTGCGGCCAGCCACCGCGTTCCGGCGCTTTGGCAATCTCCTCTTGTCGAGGTCACGTATCGGAGCGTCAGTTGAAACGCGCCGGGAACTGGTTCGCAATGCCCTGGGACAGCATATCTGCCATCATTAGGATTTGGACGTGGACACTATCGTATGCGGCAATGTCGGCGCTCCAGTCCTTCCGCAGGCGGGCAACTGCCTCAGCGGTCGTCACCCTGAGATGTTCATGCATCATGGACTTCATCTCTTCCAGGGGCCAATTCGCGGCATTCGCAGAGCTCAGGAATGACGCAATGGAATCCGCATTCGCGTACCAGCGCTTCGTCGCTCGATCAAGATCAGCAGCGTTGTTTGCCTTCGCGGCTGCGACGACCTCTGCCGCCGTTGTGATGTGTTCTTTGAGCAGCGTCGTAAGTTTCTCGCCAGCCGCATCCCCGTAATATGGTTTGATCGCATTCCCGATATCGGACTGATTCGCCAGCAGTCGCTGAGCTGTCGGACCTTTGTCCGGCAAATCCGCAATCGCGCTGACAATATAGAGCCGCGTCCATGTAATGTGATCCTCCCAGAGTTTGCGCATCGCATCCCGAAAATCGGACCGACCTATCTGCGGCGATCCTGCGGATGCCCCGAACGGCACAACCCAAAGCAGGAGGAGTGGGGCGATTAAGAGAACGAGTTTTTTCATGATCATCTCCGTGAAAAATGTATGAGTTGCTGGCTAGTGCGCTTCGCCGGCACTCTGCCGTTCCGCACGTGGGGAGAGGCTCGCAAGCGTGAAGGCCCCGATTGCCATGACGAGATCGCGCACAGCGACATCGAAGTAATGCCCACCGACGATCAAACTCAGGGCTATCGCGGTCAGCCAGGCCACGACAACGAAAGCGCCGATGCGCGGCCGTGCGAACACCAGAAGCCCTGCGAGGATTTCCACGCATCCGACAATGGTCATGAATCCATGCCCGCTGATCGGGATGATGGCCAGGACCTGCGGACTGAGGTAGTTTTCCCAGTTTGTAAGCAGGTTGGTGAATTTGTCGAGACCCGCCACTATCGGGACGAGACCGTATGTAAAGCGCAGGATTGTCCATATTCGGGCGAGGTTGGCCGTTTCCAGGTTCGTCGTTGTCCTGTCTGCGAGCGGATCTCCCTTTTCTTGAGCGAGCGCAAACGTCTTTGTCTGTGCTGTCACGGTGTTCATTGCGGATGTCCTCCGGCTATAGATGTTGTGAGAAGTGTGTTTACATATTGGAGGGAGGAAGGCCTGAATAGTTACAGCGAAAGAGTTTGTAACCTTTCCGGACTGTACACCTCCAATAGGAAGACACTGTTTCCACACACCCGGGGATGCAACGCTTATGGCAGAGCCGGCCGTCTGTACCGAAATCATCACGGATGAAGAAATCGCCCTTCGTGTCCTGGCAGGAGAGAAGGAGCTCTACGAAATCATCATGCGGCGGCATAACCAAAGGCTCTTCAGAATCAGCCGCGCGTATGTCCGTGATGCAGATGCAGCTGAGGAAGTTGTTCAGCAGGCCTATATCAACGCGTATGAACACCTTGCGAGCTTCGAGGGCCGGTCCAAATTCTCCACCTGGCTCACGAGGATCGTGATCAATGAAGCATTACGGAAACGACGGGATCAGGAAAAACTCCGTCCGCTGGAGGTCTATTCGGCAGTTGAAGAGCATTCCGATGTGCAACTTCCATCGCCGCACATTGAAGATCCGGCAGAGACTGTTATGAATGACGAACTGAGGACGATTCTCGAGCAGACAATTGACACGTTGCCGGTGAAGTATCGGTCAGTGTTTATGATGCGGGAAATCGAGGAGATGAGTATCGCAGAGACGAGCGAATCTCTCGGCATCAGTCCTGGGAATGTGAAAGTCCGCCTGAACAGGGCGAAAGAGATGCTGCGAGACCGCATCGGGACGTTCTACCACGATGCGGGCGTGTATCATTTTGATCTGGTCCGGTGCGACCGGATTGTGGCACGGGTTCTTGAGCAGGTCGGGAGATAGGAGACCTGGGGACGCAGGGGCTTGGAGGTGACCGCCCGGAATATGAACCACGCGGATCCTTCTTCATACTCGTGGCTTTTCATTGCTGCGGTCGGCTCATCGACCAAGCAGCATCGCCTTCGTCGCCGTGAATTTGCCCGCGGTCGTTCCGCTTGCGCTCGAGACACTCCCGTCGTTTCGTCAGGGGTAGACGGGCGGGTCAAGGGACAGTATCCGATGATCAGCGTATGAGCATCGCTCGATGGACGATCATGCTATTACCTGCACGCATCTGCAGGAAGTACGCGCCCGACGCACACCGAGTTGCGTTCCATGGGACAGAGTATACACCCGCACGCAGTGTCTGGTGAAGGAGTTCTTCGACAAGTTGTCCGTCGGAGGAGTAAACCCGCAGTGTGACTTCGGCCGCTTCGGGGATGCCAAATCGCACGATCGTTTCAGGATTGAAAGGGTTTGGGTAGTTACCATAGATGATGTACGATCCGGGTATGGTCCTTCTGGTAGTATCGAATACGTCTGAGCTGTGCCCGATCGTAAACTGAGCACTTGTAATATCGCCTCCCGTCTGGTAGATGACAGAGTACACTCGCCAGTAGTACGTTCCAGCGGTATTCACCTGAGCCAGCGTGATCGAGGAGTCATTCACTCTCCCGTCAAAGATCATCGTTTCCGGCAGCCAACGAGGGTCGCTATTGAGTTTGAACCAGAAGTACGTTTCCACGAGGTCCTTTTCACGGCGGTTGTCTCTCCATACCACCCGAACAGGCGGGCTGACAATCGCTCCGTCGGGAGGGGAAACCAACGGCGGTGCATCAGGCAGTCCTGGATTGTGTGCGATGACAGACCAGCTAGACACCGGACCGTCTCCTTCTGCATTCACGCCGTTGACGCTCACTATGTACGTACTCAGACGATCATTCAGCCCAAGGAGATATGTCGTGTCCACGACGATGAAGTTGCGAGTGGGCCCGGCGGTCCAGGTCACCGCAAGGTGATAGGAGGTGGCAAGATCGGCCCGGCGCCAAATCACCCGAACATAGTCCGTGTCGACCGACATGCCACTGGGCGTCACAAAATGCACGGAGTCAGGGTGTCCGCTGATTTGAAAAGCAGAGGGGAGAGAAAATGATCCCTGACCAAGGCCATTGATACCTGCAACACGCCAAAAATACTTCACCAAGGGTGAGAAACCACGAACCTCAAACGAATTACCCTGGAGGTCTGACTTGTCGAGGAAGAGCTCAGAAAAAAGCGAATCGACGGCGATTTGAATTCTGTACGTCGCAGCCAAAGTGCCACGTGACCAAGTGAAAACGTCTGTAGTCCCTAGCAGTATGTAATTCCGTGATGGTGAAATGGGCTCCTGCCCAGTCGGCAACGATGGATAGACCGGATTGACCTGGTAAGACCCAATATCAGGAGTGAGCCCACGGGGATAGCTGCGCTGGTCCGTTGGGATGGAGTCCAAGGCTTGGGCTTTGCCGATTGCAGGGCTTAAAGGAAGGAGAGACCAAAGATCCATGGGTCCCCCGTGCGTCGCCAGCGTATCAAGGCGCGGGTTAAGCATCTGAGAAACCGACCCATAGAGATTTGCATTCGATGGATCCTGGATATTCGAATCGTCCGTAAAGATCCTTCCAAAGAGGTTGTGTCCCCCACCGGTCGTTGGACCACCGATATCAACGTCCGTTTGGTACGTGAAGTTGGTAATGCCGGAATCATTCAGGGCGATGATCGAATTGAGAAGTGTGAGTGTCCCACTGTTGAAGACTCCTGCTCCTCGTGAGGGGAGTGTTGAATACGCTCCGGTTAGGCTGTTGTAAACGATCGTGCAGTAGACGATCGACAGCGTTCCGCTATTGTAAACCCCAGCTCCAAACGCAGGGAAGATGGTTGTGAAATTAATGTGATCGATTTCCTTGGCTTGGATGTGGTTCCCACTTATAGTGCAATTGACAAGCGATGCCGCGCCGGTATTCAGGATCGCGCCGCCCGGCGTGATGCCGTTCCAGTCCATGCTGTTGTTCTGATTTCCGATAAACGAACAACACGAGGCCCGAAGGTTCCCTGTATTGAAGATCGCCCCTCCCAAGCCCGAGTTCCCGGTGAACGAGCATGCCGTAGCGGCCAACGAACCACTATTGAAAATTGCCCCGGCACTGTTGAAGATCGCTCCGCCAGAAGTGCCTGAGTTTCCTACAAGGGTGCAACTGTCCAAAAAGAGGATCCCACGATTGATTACTCCAGTGTACCCAGCAAAGGCGTTGCTGGTCCCGGGGCCGGCAAGGATTAGATTTGTTATGTGAACGGTGATAAGAGTGTCGATGCGAAAGACAATGCCGCTCTGGACGGTAATGCTTCCATCGGCCGGCCCGATGATGGTGAGATCACGATGGATGTCGGGGTTTCCGAAAAGCACAGTACCATGCAACGACGGGTCAAAGGTGATGGTCGCCCCACTCGGCGCCGACGCAATGAGGGCAGCGAGTGAACCGT
>CAVVZZ010000005.1:300000-323962 GCA_963752915.1 Ignavibacteriota bacterium
TTGCCGAGTTCCTTGACCATGGCTCACTCGAGCACCTTAGGACATTCATCCTCATCTACCTGTGTCGGTTTACGGTACGGACTGCCTGCAGTCTCCCATACGAGGTTTTTCTTGGCAGCATGATTACGACCAGTTTGTTCCCTTGCGGGATCCTGTTCGGCTCTCGGAGATAGCTCCCGGGCGGATTTGCCTACCCGAGACCCCTACGGCCTTAAACCGTCTAAGCCAACAGACGGATGGTCTTCACTCCTGCGTCACCCCTTATGGTCAGACGACTGCAAACAGGTACAGGAATATTCAACCTGTTTTCCATCGCTTACGCCGTTTGGCCTCAGCTTAGGGTCCGACTAACCCTGAGACGATTAACGTTGCTCAGGAAACCTTAGATTTTCGGTGTCACTATTTTTCATAGTGATTATCGTTACTTATGCCTACATTTGCGTTTCTCTGCGCTCCAGCACGGCTCGCGCCGCACCTTCGTCCGAAGACTCCCGTTGACCGGGATCGCACAGAGAATGCTCCTCTACCACTCCACCTTGCGATGGAATTCACTGCTTCGGTACGAGGTTTAGTCCCGAGAATTATCGACGCTGGGTCGCTTGACCAGTGAGCTATTACGCACTCTTTGAATGAATGGCTGCTTCTAAGCCAACATCCTGGTTGTCTGAGCAACCCAACATCCTTTGTCTGTTAACCTCGATTTTGGGACCTTAGCAGGTGATCTGGGTTATTCCCCTCTCGGCGTCGAAGCTTATCCCCCGTCGCCTGACTCCCAGGAAACATGTCAACGGAATTCGGAGTTTGTCTGGGTTTGGTATCGTTGTGACGACCCTAGCCCAATCAGTGCTCTACCTCCGTGACACTCTTACCTGAGGCTAGCCCTAAAGCTATTTCGAGGAGTACGAGCTATCTCCGGGTTCGATTAGCTTTTCACTCCTACCCACAACTCATCCAAGAAGTTTTCAACCCTCACTGGTTCGGACCTCCATGAGGTTTTACCCTCACTTCATCCTGGTCATGGGTAGATCACCCGGTTTCGCGTATACCGCACGATACTGATCCCGCCTTGCGACGGGCAAGCGCCCTATTCAGACTCGCTTTCGCTACGGCTGCGTCTCTAGAGAGACTTAACCTTGCATCGTACGAGTAACTCGTAGGCTCATTAAACAAAAGGCACGCAGTCACTCTCCCGCCGCAGCAAGCTGCAACGGGATCGCTCCTACCGTTTGTAAGCACATGGTTTCAGGTACTATTTCACCCTCCTGTTAGGAGTGCTTTTCACCTTTCCCTCACGGTACTTGTTCACTATCGGTCACCGAAGAGTATTTAGCCTTGCGAGATGGTTCTCGCTGATTCCCACAGACTTCCACTTATTCCGTGGTACTTGGGAACGCTCGCCAGAGAGCTGCTTCATTTTCGCCTACAGGACTTTCACCTCCTATGGTTCCACTTTCCAGAAGATTCGGCTAATGAAACAGTTTCTTACTCTCCGACCTCTATGCGATTTGGTCAGCAAGCGCCCCACAACACCGCCGGTACAACGGTCGCATCCTTTACTGTACCAAGCGGTTTAGGCTCTTCCCGTTTCGCTCGTCACTACTCAGGGAATCGTTGTTACTTTTTCTTCCTAGGGGTACTGAGATATTTCAATTCCCCCTGTTCGCTCTCACGCGCCTATGTATTCAGCGCGGAGTTCCGCCACATGACTGGCGGAGGGTTGCCCCATTCGGAGATCGTCGGGTCAAAGGTTGTTTCCACCTATCCGACGCTTATCGCAGGTTACCACGTCCTTCTTCGCCTTTCGGTGCCAAGGCATCCACCATGTGCCCTTAGTAACTTAACCAAAAATCCTTATTGACTACCGATGTCTATCCAGGTGCATCAATAAGAATACGGACAACATTACAGATTACCTCTGTGATCTCAGCGTGTGATGGCAATGCGTTTGTGCGATTCCGTTTACGCGGAACCCACGACTAGCATCGCATCACTGACGCTCATCCTGATTGTCAAAGAACAATTCAATTGTGGATTGTGAATCCACCATCCACAATTGTCGTGGAGCTAACCGGGATCGAACCGGTAACCTCGTGGTTGCAAACCACGCGCTCTCCCAATTGAGCTATAGCCCCGTTCAGAACTCTGAATTCAGATATCTGAATTCTGAATTCTTCGGGGGTCGCTCTGGACCCTTGCACAACCTGAGTGGGCCTGACTAGAGTTGAACTAGTGACCTCACGCTTATCAGGCGTGCGCTCTAACCACCTGAGCTACAGGCCCATCAACAATTTTAAAATTTAGTGTGCATAACCACCAGCAGTACTCGTTACGAGTTGTCGTTTCATGCAGTCGTTCCGCTTGCGCGGAAGTTGACTCCATAGAAAGGAGGTGATCCAGCCGCACCTTCCGATACGGCTACCTTGTTACGACTTAGCCCCAGTCACTGGTTTTACCTTAGTCGGCTGCCTCCCTTGCGGGTTGGCGCGCCGGTTTCGGGTACCCCCAGCTTCCATGGCTTGACGGGCGGTGTGTACAAGGCCCGGGAACGTATTCACCGCGTCGTGCTGATACGCGATTACTAGCAATTCCAGCTTCATGGAGTCGAGTTGCAGACTCCAATCCGAACTGAGACCGCTTTTTTGGGATTAGCTTCACCTTGCGGCTCTGCAGCCCTCTGTAGCGGCCATTGTAGCACGTGTGTGGCCCTGGGTGTAAGGGCCATGAGGACTTGACGTCATCCCCGCCTTCCTCACTACTTGCGTAGGCAGTCCACTTAGAGTGCCCAGCTTGACCTGATGGCAACTAAGTGCAGGGGTTGCGCTCGTTGCGGGACTTAACCCAACACCTCACGGCACGAGCTGACGACAGCCATGCAGCACCTGTACCAGTGCGTATTGCTACGAGACCGACTTTCATCGGCTGTCACTGGCTTTTCAAACCCAGGTAAGGTTCTTCGCGTTGCATCGAATTGAACCACATGCTCCACTGCTTGTGCGGGCCCCCGTCAATTCCTTTGAGTTTCAACCTTGCGATCGTACTCCCCAGGTGGGGTACTTAATGCGTTAGCTTTGGCACTGAACCTTACGGCCCAGCACCTAGTACCCATCGTTTAAGGCGTGGACTACCAGGGTATCTAATCCTGTTTGCTCCCCACGCTTTCGCGCCTCAGTGTCAGTAACGGACCAGGAGACCGCCTTCGCTACCGGTATTCTTCATGATATCTACACATTTCACCGCTACACCATGAATTCTATCTCCCTCTGCCGTACTCAAGACTTCCAGTTTCGGAAGCAATTCTGCAGTTAAGCCGCAGGATTTCACCACCGACTTAGAAGCCCACCTACACGCCCTTTACACCCAGTAATTCCGGACAACGCTCGGATCCTACGTATTACCGCGGCTGCTGGCACGTAGTTAGCCGATCCTTATTCGCAGGGTACGGTCAAATCCCTGAAAGGGACTATTCATCCCCTGCAAAAGGAGTTTACATCCTAACGGACTTCATCCTCCACGCGGCGTCGCTGCGTCAGCCTTTCGGCCATTGCGCAATATTCCTCACTGCTGCCTCCCGTAGGAGTCTGGACCGTGTCTCAGTTCCAGTGTGGCTGATCATCCTCTCAGACCAGCTACCCATCGCAGGCTTGGTGGGCCGTTACCCCGCCAACTACCTAATGGGACACAGGCTCATCTTTAGGCGCCTTTCGGCTTTTAACAACATCACCATGCGGTGCCGCTGCATAATCGGGTATTAGTCCAGCTTTCGCTGAATTATCCCCGTCCTAAAGGCAGATTGCCTATGTGTTACTCACCCGTGCGCCGGTTTACTCGGGATATTGCTACCCCTTTCTCCCTGACTTGCATGTGTTAAGCACGCCGCCAGCGTTCGTCCTGAGCCAGGATCAAACTCTCCGTTGTATAGTCTCATACAATGTTGAGTCTGATGAATGGCGATTCACTTCCCGCGGGATCGCTCCCGCAAAAAGGGATTGCCAGGTTGACAACTCGCTCAGAGTTGACTAATGGCTATGCACACTAATTGTCAAAGAACTCTCGCCTTTCAGCGAAACCCCATTTCGAATGGGGCTTATAATATACCGAGAAATTGAACAGAAGTCAAGACCCCGGAGAGACTTTCTTGTACTTCACTGAAGGCAACTGCAGTCTCGAAGCAGGATTATCAATATAGCATTCTCTACCCGTATTGTCAATGAATCCGTCCCATTTTTTTGCCACGCATCTCCCCCGCCCTTCCTTGCACCTCGTCTTCTTCTCCGCTATTTTTCCTCATCGCCATACTGGAATCCGCCGCATGCCCAATCGATCTCTGCTCTGCGCCTTCTCGCTTGCCCTGGTCTCCTACTTCACTGCTCCGTCAACCGCGCTCTCCCAGCCTCCAGGGGCAACCGGAAATCCTCCTCGATCGATCGCGTCGTCGATCCCCCCAACCTGGCCCTACCGTTGCGATACCACCACCGCGTCTTCCCGCGGGGGCATGGTCGTCTGCGACGCTGCGCTCGCAACTGATGTCGGGTGCCGGATCCTCCGCGAAGGAGGAAACGCCATCGATGCCGCCGTCGGTACTGCCTTCGCCCTCGCCGTCGTGTTTCCCGCCGCGGGAAACATCGGCGGAGGAGGATTTCTTGTCGCACGGTTCGCAGACGGATCGCGCGCCGCGCTCGACTTCCGCGAGACGGCTCCCCACGCGGCGTCACGGACGATGTACCTCGACGCCCTCGGCAACAGCACCGACCGGTCACTCACCGGCGGTCTTGCATCAGGCGTGCCGGGAAGCGTCGCGGGCCTCTGGGAAGCACACAGAAAATTCGGGTCTCTCCCCTGGAAACAGATTCTCGACCCGGCAATTGGACTCGCGGAGAACGGGTTCATCGTCGATGCGCGGTTCACCGCAACGGTCAGAGACGATTCTGCCCGACTCGTTCACGATCCTGCCTCGAGAATGTTGTTTCTCCCCGAAGGGAGTCCCGTCACAACGGGATCGCTCTGGCGCAACCCTGCTCTCGCGCGGGTGCTCCGGAGCATCGCCGGCGAAGGCCCGGCCGGGTTCTATTCCGGCACGACGGCAGAACGCATCGTTCAGACCATGCAGACCCATGGCGGCATCATCACCCGCGACGACCTCGCCCGCTACGTCGCGCGCTGGCGAACGCCGATCAGCTTCGCGTACCGTGGCGATACGGTGATCAGCATGCCCCTCCCGTCATCCGGTGGTGTCACCCTCGCCCTCATTGCAAACATCGTCAGCGGGTTCGATCTCGCCCGTCTCGGATGGCACTCCCCGATCGCCATTCATCTTGTCGCCGAATCAATGCGACGAGCGTTCGCCGACCGCAACAGTTCGCTCGGCGATCCGGAGTTCGTCCGTGTTCCGCTGGACACGCTCCTCTCGGAGACGTACGCTGCCCGCCAACGTGCCACGATTGCCCCCGACCATGCCACCCCCTCGTCATCGGTGACGCCGTTCCGCGAAGGCAACAATACGACACACCTCTCCGTCGTGGACAGCGCCGGAAACGCCGTCGCACTCACGACGACTCTCAACTTACTGTACGGTTCCGCTGTCACGGTAGACGGAGGGGGCTTCCTGCTCAATGACGAGATGGACGACTTCGCCACGAAACCCGGCAGCCCGAATGTGTTCGGTCTCGTCCAGGGCGATGCCAATGCCATTGCCCCGGGCAAACGCATCCTCTCCTCCATGACTCCGACCATCGTCGTCGACACGAAAGGCCGGACACTTCTTGTCACCGGCGCGAGCGGCGGGCCAAGAATCATCTCCGCCGTGTTCCAGGTGATCTCCAACATCGTCGACTACGGCTTCTCCCCCGTCCAGGCGATCAACGCTCCACGCTTCCATCACCAGCATCTCCCGGACAGAACTCTACCTCGAAGAACCCGGATTTCTCCATGTCCGTCATTGATTCTCTCCGCCTCCTCGGTCACGTGACCGAACCGACCTCCCACGTCGGCGACGCTCCTTCAATCTTCCGACAGTACGGCAAATGGTGGGGGATGGCGGATCCACGCGGTGGCGGAAACGCACGAGGCGAGTGAGGGGGGAGAGGGAGCGGGAGAGCGGGAGAGTGGGGGAGTGGGGGACTGAGAGACGCGGAGACTCCGAGACGCAACATCAACCGCCAGTGATATCTGCCTACTGCTTACTGTCTACTGCTTACTCTTCACGAGCTTTTTTATCAACTGAATCTGTCCCGCATGATACAGATCGTGGGCCGCGATGCCGAGAATCATCGCCTGCATCGACCTGCGGCTCCCCTTCGGAATGACGTCCAGGGTTTCCGGGTCGTAGTGTGCGATTGCTTCACGAAGGGTCCGATGCACTTCGTCGAGGAGCCGGAGATCCTCAGCCCATGCCTTGTCATCCACCGTTCTGCGTTCCGGTCGGACAAACCAATTCGATCCTTTGCGCGGGAAACTTCCCTTCGCTTCTCCCAGGATCTTTCGCCGGACAACATACTTCCAGTAGCTGCAATGCACGGCAACTTCCCAGATATTGTGCCTTTCGCGGGATGGGCGGCGGGAAGCCTGGAGAGCGGTCACACCTTTCAACGAGCCGCGCAGATTGGTGCCGTGCCAGGAGGACAGGTTGTAGGCGCGATCGAAGGATTCGAGAAGAAGGGTAATGCGGGAATCCATAGGTGCTCCGGTGCTGTATGCGCTAAATTCGGTTTCCTGCCCCCCGGCGTATTCCCCACTGCTTGAGCCGTTCCACCATGGATTGGTCTGTCAGATCGTAGTGAATCGGCGTAACGGAGATGAAGTTTTCCCTGATCGCCACCTGGTCTGTCTCCGGGTCGGTGTCGGTAATGTTCATCTTGCCGGTCAACCAGTAATATTCCCTGTTCGCCGGGTCGCGCCGGACATCGAAGGTATCATCCCACGATGACCTCCCCTGCTTGGTGATCTTCACCCCACGGATGCTCTCTTCCGGGACGGCAGGAACGTTGACGTTCAGGAGCGTTCCGGCAGGCAGACCCTTCGCATGGACGAGTTCAGCAAGCTCACGGGCGAACCGGGCTGCCGGACCGAAGTCCGCCTCGTCATAGGTCGTCAGTGAGACCGCGATGGACGGGATCCCCAGGATCGTCCCTTCCGTCGCCGCCGAGACCGTTCCGGAATAGAGGATGTTGATCGCGGTGTTCGAGCCGTGATTGATGCCGGAGATCAGGAGGTCGACGGGCTCTTTCAAGAGACATCGGACAGCCAGCTTCACGGCATCAGCAGGAGTTCCCTTCACTGCATATCCGAAGAGCACGCCGTTTTTCTGAAACGGAATCGCCCGCAACGGGTATTGCATGGTAATCGCATGGCCGACTGCGCTTTGCTGGCGGTCAGGCGCAACAACGATCACCTCTCCGATCGTCCGGAGTTCCTGCGTCAGAGCGTAAATCCCCTGGGCATCGATTCCGTCGTCATTTGAAACAAGAATACGCATGAATGGTCGTCAGGCTATCCGCGGGAAACACGGGGCACCACAACAGGAACGTGGACTGGTCTGCAGGCAGACATACACCATGGTACGAAAAGGCCGGCCGACTCTCAAGCAGCTACCGGTGGTCACACAAATCAAAGAGCGTCAGGACATACGCACCTGATCCGAAGCCGACCATCGGAATGGAACCGTCATATCTGCCGTTCTCCCGGTTCAGCAATTCGGGAATGAGATTGAAATTCTTCGATGCATGGGCGGTCACCCAATCGAGGAACCATCGCGCCTCCTGCTTTCTTCCGAACGCATTCAGGGCCGAGGCCGTGCGAAGATCGAGCAGGAGCCATTCACCGGTTTCATATGCATCGCCCAGATTGATCCTCGAGAATCCTCGCGTCGGACTGTCGATCCTCAGAGATTTTTCGTACGCGGCGTAATTCGATTCAAACAGGATCCGATCCGGCAGCAGGTTCAAGGAAAACGCCTCGATGGTGCCGCCGTCGAAGTAATCGTACTTCTCGGGGTCGTTTGCCTCGGCATTGCCTTTCACAAGGCGACCATCGATCACGAAGTTCCGGCGAATGCCATCGACCAGATCCTGCGCGGACTGGAGATAGTGTTCTCCTTCGGTCGTTCCGAAGCGTTCGCATAGTTCGCCATAATCCCGCAGGCCGGCCGCGCACACGATCGATGTCCACGCAAACGTCTTCCCCGGCAGGTGTCTTTCCCATGGCCCCGAATCGCTTCGGATCACGCCGGCGGAGGTGACACAGTGAAGGATCGCATCCGCCACCGTTGATGCGACCTCCGCCTGCCTGCTTCTAAAAAAGAGGGAATCGCCGCTCCGCTGGACATAATCGCTGAACGCAGACAGAAACATCCCGAACCCGTCCAGTTCGATATTCGGCCCGTCATCGTTGAAATCCGATTCCTCCCTCCCGCCTCCAAAATACCGGCATACGGAAATCTGATAGGGGACTCCGACACCATAATCTTTCTTGTCGTTGAAGACGTAATGGATGTAACCGCCGGAAGGAGCATCCAGCATAAAGGCGAGATACTTCTTCGCCTCGGCGAACATACCGAGTCTGTTGAGTGCACGGACGGCATACATACCGTCGCGGACCCACGCAATGTTCCAATCGCCGGGCGGCAATGAGGCCATGATTTCCCCCCTCCCGCCCGCGGGGATTTCACGATCGCCGACCTGCGCCATCTTCAGGACGGAAATCGATTGCTCAAGCACGTTGCGTTCAACCGGTGAAATGCCCTCCGGGACGCGCGCTCGGGCAATGACAGAGCGCATCCACGCGACCTCGTCCTCCACCAGGCGCCCCCTGCCATCGACGATCGCGCGCTTTGCCCGCTCAACGACGCTCCAGTCCGTTTGAAGCGAATCGATGTACCCGAACAGAAAGTACTTCCGTGTCAGTCCCGCAGGAAGCTTCACACTGACCGAATCAACGAGAAGTTGAGTCTCCGTCGTTGCCCAGGACATGCTGGTGTTGCGCACTCTTGTGCCGGGCCCGGAGATCGCTGCACAAAAGATCTTCTCTCCGGTCGTAAAGGGACAGAACAGCGCAACAGTCACACCGGCCCCCTGACACTGAATGACGTGAGTGTTTTGGAGATAGGCCGCGCCGGTGAGCCCTCCCGGGACGATGGGCGTTACGCGCAAGGCAAACGGCCTGACATACCGCGCGGAATCGTACGCCTGGAAAATATGCGGTCGTACGGACTCGACATACCCGCGCCGTTCATCAAAGACCGCTGCGACAAGCCCGTTCGTCGTGGTGAGGCGATTCCATGTGCGGCGAATGAGCGTGGGAGACTCGTAATCCCGACGGTAATCTTCCGGCGACGAGATGCCGATCGGCCCCGCGACAATTCCTCCGGGTCCCATCATGTCATTGACCCGGACGGCGAGGACGTTCTCGCGTTTCAGCAATCCTTGCGGGATCGGATAGCGCCGCTGGAGGCTATAGGCAGTAACCGGGTGGGGAGGAAATTCCCCCATTCCCCCGATGCGTTTGCCGTTAATGTAGGTTTCATCGGCGTCATCGACGCGCCCGAGGAGGAGCACCATCGACTTGCCGACATAGCGTTCGGGGACCTGGAAATGGACCCGGTACCAGGCAATGCCGTCATACCCGTCGTATCCTTCGCGCTCCCACCAATCGGGGACATCGAGCATTCCCCAGCCCGCTTCGCCGGCGCCGGGTGATGCATAGGAGGAATCATCTCCCGTCCGGAAATGCCATCGTTCCGGGAGAAGAATCGTTTGACCGCGAACGGGCAGCGCGAGAAGGAGGCAGGCGGACAGGAGTGCGAGGGCCAATGTTGTTGTGCCATGATGCCGCGGGACGAGGGAGGTGTCGGTCATGCGGTGCGGCTCCTTGGAGATCAGTAGCTTTCCTTCGACGTGGGAAAACTCTTCGCTTTGACGTCGGCGATGTATTGCCGGAAAGCCGTGCGCATGTCATCGGCAAGGTGGGCATACCGGCGGAGAAACCTGGGGTTAAACTCCTCTGTGAGACCGAGCATATCATAGACGACGAGGACCTGCCCGTCGCAGTGCGGACCAGCGCCGATTCCGATCGTCGGGACCGTTACCGTGGCGGTGACTTCTTTTGCCAGGGGGGCCGGGATCTTCTCGAGGACGATGGCGAACACGCCGGCCTCGGAAAGGGTCTTCGCATCGTCGATCAACTGTCGGGCTTCTTCGGACTCCTGGGCTCGCACCTCGTAGGTGCCGAACCGGTTGATGGACTGCGGCGTGAGGCCAAGGTGCCCCATGACGGGGATCCCGATCGTCACAAGGTGGCGCACAATTTCCGCAAGGTACCCTCCGCCTTCGAGTTTTACCGCTCCCACGCCCACCTCTTTCATTACCCGGCCGCAATTCCGTACCGCGTCATCGATACTCGTCTGGTAGGACATGAACGGCATGTCCACCACGATCAGCGCGTGATGGACCGCGCGCTTCACCGCCTTGGCATGGTAGATCATGTCGTCGACGGTGACCGGCAGCGTTGTTTCATGGCCCTGGACGACGTTGCCCAGCGTATCGCCGACAAGAATGACGTCGACGCCCACCTGATCGAGGTACTTTGCGACGAGGTAGTCATACGCGGTCAGCATGGCGATCTTCTCGCCTGTTGACTTCATCGTCTGTATGCGCTTGGTGGTCATCACCCGCCG
The DNA here is from genome assembly GCA_963752915.1 of Ignavibacteriota bacterium. Classification (GTDB taxonomy): domain Bacteria; phylum Bacteroidota; class Ignavibacteria; order UBA10030; family UBA6906; genus DATJPR01. Next base: position 310,667 of record CAVVZZ010000005.1, read on the forward strand.
CTTTGTCGGGGCGGTGGGGTCGGGGTCCGCATTGAAGAATTCAGGCATGGGTCGATCCCAGTTCGTTCATGAAAGTTGTGTTGGTGTGAAAGGTGATGCGCCATTCCCGCGCGAACCCCTGCTGCACGGCCTCCGCGAGGAGCGGGATGTCGATCGGCTGTCCGAGGATCCGGGTAAGATCGACGGTGTGGTCATGGAGGATTCGACGGACTTCGGAGACCGCAGCAGGATCGGTGGATTGGAGATACTCCGGAAGCGTCAAATGGGCAGGGCCACAGAGAATGGATCCGTGCTGCAGCACGACATCGCGCTCCCCGCCGGTAAACCTGCGTTGTGCGCTCCCGACGAGTTTCTTCCCGTGCGACTCGATCTCGTAGCGTGCGGAACTGGCGAAGCAGGGAATGGATGCGGTCTTGCGGTATTCGGCGCGGAAATCCGGCTGGGACTTTTGCAGCGCCACCTCAACGCCGAAGAGCGAGAGTCCCGCGACGAGCGCCCGGCTGATATCGTTGTAGACATCGAGCACGCTTCTTCGTCCGGCAGGCATCACAACGCAGTATGTCAGCTCTTCCGCATGGAGAATTGCTCGCCCGCCGGTCGGGCGGCGGACGATATCGATGCCGGCCGCAGCGCACCGGAGCAGATCGAGGTCGTCTTTTTCCTGATGATGACCGAGCGAGATCGCCCACGGTTTCCACCCGTAGAGCCGAAGAACCGGGGGCATCTCGGGATCGTCCTGCATGCGGCGGGCTAAGAGTTCATCGAGCGCCATGTTCTGCGCCCCGCTCTCCACACTGTATCCGAGCAGCAGCCAACCATCCGAGGCCATGTCAACGAACGCTCTCTGTGCCGAGGGTTCGGCGGAGTTTCATGCGCGGGCGCGGGGCGCACCGATCACCCCCCGCTGGCTTCCAGCAATGAATTCGACGACCTGTTGCACTTCTTTGAACGCCATGAGATGTTCGCTCGACGTGATCCTTGCAACGGCCTGTGAGACGTTCAGTTTCGACCGGTAGATCAGCGTATACGCCTCATCAAGGGCGCGGATCGCTTCGGGAGCGAACCCCCGCCGCCGCAACCCGATGGAATTCAAACCTTCAAAGCAAAGGGGTGCGCCTCCCGCGAGCACGAAGGGCGGCACGTCCTTGGGAACGCGGAGCCCTCCCCCGATCATCGCATGCCGGCCGATGTGGACAAACTGATGCACCGGCGTAATCCCGCCGATGATCACCCAATCTTCCACGGTGATATGACCCGCGAGCATTGCGGCATTCGACATGATGATATGATCTCCCAGGACGCAGTCGTGCGCCACGTGGGTCAGGGCCATCAGGTAATTGTCGCTTCCGATGATCGTCCGCCCTTCCTCACCGGTCCCGCGGTGAAGAACGGCATACTCGCGGATTTCCGTCCGGTCGCCGATTTCGCAGGTGGTGGGCTCGTCGGCATATTTGAGATCCTGCGGCGCGTGTCCGACAATTGCCCCGTGATGGATTTTGCACGCCTTGCCGATTCGCGCCCCGCGGCCGATCAGCGCATTTGCCGCGATGGTCGTCCCTTCACCGATGATGGCTCCCGCTTCGATGGTGGTAAACGGCCCGACACTGACGCCGTCGGCAAGTTCGGCTTTTGGGCTGACGTTGGCCCGGGGATCGATGCTGGTCATGTGATCGTAGTTGTGAAATGATTTCTGCCTACTCCCTACTGCGTACTGCCTACGCCGGGCACTTTTCCTATTGCCGTCCGTCTGTCGGGCGTTCGATGATCGACGCCATCAAATCCGCCTCTGCGACCAGATTCCCGTCCACAAACGCTTTTCCCGACATTGTGCAGATCTTGCTTTTCCTTTGCGTCATCTTCAATTCGAACACGAGCTGATCGCCCGGCGTCACCGGCTTCCGGAATTTTGCATTATTGATGGCCATGAAATAGACCAGCTTCCCCTCCGGGTTCTCGATGCCGTTCAGCAGCATGATCCCGCCGGTCTGCGCCATCGCTTCAAGAATGAGGACGCCCGGCATGACGGGCTGCCCGGGGAAGTGCCCCTCGAAAAAGGGCTCGTTCACTGTCACGTTCTTCACGCCGACAATCGACTCGTCCATCTTGAATTCGATAATCTTATCGATGAGGAGAAACGGAAACCGGTGCGGAAGGATTCGCTTGATCGCGTTGATGTCAAAGACCACGCCCTCTTTCCGTTCATGCTGGTACTTCCGGACGAGTTTCTTCTGTTCGTAGAGGCGTCGGATCTTCCGGGCGAACTCGATATTGCTCGCGTGGCCCGGTCGCGCCGCGAGGATTTGCGCCTTCAGGGGGACGCCGATCAACGCAAGGTCCCCCATGACGTCGAGGAGCTTGTGGCGTGCAGGTTCATTCGGGAAATGCAATTTGCGATTGTTGATCACGCCGTTCGACCCGAGGATCACCGAGTCCTTGATGCCCAGTTTTTCGCTGATGCGCTTGATTTCGGGCGCGGGAAGGTCGCGATCGACGATGACGATCGCATTATCCAGATTTCCTCCCCGGATGAGTCCGGCGCTGTGCAGCATCTCGACTTCGTGCAGGAAGCAGAAGGTGCGGCAGGGGGCGAATTCGGAGACAAACTCCTTTTCGAGATCGAACAGTCCGGTGTGCTGGCTTCCGAGCGCGGGATTTTCATAGTCGACGAGCACGGTAATCCGGTAGTCATCGGTCGGGAGCGCGACGATTTCGACCTTCTTCGCCTCGTTGCGATAGTGGACAGTCTGATCGATGATCAGATAGTCTTTGGGCGCCTCCTGGATCTCAAATCCTGCCGGCAGGAGACAGTCCACGTAGGGCTTGGCACTCCCATCGCCGATCGGCGGTTCGTTGTTGTCGAGCTCGATCAGAATGTTGTCGATCTGAAGTCCGACAAGTGCCGCCATGACATGCTCCACGGTGTGGACCCGCGCCGTTCCGAGCTCGATCGTCGTTCCGCGCGAGATATCGACCACGTGGTCGACATCAGCGGGGACTTCCGGCTCCCCGGCAAGGTCGATCCGTCGCCACCGCACGCCATAATTCTCCGGCGCCGGCTTGAACGTCATGGTGCAAATGTTTCCGGTGTGCAGTCCAACGCCGCTCATGGAAACGGACTGCTTGATGGTGCGCTGCTGAACGAGCATGGCGATGAGAATAGAATGAGAGTGAGGAATTTGAAACAGAGAATCGGATCAGCGAAGCAAGACTGCGTCACGGCACCGGAGGCTCGGCGCTCTCAATGCGACGTCGGAGTTCATCCACCTCGTGCTGCAACTTTCTTATCGTCTCAAGAAGCTCCGGGAGTTGCGTGATGGCCCCCTGGATTCTGAATGCCTCGCGCTGCGGGACCGCGGGAAAACCAAAGATCGTCGTATTGGGCTTGTTCACCGATCGATGGACCCCCGATTGCGCGCCGATTTTCGTTCCGTCGGCAATCTCCAGGTGACCGGTGAAGCCCACCTGCCCGCCGATCATCACGTTCCTGCCGATCCTGGTGCTCCCCGAGATGCCGGCCTGCGCCGCGCTCACCGTGTTCTCACCGATCACAACGTTATGGGCGACCTGGATAAGATTGTCGAGCTTCGTTCCCTTTTTGATTCGCGTTTCGCCAAGGGTCGCGCGGTCAATCGTGGTGTTCGCCCCGATCTCAACATCATCTTCGATCACAACGATCCCGACTTGCGGAATTTTTTCGTACGTCCCGTCGCCCTGGGGAGCGAATCCGAATCCATCGCCACCGATCACCGCACCGGGCTGCAATATCACACGGTCGCCGAGAACGCAATGTTCCCGGACGACGACATTGGCGTAAAGGATGCAGTCACGGCCTACCGAAACACCGTCCCCGAGGACGACGCCGGGGCCGAGCATGCTCCGGTCACCGATCCGGCACCCCGGGCCAACGACGGCAGCCGGAGCGATTCGCGCCCCGTCTCCCACAACGGCGGTCTTGTCGATGACCGCGGACGGATGGATCCCGGGTTGCACCGGCGGGCCGGGGGGATGAAACGCCACAACGGCATGAACAAACGAGGCGTAGGGATCATCAACCCGCAGAAGCGCCAATTCGGCCGCAGATCTTCCGGGAGGCAGGACGATGGTTTTCCCGACAATGACGGCCGATGCGCGGGTCTCTCCGAGATAGCGGGCATATTTGGGATTCGCGAGGAACGTGAGATCGCCCTCGACGGCCTCTTCGATCTTCGCCACCCGCACGATATCGCGCTCGGGGTCTCCGACAAGCTCAGCCTTCAACAGTATTGCGATGTCGCGGAGTTTCACGCGTGTGCCCCTGGCAGTCGCGTTCAGGCTACTTGCCGAACGCCTGCATGCGTTGAATCACTTTTGCGGTGAGGTCGTTCTTGTCGTTCGCGTAGACAAGCAGCACCTGCCCGCTCTTGTCGAATATGTAGTCGTAGCCGTCTTCCTTCGCGATATCCTCCAGGACCTGGAAGATCTTGTTCTGGATCGGCTTCATGATCTCGTTCTGTTTCTGAAAGAGCTCGCCATTCTGTCCGAACTTTTTGTTCCGGTAATCCTGGATGGATTGATCGAGGGCGCGGAGATCCTTTTCCTGATCCGCCCTCGCGGCTTCGGTCAGAATCAGTTTCTTCTTGTCGTACTCGTCATACTTCCGTTTCCAGTCCGCCTGCATCTTCTGGAGCTCGCCCTCCCACTGGGCGACAAATCCGTCGAGCGTCTTTTGTGCGTCGATCGCCTCCGGAAGGGTCTGCATGATCGATTCAGAATTGATGTGGCCGATCTTTTGCTGGGCGTGCGCCGAACAAACGATCGCAAAACCTACAGCGATGAGACCGAGTGTGCGTTTCATTGCGTTTCTCCAATGGAGCAAAAAAAAACCTCGTCGACCTCGCCGCGCCAGTGTCACCGGAATGCATCGGCAGCGGGGGGTCTCTCAAGAACACGAAGCGACCGGGCAGACCCCGCCCAATCGCTTTCGTCTTCCCATCATCAAACGTTCCTGTCAGCCCTCGTCGGGATTATCGTCCGCGAATCAAGTTGTCGAGGACGCGATTGGTCAGATCATTTTTCGGATCGGCATACAGAACGATGTTGACCTGATCATTCTGATCAAGGATGAAACTGTACTTCTCCGCCTTCGCGATCCGTTCGATGGCTTTGAGGACTTTTTCCTTCACCGGGGTAAAGATTTTCTCCCGCGCCTGTGCGAGCTCCTGGTCTTTCCCCTGCGCAAAGTCCCGGGCCTTCACCTGAAGATCCTGGATCTCCTGTTGTGCCGCGCGTTTGGAGGCGTCGTTCAGCAGCGCCTCACGCTTCTGGTAATCGTCGTATTTATCCTGGATCTGTTTCTGCATCATCTGCAGGGAGTCCTGAATCGGCTTTGCATACGATTCGAGCTTCTTGGCTGCATCGCGGGCTTCCGGAAGCTGATCGAGGATTTTTGCTGAGTTGACATATCCGATTTTTTGGACCTGACCGAATGCCACCGCACCGACCAACACAAGCAGAAGACAAGAGAAAGCGATGTTCTTCACAATGACCTCATTGAAATGGATATGGAAGAGTCGGTTACATTAGAATCCGCGGCCGAAGACAAAGTGGAAATGCCAGCCGTCCGGTTTCCCATCCCTCGGGGAAACATCGTCGAATCCATAGCCTTCGTCAAACCCGATCAGACCGATCGGGTTGATCTGAATGCGCGCGCCCAGTCCGGCCGACCGTTTAAGATCGAAGAAATTCGCGGTGGCAGGAGACGCGTAGACATTCCCTCCCTCGGCGAAGGCCAGCAGATAGATCGGGATCGGATTGATCGAAACCGCGAAACGGAGCTCCAACGTCTGTTTGGACATTGCCCGTCCTGCGATGATCGAACTCCCGGGGAGAATCGGGCCGACGCTCTGATCGGCATATCCCCGCAGAGGCGTCGTGTTGACGTAGCCCAGTCCCGTTCCGCCCATCGAGTAGTAATCGATCGGGGAAATGTTGCCGCTCCCGCTTCCCAGCGGTGTGATCGAGCCGTACATCGAACTCAGATAGAGGGCAAACTTGCGACTGTCAAACAACGGAATGTACCAGTCGGACTGGAAGCCCCACTTCACAAACTCCACGTTTCCCGGAAGGAACGGACCGCCGGACAACTGGAACGACAGCGAAACGTTGGAGCCCTCCGTCGGGAAGATCGGATTGTCGGTGCTGTTGCGCGAAATGACTTGCGTCACGCTCACCTGGGTCGTCACCCCTTCCGGATAGTAACCCAACCCGTTCCGGACGTCGTTTCTCTGGCCGGTCAGGATCCAATCGCCGCGGAAATAGTCGTCGGGCCAGCGGAATCGCCGTCCCACCCGGATCGACCCGCCGAGCATTTCCAGATCGAAATTGTAACTTTGCCGGGTATCGAAGAGACTCACCCCGAGCAGAGTCGGCGTGTCGAACAGCCAGGGTTCGGTGAACCCGAGGCTGAAGGTCCGGTAGATGGACGTCGCGCCGAATTCCCACTGGAAATTCAGGATCTGTCCGGCACCGCCCGACAGCGGGTCGCTGATGGAAAAGTTGTTGATCGTAAATCCCAGCGCGCCGGTCACGCCGAATGCGCCGCTGTAGCCGACCGACGCATTGATATTGTCGCTCGATTTTTCCTCGACTTCATACGTCAGATCCACCGTCTTGTCATCGACCATCTGATAGTCCGGCTTCAGCTTCTCCGGGTTGAAGTAGTTCAGCTGCTGCAACTGCCGGAGACTTCGCATGATCGCAGCACGGCTGAAATAGTCTCCCGGCCGCGTGTACAATTCCCGGCGAATGACTTTTTCCTGCGTCTTGGTGTTCCCCTTGATCGCCACGTGACCGATTCTGAACTGATTCATCTCGTACACATTGATCTGGATGTCGACGCTGTCGTTCCCCACCCGCGTCTCCACCGGGTCGAGATTGAACCGCAGGTAGCCGTTGTCGAGATACAAGGACGCGACATCCGACTGGGTGTCATTCCCGCGGAGGTTCTTTTCGAGCTTGTCCGCATTGTAGACCTCCCCTTCCCTGACGCCGAGCCGGTCGTTGAGGACCGCATTGGAATAGACGGTATTCCCCTGCCAGGTAATATGCCGGATGAAGTACTGGACCCCTTCGCGCACTTTGATGAGGATGTTCATGTTTTCTTTGTTCGCGGAGTACGAGATCGAGTCGCCGAGAATCTCCGCATCCCGATAGCCGTTCTTCCGGTAGAACTGCAGGATCAGGTCCTTATCCTCGCCGAATTTCTTCCGGTCGAACTTCGCGGACGACCAGAACTTCCACCAGTGTTTTTCCGACGTGTTATCCATCGCCCCGCGCAAATCGCCGTCGGTAAACGCGTGATTGCCGCTGAACGTGATATTGTCCACCTGCACTTCCGGCCCCTCGTCGATATCGACATTGATAATGACCCGGTTGCTCGTGGAGTCAGTCGGTTCGGTCGTCACCGTGACCTCTGCGAGCAGGTAGCCATCCTTCTCGTAGAGCTTCTTGATTTCGCGCCGGATGACCACCAGTTCGTCCGAAGGAACGACCTGACCCCGGACGAGGTTCAGCTTTTTCATGATGTCGTCTTCACTGACCTCATGCCGGCCGGTGTAGACGATCTTTTCAAACCGGGGGAGCTCGTGGACTTTGATCGAGAGATAGACGCCATCGGCGATCCGCCGGTCGATGTCAACCTGGATATCGTCAAAAATCTTCAGGGACCAGAGTTTTCGAATAGCCTGGCCGACCTGGTCTCCGGGAACGGTGATATTGTCGCCGGCCTTCAATCCCGAGTTCGCAATGATCGCGGCGGGGTCAGCCAGCGTGTTCCCCTCGATGGAGATTCCGAGGATCTTGAGGACTTCTTGTTGAGGTTGGGTGCGTTGTGCGTCCGCTCTGGAGAGGGTGCAAAGTGCCAGCGCTACGGCTGCCGACACGAGCAGAAGCTGTTTCATGTTAGGGTCCCGTCACACTCTTGATAAACCGTTGGAGCGCGCCACCGGATGTTTCCTGGGCGCGCAGTTGTTCACTGACCATTCCGAAGCGGCGCTCGCGCCGGCGGTAGTCCGTGATCGCGGCGTACAGCTCATCCCTCCGGAAACTCGGCCAGTGCTTTTGGGTGATGAAGATCTCCGTGTACGCCAACTGCCAAAGCAGGAAATTGCTGATGCGGAATTCCCCGCTCGTCCGTATCAAGAGGTCGGGATCTGGTACTCCGTTCGTGGAAAGATACGATGATATTGTCGCGTCCGAGATGGAGCCGGGATGGAGTTTCCCCGCCGCCACGTCCTCGGCCATGTGGCGGAAGGCCCTCGTCAGATCCCATCGCCCGCTGTAGCTGAGCGCGAGGATCAGCGTCAGACCCGTATTGTTCTTTGTCTTTTCAATGTCGTCGAGCAACTCCTGTCGAACTTCCGATGGGAGTGCGTCGATGTCGCCGATCGCGCGAATCCTCACATTGTTGGTGTGGAGCCGATCGGTCTCATCCTGGAGCGCCTTCAGCAGGAGGCGCATCAACAGGGAAATTTCGTCCTTCGGCCGCTTCCAGTTCTCGGTGGAGAACGCGTACAGCGTGAGATACTGCACTCCAAGCTGGCCGCACGCCTCGACGATGTCGCGGACCGACTCCACCCCTTCCGTGTGCCCGGCGATGCGCGGTAGTCCCCTGAGCTTGGCCCACCGGCCGTTGCCATCCATGATAATGGCGATGTGCCGCGGAATCTCTCCCGAGGTCTTTAAGGCATCCTGAACGCTTTTGTCGTCGGGAGCAGTACGGTCGGACAGCATTCCCACAGGCAGGGATCTCCCCTCAGCCGGATATTTCCATAAAAAAGTATAATGGAATACTATTGTACGCCATTCCGCTCAGAAAGTCAAGAAATGAGGACGGCCGCCGCGTTGACAATCCACGCGCAATAGAGTATATTTTGACACTATTCTCTGCGAAATCAACGAAACACTCCATTGCGAAAGAACTCCCATGGGCGGCATCCCGAATATGGCGGGCATGATGAAACAAGTGCAGAAGATGCAGGAAAAAATCGCTCAGGTCCAGGCTTCCCTCGAGACCAAAACGATGGTCGGGGAATCCGGCGGAGGGATGGTGAAAGCCACCGTCAATGGAAAACAGCAGGTCGTTCAATTGCACATTGACAAAGAAGTGGTAAATCCTGCCGATGTGGAAATGCTCGAGGACTTGATCATCGCTGCCGTGAACAAAGGAATCGAGGAATCAAACAAGATGGCGCAGGACGAGATGGCGAAAGCGACCAATGGGCTTCTCCCGAACATTCCGGGGCTGAACCTCCCTGGCATGTAACCGCTCACACCCGGATTCTGCAACCGTTTCACCGACACCACCCGGCCACCCGGCGTCCACGACTGCCTTCTTATGCTCCATACGTCAGAATCCTTGCAGCAGCTGATCGACGAATTCGCCGGCTTCCCGGGAATCGGCCGGAAGACGGCCCAGCGCCTCGCCCTCCACGTACTGAAGCTCCCGCGCGAAGAAGTTGCCAGGATGGCGAACGCCCTGATCGCCGTGAAGGAGAAAATCCGCCACTGCTCCGTCTGTTCCAATATCACCGAACAGGACCCCTGCGTCATTTGCTCCAGTACGAAACGGGACCGGTCCCTGATCTGTGTCGTGGAAGAGCCGAATGACGTGATCGCGCTCGAAAAGACAAACGAATACCGTGGTCTCTATCACGTTCTCGGAGGCTCCCTCTCCCCTCTGGACGGGATCGGACCGGAGCAACTTCGCATCAAGGAACTGCTTTCCCGGATTTCGGCAGAGGTCGGGGAGACCATCCTTGCGATGAACCCCAACGTCGAGGGCGAAGCAACAACCATCTACCTGACGAGACTCCTGAAGCCTCTCGGGGTAAAAGTCTCCCGGTTGGCGCGAGGACTCCCTGTCGGCGGCGACCTGGAATTCTCCGATGAGGCCACACTGACCAGGGCGTTGGAAGGACGGATTGTGCTGTGAGCGCGATGCACTGGAGTGCCCGAAGCGTGGCATCACGGATCCCCGTGGCCGCTCTCATCGTGTTGACCTCCTGCGGTCTCTTTCAGACTCGGACGCCTGAAGCGCCGACACAACCAAGCGATACCTTTGTCCCCGCGACGGACCCGGACGCCGTGGTGCAGAATCTGCAGAGCGCAATCGCGGAGAAAAATTCCGTCAACTACCAGCGGTGTTTTCCGGACCCCGCGCATACGAAGCAACCGTATGCGTTCATCCCTTCCGCGACGGCTGCGGCGACGTACGCGGGAGTGTTTGCCAATTGGACCGTCGACGACGAGCGGCAGTACTTCCAGAACCTGGTCGCGCGCACGGCCGGGAAGCCGTCGGCATTCTCCAACCTGGTGCTGGCGCACAAGACGATCATTCTCTCAGGGGACTCCACCGTCGTCTCCTACGACTACACGTTCACCTTCGAGCACAATGACCCGAGTTTCCCGACGGTGGCGACCGGCACGATGCAGCTCGTGCTCGGTCCGGACAATACCAACGCCTGGGTCATCTACCGCTGGACGGACTACAAGACCACAAGCGACGTGACGTGGAGCCATTTCAAAGGGAAGTTTTCCAACTGAATGAACCGCAGTCGGTTTGCACGACGTTACCCGTGGGGGACGAGCTCCGCAGCACTTCCCGTGGGCATCCTCGTCCTGCTCGCCGCGCTGATCGCCGGTGCATGCGTCAATCCCTTTGCGCCGGGAATCGACAGCACTCCGGCCCAGTCGACCTGCGACCCGAAGACGATCGACGGCATCTTTCGCTGCTTCCAGGCCTCGTATACCTTCCGGGACACGACGGTCTACGGCCAGCTTCTTGACGACAACTTCGTCTTTGTGTACCGGAACTACGATCTCGGCGTCGACATCAGCTGGGGACGCGAAGAGGACATGCGGTCGACGTACGGCCTCTTTCAGAACGCCCAAAAGCTCGACCTGATCTGGAACAACATCATTTCGTCGACGAGCGACTCCAACGAGGTGAACGTGGTCCGGGGATTCAACCTCACCATCGTCTTCAACCCGAGCGATGTGGAGTATGTCAACGGCTATGCGAACCTCATCTTCCAGCGGCAGCGCGTTACCGATCCCTGGAAAATCACCCGCTGGCGGGACGAATCCAATTATTGAAGACGTGCACTGCGGACGAGACTGCCCCGCGCCAAACTCCAAAATCCAATCTCCGGGCATGCAATGAGCATTTCGTACACACTGCGTGAGAGCTTTTCCGGTTTCCGCCGCGCCCGATTGTCATTCGCCTTCGCGGTCTTCACCCTCTGGATTGCCCTGGTCCTGCTGGGGTTGTTCGTCATCTTCAGCGTGAACACTCAGCGACTGATGAACGCGCTCAAGGCGCGCTTCGAAATGGAGGCGTTCCTGCAGCAACCGCTGAACACGGAAGATCTTCACCGCATCGAGCGGACCGTGAGCGCCACTCCCGGCGTGGATTCCATCCACTTCATCTCGAAGGACGAAGCCGCGCGGATTTTCGAACAGGAATCGGGTGAAAACGTGCTCCACGTCCTGAATTTCAACCCGCTTCCACCGTCGATCAAAATCTATCTGAAAAACGAGTACACCACCGCCGCCCGGGCACAGGACCTTTACGTCCGGTTCTCATCGATCGCCGGCATTGACACCGTCCGTTATCGCCGTGCGCTGCTCGAGATTGTCGAAGCACGCACTTCCGTGATCGACCGCATTACCCTGGGGGTCGGCTCCTTTATCACGCTCTCGGCGATCCTGCTCGTCGCCAATACGATCCGCCTCGCCATCTATGCGAAGCGGCATATCATCCGGACCATGGAGCTTGTCGGCGCCACGGCGATGTTTATCCGCTGGCCGTTTCTGATTGAAGGGATCGTGCAGGGGTTTATCGGAGGACTGCTGGCATCGGGAGTCCTGTATCTTGCGATCGAACGTTTCACCCGTTACCTGTCCGAGGACGTTGCCATGTTTGTCCACATGCCGGTCTGGTTCTACGCCTCCGTGGTGGCGGGCGGCGTGCTGCTCGGCCTGGTCGGCAGCATCGTTTCCGTCACGCGTTTCCTCGGGCGCAACTTGAATCGATAACGACGAATTCGTACATTGCCATGTCTCCTCAGGCGTTCTTCCTTCAGCGCTTCGCATTCCTTCACTTCCCAGACGAATTCCATGCGAAAGAAACAATCCTTCTTTGCTTCGTCGGTCGGGCGTAAGCTCATCGTCGGTCTTTCGGGGTTCTTCCTCTGCCTGTTTCTGGTCTTTCATCTTACCGCGAACCTGTTCCTGTTCAAAGCAGACGGCGGGAAATTGTTCGACACGTACGCCGAGTTCCTCGCCACCTACCCCCTCCTGCGCCCCGTCGAGATTGTTCTCTTCCTGCTGTTCTTCGTCCACGCAGTGTATGCGGTGTGGCTCTGGTTCATCAACCGCGCAGCACGGCCGGAACGGTACGAGGTCAAACACGGCGAAGATGTCAGCACACTCAGCTCACGCATCATGATCATTACGGCAATTGCGGTCCTGGCGTTTCTCGTCATCCATATCAATACGTTCTTCATCCAGTCCCGGTTCGTCGACGGAGACAACGGTCCGACGATGTACGACCGCGTGGCCTCCGCGTTTGCGCAACCCGTCTCCGCCCTCTTCTACGTGGTCGCCCTGGTGTTTCTCGCGTTGCATCTGCGGCACGGCTTTCAATCGGCGTTTCAGACGTTCGGCCTGCGCAACTCGAAGTACCTCAAGCTGATCGAAGGAATCGCCGTCATCTTCTGGCTCCTGATTCCCCTCGGCTTCGCCCTCATGCCGCTCTATTTTCTTTTCCGTGCTCACTAAGGGGTGCTACCAATGACACTCGATTCCAGAATACCGGAAGGACCGATCGAACAGAAGTGGGATCACCATCGCTTCGCCATGAAGCTCGTCAATCCCACCAACCGGCGGAAATACACCGTGATCGTGGTGGGGACGGGGCTTGCAGGAGCGTCCGCGGCGGCGTCTCTGGGGGAGCTCGGCTACAATGTCGTCGCGCTCAGTTATCATGAATCTCCCCGTCGGGCACACAGCATCGCCGCCCAGGGAGGCATCAATGCGCCGAAGAACTACACGAACGACGGTGACAGCGTCTTCCGGCTCTTTTACGACACGGTGAAGGGAGGCGACTACCGGGCGCGTGAAGCGAACGTCTACCGGCTTGCCCAGGTGTCGGGAAACATCATCGATCAATGCGTCGCCCAGGGGGTGCCATTTGCCCGCGAGTACGGCGGCCTTCTCGATAACCGGTCGTTCGGCGGCGCGCAGGTCTCGCGGACA
>CAVVZZ010000006.1:0-79553 GCA_963752915.1 Ignavibacteriota bacterium
CACCATACGAGCCACCAGAGTGTCCACCGCTCGGTGCATAGGAATGTCCGGAGAATCCGTAATTATGAAAGCCGTAATTGCGGAAGCCGTAGTTGTAGTAGTGTGGACGGTACCACGAGTAGTAAGCACTCGGAGAATAGAACCATGGATCCCATGCGTATCCCCAGTACCACCAGGGATACCCCGCCGACCAGGAGTAGTAATACGGGGAATTCGCATAGCCGGCGTTGGATCCCCCCGCAGGACCTTCATCCTGCGCCTTGATCATCGAATTGATGACATTCTCCGATACACCGGAGTCCGAGAGGGCGATGACATCGTCCGGACCGAGTTGAAATGCGGGCTCGGCACGCTTGAGAAGGTTCATGATGACCGACTCCTTGACGCCGGATTTCGTCATTGCAATGACGTCCTGGTTGGTCATGACTGCAACACTGTCTCTCTCCCGGTGGGCCCACGACGAACGATGCATATACATTCCGGAATAGCATCCCGTCAGAAGCAGTCCACACCCCAGGAGAAACGGAACGAATCGAAGACGTAGCATAACAGGTCTCCTCACAATCACGTGATACATACGCGATGGGCCGATTGACGGCCATTCTGCTGTTGTGTTGGGTGATAACCGCTCTGCGATGTAGGACCGGAAATCCGATCCTTGCATGGTAGGATGGTGGAAGCGGCAACTGATTTACAGTTTCGACAATTTAATAGACAAAAGGTTTAAAGCCAAACTAGGGTTCAGGATAGGGTCAGGCATCAGGCGAATGTCGGGGCTATTGACAATTATCGTAGCCGATACACTGACGCCTGAAGCCTGGACCCTGACCCCTATCTCGTACTTACTGGGATAAAAAGCACTTGCCCTGCGTAGATCCTGCTAGTAGATATACCGTTTTGCGCCTTGATTTGTTCCAATTGCGTGTTGTAAGCGCGGGCGATGTCCCACAGGGTCTCTCCCCTTTTCACCACGTACCGGACGGTCTTATCCGGAGAGTCTTTGGGATCGTCGGTCTTTACCTGTGCCCCCGAACCCTTTGAGCCCTGACCATTCGCATCAGCCATCAATTCCTCGTCTGGCGCAGTTGATTGCGACTCAACACCCCGGTGAATGATCAAGGTCTTCCCTGCGATAATCTTGCGCCCGAAGGGGATGTTGTTCCAGTTCCGAATATCGATCTGGCGAACGCCGAACTTCTCTGCAATCTGGCTCAGCGTCTCTCCCCGCTTGATACGGTACCGGACCCTGCTCCCCTGATCGTTTTGATCGTCCGGCATTCCGGCACTCTTTCCCTGGGCAATTGCGCGTTCCAGTCTTCCTTTGTCGCGCTGTGACGGTCGGTCCGTCACGGCACCGGAACGGTCGAAGTCAAGCGGGCTCTGCGCGCGCGCAAGCTGCGCAAGCCGCTCCGATCCCTTCAGCACCGGAATAAGGATCGCTCTCCCGCGTGGAAGTCTCCGGAACCCGGAGAGACGATTGACCTGGGCAATGGCTGACTGCGGCACCCCGAAATGTTTGGCCAAGCCCGCAAGGGTTTCGCCCCGCCGGATCGTATGAACGATGTAGTCACGTTTTGCGTCGTCGGGGATCTGCGCATAGCGCGCCTTGAACTGCTCGGATGTCCCGACAGGAACGCGGAGAGTGTACCCCGACGATCGCGGAGGTGTCGTCCACTGCACAAGTTCGGGGTTCAATTCCCTGATCGTCTCCACGTCCGTCGACGCGCACCGGGCGAGGATCTCCAGGTCGACACAGTCTTTCACTTGAACGGTCTCGTAGTTCAACGGCGCTTCGGGTGTGATCCCGTCGAAACCGTAATCCCCGGGATGCATCGCGATCAGCGAGACGGCGATGAACTGCGGGACGTAGTTCCTCGTCTCTCGCGGCAACTTCCGCCGGATCTTCCAGAAGTCCGTTTCTCCGCCGGAGCGCCGGATCGCACGATAGACCCTGCCGGCGCCGGCATTGTACGATGCGAGGACGAGATACCAATCCCCGAATTGATCATAGAGGTCTCGCATATGCCGCGCCGCAGCGCGGGTCGCCATCTCGATGTTCCTCCGCTGGTCGTACCAGTAGTCCCCGCGCAGCCCATAGAGTCTTCCGGTGCCTTTCACAAACTGCCACATCCCGACGGCCTTTGCCCACGACCGGGCGAGAGGATTCACGCCGCTCTCCACCATCGTAAGATAGACGAGGTCCTGCGGGACGCCTTCCTCGGCAAGGATCCTCCGCATCATCGGAAAATACTTTCCCGATTCCGCAAGCCACCGTTCCATGTGGCTGCGCCCGCGACCTTCGAAGAATGAAATGTTTCGTTGGACGAGGTCATTCATGACGAGCGGAACCCCGGTTGTCCGAATCACCTCTGTCGGCGCTACCGTCGTGTCCGCGGCGGAGCTCTCGACATACTGGTCCAGCTTGGCGCGAAGAGCAAAGATCGACGCTTGCGAGCCGAGACTGTCGACCTTTGCGATATACTGCTGATAGTCTTCGACGACCGCTTTGCTCAGGTCGTTGAAGTCCCTGTTGTTTTCAATCTCCGGAACGTAACTGAGCTCGTTGAGGATTTCGATCGAGGTTTCGAATTGGCTCGCGGAAAGGACGGAGTCTCCGGCGTCCTGGGCATTCAGTGCGCGGACATAGTGTTGCCGGACATCTTCGAGCATCGTGCTCACGAGCGAATCGCTGACGATGGGCTCGGGGTCCTGCATGGTGGAGTCATTGGCGCCGGCCAGGAGCGTGTCGTCCTGGTCCAACGTGTCGGCAACACCCATTGCATGCTTGAGGGCGGCAGAATTCCTGGGACCGTTCCCCTGGGAGTTTTGACTTGTGGTACAGCCGGAGAGGAGAACCGCGTAAACGCCGATCACCGCCACTCCCAAGTGCAATTTCGTCATGCCTGCCCTCGCTATAGTCCTTGCTCGCAAAATGCCGAATGGAGAACGGAAGCGGCAAGATCCGCCTGCCCTCCATCGACAACCACCGTAACATTGATCTCGGATGCACCTAGTGAAATCATTGCAATTTCTATGCCATGCGACTCCAGAACCGAAAATAGAGTTGGTAATATACCCTTTGAGCGCCTCAGATTCTCTCCAACGACACAGAAAATTGCTTTGTTCCGTTGGACCTCAACTTCCGCCACTTCCCTGAGTTCTTCCAGGAGTCCTTCCAAGCCATCTTCCGAGTCCAGGGTGAGGGAGATGCTTACCTCGGAGGTCGCGATCACGTCAACGCTCCGTTCGTGGCGCGCAAAGATCTCGAAGACGCGCGCAAGAAAGCCATGCGTCATCAACATCCGCGTAGAGATGATCGTAACCATCGTGATGTTCCGCTTATTGGCGATCGCCTTCACCGCCCGCGAATGAGCCCTCTGCGGCTCCGCAACGATCACGGTCCCTTCGACATTCGGCCGCCTGGAATTCAGGATGCGAACGGGAATGTTCTTCTTGACCGCCGGGATAATAGTAGAAGGATGCAAAACCTTTGCGCCAAAGTACGCCAGCTCGGCGGCTTCGCGGAATGTCATTTCCGGGATCAGCAGGGCCGAGGGAATTATCGAAGGGTCCGAGGTCATCATCCCGTCGACGTCCGTCCAGATTTGGATCTCCTCCGCATCGAGCGCAGCTCCCAGGATTGCAGCAGAAAAGTCCGAACCGCCCCGCCCGATGGTGGTAGGGATGCCGTTGCGCGTCGATCCGAGGAACCCCTCCGTCACGACGACCCGTCCGGCCTTGACCTGCTCTCCGATGAGGCGCTGCGCAAGAGGGACGATCTCGTCCTGGAGCGGGACCGCGCGCGTGTAGTCATCCGTCGTCTTGATCACGTCGCGTGCGCTGACGTGCACGGCATTCATCCCCTGCGTGTTCATAAACTCGCTCAGGATCATCGTGGCAAGCCGCTCACCGAACGAGGCAAAGGTGTCAAGCGACCGGTTCGTCAGCTCGCCCAGGATCGCGATGCTCTTCGCAAGATCGCGCAGCTCATTCATCATCACGTCCAGTTCCGATTCGAGACGGGTCCGCAGTGGGCATTGGAACAACTCAGCGATGATCCCGCGGTGACGTGTGCGCAGCCCCTCGACCAGGGAGAGACTTTCGTCGACGTCGTTGATGGCCGTTCGTGCGAGCTTGAGAAGGGTGTTTGTGACTCCTGCACAGGCCGACGAAACGACGACCGGCCGTCTTGAAAGGCGTTCGTGAACGATCGCAGCGACGTTGCGCATCGCCGCGGCGTTTTCCACTGATGTACCGCCGAATTTGGTGACGATCATTTCAACGTACCTTTGCCATTTTCCCCAGCACGCTTGCCGTTTTGCCGCCTAGGGATACTTCAATCTGGTAAAAATATACGCCGTTGGCAAGCGTGTCGCCGTCGTCGTCTCTCCCGTCCCAGGCCAGCTTGTTGTACCCGATGACGACCTGGCCGCCCTGGAGCGCGATGTCCCGGATCTTCCTGCCGGCGACGGTATAAATCCGGATCCGTGCGGCGTCCGGATTGGCGCTCCCCGCGAGGACAAAGGTGAACTCGGTCCTCGTCGAAAACGGGTTCGGATAGTTGAAGACCTGCATCAACCGTGTTTCGTCCGAGACAGTGACATCCAGCGCCCGCTGTATGGTATCGACCAATGTATTCGGGTTCCCGTTGAGCAGAATCACCTTCAGCAAATGATTCCCTGGATCGAGCCTCGGAGAAAAGGTCACTTCACCTCCCGACAAGGGCCGGGGACCGTCCTCCGCCACTCCATCCACGAGAAGTGTTCCTTGCATGATCCCCGGGGAAGGCAAAAGAGCAATCCTCGGGCGCACGAGAATCCTGGGGCTCGTGGAGATATAATCTCCGTCCATCAGACCGACACCGTCGGCAAAAACGTCGATCGTTCCGATCGGTACCCCGGTCACGGTGAATCCGTATGCGACGCTGTTGTTCCCACGAAAGAGATCCCCCGACGAATCGGCGGGCGAAATTGTCAGCTCGAGGGAGGCATGTTGCGAAAGGCTCGACGTCGGTATCGTCACAGTGACTGCACGCGAACTATCGACCGAAACCCCTCCGCCGGGGACGGAAAAAAGAGGGAGCAATCGGTTCTGCGGATCGTACATTCCGACTTGAAGCGAGATGCTGTCCGTTCTCCGATACCCGATATTATAGACGCTCAGCGGTATCTGCACGGGAGTCCCCCGCGGGACAATGAGGTCCCCTCCCTGCGTCAGTGCCTGAAGTGCAAGCTCTGCCGTCGGGACAAAATCCGCCGACCACGAGATGATCCGCGGCGTCATCGCTGATTCATTTGTGGAAAGAAACGCACCGAACTTGTACCCGGCATAATCCGTCGCGAAGGTATTGATGCCGCGGAGATCAACGCCGGCGCTGTCCCCTGTGAACACCTTGAGCGTGTCGACTCCGCCGCTCTTGTGGATCCCAATCATCCATCCCCGCAGACTTGTCAGTCCGGCAGCGGTCGCGGTCTGCCACTGGAACGATTGCCATCGGACGGGCACCGGGAGGAGCGGAGAGACGACCGTGCCACCCCCCCTCCCGTAAATGGTCGGGAGTTGCTTCGAAACGATCACGGAGTCAGTCTGATACGCTTCGATGGCCTCTGCGGGAAAACCCTTTCGCGCAATAAGAGCCCACGCTTGTCCGTCCTGCACCTGACGGATCTTCTGGCTTCCGAGACTTTCGATCGCGCTGTACAGCGTCTCATCAACATTCGTTCTGCCCTCGGCCATCGCCACGATCCCGACATAAAATCCCGTCGGTGTCGTAGAGATGAACGTCGCCATGCTATCGGCCAAGGCTGGATTCGTATACAGATCGAACGGTTTGAACACATACGTACCGTCGAAGCTGTTCACCTGGACTACCATGTAACTGTTCCCGATATTCCACCAGAGGCCGGTAATGAAGTCGAGCCCGACCTGGATAATCGTGTAGTAATCCTTGTCGGCGTTCGCCAGGTTCCCAAGAGACCGGCATCGGATAAGTGTCGCGGGCCCGCTGGCGATGGTGACGCCGGAGTCTGTCGGCGTGGCATTGACGGCGGTGTTCAGCGCAAACTGGTTCTTCCGCAACTGACTCCAACGAATCAGCGGCGGCTGAGGGACCAGCGCTGTCGTCGAAAAACTTGCGTTCATCCAGCGCCCGTTCCCGGAAGCACTCACCGTCCGTGATCGCCAGTACCACGTGACTCCCGGCGGCAGGGACGGTGTCGTCCATTCCCCCGATACCGGTTTCGGGGCGATAGCAGGCGAGACGATATGCGATGGTGAATCGAATTCTGCAACCGTGTCGAGTTCAAACGTGTACGAGAGTCCGGACGACGAAATTCCCGCCTGCGAGGCGACAACGAGCCGCACCGGCCCGGGAGGAACCACCTGCGCGTCGAGCGGGCGAATCGCCTGGAGAGAGTTCGCATAGACATAACGATCGAACGAGAGCGCATTATTGGCAACGCTGACCTCCGTGATGGAATCGGGAAGGGACACGGAGATCCCCAGTGTATGTTGACCCGCGTTTCCGCCGGAATGCCAGGGAGTAGAGACCGAATCGACGAAGAAGACAGGACCGACTGGAAGGTTCGAGGCAATGGGAACGGTATGGCCATTGTAGGTGTCGGAGATGTTTACCGAGCCTGTGGCAGCCGGAACCGTCCCGAAGTTGCGGACGGTCACGGTAACAGATATCGTTGAGTCCGCTGTAGTGGGCTGGACAGGGCTCGTCGAAACGTCGGACGCCTGGAGAGAGAGGTCGGGTTTTACGGGAACCGCAAACTGACTCAACGGGTCGCCCAGAAGGGGCGTAAGATATTGATGAGCCAGTGTAATGTAGTTGTTTCCTCCCTGCTCCCAGAGGAGGATCCTCGATGACGTTGTGGCCGCACCGAGAAGTCTCGTCCCCTGGGTCATTTCCCCGAGAAAGTCCTCGAGGAGGAGTGTTCCATACGAAGGATACCCAAGGGATGCCGATGCCCACATTGCGATGGCGCCGCGGTGGTCCGCCAGGAGATAGTCCTCAGCAAGCACCATTCCCGTTGGCGTGGCGAACCCCCCGACGTTGCAGCTCACGGAGACGATAAACGGAAGCTGACCACTCGTGTTCTGCAAATCGTACGGCGAACCCGCGTCCAGGCCCCAGATTCTCCCCCCGGAATGTCCGAGAAACGATACGAAGGAGATGCCGCTGTTGAAGGTCTGCATCAGCATCGGCTTCATCGATCCGTCGATGATCGCGGGCGACATTTTGTACGCGCGGATGTTTTCGGCGCCCAGCGGCGCCGGGGCGGTAGAGTTCGCGATAACGTTGTCGGAGATCTGGGCGAACGAAGTATTCTCCGTGGAATCCCCACCCGCCGTCATGAACAGCATCCGCTTGTCCCATTCACCCGGCGGCGTGGCATCGTACCCGATGATCTTCGAAACGACGTTCAGCGCCTGAACGGAATCCATGACCGTCAGACGGCCGATATTCATCGAGGGAATGAACGGAGAGACTGTATCGAAGCACGTGTACCAGTTGTCGCTCGACGGGACACCGAAGGCCGGAATATAGTCGTTCATCACCGTCGTGGCCATATAGTGGTGCGGGTCCCACGACGCGTCTCCCATGATCACGAGATTCGAAGGCGCAGGGCCGGGCCATTGGAGATACGCATACTGAAGAAAGCGCTTGATCGCAAACGGACTGACAACCCCATAGTTGAACTCGTCATACACATCGGTGACGTCAACCACCTGGGCACGGAGGTTTCTTGTCGACCTGCGCTGGGCCGCGAGCTGGTTCGCAGCGGTCCGGAACAGCGGATTCGTGAGAACGATGTAATCCGCGCCGGAGAGTGACCGGAGGTCCACAAACTGTTTGCGGGAGATGGTTACAGGGAGATGCGGTGCCAGCCGCGAGGTAACGGCGTAGGTACGGTCATTCGACAGTGTGTCACTGAACACAATCGTAAACGTTCCGCCACTCTCCATCACGACGGAATCCGGCCCGACAACTCTTCCATTCGACACATCCGCGACGATGACGTCGGATGTTGAGAAGCCGGACACGCGAAAACGGGATGCGGGGCCTGCCTCTCCAGCCGAGACCTGGAATCGGAGCCAGTCGTTCACAGCGACAAGTTTTCGGCGGTATGCAACCTCAAACCAATCGAGATAAAACTGGTTCACGGGTGTGGCTGTCGGAATGGACTGAAGACGAAGATCATTCGAGCCGGCGAGGAGGCCCGCAGCAACAGTGAACGAGGGCCACGCCCCGGTTCTCCCATTGAACGAAACCTGCCCGATCGCGGACCCGTTCAGCGTGAACGCCGCGATATGATCCGGGGTCGAGGCGTGCGAGGTCGTGCTGTACAGCCGCGCGGAAACGACAGCGGTCTTCACGACGGATGTATCGACATTGTCGAGGACGAACGGATGATCATACTGCGTTCCCGGGTAGTAATATTCCCATACCCATCCCTCGCCCGGAACATCAAACGTATTCGTGATTTCGTCGTACCCCGTACCGACATAGTAGTCCGTGTTCAGTTCGAAGTGCACCGTCGTGCCGGCCGATGTGATACTCCGTTGAACCGACTGCGCGCCAGTGGCGTTGACATAACGAAGTCCGGGTGCGCTCCCCCACGTCATCCAGACATAGCTTGTATCGCTGAAAAAGTCGTAGTACGTCGAGTCGCCGCGATTTCGCAGCGCATAGAAACTTACGACGCTGTCTCCTTCAACGATCGCAGGAATTTCCCGCCCGTGCTGAACCAGTCGAAGTGACGGGAGGTCGGGCGTGACCCCGATCGCCTGGAACGCCTGTCGCGAAACCCTATACCAGCCGTCCTGGACGATCCCCATTTTGACGTATGGCGCAAGAGGATTGAACCACGCTCTCGTGGAGTCCGAAGTCGTTGAAGGCGGACGCATCCCTGGCGGCTCGCGCCACTGTTTCGCCTGATCATAGTTGAGGACCAGTTCTTTGTACATCCCTTCAGCGAGCGGATCAGGCGATCCCGGTGAGGGGACCTTTTCCAGCGCCGCCGAACTGCGGAGCTGGATGACGATGGTTGCGCGCACGATTCGTCGGACAAGATGCAGCGCGGGATTATACTGGAGGGGCGCCACCCGGATCGGACAGAGGACCTGCTGCCGAAAAGAGAACGGTGTTCCTGCCGTTGCTGCCGATGCAGGAAGATATGCGTTCTTTTCATACGCGGCAGGGTCGATATGATACTCGGCAATCGCCTCATGATTGTCGTCGATCCGGAACGACGGGTGCGGAGCGATGCGTTGATCGCGTATCGTTTCGTAAACGACGTCCTTCAATGAGACGTCCAGAGCAGCACCCCTGGGAATGCCAAGGTTGACGACGTCGATCGGCAAGCCGGGTGTTCCTTCGGAACCCAGGAGATCACCGACAGATTCATACCGCATGTACGACTGGCCGTTGATCACGACAGAACCGGAAGCGTGAACGGTCGACATGTAGTTGATGGTCCATCCTGACGGCGTCGCAGAGGTCAGTGAAAACGGCATTCCATGGACGCCGGGTGCGGCCCATGCAGACTGGCTAAGCGCGAGGCAGACCGCGGCAACGATGCTATTCCTCGCGACGGTGTTCATGCAGCCGACCCCACGCGATGGAGACGTTGGGCGATGACTCTTCCGATGAAGGCGGGATTGCCGATCAGGTAGCGTTTCCAGAGTCGTCGAGGTTCCTGCAGGAGTCGGAACAACCATTCGAGGCCGGCCGAACGCATCCAGACTGGGGCGACCCGTTTCAGTTGCGCGGCGTAATCGATCGTTGATCCTCCGAAGAGGATCATGTTTGCATTCAGCCGGGAAATATTCTCGCGTACCCAGTGCTCCTGGAGTGGCATGCCGAAACAGACAAAGAGAATGTTGGGACGCGTGCGTGCAACGTCATTCACAACACGGTCACTCTCTTCTCCCGACTTCGCGAAGTACCCATGCTGCTTGCCGGCGATCTTGAGCCCGGGAAACACGCGGAGCAGATTTTCCGCCGCTTTTTGGACCGCCTGCTCTTTTCCGCCAAGGAGATAGATGGAATATCCGCGTTGTTCGCACATGGCGCAGAGGTCCCAAATCCAGTACGTGAGCACAATGCGCGGCGGCAGCTTCACGTTGAGAATTCTCGCGCCCACGCGAACGCCCTCGCCGTCACAATAGACAAGCGGCGAGGCGTTCAGAAAAGCCCGAAACACCGGGTCCTTCTGCGCAATGTTGACGGCGTGGATGTTGACGTTCGCAAAGTACGTATGCCCTCCCGCGTCGATGACACGGGCAATCCTCTCGTTGAGTCCCGCATCGTCGATCACGTCGACCCGAACCCCGAGAACGTCCACACACTCAGTCATGGGGTGCAACCATGCTCTTGTGAACGGATCCAAGGATTGTCAGCGCGGCGTCCTCAACCTCTTCGACGGATATTAAGGCCATGCAGGAGGAGTGGGGCCGGACACAACGCAGCTGGTTGCAGGGAGAACATTCCACCCGGTGATAGATACTGTGGAAATCCACCGACCTGCTCCAGGCCGGCCGGGTCACTCCGGGCTCCGCCGGGCCATACAGACCGATCGACTGAACGCCGAGAAAGGTCGCAAGGTGCAACGGTCCGGAATCGCATCCGATGAAGAGCGCCGCCTCTGCGATCGCCTTTGCCGCCTCCAGGAGATCGTGGACGCGGACGACCGTGATTCCGGCCAGCCCCGTGATCATTGCCCTGTATGCTTCGAGCTCGGTGGATTCTCTCGCCTGTCCGAGAATAATGACGGTCCGGCGTCCATGATCGGCAAGTCTTTCCGCGAGCTCAACCCATCGCTCCGCCTTCCACATTCTGTACTCCCACCCCGCAAAGGGATGGAACACGATCGAAGGCCGGATGGGAGGGTCTCCATTGCGACGTGCAAGGATCAGAGGGCGAACCTTGTCTGCCAGGGACAGATGGCCCTCGGTAGTCGTCGGAATGCCAAGCACCTCGCAGATTTTCAAAGACCGGACAGCGAGTGGTTCATTGCTATAGGAAGCCTGTTTGCGATCCCCAGGTCCCAGAACGCTCACAGGGTTGTTACGCAGGAAAGGGGTCTTTGAACCGGAGCATTCAAGAAAGCCCGCGATGGCGTTCGCGCGGCTCAGGAGGACGGCCAAACCGTTCAGTCTCCCGGGACCGAGACTGCACGCGAGGCCCCATTGAGTGCCCCGGGAAATGCGCAACGACTGAAAGAGTGCACGGAGACTTGACCTCTCTGATGTCCCGTGGATCGTGACACTGGGAGCTGCAAGGCCGAGGAATCCAACGTATGTTTCCCGGACAATCCAGTGAATCTCCGCATTCGGATACGTCGTCCGGATGGCATTCACGGCAGGGAGCGCCGTGAGGGCGTCTCCCAACTTCGTCAGTTCCACCAGAAGAATGGACTTCGGCCTACCATCCCGCGCCTGACGCACGACTGCACTCCTGCGTCGAAACCCGATCAACCACTCAGCGATGCGCAAGAACATTGCACCGGTCCATTCACCACCTCAATGAGTTCCCCGCGGACACGTGTGTCGGTCCTGCAGGCCGCCGCCGTTAAAAAGGCTAAATTTCTCAATATATAGCGATAGTCAGACAGAGTTTCAAGAATCGCTTTAAGAAATACACACCCGGCGGGGCTGATACGAAGGATCAGAGAAGAGTGGCATAGAGATCGAGCAATTTCCGCGCTGAATAGCGTGCATCGTATCGTGCGGCCACGTCGAGGGCTTGTCTTCGCAAAGAAGCCCGGAGCGCACTGTCATCCGTCCCTCTGGACAATCCTTCCGCTATCGCGTCGGGACGACGCGGGTCGACGAGAATTGCGGATCCGGCGCAGAGTTCGGAGAGTGCAGGAACGTCCGAGGTTACGACCACCGCGCCGCAACTGAGCGCTTCCAGAACGGGCAGCCCGAAGCCTTCCTCGAGGGAAGGATACGCGAACACCTCCGCCTCCCTGTAGAATGACGTGATGTCCGATTGGGGAACGAAGCCGAGGACGCGAACGGATGCATTTCGGGATGTTTCCTTGATCTCTCTCGCCAGCGACGTGGTTTTCCATCCCGGCTTCCCTGCGATAGCGAGCGTCACTCCGGAGTGCGATCGGGAATATTCGCGGAACGCGGCAAGAAGGTTGTTTACGTTTTTGCGGGGCTCAATAGTTCCCACAAAAAGGATGAACGGTGTGCGAACGCCATACCGGCGAATTACTTCTTCGTCCGACGTTGAGGCATCAGCCGGTACACACGAGGGATCGGCTGTTGAAGGGATGATGGTGGCCTTCTCCCCCAGCCGCTTATCAAAGCGCGCGAGCCGATCATATGTCGCTCGCGAAGGAACGACAATGGCGTCGGAAACCGCGAGAGAACGGAGAAGTGCGCCGTGCCGGCTGACGACTCTGGACTCGAACCACTCTGGATGATCAAAGGAGATGAGGTCGTGAAGTGTAAGAACGCGCCGATGCCGGGTCGGAGGAGAAAAAGGATCGGAGGAATCGAAAACATCAAACGGACCGATGATCCGCTCGAGCGCCGGGTGGCGGAGGCGGTTCCAATAGAATCGCTTCACGGGACCCGGGATTCGATGCAAATCCGTGTGAGCACGGACCCCGCGCAACGAGGAGAGGCCCGTCATGTCCAGCGAGCGGGACCACCCGTGGATCATATATTCATTTTCCCGATCGAGCGAAAGGAGCGCCTTCAACAAATTGATCCGGCCGCGACCGATCCCGGTGGACTCACGATGACAATAGCTGGCATCAAACACGATTTTCATGACCCGGTCCCCGCAAGACGCGTCACGAGATTCCTATACAGTGGGGTGACTGCATCGACGCTGTATGTTGACGCGATCCGGTCGAGGCCTTGCTCCACGAGCCCATCCCTGAGGCGCTGGTCTTCTATGATTGTGCGGAGAGTTGTGCCAAGCGCTTCCGCGTCGCCTTCGGGAAACACCGATTCGTCGATTCCGATCACGCGGGGGATCTCTCCGGATGACGAGCCAACAACGGCAACGCCGCATGCCATTGCCTCAATGAGGATCCGGCCGAACTGCTCCTTCCACAATTTCCCCGTCCTCGAAGGCAAAACAAGAATATCAAGAGACCGCAATACGGCGGGCATGAGGTCGTGGGGAACGTTTCCCTTCCAGTGCACCCTTTCTGAGACGCCGTTCGACTGTGCGAGCGCCCTCCACTCTTGTTCGCATTCGCCGCTCCCGATCATGAGGAGTTCACAATTTTGCGGGAGCGATGGCAGGGCCTGCAACAGGAGATCTCCCCCTTTGAGTGCGGTGAACCTTCCGGCAAACCCGATGGTACTCGTTGATCGGCTCCATTCGACAGATTCAAGTCCAGGACTGAAAGCTCCACTATCCACTGCGGGAGGAATCGGGGTAACATGATGATAGCCATATTTCTCGTAGATGGCTCTCGCGTCCGACGTATGAGTGATGATCGCATCGACACATGGCAGGATGCGCTCCTCAATCATCCTGTGAAGCAGGGACAACTTGTATGGATACCCCACATTCCGATAATCGATATTGCGCCAGGAGATCAATGCGATTTTGAAAGCCGCCCCGAGCTCCTTGCGAGCGTGAACGATCTGGTACGCAAGGAAATTTTCCGGCTCTGCGTTGCAGAGAACGATGTCGGGGGCGGTTGCCTTGAGGACCGGGATGAGACCGCGGTACATGACCCTCTGGTGTTTCCCTCCGAAGTTGACCTTGAGAGGATGAACCGGAGGTCCGTCCTCCGGTCGTTCGAACTTCTGGACCATCCCCATCTCACGCCAAATTCGCGGAGCGACGATGGCAACGTCCGCAATTCCTGACTGATGAATGGCGGCATACAGAGTGCGCCCCGATTTAGAGACCGCGTTATGGTCGATGATAAGGAGGCGGGTCATCGGTCCACCCCGGAAGAAAAAACCCTGAGCATGGAGCCAAGGGAATGGTTCATCCGCTCAATGAAAGCGATGTCTGTGGTGTGGAACGGCTTGAAGACTGTCCACGCGCCAAGGGTTACGGTCGTGTACAGGATCGCGTGCGCGGCCAGGGCGAAATGGCCCTCCACTTCCGGTACGGCGAACAACGCCAGAGCACCGACGGCCGACCCGGCCAGGAGCCGGAAATATGGACCCGGTTGCAATTGGACACCGACGTTCTTTCGAACGAAAAAGAACGTACAACAGGTTGCCAACACATATGCCGTTGATGTAGCGATGACGGCTCCAGCAGCGCCGTATGCAGGAATAAGAAGGAGGTCTCCGGCCAGGTTCACTCCTGCCGAAAGGACGCCAATCGTACTCACAAGGCCGACCTTCCCGACCGCAAGAAGCGCCTCGGTATTCTCCCCACCACCGAAGAGCCGGGCGACGATCCTTACTGCCGCAAACGCGTGAACGACGAAGAGCGCGCCGAGAAATCGATCGGTGTAGAGCCCGCGGATCACCGTCCCACCATCCACAAGCAGAAAGACCATGAGCGGGAGAGTCAGCGCCGACGATATCCGAACGACGGCGTGATAGAAGTCGCGCATTCGGCCGCCTGCCGTTCCCTCCCGGCGCGCAAGCTCAGCAAACAGGGCGAAATTGATTCCGCCCATTCCTGATGTGAGAATGATCCCTGCGGCCTGGACCAAGCCTGCACCAATCTCATAGAGTCCCGTCTGGTTTTTGTCCGGTCCCAGGATCCCCAACAGGACAACATCGCCGTAGCGGCCAAGAACGAAGTCCACACCGACATTGATCCAGAAGATCGCCCCAAAAGCAAGTATCGGACGAACTGCGATCGCTTCCGCAGCCCCTGTCAACGAAGGGCGAACGAACACCAGCAAGGCGATCACATGCAGGAACGACGTGCATGCAAGTGCGATGACGAACAGCTCGAACGTCCCCCCGTGTGCAGCCAGGAGTCCGACAACAATAATGTCGACGATGCGGGCGACGATGGAGATCGTTGAGGGAATTCGTGGCAACAGCTGGGCCACCATGCTCATGGCCAGAAGTGGAATCACGGACCGCATGATGGCAAACACGGAGAATGCCAAAAGAGTCGAAACTGCGCCACCCAGATGACTGGCGAGGTTCAGGAAAAGAGAAACAACGGCCGCAGAGATCAATGCGAGGAGAAGGCGGACCATCGTGACATGTCTGACGAGATACCGGATCGCAGGAACTCGGCTCTCGGAGGTCAATTCCGGAACGAACTTGTTGAGCGACGCCTCCATGCCCATGGAACTCATCGCCAGGACCATTTGCATTCCGCCCAGGACAAGTGCGTACAGACCGTATTCACGGACATTCAGCGTCCGGGCGATGATGATCCCGACGATATACATCCCCGCGGAATCGAGGATTCTGCCCGTGTAGTTCCAGACAAGAGAAGACCCCACTTCGCGCGGCGATCTCATTTCGCTTCCTCGGTCAGGCCCTTGTAGAGCGAGAGAACTCGGGCGACAATCCGGGACCAATCGTACGGTTCCGCGCTCTTCCTTGCATGCACTCCCATTCGGGCACGGCGCTGGGGATCGTCGAGGAGAACGGTGATCTTCTCGGCGGCATCCTCGGCGTCCCGGCGGATGAACATCCCATTGTCTCCGTCGACAATGAAGTCTACCGCCCCGTTGACACGCGTTACCAGAATCGGGAGGCCTGCAGCTGCGGCTTCCACCATGGCAAGTGAAAACGCCTCGTAATAGGAGGGCATCACATAGAGGTCTGCGGCAAAATACAGCCGCTCGATCCCCGTTCGCGTCGACAGAAAACGAACGCGTTCTTCCACTCCAAGCATCTTTGCCTGCCGACGAAACGGGGCCGGATCATCGTTGCCCGACACGATAAGCCACAGGTCCTTTCTGTGGAGACGGCCGAGTGCTTCGAGAACGACAGGCACCCCTTTCCGCTCGAATTCATTGGCAACGATCAAAAGGACATGGTCGTGCGGCGGGATGTTCTGTTCCGTCCGCACGGTCGCACGATCACCAGGCTTGCGTCCGATGTCGAACGCAGATAGATCCACGCCGTTCGGAATCACACTGATTTTTCCCGCCGGCACGCCGTATTCCTCCTGTAGCTCCTGCCGGACACCAGCCGAGACGGCGATGATATGCCGGCATCGCCCTTCACGGTAGAGCAGTCGTTCGTTTCGAAGACGAACCGCATCGACAATCCCGAAGTTATGAACTGACCTGCGTCTTTCCCATGGAGAACGGACAGCCATCGCCCGGGCATGGCAACTATGCGCGGTCACGACATCGCCGAAGGGGACCTCCCCGTGCGTATGGACGATGTCGGGTGCAAGCTGTGCGCATGCTTGCGCGCTCGCTCTCGCAAAGTGCAGCATCTCAATGAAGTGCGGCTCTGTAAACACCTGGAGTTGACGGCGGGAAAACTCCGGCGACTCTACGTCGCCCGGATACGCGTGCAAGAAGTGGACTTCATGTCCGAGCCGAGCAGATCCCTCTGCGAGCGCCGCGGCCGATCGGGGGATGCCCTTCGACCGGGTGCAGTCGCTATGGACGTGGACGATTCGCACTACTGTCCTCCATGACACTGTAAACGACTGGGCTGTAGGCGAACCCTCTCCTCGTCCCAATCCCGGCAGTCAGCCAGGTCCAATAGCCGGTGTCCTCGGAAGCACGCACGATAAGGTACAACGTAAGAAGGATGAGCACAAGACAAAGCGTATCCATCCTCCCCATCCTGGAATAGAGAATGAAAAGAGGATTGACGGACACCACGCCTCCGAGAGCCATGGAGAATCCCCGCACCACCGGCAGAGAATAGCCCGCGCATTTCACGACCGCCGCAAGAGTCAGGAAATACAGCGGCGGCTGCCAGAAGACGCCCTGGTCCATTCCGACAACGATATGCGACACCAATTTCCCTTCGGAGGCAAGATTGAATGCCGGCTCGGAGAACAGCTCTTCATCGGTCTGAGGCGGAAGATAGGAGAGGAACAGGCTGCCGGCGAGGATCACATAGAGCAAGAGCGGGATGACGAGAAATGATGAAGATCGAACGCGATCCTTCAGTGCCGTCATCGATGAAGTACTCGCAAGGAGGTAATGAAGATTGGTTCACATCCAGAGGCAGGCCCGGCCTCCAATATACAGCAAGCATCCTACACTCTCAAACACAGATCAGAGGAATCGTTGCATTTTCCTCGTGTTCACCGTATATTTGTCTGGTTTTTTGAACCGCACTTGGAATTCCCTTTGTTGGAGAGGTGCAGGAGCGGTTGAACTGGCCACCCTGGAAAGGTGGTATACTCGTAAGGGTATCGTGGGTTCGAATCCCACCCTCTCCGCTGACGTCGTGTGCTGTTTACGTTACCGCTATGAAGTGATTCCCGCCTGCTCGGCCCAATGCGTCCTCTTGCATCCGAGTCGAGTCCTCTCTATCTTGCCTTTGTCCTCCGGGAATCGCCCCATGCGCCTTTCACTCGCAATCCTCCTCTGTGCGACCATTACCGTAGCTTCTGCGCAGACTGTCCACGTCATCACCATTGATGCGACCATCAACCCCGCAATCGCAGAATACATCGGCGCTGAAATCGATGCGGCGCATCGCGACGGCGCAGAGTGCCTCATTGTTCGGCTGAACACGCCGGGCGGGCTCCTCAAGTCGACGCGCGTCATTGTTTCTTCGTTCCTGACATCGCCGATCCCCGTGATTGTCTATGTCTCGCCCGCGGGGGCGCAGGCAGCGTCCGCCGGAGTGTTTGTCACGCTCGCATCGCACATCGCCGCGATGGCGCCCGGGACGAACATCGGCGCGGCGCATCCCGTCGGGATGCAGGGATCGGAGCCGGATTCCGTCATGAATGAAAAAGCGACGAACGACGCGGCCGCCTTCATCCGGACGATCAGTGAAAATCGCCACCGGAACGTCCACTGGGCCGAAGATGCCGTCCGAAAAAGCATTTCAATTACCGAGACCGAGGCGCTGAAAGATTCCGTCATCGACATTATTGCCCCGAGCGTCCGGGCGTTGCTCGATAGTCTCGACGGCCGGACAGTGGATCTCGGAGGAACGCATCTCGTGCTGAAAACACGGGACGCACGGATCGTCGAACGGGAAATGGGGACGAAGAATAAAATCCTCGATATCCTGAGCGATCCGAATATCGCCTATATCTTTTTCCTGCTTGGGGTCTTCGGTATCCTCTTCGAACTGTATAACCCGGGAGCGATCCTTCCCGGTGTCGTTGGAGTCATCTCGTTGATTCTGGCATTCTACTCACTCCATACCTTGCCCGTGAATTATGCGGGCCTCGCACTTATGATCTTCGGCGTCATCTTGTTTATTATCGAGCTGAAAATCCCTACCCACGGCCTCCTCTCGATCGGAGGAATCATTTCGCTCTTTCTGGGCTCCGTCATGCTTATCAGCCCGGAATCTTCTTTGGACATGGTCTCCATTTCCTGGATGGTGATTCTCGGTGCGGTGGGATTCACCGCACTCTTCTTCATTTTTGCGATCGGGATGGGGGTCAAAGCACAACAACGCAAGCCGACGACCGGTCTCGAAGGCATGCTGGGAGAAGCGGGGCTCGCGCAGACCGACCTCTCACCGGATGGGACCGTTCGGGTTCGGGGTGAGTTGTGGAGCGCCATCGCGTCCGAAGGAACCATCGGCCGCGGGGATAAGGTGGTCATCACAGCTGTCGAGGGACTCCGGCTTCGGGTCCGGAAGGGCTGATCGCCCGCCCGGGCGCGGGAGCGCTCGCGTCCAGCGATATACTTTTTGTTCAACCATCGGAGCGACTATGGAAGCGTTCAGTGTTCTCATTATTCTTGCGGTGATTTTCGGCGTCATCATCCTCTCCAATGCCGTCCGCATCCTGCCGGAGTACGAGCGTGGCGTCATCTTCCGCCTTGGACGACTGGTCGGACTCAAAGGCCCGGGAATCATCTTCCTCATACCGATTGTCGACAGGATCACACGGGTGAGCCTGCGGACGGTGGTCATGGACATTCCGCCGCAGGACGTCATCACGCGCGATAACGTTTCAGTCAAAGTGAATGCGGTCGTGTATTTCAGAGTCGTTGAACCGAACAAAGCGATCGTCGAGGTCGAGAACTACCTCTTCGCCACATCACAGCTCTCCCAAACGACGCTCAGAAGCATCCTTGGACAGTCTTCGCTCGACGAGCTCCTCGCCGAA
Organism: Ignavibacteriota bacterium; assembly: GCA_963752915.1. Classification (GTDB taxonomy): domain Bacteria; phylum Bacteroidota; class Ignavibacteria; order UBA10030; family UBA6906; genus DATJPR01. The sequence goes on from CAVVZZ010000006.1 coordinate 19,196, forward strand.
CGCGACAAGATCAATGCCGACCTGCAGAAGGTCATCGATCTCCATACGGAACCCTGGGGGATCAAGATCTCGAATGTCGAAGTGAAGCAGATCGACCTGCCGGTCGAAATGCAGCGCGCAATGGCCAAGCAAGCGGAGGCCGAACGGGAACGACGTGCGAAGATCATCCACGCTGAAGGGGAGTTCCAGGCAAGCCAGAAACTGGCCGATGCATCGACGATCATTGAGCAGCATCCAATGGCATTGCAGCTCCGGTATCTTCAAACGCTGACGGAAATCGCATCCGAGAAGAACTCAACGACGATCTTCCCGATTCCCATCGACCTGATTGCACCGTTTATACAGAACTACGGGAAGAAGTAGGCGTGGGGTCCTTTGACCTTTGGTACCTCCATGTCCACACTTCTTTCAGGATCAAATCCCGCCGTTCGCCTCGTAGGCCTTCACCGGCATGGTGAAGGCCTGATGAGGCTCTACTTCCGTGAGTCCTCGGGCCTCCGCGTTCAAGATGAGCGCTTTTTCCCTTTCTTCCATCTCTCCGATAGCAGCTTGCTGAAACGCTTCGGTCGCAAGCACTGGCTCAAAGAGCTCGCCGGCAGCGGCTTTTTCCGTTTTCTCTGTGTTTTTGAGGACTGGGCCTCGATGTGGGAGGCAGTCCGCATTGTAATGGAGGAGTCGTCGCGTACGGAGTTCTCGAGAGCGTCATCCTATGCCGATGTGGAGCAACTGCACCTTCTCCCCGATCCCACGACGCAATTTCTCATGCAGAGCGGGTTTACCCTGTTCAAGGGGCTGGATTTCGACGATCTCGTGCGGATGCAACTGGACATCGAAACCTACACGTCGGGACCGCATCGGTTCAGCAACGCGCGCGTGCCGGGAGACAGGATCATCATCATTTCGCTCTCCGATAATCGCGGCTGGGAACATGTGATTGACGGACGGAGAAAGAATGAAGAGGCCATGCTCCGCGAACTCATTGAAGTCGTCCGCGAGCGCGACCCGGATATCATCGAGGGACACAATATCCTCGGCTTTGATCTCCCCTACATTATGACCCGTTGTGGCCTGCACGGGATGACGCTCCCCATCGGGCGAGATGGAAGCGAACCCGCACTGATCGGGCGCGGCACGGGCGCCGAAGCGGAGGACGTCACGCTCGTGGAGATCGCCGGCAGACATGTGGTGGATACGTACCTGCTGGTCCAGAACTATGACGCGTCGAAACACTCCATGGAAAGCTACGGGCTGAAGTATGCCGCCCGGTTTTTCGGTCTGGCCTCGGACACACGGACGTATGTCGAAGGCGAGAAGATCACATGGTATTGGGACAATGACCCTCATACGCTTCTTGCGTATGCGCTTGACGATGTGCGAGAGACGGGAGCACTTTCCACCCATCTGGGGGGAAGTGCGTTCTACCTATCCCGGATCGTCCCGCTGACGCTCGGGACTGTGATTCGCGGGGGCTCCGCTGCAAAGATCGAAGCCTTGCTGCTCCGCGCTTACCTTCACGCCCGCCGGTCGCTCCCGCGTCCCGAAGCGGGAACGCAGACGACAGGAGGATATACCGACCTCTTCCTTACCGGACTGGTCGGACCGGTCGTCCATGCGGATGTCGAGTCCCTCTACCCTGCAATCATGCTCTCCCAGCGGATCCAGCCTTCGACGGACCACGCAGGAATCTTCCTGCAGCTCCTGGAAGAGCTTACCGCGATGCGTATCGACGCCAAACGTGCGATGCAGGGAGCGAAGGTGGAGAAGGATCGTTCCCGCCTCGATGCAGTGCAGTCGTCATTTAAGATACTGATCAATTCCTTTTACGGGTATCTCGGATACAGCCGCGCGTTGTTCAATGACTATGCTTCGGCGGATGCCGTGACCAAGGCCGGCCAAACCATTCTCCGGTCGATGATCCTGAAGATCCGTGAAGATGGCGGAACCGTCATCGAGGTCGACACCGACGGCGTGCTGTATCTTCCTCCCGGCGGGACGGAGTCGGAGGAGCAGGCACGCGCGCATGTCGGTTCGATTTCATCGCGGATGCCGCGGGGAATCACCGTTGCGTACAACGGCATGTATACGAAAATGCTCAGCTATCGCAAGAAGAATTACGCTCTCCTCGAACGCGATGGCAGGATTACGATCAAAGGGTCCTCGTTGATTTCGCGAAGCATGGAGGCCTTCGGACGGAGGTTTGTCCGCGAAGCCATTGGCGCCCTGCTGAAGGAAGATATTGCATCGCTGCACGACCTGTATCTGGATCTCTACAATACCATCGTCGCGCGGGCGCTGGATGTGCGCGATCTGGCGCGCAGCGAAGTGCTGCGCGATTCCATTCCTGTGTACGTTGACGAGGTTCGGAGCGGCAAGAGAAACAGGAGCGCGGCGTATGAAGTCGCCATCGCGAGCGGAAAGGAAGCGAAACCGGGGAGCAGAATTTCATACTACATCACCGGGTCCGACGCCAACGTCCGTGTGTTCGATAACTGCCGGTCTGTCGACGAATGGAACCCGAATTTCCCGGATGAAAACTCCGCGTTCTATCTTCAGCGCCTTGATGAGTTCGCATCAAAATTCAAGGACCTCTTCAGCCCGCAACATTTTCGCGAGGTGTTCTCTGCGGAAGGGCTCTTCCCTTTCGACCCAACGAAGGTGGCTCTCCTGGTCACCGAAGTCGGAGGAGACGCAGCGCCAGCGGACGACACGCTTCCCGAGACAATGCCGTAACATCCCGCTGGGTCAATGATTCCACCACCACACGCCAGGAGAATTTATTGGCGGCGCACAGATGTTCGTGCCCAATACTGTCGAGCCTGCCAGATCAGAAAAGAGACTTAGAATATCATAATTTCATTAATCTTCCGTGGAACCATTCATCCAAATTCTATCGACCCCAACCCGAAATCACGTAATTTGATTGCGTTATATCGTAGCAATGCTTGACATTCCCTGCGATTTTGGTTACTTTTTCGACCGAGTTTGATACGCACTCTTGTTGGGAAGAGGAAAGTCAGTGCGTACCCGTTTCCGCCAAACAGCCAAGTTCGAAGTCCCCATATGTTGTCCGCACTGAAGGAAATCTACGATGGAGACTGGCACTGTGAAATGGTTTAACAACGCGAAGGGGTACGGTTTCATCACGAGGGCAAATGGCGAGGATCTCTTCGTGCATTTTAAGTCCATCCTCGGCGATGGCTACAAGACACTGAAGCAGGGACAGCAAGTGGAGTTTGAAGTGGAGGAAGGAGCGAAGGGGCTCCAGGCAGTGAATGTCACGAAGACTGAGGCAGAGCCGGAAAAACAGAAGTAGGTCTTCCGTTGAGGGACTTCTAAAGGAGGAAGAAACGAGGGCTAGCGGCGATTGGCTCCCGGGTCTTCCTCCTTTTCGTTTTTTTCCTTCGCTTCCACCACGCGTCGGAGATATTCGACAATCGTCTGCGTCGACGTCCCCGGCGTAAACAGATCGCCGACTCCCAGCCGTTTCAGTTCCTCGATATCTTTGTCAGGAATGATTCCCCCACCGAAGAGAACGACGTCTGTCAGTCCCTCCGACTTCATCAGGGTGAGGACCTTCGGAAAGATGGTCATGTGAGCTCCGCTCAGGATCGAAACGCCGATCGCGTCGACGTCTTCCTGCATCGCTGCATGCACAATCACTTCCGGGGTCTTTCGCAGTCCGGTGTAGATCACTTCCATTCCCGCATCACGCAGTGCCGCTGCAACCACTTTGGCTCCCCTGTCATGACCGTCAAGCCCCACCTTTGCGATGAGTACGCGGATTGGTCGTTTCATTGCGCCGATTCCTTTTCTGGGATGCTCACAATGCCCATGCGGACGAGCGAGGTATAGAGCGCCGACAGGGGAAGTCCGACAACATTGTAGTAGCACCCTTCTACGCTCGTTACGAACACGGCGCCATAGTCGTCCTGGATGCCATACGCGCCGGCTTTGTCCATGGGGGACCCCCCGCTCACATATTCCCGGATCTCCCCCTCCGGAAGTTCCCGGAAGTGCACAACGGTCTCCTCCACTCCGCTCAGCGATGCTCCCGACGGGCAGTCGACCAGCGCGAAGCCGGTGTGCACGAGGTGCGTGCGTCCGCTGAGGCGCATGAGCATGCTCGCCGCTTCATCCGGGTCCACGGGCTTCCCCAGCATCAGACCGTCGATGGAGACGATCGTATCCGCGCCGATAACGCAGCCGTTGGCGGTGGAGCGGGCTACCGTTTTCGCTTTCTCGACGGCAAGTCGTACCGCGTTTTCCGCAGGCGACTGGTCCGCCAGAAAATCCTCTGGAATATCGCACGGAACGACAACGGGCTCGAACCCAATTTGCCGGAGCAGATGGAGGCGACGGGGCGAACGGGAAGCCAGGACCAGCGGCTTGGTGAGACGGCTCATATGCAGGAACAAAAAAGGGCGACACTTGCGTATCGCCCGATGACCGAGCGAACAACGTTCATTACGCCTCGGGATGGTTCAACGGAACATCGCCTTGATGCTGCCCCAGGTACGTCGGACGCTGCTGACCTTGCTCGAGATCAGTTGGGTATAGTATTGTTCCGCCCCAACCTGCGCGCCATTTGCGTCGACGGGCGTAATTCGATAGCGATAAAAGGATTCTGTGGTCTTGAATGCAGTTTCGTCGACGAACGCGTAGGACTGTCCGCTTCCCTTTGCGGTGAAACGATCGACGAGGGTGATGAACCCGCTCCCATCGGCGAGGGATCTCTCGATCCTGTACGCAGCGACTCCCGATTCGTTGTCACTTGTCCATCGAATCGAGACCCCGTTGGACTGCGATTCAGCGCTCAGACTTCCGTCACGGATAACGCCGGAAAAGGCAACTCCTCCAAGAACAACCAGCAAAAGAGCGACACCGGAAATGCGTGGTACCATTGCTGTTGCTTTCCAAGAATGACGGCGGAATATAACCTTCGCCGATAAGAAAATCAATCTCACTTCAGGCAGAAAGTGAAACACCTTCTGCCCACCGGACGCACAAAAACTAACTCACCCTTCGACCGTTCGACAAGCTCACGGTCGAACCCTGAGGGAACTCGAAGGGTTCGACTCCTCGCCGACAAAAAGGATTGGGTCGTCGCTCAGAGCACCGCTGTGATACGCAGTGTACGGAAGGCGGGCCTGCCCGCCGAACGCACGCCTTTATGCTTGACGCGATACAGCTTGTGCGGAAGGCGGGACGGAAACCCGCATGCCTTGTGGGCGCCAGAAAGGAACCTCCGACTCCGCAATATAAAAGAACTTTTGTTCGGAAGCAGGGCTAGTCCGCCGAACGCACACCTTTATTCTTGACTCGATACAGCTTGTGCGGAAGGCGGGACTGCCCGCCGAACGCACTGTCCTGCTTCTCCACTCGCCATTCGGCTCCTCCCCGACAAATCGCGTCGGGTCGTCGCTCAGGGCACCGCTGTGATACGCGGTGTGCGGAAGGCGGGACTTGAACCCGCATGCCTTGTGGGCGCCACCCCCTCAAGATGGTGCGTCTGCCAATTTCGCCACTTCCGCGATGCAAACACGCCGTAGCGTGGCGGCTGGAACAAACAGAGGGAAAATCAGGGAAAAGTAAAAAGAGCGCGACTACGATTATCCGTCGCGTCACAATATAAAAAACGCACTTGAGTTCTGCAAGTCTTTATCTCCGTTTCTCGCCAAATCTGTGCAAATGTGGGTGTTTCAACCCATCGACAATATTGTCGAAACTGCTCACCATTGCGGCCGCCGTACCAGCAGAAGCCACCGAGTTTTCTACAAATGGCAGGATTCGGACCTGATTCAATGCTTGAACTGGCGGCATTTTGCGACTCTCTCTTGGTATGAATGTTGTCTCCATAGATAGGTGACATAATCGCAACACAGACTGAGGGGCAGGTGGACAGAACTGGTGGAAAGAGGTCGAGTTTTGGTCTCAGATATGGCTGCATCGCAGGGATGTTCGTGGCTTTCTCCCTTCCCTTGCTGGGTCAGACCTCAGTCCCGGCAAGTGTGAGTTCCACTCCCGGCATCCATATCCGGTCGTTCGACGGAAAATGCCACCACAGCGAGGAATACTATGAAGGCCTCCGCAAGGTGGTCCTGAAAGAGTTCAATATCCTATCCGATTCAACTGCCCTCAATCTCGTTTTCATCAGTGAAGACCTCCGGGAGACGATGAATTTGGCAAATCCTGACCGGTTCGGCACTGCGGATTGGCTCGGAGCTTTCGTCTCCCCGACCCTCATCTTCATCGTCGGCGACGAATCCGACGACACCTTCATGCATGAATACATGCACTCCCTCCAGTCTCGGGGACTGCTCTTTGCCGACGTCCCCCGAACGTCGGTACACACGCTGATCCAGCAGGATGAAGGATTGCTCCTCGGCAGCGATAGTTATATCGAGTTCCTCAAAACCCGGCATCCGTAGCGTCTGCTTTCCCCGCGGCTATCCTTGATTTTGACTCCCCTCGAGTGTACTTTGCACCCCGGGGGCCGGCAGAAATAGCCCCCTCTTTTTTTTTGCGCCGCTCCTCCCCAAAGCGCAAAGCAGTCCACGCCCTTCCCAGCGGAAAGGAGGTGCAGAAGGACCTCGGGAAGAAACCCACAATCACCGTCCTACATGAACACCAACCTCAGAGGAGGATACCCATGAACGTGCGGATTCTACGCATCGCCGTCTTCATGCTGGTGGCACTCCCGCTTTTTCTCGGAATTGTGTCGCAGCGTGATCAGATTCCGATTACGACCTCATCCCCGGACGCAAAAGCCCTCGTGGAGAAGGCCGTCGGCCAGATGGAAAACTTACGGTTCAGTGAAGCAGTCGACAATCTCACCAAAGCCGTGGGACTTGACCACGACTGCGCATTCGCGTACTACTGTCTCGCGATGTGTGCGACGACCCCCACTGATGCCCGGGCGCAAATTACGAAGGCGGTGGCGCTGGCCGACAAGGTTTCAGATGGCGAGCGAATGTTGATTCAGTCCTTTCAATCGCAGCTGAACGGAGACATGTTAGGCTCGACCGCCACGCTACAAAAACTTGTAACGATGTACCCGACCGACAAACGTGCGCATTTCTCTTATGCCGCAGCGCTTTACAACGGACGGAAGTACTCGGATGCGATTACGGAACTCCACGCTGCCATCGACATCGACAAGACCTACGCGCCTGCATACAACATGCTCGGATATGTCGAAATGCGAAATGGCGATCTCCCCGCCGGCGAAAAGGCGCTCGTACAGTATATCACGCTTGTCCCGAACGAACCCAACCCCCGCGACTCCTACGCCGAACTTTTGCTCAAGGAAGGGAAATACGACGAGGCAATAGCGTCGTATCAGAAGGCGCTTTCCATTGATCCCGGTTTTCATTCTTCAGCAATCGGCATCGCCAATGCCTACGTCTTCAAGGGGATGCCCGCCGAGGCCCGGAAGCAGCTCCAGCAGCTCTATGACGATGCCCCGGAAACGGGATGGAAGATCACGGCGCTGGACGAAATTGCATCGACTTATATTCATGAAGGACGGTACGATCAGGCCCTCGAACAGTTGAACAAGGCTCATACCCTTGCCCTCGCCGCCAAAGATCCCATTCTGGTGGCCGATCAATTGAATCTCATCGGAACAACGGTCCTGCAATCGAGCACGATCGATGCGACGCGGGGAACATTTCTCAAGACCAGGACGCCGGAGACCGTGAAGATCGATCAGGCCGTCCCCTATTTTGACGATGCCAATCGCGTCATCGCATCCTCGGATCTACCCAAGGACGTCAAAGTGCGAGCGGAAACCATGGCCCTGGTGAACAAGGTCGATGTCGCGCTGTTGAAAAATAATGTTGGATCAGCGAAGTCTTTCGCCGCGCAGTTCGAAGAGATGACGAAGAACGACGAGGAGATGGACGTCCAACGGTATCGGCACCAGATCCGCGGGATGATCGCGATGGCCGATAAGAAATCCGACGACGCGATCTCGGAATTGTTGCAGTCAAATCTTCGCAACCCGCTCAACCTCTATCGTCTCTCGGAAGCATATGAGCTGGCGGACAACGTCGCGAAAGCCAAGGAGGTGCGAGCGCAAATCTGGTCGTTCAATGAGGACTCGTTTAACCTTGCGTTTGTAAGACCGCTCGCAAGGCCGCAGGAGTGACGATTGCCAGTTGCTGTGCGTCTCAAAGGAAAGGTCCGGGAGTATTCACCGGACCTTTCTTTGTTGAATCGCATAAAGCACACAAATTTCGAATTGGTACTACATCAACCGAGACTGCGCACTCCAGGAAAAAAGCATCTCGCAAGGATGGCGAAAAACTAGTGGAACGGCTGCCCGGGATTTAGTAGTATATAGCCCTCAGTTCAACCCTGTCTCACATCCGGTATCCCTGCCATGCGCCCCTACCGTCCCCTGATATTCGTTTTTCTCCTGCAGCTTGTTTGCTTCCCCCTCTACGGACAACAGGAGGCCCGCCTCCTGAGGTTCCCTGCAATTCACGGTCAACAGATTGCCTTCACCTATGCGGGCAATCTCTATACGGTCTCCTCCCACGGCGGGATCGCCCGGAAGCTGACCAACGATGTCGGGTTTGAAGTCTTCCCGAGATTCTCCCCTGATGGGAAAACCATTGCATTCACTGCGCAGTACGATGGGAACACCGAAGTGTATGCGATGCCTGCTTCCGGCGGCGTGCCGAAGCGCCTGACCTATACCGCGACCATCTCGAGGGACGATGTCTCCGACCGCATGGGTCCGAACAACATCGTGATGACGTGGCAGGACGATTCCCATATCGTCTACCGGTCCCGGGGTATAGAATGGAATGACTTCAAAGGGCAGCTGTTCATCGTTCCGTCCGAGGGCGGGCCGTCAGTCCAAATTCCCCTGCCGAGAGGGGCCTGGTGTTCGTTCTCTCCCGATGGCAAGAAGATGGCATACAACCGGGTCTTCCGGGAGTTCAGGACGTGGAAGCGGTACCGCGGAGGGCAGGCCGACGATATCTGGATTTACGATTTCCAGTCGAAGGCGACGACCGATATCACGAACAATCCGGCGCAGGATGTGTTCCCCATGTGGAACGGGAACAAGATCTATTTCGTCTCCGATCGCGATACCAACAAGAGGATGAATCTCTACGTCTACGATCTCACCTCGTCGACAACGACGAAGCTCACGGACTTCGTCGACTTCGACCTGAAGTTTCCCTCGATGGGAGACAGCGCGATCGTCTTTGAGAACGGGGGATATATCTACCGGTTCGATTTTGCCACGCAACAGGCGCAGAAAGTCCCGATCGTTATCGACGAGGACTTCGACTCCGGTCGCGGCGGATGGCGTGATGTCAGTAACGAAATCACCAATTATGAGATCGCACCCGATGGCAACCGTGCACTGTTGGGAGCGCGGGGGGACGTGTTTACTGTCCCAGTGAAATATGGCAATACCCGCAATCTCACCGCCACGCCTGGAGTCCACGAGCGCGACTCGAAATGGTCTCCGGACGGACGATGGATCGCCTACATTTCCGATGTCTCAGGCGAGGACGAAATCTGGATCATGGCCCAGGACGGCACCGGCACGCCCCGTCAGATCACCGAAGGTGCGGACACCTACAAATATCAGATCTACTGGTCGCCGGACAGCAAGAAGCTTCTTTGGGCCGACAAGAAGCTCCGCCTGCAATACGTCGACGTCGAATCGAAGAAAGTCACGCATGTCGCACAGGCCACCGCCTGGGAATTCTCCGACTACTGTTGGTCACCCGACAGCAAGTGGATCGCGTATGCGCGGCCCGAAGAAAAGGCGATGACGACAATCGAATTGTATTCGGTGGAGAGTGAAGCAACCGTTGCTGTCACCGACGGTTGGTTCGACTCTTCCGGTCCCTCATTCAGCTCCGACGGGAAGTTCCTCTTCTTCGTGTCGGACCGCAGTTTCAGTCCGACGTATGGGAACCTGGAGTGGAACCACATCTATCGCGATCTCTCAAAGATCTATTTTATCGCGCTTTCGAAGAGTGTACAATCCCCCTTTGCGCCGAAAAGCGACGAGGTGAAGATCGACCTCGGGAACAAGAAGCCCGATAAGAGTGACGAGAAGAAAGCCAAGGAGAAATCGACCACGGTGACCGTCACGGTCGACACCAGCGGTATCCAGTCCCGCATCGGGGTCCTTCCGATCACGGCCGCGGCGTACCGCAATATTCAGGTTGTCGGCGACAAGGTGTATTACATACGGAACGGAAGCAAAGACGAGAAACCCAAACTGTTCCTGTATGAACTGGACAAGCAGAAGGAGACCGACCTCGGGGAGATCAACGGGTTCGAGATTTCCGCGGACGGGAAGAAGATGCTTGTCAGTCAAGCGAAGAGCTATGCCATCATCGACCTGCCGACATCGCACGTCGACGTCAAAGAACCGCTGAACCTCAGCGACATGAAGGTCAATCTGGACCTTCACGCGGAATGGAACCAGATCTTCCATGAGTGCTGGCGTCAGATGCGGGATTTCCTGTATGATCCGCATCTGCACGGCGTGGACTGGATCGGAATCGGAAAGAAATACGGAGCGCTCTTGCCCTTCGTGAATCATCGCACCGACCTTACGTATATCATCGGAGAGATGATCTCGGAACTGAACATCGGTCATGCCTACGTTGGTGGAGGCGACTATCCAAAGCCCGAACGGATTCTGACCGGGCTTCTCGGAGCGACGCTCGAACGCGATCCTGGTTCGGGGTACTACCGGATAGCCGAAATCCTCAAGGGCGAAAACTGGGACCACTCTCTCCGGTCGCCCCTCACCGATATGGGCGTCACGGTGAAGACCGGCGATTATATCCTGGCGGTCAACGGCAAGCCCACGAATCAGATGCAGGACATTTACGCGTCGCTCGTGAACACCGTCGGAAAACAGGTCACGCTTCGTGTGAATGCTCAGCCAAAAGAAGAAGGAAGCCACGAGACGGTCGTCGTTCCCACAGGCGACGAGCACGATTTGTACTACTTCAAATGGGTGGAGGGGAATATTGAGAAAGTCGCGAAAGCGACCGGAGGACGGGTAGGATACGTCCATATCCCGGATATGGGGACGCCGGGATTGAACGAGTTCGTCAAATACTATTATCCGCAACTTCGCAAGGATGGGTTGATCGTGGACGTTCGGGGGAACGGCGGCGGAAACGTCTCGCCGCAAATCATCGAACGGCTGGGAAGGCATATTGCGATGATCGATATCGCGCGCAACACCGCGCCGTCGCTTGACCCGAGCGGGACGCTTCTCGGTCCCAAGGTGATGTTGATCGATGAATTTTCCGCCTCCGATGGTGACATTGTCGCCTATCGATTCAAGAAATACCACCTTGGACCCGTTGTGGGGAAACGGACCTGGGGAGGCGTCGTCGGTATCCGGGGAACGCTGCCACTGCTGGATGGCGGGTACATGTTTAAGCCGGAGTTTTCACGCTACGACACGGAGGGGAAGGAATGGATCATGGAAGGACACGGCGTCGATCCGGATTACGTCGTCGACAATGATCCCGCGAAAGAATTTGCCGGAGACGATCAGCAGCTTGACAAGGCCATCGACCTGATCAAGGCACAGATCGCGAATGCGCCGACAGAATTGCCGGCGCATCCGCCGTATCCGGACAAGTCACACTGATATATCACTGAGAGTAGGAAGTAAGAAGTAGGACGTAGGAAGAAAGAAGTAGGAAGAATGCAGTATGCAGCAGGCCGATGCTAGCGAGAGCCTCGGGCAATTGAAGTCTCCAGAGCTCTTTCTTCGCATCGTTGACACCAGCTGCTGAATTCAAGAGCAGGCAACAGTTCTCACCGTTGCCTGCTCTCGTTTGATTCACTGTCCCCTGTCCCCTGTCTTCTCTACTTCATCAGCATCATTTTCATCGTCGAGGTGTGGCCCCCTGCTGTCAGCCGATAGAAGTACACCCCGCTTGCAAGCCCTGACCCATTGAACGTGAAGGAGTACTTCCCGGCGGGGTAGCGCCCGTTTGCCAACTCCGCCACTTTGCGTCCGAGAACGTCGTAGACGTTAAGGGTTACCCAACTGTCCCCTGTCCACTGTCCCCTGATTACTGTTGTTGGATTAAACGGATTCGGATAGTTCTGCTGCAACCCGAACGCCAGCGGGAGTACAGCCGGCTGGCTCGGAACGGAGGTCAGGACATTTGTCGGAACACCAAGGTAGTCAAACGACATCCATCCCCAGAACAAGCCGATCGTCACGGTGTCGACCCCATGCTGCAGAAAGACCGGGAGAGTGGTGGTGTACCACGTGGTCGTCGTCGTTCCGTCAAAGAGCACCGTGTCAACCGTCACCCCGTTCACTACGAGATACTGATATTTCGGATGATCATAGTTGAGCTTGAATCCGAACGTGATCGGATAGATCCCGGACGTATCAACGTTGGTGAAATGCCAGGTGACCGATCCGGTGGACGTGGCAACATCAAGGTACGACCCGCCGCTGGCGTTGGCATCCGTTTTCACGGTAATGCCCGTTCCCGTATGCGTCGCCGACTCTGCCTCGAGATTGATCATCGGTGGAATTCCAACGATGATATGCACCGGGCTGGAGGTCTGATAATGACCCAGACTATCCGTCGCGGTCGCCGTCAGGGCATAACTGCCGGCCGGGGGGTGTGCCCAGGTGACTGCAAAAGGAGCCGTGGTGGCCTGGCCGATCGGCGCATCGTTGGCAAAGAACTTTACCGAAACGATGCCGGACCCGCTGTCCGATACGGCCGCCACAATATGCACGGACGCACTGTCGGCGTACACCGTGTCGTTCGGCGGGCTCGTGATGCTCACTGACGGCCAGTACTGGCCCACCCCGAGAACCTTCACATCTGCCTGGTGGTTATTCCACATATATTGCATGCCGTCAAGCATAGCCGCCTGCGTGCTGAATGCCTCGTCGGTCCACGACCAGGGGAGCGCTCCGGCATACCCTGCCTTGTAGAGGGTGTCGAACATCCCCCCGTGCGTAAGACCGTAGTGGCTGCTGTCCGTCATGGGGAACTCTCCGACGATGATGGGCTTGGTCAAGCCCCAGATCGAAGCTGGATGGCTGAACGGCGAATTGCTCGGGCCATTGTTCGCATAGTAAAAGTGGGCCTCGTAGAAATCAAGCGTCCCGAGCGAATCCCCACCGGCAGCAATCAGTCGAGAATCCAGATAGTAGTTGAAGTTTTGCAGGGAATTCACGTATGCAATGTGCCTGATGATCTCGTCCGTCGAAATGGACATCCGGTACTTTGCCTTCAGATTCTGCGCGAACGTCAGCATCTCGGTCGATGTCAGAGGGATCGTCGGCCGCGTCTTTGCCTTTACTGTCGCAACAGGCACATCGGTCAGCATTTGGAACGACACGGTCCCGTTCGTTATCAGTGCGGTGGAATCTGCCCGGTGAATTGCACCCGCACAGAGATTGATAAATCGCTGGATCGTCGCCATGGGAACATGTCCAATCCCGCCCCATCCATACTCGGTGCTCATGCCCTCGGGTTCATTGAAGATTTCCCAGGCGACAATTGCAGGATGCCCCCTCAGCGAATCAATCATGGGGATGAGTGAGTTATTAATGTACGCTCGCGTGTAATTGGTATCGGTCAACAAGAGCAGGTTGTGATTGTAGACCGACGGACTTAGGGTGTTGTCCAACATCCCAAATGACCACAGAGATAATACGACGCCGACTTCACGTTGCCATGCGATGTCGAGCGCATGGCGAAGATTCGATATCGCGTTGGTTCCCGGCCCGATGACAAGGCCTGTGTCGTTAAACGCCGGGGTCCCTGTCCCAGTGGTGTGCAACCACCAACGCACGACGTTCCCGCCATGATTGTGCATCTTGAGAAGAATATCACCGAACGTTGTGGTGTCCGTCATTCCTGGTCCAATGTCGTTAGCATACGACATCCATGCCAGGTTCGCACCGCTGAGAAAGAGCTGCTGTTTATTGTAGGGAACCCTCGCCGGCGGCTGAGCGAACACGCTCGAACATGTCAGAACGACGATGGCACACGTCAACAATTTTGAAAAACGGCGCATACTACCTCCTCTGGATATAGAACAACGATAACGAATCTCTCTGAGATTATCTCAATTCGACCAATCGCGTCAGTGTAATGTCACTCGATGAAGAACCCGCAAGGAGGACGTATTTCCCCTTATCGGCAACCCAGGATTTCGCCTCCGGACTCCAGCGGGCAAACGCTCGCATTCCCAACCTGAACTCGACAGTCGTTTTCTCTCCTGGGTTCAACACGACTTTGCGGAACCCCTTCAGTTCTTTCACCGGACGCGGAACGGGACTCCCCTCTGACTGGACATATAACTGCGCTGTTTCTGCCCCGGGTCTGCCCCCGGTGTTTTTCACTTCGAACGCCACCGTTACCGAATCCGAGACGGCGAAGGTTTCACTCGACACCCGGAGGTTGCTGTATTCAAACGACGTGTACGACAATCCAAAACCGAACGGATACAACGGCGTGATCTTCTGTTTCTCAAACCAGCGATAGCCGACGAAGATTCCTTCCGTGAATCGGACGTCAAACACCGGATGCTCGCGTTCCCGCGCCCCCGGCCATCCGGAGAACAGCGCCTCTCCCGCAGGCAGGTAGTCGTGCGCCGGTGAATCCGTGAATTCCTTCTCGATCGTCATCGGAAGCTTCCCCGACGGGTTTGCTATTCCCGAAACGATCTCTGCCAGGGCAATGTTCCCGTTCTGTCCCCCATACCAGGCGTAGAGGATTGCGGCGGCTTTGGCGTCCCATCCCGTCATCCGGATCCCGCTGCCGGATGTCACCACGACAATCGTGTGCGGATTATTCTGGACGCAAGCCTGGACGCGCGCCTCCTGATCATCGGGAAGGGCAAACGGCCTGTCCCAGCCCTCGCTGTCGTGTGTCCCGACATTGCAGATCACCGCATCGGCTCCCCTGATCTGTTCGACCGTCGGATTTCGCACAAACGTCAGCGCCTTGCCATAGACCTTTTTGAATTCGTCGAGCATGAGATGAATGTCGTACCCTTTGACAGCGGCAGAGCCGCCTCCCGCCGCCAGGGTGTCAACGAATGAACCGGTGAGGAGGATACTCTTCACGTCGGTGGAAAGAGGAAGGATCCCCCCTCCATTCTTCAGCAGGACGATCCCTTCCCTTGCCGTCTGCAGTGCGACCTGTTCATGCTCGCCAAGCCGATCATTCAGCGAAGGGTCCTTTTTCCGTTCGTCAAACCGCATGACATAATACGTTCTCAGAATCGACCTGACCATCCGCTCAATCTCGGCACCTTGGACCTTCCCTTCGTCGAGAAGCGTACGGACATTGTTCAGAGCAGATGCACGCGGCATCTCAAGGTCCTGGCCGGAGGTGATCACCTTTTCCCCGTCGTACACTGACTCCCAGTCGGTCATGACCAACCATTGGAACCCAAGCTCGCCGCGCAGGATATCGTTGATCACGGTTGCGCTCTGGCCGCACCATTCGCCGTTCAGGAGATTATACGACGTCATCACCGCCTTTGCGCCGGCATTTACCCCTGCTTCGAATGCCGGGAGATAGATTTCGTGGAGCGCGCGGTCATCGACGATGGAATTGCTCCGGCGTCTGTAGAATTCCGTATTGTTGGCCACAAAATGCTTCAACGTTGCGACCGTCCCGGTGCTCTGGACACCCCGGACGTATTCCTCAACGATCCGGGCGCGAAGGAAAGGATCTTCACCGAAATATTCGAAATTCCGGCCGCACTGAGAGACACGGTACGCGTTCATTCCCGGTCCGAGGAGAATGCCGATCCCACCTGCCCTGCATTCCTCCCCGATCGCCTCTGCGTAACGATACGCGAGGGCGGGATTCCATGTGGCGGCGAGGCAGAGAGGGCATGGAAACGCGGTCGATCGCTCAAGCCGATAAGGGGCGAGATTCGCGTCGCGGAAGTTGTCACGAATGTGGACGCCCCCGGTCGCATCGGTCATGTACACTTCCTGAAGCCCCAGCCGGGCAATCGGTCGTAAAAAGAAACCCCGGTCACCCCCGATCAGGGCGATCTTTTCATCAAGGGTCATTTGCTTCAGGACGGAATCTGCGATCGCGTCCGCCTGCGCAGCAGGCCGAGGTCGGAACGTCTCACTGTTCGGCATGATGGATTGTCCCATGGTTGTTCCAACGGTAGTTGTTAGCATGAGCGAAAAGACCGCCAACCATCGTTTTTCCATCCACAACCTCTTGAGCCTTGTTGGGACCGCAGTTTGACATCCGTGTTATTCACTGCCGGCAAACAATTCAAACGATTCCATCTGCGAGATCAGTTGATCGGCCATCTTCCGGTGTGTCTCCACGGTAGGATGACCGTTCGCCACATACCCGCCGGGGAACTCGTCAAACGTCGCGTAGAAGATATCCTCGTTTCCTGCGTCCCGTTCTTCCTCAACGACCTGTTTGACATTCTCGCGGATCCACTCCGCGTATGCAGCGACCGCGACAATCTTCACCTGCGGATAGACAGACCGTACCGTGGCAACGAACTCGTGATAGGTTTTCCTGAAGAGCCCCGAATTCGCCTCGGAGATATTCCCCAGGGAATCCTTCAACCCCGAGCGGTCGTTGAGCCCCAGGCAGATGACGACCACGTTCGGCACCCATCGCGGAAAATCCCACCTGGGTTCGCTCGAGTCCATGAGAGTCCGGTCGAACCGGATGGGAATTGATCCCTCCCTCTTCCCCTGCCAGTCGCAGACCATCCCACTGCCCGATCTGCACGTTGTCGTGTATTGCGCGTTGAAGTGCTGCGCGATCAACACGGCGAAGCCCTTGTCGATGTTGGTGACGGGGAAGCGCTCCTCCCATGGCAATTGAGGCGCCGTGGCCTCGTTGCTTTCGGCAGCGGTGAACGAATCGCCGACGAATTCGATCTTCCGCTCGGGCTTCGTCGAAGGGGGCAAGAGCGCGGCACCATTGTCCAGAATGAACCCCCCGAACGAGTAGATCTCGTCAAGGGTAATGTTCCGCCTGCTGAACTTCAATGTGTGGCGCGAGTTCTCCAGGCCGCTCGCAAGCGCATAGTCGGCCTCGCCCGCTTTGGATCCGTGGAAGACATCCCGGAAATGACCGTCGATATAGACATTGTAGTAGTTGGTGTGATCGTTCAGTTTCACACCGATGCTTGTCCCACTGAATTCCGCCTGGATATAGACGCCGGGCCACGAAAACCGCGGGTGGAGCGGATCGGTCATATCCCATCGTCCAAAGTACTGAATGTACGGATTATTGGCGGGGATGAGGCTTGCTGTGTATGTCATCCGATGGAGTCCAAGCATGAGAGTGAGCGACATCAATGATCGTAACAAGAATTGGCCGGTCAATGCAGTTCCTCCTCTGGGACAGGGTGCGGTGAATCATCAACAAGAAGGGAAACAGTAAGTATATGCATAGAAAGTGCCAGTTTCCAAGCCATTGAATCGCGTACTCTGATCGTCAATGAGGCAGCCGGAAATCGTGGAAAAGTCATCTGATTATCAATGTGATAAAAATGCTCTGAGAAGATAAAGGAGGTCAAAGACAAAATTGAAGATTGAATATTGAAGGGACCGATTGAAAATGTAAACGGTAACGTCTACTTTGGAGCCACCCATTGGCTCGTAAGCCTCAGCCCCATCCTTCGGAGGGCCCACCATGTTCTGGTTTAATATTCTCAAGAGTTTCATCAGTATCTTTCGAGAGGGACAAACCCCGGCCCAGGTTGCAGGGGGATTTGCGCTCGGAACGCTTATCGGATTTTCCCCGATGCTCACATTCCAGGGCGTCATCGTCTGGCTCATTATCCTGGTCCTCGACGTCAACATCGCCGCAGCGCTCCTCGCCCTAACGCTCTGCAAGCTTGTCGCGTATCTCATCGATCCCCTGTTTCATTCGCTGGGCTATCTCGTCCTGGTTCGCGTGGAATTCCTCCAGGGGATTTGGACGACGATGTACAACGCCCCTATCGCTCCGTTGACACGGTTCAATAACACCGTCGTCATGGGGAGCTTCCTCTTCGCCCTGATCACCTTTGTCCCCGTGTATTTCGGAATGAAACGGACCATCGTGGCATACCGCACACACATCCATTCGCGCTTCGAGAAATGGAAGATCTACCAGATCCTCGATAAGAGCAAGCTTGTGAACTACTACCGCCGCATCCGCGATTGGAGGGGATAATTCCATGCGGAAGAAATTCGTCTATTTCGTCCTGATCCCCGTTGTGATCTGCGCCCTCGTTGTCTATCTGTTCATTGACCGTTGGGTCGAATCCGGCCTCGAACTCGCCGGTGAGTCGATAACAGGAGCCAAAGTCGAGATCGACCACCTTTCTGTTACACTTTCACCGGTCGGCATCCGTTGGGACCGCCTGCAGGTTGCCGACGCGAACGATGCGTGGCGCAATGTGTTTGAGACAGGCAAAGTGCAATTCGCGCTCAACGTGGGCCAGCTTCTTCGCGGAAAGTACATCATTGAAACCATGGAAGTGAACAATCTGATTCTCGGAACCCACAGGTCGACCGACGGTTCGCTTCCGGCGGCGAAACACCCCGCGGAAGGAACGGGGACGGGCGGGCCGTCATTCGTCGACATCGCGCGCAATGCCATCGGCAAGAACATTGAAGAAAGCGCACCGGTCAATCTCGCAATGTTCAAGGGAGGCCTGAACGCAGACAGTCTCGTCAAGGCCCTCGATATCCAGACGGTGAAGCGCATCGACTCGCTCCGGGCTCAGACCCTGGCCGCGTCCAAGCAGTGGGACGCTGCCTCCGCCGATTTCGAAGCCAGCAAGAAGAAGCTTGCTGATGTCGAGACTGCCATCAAGGCCATCAACCCTTCGCAACTCAAAGGCGTCGACAACATCACGGCGGCGATCGCGACCGTTGATAATTCCGTGAAGACCGTCAAGGATGTCACCGATACGTTCAACAATCGCAAAGCTTCCGTCGAGGCCGACATCACCAGACTCTCCGGGTCTGTCGCAACGCTTGACGATGTCGCAAAACAGGACCTCCGACATCTCCAGAGCATGGCCCACCTTCCGGATATGAACACCATGGGCATTGCGCGTCTGTTGATCGGAAAGGAAATGTTCGACAAGGCGCTGACCTATCTTCATTGGATCGACGTCGCACGGGCGAACATTCCGAAGCACGGCGCACAAGCCAAGGAACCCGACCCACCGCGAATGAAGGGCCAGGACATCCGGTTCCCCGGGGGTCGCGCATATCCGAAGTTCTGGATACAGAAGATCCTGCTCTCGGGCGGAACGGACAGCGTCGGGACGACAGATTTCATCCGCGCCAGGGGACAGGCAAAAAACATCACGGACGATCAGTCCGTGACCGGCGTTCCGCTGACGATTGACCTCGAAGGCTCGCAGGCCGGCGCGCGGGCAATGACTCTTCATGCCCTCTTCGACCGAACGAAGGAGGTCCCCTTTGATGAGTATACCGCATCGCTCTCCGGAGTGCCGATCGCGGAATTCCCGATCGGCAGTGCAGGCTTCCTTCCGGCGAAGGTGACGAACGCGAGGATGACCTCCACCGTCGCTGTCTCCGTTCCGGGAAATGTGTTCGATATGAACGTCACGATCGTGCTGACCGGGATGCACATTCAGTTCGATGTGGAACCGCGAAACAAGATCGAATCGATCGTCCGCGACATCCTGAGCACCATTTCCGGGTTCACCGTGAAACTCCGCCTCTGGAATACCTCCGGCAACGTCGACATGGCCCTGGCTACCGATCTCGACGATCAAATCGCGGAGAAAGTCAAGGGAGTCCTCGGTGCGGAATTTACGAAGGTGCAAAACGATCTAAAGTCAAAGCTTGACGCCGTTATCGCGGCGAAGCGAAAGGAGTTCGACGCCTTCTACGGCGCGAAGAAAGATGCGATTGAGCAGCAACTCACGGGTGTCAAGGGATTGCTCGACAAACAAACGTCGGCTCTTGACGCAAAGAAGAAGGAGCTTGCGGACCGCCTCGGCAAGGAAAAGAAAGGCGTGCTTGACAAAGCCCTGAAAGGAATCTTGAAGTAGAGGGACCGGACAAAGACGCTGCCGCGACAGAGCCGTTACAGGTCTGATGTTTTGTATCCAACAGCCCAGTAGTCTGATACATACCCGGTAAGCGAAGGGTCGTACCAGATATTTCCTTCCATGATGCACGGCCCGCGTGTACTGAGGGCGATGTCCCAACCGACCGTACGGACGGGCCGAAAGAATTTGGCCGCCCTCAGAGCCAGCGCCGTAATATCGCTCCAGCATGGAATCAGGAAATTTTCGAGATTGACCCCGGAATCCGGATGGTGAGTGACGGAACGGTACCCGCCCATCCGGGCGTCCATGACGAGGGCAGTCTTGAATGAACCGTTTTCACGATCGATGTCCGCAATCAAGTTCCCGTGAAGTCCGTGGTCGAGATTGGAGATCACGTTGTCACCGACGATGAGTTTCATGTCCGCGGCGACGACCTCGGCGCATCCCTGCGAACTGACGTACGTTACGACCCGAAACGAATGGACCCCCTCTCCACATCCAAGGTGCGCGAGGGAAGAATGGTTGTGCAGCTTCTCCTGAATGACAAACAACGAGTAACGAGCGTCGCCCCTCAGTCGCCCGACAAACCCACGCGCATCCCATGATTCCCCGCCGTGATTGAAGAACCGGCCATCGCGTCGGCTGACGATCATGATCCCCGATCCGTAGGCCGCCTGTGAAGGCTTCACCAGAAATTCCGACGGGCATTCCTTCAGGAAGAACTCCTCCCACTCGTCGCTCTTCTGCGGGCTCTTTCCGCTTGCAGTCCACCCTGCCACATCAACGAAGAACAGCGCATACAGTTCCGGTACGGGGATCCCTGCCGAGAGACACATCCGATAGAAGATCCCTTTGTCCGAGAGGACGGGTTCCCACGCTTGCGGATTGAGCCGGCGTTGGATCGAAACCATCTCGCTGCGGCTGACGAACGTCTTCGTCGTTTCAAGGGGAGTAGAAGGATTGAGGAGACCGACTTCAAATGCCTCCTCGGGGAGATAGCGCTGCCGGAGGGCCAGCATGAAGCGCCTGCCGATTTCCAGGAAACGCCAGTCGTAGCGTGCAAGCGCGCGAAGAAAGACCCGGGGCGCACTCACAACAATGTCGAACCTTCGGTGGAGCCGTTGTGTGTCCATGAACGGAATATACGACTGAAGATTCACATTCGGAAATCGCTGCCCCCGGTGACGCCCGAGCTTCCAACACCCGGACGCCTGCTGCAAGTCTGCCGGATCCCTAATGCCGTACGAGTTTGCCGTTTGCCCTGACGGCGATCGTACTTCGTCCTTCCCGATCCCCGTCGGGTGCCGGACTGTGATCCGCCGTCAGATATTTGCGATCAGTTCGATTCTCATCCAGTTTGCGACGCTTCCATCCTTGAAATAGAAGCTGCCGGGCTGCAACCGATCCCAGACGAATTGTCCGGAGAAGGTTTCGTTGAGCGTATAGTAGATACGCGACGAGAAGATGTTTCCGCGGTCTTTGCCTGTTCCTCCGGGGAACTTCGTCCCGGCGAGGGGGGCCTCAGGAGCCGTGAGATGGTAGAATCCGAACGTGCCATTGACGTCTTTCGAGAAGGCGAACGTCACGCTCGGGCCCAGGGACATGTAGTTTGTCCAGTATCCAACGCCGCTTTCTTTTGTATACGAGTAATAGTAAAGGTCGGTCCACTTCGGGGTCCGGCCCCACATCGGCTCCCACCCTTCCCTGGCCGTCGTGCTGGGATTATCACCACTGAGATAGACCGCCTTCAGGCTCACCATCGACGGGATGACGCCGGTTGCCCCGGTCCGGTAATCGAGATAGGAATAGCCCCCGACCCCAGTCCACTTCTGACTGCCATAGACGCCGAACTCATAGGCGGCTTCGCCCGTGAAGGACAATCCGCCGATCAGGGGAAGCTTCACGCGCCCGCCGGTCGCATTGATGTGCGAACGAACCAGACGGTCCATGCTCGTATAGTTCTCTTTGTGGAGAACGTACGCCTGGATATTCGTTTTACCAAATTCGCCCGTGTAGTATGCTCCGGCACCCGATTCGCCCCCTTCGACGAGCAGTTGCATCTGATCGTGAACAAGCGGGAGAGCGCGGTCCATGCGCGGGACATATATGGAGAATAGGCTCACGACATGTTGCGGAGCAACGGCGACGTCAAAGCGGACTGCGTCGAAATAGTTGGTCCTGGAACCATCAAGCGGAGTTCCGTCTGCTACGAGAAAGCCTTCCCCCAGCACGATGTTCTGTCTGCCGAATGTCACTGTCGCCGGGAAGAGCGCCTGCATGTTCCATTTCGCGTAGAGTTGATCGAAGAACACTTCATTCGAAGTGAACCCTTTGTTTGTCGGGGCGAAATAGTAGCGGAACTCGTTCCCCAGCTTGACCGTGGTCTCAAGCTCCTGTACGGGAAAATACTGAACGGTAAGGAGGCTGCGATACCGCGAGTAGGAACTCCCTCCGTTTGCCGAGGAAGCCAACGTGGTGGCGTTGTCCGTCGATTCAATCCTGAACCGCTCCTGGAACGAAATCCGGAGTTGTTCCCGATCCGGGAGGGAAACCTGGGGTTGACCGACCTGTCCTTGTTGAGCCTCATCGCGTTTCACTCCGTCCGGAGCAACCGGTGAAGTGCGTGCGGCGGAATCTCCCATTGCTGTTGTCTTCGAGGCGAGAACGACCTTCTCAGCGTTCTGGTTCGATTCCTGCGCCTGCGCCAACTGGAGCCCGATTGCGCACGCGACGATGAGTACCATGACATGCTTCATACAACTGTCCTCGTTAGGATGGTGAACAATGGTCATTTGTATGCGCCGCATCCGATAATACAATCATCGACCTTTTCGATATACGCCGTCTTCTCTTCGATCCGCTTTGTTACGGGATTCGACCACTTGTAGTTCTGCCAGCCGCTCCCTTTCGCCTGCGCCAGCTCTATGCGTTCCTTCACGAACGCCTTGCCGTCTGCATCCTTCAGGTCGATCAATTCCTTGCCGACCATCTTCGGGTTTCCGCCGTGCGCCAGGCATTGGCCGTTCATGTCATAGACGAAAATGTAGAGATCACCGTCAATGAACTTCCCCTTCGTGTTGCTGAATTCTGCGAAGGCCTTCTCCTTGCCGTTCGCCTTGAAATACGAAACCGCCTTCTTCACCATCGCCTCTGCATCCGCCTTCCCGTGCTTGTCCTGCGCGGTGAACGTTCCGGCCACAAGCGCCAGCAAGAACACAACTGCGAGCAACCGTTTCATATGAATCTCCGTGTGGTGTGTGATGAATCCCGAACAGTAATTCAGAGGTCGGAACGCTCGTGCTGATTGCACTGACCCTGCATGGAGCAATTACGTGTCAAGCCGGAAGTCCAAATGGAGTGCCAGAGTGTGCTGGAATCCCCTACATCGTGACGGACCTGGCGGCAGGAAAATCCCGAAGGCCGAATGAGAATGTTATCGGGCGATTCTGGCGGGACGAATTAATTCGAGAAAGGAAAATTCGGAGTGAGTTGCGGGTGGGTGATTTCAAAGAAGGGTGATTTTGTAATCCTGACCCCGATTTATAAGTCAATTCTTCACTGAGAGAGCCCGGACTCGTAAAAATTAACAGAAGAAATGAGAATTAGAGGACCGCAGAAGTCGATAGTTGACCACGTGCTTGGAAAGGACGACCATTTTCTTCAGGCGAAACAAGAATTGAATGGCCGAAGAGAAGCAGGGGGGAACACATCCGAGGATTGAACCGAGGATATTCAGAAGAGCCGAAGCATGAGAAATGTCCGGGCACTTCGGTCAGGGCCAGCCGCTCCCGTTGTCAGGGTTTTATTCTGCGCCATGCGACGTTCCTCTTCCCAGGAGTTCCTCCACTTTCTGCAGCACCCTTTCCGGATTGAACGGCTTCGGAATGATCTCGGCGACCCCGAGCGTGAACAATTCATGGGCCTGATCAGGGTCAATGTATCCGCTCGTGAAAACAACCCGGACATTTCTGTTGATCTGTCGCAATTTCATGAAGAGCGCCATGCCGTCGATGCCGGGCAAGCCGAAGTCCGAGACGACCACCGCGATCTCAGAGGAGTGTGCCTGGAACACACGGATCGCCTCGACGCCGTTTTCGGCGGCAAGAACCGTGTAGCCCGCTTCTCCAAAAACCTCCTGCAGCAACTCCCGCATCGGATCTTCGTCTTCGATGAGAAGGATCGTCGGATATCCCGAAGCAATGGGTCTGCGTTCGTCCCCGGACTCTCCCCCGACATTCTCTGTTGCCGGCAACGGCAAGTACAACAGAAACGTCGTCCCGATGCCGATCTTGCTCTGCACGTCGATGAACCCTCCGTGTGCTTTCACGATGCCGTAGACCACGGAGAGACCAAGCCCCGTTCCCTTGTCCCTCCCCTTCGTTGTGAAGAACGGTTCAAAGATCCGTGACCGGGTAACCTCGTCGATGCCCGAACCGGTGTCCGACACTCGGACGCAGAGATAGTATTTCTGACTGTTCGAGGGATTTCCTCCTGCGATCATGTCCGCCGACACCCGTTGGGTGCTGATGATAATCCGTCCGCCCGTGGGCATCGCGTCCCGCGCATTGACACAGAGGTTCAGGAGAGCCTGATGGAGCTGGGTGCGATCGCCGAGGATCAATGCCGCCGGTTTCTCCAGCTCCAGGTCGAACGTAATGGTCTTCGCGATGGTCCCCTTGAACATCGCCATCAATTCCTCGACGACCTCATCGATGATCAACGGCTCGAAGGACGCCTCGGTGTTCCGTGCATACGTCATGATCTGCCGGACGAGTGCCGCACCGCGGTCGACTGCCGTCAGGATCGCTTCACTGTTCTGCATCACTTCCGGCTGATCGCCGATCTTCTTTTTCACAAGGCTGAAGTGTCCCATGATGATGCCGAGGATATTGTTGAAGTCGTGCGCGATTCCAGCAGCGAGCGTTCCGAGACTTTCCATTTTCTGGGACTGCCGGAGTTCCTCCTCCAGTTTCTCGCGCTCCGTCACGTCGCGCGAAACGACGACGATCTTCTCCGGGTTTCCCATGGCGTCACGAACGAGACTCCCCTGTGACTCAATCAACCGAATCTCGCCCCCCTTCCCGATGAAGCGGAATTTCGCCCGCTCCCCCACACCCGTTTCCACCGTCCGTCGAAAAACCTCGCGGATCCGTTCCCGGTCATCCGGATGGATCTCGCGGAACGAGTCGGTGCCCTGGAGCTCCGCGGGGTCGCCCAGAATGGATCTGTAGGACGGGCTATTGTAGACCCTCCTGCCGCTCAGGTCCAGGACTGCGATGAGATCCGTCGCGTTTTCCGCAATCAGTCGGAACATCTGTTCGCTTTTGCGAAGTTGTTCCTCCGCCGTCCTGCGGGTTTTCCGTTCCTCCATCTCCGACAACGTACGACGGACGGCCGGCACAAAGCGCTCGATGCGGTGCTTCAAGACGTAGTCCGTCGCGCCATTCCGCAGGCTTGTAATGGCGGCATCTTCCCCCATCGTCCCGGAAACGAAAATGAACGGCGTCTCGGGCGCCAGGTCCCTGGCCATCGCCAGCGCGGACTTGCCGTCAAACGACGGGAGGGTGAAATCGGAAATGATCAGATCGAACCGATCCCGCGTCAGAGCGGTCTGAAAGGCTTCGCGCGTTTCAACACGCAAAACATCCGCGGTGATCCCTTCGCCTTCGAGGAGCGATCGTACGAGTTCCCCGTCCCTCAGGTCGTCTTCGAGATGGAGGATTCGCAAGGCCGTACTGTCCTTCACACTTCCCTCCTGTGCAATGCCCCCTGGGCTGATAGTGAATGTCGTGCTGCGGAACGATCTACCCCGGGAACGTCACCATTAGGACGTATTCCCTCGCTTCGTTCACCAGGATGATAATCGCGGCATCTTCTCCCATCGTCCCGGAGAAAAACAGGAACGGTACGCCCGGGACCCGGACCCGGGCGATGGCAGGAGCGGCAAGTCCGTCGAAGCTCGGGAGAGAGAGCGGAGAGAATCGGATCGAATGACTCCGGGTAGAGCGCAGAGCTGGACTCATTGTGAAACGGCCCCCCGCCAGCGTACCTCGGTTATGCTTCGCTCTCACCACGATGGTATCAATGGTCCGTCGTCGACGTCCTCGGGGGTGGTTCGTTGATGACCGCCCAGAACACGCCAAGCTGTTTCACGGCATGGACAAATTGTTGAAAGTCCACAGGCTTGACGACGTACGCATTCACCCCAAGTTTGTAGCTCTCGACAAGGTCCCGTTCCTCGCCCGACGATGTCAGCACAACGATCGGGATCAGCCTGAGCTCCGGGTCTCCCTTGATCTCTTTGAGGACCTGAAGTCCGTCGACTCTCGGCATTTTCAAATCGAGGAGGATGACGGCAGGATGACCGACGGGGCGATTTCCATAGTTCCCGGTGCGTCGCAGGTAGTCCAACGCTTCCACGCCGTCATGGACGACGTGGACGTCGTTCGCAAGGTTGTGTTCGGAGAGCGCGGCGAGGGTCAGCTCGACATCCTGAGGGCTGTCCTCGGCCAAAAGGATCGACCGTAACGTATTCATCCATTCCCTTCAACGAGACGAGGGAGACTGAAAAAGAACGTCGCGCCCTTCCCCTCCTCCCCTTCAGCCCACGTTCTCCCGCCGTGCCGGCTGATGATCCGCCGGACATTCGCCAGCCCGATGCCGCTCCCTTCGAAATCGGATGTGCTGTGAAGCCGCTGAAAGACTCCGAAGAGCTTGTCGACGTATTTCATGTCGAATCCGACCCCGTTGTCATGGACATAGAATATTGTTTCATCTGCTGACGGAGCAGCCCCGATGCGGATTTCGGCTCTCGCACGCGGCCGGGTGTACTTGATGGCGTTGCCGAGAAGGTTCTCAAGGACCAGCTTCAGCATCGACGGGTCACCCGAGACGGAGGGCAACGGATCAACAATCCACTCGATCTCTCTCCCCTGTCGCTCCCATTGCAGGCCGCGGATGGTGGTTTCCACCAGTTGACCGAGGTCGACCGTGGTCTTCTGCATCGCCGTCCGCCCCATGCGCGAAAAAACCAGGAGTTCGTCAATGAGTCCCCCCATTTGCTTCGCCGAGTCGGCGATGATCCTCACGTAGCGTTTCCCCTCATCATCGAGCGTCTTTTCGGCCTGCTTCACAAGAAGGCCGGCGAAGCCGTCGATGTGCCGCAGGGGGGCACGGAGATCATGAGAGACCGAATACGAAAACGCCTCCAGCTCCTTGTTGACCGCCTCGAGCTGAGCCGTTCGTTCCTTCACAATCTCTTCAAGGTGTTCGCGGTAGGTCCTGAGCTCTTCGTCCATCCGGTGTTCATTTGTCACATCCTCCGAGAGGATGAAGACGCCTTCGGGGACGGGTTCCATGTGAAGATCGAACCACCCCTTGGAGCCGTCAGGAAAGAGGAACTCGTTCCGCATCCGGGCAGGGACGCGCCCTTCCATGCATTTCTGAAGGGCGGCAAACAAGGGGGTCCGATCAATGCCGGGATACGCTTCCATCATCGTGTGTCCGAGAAGAGTCTGCGCTTCCCGCCTGCCCTGCCGGGCTCCAGCCGCGTTCATGTAGATATAGGTGAATTCGAAGTCGACGATCTGGCATCCCTCCAGCAGGTTTTCCATCGTTGTTCGGAACCTCTCGTTGGCCATGCGGAGTGCCTTCTCGGCCCTCTTCTGATTCGTGATGTCCCTCGCGATTTTCGTCGCGCCGATCACCATCCCGGTCTTGTCGATAATCGGCGATATCGACACGGAGACATCAACACGGGAGCCATCCTTCCTTTTTCGAACGGTTTCATAATGGTCGATTTGTTCGCCCCGCCCGAGCATCTTGAGGATCTCCTGCTCCTCCCGCAAGCGCTCCGGTGGAACAAGACGCGCGATGTTCGTCCCGATGATTTCCTGTGCAGCATACCCGAACATGCGTTCCGCGCCGCCGTTCCAACTTGTGATGATGCCGTCAAGAGTCTTGCCCAGCACGGCGTCGTTTGACGCGTCGATGATCGCTGCGAGGCGCCGAAGACTTTCGGTGTCTTCACTCTCCACGGTGAGGTCGTGAAGGATGACGATGATGGGCGAAGAGATGTTGCCCGGCATATGGAACAGCGAGAGCTCCACCGGAATTTCCGGTCCGTCGTGTCGCTGTAACACGACTGTCATGGTGGAACTTTCCAGCGTTCCGTTGAGTGAAGAAAGGAATGCAGAGAAGCGGTCTCTTAATGAACCGTCAGACGACCCAAAAAAGTTCGAAAGGAGGCTGCCGCGTAATTGAGCACCGGGAAGTCCAAAAATCGTCCAGGCTTCGGCGTTCAGGTCGACAATTCTTCCGTCGAGCGAAAGGAACATCACGGCATCTCTCATTCTTGAGAACACCCTCCGATCCCCCGACCCGTCACAACGTCAAAAATGAGAACTGTGTAAATCCTGATGCCAGGTCCATCATTCAGCATCAGCGGGTAAGAACGACACCCTTCAAACCCGCTTGGAGATCCGCCGCAATTCAAAATCTGGTTGTCGGAAAAATCGGGAAATGACGCAAGCAGACAGGAAAGGTACAGCTTCTGGAGAGGAATAAGACCGAGAATCGATCGAAGACGGGAAAAAACTCTGGCCTGGAGCACTTGTCTCCCCCTCACCCCTTCTTCCGCAACATCTGTGGAGACCGTTTGCCTATTGGTAGTAGTGTTTGAGGTATCTTAGCAAAGTCGAAGGTTAGTGTCAAGGGGGATGGCAATTGCGCTGCCGCCAGCCCCGAAGACGCCGTGAAATGAGATAGTCGACGTCGAACCGGTCAAGAGCAAATCTCTCATTCAGAACACTGCGCGGAGCCTCAGGGGATAATTTGCACAGATCTGAATTGGAGGATACGACACGTACTCTATCCAAAGTGCAGAATGTGAGGAAATACTCGGCGGCTTATTAAAATGAATTTTCAATCCTCGACGCCAGCCGGAAGTACGGTTTTTGTCCGTGAGGGATTTACGTGTAATCGGTTAAGCGGCGGGAGTCACGTCTTCGACACCGTCCATCGACTACCGTCCATCGATCTTGAACAGGACCAATAGTCGATAGTCGACGGAAGATAGTCGATTGTCAACTCTTCACTAGAAGGGGAGATCCTTCTCCGGGCCCGGATAGTACTCCGCCGGAGGAGGCTCTTCACTCGACGACTGGGCATTCGGCAACGCCGAGTACTCCCGCAATGCCATTTCGGTGAGGGTCGCTTTCACCTCGCGCGGCATTGTCACTGTGTCGTAGAACTTCTCGCCGGATTTCCTGCTCGGTGGACTGACAAACAGGCCGTTCTTGCCGTTCATTACTTTGAACCCGTCGATGACAAATCCATCTTCCGTCTCGACTTTGAAAAATGCCTTCGTGTTGCCCGGAAGTTGAGATGGCTTCATGTCGGTGATGCGCATTGATGGCTCCATGTATTCTGACGAGAGTCTATATATCCAATCATTTCAGTAAGACGTAGGACGTAGGACGTAAGAAGAAAGATGGTTTCTAGTCTTTCGTCGAAGAGCGTGCGGTGGAACCACGGTATTTGCCACCGCTACCGTCCTACTTCTTACGTCCTACGTCCTACTCGCTGCAACCTCTTACACTCCTCAGAACCTCAGGCGAAGGTTCGGCGACTCTCACGTTGAAGTGTTCTTTCCACAAACCGTCTAATCAGCGGATGCGGCCGCTCTGCCGTCGACCTCGACTGCGGCACGAACAACGTCGCAACAAAGAAATCGTTCGTGGGGATCTCAATAATACGAATTTCGCCATCTTGATCAAGTCCGGAAATTCTCAGGTCCGGGTGATCAAGTTTGGATCGGAACTCGGGATTGATACCGAAGTTGCAGTAGTAGTCCTCGGTCGTCTCACCGGTCCCGTAGCATTGGCGCGCAATTGTGCCGTCGAGGACGCGAACCGTCATGGTCTTGCCGACGAGGGAACATGCCAACCGGCTGATAAAGAGCTCCGACGACGAGCTCTCGTATTCTTCGTGCTGTGCCCCTTCGTGTCCGAGAACATTCCGCGCAAATTCGATGATCGCGTGCTGAAAGCCGGCACACGTTCCCAAGTGAGGAATGTTATTGACTCGGGCGAACCGTATCGCGTCGAGCGCTCCATCCAGACTCCTGAACGGGCTCCCGGGCGCGCTCCAGAAACCGGTGTAATTCCGCAGGAGCGATTCCCCTTCCCTTGCGATTCTGTCAGTGTCGATCCACTCATATGTGAATTCTCCTTTCCCATTTAACCAATCCAACGAAGAGTCAAGGAGTTGATGCGTTGTGTTTTGCGGCTGAAACTCACCGACAATGCCGATCGTAATGGTCCGTGATTCCTTCTTCATCCCTTCAGCTCACTCTTCGAAGGAAAATCGTTTGAATAGAATTCAGATCATCTGCGACGCATGGAGGTCGACCAGGCTGGCGACCTACAGCTTTTCGGTGACGTCGGGTCCGGCGAGCCGTCACATTCCCCTCACCTTCCCATGATATGCCTTCTGCCTTCAGCAGGCTAAGGTGCAGCCAACCCGGTTGTCAACTGTCTATTGTCCATTGACTAGTGTCGATTGATCCCCTATTCCGTCTCTACCGCGCGCTGACAAGCGTCGTAAATCCAAATTCGTCCAGCGTAAACTTCGCCTGTCCGTCCGAAACACTCACCGTTCGATCATCTTTCATTCCTCGCTTCTGGTCAGTCACGTAGAGACGGAATTCCTTGACGCTTTCCGGTATTCCACTTAGGACGACCGTCCGCGAAGCACCTTTGTTCACCAAGTCGATCGTGTAGACACTGTCGGCAATGTCGCCGAAGGCCGCACAACTGACGGCCTCTTTATCGCATCGCGTCGGAAGAATGAACGACCCGGGAACCACCAGCCCGAGCTGCTTCATGTTCCAGAATCGCTGCGTTGGATGAAGCGGGCCTTCAACTCCGTTAACGCCCCCGCCGGCCAGCAGAGAATAGTCAGCAGTGAGCTGCCACTGCAGGATCGAGCACACATGCGCGATGTCGCACGCTCGAACGTAAATGTCAATCTCGTCCTGCGCGAACGACGGCTCCAGAAAGACATCCGGGTACTGATGGGCCTGGGCATCCGTCCCTCCTTCGGCGATCAGGAGCGGAACGTTCAGCTCTTTCGCCGCGTCTGCCCAGGTAGAGAGGGTCCAATTGTCGCACCCACGCCATGCATGGAACGAAATCGCACCTATATACTGATGCGTCGCGGGGTCGTCCAGAGCCGGCTGAATGAAATCAATCGTTGTCGCGTCAGAATTGTCGCCGAGAAGCATTTTCGTCGAAAGCTCCTTCGATGCGAAATAGGCACCGAGCTTCTTGATAAAATCCGCATGCTCCTGGCCAGTCATGCGCACGTTGATGCCCAGATCCGACTCGTTAAAGGAAAAGAGGTCCGGCTGGACACCGTAGGCCTCCTTTAGATAAACGAAATACTCTCCGATGGACTTGATGACGCTCCTCATTTTTCGCGGGTTGAGCGGGTTACCGAAAATTCCGTTGTCGTTCCTGAAATTCGGTTCTCCGGAAATCGCCCAGACCGGCGGATACCACACGCTGACAATGATAGGAATGTGTCGCCGGGCAAGTTTTTGTGTCATCTCCATCGCACTCCGCACGCTGGGATCCAGCTTCCCTGCCCTTGCGGCTTCCAGAGGATTCGTGCTTTCGATTGAGTGCCAGCTTCGCCAGGGCATCTCCACCCGCGCCCATCGGACGTTGAGATTGTTCAGGCAATAATCGATGATCACCGGGTCGAGCTTTCCGTTCTGAATGCGGAAATTCCCGCCGAGACCGTCGAATTCCCTGCCAGGTCTCTCCGCGTCGATTGCGATGTGGACGGGCTTCCGGTCAATTTCGCCTGAGACCTTGATCAAAAAGGACTTCTCAGAGGTCTGACCGTTCGTGTCCCGCCCCGGCATGAGCCGGAGATACAATTGAGGGTTCGGATTGCCAAAACGGGGATTCCCTTTTTGAAGAATGAACTCCACCGGCTGTTCCGATCGCACTTCCAGCTTTTGTTGGGAGGACTCGACGCGAAACCCCTTTACCGAGGCCTGGATAAGGAAGCTTCTCATCGGGAATCCGGCAGGCATCCTGCCGAACCTCTTCGGGAACAACGCGACAGGCTCCATCGTTGACGCAGTCGAATCGATCAACGTGATGTCCGCATCCGGGTACTCCTCAACCGGGAGCTCGAAGCAGAGGAAGACACCAGTCAATGTTGTGTCCTCAACCGCCGTCGTCTTGACGTCTATCCCCGCTCTTCCGTTTCCCGTATCGTTCACTGTCACCCGTAAAAAGGAACTTCGAGAGTTCCGTCGTGACGATTTGCCTGTTCCCTACCCGCCTGTAGGTCGGACGTTGATGTTCCTTCTCCGATCGCATCACTTCCGCCATGGAGGGCCCAATCAGACAAATACTTGTCGGTACCTTCATGAGTTGACCATCGATCCGAATCCCGCTCATATTGCCCCAGGCTGCCAGCTCGGCCTGAGCAAAAGACTTCTCCGTTAGCGCACCGAACACCAGGAATGTCATTGCAAACAAAGAGAAGAGAGCTTTCACGTTGGTATTCTCGTTTTGATGGAGTATTGCAGTGAAGTCGAAATGGGGGAAAATGCTTTGCTGTAAAACGGCATTCGTTCTCAAGGCGCGAACACGTCTGTGATGAGGCTGTCGGCGTCAATCCCGTATCGTTCCGCGAATTGCTGCTGGCCACCTGAGCGTTCGAGGCCGTACATTGCCTCCAGTGTTCGAAGAAGGTTCACATGGGTTACCCCTTTGCCTTCGTCGAATTCCCCGTGCCGGACGCGCGCGCCGGCAAGGAGTGTTGGAATTCTGTTCTTGATATCCCGGCGAGGGCTCGCGGGATCGGTGAGACCGATATACGCCGTCGAATCCGCATTCTCATCGAATGTCACGATCAGGAGGCTGTTGTGCGTTTTTGCCCACTCGTAATATGGGCCGATGTTCTTTGCCAGCCACGCATCGCCGTTCCTGACGCTCATCGCGATGTCCTTCGGCGGATCATGCATGTCGTTGACGAGGTTCGGCACAACGATGGCGACTGTGGGAAGCTGAGAAAAGTCCTGAGGAAATTGCGCGAACTGGAGGTTGCAGCAGGAGTCGACAGAACTTCCATTCGGGATGTTTCCGAAACTGATCCACGGTACGTGCTTCCTCGCATAATTCCCGGATCGATTGATCGCACTTCCGATCTCCGGAAGATCTTCTGCGTAACCGCGAAAGGTACGACCATTCTTCAGGAGCTGCGCCGCGAGGTTGCTCGAGAGGAAGGGATAGCTCGGGGAGTTTTTCGCGTCAGGAATCACGTCTTGAAAGCCGACTCCTTGGTTGCTTCCCGAAAAGAGCCAGAAGTAGTTCCCTTCGCTATTGTGTTCCTCGGCAAACATCTGGGTCAGTGTTGCCCCCTGCGCGGCAAGCTCACCATTGATGTACGGCGCAGATGCATTCCCGATAACCTGCTCGTAATACTTGTTCTCTTCGATCACGATCACAACATGATCGTACACCGGTAGGTTCGACGGCCAGACGCGGGCCGGGGGATTCACAACCTTCTCATTCTGACATGCAAGCAATACGAGAGAAGAACAGAGCAGAAGAGCTCTCATAGCATCAACTCCGCTTGATGTTGAACGATCAATGATTGCACTGACCCGGAAGGCGGTACAAACCTGAAGGTCATAATGTATTCGTGAAAGGAGGAAGAATCAAGGGGGGATGCCCAACCCGCGGGGTGAGGAAGCGACACCGGTTGGGGAACGCCGGAAGAACGGCATATGTTAGAGTCTTTCAAGGCCTGTGAGCTGTCCCTGTCGATCTGTGCGAGGAAGGTCTCTATGAAGCTCCCCCTCTCTGTCATTGCTCTTGCCACCGCAACTCTGGGCCCGGACTTCCTCTTCGTCCTGACTTGCTCTTGGGCAGCCCCGCTATCACCTCCTGCTTCAGGCGATCTCCGAGGGATTTATGTCGACAGCCGGATCAGCAATCTGACGAGAAAGGACTCCATCGCCCTCGCCCAATCGATGACCGTTCCTGGTGTGGACGGATTCACGATGGTCGCAGGCTGGAAATATCTCGAACCTGCGAAGGGAATATTCTCCTGGGCTGCATTTGATGCATGGATGAAGACCGCCGTTTCCGCAGGAAAGAAGATCGAACTCTCGATTCCAGCAATGTATGATACTCCGTCGTGGCTCTTCCTTCCTTCGCCCGACGGCGCAGGCCTCGTCCCGTTGGATTTTTCGTACACTCGCAGACCGATGGACACAACATGCCTCGCGGATACTCTTGCAGCCCCCTGGGATGTCGGCTTTCTCGCTCTCTGGGATGCAATGTTGGATTCCGTTTCCGAGCACCTCAAGAGCACCGGGATGTACGATGCCGTTGTTCTGCTGAGGCTGACAGGTATCAACAAGGATTCCGACGAATTGCATTTGCCTTCTGAAACATCCGGCCCACCCTGCTCCACAAACAACGTAGCCATCTGGCAGGCAGCCGGATATCGCCCTTCCAGAATCCTCGTCGCATGGGATTCTATCACTACTTCGTTCAAGCGATACTTTCCCGATAAATCATTCAGCGTCGCGATTATTGCGATCGCAGATCCTTTTCCTGCGATTGATGACAATGACTCTATTATAACAGGCACGGTTCCGAATCAGAATTTCCCGCTTCTCCAGCTCGCAGCCCGGAAATTCCCCGGTCATCTGGTGATCCAGAATAACACGCTCTATCCAAACATCTCCGCTCAACCCGAAACCATCGCTTCCGCCGAGAGCCTGAAAACGATGATTGCATTTCAGACCAACCAGGATATTGCATTCCCGACGGGAAAAGGAGCCGCGTGCGGTGGACGGAACGATACGACGGTGTGTACTGACTCCACCTACCTGAACGAACTCCAAACCGGCATTTACCCCAAGGGCCCGGGTGACCGCCTGCGAGCGCAGTATATCGAGGTCTTCGCTCCGAACGTTAATGCACTACCCGAAATTATCCTTCAGGCACATAATGAATTGGTCGCACCGACGACATCGGTTGTCGGACAATCACAACCGACTGTACCCGGCCGATTTGCTCTCCGCCAGAATTACCCCAATCCCTTCAATCCGTCGACGATGATTCAATACACAATAGCGGGAACCAGGGGTTACCTGCCCGCCGGTCAGGCGGGGGGAACTGGGGACAGCGAAGTACGGCTGATTGTCTATGATATGCTCGGTCGGGAGGTGGCAATTCTCGTAGACAAATCACAGGTTCCCGGGACGTATGGTGTCAGGTTCGATGGTGCAAATCTTGCAAGCGGTATCTATACATATCGGCTGACTGCGGGGAACTTCGTTGCAGCGCGCTCAATGCTGCTATTGAAATGACTCAATGAGGACCCCGCCATCGCTTTCTTCCTACTTCCTACGTCATACGTCCTACTCCAGGCATATCACAGCTGGTGTCCGGCAGCTTCGCTGTCCCTTTCCCTGCCCACTGTTCGTCATCAATGCATAGGATGACACAACCACCCGGTCATGAGCGACTGAGATTCCTGTATCATTCACACAACAGTGAGGCACGTCATGGCAAAAACCATCGTTCAAACCGTGAAATTCAATGCAAAGCCGGAGGTGCTCTATTCTCTTTATGCCGATTCGAAAAAGCATACGGCGGCCATCGGCGTGAAGTCAGAAATGAACATGAAGGTCGGTGGGAAATGGCGGGCCTATGACGGGGATCTGTTCGGGACGACCCTCGCAGTGGTTCGCAATCGGGTGATCGTCCAGACCTGGAGAGGGAATGATTGGAAGGCGGATCAGCCGGATTCTCTCTTTACGCTCTTCTTCGAAAAGGACGGGAAAGGCGGAAAGTTGACAATGGTCCACGCGAATATTCCGGACGATCAGTATGAAGGGATCAAGACCGGCTGGACGACATACTACTGGACTCCGTGGAAGAAATACCTTGCAAAAAGAAAAGCTCAATAGCCGATAGTCAATGGATCCGTCCCGCCCATGGCGGGACGAGACCTCGTCTCGAACTCCGTTCGAGACGGGAAATAGTCAATAGTCAACCGTACTATTCACCTAATGCAGAGGCAATCATGACGGAAAAAGAGATGTTCCTGAACACTTGGCAACGGGAGTTCGGCACCACTATGAAGGTTCTGAAGCAGATGCCCCCCGAAAAGGCAGACTTCAGACCCGAAGCCCCGAAAGCGAGAAGCGCGAAGGAGATCGCCGCGGTGTTCATCCAGGAGCTTGGCCTTGTCGATGGCGTCGTGAAAGGAAAGATCGAGTTCGGCGCAACGCCCCCTGCATTCCCGGCGTACGGAGATTTCCTGAAAGCGTACGAGGCGAAGTTCAAGGAGTGTGAATCCAAAGTGCGCGGGATGTCGGAGAGCGATTTTAACTCAACCATCACCACTGCGGTCGGACCCAAACAGATGGCCGATGTCAGAAAGGCGGACATGCTCTGGATGACCCTGCACGACAACATCCACCATCGCGGCCAGTTCTCCATCTATCTTCGACTGGTGGGTGCGAAGGTTCCTTCAATCTACGGTCCTTCCGCCGACGAGCCCTGGATGTAGCCCGTCTAAAACACGTGGGCCCCTGTTCGTGCGTAGACGAGCAGGGGCCATACTGTTTCTAAGCGTGAGTCGAGGAAGGTCCGGACGGCTTACTTCCCCGTACCGAAGATCGTCCACGCCCTTTCCACAAAGAACGGGAAATCATCTTCGACACCAAGGTTCCGAGCGTATTGCATCCGCGCCAGAACAGCCTTGAGAAATTCCGTATGGGTCTTTGACCTCATTGCAACTTTGTCGAGCTTGAGAATCTTAATATAGTCCGGAGTGATCATTGCATTGCCTTCATCATATTCCCGAAACGCCCTGAATAGCTCGTATGAAAGGATGCAACAATCGTGCTCAAGCACAATCAAACTGCGGAATAAATGACTTTGGTTCGCGATATTTGTTGAATCTTCCCCCCGAAGCCCGAAAATACCTCTCGATTCGCACAAACACCCGCTCACTCAACAGGTGTCAACATCAGTTCCCGCCAAGACACTCATGCTCTTTTTGCAGAGCCAATCGGTCAATTCGCACCCCGAGGTGTGTACTTTTGGACAGCTGGGTGATTTTTTTCGCCTTCGCCTCTTCCCCGATTCCTGTTCCCTGTTACCTGATCACAAGCATCGCCTTCGTTGCCGAGACGTTACCCGCTGTGAGCCTATAGAAATACACCCCACTCGCCAACCTCGTCCCGTCCATTTTTACTTCGTACGTGCCCGCGGCCTGCTTTTCGTTGACAAGCTGCGCAACTACCCGCCCGAGAACATCATGGACCACAAGCCGTACGTTCCTGTTCCCTGTCCCCTGCTATCGTATATCGAATGATCGTCGACGGATTAAACGGCCGCATATAAAGCTCATGAGGAACGTTTCCCCACGATGGCGTATGAGCATATAACGCAAAACCGGTTCGACCAATCACCCGTCCGGGATTCCCTGGCTTCACCATGGTAACAACCCGATCACCCGGGATGGTTATGGCAGTGTCGTCGGCATCGACAGCTTGGGCGAATACATTAACCTGGATTCACGGTGTAACCTACCTCCGAAGAGCGGCCTTGGAAAGGAGATAGTCGGGAACATTTGCATCGAGTTCCACGGAATCCATGTAGAACTCCGTTCCTTCCCCATCCTTAAGAACATCCTTGTAAAGGACCGACTTGGCGAGCCAATGGTGCTGCACAAACATGACATCCCGCACTTCCATCGTCTTCAGGAGTTTGCCGCTTTTGGCGTAGAGATTCTCCCGTAACGGGATGTACCGCTCCTTGTCCACCCAAGCACGCCGGTGATCGTACGCAATGTCCTCCTTTTTCGCTTTCAGATCAAGAATCCAGCATTCGCGTCCTCGCAGCGTGTCCTGTCCTGCAATTGTTGCATTGTAGATGTTCGGCAGGTGGGGGTCGTCCATCATATCTTCATAGGAAAGATCGGAACCCATCACCGACTGCCGGAGGAGGTGGCCGGAGATCATGATCGTCCGGTCGGTCGAGGGGGAATACTCCCACAGCATGTCCTTCAGCTTCAACATTTTTGTCCCCTGCTCACGGGCCGGGGCAAGAAATTCCGTGAAGGATTCATTCGAGCCGCGCTGCCACGACTTTGACTGCACCGTTCTCGTCTCCCGTACTCCGTGAATGACCATGCGGGACTCGGCGATCCTCGTCTGTGAAAACATGTTGTCATCGACCTTGCGGAGGATCTCGTCGCCAGAAGGAGTCTGTTGAATAACAGACGGAAGAATGGCAAGCGCGAAGTACGCACTTCGGATCATGTTTCAAGCTCCTTGAAGAGTTCTGCTGTGTGCCGTCGGTATATGCCGATGCCGGAGATCGCGGTCCCCAGGAATGTGGCCAGCAATCCCGGGATGAAGCCGATGACGAACGTGAACGTCGTAATCCGGGCCCGGATGATGTTCGGCAGCATCATCGTGCTATCCTTCAGCACCGACCCGATATCGAATCCCTTCACCTGCGCATAGTACGCGACAGCAAGTCCGATCCCGGTGCCTACCAGAGAACCGGTGAAACCGATAGCCAACGACTCAATGAGGAGCGAACCATAGACGTGAGTCTTGTCCTCTCCGACGGCCAGCCGGAGACCGATCTCACCGTACCTTCTGAGGCTTCCTGTCAGCCCCGCATTCCAGAGAACAATCGACATTGCGAGAAGGAAAACGCCGATGATGACCCCTGAGAACACATCGATATAATTGAGGTAGTCCGACAGGCCGCTCCTGATCCGCAGTGTCTCCATGACCGGAAGGAATTCCGCCCCCTTGGTCTCGTTGAATGCGGGAGAACCGCGGTGGAGGGCATTGAATGTCGCAGTGACGGCGTTCGCCCGTTCTTCATTGTAGACATCGTCCGGAAAGAACCCCAGGATCTCGCCTGCCCCTTGTTGCATGTCGAGTGCCTGCTGGATATCGGAGAGATCGGCGATGATCATTCCCTTGTCCATTGCCGAGACGCCGAATCGAATCGTACCGGCGATCGCAAAGTTCGTCAGACTCATGCTGCCGTACATCGTCGAGCTGATCAGCGTCGCCGTATCTCCCGGTGCGACACCCAGCCGCACGGCGAGTTCCTCGCCGATCAGGATTTCTCCGCGGTTCCGGGGCAACCGTCCGCGCACGATTGCATCCCCGATATTGAGGACCTTCTTTTCCGGACTCGATGCAGAAAACAAGTCAACGGCAATGCCGCTCACCGGCGCCTGTGCCCGTGTTTCACGGTTTGCATCCGGGATGTCGAGCAGCCCACCGAATGTGATGCGCGGAGTCCACCGAAGATCAGGGAAGTCCCTTCGCAGGCCGGTCAAGAGGGTGTCGATTCCGAGGAGCGCCAGGTCATTCGGGACCTGATCGGCATCTTTCGCGTACGCTCTTGTCATGACAGAGACATGTCCGGTGGTATAGTGCGCGGTGGACTGAATCATCAGGGACACGGCACCGTTGAGCCATGCCTGAAGAAAGACCGTCAGGAGAACACCGAGAGACACGATCAAGAATGGGAACAACGATCGGGACCTGTCCCTCAAAAGTCCTTTGAGAAGGAAGCGGATCATGAGAATCTCCCCCTCAAAGCGTCAGTCGGCTTCAGTTTCGCAATCTTCCTTGTCGGAACGAAGCTGACGACCGATGTCACGAAGCAGACGAGAAGCGTCGTCCCGAGAACGAGGGTTGGGGAATAGGCCGGGAAAAGCTTTTCCCCGATCGCAAATCCAAGAGTGTCCGTCGCATTGGGGAGCAGGAATCCCTGGGTGGCGCAAAAGGCAAGGAGAGGAATGCCGTACAATGCTGCAACGAAAGCAGCGAGGACGCTGTGCAATGCACCTTCCATCGTGAACAGTTCGATGATGCGTCCTCTCGTCATGCCGAGCGCCATCAACGTCCCCATTTCTTTCCTGCGTCGCCAGATTGAGAGCACCTGCGTGTCAAAAATCGCCAGCATTGCAAGGATCAGAAGGAGCAGATACATGATGCTTCCCCCGACGCTTTTCATGCGGACAAATGTGTGCAGGTCCTTCAGGAGGAATCCCAGATCCTTAAATACCCACCCCGAACCATCGCCGGCGGGGGCAACGCCTGGCTTCACAACGACGAGCGTCGCCTGACCGGGCGCCTGGGTGAACTGCTGGAGTCGGTCAAGGGGAATCCAGATCTGTTCATTGTCGATGTCCTGGACATTCGACCGGAACACATCAACGATTCTGACATCCCGCGCATCGAATGTGCCATGGACGTCCCGCCATTGGACGGTAATAATATCTCCCTTGTTCAATCCCGCGCTCTTTGCCATTCGGCTTCCGATCAGACCCGGCACTCCCCCGGAGGTGTCCTTCAAGAGTGCAGAAGGGATCGAAAGAACATGCTGATCGGGATCGATGCCCTTGAGAAGAATCGAGCGAAAACGTCCTTGAGGGTAGATGGTTCCCCTTCTGATCAGGATAGCTGTCGGCAGAATCACGGGCCACCAGAGTGCGAAGATGTTCCGGAAGGGCGCCATGAGCGTCTTCCAGCGAGAGCGGGTCGAACGGATCATAGGCGCTGTGCCAGTATTGACCTCCCCCATAGAGCGCGGCGATTGTCGAATGCTCGACCTGATCGTTCAATCCATCGTAGAAGCCCTGGAGAAAAATGATCGCAACGAACGAAAACGACAGGGCGAGCACGTTGAGCCAGGTCCGAAGACCGGCGTGCAGGAGATTCCGTAGCGCCAGTTTTAGCGTAAGCATCGTTTCCCTCACGATGAAGAACGTTCTTCGAGACGCTCATCCTTCGAGATTTTTCCATCCACAAGCGTCACCTTCCGTCGCAGATACCCGATCACCTTCTCATCATGGGTTGCAAAAACGAATGTGGTTTGGATGTCCCGGTTGAGCTGGACCATCGTGCGCATAATGTGGTGAGAGTTTTCTGCATCCAGGTTCGCCGTCGGCTCGTCGGCGAGGACGATTTCCGGCTTTTTGACGACCGCCCGCGCAATCGCAACCCGCTGACTTTGTCCGCCGGAGAGCTGCGCCGGCCGCGAGTCGGCGCGATCGGCGAGGCCGACCCATGCAAGCGCCTCCTGGACAAGCTGCTTTCGTCGGGCGGCATCGATGCCCTGCAGCAGCAATGGAAATTCCACATTCTCGTATACGGTATACACCGGGAGCAGGTTGAAGGTCTGGAAGATGAACCCGATGTGCGCGTTCCGTAGCCGCGCGGCGTCCTTGTGGGATAGGGATTCGACTTTGCGACCCAGGACCTCAGCACTCCCTTGTGACGGCGCATCCAGCGCGCCCATGATATTGAGCAGCGTGGTCTTGCCGGATCCGCTCGGACCGACAAGACCCAGGAACTCTCCCTTCGTGACGGAAAGGTTGATCCGATCGAGAGCTTTCAGTTGGGTTTGCCCGAGCTTATACGTCTTGTCCAGATTCTCGACTTTGATCAGAATGGAATCTTGCATGTGATATCCTGCATTTCTGTAACGTAGTACTCAGGCGACAATGGCAATAGGAATTCAATGATTGAAAACCGCCGTCAGCTGGATTCCAGTTCCCGCAAAGGCATTCGTCCCGCTGGCAGGGCGGAAGATCTGGAACGACGACGGGTTCCAGTAACCGAGGACGTAGAAACTCCAATTGTCATACTTGCGCTGCCAGCTCACGATCCGGTACCAGTCCCGATGTGTCCAGTCGCGGTAGACGATCGCGGAGAGTTGGTCGAGGATCCCCAGAGGATAGTTCATTGAGAGTCCCGAGAATTCCAGTCCCGAGGCAGAAGCAAACGGCTCCGGCGGGTTGTCGTTCCGGAAAAACTCCGTCGCGACGTACAGTCCGTTGCCGAGTGCGAAGGTATAGTCGGCCCCGATCGTCCATTGCCGCTGGTATTTCAGCCCGGGGAAGTCCGTGTTCTCGCGGATCAGTGCGGCTTCGAACCACGCACCGATCCCGATGTCCCATTTCCCGTCGAGTGCCAGTCGGTCCTCGGGCACGGTTCCCGCTCCAGAACCAAATCCTGAAATACTCAATGCGCTGAGATCTGCCCGCCGGTGATGGTACGTGACACCGATCTCGCCGGTCCACAACGGAGTCTGGGCTCTTCCTCCATACTCAACGGTACGCTTTTCCGTGGCGAACGTCTCCCATCCTTTTGTCTGGTTGTTGCCGTAGAGTCCCCAGAGCCAGACGTTGACGTTATCCAGCAGATAGTAACGTGCAAGCACACCGTAGACCCCGTTGGTGAGTTGAAGAGGATCACGCGGATCGATCTGATCGAACCACATCAGCGGTCGAAAGAGGAGCGCGGAGCCGAACGTGATTTTCTGCAATCCCATCCGGACCTCGAAGGTTTCCGTTGCGAACCGTACCCAGGCACGATAGAGTTTCACCGTCCCATCATACGCCGCGCTCTCCCCTTCCTGGTACGCCGAGCTCCCCCATGCGTTGAGTGAGAGGTCCGCACTCACACTCCATCCGCTGTCGATCGAGCGCTCGACGAGGAGATCCGGAATATATCGGAGACCGAACTGCGAGAGCGATGGATGCCCGGGATTGCCCGTCACCCACGCAGACGCCTGCCCGTGAGGCTCGAGAGGCTGTGCCTTGCCAGCGGCGATCGTGGCAAGCAGAGACAGACAGATGACGACATATTTCGGATTCATGGAGCCACCGTCAGCCGCGTACTTTTTCCCAGCGGGAGGTCAGCACATGGACAAGGTGATTTGCCACGGCGTCAAGGGGCGGGAACATTTCCGGCGCCACGGTATAATTTGCCACGATGCCGTCGAACACGAACATGAGCAGTATGGAATCGTATTCTGGGTTATCGGATCCCAGGTCTCGCATGATGGTTTTCATCTGGGCCATGAGCGTTCCGAAATATTGTCTCCACTTCTTTGATCTGATCAAACGACGGTACGCATCATCGAGATTCAGCTGGAGCGAGAGTCGGATGAGCAACGGTTCCGTTTTGATCATGTGGAGCCAGGCAGTCACAAGCGAAACCAGTTTTTCCCTGGCGGGTCGGCGGTCGTTTTCCATCAAAAAACCCGGGAGAATCCGGTCGATCTGCCCTTCGAAGATTGCGAGGAGGATGTCCTGTTTCTTGTTGAAGTGCGTGAAGATGAGACCCTTGGAGATCCCCGCCTTTCGGGCGATTTCCTCTGTTGTTGTTGCGGAGAACCCGTGTTTGGCGAACAGCTCAAGGGATGCGGCGATGATCGACTTCCGGGTTTTGGCCCGCATCAGTTCGGAGGTCTTCTTCGATCGCGGCGACATGGTAAACCTCCTGTGCATTGACTAACTGGTTAGTCAATGATAATACCTCGGGAGCCGAGAGTCAAGTCCCTGCCGATAATCCGACACTGACCCCCGATTGCACCGCGCTTCCATCGAGAGTTCCCCATGCTGCTCGTAAAGTCTTCTCCGCGTGGATCCATGCAAT
Source organism: Ignavibacteriota bacterium (assembly GCA_963752915.1). GTDB lineage: Bacteria > Bacteroidota > Ignavibacteria > UBA10030 > UBA6906 > DATJPR01. The sequence goes on from CAVVZZ010000006.1 coordinate 62,802, forward strand.
CTCGTTGTCGAGCTACGCCGAGGCTCCCGATATGCAGCAAATCCTCCAATTTCTCCCCTTTTCGTATGATTGACATTCACGTTTTCCCCCCGTATTATAATGATCAACTCATCTCATGCCGTTCCCGTCATTCCTGAAGCTCATGTGACCATGTGAGTTCTTCAACGCCACTGAGTTCACTTTCTTAAGCCCCATGCTGGTGTCTTCTTTCACGACGGGGATTCTGCCAAGGAGAGCGTCTATGAAGTTCAAGGACCTATGGATTAAACCGCAACCCGATGACAAGTCGTCGGACGATGGCCCGTCATCGCCGGGTCCGTCCGCCTCCACAGCCCCTGCACCCTCCTACTCGACGGCTGCCGCGCCCACAGGAGATGCAGATTCCGCGATGTTCGTCCAACAGCTCGAGGCAGCTCTCGAAAAGGCGAACCTGCCAAGCCAGCAAGACTATCTGGACTTTGCGAAGTCGTTGAAGAACATGGAGTCGCTCCCCATGGACGAAGCGACGCGGTTCAAGGCGGCATACGCGACGCTCCAGAGCGTCGGCTGCGATTTGCGCCAGCTCATCGATTCGTTCGATTACTATCAAGGGATTCTGGACGGGGAGAAGGACAAGTTCGACGAAGCGCTGCGATCGACGGTGAACGATACCGTCATGCAAAAGGAACGTCAGGTCAAGCAGATCACCGACGAGAACGACGATCACTCGGCCGAAATTCAGAAGCTCACCGCGGCCATCAACCTGAACCAGCAAAAGATCGCCAAGCTCCAGGGGGAACTCCAGGAGGTGAACGCCAGATTGAACCAACGCAAGGCGGGCTTTGCGGCAGCGTACAACTCCCTGCGACAACGTCTTCAGACAGATGAAGGAAAGATCAAGACATACCTGAGTCAGGAACTTGCAGCGCAACCGGCGAAAACGGAAAAGAAAAAATCATAAAGGAATTATGCCATGGCCGATGGGCTCTTACCTGCGACAGTTTCGACACAGAACGTCAAATCGTTCTGGAGCCGGAAAGAAGGCAAAGTCGGAATGCTCTTTGCAATCGGTATCGGCGGAGGCCTTCTCTACGTGTTGTACAAACTCCTCCCCTACCTCATTGAAATGACGAAGAACCTCATCCAGCTGACGCTGCTCGGCGTCGTGCTGTTTGTGATTGTCTTCATGATCCTCGATCCCCAGGTGCGGAACCTCGCCTGGTATCTGTACAAGTCGATTATGCGTGGGATCACGGGGCTCTTCATCCAGCTGGACCCGGTGGCCATCATCGAGACCTATGTCGCGCATTTGAAAAAGCAGCTGGAGAGCCTCGAAGAGAAGATCCAGACGCTCGCGGGCGCCAGGCGCAAACTGAGTGATGCCATCGACAAAGCGAAGGAGGAGATGGAAGAACAGCTCAACCTCGCCAAGACCGGCAAGAAACAGGGGCTGGACAACTCGCAGATCATGGTGTATACAAACCAGGCGGGCCGGCTCGATGCCCGGATTCAGAAATTCCAAAATCTTCTGGCGAAACTCGAGACACTCTACCGTATCCTCGACAAGATGAAGAAGGGCGCCGCCGTCGTGATTATGGACTACCAGAACCAGGTCGAAAACATCAAACAGGAACGCGAGGTGATCCGGACGGGATTCAACGCGTTCAAATCGGCGATGAGCATCCTGTCGGGCGATCCCGACAAGAAGGTCCTCTTCGACCAGGCAATGGAAGCGATCCAGAACGACATCAGTATGAAGGCCGGAGCGATGGAGAGGTTCGTCGAGGAATCGTCGGAGATCATGCAGGCGATCGATCTCCAGAACGGCGCCTTCGAGGAAAAGGGGATGAAGCTCCTCGAAAAATGGGAAAAAGAGGGAGTCCCGATGCTGTTGACCGATGGCCAGACCTCGAATGTCCCCGGAGCAGCCCCCGGCGCGCAGAAAGTGCAGGTGCCCAATGCAGGGAGCTCAGACGATAACCAGTACAAGTCGATGCTGAATCAATAACGGAAGGGTTCTTACAATGTCACAACTCACACCATTTTCGAAATTCGTCTTAGGCATCCTGATCGTCGGCCTCGCGATCGGCGCGCTGTACTTCCTGCGCAAGAACCCCGACATCGCGGGAAAGATCGTTCCCTCGGAGACAACGACCGGATCCGCGGCCCGGGAATCCTCCGGCGACCATTCCGGGAAACTCGTTGTGGGAATCAATACCTGGGGAGGCTTTGCCGGAGGGGTCTACTTCAATAACGGCTTTGCCGCCTCGACAGAGAGCCGCTACTACACGGAGCTCGGTCAATTGGTCGAATTCAAACTGATCGATGATTTCAATGCGAGCCGCGAGGCATGGAAGAGCGGCGACATCGATGTGCTCGGGTTCTGCACCATCGATGCCTTCACGACGGAGGTCAACGGTCTCAAGGAGTTTCAGCCGAAAGTGATCGGCCAAATCGACTGGAGCCGGGGAGGCGACGCCATCGTCGTCCGTCGCGGAATCAATCAGGCAAGCGACCTGAAAGGCAAGAAGATCGCGGTTGCGCCGATGACACCCTCGCACACGCTCCTGCTGTGGCTCATGGACGCAGGCGAAGTCCGTTGGGACGATGTCGAGATCGTTGAAGTGGCGAACGGCATCGATGCAGCAGACCTCTTCAAGAAGGAACAGGTGGATGCGGCGGTCGTATGGTCCCCGGACGATATTGACTGCGTGGCCAAGGTCCCGGGAAGCAAGGTGCTCGTGAACACGAAGACCGCCACGCATATCATCGCGGATGTCTGGCTGGTGAAGCAAGTCACCATCGACAAAAAGCGGGACGCGCTGAAGGCGTTCCTCACCGGCGTCCTGAAGGGCGATGGCGAGATCAACACGAGCGCTTCCTCGAAGGCGGCGGCCGCGAGGCTTCTTGCCGCCGGATTCAATCAGCCGGTCGACTTTTGCGCCACGGCGATCGACAACGCGCGTCTGGCGACGTATGGCGATAATGTCAACTTCTTCGACCTCGAAGGGAAGTATACGGGGGTCGGTGGAGAAAAGCTGTACGGGAGGATGGCCGTCGAGTTTGCCAAAATCAAGGACAAGTCGGGCAAGCCATACGTGGAAGGCAATGTCCCGGCCTGGAGAACCATCACCGATCCGTCCCTCATCCGGGAAATCCATCTGACCGGTGACGATCAGATGGCGGAGGGCGAAGCCAAGTTTTCAAAACCGACGCCTGCCATGGCGACGGCTGCACCGATCAGCACAAAGAAGCTGACGATCGTCTTCGCTTCCGGCTCCGCGACACTCGATGACAACGCGAAGTATATCATCGACCACAACTTCGTGGACCTCGCTGCAGGCTTTGCGAAAGCCAGGATCCGCATCGAAGGCAACACCGACAACGTCGGATCGGCGGAGATGAACAAGGCGCTTTCACTCCGACGGGCGAAGGTCGTCGCCAACTACCTCGCGGCGGAGCATCACTTCGACCCGAACCGCTTTGTCGTCGTCGGGAATGGTCCGGACAAACCAGTGGCCGACAACGGTTCCACCGACGGTCGTCAGCGGAACCGTCGAACGGACTTCGAATTGCTCCCCGAGTAGATGTCGCGCAAACAGAAATTCCTTCCCAACTGATTCACTGCCCCGTTGGGCTCACCACCCAACGGGGCAATCTGATTCAACCCATTCGGAGCATGTATGAGTATATTCGAGTTGCGGGGCCCGATGCCCAAACAGCAGCAGCTCTTGCTGGAAATCTGCGGGCTCATCGGGTTCCTGGCCCTCTGGCAGGTGGTGGCAATGAAGATCGATTCGCCTGCCATCCTCCCGTCCCCGCTGATTGTCCTCTCGTCGTTCCCGCAGCTGCACTTCGAGGACTTCCTCATCAAGAACGCCTTCTTTTCCATTAAGATTAATCTGCTTGGGTACTTTCAGGCAATCCTGATTTCCATTCCCCTTGGAATGCTGATCGGGTTGTTCACCCCCGTCGGCGCAGTGCTCAATCGGTACGTTGACGCGATCCGGTACATCCCGCTTACCGCGGTGACGGGGCTGTTCATTGCCTGGTTCGGTATCTATCTAAACATGAAGGTGCAGTTCCTTGCGTTCGGGATCTTTGTGTATCTCCTTCCTGTCGTCGTCCAGCGCGTGAAGGAGGTGGACGAGGTGTGGGTTCAGACGGCGGAAACGCTCGGAGCATCACGCTGGCAGGTGATTGTCCGTGTGTTTATCCCCGGGGTCCTGTCGAAATTGTCCGACGACATCCGGGTGTTGACGGCGATCTCGTGGACGTATATCATCGTCGCGGAGATGGTCAACAACGAAGGGGGTCTGGGGGCATTAATCTTCCGTTCGGCACGCCAGAGCAGGCTCGACAAAGTGTTCGCGGTCCTCTTCGTCATCATCCTTATCGGGATTGCACAGGACAAGATCTTCCTGTGGCTTGACCGGCGCCTCTTCGGCTTCAAATACGCGAAGGAGGCCGACTAATGGACGCCGTCAAGATGGTCAACACCGCGTACCCGGATGTCATTGAACTCCGCAACATCGCACAGTGGTACGTGGACGACGGGAAAAAGAAAACCGTCATCAGCGATATGAATTTATTGATCGAAGATGTCCCGAACAAAGGGCAATTCGTCTGCCTGCTGGGTCCGTCAGGGTGCGGGAAATCCACGGTCCTGCGATACATTGCGGGGCTGCAGCACCCCTCCGAGGGCGAGATCCTCCTCTACGGGAAGCCGAGAAAAGAGGACGATCATGTCGGAATGGTTTTCCAGCAATACAGTTCCTTCCCATGGCTGACGGTCGTTGAAAACGTGAGTCTCGCCCTTGCGATCAAAGGTGTCGCGAAGAAGGACCGCACGGAGCGTGCGATGGAGTTCATCAAGATTTGCGATCTCGAAGAGCAAGCGAACAAGTTTGCACAATATCCGCTCCTTTCCGGCGGACAGCTTCAACGCGTGGCGATTGCGCGCAGTCTCGTTTCCAATCCGAATCTGCTCCTGATGGATGAGCCGTTTGGCGCTCTCGACGTGAACACACGCCTGAAGATGCAGGACATGCTGCTCGGGATTTGGGAGCGGTTGTGGAAGGTCAACACTGCGACGACGATTGTCTTCGTCACGCACGACATCCCGGAAGCGGTCTATCTGGGGACGGACATCTACATTATGCAAGCCAACCCGGGAAAGATCGTCCATAAGATTCCGATCGACCTTCCGTTCGACAAAACGCGCAAAGTCAAGCGTGACGCAAAGTTCGTGCAGTATGTCTATTCGATCGAAGATATGATGATGGGCCTGACGGTCGGCGTCAAGGCGACGTAGGTTCCTTGCGTGGGGAGCTGGGGATGTTCCTGGAAAGAACATGTAGGTCGACCAGTCTGGTCGACCTACAATTGTTTTGCGAGTGCGCGTTCCCAATATTCGCGATCACTTAGTTCGTCCAGTACGTCTATTCGATCGAGGATATGATGATGGGACTGACGGGCGGCGTGACTGCGAAATAGGCTCGAGGGAGGAAGAGGGAAGTATGCAGTAGGCTGTAAGGAGAAGGCGCAAGTAGTAGGACGTAGGAAGAAGGAAGTACGAAGAAAAACGCGTAGGCATTGATATCGACGAGCCTCGTGAGTGGCTGAGGGAGGTTGCAATCTGCCGCAGTCACACTCACGAGGCTCTAGTTGCCTGCAATACTTTTCACCTGACCAACATAAACTTTCGCGTGTCTACGAAGTTGCCCGCGCGGACCCGGTAGAGATACACGCCGGATGCGAGTCCCGCTCCGTCAAACACCGCCTTGTACCTCCCCGCCGGCTGCACCTCATCGACGAGTGTCGACACTTCATGCCCAAGTAAGTCTATGACAGAAAGGATGACGTGCGATTGCGTAGGAATATCGTACACGATATTCGTCGTCGGATTGAACGGGTTCGGGTAATTCTGTTCGAGGCCGAATGATTTCGGAACGCCGTTCGGCCGATTGGCGACGTCACTCGTTGACGAGAGCGAAAAATCATCGACAACAAAGTATGATCCAATGTGGGGGAGGCCGCCCAGGCCGGTGACCCACACATCGATGATGCCGTTGTCGGGCACATCACTCCCGGGATACAGGACCTGAGCGACAAATTCCTTGTAGGTTGTTTGCGACGAGGTCTCGATAAACGACGCAGCTCCCACTCCTGACGTTCCCTGTTGCGCCAGATAGCTTACATAGAAGATGTCCGAGCCGACCGAATTGAACTTGTAGAAACCGCGGAGCTCTCCGTAGCGTTGTGAGACCGGAAAGCCGATACCACTATTGTCCGTGGTAATCACGTGAGCGGTCATGTTGAATCCGCTCATGCTGACAACATTTCCCTGGGCAGCATAGCCGCCACCGTGAGCAGTTGACGACTGCGTTACGAAAGTATAGAGCCCGTTGCCCGTGTCCCAGCCCGCCGGATCGCCATTCGACCAGCTCTCAAAACCGGCATTCGGGATTTGCGCAAAACAGTTTCCGAGGATCACAAAAAGCCCCACCGCAAGGAAGAACGTCCGGGTGACAACTCGCATAGTTACTCCTTTTCGTCTGATGACGTGTGGGAAAACAGGAAGCATTTAGTCGTTGTGAATAGTGTTCAAACTAGATCGACGCACATACAGTTGAGGTGACGGGAGTCACACCCCACCGTGGTTGAATTCGAAGGACGACTGAATTATCAGATATTAGGCCCCCACCTGGATATTTCTTTTTGATCGATTGACGCACCCGCCAGAAATTCTGATGGAAAGTCCGCCCGGGGGGGACCGGACCACGCTCCTTGAGTTTGTCAAGCACGCCGTCTACATTGCCTCTGCGTTTGAGATGAAGCCCGGCTTTTGGTGTGGCCTTTTCTCCGGCAAACGGGGAAAAGGCCTTTCCATTGTATCCCAGCGTAGAGCAAGCGAACCCTCGAGGATATCACCCATGACGCCATTCACACCGTTGGGATGACGGCATTTCAGCATTCTCATCGGCACACTTCTTTTCCTGTTCCCGGCGCCTGAAATCATCGCACAAGTCACCATAACCCGTGCGCATTTCTACTCGGTTGTCACCCCGGGACAGGTCAACACGGTCTTGGTGCCGAACTCGACGGTTTCGACTGTCGACCTGGGGAAGAAAGGCGGTCCCAACCTGTACGACTTTAATTCGATCCGAGGCGTCAGGGGTCACCTGCCCGCCGGCCAGCCCGCCAGCGGTCTGGCGGGTCAGGCGGGGGCTTCAGGCGTCAGTGATATTCTTCTGGTGGTTTGCGACGTTCTCGGGCGGGAGGTGGCAACGCTGGTCAATCAACTTCAGACTGCCGGCCAGTATACGGTCACGTTCGATGGGAAAAGACTCTCGAGCGGCTTGTACTTTTATCGGTTGACGTCAGGCGGCCTGACGGCGACCAGAACGATGCTGCTCCTCAGATGAGGACAGCGCATACACCTGCCGTTTGCTGTCCACTGTCCACTGTCCACTGTTTACTGTTTACTGTTTACTGTTTACTGTTTACTGTTTACTGTCTACTGTCTACTGTCCCCTGTTCCCTGCTTCATCGGTCGATCGTCCCCATCATCCGATCTGAGTAGCGTTTCCCCGAGACCCTTTCCGGAGCCAACGCCTCATCGAGGGCCTTCAACTGGGCCGCATCAAGCCGGATACTCGCGGCGGCAATGTTCTCCTCGAGATAGGTGCGTCGCTTTGTCCCGGGGATCGGGACGATGTCATCCCCTTTGTGCAGGAGCCATGCAAGAGCGATCTGCCCGGGCTTTGCGTGTTTCGCCGCAGCGATGTCGCGAACCGTTTGGGCAGCATTGACATTGGCGTCGAAATTCCGGCCCTGATAGCGCGGATCGTTTCGTCGAAAATCGCCGGCGGGATACTCTTCCGCACGCTTCACCTCGCCGGTCAAGAAGCCGCGGCCGAGTGGACTGAACGGTACGAGTCCTATCCCCAGCTCACGCAACACCGGGATGATCTCCCCTTCGAGATTGCGCTCCCAGAGCGAGTATTCGCTTTGCAGGGCAGAAACCGGATAGACGGCGTTGGCGCGGCGGATGTTCGCGATGCCGGCCTCTGAGAGACCAAAGAATCGTACTTTGCCCTCCTTCGCAAGATCCACTACGGCGCCGGCAACATCCTCGATCGGCACGGTCGGATCGATGCGATGCTGATAGAGAAGATCGATGTGGTCGGTGGCAAGCCGACGCAGCGAGCCTTCCACTGCCTCGCGGATATGCTCAGGCCGACTGTCCCTTTCTGTCCCCTCCTGTTTGCCGTCCTTGATCCGAAAGCCAAACTTTGTGGCGATCACGACCTGGTCGCGGCGTCCTTTCAATGCCCGGCCGAGCAGATCTTCATTGGTGAAGGGACCGTAGACCTCGGCCGTGTCGAGGAACGTGCACCCGAGTTCGATGGCGCGATATAACGTTGCGATCGATTCCCGCTCATCCGCAGGGCCGTACGACTGGCTCATCCCCATGCAGCCAAGGCCGATTGTCGATACTTCCAGTCCCTGAGTTCCAAGTTTTCGTTTGGTCATAGATGTGTCCGGTTGATGTTAAGACGGATGATCGCTAGCCTTTTCGCAGAAGCTACCCCATTGCCGTCTATCTTTCGCAGGTCTAGTTCGATTGCCGTAGGTACTTCTATGATGCTTTGTCCCCACTCCCGTGGGGGGATATCTTTCTTTTCGTTCACTTTCTTTGCTCACCCAAAGAAAGTGAACCGAAAGAAAGGGTGGTGAATTCGCAACCCTCAGCTGGGCTACGGCAGGCCGTGTGACGTGGGATTTCGATTGCGACGATGTATCGAGGGAGAAAACATCGAAATCCCAAAGCTAGGGTTGTAGTATCCAGCGCACTCCTCCGCGAATTCACATGCCCGCGCACAAAAGCAGCAAACGATCCGCAGTAGGCACACGAATGTCGTAAAGCAACCGGAACTGCAATTGGTCCGAACCCTCCTCCAAGTATCAAATAGCCCAATTCCAAGATTTGATACTGTTGAAGTAGCGAACCTTAGAGATTTCTTGTTTCTTAAATCCGCTATCGATTTCGCATTCCCTCCGCACCTTACGATCGGCAAAAATCAAAAAGATATCGTTATTTGATCATAGCGATTGGAAATGTCCGTTGAAACAGATCGATTGCGGATTTGCCGGTACCTACACTCGGAAACGAGGCAGCATCCAACATTGACAACGCTTGCGGCACCTGTTTGGGTTCACTGCATCTCGATTACTCCCGTCGCCACTCGCTCGACGAATTTCCGATCGTGCTCTTCGAGCACCATCGTGGGCTCGTTGAAATCCATGCGCGGCGTAAATGAAAAGGCCCGGTGAGCCGAGCCTTGAGTTTGTGAGATAGCGCGAGAGTTCAGCGAATGACCATCATTGCCTTCGTTGCGGTGAAGTTACCCGCTGTCAACCGATAGTAATACATCCCGCTGGCAAGTCCAGCTGCGTTGAAGGTGAAGGAATACTTCCCTGGCGGATAACTGCAATTTGCGAGCTGCGCTACTTCACGACCGAGGACATCGCAGACGACGAGACGCACTTCGCTGATCCCTGATCCCTGTTCCCTGTTCCCTGCTATTGTGTATCGAATAGTCGTCGTCGGATTGAACGGATTCGGATAGTTCTGCAACAAGAGGAACCCCGTCGCATTCGTTGAGGGTTCCTGCATATCCACACCGGTCGTAGCGCTGTTTGTATCGACAACCGCTTTGATGATATCCGGGTACACCTGTGCTCCGGTTGCTCGGTTGAAGAGCCCCATGGAGAAGTTTCCCGTAGAGCCGTTGTCCCAATAGACCGGTATCAGGCCATGCTTAATCATCGAGCGTGTAACATATTGCATGTAGTACAATCGGTATCCGGCATATTCAGCGTTGAGCGCAGCACTTCCCAGGTTAAGACGGGCAATCACGCCGTACTCTCCCAGAATCACCGCATGGCCACTGTCAATAAACTTGGATTTCATTTTTTGAAACTGGCCGTCCGCCCACGATTCATTGGCCCAGGTCTCAACCTTTGCCGGGGTCGTCGCGTATTTGCCCCACTGCGTTATGGTGCTGCCGGTGTTCAGCGTGAAATCGTAGGGATCGTAGTAGTGAACCTCGACCATGAGCCTGCCTGGCTCCGCGTCATGAGGAACCGCAAAATAGCTGACGGTGTAGTCGATATTGGTGTTATAGCCTTGCACAGCAAGATACCGATAGGCATTCCGTCCGCCAGTCGAACGCACGGTGGCAACAAACGTCTGATTGAAGCTGTTTTGCACAGTATAGTATTCGACTTTGGGCGCATTGTAATCCACCGTGACCTCGTTCATGCCCGCGAATATGAGATGATCGTCATAGTCTCGGAACCGGACTGCAATTTGTTGCCACATGGCAGCCAAACGATTATTCACGTATGCTTGCCGCGCATACGTCGGTATCATCCAGCCACCGTCCCAGTGGATATTGATGATTGCATACATGCTGTCCTTCAGCACATAGTTGACCACTTCTTCCACGCGGGACATCAGTGATGCATCGATTGCAAAGGTGGTCGTATCAATATTATTGCTCCACGCGACAGGGATTCGGACGGAATGAAATCCCGCCGCCTTGATGGAATCAATGAGCAGTTGCGTTATTTTTGGATTTCCCCAGGCGGTCTCACTCCCTATGGCATCCAGCGAATTTCCAATATTCCATCCCGGCAGCATCTCCTTCCCCAATGCGACCGAACCAATATCACGCATCCCTGAATGGTCGGGCGCAATACTATCAGCCTGTATCCCGAAGAGTTGATGTGGATTTTCTGAGACAGCCGCTGTCTGGGCAATACACAATGCTGGTACAAGCATCAAGAGAAAGAGATTTGCTTTCATTGCGTTGTCCTTTGGCTGGGTACACGACCAATATACTCAAAGTCCCGGACTAGTCTAGGAATCATGTCCCGCCCACTGACGAAACTTTGCTACGTTGACTGCCGCTGGTTGGCAACATCCCGACGCTGCGAGAAGACGGGAAGATCCGACACGCAGCGAAATAAAAGAGCCCTTCACGATGAAGGGCCGATTGCACAGTCACAACACGATCTAACCTCCGTAACGTCCTAGACCCGCACCAGCTCTCTCCCGATCCCCATCATCTTTCTGCCTACTCCCTACTGCATGCTTCCTACTCCTTCCAACATTGTCGGGCCCTCCCGCGAGTCCCGACCGGCTTAGTCTGCGGCCCGCGCATACTGTACTGGATGGAGCGGCGCTGCGCCCAACTTCTTTGCTGCATGCTGAGCCCAGTAAGGATCACGGAGAAACTCGCGCGCAAGCAGAACGAAGTCGGCGTCGCCGTTTCTGATGATGTTGTCCGCCTCTTCAGGCTGTCGGATCAGTCCCACTGCTGCCGTTGCGATACCGGCATCCTGCCGGATTCGTTTGGCGAAAGGGACCTGGTATAGCGGTCCAACAGGGACCTTCGCTTTGGGGGCAAGTCCACCGGAGGAGGTGTCGATCAGGTCGACGCCGATCGATTTCAATTCCTTCGCAAGAGCCACAGACTGTTCGATCTCCCATCCGCCATCGGCCCAGTCGGAAGCCGACACGCGGACGAACAGCGGCAGATTCTCCGGCCATTGCGTCCTGACGGCTGTTGCAATCTCTTTGAGAAGCCGGATACGATTCTCGAACGATCCCCCGTACTCATCTGTTCGTTTATTCGACAGAGGCGAAAGAAACTGATGCAGCAGATAGCCATGCGCCGCATGCAGCTCGACCAGCCGGAATTTCGCTTCCCTCGCACGCCGTGCAGCATCGACGAAGGCGGCAATGACGTGCTCGATATCGGTCTTACTCATTTCTCGAGGCATCGCGGAACCTTCGGCAAACGGAATCGGACTTGGGGCTACGGTCTGCCATCCCCCATCCTGTTCGGTAAGGAATTTCTTCCCGGCCCATGGGACCGGTGTGCTCGCCTTACGTCCCGCGTGGGCCAATTGAATTCCGGGCACCGCGCCCTGTGACGATGCAAAACCTGCAATGCGCGAGAAGCCCTCGATATGATCATCACTCCAGATGCCGAGATCGGCCGGGGAGATTCGTCCCTCGGGAAGAACAGCAGTAGCTTCGACGATCACCATCCCGGCGCCGCCAACAGCCCGGCTGCCAATATGGACGATGTGCCACTCGGTGACGCTGCCATCCGGACTGGAATATTGGCACATCGGACTGACGCCGATCCGATTGCGGAACGTTATTTCGCGAATCTTGAGTTCGCTGAACAAGCCATCGGGTTCCATGGGATTCTTTCTGGTAGGCATGTCACATCAAGCAGAAATGATCGCTGCGATTTTCGAACTATGGGTAATGATGAAATATAGAAAGAAAAAGGGTCCGCTTCTCGCAGACCCCTTTCTATGAACCGGGAGCCGGCAAACGTCCCATTAATAGCTGACGACGATCAGCATTTCCATAGACCGATTTCTCACCCTCAGCAGACTCGTCGAGTAGCTGTCCTGGAATGTCGGACAATAAACTGAACCGGGCACCCAGGCCGACAGTGCCAACGCGAACCGCCTCCACGCCCAGTCCAACCGTGGCGCCAATCTCCGCTGACCTGAATTGATCCAGGACATCGGCGAACACGTCGTCGCTCCTCCCTATGCGGAAATCGAACCGCGGTCCCGCAAAGGCATAAAGAGAGGATCCGGCAAGATCAAGTTGGGATTTTGCGAGAATCGGGATGGAGAGATAGTCGACCCGAGGAGACTGCGTCAGGACAGAGCCGTTCCCATCCGGCGACTGGGCTGTTGTGGTCGGGGTTTCGAGTTTGAATCCCTTCTGGACATAGTGCATTCCAGTTGAGACACTAAAGACCGCCATATTGAGCCACTCGACAAACGCACCGAGGTCGACGCCCCAGCGAGTCTTGGCGTCAAGCTTATAAGCAATAGTTGCATACGACCAATCCTGGGAAGCCGCGGATGTGCCTAGCATAAGGCCAGCGGAACGGATAAGTTGGGCCTCCGCGGTTGAGGAAACAACGCACGCCGCAATGATGACAGCAGCGATGGTTCGCTTCATAACGCCTCCGATTGTTGTTGCACTGCAACGGCCGAAGTCCGTCTGGCCTGCCAGCACGCGGGTCGACACACTCGTAGGAGTTCGATAGAAGAGGCGTCGAAAGCAGGTCGGAACGGAAGACGACGATGGACAGATGAGATGGGAAAAGAAATTACAGTAAGAGCATGCGTTGCTTTGCATGGGATCGCCCTCGAAGATCGTGAGAGAAAAAGGTCGATTCACATGTTAGCAAACGCGGACGAGGGATTCCTTAGCTTTGGAAGAAGGTCGTTACTCCACCAATATACTCTCCCCATTCGATAATCACAATAGCAAAGAATCAGCAGCCCAATATGTTCCAGTGTCCGTTCAACAGTAACAGCCAACAAAGCAGCGAATCTGTGAGGATGACTCTTGCTGACCAATGACTGTGCACATGAACGCGAGATACTATCTCAGAAGAAGGAACTTTCGCGTCTCCACGAAATTGTCAGACTGAATGCGATACAGATACATTCCGCTCGCGAGTCCTCTTCCATCAAACGTTACTTCGTGATACCCTGACTCGAGATCTCCGTTCACCAACTCGGCGACTCTTTGACCAAGCGTATTGAATACTGTCAGACGGACATGAGTGCGCAGCGAAATGGAGAATCGGATAGTCGTGGCGGGGTTGAAGGGGTTTGGATAGTTTTGCTCGAGACGCACTTGATCCGGACCGTTCCGTCGCCCGGAGTAGCCCGCAGACGTGATCAAGTCTGAAAGCGACCTTCGCCATACTCCGTAGTCAGGGATTGCGGCATAGAGTTCACCGTCCGCAATCGTGAGCGAGTAGACATTCTGAGATGGGAGTCCAACAGACAGGGCTGTCCAGTTTGTATCACCGTCGATTGCGCAGAAAACCCCTGCATGAGCCGTCGCCATGAAGACTGATGTGCCAACCGATGCAAATCCTGTGATTGTAGAATCGATCGAACCTGGAGCAGGTGTATTCCAACTGGATCCCCGATCAGAAGAGCGGAAGATACCCCTGTCAGAAGTGCCGATATAAAGCAATGAATCAACAACATGTAAAGCGCTAATTGAAGTACTCGTGATACCCGGACTGACTGGCCGCCAACTGCTTCCGGTGTCCGTTGAGAGATATACAGATCCGCTTGATGTGCAGGCCAGGACAAACGCTCCGTCGGTAGCAAGATGAGTAACGGCTGTGTCATTCATCCCCGTCCTGGACGGCATCCAATGAAAGCCCCCGTCAGTGGAGCGAAAGATGCCGCACGATGGGCCTGCTGCCAGTACAGTCGCACCGCTTGCTCCGAGCGACCAGATGGCCGTTGTTGCCAGGGCAGTGTCGCACACTGTCCAATGTTCGCCGGTGTCAGATGAAACAAACAACCCCCGACTTGATCCCGCGAACAGTCTCCCTGGTGTCGCATTGAATTCAGATATCATGAAATCCGTCAGACCCGCATTGGCCGATGGCCAGCTCTGCCCTTTGTCTGTCGACCGGTAGATCCCCCCGATAGGAATCTCGGCCAGCAGTGTCGATCCGCTGGCAAAGAGACCACGGCAAAACTTGCTCCAGAGACCTGTGCTGGCATTGACCCACGTTGCACCGCCGTCCGTCGAACGATAGATACCACCGCCAAACGTTGCAGCGAAGAAAGAGCTCCCCAGGTTGACGATGTCATCAATCGCGCCATCGGACGGAATTCCTTCACTGGAGGGAATCCAGTTGGTGTCAGGCATGGCAAGGTGATACGCACCTGTGGTCCCAGCGACGACATTGTCGCCGTATACAGCTAACGACAACATACTGTTTCCCGGAATCTTCCCTCCTACTCCAGACCAACTGATCCCCCTATCCGTTGAACTATACACTGCGCCGTCCAACGCGGCATAGAGGACACCGTCCCTTGCCTTGAGGCGGTAAATCGTCGCACTGGGCGGCATGCCGGAATCCGCGATTACCCAGTTCGCCCCGTCGTCGGTCGTGCGGTAAATGTCCGAATTCACCCCTGCGTAGACTGTGGAGTCCATTGCCGTGACGGTGGTATAGGAGTAGAACGGAGGGAGGGGAAGTCCTGCATTGCTAGACACCCAGGTTTTCCCGCTGTCGCGCGAAAGAAATATCCCGTCCCAGGAACTCGCAAAGAGATTCCTTCCCGAAACCGCAAGACTCCTGAAGTTCATCGCACCAGCACTCGACCAACTTACGCCGTTGTCTGAGGAGCGCCACCCCGATGTATAGAGCCACGCACTGTCTCTGTTGCCAAATGCAGCTGCAAAGACATATCCGGATCCGGGAGTGAGAGAGGGATTGATCGAGCTCCAGCTAGCTGCGCAATCGGTGGATCGAAAGATGCCTTTGGTGGTGTTGGCGAAGAGGTCAGGACCGGAAACGGCCAGAGAGAGGACGATATCGCCGTATGGCCCGTTGGTTTGCACCCACTGAGCGTGAGACGATGAGAAAACGGTCATCGTCATCGTAAGGATCGCTATTGTATGCAGAAGGAGTTTCATGAAAGCCCGATCGGCTGAAGAACCTCTCCCGGTAGGGGGCTTCTTTCCATCTGTTTCCGTCAAAAGTGTCTCTCCTTCTTCTCAAACAGGGATATCCACAGAGCAGGTTACATAGTGCGTGCCAAGACCAAAGATCAACACATCGGAGCGCATTTGGCGTTGGGTCTCGGTGGGATGAGTTCACTATTACCCATTTGTGTGAATATTGCCAGATGAAAATGCCAGGATTTCTCACCCGGGCCTTGGAGAGTAGATTAGCCTACCGCATGCCTTTTTCAATCAGAGCATCGCCTGGAAGGAAACGAAAACAGTCGAGCACGCAGGCGAGAATCTCACTCTGACCAGGCGGGCCGCCGACCCGCGGAAAGCAAAAAGGGCCCGCCTCAGGCAGACCCGATTCGCAAATCGTCGATCGGCGACGGTACGAAACTCTTCGCCGTACCTCCGCTTCTTTCTTCCTACTGCCTACATCCTGCTTTCTTCCTACGACCTACGTCCTACTTCCTACCAACTGCCATCCCAGTCACTGCTGTGCAACTGCGCCGGCTGCCGGCCAGTCCGTATCGCCAATCCTCTTGAGGTTCATCTCAAAAAAGCGGACCGGTTCTTTTCCAGGAATGACCCGATCCCCGACTTCCTGCCACGCGCCATCTTTGATCACCGCAGTATAGCGCATGGTCATCGGGCCAGCAGGGATTTCCCAAACGTATCCATCGGCAGACGGAGTAAGGGCAAAGTCTCCAACATTGCCTTGCGCATAGGAGTGTAACGTGAATGCATGGGTTGTCGGGTTGAAAGAAACCGTCCCGAACGCATTGAACGTCGTCTTGCCGTCGGGGTCGTACCCTCTGCCTTCGATTACCTTGACGGAGCTGTCGAGGAACGGTCCAATGCGCTCCGTTTGTGTAATCGTATGCTTCTGGCCTGAAGGAAGCAGCGTCCAAGCGGTTCCCCGCCACATACCATCCATGAACTTGAGTTGAGTCATAGCCTCGCGCTGAGAAGCGATAACCACAGCCGGGTCGGGACGTCCTTGACTGAGGGCTGTCGACACCACGCCTGCAGACACGATCATAAGCGCAAAAACAGCGAACCGGGGCTGAATCATGCAATGGCTCCTTTGACGGTGAGAATTTGACGGGAAGGCTTGTCGGTCACAGCCCTCTTCTGCTATTGAACGCTAATGGCGGGGGAAAGTTCGG
>CAVVZZ010000007.1:0-288999 GCA_963752915.1 Ignavibacteriota bacterium
AAGACCTCGATCAGCGAGATCAGGATCTTCAGCAGGGATGAAAAGAAGCAGGAGGAGGTGCGGATGCGCTACAACAACGCCAAGATAAAGTCGTATATTGGCGACGTCCGCGCTTACGACTCAATCGCCGCCGCAATGTATGGGGTGGACTATGTGTTCCATGCCGCTGCATTGAAACAAGTCCCCTCATGTGAATTCTATCCCCTCGAAGCGTTGAGAACGAACTCGCTTGGCGCAGAAAATGTCATGAACGCCGCGATTGCGAACAATGTCAAACGTGTCATCGTCCTCAGCACGGACAAGGCGGTCTATCCGATCAACGCGATGGGGATTTCGAAGGCGATGATGGAAAAACTCATGGTGGCAAAGTCCCGCCAGAGAAACGGCGCGGGGACTGTCCTGTGCGGCACTCGGTACGGGAATGTGATGGCCTCGAGAGGGTCGGTCATCCCCCTCTTTGTGGACCAGATACGAGCCGGGAAACCGTTGACTGTTACAGAACCGCGTATGACACGCTTCATGATGTCGATCGAAGATGCGGTGGACCTCGTGCTGTACGCATTTGAGCATGGAGAACAGGGAGACATCTTTGTTCAAAAGGCGCCCGCCGCCACCATTGAAACTCTTGCGCTTGCGGTGAAGAAGGTGTTCGATGCCCCGAATCCAATCCAGGTTATCGGGACGCGCCACGGCGAAAAGCGATACGAAACGCTCCTTACCAGGGAAGAACGGGCGAAGGCAGAAGACCAGGGGGGATATTTCCGCGTGAAGGCAGATAATCGTGACCTCAATTACAGCTCGTATTTCTCGGAAGGGAAGAAAGAGATCGCCGCTCTCGACGACTATAACTCGGACAACGCACATATCCTCACAGTTGACGAAATGGTTGAACTCCTCCTCTCCCTTGATTTCATTAAGAATGAAATTCGGTCTATAAAAGAAGCCGAGACTCCATTGTCGGTCGACGAATTGACAGCCTAACCTCACATCGACCGGAAAGAACACTTCATGAAAAGAATTCTTGTTACGGGGTCCGAGGGGTTCATCGGAAAGAACCTTCTCCACGCGCTCCGTCGCCAATCCAGTCACCAAATCCAGGGATTCGACATCCACGATCCCGTATCCGATCTTGAGAAGTATGTGGAGGCGGCAGACGTCATATTTCACCTTGCGGGTGTGAATCGCCCTGAGAAGGAAGAGGAATTCCTCACCGGGAACAGCGGCCTCACCGATCGCATTATCGAGGTCATCTGCAGAGGGAAGAGGCGACCCCTGCTTGTCCTCTCCTCGTCAATACAGGCTCTGCTTGACAACCCCTACGGCCGGAGCAAGCTCCTCGCTGAGAAAGCGATTGAGAATTATGCGACAACCGGTGGAAATGGCATCGTGTTCCGCCTGCCCAACGTCTTCGGCAAGTGGAGCCGACCAAACTACAACTCCGCTGTCGCGACATTCTGCTATAATATCGCTCGGGATCTGCCCATCACAGTCTCGGATCCCAAACGGACTCTCGAATTGGTTTATGTTGACGATGTCGTGAGAGAGTTTTTGTCAGTGCTGGACGACACTTCCCTCAGCGGCTTCAGACAAGGAGAGGTCCGTCCGGTGTACACCATTGAGCTCGGCGAGCTCGTCAAGGAAATTCAGGCGTTCAAAGAGACCAGGACGACTTTGAGACTGCCGGACCTGGATAATTCTTTCCGGAAAGCACTGCTTGCGACATATACCTCTTTCCTTCCGGACAAAGGCCTGTGTTATTCGCTTGCCAAAAAGACCGATGAACGGGGCAGTCTGGCCGAACTTCTGAAGTCCCCTCACTTCGGACAGATCTTCGTCTCCCGAACAAAACCGGGAATTACCCGCGGCAATCACTGGCACGATACCAAAGTTGAAAAGTTTTGTGTTGTCGAAGGCGATGCGGTGATTCGTTTTCGCCACGTCGACAATGGCAGGGTCATTTCTTATCCGGTTCGCGGAGCGGAGTTCCAGGTGGTCGATATCCCACCAGGCTACACGCATTCTATTGAAAATGTCGGCAAGGGCGAACTCGTCGTCCTGTTTTGGTCGAGTGAACCGTTCGATCAGGCTCGGCCGGATACCTACGCTTCAATGGTTTTACCATCAAAGGACTAGGGAATGAAACAGCTCAAAGTCATGACCATTGTAGGAACAAGACCGGAGATCATCAGGCTTTCTTGTGTCATCCGCCGCCTTTCTTCAGAGCCGGCGATAGAGCATGTGCTTGTCCATACCGGACAAAATTATGATTACGAACTGAACGAGATATTCTTCAAGGATCTCGAGCTTCGTGAGCCGGAACGATACCTGAGCGCAGTAGGCAAAAACGTTGCAGAGAGTATTGGACTCATCATCGCGAAGAGCGATGAAGCACTGGCCGAATTCAAGCCCGATGCCCTTCTTATCCTCGGTGACACCAATAGCTGCCTCTCGGCGATTGCAGCCAAGCGAAGAAAGATCCCTGTCTTTCACATGGAGGCCGGGAACCGATGCTTCGATCAGCGCGTGCCGGAAGAGATCAATAGGAAGATCGTGGACAATATCGCGGATATCAACCTTCCCTATAGCTCGATCGCCCGTGAATACCTGCTTCGCGAGGGATTTCCTCCGGATCGCGTGATCAAAACCGGCTCTCCGATGAACGAAGTGATCCACACGTACCAAAAGAAGATCGGTCAATCCAGGATCCTGAAGACGCTGAAGCTGCGACCGAGACAATATATTGTGGTGAGCTCTCATCGCGAGGAAAATGTCGACGACAGTTCACGCCTCCAGCAGTTCGTTTCAATTCTGAACAACCTGGCCTCGGAATTCAAACTCCCCGTGATCGTGTCGACGCATCCACGGACGAAGAAGCGACTCGAAGAATCGGGATTGAAAGCCGAAAGTCGAGTGCAGTTCCTGAAGCCCTTCGGCTTCACTGACTATGTGAAACTTCAGCAGAACGCCCGCATGGTCCTTTCGGATAGCGGGACCATCACGGAAGAGTCGTCAATACTGAATTTCCCGGCTCTGAATATTCGCGAAGCACATGAGCGGCCGGAAGGAATGGAGGAAGGAGCCGTGATGATGGTTGGATACTCCTGGGATCGAATCCGCCAGGCAATTTCTGTCGCAGAGAGACAGTTGAACAGCTCCGAGAGAATCGTCGAGATGGTGAAAGACTATAGCTCCTTGAGCGTGTCGGAAAAGGTCCTTCGCATTATTCTGAGCTACACGGACTATGTGAACCGTCATGTGTGGCAAAAGGCCGGAGCGTAGACGTCCGTATGCCTGACCCGCTTTGTCACGCCACGCAAGGGGGCTTGATGCTCATCGCTCCCTTCATACGAAAAATCCGAAGCAAGCGCATTCTGGTTCTCCTTGGATCAATCGGGGCGGTTCTTGGCGATCTGCCTGACCTCATTGGAGAGTACGGGTACCTCTTTCATCATGGAAGCGGACATCTTCGCTTCGAATCACACTACGGCGTCATTCGGGACTACCTCATCTACATCCCGATGTGCGCCCTTCATTACTGGCTGGATTCCTATACTTCCAAAATGCTGACCCGGTGGACGGTCTGGAACCAATGGGTGGAGTTTGAGCTGATGTTGTGGACGATCAATCTGATCTGTATTGTAGTCTTGATAATGATCTGGAGAAGAGTGCAGGATAGAAGACGGGCGGAGGAGAGGTTTCACTTCTCGATAGACCGGTAGACTTGTAGGTCGACCAGACTGGTCGACCTACATTGCAGATCGACTGTGGGACGGTTCGCCAGAACCGTCTGTCGCAGCCGTTCTTGAAAAAGCGGCCGGTGTAGTCGGGTCTGGCGACCCGACCCACAGTTGAAACATGGCTGATGTAGTCGGGTCTAGCGACCCGACCCACATTGTCGGGCCGACCTGCATTTCGATTCTGTGGGACGGTTCGCCAGAACCGTCTGTCGCGGCCGTTCTTGAAAAAGCGGCCGGTGTAGTCGGGTCAGCGACCCGACCCACAGTTGAAACATGGCTGATGTAGTCGGGTCTAGCGACCCGACCCACATTCATTCTGTGGGACGGTTCGCCAGAACCTTCTCGCATGGCTGATGTCGTCGGGTCTGGCCCGCCCGACTTCTCGATCGATAACCTTGTAGGTCGACCAGACTGGTCGACCTACATTGCAGATCGACTGTGGGACGGTTCGCCAGAACCGTCTACCACGGCTGGCGTCGTCGGGTCTGGCGACCCGACCCACAGTGTCGGGCCGACCTGCATTTCGATTCTGTGGGACGGCCCGCCACACAGACGGCGGGTAAACTCGCCCGAACGACGCAGTCGGGCGGGTTCGCCAGAACCGTCTCGCATGGCTGGTGTAGTCGGGTCTGGCGACCCGACCCACAATTGAAACATGGCTGATGTCGTCGGGTCTGGCCCGCCCGACTTCTCGATCGATCGATAACCTTGTAGGTCGACCAGACTGGTCGACCTACAAACTGAAAACCATTCCGATGAACCCCGACGATACTCCTTTAGCTATCGACGCCACGAGCGAAGTTGAAGCCATCTCCCGCTGGCTCAAGCATGCGCGTGCTGCGGGATATGCGGCGCAAGGGATTGGTCGTCGCCGTTTCGGGCGGGATCGACAGCGCAGTCTGCGCCGCGTTGAGTACGCATGCGCTCGGCAGCGAGAACGTTCTCGCCCTTCTCCTCCCGGACCGCGACTCTTCGTCGGCCTCCGGCGAGCTCGGGAAAGAGCTTGCAGCACGGTTCGGCATTCAGACGATCTTCCACGACATCACGGGCGTCCTGGACAACGCAGGGTGCTACGCGGAACAGACGGCAGCACTCCGGGTCCTCGAGCCGTCATACGGCGAAGGGTGGAAGAGTAAGATCGTCCTCCCTCCGATCCTCGGGAACGAGCGTCTCAACATCTCCCGTGTGGTCATCCAGAGTCCGGATGGCACCACCAGCACGCACCGGCCGACCCCCGAAATCTATCGTCAACTCGTCGCGGCCACGAATTACAAACAGCGAACGCGGACGATGCTCTCGTATTTCCACGCCGACCGTCTCCACTATGCGGTGTGCGGGACGCCAAACCGGCTGGAATATGAGCTCGGCTTTTTCGTCAAAGGGGGCGACGGCCTTGCGGATGTGAAGCCAATCGCGCATCTCTACAAGACGCAGGTCTATCAGCTCGCCCACGAGCTCGGCGTGCCGGAATCCATCATCTCGCGCACACCGACGACGGACACGTACTCGCTCGCGCAGACGCAGGAAGAGTTCTTCTTCGCGCTGCCCTATCAGTCGATGGACTTGTGCCTGTACGGTTTCAACAACAACATCCCGGCAGGTGAAATCGGTCAGGCGATCGCGCTGACGGCCGAGCAGGTGGAAAGAGTCTATGCGGATGTGGCGGCGAAGAAGAGAAATGCGGAGTATTTGCATAAGCAAGGGATGACGCTCAGCGGGGGTTCCCAACCTCTCCCCGCCTAACAGATGGCGGGGAGAGGTTGAGGACAAGACGGCCGCACAAATACAAGTAGGTCGACCAGACTGGTCGACCTACACGAAATAATCGTTCGGCTTCGGCGGGATCAATACAAGACACTCGCACCCCCTCCCCTTAAAAAGCCATACCCTGTCAGAGGAGGGGGACGGGGGGTGAGGTTCTGAAAGGCTTCTATATGTGCGGCATCGCCGGTATCATAAGCTTCGGTAACGCTCCTCTTCCTGACCGCCCGGCCGTCCTCTCCGCCATGGCCTCCGCCCTTCAACACCGCGGGCCTGACGAGTCTGGATTGTACAGGGACGCACATGCCGCGTTCGTCCATACCCGTCTCTCGATCATCGATCTGACGTCCGGCAGCCAGCCGATGTCGACCGCCGACGGTCAATGGTGGATCACGTTCAACGGCGAGATCTTCAATTACATCGAGCTGCGCGACGAATTGAAGTCCAGAGGGTACGCATTTAAGACTTCGTCGGATACCGAGGTTGCCGCTACGGCATTCGAGGCCTGGGGGATCGATGCGTTTTCACGGTTTAACGGCCAGTGGGCGATCGCGCTCTGGAACCCGGCGACACGCACGCTGGTCCTATCACGGGACCGCGTCGGTGTCCGACCGCTGTATCTCTACCGGACGACGAACCTGCTCAGGTTCGGCAGCGAGGTGAAAGCACTGTTCGCGGATCCCGACGTCCCGCGGGAAATGGATCCCGTTGGACTGGATCAGATTTTCACCTACTGGTCCACGATCGCGCCGGTGACGCCGTTCGCCGGAATAGAACAGCTCAAGCCGGGGACCGCCCGCGTCTACGATGCGGCGGGAAAGATCTTCGAGTTTCAGTTCTGGCGCCCTTCTTTCACGTATATCCGGCCGTTCCAATCCATGGACGACGCGGCGGCCATGCTTCGCGAGAAATTGGAGTATGCTACCCGTCTTCGGATGATCCGCGCAGATGTCCCGGTGGGAAGCTATCTGTCCGGCGGGCTCGACAGCTCTGTCATCGCGCGACTCGGAAGCACAAACTGTTCCGGCGTCTTCCGCACGTACTCCATCAGGTTCGACAATCCCGAATTTGACGAAACGCAATACCAGCGGGCGATGGCGTCGACGCTGGAAAGCCGGCATGAAGAGCTTGTGGTCACAGCGGCGGACATCGCCGCCGCATTCCCGGACGTCGTCTTTCACGCGGAAAGCCCGATTCTCCGCACCGCGCCGGTCCCGCTGTATCTTTTGTCCGGAGCCGTGAGAAGTGCAGGAATCAAAGCCGTCCTCACCGGCGAAGGCGCGGATGAGTTCCTCGGAGGATACGATCTGTTCAAGGAAGCAAAGGTCCGCGAGTTCTGGTCGAAAGATCTTACCTCGAAGGTGCGCCCTCTCCTGTTCGACCGGCTTTATCCGTACCTGGCCCGCTCTCCGCAACATGCCCGCGGAATGGCCCTGGAATTCTGGCGCCAGGGGGTGGATGCACCAACGTCGCCGTCGTTCTCTCACGGACCGCGCTGGAATTCAACGTCGAAGTTGAAGCGGTTCTTCTCGCGGGAGCTTCGCGAAGGCATCGCCGCGAAAGCTCATCCCGAAATGACCGACGATCTCCCGGCGGATTTCCCGAGATGGGACATCCTTTCGCGGGCGCAGTATCTCGAAATCACGACATTGCTCGCCGGCTATCTCCTCTCCTCCCAGGGCGACAGGATGCTCATGGCGCATTCCGTCGAAGGCCGTTTTCCCTTCCTCGACATCGGTGTCATGGAGTTCGGCAACAGTCTCGCGCCAAATTATAAAATGGCCGGGCTTAACGAAAAAGCGGTCCTGCGTCATATGGCGAAGGGACTCGTCCCGGCCGCCGTGCTCGAGCGGAAGAAGCAGCCGTACCGGGCTCCCGACGCCGCGTGTTTCGTCGGTCCCAATGCGCCCATCTATGTGGACGAATTCTTTGACGAAGAATCTCTCAAGAGTTCCGGCTTGTTCGATCCGCTGGCAGTTCGCATGCTGGTAAACAAATGCGCCGCGGCCGCCGGGAACGGACAGAGGCCGCTGAGCAATTCGGACAACATGGCGGTTGTGGGGATACTGTCGACGCTGCTGCTGCAGAAACAGTTCACAGGAACGTCGACGTGCACGCCGAAGAAGGAAGTGCGATGGACGGTAAAGATCGATAGTCGTTCGTCGAACTCACCCCTGTCCCCTCTCTTCTGAAGAGAGGGGAACGTATGCCACCGTCACTGTGCCCTCCCCTCCCCCTTCTCTTTATAAGAGAAGGGGGTTGGGGAGATGAGTTCTGACAACCCGGGGGAACACCATGCTTTCCACCCAACTCCCCATGCAATCACCAGACATCAACGCCGAAATCGCCGAGTACATCAAAACGAAGATCCTTTTTGATGAGAAGTTGGTCATCGGCACGGACCAGTCGCTGCTGGGAAGCGGCATCCTCGACTCCACCGGCATACTCGAGCTCGTCTCGTATATCGAGGAACGCTTCGAGTTGAAGTTCCTGGATGAGGAATTGATCGGCGAGAACTTTGATACGATCGCGAGGATAGCGGCGATTGTGAAGAAGAAGACCGGCGCTGCCGGAAACTAGGCATCTCCCCATCTCCCCTTCTCCCATTCTCCCATTCTCCCCATCGCGCGAAGGGGAGAAGGGGGAAGGGGGGACGGGGAGACAGGCACACCATGCTCCTCCACGACTATCTTTTCAATTCCGCCTCCCGCACGCCCGACAAGATCTGTCTTGTCTCTGCCGGCGAGCGCCTTTCCTATGCCTCGCTGGCCTCGCGCGTGCGAGCATTTGCCGCGACGCTCAAGGCACGAGGGCTCTCGCGCGGCGACCGCGTCGCGATTCTTCTTGAGAACTCGCCCGAGGCGGTCGTGGCGGTCTTCGCAGTTCTCGCTGCGGGCGGATGCATCGTCGTGGTCAATCCGGTAACGACACCGTCCCGCCTCGGATTCATCCTCGGGCACTGCGGGGCATCTGTCGTGGTGACTTCTCCGGCGCTTCTGCCGATCCTGCAAGAAGCACAGAAATCCGTCGGCACTCCTCCCCCGGTTCTCGTGATGGGACCCGAATCGGTTACGGAGCAGGGCGCAGGTTCCCGCCGAGCATGCCGTGGCTTCTCCCATCGAGGAGAAGCTGATCGACGAAGATCTTGCGGCAATCATTTATACGTCCGGCTCCACCGGACAGCCAAAAGGCGTTGTCCACCTGCACCGGACCATCCACACCGCGTGCGAATCGATTGCCGGGTATCTTGAACACACGGCGGATGACGTGATCCTGTCGTTCCTGCCGTTGTCATCCAGTTATGGACTGCTCCAGGTGCTCGTGACGTTCATGAAGGGCGGAAGCGTCGTGTTGAGGCCGCACCTGGGGATGGCGTATGACGTGATCCATACGATTCAAAAGGAGAAGATCACGGGGTTCGCCGGCGCGCCCACCGTCTTCGCGATATTCTCGCGCATGGCCACCACAGACCCGGAGAGTGTTGCGAGCCTCCGGTATATCACGAATGCCGCAGCGGCAATGCCTCCGTCGTTCGTTCCAAGACTCCGGAAACTCTTTCCGTCGACAAAGATCTTCTTGATGCACGGGCTCACCGAATGCCTGCGAACGACGTACCTCCCTCCCGAGGAAATCGATTCCCGCGTTACGTCCGTCGGGAAGGGGATGGAAAACGTCGAGCTCTGGATCGAGGATGAATCCGGAAACCGGCTGGGTCCCGGCGGGGTGGGGGAAATGATGGTTCGCGGCGCATGTGTCAGTCCCGGCTATTGGAACGCTCCGGAAGAGACCGCACGGAGACTCGGCCCCGGCAGGTACCCGTGGGAAAGGACTCTCCGGTCGGGAGACATCTTCAGGATGGACGAAGACGGATATTTCCATTTCGTTGCACGGGCTGACGAAGTCCTCAAGGTCAAAGGAGAGAAAGTCAGCCCGGTCGAAGTAGAGGAGGTGATCTATCACCTCCCCGCGGTAGCAGAAACGCGAGTGATTGGCGTGCCGGATGAGCTGCTCGGTCAGTTGATCCGGGCGGAGATCGTTCTTCTGCCCGGCCAGACGCTCACGGTGCAACAGGTGAAGACACACTGCAAGGAATGAACTCGAAGAGTTCAAGGTTCCCCAGGTCGTAGCATTCGTTGACGCCCTTCCCAAGACCGAGGGCGGAAAAATCAAACGCATCGCCGGTCGAGACTAGACGGTCGATCGATTCATTTACTCAATCTCATTCTCATACCTCCCGTCATGAAAAAGATGATCCGCACCTATCTCCTCGGCTTGAGAAACAGGCACTTCTTCGTCATCGATATTGTCCTGTTGGCAAGCCTCCCGTGGCTGGCCATGCTGGCCCGCGTCGACTCGATCGATCAGGTGATCTTCTACCGGCACCCGCTTGCGATCTACACATTCCTGATGCTCGCGTGGAAGCCGCTGATCCTCTATCTGAGCGGTGTTTACGAACGGTACTGGCCGTTTGCGAGCACGGATTCCATGCTCGTCCTGCTCATCGGGACCGGGTCGACCATTCTCATCGAATTTGTGTTGGCGTGGTTCTTCCTTCTCCATGCTTCCTGGATGACGCCGGCGCTTCCCCGCTCACTCCCGGTGATCAACGGAATTATCACGATGATCGCGTTGGCCGGCGTCCGTTTCCTCGTTCGCCTCAGTGCGGAATACGGCACGGCGAGCAAGGGCGAAAGAAAACTCGTCTTGATTGTCGGGGCCGGAGCCGCGGGATCGGCAGTCGCGCGCGAACTCCGTCTGAATCCAAGCCTGAAATCGGAGCCGGTGGGATTTCTCGATGACAATCCGCTGAAAGAAGGACTGTTCATTCACGGCGTGCCGGTTCTTGGACCGATCCGGCAGCTAACCAGCGTCGTCCGCGCGCACAAAGTGGAGGAGGTGATCGTCGCCATTCCCTCTGCTTCGGGATACGTTGTCAGGATGGTGCTCCAGGAATGCAAGAAAGTCGGAATCAAAAGCAAGACGATCCCCGGGATCTTCGAGCTCATTGAAGGGTCAGCGAAGGTTTCGCAGATCCGCGACATCCAGATCGAGGACCTCCTCCGCCGCGGCGTCGTGCAGACCGACATTCTCGGCGTCTCACTGCTGATTACAGGGAAACGCGTGATGGTGACCGGCGCCGGCGGCTCGATCGGGAGCGAACTCTGCCGGCAGATTCTTGCGTGCAAGCCGTCGGATCTCGTCCTGATGGGGCACGGCGAGAACTCGATCTTTTCGATCGCGAACGAGCTGAAGAAGCACGCCTTTGTCGAAGACGGCGAAACGCGCATTCACGCAGTGATTGCGGACATGCGGGACGAAGAGAGGATAGGACGGGTGTTCAGGCGCACGAAGCCGCAGATCATCTTCCATGCCGCCGCGCACAAACACGTCGGCCTCATGGAAGGAAACCTCCAGGACGCGGTTTCGAACAACGTCCTGGGGACGCGAACGCTGGTCGAAGCATCGGACCGGTACGACGTCGAACGCTTCGTCATGATCTCCTCCGACAAGGCGGTGAACCCGACAAGCGTGATGGGCGTGACGAAGAGAATCGCCGAGCTGGTGGTTCAGGAAGCCGCGGTCCGCACGAAGAAGGCATTTGTCAGCGTGCGGTTCGGCAATGTGCTCGGCTCGCGGGGCAGTGTTGTGCCGATATTCAAGGCGCAGGTGGCCGCAGGCGGCCCGGTGCTTGTCACCGATCCGAACGTGGCACGGTACTTCATGACGATTCCTGAAGCGGTGCAACTGGTGCTTCAGTCGGCGGCGCTCGGAAAGAGTGGAGAAGTATTTGTCCTGGATATGGGGGAACAGATCAAGATCGCCGACCTTGCCCGGGACGTGATCCGGCTGAGCGGGTTCCGCGAAGGAGTCGACATCGAAATCAAGTACACCGGACTGCTCCACGGCGAGAAGATGTATGAAGAGCTGTTTTACGAGTGGGAAATCCCGGAGCGCTCGCAACACGAAAAGATCTTCGTCTGCCGGTCGCCGATGGAGGTCTCGCTCCATTCGCTCCTCTCCGGCACCGGCGTCAGCGCCGACATCAATGACTATGGATCCGCAAAGTGTCACTCCCGGCTCCGCCGCGAAATCGACCGGCTCATCGTTCTGTCGACCGCGGGAGAGCGTGACGAGGCACTGCGGTGCATCCGGCGCATCGTGCCGCAATTTGCGTGCGACAGCGAAGCGGGCACAATAGGTTCAGCGAACCGCGTGCAGCCGGGGAAGGTTTAGACTTGATGGTCAAATGAAGGAGGCCCATGACTCCCCAAAGGATTCTTTTCCTTGTCGTGATCCTCACGCTTGCATCCGAATGTGTGGGTCAAACCCGGTTCCGGTCAGGAATATTTCTGCATCACTCGACCGGCGCCTGTATCTGGGGACCGAACGGCGGGCTGGTTTCGGTTCCCGGGGAGATCGCCAAATACAACGCGTTGCACGGCCTTGCCGGAAAGGATTCTGTGACATTCAGTGAAAGGAACTGGCCTTCGGATGACAACGAATGGTCAACCTGGCACAGGATATTTGACAACGACTATCCGACAGATGATATTCGGCCTATCATGGCGTCGAACCCCGTCGTCATGATCAAATCGTGTTTTCCTTCCTCCGCCATCTACGGAGCCGGGACCAGCGCGGATACCCTCACCCCGACGGTGAAGAGCGCTGCGAACTACAAATGGCATTGGCGTTCGTTCGTTTCCGTGATGAGAGCACGACCGCAGAATTTCTTTGTCATTTGGACCAACGCGCCTCTTGAGGCCGGCGGCGGCACGAACGCCGCACAGGCTGCACTTTCCGATGCCTTCTGTCGTTGGGCGAAGGACACGCTTGCGGCCGGTCTGGATTCCGTCGTCGGGGCTTTCCCAAAGAACATTTTTGTGTTTGATATCTTCCATCTTCTTGCCGGTGCGGACGGCATGCTTCCACTCAAGTATGCATCAGGTCCAGGGGACAGCCACCCGAATGCAGCGGCCACAGCGCTGGTGGCGCCTCAACTGGTCACGCAGCTCTTCGATGCCGCGCTGGCATACGAATCGTCCGTCGTTCCGGCCCGACTTGATTCATTCGAGGGGGCGTATGACGTCAAGACCAGGACGATTACACTGCGCTGGAAAACCGTCTCCGAAATCAACAATCTCGGTTTCGACGTTCAACGAAAGCGGGCGGCAGACACCGAATTTGTGGCATTGCCGGATGGCTTCTTGCCCGGTCAGGGGAGTACTGTCGAAGCACATGAATACTCCTATACCGATACGAACGTCGTCCTGGGTCGGACATCGTACCGTTTGAAGCAGACCGACCTCGACAGCACTTCTCGCTTCATGGATACGATCGTTGTTGATGTTCTCTCCGGGATCGAAACCGATGGATCCCGGGCCAGTGGCTATGTTCTGGAGCAGAACTACCCGAACCCGTTTAATCCGAAAACAGGGATCAGGGTACAGGTGTCAGGGGACAGGGACATACGGCTTGTGGTGTATGATCTTCTGGGGAAAGAGGTCGCTGTCCTTGCGAACGGCAGATATTCGGCTGGAGAACACACGTTTACCGTAGATGGAACGAACCTGGCAAGCGGTATCTACATGTATCGACTGACAGCCGGGACATTCACCGCGGTTCGGAAGATGCTCTTAGTTCGTTGACGGTGGCACGCTTGTTCTCCCCTTCTCCAAGTCTCCCCTTCTCCCTCTCGGCGGGGCTTGAGCGTGGGGATAGGGACAGGGAACAGCGAGGTGCTTCTCGTGGTCTATGATGTTCTCGGGAGAGAGGTTGCGCTTCTAGTGAATGATAAAGAGGCGCCTGGAACGCACGAAGTGAAGTTTGATGCTGGAAATCTGGCAAGCGGATTGTACTACTATCGACTTCAAGCGGGCGGGTTCAGGGCGGCGAAGGCGATGATGCTCGTAAGGTAGTTCGCTGGAGGAGGGGGCATTCATCGCGCTTAAGGAACCTCTCCCCCTACCCCCTCCCCTGCACCTGATAGAGCGCATTAAGGGGAGGGGGAATGTAGAGGCGGTGACAACCACGACATTCGCACCCCCTCCCCTTAAAGAGCTGAAACTTGTGCAGGGGAGGGGGACGGGAGGAGAGGTTGAAAACTGGCAGAGGGGAGAGCTGCAAATTGCTTCGCTCTCTTTTCCGTCGTATCTTATGAGGAAATTCCCCGACGATCCGTAGTGCCTTCAACGCCAAATCCGTCTTCCGCTTCTCCTCCCGCTAATTCATCCCGCCTCGCGCGCACGTTCGCCGCGCTCCAGTATCCCAACTACCGTCTCTGGTTCATCGGTCAGCTCGTCTCGCTGTTCGGGACCTGGATGCAGACAACCGCCGTCGGGTTTCTGATCTTTGAGCTGACGCATTCCCCGATTTACCTCGGCTACGCAGGATTCGCCGCCGGAATCCCGAGCTGGATCTTCACGCTCTACGGCGGCGTCATCGCCGACCGCCTCTCCCGCCGCTATCTCCTCATCATCACGCAGACCGCGATGATGATGCTCGCGTTTATCCTCACGACCATCACCTTCCTGCATATCGTTCAACCGTGGCACATTCTGTTCCTCGCCTTCCTGCTCGGCGTCGCCAATGCGTTCGATGCCCCAGCACGACAGGCGTTCGCCTCCGAGCTGGTGAGCCGCGACGACCTGACGAATGCCATCGCGCTGAACTCGACGATGTTCCAGCTCGCGACCGTCATCGGCCCGACGGCCGCAGGCATTGCCTATGCGGCGTTCGGGCCCGGCTGGTGCTTCGCGATCAACGGCGTTTCGTTCATCGCTGTGATCGTCGCCCTCGCCCTGATGCGCGATATTCCGCCTCCCGCTCCGCAAAAACACCGCCCCGGCATCGCCGCCATCAAGGAAGGACTCTTGTACGTCGTCCACCACCGGCTCGTCCGGACGCTCATCCTCCTGGTGGCAACCTCGAGCCTTCTCGGCCTCTCGTTCACGACGCTTGTCCCCGCATGGGCGGTGAACGTCCTCGGAGGCGGACCGCAGATGAACGGCCTGCTCTACTCGGCGCGGGGCGTGGGATCGCTGCTCGGGGCGCTTCTCATCGCGTCGCTCGGCCGGTTTACCTATCGGGGAAAATTGGTGATGGCAGGAGCATTTTTCTATCCGATCTTCTTTATTGTCTTTTCCTTTGTGCGTGCCGTGCCGCTGTCGCTCTTCACGCTGGTCCTCGTTGGCGCCGGCGTGATCATGGTCCTGAACCTCTGCAATGCAATGGTGCAGACGATCGCGCCGGATTACCTGCGGGGACGCATCATGGGCGTCTACTCGCTGATCTTTTTCGGGTTTTTGCCGATCGGGTCGCTGTGGACAGGGTTTGTCGCGGAAATGTGGGGTGAACCGGTGGCTGTCGCGGTGAATGCGGTGCTGTGTATTGGAGTGGCGGCGGGGGTCTATTTGAAAGTACCCGAGGTAAGGAACTTGTAGGTCGACCAGACTGGTCGACCTACATTTCGATTCTGTGGGACGGTCCGCCAAAAAAGACGGCGGATAAACTTGCCCGAACGACGCAGTCGGGCGGGTTCGCCAGAACCGTCTCGCACGGCTGATGTAGTCGGGTCAGCGACCCGACCCACATTCATTCTGTGGGACGGCTCGCCAGAACCGTCTCGCACGGCTGATGTAGTCGGGTCAGACGACCCGACCCACATTCATTCTGTGGGACGGCGTCAGCCAGAACCCCGTCTCGCATGAGCTGATGTAGTCGGGCGGGCCGACCCACATAATCAGGAGACTACACATGGGAATAACCCCCGATTGGCCTAAAGAGCTGCCTGCCGCCATCACGGTCTGCGATGCGGACGGGATCATTCTCTCCATGAACGACCGTGCATGCAAGTCGTTCGAAGAAGAAGGCGGGGCGAAGCTGATCGGGACGAATGTCCTCGATTGTCATCCGCCGAACGCGCGGGCGATCCTCGAGGATCTCCTCCGCGAAGGCAAATCGAACACCTATACAATAGAGAAGAACGGGCAGAAGAAACTGATCTTTCAGTCGCCGTGGTATACAGGCGGGAAATACGCGGGGCTGGTGGAGATTGCGATCGTGATGCCGGAGAAGATGGAGCACTTCGTGAGGAAATAGAACCTCTCCCCCTAACCCCCTCCCCTGCACCTGATAGCGCGCATTAAGGGGAGGGGGAACGTGCCGATTCCATCTCAGCCGTTCGCACTCCCCTCCCCTTCATGTGACGATCATGTGCAGGGGAGGGGAGACGGAGAGGAGAGGTTGAGAACTGCAGGGGGTCAGGGGGTGAGGTTGAGAACAGGCCGGGGGGCGAGGCTTAAACGCTTAGCCCGATCGTAAGACTATACAAAGCAGGAGCAACGAGCTGAAATCCTTTAACATGCGTCATCAGCGGTATCCGCACATCCCCGTAGATATTGAAGTGTGATGAAGTGACGAGCTCGAAGCCCGGCGAGATGAAGAGCCGTGTGTAGCCCGTGTTTGCGGGGTCGCCGCTCGGTCCGCCGTCGGTCCCGCGGAACGATCCGACAAGTTGCAGCATCGGGATGATCGGCACGGTGTTCAGAAGATTATCGTAGTGGACTCCGAAGTTCACGTCGAAGCTGTCGCCCGGCCGGTATCCTTCGCGCTCGTTGAGCGCTCGCTGCCACATCACCTGCCCATACCATCCCCATCCCGTTTCCTGCCGCATCCAATAGCCGCCGAGAAGAAGGTCGGTCGTCCCCGTGCCGATTTGCGTGTCGCGATCGAGGAGTGACTGATGAAAGGCTCCGGTCGGCAGCTTGAGTCCGAACTGCAGACCGATCGACATGTCTTCGGAGAGGCCGGTATACATTCCCGTCAGGCGCACATCGCCGAACGACGAATGGTTGACCGACCCGAGTGTTCCATTCTCACCGAGCGTGCTGAAGTAGCGGTCCCACAACGGCGCTTCAACCGTGAATCCCCAATCGCGGTCGATCATGTTCTGCAGGCTCAGCGTGTAGAAGCTCGTGCGGATTTCGCGATCCTCGTTTGCCTCCGTCGGAGCACCCTGCCAGCTTCCCCAGTTCTTCCCCTGGTCCATATAGTTGTAGTGGAGAAAAACGCTCCACCCGGACGTAATGGGCATCATCCACGGCGCCCCGACGGAAAAGACATTGCAGCCGCAGGCGCAGGCGAACGTTGCCGCGGGAAATGTGAGGGAAAGGGCGAAAATGAGGGAAATGGTCTTAGCAAAGCGGGTCATATATATTAAACAATCGAGGGGCCGGAAAGTGCCGGGGGGAAAGGAGAAGGGGAGATGGGGAGAATCTCAATAGTCGATGGTCAATGGACACTAGTCAATAGTCGACGAAGGGCGCGTGGAAAGAGGAACAATGGTCGATAGTCAGTGGACTATAGTCAATGGTCGCGCAAAGCGGGCAGTCATATATGGGATTCAATCATTGGAACTCCAGCACGGCGCATTTCGATGACTATTGACTACTGTCCATTTTCCATTGTCTATTGATCTTTAACTGTGCCTGATAGACATAATATCGCCATCCTTCACAACATATTCCTTCCCCTCAAGCCGCCACACTCCTGCCTCTTTCGCCTTCGCGAACGATCCGCTGTTCTTCATGAACTCATCGTAGCCGACCACCTCCGCGCGGATGAACTTCGCAGAGAAGTCCGAGTGGATCACTCCCGCCGCTTCCTGTGCCGTCGCCCCTTTGCGGATCGTCCATGCGCGACACTCGTCATCGCCGACCGTCAGAAATGACTGAAGGCCGAGCAGGGCATACGATTCGCGGATCAGACTCGACAGCGCCGATTCCTTGATCCCGTATTCGGCCATGAAGCTCTTCGCTTCTTCGTCGCCAAGCTCGGAGATCTCGAGATCGATTTTCCCGAACAACGACATCACTTTCGTCTGCGGCCCTTCTTTGCGCTCTGCGATCTGCTTCACCGTCGCTTGCGCCGTTTCGATCTGGCTTTCGTCACAGTTGACGGCGATCAGCATCGGCTTGATGCTCAGGAGCTGATAGGTCTTGAGGATGGTTGTCTCGTCGCGTGTCAGGCCGGCGTCGCGCAGGGGCTTTTCGCTTTCGAGGATCGCGTGACATTTTTCGAGGAGCGGAAGTTCCTTCTTCGCCTGTTCGTCTCCCGCCTTCATCGCCGCCTTCTTCAGACGGTCGATCCGTGATTCAAGCACCGCCATGTCGGCGATAATGAACTCCGTCTCGAACGTCGCGACGTCGCGCAGCGGATCGATCGAGCCGTCGGGGTGCGGCACGGAGGCGTCGGCGAACAGCCGGACGACCTGAACAAGCGCATCGTTGTTCTTGACGCTCGCCAGGAAGTTCGTCGTGAACTGTGTCGATCCGCTCTCCCCTTTCTTCAGTCCAACCACGTCGACGAACTCGATCGTCGCAAAGACCGTGCTGGGCGGCTTAAAGATCGACGAGCACGCCGCGAGGCGATCGTCCGGGACCCTGACGATCCCGTGATGCGCCTCCACTTTCGCGAGGTTCGCCGGATCAAGGTGCGTCTTGGTCACGGCCTGGAACAAGGTGGATTTGCCGCTGTAGGGAAGACCGACGATGCCGATTTGCATAAAGACAAGTTCCTTGTTTATGAAGAACTCATCCCCCCGACCCCCTTCTCTTGAGAAGAGAAGGGGGAGTCGACGGCCGAGATTGGTGGCATACGTCCCCCTCTCTTTCTAAGAGAGGGGGCTAGGGGGTGAGTTCGACTTTCTATTGCCACGCACCAACGCTATAACCAACCCGAGCAGCACAAGTCCCGTCACGACGATCGTCCACACATTCATCATCCTCGACTCCGCGTGCATATGATAGTCGATGAACGACAGCCGGTCCATGTCGAGTTTCCAGGTGGCCGTTCCGCTCTTGATCTGGCCCGCATTGGTCTGGACAATCGTTCCGGGGAGCGTCACGATATTCGTGAAGCTCCACCCTGTCTTGCTGTCCGGCGAAAATGAGTGCTGAAACGCCGCCTTGACCCCTTCGCCGAATGCCGTCCGAAGTGCGGGCGATACTTTGATCGCCAGCACGCGGCTGGCGAGCCGCATGAGGGAATCCAGTCCGGATTGGACGATCGAGCCGTCTTTCCCGACGATCTGCGGGATGCCGTTCACATTCTCGAAGAGAGAGCGGTAAAATTCGTCCTTGTGAGTGTCCATTGCCGCGAGTGTCGCAGCGCTGTCGGGCAAGGAGGAAGCGGCAGACCTGGCAGTACCGAAGACGATCTCAAAGAGATTCCGGTTGTGCCACTGCTCCACCTTGTCGACCAATGTTTTGTTTGTGTCGCCATACGTGTAGCGCGACATCTCGTCGGAGGTCAGGAGTGAAGCCGGATCCACCAGGGTGTCGCGGGTGAATTTGCCATACGATTCGTTGTAGTCAAAATAGGTGAAGAACCAGCGGAACTTCTTTTCGATGCTCACGCGCACGCCGAAGTGCGACGCGTCGCCCGGTTGATCATATTCGCGCTCGAGCTCCCCGAAGGACGCGAACGTCTTCTTCAGCACATACTTCACGGAATCCGCTTCGGTGCCGATAGTCGCCCGGGTCGTGTCCCATGTCCGATCGATGTGCAGAGGGAAAGGACTTTGCAGCGACGCGACAACAATGCGGCGTTCACATGTCCCGTCCGTGTTGACGACGGTGGTGGTCTCCTGATCGAGGCAGCCGGCCGTCGTCAGGCAGAGCCCGAGAACGGCGAGGAGGCGGGATGTGATATGGTCGTTTGGCAGTGGAGAGGGAACCCTTCACGATAAGTCATAAAGACGTCGTGCTTACGTTACTATGAGAAGGGGATCGACTTCTCAATTTGGCGATCGGTCGACTATTGCCCTATTGTCTATGGTCATCTGACTATCGACTACTTGACTAATGACCTTTAAAACAGCGTTCTCTTCTTCACGCTCTTCCTTATCGGCCTCACAACGAATCTCCACACAACGATGCCAATCCCTCCCACCAGCACGACCGCCACGATCGTCACGCCGTTCGGGTTTCGGAACAGGCTGATCGGGTTCAGCGAAGATTCGACGATGATGCGTCCCTGTTGGCCGTAGTACCGGTCAGGCACAGCCGGAACACCGTCTGACGACTTCGGGAAGGACTGGAGGAACTCTTCGAGGGCGATCCACTCTTTGATTTCCTGCTTTCCCGGGGTGTCCGGGTCGGCGTCGACGATCCCATCGAGACTGTTCGACATTTCCCTCCCCGATGAGTCCAGTCCCTGGATGCTCGCGAACCCGTAGCTGAGCTGTCGGATGTTCGACACCATCATCGCGGTGTACAGGTTCATGCAGACGCGGTACAGCGAATCCGACGCCACCGGCCGCAACGACCCGTCCTCGCCGACGATCTCCGCCCACATCACGCGATTGAAGGGAAGCCGGATCGGATTGTACGCGAATTTCACGCCGGCGAACTCGAGGTGCGCGTCTTCCTTCAGCGCAGAGACCGAGGCCTCGATCTCGAGGATCTTCATGAGATCTCTCCCCGTCACGTACGTGGTGACAAGAGGATACCCCGGCTTTCCATCCGGGCCGAGGCCCAACGAAAGAACCCGGAACACATCGGCGACGGTGATGGCGCCCGAGAGAAACGAGCTTCTGATCATCCCCAGCGGTTCGATCACCACGTCGACGGTCCGACCATGTGTTCCCTCCGCCCTCCTGACGGCGTAGCGGAACGCGTCCGTAATCAGGTTTCCGATCCCGACTTCTCCGGGATGAGCGTAGGCATACGCCACCGATTCGAAATCGAAGGGCGACCGGGCAATGACCTCGCTGAACTTCAGTCCGAACGCCGAAAGGTATTTCGTCTCGACGTCGGTCTGGAATTGCGCCACACTCCGTACGATTATCGGGTCCGACGGAAGAGAGCCGTCAATCGGGACCAGCTTGTACGCTGATTGGGTGAGATGATGACGGTCGACCGACACATCGAGCACGCCGAGGTATGCGCCGTTGGAGCCCGCCGAAACAATCAGGGTATTCCCGACCTGCAACGGTTGCTGGAGGACGCGATGCGTATGGCCGCTGACGATGATATCAATCCCGGGCACCTTCTCCGCGAGCGTCACGTCCTCCGAATGCCCGCCGTTCGAGGATGTCCCCGAATGCGAGAGACAGAGAACAATGTCGACGTGTTCGGTTTCTTTGAGGATCTTCGTGATGCGTTTCGCGGTCTCGACCGGATCGTCGAACAGTCCCGACGGAGCGAACTGGACGTCGGCTCCCGCATCTTTCCCCATCAGCCCGAAGATGCCGATCCGGAGTCCGTTGCGCGTGAGGATGATGTACTCGCGGAGATTGTTCCAGTGAAACGAGGCTTCGCTTTCATCGCGGGACGCGGCCGAGGAGAGCATGGAGAAGTTCGATGCCACGATCGCCGGGAGACGACCTCCCCTGCTTCGGGCGGAGTCCAATGACCGTGCGAGGCCCTCGAGACGAAAATCGAAATCATGATTCCCGAATGTTACGGCATCGTAGCCCATTTTGGTCATGAGCTGTAGCTCGGCGCCCTCGGAGGTGAACAGCGTATGGAAGAGCGTCCCCATGCTGAAGTCGCCTGCATCGACGAGGATGGTGCCGAGAGAGTCAATGGCGCGTTCACGGTGAATCGCCGTTGCCAGGCGGGCGTACCCGCCGCGTTCCGCCCGGGTGCCATCGGGCATGAGAACGCGTTGCGGGAGAAAACTCGAGTGGAGGTCGTGGGTAAACAGGATTCTCACTGTCGGGGAGAGCGGACCGGCATCAGCACGCATTCCCGCAGTGAGGAAACAGCAATACCAGAGAAAGATGACGGCGAGTTGTTTCACGGAGTTCAGGGTTCCTCAATCTAGTATAGCGAAGGTGCGGCAGGGAAGCAACTTGCGGAGGAACGGCTGGGAGAATGGGGGAAGGGGAGAACGGGAGAAGGGGGGAAGGGAGACTTCGGAAAATCTCAATGGACAATGGTCAGTGGACAATAGTCAATAGTCAGATCTCGGTCTTTCCCAAGCGCTTTACGATGACTATTGCCCGTCTCGAACTCCGTTCGAGACGAGGTCTCGTCCCGCCGAAGGCGGGACGGAACTAGTGTCCATCGACTATCGACTATTGATTCTTCACCTTGAAGTCCATCTCGTTTTCCCTTAAGTTCTCTTTGACGCGCGTTGTCATTCCACTTCGGAACCTTGATGCGATCCGCTACCATTGCACTTTTTTGTTTGTTGTTGGACATAGGAAGAATACGATTTGTGCGTCAAGAGTAGGCAGTAAGCAGAAAGCTGGTTCGTACATCCCGGCTGTCCACTGTTCCCTGTTCCCTGTTCCCTGTCCCCTGCTCCCTGTCCCCTTTCAACAAGGATTCTCCATGGGTTACGTCTTCCTTTCCGTCTCGATTATCTTCAACATCATCGCCAACGGCTTCTTCAAGAACGCTTCGCTGACGGAGGCCGGGAGGCAGAAATGGATCCTCTTCGGTGTGGGACTGTTCATCGGTCTCCTGAACACGCT
The DNA here is from genome assembly GCA_963752915.1 of Ignavibacteriota bacterium. Classification (GTDB taxonomy): domain Bacteria; phylum Bacteroidota; class Ignavibacteria; order UBA10030; family UBA6906; genus DATJPR01. The sequence goes on from CAVVZZ010000007.1 coordinate 21,982, forward strand.
CTCCTACCTGAAGTCGCTCGAGACGCTGAAGCTCGGCATTGCCTATGCGGTGTTCGGGGCGTTCAGCACGATCGGGATCGCCATCCTCTCGCTGCTGTACTTCCACGAGGATCTGCCAATACAGAAGATCATCGGATTGGGAGTGATATCGGTGGGGTTGCTGCTTTTGTGGAAATCGTGAAGCTTGGTGAAGGCTCGATAGTCAATAGTCGATGGACAGTAGTCAATAGTCGACGCAAGGCGCCTGGACAGGGTCGAAGAATCGAGATCCGCGCGCTTTTCGATGACTATCGACTATCGTCCATCGACTATCGACTATTGATCCTTTTCAGGTGGAGCGTATTTTACTCCCAGCTGATCCAATAGAAACGCATACACATCCGCCGCCTGTGCCACCCTCGCGTCCAGGCCTGTCCCGATTCCATGTCCCGCTTGTGCGTCGGTGCGGAGAAGCACCGGCAAGCCGGAGGTTGTCGCTGCCTGGAGTCGCGCCAGCATCTTCCGCGAGTTTGCGGGATCGACGCGCCCGTCGTTGTCGCCCGTGAGGAAAAGCACCGCCGGGTACGACGTTCCGTCTTTGACATGCTGGTACGGCGAATAGGCGTACAGTGCCTTGAGCTGGTCCGGATTCTTCACCGACCCGTATTCTGTGACGTTGAACTGTCCGTTCGCGAAGGTCTCGACGCGGAGCATGTCATAGATCCCGACAAAACTGACGACAGCCCTGCATAGAAGCGGCTCCTGCGTGAGAACCGCGCCCATCAGGAGACCTCCGTTGCTTCCCCCTTCGATCGCAAGACGTTTGGTCGACGTGTATTTCTTCTCCACCAGGTAACGCTCGCATGCGATGAAGTCATCGAACACATTCTGCTTCTTCGTGAGCATGCCTGCTTCATGCCAGGCCTCGCCGTACTCCGATCCGCCGCGGGTATTGGCGACCGCGTAAATCCCGCCCTGCTCGAGCCAGACCTTGAGGGCCGTTTCGAAATTCGGCTCGTTCGAAATCCCGAACCCTCCGTAGCCGTACAGGATCGTCGGGTTCTGACCGTCGAGCGGCGTCCCCTTCTTCATCAAGATGCTTATCGGGATCCGGGTGCCGTCTTTGGACGTCGCCGTGTCCCGCAGGACTTCATATGCGCTGAAGTCTTCGGTCGCAGGCGTGGAAAACGCAAGGCGTTGAGGGACCTGCTGCGTCGTCGGATTGCAGAGATACCAACCGAGCGGCGTGAGGTAGGTCTCTTCTGCAAGGAGCACCGAGTCACCGCCGACTCCTACCAACCCTCCGACCCTCGCGATCGGCTCCGTGGCGATGCTTCCGATTGATTGTCCCGAAAGTGTGAGCGCGCTTACCTTCGACGGGCCACCCATCATGTCGACCACATACAGAATCGACTTCGCGGGGAAGTAAGACTTGATGCTCACATTCCTCTCGGGAACGACCACCTTTGCTTTGCCGATATTCGGAAATGCGAGAGGCATTGCGAGGATCTTCCCGTTCGGCGCAGCAGCATGGGAGAGAAGGTAGAGGTTCCCATCGGTGCCGAAGAGCGCATCGACAACTTTGTCAGAGAACTGCGTGATTTGCTGCCACGGACCGTTTCCCTTCCGCAGGAAGTGCTCAAACTCTCCGCCGTCGCCGTTCGCGACGGAGACCAGGATGTCTTTCCCGTCATGCGTGGATGAGATCGTGCACTCGGCAATTCGGGGAAATTCCTTCCCGAGTGCATAGGTGTCGCTTGAGACCGGAGTTCCAAGCTTGTGATAATAGATTTGTTGATAGAAGTTGATGTCCTCTTTCGGTCGTTCGGACCCCTGCGGGTAGCGTGTATAATAGAGGCCGGTGTTGTCCGCGTTCCACTCTACGGAGCCGGACGCCGTCGGAAATTGCACCCGCGGGATGGTATCGCCCAGAGCTTTCCCCGTGCTCACATCAAAGATGTACAGCGTCCCGTCTTCGCTCCCGTTTTTCGAAAGGGAAACGGCGACAAGTTTGCCGTCGCGGGAAGGGCGGAACCAGTCGATTGATGTCGTGCCGCTGGGATCGATCGCGTTCGGGTCCACAACGACGGTCTCCCCCGCCGTGTCGATGACCGACGAAAACGTCACGATCATCGGCTGGTTCTTGGGCGGTTCTTCCTTGAGGGCGAAAAGGCGTGTCCGGTACCAGAAATCGTAATATGTTGAAACCGCATGTCCCGTTAGCTCCTTCAATCGCGTCTGCACAGCCGGGAGGCAAGAGACACCGTCGAAGTATTTCCTGCTGTAGGCGTTCTGCGCATCGTTCCACTGCCGGACCGGCGGATCCTGGAGGCTGTCAAGCCAGCGGTAGTTGTCCACAAACGAGATATCGCCGTAGTGTTCCGTGACGGGTTTCTTCTCGGTCGGGGGGAAATCGTTGCCGTGCTGAGTGCAGGAGAGGAAGGTGAGCGGGAGCGATAGGGCGAGAAAGAGCCGCATCAGTCCGCTGTGATGAAAAAGGGCATTGGTTTGCATAAGGAGCCTTCTCATTTGAACTCATCCCCCTTGCCCCCTTCTCTTTAAAAGAGAAGGGGGGGTGAGCAATGGTTTGGACGCGCACGTCTCCCCTCTCTTCTTAAGAGAGGGGCCGGGGGTGAGTTCACCCTTGTTTGGCTATCACCTTGTCCGCAATCTTCTTGTACGTCGCCTTCGGGATAATCTTGTTCTTCACGAGGTCGGTCTTCATTTTGTAGGGACGGCCTTTGATGATCGCCTTCGCATACGCGTCGCCGATCCCTTCGAGGGTCTTCAACTGCTCTTCCGATGCACTGTTCAGGTCGATCAACTCCGCCATCTTGGATTGCTCTTTGGCGACGCTCTGCGTCGTTGGCGCCTTTGTCGTCTTGGAGCCCTTCTTCTGTGCGAACGACTGCGTGGAGACAATGCCGGCAGCAAGAAGAAGGATACCGAGAAGGAACAGGAAACGTTTCATGGTTGCCTCACTGATTGAGATTGGGAGTGGCATTCGAGATGGACACGCTGTATCTTGCCTCAATTATACGAAACATGGAGCCTGATGGCAACCCTTCTGTTCGAGAACAACGACTACGTCGGCATTGACAAACCGGTCGGGTTGTCGTGCATTCCGGAGCGCGATCGTTCGGCCCCCTCTCTCGTCCGATCCCTGGAGGAGGAACGCGGCTGCAAAATCTTTGTTGTGCACCGTTTGGACAAAGAGGCCAGCGGCGTGATCGTCTACGCAAAGACCGCGGAAGCGCACCGCCACCTCAATGATCTCTTCGCCGCACGGAAAGTGGAGAAACACTACCTCCTCCTGGTGCACGGGAATGTTGGGATCGACAATGGGATGATCGAGAAACCGATCCGGGAATTCGGCTCCGGCCGGATGGGGATCGATACCCGGCGGGGAAAACCGAGCGTCACCGAATACCGCGTCGTTCGACGGCTGCCGGCGGCGACGCTCGTCGAAGCGATGCCGCATACAGGCCGGCGCCATCAGCTCAGGGTGCATTTCTACAGCGAAGGACACCCGATTGTCGGAGACGTGCGATACGGGGACAAGACAATGCAGGCGGTGTTTCCGAGGCTGATGCTACATGCGAGGAGCATTGGGTTTACAGGCAGAGGAGGAGAGAAGATCGAGATCGAAGCGGCTGTGCCGGCAACGTTTGAAAACCTGATCGAGGAGTTGCGGAAAGATCAATAGTCGATAGTCAGTGGACGATAGTCAATGGTCAACGAAGGGCGCGTGGAAAGAGGAACAATGGTCGATAGTCAGTGGACGATAGTCAATGGTTAACGAAGGGCGCGTGGAAAGAGGAACAATGGTCGATAGTCAGTGGACGATAGTCAATGGTCAACCAAGGGCGCGTGGAAAAGAGAAACAATGGCCGAGGGCCGACGAACAATTGTGACTGTCAGCAATCGCTATCGCGAACTTGACGAGCCGCGGCTGGCGGTTGTTCGGCTGGCGGCAATGATCCGACACAGCGCGGAGCACTCCAGAAGGACAGGGCGGAGGTCTTTCTCGGGCATGACTCCTTTCTGCAAAAGCATTTTCAGCCAAACCTCCGATTCATTGAGTTCCTTGAAGGTTATTCCCAGCTTGTGGATGAAGTCGTTGCGGCTTTCCGCGCCCCGGGCCTCGGCGTAGTTCGGCGCTGCCGCGGACGCCGATCGGGAAAGTTGATTGGCGATATTCGCATTCGTAATGGTCCTCGGCATGCCTTCACAAATGGTCATGACGCTCACTGCAAACCGAATCAAACGATCCTGGATATCATCCCCCTTTGCCATTGGCGACTCCCCCCCGTGTATAAGTATTACTGTGTGGAAGCCGTTTTTCCGATCCTCCGAAAACATTTTCCTCTGAAATGAGTTTATCCACGTCTTCCACAGAAGTCTCTCTGCCGGAACAGCGTTCGCTCCCTTTGTCCTTACATCGACCATCGTTCTTTTCCTCCGGCGCTTTTCGTTGACTATTGACTACAGTCCATTGACTATGGACTATTGATTCTTCTTGACTTTCCCTCCTTTCACGCCTATTTTGCGAGCGTCTCCACTACGGTCTTTCCGGCTCGGGGAAACGTCGATTCCACCCTGAAATGCACGATCAAAGGAGGACGCATGGTCACCGTGAAGCAGCTGCTTGATGAGAAGGGGAATAGCGTCTGGTCGATTTCTCCGGCGACGTCGGTGTATGATGCCCTGCAAATGATGGCCGACAAGAATGTCGGAGCGCTGGTGGTCACCGAAGGAAAAACACTGGTCGGGATCTTTTCAGAACGTGATTATGCGCGGAAGGTGGCGCTGCTTGGCCGCCGTTCCCGCGAGCTTTCGGTGAAAGAGATCATGAGCTCGAATGTGATTCACGTCGCCCGCAACGATTCCATCGAACATTGCATGGCGCTCATGACCCAAAAGCACATCCGGCATCTGCCGGTCGTCGAAGACGGCGCCCTCGTCGGTCTGATTTCCATCGGCGACGTCGTCCGCAGAGTGATCGAAGAGCAACAGTCAACCATCTCCCATCTCGAGGATTACATTACCGGGAGAAAATCGTAAGATCGACTAGTGCCGTTATCAATCACTCCCCGGCTGTGTCTTTCAAATCTAAAATTTAAATTTTAAAATCTAAAATTGTGAATTGTTTCGCCTCTGTGGCACTCCCGGTCGGTCTCGATCGGGAGTTCACATATTTGATCCCGGAGAACCTCCGGAGCCAGGCGCGCATCGGTGTCCGCGTGCTCGTGCCGTTTGGCCGCCAGCTCGCAACGGGTCTGATCGTGGGACTGCCGTCCGAGACGACGGTCACCGGACTCAAAGAGATCCGGGACGTCATCGATACGTCGCCGGTCATGCCCGCGGAGCTTGTGGAACTGTGCGAGTGGATGGCGTCGTACTATCTCGCTCCCCTTGGCGAAGTCCTCCGCGCGGCGATCCCGCACGGGTTCACGGCCACGAGCAAGCGCCTCGTGATCCCCACCTCCCGCCTCACTCCTGATTCCGTCGCTGCGATCGAACGATCGTCGAAAAAGCGCGCCCTTCTCCTGACGACGCTGCTTGTCCGCGGACCGATGCTCTCTACCGATCTCCAGAAGATCGCGGGCTTCAAGGCGATTGTACCGGTCCTGAGGGAATTGGAGGAAGAGGGGTATATCGAGACCGAGGACGTTCTCCCGCGGTCGAAAGTGAAGACAAAGACGGAAGATTTTGTTTCCCTCAAGAGCATCACGGCAGGAACTCTCGACATCGCCCGGGAGAGTCTTTCGCCCCGAAAGAAGAACGCGGCAACATTCCTTGCGGCACTCGATCACCTCCGCACCAGTTGCGACGAACTTTCCACGAAAGAGCTTGCACGTCGCACCCGCGTTCCTGTCGCGGTCGTGAGGGAGTTTATCGCCAGCGGTCTCCTGCCGATGGACCGACGCGAAGTCAGCCGGGCGGTGGACTACGGCACGGAGGAGAAGACAAAGACGATCGTCCTGAATGCCGACCAGCGCAACGCGTACGAAGCCATTACGCGTGCAGTCGATTCGGCGACGTTTACACCGTTTCTCCTTCACGGAGTGACGGGGAGCGGAAAGACCCAGGTCTACATTGAAGCCATCCGGCATTGTCTTGATCGGGGGCGGAGCGCCATCGTCCTCGTGCCGGAAATCGCATTGACGCCGCAGATCGTGCGCCGGTTCAAGACGCATTTCGGTGATTCCGTCGGCGTTGTACACAGCAGGATGTCGGCAGGCGAGCGGCACGATGTCTGGCGGCTCGCGCGCCGGGGCGATGTGCGTGTGGTGATTGGTCCCCGGTCGGCGATTTTTGCACCTCTTCGGTCGCTCGGCCTGATCGTCGTCGATGAGGAGCACGAATCGTCCTACAAGCAGTATGACGCGACCCCGCGGTATCACGCGCGCGATGTTGCCATTGTCCGGGGTACGAAAACCGGCGCAGTCGTCGTTCTCGGTTCCGCAACTCCTTCTGCCGAATCGTATCACAACGCATTGACGGGGAAATACGGACTTCTTCGTCTGCCGACACGGATCGACAACGTGCCGATGCCGGTGATTACCATTGTGGATATGACGGGCGAGCGGAAGCGCCAATACATCGCGCAGAAAGCGCTCCTGACCATCGAAGATCGGAGTCGACCATTCGTATTTATTCCCTCCTCCATTTCGAAGATTCTTGAAGAGAAGATCGCCGACCGGTTGACCCGGCATGAAGGGATCATCCTGCTGCAGAACCGACGCGGCTTCGCACCGTTCGTCGAATGCCCTGATTGCGGCTACGCCGAACGCTGCGAGAACTGCAGTGTTACGCTCACATATCACCAGGCGAAACACCATTTACGCTGCCACTATTGCGGCCTGGTACGGCAGCCTCACGAACAATGTCCGAAATGCGGCGGGACGAACATCCGGATGCTCGGAGTCGGGACGCAACGCGTCGAAGAGGATCTCGAGCGCCTGTTCCCCGGCGTGAAGCTTCTCCGCATGGACATGGATACGACATCGCGCAGGGGATCGCACGACCGGATCCTGCGGCAATTTGAAAACGGCCAGGTGGACATTCTCCTCGGCACGCAGATGGTCGCCAAGGGGTTGGACTTTGCCCGCGTCACGCTCGTCGGTGTGATTTCGGCGGATACGCAAATGCTGCTCCCCGATTTCCGTGCGACCGAACGGACGTACCAATTGTTGACGCAGGTTGCCGGCCGGGCCGGAAGAAGTATCCTGAAGGGCGAGGTTCTCATCCAGACGTTTCAACCGGCGCATTACACACTCCAGCACGTCGTGGACCAGAACTTCGAATCGTTTTTCAAAGAGGAGCTGGCGTCACGAAAGGAGCTCAACTACCCGCCCTTTTCTCGATTGATGCTGGTGGAAACGAAAGGGAGAAACCCGCAGCGGGTCCAGTTTCTTGCCGAGGATATCGGAGCGTTGTTGAAGAACGGAGCAGACGCATTCACGATCCTCGGTCCCGCCCCGGCACTCATCGATAAGGTAAAGGGGGAGTACCGCTGGCACATCATCGTGAAGAGCATCAAGGAATTCGATCAGTCCGGCTCACTCGCCCGGAGAGCGCTGCGTGAAGCCGCGCGGTCGCTCGAAAGGAAGTACCGGGATGTGAGGCTGATCGTGGACGTGGATCCGGTGGGGCTGATGTAGTTGGACTCACCTGTAGTCCCTCTCTTATGAAGAGAGGGACGGATCGGCATAGAATCCGTTTGCGCGTGCCCCTTTCTTCTTAAGAGAAGGGGGTAGGGGGATGAGTTCGTGGCTTGCCTGCTATCACCTGAGCTGCGCAGTAAATCGCCAGCACGATCCCCAGCGGTTCCTTGTAGCGCGAGAGGCCGAAGGTGACGACCGTCATCGCGAGGATACCGAGCAGGAGGAGAATGATGACCCATCGGACAGTATTGGATGTTCCCCCTTTTGCGAAGAGGAACCAGAGGCTGAGACCGATGATGAGATAGTAGATCGTGTTGTTCAGCACGATGAGCAGCGTCATTCCCGTGCCGATCACGACGCCGAGGATTGTGGCGCACCAGGCGGGCAGGTGTGCATTGCGCGCCATGGAATATCCGCCCGTGCTGATACTCGTATAGGTGTACATCTCGCCGAACGTATAGCTGTCAGCCCTGAAGGTGATGAAGGATTTCATCACGGCGCGTGAGAGAAAATCCCACGGGTGGTCCAGAATGTACGACCGACCCAGCGTCGCAAAGAAGCTGTCGCGTTGTGCCTCGTTCCATTCTTCTCCCCCCACTTCTTTCCAGCGATCCTGCACCGACCAGACAGAGTCGATGTACGAGTTGTGCGTCACCGGATGAGAAGGGTTATTGCCGATCGCCATGTTTATCCCTGCGTTCAATGAGACCGGGACGAAGCGTCCGAATGTTGCGTAGTTGCGGAAGGTCCACGGAGCAAGGACAGCAAGAAAGACCAGGGCGGCTGCGAGCGTTTCGCGGAGGGCGCGCGGTCCGTCCGCCGCCAGCACTTGCGAAGACGCCGACGAAAAGGGGAACGAATGGTCACCAGGCCGTTGCTCCGGACGAGCGTGGCAATCCCTCCGATGAGGCCGATCGCCAGGGCGGAGCCCATCCCTGACCGTTGCTGGAGTCGAACGAGGAGAAAGAGCAATGCCACGGCATACAGAAGCGAAAACGGAACATCGGAGAAAGGAATGATCGCCGAGAGAAAGCGGTTGGGGTACAACACGATCAGCAGGGTGAGGAGGTTTGCCGGCCGTCCTTCTGCACCGAGTCGTACGAGTGCTGCCCGGAGGACAAACGCGAAACTGAGGAGCAAGACCAGGTTCGTGAGGAAGAACGCCCAGGGGGTATCTCCCAGGATGAGCACAGACGGGAGAAGCAGGAAGCTGTATCCGGGAGGAAAGAGTGCCATTGGCGTATTGCCGTAGCCGAAGACGCCGTTAGTAACGATATTGACTGCGCGGGTGAAGTAGCGGTCGAGTCCGCCCCACGGGAAGACATGCGGATCCAGGCCCGCAAAGAGGATTGCGACCAGTGCCGACGCAGCAGCGAGCGCGATAACGAACACGCGGTCGCTGCATCCCCGCCGGAGGATCCGGATGCAGTTCTCTTTGCCGACGACGAAATACCAGCCACAAATTGCAGCGAGGAGCAGGGGGAGAACGTCGAGCGGGAAGGCGGGGAGGTCGTTGCGAACGGAGAGGGCATCCATCCATTAAAGATCAATTATCAATTGTCGATTGTCAAGAAGGAATTGTCAATGGAAGGGCGGACAGGCCCGAGGCAGACGTTGACCTGAGGTCAAATTTTAGATTTTAGAGTTTAGATTTTAGATTGGATTGAGCCGGGTGTGCCAGGAACGGGGAAACGGCTATTGAGCCTGGCTTATGTGCCTGTTTATTTGTCAAACTAGCTGCCAAGGATGCAAAAAACATGACACCTGCGATGACCAACACGCCGGAGACCGGCACCGCAACGTTTGCGCAGCATGAGTTCACGATCGAGAGAAAACGCCGCGGGTTTCACCTGATCACACGAGAAGTGCTCTCACAACTCCCCGAGATTGCCTCCGTCCGTATCGGCGTCCTCCATCTCTTCATCAAACATACCTCAGCATCCCTCACCATCAACGAAAACGCGGACCCGACCGTCCGCTCCGACATGGAACGGTATTTCACGGAGCTCGCCCCGGAAGGCGGCGCGTCGTATGAACATGACACCGAAGGGGACGATGATATGCCCGCCCATATCAAGTCGTCCATCCTGGGAAGCAGTGTTACCATCCCGCTAACCGACGGAACCTCAATCTCGGAACCTGGCAAGGAATCTACCTCTGCGAACATAGGAACGACGGCGGAAGGCGTGAACTCGTGGCGACAATCTGGGGCCAACATCGCTGAACCCACTGTCTACTGTCCCCTGTTCCCTGTCCCCTGTCTACTGTCCCCTGCCCTGCTCTCCACAAGCTTAAACCCCTTCCCATGAACGTTCAAGATTTCAATCGATCGGTCCGCCGCAAGGTAGCGCCTCAACCGCGAGATGAAGACGTCCATACTCCTTCCGTTGAAAAACGAATCACTTCCCCAGATGGAGCGCAACGCTACGTCCCGTTCAAGCACACGATTCTTGTGCAGACAGAGCAACCGCAGAAGTTCCGATTCCCGGCTCGTCAACCTGCGTGCCTTTTCCCCGGCACGTAGCGTCCGTTTCGACTGATCGAACACAAATTTCCCCACTTCGAAGATGTCCGGCGTTGATCCCGCATCCCCCGGAGTCGAGGGTCCCGCCCGCCGAAGAACTGCACGGATCCGCAGCATCAATTCTTCCATGCTGAAGGGCTTCGTCACGTAGTCATCGCACCCGATGCGAAATCCCTCGATCTTGTCTTCCTTCAGCGATTTTGCCGTGAGAAAAATGATCGGGGTGGTATCATCGGCCTTCCGGAGCGTCCGCGCGAACTCGAATCCGTCCATCGCAGGCATCATGACGTCAACGAGGCAGAGCACATGCTTTCCTTTCCGGTAGGCATCAAGTCCCTCCACGCCGTTCGCACAGGCGGTAACCGAAAATCCTTCCAGCTGCAGGTGCTCCTGAAGGATGAACCCGAGATTGGGATCGTCCTCGAGGAGCAGAACGCGGCTCCGATCGTCCGTTTTTGTTTTGCGATCCTGCTTCATACGGCCCTCCCGGCCGGGAGGGAGACTTCCACCGTAGTCCCGCCACCGACGATACTTCGTATGGCGACGGTCCCCTTCATTGCTTCCGCCATCAGCTTGACATAGCTCAATCCCAATCCGAACCCTTTAACGTCATGGCGGTTGCCTGTCGGTACACGAAAATACTTCTCAAAAACCCTTCCCACGTATTCCGGCGCAATTCCGATCCCCTTGTCGTTCACGGCAATCACAAGCATGTCCCCGTTCGTCGTCGTCTTCAGAACGATATCGGGATTCTGGGGGGAATATTTGTTGGCATTATCGAGAAGGTTGTTCACCATATTCGTGAGATGTAGTTTGTCGGCTACGACAGTAGGATCAACTGCCTCAAACACGAAGCTCAGGCTTCCTCCGCGGTTGCTGACCTGGAGCGCAACTCCGGCGGAAACTTCCCGCAGAAGAGCATGGACATCGATCGGCTCGAGGTTCAGCTCGTAGTCCCCGCGCTCGAGTGTCGCCATCTCGAGGATCTTCTCCACCTGTCTACGCAAGCGCGCCGTTTCGTCGCGGATCACCCGGTTGTACTGCTGTACTTTGTCCTTGTGCGACGCCACTTCGGGCCGTTCGATCGCTTCAACCGCCAGCGCGACGGTCGAGATGGGCGTTTTGAATTCGTGGGTCATGTTGTTGACAAAATCGGTCATGAGCGCCGCGAGGCGTCTCTGATTGATGATGGTGCGCACCGCGTACGCGAAGCCGCCGACGATAATCACCGTCAGGATCGCCGTCGCACCGAAGAGCGGGCCCATCTGGCTAAGGAGGAACGCCTGCTGGTCCGGGAAGTCAACGACAAGACTGTTCCGCGGCGACAGGGCATCCCCGGGAAGGAACGTTGCGCGGAAATCAGAATGCCGGAGGCGTTCCGCCGCTCCCACGGGAGCCACAAGACTCAGCGTCGTATCCCCTTCCGTCGCGATGCCGCGCTCAAATCCCATGGTGATGCCCGCGTCAGAAAACGTTGATCGAAGAACCGAGTCAAGGAGAGCGGGACGAATGCGTTCTTCAATCGGCTTCTGCTCGATCATGAACAGTCGATCCATGGCCTTGTTCACAATCGCCCTGCGGCTTTCCGTGTTCAGCCTGATCGATACTGTGTTCTGCCTTTTCTCCCCTCCGGTCTGGAGATAGAAATGCGATGAGTCGGCAGTATACCGGTAGTACATTTCGTCGCCCTGGTCCCCGGACCGATTGATGTTGACCTCATACCTTCCGGGAGTCCTGAACGTATCGACAAGGACGATGTCCCGGTTCGCACCGAAATCAAACTGTTGCAGCCGTACCCGTTGAGGAGACTTGACAATATAGACGAGTTTTCCCGATCGCACCTGGAGAGGCAGGGAATCCGGAGAGAAGGAGTCCGCATGGACAGTGGCTGCAATTCCGGAAATGCTTCCCTTCCCGTGTGGCGGCGGATGGGTACTGTCCATGACCATCGTCGCGCTGATCACACTCCGATAGGCTTCCCCCGTATCCAGCTTCTGAATCGCCGTCCAGAGCGCAGCGACTGCATTCCGTCGGAAGGCCTGTTCCTTCAATTCCATCGCCTGGCGGAGCAAATGCCACTGCAGCACGATGAGCCCTGCGAGCGCAAGAACCATCATGACGACAATGAAGCGCAGCGAAAGTGTGCGATGGAGCATGGAGCGATCCCGTTTGAACGAACGCTCTAATGTACGAGTCTCCGCGGCATAAAAGCCAACCTGTTCACATTTCTTAACAGTCCCTAACATTGTTTAACTATGAGATCCGAAACTCTTGTGGTAAGTTGCCGAAGAAGAAATCAAGGTGGCAATGCCGTGCCGCCGAACCGCAGTCAAATGTCTGGTGAGCTCCGTATGAAATCATTTCTCGCACCTTGTTCGATCCTGTGCCTGACTCTGGCAATTGCAGGCACCCCCGTCCATGGCCAGGTGATCATCCGATCGGCCGGTGGCAGTGATTCCGTTCACACCCTGAGATTTAAAGCGGACAATGTCGTGATCCTGCCGGAGATCGGGGCCGTGATCTCTGTGCACGGACATGATCTCAAAGTCGACAGGATTGCGCCTCCCGAGAGCCGGGTCCAGGCCTACAAGGAGATCGATATTCAACAAGGAGACATCGTCACATTATTCAACGGAACACGAGTCAAGAACATCGATGCCCTTCGCAACGCCTACCATGACCTCCCGACGCATGAAACGGCCCGTGTCGGGCTTCAGCGGGGCGACCAGCTTCTCAGCGTATCGTTCCCCAAAGCCGATCCCAAGGACCTTCCGAATATCAGAATCATTGAGAGAAAGAAGTAGCGACGATGAAGACATCCGCCATCGTCTTCCTTCTCGCTCTCCTGCTCTTTCCATTTCAGGACGGCGCAGGCCAAACGGGGTCCATGTTCAACCAGCGCGACGACAAGTATCGCCTTCTCGGCCTGAAACGCGCGAAGGAAATGTATGACGTCGCACGCCGGGAACTCGACCGCCAGAAGGAGCTCTTTCAACGCGGGCTGATTTCGCAATCCGACCTCGACCGGGCCGACGCATCGTTCGGAGATGCGGAAGTGAATTATCAACAGTCGCTCCTCGCGGTGCTCTTCGAAGAGCAGTATGTATCGATCATCCGAGCCGTGAAGTACCAGGGTCCCGAGAACCAGAAACGGGTCCGCCTTCTCGTGGCGAACGCCTCCGGCGGAAGCGAAGAGCTCCGGAAGCTTGTCAACATCGACGACAAACTCTTCCGCTCGCTGCAGCCCGATATCATCAATAATGTCTACGTGTCGATCCAGAACAACGACGGAGCTATCATCAGTCAGCCGTACGAGAGCAAGATCGAGGTCCTGCGGTACGGCGCCCCGAGGGAGCTCGACTTCACGCTTCTGCAGGATCTGGATGCGGTGACCGTGAGCATTATTTACGGGAGCGGGACCCAGCGAACGATGAAGATTTTCCTCCAGAAGGATGCGTCGGTGAACAAGGTTCTTGTCCAGGCCGACCAGTTCTCGCAGGAAGGAGAGCTTGGCAAGAGCGCACGGTATGATCTGACGCTCGAGCTTTTCAGCCGGACATCCAACACGTTCAGTCTCGAAGTGGTCAATCTCCCCCAGCAGATCAGCCGGGTCTTTCGCGATCCGTCCAGCAGTGCGATGATCGGGCAGTTCCGGTTCATGGAGAGTGTTGATACGCGCAAAGTCGCCCTTGAAGTCACCCTGCCCGACCGTCCAACCGATGCTGTGCCGATGGACAAGTCGATTTCCTTCTATGTGATGGTTATTCCGCACGATCGGGCTCCGTCTCTCGGCGATGTCAGCGAAAAGGTCTGGACACAGGCGGAAATCGAAAAGCTTAATGTCGGGTTTCTGCGTCTGGAGCTCGTTCCCCGGGGGAAAGGACGCCTGCTTGTCCGTGCATCACAGCTTTTTCAGTCGATCCACGCGGATGGAAGTGTCGCAATGAACGTCGACGTGGTAAACGAGGGGACGCGCCGGTTGGATAACATCGAAATGAAGGCGGACGCGCCGCTGAACTGGACGAAATCGATCGATCCGGCCCTTGTGCCCCAGCTCGACGTGAGCGGTGAGCAACGCATCAACTTGTCCTTCGTTCCTCCGAAAGGTACTCCTCCGGGCAGGTACGAGATCCGACTCCAGACAAGCGCACTCTCGGAGAACGAACCCGTGAACGCGGAGGACAAGACCGTGACCGTGGAGGTGCAGGCGGAGACGAGCGTGTTCGGAACGACGATGATCCTGTTCCTGATTGTCGCGCTTGTGGGAGGAGTGGTGGCGTTGGGGATAAGGCTCTCCCGGCGGTAAGGATCGATGGACAATAGTCGGTGGACAATAGTCGATAGTCAACATGCATGAAGGGATCATCATGACTCAACCGTCTATGTTAGAAGCAATCAATCTCTCCAAACGTTACGAGGACGGATTGCTGGCGCTTGACCACGTTTCATTCTCCGTAAAACCGGGCGAGATCTATGCGATGCTCGGCGGGAACGGCGCGGGCAAAACCACAACCATCAATATCTTTCTGAATTTCCTCGAACCCACTGACGGCGAAGCGCGGGTCAACGGGATTCCGACGCACAAGGACCCGCTGAAGGCAAAAGAGTACCTCGCCTTTGTTTCCGAAAACGTGATGTTGTACTCGAACTTTACAGCGGTTCAGAACGCGGAATATTTCGCCCAGCTGGGCGTGCGGAGAAAGATCTCCCGGAACGAAGTCACTGAGGCGCTCTCGCGGGTCGGTCTTCAGAGTGAGGCGCATACCAGAAAGCTCAAGAGTTTTTCGAAAGGGATGCGCCAGAAGTGCGGGATTGCCATCGCGATCCTGAAGAACGCGCCGGCAATCCTTCTTGATGAACCCACCTCCGGCCTCGATCCGCAGGCGGGGTTCGAGTTTATGCAGCTCCTCGACTCCCTCCGCTCGGAAGGGAAGGCGATCCTGATGTCGACCCATGATATCTTCCGGGCAAAGGAAGTCGCCGACACCGTCGGCATCATGAGCTCCGGCAAGCTCGTCCTCCAGCGGAAGTCGAGCGAACTTGCAGGCCGCGACCTGGAAACGCTGTATCTCGAACATATGGCGGGGCGACAAGCATGAACCCGTTCATCCTGATCGTACGAAAAGAACTTCGCGATATCTTTTTGACCCCGAAGTTCGCGGTGACTTTCGGCACGGCGGCCGCCCTTATCCTGCTGGCATTTGTCGCTGGGGCGAGCAACTATCGGACAAGCATGGCGCGCTACGATGCGGCGAAACGCCAGGAAATCCGGAAATTGGAGGGCGTCACCGATTGGCTTGCCGTTCGGGATCACCGGATCTTTTTGCCGCCGGAACCTTTGGCATCGCTCTTTTCCGGTGTCTCAAACGACATCGGCCGCACTATCGACATCCACGGGCGGGGAGAGGTCAGCGGCTCGGGTAGCCTGTACGGTGAAGAGCCGGCACTTGCTGCGTTCCGGACGTTGGACCTCGATTTCGTCCTTCAGATCGTTCTCAGTCTGCTCGGAATTCTCTTTGCATACGATGCCGTGAACGGAGAAAAGGAGGGAGGAACACTGAAGCTTGCGCTTTCCGGTCCGCTGCCGAGAGTCCTCCTGGTCATCGCGAAGATCGCCGGGCGCTATCTCGCCGTTGTTCTTCCCGTCCTCATTTCGATGCTCGTGGGATGCGCCCTTCTGCCAATGCTGGGAATGGTCCTTTCCCAACAGGATTGGGCCCGCCTGGCATTGATTCTCCTCGCCGCGCTCCTGTACTGCGGTGTGTTCGTCATCCTCGCCGTGTGCGTCTCGGCTTTGACCCACCGCTCGTCCACATCGTTCCTCATTCTTCTTGTGGTCTGGGTCTCCACCGTCCTGATTATCCCGCGCATCGCCGTCCTTCTGGCCGGACATGCCGTCGAAGTCTTGTCCGTGGATGACATTGCCGCCCAGAAGACGCGCCTGAGCATGCAACTCTTCGCCGAAGACCGGGAACACACGTCATCGTTCACGCCGACGTCCACTTCGAGTCCCGACTCGATGATGAAGGAATTCCAGTCGTTCATGGGGAAGCTTGCGGACGAGCGTGACAAGAAGATGCGTGACCTCTCCGCCAGATTGAACGAGCAGCGCCAGAACGACCTGACACGACAGCGGGCACTCGCGCTTGGCCTGGCGAGGCTCTCGCCGACGACGCTGTTCTCGCTGGGAGCAACAACGCTGGCCGGCACGTCGCTGACGCTGGAAGGCAACTTCCTGAACGAAGCGGCGGCATACCAGCAGGCGTACGGGAACTTCATGGTCGCGAAAACCGGGATGAACCCCGGGGGCTCGATGATCATCTTGCGACACCGGGACGACGACGCGAAACCGAAGCCCATTGATCCGTACGAGCTTCCGGTTTTTGAGTATCACCCGGAGGAGCTTGGTCCCTCGGTCCTCGACGCCGGTCTCGATCTGGGGTTGTTGCTTCTGCTCAATGCCCTGTTATTCGTAATGGCGTTCTGGAGATTTCTCCGGTATGATGTTCGCTGAAGGCGAAATCCACTGTGGTCACGTACTCTCACTTGGAATAGAGGCACTCATGTTTTCGATGATCCTGCGAAAAGAACTCAAGAGCATTCTCTCCAGTCCGAAATTCCTCACGACCTTTGCCGTAGCATCGATCCTGATGCTTCTGAGCATTCAGGCGGGGATCACGGATTACACCGATGCGGTCCGGAGAGTGGAGGCGGCGCGCGCGCTGGCGTCGGACCAGATGGCCCACGAGCCATCCTGGCGAAGCGTGAGTATGACGGCATTCCGCCAGCCGGATCCTCTGCAGGTATTTGTTGCCGGTGTGACGAATGACGTGGGTCGCTTTTCGCCGATCAACGATCAACAGCCGGTCAATCTCCAGAACAGCACCTACACGGACAACCCGCTCTTTGCGCTGTTCCGCGCTGCGGATTTTTCCTTTATCATCACGGTGGTGCTCTCCCTTTTCGCTATCCTCTTCACGTACGACGCGATCAACGGGGAGCGTGAACAGGGGACGCTGGCGCTGACATTCTCCAACGCGGTCTCCCGGGTCCAGTATCTCGCTGCGAAGGGTGTGGGGACGACCATCGGTCTGATCATTCCTGTTTCTCTCGCTATCCTGCTGGGGCTGTTCCTTGTCGTTGCCGAAGGAGTGCCGCTCACCGGCTCAGATTGGGAACGGCTGATCGCGGTGACATGCCTGTCCCTTCTTCTGTTTCTCTTCTTTATCGTCTTCGGGCTGCTTATCTCCGCTTCGACACGGCATTCCGGCCTGTCGTTTCTTTTTTGTCTGGCGGCCTGGATCCTTTTTGTTCTCGTGATGCCCCGCGCAGGAATGTTCGCCGCCGGGCTTGCCGTTCCGGTTCCCAGCTATGCTGAGGTGGAAGGCCAGCGCGACGCCTTCGCAAAGGATCAGTGGGAATCATACAACGACGCGGCAATAGGTCGGTGGCGGGATCGTTCCCGGGCCATGGAATCGATGACGAATGATCAGCGCGAAGCGTACCGCGATGCACAGATGGCGAAGTGGACTGACGAAGAGGACGGGTACAGGAAAGACGTTCAGGCAAAGATTGAAACGGAAGGTCGCCGCCTGGAAGAGAGCTGGAGACTTCGCAAGACGCAGCAGCAGAATCTGGGGTTCACGTTCGCATTGTTTTCTCCTGCCTCGGCATACCAGCTTGCGGCGATGAATCTGGCCGGGACAGACCCCGATATGAAGGATCGGTATGAGAATACCATGCGGGAATACCGGCGGTTGTTTACTGCGTACATCGATCAGAAGCAGAAGGAATCGGGAGGATCGGGCGGAATGCGCATCACCTTCGATTCAAACTCCGGCTTTAAATTCAGCGCGCCGCGAGAACGCGGCACCCTCGACCTCAGCGACATGCCCCGCTACGTCCCGCCGACAGTGAACACTCGCGCTGTGCTGGCCGGCGTAGTTCCATCGGCGGGCATCATTGCGGCGCTGACGCTGTTTGCGATGGCCGGAGCGATGGCAGCGTTTCTGAGGTATGACTTGCGATAGCCGGGATATAGCTCTGAGTAGGAAGTAGGACGTATGTAGTAGGAAGAAAGATGGATCGCACATTTTCGTTTTCTTCCTACGTCCTACGTCCTACTCTTCGCCCTCTCGGCGCTACTTGGCTCTCGTGTACACAATCTCCATCATCTTCGCCTTCGCATCATCCATTGTCAGGTCGTAGACTTCGAAGACATTCTTGTCGGGACTGAGGATTCGCGACACATACTTGACGTTCTTCCCGAGTTCTCCCGTCTCGGGCTCATCCATCTTCCCATACATTGTCAGGACGGTTCCTGCCTGGTTCATCGTCCCGTCCATGGTTGACATTCCGGTGCTCATGTTATCGATCCAGAAGCCGAAGTACCGCTTGTTCGTGTTGTCGTAGCCGGTATAGCCGGTCCCGGAGAATGGCATGTTCATCATTTCACTCGTGAACGTCTGTTGCAGATACCGGCCGCCGAAGATCATCTTGTACACGCACGTTCCCTTGCTGACAGAGGGCGGCTGATCGGGGCCGTTCATCCATGAGCGGACTTCCGCGTTCCAGGTTCCTTCGAGGGAGGCCAGGGCCTTGTGCGGGGCGCCGGGGGTCATGGATTCCTGCCACTTCTTCATCATTTCCTGCATTGCGGCGTCGCCCTGGTTGTCCTGGGCGAGAAGCGGACCGGCCGCGATCATGACCAGCAGGACAAGGGTGGTAAGGACAGCAATTGCGGAGTGACGCATGGGGACCTCCTTGGGCGTATGATGATGTGATGGTGTATTGTGAGTACATGAGGCCGGCGAGAGTATCCAATCAACAGTCTGCCCGTTGCTCTGGTTCCTTACGCCGCGTTATTGCTGATGTCTTCCTGGATGTCGAAGAGTGAGAGCTGTGTACTGTCCGTCCCCGGACGGGCGGATCGCTTTCGCCGTCCGTCGCTGATGTTGAAAAACCGTGCAAGCCGTTCGGCCGGATAGCCGAGGGGAAGCAAGAGCGTTTCCACCGCCTTGAGGGCGAGTTTGGAATAGAAGTCGATGTCATACCCGTCCTCGAACGCATACAGGGCGAGGGGGCGCGCCTTCTCCGGCCGCTTCTTCCCGGTCGCGTCGACCACGACATAATCGACCATTTCTCCCGCGGCGAGGTGAACGCCTGCCTCGGCAAGTGCTTTCGCCGCCGAGGCATTGACGGTGTTGGTGGTATACTCCTCGGGTTCGCGGAGCAGGTGACAATGGATCACCAGTTCCACGGGATCGACCTGACCCCGCCGGAGCGGCCCGACAAATTCCCCGGCTTTTGCAAGGAGCGACGGCACCAGGGCTTCGATCTCACTGATCGTGGTTGCTTCTCCCATCAGTTTCAGCATTTCTCCCTGAAGGCGTTTGATAAACAACGGTGTATCCCGCCTCCGCACTTCGATGCCGCGGATCTTGATCTCGCCGTTCGTGTACCATCCGACGTAGCGGTTTGCCGTGGGGATGAGCGGGTCCATTTTCGACGAGGGGAAGAGGATCCACGAATAGATCCCTTCGAGGGAGAGATCGATGCCGACGTCGTTGCTCACCTGTATCGCCAGGCGGTTGTAGTCCTCTTCGGTGGCGCCCGGTTTCTTGATCCACATGCAATCGACGATCGCATGGAGAAACTGGAATCCCTGCGCCTCTGCCGCTTCCTTTGCCCGCAGGATGGCATCGCGTGAAAATGCGTTGACCGTCTCATGCGCTTCGATGCGGCCGAACCGTGCATTCTTGTAGCCGAGGTAGCCGAAGCAGGTGACAAGCATCCACTTCAGCGCATTCTGCCGGTGGTCGAACAACACCCATTCGGGATCGTTCGCCGCCTTGAGCGCCTTCTTTTTCTTTTTGAAGAATGCACGGCGGCGGACAACGGTCCGCAACGTGGAGGGGACGATCCCTTCCCTGCGCTCGCAGATCGAGTACCGGAGTTCGGGGACGATGGCATTCTTGCAGCAGCGGCAGTTCACCGTCTCCGGCGAGACGTTGTGCTCCACCATGATTGTGGGATACATCGAGACAAAGTCGAGCTCGGCCACCTGTTCGTGGAATCCCAGGAGCGGCTGGAAGATCAGCCCGCCGCGGTCCGCGAGAAGCAGCGTTGATGCAGGTTTGAACTCTTCCGGCTCCCGTTTCCGCGCGGGGATGAGGTAGCCGTTGCGCTGCGCCCACGAAAGCTGCATGGAGGAGAGCGCGGAGCCGATGGTCGCACGCGACTGATGCTGCACGGGAAGCTGCGTCAGGCGTGCAATCTCCACGACGCCATCCAGACTCGCCTCGCTCATCATGAAGGAATTCTCCAGGTCGAGGTGCCATCGTCCGGCAAGTTCGAACGCGCCTTCTTTGTGCACGATCTTGCCATAGGAGAAATAGCTCGAGGCGCGCGACGTGAGATACCCTGCGGAGGGGTCGCGGTTGAACGCGATATCGATCTTCGTTTCCGCCGCAAACCGCGTGAGCATCGGCAGGAGGATCGCATCGCCGTGCTCGGTCATGATGACGTCCGGATCGCAGCGGGAGAGATGGTTGTTGAGCGCGTGCAGGATTTCCGCCGGTTCCTGGTGTTCGAGGGCGTAGGTTCTCCCGTCGTACGACACCTCCAGCTGAAACGTCTTCCGGTGTTTTGCCGAGACAAAGTCGGGCCGGTTCTTGATGGTCATGAGGACGAGCGGGGGAATCGTGTACTCCATCGCGTCGTACGTGTCCTGCAGGTTCCACGCGATCAGTCGTCCTTCCCCGTCGATCGTATACTCTCCGAACGCCAGGGGGAACAGTCCCGTCGCATAGAGGAACCGTTGCGGCACGGGGATGTCGGAGTCGAAGAAGACATAATGGGGGAAGTTGCGTTCGAGCGTCTGTACGACCTGTTTGAAGCGCAGCGGATCGTGGACGTCGACGCGATAGACGTCCCACACGTCGTCGCTGTAGAGTTCCCGCCGGTGGTCGGGGTGGAACGAAATCGGAAACGGGAATCGTTCCACGAGGCGTTCAGCGCGCGCGGCGCCGTCGCGATCGACATGCAGGTACAGCGACGGAACGAAGGGATACGTGCAGCGGTATTTCCTTCCTTCCGCGTCGATCAGCCAGACGGTAACGCCCTGCGAGGAGGCGTAGATGTCGAAGAGCCAGCCAACCATTTTAAAATTTAAATTTTAAAGTTTAAATTTGGATAACAGCTTCTCAAGCTCTATAATGTGTCGCTGCTGCGCGACCAGCATCGCCATCGCGATGCTTTCAAACGGGATCGGCCGCGCGGCATAGGCGCTTCCTGCTAGCTGCAATTGCGCAGAGCGGAAGAGCTCGTCCATCGCCTCCTGGTCTTCCTTTCGCAGTGCGCGACGGAATTTCCCCCAGCTGTCGACCTCCTGCTGCAGGACCATCGTGAATGTCGGAACTGTCCGTCCCATTGTCGTCTCCTCTCACGTGTGACTCCGGCCGGCGCCGTGGTGCGCCGTGCCGCGGTGTGGTATCGCAAGCTGTTTGGGCGGAAGGGCGAGGTTCGCGGACATCCGCAGCGCGCCTTCGTCCTGTCCAACGGTGTACACCGCATCCATTGCCGCCGTGAAGCGGGGGAACAGGCCGCTCCGTTCCCGCGATGCAAGCCGGACGTCCTGGGATGCAACCAGGACACCGATGTTCTGTTCACGCAACCGTTGCAATGTCGCGATCATCCGTTCCATTCCCGCTTTCACCTCGAACAGCGGCGCCTGGTCGTCGTAGAACGTATCCAGCGGTCCGAACAGGACTGCGACCGTTGATCCCGTGCGCTCGAGGAATTTTGGCAGCCGGTCCGTGACCACGGCTTCCATCTGATAGCAGGTGAACGCGCGCGACACATAGATCCTGTCGAGCAGCTGTGCCGGCGGCGGTCCGCCGCGCGCCTCGACGTGGCGCGCGAACTCCGCGATGAAATAGGCGTCGAACCTGTTGGCGCCGTCCACCAGGGCGACCGTCATGCCGCGCAGGAGCGCCTGCGACGCTGCAGAAAGCGCAACGCGGAACACCATGGCGTCACCGTGCAGGCAGTAAAGCTTGCCCTGCGGTTCGGCGTGGAACCGGTTCACCAGCGCGGCGTACGACACCGCCGCAGGACGGCCCGCCAACAAACTGGCGGGTAAACTCGCAAGAGCGGTGGTTTCCGCAGAAGAGCGCTGATTGTCCATCGTTTGTTCTCGAGATAAAAATCGATAGTCGATAGTCACTGGACGATGGGCAATAGCCATCGCAAAGCGCTGAGAAAAGAACCCTGCGACTATCGACTAGTGTCCATTGACCATCGACTATCGATCCTTTTGTCGACTATCGACTACTGTCCATTGACCATCGACTATCGGTCCTTTTACGCTGCATGACTCCTGATCACCGACCTTTCCGCCAGATCCTCGTTCATCATCTCCATGAACATCATGAGCGACCGGAGCGGGTCCGCCGCGTCATCGGCGAACAGATACACCGGGATGCGTTCCGCAAGGCATCGCCGCACCACGTTACACCACCCCTGTCTCCGGAGCGCGACATCCGGGACCGGCCAGAGCATGCCCGGGACAACCGGATCGGGCATGGTGCGGACCACGCAGAACGGATGATCGAACGCGCCGGGCAACGACAGTTGATCGCTGACCGACGGCAGCACGCGGAACAGCGACTCTCCCTCGCTGAACACATGCGCCACGCCCCTGGCGTTCAGACACGCAAAATATTCCTGCCGGAAACAAAGAGGACCGACCGGTTCAAGAGCATACCGGTACGACGGCGGCAGCAGCGAGAGGAACCGGTCGAGCTTGTCCAGGAACCCGCCGAACGTGATCTCCTCCGTCCTGTACAGCGGCGCCGGGTGCAACACCACCAGTCGCACCGCTTCCCCGAGCGGCGCCAGTGCGGCGGCAAGACGCTCGGCAAACCGTTCGGGGCGCAGAAACGCGTCGTTCAGCTCTCCCCGTCGTGCACGCTCGGGATGGTCGTGCGGGAAGCGGCAGACAAGCGCATCGTCTTCGACGATCACGTCGACCGCGACCGCGCCGTGGGGAGCGTAATGGAGAGCGCCGTCCGCCGGCAGTTCCGCGAGGGTTGTCCCGAACAGTTCCGCCGCCATTCCGGCATTCAGTCCGCTCCGCGCGAACGCCTCCCGCGATGCAAGCGTGACGAACACCTCATGTCGCGCCCACGCGCGGAGGTAGGGGGAGAGGCATGAAAGAAGAAGAGAGAATTCCTCGTGCATTGAAAAGCATCGTATGTTTTTCATCGTCGCCGTAAGAACTCATATTGTAGGACGGTTCGCCAGAACCGTCTACCGCGGCTGATGCAGTCGGGTCTGGCGACCCCGACCCACAATTCGATTCTGTGGGACGGCTCGCCAGAGCCGTCTACCGTGGCTAATGCAGTCGGGTCTGGCGACCCGACCCACAATTCGATTCTGTGGGACGGCTCGCCAGAGCCGTCTACCATGGCCGATGCAGTCGGGTCAGCGACCAGACCCACAATTCGATTCTGTGGGACGGCTCGCCAGAGCCGTCTACCATGGCCGATGCAGTCGGGTCAGCGACCAGACCCACAATTCGATTCTGTGGGACGGCTCGCCAGAGCCGTCTACCGTGGCCGATGCAGTCGGGTCTGGCGACCCGACCCACAATTCGATTCTGTGGGACGGCTCGCCAGAGCCGTCTACCATGGCCGATGCAGTCGGGTCAGCGACCAGACCTACACTCATTCTGTGGGACGGTTCGCCAGAACCGTCTACCGCGGCCGATGCAGTCGGGTCTGGCGACCCGACCCACAATTCGATTCTGTGGGAATTGAAGATTACGGACTCATTCTCGATTCTCCATCTTCCATTTTCCATCGTCCATTGTTCCCTTCCCCCACCGCACGCTCTTTTCCCCGAACTTCTTCTGCAGCGCATCCACTTCCTGGTGGAGCTGGTACAGCCGCTCCGTCTCTCCGCCGTCGAGGACGAGTTGTTGTCCTTCCAGCGGTGAGAGGTTCGAGACCTTGACGCCGACGAGGCGGACGAAGCGCCATGGCGGCAGGAGATCGTCGAGAAGCACCCGCACCGCCACGAAGATCTGTTCTTCGTTCACCACGGCGGATGGGAGGGTCTCCTGTTTTTGCACGGTGGTGAAATCCGCATATCGCACCTTCACGGTCACCGTCGATGCCGCGAGGCCTTCGGCGCGGAGCGTCTTGCAGCAGCGCTCGGTCAACATGAAGAGCGTCGATTCAATCTGTTCCCGGTCGGCGGTGTCCTGACCGAACGTCCTGTCGCGCGAGATGGAATGCTCCTCGGCTTGATGGTCGCCGTGCTCGCGATCGTCGCTCTCGTCCAGCAGCGCATGCAACAGCGACCCGAGCCAGCCGTCACGCTCCGGCGCCTGGGCGATCAGGTCGCCGACGGTGAAGATCCCCCGCATGCGGAGACGCGGCGCGGTCTTCTTGCCGATCCCCGGCACGATGTCCACCGGCAACGGCGCAAGCGTCCCGCGTACCTGACCGTGCCGTATCAGCACCAGGCCGTCCGGTTTGCGCAGGCCGGCGGCGATCTTCGCACAGAGCGGATTGGGTGCGAGTCCGGCGGAGATGGTGAGATCCGTCTCTTCCCGGATGCGGTCCTTGATCGCACGCGCCATGCGGACCGGATCGTGGCCCCAGAAATGCAGACACCCGCTCACTTCCATCAGCGCCTCATCGATGCTCTTCTGTCGCACATCAGGCGCGTACGATTCCAGGATGGCCATGACGCGCCGGGAGTATTCGCCGTACAGGCGATGGTTCCCCCGCAGGAAAACCGCGGTGGACGGGAGAAGCTGTTCCGCTGCGCGCACGGACATGGCGGTCCGCACACCGTACGCGCGCGCTTCATAATTCGGACAGGTCACAATCCCGCGCCCTCCCCGCTGCCCTCCCACACAGACCGGTGTCCCACGCAGCTCGGGGCGGAGCGCGGTTTCGACAGAGGCGAAGAAGCTGTCGAGATCGAGATGGAGGTAGAGGCGCATAGCTCTTTCTCCCGTCTCCCCGTCTCCCCTTCTCCCCCTCTCCCCTTCGCGCGATGGGGAGAGAAGGAGAACGGGGGATGGGGGGACCGGGGTGAGTTCTTACAAAAGAATACGACAAATTTGTCGCTCTGTCAAGTCACGCTACGACAAAAATGTCGTATCCCGACCGTTGATTCTCAAAAGGTTTTTCACTACGTTGCGCCGTCTCCAACCCACAAAAGGAGCCTCCATGGAAGACACCTCAACCACACAAGCTGCCGGCGAACCGCCTGTCGCACCAATGTCATTCACAGAAAAGTTGACAAACATCTTCGCTTCGCCAGGCGAGCTGTTCGATAATGTCCGGAGTACCGCTTCGACGCCATCCAACTGGATCGTGCCGCTGATTATCTTCATCCTTGTCGCGTTCGGCACGTCACAACTCCTCATGAATAACCCGTCTCTTGCCAGTCAGCTCAAAGCGCAGATCTCCGCGCAAACGGAAAAACGCCTGCAAGAAGCCGTGCAAAAAGGACAGCTGACCGCGGAGGCGGCCGACCAGCAGCGGGAAGCGGCCGAACGATTCTCTCAACCGGGATCGATCTTCATGATGCTCGGAACCGGGGTGTCTCTCCTGATTTTCATCCCCGCGGGGATGTTCCTCGTCGGCCTTGTCTACTGGTTGCTCGGCAAGACCGTCATGAAGGCAACGACTCCCTACATGAAAGTGATTGAAGTCATCGGACTCACGTTCTTCATCGGATGCCTCGAATCGATCGTGACTTCCATCATGGCGATCGGCTTCGATAAACTGCATGCCGGACCGAACCTCGCGCTCCTCGTCCTGGACACGTTTTCGGCCGAGAACAAGATTCACCTCCTCCTGTCGAAGGTCAATGTCTTTACATTCTGGGATCTCGGCGTGGTGAGCATTGGACTCTCACGATTGTTCATGAAGGATCTCACGAAAGTCCTCGTGCTTGTGTTCGCTCTCTGGATTCTCTGGGTGGTTTTCTCTGTGCTGACAGGAATGGCGGCGATGATGGGAGGCTGATCTCTCTTCCGGATACTGCCGTGATAACGAAAAAGTCCACTCCGCTGTGGACTTTTTCTTTCGATCCCCGCGTTCGTATATTGAGCTATGCCCAAAAGCAAACGGTCACGATCCGATGACGGGACCCTTCCTCTTTTCCCGGAGACGCCCCCGCTGGCGACATCCGAGTATGTCGAACGGAACAAGGGCCGGCTCGAGACATGGGCGTCACGCGGGATCCTGTTCGGGTCGTCGTCCTGGAAATATCCCGGATGGAAAGGGATGGTGTACAACCGCAGGTATTCCTCGCAGCGAGGATTCGAACAGGAATGCCTCTCCGAATATGCCGCGCTGTTTCCGACGGTCTGCGCGGATTTCGCGCTCTATGATTTTCCCGACCGCGAGACCATGGAGCGAATCACGGATCAAACACCGGACGGATTTCGACTCGCGCTGAAGGTGACGGACAGGATCACGGTGTTCCGGTATCCGGGCATCGCTCGCTACGGCGCCCTCGCCGGGAAAGACAATCCGGACTTTCTGAATGCGGACCTCTTCGAGGACGCGTTCCTCCGTCCGCTCGATGCACTCGGGGCCAAACGCGGCGCGATCATCTTCGAGTTCTCGACGTTCTATCCGAACAGCGGAATCAACGACGAACGGTTCCTGGCGCTCCTGGAGACGTTCCTGGCAAAACTCCCGCGGGGCTATTCCTTTGCGGTCGAAATACGCAACAGCGATTTTCTGACTGCCGATTACCTGAAGCTCCTCGCCAGCCACGGCGTCTCGCACGTCCTCAACAACTGGACCCGGATGCCGCCGATTATCCGACAGGTCGGGATCTCGGGAACGTTGACCACGGACTTTTCCGTTATCCGCGCGCTGCTCAAACCGGGTAGGACTTATGACCAGGCGGTACAGATGTTCAAGCCCTACGAGCATATTAAGGAAGAGAACCCGGAGCTCCGGGAAGGGATCGTCGAGGCGGTACGACGGTGTGTGGCGGAGAAGAAAACGCTCTACGTGTACGTGAATAACCGGGCGGAAGGGAACTCGCCGAAGACGATCGAGGGGATCCTCGATACGCTGGAGCAATATCCGGCAAAGAAACTCTAATAAATCTCAATAGACAATAGTCGATAGTCGCTGGACAATAGTCGACCGTGAAGCGCCAACATTGCCTTAACCCGGTCGTCCGTCGACTACTGTCCATTGACCATCGACTATTGAGATTGTGCGATGAAGAAGTACGTCCTCAAGAAAACCCCTTACGCCGATCCGGAAGCCGCTCCTTCGCTTCCCCAGAAGTTCAAGATCGACTACCGGAACGAGCTGAATGCCGCACAGTTTGAAGCGGTTTCCTCGGTCAACGGCCCGCACCTGATTGTTGCCGGCGCCGGAACGGGAAAGACACGCACGATCGTGTACCGCGTCGCCTACCTCGTGGAGCTCGGCGTGAAGCCGGAATCAATCCTCCTGCTGACATTCACGCGGCGTGCCGCACAGGAAATGCTGCGCAGGGCGTCGATGCTGCTCGATGCCCGCTGCGAAAACGTCGCGGGCGGCACGTTTCATTCGTTCGCAAACCTCGTCCTCCGGCAATATGCCCCGCTTGTCGGGTTTGAGTCGTCGTTCAGCATTCTGGATCAGGGAGACGCCGAAGACGTCGTGAACCTGCTCCGCACAAAACTCAAGTTCGACACAAAAGAGAAACGCTTTCCGCGGAAGCAGACACTCTACGACATTTTCTCCAAAGCGGTGAACACCGTCCGTCCGATCCGCGAGGTCCTGCAGGATGAATATCCGCATTATGAAGGATATCTCGAAGAAATCGCCCGGCTTCAAACGGCCTTTGAGGAGTACAAGTCGCGCCACAATCTCATGGACTACGACGACCTGCTTCTATATTTGCGGAAGCTCCTTCGCGATGTGGAACAGGTCCGGTCAAAGATCTGCGATCGTTACAAGTACATCATGGTGGACGAATACCAGGACACGAATCTTATCCAGGCGGAGATTGTCCAGCTTCTCGCCTCCCGGTATCACAACGTCATGGTGGTCGGCGATGATGCACAATCGATCTACAGTTTCCGGGGGGCGACGGTACGGAACATCCTGGAATTCCCCGAACAGTATGACGACTGCAAGCTCATCAAGCTCGAGGAGAATTATCGGAGCACACAGCCGATCCTGGATTTGACGAACGAGATCATCCGGCGGGCGAGAGACTAGCGCTTCCGCGTTCTTCCTACGTCTATTCCTACTCCTGGCCATACGTTTTTGATACTCTAGCTTTCTGCATACTCAATGATGATCCTCGACGGTGCCATGGGGACTGAGCTCGCCCGACGCGGAGCCAACGTGCAGCTTCCGCTCTGGTCGGCAAATGCGTTGCTCGATGATCCGGGCCTAGTTCGGACCATTCATGAAGAGTACATTGCCGCAGGTGCGGACATCATCACGAGCAACACGTTCCGGACAACGCAGAGAACGTTCAGGCTTGCCGGAATCCCGGACCGATCGGAAGAGCTTACATCGCTGGCCGTCGATCTGGCGAAGCAGGCACGCGCGGCCTTTCCTGATCGATCGGTACGAATCGCCGGATCGCTCGCCCCGCTGGAGGATTGCTATCGCCCCGACCTTGTCCCCTCCGATGAAGAACTTGCGAGCGAGCATGGCCTGCATGCGCGCCGTCTCGCAGATGCCGGCGTGGATTTTCTCCTTTGTGAAACCATGGGAACAGCAAGGGAAGCGTACGCAGCATGCAAAGCCGCGACATCGACGGGAGTGCCGACGATCGTCAGCTTTCTCTGCACGACGACCGGAGATCTGTACGACGGTCATCCCATTGAAGACGCCGTCAACGCTGCAAGCGAATGCCATCCGTGGGCGCTGTCGCTCAATTGTATCTCCCCGCGTTTCATGCGGATCGCTATTCACCGGCTTCGCACGGCGACGTCGCTCCCCTTCGGGATCTATGCCAACGTCGGGTTGCCCGGCAATGAACACGATGGAACGATGGAGTGCGACATATCGCCGGAGGAATACGTCGTGTACGCCCGGCGCTGGACGGAGCTCGGCGCCCTGTTTATCGGAGGGTGTTGCGGGACGACACCGGAGTACATTCGCGCGATCAGGAAGGCCATTGCATGACCCGGCATAAATTCTCGAAAGAGCTGTACACCCACAAAGCGGGAGGAGAGCTCCCCGCCATCATTGCCGCTCAAACGGAGAACATCCAATCACGATTTATCGTGCAGAAAGTGCTCGAGCTTCGTGAAGAGGGAATCTCGCTCAGCGAGATCGCCGTGCTCTTCCGGTCAGGGTTCCTCTCGTTCGATCTCGAATTGGAACTCACCAAGGCGAACATCCCGTTTGTGAAGTACGGCGGCCTGAAGTTGATGGAGACTGCCCACATCAAGGACATCGTTTCTTACTTGCGGGTGCTCGATAATCCGCGCGACGCGGTCGCATGGAACCGCATCCTGCTTCTCGTGGATGGTGTCGGGCCCCGCACGGCAGAGAAAATTCTGGATGATATCCTATCGAAGAGACTCGCGCCCGCCGCTGACGCGACATCGAGCCGGCTGCCGTCGTTCTGGCCGACCTACAATTCCTATCCCGAAAAGACCGTTCCTCTCTTTGCAACCCTGAAGGACGCCTCCGCGGAGCATCTGAGCCCAACGGACCGTGTGCAGCGGCTCCTTCAATACTATGAGCCGATCTTCAAACTCCGGTACGACGATCATAACAAGCGCGCGAAGGACCTTGAGATGTTCGTGCAAATCACTGAGCGCTACCGTTCACTGTCGACACTGCTGACGGATCTCGCGCTTGAGCCGGCAACGGAGAGCGTCGCGGACATCAGCGATCCCGGGAGCGACGACGAGAAGCTCATCCTTTCGACGATTCACAGCGCGAAAGGTCTTGAGTGGAACACGGTTTTCGTGATGTACGCGTTGGAGGGACGATTTCCGGCTGCACGAGCGGCGATGGACGACGATTCCATCGAAGAGGAACGTCGGCTCATGTACGTGGCCTGCACGCGGGCAAAGGAACATCTTTATATTACCTACCCCATCAACGTCTATGACCGGGAGAGCGGGATGATCCTTTCGAAGCCATCGCGGTTCATCGACGGGATCCCGGAGAAGCTCCTCGACCGGTGGACGCCGGTGGACGAGTGATGGACAACTATTTGATGAGCAGCATCGCTTTCGTCGCCGCAAATGCGCCGGCCGTCAATCGATAAAAGTACGCCCCGCTCGCGAGCCTCCTCCCATCGAGCTTCACTTCGTACGTCCCCGCGGTCTTCCTTTCGTTCACCAGCGTCGCCACCTCCCGCCCGAAATGGGAGGGGGAGATGGGGAGATGGGGAGAACGGGAGACTTGGAGATTAATCGTCAACGGATCAACAACATCTTCCGTATAGCAGTGTACGAGCCTGCTGTGAGTCTATAAAGGTACACGCCACTTGCAAAGTTCGTCCCGTCAAAGGCAAACGTATATTTTCCCGCGGGGTACCTACCATTGGCGAGGGTTGCCACTTTGCGACCGAGGATGTCGAATACGTCCAGCCGAACCTCACTGTTCCCTGTCCACTGTCCACTGATCACTGTTTTTGGATTGAACGGATTCGGATAGTTCTGCTCCAATTGGAACTCGCCAGGTGCCTCGCTGGCAGGCACGCCTGTTGTCGGAAAGATCTCGAGCCCCCACGCGTACACAATGCCGCCAGCGGTATATTGTGACGCATCAACCACACGGAGTTTCCACCACCCCTGGCGCGGATGACCGACGAATGTGCTCAGGGGCGTCACCGGCTTGAGCAGCGGACTGCACGGCCCCTGAAACCCGAAGCCCGGCCCACTCAGCCCCGAGGTATCTGCAGCATCCGACACAATCGTCATGATATCGCGAGTGTATCCACCTTCTCCCTTATTGAAGATCGTCGCCAACGCTCCCGTCGGATCGGTCAACGTGATGGTGAGATTGCTGATGGTCGGATGACTAAGAAGAAGAGCCAACTCCGTCCTGGATGTCGACCCGACAGAAGAGATATAGACGGAATCCACGAGCCCCGCCGGGTCCCCCGGGGGAACGTCCAGCCCCTTCCGTCCCCAGTAGAATGTCGGTCCGGGGAATCCTTCCACGTCATCCCGCAAGATCGGCGAGGTGAACTCGCCGCCAAGCTGCATATGCTCGGAAGTCATGCGCGCCCCACCGACAAAATTCAGGATCGGGTCCCCCACAAACTGCCCCATCTCGTTCGTGTTCCTCCCGTCGAAGCTGTACTGCGTCAGACTGCTCCCCGGAATTCCGATCGTCGAAAAGTCATAACTGTTGTACATCCCCGCTCTGATCTGCTCGCCTGTCCGAACAACGTTCTTCCAGATGCGCACCTGATCAATCTGCCCCTGGAAATGAAACCCTCCCTGCGCTGACCTGAAGTCTCCGATGAACAAGCTGTCGGGATCATTGACTATCAGGCCGCCCGTCGTGAAGATCTTTCCTGCAACGGAGTCTCCGTTGATGTACAGGATCGCCTGCCGGGAGGAGGAATTGTACGTCGCCGCGACGTGCATCCACCGATCCTGCGGCACGACGGGAGTTCCGATGGTGTCGCCGAAATTCGTCGCGAAGAAGACCCGATAACCGTTGAAGGTCTTTGGGATCACCGGGTGAGTAAACAAGCCATAGTCCCACGTGGTCTGTCCCCCTTTCACAATCACTGCCTGCAGGCTGCTATCGTTGGGAAATGTTTCGTAGACCCACGCTTCAATGGTGATGGCGGTGGTTGCGTCGAATGCCGTATGCGGACCGGCGACACAATACGCTCCCCGGGTATCGAGCATCAGTGTGTTGTTGTAATCAAGATAGTTGACTGTCGATTGACGCAAATCCCAGTATATGACGTTATGAACAGCGCCGTTATTCCGTGTGAATCCTCCTTCGTCAATTCCATTTCCGTTGAGCCGCCATGCGTCCAGCAATCCCGAATAGTAGTGGTTCGGCGCCGGGTCTGCAATCGCCAGCGGAATCGACCGCTGAAACTGAATGGAGTTCGCCGAAAGTGCCCTGTTCCAGATCCTGATTTCGTCCATGGCCCCTTTGAAGTCAGCGAGAAATACGCCGGGGTCGTTCTCTCCTCCGATGAACAACGACTCCGTGTTGTGTGCAATGGGACCGCGTATATAGCCGATGGATGTGTCAAGCACCCCATTGATAACGATCGCCGTTGTCGTTCCGTCGTATGTCCCGGCGATATGCGTCCAGGTGTTGAGCGGGATATGGGTGGAGGACTTGCTGATCACCCATGAGCCCGGGTCACCGATCGGATAAAAAAGCACCTGACCCAACTGATTGAGTTTGAGCGCATAAGAACTCCGGCTGTCTTTCGACACAATCGACGATGTTCCGGTGGAGTTGTACGCCGTGGGATAGACCCATGCCTCGATCGTGATCGCGCTGTCAGGGTTCAGTTCCGGATCATCACCCACTTCGATATAGCTAGTTGAGCCATCGAACAGTGCTGCCCGATTATAGTAGTACTGACCCCGCGCAACCGCTGCAGTGAGTACGATCATTACGGACATCGCTACAATCCCACGCACCATAACTCCTCCTGACATTTCATGTCGAACGCCTCTTCCGTCTTTCAGGACACGCTTCTCTCCCCTCAAGCCGTTGCAGGGAATGTAGGAACTGCATCACGTCGGGGGTATTACCGAAAACTGTGTAATGGGGGAACAGAGGACGGGACGTTGAACCGATTGCGTGAAGAAGTGCAGGAACGTTCTAGAGGAGCCCTTCTTTGAGGGCTTTCGCGACGGCGCCGCTCCGCGACTGAACGCGGAGCTTCGCGTAGATGTTCCTGAGATGCATATTGATGGTGTGAATGCTGACGGACAGCCGGTCCGCAACCTGCTTGAGAGGAATGTCCTCGACCAGGAGTGTCAGGATTTCTTTTTCCCGGCGGGTGAGATTGTACTCCTGATGGGAAACGGGGCCGGAGCCGAACAGCGCGAGGAGCTTTCTTGCAATGGAAGGATTGATCGGCGCGCCACCGACGAGAATGGACCGGAGCGAGGCGATAATCTCATCAATCGACGAACTCTTGTGGAGATACCCCGAGGCCCCTGCCGCGATCGCTCGGACCAGATTTTCATTGTCGTCGAAAACGGTGAGAATCACGACTTCGGTCGATGGAGAAAGCATCTTCGTTTTTGCCGTCCCCTCAAGCCCGTCCATCCCCGGCAATCCGATATCCATGAGAACAATATCCGGCGGGGAAGATGATGCAATGACTTCGAGCATCGCTTCGCATCGGCGGAATTCAAAATCGCACCGGAACTCCGCGCTGAGGTTCAGCATCCCCTGCAGCTGTTTCCGGAATTCCGTGTTGTCTTCGACGATCCAGACGCTACGGCGATCGGTGTCAGAAAATCCCTGGGTCATGGTCTTCCTTGAAAGGTAAGCCCTCCCACAACTCCCCGGTATTACTTCTTTAGGGTATTTTTGCCCGGAGAAGTATGTGCGTCCCCTTCCCGGCGGTGCTGTCGATTCTCAGCTCCGCACCCATTTGTTGTGCCCGCACTTTCATGTTCTCAATTCCATTCCCGCCAACCGGGGACTGCGGATCGAAACCCTTCCCATTGTCGGTCAATTGCAGCTCGAGCGTCCCTGACGAATACTTTAGCGAGATCTTTGCGGAAGTGGCATTGGAGTGGCGGGCAATATTGTGAAGGGCCTCTTTATAGAGGAGAAACATCTGCCGTTTCCAGTCAAGATCGTAGGTCGTCGGGAATCCTTTCTCAGGGCATTCGAATACATAGGGAATATCGCGCAGGAGTCGGGCAGCCTCATCCTTCATCCTGGTCAGGAGCATTTCCGGAGCATCGTTCCTCGGATTGAGCATCCAGACGATGTTCCGCATGTGTTCCTGAGTCTCTGCTGCAAGAGACTTCATCGAAACGACATACTCGTTTAACCCGGTCGGGATCTCTCCCCGACCCGCCATCTGGCTGGCGAGGACGATCGCGCTCAGGTTCGTTCCGATTTCATCGTGAAGATCCCTCGCGATCCTTCTTCTCAACCGTTCCACCTCCTGTATTTTTCCGAGCCGGTATCTGTAAAGCCGGTAGAGCAAACCAATGACAAGCGCCAATGACAGGATGCGAAACCACCAGGTAGACCAGAACGGCGGCGCTATGGTGACAGTGATGGAAGCTCCTTCAGTGTTCCACACCCCGTCGTTGTTCGACGCCCTGACATGAAATGTATAGCTCCCGGCATCGAGGTGCGTATATGCAGCATAGGTTCGCGGGCCGGCCTGGATCCAGTCACGGTCAACGCCGTCAAGCTTATAGGCGTATCGATTCCGTTGCGGAGCATGTAAAGTCGAGCGCGATAAACTCAAACGAAAAGAAGTTCTGATCGTAGCGCAGCGAGACTTCGTGCGTCCTTGTCGCCGAAGGAACAGGGAGAACTGGTTTGTCGAACACTCTGAAGCCGGTAATTGCCACCTGAGGCGGAGTGCTATTCTGAGGAATGCTGTCAGGGTCAAAGGCAATGAGCCCATTATTGGTGCCGAAGAACAACGTTCCCTGCGCGTCTTTGAAACTCGCTCCCGAATAAAAGAAACCGCTCGGCAGTCCATCAAGCGTCGAATATGTTCTGAACGTCTCGGTCGTCGGGTCCAGGCATGAGAGACCTCGCTCGGTACCGATCCAGACTCTTCCGCGGCGATCAAGTTCGAGGCACTTCGTAAAATCACTTGCGAGTCCATCAATTTCCGTGAAGTGTCGGACGGGATTCCAGAGAGAATCAAGATGGTAAATCCCTCCGCCCCAGCAAGCGATCCAGAGCGTGCCCGAGGCGTCTTCGCGGAACGCCCGAACCGAAGGGTACTGGAGGAAAACATCCGCATGACTTCCGTTGCCATACCGCCAGACTCGCTGATGCGCGTCGTCGATGCGGTAGCAATAGTCATCGCCCCAGGTGCCGATCCAGAATTGCCCGGAATGGTCCGTGAAGAGTGACCAGACACCGCCATTGAGAGAATCATAGGGGAGATCCCATCGTGACGCCCTGTATGCCGATGGACTTGCGGTGAAGAGTCCGTGGAGCTCCGTCCCGATCCAGAGCGTTCCGCCGGGGCCCTCACGGATGCAACGGACGGCGTCATCGACCGGCAGACGTATGCTCGCCGTGGCGGTGAAATTCGGCGTGAGCTGTTCGATGCGTCCGTCGGTCCCGACGAGCAGGTCGCCGTTCCCCCGCCGGAAAAGGGAATACACCGGTTTCCCCTTCACGGCGTTTGCCTCGATACGATATGGCTCGTCCCCGGAAGGATTGACGGCGATTATCCCGCGATCGGTTCCCACGACTACGACTCCGGAGGCTGCCAGCGTGACAGCAAGCACATCGTGCAGGTCTTCGCTGCCGGCTCTGCAGATGAGCTTAAACTTCAGGCGGGAGCGCGCATAGGAATTTAAGCCGCCGCGGTACGTACCGACCCAGACGATTCCCGTCCGATCAAGAAAGAGAGCATACACCCGCGTCCCAAGCAGACCCGATCCCGATGTCGCAAGCGCTTCTGCATGAAAGTGCGTGACATATCCGGCACGGGGATCGAACCGCTCAAGACCCGACATCGTGCCGAACCAGAGAGCGCCATCGTGATCCTGGATCATCGTCCTGACAGCATTGTCTCCAATCGTGAATGGGCTTCGAGCATTTGCATAAAAGTGCCTGATGAATTTGTAGTCACGGTCGAATTGGTACACCCCGTCTCTCCCGGTTGCCACCCAGAAACCGCGGTCCGTGCCCCGCAAGACCTGCGACACGACAGCACCGTCAAAGATGTCGAATTCGCGCGGAAGGGGGACTGGCCGGAGTGATCCCCCGTCCGACGTGTAGCAATGAAGTCCGGCCGTGTCGACCAGCCAGATCAGGTTCGAGTCCGCGAGAAGACCCCAGACCAATTGGGCCATCGGCGATCCGGAGACGCTGGCTTGAACCATCACACCGTTCGCGAAACGAAACAGCCCTCCGGATGTTCCAACATAGAGGACGGAATCCTCGCCTCTGCAAAAACAGTTCGTCGAGTATTGATTGCCGTGGCTCGGAATTGCATAGTGATGAAACTTCCTGGACCGGGCTTCGAACAGGTCAGCTCCCGTTGCTGTCCCGACCCAGACGTCGCCACCGGCGGCAGGCAGCAGGCAAGACACATCGTTTCCGACGAGCGTGGTGGAGTCCCGAGGATCGTGCTTGAAGACAGCGACCGTTGATCCATCGTACCTGTTCAGTCCGTCTTCCGTCCCGAACCATAAGAACCCCTGATCATCCTGAGCAATGCACGTGACGATATCCTGGGAGATCCCATCTGCAACCGTCAGATGTTCGAAGCGGACGGTTTGAGCGTCAGCGGAAGAAAGAGAGACCAGAACACCGAAGACGAGGGCAGAGAATGATTTCATGAGGAGATGGGGACTTTCGGTTTCAACACGGGGTCCATCGGGGATGTTCCATTTGATTCCCTCCTATTTTCCCAATAGCTTTCATCGTCCCTTTTCCCACCCTGCAAAGGCTCCAAAACTCAATCACGATCAGTCTGATCGAGGAGGCGATTTCTCCATGAACTCATTGTTCCGCAGAACAGCGTTGTCTCTCCTGTTCAGCTTCACGCTGTCCCTCGCTGCCTTTGTCCCGACGATCCATGCTCAGCAAACCGGTCGGACCACCGAAGGCATCGATTTGACGGGTCCCTGGCTCATGAAAGACTACTCCATCGGAATCGGCCTGACGAAGCACCTTGAAGTCCCCGGCAACATCCCGCAGGATTGCATCCCGTACACCGTGCCGGGCACCGTGCGGACAGCGCTCCTCAATGCGGGCGAGATTCCCGATCCCTATTACGGCTATGACAACGAAAAGTCTCTCTGGGTCGAAGCGAAAGAGTGGTGGTTCTTCAGAAATTTTCGAACGGGCGATCAGCTGAAGGGAAAATGGATCGACCTCGTCTTCGAAGGGACTTCGTTTCAAGGAGAGGTCTGGCTGAACGGTCAGCGCGTCGGAGACCTCAAAGGGATGTTAAACCCGCGATCATTCAACGTCAGCAATATCCTCAAGTATGACGGAGAGAATTCATTGGTTGTCCGGCTCGAAGCGCCGCCGGACTCCCGCATGAATGAGATGGCCCGCGGGCTGACGTGGGACACGCCACGTCCCCAGCTTTACTCCATCGCCCAATGCTTGTACGGCTGGGATTGGGGACCACACGGCGTGCCCATCGGCATTTGGCAGCCGGTGAAGCTGCGCGTAACCGGCCCGATCCGAGTCGATCATCCCTATATCCGAACGCGCATCCCTTCCACAAAACGGGCGGAATGCTCGGTCGACCTTGACCTGCACAATCTTTCCGATGCTTCTATCTCCGGTGAACTTTCAGGGTCGATTCAGGAAAAGGGAACCGGGAAGGCTGTCGCCGAGTTTCATCAGCCTGTTGCGTTGAAGCCGGGAGAATCCCGGACAGTCAGCCTCTCGGGTCACGATCGCGAACCCGAAACTCTGGTGGCCGAACGGGATGGGAGAGCAGAATCTTTACATTCTGAACGCCTTGGTGTCAACAGGGCGGCGATGCATCGGAACGGCTCTCGACACAGTTCGGCGTTCGCGAGCTGAAGCTGGTGGAGAATGAAAACATCGGCGAGTTCCTGAAGACCATGAAAGAACAGGTCGGGAGCCAGTATGTCATGGGCAAGGTGGTCGGCTCGTATCCCTGGACATTTCAAGTGAACGGGAAGAAGATGTTTGCGAAAGGCGGCAACTGGATTCCCATTGACCAGCTCCTGCGCCTGGACAGAAGCCGCTACGATCGGCTTCTCTCGCTTGCGCGTAACGCGGGATTCAACCTTCTTCGCGTCTGGGGCGGCGGGCTCTATGAAACCGATGATTTCTACGAGTTGTGCGATCAGTACGGGATCCTCGCGTGGCAGGAATTTTTGAGCAACCGGAGCTTTTCGAAGATCGACCGGGAGAATTTCCTTGACGGCGCGGCCTCGGCGGTTCTCCGGCTCCGGAATCATCCGAGCCTGACGTTCTGGTGCGGCGGGAATGAGTTCGACCCGGACGATGCCGGAAGTAAGTCTGTGATCGACGCGCTGGATTCCTTGCTGAAGAGTCTCGATCCGCAGCGTGAATTTCACCGCGCTTCACCATACCAGGGAGACGACCATCACTGGGCGGTGTGGCACGGGCTGAAACCCTACACCGACTACAGGATTGTCCGCCCATTCCGCAGCGAAGCCGGCATGAACACGTTCCCGGTTCCGGAGAATTATAGGAAGTTCACTCCGCCATCCTATCTCTGGCCCCCCGACACAACCTTCATCGAGTACCACGGAGAGTACAATGTCCGCTTCCAGCACCTGATGAAGCTTTCACGATACGCGGACGAATACGGAGCTCCGACGACGACAGATGATTTCATCCGCAAAAGTGAATTGTCTCAGGCGCTTGCGAACGCCTTCAACATGGAGTTCTGCCGTGAGAACAAATTCCGGAATAGCGGTCTTCTCATCTGGCAGTTCAATGACATCTGGCCGTGCATTTCGTGGTCGATGGTCGATTGGTACGGAACGCCAAAACCATCCTACTATTATATGAAGCGTGCTTCGCGACCTATTCACGTGGGCGCGGACTTCGAACGGTATATCTGGAAGGCCGGAGAAGAATTTTCCGCGGATATCTATTTGCTGAACGACACGTATTCTCCCGTGAAGGATTATTCATATGAGGCCAGGATCCTCGGCATCGACGGACGCGAGTTGTCTGCGCAGAAAGGCGATGCGTCCACGCCGGAGAACCGTTCGACAAAGGTGGGACATATCGCTTTTGCCATTCCTACCGCGTTGGCGGGAACATCGTTCTTCCTGTCCGTTGAACTGAAGGACCCCGACGGGAAGCTCGTGTCGAGCCTCATGTATCCGATCGGTGTAAGCAAGAGCGGGAACCTGGAAGAGTACGCGAATCTGTTCGAAGACATGGATCGGATGCCGACAGCCGACCTTACGGTAACGTATGCAAAGGGAGCGGAAGGATCAGATGGGGCGATCACGGTGAAAAACACAGGATCGCACATCGGCTATTTTATCAGGGTCCGACTGCAGGAGGAAAGCGAAGTCCTCAGCTCGACATATAGCGACAATTATTTCTCTTTGCTCCCCGGAGAGTCGACGAAAGTCAGGGTGGGTCTGACATGCAAATCAGGGGGGGTACCCGAAAAGCTACACTATGTAGTTTCGGGCTGGAACATTCCGGCCTCGACAATTGAAGCGGGTTCGGCGGCGAAATAGCGGAATTGGTGCGAAGCACAGGCCAAGCTCGCGAGCCAGACACGTGTGCCAGACACATGTGCCAGACGCATTTGACTGGCACGTGTGTCAATTTGTCACTAAAATCTGGCAGTCGGCTACTTCGGACCCTTCAGCGAGAGATACCTTGTGGTCCGCGTGCGCGAATCGAGGAGCCCAATCCCGCCGGTGCCACCTACGTGGGTTAGATCGCAATAGAATGCTTCCTGCTCAGTAGCAGGAAGCCCATTCACTCCATTTGAATAAAAAGGCCCTCGACTTTGACCAGCCCAAAAATCATAGCATTTCTCATCGCAACGGTCGTTCTTCTTTTCGTGTCCTGGAACTCCCTCCGAAACGTCCGGTCTCATGGGTTCTACCGGTTCTTCGCCTGGGAAGCGATTGGTGCATTACTCCTTCTGAACATCGACCGCTGGTTTCGAGATCCATTCTCTCCCCTTCAAATCCTCTCGTGGGTCGCGCTGCTCGTCTCCATCCTCTATGTCTTCGAAGGGGCTTATCGGTTCCTCCGCCACGGGCGGATCGATTCGCGCCGCCACAATCCCACCCTCTACCCCTTCGAGAAAACAACGGTGATCGTCTCCAGCGGACTCTACCGGTATGTCCGACACCCGATGTACGCATCGCTCATGTTCCTATCGCTCGGGGCATATCTTAAGGACCCGAATTTGTGGGGAACGGCATTAACCGTCGCTGCCATTGGGTTGCTGGTTCTCACGGCTCTATCGGATGAACGCGAATGCGTGGGATTTTTCGGGGAGGACTATAAACGTTATATGGAAGGGACGAAACGCTTCGTACCATTCCTCCTGTGAAGCTCGGTAGCGGTTCTCTTTTCTCAGGGCCTTCCCTGGGAACTGGCCTGACCGAAATCTTGTTCACACATGATCTTTCCTCCCTCTCAGTTGCGCCACTACCGTTTTCATCCCTATTCCGCAATTCTAGGAGGAGGTCTCATGCCCGCGCGCGCCAATGCCCGCCGCTCCATCATCACTCTGGTCCTTCTGACCATCACCACCGTCGCCCTCGCCCAACCCCCGGCACAGGGTCCGCCTCCACCCCGCCCGAACGATGTACGATCGGTCTTCTTGGGTGCGATCATCAATGGCGTCCTGCTTGCGATCCAACAAGGGATCGACAGCACCAATGCGCGAATTGCCCGCGATGCCAATTCGACGGGCATCCAGGCCCAGGTCAGTTTTTCCGCGATCGTGAACCAGCCCAATTTGCTGCCAACACAAAACATCACCACGCCGAACGAAAACCAGGTGTGGAACTCTTTTATCGTCACCTATGACGTCACCGGGATTCGCTACCATGGCATCCCGTATTTTGACAGACAGATCGGACAAACGATAGATGTGTTTACCCGGTGCAGCAGCTGGTTTACCACTCACGGCGCACTCACCGCCACGACTTCACTCCAGCCGGCATATCTTGACGGACAATCGTTCGGCGAAGAAGCACTCAACTTCTTTATTGCAAACACCCTGACGAATCTTGTCGACAGCAAGCTCCGCGCGTCGTTGCCAGGCGCAGGCGGGAAACGAGACACCATTTCCATTCTCCCCTGCGGATGCCTCGGGCTTGATCCGGGCTCAAAGGCAAAGAACTACGTCGACGGCTCCATCTTGTTCTCCCTACCTCCGAAGAAAACTGTCGTTGTCACCGGATTCAATCAGGCGTCAGTGACACTTCAGAGAATCAAACGACTTCAAGCCCGGGGGAACGGCGGAATTCTCTATCAGCCTTCCGAAGACATCCGGCTCGATGTGTACGTCAACCAGACCCTCCGGTCCGTCGAGATCACGGGAATGAAAGAGGGCGACGATCGTCCACTCACCCTTCAACCCGTCACATTTCCCGCCCCGGCCGGTGACGCCACAGTCGTGATCATCGGCAACACGGTGCAGCATCTCGAAGGAGATCAGACGGATTCTCAGTTCATGGTCTTCAGCAAGGCCCAGAATTTCGGCAACGGGACCCAGAAGCTCATCGTGCAGAAGATCTACTGGACCCAGCCACAGACTCTGCCGGGTGGAATCAGGACCAAGCCGATCAAATCCTATGTGGATGGGTACGAGTTGACGTTTCTTGTCTCGATCCCTCAACAGGTATTTGAACCTGCTCGTTAATGCCGTGGGTGAACCATGAGAGGAACAAGACTTCTAAGGACAATAGCCTCAACGTCATTTCTTCGTAAACACCGTCGTAAAGAAGTCCTGCATCGCCGCCCAGGATTCCTTGTCTGCGGATTCATTGTACGCGATCGGCAGGTTGAAGAGTTTCCCCAGAGAGTCTGCCTCCCGATTGGTAAATGCATGTTTCGCGCCCGGATAGTCGATGAAGGTATATTCGATTTTGAGACTATCCATCAGCGTCTTGAAACGGGCTACTGTTGGCGGCGGGTTGAACGGATCGGCAGCGCCATTACAGACGAGGAGCTTCGCCTTCGTCGGTTCAGCACCCGGAGGCGGCTGGCCGGGAAGGCTGCCGTGAAAGCTGACGACACCAGCAAGCGGAACCCCGAGCATCGCCATATTGAGAACAACGCCTCCCCCAAAACAATATCCAATCGCTCCAATGCGGCTTGAATCACATTCCGGCTGACCCTTCAGAAGATCGTAGGCGGCGACGAAGCGGCCTTTCGCAGTGACCATGTTCTGCATGACCTCGGAAGCGAGTTTCCCTGCAACGGCCGGACTGTCGGCGGTCTTGCCGTCGCCGTACATGTCGACCGCAAGTGCGACGTAGCCAAGTTTCGCAAGCATTCTGGCACGTGCACGGGGATAATCCGTCTGCCCCCACCACTCAGGGACGACCAGTACGCCAGGGCGTGTTCCCTGGACGTCGCCGTCATAGGCAAGGTATCCCTTCATCGAAACCCCGCCGCCACTATAGGTAAACTCCTTTTCCATAATCCCCACCTGGTTCTTCGCGCACGAAGAAATCATGAAGGCACCAAAGAGAACGACAAGAACTCCAAATCGACTCATGAAGACCTCCCCGAAATGACCGACGTGTCTGCTCTCGCTACGCGAGGCGAAATCATCTACTCAGGAAACAGGGAAGAGGGTCTGGTGGTTCCGTCGGCATAACCGGGCCAGTGAGTTTTTGCCCAAACGCGAGGAACTTCTGAGGAATTGGGACTTAATCGGGAGCTGATATGCCGCGCGCAGCATCGATGCAGATCGCCTCGATCGCGTCGCGAATCCGGGTGGTGTCATGCATACGGGAAATCCTGCGGAGTGCAAGGGCGCCCTTTGCCGGTATGGCATCGGGGTTCCTGCAGATCTCCTTCACGGTCGCATACACTCCTTCGGAAACAGTCTTTGAGAAGGCAGCCCGCTGTTCAGCAGTCTCGATGTGTGGATCGCCGAGAGTATCGATAGGGACTCGGATCATCCAGCCGATGTCGTTGTCGTTGATTTCCGAAAGGGCACAGCAATCGGTGGAGATCACAGGGCATCCCGCAGCTTGCGATTCCAGGAGCGAAAAGCCGTAGGTATCGTGGTACGTCGGAAGGAGAGAGACGTCAGAGCGAAGAAAGAGGTCAAGGACTTCCCGGTGCGCCAGTGAGGGCTGGTACGTAACGTTGCGTCCCATCCCCCGCATCATACCGAGCGCCCATTCGGCGTCGCGCGGTGTCGATCGCGAAGCATAATCGCCCGTGTCGAGCGTCGATATGATCGTCAGACGGACTTTTTCGCCTTCCCTGATGAGCGCATCAAAGGCCTGCAGAATCTCCCGGCCGCCCTTACGGAAGAAATCGCCGCCGACGAATGTGAACATGAGTTCCTCGGAATCCCTGGAACGAACCCGGGAGGGACTGACCAGTATCTTCTGACCCGGCGGCACGACAACAACCTTCTTCATGACCGTCTCTTCGATCGCCGGAAATCGCCGCAGCTTCGACGCCTGCGTTTTCTTGGCATACTGGCTCATGGCAACAAGCCGACGGCATTGTCGGCGGGCGAGCATCGCCATCCCTTTCTCGGACTCGCAGTTCCACCGGGGAAGATAATGCTCAAACAATGCCACCCACGGCTTGCGGGATATGGTAAGCGTATTGGAGAGATGATAGACGTCGACGAAACCGAACCCCGGGTTGAGATGGATGCATTCCAGCAGATCGGTGGCATTTCTCGTGCCCATGCCGGCGCGTTCCAGAGCAGCGCTCAGCACGGACGCCGGATCGCGTG
This sequence comes from Ignavibacteriota bacterium, assembly GCA_963752915.1. GTDB lineage: Bacteria > Bacteroidota > Ignavibacteria > UBA10030 > UBA6906 > DATJPR01. The sequence continues at coordinate 65,764 of CAVVZZ010000007.1, forward strand.
ACGTCCGCAATTCAACAAGCGAAGGATGATCGGTGTGATACCTTTCGATGAATTTGTCGAAGCTCTTGATGCCGACGCGAACGGGAGTATGTGGGGATGCGGTGTGAGCTTTCATCGTCTATGACCTGTCAGTGTAGCTAAGGTACCCATGACGGGCGGGAAAGGCAATGATCGGTCGCACATTCAAGAGGCATCCCGCAAACACATCCTTCCACAGACCGACGGACATCCGCTTCGTTGCCGCTGCTTTGTCTCACATTCGCGGGACGCGTCAAGTCGGTGTGAACCATGTCTGTTCGTCATTCGGCGACCGGCACCCTCTGATGCGAATCCGGGTCCTTCAAGTGAAGATCTAGGGCGCGAATGTAGAATGGCAGTGAGCGTTGCATTATTCGACAGTCGTTCCCGACGATGAATCTCAGGCCAATGTGCGAGGAGAATATGCGACTAGGTTCGCAAAGTTGAGAGGAGCCATCCGAGGCCTGCAGAGCCGATGACGATCCATGCGGGGTGAACCTTCCACGCCAGGACGACAACTGCAGCAAGAAGAGCGACGATCGCCGGACCGATCCCCGTTATTGATGCAACGGCGAGTTTGATGGTTACAGCGATCATCAACGCCAGGGACGCGGCATTTACTCCATCGAGGAAGCCGCTCATGATGGGAGATGAACGAAGTTTCGCGACAACGGGGTTACTGATGAGAACAAAGACAAAAGACGGGAGGAAAATTCCCGCCGTTGCAATCGAGGCTCCGGGAATGCCGAGGAGGAGATAGCCGACAAACGTTGCCGTCGAGAGCACCGGCCCGGGAGTAAATTGACCGACCGCGATCGCGTCGAACAGTTGGGACTGCGTCAACCAGTGCCTTGAATCCACAAGGCCGCCCTGAAGAAATGCTACAAGGACATAGCCGCTGCCGTAGAGGATCGAACCGATCTTCAGGAAGAACAGTCCGAGCCCGGTCAGGGTCACACCTCCTGCGGTCTGCGAGATCTGCGAAACCCCCGGATCACCGTTTGCAAAAAAGGGGAGCAGCGTCAGCAGACCGCTAAGACTCTGGATCAGCCTGTTCTTGTATCGCCAGAAGAGCCCGATGGCGCCGCAAGCAAAGAGAAGAAGGATTTCGTCCACGCCGACCAGGCTGAGAATCACGACAAGAGCACCGAGCGCGATGGCGAAATGGTTTTTGATCATGGGCCGCCCCAACCGGATTACGGCGGCAGCGACAATGGCGATGATCGCCGGGCGGATCCCGTTGACAAACGGCTGCAACTCCGGAATGGATCCATAGCGGACGTAGAGGTTCGCAATCAAGAGCGTGATAAGGACAGCCGGAACAATGAAACAGAGTCCGGCAAGGAGGAGGCCCCGCCATCCTGCACGAATGTATCCAATATGCAAAGCCATTTCCGTGGAGTTGGGGCCCGGGATCAGATTCGTTGCGGAGAGCAAATCAAGAAACTTCTCGTGCGACAACCACTTCCTTCGCTTGACGACCTCCTCCTCCATCATCGCAATGTGAGCGGCGGGACCTCCGAACGCCGTTGACCCCAACCGTAAGAAGAGCAGGGCAATCTCTTTCACGCCGAATGCCTTTGCGGGGTTTTGGCCTCGCGTCGACGTGCGTTCCACGCATCGATCGACCACAACCCGCCACCAACGATGAGAAGGAAGACCGAACCCAGGAGCATCGAAAAGTCCACCCGCGCCTCGTGAGCCATGGCCCAGAATCCCTTGTGGAGCAGCATTGGAATCTTCGTCGTACCAATGGCCACACTGATATTGATGATCAGCGGTATCGACGCGAGTTGTGTGAACAGACCGAGGATGACGAGCCCGCCGAAAACAATCTCGACGACCCCGACAAAGGGGGCCATTACCTCAGGAGCCGGAATCCCGATTGTCCTGAACCTGCCAACTCCCAGAGAATCAGCGAACAGAAACTTCTGGACCCCCTCGGACAAGAAGACGCAGCCGACGATCAATCGGATGAGAAGGGGAGCAACCCCATTTTTCGCCGAATCTGAATGTATGCTTTCGAGTAATGACATGGTTTGCGACTCCCTTCGAGATTGATTCGAACCACCCACACTACACACCGTCGGGAGGAAACTGCCGTCGCCAACTGCCCGAAGCCAGCCATAGATCCTCGGGTGAAAGACGTCTTCCGTTGGCCGATGGTAATAACCGCCGGCACCTGTTTGAGGGTGCAACAGATGCAGAATTTTAACCGAAAACCGCCACAAATAGTTCTGGAAAGACCCTGGTGGATCGGAAGGAGATGTTCGATTTGCCTCGGTTTCGAAAGGTGAACTGAAGCCCTTTCATAATCGTTAATCCCCTGGAATCAGCCCGCTCTCTCGGGCGATCGGGGGAAAGTCGCACACCGAAATATTCTGAGAACGCGTTTTACCCTGTTGGAGGGCTCAATGAAATTTCTTCTTCTGGCTTCGGCTTGTCTCGTCATGAACTCCCCTTCTCCCGGAGCGAGCAACGAAAACAACTCCCGCCTTCCGCACCAACCGGGAGCCATTCTTCTCGTTCCCGGTTCGATCCAGAAGATTTGCCAGGTTACCGGCGATACGGACCTCGAATTCCATGAGCCAACGATGAGCCTGACACAGACTCGCTACGGGCTCGTCCGGGCCGACCACGGCTATTCCTTCGAGCATCACGGGAAATTGTTCTTCCTTTTCGGCGATACGCATCCGACAAACAAATTCAACGGGCTCCCCAACAGTCAGACCGATCCGCCACGCCAGGAGTTCGACAATGATGCGATCGGGTATGTCTCTGATTCGAGTACGGGCCCCTGCTTTCGACTCGACTTCATCACGGACTCCATCGGCGCGTACAAGAATCCAGTCGTCCTGAATGCGCTCGGACAACCCGCGATACGACTCCGGACGAACGAAAGCCCGATCTCCGGGATCAGCGACGGCGGGAGAATGTTCGTGATCTTCGGGACCGACAATCCCACCGACACCGCTTCTCCCCCTGAGCCGCTCGGATATCCCGCGAGGACAGTCGTTGCCGTGTCCGACGACGACGCGAACACGTTTCACTATCTCTACAGCTTCTCCCGGGAGCCGGGAGCCAAGTTCATCAACACCGCGATCGGACGCGGTCAGGATGGCTATCTGTATTTCTGGGGGACCCAGGGCGATACCTTATACCGGAAAAGCGCCGTCTTTCTCGCGAGGAAACCATCGGGGTCGATGGCCGATTCTACCGGGATTGAGTACCTCCATTCCGTCAACCCGGACGGCTCCCCGGTGTTCATGGCGAACGAGGCTGACGCGCAGCCGTTGTTCCATGATTCGCTGCCCGGGCCTGGAGGCACGATGCAGGTCGCGGATGGCATGGGCGAACTCGGTGTCGACTGGAATCCCTACGTCCAACGCTGGATCATGTTGTACAACTGCCTCAATGATACCCCAAAGAATCCGCGGGGGATCTACATGCGTCTGGCGGAACATCCGTGGGGACCCTGGAGCGCTCCGCAGACGATCTTCAACCCGACCAGGGACAACGGATACTGCTATTTTATTCACCGTGCGGTCACTCCTCAGAACCCGACCGCATGCGACAGTCTCGCCGGTCCCGACAGGCTGGCGGATGCGGGCGGAGACTATGGACCGTATTTCATTTCACGCATGACCACGGGAGATGTGACCGCGGGAACATCGACGTTCTATTTCACGATGGACACGTGGAATCCGTACACGCAGGTCATTATGAAGGCGTCGATTCAACGGCTGCCGCTTGCAGACACGTCGGGAATTCCCCGGCCCACCGGCATGTATGTGCTCGACGAAAACAGCAACGAGCGGCCGGCGGCACTCGCCTATGCGACAGGGATGACCGCCTCAAGTGCATATCAGAATGATATTGCCGGACATGCAATCTTTGTCCCCATTGCGAAGATCCTTCCGAGTATTACAACATGGGGAGAGTTCGATTGGCAATGGGGATATCTCGATTCGCTGGTTCAGATGGCGGTGTCCCACGGGAAGAAGTTTTCGATCGAGTTGGAGACAGCTTATCAATCCAACAGCTCATATCTCCACTCGCTGCCTTCGGGATTCCTTGCTCTTGCCGGAGCGAATAGCGCGCCTCTCTTCGATGTCTGGACGATCGGTGGCAACGTAAGCCGGGGCATCAGCGCCTACATCCCCTTGCCATGGAACCAGAACGTGCAGGAATTCTGGAATGCGGCGGCGTACGCTTTAGCCGCGCACTTCCAGCAAACAGGAGTGTATGGCTCTCTCACGCTTGTTCACATTCCGGGACTCAGTGTGTATGACGAAGAGCTTCGATTGCCTTCCGGATATCCCCGGCCGGCTTCCACAGACACGACGACGTGTCCGGACGGCAGGCCGGCATACCCGACGACAATTTCCGATGCCGATACAAGCCGATGGAGGAGTCTTGGGTATTCCGACTCGGCGGTTGTGAGCGGATTCACCGCGATCGCAACCTCATTCGCGCAGGCATTCCCGGACCGATTTCTGGGTTTGAGTATTCTCCCGCCCGGGACACGCGGGATTGATTTCCCGAATTTCACCGGTGACAGCGTGGGCTATGTCGTCGGGCAGATCGTGAAAGCGGTGTCAGCGATTGCTCCCGGGAGAGTTCAGCTTCAGGCAGACATGCTGGATGCCAATGCCATTCTCCCCGAAGTGAACAGTCTGGCAGCGCAGTATTCCGATTTCGTTGGCTGGCAAAGCAACAAGCATGGTGGAACAGGGGCAGGCTGCGACGGCGGCGGTCCCGGCACCTGTGATCCCGACGGTCCGGTGGCGAAGTATTTTCAGCTCCTTCAGTACGGTGCGTTGAACGGCGGCGAGTATGTGGAGGTATGGTCGCACGACGTGGTCACCTATCCGCTGAGTTTCGCAGCGGCGAAAGCCGCAGGCTACTTCGGCCTGACCGATGTCCCTGTCGCACGACCCGCGTTACCTGCCTCAATCTCGCTGGAGCAAAATTATCCGAACCCGTTCAATCCAAGAACAGTGATCAGTGGACAGTGGACAGGGAACAGTGGGGTTCGGCTGGACGTATTCGACATCCTCGGTCGCAAAGTGGCAACCCTCGCCAATGGTAGGTACCCCGCGGGAAAATATACGTTTGCCTTTGACGGGACGAACTTTGCAAGTGGCGTGTACCTTTATAGACTCACAGCAGGCTCGTACACTGCTATACGGAAGATGTTGTTGATCCGTTGACGATTAATCTCCAAGTCTCCCGTTCTCCCCATCTCCCCATCTCCCTCCATTTCGGGCGGGAGGTGGCGGTGCTGGTACGTGCGAAGGAAGCTCCGGGGACCTATGAAATCGCATTCGACGGGACGAAATTCGCGAGCGGTGTATATTTCTACAAATTGACGGTGGGGAGTCTGGTCGAAACGCGTTCGATGTTATTGCTTCGCTGAACGGATTTTCTCCAGCCGTTCCTTTGCTTCAGGATCTGACGTGAATCGGTCGCGAAGCTGTGCGCAGAGGTAGTCCGAACAGAATGCGCACGTGAGAAGATTTCTGCCGAAGGCACACCGTCGGATTTCACACTTCGCACACCCTGAAAACAGCCGACCGGATTGTGCACTGCAACCATCGCAATCCGTCACTTCCTCCGGTTCCATGGGCATACCGTACACCTCGGTGCACTGGCGCGCAATGTCCACTCGCATGAGATGTTGTCGGGACAGATCCGGCTCCAACGTTGCCACGTGGATGGGACAGGTGCTACAGTCCAAACCGCAATATGCGATCATTGGTTCGATTGAAATATGTGGTTGCCTAAGCTGCCTTGTTTGTTTCGCTGAAAATCCTTCGTGGAAGCCATTTTCCCCGCGACGTTACCCCCACTTCTGCAGCTCGATGATGTTTCCCTCGGGATCCTTGACGTAACACCATGTGACTGCCGTTCCGGTCGCCGTGTGGAGGGTCACCACTTCGCCGACGTCACTCCCGCCTGCATCGAGTACCGATCGCCGCGCACGCTCGACATCGACCACTGCGAACGCGATGTGGCCAAACCCGGGTCGGTTGACCGCCGGATTCGGGCCGTTCTCCAGGATCGTATACGTATAGATTTCCAGTGTCGGCCCATTGCTGTCGAACCCCGGCAATCGTAAATGGACGCCGTGGAGTTGCGTCCCGGTGATGCCTGTTCCACGTTCAAGATCGGGGCCGGAGTAATGTCGCTCCGGTGGAACCGGAGTGCAACCGAAGACCTCGCAATAGAATCGTGTGAGCCGCTGCCAGTCGCGGGCGATCAGGTTCGTATGGACAAACCGTGCATGCGGAATCATCGTGGGGAGCCTCCAGCACCTTGGGAAGTAATGCCTTTCTCTTTGGTCAGTCGCAAACCCCTGTCCATGAGCTTCTCCAACTCACGGAAAAGAATCTCATCATTGGCGACAAAATTGAAGCATGCTTTCCCCTGCATTCGGGCCCGTAATGCTGTCGACAGCTCTTCTTTGAGTTGTGGAAACATGTAGACCGGCATGAAATGAAAGCTCACGTACCTCTTCCCCGTCGTAATCCACATGACAGGAAATCCTTTCCCGAACTTCGGACTGATATCAATATTCAAGCAGTAGTGATCGGCAGCATCGATGGTTACGGTCAGACTCCTGGAATGTTTTTGGAGGATCGTCTTCAGCCTGGAAAAGATCTCGTTGAAGTTCTTGGCGGACGCTGGTCCTTTGACACCCTTGTTCTTCATCGTACCCCATCAAAGCGTATCCGAAAGAGATCTCTCACAGTCCCACAGTCCCATATTCTCACTACCCTAAGGCTTCTGATAGCGCAGTAGCCCGGTGTGAGATATCATTTTCCACTCAGAACCGACTTTTGTGTAAATCTTGCACGCTCGTCCTTTCCAATGAAAGTCTTCCCCGGTGGTTCGATGCCGCCATAACGTATCGACGTCGACCACCGCAAAGGCACCGTCGAGTTCTTTCGTGACAGTGATCTTCACGATGATTCTTCGGTTGTGCACGAGCGCATAGGCATCGAACAGCGATTGCCACGAAGCTTTCCATCGTTCCCTGTCGTACCGCCCCATCGGACTCACCCAGTCGACCGGATCGTGGGCATGTTCGTCCTTCGGCCAAGGCCAGACCATGTCAGGATGGAACAGCTCGACAAGAGCCCCCGCGTCGCATGTATCCCAGGCCCGAGTCTCACGGTTTACCATATCGAATATGTCCGCTTCAGCGGACTTCATCGGGCCTTGAGGTTCTTGCGTGTATCACCACAGGATATCACTCCGGTACCCGGTACCGATATTCGACGTTGGATCATCATAGACCTTGTCGTCGCTCTCAATTGTCCCGGTGATTCCTCCAATGGTCACACCAAGTGTACAACCTTGTAGAATTCACGTGGCGTCGCGGTCGCAGGGAGAAAATCGCCGGTAGTTCTTATCGTTCGTTCTGTCCCGAGGCCTTCTCGACATTTCTCAGGAACTTCTCCGCCTTCTTCCGCGTCGCGGATCGGCTGTTCTTCATCTGTCGTCCGACGAACGCAAGCACCTGGCTGTTCTCTTTCACCCGATCGAACGCCAGCCCAAAGGCTTCGATGACCTTCCCCAGGACAATATTCCTGCACTCGTCAGTCTCATAGGAATAGCATTCGACGTTGAGAAGCTCCTGGGTTACCCGGTCCTGATATCGCGGCCGCGCGTGGGCAACGTGCGAAAGGGCCCCGATCGCGTGGTTCGCCGTGATGAGCTTCCCGCCGCTGAGAAAGTCGGAGAGACACTCCAGGCAGCGACGAATCTGTGCCCCGGTGTCCACCTGCGAAAGATAGCCCACAACATCAATCGCCGTCCATTTCAGGATGTTGTTGTCACTCTTCATAAGGTCGACGAAATATCCGAGGTAGGGATACAGCTGCCGGGGATGTTCCCTCGCGATCGCGACGCACTGTTTCGCCCGCCGATATTTTACACTTGGACGTTCAGAACTGAGTTCTGCCAGGTCTGCCTTGATTGTTCTGGTGGTCATGGCGCTCTCCGGTCTACATTGTCGCCATCTTCAACTTCAGGAGTTCCTTGTAGATCTCCACATCTTTCTTCGCAGTAATCGCGACGGTGATCCCCCGAAACTTCTTCCCCTCCGTAGCTTTGAACTGTGCCTTGAGCTCCTTCGGGATTTTCGTCCCGCTTACGCATTCCGCTCCTCTCGGATTCAAATAGAATGTGGTGCGGAATGACCTGTTCTTCACAGAAAGCCAAAAGAGCGTCTTCTTCTTTCGTGAAACGTTCATCAACCAGCTCTTCCCATCATTGTAGTACTTCCATCGTTCCTCGAATTCCGGGAAGGTTGTGTGATTATAGTCGAAGAGAGAATCAAACGAAGCCTTTGCCCTCCCGAGATGTTCAGTGAGAACTTCGTCTGTCGGGAAGATTTCCGGGTCGGATAAGACGGGAGTTTCCATAGTGAGAGTGATGGCCTGGTTGTGGATATCGCTACGCTGCAATTGTTTGCAGACACGAATACGGTGCGTTGTGGATCGCCTGTGCTTCGGTGGGTTTGCGCGTGAAGGAATATAGAAATGGACTAAAGAATTGTCAATGAATGCCGGGCGGGATGCGGGGAAGGGAGATTGGCCAATTGGCAGGGAATGTCTTCAAAGGCGCGACGATTCGAATTGTACCTTGCAGCATCCTGAATCCAATCCTCCGGAATTTCGACCCGGTCGGGCCCAGATCGACTCAGTCCTATCGTGCCGATGGATCGCTCGAACCCATCTTGATATTCTTGATGACGACGGGACTCCAATCACTGGCATCAATGCGCTGGACCGAGGTCATAGTGAGACTCTCGAGACGATATCGCCGGGGATAGGTCACACCGTCGAGTGAATACATTCTGATGGTTACGCGGTCTGTCCCGGAATACCGGGACGGGAGGACAACGCTTTTCTTGTCTCCATCCTTCAGCAGATCGAGGTGAAGGGAATCTTCACTGAGTGATACCGGCATTTCCCGGATGCTGTCCGCCGGTGCTATCGTCCACAGACAGTAAAGATCCCTCCCGGTATCGTTCTCGATGACAAGCGTTCCCTTTACGCCGTGATGACAACCGCCGCATATTCCCATCATCATGACAAAAAGGAAAGGGCGGAACGGATGTCTCATCAGATTGTTCGGACCCGTATCTTTCATTTTACCTGCGACAGGGAATACCAGTTGCCGGAATCATCTTTGAAGATTGCTTCAACACCATAGAATTCTTCTTTCGACGCCTTCTTGAACATCACCTGATCTCAAAAATCACCGTCAGTGCTCATCGTGGAGACTCCAACACCAATCTCAAGTAATCCACGGGAACCTGGACATCCGCCCGCCCTTTTACAGCAAGATAGCGGATATCGTTGGACTGCGAAAGCGCGGCGAGCGGCGAAACCGCAAAGAAAGCAAGCCACATCACCCATCGTTGCGGACGGTGCGATGCGAAGACGTTCCCAGCGATCTCACGTAGATCCTCCGGATGGTTCGCTCCCATTCTTCGATCCCCCCTTTCTTCCGACTGAAAACTCGATTGAGCTGAATCCGACGCTCGCGCTCCAGTTCCTTCAATTTGTTCCGATCTCGTTTTCGCAATTTTGACTTGAGAAGCTCGAATTCGTATTTCGCCTGCTGTGCCGAAACGGCGATCCTCAATGGCCGGCCACCGGGACCGGTGCGAATCTTGGACCAGTTGAACGTATAGCCACGTCGGTCTCCTTCGCGCGCGATTTCTCTCAGAAACACTCCGATGGCTGCAACGGGGCGCTTGGTGTTTTTGAAGCGGATGAGTTGGGAGTGATTGCGATATCCTCTGGTTTTCCCCTCCAGCACTTTCTGGGCGAGGAGACCTTCTCGCCACGCGGCAACGAGCCCTTTCGTATCGAGGTATTTTGGATGAAGTGACCAGAGCCTCATCCTGCAATCCTGGTCTGACCCCCAAGATCGGCGAATCCGGGCGACGCCATGATGGACTCGATCTGACCCAGGTGTCGGCGCTCGTGCACCTCGACGAACGCGAGCCACTCCCCGAGCGTGAGCGGGCCGAAGAGACGGTTGGGGAAAACGGCATGGGCCAGGTCGATCGATTCGAGTTTTGAACGCAGCCCATCGAGCTGCTCTTCGACGTCCCGAAGGTTCTTGAGCGATTCATCAACGCCGATGGTGCCCGTTGGGAGGGCCGACTCGCTCGACTGATATTTTTCCGTTTTACTCCGATCGATAACAGCTTGAAGAGACACCGCAATCATTGTGCTGTGGCCATCGGTCTTCCGTTCGTCTTCTGTTTTCTTCGTAAGCTTGGTGATCACCGCGAGCATTTGATGCTCAACAATATTGACATGCTCGAGAACTTCGGCAATGGACCAGCCGCCCTGCGGGGGATGAAATCCCGCCTGATTCGGAGTCACGCCGGAAAGTCGCTCGCAGATCTCGTGATATGTTGCATGCTTCGCCCGCAGGATTTCTCCGACGTTATGATATGTCATCGACGAATCCTTCGATGGTTCCGACCGATTTCCATCACAATACGGGGCTTCCGGGAGACCAGGCAACTAATCCCGATGAAACAAGATGCCTTCTCGTCTTCAGAGCCCTTCCCTGTAACATACACCGTCTGGCAACAGTTCTCCAAGAGATCGCGATTCGGGTGTGCGTGCAGAATTACCCACCACGATCCTCCGTCCTCCTCAATTCCGCAAGATACTCCCCTGTCTTATCGTGATGAATCACTTCGCAATGCCAACCAGCTGCCTCGGCATAGTGCGCCAGTGTTTCGGGGTCCACCTGCAGCCAACCGAAGTACGGACCCGTCGTTCCCTCAAACTCAAACCGCATCCGGATTTCACCGATATAGCGACCCGCCGCTCTGTTTACTTCGTGGTAGGCAAGGTTTACGGGATCGAGGGTCACTCGGACATCCAAAGAGTCGAGAATGAGGAATCCCTCAACTCCGAGCCACGTTCGTGCGTGTTGAAAAAAGCGCGCAAGGCCGTCCAGGGATTCCACCATTCCTATTCCATGCCCGAGGAGCATCACCGTGTCGAACGACCCGCAACGGTAGGTGAGGATATCCGTACAGACAATGTCCTTCACGCCGCGTCGTCTCATGAGGTCGACCGCTTCAGGACAAATATCAAGAGCAGTAACAGCACACCCGCGCTTTTCAAGGGCGAGCGCGAACGCTCCCGTCCCTGCACCGACATCCAGAACGTGTCCCTGGCAACGTTTGAGTGCGAGCCTCTCCGCATCGCTGAATTGGCCCTCGTTCCGGAAAAACGCCCCGGCCGGCATCGGAACCTCCATCCCGTCATCCCGACGAACGAGTATTGTTGCGTCCTTGCGCCCATTGTGATACGCAAGCAACGCGCAGCCGAACGGCTCCATTGCACGAGGATCCATCGAAAGAATCTCCGGGCTATGAAAAAGGAAGTCTATTCTTCACAGAGAAGGCAGAACGCATGTTGACACACGTGCGTGTGTTCCATATACTTGCTTATGGCAAGTAAAAGAGGTGAGCTTTGATCACTGACCTTCACTCGATCGCGATACGGACAGAACTTGCGCCGGGCGACCTGGGCTACGTGGCTTATCTCCATGGCTCGCTCTATGCGGCGGAGTATCAGTACGGGATTGAATTCGAATCCTATGTCGCCGCCGGCCTGCTGGAGTTTTACCGAAACAATGAGACCGGGATGAACCGGGTCTGGCTCTGCGAGCACGGGGGACATATCGTCGGGACGCTCTTCCGCATGCACCGCGAGAACAACGCCGCACAGCTGCGCTATTTTCTGATTGAGCCGCGATACCGGGGGATCGGGCTGGGGAAGAAACTCATGGACCTGTTCATGGAGTCGCTCCATCAATCGGGCTATCGGTCGGCATATTTGTGGACGACACATGAGCTGAAGGCGGCAGCGTCTCTCTACAAGCGGCACGGTTTCGAGCTGACGGAGGAGAAGATATCGACGACCTTTGGGAAGCCCGTCACGGAGCAACGGTACGACCTTCACCGTTCTCTCTGACCCCCCACGCGTACGCTACCGGTATCCTCCGCGCGCTCGTGGGAGCGCTTCGTACTCAGGAGTACCTTCGATGAGTGCCTGGACCGCCTGAAACGTCTGTCGCAACCTCGTGCTTGAGGTGTCCGCCGAAATGATCGAATCTTCACCCGACGCGCGTCGTCAGTCAAATGGGTTTGGGTAGTTCTGATCGAGCGCCCATACAGCGCCGGGCCCCGCCACCGTGACAACGCCACGGGGGGGCTGCGCTGAGGATACCGGACGGGCGTCCGGAATGATTGACGGGCTTGCGGGATTCCACACCACGACAATGGTGTTCACTCCCTTTTTGACTGCGCTTCTCACTTGCTGACTCCCGTGAGTGACGGTATCCGTTATCGTAATCACCACCGAGTCCGACAGCGTGAAATAGCCCACGTGAGTTCCTGTGGCATCGGTTTGGCCCAGCGGGGGTAAGGCAAGAAGATTCGGGAACATCAGTGTGTCCCGCGTTTCGAATCCTCCGTCCGGGCCGGTCCAACCAAGGATGCTTTGTGTCGCATCAGGTTGCCAGAGCACGGCATAGATGGAATCACGGAACAATATTGCGCCCGTTCCGGTATCCTGGGCAATGAGTCGGCATTTGAAGACGCGGGTTGGAACGGATTCAACGATACTCAGAGTTGTCTTGTAGCGTCCCGGAACGGAGATTCGGTCAGTGGCCAGAGACGCCACCAGGCGCCCGTCCAGTTCATAGACGCCAAGGGTGATTTTTGCCAATGAGCCAACCCCGAACGGAAGAATGGACGACGCAAGCGGAGTATTCGGTTGCGCTGCTTTGCTGAGCCCCTTGGACTGCGGGGCAGGGGCGATGAGATTCCACGCGCTGATCCGGAGGCCGGAAACGGGGGTCCCCGAAGCATTGTTGACAGAGATCTTCAGCAGGAAGGACTGTCCGTTGTCGGTGCCGGGACCGGCGGAGTCGCTCCGACATGAAATCGATCCTGCGGTCAGAAAGACGACGGCAACATGCAGGGTGTATCTCACCGCACGTTCGATCACCGGTATCCGCGTTTCTTCGCTTCATCCAGAATCGCTGCCGTGGCCGTTGCCCCGACGCGAGCAACGCCGAGCGCCCGGACGCGGAGAACGTCATCCAGCGTCCGGATCCCTCCGGCCGCCTTGATCAGGACACGCTCGATGCAGGTATCCCGCATCAATGCCAGATCGTGATCGATCGCGCCGTTATACTGGTACATCCCGTTCTCGCGCTTCACAAAACCGTAGCCCGTCGAGGTTTTTGCAAACGCCACCTGATGTTCGTTGCAGATCTGGCAGAGGCGGGTTTTGAATTCATCCTTATTGAGAAAATCGTTCTCGAAGATCACTTTCAGGATCGCCTTGTTTTTGACGGCGACGGCATTGAGCTTCCGCACTTCGTCACTGACATACTGCCAATCCAGACTCAGCACCTTGCCGATGTTCACGACCATGTCCAGTTCCGTCGCGCCGTCGGCAACTGCGCGCTCTGCTTCCTTGACCTTGATTTCAACGTGGCTGTTGCCATGGGGAAATCCCACCACCGTGCCCACTGCCACATTCGAGCCTTTCAGTTCCCTGACCGCCATTGGAACTGCGTACGGTTTGATGCAGACAGACGCCACGTCATAGGTTCGGGCAATCGCGCATCCGTCGACAAGCGCCCGATCGGTAAGTGTCGGGTGCAACAACGAATGGTCGATCATCTTGGCGATTGTGTGAAGACTCTCCGTCATGAAGTCACTCCTTGCATGGTTGTCCTTCGTTCTCCCCGTCGATCGTTTTTCTCACTTCATTTCCGGGGTATTCCCTTTCCTTCCCAGCGTGAACTTCACGGCGCCGGAATTGACGAGCTGTGCAAGGATGTCCACCGGCAGATCATACCGCGTCCCCCGTTTGGAGACAATCGTCTTCAGAAAGCCCTTCTCGTCATAGATTGTTTCCTGAATTCCTGCGTCTCTGATTTCCTTTTCGATGCTACTCCAATTCTCCGGCGTTATGTTCATGTAGATTCTCCGTTCGGAACATCGCGTAGCCGTTGATTATTTCTCTTTCTTCGGTGATTCGATCGCCTTCCCGCCGAACAGTTTCGTCAGCGTTGCCGCGAGACCATCGACGGAACTGCCGCCGCCGGTCACCAGGATGTCGGGGACGATCTTTACGTTCTTGTCGGAGAGCACCGTCGCGACGTTGACGAGCATCGTGCCGACCTGACCGATCGCTTCGTTCTGCGCCTTGAATCCTTCCGCTTTCGCGACCCCTTGGACGCGGATGACGTCCGCCTGCGCGGTCCCCGTCTGTTTGACGTATTCCGACTCACCGCGCGCCTCCTGCACCCGGGCGTCGGCATTGTTCTTCTTGATCGTGATCCCGACTTCCGATTGGGCAAGCTGCTTCTGCATGTCGGCCTTCCCGGTGGCCGCCTCTGTCGCGATGCGTTGCTCCTGCGCCGTCTGCTGCATCTTGTACGTCTGAACCTCCTGATTCGCGATTTCCCGCTCGGTGAGGACCTTCACGAGCTGCGGCGGATAGACGACATCCTGGATATACACGCCTTTCGTCTCCACCTCATAAACGTCGAGCTGCTTTGCGATATGCAGCATCGCCTCTTCCTGCACCATCTGCCGGGTCTCGATGAACTTGATGGCCGGCATTCCACCGAGCTTGTCACGGAACAGATTTCCTACCGCCGCCTGCAGAACCTCATCGACAAGGTTCTTCATGCTCCCCACCATCGAGATGACGCGCGATGCCTGCGTGTCAGGCACGTGAATGAGCACCTGGAGATCGATGCTGAACTGAAAGCCTTCCCGGCTCTTCGCCACGATCGAGGTCAGTCGCTCATCGAGCTTGTGAGCCTCCGATGTCTCGGTGGACCAATTCAGGTTGAGGATCGATGTGGGGACAATCTCCGCCTGATAGATCCTGGGATTGATGGTGTACTTCCCGGTTCTGAGGGGCTCTTCCCAGATCCCGCGATGTCCCGGTCGGACGAGGCTGCCGAATTTGAAGTCCGCGCCGGACGTGTCTTCGGTGGGGCGACCAACATACGATTTCACCACCGCCACTTGTCCTTGCTCAACGACGAGCATGGGAACCTGCTCGACGCGCACAAGGAAGGGATTGAGGTTATACGCCCCGTAGAGGAGAGGATCGTGCTGGAGCCCGATCTTTCCTCCCTTGTCAAGGAACGCCTGGAAATCCTGGTAGCTCTTGTGCTGGCCGTTTTTGTTTCCAAGAATTGTTTCGATGAGTTTTGAGTTCGAGAGAGGGGCAGCCCCTTCCCGGCGGGCTTCTTCTTCCAATACCCTGATGTCGTCAAACGCACCTAATCGACTTGCGATATCATCGGCCGGAAGAGAATCGCCATCGAGCGTCGTAACCACCCCAATCATATCCACGACTTTCCCTCCCTCCGTCGCATGGGGTTCGATGCGGGTGACCTCCAACTGGGTATCGGTGAGACCGAAGGCCTCGCACGATATTTCGCTTTGTTTGATCCCCCTGCGCAGATCTTCTGAGACGGGGATCCCATACACCATCGCCTTCGTGATCACGAGAAATGCCACTGGATGCACTGGCGCCAGAGTACCGGGAGCGAGCACGGGGCGTTGCACACCCTTCTGGCCTTCAGCCTTGACAAACGCGCGGAAGTCCGAGAAATCGCCAAATTCATTTTTATATGCAGCGGACTTGGCGCCGATCGGCAACGGTTTTCCGACCTGGGCGATGACAACCCCGATCTGTCCGGCCGGAACCTGCACCCACGGATGTTTCGTCACCGCGAAGAACGGAGAGAACTTGAACCGAAGACCCGGCATCAGGAGATCGGCCTGGTAGCCGGCTTCGCCGCTGAATGCGACGGGATTATCGTCCGGAAGTTTCCTTCCGATCCGTTTGCGGACAAGTCCCACTTGTGTCGGTCCGATGCTGTAGATCGAGCCGAGCGAGAGCCAGATCCCTACCACGATAATGGCGGTAATCGTCAGGATGAGAAGAAAGGATTCAAGCATGATGGGTGATTTCCAGGATTAGTGTAAGGCGTGATAAGGGAACTTCTGCCACCGAAATTCGTCAGGGCGACGTGGAGATCGTTTGCTTTCGCCAGGAACGAAAAAACCTCTCCCGTCCTGCATCAGGACGAAAGAGGTTCTTCCTTCTACGCTCGCTTATCAACACGCCTCTTTCAGGGAAGGACGCGTTTCAACGTATTCAAAGTACCGTTGAAGAAGAGCAATGTCAAGTTATCCGGGGGATATCAGAGAAAAACGCCAATTCCCAACCCATCTCCCAGCCGCCGTCATCTCCTTGGTGGCCTTGGAGCAGGCGGTATCCGATGCCCAGGCGTTGGTGGAACGGCGGGCATCGCCGGCTCGTCGGGTTCCTGCGGCACTGCGGGCCTCGGTGCAAAGTCCTCCCCTTCATCGCGGAATACCGTGATACCCCAGTAGTCCTGATCGTCCGGCGGGTCAGAGTTCCAGTCGTTGTACGAGTGCGAGTCGTCACTCTTCCAACGGAGGGAATAGTCGCCGCGTTCAAGCGTCAGCGTCGTATTCACCATCCGGTTCTTTCTCGCCCCTCCGGCATAGAACGTCATCGGGTATGTCATCTCCCACACATTGTCGCCCGTCTTCGCGTTCTCGATCCAGCCGTAGTCGTACATTTCCCTCCCCATCCCCTCGCCGATGGCGTAGATCCGAACCCGCATGGGTTTGTCAATCCTGAAGTGCAAGGTCCGGTCTTCGTCATCGCCGGGCCTGATGATTTGCGCGATGATGCTTCTGTCGCGCTCCTCGACATATTTCCCGACGATCGAGGCCGAAAACTTCGGTCCCACCCCCATCACGGTGATCCCGTAGTGCGACGGGTCGAAGGGCGGGTCATCGTTCCAGTCGTCGTAGCTATGAGAATCATCTGTCGTGTAGGAAACCTCGTAGTTCCCTTTCGGGAGATGAATGATCTCGTCGATGTATCTGTTTTTCGGTGCCCCGCCCGCGTACGATGTCCGCTCGACATCCATGGTCCACACTTTTGCGCGGGTCCGCGCATTGATGATCTGACCGAAATCCGCCATGGAACGTCTGCCGCCCGACCGTTCGCCGATCGCATACACACGGAGGTCGGCATCCTGTTTCAGAGAGAATCCGTCCGTGTGATGCTCTTCGTCCCCCGGCCGCACAAGACTCACAATCACGTTGCTATAATCGTCGTACGGGATCTGTTTGAAGTTCGAGCGCTCCGATTCATCGCGTATAGACACGCTGATGCCATAGTCCAACGGATCGTACGGCGGCGCCTGGTTCCAATCGTCCATCGAATGGCTGTTGTCGGTAATATAATAGAGGAGGTACTGGCCGGCATCGAGCGTGACATCGCCGCGGAAGTCGATGTTCTTCGAAGCACCGCCGGCATATGTCACCTCGGCGTTTTCCATCTCCCAAACACGCTTCCGGTCGGCGAGGTTGACGATCCAGCCGCCATCAGGCAGCTCGTTTTCTCTCCCGCGTTCCCCGACCGCGTACAGGTGCAGCGTGGTTTGCTCACTGAGCTCGAACGCGATCCGGATGCACTGGTTATCGCCCAACCCGATGGCGTGAGAAACAAGATCGGGTACAGCAAGCGGCGGAGTGAATTGCGAGATTGACGGAGCGATCGATTCGTCCACAAGCAGATCGATCCCCCAGTGCGGAGCGCGCTTGTAGAAATCACGTTTCACATCTCCAGACCAGAGGTCCTTCAGCCAACCGAAGAAGTCGTGCTTCGATTCCGACGGACCACCGAACAGCGGAGTATTCCGGTGATCAACGTTCACCTGGAATTGGGAGAAGGGAGAATGCTCGACGAAGGCGTATGCCGTAAAGTAGACTTCATACTTGCCGGGAGAAAGAATGATTGAACCGTCGAATTTCCTGTCGTCGGACGAGGAGGACGTGTTTCGCAGCGTCATCTCCCAGACGACCTCTTTCGATTCTGCATTGATGATCCAGCCGTACGCAAACATGGAGTTCGTTTTCGATCCCCAGCCCTCTTCATCTCCACCGCCGAGAGCACGGATATGGACGGTCGTCGGCTGTGTCAGAGACAAGCCGCCGGATTTCAATTCCGTTTCAGTGAAATCGCGCAGCGAAAGGACCGTCTGCTCCCCTGCCCGGCAGTACGCGACGAGCAGAAGGACCATGAACAAGAGGGAGAGGTGCGTCTTCATGGATGTTCCTCTGGAGATAGCGTTGGAACGAATCCTCCATCACATAGTTCGATGCCATAGGCATTCAGCAGGCAGTCGTCGCCACGATCCGACCTTTTTTAGCCGTATGCACCGAATGGATACACCATCACTATATCGAAGTACGCGATCGGGGTGAAAATGTTACAAAATTCATATATTCACAGGGACGTTCAAATCACGGTCGTTGAAACGCAGCAGGTTAGCGTGGGGACTTGAAGTCGAAAATGAACCTGGAAACTGATGAGATTGCCGTTCGGTGCACGGGCCTTCACAAAGCCTATCGCGCCGGCACATCGAGAGCGGTTGCAGCACTCACGGGAATCAATCTGACCGTGAGAAAAGGTGAGGTGTTCGGCCTTCTCGGCCGCAACGGTGCTGGTAAAACGACGCTTCTCCGGGTTCTCACGACATTGATTCTCCCGACGTCGGGGGACGTTTCAGTCCTTGGATTTGACGTTGTCCGGCACCCCGTTGAAATCCGCCGGCGCATCTGTGCAGTCCTCCAGGAAAATGCCGTGGAGATCTATCTCAGTGTCATGGACAACCTCATCACGTTCGCCCGCTTCCAGAACATTCCGAAGAATGCATCCCGGCGGAAGATCGACGAGGCGATCGCACTGTTCGGGCTCGAGGAATTCCATGCCCGGAAGGTGATCGATCTCAGCGGCGGCGCCAAGCGACGGGTCCAGGTGGCCAAGGCGTTTATCGCCGACACTCCGGTCGTCTTCCTCGATGAACCGACAACCGGGATGGACCCGATTACGAAGCGCTCAACTCTCGAGGCCTTCCGTGAACAGGCCCGGGCCGGGAGGACGGTCGTTCTCACCACCCACATCCTTCAGGAGGCGGAAGAGCTCTGCGACACGATCGCCCTTCTCGACCACGGTCGGATTGTCGCCTCCGGCGATCTGAATGCGATCACCGCTCGTGTTTCAGACCTGATCGATATCAGCATCACGTTTCGTCCTCTGAACGATGACGTGTTCAACACGCTGCGCTCCCTCGCTCCGACGACGATTTCGCGCCACCGGGACTCCGTTACGATGAGCGTCCCGCTCGCGCGTGCGGATGTCCTTGAAGCCATCGGAAAGCTCGCCGCGCGCTGCCCCATCGTCGCGCTTGAGATGCATGGAGCCACACTCGAGGATGCGTATGTCGAATTGCTCGGTGGCTCCTCTCCAAAAGAGGGTCATCCATGACCATGATCATGGCTGTGATGTACCGAGAATACAAGATCCGGTCGACCAGCCTGATCTGGATCTTCTATGATCTGCTTATTCCGCTTGCCTATCTTCTCCTCTTTGGGCTCGCTTTCAATTCGGCGTTCGGCCAGGGCGTTCAACTCGGTCACGAGCGCCTGTCGTATAACGCATTCTTCCTCCCCGGCGTCCTTGCGATGTCCGCATTCGGCATCGCAATCAACACAGCGTACGGATTCTTCGTCGATCGCGACAACGGTATCTTCTACGAGTTTCTGACCTATCCGATGACCCGCGGGGAGTTTCTCGTTGGAAAGATCCTCTTCAATTCGCTTATGGCTCTGGTCCAGGCCGCGCTAACCATTGCTGTGGGGGCTCTCGCGTTGAACATCGCGATTCTCTGGGAAAGGCTTGGCTTGTTGATCATCGTCGTTGTGATTGGAACAGCAGGGTGGTTCTTCTTTTTGACGTTCTTTGCATTGAGGATCCGGCGGAACGACACGTTCAACACTCTCCTCAACGCCATCTACTTTATCCTGATGTTTGTCAGCAGCATTTTTTACCCCGTCGAGACAATGCCGGCCTGGCTCCGGAGCATTTCCTGGTTCAATCCGCTCACCTGGCACACCGATGTCCTCCGTTATGCGACGATCGGTGGAGATCCTTCCATGATTCCGTTTGAGTCATTGGGATTTGTTCTTTTTGCGCTCTTCTGGTTCCGTGCGTCGGTCCACGCTCTTCGGTTCCGAGTGGTCGAGTAGATGAGTCCGTGCCTCGAATTTTATTCCCGATGTCGTTATCTTTGAGTCTGTCCGATTGTCGTACAACCAGGTACTTCTGATGAAACATTACGTTGTCTTTCTTCTTTCGTTATTATTCTTGCCCGGAGCATTGGTTCCAGGACAGCAAATGAACAGGTCTCCGCGGAAAGCTCCGGTGGAGCGCAATCTGGGTGCGGTCCCCCAGCGGGCTCTCGATGTCTACAATTATGTGGTTTTGCACGGAAGAGCACCTGAAGGATATGTCGGCGGCCGGATTTGGTACAACCGTGAACGACATCTGCCCCGGGGTCATTACCATGAGTTCGACGTTTATCCCAGAAAGAAAGGGGTGAACCGCGGCGCCGAACGGGTGGTCATCGACTTCGACACCAATCATGGATGGTATACGGCGGACCACTATCGCACATTTGTTCCCATTCCCTCAACGCATCACCCAGTGCCAAAGGATGACAACCATGGGGCTCACACAAACTGATCTGGATGAACTCCCGGGATGGGCGCATGTCGTTGCCATCCCAGAGAGCGATATCGACGATCTGGCAGCGGAAATTCAAGGCATAGAAGGGAAAACGGCCCGGGTTCTCCGCGGCCAGAGATGCCAGACCAGGGAACGGCTCTTCCAGGAACTGGCTGCCGCTCTCCAATTCCCTCATTACTTTGGAGAGAATTGGGACGCTGTCGAGGAGTGCCTTGGCGACTTGGGTTGGATCGATGATCCCCGTCTCACTCTCCTCGTCACCAACAGCGATCAACTTTTACCGCATCATGAGGCGGAGTTCGTGACCTTCGTGAACGTTCTCCGGTCTGTCCACGAGCTGGAAGACGGTCCGCTTGAACGTATGGTATTTCAGTGTGCAGAGGGGAAACGAGCAGCGATGGAAAAGAGGCTCAAGGGGTTGAACGGGGGACAGGGGACAGTCGACAGTGGACGATGAGAAGGTGAAGGACAATTCCAACGTGATGCGTCTATTCCTCGGCCGGCGGGTCTTTCTTTTGGTCGCGGCGTTGATGCTCGTGTCATGCGGCAAGAAGGACTCCAGCGTTGATCTCGTGACGTTTCCCCTTGTCGGAAGGGTGATAGAAATCGATTCGGTCCATGGAGAATTGACCGTCCAGCACGACGCGATCCCTGAATACATGCCCGCAATGACGATGCCGTTCAAGGTGAAGGATCCTGCCCTTCTCCACGGCCTTGCTGCGGGCGATTCCATCGGAGCGACGCTTGCCATTTCAAGAACGGAAAGCTGGCTCGAGACGGTGCAGATTCTCCGCAAGGGCGATCGGCTGAATGCATTGACTGCGGAAGAGGTGGAACTGAAGCACCTCTACCGCGAAGGGGATGAGATTCCCGACATTCAATTGATGAACCAGGATGGGAGAACGATTCGCCTCTCCGATTTCAAAGGCAAGGTTCTTGCCCTGACGTTCATCTACACGCGTTGCCCGCTCCCCGATTTTTGCATCAGGATGAGTCAGCGGTTTGTCGAGACGGAGAAGATCCTCAAGTCCACCGGAACATTGGATGACCGCTGGCATCTTCTCACAATCAGTTTCGATCCGGCGTTCGATCGGCCCCCGGTGCTACGGGAGTATGGGAAGGATTATGGCGCGGATTTTCGCGTGTGGGATTTCGGCACAGATCCGGATACGGCGGGAAGAAATCTTTCCGCGTTCGTCGACGGTTTCGGCCTGACCTATGCTCCGTCGGAAGGCCTGATCGACCACAACCTCCGCACCGCCGTGATCGATCCGAAGGGGAAACTCGTGAAAGTGCTCCAGGGAAACGAGTGGACAGCACCCGAGCTCGTCAGCGTAATGCAACAGGCATATTAAGACGTTATAGCATTGCCGCATACGTTATTGCTGAAGTAAGTCTCGCGATCGCCTCCTCAAGCCGCTCGCGCGACACACTCATGTTATGCACGAGCGCAACTTTTCGGTAGTTGCCGTACTCGTATCGCAATTGGTTTTCGTCGATCTCCCGGCAGGCATCCTTGCATGCGCTGTAAATGATCCTCCCGAATTTCTCGAAGAACTCCCGCGCATTGATCGCTCCGGCGGTGTGTTCCGGAAGATCAAAGCAATCGCGCAGGTCCTCGAGATACCATCCCCAGTACTCCGCGAGATCGTCGTCATCGAACTCCTGATACATCCGTGAAAAGTCCGGAACGGCGGATGTTCGCCGGTCGGCCTTCGTCTTCGGCGCGATGCCGATGAAATAGTATTCTCCGTTGAACTCCATCCAGTCGGCGATGTCGGTCCAGTTCCATGCACCGTACAGGTCGTCGTCTGCAGAGTCGATCCAGTAGTACTGCGACGACCCGGCCTTCCCTGCGAGCACCGCCCAGTGTTGATTGTCCTCCGTGCAAATGATGACGGGATTCCCCGACGCGAGCATGAGTTCGATTTTCCTGTGTGCCTCGGCACGGTCATACACCAACCGCGCCATCGGCTTGAAGCCCGCCCTCCGGACTGCGAGTTTCAGATGGTGTTCATTCGTCCCCCACAGGCGCGTCTTCCACCGCGGCCTGTCGGTGAGTTGATGCGCTTCGTCCTCCGAGATCGGGTGTCCCAGAATTAAGAATGCATGGACAAGCGCGCGTTGAGCACAGTTGCCATCATGCCGGCGTTGATAGTCAAATCCAATTTTAGTCTCTTCCAACATTCATTGCCTCCAGGTTCCTTCAGTGAGCGGAAAACAGTATACGAAATGAAGACGAAGAGTGGAAGTGCTGAGGAGGAAACTGAGACGGGAAGATGGGAGGATGAACAGACCTGGAGAGTTTGAGGGAAATCGCTATGAATATGATCGATTTATTGAAGGACCCACGATTCGAAGAGAAATGAGGCCACAAATAGCGGCTGAAATGCCAAGGAAGGAAAGCCGTGAAAAAAGAACGGCGAAAATGGTGTATTTTTTGCCGGTGGAGAAAGTCTCTCAAAATCATTTATTCTTACATCAAATTCTCTTACCATTTCAACTGCCCCTATGCTTTGTCAATCAGCCGCTACACACCGACCGGAACGACAATGTCATCCCGTTTTCTCCTTTTTTCCCCCGTTGGATGTCTGGCGTTCGCAATGTTGATAGCCCCCCCGACATACGCCCAGCGCCCCTCAACCCTGACTTTGGAACAATCGACAAAAACAATCGAAGCGGAACTCGTACACAAGTATGGAGAGGAGTGCCGCGGACGACTGGAGCGCGGACTGAGGCAGGTCACAGAATTCTGGAGACCCGAGGATGGGGACGCCGGCGTCTTCGAGGACTTCGTCCGAGCGCAGTTTGCCGGCGGACCTGCAGAGCGGGACACAATGTTCGTCCGGTTCGAGGCGATGTTCGAACAGCTCGACGGCCACATGGCGGAGATCGGGAGGACTTTTCGTCTCCAGTCGGACCTTGACCGCGGACCGATCATGCCGTACGACGATCTCTTCGCAGGATATGATCCATCCGCCCACATCACCGATGATTTCTTCGCAAACAAGCTCGCGTTCGTCGTCCTCCTCAACTTTCCCATTACCACTCTTGACGAACGACTGCTCGACGGCCCATCCTGGTCGCGCCGACAATGGGCCGAAACAAAACTTGCCGAGCGCTTCTCAAAACGCATTCCCGCTTCCGTGAACCTCGCGATCGCCGAGGCACGCTCTCAGGCCGACCGGTACATCTCGGAATACAATATCTGGATGCATCATGTGCTTGACAAGGATGGGAAGCGGTTATTCCCCGAGAAAATGCGGTTGCTCTCCCATTGGAATCTCCGCGATCAGATCAAGTCGGACTACCAGAATCCATCGACGGGGTTGTCCCGACAACGGACAATCCAGAAGGTCATGGAGCGGATTATTGATCAGACGATCCCCGCGGTTGTTGTCAACGGACCCGGCGTCGATTGGAACCCATATTCAAATGCGGTCTCCGTCTCGCCGGTACGGGACTACGATACTGCGCCGAAGCCCACAACGGCAGATCTTTCAAGCCCTGAGCCTGACACCCGGTATGCGGTCCTGTTGAAGACGTTCCAGGCGTCGCGGTTGGCCGATCCCTACTCTCCCACGGCGCCGACGCTGATCGACAGGCGGTTCAATGAAGACCGCCAGATTCCTGAGAAGCGCGTCCGCGCAATCCTGGAAACGCTCTGCACTTCGCCTCTCCTTCCCCGGGTTGCGCAACTGATCGGCAAGCGCCTCGGCCGACCTCTCGAACCGTTCGATATCTGGTACAGCGGATTTCGTGCTCCTTCGAAATATTCCCAGGAGGAGCTCGATGTGATCGTTGCCCGGCGGTACCCGACGGCAGAGGCGTATCACGCGGACATTCCGAAGATGCTCGAGAAGCTCGGCTTCAGCAACGATCGCTCGACGTACCTCGCGGAATGGATCGCGGTCGATCCTGCCCGGGGATCCGGCCACGCCATGCCCGCCGCAATGCGGTCGGCGCAGGTTCGTCTCCGCACGCGCGTCGAGGCATCCGGGATGAACTACAAGGGTTACAACATTGCAGTGCACGAGATGGGGCACAACGTCGAAGAGATCTTTTCCCTGCACATGATCGATCATACCCTTCTCTCGGGCGTGCCCAATACCGCATTCACAGAGGCGCTTGCCTTCGTCTTCCAGCGACACGATCTTGATCTCCTGGGTCTCACGTCTCCCGACCCGCGATCGGAGGCGCTCATGACGCTGAACGATTTCTGGGGGGCGTTCGAGATCGCAGGGGTGGCGATGGTCGACATCGACGTCTGGCACTGGATGTACGATCACCCGTCGGCCACGCCGGCGGAACTCAAGGGTGCCACGATCACGATAGCCCGCAGGATCTGGAATACATACTACGCTCCTCTTTTCGGGGTCAACGATGTCACGCTCCTTGCGGTGTACTCCCACATGATCGAAGATTTCCTGTATCTCCCGGACTATCCGATGGGGCACATCATCGCGCATCAGATCGAGGCGCAGATGAAAAAATCCGGAAGCATCGGGCCGGAATTCGAGCGGATGGCCGCCACCGGAAGTATCTCCCCGGATCTCTGGATGGTCAAGGCGACCGGTGCGCCCGTAGGCCCGGACGCTCTTCTTGAAGCGGCGGCAAACGCCTATCAGGTTGTGTCGCAATAACATCGAAGAAGGTAACGGACTGTGCTTGCTGAAGTTCTTGTTGCGGCGCTCCTTGTGATCGGCGGAGGTGAAGGGCCGAAGGCTACCCTTGCCTCGGCGGACGATGCATTCATCAGGATGGACTATTCCTCTGCCATCGCCACGTACGAAGAGATGTTGCAGTCCAATCCCGGCGACACGTCACTCCTGTGGCGCCTGGCCCGCGCGTACGTCTGCTACGCTGAACCGATCGAAGACGAGCGACGGATCGACCTGTGCAAGAAGGCTGAGACCTATGCACGCAAATGCATCGCCCTCGATTCGGTGCTGCCGGAGGGTCATACCTGGCTTGCGGGCGCGTTGGGATACCTTGCCCTTGATGCATCGATGAAACGCCAGGCGGACCTGAGCCACGAAATCCTCACGGAGACCGACAAAGCCCTTGCCGTGAACCCACGCGACGATGCCGCGCTTTCGATACGCGGCTCGGTTTATCGTGCCCTCGGCAACGTCGGATGGGTCGAGCGCCGCCTCGCGGGACTTCTCTTCGGCGGAATCCCTGACGGCGGGTACGATGAAGCCGAAGCGTCGCTGCAGAAGGCAATCGCCATCGCGCCCGATGTGATGCGTCATTCGTATGAGCTCGGCGTCCTGTACATCGACATGGGGCGCATCCAGGATGCGCGGGCCGCCCTGGAAAAAGTGTTGACGCTTCCGATCCGCGTCGCGATCGACAAACCCCGTTTACAGAAGGCACGGGAACTCCTGCAGACACTTGAAAACAAGTGAGCCGCGCCTGAGCATCACTGTCCCATTTTCATAGTAGGTATCATGAACAGCTGGTCTTTACGCCTCATCGCCGCAAACGTCGTGGTCTTTGTCATTTCCCTTGCTGTCCCCGGGTTCACCGAGCAGTTCATGCTTGTTCCGATCTATGCCCTGCTGCGTCCGTGGACAATCATCACCTACATGTTTCTTCACGCGGGGATGTGGCACCTCTTCTTCAACATGCTCGGCCTCTATTTCTTCGGGCCGCGGCTGGAGCTTGAAATCGGCGGGAAGCATTTTCTCTGGCTGTATTTCCTCAGCGGCATCATGGGGGCGCTGCTGTCGTTTATCTTCACTCCGAATACCGCCATCATTGGGGCATCCGGTGCGATCTTCGGGGTCCTGATCGGCTATGCGCATTACTGGCCGCGGGATCAAATTCTCATCTGGGGCATTCTTCCGATCGAGGCGCGGTGGTTCGTTCTCGTGATGACGGGTCTGTCGCTGTTCGGCGGGTTCGGGGGAACGGGCGGGAACATCGCGCACTTTGCGCACCTGGGAGGCTTCGCCGGTGGATGGCTCTATGTCCGATGGCTCGACCGCGGCCGCAGGGAGCGCATGACTCCTCACGAGGCACACTTGCCGGCGCCGTCGTCGTGGGACCTTCGTCGATGGTCGACCATCGAGCGGGAAAGGCTCCACGAGGTCAACCGGGAGGAGTTTGACCGGATCATGAAGAAGCTTCACGCGCAGGGACCGGAGCAGCTCACGATGAACGAGCGGGAGTTCCTGGACCGGTTCAGCCAGGGATAGTTTTTCTCCTGTATTTACGGCCTCAAATGAGGTTTTTGTTGACCAAAGAATGACGCAAACGGAGCCCCCATCGCCATGACTCATACCGCAAAAGCCGATCGCTATGATGCAATGCCGTACCGCCGATGTGGACACAGCGGCGTAAAGCTCCCGCCTGTCTCGCTCGGGTTGTGGCACAATTTCGGCGGCGTCGACGAGTATGCGACCGGCCGATCAGTGGTCCTCCGCGCCTTCGACCTTGGCATCACGCATTTCGACCTTGCGAACAATTACGGTCCGCCCCCGGGCTCGGCGGAAGAAACGTTCGGGAAAATTCTCCGGCGCGATCTCGAACCATACCGCGATGAACTCATCATCTCGACGAAAGCCGGCTATCTGATGTGGCCCGGACCGTACGGCGAATGGGGATCACGCAAATACCTCATCGCAAGCCTCGACCAAAGCCTGAAACGGATGGAGCTGGAGTACGTGGATATCTTCTACTCCCACCGGCCCGACCCTGAAACGCCGCTTGAAGAAACCATGATGGCTCTCGACTACGCCGTCCGGAGCGGGCGTGCGCTCTATGCGGGAATATCCAACTACTCTGCAGCCGACACGAAACGGGCCGCATCCATCCTGCACGGACTCGGAACACCCTGCCTGATCCATCAGCCGGTCTACAACATGTTCAACCGCTGGGTCGAACCGGAATTGCTGAACGTCCTGCATTCTGAAGGAATCGGCTGCATCGTCTTTTCTCCCCTCGCCCAGGGAATGCTCACCAACCGGTATCTCGAAGGCATTCCTTCGGATTCGCGCGCGAGCAAACCGCACGGGTTCCTCAAAAAGGAGCAACTCACGGACGAGAAGATCGGGAAAGTCAGAATGCTCAATGACCTCGCGCGCCAGCGAGGCCAGACACTTGCACAGATGACGATCGCATGGGTGCTCCGACATCCCAGTGTCACGTCTGCACTCATCGGAGCAAGCAGGCTGAGCCAATTGGAAGAGAACATCGATGCCGTGAAGAACCTGACCTTCACATCGGAAGAACTACGCACCATCGATGCGATTTTGATTTCTTGAGGAGCGACGACCTCCCCTTCGGACAATCGATGTTTCAACACTACACACAATCACTGAGGATGCTCTATGCAGCGCCTAGGAACAGCCCTCATCACGGTATTCTTCCTCATCACCGGAGCCCGAACCGCAATGGCTGACTCCATCTTCCCGTACGCCTACAGAACGGAGACGCTGCCGAACGGACTCAAGATCATCATGATCCCGATGGACAGTCCCGGTCTCGTTGCCTATTATTCCATCGTCAGGACAGGAAGCCGTGACGAGGTGGAGCCCGGCAAGTCCGGCTTCGCCCATTTTTTCGAGCACATGATGTTTCGCGGCACAAAGCGCTACCCGGCGGGAGTCTATGACAGTCTTATCACCTCCATCGGCGCGGATGCGAACGCCTACACGACCGATGACTACACCGCGTTCCATCTGAACTTCGCGAGCGAGGATTTGAAGAAGGTGATCGAGCTCGAAAGTGACCGGTTCCAAAATCTCTCCTATGAGAAGCCCGCGTTTCAAACCGAGGCCGGCGCCGTCTACGGAGAATACCGCAAGAACATTACGAGCCCGTTTGCGCTCCTCAACGAGAAGATGCAGGACCTTGCGTACGATGTGCACACGTATAAGCACACCACCATCGGGTTCGAGGCGGATATCAAGGCCATGCCCGAACAATACGACTACAGTCTCTCCTTCTTCCACCGTTTCTATCGTCCGGACAACATCGTCATTGTGATCGCGGGTGATTTTGACGAATCGAAAACAATGAAGTGGATCACGAACGACTACGGAGCATGGCAGGCCGGATACCAGGCACCCGCCGTCAGGCCCGAGCCGCCGCAACAGGGAGAACGGACTGAAGAGGTGAACTATCCCGGGAAAACCCTTCCGATCATCGAGATCGCGTACAAGGGGGCCGCCTTCGACCCGACCAACACACACTACGTCGCCGCTCTCCTTCTCGGCGATCTCGCATTCGGAGAAACGAGCGATATCTACAAGGACCTGTATATCAAAGAGCAAAAGGTGGAGTTTATCCAGGCCAACATCCCGATGAACCGCGACGTCCCGCTGTTCGCTGTCTACTCGATGGTCAAGGACCCGAAGGACATACCGTACGTCAAGCAGGAGGTGGAGAAGACGATCCAGCAGTTCCAGACAACGCTTGTCAGCGACAAACGTCTGGACGATCTTAAGAAGAGACGGAAATACAGTTTTCTGATGCACCTGGACACGCCGGACCATGTTGCCGGCGGCGTTGCGCACTTTGTGGCACTGACAGGGGGGATCGGGGCAATTGACCGTCTCTACACGATGATGGCTTCAGTTACCCCGCAGGACATCATGGCGGCAGCGAAGGAGTTTTTCGTTCCCGCGCACAGGACCGTCGTCGTCGTGAAAGGAGCACAGTCATGAAACACGGATTGCTGTGCGTAACCCTTCTCGCACTTTCCGTTTCCACCTCTCAGGGAGGGTCCATCGTGTCCAATGATCAATTTGTCCTTCTCCCGGTGAAGAATGATCCTACCATCTCCTTCCGATTCGTCTTCCTTGCAGGCTCGCAGAACGACCCGGTAGGCAAGGAAGGCCTCGCGGCGATCACCGCAAGCATGCTGACCGATGCGGCAACTAAGGCGAATTCCTACGAAGCCGTGCTGGAAAAACTCTATCCCCTCGCAGCCGGCTATTCGGCTTCCGTCGCTGTTGAGCAGGCCGTCATCAGCGGGAGAGTTCACAAGGACAACCTGAAGGAATATTATCCTCTTCTCATGGACGCCCTTCTCCGGCCTGCGTTCAAGCAGGACGACCTCGACCGCCTCAAGAGTCAGACCGTCAACTATCTGGAGAACGAACTCCGGTATTCCAGCGATGAGGAGCTCGGCAAAGCGGTATTGTACACGACGATCTTCAAGGGAACAGGATACGGTCACCTTACCGACGGGCTGGTTTCAAGCGTGAAGAGCATTACCCTCGACGATGTGAGGAAGTTCTACGAGAAGTACTATACCGCAGGGAATGTGACGATCGGAATTGGCGGAGGGTACGAAACGGGCCTCCTCGATATGGTGCGATCCGATCTTGCGGCACTCCCCGCGGGGGCGCCACCTGCGCCACCGCGGCCCAAACCTGCTGTGCAGAAGGGGATGCACTTCGTCATCGTCGACAAAGACGCCCCGGCGACGGCGATCAGCATGGGATATCCCCTCGACGTCCTCCGCGGACAGGCGGATTGGTACCCGCTGGCGCTGGCGACGTCATGGCTCGGAGAGCACAGGAATTCGAGCAGTCATTTGTATCAGGTCATCAGGGAACAGCGCGGATTGAATTACGGCGACTACGCCTACATCGAGAATTTTCCGAACGCCGGAATGCGGACGACCCCTCCGCAGAACGTGGGGCGGCGCGATCAGATCTTCGAGATCTGGATCCGTCCTGTGCCGAACGAAACCCGGTTCTTCGCGCTGCGCGCTGCGCTTCGTGAGTACCAGCATCTTGTCGACCATGGGATGACGCAGAGCGAGTTTGCCCTGACGCGGAGCTTTCTCTCGAAGTACATCCTCCATCTCGCTGCAACCACGATGGAGCGACTCGGCTATGCTCTCGACGATCGGTTCTATCATATCCAGGGCAGTCATCTCGCGATGTACCGGAAGGCGCTCAAGTCCATGACGCTCAAACAGGTCAACAGCGCCATCAAAAAGCACTTCCACTACGGCGACATGGTGGTTGCGGCAGTGACGAAGGATGCCGCATCATTCAAGGACGCGCTCCTGAGCGGTGCGCCGAGTCCGATCACGTACAAGACGCCGAAGGCTGAAAGCGTGTTGACGCAGGACAAGGAGATCGAGAAGTTCCCCGTAAGCGTGAAAAGTGTGGACATCCTGAAAGTGGGGGACCTTTTCAAGTAGTGGTAGCGGCCGATGAAGTACCACAGGACAGAGGACAAGGCCATGAAAGAATATAAAGTGATGACGCAGAAGGACAGGTTTTTCGGCGGGAAATTCGATCCGGAGAAGCTCGAAGAAGCAATCAATACCTATGCCGTACAGGGGTGGGAGGTGGTCGGGATTGCGACAGCAGCGGTCTCCGCGATGAGCAGTGCCAGAGACGAGATCATCGTGGTGTTTGAACGGGCGAAGGGTTCATGAGCCTGGCTTGTGTGCCATCCTTCCTCAATACAGCGACTAAAGTTTTCGCGTTTTGCGCCGATAATAATTACATGGCAGCCGGCTCTTCCAAGTCCCCATCCATGTAATGAAAGTCGAAACACTCCGTGAAAAACCAGTCTTCGCCTCGAAGCCCAGAACGGGCAACCTCCACATCGATTTCACACGAACAGCGCCATCCTTCCACGTCAGATATCTGCAGGGTGCTCTTTGGGTGCGGAATCGATGCGAGAACACGTGCGGCGCAAGGCATGTGCGACCCACTCACCGGCACCCCTGGGCTCTGCACTACCCGCCGGCGTCACACCGATCGTGTTGTATACCCCTTGCTGAGACGAAGGGCTTTTCGGACGCGGGGTTGATCGACGATCCACATCCCGACTCCAAGGCCCGCTCCGATCAGGAACGATTCGATGACTTCTCCGAGCAACGGGAGAGGATTGGCAAGCCACGCGTTTTCGGTATTCGCGAGCCACCACCGGATGAGTACGACCGTCCGGCAGACGGCAACGGCAGCGGCAACAAACGCTCCCACAATCAGCGGATCAAACACTCTCACGCTATGGGTGCGCTTGCGGTAGCTCCAAAAGAATACCCCGACAGCGACCGGCACCGCAGCGAAATAAAGGGCATCGATGAACAGGTTCCCCACGCCCGACGTCCTCTTCAAAAGGACTGTTTCAAACAAGAACAAGACGAGGAGAAAAATCACCGTATCGCGCGGCCGCAATCTCCTGAGTGAGTAGAACGTCAACCCTCCCGTCACTCCCCAGAACAGAAAAACCGATCTGTGAAAGTACATGTTCACGACCGTCCAGCCGTAAACAACCAGTCCAAGAACGATACACACTGCACTTACAATGACAGTTTCGATCGCTATGGCCCGGTACGTGGCAGACGTTTCTTGCATGGCATCCCCTCCCGGCTCCGAACGAGCGGTTCGCAACAATTATATCGACATCGGCGCGCCCGTCGACGGGGGCACGGTGGCACTCCGGCTCCCCGCAAAGGCACCCACCGCAACATACACGGCTGCAGCAACAACCGAATAGATCCCACCGATCCCGGCAGTAAGAAACAGGATCTCCAGGACGGCGGGCACCGCTCCGACGATCGCGCCGTTCTGCATGCGTTTCCCCGTTGCCGCTCGGGAAACGACGCGCGCCCGCCAGAAAACAAGTAGCGCTATCGCTACGAAATATCCTGCAACGAGAAACATATTCCCGCGATACATCGCGGTGATTGCTTCGCTGATCTGCCGGCTTATTTCCGCACTGTTCTGCACTTTCGGGCCGAGGGTGAAGCCCATTTGAAACCCGACAACCAGCGCCGGGATCATGTACAAGCCCGTCCCAATCATCCAGGCGACAAAACCATTGCGGACAGCGCGCCAGAAAAGTATCTCCTTGCCGGACCCGGCAGTAAAAGTCATTGGCCCTCTCTATTATCTCATCCACGTTCCTGTCACTTCAACGATCATCCGCACCGTACCGTACAGGATCCAGACCGCGCCGGTGCCGACGATTGCGCCCCAGCGGACATTCCCTGATCTGAGGAGAGAGTGCCGGTGGCCCGTCATCGCCTCGTAGAGCCAGACGAGCGCTGCTGCCATCATGAGTCCCAGGATGATCGGACCCGCCACGTGATACCCAAATGCAGAGACAATATCACCGTGCAACGCCGACCAGAGTGATCGGGTCAGGCCGCAACCGAAACAGTCGAGACCGGTGTACGCGTGGAAGGGGCATGTCAAGCCAAAGCCTCTCGCCGGATCGAGCCGATAGAACGCAGCCCCGCCGGCAAGAAAGAGCCCTATCCAGCCAACTCGCAATATTCGCTGTTGTCGATCAAGCGCAGTCATTTTCGACCTTCTCATTCCGCAACCCCTATGGCACCGGAGGGGGAGGAGTCACTACCACTTGCGCCTCTCCTGCCGGAAAGATCTTGTAGTCCGGACCGAATTGTTCCAGGAACTCCACGCTGAACGCGCGCATGGCATAGGTGATCGGAAGAAGAACGACGTCTCCCACATATGGCAACGCCAGGACGAGAAAGCCGACGCAGCAGGTAAGGAAGCCCAGCACGATGACGCCCATAACGACGAAAACCATGATAACAAAGTAGAACAGACTGTAGAGAACAAACGGCATGGGATGCATCTCCAGAAGCAGGAGAAGGCGGCTCCATGCCTCGAAAACTTTGATCCGTTCCCTGTACATCATCGGGACGATGAAACTTGTAAGGAGAAGATCGATGAAGCATACACCGATGAAAATCCCCGAGAGTCCGAGCAACATCCAGAGCCCGGGGCGAAGAAGATGCATCGGGTCTTCATAGACGGCGTAAAGGCTGTGGAGGGCCGTGTAACACTCGGCCAGATAGATGATCAGGATCGCGATGACAACGAATCCGAACAACAGGCTCCAGATGAAAAGCGAATTTGCCTCTGCGGCATACTCCTTCCAGGGTTTCGCGATCAATGCCCTCGCATTGATCACGTTGTCGAGGAACATGAATTTGCCGCGAGAACTCAGCCAGACAAGAACAACAGCCAGCAGCACGATGATAATCAGGCCGAAGATGATCAGGGCCATCCATGTCGGGTGGCCGAGGAACCAATCCGCCGCCTCTTGCGGGAAGTTCATAAACCTGTCCCAATCAAACCTCTCGTTCGAGTTCCACCCCCCGTGGTTGCCTCCATGAAAGTCGGTCAGTCCGGCCAGAAACGCGGTGAATCCGACCACAAACCAATTCCGAAGATCGAACGGTTTGAACAAGGCTCTCTTCATTCTGTTCCATCCCCTGGTCAGGGGCTCGACGTACTCTATGTTCATGGATACTCCTGTGCGATAGGACGAGAACTACGGGAATGTACGACAACGAACGGAGACGGCTGAACTTCTACAGACTGGCGTCAGAATCTCGGCAGATGCAAGAGACAACTGAAGCTGGGACTCGATCTCGAACCCTGGTGTTTCGGAGGGCAGTGAGAATATTCATCACACCGATCATGATACTGAGTTTCGCGGACTCTGTAAACATATGCGGAGGTTTTGGCGGGATTTATTTTGCTCCCACGGGAAACACCATCAGATTGCGGCCTTTTTCTCTTCTTGAGATGACCCTTCAACAAGTCGGCGCATGCTGAGTGAGCTGCCGGTATCTCCCCGGCGAGGGAGCAAAGATGCGTTTGTTGTTGAACAATTCCCTGAATTTCCTTTCCTTGCACACCATTCAATCATCGAACGGGGATCTTTTCCGATGACGACACCCTGGAACCGCCTCCTTGGTTCCCGCACTGAAAACGGTCAGCGCAAGTTGCCCTTTACGGGCATTCTCTTGCGCGTGCCGATTTTTGAGAACCTGAGCAAACACGAACTTACGTCCATCGACCGAATTCTCCATCGACGGGAATATCTCCCGGACGAGATTATCTTCCGTCAGGGAGAGCCGGGGATGGGGATGTACGTTGTCCAGCAGGGGAAAGTCGCCATTGTTTCGGAGCCCCAGAATCAGCAGCTCTACGAGATGCAGGACGGGGACTTCTTCGGCGAGGTGGCGCTCCTGGATGAGGGACCGCGTTCGGCGACCGCCGTGGCGCGGACAAACTGCACGCTGTTGGGGTTCTTCCAGCCTGATCTGTTCGACCTCATCAATAGGAACCCCCGACTCGGCGTGAAAGTCGTCCTCAGCGTCGCGCGGCACGTCGGGGTGCGTCTGCGGCAGGCAGACGACTGGGTCACGGCATTGAGTTCCGAGTTGGAGGCAGTCCGCCACAAGCGAGAACAGGAAAATGACTGAGAAACCGCTGCTTGGATTTCAATCGCGTCACGGGCTCCACTTTGCGGCGTTCCTCTTCGGCATGATTTCGCTAGTCGCCATCCTGTATGTGGGTGGGGTGGGAGAAACTGTTGCGATCGCCATTCTGCTCGCGTACATCCTCAATCCGATCGTGACCCTTCTCGAATACCGCGGTGTGAATCGCGGGCTTGCCTCCGGCCTCGTTCTTATCGCGGTTCTCGGATCCGGAGCGCTGGCATGGTTCATAATTTCGCCCCTCGCGGCACAACAAGTGCAATCGATGAACACCGGGGCTGCTACGACCCAGGCACACCGGATTGTCGGCGACGTCCAGAACGTTCTTGACACGCGGTTCAATTATCTCGGGATCGGCAACCTTGATCTGAATCTCGAAATCAGCCGGATGAAAGCCGGCTTTGCTGAACGCATCCCCGCCGTGTTGATCGAGGGATCGATCACGTTCGCGCTCGCATCGGTGATGATCCCATTCCTGATGTTCTTTTTCCTGAAGGATGGAAGCCAGATCAAGCGCTATTTCATCAGCCTGGTTCCGAACCGGTATTTCGAGTTCGCGATGGATCTCCTGTACAAGATGGACATCCAACTCGGCAATTATCTCCGGGGACAGTTTCTCGATGCGTTTGTCTTCGGCCTCCTTGCGACCGTCGCGCTCTGGATTCTCGGTGTGCCGTTCTTTGTTTTCATCGGATTGTTTGCAGGCCTCGCGAACCTTATCCCGTTCATCGGACCAATCGCGGGAGTGTCACTTGCCGCCATTGCTGTCGTAGTGGAACAGGGAGATCTCGGCAGAGTGGGTTCCGTGGTGGTTGCCTTCGTGATTCTGAAGCTCCTCGACGACTTTCTCGTCCAACCGATCGCCGTGGGCAAGACCGTGGACATTCATCCTGTGGCAGTTGCGCTGGGAATTATTGTGGCGGGGCACTTCTTCGGGGTGATCGGAATGCTCCTCGTCGTGCCGTTCACCGGATTCATGAAGGTCGTCCTCGAGGAAAGCATCCAGACATACCGGAAGTACAAATTCAACTGAGGTCCTGCCGGCGATCGCGCTACTGCCACCGAGTACCCACGTCTCATCCTTCTCCTGCTTCTTGACGAGAACTCGCGTAGGGTCCTTCAGTCGCTTGTCTTAACCGCACCCGCCTCTTTAAAAAATTGTCGAGCATACGTTACAGGGCCAACACCATGTAGACATCGGCAGTCCGATAACCGATGTGCGCAGGCATCGAACAATGGAGGGGGGAAATCACTCTTTCTGGAGGAAGCCCAGCTCGCGGAGTTTGTCGATTGCGGGAACGACTTCCTGTATCGGCACCATGACTTTGAACTCGTTGACAATGTGGCCGTCATACTCGCCGGAGGCGCGAAAGAGGGTATAGTCGGGAGCGCCCAAAGAATACGGGCTTGCTTTGCGGGAAAACAGAAATGGATGAAGTCCGGCGTCCTCGAGCGTGGTCTTTGCAAACTCAACTTGCACCGCATCACTGTTCCCGTACACTCGAGCCATGTCTTCATAGATCTCGATTGTGTCGTGTTGCCGGCAGAAAAATCGATCGTTCACGAGACATCCACAATCCTGACAACACGGTGTGGAGCAGACAATGCACACTCCCGTTGCCTTCAGACCGGGATGCTTCTCGCACGTTACCCCTTCGGCAAACAACTCGCCGCAAGACGGGCAGAAGTCGTCGTCTTTCTCCACTTCCCGCGTGCAGCGCGGGCAAACATAAGGATCATTGTCGGCTTCCATTTTTCGGGCCTTTCAAAGGGACGGCGCTTACGACAATTTCCTTGTGCAGAAATTCACCGTACTTCTGTGCCGCGTCGAGAAACCCGGATTGCTCGTTCCTCGTAAGCGAGGTTCCTTTCCCTGCGGTGACCCGTGACGCGGCCGTTGGCAATTCTTCTCCCCCACGTCCCGATCACCTGGCCGTCTGCGACGATGGCGGGGCTGTTGATGCCGAAGCCGACAACCCCGCGCGTTCGATACGCCGGGTGAAGAATTTCTTCACGATGCTTGTAGGCCACCATGAATTCGTCGAACGCAGGAAGGAGATGGACTCCCCTCGTCGCCGTGCTTCCCGCCGGGGACGATTTCGTCCGCCAGAGAATGTCTCCATTCGTGGTCCGGCGCGACAGTTCTGTTTGAATGGCTTCTACACTTCGCGTGGCCTCACGCAGCGTTACCCCTGACCACCAGGCAAAATCCTGAATGCGAGCCGGCCCGTGACTGGAAAAATACCGTTTTGCCAGGAGAGCAAGGCCTTCTTCGTAACCGACGGTATGTACTGCAGGCACCCACTCGTCGAGCAGGACGAACGTCTGTTGCTTTCCCTCACGGGGACCGAGGCAGACCACCCCTTCCTGTGCCAACCACCACAGAATATGCAAACCGCGCTGCCGGGAGGCGGAAACGCCGCCGGATCCAAGGATTCCGTACACCCCTTCGCGCGTTACGTGCTTTTCCCCTTGCAACGCCCGGACAAGAATTGACTTCGAGCGAACGAGGACGGATTTGTCAATATTGAATTCCCGTTCGAGCCGGAGGGCATTCCGTTTGAGTACGCGGGGCGTCAAGAATGCGAGCATCCACCGCACGTCTTCAGCCGGGACAAAATGGAGCGTCCCGCGCATCGGCCACGTACGGACGATTGACCGCTCTTCGATGGCCCTTTCCACATCCTTTTCGTTCGCGCGCCTTGTTCGGAGCCCGATCCCCCATAGCGATCCGAGGTAATCCTGAGCCTGAACCGCCCCCATCCATCGCACTACCTCTTCGGGACTACCACACTTCTTTCCGGTAATTCGCTGATTGACGAGCCGCGCACCGGGGATAGGCCTAGTACCCACGTGCAAAGTAGACCTTCCTTGTTGCTTCTTTTCCACACACGATGCATTTCCCGCGACCCGCTTCCTGATCCAGTGGGATGCATCGCGTGGTCGCTTTCGTCTCTTCCTTGACCTTCACCTCACACTCCGCCGATTCGCACCACCAGGAGTATGCCCAGCCGTTTTGCACAACCTCCTTCAGTGCGGCGTAGTCTTTCGGCTCAACGATATGGCTGTCGCGGAATGCCGTGGCACGGGCGAGGAGCCCTGCCTGAATATCGTTGAGCAGCTGACCCACGGCAGCCGCAAGACCTGCCTGGGGGACAAACGATTTGCCTTCCCGCCCGGGTTTGTCGCGTCGCGCGAGAGCCACGGCGTTCTTCTGGACGTCCTTCGGGCCGATTTCAATCCGGAGCGGTACTCCCCGCATTTCCCAGTCGTTGAATTTGAACCCGGGCGTCACCTCCTTGCGATCGTCGACCTTGACGCGCAGGCCCGCCTCTTTCAGTTCCGCGTAAACACGCCGCACGGCGTCCATCACGACCGCCGTCTCGTCGTCTGTCTTGCAGATCGGGACAATGACCGCCTGGATCGGAGCAAGGCGCGGCGGGAGAATGAGCCCCTGGTCATCCCCGTGCGTCATGATCACCGCGCCGATGAAACGGGTGCTGAGTCCCCAGGACGTGGTCCAGGCGAACTGCTGGACGTTCGACTCGTCGAGGAACTGGATATTGAAGGCCTTGGCGAAATTCTGTCCGAGAAAATGCGACGTTCCCGATTGCAGGGCGCGCGTGTCTCCCATCATTGCTTCGATGGTGACGGACATGTTTGCGCCGGCGAATTTCTCCGTTTGCGACTTCACCCCTTTGATCACCGGGACGGCGGCTTCGTTGACTGCGAAGTCGGCGTAGACATCAAGCATGCGCAGCGTCTCTTCGCGTGCCTCTTTCTCCGTCGCGTGCGCCGTGTGTCCTTCCTGCCAGTAGAATTCCAGCGTACGGAGAAACAGTCGCGTCCGGAGCTCCCACCGGACAACGTTTCCCCACTGGTTGATTAAGACCGGCAGATCACGGTACGAGTGGATCCACTTCGCATACATGTGGCCGATGATGGTCTCGGACGTGGGACGAACGACCAGCGGTTCTTCCAGCTTCTCCCCGCCGCCGATGGTCACGATCGCCAGCTCGGGAGAGAACCCCTCGACGTGTTCCTTCTCCTTCTCAAGAAACGACATCGGGATAAACAACGGAAACGCGGCATTCATATGACCCGTCTCCTTGAATCGCCTGTCAAGTGCCTGCTGCATATTCTCCCAGAGCGCCCAGCCATAGGGCCGGACGACCATGCATCCGCGAACAGGGGCATAATCCGCAAGTTCCGCCCGCAAGACGAGTTGATTGTACCATTCGGAGAAATCCACCGATCGGGAGGTGAGTTTTTCGTCAGCCATAAGCTCCTTCGCAAAAGTGATACTGTATGAAGCACATTTCCGGAATGTTTCTCAACCGTGAGGACCGCCGTCGGAGACTGAGAGAATCAGGCACCACGCAATCGTTTTCTCACCCTGCGTTTGCTGCCGTCAGGATTCCCGGCGACGGCAAATC
This sequence comes from Ignavibacteriota bacterium, assembly GCA_963752915.1. Classification (GTDB taxonomy): domain Bacteria; phylum Bacteroidota; class Ignavibacteria; order UBA10030; family UBA6906; genus DATJPR01. Next base: position 105,186 of record CAVVZZ010000007.1, read on the forward strand.
CCTCCTTCTCAAACAGAGAAAGGGTGCCCGTCCATGAGAACGCGGCGATATACCGGCCGTCCTTTCCCGGTTTGCTCGGATAAGCCTCCGCCGTTTTTGCGCCCGTCTTCTTCATCAGCGCGAGCGCGTGTTTCAGCATGATCGAAGCAACACCGTGTTCTCTGTATCCCCGTATGACAAAAAAACATGGCAACGACCAGACCTGTGACGCGTCGTCGCAGCGAAGGGTCCGGGCGCGATTGAGCCGCGGGAATATGTCGCGCGGTCCGAAGGTACACCATCCGATCGGAGTCTTGCCATCAAAGGCGACAACACCCATCGTCGTCCGTTCGCGGATCCCCTTTCGTAATCTCCGCTTTGCCACTGGCCCTTTCACATCGTCCCACCGTTCCCCTTTCTCGATGCGCCATGCCTGACACCAGCAACCGCCGCAGGCACCGTTGCTCCCGAACAGCCGCTCGACGTCGGGCCATAGCGCCGGGACAAGTCCTTTTGTAGTGATATGCATCGGAGTGTTTCCTCAAAACCGATCGGGAGAACAGTCTGCGATCAGCGTTGCAGTTTCTTCAGAAGGGCAAATCCTTCGGCCCATTCCCCCAATCCGCTTGCAGAGTTGATGTGATCCGCATCAGGGATCACGACAAGCCGACTATGCCACGCTGAAGCGTACTCCTTTGCCCGCTCGAGAGAGAGGTAGGGATCGTCCGTGCTGGCAACCACAATCGATCGAAAGGGAAGTGCCGACAACGGCATCGGAGCGAACCCGGTAGGCCCGACGGGGTAATTGGGACCTTCGGGGTCACTGGGCGCGACGAGAAGCGCGCCCCGAATCTTTCTGCGTTCCGCGAGCGACGCCTGAACATTCCAATGCGCGACCAGGGCGCACGCGGAACTGTGCGCGACGAGCACAACCGGCGGATCCAGCGGCGCAAGCGTTTCGGTCAACCGGGAAACCCAGTCTGCACAACGCGGCGTATGCCAGTCATCCTGAACAATCCTGTGGAATAACGGGAGGCGGATCTGCCAGAGCGTCTGCCAGTGACCGGGGCCGGAGTTGTCGATCCCGGGAAGAATGAGCGTGGTGATCGATGACATCCGGGTCCGCGCTACCGGTCCCCGAAGTCGATCGACGGAGCCTTCCAGGTGACTGCCTCGTTGACCATGTTGTGCCGGTAGTTGATCACCTCGATCTTTTCCGGAACGACTCTGATCAGGACGAGATACTTCCAGTCCGGAAAGGCCTGGTCCCAATATGCGCGCTTGCGTTTCAACTTTTCGCCCATGTCGTCGACAAGGGTCGCCTTGCCGGTAATGGACACGTAGCCTTTCGCCTCGCCATGGTCGGCGTAGTACAGACAGGCCCGCGGGTTGTGCCGGATTTCCTCTGCTTTTCGGCTCCGGCTGTTCGTGGCGATCCAAACGCACATGTTGCTGTCCGGAGGGAAAGGATTCATTGTCCTCACCTGTGGGCCGCCCGTGGAGTCGAGCGTGATGAGAGCACAGTATGTTTGCGAGCCCATAATCTCCCGTGCTGCCGCGATCACGGAATCGCGATTTGCCGCCTTCGTGGATCCTTCCTGCGCCGGGCTGGCTTCGAAGACAAACATCAAGACAATCAGAATACTCCCTATGCGTTGCATGTGGTGTCTTCTTCGTTGAGTGGAGTTGAATGATGTTGGACGACGGACGAGCTGGATGTGGTGCCCTCTAACATACAAAAATCATTCATGAAATGAGAGAGCTCGGGCTCCCCGTTATGCGTTAGAGAAGCATGCACAGTCCGAATTGCACGGTATGCATCTGAGCGTTAATACTCGGCGTGTAGCTGAAGCTGCCGTAGTTGTTCGTGTCGCCGTCGCCGGTGAAGTGTTGATAGCGATATTCCAGACGGACGGCGATATCGTCGGTGACATAAATCTTGATGCCTGCTCCGATGTTCAGGACCCCCGCCGAAAAGCCATAATTGAGCGTCGGCAGACCAAACACGGGGATAGTATTCGAAAGGCCGTACCCGACGAGGATGAAGGGGAACGACTTCCCAGCCGTGCTGAAATTGTAGCTGATATTGGCATTGACCACATACATTGGGTCCGAGCCAGACGCGGCCAGCAGGGTGAATTCCGGTTCCAGTTCGAGTCCCCCGACGACAAAAATCCCAACCCGCGGGCTGAGGAGGAAAGCACCGGAGCCGCTGTTGTTGTCATTTGACAAGTGTTGATACGCACCCGAGAGACTCAGTTCGACATGTTTCCCTTCCCGCGGTTGACCAAACAGTGTTGTTGCAGAAAGAATGATGATAAGAGAAAGGATCGGCAGTTTCATGTGTTTTCTCCCGGTGATTGATTAGTGCGGCATCTTGACATGCAAGCATTTACTTGCATATATTGTACACCATGAACATCGACAAAGTCTTCAAAGCTCTTGCCGATCCGACCCGGCGACGTCTTCTGGACGCGCTCCGGGCACACAACGGGCAAACGCTGGGAGAGCTTTGCAGGCATCTCGATATGACCCGCCAGGCAGTGACGCAACACCTGGAGCGACTGGAGGACGCGAACCTCGTTGCCACGCAATGGCAAGGAAGAGAAAAGCTGCACTTTCTGAACCCTGTCCCCATTCACGAAATCGCAGAGCGTTGGATCGGGAAATTCGAGCGACAGCGCCTGGACATCCTGCGTGAGATCAAACAACGAGCCGAAGGAGACAAGCATGCAGAAGACTGAGTTTGTGTATGTGACGTATATTTCCGCGACGGCGGAACAGGTATGGAAGGCGCTCACGGAGCCTGAGATTACTACCAAGTACTGGCAACATGTGAACGTGTCGGACTGGAAACCGGGCTCGCGCTGGGAACACCGGGACTCGGGGATCCAGGGGGATGTCCTGCTCCTCGGCAACGTCGTGGAGAGCACGCCGCCGCGACGACTGGTCATTACCTGGGCCGATCCCGCCGATGAAAAGAACGAGGCAAAACACACACGAGTTACCTTCACGATCGAAGATACGCGCGGCATCGTCAAGCTGACGGTAACGCACGATCGACTGGACGCCGGTTCGGAGATGCTGAAGTCGATCACCGAGGGGTGGCCGAAAGTACTCTCACGCATGAAGACCTTCCTTGAGAGGGGAAAGCCGATCCCGAACCTCTGGTGACAACCCTAACCGCAATTCCACGGAGCCGTCGCGTTCCACTGCGGCGGCTCCGGCGTTTCGTGTTCCATCACTGGTTCCTGACATTGTCATCGATTCACGTAAATCAAAAAGCCTTTTCACATTCAATGAAAAGGCTTTCCCATGTCAATGGACGAATCGCTAAAGGTAGATCGCGCCCACTCCCGGGCGCGTTTTCCCTTGCTCACGATCTTCGCGAAATCTCTTTGCAGTATTCGGTTTGCTGCGACCGACATGGACACCGCGTTCCCTTCGCTATCCCCGAGGGTGCATTGTCTGTGTTGTATGATCCTAAGTTAGTGGTTCACGAACTCTGAAGCAATCTAGTTTCTTCCTACTCTTAGGTTTCGTCTCCTACGTCGTACTCCCCGACACAGTGACGCTCCTGTGCTTGTCCACCCACCACGCCCACACCACAAACAGCCACGCGAGATTTGCCACCACACCGACCATGGATGCGTCGTTCGGTGGCGGTCCGAAAATGCTCGCGAGGTACATCGCGTAGAGAAACGCCATCAGCCCCCAGAACCCGATGGTTCCGGTGCTGTCGTTGGAGCGCGTTGTCTTGAGATATATGGCAATCCCGCCACCGAACAATGCGGTTTCGATGATGATCGTCGCCACAGGGAAATTCCATAAGCCGAACCCCGCCTTCATCTGTCCACTGAACGTCAGCGGCAGATCGGGAACGTGCGTGAACAGGTCCAGGACCCAATGACTCACCACGCACCCGGCGATAATCAGGGCTTCCTTCGCATCGCGGTGAAATGCATAGACAACGGCTCCGAGGATGACAGACCACAGGATGGAGCCGGCGAGACTGTGCGAGTAAGGATAGCTGACAAAGTCGAGTTGGAGAAAAGAATTCCCGGAGGGATTCAGCCGCACCTGTTCGATGCCGAGCACAACAAGGAGGGGCCACAGGAGGTCGAGGAATTGCGCCGCAAGGAACAGGAGCCCGAGCGAACTCTTGGGCGTTCCCCTCTTCGCGGCGAGCGCGACAGCGTAGTGACCGACAAACATGGGGAGAATTCCTTGATCTTAGTGTTCCTGCAACTGTTTCATTTCCTCCTTCACCGCAGACTGCTGCGACTGGGAAAGGCCGTCCAGGGCGAGCATGGCGCCGTACTCCGACAGCGCTTCGCCCCGAAGGTTGGCCCGTTCCAGGGATTGTGCTACGATCATCCTGTTATTGTAGCTTTTGGCCGTCTCCGGATACAACCGGTAGAGTTCCATTCCTTTCAGTGCGCACGTCGAATAGAAACCGTTGTCGAACAGCACGTGCGCACCGTTCCACTGCATTGTCCCGGCGGCTGGATCGTTCTCCGGGAGTCCGGGTCCCTGACGTTCATTGCCACCATGAACGACCCCCGCATTCGGCGCGGTGAGATCCTCGGGAGACTTATACGGCGAAGACCTGACGCGTTCCATCGTCAGCTTCAGCATCAGCTCTTCCGCAGTGAGATCGCGGACGTCGGCCATGTCGACGATGACCTCGGCTGGAAGCGTAATGTGCTTTTGTATTCCGCCTTTCAAGGCGAGAATGACGGCCAGCCCGTTTTTTCCCGTGCGCATCGAGTCGTCGGGCTTCAGCACGTCGCCCGTGGCAATGGTTGACCAGTGTTCGGTCACCCCATGTCTCACCTGGACGTCTCCCTGGATCTTTTGCACGGAGATTCCCTGTGCGGCCGCAATTCCCGCGAACGCAAAGAGTGAGCAAATCAGCCAACGAAGTTTCATAGTTTCCTCCAGCCTAACCAGCTCTCCATGATCCCAAAAATTTGCCCGATGCTCGATCATTCTGTATCGACAATCCTGACCCACCCCTTAGTTAACCCGAGTTTCACCTCGACATCATCGTAATACTCCTGCGCACCGATCGACCAGGCCTCTTCGAAACCCTTGGCAGTTGCCGTCGTTTCCACCGGAATCCAAACGCTCTGCTTCCCCGACCGGTTCTTGCGAATGATGAATCGCTTCGGGTTCACGGAAATCTGGTCGGCAAATTGCGGATCCACCCCCGAATCAAACATCAAGTAGATATGACCCTGATCGGGATGTCCCGGCGGAACGACATCGACAAACGCCGTGGAAATGCCGATGCTTGCGAGTAACGAGGTGAAGCATACCGTAAAATCGTCGCAGTCGCCCCCACGCAGCCGAAGGGTCTCGTCAGGATATTGAACAAAATCCGCGCTCAGTTTTGGATCGTTCACGTACACCAACTTCCCCGCAAAGGCATTGAACACAACCCGCGCTTTCTGAAACAACTCGAGTGCCGGCGGGATCGTGTCGAACGCCCTCCGCTGTTGTACCAGGATGTCGCGCGTGATCCGGAGCACCTCCGGATCTTCCGGTCGGATGAAATACCGGAGCGACTCGGCATTCCCGTCCCAATCGTTCCGTCCGCGGATCACGACGCGTGTCTGCGACTTCTCATCGTCGTTTCCCATCGGCGCCGCACTGACCACCACCGTTCCGTCGCGGACAGACGCAGACTGCACATGTTCGATCCGATCGTTGAACACCGCAAGCAGAGGAATGTCCGTCTCTTCCCCCGGCTGCAAAACAACGGTCGCGGATTCCGTCGGGCGGTCCATCAACTGATCGATGAAAAACGAAGACTTCGCCTGGATGACGGCGTTGGACACGTTCTGGATCCGCACCTTCCCAAGGGGGCGGTACGCAAATGTCTGGAACGCCACGGGATAGATCGGCCCGGACATTTCCACTCCGACGATGCGGATGACCTGAACCCCGACATTCCCGAGCGAGGCCTTCAGTCCCACACTCAGCCGGTCCGGTGCAAACGGGCTCATCCCGATCGAATGAATCACCGAATGCTCCAGCGCCGACGCAAGGATCGTCCCCGAACGGTTCGTTTGATTGGTGAACCGGAGATACGATGCTTCCAATTCCAGCGGGCCGAACGCCCAGCCGGCGCCAAGACCGATGGCGTCGATGAACGGGCTCTCATCCTTGTCGGCGTAAAGCGCCCCCCGAACACTGACATCATGCAGCGGAAACCATTCGACGCCGATCGCCCCGGTTCCCGCGGAGCTCCCTCCAACACCGACATGGAGCGACGGCACCGCACTCACCATGATCCCTCCCTCTAATGTCGTCGCCTGAGAAAGTTCGTATTGGGTGAACTCTCCATTCAGGTGACCGCCGGGGATCACTGGAATTCCGCGCGCCAGACCGGAAAGGGTGACATACTTCGACGGCTGCCAATTCACGCCAATGTCGAGAAACCATGACGTCCGCTTGTCTTCACTTGGTTGTGCGGTGACTGACGTGTCCACGAATTGGATTTGCGGTTCGCTCACCGATTCTGTCCGCATGCGGCCGACGATCCCGGCCGACCATCGGTCCGTCAACCGCACTCCATACGATAATGCGAGAAGTTCCTTGTAGGCGATCGTCCGGTCGGTCGAGAAATCGATGCCGCTGAACCTGACGGTCGAAGGGAGAACGAAGTCCAGTTCCGTCGACGGCGAATACTGCACCGCGAAGGAATGGCGATCGAAAAGGCGTTTCCCTACGGCCACCCCGTCAAAGAGAAATCCTCCTGCGTTTCTCGGGATGGAACTCACGACTTCCACATCCCAGTCCCGCACGGCGGGAAGTCCTGCTGGGTTTGAGGCCATGCCCCTCACATCGCTGACAAACGGTTGATATGCACCAAGCGAGATCTCGCGCGGCGAAAACACCGCCTGACTGTGTGTCAAAGAACAGACCGTGCAAAGCGCAATGCCGGCTCTGCAGAGTTGCCGAATGTTCCGGCGCAGGGAAGAGGAGCCTCGAGGCAGAAGACCGCGATCACTGTCCCCTGGAACCTCTGTCTGTACGCCTTCGATATGGAATGAGGTTCGTCTTCCGTACAAGAACGATCCTTACCGGATTTCGACATAGCAATTGTACACAGACGCGGCCTGGACCAGCATGCTCGCGCTGAAGGTTGAGCTTGCACGACCCGGGTTCTCCTTCCGTTGAGCGAGCACAAACGTGAACACGAAGTGCCGGCTGAGCGGAAGCGTTTTGAGAACGTAGGCGCTGATGACCGCACGCCCGGAGGTTCCGAGCGGTCGAAACATCATCAACGGCCGCGTATCATTGGTAGATTGATTCACGGAGCTCAGATAGATCAGGACGCCTGTCGCTCCCGTCCAACGCAATGTCAGGTTCTCAGTGCGAGAATAGACCCCGCCACCCCTTGGTTCCGATACCGTCAACGGCCGTGGAGCGTCAATTGAAACGTCGACCGAGCCGATGGAATCGGTCGAGGCTTTCCAGGTGTAGGTGGTATCGAAGCGAGGATTACCCGTCGCAGCCCAGTAATATTCGACCCCGAACGGGACCTTCAGGAATGGTCCCGTTCGAATCCAATGCTGGACCGAAAACATCGCATGGCCGTTGACCGTCAACGGCGCGGCGACTATCGGGCGAATGTTGAGACCCCAGTAGCCGAATGTTCTCCCGTTCACGCGCAACGGACGCGCGGGATCGGTGAACATGACGTTCGAAACCGTCCGGGTCGCAACCACTCCCCCATTGTCGTCTTGCGTGGAGGTCACCAACATGAAACCGAAAAATCGGGCCTGGTCCTCGGGGGAAATGGCCGCAGAGTCAAGGAGACTCTGGTAGGTCGTGGTGTCCACAGTTACCGGGGTGACTTGCACCGGGTCCGGCTGCACCGGATCGACGACCTGCACTTCCGTCGGATGCTGGCAGCCGAACAGCAGCAGCGTCGTGAGGAGCAGTATGGCGGATACCGATTTCATGGGTCGTGAATCAATGTGGTGTACAATTATATGAAAACCAGTATGAATCGCAAGAATTTCCCTGACAGGAAGGGCCCGGGCTCACTCGGATCGCCGGAGCCCGGGCCTTTCTGTCAGCCAGCCGTGGTGGTTCAGTACATCCTGTAGGGAACGCCCCACCAACTGGCCGAATATGGCGCGTTTGTGTCGTACAGCGTCGCCTTCGTGAGTGCGTCGACGCCGACGTAGAACGATCCGATTCCAAAGCGCGGAAGAATCGACTTCGTGTACACTTTCGTGTAGAACCCGTTCGCATCGGGGCCGGTCTGCGAAACCAGCGTCATTCTCGCCCGTTCATAACGGAGCGATTGGAGGCCGAACCCGTGCCTGAGCGCCACCATGTCCGTGTCACTTGACTGGCTCAACACCGTTGCAGAGACAGCGACGGAATCGCCCATCGAGAACTGCGGAACGTCACCCCGTCCGCCGCGGAACATATTGAGCCACTTGTACCGCAACCAGAATGCCTCGGGGTCGGTGATCGTAATGGAATCCCCGCCGCCGAGCAGCTGCAGCTTCGTAATGATAATGCCATTGTTCGCCGGCATCGGGCTCGTTCCACCGACGACCAGCGAGCTTGCCACAGGAACCCAATTCAACCAGAACTTCTTCGTGTCACGCGCCAGGCGCCGGAAGATCACGTTCTTTCCCGTCGTGTCGGAGAACGGCTTTGTGAACACGGTGTCCATCCCTCCGATGGTCGTCCGGATTCTCAACGTTCCGCTGACGGTGCGTGTCACGTGTGCGTACGCGAGCGTATCCCCCGGCATCACGTTTACCGTGATGATGCGGCTGACCGATGTGATAAACCGTCCCCAACGGAGAGGATTGATCGCGGTGTCTGTTTTGGAAAGCCTCGTCGCGTTAGCTGTAGTTCGTCGGCGCGATTCCGGGATCGGCGAACGCATAGACATCTGCAGCGTTCGTCACGAACTCATCCGTCGCAGCGGAATTCGCCATCGCGGTTTGCTCATTGGTCACTCCTGGCGGGGCTTGATCCCCCGTCGGTGCCGTGGTGTCGTCCTTCTTGCAGCCGGTGATCGTCAGGCCCGCAAGAAGAGCGAGAAGACCCAACATTGGAAATACCCTCTTCATTGACTCCTCCTGTGTGGTTGAATTACTGCCTCTGTGTTCTGCGCAATGGCATTCAACCAGTGTGCCAAATCGTCGATAAGACGCCGGTGCCGCAAACGACCGAAATCTTCATGAAAGGTGGGAAATGCGGTGGGTAGAGCAACGACGGAGAAAAGAGAAAGTGCGGGATCCGCGGAGCAAAGTGCGGGGGAAAAGGATTCAGGCAGTCGGGACTGTGCCGGGCAACGATGCCGGGATGTTATGCCGTTTCCTGGGAGAAGACAGCGTCAGCTGGGCTCGTCATCAAGCTTCCACCGTCCGCGATAATACGCCTCTCCTGCCTTCTCAATACATTCATGGTATCGCTGCGGCAGGTTCTTCATCTTCGGTTTCAGGGTGGCGAGAGACTTCTCCCACGGTTGCGATCGATCAATGGCCGGCGCGATGTTGATCAGATACTCCTCCAGTCGTTTTCGTACTCGCCCGAGCATGTGGTCGTCGTTGGACAGCGCGATGTGCCGGACCGCCCCTTCTTTGTCGAAATCATCCTCGACGAAGATCTTCAGACACTCTCCCCGGAGATATTCGGCGACCGTCCCCCTGTTCAGTCCTCCGAGCTCGAGTGCGGCATCGGATACCGCACTTCGGGAAAACCCGCGCAAACGCACGAGTTCCAGGACCCGGTCCTGCACCGGCACCGTCCCACGCAATGCCGCTGCGAGAGTTTCCGGCAGATCCCGCGCAACAATCATGGACCGGCCGTCGGCACGGGCAAGCAATACTGCACGTCGCAGGGTGCTTTCAAGCTCCCGCACATTTCCGGGCCACGTATGGGACTGGAGAATCTCCATAACGCCCTTGGACACGGCGATGGGCTCGCTTTCCCGCGCGAGAAAATGACGGACCAGGATTTCGATGTCCGTACTCCGGTCCCGAAGCGGCGGCAGGGAGATGGTGAGGACGTTGATGCGGTAATACAAATCTTCCCGGAACTGTTTTCGCGCGACTTCTCCGCGGAGGTCTTTGTTCGTTGCGGCGAGCACGCGGACGTCCACGCGCAACGTCTTCGCCCCCCCGACACGCTCGAATTCCCCCTCCTGCAGAACGCGGAGCAGCTTCAACTGAAATGCTTCACTCACCTCGCCGATCTCATCAAGAAAGATCGTCCCCTTGTCCGCAAGTTCGAACCTGCCCATCCTGTCCCGCACGGCCCCGGTGAATGCTCCCTTCTCGTGCCCGAACAGCTCGCTTTCAAGAAGGCTCTCTGCCAGGGCGCCGCAGTTGACGGCAACGAAAGGACCGCCTGCGCGATGACTCCGTGCGTGGATAGCGCGCGCGACAAGTTCCTTCCCCGTTCCGCTTTCGCCGAGGATGAGCACCGGCGCCTCGCTCGAGGCGATTTTTTTGACGAAGTCGACAACGGGTTTCAGGACGCCGGACGTCGAATGGATGATCCCTTCGAAGTTGTCGACATGATCCCCGGCTTCAGCGACCGCTTCGAATTCCTCCATGTCGTTCGCCTGCGTCGTGAGATCGTGGATCTCAGCCTTGTACCGTCGTATTTCCTCCAGCAGTTCTTCCGAGCGGGTCCGGGTCGGCTGTTGCTGCTTGCTGAGAAGTTCCCGCTCCAACGATGCCACTTTTGCTTCGCGGTCGTGAAGTCGGGTGAGGATTTCCTCCTTCTCGGCGAAAAGCGTTTCGACCTGCTCCCCCTGGCTTCTCCAGCGAACGACGAGTGACGCGGAGGACGCAAGGATGCTTGCGACAATCATGCCCACACAGGGCAAGGCGATCCTCCCAAGGACAAATGCTCCCGTCGATCCGCCGACCACCACCACAGGGAGGAGAATCGCGACAACAATATTGGTGGGGCGCGGAAGCGCAAGCATCGCGTAGCAGGAAAGAACGGTTACGCCCGCAATCAAAAGGAAAATCCAGATACGGGACACAACCAGGGGGAACCTGCTCCGAAGGGCATTATCGAGAAATGTTGCATGGATGACGATCGTCGGGGTCCGCGGGGCGATGGGGGTCGAGCGGAATTCGCTTCTTCCTTCGGCGACAATCCCGACAAGGACGATCTTCCCCTGAAATGACTCCACAGGAACCACTCCGCTCCCACCATGGCGTGCGGCATCATAGGAGCGAAGGACATCGAGGAAGGAATAATGGGTGAAACTCTTCAGCGATCCCGGGAAGTAGAGGGGAACATTGCCTGAAGAGGAAATCGGGATATGACGTTCCCGTCCTTCGCGGTCAAGAAGGAGGATATCATCCTTCAACCAGACATCATTGCGTGATGTCCCGGTCGCCACCCGGTATACGTCGAGGCCAAAGGCGGGCACTGTTCCCTGCGCTGTCAGGATCACTGGCGGAAGCGCTGATCCGTCATCCCCACCGAAGTTCACGTGTCCCACCCCGGCTGCCGACGCGAGGATCGCGGGGAACGGCAAATGAAGTCCACGACCTCCCGGGAACGCGCCGTGAAGACGCGGATAAACCGGGACGGACAGTGCCACGGACGTCGAGTCGGTAACGCCCGGTCCGACTCCCTCGAAATACGCGGCGAGGACGACGTTGCCGGCCTGGCGGGTCATCGTCGCGAGCAGCGTGTCATACTCGGAGAATTCATCGTACCCGATTTTCTGGTCTTCGAACAGGATCTCCATCCCGATCGCTTTCGGCTTCAGCTCGGCGAGCGCATGAACCATCAGTGCCTGAAAATTCCGCCTGATGGGCCAGCCAAGCGTCTTAATGGCGTCATTGTCCACGGTGAGGATGACGATGTCGGAATCCGCGGGGATTTCTCCACGCACCCGGTACTTCATGGTGGTCAGCTGGTCTTCGACCGGGGAAAACAAGGGGGACAGGAAGAACGAAGCGATGATAATCGGGACGCTGATGACTGCAACGATGAACGCCGGGGATCGGGTCATTGCTTGGCGAGCCAGAGTTGGGGGTTTTGTTTCTCCTGATCCTTCCAAATCTCGAAATGGATGCGCGGGCCGTCGACGGATTCCCCGCTTTCGGCAATAACCTCGCCTTCTTTGACGCGCTGGCCTTCGAGGACCTTGATGTCCTCGAGATGGGTATAGACCGTCCGGTATCCACCCGAATGATCGAGGATCATCAGGTTCCCGAACGACGGCAGCCACCAGATACGGGCAACTTCTCCGTCCGCGACAGCCGTGACGGCGGTACCCGGTTTTACGGCGATGTCAATCCCCGGATTCAGTGTGACCGTCTTCAAGGTCGGGTGTCGTTGCGCGCCGAACTGCGCGACAATGGATCCTTCCGCGACCGGCCATCGCAAATGGCCCCGACGCGCCGCGAAATTACCGGCCCCCGCGGGTTGCGGCAGCCGCTCGTGGACTGACGATTCCGCGCGGCGTTCCTTTTTGATCCGCTCGGTCTCAATCAACTGGGAGATCATGTCTTCCAGTTCCTTGGCCGCTCTCGTCTGGCGCTCGAGGGACTGCTGGAGGAGTTTCTTGTCGCGGCGGATCTGCAGCACCATCTTGCGCCGGTCGTCGGCGAGCGACGCCAGACGCGCTTCCTCGTTCGCTTTTTCCTCGATCACCCGGCGTTGATCGCCGAGTTGCAGTCGGAGACGCGCTTCCACCTGTTCGAGGTCGTGCTGTCGGCGGGAAATCGCATCCGCGTCCTGCTTGCGCTGTCTGCTGAAGCGCTTCAGATATTCATTCCTGACGGCGAACTGGTTGACCGACGACGATGAGAGGAGCAATTCGAGATCGTGGATGCGCCCCGCCTTGTACACTGCCACGACATAGCGACTGTATTCGTCTCGGAGAAACTCGTAGTGCTCCTGCAAGCGCTGAATGGTATTGCGGCTGGTGTCGATCCGTAACTGCAGATCCTGCTCGTCGGCCTTGAGTCTGCCGATGAGTTTTCGAAGAAGCCCGGCATTCTTGTCGTACGTATCGAGGAGATCGAGCGAGACTTTTTCCTTCTTGCTTTGCTCTTTCATCTTCGTTTCCATCGAGGTGATCTGGTCCCTGATGGATTGGAGCTCCTTCTGCCGTTTGGAGATCTCCGTTTGAGGGGTGGAAGGCCCAGTGCGGGAAAAGCACGAGGCGGCGATGAGGACCACCGATACGCCGTATGCAATGCGGGAAAGTGTCATTGCCTGGCCGGAGTCGATTACGGTTTGATTTCGCGGGCCGACGCGGGGACGGTGTAGCGGAAGGAGAGATCGTCGGCGTTGAGAGCCGCGCGGGAAAACGCGACGGAAATCCGCCGACCCTCGCTTGGCATGGTGAGGGAGAGACGGCGTGCGATGCGGAGGCCATCCTGATCGATGCTCCCTGATGAAGACCCCTCCAGGATTACCCCGCCGGATGGATCCTTCCATTGAAAGCGCCGGACCAGCAACTCGTCGGGATCAAGCCAATACGCGCTCGTGGAACTCTTCGACCCGTACCGGAGCAGAAACTGGCCTTCATCGGTCGAGTATTGCAGAAGTGACTCGTGATCAGGAAGCGGAATCGAGCCCGTGAAGACGTCAAAGATCTGTTCGTAGGTGAGATCGACCGGGATGATGGAGCGCAGCGCTCCTGAGGATGGAGATCCGACGGTCACCGTATTCTGCAAGCTGTTGTACATGACGAACCGGTCGCGGGAAAGAAAGAACAGACCGACGTTGATGCCGAACGGCCCTTCGAGCCGCACAAGGAGAGAATCGGGTTTCCTGACCGTGAGCGTGAACGATGCAGACCCGCTCATCTCAGGGGACTCGAAGGAAATGTTCCCCCGCCCATCGAGGGTCTTCACCTGGGAGTCCGCCTGGTGTGTCATTGCCGTCAGGTCGGCGGCGCTCGTTTTCGTCGTATCCAGCATGACACCCTCACGGCGAGGCGCACAGGAGGCGAGCAGGAGGACAAGGCAGACCGACAACCGTTGCAGCCGCATTACAATGACCCGCGTGTGATCTTTGCCCGGAGAGAGCTATTGTCATGGTCGAGCTGCAGCGCCAGATTCCACTGTTCGATCGCCGCATTGCGATTGTTCATCTTATAATAGATGTCACCCAGGTGTTCGTACACCGTGGCATTCGCTTCGCCTTTGGCGATTGCTTCCTTGACATATCGTGCAGCATCATCGAACTTGCCCAACCGGAAGTAGATCCATCCCATCGTATCGAGATACGAGCCGTTCGCAGGCTGCGCCGCCACCGCCTGCTTCGCCATCGCAAGCGCGCGGTCAAGGTGGACATTTCGTTCGGCGAGACTGTATCCGTAGTTGTTCAGGACCAGATCATTGGACGGGTTCAGCCGCAGGGCCTCTTCGTACAGCGAGTCCGCCTCGTCGTAGTGCTTCAACGCTTCGTAGACCAGAGCAAGTTGGGCAATTGCATCCTGGTCGTTCCGGTTGAGCGAACGGGCATGCTCCAGCACCCGGACGGCGTCGACATTCCTGTTCAACCGGCTGTACGCGACACCGAGGAAGAAATTCACGCGGAAGTCGTCCGGGAGGACCTTGATCGCGGATTCCAGGATCCGAACAACCTCGGCGAAGTTGTTGGCGGTGAGATAGACCGAAGAAAGGTAGACCCAGCCGTCCGCGTTCCAGCTCGCAAGCTCGGTCACTTTTCGAAAGTTCTGCACGGAAACCGAATCGTCTTTCGAAAGCGATCCGATCGCACCGAGGAACCAGTAAGGCCGCCAGTCCTTCGGCGCATCCTTCCGGAGCTTCTCGAAGATGGACTTCGCCTTCGGAATGAGCGTCGAGTCTTTCTGCGATTGATTGAAATACAGCTCGCCGATCCTGATCTTGGCGTCGATCGTCACGCTGTCCATCGCGAGGATCGTGTCGAAATCCCGTCCGGCCGGGCCGTAGTTCTTCCGGAGAAGGTTCAGCCCCGCCATCTCGCTCATGTATTCGAGGTTGCCCGGGTCTTCTTCGCGGAGCGATCTGTAAACGGCCAGGGAACTGTCGAACTTCTCGGCGCGGGCGTACGTCTGTGCCAGCGTGTGACGGAGCTCCCTGTTGGATGGATCGATCTCCGTCATTTGCCGGAGCGCTTCGGCCGCCTCATCGAATTTGTTCAGCTTGTTGCAGAGGTCCGCCTCCTGCAGCAGCACATCCCATTGCGGTCCGAACCGGTCATTGATCTGCTCGTAGATCGAAAGCGCCTTGAGCGGGGAACGGGTCTGATAGAGCCGCGCAAGATTGAACCAGGATTCAATGTTGGAGGAGTCCAGCCGGACCAGCGTCTCGTACTGCTGGATGGCGGAGTCCGGTTTCATCGCAGTGAGATAGATCGAGGCGAGATTGCGGCGGTACTCGGAATTGTCGGGAGCCAGGCGGACGGCTTCGCGGGCCGCATCCAGGGCAGGCTCGAACTTGTTCAGCATTCCGTAGGAGCGCGACAGGGCGAAGTAGATGGCATGATTGCGATCGTAGCGAAGGGCTTCCTGGTAGTCGAGGACGGCCTGCGCGAACTCCCCCCGCTCCTCATTGACCAACCCGTCAATGAAATGCTGCATCGCAATTGACTGCTCGGCAGTCAGTTTCGGCTGCTCCTCCTGTGTCCGGTCGGGTACGGCCGCCACATCCTGAACCGGAGCACAACCACTCCCCAAGAACAGACAAGCCGCCGACACTACGGCGGCTAGAACGGTGTTCATCAAACGATTTCCCACTGTGCGCACAGAGATAATCCCCTCTTTGCAAAAAATATACCATATCAAGAAGTGAATAACAAGCTGACTTGATATCCTCTTCTCTTTTATGTAACGTGCGTCGTACCATCTACGGTTTCCCTCCTGCCATGAACGAATTCTACCATCTTGCGGTGGCGTGGGATTGGGAGTTCGATCGGGACTTCATCCGTCTGCTGGAACACGAAACCCACGCCCGGCAAATGCGGTTCTATTCCATCTCCCATCACAACACGCAAGAGTCCGCGCGCAGGGTCCAGCGTGGTGACCTGTCGTTCGGCGCATTCCTTGACCGGGCCGGAGACGCCAGCGACGACTTCTTGCATCTCTCCCGGGTCATCCGAAAGACCCCGGCGTACTTCATCAACCCGCCGGAAGCGATCGTTCACGCAAACGACAAGGCCACGATGCACCTCGAGTTCCTCAGCAAGGGGATCGAGGTCCCGTTTACGATCATCATCTCCCCATACAACAAGAAACGGGAAGTGGAGCTGACGCTGACCGATCTCCATAAACTCGGGAGGCCGTTCATTATCAAGCCGGCGAATACCACGGGCGGGGGGACCGGGGTCATCCTCGGGGCAGAGAGCCTGAAGGATGTCATTGAATCGCGCCAACATAACCGCAACGATAAATATCTCCTCCAGGAGAAGATCCAATCCGGCAGAATGGGCGAGCGGAAGGCGTGGTTCAGGGTGTTTCACGTGTTTGGACTGATCGTCCCGTGCTGGTGGGACGATGAGACGCACCATTACGCCACGGTGTCCATGCAGGAGCGCGACCTGTTTGCCCTTGAGAATCTCATTGCGATCACCGGGAAGATCAGAGAAGTCTGCGGCCTGGATTTCTTTTCAACGGAAATTGCCACAAGTCCCGATCATCGCTTTGTCACCGTCGACTATGTCAACGACGTCTGCGATATGCGGCTTCAATCCCTGCATTGTGACGGGGTCCCGGATTCACTCGTCGAACGGATTTGCCAGCGCATCGCCGCGGCACTTTCCCTCTGCAAAGAACGGGGGTAGGCAGAGGCCCGAGAGAAGGATGTCCCTGCGTCAGGGGGGAGAATTCTCTGACGCTACCTTGACAATACACTGATCCCTTGATACATTGATCCGGCGCCACTACCACACGTCCTCAGAATGGAGCTTGAACCATGACACGATACCGATCCCTGATCGCTTTTCTTCTTTCGATTGCCCTGGTCCTGGTGATGTCGGGATGCGGCAGTTCTTCGCAAGTGGAGGGAGAAGGACAGGATGCTGTTCCTCCCGCGACAAACGAGATGGCGCCCGCATCGCAAGACTCCGTTGCGATGGCGAATCAACAACTCCGTGACCAGGTCAACGCCCTTTCAAGCGAAAACCGGGCTCTGTCGGCGCGAGTTTCCTTCCTTGAGTCCCAGCTTGCGGCTGCCAGGGCGGCAACGCCCGCCGTTTCTGCACAGGCACCGCCCGCGGCCGCCGTCCAGCCATCGACCGAAGAAGCAGCGCCGGCGAATCCCAACTCGACAGACACGCGGACTGCCTACGAGACAGCGCTCGAAACGGCCCGGAAGCACGAATACGGTACCGCCATTCAGCAGTTCCAGGACCTTCTTACGCACGGGATCCGGACCGACCTTGCCGACAACTGTCATTATTGGCTCGGCGAATGCTACTATGCCCAGAAGAAGTATGATCTTTCCTCGCAGGAATTCCAGACCGTCATCGACATGAAAACATCGGACAAGACGACGGATGCCATGCTCATGCTCGGGAACTCGTATGCGGCAGAAGGAAAGACCGCGGACGCGAAGAAAGTATGGAACGACCTCGTTAACAGCTGGCCGACGTCGCCTGCCGCAGTGCATGCAAAGTCAAGGCTGGATTCCACCAAGTAGGGACATGCGGTACCTCACGGTGGATCATTTCATCAAGGGCGACTCTCCCCCAGGAGAGGTCGCCCTTTCCTTATCACACCGGGTGATCAATGGCGACTACTGACGATATTCGACGCTACCGCTCCGCACTGGAGGATGAACGGAACAGTGCGGCCTTGTACCGGATCATGGCCGAGGTGGAGAAGAGTCCTAACACCGCGTCGGTCTATCGCCATCTCGCGGAGACCGAGGAACGCCATATCGTGCTTTTCGAGAAGAAACTCGTGGACGCCGGCGCCGCCGTTCCACCGTTGCGAACCTCTCTCCGGACAACCATTCTCGGATGGCTCGCCCGGCATTTCGGCGTCGAAATCATTCTTCCCGCGCTTGCTGCGACCGAAGATGACGCGGCTGCGACGTACAAGAGTCACCCGGACATGGCTGCGATCGCTCCGGCGGAACGGTCGCACGCCCTCTTCTTCCAGCAGATCGGGATCAAGGCTGCCGGGATGGAGGGCAGCGCTCTCGCGCAACTGGAAGGACGCCACCGCTCTGCAGGCGGCAACGCCCTCCGGGCGGCCGTGCTCGGCGCGAACGACGGGCTGGTCTCGAACCTCAGCCTGGTCATGGGAGTCGCCGGCGCGGCGCTTTCGCAGCACAGCATTCTGATCACGGGAATCGCGGGATTGCTCGCGGGGGCGATCTCGATGGCGCTCGGCGAGTGGATCTCCGTGCAAAGCTCGCGGGAGCTCTACGAAAAGCAGATCGATACGGAAAGGGAAGAAATCGAACACATGCCGGACGAGGAAGTCGAGGAGTTGACGCTCATCTACCAGGCGCGAGGTCTTGAGGCGGCGGAAGCACGGAGAATGGCAGAACGGATCATGTCGAACAAGGATTCCGCGCTGGACGCCCTGGTCAGGGACGAACTCGGCGTGGATCCCCGGGAACTCGGCGGGTCGGCCTGGGAAGCGGCATTTGCATCGTTTCTCCTGTTCGCCGTGGGCGCGGCGATACCGCTTGCTCCGTTTTTCTTTCTTGCCGGTGCGTCCGCAGTCATCACGAGCCTGGTTTGTAGTTCGATCGGACTCTTTCTCCTCGGAGCGGCAATCACCTTATTCACGGGAAAATCCGTACTCTGGTCCGGCTCACGCATGGTCATTATCAGCCTGACCGCCGCCGCAGTGACGTATACCATCGGACACCTGGTGGGTGCACAACTGGGAGGGTAGGCCGGGGCGACGGCTGCCTTGATTCTTCTCTGCCCAATCGCTATCATTGCAGCATCTATGCACTTCCCGCATCGGGCGCATGAAACCGCTCTCCATTAAAAAGCTGTACTACTCCATCAGCGAAGTCAGCAAAATCACCGACCTCGAGCAGTACGTCCTCCGCTACTGGGAGTCGGAGTTTGACAACCTCAAGCCCTCAAAGAACCGCGCGGGGAACAGGATTTATACGAACCGCGATATCAAGCTCATCCTCTATATTAAGAAGCTCCTTCGCGACGAACGGTATACTATAGAGGGGGCGAAACAGGTGCTGAAGACGTATACCCCGGAGGGGGATACCGGGGAGCAGCTTGAATTGATCGAAGCGCCGAAACAACGACAGAAGATCAAGGATCCGCAACTGCGGGAGGATGTCCTTGAGCTGAAGGCGTTCCTCGAAGATCTTCTCCGCAAGATGGACTAACGGCGTCCTTGCGCCAGCACAAATTGAATCCGGTGCTCTTCCGGGTTCACTCCCAGCACGCTCACCTTTACTGCATCCCCCAGCCGATAGGTTTTTCCCCTCGACCGTCCCCGGAGCGAGTATTGCTTCTCGTCGTACAGGTAATAGTCGTCGCCAAGGTCGCTGATATGGATCAGCCCTTCGACAAGGAGATCGTTGATCTCGACGAAGAGGCCGAATTTCGTCACTCCGACAATCACGCCGTCGAATTCGTCTCCGACATGCCGCTTCATATACTCGACCTGCATCACGCGGACGGACATCCGCTCGGCCTCCATCGCCACGCGCTCGCGGTCCGACGAGTGTCGTCCGATTTCCGGAAGTGCGGCACGGACGCGATCGAGCTCGGTGTTGCTGATCCCCTGTTCATACGCGCGGAGCAGCCGGTGGACGACCAGATCGGGATAGCGCCGGATCGGGGAAGTGAAATGCGTGTAGTGCGTGAACGCCAGGCCGAAATGTCCGATGTTCTTCTCCGAGTAGACGGCCTTCGCCATCGCCCGGATCGCCACATCGTTGATCACGTTCTCGACTTCTGATCCTTCCGCCTTGGTGAGAAGCTTCTGGAGTTCCTTGGCCGTCACGCCGCTTTTCGCCTCCAGCGAAAATCCGAACTGCTTGACGAAGTGCGCGAGATCCTTCATCCGATCGGGATCGGGGAGATCGTGCACGCGGTAGAGAAACGGCTTTGCTTCTGATTCCTTTTTCCGCGCACCGATATGCGCGGCCACAGTCCTGTTTGCCAGCAGCATGCACTCTTCAATCAACCGGTTTGAATCGAGCCGGAGCTTTCTGATGATCTCGGTGGGGAGACCTTCCGCATCGAAGCGGAACTTCGATTCGGACGTTTCGAAATCCAGACTCCCCTCCGCGCGACGCCTCTTCAGAAGCGTCTGCGCCACCTTCCAGAGGGGAAGAAGGTGCTCAGCGAAATCCCCCTTCCCGGCATCGAGGATGCGCTGGACCTCTTCGTAGGAGAATCGCCTCCGGCTTCGGATCGCGCTCTTGACGATCCGGTATCGCTTCACCAGGCCGTCATGCCCGACGTCCATGATGACACTGTAGGCGAGTTTGTCCTCCTGCGGACGAAGGCTGCACAGGTTGTTCGAAAGCCGTTCAGGCAGCATCGGGATGACTTCATTCACAAGGTACACACTCGTCCCCCGGTCGTAGGCCTCCCCGTCGAGCGCGCTCCCTTCGCGAACATAATGGCTCACGTCGGCGATGTGAACGCCGATCCGCGCGATCCCGTCCACCTCTTCGATGGAGACAGCATCGTCAAAGTCCTTGGCGTCTTCCGGGTCGATCGTCACACAGACAAGGTGCCGGAGGTCGACTCTTCCCTCGAGGTCTTCGCCGGAGATGACATCGGGGAATGCGGCGGCTTCTGCTTCCACGTCCGCCGGAAAGCTCGCCGGAAGATCGAAGTTGCGGGCGACGCTCATCACTTCCGCACGCGCCTCCCCGGCCGGGCCGAGCACTTCCACGACCGCGCCTTCCGGATTGAGGTGCTCATCCTCCCACGGCCGGAGTTGCACCACCACCTTGTCGCCGTCCGATGCGCCGAGCAGCTCGTCTTTCGGGACGTAGACATCGCGTGGAAGCCGGTCATCATCGGGGACAACGAACGCGAACCGGGTCCCGATCTGCAGCGTCCCGGTGATCCTTCGCGGCGTCTGTTGAACGACACCGACAACTTCACCCTCGACGCGGGATTCCTCACTTGACCCGCGTTGCCGCTGCGATGCGGCAAACGGGACGACGGAAACCGTGTCGCCGTTGATCGCCGTCCGGGTAAAACGCGGACCGATCGCGATCCGCTCTCCCGTCCCCGGGATCTCAACGTACGCCCCGTCTCTCCGCGAGACCCTGAACGTCCCCTCGACCTTCGTGGATTTCGTTCCGGCCTTCTTGCGGCCGCCATACGAGATGCGCCCGCGCTCATCCTTCTCGAGCGTCCCCGCTTTCACGAGCTCCTCCACAGTCGATCGCAAATTCGCGTAGTCATCCTTCGCCTTCGTGCGAAGATGCTTCGAGAGGTCCCTCAGTGAGACTTTTTCCCCGGGATTGGCGGAGAGGTAGGAAAGAATGCGTTTCTTATTGGTTCCGATACGGCCTCCACGTGCTCTGTGCGCTGCGACAGGTGAATGTCCTTCGGGTCCCCCATGCTTCCCGCCGTCCCCTTGTCCCCCCTTCTCCCTTTCGCACGATGGGGAGATTGGGGGATGGAGGGAGAGGGGGACGTGGGCGCCCTCAGAATGAAAAACGATAAAACAGCCGTGCGGAGTTCACCGCTTTGAGGTCGTTGGTGGGGGAAAGAGGGTTCAATTCCACTTTTCGCTCCAGTTCGAACATGAGGTTCCGGAGTGAGGCGTTGTTGAGAATGCTTCCGAACGAATACTGAATGGAAAAGTTCGCGTTGCTGAATGGATTGTCGAGGATTTTTCCTCCGTACTGCCAGAGACCGTTCCACGCCACGCCGCTCAGTCTGATGTCCGTCCCTTTCGGGTCGTAATTGAATTCTACCTTATCGATGATCTTGGTCTGGTTCCTGAGGAATTCCGACAATGCTCCGGTCAACATCGATCCCGCTCCCGTGACGATCGAACTGGAAACCGCCGAACCGATGTCCGCCCCGGCGTTGGTTCGTTGCGTCGAGCTCAGAGGGAAATTCCCATACAGGATAAATTCGATCGCGTCGTTGCGGACATCGTTCGACTTCGGGCCCCTGTACGTATAGTAGTCTTCGCCATTGATGGTCATCGAGATGTCGACCTTCGGCTCAAGACGGGTTCCTGTGATCTTGAATGTCGCGATGACGTTTTCCGCGGCCTTTCCGGACGTGTCTGTTCGCATTCCCTGGTAGGTCGCCGTTAGCTCGAGCTCCGGGTTCATGACGTTGCCGCGGAAATGAAGCGATCCCTCGGCATTAAACCGTTTGAAGAAGTTGTAATAGGCGCGGCTCACCGTCAGATCACCGAGCCATTGTGTTCCGTCGCCGGTGATGTTCAGTCGTCCATCGATGTTTGCGACAAGCTCTTCGTTGGTGATCGAGTTGAAGATCATCCGGATCTGCGTGTTACCGCCGACCGTCTCGACGTCGAGGTCATAGTGAATGCCGTCGATGAACGATTTCGTCGCGATGTTCTCCGACGAGCCCGGCGTTCTCCCGAGCACGGAGTCCGGCACAAAGAAATCCGCAAGCGCCGTTCGCGACTGGCTGGGCCGGACTTTTGTCGTATCGTCGATAAACGCCAGGGGGATGGAAAGCTGCGACTCTTCTTTTCCCACCGTCGTCTCGTTCGGAGGAAACACGAGGTTCGAGTTCGACGTGATGACGTAGCCGCGCAGCAGCGAGTTGTCGACTTCCCCCGTGAACCGCAGTCCACCCGGACCTGTCTCCATGAAGAGATTGCCATACAGCGAGAGATCCGAGAGTCTGCTTGTTTCTTTGACCACCAGCAGGGAGCCCTCGCCGACGAGATTGAAATCTCCGGGCGTGAAGTTCCGGAAGGCGAAGTCGCCCCGGACGTGCATTTCCCCTTTTCTTCCGGGCCGCTCGTCCGCGGCGACATTCCGGACCGTGGCGTCGATGACCCGGATGCGTTCGCCGGAAGGCTGCAGGACCGCATTCAGTGCGTAGCGGATGTTGTTCGGGACAAACAGAAATTCGCAGGCATCGAGCGTCATGGACCCGCCGTATGCCGGATTGCGCGGCGTCCCCGAGATCGTCAGGCGGCAGCGCATGATCCCGGACAGCGCGTCGAATGCGGGGATCAACGGATCGAGCAGGCTCATCTGCATGCCGCGAGAAAGGACGATCAGGTCCATCGGCCGATCGGGGAGGATTTCGTCAACCGGCAGGAAGGACAAATCGATCGGCAGCGTGCCGCGAATGGTGATTGCCGAATCAACGCCATCGGAGGCTCCGAGGGAGCCGCCCAGGAGGGTCACGTGAAGGAGCGTATCGGCATACTGCAGGTCGGCCGAAAGATTCCCGAACGGGATGCGTTTGAATGCCAGGGTGTTTGCGCGCAGCGCGGCGGAGATCCGCGGAGCGGCAAGCGTCCCGCGACACTGCAACGTCAGCGACGCGCCCCCCTGAACGAGATCATCGCCCGGCCGGCGATCCTTCACCTGCTGCAGGACCTGGAGATCGGCAAGGTTCATCCGGCTGGCGTCGACATCCGCTGATATCGTCTGTCCCGAGCCCAGCGACCCGTTGAACCGGACGGTGGTGGTATCATGTCGCAACACAAGATTACTCAACGATGCTTCCGACGATGTCAGGGTGAACGCGGCGGCCGAATCCGCGATCCAGGAAAAGCCCTTATAGGAAAAATCGAACTGGTTGATGAGGGCCGCAATTCCCGCATCCGTGACGCGCGCATTGCCATCCACCATTCCGCGGACAACCCCGTTGGCGATTGCCCGGGAGGTATAGCGGGCGAATTCCTTTTGGTAGAAGACCTCCGCCGAAAGAGAATCGAGGGTGGTATGGTTGACATTCATCCGCTCGGCGTTCGCGCGGATGTGCATGACCGCCGTGTGGAGGGGGTTCACGGGCTGGAGATGGTCCAGCGCGAATTCCGCCGACGCGTTCTGCAGGAGGAAACCCCGTTCAACATTACCGAGGAAAAAATATTTCGTGTCGAGCGTGCCGTTAAGCGCAATGTCGTTCAGTGAACCGCGGATCGTCCCATCGATCATACCTTCTCCGCGGAACGACGATTGGCCTGCAATCGCCGCAATGGGCTCGAGGTCCTTCACGGTCAACTCGTATCGGAGGTTCGTCGTGTCCTTCTGCGCGGCGAGTGACCTGCCGAGGGCTTCCAGCGCGCGTCGATCGATGGATGGGACAAGCGACGAATCCAGGAAGCGGAATTTTTCGTCGATCGCAGTCTTCAGATTCCGGATTTCGAAATTCACAAGACGCGTCAACCATTCCAGGTTGAACGCTCCGGACAGCGTCATGTCCGCGACAGGCGAGGTGAGGGCCAGCCGCTTGGCACCGGCATTCGATTGGTCGAGCGTAACGTGGATTTCACCCGTGGTGAGATTGTACCCCCGGTAGCGCGACGATGAGAGATCCAGCAACGCGTTCCCTCCGAGCGTCGCCCATGTCAGACCGTGTCCATCGACGTTCAGTTTTGCGGTGATGTCGCTCTCGTACTTCTCGTCGTGCGCGATGGACGCAACATTCAGGTGATTGACGGAGGCATCGATCGAGAATGCCGGCTTCTGCGCAACCCGCTTGTCCAGCTTCAAGGCGACCGTCGAAATCATTTCGCCCAGGCCGAGGGACCCGTTGAGCGTGACAAGCTTGTTCCGCGCCTCGAGAGTGACGCTTGATGGCGGGATCTGGAGATCGCGGAATTCCGACTTGTCCAGCGTCAACGCGAACGTCGAAGCGAGGTGCTCCAGCGACACGCCCTCTCCTTCGACGTGCGCCGCGGCATTGATGCTTCCCCTGAACGCCGGGTCATCAAGCAACAGTGCCGGGTTGACCCCTTCGCCGACGATGTCACCCTGATAGCGTAGTCCGGCAGGTCCTCCGATCTTGAGGGCGATATCGGATTTGATGGCACCGGCGGAGGAGTTGAAATCGAACTTCGTCCGGAAATCGAGCGGCCGGCCGTCGAAATCCAGCGTGAGCGTCGTGGTTCCCAGGGAGCGGAAGTCGGGGAGATCGAGCGACGGCATCAGGTCGACGACATCGCCGGGCTCGATAACTCCTTCCGTCAGACGGACAGACAACGCGAGGTTTTCCGGCTTGTGAAGATTGGAGATTGATCCTTTCCATTGGAGTTTGGTATGACGCGTGCTCAGATCGAGGCGGTGCAGCGCGAGCTTTCCGAATTCGCCGGACGCTTCGAGGGCGATGGTCGCATCACCGTTCAGAAAGCCCAGCCCCGGGACCAGGTCCTGAAGTTCCTGGAGATCGATCGGGGTCCCCTGCAGCGTGAGTGACGTCGGTTTGTGCTCGAGCGTGCCGAGTTCGATCCCCTTGAGCAAATCGACGCGTCCGAGTGATGCGGACAAACGCAGCGACGATTTGCCCGTGACGATGGAAAGGTTTTTCACGACTGCGGACTCGGGAGTGACCGTAAATTCTCCCGCCAGGTTGAGCAGGTCGACGTCGCGTGCGATCCCCCGGCCCGTAAAGCGCTGGATGTTCAGATATTTCTCCTCCGGCGCAATCCGCGCCGTGAGGAGGGCATTGATGTTCCGGGCGGTGAAATTGTGGCGGTGCTCGACCAGCGTGTCCTCCGCCT
Organism: Ignavibacteriota bacterium; assembly: GCA_963752915.1. Lineage (GTDB taxonomy): Bacteria > Bacteroidota > Ignavibacteria > UBA10030 > UBA6906 > DATJPR01. The sequence goes on from CAVVZZ010000007.1 coordinate 130,804, forward strand.
CACGCATCGCGAGAGAATCGATCAACTCGAAGACCCCATCCTGGATCTCCAGTCGCTTCACAACAATGGTCCAGTTGAACGGTCCGGCCGGTGTGCTGTCGGGAGGGGCAGGACGGAGCAGATGACCCGTGTTCCAGCTTCCGTCTGCAAGCCGGTGAATGCGGACCTCAGGACGGACGAGGGTAAGAGTGCTGACGGAAATCGAACGGCCGAAGATGCCGAGGAGGTTGTACCGGAAATCGATGCGTTGGACGGACACTGCCGGTTCGTTCTCAACGACGATCGCAACGCTGTCGACGGAGAACCCGGCAACGATGTTCCCTTCGATGGTGCCCAGGCGGATGTTGGCCTGGAAGACGGAATCGAGAGACGACAGGACACGGGAGCGGAGGTAGTCGCGGAAGATCTGCGTTTGCGTCCCTGCCGCGAGGAGGACCGTCAATACCAGGAGGATCAGGATCCCGAAGAGTGCAAACCGGAGAATATTTCTCACGTGTCGCCTCCCTGGGGTGCCATCACGACACGTGCCGGGATGCGTAACGTTGCAGGACCCGGTCAATGATATTGGTTGTAGACCGACCGCGTGTCAGCCGGATGGTTTTTACGCTGCCGCCGTGCGACACGACCGTATCCGCTCCCACGATCGTTTCCGGCTTCCAATCGGCCCCCTTGACAAGGACATCCGGGACAATCCGGGCGATGAGCCGCGCGGGCGTGTCCTCACCGAAGAACACGACGTAATCGACGGAGGCGAGGGCCGCGAGGACGGCCGCCCGATCGTTGTTCGGGTTGATCGGGCGATGCTTTCCCTTGATGCGGCGGATGGAGCGGTCGGTGTTCAGTCCGACGATCAGGACGTCGCCGAGTTTGCGCGCGGCCGCAAGATACTCCACGTGACCGCGGTGCAGGATGTCAAATGTTCCGTTCGTAAAGACCACCGTTCGATGCTTTCGCGCGAGCGTGCGACGGATGCGGACAAGGCCCTGGAGTGATACGACGGATCCCATGTCAGCCGGCCATAGCGTTAGTGGGGACAGGGTCAAGGACGGACTGGAGAAGCTCGTCGGGTTTGATCGGGACGATCCCGATCGATCCGACCACAACGCCGCCGGCACAGTTCGCGAGAACGCACGCCTCCTGGATGTTCGCATGGGCGGCAAGAGCGAGCGTCAGCGTGGAAATCACCGTGTCGCCTGCCCCCGAAACATCCTGCACGCTCTTTGCGACGCTCGGGATGTGCATCATCTCGCCGTTCGATTGGAACAACGACATCCCTTCTTCACCGCGCGTCAGGAGAACGTTTTCCGCCTGCAGGAGCTCGAGGAGGCGTTTGCCGGCTGCTGTGACCTCGTCGACCGTCTTGAGCCTCCCTCCGAGAACTTCTTCCGTTTCCCGCCGGTTCGGCTTGAACAACGTAACCGTTTTGTATTCGAGGAAGTTGTTGAACTTTGGATCGACGGAGACAATCTTCCCGTACTTCCCGGCCACCGCGATGAGTTGATGAATCAACTCCGTCGGTGACAACCCCCTTATTATAATCTTCGATGATGACCGCATCGATGGAGTGGATGTTGTACCGGACCGCATCCACGAGATGCGAGATCAGGTGGTCGGGGCACTCCGCTTTCGATTCATTGTCGATGCGGACGACGTGCTGCCCCTGGGCGATGACGCGGGTCTTGATTGTCGTGGGGCGCGATCCGTCGACAACGATCCCGCGCTGATCAAAGCCGAGGTCCTTGACCATCTCGATCAACATCTCGCCTTCGTGGTCGTTCCCGACGAGGCCCACCATCAGCGGGATTCCTCCCAGGGAGGCGATATTATTGGCGACATTTGCCGCGCCGCCGAGGCGGATCGATTCAGAATCGATCTCGACGATCGGCACCGGGGCTTCCGGGGAGACGCGGTGTACTGCCCCCCAGTAATATCTGTCGATCATCAGATCGCCGACGACAGCGATGCGTTTCCCGCGCATATTGTGGAGAAGCGCCTCCGCCCGCTCTCGAGTAAGAGAAATCAAGAAGCCTCCTGCTGTCAAATTCTTTAATATACGCCCATCATGCCTGAGTTGCAAAAGGGGGATGTGACGGGGTTGACAGGCAAAGACGCTGCGCTCGCCATGCGGGAAAATGCCGACGATGTCGGGGGGAACCCGTACGGGCAGGGAATAATCGGCGGATGATTGCCTATCGGAGCAACGGCTTCAGCTTCTGCACCAGATGGTCCACCGTAACGCCGAGGCGGGTTTCGTCGGTCTGAAGGGTGATATCCGCCATCGCGTACATCGGTTCGCGCGCGAGATACAACGACGCGATCCGTTCGCGCAACTGGTCGTCGTCGAGCGGAGCGCCGTCCATGCCAATCAACATGGGCCGATCATTGCGCCGCCGGAGACGGCGGAACAACTGGTCCTGGCTGATCTTCAAATACACGAGGATCCCCGAGGAACGGACGATCTGAAGATTTTCAGGAGACGTCAGCGTTCCACCGCCGAGCGCGATCACCAGACCTTCGCGTCCTGCTGACCGTTCCAGCGCCGAGCGTTCGAGTGCCCGGAAAAAATGTTCCCCCTGTTCTTTGAAGATCGCCGAGACGCTCTTGCCCTGTTCTTCCTCGATGGAGCGATCGATGTCCACAAATCCATAGCCGATCGTATTCGCGAGGATCGGTCCGATCGTGCTCTTGCCCGATCCCATGAACCCTGCAAGGAAGATGCGTTCGTGACGCGCCTGCGGAAGCACATCGGGGATCTCACTCATCGACGGCGTTCCTCAACGTAGCGAGTGTGATGTGCGACAGGTTCCCATGCTTTGTCACCGGGTGAGACTCTGTGGTCACCTGGAACCCCTCCCGCCGTGCCAGTGCGAAGAAGGCCTCTCCTGTTGCCCGATCAGGGTCCGCGAGGACGATTCTGCCGCCCGGGGCGCTCCCGGCATGAAAGAGATCAAGCAGCGGCCGGGCCATCGCATGTTCATACAGAATGTCCGCGCCGATGATAATGTCATGGCGCGCCGACGCTTCTGTTGACCGCCAATCGCGATGCAATACGTTAATCCGCGATCGTTCCTCCTCCGAGAGATTTCGCAGGATGTTGAGTTGCGCACACAACAAAGCATCGGGGTGGAAGTCCGTCAACGTCACGGTCGCGCCTGCAGCACAGGCCGCGATTCCGGCGAGTCCAAGGCCGCTCCCGAGCTCGAGGACAGTGCATCCCGCGACGTCCCCGGACGCGAGGCACCACTCTGCAAGTGCAATCGAAGAGTTCCACAACTGTGCCCAGTACGGGAACCGGTCAGCGTCGAAGAGATCCTCTGCGGCAAGGCTGTCGATCAGCGCGTTCGTATCGCGGATGCGATAGAGTGAAAAGAGGCGGCCGTGGACGCGCACGTCGTCCGGGACAAGATCATAGGTGCTCTTCAGCACCGAGAGGATGTCCTCCCCGGTCATTTCGGCCGGGCGCGGAAGGGAGCATGGAGCAACGCTGGTTCGTGTGTGCATCATCACAGCGACAGAGCGATCCCGAGTTGAAAAATGACTCCATCGGTATAGATCCGCGCATCGTTGAGTTGGGTGACGGCAATCATTCGTCCGTTGTACTGGATCACCGTTTGGGCGAACTTGTTCGTCGCTTTGAACTGCACGTCACGGAATTTCATTTCTCCCAGAATGGAGAGGGTCGGCCACGGAGAGTAACTCACACCGCCAAGAACGTGGATCCCGCCTCCCGGTGGATTGGCAGACGCAGGGGCGGTGACGTTTCCCACGGAGAGCGTGCGCTCTCCGAGGTAAATCCCGCCCCCGGCGCCCATGTACACGCCGAAGGTTTTTCCGGAGAACGGAATGATAAAGTAGCCGGTCACTTCAATCGGCAGGACCGTGTAGCCATCTGCGACGGGGATGGTTGCGATTTGGGTTGTCGCAAGGGGACGACTCAGGGTCGCTTTCACGTAGTCCGCCGACAGACCGATCGCAGCGACGCCGGAGATGAACTGGTAGCGGATTTCGCCACCATAGCCGACGGCCGAGCCGACCTCGTAGGACTGCGCCCGTGCGACAGGATCTGTCGCATCAACAGCGGGGTAGATCTGCGAACTTGTGGTGACGTTGCCGTGGATGATAATTTTCCAGAGCGATTCCTGCGCGGCAAGGCGGGATGAGAGGAAGAGTACGGCTGCGAAAGCCCACGCGGATCTCCATGCACAACGACCGGACAGTGTCCTCATGGCCGCTCCTCAGGATGGACAAAATGCAGACCGCCCGAAGCGAGCTCTCCGGGCGGTCATCCCTGCACACTCCGACTATCGAAAGAACACATCCCTGTTATCTTCGATGTCCGCGCTTTCGCGGAGTTTCGACAACCAATCGTTCAAGTATCTGCTCTTCTTTTCCTGGAGCATTTGGTTTGCGATGGATTCCTTCCGCGCCGCATACGATGTCGAGTCGAACGGTGTCCGGGCGGTCACGTCGATGAGATACGCACCGCGCTGGCCCTGCACGGGGTTCGAGATCTTCCCCGGCTCGATCGTCTCGGCGGCACCGATGAACGCCAGATCGCGGCCGACTCCCTGGACCAAACCGCCCGCGGTGAATTCGCCGGTTTCGGCAACCTTCGCTCCGGGGAAGGACTGCACCACGTTCTTCAGGCTGTCCCCCGCTCCGAGTTTTGCCCGCGCCTCTGCTGCGAGCTGCATGACTTTCTCGATCTTTTTCCTTCTCAGGACGGCCGGGCGGAGGGATTCCTTCACCTCTTCATACGGACGCACCCCTGCCGGCTTGATTTCGGCCACCGTCGCGACGACATATCCTCCTGGAAGGGTAAACGGATCAGCCACGGTGTTGAGTTTCGCACCGAACGCCCACTTCGTTATCTGTTCGTTGACTCCCAAGCCCGGGACCAGAGTGCTTTTCTCCTCGATCTGCGTCTGGCGGACGTCCAATCCCGTCAGCTGTGCTTCCTTGGCGAAATCCGTCTCGCGGCAATTGTACGCAAAGTCCTTTGCCCGATCGAACAGATCGCTCTTGGTCTGCGAGCTCGCGTCGATTTTGATGTTGATGCTGGCGACCTTGAGTTCCCGATTATCCCGGCCGGTGACTTTGATGATATGCCATCCGAAGGGCGTTCGCACCGGTCCCACCACCTCCCCGACCTTTGCTCCGAACGCTGCCTTATCAAACGCGGCGACCATCCTCCCGTGGGCAAACCAACCGAGATCGCCCCCTTTTGAGCTCGTGCCGGGATCTTTCGAGTACTGCTGTGCAAGTTGGGCGAAGTCCTTCCCCTGCTTGGCCTCCCTGGCGATCTGCTCGGCCTGACGCTTCACGGCCATGGTATCAACCGCTCCCTCGACGGGGAGCAGGATGTGGCTCGCGCGAATGTACTCGTTGGAGCCCTGACGCTGATCGAGCACCTTCATCAGGCGGTACGTTCCATTGTCAAGAACGGGGCCGACGACATCGCCGGGTTTTGCCGTGAACACGATTGCCTCGACAGCGGGGGAGAGTTCCCCATGCCGGAAGAACGATCCGCTGTCCGGCTGATCGGAGTATGTCGAAACCAGTTGCAGGAAATCCGCTCCGCTCTTTGCGCGTGAGGCGGCCTCGGTGATGTCTTTTTCGCGCATCGATGAATCGGACGGTGATGGCTTGTCCTGGAAATACACATATTTCAGTGAGCGCGTGGCATCGAATTTGAACTGATCGATGTTCTCGTCATAGTATGCTTTCAAGTCGGCGTCGGACACCTGGACATCATTGTCCCCGATCGCGGATGCGTCGAACAAGGCATACTCGGCGTTGATCTTCTGGTTCTGGTCGAGGAACCGCTGGCGCACTTCACCGTCGCTCACCCGCACCGAGGCCATGATGAGGCTCTGCAGCTTTTCGTTCAGCCGGCGCTGGCGGAGATCCGTCTCGTATTTTGCGAGCCACTCTCCCCCGTAGTTCGGGTCGCGACCCGAAGGATCGCGGAGAAATTGGTTCGGGTTCGAGAGAAATTCGTCGAAGACCTCCCGGCGGAAGGCGCCGGTCGAATCGATAAAATTCCGACGGAGGTCTTCCGGAGGATTGGGACCGCGGACCCAGTCGATCAACTCCTGGTCGGTCACCGTCAACCCGAGCTTCTTGATCTGCGCTTCGACGATGTTCTGCGTGACCATGGCCTGCCAGGCCTGGTCGCGCAAGGTCTTCAGCTGCTCCTCGTCGGGTTCCTTCCCGGTCTGTGCCTTCATGTTGTCCGACAGGGTTTTCAACATGTCGGAAAATTCACGGTAGGTGATCTTTGTGCCGTTAATTTTACCGACGACATCATTTCTGGCACCCTTGATGCCGAGATAGTCCATTCCCCACTCGAAAACAATCATGACGACAAACAGGATCAGGAGTCCGAAAAGAACAACGGGCATGCTTTCGCGCATGCGGGTCATGATGGGCATACGACGTCAGTACCTCCTCAATCACAAAACGAAAGTGCGTAGGTTTGAAAATATACTTTAAAATGCGCGGAAATGCAATTACCATCCGGTTGACTTTGTGAGAATGGTGGGGTATATTTATAAGCTTGAGCGAAGAATCTGCAAATCCTTCCAAAGCAACATGCACGATCCGTTTCCCTGCTTGATCCCGGAGGTAGATAGTGTCGAACTACAAAGGAAAGCTTGTCCTTATCGGTATCGCCGTGGCGCTCGCGCTCTGGCTGCTCTGGCCCACCTATCGGGACTACCAGCTCAGCAGCCAGTTGAAGCAACTCAGCGGGACCGATAGCCTTCAATTCGTCGAGAAACATGAAGAAGCAATCCGCGAGAATCGGGCAAAGCGGATCAAGCTCGGTCTTGACTTGCAGGGCGGCATGCGGGTGGTTCTCGAAGTGAACGTGGTGAAGATGCTCGAAGATCTCGCGAAGAACAAAGATGACGCTTTTACGCAGGTCATGAACGAAGTCAACGAAGAGGTAAAGCACTCGGAAGAGTCGCCGGTACAGATCCTGCGGACGAAGTTCGAAGCCCGCAACATCCGATTGAGCCGGTACTACGGTTCATTGCGCGACGACAACAACAAGGTGACGAGCTATCTTGAAGACGAGTCCAAGAAGGCGATCGACCGCGCGATGGAGATCGTCGGGAATCGCGTAAACCAGTACGGCGTTTCCGAACCGACCATTCAGAAACTCGGCGGACAACGCATCATCGTCGAGCTTCCGGGCGTGAGCAACGAATCCGAGGTGCGGCAGCTCCTGCAGGGGACCGCGCTCCTGCAGTTCAAGCTCCTGAAGGAGCCGGAGATTGCCAACAAAGTCATGTTCGCGATCGATCAGCATCTGGCATCGCTCGACAGTACGGGAGATCTTGCCGACCTGCCGTCGGACACCAGCGCACGCGCAACCAGGGCCGACACCGGTGCAATCGCCGGCGATACGGGAACTGCCGCGACCGTGGCGGACAGCACGAAGATCAATACGCCGGAAGGGGAGTTGACCCCGGCCGAGTTCGCGAAGAAACACCCGTTCTTCAATCTGGCGATGTCGATCCAACAATACCCGGGCGTTGCCATCGTCGAGCAGTCGAACAAGGACCGTGTGCGTCGCCTGCTGGATCGCGAAGATGTCCAGCACCTGATCCCGTCCGACATGGAATTCCTCTGGAGCGCGAAGCCGGACAACCGGCTCACCTCCAACGGCAAGAAATATTTCATCCTGTATCCGGTCAAGAAGGCGGCCGAACTCACCGGCGGCGTAATCGTCAACGCGCGGGCGACCATCGACCCCAGCTTTAACCAGCCTATCGTCGAAATGGAGATGAACAGCGACGGTGCGCGCGAGTGGGCCCGCATCACCGGCGCAAACATCAACAAACGCATTGCCGTCGTCCTCGATAATGCCGTGTTCTCCGCTCCGAACGTCCTCAGCAAGATTACCGGCGGCCGGTCGCAAATCGAGGGCATGGACAATCTCGAAGAGGCACGCCTGCTTGAGATCGTCCTGAAAGCCGGCGCGCTTCCGGCACCTGTTGACATCGTCGAACAGCGGTCCGTCGGGCCGTCACTCGGTGAGGACTCGATCCGCAGCGGCTTGTTCTCCGGACTCCTCGCGACGGCCCTGGTCGTCGTGTTCATGGCCTTCTACTACCGGGTCGCGGGAGGCGTTGCTGACGTCGCGTTGATTTTCTTTGTGTTGTTTCTCTTTGCCGCGCTTGCGGCCTTCCAGGCGACGCTGACACTGCCCGGGATCGCGGGCATCATCCTGACGCTCGCCGTCGCTGTCGACGCGAACGTGCTGATCTACGAGCGCATCCGCGAGGAGCTGGCAACGGGAAAAACCATGCGTGCGGCGCTCGATACCGGCTACAAGCGTGCGTGGACGGCAATCTTCGATTCGAACCTTACGGTGCTGATCACCGGGGTCATTCTTTTCCAGTATGGGACCGGTCCGGTCCAGGGGTTTGCCCTGACCCTGATCATCGGGATTCTGTCCAGCATGTTTACGGCAATCTTCATCACGCGGGTACTGTTCAACATGCTTCTTGACCGGTTCGTCACAGTGATCGACATCGGCTAACGCTCTAGCACAGGAGAGTTGTTCATGCGTTTCTTCCGGAAAACCAACATAGATTTCATGGGTAAGCGGCATCTCTGGTACGCGGTATCAGGGACAGTGATTCTTATCGGCATGATCTCGTTGTTCGTCAAGGGCCCGCATTACGGCATCGATTTCCTTGGCGGAACGGAAATCGTGGTCGCCTTCAGGGACCCGCTTCCCATATCGGCGGTACGCTCCGCGATGGACAAGATCGGGATAGGAAATTCGGTGGAGATCAAAACCTTCGGGAGTGACAGGGATATCCTGATCCGAACGTCACTGCAGGGCGAAGGGAACGCCATCGGCGACACGATCCGGAACGGCCTGACACAGGCGCTTCCGTCGAATCCCTTCGTCGTGCAGAAGGAGGACAAGATCGGACCCAAGATCGGCGCCGAACTCCGCGCGAATGCCTTCTATGCCGTGTTTGCGCTGCTCATTGCGATCATGGTGTATATCGGGTTCCGGTTCAAATTTGTCTACGGCATCGGGGCGGTTGCCGCCCTGTTTCACGACGTTCTGGTGACCGTCGGGATGGTCTCCCTGTTCGATGGTCTGCTCAACCTCGAGTTATCTCAAAACATGGTCGCAGCGTTCCTCACGCTGGTTGGTCTTTCCGTGAACGACACCGTCGTCATCTTCGACCGCATCAGGGAAAACCAGAAGATCTTCCGCAGCATGGATCTCGTTGCAGTCATCAACAAAAGCCTGAACGAGACCCTGAGCAGAACCATCATCACCTCCGGCACGGTCTTCATTGTGCTGCTTGTCCTCTTTCTTTTCGGCGGGGAGGTGAACAGGGGGTTCTCGTTTGCGTTGCTGATCGGCATCACGACAGGAACATATTCCTCCATTTATATCGCGAGCGCGATCGTGGTGGAATGGGCGAACCGCATCAACAAGAAATCGGCTGAACATCACTAGGCTGTTTCGTTCGGGGAGCCGTAATGAAACTGAAAACTTCGCAGCACGGCGGCGTCACGGTGATCTCCCTGCAGGGCAACCTCATGGGCGGTCCTGATGCCTCGCTCATCAACAGCAAGCTGCACGAGCTTGTCGATGCCGGAAAACATCACGTCATCCTCGATCTCAAAGCAGTGGAGTTCGTGAACAGCTCGGGTCTCAGCCTCCTGATCGGCGGCGTCAGCACGATGAAAGCCGCCGGCGGATCGCTCCTGTTCGCGAACGCATCCGAAAAAATCGCCGGCCTCATCACCATCACAAAACTCGATCAACTCTTCACGCTCTTTCCTTCGATCGACGCCGCCGCGGCGTCCGTGAAGAAGCCGTGACGGCTTCGGCCCCGGCCATCTCCGGCGTCTTCGCAAGAAGAGCCGGAGATTTTTTTTGATGACGGAGTCCCATCATGCCAGTCCAAGTGATCCTCGGCGCCCAGTGGGGCGACGAAGGAAAAGGGAAGATCGTCGACCTCCTCTCGGAACACGCGCACATCGTGGCCCGGTACCAGGGAGGGGCGAACGCCGGCCACACCGTCGTCATCGGCGACAAACAGTATGTCCTCCATCTCATCCCGTCCGGGATGTTCCATCCCCATATCACCTGCGTCATCGGGAACGGAGCCGTCATCGATCCCGCTGCTCTCATGGGCGAAATCGCGCAGCTTGAAGCCGCCGGCATTTCGGTGAAGGGCCGCTTGCTGATCAGCCATAACGCGCACCTGATCATGCCGTACCACAAACTGCTTGATACCATCCGCGAACAGACCTCAACGAAGATCGGGACAACGGGACGGGGGATCGGTCCCGCGTACATCGACAAGTTCATGCGATCGGGTATCCGCATCGTCGACCTGCTCGACCGGTCCGTTCTCGCCGCGAAACTCAAGGCAAACATCGAAGAAAAGAACCAGATCCTCACGAAGGTCTACGGCGAAACGAAGCTCGACGTCGATGCGATCATCGCCGAATACGAGAAGTTCGATGAGGAGATCGACGAGTATATCACCAACACGGCGCTCTATCTGCACCAGGCACTGAACGAACAGAAGGTGGTTATCGCCGAAGGCGCACAGGGCGCGCTCCTTGACGTGGACCACGGCACGTACCCCTATGTGACGTCTTCGAATCCGACTTCGGGCGGGGCGTGCACGGGGCTGGGGGTGCCGCCGACCAGGATCTCTTCCGTCGTGGGGGTCGTCAAAGCGTATACGACACGCGTCGGAAACGGCCCTTTTCCCACGGAACTTCAGGATGCCACAGGCGAAGACCTCCGCCGGCTCGGGCATGAGTTCGGAGCGACAACGGGGCGCCCACGCCGGTGCGGCTGGTTTGACGCAGTCGCGATGCGCTATTCAACCATCATCAACGGGATTGAACAAATTGCCGTCACCAAGCTTGATGTCCTCGACACCTTCGATGAAATCAAGATCTGCATCGGCTATGAGGTGAAGGGCAAGCGACTGAAACAGTTCCCGACGGATCTCCTGACGCTCGATCAGATTACGCCGGTGTACGAATCGTTTCCCGGCTGGAAGACATCGCTCGCGGGGATCACCTGCTTCAATGATCTCCCTTCGAGTGCGAAATCCTACCTCCAAGAACTCGCCCGGCTGATCGAAGCACGTCTCTGGCTGGTGTCGGTCGGACCGCGGCGTGACCAGACTATCGTCGTTGAACAATAGGTCCTAGCGATGCGCTCCTCCCTCCGTTCCCGGTTTGCTCTCGCACTCCTCATCCTTGCTTCCCTTGTTGTTGTCGGCGTTCTCATCTATTCCCAGCGCATCACCAACGAGCTCCTCGCCCGCGAACGGAGAACGGTCGATTTGTATGCGAAGGCATATGAGTACATGACCAGCGAACGGTCTTCGAGCGGCGACCTGAGCTTCATGTTCACCGAGATCGTCCAGACCGTGGACTTCCCCGTCATCCAGAGCGATAGTCTCAACAACGGAGTGTACAGCCGAAATCTGGGCGACAGTCTTCTCACCGATAACGCCAAACAGGCACTCTGGAAGAAGACGATTGAGGAGATGGACAAAACCAATAAGCCGATTCCGATCACGTGGAATGGACGGATTCTCAGCTATGTCCATTACGGCGAATCGCGCCTCGTTGCGGAGTTGCGGTGGCTGCCCTATGTCGAACTTGCCCTTGCCGCGGTGTTTATCCTCGTGGCGTATATCGGGTACAGCTACCTGAAGAGGAACGAGCAAAGCAACATCTGGGTCGGAATGTCCAAGGAGACTGCGCATCAGCTCGGAACACCGCTGTCCAGCCTGATGGCGTGGGTGGAACGGCTGAAGGAACACGCCCACGGGAATCCGGATCTCGAGGAAACTGTCACAGAGATCGACCGGGACGTTGAGCGCCTGAACAAAGTGACGGCGCGGTTTTCAAAAATCGGCTCCGCGCCAAGTCTGAAGGAAGAAAATCTCAACGAGGTGATTCGGGGAGTGATCTCGTACATCGCAAAGCGGGTCCCGAAATCCCGCAACGTCGACCTGAGGATCGATTCGGTGGAAGAGGTCCATGCCACGATCAACCGGGAACTGTTCGAGTGGGTGATCGAGAACCTCATGAAGAACGCGCTCGACGCCATGGAAGGACCTACCGGGAGCATCTCCTTCGCCCTGCAGCGACAGGGTCGACGCACCATCATCGACGTGACGGACACCGGAAAAGGGATCGACCAGAAATTCCAGAAGGAGGTCTTCCGCCCCGGGTACAGCACGAAAAAACGAGGATGGGGACTGGGCCTCAGCCTGGCGCGCAGGATCATCGAGAACTACCACAAAGGAAGACTCTTTGTGAAGCAGAGCAGCCCGGGCAAGGGGACGACGTTCAGGATACGGCTGAGAGGATAAAGATGAGAGGGGGAGATGGGGGAACGGGAGATGGGGAGAACGGGAGATGGGGAGAACGGGAGACTGTGAGACTGTGAGAAAATGGATTCTTATGTTCTTGCTCTCTGCAACGATATCTCTTTTGCCTTCTGCAATACTCTCCTTAACATCGCCCTCGTTAACTTGCCTGTGAACGTGTTCTGCTGGCTCGGATGATACGTTCCAAGAAGAACCACCCCGCCGGCGTCATACCGCGCGCCATGGCCGAAGGCGGGGCGACGTTTGTAGTCGATGATCCCCAGTTCCTTCAGTGCCGACGCAGCAGCGTCAAAGCCGATCTTTCCCAGCCCCACCACAACGCGTGCCCGAGTCAACAGGCGCAGTTCGTCCAGAAGATATGGCCTGCAGTTGGCGAATTCCTCGGGCGTCGGCTTGTTCTTCGGAGGCGCACACCGCACGGAAGCCGTGATGTAACAACCCTTCAGTCGAAGCCCATCTCCTGGATGCAGGGACTCCGGTTTGTTCGCGAATCCCGCCTCGTGCAACGCTCTGAACAACCAGTTTCCGCTCTCATCGCCGGTGAACATCCGCCCCGTCCGGTTTCCTCCATGCGCCGCCGGCGCGAGGCCGACGAGGACCACTCTCGCCCGCAAGTCCCCGAACCCCGTCAGCGGCTTTCCCCAGTAATCCTGGTCGTGAAATCGTCGGACCTTTGTTACGGCGACTTCTTCTCTCCACGCCACGAGTCTCGGGCATCGCCGACACGCAACGATACGATCGTTCAACGCCGAGAGGAGTGATGACGCCGGCGCGGTTTTCATTTCCCGATCGTCGGCGCCTTCCCAAGGATGTCGTCGATCGACACTACGCTCTCTCGACCGATGTGAAGTTTCTCGATGTTTTCCTTGATCTTCGAAAGGTCTCCGACGACAACGATCGCGAGCTTCCCCGGGTCGATATATTTCGCGGCTGCCGCCTTGACCTGTTCCTCGGACACCGAGAGAATATGGCCGATATAGGTGTTGAAGTAATCGTCGGGAAGATGAAATACGACCATATTGTCCATCTCGTCGGCGATTTGACCGACCGTTTGAAAACCCGACGGATAGCTGAGCGCCACGTACTGGCGCGCTTTCTTCAACTCGGTCTCCGGAACCGGATCCTTGATTGCACGAAGTTCATTCATGAATTCGATGAGCGAGGAATCCGTGACCCTGGTCTGAACAGAGGACGATGCGCGGAAGGGCCCGCGTTCGACACGAAAGTCGAACTCCGATCCCGCACCATAGGTGTACCCGTGGGTCTCACGAAGATTGTGGTTCAACCGGGACGAAAAGGAACCGCCGAGAATCGTGTTGAGGACAACAAGCGAATAGAAATCGTCGGTCAGTCGCGAAGCGGCGATGCGGCCAAGGATGATTTCCGATTGCTCCGCCCCTGGTTTATCGACGAGGTAGAGGTGCGTCGCCGGTACGTCTGTCACCGAAAAGGCCGGGGCACCAGGCGTGTCAACCGGTTTCCATGCGCCGAATGCATGCTCCAGCTTCGGAATCATGAGAGCCGGCGTAACATCACCGGCGACCACGATCGTGGCACGATTTGCGCCGAAGTACTTCGCATGGAATGCTTTGAGATCGTCGATGGTAAACGACTCGACGCTCCCGGCTGTTCCGATGCTCATCCGTCCGTACGGGTCCGACCCATAGAGGACTTTGTTGAACAACACCGACGCAAGCGTGCGCGGTTCGTCCCTCCACTGAAGAAGGGCGGTGAGGGTCTCCTTCTTCTTCCGTTCCAACTCGGCGCCTGGGAAGGAGGGCCGGAGCATGACGTCCGCCATCAGTGCCAGCGCCGAGTCGAGTTTCCCGACAGGGGTGTTCAACGAGACGCCGAAGGTGTGATACCCCGCGTCGACCGAGAGGTCCGCCCCAAGGTAGTCGACCGCATTGTGCACACCGATGGCGTCGCGACCACCGGCGCCTTCCATCATGAGACCGGCTGTCATCGTGGCAAGACCGGGTTTGTCGGAAGGCTCATCGACGATCCCCGCCCGGACAATTGCATTGACCTGCACAAGGGGAATGCCGTGTTTCTGAGAGAGGAACACTTCGATGCCGTTGGACAGGCGGTAGTGCTCGACGGGAATTGCATGGAACACCGGAACAGGACCCGGCACAGGCGGGGTGGACCGGTCCGGCACTTGCGCATGGGCGAGGAAACAACCGGCGATCAGACTCAGACAAACGATGACGATCATTGCCAAAGGGCTCTCCGAGTGGAGGCGCGAATATTTATTTTGCGGCGAGTTCACGTTTTCCTCTCGGGACGATCGACAAGACTACTCTGTGGTCATCAAGAAGGTATTTCGCTGCGGCGTTCTGGATATCGTTCGTCCGCAGTGCTTTGTAGCGGGCAAGATCCTGATTAAAATAGTCGGGAGTCCCGGCATAGAAGAGATACGTATTGAGCTGATCGGCCACACCCCCAAAGCCTCCGATGATCTCCAGTCGGCGATAGAACGATGCCTCATATTGATTCACCGCACGCTCGAGCTCGCGTTTCCCCGGGGGAGAAGCTTTCAACGAGTCGATCGCGTGCTGTATCACCTGCTTGATTTCCGTGAGCGTATGGCCGGGGCGCGCGGTGGCAATGATCAAGAACGATGACGCAAGCTTCCGTGAATCCTGATAGGCCACCACATCCTGTGCGATCTGCAACTCATAGACGAGTTTCTGGTAAAGACGGGCACCCTTCCCGTTTGTGAGAATGCTTGCCAGGATATCCATGTCCGCGTCCCCCGGCGAAAACATCGGCGGTGTTATCCACGCCAGGTAGAGCCGGGGTAGCTGCACATCATCCTCGTAGACAATCGGCTTCTCCCCTGCGATCGCAGGAAACGCGCACGTCACTGGTGAGAGCGGCGGCCCCGCGGGAATCTCGCTGAACCATTTTGTTACCTCCGCTTTCGCGGTCGCCGTGTCGATGTCGCCTGCGATCACCAGGCTCGCATTGTTCGGCGTGTAATATTTTTTGAAGAACCCGACGACATCGTCATACGTTGCATTCGAAAGATCTTCCTGAGAGCCGATGACAGGAGTATGATAGGGATGGCCCGGAGGATAGATGTTTTCGTTCAGGAGGATTCCCGCCATGCCGTATGGGCGGTTCTCATAGGATTGACGACGCTCATTTTTCACCACGGATCGTTGCAGGTCCACTTTCTGCGGCGTCATGGCTGCGACGAGATATTCCATCCGGTCCGATTCCAGGAAAAGCGGGAGCTCGAGGGCATTGCTCGGGACATCTTCGTAGTAGTTCGTGCGGTCCTGCACCGTGGACGCATTGTTGTCCCCGCCTGCGGCTTCCAGCCACTGGTCAAACATTCCCTCGGGGGCATGCGGGGAACCCATGAACATCAGATGCTCGAAGAGATGGGCAAGGCCCGTCCTCCCCTGGACCTCGCGGCTTGAGCCGACGTGGTACCAACAGTTGACGCTCACTGTCGGTGTTGAGTGGTCCTCATGCAGGATCACGTCGAGCCCGTTTGGCAATTGAAAGCGCACGTACGGGACAACGATCGGTGCCTGCTGCCCGAAGGAGAGAACAGGGAGAAGCAGAAGAACAATGATAAGGTGTTTCATGAGTGATCCAGGAGGGCTTTGAGTGGGTGGTGCATGGGCTCGACGGCGACGCTCTTTCGTCAGGCCGCAGGTTCTTCCATCAGATGGGTAAGCGCGTCATCCCGCGTCCCGTACGATTCAAAGACCATTGCCAGGTTTGTGATCGTCAGGACACTCAGCACCGAGGCGTTCAATCCGCACAACACGGCTTTCCAGTCCCTCCGCCGGTACGTCGTGTGGATCGACACTAGCGCGCCGATCCCCGTCGAGTTCAGGTACTGGACATTGGAGAGATCGATCACAAGCTTCGTGACTTTTTTTTCCACGAGCATATTCACGGCACCGCGGAGGTCGTCCGTCTCCTGCCCGCCGACCAGCTTTCCTTCGGGTTCAATAAAGCCAATCCCGCCGTTAAGGACCGTAATTGCCATTGCCATGTACACTCTCCCGGGATAATCGCGCGACAACGCCGCGGGAACGTCCTTCTCTTTGCCGATCACATACATCGTCGCCGTGCCCGGCTTCATCCGGGGCCGCCCACCGCCGGAGGCCGCTTCGAAGTGCGGAGAGATGGTAGAGAGCCGATGGGGAGATCAGCCACGACTTTTCCCGCTAAGTAATCCGAGACCATGAGGTGACAACGGCAAGGGTCCGCGCGTCGAATTCCAGGACCTTGTTCTTGTCCTCGATGGTCACAACTTCCTTTCCGGGTGGGCAAAGACGTTCTCTGTGATGCGCGGGGAAAAACTCAGACCCGGAGGCGGCACTTCAATGCATTACTTGAAACCCTTGATGGCTTCTTCTCGTGATTCGCTCACGTCAAACACGAGCGTCAGCTTCGTAATGACGAAAACGTTGTTGATGTTCTCGTTGAGGCCGCAGAGTTTGATCTGCCACCCTTTCCTCGAGTACGTCGTATGCGCCGAGACGAGGATGCCGATCGCCGTCGAGTTGATGTAATTGACCTTGCTCAGGTCGACGATCAACTTTTGATAATTCCGGTCGACAAATCCTGCAACGGCCTGTCGGATCTCCACGGTCTCATCCCCGCCAATAAGATTCCCCTTCGGCTCAATGAGGCCGATGCCGTTTTCGAGAGAGGACACTTTCGCTGCCACGAGGCCTCCTGTGCGTGGGTGATTGAGAAAAGCGGATGCCCTGGAGATTCCCGCAGGTGCGCTCCAGGGCATGCCATAAGAACATGCGACAGTGTATCAGAGTTCGCTTGTCATAATAAAGAGCGGCTTCATTTCGAAGCTCTTATAATGCGGCCGCAACCGCTCCGAATTGTAGTGTTCTTTCACATTGACGACTTTCTTTGTCGCCGTAACACAGTCGATCGGCATGTTGTCATACCGGCCGTTCTTCAGGACAACGAGGCGTCCGTGCACCCTCTTGAGGATCAGGTCGAGGGCCAGATTCCCGTAGGCCATCGGGACGATCGAATCGATGGCATCGGGATCGCCGCCGCGGACGAGGTAGCCGAGCTTCTGATTGATCACGTTGATGGACTTTCCGCCATTGTACTTCGCCGAAAGGTCCTTCAGCTGCGATGACACCAGGTCTCCGATCCCGCCGAGTTTGGAATGACCGTAGTCGTCCTTCGCGGCATTCTCAAACACCATCTCCACACCCTTGAAGGTCGCCCCTTCCGAGACGAGCACGACCGAATAGCGGCTGGGGTTCTTGTTCCGGTCGTACGTCAGGAGCTCCGTCAGATGCTCCATATCGAACTCGAATTCCGGAATGACGCACCGGTTTGCCGCGCCGGCCATTGTCGGAAGCATCGCGGTGAAGCCTGCGTACCGGCCGAACACCTCCAGCACCAGGAACCGTTCGTGCGAACCCGCAGACGTGCGGAGGCTGTTCGTCATGTTGATGGTCCGCGTCACCGCCGTGCTGAAGCCAATGCAGTAGTCCGTCCCCGGCACGTCATTGTCCATCGTCTTGGGAATCGCTACAACATTCACGCCCTCCTGATACAGTCGGACGCCGTAGCTCAGCGTATCGTCGCCGCCGATCGGGATCAAATAGTCGATGCCGAGCCAGTCGAGGTTCTTCAGAACCTCTTCGGTGACATCATTGGACTCGTTCGTATATGCGCTTGCAAGATGCGGGGGGAGATTTCCCTTTTTCACTTTTGTCGGATTCGTACGGGAGCTGTGGAGGAACGTTCCTCCCGTCCTGCCTGCCCGATTGACAACTTCTTCGCTGAGCACCTGGTAACAGTTTGAATTGTCGGCATCCTTGTCGCGCACCAGATCCACGATCCCTGCCCACCCCCTGCGTAGCCCGATTACCTGATATCCTTCGCGATTTGCACGAATGGTTACTGCACGGATTGCTGGATTAAGTCCCGGGACATCGCCACCGCCCGTGAGAATGCCAATGACCCCTTTTTTGGTATTGATGTTAGCCATAACTGCGTTGCCTTGATTTGGATTGTGGAGATTTTGGGAAGGAGAGCAAAGCAGAAAAATGTACCACGCAACCGGGTGAAAAGCAACCTGAACGTTCTTCCTGAATTCCGAAATATTCTCCCGAAATACCTTCGTTTTCTCGACGATCGTTCCGTGTTTCCCGGTCCTCAACTGCCAAGGCCTCTCCTTCCGATGGACGACCGGTTCAAAATCTATATCAATACGGTGCTCGAGTCTTCGCGCACGATGGCGCCATTCGCTGCTGTCGTCAGCGATGACTCGCTATACATCGGGGAAGCCAGCTAAATGTCCCTGGTAGGTTTTGAAGGCTCTGTCGACAATATCCGTATCTTGGACCACGAGCTTCCGCTCGAACAATTCGCCGAGATGTCTCGCTCCATCATTAAGACGTACACCGGTGTTTACCATGGACTCTGCTGGAACAGAACTACCCGAACTCCCGCCCGCCTGACCAAGCATATCCTCGGCACTGGCGGTCGGGCGGGCGTTCAATCCGACGACAGTGATAAGTGGACGGTGACCAGTGACGTGCGTCTTGAGGTCTACGATATTCTTGGGCGTCGAGTGGCGACGCTGGCCAATGGCAGGTACCTGGCAGGGAAGTATGCGTTCACGTTCAATGCGAATGGATGTGCGAGCGGAGTATACTTCTACAAACTGACGGCCGGCACATATTCGGCAACGAAGAAGATGATGTTGGTGAAATAGTGCCATTTTGCTCACCATCTGAGAGGATTGATCCAAGAGCCCGACGAATTCCGATCGGGCTCTTTTCGTCGGAACATCTCCTTCTGCTCGCGCTGCTGATCATCACGTACGTGCCGGACCTGAGTCTGATGCTGTCGACGAGGTAAGTGCCATCTGAAATCTAAAATCTAAACTCTAAACTCTAAAATCTAAAATTTTAGATCTGCCCCGTCCTCGCGAGGCCCGTTCATCGCGTGATGGATGGTCTTTTGTCGTTTTGGTGGGCGCTTGGATCGGTCGAAATGAACAACCAGAGGGCACACGCCTCGGTCACAGAGCGTCAACTCTTAAACCAGTCAAATCCTGATGCGTGGTCCGAGGATTTTCATGTTTCACCTCAATGTTACGCACATGAGTGTGCTAAGAATTTGCGACATCGAGCTGATTTTCTTGACAAACGAAGATGCCGGGAGTATATTGTTGATGTTGTTCCGCCCTTTGACAAAGGAGCCTTTTCGTCGAGAAGATGAGAAGGCTTTTTCCGTTTCTCCGCCTGTCGTGCATATGACTTGATGAGACGATGCTTATTGTTTTTGTGCACGCGTATTACAATCGGTCACATCACAACATAGGCATGGTGGAATTTCCTAAGAGGAGACATGGCTTCCTGGATCCAAATTTCTGAAGGAGCACGTAGATTAAATCGGGGACTCAGAAGCAGCGAATGTGCTCTCCTGGCAGTTATCCTTATGCTCTATGCAGGGGATCTCTTCTTCGTCGGCGGCTGCAGGAAGGATTCTCCCACCGAACCGCCTAATCAACCTCCGGACACTACGAGTCATTCCGTTTCCTGGCAAACATTTCGGTTTGGACAGTCTCTGTCTGGGCTCATTGAGGATGTGTCGATCGTCAACGACACCTTGGCCTATGCAGTGGGCGATATTTATCTCAAAGACTCGACTGGTGCTGTTGATCCCCTCTGTTACAACTTCTTCCGCTGGAATGGCAGAACGTGGTCGGTAGAGCGCCAGGCTGCTACGGTCCCCCTTCGGGCTGTGTATGCTTACTCGGACACGGATATCTGGGTCGCAGCAGGACTTCCCCGACACTGGAATGGGTCGCAATGGACAGTCTTCCAAGTGGCTGGAGGAGTGAATGGTAATGCCTTCCGCTTTGGTGGTAGCGGCCCAACTGACCTCTATATGGTAGGAGATTACGGCACTATCGCGCACTACGACGGCAGCATCTGGCAGAAGGTGGAATCCGGTACGACGCTCCCGGTCAAAGACGTGTTTGGGGCTTTCAGTCCTGGGAGCGGCACTTGGCAAGTATTGGCAGTCGCCGCAGACCAGTATTCAAGCCTCGCCCGGCGGATTCTAAGACTTGATGGGTTGACTGCGACGCTGCTTCCTGATCAACCGCTGACTCTGCCTATAACCACGGTTTGGTTTTCTCCTGATGTGCGATACTACGTGGGTGGTGCTGGCATATATTACAAGAAGGAGTTGGCGGATTCACTTTGGCAAGGAGGTCAGTTCGACGTAACAATAAACTATGCTGAGGCTCTCCGAGGTACGGCGGCGAATGATATTTTTGCCGCGGGAGATTTTGGAGAACTCCTTCATTATAGTGGCAAGACTTGGCATTCGTACCGCTCTGAAGTGGGATTGGTCGGAGGAGCCTTTTATGGCCTCGCAGTCAAAGGAGGTATCGTGATTGCGGTGGGGACGGACCCGCCCAATGGCGTGATTGTTGTGGGCCGGCGGATTCTATGAGTGAGCGAAGTGATTCTACTGGTCTGCAAAAGCAACACAGCCAAGTCCAACTCGTGGCGGAAGGGTTTGGGCTTGATGCTGCCTATCCCAATCCTTTCAACCCTACCACGACGATCGCCTTTGCGCTCCCTATGGACGCCAAGGTGCACCTTGTAGTATACGACCTCCTCGGCCGCGAAATCGCCTGTCTCGCAAACGGCTTGCACCAAGCTGGCTACCACACTATCACCTGGAACGCGCGCAACGCTGCAACCGGCAGCTACGTCGCCCGTCTTGTCGTATTCGATGCTCTCGGCAAAGAAGTCTATACGAAAACGTCGAAGCTGGTGCTTATGAAATAGTGACCGGTGGACAGTGAAGAGGATACGCCTCATGAAAAACGGGAGCCGGCTACCCGCCGCTCCCGTTTTCCACAATCTCTGAAACGCAACACCTACTTCTGCATCTTGTCGCCGGTCTTCTCCATTTTTTTGCCGACCTTCTGTTTGGTCTTGCCGGCTTTTTCCATCTTCGATCCTGCCTTCATTTTCTCCTTCCCCTCTTTCACCATCGTCTTGCCGGCCTTGGGGTGGCCCGATTTGGCGAGTTTGGTTCCTTTGTGCACCATCTTCTCGCCCTTCACCTCCTTTTTCTCCCCCATCTTCTCCATCTTCTCTCCCTTCGCTTCTTTCTTCTCTCCGGCTTTCTCGACCGTCTTGCCGGCCTTGTCCTTCACTTTGTCCTGCGCGAAGACGGAGACTTGCGTGCCAACAAACGCGAAGGCAAGCAACAGCACGAAAAGTTTTTTCAGCATGACCCTTCCTCCACACGTGTGACGGGATTGGTTGAATTCAACACACTCCATCGAGACCACCCAATATCATACGCGCCCATGAAAGAAAAGGCAACGAATCGGAGGATGAATTTTTCTTAACATCGCGGGAAAATTCCCTGGAAATGTGGACTTTCAGCCATCCAAAGAAAAAGGGGGGCCGAACCGGCTCCCCCTCATGGAACATTGCAGAAAGGATTCTTCTATTTGTCTTTCGTGATGTACTCTTTGTTTCCATTGCTGTTGATATAGTAGTGCCCGCCACGCGGCCCTTCATAAATTGTCCGGCCCTTCTCGTCCGTCCCGATCACTTTGTCGGCGGTGTCGACTTTTGGTGAAGCCTGTGATTTGGACTTCGAGACTTTCGATTTCGACCTGCCCATCATCGTTTTCCCGGCATCGGAAGACCGGGCGTTCTTCGACGCGCCGACCGCGGTGCCCGCTTCCGTTGTCACTTTGTCTTTGCTCTTCGTTGCTTTCTCGCTCTTCGTGACCTTTGCGCTCTTGGTTCCCTTTTCGTCCTTCGTCGCGCTCTTTGTCTTCGTTACTTTCTCACTCTTCGTCCCCTTCTCACTCTTGGTCGCCTTTTCTTTCCCCTTCGCCTTGTCCTTCACGACGCTCTTATCCTTCTTCGACGCCTTCTCTTTTGCCGATGTTGACTTCGCCTTGGATTTTGTCGAAGCATCGGTCTTTGCGTCCTTCTTCTTGTCGCTCTTGGTGCTCTTGGTGCTCTTTGTCCCCTTCTTCTTCCCCTTGTCCGACGTCTTCTGCGTGGTGGGGTTCTTGTCCCCGCCTCGGGGCAGGGCCGGTGCCGCGGTCTGAGCTGCAAGAAAGACCCCGGCGAGTAAAAGAACTGTCAGTAATCTTCTCATCGTCGTACTCCAGCGGGATGGTGACTGAAAAAGAGCCTCTACCGGCTCCGTTTGATGACAACCAGTGTCTTGTCATCGGCGTACTCCTCCAGGCTGCCGTGGTTCTGCACCTCTTGGAGGATGGCATAACAGATCTCCCTGGGGGTATCCTTCCGATGTTCCCGGAGAATATGGATGAGCCGGTGTTCGCCGAAAAGCTCGCGACGGTCATTCGCCGCCTCGGAAATTCCGTCGGTATAGAACAGCAGCACATCACCCGGCCGCATGATCGTGAACTCCGTCCGGTATTTTTCGTTCGGGAACGGTCCGAGGATCTGACCGGTGGCCCGGAGTCTCTCGGCTTCATTTGTCGCCGCGTGCAGCAAAATCGGATTGCTGTGGCCTGCGTTCACGTAAAAGACCAGGCCGTTCTCCGCGTTGGTGAATTCCGCATAGACCATGGAGATGAAGTGTTCCGCGGTGAAGGTACGGTTGACCATCTCGTTGATCCGATTAATGAGATGGCTCATCTTGGTCTGGAATTCCACGCCCATGCGGAGGGCGCCGGAAACGTACAGCGCCTGTGCCGCTGCAGAAAGCCCTTTGCTCGCGGCGTCGCCGATCGCGACGCCGAGTCGGTCCTTGTCATCCTTGACCTGAAGATAGTCGAAGAAGTCGCCTCCGACGATCCGTTCCGGGACGGAGACCCCGTACAGGTCATACTGAAAGAATCGAAACTCGTGCGCGGGGAGGATGCTCTGCTGGATTGTCCGGGCTTTGTCGAGGTCTGCTTCGAGCAGCTTCGCCTTTTTGGCGGAACGCCTGCTCATCAGCGACGAGGTCAGCGCTGTCGCAAGAATGTTCAGCGTATAGACCATGTCGTGTTTCACATAATCCGCGTTGATCGCCAGGAGGTATTGATACAACTGGAGCGAGCGGACCTCGATCTTCTCGCCGAACCCCGTCGCAGAGTAATGCTTGATCCCCTTCTGCCGCAGATATTTGTTTGTCTCATTCTCGACGATCGTTCCCTTCTTCACCAGCTGCCGGATGGCGGGATAGTCGGAAATCTTGACGCGGAAATTCTTCGAGATCGGCTCCATCTCTCCGGCCTGATGGATCAGCCGGTAGGTCCCGCTCCCCGCCTCGAGTTTCCAGATGCGGCCGCCACGAATCGGAATTTCTTCGTTGGCGATGATATTCTCGAGGATATGCGCCAGGAGCTGATCTTCCGTGCGGAGTTTTTCCTCCGCAAGAAGCTTGATTGTTCTATAGAGTTTATGCTGATCCATGCAGTGAGGACTTTCAGTTGCCCGGTGTTGGTTTCTGATCACCGGAAGAGGACCTTCCCCATACACCGGGCCGGAGAAGGATGATCACTCCAATGAGGATGAAGATCGCCGGCCAGTACTCCGAGAATCCATTCATCATGATGAAGAAGATTGCGCTCAGGCCGGTGAGGATGACCGCCGGGATCAACAGCCCCGGCTCCCGTCGACCGACCATGTACATCACGAACAGTCCGATCCCCGGAGCGAGGATGAACGTCGGCCAGAGCCGCGACATCAGGTCCCAGTCATAATTCTGACACACAAGAAAGAGCGCCGCGTAGACGGTGAGGATCGTTGCCGGCATGAGCAGTCCGAACTGGCGGCGGTCGCGCAGGTAGAGCGCGACAAAAATCGCCACGGGGATCAAGAGCGTCAGCGGCCAGATATTCGTGAAGTCGATGCGCAGAAAATTGACCGCAAAGAAAAACAGCCCGACAGCGATGAGGATGATCCCTGGGGCCATCGATCGCGTTGATGGATGAGGTTCGGAACTTCCGGTTTGTTCAGTCATGGTATTTTCTCTCCCCGACACGAAGGTGAATGTCAAGATAGTCCTCTTTGCGCGGGACTGCGCAGGAATACATGGCGCTGTACGCGCAATACGGATTGTATGCCTTGTTGAAATCGATCACGTAATTGAAATTCGGGTCACTCTGTTCGTCCCCGACATCGACATATCTGCCGACATCGTAGGTCTCCGTCCCCGTTGTCCGGTCGCGGAACCAGACGCTGAGGCTGTTTCCGTACTTCCGATAGCGCTCAGCGTCGTACGGCGTGAATTTATATACATTGATCCTGAGCCTTACGGGAACCCCGTGATCATCCGGTAACGCGAACTCAAAGTAGCCGTACTTCAACTCTTTTCGCTCTTCCCCCTTCGTCCCCATTACCGAAACAGTCTCCGGGACATCGTAATGGTGCAAAAGGGAAGTCACCCGGTAGTGCGGATCGATCGGATACCAGTTGATCCCGTGGTACGCAATTGTGGTGTCCCTCCGAAACGGAGAGGCATCGTCGTACCGGAAAAACGAATCCGCCTCTGCACGGTGCGTGATATTCTCCACAACGATGGCGACGCTATCGGATGCGCTCAGCGATGGAACCTGGCCGCCCCTGCCGCAGGAAGAGACGAGGAGCGAGCCCCACGCGACGAGAACAATCGATCCCCCGGAGAGAATGACTGCCTTACGAACCGAGGACTGTCTCATAGACTTCCTCCATCCGTTTCGCCATGATCTCGGCGTGGTACTTCTGGTCGAAAATCGTCCGTGACGCGGCACCCATCGAAGCCCTCAGGGTTCGATCAGCGAGGCACGCGAGCAATCCCTCGGCAAGCGCGT
Source organism: Ignavibacteriota bacterium (assembly GCA_963752915.1). GTDB lineage: Bacteria > Bacteroidota > Ignavibacteria > UBA10030 > UBA6906 > DATJPR01. Next base: position 156,034 of record CAVVZZ010000007.1, read on the forward strand.
CCGGATCGTCGGCCGGTTTGAGATAGCCGCTTGTTCCATCGTTGACCATCGCGGCAATTCCTCCGACCCTGGTGCACACGACCGGCAGTCCCTCCGCCAGTGCGCGGAGGATTGCAAGCGGAAACGCCTCTTCCGCCATCTCCAGGGATGAATGACAGTAGATGTCGAATGCGGCATACAGGTTTTCGAGATCGTCCCGGAAACCGAGGAACCGGACATGCCGCTCCAGGTTCAGCCGGGCGGTTTGCGCCTTGAGAGTGTCAAGGAGCTCGCCATCCCCGACGATTGCCACAACAAAATCGTTCCGCCGTTGTGCAAGCCGCGACGCAGCGTCGATCAGCACGCGATGCCCTTTGAATTCCACCAGCCGCGCAACATTCCCGATCAAGATCGTCCGATCGTCAATCCCCAACTCGCCGCGGATCTGACGGCGCCATTCCGCAGACCGTTCCCCCTTCCCCGGTTCCACGCCGATGGGAATGATGGTGATCTTTTCAGAAGGGATATGATCCTCGCGAATGAGGACATCTCTTACCGAATCCGCATCTGCGACAAAATGTCGTGTCCCGTACCGATTGCGGATCCAGTGGGTGATGTTGTGCTGGATGGAGTGTGATGAATGGACACCGGCCACATGGCGAGCCCGCGTTCCCATGGCACCGATTGCCGCAGCAGTCCGGTCATAGTTCGCGTGACTGTGGACGATGTCGATCTCCAGCGAACGGAGGTGCTTCCGGAGTTCTCTCCCCACCGCGAATACCCGGTTCATTCCCACGTAGGAGACCGGGATCGTCGATAATCCCGCGTCCGTACTTTTACGTAATAGGAGGTGTCCGGGATTCGCAGACACAAAAATATTGTGACCGCGACGGGCCAGATAGCGGGCGAGAATCAGGACGTAGTCCTCTCCCCCGGCAAAGATATCTGTGGAATTCGTTAAAAGGATGTTCACAAGGAGTGAGACGATGTGGCTGTCAGTCAAGATACGGAGGGAATGCGCGACAAGCAAAAAAAGGATTCAGGGGACAGGGATCAGGGGACAGGGGACAGAGTTGTTGGGCATTTTGCTCCAATGTCCCGCTGTCTTCCAGTCCCGAGGCGCCTCTCTCCGTCATAACCGGAATTTGTTCAACAAATGGTTGATCCTCCCCTTCAGGCCAAGACGGTACCCGAACCTGCCTGCCGTTCCGCGACCCTTATGGTCGACAAAGTCTTCCACCCGAAAAGGAATCAACTCGAGTCCGGCGTTATTCGCCGCAATGAAATTCGCCAGGCAGGGTGCGCCGTGCCGTTCGAACGGAGGAAGCCTGATATATGCTTCCCTCCGCACCAGCATACATATCGGTCGAATGTACGGATGTGCGCCTGGCTCGTCCTTCGTATCGAACCCCCGGTTGTTCATGAAAATCTTCTTCCCGACGGCGTAGTTCTTCGGATCGGCATTAATGAGCATGATCATCGTTTCGAGAAACCCTCCACGCCGAACCTCGCAGTCTGAATCAAGGAAGAACACCAGCGGCGTCTTTGTAGCCCGGAATGCCTGATCCATCGCAGGACCGTGGTGGAGATTGTCTGCGTTCTCGATGATGTCTGTGTGATTGCTTCGTTCAGCCCTTGAGCGCCCGCAAATGAACGGACGCTGCCGTCCCTCGATCCATTGTCGATCAGAAGCAGCTGCACATCCGGATACACAGAACAGAACGATCGCACCGCCCGCTCGGTAAGATCCGGCGTTTGAAAATTTATCACGACTGCGGTTACGACATTCAGATCCATGCGATTCGCCCTGTCCCCTGGTCCCTGTACCCTGCCCCTGTTATCTGATCAGCACCATTGCCTTCGTTGCCACAGACGCGCCTGCCGTCAGCCGGTAGTAGTACACGCCACTTGCCAACCCGTTCGCGTTGAAGGGAAACGAGAACTTCCCTGCCGGATATCGGGCATGTGCCAACGTCGCCACCGGCCGGCCAAGAACATCGAAGACCACGAGACACACGTCACTGGTCACTGTCCACTGTCCCCTGATTACTGTTTCTGGATTAAACGGGTTGGGATAGTTCTGCTCCAACGCGAACGTGAGGGGAATGGCCGTTTGCGGTTCGACGACACCTGTTGGTCCGGACCCATACGCTTCAAGCTCGTACAACGAATAGCCGTATTGCGTCCCTCGCATGATCCCGAGCATTTTGATGTACCGTGCATCTCGATTGACGTAGACCGAATCGATCCCTCCGTTCCCTGCCATCTCATGATATACGATGTCAAATGCCGAATTATCGTTGGAGACCTGAACATAGTACTCCTTCGCGTATGCCGCTTCCCACCGGAGGATCACATGATCAACGCGGATTGGAGCGCCGAGGTCGACGCTCAGCCATTGCGGATCGCTGAACGACGACGACCATCGCGTACTTGCGGACCCATCGACCGCCTTGTCTCCCTCAAGGCCGGTCCCTTCGAAGGACGAGACAGTCACAACCTTTCTCAAAGCAAGGTTTACCGGACGCGGAGGACTAACATGAACCGGCTCCGCCATGGAATTGTTATCTTCGAGAATTTCGTCGACTCCGTTGTCGGGATCGACCAGGGCGGACACAGTGAAATCCCCTGACGTTGAAGGATGCCAGAAGAAATCGCTCGTAGGCCCGCCGTTCGCCTCGAGAAGCACCATCCCGCACGCAGGAATCGCCTGTGTGGTCGTTACGGCGGAGGCAACGTCGTTGCCGTCTATGCTGAACGACACTTTGATCGGTGTCCCAGCAGGGATGGCAAGAGCGCTTTTGTTCTTGACCGAGGCAAGAAACGTCACCGTGTCTCCGACTGAGGGATTCGGCGGGACAACCCTCACCGTCGTGATCATCAGATCCGGCTTCCGGCCGGAGGATGACACGGAAACTGTACCGCTTACCGGCAGATTCACCGAAGAACCCCCAACCTGAATCCGGTAGACTCCGGGAAACACATCGAAGGCCTTGATCGACTCATTATAATAGACGAACTCGTCCGCGGTCAGGGTAAACGTTACCATTGTACTTTGGCCGGAGGCAAGTGAGACCCGCTCAAATCCTTTCAGCTGTTTCGCGGGAAGATCGACTGCGGGGTCCGTATGCGAAAGATACAGCTGAGCGATTTCATCGCCGGCCCGCGTTCCGGTGTTTGTTACGTCGACGCTGACAGTGACCGGATCACCGGCCGCGATGTTGGAAGGACCAACCACAATGTTCGAATAGGAGAACGTGGTATAGCTCAAACCGAAGCCAAACGGAAACTGGGGTGTCAGGGAGTTCGCGTCGAACCATCGATAGCCTCCTCCCAAATCGCCGTCCGTGAAGTCGTCATTCCAGGCTGGAAGTTGTGCGTCGCCGGTGGGAATCGTGACGGGAAGCTTCCCCGAAGGATTGACCACACCGAAGAGGATTTCTCCGAGTGCTGTCCCTGCTTTCTCGCCGGGATAGAAGGCATAGATCAAACCTTTGGAGTTCGCTACCGATGCATTGATGCTGCAAATGCCGCCGCTGAACAGGACGACGACAATGTTCGGATTGACCGCTGAAAGCGCATTGATCAGATTTTGTTGTTGACCAGGAAGTGTTGTCGAACCGCCGACGCGGTCATGACCTTCTCCTTCCTGATCGGGATCGAGACCGCCGACGAAGATTACGAGGTCGGAATTCGCCGCTGCCACGCGAGCCGCTCCAAACCCGGCGGTGTCGCTCGAGTTGACTGCACATCCGGAGGAATAGTGCACTTTGGCTGCACCGATGATCGCTTCGATTCCCGCCCTCGGCGTAGCTGGCGAGAAGGGATTCACCCAGCTGCTCCCGTTGGCGTCTGTCCTCAACGTTGCCGCGTTCGGACCGATGAGTGCAACGGAGCCGATCGACGGACTCAACGGAAGAATGGCGCCCTCATTCTTGAGCAGCACAAGCGATTTCCGTCCGGCTTCCAAGCACAACGATTGGTGCTGGGCACTTCCGATATCGGAGGCATTCCCCCGCGGGAGCGTCGTCATCAACCCGGAAACAAACTTCGTTCTCAGGACTCTCCGCACGGCCGAATCGACGGTCGCTTCTGTTACGGTGCCGCCGGAGACAAGGCCGGGGAGGTCGTTTTTATAGTTGTCGGCGCCCATGCAAATGTCGCAACCGGCGTTGATCGCCTTCGCGGTGTTGGCAATCGATCCCCAATCGGACACGACGTAGTACGGGAATCCCCAGTCGGTCCGGAGGATATCCGTCAACAGGACATGATTCTCCGCGCACTTCTCTCCGTTGATGAGGTTATACGCGTTCATCACAGAGAAGGCGCCGCCCTCCTGGACGGCTGTTCGAAAAGTCAGGCCGCTGCGCTCCTCCATGTCGCGTTTGAACATCAGCACATCATTGGTGTACCGGCCGTTCTCCCGATGGTTGGCGTTGTAATGCTTCACCGTCGCGATGCAGCCAGTCGATTGAATTCCTCTTACGACGTTCATCGTCGTTTGCGCATCAAGGTAGGGATCCTCTCCGCCGGTCTCCGGACTTCTCCCGTTCCGCGGATCACGGTCAAGGTCGAGGCACGGACCGAGCGCCTGGATTTTCCCGAACCCGAGGAACTCTTCTCCCATCGCGACGCCGATGCGACGCGCGAGGTCGCGGTCGAATGTTGCCGCCATTCCTATCCCGACCGGGAAACTTGTCGCCTGTCCCGCCCGCACGCCATGCGGACCATCGGCCATCGTGAACCCGGGAATGCCGAGCCGCGCATTATCGGCCGTGCTGAACGCGTCGGGGTTTTGTGCGAGCTGGAGGATTTTCTCCTGCAGCGTCATCCGACTGATGAGGGTGGTGATCTTCTCTTCGATGGTCTGCGCCGATCCGGGTTTTGCTCCCAGGACGGCGATCAAAAAGACGAGGGCTCCGCAGGAGATCGTTTGGTGTCTCATGCTTTTCACATCCTGAAATTCGTTGAGTTCCATCCCACCGACCGTTGGCTCCGGGTTCCTGGTCTCACTGTCGACTTCAGCGCCCGAAAAAAGCGGTTGCCTAGGCAACTATGTTTTCCGCTCTCGTCTACTCCAGCACCGGAGGCGCCGCATCTTCGCCTTCCCGGAAAATGCTTATGGCATACCAGACACCGAACCCGATCGCCGCAGCGCAGGAAAGAAGCCCCAATCCCTGAACGATTGTCCCGAGGACTTCGGCCGATGTCGGGTCGCCGTTGAGCAGCCAGTTCCAGTCGTGAATGAGTCCCTTGGCAATGAGGTGAAGCTTCTTGTACGGTGCGTCAAATATGTAGACGCTCACGTTCACAAGGTTCTCGCCCAGCCAGAACATGGGCAGACCGATCCAACGACGGTCCTGACGAAACGTGACGAACACCGCAAGCCCGGGAAGAAGCACTTGCATCAGGGAACCACCGAGAATATACACCCATTGGCCGAAGATGCGGAAGATGAAATGCCCCCCTTCGTGAATGAACAGATCGATCCAGTCGACAACAAAGAGAATGAACGGGGGCCGAAATGCCGAATTCGTAGGATCATATTCCGCAGCGAGAATGTACAGCAGGAAGCCGAGATATGAATAGAACAGAAGTTTCGTTGCAAGAAGTGCGTATCGCATAGGGTATCGCGGTTGAAGAGGACTCGCGCTGGACCGTCATCCCTTGACGGATCCCAGTTTTGCCGTTTCGCGGAAGAAGAGGCTCATCATTGTCGACGGCGGAACGATCTCCTGCTGTCGCATCAACGTCACAATCTGTCCCCGATGATAGGTCGAATGATCAACGACATGAAGCATGGATTGCCAGTACAACTGTTTCAGGACCTCGCCTTTCGACGTCTTCATGTCGAAAAACTCCTGAAGCTTCCTGTCGGTGGTTCCTGCAAGAAACTTCGCAGTATCAAAACCGACTTTCGTCCAGATCTGCTTGAGTGCTGTCAGGGTTGGAGCCTGTTCCGGCTTCAGGAATGGCTCGATGGTCCCGCCTGTCCATCGCTCATGCCAGATCTTCTCCGCTCCGACAAGGTGTACCAGCGTATTGTGGATTGATGAGTGACTTGTCTTCATGTCTCTTGACAGCTGCTCCTGCGGCAGCTGTCCGAGTGCATCAAAGAACTTATTCGTCGCCCACGAGTTGAATGCGTAGAGCTGTCGCATCTCCTGCGCCGTCATTGTCTCCTCCATTGAAAACAGTTCTTATACCAGTGCGCTCCACTGCGTCGTCAATGCGACATGCAGCGCCACAGCGCCGGCGAACAGCAAAAGGGTTGCGCCGGCGAAACGATACACCCAGATGATGAAGTTGTCGGAAAGCTTCGACCGAAAAAACACCAGGAGCCGCATCGCAAACAGGAACCAGATGAACGTCCCCGTGCCGAACCCGACGGAGAAGAGCAGGTTGTCCCCGACGGAATACAGCAGCCAATGGTTGGCCTGCAGGAACCCGACAGTCGCGACCATCGACGGGAGAAAAGCCGGGGAGGCAAGATTCGTAATCGCCATCAGCAGGCCGAGGAAGAAGGGTGACGAATGTCCAAGTTTCTTCGCGCGTTCCTCCTGTTTGCGCTCCCGCCGTTCCTCAACCTCTTCCTCCCGCTGCCGTTTTTCGGGAAGAAGGAACGTCACTCCCAGAAAAACGAGAACCCCGACACAAAGGACCTGGAAACTGAGCGGGAACCACATGCTCTCCGCGACAAGCCTGTTCAGCGTCACGACGATCGCGGAAGACGCGAACGTGGCAGCGAGCATATAGACAACATCCATCACAGCGGCCGCCATGACGATCTTCAGGGCAGAGGTGAAAAATCCTGCCAGGACCTGCCGGGTCGCAGCAAGACTGATCGGGCCCGGAGGCATGGAGAGGACAAAACCACCTGCGATGCCAAGCAGGAGAGAAGAGATCATGAGACCTTCTCCTTGAGTCGCGCCAGGGTCTCCAGTGCTTTCAGAGGCGTGAGGGAATTCACGTCAATGGAGCGGAGCTCCGCGCGGACGGGATCTTCCTGGGTTTCGAACAGTGTAAGTTGGACGGACGGAGTGGTACCTCTCCCGCCGGCTTTCCGGCGCACAGTCCCCTCTTCCTCTCCCTGGAGCGAGAGCCCTGATTGTTCAAGATTCTTCAAAACTTCCTTTGCCCTGTCGGTGAGCTCACCCGGGAGGCCCGCCATCTGCGCCACCTGGATGCCGTACGAGTGATCGGCAAACCCCGCCGTCACTTTGTGCAGAAAAATGACCTTGTCGTCGTATTCGCGCACATCCACTTTGAAGTTGCGGATCCGGGGAAACAGATCGGCCAACTCATTCAGTTCATGATAATGCGTGGCGAACAGGGTTCGCGCGCCGACATGGTCGTGAAGATATTCGGTCAACGCCCACGCGATGCTGATCCCGTCAAATGTGCTTGTCCCCCGGCCGACTTCATCCAGCAGGATCAGGCTCCGCTCAGTCGCTGTATTCACAATGTGCGCCGCTTCGTGCATCTCCACAAGGAACGTGCTTTCCCCGGTGGTGATCTTGTCGCTCGCTCCGACCCGCGTAAAGATCTTGTCGACAATGCCGATCGATGCCCGCTGCGCCGGGACAAACGATCCGACCTGGGCGAGCAGGACGATCAATCCGATCTGCCGGAGAAAACTGGATTTCCCGCTCATGTTCGGACCGGTGATGATCAGGATCTGTTCGGCATCTGTTGAAAGATGGACATCATTTGGCACATACACTTCTCCCGGCGGCAGCAACCGCTCGATCACCGGATGCCTTCCGCCGGAAATTTCCAGCACGGAGGACGCGTTGACGTCCGGGCGGACGTACTCGAACTCGATCGCACAACCCGCGAAGGTGACAAAGCAGTCCACCGTCGCGATGGCGCGGGCATTTTCCTGGATCTCGGCGGCATGGGCGGCAATTGCAAGGCGCACGTCATTGAAGACCGTCGTCTCGAGGGCGAGCAACCGCTCTTCGGCATGGAGGATCTTCTCTTCCTGCTCTTTCAGCCCGGGTGTAACGTAGCGTTCGGCGCCGGTCAGCGTCTGCTTGCGGATATAATCCGCAGGGATTTTTTCCTTGTGTGCATTGGTGACTTCGATGTAGTAGCCGAAGACATTGTTGAACCCCACTTTCAACGAGCCGATACCCGTTCTTTCCCGCTCCGTCTTTTGCAGATCCGCAATCCATTTCTTTCCGCTGAAGGCGAAAGAGCGGAGCTCATCAAGCTCGCTGTTGTAGCCTGTTCGGATGACGCCGCCTTCATTGAGCGTCGCGGGGGGATCGGGTTCAATCGATCGCTCGATCAATTCAGTGATTTCGTTGAGAGGATGGAGAGCGGCACGGAGGGTCATCAGCGCGGGAGAGTGGACGGGAGCAAGGGCGGCCTGGAGGTTCGCCACATCCTGCAGGATCCCCCGCAAGGCGACGAGGTCCCTCGGGGTCGCACGCGCTGTGCAGATCCGCATGTTCAGCCGTTCAAGGTCCCCGATGTGACCCAGTGCCATGCTCGCCCCCCGGCGCAGCGGCTCCGATTGAACGAGCTCCTCAACCGCATCGAGCCGTTCAAGGATCCTGTCCAGCATCTTCAGCGGTTGACCGATCCACCGTTTGAGAAGCCGGCTCCCCATCGGGGTCTGGGTCCGGTCGAGGACCCCAAAGAGGCTCCCCTCCTGCGTCCCGTCGGACGACGAAGAGATCTCAAGGTTCCGTTTTGTCGGCGCATCGAGGACGATATACCCCTCGATCGTGAACGGGCTGATCTTGCGGATATGCAGAAGGTTTTGCTTCTGTGTTTCCTGAAGATAGTGCATTACAGCGCCGGCGGCGACGACGCCGATGCCGTACTCGTCGATGCCGAACCCCTTGAGGGTCTTTGTCTTGAAATGCTGGAGCAGGAGGTCGTACCCGAAGTCGCGGTCAAAAAGCCAGTCGTCGATTTTGGAATAGAGTCCGTTGAAGGAGTTCTTCAGGAGATCGATGAGCGATTGTGCGTCGCGCTTCTGGATGAGCATCTCGGAAGGTGAGATCCCCGCAACCTGTTCAGGAAGATTGCGAAAAGGAAATTCCCCTGCGGAAAATTCTCCGGTCGACGCGTCGACAAATGCAAATCCCACGATGTCATCGGCGCCGGCAATGGCGTGGGGAAGGGCGATCGCGGCGAGATAGTTGTTTTGTTTTTGATCGAGGATTTTGTCGGAGAAGGCGACACCCGGCGTGACGACTTCGATGACGTCCCGCTTCACGATCCCTTTGGCAAGCTTCGGATCTTCGAGTTGTTCGCACACCGCGACACGGTGACCGGCTTTGAGAAGCTTCGGAAGGTATGCGTCGAGAGCGTGATGGGGAAAGCCCGCAAGAGGGATGTCACCCGCTGCACCGTTCCCGCGCCTGGTCAGGGTGATGCCAAGGACACGCGAGGCGATCCTGGCGTCGTCTTCGAACGTCTCGAAGAAATCCCCCATGCGGAACAACAGGATCGTGTCGGGGTATTTCGCCTTGACCTGGGCATACTGCTTCATCAACGGCGTGGGCATCAGGGGGCTACTGCTTTGGGTCCGGATGTGTTCCAAGTAACACAATTAAGAAAATAGGGGAGGGAAATGCAATGAACGGAAGGGCACAGAAACGCGTGGCTCGCAGGGAAAACGCGCCAGAGTCCTCCCTGTGAGCCACGATGGATGCTTATGAACGCTTGGCGTTCTCCGGTCTCAGCGAGCGGACCGTAGCCCCTGTCTTCCACATTTCCGATTCGCGAAGTGCCTTCAGTTCCACGTCGAGTTTCTCGCGATAGTCCGGGGCACTGCATGTGTCGAGCACGCGGCGCGACTCCACACCCTCGACGACATCACGATAGAGGAGTTCCATCAACGGACGGACCGCCTGTTCAAACCGGGGCGCCCAATCCAATGCACCGCGTTGCGCCGTCGTGCTGCACGCAGCAAACATCCAATCCATCCCGTTCGCCCCGACGAGCGGGTAGAGACTTTGGGTTGCCTCTTCCACGGTTTCGTTGAAGGCTTCGCTCGGGGAGTGACCGTGCGCGCGGAGCACATCGTACTGCGCTTTCATCGCGCCGGCGATAGCGCCCATGAGAACTCCCCGTTCGCCGACGAGATCGCTGTGCACTTCGCGCTCGAAAGTCGTGGGGAAAAGATATCCGGAACCAATGGCAATCCCGAGGGCAATCACCCGTTCCTTTGCCCGTCCGGTGGCGTCCTGATGGATGGCATAGCTTGCGTTGATCCCGCTTCCCGCCAGGAAGTTCGTCCGTACTGTTCGACCCGAACCTTTCGGCGCGACCAGGACGACATCGACATCGGGGGGCGGAATAACGCCCGTCTGATCCTTGAACACGATGGAGAACCCATGGGAGAAATAGAGCGCCATCCCCTTCTTGAGTTGCGAACGAACTGCGGGCCAGTGCTCTTTTTGCCCCGCATCGGAAAGCAGGTATTGCACAACGGTTGCCCGTCGTACGGCCTCCTTCATGTCTTCGAAGAGCGTCTCTCCTTCCTTCCACCCGTCACGGACTGCTTCCGACCATCCCTTGCCGCCCTTCCGCTGTCCGATGATGACTTTGACGCCGTTGTCACGGAGATTGAGCGATTGCCCATGCCCTTGTGGTCCGTACCCCAGAATCGCCACGACCTCATTGGCAAGGACTTTCTTTGCCTTCTCAATCGTAAATTCTTCCCTCGTGACAACCTCTTCCTTCACTCCGCCGAAATCCATCAGTGCCATATGCAGCCTTTCAACGATGATTAATTATCCATTCCAAATTCGCAAGTCTATCCCGTCTCCCGTTCCCCCTATCTCCCGTTCTCCCCTTCCCCATCGCGCGAAGGGGAGATGGGGAGAAGGGGAGATGGGGGGACGTGCTATACCTCTCCGTGAAACTCCCGCTTGAGCGCCACGCGGCCGGTGCGTGCGATTTCTAAAATCTTAAACGGCTTCAGCATTTTGATGATGGCATCCACCTTGTCTTTTCTGCCTGTCGCCTCGACGGTGAAAGTCCCCGGGCTCATATCGATGACTTTGGCGCGAAAGATTTCAGCGATCTGGATCATCTCCGATCGCGTTTGCGGGGTCGAACGAACTTTGATGAGCACGAGCTCTCGCTCAACAAATGAATCAAACGTCAGGTCGACGACCTTCACCGTGTCGATCAACTTGTTAAGCTGTTTCAGGATCTGTTCGATCACCTGATCATCGCCATGGGTCACGATCGTCATCCGGGAGACGGTTTCATCTTCCGTCGGACCGACCGTCAGGCTGTCGATGTTGTAGCCTTTCGCCGCAAAGAGCCCGGCGATGCGTGCGAACGCGCCGAACTTGTTTTCGACGAGGAGAGCAATCGTGTGCTGGGTCTGAACGTCAGCCTGCGTTGCGGACTTCGCGCCGCGTCCTTCTGGTGTATGGGGCATTGTGTGTGTCCTTTGTTTTCGAACTCACCCCCTGGCCCCCTCTCTTACAAAGAGAGGGGGAATGAATGCCGCCTGCGCATTGGAGCCGGTCGCCCCCCTTCTCTTCATAAGTCGAAGATCCCGCCGGATATCCTCGCCGTTGACTAAGCGGAGGCGGAAGAAGGGGGCAGGGGGATGAGTTCCTAAAGATCGGTGACCGCCCCAATACTGCTGCTCGAAACCTGCTTCGCATACTTCGCCAACACACCGCTCGTGTAGCGCGACTTCGGCGGCTTCCAGGCTTTTCGACGCCTGGCAAGTTCGGTCTTCGAGACGTTCAACTGCAGCAGATGCTTTTCAGCATCAATCGTGATACTGTCCTTTTCCTTGACAAGGGCGATGACACCGCCGACAGCGGCCTCGGGAGCGACGTGACCGACGACGAGTCCGTACGTCCCTCCGGAGAACCGTCCGTCGGTGATGAGACCCACCGACGAGCCGAGTCCTGCACCCACAATTGCCGACGTGGGGGCAAGCATCTCGCGCATGCCAGGTCCACCCTTCGGTCCTTCATAGCGGATAACGAGCACATCGCCCGCCTTGATCTTCCCGGCAAGGATCGCGGCGAGGCACTTTTCTTCCGAGTCAAAGACGCGCGCAGGACCGGTGATCACCGGGTGAGCGACGCCGGTGATCTTCGCGACGCCGCCTTCCGTTGCAAGGTTTCCCCGCAGAATTGCGAGGTGTCCATCCTTGTGGACCGGATCGCTCCACGGATGAATGACCGCCTGTACTGTCGGCGGAGCTGCGGGGACCTCCTTCAGCACTTCTTCCACCGTCTGACCGGTAATCGTCATGGCATCACCGTGCAGCAGGCGGTGCGTGAGGAGCATCTTCATGACCTGGGGGACCCCGCCGGCTTCGTGAAACTCGGTGGTCACGTATCTGCCGGAAGGCTTCAGATCACACAGCACGGGAACCTTTCGTCGGATTTTTTCGAAGTCGTCCAGCGAGAGCTTCACCTTCGCCGCGTGCGCAATGGCAAGGAGATGCAGAACGGCATTCGTGGATCCTCCGAGCGCCATGACCACAGCAATTGCGTTTTCGAATGCCTTCCGCGTCAGGATGGCGGAAGGCCGGAGATTCGTTTTCACGGCATTGTACAACGCCTGTGCGGCCAGCGCGGTGTTTTCGATCTTGGCAGGATCGTCGGCAGCCATGGTCGACGAATACATCACGCTCATTCCCATCGCTTCGAACACCGATGACATGGTGTTGGCGGTGTACATCCCGCCGCAGGAGCCGGGGCCGGGACAGGCATTGCGTTCAATTGCGGTGAGTTCCTCCTCCTTGATCTTGTGGGCGCTGTATTGCCCGACCGCTTCGAACACGCTGACGATGGTCAGATCCTTCCCGTCCAGCGTTCCCGGGCGGATCGTGCCGCCATACACGAACACGGCCGGAATGTTCATCCTCGCAATCGCGATCATCGCTCCGGGCATATTTTTGTCGCAGCCGCCGAATGCCATGACACCGTCCATGCTCTGGCCGCTGCAAACCGTTTCGATCGAGTCGGCGATAACCTCGCGGGAAACAAGAGAATACTTCATCCCTTCGGTCCCCATCGAAATGCCGTCGCTCACCGTGATCGTGCCGAACACCTGCGGCATCGCCCCGGCCTCGTGCAATTCCTTCATCGCCCGGTGGACGAGGATGTCGATACCAACGTTGCACGGAGTAATGGTACTGTAGCTGTTCGAGACGCCGATGATGGGTTTGGTAAAATCCTTGTCGCCGAAACCGACGGCGCGGAGCATGGCACGATTGGGAGATCGCTCCACGCCTTGTGTGACAGTTTCGCTTCGACGATTCAAATGCTCTTGATCATTCATTGAATATCTTCCTGAGGGAAAGGGTGCCCGTAGGCGGTCAGCCCCAGGATGGACCTCCGGGGTGTGCTTCCGGGAAAACGGTGACCTGCGGTTACGCCCTTCTCGCTGATTGTGACAGGAGCAAGGTGAACCCCGTCCTTGGTGAAGGACTGGTCGCTGTTTGCGGGAGGCAGGGGTGGTTGCCGACCGCGGAATTTCTTGTATTCACGTGGCGTGAATGTAATAATGAATATAACGAAAAGGGATTGCCAGTCAAGTGTCGGAAGGCCTATTTCCATTGCATTTCTAAGCTGAATTATCGTATCTTCTTTACTTGGAATGATTCGTCCCCGTCCAGACGGTCCATTTTTTGACCCTCAGGTTTAAGAGCCGTTCAATTCGATCCAGTCAGGAGAGCACATGAGCACGACCATTGAAGATGTCATTGGGAGAGAAATCCTCGATTCACGCGGCAATCCCACGATTGAAGTCGACGTCATCCTTGAAAACGGAACGCTCGGAAGAGCGGCCGTCCCGAGCGGGGCGTCGACGGGAGAGAATGAAGCCGTGGAATTGCGGGATGGCGACAAGGCACGCTACAACGGAAAAGGCGTTCTCACCGCGGTTGAGAACGTCAACACAACACTTGCCGAAAATGTGGTCGGGCTTGATGCGCTCGATCAGACCGAGATCGATGCGCTGATGATCGGGTTGGACGGGACGCCGACAAAGGCGAAGCTCGGCGCAAACGCGATCCTTGGCGTCTCTCTTGCAGTCGCGAAAGCGGCGGCGAAGACACTAAAGGTTCCCCTCTATAAGTACATCGGCGGGGTGAACGCCAAGACGCTCCCGGTGCCGATGATGAACATCCTGAACGGCGGCAAGCACGCCGACAATAACGTCGACATCCAGGAGTTCATGATCGTTCCTGCGAACGCTCCCACCTTTGCAGAAGCATTGCGAATGGGCGCGGAAGTTTTCCACGCGCTGAAATCCGTTCTCTCCAAGAAGGGATACAACACGGCCGTCGGCGACGAAGGTGGATTTGCGCCACACCTGAAGTCGAACGAAGAGGCCGTCGAAGTCATTCTGGAGGCAATTCAGAAAGCGAACTACACCCCCGGAAAGGACGTCTTCATCGCACTCGATCCCGCCTCCAGCGAGTTCTTCGAGAACGGAAAATACGTCTTCGCCAAGTCCGACAAATCGTCCAAGACGTCGGATCAGATTGTGAAGTTCTACGAGACGTGGGTGAACAAGTATCCCATCGTTTCGATCGAAGACGGCATGGCCGAAGGCGATTGGGAAGGCTGGAAGATGATGACCGACGCACTCGGGAAAAAGATTCAGATTGTCGGTGACGATGTCTTCGTCACGAACACCAAGTTCCTCCAGAAGGGAATCGAGATGGGCGTAGCGAACTCGATCCTGATCAAAGTCAACCAGATCGGCACCCTGACCGAGACGCTGGACGCGATTGAAATGGCAAAGACGGCCGGATACACCAGCGTTATCAGCCACCGTTCCGGCGAGACGGAAGATGCGACCATTGCAGATATCGCCGTCGCAACGAATGTCGGACAGATCAAGACCGGCTCCGCCAGCCGCACCGACCGGATCGCGAAGTACAATCAGCTGATCCGGATCGAGGAAGAGCTCGGCGACTGCGGGATCTATCCCGGCCTGGCAATGTACAAAAAGGGTCACTGACGGTTCGACCGGAGACCCCCGTCATGCTTCATTCGCAGACGGGGGTTTCGGTTTTTCACACCAGGGAGCACTCATGGGCAGCAGCATCAAATTCGGCACCGACGGATGGCGCGCTGTTATTGCAGACGATTTCACGTTCGCCAATCTCGACCGCGTTGCACTCGCCACCGCCCGCTATTTCAAGAAGCACAGGAAGATCCGGAACGGGATTGTGATCGGGTACGATGCGCGCTTCATGTCGCGCGAATTCGCCGAGCGATCGGCGCAGGTGCTTGCGGAAAACGGGATCAAGGTGAAGCTGGCGGCGACCATTGTCAGTACCCCCATGGTTTCGCTGCTCACGAAGCTTGACAATGCGGCAGGCGGGATCGTCATCACGGCGAGCCACAATCCGGCGAAGTACAACGGGTTCAAGATCAAAGGCGACTTTGGCGGACCGGCGCATCCCGAGATGATCGCCAAGGTGGAAGCCGACCTTGCCAAAGTGATGAAACTGAAGAGCGTCCCGGCTCCGAAGTTTTCCATCGACCAGCTTGTGGAAAAGAAGAAGGTCGCGAGAATCGACATGCGGCAGAGATATCTCATCGACCTCGCCACAAAGATCGATCTCAACCGGATCAAGAACTCCGGCATCAAAATCATTTACGACGTAATGTATGGCGCCGGGCAAGGCGTACTTGATGAGGTTCTTCCCGGCATCCGGCAGATCCATCACACATTCAATCCCTCTTTTGCGGGCGTCAATCCCGAACCGCTCGCGTCGAATCTTACGGAGTTGATGCAGACGATCAGCGCAGGGGGATACGACATTGGCATTGCGACGGACGGCGATGCGGACAGGATCGGCGCGGTGGACGAGAAGGGGAAGTTCGTCGATTCCCATCGGATCTTTTCCCTCCTGCTCAAGTATTTGTACGAGCAGAAAGGGCTGCGCGGAGACGTCGTCAAGTCGTTTTCCGTCACGCAGATGGTCGACGACCAATGCAAGAAGTACGGTCTGCAGATGCTCGAGACGCCGATCGGTTTCAAGTACATTTGCAGGATGATGACGGAGCGCGATGTGCTGATCGGCGGGGAAGAATCGGGGGGACTCGGCGTGAAGGGACATATTCCCGAGCGTGACGGGATCTTCCTCGGACTGATGCTGTGCGAAATCATGGCCGTCCGTGGGAAGAAACTCAGTGAGCTTGTCCAGGAGTTGATGGACGAATTCGGGCAGCATGAATTCAAAAGGATCGATCTCCATATCACCGAGCGGGAAAAGATCTCAATCATGCGGAAGTACCAGAAGGGGATCAAGGAGATCGGTGGGTACCGCGTTACCGGTCGGAAGGACACGGACGGGTTTAAATTTTTCGTGGAGGGTGGATGGGTGCTGGTGCGGGCTTCAGGGACCGAGCCGCTGATCCGTTTTTACGCCGAGGGATCGAGCGTGACCATGGTGGACCAACTCTTGCAAGCAGCGACAAGCCACTGACCGTAGGTACGATGATGCAATCGGTAAATCTCTACAACATCATGCCCGACGGCACGGTGAAGCAGGTCAACCCGTTCACCGGGACGGAAGTGTGGGCTGTTCCGGGACGACGGAGCAAGCCGATCACGAATGAAGTGCCGGATTCCGCCGAGCACCTGGACCGCCACACACCGGAGGATTATTGCAGCTTCTGTCCGCCGCGCTACTATGAAATTCCCCCGGAGAAGTCGCGTCTCATCCGGTGGCCCGACGGCCGATGGGAACGGGTCGACACATTGCCGCCGGACAAGTATTTTGAGTCCACCGCCGAATTCCGACGCTGCGGCAACATGTTCGAAATCGTCACGCTGGACTACTGGCGAAAGAACTATGCCTACAAGATCCCGCCGGCCCGGCAGCGCTGGCGGGAAGCGTATCTCGCGAATCCCACGGGGCTGAAGCACATCACGGACATCATCCGGTACAAGCTCCATCAGGAAGGGAAGACCGACGACCAGATTGAGAAGATGCCGTTGAACGAGAAGTTCGCGATCGCGGACGCATTCTTCGGCGGCGGACACGAGCTCGTCATCGCAAAACGGCATTATCGCGAGGACGCACAATACGACAGCGATCTGTTCGCCTCCGGCGACATGACGCCGGAGGAACATTTCCGGTATTTTCGGTTTACCATTGATGCCGTGCAAGACATTGCACAGAACAACAGGTACGTCCGGTATATCAGCGTTTTTCAGAACTGGCGGCGTGCTGCAGGGGCATCGTTCGATCATCTCCACAAGCAGCTTGTATCGCTCGACGAGTGGGGCGCGTCGATTCAGAACCAGGTCAAAATGCTGCGTGAAGACGGCAACGTGTTCAACGAATTCGCTGCGAACTTTGCCGCGCACCACAATCTCATTTTTGCAGAAAACGACTTTGCCATCGCTGTTGCCGGGATTGGTCACCGGTATCCGACGATCGAGGTCTATTCGCGCTCACAGGCCGGGCGACCGTATGAGCACAACGACGATGAGATCCGAGGCGTCTCAGACCTCATCCACGCGATTCATGCCTCGATGGGATCTCAGATTTCGTGCAACGAGGAGTGGTACTACACGCCGATCGACGCAGTGTACAAGATGCCATGGCACATTCTGATCAAGTGGCGTGTCAACGTACCGGCGGGGTTTGAAGGGGGAACGAGCATTTTCATTAATCCTCTTACTCCCATCGAGTTGCGCGACAAGCTTGTCCCGAACCTCTATAAACTTCGGGACGATAAACGCATTGCGTGGCTGCGCCTCGCCGAGGAATGCCGTGTTGATCCGAATCCGCTGAAATACTACATGAAATGATAGTTGGGAACCCCCGGGCCGCCTTGAGCGGCCTTTTTTTTGGTCCAGAAGGCCGGAAGAGCATGGTTGCCCGGCGGAAATTCCATCCTCAAGGTGTGCCACCCGTCCTCGCGAGAACCCCCGCGCTACTCGCCGCAAGGAATCGGCGCCATCCTGAACGAGGAAAATGCCACGGGAACGATTGCCGTGTCGGCGACAAAGCCTTTCATGGCAAACAGCCCGACGTATTTCGGATCAAACGGAAATTCCCGCCGCGCCAATTCTTTGAAGGCCGTATTCTCCATCGAACCAGCCGCGTAAAGAAAACGAATCGTCTTTCCCTCCTTCTCTATCCTCAACGCGGTATGCTGGAGATTCCCCGACACCAGGTTCTCCTTCTCGTTGTCGAGGATGAAAACGGTGTTATGCACCACTTCTTCCGGCTTGTCAAATTCTTTGCCCATTGAGGTGATTGCCTGGATCAAGATCTGCCTCTTTCGGGGAAAGCCGCCGGCAAAATCGTTGTACGCCAGCGAAAGACGAACGCACCTGCCTTCAAACATCGTGTCCTCGTGGTTCTGCGTCTTCGGCGAGCCTCAGGTATGGTATCGAATTACCAGGAACATCTCTATCGGCACAAAAATCACTTTATCCTATCATGTTCTGACCATGGATGAAACATTCCAGGCCTGCCCAACGCTGGCAGTTCGGTATCTCTTCTAACAGAATCATCGAGCACTGTTGGTTCCCCCGCTTTATCCCCTTCCTCGTTTTTCGTATCTTAAAAGCCTATGATCTCCGCAACCGACATCTCCCTGCAGTTTGGGGGAAGGGTTCTCTTCAACGATATCTCGTTCCGCGTTGGGCCGCGAGACCGGATTGGGCTGGTTGGTTCGAATGGGGCGGGCAAAACGACGATCCTCAGAATCCTCGTCGGGGATGTGGAAGCCGATTCCGGCTCGGTGAACAAGGCGAAATACGTGTCCGTGGGCTACCTTGCGCAGGAAGGGACAACGACGCGGGGCCGAACGCTGTACGGTGAAGCCGAGTCGGTGTTTGGCGACATCATCGATACGCAGACGCGATTGGAAGATGTCCACCTGAAGATGGGCGAGCTCACCAATCACGAATCCGATGAGTTCCGCGAGTTGCTCGACCTGTACGGCGAGCTGCAGCATAAACTCGAGTCGTCCGACGCCTTCCGCATGAAAGGCGTGATCGAAAAGGTGCTGAAGGGGCTCGGGTTCCGCGAGTCCGACTTCGGACGAGACACCGGGGAATTCAGCGGCGGGTGGCAGATGCGCATCGCCCTCGCAAAGCTCCTCCTCCAGCAACCCTCGCTGCTTCTCCTGGATGAACCGACAAACCACCTCGACCTCGAATCCCTCCAGTGGCTCGAAGAGTACCTTCAGTCGTATGAAGGCGCCCTGATTATCGTCTCGCACGACAGACGGTTCCTCGACACGATCGCGCAATCGATCTTCGAACTGAGCATGGGCTCGCTCTCGGAATACAGCGGGAACTTCACCGCGTATCAGGAATTGCGTGCCTTGCGGCTGGAGCAGCAGATCGCGGCTTTCGAAAACCAGCAGGCCCAGATCAAACAGACCCAACGCTTCATTGAGCGTTTCCGGTACAAGGCCACGAAAGCACGACAGGTCCAGAGCCGAATCAAGATGCTCGAGCGCATGGAGCTCGTGCAACTTGAAGATGAAGAAGGGGCGATCGATTTTGCGTTCCCGCCCGCTCCACCTTCCGGCAAAGTTGCCATGGAACTCTTGAATATCGCGAAACGGTATGGCGAGAATGTCGTGTTTGACGACGTCTCTCTCGACATCTATCGCGGCGACCGCATTGCATTTGTCGGAGTCAACGGCGCGGGAAAATCCACGCTGTCACGCATCATCGCCGGCGTGGAACCATTTGACGGCGGCACGAGAAATCCCGGACACAATGTTATCGTCTCCTATTTTGCTCAACATCAGGCTGAGGAGCTGAACCCCACGTTCGACGTTATCCAGACCGTCGAAGCAGTGGCAGCAGGGGAAACCCGCCGGCAGCTACGTTCGTTGCTTGGCAGCTTCCTCTTCCATGGTGACGATGCGTTCAAAAAGGTTGGCGTCCTGTCCGGCGGAGAGAAGAGCCGGTTGGCCCTGGCAAAAATGCTCCTCGTCCCTGCCAACCTGCTCGTGATGGACGAGCCGACGAACCACCTCGATATGCGCTCAAAGGGGGTCCTGCAGGACGCACTCGACGATTATGACGGAAGTTTTGTGATCGTCTCGCATGACCGGGATTTTCTCGATCCGATCATTAACAAAGTGGTCGAGTTTACGTACGGTACGATCAAGATCCATCCGGGTTCCCTGAGCGAGTATCTGGACAAAAAGAAAGCGGAACGTGAGGGGCAATCGGCCTCCAATCCGTCGGCGGGCCGTCCCGGCGCGGCGGCGGGTGAGAAGGAACGAAAGCGACAGGAAGCTGCGGTCCGGCAGCAACGGTATCGCGTTACAAAACCCATTCAGGAGAAGATCGACGCCATCGAACGGACCATTGCGTCGCATGAATCAGAAAAGACCGAGATCGAGCGACACATGGCCGATCCCGCATTCTATAAAGACGGCGAAAAAGTGAAAGCGACCGCAGCGCGCTACAAGGAAGTGCAGGAACTCCTGAACAACGAGTATTTCCGGTGGGGCGAGCTCACGAAACGCCTGGAGGAGGTACAGGCGTCGTTCGAATCGAAGTCGTCGCCTCCGGGCGACGATCGGACGGGTGTCGGCGGAAAGGACCGGACGGCGAATGCAGCGCGGTGAAGAGTTCACCCTTACGCTCGAATCGGCGGCGTTCGAGGGAAAAAACATCTCCCATCTCGGTGGTCTCGTCGTATTTGTGCGGGGTGGCGTCCCCGGCGATACCGCGCGGATCCGCCTCACGAAAATCAAAAAGCAGTTCCTGGAAGCGGATTTCGTCGAGCTTCTCTCGCCTTCTGCCAACCGCGTCGATGCTCCGTGCAAGCATTTCGGTCCGTGCGGCGGCTGCAAATGGCAACAGCTTGCGTACGACGCGCAGCTGTCGTTCAAACGACAGCATGTTGTTGATGCCCTTGAACATCTCGGGGGATTTCGCGACGTGGTAGTCCAGCCGGTTCTCGGTGCGGGAAAGACGTTCTATTACCGCAACAAGATGGAGTTTTCGTTCGGCCCGCGATGGCGCCTCTCCCAAGAGCCGGACGCCGGGCAGGCGTGGGCGTTGGGGCTGCATCTTCCGGAACGATTCGACAAAGTCCTTGATCTCGACGAATGCCGGCTGCAATCCGAAATCAGCGCGCTCATCGTCAACTTCACCCGGGACTACGCCCGCACCAATGGGCTTCCCATCTATTCCACACTAGATCACACCGGGTATCTCCGGAATCTCGTCATTCGTGAAAGCCGTCATGGTTCAGAGCGGATGGTGAACATTGTGACGGCCGAAGATCGCCCCGACATGATGCAGAAATTTACGGCGGACCTCCTCGCACATTTCCCGGAGGTTACTACTGTCGTGAACAACATCACGCAGCGGAAATCGCAAGTGGCCACCGGAGAATATGAGAAGGTCTATCACGGTCCTGGGTATATCACCGAGCAGATCGGTTCACGGAAATATCGCATCTCCGCGAACTCGTTCTTTCAGACTAATACTGACCAGGCGGAACAGCTCTATGGCGTCGTAAGGAATTTTGCCGGCTTGACCGGAAGCGAAATTGTTTTCGACCTCTATTCCGGTACCGGAACGATCGCCCTCCACCTCGCTGACCGCGCGAGCACTGTCGTGGGCATCGAATCGGTGGAACAGGCGGTCACGGACGCACGCAGGAATGCGGAGTTTAACGGGGTGACCAACTGCACGTTTCTTCTCGGAGATTTGAAGGACCGCTTGACGAAGGATGCCGGATGGCAGGAAGGATTTCCGCGGCCCGATGTGGTGGTGCTTGACCCTCCCCGGAGCGGCATGCATGAAAAAGTCGCGACACAAGTTCGCGCCCTCGGGGCACGTCGTATCGTCTATGTCAGCTGTAATCCTGCCACACAGGCACGTGATCTCAAAATCCTGACCGCAGACAACCGCTATGGCATCCGCGCATCACAGCCTGTCGACATGTTCCCCCACACCTATCATATTGAAAATGTGGTCCTGCTCGACAGTGTGCTCTAATGACCGCGAGCGCTAGGCCAGTCCCAGCGCGTCGAGCAATGCCCTGTAGTCCTCGTCCAATCGCTCGGTCTTCGCTGCGTTGTACGCCAGTGAGACAATGACGCCGTGGACGGTCGACACCTGAATGAACCGCCAGTAGTAGCTCGATTGGACCGTGATCTTCTCGTCCTTCCAGACAGCCGCGATCGAGTCCGGATCGACCGCTACCTTGCCGTGATGAGGCAATGTGATGACCTTTAATGCCATCGTCTCGTCGCTCCCTTTGCCGTTTCAGTCTCCGGCCGTTGGTTCAAATTCCACCACCGCGTTGTTTCTCTTCACGATCTCCATGATCCGGTCACGCATGCTCGATTTCACCTCGTCCAGCAATCCGGAAGAACCGGCCTGCGTCCTCGCGATGGATTGCAGCTGACCCATCGCCGAGTCGCGGTCCGCGTTCGAGATCCTGTTCCACCATCCATCTTCGTCCTGAAGCACTTTGTACGAGTCCATCGTCAATGACAGCAGCTTCGCCGGCGGGAGTGTCGCCTCCACCCGGAGCGGACTCCGGAGGATGGTCAGTCGGAACGGTTCCCGCAGATCCACTCCGCCTTTCGCTGTAAACACCGCTTGCAGCCGGATCGTCTTTGTGCTCCCCATCCACGTATGGCTCCATGAATAGTCCACCAGAAGCTGCCGCGCCACTGTCGCGAGCTCCAGAATGGGCGTATTCTGCTCAATGATAACGGTTTGATTGATCCTTACCTGCGGCGTGACATGAAATGCTTCCTTGATCCCCTCCGCGGTCGCCGTCGCAAGGTCCGTCGGAATCTTCATGAAGATGATATAAGCGCCGACAGCGCCGCCGATCAGGAGAATCACCACGGACAGAGCGACGAAAATGCGGACTCTTGCGTGCATAGATTGCGGGATGATGACGTGGATTGGAGAAAGGCCGGAAGCCCTATCAAGGTAGCGATTCAGAAGGAGGTTCACAAGCACGGTACTACGGTTCCATTTGGCGGTAATGCTCCGTAGATTCGGATGACTCAACCACGAAAATCACATCGAGGACGGCAATGAAATTTCTTGCTCTTGAGAAAGAAGTCCCTGGGGTTTCGCCTGATGCATATGCTGCGCATCTGAAGGCCGAGGCGGGAATGGTCCTCTCCCTCTATGAACAGGGAATCATCCGCGAAATCTCTTTTACACGGAGTTCGCATGAAGCGGTAATCATTCTTGAATGTTCTTCCCTCGTTGATG
This sequence comes from Ignavibacteriota bacterium, assembly GCA_963752915.1. Taxonomy (GTDB): domain Bacteria; phylum Bacteroidota; class Ignavibacteria; order UBA10030; family UBA6906; genus DATJPR01. The sequence continues at coordinate 179,218 of CAVVZZ010000007.1, forward strand.
CCCACGCAGCAATCTCGCGGCTTCCCCTGGTGCAGTATGGTCTGATCTCCTTCAAAGTCGAGGAATTGGTCCCGTATACCGGGTTTTCGCGACTCGTCGTCTGAGGCCGTATGCATCGGCAGGCTGCATAGCAAGTTTTTTCCTCCTGAGGCATCTTACTAGTATGCCCGATGCCGTTGACAGAGATCTCCTGGCGCGACATGCCGCCGGCGACGCTACCGCCTTCCCCGAGCTCTACGGCAAGTATTACCCGCGTGTGTTTGGGTATTGTGCGCGATTGCTCGGCCGAAAGGACGCGGTAGGAGATATCGTCCAGAATGTGTTTACTCGGGCTTTTGAAACCGTGCAGGGATTGGAGAGCCCCGAGCTTTTTTCCTATTGGCTGTTTACGATCGCACGGAATGAAGTCTACGCGACGTTCAGGGGGGCGAAACGCCGGGGAACGGTGTCGTTGGATGAAGACGTGTGGGACCCGACGACGCCATTCGAGCAGACGGTTCAACGCGAGACCGTCGCGCTGGTGGAAGATGGGATCAACCATTTGAAACCGGAATACCGCGAGGTTATCATTCTCCGGCAGCTTGAAGGACTTTCGTACGCGGAGATCGCGGCTGTAACGGGTGATACCCTCAGCTCGGTGGAATCGCGATTGTTTAAGGCGCGTCGTGCGCTCTTAAAGTATCTCCAACCCAGATTAGGCGAACCGGAGTGATCATGAACTGCGAAGATTGTCAGAAGGCAGAAAGTCGTATCCTGGATGGGGAACTGCCTCCCGATCGATTGTCCGAAATGTTCCGGCATGCGGCATCCTGCCCTGAGTGCCGTCGATTCTTCGGGTCTCTTGTGCGGCTGAACAATGCACTCACGCGCATGCCTCCCCTTCTGCCAACGCTTGACGCGACGCAACTCACGACCTTCCCTGGAACGGAGCTCGCAAGCAGCCAACGGATCTGGCAGCGCCGTTTCTCGCTTGGCGTGCCGGTTTTTGCGCTTACCGTCGTGATGGTGGCTGCCGTCGCCGTCCTCTCATTCTCCCAAATCCGGAAGCCCGTGCCGGTGTATGTCACCGAGCTTCCGACTTTGATCGTTTCACCGGATTCGACGATGGTCGCACCCGTTCAACCTCTTCATTGACCTGAGCTGTGTAACGGAGGCCCTATGAAATTCGCGAATGCAATTTTCCTGATGAGTGTTCTTCTACTTCAACTCTCGTCTGCCGCAGTGCCGCAGGAAAAACCGGAAGTCGTAAAGAAAATAACCCCCACGTATCCGAGGATCTATCTTCTTGCCGGGATCGAGGGAGAGGTCTTCGTTCATGCGACGATCGATGAGAACGGCAAAGTGGAGAAGGTGGAAGTTGTCAAAGCAACGGATAAGGAGTTCGGACCAGCTGCGGTCGATGCGATCAAGCAGTGGAAGTTCAAACCTGCCACACTCGACGGGAAACCGATCAAGACCGAAGTCACCATTCCCGTGAAGTTCAGGCTCAGCGACGCTGCACTTCCTCCTGGAGAGCTTGTCACGTTGCGGGAACACGTCAGGGCATTTCTCGAAAAGGGGTCGGCATCGGAGTTGCTTCCCGACGTTGATTCGTCGGCGTTTGTCGTCGCCGGCGCGAAATACGAACTGCTTCTGAGTATCCTGAAGGACAGGACGCGAACCGGTTTGCTCTCAAAGCCGGCGGAACACATCCTTTTTGATCATCTCCGGACGGATGCAACCGTCGATGCCGCGTTCATGCTCGTGAAGACAGAGGCAGGAACAGCAGAACGCTATCATACAATTGTCGTGATGAAAGGGCAACGTGGAGCGTGGACAATCGTGTCATGGCACGTGTCCCCGTAGTCGATTCAGCTAGAGCAGTGTCCCCCCAAGGATAAGTCCCGCAAAGGTGAAGTAGATGACAAGGCCCGTAACATCGACAAGCGTTGCAACAAACGGGGCAGATGACGACGCCGGATCAAATCCAAACCTTCGGAGTGCAAACGGCAACATCGATCCTGACAGCGTCCCCCAGATCACAACCCCGACGAGGGAAAGTCCGACGGTGATCGCTACCAGAAGCCAGTGCGGACCGTAGATAGTCGTGAAGAGCGTCCAGGTGGCAATCCGCAGAAAGCCGATCGATCCAAGGACACTCCCCAACACGAGGCCTGACAAAATCTCGCGCCGCATTACCGTCCACCAGTCCTTCAGCGTTATCTCGTGCAGTGCCATCGCCCGAATAATGAGCGTCGCCGCCTGGGAGCCTGAATTTCCTCCGCTCGAGATGATGAGGGGGACAAAGAGCGCGAGAACAACGGCACGCGCGATTTCACCCTCGAAGTATCCCATCGCCGTCGCCGTCAACATTTCGCCCAAGAAGAGGATTACCAACCAACCGGCCCTCTTTCTCGCCATCTGTAGCAGCGGGGTTTTGATGTAAGGATAGTCCAACGCCTCGACACCCCCGAACTTCTGAATGTCTTTCGTATTCATTTCTTCCACCACGTCCAGGGCGTCGTCAATCGTCACGATGCCGAGAAGGAACCCGTCGCTGTCGACCACCGGAAGAGCCGAACGACCATACTGCTTAAACAGCTGGACCGCCTTTGACTTGTCGTCGGAAGGGGTGAGGCGGACAAAGGTCTCGTCCATCAATCGCGAAACAGGGACCTCCACAGGCGAGACCAGGACTTCTCGTGTACGAATGTCGTCGGTCAGTTTCCCGGCTTCGTCCACGACATAGACGAAATCTAGATCGTCGACGTCTTTTCCGTGTTCCCTGATATAGGTAAGGACGTTCTGGACGGTCCATTCCTTGGAGACCGCGATATATTCTGGCGTCATCAGACGACAAATCGATCCCTCGGGGTAGCCGAGCAGGGTCCTTGCGACTGACCGTTCTCCGGGAGAGAGAAGGTCGATCAGTTGCCTGACAATCGGCCCGGGCAATTCCTGGAGAAATCGGGTCCGGTCGTCAGCGGCCATCTCATTGAGAATTGATGCCACTTCATCCTGACCCAGACCATGGAGAAGGGTCTTTTGGGCATCGCGATCCAGATACCCGAAGACGGCAGCGGCATTCTCCTTTGAAAGCAACCGGAACACAATTGCGCGTTCCTTCTCCTCCAGGTCTTCCGCGACATCTGCAGCTTCACTCGGGTGCCAACTTTCGAAAACCTCCTTCAGCGTGGCAAAGTCTCTCTTTTGTATGAGCTCTTCTATTTCCGGAAGGATCGCGCGGCCAAGCATAAGAACGTTCTCCTCTCAATGCAGTTGTGAAGCCGTCCCTTTGACGAGATGGTGGATCGGTTCTCCGTTATGTACAACGTTGGACTGCCGTCGAACCGATGCACCACGAAAATCATATCATCATCCTGATGCTGGTCAAGAGCTCATCGTTCCCCGCCAGGTTCGGGGTCATCGATGATCTCCCTTCGATGACGTAACCCACTGACAGCGAGAGCCCTGTGGGACCGTTACTGTCGCGACCATCTTCGGTGGTCGGGAGTACGCAGGCAGCAATTCGTCCGTCAAAGAAGTTCTCCAGATCCGCGCGGGGTCGCAGACCACCGCGTGCCGTTGTCCCCATCCCATCGACGGATAAGCCCCATCGACGCAAGGAGGTCGAGATCGGCCGTGATCTGGTCGATTCCCAGCCCGGAGTCACGAGATATTCCCTCCGCCGACCTCAATGCGAATCTCCCTTCTGTGAGTGACCTGAGAACGGCAATTGCGCTCTCTGCCAGCGGAAGAGCATTTGTGGTTGCCGGCGACGAACCGCGTTTGTATTCCGGCTCCATATGGACATCCAGCAAGAGGTCCAATCCGGCTCTTGTGTCCTGGACATTCTTCTGAAGGACCTGGACTTCCTGGAGCACTTTGGCCGAGATGCGCCGGATGAACGCCGAGGATGAGATTGCTGCGATAATGCAAAATCCCGAAAACACAAAGAGTTTTTCGTCGTCGACTGCACTTTGCGCCAGGAGCGTACTCGAAATCATATTGAGAAACAAGGGAACAAGCAGCGACGCAGCGGTGCCAATGAATATGCTCCGCAACAGGGAATGGCCCTCACGTTTCCCTCTTTTGTCGAGAAGATGATTGACCGTCCCTCCGAACCCTCCCGCAAGAAGCATGATCACCAGGAGCGTGAGATTGTGGTTCCACATGGAGGTTCTCCGATGGTAAATTGTACCCGGCGTGGATCACTTCCGTCGGAACCCGTGGGACGTCCCTCCGAGGACGACCAGGCTGACGGCAAAGATGACGCTGCCGGTGACGGTGGAGATGATATGCGTAAGCAACAACAGTGCAACGGCCACGCATATGAGAATGAAAATGATCCGTGCGATGCTCCCTTTCATATTCTTCCCCGAGGATGAAGTATTCTTTTGAAGGCTAACCGTTATCACACGGATGAGGGCATATAATGCGGCGACGCGGATTTCCACATCCAGATTACATCCATCTTCTGTGGCTTGAAATGGTAGGCGACAAATTCGCTTTGGGCAGAGCCGCGAGAACAGAACTCCGTGCTTTAGAAAGTACTGCCGGAAGGCGGAAAAATCAAGCTGATCATTTGACCGTCGTGAGGGAGCGGCACGAGGCTTACCCGGGATTTTTGTCTTATTGCTTTTCGGGCAAATTCGGCGTAACCTCGGACAGAATCGATTCACTTCACTGAGAGTCCGCGATTCTTGCCTCTACGGTGCTACCCCTCTGTTGCCTTCGCCTTCAGTTCTTTTGACGTCATCGCTCCGAATCCGTTCAACCATTACCATCGGGAGAGATTCTCATGGAACGTTTCCTCCTTTTCCGATCGGGGGCCTTCGTTGTATTGTTTCTGACCCTCTTGAGTCTATCGTGCAAGAAAGACTCGCCACCTTCCGGGCCAGGTACGGCCAGTCCTTCCACGTTCGGACAACTCGTGGTCAGTCCGACGGGCATCCTCGCCGGGGCCGCGACCGATGTGACGATCCGCCTCACTGTGCCCGGCGGTATTACGCTTGTTGATTCCACCGTGAAAGTTGTGCGACTGAATGCCGCGGGCGACCAGACCGGCAATCTGGCCAACCTCTATGACGATGGTCTCCTCGCCCACGGTGATGAGATCATCAGAGACAATGTCTACAGCACCATCATCACGCTTACGGAGCCCGCTCCCGGCGAGGTTCGTTTCCGCGCCACCGCCACCATCAAAAGCCCGACGCCGTATGTGACGAGTACGTCCTCCGATTATGTTCTGCCTGTGTACAGGAGCGTAACAACGCAGGACTTCGGCGTCATGAAGTCCACGTACGATTCGTCCGAATTCAAGATCAAGCAGTTCCTTGCTGCGCATCCTGCGAATCTTTCGGCTGTCGTCACGCAGCTCTCCACCTGGCTTCAGACAAAGCCGGAGGTTGCATCGGTGGAACAAGGCGACGGTAACAGCATCCTCATCCGGTTCGCGTCGGGGTTGAATGGAGGAATCATCGTTTCCCAGCAGGACGCGAACGGGCACATCGGCACGCGTGGCGGGTCCGGGTCCGATCAACAACGCAAGGCTTCGAAGAGCGTGCCGTTGGTCAAGCAAACCACGGGAACCGTGCGGAGTTCTGGGCTAGCCAAGGTTGCGACGCCCGGTGCAATCGATCCGAATGTGATCGGGAACCGGAACGTTCTGATCTACGCACCCTTCGAAAACGTGTTCCCCAAGAACGAACGCACATCGTTGGAGGCGATTCTCCACAATTCAGGATATGAATTCTCCGTGACATCATACGTCAATGGTGCCGCGACCGTCCGAATGTTGTCGCACTTGACCGACTACGGATTCGTGATACTCGCGACGCATGGGGCGATAGGCAAAGAGTTTGGCACGGGGGAGATCCTGGACACGAGCGCGGCGATCTTCAAGTCAACGTATGGTGCCATGCTCGCCGGCGGGGAAAACGCGCAGCTAGGGCTTTGGGAAGACATCGTCATCGATTGGGGATGGGTTTTTAAGACTCGTGAAACTATTTACTCTATTCGCTATCCATTCATCCGGAATCTGGTCGGAACGTTTCCGAACTCCGTTATCTTGAACAATTCGTGCCAGAGTACGATGAACCCGAATCTCCGCGACGCCTTCCTGTCGAAAGGCGCAAAGACCTATTACGGGTACAACAAGGTGGTGAATTGCGATTTTTGCGTGAAGAATGCTGATACCCTCGCGAAGCGCTTGTGCACGGACCTGAAGAATGCTGGTGACGCATATGATGTTGCGAACGACCCGACGTGGCCGAACGCAACCTTCATGCTCATGGGAAGCACAGACCTCCACTACGCCGATTCTCTCATCAACGGGGACTTCGAGTTCGGAAAGATTGATGGGTGGACGAAGTCCGGCGACGGTCGTGTCATCAGTCAGCTTGCCTACGTTGCGCCGACGGGGGGAAGCTCCATGGGCATTATTTCCACCGGGCTGGGTTTCACCACCACCAGCGGCAGCATTTTCCAGACGTTCCGTGTCACGCAAGGACAAACGACCCTGACCGTGAAATGGAATTTTCTGTCGGAGGAATTCCTGGAGTACATTGGGTCGACCTATCAGGACTATTTCAATGTGGTTGTGAAGGATGCGAACGGGGTGGAGAACGTCCTTCTCGATCGAACCATTGATGCCCTGGCAACCCAATTTGGCGCGACGAAGACCAATCCGGGAACGTTGATCAGCGCATCGCCGGATATTGTGTTCGACCGGGGTGGGGTGTACATTACCGGATGGCAGACGTCGACGTTCAACATCAGCCAGTACGCCGGGCAACGCATCACGCTGATCCTGCGGGCGGGGGATGTTGGCGACAGCATTTATGACACCGCAATTCTTCTTGACGATATTGCGGTGAACTGAGAGACAAAAATCGGTTGCCTGGGCTGCCATGTTTTCGTGTGCCGGAACTCGTTTGGCTACAACATGTTGTAGGCGAGAACTTCCAAAAGACGAGGATAAAACATGGTTGCCTGGGCAACCATGTTTTTGATGGCGGAACCGGGGAGGATCCTTTTCGACTACTCGACGGCACCCAGAAAGAATGACAGAAAGAGCAGCAGCAACACCACGGTCGTGATCAACGTGAAGATCCTGTCCCCCTGGAAGATGAAGGCGAAAATCGAAACGGCCACACGCATCACCGGCGTGGCAATCAATGTCAGCAACCCAATCGCAATGATCGCCTGTCCGCGCCAGGTGCCAATCCCGAGAAAAACATCTCTGATCGTATGCGGAAACTCTGCATGCGGAGATGTCAGGAGCGTCAACTGATCGGAGGATCCGAGACTCTCCGGATGCTGAACAAACATGACGATGATACCGATAACAACAAGAATGAGACTCACCCCAACCCCGACCCGCAGAAGCGTGCTGATGATGAGCTCCACTTTGCGGACACGGCTGTCGGTGAGCGCCGGGTCAAGCGGCTGAACGCTCAAAGGATCGTTCATCCCCGAAATCCTTTCAGCAACATCTGGAAAGAGACCCAGATCAATACCACGATGAATGCCAGCCGGATCGTCGAACTCTGAAGGCGCCCCAGCAGATGTGTCCCCAGCGTCGCGCCAACGAGAACCCCCGTCGCCACCGGCGCCGCGACAAAGGGATTGATGTCCCCCCGAATGAAATACAGCCCCGCACTCGCCGCTGCCGTCACTCCAATCATGAAGTTGCTCGTCGCCGTCGACACTTTGATCGGCAGCCGCATCGCCAGGTCCATCGCAGGGACCTTCAATGCCCCTGAGCCAATACCGAGAAGACCGCTCATGAGGCCTGCAAAATACATGAGCACGAGACCGATGCGTGTCCCAACTACGCGATACGGGACTTCGCAACCCAGTGCCTCGTCATGATAGCTGCTGTGCAGGCGGAGATAGTCGGCGAGGGGCTCGGCCTGCGTGATCTGATGTTCCTTTTGCCTCCGCTTGCGAAGCATCATCAAAGAGGAATACCCCATCACGACGCCGAAGATGATATACAGCCACCTCCCAACCAGGATCCCGGTCACGTAGGCGCCGGTCAACGCGCCGGCAGTGGTCGCGATCTCGAGCACCATTGCGACCCGGAGATTCGTCAACCTTTCACGGACATACGTAGCCGCAGCCCCGCTTGAGGTGGCAATGACTGAAACGATCGAAGCGCCGATGGCAAAGCGAATATCGATGCCGAACAGCAGGGTAAGCGCGGGGATGACGATGATTCCGCCTCCAAGGCCGAGAAGCGACCCGAATACACCGGCAACAACGGAGACAAGAAATACGAGGACTGCAAACAAAAGCGGGGTCATTGTGTCAAATAGTCTCGATAGGACTGGCCGTTATCGTCACAAGATAACTGTTCAGCCGGTCGAAACCAACACCGGATCCCCTGTTCGAAGGACGCGCTGCAGGCAAACGCTACTTCTGGTGATATGGAACGATTTCTTCGCCTGCGATCCCCCCTGAGCGAAACCGGGGAATCCACCGTCCGAGAAGAAAGGTATAGACGTAGCATCCGACGCAAAAGTTCAACACGGATTCAAGTGCCGCACACGCTGCCAGCACGACGCCAATGAAAAGGCCCGATACGTACCAATGGAACAGAAAGGCGAAAGCGATGCTCACGCTGAACAGAAGACCAACGCCGGCAGCAAATCTTTTTGGAGCAGCGTCCGTTGGCCTCGGTGAGAGCGAGAGGGCGCGCGCCATCCATTGTGCGGCCGACCTCAAGGGACTGTACCGCGCATAGCCGAATGCTCTCAGCGCAAAATCCAATCCCAGACCAATCATGACCCACGGTGATCGGAACACCAGGCCGGCGATTGTCAGAACGAGGACGATCGCCGCCGTCAATCGTGCGATGTTTTCATCGACTCTATCCGGAGAAACGGGGCAAAGCACTTCAAAAGCATATCTCATACGACCTCTGAGGACGAATGTGTTTGGCACAAAAAAAACCCTTCGTCTCTACTTCGACGAAGGGCTGAACGATACAATTGGAATCTGCTAGACCTCGACTCCTTCTCCTTCGCGAAGACAAAGCGATTGGTATGCACAACAACAGGTGCAGGCGGCGCCATTGGACTCGATCGCGATGGAATCTAAGGTGATCATATATGTCATAATTTATGAGAAAACTGCAGCCGTGTCAAGCTGCCACTGCAAAGGAGGCTGGAATCGGCCGCTGCGCGCAGAAATCCGAGGTTTTGACACGCTACCATCAGAAGCAGGATGAACGTTTGCAAAGCCGGCTTTCCTTTCCAACCGCATCCCACTCTTGTTACTCGCCGGATTCAGGCCTACATTGAACCACTCTCCATGCTCACTCAACTTATTGAACAGACGCCACGGCTTAAAAAAAGGTGGCACCGATATGAACACCTCTTTGCCGACATCTCTGTGCCGGCGAGAGTTACGTTGCTGGACATCGGACAGGTGGCGCGCAAGCTGTTCTTTGTCAGGGAAGGTTCCCTTCGGGCATTCTTCCGCCATCGGGGGAAGGAAATCACGTTTCAGTTCTTCTTCGAAGGAGATGCCGTCGCTTCGATCGATAGTTTCCGATCAGGGGAACCTAGTCCGATCGGCATCAAAACCGTCGAGCCCTCCACCCTCCTGGTGCTGCAACGCTCGGGTTTCGAGACACTCCTTCGGGAAGTCCCCGAAGTGAAAGACATCCTGTTAGAAGTCGCCTTCCGGAGGTTTTCGGACTATGCCCGGCTCTTTCATGCGTACATCCGGGATTCTCCCGAGCAACGCTATACGGCACTGATGGAAGAAAACCCTCGCGTTATCCAGCGCATTCCCCAACAATATATAGCGTCCTTCCTCGGGATCACGCCGGTCTCTCTCAGCAGAATTCGTCGACGACTCACTCCGCAATCGCGTCCGCGCAGGCGGTGAGCACCCGCCGCAACGAGCAGGACGCCCCCTTCGGGCTCTCCGTTTTTAACAATTGTTAAGAACAACCAGCATTGAGTCTCCGTCTACTAGAAAGAGAACGGAGATCCTGCCATGCCTACATTGTTCGGCCCGCATTCTCATGCAGTCGCGACAAGGTTTGTCCGGCTTGACACCGCCCGATGCAGGGCATGTTGGTTGTGTGTGGATCATTGCCACAAGCACGTCTTCAGGAAAGTCGACTTCCTCGGCCACCGCCATGCGCTTCTTTCACAGCCCGACCTGTGCACCGGGTGCCTCAAGTGTGTGAAGAACTGCGACACGATGGCACTTCAACAGATCGTCACCAGCAAGGAGAATACGCCAGTGGATCCAATAGTCGTTCGGAAATCCTTCAACAAGCGTGCATTCATTTCCGTCGCAATGTGCGTGAGCGGTCTCGTGCTTCCGGTGTCCGGCATTATGAACCACTCCCTTCAATTCGAACCCTGGTCAACTGCCCGGCACCTATGGATGTCCATCCACAATATGGCCGCGTCGTTGTTCACGATCTTCCTCCTGTGGCACATTGTTCTCAATGGGCGGGCGCTGAGCCGGCATGTCCGAGCGGCTCCCGGCATATGGCTCAGCAAGGAGGCGATTCTCGGTGCATTGCTTGTAATCGGCGTGGTGGGTGTCTTCTCACTACATTCTCTTCTCCGGCGATAGGTGTCGTTTTAATGCATGAGAGTCTTCTCGATCCGGCGATCCGGAACCAACCACATGATTGCAACAACGACGTAGAGGCCGTACGCCACCCATGCGTTGAGAAATGCGAGTGGGATTGCCACAAGATAGAAGACGACGGAGATTTTTCCTTTGAAGTCACGACCTATTGCTATTGCGATCACCGACGACGAGCCATGCAGAGCGATGAGCGAGCGGGAAAGGATGTAGTACGCGATGGCGGAGAAGAGCAGGACGACACCGTAGAGAGCGACGGGGAGGGGTGCAAACCCGTTTCCTCCTACCCAACCGGTCACAAAGGGAACCAGGGAGAGCCAAAACAGCAAATGGAGATTCGCCCAGAGAACCCGGCCATCGACGCGCTCGCATGCCTGAATCAGATGGTGGTGATTGCTCCAGTAGATGGCAAGAAAGATGAAACTCAGGACGTAGCTTAGGAGGATGGGGACGAGGGGAACAAGCGCGTCCAGGCCCACTCCGTGAGGTGTGCTCAACCCGAGGACCATGATTGTGATAAGGATGGCAATGACGCCGTCGCTGAAAGCTTCAAGGCGTTCTTTGCCCATCGGTTGAACCGGATTTTTCATCATACATGAGCGATCGGATTGTAATGAACCTTGAACACCGATCCAAGGGAAGAAGTGCCGCGGCTGTCAAATGTCAGCGCTTCCGGGCGTAGAAACAACGGCGCCCAGAAAGCTCTGATCGGGCCATCCGGGCGCAGCCTTTTTGCGTTTTCTTTTGCTTGAAAAGTGTTACCGACCGTGTTGTAACAGATTTACTCGGGCATGGCCAACCCCGAATTGTTGACGCACCTTCATGTCAGCTGAATGGTGCCTACTCATTGTTGTCGTGCGCAATCGCTTCGACAAGCGAAGATGCATCGCGAACGAATGTCACGCATTTTGTAGCGTGGAGATTTTGCTCCTCGAACGTTTTCCGACCATCCGGAGTACGCAAATCACAACCAAGCAATTCACGGCAAGTGATGGCCTGATGGCGTTTTCGAAAGAGTTCAACAAAGTCCTGGACCAACGCATAGGTGATTTCCTTCGCCTCTTTGTCCGAGGGACTGTTCATCCCCTTTGCAGCGCTGATCACCATCACGCCGCCGGTGACAGCGCCGCAAACTTCCTGAAGGCGGGCGATGCCGGCGCCAAAACCTGTGGAGATCTTGATTGCGTCCTCTTCTGAGATCCCAAACTGAGGCGCGTAGGTTGAGAAGACGGCCTGGGCACAATTGCATCCTTTGGAGAAGCAATCGACTGCAGAATCTGATTGTTTGGACATTTGAATTCCCGTGAGAATGCGAGAAAATAATGACTAGTTTACGAATGCGAAACGGGGTGAAAGAATCAAGATCCCTACTTAAGAGCCAGACTTACGAGCCAGACACACAAGCCTGGCACCGGTGCCAGACTCATAAGCCAGACACTTGTGTCTGGCTTGTGAGCCTGGCTTGACTGCTGAACATTCCTGCGCGTGTACCGCCTACTTGTTCTTCTGCTGTCGATAATTCTCGTACTGGATCTCCTTCTTTGCCTTCTTTGCATCTACGCTGTCGCTGCTGAGCGTGGATGTGTAACCGCTGAGCTTGCGCACCTGATCTTTGATGGCTGCTCCACCTGCCCCGGGCTGGGCGGCTGCGGGTGAGTTCATCAGCACCGCACGAGCTGCTGTCAGCGTCTGAGATGCTTCCTCCCTGTCCCCCTTGTCCAGGGCCTCCATCGCTTTCGCCACGCCACGTGTCGATACCGCTATATCGACTTTCGCCTGCTCACCAAGATCTCTGCTGTGTTCCACGACTCCATAATCCGGCTCATACCTTACCCTTCCTTCGTACGATCCGAGATCCTCTGCGTCCGAATCTTGAGAACGGATCAGCTTCGCACGTGCGACCGTCAATTCTCCGGCTCCCGGGGGAACGTTCAGCTCGAGGACGATGTCCCGCGATTCCTCGGCATAGACGTCACCGAGATTCACTTCCACAGCAGTTCCCTCGACGTGATGGTCATAACCGATGACGTCGAGCAACTGGACCCCGCGCCCCAATTGAAGTTCGATCGAGACATTCTGTGCAACAATCTCCGACAACCCGTCAAATTCCTTTCGAAACACGGAGGCCAGATTCCTCGAACTCTCCAGAAAGTAGTAGTTCCCGCCGCCGCTTTCAGACAGGCCGACCATGAGGTTTTCGTTGTAATCGAGACCGACACCGATTGTTGTCAACGATATTGATCGTGCCCGATGTCGTCGGGTGATTCGTTCCAACTGCCCCGGGTCTGTAATCCCCTGGTTCGCCAGCCCGTCCGAGAGAAGAATCACACGATTCACGAACCTTCCATCGAGGTTCTTCTCCACTTGGTGGAACCCCTCCACCATTCCTCCGCCGAGATTGGTCCATCCGCGAGGCGTAATCTCATTGATGAGGCTTCGAATATCATCCTTGTCGTTCCCAACACATCGCGAAGGTCGAAGGACATCGACTTCATCGTCATAGATGACGAGCGAAAACCGATCGTCACTCTGGAGTTGATCCACAAGTGCCAGGAGCGCGGACTTCGCATATGTGATCTTCGATTCCTCCGACATTGAGCCGCTTCTGTCGAGAACCACGCACAAATTCAGCGGACGTCGCTCCGGTCGATGATGCGAGTGATGCGTCGCGAGACAAAGGCGAAGATAGACATGTCCGCCGTTGGTTGAGACAGCCGGGCAATTGAGATGTCCGTCGAAGAGGACATCGTTCGGGAGTGGTGATTGGGCCGGCGCACAATCAGCACCGAGAAACGCGAGCAGGAGAATCATGATGGATTTCATATGCACTCCTTTCTGTGATCATTAATCCATCTGACAGCGAAAAGGTAAATGCCCACGTAATCCTGATGCCGACTTCGAAACGTCAGACGAGTTTGTCGAGATCTTCTACACTCGCTCTAAGACGAAACAGACGAGGATTCACAGTTCTCGGCGAAAATTGCATTGTAAGTCGACCCGATTATTGACTTTCTCTCTCACCTCGCGTATTATTGTCAACCGTCCTCCCGCGCTGTGAACTCCCGCACCTCCTGCAAGAGGATCATGCCTCGAGCGTACCTCATCGCTGCCCTTGCAGCGTGGGTGACTGTGGCACCAGCCGCTCCGTCACCGAAGTCCATCACTGCGATTCGGGTGAACAAGCCCCCGGTCGTCGACGGACTGCTCAACGACACGCTCTGGCGTAATACTCGGCCCGTCCGGGATTTTACTCAATTCGACCCGCAAGAAGGTGCTGCGCCGACAGAGACCACCCTCGTCTATCTCGCCTACGATGACCGCGCGCTCTATGTCGGGGTTTGGTGCAACGATTCCCGTCCCTCCGGCATTGTCGGGCAGCTCACACGACGCGACCGCTCTACCGAGGCAGACCGGTTCACCGTGATGATCGATTCCTATGAGGATCACCAAACCGGGTTCGTCTTTTCGACGAATGTTTCGGGCGTGCAGAGCGACGGCATTCTGTCGCAGGATGGGAATGTCTACGACCTTTCCTGGGACGCCGTCTGGCGGGTCGCGGTCGCCCGATCGCGGAGAGGGTGGTCGGCCGAGTTCGAGATCCCGTTCAATGCCCTTCGCTTTGCGACCAACCCCCGCGGCGTCTATAACTGGGGAATCAATTTCCGCAGGTACATCAGCAGAAAGAAGGAGACGGACGAGTGGGTGATGGTCCCAAGGGCCGAGCACCTGCAAATTGAAAAGTGGGGACACCTCCTGGGACTGCGCCAGATCACGCCGCCGCTGCATCTCGAGATCCAGCCCTACGTTTCCGGCACCGCAATTCTGGAATCGGCGGGGAACACCTCCGGGAGTCCTGCCGGTAATCAAGGGAGGATCGGAGGAGACATCAAGTACGGCATCGCCCGCAATTTCACATTCGACGCGACCATTCATCCCGACTTCGGCCAGGTGGAAGTCGACCAGGCGGTTTTGAATCTCACGGTATTCGAACCATACTTTCCGGAAAAGCGTCCCTTCTTTGTTGAGGGGGCGCAGATGTTTACGTTCGGAACAAGTGTCGACAACACGTCAATGCCGTTATTCTTCTCACGACGCATCGGGCGCACTCCGTCGGGGAGCTACAATGTTTACGCTCCGTCGGGAGGAACCGTCCTTGAGAACCCTCAGCTCACGAGTATCATCGGCGCAGCGAAAATCACCGGCCGGTCTTCGTCCGGACTTTCAATCGCAACGCTTGCAGCGGCGACGGATCGTCAGACCGCAACCGTCAGCGATTCGACAGGTGCGAAGACGACCACGGAGACGGAACCGAAATCGCTGTATGGCGTGCTCCGGGTGCGCCAGGATCTGAATTCGACGTCCTGGTTCGGGGTGATGGGAACTGCGGCCGGGCACCGGGGCACGATGCCCGCCCTCTCTGCAGGCGCGGACTGGAACCTTCGCTTTGCTGACGGTGGGATGACCTTCGACGGCTACCTGGCGGGAGCCCGGACATCCGGTTTGACGGATCGTGATGGATCTGCGGGGCGTCTTCTTCTCGCGAGAATTTCTGCTGAGCACTGGTTGTACTATTTCTCGGCGGATTTCGCCTCTCCACACTACAACCCCAACGACCTCGGCTATTTCGCGAGACCGCACGACCGCGGTGGCTATGCTCAGCTTTTGTACCGAGAGAATTTCGCTGCGAGGCCTTTCCTTCGCTACAGTCTGTCCGTTGTCCCCGAGGCCCGCTGGAATTGGAATGGCGCAAGGACATTTGCGCAGGTGGACGCCTCCGCCGGATGCGATTTTACGAACTTCTGGCAGGCCGGACTGTCGATTGCGATCCAGCCGCCCTTCTTCGAAGATCCGGAAAGCGGCATCGTCGGCCTTCGTCGCCGCCCCTCCGCGCAACAGATCGACGTCCGGATCCTTTCCGATAGCCGGGCGCGCTTTTCAGGAACACTCGACGCAACCTATGGCATCGACAGTCACGGGAAGCGATCGTTGTCAACAACGCTCTCGTTCACACTTCGTCCGTCGTCGTGGGCGGAGATCGTTCCGTTCGTCTACTACCAGCGCACGCGAAAAGAGGCTGCGTGGCTCTTCCCCGACGGCAACATTCTCGACACGCTCGTCAGTCCATACGTGTTTAGCGTCTTTGGTGATCGCGATCTGGACCAGGTCGATGTCGGATTTCGCGGGACGATCACATTCACACGCACTCTCTCGGTGCAGGGATTCGTCCAGGTGCTCATCGCCCGCGGTCGATATCTGAACTATTCACGCGTCGGCGCCTTCGGAAATCTTGAGCCGTATGATTATGCTTCTTCACCGCTCTTCGCGAGCCATGATTTCAACGAGTCGACCCTGAATGCGAACCTGTTGCTGCGGTGGGAGTTCCTGCCGGGGAGTTCGTTCTACCTTGCCTGGACGCAGGAACGTTATGGGAATTGGGGATTGTATGAACGGTCGATCGGGACAAGCTTCCACGAGACGTTCAGCCTGCCTCAAGAAAACGTCCTGCTCGCGAAGGTGGCGTATTGGTTTTCGCTCTAGCAAATCTTTTACTGCTTACTGCCTACTGCTTACTGCTTACTACCTACTGCTTTCTGCATACTGCTTACCGCATACTGCCCACTGCTTAGTGCACACTGCTTCCGGCCTACTACATGCCTCTTCCTGCACCGCCTACCCCCGGTTCGTCTCTCCTTCCGCCAGCGTCCGCTGAAAGAACCCGCAGATCTTCTCCGTATACTCACCGCCGCCTATTTCCGCAATATTATGGTGTTGCGCGTTCGGGATAAGCCACAACTCTTTCGGGTCATTGGCATTATGGAATACCATTTCGGAATAGTGGCTTTTGATCCGGTCGTCGGCGGTGCCGTGGATAATGAGAATGGGGACATGGACCGCATGGACCGCTTCCAGCGGGGAAACGAGACGCGCTTTGAACTGTGCGATGCTCTCCGATCGACGGATGACAAGATTGCGGAGGTAGTGCCAGGGGAGTTTCACCATCCGCTTCTGGTAATCGTCGAACACACTTCGCAGCGAAGCGAATCCGCTTTCGGCCACTACTGCCTTTACACGCGGGTCGATTGCCGCGAGCTGGATGGCAATCGCTGCCCCCATTGAATTTCCGAATGCCCCGATGTTGCCGAGGACGAGGTCCTTCCTGCTGACCAGGAAGTTGATCACCATTGAAGCATCGTACTTTTCATAGTACCCGTAGGTGCAATACGTTCCTCCGCTCTCACCGTGTCGACGCGAATCGAAGAGGAACACGTTGAATCCCCGATCGTGCAACGCCCGGGTCAACGGAATGCCCGCGATTTTTGCCTCGCTCACCCCGTGCAAATAGAGGACCGTTCCCTTTGCGTCGGGTCCGGCGCTGACGAGCCAGCAACGCAACGGGATGCCGTCGGCGGCTTCCAGTGTGATCTCTTCGTAGGGGAGTCCGGCGTAACTTGGGAGGAGAAGCGAGGTGCGTCTGCGGTAATAGTCGACTGTCCGCTTGTACGGCTGCAGCAGCATCACCGGCCCGATGAACAGAAGCATCGTCGAGACAAAGGCCAGGAAACTGAGGAACAGAACGATGAGGACGATGAGGAACAGCATCGGTCATAGTCCTGCTATTTTTTTGCGCCGTGACGATAGTACTTGGTGATGTATTCCTCCACCATGCGGTGGGTATTGTACTCCGGGATAATGGTGACCATGGCGTGGCGCACGCGGCGCAGCCATTCATGCGGGATTCCGTCTTTCCCCCTCTTGTAGAAGAGCGGGATGATTTCGTTTTCCATCACTGCGCGAAGCGACGCGGCGTCGAGATCGTCCTGCAGCTGTTCGCTCGATGCGGTGGTGTCTTCGCCCACCTTCCATCCATTGTGCCCGTCATACGCCTCCCGCCACCAACCATCCATCGTCATGACATGCATGCATCCGTGGATGAGGGCCTTCATCCCGCTCGTCCCGCTCGCCTCCATGGGCCGGCGCGGTGTGGCGAGCCAGATATCGCAGCCGGCGACAAGGTAGCGCGCGACATTGATGTCATAGTCCTCCAGAAAAACGATCCTGCCGAACAGGTCGTTTCGCTTGGAGATGTTTACGATGTCCTTGATGAAATACTTCCCTGCATCGTCGCGCGGATGGGCTTTGCCCGAGAAAATGAGCTGGACGGGTTGGTCCGGATTTCTCAGCGTTTTCAGGGCCCAGTCGAAATCACGGAAGATCAGCGGTGCCCGTTTGTATGTCGCGAATCGTCGAGCGACGCCGATCGTCAACGCATCCGGTGAAAGAATTTCGTCAAACGCGCTCACGTCCCCCATGCTGGTCCTGAGGGCCTGTTCGCGCAGCCGCTTGCGCGCAAATTCGACGAGCTCGCGTCGCAGGAGTGTCCGCAGCGCCCAGAGCTCCTCGTCACTCACTTTATCGGGCTTCAGGGCTTTCTGCCAGAACCCTTTATCCGCGACCTTTTCCGTCCACTCCGTCCCGAAACGTTCCGTCCAGAAGCGTGCGGCGCTCGGCGCAGTCCAGCCGGCGATGTGAACGCCGTTTGTGACCGAACCAATGGGGACCTTTGTGGCGGCAACACCCGGAAAAAGATCCTTCCACATTTGCTGGCTCACTTTGCCGTGCAATTCACTCACACCATTGGCTGCATGACTCATGCGAAGGGCGAGGACGGTCATCGTGAACTGCTCATTGTAGTCGTCCTGGCGTAGCCGTCCATACCGGATCAACTGATCGATGTTCAACCCAGAGGACGCACAGAAGGCCGGGAAGGCGGTCTTCATCAGACCGTAGTCGAACCTGTCGTGCCCCGCCGGGACAGGTGTATGCGTCGTGAACACGCAGCTCCGCCGGACGATCTCTTCTGCGGCTTCGAGGGGGACCGGCTTCTTGCCCTTCAGTTGTTCACTGAGAAGTTCGAGCGTCAGGAATGCCGAGTGCCCCTCGTTCATGTGGAACACCGCAGGGGACAACCCGGCCGCGCGGAGAAAACGAATCCCACCGATCCCGAGCACAATCTCCTGGCTGATCCGCGTCCACTGGTCGCCCCCGTAGACGTGGGCAGTGAGATCGCGGTAGCGCTGATCGTTCTCCGTCAGGTCAGTATCAAGGAGATACACGGTCGCTCTTCCCACGTTGACCGCCCACCCCTGGAATTTCACGACGTCGTTTCCGATCTCCACCTGACAGATGACAGGGCGACCCTTGCTATCGAGAACCGGGACAATCGGCAGTCTGGCGGGATCGTACGCCGGATATTTTTCCATCTGCCAGCCATCGTGCGTCATCTGCTGCTGGAAGTATCCCTGGCGATAGAAGAGCGAAACCCCCGAGAACGGGAGCCCCAGATCGCTGGCGGACTTCGTGTGGTCCCCCGAAAGGACACCGAGCCCTCCCGAATAAATCCGGAGGCTTTCATGGAGACCGAACTCCGCGCTGAAGTAGGCCACCGTCGACTTCTTGAATTCCCGCGCGTTGTGCGAGACCCAGGTCGACTGGGGCTTCATGTAGGCCTTGAATGCGGCGCACACGCTCGACGCAACCTGGTAGAGATGCGGATCGCGCAATCGAATACGCAACTCCGATGGACTTACCCACCGCATGACTTCAACGGGATTGTGGTTGCTTCGCTCCCACATAAACGGCGAGAACTGTTCGAACACCTCCTGGGCGGCGTGGTTCCATGTCCACCACAAATTGTGGGAGAGTTCCTGCAGGTCCGAGATGACGATATCGATTTGCTTGGGTGAGGGAAGGCTGGCCATTACGGTAGTATTCTCCAGTATCGGGATTCGACCAACAACATCTTCGCGACCTCAATTGTTTTTACCATGCGCGTCCGAAGCGCTAACGTCCTATTCTTCGGATGCGACAAGGTCCTTCTTCTTTGCCATGCGGTACCGCTCGTTGGAGTCGAGGTATTTCTTCCGGAGGCGGATGTTCTGGGGGGTGACCTCCACGAGTTCGTCGTCCCCGATCCATTCGATCGCCTGCTCAAGCGTCAGGATCCTCGGTGGCTCGAGGCGGACAGCTTCATCCGATCCGGAGGCGCGCATGTTGGTCAGCTGCTTCGTCTTGCAGACATTGACATTCATATCATGCTCACGGGCATTCTCGCCGACAATCATCCCGGCATAGACCCGTGTGCCGGGCACGATGAAAAAGAGCGAGCGATCCTGCAGCTTCCACATCCCGTACGCAACGGATTCGCCGTCCTCCATCGCGACCAGAGCACCCTTGGTCCGGTGCGCCATTTCCCCCTTGAACGGTTCGTATCCGTGAAAATTGTGATGAAGAATTCCCGTTCCCTTCGTCTGCGTCATGAATTCCCCCCGGAAGCCGATGAGGCCGCGTGACGGCACGAGGAATTCCAGGCGCGTGTTTCCGGACGAGGAGATCATATTCTTCATCGTTCCCCTCCGACGGCCCAGGTTCTCGATCACAACACCGACAAACTCATCGGGCACATCGATGATAACATGCTCCATGGGTTCGGAGTGGACATCCGCGATCCTCTTGTAAATGACTTCCGGGCGGGACACCTGGAACTCGTATCCTTCGCGGCGCATCGTCTCGATGAGGATTGCAAGATGAAGTTCTCCCCGGCCGCTGACCTTGAACGCATCCGGCGATTCGGTCAATTCAATCCGCAGGCTGACATTCGACCGCAGCTCGCGCGCAAGCCGCTCGCTCAAGTGGCGCGTCGTGACGTAGCGGCCTTCCTGACCCGCAAACGGAGAATTGTTCACGAGAAACATCATCGAGAGCGTCGGCTCTTCGATCGCGACAAACGGAAGAGCTGTGGGGTCGGATTCATGAGCGATCGTTTCTCCGATATCCACATCCTCCATCCCTGCAATGGCGATCACGTCGCCGGCTCCCGCCTGCTCGGTCTCGACCCGCCGCAGCCCTTCAAAGGTGTAGATCTTTGTGACCCGCGCGTCCTCGACGACCCCGTCGCGGTGAATGATCTTCATAGGCCCGCCGAGGCTGATCGTCCCCCGATGGATGCGCCCGATGCCAAGGCGTCCGAGATAGTCATTGTAATCGATCGTCGTCACGAGCATCTGAAACACCCCGGATACGTCCCCCGGAGGGGGAGGAACATATTTCACGATCGCTTCGAACAGGGGCTCCAGATTGACACTCTCCTGATCAAGCTCGCGTTTTGCAATACCCTGCTTTGCGATGCAGTACAGCGTGGGAAAGTCCAGCTGCGTATCGTTCGCGCCCAGGGACAGGAAAAGCTCGAAGATCTCGTCGAGGACCTGGTGGGCCCGGGCGTCCTTGCGGTCGATCTTATTGATGACGACAATCGGTTTGAGGTTCAAATCGAGTGACTTCTTCAGCACAAATTTTGTTCCGGGAAGAGGCCCTTCGGCGGCGTCCACAAGAAGCAAAACGCCGTCCACCATCGTCAGCGTTCGCTCCACCTCGCCTCCAAAGTCTGCGTGGCCAGGCGTATCGACGATGTTGATCTTGATCCCCTTGTAATGCACGGAGGTATTCTTTGCCAGGATCGTGATCCCGCGTTCGCGTTCGAGATCATTCGAATCCATGACCCGCGTGACCAGCTGCTGGTTCTGGCGAAACGTCCCCGTTTGGCGCAACATATGGTCCACAAGTGTTGTTTTGCCGTGGTCAACATGCGCGATAATGGCAATGTTCCGAACGTCTTCCCTGCGCTTCATTCCATCCTCATTTTTTCAGAAACTTAAATATAGCCAAAAACGCGGGGAAGTACAATGGAGAAGGGGGGAAGGGAGAGGGGGAGAACGGGAGAAGGGGGGATGGGGAGAGAGAGAACAATTCTGAATTCAGATCTCAGAACTCAGAATTCAGAATTCAAATCGGCTGTACGAGACCTTGAGGTTCAGAGACGCGGGGACAACAGCATCAGTTTTGTGCCTGCTCCCTCCTGCATACTTCTTCCTCTCATCGCCGGAAGGAGAGTGTATTTATCCCCCCGCCTGATCTTTCTCGAGATCGTTCAGCACCAGGTTGAGCGCTCCGACAGAAAGCGAAATTTCCCGGATCATGAACGCAAGCGATGCCATCATCAGCAACAAACTTGCGCCGAAGACGTAGGCCCCCGCGGTGGACCTTTCCGTGTACAGGAGAAACATGCTCAGAACACAGAAGAAAAGACTCGCGATCCCCAGCGCCTGCATGTCGCGGATGATGTAGACGCGTTTCCGGAGATTCACAATCTGCGGGGGAATAATCGGGTCGGGATGCGTTTTGAATCGCGCATGAAGCTCCCGGATCAATCCTGCCAGCGTGAGAAACCGTTGCGTATACGCGAGTAGGAGGAGCGATATCGCAGGGAAAAGAAGCGCAGGTGTGGAGAGCTCGATGTTCATCGGTTCTTCTTCACGAGCTCCTTCCTCCGTACTCTCATCGCCGACCATGTCTCGTCGATGGCGATCAATGTCACCGGGCGAAATCCTGCTTCTGTCACACTGTCCCATCCCCGGTCGCGCGTGAGGTCGGACTTCAGCGTCCCCGTCTGTTTCGGAAAACCGATCCAGACCGGGGTGTCTTCGCCTGTGCGGCGGAGTGCCACGGGGAACCGGCGTTCGAGATCCTTTACCGTCGGCGCGAAAAGCAATACGAGGTCGACTTTCCGCGTGCCCGACGTGGAGACCGAACATCCGGGCGGCACGTCGCGAAAGATGTCCCGGTGTTCCTCCGGAGCGTTCAGCAAGGCGAGCTTCATGTCAGCCTTGATGTGCAACTTTGACGCAAGCGTTGGCATGGTGTCAGGCAAACGGTTGACGGATGATGGTTTTTAGTTTTTCCGGTGCAGTGCGACGCGGGTCGCCGAGATAAATCTCGTGATGTTTCCCATGGAGGATACCGCCGCGTTCTCGAATGTAGGCGTGGAGATGTTCGATGGTGAGCCGTTCATTCCCGTACGGTCCCTCGTGAAGAATCTGGGCGACACGACCCTCTTTGAATTCGGTGAACCGCACGTGGACGACCGCAGCGTTGCTCTTCTTTTCAAAGACCGCCTCGCGCGACTTTTCGATGATCGCGGCCGTCACTCCCTTCGGCTGCATGATCATCAGCGTCCACTTCCATTCGTCTTTGTTGCCATCAAGAAAGCTCGCCATCCGATCGGACCACCAGAGGGCTTCCAGGGGCGGAACCTTATAGTCGACCCCCTTCCCTTTTTTCAGTGCGAACTTTGTCGTATAGGCAATGCTGTAGAGGGCATCAGTACAGGACTGGAAATCGGGATTGCCGTTGGGATCTCCTTCACCGTCGATCATCAGAAAGTTCATGGCGGGGATTGTCAGCTCCTCTGCACTTGCGCTCCTTGCAGTATAGAGGACTTGTGTCGGGTCGCGTTTCAGTGTCATGATGTTGTCTCCCGGTCGAAAACGGCTTGGTCAATGCGATGGTCTCGGCCACTGATCGTGGAAGGCAAGGTGCGCAGGACCATCGTGCAACGTCGATGCCGGGTCCGCTCGCACGGCGGACGTGGAATACCCGCTCAGGACGCGCTCGACCCGGACCAGGCGACGTTCCACCTGGAACACAATCCGCCAGGAGCGCACCGACAGTGTAAAGGCGTCGCCGGGCCCGGCCTTGATGCGTCTGTAGGGGTGAGGAAACGGATCAGCGGCAAGAATCGTACGCGCCGGTGTTTCAAGATCGACGCCATAGTTCTCTTGCAGCCACGTCATCTGATCGCGCGCCGCCTGATCGATCCGCACTTCGTGTGCGCCCTGCCTCTTCACTCCCCGTCTGTCAGCCCAGCCGGATTGCGACAGGGGGAACGCTTCGACATAGGGAAGGTATGGTTTGATGTCAAGCACCGGAGTACCGTCGAGAAGGTCCGGGTTCTCTATCGAGAGCGTGCGTCCCTTGATCCCGATCAGCCGACAGAGAGAGAGTCCGATGGGATTCGGTCGGTGGGGAGATCGCGTCGCAAATACGCCGTGCTTCTCCCGGCTTCCCGGCGGGAGAACAAGGGGCTTCCAGTTCTCGTTGCGATCAAACCACGAAAGGACCCAGATCCTCTCAAAACCGTCGAGGTCTTTGAGCGCCTGCTCAAAATTCTTGCCGGGGGAGAGAAGAATTCTTCCCCGTACCGACTCTCCCGAGAGGCCGGGCTGCCGGGGTGTTTCGCTCTTGCGCGTATACCGGGTCCTGATGATGCCGATCGGATGGAGGATCAGTTCAGAGACCATAGCACCGTATGGAAATGATGGAGTCACCCCCCCAACTGTATTGTACTGAATTCATTTTTCAAATTCCCTGATGCAAATCCCTTCGAAAGAATTCCGAGAAATAGCAGATAATCCCCGCGGGCATCTTAATTCTTTCTCCCGCTCTTGAATCTTTTTTCAAGATCTCCTAGCGTGCCTTCGTGGTCGGCGCGTAGCAAGATGGCGGATCAATCATGCAGCTACATGTAACCCCAGACGCTGCGCACCATAGCAGGGGCCGGTCTCTTCGTACCAATTCCAGGAATCCCTCCATGAAAACGCATTCATTAGTCCTCTCACTCTTCCTTTGCCTCGTTCTTCTTGCCATGTCGGGTTGTTCGACCGGAGGCATGTTCTCATCAGGGAACATCACAGATGTACAATTGCAGCGAAACAACTTCAAGATTATCGCACGGGGCGTATCAGGCGAGGCGACCGCCGGCTATATTCTTGGCGGTTCCTTTTCGATGGGGATGGCGACCAACACCTTTGCCCTTGTGCGCGTCTATGGCACCGGGCTCCTGTACAAGGAGGCCCTGGAAGATCTCTGGAAGAATTACGAAACGACTTACGGCTCGGTGGAAGGAAAGAAACTTGCGTTGATCAACGTCCGATACGACGCAGAAGCATTGAACCTGATCGTATACACCCGACCGAAGATCAACATCCGGGCGGACGTCATCGAGTTTACAGAGTAGTTGTTGTATGGTGAAGACGGTGCATCCGTCGGCGTTGAGCCGCTGGGGCCGAAACAGATTCATGACGGGGCAGTGACAATTCCTTGACATTTTTTGCGGGACGGAAGGGTATGTTGCTTCCGTACTCTTGTCAAACAAGCGAAAGCCGCCATCATGAGTCCCTCTCTCCAGCGGTTTCTCTACTGGACTCCGCGCATCCTCTCGATCGTGTACGTCCTCTTTGTGAGCATGTTCGCGCTCGACGTGTTCAACGAAACGGCGGGGTTCTTCAATACGGTGCTTGCCCTAACGATGCATCTCATCCCGTCATTTGTTCTCGTCATCGTGCTGATTTTTTCATGGCGGCGGGAATGGATCGGAGGGGTGGTGTACCTGCTGCTCGCCGTTCTCTACGTGACCATCACGTGGGGAAGGTTCCAGTGGTCGGCATATGCATTGATCGCCGGTCCGCTGGTCCTTCTCGGCGGCTTATTCATTGTCGGCTGGATTCGTCGGACTGAATTGCGTGCGCAGTCGTAGAGGGAGAGCTCCCTCTCTCATCGCACGGGAGGATGTGACTCCTGATATTCGATCGCGGCCTTGACGAAGTCCCTGAACAGGGGATGGGGATTTGTCAGGCGCGATTTTAACTCCGGGTGGAACTGGCCGCCGACGAACCAGGGATGATCCGGCAATTCCATGATTTCCACGAGGCCGTTGTCCGGACAAATTCCGCTGAAGATCATCCCTTTTTCCTGAAGCTGAACTTTGAATGCATCGTTCACTTCGAAGCGGTGACGGTGCCGCTCATGGATGAGCTCCGCCTTGTACGCTTTGTAGGCGCGCGTGTTCTTTTCGACTTTGCAGGGATACGCGCCCAACCGCATTGTCCCTCCGTATTCCTTCACTTTCTTTTGTTCCAGCATCATATCAATGACGTTCTGGTCTGTCTGTTTGAACTCCGTGCTGTTCGCGTGCTCGAGACCACAGACATTCCGTGCGTATTCGATCACCGCGCATTGAAGACCCAGGCAGATGCCGAAGAACGGAATCTGATTGATCCGGACATATTTGACGGCATTGATCTTTCCTTCAATCCCCCGCTCGCCGAAACCCGGCGCGACGAGAAGCCCGGAGATGCCGTGCAGGTGGAGTTCCCCTCCGTCGCGCTCGATGTCTTCCGCCCGGATCCATTTCAGGTTCACCTTTACATTGTTGGCAGCGCCGGCATGGACGAAGGCCTCCGCGATGCTCTTGTACGCGTCCTGGTGGTCCGTATACTTGCCGCAGATGCCAATCGTGACCGACCCGGCGGGGCTCTTGATCCTGTCGACCAGTCGTTTCCATTCACGCAGATTCGGCCGCGGACAGGTGAGATCCAGCTTTTCGAGGACGAGTTCATCCACTTCCTGTTCGGCGAAGATCAACGGGACCTCGTAGATCGTCGGCGCATCCCGTCCGTCGATGACGCTTTCCGATTCCACGTTGGTGAACAGCGCGATCTTTTCCCGCACGTCGTTCGAAAGCGGCCGGTCGGACCGGCAGATCAACATGTCGGGCTGTATTCCGAGCTCGAGAAGCGACTTGACGGAGTGCTGCGTGGGTTTTGTTTTGATTTCTCCTGCGGATGAGATGAAGGGAACGAGCGTCACGTGGATCGCGATGGCGTTCTTCGGGCCGACTTTGAACATGAACTGCCGCATGGCCTCGAGAAACGGTTGACTTTCGATATCGCCCACCGTCCCGCCGACTTCGGTGATGATGACATCGTAGTCTCCGGTGACGCCCAGCGCCTCGAACCGTTTCTTGATTTCATCCGTGATGTGCGGGATGACCTGAACGGTGGCGCCGAGGTAGTCGCCCCGGCGTTCCTTCGTTATCACTTCGTGGTAGATCTGACCGGTGGTCGAATTGTTCTTCCGTGATGTCGTGATGTCCAGAAAGCGCTCATAGTGCCCCAGATCAAGATCGGTCTCTGCACCATCGTCGGTAACATAGACCTCGCCGTGCTGGAACGGATTCATGGTTCCGGGGTCCACATTGAGGTAGGGGTCGAATTTTTGAATCGTTACCCGGAGGCCTCGTAGCTTCAGGAGGAGCCCGATGGAGGAGGAGGCGATCCCCTTACCAAGGGAGGACACAACCCCTCCGGTCACAAAAATGTATTTAACTTGTCTTCGTCGTGCCAAGAGTATGCTCGCTTTCAGTCCAGGTTTTACCGGTGAGCTCCCCGGGAACAATGATGCCTCCGGAAAGCACAAGTTTCAACGCCTCTTCCACAGAGAGATCGAGGACCACCGCCTCTTCCTTGGGGACGAGGGACAGAAACCCTGCCGTGGGATTCGGCGGACTCGGAATGTACACATTGTAGAATTCAATCCTGTGTTTGTCCGCCGTCGTGTACACCATTTCATTTGTCACAAACCCGATCACATAGATGCCCTTGCGGGGATATTCCGTCAGGATCACCTTCTTGAATGTTCTTCCTTTCCCGCCGGTCGCGAACGATCCCACAAGGTCCTTGATCGCGTTATACACGGACCGTACGAACGGGATTGAACCGATCACATTGTCGATCGCCGCGATAACCAGTCGTCCGGCCAGGTTCCTCGTAAGGAGCCCGACCAGAAGGATCAGGGCGAGCATCGAAAGGAAACCAAGACCCGGGATTTTCCTCCCGATGAGCCCGGTAAGGATGGGTGAAAGAATCCCGTCGAACCAGTCGAGCAACGAGCTGAAGACCCAGTAGGTCAGCACCGCGGGAATAATGACGCCGACCCCCCGGAGGAACGTCGACCGGAATTGCGCGAAGAGCGATTTCCGAACGGAATCTGAAGTCATTGTGAGTGGGTCAAAGAGGGATTCGTACTCATGCAGCGCCGATCAATTTTCGCACGCGCTCGAGGTCGGCCTGCGTATCGACCGCGACGCTTTCCTGATCGGTAATTTCTGCATGGATACGGTATCCGTGTTCAAGAATCCGGAGCTGTTCAAGCTTTTCCATCCGCTCCAGGGCCGACTGCGGCAGGGCGGTAAAACGAAAAAGAAATTCGCGCCGGAACACGTACAGCCCGATATGTCTGTACCATGTCCCGCCGTCGATCCAGTTCCCAGCCCCGGAATCCCTGAGATGGGGGATCGCCGCGCGCGAGAAGTACAGACAGTTCTGAGAAACGTCGAGCACCACTTTCGTGACCGACGGGGCCCGGAGTTCTTCCTCCGAGTGGATGGCCGTGACCAGCGTCCCCACGTCGATTGCCGGGTCATCGAGCAGCGGTCGGACCGCCTGATCGATCATCGCGGGAGGGATCATCGGTTCGTCCCCCTGGACATTGACGACAATATCAGCGTCGGGCAGGGAGCGCACCGCTTCGGCGATCCGGTCGCTTCCGCTCGCGCAACTGGTTGATGTCATGACGGCCGTGAACCCCGCTCGTTCGACGGCCGACCGGATCCGATCGTCGTCCGTCGCAACGAAAACCTGTGCGACCGTCGCGGCGCGGCGCGCCTGTTCCGCAACGCGTACGATCATCGGCAAACCGCCGATGTCCGCCAGCGGCTTCCCGGGAAGGCGGACCGACGCATAGCGGGAGGGGATGACGACGATGACACGCTGTTGTCGTGCCGGAGTCATCGGTCCCCGATCACCTTGGGAACCTTGAAGAACGCTTCCGAGCGCGCCGGTGCGTTCGACAGAATCTCTTCCCGGGGCAGACTGGGTCGCATGACGTCTTCCCGGAACACGTTGGACAACGCGATCACGTGTGACAGCGGCTCAACATTGGTGGTGTCCAGACGATTCAGCTGCTCCATGTAGCGGAGGATCTCGTTCATTTGCTCCGTCAGCCGGATCTTTTCTTCTTCAGAGAAGGAGAGCCGCGCGAGAGACGCAATGTGTTCAACGTCCTTGAGTGTGACAGCCATTGGTGTTCTCGCTCCTCAACGTTCAGGACCCTGTTCGATGTAGTTCTTCTGCATCGTCTCATGGACCGCGTCCATTAAACGCAATTCTTCTTCCTTCCCCTGGCCCGTCACCGGGATCGGTTTGCCCAGCACCAGCTCGACCGGGCGCGGCCGGATGACGATCGAGCCCTTGGGAAGAATAGGGAAGGTCCCGTTGATTGTCAAAGGGACCACCGGAATCCCCGCCCGGACGGCGATGTTGAACGCCCCCCGTTTAAACGGCTGCAGCTTCCCGTCACGCGTCCGTGTTCCTTCGGCGTAGAGCAGCACCGAAGCTCCCCTGCGGATCTTGTCGATCGCCTCTTCCAGGCTCCGCATCGCCTTAGCCCCCCGCCCGCGGTCAATACCGATGTAGCTTCCCCACCGCAGGCCCCAGCCAAAGATCGGAATGATCTCTAGTTCCTTTTTGTAGACGATCCGTATCTGATCCGGAATCGACGCGATAATCGCGGGGATGTCGAACATGCTGGCATGGTTCGACACATAGACATAGTTGCTCGAGGGGTCGAGTTCCTCGATACCCCGCACACGGACCCGCACGCCACAGGTCAGGAGAATTGTTCTCGCCCAACAACGGGAGAGCGCGTGAAAAACCCTTCCGGTCTTATAGCTCATCGGGAGAGTAAGAATAATGATCGCCGCGAAACTCAGAGAAATCACGACGCCCGCGATGAACCGGAGAGGACCGAGGACGCGATGTATCATACGGCATGCGACTCCACCGAGCGGATGCGTTTCCCGATCGATGGATGACTGTAAAAGAGAAATTCCACAAGCGGATGCGGCTCGGGATCCGCCAGATTCATTGATGCGAGTTTCCGCAGCGCCGACGCAAAGGCCCCAGGCTTTCCGGTCGCGGAGACTGCGAACCGATCGGCCTGCCGTTCATGATACCGCGAAAGGATGTTCCCGACCGGTGCGGTAACCAGACCGAACACGGCGAGCCATATCGCGAGGAGGGGCAGCCCGGCGAACTCCGTAATCGACGAAATGCCGGCGATCGACAGTGACCAGCGGTGCAGAGATGCCGCGACGAACAACCCGAGAAACGTCGTGACGATACCGATGACGATTCCGATGCGTATATGCTTGTACTTGTAATGGCCGAGCTCGTGGGCAAAGACCGACTCTACTTCGTCCGGTGTAAATTCGCGCACGAGGGTATCCCCCAGGATAATGCGTCGTGCTTTTCCGATGCCGGTGAAGCCTGCGTTGGCCTTTTTCGTGTTCTTGCTCAGATCGAACTGAAAAATCCCGTTCACAAACAGTCCCTCACGCGAACACTGTCCGAGGATGGCGTCCTTGAGCGGCCCATCTTCGAGCGGAGTCAGTTTGTAAAACAATGGCAGAATAATCGTCGGTGCCAGCCGCGCCAGAATGAACGAGAACAGTGACAGGATGCAACCCACCGGAATCCACCACGACGCTCCCCATTCTCGCATGCAGAAATAGAGGATTAGCAGGACCGCAACGCCGATCGGCGCGCCGATCAATGCCCCTTTCATGCGCTCCCATGCCCATCGCGCGAACGTCTGATTGGACAGATGGAAGCGGTGCTCGACGATAAACCCTGAGAGGAAACTCACCGGCAGCGTGACAATGGTCTGCGCCAACCCAATCGCACCCGCAAACAGGATGAGGCCGCCGTACGGGGACGGGGTTATTCCGCTTGCCCACGTCGCAATGACGTGCGACGCGGGGGTGATCATCAGCGCGACGAGAAACAAAAACGAGAGCGACGAAGAGACGATCGAGAGACCGAGTTTGATCCGATTGTAGCGTTTGGTGGTATGTGTGCGAGAGAGAGGGGATGCAGAGGTCTCATTCCCTGCGGGCGCCGTCATGGCTCGGGGTCGACTCTTCTAATGGGACGCTGAGGTTTTACTATCTTAACCAAAGTGTCTTAGAAAATCAAGGATTGCTGGATTTGGGAATTTGCTTCGAATCGTTGTCAGAATTGAGAAGGTCGCCAATGCCGCACAGCACTCCTTCCAGGAAAGCCTGACTGCGAGGTTTAAACCAGATATTCCCGTCGTCGAAAGAGAACCTCCTATGGCATAACCTTTGAAAGTCGAGCGGACGTCACGTATATTGCAGGCACCGGTCCTGGGTGACGGTACTTCAACTTCCCGCAGTTTCCATCTGACCTTGTCACGCATTTGCATGTACCCAAAGTCGCCATTCTCGCCGAACCGGACCTGCCACCAATCACCGAACGGTGATGCACAACGAAGGAGGAATCACCCATGGCTATGATCAGAAGACAGGATGCTCTAGACTATCACAGCACAGGGCGCCGCGGAAAGATCGAAGTTGTTTCCACGAAACCTTGCGCAACCCAACGCGACCTTGGTCTCGCTTACACTCCGGGTGTCGCTGAGCCGTGTCGTGAGATCGCCGCGAACCCGGAGGATGCGTACAAGTATACGGCGAAGGGAAACCTCGTTGCAGTTGTCAGCAACGGAACAGCCGTCCTGGGGCTCGGAGACATCGGTGCGCTGGCGGGAAAGCCGGTCATGGAAGGAAAGGGCGTGTTGTTTAAGAGGTTCGCCGACATCGACGTGTTCGACATCGAGCTTAACACCCACGACCCTGATGAAATCATCCGCATCGTGCGCGCGCTCGAGCCGACGTTCGGAGGAATCAACCTGGAAGATATTAAAGCGCCGGAGTGCTTCTATATCGAGGAAGAGTTGAAGAAGACGATGAACATCCCCGTCTTCCACGATGATCAACACGGGACGGCGATCATCTCGGGCGCAGGTCTCCTGAACGCCCTTGAAATCGTCGGAAAGAAGATCAATGACGTACGGGTGGTCTTCAGTGGCGCAGGGGCGGCGGGCATCGCGTGCGCGAAGTTCTACATCAAACTCGGCGTGAAGCGTGAAAACCTGATCCTCTGTGATACGAACGGCGTCGTGTATAAGGGACGTGAAAAGGGGATGAATCCGTACAAGGAATATTTCGCGGTCGATACCAAAGCCCGAACCCTCGCCGATGCGCTCAAGGATGCCGACGTCTTCGCCGGAGTTTCGGTGAAAGGTGTGCTGACAAAGGACATGGTCAGGACGATGGCGAAGAACCCGATCATTTTCGCCATGGCAAATCCGGATCCCGAGATCTCTTACGAAGATGCCATGGATGCCCGCAAGGATGTCCTCATGGCGACCGGACGTTCGGATTACCCGAACCAGGTCAACAATGTTCTTGGATTTCCCTTCATCTTCCGCGGCGCGCTCGACGTCATGGCGAGCGGGATCAACGACGAGATGAAACTTGCCGCCGCTCACGCCCTCGCATCGCTCGCTCATGAGGACGTGCCGGATTCCGTCATCAAGGCGTATGGCGGTGAGCACATTCGTTTCGGCAGGACGTACATTATTCCCAAGCCGCTTGACCCACGTGTTCTCCTGTGGGAAGCGCCCGCGGTTGCGAAGGCGGCAATGGAAACCGGCGTCGCCCGCCGTCCCATTGACGACCTCGACCGGTACCGGGACAAGCTCGAGAGCAGCTTTGGTCGTTCAAAAGAAATCATGCGGATCGCGATCCACAAGGCCCAGCGGGCGCCGAAACGCATCGTCTTCCCGGAAGGCGTCGAAGAGAAGATTCTCCGTGCGACGCAGATTATCCTCGACGAGGAGATTGCCCATCCGATTCTTCTCGGCGATCGACAGGTGATCCAGGAGAAGATCCGTTCACTGGATCTCAACCTCGACGGCGCTGAGTTCGTCTACCCGACGACATCGTCGAAATTTGAAGAGTACACGAGCAAGTACTACGAGATGCGCAAGCGCAAGGGCGTAACTCTTGCCGAGGCCCAGCAAGCGATGAAGAACCGGATTGATTTCGGCATGATGATGGTCCATGTCGGCGATGCGGACGGGATTGTTGCAGGGATCACGCAGAACTACCCGCACACGATCCGGCCGGCCCTGCAGATCATCCGTCCCCGTCCTTCCATATCGGTGGTTGCCGGCTTGTACATGCTCGTCTTCAAACACGAGGTGCGATTCATCACGGACGCGACGGTCAATGTCGACCCAACCGCGGAGGAGCTGGCCGACATCGCGATCCTTGCCGCGGAGAAGGTGCGGAGTTTTGATATCGAGCCACGCGTGGCGCTGCTTTCGTTCAGCAACTTCGGCAGCACGCGGCATCCATCGTGCGAGAAAGTTGCCCGTGCGGCGGAGATGGTGAAACTGCGAATGCCGGACTTGATGGTGGACGGCGAGATGATGGCGGACACAGCGGTTGACCCGACGATTGTTGAGACGGTCTATCCGTTCAGTTCGTTGCGGGAGGGTGCCAATCTGTTGGTCTGTCCTGACCTGGCCTCCGCGAACATCGCCGTAAAGCTGTTAGGCAAGATCGGGGGAGCGGAATCGGTCGGACCGATCCTGCTCGGGATGCGGAAACCCGTTTACCTTCTGATTCCCGGCAACGAGGTCACCGATATCGTCAATTTGACGGCGATGGCGGTCCGCGACGCGCAGGAGCCCGGAGAGAGCTTGCCTCCTCCGGCGATGAAGCCGCCGCAGTTGACGACGGTGTACGAGTGATTGCTTTCCACGAGGAGCGTTAGTCTCGATGCCCGCTTGCGTAACAGGCGGGCATCGTGCGTTAGAAGGGGACAGGCCCGGGGCAGAGCCCCGTCAATACGGTGGGGAGAACGGAAGAGGATCGACGGATCAGGCTTTCTTGTCTCGCGCGCGCTTTTCACGCGGAATGCGCAGCCGGCTCAAAAGCCAATAGTACCATTTCCCATCGTCCTTCCGCTGAAGCCATGAGAGCGCAAACGCCGCGCTGATCATCCCCGCCACAACGATGAGGGACACTTCCGTCGATATGGGATACCAGGGAGCGAGAATCATCTTCACGCCGATAAAGATCAGCACAATCGCCAGGCTCCTGCTCAGGTGCTCATTCCGCTGCATCGCCCCCGCCAGGAGGAAATACAACGCTCGCAGGCCGAGAATCGCGAATACGTTGGACGAGTACACGATGAACGCGTCCTGAGTTACACCGAACACTGCGGGCAATGAATCGACGGCAAACATGATGTCGGTCGTTTCTATTGTGAGCAGCACCAAGAAGAGCGGCGTGAGATAGATCGCCCTCCCTTGCTTGACGAAAAATGCCGGAGAGTTGGTGCTCCCCGTGATGTACGGATAGACTTTACGTGTTAAGCGTATGACCGCGTTGCGCTCGGGGTTGACGGAGACCCCGCGATCGAAGAAGAGCTTGATTCCGCTGTAGAGGAGGATGACAGCGAAGACATCGAGAATCCAGTGGAAGTGAGAGATCAGTGCAACTCCGACACCGATGAATATTGATCGGGTTATCAGTGCGCCGACAACACCCCAGAACAGGACTCTATGTTGATACTTCGGTGGTATTCCAAAGTAGGTAAAGATCACGATAAAGACAAATATGTTGTCAACCGAAAGAGACTTTTCTACAAGATACCCTGTAAGAAATTCAATCCCCGACGTCCACCCCCGGTCGATGAAGACGAACCCGGCGAAGACAAGCCCGAGCGTTATCCAGAAAACGGAATACAGTGCGGCTTCCTTCAGCTTCACTTCATGCGGTTTCCGATGAAATACGAACAAATCCAGAGCGAGAAGGCCCAGGACCAATAAATTGAAAAAAACAAACTGCCACGATCCGAAGAATGCCACTGAAGTCTCTTTCGATCTGTCGATGACACTGTGGTGAAACTGGATATCATGTTGCGGCGTGCGACAACGCACTTCCGGTGACGCCGGTCACAGAAGCTGCTGCATCCACTGAGCGATGTCCGCAAGGGACTCCCCGCTGATTTCGTGCCCCATGAAATACTCTTTGTACTGGAGCTTTGGGACATGGTCCGAGAGAAGCGCTCGCGCACGCCGCGCAAGTTCAACAGGTACGACGGGATCCTGCGTTCCGTGCGCAAGAAGGATGTCGAGGGTGGAAAGTGCGTCCCACCGGTATTTCACGTTCGTGCGCTCGGGGAGATATCCGCTGTTAATGGAAACTCCGTGAAACAATTCCGGCCGTTCCAGGGCGGCGACGAGCGCCATCGCCGCTCCCATGCTGAACCCGAGCACGAACAGCCGTTCCCGATCCACCGGGTACGACTGCAGCATGTCATCGAGAAATGTTGAAAGACGCTCGCGACTTTCGGCAAAACGGACCGGGTCCGGCGTTCCGTCGACACCGGCATCGTACCAGGTGAATCCGCCGAACTCGAAGGCGAACGGCGCGCGCACCGACAATACCAGAAGTCGCTGGTCGAGATGCTGCGTCAAGCCGATCAGGTCGTCTTCGTCCGCTCCTCGTCCGTGAAGGAGAACAAGGGTCGGGTGAGGGCCGGGGGCGCCGGTCTCCGGCATCATAAGCCGGTGCTGCAGCGTGCTTGCGATCGCTTTCATACGTGCCGTCGAGACGATGTTGCGACAACCGTCTCCACCGCCGTCGCCACTTCGTCGACCCGGAGGAGATTCATGCACTCCATATACCCGTCTCCGGTTCGCGGGCAGAAATCCGCATGGCATGGATGGCAGGGAACATCCTTGCGCAGCGCAATATGGCCGAGAGCACGGTCATACGGAAACCAGATGTTTTCTTCCCCCGGCCCGAAGATCGCGACCGTCGGCACATCAAGCGCCGCGGCAATGTGCATGGGGCCGGCATCGTTGCACACGAAGCATGTACAATGCGAAATCATGGCCGCCAGATGGCGGAGGCTGGCGGCAGGCAGAACGTGGGGAACACTGGACGTCGATTCGATGAGCCGTTGAACAGTTGATTGGTCTCCGGGCGCGGCGAAGACCACCACCCGCATCCCGAGCCCGGCAAGGCGATCCGCAAGGGCGCCGAACCGCTCCGCATCCCACTTCTTCGCGGGCCAGCTCGCGCCAGGATGAATCCCGACCAGAGGGCCTTCGCCGTCAGGGAGATATTGCGGTGCGTTTTCCCGTTCCTCGGGCGCCAGGATAATCTCGGTTCTGGTTGCAGTCGGTGGAATATCCACCGCCCGAAGAAACTGATTGTGAAATTGAATCGGCGACTTGGGTTGTCCATCGTCGGCGACTCGCACGGTATATGCCCACCGTCTCCCCTGGCGCTCAAGGCCTACCCGGGTCTTGGCTCCCGTCAAACGACAGAGGAGCGCACTCCGGGGGTTGTTGAACATGTCGATGACGAGATCATACCCGGCCCGCCTGAGGTCCCAGCCGACACGGGCCTGTTCGAAGATCGCCGGTCGCGAGAAATCGTACGGAATAATCCTGTCGAGACACGGATTGTGTTCCAACAGCGTCACGGCGCTGCGTTCACCGAGATACGCAATGTGCGACGACGGATAGGCGTTGCGGACCGACCGGATGATCGGTGTGGTCAGCACGACGTCACCGATGAATCGCAATCTGGTAAGCAGGATGCGATGAAAATCTCTCATGGTCAATCCGGGCCTGATGCATGGTCTTCCCGGTGTTCGACTTTCCATTCACAGCGGTCGATCCAGTCATTCACCGTGAGTTCGGCGACATCGCTATCGTCAAAGTTCAGCGACTGCCAGAACATTTCCCTCGCCTTCTCAAATCCACCCGTGAAATACGACGCAAGACCGAGTGTCGTGAACCGTAACGCCTCGAGGACGGGGTCCTGATCTGCGAGGGAGATCGAGTCCATTTCCCGGGCGGTGGCGCCGTAGTCTCCCCGTCGCAGTGATTCCCGTCCGCTCAGATAGCGAAGCAGTGGATCGTGCGGGCTCTTCGAGAGCAACGAATCAAGGACCGCAACGCGAACGGAATCGGGTCCGGGGCTGAGGAAATATCGTTTCAGCCCGGTGCGGTCATTCCCTTCGAGGGCAAGCAGACGCTCACTCGCGGCTTCCGTCAGTCCATCCGTGAGATCGACAACACGCAGTGTGTGATAGTACCGGAACGCTTGCCGGACGCTGTCCATACCCCACAACGCATCGCCGTGAAGCAGAGCAAGCATGAGATTCCGGTCCGACGCCTCCGGGGTGGTTCCTGCCTGATTCAGAATGCTGTCCACCGTGCGATAAGCCCCTCGCCGGTATGCCGCTGTCGCGAGACCCGAAAGAGATTCGAAGCTTCCGCCTTCGGCATACGCGATGGCGTACAGACTCTCTGCCACAGCATACTCCCGCCCTGCGAATGCCTGCCCGGCGATTCTGTTTCGTTCGCCGACCACGCGCGGGCAGGTCTTGCGAAAAATCGATGTCCGGCTGAAGAAGGCTTTCGTTGCGGCAAGGTCGGTGCCGTCGATTTCCAATGTACGAAGATAATTCTTCCATTCCTGAACGAGGATCGGTAACGGCCGGTCGTAAACGAATCTCCAATCCTCTCCGGCGTACACCATGAGATACGGCCGAATGCCGTACGTGTCGATCAGGTATCGGCTGAACGATCCCGCGAGCACGTAGCTCACCGACGGGGCCTGCGTCAAAAATCCCTCCGGAGAGAGCAGCGTTTCAATGGCAGGAGCGGTGTTCAGTTGTTGCATCGCGGCCGCATACGTGTCCAGTGTCCTGGCTCCATACGTTCCTTCGAGTGCCATCGGCAGCCCTTCTGTGAGTCCCATGCGCAGGCTCACCCGGATCACCGGCACGCCGAACTTCCCGGCGATCACATGTGTCAACTCATGTTTCAGTGTGACGAACGCGGACTGCACCGTGATGTGAAGCTGCCTGCTCCACGGCTTGGCGAAGTCGGTGTTCCCCGCACCGATGAGACGCAGCTTCGCGTCCGAAGACGGGTAGAGAAATGACTCGATCGGATCAAACCGCGGCAGGGAAAATTCTTCGAGAAGCTGCGTGTAACGGAACTCGTGTTCATCCGCCAGACGTGAGAGTTGTTCCGCATTCAGAAGGTTCTTCGGATAATAGATGATAAAATGCTTTGTCCTTAGTTCTCCTCCGAGCCACGACCGGATATACCCCGACGTCGACTCATAGCCGAGATCGCAACGGAACACATATACTCCAATGCCGAGGAGAAGGAGAAGAACTGTCAGTCCTCTCTCGGACGGCTGGACGAGTCTGCGAAGAAGGACGAGCCCTTTCGCGGTCACTCCGGCAGACGGCTCGCTTTCGGCAAGGAGGAGATTTCCCAGCCACACCAGCACCGCGGACAACCCGAGGGTGATCAGGCGAAAGGACACCAGGGTGGATGTTACGCTCAGTCCCTCATCGTACGTGAACCCGGGGAAATACCCGTAGAAGAAATTGTAGGAGAAGATGGCCGGGGTAAAGTAACCGAGCGCCAATGCGTAACAGAATGAGATGGCCATAAAGAGAAAAAACATGATTCGTGACCGGCGGTAGTGCATGACGCAAAAGAACGCCAGGGCCGTCGAGAACACCACACTCATTCCGGGAAGAAGAAGGTAGAAAAGCAAACCGTCGCGCAAAGAACAGTTCTTGACCACGACCGCATTTGCCAGGAGAACGACCAGCGGTATGAGAAGCAGCAGGAGATTGGTGAGGAGGGACGACTGCAGAGACCGCCGGACGCCGGTCATCATCAGGGTTCGATCGAGTGCCGGCTCACGATAGAACCGGCGAATCCTATTGACGGTCAGCAGCGCCGCCGCCGCCGATCCAATGAGGGCAAAAATCAATGATGACTCATAGCCGAGCGAATGCAGCAGGGGGATTCGCGTGCAGGCGAGCGCAGCAATCAGGTAGATCAGACCAACAACAAACGTGTCAACTCTTCGAAGCCCTGCCATGGTGGCTCTTTCGATACGTGCGCAATTTCAGATTGGACGGAGGGATCCGGCGCGGAGATCCTGGATTTCTGTCATACCGCCGGAGGGAATGCGGGTGTTCGAGAAGGGTCCTGTCGCCCGGGCGAACGATTCGGCCACTCAGAATTCTTCCCCCGCCACACGTTCGATATCGGCGCCGAGCGCCTGAAGCTTCTTCTCGATCGCTTCATAGCCGCGATCGATGTGATAGACGCGAAGAACTTCGGTTGTTCCCACGGCGACGAGTCCTGCGAGAATGAGCGATGCCGAAGCCCGCAGGTCGGTCGACATGACTTTTGCGCCGGTCAGTGCATTGACGCCCCGAACGACAGCGACATTTTCGTTCACATCGATGTCGGCGCCGAGACGAACAAGTTCGGGAACGTGTTTGAACCGGTCAAAATAAATGGAATCCGTGACAAGCGACGTTCCGGCCGCCCGGGTCATCAATGCCGTCCACTGCGCCTGCATATCGGTCGGGAACCCGGGGTAGATCGCAGCGGTCACATCGACGGCGCGCAGCGTCTCCGGCGCTGTCAACGTCACACTTCTTCCGCTGAGTTCGACGGTACATCCTGCGTCCTGGAGTCTCAACAGCAGCGCGGAAAGATGCTCCGGGTTCACCGCGTCCACGATGATATGACCGCCGGTAATCGCGCCGGCGACGAGATACGTTCCGGCCTCGATCCGGTCGGGGATCGTTTCGACATCGGCAGCGTGCAGGGAATCGACGCCTTCGATCTCAAGCCGCCTCGAGCCGATCCCGGCGATCCGGGCGCCCATCTGGATCAGGAATTCCCCGAGCGCGGTGATTTCGGGTTCGATTGCAGCGTTTTCAATTACCGTCGAGCCCCTCGCAAGCACCGCCGCCATGAGGATGTTCGCGGTGGCCCCCACACTGGAGATGTCAAAACTTATCTTCGCACCTGTCAGCCTCTTCGCGGAGGCGTAAATATATCCTTCCCGCAATTCCAACGTTGCGCCGAGCTTCCTGATTCCCTCCATGTGCAGGTCGACGGGCCTGGGACCCCAGGCGCATCCGCCGGGAAGCGATACCTTTGCTTCTCCATATCTCGCCACGAGAGGCCCGAGGACATAAATTGACGCCCGCATTTTCTTCACGTGCTCGTACGGAGCCTCGTGCTTGTTGACGCCGCGCGTGTCAAG
The DNA here is from genome assembly GCA_963752915.1 of Ignavibacteriota bacterium. GTDB lineage: Bacteria > Bacteroidota > Ignavibacteria > UBA10030 > UBA6906 > DATJPR01. The sequence goes on from CAVVZZ010000007.1 coordinate 218,597, forward strand.
AGTAAGGACGTGTCCGTCCACGGCGATGCGCACTCCCATCGAAGAGAGCAGACTTGCCATCGTGTTCACATCGCGCAACGCCGGCGTATTGCTCATGCGGAACGTCCCGGAGGCAAGCAGAGCGGCAGGCATCAACGCCAACGTCGCGTTCTTCGCCCCGCTAATGCGGACGGTACCGTTGAGCCGGCGACCACCGTGGATGACGAACTTGTCCAAAGTTGACCGTTTGAAGTAGAACGAATTTCAGAGCGTAGCAGGGAGTATGACGTAGGATGTAGGACGTAGGAAGAAACCATACACGGCGACGACAAGCCTTGCATACGCTTTCTTCCTACTTCGTACGTCCTTCATCCTACTCATAGAGGTCTTTTGAGCCCGAACCCAATCTGAGCAAATCGTCCCCGAAAGTCAAAAGCTTTCCGATGCGGCTCATGATGCTGTTCTGTCCTGCGCGCCTGCGGAAGAGGAACTGATGTCGAAGAAATCCGGCCTATGCGGAATCGAGTTTTCTTAAATGTAGTATGACTCATCGAAGACATTGGCAGTTTCGGGAATTGAAGTTGTGCTTGGCATACGCAACCACGAAGAAACTCTACGAATTCCTCCATATTGAAACATGACTTAACCTCTCCCAATTGGCACATAACTTGACGCCTTTATTCCTGATCTGTAGCTCTTTTCCAACTCATACACACTCCAAGCAACCAACAAGCGCTCTATGCAACTGACAATGACAGGGGAATACGCTATCCGCACAGTGGTGCACCTCTCGCGGCTCGAGCCGGGAACCATTGCGCAGATTTCCGACATCTCAAAAAAATGGTCGATCCCCGAAAAATTTCTCCGCAAGATTGTCGCCCGACTCTGCCGTGCCGGCCTCGTAAAGTCTCATCGTGGTGTCCACGGGGGGATCTCTCTTGCCCGTCCTTCCGAGCAAATCACTCTTCTTCAGGTCGTCGAGGAGATCGAGGGACCCATGGCGCTCAACCGGTGTCTCGTGGAGCCGGATTTTTGTACTCGAACTTCAGTCTGCAATGTCCACGATGTTTGGAACGAGACCCAAGGGAAACTCCGGGAGTTTCTTTCAACCCGAACGTTTGCCGAACTTTCTCAACCAAAGCCCGAACCACTGGCCGAGGTAGCGGCCGAGGCATAGCTGGATCAGACGCGGCGGAGAACCGCAGGACCGTTTCTGATCAGCAGCCCGAATATTCTCCCCTTGCGACGGCAGGGAAAGAACATCGCAGTACTACGCTCCCACTCGAACAAATCAACCCTTCACTCACCAGAAGGAGAGTCCCATGGATGCTGTACTCCTTGCCCGACTGCAGTTTGCTATGACTGTCGGATTTCACTTCATCTTCCCGCCAATTACTATTGGTCTGGCCTGGTTCCTGGTCCTGATCGAAGCCCTCGGATGGCGCAAAGGCGACGAGACATACGTCCGGATCGGGAAATATTTCGGAAAGATCCTGGCGTTGACATTTGCGGTCGGAGTTGCAACCGGTATCGTGATGGAATTTCAATTCGGCACGAACTGGGCGACGTACTCCAAATTTGTCGGTGATGTGTTCGGCGCTCCTCTTGCGGCCGAAGCGGTCTTCGCATTTTTCCTTGAATCGACCTTCCTCGGTCTTTATCTTTTCGGCCGCAACAGGATTTCGAAAGGTGCACATTGGTTCGCGATCTTCATGGTCGCCGTCGGCGCAACGATCTCCGCATTCTGGATCATCGTTGCGAATTCATGGCAACAGACCCCTGCCGGATTCGTGTTGCGCAACGGCAGGGCGGAACTGACGAGCTTCTACGATGCGGTGTTTAATCCTTCAACGCTCATCCGCTTTCTCCACACCATGGGCGCAGCGCTGACGACCGGCGCATTCTTCATGACGGGGATCAGCGCCTATCTGGTCCTCAAAGGAAAAGAACTGCCCCTGGCAAAGAAGGCGATGACCGTGGGGATCATTGGTGGATTGGTCATCTCCCTGCTGGAAGTCATGCCCCTCGGCCACGAGCATGCGCGCCAGGTGGCCCGCACCCAGCCGGAAAAATTCGCCGCCATTGAGGGGCTCTACTCGTCGACCTCGGGAGCGCCGATGGTCCTTTTCGCATACCCCATAACTCCGCCGCCGGAGCTGAAAGCACCCATCGAAATCCCCGGGCTCCTGAGCTGGCTTGCGTTCGGCGACATCAACGCGCCGATCAGAGGGATCAATGATTTTCCTGCAAACAATACGCCTCCGCTCTGGCTGACGTTCGTCTCGTTTCACAACATGGTCGTTCTCGGGATGTTCTTCATCCTCATCCTGGCATATGCCGCCTGGAAACTGCGGAAGGGGACGCTCTGGAACAGCCCGAAACTGATGAAGGCGTTCATCTGGTCGATCCCGTTGCCCGTGATCGCCTGTCAGCTCGGCTGGATGGCGGCAGAAGTCGGCCGGCAGCCATGGATCGTCTACGGCATGCTCCGGACGGACGAAGCCGCATCGATTTCCGTGAGTGCCGGGGAGATCCTGTTCTCGATCATTCTCTTCTTTATCGTCTATGCATTTCTCGGATCGCTCTATCTCTATCTTCTGATCAAGAAGATCAAACACGGGCCCGAGCCCGAATCGGCTGTCTCGTCCAACTTCGGTCAGGCAAAGGAGGTGACTGTATAATGGAGACACTTCAAGTCACCTGGTTCATCCTCGTCGGCGTGTTGATCATCGGTTATGCAATCCTCGATGGATTCGATCTCGGCGTCGGCGTTCTGTATTTGTTCAACCGAAAGGAAGAAGACCGTCGCGTGAGTCTCAATGCCATCGGTCCGGTGTGGGACGGCAACGAAGTCTGGCTTCTCACCGCCGGCGGGGCGCTCTTTGCGGCATTTCCGCCCGTGTACGCGACAGTGTTCAGCGGTTTCTATCTTGCCCTGATGCTCCTTCTTGTGGCGCTTATCGCGCGCGCGGTCTCCATGGAGTTCCGCGGCAAGGTGGATTCCCCGGGATGGAGACGGCTGTGGGACTGGTGTTTCGGCATCGGCAGTTTCTTGCCGGCACTGCTGCTCGGTGTGGCTTTCGGGAACATCCTGAAGGGCGTCCCGATCGATATTGACGGCAGCTACCAGGGGACCTTTCTCGGTCTTCTTCATCCCTACGCATTGCTCATCGGGGTCCTCTGCCTTGTCGTTTTCACGATGCACGGGGCGGTGTATCTTGCTCTAAAGTCCGAAGGTGATCTTCGTGACCGGATGGCGAAAACGGCAACAGCATTGTGGATTGCGGTGGTCGCCCTGTATGCCGCGGCAACGTTTGCCTCGACCTTCGTGTCCCCGTTCCTGTTTTTTACGATCCTGCGGGACCCCATTTTCTGGGTCATCTTTGTTCTTCTGCTTGCTTCGATCCTCTTGATCCCGGTGTGGCTGAAGAGCAAGAAGTTTTTCGCTGCATTCCTCTCGTCGTCCATGACAATCGCGACGATGATCGCACTCAGCGCGCTGAGTCTCTTCCCACGCCTCGTCCCGTCCACGATCAGCGACGATTACAGCCTGAACATTTTCCAGCACTCTTCGTCCCAGCTCACGCTGACGGTGATGCTTGTGATCGCCCTTATCGGAATGCCCATCGTGATATTCTACACGATCATGGTGTACCGGGTGTTCAAGGGAAAAGTCTCCATCGGACCTGATTCCTACTGAGTCGCGCAGTCATCCTCTCCCAACGGCCCCGGCATCCGGGGCCGTTCGTGTTTCAGGGGTCCCGGATTCCGATCGTTGCATCTCCGGACTGCGGGGTGTATATTGCACCGTCAACCCTCAACCACCTCATTCCGCCATGCCCAAGAACAGTTCTTCTCCCCGCCGAGCGAAACTGAAGGTCTCGGTCCCGCACAGCAAAGTGTTTCTCGGAATTGCCGGCAATATCGGCTCCGGAAAGTCCTCGCTCACGCGACTTCTGGCCGAACATTTTGGATGGACCCCGTACTTCGAATCTGTGGAAGACAACCCTTACCTGAGGGACTTCTACGGAGACATGTCCCGATGGTCTTTTCATCTCCAGGTCTATTTTCTTTCCAATCGATTCCGGAGTTACAAATCGATTGTCGAAGGAGGCGGAGCGGTGGTCCTTGATAGGGTGATTTACGAGGACGCAGAGATCTTTGCGCGGAATCTTTTTGAGATCGGGAAAATGGATGAGCGCGACTACCGGAATTACATTGCGCTCTATGAAGTCATGACGGAATATCTCCGTCCGCCCGACCTGCTGATTTACCTGCGCGCGAGCATCGATACGCTGCTGCGGCAGATTGCGCTCCGGGGACGTTCGTATGAGCAGTCCATCCCGCGAGAATACCTCGAGCAATTGAACCATCATTACGAATCCTGGATCAAGCGGTACGACAAGGGTCCGCTCCTCGTCGTTGAATCCGACGAGCTTGACTTTGTCAACAACCGCGACGACTTCGACACACTGATGGCGACGATTGCATCGGCGCTGGCAAAAGGACGGGGAAGAGCGCGACGGCGGGGAAAGTGAGATGGGGGGAACGGGAGATGGGGAGACTCGGGGACTTTGAGACTGGGGGACTCGGGGTACACGCAAACGCTTTCTTCCTACTACCTACGTCGTACTTCCTACTCTTAGCCGATCTCTAGAACGCAACGAGCGGGATACGCTCCCGCTCATTGCGAATGTGGACTGTACGTCTCATGGTTCGATGACCGCAATCGATCCCTACACCCGTGCGTTCACACTGCCGCCTGCTGGTGCAGGAACGATTTGACCGTGTCCGTCGTAGATTTGGGATGCAACCTGCTGCGGACCGTTCACGATCTGCGATATGAGCTCCTTCTGGTTGTCCATTTCATCCCTCAGAACCCGCACCGCAATTCCCTGTTGTACGTCCACCAAGGGTCGAACCATAGCGGCCTCGACTACACCACCGATGTCCATAGGTTGTTTCCCTTCGTGTTGTGGAGTAGAACACACTACTCCGCGATAGAAATGTGCAAGATTCGTGCCTGAAGACGGCCCTTTTTCCCCGGGGAATTCGTAGTAAATGTGTTACCGGTGTCTGATCAGATGGCCGATGGTCATCCACGTGCTCACCTTGCTCGACCAGTGACCTGGCAGTCGGGGCTTTCAAGGTGCAACGAGGATTTTGATGGCGTACCCAATGAGAAGAATTCCCAGGACCAGGCGGGCGTTCCGGCTCACGGCTCCTTCACCGAGCCGTCGTCCAACATGCACGAACAGCGTCGCGCCGATACTGAGAGGAAGAGCGGAGAACGTGTCGATGTAGCCAAGCGCGTACGGCGGAAGATCTTGCCTCGAGAATCCCCCGACCGCAACGACAAGTGCCGCGACAAAGAAGAGAGCAGCGCTCGACGCGTTCGATGTACCTTGGGACCGTTTCAGCGGGATCCGCATCTGCGTGTAAAGCAACGGCTGCATGAGGAGCTTGTTGGCCACACCCGTGAGCCCGACCACAAATCCTGACAAGAGGCCGTACACACTGAGTTTCAGCGATTGCGTCGACGTCGGGGATCCGGCATCCCGGGGCTTTCGGCGTTCACCGAAGAGCTGGATGCCCGCAGCGAAGAAGACCACGCCGAAGACTCGCGCAAGGGTTTCGAAGGAAAGAGTCCCGGAAACCATCCCGCCGGCTATGCCCCCGAGGATCCCCGCAGCCACCAATTGCGTTGCGTCCTTCCACACGACGAAACCGCCACGATAATCGATGGCGGTCGACGGAAGAGTTGAGAGGCAGGAGACGATAAGCGTGGTTCCGAGGGCCAGATGGGCGGCAACGAGAGTGCTCACGTGGGTCGACGAGTACCACACCAGCAGCAACGGAAGGGTAAGAATCCCGATGTCAATCCCGAAGAATCCTGCCAGGAGTCCGGCTGCACATCCCGCAATCAGGAGAACGGCGACGGAAAGGAGATCCACGAGAGTTGAGAGCGAATGTGAATGAATTGGCGGATCAGGAGTGCAGCGGCCCCGAGGACGGACAAAACGAAGGCCCGGATTTCTCCAGGCCTTCGTGTGAGTGTTGCGATGTCCTATCCCCCGAGCTTCTCTTTGAAGACTTTTCTGTGCGAGAGTAGTCCGATTGCGACGTCAAGCTGTTGATCATCCTGCAGCGAAGCGGCGATCCGACCCCGCTCGCCTTTGTACCGCGCCGCAAGTTCCTGGCTCAGCTCATCGGTGAGATGATCGCGATACCTGTCGAACGCATGTTCCTTGTTCTTTTCAATCAGCGTCTGGACCCGGTCGAGCTCGGAGAGGACATCCTTGCTCATATGCGATTGCTCGGCGGTCTTTTCGAGGTCCTTCACTTTCGTTTCGCTGTCTTCCACGTAGTCAAATTTCTGCTCCGCCAGAAAGTCTTTGAACTCCTTCAATGTTTCCGGCGTTACCGTGTCAAACTTGGCGTCCTGGTGCGTTGACGCATAGTGATTGGCGAAATTGAAGAACATTCCTTTCTTCCCCAGCTCCCGGACCATCGGTCCCTCGTCCAGTTCATCAACGACGGAATCCGGAACGATCCCGCCCCGTTCAAAGACGGGTCGGCCGTGTTCGGTCTTGAACTCTTTGCGAAGACTGTCGGGCGTGATGACGAAGACGCCGTTCTTGTCGCGGTGCTGGTAGTCGATCTCCTGGATGCACCGTCCGCTGGGAGTATAGTAGCGTGCGGTCGTAATCTTCAACTGTGCGCCATAGCTGAGCGGCAGAATTGTCTGGACAAGTCCTTTTCCGAACGTGCGGGTTCCCACGATCACCGCCCGGTCGAGATCCTGCAACGAGCCCGCGACAATCTCGCTCGCGCTGGCACTGCCGTGGTCCGTCAGAACGACGACGGGGGTCGTCGGAAGGGCAGGATCTTCCGATGAGACATATTTCTTTTCGCTATCCGGAGCCCGTCCCCGCGTTGAAACGATGAGACTTCCTTTCGGCAGGAACTTGCTTGCGACTTCCACTGCGGCATCAAGCAGTCCGCCGGGATTTCCGCGCAGATCCAGCACCACGCCCTTCAAATCCCCCTTCACCTGAAGCTCTTTGATTGCCTGGCGGACTTCCTCGCCGGCGCGACGCGAAAAACGTTCGAGACGGATATAGCCGATCCCCGGGGCGACGTAGTCGGCGTACGTGACGTTCCGGAGCTGCACTTCCTCCCGCGTGAGGGTGAACTCCAGGGGCTTTGTCTCCCCTTCGCGCTGGATCGTTACGCGGACGCTCGTCCCGGGTTCCCCCCGCGTAAGATTCCGGACATCGTCGGGCTTCTTGTTTTCGACGGAGACCCCGTCCACTGCGAGCAGGACGTCTCCCGGGATCAATCCCTGGCGTTGCGCGGAGTACCCGTCCATGACGCTGATGATACGCATCGCCCCGTCGCGGACGCCGATGGTCACGCCGATCCCGCCATACTTGCCGTTGGTCATGAGATCGACTTCGTCACTTTCCTCGCGGGAGATGTACACCGTATAGGGGTCGAGCGTCCCCAGCATCCCTTCGATCCCCGCCTCCATGAACTTCTCCGGGTCCACTTCATCGACATAATTCGCGGTGATCTCTTTGTAGACTTTGCCGAAGAGGGTGATGCCCCGGTCCACCTTCAAATACATATCACTGTCGCCCGTCAGCACAAACCCGCTGCACAACACGAGAAGCGCAGCAAGCCCGAACGTGATGAACACTTGTCGCGTTGGGATTCCCTTCATGATTTTCGATCCTCTATGATACATGACTCGCTGTCCGTTCCCGGACGGCCTTCCAAATTTCGGCATGCACGCGTTCAACGCTTTGCATGCCGTCGATTCTCACCATGCGGTGAGGTTCCTGTTTCACGATGTCGAGAAAGCCAGTGCGAACGCGTTCGTAGAATTCACGGCCAGCGCTCTCCATCCTGTCGAACTGCAGTCCGGCGGCCTCTTTGCGCCGCGCAATTTCATCGATGGGGATATCGATAAACAGCGTGAGGGCGGGCGTTGTCGCTCCGATCGACGCTGCGATGATGGACCGGACGACTGAGCGGTCGATCCCCCTTCCCCATCCCTGGTACGCGACGGTCGAATCCGCGTATCGGTCACACACCACGATCTCCCCACGAAGAAGGGCGGGGCGGATCACCTGCTCGACGAGCTGGGCCCTGCTTGCGGAAAACAGGAGTAACTCCGCGAGCTCCGTCATTTCGAGATTCTTGCGATCAAGCAAGAGATCCCTGATGCGCTCCGAAATCGCTGTGCCGCCCGGCTCTCTGAGAAAATGGATCGGCATCGGTGCACCATTGGCCGCACGTTCTCCTTTCAGCCGCTCCACGAGTCTCAATGCCTGGGTGCTCTTGCCGCTGAAATCGAGTCCCTCGAACGTGATCAACATAATCGAACGTAAGGATTTCATGAGGAGGAAGCAACCCGTTCCTTGAAACTTCATCCACATTTGGGTACATTCACCCTGTTATGCCCCGGCCTGCCAAGCAACATACCGTTCCCCCCCCACTGAATTCCCCCCGCGACCAGCGCAGGCTGGAGTCACGCACAGAAGATTCGCAAATCATCCAACGGGCTCTTCGAGGCGACGAAGCGGCGTACGAAAAGTTGATGAAGAAGTACCACGATGCGATCTTCAACTTCATCTTCAAAATGGTCCACGAACGCGAGCAGGTGGAAGACCTGACGCAGGAGGCATTCATCAAGGCGTTCAGCTCGCTCTCGAAGTTCAACGACGAGTACGCATTCTCCACGTGGCTGTACAAGATCGCGACCAATAACAGCATCGACTATATCCGGAAGAAGAAGCTGCAGGCGTATTCCATCGATAAGCCGATCGATGCCAAGGACAGCGAATACTCGTTTGAGCTGCCCGATGAGGGATATGAGGCAGACCAGGAACTCATTTCCGGCCAGCGTGCCGCCCTCCTGAAAGAAGCCATCGGCAAGCTCCCCGAGAAGTATCGCAGGGTTATCGAGCTGAGGCACGTCCAGGAAAAGAGTTACGAGGAAATCGCAGATCTTCTAAAATTGCCGATTGGCACCGTAAAGGCCCATATCTTCAGGGCACGGGAGCTCCTGTACAAACAACTCCGGCATCGAATCAGGCACTACTAGACCGAAACCTCTCTCCACGGTCCTACGTATAGAATAGTAGAGAAAATGTGTTATACCATGGACCTCCACCTCTCCAACATAGCGCCCCTTCTGGCACTGACAATCGTCGCACCTGCCGGTGTCCTCCATTCCCAGGAGACACGGGAGATCGGCCGGACGACGGAAAAAGAACTCAAGGTCGTCGTCAACACCTCCTTTGGCTCATTGCATATTTCCCGCGGTGAACCGGCCCAAGTCGTCGTCATGGAAAGCCGGAAACAGAAATCCGGCGAATTCAACTACGACTATTCGGTCCGGAACCGCGTCGGCTACATGGACCTCACTCTCGGCCAGGGTGAGAACATGGACAACGATTCGCAGAACAAGAAATTCCATTTTGCGGATCTCAAGAGCGGAGAATGGTCTCTCCGGTTTTCAGACGCCATTCCGATTTCGTTTGATCTCGAACTCGGTGTCGGTCAGGGAGACCTGAATCTCTCCGGTCTTCAGGTGAAAGATCTGAACCTCTCGACAGGAGCAAGCGATGTTTGCCTTGCGTTTGACGAGCCGAACAGGTCGATGATTGAAAACCTGAACATTGAAGCCGGGGTGAGCAAGTTCGAAGGGCGGAACCTCGGCAACGCGAATTTCCGGCATTTCAAGTTCCAGGGCGGAGTGGGGACATTCAAACTGGATTTCGGCGGCGAGACCGCCCATGAGGTGGACCTCGATGTTCAGGTGGGAATGGGTCTCCTGACTATGGTTATCCCGTCATCGATCGGAGCGCGCGTCTCATATGAAAAGAACTGGATCTCGCGCGTCGATTGCCCGGACGATTTTTCCTCGAATGGCGACACCGAATTTATCAGCTCCAACTACGATACCGCAAAAGGGAAGATGATCATCAAGATCGAATCAGGTGTGGGCAGCGTGCGCATTCGACGATCAGACTGAAGTACGGCCTAGAGTAGGACGTAGGAAGTAGACAGTAGGAAGAAAGTTGATGCTCAGGAAGCGGTATGGAGTAAGCAGCCCCGCCGCTAAGTGAATTCAGAAATCCGATATCAGATATCTGAGTTCAGAATTGTTGTTCGTCCCCCCCTCCCCCTATCTCCCCATCCTTTTTCTGCAGCTCTGCGATCACCTGCTGCATGTCCGCGGGTAACTCGGAATCGAAGAACACCTGTTTTCCTGTCGTCGGATGCACGAACCCGAGTGTCTTTGCATGCAGGGCCTGGCGGGGGATCATGGCAAGCAGCCGTTCGACTTCCGCCTTTTGCTTTTGCGTGCCGGGTCCGGCAATGAGATGCCGGCCATTGTATGTCGGGTCACCGAACACGGGATGATGGACATGGGCGAGATGAACGCGAATCTGATGCGTCCTCCCGGTCTTCAACCTGAGTCTGACGTGTGCAAGATACGCGAACTGACGAATGACTTCGTAGGTGGTGATGGAAGGTTTCCCGCCCGACACGACGGCCATTTTTTTCCGATCCGACTTTGACCGGCCGAGCTCTGCTTCGATGGTCCCGCTCAGGTTTTTGAACACGCCCCACACCAATGCCTGATATTCCCTGGTCGTGGTTCTCCGCGCAAACTGTCTCGCGAGCTTTGCGTGGACGACGTCATTCTTCGCAACGACGAGCAGGCCCGATGTGTCCTTGTCGAGACGATGGACGATCCCGGGTCGGACAGCCGCATCGTTCACCGCGGAGAGCGCGCGCGTATGGAACAGAAGAGCGTTGACGAGGGTCCCGTGATAGTTCCCGTGCGCAGGATGGACCACCATCCCCGCCGACTTATTGACGATCAGGAGGTCGTCATCCTCATAGACAATGTCGAGGGGGATCTGTTCAGGCTCCGCGTCCTGGGGAGGCGGCTTCGGAAGAGTGATGCGGATGATCTCACCGCCGGAGACCGGATAGCTTGAACGGACGGTCTTGCCGTTGACGAGAACCGTGCCGTCTTTGATTGCTTTCTGGACTTTGGACCGGGTGGCGTTTTGGACGTGCGCGGTCAGGTAGGTATCGAGGCGTTCCTTCTTCTGTCCGGGAGGAACGACGATCTCGAATTCGTAGGGCATACGCCGGGCAGGATGTGCCGATTGGTGTGACGGGGCCGACCGACCGTCTACTCTTTGCCGGCCTGTGCTTCAGCCGAGCCGGCGGGGTCCGCCGCGATGCGTTCAGGCACCCCGGGTTTGGCAGGGTCGATGGCCGACCGATGAAAGACGAACACGAGCAGGACACCGATTGTCACACAGGCATCTGCAAGGTTGAAGACAGGCCACCGGTGGAAGTGATAGAAACCAAGATCGAGGTTGAAGAAATCGACGTCGATGAAATCCACCACCTTGCCGTAGAAGAGCGGCGCCTGGTCGAACAGCATCCCGTAGAACACCCGGTCCACGAGATTTCCGAGTGCTCCGCCGAGAATCATTGCCAGTGCGATGCGGAATCCGAGCCGTTCACTCCGTACCCGATACAGATACACGAGGATCAGGATGCTGGCGAGAATCGAGATCACGGCGAAGAGGGACTTCCCCCCGAGTTCGATCCCGAACGCCATGCCCGGGTTTTCGATGTACGTCAACCGCAGGAACTCTCCGAGAACCTTGTGGCTGACTCCGTACTGAAGCCCCGGCCAGGAAATGTTGAGGGGCGCAAACGTAAGCCCCCGCACCAGAAGTTTCGAGAACTGGTCGGCAAGGACGATCCCGAGACTGAGCCAGAGGACCCGCACCGGTCACTCTCCCTTTTTCTTCGCCATCGCGATGCGGCCGCGTTCGCAGGGCATCCCGGTGTTTTTGTATTCTGCGCAGGTTTGGGCGGTAGGGACCGCTTCCAACCGTTCCTTCGGGACAAGGAGACCGCAGATGCGACACACACCGTAGCTCTTCGCGTCGATCCGGGCAAGCGCATCATCAAGCTGGTTCACGTACTTGCTGCTGCGAGAGGCGAAGAGAAACGTCTTTTCGCGCTCCATGGCATCGGTGCCCTGTTCCATGTGCAGGGAGTAGTTCGAGCTCTCGCTCACATACTCGCCGGTGCTGACGTCCATCATGCTCTCCTTCAGAGCATCGAGTTCATCCAGCGTCTCTTTGCGTTTTGTCAGGATCATCTCTTTAAACGCCTTCAGCTCTTCCGAAGAATACGCTGTCGGCTCCCGTCGTTCCGTTCCCATCTTCTTTGTCGTCGCCTTCTTTTTGCTCTTTTGAACACGACCCGCCGGGCCTTTCGCGGCAGTGGACTTTGCCGTTTTCTTGCCGTGCGAGGCGGCTTTCTTTTTGGACGACGCAGTTGATTTGACAACCGCCCGTGTTCCCTTTGTCGCCATGGATGTTCCTCGCTCCTTACGATAGGTTAGATCTGAGGACGGCGTTTAATCCCGACGTGGACCGCAATTCCATTCAATTCCACGGTGGAATCGTATTCGCCGGCCTCAAAGACAAACATGAATTCTGTTGCCAGTGTTTCCGATTGAATATATGCGCGCATTTTTTCCAGCATCGCTTTCACTTCTGCGGGTGCTTCGCAGAAGATTGCAATCCTGTCTGTGACTGCAAACCCCGCATCCTTCCGCATGTTTTGCAGGCGGTTCACGAACTCCCGTGCGTTCCCTTCCGCAAGGAGCTGTTCATCCAGCGTTGTGTCGAGCGCCACCGTGAGCGAGCCGTTTGACTCCACCAGCCATCCCTGGATCTCTTCGCGCACGATTTCGACGTCGTCCGCCCCAATCGTGACCTTCTCGCCCTTCGCTTCCAGGCCGACGCTCCCGGAGGACTCCAGTGCGGCGATTTCCCCGGCCGTCATCTCCTTGATCCGTGCGGCAATCGCCTGGACGTTCTTGCCGAATCTCGGACCCAGCGCTTTGAAATTCGGCTTTGCTTTCTTTCGGACCAGTCCCGAGGCGTCCGTCACATACTCGATCTTTTTCACGTTGATTTCGTCCAAGATCACGTCCTGCATCTGCCGGATCTCGGCGCGCTCATGTTCTCCGGCAATCGGGAGAATGATTCGCCGAAGCGGCTGTCGTACCTTGAGGTTCGATTTCATGCGCATGGCGCGAACCAGCATGACGATCTTTTCGGCACGTTCCATGCGTTCTTCAAGGTCTTTGTCGATGATCGACGGATCGGCCTTCGGCATCGCCGCAAGATGCACCGACTCCGCATCGTCGCGGTGGGCAATGCCGTTCAAGTTGCGGTGAAGCTCTTCCGCGAGAAACGGGACGAACGGCGCGATCATCTTCACGACCGCGTCGAGGCACTCATACAGCGTCTGGTTCGCCGCGGTCTTGTCTTTCCCTTTTTCGCTTTTCCAGAAACGGCGGCGGTTCCTTCGGACGTACCAGTTCGAGAGCTGGTCGATGGTAAATTCGCTCACACTCCGTGCTGCTTTGGTGATGTCATACGCCTCCATGTACGCTTCATAGCGCAACAGGAGTGATTGCAGCTCGGAGAGAATCCACCGGTCGATTTCCTGCCGTTCCCCCGGCGGAATGCGCGGCTCGGCGTACGTGAACCCGTCAATGTTCGCGTACAAGGCGAAGAACGCATAGGTGTTCACGAGAGTTCCGAAGAACTTTCGCTGAACGTCGAGCAACCCCTCCGTATCGAAGCTCGTCGGGCGCCATGGCGGGCTTGTTGTCACGAGATACCAGCGCGTGGTATCGGCCCCGTACCGCGTCAGCACCGAAAACGGATCGACCGTATTCCCCTTGGACTTCGACATTTTCTGCCCATCCTTGTCGAGGATGAGCTCATTTACCATGACAGTTCGGTACGCGGGCTTGTCGAACAGGAAGGTCCCGATTGCATGCAGCGAATAAAACCACCCGCGTGTCTGGTCGATCCCTTCGCAGATGAAGTCGGAGGGATATTGTTCCCCCGACTCGATCAACTCGCGGTGCTCGAAGGGGTAATGCCATTGCGCGAACGGCATCGAGCCGGAGTCGAACCAGACATCGATCAACTCGGGCACGCGGCGCATGGTGCCGCCGCATGAACACCGGAACGTCACCCCGTCAACATACGGCTTGTGGAGATCGACCGGGTCGGGGACATTCTCGCCTTGCTTGAGTTCGGCGATGCTCCCGACGCACCGTTGTTTGCCGCACTGTTCGCACGTCCACACCGGTAGCGGCGTCCCCCAGAATCTGTCGCGAGAGAGCGCCCAGTCCTTGTTTTCTTCGAGCCAGTTGCCGAACCGTCCCACGCCTACTTCGGGGGGGACCCAGTTGATCTGATTGTTCAGCTCGATCATGCGCTGCGCGAACTTCGTGGTCTGAATATACCACGATTCGCGCGCGTAGTACAGCAAGGGGGTTTTGCATCGCCAGCAGTGGGGATAGCTGTGCGTCACGGTCTCACGCTTGTACAGGATCCCCCGTTCTTTCAGGTTCCGAATGATGTCGTGATCGGCCTCTTTGACGAACTTTCCCTGAAAGTCGGGAACGTCGGGACCGAACTCGCCGCTCTTGTTCACGGGATGGATCGTCGGAAGATCGTATTTCCGTCCGGCCTGATAATCGTCCTCGCCGTAGGCCGGTGCCATGTGGACGATCCCGGTGCCGTCTTCGATCGTGACGAAATCCGTGGTCACGACATAGAACGCTTTCTTGTCGACGGGGTGGTAGTTGAAAATCCGGTCATACTCCCAGCCGGCGAGCTCCCGCCCTTTGTACCTGCCGACGATCGCGTATTCTCCCTGGAGGACCGCGAGCCGCGCTTCAGCAAGAATCAGGTTCTCGCCGTTTTGCGAGACTTTGACATAGTCAACATCGGGTCCGACGGCGAGGGCAACGTTGGAAATAAGCGTCCACGGGGTGGTGGTCCAGACAAGGAACGATGTGGTCGCATCGCTCTTCAACCGCATTCGGACATAGACGCTCTGGTCCTTTACATCCTCGTATCCCTGCGACACTTCGTGTGACGACAGCGGGGTCTCACACCGCGGGCAATACGGCTGGATCTTGTACCCCTTGTACATCAGCCCTTCGTCGTAGAACCGCTTGAGCGCCCACCAGACGGACTCGATATAGTCGTTTTCGAACGTTACATACGGATCGTGCAGGTCGACCCAGTATCCCATTTGCTCGGTCATCTGTTCCCATTCGGTCTTGTACTTCCAGACCGATTCCCTGCACTTCGCATTGAACTCTGCGACGCCGTATTTGACGATGTCGTCCTTGTGCTTGAACCCGAGCTGTTTTTCGACCTCAATCTCCACCGGAAGCCCGTGGGTATCCCAGCCGGCTTTGCGATGGACCTGAAATCCCCTCATCGTCTTATAGCGGCAGACGAGATCCTTCAGCGTCCGTGCCATCACGTGGTGGATGCCCGGCCGGCCGTTGGCCGTCGGCGGACCTTCATAGAAAGTGAATCCCGGATTCCCTTCCCTGCTCGTGATACTTTTCCGGAATATATCACGCTCCTTCCAGAACCGGAGAATTTCTTTCTCCATGGAAGGGTACGAAAGCTTGTCTGTGAGTTCCTTGAACGCCATTTACTTTCTGAAATGAGAAATCAACCAGAGCACAAAGCTCAGCAGTACGCTGAGCAGGACACTCGTCCCGAGGGGGATGTACAGACGAAAATTCTCTCTTTCAATCGAGATGTCGCCGGGAAGTTTGCCTATCCAAGGGATGCGCGGAGTCAACATGAGCAACCCGCCAAGTATAGCAATCAGGATTCCTATGCCAACGAGTATTTTCCCAATTGACTCCACGTACAATCCCCCTCAACGAGAGGAGCCTCGTCCGGACGTTGCATGCAACGTCCCGACATGACATCAAATTTTTTCGACTACAGCTTTCATGATCGCCGTCAGCTTTGGCTCCGTCGCATTCGCCACGGCGATGATCTCTTCCACCTTCGCCGGCTGCAGGGCATCCGGGAAGCATTCGTCGGTGATAATGGAGAACCCGAGGACCTTGATCCCCATGTGGTTCGCGACGATGTTCTCGGGGACGGTCGACATTCCGACCGCGTCTGCACCGATGAAGCGAAGGAACCTGTACTCTGCGCGCGTCTCAAGGTTTGGTCCCGGGACCGCGACGAACACCCCCCGCTCCGTTTTGATCTTCAAATCGAGCGCAATCGACTCCGCCAACGCAATGAGCTCCCGGCTGTACGGTTCCGACATATCGGGAAACCGTGGCCCGAGGC
The DNA here is from genome assembly GCA_963752915.1 of Ignavibacteriota bacterium. Lineage (GTDB taxonomy): Bacteria > Bacteroidota > Ignavibacteria > UBA10030 > UBA6906 > DATJPR01. Next base: position 234,835 of record CAVVZZ010000007.1, read on the forward strand.
TGTCATCGTTCGGGCCGATGAGCGGATTATCGCCGAGCAGGTTGATATGATCACTGATGACCATGATACTGCCACGGCAAAAGTTCGGGTTCATCCCCCCCGCCGCGTTGGAGATCAGCAGCGTCTTGACGCCGAGGAACTTCATGACCCGCACAGGGAAGGTCACCTGCTGCAGGGTGTACCCCTCGTAATAGTGGAATCTCCCCTGCATCGCGACCACCGACTTGCCCGCCAGCGTGCCGAAGATGAGTTTGCCGTGATGCGATTCAACCGTCGAAAGCGGGAAATGCGGGATGTCGCCATAGTCGATCACCACATCCGCTTTGATTTCTTTCGCAAGTCCGCCGAGGCCGGTTCCCAGAATAATGCCGATCGACGGCGTCATCCTAGTCCGGGTGCGGAGATATGTCATCGACTCGTCAATGTGACTGCGAAGTTCTGTCATGGCTGATCGTTTTCATGATGGCGTCAACATCGAGATGGTCCTTCCCGGAGCCGAGCGAGGGCGAGGGATCGATCGATTGATCTGCACCGAGGTCCATGGCCTTGATCAGGTCGAGTTCCGAGGAGAGCATCACGCGCAGACGTCCGACAAGCGTTTCCCGCCGGACTTTGAGTTCGGCAATTTCGTTGTTGAGTTTCGAGAGCTCCCGGTTGCCGGCATCGACGATGGCAGCAGCGCGGGATTCCGCTTCACGGATGATCGTTTCCGCTTCGCGCCGGGCGGCTTCGTACGTTTTCCCGGTCGCTTCTTGTGCCTGCATCAGCGTCTGCTGGAGCGTCTTTTCGATCTGCTTGTAGTCCCCGAGCTGGGTATCGAGGTGAATTTCCTTGTCGCGGGACTCTTTCAATTGCTTGAGGATCTCTTCCATGTCGACGGCGACCATTTCAAGGAACGTATCGACCTCGACAGGATCGTATCCGCGCATCAGTTTCTTGAACTGCTGTTTTCGAACATCAAGCGGAGTAAGCTTCACTGTGATTTTCCCTCCTCATCTCGTTGTGCCGGGCTTCCTGCGTGCCGAATTCGGCGCTGCCAAGCGAAGCACGACGATCTATGATCCTTCCCGCTTCTTCCGTGACCCGAAGATTGCCGTTCCAATCCGCACCAACGTCGAGCCTTCCTCGATGGCAACTTCGAAGTCTCCGGTCATCCCCATCGAAAGATGCCGCATCGGGGCGTTGTCCTGCCGGCGAGCGGCTGCTGTCTCACGGAGTTGCCGAAGCACTCTGAACATCGGCCGGGAGCCCTCCGGATCGGGCAGGAACGGACCAATGGTCATGAAACCGTTGAGCCGGATCGACGCGAGCCCGCCAAGATCCGAAACCAGCTGCAATGCATTCTCCGGCCGGACACCGAATTTCGACTCCTCGTGAGTCGTATTCACTTCGATGAGACAATCAATGACCCTGCCGGCCTTCTCTGCTCTCTCGTCAATCTCCCGCGCCAGCGCCACGTTGTCCACCGAATGAATCATCGAGACCCAGGGTGCGATGAGCCGCACTTTGTTTCTCTGGAGATGCCCGATGAAATGCCAGCGGACATTCTCCGATGCGAGGGTCTGCCGCTTCTCCTGAAGCTCCTGGACGTAGTTCTCCCCGATATCGATGACACCGGCGGCGAGAGCCTCCCTCACCCGATCGACAGGGAAAGTTTTCGCCACCGCCACGAGCGTCACCTCGGAGGGATCTCTGCCGGCCCGAAGACACGTCCTGACGATCCTTCCCCGTATGTTTTCGAGGCTTTCGGCAATCATCTCAATCAAGCTGGATAATATACGCCCTCATGTCCTGAAAATCAACGCACTTGCGAGAGCAGAACGGAACAGTGACATCCGGTCACCGGCGGGACTCATCGGTGACAAAGTCTCTTTGCGTGTGATGATGTCTCCGCCCAATCGTTCACGACAGAATATGCTCAATTCGGATCGAATCGGGGATGAAATCTGATTGCTTGACTTCATAGCATTTTTTCTTTTTCTTGCTCTCACCGTTGAACGGAGTTAGTCCCTGAAAGAAAGAAGTCGATGAGCATTTTAGATTATGGCGGATTCGACGACGAACCCGAAGATGAAGAGCGCCGGCGCGAACGGTTTGAGGAAGAGCTGAAGCGCTTCCAGGACATGCTCAAAGACAAGTCCCCCGACATCACCAATGTCGAGGCACTCGAAGAGATCGTCTCCTATTATCTTGATCATGAGAAGTACGAAGAGGCCCTCCATTTCATCAATCAGCTCCTTTCCCTCGTCCCGTACAGCGCCGAGAACTGGCAACGCAAGGGGATTATCCTCGGGAATCTATTGAAATTTGAGGAAGCGCTCGACTGTTACAACCATGCATTGAGCATCAGCCCCACCGATCCCGAAATCCTGGTCAACAAGGCTATCACCCTCGACGACTTGGGACGAACCACGGACGCCATCGCCTGCTTTGACGAAGCCCTGCTGATCGAGCCGGGGAATGTCGAAGCACTCTTCAACAAGGGAGTCACGCTCGAAAAAGCGGGCCGGTACGAGGACGCCGTTCAGATCTTCAAGTTCATTCTGGACGACGACGCGCTGCATAAGGACGCCTGGTACGAAATCGGCTACTGCTACGACTATCTGGACAGGCCGGAGGAGTCGTTCCGCTGCTACGAAGAACATATCAAGCTCGATCCCTACAATTACAACGCGTGGTACAACCGGGGGATCGTGCTGAACCGTATGCTGCAGCCGCACAGGGCGATCGAGAGCTACGATATGGCGATCGCCATCCACAAGGATTTTTCCGCAGCCTGGTACAACAAAGGGAATGCCCTGGCGAATTTCGGCCGGTTGCATGATGCCATTGCCTGCTACCGGGAGACCCTCCGCCTCGAACCCAAGGATGTTCCCGCGTGGCATAATCTCGGAAATGCCTACGAGGAGCTGGGGGAATTCGAAGATGCGGTCAAGGCATTTTCCGAGGCGCTCAAGTACGACCCCAACCATTACGAGTCCTGCTTCGGCCGCGGGAGCTGCTACGATTCTCTCGAACAGTACCGCAAGGCCCTCAGCGATTACAATCGCGCGCTTTCGTTGTGCCGCGATTACCCCGAACTCTGGTATGCGAAAGCGGATCTCCTCTATAATATGGGGAGAGTCAGAGAGTCCCTCCTGAGTTACCGGATGGTGACGAAGCTCGAACCGGAGAACTTCGAAGCGTGGCTGGACTATGGCGAAACGCTCCTCGAGCTCGGGTTCCTGAAGCAGGCACTAAAGGCCTTTGACCGCTCTGTGGATGCAAATCCATATTCGGCGGAGAGCTACTACAGCAGAGCGAAGGCACTGATCCTCATGAACCGGCTGTACGAGGCCGCAGAATCGCTCAAGAGTTCCTTCCAGCTCGACCCCGTAAAACGCATTGAGTTCGAGCAGGACTTCCCCGGCGCAAAGGCGATGAAGGAGTTCCGCTCGATTCTGAAGCGATGAGCGAAACGGGCCGGGGGAAGCGGGGGTTGGAGCGATACCGCAAACGCCACGAAGCCCGTGGCGTTTTTTATCGAAAGAACCATGCACGTGATGAGTCCTGCAGTTGCGTCAAAATACAACCGTCTGACATCGATCCTCGGTACCATGGGGAGCGTTGCCATTGGCTATTCCGGCGGGGTCGACAGCTCGCTGCTCCTCAAGGTTGCTGTCGACACCCTTGGCACGAACGTCCTTGCGATGATCGGCCGCTCCCAGACGTATCCCACGCGGGAATTCGAAGAGGCCGTTGCGCTCGCCCAGCAGATCGGGGCGAGGTATGTCGTGGTCGACACGGAAGAAACAGACGACCTGAAATTCAAAGAGAACCCTCCCGACCGGTGCTACTATTGCAAGACCGAACTGTTCGGGAAACTCGAGGAACTCGCAGACCGTGAAGGCATCGCCTGGATTGCCGATGGCACGATCATGGATGACGTCGGGGACTTTCGTCCCGGGATGCGCGCGAAAGCCGAGAAGGATGTCCGTTCACCTCTCCTCGAAGCAGAGATGACCAAGGAGGACGTGCGTTCGCTCTCCTGCGAACTCGGGCTCCCGACGTGGGACAAACCGTCGTTTGCCTGTCTTTCTTCCCGCTTCCCGTACGGGACGGGGATCACGAGAGAGAATCTTTCCAAAATCGATCAGGCAGAGACGTTTCTCCGCGATGCCGGATTCCGCAGGTTTCGCGTTCGGTATCACGACGAGCACACCGCACGCATCGAAGTGGAACCTGCGGACATGGGGAGGTTTCTCGACGCGGCATTTCGGACCGACCTGGTTGACGCGTTCAAAGCGCTCGGATTCATTTATGTCACAATGGACTTGAAAGGATATCGGACCGGCGCAATGAATGAGGTCCTGAGCGACGTGGAAAAGAAGCGGTTTACGTCGGGACAACGGTAAATCGTTTCCCGCTCGGCCCTCTTTCCGTCTCATAGTCTCACAGTCCCTTCAGTGGCCGGATGAGGGACCCCATTCTGAATTCGACATTCAGCATTCAGAAATCAGAATTCATCTCTACTCCCGCTCTCCCCCTCTCCCCTTCCCCCCTTCTCCTTATCCCCTCCGTGGAACGCCAGCCATTCGGAAGAATGTTAATTCTGCAGAGGAGCTCTTTGTGCAGAATTCGAATCTTCGCCGTTTTCTCGTCCTGGGAACAGGTTTCGGTGCATTCAATTTCGTTAAGCGCCTTGGCCGCGGTTGTGACGTTACTGTCATCAGTCCCCGAAATCATTTTCTCTTCACTCCTCTCCTTCCAAGCACCACTGTTGGGACGATCGAATTTCGCAGCATCATAGAGCCGATCAGGCATGCGAGGAAGGATCTTCGTTTCTACTGGGCGACGGCGGTCGGACTGGACGCGAAGAAAAAGCTCGTTCAATGCGTTTCCTGTGCTGACGCAAGGCCGTTTGAAGTGGAGTACGACGCCCTGGTGATTGCTGTCGGCGCCGTAAACAATACGTACAACATTCCCGGCGTCCAGGAGCACGCGTTGTTCCTGAAGGAGCTGAACGACGCGCGGGAGCTCCGGCAAACCATTATCCGCTGCTTCGAGCAGGCTGCGATCCCCACAGTCCCTGCGGAAGAGCGAAGCCGCCTTCTGCACTTCGTCATTTGCGGCGGCGGACCGACCGGAGTCGAATTTGCCGCCGAGCTGAATGATTTTCTGAGCGAAGATCTTACGAAGGCATATCCGGCGCTTGTCCCCGAGGCGCGGATCACGATCGTCGAAGCATCGCGCGACATCCTGCGCGGGTTCGACCGGAAGCTCCGCGAGTATGCGACAGGTCTCTTCCGGAGAGAGCGCATCGATGTGATGACCGCATCGCCGGTCACGCGCGTCGATGAGAGCGCAATCTCCTTGGCAGATGGATCGACACTTGGGTACGGCCTCCTGCTCTGGTCCGCGGGAAACGCAGCAACGGAATTCATACATACTGCGGCTCTTCCGAAGGACGACCGATCGCTGCTGATGGTCGATCGATTCTTCCGGGTGCAGGGACAGCGGGACATCTTGGCGCTCGGGGATTGTGCCGTCATCGACGGCTTCCCTCTTCCTGCGACCGCGCAAGTGGCGCAACAGGAAGGGCGGTATCTTGCACGTGAGATCAATGCCATTGGGGCGGGGAAAACGGTCAAGCCGTTCGAGTACCGTTCTCTCGGCATGCTCGCGTATGTGGGCAACCGGCGGGCGTTGGCGGATCTGGAGGCCTACAAGGGAAAGGGATGGTCCGCCTGGCTCTTCTGGCGGTCGGCTTACTTCACGCGCATCATGAGTGTGAAGAACAAGGTGCTGGTGTTGTTTGACTGGTTTAAGGCGCTGGTGTTCGGGAGAGACGTGAGCCAGTTCTGAACAGCCCCAGAATCATTTTTTTGAACCCCGGCGTCGAAACGAGTTGGATATAAACCCCTTTCTTCCGTATCTTCTCGCTGAAAATTCCCCGGCGAACCATGAACTTCTCCCAGCGACTCCGACGCATCCAGCATAAAGCGAACAGCCTGTTGTGCATCGGCCTCGATACGGATATCAATAAGATCCCGGAATCCCTGTTCGCTTTCGGCGATCCCGTCTATGAATTCAACCGGCGCATCATCGATGCGACGAAAGATCTTGTCTGCGCTTATAAAATCAACCTCGCCTTCTACGAATCCACCGGCGAACACGGCTGGTATACTGTCCACCAGACCCTCGCACGCATCCCGGACGATATCGTCACCATCGGCGACGCAAAGCGGGGCGACATCGGCAATTCGTCGGAGATGTATGCGAAGCTTCTCGTGGACGACTATGAATTCACGGCCACAACCGTCAACCCGTACATGGGCGTGGATTCAGTGTCGCCGTTTCTGAAAAACAGCCAGCAAGGAGCCTTCATACTCGCCGTCACATCGAACCCGGGCGCGAGAGATTTTCAGTATCTGAAGGTGAAGGGTCGTCCCCTGTACGAGCAGGTGATTGCCCGGACGAAGAAGTGGAATAAAAAGAAAAACTGCGGCCTTGTGGTCGGAGCGACACGGCCCAAGGAACTCCAACGCATACGCCGGCTCGTTCCTGAGATGCCGATTCTCATCCCCGGAATCGGGGCACAAGGTGGGGATTTGCAGTCCGCCGTCCGTTTCGGTTGCGACAAGCAGGGCGAGATGGCCGTCATCAACGCCAGCAGAAGCATCATCTACGCATCGCGCGGCGATGATTTTGCCGCAGCCGCCCGCCGTGAGGCGATTGCTTTGCGCGACCAGATCAACGCGATTCGAATCAAGTACTTCTAGGTTTTTGACGTGTTCGATGACGATAGAGCCGGGTGATCATCGAAATCCGTAGAGAGGGAGTCCAACACTCTTCCTTTCTACGTCCTACTTCCTCCGTCCTACTTCAGTTCCTTTCTCCGCCAGCTCCCGCTTTTTGTTTGACCACCGTGGTTGTCCCATGACATCCATTCCTGAGTCCGTACTCCATTCAGCCTGGGAGGCGCAACGCTTCCCGGTGCCGCTCTTCACAACGGACGGGAAGCGAATCGAGATCATCGAGAAGGGAACGCTCAACAGCGACGAGGGGCCCGATATTCTTGACGCCCTGATCCGTATCGGCGGAACGGTCTACCGCGGCGATGTCGAACTCCACGTCGACGCACGATCGTGGACCGCCCACGGCCATGAGGAGGACGCACATTACAATTGTGTGATCCTCCATGTTGCCTTCCGATCGCCAGGCCACCTGACCCGCACGGCGAGCGGGCGTATTGTCCCCCTTCTGATTCTCGAATACTCACCAACATCATTCCCCGGCGAATCAAGCAGGGACTATCTCCCGCTCCTGCGTTGTTACGACACGAACCAGGCGATCCCCGTTCCGGTGATCCGGCGATGGCTGCGGACCGTCGGCCGTGAGCGGCTCCTTCGCAAGGCCGTGCGCACGGAAGCCCGTCTTCGAGAACTGGCTTTGGAGCGACGAAACGCGCTTCGTGAACCGTCCCCCTTCGAAAGCAATGACGGCGGATTCCTCCCGAACCCCGAGCCGTCATTTTTGCGGAGGGATTTCGCTTCTCCCGCGCTCTGGGAACAATTGCTCTATGAAGGGACGATGGAATGCCTTGGCTTCTCGAAGAACAGGACTCCAATGCTTCGCCTTGCGCAGTCACTCCGGCTCGACTTCATCCGGCAGTACCCGCTCGGCGATGTCTGTGCGATGGAGGCCATCCTGTTCGGCGCTTCAGGATTGCTCCAGGGTCAAAACGATATCGGTGATGAGGAGACTGCTCAGTACATCTCGGCCCTTCTTGTGCGTTGGGAAACAATCCGTCGGAGCTGGCCGCGGTATTGTCTCCATCCTGCAGAGTGGATCTTCTTCAGACTTCGGCCGGTGAACTTCCCGACGGCCAGGCTCGCCGTGATGGCTGCACTGCTCCCGAAACTCTTCGAGGGGAACGGGATTCGCCGGCTTCTTGAATTTGCCCGATCACCCCATCAATCCGGAAGGGAATTTCTTCGCTCGTTTGCAGCCCTTTTTCAAGTGCAGACAAGCGACTACTGGCATACCCGCTGTCTCTTTGGGCCGGCGTGTGGAGACGGCGGTGCAATTCTCGGACGCGACAGGATCAACGATATCCTGGTCAACACCCTCGTGCCGCTTTTTTTGGTCTACGCCAGTATCTTCGGAGACGGACGGGTACGATTGGCAGGACTGAAGCTTCACGCGGGAATACCTCGACTGCAGGAGAACAGAATCACACAACGGATGAGGCAGGAACTCGTCAAGGAAAGGTTTCGCGTTTCAAGCGCGGCGGATCAACAGGCGTTGCTCCAACTCCACAACGCCTATTGTCTCAAAGGAAGATGTGAAGAGTGCGAAATCGGTCGTGCAATTAGAACGTGATCCCGATCGAAATCGGCACAAGCGTGCTCGTCTTTGGATCGGTGAGGACCCAGGTGTAGCGGGCTTCCAGGAACAGTGTGATGCCGATTTTCAAATCCACGCCCGCTCCAAGATTGAACGCGGTCTTGCTCTCGGACGAGAACCCCGGGAATGCTTTTGTCGGGGCGCCATTCTGGAGAACCTTCGCATCCCCAACGCTGACGATCCCGAGACCGATGCCACCTGTCAGGTAAGGAGTGACAATCGGCAGAGGAAGGACAGGCATCTTCGCATTCGCACTGATCGACCAGAAGCTGATTGTTCCACCGTCGACGGTGAACTGCGACGCGGCAACGCCGATGTAGTTTGCCAACGCGGCCTGGTATTTGGAGTTGTCGGGGGAAAAGCTCAGATAATCAGCAGAGAATCGAAAACTCAGACCGATCGTGCCGACATCCAAATGGGCTCCTCCTCCAAAGCCGGTCCCATAGACATCTTTCAACGCGTCGGAGCCTCCGATTTGCGGACCGGGAAAATTCGCGTTCGTGATGTTCGCGTGTACGCCAAATGCCACCGAAGGGATCTGGGCAAAGGCGATCGTTGTCAGCAGCATGAACGAACAGAGCAATGCGAACCGTTTCATGAATCCTCCGTTGTGTATTTCGATGTCTCTCTTATGTCTTCTGCTCCTTTTTTCGCGCCGCGGGGAAGAGAATATTGTCAAGAATGAGACGATAGCCGGGGGAGTTCTTGTGCAGTGACAAATCCGTCGGCGGATCGCCGACAGCGTGTTGATAATCCTCCGGATCATGCCCTCCGTAGAAGGTGAATGTACCCCTCCCGTAGTTCCCATGCAAGTACTTTACCTGATCCGTGCCTGCTTTTTCGGCGAGGATCGTCACGGACCGCTTGATGAGACTTTTCTTGAACCCTGTGGTCTGGCCGAGGAACCCCTTGATGACGTTCACGTGGTCCTGCGTCAGCATGGTCGGGACAGGATCGAATTTTGCGCTGAACTCGAAGAGGGTGAAATAGTCCGTCTCCGGATTCATCCCGGCAAGCTGGTCGCTCGGCGGATCGTCGATGTCGGAATATTCGTAGCGGAGAGGATTCATCTCCAGCGTGAAATTCGTGAAGGCCAGGGTCTTGGAAAAATCCAGCTTCTTTTGTGCGTCCGGGTCGGGGGGATCGCCGTCATACATGACGTCGCAGATATCGGTGTTCTCCGCGGCGAGAGCGATATCGTAGGTGTCGGTGGCGGAACACATGGCGAACACAAACCCGCCGTTCGCAATGTATTGCTTGATGGCACGAGCAACCGCCTTCTTCTCTTCCGACACTTTCTTGAACCCAAGTTTGTGGGCCTCCTTTTCCAGCGTCGCCTGCTGTTCGATATACCACGGGGCTCCGGCGAACGAGGCGTAGAATTTCCCGTACTGCCCGGTGAAGTCCTCGTGATGCAAATGCAGCCAATCATAGTCCTGCAGCTTTCCCGCGAGGACTTCGTCATCCCAGAGCTTGTCGTAATGGATCTCGGCATAATCGAGCGCGAGCGTCACGGCATCGTCCCACGGATGGAAGTCCGGAGGAACATACACGGCGACACGTGGAGCCTTCTCGAGTTTTACGACATCCATATTGTTGTCTTCGCGCTGCACTTCAGCATAGACCGCGTTTGCGTCGCTGGAAGAGAGCTCGGAGAAGGCCACACCCCGGATGCGGCACTCGTTGGCGATCACCTGTTGATCGTCGATCATGAATGATCCGCCCCGGTAGTTGAGAAGCCAATCGACATCCATTCCTTTGGTCAGGACCCAGTAGGCGATCCCGTACGCTTTGAGGTGATCGGTCTGCTTGAGATCCATATAGATAAGGATCTTCGACTGTGCAGACGCGATCGAGGTCCATGCGATTAAGGCAATCAGCAGTCGCTTCATTCCGCTTCTCCCCTCAGCTCCCGGATTCTCCTTCGCGCCTCGTCCGCCATCATGGATTTCGGGTACGACGCAAGGAGGTGTTCATAGGCGGCGATTGCCGCATTCGTATTATGAAGCCCGTGTTGATAGACATCGCCCATCAGAAATTGCGCGCGATCGAGATCGATGCTGCTCTCCTTGAACTTGTCAAGAAGCATCTGGTATGTTGCAATAGCCTCCGTGTACAGGCGGGTTGCCGTCTGGAGTCCGGCGATCCTCATCAGCGCATCATCCACAAGAGCCGTCGAAGGATAGCGTTGGATCACATCCTGGAACATGGCGATCGCTTCTGTGTTACGGTGCTGACGCGCGACAAGGTCGGCACGGGCAAACGCGCCGAGAGCGTCTGGCGTGGCCATGTTTTCCTGGAGGAAGGCTTTCAGCGCGAGGGCGTCATTGGCATAATCGGCCTTCAAGTTCAGGGAGAGCGTCGCCAGCGTCGCCTGTGCGGACGCAAAGTGTCCGCCGAAGTAGTCCAGTTCCGCCAACCGGAAGGTCGCCTCATCGCTTTGATCCGGTTCGGCTTCGGGCCGCGCGGAGACCCAGAGATCCATCCGGCGCGCCATCGCGGTGTCGCCTCTCCACGTCGCGAGCTCCCCCAGCCGGAGCGCCGCCGCAAACTTGAGCGTCGGCGGACCCGCGGGGTCGTCACGTGACTGTTCGAAGGCGGTTCGCGCAGCATTCAGATCCTGGTCGCGCTCCATCCTGATAAGACCGATCGAAAACCGGGAAAGTGCGGCGAGTTGGTTTGTCGGATACTGGCTGATCAGCTCGTCAAAAGCTTTGACGGCCACATCCGATGTCACCGTCTCGGGGATTCGTTGCCCGCTTTGGTCCACCCCGGCCAGCGTTGAGTCGCTCGGGAGCACGAGTTCTTTGAGGGCGGAGGCATAGCCAAACATGACGTTCGGCCTCCGTTGAACGGGAAGCTTCTCTCCCAGCGCCGCTTTGTAGGCCTTGACGGCGATCCCATACTCATGTTCTCCGAGCGCGTGATCAGCGAACGCCGAGAGCCCGGCCCCGTTTGAGCCCGAAAGCCGATCGATCGAACCGTAGGCGTCATACGCTTTGTCCCATTCCTTCCCCTCGATATACAGCCAGCCAAGGATCTCATAGAGCCCGGCGCTCTCCGATTGGTGGAGAGCATCAAGAACGACCCGGATTGCTCCCTGCCGGCCATCGGGTTTGGTGGTGAAAGCACTCAGCCGATTCTCAATATAATTGATCTGCGATGGGTTGTGTTCGAACCACCGGAGGTATTCTGCCGTCGCCCCGGCAAAGTTCATCGTCGCCACCTGGAGCTGCGCGATTTCAAGCGTGAATATCATGGGGTCTTTCGCTGCATCTCTCCCGCGCTCATAGGTGCTGACCGCACGATCCAGGAGCCTATTCTCAAGCTCAGCGCCTGCCACGAGGCGATAGGCGCTGGGATTGGAGGGATTTGCATCGATCACCTTTTGCCAGGTCGCATAGGCCTCACGCTCATTCCCCGAGCGATAATAGACTGTTCCCAGGCTGACAAGGAGAGAAGGATCACCGGGTGCTCTTCGCAATCGGGCATTCATGAATGCGATCGCTTCATCATACTTCTTGAGTTGAACCAGGAGCCGCTGTACGGCATCCCCGTACACCGGGTTTGTCGAGTCGCTCGCCGCTAATTCCTCGTAGAGCCGCAGGGCGTGCTCGAAGTCATTCGCCTGCTCGAGCGCGACAGCAAGGCGATACCGTGCACCGGGATCGGTGGGTTGGGAAAATCCGGCGGTTGAGAAGCAGGCGATGGGAATGAGGAAAAGCAGAAAGCGCCGGAAAGTCGATAATTTTTTGCTAAGCGGATTCACCAGGGGCCCGTGTTGCCTCCTCAATGAATGAAGAAAACGATTCAGACACAAAGCTTTTCCCGTACTGTCCGTCGGATCGCATTGCGTAACAAGCCGGGGTTGCGTACCTTAAGAGACCGAAGTCCAATAATGTTCACCTGGGACTCTATGACCAACATTGCTATCCTCGGCTCGACAGGTTCAATCGGGAGGAGCAGTCTCGAGGTCATTGCCGCGTTGCCGGACAGGTTCAGAGTCACTGTCCTCACCGCGCACCGGAACCTGACTCTCCTGAAGGAACAGGTCGCACGATTCCATCCTCATGTCGTGGTGGTCTCCGACAAGCAGACGGCAGACGACCTGGCTCTGTCCATCGATGGATCGACGAAAATCCTGGTAGGCGACTTCGGCATGGTGGAGGCAGTGCAGAGACCGGACGTTGACCTTGTCATCAGCGCCCTTGTGGGATTCGTGGGATTGGTTCCGACGCTGCGCGCGATCGAAGCGGGCAAGCATGTCGCCCTTGCGAACAAAGAGACGCTTGTCGTAGGAGGCGAGATTATCATGGACGCGGTGAAGCGCCACGGCGTGCGTCTTCTCCCGGTGGACAGCGAGCACAGCGCCATTCTGCAATGTATCCAGGGGGAGGACGTCAGCGCCATCCGCCGCCTGATCCTCACGGCGTCGGGGGGCCCGTTCCGCGATCTTCCGTTTGACCAGTTCCATCATATTACGAAGGATCAGGCGCTTTCGCACCCGACCTGGCGCATGGGAAACAAGATTACCATCGATTCGGCGACGCTGATGAACAAGGGTCTGGAAGTGATCGAAGCGTACTGGTTGTTCGGATTGCCGAAGGAACGGATCGAGGTCATCATCCATCCTCAATCGATCATCCACTCGATGGTGGAGTTTGTGGATGGATCTGTCAAGGCGCAACTTGGCGTCCCTGACATGAGGATTCCGATCCAGTATGCTCTGACATACCCAGAACGCGCGAGCACGCTTTCGCCAACCCTGGATTTCACACACACAGGGACCCTGACGTTCTCCACGCCCGATACCACACGTTTCCGATGTCTGTCGCTTGCCTACGACGCTCTTCAGGCCGGGGGTACGGCGCCGACGGTCCTGAACGCCGCAAACGAGGTGGCAGTGGAACTGTTCTTGCACGGAAGAATCGGATTCTCGGATATCCCGGCGTTGATTAACAGCGCACTCTGCGATCATGAACCGATCGACCATCCTATGCTGGACGACCTGCTCGAAGTCGACAGAATTACGCGGGATTCGATCGAACGCCGTATGTCCGTCGCTCACCTGCACTCTTGAGGAACGCTCGCTTATGCAATTTCTGATGACCGTTGTCTATTTCATTGTCACCCTCGGAGTGCTGGTCTTCATTCATGAGTTCGGCCATTTTATCGCGGCGAAGATCTTCCGCATGCGGGTCGACCGCTTCTCGATCGGCTTCCCACCGCGCGCATTCGGGAAACAAATCGGAGAAACCGACTATTGCGTTTCGTGGATCCCCATCGGCGGGTATGTCAAAATCGCCGGAATGATCGACGAGAGTTTCGATACCGATTACCTCGACAAGCCGCCGCAGCCGTGGGAGTTCAGGGCGAAACCAATCTGGCAGAGGATGATCGTGATCTCTGCCGGAGTCATCATGAACATTATCCTGGCGATCGTCATTTTCTCGGGAATCAATTATGTCCAGGGATCGGCGGTCCGGGAGACGACGACCGTCGGCTATGTTGTCGAGAACAGCGGCGGCGCTTCTGCAGGACTCCGGCCGGGAGACAAGGTCCTATCGGTCAATGGTGCGCCGGTTTCGGATTGGGAGGCATTCTACTCCGCCGCGCTTGTCAATTCCATGAATGGTGATGTGACCTTCCTCGTGCGGCGGGACTCGCAGCAGGTTCGCCTTGTGCTCCCCCGGATGTTGGTGAAGGACACGTCCACCGACCCGCTCGGACTGATTCCCGACAGTTGCGAGATGGCCATCGGATCGGTCGATCCCGGGAAGCCAGCTGACAAAGCCGGCCTCAAACCGGGAGATGTTCTGGTCGCACTGAACGGCGTACCGGTCGGGCTCGACCAGCAGCGGGTCAGGCAGACGGTGGAAGGCAGTGCCGGAAAGCCGCTCGCCATCGAGTGGCGGCGCAATGGCGCGATCATGAACGGGACTGCAGTCCCGTCATCGGATGGCCGGATCGGGATCATCTTCGGTGTGCGGTACATCGGTCGCGTCAGCTTTGATCCACTACACCCTGTTTCAGGCGCTCCCGAAGGGCGTCGAGGAAATCGGGAATGTCGCTGTCTTGTTTGTCAAACAGATCTGGCAGGTTATCACTGGGAAGACTCCCTTTAGCCAGTCCGTCGGCGGGCCGATCCGGATCGCCCAGATGGCAACGCAGTCTGCAGAAATGGGATGGGGCGCATTCCTCGGGTTCATGGCGCTGCTAAGCGTGAGTCTCGCCATCCTGAATATTCTTCCTTTTCCGGCCCTTGACGGTGGTCATCTCGCGTTTCTCATCTACGAAGGGATTTTCCGCCGGGAGGTCCCCGTGTCGATAAAGCTCGGGCTGCAGCGGGCGGGCTTTGTCCTGTTGCTGGCTTTTATGGCGTTCGTGCTGTACAACGACATCGTCCATTTTTGAGGAAAACCGGGCCGGAATGACGGATAATTGCATGATATCCGTCGATTTCGTATACTCCTCACAGAGATGTAGAGGCAAAACTGCCCCGGAGGTTGAGCCGGTACCCCTTGAAGCATCACCCGGCTTTTGGTGATCGCGGAACCCGGATCGATTGCCGTTTTATCCCCCGCCTCCCACATACTTGGGAAGTTCTTGATTCTGTTGCACCCAGTTGGAAGCACATCGAACGCGTTTCATTCCTGTCGGAGGAGTGCGGCATGATAAAGAATATCCGTTTGCTTTCAAGGACTCCGCGGGCATTCACTCTTGCCCTGGCCTTCCTGAGCATCGTTGTTCCTGTCCGGCTTTCCGCACAACAGATTACCGTCCATGCGGTTTCGGCGCCGATCAACTCCATTTCCTTGACCGATGTTGACTTCATCCACAGTGCGTCGCCGCAATGGTTGTTCAGCGTGGATGTTTCAGCACCCGGCGGAAGAACGGTGTCGGTCTGTGCGAGGGTCACACTTGACGTGACCCTGGCAACAGGGGAACATTGGGGGGATGCGTTGATTCTCCTGACAAAAACATTCTCCATAACCGGGACCCGAACATTCACCAATCTCGATATTGGAAAAGGAAAGACGATTCAAGACTCGAGTTTGGTATGGAATCAGGACGCGAAGAGCAAATTTCTTGACGTTGCGCTTCCGAGCGGACAAATGCCGGCAGGGAGATATACTTTCCTCGTTGAAATTTTGGATCCCTCGAGCGGCTCTGTTTTGGGCTCCGACAACCAGGACATTCAATTCATTCTCACGAATCCCACTTCCGTCGAACTGCTGTTCCCCAACGACGCGGATCGTGAAGTAAGTCAGTTGCCGCTTTTTCAGTGGGTGTTCGACGGCACCCGATCAAAGATTTTGATTTACGAATTGTTGCCTGGTCAATCAAGTTTGGAAGAAGCCACGCAAGGGGTTCCCATTCTGACGCAGGAAGTGCCGTCGACGTCGTTTCAGTATCCTTCCGGCGGTGTCCGGTCATTGCAGGCGGGACACACCTATGTCTGGTATGTCGAAGGAGAAGTTCTGGCCCTCGGAGGAAAAAGCACGCTGTTGAAGAGTCCGCTTCGATCGTTCACCGTCGAGGCCGGTCCTTCGGCGGCGTCCTCACTTCTCGATGAGGTGGAATCGTCGCTCGATCCGAAGTACAAACCGCTCTTCGACCAGATCCGTGCAGAGGGGCTGACATCCACGGGGACCATTCGCGTCAACGGGGCAGCCATCCAGGTGAACGAGCTTCTCGAGATTCTCAAGTACCTTCGAATGCATCCGGATGCCGTGCAGACGGCGGGAATTCAGTAATGCCAATGAGAGGCACAGCCATGACACGGGTATCTTCGATATTCATAGCACTGCTGCTATTGGCGACGGTCTTCGTCACCCCCGCCGAACCGTCGGCGATCACCATCGGACTTCTCAGCAAAATCATTGCCGACGTGTCAAAGATGGAAGTCGGGAAGAACTGGCTGCCGGCGAAGAAGGGCGAGACGCTTTCCTCCGGGGACCGTGTCAAGACGGGGGCGAAGTCGGTGGCGATCATCAAGTTTATGGACAACAGTCTCGTTCGGGTAAGAGAGCTTTCGGAAGTTGTGGTCTCGGGCAGCCTGAACGGCTCCGATTTTTCGAAGTCGGTCGAGGTCCGGATGGGCGTCATCGGGTTTACGGTGCAGAAGCAGCGTCAGGGGGAGGAATTCCGGTTTTCGTCACCGACCTCCGTCGCTTCGATTCGCGGCACGGGCGGAGCGTTCAACAGCACCGGCGCCGGAGACACGCTGATCATCCTTGAAGGAACTGTTCATTTTACGAACCTCCAGTCAAACCGCTCACTGGATGTCGCCGCTGGGTTCACTGGAATTTCACAGCCGAATGGTACGGTCTTCAGCCGCCAGAGCACTCCCCGGGAGCGACAGGAGGCGGAGAATGCGTTGACAGGCGATGCTCAGAAGACGCTCGAATTTGAGCTGCACGATCGCGACGGAAACCCGAAGAATCTCCGTATCGAGTATCACGACTGATAGCGAACCGTTCTTTCCATCAATACAGATAAGGGGCCGATGAACCTCCTCCCCCGGTCGGCAATGGCTTCTGCCATCGCAGCGTTGTCCATTTTATATCCGGCGGCGCTCTCCCAGGTCCACGCACAAGTTTCCACACGGATATCCGCAATCGTTCCCGCTGAAGCACGGGCCGGCCAGCCCGTGCAGGTTACGGCGACGTTGAGCCGGACGGACGGTGTCGATCATGCGGTGATTGTCTATCGCGCCTTCGGCGAAAGCGAATACAAGCGGGCGGACATGGACATTCGCGGCACGAGCGCCACGGCCATTCTTCCCGCGTCCGCAGCCGTCGCCCCTTCGCTCGAATATTACATTGTCTTCGTCCTGACGAACGGGACCTACGAGACATACCCGCTCAGCGACTCGCGTGACCCCTTCTCGATCCCCCCGCAACGCACCATGCGCATCGCCGTGCAATCGGCCGCGGAAGTCGAGTCCCAGGTTATTTTCCTCAGCCCCGATGTCGACCTTCCCCTTTCTCCGGAGGATGTGGTCATTTCGTTCTCCCTCCTGCGTGCCGACAGCGTCGTCGACCGCCAGGCGACCAGGGTGTTTCTGGACGGTGCGGACATCAGCAAGAAGGTCATTCTCAGCGGTGATGTCGGCGTTGTCTCCCCCGACAACGCGGGTCTTACCCTGACGCCCGGTTCCCATCAGGTTGTGGTCAGGCTGTACACGGCTGCCGGAAAACTGTATCGCGCCGCATCGCTCTCGTTCGAAGTCACCGGGATGAATTCCGCTGCGATCCCGCAGCCGGGGAGGATTTCCTATTCCGCGTCCGTCGCACTCGAATCGCGCCACGAACAGGTGGATACGGTTGGAACGTGGTACAATCGCGGCTCGATACGCGTGGGAGCAAAGTACGGCGATTGGCGGTTCGTCGCGAACACGTTCCTGACGTCCGACGAGCAAAGCGACCGCCAGCCGCAGGACCGGTTTTTTGTCGGCGTGGAATCCCGCTGGGGAAAGGCGGGATACGGAGACCTCACGCCGTCATTCCCTGACCTCATCCTGAGCGGGAAACGCGTACGCGGTGTCCATGCATCGCTCACCCTCGGAGTGTTCAATCTCGATGTGACGGACGGCCAGATCACCCGCGGGATTGAAGGGCAACTTGTCACAACCGTGCCGGATTCCCTTCTCACGGCCGCGCAGGCGGCGGACCCGTCCGCAGCATACGCGCAGATCTCCCCGGGACTATGGGGCAAGTATAACTTCGGGACCTACCAGCGGAACCTCTTCGCCATCCGTCCGAGCTTTGGCTCGGGGGAAACGTGGCAGGTGGGATTTACATGGATGAAATCTACGGATGATACCGGGTCGATCCGCACGGGGTCCCATCCGCAGGAGAACCTCGTCCTCGGAACCGACATGGTCATGCGACTCGACCGGCGGCGTATCGAGTTGTCCGCACAAGGTGCCTTCAGCGCATACAACAGCGACATCTCCTCCGGCGAAATTTCGGACGCCCGCATCGGTGAACTTTTTCCGAACGACTCGGCAAATGTCCGTCAGGTCCGCGACATCCTCTCACGCTTCATCACCGTGAACGAGTACCTCCGTCCGCTTTCGCTCAAACGCCTGAGTACCGCAGCCGGGGATGTCGCCCTGCAGCTGCGCTATTTCGAGAACGTCTTCCGCCTGAGCTACTTGTACCGGGGAAGCGACTATAACTCGTTCGGCCAATCGTTCATCCGGAAGGATGTCCAGGGGTACAATGTGAACGACCGGGTGCGACTGATGGAAAACGCGCTGCTTGTCAGCGCCGGATACGAACAACTGCAAGACAACACCTCGCACACAAAAACGGCAACGACGGTCTACTCAACGCTGACAACCGCCGTCACGTATTCGCCGAACACGAAATTCCCGACCTTCACGCTGGGGTACAACCGGTATGACAACTCGAACGGGCTCGATCCGGCGGGGGTTGATTCCATCAACGCCATCAGTGATGTGACAAACCGGATCTTCCTGTCTTCGTCGTATGATTTTCAATTCGTCGCCGATCACCGGATCTCGCTGAACGTGTCCTCTTCGGACCGGTCGGACGAGACAGCGCGGGGACTCAGCGTCAACGCTGCGACATTCGGGATCAGTCTCGACACGCGCTACCGGATTCCGCTGACGACCAGCGTCGACATCGCCATGAATTTCAACAAACTGCCCGGCCCCTATGCCGGCGCACCCCAGCAACGGCTGGACTATGCAACGCTTGGCTTCCAGGGACGTTATGAAATCATCCCCGCGATCCTCAGCGCCCAGGCAGCGGTGAGCCCGTCCTTCGGGGATTTTAAGCGCACGGTGTTCAACCTTGACTCCGAGTGGTCCTTCTATCCATCGATGCGGCTCATCGGCGAGTTCAGCTATTTCAAGAACCCCGGGCTGGGTGATGAAAACTTCGTGAGCCTTCGGTACCAATATGAACTGTAATTCCGCGGGCGTCCCGCAATGACGCGTACGTCTGTCCGGTCCTGGCTTGCACGCACGCTTATTTCGTTCTCCATCGGCGTCATCGTCGTCGCGCTTACCGTTGAAAGCGTGTTTCACCTCGGCCTCTTCCAACGCCTCGAACTCTCTTCCATCGATTACCGGTTCCTGTATCGCGGTGTCAGCCAGACGATCAAGGATTCCTCCAACGTTGTGATCGTCGACATCCAGGACGATGCAAACGCCTCTCTTCCCGTGCCGTTTCCCTTTCCCCGCGACTACTACGCCCGGCTTGTGCGGAATCTTCACCGTGCTGGCGCGCGGGCGGTCGCCATCGACTTGATCTTCGATTCGCCGGACATCCATGGTCTTGCAGGAGACAGTTCATTGCGAGCGGCGCTTCGCGAAACGCACTTCGTCGTGCTTGCCGGGAAACGGGAACAGGACCAGGAGCGGTATCAGCTTCGCCTGCTGCGCAACGATTACGGGAATATTTTCTTCACCACGGACAGCGCCGTAGGCCTGGTGAATATTCAAAGCGACGTCGACGGGGAATACCGCTTGTACACGCCGTTCTACTTAATGGATGTCGGCCAGGACTCGACGATCGCCGTCCCCACCTTCGCCTTCGCCGTGCTGAACCGGGTGCTCGGACTCCCTCCCTTCACGACCGCAAAGAGTGTCGGCCGATCGTTCCTGTATGCCGGGAGGGAAATCCCGCAGTACGATCCGACGTCGATGATGATCAACTACTACGGTCCGAACGGGACATTCCGGCACTACCATTTCCACGATGTGATCGACGACAAGACCTTCAAGACCGTCGAGGAAATTAAGACCGGCCAGGACGTCAATACGTTCGACGATCCGGACTACGGCTACTTGTATGACGGCACGTTCAAGAACAAGATTGTCCTGGTCGGCGTAACCATGCCGGAGTACAAGGATCTGTTCCCCGTCTCGATCGGTCGCGGGAAGCAGCGGGGAGACAACCAGATGTACGGAGTGGAGATCCACGCGAATGTCATCGAAAATATTCTACGCGATGACTTCCTGAGGATCCAGTCCTCGCGGGTGGAAGTGCCGGAGGTGATGCTGCTGGTGATGATCACGTTTATGCTCACCGCGTCGCTGCGCGATCGCGCGCGTGGTCGACAGGTTCTCATGGAGGTGGTCGGTGTCGTCCTTGTCGCGCTGCTGCTCACCGGCGTTCTCTGGGGCTCGCTCTGGCTTTTCGTCAATCGCAACTACGTCATTTCCGTCGTGAGCCCGATGGCGGCCGTCCTTGCCGGATATATCGGCTCCACGGCGTACAATCTCGTGACCGAACGCCGACAGCGGGCGATGATTAAGACCATGTTCAGCACGTATGTCAGTCCCTCGGTGGTGGACGAATTGATCACGAACCCTGAGAAGTTGACGCTCGGCGGTCAGCGCAAGGAACTTACCGTCTTGTTCAGCGACATTGAGGGGTTTACCACGATTTCGCAGTCGCTGGACCCCGAGCATCTCGTCAAGTTGCTCAATGAATATCTCGATACGATGTCGGCGGTCATCTTCGAACATGACGGCACGCTGGACAAATATGAGGGTGACGCCATCATGGCGTTCTGGGGCGCGCCGATCCCCCAACGCGACCACGCCGTGCGCGCGTGCAGGAGCGCGATCGCCATGCGGGATACGCTGAAGGAGATGAACAGGAAGTGGCTCGAAGTTGGCAGACCGCCGTTCTACATGCGCATCGGCGTGAATACGGGAGAGATGATTGTCGGGAACATGGGGTCCTCGGAAAAATTCGCCTACACGGTGATCGGGGACAGCGTGAACCTCGCGTCGCGATTGGAGGGAGCCAACAAGGAGTACCGGTCCAGCATCATGGTCAGCGGCAGGACGTACGACCTGGTGAAGGAGGAAATTTCAGGACGGGAACTGGACCTCATCACGGTGAAGGGGCGCTCGGAACCGGTCGCGGTGTACGAACTCCTCGGCGATCGCGGCACCATCGTCGATCCGGAACTTCTCCGGTTTTTCGACGAGTATGCGGAGGGGATGAAGTGGTATCACGACCATCGGTGGGACAAATCACTTGCCGCATTCGAGCGCGCCCTGGCCCGCTCACCCAACGATTATCCCGCGCGGCTGCATGTGAACCGTTGCACACAGTTCATGACGATGGCGCCGGGCGAGTGCTCGGACATCGTCGTCCTCCACGAGAAGTAATTACTGTACCGGTCCTTCAAGCAGGGAGTCCTGCACCTTTGCCGCATCCCGAAGATCGTCCGCTTGACGAACGCTCGCCGCACAACGCACCAGACCGTATTTTACCGTCTGTCCTACAACCACCCGGAGCCGGTCTCCCGAGGTATTCTGCATGAGGTAGTGCCACAGAATCTGCCCTCCCGATTCGCTCTTCTTCGGCTCCTCAATCACCGTTGTATTCTTCCCTTTGTCGATCATGAAGATCGCCCTCGCGATCGCTTCGACCTCCCCCGCTTCTTCTGAACGATCTGTTGCCTTCGGCGCATTAAAGATGTTCTCGACGACGATCTCGGCCGCATAGTCTTTCTTGACGAGCCACAGCAGGGTATTCCGGGTCGAGTCTGCGGAAAAGTTCATCCAGCCGGAAGGAACGGAAAACGGGGTGACCGACGCCGGTGGTGTGACGACGTGCTTTGAGGGAACAGTCGCGGTTCGGGACGCTCCACAACCGGAGAGAAGAAGAGCGATGCACAACGCAAGGAGAGTGGATGACGGCCGGGTCATGCGGGGCTTCGTGTTCCTTCTGTCAATCGGAGGCGCGCTTGAAACGGTCGGACTCCAGCGTGAACATCAACGAGATACGATGTGTATCCCCGAGCTGGTCGGTCTTATCGAATTTCAGGAAGGAATAGTCGATGTTCAGCTTCGGCAGGTGGATCCCGGCGCCGAACGCCGGCGCTTTGATGTCGGTGTAGCCCGCGCGGAGAGAGACCACGTTCTTGAACGTGTACTCGATGCCGGAATGGACATCGAAGCTGACAGCGCCGACGTGAAACATCGAGGCGGTTCGCCGGTTTTCGAAGCGAACGTCAAAATCCACGGCAGGCGTGAATCTGCCGGCAAGAGCATCGATGTAGCCGGAAGCGCCGACTTTCACCGTTGGCGCGATCAGCTCTTTGCGGCCGGTGTTCCATGCGACGAGCGTCGTCGTGATGTCCTGAATATTCGCACCCACGGAGATCTGCGGGTGAATTTTGTAGAGGACGCCGACGTCAAATCCTATCCCGGTCGCACCATAGGTGTCGATATCGCGCCTGATGATCTTGAGGTTGACGCCGTAGGAGAAGTCGTCTGAAGCAGCCCGTGCATAGGTAAACAGGAACGCCCAGTCTGCGGCATTGAACGTCGTGATTTTGGAATAGTCCAGCCGGGCAAACTGTGAAGGATCGTACGTGATGTTGCCGTTGGCATCAAGTCCGGCCCCCGCGGTATTGGGAATGTCGTCGACGCCCAGGCGGATGACGCTGAAACCGAGACTTGTCTTCGGGCCGTAGGGGATCGCGACGGCGACGTAGTCATGGTTCTCAAGACTTCCGAACTGTTCGGCGTGCATGAGGATCCCCTGGGGGTACTGGATTTGCGCAAGGCCTGCGGGGTTCCAGTAGCCGGCGGTAACGTCACCGGTCGTCGCGACTGCCGCGCTTCCCATCGCCAGGGATCGACCGCCGACACCGAGTGCGAGAAATTCTCCGGCGTACTTGCCGAACACGACCTGCGCATCGGCCAGGCCGGGCAGCACAGCGAGAAAGACGGTGATCAAGGCGAAGCGTTTCATATCGGGCCCTTCAGAACAAAAAATCCACAGAGCGCCGGGAGAACCTGGGATGCTTCCCTGGCGAGGACGAAGAAGGCACAAGCATCAAGACCTGATACCAAGAATCAGAGCGTTTCTTCGTCCTGTATGATCTCTGCGGATTTCCTCTACACAAATGCCGGAGGCGATTCAAGGACCGAACCCGACCTCCACTACTAAATTCCTGAAAAAGCCACAGAAAGTCAAGGCGGCTCCATTTCCCGCATCCGCTATTTTCCGACATACATCTTCAGAAGAAAGCGAAGATACTCCGCCAAAGGACCCAGTCCTGCCTTTTCTCGCCTGCTATCCACATTCGCCTCGTCTTCGATAGGATCAGGAACGAACCCGGAGGAGGCGCTGTCCCAATGTGTCTGCGTTCCGAAGATTTGTTTCTTTCCCTGGTTCGTCAGCACGCGATCGGTCAGGTAGGCCACATTACTGAAGCTTGCGTCACCGTTCTTTGCTGCGGCTGAAAGGAGCATTAAGCTGGTGTCCTGGAGCGCCGTGTCCAAATCCGCATGCTGGACCAAAAGCCAGGCGGCACCGGCGCCCTCCTGTCCCACCAGGGAATATCCCGGCCAACCATATTGCCGGAGTATTTCCCACATGCGCGCGGAATGTTTTCGATCGATTTTCTCAAATGCCGTGGCGATGACTTTCGTGTTTGCAGAATCGGTGGGTGGCGGGAGCGATTTCCGCACCTGTTGATCCTCGGCCCCCATCTGCAACAACTCCTCCTGCAGAGACTTGTTAAGCTCCTTCGTGGACCGTTGAATTCGTTCTTCCCAACCCTTCATCCGTGAAGCCCATTGCGGGTTCCGCCTGAGTGTGACAAGGCTCGAGTCCTTCTGTAACACCTCCAGTTGATTGAAGCCATGGAGCACACCCTGATCGATCAGAACGAAAGCGGAATCGTTGCTCCCGGCCATTGCGTAACTCATCGCCGCTGCAATGTAGGCACCATTCGGAATATCGGATGAGCGTGAAAGTACGGAGACATAAAGTCGTGCGCTCTCCAGGAATTTCCCCTCCGTGAAAAGAGTATCCGCCCGGAGAAAATCCGAAAAGAATCCCTGAGCGACACTCTCCGATAAGCCGATCGCAAGAGCGCAGATGATCGAGAGGGTTTTCAAGAGCGTTCCCTTTTCCTGGGATGAATGTCCACGGCCGTTGCGGTACAG
Organism: Ignavibacteriota bacterium; assembly: GCA_963752915.1. Taxonomy (GTDB): domain Bacteria; phylum Bacteroidota; class Ignavibacteria; order UBA10030; family UBA6906; genus DATJPR01. Next base: position 259,181 of record CAVVZZ010000007.1, read on the forward strand.
AATGTTTCGCGGCGGCATTCGTTATTCGGCGCTGTCGGGTACCGCGATTGCCCGTCCCACCATTCTCTGATGAAAGAGGAATGTGATGAGGAGACCAAGAATACATCCGACGACGACGGCCGAAATTCGCTCGAGCGCTGCATCCCAGATGTGTGATCCCGGTCCGTGGAGCATCACGATAATGACCGCCGCCAGTGCAGTTCGACTGCTCGGCATCACTTGGAAGAGCTGGCAGAGGGCAATGGTCACCGCCATCGCAAGGCCGACTGTCAGGAGCGAAGGTGGCCCCAGAAGAAGACAGAGGAGGCTTGCAGAGCCTCCGGTAAGATTGGCTTTGATTCTGCTGACGGCAAGGGGAATCGCTTCCTTGCTATCGGGCGAGAGGACGAGAACAACTGAAATCAGACACCAGGCAACATCGTGGTATTGAATCACTTCACCGAGTCCAATCACCAGCGCCGCGCCAGTAATGCATTTGGCCGCATACAGAATCAGGCTCTTGATCGTCGGATTCACGGCTGTCCTCCCTCCCGCGAGACATTCGACACGTGCGCAGAGAACCTAGCAAGAATTGTGAGAGTTTGCAAGATTGGCCGGCCGCAAGCCAGACTCCTGTGCCTGGCTCCTGCGTCTGGCACTTGTGCCGGGCATCAAGGAACGAGATTCGGCGATAAATCTTCCCTTCCTCGCGAGAAAACCCCCTGTGCTCACACTCCGGAGCGCTAAGGGAAAAAAAAAGGAGTGCCGCTCCCGCCAGCGGCACTCCGTCCGTCCAAGAAGACCTTAGCCGATCACCCCCCAACCGCGCCCTCCCGCATTTGTAGCGCGGGGTCGGCAACCGGAGTATCTTCATATAGTATACTGCGGGCACCCCCGTTTTCCGAACACCGAAGAAAAAATATTTGACCTATCTCCCAAAACCGGTCGACGTCTCTACTCCACAGGCCGCGCACCAAGTTCTTTCTTGATCACTTTCAGAATCGGGTGCTCCTCTTCGGCAGGCTGATTTAAGGCCTGTTGGTTCCCACCGACCACTGCTTCCACTACCGGGTCGAGCCTGGCCCGAACATGGAACACCTCGAAGAGAAGATCCGATAGAGCTTCCCGGTTTCTCATGATCTGATCAGCGTGAAATTGTTCCGTGCAACGAACCCGAATCATTGCGCCGTTCACCCCAACGGGCTGACTCGACTCAATGGCAGCCCCGAGGGAAATCTTCTTCTTCCCGACAAGATCAACAAATTCCTTCCACCGGGAACGGACCTCACCTTCGCTTACCCGCGACGAGGTCGGGGGTGTCGATGACGGGGTTTGATCAGCAGGTGCGTTCTCAATCGCAGTCGGACGCAAGGGCGTCAGGCCGGGACGGACTCTCGAAGCTGGCGGCGGGGCTGGCGCAGCCGCCTTTGGTCGTTCGACCGGAGCTGGCGTCAGGGGAGCTTCATGAAGTTTTTTTTTCAGCTCGTCGAGGTCTTTGAGGACTTCCCCCACCTCCTGGGCCGTCGGAAGCTGCATCAGCTGCACAAGATCGGCTTCGAGCCTGAATCGTGGCTGTGAGACCCAGCGGAACGATGCCGCAGTCCCGGCGAGGAGACGCTGAAACCGCATGAGATCGGTGGAACTGAATTTTGTCGATTCCTCCCCGTACCGCTTGCGGTACACATCCGACGCCTCAATGAGCGACGTCGAGCCGGTCGCCCGGGCAATCAGCAGATTCCGCATGTGCTCGACTAACCCGTCGGCGAATTCCTTGAGGTCGTACCCTCTCCCGACGATGTCCTCGACCAGCGCGAGCGCTCCGGCGATGTTCCGTTCCTGGACCAGGTCCGTGACGCGGAAGTAGAGCTCCTGATCGACCACATTGAGCGCCTGGATGATCAGCGGCCCGGTCACCGTCGTTCCACAAAGCGAAATCACCATGTCGAATGTGCTCTGCGCATCGCGCAACGAGCCGTCCCCTTTCCGCGCAATCAATTGGAGGGCTTCATCATCCACAGAAATATGTTCCGCCTCCGCGATCGAAGCGAGGTTTTGCTTGATTCGGTCGACCGGGATACGGCGAAATTCGAAACGCTGGCAGCGGGAGAGGATTGTTGCGGGGAGCTTCTGAAGCTCCGTCGTGGCAAAGATAAAGAGAACATGCGCGGGCGGCTCTTCAAGCGTCTTCAGAAGCGCGTTGAACGCTTCCTTCGTCAACATGTGTACTTCATCGATGATGTACACCTTGCGGGCGGCCTTTGCCGGTGCGTACCGCACCGCTTCCCGGAGATTGCGGATTTCCTCGACACCACGGTTCGAGGCACCGTCGATCTCCTGAACGTCGAAGCTCCTCCCTTCATTCACCTCAACGCAATTGTCGCACGTGTTGTCCGGATTGCCCCCCTCGGGATGATCACAGTTCACGACTTTCGCGAGCAGTCGCGCCGTCGTGGTCTTCCCGACGCCACGCGGACCGCTGAAAAGATACGCGTGGGCCAGACGATGCGTCGCGATGGCGTTCCGCAACGTCGCGGTCACATGTTCCTGCCCGACGACGTCCTCAAACTTCATCGGCCGCCACTTTCGGGCAGTGACGATATAGTCACTCATCCTTTGCGGCTCCGCTTGGGATGCTGGGGTTTCCCGTTGGCCATGGCAATGGCAAGCGCTTCGTCAATGCTTTTGACGGGCGTTATCCGAAGTCCTTCTTTGACCCTCTCCGGGATCTCCCGAAGGTCCTTTTCATTTTCCGCAGGGATCAAAACGCTGGCGATGCCGCTCCGTTGTGCCGCGAGAAGCTTCTCATTCAGACCGCCGATCGCAAGCACTTCGCCGCGCAATGTAATTTCGCCGGTCATCGCCGTGTCGCTGCGGGCCGGCTTGCCGCTGATCGCAGAATAGAGCGCAATCGCCATAGTAATCCCGGCGGAAGGCCCGTCTTTGGGGATCGATCCCTCGGGAAGATGGATGTGGATCTCTTTCCCCTTCGTAAAATTCTCGGGGAGTTTGAGCCGCGACGAATTCGCGCGCAAATAACTGAGCGCCGCCTGGGCGGATTCCTTCATGACATCGCCGAGCTGCCCGGTGAGCGTCAGTCGCTCCGGTCCCGTCATGACGGTAACGTCGACATTCAGGATCTCGCCCCCCACGCTCGTCCAGGCAAGGCCGGTGACAGAACCGACCCGCGGTTCCTTCGTCAGCTGCCGGCTGCGGAACCGCGGTACGCCCAAATATTCCTCCACCTTTGCCGCGTCAATCGTGACGCCGGCCACTTTCTTCTTCCCCTTCTGTTTCGCTTCCACCACCTCCTTCGCCGTCTTCCTGCAGAGGGTCGCGATCTCGCGCTCAAGATTTCGGACGCCGGCTTCCCGCGTGTACTCGCCGATCACCTTGTCGATCGCACCATCAAGGATCGTGATGTTGCGCTTCGCAAGACCGTGTTCTTCAAGCTGCCGGGGAATAATGTGGCGTCGCGCGATTTCCCGCTTATCATGGTGAAGATATCCCGGCAACTCAATGATCTCCATACGGTCCTGCAACGGAAGCGGGATCTGGTAGCGGACGTTGGCTGTGGTGATGAACATGACCCTCGACAGATCATAATCGATGTCAAGGTAGTGATCGTTGAACGTGTTGTTTTGTTCCGGGTCCAGGACTTCGAGCAGGGCCGAGGATGGGTCGCCGCGAAAATCCATGCTCATCTTGTCGACTTCGTCAAGGAGCATGACAGGATTGACGACGCCTGCACGTTTCATCGACTGAAGGATCTTCCCCGGCATGGACCCGATGTATGTTCTCCTGTGGCCGCGGATCTCCGCTTCGTCCCGGATGCCCCCGAGCGAGATGCGGACGAGGTTCCGGCCGATCGCACGCGCGATGGACTTCGCCAGCGACGTCTTGCCAACGCCCGGCGGACCCACAAAACAGAGGATCTGACCCTTGACCTCCCGGACGAGGTTCAACACCGCGATGTGCTCGAGGATTCGTTCCTTCGGTTTCTCCAGCCCGAAGTGATCCTCATCGAGGATTTTCCGGACATGCTCGACACTCAGGTTGTCCTTCGTTCTTTTGGACCACGGCACCGCGATCATCCAGTCGAGGTAACTCCGGATCACGGTCGACTCCGGGGAGAGCGACGGAATCTTCTTCAGCTTTTGAAACTCCTCCAGCGCCTTCTCTTCCGCCGCCTTCGGCATCTTCGCCTTCTTGATGTCTTCGCGCAGCTTCAGCAGCTCCGGGCTCGACTCGTCTTCCCCGAGTTCGTCCTGCAGGATGCGGATCTGTTCCTGGATGAAGTATTTCCGTTGCGACTTCGCGATGTTATCGTGCACCTTGGTGTCGATGTCCTTCTCGATCTTCAGGACGTCGATCTCCGAGTTGAGAATGCGGATCACCTCGTGCAGTTGCTCCCGGACCCCGGTTAATTCGAGGATCTTTTGTTTCACCTCGACGTTCTGGAGGATATTGGACGCGATATAAAAGAGCTTCCGGCGGGGATCGCGGGTGTTCTCGAAGGCGACCAGGACTTCGCTCGGGACATTCCGGTTCAGGTGCACATACTCTGCAAAGAGCGCGGACGTGTGTCGCAGAAGGGCGTCAAGCTCGGAGTCGAGCAGCACCGGCTGATCATGCACCTTGATCGACGCTTCCAGGTACTTCGTGTTGGTGACGAATTTGGAGATCGAGGCCTGTACGATCCCGTCAACAAGGATCTTCATGAGCCCGTTCGGGAGCTTGAGAATCTGAATGATCTTCGCGACGGTCCCGTCCCAGTAGATGTCGCTCTGGCCCGGTTCCTCGGTCAACGGGTTCTTCTGCGCCGCCAGGAAGAGATACTTGTTGTGTTCGAGGGCATCGTTGACCGCCTTCAGGGAGGAGTCCCGCCCGACCAGGACGGGAAAGATCATCGACGGAAAGATCACGACATCCCTGAGCGGAAGCACAGGAAGCCGGGAGGGAATGGTGTCGGAAGCATCGCTCCCGTTTGTTACCGATGTTGAGGAATCAGCCGGCATGCGTTTTCAATCGATGTCCGATTAGACAGAAAAAGGTGTCTGAAGACACCTTGGGCCATTGCCAGCAAAATATAGAAAGAGAAAGACGGTTTGTCAAGAATGGGGGGTCACCAGGTCGACACGGTGCTTGCGGAGTCGTCGGTGCTGATCATCACGGATTCCAACTCCGAACGGCGCATGTGCGCAACGGCCGTGCAGAGCGTCGTGCCGCGCGTCCAAAGGACGACGGCGTCACCATCGCCGTGGGAGTCCGAAAACCAGCCGGAGTGAAGAAGTCCGTTGCGGGCTTTCAGCGGGAGCGACAACGCATTGTTCTGCAGGACAGCGTTGAGAGGAACCTGTGTCATGGTCAACACCGTCCCGCCGCGACGGTAGAGGATCTGCGCAACGCGGACTCCGCGATAATCGTTCGTCATCCCGCCGACAAGGGTGAAGTCGTGCAGGACAGGAACTTCAACCACACACTCCGACTGTTGCGAGAGGTATCCCTGCACCTGCATGGGGTCGCTGGAAACGATCTGGGGCGCAGTCAATCCGGTCAGGAAAGCGTGATAACTGTGAATGGTTCGCTCGACAAGATTGCGCTCCATCAATGCGCTTTCGTCGGGGTCGATGGACTGAAACGTCACAAACATAAACACGGCGATCGCGGCGAGCGATATCATCGCGACCGGCTTGACGCCGGGAATTGAGCCAACGGAGAGAATCTTCCTCCACCACGGACGTCGCGCGCGTTCCTCCCGTGAGAGATCGCGTATGCCATTGAGGATTTTCTCGCGCAGTTCGGCAGGGGCCGGCAGATGGGGGACCCGTTCCTGGATGCGTCGTTTGATCGACTGCTCCATGTCAAAGAGCCTCCGGCACTCCGGGCATTCCTGCAGATGGATGTCAAATGCCAGACGATCGACGCCTTCAAGTCGTTCGTCGACAGCGGGGGTGATAAGGGTACGAAACTGATCACAATTCACTGCGCAACCTAAAATGAAAACTCCTCATATGGATACCGGACGGTAATGCCTTTGGTTCCGATTCAAATGATCGAAAGCCAGTTCCGGACCAGCGAGGAGTAAGAACAGAACACCTGGATGTCCGTGCCGCCTCACCCGGACCTCGGAACGATTCGGCACAGCCTGTATTCAGTCACACTAACACAGCCACCGGTGCAATGGTTCCTCTTTTCGAAGAACCCTCGAATAGAGCCTATCGGCTCAGATTGCGGAGATGACGAACGGCGATGAAGTACGCGCCGCAACGTAGGGGATGAGAATCTCAGCACGAGGCCGGATTGGCGCGGGGCGGATCAGTCCGCCACGATGTCAGTGACGTCGAATGCGCGACACAAGAAACGCGATGAAAAGGAAAACTGATGCGACCGCCACGATCGTGGGAGACGCGGGGAAATCCCACAGAAACGCGAAGAAGAGGCCGATCGGTGGTGAGATAAGTCCGATGAGGACGGAGACCGCAAAGATCGAGCGAACACGCCTCGCAATTAGCGTTGCCGCCACCGGCGGGATCACCAGAAACCCGAAAACGAAAAGGTCGCCGACCATGTGCGTTGCGAACGCGATGATCATGCCGGCGTTGAGGTAGAAGATCAGGTTCCACATTCCCGCCTTGTATCCCTGTGTCCGCGCCGTCTCCGCATCGAAACTAATCAGCGTGAACTCCTTCGCGAACAACCCGTGCAGCGCCATCGCCACAACAAACGCACCCGCCATGAGCCAGAAGAGATCGGGGGTAACAAAGAGAATGTCCCCGCGAAGCAGACTTTCCACCTCCGCAGCCTCGACCTTGGGCGCCTTCTGGATGATGAGAATGCGCGCTGCGACGGCAAAGACAAAGACAAATCCGAGGATTGCATCGCGCGGGATCTTCTTGCCGGTCAACAACTGGGAAAGCACCACAACCATGGCAAGGGTGACAACGAGAGAGCCCACCGTGTGCGGGAGTGCAAAGAACGGAAGAAACGTTGCCGTCAGCCCGAGAACGGAGACCTGCGTCAGTACGGCACCGAAGAAGACGACCCTGCGCGCAACGATGAACACACCCAGAAACGCAGCAGCAACGCCGACAAGGATACTTCCGTAGAGCGCATACGGAAACTCCGTGACAATGGTGGAGACGATATCACCTGGCGCCATTGGAGCCTCCGGCGACGACAATTGTCCGGCCGTTGATCGTTTCGACGCCCACGGGCAGCCCGTACAGCTCGCTCAGGTTCTTTCCGGTAAGGATCTCATCCACCGCTCCGACCTGGAAGAACGACTGTTCGACGATCGCGATGCGGCTTGCGTGGTTGGCGACGTCGTCGAGAAGATGGCTCACGATGATCACCGTCAGGCGGTCCTGATCGTGAAGCCTTCGCGTCAAGTCGAGAATCGAGAACCGGGACGGGAGGTCCATTCCATTCGTCGGTTCATCAAGGACGAGGACGGTCGGATCGCTGGCGAGCGCGCGTGCAATCAACACGCGCTGCTTCTGCCCACCGGACAAATCCTTGAAGATGTGTCCGGCGAGATCGCTCATGCCGACGTGATCCAGCGACTTTGCCACCGCGCCGCGGTCCGTTGCGGAGGGATGCCGGAACATCCCAAGCGCCCGATAGCGTCCCATCATCACCACCTCGTCGACCGTATAGGGGAGCACGTCGTCGATCGTATCGCGCTGCGGCACGTAGCCGATACGTAACGGTTCGTCGCTCGTACTCTGAAAGCGGACCGTCCCCGAGAGAGGCTTCAACACACCGAGGATGGCACGAAGGATCGTCGTCTTCCCTGCGCCGTTCGGACCGACGATCCCGAAATAGTCACCCTCTTCGATTGTGAACGAGAGATTGCGAAGGATGACCTTTGAGCCGTACCCGAGGGTGGTGTTTTCGAAAACGATGTAAGGTGTCATGAATGCATGCGTTCCGTCGAAAAATGAGAAGTGCGCCGTCGCCGCCGGAAATTCCCGGCGTGGCTGTTATTGGCGTAATGCGTTGATGAGACTTGTCACATCATAGTCAATGAGACCGATATAGTCCTTCGCCTGATCGTTCCCCCCGCTGGAGGTCGGAAGAACGACCACCTTTGCACCGGTTACGCGGGCGATCTGATTGGGGGCATCCAGATCGTAGAAGGGTTCGACGACGATGACCTTGACGCCGGATTTCCGCACGATGTCGATCAGCTCCGCGGTATGCGAAGGGCTGGGCGCGATGCCGGGTTTCGGTTCGATCTCTCCCACGACCGTCAGTCCGAGCCAGTTGGCGAAGTAACTCCAGCTCTTGTGAAATGTGATGATCTTCGCGCCGGCGAACGGCTTCATCTCGGCCTGCCATGCAGCGATCTTTGCATCCAGCGTTTTGAGGTACCCGTCGGCGTTTCCCCGGAACGTCTGCGCATCGGAGGGTGAGACCTTTGCCAGCGCGTCGACCACTTCTCCGGCGAGCACATGGATGTTCCGTGGATCTAGCCAGTAGTGCGGGTTGCCGAACCGGTGGACGTCGCCCTGACTGGCATCGACGCGTTCGGGGACCTCCAGCTTTGTCACGCCCTGCGAGAGATCCACGACGTCGATCTTTTCATTGCGCGAGCCGTCGATGATCTGCGGAGCCCATTGATCGAGCTCCATCCCGACGCTCAGATAGATATCCGCCGATTTCAACTTCATCATGTAGCTCGGCTTCACCTCGATAAAGTGCGGATTCTGATCGGCGCGCACGATGTAGTCGACGCTGACTTTGTCCCCGCCGATTTGACGGGTGAGGTCGGCGAAATCGGGGAGCGCCGCCACGACTTTGATCGTGGCATCGGCGGTCCACGTTCCGAACATCAGGAGAATCATGAATACGAGTTTGTTCATTGTCGATTCCTCAATCGGTGAAAAGCAATGGGGCGATATTCCTAGAACGGATGTGCCTTGTGTGGTCCGAGCGAAAACAGAAGTTGGAGCGCGAGCGCATTGACCGCCTGCGTGCTGGCAACCGTTTCCGTTGTCGTGTGTGAGTATTGAAACCGGAGGCCAAGCGTCTCTTCGACAGGGTAGTACCCGAAAAAGACCGCCACCCCTTTTGCCCTGTCGGTGCTGCTGTATGGAGTCTCGGACCAATCATACCGCATTCCAATACTATAGAGCTTGAAGAACTGGTAGTCGGCGTAGACATACATGCCGCCTGTCTGGATCAGCCGCTCCTCCGGGTGTCCGAGGGGGTCGAGAAATTGTACGCCATGCGCATCCTGCATCGCATGACGGGTGTTGAACAGATATTCGCCCTGGAGCACGAGCGAGGTATATGCACTGTGCCGCCACTTAAACTTGAAGTCGCCGTTGAAATACCAAAACCGGTCCCGATTGTATGGATCGTGGATTCCGGTGTATGTGCTCAGTCCCGTTTCGAGATCGGACTCGTCGCTCAGGGTGAAGAACGCCATCAGGCGCGATGAGGTCGCGTAGAACGGGCGTGCGCCGCTCGTATCGGCGATTCCCGGAGCTGCTCCCACCGAGTTGCCACGGAGAAGATCCACCGTAAGTTTTGAATACACATCGCCTGTCGGTAGAAGGATACTCGCCGAGATGCCAAGATCGTTCAATCCATCCGGGCCGAGAAACCTCTCCTGCGAAAGCGGTTGAGTGATAAATGGATAGGCATGGGGATGAACCATGTTGAGTTTTCCATATTCCACCCTGTACTTCCCAACACGGACGTTCAGATCGAGCGGAAGCCCCCGAAGAACGGTTGCGTACAGTTCCTCGATCCCGAGCTTGCTGTTCTCAATGTCGGGGCCGGGGATGGTAAGGATGACGTCCCCCCGGGCAAACGGATTCAGGTAGGATTGAATCGCCAGCTCGAGCTCTTCAAACTGAAAGTCGGGCCGGGAGAATTCCCTCACGCCCTGCGAGAGTTTCTCGCCGTCGTTCGAGTCCATTCTGAAACGGGGGATCACACTGATTTGAGGATTGATAGTTGACTGCGCTGATGCGATCGTTGCCGGTCCCAATACCAGTCCGGCCAAGAATATCCAGGTCGCCATGGTCCTGCTCATAGTCCCTCCCGAAGAGTACCGCGGGTGCAAGCCCTGACAACAACGCGGGGCTTCATCCCTGATGTGCATCAGAAATACGGAAACGTCGAAGTCACCTCAACGACGAGGCGCCGACGGTCGGGTTCAGGACTGAACCGGAGGACCCCGCTTCGCAGGGAACATCTGCGCAGGCTGGGTCAGCGTGAGGCAAGGAAAGAGTGGGTGAAATGGAGCGACAGAAATCAGATATCCGGTATCAAGGCCCGAAGAGATCGGTACCGCGATGCGGGCGGCAGAGGTCACGCAAGCAAGACATTCATGTCTGCCGTCAGCATGAATGTGGCTTTGAACATTTCCCCGCGTACTCTGGGTATACGAAGCGGTAGGAGAAGCGCTCCCGTTGAACCCATCGGTATGCGATATCTCGAGGAGCGGACCTACCAGGAGATAGACCAGAAGGACCAGGATTGTTGTTCTTCGGTGGGGACTCATCCTCATCATTTGCGATTCATTTGTTAGAACACGGCGAGCCACTTTCAGCGTTCCCAAATTGGGACAATTCGGTATGGAAAACAACAATTGAATTCTGCGCGGCCGCGGGCCTTGGAAGTTCACTTGAGTCCTTGGGCAAATCCTTCTATTTTGTGTGCTCTGTGCATGCCGTCTTGAGAAAGATAACACCCAAACATCGCATTCCCCACGAAGAAGGTTCTTCCAATGACCCCCCCACAACTACTCGGTACGCACGTTTCAGTCGCCGGCGGATTGGCGACCGCATTCGGGCGGGCAGCCGCAACCGGGTGCACAACGATGCAGATCTTTGTCAAGAATGCGAATCAATGGGCCGCGAAACCGATCGCCGGCGACGATATCCAACGATTCCGGGATGCGGCCGCGTCATCCACCGTGCGCCCGGTGATCGCGCATGCCGCCTACCTGATCAATCTCTGTGCAAAGAATCCCTCGATCCTGAAGAAGTCACGTGCAGCGTTTGAAGATGAACTCCGCCGCTGCGAACAACTGGGTGTTCATGCGCTTGTCGTTCACCCCGGCGCCCATCTGGGTGAAGGCGAAGACGCCGGCCTGCGCCTGATCGCAGAATCCCTCAATCATATTCACGACCAAACCCCCGACTTCAAGGTCTTGACAACCATCGAGACGACGGCGGGTCAGGGGACGACCGTAGGTTATCGGTTCGAGCATCTCCGGGACATCATCGACCGGGTGGAGGACAAAGGGAGAATGGCTGTGTGCATGGACACCTGCCACTTGTTCGCCGCGGGATATCCGATCCATACACCGGAAGGATGGAATGAGGTCATTCGATCGTTCGACTCGATCGTGGGTCTGTCCCGACTTGCGGTCGTGCACACCAACGACTCAAAGAAACCCTTCGGTTCACGACTCGACCGACATGAACACATCGGGAAAGGCATGATCGGACTGGAGGGGTTTCGCAGCCTTATGAACGACCCCCGGTTCTCCTCCGTCCCCAAGATTCTGGAGACGGAGAAGAGCGAGGACATGCATGAAGATGTGGAAAACATGCAACGCTTGAAATCGTTACTGTAATTCGCTGACCATGGTACCGCCTCCCATCGTCGCAGGGAGCTTCATCTCTGTCTTTACGAGCTTCCGCGTGTCCTTCGCAATCCAGAGTTTCTGCCCCGTCGTCGGTTCATCGGGATTCGTGAGACTGACGCGATAGGCATCATACTCCCGCTTCCCGATGGTAACGTGATCGACCCCTTCAACAACAAGGTTCATGGTCTTGACGCCCTGCATCAATTCAAAGACTGCGACGGTTGTTGTATAGCCTTCCTTCAGGGGAAGCGTCGTGATCGGGATTTCCAGACCCGCTCCATCAGGGAACGTTGCCTGGGTGAGTTTGACGTTCACGGGCATGGTTTGCCCGCCGTTGGAAAGCACCCCGTTGATGGAATCACTGGAGAACGTCAGCGCGACGGTTGCCGGCCCTTGCTTGCCGGATCGTTTCAGCGGGAGGAGGGTCGTTCCATCCATCACGAGCGTGTCCGTGCCGGTTCCCATCGCGCTCTCCATCGTTTCGATGACCCGCCAGCCATTTTTCCCGGAGATGTCGAACGGAGCGATGGTTCTTCGCACGGTAAAGGAAAGATCCCTCCCCATCATCGACATCTTTGCGATGTACGTCATCGAATCCTGTTTTACGAGGCTGGGGTCGGCCGTGAACACACTCTTCGGTGCTTGCACCGTATTGTCCGCGACCTTCAGCGTGGAGACATCGACCGTCAGTTTCGCGAGTTGGCCCTGAATTTCGGGGGTCATCGATTCCTGGAACCTTCCACCCAGATGCTTCGCGAAGAAGCGTTCCATCGCGGTGTACGCGGCGAGACGATTCAGTTTCCCTGCGAAGCCGTGTCCTTCGTCGGGAGCGACAAGATATTCCACGGGGCGTCCGAGGTCGCGAAGTGCCATGACGATCCGGTCCGATTCAGCTTTGTTGACGCGCGGATCATTGGCACCCTGAATGACCAGCAATGACGCCTTGATGTCTTTTGCGAAGTTGAGCGGCGATTCGTCTTCAAGGAGTTTCCGATCCTTGGGATCCTCAATATCGCCCACCCTGATCGCGAAGATCTTTTTGACGGGCCCCCAATACGGCGGGATGGATTTGAGCAGAGTGATAATGTTGGATGGTCCGACATAAGAAATGCCGGCCGCATAGAGATCCGGAGTAAACGCTACACCCGCAAGCGTCGCATAGCCGCCGTACGACCCGCCGTAAATCCCAACGCGTTTTGGATCCGCGATCTTCTTCGAGAGCAGGTATTTCACCCCGTCGGTGATGTCATGCTGCATAAAGCCTCTACCCCACTGCTTGTTGCCCGCATTGAGAAACTTCTTCCCGTACCCCGTCGACCCCCGGAAATTCGGCATGAGGACGGCGTAGCCGCGGTTCGCATAGAACTGTGCTTCCGGGTTGTAGCCCCACATGTCCCTCGCCCAGGGTCCGCCATGAATCAGCATGACGGCCGGGAGGTTCTTCGCCGGCACGCCCTTCGGCAGAACGAGATAGGCCGGGATAACGAGGCCGTCACGCGATGTGTAGCGGACCGGTTTCATGGACGCAAGCTGGGAGGATGGAAGGTTCGGTCTGCTGCGGTAGAGGAGCTCGGCCTTCCCCGTTTTCCTGTCGAAGAGATAGCGTGACCCCGGATCGACGTCGCTGGAAATCGTGGCCACGAGAATATTTTCGTCGGCGGTTGTGCTCCCGATACCGATCTCGCCCGCAGGCAGGGCTTTCTTCATCGCGGCCCACGTCGCGGCGAATTCTTTCTGTTTGGGATAGACTCTTTGCCGGTCACCAACGTAGAACGTGGCGACAAGCTCGTTGGTAACGTCCGAAAAGAACGCCTGCCCGAGATCAACTTCTTTCTGCGGATCCGTGTCGACCAGGACGCTCTTTCCCGTCGAGAGATCAAACAACTCAAGCTCCACCCTGTCGCGGTTCTTGTTTGTTTCGAGGTAGAACTTCTTGCCGTCCGGGGTGAACCGCAACGGGGAGCATGTCTCCTCCGCATTGACGGTGTAGATGGGCATCAGTGTGTCGGGATCAAGGCGAAGAATTTCCGTTCCTCCGTCGGCAGTCAGCCGCATGCCGAGACGAAGGTCACCCTTGAGATCCGTTGTCCATCCAACAATGTTCTGATCGTTCTTTCGGAGAAGTGTCCGCTCTCCCGTGGTGAGATTCAGTCGGTACACATCGTGGAGGTCCGCTCGCCGATCGTTCAGGCCGATGATGATTTCGTTCGGGCTCGACTTCGGGACATCGATAATCTCCGCCCGGACCTTCTCGAGGGGCGTCAGGTCGCGCGCTGTCGGGACGGGGGATTCTTTTCCCTTGGGGTCCACGGCATAGATTCGATAATTCTCATCTCCCCCTTTGTCCTGAACATACAGGACGAATTTGCCGTCGCGGGACCAGAAGTACGATGAGATCGGCCGTGCAGTATCCGCGGTGATCGGATGGGCTTTCTCAAACGGCTCCGAACGTTCCTTCACCCAGATATTTCTGACCCCCTGGAACGGTTTGAGAAACGAGATAAATGTTCCGTCCGGAGAGATTTGGGCACCCGAGATTTCAGGATCCCCGAAGAAGAGCTCGCGGTCAATAATCGGCGGGAGCTGGGAGTACGCCGGACTGAGACAGAGTAGGATGGTGAACAGAATAGCCAGGTACCGTTTCATGGAATGATCCCCGAATTGTGGAGGAATTCTGAAGGATTTGCGGTTGTGGGTAAGGTCGAGGTTTGGTAGATTTGAAGATACGAAAATTCAAACTGGGTTGTTACATACGTGACAGGCCTCGCCACATACGGATGGACCCCTGCGCTTGCGGAAGAATTCTCCCGGAGATCCGGTGCATCATGTGCGCCCGGGCGAATCATCGTGCATCAGAGCTCCTACAGCGTGATGACAGCGGGCGGAGTGTTGCTGTGCTCTCTCTCCGGGCGCATGAAACACCTCGCCGGAGGGGCGGAAGATCTCCCCGCAATCGGTGATTGGGTATGCGTTGAGCCCGGCGCGGACGGGATTTCGGGACGGATCATCGATCTGCTTCCGCGAAAAAGCCGGTTCATCAGAAAAGTCGCCGGCGTGAAAACCCAGGCCCAGGTTCTTGCGGCAAATGTGGAGAGAGTGTTTCTCGTCTCGGGACTCGATGGCGAGTTCAACCCGTCACGAATCGAGCGCTATCTCGTCCTCGCGCGCGAAGGCGGTGCCGAGCCGGTGATCGTGCTGAACAAGATGGACCTCTGCGGTGACATTGAAACGGCGTTCCAGCTGACCGCTGAGGCGGCACCGGGTGTCCGCATGCTCGCGATGAGCGCGAAGACGCGCGAAGGGTTCCCCGAGCTCGCCGCGTGTCTCCATGAAGGCCTCACGGGGGCGCTTCTGGGTTCCTCCGGGGTCGGGAAGTCCAGCATCGTGAATCTCTTTTTCGAATCCGCGCGCATGAAGGTGACCGATGTCCGGGATGCGGACAGCAAGGGAAGGCACACAACGAAGCATCGGGAATTGATCCTCCTCCCGTCAGGCGGCATGCTCATCGACACTCCCGGGCTGCGGGAGCTGGGGCTGTGGGGAGAAGGCGACGGAATGCTGGATGCGTTCGACGATATTGAAGCGATCGGGGCCCGTTGCAGGTTCGGGAATTGCCGCCATGATACTGAACCCGGCTGCGCCGTGCTTGCTGCACTCGAAGACGGGACGCTCGACAGTTCGCGGTATGAAAGCTACCTGAAGCTCCAGCGTGAGATGTTCCACCTGAAAGCCAAACACGACGTCTTTGCCCGCATCCAGTCCAAGCGGGCCGCCAAAAGGTTGTCTGCGGCTCAGAGGCGGTGGTATAGAAAAGATGAATAATTTCCAGATCGATCCCCATGACGGAGTGACTCCATGATTCTCCGAAACATCGCCACGGTGCTTTTCGTCTGTGCCGTCGTCGCAAACGCACGGGCCCAATCGCTCTTCCCGGTAAGGGATTCATCCTACGGGGAGGCCCGCAGCAGAACCTTCCACGTTGTCCACTACAAGATCGAAGTCTCGTTCAACGAGCAGCACAAGAGCGTGAGCGGCCGAACCACCATCACGCTCGTTCCGTTTCTTTCTGCCCTCACGACAGTCAGCCTGGATGCCGAACAACTGAACGTCGACCAGGTCGCCCTCTCCGGCAAGCCACTCAAGTTCACGGTGCACCCTCAGAAGTTGGAGATCACCCTTGATCGACCCTATTCCTACAGGGACACGGTGACCCTCGCGATCGACTACTCCTGCACCCCCCGCAAAGGGCTCTACTTCGTACAACCGGATTCCACCTCACCCGACAAGCCCTGGCAGATCTGGACGCAGGGTGAGGATATGGACAACCACTTTTGGTTCCCGTGCTACGACTTTCCGAACGACAAGGCGACATCCGAAGTCATCGCAACCGTGCGGAACTCGTATGTTGTGCTTTCCAATGGCAGACTCGTCAGTGTAAAAGAAGATAAAGCGCACGCGACCAGGACATTCCACTGGAAGCAGGAGCTCCCGCACTCTTCATATCTCATCATGCTGGCAGCGGGGGCATACACTGTTCTGCACGATTCTTCGGGCACGGTGCCTCTCGAGTACTATGTCTACCCGAACCGGGTCGCTGATGCAAAGGCGTCGTTCGCCGAAACCCCGGCCATTATGAAGTTCTTCAATACGCGCATCGGCTTCCCGTATCCGTGGGCGAAATACGCCCAGGTGGCGATAGCGGATTTCATGTACGGAGGGATGGAAAACACGAGTGCGACGACACTCATCGACGATGGGATTCAGCTTGACCCGCGAACGCGCGTCGACCAGAATGCCGTCAGTCTCATCGCCCACGAAATGGCCCATCAATGGTGGGGAGACGTCGTGACCTGCAAAGACTGGCGCCACCTCTGGCTCAACGAGGGGTTCGCCTCGTATTTCGACCCTCTGTATTTTGAGTGGAGCAGGGGGCACGATGAATTCACCTTCCACATGTACGGCAATCAGCGTGCGGCAATCAACACGGACAGGACGCTGGGGAGAAAGCCCATCGTCAGCATCGGTTCCTACACATCGAACATCTACGCGCGCGGTTCCGACGTCCTTCATATGCTGCGGCACACGCTCGGCGATTCATTGTTCTGGAGAGGCCTCCGCTACTACATCGAAAAGTACAAATTCCAGCCGGTCGAAACGAACGACCTGAAGACCGCCATTGAGGATGCGACGGGGCAGAACCTCTATTGGTTCTTCGATCAGTGGTTGTATAAGGCGGGGCACCCGGTCTTTGACGTGGCATACCGCTGGAACGATACGCTGGAGTCCGTGCTGATGTCGGTGAAGCAGACACAACATGTGGACAGCCTGACCGGAATATTCCGTGTACCGCTGGATATCGAGATTACGACGCCGTCGGGGTCCTCGACATATTCTGTCGGGCTCCACTCCGCCGATACGGTGTTCTCGTTCCCGTGCCGGGAAAAACCGCTGCTGGTCATCTTTGACAAGGGTGATTGGACACTGAAAGAGCTTCACTTTGACAAGTCCCGCGATGAGTGGAAGTACCAGGCCGCCCACGCGAACGACGCGATTGACCGGTATCTCGCCATTGAGGCGCTGGAGGACGAAAAAGACAGCACAGACCTCGTCCCGGAGTTGTGCTCGATCGCGACGCATGATACATTTCACGACGTGCGCCGGAGAGCGCTCGAGGCGCTCGGCACCATGAAGACAACCGATCCGGCTCTTCGCAAGGAGATCACGAACACCCTCCTTTCGGCCAGGAACGACAGCGATCCGGCAGTGCGTGCGGCATCCATTCGGGATCTTGGTGACCTGCACGACATCGGGTTGCGGCAGGTCATCCTCGACGCTTTCCGGGATTCCAGCAACGACGTTCTCGCGCAGTCGCTCGCCGCCCTTGCCAGGACCGACTCTGCGCACTCGGCCGACACCATCGCGGCGTATTTACACTTCCCCTCCCACCGGAACAGCATCGCGAATGCCGCTCTGTCGGCGCTGGCCACAGTGGACTCTGCACGCGCCATGGAAGCAGCTTTCGCCATTATCGGACCCGGCCATCATGTCTGGTCGCGGTGGGCCGCCATCCACCTTCTCCGCGGATACAGTTCCGTGCGCCCGCGGCTGGTGCAAACACTTTCCGGCTTTCTTCAGGACAAGAATACCTTCATCCGATCCACGTCGATACGCTTCCTTGGCGAATACGGCAGCGCAGAATTGCTCCCCACGCTCGAAGCGATCGCCTCCGACAAGGAGAACCCGAGCGCCCAGGCGGCCGAAGACGCCGTTAAGCACATCAAGTCCAAGGAAAGCAAAGGGTAGGAAGAAGACATCGGTACCGTGGTAGCGGGGGCTTCATTCCCCGTTACCACGGTCGTCGCACCATCCTCAGTCGCACCCCTTTCATCGAAGCACCACCGTCTCCGACGTTGTCCTCCATCACCGAATACGTTCACCAGCGTCTTGACTTTCTCAACGTTATTCGGTATCTATCATATATTTCATTTTTCGAAATATCCATTTTCCGAAAAGAATGAACACTGGTCCGTTACGGGGTGCTGAATTTATCGACAGCATCCGCGCACTTGGGAGAAATTTCGTCGAGCATGAGCGGAAGGCCTTCCGGGTGGCGCTCTCCCTGGGGCGTCACGGCGAGCCGGTCGTGTACCTGCTCGGGGAAAAGGGTAATCTGACCATGGGTGCTCTTGCGCGGAGTGTCGGCCTTTCCGTGAGCAGTATGACGGTCATCATCGATTCCCTGGAACAAGAGGGGTACGTCTCGCGGGATCGGTCAACGAAAGACCGGAGGGTGATCCAACTCCGTCTTACGGCGAAAGGAAAACGGTTATACCACCAGGGCCGCGATGCGCAAGTGCGATTTGCGAATGTCGTCCTTTCCATGCTGAGCCGGAAGGAACAAGAGATACTGCTTACCCTCCATCGCAAGATCGAGGAACGGATGAGAGCGACAAACAGAGGTTCGAAATATTGAAGACTATGAGACTCCGACACAAGAGTACGCTCTACGCGGTCGTGCTTCTCCTGCTGCGGGGAACTGCCGCCGGGACAATGTCATCGACTGATTCGACCGCTCCACCCTCCGGCTTGACCCTGGAGAAGGCGATCGCCATAGCGGTAGAACACAACCGGGATGTGATGATCGCCGACAGGGACAGGGCGAAAGCCGGCGCCCAGGTCACCGAGGCCCGATCCGGCGCACTGCCGAACCTGAGCTTCTCAGGAACCTATTTCCGGAACATCAAGAAGCAGGTGTTGTTTCTCCCGCCGAACACGGCGTTCAACCCCACGACGCAGACCGAAGTCCTCGAACTCGGATCCGACAACTCCTACGCGGTGGGAGCGCAATTGACGCAGCCCCTGTTCAATTGGAGAGTCGGTCTCGCCCTCGATATCGCCAACACGTATCTGGACTACTCCGAGAAGAACTACCGGGCAACGGTGGACCAGGTGGTTCTCGGCGTGCGGGAGGCCTTCTACGGCGTGTTGTTCGCAAAAGAACTCGTCAAGGCGAACACGCAGGGATTGGAAATCGTCAGTGCCAACCTGAAGAACGTCGAATCGCAATATCGCAACGGCACCGCCGCGGAATTCGACCTTCTCCGGGCCCAGGTCCAGGTGGCGAACACCGAACCCCTGGTGACCTCCGCCGAAAACAATCTCCTGCTTGCCACCAATGCCTTGAAGAACTTTCTCGCATTCCCTCTCGACTCGGCGATCGTCGTTGATGGAACGCTTGCGTTCGAGGACATTCCTGCCGAAGCGTTGACGGAAGCACGGGACCAGGCGCTCCGCTCCAATCCATCGATCAATGCCCTGGCCCTGCAGGAAAACATGATGGAGATGAATATCGGGATCGAACGGGCCAATTATTATCCTGCCCTGACGTTGATCGGTTCCTATCAATGGCAGACGCAGGACAATTCATTCCGCTTCAAGGACTATCTCTGGGCGAACTCGTTGAGTCTCGGCCTGCAGCTTTCCTTCCCGTTGTTCGATGGGTTCCGGACCAATGCCAGAACGGAGCAAGCGACCGCCGACTATGAGAAGGTCCGCTTCGTCCGGCTCAAAGCCGAGGAAGGCCTCAAGATTCAAATACAGGCCGCGGAGCTCAACATGGCGGAAGCGAAGAAACGACTGTACGGTCAGGACCGGAACATCCAGCAGGCGGAGAAGGCCGTGCACATCGCCCAAACCCGTTACACGAGCGGTGTGGGAACACAGCTGGAGCTTCTTGACGCCCAGGTGGCGATGACCCGCACGCAAACGAACAGGGCCCAGGCGCTCTATGACTACCTCGTGGCCAAGGCCGTCTGGGCCGAGGCTGTGGGTCGCGAACACGAATAATCACACCGGATATTGAAATGAAAACTCTCTCTCCATCAGTCGTCGCACCCTTCGTGTTGTTTCTTGCGCCCTTCCTTGCCGGTTGTGGCGGGGAGAAACGCAACGCGTCCGACCCTCAGTCGCAGCAGCCGGCACGGATCGTCCCCGTTGAAGTGGCTTCCGCATCGCGGCAGAAGCTCGTCGTCTCGCGTTCATTCTCCGGCTCCGTTGAAGGGGAAGACCAGGCGAACATCGTGGCCAAGCTATCCGAACGCGTCACGGCGCTCCCGGTGCGCGTCGGCACCCCTGTCCATGCCGGGCAGACGATCGTCGCGCTCGACAAAAGCGGGACGACGTCCCAATACTACCAGGCCGAAGCGAGCTACCGGAACGCCGAAAAGACCGCGCAGCGTATGACATCATTGTATGCCGAGGGTGCCATCTCCGCACAAACGCTGGACGGAGCTCAGACGGCGTACGATGTTGCAAAAGCGAACTTTGACGCGGCACGGAGCGCGGTCGAACTGACCACCCCGATTGCCGGCGTTGTTACCGCCATCAATATCAACGTGGGAGAATTGCCGGCACCCGGCGCCGTCCTTTCCACGGTTGCGCGGATCGACCGGATGAAGATCACCTTCAATATGAATGAGACGGATGTCGCGAACATCAAGCCGGGGCAACACGTCGTCGTCTCGTCCGAGATGAATCCCGCGGCCCGTACAACGGGAAACATCCTGCAGATATCGAAGTCCGCGGACGTGCGCTCGCGCTCGTTCGAGATCAAAGTCCTCTTCCCGAACACACCCGACCGTTGGTACAAGCCCGGCATGTTCGGCACCATCACCGTCGAAGTTTCGCCGGAAGGAACGCCGGTCGTCCTCCCGAATGCTGCCATCCAGAGCGACGGGACGACGAGCAGCGTCTTCCTGATCCGGAACGGTGTTGCGCACCCGCAAGCCGTGGTCACCGGCGTAAGCAACGGTGATGCGACAGTGATCCTCCAGGGATTGAATCCCGGCGACACCGTCGCAACGATCGGCGCCAACGCACTGAAAGACGGATCTGTCGTCTCGATTGTGACCCGCTAGCGCCATGGAACCCATTCTGACCCTGACTGTAAGGAACCGTCCTCAATGAAACTTGCTGATGTATCGATCGATAAACCGGTGTTCGCGACAATGATGATCCTGTCCCTCATCGTCCTGGGACTGTTCTCGTATATCAAATTGAACGTCGACCAGTATCCCGACGTCGACATTCCGTACGTTACCGCAACCACGGTTCTGCGGGGGGCCGGACCCGAGCAAATCGAATCGGACGTCACCAAGAAGGTCGAAGACGCCGTCAATACGATCGCCGGCGTGGACCATATCCAATCCGTTTCGCAGGAGGGGATCTCCATCGTCATCATCCAGTTCAAGCTGGAGGTTGACGGAAAGCAAGCCGCGCAGGAAGTCCGCGAAAAGATCTCCGCGGTTCGGGCGAATCTCCCGGACGATATTGACGACCCGGTGATCCAGCGGTTCGATCCCGCAAGTCTTCCGATCATGCAACTTACAGTCTCGGGCGCACGACCGGAAAAGGACATCACGACCTTCACGAAGGATGTGATAAAGAAACGTCTCGAAAATGTCCCCGGTGTCGGCTCCGTTGATCTGGTCGGCGGTGCGGAACGGGAGATCCAGGTGCAGGTCGATGCTTCGCAGATGCAGGCGTACAACCTCTCGATCCAGGACATCATCATGGCCGTCGGAGCGGCCAATGTCGAAGTCCCTGCTGGAAATCTGATCAAGGGACAACGTCAGCTTCTTCTGCGTACGATGGGCAAATACACGAGCGTCGACGATTTCAATTCGGTGATCGTGACAAGCCCGGGCGGGAAGATCGTTCACCTCTCCGAAGTGGCAAAGATTGTGGACGGGGTAAAGGAACGGACGAGCATGGCACGCGTGAACGGCGACCGCGCGGTGGGATTGAACATTTTGAAGCAGTCCGGCAGCAATACCGTCCGCGTGGCGGAAGCGCTGAAAGCCCAGCTCGAACGATTACGGAAGGACCTCCCGGCCGATCTCCAGATCACGATCGCCAAGGACAACAGCACCTTCATCCGCGACTCCGTGAACGACGTGCTGTTCGATATTCTGTATGGCGGGCTTCTTGCTGTTATCGTGGTCTATTTTTTCCTGGCCAATCTTCGTCCGACCATCATCAGCGCCATCGCCCTGCCGACGTCGATCATCGCCAGCTTTATTATCATGTTCGCGTTGAATTTCACGCTGAACGTGATGTCCTTGATGGCCCTTTCGCTCGCTGTGGGTCTCCTGATCGACGATGCCATCGTTGTCATCGAGAACATCTACCGTCACATGCATGAAGGCGCCACGCCGCTCGAAGCGGCAAAAGCGGCGACCAGTGAGATCGGGCTGGCTGTCATGGCGACGACGTTCACCGTTGTCGCAGTCTTCGTTCCTGTGGCATTCATGTCGGGCATTGTCGGACGGTTCTTCTATCAGTTCGGCATAACTGTCGCGGTATCGGTCCTCGTTTCGCTTTTCGTTGCCTTCACGCTTACCCCGATGCTTTCGTCACGATGGCTGAAGAAGGAAGATGAAGAACTCACGAATTCCGGCACGCTCTGGCGACGTGGACTCTACTTCTTCAACCACGGGTTTTCCCTGCTGAGCGGACGCTATCGCCGAGCGATCCGGTGGACGCTCGCGAACCGGTGGAAGGTGCTCGGCATTGCCTTCGGGACCTTCATCCTGAGTTTTTTCCTGATGCGCTATCTCGGGGGATCGTTCTTTCCGGAAATGGACCAGAGTGAGTTCACGATCGGTGTGACCGCCGCTCCGGGAAGTTCACTCGAACAGACATCCACCATCTGTCGGCGGATCGAGGAAACCTTGCGGCGCAGACCGGAGGTCATCACCACCCTCACGACGATTGGTGCGGGCAACGACCCGGTCACCAAGGGAAACATTCTTGTGAAACTGGTGAAGAAGCGCGAACGCAAAGAAGGTCAGGCGCAGATTATGAGCGAGCTGCGCGATTCGCTCGCGATGACTCCCGGGGCAACGTTGAGCCTGCTCACCGGCGGCGGTCCGGGCGGCGCGCAAAAGCCGGTCATCCTGAGCGTCCGCGGCGAAGACCTGACGGTGCTCAAGGGCATCGCCGACCAGGTTGAGACAATCATGAGGCGCACCCCCGGCGCTGCTGATATCGAGAATAGCCTGGAAATCTCAAAACCGGAGATGCGCATTGCAATCGACCGTGAGAAGGCCTCCGACCTCGGGATCAATGTTGCCCAGATCGCCCGGGACACCCGCGCCATGGTGGATGGAGCGGTCGCAACGCAGTACGCCGAAGGCGGAGAGCAGTATGATGTCCGCGTTCAACTGGCTGCGCAGGATCGGACAACCCCCGAGAATATCCGACGCCTCACGATCAAGAGCTCGAAAGATGGGGCTCCGCAACAAAAACTTCTCATCCCGGTAACCGATGTTGCGTCGGTGACGCTCGGTTCCGGTCCTTCAAAGATCAACCGGTTCGATCGTCAGCGCGAAATCCGCCTGGACGCGAACCTTTCGGGGAGACTCCTTGGAGAGGTGTTGGGCGACGTCCTCGCGAAGGTACAGCAACTTCAGCTTCCTGCCGGATACAGCGTTGGCGTTACAGGATCGGGAGAAATGCAGGCGGAGTCCTTCCAGAACATTCTGCTGGCCCTCGGGCTGGCCGTCATTTTCGTCTACATCGTGCTTGCGGCGCAGTTTGAAAGTTTCACGCATCCGTTTTCCATCATGCTCGCCCTTCCGATGTCGCTGATCGGCGCGGTCTTTGCGCTTCTCCTCTTTAAAGGTGCGATCTCGGTGATTTCGCTCATCGGCATCATTATGTTGATGGGCCTGGTGACGAAGAACGGCATCCTGCTCGTCGACTATACGAACGTTCTC
This sequence comes from Ignavibacteriota bacterium, assembly GCA_963752915.1. GTDB lineage: Bacteria > Bacteroidota > Ignavibacteria > UBA10030 > UBA6906 > DATJPR01. The sequence goes on from CAVVZZ010000007.1 coordinate 283,046, forward strand.
CGGGACAGGGGGATGGAGCGAACGGAAGCGCTGGTGAACGCCGGCGCAACCCGACTCCGGCCGATTCTCATGACGACGTTCGCCATGATTTTCGGCATGATGCCCGTTGCCTTCGGCGTCGGTGAAGGAAGCGAGATGCGTGCGCCAATGGGGCAGACGGTGATCGGGGGTCTGATTACCTCGACGCTTCTCACGCTGTTCGTCGTCCCGGTCGTGTACACGCTGATTGAAGACGCTTCACTGAAGAAACTGTATGCCGCAGTCCTGCGGCTTCTCCCACGGCTGCGGATGGGTTCCGCTTCCGGATCCGGTGGAAGATCGTGATGCATTGCTTCGAACAAAACCGCGCTGGCTATGAAAATCGCATTCCTCATTCATAATGATGTGTACACCGGGAGGATCATGGAGCTTCTCGAGCGGCTCGGGGTCGACTATTATACCCGGTGGGAACATGTCAAAGGAAAAGGGCACGGAACGGAAGCCCACTTGGGGACGAGAAGTTTCCCGACGTTGAATTCCGTTACCATGATCGCCTTCGAATCGGAGGCGGTGCTCGAAGAGGTCATCAAGGAAATCCGCGCGGCGAATGCAGAGGTCCAGCGCGCGGACGACCAGATCCGCCTGTTCCAGGTCCCTCTTGAGCGCATCCTGTAGGAGTCCTGCGGGATGCCCGGTTCCGGAATCTTTCGGTGTGGCGTTGCTGTTATGAGAGAGGATTGCGGCCAGGACCGCGATTCAACGGCAACACGTGGTATCAACCGGGACTTCAACGATGACCATGGGACCTCCTGCGAGAATATTGTTTCCTTCCTTCTCTTTCTGGCGGGTGTGTCAACGACGTTCGCCGGCCCCCCGTTTTTTACCGACGATCCTGAACCGGTCGATTTCCATCACTGGGAATTCTATCTGGCCTCGGAACAGCAGCATCTCCGACAGATGGCGAGCGCTACTCTTCCGCACGTCGAGGTCAACTATGGAGCGTTCCCCAACGTGCAGCTCCACCTTGTTGCCCCACTCGAATACGTTCGCGCCGGCGACGTCAGGCATTACGGCTACTCGGACACTGAGCTTGGGGTGAAGTACCGGCTCTTCGATGAGACGGAAGGCCTGCCGCAAGTCGGGATCTTTCCGCTTGTCGAGGTGCCCACCGGCGCGAAGGACAAACAGCTCGGAAGCGGCACGGTGCAAGTGTATCTCCCGCTCTGGTTTCAAAAATCGTGGGGGAAATCTCACGACGTATGGCGGAGGAGGATACTGGTACAATCCGGGGAGTGACGCGAAGAACTGGGTGTTTCTCGGCTGGCAGGCGCAATACGATTTTTCGGAGGTGCTCTCACTCGGCGGCGAATTCTACTACCATTCTGCCGACGCGCCCGACGGATCGAACGCCGCCGACTTCAGCCTTGGCGGGTTCGTCAACCTCGATGAACACAACCACATTCTCTTTTCGCTCGGGCACAGCGTCGCTGGTGAACCGACGACGACGGTGTATCTGGGGTACCAAGTCACGGTATAAAAAGATGGTTGCCTAGGCAACCATTTTCATCTTCGCTTCACCGATACACATTGATGGTCACCTCTTCTGCGATCCCTCCTTCGGGGATGGTGCACGACCGCCCAGTAACCCGTGAGTCTGGCTCTTGTGCCTGGCACCTGTGTCTGGCTCCTGTGTCTGGCTTGCGAACCGCCTTGTTAACCCTCTCAAGAAATCTATTAATCGCACGAACTCAAGATTGACTCTCGCCACCTATTTTACGAGGACCATCTTCTTCACCATTGCACTCCCCCCTACAGCAAGTCGATAATAATATGTACCACTTGCGAATCCTCTCCCGTCGAACGCAAAAGAGTATTCCCCTGCTGGATATCGACCGTCTGCCAGCATCGCCACCTGACGACCAAGAAGGTCATAGACCACAAGACGCACATCACTCGTCACTGACCACTGTGCACTGATCACTGTTGTCGGGTTGAACGGATTCGGGTAGTTTGGCTCCAGCGTGAAGTTGGAGGGGACCGGTTGCGATGGCGTTGCCACGGAAGTCGGAAGCTCTCTCACATAGACGCCGGGTCCCCCGGCATAGACGGTGCGGCCGGCGCTGGCCAGGGTATTCAAGGATCCTGAGCCAGTGGGGACTACCACCGCTTGCCAGGGCCCTCCCCGCGGCTTCTCGAAGATCGTGCCCCGCACTTGCGATGCCTGCCCGATGAGCGCCATCTCGAGATCTGCTGAGTCGGCCGGGACGGCCAGGGCAAGCACCGAGGACACGGCGGGTAAGTCCGCCGCCGGGTGATCCCAGCTCAAGCCGCCGTCCGTGCTCCGGTACAGTCCCCACGGGTTGCCTGACGTCTTACTTGCCGTCACAAAGAGTGTGGCGGGGGGAAAGGCGGGACCGAAGACGATCAAGGGGCAGTACCCTACGTCCGGCAAAAGAACCGTCCAAGAGAGGCCGCAGTCGGTGGATTTGAGGAGCTCACTGAGCTGATCCGCAGCGTAGATGGTACTTGTGCTCTCCGGATCGACGGCAGTGGCCGTGACGCCGTCGGCCAGGCTCGTCGTCTGGCCGAGCTTCGTCCAGATGGCTCCTCCATTAGTGCTGCGGAAGAAACCTTGGGGGCCTTCACTCCTGGTCCCGGTGTAGAGCGTCTCGGGGTGCTGGGGGTCGATGGCTAGCGGCCCGGGGTAGTTCCAGTTGAAGCCCGGGGGGTTCTTTAGGCCGCTGTCAGCCTCCGCCCAGCTTTTGCCTGCGTCGGTGGTTTTCAGAAGCACCGGACCTCCCGTGATTGCCCCTGTGGCGTAGAGCGTGCGGGGCTTGGTGGGATGAATCGCGAGCGCGCTCACATAGGTGTTACTCAGGAGGGTATCCCAGCTTGCCCCGGCATTGGTGCTCTTGAAAATCCCGTTCCATGAGCCGGCATAGAGGATTTTGGGATTGGACCAATCGATCGCGATCGACTGGACGTTTTCCGATCCCAGACCGAGCAGCTTCCACTGCTGACCCAGGGTGATGCCCGGAACGAAGATCAACAGAAGGCAGCATATGCGTCGCATCGTCGTGGTTCCTTTCAAGTGTGCTACCTTCAAAGGTCCATGCATTTAAAGGAAAACGCCACTCCATCTTACAATCATCAGATGAAGTGGCGATGTGAATGAACAGAGCAAATGGACCACCATGGGGTTTACTAAACGCATGGAGGATTGTCAACAGAGAAAACACGACGATTCCGAACATCGGTGACAATATCAGGATTCTCGTAGGCGGATATCCGAGCGATCCAAATTCTTCATGGATTGACCAGTGAGCCGCTTGAAGCATCGACTGCACTTATTACGCCGCTTCTGACCCAAGAGGACCTAATAGCGGCAGTATAGTCTAGCACTTTCACAGCCAGAACGTTGCATTCGCCTGCAACGCCTGCAATTCCTGTGGAGTTATTCGTCTCTGCCGCGGCGATTCCCGCAACATGCGTGCCGTGACCGTTCTGGTCTCCAGCAAGTGAGTCATCAGTGTAGTCTGGGCCAACTGTGATCCTGGAGGAGTTGCTGAGATCCGGGTGGCACAACTGACCGTTAATGATCGGGATGCCTGTATCTAAGATCCCAATCGTAACACTTGAGCTGCCACGGGTGATGTCCCATGCTTGCGTTACATGGATGTCGGCGCCCGCCCTCGATAGAGGATAATAACCCGTGTTAAGGAGCGCCCATTGAATGGGGGAAAAATTCGGGTCATTGGGAGTCCAACCGGCATGGCCTACTTGATCCGGCTCGACCGCTCCGATCAAGGCACTCTTCTGCAAGGAATCGATGGCAGAAAAGACATCGCTCCCTCCGGAAAGCTCCACCAGGCCCCAGCCGAGCTTGTCGAAATCTTTGGCCAGAGAAGCACCCAGTGAGCTAAGCTCCGCACGGAGGGCCTGCGCTTGAACCCCGGGCTTGAGTTTAATGGCCACCAGACCATCCACATATTCGATTTGCCGGTCCTTCCATGTACCTTTATTGATGAGCCTTCCTCCAATCCTCGCCCCCTGGGCATGCAAGTTCTGCAAGGAAAACGCTACGTCATAATCGAGAGCAAAAGCAGGAGCGAAAAAGGACGTGGGAAACAACGCATGGATGTACCCTTTCGGAAGATGAGACTGCGTGGTGGTGCTCGGTATGTGGGTGTAGGAGTTACTGGAGGAGCAGCATTGGCCGCGCCGTGAGGTGGCCTCCGGCCCGTAGGAGGCAGAAATAAACGCCGGAGGCTACTGGTCTTCCCTGATCATCTCGTCCATCCCAGCGGAGCGTGTAACGGCCTGCTGACTGCTCTGTCTTCAGGAGCATCTTCACCCGGCGCCCCTGGCTATCAAAGACCTCGAGCGTGATGGCCGAGCGCTCGGCAAGCCTATAGCCCATCGTGGTCGAAGGGTTGAACGGATTCGGGTAGTTTGGCTCCAGCGTGAAGCCATAGGAGCCACCCGCAAAGGGGTCGTTACAGAGGTTGGGGACTCTCTGACATAGACCCCCGTCCCCCCGACATAGAGCGTGCCCCCGGAGCAGGCCAGCGTGTTGAAGTACCCCGGGTTATGAGGAAAGCTGACCGCCTGCCAGGGGCCTCCCCGCGGCTTTTCGAAGATGCCGCCCCGGCCTTTCCAGTAGCCGCTCAGATACATCTCTGGATCGCTGGAATCGGGCAGGACCTTGACGGCACGCACCATCAAGGTCTCGGGTAAGCCTCCGGTGGGGTTGTCCCAGCTGTGGCCGCTATCGGTCGTCCGAAAGAACCCACAAAGATAACTGTCACCGCCAGTCGTTGCCAGGTAGATAGTGCCTGGGAGTGTGGGATGGAACTCAATCGCCAAAGTCAGTCCCGCCACTGTTCCCGGCAGCACCCGTGTCCAGCTCTGCCCCGCGTCGGTCGAGCGCAGGAGGTCGCCTGTGCCATTGATGCCCACATAAATGGTGGTCGGCTGGCGGGGGTCAACTGCCACGGCAGTCACCCCGTTGCCAAAGCCGAGACCGGCGCTGTCCGGAAGGCGAGCCCACGTCTGAGCGCCGTCGGTGCTCCTGTAAAGCCCGCAGGGTCCATCGCCCGCCGTGCCGGCGTAGAGCGTATCGGGATGCTCGGGATCGATCGCCAAGGGCCCGGGATCCGACGGAGGGAGGCTCGAGTCGGTCAGGCCACTGTCTGCTTCCCACCAGCTTTGGCCAGCATCGGTGGTCTTGTACACCACCGGCCGTGGGGCACCGGAACAGGTCGCATACAAAATATTGGGCATCTTCGGATGGATCACAACCGTCCTCACATAGATGCCGCTCTTGAGTGTGTCCCAGCTTGCCCCGGCATTCGTGCTCTGGAAAATCCCTCCCGTAGAACCGGCATAGAGGATTTCAGGGTTCGACCAATCGACAGCGATCGTCTGGATGCTCTCCGCGCCAAGACCGAGATACGACCACTGCTGCGACAAGCCAGTGCAATGAAGCACAAAAAGGAAGAATAGGATTCTCTTCATCTTACGGTCCATTTCACCAAGCATATTCTCTAAGTACCAGATTCCAGATTGACTCACTTTCTTTTCATGACTGCGGATCTTCTCTGCGCCTTACAGTGCATGGCGAGAATATCTTATGGCCTCATGCAGACTCCTTCATGTGAGGTCTCAACTTCGAAATCCTCGGGAAGTGTCATCGTGTTAGGATTCCATACTGTGATTTGACGGCTAACCGCTTCGTGCTAACCCTTCGACCAACGAGAAGGCTCATCGTAAGATCAATAGCTTCTTGGTCCGGATTACACTGCCGACGGTCAATCTGTAGAAGTAGACCCCACTGGTAAAGCTGGTTCCGTCGAAGGTTACTTCATGATATCCAGCCTCCTGATCGCCGTTGAAGAGGGTGGACAACACCTGGCCAAGTGAATTGTACACCTTGAGAGATGCAGTCATATTGTGAGGCAGTTCATACCCTATCT
>CAVVZZ010000008.1:0-30979 GCA_963752915.1 Ignavibacteriota bacterium
CATCCCAAGCCTCGTTCTCACCTTCTTGTTGGGCCTGGTCGGAATGCCCGCTTTGGCACAAGATGTCGTGGTCGGCTGGTCGGCATTCACCTCAGGCTTCGGTGAGCTCAGTTCGGGAAGCTCAAGGATTCGAATCATTACCGGGCAGCCATTTGTCGGAGAATCCACTCAACCCGACGACGACCATTCGTTACACATTAGAAGGGACGAGGGGCCAGGGGTTAGTGAGGTACGTCTCGTTGTCTATAATCTTGTCGGCCGGGAGGTCGAAGTGCTGGTAAATGCATTGAAGGCTCCGGGGACCTATTCGGTACGATTCGATGGATCGAGATTGGCGAGTGGGGTCTATGTGTATCGCATGCATGCAGGAAACGTCGTGCAATCGAAGAAATTGCTCCTGGTCCGCTGGGGATTCTGATGATTGTCATCGGGAGCGTGGCGAAGTTATCGCATCGATTCTGTCATCATAAGAGGAAGGTACAATAGTGCAAGGAGAATTCTCCGGATTGTTCGTCAATGCGACATTATTCACGGTGGCTCTGGGGTCTATGGCATTTGCTCAGGCCCCGCCGGCGGACTTCTTGCTCAAGGCGACTGCCGGTGGACGTGCCCCCTGGTCTCAGTCGACCACGATCACCATTGACGGTCTCGGACACGCTACCGGCACGCGGTACAATACCGGGGGAGTCAGTCCCGTCCTTGCCGAGACAACTTTCACGATCAGTGCTGTCAAGGTCCAGCAACTCTGGAAAGCCATCCAGGACAGCAGCTTATTCGGTCTTACCTCTCCGCCGCCTGATACCACAATCTCTGATGGTGTCTTCGCAAAAATCACTGTCACTGCGAATGGCGGCGCACACCAGGTCCTCGTCAGGAATACCGCCCAATCCGCGGTTCAGTCTCTCATTGACTCAGTGAATGCGGGCACTCCTCCGTCATTCCAGCTGATGTTTGAACCGCCCGTTCAATTGAACAACCTCCCCGGCGATCCGTGTGTTCCACTTCTCGGCGTGTTCCGGTCTGACCCGCGCTCACACACAAAGCCATTCAGGTTTCCACCATTGTCGATGCCCGCTCAGTCGAAGGTGTCCTCGACGTTGTCTCTCTCGTCGATCGAATCAGTTGTCATCCCGCACCCAGGAGCGGTGGTTGCGTACGACGTGCCGATCGAGGAGGCGGTGACGACGAAAATTGCCACGCTCAAAAGCAAAGGGCAGTTTTTCGGAGATGCAATTTCTCTTACGGTGGATAACCGGGTTCCGAAACCATCTGACGCCATCACGATTACGTTGTATCTGGAATTCTGGGGGCCCCTTGCATGGCAAGGAAACGTGGACCCGATCGTCAATGACATAGTATCAAAATGGTCAGGTTACACAACCAGTAGTGGCAAGGAAGTGCATGTAGAAGTCATCACGCGGCTGAATCGAACGGCGACTGCTCCCCCGAACACCCCCGGGTATGACGACATATTTCTCCAAGAACCTGGGACCGTGCGAGGCTATGTCAATGCCTTGCCGGGCATGAACACCGGAACCGTAGGCGGAGTGTGGGAGGTTGCCGCGGACCGGGGAGTGTACGCACACGAGGCAGGACATCTTCTTGGCCTGCCAGACAGGTACGATGATTATAGTAAGCAGGCCGACGGGAGTTGGGTCAACGCCAATACTGGGACGACATATGCCAATGACGATCTCTTCGCACCATATTATGCGTCGAAGAATCCAGGGACAAGTGTAGCCGATGCGAAAGCCTACCTCGAGAAGGCCGATTTGGTGGGGGTTGCTAAGGATGGAGCGGAGAACGACCTGATGGGGAACTACATAAAGCCTGTCAGTCAATCCGACATCGACCTTATTAGCGCCAACCCGGGCATTCTTGTGAGGGTCCCTGAGGGAGTGGTGCTCGTGAACAAATCGGGAGAGTCCCAGAATATTGTTGTCACGCACGCCGAAGACCTCTTCGTGAAGCCGGGGGAAAAGAGATCGCTGAATGGGATTTATGGTGCGTGCATCGACGCTCACAAGTCCATTCCTGATAGTCTCGGGCTGTTTGACGTTGCCCCTTCCCTTGGAGATTGGACGGGCATTCCTGCTGCCGGGGTTCTTGCGAAGTTGATTCATTTCACCGATAGCGTCGGAATGTATTGTCCGCTCAATTTCCCAACGCAGGCTGCCATCTGGCGAATCACTGACAACAGTCTGCTCTTGTTCGACAACGATGCGCAGACGTTGCTTGGACTTGCAGGGATCACGCTCGGCGATCAAGTTCTTGAATTTCCTCGTTTGACCACGCGATCTGTTGATGATTCTACCTGCTCAACGGTCGTTCCCGATGCGCTCCTCGCGGCCGACATCCAGCCACGATTTGTTGAAGGCAGCCAGGGAAATAAAGTCATATTCAATGCAACACTGTCTCAACCGGTGAATGCCGGGTTCTCGACCGAATTCTCGTGGACGGCGAAAAGTCCCGACACTACTGATTTCCCGATTTCCACAAATGGTACGAGCGGGTCTCTGACACCCATTGCGAGCGGCATGTATGAGGTAGGAATAACTATTACCGCGACAGATTCCGCTTCGATCAAGAGGACATTCAAGGCACCGGGGAAGGCCTATGTCGTGGTGCCCGACAGTGTCACCGAGACATTTGAGCATGCTCATCTCTCGGACAAGTTCCCATGGCGGACGGAAGGCGATGTGCCGTGGAGCGTATCCAGTACGAATGCGCAAACGGGGAGTTTCTCGGCGCAAGCCGGGGCCGTGGCACCGCAACAGTCCTCTGGACTTGCAATCGATCTTGCCCTCCCTAAAGACGGCGCAATCACCTTTTCCATTCGGACAGCCACCGTCGAATTCGCCAACCAGTGCCAGTTCTTGATAGATAGTGTGTTTGTGAATGAGTTCTCTGGGGTGACCGACTGGAATGTTTTCACGTATCCGCTCAAAGCGGGCATTCACACTTTGGAATGGATAAGCACGGGGAGCACGGCAGGCAAAGTGTGGCTGGATAATGTCTTCTTCCCTCCCCACTCGGTGGTTACCTCGGCGAATACAAAGGGAAGCGCTCTTCCTTCGACATTCGTCCTCTATCAGAACTATCCGAATCCGTTCAATCCGACGACAGTTATTAGCGGACAGTGGACAGTTGACAGTTGGGTTCGGCTGGTGGTCTATGATATGTTGGGGCGCAAGGTGGCAACCCTTGCCGACGGTAAATTTGCCGCAGGCAAGTACTCCTTTACGTTTGATGGGAGCCGTTTGGCGAGTGGGGTTTACTATTATCGTCTCTCTGCCGGTGCCTTCGTTCAAACACGAGCTATGGTATTGATGAAATGATCGACAAATACCCTTCAGATTGGACCAGAGCCATGAAAGAGATCGTTGGATTTGTGCTTATCGGATGTGTGATGCTTTCGGGATGCACGGGCAATTCGAACCCTGTGGCGAACGGGACGGCCCCGGCAAAACAGAACGCCTGGTTGGGGATCGTGTTTGCTAATCCGATCAAGAACACAATCAATGTCAACGCGGTGAAGACCGCGGGCATCATTGGTGCCATTAACATGGCGGCCACCGCCCCCTGGCTTGCGGCATTCGACACCATAGCACCGGAGACGTTTATGAGCACCGTGCAATGGACGCTAATCACAGGAATGCTCACAGAGACTCTCACGAAAACGCCAAGTGGTAACACAGCTGCTGTCAGTTTAGTGATCTACAACGGAACACAGGTGGGGGGGATGACGTTCGAAAATTTTCCCGTGTACGCGACCGCCTATCGCAACGATGGAAAGTCCGGGTCGTGGACCCGTTACCTCGGATACCAGTCGTTCAAATTCGCGATTGACGCGAATGGCACAAAGGCCGGTGAGTGGCTGCCTGATGGGGCCGGAACCCGCACGAGTATCGCCGATTCAACGAATGGAAACGGTTCCCTCGTGACCTATATTCCTGGTCCGACAGCTCCTCAAGAGTCATATCTCGCTCATTGGCTCGCCGACGGGTCCGGCACATGGGCATCGTTCGGTTCAAACGGCATACAGACTGGATCGGGAGTATGGGGGAAATGAAACACACATCCATTGAAGTGAAAGACCTACGGAACGATCTGTGGGTTCGCACATACGGGACACCGGTACAATGTGAGAAGCAGGGGAGCGAACGCGGCAAATGCCAACATCCCGAACTTTATGGAATGCCGGATGAAATGGGGATTAACTACCATCCGGAAATGAATGCCGTGCGGGTAAGCCGTAGGGAGCTTCGCAACGGGGACAGAAGATCACACAAGGAGATGACACAACGATGAAAGTCTTTAGTGCATTGTCGATAGGATTGGTTCTTTTCGCCGCGGGATGTAGCAAGAACGATAACCCGAGTGGACCGGGCGATTCGGGGGCTGTTGGGATCACCCGCATCTTTGTGAATCCTGCTAGCGGATCGGACGGCAATACTGGCACAGACACCGCTCCATTGAAAACCATTCGAAAAGCCCTTGCCCTTGCTCAGGCCGGACAGCGTGTTGATCTCCAGGCGGGTACATACGATGCTGCAAGCGGTCAGACGTATCCTGACACGATCCCGAACGGGGTTGCCATTGAAGCGGTCAGCGCAGGTCTGGCGGTTCTTGTGGGCACGAACAATGTCGCGTTTGCCGCCTCCGGCAATGACACCACGTTTTATCTCTCCGTGCGGGGGTTTCGGACGATCATGCAGGCGGCCTCAGGTTTCCACGTGGCCAACGCGATGACCGCGGCCGATGTCGGAACCTTGTTCGATTTGTCGGGCAATGCCCAGGGGCTGGCGACCGGCTGCTCCCTGACGAAATCAGGCGTGGCGCAGTTGACCGACATCGCACTGCTGACAATGAATGCATCCACGGTGACCGGACAGCCGCAATCGGAATTTGTGACTCTTCAGAAAGCATCATCGCTTGTGATGAACGGTACGACAATGAGCGATGCAAATACAACGGCCATAGACATCACCGATGTCTCCACTGTGATGTTGACCGCTTGTACGATCTCGAAGGTAAGCCTGCAGGGGGCCGGCGGGAGCGCTTCGATCAACATGTCGGGTTCATCGCACCTTACGATCCGATCCACCACTGTCAGCGGCGCGTATGGCCCCGTTGTCCTCATGCGGGATCCGGGAAATGCGGTCATTGCCCGGTCGAGCAATTTCGAGGGGAATGACACCGGCTCGGGATATCCTGAATTCTGGCAAGCCGGAGGAAACCTCGACATCGACACGTGTTACATCTCCGGCTCAGGTTCAGGCGCGAACTCGTTCGGATTCGCACTCCAGGGCGGGTCCCTTACACTCCGCAACTCAATCGTGCGATACATGTACGGAGAGGGGATCTCGGTCTCATCTGGGACATCGCTGTATATGAGGAACACGACAATCTCAAACTGCCGATCGGGGATTTACTTGAACGCCACAAGTGGCTCGGTGGATCTTGGGACCTCGACGGACGCGGGCGGGAATACCATCAACAACTGTTCGCAATTTGGGATTCGGGTGGGTTTTGCAGCCGGTCAAGTTGCGTATGCCTATGGCAACACCTGGACGCCGAATGCGCAGGGGGCAAATGCAAACGGGCACTACGGACCCTTCCTTGCCGTCGGCCCGGTCAACCCGGCATCTCCTGCGAATTACTACATCGATTCCAACGCGAATATACAATTCTGAACGTACCAGGAGAAGGAAGTGAAATGGAAATGAAAATTGCATGGACTCTAATTCTGGGATTGGGACTCCTTGGCGCCGGCTGCAGCAAGAACGATAACCCCACCGGGCCAAGTGATCCGGGTACTCCGGTTCTCTTGAAGATTTACGTGAATCCTTCCAACGGTTCCGACGGCAATGCGGGCACAGAGAGTGCTCCGTTCAGAACGATCAGAAAGGCTCTTGGGGTAGCTTATTCCGGACAGAGGGTGGAGCTCCAGGCGGGGACGTATGATGCGGCCGCGGATCAGGCTTATCCGGACACGATCCCCAACGGCGTGACCGTTGAAGCTGTCAGCGCCGGCCTTGCAGTGCTCGTTGGCACCGGTCAGGTCGCTTTCGTCGCTTCCGGAAACGATACGATCCTCTACCTCTCGTTCCGCGGATTTCAAACCATCTTCCAATCGGCTTCAGGAGATCATGTTGCGAAGTCGTTGATCGCCGTCGATGTCGGATACGCTTTTGATCTTTCAAGAAGCGCCCAGGCAGAGGCGACAGGATGCTCCCTGACCAATTCAGGGGCCGCATCGCTGACGGATATCGCCCAATTGAGTCTGAACGCATCGACGATCAGCGGTCCCCCTCCCAACAACTTCTTTTTCCTTGTTCAGAAGGCGGCCACGCTGCAGATCGACGGGACGAAAATGAGCGATGGAAATAGCACGGCGCTCGCACTGACAGATGTTTCTGTGACGACGCTGTCTGGGTGTACGTTGTCAAAGATGAGCCGGCAAGGGTCGGCGAGCAGCAGTGCCATCGATCTGTCCGTCTCTGCGCAGCTCACGCTCCAATCCACGACAATCAGCGGAGGGTATGGCCCGGCGGTGTTCATGAGAGATGCCGGAACCCATGTCACGGCCAGTGTATGCACCTTCACGGGCAATGGGAGCGGGACCGGGTCGTCAGAGTTCCTGCAACAGGGCGGGGTGCTTGATATCGACAGTTGTTCGATCTCAGGTGCTGCAGTGTCCGGGTTCTACGTCTCGAACGCCTCACTCAATCTCCGAAATTCGACAGTGCAGGGTATGGGCGGCGCGGGCATAAATGCGATCACCGGATCGCGCCTGTATATGCGCAATACTTCAATCTCATCCTGTCAGTATGGGCTGCTCCTGACCGGCTCGAGCGCCACGGCGGATCTGGGGACCTCCACAAGTGCCGGCGGAAACACGATTGTGAACAACGCGCAATTCGGAATTATGATAAGCCATACGGGGGAGTTCTTCGCCTACACATATGGCAACACCTGGATACCGAACCTTCAGGGGGCGAATGCGAACGGGCACTATGGCTCCTTCCTCGCCGTCGGGCCCGTGCAGCTCACGGCTCCGATGAATTACTACATTGATTCGAATGTGAATTATATTCAATTCTGACATTCCATACAATGTGGCGAATGCTTGCGGCGATCGCAGCAACAAAAGCTCGGAACTCTTTGAGCTTTTGTTGTTTCTACGCGTCCGTAGCACATTGTTCAAGCTCATCGTCGTCAATTGAGCGAAATCGATCCACGTCAGCATAGCCCAGGCAGACTCCTTCATTTCCGGTCGCGTTTTTTCTATCTTGGGAAGCCAAATGATCGACGGAAAGTGAACCTTTTTTCAGTCGTTCCCTCCACAGTGGACTCGCAGCACATTCGGGCGCGTAGCTCAGGGGTAGAGCATCTGCCATGCAGGAGATGCTCTCGGAGTGATAACCCCTGTCGGTTGCGACATATTATCAGCCGTTTCGCTTGATCGAATCGAAGTCCTCCGTAACATTTCCGCCACTTGTGAGACGTAGCATCGCGCACACCCAGCTGGCACAAGATCTCCTCCATCGCCAACCGCTTCCTTACTCTTGTCCAGAACATCTGCTTGGATCCCTTCCAGGGGAGGGTTCTCCGCTCACCCGCGCCACGAAACGGTCGTATTTCGGACTTTTGGGGGCAACGGTGGCTTCCTCGCAAGCGCCGCTAGTTCGTGAGCGGCGGTCCCAGGTCGAACCAAACGCGTGAAAACGCGTGTTATTGGTGTGGTAGGGGAGAGCACCTGAACCTCACGAATCGAGAATTCCCGCCTTGAAGAGTCTCAACCATATGCTCCCCCGGCTCTCCATCAGGAGCAAGCTTGTCATTGCGTTCGTCGGCCTGTCGGCCTTGCCCGTTGTCTTTGTGAGCACCTACGGCCTCTACTCGAACGTCAGGACGATGCAGCGCGTGGCGTTGGAGAGTCTTTCGCACGATGTCCAAAACATCCGCGAGCGAACAGGCAACTTCATGGCAGGCGTGGAGAGCGATCTCCTTGTCCTGGGGGGATCATTTCTCTTTGAGCGCTATGGCAACAGTCCCGGGAGCGTTTCGAAGGGCCCGCCGAAGGAGCTGCTCCGGCAAATGGAAAGCGAACTCGTTGCGTTCGCGCAAACGAAACAAATCTACTATCAAATCCGGATCGTTAACGAGGAGAGGGATGAAGTCCTCCGTGTTCAGTGCAATGGCATCCCGGATTCGACCCTCCAGTGGAGAGCTCTTCCCACAGAATCCCTCCGTCAGGGAGGCGAGTCCTTCTATGTTCTCCTGACGCAAAATCTCTCGCCCGGTCAAATCGCGTTTTCTCCCGCGGAGCTTGTGTACCAGGGAGAAACGCGCGTTCCCGTCATCAGCTTCGCCATGCCGATCTACGGAGCCGGCAAAAGAATCGGCATCCTCGTCGCCGACGTCTTTGCGCGCAACCTTATCCAGGAGTTGCAGACCAGCCGGATTCTCGGTTTCGATGAGAAGGTGGTGCTCGTTGCCGGCGATGGTCACTATCTCTATGACTCGGAAGAGCGCGATCAATGGAACAAGTTCATCGCTTCCCGGGAAGAGGGGAACCTGGGGAAAGACTACAGTCCGGCAATTGCTGGGATGATCACCTCGGACAAGGAGGGTACAGTCACTGAAGGAACAGACGACATCATCGCCCACACCCCTCTGTTTCCCACGACAGGAGCGGACCGTGCCGGACAGGTTCCCAGCGGTTTCACCGAGTCTCTGTTCGTCTTTGAGAGTGTCCCGACCGCAACAATCACCCGGGACGCCCGCTCGTTTGCGCTGACGTTTCTCGCATTTCTTCTCCTCTTCCTTGGCGCTGCAATCGTGCTCGGCCTTCTGGCGACACGGCAATTCACCCGCCCGATTTCCGAGTTGAGCCGGGGAGCGGCGATTCTCTCCGGCGGCAACTACGGCGAACGGCTCCGCATCCGGACGGGGGATGAAATCGAGGAGCTCGCGAATCAGTTCAATGCCATGGCGGCATCGCTGGATACGCACGAAAAGGAGATCCAGGAGCACCGCAATCACTTGCAGCAGATGGTGGAGCATCGCACGCGGGAACTGCTCGACCAGAAAGAGAAGCTGCAGGCGATCCTTGACAATGTGGCAAGCGCTTTTGTGTTGCTCGACAAAGATTTTCGAATTCAAACGGCGAGCGCGGCGTTCGGCTCGATCACCGGGTTGCAACAGAAGGATGTCCTCGGCAAAGATACCCGTGAGGTTCTGCGGGAGAGCGGGGTTTGTCGGAGCACGTCGCCCCCCGATCCTGGAATCCCCGAAAAGATCGAAAGCCATGTTGATCACGTTACTGATCGAACGCGCGGGGAGCGTTACCTTGAGCACATAACGGTCCCCATCAGGAAGAATGGGGAAGTGACTTCTCTTCTGCAGGTCATCACGGACATCACCAAGCGGACGCGGCTCGAACAGAACCTTGTGCAGTCGGAGAAACTGATGGCAACGGGGGAAATGTCCGCAATCATTGCCCATGGGTTCCGTAACTCACTTACCTCCATCAAGATGATCCTGCAACTCCACAGTGAATCCAAGCAGCTCAGCCGTGCCAGCCGGAGATCGCTCGGGGTCGCGCTGGACTCCATCTACCGGATGGAGGTCATTGTGAAAGAACTGCTGTCGTTCGCTCGTCCCAACCCGATGGAGTTTCACTCCGAATCGGTGAATGACGTCGTGAATGATGCGCTGTCGCTGATTCAACCTTCGATTGTGAAACAGAAGATCGTGCTCACGGAGGATCTCGACCCCGACGTCCCGCCCATGATGCTCGGCACTCCCCATTTTAAGGAGGCTGTCGTCAATGTTCTGCTGAACGGATTGCAGGCGCTGGAGAACTACGAACCCCCGGGAGGAACCAGAACTCTCGGGATTGCCACAAAGCGCGTTGTCCTGTCGAAGACCCTCCGCGATCTGCGGCCGCGACAGGCGCGCGAGAACGATGGAAACGGACGCACGTCGCCGGAAGCGGAGATCACCCTGCGCAAAGGAACGGCGTGTGCGGTCGTGAGCATCAGCGACAATGGCCCGGGCATCGATAGGACGAACCTTGCACGCATCTTCGACCCGTTTTTCACGACGAAGACCAATGGGACCGGCCTCGGTTTGCCGATGGTGAAACGAACCGTGAATGCCCATGGCGGAATTGTTGTTGTGAAGAGTACAGGCGCGAAAGGAACCGCCTTTGATATCGTTCTTCCATTGAACAGAGGTGAGCATGAATAAGGCGCCGAGTCTTGCCCGCACCCGGAGTAAGAGTGCGAAGTCAGATCGGGCAACGATCCTCATCGTTGACGACGATGAAAAGATCCTTTTTGCTTTCCAGGAGGTCTTCAAGGCGGAAGGATATCGGAGCATTCTGGCAAGGAACGGGGAAGAGGCGGTTCAGGAATGCTTGTCGGCACATCCTGACGCAGTCTTCATGGACATCACCATGCCGAAACTGGACGGGCTCGGCGCACTGCAACGGATCAAGGAACAAACGCCGCAGATTCCGGTGATCCTGATCACGGGATTCGGAACGATGCAAACGGCGATCAAGGCGATGCAGCACGGGGCCTTTGAATACCTCACCAAGCCATTGGATCTCGAGAGAATTCGTGCCGTGACCAAACGTGCACTGACGAGTGGAAGGGGGGATGCGAGCACAGCCAGTGACCCGTTGAGTTTTCAGGCCAACATCATGAGCCGCTACGAGATTGTCGGCACCAGTCCGCAGATGCAAGAGATCTACAAGCTGATTGGATCGATTTCGACGACGCCCAACCACACGTCGGTCCTTGTTCTTGGCGAAAGCGGGACCGGCAAGGAACTGGTCGCCCGGGCGGTGCACGCCAACAGCGAGAATGCGGGGGAGCCGTTCATCCCGATCAACTGCACTGCACTCCCGGAGCCACTCCTGGAATCGGAGTTGTTCGGCCACGAGAAGGGTGCCTTCACCGGTGCAGGCGAACGGAAGGTGGGGAAATTCGAGCTCGCCGGACGAGGGACGATCTTTCTGGATGAAATCGGAACCCTCTCTCCTCTGCTTCAGCAGAAACTTCTTCGTGTCCTTCAGGAGCGGGAGTTTGAGCGTGTCGGGGGAATCGTTCCGATGTCTGTGCACGCGCGCTTCATTGCTGCAACGAGCCAGGACCTCGTGAGCGGGGTCAAGAACAAATCGTTCCGGGAAGACCTGTTCTTCCGTCTCAACGTTGCGGTCGTGCATCTTCCTCCCCTCCGTGAGAGACGGGAGGATATTCCTTTCCTTGCCGCATATTTTCTCAAGAAGTACAATGAGCAACTGAAAAAGAACATTACGGGCTATTCGCGCGAAGCGATGACGATCCTTCAGAAGTACCACTATCCCGGCAACGTCCGTGAGCTCGAGAATCTGATCGAACGATCGGTAATGTTGACGAAGGGCGAACTCGTCCTCCCGTACTCACTCTGCGAGATCGATCCGTCCAGCCTTCCTCCGTCGCCCCAGCTTCCTATTGTCAGCCCATCGTTCAGCACATCGCGTGAACACGTTCTGGACCTCTTCGAGAAGCAGTTCGTCGTTGAACAACTGAACGCACATCGCGGCAACGTCTCCGCTGCCGCGAAGGCTTCGAAAATGACGCGACAAAACTTCCAGCGTCTGATGAAGAAGCACAGGATTACCGCTCCTTCCTTCCGCACATGAATGACGAGTCAGCCCTCGCACTTCCGGGGCAGTGCCCGACTGCCAATTCCTGATTGACACGCTGCCAAGTTCCGCTTGGCACTCCTCACCATCACTGACGCTCTTGCTCGGTGGATGTGGCTCTTCCAGCCCGTTTTGCAGGGTCAACATCTCCTCTGCGCTGGCACGAAGGTTGGAATGCAAGGTGCGTGGAGAGAAGGAGCAATCTCGTAACCCATCAACCGAATGTCCTCATCGTTGACGACGACGTCAACATCGTTTCCGCGTTCGAAGGATTCCTCAAGAAAGAACATTGCTCCATGTTTGCGTCCGCCGCGGCCGAAGATGCCCTCCGCACGATGGAGAAACGCCGAGTGGATCTTGTGATCTCCGATATCCGTCTCAGTCAACAATCGGGAATCACGCTGCTCCTTCGCATCAAGCAACTCTACCCCTGGGTCCCGGTCATCGTGATCACGGGCCATCCCTCTCTCATCAAGGAGGAGGACGTCCGGCTCTACGGAGCCGACTATTACTTCCTGAAGCCTCTCGAGCTCGATGCACTGCGTGACGCAGTCAGGAACTGCCTCTTCCAAAACCATCAACACGATCGACAGGATTTGTCATGAAACGATTCGTCATCAGCCTGCTTTTTGCGGTCGTTCTCTTCCTGGGTCTCAAAGACACGTCGCTGAGTATTCCCGCTTTTGCCAGAAAATACAAAACCAGCTGCGCAACCTGCCATAACGGGTTTCCGAAGCTGAACGCCTTCGGCGAGGCGTTCCGGAGGAACGGCTACCAGTTTCCCGATCACGGCGACGCGGAAGCCATCAAGGAGGAACCGGTCAGCCTGGGTTCCGACGGGAACAAGAAGGCGTTCCCCGATGCCATTTGGCCCGGCACGCTTCCTGGTTCGTCGCCGATTTCTCTCTTCTTCAACGGTGAGATGGACTACAATCCGAAGGTCGAACCGCGATTCACTTTCGATGGTCTGGGAAGCAGCATCGAAGCAGTCGCCGCCGGCACGCTCGGAGAAGATCTCTCTTTCTGGGGACATCTCATCGTCAACAGCGATGGCACGGTGGAGCTGAACAGAATGTTCCTGATCTTCAGCAACATTGTTGGTGATTCGTATGCCTTGAATGCACGGATCGGTGTGATAGAGCCCGGGCTCTTTTCGTTCTCCACACACCGGGCCTGGTTGGAAGGTTACTGGATGACCACCAGGGCATTCAGCGGTGACATGGGCTGGACAATCGAAGAGACGCAAAAGGGAGTCGAGCTTAATGGCATGGCGGCCGGACGATTCGGCTGGAACGCAGGAATTGTTGAAGGCTTCGGCGCCCCACACTCGGATAAAGACTACTACGGCCACGTGACGTACAAGTTCGGCGGACTTCCGCTCGATGGAGTGATTGAAGGAGGGGCCGCACCGAACAACGCGAAGCCTTACTTCGACAACTCCGTCACCATCGGTGCGTTCGCCTATCTGGGAAAGGCGACGCTCGGGCCCGACAGCGCGCAGCAGGACAATGCCTTCACCATGGTCGGCGCCGACGTCAATGCCTTCTATGAGCAGTTCAATCTCTTTGGGGGGGTCGGCCTGCGCCATGACGACCGTCCCTTCCTTGGAGATCCACTGTCGCAATCGGCCAATTCCACAGTATGGTTTACGGAACTGGATATGACGGTCTTCCCCTGGCTTATGCCGGGACTACGTTTCGAATCATGGAACAGTCACACGCTTGATCCCGTGAGCGGTGGGACAGTAGCCTATACAGACATGCAATTCGTTCCCGGTGTCGTGTTCCTGGTGCGTCCGAACCTCAAATTCACCCTCCGCACCATGGTGACGAAATTTGATTCCCAGATGGACACGAAATGGCAATTGGGACAAGTAGCGTTGGCACTGGCGCTTGGAATATAGTCCGTCGTTTTCTCTCACACATTCCTGGATGAAGGAAGAATGATCCTATGAAGAAGATCCTTGTGAAGCAGTTGCTCTTCGCTGCGATGTCCCTGATTATCGGCACCAATGTTGCGTCCGCAGGTGACATTTCCGGTACGGTCAAGGCGAAGGGAGTCAAGAATAGTGGCGATGCGGTCATCTATATCGATAAGATCCCCTCGAAGACCTTCCCGGCTCCCGCGGCACATGCCGTGATGAATCAGAAGAACCTGATGTTTGTCCCTCATGTCCTTCCGGTCGTTGTGGGAACCACGGTGGACTTCCTGAACAGTGACAATGTGCTGCACAACGTGTTTTCCCCCGACGCCTGCTCGGAGAAATTCAATCTGGGGTCGTGGCCGAAGGGACATACGAAGTCCTACACATTCAAGTCGCCGGGTTGCGTGTCGACCTTGCTCTGTAACGTCCATCCGGAAATGGAAGGGTACGTCGTGGTTGTCGAGACACCATACTTCGCCGTGAGCGCGACCGACGGAAGCTATTCGATCAAGAATGTCCCTCCGGGAAAGTACACGCTGAAGATCTGGCATGAGAAGCTGAAAGGAGCGGATGTCAGCGTCGAGGTTCCTGATAAAGGGCGCCGCTACCGTGGACTTCGATCTTCACCGGTAGAGGGTCGTCTCAACTTCACAGACAGGCAGGAGGACAATATGAACAGTACAGCGAAAACCGCGTTGCGCGGACTTTGCTCGTGCGCTCTTGTACTTGGCTTGCTGGCACTCCTCATCGAAACGCGATCGACGGGTGAAGCATTGGAGACGCTCAAATTGAACCTCTTGCCGGGGGCCTTCTCGACCATTGCCGCCGGAGTGGCCGGCCTCGCTGTTCTCGGCTTCGCCGCGCTGTATGTGTGGGATCACAAGGGAAAGATAAAGCACCCGTAGCACCATGCCCGACCAACTGAAATTTGTCGATCTGGAGTGGCTGGACTCCAACTTCCCCTGCATGTCGGCCTGTCCTGTGCACACAGAATCCGGACGGTATGTGGCCCTGGTAGAAGAAGGGAAGTACAAGGAGGCCTATCACGTAGCGCGCCGCCCGAATCCGTTCGCCTCAATCTGCGGGCGGATTTGCGCGGCGCCTTGCGAAGCCGCCTGCCGACGGGGACAGATCGACCAGCCGATTGCCATACGAGCCCTCAAGCGCTTCGTGTGCGAACGATACGGGGTCGAGAGCATGATCGACCTCGAGCGACTGAAAGAAGTGTTCGGCAAAACTGTGAAGAAGAATGGGAAGAAGGCGGCTGTGATCGGGGCAGGACCGGCCGGTCTTTCCTGTGCTCATGATCTGGCACTCCTGGGATACGACGTCACCGTGTTCGAGTCGCAGCCGGTCGCAGGCGGAATGCT
The DNA here is from genome assembly GCA_963752915.1 of Ignavibacteriota bacterium. Taxonomy (GTDB): domain Bacteria; phylum Bacteroidota; class Ignavibacteria; order UBA10030; family UBA6906; genus DATJPR01. The sequence continues at coordinate 14,999 of CAVVZZ010000008.1, forward strand.
GCGTTTGGGTGTCCCGGAATACCGACTCCCCCGGGAATTGATCAGGATGGAAGTCAACGCTGTCCTGAGCCTCGGCGTCGAGCTGAGACTCAACTCCGCCGTTGGCAGGGACTTTACGCTTACCGATCTGAAGCGACAGGGGTACCAGGCCGTCTTCATTGCCATCGGCGCGCACAAGAGCCGCGACCTTCGGATTGAAGGGGTGGAATATGACGGAGTCCTGCGCGGGGTTGATTTTCTGTTGAACGTCAATCTCGGATTCAAGGTGGACCTGGGAGGCAAGGTCCTGGTGATCGGAGGCGGGAACGTTGCCATCGATGTTGCGAGGACGGCTGCGCGACAGGAGAAGACAGACATCGGTCATGTGACCGAGGTCTCCGAGGCACTGGACGTTGCGCGCTCGGCCGTGCGGTTTGGCGCCAAGGAGGTCCATCTTGTCTGCCTTGAGGACTGGAACGAGATGCCGGCGACGAAAGAGGAGATTGAGGAAGCGCTTGAAGAGCGCGTCCATATCCACACCCGCAAGGGGCCCGGCAAGATTCTCGGAAAGCATGGGAAGGTAATTGGACTTCAAACCACCGACTGTCTCTCGGTGTTTGACTCGGCCGGGAAATTCAATCCGCAATTTCTCGCCGGGTCCGAACAGGTGTTGGAGGCAGACACGATCATCATGGCCATTGGCCAGACCTCCGATCTCACCTGGGTCCGGCCCGGAGACGGCATTGCGCTGACTCCACGGAATACGATTCAGGTCGATCCTGCGACCCTCGCGACCACTGCGCCGGGAATCTTTGCAGGGGGTGATGTCTCTTTTGGCCCCCGCAATGCCATTGATGCAATCGCGAACGGGAAGAAGGCCGCTCAATCGATGCACCGGTATCTGAGCGGCGGATCGGCACAGAGCGTCGAAGTGCAGTTCCATGAACGCAAAGTTGAAATCATCGTCACGGAGAGTTCCCAGTACAATCGCCCGTGGCAATACGAACAGACGAATCGCGTCCCGGTTCCCTGCCTCCCGATCGATCGTCGCATCGGCATCGCACAGATCGAGCTGGGGTACACGGAGGACCAGGCTCGGCGTGAGGCTTCACGGTGCCTTCATTGCTGGGAGAACACGATATTCAACGAGGGTGGCGAAGAGACCGGGAGCGAGTGCATTCTCTGCGGCGGGTGTGTGGATATCTGTCCGGAAGGCTGCATCGACCTTGTCGCTCTCGATCGAGTTTCAGCGGGGACGGAGATGCTCGATCAACTGACCGGGACCTATGACATTGTCCTGCGGGGCGAAACGCAGGGGACGATCGGATCCGTGATGATCAAAGACGAAGACGTCTGCATCCGGTGCGGGCTCTGCGCCAAGCGGTGCCCGGTCGGGTGCATCACCATGGAAGGGTATTCCGTCACTGAAACACTACCGATTTCGTAAGAGGAGATCCAGTGCAAGCAGAAGAGAAGCATCAAGAGAAGAACGAACAGAGCCTGTCGAGCTCCTTTTCACGCCGGCATTTTCTCGAGTTGGTGGGAATGGGAGCAGTCGGGATAGCGGCCGCCGGCAGCATCGCATTGAGTGCAAAATATCTCTCACCCAATGTCGTACTCGAACCACCAACGCAGTTCAAGGTCGGGCGTCCGGAGGATTTTTCTCCCGGAAGTGTCACGCTCGACAAAGAACAAAAGGTGTTCATCGTCCGGGCCAAAGAGGGAAACTTCTACGCGCTTTCGGCGGTGTGTACGCACCTCGGGTGCATCGCGAACTGGAAGCCGCAGGAAGGGATTATCGCCTGTCCCTGCCATGGGAGCAAGTTTAGCAAAGAGGGGACAGTCATCGCGGGGCCGGCGCCAAAAGGATTGCAGCGGTTTGCGTTGTCCCTGGATGATCGGGGACAACTCGTTGTCGACAAATCCGTGATCGTCGGCGACGATGTAACGCTCAAGGCCTGAACTGTTGTCCTGCCTTCGTCAATGAAGGCGCGACGTCCAAGCAAGTCAAAGGAGAGGGAACGTGCAAAAGCGACTCGAAGCTCTGACCCGATCACAGGTATGGCGATCCATCTTTCGTCATGGGCTTCCATTATCCAACCGGACGCGCGCAGAGGCAGTCTTCTACAATTTCTTTCTGCACGTCCACCCGACGAAGGTACGCAAGGGCGCGCTGCGATTCTCGTACACGTGGGGTCTCGGAGGACTCTCGGCGGGTTTGTTCTTCATCCTCACGGTGACCGGAGCTCTCCTGATGCTCTACTACCGGCCTTCCGTTCCTCAGGCATACGCCGATATGAAAGACCTTCAATTCGTGGTATCGTCGGGACAGTTTCTGCGGAACCTGCATCGATGGTCGGCGCATGCGATGGTTGCAATGGTATTTCTCCACATGTTGCGTGTCTTCTATACCGGCGCCTATCGGCCCCCAAAGGAATTCAACTGGATGGTCGGTGTCATCCTGTTGGTGATTACCATTCTCCTCAGTTATACGGGTTATCTTCTGCCATGGGACCAGCTCGCGTTCTGGGGTATCTCTGTCGGCACCAATATGGCGCGGGCGGTGCCGTTCGGGATCGGTGACAAGATCTCCTATCTCCTTCTGGGCGGCAACATCGTCGGCGACAACGCTCTTGTGCGGTTCTACGTTCTGCACTGCTTCATTCTCCCGGTGGGGATCATGATCTTGATGGGAATTCACTTCTGGCGGGTCCGGAAGGACGGGGGAGTATGAGCGCGATGACTCCAGACTTCCAGGTGGAGAAGAGTTCGGACGCGAAGAAGGCTCCCCGACGGATTGCCTTCATCAAGGGGCGAACGGCCGCGCGCATCAAGAGGGACGAAACGGAAATGGTCATGACGGTCCCAAACCTCGTGATCAGGGAAATGATTGCCTTTGAAGTGATGGTGATTGTCCTCGTTCTCATTTCGCTCTTCTTCAATGCACCGCTCGAATGGATTGCCAACCCTCAGCATACGCCTAATCCGGCAAAGGCGCCGTGGTATTTTCTGGGACTTCAGGAACTCCTGCACTACTTTCCTCCCGTGGTTGCAGGCGTCATCCTGCCAGGTCTTGTTGTGGTCGCGCTGATCGTCATTCCGTATTTCCGGGTCAACGTGAATCGGAAGGGGCTCTGGGAGGATTCCTCCAGGAAGACGCTGACGGCCATCCTCATCATTGCCGGTGTCCTTTCCCTGGTGCTCCTGAAATATGCCGTGTACGTCATGCTGGTGCCGACCTTGATGGTGATGGGCTTCATGGTCGTACCGTATTTCGTGAAAAGGAGAACGGGCGTCATCGGATGGCTCGGATCACGGCCGCTGTCATGGTGGATCATGACGTGGTTTGTCATCGTCGTCGCCGTGTTGACAACGGTTGGCGTGCTCTTTCGCGGACCGGAGTGGAGCTGGGTGTGGCCGTGGAAGGAGATCTATTGATGGAGAAGCTCAGGAGGTATTTTGCGATCACGAGCGTGGTATTCCTTGTCGTTCTCGCAGTGTCGCCTTTCACGGATTCCCTTCGCGAGTGGAAGGACTATCAGACGAAGTACAACCGGCTGATCACGCAGCTCCCCGAACGTGTGAAGCCGACGACGATCGGCATCAAGCAGATCTGGGTGCAGAGGCTGGACCGTGTCGACCGGTGCATCAGCTGTCATCTGGGTGTCAAAGAGCCGGCCCTCGCCTCTTCGCCCGAACCGTTCCGCACGCATCCGCAGATCTATCATGATGTCGAAGATTTCGGATGCACGTTCTGTCATGAAGGCCAGGGCGCTGCCACCGACTACCGGGAGTCGCGCGGCAACGTGAAATACTGGGACGCGCCCATTCTTCCGCGCGCATATATGGAAGCCTCCTGCGCGAAGTGTCACAAAGAGAAGGATGTCCCCGACGCGCCGATCTTGAATCTGGGACGCACGCTGATCGAAGAGTTGAACTGCGTCGGATGCCATCGGCTCAACGGGTATCAGAAGCAATGGGTGCCTGGACTGGATGGGATCGGCTCAAAGGTCGATCGGACATGGTTGGTGAGCTGGCTGAAGAATCCCAAGGGGTACTTCCCAGGGACGCGGATGCCGAACTTCCTTTTCGCGGATGATGATGCCAACATGCTGGCTGACTTCCTCCTTTCCTTCAAGTCCCCGGCCGGTAGCGTAACGCTTGATCCCTTGCCCAAGCAGCTCGTTTCGTTAACCGACCCCCAGAAGGCGAAGCTTGTCGAGGCCGGCTCGACACTCTTCAGGGAAGCGCGATGCATCAGCTGCCATGCAGTGAATGGGAAGGGGGGAGAGGGAGCGACAGAGCTGGGGAAAGTGGCGAGCAAAGTCAGCGAACAATGGCTGTACAACTATGTGAAGAACCCCAAACGGCTGATGCCGGGTGTCCGGATGCCGCGGTTCCGGTTCACGGATGAGCAACTCGTGAGCCTCGTTGCATATATGGAGAGCGAATTTGTCGACTTCGACAAAGACACGGCCTCACAGCACTCGCCGGACCCGGCGTACTATGAGAAAGGACTGGCACTCTTCAACAAATACAACTGCAAGGGGTGTCATATCCTTTCGGCTGCGCCTACTGAAGAGGAGATGGGACCGGACCTAACCGCCATCGGGAGCAAGAAGATCTACGAGATCGAGTTCGGCCCATCAGGCATTGACCAGACTTTGCCGGCGTATCTCGACACAAAGCTGACCAACCCCCGCGTATTTGCGGCGGGTCTGCGGATGCCCCGGTTTGAGTTCACACCGGAACAAGCGCAGGCAATTACCGTCGCCCTGCTCGGCAACACGAGCGAAAAGATTCCGGAGGAGTTCATTGTTCACGCTGCCCCTCCGAGCACGTTCGAGCCGCAGGGAGACTTCGGAAAACTCGTTGATGACCTCGCTTGCCTGGCTTGTCACAAGATGAACGGGCAGGGGCATCTGGTTGCCACCGACCTCAGTCTTGAGGCAAGTCAGGCGCAAGCAACATGGATCAAGGGATATTTCAAGGTCCCATACTCGCTCAGGCCCACGCTCACGGTGAGGATGCCCAATCTGTTCCTCGGGGAGAAGGAGATCCAAACGATCGTCGACTACATGCAGAAAGTGTTCATCGCCGACAGTCTCGAACGCAGCACCCCTTCCGATGTTGTCTCGGTGGGGAAGGGGAAGAGTCTGTATTACGAGCGGTACGCCTGTCAATCGTGTCATCAGATCGGCGGCGCGGGTGGATACGTCGGACCTCCGCTCGACAAGGTTGGTTCGAGGCTCAAAGCGGGTTGGGTCTTCCACTGGTTGAAGGATCCGCAGGCATACAAGCCGGCGACCCTGGAGCCAAACAACAATCTGTCAGATGCGGACGCTGACGCACTGACGGCATACCTCATGAGTCTGAAATAATTCGACAGAGACAGGTGATCGTCGATGAGAGTACAGACGAAATTCATTTTCCTGGTTCTTCTTGCAGGATGCTCGACAAAGAATCCCGGTCCACCGAAACTGGGAGCGGCAAGCGACAGTCTTCGAAGTCCCGACTCGGCAAGCACAGTTGCAGTCGCGTCGCCGGAAGTAGTTCTGACCTACGAACAGCGGCAGGGGAAGTATCTTTACCGTGAGTACTGCATGGTTTGTCATGGAGAGGAAGGGAAGGGGGACGGGTTCAACGCGTTCAATCTCGATCCGCGGCCGAGGGATTTCACGGATTCGACCTACATGAACGCCCTTGGTGATCAGCAGGCGCTCGCAACGATTATGGGTGGGGGGAGGAGCGTGAACAAATCTCCTCTGATGCCGCCATACAGATGGACGCTGAAGAAGGATGAAATTCGTTACGTTGTTGCATATCTGAAAACGTTCTTTCCGCAGAACCAACACGAGTGAGTCTACCGAAGCATGACCAATTCGGAGGACGGACATATTTAATGCCAGCAGAAGTCAAATGCAGTTTTGCAGTTCGTGGCGAATTAGCTCCAGAGGGACAACAAAATTGCACGAGTTTCGACATTCAACTCCCGGTTCCGATTGGAGTGCCTGAACCAACACCGGTTCATGTCGCTGGAGGATGCACGGACAAAACCTGACGCGAGGCAACGGGACTATAACACTGAGCGACCGCACAGTTCTTTGGGCTGCCGCTCACCCACCCAAGGTGAGTCAAAAACGATCAATGGAAAAGCCACAGCAGTAAAGATCAACGTCAAATACTAACACAGCAATTGGACCCACGATGGGGGCAGATCAATGACTCGGCTCGTCCGGGCCTTTGACGTATGAGATCTTCATTGACAATCCTGATTCCCGGGAGTATCTTTCTTTCGCACTTGTGCTCCCACAGGGTACGGCGTGACCACTCAGCGCCGTGTGCAAGTACTCGCTGAAAGATCAAGCCACACCTGCTTTTCCCTGAAGCGGTGGGCAGCAGTTGCAAGGCACTCCACTTCAGCTAATCATAGGAGAGTGATATGAAAGAGTACAAAGTAATGACACAGAAAGATCGATTTTTCTCAGGGACGTTCGATATCGATAAGCTCGAGGCAGCGATGAATTCCTATGCTTCTGAAGGTTGGGAATTCAAGGGCGTGGCAACGCCAATATTCGGTGTTCAGAACAAGGAAATTGTCATTATCTTTGAAAGGGACAAGAGGTAACAGAAGAACACGATGGCCTGTCGAATCCGAGTGACATCACTCTCACTGTCTTCAACACTCTGCGACCGAATGTTGCCGGTCTCCAGCAGAGAGACCAGTTGTCAGGCTAACACGAAACCCGTTTCAATGCCAGGATCCTTGCGTGCGGCGCATACGTTTGTCGGTTCCAAGCCGGCTCGTTCGTGGAGACCAAGAAGCTTTTGCTCGTGAGGTGACTCCCATCATTTCGTCACCAAGGCTCGGCTCGTCCGGGCCTTTTCTGTTATTTGTGCCGGTGGCTAGACACGGTGTTGCGTGGTACAATCTTTCCGGCATCAGGATTTCACATGTTTCAATCTTTATCTGTGACAACAGGCAGAGCTAAGCGTATCTGTTTACGGTTGCTGTTTTAGTTGAAAGTGGTTATCTGTTTGCCATTTAGGGATTTTAAGGTCTGTTAACGGAGCTAAGGCCCTTTCATGGCAAAAAAAGTCGGCGACGTCGGTGCCCGCATTGTGGCGGAGATCGGGTGAAGTGTAACGGCCGACGGATCATTCGGCAGCTGGAAGTTGGTCAAGAGCGGTTGATAGAGATACAACGATTCTTATGTCTTGACTGTGCGAAGAGTTTCACGGCCTCTCGAGGCAAGCGACACCGGACATTCAGTGTGATGTTCGCAAACGATGTCGCGCGACGCCATGTTGAAGGAGAAAGCTATCGGGTAATCGCTCGGACGATCTATCGACAGACATTGCGGAAGATTTCGCCGACAAGCGTCCAGCAGATGGTGGCCGCGGTGGCTCAGCACTGCAAGACGACGTTTGAGATGAGTCGAGAGTTCAAGCCGCACTGGACAGGGTTTCTCGTGGTCGATGAGAAGAAGGTCCCTGTCAAGCGTTGCGAGCTCTGGTTTTACGAGGCGATCGACACCACCGGCGATGTTGTGCATTGGCTCTCAGTTCTCGAATGTTCGGTGAGCGAAGCAGTCAAGTTTTTGGAGGAAGTCAAGGCACTGGGCTACGAGTGCCACGGGATCACTAGCGATCTGGATACGAGCCTGACGCTGGCCATCCATCGGGTATATCCGAAAAAGCCCCATCAATACTGCATAAAACACGCTTTGGCAGTGTTCGAGAGGATCCTTGGGTATTACCGCTCGCAACAGACGGGACGGCAACTTGGCGGGCAGTTGCGCACGAGGTTCGAACGTCTTCCGTTGAAGAAAGGTCTGTACCTGGTGAAGGCGTCACGCGAGTTCGTGGAACAGTGGCGAAAGACGCGTTCGCTTTCGAAAAAGGCGCACGAGATCGCCGAACTTCGAGGCCATTGCCAGAAGATCCTTTGCGCTCGCAGCCAAAGGGAGGCGCTTGATCTGCTCACGGATTTGCGTCGTAGACATTCGAGCGAGACCGTGCGCAAGTGGAGTGCTGTGGACTTTCTTGAACGGCACTGGGTGCGTCTCATGCGTCATCACAGCGTGAACGGGCTGCCACGCACGAACCACATGGCGGAGACGTTCAGCAAGCAGCTCAAGCGCCGCGTGAAGACCATTGAGAGCTTCCAGCATCGAGAGACCGCCATTGCCTACATGAATCTCTTGGTTGCCTATCTTCGCCTCAAGCCGTACACTGACTGCCGCGGCAAGCGAAAGCACCTCAACGGCAAGAGAAGACTCCAAGCCGCAGGAGTTACTATCTGTCCGCAAGACTGGCTAAAAGCAAGCCTGAAATTCTGAGGAATTCCAGCAACCGTAAATTGGACGCTTCCTCCAGCAATATCCTTGATTTCCTACCGTGATTTCTCTATTTTGTATTCTACGTTGAAAGCCAGTCTGACCGATAGCGAGTCGATGGTTCAATGATGTCGCCTTCAGATCACTCAGTCGATGCCAGGCTGGAATACAGAAGCATTCCGTTCTGCGAAGGTGTGCTGAGAGTGCAACACAGCTGCTAACAAACTGCTAACAGATTGCTAACAGTTGCTTTCTAGGTCATGGAGTCTCTCAGAAGAAGTTGAGGAAAATGTGCCGAAAATGAGGTCGGGCGCGTAGCTCAGGGGTAGAGCATCTGCCTTTTAAGCAGAGGGTCGGTGGTTCGAGCCCACCCGCGCTCACTGCCGGGGCCCAGCTGGGTTGGCCGTTGTACGGCCAGATTGGCCGGGACACGGCTAGGAGTAAGACGTATGAAGGAAGATGGAGCGGCGATCGATACCTCGATCGCCGTTTTCTTTTTCAGCGTAGTGCCTGCCAACCCCGTCGTGAGTCTCAGGTACGAATAGCCCTGGCTCGGGTTGGACGTGTAGAACAGTCTAATTAAGGGAAGCGCGGCCGGCTCCCTCGGCTATTGCTGAGAAAGGAGTCGTGATTTGGCTGCGACGCTCTTGAACAAAAATTTGCGAATGTCATAATGTTTGCTATATTGATATAGCCCACCGATTACGATCGGCCGGCAGTGCGGGGGAACGAAGCCAGGGAGTCGACAGGTCCCGCCTGATGTGCTCGTTCTCTGAAAACTCAAACAAGGACTTGCGACAACCATCTGCATCAACCCATGAGCGACATCATGAAGTAGTCGTCCCATCGGTTAGCCAGACTCGGTCTCGTGAATGCTCCCTGGTCCCAGCACTCCCAGGGGGCCAGTCATGACGGGCTTCCGTCCACCTCCAGAGCTGCACAACCCCTTCGTAAGCCTCCTCCGCCCATCCCCCTGGCATTTCTCTCGAAAGGGCAAAGCCCGTCATCACTGAAGACAAGACCGAGACGCTTGACCACCCATCTGCACTAACTGCATGAACTCGCTGCAGAGTTTGGTAGGGCTCTGCACGCAGAATAGAAAAATTGAATCACGAGACGTTCAAAAAACAAACCCAAAAGAACTTCTATGAAATCACTAACACTTTTGCTGCTGCTGTCAATGCCCACAGTACTGCTGCAAGCGCATCCATGGGTCAGCGCCTATTATGCGGGATGGCAGCAAGGTTATTATCCGCCGTCAGCAATTGATTTCGGTGCAATGACACATATTCTGCACTTTTCTGTTGAACCCACTTCTGGAGGAAATATCAGCGGTGCCGGCAACGGTATTGATGCCACTTCCGCTTCACAACTCATAACGCCTGCGCATGCAGCGGGTGTGAAAGTCCTTATTACGGTTGGCGGCGCGGGCGATGATGATGGCTTCATCAATAACACCACCACCGCAAACCTTCCGATCTTCGTGTCGAATCTTGTCACCTTTGCCGTCAACAATGGCTATGATGGAATAGACGTTGACTGGGAAGATATCAGCAATGGAACGCGTTTCGACTCTTTTGTTTCTGCACTACGTGCCAAAATGGATGCTGTAAAGCCCGGAATGCTCCTCACGTGCGCGTATCAGGATGGTTACGAGGACATCGTGGCGAAAGTCCAGAGTTCTTTTAACCAGATCAACATCATGACGTATGATATGTCAGGAGCCTGGCAAGGGTGGGTGACATGGCACAATTCTCCGTTGTATGATGGCGGTAATCGTTTCCCATCTTCAGGAGGTCTTCTCCCCTCTGCTGATGGATTTGTCAATAATGCAGTAGCAGCAGGTATTCCACTTGCAAAGCTCGGGACAGGCACAGACTTTTATGGATATCGATGGGACGGTGTTTCTGCTCCATTGCAGGGGTGGACCTCCACGCCAAATGTCACGGGGAACATCGCCTACTCTGCTTTGAAGAGCAGCTACAGCAACAATGCCATACTCTGGGATGCAAACGCCGGAGCAGCGTACATCAGCATCACGAGCCCGGCTCAGCATTTCATTTCGCTCGATGCGCCGGTCACGATGCAGGCGAAAGCAAACTTTGTCAAGAACAAAGGGATCGGGGGCGTCATCATCTGGGAACTGGGCGGGGGGTATCAAGCGAGTCTACCGGCAGGTCACCGCGATAGTCTTCTTCAAGCGGTAAAGCTCGCTTTTATGACTACTGTTCTCCCCATAACATTGTCGACTTTCACGGCAACAATTGCTTCGAACCATATGGTCACATTGCATTGGGAAACAACGAGTGAAACGGATGTCTATGGTTTCGATGCTCAACGCTCCGCGGACAATGCGACGTACCAGACAATCGGTTTTGTCGAAGGGCACGGCACTTCGCTGGAAAAGCATGACTATTCTTTTGTTGACTCCCTTCCGCTGAATGGGCAACTGGTCTATCGAATAGAGGAAGTAGATAATAGCGGAGGACATGCGTACTCCGACCCCATCTCGCCAACAGTAACGAGCGTGAACATGGGAAATGTCGTTGCGTTTGAACTCCTTCAGAACTACCCGAATCCGTTCAATCCATCGACAGTTATCAGTGGACAGTGGACAGTGGACAGTTATGTTCGGCTTGCGGTGTATGATGCGCTGGGAAGAGAAGTCGCGGTCCTGGCGAACGGCAGATATCCGGCAGGGAGATACTCGTTTACGTTCGACGGGGCAAACCTGGCAAGCGGACTATACATCTATCGCTTGACAGCAGGAACATTTTCTGCGGTTCGGAAGATGCTCCTAGTTCGTTGAAGGTGGCACAAATCCTTCGCGCCAGGATTGATTAATAGGATTGATGCGAATTGGGTCTGCCGAGTGCAGGCCCTTTTCACAGTCCCCCCATCTCCCCATCCCCCAGTCCCCAAGTCTCCATGTCAAACGAACTCTTCGCCTCTCCCGGTTGTTCATGCGATATCAACTGGAGGCATAAGTGCAGAAACACTCTCTTTTCGGCGCGGCAATGGCCGCTGTATTGCTTTTTCCCTCGTTGACGGTGGTTGCGAACGCCCAGGAAGCTCCTGCCGCTCAGACAGTCCGCGTCGGCGATTTCACTGTCCGCACACTCACCGATGCGCACTTCCATATGCCCCTTTCACTTCTCACGGGGATCGATCCCCGGGAAGCGGTGAAGCTGAATGGCGGCAGCGATTCCCTGTGGGCGCCGGCGAACGCCTACCTTGTGCGCATGCCGAACAAGACCGTCCTGGTTGATGCAGGTCTCGGACACGAAGGCGGGAACGTGGGCGGACATCTCGTGGAGGAGCTGAAGCAAGCAGGCGTGGACCCCTCTTCGATCGATCTTGTGCTCATCACGCATTTCCACTTTGATCACATTGGCGGACTGTTGACTGCCGAGGGGAAACGCATGTTCCCGAATGCCATCGTCCGCGCGTCCAGGGCGGAGAGTGACTACTGGCTTGGCGATACGTCGGCAATGTCGGTAAACATGCGTGGCGGGGCGGCGACGGTCAGGAAGGTGATGGACGTGTACATTCAGGCGAAAGCGTTTCGTCCCTTCTCGCCAGATGAAGATCTCGGCGATGGAATCAAGGCGTTGCCCGCGCATGGCCATACGCCCGGTTACACGGTGTACGCATTCACGTCAAAGGGGCAGACGCTCTGGTGCGTGGGCGACCTGATTCACTACGGCACAGTGCAGTTTACGCATCCGGAAGTCGGAGTCACGTTCGACACCGATCGTCCGGCCGCTATCGCCATCCGTGAAGAGCTGTTCCGTCGCGCCGCGGAAGAGCATATCCTTCTCGCGGGCGCTCATTTGCCGGCGATTGTGAAATTGGCGAAGAGCGGCGATGGCTTCGTGGCTACGCGGGTGGGAGGCGAGTAGGCGGGGGATCGGCTAGGAGTAAGCAGTATGCAGTAAGGAGTAGGCAGAAAGATGGCGGGGTTAGGCCAAGAGTAGGAAGTAGGACGTATGGAGTAAGAAGAAAGATGGGGCGGCGAAGATGGATTTGATTTCCTTCGCGCAGGATTGGTGAATAGCATTGACGCGAATTGGGTCTGCCTGGGGCAGACCCTTTTTGCTTGTAGAGGGTCGACAGGGGCAATTCGGGATTCACAGCCAATGCAAGAAGTGGCGTGAAGTCCTGCCATATCCCCGCTTGCGCGAACAGAATCCGGGATGTCAAGTATCGTGCGCCGTGACTTTGGCCTTGCATCTACCGTCCCCGGATTTTATTATGAGCAATGCTTATATTCCGGCGCCCAGCTTTGACCCCGTCAGCTGTTTCCATCTCTCAGTCAATTGCACAGAGGCGCTCCCTTCCTCTCACCACCACCGCGCATCGGAGGTCACATGAAACGAGTCACGGGGATCGGCGGCATCTTCTTCAAGGCCAAAGACGCTCCATCACTGCAGGCCTGGTACAAGCGGCACCTGGGAATCGATGTCCAGGTCTGGGGCGGAGCTGCTTTCGATTGGACCGACGCCGAGGGCAAGCCGGTTGCAGGCACAACTGCGTGGTGCATCGATCCGCAAGAAAGCGATCACTTTGCTCCGAGCTCAGCTCCCTTCATGGTCAACTACCGAGTGGAAGACCTCCATGCCCTGGTCAAGGTCTTGAAGGAAGAAGGCTGCAAAGTGCTCGAGAAGATTGACGAATCCGAGTACGGGAAGTTTGCCTGGGTCATTGATCCGGAGGGAAACAAGGTCGAGCTCTGGCAGCCGCCTCAAGGCCAATAAACAGGCTCGTTCCTCACGGCCGCGAACCGCGGCCTCACCAGTCGCTCAAGCTGACGGGAATGATGAGCGGTGCATTTCCTTTTCCTATGAAGTAATGCAAGCACCATCGGAGGAGGGGCTAAGAGTAGGGAGTATGACGTAGGAGCAGGAACAAAGATGTGGGGCGGGTCGCCAGACCCGCCTATCTTTGCCATTCTCAATACCTCCGTAAAAGTTTCATCGCTTGATCCTCCTATTTCCTTCTAGTTGTCTTATCCTCGACTGTGCATCCACACTCTTTCCGATTTCGATCCGTACCCATCTCGCGTCCGTCAAAATGTTACCGGCTAGGAGAAGGGAGTATGCAGTAAGGAGTAGGAAGAAAAATGTGGGGCGGGTCGCCAGACCCGCCTATCTGCGCCCGCCTTAGTGTCCTCGAATAGAAATCACCTCTTGATCCTTTTTTTTCGCCTCGTTGTAGTCTGTTCCCTTCTACACCGCACAGCATCCCATCTCCTTTCACACCCGTTTCGCTCCCTTCACTTTCGAGCGCACGCGTCATTCATGTTTTTAATCATGGTTTGAGCTAAATTGAACGAACGCTGTTGCTCACCGGTCGCTGTCTCAACATAGAGGAGATGCCTGCTCCCGGTTTGTTTCTCCACGCGTCATCATGTGAGGCGATAATGCGATTCCTGATACTACTCCTGTTCGGTTCAACTTCCCTTTGCCTCGGCCAAATCACCATCGATGGAAATGCTACAGAATGGACGGGCACGGCGCCTGGTACAGACAATTCCGCGGTCTACATCCCCGGATCGGCAGGATCGACGGTGAAACTGAATGAGTGGATCTGGAAAGACGCTGCCGGCGATCAGCGGACAGACCTGGGGAGCACGGTCAACGATTTGCTGGAACTGCGCCTGGCAAGCGACAACACCAACCTCTATTTTCTGGCCAAGGTCTCTCCGAATCAAACGGGGGAGAACCAGCTGCAGATTTCTCTCCGGCGCCCGGGTTCTTCCTCCACGCAGACCGCTCTGAGCGGGTTCGCCGAGACGCAGGTCCCGACTGCCGCGGCGTGGGACTATCTGATTGTCACCCGGGGCGGGTCGGGAAACTCCAACAACATTGTCTGGCGGCCCGATTTTTCTATGACAACTCCGGGATCGTATGCTGAAAACAAGACGACCGGGATCCTGGAGGGGAGCGTCCCGTGGGCCTCACTGGGTGGTGTCCCGGCAGACCTCCAATTCCTCATGACGTTTTCACTCTACCAGGCCGATGGGTCGGACGCCACGCTGAATATTGGCGGATCGTCGGTGTCGAACTGCCTTGACTTCGTTACGACGACCGCGGGGAACACGTATGGCGCGCTGCCATCCAACACTCTGGACTATGCGGCGTTGGTCTCATTCCTTTCCGACGACAATGTCCTGCCAATCCGACTGGCTTCGTTCAACGCATCTCGGATTGGGAGCGGATGTGTGCGGTTGCAATGGACGACACTGACCGAGATCAGCACATATGGGTTCATGCTGGAGCGGCGGCAGGAAGATGAGACGGCATTCGAAAAGCTGCCGCATTGCTTCATTGCGGGACATGGGACAAGTACCGAACAACACACGTATGCCTATACCGACTCAACGGTGACGGCCGGAGTGTGCTTCTACCGTCTCAAGGAACAGGATCTCGACGGGACGTACCACATAAGCGATCCCGTTCGACTGGATGTCGTGAGCGCCGTACGGGACCAACCGCTTGCCGCAGGGTTTTTCCTCTTCCAGAACTATCCCAACCCGTTCAATCCGACGACCACTATCCGTTACGGCTTGCCACATCGCTCTCACGTCCTTCTCACCGTGTACAACACTCTGGGCGAGGAAGTTGCCGAGTTGGTGAACGGCGACATCGAGGCTGGCTATCACGAAGTCCAGTTCGACGCCTCGCATCTGGCCTCGAGCGTTTACTTCTACCGTATCCAGGCGGAAGGCTTCATCCAAACGAAATCGCTCCTGTTGCTGAAATAGTTCGAGTTCGGTATACACTGCTGGCAGGCCCGCAAAACCAGGAAATGCTCTCCACCCGATGCGATGGGGGGCATATCTCTTTCCGAACAACTCTCCTCCTTGACCTGTCACTGTTGATCGTAACACTACGACCCGATATCTGTCAACCCTGTAAACTCGTTGAAGCCGTTTCGTGTGAAGTTGCAGCCGCAATCCGAAATTGCTATTATGTCCGAGGCTCACTCGAATCCGAACTCTTGATCCAGTAGGCTGCAACAGCATGCAGCCGGAGGAAACCACGATGATCGCACGGAAGTCCGTCGAAGACGCGTACAAGCTTGCCAAGGATGCGTATGCGGCGTTGGGAGTGAATACCGAGGAAGCACTGGCAGCGATGGCAAAGGTGAAAATCAGCTTGCATTGCTGGCAAACCGACGACGTGGGCGGGTTCGAGAATCCCGGCTCGGGTCTGGAAGGGATCCAGGCGACCGGCAACTATCCGGGCAAAGCGCGTACGATCGAGCAGGTTCGCGGCGACCTCGAGGAGGTGCTCCGGCTTCTCCCCGGGAAGCATGGGTCAGCCTCCACGCGATCTACGGGGATTTCAAGGGGGAGCGGGTGGAGCGGGACCAGATCGGCGTGAAACACTTCCAGAGTTGGATCGATTGGGCGAAACGGCTTGGCATCGGACTCGATTTCAACCCGACCTGCTTTTCGCATCCCTATGCCAATGACGGATTTACGCTTTCCAGTACGAATGCATCCTACCGGAAATTCTGGATCGCGCATGCGAAACGCTGCCGGATGATCGCGGCTGAGATGGGGAAGCAGCTCGGCACTCCTGCGGTCAATAATCTCTGGATCCCCGACGGCTCGAAGGACATCCCGATCGACCGGTTCCGGCGTCGTGAACTTCTG
>CAVVZZ010000009.1:0-98383 GCA_963752915.1 Ignavibacteriota bacterium
TCGTCGATGGGTTGAAAGGATTCGGATAGTTCTGAGTCAGCTTGATTTGCTTTGCTGCATATTCCCTATCGTATTTGACCGAAGTGAGATTGCTCAAATCGGCGCGCAGTAATGTGTAGGGCGGCAGGAAATGGTTGTCTCCGAAGGCATATGCGACTTTGTCGTCTTTTAGGATAATCAATTTTCTCACTTCCGAGTGAAGTCCCTGCAGAAGGGTTTCCCAAGAATCACCGCCATCTGTCGTTCTCAGTATCGTATGCACATTTGCAATCCAACCAATTGTCTCATTGAAAAATCCGATATCCGAATATGGACCTGAGCCGTTCGACCGTGATGATCTCCAGCTGGACCCTCCGTTGGTAGTGGCATAGATATATCCAGAGCCACTATTCCAATCCGTTCCTACTGCAAATCCTCTGAGAGAATCAAGAAAATCCTCCGCAAATAGTATTGCCGAGTTGGAATCCTGAAACATCCATGTCTTTCCGCTGTCTCCGCTAATAGCGATGAATCCCGCATCCGTGCGGAATGGGCTGCTCCCGCTTACCATCCAGCCAAAACGACCACTGGGAAAAGAAATATCGGAAGGTATCGGCAATGACTTCAACGTATCCCCTCCCTTTGACCAACTCCGTCCACCATCGTATGTGAACCATCGATGTCTGTTGAATGCGACGCCCCGTTGAGAATCCCAAAAGAACGCACATCGAAAGTAGTCGCCGCCCGTATCAACGATGTCCACACGACGCCACACATTACCCCCATCACACGTGGACAACATGACGCCAGTCCCGTTTGGCCCGCCAATGACCCAACAGTGCAATGTATCGTATGGAACAATTGATGAGAGCCACAAATAGCTGTCGAACGCTGCCTGAAGCAGCCAATTATGACCTCCATCGGTCGTTTTAAGGATTTTTGTGGCTGGCGGCGAATTGGGCGTGCCTCCCCCATTTGTGACAATCCAGCCGATATTCTTGGAGGCAAATGAAATTGTTGAATTGCCAAGAAGTGTATCCCCTTGAGGGAATTTCATGGATATTTCATTCCATGTTTGCGCTTCTACTGCCCCGCACGAAACAGCGAAGATCACGATGGACAGAATCCCCTTCTGAAGTTTGTGGGTGAAGTCCAATGGCATTGTCATTATCGATTGCCTTTTCAGTTGGCTAATGGTGTGCAGCCATCTGGGGGTGAGCTCATAATACGATGGTTAACTATTTGGGCCCCCCTCGAAATCCAGCAAGATCGAGTTCATCACACCGAATATCCATCCTTGCTCGGTCGATGCAACTTGAAGCAGAGGTCTCTCATCTTTCTCGACGACGTCCCTGACTCAGTTGGCTTCCGCTAACAATGGAGTGCTCCTATCAAGGGGCCCCCAAAGTTACTTCCATTGCACCTCGTGGACAATTCTGTTTGTGAGAACGGATCGTTCGAAGTGATCGTATGAATTCCACCTCCCCTCTCCATAAAACGGCAAAGCCTATCCTTCAAACATGATGAATAGTAGGCTTCTCAATGAGCATGGGGATCATCAGCCGAAGCTCCTCCCCTCGCTCACGCAAATGTTTGGTTGTCTTCTATTATATCAACGTACTTCTTGCAATCTTGGGAGTCAATGCTGTGCGATCAAGAACACAGGGACGCTCAGTCATTACCAGAGATCGGTGAACTGTGGAAACTCCAATACGCAGATTTACGCACCTTGCGGGCATAACGATCATTTGCAAACCTGTCCGCCTATGGGCGACCATAGATATTGCTTCGCCTTGAGAAGCACGCTCGCGATGACCACGACTTTTATGTTAAGGCCCAGCGAGCCGAGGCTCACCTCACGAGCAACAACTTCCGAGCCTCCACGAACGATCCGGCTTGTAGACGATAGAAATACACGCCGCTGCCGAGATTGCGTGCGTCGAACTGAGCTTCGTGATATCCCGCCTCGATTTCGCCGTTCACGAGTTCGGCAACGTTCTGGCCGAGGGTATTGTAGATGGTGAGGAGAACGTGTGAGCGACGTGGCAAGCCGTAACGGATGGTGGTGATAGGGTTGAAGGGATTCGGGTAGTTCTGCTCAATATGATATGTCGCGGGCAGGTCTTTTGCGACGCCTACTCCCGATGGGGCGTTCATCCCGGCAAGAAATGCGAGAGTCGCCACAGCGAGATTCACCTGGCGGTGGTAGTAAGGAAGGTTCAGCGAGGTGATTCTGTCTGAACTTTTGCCATTGAAACTGGTGAAATCTATTGGATACTCGCTAAGCACGATAGCCGGGTACTTCTGCCGGGCGAAAGAAATGTGGTCGCTACTTTCGATTCCAGGAAACACACGCACGGGCTCAAGGTCGATTTTATAGAGCTGTGAAAGCTGCGCCACGGTATCGCCAAGCTCCCTAGCCCTTGGGACGAGGCTGCCCCCCGCCACCAGCATCAGCCTATCGTTCTCCCTGTGACACCCTAGCATATCGAGATTGATTACGCCGAGGATGGAATCTCCGCGGGCGCGGGCAGCTTTGGCGTAAGCATCACTGCCGAGTGTTCCGGCTTCCTCGCAGTCCCAGAGCGCATAGAGAACAGTGTAGTCGCCCTGGTACCGAGAGAGGAGGCGGGCCGCTTCCAGGACAGCGGCTGTGCCTGTGGCATTATCGTCGGCGCCGGGGGCAATGGAATCCTGCGTGTCCTCACCCGACGCGTCAAAATGCGCACAGAGGATGTACTTCTGAAGGGGGAAAAGCCTCCCCAGCTCTTCGGCCAGGATATTCGTCCCGGAGATCGAGAGGATTGTGTCTTCGAAAGAACTTCTCGTTACGGCAAGCCCGAGCCCTGAGAGGCGTTGCTCCAGGAATGCGACGGCCAAGGCGTGTCCCGGCATGCGATAGGACCGGGAGAGAATAGTATCGCTCTGCCCTCCCCGGGTTGAGCCCGTCTCGCCAGTCAGCACACGCAACGCAGTTTGAAGTGAGTCCGGGTTGACATGCGCGATTATGCCCTCTAGAACCGGTGACTGCCCACGGACCTGGGAGAGTCCCACGAGGCAGACGAGCAACAGCCATGCTGACCGTACCCCTGTCCACGTATCTCTCATGACCCCTCCTAAAGAAGAAGGTGGCGGGATACACATGTGGGCCATTCTCTGGGCATCGAGAGCCTGCCAGGTGCGTTTAGATGAGTGTATCCCCAATTGCACGTTACTTCACCAATAAGAGAGGTCGAGCAAGCGATCCTCGCTGTGTCTGCACCCTATAGAAATAGACGCCCGATGGAAGACGAGTCCCGTCGAATGTGACTCGTTTTATGGCAGGGTAGGCAGCCTTATTTTTCGAGAACGTGACCTACCGCCCGAGTGCGAATGTGACTTTGACCTGCTTGTTCACCGTGATCTTCTGAGGAATCCCCGGGAGCGATCCCGCAACCTGAGCCGAGATACTCATCTCCCTGTACGGCCGCGGTTCATAGTACCGCGCGATCACTGGTTCTGTTTCTTCCGTGTCCGCAATCTTCATCACTCTTGCGATGGACCGGCCCGACGCGTGCGCGATGATCTCCGCTTTCGACCTCGCCTGTTGTACCGCTTTCGCGATCACCATCTTCTCCGCGTCTTTCGCCTTGCTGGATTGGAACTCCTCGCTGAACGACACGAAGCCATGCTGGACAAGGTCCACCAGAAACTGCGGGTATCGGGAGAGATCGGTCAGGAGCACGGAGACCTGCGCGTTCGTTTTGAATATGCGCGTCGTAACGCCGCCTGCATATTGCATCTGCGGACTCATGCCAATCAGCGAATAGGTGATCAGGGAATCAGGGAATATGATACAAACGAAGGAGCGCGACGAGCGTCGTTTCCGCCGCCTGGTGTTGTTCGAAGGCGGACTTCCCGTCGACCTTGTCGGAATATTCCAGGCTGATCCGTACGAGAATCCGATCTGCGGGAAGATCGAGCATCGCAGAGCCGATGACAACAATCTCATCCGGGTTCGACGTCTGAGCATAAAGTGAGAATGCCGGGAACAACAGGAGGAACGCGGGGAGAACCGAAAGGAAACGTTGCATGGCGAGACCTTCCTCGGATGATGTGAGAGCGGCGGAAAAAGAAATGTGGATGGGGAAGACTTCTAATAACAGTGAACAGGGGGTCAGCACGCGCCTGTCCTGGATCATCCTGGTGAGGAATTCCGGTCTCTGTTCAGCACGGCAATGAGTTTCGGTCCCGGATGGTGCGACCGATAATGGTCCACGTTCGCCGTCGCAACGAGGTCGGCTCTGGAAATCTTTTCCCCCGCATCCTTCGAAACCTGCAGCGACCCTGCATAGTTGGCGAAATCGACTGCTGCCGAAAGGTCTTTCCGCATGACAAGTGCAAGCGCGAGTGCAGTGGAGAACATATCGCCGCAATGCATGGCCAGACCGGATTGCGACCCCACCGGCGGAAGAGCGGGATGCAAAATGAATTCCGCCTCTTCATCACTGGAATTCAGGACCGCCGCGCCGAGAGAGCCCAGCGTCACGACGATGTGATGGAATGCGCCGCCATAGCGTGAAAACAGGGCGTGTCCCAGCTTTTCAAGACTCGACGCATTCCTGAGATCAGACCCCGACAAGCTGAGAGCCTTGCACGCTTCAATGTTGTTTGGCTTCAGGACATCGACGTTGAGTCCCCTGTATTTGTCCCATTCGGCTTTCGGATCCACGATCACGAGAGGTCGTTTCAAGCCTTCGGCAGTGCGCATGGATGCCGCGCGTTCTATGCGATCGCCGAGCGCTCTCACCACCCCGGCCGAGAGAAATCCCTTGTCGGTGTCGTTGAAGAGGACCACATCGGAATCTGCCGCCTCTGTTTCGAATCGGTCGAGGAATCCATCTTCGTGGATGGCATGTTCGGCTTTCACATACGAAAGAGGAATATCCGGGTCTTTATCAAACCGGTAAAGTAACTCGAAGCGATTTGCCCGGCGATCGAGGACGAAAAACCTGATACGCGCAACCGTTTGGGTGTCGGGGAGGCGCAACAGCAGGAACCGTTGTCCGGCATCGCGCAGGATCTGTTCAACGCGATCCCCTTCCGGATCCGTCCCTGCCACCGAGACGAGAGTTGAACGAACGTCCAACGACCTGCAAAAGGCCAGCGTGTTGTACGACGCACCAATGGCACCAAAGTCATCGCCGCCGTTGAAGATGTCGTAAATCCCTTCGGACCCATGGATGGCATGCGTGCCCGGGGGTGCTGGTGTGCACCGGAATGTTCGATCGAGGGCAATGTCTCCCACCGCGAGAATCTTCTTCCCTTCAAAGAGCCTTTCATTTTCGAGAAGCAAATCAAGAATTGGCTTACCCACGTGATCCTTCATTGGAACGAACATCCGCAGCAGGGTTCGAATCGTACTCATCCATGATACGACCGGCCGGGACAAATGTCCATTGGCAGGAGTTATTTGGATAATGTTCAGAGGGGGACTTCTTCCTGAGAGGAACGTATTCCAGAAATCGGCTGGGATGCTTAATGACAGGTGTGTCTGGCTCATGAGTCTGGCTTGTGAGTCTGGCTCATGGGCCCGTCCAGGTTGGTTTTAGAGGTTCGAAGCACTCGGTCCTTCCGGTGTTTCCCGATAGATGTTGAGAGTCACCTCATCCAAAATCTTCGATTCCGGGATCATGCACGACCGCTCGTGCAAAGGATAAAACTCGGCGTCCCCCGCAGAATTGATGACCGAAACAAGGTCAAATTTCTCCGCCCCCCCAAGAGTACCGATTTCCATTCTCCACGCCTCGTCCATCCGCCGGAATTCCACAACGATTCCTCCCTTCGGGTCATGGATGCTCGTCGATCTCCCCGTCGCGAGTCGCGTTAGCCCAAGGCGCACGGTGCCTGCCGGAAAGCGAACGGTCGCTTCGCCGGGAACCCAATCGTGGTCAATCTCGGCGCCGCTCAGCGTGAATTCTGCCCGGCCGTTCTCGTCGAGAAGGACCTGGACCTCTTTCCCCATCGAAAACACTCCCCATCGCGGGAGGAGAAACCGTTGAGTCTGAAATTGTATCCTGAACTGGTTACTCGTGGGATTCCTCTGCACTGTCACCGATCCGTCACCAGATCCATCTTCAAGGTCGGCGATTGTAACGAAGCGATAGTTTTTCTGATCGACACCCCCGGGGAACAACAGCTGTTGGTCCGCACGGTCGCCTCGCGGGATTCTTGGGAGGAGGTTTACGATATTCGGCGCGGGCACGATTCTCCGAAGGATGAATTCGATCTCCGCAGGCTGAGCTCCCGGCGACTTCTCCATGGTTCCATAGATATCCCGGGCGGCCTCTGAAAGGGCCTCGCACCCCTCACATTCCTCAAGATGATCCTGAACCGCCGTTCGTTGTGCCGCCTCCAGCAGGCCGGGATTGATGGCAAACATGTCCAGATCCCGCTCATCAATGTGTTTCATGCCTTCGCTCCTTCCCTTTGAACTCGTTGGATGTTCCGTTGCTGCCCTCATCGGTTCTTTACTCTTTCGAAATACCGCTGCCGCGCACTGCCGACGACGAACTCCAGCCATGCACGATGTTCTTCGCGGTATGCGTGTCGACTAACGTCTCCCATATGCAATTCCAGGATTTCGTAAAAGGAGAGTCCGGTTTCCGGCTCGGCACAGAACGACTGTTTCAGGATATCAGCGGCGGCATGCACGTACGCAACGTAGGTCCCTGGGGCGATTCCCTCCTTCTCGATGAGGCGGTGCCGCAACCGCGTTTCCACTTCCGCGACGCTCCTCAAGACATTTCGCTCGAATTCCGTTTCACTTCGTTCGCCAGGGCAACCGACCCCCGCAAGATCACGCCTTCCCACCAGGAGGTAGACGTTCTGAATGATGACGGCAAGCCCGTTGAGGGGAACTGCCGGCTTGTAGGTGGCCTGGTCTCCGCATCACTTGCGCGAGCAGGGGGATCAGCGCCGGTACTGTCGATCGCTTGCCGGCGGTTTTGAGCAGCATCCGCTCAAGAAATCGTGGAGGAAACTTCGGAAGCGAGTTCTCGAGATCTGCCGGGCCGTTGATGGCAACCCAGTGTTCCTCTCCCGACCGAACATCTTTCAACAGTGTTGTGGCGGCGACGGCGTTCTTGAGATTCCGGAGAATCCTGTCAACGGGCGGATAGGATTTGATGACGCGACGGACGATCTCTTCTTCCAGGTAGTCGGAGATCATTTGACGGAATAGCAGCAGGATTCGTTCGTCGTGCCCGATGGGCAAGCGTTCCCGGGCGTATTGCTGAGCCACCCGGGGGAACCCGTTCCGGCCGGCCTCCCGCTCAAAAACGTAGAGCACGGCGTCGCACGCCAAGTCGTCGATCGACGTTCCGAGTCTGCAAAAGAGGGATATGCCGCGGGCACGGGCAGTGAGATACGAATATGCGATTCGATAGCAAAGCTCGACGGCACTCCGTACGCCGGGCAGCGTAGGGGTCTGCGAGAGGATATCGGCGAGGATCTGAGGAAGAGCGGGGGCGTCTCTGGACGGTGCGTGAAGCGTCACGATCGATCGAATTCCTTACGGAGAACAAGAATCCCGTAATCGATAATCACGGACGACAGACATCCGGGGGTCAGACTCAGTCGCGAATTTCCAGCTTCCGGATTTCGTCGCGAAGCTGCGCGGCCTTTTCGTAATTCTCGCGCTCCAGCGCTTCTTGAAGCTGCTGGCGTAGCTGTTCCAACCGTTGCCCTTTGGATTGCGGCTGCTGGTGCACGTTGGATTTCGCCGGGGCAGTTGCCGAGGGTTCCCGGTGGGATCCTTCTTCTTCCTCCTCATCCGGGACAAATGCGGCTTCATCCATCACGGTTGCTGCGACGTAAATTTGGACCCCGCAACGAACAGCCAGTGCGATTGCGTCGCTCGGACGGGAATCGATCATCTGGTTGTCGATATTCAATTTTGCATAGAACGTGCCGTCTCGCAGCTCGTCGATGACGATGTCCGACAGTTCGGCCCCGAAGGCGCCGATGATGTTCTTCATCAAATCGTGGGTCAGCGGCCTCGGAGGTTTGATCCCCTCCATCTCCACTGCGATCGAATGCGCTTCCGCCGAGCCAATGATGATCGGCAAACGGCGGTTGCCGTTCGCTTCACGCAGAATCAAAGCGAACGCCCCGCCGCTATTCGGGCTTGTCGAAAGCGCCAGGATGTCTACCGGAATCTTCTCCACGGCACCTGCCCTATCGTCATCGTATCGCGCCCGTGGACTTGCTTCAGTGTCCCTGATGTTCCTTGAGACGAGAAGTCAATTCGGGCAAGATTTCAAACACGTCGCCGACGATTCCGTAATCTGCAACCTGAAATATCGGCGCATCTTTGTCTTTGTTGATCGCAACAATATACTTAGAGGAGGACATACCTGCAAGATGCTGCACGGCGCCGCTGATCCCGCAGGCGACGTAGAGCGAGGGCGAAACCGTTTTCCCGGTTTGCCCCACCTGCTCGTCGTGCGGACGCCATCCGGCGTCGACAACCGCGCGCGAGGCTCCGACTCCTCCGTGAAGAACATCCGCAAGTTCTTCAATCAGGTGAAAATGTTCCGGCCCCTTCATCCCGCGTCCACCGGACACGATGATGTCCGCTTCGGCAACATCGGGCCTGCCGGTCGCGACCTTCGTTCCGGTCACGACAGCTGCCAGCATTCCGTCCGTAATTTGGAACGGGAAGGCCTTGACGGCGGCCGTGCCTGCTGTTTGCTTCACGCTGAAGACGTTCGGACGAATCGTGAAGACTTTCACCGGCGTGACGATCCGTACATCCGTGATCGCCTTACCGGCGTAGATGGGTCGTGATGCGACGACATCGTTGTTCTCAACCCGGAGCGCCGTGCAGTCCGCGGCGAGACCTGCCTCCAAGCCGACGGCGACGCGTGGTGCGATGTCTTTTCCCATCTGCGTCGCCGAAAGGAGGACTATCGATGCGCCTGTTGATTTCGCAGCCTCGATAATCGCCGAGGCCCACGCCCCGCTCGCGTGGCGTTCAGCGGAGGGTGAATCCACCACCAGCACCTCACCCGCACCATAGGCGCCCAGCTCGGCGGCAATGGACGAGACGTGATGGCCGATCACCAGCGCCGTGCATGTCCCCTGCAACTGATCCGCGAGTGCGCGGCCGGCAGTCACGGTTTCGAAGGCGGCTTTCTTGAATTTCGAATCGCGTTGTTCAGCAAAAACGAGAATGTTCATGATCTGGACGCTCTCAACGGATGGTGGGGGTCAGAGGACTTTTGCTTCTTCATGAAGAAGCCTGATCAACTCGGGCACGGCGGACTTATCGGTGCCGATGATCCTCCCCGCCGCCTTCGCTGCCGGCCGTTTCATGGAGAGGGTCTCGACTCTCGGCGCTGCCGGTGCGGCGGGTTTCGTTTCAATCGGTTTGTTCTTCGCCGCCATGATGCCTTTGAGCGACGGGTACCGCGGCTCGTTCAATCCCTTTTGCGCAGTGATGACCGCGGGCAGCTTCAGCTGGATGGTCTCGTGTCCTCCCTCGATTTCCCGTTCGCACACCGCCGTGCCATCGTCGCGGACCTCAAGCTTCACGACGACGTTCACGGACGGCAGCCCAAGCATGGCCGCGACGAGCGTCCCGACCTGCCCGTCGTCATAGTCAATCGACTGCTTCCCGAAGAAAATGAGATCGGGGGCGAACAGCTTCAGCTCTTCCGCCAGGGCGACCGCAACCCCGAAGGAATCCCGGACACCGTCGTCCTTCAGGAGGATCGCCTTGTCCACTCCCATGGCGAGCGACTTTCGGAGCGTGTCTTTGTTCGCGTCCCCGCCGAGGCTCACAGCGACGACCTCTCCCTTGAATTTCTCCCGCAATCGCAGCGCCTCTTCGACCCCGAATTCATCATAGGGGTTCAACATATAGTTCACACCGGTCTTGTCGATCGAGACATTGTCAGCATTGACCTTGACCTTCGTCTCGGTATCGGGGACATGATTAACGCACACAGCGATTTTCATTGAACCTCCGTAAGGGTCGAGATCTCCGGGAGAGCAAAGGGGCTGTCCGGACACGCTGAGGGAAGCGACAAAAATATACCAAGGGAGGGGACGAAAGGCAAGAAATCGGGCAGGCATTGATTTTCGTCCCGCGATTTCATATACTATAAGTCCCGTTGAATTTCACACGATTGTTGACGAAGGAAGCACGGAATGGCACAGCATGCATCGGCGGAGAAGCGCGCACGGATTTCCGAGCGGCGTGCAACGCGGAACGCACAATTGAAATCCCAGATGCGGACAGCGATCAAGCGCGTTCGCGCTGCGAAAGACAAAGAGCACGGCTTGCCGGAGCTTGTGAAGACCGTGAAACTTCTCGATCAGCTTGCGGCCAAAGGTGTCATCCATAGAAACCTCGCAGCAAACAACAAGTCCAAGCTCACCAAGATCGTGAACAAGCTGAAGTAGTCGTTCCGATATCCGGAAGACAAAAAAAGCCTCTTCGTGCAGAAGAGGCTTTTGCATTTCCGACGGGTCTTGTCCTCACTCAAAAAACTGCTTCCGGATCATCTCTTCGATCTCTTCCATCCGTGCCGCATACTTTTCGTATTCTTCAGGATGCTGGCTCACGACCTTCCGGTATGTTCTCAACGCCTCGCCGTATTCGCCTTGCTGCATGAAAATCTCGGCAATGGTGGGGGACACGATGCTGGGAGTCGTGGACTCGGTGGGTTCCTGTTCCTCCCTCGCAGCAGGTGCCGGCGGTTCCGGATGGATCGGCTCGACCGTCTGAAGGCGCTCGGCAAGGAATTCCACGGTCGCATCGTGCGCCGGAGGTTTCGCATCCGTGCCTCCGTCCGCAGGCGGTGGCTGGGGAGACGGCGCCGGTTCTTCGGGCGCCATCGATTGCTCGTATGACTGCGTTTGGGACAATTCCAGGCGCGAGAGCGCTTCCTTCACGACGGGTGCATCGGGAAGAATCGCCTGCACCTTCCGCATCGCGAGCAGTGCATCCAGGGGCTTGCCGTCTGCCTCCAGGCAACGGCTCAACATTAACAGTCCCGTAGGATACCATGGATACCGCTCCACTCCCGCCTGCGCAAGCGCAAGCGCCGCGGTGCGGTCGCCGGACTGAAGCAGGTCGCTGACGTGGCGGGCAAAGCCAGGATCGACAAGATCGTTGATTCCCTGCATGGTGTTTCGTCTCCGGATAAATCTTCGGGTGTCCTGCCTAATGCAGGCGTCGGGCGACCCAGGCATGCTTCAGCGACATCACCGAAACGAACGTGAATCCGACGCAGAAGAGCAGCTGGAACGGGACAGCAGCGATCTCAAGGAAATAGATCGACGACACAACACCGAAAAGACAATAGAGCGCGAGGACAATCTCCACGAGGACTGTTGAACTGATCTTCATCGGCGCGTAGTTCTTGTTGGTCCAGACGTCCTTCTTGTCCCGGATGCTGTACTTCGGCGTGCGGACGAATTCGCTCTTCTTCCGGAAGAGCCCTTCGATCACGGCGCGGCTGTTGTTCACGGCGAAGCCCATACTCCCGGCCATGAACACGGGAAAGAGGAAAATCCGCCTGCGCCAGTCCGTATGGACATCCTTCTGGGAAAACAGATAGAAGAGGAACGACCCGATAAAGGCGAAGACGTAGACCGACATAAACGTGAAGTATCCTTCGTAGTTCCCCTCGTGCTTGATGAACACCAGCGGGACGTTCAAGATTCCGGCCAGGACGATAAACGGGAACACGAGATTGTTCGTCAGGTGAAACGTCGCGTGAATCTTGATCTTGACGGGAAGCTTTGATTTCCAGACAATGGGGAGGATCTTCCTGGCGGTTTCGATCGCCCCTTTTGTCCAGCGGAACTGCTGCGATTTGAGGGCGTTGATTTCCGACGGAAGCTCCGCCGGCGATGTGACGTTGTTCAGGTACTTGAATTTCCACCCGCGCAGCTGCGCCCGATAGCTCAGATCAAGATCCTCGGTCAGCGTGTCCGCCTGCCAGTTCCCCGCGTCTACAATGCACGAGCGGCGCCACACACCCGCCGTTCCGTTGAAGTTGATAAAAAGCCCCATCTTGTTCCGCACCGATTGTTCAATCACGAAGTGCCCGTCCAGCGCCATCGCCTGCGTTCGCGTCAGGAGCGAATACTCGGAATTCAAGTGCTCCCACCGTGTCTGGACCATTCCGATCTTCGGGTCCGAAACAAAATAGGGGATGGTCTTGAGAAGAAAGTCCTGCCGTGGAATGAAGTCGGCATCGAAGATCGCGATGAACTCGCCGCGCGACGTCGTCATCCCCGCTTTCAGGGCCCCCGCCTTGAACCCGGTGCGGTCCTTCCGGCGGATTTGTTTGATGTCAAATCCCTGGCGGCGGTATTTTTCCACGTGCGTGGAAACGACATCGACGGTCTCATCGGTGGAATCGTCGAGCACCTGGATTTCCAGTTTCTCTTTCGGATAGACGATCGCGCACGCGGCGTCGATGAGGCGGCCGACGACGTAGATCTCATTGTACACCGGGAGCTGGACGGTCACCACAGGATACGTCGTGATGTCGCCCGCCGGCTGGCTCCGTCGGGACCGGTACTTGAGGTAGTAGTAGATCATGATAAAGCCATGCGATCCAAAAATAAAAAGGACCGTGAGGGAGAAGATATAGGTGAAGAGAATGAATTCTGCCATGGTGCTATTGGACAAACCTATTCTGTGATACGAGGTAGTTTATCGCTTCCGGAATGGTACCCCACTTACCATCCTGATACTGTTTCGAGGAGAATATCTTCGGTAACCTTCCTGATTGCTTCTGTGAGCCCTGTCTGTCGCTGCGAAGCCCCTCCGCCTCCTGCATCGTAATCCCCCCAATTGGAAAATGACTTCTCCCACATGTTCTTCCGCAGCTTGACATTCTGCAATGCAACCCTGACGGTGAGCGTGATCCGACGTTTACTTACCTGCTCGACCTGTTGGGTCACACCTTGCTGACCAATCCCCTGTTGCACGACGGCGGGGGCGTCCGAGACGGAAGTGACCACTCCGACCAGAATCGCATCTGCCGTCGTGCGATCGGCCACTTCAAGACTATTGTCGCTGATAAAGAGATTCGTCAGAGCGGTCGTGAACTGTTCCCGCAACCCCGGCTCGCCGAACCCGGACTGATCATCGACGAGCGGAATAGCGATCGTCTTCAGGTTTGACGGGACCGACGCGCCGGTAAACGTGTAGCAGCCGCTTGCTGACCCGAGAAGAAGGACGGCCGCAATCAGCGGTACGCCTGTGTGCAGGCGGCTCATCCGATCCCGTACTCCTTGATTTTCCGGTACAAGGTCCGCTCGCTGATATTCAGCGCGCGTGCGGCAACCCGCCTGTTCCCTTTGTACCGTTCGAGTGCCTCGGAGATCATCCGCTGCTCCATGTCTTGCAGCGAAAGCGTCTGGGCGGACAGTGGCGAAGGCTGTTCTTTCTCGAAGGTCGTCGGGCGCGTCTGTTGTTGCTGTTCCGAAAAGAGCTGCTTTAATTCCAGGATGTTGCTCTTGATATCAAGCAACGCGCGGAAGATCAGTTCCCGCTCCGCCTGCTCGACGCTTCTTCCCGGCACCGGCACGGGCAACATGCGGGAATCATCCGGCATCTTGTATTCCTTCAGGTATTTCTTCACCGTGTCCGGCTCGAGATACTTTCCCTGCTCAAGGACCAGCATGCTGTCAACGACATTCCGGAGTTCGCGGACATTGCCCGGCCAGTGATACCCCTGGAGCAACTCCATTGCTTCCGGCGAGATGCCGCGGAACCGGATCCTGTTCTTTTCCGCGGTCTCTGCCGCAAACCGGTGGAAAAACACGGGGACATCTTCGGGCCGGTCGCGCAACGGCGGAATGACGATGTTCACCGAGCGCAGGCGGTAAAACAGGTCTGTGCGGAACCGCGCGTTTCGCACTTCGTGTTCCAGATCCTTGTTCGTCGCCGCGATGACGCGAACGTTCACCTTGCGCGGAACGGAGGAGCCAACCCGCTGGAATTCCCCGTTCTCGAGCACGCGGAGAAACTTCACCTGTGCAGACAGGGGCAGCTCGCCGATTTCATCAAGAAAGATCGTCCCTTCGTCCGCCAGCTCGAAGTACCCTTTGCGCTGCTCCACCGCACCGGTAAACGATCCCTTTTCATGGCCGAACAATTCGCTCTCGATCAGACCCTCGGGGATGGCGCCGCAATTCACGGCAATCAGGGGTCGCTTGTTCCGCTTGCTTGCAAGGTGGATTGCCTTCGCAATCACTTCCTTGCCAACGCCGCTTTCACCGGTAATCAGGATCGTGATGTCCGTCGGCGCAACCTGCGCGATGACGTCGACGATCTTCCGCATCGCCACAGAATCCCCGATGATGCCATTGTCCTCTTTCTCCGGACGCGGAAGCTCTTTCAGAATAGGGTCTGGCATCTTAGCGGGTGACGAGTATTGCGTCCATGGAATGCTTTGACCGCATCTCGGCTGCGGCAGCGCGCGCTTCGGCTTCCGTCGGGTAATTGCCGACCCAAACATGGTACATCATTTTGTCGCCGTGCGGGCGGGGAACAATCTCGACGTGATAGCCCTGGGCCTCCACTGCCCGCCGCAACCGATCGGCGTTCGTCTCACTTGCAAATGCCCCCACCTGTAACGCATATCCGGTCGAAGGCGTGATTCGGGGTGCAGGTTCTTTTGCCTGTGCGGGCGGGTTCACAGGAGTCGTCGGTGGAACGACGGCGTGTTCATCACCGGCCGGTGACGTTGTCGGCGTGGTTGTTGTCGTTGCCACCGGGACGGGAGCAACTGTGTCGTGCGTCGCGGGCGGCTGTGATACCTCAGCAATTCCGGGCTGCCCTTTCAGATATTTCGAATCGGGATAATCCCGCTGAAGCTGCGCCATTTTCAGGTCGGCGGTCTTGTACAGACCGAGGGAGTAGTAGAATTGGTAGACCTTGTAGAGCGCGGCATCGGCCCATTCGCTTTTCGGATGATTATCGACGATGCTCTGATACACCCGCACGGCACTTGATCCATCGGTCGTGAGCAGGGCCTGGAGATACAGCACCCCCGGATCGTCAGGATACTTCGACTGCAGCGCGGGCAGTTCGCGCTTCGCTTCATCCACGTTCCCCGCAGTGACCTGATCAACGTAGGTGTGCACATCGGATGCGGGATCCTGCGCGCGCACGGAACACGAGAGAATGACCGATAATCCGATACAGACGATGATGGTGCGCGCGTTCATGCGGCTTGATCCTCCGTGCAATCAGATTTACCCCGGACACGCCGGGCAAACAGTGTGGCAGAATTGACCCGCTCAATCGTGACATCGATGTAATCGCCGGCACGTTCATCTTCCCAAGGGAAAACCACAGTCTTGTTTGTGTCGGTTCTCCCGGTGAACTCCCGGCGTGATTTCCTGCTCGGTCCTTCAACAAGGATACGTTCCGTCGACCCGATCATCGCGGCGTTGAGCTCTTCGGAGATCCTGTGCTGTAACACCGCCATTTCCTGGACACGGTTTCCCTTCTCCTCTTCCGAGACGGTCTCGGGCATTTCAAATGCTTTCGTCCGCTCCCGCGCCGAATACTTGAACGTATACGCGCCGTCGTAGCGCATCTCTTCGAGCAATGCCATCGTCATCGCGTGATCTTCCGGAGATTCCGTTGGGAAACCCGCAATGATGTCGGTTGTCAGACTGACACCGGGGATTGTTTTCCTGATCCGATCGACGAGGGATCGATAGTGCTCAACGGTATAGGAGCGTTCCATCAACTGAAGAATCCGGTTCGAGCCCGACTGCACCGGGAGATGAATATACTTGCAGATGTTTTCATGGCCGGCAATGGTTTCGATCAGCTTGTCGGACATGTCTTGCGGGTGGGAGGTCGTGAATCGGACGCGCATCGAACGGTCGACGGAAGCAACTGCCGACAGCAGATCGGCAAAGTCCGCGTCGGTGTCGCTGTATGAATTCACATTCTGGCCGAGGAGGGTAACCTCGCGGAACCCCTGAGCGGAGAGTGACGCAACTTCCTCAACGACGCTCTTGAGAGCGCGGCTTCGCTCTCTTCCGCGGGTGAAGGGAACCACGCAGAAACTGCAAAACTTGTCGCACCCCCGCATCACGGAAAGCCACGCGCTCACGCCCTCCGTCCGCAGGGGCACAATGTCTTCGTAGTTTTCGACCCGTGAGAGCCGTACCGCTATTCCTTTTTCCCCGTCGTGGGCCGATTCAAGCAGGGAGGGAAGCTTTCGATATTCGTCGGGGCCGACGATGATATCGACAAGCTGCTCCTCTTCGACAAGCTTTTGGCGCAAGCGTTCGGCCATGCAACCGAGGACGCCGATAAGAACTCCGGGTTGCTCCTTCTTTATCCGGTTCATCAGCCCAAGTCGGCCATAGATGCGCTGCTCCGCATTGTCGCGAATGGCGCAGGTATTTAAGAGCAGGACATCGGCACGCTCAATTTCTGACGTCATGGCATACCCGTTTGCCGTGAGGATACCCCCTACGACCTCGGAATCTGCCACGTTCATCTGGCAACCGTAAGTCTCGATATAGACGCGTCTTGGGAAAACAGGGAACGACATGGATTACCTTTGTGGGCATGAAAAATTATCGAAGGTATGACAGAAAATCAAACGAGGCGGATTAGTTTTTCGTTAAAGGTTTTTAATTCGCTCGATTTTCGGCAAAATCTGGAGCCTGGGTGCCATTTCGGCAGAAATGGCGAAGTTGGCGGCCTTTCAATAGATTTCGCAATTTCATATCTTGGAAAAACGTGGTAGCCTAGGCAACCGCCTTTTGCCTTCGGCAATCGTCATCTACCGCGACCTGACCAAACCTGAAAGCCGTTCCCTATGAACCCCTCTGAGCTGATATCAAGCGTCAAGAAAAAAGCCTCATCAATGCAAAAAACCATCGTCCTTCCCGACGCCACTGATGAACGAGCGATCAAAGCAGCCCGGATCCTCAAGGATGAGAAGACCGTCCGGCCTATCCTGATCGGCAAAACGCAATCGATCCGGGACCAGGCCGCTAAGAGCGGCACGCGTATCGACGACCTGGAAATTGTTGACCCGGAAACATCGGACTCGTTCGGGCGCTATGCCGAACTGTTCTGCGAAATGAGGAAGCACAAAGGTCTAAGCCTCGAAGAGGCGCGAAAAGCCA
Organism: Ignavibacteriota bacterium; assembly: GCA_963752915.1. Taxonomy (GTDB): domain Bacteria; phylum Bacteroidota; class Ignavibacteria; order UBA10030; family UBA6906; genus DATJPR01. The sequence continues at coordinate 17,152 of CAVVZZ010000009.1, forward strand.
TGCGCCTTCCCCTCTTCTTTGGCGCAATGATGGTGCGGGAAGGTGTTGCCGATGGAAGCGTTGCCGGGTCGCTGTCGACGACAGGCGACGTGTTGCGGGCAGGGATCCAGGTGATCGGCCTTGCGGACAAGATCAGTGTCGTCTCCAGCTTCTTTTTGATGATCTTCCCGAAGAAGGTCTTTTCCTTTTCCGATTGCGCCGTCGTCCCAGACCCGACCATTGAACAGCTCGCCGACATCGGGATCTCGACCGCGGAAAATCACCGCCGGTTGACCGGCGAAGAGCCCCGCGTGGCCATGCTTTCGTTTTCGACCAAGGGAAGCGCCAGCCACCCGCTCGTGGAAAAAGTCCAGAAAGCGACCGAGCTTTTCAAGAAGAAACGTCCTGATATCCTTGTCGACGGAGAAGTGCAACTGGATACGGCCATCGTGGAGAAAGTCGCTGCTCAGAAAGCGCCGGGCAGCCCGATCGGCGGGAATGCCAATGTCTTGATCTTCCCGGATTTGAACGCGGGCAACATCGGCTATAAGCTAGCGCAGCGCCTCGCAGGAGCTGAAGCAATCGGACCGGTCGTGCAAGGCCTTCGCAAACCCGCCTATGATCTTTCCCGCGGATGCAGCGTGAGCGATATCGTCAACCTCGCGGCGATTAACGCGGTGGTGGGGGCGGTGTAGCCTGGTTTGTGCTGAGAGTAGGAAGTAGGACGTAGGACGTAGGAAGAAAGATGGTTGCAGGAGTTTGAACACCGGGGCGTTCCTCGGGACGCCCTTTCACTCCGGCGATACACGGCGATCGACGGACAAGATTCTGATACGCCTCACAACTGCAGTAGTCCCCTCAGTTCTTCAATCCGCATTGTCTTATCGATGGCGACATCCTGCGACCTGATCGTCCGCGCTTGTGCGTCGATCTCGGAAAGCGCCCCGAACTCCCGGAGATCTCCGATCTCCTTGATTCCGTAGAGTGATTGCGGGCCGCCGAATTCGCTCGTCCGGCCGTTCTGTGGAACGGCAAGCAACCCGATGTCCGTTCCCTCTGCCCAGTTGCCTGGGTGACGGAGCGTGACACCACGGACGATGATATCGTACGCTCGCTTTCCGTTGGGTGCCAGTGAGCGATACGCATCGAGCTCGACATGTTGATACGATCCGTTGCCTATCGATACCAGGCTGGTCAGGAGAGCAACGAAATTCAGCTTCCGGATGAAATTCTTCTCCGGGTCGTTCGGCCAATGTCCCGATTCGATCAGGAGCGTGCTCGTCCCCCACGATTGCATCCCATCGCCGAACGCCCGCGGCTCATACGAGTCGTCATACGTGGCGAGATGCCCTTCGGCAAAGGGGGCCAGAGCATGCGCCACCAGTGCGCCCACCCGCATCGCTCTGATTCGCCCGAAGGGGGTCGAACGCTCATCGTCCAAAGCAGGTGCGAGGAGTGACAGCGCCGCAATCCGCGATGAGTTCCCGACGGAACTGAGTCCCTGGTCATGGAGATTGAACCCGAACTCCGGCTGGAGGTTTTTCTGCGCCTGGCGGAGAATACGCGCCTCCGGGGTGATCAGTGCACGCGCATCGCGATTCATGTCGATGTCGGCCGCCGTAAACCGCCGGAACCGTTCCGCACCATCAGGGTTGAGAAGCGGAATGATGTGCACGGTCAATGACCGGGCCAGTGTTTCCATCCATTCCTCCCCGATTGACGCGAGGAGGTATTCCAGCATGTCGACGATGGCAAGTGTGGCGGTCGGCTCATCACCGTGCATCTGCGACCAGAGAAGAACGGGGGTCGGCCCATGACCGAACGAGACATCGAGAATCGAACGCCCCTCCAGCGAACGGCCGACTTCCACCGCAGAGAGAAATCCCTTGCTCACGCCGGCGAGCCGGTGCATCTCGGGAATAACGACACTGTGCTTGCAGTTTGACGGGGAGAGGTCAGTCCGGCGATGATGATCATGGACGGAAAAGAGATGCGAAGCGACATCGCGAGGCGTCATAGGCACAACGGTATGGAGATGTTCGAGATTTTACTGTGGTTGGGCTTCGAGTGCTTCAAAGTATTTCCGGATCATCTCTTCATAGTCCCGCGTGTATCCCTGTTGCATCGCTCTCAGGAGATCGCGGCGGAGCTTGTCTTTCGCCTCCTGCGTCGAGAGATCGACGGCTGCCGGGCTTTTCTTCGAGATGTCCCTGCCGGTCTGCGCACGCCGGGTTTTTTCGAAATCGCGTTCCTGCGTGGACCGTTGTGCATCCAGGAGTCGTGAGAGGATGCGATCCTGTTTCCGGACGGTTTCGGGGTTCACATTCCCTTGCGCCAGGTCTGTCTGTACTTCACGCATTTCGTTTGCGATACCGGTCAGGTCGCCAAGCATCTTGTGAAGCTCGCCGGCAGACGCGGCTTCGCGTTGAAGTTCCTGGAGCGATTTCCGGACCATCCCCTGTTCACCCGCAAGTCGCGCGAGGGAGGCGGCCTGCTCCTGCGTCATGCCGCCCGCCTGTTGCGTTCCCTGGTTGATCCCCTGCTGCATCCCCGACATTTGTTTCAACCGTTGCATGAACCCTGCCATCCCCATGCCTTCTCCGCCACCCTGGGCGAGGGCCTCCATTGCTCCTTGCATCAGGTCGGCTCCCTGGTTCAGCGACGCCATCGCATCTTCCTGATTGCCGGTCGCACTGCTGCCGTTCCGCTGCTCCAGGGAGTTCATCGCTCCCGACATCGAGCGCATCGCGTCACCGAGCGCTTTCCCCATCTCCGGAGTAACAGCAAACGTCTTTTGCGACAACGATGACATCCTGTCGCCTAGCGTCGAAAGATCACGCATGACGTTCATTTGTTGTTCCGCGTTCTGCCGGAATGAGGGCGAGTTCTGCTCCATCTGTCGTGACTCGTTCTTCAGCTCCTCTTCGCGCTGTGACAACCGGAGCAGGTCCTGTACGTCGCGGCGCATTTCATTCAGCACTTGTTGCTGCTGGCGTTGTTTCAGACCTTCTTTGACCGCCTGCATCTTTTGCGAAAGGCCTTTCATCTGCTGCATCGCCTGCTGTTGTCCCTGTGAAGCCTGTGCGGATTGCTGGGACCCGAGCTGCTGGGCGATCTGATCGAGTTGTTGATCGAGATTGCTTTCCGCCATTGCCTGATTCGCCTTCTCCATTTCCGTCAATGGCATCTCCGAAGGGAATTCCTCCATCTTCTTCTGCAGCGACTCCATATCGTTCTTCAGCTGCTGCGCTTCCTGTTTCAGTCCCTCCTGTTGCTTTGCGAGATCGGCGGCTTTCTCGTTGTCGCCCTTCTTCAGTTCTTCCGTCTTCTGGTTGAGATCCTCCTGCTCCTTCTGCATTTCTGCCAGCCGCTTTACGGCCTGGTCGACTTTCTGTTCCACCTGGATCCGTTTGAGAAGGTTCATCGTCCGCTCGATGCTCTTCCGGAAGGTTTCCTCCGAAAACGAAAGGTTCTGGAGCGCCTGGCGCACTGCGTCCGGCGACATCTTTTGCATCGCCTCCTGCATCTGTTTCAACGCGTCCGCAAACTCAGGGGAGTTCATCTGCTCCATGAGATGCTGGAGCTCCATGTATTTGTCCAGCGTTTCCTTGGAGAGGACCTGGTTCTTCTGCATTTCGGAGGTCATCTTCTCGATGGTGTTCTTCGTGTCATCCAGCTTCTTTTGGAGCTCGTCATATTTTTGCGCGAGCTGTTCCGCCTTCTGTTTGTCCTGCCAGTCGGGCTTCTCCTGCTGTTTTTTCGCATCCTGAATGAGCTGGTCGAGATCCTTCCGGGCCTGCTGCGCCTGCGTCAGCGCCTCCTCAAGATTCTGCATGCTGGCTTCGTGACCCTTGTCTGCGTCGGCGAAGACCTCGTTCATCGACGGAAGGCGCAGTGTGAATTCCTCGCTCACCGCCGATTTCGGACCTGAGACGATATCATTGTCGAACACTTCAGCATGATACGTTACGACGTCTTCCGGCACGAGCGAAAGGCCGGCGAGTGCCCACGAATACGGGACGAGCCCTTCGTTCCCAATCCCGCGGGGGATCGGAATGGTGATGAATTTATATTCGCTCCACGGCTGCTCATATCGCGAATGCGTGAGCTTGTAGGCCAGGCGGAGTTTGCTGAACCCGTAATCGTCGGCGATCTTCATGACCATCGGGAGCGTTGTGTTGTCGGTAACATCCAGATCAACGCCGGGCGAAACGATCGCGACGCTCGGGAATCCGTCCGGAACGATCTTCAGCATGTACTCGATGGGGTCGGAACTCCCGATCCCGTCGGGATCCTTCAACAGAAAGTGGTAGGATCCATCGCTGCGCAGCATGAACGAGCCATTCGCCTTCTTTCCTGCAACGTCGAGGGTGATGGCACTTCCGGCGGAGAATTGGAGCGACGCAGAGGCAAGATCCTTGTTGCTTTCCAGCGCGATCTCAACACGCGTCCCTTTCAGTGCAGTCACGTCCCCGACGTTGTCGTCAAGGGCCCGGGCCGGCATCCCGGTGTATGCAGGCGGATGGGTGGACACACGGAGGAGACGAACGAGCGGGCGATCCACAACGCGGAGCCGGTATTCCTGGGTGCGCACCGAGCCGGAGCGGACGGAATAGGAGGTGGTGGATTTCAACGATGGAATTTCGTATCGGTATTCACCCGCGGTGGTCTGAGCGAGTATATGCGTCTCCTCGGTATTCTGTCCCTCCGGGAGGAGTCCAAGCTCCAGATTCTCAGGCGCTCCGCCTTCGACTCGTGCAACGATGTGCACCGATTCCCCCTTGATCACCTCCCGGTCCCCCGGCTCCACGAGCAGACGGAACGGCGCCGGCGCCGCAAACGCTTCGCCGGTGTGCCAGAGCCGATAGGCCGACCCGAGGAAGGAGCCGGGAGCTACGACGAACAAGAGCACGAGGACTCCAAGAGCAATGCCTGCACCCCTGGCAGCCTTCCGCGACCCCGCCAGGTTCACGACGCCGGTGAAATCATGCGGCGCGATCATCTGGTGTAGATCTTCGATCGCTGCGTTCAGGAGCTCGGCGGAGTACATCTCCTTTACTGCTTCCTCCTCTGCCGCTCGTATCAGCTGCACGCCGTTGACGAGCTTGTCGCCGAGCGACGGTATTGCATCGCCGACATAGCGCGCCGTCTCCTCGTCATTTTCCGCCGGGAGAAATTTCAGCAGGCGGAGGAGCGACGCGCCACTGATGGCAAGAAACACGCCGACACCGCCGAGAAGGACAATCCAGAGGAGCGTGAGACGCAAGGCGGAAGGAAGGTAGAACAGTTCTTCGGAGACGACCGCGATGAATGCGAGACCCAGCAGCGCGCCAACGCCGATGAACGCACCGCGTGCAATCGTGGTGTGATCCCTCCTTCGCCGAACCGCATCAAGCCGGGATGCGAGCAGATCCCCGGCAGATGCGGATTCATTCATTGCATTCATAAACGCCTCAGTTCTCAGTCCGACGGTCCAACAGACGCATTGTTCCTAATGAGTCAACGCCCACACGACGATATTCGTCCCAAAGCGCAGTGCTTCCTGTCGTTTTGCATCGGGATCATTATGAACATCGGGATCATCCCACCCGTCGCTCGGATTGGCCTCATATGTATAATAGACAACGAGTCGACCTTCGAAGAACACGCCGAACCCTTCCGGGGGCTTGCCGTTGTGTTCATGGGTCTTCGGAGGACCGTTCGGGAACTCAAATTTGCAGTGATAAAGGCCGTAACTATACGGAAGTTCAACAAGATTCTGGCCCGGGAACACTTTCGCAATCTCCCGGCGGAAGGCCTTGTCCATACCGTAGTCGTCGTCCGCGTAAAGGAAGCCGCCGTTTTCGAGATAGGTGCGCAGGCGCTTCACCTCCGGATCGCTAAAAGAGATATTTCCATGCCCGGTCATGAACAGAAACGGGCATGCAAAGACATCGTCACCCAGGAGATCGACAAAATGATACCGGGCATCGACGTCAATGCCTGTCTGCTGGTGAACAAATGTCAGCAGGTTTGGTTCTTCTGTAGGACCGTTATACCAGTCGCCGCCGCCGCTGTATTTCAGCCGGGCGATGGAAAACGCACTTGTTACCCGGCCGTCCTGCGTTGAGGCGACAGAGAGAGGGAGGAGTACGAGGAGTAAAAGAACTGCGCCTTTTCGACCGTGGAAACACCTCAAGGGGATAACCTTCGCCATACGATCTATTTTGCATGGAGATTTCAATGCAAGGTATTAAGAGGAGGAGGAAGATGCAACCAGCGTATGAATGACCGAAGGGGGGGAATTGATGTTATTTTGCCACGTCCGACTATTGGCCAGGCTATTGAGTCTGGCACATGTGTCTGGCTCGAATTAAAAGAAAACAGGCGGCCTCTCCTTCGAGACCGCCCGCTATTCCATTCATTTCTTCCACTTACATCAGTTACTTCGCTGGATTCCCGTTCAGATCCATCGCCACCTTTGTGAATCCCGACGGCACTTCGAATTCCGAGGCGGGGATTGTCTTTGACTCTACCTTTGTAACCTCGGTCTTCACCCCCATCGCCATATCCATTTCGAGGGGATAACCGTCGATCTTCTTCAGCGCTTCGACCATTGCTGAGCCGCCGCCCGGTGCAGACGCTGCAAGCCGGCTGGCCATCTCCTCATAGTCCTTCCGCATGGAAGCAAAACCCTTGATGTCGTTCGTCGTCCAGGCGGTGATGAAATCCTTCCCGTCCTGTAACACAACAAACTTTGTTGCGACGTATCCGGCCACCGTCTTCTTTTCCCCGGTATTCTTCACCTCCAGCTTTGCCTGCGCGCCGTTCTTCCCTGCCATCTGCGCGCTCATGATCTGTTCCATCATTTTCTTCTGCTCGGGGGGCATGCTCTCCATTTTCTTTTGAATCTCTGCCATCTTGCTGTCCATTTCCGAAGACGCCTTTTTCATCTGCGCTTCCCATTCAGCAAACGTCATCTCCGAGTAGGTCTTCTGACCAACATTGACCCGATAGATCATTTGCTTGTCAAGCCGAACGATAATCTCGTTGTCGCCCGTGATGGTCTTCATCATTTTTGGCATGAAATACGACTGCCCGGGATACGTCTGCCCACCGGCCACTTGAACGACCGTATTCGATTCGGTGTAGAGACCCTGGCCCAGCGCCACGGCGCCGATACAGAGGACAACGAGCAGTACTACCAGCCGGATATGGTTCCTCATCGAAGTTCCTTTCTGAATGATGTGTTCTGGAGCGGAGTTCCGCTGTTACGGATTCATTGGACGTGCAACGATGATGCCGGTCGCTTTCGCGATGCCGGCAACGTACTCGGAGAGCGGGTGTTCAGACAACTCGACCGATCCTCCCGATAACGGGGCATGAAGGAATTTTACAGCATTGCCGGAGCGGATGGCGAAACCCACATGCGAAACGTCGAGACCCTTCATTGCGGTTGCAAGTGCGATGATGTCGCCGCTCTTGATTTTCTGCCCGGCTGAAGCGATCGCCTGCTTCGGCAGAACAGCATACTGATGCGAGGAGAGCCGCTTCTCCACCTCTGCCATGGCTTCAACGTTGGACTGTTCCGCGAGCTGTCGATACGCCTCCGGATGCGTCGTCATGAAATCGATCGGTTTCGTCACCGCAACGCCCCCGATGTCAAACGTGATGTTCCTGACGATCCCTTTCGACGCGTTGTTGCCGATCCAGTCGATGAAGTAATGCAGCCGGCTGGGATACCCGTGGATCACACCGTCACGATACCGGATGGTCTGCAGCTGCGTCTGAAACGCGCCGAATGTCGGGGTCCCCAGGCGTGCGCACCGGGAAAGCGCAAGGGTGTTTTCCACAAAGGTCGTGCAATCGAGTTCCCGGAGATTGACCACGAGCCGTTCGGGTCCCGGGACCTCCAGCGTGTGCGCGCCATACGGCGTGCCGATGAACGAGGAGCCGATGATATCAACGATCTCGCCGATCTCATCGCCGACAAGTCCGCGGCGTGCGGCCAGCGCAAAGACTCTCCCGACGATTTCCTCGTCACTCGCACCCGCGGATTGGATGCCATCTCCGATACGTCGCATCGCCTCCGCCGGCGAGACGGCCGCGAGGCCCACTAGCGAGCCGAGAGAATTCAAAAATGATCGACGGGATGAATGCATACGGCCAATCCTCGGGCTAGAACGGTTCGCTCGGGCCCATCACATCATGACTGGGCAGCGCGAGGTTTTCAAACCGCGCATAACGTTTCACGAATGCAAGCGACAAGTCGTCAATTGGTCCGTTCCGCTGCTTTCCGATGATGATCTCCGCCTTCCCTTCGACTGCATCCGGCGTTTCCGCACGCTGATCAGCGTACATCTCCGGTCTGTGGACGAACATCACCACGTCCGCATCCTGCTCGATCGCGCCCGACTCGCGCAGATCGGAAAGGATCGGCCGCTTCCCCTGACGTCCCTCCACCGCACGGCTAAGCTGGGAGAGGGCGATGACCGGAATGCTGAGTTCCTTCGCAAGCGCTTTCAAGGAGCGTGAGATCCCCGAGATTTCCTTTTCCCTGTTCTCGGCTCCTTTTGGTCCCTGCATCAGCTGGAGATAATCGATGATCAGGAGACCGATATTCTGATCGGCCTTCAGCCGTCGCGCCTTCGCACGGAGCTCGAGGATCCCGAGAGCCGCCGTATCGTCGATGAAGATCGGCGCTTTCGCAACGCGGCCTGCGGCAAGCCCCACCTTACGCCAGTCTTCCTCCGGCAAGCGTCCGGTGCGCAGCGCATGGGCATCGACCCGCGCATCCGCGCACAGCAGACGCATGACGAGCTGCTGGGTCGACATTTCCAGCGAGAAGATGCCGATCGCTGTCGGTTTCTGTTTGTGGAGGGCCGCATTCGCAGCGAGCGAAAGGGCGAACGCCGTCTTCCCCGAACTTGGTCGACCTGCAATGATGATCAAATCCGAGTGCTGCCATCCGCCGGTGAGCGTATCGAGGTCCCGGAAGCCCGTCGGCACACCGGTGACGCCGTCATGATTTCCGTGGATGCTCTCGAGCATTTCGAGCGTATCATGGACGGCGCGATCCATGGTGACAAAGTTTCTCCTCAGCCGCCATTCCGAAATCTTGAAGATTTCCTGCTCCGCAAGGTCGAGGAGATCGAACGCGTCCTCGCCCTGCATGAATGCCTTGCTCGCGATCCCGCTGGAGGTCATGATTAACCGCCGCAACAGCGCCTTCTCGAGAACGATCCGTGCATGATATTCGATGTTCGCGGCGGAGGTGACGCGCATTGTCAGATCAACGAGGTACGACTCTCCTCCGACCCTTTCGAGTTGCCCTTTCTTCCGTAACTCTTCGGCGACGGTGATGCAGTCCGCGGGCTCGCTGCGTTCGAAGAGCGAAACCACGGCGCCGTAGATCAGCCGGTTCCGTTCTGCGTGAAATGCCTCCTCGTCGAGGATCTCGATCACTTTGGGGATCGCTTCCTTTTCGAGCAGCATCGCACCCAGAATCTGCTCCTCGATATCGACCGCCTGGGGAGGAACACGGCCCTCAGTGGCGCGCACGTCGAGCGCAAGATCGATGGGACGACGGGGAATAAGATTGTCCATACTCACGGCTTTACGTTCGGATCATCCCGTTGGAGGATTTCATCGTGGAGTTTTCGTGCGGCCTGGACGTCTTCCCAGGTCGGACGCTTCCAATTCGGATTGCGCAGAAGAGCCGCCGGATGATAGGTGACCATCAGCGAACTCCCCGCAAAATCGAACACTCTTCCTCCCCGCAGTTGTCCCATGGATTCATTCGTCCCGAGAAGACTCTGCGCGGCGGTCCGGCCGACACACAGAATCACCTTCGGTTGAATGAGGGCAATCTGTTTCAGCAAATACGGTTTGCACGTTTCCGATTGTTCCAGCGTCGGGGTCGCGTTGTTGGGAGGCCTGCTCTTCAAAATATTGGCGATGTAGACATCCTGCCGCTTGAATCCGATGGCTTCTAGGATTTTGTTCAATAGCTGCCCTGCCCGTCCGACGAACGGTTCCCCCTGTTCGTCTTCATCGGCGCCCGGCGCTTCCCCGATCACCATGAACGTGGCGTGGGGGTTGCCGACGCCGAACACAAAATTCTTCCGCGATTCCCACAGAGCGCACTTCCGGCAATTGCAAATCATCGCATTCAGTTCGTCGAGCGATTGCGCATTCTCCCACGGCTCATTGCTCTTTACGAACAGTGTCGGCTCCGTATCGCTCTTCAGTTTGACGTGTGCTGTCATCGGTTGGGGGGAATGGTCAACGGGCTTTTCGACGTGCTTCGGCTCTTCAGCCATCAGTGCTTCGCCGAACAGCTCCCGTTCTTCCAGCAGGAATTGCCTGATACGTGCCAGCGTGTCCATCAATCAATACGTTGCGTGATCTGCTTCTCAATGTACCGGCTTCACCTTAGGGAAGCAAGGCCGCGGTCTGATCCAGGATTACGCCCGCCACGTCGATTTTGGGAAGTTTCGGATATTCTTTGACACTCCCGTCCCGGCACAACAGGGTGACGACGTTCGTCTCCGAACCGAATCCCGCGCCGTCGGCCAGTGGGTTGTTGAGGACAATGAGATCGAGGTTCTTCGCGGAGAGTTTCGCTTTTGCATGCGCAGCTCCGTCGTTCGTCTCCAGGGCGAAGCCGACCAGGATCTGTTTCTTCTTCATCTCGCCCATGCTCTTGAGGATATCAGGATTCTTTGTGAGATGGAGGGTGATCCCGTCCTGCTGGATTTGTTCGCGTTTGATCTTCGCCGACTTCGGATCTTCAGGCCGGAAGTCCGCGACTGCGGCGCTCATGATCAGCGCATCTGCCGCGGGAAAACGGGAACGGACGGCGGATTCCATTTCGACGGCCGTTGCCACGTCAATCCGTTCGACACCGGGAGGGGTGGGAAGATGGACCGGACCGGCCACGAGGGTCACCTTCGCTCCGCGTCGTGCCGCAGCTTCAGCAAGCGCAAAGCCCATTTTCCCGGACGACCGGTTGCCGATGTAGCGCACGGGATCGATCGGTTCCTGTGTCGGCCCCGCAGTGACAAGGATGTTCCGTCCGGCAAGATCACGGGCGTTTGTCTCCAGGAGAGAGTCGATCCATGCGACGATTGTTGCCGGTTCCGGCAAACGACCCTCGCCGACAAGTCCGCTTGCCAGTTCGCCGGTTTCCGGTTCAAGGATGCGGACGCCGCGCGACCGGAGAATTCGAAGGTTCTCCTGCGTCGCCGGGTGGCGGAACATGTCGACATCCATCGACGGTGCAACAGCGAGAGGGCAGCGAAGCGCAAGGAGCGTGGCAGCGAGAAAGGTGTCGGCCAACCCGTGAGCGGCTTTCGCAAGAATGTCCGCCGTCGCAGGAGCGATGAGCATGAGATCAGCCCACAAGGCGAGATCGATGTGTGCCGTCCAACCACGCTGCGCCCCGCCGGAATTCAGCGGGAACATTTCGACGATGACATCGCGCCTGGAAAGGGTCCCAAGGGTAAGGGGGGTGATGAACTGCGTCGCGGCGGGTGTCATGAGGACTTGCACGTCCGCGCCCGCTTTCACAAGCTCCCGGACGATCAGAGCGCTCTTGTACGCCGCTATGCCTCCGGAGACACCGAGCAGTATGTGCTTCCCAGCGAGCATGGGAAATTCTTGGTTGCTATTCTTCCGTCTCTACATCCTTCTCGATCACCTTAATCTTTGGCAGCTCTTCTTCTTCCTTGTAGTGCCATTCGAGCTCCTTGTTCACGAGCTCGTCCAGGGCAACATCCGTCGGTTTGGGACGCTTCTCGAATTCCATGCTCACACGAAGCTGGTCCGGGTTGACGTCGGTTTCCTCGGCGTTCTCGGGTGCTTCGATTTTGATATTCAGCAGCTCGATCCGCTGATTGAATTCGATCTTGTATTCCTCGTTGATCTGGCGCGCGCGTTTCGATGCGGCGACGATCGCTTCGTGAACATTCTTCCCTTCACGGTTAAAGAACTCAAGGTCGATCGGTTTGATCGGCATAGGTTTCTCCTGACTTACGCTCCAAGATACTGTTTAATACATTCTTTGACTTCGGCGATGGCGCGCTGGAGATCGTCATTGACGAACACCCGGTCGAACGACCCCGCGGTCCCCATCTCCATTGCCACACGCTGCATCCGGCGTGCAAACGTTTCTTCGTCTTCCGTCTTTCTGTCCCGCAACCGCCGTGTCAGCACTTCGATGCTCGGAGGGCGAATGAATACGAGGAGCGCCTCCGGATAAAGGCCTTTCAGTGACAGGGCCCCTTTCACATCCACATCGAACAGAAGATGTCTTCCTTCCCTGCCTGCGCGGTCGATCTCCGATTTGAGGCTCCCGTACAGGTTGCCATAGATCTCTTCCCACTCCGCAAACTCCCCAGCCGCGATTCTCCGCTCGAACTCCCCGCGGGTGAGGAAAAAATAGTCCTCTCCGTCTGTCTCGCCCTCCCTCATCGGCCGCGTGGTGGCGGATACTGAAAACGAGAGTGCCGGAAATTCGGCGAGCATCGCTCTGGCAATCGTCGTTTTTCCCGCCCCGCTCGGAGCGGAGATGACGACCAGTTTGCCGGAGGAGGGCGTCTGCGCGATCATCGGCTATTCGATGTTCTGCACTTGCTCGCGGATCTTCTCCAGCTCTTCTTTCATGTGCACGACAATATGCGCAATGTCCGGCAGCGCCGACTTCGACCCGATCGTGTTGGCTTCCCGATTGAGCTCCTGGAGAAGGAAATTCAGTTTTCTCCCTGCGGAATCGCGATCGTCAAACGCCTTGAGGAAAAACTTTGTATGGCTCCTGAAGCGTACGCACTCTTCCGTCACATCGATCCGGTCGGCCATCAACGCGAGTTCCATCTCCAGCCGGCCTGCATCGACCTGGTCCTGACCGATGATTTGCTTGATCCGTTCGCGGAGTCTCTCGCGTTCAACCGGGACCTGCGATTTCGAGAGCGCTTCGACACGGGTAACGTCTTCGTCGAGGAGGGCAACCCGCTCCTGAAAGTCCTTTGCGAGCTCCCGCCCTTCCTGCCGTCGCATTTCCTCCAGCACTCCGACGGCTTTGTCGATCGCACGCTGTGTTACATCCCACTCGGCTTCATCGGATTCGACGTTTTCTTCCTGGCCGATGACCTCGGAGAATTGAAGGAGATGCTCCAGCTTCACTTTCTCGGTAATCCCGGTCGCCCGCCGGAGCTGATTCAGAAGTTTGTGCACTTCTTTGGCGGCTTGCGGGTCGATGCGGAGCGGAACGCTCTTTCCGTTTTTTCGTTCAACGGAGATGGTAGCGTTGATCTTTCCGCGGCTGATCTTCTTCCGGATGAGTTCCTTGACCTCGTTCTCCCGCGCGGCGAGCGAACGCGGCAAGCGTGTCGAGACCTCAAGGAATCGATTGTTGACGCTGCGGAGCTCTACCACCGCGGTAATGCCGTCCCGAGTTTCTTCGCCCCGGCCATAGCCGGTCATGCTTGAAAGCATAGAGATAGATCCAAAGTGTCTAAGCAAGCTATAATAAGCAAAAACGCGCAAAAGAGCAAAGACCATAAGAGTCCTTACCTGGGGACAAAAGCTCAAGAACAACCTGCCGAGCCAGTAACGAGAATTGATATTTCTTGCTTTCTAATCCGCCATCTTTCCCTGAATCCAGATCCCCGAACCCTGAAACCTGCTTTTAGTTATTCACAAGTTGTCCCCAAAAATCTGTGGAATTCCATCATTTTTCGCTATATTGTGGATAACCAATGGTAAGCAATTATTTCACACTCCAGGCCCTCGCAACCGAAGTGGCCGGGGCTTTGAACGGCGTCGAGATTGACCAGGCGTTCTCTCAGGACCGTGCTGAGGCCGTATTCACGTTCAAAACCCTTGACGCCGCTTTGATCCTCTCCTGCAGGCCCGAGAGTTCCACCTTTTTCTTCCATTCTGAGTTTCAGCGCGCAAAGAGAAATTCCGCAAACATCTTTCCGGAGTGCTGGGAACGCCGGATTACTTCCGTTTCGCTGGACCCGGCGGATCGCGTCCTGACGCTTTCACTCGACAATACGTTGAGGATCGTCGCCTTGTTGTTCGGCCCGTCCTCAAACATCCTTCTCCTCTCCGCCGACTCTATTGTCCTCGAGGCCTTTCAGAAAGGGCACGATCTTGTGGGGACTCCATTCGCTCTCCCGAACCGTGAACGGGTGATCGATTTTCATGCTCTCCATGATCTCCCAAAGACGTATCCGGAGATCACTACGCTGGCGGCCGTTCGAAAATCGTTCCCACTCTTTGCCCAACCCCTTGCAGAGGAAGCGCTGGCCCGTTCCGGTCTTGACGGATCCACCCTTGTCTCCCGGCTTACCGGGGAAAACATCCTTTCGCTCTCTGCGGTGATGCAGCAAATGGTGATCGAGCTTCAGCATCCCGAGCCAAGGGTCTATCTGGATGAGGAATCGCGGCGAACGACCCTTTCCGTGATTCCTCTCCTCTCGCTTGCCGCCTTGCAGGAACGGCGATTCCCCACCGCCAGTGATGCGGTGCGGTTCGTCATCTCGCATCGCCGTTCTGAGGGCGCGCTTGAACAGCGCCGGAGTGCGCTGACCAGCCACATCCGGCAGGCAATCGAACGATCACGCCGGGCGCTTGACGCTGCAACTGCCGACGGCCAATCCGCTGAGCGGGGAAATGAATATGCGCGTCTCGGCTCGATGTTGATGTCCAACGCCGGGATGGCAAAGCGCGGCGACCCGTCTGCGACCGTCGTCAACAACGGCGATCCTGTGACAATCCCGCTCGACCCGCGTCTTTCCCCGATCCAAAACGCTCAACGGTATTTTGAAAAAGCCAAGCGCGCAAAGACCGCTGCCGCCGAATCCGCCAGTCGGAGGATCGACCTGGAGAGCCGAATTCTTGCAGGAGAGACCCTCCTGGCGGCGCTTGCCGAGGCATCAACCCTGAACGACCTGAAACGCATCATGGCAGAACGGACGGATGAACTTGAAGAGTTCGGAATCGGCGAGAAAGGTGAAACAACACCATTCCCGTATCGCAGATTCTTCGTTGACGGCGGCTTCGAAGTACTCGCCGGGAAGAGCAGCGAAAATAACGATGAGCTGACCCTCCATGTGGCCAAACCGCAGGACTTGTGGTTCCACGCGCGCGGTTCGAGCGGGTCGCACGTAATTCTCCGCGTGTCGACCGGAAAAGGTGAGCCGGGAAAGAAAGCTCGTGAAGAAGCCGCCGCAATCGCCGCATACTATAGTAAGATGAAGACTGCCGGACTTGTCCCCGTCGCGATGACCGAGAAGAAATATGTGCGAAAACCCAAGGGTGCGAAACCCGGCAGCGTTGTCCTGGAGAAAGAGAAGGTGATCTTCGTCAGGCCAGCCCTCCCCGATATGAATCGGCACAGCAAGGCCCGGTAACTTTTTGGAGCCCGCGTTACCATGCAGAGGAAGGAGTACAACGAATGAGTGGACTTCGATTTGTCATCATCGGAGCGGGTGGCGTTGGTGGATTTTTCGGCGCTCAACTTCACAAAGGCGGTGTGGACGTCCGGTTTCTTGTCCGGGGAAAACATTTCGAAGTGATAAAGACGAACGGGCTGTCAGTCCTCACCGGAGGGACTTCGATCGTCGTTCCTGCGGAGCGTTTCTTTGATTCGCCTTCATCCATCGGCGCTGCGGACGTCGTATTGTTCTGCGTCAAGTCGTACGATACCGAGTCTGCCGCAAGGAATCTTGCACCGATGGTCCACGATCGCACCGTCATTATCAGTCTCCAGAACGGTGTCGAAAACGAAGACGTCATCGGGCGCATTCTCCCGAAAGCGACGGTATTCGGCGGTGTTGCTTACGTTTACGCGACCATCACACAACCGGGAATGATTACGGAGTGGGGCGGACCAAAGAAGATTGTCTTCGGCCCGCTCCAGAAGGGAGAGCCACTGCGCGTGCTGGGACAAGAGATTCTCAGGACAATGGCCGGAAGCGGGTTTGAGGCTGAGTATACGGATACCATTGCCACGGCGCTCTGGAGCAAGTTCATTTTTATTACCGCCGTCGGCGGGATCACCGCCCTGACGCGGCTCACGCTCGGCCAAATTCTGGAGGCGCCGGAATCGCATCAGCTACTCCGCGCGGCGATGGAGGAATCCCTTGCGGTCGCCACGGCGGTGGGCATCGCCACCCCGCCCGGGTTCATCGCTGAGTCGTTCGCGAAGCTCGCGAAGTATGACAACAACTCCCGATCGTCGCTCTACGTTGACCTTGCGAACGAACGCCGCCTTGAGATCGACGCGCTTTCCGGAACGATCATGCACCTCGGCGAGCGGTATGGCGTTCCGACCCCGATCCATTCGATTATTTACGCTTCACTCATCCCGCATCACAGAATGGCATTACGACGTCTGACTGCGGGCAAGTCCTGATTTGAATGTCTCACTATTCCTAAACGCCCATGGCCCGTCACACCCTTTCCCCGCGCACAGTCGGACTCGCGACCCGCGCAATCCACGGAATGAAGCTTCACGCATTCAAGGCTCCGGTTGCTCCCCCCATCGTGCAGTCTTCCACGTACCGGTTCGAAAACTCGGAGGATGCCGTCAGGTATGCGAAAGGGGACCCCGGCGTGCTCGTCTACACGCGCTATCACAACCCCACGGTCTGGGAAGCCGAGGAACGCCTTGCGTTGATCATGAATGCCGAGAAGGCGTTGTTTGTCGCCTCGGGCATGGCCGCGGTCAGCTCGGCAATCCTCGCGGCCGCGAAGAACGGTGATGAGATCATCAGCACACCGGCGCTCTATGGAGGAACATACCGGTTCTTCCGTGATATTTTACCCGATCACGGCATCACCGTTCGCTACGTCGATCCGACAAAGCTGAAGAGCCTCGCAGAGATGATCACGAAGCGAACAACGATTGTCTATCTCGAGAGTCCCACGAACCCGACAATCGGGATCGTCGATATCAAACAGCTTGTTGCCGCAACCCGGGAGGGAGAGAAACGTTCGGGTGCAAAAGTGACGATCATTGCAGACAATACCTTTGCCACGGCAATCAATCAGGACCCGTTCCAATTTGGTGTCGATGTGATTGTCGAGAGTGCAACGAAGTATCTCGGCGGTCACACGGATCTCATGGGAGGCGTGGTGGCAGGAAAAGAGGCGTTCGTGCGCGAGGCGCATACACGGATGAAGTACTATGGGGGGTGCGCAGATCCGTTTGCAGCCTATCTCCTGGTCCGGAGCCTGAAGACCTTCGAGCTCAGGGTCCACAGACAGAACGAGAATGCAGTGCTCCTTTCGCGTTTTCTGGAGAAGCAAAAGAATGTTCTCCGGGTTCTGTACCCCGGGTTGCGTTCCCACCCGCAATTCTCGGTCGCAAAGCGTCAGATGCTCGGTGGATTCGGCGGCATGCTGACCATTGAGGTCCAGGGCGGCGTCAAATCCGCCGTCGCCGTGTGCGACGCGCTCAAGGTGGCAGTGAATGCCATGTCACTCGGCGGTGTTGAAACGCTGGTGAGTATCCCCGTATACTCGTCGCATGTCAATATGAGCGACGCAGAGCTCCTGCAACATGGCGTCACCCCGGGGATGATCCGCGTGTCTGTCGGAATCGAGGATATTGAAGATTTGAAAGCGGATTTCGAACAGGCACTGGAGAACATTCACCGGGAAGCATGATGATTCGGTGCGAAATCACCGTGTATCCTTGCACTGTCTCAGGAGACACCGTACAGAACAGGGGGCGAGCGGTTGCATTGACACGGGGATTTGGGTATTATATTTGACTGTCGACAATCTTTCCTCCCATTTAAATTATATTCCCGAGAGTTTCTGCTATGTCATTCGACTATTTCTGGAGACGCTGCCTTGTCATTTGCGGGTGCGTCCTCATTCTTGCCGGCTGTTCCCCGAAGGAGCACGATGCCGTGGTTGCGACGGTTGCCGGACAACCTATCACCCTTTCTCAATATGAAAACCAGTATCTCCGGAATGCCCCGTCGCGGGATTCAGCCTCGAGGCTCAGCCTGACCGATCGCGAGCGGTTCCTCGACTTGCTGGTGAATTACCGTCTCAAGCTGGAAGATGCAAAGACGACAGGGCTCGAGAACAAGCCTTCCGTCAAGAATGAGATCCGCCAGTATAAGGGGGGACTTACGCAGTCCTACATTACGGACCGCGAGATCGTTCAGCCGGCGCTGCGGGAGATGTACCAGCGTCGAACCGAGGAAGTGCGCGCGCGTCATCTCCTCCTTACGCTCCCTCCCACAGCATCTCCCGCCGATTCCATCGCGGCATACAAGAAGGCCAATGAGATCATCGCCGCCCTCAAGGCCGGCACGCCATTTGACGTTCTCGCAAAACAATATTCGATCGACCCCTCGGCGAAACAGAACGGCGGCGACCTTTACTACTTCTCGGGCGGAATGATGGTGCCCGCATTTGAAGACGCGGTGTGGGCAATGAAACCGGGACAGGTTTCCATCGTGCGCACGAATTATGGACTCCATGTCGTGCAGATGCTGGAACGACATCCCTCGCCGGGGGAGATTGATTGCGCGCATATCATGATCCGGTTCCCGTCAGCGAAACCGACGCCGGAAGACACGGCAAAGGCCTACGCCCTTGCCACGAGCATCCTCGACAGTTTGAAGCAGGGTGTGGACTTCGCGGGGCTGGCAAAACGAAATTCCGGTGACCCGGGCTCAGCAGTAAAAGGTGGCGATCTGGGATGGTTCGGCCGCCGCCGCTGGGTACAGGAATTCGACGAACAGGCGTTCAAGCTCAAGCCCGGCGAATACTCCGGCATCGTGCGGTCCCCGTACGGCTATCATATCATCAAGTGCCTGGCTCAACGGCCGTTGAAGTCCTTCGAAGACATGAAGCAGGAGCTCTCGACGACCTATCAGCAAACGCGGGCGGAAAGTGACTACGCGAACGAGCTTGCCAGAGTGAAAAAGAACCTCGGCTTCGTCCTCAATGACCAGCCGATCAAGGAATTCCTCGCCACCTGCGACACAACAAAGACCACGCACGATGCGGATTGGGATTCCACGCTCACCGCCGGCACGCTGGGCCGTTCCGTCGTGTTCAGCGCCCGTGGCCAGACGATGACGTTCGACAGCGTCGCGAGCATGATCAACCAACACACGGATTTCCCGGTCGCAGCGCTCCGGTTCAACACGTTCATGAACCCCGTCAACAAGGTGGCAGAGCTCTTCGTTTGGACCGTCGCCGCCGACAGCTTCGCGGGCAAGTATCCGGACTTTGCCTCACTCCTCTCCGAATACCGGGATGGCGTCATCCTGTATCAGATGGAGCAGGAGAATGTGTGGAACAAGATTTCCGTGAACGACTCCCTCCTCCGCCTGTACTTTGAGAAGAACAGGCAGAAGTTCGTCTGGCCGGACCGACTCGACCTCACCGAGCTCCGGATGGCCACTCTGGAGAATGCCGAAAAGGTCGCAGCGAAAATCAACGCGGGCGAGACCTTCGAACAGATCGCCGCCGAGGATTCCGCGCGCATGATCCGCCCGGCCCGCTGGAGCGCCTCGTTCACGGGCAACACCACATCGCTGACAGCGTTGATGAAAAAGACGCTCGCTGCTGCTGTGGCGGAGCTTCAACGGGAACCGGGGCTGACGCTGGACGTGACCGCACATCCCGACACGGGAAAAGGCCCCGATGCGAAAATCCCGCGCCAACGCCTTGACGCGGTCAAGAAATATCTGACCACGACGCTGAAGGTGGATACAACTCGCATCCGGACATATGAACGAACTCTCGGGGGTGGCGGGCCGGTACCGCAGATGGCAAAGGAGGATCGTTTAAACCAATTCCGCCAGATCGAACTCGCGCTCTCGGTGAAACAACCTCTCGTGATCGCACGGCCGGCGTCGTCGTTGCTTGCCGTCAACGCCGATGAACGTGCCGTCCATGCGGATTCTTTGAAGGTGGGCGGAACCTCGAGTCCATTCCAGAGCAGAGGGATCTATCTGATCGTCCGGTTGAATGCCCGTGAGCCCTCGCACCTGAAAACGTTTGACGAGGCCCAGCCGGAGGTTTCCGGGATGTACCAGGATTACCAATCGGAGCAGCTGAAGGATGCGTGGATCAAGGGTCTCAGGTCGAAGTATCCGGTCGAAGAGCATCCAGAGGTTCTCAGGGAAGCATTTGCGTCTTCTTCAAAATAAGCCTGGCCCGACAGTCTGCCTTCTTGCCGTGGCGATCCTCATCGGCGGGTGCCAGCGCTATACCGGGGGATCGTACGTCGCGAAGGTCGGCAATTCGACGCTGACGAAAGCGGACATCGAACACGTGCGGTCCCAGAGCCGGGACAGTATTCTCGACACCCATCGGTACATCGACGAGTGGGTGATCACCGAGCTCCTCTACCAGGAGGCGGAGCGACGCGGCATCGCAAACGATGATGAGGTGAGACGTCAGGCCGAAGAGGCGCATCGTCACTTCGCCGTCGCGGCACTCCTGCAGCACGAAATCTACGACGATACCTCCGGCATCGGTGAAGACTCGATTGAGGCGTACTACCAGAGAAACAGGGTCGGCTTTACGCTTCGTGAAGATGTGGTGAACATGAGCTACGCGGCGTTTTCCGACCGCGAGGCGGCGAACACCTTCCGGTCACAACTCCTTCACGGCACACCGTGGGAGCAGGCGATCGGCGCGCTTCTGAAGGATACATCGGGCCGCAGCGCGTTGTATCAGTCCTCCGAACGACAGTACTTCACCCGCGGACGCACGTACCCCCCCGAACTCTGGAAGCTCGCGTCAACGATGCCCAAAGGAGACGTGTCGTTCGTGGTCAAGGTCGACAAGTCATTCTATGTGCTGGTGGCGAACTCCCTCATGCGGCAAGGGACGATCCCAGAAGTGGGATATGTGCGGAACGATGTCCGCGACCGCCTGCTGATCGAACGCCGGCGGGAACGGTATGAACGGCTGATCGCCAGCCTCCGTTCACGCGCGAATGTCGACGTCGTCCCCGGGAACGCGCCGTCCGATTGACGGTGCGACATTGAATAGTGAAATAGGAAGAGAAGAAGGCTCGTATGAAACACCTCTGGATCCTCATGGCGGCGATGGTCATCTCCGCGACCGCCGTCGCGCAGCAACAGGTCATCGACCGCATCGTGGCCATCGTCGACAAGGACGTGATTCTTCAATCTGAACTGGACGGGCAGATTCAATTTCTCGCGCTGAACAACCGGATTGATCCGAAGACGCCGGGTTTGCGCGAGCAGATCCTTCAGAACATGATCAACGAGCGTTTGCTCGTCGCGAAAGCCGATGAAGACAGTGTCACGGTCAGCGACGACGAAGTCCAGCAGCAGCTCGAGGCGCAGATCCAATCGCGCGTGCAACAGGTCGGATCCGAGGCGCGCCTCGAAGAGATTTATGGAATGCCGATCAGCAAGATCAAACGGGAATACCGGGACGAGATGCGCAAGAATCTCCTCGTCCAGAAGATGCAGCAGCAACATTTCCAGGGTGAGCAGGTTGGCAGGTACGAGGTGGAGGACTTCTACCGTACGTACCGCGACAGTTTACCGCCGGTCCCCGATGAGGTCGACCTCTCGCGAATCTATGTCGTTCCGCGACCGACAACGGCAGCCGTGGAAGAGGCCCGCGTGCGTGCGCAGGCGCTGCTCGACAGCCTGAAGGCGGGGGCGGACTTCGCCACGCTTGCGAAGAAGTACTCCCAGGACCCGGGTTCCGCACAACAAGGCGGGGACCTTGGACTCGTGCGACGGGGACAGTTCGTCAAGGAATTCGAGACTGCGGTGTTCGGTCTTCAGGACGGCGAGATATCACCGATCGTCCAATCGGAGTTCGGCTTTCATATCATCCAGTTGATTGAACGCCGGGGCGACGCCGTGCACGCACGTCATATTCTCATCCGGATCGAGAAGAGCAAAGCCGGCGATTCGACGACCATCGCCTTTCTTGATTCCCTCCGAACCGTCGTGATGAAGGGGGGCAACTTCGCCGAACTCGCGAAGAAGTACTCCGTGGACAAGGAGACAAACCTCGTCGGCGGATCCCTCGGCACCGTCCAGTATGATCAACTCGACAAAAGCTGGCTGCCGTATCTCGACAGCCTCAAGAACGGTGAAATCAGCGTCCCCTTCCGTGTCACTGCGGGATCGTCGTACGGCTATCAGATCGTGCTGATGCAGAAACGTACCGCTGCGCATCCCATGACGCTCGCGACCGACTATCACAAGATCGAATCCCTCGCGTTGAACCTGAAGCGTACCAAGGACTACCAGACGTGGATGGATCAGCTGCGGAAGGAGATTTACTGGCAGATAAAGCAATAATCTCGAGAGGGAACGTGAGCCCACAACGAGCAAAGCCCGAGAGCGATGTCGCCGGAGTGTCGGAATTGAAATCATCATACCAGCTCCTCACCAAGGAGATCGGGAAGATGATTGTCGGACAGGAGGACGTGATCGAGCAGTTGCTCATCTCACTCCTCGCGCGGGGTCACTGCCTGCTGGTCGGCGTCCCCGGCCTTGCAAAGACACTCCTCATTCGCACACTCGCCCGGGTCCTCGATTTGAAATTCAACAGGATTCAGTTCACTCCGGACCTGATGCCGAGCGATATTACGGGGACAGAAATTCTCGAGGGAACCGTAACCCGCAAGACGAAAGCCTTCAAGTTCATTCAGGGCCCGGTCTTCGCCAACATCGTCCTCGCGGATGAAATCAACCGCACCCCGCCCAAGACCCAGGCGGCGCTGCTGGAGGCGATGCAGGAACATCATGTGACGGCGGGAGGGGAAACACATATCCTCGGCGAGCCGTTTTTCGTCCTCGCCACGCAGAACCCGATTGAGCAGGAAGGCACCTATCCCCTGCCCGAGGCGCAACTCGACCGCTTCATGTTTAACCTGTGGTTGGATTATCCGACTGTGAGCCAGGAAATCCAGATTGTGAAAGCGACCACGAGCCAGGTTTCTCCGACCCTCAAGCATGTGCTGACCGGCGAAGAAATCATCGGATACCAGGACCTCGTCCGCAAGGTTCCCGTTGCGGAGAACGTCGTCTGCTTTTGCGGTAAAGCTTGCAACGATGACCCGCCCGAAAAACGAGGCGTCTCCGCAGTTCATCCGGGACTGGCTCACATGGGGAGCCGGACCCCGCGCATCACAATACCTCATCCTTGGCGCCAAGACCAGAGCTATCCTGAGCGGACGGCATACTCCGGATATCGACGACGTGCGGCGTCTTGCCCTCCCCGTTCTCCGGCATCGTATCGTGCCGAACTTCAACGCCGAGGCCGACGGCGTGTCGGCGGAGACCATTGTGGAGAGGCTGGTACAAACGGTTCAACCAACGTAAGGAATCAACCGGACCAGCGTCCGGTTGAACGAGTCTGGTACTCCAGTGCCTGGCATCCACATTGATCTTTCGGCGACCCTCTGGATTGTCGTGCTGCTGACGATCCTCGCGATCGTTGCCGCGGCGTTCCTCTACCGGCGTACTCAACCACCCGTCGCGCCTGCCCGCAGGTGGATCCTGACGGGACTGCGCGCCGCGACTTTTGTGCTCTTTGTCCTTCTCCTCTTCGACCCGATTCTCCATCTCCGGTTCACCACATCGGCTCCTCCGGTTCTTGCGGTGCTGTTCGACAATTCGAAGAGCATGCGCATTGTGGACCGGTCGGGCAACAGGTCATCGGAAATCTCCGCTATTCGAAACGCCCGTGTGTTCGGACGGATCACGGCGCGGGCGGCGGTCCTCCCGTACACGTTCGGTATCAAGCTCAGGCCCCTGACAGGGCCCGCAGGCGATACCCTCAGACTTGATGAAGGAGGGACGGACATCGCCGCGGCAATGCGCTCGATTGCCGACGAGCGTGAACGACAGCGGATCAACGCGGTCCTCCTGGTGTCCGACGGCACGTACACCCTGGGCCGGGATCCCATCAATGAGACCGGACGCATGGATATCCCTTTTTACTGCGTCGGCATCGGGGA
This sequence comes from Ignavibacteriota bacterium, assembly GCA_963752915.1. Lineage (GTDB taxonomy): Bacteria > Bacteroidota > Ignavibacteria > UBA10030 > UBA6906 > DATJPR01. The sequence continues at coordinate 41,114 of CAVVZZ010000009.1, forward strand.
CACCACCGAGCAGAAGGATCTCATCGTGTCGAATGTCGTCGCCAACGATATCGTCTACGCCGGGACGCAGTCTCCCGTACGGGCGACGATAACAAGCGCCGGATTTGACAGCGCCGCGGTTGAGGTCTCGCTCAGCAAAGGAGGGAACATCCTTGACAGGAAAACCCTTCATCTCCGTCCGGGCAGCAGGGAATACGTCGCTGATTTTTCATACGTTCCCGAAGGCGAGGGACTCCAGCGATACGCCGTGAGCGTCACCCCCCTGCCGGGGGAAATCAGCACGGCAAATAACCGGAGAAGCTTCACCGCACGCGTGTTGAAAAGCAAACTGCGCATCCTTCTGATCGGAGGAGAGCCATCGCCGGATATTACCATCGTCCGCCAGACCCTCTCCGAAGACAAGAACCTGCGCGTGCGGTCGTTTACCCAGGCAATAGGCGGTGCATTCTATGGAGGACGCCTTGCACCGTCTGAGTTCGATTCGGTTGACTGCTTTGTCTTGGTGGGATTTCCGACGTCGACGACACCGCCCGATGTTGTCCGTCACATCGTGGAGCAACTTTCCGGGTCATTCACGCCGATATTGTTTATTGACGGAAAGCATGCCAGCATCGCGAGCTTCCCTGCTCTCGCGCAGGCAATGCCGTTCGCGATCTCCTTGAGGACGAACACCGAGCAGGTGGTGTCTTTTCAGCCGGCCGATGATCAACGCGAACATCCGATCCTGAGCGGCGGCGGCATGTGGGATGCCTGGAACGACCTCCCGCCGATGTTCCGCACCGTGGGGTCGTACACGGCCAAACCGGGGGCGTCGCTCCTGGGGATCGTTCGGCCAGGCACAGGCGCAGTACGGGATCCACTGTTGATTGCACGGTCGGTCAATCAGGAGAAAACCGTTGCCTTGCTCGCCTACGGAGTCTGGCGCTGGCGGCTCATGACCCAGGAGTCCGCGCAGACTGCCGATCTCCTCGCAACGTTCCTGGGGAATACGATCAAGTGGCTTACCACTCCGGAAGAGCGCCGTCCCATCCGCGTGTCACCGGTCAACGATTCTTTCCCTGAGGGTGAGCCCGTGGAGTTCACCGGCCAGGCGTATAATCAGAACGCCGAACCTATTGAGAATGCATCACTCCATGTCACTGCGGAACAGGGTGGCCATCGGTTCGATGCTGACCTGCGGCCGATCGGCGGAGGTCGCTACGAGGGATCCATGGACGGTCTGACGGAAGGTGACTACGCTTACCGCGCGACCGGATCACTGAACGGGACGCCGCTCGGCGAAGACCGCGGCCGATTCATTGTCGGGGGAACGGAGCTTGAATTCCAGGACACGCGGGCGAATCACCTGCTCCTCCGGCAAATCGCCTATCGGACCGGAGGTGCATATCTCGAGGCAAGTGAGATCGATCGGCTGGATTCGTTGCTTCTCTCCCATCCGGCATTCGTGCAACAGTCGTTGATGCATTCCACCGATGCCTCACTGCGGCAGTCGATATGGATGATTGCCGGCATCATCGTCCTCCTTGCTGCAGAGTGGCTGTTGAGGAAACAGACGGGAATGTTATGAAATCGATCCGCCGGTGCACCTGGTGCGGCGACGATCCGCTGTATCAGGAATACCATGACAAGGAATGGGGCGTGCCGGTGCACGACGACAGGAAACTCTTCGAGATGTTGGTCCTCGAAGGCGCACAGGCCGGTCTGAGCTGGATCACGATTCTCAGGAAGCGCGAAGCCTACCGTTCTGCGTTTGATGGTTTTGATCCTGTCAGGAATGCACGCTACCGCGGAGGCAGGATTCTCAGGCTCATGCAGGATCCGGGAATTGTGCGGAACCGTCTCAAGATCGAGGCAACGGTGAAGAATGCAAAGGCATTTCTCAAGCTCCGGGAAGAGTTCGGAAGTGCCGACGCGTTTCTCTGGCAATTTGTGGGCGGACGGCCGATGACCAGCGCACGAAAGTCGAAGAAGGAGGTCCCCGCGTCGACCCCGGAATCTGACGCAATGAGCAAGGCGCTGAAGGCACGCGGGTTCTCTTTTGTCGGTTCGACTATTTGCTACGCATTCATGCAGGCAGTCGGCATGGTCAACGACCATACCGCCGATTGTTTTCGCTTCCGTGAGTGTGCACGGCTTCGATGATTTCTCAGCATCTCCAGATCAGTGTACTCTCAATCCCATGAACAGTCCAGAATCGGAGGCGCTTATGCGGCAATTTCTGCTCGGTGGTCTGATTGGTGGCATCCTCTTTTTTGCCTGGGGTGCAGTATCATGGCTCGTCGTCCCGTTCAACAGCGCATCACTCCATAGTGCTTCGAACGAAGAGGCGATTCTGGTCATGATGAAGGATTCGATGCGCGGCAAGGGGATGTACGCTCTCCCGGCAATGCCGCGCAAGAGCGGCGTCGCCGCGAATGACGATCTGCTCCAAAAACAGTATGCGGAAAAATTGAAGGCGGGTCCGACGGCGCTCGTCGTTTTTAATCCCCATGGCAGCGAACAGATGCGCCTCGACCAGATGGTCTACGGCCTGGTCAACAGCATCATGTGCGCCCTCATCGGTGCGTGGTTTCTCATGCGGAGCACGGCGTATGCGTCGACGTATATCGCACGCGTCGCCTATTTCGGAATGCTCGGCGTGCTGGTGTCGTTCTTCGTCCACCTCTCAAACTACAACTGGTTCGATTATCCGGCGGATTTTACCGTAGCGATGGTGCTCGACGCTGTCCTGGGATGGGTCGTTGCGGGGCTGGGTGTGGCGGCGATTGTCCGGCAGGGCGGGGTCACGGGGGATACAGCGGTGTCAGCCGCCGTCTGATAAGAACCGATCGTCGATAGTCAGTGGACGATGGGCAATGGTCGTTGATTGACCAGCGTCCATCGACTATCGTTTCTTTTTTCCCTTTGTCGCGGGCTTCGCCGCCGGCTTCGGCTTCGTTTTCTTCTCAATCCGCTCGCGCTTCTGCTTCTGCGTCTTCACCGGAGCCTTTTTCGGCGGTCCGGCGTTCGTTTTCTTTTCGGGCTGCGCCTTCTTCGGTGGCTCGGGCGGAGGAGCCGGCCTGGCAGGCTCAGGTTTGCCCGTTGCCGGCGTCTTCCCCTTCGTCGCTTCCTTTGCTTTCTGCGTCGTCTTCGCTCTCAGGGTTTTTTTTTCGTCGGCGTCAAAGAGATTCGTCTGACTGCCCCGTGGAGTGCCGGGGGGATTGCCCTCACCTTTTTCGCCCTCCCCGCCCGTGGGTTCCTCGTCTTCCGACATGACTGCTGCCACATCGGAAATCGAATCGCCCGAATCCAGACGGATCAACCGGACGCCCATCGTGTTTCTGCCGGCCAGCCGAATTTCCGAAGCATGCTGACGGATCACGATCCCGCCCGTCGTCACGATCACCACGTCGTCCGTTTCGACGACCTCCTTGATCGCCACCATCTTGCCGGTTTTATCGTTGGTCTTCATCGTGATGATGCCCTTCCCACCGCGATGGCTGATCCTGTACTCTCCGGTTTCGCTCCGTTTGCCGAATCCCTTTTCTGTTGCGACGAGGATCGTTGTTCCCGAACGCCGCAGCGTGACCGACCCTACGACCCGGTCGCTTTTCTCCAGCTTGATTCCCCGGACGCCTCCTGCACCGCGGCCCATCGATCGGACCTCACCCTCGTTGAACCGGATCGCAATGCCTTCCCGCGTCCCGAGGACGATATCCTGACTTCCGTCCGTAAGACGCACATCCATCAGGCGATCTCCCTTGTCGAGCGAAATGGCCCCGATGCCCGACCTCCGTGGGTTGCTGAATTCGGAAAGGGAGGTCTTCTTGACGATGCCCTTTTCCGTGACCATGAGAACGAAATACGGATCGTCGAATTTCTTCGCGGTCACGTACGACGTGATCTTCTCCTCGGATTCCTTCGAGATGAGGTTCGAGATGGATTTTCCCCGCGACGCTTTGCCGCCCTCGGGGATTTCGAAGACTTTCAGCCAGTAACACTTTCCCTTGTCGGTAAACAGCATCAGATAATCGTGCGTGTCGGCAATGGAGACGTGTTCAATGAAGTCATCTTCGCGTGTCGTCGCGCCCGTGACACCCCTCCCGCCCCTCGACTGTCGACGGTAGCCGCTGACAGGATACCGCTTGATAAAGCCGTTGTGGCTGATGGTCACGACGACCTGCTCATCGGCGATCATGTCCTCGATGCTGAACTCTTCAGCTTTGTAGATGATTTCTGTGCGTCGTTCATCGGCGTACTTTTCCCGGAGCTCCAGGAGTTCCTTGCGGATGATCTCCATTTGCAGCTGCTTGCTGGCGAGAATCGCGCGCAGCTGTTCGATCAGCTTGATGGTTTCCCGGTATTCATCCTCGATCTTCTTCCGTTCCAGACCGGTCAGCCGCTGCAACCGCATATCAAGAATGGCCTTTGCCTGCACCTCCGAAAGCTTGAAGCGCTTCATCAGGCCGGACTGGGCCGTCTCGACATCCTTCGACGCGCGGATCAATTTGATCACCGCATCGATATTGTCGAGCGCAATGATGTACCCTTCGAGAATATGGGCCCGCTTTTCGGCCTCATCGAGGTCGTACTTTGACCGCCGGACCACCACGTCGTTCCGGTGGGCGATGAAGTGCTCCATGATTTCCTTCAACGTGAGCACTTTCGGACGCCCGTCGACCAGCGCCAGCATGATCACGCCGAATGTGGTCTGCATCTGCGTGTGCTTGTAGAGGTTGTTCAGGATCACCTCCGCGTTGGCATCGCGCTTCAATTCGATGACGACGCGCAAGCCGTCCCTGTCCGATTCATCGCGGATGTCGGAGATGTCGTCCAGCTTCTTTTCGTTCACCAGGTCGGCGATCTTCTCGATCAGGTTTGCCTTGTTGACCTGGTACGGTATTTCGGTGATGACGATGCTTTGCCGGTCGTTCTTTGCCGTCTCGATCGATGCCCGCGCCCGCACGATGATTCTTCCGCGCCCGGTGGTGTACGCCTCCTTCACGCCTTCGTATCCGTAGATGATGCCGCCCGTGGGGAAGTCCGGCGCCTTCACAAACTTCATCAGTTTCTCATTGGTGAGCGCGTTGTCCTTGATCAGCGCGATGCACCCATCCACCACCTCCCCCAAATTGTGCGGCGGGATGTTCGTCGCCATTCCGACGGCGATGCCGCTCGTGCCGTTGACCAGGAGATTTGGGACAAGAGCTGGAAGGACGGACGGCTCGCGCAGGGTATCGTCGAAATTCGGGACGAAGTCGACGGTGTTCTTCTGGAGATCGCGCAGCATTTCTTCCGCGATCCTTGCGAGCCGCGCCTCGGTATACCGCATTGCCGCCGGAGAGTCGCCATCCATGGACCCAAAGTTCCCCTGCCCATCGACCAGCGGATACCGCATGGAGAAATCCTGCGCCATGCGTACCATCGTATCGTAGACTGCGACGTCCCCGTGGGGATGGTACTTTCCGAGCACCTCGCCGACGATGCGTGCGGACTTCTTGTACGGACGGTTCGCCGCAAGACCCAGGTCCTGCATGCCGTAGAGCACGCGTCGATGCACCGGTTTGAGACCGTCGCGGACATCCGGCAACGCGCGGGCAACAATGACGGACATCGAGTAGTCGATGTACGACCCGCGCATTTCATCTTCGATATCGACGGGAACAATCTTTTCGTTGAGAGTGGCCATGGTCAGTTTACAGTAGACAGTAGACAGTTTACAGTAGACAGCTTACAGTTTACAGTAGACAGTGAACGGCAGACAGTTTACAGCAGACAGTGAACGGCAGACAGTTTACAGCAGACAGTGAACGGCAGGCAGTTTACAGCAGACGGTGCACTGTTAACTGTTTACTGTCAACTGTCCACTACGTTACACGTCGAGATTTCTCACATACTTCGCATTGTTTTCAATGAATTGCCGGCGGGGTTCGACTTCGTCTCCCATGAGGATGGAAAATGTCCTGTCCGCGTCGGCGGCGTTTTCGATCGACACCTGAAGCACCGTGCGTGTTTCCGGATTCATCGTCGTCGACCAGAGCTGCTCGGGATTCATCTCCCCAAGGCCTTTGAACCGGGAGATGACGATGCCACCGCCGACAACCAGCGCGCCTTCTTCCGGTCCCTCTTCTCCGTCGACGGGTGGTGGCGCCGGTTCCTTTTCCTTCTTCCCACCCTTTTCTCCCTGGAGGCGCTTCACCAGCTCCGTGCGTTCCTCCTCGTCATAGGCATACAACTCCTGTTTTCCCTTCTTCACTTTGTAGAGCGGGGGCTGCGCAATGTAGACATGTCCAAGGTCGATCAATTCTTTCATGTGCCGGTAGAACAGGGTAAGCAACAAGGTGCGGATGTGCGAACCATCGACGTCGGCATCGCACATGATAATGATTTTTCCATACCGCACCTTCGTGGGATCGAATTCATCCGCGACGCCTGCGCCGATCGCCGTGAAGATGTTCCGGATCTCCTCGTTTTCGAGGATCTTGTTCATCCTGGCCTTCTGGACATTCAGGATCTTTCCCTTCAGAGGGAGGATGGCCTGGAAGCGCCGGTCGCGCCCCTGCTTCGCGCTCCCGCCTGCGGAGTCTCCTTCAACAAGGTACAGCTCACAGTGTTCGGGGTCGCTGATGGAACAGTCTGCGAGCTTTCCGGGAAGACCGCCGGAGGTCAAGGCATTCTTGCGCCGGGTGATGTCGCGCGCCTTCCGCGCGGCTTCGCGTGCCTCTGCGGCCTTCAACGCCTTGTCGATGATCCGCTTTGCATCTGCCGTGTTTTCTTCGAGCCAGGCCTGGAGGGATTGTCCGATGACGCCTTCGACGATGCTCTTGACTTCGCTGTTGCCGAGTTTCGTCTTCGTCTGGCCTTCGAACTGCGGTTCGGGCACCTTCACGCTGATCACGCCGGTGAACCCTTCCCGGAAATCGTCGCCGGTGACGGCGGTGCCGCCCTCTTTCAGAATGCCGTTCTTGTATGCAAAGTTGTTCAGCGAGCGCGTGAGGGCGGTCCGGAACCCGACGAGGTGGGTTCCTCCTTCATGCGTATTGATATTGTTCACATACGAGAAGATGTTCTCGTTGTATTCGTCGTTGTATGTGAAGGCCGCTTCGACCTCGACAATGCGGCCGTTCTCGTCCTTGTCGTTCCCCTGGCCGTAGTACGGCTTCTTCACGATCGACGGCCGCGTATCGTCGATATACTTCACGAACTCGGTCAAACCGCCTTTGAAATGAAATTCCTCTTCCCGGTCGGTCTTGTTGCGTTGGTCGATGATCTTCAGTGTCACCGCGGAGTTGAGAAACGCCAGCTCGCGGAGCCGCTCGGCGATGGTTTCGAATTTGAAGACCCGGTTCTTGAAGATCTGCCCGTCCGGCAGAAACGTGATCTTCGTCCCGGTTTTGCTCTCCTTTACCTTGCCGGTCACTTTCACCGGTGCAACGGCGTCTCCTCGTTTGTACTTCTGATAGAAGACCTTGCCGTCGCGATAGACTTCAACCTCGAGCCATTCGCTCAGCGCATTGACGACTGACACGCCGACACCGTGCAACCCGCCCGACACCTTGTAGGTATTCTTGTCGAATTTCCCGCCGGCGTGGAGCACGGTCATGACGACTTCGAGTGCCGAGCGGTTCTCCTCTTTGTGAAGGTCGGTGGGAATTCCGCGCCCGTCATCGTCGACGGTGACGGAGCCGTCCTTGTTCATCGTGACAAGAATGAACTTCGCAAAGCCGGCGAGCGCCTCGTCGATCGAGTTGTCAACGACTTCATAGACCAGGTGATGCAAACCTCGTGTACTGACGTCACCGATGTACATCGCGGGCCGCCGGCGTACCGCCTCGAGGCCCTTGAGGACGGTGATGTCCTCCGCCGTATACCCGTGACCGTTTGTCGATGACGTCTCTTTCTCTGTCGCTTTGGCCATTGCTGTTCCTTACTCCATCGATTACTCAGCGAAATCGGATTTCCTTGACGACTTCCGATCCGGCTTCCTCATTGATCTTCCGGATGATCTGATGCCGTTGCATTGCGAGCTCTGTGCGCCACGGCGCCGTCGTCACGCTGACGAACAGCACGCCGTTTTCAATCCGTTGGGCAGAGGAAACGCTTGCGATCCGTTCTCCGACGATCTGCGCCCACGACGCCACCACCGCATATTCATTGACCGCCTTCTCGATCCCCAGAGACTTCGTGAGCTGACCGAGCGCGTCGCCAATGGACTGCGGATGTCCCTTATGCCGTTTCCTTGACGGTCCCACGTTCGACGATAAACCGTTTGAATTCCGTTTGCAGGTTCGGTGCGTGAACAAACGGGCGTTCATCGGTCGCCGTGATCACGCATTGCCCGTCCTGCGAGATGTGTTCGAGAATCCTGCGTGACCTGTTCGCATCGAGTTCTCCGAACAGATCATCAAGCAACACGATCGGTCGTTCGTTTCGCCGATCGCGAAGATACGCATGTTCCGCCATTTTCAGAGAGACAAGGAACGTCTTCTGCTGGCCCTGCGAGGCGTACTGTTGCACGTTCATGCCGTTCAGCGCGAGGACCAGCTCGTCGCGGTGTGGGCCGACCGTCGACGTCCCGCGCCGGCACTCATCGTCCCATCGCGCGCGCATTGCTGCAAGCAGGCCGTGCGCGATCTCGTCTTCTGTTCCGCCGGCAATGCCTCCGTCGGAAGCGGAGTAGATGACCGACGGCTCCTCCACATCATCCGACAGGAAGGCATAGGTCCGTTGCACATAGTCCGAGAACTCTTCGATGAACTGCCGCCGACGGACGATGATCTTCGCACCGAGCTGCGCGAGGTTCAACGTCCACGGCTCTACAAGTTCCCGTGCTGAACCGGGATGCCAGCGCGCATCATGAAGCAATCGGTTTCGTTGCCGGAGCACTTTCCGGTACTGCATGACATCATCAAGGTACAGTGCACTGACCTGGGACAGCAGCAGGTCAAGGAAACGACGCCGTTCCGACGGGGGCCCGGCTGTGATCCTGTGGTGCTCCGGCGAGAGAATGACCACGGGAAAACGGCCGATCACGCTGCTCAATGTCTCGGGTGCGGCGTGATCGATCAGGACCGATTTCTTTACCGCCGCGCCGTCGAACGATATCTGCAGCGCGTGCGGGACACCGCCGTCGGATTGCAGATGCCCGTGGAGGGTAAAGGAGGATTCCCCCAGCCTGAGCACGTGCACATCCGATGACGCATAAAAACTTTTCGTCAACCCGAGATACGAAACCGCTTCGAGGACGTTTGTTTTGCCCTGACCGTTGGCCCCGAGCAACACATTGATGCCGTGCCCGAACTTCAGCAGGCTGTCCGCATGGTTTCGAAAATTGCGAAGTTGGATATCCTGGATAATCATGCACACAGGCTGCCGGTCTTGCTCACGCCTCTCGCCCTGTCAGGAATGCCGCAGCCCCGCCGTCGACGGGGCCGCGTTGACTTCACGATGAATTCCCGGACAGGCGATTCATTGGCTATGTATTGAGTCTCACAGGCATGACCAGCATGAGGAGATCCTCGCCCTCGGTCGCCTGCTCAGGAAGAATGATCCCCGCCCTGGTCGGCTGACTGAACCGGAACACGACGCTTTCACCGTCGAGATGGGTGAGGAGATCAACAAGGTACGCCGCGTTGAAGCCGATCATGAACACCGTGTCGGAGAACGAGCACGGCACCTTCTCCTTCGCGTCCCATCCGAAATCAATGTCCTGTGCGGCGACGCGGAGTTCGTCCTTCGCGATGTCGAACCGTACCTGGTGCGTCGTTGCGCTGGCATAGAGCGACACACGCCTGATCGTTTGAATCAGCGCCTCGCGGTTTGCTTTCAGGATCTTGTCGTCGTCCGCAATCGCGGGAATCACGCTTTCATATCGCGGATATTGCTCGTCGATAAGCCGTGAGACAACTTCCCATGACGGAAATTTCATCCGGAGGTGTGTCTTTGAAAGGACGATCGTCGATGGTTCGTCCTCGAGTGACCGGCCGACCACATTGAGCGTCTTGACCGGAATGATGACATTCCGTTCGAACCCCAGCGGTTTCGGCAATGTGAGGACATAGCGCACCATCCGGTGGCCATCGGTCGCCACGGAGGTAATGGTCTTCTTCCGTGCTTCAATGAGTACTCCGTTCATTGCGGGACGGAGCTCATCCTGGCTCACGGCGAAACTCGTTTTCTGAATCACTTTTCGCAGGACCGGTCCATCAAGGTCAAATTGCTCAGTCCCTTCCGTTTCCGGTGTCGGTGGAAACGCCGTGTGATGATCGCCAGTCAAGTTGAACTCGCCTGTCGATGTCTTTACCGTGATCCGGTTTGTCGTCGTATCAGCAGAGAATTCCACGTCCGTATCCGCGAGGGACCGAAGCGTATCGGTGAACCGTTTTGCCGGCACCGTAATTTTTCCATCCGCCTGACCTTTCACCTCCAGGGTCACCGTCATCCAGATTCCAAGGTCCGTTGCCGTCGCCGTCAGAGAATTATTCACAACGTCGAACAGGAGATGTTCCAGGATAGGCATAGTGGACTTGGCCTGGATAACGCCTCCCAATTTGCTCAGTGTTCGCTGAAGAACTACGCTGTTGACGGTAAATTTCATGACAAACTCCGGTGTGGGAATTTCGGCACGATGGAGTGATTTAGAAGGCAGGCTTCTAAATCTTTCAAATATACAAAGAAAATGGATGGAATTCTACATAACTCCCTGTAGGAAACAACGAAAATGGGTGTCCAAAAATGGCCGGTGAGAAATGCACACATATACTTCTTTAAAAGAGATGTATAAATATAAAAGAAGATAAAGAAGAAGGGCTGTGAATTTGTGCATAAGCCGGAAAGACGGAAATCTGTCATTGAGAAAGCGATGCTTGATACCTTTGCTTGAAGAGATGAATGAGAGATATCCGTGTGGATGATTACTCGTGAACGATGAATTTTCAACAGCCGCAGATTGGATTGCTTCTACGCCGGACAACGTATGGCGTCATCAACATCAATTCACCTGCTTGAGAGTAAGAGTGTTGGCATGTTGTGGAGAAGCGGCGTATCGCACGGGTTCAAGAGGTTGCGGGACTCTGCTGAGAACAAGATTCAAGAAAGCAACTGAAGGCGTTTGCGGATCTGTGCGACGTTCGCCTCGAACTTTGGATCGACACGCATTTGATCTTCGACGGACTGGTATGCATGGATTACAGTGCTATGGTCGCGTCCACCGAAGTGCAGGCCGATGGTTTTTAGCGAAGAGTTTGTTAATTCCTTGGCCAGGTACATGGCGATTTGCCGGGCCGTGACGATTTCCTGTTTGCGCGTCTTCGCCCGCATGAGGTCATCAGCGATGCTGAAGTATTCGCAGACGGTCTTTTGAATGGATTCCACGGTAATCGGCGAGCGGACATCTCCCACCACGACTTTAACAGCCTCTCGAGCGAGGTCGATGGTGATTTCCCGACTGCTCAGCGAAGCCGCAGCAAGGAGATTGATCAGGCATCCTTCCATTTGACGGATGTTCGATGTCACATTTGCCGCGATGAACTCGACAACCTCCTCTGGCAGTTCGATGCCGTCATCGGCGCTCTTCTTGCGGAGGATGGCGATCCTCATCTCGAGATCCGGCGGCTGAATGTCAGAGGTCAGTCCCCATTGGAAGCGTGAGATAAGCCGGTCCTGGAGGCCTTTGAGCTCCTTCGGGGGACGATCGGAGGACAGAACGAGCTGTTTTCCAAGCTGGTGGAGGACGTTGAATGTATGGAAGAAGCTGTCCTGCGTTTTTTCCTTTCCGGAGAAGAACTGAATATCGTCGACAATCAGGATGTCCATGCTCCGGTAGAAATTCGAGAAATCATTTAACCGGTCGCGTGCGACAGCATCGATGAATTCCTGTGTGAAGCGATCGCTGGAGACATAGATTGCCCGCCGGGCTTTCCCATTCGAGATCGCGTAGTTCCCGATCGAGTGAATGAGATGCGTTTTGCCAAGACCCACGCCGCCGTAGATCACCAGCGGGTTGAACGAGGTACCGCCCGGGTTGTTGGCGACGGCAAGGGCTGCCGCACGGGCGAGCTGATTGCTGTCACCCTTGATGAATTTGTCGAATGTGTACCGGGGGTTCAACGAGCTCTGGAACGACGGCGCATCCGTCCTGATACTCACCGTGAGGGCGGGTTGTTGGGTCGTCGTGAACGTATCAGGTTGCGGAGGGAACTCCTTGAATTCGGGTCTGGGGGCCGGCAGGCTCACGCCAAAATCGCTCTCGGTGATGGGCTCCTCGGGTCCAAGAGCATACTCGAGCTGCGCTTCCTTGCCAAGAACGTTTGTAATGGTCGAGGAGATCACGCTATTGTAATGCTCTTCAAGCCAATCGTAGAAGAACTGGCTCGGTACTTGGACCGTGAGTTTTCCTGCACGAAGGTGCAGCGGGAGAACCGGTTCAAACCACGTCTTGAAACTCTGCGTGTTGACCTTTTCCCGGATGAGTTCCAGACAAGCGTTCCATACCTCGCGAGCTTCGTCAGCGTCGGTTGGTCCCAGGTGAAGCAATTGTGCTTGATCCATCGGAGTAGTAATAGGATAGCGATTTATCAACACGTCACTGTCGAGTTATCAACACTTTCATGCACACGCAGAAATCGATGCGTTTTCGGCAAGCCACGTACGAGAGATATCCACATGAGGGCGTGTGTCTTAACCATCCGTCATTGAATCAGTTAGTTCGATTCTACCGACCTATGCACATGACAGGACTAGCAGATAAATTGAATTTGAAACAGAGAAGTTTGAGAGGACTACGTGAAGTGTGGTTATCCACAACTTGCAAACACGATTTTGAGGTCTATGCTCGATTAAATGTACTCCAGGAGTTGAGGCGAAGCAAGCGAAGAATTTTTTTTCTCGCTTCTCGTTTGTTGTTTCTCTGGCATGCTTTTGCTATTATACGTTGCTCTGCCGGAGGGGATTAGCCGAGACCGGCAACCGGTTTTTTCGACATCAGCTTGAATGAAGGAGTCTACGCATGAAGCGGACGTTTCAGCCCCACAAGAGAAAGCGCAAGAACACGCATGGATTCCGCGAGAGGATGGCGACGAAGAACGGCCGGAAGGTGCTCTCCCGCAGACGTGCTCGCGGTCGGAAGAAACTTACGGTCAGCGATGAGCGTTCCTGACGTTCCCCTGGTACATCATCCTGCAGAAGTCATGAGCACGATCCTCATATCGGTCCGTCCAGTGCAAACCGTGGAGCACGCGAGCTCGCGGACGAATCTTCCCATGAAGAGAATTCGATAGCGTAGACCTCCAACTGCGTTGAAAGTCATTGCGTGGCACGGAGCCAGACGTTGCGCGGTCGAGGGGCGTTCGAGACCGTCTTTGCGCGCGGCAAGCGGGCGCAACGGCCACGTATTCGGTGCGTATTCATCCTTGAAGCCGCAACGGAGAATGGTGTCAGGGTCGGATTTGCAGTTCCGAAACGAACCGGGAGTGCGGTGCGGAGGAATCGGATGAAGAGACTTATGCGGGAAGCATTCTGGAGGGAGGAACAAGAGTTCACCGAACATCTCCGGCGCGCCAATCTCGCCGTCACGTTGGTCTTCGTCTTCAAACCACCCCAGGATCCCGCAGCACTCGCGACAGTGCGGTTTGCGGAAGTGCATCGGGACATTTCCACACTGGTCGGCTCAATCCTTGCATGCGCGCAAACTCCGTCATGAAGACCATCGTCATTGCACTGGTTCGGCTCTATCAATGGACGGTGTCGCCGCTTCTCCCACCCAATACCTGTCGATTTACTCCAACATGTTCGACCTACATGATTGATGCCGTGAAAAAGTACGGCGCGCTCAGCGGCACGTGGCGCGGACTGAAGCGCATCGGTCGTTGTCATCCGTTTCACCCAGGCGGGTACGATCCTGCTTGATTTATCGGAGCATTGAATTGCATGGATAGCAAAAGCCCCATACTCGGTTTTATTCTCATCGGGATTCTTCTCGTCGTCTGGATGTGGTACATGACACCGTCACCGTCGCCGCAAAAAGCCGTCCCTCCGGATACAACGCATGCCATGCAGGCGCCGGTGGATACGGTGAAGGCTCGTCCTGTCGCGCAGACCACGCCGACCGATTCCATCGGCGATCGGTGGGGGCAGTACTTCCGGAGTTCGGCAACGGGAACGGACAAGGTCATCACGATCAAGACAGATCTGTACACCGCCACATTGACGTCGCGGGGAGGTCTGATCCGTGAGTGGGAGCTGACGAAGTTCAAAACATGGGACATGAAGCCCGTTGAACTGGTGGACTACGATCACCAGGGCGATCTGAGCGTACTGTTTACGTCGCAGGACGGGAGGCTGATCAACACGCACGATCTGTATTTTACCACCCCGCTCCCGTCGAACGATCAGATCACGGTATCCGGGAACGAGAGCTATTCCGTCGATTTCACCCTGGCCGCCAGCCAGAGTTCCGCACTGATTAAACGGCTGACGTTCACGAACGGGCGGTACGACGTGAAAACGGAGTTTATCTGGCGGAACATGGAGTCCATCGTATCGAATTACGAGTATCAGATCGTATGGGAGAGCGGCCTCCGCTACGCCGAGTATAACAGCGTGGACGAATCGAGCTTTGCGATGGCCTATGCGATGATGGGCGGGGAAGTGAAGGAGGTCGATGCGACGAAAGTCAATGAGGTTCCGAAGTTCGACGCCAACGGGAACACCAGTTGGGTCGCGGCGCGGACGAAATATTTCACGCTCGCGATGATCCCGGAGGGGGGCCTTGCGCAGGGTGCGTATCTTGAGGGACACCGTCAGCTCACGCCCGACAAGGGCGACAAGGAATCCTATGTCGTTGCGTTGAAAATGCCCTTGAAGGGCGGAGCATCGGACAGCGCAAAGGTCGCGATCTTCCTGGGGCCTCTCGACTACGACCTCTTGCGGAGTTACAAGATCGGATTGGAGGAGGAGATGAGTCTGGGCGCGGCATGGATCATCCGACCGATCGCCGAGTACGTGATGCTCCCGGTCTTCCAGTTCCTTCATATGATTATCCCAAACTATGGACTTGTGGTCATTGCGTTCGGGGGCATTATCATGTTTGTGACGCTTCCCTTGACGCGAACATCGACGCGGTCGATGCGGAAGATGCAGGCGTTGCAACCGATGATGGAGGAGATCAAAGCGAAGTACAAAGAAGACCCGCAGAAGATGAACCAGGCGGTCTGGAATCTTTACAAAGAGTACGGGGTCAACCCGGCGAGCGGGTGTCTCCCGATCCTTCTTCAGATGCCGGTCATGTTTGCGCTGTACGCGGTCCTTCGTTCGAACGTCGCTCTCCGCCAGGCGAGCTTTATCGGGTGGATCCACGATCTTGCCGTACCGGACGTTCTCTTTCATCTCCCCTTTACCATTCCCTTTTTCGGGATCACGGCGATCAGCGGACTTGCGCTGGCGATGGGTGCGACGACATTTGTGCAGCAGAAGTTGACGGTGACGGATCCGCGCCAGAAGGGGATGGTCTACATCATGCCGATTTTTCTGACGTTGGTATTCAACTCACTCCCGGCTGGGTTGAACCTGTACTACTTCACGTTCAATATTTTGAGCATTGGTCAGCGGCTCTGGATGAATCACAGCGCGAAGGATGAGCCGTTGAGAAAAGTTGAGCCGAAGAAGAAGAAGGCGGGTATGATGGGGAGAATCTCGAAGGATTTGCCGAAGCTGAAGAGGTAGTGAAAGCGGGCGCTCAGGCCAAGCTTGTGAGCCAGACGCAGGTGCCAGACACAAGTGCCAGACCTGCTAGCCAGACACCGATGTTCGGAATAGAGTCTGACTGGATTACGAAGGGGCCGATTCGGCCCCTTTTTCGTTGTGCTTTTGCGTTGCACCCCGGAAGTTTGTAGTTTTTGAAGTACCGCGAGAGAGAACCCCTGTGGTCCGGAATGAGGATACCATCGCTGCAATCGCGACTGCACCTGGTCCTGCGGCGATTGCGGTCATACGTGTCTCAGGCCCCTCTGCGATCCGAATCGCGGCTGGGTGCTTCAGAGGACGGACGCCGCTCGAGAATGTGCGGAGTCAGTCGGTCGTGCACGGGATGATTGTTGACGGATCGGGTGAGCCTGTTGATGAGGCAATGGTTACCGTGTTTCGCTCGCCGCGGTCGTACACGGGAGAAGACGTTGTCGAGATCAGCTGTCATGGCGGGACGCTGGTGGTGGGGGAGGTCCTGGAGGCAGTTTGCAGGTGCGGAGCGCGGCTGGCGTTGCCGGGGGAGTTCACGCGCCGGGCGTTCTTAAACGGCAAGATGGATCTCTCGCAGGCCGAAGCGGTGATGGAGATGGTGAGTCTGCAGAGCAGAGCATCGGCGAGGGTTGCGGTAGCGCAGCTGGAGGGGAAGCTCGGGAAGGCGGTCGGCGAATTGCGGCGGAGTCTCGTCGATCTATGTGCGTTATTGGAGCTCGAGCTCGACTTTGCCGAAGAGTCGCTCGAACTGGTCGGGTCAGAAGAGACACGACGCCGATTGAGTATCGCAGCCGTGGAGGTCCGTCGCCTCGGCGAAACCTATACGGAAGGAAAGCGAATTCGTGACGGACTGAGCGTTGTTCTTACAGGGAAACCGAATGCCGGCAAATCTTCCCTGTTCAATGCTCTCTTGAAAGAGTCTCGCGCCATTGTGACTCCCATCCCGGGCACAACGCGCGATACGCTTGAAGAACTTGTTGAATTGAAGGGATTTCTCTTTCGTTTGTCGGACACGGCTGGGATCCGCCCGACAGAAGATCTCATCGAACGCGAAGGTGTCGAACGAAGCGAGAGGGCGAAGGCGGGAGCGGATGTGATTCTTCTTGTGGAGGATCCTGCTGATCCAATAGGGGAGGAGCAACTTCGCAAACTGAACGAAAGTCTCGATAGATCTCAGAGTGCTCTCCTGGTAATCAATAAGTGCGATCTCTTCGACACGGCTGGACAAGCCCAGCGTCTTGCTTCAGACCAAAAAGGGATCCCCTCTGTTCTGGTCTCTGCAAAGACAGGATGGGGATTGCAGGATCTTGAGAAAGCTCTTTGTCGGCTCGTTACCGATGGAGAGAGGTCGGAGACTGAGCCCATTCTGCTTATCAATAGAAGACACTACGAAGCTTTTCGGAGAGCTGCGGAGATCCTGGAGGGGGCATGCGAGAATTGGGAGAAATTCCACTCAAACGAAATGGCGGCAATCGATATCCGGGAAGCGGCAAGGCACTTGGGGGAGATTACCGGAGAAATTACCACTGATGATATCTTGAATTCGATATTCAGCAAGTTCTGTATAGGAAAGTAACTCAGCAGATTCGTCTGTTTCCCCATCTCCCTGTCTCCCCCTCCAGTGATGCTCTAACGGGATGAATAGGGGGTGGGAAGAAGGGGCGGCTGGAATGTTCCACGTGAAACGTGAGGGAATTGCGTGAAGGCAGATGTTGTGGTGATCGGCGGCGGGCATGCTGGAATAGAAGCGGCCCTTGCCTCGGCGAGAATGGGGTGCGATACAGTGCTCCTTACGATGGACGTTAATGCCATTGGCAGGATGTCCTGCAACCCCGCGATCGGCGGAACAGCCAAGGGACAACTGGTAAGAGAAATTGATGCATTGGGCGGCGAGATGGGGAAACTCGCGGATGCGACCGGCATTCATTTCCGGATGTTGAACACGTCGAAAGGTCCGGCGGTATGGTCGCCACGATGTCAAAGCGACAGGGATTGGTATAGCCGGGAGGCAAAGAGAAGAATTCTGGACCAGAATAGACTGACGGTGCTCCCGGATTCGATGATCGATATCATCATCGAACAAGGGAAAGTCCTAGGTCTCAAGACATTGACCGGAAGTGAGATCCGCTGCACGTGCATTGTTTTATGCAGCGGGACATTTCTGAATGGGCTCATGCATGTCGGTGAGCGTTCCGCCATAGGCGGACGATTCAACGAGCCGGCATCGAGTGGATTGTCGGACCGCTTACGTTCCCTCGGTTTTGAAGTGGGAAGATTGAAGACCGGCACCCCCCCGCGCATCGATCGAACGACCGTTGATTTCGGAAAGACGGAGATGCAACTCGCGGACGCAGACCCGGTTCCGTTCTCATTTCAGACCAAGCGCATTGAGAACCGGCAGATACCAATGTACCTGACGTACACGAACCAGAGGACGCATGCAGAACTCCGCAAAGGCTTCGACCGTTCTCCCATGTTCACCGGTCGGATAAAAGGAATCGGTCCGCGCTATTGCCCGTCCATCGAGGACAAGCTGAACCGCTTTGCCGACAGGGAACGTCATCAGCTCTATCTCGAGCAGGAAGGATACGATTCAGATGTCGTTTATGTAAACGGGTTTTCCACAAGTCTTCCCGAAGAGGTTCAACGCGCTGCGATCGTGACAGTTGCAGGTCTCGAGAACGTCACGATGCTCCGTCCGGGTTACGCCGTGGAATATGATTTCTTTCCACCCCACCAGGTGCAGCACACGCTGGAGACGAAGCGCGTAAGCGGACTTTTCTTCGCAGGTCAAATCAACGGCACGAGCGGCTATGAAGAAGCGGCGGCTCAAGGACTGATCGCCGGGATCAATGCAGCGTGCAAGGTCAAGGGGCTTCCTGATTTCAGGATGGAGCGAAGTGATTCCTACATCGGCGTCCTCGTGGATGATCTCATCAACAAGAGTACAGACGAACCGTACCGCATGTTCACGTCCCGCGCGGAGTACCGTCTGCTCCTTCGGCAGGACAATGCGGACAGCCGATTGATGCGGCGGGGCCACGCTCTCGGATTGATTCCGTCATCCGCGATAGCGAGACTTGAAGAGAAGGAGAGAAGAGTACGTGCCGGAATCGAGGCGCTGCGGAGCGTACGGATTCCGACAAAGGGGATGACAGCCAATGGAGAGGACTCAATTCAAGATGGGTATCAACTCCTCAAGCGTCCGGAGGTGAACCTGAGAGCGATCCTCGCGACGTCTGTCGCACGGACCGACGAAGCCCTAATGGTGTTGAAGACCGACAGTGAAGCCGCACTCCAGGTTGAGACGGATATAAAATATGAAGGGTACCTCAAGCGGCAGGAAGAGGACGTCCGACAATTCCACAAGAGCGAGGGGATGAAGATCCCGGAGCGGCTTGACTATCACAGCTTGAGTTCGCTTTCGGCGGAAGGAAGGGAGAAGCTGTCGAAGGTCCGGCCGGCGTCAATCGGGCAGGCCTCCCGGATCAGCGGCGTAACCCCGTCCGATGTGTCAGTATTGATGATCGCCCTCATGAGGTAATGTTCCACGTGAAACATGGCCGAACAGGTCCAATTGAATCCCCCCGATGATATCAGGCTCACTATGAGTCGGGCGGGGATCACTCTTTCAGACTCCCAGTGGGCTCTCCTTTCCGGATATGCTGATGCCCTTCTTGAGGCAAACAGTGTTGTAAACCTCATATCCCGGAAGGATGAAGAGAACTTATGGCGGAGTCATCTGCTGTACTCCCTCGCCTTGACGGCGGCGATACCCTTCCCGTCCGGTATCAGGGTTCTGGATCTCGGCACGGGAGGAGGGCTGCCTGGCATTCCTCTAGCGATCGCCCGTCCGGATCTTGCCGTGCACTTGATTGATTCGATTCAGAAGAAAGTCCGGGCGGTTCAATCGATCGTTGAGAAGCTTGGTCTCCCGAATGTGCGGGTCATAGCAGGCAGGGCCGAGGAGCTCCAGATAGAGAAGGGGAGCGGGTATCAGATCATCATCGCCCGGGCGGTCGCGCCCCTGATCGACCTTCTCAAATGGACGACGAAGTTGTTCGACCGTCGGGACCGGCGGACGTGCGCGATGGAGGTTGCCGGGAAGAAGGAAGAATTCCAGACGCCGTTGTTGGTGGCGATGAAAGGGGGAGCGCTGGAGGAGGAGATCCAGCGGGCAAGGCTGCGGTATCCGGAGGTACGGCCGGTCGTCGTTCAGTTCATCGGGATACCGCCGGGTTCAGCGCTGCTTGACGACAAGAAGATCCTCGTTGTCCCACGATAGTCAGCAAATACATTTCTATATCCGTTATTGCACAATGCCTGAAGAACTCTCTCTTTCCCTCGCAAAGCTCCCTACCGAGCAGCGAAACCCGGCGTCACGCGATCTCGACACACTTTCGATCGAACAGATCCTCCGGCTCCTCAACGCGCAGGACAAACTCGTGCCCGTCGCCGTCGAACGCGAAATCCCCGCCATCGCCCGCGCCGTCGAAATCGTTGTCGCCGCGTTCCAATCCGGCGGCCGATTGATCTATGTCGGCGCCGGAACGAGCGGGCGCCTCGGCATCATCGATGCCTCGGAGTGCCCCCCGACCTTCGGTGTCGATCCCGGCCTCGTGGTGGGACTCATCGCCGGCGGCAAGAACGCCGTCTTCGCGTCACAAGAAGGAGCCGAAGACAACGAAGCCAGAGCCGCGGAGGATCTCAAAGACGTGAATCTCACCGCACGTGACGTCGTCTGTGGTATTGCCGCAAGCCGGCGGACCCCCTACGTTGTTGCCGCTGTTGCGTTCGCCAGATCGGTCGGTGCGAAAACGTTGTACATCACGACAAACCCGCGGTCGGAGTTCGACATCGATGTCGACGTCGCCATTTGCCCGGAGGTCGGCCCCGAAGTCCTCATGGGATCGACGCGAATGAAATCGGGCACCGCACAGAAACTCACGCTCAATATGATAACCACCACCGCGATGGTGAAGATGGGGAAAGTCTTCGAGAACATGATGGTGGATCTTCAGCTGACAAACAGGAAGCTCGTTGAGCGCTCGCGCAGGATCGTCATGATGGCAACCGGCGCCGACTATCCGACGTCGGAGCAGATGCTGGATGCCGCCGGGGGGCACGTGAAAACGGCGATCGTCATGATCCTTGCCGGTGTCACCGCAACGGCGGCGAAGGAACGACTTGAGCGGTCCGGCGGGTTCGTCCGTCAGGCGCTGCTCGTTCAATCAAAAGCGTCAACGTAGCAGGTAGCATCAAACACATGCTTGCGCAGCTCAAAGAGATCATTCGAGACACAGAGACGTTCCGCGACGTCGTCCGGAGCCTGTCGGCCTCGCCAGCGCCGGGGACCCCGTACAGCGTGTCCGGCGTCGCAGGGTCGATGCTCGCGCTGCTCGCATCCGCGTTGCGGGAGGAGACGGAGAGAAGCATTCTCCTTGTGGCGCGTGACCAGGATGCCGCGGAACGGTTGAAGGACGATATCGCGATCTCCCTCTCCCACGCCCCGGCCGTGCTCTTCTCGGGGGTTCACGCGAGGGGGAACGAACCATCGCGTGATGCCGTGGATATTCAGGCCCTGCGTGCTGCGGCGCTTGATCCCGGCCTCGTGTTGGTTACCCATCCGCACGGCCTTGTCACTCCCGTCCCATCTCCGGGCGAGGTTCGCGTCGACACGCTCACGATCGAGGCGGGAGCGACGATGGAGTTGAGTGACGTCCGCGCCGCGCTGAATCGCCTCGGTTTCGAACGGAAGGATTTTGTCGAAGCGCATGGTGACTATGCGGTGCGCGGCGGGATCATCGACGTGTTCCCCTTTGGCAGCGAAGCGCCGATCAGAATGGAATTCTCCGGCGAGGCGGTGGAGTCGTTGCGGCAGTTTGATCCGCTCTCCCAGCGATCCATCAAGGACCTTTTGATAGCCGTTATTGTCCCCGACCTCTATCGCACGAAAGAAGAAGGCCAGCGTCCGGAGAGCCGGCTTCACGAATACCTTGCCCCGTCGACGATCGTCATCCTTGATGAGCCAGATGCAATCCGACAGACACTGGCCCACCCCTCCCCGTCCGGAATCGAGCCGCAAGACCCCGAAGGAGCATTGTCGGGTATCGCGGCCTTCCAGCAAATCCATGTCACGGGATTCTCGAGGAAAGGGACCGCGGATTTCAACGGTCTCTCACAGCCGTCGTTCAACGGCAGCGTAAAGATCCTGCGTGACAATCTCGCGGAGCTCTTTGAGAAGAATTTCCGGGTGCTGCTCCTGTGCGACGGACACGGGGAAATGAACCGCCTGAAGGAGCTCCTTGCCTCGCCCGATCCGACTGAGAACAAAGGCACCGAGAAAACATCCCTCGATCTGCAGCGTCTCGAATTCTCCCTTGAATCCCTTCACGCCGGATTCATCCTTCCGTCACAGTCCATCGCGATCTTCACAGAGCACCAGATTTTCGGTCGGCTGCGGCGACGCGGGAAGCGGCGCACCCCGCGGTTCAAGGGGTTTTCCCAGAAGGAATTCCAGCAGCTCAAACGCGGCGACTATGTTGTCCACAAGGACTATGGCATCGGGAGATTCATCGGGCTGAAACGCATCCAGGTCCGGAATGCGGAGCAGGAGGTGGTCTCCGTTCAGTATGACGCGAACGACATGCTCTATGTGAACCTGAATTACATCAGCCGCCTCCAGAAATACTCATCCAAGGAAGGACACCTGCCGAAGCTCAATCGTCTCGGCAGCAACGAATGGGACAGGCTGAAGTCGCGTGTCAAGGCGAGAGTGAAAGACATCGCCCGCGACCTGATCCGCTTGTACGCCAAACGCAAACACACGAACGGGCATGCCTTTTCCGCCGACACCCCCTGGCAGAACGAGCTGGAGGCATCGTTCATGTACGAAGATACCTTCGATCAGGCAAAAGCCACGCGGGATGTCAAAACGGACATGGAGTCCCCATCTCCCATGGACCGCCTGATCTGCGGAGATGTCGGATTCGGAAAGACCGAGGTTGCCGTCCGCGCGGCGTTCAAGGCTGTGGCGGACGGGAAGCAGGCGGCACTGCTGGTGCCGACGACAATTCTTGCGGTGCAGCACTATCATACCTTTATGGACCGGACGTCACGGTACGCGGTCCGCGTTGATGTCCTCTCGCGATTCAAGACGAAGAAGGAACAGACGAAGATCCTCTCCGACCTCCACGACGGACGTGTGGACATTATCATCGGCACGCATCGGCTTCTTTCCAAGGACGTGGTCTTCAAGAACCTCGGTCTCCTGATCATTGACGAGGAGCATCGCTTCGGCGTTGCGGCCAAGGAGAAGCTGCGCATGCTGCGGACCGAAGTGGACACGCTTGCGCTCACCGCGACCCCCATTCCCCGAACGCTGCATTTCTCCCTGATGGGAGCAAGAGATCTCTCGATCATCGCCACGGCTCCCCGCAATCGCCTTCCGATCATGACGGAAATCCTTCAATGGAACGACCGGCACATCCGGGAGGCGATCATGCGCGAGCTCTCGCGCGGCGGGCAGGTCTACTTTGTTCATGACCGGGTCCACAACATGGACGAAATCGTCGACCGGCTCCGAGAACTCCTGCCCGGGGTCCGCATGCAGTCCGCTCACGGCCAGATGCGGGCCCACGAACTCGAAAACGTCATGATGAATTTTCTCGAGCGGAAGTTCGACGTTCTTGTCGCAACGAAGATCATTGAATCGGGACTGGACATCCCGAGCGTGAACACAATCATTGTGAACCGCGCCGATCGATTCGGGATGGCCGAACTCTATCAGCTGCGCGGGAGAGTGGGACGGTCAAATGTCCAGGCGTACGCCTATCTCATCACGCCGCCGATATCGATCCTTCCCCGTCCGACTCTGCAGAGGCTGCAGGCGCTTGAGGAGTTCAACGAATTGGGATCGGGCTTCAACCTTGCCATGCGGGACCTTGAAATCCGCGGTGCGGGAAATCTTCTCGGCGGCGAACAGAGCGGTTTCATCGAAACGATGGGTTTCGAAACATACACCCGTGTCCTCGAGGAGGCCGTCCAGGAATTGAAAGAAGAAGAGTTTCAGGAACTCTTCCAGAACGAGCCCCGTCAACAAAAGAAGGAAGATGTTGTCGTCGAGGCGGATGTCAATGCTCTCATCCCCGAACAGTATATTGCGAACGACACAGAGCGCCTGGCGACCTACCGCCGCCTCTACGGCCTGGAAAAGGAGGAGCAGCTCCGTGAAATCGCCGAAGAACTCGTCGACCGATTCGGTGCTCCTCCTCCGGAAGTCGAGCTTTTGTACGACGTGGTACGCGTCCGCCTGACCGCAGGCAGGATCGGTTTCCGGAGGGTGAGAATCGGCGAAAACGGACTTGAAGCCGAATTTCCACCCGAATCCGATACACGGTTTTACGAAAGCGAGGACTTCCAACTCCTCATGACAACGATCTCCCGTGCGAACGACGGGAGAAGCGGCTTGCGACAGGATGGGAGCACATTGACATTTCGAGCGTCATTTCCCGACCCCATCGATCCATCACTTCTCCTTTCTCATGCCCTTCAGATTCTCACCAGGCTTCTCCACAATTTGGATTCCCTCCGTCTCTCCGTAACTGCTGAGAAGTAGGCCACTTCGCAGAACTTCCGACTTGACTTTCAAAGTCATTTCCCTATCTTACGGGGGGAGAAGTGGGGAAAAGTGGGTCTTCAGACCGCATTCTATCCTACAAGGGGCGCGCGTTCCCCTTTTTTGTCGAGGATGCATGTCGTCGTTCAAGGGTTCATATCTCTATGCCGTCGATAGCAAGGGACGAATCAATCTCCCTGCAAAACTTCGGAAATATGTTTCGCCGGAAGCGAACGATATTTTTGTAGTGACCCGCGGCTATGACAACTGCATCTTCATTTACCCACTCGACGAATGGGTGAAACTCGAACAATCCATCCGCCAGCTCTCCAGCACGAATCCGAAGCAGAGATTCTTCACGCGCACGCTCTGTCAATATGCCACCGAACTTCAGCTGGACGGCCAGGCACGACTCTCAATCCCCCGTGAACTCATTCAGATTGCGGGACTCGACAACGAAGCGCTGATTGTCGGCGTCCTCGAGCGCATTGAAATCTGGAATCCTAAGAAGTTCGAAGAGTATCAACAGGGGCAGCCTGAGAGTTACGAGACCGTCGCGCAGACGGTGTTCCAACAGTAATGTCCGACATGCAGACCCCGGAGGGACATCGCGCCGGGGACGATAGGTCCTCGTATCATACACCAGTTCTTTGTGAAGAAGTATTGAAGTTCCTCATGACCGATCGTGAAGGGTTCTACATTGACGGAACGACCGGCGGAGGTGGCCATGCCGAACGCATGTGCGGAGTGCTCGAAGGGGACGGGGAGATGCTGTGTATGGACGCGGATGAAGAAGCGCTTGCATCGGCTCGCACGAAGCTCGAGAGCTGTCGGCGGGTTCGATTTCTCCGTGCGAACTTCCGGACGCTGGGCTCGGCTCTTCCAGCGATTACACCACGACGTCCTTCGGGGATCCTGCTGGACCTGGGAGTGTCCTCTCACCAGATCGACACTGCACGACGCGGTTTCAGTTTTCAGACTGACGCGCCGCTGGATATGCGTTTCGATCGACAGCAGTCGTTCAGTGCGAATGAAGTTGTGAACACATACAACGAGGCCCGGCTTGCCGACATTTTGTTCAGGTTCGGTGAAGAGCGGGCCTCGCGCGCCATTGCGCGGAAAATCATCGATGCCCGGCCGGTGGCAACGACAGGACAGCTTGCAGCGGCTGTGGAGCGCGCGGTGGGAAACCATTTCCTGCTGAAGTCGCTCGCGCGCGTGTTCCAGGCGATCCGCATCGAGGTCAATCAGGAACTCGACGCGTTACAGGCAACGCTCGTGGCCGGGGCGGAGATTCTGGCTCCAGGAGGGCGTATCGCCGTCATCTCCTATCATTCTCTTGAAGACAGGATAGTGAAGTCGGCGTTCAGGGAATTATCGGCGACCAGCATTCCATCGGGAAACAAACTGGTCCCGGACACGCCCGTCGCGCCTGTGCTGCGCACGATAACAAAGCATCCGGTTCTTCCGTCCGTCCAAGAACAGGAGATCAACCCGCGGTCACGAAGCGCGAAGCTCCGGGTCGCGGAACGCATGCCGTAGTTTCCATCCGCCCTCCGTCAAGGACGCGGTGCGGACGATAGTGGGTGTGACAGTGAGTCCCGCATGAGCGACGAAATCAAAGAACTCCTCGGACGCGCGAATGCACAGCAGCGCGAGGAGCGGAAGCCCGCACTCGAGCGCCGGTACATCTACGGAGGGGAGAAGCGCAGCGTCCCCACCGGGGGCACAGCGCCGATGCGTCAGAACAGGCGCGTGACGCGCCGTCGATTTTCCACCTTCAATACGATTGTAATCCTCTTCGGCATGTCGCTCGTGATCGTTCTTTATGTCAATAATATCCTGACAATCGACCAGCTGGCCTCCGATATCGGGAAGCTCGAGACGCGCTACGCCGCAATCCAGAATCTGAATGCCGGCCTCCGGGCCGAGATCAACCGGAAATCGTCCTGGGAACGGATCGGCCGGACGGCGACGGAGCGGCTTGGCCTCGTCTTCCCGAAGGAACAGCCCCAGGGTTTTGATATCGATGAGTCTGCCCTGCGCAGGGTAACGGACCGGTGATGGATCCGCGTCAATCGAAGCAACGCCGCGAAGCGGCAACGCATCCCGACCCCGCGGCAATCGCGGCAACGGAAATCCGGCGGCGGATGATGTGGGTGAAGATCGTATTGCTCCTGGCATTCGTGGTTGTGGTGCTCCGGCTCGTTCAGGTCCAGGTGTTTGAAGCGGGGACATATCAGGAAATCGCCAAGCATCAATCGGAAGTAAGCGTTCCGCTTCCCGCTGCACGGGGAAACATCTATGACCGGAACGGTACGTTGCTCGTATCGAATAGCATGATGGTTTCCCTCGCAGCAGACCCGAAACTCCTCGGGTCGGATGCCGGGACGCTGGTCATGCGATTGACGAAGGCGTTCAATCATCCCAGGGGATATTACCTCGACAAGCTCGATGATGGCCGCCGGTTTGTCTGGCTCGAACGGCGGGTTACCCCCCAGATCGCACGGGAGGTCACTGCATCGAACCTCGACGGTCTGATTCAACTGGAAGAGCCCCGCCGACTCTATCATTATGAACAGGTGGCGGGACAGGTCATCGGATTAACCGATGTCGATAACAAGGGCCTGAGCGGGCTCGAGCTCGAGTGCAATGATGTGCTGCAAGGTCGCGACGGCTCCATGGTCATGCGCCGGGATGCGCTAGGCAGGAGGAGGCAGTCGGTCGACGACCCGAGAATCGACCCTGTCAACGGCCGCAGTATTGTCCTCACGATCGACGTCAGCTATCAGGCGATTGCCGAAGAGGAGCTGCGGAAAGGGGTCGAGAAGGCGAAGGCGGACGGCGGGATTGTGATCATGCTCGATCCGGCAACGGGGGAGGTCCTCGCGATGGCGAGCTTTCCCGGAATGGATCCCAACGAACCGGCATCCGCGACGCCCGAATTAATGAAGAACCGGGCAATCATGGATATGTTCGAGCCTGGCTCCGTGTTCAAGGTCGTCACCGCATCCGCTGCGCTCGAGCACCACCTTGTGGCGCCGGACCAGAAGTTCTCGGCGGAAAACGGAGCATACCATGTCCCCATGGGCAAGGGAAAGGTGCGGACCATCAACGATACCCACCCCTACGGCATGCTCAGCTTCCGGGAGGCGTTGGAGGTATCGAGCAACATCGTGTTCGCGAAAATTTCCAATGTCATCGGTGCGGAACGCCTGTATACCATGGCGCGGAACTACGGGTTCGGAATCGAGACAGGCATCGATCTGCCGGCGGAGGTCCGGGGAGAATTGAAGCGCCCGGACGAATGGTCGGGTGCGACCCTTAATTCCATGGCCTTTGGCTACGAAGTGGGAGTGACGCCGATCCAAATCGCGTGCGCCTACGCCGCGGTGGCAAACAATGGGACACTGATGAAACCGTTTATCATCCGTCAGATTCTGGACGATCGCGGCCAGGTGCTGGCGGAAAAAAGGCCCGAGGTCATCAGGACCGTGGTCTCGAAGGAAACAGCAAAGACCCTGACGTCGTTCTTTGAAGGCGTCGTCGAACGCGGAACCGGTGTGGGCGCCAAATTGCCGGGCGTCGCAGTTGCGGGAAAGACGGGCACCTCCCGACGGTACGTCGACGGAAAATACGAAACGGGAAATTTCACCGCATCGTTTGTCGGATACTTTCCGGCGGATGATCCGAAGGTCGTCTGTCTGGTCATGCTCGACCATCCGCGCCTCGGCGGCTACACCGGCGGGACACAGAGCGCGCCGATCTTCAAAGGGATCGCGGAGAAAGTCTTTGCGACTTCCGCGCGCTTCGGGCGCAAAGACAATAGCTCCGTCGCGGACAGGGGCTACGTCGTCCCCGACGTTACGATGCTGGCGGTCGATGCCGCGCGGGCTATTCTCACCGGTCAAGGGTACGATGTATCCGTCGAAGGGAACGGAGATATCGTGACGAAGGAGCAGCCCGAGCCCGGCAGTCACGTTGAGAAAGGATCGGACGTGCGGCTCATTGCCAATGCCGGCAAACCGGCCTCCCTGCAGGCCGGGATGACCGTCGTCCCCGATCTTCGCGGCCTGTCGATGCGACGGGCAATAAATCGTCTCGCAACGAATCAACTCGACGGACAGCTCACGGGCTCGGGAGTCGTTTCGGCCCAGAGTCCGTCGCCAGGGACGCAGGTACGGCCGGGCTCGCGTGTCCTCGTGCGCTGCGCTCCGCGTCTTCTGCCGGGATTCGTCAACTAGGGCCCTCGGGAATTTCATTCATGGTCTTGGCAGAACTGTTGCAGGGCGTCCATGTGATCAAGCTCTTCTCGGCGTTTTGGGGGAAGATGGCGCTGACCCAGGACATCTCGATCAGTACGATCCAGTACGATTCGAGGAAGGTGGGAAAAGAGGATCTCTTCGTTGCGATCCGTGGTACGGCGGCCGACGGCCATGCATACCTGGAACGCGCGATCGAACAGGGGGCGATCGCCGTCGTTGTTCAGGATGACGCGGCGTTGCCCGACCCCTATTTCCTGCACACGAACGTCTTTAAGATTGTCGTTCCGGATACACGCCAGGCGCTTGCGCAGCTTGCGGCAAACTACTACCTCCACCCGTCGAACGCGCTGACCGTCGTCGGTGTTACCGGGACAAATGGAAAGACCACCACGACGCATATTCTCCGGTCGATCCTGGAACGGTCGGGGAAGAAGACGGGGCTGATTGGGACGATTGCATATCACACGGGCCAGAGTACGGTGCCGGCGACGCACACCACTCCGGAATCGCTGGAGTTGAACGCCCTGCTCCGCCGCATGTGCACGGAAGGATGTTCTGCCGCAGTCATGGAAGTCTCGTCGCACTCGCTCGCCCTGCATCGGGTCGAAGGAATACGGTTCGCTGCCGGCGTGTTTACGAATCTCACGCAGGACCACCTCGACTTTCATCATACGATGGAGGAATATTTCCAGGCGAAACGGAAGCTGTTCCTCTCTCTTGGAAAAGATGCATGGGCCGTGGTAAACCGGGATGATCCCCGGGGGTCGGCGATGGCGGAAGGATCGGCTGCGCGGGTGCTGTCTTATGGCACCGGACCGGGACCGGACGTTACCGCCGAAGACGTCACGATGACCGTAAGCGGTATCACCATGGTATTGCGTTACGACGGCAAGCGCATCCCTGTACGATCGGCGTTGACCGGACGGTTCAATGTTGAAAACCTTCTCGCGGCCGCGTCATGCGCCATCGCGTTGGGGATCGCCCCCGACGCGATCGCGGAGGCAATCGCTGCGATGGAGCCGGTCCGGGGCAGGTTCGAGCAGATCCCGATGCCGGGAGGGTGGAGCGTTGTCATCGACTACGCGCACACGCCCGATGCGCTCGAGAAATGTCTCCTCGCAATCCGGGAGCTTTTGCCGAAGGGGAGTCGGGGAAGAATCATCACAGTGTTCGGCTGTGGCGGAGACCGGGACAAGACGAAGCGGCCGATTATGGGCTCGATCGCCACGACGCTGAGCGATGTGACGATCGCGACCTCCGATAATCCGCGCACGGAGGATCCGGAAACAATTCTCGACGATGTGTTCGCGGGGATTCCCCCGTCATCGTCCGCCCGCAGGATTGCCGACCGGCGACTCGCAATCGAGAGCGCGCTTGATGAGGCGCGGGAAGGCGACATCGTTCTTCTCGCCGGAAAAGGGCATGAGGATTACCAGGTCATCGGAAAACAGAAAATACACCTCGACGATCATGAGGAAGTGCAACACTGGCGCAAACGGTAGGGACACCATTCTTCTGTGCGACTTTCGCCGAAAGACATTTTACGTTTGCCTCATCAGGAAGAACGGCTCTTTGCATCACTGAAGGGTCGGTCGTTCAGCGGCGTCTGTTCGGATTCCCGGTCCGTTGCGCCGGGCAATCTCTTCGTCGCCCTTCGGGGCGAACGGTACGACGGGCATGAATTTGTTGACGGCGCCTACGAGCACGGAGCCCTGGCGGCAATCGTCGACCAAAGCGGTGCCGCGGCGATTCGTTCGACCATTCCGCTCTTGATTGTCGACGATACGACGGTCACGCTCGGCGCACTTGCCCAGGCCTACCGTTTGAAATTCACGATTCCGGTGCTCGGTATCGCCGGAAGCAACGGCAAGACGACGACGAAAGAGATGATCACCGCCGTGCTGGAGACGAAATACAAGGTTGTGAGCACGCCGGGAAACCTGAACAACCATATTGGCGTCCCGCAGACGCTGTTCAAGATCGAAAGACGACATCACGTTGCGGTCATCGAAATGGGGACGAACCATCCCGGCGAGCTCGCGCTCCTGTGTTCGATCGCGCTTCCGACCATGGGGCTGATCACGAACATCGGGCGGGAGCACCTCGAATTCTTCGGGAGCGTGGATGGCGTTGAAGAAGAGGAGTCGACGTTGTTCCGGCACCTGCCGCAGGCGAAGGCGACCGCGTTTGTGAATCATGATGATGCACGCGTCCTGCGGAGAGTCCCGCGGGGGGTCCGGACGGTGACATACGGGATGAAGCGCGGCGCGAACATCCGGGGCCGGATTGTGGACCACGCCGCATCGAACTGCGCCGTCCTCGAAATCTCGGGGGGCACGATCCGAAAGCCGCTCCGCATCGCATTGGGCGTGCCGGGCGACCATCATGCCCAGAATGCGTTGGCTGCGGCAGCCGTTGGAGTGACGTTCCACGTGCCTGCGACGAAGATCAAATCGGCGCTCGAGGCGTTTCAGCCGGCGGGGAAACGGATGGAGGTTGTGAAACTCGGCGGGGTGACAATTCTCAACGACACCTACAATGCCAACCCCGACTCGATGCTGGCAGCGCTCCGGACGCTGGCGGCGTCGCGCAGCAGCGGAAAATGCATTGCGGTCCTGGGAGACATGCGCGAGCTCGGGGAGCGAAGCGGCGAGGAACACACCGCCATCGGCCTCGAGGCGAGGCGGCTCGGAATCGAGTACCTGTTGACGATCGGTGAACAGGCGCGCAAGATCCACAACGCGTTCGGACCGGAAGGATCGTTTCATTACGAGCAGAAAAGTGCCCTGGCCGAGTACCTCGTCGAGCTGGTCTCGGAAGGCGATATCGTTCTCGTGAAAGCGTCGCGAGGAGTGCGGTTGGAGGATGTGGTGACGTTTCTTGCATCGCAGCTCGAGTCGACTGTGCCGCGTTACAGTCATTCCCGGTAGAAAGAGATCGATGTTGTACCACATCCTCGATTTGATTGAACGGCTCTATCACCCACCCGGGTTCGGCGTCGTGCATTACCTGACCTTCCGTGCAGCGGCGGCGGCGATCACGGCGTTGATCATCGCGTTCTGGCTGGGACCGAAGATCATTCACATTCTCCGGGACAAGCAGATCGGCGAGTCGGCAAAAGTGGAAGCGCCGAAGACACACCTCGCGAAGGCTGGCACGCCGACCATGGGCGGATTGATCGTCCTCTCAGCACTGGTCGTGCCCACGTTGCTCTGGGCGAACCTGTCCAACATGTATGTGGTGTTGATCGTGTTTGTCACGGTCGCCCTGGGCGCCGTGGGATTCCTGGACGACTATTTAAAAGTGGTGAAGAAGAAGCCAAAGGGGCTGATCGGGCGGTACAAGATCGTCGGGCAGATGCTTGTGGGCCTCATCGTGGGAAGCATCATCTATTTCTTCCCGCAGTGGATCGATCAGGATCTCTGGAAGCTTTCTTCATCGACGACCGTCCCCTTCTTCAAACATTTTGAATTTGATTTCGGACGGCTGTATATCCCGCTTGTCGTCTTCATCATCACGGCGATGTCGAACGCCGTGAACCTGACCGACGGGCTCGACGGACTCGCGATCGGGATCGTCGGCATTGTCGGGTTGACGCTCGGGGCCATCAGCTATGTCTCGGGGAACATTGTGTGGAGCGAATATCTGACGATCCCCTATCTCCGCGGAAACGGGGAGCTCGTGGTCTACTGTGCGGCGCTCGCAGGGGCGTCGATGGGGTTTCTCTGGTTCAATGCCTATCCCGCACAGGTGTTCATGGGTGATACAGGCTCGCTCGCGCTTGGAGGCGCTCTCGGCGCGCTGTGTGTCCTCATCAAAAAGGAACTTCTCCTCCCGACGCTCGGAGGAGTGTTTGTTGCGGAGACCCTTTCGGTGATCATTCAGCGCCTCTACTTTAAGTACACGAAAAAGAAATACGGGGCGGGGAGAAGGGTGTTCAAGATGGCTCCACTGCATCACCATTTTGAGATGCTGGGATGGTCGGAACCGAAGATCGTAACGCGTTTTTACATCGTCGCGGTCCTGATGATGATCCTGAGTCTGGCAACGTTCAAAGTGCGCTAGGCATGAGTCCGAGGACGGTTGAGGGAAAACGGGTAAGTGTCATCGGCGCGGCGCGGAGCGGGAGGGCGATCGCGGCGCTCCTGGCGCGCAAAGGGGCGAAGGTGTTCGTCAGCGACCGCGCGACCGAAGACCGCATGCAGGAGGCGGCCGGAGAATTCCGCTCGCTGAACATCACGGCGGAGTTCGGTGGCAACAGCGAGCGCGTCCTCGATGCGGATCTGATCGTCGTGAGCCCGGGCGTGCCGTCGGATCTTCCGATGCTCCGCGAGGCCGCGTCGCGAGGCATCACGGTGGCAAGCGAGCTCGAAGTCGCCTCGTGGTTTTGCCGGGGAACCATCGTCGGGATCACCGGGACGAACGGAAAAACGACGACGACGACACTGACGGGAGCGCTTCTTACGGACGCGGGAATCACCGCTGTGGTGGGAGGGAATATCGGCACGGCGTTTTCGCAGCTGGTCGAAACGGCTGATCGGAACACGACGGTCGTCCTCGAGGTCTCGAGTTTTCAACTTGACTACTGCATCGATTTCCGGCCGCAGGTGTCGGTCCTGCTCAATATCACCCCCGACCATCTGGACCGCTACGAGCATCTGTTTGAACGATACAGCGACGCAAAGACCAGGATTTTCACGATGCAGCGGAAAGGCGACACCCTCATTTATAATCTCGATGATCCGGAGACGGTCAGGCAGGTCGAGGAGAAGGCCCCGGGCGAGGTCCGCAGGCTTCCGTTCAGCGTCGGGCGCCGGCTCGAGGAGGGCGCATGGGTGGAAAACGGACGTCTGGTCACGAGTGTGGGTGGCAGGCGATCGACGGTCCTGCCGATTGCGAACATCGGGATTCCCGGCGTCCACAATCTCGCCAACGCCATGGCGGGGGCGCTGGCGGCCGCAGTCCTGGGGGCCGCTCCGGGTTCCATCGCCAAAACGCTCGAACGGTTCAAAGGGGTTGAGCATCGGCTCGAATTTGTCCGGGAATTTCGTGGCGTGCGATATGTCAACGACTCGAAGGCGACGAACGTCGACTCTGTCTGGTATGCAGTGCAAAGTTTCGACCGTCCGATCGTGCTCATCCTCGGCGGTCGTGACAAAGGGAACGATTACACCCGGCTCTACGATCCTGTCCGGAACCATGTCCGCGCGATCGTCGCGATCGGCGAATCGGCGGGGAAGGTTGTGAAGGCCTTCGACGGCATCCGCGCCGTCGATACGGCGGAGAACATGGAAGATGCGGTGGATCTGTGCATGCGCCGGGCTCAATCGGGCGATATCGTGCTCCTGTCGCCGGCGTGCGCATCGTTCGATTGGTTCGACAACTATGAACATCGCGGAAAAGTGTTCAAGAACATCGTGATGGAACTCCGCTAGGGGCGCATGGCAAAGGGGCCGCGGAATCATATCGACATCCTGACGCTTCTGTGCGTCCTGGCGCTGATGGCGTTGAGTCTCGGCGTGGTGTACAGCGCGAGCTCGACGTACGCCATGATGAAGTGGGGAGAAAGCGACCGGCTTCTCGAACGTCATGCGTTTAAGGTTCTGTCCGGTTTTGTCCTGCTCTTTGCTGCGATGCGGTTCGACTATCACAAAATTCGGAAGCTGACTAAACCCGTCCTGATTCTTCTCGTGGGCATCCTCGGGGTAACGCTGCTGCTCGGAGGAGAAGTCAACGGTGCGGCACGCTGGCTCCGCCTTGGCGGATTCGGCGTTCAGCCGTCGGAGTTCGCGAAGTTTGCGCTCATCTTCCATCTTGCGGTGTTGATTTCCGAAAAGAAGGAAGCGATAAAAGAGTTCAAGTACGGGTTGCTCCCGCTTCTCGTCTGGATCGGTCTGGTGAGCCTCCTCGTGCTGAAGCAGCCGAACTTCAGCACAGGGTCAATGATCATCGTCCTCAGTTTTCTGATGCTGTTCATCGGCCGGGCGAAGGTCGGGCATATCGCCGCTGTGTTTGCATCGCTGATCCCGCTTCTCGGGATCTATATGATGAGCGCACCCTACCGGGCACAGAGGATCATGAGCTACCTCGGGCACGGATCGGAGAGTACGGGAAGGATGAACTACCAGGTGTGGCAGGGGATCATCGGGTTCGGCAACGGAGGGTTGTTCGGCGTCGGCCCGGGGCTCAGCCGGCAACGCGACCTCTTCCTTCCGGAATCCTACGGCGATTTTGTCTTCTCGATCGTCGGAGAAGAGTACGGACTGATCGGAACCGTCCTGGTGATGGGCATCTTCCTCGTCATCATGTTGCGGGGAATGAAGATCGCGCGCAATGCGCGGGATGAACTCGGACGCAACCTGGCAATCGGCATCACCGCCGCAGTCACCCTGTATGCCGTGATCAATGCTGCGGTGACGCTCGGGATTCTCCCGACAACAGGGTTACCGATGCCGTTTGTGAGCTATGGCGGGTCATCGATTCTCGCATCGTCATTCGCGATCGGCGTGCTTCTGAATATTTCGTCGCAAACGGATATGCACCCGAGAATTGTGCCGGGCAAAGCGGCGGTTCAAACCCCGCAGCCCGCCGTCGGAAGCGTGTATTGATGCCGACGGCAGGCCCACACCGGCCGAGGATTGTCATCACCGGCGGAGGAACGGGAGGGCATCTCTACCCTGCGCTTGCGATCGCCGACGAGATACGACGCCGGCGGAAGGATGTCGAGATTGTGTTTATCGGGACCGCAGGGAAAATCGAGGCGCGGGTCGTCCCGAAGGAGGGATACCGGTTCGAGACCATTTGGATCAGCGGATTTCGAAGAGCATGGAGTTGGTCGTTGTTGCTTTTCCCGCTCAAGGTTTGCGTCTCGCTCATCCAATCGATGCTCATTCTCCGGCGAATGCGGCCGGCGGTTGTGGTGGGCACCGGGGGATACGTTTGCGGCCCGCCGATATTCATGGCAACGCTTCTCGGGATACCGGCGGTCGTGCAGGAACAGAACAGTTTTCCGGGAGTAACGACGCGGCTGCTGGCCAAACGTGCGACCGTGGTGTTCATCGCATACGAGGGATCCCGGCGGTTCCTGCCGGCCGCAGCAAAGACCGCGCTCGTCGGAAACCCGACGCGGTCGTCAGTCGGAAATGTCCGGCGCGAAGAGGCAGCACGGTTTTTTGGGCTCAACCCGCACGAAAAAACAGTTCTGATTTTTGGAGGAAGCCTCGGTGCCTCGTCGATAAACCGGGCTGTGGAGAAGCGGTTGCCGCAAGTGCTCGGGGAGAACACGCAACTTGTGTGGCAGACCGGCGAGCGGGACTTCGACGCGGGAGCAAGCGCCGTCGGGAACCTGAGGCCGGAACAGCGGGAGAGGGTAAAGGTGCTGGCATTCATCGACAGAATGGACTACGCATACGGAGCGAGCGACGTGGCCGTCTGCAGGTCGGGGGCTTCGACGCTCGCTGAACTTGCGCTCGCGGGAATGCCCGCCATCCTTGTGCCGTATCCGCATGCTGCGGCCGATCATCAGACCGAGAATGCGAAAGCCGTGGCCGAGCAAGGGGCCGCAGTACTTTGTCCGGACAGTGAAATCGGGGTGACGCTCGGTGACATGCTGGGTGACCTTCTGGTCGACGATGCCCGCAGAAACCGGATGGCGCAACACATGCGGTCGCTGGCGCGGCCTGATGCCGCGGCAAGGATCGCGGAGAAGGTGATCAGCTATGTACGAGACGCCAATGACTGACCAGATCAAGACGTTCAAATACAAACTCGACTTTTATTACCAGTCTGCGCTGATCTACGTCGGGACGCTCATTGTGTACGGCGGGATCCGCGGAAGCTTCATCGAAAAGAAATTCGAATATGTCCTGGACGACCCGCTGGTGTACGTGATCGTCTTCTTTGTCCTGATGTCGATCGTGACGCTGTTGCTCAATCTCGTGCGGAACCGCCGGCTCATCGTGTCGAATGACGCGATCATCTTCAAGCACCGCTGGCACGAGCGGGAGATCAAAGTCAGCGACATCGAGTGGATGCACATCGGGAGAGAGTCGCGGGTCCAGACGAGCGGAAGGTTCCAGGTGATCGTCTTCAAGCTGAAGGGGCGCAGGCGGGTGTTCCGTATCCGCGTTGGGCGCTATGAGCACGACAGGGAACTGGTCGCAGAGATGAACCGGATCGCCGCGCTCGTTCCCAGGCGCAAGAAGCGCCGGTGGAACGCGCCGAAGTTTACCGACCGGTAGAAACAGGCATCAGGAATCAGGGTTCAGGGATCAGGCATGTTTTCATCAATTAAGAAACTCCACTTCGTCGGCATCGGCGGTATCGGGATGAGCGGCATCGCGGAGATCCTCATTGATCAGGGGTTCACACTGACCGGGTCGGACCGCGCCGCGTCGGAAAATACCGAACGTCTTGCGACCCTCGGCGCACACGTGTACATCGGACACGCAGCGGCGAACGTTGAGCCGGATGTCGACGTCCTGGTCTTTTCCTCCGCCGTCCCGCCGGACAATCCCGAGCTCGTCGAGGCACAGAAGAGAAACATTCCCGTGATCCGCCGGGCAGAAATGCTCGCCGAGGTCATGCGGCTGAAATACGGCATCGGCATCGCCGGGACGCATGGGAAGACGACGACGACGACCATGACCGGTCTTGTGCTCATGGAAGGCGGGATCGATCCGACCGTCATCGTCGGCGGTCGCGTGAACCTGCTCGCCCGTTCGAACGCCCGGCTGGGAAAAGGGGATTTCATCGTGGTCGAGGCTGACGAATATGACCGGTCATTTCTCTCGTTAACGCCGACGATCGCAGTCTTGACGACGCTCGAGACCGATCACCTCGATTGTTACCGCGATCTCGAGGACATCAAGGCCGCGTTTGTGCAGTTCGCAGGCAAGGTCCCATTCTACGGTTTTGTGGTCCTCTGTCTCGATGAACCGGCGTTGCAGGAAATCATGCCGAAGATCCGGAAGAAAATCATCACCTACGGATTCAACGGTCAGGCGGACCTCCAGGCGGTGGATGTGGTCCATAAAGAGAACACGTCCAGGTTCACGGTTCTGCTCAGGGGCAACGACCTGGGAGAAATTATGCTCCATGTCCCCGGTCGACACAACGTGCTCAACGCCCTCGCCGCGATCGCCGTGGGGTTGGAGATGAATGTCCCGTTTGCCACGATCAGGAACGGCGTGGAAAAGTTCACCGGGGTATTCAGGCGCTGGGAAGTCAAGGCGGAAATAAACGGGATCACCGTCATCGACGATTATGCCCATCACCCGACGGAAATCAAGGCGACGCTCCAGGGGGCAAAAGGAGGATGGAGAAGGCGGGTGGTCTGTGTCTTTCAGCCGCATTTGTATTCCCGGACACGAGACTTCTACGAAGAGTTCGGGCGCGCGTTCTTCGATGCCGATGTGCTGGTTCTCACGGACGTCTATCCTGCGCGTGAAGAACCGATCCAGGGAGTGACGGGCGAACTGATTGCGAATGCGGCGAAAGATTTCGGCCACAAGCAGGTCCACTACGTCCCCGACAAAACGAAGATCCCAGCCTTCCTCGCATCGATCGCAAAGAAGGGGGACATGGTCATCACGATGGGAGCGGGAGATATCTGGAAATTCGGAGAAGCGTTCATTGCGGGTCTCAAGACGGGGAAGCCATGATGGACAGGGAGAAACCTGTCGAAGACCACAGACACCTCCGCCGGAAGGCAGCGTTGCTGGTTCTCGTGACGATCGCCCTCCTGATAACGGCCTGGGAAGCAAACGGCTGGAGGAATAACGTCGGAGTCAAAGACATTCGGGCCAGCGGGATGCGCCTCCTTGCGGCCAACGACGTGATTGCTCTGGGGAACATTGACAGGTCGCAAAAGCTCTTCGATGTCGATGTCAACGCCGTCCGCCGGCGGGTTGAAACGAATCCGTTCGTGGCGAGCGCGGCGGTGATCCGCGATGTGCGCGGGAGCATCACGATCATCGTTCACGAACGCGTTCCCGTCGTTGCCGCGGTGACGGAGAAATCGGTGTACCTCGATGACAGTGCCCGCGTGCTGCCGCCGGTGAAGTCGGCGCAGGTGCTCGACCTTCCGCTGTTGACCGGGGCCATGCCGGTGGAGGAGTTTGTGGTGGGGAGGAAGGTCCGTAACGCCGCCGTCCTTCATGCGCTGGCATTCCTCGACACCGCACGCGCATTTGGTGATGATCTCTACCACAGAATTTCAGAAGTGCACATCAACGATGACGGCGGCCTGGTCTGCTATACCACCGAGTCCGGCATTCCCGTGGCGTTCGGGCACGGCGGTGTCGCGGTGAAGCTTGCGAAGTTCGACGGATTCTGGAAGGAGTTTGTCGCGCGGGAAGGTGCACAGGCGTTGGAATATGTTGATCTGCGATTCGATAACATTGTCGTTGCACGCTGGAATCAGCAACAGGAACTTGCATTGCACGAGAGGGTAAACCCATGATGAACCACATTGTCGGTCTCGACATCGGTACAACAAAAGTGTGCGCGGTGGTGGCCGGCACGGACGAACAGGGTCGTGTCCACATCCTCGGTGTGGGACGGAGTCCCTCGGACGGAATGAACAGGGGCGTGGTCACGCATATCGACAGGACCACGAACGCGATCGCCACCGCCATCACGGAGGCGGAGGCACAGTCCGGCGTGCATATCCAGAGTGCTGTCGTCGGGATCGCGGGAGATCACATCCAGAGCTTCCAGAGCCGCGGGGTGGTGAGCATCAGCGGCGCCGACCACGAAGTGACGCAGGCCGACATCGACCGGCTGATCGAGGACACGAAGCGGCTTTCGCTCCCGTCCGACAGAA
Organism: Ignavibacteriota bacterium; assembly: GCA_963752915.1. Lineage (GTDB taxonomy): Bacteria > Bacteroidota > Ignavibacteria > UBA10030 > UBA6906 > DATJPR01. Next base: position 80,532 of record CAVVZZ010000009.1, read on the forward strand.
AGATCATCCATGTCATTCCCCAGGAGTTTATCGTTGACGGCCAGGACGGCGTGTACGACCCCCTCGGGATGAGCGGCATCCGCATGGAAGCCAGCGTGCATATCATCACCGGGCTCGTCAGTGCCGCAGAAAACATCTACAAGTGCGTCCAGCGGGCGAACATTGAAGTCTCCGACATGGTTCTCGAGCCCCTCGCGTCCAGTTACGCCGTCCTCGATGACGAAGAGAAGGAAGTCGGCATCGCGCTGCTCGATATCGGTGGCGGCACGACGGACCTCGCCGTGTTCGAGGAGCGCACCATCCGGCACACTGCCGTGATCGGCATCGCCGGGAAGAAAGTCACGGATGACATCCGCAAGGTCCTGGGTGTCCTCAACGATCAGGCGGAGCGGCTGAAGCGGGAGTACGGGTGCGCGTATGTTCCTGCAGTGCCGCAGGCAGATCCGATCGTGTTGCCCGGCGTCGGTGGGCGGGCACCGATCGAAATCGATCGGACGCTGCTGGCAAGGATCATCCAGCCGCGGATGGAGGAAATCCTGGAGATCGCGGGGATGGAAATCAAGCGTTCGGGGTATTCCAAACATTTGTCCGGCGGTGTCGTCCTCACCGGAGGCGGCGCGCTGATCAAGGGGACCGCAGAGCTTGCCCGGGATGTCCTCGGGATGCCGGTCAAGATCGGCATTCCATCGGGATTTTCCGGCGGCCTGCTCCGCGAGATTGAGAACCCGGCATATGCAACGGCAGTAGGACTGGTCTATCATGGGCTGCGGTATGCAGGGCATCCATCGGCAAGCGAACGGCCTTCGACCAGTACAAAGAAAAAACCGTCAGTCAAAGGAATTACGAACCGCGTGCGTGAATGGTTCGACCAGCTGTAAAGCAAAAATCACATTATCACTAGAAGGAGGAATCCCGTGATCGAACTCGACCATGGTTTCGATCGTGGAGCAAAGATCCGTGTCGTCGGCGTCGGTGGTGGCGGCGGCAATGCGATTTGCAGCATGATTAAGAAAGGCCTGCAAGGGGTCGATTTCTTTGCGATCAACACGGACCTTCAGGCGCTGGAGCGCAATGCCGCGCCCAACAAGATCCAGGTTGGAAAGAATCTCACCCGCGGGCTTGGCGCAGGCGCTGATCCGTCCATCGGCCATCGGGCTGTCGAGGAGGACAGAGATGAAATCACCCGCGCCCTCTCAGGAAGTGACATGGTGTTCATCACCGCGGGAATGGGTGGCGGGACGGGAACCGGCGGGGCTCCTCTCGTGGCGAACATCGGAAAGAGCCTCGGGGCCCTCGTCGTCGGGATTGTGACCCGGCCGTTCAACACGGAAGGCAAGAAGCGCAACGCCCAGGCCGATGCGGGAATCGATGAGCTCCGAAAGCAGGTCGATACCCTGATCATTGTGCCGAACCAGAAACTTCTCTCCATTGTCGATCGGCACGTGCCGATGACCGTGGCGTTCGATATGGCGAATGACGTTCTGTATGGCGCCACCCGGGGCATCGCGGAGCTGATCACCGTTCCGGGGTATATCAACGTCGACTTTGCCGATGTGCGGACAGTCATGCGGGAAATGGGGGATGCGGTCATGGGGACGGGGATCGCGAAGGGCGAGAACCGGGCGACCGAAGCCGCACACGCAGCGATCTCGAGCCCGCTGCTCGACGACATCTCCATCGCGGGGGCCCAGGGCCTCCTGGTGAATATCACCGGCCCGGAGGACATGGGCATGGTGGAGATGGAGGAAGCCGCGGGGATCATTACGAGCGCTGCCGGCGATGATGCGAACGTGATCCTCGGCGCTGTGGTCGATGAGAACATGACCGACGAGATGATGGTGACCGTCATCGCGACAGGCTTCAACCGAAAATCCGGCGTCGGAACACCGGCTCGCGCGTCGCTGGTAAACAGGAATTCGAACCCGGTGGTCGAACGGGTTCCTTCCGGCACGTATGACCTGAAGAAGCTCGATCCTCCGGCGGTCACACGAAGGGGGATTGAGCTCCCGAACGTGCAGTCGCTTTCCGGCGTGGACCACGAGCGAGCGGAACGGATCGACAAGAGCGATCCGGAGAAGCCGGCGTTTCTCCGCAAGATTATGGACTGACCTCACCCCCTTTGTCCCCCTCCCCTTCATGAGAAACTCTTTGTGCAGGGGAGGGGGACGGGAGGAGAGGTCCTGCCGGCGAATTGACTGCCGATGATACTCCTATACTTCAGGCGGGAACTGGCGCTCGAGGGTCAGCAGTGTGTCGCGGGTGAAATGGTACAGCCGTCGCGATGTGAAGATACAGAGGGCGGCGAACAGGACACCGCCGACAAGATCGACGACGTAGTGGTAGCGTTCATACACGGTGGCGACGATCAGGAGCGATCCGACGATGTAGACGATCCATCGGACGCGTGCATGCGCACGGGCGCTGAGGTTCATCAGGACAAGCGTCATCATCGTGTGTCCGCTCGGAAAGACATCGCGTTGCGCCGAGGACATCGCGACGGCGTTCGGCACGTTCATCAGAACCGATTCCCCCCAGTTCACAAACCAGCGAAGCGACGGCGTCAGCCACAGTCCGGGGAGGTCCCTGTCGAGCGCGGCGAAATCATGGAGCGTAAAACGCGGTCCCACCGCAGGAAGCAACAAATAGCCGAGATATGAGAGGAAGAAGCCGTACACGCAGGTGAACATGAAGAAGTGGAACATGTCAAACATCCGGCGGCGGTAGATCTCGTATCCGAGGATCAGAAAGAGAAGGTAAAACGCGGTGTAGGCAATCTGCAGGACCTCCGTGAGCCACGGTGTGGAAAACTGCATGAGCCAGTGGGTGGGATCCTTGCCAAACAGCCAGCGGTCCGCTGCAATGAGCAGATCGTCGTAGTCGCGGCCGAAATGAATCGGCTTGATCATGAAGTAGAGCTCTTTAAAAGAGACGAACACCATCGGCGCGACGTACCAGTCGTGCACGTAGCGGAGAATCCGGTACCCGCACCGGTGACGGGCGAAGCCGAGCCAAACGATGAATCCCGTCACGGCAACATTCACGACGACCAGGACACCCCAGCGCGGAATGCGAGAGGAAAACACAAGATCGATGACGGTCAGGACCCACACAAACCCGATCATGAGGATGTCGGCGGAATGCAGGTACTGGGTAACCCCTCGTACAAGTTTGACAAGCGGCCGCGCGTGATTCTTGAATGCGTCAGGTTTCATACGTCAGAGAACGTCCTTCTGATCGTCGTGCGCGAGACTCTGACGCAGAACGGCGAACCGATTGGCCAGGGTGTTTGAAAGGTCTGCAAATTCCTCAACAGTAAGTTGCTCCGGTCTGCGGGACAACGTCGCCGGATCAATCTCCACCAAGTCTCCTTCCCCGAGGTCGCGGAGAGAATTCCGCAGCGTTTTCCGCCTCTTTCCGAACGCAGTGCGAACAACTTTCCGGAAAAACCGCTCATCGCTCAGCGCGTACCGGGTGGAAGGAAGCATCTGCACCCGGACGACGGTCGACATGACCGTCGGGCGCGGGAAGAATGATCCCGGCTGGACATCGAACAGGACGTCAACATTCGCGTGCATCTGGGCGATGACGGACACAATGCCGTATTCCTTCGATCCGGGCGCGGCGGCGACGCGTCGCCCCACTTCCCGTTGCATCATGAGCGTCAGGTCCTGCACCGCCGACCGCCGGTCAAGGAAATGAAAGAATATGGGAGTGGTGATGTAGTAGGGGATATTGCCGACAACACGGAGCCGAGGGACATGATGCTCCCGGGCAACAGCGAGCGGATCGATGGTGAGAATGTCCTGATGCAGGATCTCTGCCCGGTCTCCGAATCGCTCCCGCATGACATCGATGACTCGCCGGTCCAGGTCCACCAGGATGAGCGTACACTCTGTCGCCGCCAGGAACCCGGTGAGCGCTCCTTCTCCGGGGCCGATCTCCAGAACCACGTCTCCACGTTGCGGAGCAATCGAGTCCACAATCTTCCGGGATATCCGGGCGTCCCGGAGAAAATGCTGTCCGAGGGATTTCTTCGGCCGGATCTGCTCGGTCACTTCTTTCCCTTGAAAATATTCCGCAAGACATCTCCCGCTTTCTTCTTGGCCTGCTCTTCGAGTTTCTTCGCTTCGTCCTGAACTTTCTGTTTCGCCAGATCCTCCACGCGTTTCCGCGCTGCATCAGTATTGAGCTGAACTTTCGGGTCGTCTGTCGTTCCGCCCACGTTGAAATCGAACTTCAATCGCCCGGTGGGGTCCTTGAAAGCGTTGATGGCATCCCCCGTGAACCCTCCAACGGAAATTGCTGATGACGTCTTCTCCGGTAAGTACAACGAAGTCGCATAGTCGAGGGAGCCATCGATTCCCTGTGAGCCGTTGACGACATAGTCGCCGTTGAGGGCGGAGATCTTCAGGTCTTTGATCTGGATGCGCCCGTCCTTGATGGTAAAACCATTTGACCAGTCCTTGAAGGCGACGTTTTCCAGATCGGGCAATTTCAACGCGGAAGCGATCGATTGATTCACTTTGAAGCCGTTGAGAGATCCGTTTTGGATCATGACCTTTCCGGCGCCGTCGAGCGTACTGGGCACAACACCGAGCGTGTCGTTCAATGCACCCTTCATCGTCGTGTTCATGGTCAGCCGGCCCTTGAGCCGGCTCCCAAACGAGGTGAAGTGTGTCAGCAGTGTCGGCGCGTCGACACTGTTCATATCGAGTGACATGTCGAAGACCGGCTTCTCGGGGTTTTGCAGCGAAACGGATCCCTTGGAAATGACGGAACCGCCGAAGGCATCCATCGAGAAGTTCTGCATCGTCACAACCCCGTTCGCGATATGCATCATCATGCGGACGTTCGTGAATTCGTAATTCTGCATGGTGAAGGTACCGACAGTGCCGTTCACGTCGATTTCCATCGTCGGGAACGGCAACGTCGTTTTCGGTGCCGGAGTCTTCACCGCGGGTTGTGCGGGACTGCTCGCGGTCTGCGCGGCGGGGGCGGCAGCCGGCTTCTGGCCTGCGCCCTCCTCCGTCATGATATCCGCGGTGTAGAGATGTTTTGATTGAAGCGTAACATTGGCAACGGGACGCGGAACGGATTTATCGGTTGAGGCAAGGGAGAGATAATTCTTGAGCCAGAAGGCGAGGGAAAGGTCCGAGTGGCCGATGCTCATCGAGAGGTTCTTCGATTCGATGAGCTGGTTGTTGAAGAGAATGGTCCCATTGAGGTCGCGGACGGGCTTCCTGGATGTGGAGGATTGGGCCGTCACATTCGAGAACTGCAGGGTGCCGTCGGCTTTCAGCGTGGATGGGTCCTTTACCTTGCCCGACACATTGACGTTGACGGAGAGCTTGCCGGAAAGCGAGGTCCCCTGTTCCAAAGGGTAGTACTGATTAATTTCGGCAAGATTCATCGACCCCTGGACCGCGAGCGCCATTGAAGGATCGGCGAAGTCATGGATGCTCATGCTCATGGCGATCGGATTCTCGCCCAGGGAGGCGGTGAGCTTTTCGATGCGGAACTCCTGCGAGGAACGCGATCGGGTGAAATTCGAGACAATGGAGATATTGCTGATCGGTTTCGGCAGTTTTGCATACTGGACGCTTGCGCCGTCGGCTTTGATGCTCCCTTTCACATCCGGCGAAGAACTGTCGGAGACTGCTCCGGAAATGTTGATCTGCACAGCCGCATTCCCTTTGCCCGAGAGCCCTTCGGCATTTTTCATATATTCCTTCGGGACAAGGGAGAGAAGTTCTGCGATATTCAGGTTCGCGGATCCCATGGAAAGGTCAAGGTTCCTGGTCGATTTGACCTCTTTGACCGTTCCAACCAGGGTCATCGACATGTCCTGAACGGTGATGTCGCCCTTCTCGATGGTGAGTTCATCATTTTGTGCGTCATAAACCATTCGTGGTGCAAGGGAGACACGGAGACCCGATATCAGAGGAGTCTCAACGCTACCATAGCTGAGATCGGCGATCGAAGTTTTTGTTTCAACGGTCAGCCTGCCCGATTGCCAATCAAGAGTGAGATCGGAATTCACGCCGCGAAGGCGTGTCGCCGAATTTTCCTTGTGGTCAACATAGTCAATTTCTCCGTCGTTCAGCCGGAAGCCGGAGATGGAGAGCGCTCCTTCCGGCTGGGCTGGCTGCGATGCCGGTGCGGACCCCGGGGCAGGAGTGTTGATCGATGGTTCGCGGGACGGCGGGGTGGCCTGTGGTTGTTCCGCCGTTCCGGAAAGGTCGTCGTAGTTGGTTTCACGCTCTTCGTTCGTTTCGATGAGGAGCTTCGGCCGATCGAGCACAACGGAAGACACTTCCACGCGTCCCCGGACCAGGGGCAGAAGCTTGACGTTGACGCGAAGTCTCTCGAGTGAAAGAAAGGGGTCCGTGGAGAAGCCGGGGCCACGACGATTGGCGATCTGAACTCCGTCCACATCGATCCCGATCGCGGGAAACAAGGAGAGGGAGATAGCGTTGACAGCGACAGAGCGGTGAGTCGCTTCTTCGATCCGCGGGATCACGAGCGACTTCAACCTGTCGCCGGTGAAGACAAACTTCAGGGTGATCGCAGCCACCACGATAACAACCAACGGCACTGCCGCCACTGTGAGAAGAATCTTCGATTTTCTCGTGATGGGCACGCCATCCTCCGGAATTCAGATCATCAATATAGACAAGTACGCCCCGAGTTTCAATCGAACCGGCGCCCCGAATTCATTGCATGTCAAGGGGTTTCTCGTTAGATTAGCTTGCTTTTCGTTGCGAAAGTTCCCACGATCATCGAGCACTGGCGACCATGGCACCGAATCCCCCTGATGCTCCCAGGGAAATCCAACCCGGACCGGCGGACGCTCCCGCAGCTCCCCGCCGCCAGCCGCAGCAGCAACGTGGTCAGAATTTCCGTCGACCCCAGCAAGGCCAGCAGGACCAAAATCAGCAGAACCGACAGCAAGGGAACATCGATATCTCCGTCGTGATCCCTCTCTTCAACGAAGAAGAGTCATTGCCTGAACTGCACAAACAGCTCCGGTCGGTCCTCGGGAGAATGAATGTCCGGTACGAACTCCTCTTCATCGATGACGGAAGCACGGACCGGTCATTCAACATCCTGCGCGAATTGCGTCAGCATCGACCGACACATCCGGGCATTCCGCTTCCGGAGGAATTACGGGAAGTCGGCCGCGCTCAATATCGGGTTCGAAAAGGCGCTGGGCACGATCGTCATCACGATGGATGCCGATCTTCAGGACGATCCGAACGAGATCCCCGCGTTGAAGCGGAAGATTGAGGAAGGGTACGACCTCATATCGGGCTGGAAGAAAGTCCGGCACGATCCGATCACCAAAACCATTCCTTCGAGGTTCTTCAATTTCGTTACGGCCCGCTTGACCGGTGTGAAGCTCCACGATTTTAACTGCGGGTTGAAAGCATACCGGCGTGAGGTCGTCAAGACGGTCAAAGTGTACGGCGAACTCCACCGTTTTGTCCCGGCTCTGGCGCACTGGGAAGGGTTCCGCGTTGGTGAGACCATTGTCAATCATCGTGCGCGCCGGTACGGGAAGACCAAATTCGGCATTGGAAGGTTCTGGAAGGGTTTTCTTGACCTGCTGACCGTCCTCTTTACCACGCGGTTCTTCCGCCGCCCGCTCCACTTTTTCGGAATGCTCGGACTGGTGACATTGTTTGTCGGCACCGTGATCAGCGTATGGCTCATCGTGGAGAAGGTGTTGGGGCTGACCGCGCTCAGCGACCGGCCGTTGTTCCTCCTCGGGGTCATGCTGGTGATCGTCGGAGTGCAGTTTTTCTCCATCGGCCTGCTGGGCGAGATGGTTTCCAAGACGAGACAGCGCGATGAAGAGTACTCAATACGGGACGTCATTAGATAGCAACCTGAATGTCAAGACCCTGGTCCGAGATTCAAACGATCAAAGCCGATTGCCGGTGGTTCCGTGGTCATATCCCATGCCGCCCCCACAAGCAGTTTGGGGTTCATTGTGTCGATGAAACCGGCGGCACGTGTTCGCATTACGACCGCACCACGTCGAAGATCCTGATCATCAAGCTCGGAGCGATCGGCGATGTAATCCGGACGACGCCGTTGCTGAGAAAACTTCGCGCCGTCTACCCACACGCGCAAATCTGGTGGTTGACACTCACTCCTGAGGTCATTCCTTCTTCCGTTGACGCGGTGTTCAGTTTCACTCCACAGGCGATCGCGTCACTGCAGGGCGTCCATTTCGATCTCCTGATCAATCTGGATAAGGACCGGGAAGCCTGCGGGCTTGCAACAACCCTGACCGCAACGACGAAGCACGGCTTCATCCTGCAGAACGGCGCAGCAGCGCCGGTGGATGCACTTGCGGTTCACAAATTTCTCACCGGCCTGTGGGATGACCTCAACAAGGAGAACACCAAGAGTTACCCGCAGGAAATTTTCGAGATGTGCGGCTTCGAATTCTCCGGCGAAAAGTACATCCTCGATAGCTTCAACGGAGACGCCTCTACGTGGGAACTGCCGAAGGACAAACACATCGTCGGCCTGAATACGGGATGCGGGGGACGCTGGACCTCACGCCTGTGGGCGGAGGAAAACTGGATCGGACTGGCAAAGGGACTCGCGGGTGCAGGCTATGTCCCGCTTCTTCTCGGCGGTGAACAGGAGCACGAAAAAAACCGCCGGATCGCCGCCGCGAGCGGGGCGCTCTACCTCGGCCATTTCCCGCTTGCCAGGTTTATCAATCTCGTCGACCAGTGTCATCTGGTGGTTACCGCGGTGACCATGGCGATGCATATCACGATCGGGTTGAACAAAAGGATCGTCCTGTTCAACAACATCTTCAACCGGAATGAGTTTGAATTGTACGGACTGGGAGAGATCCTTGAGCCGGGGGTGGAATGCACGTGCTATTTCTCACCGGAATGTCCGAACAATTGCATGCAGTACATCACGGTTGACCGCGTACTCACAGCTGTTTCGAGGCTGCTCTGAATGACGCCGGCTCGAAATCAGAAGAACCGCAAACCCTCTCCTAGCGACAGCCCGCGACCAACGTTCGTCCTTCCGGTCTGGGCCTGTATCGCAATCATCTCGGGGCTGGCCCTTGTCTTTTTCTACCCGCTGTTCTCCGGGAGCGCCTACCTGTGGGAAGATTTCCTTTTTTCGAGTTATCCTGTCCGGGTGTTTGCGGCGACGTCCATGGCGATGGGGGAGATTCCTCTCTGGAATCCCTATACCTTCGGCGGAATGCCGTTCATGGCCGATATTATCAACAGTGTCTTCTATTTACCCTGCATCGCACTTGTCGCCTTCGTGAAGAACGGCATGCTCAATTACTATCCCCTGCAACTCATGGTGTTGCTCCACTTCCCGCTTGCAGGGGTCTCGATGTTTTTCCTTGCCCGGTCATTTTCACTCAAACCGGTGCCGTCGCTCTTCGCGGGTGTTTCGTATATGCTGACGGGATTCATGGTGTTGCATGCGATTCATCAGCCGGTGGTGACGCTGGCTGCGTGGATCCCCCTGATCGTTCTCAGTTTTCGCAGGGCGCTGGGCGACACTGGATGGACATGGGTTTTCATTGCCGCCCTTGTTCTCGGTCATTCGACGCTGTGCGGGTTTCCGCAACTTTCGCTCTACATTTATTTCTTCCTGTTCGCGTACTGGCTCTTCGAAATTTTCGGGCAGCGCGGGGCGGATGAACGGCTGATTACGCGGGTCGTTCGGCTTGCTCCGCGCGCTGCCGTCGTGGTTGGATTGTCACTCGGCATCGCGCTCATCCAGCTTGCCCCGACGAACGAACTTGCGGGACTGTCTCAACGGTCCGAGATCACCTACAAGTTCGCGACAGAGGGATCGGTGACATGGATCCAGCTTCTGACCCTTCTGTTCCCGAAGATCCTCGGGAGTTCCAATGTCGATGCATACCGGTACTTCGGGGAGGGAGGATACTGGAATTACTGGGAGACGGGAGTGTACGTTGGTCTGCTGCCGTTGTTTCTCGGCATCATCGCGCTGCTGCGCTGGAAGGAACGACGCCACCTCATGTTCTTTGCGGCGTTCGGCTTCTTCGCGCTTCTGTTCGCCATGGGGAATCATTTCATCCTGCACCGGTTCTTCTTCGAATTCATTCCCGGCTTCTCGCGATTCAAAACGCCGGCACGCATCGGGATTCTGTTCGCGTTCTGTGCCACGCTTCTCTCCGGCTTTGCCGTCGATGATCTTCTCTACGGGCAATTTGATGCGCGCAAAAAGAAACGGCTCTTCCGCGCAGCCGGTCTGGTCGGAGGGATTCCCATTCTCCTTTTCTTCCTCGTGCGCTCGGGCGCGTTTGACGCGGATCTCCCGTTCCTCAAAAGCGCGGAAGTACAAACCGCAGTCATGGGAGATCTCAACACGGCGTTTGTCGTCCTCCTCCTCTCCCTCGGCGTGCTTGTCTGGTTGATCCGGTCGAGGTCCTCAATCGCGGGATTCACCCTGATTGCGGTCATGTTCCTCGATCTGTATCTCTTCGGCGCAGGGCAGAACAACGGGAAAACGAATCCCACCGAGTATTTTCAACAGGCGGGGAATATTGTCACGTTTTTGAAACGCGACGGAGAACATGAACTCTTCAGGGTGAACACACGAAACTCCCAGGGGATGATCATGGACCGGAACCAGGGAATGATCGACCGGATTTTCTCGATGGAGGGATACACACCCCTGGCCTTGAAACGGACGATCATGCCGATTCCCTCGGACAAGTTTCTTGATCTTGAGAACGTAAAGTATCGGACGGTGACCGAAGGGAACCGCCTGGCGCTCGTCCCCAACCCCACCTATCTGCCGCGGGCATTCATGGTGTACCAGACGCATATCGTCACGGGTGAAGATTCGCTTGTCGCATATATGAGCAGCCCGGCGTTTGCGCCAAGGACGATCGCTGCGCTCGAAGAACCGCTCCCCTCGGCATTTCACGAAGATACTTCCGCCGTTCCGTGGACTGCCAATGTGACGGCGTATCGGGATAACAGCGTGACGGTCCATGTTCAAACGGAGCGGCCCGGTCTGCTCGTCGTGAGCGAGACGTTCTTCCCGGGCTGGCGGGCATATGTCGACGGGGCCGAGGCGCCGCTTCTCCGGTGCGATTACAAGCTTCGAACAGTCCAGGTTCCCGGAGGCGACCACATCGTGACCATGGTCTACGCCCCCACATCGTTTGAAGTCGGAACCATCGGAACGGTTGTCTCGCTGCTTCTGTGCGGCGGCGGCATCTCGCTCTCGGAGTTGAGGAAACGGAGGCAACGTCCCGCATGACGAAAACGGAACACCTCAACGAGCGGCTCTATTCCGTCAAGAAGCGGATGCTGGAAATGTATCATGCGGCAAATGCGGGTCATATCGGGTGCTCGCTTTCGTGCACGGAGATTCTTGTATTTCTGAAATTTGCATGGATGCAATCGGACGACCGGCTCGTGCTCTCCAAAGGGCATGCCGCCGCATTGCTGTACTCGGTTCTTGCGGAGGCAGGAGACATTACCACGGAGACCATCCAGTCGTTTTATCACAACGGAACGATCCTTCCTGCACATCCGCCGGTCAATCAGGTGAAGCAGATTCCGTTCGCGACGGGGAGCCTCGGGCATGGTCTTTCGCTTTCCGCAGGGATGGCCTTCGGAGGCCGGATCAAGGGCGATGCGCGAAAGTACTTTTGTGTAACGTCGGACGGTGAGCTCGACGAGGGAAGCACCTGGGAAGCCGCGATGTTCATTGCCCATCATCGCCTGACGAACCTGTACTGGCTGATCGATCGGAACCGGATCCAGGGAATAGGAAGGACGGAAGATGTCTTGCGCCTCGAGCCGCTGAAGGAGAAACTGCAATCGTTCGGCTTTCACGTGGTCGAGGCAGACGGTCATGACTTCGGGTCGCTGGACGGGGCGATGGCCATCTTCTCGGGTCCCGACGCCGTCGGCGGAAAACCGGGCGTCGTCATTTGCTCGACGACCAAGGGACATAGCGTCAGCTACATGGAGAATACCGTAGACTGTCATTATCTTCCCATGAAGGACGCGCAATACCAACTCGCGATCGATGAGTTGAACGCATGGCACGAATCGCAATCGGGGAAGACGCATGAGAGCTGAGTTCGCGCAGGCGATGATCGGTGTCGCGGATGCATCTCCGTCGAGCCTGTTTCTCACCGGCGACCTGGGATATATGGCGCTCGAGGGAGTGCGTGACAAATTCGGCCCGCGGTTCATCAATGCCGGCGTCGCCGAACAGAACATGACGTCGGTTGCGGCCGGGCTCGCGTACGAAGGGTTTATCCCCTGGCTGTACAGCATCGCCCCGTTTGCGATCCTGCGGCCGTACGAGCAGATCAGGAATGACATCTGCCTGCACAATTTGCCCGTGAAGATCGTGGGGAATGGCGGAGGATATGGCTACGGCATCATGGGTGCCACGCACCACACGCTCGAGGACATCGGCATCATGCGATGCCTTCCGAATATGAAAGTGTACGTACCGCTCACGGGGGGCGACGTGGCGGAGGCCGTGCGCATGATGGTTTCCGACCCGTCTCCGAATTACCTTCGTCTGAACCTCGCCCCCAAGAGCACTCCACCCATCCCACCGTTCGGTCCGTGGAGACGGATCAAGAAAGGCGCGGGACTGGTGGTCATTGGGACAGGGCCGGTTCTCTGGAATGTCCTGGCAGCGGGCGATGAAGCGCTTCGCGAATCGTTGGACATCTGGAATCTGGGCATCCTTCCGCTCTCGGAAATCCCGGATGAACTTGCGGAATCGATTAGCCGGATCGGAAAGGTTGTGACAATAGAAGAACATTACGGCCAATGCGGGATCAACGAGTCCATTGCCGCCGCTCTTCTGCGACGCGGCCTTTCAACGGTCCGTTTCCGCAGCGCCTATGCCCTTGGTTATCCGACCGGACGGTACGGCTCGCAAGTCTGGCATCAGGAACAAAGCGGGCTCTCGGGCCCGGCCCTCGTATCGTTGCTCCAGGAATCCCTCCATGCCTGACAAGACGTTCACGCTCAAAGAAGAGATCAAGCGGCTTCAGGGGCCGATCCTTGTCCTCGGCGCCGGAGGCTTCGTCGGGGCGAACGTGTTTCGCGCGATCCTTTCCGTCCGCGATGATTGCTACGGCGTAACCCATCAACAGTTCGTCCCCTGGCGGCTGATCGATCTGCCGGCCGAGAACCTGCTGTACGCCGACGTGACCGCAACAAAAACGTTGGAACGCATCTACGAACGGTTCGCCTTCCGGACCATTTTTGATTTCGCGGCGTACGGCGCCTACGCCCGTCAGGACGATGTCCATCTCATCTATGAGACGAATATCCTCGGCATGGCAAGCCTGCTGGATATTGCGACGGCAAAAGGATTCGCGGCGTATGTCCACGCCGGATCGTCGTCGGAGTATGGGACAAACAGCGCGTCCCCCGGCGAAGCGGACCCCCTCATGCCGAATAGCCACTATGCTGTTTCCAAGGTGGCCGCTTCGTATTTGGTCCACTACCTCGGATCGGTCAAGAAACTCCCCGTCATCAATCTCCGCTACTACTCCCTGTACGGGCCGTATGAGGAGCCGGACCGGCTGGTTCCGACGCTGGTCTCGAACGGATTACGAAAGACATTTCCCGTGCTGGTCGACCCGGAAATCTCCCGGGACTTTGTGTACATCGATGATGCTGTGGAGGCCGCCGTCCTGGCCGCGACGAGAGGCGTGGTGCATTCTCCGGGCGCGTCGCTCAATATCGCGACGGGGAAAAAGACGACGATCCGCGACCTTGCCGGCGTTATGAAGGAGCTGTGCGACATCCCGGAGAAGCCGAAGTGGGGGACGATGCCGAACCGTTCCTGGGACCTGAAGAATTGGTTCGGCAATCCGCTCATGGCGAAAAAAGTGCTGGGCTGGAAGCCGCGGACCTCTCTCGAAGAAGGGCTGCGCCGCACGATCGAATGGCAGCGCTCACGGGTCGCCCTGCCCGCGACGCTTCACCCGCTTCTCAACCGCACGATCCGTCTCTCTGCCGTGATCGCATGCTATCGGGACGGACAGGCCATCCCCTATATGTACCGTCGGCTTGTCGAAGCGTTCCGGTCGATCAATGTTGACTACGAGATTATCTTCGTCAACGATGCGAGTCCGGACGAATCGGACGACGTCCTCACGTCGATTACGGCGCAGGACAACCACGTGATCGCGATCGAGCACTCGCGCAACTTCGGTTCCCAGAGTGCGTTCCTGAGCGGCATGCAGGTGTCGACGGGCGATGCGGTGATCCTTTTTGACGGCGATCTTCAGGACCCTCCCGAACTCGTCCCAAAATTCTTCGAGCAATGGCGCAAAGGCTATGATGTCGTCTTCGGGCGCAGAGTCAAGCGCGAAACAAACTCGCTGATGCAGTTTTTCTATAAGGCGTTCTATAAATTCTTCCGTGAAGTCTCCTATGTCCCGATTCCTCTGGACGCCGGGGATTTCTCGCTCATGGACAGGAAAGTCGTCGATCAACTGATTGCCCTTCCGGAGACGGATCAATTTCTCCGCGGGCTTCGGGCCTGGGTCGGTTTCAAACAGACCGGCGTTGACTACGTGCGTCCGGAGCGGATGTTCGGCCGGACCACGAACAATCTGCTGAAGAATGTCTGGTGGGCAAAGAAGGGGATTTTCTCCTTCAGCTTTGTTCCTCTGGAGCTCTTGAGCTATCTTGGGATAAGCCTGACGGTCATCTCCTTCCTGGCGCTCATCGGGCAGGTCATCGCGAAACTGCTGTATCCGGACATCCCGCACGGGATCACGACGATCATCGTCCTGATACTCTTTTTCGGAGCCGTGCAGATCCTGGCGATTTCGGTCCTCGGGGAATATCTCATGAAGATCTTCGAAGAGACGAAGAAACGACCGAAGTTCATCCGGAAAGCGATTCGGCACGGAGGAAGACACTTCACCACAGTGGAAGAGATGGAAAACTTCATTCGGAGTCAGGCAAAATAATCTGTGTCGGTCTACTCCCCGGCAGGATTCATCCGCTGGTTGCACAACGAGGGGGACATCCATGAAAGTTGTCATTCTCTGCGGCGGTCTCGGCACACGATTGCGGGAGCATACGCAAATGCTTCCGAAGCCGATGTGTATGATCGGAGACAAACCTCTCCTGTGGCATATCATGCGCATCTATGCGCATCACGACATCAAGGAATTCATTCTGACGCTCGGCTACAAAGGGTGGGAGATCAAGAAATACTTCCTGAATCTCCGGTCGATCATGAGCGACGTGACCGTGTGCCCGGGGAGCGGCACAATCGAATTTCACGACGAGACCATCGAACGGGATTGGAGGATCACGCTCGCTGAGACCGGGGAAACGGCGATGACCGGAGCGCGGCTGTGGCGGGTCAGGAGGTATCTGGAGGAGGAGGAGGATTTTTGTGTCACCTACGGCGACGGATTGTCCGACGTCAACATCACCTCGCTCATCAGCTATCATAAGAAGCAGGGAACGGTGGGGACCATCACCGGTGTCCATCCGGCAAGCCGCTACGGCCAGGTGCAGATGACGGGAAACCGTGCGACCGGCTTCCAGGAAAAGATCTATCTCGAAGGCGAGTGGATCAACGGCGGCTTCATGATGTTCGATGGGTCGAAGGTGTGGGAGTATTTCAGCGACGACGAAAATCTGATTTTGGAGAACGGTCCCCTACCGGCGATGGCTGCCGACCGGCAGCTCTCCGTCTACCGCCACAACGGGTTCTGGATGGGCATGGATACTGCGCACGAGTACGACGTTCTGAAGGAGTTGTGGCGGACGAACCAATCGCCATGGAGAGTGTGGGAATGAACGGAAACGAGAGCCGATCCCGGTGAAGATCGTCATCGTCAGTACGGCGTTCCCTCTTCGCGGAGGGATCGCCCACTATATCGCCCTCCTCGCCCGTGCGTTGTCGGCCCGCCATGATGTCGAAACCATTACCTTCAAACGGCAGTATCCGTCGATCCTCTTCCCCGGCAAAACGCAGGAGGAACAGGGGGAATCATCGATTGCTGCTCCGGCGCCGCAACGCGTCGACTCGATCAACCCGCTGAACTGGATTTCCGTCGGTCGCGGGATCCGTCGACGCAAGCCCGACGTCCTTCTGTTCAAATACTGGCTCCCGTTCTTCGGACCATGCTTCGGGACGATCGCACGGGTAGTGAAGTGGAGAAGGGCAACATCGGTGATCGTGATCTGTGACAACGTGATCCCGCATGAACACCGGCCGTTCGACCGCGCCTTCACCCGTTACCTGTTCCGTTCAGCGGACGGATTTGTCGTCCAGTCGCACGCGGTGGAACGCGAGCTGACCGCATTCTGGCCTTCAGGGAGGTACCGGTACGTCCCGCACCCGGTGTATGACCTGTTCGGCGCACCATGCGACAAAGGGCGCGCACGCGGCGAGCTCGGAATATCGTCGCCAAGGGTCCTGCTGTTCTTCGGCTACATCCGACGGTACAAGGGGCTCCAGGTTTTGCTTGAGGCCATGGCACGCGTGGTGCGCACGCTGGACGTGAAGTTGCTTGTGGTCGGCGAGTTCTACGAAGCGGAGCAGCAATACCACGAGATGATTGGCTTGCTGGGACTCGAACAGAATGTCACGATCCGATCCGACTATATTCCCAATAGCGAGGTGGGAAGATACTTCTCGGCTGCTGACGCCGTAGTCCTTCCGTACATCTCCGCGACACAGAGCGGCATCGCGCAGATCGCCTACAACTTTGACAGGCCGGTCATCGTCAGCGATGTCGGCGGGCTTGCTGAAGTTGTCGTGGAGGGGGAGTCCGGATTCATTGTTCCCGCCGGTGATGCCGTTGCCCTTGCTGCGTCCATCGTGCAGCTTTACCAGGGAGACACCCTTGCAACGATGTCTCGCGGGGTTGCAAGGGAGAAACAGAAGTACACCTGGGAAAACCTGGTTGCAGGAATCGAGGAACTTGCCTCGCGCTCGTGATGCAAGTGCGGCGAAGGAGTCACGCATCCTGGAAACACTTGCGGACATGGAAACCGTGGCGGTGCACCAACAATCGTCTCCCCGGGTTACAGTCGTTCTCGTCAACTGGAACGGACGTGACGTAACGGTGGAGTGCCTGCGGTCACTGCGGGAAGTTGGCTACCGTCCGCTCCATATCATCGTCGTCGACAACGGTTCGACGGATGGCTCGGTCGAGGCGATCCGTTCCGAGTTTCCCGGCGTTGAGCTCCTTCCGCAATCGCAGAACCTGCGGTTTGCCGGTGGAAACAACATCGGAATCGCGCGCGCGCTGGAAACGGGAACGGAGCACGTTCTCCTCCTGAACAACGACACGGTGGTCGAACCCGGCTTTGTCGGGGCGCTTGTCAAACGAATGCAGGCCGACCAGCAGTGCGGGATCGTCGCACCGAAGATCTTCTATTACTATGCACCCCGTCTTCTCTGGTTCGCCGGCGGAGAGATTTCGTTCTGGACCGGAACGATGAAACATCGGGGGATACGGGAAGATGACCACGGGCAGTACGACGTCCCGGCCCGCATCGACTATGCGACGGGATGCTGTATCCTTGCCCGCGCCTCAGCGATAGGGTCGATCGGAATGCTGGATGAGTCCTACTTTATGTATGGCGAGGACGCGGACTGGTCGATGCGGTTCCGGGCAGCGGGATACTCGATATGGTATGAGCCCGCCGCGAAGGTCTGGCACAAGCTCTCGGTGAGCGCGGGCGGACATCTCTCGTCGTTCAAATTGCGGAACAAGTACCGAAGCAGCCTCCGGTTCTTTGCGCGGTATGCACGATGGTATCATTGGCTCACGTGGCCGTGGCTGAGCGTCGTCG
>CAVVZZ010000010.1:0-645490 GCA_963752915.1 Ignavibacteriota bacterium
TGATATTTCCAATGCTTCCGACTACTGCGCCTTTGTATCGGGTTGGAAACGCATGAGCGGCGTCTTCGATCACGGGTAACATATGCTTACGTGCAATGGCGAGTATTGCGTCCATTTCTACTGGATAACCTGCGATGTGGACGGGAAGGATGGCACGTGTGCGCTCGCTAATGGCAGCTTCAATGTTTGCTGGGTCGATGTTAAGTGATTGAGAGTCGACATCAATAAAAACCGGTCGTGCACCGAGATAGCGAATCACCTCCGCTGTCGCGGCAAAGGTATACGGAGTTGTAATCACCTCGTCGCCTGGCTGGAGGCCGATTGCTTCCAATGCAAGATGCATCGCCGCAGTGCAGGAATTTACAGCAATGGCATGTTTTGCTCCCACCGCTTTGCAAATTCCGCCTCGAACCGCTTCGCCTTGGGACCGGTAGTAATCCATCCTGAGATCAGCGCTTCGCGTATCTCAGCGAATTCCGCGTCGTCGATATCCGGCATCGCGAATGGGATAAAGGACCGTTTCTGGACTTCCGCCGTAGTCAGATTTTCAATTGAATGTTCCATGGCCACCGATCTAGAGGTTTGATTCCGTTTTCAGTACAGTCCCTTGCTGGTTGTGATGCGCATGCGGAAAGCGGGATAGGCTTATGATCGCTTATCAGGTGTGCGTCAGACAGATTGTGTCGGAATACTAGCACCAAGCACTTCTGGAATGTACTTCGAAGGCGAGATAGCGATTGCATCAACACTACGAGATAGGCGAGACGACGATCGTCCTTGAGAATCGAGGGGATGTTTTGATCTAATTCGGGCATCGCTCCTATGACGGCGACCCGCACTAGACCTTCTGCCTTTGCCAGCCAAGGGTTAGAAGGATATCGAAATTGGAGCTTCTTGAGCATCGCATGAGTGTTCAGCCCAACAAGCGAACCAAGAGCCGGATGAAACACAACACGCTGTTTTACTGGGATCGCTCTATACCCCATTCTGACTTTGAATTGATCAATGTGAGACGGTGCATCAAGTGATTGCATCGTATAAAATATACTCTTGATTCCCTCTCTTTTCATCAACTCTTTTGTCAGGCAATATACCAAAGCGTGATTGGGTTTGAACGGCAAGTATTCTGAAAGGGAATCTTGCTCGAGCAGGATGATCCATTCTTGGATCCTTACGAGCTGCATCACCGCCGCCAACTTGCCGTTAACCAACGCTGCCCATGCCTCAAATCCTGGCAACTCTGCTGCAATCCTACAACGTCTCTTCCAATCGGCCCGAGTTCGCCGATCTCGTCGGCTTTGTCGAGCAAGTGTGTCGATATGCAACCCCCACCCATGTTCTGCCAGAAGGGAGAAGGGAACAGGTTCGACTGAACAACTAGCCAAACCCCTTGCAACATTCTGTCGCGACTGCCGAGACAGATGGCAGAAGTCGTAGTCTCGAGAATCACAGACAACGTGATAGCTTACTGCCCCTATTCCAGAATTGCGAGGAGCTGAAAACCTGAGCGCTACAGCAGAGCTTCGAACGAGGATGTGTCGCAACTCCGACTCTTCTGGTTCGATTGTTCGGAAGAATGGGATTGCCTGGAACACTCGTGGGCCGAAAGCACACCAACTACTGCTTTCACTTAAAATCACAGATTGGCCCTGGCGCATGAACCATTCGCTCATTACATCCAGACCTGATTCTAGGCTATATGTGGATTTGGTTGACGCGACGTTATTCATAGTTTTGAAAAAAATTGGATAGACGATCATCCATGATCTCTCGTGAGTGGAAACTTTCCTTTCCCTCACAAGTCCTAGTTCCTGACGGATCATGGATGCAAGTTGGTTCCTGTCTTTCCTACAACACTTTCTATCGTCGGAAGGTTAAAAGACGGATCAAGAATGGATATGTATGTGACAGTTTCTCCGGTTTCGAGGATTTCGCATTCCTTCCATCCCAGTTTCGAGAACACCCGACGACTGGAATTGTTGGATTTATATACACCGGCAACAATCGCTCTACTTCCTCGTGAACCACTTACGGGTTCGGTCTCGCTCACTAGACAATCAAAAATCTGTTTTCCCCTGTGCGCTGATTCAATTGCGCCGATTGTCATATGTGCCACGCCGGCTATTTTGGAGATGCTTTTCGCCGGATGCGTTAGCCTTTTCTTCCTCCTAAGGGCCCTCTTCCATAACGACCGATGGAAAAGCACCAGCGGATTTATCATGATACTCAATACAAGGCTACCCAGACCAGAAGTGAACATCTTCCAAAAAAAAGGACCATCGCACACACCTAATTGTCCGACGATTCTTCCCGAATGTTCTACTACCAACAAGTACGCCCATGCGCTTGAAACGTGCCAACGGTAAATCGACCTGACATAGCGCCGGCCAAACAGCATTGGCAGATAGTCACTGGCAGAAAAGCATGCACAGTGCAGATTTGTTACTGAGTCGACGTCATCTTTTGATGCGAACCGAATGCTGTACCCTTGTGGCAATTCCATAGTTCATTCCATTCCCTTTTTGAGACCTTGTAGTCGACAAAGAGGTGGGATAGGGTTTGATGCCCGTTTGCAGCGGTCACCCTTAGCGTTCACATAAAATGAAGAACCATCCTAAGGTAGATTCCCTGCGCGCATTAAGATTGTATAGAAAAATCGGTGCACTCCCGTCGCAGTCTTGCCGCGAACGCAAATGTCTTAGCCAACCGCCGCGCCTTTGAATGACTTGAGCTCTCATTTCAACGGATTCGAACTCATAACGCATATTCTTCGCCAATGTCGCATGGATTATTCTTCGGAAAGACATTGTCTTGTTCTTTCACAATCCAGGCGGACAAGACGTCCCTTACGGGGCTGAATTCATGTGCACCTAGGAATCGTTCAAAACGATTGCGTGTTTTCCGAATGGAACAATAACGGCGAAAATAGTACATGGGCTTAAGGTCATCCAGTCGTGGGGCTTCTGGATCCAATTCCCATGGGTGCAGGTAGAATTGATATAGGCCCTGATCACGTTGGATCCTGGCGGCACCCCATTTGAATAGGCCAAATGGAATCAGGCGAAAATATCCACCTCCACCCCATGGCAATACAGCCTTACCAATCCGCAGGCTTGACATCTTGACTTCCCAGAGACCATTGGGAAGTCGCTCAATCGGCAGTGAAGGATCAAGCCCACCAATCTTTCCGTACAAGTCATGATACGTTGCGGGGAAAACGCTGGAGTCGTAAAGGATGCCTTCCTGCGCCAAGATATCCAAAGCCCACTGAGTAATCGAGGCAGAGGATGCCCTAAAACCTAGCACCTTTTCACCGATAATGCTCTCGAGAATACCTACAGATCGACGTAAGTCTTCAAGAAACTCTTCGGGGGTTTGTGTATAAATCAGTCTATGTCCATATCCGTGGCTAGCCACTTCATGCCCTCGGCAGTTGATTTCTTTCACCAGCTGCGGCTGTCTTTCAGCGACCCAACCGAGGATGAAGAAAGTCGCCTTCATGTTGTAGCGATCCAACAAATCCAAAATCCAATGGGTACTACCTTCGATCCGCGGCGTGAATTGTTTCCACGATTCGATCCCTACGATTCGAGATCTGAATTGATAGGCTGCATCGACGACTAGCAGATGGAACCAGTCTTCGACGTCAATGCTCAGTATCATTTTGCTAACGTTAGGCGACATCCGTGTCTCCCCATGTCAGATACCAATTACGATCCTGGGCTGTACTCGAGGAGCCACCTCCATCATGTCTCAGTGGGTAAGTGAACAAGTAGAATTGTTTTGGGAGAAGAGCTCTTGGCCACTTGATAAATCCGTTACGTGCAAGCGCTTCGGCATTCGGGTTAGCATGTCCAACGAGGAATGCAAGCATTCGGATTCCTTGTGTCTTAGACTGATTGACAATCGCGCCCAACAATTCACCTGCAACCCGATTGCTCTTGGTGACGAGGTCAACAACAATGCCTGCCTTTAGCCCCTTGAACTGTATAGTCTTCCAGATTAGATATCCAGCATATTCTCCACCATTATAGGCATGGAGTATTCTGTACTCGTTGCCTGGCGAATGCTTGTACCTCCAAGTCAAGTACTGTTTGCTTCTGTCGATGAATGAGAAGGCTTGACTCGCGTTGTTCAGCAGCTCATCTCCGCCAACGAGGAACTCCGACCCAGAGAGGATCTCCAATTTCGAACCAATCCGCCTAAGCCCACGTTTCGTTGGCGCGTCGGGGACCTTGTTTCCTCTACCGGAAAACCCGAATACGGGGCGCACATAAAGAAACAATGATTCGTTTTCATTCCACCCTGGAAACCGTCGAAATGCGTGCACCGACAATTTGTTGGGGAACGTAAATATCATTGAAGCGCCCTGATTTGATAAGTCTTCAACAATCGCTTGGACGAGCGAACGGAAGAGACCTCTGCGGCGGAAATGTGAGGAAGTCATAGCACCCGTCAGCAAATGCGCGGTGCGGGTTGTCCCGTTCGTATGAATTGAATAGCCAGACACGGCTTGCATCGCTGCAATTTCCCCGCTCTTGGCGCGTGCGACATACATTTGCACATTAGCAACCGGATTCTCAAAATAGCGCCAATTCCAGAACTCTTTTCGATTGTAGGGTGCTCCGTACTCGCCTCTCACAAGTTCCAATATGCCTGGCACATCAGACGCCGTTGCCAATTCGATCCGAAATTCTCCCGCTGATTTGTTCATACCAACTTCCATCTGTGTAGGATTCCGTCGACATTTCTAACTGCGATCGGAGTAGCAAAGAAGTACCCTGTCCGATTGACCCCCCCAGGCATAAGAACTCTACCCATCTGGAAGGCTGCCTGCTTGGAAACCAGTGGGCCACGACCACCTATCCGTAAGCCACCGGGCAAGCACAAGCCATTCGTGTCCATTACGTGTAGCGTAAACTGTGACCGAGGAATCCCGATTAACTTGGCTCGGTTCTGCAGCAGTTCCAAACAGGGACCAATCTCCGACTTGACAAGCACTCAAACAGCTACCCGATATCGGACATAGTGAGCGGAGTTCACCAGAGAACGACAGGAACTGTATGTAGTTCTGTTCATATGGCGTGTCGGTTGCCAAAAAGTATCCGCCATCGGTTGGAAGAATTGATACCGCCCTTGTTTGTTGGCTGCCTTGAGCAAGGATCTTTAGGGACTTGAATTGGTCTTCCGTGGCTAGCACTTTTGATTCTTTGTCAGTGTCCCCGGTGAGGATGATCATACTCCCGGTACGTTTGTCATGCATCATACAGTGGATGTGCCGTATTTGCCCCGGCTCGAATCGGTGCGCGATATGCCACGTACCACCATTGTCATCTGATCGGAAGACATCGACTTGGCTTCGTTTCTTGTTGTAGAAATACTCACCGGAAAAGACACTACCATCTGGGCACTCCTCGATTTTCATGGAACGACCGCGGCGCTGCAGTACCGGCTCGAATCTCTCGCTTCCGACATTACATCTTACAATGCCGCCGTGTACCACTCCAACCAAGCTGCCATCCTTCATAGGCCGCAAATTGAGGAATCCCGCTCTCAGGAAACGACTTGGAAGTGCCCAACGGCTGAGGGCACGCTTTATCGGCTGTATATCAAGACGTGCACGGTGCAGGAAACGATCGCCCAGATTATCGCTGAAATAGACATCATAACCCCTTGAGGCCCATATCCGACCTGATTCTTCAATGTACTGGGCTCGGAACTCTCCCAACAGGTTATGCTCGAACTTCATTTTTCCCCACCAAGAGCGATTTCGACAAGATGCCTCTCTATTTCCCCGCACTGCTGTTTCATTGAGAAATGTTTGGTGGCGTACAAGCGACCTGCTTGACCAAGCCGATCGCGTTCCGCGTCCGACATTCGTCTGACTGCTTCAATTGCTTCAGCCAAGGCTTTGCCATTATGTGGCGAGGTGGCAAGTCCACAGCCCGCAATTTGTACCACTTGGGCTGCTGCTCCTTCGGCGGCCACGACAATCGGTTTCGCTGACGCCATGTATACTTGAAGTTTGGACGGAATGGCCGCCTCTCGGTGTTTTGCGCGAGCTAGTGTTACAAGGAGGACGTCCGCCATTCCGAGATACATCGGGACTTGATCCTCCGGCACTGACTCACGGAAGGAAATATTTGTAATGAATGATTCATTGGCACGATTCATGATTCGCTCTTTCTCAATGCCATCGCCCAAAACAACAAACTGCACATTGGGATTGCCAAGCAACTCGAGAGCAGCATCGAGAACCATATCAAGGCCCTGGGCCTTTCCTATGTTGCCGGCAAACAGAGCAATGAATTTTCCTTCCAAACCAAGTCGGCGTTTCAATGACAAGCCATCAACCGGGCCGTATTCCTGAAGATCGACCCAATTGTGAACAAGCAAAACTTTGGATTTGTCTTTGACTCTATCCGCGACACGTGTCCTCATCGTCTCTGAAAGTGTGAAGATAAGAGAAGCTCTCGCATAGATAAACCTCTCGATCGCCTTCAGGAATCGAATTGCCCACTTCGACTTTACATAGCCCAACGCAATAGGTGCATCTGGCCACAAGTCTTGCACGTCGAACACAAACCGTGCGCCTCGAAGGACTGACCCGAACCATCCAGATAGCCCAAGGAAATAAGGAGGAGATGCAACGTAGACTACTTCAGGCCTCGGGCCGGATAAGAGTCCGATCAACGAGAAGACACTAAAACTCAAGTAGTTCAATGCACGATTCAAACTCGACTGCCTATTACTTGAGATGTGCGTGAAGACTCGATACACAGTCGCATTCTCGCTCCATGGTTCACTATCGGATAAGTGATTTCCGATAGCCGGGGAAAAGAACGCCTTTGGGATAAGATGGGAAACAGGTTACAACTGATACCGAGTGTCCCGCCTTAGCAAGGGAAAGGACAAGCTCCCCCATCCTGCGGGCTGCGCCCCTTTCAGGTGGAAAGACCATTGAAACAATGTGCACCCGCATAGATTCTCGATTCTCATGTTCATCATTCACAACCCTCCGTTGAGCCGGTGATCTTCGTGCTACGCGCGTGGCGCTGCCCATCGACCCTTTTTCGGCGGTTGAGCTAACATGTCGTCGTGACTTTTTCGATCTTCCCCGTTTGCAAACCGATCTGCGATTTTGCGTGCAGGAACGCCCCCGTGGATTTCATAGGGAGGCACGTCTTTTGTTACAACCGAACCAGAGGCGATAATTGAACCTCTCCCAATTGTCAGCCCAGCCATTATAATCACTCCATATCCAACCCAGACATCGGCTTCAATGACCGTGTTTTTAGTACCGATCGCCCGGAGAATACCATGGGACATGCTGGAATGTTAAACCGGTGATCTCCACCCACAATTGCTACGCGAGGGGCAAACATAACATAACGTCCTATCTCCACGCCCGGCCCGATATAGCAATCCGGACCAATCGACGAATATTCATGGGCAATCAAATCGCGGGAAACACGGCTCTTCCCATTGATGAAAAAAGTCTCGTGAACGTGTTTCAATCTATATCGTTTTCGTTTGTAGAACATTACAACGCTCCGATAGAGAGTGTGAAGAACTTCTATGTTCCTCAGTTTTTTTCGTAACACGAGTTCACCTCTTTGCTGAACTTAGGATCGAACGAGACGAGCAATCTGGAAGCGACTGAGTCTTTATGCGAGATTACCTGTCTGAATGGCTCTCCGTCGGGAACAAACGTCATCGAGGGGGATTGGGCATTCTCAATCCCACGCTGGTGACATTGGCCCGTCTTTGAAAGATGGCAATGGTTTCTTTGCAAGGAGAGACTCGCAGACGGAAAGAAATCTCTCCGCAGCAACAGCGGGTGACCAACAATTGGCAATGGATTTCTGGCCCTCTTCTGCCAGCCGGAGCCGCAACTGTTCATCCCTGCCTAATTCGCAAAGCAGATCGCCTAGTCCTTTGTAGTCGCCGGTATCAAACAGCAGGCCATTCCCCCTGTGCCGAATCATCGACTTCGCTCCGCCCGCCCTTCGATTCGCGATGGCGGCGCATCCTTCTCCCATTGCTTCATTGAGTACGATTCCCCATCCCTCACCGCCGGTACTTGGAAGCACATAAACATGGCTTTGGCGCATCATCCTCATCACCTCTGCTGTCGGAGTTCCGGGTAAAAACGAACAAGCCCCGGCCGGTAGCAAATCTGCTGCAAGTCTCTTCAATCGGTTCTCCTCTGGCCCGTTTCCGACGAGGGTCAGCGTTGCGTCTGCACGTTCGGTCAAGAGCCGGGGGAAAGCCCTTATGAGTGTGTCAACTCTTTTCCATCCCAACATGCGTCCCACCCAGAGCACTCGGAAGCCCTTTCCTTCGCTGGTTCGTTCGCACGGTGGCAGAGGATCTGACATTGTTGCGAAGTACCCCCAATTCCACAGCCTGCCGGAGAACTGCGCTATCCGTTTGATGTCTGATGCAGCGTAACCCCCGATTGCCTGAAAATGAAAAAGCGGAGAGGTTTCCAGTTGGCGGAAATTCATAGTCATGCGTGCAAAACGCGGGTGCAACAGCCTCGCCATGCCAATCGGTGGTTTCCACCATCGTTCGGTCATGTGAAATGTGAGTTTCTTGTTTTCGAGACGATCTCTCATCCTGGCAAACAGCCTCTCACCGCACAACACAACATCAGCCTCATCCCACCATTGCTCAAACAGCCGCGTTTCTGTCTCGTTTTCTCCCTGACGCAGGATCCAGGGGTCGTTCTCTTTCATGTTCCAACCGAGCGTCTGACGATCGTTCATGAAGGGATAGTAGACGGCACCATAACGGAAGTTTGACTCGCCCACGAGGTTCGCAAGACACCGAGCTAATGGTAGCACTTGGTGACTTGGCAAGTTGAAAACTTGGAAAACGCGCATTCGTTGAACTCCTTTTAGTACTTGCGACCCCCAGACATTCCAAATCATGTTGCAGAGTCGACGATCAAGAATTGCTTCATTGTAGATTACGGATCATTGTTCCCGATCAATTGAAACTGCAGCAGAAATGATCCCTCGCCGAAATACTTCACGACAAGCGGACAGATTATGATTTCGCTCAGCTACCATCCTGGCTCTTTGTATTAGTTCATGTCGGATTGCAGGGTTTTCCTTTAACCTCACGATAGCCATGCGCAACTGATCTATGTTTCGTTCGGTCAACAACCTCCGCCCATCCTTCAGAACGAGCATAATCGATCGTTCCACTATAGCCGGGACCGTAGGCCAGAATAGGAGTCTCGCTCATCATGTAGAGATGACACTTGGTGGAAAGAGAGAGTTCAATTGTCCCGGGACTAACTACAAATGACTCGGGAAGGAACAACATACTGGCCTGTGTCAAGACGGAAGGGAGTTCATCATGCGATGGCAACGGCTTAAATGTGATTTCAGGCGCACCACGAAGACTTTCGGGTACACCCTTCGGAATACCCCAGCAGTAGACATAGATCCTTATCGATGTTCCAGCATCTCCAAGAGACCGTACCGCCAATAAGAGATCATGAATCGCCTCGTACCGCCTTTGTGCCAAGTTTCCCGTAAACACAATCGAATAACAGCTGGACTGAATGGATGGCCGCACTCTAGAAAATCGATCAAACCGATCGGCATGATATGTTACAAGGAATCTGGTCCTGTAACGTTGTTCGTACACCCGACGCATCTTTTCACCAAAGGCCATCCTTGTTTTTGAATGCGCGATCAGCTTTGCAGCACGACGTCGGAGCAACCACCCGACCGGAAATTGGCTATACGTGTAGGTTGGCCAATCATCTGTCGTCTGGAAACAGATAGGTGTGTTGAAACGTTGAGAAATGAGAAGGGGGAGCGATGCAAAACCAAGCGAATAACCTTGACAGTAGATGACATCGGGCGCAAACTCCTCAATGAATTGTGCCATCGCATGCGAGATCTTGATGGAAAACACCAGTTCCCAGAGACCGGAATGCAAAAGGAGTTCGCCCATTCGCCTCTGCAAACTCATTTTCAAATTGTGATGCACCACTGAAGATCTAGATGTCAAGAGATCCGACACAGTGTCCATTGAGGTCGCTTCAGCAACGGTCCCCCGCAATCTATAGAAGAGAACTCCTAGGCGCCGATCAGATGCATTGAGCCTATAGTATCGGCCACAAAATTCGCCATGCCCGGCACCCTCTCCTGAATGAATCTGCGCCAAGCGTTCTTTCGGCCAACCACTAAACTGTGTGCGGATAAGAAGATTGCTCGGGTCATCAGATTTCACTTTGGTAAGCATCACAAGCAACACCTTGGGATACTCATTCATAATAGTCATAGTCCTTGAGCGTTAACAAGACGGCCAATCAGGTATTCCTTGTAGAGGTCCATTAGACCCTATGTTGAAAGAAATAGAAAACCCCGCTCGTCCCTTGTTATATCAGGACCCTGCTCCCATACCATTCAACACCCAATTGAAGGTCAAGCTGCACGCAACTCAGAAATTGCTTTTGCCAAAGGCGGGTGCATTGCCTCCCGCCCAAGCTCGTCATCGTAGCCTTGTGTGATCCGCTGCGCTTACTGAAAAGGTCAGTTACACTGGTCAAAACCTTGCTACGTAAAGTGTGAATTAACAGAACGGCCACTCCAGCCGGCAACGTGGTGGCTGGCATTGAATCCGAATCCGACCGTATCCCTATTCTCGACGATAAGCCACATAAATGGCGAGTGGCCCAGAACCTTGAGCACGCGGAGAGGCGGTTGGACCTGGTCGCATTGTGAAGAATTGATGATACCAGAGACCACTTGGAATGGCCTTTTGTTTCCATCTAAAAAATGTACCTGAGAGACATGTACTTCGCAATCCTATTGGAACACTCGGATTAGTGATCATCTTCCCCCAGACTTTAGGACTGGGCGCTAACCACTTAAATTGCTATGAGCTTACTTTTCAGTCGCGTTGAAGTTTGTTATGAGCCAGAACGTTTCGATAAATTTCTAGCTGATTTAAAACCACTCGATTCGGGTCGTTTCTCAGTCTGGCAACATTTCTAGCGCTGGTCGAAAGGTGCAGTGCCAACTTCGGATCGGACAGCACTCTTTCTAGTTGGTACGCACACATTGCTTCATCACCAGGCGGGAAGAACAGGCCGGATTCCTCGTCCTTGGACAAACATGAAGTACCACCGGTATACGATACGACCGACGGAACCCCAAGCATCATTGCCTCAGCTAAGGCAAGGCAATAACTCTCCACAAACGTAGGCAAAAGGAAGGCAGAACACTTTTGTAGCTCTGCAATAATATCGGTAGCAGACAATGGGCCGAGCCACAGTATGTTTTTCTCAATCCCCAAACGCTTTGTTAATCGATGGAGCCAAACAGCATAGCCATCTCTCCGAATGCTTGCCAGTTGATGCAGGCCCGCTATACGCAATTGAATTGAGGGGAACCGCTTTCTCAAGATTGCAACGGCTCGAATGGCGACATGTAAACCCTTAAATGGAGACGAATAAGCGGCGGAGCAAAAAATCACCGGATCGCCCGACGATTTCCATGGCGTGGCATTCCAGAACTGTTCACGGACCGCACGGATACTCCGAAATATGTTACAGGCTAGGATTGATTGCCTTTACTTGAGCTTCGACCCATTGCGTTTGGACCGCGATGTTCTCATGGCGAGTGATCATTTCTTTCTCAAAGCTTCCCCACTTCGCAAATCGCTTTGCCCCTGGAATATTGTGGAGCCTCGCACTATCTCCTTCAAACCAATGCAAGCTATCTGATCCTTAACAGAAAGGCCGCCCGAAAATACTCTGGCAATTGAAGACTTTAGCCCTTGCATTTCTAACAGCACAGGTCGAT
This sequence comes from Ignavibacteriota bacterium, assembly GCA_963752915.1. Taxonomy (GTDB): domain Bacteria; phylum Bacteroidota; class Ignavibacteria; order UBA10030; family UBA6906; genus DATJPR01. The sequence continues at coordinate 11,832 of CAVVZZ010000010.1, forward strand.
TGATAAGCCTTCTCGCGCTTAATAACCCCCAAAAATATTCGGTCCCCCAGATGTGCACCAAATCAGGCGCGAATTCTTCTACAGCGCTCAGGATTTCCCGAGCGACACTTACTTGAGGGCAACCCATCGCGGTGATCTTTTCTTGGTCATTGGCACGAGCCACTCGCGAATTCCGGAGTCGATTTTGAATGGTGAATCGGTCTACGTTTCCAAAGGCAATGTTCCCGAGGACAACTTCACCTGATTCCACCAACCCCTTTGCCATCGCGCTTAGCCAGGTCCCGGTACTTCCGTCATCTTGCGCGGAAAGAGCCTTATTACTTAGATAGAGAACCTTCACGACACACCTGTTGTCGGTGTCTTCATCCTGGAGATTGGTCCGCTTCGGCTAGCAAGTAGGGTTGAAGATAGTTCTTGACAAAGGTCACTCGTGTAAGGGAAGCAACAAGTCGATGACCAATCAGTCTGCCAAACCTTGGAGATTTGCTTGTTCGCTTCACGTTGAAAGAAAGAGAACAGGTTCATCAAAAGTCCAGTTATTTGGCTAACCCAGACAGTAGATCCATCACCTTCTTTGCGTTCTTCGACAAACTATAATCTCTTTCAATTGTGCGCCTTGCCGCATTGCCAAGGTTGGCACGGCACAGTCTGTCCACCACCAGCCGCTCTAAGCACGTTTTCCATTTCTCCGCGTCGCCAGCAAGAAGACCGTTTTCTCCATGCCTGACAATCCTTGAATTCACTCCAACTGGAGAGCTGACGGTAGGAAGACCGATGGCCATATATTGGATCAGTTTGAACCCGCATTTGCCTCTTGTGTATTCATCGTCGATGAGAGGCATTATGGCTATATCGAATTCTCTGAGATCCTCAATCTCCTTCTCAAGCGCCCATTTGCGGAATTCCACCCTAACCCGCGGCAGTTCTATTTGTTGGCCATCGGTGATAATTCGTATGAGCACTTCTGGGTATTTCCCGGACAAATATTGCAGCGCGGGGAGAGCCACACTGATATGACGAAGGTTGTAGGGGTTCCCGACCCAACCGATGGTAACACTGGCACTAACCTCAGAGTAATCCTTCGCGGTGTACCGTTCGAAATCCACACACGTTGGCATTACTATAGTGTGTTTACCCTTCGATACTGAATACCCAGCCAAAAGATCATTACCTGCAATCACTGAATCCGCAATTGATATCACAGTATCAACATGTCGGGTGCCTCTAGACCAGGTCGCAGAATACAGAGCATCATCATAATCCCAAATGAACTTGCGGACTCTTTTCCGCAGCGCTTTCTCGGGAAAAGTTATCCCCGGCATGAACATCTCGCGCTGGACAACAGCCACATCACACCATTTGCCCCATCTCCAAATACTCCACAATCGCCGAGGACAGACAACAAGCCACAGAATGCTCAATCTCAAGCATGCATGTAGCTCTGCGGCGATTACATTTCGTGCGCCCCCATTTAGGATCTTGTAGAACAATCGAAACAACTTGTCAGACATCGGGGATTGGATTTTACACAAATGACCTTCTTGCTCAAGGTATGGAACAAGCTTGTAGATCCTATATCTCGCACTTGCGTTACTTATCGGAGCATAAGGCAAAAGCAATACTTTCATCTCGTGTTGTTTCCTCAAACCAAGAAAAATGAATTGTGGAAATGGGAGAACGGTTTTGGTGCGAACGCAGAAAGCGTTGGATCATATTCCGATCCAAACACTCCATCGGAGTCTAGAAGGGGAGCACTTCTCTTTGAAGTTCACTCTGAAGGTCTACTCCTCGACGCCTCGTCAAGAAGAATCAATAGGAGATAGGAACGGTAGACAAGTTAAGTGTTCCCCCTTTGCCAAGAACAGATCACCCCTTTCTTGTTTCAATGAACCTGACTGATGGAATATGATTGGCATAGACCCTAGGCCTAAACCATTTAGCTCAGGTGCACTCAGACTTGTTAGGAAGGCAAACATATGAATCAATGGGTCAGGGTGGCAGAACAAATGATGCAAGGTCAGTACAATATTGACTACTAGCGCGAATAGTCACTGTTTGCCTGCAAAGCGAGTTTTTGCTTGCGTTTGATTTGCTTATACAGGCGAGAAAGATAAATCCTCGCTTTTTGGGGGAGGGTACGTTTATGGACTTCTCTAATGAAGAGCTTGTCGTACTGAATATCAGGAAATTCGAATTCCCAATGTTGCAAGGGGAACCTGAATGATCGTACTGGGATAGCATACCTCTCGGTACCTTTGGCACTCGTTGTATGTGTCCCGACACCAAATCCGAGGTTGCGGACCAAATTAAAACGAGGGACGACCGAGAGCCCACTATTGGATGCGATCGCATAATGCCATTGGTAATCCCAAGTATTTATCTCGCCATTTGAAACCGCGTCAAATATTCTAACGCGCTCGGGATAAAAACAGAAACTGCGGTGCATCCCCAATTGTTTGAATCTCGACCAAGTGCTCATCGAAAGGTCAAACTTCTTCCATGCTCTCCGCCAAGTAGCCCATCCCCAAATAAACCCAAAATTGCTCAGTACATAATCCGACTGCATGTCGATATTGATCAGCAATCAGATTATAGCCAACAATTTGCATTACATTTGTTACATTTCGGTATCGGTCAAGCATCTCGGCACAATACCGGAAGAATGTAGGATCCGGCAGACAATCATCCTCTAAAATAATTCCTTCCCCGACTTCATCAAGAAACCACGAAATTGCTGCGCTTACTGCGTTGGCGCAACCCAGATTTGAAGGCTGAAATTTTGTGTGAATGGATTTGCACCAATTGATATCGGACACAAGTTTCCGGACCGCTGCGACACTTCTCGTCGTCATCTGGCCGCCCCTGCGCGTGGGCCATCGTTTGAGATGTAAAGCACAGATGGTTGAACGCTTTGATCACTTGCAGAACCTGAGCTGTTTGACTCGGCCTGTTGAATGTTATCAAGAGGATTGCAGGTACCTGATTTGTTGTCCCAGCAGATGAATCCATTTGAAAACCCCTTTTCATGAACTAATATGTGTGCACCCCAAAGTGCACTTTTACCGCGGAGAACACTTCGAGTAACGCCTGGTCCAAAATTGCGTCTCATGTTTATGTTCGAGCCACAAGTTGGCGAAACTGGCAGTCAGCATCTCACTAAAGCACATCTCCCCGCGGCGAAAGCACTATTGGTCGCGATGAGAAAACAGCATCAGGTACACTAAAAGAATCCTCACCGCCCTGCCAATGAGAGACGCAGCAACAATGCCACTCAAGCCCCACCCTAGACCGACTGCACCCAGAGACAGTGCGACAAAGGTTGCCAAACCAACATAGACCACGATATTTTGCTGGGCTATTTTTCCCGTTGCCACCAAGAGCGAATATGGCAGGCTTAGTACATGAAGCGCTAACCCTACGAGCATCAGGGACATTACGGGAACTGCAGCGGTATAATTCGGAATAAGAATGGGGATGAATATGGGTAGATGCAATCCATCCCGCGGCTGCGATAACTAAGGAAATCGGCACCCCCCAAATGAGGGGCTTTCTACACACGGAGAAACTCTCACGGATACTCTCTGTCCGTCCGATACTTTCAATTACACGAGGGATATAAACGGTAACCATTGCTTCTGGCAGCCGCTTTGCCGCGTCGAACACGAAGTAACTTACTGACCAAAGCCCCAATGCGGCTGTGCCCAACTCCTTCAAGACAATGGTCGATTCCACCGTAATCCAGAGTGTGCCCGCTCCGTAGGACGCGACAAAAATCGGGAACCCGTGCTTCACGAGTGTGAACCATTCGCTCCAGACAAATCTCCAGGGAAGACGAAGCGGTCTGTGGTGATGCAGGTATGCAAGATTGCCTATACTACTTAGAGCATTTCGAATCGCCATCGTCAAGTATGGCCACAACGCGAAGAATGGCAAAACCAATGAGCTGAGTATGCTTGCAAAAAAAGAACCCTTCATCGCCGTCTTGAAGTCGTGCCCAGACCTGTATGTAGCCCCTAGGTAGCCGCCATAAATTGAGCTCGCCATAGCTACCGCCTGAACAAGCCAGCCTAGCATGGCGCGCCAATTGCCGTTGATGAGCGAGATGGCAGCTAAGGACAGGAATACACTGGACACAATAGCAGATACGGCTACATTCCACGCTTGACATATTTCCGCAACGGCCAACGCTCGGGCCCGCTCACCCTTACCGATATAGTAAGGGTAGAATCTCTGCAACGCATCAAAGAGACCGAAATGGAGAAAAAATGCGTAACCAGTTACTATGGAGAACCCGCGGAAGTACCCTAGGTCAGAGGGAGTGACAAAACCGCGCCTGGACAAGAGAACCAACAAAGCCAAGCAAAGTTGCCAATAGATTTCCGCCGACAACCGTCGAAATAACCCGGACAGTCGGAGACTCTATAGAGCTGCGTGAAGCGTTGCCTGATCCCGGGCATGGCTACTGAGATAACTTGCATGAAGTACCAATTCTTTGGCAATATGACAGAGTTCACATCCCAACAAACTCAAATAACTATTCACCCGCTGGAGCATTTCGATGAAGTCATCAAAGATGCCATCCACTGCTTTTCTGCAAACGGGCTTACTGGAGGCGGGCGCCGACAGGGGAACACTTCTTGGCTGATTTCTGATGCGAAGAGACCTAGTTCACAAAATCGGTGAGCGGAACACGGACGACCCGTACCATCTCCCAAGTCGAACTAGATGCCGGGATGAACAGAAGAAAGTGCACGAGAAACGGATCAAGATTGAGAAAGAGAGAACGGATTGAGTTTGATTGCACTAATTGAGAGGTCGAAACCGAACCTTTCCACGAAGATATGACAAGTATTCTATTTTGAGGCGGGACGCATTGGCAGTCTCAAACGCCAATCGATCGAACAATGGTATCCGCGGATTGCAGCCCAGACCATTCGTGCCAAAATATGCATCAATGTCCATTCGTTCACGTATTCGCGCGAAGTACTCTCTTGTTACCCCCTGCGCGGAAAATGGGAACGCGAACAGATTGTGGTTAAGCCCAAATTGGTGCTTTAACTCTGTGACGCTTTGCACGGTCTGACGCACTTGCTCCTCAATCGACACCAGACGGAACAGTGGATGGTCAATGCTGTGCGCGCCCAGATGAAAACCCTGCTTCACAAGTGTTCGCACTTGATTCGAATCCATGTACGGCTTCCGAAGCCTAAGATAGTCCATCATATCCACTTCATAAGCTTCTGCTATTCTGTCGAGAAGTCGCCTTTGCTGGTAGTTCAAACTAAGGAGCGCTGAAGCCATGTCTTCGAAGAGGAGGCCTTGCTCATTGAACATATCCTTTACAGCTTTTTCAACTGAGCGAGAGCGCGTGCCTTCAGCTGTATGAATGAGAATGCTAGCCTTGAATCGGTAGCAGAGATCTTTGTTGTCAAGAAAGGAGGTAGAAACGAAAAATGCCGCTGGTATCCCTTTTCTCTTCAATAGGGGGCAAGCAATTTCGTACACTTCTCTCAGGCCATCGTCCAGAGTGAAGAAAATGGCATTTCGAGGGAGGAGCCTTTTCTCCTCTGCTGTAAGCGAGCAAATCCTCGAGGTCAACTGGATTGTATGCGCGGAGAAAAAAGTCCAGGTCTGCTTCAAAGCGCTGCGGACCCTTGTAGGGGTAAAGGTGCTTAATGTGGGGCAAGTCTTCGTCGCTTACCACATGATAAAAGACGATGAGGGGAGCAGTATCGGCTAGCCGAATCAGACTTCGCAAGGGGATGCCTCGTGAAGCAACATCGACCGCGGATCTCAGGGCCCTCTTGATCTTGATAGTCAATTCCTAATGCCTTATCCCCTTTCTCTTGCAGTTCTTCATTTATTGTCTCTACTCATCCAGGCTATACTCCCACCGATGCTTTTTAATGAACTGGGAATTAGACTATTAGGATCAACGGATTTGGAGAAATAAGCATACCATGCGATCGACCACAGAACGGCGAAATACCATCGATTCGCAGTCAGATGATCAGAAATAGAATTCACAAGAATGACAACCACAGCACCTACGCCAGATAGCTTGATAGCCAACTCCGAATGGTCTCCGATTGACTTGACCGATTTCATTAGTGAGAGAAGCAGTCTGAAGAGAACATACAGATAAGCGAATCCACACAGAATCCCATATGCGATAGCATATGATAGATAATCGTTGTGTGGATAACCAATTGTGTCGTTAACAAGGAGCGACCATCCCACTCCCACCGGATTCTGAAGCATGTAATCGAACGCCCTTGCCCATATGACAGTGCGATCTGACGCGTCAATGCCTCCGCGAGAACGTTCTTCGTATCGTTGTGATTCATATTGCCTTATGAATTTAGGAGAGAAGGCCCAAACGGAAAAAAGTAGTCCAACAACAAGCGCTAAGGATGTCGCGTACTTAACGGCGGAAAAGTGGCCTCGTCCAACAATTAGAATCACAACTAAGCCGCAGATACAAGCAATGGTGCTTGCCACGCTACCTGTCACCAGAAGAAGAAAGAAGTTGATCGCTAACGATCCCGCAGCTAAGAAACGATAGAGGGGTCTCACACGGCAGATAGCCACTGAGGTTGAAGCGCAGATCATTGAAGCTAGCAGAAAGCCGATCTGAGTTCTAATGAAATGGAAGACAGTTTTCCCTAACTCGTAGACATACAGGTTGATTTGAGAGTCAAGATTTTTATAGTTGCTTTCGATCGGATGTCCAAAGATGTATGCTGCAAGAACAAAAATCGTAGAAGGCAGTATCAGAAAAAAAAGAAGTCCTCCTAGTAGTGAATGAGTATTCTTTGTCATCGCCACGCGAGAATAGATTATAGGCAATAAGAAGAAAGGAGCGAGCAAATAGTTTAGAACAAGAGGTATCTGGTTAAGTGGCTCCAAGTTGCTGGACCCAAACAGCCAATTAAGTGAACTACATGCAGCCGATGCGAGGCTGAGAAGTAATGGAACGAAAACCCATCGAGGCACATCCCATACAAGATCAAATCTGAGCAGAACAAGCCATATCGCGAATGTTAAGTTCAGGGAAATTGGAGATAGCAAGTTGACTGGGTTTGCAGCTACGATTGACGTCAAGAAGATCCAAGGCAGCGGCTGTTTCAACCAAACAATTGTCAATAGTAACGATATGAATACAATACAACCCAGAACCACGTACGGATCGCCTATGAAAACTGATACAGCATTTGTCCCCATGCCGATAACAAAGGCCGCCAACGGAAGTCTTAGCGGAGTACTGCCGCTCTCGATTTCCGGCAAATCTGAATTGCGTATCTTCGACTTCAAGTACTCTCATAATGCAGACAGCTCTCGTTTGACGATGAAGGATCAGTACTGTCCGGTTAAGCGCCTGTTCGAATCGCGTAAGTCCGTGACACTGGACGAGTTCGGTGGACTTTTGGCCCGCCGCGATTTCAAAGGTGGCATTCGGTAATGTCACGTAAGTTGTGTTGACACTAAACGATTTAGAGCGGTGGCACAGACTTTGTGACAAGCGTTAACCGGACAGTACTGATGAAGGATAGACTCATTGTTGGGGCGGAAATGACTCAATACTACTCTAAGGAGTAAACGGCACCAGAGTTGTCGCGAAGGGCTTTGGAGCCCTAAAGAGGGTCACTTCCTCACGTGCACCCAAGAACAGACATTGGTTGCGCATTATTCTAAAAAATTCATTGTAGCTCACATTCATTTACACTTTGTCTACGCAAGCCAACGTGATCCTGTTCTTTTCTCTATTAGTCCTGCAATTCCCGAAGGGCACGCATCTTGCTTAACTTGATTCGGTTGAGATCAGCAGGAAAGTCGCTTTTGCCGGAACGAATTATCTCCTTGCGTATTAGCTATATATTGCGTATGCTTTCGGCGTTCGAGTTGAAAATGTAACTTGTGTGATCTCGCTCACAATGCAGCATATAGCAGTTCGGGAAAATGCCTGGGAGGAACGGATGTACTCGAGCGTGGTGGTTGAAGCATTGGCATCTCTCGTTGCATCGCGCACTACCGCATGTTTACTCCGGTATACCTTCTTTTGCGCTATTACCATCGCATCTCAAACCTTCGCGCAGACCTCTTACTACATTTCATCTTCCGGTAGCGATTTTAACGATGGCAAATCGCAATTGAACCCATGGAAATCGATTTCCAAAATCAATTCTGTCAGCTTTGTCCCAGGGGATGCAATTCTCTTTGAGCGCGGAGATGAATTCCTCGGACAAATCAGTATTCAACAGTCTGGCTTGGCAAGTCTCCCCATCATTCTGGGCTCTTACGGTCCTTCCGATCTGAAAGCCCGTGATCACCGGCGCTATACATCTATCTGGCTGGACCGCATACAAGGGCTCGATCTACATGACGCAAGCTCCTGCCCTCGTAAAGGACCTCTTTGCGAATGGCGTTCAGATGACCATCGCCCGGTATCCCAATACGGGATTCTTGAGCGTATCAGGCACAAACAGTTCGTCGACTATAACTGCGGCTGGGATGAACAAGCCATCAGGATACTGGAATGGCGCGACGTGCCGGATCCGATCGAGCAACTATACTTTTGAAAGTCGGTCTGTCTCCACATTTGATGGAACCACCATCGTCCTCTCACGCGGCACGGATTTCCCCATAAAGGTGGGATGGGGTTTCTATCTGGACAACAAGCTTGAGGAGCTCGACTCTCCCGGTGAGTGGTACTGTGATTCAATTTCCCATATTGTCTACTTCTATCCACCCGAAGGCATTGATCCAAACCAGATGACCGTGGAAGCCAGCATCCTGGACAATGGGATTGTAAGCAGTCAGAGCAATATTACGATTCAAGGCTTAGGTTTCAGATGTCAATCTCAAGCAGCCATCTGCTTTACAGGTTCGATCAGTAATGTCCGGATCATTTCAAATGATATCTCCGATAGTTTCGAGAACGGAGTATACATCGTCGGGAAGATTTCCGACTGTTCTATTGATGGCAATGCCATCCGGGATGTTAATGGCTGCGGCATGTATCTTGAGAACCCATCCCGAACCACAATCTTAAACAATACTGTTAAGAATGTAGGCCTGGTTCAAGGATACGGCATCAGTGGAACAATGGGAATGATCGGGATTTGTTCACTGTTTGGTTCAGACAATGTTATCAAACAAAACGTGGTCGATAGTGTCGGCTATATCGGGATCCGAGTAGACGGAGCGAATCACCTTGTCGAGAACAATGTCGTGACCAATTCTGTATTGAAGTTGGCAGACGGAGGGGCGTTATACTCCTATGGTAGAGTATCTTCTGGCACGACCTGGCGAGACAATATCGTTGTTGATGTCATAGGGAATAATGATGGTGTTCCTCCCCCCGCGACCAAGGACGCAACTGGTATCTATTTGGATGGCGGTTCAAATCGCATGGTCGTGGAAGGAAACACGATACGCGGCGCTTCCAGTTGGGGAATTTTTGTAAACCTTGACAATACTCTTGACACCCTTCGCGGGAACTTGATTTATGATTGCGGGAATGACAACGGAGGTTCACTCGGAATTGCCCAGAACACGAGCCTGAACTACGGTGGTCATCTGATCGCTGGCAATGTCTTTTACCCGCTGGACAGTACATCAGTCCTTGTGCAGTTGAGCACGTGGGGGGATTTCACTCTCCCCGGGAAATTCGACAGCAACTATTATTGCTGTCCGTACAACAACATTCCAATTCAGATTTCAACACTTGCCACTTCCTGGTCGAGCAGGAAATTCTCTCTTGAGGAATGGAAGACATTTTCCGGACAGGATCAGAACTCGAAAGGCCTTTACAAGCGGGTTACCCCGTTTGCAGTAACTGATTCCAGTGCGCCAGATATTATGCCGAATGGAGAATTTCAGTCGAATATCGCGGGCTGGAGCTGTTGGGGACAGAACTCCGAAATAGTATACTCTACTGATCCCGGACTAAACGGAGGTTGCCTGCGGTTTCGCCTCTTTAATGCCACCCCGAGCTCTTGGGGAATAGCTATCTCCCCGCAAATTGCACTCGCAGGATCAGAATGCTACCGGCTATCATTTAGTGTCAGGGCTTCGCAGCCTGGAATTGTCTCGGCTTTCGTGCAGCAGAACCATGCTCCTTATGCTGGTCTTACGCCGAAAGTCGATTTCCCCATGAGTTCAACGTCGAAAGACTATGAGTGGTTTTTCAGTTTGCCAACGGCTGACGCCCAGAGTCGAATCAACTTTCAAATTGGCTTTCCCGATTCGGTCGTCTACCTGGACAATATCGCATTACGCATGGTGAAAGGATATTATTTGGCCCCGGATTACCAGTCGCCAGCTTTCGTAAACACCACCGCACAACCTATGACTATAGGCCTCGGGTCGAATTCGTTCCGCGACCTTGATGGAAATCCCGTTCCCTCTGCGATCCAGCTTCCACCATATTCGTCAAAGGTTGTCGTTCGCGATGGTCCAGGAGTGCAAACAGCGATCAAGAATTTGCAGACCAGCAGCAAAGTGCAAAGCTTCAGACTATTTCAGAACTACCCTAACCCTTTCAACCCTTCTACACGGATCGGATATTTTTTGCCGTCGGACGCCAAGGTTCGGCTGGAAGTCTTTGATTCCATCGGTCGCTTGGCCGGCATTCTCGTCGATGAGACGCAAAGGGCTGGGGACCATAGCGTTACGTTGAACGAGCGTGGGCTCGCCACTGGAGTCTACATTTGTCGACTGACTGCTGGTGGTTTCACTCAGTCGATCAAGATGGTTCTGATCAAATAGATGTGGACCAATGGCCAATCAGGATGCAATCCAAATCTGGGCGTCTGTTGACCAGTAGTTTGAAGCGAATCCCTCAAATAAGACAGCTGCAGTAATTCGATGAATCGGGGCGCGAAACCACCTGAACACATATTCGCCAACCTCTCCCGCCTTTCAGCGGCATCCTAACATCAACCAATATCAATTCCTATCTGACACGAAGCTTTTCCCCCAAACGTGGTTGATCTCTCAGTCCGCATTGTCCTTGATTCGGCGGTTCCCACCATTCAATAAACACCTGATGATTTCATTCCCAAATGTTTCCGGAAACCGGGCATTCTGTGCCCGCTCTATTGATTTTAAAGGTGTAGTACTCTCGTCGAACACTTTTCCAGGACATCTACCAGGATGCCAGACTGTTGCTGTCTGCGCAAAGAAGGCAGCCCACATGCTAAATGTAGAACACGATCCAATGATTACTGAGGCGTCGGAGAGGGAGAGTAAATCAGTTATAGCATGTCGATATTGAGATCTTCTCACCAGAGGCTCGCTAAGAAGCGGTTTAAGTTCAGAGTCGGATCCGTCGGAAAATACGACGGCTTCGCAAGTCGAACCTGCGGTTGATCGGATTTCGCGAAGAGCGGAAACGTACCATTCCAGGGGAAGTCTATAGTTCAATGCCGGTTGTTTTGGGTCGGGGGCCGCTGGGTAGTCACCGAGTCTGACATGGATTCCTATAAACGGATACTTTTCACCAATTTCCGGGACGAATTTCTTCTTGGTTATTGAAAGGAGACCTCGTTTTACCTCAGTATGTCTTCCAATGAGCGATGAGAACGACCCCATTCCACTGAACTCAACAATGACACCTCCTCTGTGCTGCTGATCGCCATGGTATGAGGCAATTGGAACTCTTTTCAGAGTTGATAGGAGATATGCGCGTTTGACCCCTGCGATCTGGAACCCATGATGGAACAAACGCTGGTAGTTTCTTTTGTCTCTTTCGCCCCTCAGATATGGCCCGACACGGATTTTCGTCCAGTAAGGAGCTATCATCTTTGCCCCATTATCACGCGACCAGAGATAGCACGTAGCCCACGGTTCCAGCATATTGCAGAGTCCCGCCTTCATCAGCTTCGGGTACGCATAGAGAGGTTCGCCCATCATAACTTACGCTCCATAATAGAACCGTCGATGGTTTGATATCTCGCCGCTTCGCTCTAACCTTTCAGCCACATCTGCAGCTTAGCACACAGACAGTTGACAGCCGACTGTGGACATATAAGGGTGATACGGGGCAGGGGACAGGCGAAAGGGTTCGATCATCAGATTGCTCCCACTGTTTTCTTCTTACATCTAAGGTCCTACTTCATACGCTTGTTCTTCCGCCTGTCACAACTAGTGTCTTCTCCGCTTCGTCTTTTTCCCGGCTGTGTACTCATACGGCCCATAACCGATTCTGTACCCGTAGCGGTAACTGCCGTACGCAGATCTCGCATCGAATCTATTGAGGACCAACCCAAGGAAATTGTGACGTTGGCTTTTCAGCTTCTCTCCCGCGATCTCGAGCGTTTCCGCCGTTGTGCTGCCGGATTGGACTACGACGATAACGCCGTCGACCAGCCGTGCGAGCAGTCCTGCGTCTGTTACAGCGAGGAGAGGAGGGGTGTCCACAAGGACAATGCGATACTGCCTGCGAAGCTTCTCGAAGAGTTCTTTCATCGACTGCTTGGCGAGAAGTTCGGCCGGGTTCTTCACTGCATTGCCGGCGGTAAGGATGTCGAGATTGTCCAGCACCTTTCTGTGCACGACTTCATCGAACTCCGCCAGCCCGGCGCCGATCTGCGTAAGCCCGGGACCTCGCTGAAGACCGAAGATTTCGTGGATGGACGGCCGACGCAAGTCGGCGTCGATCAACAGGCATCTCCCCTCCATAAGGGAGAAGGAAACCGCGAGGTTGGAAGCGATCGTGGATTTCCCTTCCTGCGGGCTTGCGCTCGCGATTGCGATCACCCCAAGAGGATCCTTCTCTACTGAATCTTGAATGGCGGTCCGGAGATGACGATACCCCTCGGCATCCGAAAGAAGCGGGTTGTAGTAGGTCACGAGGCGCGGATCGAACGATTTCGCGGCTCCTCCGCCATTGGGCCCGGTCATTCCTTTGAGAACCTTCTTTTCCATCCGCTGGATTATGCCGAGAGGAGTAACACCGAGCCGCTTCAGGTCATCCGGCGATCGCAATTTGGTGTCCAGGCTTGCTCGAACAAGAGTGATTCCGATACCACCTCCAATTCCCAACAAAAAGGCAATAGCCATGTTCAAATTAACACGAGGTCTTATGGGGTCGGGGGATGCCACCGCGGGATCGATGACATTCACAGATCCCAATTCAGAGGACTCGGTGATTGCTGCCTCATTGAATTTCTCCTCAACGAGAAGATAGAGCTTTTCGCTACTCAGTCGAGTACGTTGGAGCTTTGCGAGTTCGATACTCTTTCGCGGAATCATGTTGAACTGCTGTTCATAGTCGACGATAACGTTGGACAGAGCTTCTTTCTTGGCGATCAATCCGTCGAGCGCAATCTGCTGCTCAATGATCCTCTGCTTATACTGGCCCAACACGCCTGCAGATCCTTGCGATCCGGTGTTCTCACGGCTTTCCGGGACTATTGATCCGAGGAAACTGTCCGTGCGACTCTTCAAGGTCTTCTTTAATTGCGCGATTTGCCGGTCAAGATCATTGAGCTTGACGGCGGTCAGAGGTCACCTGTGTGGCACTCTCCTCGGTGTTCTGCGAAACGATGAGGTCTCTCTGCACCTCAAGGCGGGCGACCTGTGACTGAAGCAATTTGATGTACGCATCGTTCGATTCGCCCATTGCCTTCGCCACATTCGGCTCCTGAACTGCCAGCTCCGCCTTGAGCGACGCGAGGGTTTTTTGGGCAGAGGCAATATCCACCTCCAGCCCATCCCGTGTGGCTTCCAGTTGCGAGAGCTGCTTCACCACCCGATCGGTTTCAGCGTCAAGGGAAACAACACCGGATCTCGTCATGTATGATTGCAGAGTCCGCTCAGCGTTGTCGAGTTGCTGGTGTTTTGATCCTAATTGACTCTGAAGGAACTCCCGCACCACGCGGGATTTCATCCTGCTGGTGTTCAGATCGCGGTCGGAGTAAGTCTGCGAGTAGGTATTCGCGATCAGCGTTGCTTCATCGGGGTCGTTGCTCCGAACAGTGATCTTTATGATGTCGGATTCTTTGACAGGGGAGAACTCGACCGAATTCCCGAGGCGTTTGGCAATTTCCGAGATTGTTGAAAGTTGCACAGCCCCAGTGTCCCCTTCGGGATTACGAACGATCTGAATCGGCTTCCTATGCTCTTCATCAACATACTTCTTCTCCTTCAGCGACTGGGCCACCGCCTCGGCCAGCGACCGAGACCTGAGCGTCTCAAGTTCGTTCGTGATCTTTGTCGTCAAACCCGAACCCGAAAGGTCGAACACGGGAAACGATCCGGCCTTTGACTTGTTGTCGATCAAGACAGAAGCCGTGGCTTCGTAGACGGGCTTCGTGAAATACGTATACAGTCCCACGGCAGTAAGGATGATCACCGTGCTGAGGAGGATCGTCCACCTTCCCCGCCGGAGCACAACAAGCAGCTCCTGGAGGGTCCACTCGTTGCTGTGGACGTGATGGTGGTTGTTCGAGGAGTGTTCTTGCTGCTCTGAATCCATGGTCTTGCCATCAATGAAAAGTGAACGAAATCGACGGGCGCACCACATTGGGGCACCTCGTGTGCTTGCCTATAAATAGGAAGTGCGAAGGGGAGGGGAGATGGGGAGATGGGCGGGCCTTCCCGGTCGAAGTCCGCCTCCAGCGGAGCAGGCGGGGTGAGGTTCAGACATTGACCCCGCCGACGTCAGTAAGTTTTTGCTTCCCACCAAAGCCCAGTTTGCCCAATCCTCCCAGAACACCGAAGCCGTACGCAAAATGAAGTGTCGCGTAACAAATCGGGAGGAGAGGAAGAAGCGTCCAGCTGGTCCTGGACGATGCGATCAGCGATGCCGAAAGATTTGCGAAGAGATACGCGATACTGAGAATCAGGAATGCACTCCATCCCGCTTCAGAGAAGAAACTTGAGAGTGCGAGCGCTGAAAGTAAGAGCACGAATGCCGGGGGAACAAACTGACGCAAGGAAGCCTGCCGGGGATGCATCTGCATCACGCGGACTTTGTAGTAGCCGTACTGGAAGTACTGACTCCAGAGCGATCGGATCGATGACCGTCCGTAGTATTCGGACTTGACATCGGCCGCAAGCAGGACTTTCCCGCCCCGCTCGCGAAGACGGGCATTGTATTCGTCGTCCTGGTTCCGGACAAGCTCTTCGTCGAACGGCCCGCAGTCGGTCAGGACCCGCTTTGGATATGCGGGGAATGGGACGGTGTCCACCAGCTTGGTGACGTCTTTTTCCGTTCTGAACGCCGAATTCCCGACACCGAATTTTGTTCCCATCGCGACCGCAATCGCTTTCGCAACCGGCGTATCTCCCACGGTGTACACGCTGCCGCCAACGCAATCTGCCTCGCCGAGGGCAAGGTGACGAACACAATTCATGACATAGTCAGGACGGATGATGCAGTGGCCGTCGACACGAATGATGATCTCTCCCCGGGCTTCCCGGATCGCTGCGTTCAGTCCCGCTCCGGCCGTGAACTTCGGGTTGTCGACAATGAGCAGCCGTCCGACCCTGTCCGAATAGCTTTGGATCATTTCGCGCGTTCCATCGGTCGACATCCCATCCGCAACAATCACCTCCAGCAGGGCTGCCGGATACGTCTGGGAAACCAACGCCTCGAGCACGCGGCTGATGAGCTTCGCCTCGCTCCTCGCAGGCATGACGATGGACACAAGCGGTAGTTCATTGGAAGATATGGCAGGCATCTCAGGTTCCCCCCTGATTCATGAAATGCTTTGAACCGGTGTGTCGACAGGGGCGGAGTAGGAAACCACAAATTTCCGCTTCCCCGCGTTCGTCAATGGGATCGAATTTACCGGCTGCACGGTGATATTCATCCCATCGGCCCCTTTGCTCACGAGCGATTGGCGAATGAGGTCTCCTGTGCTCGCCGACCATCCCGGCTGTGCAGGCACAACCCTAACGGTTATCGCGTCTTGCTCGTGCTGAACAACCTGGAACGATTCCACTTCTTTGAAATGCTCGAGGATTCCGGTGAAGAAGTGAACGATCAAACGATTTCCCCCCGGGGTGACGATGACGTCGCTTTCTCTTCCGCGTATGGCAGCCATCCGACCGAGCGACCTGCCGCAGGAACAAACGTCCGACGATCCGCGGACCGCGGCATCGCCGGTGCGATAGCGGATCAACGGCATCGGGCCGGCTTCAAGCCTGGTCACCACAACCCCGCCCATCGCATCCCGGTCCGCAGGACTCCCGTCTTCCCTGACGTACTCCACCACGACGTCGAAGTCGTGAAGATGGTAGTCTGCGTTATGCCCGCACTGCGCCGCCACCTGAAATCCCTCCGCACATCCATACGAGTCGTAGACTTTGGTTCTGAAGGTCGATTCGATGAGCGCTCGATGCGTGGGAAGCAGATTATCACCCCAGGAGACAAGGCTTCTGAGTTTCGTGTTCCAGCCGACTTTTTGTGCCCGGAGAGCGAGGTAGTAAAGACTGCCGGGATAACCGAAAACATGCAGAATGTTCTTCCGCTCGATAATGTCCAGGATGGTCGACAGGCTCTTGTCGCTGAGGTCAAACGCCGACACATAATAACTCCGCAGCAGCATGTCCTTCATCCTGCGCTGGAAATCCCTGTCGAGATTCATGCCGGTCTGAAGGTGCCGGTCCCCGATATGCCAGCCGGCCCACTCGAGCGTCAACAGGAACGTGGCGCGGTACCATCCGGCAGTGCGCGCATCCTCGAACACGAAGAAATTCTTCCCGGTGGAACCGGAAGTGTAGGAACGGTACACCGCCTGCCCGGTGGGGCGGGTGAGCGAGTTCTCCGGAGACTTTCTGAAAAGGTCCTTTGTGACGATGGGAAGTCGGACGAGATCGGCGGCCGAGCGGATGGTATCAATGTCAACGCGATGCCGGTCGAAGAGCTCATGGTAGAATGGCACTTCGCGATACGCGAGGCGGAGAACGTTTTGCAGGAGCCTCGTCTGCTCTTCTCTCACCCGATCGCGCGGCCAGTACTGGGCCGTCTCAAGGAACTTGAGCCGCTGCATCATCCGGGAGCCGGTTACCCGATCGGAGAGCGGGAGAAGCAGCGTGCGATCGAACCAGGTGATCGACCGGGAGAGAAGCGTACGATGGAGGTCGCGGGAGTTCATCATTGCTCCGATGTCAATCGGTCAGATCGTGAAGCAACCGTTCCCATTGCGTGACGATGATATTCTTGTCTGAACTCTCGGCAACCTTCCGGCCTTCTCCGGCCAGACATCCGCCGAGAGCCGGATCGCGAACGATGCGGGCGATGGAGTCGGTCAACGCGGCGGCGTCTCCTGGATTGCAGAGAAGAGCAGACTCTCCGTTACGCACCAGATCCGGGATTCCGCCCACGTTTGTCGATACGACCGGCAAACCGCAAGCCAACGCCTCGATCATGCTGACAGGGGCGTTGTCGACCGTCGATGTGTTAAGGAAGATATCGTTGTTCTGGAGATACGTGGGGACGTCATCCGGGTCGACGCCACCGGTCATGCTGACCAATTCCTCGAGACCGAGATCCTTGATGAGTCGGTGCGCTTCCTGCCACGATCCATCTCCTTTGTCCCGGCCCAGCATCGTCAGGCGAACGTCAGGAAACTCCTTCTTCAGCCGCCCCACCACCCGGATTGCAGTCGCCGGATCGTAGACCGAATGGAATGCACGCACCCAGATGATGGAAGGAGAGAACCTCGTCCTTTTGCGCCACTGGAATGCATCAAGATCAACAGGGTTGCGAAGAACAGCAATACCCTTTGAATAGTCTCGCATCGCGTCCGCGAGAAACGGTGAGGGCGCAGTTGTTGCGGCGGCCATACGCAAGGTGCCTCGGACAACTCGCACGTGCCTCTTCGAAAAGGAGGGGAGGTTCCCGCCGTGAAGCGAAATGATAAACGGCTTTCGAAGCAGACGGAGAAGCAGGCAACTGCAATACCCCCAGAAGAACGCCTTGCCGCTGAAGAGGTCGACCTGCGCCGCCGAGCAATCGTGTCTGTGCGACCAGACCGTCCGAAGCATGTCCACGAGTCTGAGGAACCGGCTTGACACAGCCGAAGTCGTGTACACTTCCCAGCCGCGACTTCTGAGTCCGGAGACGATCAGATCGCCGACGGGCCTGACTCCGGGAAGAGGAGAAAGATAGTTCCCGACGAACAGTACAGAGGACGCGTTCTTTGATTGCATGAATATCCGCGCACCTGGTCAATTTCAATTCCGGCACGGTTCACCGATTACGGCTGGAAGTTTTCGGAATAGTGCTTTTCTTGAAAGCTGTGATAAGGATTACAAAGTTGATTTGTAATGCTTACAAAAGATTAGCGAAAAAATGCGGATGACTTGTTTCTAACGATATAATTACGTACAATAATGGCATAATCGTCCGAAAGGAATGATGGCATGCGCATTGAACTTGGTATAGAGAAGGTCCTGAGCCTGGTCGCGTATCCATCTGGGGTGGAACTACAGGGGAGCAGTTTGATGATGCTGAGCAGACGCATCGCTGGGGTGGGGAGCGCTCCAGCCAAACAATTGTTTTTTGTGCTTGTTATTGCCCTGCTGACAGGGTCAGATGGCCTTCTGATGTACGGCTCTTCTTTTCATGTAACTCCGCAAGGGACAGCACAGGGGAACGGCAGCTACACCAGCCCCTGGGACCTTCAGACTGCGCTGAACCAGCCATCCACAGTTCACCCGGGCGACACCATCTGGGTCCATTCCGGAGTCTATCACGGCGCGTTTACCTCATGGCTGCAAGGAAGCCAAACGAGCCCTATTGTTGTCAGGGGTTTTCAACAGGATCACGTCGCGATCGAAGGGGGGATCAACCCGCCCGAGGGGATCGTCTTTCTTCTCGGGAGAACCTGCCAGCATACCTGGTTCTGGGGCCTCGAGTTCCGCGGAACGCCTGCAACAAGAGCGGACCAATCCTTCGGGAGCGGAATTTGCACCGCTCAGATCGGTCAGAATCTCCCGGGTCTGAAGATCATCAACTGCGTGATCCATGACTTTGTCAATGGGTTCGGCTTCTGGAAGGAAGCCGTCGGCGGAGAAATCTACGGCAACATCATCTATAATAACGGGTTCGATGCGTCAGATCGCGGGCACGGCCATGGCATCTACGTCATGAACCAAACCGACCGTAAGCGTATTGCGGACAATATCCTGTTCAATGGCTTCGCGAACGGCATACAAGCATACGGCTCGGAGACGCAATATGCCGACAACATGACGCTCAGCGGCAACGTGATCTTTAATTCCGGAGTCTCTTCCCAGGTCGGCGGCGGGTGGAACCTCATCGTCGGCACGATGGGGACCCGCATGGCTGTCGGGGATTCCGTTGTCGGGAATTACGTCTTTCGAAGTCCGAACAGCGGCAATTTCGGCGGAACGAACATCGGTTGGGAAGCCGGCCAACAATCAGCCGCGGTGATCGACAATTGGTTTGTGGGCAGCTCGTCGCGTGAAACTGCATTGCAGCTGGTGAACTGCTCGAACCTTCAACTACGGAACAACAGGATCATCGGCACCCTTGCCGGATTCTCGTCTTCATCATACCCCGACAACATCTATGCTGCGTCGGCGCCTGCGTCTGGCGATACGAGCATCGTCCGCGTGAACGGCTACGATCCGTCACGCGCGAATGTCGTCGTGTTCAACTGGAGCGGACGGGATTCCGTGCGGCTCACTCCTGCCGGCTTCGCGTACGCAGGGGATTCCGTCGACCTCTATAACGCCCAGAATATCTACGGTGACCAACGGTTCACGACCAAAGTCAGCGCGGACGGAAGCATCGCCATCCCGATGATGACCACTCGCTGGACGGTGTCCCAGGCCATCGCCGGCGTTACTCCGCACACCACGTTCCCGCAGTTCGGAGCGTTTGTGCTGGTGCTTCGTCATCCTTCGGCATTGCATCCCCCGACGCCGATCAGCCCCAATCCCAATTCAGGGCATCTCATGGGGTCGGTCACATTTCAATGGAGCCCCGAGGTCGCGCAGGTGTTCGAGACACAACTTTCCAAAGACAGCATCTTTGCGCAGACCGAGTTCGACACGTTGACGGTAGGATCCTCGTTCAAGTTCGACTCCATCACTACACCGGGAGTCTACTATTGGAGGGTGCGGGTGATTGACGGACAAACCGCCGGCCCGTTTTCCCCGGCATTGAGTTTCTATGCCGGACCGTCAAGTAGCGGGGTCGATGCTTCCGGTCCAATTGCAGAGAGCTTCAGGCTCTTCCAGAACTATCCAAATCCTTTCAATCCATCGACAACGATCGAATACTCCGTCGCGACAACCTCTCACGTGACGCTCTCCATCGTCAACACCGTCGGCACTGTCGTCGCACGTCTCGTGAACGGCGTCGTCAGCGGGGGGCATCATATCGTGACGTGGAACGGTTCGGGGATTGCGTCGGGTGTTTACCTCTGTCTCTTGCAGTCCGCGAATGCCATGCAGGTCAGGCGCATGGTGCTCCTGAAATGAGCGGTGCGCGGTCCCTTCAGTAGTCCGTGTTGTCCACATATCCCCCTGAGCCCTCGAGCGAAACGACTTTCGCCGGGATCCCTACGACAACGGCATTGTCCGGAATGTCCTTTGTCACGACGCAGTTTGCGCCAATCGCCACGTTGTTGCCGACGGATACTCTCCCGATCACCTTTGCCCCCGGGCCAATAAAGACATTGTCTCCCAGAGTCGGGATCCCTTTCCGACCTCCCCGGTTCGTCTGACCGATCGTGACCCCTTGCGAGATATTGCAGTTCTTGCCGATGACCGCGGCGTCGTGGACAACGATCTCGCCGTAGTGACCGAGATACAACCCGGGGCCGATCCTGGTGTTCCGCGGGATGTAGATCCCGTACTTGTGCATCAGGTGTCTCAGCATCAGCCTTGCCACGACGCCCGCCCACCATCGGTACATCGGGCTGTTGCTGAGATAGGTGGCAAAGCGATACCAAAATGTGTACGTGAAACCCGGCACCAGGAGGACGGCCGATAGAAACGCTCTCCCGCTCTTTGTTCTCGAATGCCGGTACAAATCGGACTGCACGAGCATCAAGAAGGTTCGAAAATTCATGATGTCACACCCGACGCTTGGTCACTTTCGAGATACTCCTTTTGATCCCGCGTGAGGCTTCCGCACGCGATGAGCGAAATGACGAGCCAGGTCTGAGGAACGTCTTCCCACGAAAGGGAAGCGGCTCCGATAGCCCAACTGAGGAGCAACACGATGGACATCCATCGTATGTCCCGGGGAGATTTTGCAATCAGCACGACGAGATTTCCGAGGACCAGGAGAAGCAGGAGCACGCCGACCGTGCCCAATTCGGAGGCAACCGAAATGAACGTACTGTGAGCCACCTCATCGATTCCCACGAGAGGAAAGACTGACTGTGAAAAACCCCCGAGTCCCACTCCAAGGACGGGATGTTGAAGAAAGAGATGTGCCCCGCCCTTCCACAATTCCAACCGGCCGGTGAACCCATCCACGGAAGCAGAGGTCATGATGCCGGCAAACCTCATGATGGAATCCGTAAGATGAAATCTGGAGATCCCGGCGACGGCACACACGATGGTCAAGCCGAGCAGTGCATATCCCTTGTACCCGAGCGTTCTCATCGTGATGAGCAGATAGATGAGGCACGGGATGGATGCCAGAACGGCACTGCGCGAGCCACCCAGGAAGACCGCGAAGATTGCCGCCAGCGGGTACACGGCATTGACGATGCGAAAGATCGGATTCTTGTATTCGGTCGACGTGAGAAGAAACGCCGCGGGGGCGATGGTCATGACGACCTGGATGCCCAGTTCGTTCGGGTCAAATCCGGCGGCGGCATAGCGACCGACCGACGCGTACACCGAGAGATTGTGCGCGTAGTCAAGGAGAGTCATTCCGATCGCAACAAGGGCCCCGACAACGAGAGCCTGGTACGCATTCAGGACCTGACGCCGATGATCCAGAATTTGCCAGAGGATAATGGACGCCAGGAACGCCTGCGTATACCGTTGGATCTTTTCCATGGCGACGCCAAACGTGGGCGTCCAGAGAAGGCTGACGATGTTCCAGACGACAAATGCGAAGAAGGCGACATGAAACCCGACGGGAATGCGATAGCCCTTCCGTGTCGGCAGCGTCAAAGCCCAGGTGATGAGCAACAGGAGGCCGATGACCCTGCTTGGTGTGCCGAAGATCCCGGGCAGGGGCATCTGGACGAATGCCACGCTGGCGATCATCGCGAGGGCGAGGAAATATGCGAGGCGGCTCATCATGGAACAAGTTGGTTGATGATCCCGACGTAGTTGCGCACCGCGGCGCGGGAGTCGAACGCATTGAGGAACGCGTCACGAACAGGCATCGGTGGAGCATCAAGAGAGTTCAGGATCGCGCGTGCCATCGCCTGGTGATCTCCGATAGGGATGAGCGCTCCCGTGCCGGCCAGATTGATGATTTCCCGCGGCCCGCTTGCGCAGTCCGTGGAGACAACACGCGTACCGCAGGCGAGCGCCTCGATCAGCACTGTCGGGAGTGCCTCCCAGCTCGAAGAGAGGACAAAGACCGATGACCTCGACATCAGCGCATAGGGATTGTCCACAAAGCCCGGCATGCCTACGTCATTCTCGACCCCCAGCGCTTGCGCGAGCGTGAGGTATTCGTCCCGAAGAGGCCCGTTGCCGAGGAGAACCAACCGGGATTCCCGCGCAGCCCTCACGACGGAAAAAGCCCGGATCAGCGTCTGAAAGTTTTTCTGGGGGACGAACCTCCCAACTCCGAGAATCACCGGTGGCTGGCCGGGCGCAAACCACGGATGGTCGACAGGTTCGGTGCGTTTGCTCTCGATGGACGGCGTGAGAACGGGATTGTGGACGACGCGTATCGTATCGCGCGGGATTCCGGTGACGCGGGCCAGATCATCGGCTGCTCCGCGCGAAACCGCAATGACCGCTGATGCAAACCGGTAAAGCATCCGGATCAGGACCGGGAGAAGTTTCTCCTTGAATGATCGTGTGTGCAGGACAGTCTGGGAAAGCGTTACGTGAACGGTGAGGATCGTTCGCGTGGGGACGCGCGCAAGAAACCGGGAAACCAAACCGACGAGATTGACATACTCCATCGCGGAGACCATGACGTCCGGTCGCTCAGCGCGCAGATACTTGATAAGCGCCGGGATGCCGCGAATCATCCCCCTGCTCTTGAGGTTGACAACCGAAACACCTGCGGGAAGGAGTTCCATGTACTCGCCAACGGGCTCGAGCAGGACCATGTGCACGGTCCAGTCTTCGGATCGGAACCCCTCGGCGAGGTTCACCATGACGCGCTCAGCCCCGCCACCCATCAGGTTCGGGATCAGAAGAGCGATCTTCATGCGCTCAGGGCCATCAGATCTCTCCCGTTCCAGCCGCACGTGAGGGGGTCGTCACTTCAGCAGGGCACCGGCCCCACGAAGGGATCGAGTCTTCATTTTCAAAAGCGGAGAACATGACCATGCGGGCCGGCCCTGGATGGACAAGACAGTTGTCGGGAACATGCCTGTCGACAGCACAATTGGGGGCAATCTTCACGTTGTTCCCAACCGTGATCTTTCCCGCGATGACGACGCCGGGAGAGATGTAGACGTTGCTGCCGATGACCGGGAATCCCCGGAACTGACCGTTTCCACCGACTCCAAGAGTGACGTCGTGCGAGATCCCGACATTCTCGCCGATGGTCACTCCTGCACCGACAAAAATTCCTCCAAAGTGAAATATCATGAACCCGCCCCCTATCGCCGTCCCTTCGTCAAGGTTTATCCCCCAGATGCGGTTCATCCTTCTGTTGAGGAAAAAGTAGATGGGATGAAGGAACGTCCTGTACAGCCGCGGTGCGCTCCGCAGCCATTCGCCGAACCGGAAAATGATAATTGCTCTCACTCCCGGCGCGAAGATAAGCCCGACCAGGCGACTCTTCCGACTGCCGGAGGTCAGTGCATATGCCCTTCGCATGTCGGCGCGAAGTCTCGTGCCTGCAGTTTCCGCCTTCAATCCTTGTGTCATTGTGGAGAGCCCTGCTATTGAACCGGTCGCCACTTTGCAATCGCTATCGCCGTCTTCACTTTTCTCTGAAACTCCTCGCCGGATTCCTGTCCGAAGGCAAACTTCGCAATCGCTATGACGAGCATTGCAGGGATCCTCAGGAAACAGGAGATCAGCTTAAACATTCTCGCCCTGGTATTGCCGAAGGTCCTGCGGATGAAGAGCTCATCGCTCAGAATGCCGTTGACCACTGATCGGAGAGGCGCCTGACTGCTGCTTTGCCCGCCATAATGGAGGACTTCTGCCTCCGGCAGATAGAACACATCATACGCCGATCGTCGTACCCTGACGCAGAGGTCGTTGTCCTCTCCGCAAAAGAGAAACGACTCCTCGAATCCTCCGAGGGTACGGAGAAGGTCGTGGCGAAGGAACATTGCTGCGCCCGAGATGGCTTCGACGGGCTGGGTGTTCCGGTAGTCGTACGGTGAAATGAACTTCCTGGTGATCAGTTTCCTGAGGAACGGGATCCGGTGAAGGCGCAGCGCATCCCACCACAGCGCCGCCCCCAGCGAATACACGAGTCTCGCAGAGATGATCTGCGTTTCTCCGCCCGGCCAGAAGAGCCTGGGGCCGACCATCCCGATCCACGGGTGCAGGTCAAGGCACTCTTTCAATTTCGCTATCGCAGAGCCCTGGACCACCGTGTCCGGATTCAGCGCGAAGACATAGTTGCCTTTCGCGGCGGCGAACCCTTGATTGTTCGCTTTCGCGAAGCCCACGTTTGCGGAATTTTCAATCACCACGACGCAGGGAAATCGTTGCCGGATCGACTGCGCGCTTCCATCGCTGGAAGCATTGTCCACGACGATGATTTCAATTTTCAGAGCGCCGGCATTTCGCAGGACCGATGCGATACTCTCTTCCAGCAGCGCGCGGACGTTCCAGTTGACGTAGACTACGGAGACATCCATCGGCCACAGCTGCTCGTTCGTCATGCGTTACTCGAGGATTTGCGTCTCCGGATGCACGAGTGGAACAGGCGATGATTGCTCCAGCGAATTCCGGTCGTTTTCCGTCAGCACCATCTTCGCGAGGACAAGCAGCGCCACGGCATCCACGATAAACCGGACGTCGATCGCAACGGCCGCCCCGACAATTCCATAGCCCCGGATGAGGACAAACGCCAGCACTGCGTAGAGGGGCAGTTCGACAAGTGAGAGCTTCGCTGTGATATCCGGCCGGCCCGCGGCCTGCAGGAACGTCGAAGGGACAAATCCAATGCCGTTCGCCAGTATCCCTACGGAGACGATTTGCAGGACCAGGCTGCTATGGCTCGCGAAGTCGGCGCCCATCCAGAGCGACAAGAGGTACGGTCCGAAGAACAGGACCACCAGGACCGGAGGGACCAATGCGCATATCGTGAGCAGCATGGACTGCCGGAACAGGTTCCCCCAATGCTCGTTCTTGCTGCTGAACGCGGGGAAGATGACCTGCGAGAGACTTGAAGGAACGATGAGGAGTCTCGATATCGCGTCTCCGGGGATGCTGTAGTATGCAACATCCGTCGTTCCCCGCGAGCCGCCGATCAGGAATCTGTCCATATATCCCATGATCGGATTGACCACCGTCGATACGCTCAGCCACCCGCCGAATCTTAAGAGCCCGATGAACTCGCGCCGGTCAAAGGGTTGGATCTTCCGGATCCCCGGAAACTCTTTCACTGCCGATCGGAGGAGCAGCAGCGTCGTGACCAATCGTGTTACTGCCAGCACCAGGACCACAATCGTCAGACTTTTCCATAACAAAGCGCTGACAACAGGAAGGAGGAAATTGGCAACGCTTGCCGGTGCCTGAATCGAAACGACGATGTCGAATCTCTTCAGCGATTGAAGAAGGCCGACCAGCGTGCTGGACACGAGGACCAGCGGCAGCGTCGCGGCGGACACCATCAAACTCTGTTGGGCGTCGATCCGGAGGTCCGCTGAAATCTTGAAGACATCTGCGGCGAGCAGGGGAGCGAAGACGAACAACAGAATGCCCGACGCCAGGCCGATCACGAGCTGGATTCTCGCAGCGCTCCACAGGAGCACGGGAACCCGCTCGAGTTCCTCGCGTCCGAGCGCTCCCGAGACGGCATTCGTCACGGCGCGACTGAGACCGAGGTCCAGAAGCGAAAAATACCCCACCACGATGGTAATGAGCGACAGCAGTCCTATACGCTCCGTGCCGAGCAGGCGCACCAGGATCGGCAATGCGATGAATGCCGCGAGAACCGGTGCGACCTGGCCCAGGAGCGACCAGCCGACATTACGTCCATGACGGATGCCAAATCTCTTCAGCAACTCCACGATCATTGATGAGCGCTTTCCGTGACGCGCCTACCGGCGTCCTGCGTTTACTGTCCCCTGCCTACTGCCTACTGCCTACTGCGTACTGCCTACTGCGTACTGCCTACTGCCTACTGTCCCCTGTTCCCTGTTCCCTGTCCCCTGCCTTTCACGCAGCAAAGACATTCGCTGCCCTCTCGCTCACGATATGCCTCGTATCCACAACAGGGACGCCCATCGAGGCGAAATCCATTTTCCGGTAGTCGTCGTGCGGCGTCACGATCAGAATCAGATCAAAGTCGCCGCTGACGTCGACGGATTTCCGGCCCGCGTATTCCGGCCATTCCCGCGTCATACGGATCTCCGGAACGTAGGGATCGTTGTAGCTTACCGCGGCGCCATGTTCTTCGAGGATCTTGATGAGACGATACGAAGGGGATTCTCTGTCGTCGTCGACATTCGCCTTGTACGCGAGTCCCAGGAGGAGGATACGGGACGAGTTGAGGGTTTTCCCATGGACATTCAGGACGTCCATGACACGCCGGACGACAAAGTCCGGCATCGAGCTGTTGATTTCGCCGGCGAGTTCGATGAACCGTGTTGCGACTTCATACTCGCGCGCTTTCCAGGTGAGGTAGAACGGGTCAATCGGGATGCAGTGTCCGCCCAACCCCGGGCCGGGATAGAACGGCATGAATCCAAACGGTTTTGTCTTTGCCGCTTCGATCACCTCCCAGATATCGATCCCCATCTTCATGAACGTCATCTTCAGCTCGTTCACCAGCGCGATGTTGACCGCCCGGAACGTGTTCTCGAGAATCTTCGTCGCCTCGGCCGCCTTCGTGCTTGATACCGGGACAACCGTCGTGACAACTTCCCCATAAAGAGCACACACGAGGTCCAGGCCCTCCTTCGTGTCGCTCCCCATGACTTTGGGGATCGTTTCCGTCGTGTAGTCAGTCCGCGCGGGATCCTCCCGTTCAGGGGAGAACGCCACCCAGAAGTCCTTCCCCGCCTTCAAGCCCGTACGCTCGAGAATCGGGACGACCACTTCTTCCGTGGTCCCCGGATACGTGGTGGACTCGAGGACGTACAATTGACCGGCCCTGACGTGAGGAGCCAACGCTTCGCAGGTGCTGACGATGTACGACATGTCCGGCTCCCGGTTCCGGTTGAGCGGGGTGGGGACGGCGATGAGGACGGCGTCGCACTGCTTCGCAAGGGTGTAGTCGGAAGTCGCTTTGAATCGTCCTGTCGCAACAGCCGCTGTGATTCGTTCGCGGCCGATGTGGCGGATATAGGATTCGCCGTTGTTGAGGGCCCGGGTTTTGTTCCCGTCGATATCGAGTCCTACGGCGCAGAACCCTTTCTTGACAAAGGCAAGAATCAACGGGAGACCGACGTAGCCCATCCCGACGACGCCGATGGTGGCATGATGATTACGGATCCTCTGGAGCAAGTCTGCGGACATACACTCTTCCTTTCGATCTGACCTGTCGATTGTCATCCCTGATACAGGTTTTTCAGCTTTTTTGAGGACCGGTATTCGTACGGGCCATAGCCGACCCGGTATCCATATTGACGGCTGCCGTACGCCGATCTCGCATCAAACTTGTTGAGCACGTAGCCAAGGAAATTGCAGTGCTGGCCCTTCAGCCGCTCGCTGATTGCCTCCAGCATTTCGGCCGTTGTGCCGCCGGATTCGGTCACGACGAGAACACCGTCGACTTCCCGTGCCATTATTCCTGCATCGGTCACCATCAGGAGGGGCGGAGTATCCAGGAGGACGATGCGATACCGGGAACGGACCTTTTGGATGAATTCCACCATGGTGTGCTTGGCGAGAAGCTCTGCAGGATTATCCACGGCATTGCCCGCCGTGAGGATATCGAGGTTCTCCACAACTCCCCTGTGTATCGCTTCGAGATTTCCATCTTTTCCCGCGAGGATCTCCCCTAATCCCGGCTCGCGTTCAAGTCCGAACAATTTGTGCAAGGTGGGGCGCCTGAGGTCGGCATCGATCAGGAGGCATTTCCCTTCCATGAGGGCAAACGACAGGGAGAGGTTTGCGATCACGGTGGACTTCCCCTCCTGTTGGTTTGCACTGGTGAGGGCGATAACGCCGATCGGCTCTTTGTTCACCGTGTCCTGGATCGACGTGCGCAAATGCCTGTATCCCTCCGAGTCCGAGAGGAGGGGATTGTGATAGACGACAAGGGAGGGTTCGAAAGGCTTGTCTCGCGAGCCTCCATTCTTCCCTGTGAGCACCGCGGGTGTTCCCTTCTGCATCCGCTGGATTACGCCGATCGGCGTGATACCGATGCGCTTCAAGTCGTCAGGGCTCCGCAACCGGGTATCGAGGCTTGAGCGCATGATCGTGATCCCGATGCCGCCCGCAATCCCAAGCAGCAAACCGATCGCCAGATTCAGAAGAGGCTTCGGGCTGATCGGTCGGAGAGGAACGCTTGCAGCGGCCATGATATTGACAGAGCCGAATTCGGAGCTCTCGGTGATGCCCGCTTCATTATATTTCTCTTCGACGAGGAGATAGAGTTTTTCCGTGCTCAGCCTGGCGCGCTGCAATTTCGCAAACTTGATGTTCTTCTGAGGGATCTGATTGAATTGCCGGTCATAATCTTTGATGACGCGATTCAACGCACCCTTCTTCGCCTCGAGCCCGTCGAGTTCTATCTGTTCCTGGATGATTTGCTGCTTGAGCTGACCAAGGATCGCGGCATAGCCTTGCATGGTGTTGGCTTCACGGCTTTCGGGGATCACGGAGCCGAGTAAGGATTCCGTACGGGCGCGCAACGTCTTTCGCAGCTGGCTGATCTGCGTCTCCAGGTCGTTGAGCCTGCTCGACCTTGCGTCCTCTCCGCTCGCCTTCGCGTCCTTTTGCGGAGCGATGAGGTCCCGCTCAACTTCCAATCGCGCGAGCTGCCCCTGGACCAGTCGGATATACCCATCGTTCTGCTCGCTCATCGCTTTCGCGACATTCGGTTCCTGGGTGGTGAATTCTGCCTTGAGCGATGCCAGGGTCTTCTGATGGGAAGCAATTTCACCTTCGAGCCCGTCCCTGGTGGCTTCCAGCTGGGACAGTTGATTGACGACGCGGTCCGCCTCCGCATCGAGAGACACCATGCCGGACTTCGCCATGTAGGACTGCAATGACTGCTCGATGCTGTCAAGCTGATGATGTTTCGTGCCCAGTTGACTCTGCAGAAAATCCCGGACCGTCTGCAGCTTGGCGCGGCTCGAGCTCACATCGCGATTCGAATAGACCTGAACATACGTGTTCGCGATGAGGCTCGCTTCCACCGGATCATGGCTGCGCGCGGTGATCTTGATGACATCAGACTCCTTCACGGGGGCGAAGTCGACGACGTTCTCCAGGCGCTCCGCAATGATCGGGACCGACGACATGACCGTGGCCGAGTCTCGATCATGGATGATTGCGATCGGGCGCTGATTCGTGTTGTCGATGAACTTCCTGTCGATCAGTGCCTGCGCGACCGCTTCCGTCGTGGCGGGGGAGCGGAGACCTTCCAATTCGTTCGTAATCTTGTTGGTGATCCCGGATCCTGTGAAATCGAAGACGGGGACCGTTCCGGCATTGGAATGCGTGTCGATCAGAACGGAGGCCGTTGCTTCATACACGGGGCGGCTGAGCAGGGTGTAGAGCACGGCGATGGCAAGCACGATCACCGTGCTGAGCAGTATCGTCCAGCGTCCTCGCCTGAGTACCACGAGGAGTTCCTGGAAAGAATGCTCATCGGAATGATACCCCTGGCGTCGGGAGGTATGATTGTTCGATGGTTCTTGTCGCGAATCTGGATCCATGGCTTCACCGTCACGGAAAGACGTTGGGACTTGGGGACTCTCAAAACACACAATTGAACATCGAACTAATAGTTTTTACCTTTACTTCACTATGCTTGTAGCCATTATCTCCGACATCCACAGCAACCTCGAAGCGCTCACCACCGTGCTGAAGGAGATCGATGCCCTCGGGGTCGAACAGATCTATTGCCTCGGCGACGTCGTCGGATACGGACCGGACCCGCACGATTGCGTGGGACTCATCCGCAGACGCTGCCGGGCGGTGGTCCGCGGGAACCATGACAGCGGCGCGGTCGGCAGACTGTCCCTGGAACGATTCAACAACGAGGGGGTGGAGGGACTGCTGTATGCCCAACGGATGACCCACCCCGATCATCTGCGATTTCTCAGGCACCTGCCATACTTCTATCAAAGGGATGATATCACACTCGTCCACGCCTCTCCGTATTCGCCACGGAAGTTTCACTACCTGGTAACCCAGAAACGCGTTGAACGGTCATTCAACGCTTTCGCGACAAGCGTCTGCTTTGTGGGTCATACGCATATCCCGTTTCTCTTTGAAGAGGACCATGCGGTGCCCCGGTCTTCCGATGCAGCGAATCCGGCGTTTCGTCGGGCGGCAACCTCGGCTGATCCATTCCTTGCCGTCGACTCCGGGTTCAGCGAAGAAGTAGAAACGAAAGAAGAAGAAGGCGCGGCGCAGGCGGAAGAGCAACTCCCGGTGGAGATAATGGTAAAGAACCGTCGGCTGATCATGGTCGGCAGTGTAGGCCAGCCGCGTGACGGCAACCCGCGGGCGGCATTTGGTCTTTTCGATACGGAGACCGGCGAGTACAGCCACCGACGGGTGTCGTACGATATTCAGAAGACGGTTGATGCGATCCGCCGGGTGGGGCTGCCGGAGTCGCTGGCGAAGCGCTTAACGCGCGGACTTTGACGATTTCATCGCGCGGTTACTCCAGAACCTCTCCTCCCCTGCCTGCCGGCAGGCAGGCGTCCCCTTAGTCCTCAACCTCACCCCCTGCCCCCTCCCCTGCACCAGCTTGAGCGTATTAAGGGGAGGGGGGAAGTGACGTTACATGCTAAGACGTTCGCACCCCCTCCCCTTAAAAGGCCGCAACATGTGCAGGGGAGGGGGACGGGAGGAGAGGTTCACAACGCACGGTGGCCGATCTCGCTGCGCGCGCTCCGCCCCTTCAGCCCCAATGGCATCCTAGCGACTCAGAAGTGAGTGCCAAGAGTGGAAGTATGACCTTGGACGTCGAACGAAAGCGCGTCCTTACATTAGCTGCAAACAAACCAGCGACGATTCAGCGTCTACTGTCAACTGTTAACCGAACATCTTGGCCGAGAAAGGTCGGCCAGGGGTCGCGCAAGAAAGAAGGGGACAGGGAACAGGGGACAGGGAACAGGGGACAGTGAACAGTAAACAGTAAACAGTAAACAGTAAACAGCAGAAACTCAGCAATGAATACCAGACGATCCACTGTATACTGTCGACTGTTTACTGTCAACTATCTCCAGCTTCTCCACACATTCTTCCGATACTTCCACCGAGAACGATTGTGCAATGGATGAAAGCGAAATCACGAGACGCGAGTGGCCGCGCGTCTGAAGAATGATCCCTTCCAGCCCCGCAAGCGGGCCGGACGTCACGCGTACCCTGTCGCCCGCACTGTAGTACGGTTCACGCTGAACGTTCCTGGGCTCGCGCAGCGCCAGACGTATCCATTCAATCTGGATGTCCGGGATAAACACCGGCTTCCCTCCGAATTCCACAAACCTCACCACGCCGGGCTTTTCGAGAATTTCGACTTTCCGCCGTAGGTCAGTCCGTACAAAGAGGTAGCCGCGGAACAACGGCTCCTGGACGACCTTCTTCCGGTCGCTCCACGTATGCACTTCTTCGACAAGCGGAAGAAACGATTCGATGCCGCCCTCGATGAGCATCGCATGGGTCTTCCGCTCGAATCGGGACCGGAGAACAACCGCGTACCAAAGAGCAATCGAAGAGCTTTGCAATGGTACGCCAAAATATGATAGTGCCATTCCTGATTCCTATCGCGCGATGTAAATCGCAAACACCAGGGCGATGATACAAAAAAGCACAAGCAGGCCCGGCGGCACCTCCCCGTTCCGGAGATCGGTCCACCCCAAGCTCAGCGCCCATCCTTCGTGTCCGCACGAATCACACCGCACCCGTTGACACGGGACAAAAAGGCGGAGCAGACGGATCTTCAGCGTGTAGTCGTACGTCCGCTGCATGCGTCCCGGAGGGAAGCAATGGCTGCAGAATCCCTGTACTCTGGTCATATGTGCACCCCCCAGCAGGGCGCGAAGTCCTTTCGATCGCGGCGTCTGCCTTTTCCTTTGGTCTTTCCAGACAGTTGTCGTTGTATGTGTATCAGCGTTCATAGGCATCCGGGTCACTTCCATACGCGCTCGATGAATCCTTTCAATTGTTGCGCCCCCGGGAAAATCCCGGACCTGCGCTGTTCCGAATTTCAAAGAGGTGCTGAACATCTCAAAGACCCGGCTGGATTTCTCAGGGCTGATGGAGCTTGGTCCTGAATTCGCGGGTCGAAGGAGAGTGTTACGACTTCTGGCGCTCACAACGTGTCTGCTTCTCCACACCGATGGTGCGGGTGTGGAAGGACATTGCCTCACTGCATCAGGGGAGCGGGGAGGTTCAGAGTACATTGTAAAGTGAACTGAAGCGGCTGCGGAAGAACTTGCAGGTCAATCACGACATGTTGAGCCACATATCGCCGGCTGCAACATCATGCACAATGATGAAGCGCCTTTCACATTCGACCCTGCGATGCCAACAAAGATGTGAAGAGGTGGGGATACGGTGTCGTTTCCGCTATAGTTGCTTCTTTCTCTAATAATAATCGTCGCAATCTGGAGCACCTGCGGAAACCATCTTGAAAAAAGCTACAACCGTTCAAGAACAATGTCAATACATCGTAAGATGATAGGTATGGGACTCACGAAATTAGCAGATTAAATGAAAGATGACAAGCGAGGTTTGTGATAGGTGTCAAGCGGTGTCGCGCGGAGCACGACATTGAAGAACTCACCCCTGACCCCTCTCTTGAAAAGAGAGGGGAACGATTGCAGCGATTCAAACCAAGGCGCTCACCCCCCCTTCTCATTTTAAGAGAAGGGGGACGGGGGGATGAGTTCAGACAAAGCCTTGCAGAGAGAGCTCAATGCATCAACCACCCACTCCCGACTTCCTTCGCCGCCTCTCCTGGTTTCGCCATCATTAAGGATAGCGTCGCATCCCCCGTCTTGTTGAAGTACAGCACCTCGACATCGTGCTTTCCCTTCATGAGCGGACAGTACCCCGCTTTGTCCGTCGATCCGTGCAATCCGTCGTTGTCCACCACTGTCGTTCCGTCGATGAGGAGCCGGCTTCCGTCATCCGAGCTCAGGATGAATCGGTAGATCGCTGTCGCCGGTACATCGACGTACCCGCGGAACCTCACGCCAAAATACTCGTCCCGCTTCTTCATTTTGAGCGTGAGCGTTTCGGTGCTGCCGGTAGCGATTGGCTTGACCGTCGAGAAGTCCGGAATCGCGTCCCATTCTCCTTCGTAGTACGAATACGCAAGGCCGGGGAGCGACGACGTCGGGGTGACAGCGGGTCCGGGAGAGACTTTTGTGAAGGTCCCTCCGGCAACGGTGCTCACGGGTCGACCGTGGAAAAACGATCGCGCTTTCACTGTCGCCGTCGCCGTGAGACGAATCGGACCGCTGTACGCTGGGGAATTTCCATCGGGCTCGGACCCGTCGATGGTATACCGGACGACGTACGCAGGATCAGACGAAATGACCGAAACAGCCGTGCTGTCGAGAAACACCGGCGGTTCGTCGGGGATGGTCGGCGGCCGAAACACGATGACCTTGCCGGGGAAGTCGAGTGCAACCACCGCATCGATCGAAGAGGGGGCTCCGGCGGGAAGTCGGATCACAGAGGTGTCGCCGCTCGACGCAAGAGAAAGCGCACCGTGTGTCGAGCCGAGGAGAACGGCCTTGTCCGGCAGCGTTCCGAGTCCCGTCACCGTCAGGTGTCCATCGACCGGCCATTCAAAGAGATGAAGATAGAGCCGCGTCCCGCCGGTCGGAAGACTCTTCTGCGTACACCGGCCCCACGGCGTTGAAGGAAATGGAGAGGCGGTTGTGCCATAGATCGATTCGCCGTAGATGTCCATCCACGCGCCGATTTCCTTCAGGCGTTCGACGCTGGGTTCAGGAATCGTGCCGAGCGACGTCGGACCAATGTTCAGGAGGTAGTTTCCTCCTTTGGACGCAATATCGACCAGGTTGCGGACCAGAGTCTTTGTCGATTTCCAGTTCGTGTCCGATGCGTTGTATCCCCAGTTGTTGTTCATCGTCATGCACGATTCCCAATCGACGCCCGGCAACCCGGTCGACGGGATCTCCTGTTCGGGAGTGCCAAAGTCGCCGGCTGCTCCTTCGTAGCCGCTCATGCCGGCCATGGCGCCGTTTCGTCCTTTGCCGACCCGGTTGTTGATGATGATATTCGGCTGGAGCGATCGGACATAATTATAGAGGTCTCGCCCTTCCTGCTCGGTCCACTCGGGAATCCAGTCTCCGTCGAACCAGAGCACGCTGATCGGCCCGTAATTGGTCAGGAGCTCTTTCAGCTCGGGCTTGAGGTATTCCTCACGATATTTCGGAAAGCGGTCCCCTTTTGCATCGGGGTGGTGCCAGTCCAGGATCGAGTGATAGAAACAGAGCCGGATCCCTTCCTGTTTGCATGCGGCCGCGAGTTCTTTCAGGACATCATGGTGGTACGGGGTCCGTTGTATGATGTCGTAGTCGGTCACTTTCGAATCCCACATGCAGAACCCGTCGTGGTGTTTCGAGGTGATGACGATGTATTTCATCCCGGCGGCCTTGGCGAGTTTCACCCACGCGAGAGCATCGAACTTGACGGGATTGAATTGCGAGGCGTATTTTTCATAGACGGGGATCGGGACCTTCGCATTGTACATGTACCACTCTCCCTGCGCAGGCACGGAGTAGATCCCCCAATGGATGAACAGGCCGAACCGCGCATCGCGCCACCAGGACATGCGGGCGTTGTGCTGGGCAGGGGATTCAGGGAGGATCTGGGCACGGGAGGGCAGGGAGAGAAAGAGCGCGAGGAAGACAAGCGAGCGAAGCATTGGGACCTCGGAAAGGATCAATGGGCAGTAGTCAATAGACAATGGTTAAAAGTCGGCTGGAGCAACACGTGTACAATTTTCGAGGAAAAAAGGTGAAGATGCAACACGGTAAACGAACCCCAGCGCTTTGCGATGACCATTGCCCGTCTCGAACTCCGTTCGAGACGAGGTCTCGTCCCGCCGAAGGCGGGACGGAACTAGCGTCCATCGACTATTGTCTATTGATCCTTTTCTGCGTTAACGTACACGCTTGTGTCTCTCCTTTTCGCGCCGTATCTTTCTCAGGCCCGTCCGGTCGTCGACCGGCCGGGTTCACCCACATCCGACAACATCCCATCGATCCTATGCGCACTATGCCCGTCGACTCCCATCGTCTACAAGCCGCAGTGATCAGAGACTCATGCAGTAGGAAGGGGACAGTTCTCCCCCTCACCCGTTCCCCCTTCGCCGCGCTGCTTCTTGCCGTTGCAATGCTGCTCGCCGGCTCAGTCACGGCCCAGACGCGCGTCGTCATCAACGCCGACCTCGGCCGCGACACGATCAGCCGGTACATCTACGGCACCTTCTCCGAGCATCTCGGGCACTGCATCTACGGCGGTTTCTATGTGGGAGAAGGAAACACGAAAATTCCGAACACACGCGGCATCAGAAACGACATCGTCAAAGCGTTTCGGGAGATCAAGCTCCCGCTGCTCCGCTGGCCGGGCGGGTGCTTCGCGGACATCTATCACTGGAGAGACGGCATCGGACCCAGGGACAAACGTCCGCCCATGATAAACGTCTGGTGGGGAAACACGGTGGAGGACAACAGCTTCGGGACGGATGAGTTCATGGACCTCTGCCAGCAGATCGGCTGCGACCCGTACTTCTCGGGCAACGTTGGAAGCGGGAGCGTGCAGGAACTCGCGGAGTGGGTGCAGTATTTGAACGGTCCCGAGGCCGGCCCCATGGGGAAGTTGCGTGCAGCGTTCGGTCATCCGAAGCCGTATGATGTCCGCTTTTGGGGCGTCGGGAATGAGTCGTGGGGTTGCGGCGGGAGCATGACGGCCGAGTACTACGCGAACCTCTACAAGCGATATGCGACATTCATGGCGAACATCTTCGCCCCATCCGGGCTTTATCGTATTGCCGTCGGTCCCGGTGGCGACGATTATCACTGGACGGATGTCATGATGCGTGATGTGCCGCCCGGACTAATGGAAGGGTTGTCGCTTCATCATTACGCGGTGATCGATTGGGCGCACAAGGGTCCGGCGACGGGTTTCAGCGAGAAGCAGTACTTCACCACAATGCAGAAAGCGTTGTTGATCGATGAGTACATCCAGAAGCACTCGACGATCATGGACAAGTATGATCCGCAACGCAGGGTCGGACTGATCGTGGATGAGTGGGGCGGATGGTACGATGTGGAGCCGGGGACGAACCCCGGGTTCCTGTTCCAGCAGAATACGATGCGCGACGCGATGCTTGCGGGCGTCTCGTTGAACATCTTCAACAACCACTGCGCGCGTGTGAAGGGCGCGGCGATCGCCCAGGCGGTCAACGTGCTCCAGGCGCTCGCCCTGACGCAGGACGAAAAGCTCGTCCTTACCCCCACCTACTGGGTGTTCGATTTGTACAAAGTGCATCATGATGCGCTGATGCTGCCTGTCGACCTCCAAAGCGCAAAGTACACCGTCGAGGGCTCGAGTCTTCCGGCTGTCTCGGTGTCCGCCTCACGGTCGAAGGACGGTGTGATGCATGTTTCACTGGTGAACATCGACGCAGATCACGCGCAGGATGTGACGATCGATCTGCGGGGAACAAGCGCGTCGAAGGTCTCGGGACAGATTCTCGTTTCGAAAAACGTCCAGGACTACAACAGCTTCGACGATCCGGGAAAGATCAAGCCTGCGGAATTCAAAGGCGCGAAATTGTCGGGTTCGACTGTCAGCCTGGAAGTGCCGGCGGCGGCAGTGGTGGTGCTGGAGGTGCGAACCGCGGGAGGGGGAGAAGGGGCGAAGGGGAGATAGGGGGAAGAGCACGATGGCTTCGATACACGATATTGCCCGAAAGGCACGCACCTCGATCGGCACCGTCGACCGCGTTCTTCACAATCGCGGAAGAGTGTCCGAAGAGACGCGGGCGAAGGTGATGGCGATCGTCTCGCGCCTCGGGTACAAGCCGAATATTTACGCGCGCAATCTTTCGCTCGGGCGGTCCTTCACGTTCGGCGTCCTCATGCCCGAGCGGTCGCAGGACAGCAGCTACTGGGGACTTCCCACCCGCGGGATCAGGAATGCGGAAGAGGAGCTCCGTCCCTACAAGGTCCATGTGCGCATCTTCCACTATGACCGGTACTCCGAGAAATCGTTCTGCGCTGCGGCGCGCCGGTGCGCGAATGCAAAAGTGGACGGTCTCCTGCTTGCCCCCGTGGTTCAGGGGGTCACATGCGAGGTTCTGTCGACGCTCTTTGCAAAGGTCCCGTACGTCTTCTTCGATTCCAGCGTGCCGAACACGCATCCGCTCTCGACGGTCTGGCAAGACCCCCGACAGAGCGGCGTGCTTGCGGGAAACCTGATGCGCACGCTTCTCCCCGCGGGAGGCCGGATCGCGGCAATCAGGGTAACACCGGCTGACAACCACATCGAGGCGCGCGTGCGGGGATTTCTCGCGGCATTCGAGGGGACATCCGGCTATACCGTCGAGGTCCTGGAGGCCGACAGCAACAACGGGACCCTGCTTTCAAAGTCCATTCCGGCAACGATCCTCGCCAGCAGAAAAAACTATCGCGGCGCGTTCGTGTCAAACGCGTGGACGCATCCGCTTGCGAGGTATTTCCTCCGAAACGGGGGAAGGAAACATGTCGCGCTGATCGGGTATGATCTTATCCCGGAAAACCGCATATGCCTCGAGAAGAATGGGATCGATTTCCTGATCAGTCAGCGTCCTGCGATGCAGGGATATCTCGGGATCATGGCGCTCTACCGTAACGTCCTTCTCCGCGAACGCGTGGCGAGGGATTTCACCGTGCCGCTGGATATCGTGACGAGGGAGAGCTATAGGTACTACAAAGATTGAGAAGGGGGGATGGGGAGAAGGGGAGAGGGGGAGAGGGGGAGAACGGGAGAACGGGAGAACGGGAGAACGGGAGAATCTAAGTCCAGAAGTTTAAACCTAAAACTTAAAACCTAAAAATTAAAATTTAAAATTGCCCATGCTTTCTCCAAGCTACGTGCTCGGTCTCGACTACGGCACTGATTCCGTTCGCTGTCTCCTCGTCAATGCTCTTGACGGAAAAGAAATTGGCAGCGCCGTCTTCGCCTACCCGCGATGGGCGGACGGAAAATTCTGCGACCCGGAGAAGAACAGGTTCAGGCAACACCCGTTGGACTACCTCGAAGGACTGGAGGCAACCGTCAAACGTGTCCTTGCAGAAGCCCCTCCCGGCACTGCTTCACGCGTCTGCGGCATCGCCGTTGACACGACCGGGTCCACACCCGTGGCGGTCGACAGGAACGGAACGCCGCTCTCCCTCCTCCCGGAATTCGCGGACAATCCGAACGGGATGTTCATTCTGTGGAAAGACCATACAGCAGTCGAAGAGGCTGCGCAGATCAATACCATTGCGAAAACCTGGGGAGGGGAAGACTTCACGAAGTTCGAGGGCGCGATCTATTCGTCGGAATGGTTCTGGGCGAAGATCCTTCACGTCATCAGGGAAGACCCGTCGGTGCGTCGCGCGGCATTCTCCTGGGTCGAACACTGCGATTGGATCCCTGCCGTGCTTACCGGGAATCGTGATCCCCTCACGATGAAGAGAAGTCGATGCGCGGCGGGACACAAGGCAATGTGGCACCCCGCGTTCAACGGGCTTCCTTCGAAAGCCTTTTTGAAATGCCTCGACCTGCATCTGGATGATCTGCGGGATCGCCTGTATGCGGAAACCTCGACCAGCGAGCAATCTGCCGGAACACTGAGCGCCGAATGGGCGACGAAGCTCGGACTCTCCACCGACGTTGTTGTCGCCGTCGGAGCATTCGATGCCCACATGGGCGCCGTCGGAGGGGAAATCGCCCCCTACACGCTGACGAAAATCATGGGGACGTCGACGTGCGATATGATCGTGGCGCCGGCAAAGGAGATGGAAGGTAAACTCGTCCGTGGCATCTGCGGCCAGGTGGACGGGTCGATCATCCCCGGTATGCTCGGAATGGAGGCAGGTCAATCGGCGTTCGGCGATGTCTACGCCTGGTTCAAAGATCTCCTCCTCTGGCCGGTGGAACACCTGGTGTCGCGCTCGAAGGTTCTCGATGAACCGTCGAAAAAGAAGCTGATCGAAGAAACGACATCGTCGCTCCTCGACGAACTGACAGAACAGGCGGCGCGGCTGCCGGTCGACACATCCGGCATCCTCGCCCTCGACTGGCTCAACGGCCGACGGACCCCCGACGCAAATCAGGCGTTGAAAGGCGCCATCACCGGATTGAATCTCGCCAGCGACGCGCCGAAGATCTTCCGGGCGTTGGTTGAAGCCACGGCGTTCGGCGCGCGCGCGATCGCGGAACGCTTCCGGTCAGAAGGGGTCCGCATCGACGCGGTCACGGCGCTTGGCGGAGTGGCAAAGAAATCGCCCGCCGTGATGCAGATCGTCTGCGACGTGATGAATATGCCGATCCGTGTGCCGCGGTCGGAACAGACCTGTGCGCTCGGCGCAGCAATGTTCGCGGCGGTCGCCGCCGGGGTCCACCCGACGGTGGAGACGGCAATGAAAGCCATGGGGAGCGGCGTCGAACACGAATACCGGCCGGACCCCGCGAGGGCACGCCAGTACGACATGGTGTACGAACGGTACCGGGTCCTGGCGGATTTCATTGAGAAGGAAACGATGAAAACGAGGGTGTCGCCATGAGCGCATACGCAGGACTGAAAGAGCTCGCGTGGACGTACAACCTGGCGCTCGTGCGCCAGGGTCTGGTCAAGCAGACGTTCGGCAACCTCAGCGTCATCGATCGCGAGCATGGCGCCGTCGCAATCAAACCGAGCGGCGTGGCGTACGATGCGTTGAAGCCCGAGGACATCGTTGTCGTCGACCTGCAGAACAGAGTGATCGAGGGATCCATGCGCCCCTCATCAGATACGAAAACCCACACCTATCTCTATCGCCACTTCCCGGCGATTGCGTCCGTCGTGCATACCCATTCGACGTACGGGGTCGCGTGGGCCCAGGCGATGAAGCCGGTGCCGATCTTCGGGACGACGCATGCCGACTATCTGCCGGAGGACATCCCCTGCACGGCAATCATGAGCGACCGCGCGATCAAGGGAGACTACGAAGAAGAGACCGGCGCACAGATTGTCCGGACGTTCGCCCGGCGCTCCTACACGGATGTTCCGATGGTGCTCGTCGCCGCACACGGTCCCTTCGCGTGGGGGACGTCTCCCGAACATGCAGTGCACCACGCCGTGATGCTTGAAGAGATTGCACGGATGGCGTACCTGACGCTCCAGATTAACCCGCGAG
This sequence comes from Ignavibacteriota bacterium, assembly GCA_963752915.1. Taxonomy (GTDB): domain Bacteria; phylum Bacteroidota; class Ignavibacteria; order UBA10030; family UBA6906; genus DATJPR01. Next base: position 52,694 of record CAVVZZ010000010.1, read on the forward strand.
CGGCACGGCTGAAGAAGACACTGATTGAAAAGCATCACGCGAGGAAGCACGGAGCGAAGGCATACTACGGGCAAAAAAACAATGGACACTAGTCAATGGACAATCGACGATAGTCAACCGGGATTACGCATTGCTTCTTCCGATGTCGATTGTCCGTTGTCAACAGTAGATTGTCCATTGAGATTCCCGATCGCGCGGTGCGATGACGATTGGCAATCGTCCACTGACTATCGACTATCGATCCTTAACGGTGAAATGATTTGCCGATTCTTTTGAAATGATGTGTCTCATGAAGAACATTCGAGCCATCACTCTCGGCTTGCTCGCAGCGAGCCGGGACTGTTTCCCGCATCACACCGGTGTGGCGTTCATGCATTCCGGGGAAAGCGCTGTTCGATACGTCCACCCTGTAGGGCGACCAGTCTGGTCGCCCTACATTCTCAATTGCAAATTGGGCAGCCTGGTCTCGTGGTTCGAAACGTTCAACGTGTAGGGCGACCAGTCTGGTCGCCCTACATTCTCAATTTGCAGATCGGCCTGTCTGGTCGCCCTACAGTTTCAAACTGCACATTGACGGGTTTGGTCGCGTTGCTCGAGCCGTCCAAATTGTAGGTCGACCAGTCTGGTCGACCTACACTGCAATTTAGTCAGATCGAAAGAATTCAGGTTTAACATAAGTAAACGGCCAGTCGGTCCATTCTTTGACAAGCTTTGCGTTCACAGGGTTGGAGAGTATATACCATATCGTACGTTCTAGTTCCTCACCATTTCTAATCACGTGATCGTAGCTTTCATGCTGCCAGAATTGACCCGTCCGGTGAAGGAGTTTGTTGCACTTGAGAGCGGTGTTCCATTTCAGCTTGTCAATTATTGAAGTAAGATTGTAGGTCGACCAGTCTGGTCGACCTACTGTGTTGATCACGAGATGAACATGATTCGGCATAATAGTGTATGCATAGAGATCGTACATCTTAACGTCTCGGTAGTGGATTGCTTCGGCTACGATGGCGGAAACATCGGGCCGCTCCAACCAACGTGGCCCGGTCATCGAGCTGTCTATTAACGTGTCAAAACGATCAAAATAGTTCTCCTGAATGGCGCGCCACTCTTCCGCCCTCCGGTGTAAGTCGGAATAGCCCCAGATATTCTCTTGCTCCTCCTCGCGTTCGCGACGGAGTTTGACGACACAACTCGCAGGCAACGAACCTTCCAAACGAAATACTACATGGAACATAGCATTGCGAGGCTGATAATGGGGGAGATGTCGGAGGTAGTATTCGCGCTGGTTCATCAATGAGCACGATCGCTAGTGATGGGTGTGTTGGGAGAGAAGTACCCTGACGGGATTCAAGAAACGCGGGATGTATTCGAGGAAAACGCTCGCTAATATATCACTTTATAGACTTTTTTGTAGGTCGACCAGTCTGGTCGACCTACATGATCAATTTGCATACAAGGCGACCAATCTGGTCGCCTAACATTCTCAATTGCAAATTGGCCAGCCTTATCTGGTTGTTCGCTTCGTTCAACCTGTAGGGCGACCAGTCTGGTCGCCTAACATTCTCAATTGCAAATTGGCCAGCCTTGTCTGGTTGTTCGCTTCGTTCAACCTGTAGGGCGACCAGTCTGGTCGCCTAACATTCTCAATTGCAAATTGGCCAGCCTTGTCTGGTTGTTCGCTTCGTTCAACCTGTAGGGCGACCAGTCTGGTCGCCTAACATTCTCAATTGCAAATTGGCCAGCCTTGTCTGGTTGTTCGCTTCGTTCAACCTGTAGGGCGACCAGTCTGGTCGCCCTACATAGACTTTCTATCACAAAACGTTTCAGTGAATCCAGAGTTTGGTGATATAAATGTTCATCAATGGGGTCGAAATCTTGCCCAGCTCTTGAGTCTAAGATCTATTTGATGTTAATTGGTTGGGATATACAACTAATAGCCCTTCCACTCCATGCCAGAACCCGCCATCGACGTTTCCGAGCAGGCCATCCGCCCCAAGCTCTGGGTCCCGACGCTCTACTTCGCAGAAGGACTTCCATTCGTTGCTATTGCAGTCGTCTCGACTTTGATGTTCAAAAGCATGGGAATTGCCGACGCCCAGATCGCGATGTGGACGTCCATCGTGATGCTCCCCTGGACGCTCAAGCCGTTATGGGGACCCGTTCTCGAGATGTTCAAGACGAAGAAGTACTTCGTCGTCGCGACGCAGTTTCTCGGCGGGGTCTGCTTCGGACTGCTCGCTCTGACGCTTCCCCTGCCCGATTTCTTCCGGTATTCCCTTGCACTGCTCGCCGTCATCGCCTTCAACGGCGCCACGCACGATATCGCCGCCGACGGCGTCTATATCAATGTCCTCTCCGAAAAACTCCAGGCCCGGTATGTCGGCTGGCAGGGAGCTTCATACAATATTGCGAAGATCTTCTCGCAGGGACTCCTCGTGTACATTGCCGGCCAGCTCGAGACCACCGTCGGTATCGTCCATGCCTGGATGATCGTGATGACGTCGTTCGGGGCCGTCCTTGTCGCCCTGAGCTTCTACCACGCGCGCGTGCTTCCATCGGGCGGCGCGGCAACCGACGTGCACTCCCTCAGGGACGGCTTCACGGAATTCTGGGACGTTGTGCGCACCTTCTTCCAGAAGCGCTACATTCTGTGGGGCATCGCATTCATCGTGCTCTACCGATTTGCGGAGGGGCAGGCCATCAAGATCGTGCCGTTGTTTTTCAAAGCGGCGCGGGATCACGGAGGGCTGGGTCTCACGACGTCGGAGATCGGCATTGTGTACGGGACATTCGGGGCGGCTGCGTTCGTCCTCGGATCGATCATCGCCGGCTACTTCACCGCGGGGCGCGGGCTCAGGAAATCGCTGTTCGTCCTCTGCTGCTTCTTCAATGTTCCGTTCGTCGTCTATGCATTCCTCGCCATCACGATGCCGACCAGCCTCGTCGTTATCGGGACGGCAGTGATCTTCGAATATTTTGGGTACGGGTTCGGGTTCGTCGGACTGATCCTTTTTATGATGCAGCAGATTGCGCCGGGAAAATACAAAATGGCGCATTACGCCTTTGCCACCGCGATCATGAACCTCGGCATGAATATCCCATCCATGCTCAGCGGGTTCGTGAGCGACTGGCTTGGTTACAGAGGGTTCTTCATCTGGGTGATGATCGCGACCATACCGTCGTTTCTCATGACATGGTTCGTTCCATTCCGCGAAACGGAAACTGCGGACGCAACCTCCGCTCCGGACAACGCATGAAAACGCTCGTCATCACAGTCCTGGTTTCCCTGACGTTCTCGTCGTATGCTTCCGCCCAGCCGCTCCGGAAAGAGATCATCGGCTACTATCCATCCTGGAAGTGGCATCCGACGGATGTCAGCGTCCCCCCATCAGCGCTGGCGTACGAGAAGTTGACCATCGTCAACTATGCGTTCTTTGCACCGCGGCCCGACGGGAGCATTACGGGCATCGACTCCACCGGCGACGCCCGTTACCTCCGGTGCGGAGGGGATTCGGACCTCGTCTCCATTGCGCATCGCAGGCATGTGAAGGTCATGCTCTCCATCGGCGGTTGGGAAGACTCGGAGAATTTCCCCGCCGTGGCATCGACAGATCCGCTCCGGCGCGCGTTCGCCCACGCATGCGTCGATGCCATGCGGAACTTCGACCTTGACGGGATCGATCTCGACTGGGAATTCCCCGGCCTGCCCGATCACGGCGGGACACCCGCCGACTCGCACAATTATACTCTGCTCCTCAGGACATTGCGCGATTCCGTGGACGCATACGGACGATCGATCCGCCGGCCCTGTCTCCTCACCGCGGCATTGCCTGCCGGACCGGCGCTCGCAGGAAATTTCGAGATGACGGAGGTCGCACGCATTTTGGATATTCTCAACATCATGACGTACGATTTCTCCGGCTCCTGGGATCCGCTTGCGTATCACAACAGTCCTCTCTATTCCCCGGCCGGAATCGACAGCTCACGGTCCGTCGCGGGCGCGTTCTCGCTCTATCACGGAGTGTACGGCGTGCCGTCGGAGAAGATCACCCTCGGCGTGCCGTTTTACGGCCATACGTTTACACATTGTTCGGCGCTTCTGTCGCCGCACGGCGGCGCCGACACCGTGCATTTCTCGGCGCGGGGAGCATTCTATTCGGCCATCGTTGGCGTGATGTCGCACTGCACGAGATATTGGGACGAACAGGCGCAGGTCCCCTATCTGATCTGTGCCGATTGGAACCTGTTGATATCCTACGACGATGCGCAATCCGTCCGTGCGAAGGCTGGATTTGTCATCGATCATCACGCCCGTGGAGTGATCATCTGGGAGCTGACCGGCGATGTGATGCCCGATGGAACGACACCGCTGCTGGATGTGATTGCAGAAGAATTCCGGAACGTGAGAAATATCGATCGTCGATAATCAACCTACTCGATACCTCTCCTCCCCTGCCTGCCGGCAGGCAGGCGTCCCCCTCCCCTGACGGCGCAGGAGACACTGAGTTAAGGGGAGGGGGTGCGAACGGCGCGGAACGTTCCCCCTCCCCTTAATGAGCGCAAACTTGTGCAGGGGAGGGGGTTAGGGGGAGAGGTTGAGCCAAACAAATCGGAGATCAGTATGCAGTACGGCCACTTTGATGACGAGAACCAGGAATATGTCGTCGATCGTCCTGACGTTCCCGTTTCGTGGACAAACTACCTCGGTGTGAAGGACCTGTGCACGGTTGTCTCCCACAATGCCGGGGGGTACGCATTCTACAAAAGTGCCGAGCATCATCGGATCACGCGGTTCCGGCAAAACGGAATTCCCCTGGACCGGCCGGGTCACTACGTCTACGTGCGCGACGATGACACGGGTGAGTTCTGGTCGATTTCCTGGCAGCCGGTCGGGAAGGACCTGACAAAAGCGAAGTACGAATGTCGGCACGGACTTTCTTACTCCCGGTTTCGCAGCCACTACCAGGATATTGAGGCGGAACAGCTCCTCTTCATCCCGGTCGACGATGATGTCGAGCTCTGGGATGTATCGCTCCGGAACACGGGCTCGCGTCCGCGGAACCTGAGCGTCTTCGCCTATCTCGAATTCTCCTTCCACCACATCGAAATCGACAACCAGAACCTCCAGATGTCGTTGTATGCGAGCGGCTCGAGTTACGCCGACGGGATCATCGAATACGATTTCTTCTATGAGCCCTGGACCTTCCATTACTTCACGGCGAATGTCTCGCCCGACGGGTTCGACAGCGTCCGGGACAAGTTCGTCGGTACCTATCGGACGGAAACCGATCCGATCGCTGTAACGAACGGTGCGTGCACCAACAGTGTCGAACTCGGGGGAAATCACTGCGGGGCGGTGCACAAGCGGGTGGTTCTGCAGCCCGGCAAGGGGTTACGGTTGGTCTTCATGCTCGGCCCGGGCTCGCGCAGCGTCGGGAAGACGATGAGGACGAAGTACAGCGACTTGCGGACGGTCGATGCTGCATTCACGCAACTGAAGGAATACTGGAAGGCAAAGCGGTCCATGTTTCAATGCACGACGCCGAACCCCGGCATGAACTCGATGATCAATACATGGACGCTCTACCAGTCGGAGACCTGCGTGGTCTGGTCAAGGTTTGCGTCGTTTGTTGAAGTCGGCGGCAGGACCGGCCTCGGGTACCGCGACACTTCTCAGGATGTGATGGCGGTGCCGCACACCAATCCCGCCAAGGTCAGGCAGCGCCTTCTGGAATTGTTGCACGGGCAGGTGAGCCAGGGATACGGGCTCCACCTGTTCGACCCCGACGTGTTTGCGCCGAAAGAGGAAAAACTCCCGGGTGTCAAACTGCCGACGGTGGTTCCGACGCCGAGTCCCGCCGATATCATCCACGGGCTCGAGGATACCTGTTCCGACGATGCGCTCTGGATCATTCCCTCGATCTGCGAGTACGTCAAGGAGACCGGCGACGTTGGATTCCTGGATCATGTGGTCCCGTTCGCCGACAAGGGTGAGGCATCCGTTTACGAACACATGAAGCGCTCGCTGGACTTCTCGGCCGAACAGATCGGTCAGACGGGGATCTGTAAGGGATTGCGCGCCGACTGGAACGATTGCCTGAACCTCGGCGGCGGAGAGAGCGCGATGGTTTCCTTCCTTCATCACTGGGCACTGGAGCATTTCATCGAAGCGGCGGAGTTCCTCTGCCGGAAGGATGACGTGAAGAAATACTCCGACATGGCCGCGAAGGTGCGCAGCGCGTGCGAGAAGGAATTGTGGGACGGCGAATGGTACATCAGGGGGATCACGAAGAAAGGGGAGAAGATCGGCTCGCGCAAGAATGCCGAGGGGAAGATCTTCCTTGAAAGCAACAGCTGGGCAGTCACCTCCGATGCCGTTTCCCGGGAGCGGGGTATTCAGTGCATGGACGCCGTGTACAAGCATCTCTTCTCGAAGTACGGCATCCATCTTGTGTGGCCGGCGTTTTCAAAGCCGGACGATGACATCGGCTATATCACGCGCGTCTATAAGGGAATCAAAGAGAACGGGGCGATCTTCAGTCATTCGAATCCCTGGGCGATCGTTGCTGAATGCAAGCTCGGACGAGGGGACAGGGCGATGGAGTTCTACGATTCCCAGCTCCCATACAATCAGAACGACATCATCGAGATCCGCGAATCGGAGCCGTACTCCTACTGTCAGTTCATTATGGGGCGCGATCACACGGCATTCGGCCGCGCCCGTCATCCGTGGCTCACCGGAAGCGCAGGGTGGGCGTACATCGCAGCGACACATTGGATCCTCGGAGTAAGGCCCGGATTCGACAGCCTGCTTGTCGACCCATGCATCCCGTCAGCCTGGAAGGAATTCAGCATTGAGAGGCGCTGGCGGGATGCAGTGTATGCCATCACGGTGAAGAATCCGAAGGGAGTGCAGAAAGGCGTTGCGTCGATCGTCGTCAACGGGAAAAAGGTTGGGGCGGTGATTCCCCGGCAGCCGGCCGGCTCGAAGAATGTCGTCGTGGTGACGATGGGATAAAGGAGTCTCCCGTTCCCCCCTTCTCCCCCTCCCCCGTCGCGCGAAGGGGAGATTGGGGGATGGGGAGAGCTAGGGTACGGCGATTCCCTCGCGCGGCGATAGGGTATGGCGACGATCTTCGAGTTCGATCGTCGCCTGACCTTCCAGCACAAAGAAGAATTGCGCAGCGCGCTCGTGGTAGTGGCGTACCTCGGATTTGCCTGGCGGGACGGACTCTTGAATGACGCTCAATCCCGGGGACTTCAGCAGATGCCAGCCATCGCAGCCGTCTCCCCAGCGATAGTGTTCCGCGTTGTCGAGGCGAACTACCGGCATAGATCCTCCTTCGTGCGTTGTCGGGCGAGATGGCAAAAATAAGGCTGCCTGGGCAGCCGCTTTGTTCTGTCGCCTGAAGCAAAATGCCTGATACCTGACGCCTGAAGCCTGATACCTGAAGCCTTCTACGCTTGACGTATTTTTTCATCCTTATTATAACCGCGATCACCGAACGGCTGAAGTTTCTCCAGCCAGATTTGTTCGAGGAGCGTCAGCTCGTCCATCACGTCGAAATTCGGGTCGTCAGTGACTTTTACGACTTCGAGAATCTCAAAAACGAATTTGTCGGGGCCGTACGTGTTCCAGTCTTTTTGAAGGGCTTCGTTCCGGTGACTGCCGTTCGACAGCGTGAACTTGTGACGATTCAAGGGCCCTTCTAGATTCAGGCTGCTCCCGAGAAAGACCTTCCCGTTGGCGGTATTCTTCACCTGAAACACCCCTGCGGGCTTCTTGCGCTCTTTGTACTCGCGCTTGATTTCTTTCAGCGATTTCATTGTGTCTCTCCTCTCATAGAAAATCTACGCTACACGATTCGGAGAAACAAGGCCCGACGAACCGTAAGACTTGAAGAACTCCTGAAAAGGTTGGATTCCATGCTCAATGGTCGTTCTCGGCTTCACTCGTCTCTGTTCGCGCTCGCGATGGTCGCTCTGGCTTTTTCACTTCCGGCCGCCGCGCAGGACAACGTCATCGGATACTATCCCACGTGGCTGAACGGGACGATCCGTGCAGGTCAGGTGCGATGGAGCGTGATCACGCACGTCAACCATGCCTTTGCCTGGCCGCGTGCCGATGCGTCGATCACGTCGGATCAGATCCCGGTGGATACTGCGATCATCAACACCGCCCATCGCGCCGGCAGAAAAATCCTCATCTCGTTGGGCGGCGCATCCGAAAGCGGCGCGTTTGCCGGGATAGCGGCCGACTCCACTCTGCGGGCCACATTCTCCCAGAATCTCCTGACGTATGTCACCGCGCATCACTATGACGGCGCAGACCTGGACTGGGAGTCGCCGGCGTCACTCGGCGACAAGTCCAATGAAGTAGCGTTGGTCCGGACGATCCGGAATGCCTTCAATACCGTGAACACCCCGTTGCTCCTGACGATGGCCGTCGGCCCGACAGGATACTCCGGACAATGGCACGACTTCTCTTCACTGAGACAATACGTCGACTGGTTCAACGTGATGACCTATGATTTTCACGGGAGCTGGTCGGGCCATTCCGGACACAACGCTCCGCTCTATGCCCCGGCCTCGGACAATGACGGGTCTGTGGACCAGGGAGTCTTCTATCTCCAGCGATCGCGAGGGATTCCGGCATCGCAGCTGATGCTCGGGCTGCCGTTCTATGGACAGAAGTTCAATTCCTCATCCCTGTATGGTCCGAGCACGGGCGGGACGTCCGTGCTGTACAGCGAGATCGTTCCTCTGATGTCGCAGGGTTGGAGGACAGTTTGGGACTCGGTCTCTCGCGTCCCCTATCTGATTGGACCATCCAACAACGGGATCGTCTCGTATGACGATTCCCTGTCGCTCACGCTTAAATGTGCGTACGCAAAGTCGCACGGTCTTGGTGGAGTCATGATCTGGGCGTTGGGGGAAGACATGATCGCGGGGAAGCAGCCGCTGATGGACGCTGTGGAGTTGGCAATGACAGGATCAACAGGGGTTGCGGAGCGGCAATCGGATTTCGTACCGATAACAGCGGAGCTCTTTCAGAATTACCCGAACCCGTTCAATGCGAGCACGATCATACGATACGCGACTGCAGGGAACAGGGATCAGGGGACGGGGAACAGCAACGTACGGCTCGCGGTCTATAATGTTCTCGGCCAAGAAGTTGTGATCCTTGTGAATGAGAACCAAAATCCGGGAGTCCATGAAGTGAGGTTTGATGGAACGAACCTGTCCAGTGGGATCTATTTCTGCCGAATCGCGACAGGAAGTTATGCAGCAACGAAAGCAATGATTCTGATGAAATGACCCACCATGCATCCAAACTTGAACTTTTCCGCACTTTCGTGTATCTTCACTGCACGATTTTCATGGGAATGCCCGGGGGGGCCCTTTCAAAATCTTCGAATCCAAAAGCGAAAAGTAAAATCTAAAATCTAAAATCTAAAATTTAAAATTTCCAATTTAGAGCGATGAGGATGCCCAATCCCCTGTTGCCGGACGTTTCATCACCAAAATTTAAATTTTAAAATCTAAAATTTAAAATTTCCAACTTAGAGCGATGAGGATGCCCAATCCCCTGTCGCCGGACGTTTCATCACCAAAATTTAAAATTTAAAATCTAAAATTTAAAATTTCTCATGCGGGGCTAGTTGATCGGTCCAACGCGAGCTTCCCAAGCTTGAAAGACGGGTTCGACCCCCGTGCCCCGCTCCAGCACCGGCGACTTAGCGACATCCGCTAGGTCGCCCGCGTTTTACCCCTGAGCCTTCTATGAATCACTCTCTCGCACTCGCTGTCCTCGCCGCCGGCTGCGTTTTTTCTGCATTACACGGAACGGCGTCTGACAAACCCGACACCTCGCGTTTCGTTGTTGCCGCATACTGGTCCGGGCGGGATACGGAGGTGAATCGCTATCCCATCGACGAACTGACGCATATCAATTATAGCTTCGTTCGGCTTCACAACGGTCGCGTGGGGATTCGCGGAAGCAGGGACAGCGCTTCCATTGCCCGGCTCGTTGCTCTTAAGAAGACATACCCGGGGTTGAAGGTCGTGGTCTCCCTGGGGGGCTGGGGAGGATGCGAATCCTGCTCGGAGGTCTTCTCGACCGATGCCGGACGGACCACCTTCGCGCTCTCCGTCAAGGCCCTTCTGGACCGGTTCGCGCTTGATGGAATCGATCTGGATTGGGAATATCCCGCCATCGAAGGATATCCGGGACACCGGTACGCGCCGGAAGACCGGCACAACTTCACACTCCTCTTGCGGAACCTTCGGAACATCCTGGGAGAACATCCTGAGATCACGTTCGCCGCGGGCGGTTTGCCGGAGTATCTGACGCAATCGGTTGAGTGGACGGAAGTTGCTCCGCTGGTGGATAGGATTTACCTGATGACCTACGATCTCGTGAATGCCAACAGCACGGTTACAGGAAATCATACTCCGCTCTTTTCTACTCCGTCGCAAATCGCATCCACGGATTATGCGGTTCGGTTCCTGGATTCGATGGGCGTGCCACGACGGAAGATCGTCATCGGTGCAGCGTTCTACGCGAGGGTCTGGGGCGGCGTGTCGGACACGAACAACGGTCTGTATCAGAACGGCAAGTTTACAGATTACATTAGTTACAGGGATTTGGATTCGTTCTGGAGTCACCATCCGGGCTTTCAGGCATTCTGGGACTCGGCTGCTTCCGCGCCGTATCGGTACAATCCTCTTGAAAAGCAGTTTGCGACGTTTGACAACCGTCGCTCTGTGTCGCTCAAAACAAAGTATGCTCTCGCGCACGGTCTCGGCGGGATCATGTTCTGGGAATTGCACGGCGACATGCCGCGAGGTGGCCTGCTTGACGCCATCGATTCCACGCGGAGAAGCGCGAGCACTGTCCCGGCTGAGAATATGAAGTAGGACGTACGAAGCAGGAAGAACGCACCTACCTCTCAAAGTCTCACAGTCCCAACGTCTCACAGTCCCCTTTTCCCCTTCCCAACTGCGGGGATTCCGGCCAGAAGTGCGGGAGAGAGATGTTCCGGCACATCGACGCTCCAACCGGCAATTGAACTCGCGCAGAACGGCGAATGGAGTCTTTTTTCCGACCATTTCTGTTCTGATGATGGCACGGGACTTGACCGTCAGTGCCACGGATTCAACATTTAAATCATCAACTTATTATTGAGGGGAGAAACACGATGAGGACAGCCTACCGAATCATTGTGCTTGCGGCAGTGATGGCCACGGCTACGGCGACCTTTGCCGCGCCGCCGGTCGTCATTCCGCCGACGCCGACCGGCCTTCAGGCGTCATTCGAGATGCAGGGATTGTATTCGTTTGTTCACCTGAAATGGGACGCGTCCATGGGGGCGTTGTTCTTCCGTGTCTATCGTTCGGTGGACGATTCGACATCATTCACGCCGCTCACCGTGACGAATGCGCGGGCGTTTGATGATTTTCTCGTTGTTCCGGGCCATACGTATTTCTATTATGTCGTCTCGTTGGCGGCCATGGGGGGCGGGACATTGGAAAGTCCCGCAAGCGAGATGGTGAAGATCACGATCGGTCCGGGCCCGACGCGGGCGAGTGGAATCGTGGAAGGCACTGTAACGGACAGTGTTTCCGGCATGCCTCTGCCGATGGTCCAGGTGTTCTTTTATCGTTTCCTCCCGATGTCGATGCGGCCATCGATTGCGATTTTCCCGATTCCACCGGCGGTGTGGACGGATTCGACAGGACACTACACAGCAAAGCTCGACACGGGGATGTATTTCATTCGTGCCGTCCCGTGGCGTGTGAACGATAGTGCGATCCAGTATATTCCCGAATGGTATGATGATGCTCTGACAATCGACAAAGCGACGAAAGTCGATGTCGCCGACAGTTCAATGTTTACCGCGAACTTCGCCCTCGATCGGGTGGTTCCGATTGTGAAGGTGCACCTGAGTGGCACCGTTCGCGATTCCGCAGGGAATCCGCTGAGCCATGCGACGGTCGTCGTGCTGCGTTCCATCCAGGATATGCGTGCCGACGTCGCCGCGGGGAGCATGTCGATGCAGGACGCCGCCGGGATTGACATGGACGACCTCGGATTCGTCCGTGGCGTCGCGTGGATGGGTCAAACGGATTCGATGGGAAACTATCAGGCCACGGTCGTCTCGGGCAGGCCGTACATCGTCGAGGCGTCCAAGAAGTTCTATCAGGTGCAGTTCTTCGATATGAAGAATTCGCCGAGCGAAGCCGATATTCTGACCCTGAGCGGCGACACGACGGGAATCGATTTCAACCTCAACCTCATCCCGGTTATCAATAATAGCGTTGCAGGCATGGTGAAGGATTCCGCGGGACTCGGCGTGCAGTCACGCGTCGTCTTGTTCCCGTTGCGTCCGCAACCCGCATCGTTGTCCGTGCGGTTCACCAATACGGATTCGTCGGGCGCGTATCTCTTCAGCCATGTGCGCAGCGGGAAGTACATTGCCCTGGCAATCCCGTATGACAACTTCGCTCCGGCGTTCTACAAGGCCGGTGCGTTTGGCGTCATCCGCTGGAAGGATGCCGACACGATCACCGTGGGCGGCACTGTGACGGGCATCGACATCGGCGTGGTTCCCGTGTCGACGAACGGCGTTGTGACAGTACACGGCAGACTCATGACCGGCAATTCCGTTGCGGTCGAAGGCGCGAATGTCTTCCTGATTGATGGGCAGGGGGGTGTTGCCGGTTACGGGATGTCGGACCCCACAGGCGGGTTTAGTATTTCGATGGTTTCAGCGGGCAGCTACACCCTTGTCGCGGACAAGATGGGATACACGTCCTCGTCCACATCGGTGCCTGTGAGCGGATCGACGTACAGCGTCCCCGTATCGGATATCTCTCTGAGCCCCGATTCGCCGACGAGCGTCCCGATGCCGGTCGGCACGCCGATGTCCTATCAGCTTGACCAGAACTATCCCAACCCGTTCAACCCGACGACGGTCATCCAGTATTCGCTGCCGCAGGCGTCGAACGTCACGTTGCGGGTGTTCAACATCCTCGGTCAGGAAGTTGCGACACTGGTGAATGCAGTGGAACCAGCCGGGACATACCGGGCGGTTGTCGACGGGAAGAGTCTTGCCTCAGGTGTGTATATCTATCGCCTCCAGGCCGGATCATTTACCGACGTCAAACGAATGGTGCTGCTGAAGTAATCTGGGGGATGTGCTGTTGGTGGGAGAGATGCAGGGCGGGTGCCGGCAACGGTGCTCGCCCTGCGGCGGTTTGGCGGGCGACCGGCAGGGCGTTGTCATGGAGTATGACGTATGACGTAAGTATGTAGGAAGAAAGCAATTCCTAACTCACTTGTCAGTTGTCAACTGACAATCGACAAGTGACAATTGGTCTCCCCCCCAAATGGCTGATGCCAAGCCTCCTTTGCCTTTGTACATTGTATTCATTCAATACTACGCAAGGAGATACGCATCATGAGTAAGGCAGAGTCACCCCTCGCGGCGTTCTCGGACGGCATCGCGGAGCTCGTTGCCGGGATCAGCCCGTCGGTTGTTGCGGTGCAGGCGCGACGGTCGTTCTATTCCAGCGGAGTTCTCTGGAAAAGCGGCGTCGTTGTTTCATCGGCCCATACGATTCGCAGAGACGACGATATCGGTCTCACACTGGGCGACGGCAATCCGGCGAAGGGTAAATTGGTCGGGAAGGATCCCGGGACGGACCTCGCGGTCATCGCTTTTGAACCCGCAACGGGGACTCCCGTAAGCAATGCCACAAGCGACGGCATCCGGGTCGGCGATGTGGCAATGATCGTCGGGCGATCCCCGAATAGCGGCCCCAATGCGAGCTTCGGTATCGTCAGTGCGGTGTCAGGGCCGTGGCGGAGCTGGAGAGGTGGCCAGCTTGACCAGTACATCCGGCTCGATGCAACGCTGTTCGCCGGGTCCTCGGGCGGCGCGGTGATCGATCAGAACGGCCGGGTTCTCGGCATTGCCACCAATGCTCTCTCACGTGTTGCCGGTCTTGCAGTCCCGGCCTCGACCGTCAATCGCGTCGTTGAAGTTATCCTGAAGAAGGGTTCGGTCCCGACCGCATATCTTGGCGTCGGACTTCATCCCGTTCCGGTTCCCGAATCCCTTCAGCAAAAATTGTCGATCAAAAACTCCGAGGGGCTGATGATTCTGGCGGTCGACAGCGGTGGACCAGCGGAGTCTGCAGGGATTTTGATCGGAGATATCGTGATCGGAGTGGAAGGCACCTCTGTCGACGACATCGAGCACGTCCAGTCGATTCTCAGTTCGGACAGGATCGGAAAGAGCATCCGGTTCCAGCTTGTCCGCGGGGGCGAACTGAAAGACCTCACCGTGATCCCCGGTGAGCGGAGATCGACGCGATGACAGTCCCGGCAGGATTCGGTGAGGCGGTGGAGCAGTTGAGGCGGTCCACGGTGGTCATTGTGACGCGCGGGCGCGGCGGGGGATCGGGGATCGTTGTCGATGCAGGCGGCGTCATCGTGACCAACGCCCATGTTGTCCCGGCGGCGAATGTCCAGGTGCAATTGTGGGATGGACAGACCCGCGAGGGGCGTGTGATCGCAAGTGGGGGCGGGATTGATCTTGCACTCCTGATGATCGCCCCGGGTGGGCTGACTCCCGCCAGTCTTGCAAAAGCGGAAGCCGTTCGTCCGGGAGACTTCGTGATTGCAGTCGGGAACCCTTTTGGGTTTATTGGTGCTGTAACAACGGGCATCATAAAAGGAATCGGGACCGTTCGAGGATTGGGTAACACGGACTATCTGCAGTCCGCCATTCGACTCGCTCCGGGTAATTCGGGCGGACCGCTCGCGAATGCAGCAGGCGAAGTCATTGGCGTCAATTCGATGGTCATCGGAAGCACCGCTCTCGCAATTCCTTCCCTCGCCGTTCGGGAGTATGTGAATCGAACGAGGGTGGAGACCTCACTGGGAGTGATCGGCCGGAAGGTGCCCCTCATGCTGAACGGCACTCTACGGATCGGACTGGTCCTCCTCGAGATCCAGCGGGGGAGCAGCGCAGAAGATGCGGCGCTTCTGCCCGGCGATATCATCATGGGCGTCAACGATCAGCCGTTCCTTGCGACGACCAATATCGACGGCATATTCAAATCCCAGGGCGAGCGGGTTTTGAAAGTTCAGTTTGTCAGGGGGGACAGAAGTCACATGCGGAATGTTACGGTCGTCTTGCACGCCCAACGGAACCGCGCAGCATGATTCGCGTTCGTATCGATACCGGGCAGCCGTTCGCGAAGGCGATGGTTGCCCGACTTCTCTCCGGCGACGACACCGTTGAGATTGTCGCGTCGTCGGAATCAGCGGAGAGCAGCGGGACCCCGGAGGGGCAATCGTCCGGGCCCGACGTGGTCATTGCGGTCCTCGATCCGGAGAGCGATTGGGAATCCGTCCTGGATCATTCGGGAGCGGCGGAAGTCTTGCTGCTTGTCGACGACCCTTCCGTGCAGGACTGGGAGGAGGCGATGCGAAGCGGTGTCCACGGGGTCCTTCCTTCGGATGTGGATCATGACACGCTCGTCGCAGCGCTCACTGCGCTTTCGATGGGACTCACGGTTTTTCCTTCCGGCATCGTTGACCAGGCCTTTCAGATGCGGAAGGCGGGATCCCCTGCAGATGGAGTCACGGAATCCCTGACGTCTCGTGAGAAAGAGGTCCTCGTGCTTCTCGCCGAAGGTCTGCCGAACAAAGTCATCGCGGAGCGTCTCGGCATCTCCGATCATACCGTCAAATTCCACGTGGCCTCAATTCTCGGCAAGCTCGGTGCATCCAGCCGGACAGAAGCAGTAACCCTGGCGATACGACTCGGGATCATCATGATCTAGCCGCGCCCTCATGGGGAATCGTGTCGACTTTTTCGTACCTTCCATCGGTTGTTCTTCCTTCATCCCCTCACTCAAATGACGATACTGCCATGCGCCACAATCGTCTCTTCACGATAGTTGCGATCCTTGGCGTTTTGTCCGGCGTGATGAACGGCCAGACGCTTCTTTCCCGTCCACCGGCGGTGCCGCTGATCACCACCGATCCCTATTTCAGCATCTGGTCGTTCTCCGATCACCCCGGAAACGACTACACCCGCCACTGGACCGGAAAGACAATGTCGATCTGCTCGATGGTCCGGATCGATGGTACGGGGTACCGGCTTGTGGGAAAAAACATTGGTTCGTTGCCGGTGCTCCCTCTTGTGGCGACCGCGATATCGCCGACGCAGACTGTGTACCGTTTTGAAGGAGCCGGGATCTCGTTGATCATGACGTTCACCGTTCCGCTCCTCCCGGATTCGCTGGATCTTCTTTCCAGCTCGGTGGGCTACGTCACGGTGTCGGTTTCGTCTACCGATTCCCGGCCGCACCGCGTCGGGTGGTATATCGATCACTCGGCGGAACTCTGCCTTGACAATGCGGGAGAGAGTGTTGTATGGGGGAGAGTGCAGGTCGAAGGCCTCGACGTTCTTCAGATGGGATCCCAGGAGCAACCGGTCCTCAAACGGAAGGGGGATGATCTCCGGATCGACTGGGGTCATATCTCATGTGTTTCGGTGAAGGACCAGAACGCGCTGAGTTGTATCGCCTCCGCCGACAACGCGCGGCAGGCATTCCTACACAACGGCACGCTCCCGGCGTCCGACGATTTGAACATGCCCCGTCCCGGGAATGACGACTGGCCCGTTTCGGCGTATGTCTTCGACCTTGGACAGATCGGGCAGACTGCGAAGCAGGTCTTTGTGATGCTCGCGTACGACGATGAGTATGCCATTGAGTACTTTCATCGCGGGCTGCAATCCTACTGGCGCCGCAACGGCGAAACGATGAGCGAACATCTGCAGCGGATGGCCGCGGCACATGACCGGCTCCTCGCGTCCTGCAATGCCTTCGATCGCAAGGTGACATCGGCGCTGACCGAACTGGGAGGACCGGAATACGCTTCGCTCTGCGCGCTTGCCTATCGCCAGGTCGTTGCTGCGCACAAGCTTGTTGCCGACATCGACGGCACGCCGATGTTGTTCCCAAAAGAGAATTTCAGCAATGGTTGCA
Source organism: Ignavibacteriota bacterium (assembly GCA_963752915.1). Classification (GTDB taxonomy): domain Bacteria; phylum Bacteroidota; class Ignavibacteria; order UBA10030; family UBA6906; genus DATJPR01. The sequence continues at coordinate 69,764 of CAVVZZ010000010.1, forward strand.
TCAGCACAGTCGACGTGATTTACCCTTCCGCCCCGTTTTTTCTCGCCTTCAATCCCGAGCTGCTTCAAGCGTTGCTGACACCGGTCTTCCGGTATGCAGAGATGCCGCGGTGGAAGTTTCCGTTTGCTCCGCACGATCTCGGCACGTATCCCAAGGCGAACGGACAGGTGTACGGCGGCGGGGAACTGGATGAAACGGACCAGATGCCCGTCGAGGAATCGGGGAACATGCTGATCCTGACCTATGCGTTATGCAGAGAGACAAAGAATCCGGCGTATGCGCTTGAGCACTGGAAATGTCTTGCGCAGTGGGCGCAGTACCTGGAGGAAAAGGGACTCGACCCGGAGAACCAGCTCTGCACGGATGACTTCACGGGACATCTCGCGCACAACACGAATCTCTCGGTGAAAGCAATTGTCGGCCTGGGCTGCTACGGAAAGCTCTGTGCGCTGGCAGGAAAGACAGAGGAGGCAAGGCGGTATCACGACATTGCCGTGAGGTTTGCCGGCCAATGGGAGAAGATGGCAAACGACGGCGATCACTATCGGCTGGCGTTCGACCGGCCCGGGACGTGGAGCATGAAGTATAACCTGGTCTGGGATTCGCTGCTCGATCTCGGACTCTTCACACCGGAGGTACGGACGAAGGAGCTTTCCTATTACCGCTCGAAGATGAACACCTACGGCTTGCCGCTGGATAACCGGGCGGACTTCACGAAACCCGAGTGGATGATCTGGACGGCAACGATGGCAGCGGGGAAAGAGGAATTCGCCTCCTATGTTCGTCCGATTATCGCATACCTGAACGCGACGCCGGACCGTGTGCCGTTCAGCGACTGGTACGAAACGAAGACGGCGCGTAAGGATGCGTTTCAGGCGAGAAGCGTTCTCGGTGGACTGTTCATCAAGATGTTATCGAAGAAGTGACGAACGATATCAGAATCGGGGGATCGGCATGTCTCCCCGGTCCCCAAGTCCCCGAGTCCCCAAGTCTCATTGTTCCACCCGGTTGAAAAGCTCGTCCCGCCTTTGTATCATAGTACACAGGATTGACCGGGGCGCACTATCCTCCTGCTCCGGTGACCAGCTCGACCACACATGACCCGACCACTCCGGCGTCTTCGCCGGCTGATGCCTCTCAGAGCACTTGGACTGGCCTTTGTTTTCGGCCTCTTTGCCGTTACCGTGATCGCGGTTGGGTTGACCCTCCATATCCCCACAACGCTGATTACGGCGGACATCGGCGGCGTCTTCGCCACGATGGGTTCGGCACTGACGGGTCCTGTCGGGGGATCCTTGATCGGTCTCATGACCGGGTTGATGGAGCCGAACGCCGATTTGCGATTGTTTGTCACGATCGACAAGATCCTGGCCGGCATTTGGATGGGATCGTTGTACTGGATCGCCCTGCGGCGGTTCCGCGGCTCCTCCGTCCGATTTTTTGTCGCGTGGGTCATTCTCGTGTTCGGGTACTACTACGTCGCGCGGATCCCCGCATTCATCGGGCTCAAGGTTCTCTTCCCCGCGTCGTTCCGCCTCATTGCCGGCGGGTCCGCGCTCGTTCCCGAGTCACTGGCGGCGGTGGATACAGCATTGTTCGAGGAAGCATCGATTGTCGCTCTGATCACCGGCATTGCCCTGACGGTGTTCCCGTCGGCGATCCGCATGCCGGTGTGGAGAACAGCGCTTGACTACAAGCGATACCTTGACCTTCTGCCGCCGCGAGCGCCAGGGTCAAGGTTCCCGGGTTCGCTTTCCATCCGCCTCTCGGTGTGGTTGTTGCTTCTCTCCCTTCTCCCGGTGATGGTGCTCAGCGTGTTCGTCTGGGATGATGTTACCCGGCTTGCGTACCAGCAGGCGGCGGGAGCGGACGGAAAACTCGCCGAAGATCTTTCATCGATGGTCTCCAACAGACCGCTCGGCGATCTTCCTGCGCTGCTCAAGCCGTTCGTCGAGTCGGGAACCCGCACCGTCTGGCTTGTCGACGCGAACGGGACCATCCTGTATCACCCGGACTCAACATACATCGGGCAGACGGCGTTCAGGTTCCTTGATTCGGCGGTCGTCCGACAATTCCTCGGCGCGCCGCAGGGGTCCGCGTTCGATAGCAGTGTGGATGCGGTCATCGGGTTTCACCGTGTCGGGTCTCCTTCGCAGACCCTGGTGGTCGTCGATCCAAGTCGTTTCCTGGACATATCGTTGCACGCGTTCCACAGGAGCTCGTATTTTCGGCTTGGCGCGAGCATGATACTCATCAGCATCATCGGGGGGATCATTATGTTCATCCTCGTCGAGGTACCGATGAAACGGCTGACGAGAGTCACGACGCAGATCGAAAAGGGCAATCTATCGGTGGGGGTGCGGGAATCGGACCTCGACGATGAGATCGCCGTTCTGGGAAACCGGTTCAACGGGATGGTGAAGAGCCTGCGCGCGCTTCGGAACGGCCTCGAAAGTGAAATCGGTTTCCGACGGGGCGTTGAGACCCGGCTTCGGGAAAGCGAGGGAAAATACCGGACGATCATCGAGCAGTCGTCCGAAGGCATTATCCTTGTCGACTCGGACGGGACGGTGATCGAGTCGAACCGCGCCAGCGAAAGGATCCTTGGCATCGACCGGTCGGAGATGATCGGGAAGAAGTCCTGGGAGATCTTCCGGTCGCTCACGAAGTCCACCGGCGGCAGCGAAAGCGAAGTGAAGATGTTTCGGGACGCGACGCTCGACATGATGGAGGGGGGGGCCAGGCGGTACGAAGGAATGTCGGAGATCACGTTTGCCCGGTCCGACGGGCGGACCCGTGTGCTTCAGCAGACCATCTTCCCGATCCGGCGGGAAGGAGGCAATCGCATCGGCGTCATTCTCCAGGACATTACCGGCCGCAAGGAAAATGAAGAAGCCCTCCGTCGATCGGAGGAAAAATTCTCCCGCGTCTTTCATACCTCTCCGGATTCCATCACCATCACACGGCTGTCCGACGGGAGGTATGTCGATATCAACGAGGGCTTCACGGCGATCACCGGGTACCGCCGCGATGAGGTGATCGGGAAGACGTCGCTGGAGTTGAAAGTCTGGGCTGATGATGGCGATCGACAGAAGCTCGTCACCGCGATGAGGAACACGGGAGAAGTCGCCGGTCTCGACGGCAGGTTCAGGATGAAAGATGGAACGATCGTCTTTGCCCTGTTGTCGGCGCGGATCATCCCGCTGGACGGCGAGAACTGCCTCCTGCTGATCGCCCGGGATGTCACCGAGCGACGGCGTGCCGAAGAGGCGCTCCGCGAAAGCGAGGAACGGTTCCGAAGTGTGTTCGAGCACGCCGCCGTGGGGATCTGCTATGCCTCCCTCGAAGGAAAACTGCTGCGCGTGAACCATGCATTGTGCAAGATCACCGGGTACACGGACGCAGAGCTCGCCGGGATGAGCTTTGCCGACCTCTCCACAGGGGAAGAGTCGGCGGGCGATCTTGACCGCGTCGTCTCGGTGTTGCGGGACGGAATCCCAAGCTTTACCCTGACGCGACAGTACATGCACAAATCGGGCCGGGCGATCTGGGTGAACATGACGATGTCGCTGATTCGCGATGGCGCCGGCAGGCCGCTGTCGTTCATCGGCATCATCGAAAATATCACCGAGCGAAAAAAAGCAGAGGAGGAGATCGAACGCTCCCTCCGGGAGAAGGAACTGCTGCTGAAGGAAATTCATCACCGGGTGAAGAACAACCTCCAGATCATCTCCAGTCTGCTGAACCTGCAGTCGGAGGCCATCCGGGATTCCGAGGACCGATCGCTGTTCCGCGACAGCCAGGACCGCATCCGGTCGATGGCGCTCATCCATGAGAAGCTGTATCAGACCGATGACTTTTCGCACGTCGATTTTCAGCAGTACCTGAAAAGCCTGCTGTCCTCACTGTTCCGCTCATACCGGCTTCCGATGGTACGATGCGTTGAACAGATCGAAGACATCCGGTTGAACATCGATGCGGCGATCCCGTGCGGTCTGATCGTCAATGAACTCGTCACCAATGCGCTGAAGCACGCCTTTCCGGACGGTCAGAAAGGAGAGGTGCGGGTGTCGTTCTTCCGCAGCGGCGAAGGACAACTGGTATTAGAGGTGAGCGACGACGGGGTCGGAATGGCGTCGTCGACGCAAAAAGAAAAGAAGGACCAGCTCGGCCTCGAGCTGGTTTCAATCCTCACGAACCAAATCGGGGGAAAACTCTCCGTGCAGCACGGGCAGGGAACGACGTTTCAGATCACGTTCCCGCAAGAGGAACCCGCGAACCCGCCCAAAGGAAGCCCCGGCTAAGGCCGGGGGCAAAGGCAAGGGTTGTCAAAATCCTATTTGATGCGATACGCACGTGCGGTAATATATGGAGCAAAACTGCCCGGTTTGTCGGGAGGCGCAATCTCAAAAAGAATTCCAAGAGAATCGGCGGCAATGGTCGAATACGTGAGACGGAATCGCGGGCCTGCCGCAGTGCTGTCGCTGAGAAACACGGCTTTCTTCGAGGGCTCAACATCGACACGGTATGGAATGACGTGCTTCTCGTTGTCGAAGTAGACGGCCCTGGTCTCGCCGGATGGATCATGGTAGACAATCATTAGGTCGTCGTGCCGGAAACCGGGCCGGCTGGAAGTCGCCGGGTACACAGCGTAATTCTTGCGAACGAGAATTCCGCCCTGAAGATCCGACGCGAAGGAAAAACCTCCAACGCCCTCGCCGGGCGATCCCGTCCCCTCTCCCTTCCATTCACCGAGCATGAAATCATAGCCATCCCATCCTTGTCGTTTCGCTTCGGTCTGGGCCAGGCAAGCGGTGGCTCCCAAAATCACGAGGATGAAAGCATGGCTGATCGGTCGCATGAGCAATTCCTTGTGAATGGATCTGATAATCTGCTGATATTCTTCTGCAATGTAAATACGCAGGGAGTAGAACTTTTTTGTCAATTCCGTTGTAGAGTATGTGTTACCGATTGAAACCCTCACGTGTAGTGATCGGCTGGCAGCATCCCACGCAAAGCGACGTCTGAATTCAGGAAAACCATGAATCGGCTTGTACTGCAACGCTCAACATGGTGGCCCATTGCCTCATGGCTTATCGTTGCCTTCCTGACGGCGGACGCGATCAATCTGGATGATCTGGTTCCAGGGGTGTATGTTGCCCATGACGAGATTGAAGTATCCAGTCCCGCTCCGGGGTTTTCCATCACGCGTCCCGGCGTTTTGGCGGCGCGTCAACGTTCATCGAAATTCTCCACGACCCGATCCGGCGCGAACGACAAGTCAGGAACAGCTGCACGAATTGTGTTCGATGAGGACAGTCCTTCCGAAGCCGCAAAAGCCGTAGAGAGCTCTCTCCATCCCATCGCCTTCAACACGGATGAACAATCTGCCGTACTCGAACGAGGCGGATCGGAGAGCCCGCTGCACCTTCTTCACTGTATGCTTCTTATTTGACATCCCTGCTTCTTTCCCAGCGAATGCGCTCCCGCAATCACCGTGTTGTCGAGAGAATCGCTCGCACGATTATCCCGTAGTGAACTCGTTGGAGGGTCTTCATGCCCTTGAGCAAGGTCTTCATCATTCTTGCGATCGTCCAGCCATTGACCGTAACGTGCAGTGCGTTCGCAAGACTCAGCAGCGAACGCGACACCAGTGCATCGGTGCCAGCTGAAGTTCGCAGGCCGGATTCCGTTCTCGTCAATCCCTCCCGTCTTGCGATCGTCGGCGGCATCACGGCGGCAACTGTAGTTGGAGTGCATCTCTATCAGCAGCACGCGTGGTGGCAGGGACCGAGAGCCCCATTCCGGTTCGAAAACGACTGGGACTATGCCATGAACGCCGACAAGCAAGGCCACGCCTACGGGGCGTATCTGCTTTCGCACCTCTTCGGCTACGCGATGCGATGGAGCGGGGAAGATCAGGCGTCAAGCGTGCTCTACGGATCCATGTTTGGACTCGGCTATCAGTTGTACGTCGAAGTGGAAGACGGCTTTCACAAAGACTACGGCTTCAGTCCGGGGGATGCTATCGCCGACGTTGCGGGAGCATCGGTTCCGCTCCTTCAGGAAACCTTCCCCGTTCTGAAATCCTTTGCCCTGAAATGGAGCTACTTCCCCAGCAAGGAGTACCTCGATGCCTTGAAGCAAAATCAGTCGCGGGTTTTCATCGACGACTACGAGGGGCAGATCTACTGGTACTCATGGACACCGCGGGCAATGTTCGACGATCGATCGATCTCCTGGCTTCCGGAATGGCTCGGGCTCTCCGTCGGATTCGGTGCACGGCAACTCTACGATGCTTCGCTGCGTCATCGCGTCGTCGCGGTGACGTTCGACATCAGTCTGTCGCGCATCCACACAGGAAGCGATTTCTTCGACGGCGTCCTGACAGCGCTTGATCACATTCATGTCCCGACGCCCGGCTTCATCGTCGAGCGCGGTACTGTCACATTCGGAATCATCTACTGATGAACAGGCTCCTGACAATGATGCTTCTGGGTGCAGTGGTCGTGTTCGGAGAACGAGCAATCGCTGCCGAACGGGATTCCGGGAATGTATGGGTCCCCGGCGTACTGTTCTCGTTCGGCACGACCGACGGATCAATCGTTCACAACGGCAACGCGCTCTCGGTATGGCTGGGGGCCGGGTACGATCTTTCTTCATCCTGGCGGATTTCGGCGTTGTTTTCGACGGGGCATCTTCATGTTGACCCCGTGCAGGGTCGTCCCGTAGTCGGTACCCTGCTCCTTGGGGCAGGAACGCTCGAGATCCTTTATGTCTTCCCGAGCGGCGCGAACGTATCGCCGTTCATCGGTGGAAACATGGGAATTTCGACGATACTCGATGGTCAGAGCCTGGGGTACAATGGCTGGGTGGTCGGTGTCCGGGCGGGACTGGAATGGAAACTCTCTGCCGCGCTCGCCCTGAATGGGTTTGCCGGCTGGAACGCATGGACATGGCAAAACGGCGTCGGAGACAACATCCCCGCGTTCGGCACCTTCCATGTGAGCGACATCGATGTCGGATTGAGCGTGATTTTTCATCCGGTCTTCCCAGTGTGATTCAGGACATGAACAAAAAAGGGGTGCGCGCTGTTATTCCTCCAGAATGGGATTTGTGAAATCGCCAAAAAACCTATGATTGTTCGCATAGTGCCTTCAATTGATGACCTTGGCGCTTGCAATTTCAATAAGATTTGTTTTCGTTCCACGTCCCCATGGGCATTGCCCCGTATGATCGATTCTCTACGTCAGAATACTCTTTGGAGTGTCAACGTGCGGCTTGTGGCAATGCTGCTCCTGACTGCAGTCAGTCAGGATGCCTTCAGCTGCAGCGCTGATTCGCTCACCGGCACATCTGAGATGACGCGACGCGACAGCAGCCTCCAGTCCATGCGGTGGTACAGTATGTTCACAAACATTCCGTCTGACTGGTCACGATTTGCTGTGCACACATTCAGGTCGGAGAACCTCCCGGGCTTTGTCGGCATGACCGTTCTCACGGTGGGCCTGATGGTCGCCGACGATGAGACGTGGACGCTTTCCGATCGGTGGTACAAAGGGGACACCCGGGTCGGTGAAGTCAGCGATTTCTTTGAATACCTCGGCGACGGTCGGCCGCAGTTCGGGCTCGCCGCTGCCTTCGGCGCGTACGGGACCATTGCTGGCGACAAGCGCGCCCTCCAAACGGGGAGCCAGATCGTCGAGGCGATCCTCTCGTGCGGCGTCGTCGTCCAGGTGCTGAAGCATGTGACGGGCAGGGAGAGTCCGTTTGTGTCGACCGTTCCTGCGGGGCGCTGGGACTTCTTCCCGAATCAGATCGAATACCATAAACATGTCCCACGGTTCGATGCGTTTCCGTCGGGGCATATTGCCACGGCACTGGCGACGATCACCGTCGTTGCGGAGAATTATCCGGAGTGGAAATGGGTCAGGCCGGTGGGGTACTCGATCTGCGCGCTGATTGGCATCAGCATGGCGAACACGGGGATTCACTGGTACAGCGATTATCCCCTTGGCCTTTTTCTTGGCTACACCTTCGGCATGCTCGTCTCGCATCCCGAAGGACTGGAGGACGAGCATCCACAGTCGGATGCACACGTTTCGATTGAACCGACGTCAACGATGAACGGCCCCGCGATCGGGTTCGTCGTCAGGTTCTGAAGCGAGATCATCTCGCGCGCAATGGCGTTGATGTTCTAAGAGGAGAACCCAAAGTGCGAACTTCACCTTGCTTGCGACGACAACGGCATGTTCCCGGGGCATTTACGATGCTCGTTCTTCTTGCCTCCTGCCCTGCGCTTGTCCGCCCCGTGTTGCATGCCCAGGAGCTCCTCTCGCCTCCTTCTTTTCACCCGGGCTTTGCACCGCGCCTCTTCGCGGACTTTGATACGATCGTTTCCATTCACTCGTTGACGCCCGTCGCGGCGAGGCCTGTCCGGCAAACCTACACCTGGTACAGTCCGATCACCGATCTCCCGGCGGATTGGGTTTCGGCGGGAACTACGGTAATGCAGGACAAAAGCGTTCCGACGATCTTCACGGTCGGGGCGGCGACCGGGATCCTTCTGCTCACCGATCACGCCACATACAGCGCTTCGAGAACTTTTTATCTCAAGAATTCGTTTGTTCAGCATGTGAGCGATGCGGTGGTCTATCTCGGGGATGGAACGACGCATATGGGGATCGCTGCGGGATTCGGCCTGTATGGGTTTCTCGCCAACGACAGTCGTGCGATGCAGACCGGGGGAGAGGTTGCAGAAGCACTGCTGGCGACCGGCATCACGGTCCAGCTGCTGAAGCACATCAGTGGTCGCGAGAGTCCGCAGACCGCCGTCAACGGGACGAGCCGTTGGCGTCCCTTTCCAAGTTTCGCCGGCTATCAGCGGAACCAGCCCAAGTATTACTCATTCCCATCCGGGCATATCGCAACAACCATGGCGACGCTCACGGTTATTGCGGAGGACTATCCGGAAGCCCACTGGATTCGCCCGGTCGGCTACGGGCTTCTTGGCGTTCTCGGGGTCAGCCTCGTGAATGTCCGTTATCACTGGTTCAGCGACCTCCCGTTGGGAATGCTTCTGGGGTACGGATTCGGGAGGCTCGCCGCCCACCATGACCGGGGCGATGGCGGCGGCGCGATGGATTCACAATCGCACGTGATCCTCGAGCCGACGGTCGGGCGCGATGGTGCAGGGCTCGCCGTTGCATGGGCGTTCTGATGCATGGCCCCGGCAGATGAGAAATCGGCAACACTACTGTACAGCGAACACCTACGATGGAGAAAGGATGCAACTCGGATGAACAAACGCACAATCACACCAGCACTCCTCCTCGCTGCGGTCATCGTCTTTTCCGGCTGCAGCAAGAAGAGCGATAGCGGCTACAATTCAGCGTTGCTCGGTCAGAACAACGGGACGGTGGCGGGACTCAAATGGGGAGTGCCGAGCCGTTGGCTCGTTGAAGGGCAACGCCCCATGCGTGCCGCAACCTATACCGTTCCTGCGTCGGAAGGCGACAGCGAAGGGGCCGAATGTGCGGTGTTCTATTTCGGAAACGATCAGGGTGGAACGATCGACGCGAACATCGACCGCTGGGTCGGACAGTTTGAACAGGCAAGCGCTCCCAATCGCGGGTCGAAAGACGTGAACGGGATGAAGGTCACAACGGTGGCGATCGCCGGCACGTACCTCGCACCGAGCGGGCCGATGATGATGCCGACGGGGAAAAAGGACAACTACAAGTTGATGGGCGCGATCGTCGAAGGGCCCCAGGGCTCGGTATTCTACAAACTCACCGGTCCCTCGAAAACGGTCGAAGCGTCGAGCGCGGAGTTCGACGCCCTGATTGGGTCCATTCGGAAAGACTAAACGGAGACCCTTCTCTTGCGAAGGGAGCGTTGAAACCCTTTGCCGTCTTGCAGGGTTTACCGCTCCCTTTGTCTTTCACAACAGCTACTTCGCCTTGCCTGCCGTCGCTTCGATCCGTTCAAGGAGCGCAAAATCCCTCTCGGTGATGCCCCCCGCGGAATGCGTCGCGAGATCTATCGTCACTCTATTAAAGACATTCGTCCATTCTGGGTGATGGTTCATTCCCTCGGCGATGAAGGCGATGGAAGTCATGAACCCGAACGCCTCCGGAAACGTCCCGAACGTAAACTCCTTGTGGAGTTTCCCCTCTTTCACTTCCCACCCTTTCACGGTTGAAAGACGGCGCGTAACGACATCGACTGCCAGTACCCGTGGATCGGCCATGCGTTCCTCCTTTCCTCAGAGGAACCTACCGGCGCACCCAAAGGTTCCGTCGTCATTTGGTTGATTCTCGCTCGAAGAAAGTGTATTTTTTGCCGTGCCTTCCTTTGCGGTCCCTTCGTTCCCGAATTGCCATGCCACGACGACCACAGGAGATATCATGTCCGAAGAAACGGTGAGAACTCAACTCATCCCGGCAGCTCCTCCCAAGAAATGGATCGACAACATCGCCGCAGTTTCGAGCGCGCTGATCGCGATCGGCACACTGCTGAACTGGTTTTTCGGAAGAGAAAGCTCGTTTCCAAAGTGGTTCTTCTATGTACTGACCATTCTTATCCTGGTCATCCTCTATAAGTATTTCGAGGAATCGATCAAACGGGCCTTCGCGTCGATCGCCGTCAGGAACTATATCCGGGAAGCGCATTTCAAACTTCTCGACAATCTGCAGCGGTTCAGCGAGCTCGTGTCGCAAAGGAGCGACGATTCCATCGTTCACGTGATTGACACCATCAGCACCCGGAGGGGACAGCCGCTGGTCGACAAAGACCTCTATCCCTATGCCGACCAGCTCGTCCAGAATATCCTTCTGAAGCTTTCGGAATCCGGGAAAAGTCTGTCCGCCGGTGAATTCAAGGGCGTCCTGAATGATCTCAGCACGCTCATCCGGTTCTGCACGTTCTTTTACTTCAAGAAGCCCTTCCATGTCCAGGAGTCATGCGATCTCACGAAGGAGGAAATGAAAGAACTGGAATTCGCGCGGGAAAATTTCGCAGACTTCCTTCGCCGGTACCAGATCTTCTTCGATGAAGTCAGCGGGAGGCTCGGTTCGACAACAAGGGCGCATTTCGAGATCCCAAAACCTGTGTCGCCCAGGTCATAATCGGGTGGCAGGGGGGAGAGCACGCGTGACCGACGCTCGGATCCAGGTGTTTCCAACAACAGCAGCACTGTCGTACGGCGCTGCGGAAAAGATTGCGACCGCTCTCTCGGCAGCTCACGCGCGCGGCGGTGTCACGGCGCTTGCGTTGTCCGGCGGGTCGACTCCACGCGGAGTCTACGAGATCCTCGCGTCCGCCGCCTACAGGAAACGCGTTGATTGGTCGCACCTGCATGTGTTCTGGGGCGACGAGCGGTGTGTACCACCCGAAGCGTCGGAAAGCAACTACCGGATGGCGCATCAGGCGTTCCTCCGCGACGTCCCTGTACCCGCACACCACATCCACAGGATCCGGGGAGAGCTCCCCCCGGCAGAAGCGGCGCGTGCATACGAAATTGAGCTACGGAACATCTTCGGCATTGCGGGAGATGAAGTTCCCCGCCTGTCGCTGGTGCTTCTCGGCATGGGAGAGGACGGCCATACGGCGTCGTTATTTCCGGGCAGCACTGCGCTCGACGAAACCCGCCGCCTCGTGACGGAGGTGTACGTCGAGAAGCTCAACGCGTGGAGGGTAACGGCGACATTTCCTCTCCTGGCGAATGCGGGGGCGATTCTCTTTCTTGTTTCTGGACCAGCGAAGGCTTCGATGGTCCATTCTGTCCTTCGTGACAAAGGCGCACAGTTCCCCGCGGCGCGTGTCGCTCGCATGGAAGGCGATATCCAGTGGTACCTGGATCGCGACGCGGCATCACTCTTCGACGATTTGGAGAATCCATGATTCTTGCAGGCGATATTGGCGGAACGAAAACCAACCTCGCGTATTTCGACGTCGAGAACAACACGCTCGTTCTCAAGAACGCGGCGAGCTATCAAAGCCAGGAATTCCCGTCCCTCAATGCCATCCTTGCGAGGTTCCGGAGTCAGTACCCTGCAACCATTTCCGGCGCGGCATTCGGTATCGCGGGACCAGTGGTGGAAGGCCATTGCCATCTCACCAACCTCGGGTGGGAGATCGACGTCGCAACGATCCGAAAAGACCTGGGAATAGACGCCGTCGAATTGATCAACGACCTTCAGGCAACGGGCTATGGGACGCTCCACCTTTCTGCAAGCGAGCGCATCACCCTTCAGGAAGGCGATCCCCAGGCAAAGGGATCGATCGCCGTCATCGCAGCGGGCACCGGCCTCGGTGAGGGCGCCCTGATCTGGGACGGGAAGCACTATCGTGCAATTGCGTCGGAAGGTGGACACGCCGACTTTTCACCAAGGAACGAGCTGGAAGCATCCCTCATGCAATTTCTCGCGGGGAAATTCGGCCACGTGAGCTGGGAACGGATTCTCTCCGGCCCCGGATTGTTCTCGATCTACGAGTTTCTCTCCAAACGTTCCGCCGCCTCTCCGCCGGCGTGGTTGACCGCAGCGCTCGCATCCGGCGACCCGGCAGCGGTGGTTTCGAAGGCGGCGATGGATGCCAAAGACCCTACCTGCGTCGAGGCCCTCGACCTCTTCGTCTCTCTCTACGGCTCGGAAACCGGGAATCTCGCCCTGAAGGTTCTGGCCACAGGAGGCGTGTTCATCGGAGGAGGGATCGCGCCGAAGATTCTGGCAAAGCTCAAGACCGGCTCCTTTGTGCATAATTTTAACGCCAAAGGGAGGCTCGAACAAGTGCTTCAGGGAATGCCTGTCTTCGTTGTCTTGAACGACAGGATCGCCCTCTTCGGCGCAGCGCATGTGGCCCGCATCCTGGCCGAAGGCTAACCTGCGCAGAGATTTCAGAATATGTTGAAATACGCCCCGGTTATTCAACCTCCGTGGGCTGTGAACTATCTCAGCACTCATATTTTTCTCCCCGCAGAAACTCTCATATACCTCTCCGACGTTCTCTTATAGTTACCGGTCTCCCGGCCCTTCACGTTCCGCCGGCGACGAACCTGCCGTCTAAACACACTCCAGCCAACTTCACTACAAAGGGGGTCCATGCGAATAAACCTTCGTTACGGTCTCTTGGTGCTCGTAGGCTCAATGATCCTGTTATCGGTTGAAGCACGAGCACAATCGCGCGTGAGCTCGTCGGTTGTGGAGCGTTCCTGGGGGGAGATGGTGCAGAACGACATTCTGTTTCACCCCCAGCTGCTGCAGAAATCGATGATCGCCCCTGGACGAGTGAGCCCGCAATCCCTGGGCGCAGCTCAGGCCGTCGCACCGGCACCGTTGGCCGCTGTCGCTCCCGGTCGCCAGAATACCGTGTCGGCAACGCCGCCGCCGGAATCGGATTTTGACGCACTGCTGGACAACACGCATGTGATTCCTCCCGATACGTATGGGTCGGTCGGACCGTCTCATGTGATGACGATGCTCAATACCCAGGTCCGCATCCAGGGCAAAGACGGCTCGCAGGTCACCACAGTAACCCTCGCGTCCTTCTGGTCCGCCGGAGCCGGGAGTTCCAATCTCTCGGATCCCCACGTGCTCTACGACGTTCAAAGCGGGCGATGGATCGCCGATATTACGATTGACCCCGATACGAACAGCGCAAGGATTGGCGTGGCAGTGAGTGCGACAAGCGATCCCACAGGAGTGTGGAGATTTCTGACCTACGTCGCTCCTGACACTACGGTCTTCCCGGACTACCCGCAGCTTGGCTTCAACAACAAGTGGATCGTTGTGACGGCGAATATTTTCAAAACCACGGCTCACGGAGGGACATTCCAGGGTGCGGGATTCTGGGCGATTGACAAAGCCGCGGCCATGCTCCCGAGCGGAACTGTTACTGCGACTCGGTTCAATCCCGGGTATGATGGTGCCAACCACGGATTCACGGAGCAGCCGATGATCAGCTACGATCCGTGTGACACGCTCTGGTTCATGGAATCCGGAGCGTACTCCAGCGGGTCCACACAGTTGATAAGGATCTCCAACTTGACGGGCCTGACTGCTTCGCCGGTCTGGAATCCCAATGCAGGATCCCCATTCACCGGCACGGGCTTTTTCCCGGTGGTCAACAATTTCAAAGCCCTTCCCAACGGCGCAACGCAGAAAGGGAGCACCCATACTCTCGATAACGGCGATGCCCGGGCATCGGGTGCGGTATACCGCAACGGGAATGTATGGTTTGCCAACAGCGGAGGTTTGCCATCAACGGGGGCGGTGAACCGGACGGCGACCTTCTGGTATCAGATCAATCCACGATCAACGTCTCCCATCGTCCAATCCGGAATCGTCGACCCCGGCGTGAACTCCCACTTGAGCTATCCGTCAATTGCCGTCAACAAGCTCAACAGCGCATGTATCGGATTCACCCATTCGGACACGACGAGATTCGCGGAAGCGGCCTATACGATCCGTCAGGTGGGTGACCCTGCTGGGACAACTCAGGGCATCGCGCTCCTAAAAGCCGGTGAAGGAGCGTATTTCAAGACGTTCGGTGGAGGAAGGAACCGCTGGGGCGACTTCAGCAACACGGTGGTCGACCCATCGGACAGCCTGTCATTCTGGACCATCCAGGAATATGCCGGAACGCCGGTCGGGACTGTGGGTACGGATGGAAGCGGCCGGTGGGCGACACACTGGGGGAAGATCGTCGTCGACGTTCCTCTCTCCGTCCAGCTCACGAGCTTCACCGGGTCGATGACGGCAAACGGATCGGTGCAAATCGCCTGGACGACGGCAAGCGAAATCAACTGCTATGGGTTCACGATCATGCGCAGCGCGAACACCGCCGACAATTTCGCCGAGGTGCCGAACGGGTTCATCGCGGGGCACGGTACGACGGTTCAGTCGCACACGTACACGTTCACTGATGTTCCTCCCTCAACGGGACGATACTATTATCGCCTGATCGAAACCGATCTGAGCGGCATTACTCATGCCTTTGAACCTGTGCGTGTGGACGGCCTCACCGGCGTCGCGGCTGCAGCGGTGCCGTTCGAGACGGCGTTGTTTCAAAATTACCCGAACCCGTTCAATCCGACAACAGGGATCAGGATACAGGTGTCAGGGGACAGGGACATACGGCTTGTGGTGTATGATCTTCTGGGGAAAGAGGTCGCTGTCCTTGCGAACGGCAGATATCCGGCGGGAGAACACACATTTACCTTAGATGGAACGAACCTGGCAAGCGGTATCTACTTGTATCGACTGACAGCCGGGACATTCACCGCGGTTCGGAAGATGCTCTTAGTTCGTTGACGGGAGCACGCTTTTTCTCCCCATCTCCCCTTCTCCCCTTCGGCGAGGCATGAGCGCGGGGATGGGGACAGGGGACAAGGGACAGGGCAGGGAACAGTTGACAGTGAACAGATGATTGGTTTCGATCTTCATGATCTTTTTGCGTATCATGAGGACGAGCGCCAGGTCTGGACCCGCTGTGCCACAACACGGAGTGCTCTGAATCCAATGACGACGAATTCAGGCGGTGAACCCGAGTCGTACGAGAAGATTCTGTTCCGGAGAGACGGGGGAGGAAACAAAACATTCTACGTGACTGTCGATAACTCCCTGCAGCAGCTTTCGTTCGAGGTCGTCCGGTATAACTTCAAGGAGACTGCATTCGTGTTTCAACGCCCTTTGCCGGAGAGCCGGGATGTGTTCGGGCTTGTGGCCTCGATTCTCTCCGGGCAGACCAGCCTGACCGGCGGGGCCGCACCGTCTGCGAGACAGACGGGGACATGGGTGCACCTGTACGCGGTGACACCGCAAGGCTCCACCGTGGAGATTACCGACCATAAGCTGTCTGCGAAGCTGATGGCCCTGGAAAGCATCGTTGAAGCCGAAAGTTCGGAGTTTCCGGCTTCACGGTAGATGACGGGGTCTATTTTGCCGTCTTGTCTCCGACAGTAAACTCCAGGTGTTTTAGATCCTTCCCTGCAGCGTCGGCAACGGTGACCGTCCACGTTCCGGCGATCGCTGCGGTTTTGTACGCCCATGTGTGATACGTCGGACCCCCGACTTTGAGCGTCGTCGCGTAGCTCTTCTCCCCGTTCTTCCACGTTACGGTGATGTCGTCTGCGGGACCACCCTTCAACTCGAGCCAGAGGTATACCTTCTGGTTCAAATCAAACGTGGAGGCCTCTCCAACGAGCTGTCTGCTCTCGACGGACGTCCCCAGCTTCGCCTCAGAAACGGTAAGGGTCCCACCGGCCATTTCCTTCGCCGGAGACGCCTCTTTTCCCTGGTTCCAGGCCGTTTGAGAAAGCAGCGCTACTGCAAGGAATGCAAATCCCGCGATTCTCTGTGTCATGATGGTTCTCCTTTGTGGGGTAGGAAATGTAGGAATCTTTGGAATCACGGTAAAGGGGGTCGAAGGTGTATGGGGCGAGACCGAGCGAATTCGTCGAATCTTTTGTATATTGAAAGCTAGAGTTTTTGACAGCATTGACCACCAGCCTTAGCAACCCATGAACAATCGCCTCCTCTATCGTATTACCGGATTCGCTGTTTTCCTCCTGTCCCTGATTCAATTTATCTCAACCGTTCAGCCCTCCGTTTCCTTTTGGGACCCGGGTGAACTCTCTGCCGCCGCGTGTCTGCTCCAGGTGCCGCACCCCCCGGGAGGTCCCCTGTTCCTGCTCGTGGGGCGATTTTTCTACTTGCTTCCGTTCCCGGGCAATCCGGGGTTGCACATGAATTTGGTGTCGACCTTCTCCGCGTCGTTCTCCGTGTTCTTCCTCTATCTCATCGCGGTGAAGCTGATCAAACTCTATAAGGGAGGAACGTTCCGGAACACCATGGACGAGGCGGGCACGATCATCGCCGCCGCCATCGGTGCGCTCTCGTTGTCTGTGTGTGACACTTTTTGGTTCAGCGCCGTCGAAGCGAACTATTTTTCGGCGAGCACGTTGCTGTACTCCGCAATGATCTGGTTAATGCTGGTGTGGGACGAGAACCATACAAAACCCGGCAGCGGGCGCTACCTTCTGATGATTGCGTTTCTCGCCGGTCTCTCCCCCGGGGTGCACCTGATGAGCGTTGTCGCCGTCATGCCCGTCGTCATGCTGGTGGCATTCCGGTGGAGCAATGCCGATGAAAGCGCCTGCAGGAAGTCGGCGTACGTTTTCCTTGGTCACGCGGCGCTCCTTCTCATCACCGCGCTTATCATGTGGAATGCGCAGACATCGTCGACGGCTCCCGATGCCGATGCTGCACATGCGTACGATATCCAGTTTATCTGGATCATGCTCGGCATCAGCGGGGTATACGTCGCGTTGTTTCGTCGGCATGTGTTCACGAAAAATTCCTTCTACCTTCCTGTCGTTGCCGGCGGGATCGGTTTCGCACTCGTCTATCCCGGAGTGGTCAAGGAGCTCCCCGCGTTCCTCCGTCTCGTGGCGGATGACAACGCCGAGGTCGGGCTGGTTGTCGTTATCCTGATCGTCGGACTCCTGGGCTGGCTCGCCTACTGGGCGGCGAAGAATTTGCGCAGGACGCTCCATCTCGCATCGCTGTCCGTCATCCTCGCGATTCTGGGGTTCTCCATCTATGCGATGATCATTATCCGCGCGAACCATCATCCGCCGATGAATGAAAACTCGCCCGGAACCTTCAGCGCCCTCCTGACATATCTGAACCGCGAGCAGTACGGCGATTTCCCGATCTTCAAGCGGCGCTGGAACGGAGACGGGATGCACGACGCCACGTTCAAAAATTACTCCAGCGATCTCGACTTCTTTGTCCGGTACCAAATGAACCACATGTATCACCGGTACCTGCTGTTCAATTATGTGGGGAGAACGTCCGACGACCAGGATGCGGCCGCAAGCTTCTCGGGGTATTTTGCCATCCCGCTGCTGATCGCGATGTTCGGTCTGTATTCGCATTTCAGAAAGGACTGGAAACGAGCATCCATCTTTCTCATGCTCTTCGTGCTGATGGGACATATGATCGCCTTCTATCAAAATCAGCAGGAACCGCAGCCGCGAGAGAGGGATTACTTCTATGCAGGCGCGTACTTTGTCATGTCGCTCTGGATCGCGCTCGGGATGAAGGGGATTTTTGACCTCATCGAAGAGAAAGTCGCGGTCGCCGCAAAACCGGTCTTCGTCGGGGCGGCGGTGCTCGGCGTGCTCTTCATTCCCGCGCGGATGTTCCAGGTCAACTATCCGACGCACGACCGGTCGAACAATTGGGTCCCCTGGGACCTTGCGTACAACATGCTCCAGACGTGCGATAAGGATGCGATCCTCTTCACCTACGGGGACAACGATACCTTCCCGCTCTGGTACCTTCAGGATGTGGAAGGGGTTCGCCGCGATGTCCGGGTGGTCAATTTGAGCCTGGGCAACACTCCCTGGTATATCCAGCAAATGAAGGACAAGCCGTACTATCCGGAGGCGAAAGCCGTCCCCATCAGCATGTCGGACAAGCGCATCCAGGGACTGGGCGGACTCGAGCCCTGGCGCGCGAGGACGATCGACCTGCCCGTGCCTCCTGCGGTCTTTGCGCAATTCGGCGTGACCGATACGGCGCTCACCAACAGAGGCAAGATCTCGTTCATCATGCGCCCGCCGCTGCAATTCGGACAGACGGGAGCGGTGCGGACGCAGGATCTTCTTGTCCTCGATATCATTCAGACGAACCACTGGGCGCGGCCCATCTATTTCGCGTCGACGTGCGACCCTGACAGCCGTATCAGTTGCGATGAATATCTCTGGTTCGAGGGGATGGCCTGGAGGCTGGAGCCGAAGAAGTCGTCGTCCGCGAACATGGGGACCAATGCAGCCAGGCTGGACTCCGAACTCTTTAACGAGCCGCAGGGGTTCTCGAAGACGCCGGCCGTCGGATACAAGTTCCGCGGCCTCGCTGATCCCAAAGTGTTCCTCGACGAAAACGCCCGGCGCATGGTGCAAAATTATCGTGCGTCGTTCCTGCAACTCGCCATGTACTACGCGGGCGGCGGCAACAACAACGTGCGAGGCGCGGCGACGCTCGACCGGATGCAGCAGATCATGCCGATCACAAAGTATCCCATGCCGTTCGAAATGCTGGCGCAGATGACGTTCCTGTACAACCATTTCGGCAAGACGCAGGAGTTCAAGCAGTTCGCCGAGGAAGTCGAAAACGCCGCCCGGGCAAGAATCCAGGCGGGGCAGATGGACATGAACTCCATGTACAATCCGTATTCCATCCTCATGGAGTTGTATCAGGTGGAGAAGGATTATGGGAAGACGCTGGGCGTGCTCCGCGAACTCGAAGCGTTGTATCCCAACGACCCGAACTTGAAGCAGAGGGTGGCGGAAGCGCAGGCGCAGGTTGCGGCGCAAGACAGTCTTGGGAAAGGCAAGGAGTAAGACGTGGGAAGTAGGACGTCTTACTTCCTACTCTTAGCCGGTCGAGGGTGGCGTGTGCGGGAGGAAATACGCTTGAGAGCAACGACAAGCTCCGGGTCGCACCGCTTCCCGGAGCTTTTTCATCGGGGTGCATGTAAACGGAATGGCCCCGGCGGTTGTCACACTTATCTTGACTCACCGGGCGCCAATGGAGAGTTGCCCGACGCTCGATCGGGCGTGAAATGCGGCCGGGTGCGGAAATTGATTTTCCCTCCCTGCCTGCGTACATTATTTGTTCTGGTTTTTGCCGCAAATTCTCGGAGGGTGAATGACGTACGACATCAGGGCAATCAATGAAAAGATCCAACGTGAAAGCGCATTTATCGATTTGCTGCAGCTCGAGATGGGGAAGGTGATCGTCGGCCAAAAACAGATGGTCGAACGGCTTCTCGTGGGTCTGCTTGCAAACGGGCATATTCTTCTGGAAGGGGTCCCGGGCCTTGCCAAGACCCTCGCCATCAAGACGCTCGCCTCCGCCGTACAGGCAAAATTTCACCGCATCCAGTTCACGCCCGATCTTCTCCCGGCGGACCTGGTCGGCACGATGATCTACAATCAGAAGGACGGGTCCTTTCAAACCAAGAAGGGGCCGGTCTTCGCGAACTTCATCCTCGCCGATGAAATCAACCGTTCGCCGGCAAAAGTCCAGAGCGCGCTGCTGGAAGCAATGCAGGAGCGTCAGGTCACAATCGGCGAAGAGACCTTCAAGCTGCCCGAGCCGTTCCTCGTCCTCGCAACGCAGAACCCGATTGAGCAGGAAGGGACCTATCCGCTCCCGGAAGCGCAGGTGGATCGGTTCATGCTGAAAGTGAAGATCGGATATCCCTCCAAGGAGGAAGAGCTTCAGATCATGCGGGCGAACGTCAAGGATGGCCTGGCGGTGGTCCGCGGCGTCGTCAGCAGTGCGGATATTCTCCGCGCGCGGTCCGTCATCAGCGAGATTTACATGGACGAGAAAATCGAACGCTACATTCTCGACATCGTCTTCGCAACGCGCGCGCCGAAGCAGTACAATCTCAACAACCTCGCCTCGCTGATCAGTTACGGCGCTTCCCCCCGGGCGTCGATCAACCTGGCGCTCGGAGCGAAGGCGTACGCGTTCATCAAACGCCGCGGTTACGTGGTTCCGGAAGACGTCCGCGCGATCAGTCTGGATGTGCTGCGCCACCGCGTTGCCGTGACATACGAAGCGGAGGCGGAAGAGGTGACGGCGGAACAGGTGGTGCAGGAAGTGCTGAACAAGATTGAAGTACCGTGAATAACCTCTCCTCCCGTCCCCCTCCCCTTAGTAGGCTCAACCTGGTGCAGGGGAGGGGGGTAGGGGGAGAGGTTCAGAAACCTAACGAGCATATGGAAACGCGCGAAGTTCTCAAGAAAGTCCGGCAGGTCGAAATCAAGACCCGGGGTTTGGTCAACCAAATCTTCTCGGGCGAGTATCACTCCGTCTTCAAAGGCCGGGGGATGGAGTTCTCCGAAGTGCGCGAATATCAATTCGGCGACGATATCCGGCAGATCGACTGGAACGTCTCCGCCCGGTTCGACCGGCCGTTCGTGAAGGTGTTCGAGGAGGAGCGCGAGCTGACCGTCATGCTGCTCGTGGACCTGAGTGCTTCGGGCGACTTCGGGTCTGCCGCGCAATTGAAGAATGAGATTGCGATGGAGATCTGTGCCGTCCTCGCCTTCTCGGCAATCAAGAACAACGACAAGGTCGGACTGATCATGTTCACCGACCGCATCGAAAAGTTCGTGCCTCCGAAGAAGGGACGGGCGCACATCCTCCGGATCATCCGTGAGCTGCTTGCTCCGTCCATCGGGGGAAGCGGGACGAGCATCCGCGGTGCGCTCGAATATTTCAACCATGTCAACAAGAAACGGACCATCGCGTTCCTGATCTCCGACTTCATCGACGACGGCTATGAAAAGATCCTCGGGATCGTGGCGCGGAAGCACGACGTGATCGCCGTCCAGGTCACCGATCCGCGCGAGGAGACCCTGCCCGAAGTGGGCATGGTCTACATCCGCGATGCGGAATCGGGGCGCCACCGCTGGGTGGACTCCGGAAATCGCGGGACGCGGAACGCGTTCAGGAAGTTCTGGGATGAGCGCCGGGCCGCCCAGAAGAGCCTCTTCGTGCGGTCCCGGGTCGACGCTATCCCGATTCGCATCGACCGGCCCTACATCAAACCGATCGTGGATTTCTTCCGACTTCGCGAAAAACGAATGTGATGCTACAACGGACTCTTGGTCTTCTATCGGCGTTCCTCGTCTCGGCGTCTGCCTTCTCGCAGGGGTCCGGAGTGACCGCCCGGGCGTGGGTCGATTCGACGAACTACCAGGTCGGCGACGCGATCACCATCCATGTGCTCGTGTCGCATCCGCCCGCGGTCGCCCTCCAGCCTCCTGCCGGCGACTCCCTCGGCCCGCTGGTCGTCCTGCAACACCTCCCTGTGACGCACCAGAACGACTCCACGGCGATGACGGGACTCACCGTCGCCTATTACGATTCCGGAGTCGTTTCCGTCCCGCCTGTCCTCGTCCCCTATGCAGTACCGGGAGACACGACCGGGAAGTTTGCCGCTACGAACACGATGACGATTTCCGTGCACACCGTGGCGGTGGACACGAGCAAAGCGTTCAGGGACCTGAAGCCGCCGATGTCGATCCCGATCACGCTCGCCGAGATCGCCCTTTACGCGGGAATCGCGATCGCCGTGTGCGGACTGGCATACCTTGCCTACCGCTACTGGAAGAAACGGCAGGCGCGGCTTGCCGGCGTGCAGCCCGACGCGCCTGTGCGCCCCGCCGACGTTCTCGCACTCGAGGAACTCGGAGCATTGAAGGAAAAGAAACTCTGGCAGCAGGGGAAGGTGAAGGAATATTATTCCGAGGTGACGGAAATCATCCGGCGATATTTCGAACGGCGCTACGCGGTCCGGGCGCTGGAGGAAACCACGGATGAAATCCTGGGCGCGCTCCGGGGCGTCTCCGCTCCGGCGAAGGCGCTGGAGTGCACCATGAAGATGCTGCAGCTGGCGGACCTCGTCAAGTTCGCCAAATTTACGCCCGGCATTTCCGACCACGAGGAGATGCTGACGCTGGCCTATGATACTGTCGAACATACCAAACCGGTGCTCATGTCGCCGGTGGTGAACACCGATGCCCATGTGGGGTCCTAACGTTCATTTCGCCAATCCGTCCTTTCTGTACGGATTGCTGGTCGTCCCGCTCCTCATCGTGTGGTATCTGCGAAGGAGCCAGGAAGACATCGCGGATCTGCGGTATTCCACGCTCCGTCCGTTTGCGGACCTGCGCCCGACGCTGAAGGAGCGGCTCCATCATCTTCCGTTCGTTTTTCGCCTTGCGGTGATCATCTTCCTGATCGTCGCCCTCGCGCGTCCCCAGACGTCGTCGTCCGCGGAAAATGTCTATACCGAAGGGATCGATATCGTGATGCTCCTGGACATCTCGGGGAGCATGCTTGCGGAAGATTTCACGCCCAACCGCATCGAGGCGGCAAAGCAGGTTGCGCAGGACTTTATCGACGGACGCCAACACGACCGGATCGGCCTGGTCATCTTCGCGGGGCAGAGCTTCACGCAGTGTCCGATGACGCTGGATTATCATGTGTTAAAGAACCTCCTCCGTCAGGTGAAGCCCGGGATGGTCGAAGACGGCACGGCAATCGGGATGGCGATCGCGCAGGGCGTGAATCGCCTCAAGGACAGCAAGGCGAAAAGCAAGGTCATGATTCTTCTCACCGACGGCGTCAACAATCGGGGGGAAATTGATCCGATCACCGCGGCACAAATCGCACAGACCTTCGGCATCCGGATCTACACCATCGGCGTCGGGACGATCGGCGAAGCGCCGTATCCCGTTCAAACGCCCTTCGGCATCCGCTACCAGAACATGCCGGTGGATGTCGACGAAAAAACCCTGCAGCAGATCGCGGGGATGACCGACGGCGAATATTTCCGGGCGACCAACAACCGGACACTGCGGCAGATTTACGGCGAGATCGACAAGCTCGAGAAAACCCGCATCGAGGTGCGGCAGTACCGTTCGTATACCGAACTGTTCCCGTTCTGGGCGGGGATCGGCCTGCTGCTGGCCGTGGCGGAATTTACCCTCCGCGGGACGATTCTCCGGAAAATTCCGTAAGACCATGATCCGATTTGCACATCCTGAATATCTGTACCTCCTGGCGCTGGTCCCCGTCATGGTTGCGGCATTCTGGCTGTTCAGCAGAATGCGGGTGGCGGCGAGCAGACGGTTCGGTACACCAACAATCGTCCAGCGGCTCGCGGAACGGGCCAGCGGTGTCCGGAGGACGACGAAATTCGTCCTGCTTGCCGCAGCCATCGCATTGCTTTCCATCGGGCTCGCCAATCCCCAGATCGGGACACGGCTCGAAGAGGTGAAGCAGGAAGGCGTGGACATTTATATCGCTCTCGACGTCTCGCTGAGCATGAAGGCGGAGGACATCAAGCCGAACCGCCTGGAAAAGGCAAAGCTGGAGCTGCGGAATCTGATCGGCCGCCTTGCAGGCGACAGGGTCGGTCTCATCGTGTTCGCAGGTGAGGCGTTTACACAGTTTCCCCTGACCACCGATTACAGCGCCGCCAACATGTTCGTGGACATTATCGACGTGAACAGCGTCCCTGTGCCGGGCACGGCGATCGGCGACGCGATTGAACGTGCGCTGGAGTCGTATGATTTCAAGGAGCCGACAACGAAGGTTCTCGTGATCATGACCGACGGCGAGAACACTGAAGGCGACGACATCGAGGCCGCGCAGGAAGCGGCAAAGAAGGGGGTGCTGCTCTACACCATCGGTCTCGGCTCGCCGACGGGCGCACCGATTCCCCTGTACAACAGTTCCGGCCAGCAAACCGACTTCAAGCGGGACAGAAGCGGGAACGTCGTCGTCTCCAAACTTGACGAAGCCGGGCTGGAGCATATCGCCGAGATTGGCCACGGGAAGTATTTCCGCGGGACGAATTCCCAGGACGAGCTGGATGAAATCTACAAGTCCATCAACGCACTCCAGAAGCGCGAGTTCGGCGTGAAGCAATTCACCGATTACGAATCGCGCTACCAGTGGTTCGTTTTCCCGGCGATCCTGCTGCTGGTGATCGAAGTCCTTGTGTCGGAGAAAGCGGCGCTCTGGCTTCGTCGCTGGAACCCGCTCCGAAGAGAGGAGGAAGAAGCAACATGAAATGGCGCATGATCATCGTGCTGTTCGCTGTTTCGGCGCAGTTCGGGTTCGCCCAAT
This sequence comes from Ignavibacteriota bacterium, assembly GCA_963752915.1. Lineage (GTDB taxonomy): Bacteria > Bacteroidota > Ignavibacteria > UBA10030 > UBA6906 > DATJPR01. Next base: position 94,489 of record CAVVZZ010000010.1, read on the forward strand.
CAGTTCGCTCGCTGGTGAACGGGGGGAACGATCTGTATCATGAGAAGAAGTTCTCCGATGCCGAAGTCAACTACCGGAAAGCCCTCGCAAAGGAAAAGGACCTGGTGCAGGGGCACTTCAATCTGGGGAACGCCCTCGCCAAGCAGGGGAAGAACGATGAGGCGGCCAAGGAGTTCTCCCAGGCGGCGGAAAAGGCGCAGTTCAAGGACACGAAAGAGTCAGCGTATTACAACATCGGCAATACGCAGATGTCTGCACAGCAATATGGCGACGCGATCCGTTCGTATGTTGAAGCCCTCAAGATCGATCCCAATGACGACGAGGCGAAGTACAACCTTTCCTACGCGCTCGAGAAACTCCGCCAACAGCAGCAACAACAGAAGCAGAACCAGCAGAACAAAAACGATAAAGACAAAAACAAGCAACAGAACAAGCAGCCGAACCAGGATCAGAACAAGGACCAGAACAAGAACAAGAACGATCAGAAACAGCAGCCCAAGGACCAGCAGGCGAACCGGCAACAGCAGGAGAAGCGGATGTCGAAGCAGGATGCCGAACGGATCCTTGATGTGCTGAAGAACAGTGAAAAGGATGTTCAAAAAAAGCTCCGGACCCGACCGGCTGAACGGCCGACAACGGACAAGGATTGGTAGGCGATGAAGACGCAGCGTTATGGCCGTATTGTCGTCATAGCAGCGCTCTGGGTGCTCGCGCCAGGGAACATCCTTGCCCAGGACATGACGTTCCAGGCGGGCGTCGACAAGAACCCCGTCGGCGTTGGGGATGAGCTTACGCTTTCCTTCGCCCTGAACGGCGGCGGGGTCAACGGCGGCGAGAATCTCAAGCTCCCGGATCTGAGCAAGTTCCGGATGCTCTCGGGGCCGAACCAATCGAGCAATATGCAGTGGGTCAACGGCAAGATGTCGTCCTCCGTGACGTACAGCTATGTTCTCCAACCGAAAGAAATCGGGAAAGTGACAATCGGCCCTGCCTCGATCACTGCCGGCGGAAAGACCTTGCAGAGCAATGCCATCGTCCTGGATGTCGAAAAATCCGCGCCAAAGCCGAAACAGGCCCCTGCACAGGATGTCAGCGGACAGATCGCGGACAATCTGTTTGTGAAGGCTGTCGTCAACAAGAACCGTGCAATCCAGGGCGATCAGATCAATCTGACGTTCAAGCTGTACACGCGGCTCACCGTGCTGAATTATGCCGTCGAGAAGACGCCGACGATGACCGGGTTCTGGGGGGAAGATGTCGAGACGCCGAAGGACATTCAGCTCACGACAGAAACCGTCAACGGCAAACAGTACCGCGTCGGGATCATCAAGAAGATGGCGTTGTTTGCCACGCAGTCCGGCAGGCTGGAGATCAGTCCGATGCAGGTCCAGACACAAATTCAGGTGCCTGCGCCCCGGTCGCTTGATCCCTTCGATGCGTTCTTCCGCGACCCGTTCGGGCGGACAACGAACTATATGGCGCAGAGCGAGCCGGTGAAGATTACGATCGATCCACTTCCCCCGGGCGCGCCGCCGGACTTCAAGGGCGCGATCGGCCAGTTCGCGATGAGCACGACACTCGACAAGCGATCGACGAGGACCAACGAGCCGGTCTCGTTCAAAGTGACCATTTCCGGGACCGGGAATGTCAAGCTCCTTGAAGCACCTTCCCTGGAGCTTCCTTCCGACTTCGAACAGTACAGCCCGAAGATTACGGACAATATCAACCGTCAGGGAGACCGCATCAGCGGAAGCAAAGTGTTTGAATATCTCCTCATCCCGCGGTACCCCGGGTTGAAGATCATCAAACCGCTGACGTTCTCCTACTTCGATCTCGCCAAGCGGGAATACGTGCGGCTCCGCTCTCCCGAAGTGGAATTGAATGTCGAACAGGGCTCATCGCCTCCGCAGCCGCTGATCGCCGGGACGAACAGGGAAGACGTCCGGTTGCTTAATCAGGATATCCGGTTCATCAAGGTGCGTGAAACCGATTTCCGGCGTCCGGGGGAATTCCTGTATAACACGCCGATGTTCATCGTTCTCTGGGTCCTGCCGTTCGCAGGCCTCGCGGGATCGGTGCTGTACACACGCAACCGCAGGGCCATCAGCGAAGACGTCGCCGGATATCGGAACAGGAAGGCCATCGGCGTCGCCCGCAAGCGCCTGAAAGTGGCGGAACGCCTGCTCAAGGATCTCTCGCCGAAAGCCGGCGCGACGGCATCAACCGGGCCGCGGTTCTATTCCGAAGTGTCCGGCGCACTCTGGCAATATCTCGGGGACAAGCTCTCCATCCCTCAGGCGGAATTTTCCGTCGAACGCGCGACCGGGTCGCTTGAAGACCAGGGCGCCCCGCCCGAAACGATCGGCGCGCTCAAGTCGCTCCTGGAAACGTGCGACTTGATCCGCTTCGCTCCGACAAGCATCGATCGTGCGCAAATGCAGCGGACGTATGACGAGGCGAGCCGCATCATCGTTGAACTCGAACAGAAACTCAAATTCTCATGAATCGAATCCGGTGGATCCTGACATGCCTGGTCGTTCTCTCCGTCACGGGATTCGGACAATCTCCCGAACAACTGTACAGCGAAGGCAATCAGGCGTATCAGAAAGGTGACCTGGCCAAGGCGACCGAGGTCTATGAGTCGATTCTCCATAACGGATTTTCGAGCAGCGACCTGTACTACAATCTCGGCAACGCCTACTATAAGCAGGGGAATATCGCCCGGGCGATCCTGAACTATGAGCGCGCTGCCCGGATCACCCCGGGCGACGACGACCTTCGGCACAATCTCCAGCTCGCAAATCAGATGATCACCGACAGGATCGACCCGACGCCGCACTTGTTTGTCTGGGATTGGTGGACCTCGATCAAGAATTGGTTGCCGTTCGAAGCGATCACCTGGCTCCTCTTTGCCGTTGTGATGCTCGTTGCAGGATCAATCGCGCTCGTGATCGCCGGCCGTTCCTATCGGATGCGGCGCATCGCACTGCTGGCTGGACTCATCGAAGGCGCGCTTCTTCTTTTTGTCGGAGCGGTCTTCGCCGGGCGGTACTCTGATGTGCACCGGTCCGACGAAGCAATCGTCATGGCGACGGTGGTGAATGTCAAGAATTCACCGGATGAACGAAGCAGCGACGCGTTCGTGATCCATGCCGGCCTCAAGGTGCAGCTTACCGATTACCTCGGGATTTGGACGAAAGTGAGACTGGCAGACGGCAAGGTTGGCTGGCTGGAGGGGAAGGATATTGAAGTGATTTGAGGCGGTCCCGCCGCAGATTCTTCACCGTTCGACGTAGCCTCCTCATTCCCATGGGGAGGCTTCCTTTTTTGCGTTTCCGGCTTGAATTTTCCGCCCTCTTTTGTTGTTTGATTAACAGTAAGCGGTGCGATTCGCCTCGTGCCGGAACAGGGTTCCCAGGGAAAAGGGTCCTATCGCTTGAAATTCCAGGAATCTTGTTTGTATTTTGTGTCGACCAGTCGGCGCACCGCTTCCCATGGTGGCTCGAAGGGGACCGTTGCAGCTGCCCAAGTGCGTGAGATCACGGGTTTAAGTTCATCAATCGGAATTTTGATGTTGGTAAGAAACCTTGCGTGAGGACGATTTTGCCGGTATCCGGGCTGTCGCGAGGGCATCGGCAGTAGACGGGAAATCGATTCCAGATCGGCGTCGCACAGCACGACACCGTGGAACAACAAGGAAGACACCCCGCGACGTTGGGCATTGCCGCAGAATTTCATTCCGTTGAGTGCCAGGTCAGAGACCCCTTCAATTGTCACCGTTGCCGTGTCATGGAGAAGCGCGAACGCGCGCCGGAGCGTTTCCATGATCGTGCGGTTCGTCGATTCAATCGTCGCAAATTCACTTCCGGCGGTGTACGGGAGGACGAGTGTATAATTCAAACATCCCGGCATCTGGACAACCGCTCCGCCGCCGGTACACCGACGGAGCACCGGGACGTGGAGCGAACGGCAAATGTCCATTCGCACTTCGCGGTCGACGACGTTAGTGTATCCAGCGACGACAAAGGTGCGGTCCGGCACCCAGAACCGGAGTGTGCCGGAGCCGTTCAGTTCGCATTCACGGAAGAGTGCCTCATCACAAGCGAGGTTCTCTTCCGGCGATCCGAACGAGAGGTCGAGGATGCGCGGTGCGAGATTCATGCAGAGCAGGAAGAAGGATTTGTCATCGGCATGCGTCATTCCATTGATTTTTTCAAGTGAGGCAACGTGGAACAGGAACATACAGAACATATGACTCTGCCGCAAGACGGCGACGCGAAGGACCGCTGGATCGAGAGTCTTGAATTTGTCATCGAGACAGTGTTGCGGGATCGTGAAAGCGCGCAGGTCCCGCTGCTCCTGGAACGTCTGGTCTCCCGACTCCGTGAATCGGGGGTTCCGATTCCCACGACCGTGAGCACCCCGTATGTCAACACCATCCCGCCCGACAAGGAACCGCCGTATCCCGGCAACAGAGAAATCGAACGCCGCATCAAAAGCTACACGCGATGGAATGCGATGGCGATGGTCGTCGCGGCGAATCGCCTGCATAGCGGGTTGGGCGGGCATATTTCGACATTCGCTTCTTCGGCGACGCTGTACGATGTCGCGTTCAATCACTTCCTGCGGGGGGGCGAGGGTGACCATCCTGCAGACCTTGTGTACTTCCAGGGACATGCCGTCCCGGGGATCTACGCTCGTGCGTTTCTCGAGGGGCGACTCGATGCCGCCCGTCTGCATAATTTCCGTCAGGACCTCGCTGCGGGAGGCGGTCTTTCTTCCTACCCGCATCCGTACCTGATGCCCGACTTCTGGCAATTCCCGACGGTCTCCATGGGCCTCGGCCCGATCATGTCGATCTATCAGGCACGCTTCAGCAGGTACCTTCGGGCCCGGGGATTCAAGACGGGTCCCGAACCGAAAGTGTGGGCGTTCCTGGGTGACGGGGAGTCCGACGAACCGGAAACACTCGGTGCCATAACGGTTGCGAGCCGCGAGCTGCTTGATAACCTGATCTGGGTGGTGAACTGCAATCTGCAGAGACTTGACGGTCCCGTCCGCGGAAACGGGAAGATCATCCAGGAGCTCGAAATGCTGTTCCGTGGTGCGGGCTGGAATGTGATCAAGGTGATCTGGGGCTCCGATTGGGATCCGTTGTTCGCTGCGGACAAGAAGGGGTTGCTGTTGAAACGGATGGAAGAGGCGGTGGACGGCGACTTCCAGAAATATTCTGTCGCACCCGGGAGCTACACGCGAAAGCACTTCTTCGGGAAGTACCCGGAGCTGTTCGAAATGGTGAATCACCTGACGGACGCCCAGATCTCCAAGATGCTGCGCGGCGGGCATGATCCCATAAAAGTGTACGCCGCATACAAAGCCGCCATGGAGCACACCGGATCGCCGACAGTGATCCTTGCGAAGACGATCAAGGGGTACGGCCTGGGCGAGGCGGGAGAGGGAAGGAACGTTACCCACCAGCAGAAAAAGCTGAACGAGAAAGAACTTCGGGAATTCCGGAGACGGTTCGGCATCCCGATCAGCGACGAAGAGATCGCCGAAACGCCGTTCTACCGTCCCGCTCCCGAGAGCGAAGAGACGCAATACCTGCTCGCGCGACGCAAAGAACTGGGCGGAACTCTCCCGAAAAGAGTGCCGAGTCCCGAACGACTTGCCGTTCCTCCGCTGCCGGCGTTCAGCGAATTTCTCCGCGGCTCCGAACGGTTCGAAGTGTCCACGACGATGGCGTTTGTGCGCATGCTCAGCATGCTCTTGCGGAACAAGGAGATCGGCAGGCGCATCGTCCCGATTATTCCGGATGAAGCACGGACCTTCGGCATGGACCCGCTTTTCCGCGAAATCGGGATCTATTCTCCAAAGGGTCAGCTGTATGAACCCGTGGACAGGGAATCGCTGCTCTACTACAACGAGACCAAAGGGGGACAGATCCTCGAGGAGGGGATCACAGAGTCCGGCGCGATGTCATCGTGGATCGCCGCGGGAACATCGTACGCGACGTATGGAATCCCGATGATCCCGTTCTACATCTACTACTCCATGTTCGGGTTCCAGCGTACGGGAGACCTGATGTGGGCGGCAGGGGATATCAGAGCGAAAGGATTTCTTCTTGGCGGGACCGCCGGCCGAACGACGTTGAATGGTGAAGGGCTCCAGCACGAAGACGGGCACAGCCATCTGCTCGCAAGCACGATCCCGACGATCCTGGCGTATGACCCGGCGTGGGCGTACGAAGTCGCCGTGATCATCCAGGACGGACTCCGCAGGATGTATGCCGAAGGCGAAGAGCTGTTCTACTACCTCACCCTCTACAACGAAAACTACCCGATGCCTCCCATGCCGAAAGGCGTTGAGGAGGGGATCCTGAAAGGCCTCTACAAGTTCTCTGCAGGACCGGCCGACATGAAGTTGAAGGCGCACATTTTCGGGAGCGGGCCGATCCTTCGCTTTGCTGTTGCTGCGCAGAAGATCCTCGCGGAACGCTACAATGTCTCGGCGGACGTCTGGAGCGCAACGAGCTATAAGACCCTGCGCGCGGATGCGGTGCTCAAGCGGCGCTGGAACATGCTTCATCCAACACAGCCTCCGCAGGTATCGTATCTGGAACACCTCCTCGCGAAAGAACAGGGGGTGTTTGTCGCCGTCTCGGATTATCTGAAGCTTGTACCGGATCAGATTGCGCCGTGGGTACCGGGCGGCCTGATGACGCTCGGGACGGACGGGTTCGGGCGAAGCGACACACGCTCACAGCTGCGGAGATTTTTCGAAATCGACACCGAATCCATTGTGATCGGAACGCTGTACGCCCTCGCAGAAAAGGGGCAGGTCAAACGTCAGGCGGTGGAGAAGGCGATCAAGGAACTCGGCGTCGATCCGGAGAAGTCGTACCCGGAAATCCATTAAGCACCGTAAGCCGCATTGAATGACCCAGGAGATGAACACGCATGGACGTTAAACTCCCAAGACTTGGTGAAGGCGCTGATTCTGGAACTGTCGCGAGCGTCTTCGTGCACATTGGCGATAAGGTCAACAAAGATCAGCCTGTCCTCGAGCTCGAAAGCGACAAGGCGGTGGCATCGATCCCTTCCCCTTCCGCCGGGACCGTGACGAAAATTCACGTGAAGGAGGGCGACCTGATCAAGGTCGGCCAGCTTATCGTGTCGCTCGATGAAGGAAACACGCCGGAGCCGGTGGTGAGTCACAAGCGCGAAGAAATCGAGGAGCCGGAGATCTCCGTGGCCCCTTCCGGCACACTGGTCGGGCCGTCGAATACCCCTATCGCGATGACACAGCAACCCGTCGAGGAGCGGGCGACAATGATGCCCGGCGTCCTCCCGCCCCCGAGCGCACTTCCGCCGGCGGCGTCCCCGACGATCCGAAAAATCGCCCGCGACATCGGCATCGATCTCCGACGGGTCCGCGGGAGCGAGCGGGGGGGCCGGATCGTCCTCGCGGATCTCCGCAACTATGTCGCTCTCCTTCAGGGAATTGCGGACCGTGCCCATGGCGCGCCCGCCGCAGAATCGGCCCCGGCGCCGCAGGTCTCGACAACCCAGCCGGTCGACTTCACGAAGTGGGGGCCGGTGCATACGGAGAAACTCTCGACACTCCGACGCACGATCAGCACGCGGATGACGGACGCGTGGACGTCCATCCCGCATGTTACCCAGTTCGATCAGGTCGACATTACCGACCTTGTCAAACTCCAGAAAAAATACGCCGCGGCGTACGAGAAGAAGAAAGCGCGGCTGACACTCACCCCGCTTCTGCTCAAGGCGCTGGCGACGGTGCTCAAGAAACACCCGAAATTCAATGCGAGTCTCGACGAGTTGAACGGTCAGCTGGTATTCAAGGACTACGTGCACTGCGGTATTGCCGTCGATACTGAACAGGGCCTGATCGTTCCCGTGATCCGCGATATCGATAAGAAGCCCCTGCTGGATCTCGCCCTGGAATTGCAGGACCTGGCCGTCCGGACCCGCGAGCGAAAAGTCGGGCTGAACGAAATGGCCGGCGGCACCTTCACAATTTCCAACCAGGGCGGGATCGGAAGCGGTCATTTCACCCCGATCATCAACCGGCCTGAAGTTGCGATCCTCGGCGTTGCGCGCGCGACGGAACAGATGATCTTCCGGAAGCCGGAGTTCGTCCGCCGGACAATCCTCCCCGTCAGCCTCTCGTACGATCATCGCGTGATCGACGGTGCTGATGCGGCGCGCTTCATGGTCGATTTTGTCGCGACGCTGGAAGGGTTGGGCGAGAAAGAGATCAAGCTGTAGGGCACATCGCTCTCTCAAAGAGGGAGGGCGCCTTCTGCAATTCATGTCACCAGGAAAAGCCTGCGAGAGAGGTATCCCGTGAAAGCAACGAAAACAGACATCGTGGTGGTTGGTGCCGGCCCCGGAGGATATGCTGCCGCGTTTTATGCCGCGGAACTGGGGAAGAGCGTTGTCATGGTGGAGATGGACAAGCGTCTCGGCGGCGTGTGCCTGAACCGCGGGTGCATTCCGTCGAAAGCCCTTCTTCATGCCTCAAAATTGATCAAGGAAGCCGAAGAGTCGGGATTTCGCGGGATCGAGTTCCAGAAGCCGACGATCAATCTCAAACAGATGCGCGAGTGGAAGGAATCGATCCTCGCGAAGCTCGCGCAGGGCGTCTCCGATCTCGCGAAGAAACGCGGCGTCACCGTCGTGTATGGCCGCGGATACTTCGAGGATTCAAAAACTCTCCGCGTCGAAACGGCGAACGGGCAGACCTACTTCACCTATGACCAGGCCATCATCGCGACAGGATCGCTTGCCGCGATGCCGGGAGCGTTCGACCTCGGCAATCCCAGGATCATGACGTCGACGGAGGCGCTGGAGATCGAAGATGTGCCCGCGCGATTGTTGATCGTCGGCGGCGGATACATTGGGATGGAGCTCGGCACCGTCTACCGTACGCTCGGAAGCACCATTGTTCTCGTGGAGGCCCTCGGTTCTATCCTGCAGGGGGCCGATGCCGACCTCGTCCGTCCCGTTCTTCGCTATGCCGAAAAGAATTTTGAAGAAGTGCGGACGAACGCCAAAGTGCTGAAGATGGCCACAAGCGGAAAACAGATCAAGGCCACGATTGAACATAACGGTCAGACGAAGGACGAATTGTACGACCGCGTGCTCGTGTCCGTCGGCCGGACGCCGAACAGCCGGAACCTCGGGCTGGAAAATACCAAGGTGAAGCTCGACGAAAAAGGATTTGTCAAGGTCAGCGATCGGCAACAAACGGATGACCCGTCCATCTATGCCATCGGTGACGTGGCGGGCGGAGTCCTGCTGGCGCACAAAGCCTCGAAGGAAGCCAGGATTGCCGTCGAGGTCATCTGCGGAGAGATGAGTCAGTTCAAGGACATTATTATCCCCGCGGTGATCTTCACCGACCCCGAGCTTGCGTGGTGCGGCATTACCGAGGCGGAAGCGAGGGAAAAAGGGATGGAGGTGCAAACCGCGAAGTTTCCGTGGTCAGCGTCTGGACGCGCGTTGAGTTTCGACCGGACCGAGGGAATGACCAAGCTGATCATTGATCCGCAAACGGAGCGGCTGCTCGGTGTCGGGATCGTGGGTGTAGGCGCAGGGGATCTGATCAGCGAGGCGGTGGTTGCGATCGAACTGGGAGCGACGGCGCGCGATCTCGCGGAATCGGTCCATCCGCATCCTACATTGTCCGAGACCCTCGGCGAAGCTGCAGAAGTGTTCTACGGGGTCGCGACGCACATGTATTCACGGCGGAAGGCGACACAGGAACCAGCGCTCTGAGTCGGTGACAGCAAGTCTGACGTTGTATGGATGCGCCAGAGCCGTCAGAAACTTGAAAATCGACAGTTGCGAACTGGTCGGGCCTGGCGACCATGCCCGTGTTTTGGGCGGGCCGACCTATACGGTTCAATGCCTGCGAGCGCCTGCTCAACCGCCTGGACGACGTCGGCTGAAAGAGGTTCGACGTTTGGTGCGAACCGGGCAACAAGTTCTCCGTTGCGACCCACCAGGAATTTCTGAAAGTTCCACTGTATCTCGCCGCTGAATTTCGGATCGGTTTCCTTCTCCGTCAGGAACCGATACAGCGGATGTTTGTCCTTTCCCCGCACGGAGATCTTCGAAAACATGTCGAACGTCACTCCGTACTTCGCTGAACAGAACGATTTGATTTCCTGATCCGTCCCGGGTTCCTGACTGAGAAAATTGTTTGCCGGGAAGCCGAGGATCACCAGCCCCTTGTCTTTGTATTTCTGGTAGAGTAACTCGAGGCCTTCGTACTGCGGGGTGAACCCGCAGCGTGAAGCGACGTTGACAATGAGGACCACCTTCCCTTTGTAGGTGGAAAGCGGCACGTCTTTGCCGTCGATGTCCTTCATCGTGAAATCAAGAACGGACTTTTCGGTTACTGGCGAAACAGCAAACGCCGGTGTGACTACTTCGGCGAGGAGTGTCGGGATGAGAAATATCGATCGCAGGAAATTCATGAGAAATCTCTTCGAGTAGGGAATTATCAGATAATGCGATGTGGTCTACTTATTAACATTTCATGAAATGTGGAAGTTCCACTTGACTTTTTGACTTGTTATCAGCAACTTGCTGTCGCGAAGCGCATTGAAGTCGCAACTTTTGGTTTTTCTCGAGTTGTAGCATCTTATTGTCGTTGATATGAAGAGGAGGCGGCGATGCAGAAAACCACGCGATCAATGCGGCGGGCTGTCTTGTCCAAGCTGTTTGAGCATCTCAAGGAGAACTACGGTCTCGATTGGTCTGATGAGATCTTCGACGACAATCGGCTCTCGGTTCACCAGTTGGATGCCGTGCTCGCGTTCAAGAGCGATTTTGTTCTGGACGAATTGTGTTCAGCATTGAATCGTCTCGAGGAAGGGACGTACGGCGTCTGTATCCGGTGCAAGCGCACTATTGCTGAAGAAGTTCTTGACGACGATCCGACGCAGAGACTCTGCCCCGCATGTGCGACAAGTTTCATGCACATCGCGGCAGAAGACCTCGGGCCGCATGTTCCTGTCATGCATTGACATGAGACGTGCCGTCTCGCCCGGGCACGGGCTCAAGGATTGACGAAGAATGACGGGACGGCACCTGGACCGGCCGCAGGAAGGACCCACAGAAGGTTCTTTCAAGTGCTTCCAGGATTTTTTCTGATACGAATCGCTTCTTGACGAAGTTCGACTTCGTCGCGAAGCGATTCTTTTTTTTGTCCCTGCTGAAATCCTCCACCGCGCCCGTTCCCAGAAGTGTGTACTTTTGTGCGCATTCGCATACTCTACTGGACGATTCGCCGATCGTGGGGCTTCCTTTTTCTCCCTTTTCGGCGTAGATTGCTGGCACAAGGATTGGAAGGGAAGAGAGTGTAATCTTCCCATCGATATGTTGGAGGCGGACAATGAGACGGCTGATATTCCTTGCAATCATGGCGCTCTTTGCTGGAGTGCCCACGCTGGCGAACCCCCCGGAAGTGAATGTATCATTCGGTGTATTCTACTCCTCTCTTGGCTCGTATGGTGACTGGCTCCATGTCAGCGGTGGAGTCTATGCATGGAGGCCCAACCGCATGCATGAAGGGTGGAGACCGTATTCATACGGGCGCTGGGTGTGGACGGATGACGGATGGTTCTGGGCGTCGGATGAGCCCTGGGGATGGGCAACGTACCACTACGGGCGCTGGTACTACGATGACGATTATGGATGGGTCTGGATCCCCGGCTATGAATGGGCGCCGGCCTGGGTCGAGTGGAGATACGGTGAAGGATGTGTTGGCTGGGCACCGCTGAGTCCGTATGCGGTCTTCAGCGCCGGCTGGGGTGTCCATTACATGGAACGCTGGTCAACGCCGGCATCGTATTGGTCCTTTGTCGACTGTCGATATATCAATCGGCCGGGCATCCACGATTACGTCTATCGTTCTGATGACAATCCGCGATGGATCGGGAGGACACGGGGAGCAGGGAGCGTCACTGTGGAGGGCACAAGAATTCTGACGCGCGGACCTGCCCGGGACTACGTGGAGCGGGCGGGGAACATCCGTATTCAGCAAACTGATCTCGTGAGCAGAACAGCCATCGGCAGAGAACGTTTTATCCGTGGACCCGGCGGGAGAGAGAGCATTGAAGTCTACCGTCCGCGGATAACCAACGACGGCCCTCGCGGAGAAATCGCCCGACCAACGCGCGTGCAGGAGATCAATCGGCCCTTCTCCCTTGATGTGCGACGGACCGACATCGAGCTGCGGGACGCGGGCCGGACCCAGACGCGGGACTTCCGAAGCACCGACGAATACCGCCGGCGACAGTTTGAATCGAACCGCTCCGGCATCGCCCACCCCGACGATCACAACGTGACGACTCCTCCTTCCGTCGGCAACAGGGACGGCTTCCAGCGTGGGAGGGGGAACAACATCCAGCGCACACCGGAACGCAAACAGGAACCGGTTCAACGGAAACCCCGAATCGAACGGAGAAACGACCGCATGGAACGTCCCGCAATACATCCTCAAGGGCATGCGCAACCATCGCGCAATGAGGGGGGGCGTGACCGGACGGGTAAACACCGATGACCGTGGCGTGAAGATGCACGGACCAATAGAGGACAGCACCGCTATGCAAATCCGGAAACAGCTTCTCGTAATTGGCGACCGGATCCTTCTTCAACTGGATGACGAGAGCGAGAGGACAAAATCCGGCCTGTACCTCCCTCCTTCTGTGAGGGAGAAAGAAAAAGTCGCAGCCGGAAAAGTCTTCAAGGTCGGACCGGGATTTGCGATTCCGAACCCGAATTACAATGACGATGAACCGTGGTCAGCACCGAAAGATCCCATCCGCTATATTCCTCTCCAGGTGCGGGAAGGGGACTATGCAGTGTTTCTCCGGGAGCAGGCGATAGAGGTCGAATTTGAGGGGAAGAAATACTACATCGTCAACCAGGCGGCGGTGCTCATGGTGGAACGCAATGAACTGAGGGAAGAATAAACGATTCCTTTGCCCCCTTCTCCTGCGTTGGAGAAGGGGTGCAAAGGGAAGAACGGGAGATCACGCGACCGTGATCTCTTTTGTCAGGTAGACGTCCTGGATCGCGTTCAAGAGTTTTGCGCCTTCCGCCATTGGACGCTGGAACGCCTTCCGTCCGCTGATGAGGCCCATCCCGCCTGCGCGCTTGTTGATGACCGCCGTCTTGACCGCTTCTGCGAGATCGCTTTCACCCGAAGACGCCCCACCGGAATTGATCAATCCTGCCCTGCCCATGTAGCAATTGGCGACCTGGTACCGTGTGAGGTCGATGGGGTTGTCGGAGGTCAGATCCGTATAGACTTTCTTGTGGGTCTTCCCGAAATTCAGTGCGGTGAAGCCGCCGTTGTTCTCCGGGAGCTTCTGCTTGATAATGTCGGCTTGAATGGTGACGCCGAGATGGTTGGCCTGACCGGTCAGGTCGGCCGAAACATGATAGTCCTTTTCCTTCGTCTTGAAGGCGCTGTTCCTCGTATAGCACCAGAGGACCGTCGCCATTCCTTTTTCATGGGCATACGCGAACGCCTTCGCAACTTCCTGAATTTGGCGCTTTGATTCTGCCGAGCCGAAGTAGATCGTTGCTCCGACCGCAACCGCACCCATGTTCCAGGCCTCGTCGATCGTCCCGAACATGATCTGATCGTAGGTATTGGGGTACGTCAGGAACTCATTGTGATTGAATTTCACCAGGAATGGAATCTTATGGGCATATTTCCGGGCGACGCTGCCGAGCACACCGAATGTCGAAGCGACGGCATTGCAGCCCCCTTCGATCGCAAGCTTTACGATGTTTTCCGGGTCAAAATACATGGGATTTGGGGCGAATGAAGCGCCTGCCGAGTGTTCAATCCCTTGATCGACCGGTAGAATGGAGACATAGCCTGTTCCGGCGAGCCGTCCGCCATTAAAGAGGGATTGGAGGCTCCGTAGGACCATCGGACGGCGGTCAGACGGTACGAAAATGCGGTCGACAAAGTCGGGTCCGGGAACATGAATGGTTTCCTTGGGGATCCCCTTGCAGCGGTGGTCAAGCAAACTGCGGGCATCGGCACCAAGAAGGGACTCGATTTCCTTCAGTGTCATCTTGATTCTCCTGTTAGGATGAAGTTCTATGCGAGATTGAAATAACGAATCCTTTCAATATACAGAAAAGCGATGGAAAGGGAAAGAAAACCACGGCAGAGAAAAGGCATTTCACGGGCTTGACCCCTTGATTTTCTTCTTGACGGAACCTATCTTTTTTCGTAGCCCTTGTCCACCGCTTCTTTTGCCCTTAATGGTATTCCGTTGCTGTATCAGAGTTGTTCCCCTGTTCGCGAACGCTCGCAACAACGGCGGGTGCTGGAGAATGTTGCGCAGTCGGTAGGCTATTAAGTCGCAATGAGCTCGGTGCCCCGCGGGGCGCGTAGCCGTACCCGTTCAGGTCAACTTCTCACAGCAAAGGAACAATCCGATGGAGACAGGAGTGGTAAAGTGGTTCAACGCTACAAAAGGCTTTGGCTTTATCCAGCGGTCTTCGGGTGAGGATGTGTTCGTGCATTACAAGGCGATTAATGGTGAAGGATATCGGACTCTCAACGAAGGCGATAAGGTTCAATTCGAAGTGGAAAACGGCCCCAAAGGTCTGCAGGCCCATAATGTCAGCAAGGTCTGAAGTCTGATTCCGGGGCCCGGTCCGGCCTCGTGATCGAGAGCTGCCTCGACGCGGTCGTGCAAGGCGCAGCGCTTCGGTCCATTCGCCGGATGTGGCTTGTAACGAGTTGCTGCGTTCCCGCACGCAGCACAAGAACACATGAGGAGATTCGTCCGGCGCAAATCCGGACGCCCCGGCCTGGCGCGGCCGGGGTATTTTTTTTCTAAGGATACTCTGTGAACATCAAGATTGCGCTCCTGCCGGGCCCGGCAGCGGTCAACCAACGCAGCCGGCTCCCTGCGGATATCGTTGTCATGCCGGAACTCGTCGACGGCGGCTATGCCGCCATCAGGGAGGGGCAGGCAGCACATGCTGAAGACGATGCGTACCTGAAAACGGTTCGCGAATCGACGACGAGAAACGACGCCGTGATCGTGGCCGGCTCGATTCGCCTCAAGGGCCGTGGCACGAGGTGCACCAATACATCGTTGACCTTTCAGCACGGCAAATGCATTCATCGCTATGACAAGATCCATCTCTTCCGCCCGACGGGAGATCACCGGTATTTTGTTCCCGGTCGCAGGGCGGAAGTGTTCCGCGCAACCATCGGCGCTCATCGTGTTCGGATCGGCGTCGTCATTTGCTTCGATCTCCGTTTCCCCGAGCTCATCCGGTCTCTTGCCTTCCGCGGCATGGATCTTCTGATAATCCCGGCACGATGGCCTGCGCGCCGTGCAGAAGCTTGGAAGACACTTCTGCGCGCACGAGCGATTGAGAACCAGGTCTTTGTGGCGGGCTGTAATGCCACCGGCCCTGAAGGAGGGCCGTCGTTCGTCTTCGGTCCGAACGGCGCTCCTGTGACGGCAATCGTCCGTGGAGAGGGAGCCGCGGCGAAAACGTATTCTCTCGACTTCGATGAGATCGTGAGGGCGAAGAAGCTCTATGACGGGATCAAAGAAGCGCGATGGCGGCGAAGGTAATGCGGGGGGAGAGGGAGACATTGAGACTATGGGAATTGGGAGCGCTTTCTTCCTACTTCATACGTCATACTTCCTACTCTTTGCCGTCACGATGATACTCGCGTGATGCAATCGTATGGATGCCGCCACGCACTTTATAGTCTGCTTCCACTTTCATCCATTTTGGTTTGGCGCAGTGGACAAGGTCCTCAAGGATACGGTTGACGAGATGTTCCTGGTAGATGCCGACGTTGCGATAGGAGAAGAGGTAGTACTTCAATGATCGGAGTTCGATGATGGCTGCATCAGGGGTGTAGTGAATCCTGATGAAAGCGAAATCCGGGAGCCCGGAATACGGACAAACAGCGGTAAATTCATCGGTGTCGATGTCGACAACAATATCCTTCCCCGGGTATTCGTAAGGGAACGTCTCCAGCGCTGAGACATCGACGGCCGAGAGGTCCTGCGTGTCGAATCTCCTGTCAAGGGCGTCGGTCATACGGATCTTCCCATGCTGCATTCCACGAGGTGAGTGTCATGTCAATATACAAGCTTGTGGAGGAAAATCAAAAGTGGTTCATCCTGCTCTCCGTTGCGGCGGTGACCACCGTTTCATTCATCCTCGCCGGTTGCGGGCACACATCGGCGAGCGTTGTCGAACCGATTGAGAAGGGATGGATCGACCGTTCGGTTCTTCAGGGTCCGCCGCACCAGGAGTTCAAAGCGGGATACGATTCTGCGACGGTGCAGGCGCCCATGATAACCATGCTGCGGTCCTTGGACAAGGGAATCTCGACGATCGTGTTCCTCGGGACGTGGTGTCCTGACAGCCGCAGGAATGTCCCCCATTTTCTGAAAGTCGTGGACGAGGCAGGCGTTCCCCCGGACAGCATCAAATTGTATTGTGTCGACCGGACCAAGAAGTCCGATGACGGGATGACGGCAACCTACAATATTCAGCGGGTGCCGACGTTCATCTTTCTGAAGGGGGGGAAGGAGATCGGACGGATCATCGAGTCGCCCGAGCTATCCATCGAACAGGACATGGTCAAGATTTTCGTCTCAGCTGCCGCGGCTCCGTGAAGCCGATTCATTGACATTCGGCACGAATTTAAGTACATTTTTACGATTTCTCACAATCGCCAATCATTCGTTTCAGCACCTAAAGTCGTATGCCTTCGGACGATCGGACGAGGCAAACCGACGATGCACGGCAGAAGCTGCTGGAGGAGATCAAGAAGCGGGCGGAAGAGGCAGAACTCCGACGCCTCGAAGAGGAAGAACGATCTCCGTCAGAACCGAGCGCGCGTCATCGGCAGCAGCCCCCCCAACCAACTTCACCGCCTGTTCCGGCGCCCGGATTCGTTCCCCCCGTCGCTCAGGAATCTGACGCCCGTCTTTCGCGTCTCCGCGAAGAATTTTCCCGGATGATTGATCTTCGTGACCCCGTGTCGGCATCCGGCATCCTCGAGGATTGCCGGGCACTCAACATTGACACGAGTGAAATCACCGCGATGCGGCTGATGTTGGAGCGGCTTGAGGAGGACCTCCAGCAGGAAGCGCTCGCCTCTCCTCCCGAGCCCGTTCAGCCTGCCGTGTCCGAGCCCATCCAGCCAGCAGCATCCGAGCCCGTGCAACCGGCGGAACCGGAGCCACCGAATTCGCCGCCCGTCGATTCCCGCCAGATCGCTGATCTGCTTCAGCAGGCGGAATTCAACTATCAGCACGAGCGTTACGCGGAAGCGGTCACGATTCTCGATTCGATTCTTGCATCAGATCCCGGAAATCCTGACGCACAAAACCTCCGGCACGCGGTCGAACGTGCAATGGAACTTTCCGAACGCATAGCGAGCGAGGATGCCCGTTCCCGGGAAAGCCGCTTGGCACCTCCGGTCCCAACGACGCCGGTGCCGCCCCCCGTTTCCGATGCAGAGGTGTGGGGATCGTCCGTCAAGCCCCTCGACACGATGGGCTTCGATACGCTTCCGGAGCAGGAAGGTCCCATGCCTGCCCCGAAGCCTTCGATGGGTTCCCGGCTTCTTCCAAAGCTGGCCGGCATCGGCCGCTTTCTGAAGCCCGTGGCGCTGGTTGTTCTTGTGGCTGTCGCCGCCGTCGGCGCATATTTCCTTGTCCGGGCGCTCTCGTCGACAGTCGTTCCCACGCAGACATCCATATTGATTCTTCCGGCGGTCTCGACGGGGGGCGATCCCTTGTTCTCCCAACTCGCAGAGGGATATTCCGACGATATCATTCGAAAACTCGGATTGGTGTCCGACCTCCGCATCGTCGCTCCCGTGTCAGCATCCGCTGCCGGTTCCTCGTCGTGGTCTCCCCTGCAGGCTGCCCGCGCGGTGAAAGCGGGCCTGTGCCTGACCTGGAGCATGTCGATGGACGGCTCCATCATTCACATCCAGCAGGTGCTCTACGATTCCTCATCGACGAATCCCATCTGGAGCAGGAAGTACGATGTTCCCGCAGGCGGATTATCGATGCAGCGTTCCGAAATTCTTGGCAACCTGCTGTCCGCGGTCAGCGTTCGACCGAGCGAGGAAGAACAGGTGGCCTTGCACAAGATTCCGACGACGCGAACGGAAGCCTACGATGCGTATCTCCGCGGCCGGGCCATCCTCCGGCATCCTGATGCGTACCCCATGTCAGGCGCAGTGTTTGAATTCGAGCGGGCGATCACCCTGGATTCCCTGTTCGGTGAGGCGTACGCATCGCTGGGATGGGCGAGAATCCTTGCCGTCGAAAGTGGGGACACGGTGGTCGGCAATATCGACAAGGCGATCTCCTGCGTGCAACGCGCGGTAGCGCTCGGGTTCAGAAATGCGGAGGCGTTCAGGACGTGGGGCGCGATTGAACTGCATGAACGACAATTCGCGAGAGCGGCGGAACGGTTCGATCAAGCGGTGCAAATTTCCCCCAGCGATGCAGAGGCGCGCCGCCGTCTCGCAGTGGTTCAGATCATTCGGGGGCAGCTTGACCAGGCCATCGTCTCGGCGCAGCGCGCGCTCAAAGATGATCCGCTGAATGTGGACTCGTATACCCTCCTCGGTCTCCTCCAGGAATATTCTGCGATCGCCAACGCGGACAACAAGGATGACTTCGCGTCTGCGCTCACAACGCTGCGGGCCGGTGAGAAGTACGCAAAGGACCCGAGCGACTACGGCAGCACGTACCTGGCACCGATCTCCTGGTACCTTCAGAACGCCGACGATGCGATCTCCATTCTCTCCGACAATCTGGCACGTTCAAGACAGAGTTTTGAAGGTCTCTACCTCCTCGGGCGCACCCAACAGGCGGCAGGTCGACCGAAACAGGAGTGGCTGAATATCCTCTCGCGCTCGAAAGCTGCGCTTCAAGACCGTTTGAAGGGAGCTCCGACAAACCCGGTCCTCCTCTCGTGGCTCAGCCTGGTCGATACCCGGCTCGGCGAATTCAAAGACGCTCTTACAGCGTCGAAACGGGCTCTTGAACAGGACTCCCTGAACAAGGTTGTTCTCTATAATGTTGCGAGGATGTACGCGCTGCAACGTAAGGGGAAAGACGCTACAGAGTTTCTCCGGAAAGCCGTCGACCGTGACTATGATCTCGTTGCGCTGTTGGATATGGACCTGTTCAATCTGCACGGTGAACCCGAGTATCTGAAAGCCGCCGTCCGGTAATCCTTCCCCTGCACAGAGACCGGTAACGCCGCCTTTTCCGGTTTCGTTGACAAAGAACTGTTCTATGGATATATTCCGATGGGTGAAAAGCACCCGACGGCTGAGCGCTTGCTGGTAACACGAAAGGCAGAGGATTCCGGGTTTGGCTGAACTTGATGATGCGACGCGACAAGAGCAGAGGAAGAAGGCCGGCGATTTTTTGAAGATGGCAGATAAGCTCTTCAAAACGGGCGACCTGAACGGGGCGACCCGTCTTGTCGAGATGGCAGTCGCAGTTGACCCGCAGAATCCGTATGTCAATGCTTACGCAGAACGTCTACGACTCGCAGTAATCTCAGCCAGTCCTTCCGCGTCGGGGACAGCGCCACCCCCCCCATCGCCGCGTGCATCCGGCACCTCGCCGGCACCGCCGTCGCCGACAGCCTCGGGGACGCGCCCGCCGGTCTCCAAGCCGCCGGGTGTTACTCCGGCTCCGCCTCCATCCGCCTCACAGCAGCATGATCTGCCCCCCGACGCGCACGGAAGCGCCCTCGACCATGAGATGCGGCGTAATGCCGAGGTTGAAGGTCGTCGCATGGCCCGGGAGGACGAAATCAGGAAGAAGGTGGAGGAGGAATACCGTCCGAAACTCGAGGAGGCGGTTAAGGCCGTCGAAGAACAACGCAGGCTCCTGATCGAAGAAAAGCGGTATCGCGCGGAAGTGGAAACGGAATACCGGAATCTGATGTCGACCCGCGAAGCTCAATTGCAGGATGAGCTTGCGCAGAAGCTTGCGCTCGAACGGCGTCGGCTCGAGACGGAGTTCGCGTCGCGCCTGAAGGTCGAGAAGGCCACGGTCGAAGAAGTCACCGGTCGCCGCAAAGCCGAGGAGGAGCGCGCGCGGGCCCTCGAGGAAAGCCGGCGAATGATCGATGCGGAACGCATTCGGCTTGAACGCGAGATGGAAACACGCCTGGCGGAGGAACGCGCACGGCTTCAGCAGTTGCGGGTGCAGGAAGAGACCGCCGCCACGGAACGTCGCAAGGCCACCGAGCAGCAACTCCATCAGATGCAGGAAGACCTTCACCGGAAGATGCAGCAGGAGTTGAACGCCACGCGCGAACGTCTGGAAGAAGAGACACGGCGACAGCTCTCCGCAGAACACCGGAGACTTGAAGAGGCGCGGACGCGTGAGCTGGCGGAAATCCAAGAATCGCGGCACCAGTTTGAGGAAGACTCACGCCGCCGCTTGGAAGAAGAGCTTGCGCAACGCCTCCTGAAAGAACGCTCGAACCTCGAGGCGGAAACGCGACGGCAGCTCGACATTGAGCGTGCGAAGATCGAGGAAGATGCCCTCCGCCGCGCCGAGGAGGCGGCGAAGGTGAAGATGGAGAAGCAGGACCGGATCGCCGCCGAACTGCGCGCCAAGGTGGAAGAAGAACGCAAGCGCCAGGAGGAAGAGCAGGATCGCAAGTTGCACCAGGAGGCGGAAGAGACCCGGCGCTATGAGGAAGCCGTGCGCCAGGCGATCGAAGAGGGACAGCGTGTTGCCCACGCCAAGAAAGTGCGTCATCACCTGGACCAGGCCCTGCTCGCGCTCGACGGCAGGAATTATGATGACGCTCTTCAGGAGATCACCAGAGCGCTTCGCCTTGAGCCGACCAACCCTGAAGGACTCAGTCTCGAGAAGCGGGTGTATGCTGAACGGGATGAAGCCGGAAGGACAAAGGACCAGCAGGAACGCCGCGCAAAACAGCGTGAGCGCCTCGAGGAGCTTCAGCGACGGCTCGAAGATCAGGCAAAGCGCGATGCTGAAGAACAAAAGCAACGGGCGATCCGCGAGGCGAAGATCGCATCGTCCCTTCGCAAGGTCAAAGAGCTGCAGCGCAACGGCCAGCTGGACGCGGCGGTCAGCGAACTCAACTCCCTCTACGCGATCGATCCCGGGAACGTCTCGGGGCGGGAAATCGAGATGGAGATCGTTGCGACGCAACATTCCCGCGAACGCGCCGAAGCGCTCTCCGACCAGCGTTCAGCGGAAAATGAATCCTGGCGCCGGGAGGAGGAGGGGCGTGCGATGGAACGCCAGGTCGATCGCGAGCGGCTGCAGCAGGACGCCGTTGAGTCGTATCGGAGCATGCTGAAACAGGCCTGGGTGAACGGAACGCCGCCAAGCGACGAGCGCGCGATGATCGAGGTCATCCGGTTGTCGCTGGGCATTTCCGACGACGAGCGCGACAGCCTTGAACGGGAAATCCGCTCGGAATGCTATGCCGAGGCATTCCGGTCGGCGCAGCGGCACGGCATTCTCGGCGATGACGATGAACGCTCCCTTGAACCGCTGCGCCAGGTGTTCGGAATCGAGAGCGCCGAAGCCCGGCAGATTGAATCCAACGTCATCCGGGACGCAGCATCGAGGCCCTCTTCTGCAGTCGAATAGTCCTCCGTCTCATCCCCTCGTCACTTCCGCAAACCGCCGTGCAAGCCTCCGTCGGTAGAGAACGCATCCGAGCCACACCGCATTCGATACGATCAGATTGAACGCGAGGTAGGGAGGAATCGCGGCGAAGAATGAAAAGATAGCCAGGAGAGCATTCTCGGTTCCCAGCCCCAGGAATCCCGACCATCGAATTCCCGCCCTGTCGCCATACCACGTGCTCGCATCGACGACACGACCCCCTTCTGACCATTGATCAATCCGCACCATCAACCTGTCCTGCCACCCGTAGAAGAAGAGAAATCCCCGGTGCAGGCGGAGCGTCCAGCGGTCCTCCTGGAAATCCCCGGGTTGAAGTTCCTCCGTTGTCCGATTCCCGGCGTAAGCGTTCTGGAGATGCAGAAACGACGTTTGATAAAACACATGGTAGGACACGCGGAGCGTAAGAGAGGTAAGAGCAGCCAGTGAAACGAAGAGCCACAAAGGAAGAAGACCGCCCCGACCGAGCGACAGTCCGATCGCTGCAAAGATCGCGATGTTGACGGCGATGTCTCCGATGGAATCAAGGAAACGGCCCAGGCGGCTGAATTGGTTGCGTGCCCGGGCCAGCTGACCGTCTGCAGAATCGAGGATATCCTTCAGGAGAAGGAATGTCCCGGCAACAGGGGCGAGGAGCGCCGAGCCGTCGAAGAATGCGGCGGCACTGCAGAATCCAGCGACGATCGCAGCGATCGTAATCTGGTTCGGCGTGATACGCGTTGGATAAACAACACGAACAATAATCCCGGCGAGCGGCCGAATCAGAAAACGGTTGATCACCTCATCCGAGATATCGGATTTCTTCGAGCGTGCATAGGAATAGGGTTCAGAGCCGGTCATATCCCACGTGAGGTCGCCAATTCCGCTGCTGCGGCAAGATCGTCAGGCGTATCGATTTCCATACAGGGAAGGCCTTGTGTCGGAACGGCGGAGATCCTCGTCCCGTTCTGAATGATCTCCTGAAACGAAGCCTCGTAGAATTCATCCCTGTGCTCTGCGTCGCTCCAGCGTCGCAAACAAACGGCGCGCTGTGCCCGCACTGAACTTTTCTATGCCGATGGATTCCCCCGCGGCCTGCGAAATGTCGACCTCCTTCCCGATCTGGAGGACGTATTCGCGGTCGAGGATCACTTTGATTTCTTCGCGACCCAGTTTGTGGTCCTTCCGGATCAGAAGAGCGTCCGGGGCTGAAGAACCAATGAGGAGGGTGAGAAGCCGCGGATCGAAAAGGATATCCGAATCAAGAAGAAGGATATCGGCGCCGCCCACCACGGTACCAGCAAGCCAGAGTGACGCGTTGTTGTTCGTGGACGCGAACTCAGGATTGTGGACGAAGCGCACAGGCATGGAAAGCGGAATCGCGCGGACCGCATCCTCGATCATCGTGCGCAGGTGACCGGTGACAAGCACACAGTCCGAAACGCCCGAGGACTCGAGGGCCCTGAGGGTTCTCGGGAGGAGGCCTTCCGGGCCCACGGGGAGCAGGCACTTGGGGCACGAATCCGTGAGAGGCCGGAGTCGTGAGCCGACCCCGGCGGCGAGAACAATCCCGGTCATGGGGTCTGAAGGTCCACGGCGGACAACTGGGCGAGGTGAAGGGTTCCGACGGCGACCTCGGTGAACGCTTCCCTCACGGCGCTGTTCTGCTCCCTGGTGCCGATCGTGATCCGTATGCAGTCTTCCAGGCCGGGATCGTCGAGGAATTTTACCACGATGCCCCGTTCCTCCAGTCCTTGCTTGAGGGGCGCCCGCAGTTGCCGCGGATAGCGAACGAGAAGAAAATTCGCATCGGACGGGAAGGGGTAGAAGCCCTCGATCCGACCGAGCTCGCGATTGTACATCTGCAGGTCCTCCCGCATTGCGCCCGCAATCGATGCATAATATCCAGGGTCGTCCAGAGCGGCCATGGCGATCCGCTCGGAGAGCTGATTGAATCCCAGGTAGCGTGCGCTGAACGCGATGAGCCGGCGCATGTCGACTCCGACGCATGCGTACCCGATCCGCAGTCCCGCAAGGGCGTAGTATTTCGAAAACGTCCGGAGAACCACAAGCCGCGAGTGGAGCGAAAGCAGCTTCTCCAGATCGCCGTTTCCCTCGCCGGCGAATCCATAGTATGCCTGGTCGAGGACAATGACGGACTTCGTACAATGGGCGACCACGCGCCGGAGCGATTCGGGCGCAATGGTGTTCCCCGTCGGATTGTTCGGGGATGCGATCAGGATAACGCTCGGGTGATTGCGATCATAGAGGGTCAGAAGCTCGTCGACATCGTGTTCAAATATCCCGTTCCGTTCACGGACCGCATACTGGATCTCGTGTCCATTGACTTCCTTCGCAACCGACTTATAGTACCACCAGGATTGACTCGGAAGGAGGATGACCTCGCCTTCGTGGAGATAACAATGGACCACTTGCTTCAACATATCCTCGCTGCCATAACTCAGCAGCACTCGTTCTTCCGGGATATGGAATTCCGTGCCCAGGCGCGTTGAGAGGTCGCTTTTTCTCCCGCTTGCATACGCACGGGAGTAAAGACTGAGCTGCTCGAGATTTGCCTTGTGGAGCGCTTCATAGCACCCCGGTGCGGGCCCATACTGGTTTTCGTTTCTATCGAGGAGAATTTTCGTCATAGTTCGGTTCCATTGAAGTTTGCCTGTGATCCTCGTCGACGGCGTCCGAGGGCGCCGTGGACGGGGGAGGGAACGCGTGCGCAAGCTTCCTGTCGATCCGCCGCTGCCAGAGGACGATAAAGAGCAGGTACATGCTCCACGGAATCGCAACCACCCAGCAGAACACGTCGGGTCTTCCGAAAAGGGCGGCGATGATCAGACCGCTCCGATTGGTTGTCGGACCCAGAAGAGTCCACCACCGCATTGCCTTGCGGTTGCTGCTCCTGAATTGATCGACAGGAATGACCGGCCCAGCATCCTGGGTGATGTTGAGTCGCTCCTGAAATGTCATATAGCTCAGATACAGACGCAAGGCGATCCGTTTGCCGAACCACACGTCGTTGTTCCCCTCCCCTTGCAGGACGGATCGCGCGCGCGCAAGCTCGTTGGCAATCGGATTCCCCTTTCCGCGGATGGCGGCGATATACGATTGTTGGTGGGAATCGAACACAATCGCATGAAATGCCGATGTGAGCCCTCCGGCGGCGGCAAGCCACCAGAATGCCGGATTTCCTGTAAGTGTGGTCAGGCCGATTCCGACGCCGACAAAGATCGCCGTACTGATGACCCAATCGGCAACGCCGTCTACCAGGCGGCCGAACGGCGTACCGCTCCCCTGCAGACGTGCGAGCATCCCATCCGCACAATCAAAGATATTTGCCACGGCATACCATATTCCTGCAAAGAAAAACCAGGCGACAGTACCTTGTGCGAAACACCACCCGGAAATCAATCCCGCGACGAGCGATAGACCGGTAACCTGGTTCGGCGTAATCGGCAGACGGTAAATTGCCTTTACGAGCAGGAATGCCGCTGGCCGGTAGAAGAACAGGTCCAGCGATTCTTCTACTTCGGCCAACTTGAGAGAATTCTTGTATTCGGTAAGGAGAGACATAGGGAGGTTGATCTCCAAGTTAGAGGTTTTTGCCAAATACGCAAGAAGCCGTATTTACTAGGTGAAAGAAAATGGCTATATTATGATGACACATTGAAAAACCTTCTTCATTTCGAAAGGGAATCGTACACCACACCATGGCCGCACACAAACTTCGCAGAATCGGAATACTCACTGGAGGAGGGGATTGTCCCGGACTGAACGCGGTGATCCGGAGCGTCGCAAAGCCCGCAATGGCGCATTTCGGCACCAAGGTTATCGGCATTCAGGACGGTTACGAAGGATTTGTTGAGGGACGGGCACATGAGCTCACACCGATCGATGTCCTGGGAATTATCAACCAGGGTGGAACAATTCTTGGCACGTCAAACAAAGGTGACCCGTACCATTTTCCCATGGGTGAACGCGGGAATATCCGCATCGTTGACGCCTCGGATCAGGTCCTCTCCCACTATCGGAACTGGCAGCTCGATTGCCTGATCGCCATCGGTGGCGACGGGACGATGACCATCGCCAACAAGCTTTCGGAGATGGGAATGAACGTCATCGGGGTCCCCAAGACGATTGACAACGACCTTGATGCGACCGACATCACCTTCGGGCACGACTCGGCCCGCGCAGTCGCAACGGAGGCGATCGATCGTCTGCAGACCACCGCCTCGGCGCACCATCGGGTCATCGTGGTGGAAACGATGGGACGTTATGCCGGCTGGATTGCCCTCGGCTCCGGCGTTGCCGGTGGCGCGGACATTATCCTGATTCCCGAAATTCCCTTCTCGTGGGACAAGATCTTCGAATCGGTCCTCAAAAGGAGCAAGGGAGCGAAATTCAGCATCGTTTGCATCGCCGAAGGTGCCCGCCCGAAGGATGGCCAGATTTCCGTCAAGGAAATGGACATTAAACGGACCGATCCCGTCAGGCTCGGCGGTATCGGAGAATTGGTGGCGAAAAAGATCGAAGATGAAACCGGACTGGAAACCCGGGTGACGGTCCTCGGTCATGTTCAACGCGGAGGCAGCCCGACGCCGTACGACAGAATTCTCGCAACACGTTTTGGGACAGTCGCGCTGCAGGCGGCTTCGAACGGTGAATTCGGCGTGATGACAAGCCTTCAGCGGGATCAGGTGTGCACGGTCCCATTGAAGGATGCGATCGGAAAGCAACGCGTCGTTCCGATGGATTCCCAGCTTCTCTTTGCGGCGCGAGCAGTCGGTACGTGCGTCGGAGACTGAACAACCCTGCCCGCTTTTGATCCTCGAACGCACCAGCGCGGCGACCTTCCTTCGGGCCGCCGCGTTCGTTTTTCGTGGGACCAGTTACAGGCGGAATTTCCCATCGTGCCAGTGTCGCACCATCTCCAGCCAGAACAACAAGCCCCGCCACTCGCCGTATTTCTGATAATGCCGCTCGATCACCCGGTCGTTCACTTTACGTCCCTTCTTGTGAAGCCGGTAAAACTGGCTTCGAACCCATGAGTCCAGGGCAAGAGAATCATGGCGGTAGAGAAGGCGGAGCATGTTTCCCACGGCATAGGGTCCCATGCCTTTGACCGAGCTGATTTCTTCGACCAGTTCCGGTGTTGCTTTGTCCGACGTTCGCCACGCTTCGGGATTCAGTTTTCCCGAGTCGACCTTGACCGCGAGTTCTTTGATGTACTGTGCACGGTAGCCGGTCTTGCACTTCTCCCTCAGGGTTTTCTCACTCATGGCCGCGAGTACGGCAGGGGAGGGGAAGGTGAAGCGGTTGCCGTCATCCGAGCGGCCGGCGTGGCGCGTAAGGTTCGTCACCATGATCGTGGTCAGCGCCCAGGTGCAGTTGGTCGTGCAGATGATTTTGACGGCGTCTTCAAACGCAGTCGGGCAACGAAGCATTCTCCCGCCGCCGGACTTCGGGACCCAACGGTACTCCGGGTAGCGCGACGCGATCCGGTAAAATGCATTGAGATCGAAATCTGATTCGAGACACGTGGCGACCGATGCGCGGATCTCCCTTCTGTTCGCCGCGGAGAGAGGATGTTCGCAACGTGCGGTGATCACGACGGCGTCCGCGCCCTCCCGGAGGGTGCAGTTCACTATCGCACCATCGGCAAGGTCGAACGTGC
This sequence comes from Ignavibacteriota bacterium, assembly GCA_963752915.1. GTDB lineage: Bacteria > Bacteroidota > Ignavibacteria > UBA10030 > UBA6906 > DATJPR01. Next base: position 121,917 of record CAVVZZ010000010.1, read on the forward strand.
GTGACAGTGTTTGCCGGTCGTGGTCGTAGGAGAACGGGGGGAGGGAACACCACCCATGGCTGAACACCGTGCGCCAGAAGTTGAAGTCGCGGGGAGTGCGGAGCGTGAGGGTTGCGGTGTGCATGAAGGGTCTTGTCGATGGTCAGAATTTGCTCACCAGTTCCTCGTTCGTGGCATACTTCTCGGTCAGGCGGAGAGCGGCCAGAAGTGCGTCGCGCGGATTCATCCGGGCAAGCGAACGGCGCAAATTCTGATGCCGTCCCGCCTCTGCGCCGAAGAGCAATTCTTCCCTCCGTGTGCCCGATAGCGAAAGGTTCATCGCAGGGAACAGCCGTTCCTCGGCGAGTTTCCGATCCAACACCAGTTCCATATTGCCCGTTCCCTTGAACTCCTGGAAGATGAGTTCGTCCATTCTTGAATTCGTTTCGATGAGCGCGGTCGCGATAATGGTCAGCGATCCCCCCCCCTCAAGTTTCCGGGCTGCGCCGAAGATCCGTTTCGGAATCTCCAATGCTCTGGCGTCGACGCCACCGGACATCGTCCTGCCGCTCCCCCGCTGGTGTATATTGAACGCGCGTCCGAGGCGGGTGAGAGAATCGAGAAGGAGAACAACATCCCGGCCGGTCTCGACTTTGCGTTTCGCGTATTCCAGGACGAGCTGCGCAAGCCGGACCTGGTTGCCTCTCTCCGTATCGCTTGAGCTTCCGAATACTTCGCCGCGAATCGCCCGCTTCATCTCCGTCAATTCCTCGGGACGCTCATCCACGAGAAGGACGATAAGGTCCACGTCGGTGTTGAACGTGCTGATCGCATGGGCGAGCTGCTGCAGCAGGATGGTTTTGCCCGCCTTCGGGGGAGAAACAATGAGCGCGCGCTGTCCTTTCCCGATCGGACAGAACAGACTGACGAGCCGCATCGACACGTCGCAGCCTGGGCCTTCGAGACGGAGGGATTCCTGGGGGGAGATAGGCTCATGGTTGCTCAGGTCGGCGAACTTCTTCCACGCCTCGGGGGCGATGCCATTGATGCGCGTGATGATTCGGACCTGCGGACCCTTGCCATGACGCTCTTCCGCTTCCCCTTCCACAAACACTCCTTCACGCAGCGTAAACCTGTCGATTAACGCCGATGAGACAAACGGATCGCCCGGTTTGCTGGGGATGGTCAGGGAACGCGTCCGCACATGTCCGGTCCGTCCTCCCTCGAGCTCGAGAATTCCCTGGAATGTCATCTCTGCCTGGTAGTGAATGCAAGTGTTACAATTATCGATCGATCCATGGATCGAAGCTCAATTATCATTCTCCCCGGAACATGGGGTCCCAGGGCGGCAGCGTGGTTGCCTTCTGGTCGAGGACGGCAAGTACATCCTTCGGAAGGTATTTCCTGTTGATGACGGCAATCTGGACATATTTATCGAACCACCCGTCCGTCATCCGCAGATACCCCTTTTTCCCCGCCTTGTCTCCCCAGGAATTCTCCACGAGCCATTTCTTCGGCACTCCGCCGAGCGTATCGACCCCGGTCAGGACCATATTGTGGTTCGGGATGCTCTGGTACGTTTCGAAAAGCTCGGACCGGGACATCGAGAAATCCATGCCGTAGAGGGAGTTGAAGTCGTAGACGTTCGTTGCGAGCATTCCACTTTCGACATTAGCTTCCTTTCCGACATCGCAGCCGAACCAGACCGGCTCGTTGTGGAGAATCGTCGTCAACGCCATGCTTTTCAGGACATCGAGCGGCACGTTGATGAAAAACATCGCCGGCCGGTCCTCGACCGCCTTGTCCAGCTCGATTTCAAACTTCGAATAGAAAGGGAGGGTGGGAATGGAATAGAGGGCGATATAGTCATCCAGGGTGATGTTGACGAACTGCTTGAAAAACTCCTGCGGTGTGTAGTCGCGGAGCGGGCTCATCGACTTGTCGGATTTCTCGTACCGCCAGGCAAAATGTTCCGGCGGAACGCCGAAATTGAGCGCGAGAATCTTGTAGACATCCTTCAACGCCTGCGTCCTCAGGTCGGCGATCTCCTGTTCGTTCTTCGCCGCGCGGATGCGTAGACCGTACTGACGAAGGCGAATGCCGAGAACGCGGTTCACCTGACCGGAATTCGAGGAGCTGAACGTTTCCGGCATGATGTCCTTCGGGACGAGGCCGTATTTCTTTATCAGTTCGATGAATCCGAGCCAGTTGCCCCCGTCCTGCACGGGTTCGCGGAAAAGGAACTCCATGGTGCGATCGGTGACCGGGCGATCCCGGAGACGGGTGACCGCTTCAAGATAGACGTTTGCCTTTTCCAGTTTGTCGTAGAAGAAGACGTAGTTTTCGGAAAACTCGATTTCGGAAACGCCCAGAGACTTCCTGGCAGCCGGTCGGAGAGTATTCAGGCCGGAAAACATCCAGCATCGTCCGCTCGATTTTTGATCGGTAACATTCTCGTCCGTGAGACGGTTGGAAAAATACTCATCGATGTGATTCACGCGGTCCCTGTTGAGCGCAAGCTTGGCACCGTCGTTCTGGGCGAGCGCGTTATACGCCGCATGGAAGGCGGCGTCGTCAGGGCAACTCGAGCGGAGTTCCTGGAGAAGGGAGGGTGATATTCCGCGGGCATTCGGCGCAGGCGCTTGACCGATGGCGGCACCCACACATGCGAAAATAAGAACGAACGTTGATAACATGCTGCGAACCAGCATGATGTCCTCCTCCTGATGTCAATCTGAGCACATTACGACGGGGCCTTCATACCCATTGCGGCCCATTGTTCACGTGACGGCCCATAGATGCCCGGCACCCGCAAGCCTGCCTGGCGCATGAGGACGGTCATTTGTGCACGATGGTGAATCTGGTGGAAGACGAGGGACGCGAGCGTCTGGCCTCGTTTCCATTTTTCGCCGTACATATCGTCTTCGATGAGCAGCGATGCGTCGGTCCACTTCGATCGGACGGTCACCAGGAGCTCTTCTGCAACTTTGTTGTACGCGTCGAAGATTTCCTTTGCCTTGGCGGGAGGAGTGTGCTCGTCGCCCGGCATGGTGATGGACAATCCTGTTCTCGTCATCATTTCAGGAATCGTTATCACAATGTGCCAGGCCAGAATGCCGATCGTTCGACCGCCCGGCTCGACGGCCTGAGACAGACTCTTATCGGTGATGTGCTTGAGGATCTTCTGCGTGGATTCGAACTCGCTGGACCAGATGTGAATGAACTCATCAATTGTGCGGAACATGGAATGCCTCAATGGACGATGAACGCTGGAATGACGATCCCTCTCCCCCTAGTCATTCGGATGGGGGAGATCTCCCGGAAACGTCTCGCTGCCGAATTCGGTCCCGCTGAACAGGGACTGCAGGTTGAAGTTTGCGGGGTTTCCCTTCATGGCGAGGGAGACGTACTTCCTTGCAAGCGCGTCTTTCCCGGCGCCGAGGATCGTGCTGATCAGACCAAGGGCCTCCGCATACTCTCCGCTTGGAAGCTCGCGCAGGATATGTTGCCAGATCGATTCCTCAAGGACGTTGAACGCTGACTGGACTTCCCACAAGTCGTATCCGGCGCCGAATCGTTCCACTGCGATGGATTCCGCATGTGAGACCATCGGCGTCAGATTTCGGTCCTTGATTCCCCGAACGATGAGCGTGAACAAGGCTTTCAGCCTCTGATGGACGTGTTCTGCTCCTGCCTGATCATAATGACGCGCATGGACCTTTTGCATCGCCTCCATGGCGGAGGAGAGGATGCTCGGCCCTTGGTTGTGCAAAAGCTCGTGGAGTTGCATCGCGAGAGACCGGTGGTGAATGGACAGTGGATCCGTCCCGCCTTCGGCGGGACGAGACCTCGTCTCGAACGGAGTTCGAGACGGGCAGGGAACAGGGAACAGTATCGTTCTCAAGGATCGGCGTTGCCGCCGAGGATCATCTGAATTTTCATAAACGTCGACCAGTTGCGCGTGGTTGCCTTCACGCCGAGGTGTTTTTCGATCACTGCGCTCGGATCCAGGACGGACTGTCCGGTTCTTCGTCGAAGAATGACCGCGAACCTGCCGGACACAGCAGCGACCTTCACTTGCCAGGCATCTCCCGGCTTCTCGATGATCGGCAGTCGGGGGGAATGCCGGGGCGGTCCCGCCATCACGCCGATGCAATGGACAACGTCCTTCCCGGTCGGAAATCCTTCGAACGGCTTCTTCCGGATGAGGGAAACGATTTCGTCGGCGTCGCAGATGTGCAGATCTGGTTCGAAGGACAATTCCTTTCGGAATGCCGCGCGCACCGTGTGTTCCGAGCTCTTCTTCCGGATGACGAACGTTCCAGCCGCGCCGATGTTCACCGCGTCAAGCGCGGCAAGATTCCGGGCGACGACGCTCGGTTGGAAGACCTGATGACCTGCAACGTTTGCCGCACGCATGAAAATGACAAGTGGCACGTCTTCCCCGCCTTAGTCGAACTCTGTCCGTGATTTCGACTGCTCGGCTCCGACGCGCCCGGAGACGATCTCCGCTTTGAAGTAGTTCTCTCCGCGCACCGGAGATCCTGCTGCGCGTCGAAGCATCGCCAGCTGACCGACGTGGGTGAGAGCATCGGCAACCGGGCCCTGAAAGAGTTTCTCGACGTCGTTCCCGAGAGGAAGGGAGGAAGCAAGATAATCGTCGAACACGGTGAGCGCCGCAAAGAACCGTGATACCTCCTTTTCCCACTCCAACGGGGGGGAGTCGTGCCAGACATGAGTCCCTTTTGCGAGAGCGAGCGCCCAGTCGAGAAGGTCTCCGATATGCGCCAGAATCTGTACGGGAGTCCGGGAGGTTGCTCCGATCCGGAACGTTGAAAATCCGTGCGGGGCATCCCTCAGCGCTTTCCCTCCCCGATACGCAAGGGTGGCGACGGTGTGGCGAAGCAGTTCGCGCTTGACCTGAGCGTCTGCATTCATATGGGATTCACTCGTGCGAATGTGGCCAATGGACGGAGCACAAGCCGGTCTTGCGGAGGTTCACACTACAATATAGAAGGAAATCTCCAATAGTGAAATGGGAGCCCGGACGTCACGGCTGTTTTCTCCAATCAATGAAGAGTGTCCGGGTCGCGGGCTGACAATGGGGACAGAAGAACACGTCATGACCGTGCACCCCCTCGCGCCGGATTATCGTCCCGCAATGCGGGCAGGGTTCGCCGTGACGATTCCTGACGCGCAGGTGCTCCCGCACTTTGACGTGGATCGGCTGCGCAGCCGCGCGGACCTGCTCGGCACCCCACTTCATGACCGACCCGACGGCGTCGAACAAACGTTTTGCGTCATCGCCGGTGAGCCGGGAGACGATGGTTTTCGGGTGAATGCCGGCCTCAAAGAGAATTTCATCAGCGTACGCGTTACCAATGCTGCTCAGAATGGTGTGATCGTTGATCATCACGCGGACTTGTTTTCGCCGATGACGCTCGAGCAGCGTTGTGAACGCCTCGAATGTGAACGATGGCCCAAGGATGTCGATGCCCTGCGTTTGATATCCAGGGACCTGCGCGTACTCACCGTGCGGGACGATGTACGCCTTTGACATCACCTGGTCGTCGCAGAGATTGAGTGCAGAGCCGGTCGTGAATTGAAGCGTAAGGCAGAGGTATCCGGCCGCTTTCTCGCCGGGGTTCTGCAATTGGAGCCGCCCGGAGAGCATCAAATTAACAATCAGATCGGCCGTCGGCGGGAATGAGAATCTGAGGAACGGGCCATGAATCTCGATCGACCGGAGAGTCCTGCTTGCGAACGTGTCCTGCGGGGATCCGGATAGGGCATTTCTCACGACGACCGGCTTTGACACCCTGACTTCCTGCACGGTTGAACCCGAGACAGTTCGATCGAGGTTGTCCTTGATGTAGAGGAGGTCGGGTAATTCGGGCATAAGAGTGAAGACTGATGCTTGAGAGAATATGGAGAAAATGCGGTACAGTTGCCAGACTCAAGGGGCAGGCTTGCGAGCCGTTTGGAATATTCCCTTCAGACTCCTATATTGTCCCAGTTTCCGTTAGGGGTGTCCCGAAACGACAATATCGGGACTGAGATCACACCCTGGAACCTGATCTGGGTCATGCCAGCGTAGGGAAAACGGAAGACGAACGCAGTTCGGCGACTCTTCCCCCATCCGCTTCGGCATGATACCCGAAGCGTTTTCATTTTGTGGAGGGGTCATGAATTTGCGGAGGATTTCCCTTGCGATCGCTTCGATCGCCACAACTGTTGCCCTCCTCCCCGCGGCTTCCGCGCAGGAAAGACAGGACACGGTCTACCTTCTCCCGCCGGTTATCATCACTGCGACTCAGGCGCATGAGCGAGAGACGCCCGTCACGTTCACCGACCTCAAGGCGTCCGAGATCCGTGACCGCTATTCGATGCAGGACGTCCCGGTTCTTCTTTCAGAACTCCCATCCATCACCACCTACTCGGAGAACGGCAACGGGATCGGGTACAACTACGTCAACCTGCGAGGGTTCGACCAGCGTCGCATTTCAGTGATGGTCAATGGCATTCCCCAGAACGACCCTGAAGATCACAATGTCTATTGGATCGATTTTCCCGACCTCATGGCGAGCACCGATCTGATCCAGGTGCAGCGCGGCGCTGGAAGCGCGTTCTACGGTCCAGCAGCGATCGGCGGGTCCATTAATCTTGTTACGAACCCGTTCAACGGCGCCCCGGGGATCTCGCTCGAATCCGATTTCGGGTTCCAACAATACGCGGACAGCAGCCGATCGCTCCCGCTCACAACGAAGAAAATCAGCGCTTCGTTTACCTCGGGAACTCTGGGGGGACACTACCGCTTCTACGGGCATCTGGGAACGATCACCAGCGATGGGTATCGCCAGGGATCCTGGGTGGACCTGAATTCGTATTTCTTCGGAGCGCTGAGAGTCGACGGCTCAATGACAACGCGATTTGATTTCTACGGAGGACCTCTTCAGGACGGCCTCGCATACACCGGACTCGCGAAGTTTGCGAACAACGATCCGGTCCTGCGGAGGCAGAACCTTACCGGATGGGAATCGACATCCGATGGTCTTCACTACGCCTCCGTGACATTCCGGAGGCCCCAGGAAGCTGAAGCGTTTTCCCAACCGCATTACGAGCTGATCCACGATTGGAAGCTCTCTCCGACACTCACGCTCTCCAACACGGTCTTCTACTATACGGGGGACGGGTACTTCGACTACGATGCTTCGTGGGCGGACACCTCCATGCTCCGTCTGGGGTCGGCGTACGGATACCCGACCTCCGGAAACCCCGCCAACACCATCGTTCGCGGGTATGTCGGGAACGCCCAGTGGGGATGGCTCCCCAGGGTGGACATCGATCACGGGACCGGCCTTCTGACGCTCGGTGCAGAACTGCGATTCCACCGGTCGACCCATTGGGGAAAGATCGTCTATGCCGAAAACCTCCCGTCGAACTTCAACCCCGATTATCATTTTTATGAATACAACGGCGTCCGCAATATCGGATCGATCTATGGGAATGAACTGTTTCACTGGAATGAAGCGGTCAGCCTTATGGGAAGCGTCCAGGCCGTGTGGAATTCCTACGGAATCCGGGACGAGAAATTCCTGGGGAATGCATTTACCGTCCCGTATTTCTTCGTCAACCCGCGTGTCGGGATCAACTACAATATGACGGAGGAAATGTCTGCGCACTTCTCGGCCGCCTATACTTCGAGAGAGCCGACGATGCGCGACCTCTATGCGGGTGAGGACGCATACTTCGGCGCGACTCCCGAGTTCCAGGCCGACACGTCGGGGGGCCAGGTGCGATACGACTTCTCGAAACCGATTGCAAAGCCGGAAGAGCTCCTGGACCTCGAACTGGGAGCACAATACTCATCGCCCCGGTTGTTCGGCAGTCTGAATGTCTACTGGATGGAGTTCACCAACGAGCTGGTGAAGAGCGGCCGCGTCGACATCTTCGGACAACCGGTGACGGGCAATGCCCAACGCTCGCGGCATGTGGGTATCGAACTGGAAACAAACGCCAGACTGTTCTCCGGACTTTCGCTCACCGGGAATGCCACATTGTCGATGAACAAGCTCATCCACTACGCGATGGTCGGCGACGACGGCCTGATGCACTCGCTCGACGGCAATCCTGTTGCAGGGTTTCCGGATGCTCTGGCGAATCTCCGCCTTACATGGCAAGACAGTTCGTGGTCTTCCTCATTCGTTCTGAAATACGTCGGGCCGTTCTACACGGACAACTTCAAGAATGCGGACAATCGGAATGACGCCTTCACCGTCTGCAACTTCGAGTTCCTGTATCGTCTCCCGCTGTTCCTTGATTCTTCCATCGAGCTCCGTGTCGAAGCGCGAAACCTGTTCAACCGGTTGTACACTTTGAGCGGTGAAGGAAATACCTTCTTCCCCGCTGCAGAACGCAATTTCCTGTTCGGGATGCGACTCAAAATCTGATGGAGGCCGCGGATGGCTTCACACTCCTTCTCCGTTTTTCTGCTATGCAACGGTGCGCCCCCGAAAAGGACATTGTGCCGGCGGTTGGTTCATGAGCACGATGTATTCGTCTGTGCCGACGGCGGGGCGAACGCCGCGCGTGCCATGGGGCTCGTGCCCGACGTGATCATCGGAGACCTGGATTCAGCTGCGGCAGCCACGCTGAAGGCCTTCCGTTCGTCGCTGATCATCCGGGTGGATCGACAGGACAACACCGATATGGAGAAGGCCCTCGACTTCTGCGTGAGTCAGGGATTTCGCCGAGTGACGCTGGCGGGCGTTACCGGCGGGCGGATGGATATGACGTTGGGGAATATGACGACGCTCTGGAAATATGCCGGTCGGATTGCGATCGCGTTGGCAGGAGACGGCTGGGTCGGCGTTCCCGTTGTCGGTCGCGCACGATTTGCCGCGCCGGAGGGCTCCACGGTGAGTGTTCTCCCCTTCGGAAGACTCCGAGGTGTAACGCTGCAGGGCCTTCGTTATCCCCTGCGGAATGCAACGATCCCCGAAGGGGATGTAGCGGTGAGCAATACGGCAACGTCTTCGCGGTTCACCGTGCGCGTGAAACATGGGAAAGCGCTGGTCCTCATCCTCCACGAGAAGGCCAGGCGTCTCGCATAAATAGAACAGCTTCCCCCGGAGACTCTCGGATGCAGGTTTCGCTCTCTGTTCTCGACGAGGCGATCATCGCGCTGTATTTCGCTGCGGTGCTCCTCGTGGGTTTCCTGACCGCCAGGCGACAGCGGCAGGAAACCGTCGAATATCTTCTCGCGGGTCGGATGCTGACCACGCCCGTCTTCGTCATGACGCTGGTGTCGAGCTGGTACGGGGGGATCCTGGGCGTTGGAGAATTCTCCTACCGGTACGGGATCTCAAACTGGGTGGTGCAGGGGGTTCCGTACTATATCTTCGCATTCCTCTTTGCGTTTCTCCTCGCGGGAAGAATCCGGGAGACCGATTTCGCGACGATTCCGGACAAGCTGCACGCCTCCTACGGCCGACCCACGGCGATTCTCGGCGCGGTCCTTACGTTCTTTCTCATGACCCCGGCACCCTATATCCTCATGATCGCCGTCCTGCTCGAGCTTCTCACCGGATGGAGTTTTCTCCTCTGCGTCATCCTCGGAACCTTCGCGGCGACGGCATACCTTTACGCGGGCGGATTCCGTTCGGATGTCAACACGGACATCCTCGAGTTCTTCCTGATGTTCATCGGATTCGCCGTCATCCTTCCCTATGCGCACGGCAAGTTCGGTGGTTTTGCCTTCATCCGCGATCATGTTCCGCCGCTCCATCTGACATGGAACGGAGGAAACTCGATGCAGTTCGTGATCGTCTGGTTCTTCATCGCCCTGTGGACGCTGGTCGACCCGTCGTTTCATCAGCGGTGCTACGCAGCCAAAAGTCCACAGGTCGCAAAGCGCGGCATCTTATGGTCGATCATCTTCTGGTTTGTCTTCGATGCGATGACTGCAACAGCGGGGCTGTATGCGCGCGCGGCGATTCCGAACCTCGATCAACCGGTGATGGCCTATCCCGCCCTTGCGGAGCTGGTCCTGCCTCCGGTGGCGAAGGGGTTGTTCTATGTCGGGATGTTTGCGACGATCATGTCGACGTTGAATACGTTGATGTTTGTTTCAGCGACGACGCTCGGCCGCGATATCGTGTGGAGGATGAGAGACGGTCGCGGCGACGATGTGGGTTGGACGAAAGCGGGGTTACTGATTACCGGGGTGTTTTCAATTGTGCTCGCTCTTGCGATCCCGTCCGTCATCAAGCTCTGGTATACGATCGGCACGGTGATTATCCCCGGCCTGCTCGTTCCGCTGGTGACCGCCTATTTTCCCTCGCTCACCGTTCGCCCCCGATTCGCGTTCGCCGCGATGGCTGCCGGATGGATGGTGTCGCTCGGGTGGCTGCTTGCCGGGTGGTCCCAGCAACTTGGCGTCTCCGACTATTACCCGCTCGGGATAGAGCCGATGTACCCGGGGCTCACAGCGTCGATTGCCGTGTGGGCTTTGGGACGGCCGTCGTGGCGGGAACGCTCCCGAAGTGGGCCGTAGGCGGGAAGTAGAAGGCATCAACGAATAGCGTAAGAGTAGGACGCAGGAAGTACGAAGTAGGAAGAGGGAAGAAAGCGTCAACAATCGTCTCCTCGTCCCCCAGTCCCAAAGTCTCCCCATCTCCCCTTCTCCCCCTCTCCTTCAGACCTTCATCTGGTACTGCTGGATCTTTGTATACAGCGTCTTCAGGCTGATGCCGAGCACCTTCGCGGTCTCCGCTTTCGCCCCCCGGAAGCTGCGCAGCACTCCTTCGATATGAAGCCGTTCGATTTCCTTGAGCGGGATTGCGGTGCCGATCTTGTCGTCGCCGCGGGCGGACGTCGGCAGTGACATTGGCGCGTTGGGAAGGGAGAGGTCCTGCGGTTCGATGACATGATTGCGGCAAAGGATCGCCGCACGTTCGATGACGTTCTCGAGTTCGCGGATGTTCCCGGGCCAGTCGTATCCCATCAGGACTTCCATCGCCGAGGCGGAGATCGACGTCTCGACCTTCGTCTTCATGCGGCTTCGAAGGAACGACGCGACAAGGAGGGGGATGTCTTCCCGTCGCTGACGGAGCGTCGGCAATTCGACGGTGATAACGTTGAGGCGGTAGAGAAGATCTTCGCGGAACTTCCCCTCGCGGACCTGTTCTTTGAGGTTTTTGTTTGTTGCAGAGAGGATTCGGCAGTCCGCATGCAGCGTTGTGTTTCCGCCGACGCGACGAAACTCGCCTGTCTGGATGAACCGGAGAATTTTCGGCTGGATAATCGGACTGATGTCTCCGATCTCGTCGAGGAAAAGCGTGCCGTTGTTTGCGATCTCAACAATGCCTTGTTTCATCGCCCGGGCGTCGGTGAACGCCCCTTTCTCATGTCCGAAAAGCTCGGATTCAATCAGCGTGTCCGGGATGGAAGCACAGTTCAAAGCGACGAACGGCTGGTCCTTCCGCTCGCTGCGCTGATAGATGAAATTGGCGATCAGTTCCTTCCCGGTGCCGCTCGGTCCCTGGATAAGGACCGTGGATTCCGTGGGCGCGACTTTGGCGGCGATTTCCAGGACCCGGTGGAAGGCCTCGCTTTCGCCGACCATTTCGTTGTTTCCCTGGAGTTTCTCAATCACACCCTTCATCACGGTGTTATCGATCAGCAACTGCCGGCGTTCGAGTGCCCGCTGAATGGAAGCCAGCAGCTCGTCGTGCGTCGTGGGCTTCGTGATATAGTCGTATGCGCCCATCCTGATGCATTCCACCGCGGTACGGACGTCCGTAACCCCCGTGAGCATCACCACTTCAACGGACGGAAAATTCGCCTTGATGAATTTCAAGACTTCGCTTCCATCCACCTTGGGCATCATGAGGTCGCAAAGCACGACGTCATAGAGTTTCGTCTGCACTGCATTGATGGCAGTAACGCCATCGACAGCAGTGTCGACAATGTACCCCGCCCGGGCAAGAAGGGAGGAGAGCATGTAACGGAACGCTTCTTCGTCATCTACTACGAGTATGGTAGCGTCCTTCTTCGCCATAAGCGGCTCGAGGATGTTGCACCGATCGAGAGGAGTTAACCTCTGTGTGGGCTAATCATAGACAAATGAAAGCACAAAGTCAACCTGTTTGCTTTTTAGCACGCTTGTTGTATATTTGGCATAATTACAAACCAACCCGTGTCACGATCGGATATTCATCGGCGAAACACGATCCGTCTGACACGACAAGCATTCCCCGACATGAAAATCTCCGAAAAAGTTCTCCGGGCGGCACCGAAAGTCCTCCTGCATGATCATCTTGACGGCGGACTGCGTCCATCAACCATCATTGACCTCGCGCGCAAGACGAAATACAGGAAGCTTCCGACGGAAGATCCGGAAGAGCTGGCGACCTGGTTTCACCGCGGCGCCCAGCGCGGGAGCCTCCCGTTGTATCTTGAGGGTTTTGTGCACACGACAGCGGTCATGCAGAGCACCGAAGCGCTCGAGCAAGTCGCCTACGAGATGATGGAAGACATGTGCAACGACGGCGTCGTCTATGTGGAGACGCGGTTTGCGCCAGTCTTCCATACGGATGGGGGTCTCCACTGGGACGAAGCGGTAAACGCCGTCCTCCTTGGCCTCGAACATGGAAGAAAGGATTACGGCGTCGAATTCGGTCTGATTATCTGCGCCATGCGCAACATGAATCTCTCCCAGGAGATGGCCGAACTCGCTGTCGATTTCCGCGAACGCGGCGTCGTCGGCTTCGACCTGGCCGGTGAAGAAGGCGGCTTCCCGCCGAAGAAGCATGTCGATGCTTTTCATTATATTCAACGGGAGAATTTCAACATCACCATCCACGCGGGCGAAGCGTTCGGCAAAGAAAGCATCTGGCAGGCAATCCAGTGGTGCGGAGCACACAGGATCGGACACGCGACACGGTTGATCGAGGATATTGGACTGGATCCGCACGACCCCGGCAGAATCGTGAAGATGGGGTACCTCGCGCAGTACATCCTTGACAAGCGCATTCCGCTGGAAATCTGCCTGACGAGCAATGTTGACACGGGAGCCGTGAAGTCGATCGACGAGCACCCCTTCGGGTTATACTATCACTACCGGTTCAGAGTAACGCTGAATACGGATGACCGGCTGATGAGTGCAACCACGATGACGAACGAGTTCAAGATTGCTCACCAGACATTCGGATTGAGTCTCGATGACCTTGAGAAAGTGACGATCAATTCCATGAAGAGTGCCTTCATCCCCTATAACAGGCGGATCAAGATCATCTACGATGTCATTAAGCCCGGATATACAAAAGTGCGCGCATCACGACGCAAAGTGGAAAAGACCAGCCGTTCCGGCGGCGCGCGCTAAGGAACCGGCGGTGAGTCCGTCAGGAGGGAGCAGACGTGTCAGGTTTGCAGGCTGATGCGCTCGTGGTAACCGTCGTTCGCCATGCGGAGGCGGCAAACATCAGTAGCGGCATGAATTCCGATTCCGAGCGGCCGTTGACGGCTCGGGGAATGACCGATGCGCTCGCAATCGGAAGGATGATCGCGCTCCTCGACCATCCACCGACGCTGGTCATGACCAGCCCGCTGCTGCGGGCCGTCCAAACAGGTTCGGCAATCGCAGGAGGCATCGAGCGATCAATCGTTTCGTCCGTCAATCCGGCGCTCACCCCCGGGTTCGAACCGCTGGCATTTCTTGAAGAGCTGATCGAGCTCCGCCGTTCCGGCGTCAAGAGTCTTCTCGCGGTCGGTCATCAACCGGATCTCGGCGAGTTCATTACGTATGTGATCGCGGGCGGCGGGACGACATCGCTGGGATTGGTCCCGGGAACGGCGGCACGCCTGTCGATACGCTTTGCGGGTCCCCGTCCCGAAGGAATCCTCCAGTGGTTGCTTCCCCCTGAAACCGCAAGGGCCTTTCTCTCTGTCCGTTCAACAGCTCCGGCAAAATCATGAATCTCCTCACGATCGCCATCGACAAACCCGAGGATATGAATTGCATCCTCGGGCATTCACATTTTATCAAGACCGTCGAAGACCTCTACGAGGCGATCGTCCAAACAGCCCCCGCGATGAAATTCGGCCTTGCGTTTTGTGAGGCCTCCGGACCGTCGCTTGTCCGCTGGGCCGGGAACGACCAGCGGCTGACCGACCTCGCATCGAAGAATGCCCTTGCGCTCGGAGCGGGACATTCCTTCCTCATTTTCATGGAAGGCGGCTTCCCCATCAACATTCTGAACACGATCAAACAAGTCCCCGAAGTGTGTCGCGTGATTTGCGCTACGGCCAATCCCGTGGAAGTCGTGATCGCGGAGACGGACCAGGGACGTGCGATCATCGGCGTCGTGGACGGCGTGCGCACGAAGGGGATCGAGGGGGAGGAAGACATCCGGACGCGGAAGGCATTTCTCAGAAAGATTGGATACAAGATGTAGGGGAAAGGGAGAACGGGGGAGAAGACGAATTCTGAATGCTGAATGCTGATTTCTGAACGTTCGAATATTCAAGAACCAAATGGAGGATCGTTGCCATGATGAGAGCGAATTGGGTCATGCTGCTTGCCATCGCAGGGCTTTTCCTCGCGGTGACGTTGGTTGTACCGCCCGCGGCCGAGGCACAAAAGAAACCGAAGGCAAAAACGACCGTGCAGAAAGAGAAGCCGCAGGCGGCGGAAGAAGAGGCGACAGAACCGGAGCATCCGGCGCCGGTACTGCAACCTGCCGCATCAAGTTCGGGCGGGGTCGTGGATATCATGAAGAAATTCATCGGCCAAAAAACCAACCTCGGGATTCTGAAGAAGGTGAATAAGGACTATGCCGAGTTTGATGATGATAACACGGTGCTCACCGTTCCCCTTCTCAACATCCATTCATTGAAACAGGTGACGGACAAGGATGAAAACGACAGCACCATTGTCCGACTTGAAGTCCGGCTCACGGCAAAGGACTGAGACGTCGAACTGATCCCCGCCCTGTGGACGTCGTGGACGTGCCCCGACGAGCCAAAGGTACCCTGCAGCCATCCTGAGAGCTCCTGCTCCGGGAAGTGTCAGCATTTTGTGTAAGGGTCTCCCATGAAAACCCTCGGTACCGCTCCCGCAACTCCGATCCGTGCCCCCCGGGGGACCGCGCTCTCCTGCAAAGGATGGATCCAGGAAGCCGCGATGCGGATGTTGATGAACAATCTCGATCCTGACGTGGGGGAAAACCCCGACCAGCTCATCGTCTACGGCGGTACGGGCAAAGCGGCGCGCAATTGGAAATGCTATGACGCGATCATCCGGTCCCTCAGGCAGCTGGAGAACGACGAGACGCTGCTCGTGCAGTCCGGCAAGCCGGTCGGAATATTCCGGACGCATACCAACGCTCCGAGAGTTCTGATTTCCAACGCGATGCTCGTGCCGAAATGGGCGACGTGGGATGAATTCCGCCGGCTCGATGCGCTGGGGTTGACGATGTACGGTCAAATGACCGCCGGAAGCTGGATCTATATCGGGACACAGGGGATTTTGCAGGGGACCTACGAGACGTTCGCGGCAGTCGCGGAGAAATACTTTGGCGGGTCACTTGCTGGACGACTTCTGGTCACCGCCGGCCTCGGCGGTATGGGCGGCGCGCAGCCGCTTGCGGCGACAATGAACGGCGGTGTCTGCCTTGCTGTGGAGGTTGACCGGTCGAGGATCGAGAAGCGGCTCAAGACCGGATATGTTGATATGATGACGGAGACGCTCGATGAGGCCCTCACGATCGTCCGGGGCGCGCTGGAGAAAAAAGAAGCGAAGTCTGTTGCTCTCCTGGGCAATGCGGCAGAAGTGCTACCCGAGCTCTTGCGTCGCAATCAGCATATCGATATTGTCACAGACCAGACATCGGCGCATGACACGCTGAACGGCTACGTCCCTGCGGGCATGCGCTACGAAGATGCTGTCGCCCTCCGTTCCTCCGATCCGCAGGAATACGTCCGGCGTGCGAGAGCCTCCATCGGTGAGCATGTGCGCGCCATGCTGGGTCTCATGGATCGCGGCGCAGTCACCTTTGACTACGGCAACAACATCAGAGGTGAAGCGCAGGCCGGGGGTGTGCAAAATGCCTTTGACATCCCGGGCTTCGTGCCGGAATACATTCGGCCGCTTTTTTGTGACGGGAAAGGACCGTTCCGCTGGGTCGCCCTTTCAGGCGATCCGGGCGACATCCTCCGAACGGACCGCGCGGTCATGGAATCTTTTCCGGAGAACTCCGCGCTGTGCCGATGGATTGAGAAGGCACAAAAGCAGGTGCATTTCCAGGGACTCCCGGCGAGAATCTGCTGGCTCGGCTATGGAGAACGGGCGAAAATGGGCTTGATGTTCAACGATCTTGTCGCTCGCGGTGAGGTCAAGGCACCGATCGTTATTGGGCGGGATCACCTTGATTGCGGTTCCGTTGCGTCCCCCAATCGTGAGACGGAGAAGATGAAAGACGGAAGCGATGCCATCGCCGATTGGCCGATCCTGAACGCACTCCTCAATGCGACGGGCGGGGCGAGCTGGGTCAGCGTCCATCATGGTGGAGGAGTGGGAATGGGTCTGTCGATTCACGCAGGAATGGTCGTTGTTGCCGACGGAACACCGGAGGCTGCAGTGCGGCTGGAACGAGTTTTGACGTATGACCCCGGAATGGGGATCATTCGGCATGCGGATGCGGGCTACGAACGTGCAGTACAGAACGCGCGGACGCTTGGAGTGAAGGTGCCGATGCTTGAAACGCCGCTGCGTTCCTAACTTCTCCTAAGCTCACCATGGACCATCTTCAAGGAGGGTATTATGCATAGTTTTGGCCACATCGAAATACCGACGACCAACCTGAAAAGAGCGATGAAGTTTTATGGAACGGTGTTCGGTTGGGAATTCAAGGAATACCCTGAAGTGAAGTACGTGATCTTCACGACCGGTGCCGATCCCGGCGGCGGGTTTGTGCTCGTGAAGAAGATGCCCAAAAAGGGACAGGTGAATGTGTACATCAACGTCGAAAGCATTGATGCGAAGTTAAAAGAAATCAAAAAGGCGCGGGGGAAAGTGACATTGAAACGGACACCGGTGAGCGACATGGGATTTTTTGCGACGTTCCTGACGCCGGATGGATGCTCGCTCTATCTGTGGGAGCCCGCGATAAAACAGGAATCCGTGCCCCCGCCTGCAACGGCCACGCCCGCACCGGCGATGTAGAGTTTGTTCGAAGCGATGCCTCAAAAGACATCAACACCTGTCCCGGCCGGTCTCTGCGACCGGTGCAAGCATATGATGGTGGTCGAGAGCGGCCGGGGGAGTATCTTCCTTCTTTGTCGACGTTCGCAGACAGATCCGGCATTTGACAAGTATCCCCGGCTGCCGGTCCTCCAATGCCGGGGGTATGTGCCGGTTGAGGGAAAATCTAAAATTTAAAATTTAAAAGTTAAAATCTAAAATGGTATGATCGATCCTCTCAAATTCCGCCGCCTTCTGGTCAACCTTCTCAAGATCGTCGCCGTCATTGAGTTGGTCACTGCGATGTCGCAGGGGATGTCGGGGGGCGGCTGGGCACGGTTCAGCCTCGATCTGATGGTTGCCGGGGTGTTGTATATCGCATGGGAGAGGATCGTCCAGAACCTGGCGCAGCGAAAAGAGTCGTATCGCCAGCGACTGCAGTCATCGCCGCAGCAGATTTCGATCCGTGAAGCGCTGATGTTTTCCCTGCTTGCGTCGGACGAGATTTACCTGGGCATCCCCAAGGATCGCCACCGGCTGGTGGTCATGTCGTACACGTTGATCGCGTTCGGCCTGGTTGCGGGTTTCGTGAAGATCGGCCCCGGTTTGATGCCGCTCGTTGTATCGGGGGCGCTCCTGCTCGGCGGCGTGAATCTCCTGGTCTGGATCGTCTCGCTCGAGCGCGGAGAGAAGGAGACGCTTGAGACGGAGCTGAAGCTTGCGCACGATGTGCAAATGTCACTGATGCCGCGTGAAGAGCCGAACATCCCGGACTATGACGTTGCCGGAGTCTCCGTGCCTGCGCAGGAAGTTGGAGGCGACTCCTTTGACTATGCGCAGCTGGGCCGGTCAGGGGAGCATTTTGGATTTGCAGTCCTGGATGTTTCAGGCAAGGGTCTCCAGGCGGCAATGTCTGCAGTGTATACGAGCGGAGCATTTGCGAGCGAGGCGAAGATTTCCTCATCTCCCGCCGCCATCCTTACCCGGCTCAACCGGGCGGTCTATCAGCATTCGAAACGGGGAAACTTTGTCGCGTTTGTGCTTGCCTCACTTGACGGGGAATCCGGGCGTGTGGTCTTTGCAAATGCAGGGCAGACGCGGCCGATATTGATCACCGACGGGAGAGTCGAGACGCTCTGTTCATCGGGAGCGCATTTCCCGCTCGGCATGCAACCCGATGCGACGTATGAAGAACGCGAAGTTACTCTCGCGCCGGGAGACGCCATCATCTTCATCACGGACGGCTTCACCGACGCCATGAACGGTCAAGAGGAGCTATTCGGATTGGAGCGGGTTGAGCGCCTGCTCGCGCTTCCGGAAGTCAAATCCGCGACGGCAAAGGGGACGATCGATACACTGATGGACGACATCCGCCTCTTCGCCGGAGAGAACCCCCAGCATGACGACATGACCGCGGTCGTGGTCAAACGAATGAAGACCTGAGGAAGAAGAAGCGTCTCCCCCTCTCCCTCTCCCCTCCCCCCTCGTCCTTGCCGCAACCTGCCGTTATTCCCCAAGACGCCCTCGATTATTAAGAAAAAATAAACTTTACAAAGTACTTGACTTTTTGTACGTTCACCTTATCTTCTAAGGAGAAAACAATCTATTGCCTTAGGAAGTTAAGTCTTTATTTCCACCCCCGAATACGCGCCGGGGCACAGGCGTCATCTACTCATTCATCAAGAAAGGCTATCCATGAAAAGAATCGAAGCCGTCATCCGGCCGCACAAGGCGGACGAAGTCCGGGAGGCGTTGCTGGAAGCAGGCATTCAAGGGATGACTGCGCTCGAAGTTCGGGGGTTTGGACGTCAGAAGGGCCACAAGGAGATGTATCGTGGCTCGGAATATAACGTCGGATTCCTGCCGAAAGTGATGATCCTCGTTGTTGTCGCGGATAAAATGCTCGACACGGCGGTCAAGGTCATCATGAAAACGGCCAAAACGGGCGAAGTGGGAGACGGGAAAATTTTCGTTTCCAACATCGAGGAAGCCATCCGGGTGCGGACGGAAGAATCGGGAGAAAGCGCTCTCTAAAGCAATGCACAATTCCTCAGAGGAGTATTCTATGCAAAGAAGAATGAGAACCACCCGCTATGGGTTGAGTCTGGGACTGAGTTGCGCAATGATGTTTGCCGGCAGTGCGCATTCTCAGCCGAAGGATTCGTCTGCCGCATCCACTCCTGTAGTTGTCGGGGGATATGTCGATAGCTACTTCAGCTTTAATTTCGATCGTCCTCTTAGTCATGTCAATCAGCTCCGGAATTTCGACGTCACGGAGAACCAGATCTCTGTCGCGAACGCGGAACTGTCCGTGACGAAAGCTGCTGCGCCCTTCGGCTTCCGGGTCGATTTTGACTACGGCCCGACGAACGACATCGTCCAGAGCGGGGCTGTGGGGTCCATCGCAAACGTGGGACAGGCCTATATCACGTACGTTGCCCCCCTGGGACAGGGTTTGACGATCGATGCGGGGAAGTTTGTGACGCATATGGGATTTGAAGTGATCAAGGCGAAGGACGACTACAATTACTCTCGTTCGCTCCTCTTCGCACTGTCCATCCCGTACTACCATCTTGGTGTCCGCGCCTCCTATCCGGTGAGCAGCATCCTGACCGTCAATGGGTACCTTTACAACTCGTACAACGGACCGGCGGTCAATAGCGGAAAGACCTTCGGCCTTGAGGCGACGCTTGCCCCGAGCAGCGCATTCTCGCTCATCTTCAATTATATCGGCGGGCCGGCGCTTCCGGATACGGTCTCCAAGAAATTCCGGAATGTCGCCAACCTGATCGCAACCTGCCAGGCGACGGACAAACTCAGCTTCGCCGTCGATGGCGTTTATGGACAGGAAAATCTTCCCGCGGGCGTCGCACTCTGGAAAGGTGTTGCTGTGTACGCGCGGTATACGCCCGGCGACCCCTGTGCGATCACGCTTCGCGGGGAAGTCTATAATGATCCGGAAGGATTCACGACCGGGGCATCGCAGGACATCAAAGAGATTACTCTTACCTATGAGTATAAACCTGTGACCAACCTGATTCTCCGGGCGGAATACCGCTACGATTCGGCGGACGGGCTCATGTATGACGGAAATGGTGGCTCCCTCACACGGAAAAACCAGGCGACACTCGATGTTGCCGCGATCGTGGTCTTCTGAAGACCCATCAGACGAATTTCACGGATTCCCACACTTGCAGAAGGAGATTGAGACTCATGCCGCATTCATTGATCCGAAATCGATTCTTCCTGATGGCCGTGTTTCTTGCGGTCTTCGTTGTCGCCGTTGCGCCGGGCGCTCGAGGCGGGACTGACCCCGACCCGTCCGGGACAAAAACGGGAACCATTGCAGATGTCCCCGCGGCCAAGCCGGGCCAGCCGACTCTCCTGGAATTGGGAGACGCCGTCGGACATAATCATGTGGCGATCAATTTCATGTGGACGCTCATCACCGGCTTTCTCGTCATGTTCATGCAGGCGGGATTCGCGCTCGTGGAGACGGGGCTTACCCGCGCGAAGAATGCGGCGCATACGATGGCCATGAACTTCATGATCTATCCGCTGGGCATGCTCGGGTTCTACGTGTGCGGCTTCGCCTTCATGTTCGGCGGTGTCGGCGCCATCGGTACGATGGGCGGGTACGCGGGGCTCAGCAACGAGATCACCGTGAACCTTTTCGGAAAACCGTTCGGGCTGCTCGGCTGGAATGGATTCTTCCTCCAGGGCGCAGGATATGATACCGCCGCCTTCGCGCTCTTCCTGTTCCAGATGGTGTTCATGGACACGACGGCGACGATCCCGACCGGCGCTGCCGCCGAGCGCTGGAGATTCTCGGCGTTCATGATCTACGGAGTACTCATCGGCAGTGTGATGTATCCGATCTTCGGCAATTGGGTCTGGGGCGGAGGCTGGCTTTCGCAGCTTGGCGTGAACTTCGGCCTCGGTCACGGCCACGTCGATTTCGCCGGATCTTCGGTCGTCCACATGCAAGGGGGCGTCATTGCCTTGATCTTCGCCTGGCTGATCGGGCCGCGGTACGGAAAATACAACAAGGACGGAAGCATCAATCCGATCCCCGCGCATAACGTCCCCTATGCCATTCTTGGAACGTTCATCCTCGCCTTCGGGTGGTTCGGGTTCAATCCCGGTTCGACACTCGCCGGTACCGATCTTCGTATTGCGGTGGTCGCGGTCAACACCATGCTCGCGAGCGCAACCGGTGCTCTCGCCGCCACGCTCTGGATGTGGTGGTTCAGGACAAAGAAACCCGATCCGACCATGATGGCGAACGGGATGTTGGCAGGACTCGTTGCCATTACCGCACCGTCCGCATTCGTTAGCGCGGGGGGCGCTGCGATAATCGGGCTGATCTCCGGTGTGCTTGTCGTGGAGTCGGTCTTCTTCTTCGATCGGAAGAAGGTCGATGATCCCGTCGGAGCAATATCGGTCCACGGTGTCAACGGGGCATGGGGGTGCCTTTCCATTGGACTTTTCGCCGATGGAACATATGGTGACGGTTGGAATGGGGTCACCGGGACCGTCACCGGCCTCTTCTACGGCGGCGGCATCAGCCAGTTCTGGGCCGAGTTGATCGGCGTGGTCACATGCTTCATCACGCTCTCGATTATCTCGTACATCGTCTTCAAGATTGCCGAAGTCCTCGTTGGCAATCGCGTCGATTTGCAGACAGAACTGGATGGGCTGGATATTCCGGAGATGGGGCTGATGGGTTACAATGGTGTGGTTCTTGACAAACTCACGGAAACGCCGCATCCAAAGAGTTGATTCGTCAGGGTTCACGGCGCGCTGCGGCGGATCGGTCTGCGCAGCGCGCCACGACGGGAACAATATCATTGAAAGGAAATTGCAATGGTGAGTCTCGTTCTTGGATTTGTCGCCGTGGTGATTGGTGGAGCGATCGGGTATGGGTTCGGTTCTGTGCAGCGCATCGCACTTCGTAAGCACAAGAAGATGCAGGATGTTGGAAAGCTCTCTTCGGGCTGGCTTCTCATCCCCGGTTCGATGACCAGAGTGGCGCTGCTCATCGTCGTTCTTGTCGTCGTCCAGCTGCTTCTGCCATTCTTGTTCAAGGACAGCAACATCCCCTGGTTCATGTCGGGCGGAACGGTTATCGGGTACGGGTGGACGCTCCTTCGGGCGATGAAAGGCGTCACATCGTCGGCTTCTTGAAACGTCCTGGAAGGCAAACATTGCGCCGACGCATTCGTCGGATGGGACCGTTCGACTCGTGGGACGCAGGGTTCTCCAATGACCAACGACACCATCGCTCTTATCGCAAATCTCGCCCTGACGCTTTCCTTCATCGTTGGGCTCATCTTCGGCATTGTCCAGGTCCGATCGGCGGCACGCGACCGGCGGGAACGGCTTGCGCTCGAGGCACTGCATAACTTTCAGACCCGGGACTTTGTCGAGCTTCTGCAATATGTCAATGCGCATCACCTGCCCCCCACGTTTCATGAAATGCGGGCTCTGCCTGTTGCTGAACAAACCCTCCTGATCCAATTTGCGCAGGAAATGGAACACCTCGGGATCCTTGTCGCAGAGCGGTTTATCACAATGGACCTCGTCGACAAGACACTCGGGTCCTTTGTGACCACATCCTGGAAGAAGTACAAACCGATGATCCAAAACATGCGCGAGACACAACAGGATCCTTTCGCAAGTGAATACTATCAATGGTTGTCGGAACGCATTGAGGAACGAATGCGGGATCACCCGCGCAGGCCATTCCACGAAATCGGTCCGAGATGAGTTGCTGAGGTTGTGATTTCGTCCACCACCGCTATCAATGCGAAAACGGCTCTTCGGGCTCATCTCGTAGGCACGAGCGAGAATCGGCCGGGAGAATGGAGCATAACGCATTCACTATGTTACAGACTCTCCCGTCGATTCTCAGATATTCGCCCGCTCAGTCGCGACTTGATTGACAATCCTCCGGCCCGTTTCTATATTATTTCCTGACATCATTCCCAGATCCTTCACATCTCCCCTTCGAACGGTTGCCCTGAAGCGTGTAGCAGGGAGAAGAATCAATTCCTGCTCCACCGACTGCATCGTCACGCGGCTGCTTTGCTGCGTTGGCATGATGGCCTACCGATGGGATCGAGTTCATGATTGCCGGATGGGGAAGAGAAATCGGAGACGACGGCGCTCACAGAGTGCAGGCTTGCGTGACCGTCACCAGGGATGAAGTACAATCCACGGTTCTCAACTAGAAGCGAAGCCCTTCGTCGAACAATTGGGTCCGGTCTGCACGTCCGGTCCCTGTGCCTGACTCCCAAGGCCATGGAAAAGAGAGTGCGATTCCTGAATCGATCTGCATTTCGGAAATGGCTCAAGAACAACTTTCAGCAAAAGGAGTCCATCTGGATTGAGTTCTATAAGGATGGGAGGAAAGGAATTTCGTACCAGGAGTCCCTTGAAGAAGCTCTGTGCTTTGGCTGGATTGATTCCTTAATAAAAAAGGTGGACGAAGCAGTATACTTACGTAAATTCTCAAAGCGTAGGAAAGAAAGTAAGTGGTCAGAGAACAAT
The DNA here is from genome assembly GCA_963752915.1 of Ignavibacteriota bacterium. Classification (GTDB taxonomy): domain Bacteria; phylum Bacteroidota; class Ignavibacteria; order UBA10030; family UBA6906; genus DATJPR01. Next base: position 145,690 of record CAVVZZ010000010.1, read on the forward strand.
AAGAAGCTGGTGGGAAGACTTTTGGAGGACGGGGTTGTCGGTCAGGCCGGGATCGACGCCATTGAAGAGGCAAAAAGGAATGGGATGTGGAACAGGAAAGATGAAAGGGAAGAGTACGTAGATATTGATGGACTGCGAAAACTGCTGAAAGCACGATTGAAGGATATGAAAGAATTCGACAACCTGAGCGAATCGCTCAAGCGGCACTACTCAATGGTCTATTTTTCAGCCAAGACGAAAGAGACAAGAAACAGGAGGCTCGACATAGTCATCCAATACATGAAGACCAAGAAAAGGTTCATGTAACTTCACCCATGACCCGTCCATGGTGGGGAATTCATTGAGCATATCGGCCATAAAATCATTGTATGCTTGCCTTCTGACAAGCTGCCTCCTCACTGCGTGTCATCGGGCTCCGCGTGGTGACATCAAGGGAATAGTGACTGAGCAGGTCCTTTCCAGACCGGTGGCGGGCGCCGAACTGCGACTCGGTCCCGAGCATCGTGCTGGTCGAACGGATTCAAGTGGAATGTTCCTTCTCGCCGGAATTCCGGCGGGCAAATATGATCTTGAATGCGTCTTCAAGGCGCGAGGGTATGACTTGGACCACACCTATCGCGACACCATTGTCCGTGACCTTATCGTCCTGCCCGATTCGACGGTACAAATCACCGTCAGCCTCGAACCAAAGTATGACATGGTATATTTGCGGTCTCCGCTCACGGTATCTTCGGTGAAACCGGGATGGATGTTCTATATTGGTGTCTATGGAACGTCGGGTTGTCCTCTGGAGGCGTTCAGCAAACTCATCGCAGTGAACGGGTCAAAGAAACGCGTACTGTTGTATTACACAAGCTTGAAGGGGTATGTCGATATCAAAACCCCAGATCAAGCTCTGGAATTTGTTCGGTTGTTCAGTTCGCATGCTCGATACGTTTTCCAGGACACGAATGCGTCCACCTCGTTCATCGAGGTGACCCCGACAACCAAAGAGCCCGGATCCGGCGAGCTCCGAGCATCAGAGTTCCGCCGCCTCGGACTAAGCAGACCTGTCGTCGTGAGCAGTGGCCAGAAGTTCTTCATCGACAGATACGTCTATGCCTATGACAGGAACCTCTACAAGATTCGCGAACAAGTCTCGCCGGATGGAGAATATGCGATCGTTGAAAGGCAGGTCGTGAATTCTCATGTGTCCATTTGGCTCCCCTTCTATCTCTAGTGACGAAATGCAGTCAGACGGGTCGACGGTCTTTCATGAACGTAAGGGAAAATATGGCAGGCTAGGCAACCACTTTTTCGGATGCGCCCCCCTCCCGTCACAGACTGTCAATCGCCTGTGTCAGTCGCGCGAAGTCGACCGGTTTCTGTAAGAATGCGTCCACTCCCGCCGCAAGAATATCCCCCGGCGAGTAAAACTGTGCATATGCAGTGATCATCACCACCGGGACCCCCGGGTACTCCTTTTTCACTCGCTTTGTCAGCTCGATGCCGTTCATGCGCGGCATGTCGAGATCGACGATGGCCATGTGAAACGGAGTGACGGTAAACTTCTCGATCGCTTCCTGGCCATCCGATGCCTCTGTTACGACAAATCCCTTCCTCTCGAGGACGAGCTTGAGGATCGCCCGAAATTCTTCGTTATCGTCGACGATCAGTATCTTCGATCCGGGTTTCATGCAGTGGTCAGAAGTGCGCTGTGTGTGTTGGTCGTTTTTTCCAGTACAGGTACACCGGAATGCCGATAAGAAGAAAAAGGATTCCGGCACCCGATTCCGCCGGCTTGTTGATCAGCGTATTAATGACAAACCAGGCGGCACCCGCGGTGAATACCAGGGGCGTGAACGGGTACAACATCGTCCTGTAGGGACGTGGAACGTCGGCCTGTTTTCTCCGGAGAATCATCACCGCTGCGCCGGTCAAGCCATAGAAGATCCAGTCTGTAAAGACAACATACGAGATCAGATTCTCAAACGTCCCCCAGAACGCGATGAGGACGATCGCCCAGACAGATTGCGCGACGATTGCGACGGCAGGAGTTCCGAACTTCGGATGCAAACGAGAGACCGGTTCAAAGAACAAACCGTCGAGCGCCATTGCGTAATAGATGCGGGGCGCGGTAAGGGTGTAGATGCCGGTCGTCCCGAACGTTGAAATGAACACTGCTATTGCGATCGCGACGCCTCCTGCCGTTCCGATTGCGCGCTCCATTGCATCCGACGCGAGTTGCTGCGATGAGGCAATCTCGGGACCGGAAAGCAGCATCATGTACGCCACGACCGTCAGGATGTAGACCAACGTAATGGTCACGGAGGCGATAATCATCGCCCGCGGAATATTCCGTTGCGGATTCTTTACCTCAGCGCCGGTGAATGTCGCATGCTGCCAGCCGCCGATGGACCAGAACACTCCGACAAGAGCCAGTGCCAGAGACGTACTGAGCCCGCCCGGCGGTGTCGCGAACGGCGACGCCATGCTGATGTGCGATGTAGAGCCGAGAAAGAACCCGACAACGATCAACCCTGCAATCCCCAGGAGCTTCAACGCCGTGAAGATATCGGAGAAGACGCCGCCGATTTTCACGCCCAGAACATTGACGACCGTCAGGACGACGACACCGATCACGGCGAACGCCATCGTGCCGCCAGACCCGAGCGGAACGATGTACCCCAGATAGGTCGCAAACGCATACCCGAGGGCGGCAATACTGCCGGTGTTCGTGACGAGAAACTCGGACCAGCCGAAAAGAAACGCGACCAGTCCGCCGTACGTCTCCTTCAGAAAGACGTAGATGCCTCCCGCCTTTGGCATCATGGCCCCGAGCTCTGAGAAACTCAGGGCTCCGAATATCGCCATGAGCCCGCCGATCAGCCACGCAACGATGACCCAGCCCGGCGAGACAAGCGTTCGTGAGATCAACGCGGGGGTGAGGAAGATGCCCGAACCGATCGTCGACCCGATGGAGATCATTGTCAGGTCGAACAGCGTCAACTCACGGCGGAGAGTCGTCATAGGGAAAAAGATCGATGGACAATGGTCAATGGACGCTAGTCAATGGTCGACCCAAATGTCCAATAGTCGATCGTCGATGGAAACTGGTCAACTGTCGACCAAAAGGCGCTGTCGCGTCTGTACGCTGTCCGATGGCTATCGTCAAGCGTCCATTAACTATCGACTCGTGCCTGTCCAACTATCATTTACCAGATCCCGACACAAGAAACGTGTCGGGATGCCCGCCTGCCCCCATAGAGCAACAAAGGCGGGCAGGCTCATTCCAACTGTAATTTTACCTTCATCCCGCCTTGCGGGATTCGGTAAAATTAGTTGGAATGGCACTAGTGTGCCGTCTCCGAGATACGTGACAAAGTCTTCAATCTTGCAAAAATCAATCTGTATCTGTAAATTGTTTTTCGTATCCTAACCCCATCGGGAGCATCGGTTGCGTTCGGTCCAGCGCTTGAATTTGGCTCTTTTCATCAACACACAGCACCACGGCATTCTCTGGCGGACTCAGATACAGCCCAACAATGTCCCGGACCTTTTCGACAAAGAACGGGTCGTTCGACAACTTGAAGTGTTCTTGCCGATGCGGTTGCAGACCGAACGCGCGCCAAATCCGGTGAACGGTTGCATGAGAAATCTTGGTCTCTTCGGCGATGGACCGGACGCTCCAGTGGGTGCCATTCTTGGGCTTGGTCTTCAGGGTCTTGCGCACCAGCGCCGCCACGCGTTCGTCGGAAATCGTCCGCGGTCGTCCTGGCTTCAGGTCATCGTGCAGCCCTTGGATGCCATGCTCAAGGTAGCGTTGGCGCCAGATACCGACGGTTGGCCGCGTGAGTCGAAGCAGTGCGGCAATGGCCGTATTGGATTCGCCGGCAGCGGCTCGCAACACAAGCTGCGCTCGCACAACAAGTGCATGCGGCAGCGTCCGTGAACGGGCAAGAGCATCGAGATCCTGGCGAGCGTCCTTGCTCAACACCAGGGGCCGGATAGGACGACCTTTCTTCATGGTTCTTCCTCCGTAAGATAGGCGGTTGAACCATGATAAGGAACTCCGGAGTTATAGTAAAGTTATTTATGAGACATACACTAGTGGTCCTTCAACGCTTCTCTCGTCGCCTCGACCGCCGTATCCATGTCGGCCGCCGTACAATAGAAGTGCGGCGAGTAACGGAGTTGTCCTTCCCGGAGGGCAATCGTGACTTTGCGGTCAAGCATCCGCGTGAACACCTGTTTTGCATCGACATTCGAGGGAAGAGCGACCGTGACAATGCCCGCTCGTTCCTCGTCCGGATAGCAGGTAACGACCCGGAGCTGAGGAATTCCGGCAAGAGCATTCCGCAGCGCCGCAGTGATTCCAAGAATGTGCCCTTCAATGCGTTCGGGTCCATACTCGACGAGGGTGCTTAACGCGGCATGCAACCCCCAGAGGCTTGGCATGGTCAGACTTCCCCCTTCGTAGCGCCGCGCTGAGGCCGCAAGTGCTTGATCGAAATCGTGGAACTTCCACGGGTCTTCGACGCTCAGCCATCCGAGATACGCTTGTCCGATCCGCGACTGCAATTCCTCGGTGAGGTACAGGAAGCCCGAACCGTGTGGAGCCATCTGCCATTTCTGCGCGCCAGCAAAGAGCGCGTCGATTTTCATTCCCTGGACATCGATCTGAACCGCCCCCACTGCCTGGATGCCGTCGACAGCGAAGACAATACCCCGCGTCCGGCAAAACTCGCCAAGCGATTCGAGGTCGGCCCGGTACCCCGAGAGAAATTGCACCGCGCTCAAAGCCAGCACACGCGTTCTCGGGTGAAGATTCCTGGCGATCATCTCGGGCGTGACTCGCCCTTCATCGGCTTCAAGAAAATCAATTTCAACACCCAACCGTTTGAGATTGAGATAGGGATAGACATTCGCCGGAAACTCGATCGTATTCAGGAGGACATGATCGCCGGACTTCCATGCGAGTCCTGATGCGACAACGTTGATGGCATCGGAGGTGTTCGGCTGAAACGCGATCCGGTCGGTCGATTCGGCATTGATCAGCTTGCGGACGAGCGACCGGCATTCGCCGACCATCTGAATATCGTTGGAATAGGTGTCGATGGCGCCAACGGAACGATCCCGGAGGTGCCGGTGGACCGCTTCGATAACACGCCGCGAAAGGGGGCTCGTCCCCGCATGATTGAGGTAGACATGGCCCTGGGCAAGGTGGGGAAACAGGTCCCGTGCGCGCTCGAGGGTCGCAGGAGGAAGGTATTCAGGCATCGGATTCACAGAGTTCGTATGGATTTTGGTACGGACGACAGTGGAGCATAATAACTTGAAAATCCCCTGAGATGCAAGATGGGACGGGTCTTGCTTTCCGAGGCCCTCATCTCTATATTCCTCAGGTTTTCCTTCCCTACACAACATCGAGGCCCCTATGGCGCGCGCTCCCCGACGCAAGTCAACTCGCAAAGCAGCCCGTCGTAAGTCTCCCCCTGCTGCTTCCAAAAAAGTAATACGCGGATATGGATGGGTTCCTGACCTCCCGGATCAGCGGGACTACCTCTTTCGTACAATCAGGGTTGTTCCTCCGGTATTACCCCATCAAGTGGACCTCCGACCCTCCTGTTCACCGGTCGAGAACCAGGGTAACCTGGGAAGTTGTACGGCAAACGCTCTTGTCGGCGCTCTCGAGTTTCTCGAGATCAAAAACACGAAATCCTTTTTCGATCTGAGCAGGCTGTTTGTCTATTATAATGAGAGAGTGATCGAGCACTCGGTGAAAACCGACTCGGGGGCGATGCTTCGTGACGGGATCAAGACGCTCGCGAAGCAGGGTGTCTGCATGGAAAAGACCTGGCCGTACATCATCAGCAAATTCGCGGTCAAGCCGGTTGCGAAGTGCTACAAAGAGGCCGCTTCGCATACGATCACATCGTATCACCGCATCCTGACGCAGGATGAAATGCTGGAATGCCTGGCCGAAGGATATCCGTTCGTGTTTGGGTTCACGGTCTACGAGAGCTTTGAATCCCCCGAAGTTGCACAGAGCGGAATCGTGCAAATGCCGCAACAGGGCGAAAGGGTCCTGGGTGGACACGCGGTCCTCGCCGTCGGATATGACGACGCAACGAAGAGATTCATCGTCCGCAATTCATGGGGGCCGGACTGGGGGATGGGCGGCTACTTCACGATGCCCTTCGAGTACCTCACGGCCCGGAATTTATCGGACGATTTCTGGACAATCCGTGCAGGAGAACTCACACTGAAGTCCCCCTCGTAAAAACAACGAAACGATTCCTTGGACCCCCCTTCTCGTGTAAAGAGAAGGGGGCAGGGGCTGAGTCCGCCGCAGATTTCAGTTCAGGAGTACATTGTTCTCCATCCTTCCGATTACGAAAAGCAAAAGACATAGGACGGTGCTCCTTGGGGCGATCGTCTGCCTGTTCCCAGCGATCGCCTTTTTGGTTCTTTCGTTGTTCTTCCCGCTCCCGCACACCAAGGGCTACTCCCTGACGGTCGAAGACCGTCAGGGACGTTTGCTCGGTGCCTTCCTCGCCGACGATGGTCGGTGGCGACTCAAGACGGATCCGGGCGAGATCCCCGATCGGCTTAAGCGCATCCTTCTCCTTCGTGAGGACCGCTGGTTTTATTACCACTTCGGTGTCAACCCTCTTGCGCTTCTCCGTGCTGTCTGGCAGAATGCCAGGGGCGGCCGCCGGGTCTCCGGCGGTTCGACGATCACCATGCAAATCGCGCGTATGATGGAGCCGAAGCAGCGCACAGTTTGGGCGAAAATGATCGAAGCATTCCGCGCTCTGCAGCTCGAGATGAAATACTCGAAGAACGAACTGCTCGAAATGTACCTGTCGATGGTTCCCCTCGGCGGGAACATCGAAGGGCTGAAATCCGCATCGTTGCTCTACTACCAGACGCCGCCGGAACGGTTGAACATCGCGAGGTTGTTCGACCTGATGCTCATCCCCCGGGATCCCAACCGGCTGCAACCGGACAAAAGTCCTGAACGGCTTCTCGCCGAACGGAAGCGGCAAGCGCAGCGATGGATCGTCCGACACTATCTGAGCAGGGAGGATTCCATCATCATCTGGACAACTCCCGCTGCCGTCCAGCGCGTCACCCCGCCCATGCTGGCTCCGCACTTTTGCTACCGCGTCAGGAACCTCTCGAACGGGGGGGGCGATGTCCGCGGCGTGCTCGACCTCGATGTCCAGCGGACGGTCGAACGGCTGTTATCGGCACACCTGCGGATCTGGGGTGCGAAGGGCGTGCACAACGGCGCCGTCATCGTCATTGACAACCGGAGCAGGGACGTCCTGGCATATGCCGGCTCCGGCGATTTTCGTGACTCGCTCGCCAACGGCCAGGTGGACGCCGTCCGCGCGCTTCGGTCCCCCGGGTCCACGCTGAAGCCGTTTCTCTATGCGATGTTGATGGATGCGGGAAGCCTGACACCCAAGAGCAGACTTCTCGATGTCCCCTATGATGCAGAAGGGTTCACTGCCGAAAACTACGACGGGACGTACTCCGGTCCTGTCTTTGCCGACGACGCCTTGCGACGATCACTGAATGTGCCGATGATCCGCCTCCTGAAGCAGGCCGGGACACTCCCGTTCGTGCAGTTCATTGTCAACGCGGGGATATCGTCCCTCCAGGAGCAGAAGCAAAAGCTCGGACTGAGCATGATTCTCGGCGGCTGCGGGGTGACCCTGGAAGAACTCACTGCCGCATACGCCGCATTCCCCAATGGCGGAGGATATCGTCCGCTTCGATACATCCGCGACGGCTCGACGGACAACGCCGCTCCACGCCAGGTATTTTCACCGTCTGCAGCATTCATGGTTACCTCGATTCTCACGGGACTGAACAGGCCGGATCTGCCAAGCGGATTTGAGTCGTCGGTCTCCCTGCCGGCGGTCGCGTTCAAAACCGGGACGAGCTACGGCCGCCGTGATGCCTGGTCGGTCGGCTACACCGCACGGTACACGGTTGGCGTGTGGATGGGCAATGCCGACAACACGGGAAATCCCGACCTCATGGGAGGAAGGACCGCGGCCCCCTTGCTGTTCGACATCCTCACGAGCATCGGCCGCTCCGGCGAAAAGTCCATTCTTCCGCTTCCTGAAGATCTTTCGCTCCGCGAAGTGTGCACCGAGAGCGGGAAGGACCCGTCTCCGCGTTGTGCGCACTGCATCGAAGATTTTTATTCGATCTCCCGGACGTCGCGGACAACGTGCGACATGTGCAAGGAATATCTGGTTTCGGAGAATGGGGCGATCTCCTATTGCCCGTCATGCGTGGGTTCCCATGAGTATCGGGTCACAACCATAGTAACCTATCCGCCGGATCTGCTCGAGTTCTGGAAGAAGAGCAATGTGTCGTTTACCGCGGTCCCGCTGCACAATCCCTTTTGCACCACCGTCTCGGCAGGTGACGGACCGACAATTGTGAGTCCCTCCGACGCGATGACATACTATCTCGTATCGAAGAAACAGGAACTGTGTCTTCAGGCAACACCGCTCATCGATGTTGCGACCCATGCCTGGTATCTGGACGATCGGTACCTCGGGACGGTTCGGGCGGGAGTCCGGTGGTTAATTCACATCGGCGGCGGCGATCACGTCGTTTGTTGCGTGGATGACAAAGGGCGGACTTCCAAGACCCGGTTCCGGGTCGTTATGGCAGGATAACTAGTTTGCGAAGTGGTTCACGAATTCATCCAGTACCTCTCAGGTGACCAATGCGCGCCAACAGAACAGCCTCGATCGCTCTCATCGTGTGCCTGATCGCACTCTCGTGCTCGACACAGGATGCGACCAAGCTTCGAATCACATCCCCGCTCCCATCGGGGATCGTCGCGCGGGACACGGTGCTCGGATTTACGTTTTCGCGCGGGATGGTCCCCCCGGATTCCCTGAACACGTGGACGATGACACCCCTGGTGGAATTCAGTCCCGCAATCCCCGGGAAATTCGTGTGGCAGGATACAACCCGTTTGCTCTTCAGTCCCGACGGTCCGTTGCCGGGAGATGCAAAGATCACCGGCCGATTCAATACGGCGCTGCTGGTGGGACTCGCAAAGGCGTCAGGATTTTCCGGCACGGACGAATTCCAGATCTCGACGATGCCGTTTACCCTTCGCGGTGCGGAGTTCTTCTATGACCGGTTGTCGGAGACCCGCCAGGTGGGGATCAAGGCAAATCTGGAATTCAGTTATGCAGTCAATCCTCAGGACCTCCCGGCAAGACTGACGGTCACGGTCGACGGAGCGACGCAGCAGGGCGTTCGCGTCATGACGACCGAACGGAACCGGATCATTCCCGTCGAGCTCGGCACGGTAACACAAATGGACAAAGACCGGAAGATCAGCGTTGCACTCGCCGCAGATCTCCTTTCGCCGGAGACGAACACCAAGATCACCCAGGACAAACCGTTCGAATTCACCCTACCCGCGCTCGGAGAACTGAAGATCTACGGCCATGAGGCAGGCTTCGACGGCGTCGACGGATACATTATGGTGCGGACGTCGCAGGAAGTCGATCCGTCGACCGTGAAATCATTCATCCGGCTCGATCCCAATGTGGACTTCTCCGTTTCAGCGACGGGGTCCTCGTTCACATTGCGCGGCAAGTTTCAGCCCGGAACCACGATGAAAATGACGATCGCGGAAGGGCTCGAAAGTTATCTCGGCGGGAAAACCCAGAGTCCGTACGAGGCCGATGTCTTTATCGGGAGTGTCCCCCCGTCATTCCGGTTCGGGTCCGCATCCGGCGTGTACATGCTCCTCGGCGGCGAGAAGAAGCTCGAGATCGTCACCGTGAATCTGCCGAAACTCCTTGTGAAAGTCAGCCAGGTATTCCAGAACAACCTCGTCTACTTTGTCCAGAACGGCCGCTACTACGATTACGACTATTCCGACGACGAAAGTGACGATTCCCCCGCTTCGAGAAGAAAGTACCGGTACTATGTCGGCAACTACGGACGGTTGCTTTCTCTCGATACCATGATGATTGCCGGACCGGACAATCAGCAGGTCTCTTCGTATTTGAATCTCGACAAGTACATGCACACGGGATACAAGGGGTTCTACCTGATCGAAATCTCCAACCCTGCCGAATCGTGGCGCTCGACTTCGAAGCTCGTCTCCGTTTCCGATCTTGCGATCATTTCGAAACGGAGCCCTGACAACGCGATGGTCTTTGTGACGAGCCTCGAGACGGCAAAGCCGGTCTCCGGTGCTTTGGTCTCCATGGTGTCCACCAATAATCAGGTGGTGGTCTCCGGAAAAACGGACGGTGACGGCGTGGCGCGGTTCACGGAACTGCAGTCGAAGTCAAAAGACTTCCCGCTCCAGCTCGTGACTGCGGAGCTGGACAACGATTTCAATTTCCTGACGTTCGACGACTATCGCGTCGAGACGTCGCGGTTCGATGTGGGGGGCAAGCACGACAACAATACGGTGTACGATGCATTAATGTATGGCGACCGGAATCTGTATCGGCCGGGGGAAACCGTTGTCGTCAGCGGAATCATTCGCAATCTCACGGAGTCGCTTCCTGCCTCCATGCCTGTCCGGCTCAGGATCATCAGCCCGCGCGGGAGCACAATCGGCGATCAGCAGCTCACGCTGAACGCCGATGGCTCGTTTGAAACAACATTTCCGACACGGCCGGCCTCGCTGACCGGCGAGTACCAATTCGAACTCTACGCAGGAAACGGGACATATCTTGCGTCTTACAAAGCAAGCGTGGAAGAATTCATGCCTGACCGTCTCCGGGTGAACCTCACCCCATCCCGGGAGCGGGCGAAGGCAGGAGAATCGCTTCAATATCAGCTTTCGGCCCACAACTTCTTCGGTCCCCCCGCAGCAGGAAAATCATGGCAGTTCGAAGGATCGTTTGATCCGATTCCGTATGTCTCCAAAGCGTATCCTGCGTTCCGGTTCTCGAACGATGCCGTGAAGCCGACCGCGATGCAACCGGTCACAGAAGAAGGGAAAACCGATCAAAACGGCGGTGCGGCATTCACCATCGATGTCCCGGAAGACCTTCAGACGCAGGGGATGGTCCGGCTGCGGGCAAGGGTCGCGGTTTTCGATGAGTCCGGCCGGCCCGTGTACCAGGGAGCTCAGACCATCCTGGACCCACGCACGTTCTATCTTGGCGTCCATAACACCGGTCCCTATTATATCAGCCCGGGCGTGCCGCAGAAGATCCAGATTGTCGCGGTGGATCCCGCCGACAAACCGATCAACGGATTCCGCGCCCGCATTTCCGTCATCCGGTATGAATGGCATTCCGTCCTCCGTCAGTACGGGAGCGACAAAGCGCTCCGGTACGTTTCCGAGCGGCGCGAAATCCCGGAGAGAAACGACGTGGTGACCGTCTCCGACGGGCCGGCGGAGTTTTCCTATGCGGTGCAGCGATCGGGGGAATATGTTGTGCGGGTTTCGAAAGACGGCGATGCGGGGTTCAACGAGTTCCGGTTCTATTCCTACAGCTGGGGCTCCACGGATGTGACATCATTCCAGGTGGACCCGGAGGCACGGGTTGATATCGTGCTCGACAAGGCGGTGTACGCTCCGGGGGACAAAGCGCATGTCCTGTTCCAAACACCGTTCCCCGGGACCATGCTGGTTACCGTCGAACGGAACGGCGTGCTGAACTATCATTACCTCGACGTCGTCAACAACGCCGCGACCCTGGATCTCCCGGTGGAGGAAAAATATCTGCCGAATGTCTACATCAGTGCGGTCCTCTTCCGGAAGATCAAGGAGCTCGACATCCCGCTCCTCGCCGGCCATGGGTTCGTTCCGCTCATGGTGGAAAAGAAATCCAACAAGCTTGAGCTGACGATCACCGCGCCGGCGTCGATCCGGCCCCGGACAAAACAGACCATCACCATCACGGTCCCGGGGGAAAAGAATATCGCGCTGACACTCGCTGCCGTCGACGAGGGGATACTCCAGCTGAAGAACTACAGGACGCCTGACCCGTACGGCTATTTTTACGCGAGGAAGGCGCTCGCGACCGACACGTACGACTTCTTCCGGGATCTCATCCCCGAGGCGAAGAAGCTGCTCAGCAGCACCGGCGGCAGCGACGCGGAGCTCGGCAGGCACGTCAACCCGTTGAGCGTTCAACGAGTGAAGCCGGTCGCCTTCTGGTCGGGGATCAAGCACACGAACTCCGCCGGCGAAGTGCAGATTGAGTTGAACATCCCCGACTTCAACGGCGAGATCCGGCTCATGGCGGTGGCGTACAAAGGAGACCGGTTCGGATCCGCGCAACAGGCGCTGACGGTCGCCGATCCGATCGTCATCACGCCGGCGCTCCCGCGATTCCTCAGCCCCGGCGATTCCCTGTCCATGGCGATCACGGCCTTCAATACCACGGCGCGCGCGGCGGACCTCCGCTTTGCGGTGCGAACCGAGGGCGGGATCATGCTGACGGTCCCTCCCCCCTCGCTTTCTGTCGGGCCCAATCAGGAGCAGTTTGCCCTTGCCGGACTCCGTGCCACGCAGCGTCTCGGAAAGGCGTCCGTCATCGTCACCACGACTTCGCCGGAAGGCGAGATCGAATCCAGGACGGATCTTCCCGTGCGCCCCTCGTCTCCGCTTGTGACCGAGACCGTCACAGGGGCAATTGAGGCCGGTCGGTCGGTGCAACATCAGGTCCCGGACGTTTATTATCCGGAGGGCCGCCGGGCGTACGTGACAATCAGTCCATTCCCGGTCGCGAATTTCGCAGGACGGCTCAAGGACCTTGTCGGATATCCGTATGGCTGTCTTGAGCAGATCGTATCGCGCGCGTTCCCCCAGATCTACCTCCGGGATATTGCGGCGATCATGGCTCCGAACGCGCTTGCGAACGGAAGCCCGATGTATTTTGTGAACGAAGCCATCGGCATCCTCGGGTCGTTGCAGACTCCCGACGGATCGTTCGTCTACTGGCCCGGAGGCTCCTATGGCAATCCCTGGGCAACCGTGTATGCGACGCATTTCCTTGTCGAGGCGCGGAAGGCCGGATATGCCGTTCCGGACGGTGTATTAAAATCCGCACTCGGTGCCATCGTCGCCCAGGCCCGAAGCCGCAAAACAATGGACTACTATTATTGGGAGCAGGGAAAAACCGTTGTCAGGAGGATCGCCGACAAGAGCGCGGTCTATGCGCTGTACGTCCTCGCTGCGGCATCGGCACCCGATCGCGCGTTGATGGACTTCTACCGGGGCGATCAAGCGCTCCTCACCCTGGATACGCGGGCGATGCTGGCGGCTGCGTATGCGCTCAGTGGCGACCGTCGCACATACGGTGAGTTGATGCCTGACAAATTCACGGTGGAGCAGGCCGCACGAACGACCGGTGACGATTTCGATTCACCGATTCGTGCGAACGCCATCGTCCTGAACATGCTTCTCGAAACCGATCTGAACAATGTCAATATCCCTCGCTACATGGACTACTTGTCGCAGCGCTACAAAGAGGACTACTGGTTCAGTACGCAGGATGATGCATTCACCCTCCTTGCATTTGGAAAGGCGGCGCGGATGGCTGCCGCTGCAAAGATCACCGGGACCGTGAAGGCCGGTTCCAAGGAGTATGCGTACAAGGGAGGAAGCCAGAGGTTCGACGTCGATCCGTTCGGAAGCTCGGTCACGATCTCAACCCAGGGCGAAGGGCGGGCGTATTATTCCATCGTCACGGAAGGCATCCGTACCGACGGGCAGGTAAAACCGGAGGACCGGAACCTGCAGGTCCGGCGGGAATTCCTGGACCGCGCCGGGAACGCGCTCAACATCTCCTCCCTCAAACAAAATGACCTGGTGATCGTTCGCGTCCGGCTGGTCTCGCCCGTCGACAGGCTCGACAATATCGCGATCAGCGATTTGCTGCCGGCCGGGTTTGAACTCGAAAACCCCCGCCTTACAGAGATGGCGTCGTATCCCTTCGTGAAAGACGCGATGGCCCCTGAGTATCTGGACGTCCGCGATGACAGGATCAATTTCTTCACGAGCTTCCATCCGGGCGGAAACAAACAACAGCTGTTTTACTACGCGATGCGTGCGGTATCGCCGGGAAGATTTGTCTATGCCCCGATCGTGGCCGGAGCGATGTACAACGGGGAATATCATTCCGTGAGCGGAGGAGGGACGGTGACGGTGGGAAGATAGCGGGGGAATATCGTGGAGTAGGACGTATGACGTAAGACGTAGGACGTAAGGAGAAAGATGGTGCCCGTCGTCTGTCGACTACGGGGCTGCAATTGAAAACATATCGCTTTCTTCATACGTCATACATCATACATCCTACGTCCTACTCAATGCTATTCCGCGATAAAGGTGTACATTGATATGTCGGAACAACAGAAAGAGCATCATGGACGATGAGCGATCAGACCAACGGGAGCGGCGGAAGTTGCGTCGGGAGTCCTGGCGGAGCCGCGGGGTGGGCGGCATTGCCCTTATTGTGCTCGGGGCATTGCTCCTGTTGCACAACTTCTACCCCTGGTTCCGGTTTGAAGACTACTGGCCGGTGATCCTGATCGCGATCGGGATCGTTATGATCGTACGGTCGCGCGACTGAGCATTTCAACGGCAGGATGAACATCCAGGCGACACTATCCATTTGCGTGTGAGCAACCATGTCTCCATTTCGACTCTACGTCAGTTCATTCCTTATCGGGCTCGGGGTGTTTCTTCTTCTCGATCGGTTCGGCTTGTCGCCCGCGCAGTGGCTGTTGTTCAGCAGGGTATGGCCGTTCGCGCTGGTTCTCCTTGGAGTCTGGATCCTGGACCGGGGCCGGAGACTTGGAACGATCCCGATCGCTCTTCTCGGCCTGGTTTGTGCATCCTTCCTCGGGATCTTTATCGACTGGATTTCCGGACAGCCGGAGCTCCCCCGCGTGTACCCGCATGATGAGGCGGTGTTCGCCCGGCCGATGGACGATTCCATCAGCAGGGGATCGTTCCGACTCGAAGCGGGAGCAGGCACATATGTCGTGGAAGCCCCGACCGAACTTCTCCTTGATGCGGCGGTGCATTCAAGTGCGGGTCAGTTTGTCCTGAACGCCGAACGGATCGAACGGAGCGAGGATCTTCGCTTAATCCAGGAAGGAAGGCGTTCGTCATGGTTGTTCACCCGGCTGGGGAACCGCGTCCGCGTGAAATTCAACCCCGGAATTCCGTGGGAGTTCCGATTCTCCACGGGGGCGTCACGATTGGATCTCGACCTCTCTCCGTATCGTGTCGAGCGGGTATCGATCGAATCGGGCGTTTCGGATATCCGCCTGCGCCTCGGAGACAGATCGTCCGACACGCGTTGTTCGATCATTGCCGGTGCGTCGTCGATTCGGATATTTGTCCCGCGGACAACGGCGTGCGAGATCGACGCCGACACGCCGCTCTCCCATAAAAACTTCAAGGATTTCGATCGATTTCCGGGGGGAAGGTACAGGACAGAGAACTTCTCAACCGCAGCAAATAAAGTGTTTGTGAGTATCGAGGCGGGAGTATCGAGCCTCTCGGTGACCCGGTACTAGGCGATGTCGTTTCGGCGCAGGCCGTAATGGCGGCACATGCGTTCGCACTAGGGGTGTTTTTCCTCGAAGACCCCCAACTTCTTGTTCTTCTTCACGTTGTCCCACGTAAAGTGCCTTCCGTTCATCGCGATATAGACGCCATGTGGCAATGACTGAGCGAATGCGAGGGCGCTCCCCAAATTAAAAAACCCGTCCGAACTGCCGAACTTGTACGGGATCATCGCGCCGGTCATTACGATCGTCTTCGCAAGCGCCGATTGGCCGAGCAGGCGGGCGGTGATTTCCATCGTGTCCGTCCCGTGCGTGATCACGAGGCGATCCTCTGCACAAGTCTTGCATGCATGCAGGATATGGTCGCGGTCCCTGTCGGACATCTCCAGACTGTCGATCATCATCAGCGTGGTGACCGCAACGACGACCTTGTTTCGCGCCAGCGTCAACATCTCCGGGACATGTGTCTGCTTGAAGAACAGTGTTCCTTCGAGCTCGTTGTATTCCTTGTCGAAGGTCCCGCCCGTTACAATCACGCGCACAGACATAGTCGTGTCTCTCGTAGCGTGGATAACATGCCGATTCAGGTCCCGCCGGATAGCTCCTAACGCGAAAGTTCCTTCAAGCGATCTTGTGCCGTCTCAGCGTTCGTACCCTCCTGTGTGCCCTCAAGATACTTTTTGTAATATGCGAGCGCATTCGTTTTCTCCCCCTTTGCGTCGTACGATCGAGCGGCGCCGAACAATGACGGCGGGTACGCCGGGTTCATCGACAGCGCCTTCAGGTAGTTCGCCAGCGCGGAGTCGATATCGCCTTTCGCAGTGTAACCGTCGCCCAGACTGTCATAGCTGTTGGGATCCTTCGGGAATCTGGTTGCGTACTGCGTAAATTGCGCAATTGCTTCATCAGGGCGCTTCAATGTGATATAGAGGTAGCCGAGAAGGTTGTAAGGAGACGACCGTGTCGGATCTGCCTGGATCGCGGCGAGATACTCCCGCTCGGCGCTCTCATAATCCTTCTCGTATGCGGCAATCTGTCCTGAGGCGAGGTAACCTGCAGAGGCGTTACGCTTCAGCAGTTCCGCAGCGTGGTCTTTTGCTTTTGCGACACTCCCGCCGGCGATCCCGGGTGCCATCAAATAAAAGTTGATGAGACCGACCCGATATGAAGGAATGTCTGGGGCGAGTTCGACCGCTCGAAGGAATTCCGCCTTGACTTTTCCCGCATACGAGAGTTTTGAGAAAATGCTCGCTCGCTGTGCCTGGACGCCATAGAGTCTGCCGAGCGTGAAATGATAATCCGCGTTGTCGGGGACGAGTGCGACGGATTTCTCCAGCTGTTCCTCTGCGGCGTCATATTCGCGAAACTGGTTTCCCAGAAGCGATCCGAAGAGATAGTGCGCATAGCCGTCGGACGGATCGCGTGAGACAATGGCGTCAAGAGCAGTTCTTGCTTCGTCATACCGCCGCGCATCGATGAGCTTCTTTGCGTCGTCAACAGTCCCCTGCGCGAACGCGCCCGCAGCAACAAACAGAAGAGAGAAGAACAGTGACTTCATGGCGTCTCCCGGCAAATGAAGGAATCCTGCAGAATGGGCCTGACGACAGCTCCTTACGTTGCCTCCTCGTATTTCACCTTGAATCCCCTCGTCATCCACTTCCGCGCCAGGAGAAGGCCGACCGGCGTCATAACGGCGATGAATCCGTAGATGAGCCACATGGTTTCGGTGTGCAGTTGTGACGCAGGCACTCCTGCGGGGCAGAACTTCTCGAGGAACCATCCCGAATAAAGGCTCACCACGACCTTTGTCAGGAACCACGGGAATTGGCCGATCCCCATATAGATCCCGGTCATTTCCTTCGGGGCGATCTCCGCAACCCATTGGAGGAACCGGGCGGACCAGATCGCCTCGCCGAGCGTCATGAGAATCAGAAATGCGAACAGCGTCACAATATTCGGTCCAAGAACCAGGAGAAACGTCGGCGCTCCCATGACGAATGTTCCGATGATCATCATCGTGTAGGTGTCTCGCTTTGCCGTCAGGGCGGTCATCACCGGGGTGAGGATGAAGATCAGCAGGGGGCTGAAGTTCACGAAGAATTCGTAGTTGTCGCTGACCACGCCGGTGAACGCGCGACTGCAGTATTGCGGAAGCGTCAACCAATTATGGGCGAACAGGGTCTGGACCGGGACGAGAATGAAGATGAAGTACAAAAACCGGGTGTCTTTCAGGGGGAAATGTGCAATATAGAATTTGATCCGCTCGGTGACGGGCTTTTCCTTTTCGACGGGCGCTTGCGATTCTTCCACCGTCATCGACTGGGTGCGTGCCCGCTGCATCGCCTTCTTCGTGAGGAGGAACACGATCACGGCGATGCCGAGCGCCGTTAGTGCAACATAGACCCAGAAGACGCCGGGGATGCCGAATTCCCGCCGGACCGGCGGGGAGATCAATCCCGGGAGAAATCCGCCGAGGTTCATCAAGGCGTAGAGCATGGCGTAGCCCATGGCGGCGGTCTTCGGCGTCGTAAAGAGTTTGACCGCTGCATAACAGGCAGGCTGGTAGATCCCGTAGCCCAGCACGATCCAGAGGATCCCGCCCATTGCGACAAGGTGCGGTCCCGACCACATTCCCCGGCTCGCAGCGACGCCGGGGCTGATCGTAAGCAGAATTCTGCCGACGAGCATGAGGGCGAGTGAAAGGATCAAAGCGCGGCGCGGACCGACAAGATCCACCGTCGCGCCCAACAGCAGCATCGCGAGGGTGATTCCGGCCGTAAGGACACCGACCATGTGCCCGGCGTCCACGTCCGATAACCCGATGTAGTCGTTGAAAAAGATTGCCAGCAGACCCACCACTCCGAAATATGTCAGCCCTTCCAGCACGTACGAGATGTTGATCGCTGTCAGGGCCTGCGAGGAACGGAAGAGATCGGCGAACGGTTGTCGTAGTTCGTCGAGTGTCTGCCTGAAGATCGAAGGTTTTTGCGCGGGAGCCGGAGCGGGGAGAGGTTCTTGCATTTCCATACGGTAGTTTACGCACCACTTCCGCGAATTGCAAGAATGGGGGGAGAAATCGCGGCAGTCTATTTGGAAATGGTCACGGGCGTATGTACATTGCGTGCACCGCAAATCCCACCATGGGCTTTTCAATCCTCGACTACTGCATTGTTGGTGTGTATCTTCTCGGAGTGACCGCCGCCGGGATCTATCTTTCCGGAAGACAGCGCACCGTGCTTGAGTACTTCCTTGGAGGGAGGTCTCTCTCCTGGTGGCTCGTCGGCTGCTCGATTGCCGCAGGAGAGACCAGCGCTCTTACGGTCATCAGCGTCCCGGGGATCGCCTACACCGGGTCCATGCACTTCCTGCAATTGGTGTTCGGGTACTTTATCGGGCGGATGGTGGTCTGTTTCTACTTTATCCCTGCGTACTACCGGGGGGAACTTGAGACCGCTTATGATTATCTCGGGAAGCGGTTCGGCATGTCCCTCCGGAGATTTTCGTCCTCGGTCTTCATTGTCACACGCGTCCTTGCGTCGGGCGTGCGCCTCTTCGCGACGGCGATTCCGATTCATATGATCACCGGGATGAGCTACGTCAACAGCATCCTGCTGATCGGCGCATTTACGCTGCTCTATACCGCTGTGGGAGGACTTCGCGCAGTCGTCGCGATGGACGTCGTGCAACTCGTCATCTATCTGGGCGGCGCAGGTGCGGCGTTCCTGCTGATACTCTCACACGTACCAGGGGGCTGGGGAGGAATCGTCGCCATCGCCGGCTCCGGCAAGTTTGAGATCGTGAATCCTGGTTTGCAGGGATCATGGTCCGCCTTCTTCAGTACTCCCTATACCATCGTCGGCGGTGTGATCGGCGGTGCCTTCCTCTCAATGGCCTCGCACGGAACGGATCAGCTCATCGTGCAACGCCTCCTTGCCTGCTCCTCCAAAAGGGAAAGCCAGAAGGCGTTGATGCTCGATGCAACGCTGATCGTACTGCAGTTTGCATTCTTTCTCGTGCTCGGAATCGGCCTTTTCGCGTATTACCATGGGGCATCGGTCCGTCAGTTGGGACTGTCGACGTCGGATGAGCTGTTCCCATATTTTATCATTCATGACCTCCCGTTCGGACTTGCGGGCCTCATGATTGCCGGCATCATTGCGTCGGCGATGGGGACGTTGTCGACGTCCATCACCGCGCTCGCCTCATCGACATACCTCGATATCGTAAAACCGTTGCGTCGCGGCGCGCCTGCGACGCCGCCTGTCGAAATGCGGTGGTCGCGGGGACTGACGCTCGTCTGGGGAATCGCGTTGATCGGCGGGGCCATGATGTTTACGCAGACCAAAGATCCCGTTGTCGAGCTCGGGCTGAGCATTGCGTCGTTCACGTACGGCGCCCTTCTGGGGACGTTCTTCCTCGGCCTGTTGTTCCGGCGAACGGACGCTCTTGATGCCTATGCAGGATTCATTGCATCGATTCTCGTCATGATTGCGATTCTCCGTTTCACAATGATCGCCTATACCTGGCACACCGTTATCGGTTGCTCCGTCGCACTCGTCGTGGGAAACATCAGGCCCCTCTGGAACCGGTTCGGTGCGCCAAGTAACTGAATTGTGAATCTTGTACATTACAAGCGTATGTCTGAAACAGCGTCACAGGAGCTCTCTCTCACAGTGGGGATCCTCGAGGGAGAGCAGATTACACTCTCCTTTGAGGGATCATATTTTGTCGTGGAGGGAGGGAGATCGTTTTCCGGTCCAACCGTCGCGCATGTCGATGCCGATGGTGTAATGCTTGGAACGGAGGCCGGCGTCGTTGTCCACGCGAAGGAGATCACGCTGGTCCCGGCCGACCCGGAGAAGAACGCGTTCCTCATGTATGACGTCGTCATTGGGAAGGAGTTCCATTGGGAGCGGACGGAACACCAGCGCTTCCGCGGATCGCTGCGGCTTCTGCGGTCGGGACGGAATGTTGTCGCGGTAAACATCGTCGGCATCGAAGAATATTTGAACAGCGTCATCTCGTCCGAGATGAGCGCAGAAGGTCCGCTCGAATTCCTGAAGGCGCATGCCATCGCCTCACGCAGCTGGCTCCTTGCGCAAATTGAACGATCCCGGGCACTGAAAGCCGGAACCGCAAGCAGACCGCCGTCGTTGATCCGCGAACCGGGACGTTTGATCCGCTGGTACGACCGTGAGGATCACGCTCTGTTCGATGTGTGTGCCGACGACCATTGTCAACGGTATCAGGGGATCACAAAGGCGTACACGCCGGCCGTCGCCCAGGCGGTGGAAGCAACCCGCGGGCTTGCGCTTTTCTTTGACGGCCGCGTTTGCGACGCCCGGTTTTCGAAGTCGTGCGGCGGAGTCTCAGAGTTGTACGAAAACGCATGGGACGAGGACCATCACGACTATTTGGTCCCCGTCCGCGACGCGCTGGGAGAAGCGATGCCAGATCTTACCCGGGAGAACCAGGCCGAGTCCTGGATCCGATCGACACCCAAGGCGTTGTGTCATGTTGGCGACCCGGCCCTTTTTCGGCGGATCCTTCCGCAGGTGGACCAGGAGACGACGGATGCATTCCGATGGAGAATCGTGCTTCTTCAGGATGAACTTTCAGAACGCCTGCGCGAAAAGACCGGCGTCGATATGGGGAACATCCTCTCCCTGACTTCTGTGCGGCGCGGACCCTCGGGCCGCATCGTCGAAATGCTTGTCACCGGGACGAAGACCGCGTTAACCGTCGGCAAAGAACTGGAGATCCGGAGAGTCTTATCCGCGTCGCATCTTCGCAGTTCCGCCTTCGTGGTTGACACGGAGGGGACATCGGGCGGGGTGCCCGAGAAATTCGTCCTCACCGGGGCCGGTTGGGGGCACGGCGTGGGTCTCTGTCAGATCGGTGCAGGCGTGATGGGCGACCGCGGGTTCACTGCAGAGCAGATCCTCACACACTATTTTTCGGGGGCGACGATTGAACGTCTCTACCACTAAGTCCATCGGACTATCCGCATGATACGTGACCGAGTCGTTTCCGAAACGGATCTGCGGGACTACCTCCCCGGGCGCACACTTGCCGGCGAATTGCAGGCACTGCTGCTCCAGCAACAAGCAACGTGGCAACTCGCGCGGATCGGGTTCAAGAGTCTGGAGAGCGTCAGGGTCAAGTCGTTCGATTTCAACTTCATCCAATGGCGGGTCCAGTTCAACCCCGGCCGGATGAAATCGACAACGGCGAAAGTCGACGAATCCTCGATACGGTCGCGTCCGTGCTTCCTGTGTCACGACAACCTTCCTCCGGAACAGCGCGGAATTCTGTATCGTGAAGAGTACCTCATCCTGGTCAACCCGTACCCGATTTTCCCGGAGCATTTCACCATTGCGCATGTCGACCATCGTCCGCAGAGAATCCTCCCTGCATTCGAATCCTTTCTCGGCCTCGCGGCGGACCTGTCGCCGGAGTATCTCGTCCTTTACAACGGGCCACGCTGCGGTGCCTCTGCTCCCGATCACACCCACTTCCAGGCAGGGACGCGGGCGTTCCTGCCGCTGGTGGAAGACTATCTGAATGTGTGTGCACGGTTCGGCAGGTTGCTGGTGGACAACGGCGAGGTGAAAATTATCAGCGTCGACCGGTATCTGCCCTCCTTCATCGCCCTCGAATCGGCGTCAGGCAAGGCGATGGCGGATGCGTTCGAGGCGATCTATCGCGTCTACCAGAGTGTCGGAGGGTCCAACGACGAGCCGATGCTCAACTTGCTCTGCTGGGTCGACGAAGGAATATGGCGCCTTGTTCTTTTTCTCCGGTCGAAGCACAGGCCCGATCGTTATTCCGCGAAGCCTCCCGGGCGCATTCTGATGAGCCCGGCAGCGATCGACCTCGCGGGGGTAGGGGTCATTCCGGTGGAAGATGATTTCGACCGCGTCGACGGTGAAACCCTCAAAGAGATCGTCGAGGAAGTCACCCTGCCCGGCGAGCTCTTCCGTGACATTACGGGGGCGATTGCCGAAGCGATCAGCGCGTAGGTTCCCCATCGGTGGGATCATCGGTACAGATGGTAACGGACAGCGGTCGCCTTGAATGCGTCGACGCCATCGTTCAACAGCGCCTGGATGTCATCGACGGCGTACCGCTTCGCAAACGCCTCGCGAATTGCGCTGCTGCCCACGACCCGATCGAACATCTGCAGCCTGTCGCGGTCGGATCCGAACAACGAGCGGTCGGGGGCCTGTGCATGAATCGCTTCCATGATCCGGAATTGCAGGCTGATGAGCGACGGAGTCGCAGGACCGCGAAGATAGAGTTGAACGCCGTGCAATTCCTGCTGGATGTCCCTGCCATAGAACGGACGATACGTGATCGGCCGGAAGCGCACTCCGGGGATCTTCTCCTCGTTCAATCGTGCCGCAAGCTTGTCCGCGTCGATCCATGGCGCCCCCACAAGTCTGAACGGCAACGTGTAACCGACGCCCTCGGAAAGTGTCCCGAGTTCTCCCAGGATTCCCGTCGCGACGTAGTACATCGGACCATCGTCATAGGGAACGTGCGGCGATGTCGGCACCCATGCCAATCCGGTCTCCGAAAACACCATGGAGCGCTTCCATCCCTTCATGGGGACGACCGTGAGAGCGCATTTGATACCTCCGGCAAGAAGGCCTTCGCCGTTCAGATAGAGTGCTAGTTCGCCGGGAGTAAGTCCGTAGACATACGGAATGGGATAGGGGCTGACGAAGGAAATGAACCCCGGCTTCGTGGTCGCCCCTTCGATCCTGATTCCGCCGAGAGGGTCGGGCCGATCGAGCACGACAAACGGGATTCCGTTTTCGGCCGCCGCTCCCATGCACTGGCCGAGAGTGCTGATATACGTGTACGAGCGAACGCCTATGTCCTGAATGTCATACACCAGGATATCGACCTGATGCAGCATTTCTGCCGTCGGCTTGCGGGTGTTTCCGTAGAGTGAATAGACCGGGACGCCGGTGGCCGGATCGACGGTTGACGCGACGGTTTCGCCTGCGGAAGCATCGCCACGAACACCGTGCTCGGGACCAAACAGAGCGACGAGCCGGATTCCCGGGGCCCTGGCGAGAATATCAATGGTCGATGTCAGCCGTGAGTCCACGCCGGTCGGATTGGTAATCAGCCCGACGCGCTTCCCGTGAAGGAGATCGAACCCTCGTTCCCGGAGGACGTCGATCCCGGGGAGGACGGGTTGTCCAAAAAGTGTTCCGGCGCCGCCCAGAAGAACAACGGCGATCGCAACGACAAGAAGTGACCGGGATGTACGGCGCATGGCGCCTCCTGCAACACTGGGAAGAATGGAAGGAAACTACGGACGGTTGGCGCGAATTGCAAGAAGTCCGCCCACCGGGACAAGGCGAGGTGAAATTCAATGGCTACGAAGGAACTCTTTCTCGGGATTGACGGTGGCGGGACAAAAACAACCTGTCTTGTCGTCGACCGTGCCGGCGCCGAACTCGCCCGCCGTGCGACCTCCGCTACGAATCCGAATGTTGTCACCCTTGAGGTCGCTGCGAAAAGAGTGACCGAGCTGGTCAGAGAGACCTGTCAGGAGGTGAAATGCACAACGGACGATGTCGTCGGCGCGGTCCTTGGGTTGGCAGGAGCAGGGAGCGAGGGAAACAGACGTTTTTTGATCCGTCATCTCCAGAATCAGTTCGGCGATCGATTTCCCGTTCAGATCGAAACCGACGCCCATATTGCCGTGGAAGGGGCGTTCGGCGGTGGACCGGGAATTGCCGTCATCGCAGGGACCGGCTCGGCGATCATCGCGAAGACACCGAAAGGGGAAGTCTTCAATGTAGGCGGATGGGGACGTGCACTGGGAGATGAGGGAAGCGGATACTTTTTCGGCGTCGAGGCGGCAAAGGCGTTCACAAAACTGGTGGACGGACTCGCCGAATCGTCGATGATGAACCGACTGTTTTCCGAGCGCCTCGGCTGGACAACACGAGAACATCTTCTTACCGCAGTGTACAACGAGAAGCTCGAGTTATCGACGCTCGCGCCGCTCGTTCTCGAACTTGCTGCAATGGGCGACGCCCTCGCGCAGGAGATCCTCTATCGCGGGGCCCAGGCGCTGGCCGAGCAGGTTCTCGCTGCGCGCGCACGGGCTGCGATGTCCTCCGTTCGGGTGGCGACGCTCGGCGGATTGATTGACAAACCCACGGTGTATCGTGATATCCTCGTCGCAACGCTCCACGATGCCGATCCAGCCATCGAGGTCTGCATGCCGGACAAAAGCGCGGTTGAAGGCGCAGCGATAATGGCGATCAGGGGAAGCGGAGACATGAGGAATAGGGGACTTTGAGATTATGGGACGGAAACATCGCCGCACACAGTCGACAGTCAACCATTTCCCGTCTAGCGTTTACTGCTCATTCAGAAATTCTGCAATGCGCCCTGCGCTCGCCCGGCTCGCCCTGATTACCTTCTCGTTGGTGACACTGTGTTGCAGCGCCGGCAGGGACGCAGGAGTGACGAAAGCACCCCGCGGTTCCTCCGGGGATCGTCGGGGTGTGCGCGTTGCCCAGGACTGGGTGGACAGCATTGTGACGTCGTTATCGCTTGAAGAGAAAGTCGGTCAGATGGTGATGGTCAGTGCCCCCGCGGTGTTTCTCAATGACAGCAGCGTCGAAATGCAACGACTCCAGTCGCTCGTCCGTGTCTATGGTGTCGGCGGCGTGGCGCTCCTTCACGGGACGGTCCTCGGCGCAGCAGCGACCGCGAACCACCTTCAATCGATCGCCAGGGTGCCGTTGCTCATTGCCGCTGATCTCGAACACGGTCTCGCGATGCGCTATGCCCGTGGGACGGATTTTCCCAGTGCGATGGCATTCGGTGCGACGTGGGACCCGGAACTGGCATACGAGGCTGGAAGGATAACGTCCCAGGAAGCGCGCGCCGTGGGAGTGGAGATGAACTTCGCCCCTGTGGCCGACGTCAATACCAATCCGGAAAACCCCGTAATCAATACGCGGTCGTATGGAGGCGACGCCACTCTTGTGAGTGAGATGGTCGCCGCATTCGTGCGGGGAACCGACGACGGCGGAATGCTCTCGACCGTCAAACATTTTCCTGGACACGGATCGACGCGCGAGGACTCGCATCTGGTACTCCCGGTTGTTACGCGCGACAGGCGAACCATCGATAGCCTGGATCTTGCCCCGTTCCGCGCCGCGATTGCAAGCGGGTGTCAGGCGGTGATGGTGGGGCACATCGCCGTTCCTTCCATCGATCCCTCGGAGCTTCCTTCGACGCTTTCGGAGAACATCGTCACCGGCGTCCTCCGCCATGAGATGGACTTCCAGGGGCTGGTCATTTCAGACGCAATGGGCATGGGAGGCGTCCGGGTGGTCCCGCCGGATCGCGCTGCAGTGATGGCCGTCAAGGCCGGCGTCGACATGCTGCTTCTCACGACAGATGAATATCTCGTCCTCAGGGCGATCCGGGACGCCGTACACGACGGCGAGATCAGCGAAGCGCGCATCGACTCGTCCGTCCGCCGGATCCTTACTGCGAAAGAGCGCCTCGGACTTCCCCATGTGCGGGAGGTTCCTCCGGAACTGGCCGCGTCGCGTATCGCATCGCCCTCCCACTGGAAGTTCGCCCGGCACGTGGCATCGCAATCCGTAACGCTGATCAAGAATGATGGTTCGCTCCTCCCGCTTCCATCGTCCCGGCGGAGAATCGTGTCGTTAATCCTGACGGACTCCGATGAGAGCAGATCGGAGGTCAATCGGCCGGGATCATTTTCCTTCGAAGAACCAACCGGGACATATTTCACACAGTTGCTCCGCCACCGCCATTTCGACGTGTCATCCGTGAGACTCTCGCCGGCGAGCACCCCCGAAGAGATGGACAGGGCGCTGGCGATGCTGCGACGGGCCGACCTCGCGATCGTCTCGCTCTTTGTCGGCGTCCATACCTCTTCGGGAGCCATCGGTCTTCCCGGCCGTTTGGCGTCCTTTGCCCGGAGCGCGAATGAAGTCGCTACGCCGATGATTCTCGTCGACTTCGGTGATCCATACGCCGTTACCGCCTGGCCGGCACCGCGCGCGATCGTGTGCGGATACTCCGACGCTGAAGTTGAACAGGAGGCGGTGGTATCGTGTCTGACCGGTGATGAACCGATCCATGGCAGACTGCCCGTTCGTCTTTCGGCGCAGTTTCCGATCGGGTTCGGGATCGCGCTCGAAAGCACACGAAAGGGGGTCGGGGACACGTTGGTGCGCGCGATCGCTTCATCGGGATTTGGGATGGTGGATTCTCTCATGACCAATGCCGTTCACGACTCTGTTTTTCCCGGCGCGCAACTTCTTGTGTTGAAGAACAATGCCGTAGTGTTCGATGCGTGTTTCGGGCGGTACACGTATGATCCGTCGTCGCCGCCGGTGAAGGATTCGACGATCTTTGATCTCGCTTCCCTGACGAAGGTCATCGCGACAACAACGGCGACGATGCGGCTGTATGACAAAGGGTTGATTGACCTCGACGCTCCTGTCGGGCGTTATCTCCAGCAGTTTGAACAAGGAGAAAAACGGAGGATCACCATACGCCACCTCCTTCTTCACCGTTCGGGATTTCCACCGTTCCGGCAACTCTGGACTCTGGCGGCGTCTCCCACGAGCGCTCTCGATACAGTCTATGCGACACCGCTTGTGGCAGCTCCGGGAGACTCGACCATTTACAGC
Organism: Ignavibacteriota bacterium; assembly: GCA_963752915.1. GTDB lineage: Bacteria > Bacteroidota > Ignavibacteria > UBA10030 > UBA6906 > DATJPR01. Next base: position 172,926 of record CAVVZZ010000010.1, read on the forward strand.
GATTTCAATATGATCACTCTGGGCGCGGTCATTGAACACATTGCGCGAATGCCTCTCGACGACTATGTCCGGTCGGCGATTTTTCAGCCGCTGGGGATGACGCGAACATGCTTCAATCCTCCGCCAGCGCTTCAACGGAGCGCAGCTCCGACGGAATACGATTCGCTGTGGAGAAAGCGCCAGATCCAGGGAACGGTGCACGATGAGAATGCATGGCTTCTGGGTGGCGTGTCGGGCCATGCCGGGTTGTTCTCGACGGCGTCAGACCTCGCCCGCTTTGCACTGATGATGATGAACGCCGGACGTGCGTACGGGCATGTCTTCTTCTCCCCGGCGACCCGTAATCAGTTTCTCGGAAGGACGGCAGCGTCTGGCGATCGATGGTTGGGTTGGGACAAAAAATCACCCGAGGGATCGTCCGCGGGATCATTGCTTTCAGACGAATCGTTTGGCCATACCGGATTCACCGGCACATCGCTCTGGATCGATCCCCTCAATCACATCGCGGTGGTCCTTCTGACGAACCGCGTCTTTCCTGCTCGAGGCAATCTTCGCATTCTTCATTTCCGCCCGATCATTCATGATGCCATCGTCCGTGCCCTGCTTGATGCTTCCTCCGATCAGAAGAATTGAAAAGTTTTCATTGTCGCTTGACATGTCAAATCATTCATATTTTGCGTCAGAACGCGAACAAAAAAGGAGATTTCCTCATTTGCTTGTTTTTCTGCCCGAATCGTATTTCTTGCGAGCGGCTTCGTACCCGGATGAAACAAGAGTAGCTTCCGTGGTGTTGATAGTAATGGAGGGAATAGAATGAATGATCCGAATGAGCCAGGAGTTACACGGGATGTGGACGAGTTGATCGGTGATTTGGCAAGCAAAGATCATCTGACGCGTCACAAAGCAAGGAGAGATCTGACAAGATTAGGGATGGAGGTCGTGCCGCACCTCCGGGAGCTTCTGCAATCTTCCTCGGAGCATGTGCGATGGGAGGCGACGAAGGTCCTCGGATCGATTGGCGGAGAGCAGGCGCTGGAAGCCCTTGCGACTGCTCTGCCCGATGGAAGCCACGATGTGCGCTGGACGGCGGTTGAAGGTCTTATCGAGGGGCGGGAAGAGTCGTACCATCCGGTGCTTCATCAACTGGTCATCCATTCTTCCAGCGTCGGAGTCCGTGAAGCGGCGTCGCATATTCTGAGTCACGCCGTGCGCGAAGAGCAATCCTCATTTCTCCGACCTGTGCTTCGGGCGTTGAGGGGGAGAGCTCCGGTCTTTGAGGTGTCCCTTGCTGCATATCAGGCGTTGACGACCTATCACCGGACGCAAGCCAGGCTTGACTCTGCCGCATTGCGGAAGACCGGGAAAAACTCGGTGGAACGACCGACCTGAGTGATCGCGCCTAAGAAGAAAGGGGTCGCGCGGTGAGGAGTTGCATCACCGCCGAAGGGTCGTTATATTCTTGAAATCACAGTCCAGGTGTCCCGCATCACAACGGGATGAAAAGGGAATCCGGTGCAACGCCGGAACTGCCCCGCAACTGTAATTGGCTGAAGGTTTGCGCTCCACTGTGAAGTTCGCTTCACGGGAAGGAAAGCGAAGACAAAACCGCCAAGAGTCAGGAGACCTGCCCGGACACATCACCAATCACCTTCGAGGGAAGGACATGGGCACGAATTCTCGTCTCCCGTTCCACCCCTGGCTGCAATTGTCGGTCAGGGGTTTTTCGATTCTTCTTTTCTCCTTCTTCACAATCACGCATTCCTCGGCCGCGCATGTTCGCCGCGGTGTCGTCCTTCACACAACCACCGATGTTCCTCTTGCAGGAGTCGTCATTCGGGTTGTCCCGGGCGGACGCGTATCTCTCTCAGGTCAGAACGGCGAATTTGAGATCACCACTCCGGATTCGCTCCCCTGCGTTGCGGAATTCCGGCGGATGGGGTTTGCTCCTGTGGATGTTCCGCTGGATCCTTCCGAAGGCAGTGCGTCGCCGTTGCAGGTGCGGCTTGCGGAAACTGTCTACTCTGTTGATCCGGTTGTGACCACCGCCACGCGCGAAGCCGCCACGGTGGATGATGTCCCGTTTTCTATGAGCGCGGTCTCTGCTTCGGATCTCCGGATGCGCAGCGCGAACAACCTCGGCGAGCTGCTGGAATCGGTTCCCGGGGTCCTCCTGCAATCCTACGGCGGCTTGGGAGATATCCAGACACTCTCTATCCGCGGGTCCACCGCCAATCAGGTCCTGATCCTGCTGGATGGTCAGCGTCTCAGCTCGGCGCAATCGGGCGAGATCGACCTGAGTACCCTGCCGCTCGAATCGGTGCAACGTATCGAGGTGGTTCGCGGAGGGGCATCGGCGCAGTATGGCGCGGATGCAATGGGCGGGGTGGTGAACATCATCACCGGTCCCGCAACGCTCACCGGCATGTCGAGTCTGTCCGCGGGAACAACGCTCGGCTCGTTCGGAACACGCGGCGCACATGTCGGGGGTTCGTTCGGCCTCGGGATGGTATCGTCGTCATTCGGCTACCGCTATCTTCAGAGCGATAATTCATATTCCTTTGTCGGCGCAGATGGGAGGGAAACGCCGAGGATGAACGCCGATATCCTGGCACACGTGCTCACAGGAAGAATTGAAACACGCCTGGACGAGGAGGGCGGACGCGTTCTCCTGAACGTCGAGTATCTCCACCAGGAATCCGGCGATCCGGGCTCGATCACGTTTCCCCTGGCCCACGCGCGCAAACTCACCCGGAATCTCCTGGGAGATCTTACCATGGAGGAGCCGCTCGGCTCGCACCTCCTCAGCCTTCACACGTATCTCCAGATCCTCCGTTTCGGGTATACGGATCCGGACAGCTATATCCCGACGGCCGCCGATAATCGCAACACTGCGGCGGGATTCGAAGCCAATGACAACCTCGTGTTCTCAAAACGTGTCACGATCACCGGCGGCTACAGTTTTCGCTCCGACCGGTACGCGGGAAACTCCCTGTCGGGCGAGCCGTCGCGGACCACGAACGGGCTCTTTGTCCAGAGTGATATTCGTCCGTTGGGATTCGATGGGTCATCGTCGATTTCCCTTTCCTTCTTCCCCGCGATCCGTTGGGACCATTCTTCGGATTTCGGCGGATCGGTCAGTCCAAAATTCGGGTTGACGGCGTCTGCGGGTTCGGGAGTCCGAGTCACAGTGAAGGCGAACGCGGGCAGATCGTTTCGCGCACCTACCTTCAATGATCTTTACTGGCCGTCCGACGGGTACACGGTTGGAAATCCTTCGCTCACTCCGGAGAAATCGACGGACCTCGACGCCGGAATCGTCCTCGCGGTTCCGAACGATGCGCAGATCCACGGCGGGCTCACGTACTACACGAACGACGTTCGGGACTTGATCCTTTGGCAGATGCAGCCGAACGGGATCTGGACCCCATCGAACATCGGTCGCGCGATTATCCATGGGTTCGAAGCCGAGGTCGCCGCCAGTCCGATTCCCGGCGTGCTCCGGTTGACCTGGTCGTTGACGACAGTTGACGCACAGAACCGAACGGACGATCCAACGGTCAACGGGAAAACGGCTGCCCTACCAGCCGTCAGCAACAAACAAGTTCAGCACGCGAATCAGTCCCGGACCCCTCGATGTGATCGTCGATCTGGTTTCGCTGTCCCGGAGGTTCATCAACACCACCAACACCGCGTCGCTTCCACCGGTACACACCATTGACGCGTCAGTCGGCTACAGGATTCCCGTCGGCAGCGGAGACTTGAAGTTCATCTTCGCCGCGAAGAACCTCGAGAATGTCCGGTATCAGCTTATCGACGACTATCCGTTACCGGGCAGGGAACTGCGGTTTACGATCGATTATCAGGCGAAATTGTGACCGAGGAAGGGGGTATGGGAGAGAGGACAAAGACGAATTCTGAGGTCTGAGTGCTGATCTCTGAATTCAGAACTGATAGCATCTGATTGGAAGCACGAGAATGCATCAACAACGGCACCGGCTTTTTGCATACTCCTTACTGCCTACTTCCTACTTCCTACTCCTGGCCCCTCAGATGATCGGGAGTCGTCGACGCACAGAAGCGGCGTTGGCTGCGTTGCCTCGTCAGCCACGCCGCTTGTGTGCAAGGGAGATTTCGTCAATGGCTGAGGCTCCCCGGGTTTGCATCGGTGCCATCATAGTCCTCCGGGTAGGGCATCACGTTATTGATCCAGGACAGCGTTGAAAATGCCGGTGCCACACTGTCCGCCTTGGGGACTGCATATTCGTTATAGTACCATGCAGCCAGCCGTTGGACCTTCTCCGAAGGATCGAACATCACGGTGCGCCTCACTGCATACTCGCCCCGCTCGTCGCCGATTTTGCTGAGAGCCAGCGCTGCAACAATCCTTTCCTCTTCGCATCCATTGTGAAGCATCGCCATAAGCGGAACAACGGACTTGCTTGTTCCCACCTCCGCCAGTATCGATGCGGCGCTGAGTCTGAGACCCATGTTGTCGGTGGCAATCCCAATTAGGAGATTTTGCTCGGCGAGCGGCTGATTATAGGGTTTCCCCGAAGGGTCGGCCGCATAGCCGAGGAGAGTCGACGTTGCGATCAACACCGCAACCAGAACGAAGCGCTTGAGCAACTTCATTGGATTTCCTCCTCTCGAAAACGTGAGAACCGGAACGCTGAAGGACTTCAACAACACGTGAGCATACGACCCGCCGCAACGCATGTTGCGCTGAATTCGGCACTTGCGGGCTCATTGGTGTGAACTGCTGCATCTGTGCGACGAACCGCTTGGGCCGAACGGTGAAACCTGCGCCGACGACGTCCGTATATACCCGTATGCCAATCCAGGGAGGATCGGTCGGAGCTTCGTAGTGGCATGTTCCGGGGCTTTCGATTTACCTCTGTATTCACCGTGCTGAGTGATTGTCGTATGCAGGATGCCCTCCTCGTGAAGCATCGCGGACGTACTCTGATTCTGCGTCCCGCGGATATCCAATGGATCTCGGCTGAAGGCGACTACGTCGAGATCAATTCCACCGGTCGAAAATTCCTGCTGCGGGATCGCATCAGCAGGCTCGAACGGGAGTTTGCGCCCGGCGAATTCGTCCGCATCCATCGCTCACTTCTCGTTAACCGCCTTAACGTCAAAGAACTCGAGCCGCGTCCTTTCGGTGAATGCATCGTGATCCTTGACAGCGGCGTCCGGCTGCCGATGTCCCGCTCGAGGAAGACAATCGTCCTGCGACGTCTGCAGGAAACCCCGATGACACTCCGCTCATCTCTGCCGTTGCTCCATTTCATAGCGACGATTACTTTTCTGCTGACAGTGCTCTGGTCTGCGGGATACGGCCAACAGTCTGCCATCCAATCGCTCATTGCAACCGAGCAGTCGTTCGCGGATCAGTCTGCAGCGATCTCGGCAGACTCGGCGTTTCGGACCTTTATTGCTCCTGATGGGATCCTCCTCCGACCCGATCCGGTGAATGGCCGGTCCTGGCTTTACCGTAACCCCTCCCCGACGCTCATGCTCCGGTGGAGACCTGCGCTCGGTATCGTCTCGGCAGCGGGAGACCTGGGCTTCACGACGGGCCCGTTTGAGGATTGGGAAACCGATGACACCACGAAGGCGCTGTATCACGGCGAATTCATGACGGCATGGAAGCGCCAGACCGACGGATCATGGCGTTTCGTTTTCGATTTTGGTGCGGGGCACGAGCAAAATACCTGGAAGGAGCCTTCGTCTGTCCGGACAATTCCCACGGAACCTTCCGGTCGAGACGTCGTCGATACGATCGGCGTACGGGAAAAATTTCTACGCGGCCACGATGCCTCGACGGCAAATCTCTCTTCCGATATCCGGCTACTCAGGCCCGACTCGCTTCCCATTACCGGTATCCCCCGTGCGGCCGCCGTGCTGGAGCATGAAAACAACGATATTGTGCGCGCTCCGCTCTTTGCGGATGTTGCACGGTCAGGCGATCTCGCCTATACGTACGGTTCCTTCACTGTTTCGGCGGAAAACGGGGGGTCGAAACGGGGATACTATTTTTCCATCTGGAAACGGAATTCCTTCCACGCATGGGACCTTCTCTGGGATGTCCTCGGGCGGGCGCGCTAGGATCTTTGCCTTTCAACTTCCTTCTTAATACATTCCTTCCACGTTGACGCAAGAATCTCGCTCACTGTAAAGCGCCACAGTCTCTTTGCCGTTCTTTGAGAGACAGGGCTCCGGTGGTTCTCCCCACGCCTGAGATGTCCATCCATTCTTTTCGACCCCTTGGCCGGCACCTTGAAACAATCGATACCCATATTTATCGCGGCATTCCTTGTCATCGTCTTCGTCTCGGTATTTTTGCTGGAACGACTCGGTGGCTTTTCCGACGCGTCAGACGGCGTCGTGCGCGTCTATTACGCGGACAACATCTCCCCGTCCCATCAGTGGATCATTGACGAGTTCAACCGTCTTCACCGCGGGCGGATCGAGGTCGTCCCCGTCAATCTCCCGTTCGAAAAATTCTCGACGAACGAGAGGAAAGAACTTCTTGCGCGGTCCCTGCGGAACAAGAGCGATCGGCTGGACATTTTTGCAGTGGACTTGATCTGGGTCCCGCGGTTCTCGCGATGGTGCGAGCCGCTCGACGGGCTTGTTCCACCCGGCCTGCGGGATCACATCATCTCCCAGGCGCAGGAGTCGTGCATCTTTGACAGCGCGCTTGTTGCACTCCCCGTCTATCTGGACGTCGGACTGCTCTACTATCGAAGGGATCTCTTCCGGAACCTTCCCCAGGGCGCACTTCTCGAACAGGAACTCCGGTCGTCCATGCCGTGGAACCGGTTTGATTCGCTCGGGAAGGCCGCCATCAAGAGTGGACGACCGTTCTATCTGTTTCAGGCGAATGACTTCGAGGGCCTCACATGCAGTTATTTTGAAATGATCGCCGGTCAGGATCGGGAGTTCTTTCACCGCCGGCCGCTCGATTTTGAATCGCCTGTTGCGCGGAAGGCGCTTCATATGCTGGTCGATTTTGTTCGAAAAGACGGCATCACGCCTCCGGCGGTGGCCGAGTTTGACGAGATCCGGAGCTACACGTACGCAATGGATCACGATGCATACTGCGTGCGCGGGTGGCCGAACTTCATCGAGAGCTTCCAGTCGGGAAATCTCTTTCAGGCGAAAGTGGATTCGCTGGAGCGTGCCCCTCTACCGCATTTCCCGGGCAGAAATTCTGTGACCGTGTTCGGCGGATGGAACCTCATGATCTCTCGCTACAGCACAAAGAAAAAGGAAGCGATGGAGTTTGCCGCATTCATTCAGAGAAAAAACGTCCAGCAGAAGCTGTTTGAGATCGGAGGCTACATTCCGACTACGACCGACGTGTACGCGGATTCGGCGTACCTCGCTGCGCATCCGACGTTGCGGTTCTACCGGGACCTGATCGCGGACGGGTTCCACCGTCCCGCTCTGGTCGACTACACAAAGATGTCCGACATCATCTCGCGCGCGGTGCACCGGGCAATCAAGGGGGAAGTCGAGCCCGATTCTGCGCTGAGGGAAGCTGCGCGCGAAATCCGGAAAGAGGGAGCGACAGAATGACGGGCGACGACCATACAGCGGGCGGCTGGACGAGGTGGGGCAAGGGCTTTCTTGAGCATGTGAAGACCCATCAGTTCAATCTCAAGCATGTCACGGTCCTCTTCATCGTCCTGCTCGTGTTCCAGCTCGTTGTTTCCGTCCTTCACAAGACATCGCTTTCGAAGTTCCTTGGCAGAACCCAGGAGTGGTATCAACAGGATTCCGCGGAGCGGCTCGCCAACCTGACCACGACGTCGCTCGAGTTGTTGCTGGAAGGCCATGAAGGCAAACCGACGATGTCCGTGCGCGACACACGGAAGCTGGTCCAGGGGTTGAATATCATCCTCAACCAGCAGCTCCTGAACCAGAACGTCAAAGAAGTATGCGTTATTGTCCCGACCGACAGCGGGGTGGCGGCGATCGACGATGGGAACGAGCTCTATTCCTATATGTTTGAAGGCAATCGCTTCCCCCGGGGGGCGAACACTGCCCATCTCCAGGCAATTGCGCTGTATCGGTCCCTCAGCAACGACCTGAAACGATCCGAACAAATCCAGAGCGTTCTCGAAGGAAGACAGACGTTCCATGTCTTCGTACCGTTCGTTCCCCGCGGCGAATTCATGGGTGCGGTCTATATGCGGAACACCCCGGATTTCAGCTTCATCTCACGGGAAGTCATCACCAACTACGATGAGATTTCGCTGACGTTCTCTGCGCTGATCCTCTTCGGGCTGCTTTCGATGTTCTTCATCTCCTCGTACACCCTGAAACAGCGCAACGACACGCTGCAGCTTCTCTTTCAGAAAGAGAAGGAACATCTTGCCGAGCAGATCCATTATGAGAAAGAACTGCTGTTCACAAAGCGGATCTACCATACGCATCACAAGGCCGAGAAGATCATGGGATTCATCAAGGATGATCTTCGGGCTCTTGCGCCGGTGAACATGGAAGAGGTCAAACACAGGGTCACCAAGTATTCGAATTTCATCGCCCGGGTGATCTATGACATGAAATGGTTCGATCCGCCCATCCAGACCATCCGCGGGCCGCTGTTCAACACCAATGTCAACGACGTCATCCGGTTCCTGGTCAGGAATGTCTTTCAGCGCGTGACGAAGGCCCCGGGCGGAGTGCGGTTTGACCTTGCGCTTGCGGAAGAGGTTCCCCCCGTCCACATCAATGAGTTCGTGGTGTGGGAATCCTTCGAACCCATCATCCAGAACTGCATCGAACACGGGGGGGTCGCCGATCTCGTCGTCTCGGTGACGAGCAGTTATGACCGCGCGTCGGAAACGGCAACCATCGTTATTCGAGACAACGGTGTCGGCCTGGCGCCGGGCCTTCTCGTCAAGAACACGGCGGGTGTCCGCCGGGTGTTCCTCGAAAGCGTTTCGACGAAGTCGTCCGATGGACGGCATTCCGGCTACGGGTGCTACCTGGCGCATGAAATCGCAACACAGCGCTGTGGCTGGCAACTCGATGCCGACAACGACCCGGCGGGCGGTGCCAGGTTCACCTTTACCATTCATTACGAAGCGTCCCGGCGTGGAACGGACCCAACGCCTGCGGTCCTTCCCTCCGGCGGGACCGGCAGTGCGGTACTCCCCGGATAGTTGTGCGACGGTGGTCCGGTGACGCCAGGAATCAATCGATACACTCGATGGGAAGTCCACTATGCTCGACGGTGAACGCATACGCATCCTGTTGATTGAGGACGAGGAGTTCGATGTCCGACGGGTGTTGAACACCCTGATTCCCTTTGCCGACCGCATCCAGATCAGCGACACGGTCTCCAATGGGAACGACGCAATCGGGTTGCTCAAAAGCGGGAAAGACCGGTTCGACCTCGTGATCATGGATTTTCAGATCGCCGGCGGGCTCATGGGTGAACAGCTGATCCGTGAGATCAAGCGGATCGATTCTTCACTCCAGATCATCGTGATCACGAAAATGACGATCAACATCACTGACTTTGACTTTGCGAACCGGTTGATGCAGGCGGGAGCATTCTGGTATTGCACCAAGTACCCCGGTGACATCGAAGACCAGATCTACCAGCCGACGGATTTTATCCTGAGCATCGTGAATGCCTTCCGGAAGAGACAGCTCGAACGGGAGCAAAGCAGATCAAAAAAGCGTTTCGCGCAGACCATTCAGGGGATCCTGGCCGGGAAGCAAATCCTCGGCAGCTCGCCGGTGATCGAGGACCTCCGGCGGGAAATGCAAAAGTGTATGGAGACGTCCGCTCCCGTGCTCATTTCCGGAGCGTCCGGGACCGGCAAAGAGCTTGTCGCGCTGAACATTCACTATTCGGGCGGGAGGCGATTCGAAAATTTCGTCCCGGTGAATTGCGGGAGTCTCCCGCATGAATTGATTGAAAGCGAACTATTTGGCTATGAAAAGGGAGCATTCACCGGCGCGAATCAACGCAAGCTCGGCCTCTTCGAAGTCGCAAACCACGGAACGCTCTTCCTCGATGAGATTGCCGAGATGCCCGGGCCGGCGCAGGTCAAGCTTCTCAGGGTGCTCCAGGAAGGAGAGATCGAAAAGATCGGGAGGACGGAAAAGATCAAAGTGGATGTGCGCATTATTGCCGCAACGAACAAGGACCTGTTCCACGAGGTCGAGCTGGGGCGCTTCCGTGAAGATTTGTTCTATCGCCTCAACGTGCTTCCCATCCGAGTCCCTTCCCTGAAGGAACGGCGTGAGGACATCCGGTCGCTCATTGATACCTTCATGGCTCAGTTTTCGATGGAAATGAACAGGGTTTGCCCGGCGTTCGACGACGAGGCGTTGCGCCTGCTTGAACAGCAGGACTGGCCCGGCAATGTTCGTGAGCTCAAGAATGTGGTCCAGCGACTTGCATTCGACGGGACAAGCGTGATCACAGTTGCGCAGACAGAGATCGCCCTCGGAAGGCGTGTGAGGGGTCCGGCAGATGAGCATCGCTTCCTGATCGACATTCAGTCCGGCGACGCAGCTCCGTCGTGGCGGCAGATGGAACACCTTGTCCGCGATAAATACTTCCGCTTCATCCGTGAACAATCGTCGTCGGATGCTGAGGCGGCAAAGAAACTCGGCCTTGCGCCGCCGAATTATCACCGGATGTGCAAAGAACTCGGCATCAAGTAAAGATCAATAGTCAATGGTCAGTGGATCCGTCCCGCCCATGGCGGGACGAGACCTCGTCTCGAACTCCGTTCGAGACGGGCAATAGTCGATGGACAACCGGGATGCATGTGGGAGGGCAGGGATACTAGATTGGCGCCCGCAGAGAACACGATCAGGTTGGCGGGCGCGGAAAGTTTCAGACAAATTGCCAGGGCGACACATGATGAAATCGGCAAGCTTCGTGACAGTTTTCATTGCTCTCGCTTTGGGAATCTCAATGCAGGCAATGGCGCAAAAGCCCTACCGCGGCGCGGAGTATCGGACGATCGGCACAATGACGTACGGGAGATTTGAAGTCCGCATGCGGTCGGCACCGGTCTCCGGCATGCTCTCATCGTTTTTTACCTACTACGATCCCGCATCGCCCTGGAATGAGATCGACGTCGAGACCATGGGAAGGTACTCAAACGAGATGCAGTTCAACACGATCGTCCCGACGCAGGCCGACAACCATGTCCAGCGGCAGGTTGTGCCGTTCAATCCGCATGCGGGATTCCACATCATCGGGATCGAATGGACGCCCGACTATGTCGCCTGGCGCGTGGATGGAGAAGAAGTGTACCGTCAGCTCGGGAGCCATATCGCCCTTCTCACCGAGCCGCAGAAGATCATGATGAATGTGTGGCAGCCGTCTGCCGTGGACTGGGCCGGGACCTTCTCCGCCAGCCAGCTTCCAGTCTATGCCTACTACGACTGGGTGAAATATTACGCGTATACCCCGGGGTCAGGCGACAACTTCATCCTGCAGTGGACAGACGATTTCTTGACGTTCGACGCATCGCGGTGGCAGAAGGCCGCACACACCTGGGATGGGAACAATGCGCAGTTTGTCACAGACAATGCTGTCATCCAGGACGGCTATCTCATCCTCTGTCTCACCTCCAATACGACGAGCGGATATGCGGGCGGAGCGATTCCTGACGAGGATGTCGATCCGCCTTCGCTCCTCTGGGCAAGAGCATATGACTCAACGCTTGTCGTCCGCTTCTCCGAACCCGTCAGTGCTGCGACGGCGGAGAATGTGGCCAACTATTTCGGCGGAAATCTCACCTATAAGAACGCGAAACTCCGTGCCGATCAACGGACAATCGACATCGCTGTTGCAGGATTGGATCTCGCCACGCCCTTCATCCTCTTTGGTCAAAACGTTCAAGATCAGGCGTCGTCTCCGAATACTATGGGCCTCAACCATGTCCGTGTCATTATGCCGCTCACGTTTCCCATCCGGATCGACGTCGGTGGAAATGGTTCCGACGGATATCTTGCGGACTCCACATGGTCGGCATCGAAAGAATACGGCGGTATAGGCGGGATCGGTGTGTCCGTTCCGGGGACGTTATCCATCGCGGGGACGACAGAGCCGGAAGTATACCGATCGATCGTCCATGGTCTTGCGGGGTATACCGTCCGCGTGCCAAATGGGACATACAACGTTTCTCTGAAAATGGTTGAGAATCGGTATGCCTCGGTCGGAAAAAGAGTCTTCAGCGCGAAGATTCAGGGACAGGTACTCTTCACCGATCTTGATCTCTTTCAGCAGGTGGGACTTCTGACTGCATATGATGCCGTAGCTCCGACGGTGGTTGTCTCCGACAACATCCTCAATATCTGGATGGGGGCCTCGGTCGATTCGACGACCTTGAGCGGAATCGTGATAGAACGTGTCTCGGGCCCGACCGGGATGCGACAATCATCAGAGGAAGTACCCCAATGGGGATTCTCCGTCTATCCAAACCCGTACAACGGCTCGTCAATGGTCCGCTTCTCGCTTCCTGTGGCCGGTTCCGTCGCACTGCAGGTCCACGATACTCTGGGCCGGCAGGTCGCCTCGGTGCAACTTGGCGTCATGAACGCCGGGACTCACGAATACCGCTGGACCAACGACAGGTTGGCGAGCGGCGCGTATTTCTTTACCCTTCATGAAAATGATCGCCGACTTACACACAGGATTATCGTGATGCGATAACGAATTGATAACGCCTCCGTTATCAGGACGATAAGTCGCGAGCGGATCGTTGTCGAGAACTCCCTCCTTCGGCGTAGAATCGTACAATCCCTCTTGGCACACCAGTTGTAAATTGCTTACCGGCGCAATCATTCGACCCCAGATTTTGCGCCAACCTTCTCAAGGTCCGACAGAGGAAATCGCCTTCCTTTTCCGGAAGGCGATCTCTTCGGCTTACATCACCGCGTGCCAGTTAACACTCGACGACGTCCTTCACTAGCGGGCTCTGTATGATGCCGCGATACCGATTTCTTATCGGTGTATCAGTGTTGCTGTCCTCCACCGTGTCACTTTCGCAGATCGGCGCGCTCCCAGCGACGTTCGAAGTGAAGTCGGTCGCTCAGGTCTCCATTCCATTCCAGAATGGCATGCCGGTCCCCTCCTTCGAGAAGCAGCATCGTCCCACCGTGGATCTTGGCGGGGTTTGGCACAAGCAACGCTTCACGGCGAATCACGATCTCTCGCTTGGCCTCAGGGATTCCTCAGGATTCGCCGCGCTCCTGGCAGAGGCGGCGGGCCGAAACCTTCCGGGCTTTGATGACAGCACCTGGCCCACGAAGGCCTTGCCAGCCGTGGAGAACACGATGAACGGCGTGAACGTGCGGCCGGAGGATTACGAGGATGGAGTCTACTACCGTCGTTCCTTCATTCTCCCCGACTCGCTTCTGGGACAATTCGCTCGACTCAATTTCTACGCCGTCAACTACATCGCCGATGTGTGGCTGAACGGGCACTACCTCGGGTACCACGAGGGCGGGTACACATCGTTTGCGTTCGACGCGACCCCGGCTCTCCGGTTCGATTCGGCGAATGTTCTTGTCGTGCGTGTCGACAATCCACCGTGGGGTTCTCGAGACGATATCGTCCCGTATGGGAATCAGAACCACAAACCCGACTGGTTCAATTACACGGGGATTATCCACGACGTTTACCTCGAGTTTTCGAACACTGTGTCGATCGCGCGGACCGAAGTCGTTCCCCGGTCCATTGATGGTTCACTCCAGGTGACTTCCGTGCTCTGGAATCGCTCGGGGGCATCCTTCAACGGATCGATCACGTTCGAAGTCTATGAGGCCCTGGTTGACTCCACGACGATCCAGTCCGAGTCCCCCGCGGACCTGGTCGGCGCTCTTGCTGTGAGCCAATCCGTCGGCGCGACTGCAACCTCCGATACAGCCTCAGCCATCAGGAGCACGCTGGTCATCCCGACGCCGAAACTCTGGTCGCCGAAGCACCCGTCCCTCTATATCATGCGGGCGGTGCTCAAGAACGGCGCGGTTGCGGTCGACGAGCAGTGCGTTCAGTTCGGTATTCGGGTTCTTTCCACGCATGGCAACAGCGTTGTGCTGAACGGAAAGCCGATGTTCTTCCCCGGGATAGCCCGTCACGAAGATCATGCACAATATGGGCGCAGCGTTCCCCCTTCGGTGATCTACTCCGACCTGGAGAAGGTTGTGGACCTGAACGCGACCTTCCTGCGGACGGCGCACTACCCCAACCATCCGTTCACGTACCTCCTCGCCGACCGGCTCGGCATCGCCGTGCTCGAAGAAATTCCGGTCTGGTGGTTCGACGAAGCCGATGCATGGGCGAACCAGGATCTTCACCGGCACATTCATGAGCAGATGTGGCGCGAGATGGTGTTCCGCGATCGCAACCGGCCGAGCATCCTCTTCTGGAGCACGTGCAACGAGTGTCTCGATCAGACGAACCGCGGAGCGTACATTCAACGACTGAATGCCGAGCTCGACACGCAATATCCCGATGGTCGGTTTGTGACCGAGTCCGCTGCGGCCGACAGGCCTGGCTCCGGGGATCCCACGCAGGCGTTCTGCGACGTTGCTGGATGGACGATGTATTTCGGGGTCTTCTACGGGAGCTCAAACTTCGCAGGGACGGTCCAGTTCCTTGTGAACGCCCTATCAAATTACCCCGACAAACCGATCATCGATACGGAATTCGGGTACTGGTCGACCGAGAATCTGAGTTCCGCGGCCGCTCAGGAGACGGTGTTCGACAACACGTTCAGGGCGTTCAGCCAATTCGCAGCGGTCGACAGTAATGGGATCTATCGCCCGGGGATGCCGCTCGCCGCGTCAACGTGGTGGTGCATCTTCGACTGGTGTACGATTCAGCAGACGACAGGCGCCCAGACGATGGGCGTCTACAAGATGGATCATACGACCGTGAAGCCCGTCGCCGATCACATCAGAAATGCCTACCGCGCATTCAAGGCATCGAGTGAGACTGCAGTGGTCGAGGCCATAGGGACGCAAGCACCGGTACCGACGGCATTTGCGCTGGAACAGAATTATCCGAATCCGTTCAATCCGACGACGAACAGTTGTCGTGGGAGGAGTGGTCGACAGTGGAGGTTCGCAGTGGACGAGGGCAACGTGCGTCGTGGGCAGGTTGACAGGGAACAGTACATGAAGCTGGTCGTCAATGATGTGCTTAGCAAGAGGGCGGTCCTGGCCAACGGCCAGTATCCAGCGGGGAAGTACCCATTCATCTTCAATGCAACAGGACTGGCGAGCGGCGTGTATTTGTACAGACTCACGGCGAACAATTTCACGGCAACGAAAGCGATGTTGCTCATCAGATGACAGTGGACAGTTGACAGTAGACAGTTGACAGTTAACGGCAGACAGAAATTATGAATTGTCCGATGCCGTCCACTGTCCCCTGTCCCTGTCCCTGTCCCCTGTCTACTCACAGACTAACGCAACGACGAATCCTTGGAACCTCTCGGACGCACATACGAAGGCCTCATCGTTCTCCTCTCCCTTTTGGTTGCGGCGGGTTTTGGACTCGCGGCGGTCCGTCTTCCGCTGCGCCGGACCCCGTCGGAATATTTCCTCGGAGACCGGTCGTCCGGGGCAATCACGATCGGCCTCACGCTGTTTGCGGGGTCGCTGTGGAATCTTCTCCCTATCGGGTTCTTTACCGGTTTCGCCGGGACGTCGATCCTGATCCTTGCCGTGGCGTTCGGGTTTGGATTGCTGTTGCTCGGATTGCTCTACGCGAAACTGTTCCAAGGGAGAACCCTTTTTACTGTTCCGGAAATCCTGGAACGCAGGATGGGAAAGAACGTGGGCTTGGTGATGGGCGTCCTGTATACCATTCTCCTTCTCTGCGTGCGAATCCCTCTGTCGATTTTTCTGGGGACACGTCTTCTCGAATCCACGGCCGGGTGGGAGCCGCTTTCAACGGGGTTGCTCATGGTGGTGCTGCCCGGCCTTCTTGCGCTCTCGGGCGGGTTCCCCGCCGTGATAGCGGCGCAGAGGGTTCAGGCAATCGTGGCAGTCGTCGGAATCATCGTCGTCGCGCTGATGCAGGTACCTCTTGGCGCCCTGGTTATCCCCTTCAAGCCCGCGGGGCCGGTGGATTCCTGGGTCGCGTTCGTTCTGGCAATGGCGATGCTCGGCGTGTGGCACGGGTGTCTTGACCAGTCGTCCGCACAACGCGTCTTCGCCGCGGGTTCCCCCCGTGCAGTCAGGAGAGGAACGATCGCTGCAGCCGTTCTCCTTATCGCGGCAATCATTGCACTGATCAGCGATGGTCATCACGGGCTGGTTCAGATTGATCTGAGCCGGGCGGGCGTTGCACGCGGAAGCCTCGGTGCGGCGATTCTTGCGCTCGCCATGGCGTCGCTTTCGGCGGACTTCATGTCGATCTCGACCGTGACGACCATGGATGCCTTCCGGCGGTTCCGCTCCTCGGTCGATGATGCGGGTCTGGTTCTGATCGGGAGGATCTCGGTCACACTTGTCGTCCTTGTTTCGATACTCGCCGTGTCGACGCTCCTCCTAGCAGAGGGGGCGTTGGTGTTGACCACGGTTCACGCAACAATGCTTCTCGTCGCGCCGATCGTCGCCGTCGCCGTGCTGGGGCTCTTCTGGTCGAAGGTGCGCGCCATTGCAGCGATCGCTTCGGTTGCGGCGGGCTGGTTGATCGCGGGCGGGTATTTCTCCGTGATCGCGGCGACCGGAGCGGACTGGGAAACCTCGGCAATCTTCCCGCTGGGACTGTTCCTTGCCGTCGGGCTCGTTTGTCTTGTCATGAGTCTTCTCCTCGGCCGTCGCGTCATGCCCGTGGATGGTGCGGCGTCAGTGCTCCATAAACATCTCGACGTTGGTAAATCATGAAATGGTTTTGGCAGGCAATAGGCTTTGCTGCCCTGACAATTGCAGGATGCAGCACCCAGGAACCCCCGAAGGACGCGGTAGCGCATGTGGGCGATCGGATGATCGACGTCAAGGAATTGCACAGGTCGTATCTGCTGCATCCGGCGTGGAAACGCGGCGAGACAGAGATCCAGTCGTATCTAACGCAAGCCGGCGCGCTGGTGACGCAGAAGCTCTATGCGCAGGAAGCGGAAAAGCTCGGGCTCGAGAATGACAGCTTGATGCGGGGCTACCTGGGCTTCCTGAAAGAGAAGGAGATGATCAAAGGACTCTACCGGCGCGAAGTGCGGGGAAAGGTCACGATCAGCGAACGCGAGGAGCGGCAACTGTACGGGTGGATGAAAAAGAACGTTGACTACGAGTATGTCTTCGCCCGCGATTCCGCCCGGTGTCTCGCCTGCCTCGCGCAATTCAGGAACACGGGGATCTCCGGCATTCCTGTGCCGCCGGATTCTTCGCTCCGCGTCGGAAAGGAAACCGCGGCAAAGGTCGGCTCCGTTCCCCGCGAGCTCGAACAGTTCCTGTTCACCAGCGGCCTGAACGCGGTCTCCCGTCCGATTCGTTCCGGAGGGGGCTTCGCGATGGTGAAGCTGGTCGGCGGATCGGAAGAAAAGTTCCTCTCTGAAAATGACTTCGCGGAGCAGAAGGAGAAGATCGACAAACTGATCGCAGACCGGCAGTCGGACTCGATCGCATCGCACTATATCGCGACGATGATGCGGGACAAGGATCTCCGGCTGAACGCGAACGTTTTCTGGCAGGTGGCAGAGTACTTCGGGAGGCGGGTCAAAGAGGCCCATGTCGATCCGATGAACATGCAGAGTGTCTACGTCACCGGCGACGAAATTCAGATCCTCGATGTCGATCTCAACGCGATCGGCGGACAGGTTGTGGCAACGCATCGTGATGGGCAGCTGACCGTGAAGGAATTGATCGCCGCGCTGGCGACGATGCCCGGGTCGCTGCGCCCGCGCGTCCGCACACCGCAGAATCTGAAGAATGCCATCGGCGGGATCGTGCGGAACCAGTATCTCCTCAAGGAAGCCGCACGGCAGGGTCTGGCAGACGACCCGGAGGTGCTGTACGAGTATCATCTTCAACGCGATGAAACGCTGGCCAATGCGTACTACACGTCACGACGCGGCGCAACTGCGGTGTCGCCGGACGACGTCGAACGGTTCAAGACGCTGTCGCCCGTTTCGGAAGAACAGGTCTTCTTCAAGTTCAATATGACCAGTCTGGCACGGGATGCGAAAGCGGACAGCATTCTTCGGACAGAATTGCCAGCACTTGAGGCGCGCTACCACGTCGCCATCGACACGGCCAGGGTTCGGTCGCTCCTGAAAACCCCCGATGCCGTGATCCACGACAGCCCGTTGCCGGTGTATATCCGCGAGATCTTTCTGTAGTCCGATGCACACGCAAATCACGAATCCACCCACTTCACCGGGAGAATGCGATGAGGTCGTTCCCATAACCATCTGGTGTTCAGCTCCAGCAGTGAATTCTTTCTCCTTGAATTCCCGGGGCTCCCGTAGAGAAGCCCGACGATCCAATCCACTAAGGAGGTTCAGATATGCGACTCAAATTCTTGCTTGTCGTGCTGATCGCGACGACAACGTCGCTCTTCGCACAGACGACGATAGACAGTTTCGATACCCCACGGCCAGATACGGTGTACCAGAACCTCAAGGAAGGGGCCACCGTAAATATCTTCACGTCGGATACGCTTGACCGCGTTAGCGGATCGGGCGCAGCCGTGAAGGAAGAGATCATGCTTGCCTCGACCCATTCCTGGGGCACGTATGCGATGATCGGAATGGACTTTGCGGCCACGCAGGACTGGAGTTCCAGCGACTCCTTGAGTTTCTGGATGAAAGTCACAAGGGCTCCGGCAACCCCTGCGAACATCGTATTCCGTCTTCACCTGATTGACCAGATCGAATCGGGTGGCACAAAGGAAGAACTGATTTATGAGCATCCCACGTTGCTGGACGCCGTAACCGGCGGCTGGGTAAATATCCGGATCCCCTTGACGGCGCGCCCGACCACAGGCGTCGAACTGCCTGATACCACGGGATTCATCCACGCCCCGACGAGCTGGAGCATGCCCACGAACAACAGCATCCTGGACATGGACAAAATCATCGGCTTCAGGCTAGTCGCAGTGTCCACGACCATCGATGCAGATTCGATGACCGTGATGTATGACAACTTCACCCGGTTCGGCCATCGCGTATCGCCGCTGGTGATGTTTACCGGCAAGGATTTCATGTCGTCCTTCACAAGTTGGACCTGGGGGAACTCCGCACTCTCCGTCGTTCCGGGAGCGAGCTTTGTCCCCAATGGCAGTGCCATGAAGTGGATCCAGGGTGATGGGTGGACGGGATGGGGAGGTGATATTGCGCCTGTGTTTGATCTTGGCGGCGCATGGTCGGTGGACAGCTTGAAGTTCTATATGAAGTGCGATACCGGCGTCGGACCGTTAAGAGCGCAGTTTGAATCGGCAAGCGGAAAACGGGGAACTGTTTTCCAGCCTATCGCTGATACTTTGTGGCACAGTTATGCGCTGCCTCTGCGCGCAATGGTTGTTCAAGACGGAGCCCTCAATTTCGATTCCTCCATGATCAACAAGTTCGGGATCATGGCCGAGAATTCAGGCAAAGCCGGCAAAGTCATCTACATCACCAATCTCTGGACCGGCAACCCGACCATCGACGCGATACCGCCGAGTCCTCCGGCGGACATCCTTGCGTACGGTTCGAACTACATCAATCTTATCACCTGGACCGACACGCCCGGCGAGCCGGGGGCGAAATACAACGTGTATTTCTCCGACAAGGCGTGGACAGACTATACGGATCCCACCGTGGAAGATGTCCCTCCGTACGACACCCCCACAGGGACGCAACTTGCGCAGCATATCCTGCGTGCTCCGAAAACGGATCAGAACCTCACCTACTACTATGGCGTCACCGCGAAGGACGCTGCGGGTAATCTCAGCACTGCCGGGGTCATGTCGACCCCCGTCACGTCGCTGGCAAAGGGCGTCCCGACCATCTCGAAAGTCGCACCAACGTCGTTTGTCGCCGACGGTGATCTCTCCGAGTGGTCCGGCATTACCCCGATCATCCTCTCGAAAGAGAGCGGGACCGCGCATGCCGCAACGAACACGGTGATTACGAATGACGCCGATCTTTCCGTCAAGGCGTACATCGCGTTTGATGCAAGCAACCTGTACGTGGCATTTGACGTAACGGATGACGTCGTGAGTGCCGACACAACCGGAACGGACTACCAATGGGATTCCCCCGACCTCTTCATCGGACTGTACGACTGGAGAGGCAAGCATCACAAGGGGTACACAGGCGGTGCGACCCCTGACTACCACCTCCGGTTCTCAATCAATCGAATCCGGATCGATAACGACGGCGGCGCGAACATCATAACCCCCGGAGCAAACTACGCCTGGGTCCAGAAGGGTCTCCTCCCCGGATACAATGTCGAAGCAAAGATACCTCTGACAACGCTCGCGGCGGCTATACCGTCCCGCCACGATGTCGTCTTCTCGTTTGAGGAGGGGATGCGGATCCCGATCGACTTCTCGATCAACGATAACGATGCAGTGGGAAGTAATACCCGCGAGGGCATCCTGTGCTACTCGAATCTCAACAACGACAACTCGTGGTCCGATATGTTCTACTGGACGCACACGTGGATCGGCGATCGGATGACGGTGAACGGTGTGACACCCAACGGGGCCACTCCGCTCGTGTACACGCTGGAACAGAACTATCCGAATCCGTTTAACCCCAGCACAATGATCCGGTACAATCTGGCCAAGGCCACCCCGGTCACCGTGAAGGTGTTTGACGTGCTCGGCCGTGAGGTCGCGACATTGGTGAACGGTGAAGTCCAGAGTGCCGGTCCTCACCAGGCTGCCTTCAATTCCTCGAACTACCGCGGCGGTCTTTCCAGCGGCGTGTATTTCTACCGGATCGAGGCAGGCACGTTCCACGATGTGAAGAAAATGGCCCTCGTGAAGTAGGCTGAAGGAAACACGAAGGCTGATGGATGATTGCGGGCTTGTCCGATGCGCGGAGGAGGAACGCCGTTCCGCCTCCCGCATCGGCCGGCCCGGCTGGATTCCGCGCTCCGCGATTCGATTCTCAATGAAAGGAAGAATGCCGTGAAGCCGTGTCCCGATGCATCGCGCAGACTGGCGCTCGTCGCCGCAGCGCTGGTGCTCTTCGCCGGACTGACTGTTGCCGGTCAGACCGGGAAAATCGCCGGTCACATTCTTGACAGTCACACAAAAGAGCCGCTTCCCGGCGCGAGCGTGGTGATCGATGGGTCGAAACTCGGGACAGCAGCCAACATCGACGGGTACTTCTTCATTAACAACGTCCCTCCTGGCAAGTACTCCGTCTCCGTGAGCCTGGTTGGCTATCAAAAAACGGTCATCCGCAACGTGGAGGTCAAGATCGACCTGACCACGGACCTCGACGTGAGGATGAACTCCTCCACCGTCGATGTCGCGGAGATCGTGATCACCGCCGAGCGACCGCTTGTCCAGAAGGACCTCACATCGACGTCCGTCACCGTTTCGTCGGACGACATCAAGATGATGCCGGTCGAAAACGTTGACCAGGTGATCAATCTTCAGGCGGGTGTGATCGGCGGCCACTTCCGCGGCGGCCGGAGCGACGAAGTGTTGTACCTGGTCGACGGTGTTTCCGTGACCGACCCGTACAACAACGGACGCGGGCTCACCGTGGAGAACTCGTCGATCAGTCAGATGGAGGTCATCAGCGGTGCGTTCAATGCGGAATACGGCCAGGCGATGTCCGGGGTTGTCAATATTGTGACGCAGGAGGGTTCATCAAACTATCACGGGTCGATCTCCGGGTATGTCGGAGATTTCGTCACCACGCACACCGACGTCTTTGAACATCTGAACCATTACTCCGTTCCCCGGACGCGCGACGTGGAAGGAACCCTGAGCGGGCCGCTGGTTTGGGATGGCCTCACACTCTTCGCCGCTGGGCGGTATCTGGACGAAGAGGGATATTTGTACGGCCAACGCATCTATAACACGGACGACAACAACCCTTATACACCGACAGGAGACGGGGCGTATGTTTCGATGAATCCCAGCCGCCGCGCTTCCGGGACCGGGAAACTTGCTTACGCGTTCTCCAACATGAAAATCACCCTTTCAGGAAACTACGAACATTCCTGGAATAAGTACTTCGATCAATCGTACAAGTGGGTGCCGGATGGTGTGATGAATCATTACCACACCGGCCAGATGTACAACTTCCAGTTTACGCATGCCGTCACGCAGAGCACGTTCTATACATTGAAGTACGCCTACAATTATTTCGACTATCGGGGCTACCTGTACGGAAATCCCTATGACCCGCGTTACGTCGATCCCGATCGGGGCGATCCACAATCCAACTACACGTTCCGTTCGGGAGGGAACTACGCCAGCCGGTATGAGCGCAGCACCCGAACGCACCTCCTTCAGTGGGCTCTCACATCGCAGGTGTCGGAGGAGCACAAGATCGGTGCAGGGGTGGAAGCGGATCTCTTCAGGCTTTACAGCCACGGGTACAATATGGTGAACATGACCGCCGGCGTGTATGACACACTCGGCAATCCCGTTTTCACCCTCGGATACCCGAACCTTGGCGCCATTGGCAACCAGGCCTATCTGATGAAGCCGGTCCAGTTGTCGGGGTACATCCAGGACAAAATGGAATACGGCATCATGATCATCAATGCCGGCATCCGGTTCGACTATTTCAATCCCGCGGCATCGTACCCGGCGGATCTGAAGAATCCGACGAACAATCCGACGTTCCCGGGGGCAGGAGTTCTAAAGAGAGCTTCAAAGAAATATCAGGTCAGTCCGAGGCTTGGAGTCTCCTTCCCGATTACCGACCAGGGGATCGTCCACTTCTCGTACGGGCATTTCTTCCAGATCCCGGGTTACGACAATCTCTACACAAATTCCGAGTACCTGGTTTCCTCCGCGGGCTCACTCACCACGATCACGGGGAATCCCGACCTGGACGCCCAGCGCACCGTCAGTTATGAAATCGGATTGCAGCAGGTCCTGTTCGATGCCATCTCGGTCGATGCCTCCGCGTACTACCGGGACATCCGGAATTACCTCGGCATGGAGATCATCCAGACCTATGACGGACGGGAATACGCGCGGTTCATCAACCGCGACTATGCCAATGTTCGCGGCGTCGTCCTCTCCGTCGAGCGCCGGCTCGCAAACTACTTCAGTGTCAAGGCGGACTACACCTTCCAGATCGCCGAAGGCAATGCTTCGGACCCGAGGACCGTCTTTTATAATAATCAGACAAACCCACCCGTCGAGACGCCAAAGACCGTGGTCCCGCTCGATTGGGATCAGCGCAACACGTTGAACCTCACGGTGACTGTCGGCAAACCGAGTGATTGGACAACAAGCCTGATCTTTCAGTACGGGTCAGCCTATCCATACACGGAAGATGTCCGCACCTCACAGGGACTCCGGTTTGAGAATGGCGGACGGAAGCCGGCCTTCTTCAACGTGGACCTTCGCGCGGAAAAGTCCTTCCCGCTGTTCGGTGTCAACCTGAATGCCTTCATGCTCGTGTACAATCTCCTGGATATCAAGAACGAGTTGAACGTCAACGCGAGCACGGGTCGGGCCAACCTCGATATCTTCACCTCTCTCGGAGGGACGATCCATGGATTGAACACCGTGGACCAGTATTTGAACGACCCGACGTCATTCTCCGCACCGCGTGAGGTGCGCTTCGGTCTGTCTGTGGAGTTCTGAGCCATGAAAGAAAATCCCATGAAACGATTCCTCTCTGCTCTCCTTGTTTTCGTCCTCGCAGGACTTTCGGGAGCGAACGCTCAAGTGAGCACGTCAACCCAGATGTATCGCGACGATGCGAAAGGAGACTATCAGTACCAGCGAAAGGGCGTGATGGACGGCAACCGCATCCGCACGATCTACTTCAACACGACCGAAGTCGCACATTGGCCTGACGGCATGGGCGGCGAGTGGCCGAAAGGTTCCGGACACAACTACATTGATGGGCTGACAGTGCTCATCGGCGCGAAGATGTATCTTCCAACCGGGAGAGTGATCACACCGATCGAAGCGCATTATCGCGAAGAGTTTGATTATGATCCTTTGCGCGGGCCACAATACCCATGGGACCTTGAGCCGCTTCCCGGCTACGTCAACGATCAGTCCAAGGATCCCAAACCAGCGGTGAACATCGATTCAGCGTCATGGCCGGCACATTGGCCGGTTGCGTTGCGCGCCGATGGCAGGACCACAGCCGCGTGGGACGGATACTGGTATGGGTACTTCGGACGCGGCGTCATGAATGCGGACTTCGAGACGTTTTTTGTGGTCGATGATTCAAAGGACCAGGAGTTCACGCGTCAGCCGTACAACTATTTCCCGATCGCCGCGGATTCCAGTCGCGGCGGCCTGGGGATTCGCGTCGAGGTCCGCGGATTCCAGTGGACGCACGTACTGGCTGAGGACTGCATCTTCTGGCATTATGACATTGTCAACATCTCGGATCATGACTATGATTCGTGTGCGTTCGGGTTCTATTCCGACCCGGGGGTCGGGAGCTTCCAGAACTCGACCCCTGCGAACAGTGCGTACTACAGCACGACGCTCGACTTGTGCTACTCCTGGGCGGAAGGGGGTGTCGGCTACCCGGACAATTGGAAGACCGGATACTACGGCTATGCGTATCTCGAAAGCCCCGGGAACCCATGGGACGGACTTGACAACGATGAAGACGGGATGGTGGACGAGACACGAGACAATAATATCGACGATGACCACGACTGGACGCCGTACACGGATCTGAACGGGAACGGCAAATGGGACCTCGGCGAACCGCTGAATGACGATGTCGGTGCTGACGGGGTGGGGCCGTTTGACCTTCAGTACGTGGGTCCGGATGAAGGGGAAGCCGATGGTAAACCGACGCACGGCGAACCGAATTTCGACGAGACCGACAAGGACGAATCCGACCAGATCGGATTGACCGCCGTTGCGCTCAATGTCCTTGGCGATAAGGGTCCGACAGGGGTCTGGCCGAAAAACGACGACGTGATGTGGAAACGCATGAACAACGCGTTTCTCGACACGCTCGTCCAGAACAGCAATATCGGTATCGTCTTTGCTTCCGGAACCTTCCCGCTCAAGAAAGGACACCGTGAGCGTTTCTCGATGGCGTTGATCAACGGGCTGGATCTCGACGCTCTGGTGTTCAACAAGATCACCGTGCAGAACATCTACAACGCCAACTACAATTTCTCCAAGCCACCGTACACGCCGCGCGTCAACGCCGTGGCCGGGGACCACAAGGTGTATCTGTACTGGGATTCCAGGGCGGAAAGGTCGCGCGATCCCTTCCTCGGCAACAAGTATGATTTCGAAGGGTACCTCGTTTATCGGAGTCAGGATGCCGAGTTCAACGATATCAAACTGATTACCGATTCCCAGGGCAGCCCGCGCTATTGGAAACCGCTTGCGCAGTTCGACCTGAAAGACAGCATCGCCGGCCCCGATCCTGTCGGGATCAACGGCGCCCGGTTCTGGCGGGGATCGAATAACGGATTGCAGCATTCGTTCGTGGACACGACCGTCCAGAATGGCGTTCGGTATTACTACGCCGTCGTCTCCTACGACATGGGGGATCCGAATAAAGGTATTACAGGATTGCAGCCGACGGAATCGCCGAAGATCATTACCGAGGACTTCGCAGGGAACCTGAAGTTCATCGACATCAACTGTGCGATCCTGACGCCGAATGCGGCGTCGGCAGGGTACGTCCCACCGCAGGTCGAAGGATCACTCTCGAAAGTTTCGCAGGGCATCGGGACCGGATCGATCCACCTCGACGTGCTCGATCCGGGTGCCATCAAAGACGGCGTAACATACCGCGTGATCTTTGATGCCAGCGGCGCCATTCCCAAATACGCCACCACGGCGTATAGTTTGATCCGGATGAACACTTCCGGGACGACGGATACCGTGCTGTCGCATTTCGCCAGCACGTTCTTCGGTCCCTCCGTATTCAGCACGCCGTTCGACGGCTTGACGATGACCTACCACATTGATACTACCGTATCGATCATCGACACGTCGACAGGATGGCTCGTAGGAACTCCCGGCGTGTTCGTCCGCCCGATGCGGGACAACCTCAATATCGCGAAGGATGTGGCCTGGCCCGGAGACTACGAGCTCCGCTGGTACGCCGATGTCGTCGACACGGCGGTTTTCGACGCACCGCCGCGGTTCCCCAGGATGGGTGTGAACTTCCACATCACCAACGTCACCAGCGGGAACAGAACGAAATTCATCATTGACGACGCGGACCGGAGCGGAACACTGAGCTTCGGCGACACGATCCGTATCGTCGAGGGCTATGTGAATTCGACCACGTATTCGCTCTCCTACATGCTCACGTGGGACCGTGGTCCGGGGATCAATCCTCAGCCTCCTCAGGATGGTGATCGGTTCGTATTCCGGACGCGCAAGCCGTTCGCGCAGGGAGACTATTTCGAATTCAAGACGCATGGAGCGCATGTCGATGCCGCGCAGGAGAAGAACCAGCTCAGCAGGATTGATGTGGTCCCGAACCCCTATGTCGCGGCCGCAACGTGGGAGCGAAAGACCCTCTTCTCAACGGGGCGCGGCGACCGGAGAATCGAATTCATCCACCTGCCGGCGCAATGCACGATCCGGATCTACACGGTGGCGGGGTATCTGGTGAAAACCCTCGTGAAGGACTCGAACACTGCGGACGGCTCAATGCCCTGGGATCTCGTGACGGACGACGGCATGAACCTCGCGTACGGCCTATACCTGTATCACGTCGATGCCCCGGGTATCGGCAGCCATATCGGAAAGTTTGCCGTCATCAACTAAACCACAACGGTGACAACGAACATGAAAACGATCGTCTATGCCCTTTTCCTCTCGATCCTTGGAGGAGGGGTGGCCGCTGCACAGGTCTTTAAAAGCGATGTTTCGAAGAAAGGGACAACAGCGGCGGCGTTCCTTTCGATCAGCCAGGGTGCGCGTGCCGCATCGATGGGGAGTGCCTTTGTGGCCGTTGCGGACGACTGGTCGACGCTCTACTGGAACCCGGCAGGCATCGCCTCGCTGGGGAACGGCGTGATGTTTGACCACACCGTATGGCTGGCCGACATCGGATACAACTTCATCGGTGGTTCGATCACGCTGGGGAGCCTGGGAAGCCTCGGGATGAGCATTACCTCATCGAGCATCAGCGATATGAAAGTGACGACGGTTGCGCAACCTGACGGAACGGGCGAGGTGTTCAATGTTTCACAGGTCGCATTCAGCGTCGCGTATGCCGTGAAGCTTACCGACAATTTCGCGATCGGGTTCAATCCGAAATATGTGTACGAGCGGATCTGGAAGATGGATGCCGCGGCGCTGGCGATCGACGTAGGGATGAAATACAACACGCCGTTCAAGGGGATCGTCCTCGGAATGTCGATTGCCAACTTTGGGCAGAAAATGCACATGACGGGGCAAAACTCCGTCGTGCTGTACGACTCCGACCCCACGAACTCCGGCAACAACGGACGGATTCCCGCGGAGTTGTCAACCGGGGAATGGGCGCTCCCGCTGAATTTCCGCGTGGGCGTCGCATATCAGCCGGACCTCGGTGAAATGAACAAACTCACGCTCGCCGTGGATGCCATGCACCCGAGCGATGACTACGAAAGCGTCAATGTGGGCGGAGAATACACATTCGACGACCTTCTCTCATTTCGCGGAGGGTATAAGGCCCTCTTCTTGAAAGAGTCAGAAGAATCCTTTACACTAGGTGTCGGCGTCAAGCAACGGATTCTCGGCAATATTACGCTGATGGCCGACTATAGCTATTTGGATTTCGGCAGACTGACAAGCGTCCACAAAATCACGATCGGAATGGGCTTCTAGAGCCTTCCGGGACCAGTGGGGCCGCCTCGTCGCAAGCGCAGGGCGGCCTTTTTCTTCCATCACAGACCAATCGAAACCCTTGAAACTCTCACTCAGTCTCTTTGTGTCCGGCGCGTTGCTCGCATTTTCCGGAGCGGCACGTGCCCAGACAATTCCCTCGGAAGGTCCCGCCGCCGACCAGAGGACAGAACGTTCGATCGATTCCATTCTCGCCACGCTCACATTGGAGGAGAAGATTGGCCAACTTGTTCAATATACCGGCGGATTTGACAGCGGCCCCGCAGGTCGGCACATCAACAGCGAGCAGCGGGAACTGATCCGCGAGGGCGGAACAGGGTCGCTCCTGAATGTGTTCGGCAGCGCGACGACGAGAGAACTCCAGCAGATCGCGGTCACACAATCCCGGGCGAAAATTCCCCTCCTCTTCGGTCTCGACGTCGTCCACGGGTTCAAGACCACCTTCCCGATTCCTCTCGGAGAAGCGGCCACCTGGGACCCCGACCTGGTCCAGCGCTCGGCACGGATCCAGGCAATCGAAGCCTCTGCCGCAGGGATCCACTGGACGTTTGCCCCGATGGTCGACATCGCGAGAGATCCCCGGTGGGGAAGAATCGCCGAAGGGTCCGGCGAAGACCCGTATCTCGGATCCGCGATGGCGGTTGCACATGTCCGGGGCTTTCAGGGAACAAGCCTTCTCGACCCGACAACGATCATCGCCTGCCCGAAACATTTCGCCGCCTACGGTGCTGCCGAAGGCGGCCGCGACTACAACACCGCTGAAGTTTCGGACCGCACGCTTCGCGACGTGTATCTCCCGCCGTTCAAGGCAGCGATTGAAGCCGGGGCCGGAACGATCATGGCGTCCTTCAATGAGATCGAAGGAGTGCCGAGTTCCGGGAATCCCTATCTTCTCCAGGAGATTCTCCGTCACGAATGGAAGTTCAACGGCTTCGTCGTCAGCGACTGGAATTCCATCGGTGAAATGATCCCACACGGATTTGCCAGAGACCCCAGGCAGGCTGCTGAACGGGCGATCAACGCCGGTCTGGACATGGATATGATGTCGGGCTGCTACAGGGACAATCTCGCCGCTCTGGTCAAGGAGGGCAAGGTCGCTGTATCGACGATCGACGAGTCGGTCAGGGGAATCCTCCGGCTCAAATTCCGGCTCGGGTTGTTTACCGATCCGTACCGATCGACCAGTCCCGCACGGGAACAGGCGTCGACGCTCACACCGGAGCATCATGCCATCGCCAGGGATGAAGCGCGCGAAGCGATCGTGCTTTTGAAGAACGAGCACGGCGTGCTTCCGTTCTCAAAGCAACTGAAGACACTCGCAGTGATCGGGCCGCTGGCGACAAGCAAGAACAACCCACTCGGGCCGTGGGCCGGTCCGGCTGACACGAATATCGTTGTCAGTCTGCTGGAAGGCGTGCGGCGGGCTCTGCCCGGTGTCTCGATCCTCTACGAACCCGGCTGCGGAATCAGCGATACGACAACCGCGGACATCGGCGCTGCGGTTGCGACTGCGCGGAAGGCCGACGCGGTGATTCTCGCGGTCGGCGAGTCCCGGGATATGAGCGGTGAAGCTTCCTGCAGGGCCTTCATCGGACTTCCGGGCGCGCAGGAAATGCTCGTGCGTGACGTGGTGGCTGCCGGGCGCCCGACGGTTCTGGTCCTGATGAACGGCCGGCCTCTCGCGCTTCCCTGGGAAGCGGAGCATGTTCCCGCGATCCTCGAAACATGGTTCCTCGGAACGGAAACCGGCAATGCCATTGCGGACATTGTCTTCGGCGAATACGCCCCGTCCGGCAAACTTCCGGTGACGTTCCCGCGCACGGTGGGACAGGTACCCATCTATTATGATCACAAGAATACCGGGCGGCCGCCCAGCGACAGCGACCGCTTCACGTCGAAATATCTCGATCTCCCGTCGACGCCGCAGTATCCGTTCGGGTACGGATTGTCGTACACGACATTTACATATTCCGGTCTTGAGGTGAAGACGTCCACACTCGGTCTGAACGATACGCTGCACGTCAGCGCCGACGTCAGGAATTCGGGCGACCGGGACGGCGTTGAGGTCGTCCAGGTGTATGTCCGCGACGAGTTTGCGAGCGTGACTCGGCCGGTCAAGGAGCTGAAGGCATTCCGCAGGGTCGCCATTCAGAAGGGGGCGACGGCGCACGTCGCGTTTGCCGTTCCGGTCTCGGCGCTTGCCTTCACGGGGATGGACAGGAAGTTCGCCGTGGAGCCGGGAACGTTCAAGGTCTGGATCGCGCCCAATGCGGCGGAGGGGCCGGAGGGTTCATTTACGGTTGTTGCGCGATGAGCGACCGGGACAAATGAGAAAACGAATTTCGACAGTGACCGTTCTTCTGGCTGCCTTCCTCGTCGCCATCGGCTGCAAAAAGGACGGCTCCGTGGAACCGCCGGCGGGTGGAGATTCAACGTCGATTGCCGGGTATGCGCTGCTCTGGCACGATGAATTTGACGGTCCATCGATCGACACGACCGTCTGGAACTACGAAGTCAACGGGAGCGGCGGCGGGAACAACGAGCTGCAATACTACACCCACGAAGCCCGCAATGCCTTCATCGAGAACGGCGCGCTCGTCATCCAGGCCCTCAAGGAATCCTACAACGGAAAGGCCTACACTTCTGCACGGCTGAATTCTTCGGGCACGCGGGATTGGCTCTACGGCAGAGTGGATGTCCGCGCCCGTCTGCCGGAGGGGCGTGGTCTCTGGCCGGCGATCTGGATGCTCCCAACAGACTGGGTGTACGGTGGCTGGCCCTACAGCGGTGAGATCGACATCATGGAGTTGGTGGGACACCTGCCGGGCATTGTCTATGGGACGGTTCATTGGGGGACTTCAACCCAGCCGCATCTGCAACTTGGCGGTTCGGACACGCTTCCGCCGGGGAGAAAGTTCTCACAGGGATACCACCTCTTTTCACTGGAATGGACCCCCGATTCCTTGAAATGGTTTGTCGACGGAGTTCGATACTTCTCTGTTTCCAGCGGCCCGCCGTTCGATAAGCGCTTCCACATGGTCCTGAACGTCGCCGTCGGTGGGAACTGGCCGGGATCGCCGGACGCCACGACGGTATTTCCTCAATACATGATGATTGATTACATTAGAGTTTATGCAAAGAACGCATGACAGCGTTCACTTCTCTTTGACCCACGTCGGAGCTCTACCACGATGGCAACAGCACCAGCACCAACCGTTTCTCAGCCGAATACCCATCAGCCGGGCCGGACCTACGGGTTCGAGTTGACGGTCCTCACATCGCTGTTCTTCATGTGGGGATTCATCACCTGCATGAACGACATTCTCATCCCTCATTTGAAGCGCGCCTTCGACCTCAATTATGTCGAGACGATGCTCATCCAGTTCACCTTCTTCACGGCATACTTCATCATGTCGCTCCCGTCGGGGACGATCGTCGAGAAAGTCGGGTACAAACGGGGGATCGTCATCGGTCTTGCGACGGCCGGATTGGGATGTCTGCTGTTCTATCCCGCAGCGGGAATGCGGTCCTACCCGCTGTTCCTGGGAGCGTTCTTCGTCCTTGCTTCAGGGATCACCCTTCTTCAGGTTGCGGCGAACCCCTACGTCTCGATCCTTGGACCTCCGTCGACCGCCTCAAGCCGGCTCAACCTGACCCAGGCGTTCAATTCGCTGGGGACGACCATTGCACCGGTGATCGGATCCATTCTCATCCTTTCGACGGCGAATCTGACGACGACGGAGTTCGGGCATCTCGGTCTTGACCAGCAAGCAACATACAAGATCGCGGAGGCATCCTCCGTACAGGTGCCGTATCTCGTCCTCATGGCTGCGCTCTTCCTTATCGCCGCTCTTTTTGCCGTGATCAAGCTTCCTGTAATCGAGGCGACCACTTCGGTGAATGCCACAGGCGCGTCCTATGACACCGTTCATAAAAGCGCATGGGGATATCGCCATCTTGTCCTGGGCGCAATTGGAATCTTCGTCTATGTCGGCGCTGAAGTCTCGATCGGCAGTTTTCTCGTCAACTACCTGAGCCAGCCCTTCATTGCAGGCCTCAAGGAATCGGACGCAGGGAAATACGTATCGCTGTACTGGGGAGGAGCGATGATCGGGCGGTTCATCGGATCGATCACGCTGGCCCAGCTCAAGACGGTCCGGCGCAATCTGTTGATGGCGCTCGTGTTCATCTTTGCCATTGCTCTTGGATACTACATCACCAGAGACTGGTCGGAGACCGGAGTGTACCTGGCGTTCGTTGCAGTGAACTTTGTCGTGTTCCTCATCGGTGCCGGGAAGCCGGGGAAGACGCTCGCCTATCTCGCCTTCGGCGCTTCAACCCTGGTAGTCCTGACGATGGTGTTTTCCGGGAGTCCAGCGATGTGGACAGTGCTTGCGGTCGGGTTGTTCAATTCAATCATGTTCCCGGTGATCTTCACGCTGGCCATCGAACAGCTTGGCCGACATACCGGCCAGGGGTCGGGCATTCTCTGCATGGCTATCGTTGGTGGAGCATTGATCCCGGTGGCACAGGGCTATTTCGCCGATACGATCGGCATTCATCATGCGTTCTTCCTCCCGGTGATCTGCTATCTCTACATCGCATACTACGGCCTTAAAGGACACGAGCCCGTTGTCGCGTAGTTGAAGCACGTCATCCCGGAAACGCTGTTTCCATTTCATTCGACGGAGAGACATCCATGGCACGTTCACGAGCGCTCTGTCTGCTTGCCGGCGTTATCGCCGTGTTCCAGCTTGGCCCCCAGGCGCGGACTCCGGCCCAGACGGCGTCAGGGACCAATGATGATCCGCGGATCGAACGCCTGCTCTCGCAGCTGACTCTCGAAGAAAAAATATCCCTGCTGGGCGGAACAGGGTTTGAGACAAAAGCGATTCCGAGACTCGGAATCCCTACGCTCAATATGACCGACGGTCCTGTCGGCGTCCGGTGGGACAAGTCCAGTGCTTTTCCTGTCAGCATCATGATGGCCGCGTCGTGGGACCCCGGCCTGATCCAGAAGCTCGGTACCGCGCTCGGGCAGGAAGCGAAGGCGCGGGGACGGCATATGCTGCTGGGTCCGTGCGTCAACATTCACCGTCAGCCGTTCGGCGGAAGGAATTTCGAGAGCTTCGGTGAAGACCCGTACCTCGCCGCGCGGATGGCGGCCTCGTATGTGAAGGGCGTTCAAAGTGAAAGAGTGGTGGCGACAACGAAGCACTTCGCCTGCAACAATCAGGAGACCGACCGGGACTTTACCAACGTCACCGTTTCCGAACGGGCTTTGCGGGAAATCTATCTCCCGGCCTTTGAGGCGGCAGTGACCGAGGGAGGTTCGATGTCCGTCATGTCGGCGTACAACAAAGTCAACGGGCTTTGGTGCAGCGAGAACCCCCACCTCTTGAACGATATTCTGAAAGTCGACTGGGGATTCAAGGGCTTTGTCGTGTCGGATTGGGGCGCCGTCCATCACACGATACCGACGGCGAACGCCGGTCTGGATGTGGAGATGCCGACCGGTGACCATCTGAACGCCGACAGCCTTTTGCCGGCAATCCGGTCCGGCGCAGTCTCTGAGGCCGCCATCAATGACAAGGTGCGCAGGCTGCTTCGGACGATGGTGTGGGCTGGACTGTTCGATGGTGCAGAGCGTGACAGCGGCGCGGTGAATACAGCCGACCACAAAGCGATCGCCCTCGACGTCGCGAGGGAAGGGATCGTCCTGCTCAAGAATGACGGCCACCTCCTTCCCCTCAACCGATCCTCGCTGAAGACACTTGCGGTCATCGGACCGAACGCGGCGTATGCGCGCCCCGGAGGAGGCGGGAGTTCGGAAGTGACGCCGATCTACGCCGTGTCCGTCCTCGACGGAATCAAGGCAAGACTCGGCTCTGACGTTTCCATCCGCTATGCGCAGGGGTGCTGGATTGAAGGCGATATGATGATCATCGACGCATCGATGCTTCGCACCTCCGGTGCCGAAGATGCCGACCACGGACTCAAAGGAGAGTATTTCGCCAACAGAAATCTTGAGGGTCAACCCGCCATGACGAGAATTGATCGGCGGATTGATTTCGATTGGGACAATGGAAGTCCAGCCCCATCGGTTCCGAACGACAATTTCTCCGTCCGTTGGACCGGAAAACTCGTTGCACCCAAAAGTGGCGCCTATGTTCTCACGACGACAAGCGATGACGGCGTCCGGCTGTATTTTGACGGCAAGTGTGTGATCGACGACTGGACGGATCATTCGACCATCGCGAACCACGCCCCGGTAACTCTTGAAGCGGGACACCAGTACGATCTCAAGATCGAGTACTATGAGCATGCAGGCGGGGCGAATATGCGATTCGGGTGGTCGACAACCGGCGCAGAGATGCTGTCGGACGCTGTCGCTGCGGCGAAAGGAGCGGATGCGGTCATCCTGGCAACCGGACTCAGCGATCGGTTCGAAAGTGAAGGGTTCGACCGAAAGACACTCAATCTTCCCGACGAGCAGCTTGCCCTGCTCAAAGCGCTCGTTGCGGTGAACAGGAATGTCGTGGTCGTCCTGAACTCCGGCGCTCCCATCAGTGTTGAAGGGTGGATTTCCCAGGTGCCATCGCTCATCGAATCATGGTATCCCGGAGAGGAAGGCGGGACCGCGCTTGCTGATGTCCTCTTTGGCGATGTGAATCCATCCGGGAAACTCCCGATGACGTTTCTCCGTCGGTGGGAGGACTCTCCTGCTTACGGCAATTTCCCGGGAAAGGGAGCGGTTGACTATGCGGAGGGTATCTTTGTCGGGTACAGGTATTTTGACGAGAAGAAACTCGACGTCTCCTATCCGTTCGGATACGGTCTTTCCTACACCACATTCGCGTACGCCAATATCAAAGTGTCGCCTGCGGCGGCAGGTCGACCGTTCTCGGCTGTGGTGTCCGTCGATATCACCAACACCGGGAAGAAGCAAGGTGCAGAGGTGGCGCAATTGTATGTCCGCCAGGAAACGCCCAGCGTCCCGCGTCCTCCCGATGAGCTCAAAGGATTTGCGAGGGTGATGCTTGAACCCGGCGCGACGAAAACGGTCGAGTTCCCGCTGAACGACAGATCCCTGGCCTACTATGATCCTGCCCAAAAGGGGTGGGTTGTCGATCCCGGAAAGTACGAGATCCTTGTGGGAAGCTCTTCACGGACGATTTTGCAGAAAGTGACGATCACGTTGCCCTGACGGGAGCTCCACGATGTTCCGAACAATCGTATTTGGAGGTTGTCTTGTCGCTGCCTGCTATCTGACTGTCCCCGCAGGGGTCCGGGCAGCGACGGGCGGGTTTGTGCATGTCAAGGGAAAAGATCTGGTTGCGCCGGACGGCCGCCCGGTCATTCTGCGGGGCATCAACCTCGGGAACTGGCTGGTGCCGGAAGGATACATGTTCAAGTTCCAGAAGGGCGCAGAGTCTCCGCGAAAAATCCAGGAAGTGTTTTCCGAGCTCATCGGACCGGAAGATGCCGCGGCATTCTGGAGCGACTACCGCGACAGCTACATTAAGCGCGACGACATACGGTTCATCAAGCAATGCGGATTGAACTCGATCCGTGTCCCCTTCAATTTCCGTCTCTTCACTTCGGAAGGCCGTTCGGGGGAGTGGAACGAAGAAGGGTTCGCCCTTCTGCAACGGCTTGTCGAGTGGTGCGATGCCGAGGGGCTGTGGGTCATCCTGGATATGCATTGCGCCCCCGGCGGGCAAACCGGAGACAATATCGACGACAGTTGGGGCTACCCATGGCTGCTTCAAAGCCCCGGCCTTCAGGAACAAACGATCGCGCTGTGGACCAGGATCGCCCGGAGGTTCGTGAACGAGAAGACGGTCATCGGCTATGATCTTCTGAATGAACCGATTGCGACATACTTCGACACCACGTCGCTCGGCAAGGAACTTGAGCCGTTCTACAAGCGGGCGGTCGCCGCGATCCGTGCCGTCGATACGAACCATGTGATTTTTCTCGCCGGGTCACGGTGGGATACGGACTTCCGGGTTTTCGGGCCGCCGTTTTCTCCCGGCCTGGCCTACACCTTTCACCGGTATTGGACCGACACGACGGAACGGGAGATTCAGGAATACAAGAAATTTCGGGACAGGTATGACGTTCCGATATGGATGGGCGAGTCGGGGGAGAATACCGATGCCTGGATCTCGTCGTTCCGTGGGATCCTCGAGAGAAATTCGATCGGCTGGTGCTTCTGGCCGTACAAGAAACCTGACGCCAAGAGTTGTCTCGTCACCTTCTCATTGCCGGATGGGTATTCGACGATCGTCAAGTTTGCCGAAACGGTGCGCGCTGACTACGGACAGATCCGGGACGCGATGCCGGACAGGGCAGTGGTCCGGAGGATTCTTCGTGAATATCTCGAACGATGCCGCTTCGATCATTGTGTTGTGAATAAAGGGTATGCGACGGCGCTCGGTCTGACGGTCCCTAAGTCAAAGTAGTTCGCGAGGGCTGACCGGCGTGTTGAGTGTCCGGCCGAAAATACAACGTGGGTCGACTTATTCAGTCGACCCACGTCCGGTTTGAGCAGGCGATCTCCCACCAGGGAACCGCTCAGTCCTCTTGTCTTCGAATCACGCGTCCTCCCGCACGGTGTTCAACCGCGTCTGTCGCGATTCGGTTCGAAGCGGCCTGACGATTCCTCTTCTCTCCGACCTGCTCTCCATGTTCCTCACCCTTCGATCGCTACGAAGAATGTGTTGTCCCCGCGTTTCACGAGGAGTGCCGCCGCGTCATCCTTCTTGAGTTTGCTCAGCTGCGACTCGAAATCTCCGGCGTTTCTCACTTCGTGGCGGTTGACTTCCTTGATGACATCGCCCTTCTGCAATCCCGCATCCTCCGCAGGGCTCCCCGGAGTGACACCGGTGACCACGACACCCTTGTCCGTCTTCACTCCCATCTGGTCCGCGAGATCCTTGTTCAGCGTCTGGACGGAGAGCCCGAGCTTCTTGCTGGATTTCGAATCCTCGCTGTTCTCTTCCGAGCCGGCCGCTGCAACGTTGGCGGGTCGTTCAGCGAGGGTAATGGTGAACTCCATCGGCTTTCCTTCCCGGAGAACCTTCACTTCTGCCTGAGTCTTTGGAGGAGTCTGCGCGACGAGCATGCTGAGCTGATCGCGGTTCAGGATCTTCTTCCCGTTAAATTCGGTGACGATGTCGCCGATCTTGATCCCGGACTTTTCAGCCGGGCCGTCGGACTGGACACCACCGATCAGCGCTCCCTCTGTGCTCTTCAGGTCGAACGATTTTGCCAGGTTCTCACTGACGTCCTGGATCGTGACGCCGAGATAGCCGCGCTCGACCTTGCCGTGAGCGATCAGCGAGTGCATGATGTTCTTCGCCATATTGATCGGAACGGCAAACCCGATGCCCACATTGCCCGCGCCGTTCGGACTGTAAATGGCGGTGTTGATGCCAATGACATTGCCGTCCAGATCGGCAAGCGCGCCGCCGCTGTTGCCCGGATTGATGGAAGCGTCGGTCTGGATATAGTCTTCATACTGCGCCAGATTCATCGAGGAACGTCCTTTGGCGCTGATGATGCCCGCCGTCACAGTGTGGGAAAGGTTGAAGGGGTTCCCCACAGCGATGACCCACTGCCCGATGCGCGCACTGTCGGAATTGCCGAGAGATGCGACCGGCAGGTCCTTTGCGTCGATCTTGATCACCGCCACGTCACTCTGCGGGTCGCGTCCCACCACTTTTGCGTTGAAACTCTTTTCGTCCTCGAGTTTCACCGTGAGCTCGTCCGCTCCGTCGACGACGTGGTTATTTGTCAGAATATAACCATCGTTCGAAACGATCACGCCGGAACCGAG
Source organism: Ignavibacteriota bacterium (assembly GCA_963752915.1). Taxonomy (GTDB): domain Bacteria; phylum Bacteroidota; class Ignavibacteria; order UBA10030; family UBA6906; genus DATJPR01. The sequence continues at coordinate 210,740 of CAVVZZ010000010.1, forward strand.
AGATCGCACCGTCTGGCTCTGTTCGCCGCCCCTCGGCATTCCGAAGAACCGGCGCATCATGTCGTCGCCGAACATTTCACCGAAGGGGTCACGAACCTTCTTGACTGACTTTGTCGAGATGGACACGATGCTGGGGTTGACCCTGGCAGCAGCGGATTCAAATGCGACGCTGAACGCGTTCAGAAGGTCCTTTCCCTGCGGCGTTATCACCGGGATGGATGTGCGTGGCTCATCCGAATCGTGCCGGCTGGCCCCGAGGCTCGTCATGAAGAAGATGCCTCCGGCAAAGCCGACCACCAGGACAAGAGCCACCACAAGAGACAACCTCTGTGGATGCTTCATTCGATCACCTTACGATTATGAACAATGCATAGCTTCAGAGAAAAAACACCCGTATGATCACAAGAAGAGCAACTGCGACAAGGGCAAGCCCGAGGATTCCGATCAACGCCTTCGTTGATCCGATCGTAATGTTCTTTTCGTCTTCGCCCTTCTTCTCCATAGGAATCGCCGTCTTTCAATCCTGAATAATGATACGGAGCGGGGATGAACAGAAGATGAAGCGAAGATGACAGATTTGTCATCTACGGAGAAGGGGAGAACGGGTGAAGGGGAGAAGGGGGGAACGGGGGGACTCGGGGACTTTGGGACTGTGGGAACCTGGGACGAGGCGACCAGCGCATCGTCTTTCTTCCTACTTCCTACGTCGTACTTCCTACTCTTTGGTGTACCTCGTTCACCGGCAGTTTCACGGTAAACACCGACCCGTTTCCCGGGGAGCTTTCCACCGCAATCGTGCCCTTGTGTGCCCCTGCGATCCATTTTGCGATTGCGAGACCGAGGCCCGAGCCCCCTTTGACGCGCGAGCGCGCTTCGTCGACCCGGTAAAACCGTTCGAAGATTTGTTGGAGGTGCTCCGGTGCAATCCCGATCCCCGAGTCCGCGATCGCAATCCGTGCTTCACCGTTCCGCACGATGGAGGAGATCGTGATCGACCCCCCGGCATCCGTATACTGGACGGCGTTACTTACGAGAATACGGAAAAGCTGGCGCAGCCGAAGTTCGTCTCCCATCAGCGTTGCGGGTTCGTTGTTGCGAAGCTCGACGGCAAGCCCTTTCTCGGTCGAGAGGATCTGCGCGTCGTCGAGGATGTCGTTCACCAGCGGTTGAAGCTGGACAGGCTTGTTGTCAATCGTGATCTGGGCCGAATCCGCCTTTGCGAGGGTCAGGAGGTCGTCGACAATGTGCGATAGCCTCACCGTTTCATCGAGGTACGTGGCCGCGAGCTCCTGAATTTCCTCCTGCGTCAGAGGATGCGTGAGCGCGAGTTCCGATTCCCCTTTCAGGATCGTGAGCGGGGTCTTCAGCTCGTGCGCGACGCTCAGAGAAAATTCCCTTGTCTCGGCGAACGACTTCTGCAGGCGGCCGAACATCCGGTTGATTGTGGCAATCAGGTCCCCGAACTCGTCAGGCACGTCGCGCTCCGGGATCCGCTGGTCCAGGCGCTCGGCGGAAATTTTGTTGGCGAGACCGGTGATTTGGCTGACGGGGTGAAGGATCATCCCTGCCATGAACCACCCACCGGAGATCGAAACAAACAGAACGACGGGGACGAGAAAAGCAAAGATCGACATCAGGTGCCGCATGACCGTGGTCATTTCCTGATCGCTGTACGCGATCTGGACCACAAACGGGTCTGTCCGCCGGGAAGCGACACGGAGGGTCTCGCCGTGCGACGCGCGAATTGTCTGGACGACGGTCTGTTCGGGGGGAAGGGCAAGGGCAGAGATCAGGCCGGTGACTCCCTGCGGCGATTGATACAGCACCCTTCCGGCAATGGTGGTGAGGCGGACGGTGTAGTTTCTCGGGTTCTCCTGGTAATGGGCGATGATCTGTTCTTCGACATTGCTGGACAGTGCGTCGAACGGCGCGAAGAAATCGAAACGGTTATGTTCGAGGTCGACCAGGCGCGAGACCCAATCCACTTCCTCGAGAAGGTTGCGCTCGAGTTCGGCCTCTTCCATGTGACGGAGGTACAGATAGACACCCGCGCCGAAAATCGCAAACGCCGCGAGCAACAAGACGGAATACCAGAAGGTCAGAACAAACCGTGTCGACCTAAACCGAGGGGGAATCCGCATCGACTTCCTCTTTCATGACGTATCCAACGCCGCGCACCGTGTGGATCAATTTGAGCTCAGACCCGTCGTCGATTTTCCGGCGCAGTCGGTTGATGAGGACATCAACAATGTTCGTGTCGCTGTCAAAGTGCATGTCCCAGATATGTTCGGTCAGGATGACGCGGGAGAGCACTCTGCCCTTGTTGCGGAGAAGATATTCCAGCAGTTGAAATTCCTTGTTGGTCAGGGGGATGTCCCGCTCGCCCCGGCGGACTTTCCGTGTGAGAGGGTCGATCCGGAGGTCGGCAATGGCCAGGGAAGGAGCTGCGCCGTCGGCGCTGGACCGTCGCAGGAGTGCGCGCACGCGGGCAAGGACTTCGGAAAACGCGAACGGTTTCGGAAGGTAATCGTCTGCGCCGAGATTAAGCCCTTCCACCCGATGTTCAAGTTCGTTGCGTGCCGTCAGCATGAGCACCGGGGTCTTGACTCCTTCTGCACGCAGGTCGCGGAGAATCGACAGACCGTCTTTCCCCGGCAGCATCACGTCGAGAATGATCGCATCGTAGGAGTCACTCAGGCCCATCGCGTAACCGCTTTTGCCGTCGAGTGCAATGTCCACGACGAATGCCTCTGCCTCAAATCCTTTCTGAAGAAACGTCGCAACACGCTGTTCGTCTTCAACGATCAGGATCTTCATGAGGGAAATATAGCGGATTGGCGGGGAGGATACAACGGGAGAGGGGGAGATGGGGGGAAGGGGGGAAGGGGAGAAGGGGAGAAGGGGAGACTTTGGGACTGGGAGACGTGGGGACTCGGGGAACGTGAGAAATCGCACAGCACACTTCGCGCTTGTGGCTGCTCCTCGAACCCCGCTATCTGACGAGCGCCATCTTCTTCGAGATCACATGCCCTTCCGCCTCAAGGCGACAGACATATTCTCCGCTCGCAAGAGCCCGGCCGTCAAACGTAAAGGAGTGTCGTCCTGCGGGGTAGTGCCCGTTCGCCAACACGGCAACTTCTCGACCCAGCATGTCGTACACCACGATCCGCACCCAACTGTTCCCTGTCCCCTGCCCACTGACCACTGTCGTTGGCCCCTCGGCTCCGCTGCGAAACGCTCCGCTCGGGGCGACGACTCCTCCCACGACGCACTGAATAGTCGTCGTCGGATTGAACGGATTCGGATAGTTCTGCTCCAGCCGGAAATCCGTCGCCTCCATCGCGTCATCGCGAATCCCCGTCGCGACGGTCGCGCTCACTTCGACGGCTTCAGAGTAGTGGAAGGCTCCGTCAAGATCGACCTGTCTCAATCGATACTGATACAGGCCGGCTGCCGGGGGATGATCGGCATAGCTATACGTATGGACCACGAGCGAGTTCAACGCTCCCGGAATGAATGACCCGTCAATGTCGGCAAACGTGTCGCCGGACCCGGGCCTGCGCTGGACATAAAACCCGTAGTCCTGAATTTCCGATTGCGTCGTCCACTGGATGGCCACGCACACCTTCGCGAAATCGAACGAGGCGGAGAGGGACGAAAGCTGAACAGGGAGAGCCGCCGGGGATGTCCCATCGATGCTGGTCTTCGGATCTCCCACGATCACATCCATCCAGGAAAGATAGGCGGATGATTGGAAGTAGCTTTCCGCGAGATTATAACCACCGGTGTAGGTGCTGAACAAGATACTCGATATCGCCATCGCGCTCGAAAAAGGTTCGTATACGTATCCCTTCGCGCCCGAAACTCCTTCCGAGACAAGATCGGCGATAAGCGACTGGCCGTACACCGGTGGATTGGCAAATGAGCGCGCAGACGTCGAGACATACGTCTCCGCGATCGCTCCTGGCGCCCAGGTATTGTGGGGCTTGGCATACTGCGTGAAATTGTTCGCGTAATGATCGTTGCTTCCCCAGCTCGTGTAGCCGAGCACATCCGCGGAATTCGTCACGTAGACCGAATCGCAATTGAGTTGAACAGCCATCCCCTTGCTGGCAAGCTGGGATGCCGCGTCCGACAGGTACGAGTTCAGGTACGGGACGGTCGAGTTCCATCCCGGGTCCTGGTCAAAAACAAACACCGACGCCTTGTCGGCGGACAATCCGGGATGAGCACGATCGATCAGATTGATGACGTCCTGGAGCGAATAACCGTCCAGCCGGGTCAACAAGGTAGATCCCGAAGATTGACCTGGAAAAATGTCCGGCAGCATTGTAGTACGGACAAATGATTCTCCCGGCTCCGCCGATGCTCGTGCTGTACGATCCCAGGATCAGCGACAAGTCGCTTTCCACCGATGCGGAAGCGGACGATGTCGAAAATGGATCGGCGCCGTTCGCCTCGCGGTTGACCTTGAGCGGGACGCCCTTGGTGGTCACCAGATAGTTTATCGAATTCGTGATGTTGTGAGATGTCAGAGAGGATTCGATTTGCGATCGCATTGAGCAGAACGTTGCGTCGTCGATGACTTCCTGTTCCGGGACGCAGATGTAAATCATGTTCGCGGCAGGGACATTGCGTGCCGCCTGGAAATAGGCACCGATGGCTTTCGACGTTGCACTATTGGTGTTGACGATGACAGCGACATCATCATACGTGACTGCGGCGGCAGCGACACCGGTGAGCAGGAACAGGGATAGGACAACAACCGCAGACAACGTTCGAACCGTAGCCATACACTCCTCAGCACGTTCACGGCGAATGAGGTTCAGCAGCCGTGCCAATGGTGCGGAGGGGCGAAGTCGGAAACGGCGACGTCGGAAGGGTGAAAATCGGGATGGATCGTACACATCCGGGAGGGGAGACCGACGCAGGGAGATGGGTTTCGCCGATGGACGGAAGTTCTTACAGGCCGCGCGGGCGATGATTCTACAATGCGTGTGAGCCCGCGCACACGCTTGTCGCTTCTCTCCTTGTATTTCGATCCAAAAGTGGCATCTTAAGAGCTTTGGATTGTCATTTCTCCTTCTTATTTTACCGTCAAACGCGACTTCGGACACCATCCGCCCGTTGACAGCCACCGTTGTCCCTGCGATGCACGTTTCCCCCTCTTCGGGGAATTCTGTACGAACGACATCCCGGTTTTTTGCCCTTGTGAAAGGAGCTTGGCATGGAAGGCAATGAAAAAGACCTCAAGATCAAAGATCTCACGGAGAAGGTCGAATTCCTGAGCAGCATCATTATCAAGGCGCACAAGTATGCAACCACGGACCCGGAGGTCGCCCTCACGCAAGCGAGAAAATCCGCAGAAGCGATATGCAGGAATATTTTCTCTGCCGAAATCGGAGAGCCGGGAAAGATCATGCTGGATGAGTTGATCAAGAAGCTCGCTGAGCGCAAACTTCTCCCCACGAAAATCCTCGTCCCTCTCGGGACCATTCAGGCGTACGGCAACTACGGTACGCACGCTCAATCGGCGTCCGAGAACATTGATTTCAACTACATTACACCCTGTCTCTCGGCCCTTGCCCAGGTGTCAAGCTGGTACTTCACCGAATACTTGAAGACGAACATTCCTGCCGATCTCGCGGCCGAGGAAAATCGAGACACGAGAGGGGCACGCGGGGTTGCGGCGGTTCCGGGGAAGGTCGAAAAAGAAACACCGGTTGCCTCGTCCGCGGCAGGGACTCCGGCGGCGGCTCCGAAGAAGAACACTACCCTGTATTTCGCCCTTGGCGGGGCAGCGATCGTGATTGTTGCTGCAATCATCTTCCTGACGGGCAACAACAAATCTGACTCGACGAATGTATCGTCAAATCCGGACACGACGAAAACCGTGGCCGTTGTTCCTCCGGGACAATCTCCCAAAGACAGTGCTACAACCCAGGTCCCGAAACCGGAAGAGTCATCCGCGGCAAAAGGCGAACCAGGCAAGGAAAAAGAACCCGCACTGAAAGGAACATCCGGAGGTGGCGTTGCTTCGCGCAGTGCGACCTCCCCTTCGACAAACACCGCGAAAGAGAAACCTGCCGCCCCCGTTCAAGCGCCTCAGACGACCGCCACGGCAGATGTCGACCCGACCGTTCTGAAAGATTTTCCTGCCGTGTATCCGGCATCGATGCAAGGAACGCATGTCGACGGAGAAGTGCGCGTAAGAGTCTACGTCAATGTAAGCGGGACTCCCACCGAGGCACGGATTCTCTCGTACGACGATGAGCGGTTCCAGCAGGCGGCAATTGATGCGGCGATGCATTACAAGTTCAATCCGGGACTTGCAGCCGGGAAGCCTGTCCCCGCATGGGCCACGGTCCGGGTGCAGTTCAAGTCCAAGTGACATCATTCAAATCCTCGGGAGGGTGCATTATGAAGCTCAGACTGATCACCATGATGGCTGTCCTCATGCTTGCGGGATGCACCGCGCTGTTTGCCCAGTCGGTTGCGCATGGACAATTCACAGCGGGGCCGGAGACGGAGGGATGGACGCTGAACGATGGAAACGGTCAGCGGTCGGTGCAGATTATGGTTCTGTTCGACAAACCGTTCGAGTCCGCCCCGACGGTGACGCTCGGCATCACCGGGTTCGACATATCGAATGAAAAAGGGGTGCGGCTTTCGGTCAAAGTCGAAAAGGTGACGATTGCGGGATTCGTGATTCGTGTGAGCACGTGGGCTGACTCGAAAATCTTCGGTGTGAACGGGGACTGGTTCGCCATCGGCAAATAGACCCACAGGAGAACGAACGCCGTGCGCGTACTTCCTCAATCGTTCGCATACCTGACTTTTCCGTTTCTCTTCGAAGAGGGCGAGTTTGAGGGGTTGAAATCTTCCGCCGACAGCGCGGTGTGGACTTCGGAAAAGAAGCGCATCGACGTCTGGAAGGAAGAGACCTTCGGAGAAGAGGATCTTCTCCCCTACGTCCAGCGGTATCTCAACCCTCCTCCCGGTGTCCCGCCTACGGCGTGCGTCTGGACGATGACAGGAGACGCGCTGCAGTCAACCGAGGGACTGGGGACGAAGAGCTCATGGTTCCTCCATACGCCGAAGCATGATATCCGCTTTGAGATCCGCGGCATCGACCTCCTGATATTTCGGGCCGGCGTGGGGTTCCTCTCGTTCAACGTGCGATGCTATTCGGAGACGGAGGAAGACTGGATGGATTTCCTTCACTTCGGCCGGTATATCAACCGGAAACATGGCGTTGCCCTGCGCCTCGAACGCCGGACCGGGAAGGATCAAACGTCTCCGTTCTTCCCCGGGCCCGCCGGAGGAACGACGGCGCACGCGGATGGTACCGGGACGATGATGGAGGTCATCACCGGAATCCTGAAATCGCTCAAAGGATCCGCCCCGGAGTGGTGGCGCGAGGTGTTTGTCTCCGGACAGATGCTCCCGTACGCGGCGGTCTTCGCTGATCAGTTGAGCAAGGACGAAACCGCGGTGCTCCTGTTCCGTATGCGGCATTTTTTCGGCATGCAACAGTTGATGCGTCCGTCGCCGGAGGATCTCGCATTCAACAATCCCACTCTTCTGCCGTATTCGGAAGGACAATGGTTTGTCTTTTCGCTCGACGGCACGGCGTTCGTCGCTGCAAATCCCCCCGATACGGTGTTCCTCAGTCAAACGATGCCCGATCACCTGCGTGACAGGTATTTCCTCCTGTTCCTCATCGTGCTCCATCAGAGGTTCGTTCTGATGGATCTCTCCGATCGTGTTGCGCGCGAATGGCTCCACGGCGATGAGTTTTCGAGGGCGTCAGCGTTCGAACACATCAGAGATGCGTTGCTGAAGTTCACAGCGCGGGGATACTTTTCACAGGTCATGCAGACCGAACACCACCACACGGTTTACCGGCGGTGGCAGGACACGTTTCAGGTGGAACTATTGTATCGCGAGGTCAATGACGAAGTCCGCGAAATGCACGCAAATCTTATGCTGCGACGCACGGAGAAATTGCAGGAACTCGCGGAAGCGCAACGGAAGCATGACGAGCAGGAGGCAAGGCAACGGGAAGAACAGGAACGACGGGTCGAGAAATGGTTTGCGCGCATTACCTTTCTTCTTGGCGTGCCCGCGGTGGTCCTGGGCTTCCTCCAGACGGAAGCGGCAGTCGGAATGCCCGTGAGCATATTAGCCGCCCTCGGTGCCCTGCTTGTCGGAGCCCTGGCGATGTATCTCAAGGAGAGGTTCCTGCCGTAGCAGGAAGGCGCCGACCTCACGACGCAATGGCAAGGGGAATCGCTTCGCGGAGCAGGTTTGGCTGAACGGATGGTGAAGTAGCGGGGACGGGGAGGAATTCACTCGAGGATCTCCCGTTCTCGATGGCAATGATATTGACGGAGAGACCTTCGGCCGCCGGGCCCATGACGCTTCCTCCGGCATTGACAAAGCGAACGCCCTTTCGCACGTAGGCGGCATTGACGTGATGATGACCGTGGAGGACCAGATCAATCCCTTCCTCGGCGAAGAACTTGTCCAGCCTCTTCTTTTTCCAAAGCTTCATCGTCTGCTGCTCGAGATTTCCCCAAATGCCACCAACCGCTCCGCTCGCCGGCACGACCGATTTGTTGAAGTGATGATGGATCAACGCGATCCGACTTTGCGCGTCGTTCGCGTGTGCCGCCAACAGGGTCCTGGCCGTGTCGATCTGACTGTTGGGAACCCTCCCGTTGGAGCCGACGGGATTCTTCACAACGGAGTATGGTGCAACGGAATTCATGCCGAGGAGTATCGCGGGCCCGACATCCTTCACAAACGGATAGGAGATACCCTCTCCCGCAAATTGACAATCGCGAAATAGCTCTCGGAAGTATTCTGAGAACAATTGAAGGGAGCGTTGAACGTCGGTCCTCCTGCACCGCGCAGGAAACTCCAGGACATCTTCCGCCGTATAGACTCCGCCGTAGATATCGTGATTGCCCGGTATGATCGTCGCTCGCTCCCCATCAAGGAAGCCGTACGAGGAGAGGAGCGATCGGGCAATCTCAAATTCCTTCTCTTGCGCATTTGCCGCGATATCGCCGGTGATGACGAGGTGGTCGACTCCGCGCCGTGCGGCGAAGTCCAGGAGCCGTTTGACATGCCGGATATTTTGCCTGCGGAACTCCGAGCTGAGATGAAGATCTGAGATATGAGCGATCGTGAATACCCTGGTCATGCAGCCTTTCGTCTCCGCCTGGAGATCGGACTCCCGTATTCGTGAATGACAGCATGATAGTCGGCGAACTGTTCGTCGAATATCCGTTCCCACGTCTGTTGGCGCGCAAAGCGCAGCGCCTGGTCTGCGAGCTCTGCCCGCCGCCCCGGATTATCGAGGAGGGAAACGAGCGTGTCCGCAAGATCCTGAGCGTCGCCCGGAGCCGCAAGCAGACCTGTGACCCCTGGCTGGACAATCCCCCGTGCTCCGCCTGCATTCGCGCAGACCGGTGCAACGCCCGATGCCATTGCTTCCAGGGTGACGTTCCCGAACGTTTCAGTCGTTGACGGCATCACAAAGACATCGCTTGATGCATACGCCGTCGCAAGCGCTTCGCCGGACTTGTAGCCCAGGAACCGGGCCCCGGGCATCATCTGTTCGAGCTCGCTCCTGATGGGGCCGTCGCCGACAATCGCAAAGACGACGTCCCTGCGTTGTGTGCGGATGCGTGCATAGGCATCGGCAAGGACGCGCAAGTCCTTCTCCCATACGAGCCTGCCCACGAAAAGTATCACGTTCCGTCCTGCAGAGCCGATGGATTCCCGCCATTCAAGCGAACGGAAGTTCGGATGGAACGCCTTCGTGTCGACGCCGTGCGGGAGGAAATAGGTATTGTGGATTCCATGGTCGACCAGTTCGTCGACGATCGGACGCGACGGGACGTACAGGCGCTGACAGTTGTTGTACAGGCCCCGGAGATAGTTCCAGCCCATGCCTTCAAGAGGCTTGATCTTGTAGTAGCGGGCATAGCTGGGGAAATGGGTGTGATAGGTCGCGACGACAGGGATCCCATGCATCACCCCGTAGCGGACTGCGGCATGTCCGAGCGTGCAGGGGCTGTTGATATGGATCAAGTCAGGGTGAAAATTCCGAAGCTGAGAGGCAAACGCCGAGTAGCTTGGGAGGGCAAGGCGATATTCCCTGTGCAGCGGGAAAACGACTGAGGGAACCCGCACCATCGGCACGGGTTGTTGCTCCGGTGGAGGCACCAATGGAGAGAAGAACACCGACGCCACTTGACGTTGCGTCAGACTTTCGGCCAGCCGGTACAGGACACGCGTTACGCCGTCATGTCCCGGTTTCATCGTACCGGCAAAATATGCCACACGCAATTGCCGTTCAGGATCGTTCATTGCTTCCCCTTTCGCGGTTTCGATATCGGAATACTGCCTGAAATCCCGATCGCCTCACCTCCGCCGTGCCCGACACCGGCCGTAGCCGCTAATGCGGTATGGCTCTGATGTGATGCCGATGCCCCGGAAGTCCGCGAAGAGCTAGTAGCAAAAGCCCGAGAATGAAATACCCTGAAGTTTTCATAGGACTGCTCCCGTTTCATGTGGTCTGTTCGCATACAAGAAAATAGCGAATTCCCATGACCCCAGTGTTACGGGAACGTTGCCAGTGTGTTAAGGATTCGCACCCTGTTGCACTAAGCGGGCCGAATCCCCACCTTTGTCAATCCAACATCCGGCAACATGACAAAGAACTCACGGCTGGAAAATTAACACTCCGCCAGCCGCCGTTGTTCCAATGATCGATTCTTTTTCACCGCTGTGCTCACCCGATCGATCCTATGAAAATCTCCAATATGCTGATCCGGCGCCTTGCTTCACTCCTGAGGATTCCCGATGAAAGCATCGAGATGCTCCTCGCTGCGAGCGATCTTAGTGGCCTGGAACGCAAATCCTTGCCCAGCGAGCTCATCCCGCTGAATTCCATTCAAATCAGCAGAGGCGTTCTGAACTACGTCGTCCTGCAGGGATTGCATGGCTGGGTCTTTCCCTACGCCTTCGTTCGTCAACTGGACCCGGACGATCCGTGTTTTGTCCCGAGAGCGCATCTGAGCGTTGCGATGAACGTGACCGGGAGAAACTGGACGGCGATCGGAAATCCCGAGTCCGACGTTGAGCCGATCGTCGATCCGAGAGGTCTGATCACCTTCTCCCCAAACAGATGGTCTCTGGATTTTTGGTTTCGCGTTGATCATATGACCGTGTTCGCTTCGAGACTCGACGATGTCAGCCAGAAGCTTGTGAACGGGGATCCGATTGTTGAGACATCCTTTTCGATCAGCGACATCCGTATCAGGTTAACTGCCTACACGATGCGTGAGACAACGTATTGTCAGATTGATATTCACCGACGGAGCCCGTCAGCGAAGGCGATCGAGATTATCGCGGCGGTTCGCCCGTTCAATCCCGAGGGGACGAGTCTTCTCCATACCTTATCCTACGAGATTTCCGACGGTGCGTTGCACGTCAATGGAAGCAATTCCCTGCGTTTTTCACAGAAACCTGATCGAGTCGTTCTTTCGACCTTTGAATCCGGCGATGTTGCTCAGATCGTGCAACGAGAGCCGGGAATGCGCGATCTCAGTTCCGTGAAGTGTGACGTCGGACTTGCCACCGGGGCCGTCATCTTTTCCCTCGATCCCGGGGAATTGGACTCGCGCCTCGTTGTTCGCTGTTCGCCCGAAGATGGTGTTCCGGTGGAACAGGCCGGCATTGCGGATGTGCAAGAGCGGTGGAAGGGTTACCGCAAGGGAGCAATGACGATCGAGACGCCCGACGTGGGTCTCAATGAACTCTTCCGTGCTTCTTTCTCAACGATTCTTCAGCTCACCGATGGTGATGCGATTACTCCGGGACCGTTCACCTATCACCAGTTCTGGTTCCGCGACGCTGCCGCCATGTTGCTTGCCCTCGATAGAGCAGGATGTCCGCAGTATGCAAGACGGGTCATCTCCGCATTTCCGCGGTGGCAGGAACGGTCCGGCTACTATCGATCGCAGCAGGGGGAGTGGGATTCCAACGGGCAAGCGTTGTGGACGATCGGCCAACATGCTCTCCATTGCGACGGTGCCCCGGAGTTCGTTGACTCGCTTCTTCCGTCCATGAAGCGCGGCATAGGATGGCTGCGGCGGAAGAGAATTCCACGGGATACGGCCGACGGAAATACGCCGGCCGGACTTCTCCCGGCAGGGCTGAGCGCGGAACACCTCGGATTGGCGGACTACTATTACTGGGACGATTTCTGGACGCTGGCGGGAATTCGATCTTTCGAACGGATGTGCGCGGATCTGGGTCGGGAGAAGGACGCGAGCAGCGCACGAGAGTTTGCGGAGGAATTTCAGGAGGACCTGGATCGTGCCCTGCGATTTTCGGAGACTGTGGTCGGGCGAAAGGCGATACCTGCGGGGCCCTATCGCGGATTGGACTCCGGGATGATCGGTTCCGTCGCGGCGTTGTATCCCCTGCAACTTCTGTCGCCGACTGATGAACGAGTAACAGACACTCTTGACGTCATCGTGTCCCGGTTCTTTCGTGGCGGGATGTTTTTCCAGGACTTTGTTCATTCTGGACTCAACACCTATCTGAGCCTCCAGGTCGCGCACGCGTTCCTCTACCGGGGCGAACGACAGAAGTTTCTCGAGATCTTCCGTGGAGTCGTCTCACGCGCGTCTTCTACGTATGCATACCCGGAAGCGATCCATCCGCAAACCGGAGGGGGAATCATGGGAGACGGCCACCACGGATGGACGGCGGCAGAGATGGTTCTGATCCTTCGTGAGATGCTCGTGTACGAGGAATGGGACCAATACCATAACCACCAAAGATTGGTTCTGCTTGCGGGTGCTCCTGCGGAATGGTTTGTCAAGGATTCGAGGTTTCGCAGCAGCGATGTCCCGACATCCGTGGGAAAGATCTCCCTGGCCGTTGAAATCTGCGGTGAGGAGGTGAAGATGACGATAGAACGTTCAGCGCAGGAACACGTGCAACCATGTTCCTGCGACATTTGTTTTCCTTTTGGGATCGCCGGGGTCAAAGTGCTCGATGAGGGGATTGAGGGCTTGAGCTTTAGGGTGAATGAGGCAGTGGTGCGACTCGGCCTTCCCTCAGGCATCTTCCGGATCGTTGTTCGCCCGATTCGTTCCGGACAGATGACCCTCACGTCGGTGGACACAAGTGAAGAAAGGCCGTCATGACAGGAATATTGCGGAGAGGGATCTTCCCGGTGGCGCTTGCTATTCTGGTGTCGTCTGAGGGGTTTTCGGGTGGCGACCCCTGGACATCATCGTATCCCGGTGATGCGGCCTTTCAACGTATGGAATACGACTCCGCTGTGCGGTCGTATGATTCGGTCGCTTCCGTTCAACCCCGCGACGCAGGGGCACTTTGGCGTCTGGCTCGTGTCGAAGTCTGCATTGCTGACACCATCCAGGGTTCCGGTCAGGAATCATATTATCGCACAGCGGCGGACAATGCAAGGAAATGCATCGCAATCGATTCGACAATTTCTGAAGGGCATAGTTGGCTGGCGGCCGCCCTGGGGAATCTGGCGATGTACGAAGGAAGCAGGAAGAAAGTCGAGCTTTGTCAAACGATCAAAACGGAGCTTGACCGGGCTCTGCAGCTCGATCCGGACAATGACCTTGCCTACTCCATCCTGGGGTCTTTCTATCGGGCTTTGGGGAACATTAGCTGGCTGGAACGCACGCTTGCGAACATTTTGTACGGATCGATACCATCCGGCGGATATGCGGAGGGTGAAATCGCATTGAAAAAGGCGATTGCCCTCGCGCCTAATGTCATACGGCACCATTTTGAGCTCGGCATGCTCTATACTGATTGGGGAAAACAAGATGAGGCCAAATCGGAATTCGAGATCGCTGCGCGATGTCCTCTTCTGACGATCCGGGACCGGGCGACGCTCGAAAAGGCAAAGGCGTTTGCGGAGAAGCAGTGAACGGGGGACAATAGACAGTTGACAGTGGACAGTGGACAGTGGACAGTAGGACAGTGGACAGCGGACAGTGGACAGTGGACAGCGGACAGTGGACAGTGGACAGTGGACAGCGGACAGTGGACAGTGGACAGTGGACAGTTGACAGCGGACAGTGGACAGTTGACAGCGGACAGTGGACAGTTGACAGCAGACAGTTGACAGTAGATAGACGACGAAGGAGTGCAAGCGAAATACGCTAGCGGGGATTCGGTCCTTCAATTTGTATAAGCGGTGGTTTTCGAAACAGCCCCTCTCCAAGGATGAACCACTGGATGGGGAACCCTCCTTCATGAGTGATCACCAGGCCCACGTTATCAGCACCTGCAGGGAGTGTGAAGACCCGGTCTGTAAACATTGTTTCCCCCGTTGAGAGTAATGTGTCGAACGGAGCCGCGCGCGGTTCCGGGGATGGATTATAGCGATTGTTGTGTTGATCGACGAGATAGACCGTGACTCCCTGCTCGCGTTGAGCGATCCTTTTCGCCCGGCTGGAAAGTCTGAACGTCACACGGAATTGCCTGTTGACCTGGGCGGGAATGACAGACACACTGTCGGCGGAAATACACCAATCGTCGATGCATAGGGGTTCGCCCATCCGGATGTCGTCGTGAGGAAGGGCGAGTGAGACAATGGTGACCAGTGCACAATAGCACCCGACAAAGAACCCGACTTGTCGAGTCGTCCGTTTTGCCTGATCGTGATGTGGCTTCTGAGTCTGGCTTCTGTGTCTGGCATTCAAGCCTGGCACATAGGCCTGGCACATGTGACTGGCGCATGTGCCAGGCTATACCAATCACCCAATTTGGATACATCCAATATTTTATGAATGGCTATTGATTCGGCAGTTTCTCTTGTATAGCTTGGTATTGGTTACTTCCAATCAGCAATTCAATAAGTTGGGAATGAATATCTCGATCGACAAGGGTGGGTCCTCACCTCTCTACCGCCAGATCCATCGGCAGATTAGGGAGATGATCCTCGCAGGCGAACTGCCGACCGGGTATCGCCTTCCTCCCGAGCGCCGCCTGGCTGAGACCCTCGGGATCGCCCGGACAACAGTCATCAACGCCTACGAAGAGCTCAAATCCGAGGGCCTCGTCGATGCCCGGGTTGGGCACGGAACCGTCGTGACTCCGGTCAACCAACCATATCCCGACGTCGCGGAGAGCCGCTCCATCAGCTGGTCGCACTACTTTCGGGATGAGGGACTTCGTCCGCCTGACCCTCTGGTCCGCAATCTTCTCGAGTCGGCGTCTCAGCCCGATGTGATCTCCTTCGCGATCGGTCTCCCCTCGCCGTCCGATCTGCCCCTTGCGCTCTACGAGTCGACGTCGCGCGCAATTCTCGCGGAGTTCGGACCGCGTGCTCTTCTTCAAACGCCGACGGAAGGCTACCTGCCCTTCCGTGATACGGTGAGCCGCTGGCTGACGAGACGCGGGATGATCTGCAGCCCGGAAGAAATCCTGATCCTCTCCGGATCGCAGCAGGGCCTGCACCTGTCGGCCCGCGTGTTCCTCAATCCGGGTGATACCGTCATTGTCGAGGCGCCGACGTACTTCGGCGCAATGGAGGCATTCCGACGGGCGGGGGTCCGACTGCTCGCGATCCCGACGGATAACGACGGGATGCAGGTCGATATCCTCGCGTTACTCCTGCGCCATCATCGCCCGAAACTCATCTATGTCCAGCCGTCGTTCCAAAATCCGTCGGGGGTCGTGCTCAGCCTGGAACGCAGGCACCAGCTGCTCCAGCTCGCCGGACGGTACGGCATTCCGATTCTTGAAGACGACACGTACTCCGAACTTCGCTATGAAGGCGCACCGTTGCCGTCAATGAAAAGCATGGACACGGCTGGGCTCGTCTTAAACCTTGGGACCTTCTCGAAAATTCTTTTCCCCGGTCTGCGACTCGGGTGGCTTGCCGCCCCCCGCCCGGTGATCCGCCAGTTCGCACTCGCCAAGCAGATCGAAGATCTGCACGCCGGAACGCCTGCACAAATGACCGTAGAACGGATGATTTCCAACGGCGACCTCGACGTGCACGTTGCAGCGATGCGTTGCGTCTACCGGTCACGCCGTGACCGCATGCTTTCGGCGCTCGAGCGGCACGCCATCGACGGCATGACCTGGCGCAGGCCCGACGGGGGATTCTATGTCTGGTGTGCGTTGCCCCGCACCGTGGACCGGACACGGCTCAGCGAACGCGCCGCAGAAGAACGCGTCAGTTTTCTCCCGTCGTATCCTTGCTTCACCGATCAGCCGCCGGCAACCCATATGCGTTTGAATTTTTCCTTCCCGGAAATCGAGATCATCGAAGACGGGATGATGCGCCTGATCCGCGCCGTACAATCGTCGCTCACGTCACGCGAACAGGTCCTGGAACAAACACACTCCGCGACCGGGCCTCTCGTATGATCAACGGAGCTTTCCACACACGTTTACGCAAAGGAGCGCGGCAATGAACATAGAATTCGCCGCCCGCATGCAGGTCCTCAAGGCATCCGACATTCGCGAGATCCTGAAGATCACCCAGAACCGCGACATCATATCCTTCGCCGGAGGGTTGCCGGCGCCGGAGCTCTTTCCGATAGAAGCCCTCGCCGAGCTCTCCGCAAAAGTCATGCGGGAGCAGGGAGCGATCGCGCTGCAGTACTCGCCTTCAGAAGGATATCCGGCGCTCCGCGAGAAGATCGCCCACCGGATGAATAGCGTCTGGAAGACTTCGCTCTCGCCCGATGAGATCCTGATCACCACCGGCTCGCAGCAGGGACTCGACCTCACGGGAAAGCTGTTCATTGACGAAGGCGACGCGATCCTGTGTGAGAGCCCCAGCTATCTCGGCGCGATCATGTCGTTTAATGCTTTCGGACCGCGCTGGATTGAAATTCCCACAGACGATGATGGTATGCAGATCGACGCTGTGGAGCGCGCCTTGCAGAACGACCGCCGGGTCAGGTTCATCTATACGATTCCGAGCTTCCAGAACCCGTCCGGCAGGACATGGTCAATGCAGCGGAGAATGGATCTTGTGCGGCTGGCTGAGCGATTCAGCGTGCCGATCATCGAGGATAATCCATACGGCGAACTCTGCTTCGACGGCGAAACCCCCGGCATGATGCAGGCGATGGATCGTGCAGGACTGGTGATTTCCCTCGGCACATTTTCGAAGATCTTTTGTCCGGGGTTGCGTGTCGCCTGGATCGCAGCCAAAAAGGACATTATCAGCAAGTACGTCATCCTGAAACAGGGCGCCGATCTTCACTCTTCGACCTTTGACCAAATGCTGACTGATGCGTATCTTGAACATCACGACATCGACCAGGACCTGGTGATCAAGCGCCGCGTCTACATGGAGCGAAGAAATGCCATGGTCCGCGCGCTTGAACGGGAGATGCCCCCGGGAGTGACGTTCACCAGACCGCGCGGGGGGTTGTTTCTCTGGGCAGTGATGCCCGAAGAAATCGATTCGCGGGTATTGCTGCATCGCTGCCTTGAGCGGGGAGTGGCGTTTGTTCCGGGTGCGACATTCTTTCCTTCCAATGAACGAAAGAACACCATGCGTTTGAACTATTCCAACATGCCCGAAAAGCGCATCGAGGAAGGAGTCCGACGACTGGGTGCGGAAATCAAGGCAATGCTGCTCGATCCGGTCGGGCTGAAGGCTGCTTCCAGCGTGTCGCAGTCCGCGTAATCGATCCGGCGCAGGGAACAAGTTTACGCAAAGGGGTGGAATGGATCGGACGGCCGAACTGGAGAGACAAGATCCATATGCTGCCCTGCGCTATCCTGAGTTCCGCAATTTCACCATCGCGTCCTTCCTCTTTACCGTCGCTCTGCTGATCCAGGAAGTCGTCCTCGGGTACGAGCTCTACACCATGACAAAGGATCCGCTCGCTCTCGGTCTCACCGGGCTTGCGGAGGCGGTCCCGTTCATAGGACTTTCGCTCTACGGCGGTCATCTCGCAGACCGGCTGAGCAAGCGCAAGATCATTCTCCGGAGCGTCGGCGTCATCGCCGCGGGATCTGTCGGCCTCTTCTTTGTGGCGCACGGAACTGCCACCGCTGTCGTGTCCCCGGTGGTCCTGGTCGGAGTCATTTACGGCTCGGTGTTCCTGATCGGTCTCAGTCGGGCCTTTCAGTCGCCTGCGGCATCGTCTCTTCGCTCCTTCCTGGTTCCCGTCCACGTGTTCGAAAATGCCGCGACCTGGAGCAGCTCGTCGTTCCAGGTCGGCGCGATCGTCGGTCCTGCGATCGGTGGATTTCTCTATGCGGCCGTCGGCTTCGCCCCGACCCTCCTCATCGTCGTGGTCCTCATGATCGCCGCCTGGATCCTGTACACGCGCGTCAGCGAACACCGGGTGGTCGACACCAAACCCGCAGGCGATCTGATTCTGAGCGTGAAGGAAGGGATCCGGTTCGTCTGGCGCACGAAAATCATTCTGTACGCGATCTCCCTCGACCTGTTCTCGGTCCTCTTTGGGGGTGTTGTCGCCATCCTCCCGATCTACGCGCAGGACATTCTTCGCGTGGGGTCCGAAGGACTCGGCATCCTGCGCGCGGCAGGATCGGTCGGCGCAGTGGTCACCATCCTCATCCTTCAACGCGTTTCGCCGATGCGACACGCCTGGCGGAACCTGCTTATCGCCGTGACCGGGTTTGGAGTCGCGATCGTGACATTTGCGTTATCCCAATCGATGGTCCTCTCGGTCGTCGCCCTTGCGCTGAGCGGAGCGTTCGATAGCGTGAGCGTTGTGATTCGTCAGACGCTCCTGCAACTGCAGACGCCGGATGAGATGCGTGGTCGGGTCATGGCCGTCAATGGAATCTTCATATCCTCATCAAATGAACTCGGAGCGTTCGAGTCGGGCTCCGCGGCGAAACTGATGGGGGTGGTCCCCTCCGCAGTGTTCGGCGGCATCATGACGCTGATCATTGTCTGGTGGGTCAGGGTAAAAACGGAGCACTTGCTGGGCACGCGACTCGATGTTCGTGCTGTAGGGGTAGGACGACCCGGAGAGACGAAACGTTAACCGATGCTGAGGGACGTCATGGAAAGCGATCCCATGATGACACGGTCGTTGAAGAAGCGAACCTCTTCGTCAGGCCGTTTCAACGCGAGGATGTACAGAAGTGGAAAATAGTGGTCCGGCGTGGGCACCGCCAGGGCCGCGCCCTTGCCGTAAGAACGATAGTTGATCAGCGCCTGGTGATCGTTTCTGACGATTGCTTCTTTGAACGTCTCGTTCATCTCCCGGGCCCAATCGAAGGCGCCCTCGGGATTTGCCCAGTCCAGCATGCGGAGGTTATGAACAATGTCTCCGCTCCCGATGATGAGCACTCCCTTCGAGCGGAGGCGGGCCAATTCCTGACCAAGCGCGTAATGCCATGAAGGCGGCCTCGTCATATCCAGACTGAGCTGGACCACGGGGACATCCGCCCGGGGATACATCGCCTTCAAGACGCTCCAGCACCCGTGGTCGAAGCCCCAGGTTGAATCGAGATTGACCGTCGTATTCTGGATGAGTTGTTGCGTCTCCCGTGCGAGCTGGGGATGGCCGGGAGCAGGGTAATCGACGGCGAAGAGCTCATCCGGAAATCCGTAAAAATCGTGGATCGTCCGGGGCTTCTCCGTGCCGGTCACGAACGACCCCTCCGTTTGCCAATGAGCGGAAACGCAAAGCACGGCCGCCGGCGGTGGAAACGCCCTGGCAATCGCACTCCATCCTCGCGAGAATTCATTATCTTCGATCGCGTTCATCGGATTGCCGTGGCCGATAAAGAGCAGGGGGGGAAACCCGTCTCTCGTCGGCAGCGCATCCGTGAGATTCCGGAGCGCGTGAAGGCCATTAGTCGCCGACATTTTTTTTCAACCACCGGTTTGCCTCCGCCGGGCCGCGGCCGAACCAGCCGGGAGCAAGCGTCAGCACATACAGGATATCATTTGCACCAAGGAGGCCCCTCACCCTCTTATAGATGGACTCCGCGGAATCAGCGCTTTCCACGGCAAAGCAGGTTTCCGTGAGGTCCACTGTCGACGAGAGTTTCTTCAGTTCATCTTGGATGTCAAATCTTGTTCTCTCGGGTTTTTCGAGCTCGATGCTCACGAGATAACTTGCCATGGCGACTCCGGATTGTGGAGAAAGGGAAAAATGATGTCCTTAATGTACAATACTTGGGAGGATTTTGCCAGGGACGGATTGAAAGAGACGTCTCTCGCTGGTCTATCAGCCATGGGCCGCCTCCTGATGGATGTTCCAGGAAGGCCTGATCCTTCAATGAACGATGAAGAGAACGAAGAATGGCATTGTCCCCAGATGCAGTTGTTGACATTCGGACAGGGAAGCGGTACTTTCTCCTCTCGTGATGCACGCTGCCATGCCCATTGACATTCAAGCCCGTTCATACAGTTATGGACGGGCTTTCTTACACCTGCGACAGCCGGGATCCTGCTGCATCGCTGGACACCGTCCATCTGGTCATCCGATAATGCAGGCGCTGATTGCGGGCATACTGCATGTCATCTTTCAAGAGGAGGATTCTTGCAGGGCAGTGATGCCGGCCGAGGTAACACCATTGACGGATATCATCGTGCTTGAACAAATCACGAGAGCGTGGTACCTTTTCCATTGGAGCCCTCTATGACGCCGTTTGGAAAATCGTCCAGGGATATCATCATTCGAACCGCGCGCTGGGAAAAGGCGATCGCGTTCTACCGCTCGGTCCTGGGCCTGCCGATCACCCATGAAGGAAAAACACTGTACGGCTTTGAGACCGGTTCGTTCTGTCTGTATGTCGAACAGGGGGACGACCATGGACCGGTGTTTGAATATCTTGTGGACGATGTTCAGGCGACAAGGCAAAGACTCGTCGCGGCCGGCTGTGTCGTGATCGAGGAGGACTCGTCGGTTCCTCGGTGCTACATCCGGGATCCCTTCGGCATCGTTTTCAATATCGGCAAGGCCGCGAACGCCCGATAAGGACCAATCTACATTTCGGGCGCACCACAAATTTCGCCCCGGCAACCGTATTCTCAGGAGCAACATCGCATGGCGCCGGACAGGTACTCTTCACACGCTTCCCGACGTCTGCTCGAGCTTGAAGGCGCGACTCTCGGCCCTTTTCTTAGCTACGCGGAAGAACGAGTAACGTTGTCGGTGCCGACCCAACGTCGAAGGGGATTTCTCCGTGTCTTTTGAGCTGCAGCCCATCTTAAAAGGCGACATCATCGAGCTCCGACCGCTTCGAGAGGACGACTTCGATGCCCTCTATGCCGTCGGCTCCGACCCGTTGCTGTGGGAGCAGCATCCTGCAAGCAATCGCCATGAACGGGCCGTCTTTCAAGCGTTGTTTCTCGAATCTCTGGAATCCGGCGGTGCACTCGTCGCCATTGACACTGCGATCCAGCAGGTGATCGGGTCTTCGCGGTTTCATGGATACGATGAAAAGAAGCGCGAGATCGAAATCGGTTGGACGTTTCTGGCGCGGTCATATTGGGGCGGCAAGTACAATCGTGCGATGAAGGGACTCATGTTGGAGCATGCCTTTCGCTTTGTCGACTCGGTGATCTTTCGCGTTGGCCCCCGCAACATCCGGTCGCAACGGGCCATGGAGAAGGTTGGCGGCGTGAGGTTGGGTACCAGCGTCGATCACACCGGCAAAGAAAGTGTTGTGTATCAGATCACTGCGACAGCGTTTGCCCGGCAGCAACACCAGGGCCAGTAGTCGTTATCGAACACTTCCCGATTCCTTGATATGAAGCAATAATGCTTCATTTCCTTGAGCGGATTTTTCCGGTGTCATCAACAAGGATGAAAACACATGCCAGCTATCACGATGAATGCCGATCTGGTCGCCTACTGCGGACTCTATTGTGGCGCCTGCAAGTCATACATGAATGAACGATGTCCCGGATGTTCTGAAAACACTAAGGCAACTTGGTGCAGTGTGCGGTCGTGCACCATTGAGAAGAACATGCATTCCTGCGCTGAGTGCGCGGATTTTCCGGATCCGCAAGAATGCAAGAAGTTCAACAATGTGTTTTCGAAACTCTTCGGTTTGCTGTTCCACTCCGATCGTGCCGCCTGCATAGCACAAATCAAAGAGCTCGGCCTGGAAGGTCACGCCAGGATCATGACAGAGAAAAAGGTCCAGACCATCAGACGCTAGCGACGTTCGCGGTCAGCCGTTCGCTCCGCTTGATGCGAAGGAAATGGCCAGGCGTATCGCGCGCGAAGAGGCCCTCTTTGCTGGGACCTCGTCCGGGGCGAATGTCCTAGCTGCGATCAAAGTCGCAGAGCGGCTGGGGCCGGATGCCAGAGTGGTGACGCTGATGGTTGACTCAGGCCTGAGAACGATCTGGAGAGAGCAGAACATCGCCTCGATCGAATTCGGATCTCTGCGATATCGTAAGGACGACAGTGTGAACATTATCGAGACGGACAGGCTCATCCTCCGGACCTGGAACGAATCGGATCTTCACCCCTTTGTGCAAATGAACCAGGACCCTCAGGTCATGGAGTTTTTTCCCCAGACGCTTTCTGCAGAGGAAACCGAAGGGCTGTTCAGGAGAATCTCAACATTCCTTGAAGAAAAAGGATTTGGATTGTTTGCGGCAGAAACCAGGCAGACTCAGGAATTCCTCGGTTTCATTGGATTGAGTGTTCCGACCTTCACCGCCCATTTCACTCCGTGCGTCGAAATTGGCTGGCGCCTTGCCCGGCGATTCTGGAAACAGGGATACGCGACCGAAGGCGCGAGAGCATGTTTGAACTACGGGTTCTCCGTCCTCACGCTCAGGGAGATCGTTTCGTTTACATCAAAGCTCAATACGCGCTCGATCGATGTCATGGAGAGGATTGGCATGCGGTATCGCGGGGAGTTTGACCACCCCAATCTTGAACAGGGTCATCCTTTAAGAACACATGTGCTGTACACGATCTCCGGGCCTTCATAAGGTTGTCTGGGATGACAATGGAAGACGACGCTTCGTCCACAAAACACTTTCGCTGGGATCTATGAACAAGATTGCCGATGGACTCCTCTGGTATGTCGCGTTTCTCTTTTCGACGACGCTGCACGAAGCGGCGCATGCGTTTTCGGCATACCGTCTCGGCGACCGGACCGCATACGAAGGCGGCCAGGTGACGCTCGATCCCATTCCTCACATGCGACGGGAACCTCTCGGCACGATCATCGTGCCGATCATTTCCTACCTTGTCGGCGGCTGGATGATCGGGTGGGCGAGCGCGCCATACGATCCCCGGTGGGCGTACGAAAATCCCCGCTCATCGGCGAAAATGGCGGCTGCGGGCCCGCTGGCGAATCTCGTCCTGGCATTTCTTGCTGCGATGGCAATCCGCATCGGCATGTACGCAGGAGTGTTTCTCCCGCCGGAGACAATTGACTATACCCATGTCATCGACGCAACAGGAGGGGGAGCACTCGTAACCATCGCCGCATTTATCAATGTGTTCTTCTCTCTCAACCTGCTTCTGTTTATCTTTAACCTGCTTCCCATCCCGCCGCTCGATGGGAGCGGGATCGTGCCGCTGTTTCTGAGCGAGGAGCGGGGGCGGAAATATTTCACGCTTGTCCACAATCGAGCTTTTTCGGTGATCGGCATTCTTGTTGCCTGGAACCTGTTCGACTATATCTATAACCCGCTTCACCTTCTCTTTATCAACATCCTGTTTTATCCGGAGGCGAGCTACCATTAGTCGGAGGGGAGGAACGCGATGGGAAACATTCATGATACCCCCAAGGGGAGTGCCCTGCTTGGGGATTGGTCCTGAAGCGTACGAACTCTATCCATTGAGGAACCAGGAGCAAACAAGAATGAGCATCATGGGAATCGGTCCTGTCCTGGCAATTGTCGGTGGGGCGAGTCTTGCAGTCATGCTCGTTCTGCGGACCGCTCTTGGAATTGATGCTGCAATGCCGCCCTCGGGAAAACATGCTCTTCAATTCATCGGCGCCGCCTTTGTCGTGATCGGGGTGTTCTTCTGGATGAATTCTGCGATACGTCTTGCACGGGCATTCACATCTCATCGACTCGAAACCTCGGGAGTGTTTCGATTGACGAGGAATCCCCTCTATGCTGCATTCATTGTCTTCATTGTGCCGGGGATCGCGTTTCTCTGCAACAACCTCCTCATTCTGCTTGTCTCCGCGGCGATGTACATCGCCTTCAAGAGACTGATCGTGAAGGAAGAGGAATTTCTCCAGAGAGAGTTCGGCGAAGAATTCCGGAGTTATGCGCGCGAAGTTGCGCAGCTTATCCCCTTTGTGAAATTGTAGGCAACGCCCGAGACCGTTCACCGTGTGATCCACGTGCATAGGAGGCTTTCCACAATGACATCAAGACCATCGCGGGGTGAATACGCGGAATTCTTTACAGGGTACGTATCCCAGGTGCCGGAGACCGATATTCTGTCTGTCCTTGAAGGACAACTGGAGACCCTCCACCGAGTCATGGCAGGGATCTCTCCGGAACAGGAAGTGTATCGGTATCTTCCAGACAAGTGGAGCATCCGGGAGGTCGTCGGACATCTCGTCGACGCGGAGCGCGTCTTCGGGCATCGGGCCTTCTGCATCAGTCGGGGGGAGAACGCCAACCTCCCGTCGTTCGACGAAGTCCTCTATGTGGGGCAATCCAATTATGACGAGCGGCCATTGCAGGAGTTGATTGGAGAGCTCGCCGATGTCCGCCGGTCCAATCTTCACTTTTACCGCAGGCTCCAGGACGAGGATTGGAGGCGCCAGGGAACGGCAAGCAATAATCCTACGACGGTTCGTGCGCTGGCGTTTATCACGGTCGGGCACCTCAGACATCATCTGAATATTCTGCGCGACCGCTATGGTGTCGCGACCGGTCAGTGACACCATAGTGAGTTCGCACACGATGTTGCAGAGGAGGATCCGGGACTGAGTAGAGGCATTTTTTTTGTGGGTCGTTCGAAAGAACGCCGTTCTCAAAACTGATGGACAAGACGTTGACAATCCGCCGGGCGGAGCCCGGTGATGCCGCAGCGCTTGCCGTGCTGGCGGGTGCCCTGGGGTACCCTGCGACGCCATCCCAAATGCAGGTCCGACTGGCCGATGCCGCAGACACTTCGCGGCATGGCATCTTTGTCGCGGAACTTGATTCCGTTGTTGGCTGGATCCACGTCAGCGCCACGCTCTCGCTCGAGTCCGGAGATGTAGTCGAAATCAAGGGGCTTGTCGTGGATGAGGCGCATCGTTCGGGGGGGATCGGTGCGAGACTCGTCGAGGCGGCCGAGCGATGGGCAAGAGAAGGAGGGCATTCACGGATTCGGGTCCGCACGAACGTCACGCGTGAACGAACGCAACAGTTCTATAGAAAGCTCGGGTATCGAAGCACAAAAAGACAGGAAGTATTCGACAAGGATCTTGGTGCAGGACTGTCGGGGAGTATCGGAACGGGTTCAACAACATAGCTCATTCGAAGGGGGGAGCCAGAGAGCACAGACCGCATCATGACAGGGAGAATCGAGGATGTGATGAGTATCGGCGTGTTCACCGACAAGGACCATCAACCGACTGAGAAGGAAATTCTCTCCGCTGTCGGACCGAAAATCCATCTCTGGGAGACCCTGATCGAAATTGTCCGCAAAAATTATGCTCCACAGCAGGATTTGAAATATCTGTACGGGAAAAAGTACGGTTGGGCAGTGCGGTTTCGCATCAAAGAAAAGACGCTTCTGTCCCTCTATCCTGCCCAACCGGGCTTCACCGTCCAGATCAATCTTCGTCCGGGCGCCGTCCGAAAGGCCCTGGGCATGGGAATGGGCAAGAATGTCGTAGACACGATTGCGAAGGCACATCCTTACCCGGAAGGGCGATGGCTCTTCATTCATGTCGTCTCGAAGAAAGACGTCGTGGATATCCAACGGATGTTGCCTCTGCGCGTGGGACCGTGATCACCGTATGGGAATCACTGGAATCCACGCGATCTTCTGGGATAATGACGGCGTTCTTGTCGACACGGAAGAGTTATATTTCCAGGCGACGCGAGAGACTCTTGCTACCGTTGGTGTGACGCTCACGAAGGAGATGTTTGTCGAGTTGTTCATGGTGCAGGGACGCGGGGCATGGCACCTTGCCGGTGCGCGGGGTCTCGGAGCGGATGAACTGAGGACGCTCCGGGAGAGACGGAACGCTCGCTATAGTGATCTCCTGGGAGAACGCCCGAAGGTCATTGATGGCGTTGAGGACGTTCTTGTCCGCCTATCCGGGAGATATCGTATGGGGATTGTGACCAGTTCCCATCGCGCGCACTTCGAAGCCATCCATCGTTCATCGGGTCTGTTGAAGTACTTTGGGTTCGCGCTGACGCGGGAAGACTACGGCAGAGCAAAGCCCGATCCCGAACCGTACCTTTGCGCGGTCGAACGATCCGGTTTCACGAAAGATGAATGCCTCGTTGTCGAGGATACCGAGCGGGGCCTCGCGGCGGCCACTGCGGCCGGTCTCCGTTGTGTCATCATCCCGAGCTCGCTGACGCTGCAATGCAAATTCGATGGAGCGTATAGCGTTCTTTCGGATGTCAGGTCACTTCCGTCGATTCTTTGATCGCGGTCCATCATTCGACCCAGGACACATGACATCGGCACTCTGATCCTCGGAAGAAAGTAATCATTGCTTCGAAATCCTCCAAAACAGAGATCACTCGATGGAAGAATCCGCTAACGAATTCGTCTGCCCGCAGTGCGCCACGCCTGTCTCCCCGTCGGACCCCGTCTGTCCGAACTGCGGCCTGGACCTCAATTGGGATGATGCGGCGCACTTCGGCGCCATCGTGCCGATGCAACTGGCGGACATCTTTGACAAGACATTCAGGATGTTCGGGAAGGTGTTTTTCCGCTCTCTCCCCATTGTTCTCATTCTCTTCGTGCCAGTCGTCGCCCTGCTTGGTGAAGGGTCCCGGGAATTCTACGGCACGATCGGCAGGGTCATGCAGGAAAAGGGAGCGGACCCGTCGACGGAGGCGATATTCACCATCTTCCGTTCCATGGCACTTTTCGGTCTCGCATTGTTGTTTTCCATCCTTGTGAGCATGGCCGGAGAACTTTCAATCATCCTTCTTGTGCGCCAGGAGTTTGCGAAGGCACATCTGACGTGGACCGATGCGTTCAAGAATGCGCTCGGAGTGCGCTATGTCCGCGGGCTCGGGGTCGCGTTGCTCCAGGTGTTGGTCGTCGGGGCAATATTTGGCGTGCCGATCGGCCTTCTTCTCTTGACGGGGAACGGGGTCGTGATTGCGCTTCTGGGATTGCTGACAATCCCTGTCCTGCTTGCGCTGGTGGTATTTCTCCTCATCCGCTGGTCGATGGCGTTTACGGTTGTCGCATGCGAAGAGGAAGGCGTCGCTGCGGCAATGCATCGCAGCTGGAGTCTCGTTGCAGGAAACTGGTGGAGAGTGTTTGGAATCCTGCTCCTCCTGGGAGTCCTTGCAAACTTCGCGATCGGCATCCTCACGACTCCCGTATCCATGGTTGCGCTCTGGGATTTCTATCGTGAATATTTCCAGATGCTCGGATCCATCGGCCATGGTGAGCCGGACCCTGCGGCGATCGGGAGGATGATAAGTTCCATGGGCATCGGTGTCGGGATCTCCGGAGCACTGAACATGATGCTTCTCACGCTGGTGAGGCCCGTGTATACGACGGTGCTGTACTTCGATTTGCGCGCACGAAGCGGAGAATTTGCTTCCCAGCCGCCTGCCCCGCCATCGGGCAGCACGTTTGCGTCTGATCCGAACCCCAAGGGGGCCTGAATTGTCCGGGATTGAGCCAATGACTTCGCAGGTCGGACCGGAGCATTTTGACGGCTCCTGGGAGCGGAGCGGACGGAGCGTAAACGCGGCGGCTCTCACCGGTCTCCTCGGCATCGGGATCATCTATTTCTACGGTCAGTCAGTGGTTTTGGCAATGGTGATGTTTGTGACCGTAGGGTTCGACTCGCAAGGGAGTGCGGCCGAGGGATATTTCCAGCATCTCTCGCACGTGGTGGATCTGACAAAGACCCCATTACGGATCGTGTTGATGCTGTCCCAGTTTTCCCTCATGCTTCTTCCTGTTGTGTGGCTCGTTCGACGATGGCATACGGGCAACGTACGGGCGTATATTCGCTTGCGCTCAAGTTCGGTTGCGCAGATCGTTCTTGCCGCGTGCGCGGCGGCACTGCTTTTCCCTTTGAACATTGCCTTGTCGGAATTCTTCTCCAGAAGCCTGAACATCCCGGACGAGCTGGTGAAAATCAACGAGGGTTTGTTCACGGCGTCGAGTGTGGGAGAATTCGTCTTTGTCATTCTGGCCATTGCCGTGACTCCGGCGATCTGCGAGGAAATACTCTTCCGGGGCTATGCCCAGCGCACGTTTGAACGGACCCTTGGCTGGAAAAGCATCCTTCTTGTCGGCGTCCTGTTCGGCCTTTTCCACATGCAGCCCTTGGGACTGCTCTTTCTGTCCGGGCTTGGATTTGTCTTTGGGTTTTTCTTTTTCACGAGCAAGAGTCTTCTGCCGGGGATGGCGGCGCATTTTACGAACAATGCCATTGTCGTCTCCTGGTATTCGTTGTTGAAGTCGGGTGGCCTTGTCAGACTCCGGACGGCCATGGAGTATTTGCCGGTAATCGTGGTGCTCACTATGCCTCTCGCCGCGCTCGCCGTCTATGGATTTTGGAGCGTCAGCCGGAAGCGGGAGATCGGGGAGACGACTTTGTTGCCTGGTTCGCCCGTCGATCGCCGGCGTTGATCGGCGATGATGGAGATGCACAACGCGGCCCGGACCGCGGTTGGTTCAATCCGGGATGGGGGGATGAAAGGCCATGTCATGCTCCTGATCCTCGACCTTGATGAGACCCTCGTGTATTCGACGGTGAAGAGGATCGACCGCGTTCCGGACTATCTGGTTGGAGAGTACTACGTGTACTGCCGTCCGGGGCTCAGCGAGTTTCTTGAATTCGCAAAGACAACGTTCGATCTGGCGGTGTGGACCTCTTCCGATTCCTCCTACGCAATGGGTGTCGTGCCGCGCATATTCACGGAATCGTTCCGGCTCGCATTTACCTGGTCGCGGGAACAGTGCGGGCGGCGCATCGATCGCAAAACGAAGGAGACCTCCTGGATCAAGGACCTGCGAAAAGTCAAGGCAGCCGGTTTCAGGATTGAAAACACCTTGTTAATCGATGACCGCCCTTGCGCCCTTGAACGGGACAACGAGAATCATGTGCAGGTAAAACCCTTCACCGGTCAGTCGGTAGATAACGAGCTTGGACTCCTCGCAAAGTACCTTGAGACGATCAAGTCCGAGCCGAACGTGCGGACGATCGAAAAGAGAAATTGGCGTCTGAAAGTCCCGCCGAAGTAGCCCCGGGAAGAACGGGGATCAGAGAGCGAACGGCACAGGAGGATGACGGTGGATATCGCGAAGGTGAACGTTCAGGAGAAGTTCCGGGGTTTCTCAAAGCACTGGGATCCGAAGATCGTCGGTGCGCTGAACGGGCAACATGTGAAGCTGGTGAAGTTCAAGGGCGCATTCGTATGGCATCATCATGAGACGGAAGACGAGTTGTTCTTCGTGATTCAAGGAGCGTTTGAGATGCACTTCCGTGACCGGTGGGTCACTCTGCGCGAAGGAGAATTCATCATCGTGCCGCGCGGCGTTGAGCACAAGCCGGAGGCGGAAGAAGAGGTTCATGTGCTGTTGTTCGAACCGGCGTCCACCGTGAATACCGGGAGCGCCTCCGGGTCGATGACGGTGGAGTCGCCGGAGTGGATCTGACACAAGCAACGATGGGAGGAATGGTGATGAGCATCGCCGAAACGCTTTTACCGGAATTCGATCAGGAAATGTCGACAACCCGCCGGCTGCTCGAACGTGTGCCGTCGGACAAGGGGACCTGGAAACCGCATCCGAAATCGTTCGCTCTCGGACATCTGGCCCAGTTGATTGCACGGATGCCGGGCTGGATTACGAATGCGATTCATGAACAATCCCTCGATCTCGCCGCCGGCGCAAACTATTCTTTTGAGACAACGGAGACGTTGCTCAAGACCTTCGATGCGAATGTCCGTTCGGCGCGGGAGGCGATCGCTTCTTCCCGCGACGCGGATTATGCTCTTCCCTGGTCGCTCAAACGCGGGAGCGCGATCTTGATTACCGCTTCGCGGGGATCCGTGGTCAGGAACAACATCAGCCATCTCGTTCATCATCGTGGCCAGCTCACGGTCTATCTGCGTCTGATTGACATTCCCATCCCTCCGATCTACGGGCCGACGGCGGACGAACGAACGTGGTCGTAGGAAAGGCAAGGAGTAGGACGTACGACGTAGGAAGTAGGAAGAAAGCGTGATCTGTGTTGATGTCTCAGTTTTGGAATTGTTTCCTTCCTACGTCATACTTCTTACGTCCTACTCTCCGCCTAATGTGCCGCTGACCGGCTGGGCCGCGATATTGCCTCTTCGCAAATTGTGCCGTATCTTGAAAGAAGGGAACAGGGATCAGGAGACAGGGGACAGTAGTTGAAAACGTAATATTATTGTACTGTTCCCTGTCCCCTGGATCCTGTCCCTGGTTCGTGGTCCCTGCCGTCCATTCGCTAATCGAGGATTCATTCACCCCATCCATGCCCGATCCTTCTTGTCTCCAATTTTCCCCTGTGAACCCCGATACCGAGCATGGTGTGGTGTTCAATATCATGCGGTACTGTGTTCACGACGGCCCCGGGATCAGAACGACAGTGTTTTTGAAGGGGTGCCCGCTCCACTGTTCGTGGTGCCACAATCCGGAAGGACAGAGCTCCGAGATCCAATTCTCCTTTCGCGAAGACCGCTGTATCAAGTGTGGCACCTGCTTCGACGCCTGTCCGAACGATGCGGTGGAGAAGCAGGGGGACCGGTATCTTCCGCTCCGCGAGCATTGTGAGGCCTGTGGCACCTGTATTCCGACCTGCTACGCTGAGGCGCGCGAACAAGTCGGCACAGCAATGTCCGTCGAAGACGTTGTCGTCGAGATCCTCAAGGACCGTTCCTTCTTTGAACAGTCCGGCGGGGGCGTAACATTTTCGGGCGGAGAGCCGTTGTTGCACCCGGTTTTTCTTCTGCATCTCCTCCAGCGCTGTCATGCCCTCCACATCCATACTGCGGTCGAGACAACCGGGTTCTGCACCGAAGAAACCCTCCGCTCCGTCATCCCTGACGTCGATCTCTTTCTGTACGACCTCAAGCTGATCGACAACGAAGCGCACCGGAGATTTACCGGGGTCGGGAATGAGCGCATCCTCAGCAATCTCGAGTTGCTTTCACGGTCGGGCAAGAACACGATCGTGCGCATTCCGATCATCCCCGGCATCAACGATCACCCGCCGAACATTCAGGGGATCATTGATTATCTCCGGGGTCGGACGGCTGTTTCTGTGGTTCACCTTCTCCCGTATCACCATATGGGCCACGACAAGGCGCTCCGACTCGGGATGGAGACCGAGGAACTCGGCATCCCCTCCCTGAAGGAAGAAAAACTGATTCCCATTCTCGAAGAATTCCAGCGCGGCGGTTTTTCTGTCGCCATCGGAGGCTAGGGCATGATGACCGAACGCGTCAAGCGGCTTCGCCAGAGGAGCCTTGATGCAAAACCGACATTGTCGCACGAACGCGCTGTCCTTGTCACCGAAGCAATGCGGACCATGGGACTGCAATCTGCGCCCATGCGACGCGCGTTGATCTTCGAGTATCTGCTTGAACACAAAGCAGTGTTCATCGACGACGATGAAATGATCGTCGGAGAACGCGGCCCGGCCCCGAAGGAAACGAGCACCTATCCGGAAATCTGCTGCCATTCCCTTGACGACCTGGACATCCTGCATTCGCGGCCCCGCATCCCGTTTTTCGTCCGGGAAGAGACACGGAAGGTGTATGAAGAGACAGTGATACCGTTCTGGCACGACCGCTCGTTGCGCGAGAAGATCTTCGAGTTGATGACCGACGAGTGGAAAGAATGTTATGCCGCGGGGATTTTCACCGAGTTTATGGAACAGCGTGCACCCGGCCATACTGTCCTCGGGGACAAGATCTACCGGAAGGGGATGGAGGACCTGAAGACCGACATCGGAAAAAGTCTGGGTTCGCTCGATTTCGAGAACGATCCGGACGCGTATGCGAAGTCGCAGGAGTTGGAGGCAATGCGCATTTGTGCCGACGCGATTGTCACCTTTGCCCGGCGGTATTCGAACCGTGCCCGGGAAATGGCGCGTGAGGCGTCATCGATGGCGCGGAGACGTGAACTGGAATCCATCGCGGAGATCTGTGCCTATGTCCCGGCGCACGCTCCCCGGACATTCCACGAGGCCCTGCAGTATTACTGGTTCGTCCATCTTGGAGTCATCACCGAGTTGAACCCATGGGATTCCTTCAACCCCGGGAGACTCGACCAACATTTGTATCCGTTTTACAAACGCGAGATCGCCCGGGGTACACTGACGAACGAACGTGCGCAGGAACTCCTCCAGTGTTTCTGGGTCAAGTTCAACAATCACCCGGCGCCGCCGAAAGTCGGGGTGACGGCATCAGAAAGCGCCACGTACACCGATTTTGCCAACATCAACAACGGCGGCTTGCGTCCTGACGGGTCGGACGGCGTGAACGACCTCACCTACGTTGTCCTTGACGTGATTGACGAGATGCGCCTGGTCCAGCCCAGTTCGAACATCCAGCTTTCCCACAAGAACCCGGATGAGTTCCTGAAAAGGGCGCTCCGCATCGTCCGAAAGGGTTGGGGGCAGCCATCCATCTTCAATGCGGATGAAGTCGTGGAGGAACTGCTCCGTCAGGGCAAGAGCATCGAAGATGCGCGGAACGGCGGGACAAGCGGATGCGTGGAGACCGGAGCATTCGGGAAGGAGAGCTACATCCTCACAGGATACTTCAACCTCGTGAAGATCCTGGAAATTACGATGAACGATGGGACCGACCCGCGGACCGGGAAAACGATCGGTCTCCGCACAGGAGAGGTTTCGTCGTTCCCTTCGTTCGAAGCGTTCTTTGATGCCTATGAACGGCAGGTGCGGCACTTTGTCGACATCAAAATGCGCGGGAACAACGTCATTGAACGTCTTTACGCGGAACACCTGCCGACGCCGTTCCTCTCGATCCTTATCGATGATTGTATCGCGAACGGAAAGGATTATTCCGATGGGGGAGCGCGGTACAATACAAACTATATCCAGGGGGTCGGGCTCGGGACCTTGACCGATGCGCTTTCCGCGATCAACCATCATGTTTTCGAGTGCAAAACGCTGACGTTCGAACAGCTCCGTTCGGTCCTTTCCGGCGATTTTGCGGGAGACGAAAAAACCCGGCTGATGCTCTCGAACAAAACTCCCCGGTACGGGAACGACGATGACGCGGCCGACGATCTCATGCGGCGTGCGTTCGAAATATTCTTTCATGCCGTCGATGGGCGGAAGAATACGAAGGGTGGTGTCTACCGGATCAATCTCCTGCCGACGACATGTCATGTCTATTTTGGATCAGTCACCGGCGCTACCCCGGACGGGAGGAAGGCCGGCCGTCCCCTCTCCGAAGGAATCTCGCCCGTCCAGGGTGCTGATCGCAAGGGACCGACCGCCGTTCTGAAATCGGCGGCAAAAATGGACCACGGGAGGACCGGCGGGACGCTGCTCAACCAAAAATTTACTCCCCACCTGCTCCATGATGAGGCGGGAATGAACGCCCTTCTGAAGCTCGTCCGGACCTATTTTACGCTCGGTGGCCACCACATCCAGTTCAATGTGGTCGACGCGGCGACGCTCCGCGAGGCACAGGTGCAACCGGAGGAGCACCGGGATCTGATCGTTCGGGTCGCCGGATACTCGGACTACTTCTGTGACCTTGGGAAGGACCTGCAGGATGAGATCATTGCCCGGACAGAACACCAGGAATTTTGAAGCTGGCGCGAGGAGCCCCCATCGGAAACGATCGCACACACGACATCTTCGACCCGACCTCTCCCCCGGAATGGCTGGCAGAGTTCAAGGCGGAAATCACATCAATGAAAAAGGAGTTTGGCGACGCAGTCCAGTTGCCGCCGAATTGCTTCCTCGACATGGAAGCGCGCTTCGTCCGGTATGAATCACGAAAGCTCCTTGTCGTCCGAATGCCCGTGCGCGAGAGGAGCTTCAATCCCACCGGAGTCATGCAAGGCGGATACCTTGCTGCGGGCTTCGACAACACCATGGGGCCGCTGAGCTACCTTGCGGCAAGAAAGCCGTGCATGACGCTCGATCTGCACGTGCAGTTCATTCGCGCGGCCGGACCAGGGGATGTGATCACGTTCACCGCGCGCGTGGTCTCGCGGGGTGCGGCAACGATGGTCCTCGGCGGTGAAGCGCATAATCAGAAGGGCAAGCTCGTCGCGCTCGCGACGGCGACTTCCATGAGTATGTGACCTGCTGTTCCTTACCAATCGCTCATCATTCCTCATCATCAGTCAGCATGCCTCTTGTGGGGATGCGTGAGATCGTTATCCTCTGATGATCACCAAATGCCCGGGAGGAGAATTCGAATAGCGTTTCTCGCTCCCTTGATGTCCCCTTTGAGAAAAATCCCAAAATCCTGATACCGGTGGGAGGAACATGCCACCCATGAGGAGTCACTATTCGCCAATTGATTATTCCCTGTCACCCTCCTGAAAGCCAATTCCCCTAGAGGGTGGCCGTCCCGCCAAGAAAACCGCTGTTTCCTCCAAAACGTGCAGCCATCGGATTCGACTGAAAATCATTTCCCGGTGGCACGTCCTTTGTAACTAATCTTTGTACGATAGCACGTATGCTGAGGTTCAACCGACCCCCCTGTGCCGGCATGGCCACCCATGGCCATCTTCGTTGACCGGTCGGCTCCTTGCTTATTCCATGCGCGGGCTCTGCTCAGTCTCGCGCATTTTTCCATGAGGAGTGGTCACAATGACACTGATGCCTAGATCGATGAGGACGCTCTCCCTGATGGGATTCGTCCTGGCCCTGGGATGTCTCCCGGCATTCGCGCAGCAAGGCCCTGCAATGGTGTGGGGTGAAGTCGACACTGCCGATCTGCGGATGAAAGCCTATGCGCCTGATACGAGCGCTCCCGCCGTGGTGTTGTTCGATGTCGGCCGGCTCGAATTCAATGACAACGGCGGGTTCACCTTGCGGCGACACCGCCGCGTCAAGATCCTCTCGAAGGAGGGATTCAACTGGGCGACGTATGCCGTGTCGGCGTACACGAAGGACCATGAAGAAAAAGTCACAGACATCGAGGGGATCACCTACACCCTCGCCCCTGACGGATCGATCCAGAAGACGGAGATGGACGACGACGCCGTCTTCGAAGAGGATTATGACAAAGTGCACCGTCGATACAAATTCACACTGCCGAACCTCCAGCCCGGGTGCATTGTCGACTTCCGGTACCAGCTCAGACAGAAACACGTGTTCAGCACGGACGATTGGGAATTCCAGTGCGCGATTCCCGAGGCGTGGAGCGAATTCCAGGTTGTTATCCCCAAGACATTTGCGTATGCAGTTGTGAAGGAGGGGTTCGAGAAATTCCTGGTAGCCGACGTCACCGACGACCAGCGGATCTTCCATGGCGATTTTGCCAGGGTCGTCGGGAGTAGTCGCGTTGAGTGCGCGAAATTCCACTACATCCTGAAGGATGCCCCGGCCGTTCGCGATGAGCCGTATATGACGACGCCGGATGACTACACGCAGAAGGTCAGCCTGCAGCTTGCGGAGTATATCACACCCTTTTCCAACGGCGTTGTGAGTGTGATGAAGACCTGGAAAACGGCGGTGACGGAACTCCTTGAGGACGATCACGTTGGAAAGGCGGTGGACGACACCAAGGCGGTCCGGAGGATCACGGAGCCGCTCATTGCCGATTTGAAGACGCCGGAAGAGAGGATGCGCGCGATTTATGACTATGTGCGGAAGAACATCGTCTGGTCGGGGAGGAACAGGTACACGACGGAGCAGGATGTCGATGATCTCCTTGATTCCAAAAGCGGTTCGAGCGCGGACATCACCGCCCTCGTGCTCTCGATGTTGAAAGTGGCGGGGATCAACAGCTGCCAGGTCATCCTGAGCACCCGGACAAACGGCCGTGGGCAGGATCTCTATCCGATCATGGGACAGTATAACTACATGCTTGCATGCGTCACGCTGAACGGGAAAAACTACTTCCTCGATGCCACGGACCGATTCCGTCCGATGGAGGTCCTCCCCGTGCGTGTGCTGAATACACGCGGCCTTCTCGTCCGGCCTGAGAACGTCGACTGGGTGACGCTTTCCACAGGTGCCTACTACCGTCATGCACTCACGGCCTCGGCACAGCTGTCCGCGACCGGTGAATTGAAGGGCAGCGTTCAGACGGTGGACAAAGAGTACGCCGCACTCGCCCATCGAAGGGTGCTTCAGGACGAGACAAGCACGGAACTGATGAAGAGCATCCTCGGCACCGATCGTTCCCTGCTCACGGTGGACACCGCAACGGTTGAGGGGAAGGACAGCACGGATGGACCGCTCACGATCCACGCGGTGATCGGAGGGGGCTCGTATACCGAACCTGCCGGAGACCTCCTCTATGTCAATCCGTTCTTTGTTGAGCGCGACTACGACAATCCCCTCAAGCGCCCCACGAGGAAGTACCCGATCGACATGATGTATCCACAGGAACAAACGTGGGACGTCACGCTCGCCCTGCCGCCGGAGTACGAGGTGAAGGATCTCCCGAAGGACAAGGATGCCGTCGTGGGACGCGACGCTTCATTTACCCGCACCTGCAGGCTTGATGGGCACAACCTCGTGATGCACGCCGCGTTGGTGATGCGTCGTTCCGAATTCGGGCCCGATGACTACAAGGGGCTCAAGGACTTCTTCGAGAAGATGACATCAATCGAAAGTGATCAACTCGTTCTCAAAAAGCTTGCATCGGCGAAAGTGACCGGAAAGTAGGAGCATGAAGGAACAATGAAGATCGCATGCAATTTCGCTCGAGCCCTGGCCGCCGCAGCCATCGCCGTGTGCTTTTCGCCGACCCCGCGGACGGGTTGTGCGCCCTCCGATCCCCCGGAGCGTTCGTACCGCGTCGACCAGCTTGATCCCATGCTTGCGCGGGATGCTCACAAGGTGGTTCGCGAAGACTGGGTGTCCTTTGACGTTTCGAGCAGGTCCGATGCCCGTCTGAAGGTCCTGATCGCGGTGACCGTGTTCGATGCCGAGGGCAGGGACGCTGGTGAGCTCGACCTGTGGTACGGCCACTATTCGAAGATCAAGCATCTCGACGGCCGACTGCTGGATGCCAACGGCAAGGAGATCCGGGACCTCGAAGGCAAGGACACACATGATTTCAGCGCCGTCGACGGATACTCCCTCGCCGAGGATTACCGTAAGCGTACTGCCGGGATGTATAGCGATCGTTATCCGTACACGGTTGAATACTCCTACGAGATTGCGTTCAACGGGCATCTTGCCTGGCCGGGCTGGATTAAGCAGGAGGGTGAAGACGCAGTGGAACATTCCTATTTCGAGATCACACCTCCTCAAGGGGAAGACCTGCGGTACTGGATAAATCGCGACACGGTGAACCCGCGCATCCTCGACGACAACGGCCGGAAGACGTACATTTGGGAGGCCTCGAACCTTCCAAAACTCTCCGACGAGATGAAAGCCGAGGACGTCGAATATCGCACCTGTGTCGTTGAAACGGCGCCAACGCGGTTTCAGCTGGACGACTATCCCGGGGAAATGACCTCGTGGAAATCGTTCGGTGCATGGGTGGGTCGTCTGTACACCGGCCGGAATCAGTTGCCGGCCGCAGCGCTGGCGGATGTCCATCGCATCGTCCTACCGCAGGACAGCCCGAGGACGCGCGCGATAAAGCTGTACAAGTACATGCAGGAACGGACTCGGTACGTCAGCATCCAGCTGGGTATCGGCGGATGGCAACCGTTCGATGCGACATTTGTTCACGAACATGGCTATGGGGACTGCAAGGCACTCTCGAACTACATGGTGTCCCTACTGAAAGAAGCAGGCGTCGCCGCGTACCCCGTGATGATTTACAGTGGACGGATGGACGGGCTGTACCAGGAGGATTTCCCGAGCGCGCAGTTCAACCATATCATCGTCTGTGTTCCGACGGGCCAGGACTCGCTCTGGCTCGAGTGCACAAGCCAGACCATTGTCGCCGGACATCTGGGAAGCTCAACGGAAAACCGGTTCGGCGTGCTCCTGTCGCCGCAGGGTGGAGAATTTGTCCGTACCCCCGCTTCGAAGTCGACGGACAATGAACAACGAAGGAAAGCAACCGTTCGACTGGCAACGGATGGGACCGTTACCGCAACAGTCGCCACGAGATTCACGGGGGATCAACAGGATCCATTTCGGTTCGCATTGGCGAACAAGAGCGAGGAAGATCGGAAGAAATGGCTGACGGATGATCTCGAGATTTCGAATGCGTCGATTACTGCGTTCGCTCTCGAGGGGTTGACCGGCGCCGATCCGAAGGTCGGCCTCTCGGTCGACGTCAGCGTCCCCAAATATGCCTCGATCACAGGGACGCGAATATTCTTCCTGCCAAACCTCATGGAACGAAAAACCTATGTTCCGCGGGAAATGAAGGAGAGGAAATCGCCGGTTCGGTACCCCTATCCGTACAGGGACGTGGACAGTATCGTCTACGCGCTGCCAAAGGGGTACGCGATTGAAGCCGTCCCTTCTTCGGTGGAATTGAACAGCTCATTCGGATCGTTCCGCTCGATGTCGAAAGTTGTTGGCGACACTATACTGGTTTATACGCGTGCCCTCGAGATTCACCAAACAGAAATTCCGGCCTCGGCCTACAGCGAGTACCGGAATTTCTCAAAGGACATTGTCAAGGCCGATCGGGCGCAGGCAGTTTTGGTGAAGAAGTAGACAGGGAACAGGGAACAGGGGACAGTAGACAGGGAACAGGGAACAGGGGACAGTAGACAGTAAACAGTAAACAGTAAACAGACAGTAGACAGCATTCAATTCTGCCATAAATACCGGACAAACCGTGATGACGAAAAATCCCTTCAACAAATGGCACAACCTTAGAATGACCGTATCGGGAGTCATCATCGTCGCCGGGATGAATATTGCCTTGGCCGGAAGCCCGGAGAAAGGTCGTTTACAACAGCCGCTAGGAACGACGTCCAATGACTCGTACCGTCCCTTTCTGATCAACAATATTTTCAACTACTATGGAAACAACGGGGCCGGATCATTCAATAAATTCACGACGGCGGTGGAGGGTTTTGAGTTTCCGAAAGGTTCCGGAAAAACCGCGGTGTATGAAGACGGCATCGTCTGGGGCGGCTACTGCAAGAACCCCGATACGCCCAAGGTGGGCGGGTCCGTCTACATCCATGGACTACAGGCAGGCGCAATTCTGACTGAGGGAACATCGACTTCTGATCCGGTGGCTGATGATCCGTCGCTGGCAAAATATCGTGTCTATCGCGTCAGGCCCGACATTAACCCCACGACACCGTTTGCCGACGTCGAAAACACAATTACTACGGAAGAGGTCGCGTACATTGGTCGTTACGAAACAGTCTCTGCGCAGGATATCTACAATCAGTACCTCCAGGATTGGAACGAGTGGCCGGCGAATGCAGGCGCGCCGTATACGGACGTGAACCATGACGGCGTTTACGATCCTGCGATCGATCTTCCCGGCCAACCCGGGGCGCACCAGACGTTGTGGTATGTTGTCAACGATCTGAACCCCACAAAGACACTCGGTCTTGCCGGTTCTTCCCCTATCGGGCTGGAAATGCAAAGGACCGTCTGGGGATTCAAAAACGGTGGAACGCCCGCGAACGTCGTCTTCACAACCACTGTCCTCATCAATAAGTCCGGAGCGCGGATCGACAGCATGTACATCGTGCAGTGGTCTGACCCCGATCTTGGCGACGGCGCGAACGATTTTATCGGTTGTGATACATCACGGCAGATGGGCTATGTGTACAACGGAACGCCGACGGATGCTGTGTACGGGGTAGCAGTTCCCGCTGTGGGGTATTCCCTTCTTCAAGGTCCGCGAGTCCCATCTCCCGGAGATTCGGCCATGTTTCGAGGAGCACGGCGAGCGGGGTTCAAGAATCTTCCGATGACGCGGTTCGTGTTCTTCACGCAAGGAGATCCTGCATTCGCGGATCCGGCCCAGGGAGCAGGTGGAGACGCGCAATGGTACCGGTTGATGAACGGTTTCACCGCGGCGAGCGGTTCTCCGTTCATCGATCCGACAACCAATCAACCGACGAAGTTCTGTCTCTCCGGCGATCCCGTGCAGGCAACTGACGGATCGGCAGGATGGGTCGATGGAACACATGGACTCACACCACAGGACCGCCGGATGTGTCTTGTCACCGGTCCGTTTACGATGGCCGATGGGGATACGCAGGAAGTTGTGGTCGGAACAATGGCGGGGCAGGGGGCGGACCGACTTTCGAGCATCACCGTCCTCCGTAACGAATGGAAGCAGGTCAACGATATGTACGGCGCGATTGTCACGTCCGCTCCGGTTGGGCAATCCAACGCTGTCCCGCTGAAGTTTGGGCTGGATCAGAATTATCCGAACCCGTTTAATCCGACCACGAACATACGATACACCTTAGGTGGGAACAGTGGACAGGGGACAGGGAACAGCGACGTACGGCTGATGGTATATGATGTTCTCGGACGTGAAGTGGCTGAACTTGTCAACGAAATTCAAGCGCCTGGAACTTATGAGCGTAAGTTCGACGGGGCACACTTCGCAAGCGGAGTCTATTTGTATCGCTTGACAGCAGGCAGCCATACGTCTTCGATGAAGATGATTTTGATGAAATAAATGGAGCAGTAGACAGTCGACAGTAGACAGCGGACAGTTCGCCGCGGCTACTCCGGCTAGTTTTCAGAATGTTGAAGGCAATAGAGTAAGCAGGCAACAGTGGCAATTATTGCCTGCTTACTTTTGCGTCCCAGCGGATATCTACCTCATCCTCTGTTGTCTGTTATCGAGGTCTCCTTCTCTCCAAGTCTCCCAGTCCCACAATCCCAAAGCCCCTGTCTCCCCCTCCCCCCATCTCCCCTTCTCTTCTGTATACACCACCTGACCACTACGCTGGACATTGATCCCAGAAGGAATCCGCTTTCATCGACAAATGTCGCAGAAGTGGCATTGTTTGATGCTCCCGGCATGGCACGCCATTTGACCTTCACCAGAGCAACACAGGAATTCCTTTCCGACACAATGAGAGAAGGTGCGCCATGAAATTCACATCGATGCTGATTGTCGCCATGATCGGGATCTCAACGACAGCGTTCAGCCAATCGGCGAATATGTCCCGGGACGACAGGACGCAGACTCCTGTCATTCACCGCCATCAACTCGATCAACGGGCACGGATTCGTCAGGGGGTACGAAGCGGGGAGCTTACCCGCGCAGAAGCGGCGAGATTGCGATCTGAACAGAGAATGATCCGACGCCAGGTCCAAACAGCAAAAGCCTATGGAACTGTAACCCGGGTTGAGCGTGCAAGGCTCCGACACGAACAACGGGAAGGAAGCGAACACATCTATCGCCTGAAGCACAACAGCAGCGAGCGGCCCGGTTTGTGATATCATCGTTTTGCTTTCGAATTTCACCGGGTGTACATTGTAGCTTGCCTCATAGGATTCGCATCCTCCTCTCCCGCGCCTTCGGTTCGGGAGGCGGTATTCCATCGCGATTGGTCCCATAATGAGAACGAGTCCCTCGGTCGTTGCTTTTTTGATACTGCTATCGGGATGCATCTCCATTTGCTCCAGCCAGACACTCTATCGGATTGTCGTCGACGGCAAACGGGGGTTTATTGATTCGACAGGCCGGGTTGTCGTCCAGCCGAAATTCGAATTCGCTCATGGGTATTCGGATCATCGGGCACTTGTCTGGACCGGAACGTCCAGCGAAGCGTCCGAC
Source organism: Ignavibacteriota bacterium (assembly GCA_963752915.1). Classification (GTDB taxonomy): domain Bacteria; phylum Bacteroidota; class Ignavibacteria; order UBA10030; family UBA6906; genus DATJPR01. The sequence continues at coordinate 252,795 of CAVVZZ010000010.1, forward strand.
AAAACGCCCGATACCTGGGGCTATGCCGACGATAAAGGCGAGGTGACGCTCACGCCGAAGTACGATGACGGCCGTTCGTTTTCGGAAGGACTTGCCGCTGTCAGAAAGAACGGCATCGGGACCATTACCAATACGGTCTGGGGATTCATCGATACAGCCGGTCGACAGGTTATCAAGCCCCAGTATTACAGCGTCGGTGACTTCTCAGAAGGACTGGCGTGGGTGCAGACGCAGCGGAGGATTTTCCTGGTGTATTCGAAGGATCTCTTTGGCTACATCGATCTCACCGGGAAGATGATCGTCAAGCCTGAGTTCGAACAGTCCGGGAATTTTTCAGAAGGGCTCGCTCCCGTACGTATGAATGGGAAACGAGGGTACATCGACCGTTCCGGCGCTATCGTTATTCCGATCAGTTTTGATGCTGGATTCGGTTTTTCAGACGGTCGCGCGCAGGTCCGCATCGGCGCGAAGTGGGGATACATCGATCGGTCAGGATCGCTCAAGATCGCTGCTGAGTACGACAATGGACTGGCCTTCTCAGAAGGGTATGCGCTCGTTTCAAAGGCCGGGAAATGGGGGTTTATCGACACGAATGGTAGTCATCTTCAGACGCCATCATTTTCTTCCGCCTCTTCTTTCAGCGACGGGTTTGCTCCGGTCCTCAGCGAAGGGTTGTGGGGATACATAGACCGAACGGGAAACACGGTCATTGCGCCGGCGTTCGAGTCCGCAGGTCCGTTTTTCGCAGGTCGTGCCCTGGTTACCGCGGCGGGACGGGAAGAGTATATCGACAAGTCCGGGAGGGTGATCTGGACATCAGGGCGAAAGCCCTCCGGGCAAGACAGAGAATGATGACAAACCAGACGGATGTCGCCGTGAAGACCTACGCGAGACGATTTCTTTGCGGGACTTTCACGGCGACGGCAATTCTTCTGATTGCGAGCCACGCGATATCGCAAGTCGACGTTCATCGCATTCCCGTCGACACTTCGTTTACGACATCGAGCGCATGGGAATCGGTGCGTACGCGATTCCCAGGGACTGTTATTGTGACGCCGAAACGGGATTCTTCCATCACGGTCGTCAGTGATATCGTGTACGCTTCTCCGGGGGGTCGTCCTCTTCACCTGGATGTTTATCGCCCTGGGCATTCCGGGATTCTTCCCGCGGTACTCATTATTCATGGCGGGGGGTGGCGATCGGGAAGCCGGCATCAGGAAGAGCCGATGGCGATCGCGCTGGCAGGCAACGGATACGTTGCGGTGACAATTGAATACAGGCTTTCCGGAGAGGCGAAATTTCCGGCAGCGCTTCATGACCTGAAGGCCGGAGTGCGCTGGTTGCGCAAAGAGTCGAAGAGTCTTGGGGTCGACCCGAACAGGATCGCAGCGTTAGGACCCTCCGCGGGTGGAACCCTTGCGTTATTGCTCGGAACGACCGGGAGGGAGTCGCGATTCGAAGGGCACGAAGGAGTGTCGGGGTTCTCTTCGGGTGTTCAGGCGATGGTGAGTATCGACGGCGTCGCCGACCTCACTGACCCGGCAGAGAGTGGAAAAGATACGAACGTGGCATTTCCCTCAGCCGGCGCCCGGTGGTTGGGCGCAACATTCAGGGAGCAGCCGGGACTCTGGTATGACGCCTCACCCCTCCGCCATACAGGTCCGGACTCGCCGCCAGTGCTATTCATCAACAGTAGTATAGCGCGGTTTCATGCCGGACGCGACTCAATGATCACCTTGCTCGCAGCCCATGACATATCGGCCGTTGTTCACACAATCCCCGGTACACCCCACACATTCTGGTTGTTTCATCCCTGGTTCGACCCAACAGTCAGGAACGTCCTGCAATTTCTTGACCAGATATTCGGCCGCACCACTGAGGGGCGAGATAAATGAGCGGGTTCATCATTCGACCATGGAAAAGGCAGGTATGAAAACATCGAGGTTGAGTCTCTCACGCCGAGACAATGAGCCGCCCGCCGCAACGTCACGATTTGGGTGGAGATACCATCATCTCGGCATTCCCAACGCTCAGTCCCACCCGGGTGAACGCTATCTCGACCATCTCAAGATCACGGTGTGTGGGTTTGATTCAAGCCTCTTCGGCATCGAATGGATGCGTTTCGATCCAGAATGTGACGTGCCGGACATCGTCCGGACCATCCCGCACATCGCGTTTGAAGTTGATGATCTCGACAAGGCGCTCGTAGGGTTCGACGTCATCATCCACCCGAACAGCCCTTCGGAGGGAGTCCGTGCGGCATTCATTGTCGAGAACGGTGCCCCGATAGAGCTCATCGAGTTCAGAACCCAAGCCGCTTCTTCAACCCCGGGTCGTTGAACAGCGATGTCTGGAATGGATGGGCTTCCGTCGAGAAGATGACCTGATTATATCCGAAGTGTGGAACGTTCCTGAACGTCAGGTAGAGGTACTTCATGGTTTCGGCAAAGAAGAAAGAGGGAAGTTCGTCCGCCTGCTCTTTCGTCTTGACATTCTTGATCGAGGCGTACGCCTCGTCTGTCCGGCAGTACTTTTCAATATCGTTGAAATAGTGTTCGGCCCGTTGTCGATATGTCTGGTCAGCCGTCCGGCTATACAGATAATATGCCGACTCGATGATTTCAGGATTAAGATCGTACGATGCATCGAGAACTGAATCCTGGCGGTAGTCATACTCCATCGGTTCCAGGCCGTATTTCTTCCACAACCTGTCCCACGAATCATCTAGCCGTTTCGCCCGTCCGATATCTCCTGAGAGTGTCAGAAGTGCGGGGAAGAACGCATCATAGAGCGAAACGGTGGAAGCGATCTTCGCGCCGGTCCGCATGTCAACCTTCCCATACCAGAGCCCGCTCGGGGCGTCGTCCTCGACATAGCGGTTGATCGCCGCAATGCTGTTGTCCCACATTGTCTTGAGATCAGGATCGCGGAAGAGGAGCCACCCTTTGAGCAGATACTCGTAGTACGAATCGATGCATGCCCCGACATGGCTCTGATTGTCGAGCCATTTGCCTGTCTCCACGTTGATATCTTGTGCGACGAGTCCAAGCGACGACCTTCGCTGGTACAAAGCCTTTGAAGCCCTTTTCGCCGCCTGATAGTAGATCGGTTTCCCGGTGAAAGCGCTGAGGACCCCCATCTCGATCAAACTTGACCCTCCTTCCGCGACGTTCACGGTGTCGCCGCGGGTGGCACCTGTTTTGAGGTTGACCCAATAGTGCGGGATGCCGGTCTTGGATGAAAATGCGGGGAGAAGCCTTTTTCCGAAGTCTTCGGCCTTGGCGAGGATCTTCGGGTTCCCTGAGATCTGATACATGTCGAGTAACCCGCCCAACACGCGGATATCGACCTCGAAGGTCTTTACATAGATATCGCGGTCAAACTGAATGTTGTCCGCAACGTCTTGCTCGATCCGTTTCGCCTCATCTTTGAAACCCATGATGGACAGCGTGCTGTAGGCATCGATGAGCGTAATGCCAATCGGTTCGTTGTACCAATCGTATCCCTTTTTGCTCAGCGGTCTGAAGCCATCGTGACCCCAGGCGTAGCGAACGTAGGCATGCCACGCCCGGAAGGTTTCCGTCCGTATGCGGACCGCGACGGAGTCCGCATGTGTTGCCGTGGGTGAGGCGGCAGAGGCAGGAATGATTGCGGCGAAGACAAGAGCCACGAAGAACGATTTCATAAGATCCTGACGTTGCGTTGAGGGAATGAAGACCATCTGCAGTGTCAGGAAAGTACGGAAATCGCCCGGGGAATTCAATCCGCGGGATTATTCCATGAAAAGCCACACAACCGTGTCGTCGTGTTCGTTGTTGATATACACCGCTCCGCCGTCGTGTTTCAAGAACGGTAGACACTTTTGCCAGTTCAAAAAGAAGGACTCGCCGTTGCCGTCATCATCGGTCTTTTCAATGTCGAAATCGCCCAACGACATCCGGAATGTCTTTTTGCCGTCCTTGAATGTTTCGAGGACGACGTGGTTCCCATTTGTCGTGTGCCGCGGGACATCGAGATCGTCCATGTAAAGATGCGCCGTTTCGCCTTCGTCGTCATCCCTGACATTGACCGATTCCTTGTCGCCGTTCAGCACATCGAGGACCATCTGCCGTGTAATGAGGTCGTCTTTTCTCCCCTTCTCTTTCTTGAAATGCCACTCGTCTTTGTTGGATTCGAGGAGCGCCCGAACGACGTCCTCGGTTACCGCGATCGTCGTTTTCCCCTTGCTCTCCTTGTTGATTTCAATCCAGAGTGCCCGGGTTCCTCCGCGGGCGAGAGCCGTTCCTGAAAGGGCCAATACGAAAATGACAACAGTGATTGCTGCGGTCGTCTTCTTCACGGTGCTACCTCTTGGTGGTGTTCGATGGGAGGGTAGTTCTTCTTAATACGTACATCACAGAGGAAGTTGCGGTCGGCCGAGAGACCGTTGCTCGGTGAGGAAGATCTCTGTAACTTGTGGCCGGAATGGAACTTGTTGGGAACGGAGATCGATGCCGCGGTGGACCGTTTTTTCACGACGGGTGTGAAACTACGCTAATCCTCTCGGCATCGACGACCGGGACGATTTGCACCATTCGATCGACCCTATCGCCTGATGGTCCCATGCGGATCGTCCGGTGGTGCGGAACGCGGAGAGTCCATCATGGCGATGCAGAAGAATCTCGAACGCATGATCCGCCTGGCGGATGAGTTTTTCGACTACAAGGACGATCCGGAGCAGATTGCCGTCGACGAAGAAGTGATGAAGAAGCTTCAACGTCTTGATCCGTCTTCGCTGAGCGAGGAAGCGAATGACGATGGCCCTATCGCGTGGGTGCTGGTCATTCCGACGACGGAGGAGGTGATGCGGGAGTTTCTCGGCGGCAGGATCAGCGAGCGAAAGCTCCTTGAAATGACGGGCCCCGGCGGCACATTTGACGCGCTCTATCTGTGTTCGGCGCTGGTACTCCCGGAGTTTCGAAAGCAGGGTCTGGCGAAGAAACTCACCGTGCGCGCAGCCAAGGAGATTATGACACGCCAGCGGATTCGCTGGTTATACTACTGGGCGTTTAGTGAAGAGGGGAAGAAACTTGCCGAGAGTGTTGCCATGGAGGCGGGGCTGCCTTTGCTTGAACGGAAAAACAGCAAACTGTAGGGCGACCAGACTGGTGGCCCACAGCAGGTCTGTAAGTCGGGTCGCCAGACCCGACTATAGCGGCCATAGTAAACAGCTTTGGCGAGCTTGTCCGCTGCCTGATCTTGACCGCCATCTTCGTGGCGGTTAGCGAGCATGGAAGAGGTACGGTCTGAGGATGTGTGTGAGGCGATGCATAATGTTTCGCGCGTGAACGATCCAATTACGGAAATCGTATTTGTTTGCGATAAATCGCTTGACAATAAACAAAAGAACCCCCATATTAGGTCAGCCGCAAGGAGGCATCGCACAATGTGGTCCTCTGTGGTCATGCCATCCCGAGAAGGTGTTGACAGTCCGGTAGGGCAAAGGACGCCTCGCTCCCAACCCTTCAGTCGGTTTGTTCTGCACGACGCGATCCAACTGACTCCGAATCCTCTCCCCGATTTCCGTTCGCCCGATGCTTCCATCTACGGTTGACCAACACTCAAGGAGGTCTACCAATGCGTGCACCAATTAGGTCAATCCCTCGTCGAAGTCTTAGGTTCTCTCTTTTGTTTCAGGCGCTTCTGATATCACTTTCTTCTTCCACAACACACGCTCAACGCATTCAGGGAGAAATAATGGTAAATCTTGACGGGTTGACAGCCGATGTCCGTTTAGACCGGGTTTCTACCCACGTTTTCGGAACCATGTGTAGTTGGTATGCGCAAGACCCCAACTATTTGGAGGATTACCTTGTACAGAACGTGTCCACCTCCACATATTTCCAGTTTGTTGACAGGGGACAGGATTGCCCCTGGGAGGGCCCCGGTACACGCACGTTTGGATACGGGCTATACAAGGTAAGCGTGGGTTCAGCGTATATCTATGTAGACTTCCGGGATGCTGATTACGGTACCCTCACGGGCTATAATGGATACCAGGACATGAAATTGTATTACACGGCCGGGAACAACTACTTCACAGACTACTGGAGTCGACATATCAATCTCGGGGCAACTTATCACATTTGGAATATGGAGCCAAAGGATGTTGACACATATCCCATACAGATCCCGATTAGTATCACAGACAACTATGACGGCGGGATCGGAGCGCAGGTGAAGGTGGACGGGACAAATCACTACTACCCCTACCGCGCGTGCTTCGACGAGGATCAAACCATTACAGTAGAGGCGTACCTGTGCCCACCCGCTTGGACCTTTGATCACTGGAGTGATGGTGGCGCGAGAACACACACGGTGACTATTGGCTTGGACAAGTTCGGTTACGTTTTGACTGCCACTTATCGACGGATGCTTCGACAGGACGCAAGTCTGAGCGCGGCGGCCTACCCCAATCCCTTCAATCCGTCTACCAGGATTTCGTATAGTATAACTCAACGCCAGAACGTTAAGCTCACCATCGTGGACAATCTAGGTCGTCGGGTCCAGGTCCTGCAAGATGGTGAGCAGGAGCAAGGCACACACGAAGTAGAATTTGACGGTACTCATTTGCCGTCTGGAGTCTATTTCTTCAGAGTGCAGACGGAAGACAAGTCGGTTACTCGACCTCTTCTCTTAGTGAAGTAACGAAGCTCGGGGGGGAGGACTAATGGGCAAGCAGAAGATAGTAGCGTGTGCACATCGAGTCTTGACGTGCGTCATTGTCGCAAGTCTGGTCGGATTTGCGCATGCCCGAAGTCAGGCGCCAATCGTTCAGCAGATCATAGGTGATGTCAACCCTGACACCCTTTTGATGACGTTGCGCGTTTTGACCGGTGAGGTTGGGTCCACGAATGACGGCCAGAGCGACACCATTCGCTCCCGGGCCTATAGAATGCAGGGAAATACATTCGCCGCGTCGTACATGGAGCGTCGGTTCGCGGGGTTCGGGCTCCCGGTGACTAGAGATTCGTTTCAATTCCCATTCGCTCAGATAAGCGGGACGAATATCCTGGCCGAACAACAAGGAGTCCGCTTTCCATCGCTGAAGTACATCTTGTGCGCGCACTATGATGCTACGGCGGAAGACACGCGAGACTCCGTCGCTCCCGGCGCTGATGACAATGCCACGGGCGTCACAGCGGTCTTGGAAGCGGCGCGCCTGCTCTCCCGTTACCAGACAGACTATACGGTCCTGTATGCTCTCTGGGATTGCGAGGAAGTGGGATGCATCGGAAGCGATGCCTACGCGATGGCGGCCCGCGCCCGAGGCGACTCCATCCTGGGGGTGGTGAATCTCGACATGATCGGGACCGACACCGACAACGATAGCCTGATGTACGTTGCTGCGGGCACGGCCCGGGAAATTGCCGATACCGTCAATCAGATCTGCCAGCTCTATCGAATTGGCCTCAATCCTCAACTGGTGTTTCCTGGAATCGAGAGCAGCGATCATGCTTCCTTCATTCGGCAGAAATACCCTGCCATGATGCTTATCGAGTATCATTTTAGCATTAGCCCCGTCAATCACACAAGCTCAGACAGGATCGACAGGCTCAACCTCGACTACTTCCAGCGCCAGACGAAGCTTGCCGTCGCGACGATTGCGTACCTTGCCGGCGTGAGCCAACCCTCCAGCGTGCCTGCGGCCGCGAATGGTGCCTTGATATTCCGGCTTGAGCAGAACTATCCGAATCCCTTCAATCCCTCGACTACCCTGCGCTATGGCCTCCCGCAGATGGCCCACATTACTTTAGCGGTCTACAACACTCTGGGGCAAAAGGTGGTCGAGCTGGTCAATGGGGAAGAGCAAGAGGGCTACCATGAAGCAAAATGGAACGCAATAGGCATGCCGAGTGGCATCTACATCGTTCGCTTGATGGCGACCGGAGGCCCGGGGCGGATCCCCGCATGCCAGACAGCCAAGCTCGTCCTCATCAAGTGACCGCCATCTCTGTGGCAGTCGGCGGACCGTCCCAGACAAAAACAGAAGGCACCTGATTTTCTCAGGTGCCTTTATGTATGTACGCAATGCGCTCGACGCTGAGCTGATTGAAGATCGAAAATTGAAGATCGAGGATGACTAGTTCATTATCAATCCTCGATCCTCAATCTTCCAGCTTGCATTAAATCTGTATCATTTCGTCAGCACCATGGTGCGCGTGATCGTCTGCCCGTTCGCCTGGAGCCGGTAGAAGTAGATCCCGCTCGAGAGATTCGTGGCGTTGAACTGCACCGATCGCGCCCCCGGCCCGAATGTGCCGTTGACAAGCGTTGCGACTTCCTGACCGAGGAGGTTGAAGACCTTCAACGACGCGTCCCCTTTTCGGTCAAGCGAGAAGGTGATGGTTGTCGACGGATTGAACGGATTCGGGTAATTTGGATAGAGTGCAAACCTCTGCGGCGTTTCCGGCGTTTGCGCCACGGACGTCGTTACCAGCGGTCCGTTCCACTGCATCAACCTTGCCGGCACTGTTCCGTTTGACGGAGACGTCGTGTCCGCCTGGGTGAATTGGACGGAGGCACCGCTCTTCGTCATGAAGATGTAACCGATCTGATACGAATTCGTCGTCCCGCTGGTCGATCGGTCCTCTTTCCGAATCCGTAAGGCATCCTCCATATACCCGCCGGGCAGCTTGAGCTGTCCATACGCGTCAATAGAGTACACGATGTAATGTGTTGTCGGAATTGGCCCGAAGTTCAGGTTCCCAAGGCCGCCAAGATCCGCGTGCCCGGAGAGTATTTGTGTGAATCCTGTAGACCAGCTGTTGCCATATTCCAGGGGAAGCCCGTAGTAGACGGCAGGAAGGGAGTCGAGCCATTGGCCGTGTGCATCGTAGCCACTTCCACTGACGACGCCCAGAAAGGCCTTTCCGTCACCGATCAACCCATAGTCAAAGAAGTCGCCTGAGAGCTGAAGATAGTCATACCCTGTTCCAATGAGAATGACCTTCCCCAGGCCTGCGAGGGTCACCGACAAATTCAGGCTGTCGTATTTCAGAACATGCGTCGCGGCAGGAAACTCACTGGTGTAATACGGCGTCGATGCGAGCGAAACACTCACCAGTTTCATCGTCGACGTCGTTTGCAGGCCGCTGAAATCCCACGAAGACGCGCCTGTCGTGCCAATGTTTGCCGTCACAGCTGTGCTGTCAAGTCGATAGATCACGTTTGTCCCGACCGCAAACATATTCTTGACATCGGTCGTGTCAATCGAGACCTGCGCTGCGGCACTGGTGATTCCCGCGGCGAGGAGAAGACCGCACGCGAGATAACGTGTTCGGATGTGCATAGTGAATCCTTTCTGTTTTGTTTCAAATTCGTTACGGCCGCATCTCGAGGACGAGACTATACGTCCGCGGCGGCATCATGTTGGCGATAAGCTCGACGTAATTGTACTGGAAGAGATTGTTCACCGCCGCGGTGATTTTCATGGGAATCGACGAAATCGAGAATTCGACGCTCGCTCGGACGTCGGTGACTTTGTTGTCCACCAATTGATCTCCGTCCGGCACGATTCCGGTCAAAACGAACTCCTCGTCGATCCGTTCCATCCTGCTCACATACCGGAAATCCGCCTCTGCGGTGAACCAGCCGATTCTGCCGATCAGGCTCGCGTAGAACAGGTGGCGTGGTCGGTATTTCAGGATGTCGTGTTTGGTCAAGTCCTGTGGATAGACATACGTATAGCTGATATTCGTGGAGAGCCCGCCGTCAAAGACTCCAAGGTTCAGCGATGTTTCCACTCCCTGGACGCGGGCCTGGGTGACATTGCGCCACTGCACCTGTACGTCGGTTCCTGAGACGATGAGTCCCGCCTCGATCAGGTTGTCGTAGTCCGAACGAAACCCGGCGATGTCAAATAAACCAAACCCGCCCAGCGTTTGGGATGCACCGACCTCGTAGGAAACGCTTTTCTCAGGCTGAAGGTCCTTGTTCGGCAGAGTGACGAGGTTGTTGACCGACTGCTGAAGAAACGCTTCGGCCACGGAAGGAACGCGGAATCCGCGTCCCACCGACGCGCGCAATGTTGTTCCTTCGAACGGCGTGTAGGAAAGAGCCGCCTTCGGATTCACCTGGCCACCGGGGCTTGTCAGCCCCGCAGCTTCAAAATCGTAGCGAAGTCCCAGGGTGACTGCGAAGGCGCGGGTCAGCTTCATCTCGTCCTGCCCGTACAGCGCGAACCCCCCGATCGTGTGCCTGTCGAAAAAGTCCCCGGCGACCGCGTCTGCATTGGCATCGACTCCTGCCGTTATGGTGTGGACGCTGTCAAGCATCGCCGTCGACGTCGTGGAGAGGCGAAAATCGTCTGCCTGCGATTGACTTCCCCCGCTGCGCGTTCTGAATCCCCAGAAGTTGTGATACCACATCCCCTTCGTCGAAAGCAGGAACTTGTCCGACAGGACGGTGTTCAGGGTACCGTTAACAAAATATCGGATGGACCGTACGTCGTCGTTTTGTTGAAGGGATGGTGGCAAGAGTGCGGAATCGAGATTTCTCCAATACAAGTACTGGCCACCATACTGATCGAGGAGGCCGAAATTCATTACAAGGGAAGTCGACGAGGAGTAATCTTCCTTCGCCTTCACGTACACATTGTACCGGCGATGGTAGTCGTTGAGCCGATAGCCGTCGTCAGACTGATGAGAGAGATACAGCGACACGCCGAGATTGCCCTCGCGAATGCTATGGCTGAAGGACTGACCTTCATAGAACCGCGAATGGGAACTCCAGTCCCACTGTGCGAAGGATGGCTTGTTGTACATGCCGCCGTAAAGACGGATGGTTGTCATCGGCCTATCGGGAATATCCTTTGTGATAATGTTGATCACTCCACCGAGGGCGTTCGACCCATACAGGGCCGAGCTTGCGCCCTTCACCACCTCGATCCTGTCGACAAGACCGACCGGGATCGACTCGAAATTCAGTTCGCCCGTATCACCCGTGAGGAACGGAATGCCGTCAAGCAGCATCAGGACACGGCTTCCTGCACCCCGGCTGTAGCCGCTGGATCCCCGGATGTTTACCTGGAACCCCGTCATGTTGACGCCTGGAATGTACCGTAGCGCATCGTCGATCGTCTGGGCATTGCGCAGATCGATCTGCGCGGCGTCGAGCACAGAGATGCTCACCGGCACCTCTTGCAGCGACTGGGCCCGCTTGCTTGCCGTGACGACAACCTGGTCCACTTGCACTGGCGAAGAGGAAAGGACGAAATCGATCACGGTCGATTGGTTGTCCTTCACATCAATTCCACTTCGGATTTTCCTCTGGTATCCGATCATGGACACCTGGAGAGAGTACGTTCCCGGGGGGACATCGAGGATCTTATAGTCGCCGTTCGTGTTCGTCGTGGTCCCCCGGACGGTGCCCTGCAGGAGTACCGTGGCGCCGACAAGTGCTTCTTGCTGGGACTCGCTTCCTCCCGTCACTCTCCCAGTAATCGACCCGCCCGAGGCGAAGACCTGAGAGCTCACCGCAACAACCAGGAAGATCGCCCAGAGACCTCGGTTCATTGCCATGGTTTTGGTGGGGGATTGTTGAAGTCAACCGTGATATTGACGCCTGTGATTACGCGATGGAGCAACACCTGGACCGGGGCAGGGTCGAAGGACCCGGGATTGATCGTGTAGACACCACAGGGTTTCCAGTCCGCAAAGTAGTTCGTCCCGTAGCGTTGGGCGACCGCGATGTACTTGTACGTCGAGACCTGCAGCGTGGTGCCGTTCGTTGTGAACGTGTAGGGAATACTGTCGACGTACTTGGCAAATCCCGTAGCGCCTACCGGTGGGTAGACAACTGCCTGTCCGGCAAGCAAGGCAGGGAAAATTGCCACGCTGTCACTCGGGTAGGAAACAAACGCCACAAGGCGAAGCTCGGCGACGGTATAGGGGTCGGAAGGCCAGTTCTTGAAGGTGATGATTCCACTGAACCCCGACGGCTCATTCAGCGGAGCGAGCCCCTTGTCACATCCAACCGTAACGACGAGCGAAGTTGCGAGGAAAATAGCCAGGTAGCGCATTCGGGTTTTGGCCGCCATTCGGGATGCTTCACTCCGAGTATGTGTAGTTGAAACCCTGCAAACCGCCACCTTTGTTCCCTAGATCGTTCGAAACGGCCGGAATTCGAGGCAGTCGGTTCAGATGAAAACAGGTCTTGAGAAAAACGGCGGAAATCACTACGAGAAAGAACATGACATGTCGAAAGAGTATGGAAGCGGCTGGTGAAATGCAAGCGCGGTACTATGATGGGTGATGGGTATCACACGGACTTGCACTAGAAGTTGCGATCCCATAGATTGAATGCGGAAATCATCGCAAACCCGCCACTCATCAAACCTGGAGAATCCATGCGTACCTTGATTTTGTGCTGTGCTTTGGCTGTCGCCTCGACCGCTGCGGCACAGTCGTTGGGTTTCGGCGTGCAGGGCAATGTCTCGAACCTCCAGCTGTCGGCGAATGTCAAGCAGGTCGTCGGGGTTCAATCCAGCGCGACTAACACCGCTCTCGAACAAGTCTACGGGCTCGGGGTAGGCGGCGGCGCGCATCTTGATCTGAACCTGCCCATCATCTCTCTGCGTCTTTCGGGAGATTATATGAGCCTCTCTCCGAACGCCGACAAATTCAAGAGCTGGTTGCAGACCTATCTCGGGTCCGGAGTGAGTTCCGTGGCGGTCGACGGTGGTACGATCACGGAGATGTCACTCCAACTCAACGTGAAGCTTGTGATCCTTCCTGTTCCGGTGTTCCATCCCTATGTCACTGCAGGGGGCGGGCTGGCGCGGGTGAAAATGGATGACGCCACGATTACCATCAACGGGACGTTTAAACTCCCGCAACAGGCCCTGATCGACCCGCAGACCGTTTCGACCATCAACGGCGGCGTCGGCGTCGATCTTGTCCTCGGTGGCATTTCCATTTATGGCGAAGTGAAGATCAACGTCTTCTATCTCAACGAGGGCCACGGTACGTATCTGCCGATCGCGTCCGTCGGGGTGACCTTCTAACAGACCCGCACCGGGTTTTTCAGTTCCGGATAGACAATGATCATGGAACGTTCCGCGCGAGAGGAGGGACGACGCTACTCGTCCTTCCTCTTCGCGATCTTCCTGTGCATTGCCGGCGTCTCCCCTTTCGCGTCCTCTCAATCGCGACCGGCAGTCACGCTTTCTTCCACCCACGGCATTACGATCGGCTCGTATAGTCCCCGGTCCGGGACGCCTTTCGGTATTCCGCAACAGATCCCTCTCGTTTCATTTCTTCTCAACGACACCCTGGTGGATGTCGCGACGGCGCTTGCCCGGCCATCGGGGGATTCCCTCCTGTTCGAATTCTCCAGCAGTCTTGCCGGGTCCATCCGTCATCTCGACGGCGACGACCGCGGTTGGTCAGCGATGCTGACGTTCATCAATCGATCGCGCGATACACAGACGATTGCCAACGTTGTCCCGCTCGGACAGGGGGCGGACAGGGTATACATCACCGCGACCGGTCCGACAACGTATCCGAACTGGTTGAGCCGATCAGCCCTCTTCCGGCCGGGCTTCGGACCGATCGGTGTCGTCTTGCCGGACAATGCGTGGGAGTTGGGATTCTGTGACCTTGGTCTCAGTGCGGGCAACCATCTCGTCGGCCTCGCACGCAGGATGGGATCGGACAATGCAAGCGAGCGGCGCTTCCGCACAATTCTTCCTCCAGGCGGATCGGTCCGGTATCGCATTGTCATCGATGACCATGCCGGCGACTGGCACGACGGTTTGCGGATGATGTTCCGTGAACGCTGGTTGTATGATCTCCGGACGTTCAATGATGCATTGTACCAACGACAGGACCTCGCGTGGATCCGGCATGCGTACTTAATGACCATTGTGTTCGCGTGGGACGAACAGTACCGGGAGCGATTCCGGGACCAGTCCGGGTTTTACAGATTCATGAACGCGACCACTTCTCTGCTGGGTCTCTATGATGTGTTCATCCTCTGGCCGACCTGGCCCCGTCTCGGCGTCGACGCGAGAAATCAATTTGATCTGTACCACGATCTCCCCGGCGGGCTCGCGGGTCTCCGGGGCCAGGCGGAGTTCATGCACAGCCGCGGCGGAAAATTCTTCATCTCCTATAATCCCTGGGACGAGAGCACGCGGAAGGAAGAGCACATCAAGGGGATGACGGATCTCCTTCGCGCGACGGACGCCGATGGCGTCGTCCTTGATACATGGGGTTCGTCAAGCAGGGAGTTTCAGGCGGCTGTGGACAGTGTCAAGCCCGGAATCGTTCTCTATAGCGAGGGGATGGCTGTTCCGGAAGACCTGCCAGGCATCGTGACCGGACGTGTTCATGATGCCCTGTATATGCCGCCGCCGTTGAACATGAATAAGTTCATCAAACCCGACTGCGCCATCTTTCGTGTGATGCAGGTTGCAGAAGGACGCCTGCACCGCGAAGCCGCGCTTTGCCTGTTCAATGGGTATGGGGCGGAGCTGAATGCAATGCGAGCGGGGAGGCCGGCAACCCTTGAGGAAGACTATCGTTATCTCGGTCGGGTCTTGAGCATCCTCCGTCAGAATTCGAGTGCGTTCAACAGCCAACATTGGGAACCACTTATTGCGGCGGATGTTGACAGCGTCTGGGTCAATCGGTGGCCTACGGAGGACAAGACCCTCTACACCGTGTACGGACTCAGACCCGAAGGGTTTGAGGGAAGTTTGTTTTCAGCGCCAACGGATACGGACCATCACTATGTGAGCCTCTGGCATCATCGCGAATTGGCGCCGGTGCGGCAACCCGGGGCTGCGATGATTCCAGCGACGGTGCAGGGCTTCAGCCGTTCGTGGCTCGGGACGCGCCAGGAAGGAACCGTGGACTGCATCGGCTATTTCCCCTCGTTGCTCAGCGTGCGTCGAGTTGGTGACTCGCTCTTCATCCACCGGACCGGGAATGGCGGGCTCGTCTGTGTGTACGACGGCGACCCCTCGTACGCGACGCACATGAGAGGATTTCCGTCGGATTCACTCCGGCTCTCCCTCTCTGACATGTTCGGCCGGTATGGGGAGAAAATCGTGGTCCAACTTGTCCAGGGGCGCGAACTCGCTGACGAGCGCGTTGTGGAGATCCCTCCGGGCACCCCGCACAGGATTGCTTCAAGTTCTCCGACGACGCGCGTGGCGACACGGCTGAAAGGAATGCAGGAAATTCCTCATGGGACGTTTGACTATGCCGTGACATCCCTCGATGATCCGAACCCCGTCATTCCCGCCCCCGATCATCCGCAGCCGAGGCAGGTAAAGGTCGAGCGGTTCTTTCTGGACACGTACCCGGTGACGAATGCCGAGTTCAAACGGTTTGTGAAGGCGGCACGATATCAGCCGAAGGATACGATGAACTTCCTTCGTCATTGGGTGCGCGGGTCCCCCGCACCGGGAACGGAACATCAGCCGGTGGTATGGGTGAGTCTCGAAGACGCCCGGGCATATGCGCGATGGGCAGGAAAGCGTCTGCCAACGGAGATCGAATGGCAATACGCCGCGCAAGGGGCCGATGGCAGAGTGTACCCATGGGGAAATGCATTCGACAGCACCCGGTGCAATTGGAGCACCGGACATGCTACCGCTGTCGACGCATATCCTTCGGGGAAAAGCCCGTTCGGCGTCGAAGATCTCGTCGGCAATGTGTGGCAGCTCACCGACGATGTCTATGACGACGGGAGTTATCAGTTTGTGATGATGCGCGGGGGGAGCTTCTTCCGTCCGACGGCGAGCGTCTGGTATGTCCAGGGCGGACCGCGACCTGTCAATCAGCATCAAATGCTTCTCCTCGTCTCTCCCGGCTTCGACCGCAACGCGACTGTCGGGTTCCGTTGCGCGAAAGACGCGCAATGAGTTCGCACGCTCCCGGGCCCTCGGTCTTACAATAATAGTGGGGAGCTCCCTATGAATCGATCACTCACGTCGCTCAGTGTCCTTCTGCTGATGGTCTGCGGATACCCTTCCTACAGCCAATCCTCGCTCGACAATATTCTCTCGCTCTCGCGCCTTCCTTCTCTGAAATCGAGCAGGTTGCTGCAGATATCAAGCACCGACACTACAGGTGGGAACAACGACTTTATCGCAGTTCCCGCGGGGGCGACGGCAACCCTCGCCGACATCGCAGGGCCCGGAGTGATTGTCCAATTCTGGCTCACCATTGATTCGCCGGACAAATATTTTCTGCGACACATCCTCCTGAGGATGTATTGGGATGGCGAGGAGAACCCATCGGTTGAAGTTCCCGTCGGGGATTTCTTCGGGACCGGCTTTCAGTACAAGCAATGGCTGTCACTGCTCGAAGGGATGTCGAGTGGAGGGTACTACTGCTATTTCCCCATGCCATTCAACAAGCACGCGAGAATCGAAGTCGTGAACGAAACGGGTGCGGAGATCAATTCCTTCTATTATCATATCGATTACCAGAAGTTGAACGATCCACTTGATCCCACCGTCGCCTACTTTCACGCGTTGTGGCGGCGCGAAATTCGAACGGATCCGCGACATCCCTACCTCATCCTTGACGCGGAAGGAAAAGGTCAATTCGTCGGGTTGAATCTCAATATGCAGAGCTACGACGGGGGTCTCTCCTTTCTGGAAGGGGATGAGATGATTTTTGTCGACGGAGAGTCAACGCCGTCCATCAAGGGCACCGGGACGGAAGACTACTTCAATAGCGGCTGGTACTTCAACAAGGGAGAGTTTTCCGCACCCTATCACGGACTGATCCTGAAAGACGAAACGCTGGGTCGGATTGCCGCGTATCGATTCCATGTCGCGGATGCGATTCCATTTGAGAAATCGATCCGTGTGACGATCGAGCACGGCGATCGGAACACGGAAATTGCAGACTACAGCAGCACCGCGTATTGGTATCAGAAGGAGCCTCACAAAGCCTTCTCCGCGATGCTCCCGCCCGGTCTTCGAATTCCTTTGCGGGTGCAGGTTCCAAACGGCGCAGTGGAAGCAGAAACGCTTCCTCACGATGCAATCTCGGCACACGCCACGGTGGAAGACATGACATCCTACGGCGCAGACTGGAGCGGCGGCAAACAAATCCGGTTCGGAAGCAAGAAACCGGGGGCGAGGTACACCGTCAGACTTCAGGGCCCTGAAAACCTGTATACCGTGAGCGTCTTCTATACAAAGGGGCCCTCGTACGCAGACGCGACGATCATCTCGGAGGGCAAATCCGTCGGAGAAATCCAGGGGTACAATCCTTCCGTTGTTCCCGGGGGGAAGATCACTCTGAAAAACGTGAAGAGTGAGGACGGGATCATCACCGTACACTTTCACGTCACGGGAAAGCAACAGGCCTCTTCGGGGTATGATCTGGGACTGGACGCATTCGCCGTGGAACCGGTCCGGGAGTTCATCCGTCGGTGGGACTTGATCGGACCGTTTCCAAATCCCCGCGATCAGGCACTGGCCCGACGCGGTCTCGATATCGTCTATCCTCCGGAGCGTGAATTCGTCCCGGAGAAGAAGTACACCGGTGCCGATGGGCGTCGGATCCGCTGGCACCGTGTTTCAGCGTCCGCTGCCGGATTTGTCAATCTGCAAACCCTGACGCCTCCGGATCTTGTCGTGGCGTACGCACACACGCGCGTCTATTCCCCGAAAGAACGCACGGTCACGCTCCTCCTCGGAAGCGATGATGGTGCAAAAGTCTTTGTGAATGGAAAGGAAGTGCACCGGGTGATGGCGATTCGGGTTGCGCAGGCGGATCAGGATACGGTGTCCCTCCCCCTGACCAAGGGGTGGAACTCGCTGGTCCTGAAAATCGAAAACAACTTCGGGGGATTCGGGTTCTACGCCCGGGTCATCGATCCGGCCCATTCGTTGGAGTTCAAACCGTCATTGCGCTAGGAGGTCAGAGCTTATCGGACGAACTGCTCGACTGTCTTGTCGAACTCTTCCGGCGCTTCAATGAACGGGAAATGGCCGCAATGAGGGATAATCACCAGACGGGACCCTGCAAGTGCGTGATGAATTTGTTCAAGGGCCGCCGATGGAACCATGTCATGATCGCCGCCGATGATGAGAGCGCGGCAACGCAGGTCACGCAGGCCTTCGCGGAGGTCGTAGGACTTCACCGTCGCATCACGATTCAGATAGGTCATCATTTTTCTGCGGAGAGCATAGTCTGCAGGGAAATGCAGCGTCAGGCTGTCGGCGTACCGCTGATCCGCGAACACTGGTTTGAAGAGGAGTCTGAATAACCGGGTCATCGTTTCAGGCGACGCCTGTTTGAACCCTTCCGAGGAAATGATCTGAGACATCGCGAGAGAATCTGCGGGCGACCTCCGCTGGCTCATGACCGCAAACGAGGAATCCCGCATTGCCGAAGTTGCCGGCGTTGGATTGACCAGGATCAGCGACTGCAGGTGATCCGGGTGTGCCAGCGCGTACCGCATTGCGAGCAGTCCCCCCCAGGAATGGCCTAGAAGATTCACCTTCCCCAGATGGAGCGCCCGTCGCACGCCGTCGATATCTTCGACGAACGTCTTCACTGTCATCGTCGTCGAATCGACGTCCACGGCGGATTGGCCGCTCGCACGTTGATCGAAGAAGACCAGCTTGTATCGTCGGGCAAGGGAGGCCATTTGTGGGAGAAAATACGAGTGATCCAAGCCGGGGCCGCCATGAACGATAAGGATCGGTTTGCCTGACCCGATGATCTCGTAATGCAGCCTGGTTCGGTCCACGGTCACAAAACCGGATTGATGGTACAGCGGATGAGGCTGGGCCGCAGTTCCCTCACCGGCGTCGGCCCCGGCGTGAAAAACCGTGAGGAGGAAGAACACGCAGGACAGAACCTTCGTCACCACCCACCACCGCGTTTCCCTCTTCCAGTGCTTCACATTGAACAGACGACGACCCATTACGTTCTCCTATTGTTTGCTTAGAACAATAGCAGATCGCAAAGGGTTTCACAGTTCCGCTCAACCGTGCGCGAGAATTCCCCCGAAGAAGCCCGTTACCAGAAGGAGGGCACATGACAGAATGGCCGCAACGATCGACCATCGTTTGATGCGGGGAAGCCAAAGAACGATCGCCCATGCGCACAGGGACGTCATCGTAAGGATCCCGAGTGTCCGGTGCAGTTCGATCACCCAGTCCTTTGAGCCGCCTTCGAGTGAGATGGCCTGGTGGGTCCCGGTCAAAAATGCCGCGATGGACCCGAGGGCAGCAAGGACAACCAGCCAACGGATTCCGGGTTCGTATTCGCGCCAACGAAGGGAAAGAAGAGACAACAGGAAGGCGGAAAGGCCGAACCCAATCGGGACGTGGATGAGCTTGTTGTGGAGGTGCCCGGTAAGGGAGTGCCAGAGTTTTAGTGTATAGGGGCGCGGGAGAGAATCTTCATCGGAGTTGCCACGAATCTGCGATGTTGCGGAAGAGGAATCCACAGAACCCGAAATTGTGGAATCCGACCCGTTCACATCCGCGCGCCGTCCCTGCCCGAAAGAAACAGAAGGCAGAGTGAAGAAGAGTGAGAATAGGATGAGCAGAGGAAGCACGAATTGCCGACTCTGTTGCCCGTGTCTTGCCTGTATCATTCTCTGAGCCTTTTGGGTTCGCCCGTGATTGTAATTTCTGCCAACACCGACCCTCCCCTCAAAGGAGTAAACCCTTAAGGAATCGAAAATGATTGCACCATTTGTCTGGTCAGAAAACAATATCACGTCATGCAATCAATTCCGCATCCTGAGTGTTAATAGAAAAAACGCATCCATTCAAGGGGGGAATCTGCGCGAATACTCAGAGTATCGATCACTCCGGAGATCTGAATGATGGTAGAGGAAGTCGCATCCCCGAAGATTACCTTGCGGCTGCATGCTATGGTCTGCACGCGTGCACGAGCGGAATTGCATCGTCAGTGGGAGGAACTACGTCGCAGAAGTCGCCCCGGTTACCGTGAAATGCCCCGGGCCGGCCATGTCCGGGTCGATGAAATCGATCCCACTGATACAGCGATTTTGAAAACGCTCCTCTACTTTGATATCTGGAATCATCCTCTGACGCTCAATGAAATCCACACCTTCCTGCCTCTCTCCACCCCGCGGGAGACTTTGCTTTCCGGCGCGTTGCATCGATTGGTGGACCGGGGGCTGGTGGAACAGAGCGGCGAGCACTACTCGGTCCGGGGCCCCGATGGTGCGACGAAGAGTTCCCGGCTCCGAAAGGAACGCCGCGCAATTTTCATGTGGAGGATGGCCCGCATCGTCACTGCCTTCATCAAGATGTTCCCGTTTGTCCGCGCCGTTTGGGTTTCGGGTGAACTCTCGAAAAATATCGCCAGTCCTCACGCGGACATCGACTTCTTCATTGTGACAGAGCCGGGCAGACTATGGATCACCCGATCGATGCTCATCCTCTTCAAAAAGATCGTCCTTCTGAACAACAAAAAGTTCTTCTGTCTGAATTCCTTTATAGACACTCAAATGCTGGAATCCTCGACGCGGAACATCTACCAGGCAATTGAAATTGCCTCCCTGAAACCATTGTTCAACCGTGACCTCCTCCAGGACTATCTCCGGGCCAACGCCTGGATATGGTCATATTTTCCAAACTTCGATCCGGACGGCACGGCCGTTTCACGTTCGACATCGAGGAGAAGCAGGTTGCAGCGAGCGTTTGAAAAACTCTTCGGGTTTGTCGACGCGGACGCGCTTGACGACCGCCTGATGCGGACGATGCAATTTGTCTGGAAAAAGCGCTATCCCGGGATGGACGACGCAACACGGGACCGGATCCTTCGTTCGACAAAGAAAGAATCCCGGGCATACCTGGGGGATTTTGAAGAGAGGATTCTGGAAGCGTATCGGAGGAATCTCCGTGCATATCACATCGCAGGTTAAAGAAGGCGGGCATGTCCGACATCCTCCTTACGCACTCATATTTCCTGCGCCTTGATCCCAAAGAACTCCGGGCGATGATGCCCTATCCTCCGCTCGGAACGCTGTACGCAGCGTCCGTCCTCCGCGCACGAGGGTATGGTGTGGCCATGTTCGACAGCATGCTTGCCGAAAGCGCGGGAGACATCGCCGCGGCAATCCGGCGTCACAAGCCGCGTGTCGTCGCGATCTACGATGACGATTTCAATTACCTCTCGAAGATGTGTCTTGGGCGAATGCGCTCCGCCGCATTCGAGATGATCGATCTTGCGCGAAAGGCCGGCTGTCATGTCGTCGCCCACGGTTCCGATGCAGCCGATCACGCGACGGAGTATCTTGCACGGGGCGCCGACGAGGTCATCCTCGGTGAAGGCGAAACCACGCTCGCCGAGCTCATGGATTGGCAGGTTCGTGCAATCGGACGGAGGGAAGGAATTCCGGGTCTGGCGTTCAGCGAAGCGGGCGGGATGCGAACGACGCCGGCACGTGAGCTTCTGAGCGATCTCGATCTCCTGCCGTTTCCAGCCCGTGATCTCGTCGACCTCTCTGCTTACCGGCAACTCTGGCGCAACCGTCACGGGTTCTTTTCCCTGAATGTCGTGACCACGCGGGGATGCCCGTTCCATTGTAATTGGTGCGCGAAGCCGATCTATGGGCAGGTCTATCATGCACGGACGCCCGGGAATGTCGTGGAAGAGCTTCAGACGCTTCACCGGGAGGTTCGCCCTGACCGCATCTGGTTCTGTGACGACATCTTCGGTCTGAAACCGGGCTGGATCCAGGAATTTGCGGAAGAGGTCCGGCGCGCGGGATCCACCGTTCCTTTCAAATGTCAGGCGCGGGTTGATCTGCTCCTGAAAGGCGACACGATCGAACAACTCGCACAGGCCGGATGTGCCACTGTTTGGGTGGGGGCGGAATCCGGTTCGCAGAAGATCCTCGACGCAATGGAAAAAGGGACGACCGTCGCACAAATTGCCGAAGCCACTCGTCGTCTGAAACGCGCCGGCGTGAACGTGGGGTACTTTCTCCAGTTCGGATACCCCGGCGAAACGCGGGAAGACATCGAACGGACATTGCAGATGGTCCATGACAACAAGCCGGATGATATCGGTGTTTCGGTTTCGTATCCGCTCCCCGGCACCCGGTTCTTTGAAAGCGTCAAACAACAGATGGGCGAGAAGAAGAACTGGAAGGATAGCGAGGATCTTGCGATGATGTTTCATGGTGCTTTCCCGCCCGACTTCTATCGAACACTGCACCAGCTTGCGCACAAGCGGCTTCGCATGTGGCAGGCGAAGGATATTGTTTCGGACATCGTTCACCGGCGCCGCCGGCTTCCTCCGTCGGGACTGCGCCGGCTGTTGTCCGGGGGATACCACACGCTGACGCTCCCGATTTTCGAACGACGACTCCTCGCGCTGGAAGGCCGGCGGCGTGACCATTGACTTAGGCCGACACGTCGATCGCGTGCGCATAAACTGCTCTTCGCCGACACTATGACCGACATCCTGCTCACCCACGGGTATTTTCTCTCCAGGGATGCTGCCGAACAGCGCATCATGCGACCCTACGTCCCGCTGGGGATTCTCTCCATCGCGGCGTACCTCGACTCGCACGGCTGGACGACCTCGGTATTCGATTCGACATTCCGGGAGCCGGCGGACTTTGATCAATTTCTGGAAACGTCGCACCCCCCCGTGGTGGGGATTTCAATAAACATGATGACAAAGACGAACGCCCTTGCCATGGCGGCGAGCGCAAAACGCCACGGGGCAATGGTCATCGTCGGCGGACCTGAGCCGGCGTTTTATGCGGAAGAGTTCCTCGCGCATGGCGCGGACCTTGTTGTCATCGGCGAGGGAGAGCTCACCACGGAGCAGATCCTCTCGACGTTGAAAACCGGCGGTCGGGACTTTGCGCACGTTCCGGGTGTTGTGTTCAGGAATCGCGACGGCGTCGTCGTCCGCACGGAGCCACGGCCGCATATTCCGTCACTCGATGTGCTCCCGATGCCCGACAGGGGAAAGGTCGACCTGGAGGAATATCTCCACGCGTGGCAGGCGCACCACGGGACCACCTCGCTCTCCATGATCACGATGCGCGGGTGCCCCTTTACCTGTACCTGGTGCAGTCATGCCGTCTACGGCGAATCGTACCGCAGACGTTCAGCGTCGCTTGTGGTCGACGAGCTGCAGCAACTTGAACAGCGATATCACCCGGACGCCTTCTGGTTTGCCGACGACGTCTTCACGATCCATCACCCCTGGCTCATGGCGTTTGTGCAGGAGCTTCGCCGCAGGCAAATGACGATCCGCTATGAGTGCATTACCCGCGCAGACAGGATGAATGCGCAGGTCGTTGAAGCCCTCCGCGATTCCGGATGCGTCCGCTTGTGGATCGGGAGCGAGTCGGGGTCCCAGCGCGTCCTTGACGCGATGTCGAGGAAAGTGAGCGTTGAACAGGTGCGTGCGATGACGACACTCGCGCAGAAGAATGGAATCAAGGTGGGGATGTTCATCATGCTCGGCTACGCGGGAGAAACGGTGGAAGACATCGAACAGACCGTGAACCACCTGCGCCTCTGCCGTCCGGATCAGGTCCTGACGACGCTCGCGTATCCGATCAGGGGCACTGCGTTCTATCGGGAAGTGCAGGATCGGTTGCTCCTCCCGCAACTTCCCTTCGAACAATGGAACGACAGGATGATCGGCATCTCCGGCCGGTATTCGAAACGGTTCTACTGGTTTGCAAACCGGAGGGTCATCAATGAGGCGGCATGGAGCCGGCAGATGAGGCCTCCGTACCGCTCTCTCGGGAAAGCCGCCGTCTCGTTCGTCAAGGCGAAAACCGCACAGGCATTCATGCACATTGTTCAATGAGCACATGGACATTTCTCTGCAACAGGATCCATTTACTTCTGTCGCCTCCTCGTATGATGCCGTGTTTACCGACCTCCCGGAAGCACGTGCTCTACGTGAGCGGATCCACGCCATCATGACCGCTGCATGGGGGACCGGGGAAACCGTCCTCGATCTTGGTTGCGGCACCGGCGAAGACGCGGTGTTTCTTGCACGACTGGGATGCAATGTCACCGCAATCGATCCCGCGCAGGGTATGGTCGATCAGGCAAAGACGAAACTTGCAGCGTCTTCGTTGAATGCCGATGTGCGTTGCATGGCGGCGGAAGAGCTTTCCCGATTTCCCTCCGCGTCCTTCGAAGGCATTCTCTCAAACTTTGCGGCGTTGAATAACGTTCGTGATTTCCCCTCTGTGATCGCGCAATGCGCGCGGATTCTCGCACCGGGCGGAACCGCAATCCTGTGCCTGCTCAACCGCTATTCACTCTGGGAGTCGTGTTCGTACCTGCTCCGGGGAAATCCGGGGAAAGCGGTGCGGCGTTGGCGTCCCGGCCCGGTCATGGCAAACGTCGGCGATGGGCAGGTCCCGGTGTTTTACTACTCGGCACATGTTGTCCGCAGGATCGCACGTCCCTGGTTTCGCGTCGATGCCATGGTCGGACTGAGCGTCGTGGCTCCTCTCCCGTCTTCGCTGCGATTCATCAGCCGGCACCCGAACATTACCCGCCTTCTCTATGCGCTCGATCGGACGATAGGCAGACTTCCGCTCTTCCGCGTCCTGGGGGACCATGTTGTGATTGTTCTGAAAAGGAAGGGACCGGATAACCCATGAACGTCGCGACGATGCGATGGGTAGACCGATATGCCGGTGTCCCGTTGTGCCATCTGGCAGGACGGTGGAATCAGTATGCGATCCGGTTCCGGCGACCGCCGGAGGAGCAATCAGGGGGCACCGTCGTCGTCCTCAAAATGTTCGGGCTTGGCAGCATCCTTCTTGCGTTTCCCTTCCTGTCTTCACTCAGACAGTGCCGGCCGGGAGCACGTGTCCTTTTCGTGACGTTCTCATCGAACACAGCACTGGTCGAGCGCGCACCGTTTCCAATCGAAGTGCTCCCTATTCGCACTGAATCGTTTGTCGCGTTCTGTGCAGACGCCCTTCATGCTATCCGGACGATTCGAAAGAGGAAGCCGCGCGAAGTCTTTGACCTGGAATTCTTTTCCAAATTTTCGACGCTGCTCTGCGCGTTGAGCGGCGCACCTCGGCGCTACGGGTATGACCTGGCAGCGCGCTGGCGAAGGCTCAACATCACTCATCCTGTCCCGTATCGGGCGGGAGTTCATGTTGCTGAACTGTTCCTCGATCAACTGCCGCGCGAAGCGCTGCGACGTGATCCCCTCACGGTAACGCTCGGACGGCCGTCAGAGGAAGAGCACGCCGCACTAAG
Source organism: Ignavibacteriota bacterium (assembly GCA_963752915.1). Classification (GTDB taxonomy): domain Bacteria; phylum Bacteroidota; class Ignavibacteria; order UBA10030; family UBA6906; genus DATJPR01. Next base: position 278,059 of record CAVVZZ010000010.1, read on the forward strand.
CAGGATGCTTGCTGCCGATGGTGTCGATGGAAGAAGACTCGTCGCAGTCAATGTGAATGCTGGTCCAACCTCCCTCGAGCGTCGCTGGCCGCTCGAGCGGTTTGCTGCAACCATATTGGCGTACCTGGAATATCATCCTGAAACGATCGTTCTTCTCACGGGAGACGGCACCGAGCGACACTACGTCCAACGGCTCTTTCGGATTTCTCCTGCGTTGAACGGCAGGGCGTTCAACTATGCCGGTCGGCTCCCTCTCGGGATGTTTCTCGCCCTGCTCGAACGCGTTTCCTGGCTTCTTACGAACGATAGTGCGCCGATGCATTTCGCCGCGTCGCTGGGAACCCCCGTTGTTGCACTCTTCGGTCCGGAGTCGCCGATTATGTATGCACCGATCGGCAATGCCCGAACACTGTATGCCGGGTTACCCTGCAGTCCGTGTCTGAGCGTCTACCACGCGAAGCAGTTCTCCTGTCCGTATGGAGCGTTGTGCATGCGATCGATTGCGACGGGAGAAGTTCTCGAAGCAGTACTCGACGCGGAACGCGAACCCCTTGCAAAACGCGAGCCGGCATGAGAGACCTCGGACACGGGAAGCTGCCGGTGTTTCTCGTCGAGGCGTTTCTGGTTTACGTTCTCCTGATCCGGGGTGTGCTCCCGGCCCTGACCTCCATCGGCACAGATTTCCCCAATTACTACACCGCGGGCCGTCTTGTGCTGAGCGGTGATCAGGTCAGAAGGCTGTACGACGATGCCTGGTTTCAGGAAAAGATCACTTCGGAAGGTATCCAGCAGCAGGGGAAGTTCTCTCCGTTTCCTCCGGTGACCGCGCTCATAAGCGCGCCCCTTGGCTTCTTCTCCCCGCTGACTGCGCTGAGGATTGTGACGTTCGCAAATCTCCTTGCGATCGCACTATCGGCTGTTTTCCTCTCTCGTCTCGCCCAACTATCGTTCAATACTTCTTTCATTATCGTGCTTCTCTCCGGGATCGGCCTGGCGAATTGTGTTCGCTTCGGCCAGATGTATATCCTTGTGTCGTTGAGCATGATTCTCGCGCTGTACTTCTATCGGGCGCATCGTGCGGTGCTGGCAGGAGCGCTGCTTGGACTATGGATTCCGGTGAAGTACTTTCCCGCCATTCTCCTGGTCTATTTTGTGGTCAAACGGGAATGGCGCGTTGTCATTGCTGCTGTTGCTACCGCGTGTCTTGTGATTGCCGCGAGCGTGGCAGCGTTAGGGTGGGAAATCCACCGGCAGTACTTGCTCTCAGTTCTGGGCGGGCATCTTGCCGGTGAGTTGACGCTTCAATCCCCGTTCAGCCCCGTGTTCCAGTCCTTCTCGAGTCTCTATCATTCGTTGTTTCTGGAAGACGTCGCACTTCATCCGCGGGCCCTCTTCCCTTCGCAATTCGCGTTCTGGATCTTCACATGGCTGACACTGTGTGTCATCGTCGCGTTCATCGCGCGTACGATGGTCCGGCTGCATTACAGCGTTCTCGGCGCAGATACTGCCATCAGCGTGCTCTTCCTCGGCGCACTGCTTGCGGCTCCGGCGACCGCGACCTATCATGGCGTCCTGCTCTGGGCAGGGGCTGGCCTTCTGTGGAAGGAGTTGGATGATACCGGGGGGCCCTGGCCGAGGGCTGTTCTGGCAGGGCTTTACGCGACGATGGGCTTTCTGCCGTACAGCATGTTCTTTCGCTTCTACGACGAGGGGGTGTTTACGATCCTTGCCTATCCCCGCCTCATGATCCTTTGCACACTGTTCGCGCTGATCCTCCGGCGCTCCACCCTTACCCCGGCCCGGGAGAGGGAAGCTCAATCTTCGTTGGCCCCCCTGTAATCCGACGACAACGGGATCACGTCTCGCCGATCACGTGCGGGTGATACCCTCGCATCGGAACTCGTCTCCCGTGAGCGCACAGTGACAATGAGTTGAGCGAACGCGCCCAGCACGATCCGAAACGGGATCCCGATGATGGTGTCCAGCATCCCTCCGATGACGAGCATTATACCCAACGAAAGGAGGACAGCAAGAAGGGTCTGATGAATCTCATCGGTCGCTTTTGTCAAACGTAGCGACTGCCAGCCATTCTTCACGATGGCAATCACAAGCCAGGTCATTGGAAGAAGTCCCAGAAGGCCGTTTTCCATATACACCTGAAGGTAATCATTGTGCCAGCTCCCAACTCCCCGGATGGGCATTTTGTCGAAGAGGGGAAAAATCTCGGGAAACGTGCGGGGACCGAAGCCGACGAGGGGGTGTTTGTCAATCAACATCGCAGCACCTTGCCACAGCACATCTCTCCCCGCCATGTTTTGACTAAGATGAAACAGCTCCGTCACGCGGTAGTTCACAGAAGGAAAAACGACATAGAGGAGGGCGCCAATGACGACGGCCGCAATCAGGATACGCCGGTAAATCAGGATCCCCGCCAGGAGAAGGATTCCCGCCATACCGATCCAGTGCAGACGGTCAAGGGTAAGAACAATTCCCACGCAGATAAGGAAGACTTGAACCCATCGGAAGAAGGAGAACCGGATGAATGCCGGCCTCGGAGAGAACAGAACGAGTGGAAGGACAAAGCACAGGAATCCTCCAAGAGTGTACGCGCCGGCGGTCGTGGATTGGGCCCGCCATGTCAGCTCAAAGAGGACCAGGATGCTTCCGAATACCGCCGCCACCGTTGCAGACCAGACGAGAACCACGGTCATATCCCGGCTACCGCCGACCGGATCCTCTGCCATGATTTCAGCAGCAATGAAGAAAAGGAGGTAATAGACATACTCGATGGAGAGGGCGGACATGCTGCGAGAGACATCCTGCGAGAACGCGATGGAGAGCACGCGTCCGGCGAGAAACACCGCGAAGGGTGTATGAAGAGGGGTCCAGTGCAGTCGACCCTGTGAACCGGTTGCGCGGGACCAGAGAAACATCGCAGCGAGAATTCCCGCCAGGACCTGCACGAGCGCTGTGGAAAAGATCGCCGCACCACAGACCGCCAGGAGGAGGAACCGTGTACCACGTGTCCTGAGACCCTGCTCCGAATTCCACCAGGCGGGCGTCTTGGGGGCAACTGGGATTGCGGGCTCTGGCAATGGGTGCATAGAGCTTCAACTCATGCGGCGTTTCGAGAAGGCGTGGATCTCAAAGGTTTCCAAAAAGCGACGGTGGAATGTCTTCGCGTCCGACACGAGTCCCTCCCGACCGAACATCCCTGCGAGTGCGGGAATATCCATGTCGGAAGAAAAGATCAGGAGACACGTTCCACCTGTCCGGAGATGACGATGTGCCTCACCGGCAAAACGTTCGATGGTTCGGTACTGTTCACCGGCATTCCAGGCTGCCTCTTCCATCGTCCCTGGCACTCTCGGATAGAAAGGCGGGTTCCAAATGATCAGATCAAACGTTTCTTCAGCAATTCCGTCGAACAGATCGCTTCTTGTGACGGAAACCTGTCCGCCGAGACCATTGGCAGCAGCATTCCTTTCTGCTGTCGAAACCGCAGCCGGATTGATATCGACGGCAAGAACGGATGCTCCCTTTCTTGCGGCAGCGAGAGCGAGAATCCCTGAGCCGGTTCCCATGTCGAGCACACGTCGTCCTGCGAGATCCAGACGATCGATTTCTTTCAAGAGGATACGGCTCGAAAGAAAGAACTTCGGGTGGAACACGCCGGCGGGAATCGTGAGCGTGAATCCCGACATCCTGGTCTGGGAAGTTTGCGCGATGGCGCGCCCGGCTCTCAGCCGCAGAGGCAGATACGTCAAAAGCGATCGGATGCGCCGCTTTGCAGCGACAGTCGAGCCGTTCATACCGGCCGGTCCTCCTGCAGTTCAGAAACCTTCGATTTCTGGTTGTCGATAGCGGAACATGCGCTGTGCGGTCATAATCTCCAGAGGGCTGTGGTACAGTCCGAGGCGGTACCGCCACCGCCCGAGTGATTTCAAGACCGTTCGTTGACCGGGAGTCAGCTTGAGATCCGAGATCGTCGGAAAGGCAGAGTTGAGGACTTTTTCAAAATTGCGGATGCGCGCTCGCAAGGATTTGGTTATCCAGGGTGCGGCGGGGTTCTTTCGGAGATCATGTTCGGACCACGGTGGACGGAGCCAATCCTCAAGCGTCTTTGGGTAGCTGAAATGATATTTGACCGCGGCCTGGTAGAGATCAGATTCTTCAAAGTGGACCGGCGAGTACACGTAGAGAATGATCTCGGTATCGGGGTTGAGCTCCTTGGCCTTGCGGATGAATCGGATGTCATTCTCGACGTCGGCTTCGATGGTGTCGGTTGGCGCTCCGAGAACGAATGAGAGTTCCGGGATAATCCCATAGCCGCGCATTTTCTCGACGAGTGCAAGCACAGTATCACCTGTTTGCGTTCCTCCTTTTTCCATGAGGCGGAGGACTTCAGGTGAACTGGACTCGGCCCCGAAGAAGGCCATTGCAAGACCGGCATCGCGCATCGCGGCCCATGTGTGGTCGTCGTAATTCAGCATCGTGTCCGGGCGGGCCTCGCCCCACCAACGGATCCCCATGCCTTTCATCCGTTCGGAGAATTCCGCCGTTCGCCGCTCGCTCGTAAAGAAGTTGTTGTCATGGAATTCGACGGCGTTGACATTATATGTATCGCGGAACCACCGCAGGTCGTTCGCGACTCGTTCGGCGGTGAGACCGATCCACCGTGCTTTATATTCCGCCGCTACAGCACAGAATCCACAGAGGAACGGACACCCGACACTGGAATGATAGTTCACCGTCCGGGTACCCAGATACGTACTGCCGATGTACCGCGGAAGGTCGACGCGATGATAGGGGAGAGACGGGAGGGTATTCGGATCAAGAATACCCTGTGCGTGATTATCGTGCGGCGTGCTGCCGTCGAGATACGAAATGCCCGGGATATCGTTCAACGCCCCGCCCTTTTCCAGGGCCGAGATCAAGCGGGGGAACGAAAGGTTACCCTGATCGCGGACAACATAATCGACGTACCCCGATTGCAGGGCGACCGTCGAATGGAGCGATGCAAAATATCCGCCCCAGATGATCGTGACGTTGGCGTACTCTTGCCGGACGCGTCGCGACAGGAGAATCGCCTCTCGCAGTTGGGGGCCGGGCATGACCGTCACTGCGAGGTAGCGGACACCCCCTTCGCGGATCCGTCGGAGTACAGAATCCTGAAGGGATGGATTGATGTTCCCGTCGAGGATTTCGTAATCATACATCCCTTCAATGGACGCACCGATTGCCAGAACCGACAGGGGGATTCGGTAGTGCCAGCTGGTTGCCTTGGGGTTGACCAAAAGGATCATGTAAATTGGCTCGCGGACGGTCAGTGAAAGGTGCCAACTGGTAAACACTCAGTCTGGGTAGGAAGTTGTGGCAGGGGCACTTTTTTTGAGAAATCCACGAGGTGTAGGAAGGAAGTTTCTCCCCGTCCCCAAGTTTCCCACTCTCTTTTCTATGCCCACACCCCCGGAATTGGCGTACCGCACTTTTTGCACTTGCCTTTGGCGATGTCGTTCCGGACGACCGTGAAACCCTTCCGTTCTACGACGATGGATTTGCAGCCGGGGCAGACGGTATTCTCGGCCTCGTGCCCGGGGACGTTCCCGATATAGACGTAACGCATTCCTGCCTTCATTGCGGTTTCGCGCGCATTCTCCAGAGTCGATACCGGTGTCAGAGGAAGCTGCGTGAGCTTGTACAGCGGGACGAACCGGCTGAAATGCAGGGGGCAGTCCTGCATGCCGTTTGCACAGAGCCAATCGGCCATCCGTCGGATCATTCCCATGTCATCAGTCCATGAAGGGATGACGAGATTTGTGATCTCAAGCCATACCCCCTCCGCCTTGAAGACCTTGAGCGTGTTCAGGACGGGCGCCAGACTTGCGCCGTTCAGTTCCCGGTAGACTTTCTCGTCGAAACTTTTGAGATCGATGTTCGCAGCATCGATGACCGTACACAGCTTTCGCAACGGGGCTTCGTTGATATACCCGCAGGACTTCCAGACGTTGCGGACGCCGCGCCGCCGGGCGATCGTGGCCGTATCGAATGCATATTCGTAAAAGGTGGTCGGTTCCGAGTATGTGTAGGCGATCGTCGCACAGCGGTTGCTCAAAGCATCGTCGACGACGCTTTCCGGCATCAGGTCGATATTCTGAGTGTCGCGAGGACTCGCCTGCGAGATTTCCCAGTTCTGGCAATTCAAACAGCGGAGATTGCATCCTGCGACGGCAATCGAAAACGAATGCGACGAAGGGAGAAAATGAAACAGCGGTTTCTTCTCGATGGGGTCGACGTGCACGGCACAGGGATTTCCGTAAGCGATGGAATACACCGTGCCGTCATAATTTACTCGGTTCCGGCAAAGTCCGACGTCGCCCGGTGCGAGCGCACATTCGTGCGGACATTTTTGACACTGCACGAATCCGTCTTTCCTGACGCAAAACAATGCCTCTTTGCTCCACCGCCCGGGTTTGTCCTGGGCCGGGCGGGCGAACGCGCCAACGCCCGCGTGGTCAAAGAGAGACATCACGGCGTTCGGACACAATGCGCATCCGGCGCCGATGCCGACAAGCTTCAGGAATTCGCGTTTTGTCATTCGCCGGAGATCGCGGCCGCCCTTTATCGATCCGGAGGATTCTCCCGCAACGCTCCCGGATTCGTCTCGTGCCTTTGACGGAAGTCGCAAGGCGTCGATGCGTTCAACAGACTCAAACAAAGTTCTCGACATGGTGCCCCTTTGACGATGTGACTCGGGCCTTCGAAAGAATGCAAAAGAGGACTCCAGCCGCTGAGACCGCCGATGCAACATAGCTGGAATTCGCGATCCCGAGGGCCGGGATAACAACGACCCCCGTCAAGAGCGCGCCCGCCGCAGACCCGAAGAGATCAAGGCCGTACAGCCGGGACGCGCGTGATGCCTCGTCTCCCGTCCCGAGCGAGACTGCGATGGAGAACTGCCAACCAGTCAAACCCGCCACCAAAACCGTGGCTGAGATAAACACCGCGTGCCCCGAGAGGGGACCGAGAGCCATCTGCCGAGCGGAGGCAATGAGTATTGGAAGGAGGATACCGCCGACAGCAACAGCACTCTGTGTCGCAATCAGCTGGGCAAGAGACGGGTGATGGAGAAACCTTCTCCCTGCATAGGACCCAAGAGCCAGGCCCGCCATGAATGCCGTGATCACCATGCCCGTCATTTCGTACAATGAGCCATAGAGGGTTTGAAACGCCGTCAGAAGGACGATTTCGATCGAGGAGGCCGTGAATCCCGAAGCAAGCACGGCGGATCCGACGGGACGGAATTTCCAGAAGAAGATCAGAAGCGTCGCAGACGCGCCCGCCCCGATCCATGGCACCGGATCGACCCCAAAATAGCTTGCCCAGTACGCCGTCTGCTGGGAGTAGGAAAGCGGGTGAAAGTCGGTGTTGAGAGCGGAAGCAGTATCCAGTGAAGCCACGAGGCTACTGGATCGGGCCTCAAGAAGCGTGTCATCGATGTAGGAGTTGTTGACATAGACCGTTGGAACATTTCTGCTTGCGACAAGCCGCGCCACGTGAGAATCCAGTGCCGCATCCGATCCGATGAAGGTGTTCCGGAGTCCGGGAAGAACCAGGACATGAGAAAAGACGCGACGGAGCGACGCGTAAACAGTAGAGAGGACGGCACGGGACTGTCCACCTCCGTATTCCGCTCCGGGCAGAAGACGGAGCGAGAAGACCCCTCCGTGGTTTAGAATGTTCCTGACGCTTTCGAAGAACTCCAGCGAGAAATACCTGTTGAGCTGGATGGTCGACGGATCGGGGAGATTGACGATGACGACGTCATACCGGGCGTCGGTCCTCCGAACGTACATGCGCCCGTCCTCATGAATGGGATGAATGCGTTCGTCGGCAAGGTTTGACGTAAACTCCGATCCGATCTGCAATACCCATGGGTTCAGTTCAACGTAATCAAGTTCGCTGACCGGATACTTGAGCGCTTCGAGCGCCGTCCCGGAAATCCCTCCCCCGATGAGAAGGACCCGTTTCGGATCGGGATGCTGCGCCATCGCAAAATGGATGCTCTCCTCATTGCTCATCGGGTCGCCGGTGGAGAATGCCAGGACATTGTCTTCGTAGACGTTTACCTGGTCCTGTTGCCTGGTGACGGTCAGGGTTCCGTAAGGTGTCCCCTTGAAATACACGAGTTCCTGACCGGGGTAAAACCATTCCATCGTTTTCCGATCCAGGATGATCGCGGTCGCAGCTCCTGCAACGAAAATCGCCGCAAGGAGGAACACTTTCCACAATCCGATCCGATGAGGAGGAAGGAACAGCAGCACAGCCGTGCTCAGATTTACGACGGCAAGAACAGCAAAGGCGGCAAAGGTGTCAATGAATCGAATCAGGAGAATATTAAAGAGAAGGCCGCCAAGCACGCTTCCCGCTGATTCCCATGCGTAGGCAAACGCCCCCGAGCGGCGGAATCCGATCGCATGCAGTGCAGAGATGCATTGAACGAAGCCGTATCCGGACAGCAAACAGAACGGAGCCAATAGAGCGGCGGAAAGCAGCGAGATACTCCCGATCCCGATGATGCTCCCCGGTGTGAAAAGGGTATTGCGGAGATAACGCAGGAGGAACGCACTGAGGATCGGGAGGAATGCAATCACCATCAGCACGGTTCCCGGCGATGTGACCGTGCGGTACCTCCCCAGAAACGATCCGGTTCCCGTTAAAGCCATCCAAATGGCGAGGATGACGCCGATGACCAGTTCGTTACCCTGTGACGCCGAAATGAATTCGCGAAGCAGAAGAATCTGGACGGCAATCGACGTTGTGCCCAGCAGGATGAGGGCGAGCCTGATCTTCCGCGCGCCGGGTTCCACATTCATTCCCCGAAGACGATGGCATCGTACACGTAGAGCTCGGCGTCTTTCCATCCGTCCCAGCCGATCCCGGCCTTGTCCTGCGAACAATGGCCGAGGAGTTCCTCCTTCGTCCAACGAGTTTCCTTCGCGACCTGCGGAAGAAACGTTCCCGACCTGTTTCCTTTGCGAATATAAATGCCGTTCCGTGCAGGATCGAACTCCTCGGCGGACCGGATCTTCCGCAATGGGGTCAGGACAGAAACCTCGATGCGGATGTCGTTCAGCTCGGAGCGTGTTACCGGATCAAAGCGGTAGTCCTGTGTTGCGGCGGCGACGGCCATCTCCTGAACGACTTTGTACAATGGTTCTCCCGGGTCGAACCGACCAATGCAGCCGCGAAGCCGTCCGTTCTTGTTGAGCGTTACAAACGCGCCGCATTCGGCCGTCAACGACGGGGCGAGCGTTTCCCGGGGAATGTCGGGGATTCCTCCCGTTCTGATGGAGTGCTCGAGCGTCTGACGTGCAATCGCCAGCAGAGCACCCTTGTCTTTGGGAGAAAGCTGAAACCCCTGAGTGGAATTCTGTTCCCCGCCTTCGTACGCCACGATTGCGCAATATCCAACGACGCGGTCTCTGGACCCGACCGGGGAGTCACCGGAATTCATGGACTGAACCTTGTCGAAATGGATCGTCGGTGTTGTCGACGTCAACGAGAGAAAAGTCATGACCGCCGACCAGCCGCAAAGACTCGTCGCAAGATTTGGGATCTCCGCCCTGTCGTTGGCGATGAGTGTGCGCTGAAGGTTCACGGGTGAATTGGACATGATGGCTGACGCAGTCGCGCTGTCAGCGCGGATCGCGTCGTTGTATGCCGGGTAATGGGAAAAGTCGGAGCTGATGACAAACAGGTTCCGGGCAGTGAAGTACGGCCGCAGAACGGAAGCAATCTTCGCGCACACATCCGGATCATTGGCGCCGACGACGATGGGAACGATCTTCAGACGACTTCCGAAGACATGCTGAAGGAACGGGATTTCCACTTCGACGGAATGTTCCCTCTCCTGGACGTCAGAACGATCGGTGAACAATGCGCTCTCCGAAAGGAGCCTGCGGCCGATCGCGCGATCCACCCTGACCGCTCCGAGGGGTGTAAGGAAGTCCCCTGCGGTATAGACCGCAGCGCCGGTGAAGTCGACATAGTGACTCGGACCAATAATGAAGACGTCCTCATACGAGACAGTGGTGTCGATCTGATTGAACCCCGACGCTGCCACCTGGCCGGAATAGACATACCCGGCATGAGGAACAATCACGCCGCGGATATTTCCCAGCGATTGCGAGCCCACGGCATGAGCAAAGAGACCGTCCAACATCTCCTGAAGTTCCGTGGCGGACGCCGGATAGAATTGACCTGCAACGGCTGGTTGACGGTCGACGGCCTGGTGTTTGTCCGGGACAACGTGGAACGGGAGAAAAACCAGAGGAAGAGCAAAAAGAAGTTGAACGAGCCGTGCCACGGCGAGCCTGAGACGAAGAGTGTTGGAGGACTTGTCTGCAATGTACCTCCGTCAGTTCTGAAAATCAATGCAGGGATGGGGACCGACGCCATCACCATTTCTTCCACAGCAAAGGCGCGGGTCACCCGGGTGCGCAAATATCGACACAAAGGAGGCTGATTCCCTTGGGCAATGATTTTGCGTTCCTGTTGCCACAACCGAAGCTACAGTATTCAGTAAACAGGAGTTGGAAGCTGAGAATGGTGGGCGTAGATCTCACGGGTTTATCTGTCAGGGCGATTTGCCAGGTAAACCCGTGAATGTTATGGAAGGCCTGTACACATCACTGAATTTTCCCCAATTTCCACCAATCAAGTGCTCAATCGAAACGCCCGGGAACCTTCTCCATGCACAGGGCGTTAACTAAACAAATGGAAAATGCTATCCACAGCCCGGCATCCGGGCGAGCAACTCTACGACGCGAGAGGAACATCATCCATTGCGGATGTTGTCCCCAAATCTCTATCATGCCGTGTCTACGAGGGGGTATGCTGATCGACTGAATACTCTTTGAGCAGAATGTAGTCTGAAACCCTTCATCGAACGCGGATGAGGGGTTTTTTCATTTTTCTTGTTGTGTTGGTACACGTCCGTACAATAAGGAGGAAGTACCGTATGTCGAAGAATGGATTCGCCCATCCCGAGGTCCTCGTCGATACCGAATGGACCGATCTCCACCGAAACGATTCCGGTGTCAGAATCGTGGAGATCGATGTTGACACGAAAGCGTATGAAGAAGGCCACATTCCTGGGGCGGCCGGCTGGAATTGGCAGACCCAACTTGCCGACCAGACCCGACGCGACCTTGTGTCAAAGCCCGAACTGGAGACTCTTCTCGGGGAAGCGGGGATTGACAATGCCACGACCGTTCTTCTATATGGCGACAACAACAACTGGTTCGCCGCGTGGGCGTTCTGGCAGTTGAAGATCTACGGTCACAAGGATGTGCGGATCATCGACGGGGGGCGGAAGAAATGGATCGCGGAAGGAAGGTCGCTCACGAAGGATCCGCCGGAAACTCGTAGGAAAACCTATCGCGCCTCGGACCCGGATTTCTCCATTCGAGCCTACGCGGACGATGTCGCAACAGTGATCGGGAAACACGAATCCTGGTCTCTTGTCGATGTCCGGTCCAATGATGAATACACCGGAAAGATGCTGGCTCCCGCAGGTCTGCCCGAGACCTGCCAGCGCGGAGGACACGTTCCCGGCGCTTCGAATATCCCCTGGGGGAAGAACGTGAACGAGGACGGGACGTTCAAGAGCGCCCGGGAATTGGAAGAACTCTACTCGGCGCACGGCGTTACTCCCGAGAAGAAAGTCGTGGCCTATTGCCGTATCGGCGAACGTTCGAGCCTCACATGGTTCGTGCTGAAGTACCTGCTCGGATTCCATGATGTGCGGAACTACGACGGCTCGTGGACGGAGTGGGGAAACCTTGTCAATGTGCCAGTAGTCAGAGGGGTGACGCCATGACGACAATGACGCCGGAGGAATACCAGGAGCGGAAAGAGGATGTCCCGCCCTATATGGTACACATCACGAGCTATCGTCTGGGCGACGTTTATCACTGTACCGTGGACAATGTTGACCCGGGGGCGGTGATTGCGCGTTCGAAAGGCTCGACGAGAGAGGAAGCCGAGGCGATGGCGCTGCGGAGTGCAATTAATCGATTGATGTATTCTTCATCGCGACGGGGGTAAATGTATCGACTGACGTCAAAACAGGATGCCCGTCAATCGGCGGTGACGCCAGGCACGTTGACGACGGTTCCGGACTATGGACCGTCGTCCATCCTGAGCCGGATCGGGAACACCCCGTTGCTGCGGATGCAGCGCATCCGCCCGGCAAACCCGAACATCGAGATCTTCGCGAAAGCGGAATGGTTCAATCCCGGCGGCTCCGTGAAGGACCGCGCTGCACTCGCGATGATCACCGAAGGCGAACGCTCGGGGCTGCTCACGAAGAAGAAAACCATCATTGATGCGACCAGCGGGAACACCGGGATCGCCTACGCGATGATCGGGTGCGTCCTGGGGTACCATGTGATGCTGGCACTCCCCTCGAATGCAAGTGCGGAACGGAAACTGATCCTCCGAGCCTATGGGGCGGAACTGATCCTCACGGACCCCGGTTCAGGCACCGATGGCGCACAGGAACTCGTGAAGGAACTCGTGCGGCGCGATCCCGATCGCTATTTCTATCCCGACCAGTATAACAACGATGCCAACTGGCTCGCGCACTATGAGACTACAGCGAACGAGATCTGGGAACAATCAGATCACTCCGTCACGCACTTTGTTGCCGGTCTCGGGACAACGGGGACCTTCGTCGGCACCGGTCGACGGTTAAAAGAATTGAACCCGGCCATCCGTCTCGTAACCGTCGAACCCAACTCCCCGCTGCACGGTCTGGAAGGGATGAAACATCTTGCGACAGCATTGGTGCCGGGAATCTATGACCCGTCAATTGTCGACCAGCAAGTGAGTGTCGCGACGGAGAACGCCTATGCCATGGTTCGTTCGCTGGCCCGCCGCGAAGGACTGTTCGTCGGCATTTCCAGCGGTGCTGCCATGGTGGCGTGCCTGGACATTGCATCGCAGATCGCAGAAGGGGTGATCGTGACGATCTTTCCCGACGGCGGAGGCCGCTACGCAGGTGAGCGATTGTGGGAGGAGAATACTCAACACCCATGAAGATTTCGCAAGAATTGCTGGAGAAGATCAGACTCCACGGCGAACACACGTATCCGGAGGAATGCTGCGGGATCCTGCTTGGCGCAGGAGGAGAGACGGATGCGGTGGTGCAGGACGTCATTGAGATTCCCAATAGCCAGGATGGAAACCGGCGGCGGCGCTTTTTTGTGACTGCTGACCAGTACCGCGTGGCGGAGCGGTTATCTGACGAACGCGGTCTGACGCTCCTGGGATTCTACCATACGCATCCCGACCACCCTGCCGCGCCGTCGGCTTTCGACACTGAGCATGCCTTGCCGTGGTTCACGTATGTGATCATGAGCGTCGTGCGAGGACAGGCCGGGTCGATCACCGCGTGGTTGCTCCGGGACGATCGGAACCAGTTTGACGAGACACCGTTTGTGGTGCTCGCAGAAGACAAAAGAACTGCAAAGGAGAATTCATGGCAGTAAAGGTTTTTATTCCGACGCCACTGCGGTCGTATACCGGACAACAGTCCAGCGTTGAGGTCGAGGGAAACAACGTTGAAGAGATCCTTTCGAACCTGACAAAGAAGTTCTCAAAAATCCGGCAGCACCTTTATACCGAGGAAGGTGCGTTGCGGAGCTATGTGAACGTTTACGTCAACGATCAGGACATCCGGTATCTCGCAAAGGAACAGACCAGCGTCGGCGAACAGGACACGATCAGCATCGTTCCCTCTATCGCAGGCGGGTCCGGCGCCGTCGCGACGGCCGAACGCGATACCCGACTGCAGAACGACGAGATCCTCCGGTACAGCCGTCATTTGATTATCCCTGAAGTCGGGATGCAGGGGCAGAGAAAACTCAAAGCCGGGAAGGTCCTTATTGTCGGCGCCGGCGGGCTTGGCTCGCCGCTCGCGCTGTATCTTGCCGCTGCAGGCGTTGGTACGCTGGGGATCGTCGATTTTGACGTCGTCGAATTGACGAATCTTCAACGTCAGATCGTGCATGCAACCGGAGACATCGGACGATCGAAGCTGGAGTCCGCTCGCGAAGCCGTCAATGAGATCAATCCTAACGTGGCCGTGCAGCTGTACGAAACACGTCTCACATCGGAAAACGCCAAAGAGATCTTCGCGGACTATGATGTCATTGTTGACGGCACGGACAACTTCGCGACGCGCTATCTGGTCAACGATGCATGCGTGCTGCTCGGGAAGCCGAACGTGTACGGATCGATCTTCCGGTTCGACGGGCAGATTACGGTTTTCGACGCAAAAATCGGACCGTGCTATCGCTGCCTGTACCCCACACCGCCTCCTCCGGGTTTGATCCCGAGCTGCGCGGAAGGCGGGGTTCTCGGCGTTCTCCCCGGAATCATCGGGACGCTCCAGGCGCTCGAGACGATCAAAATTCTCCTTGGAAAAGGAGACACATTGATCGGGAGACTGGTACTCTTCGATGCTTTGAGTTTCTCGTTCCGCGAATTGAAACTGCAGAAGAACCCGGAGTGCCCGATTTGCGGAGAGCATCCGACAATTCATGATCTTGTCGACTACGAAGAGTTCTGCGGCGTCCCATCGGCGGACCTCGACGAAGACGGAGACAGCGAAATCAGTGTTGAGGAGCTAAAAGAACGCCTTGACCGGGGTGACGATATCGAGCTGGTGGATGTCCGCGAGCCGCACGAATATGAAATCGTCAATATCGGTGCCCGGCTGATCCCCTTGCGCGAGCTTCCTGAGAGAACGCAGGAGCTTTCGCCGACTAAGGAGATCGTTGTGCACTGCAAGACCGGGGAGCGGAGCGGGAGAGCGGTGAAGTTCCTCAAGGGGGTCGGCTTCAAGCACGTGAAGAATCTTGTTGGCGGTGTTCAGGCATGGGCGACGAGGATCGACAAAAGTCTGCCGAAATACTGATCCTCAGTGCAACCCGAATTCTCCATTCTGCTCACTAGCAGGATGCTTCGTGCCTGGTGGCAGGTTGCACTCTCTTCTGTGCTCTCCGGTGGTCTACTCCTCTCGCAACAGCCAGCCCGAATGTTTGCGCTTATCGATCGACGTCTTCTAAGGGAGCGCCTGGCTTGTCCAGGGCGACAAGGGAATATCAGGGAGCGAATGATGTTCGGTTGGACAGGACAAAAAAAAAGGCCCGGGACTCCCGGGCCTTTCGCATCTGTGTACGAATTTCGATATTAGCGCAGCAACATCAAGCTCTTCGTCTGAACAAACGTACCCGCTTGAATGCGATAGAAATATACTCCACTTGACAAACCGGCACCATCGAATTTCGCCTCATGGTATCCAGCCTCGGTCTCTCCGTCGACAAGGAGCTTCACGCGTTGTCCAAGGGTGTTATAGACAGCCAGCGTCACCTGGGATCGTTGTGGAAGCCCGTATCCGATAATCGTCGTCGGATTGAATGGGTTTGGATAGTTCTGATGCAGAGAGTATTCTGTCGGGATCGAGTGATTGCTAGCGTCGACACCCGTCATCGTGACGTTCACCTGAACCGCTGTGGCTCCTGGGTGTGCAGTCGTGGTGCCTCCCGAATACTGTGGGCCCAATTGATTCGGGAATATATTGTAATTGTAGATCTTGTTTGTGACCGGAATTGTGAAATTCCCCAATGCGTCACACATGGCGGTTCCATACGCTGAATCAGGATTCATCGCAAACACCATGAACTGGAACCCGGGAGCCCCGCCGTTGACATGCACGATCCCTTGAATGGTATTATTGACGCCGTACACGGTCAGATTCCTCACGAGACTGTCTGCGACGCTTAACGAATTGAACAGTGCACAAGGGGTAAGAAGACTCCCTGTCGTTTGTGAGTTCTCTACTGGTACGGTAAGGATCCATTGTGTTCCTACAAGGAGACCGCCGCTTCCAACACCGATGCGGAAGAGTCCGTTGACATCCGTTCGCGCAGAATACTGCTGATGCTGACTGTCATCCATTCTATTGAGGTAAACGTCCTCCCCGACCATCGGAACCCCGGATTCATCTTTGAGGTAGCCGCCGACTTGCGCGTCCGCTGCAACAACATCAAAGTTGACTCCCGTGACATTTCCGACGACATTCACTTCCTGCTGCATCGGCGTGATAAACGCCGGCGAGAACGGGTTGTTCGAAACATTGACTCTCCAGGGATTTCCCGCGGTGTCCGCAGTCATCTCGATCGTATAAGTTCCGTCTGCTGCGGTAGAAGCATCCCAGAAGTTCGGAGAGAGATGGCCGTCCCGATGCGCTTCAAGGAAGATGTTCGCGGCGCTTTTGCCGGCGGGCACATTGACTTTCCCGGAGATTGTATGCGCCGGTGATGCAAGGTGATTGATCGTTCCGGTGATGGTCTGACTCGAACCCCCTTCGGTGAAATTCATGACAAACTTCCCGGGGGCAAGCCCGACCATTTGCTGCATGTCAACGACGCCATTCGCGACCCCATCCATGTCCGGTGGCCCATTGTTGCCATTCGGGTCGCCGTCAGTCTGCGGGAAACCCTGCCACAGGACGTCCCCGGCATCGATGACACCATTCTGGTTGACATCAAGCCAGATCTCAATGACGGTTGTTGCTCCAACCGGTGAAACGTTATAGTGCCAGTGAATGGTATCGCCGGATGTCATCGAGAAACTTGTCGAAGATCCATTGACTGTGAGATTCGAAATTTGCGCTCTCGATTGCTCAAGACAGAACACCGATAACAGGCCAAAAAGCACTAGCAGACTTGTCTTCATGGAACAAACCTCCATACGATTGGATGACGATAATGATCGGACGCACCTCTCACCGCACGCTCAAACAGTGAACGGCGCTGCATTCAACGAAGAGGGGTAAACGGCGTATCCGAGTGCTGTTTTCCAGGACACCCGGTCCTAACTCAGCTCATATTCTCTCATTTCTGCATATTCCGTGCCATTTCTATTCTCCGCAATCTCTTCCGTAATCGAGGTCATAGGTGACGTGGCGAGAGGTTTTTTTGTCCAGCTGCGCAATTTGTGCAGGGCTCAGCAACGCGACATCGCACCTCGTCATTCGATCTGCTTGCTCCTCATTGGTTTTGAAGCAATCTCCCTTTAGCTGCAAGCGCCCTCTTCAGACTCCGCTTATTGCAAAGAAAATAGACTCGACGACAGGGCTCGCCGGTCTTACCCTCGGTGGAGGATCTCCTCCACTTCTCCAGCGATGCTCTTCCCTCCACGCCCGGAGGTTTGTCTGCCGGCTTGTGCCGCTCAATGCGCCGCCCCGCTCATTTCTTCCACCTGAATGGCACTGGGGATAGGACGATTCGGATCCTCATGCTCCGGCTGTCGTCCCTATTTGATCACAAGCAGCTTCTTCGTTTCCGCAAAGGGTCCGGCGGTCAATCTGTAGAAGTATGCCCCGGCCGCCAGATTCGTCGCATCAAGTGTGGCGGTATACCTCCCCGACTTCTGATCCTTTCCATCAATCAATACCTGTACAACCTGGCCCAGCACATTGTAGAGCTTCAGCGTGACCACCGTCTCCGTCGGCAACTCGTAGGGAATGCGCGTTGTCGGGTTGAAAGGGTTCGGATAGTTCTGGTTCAGCGCATAGTCCCGGGGCGGTGCTTCGGTGACGTAGTTCCATACCGGCGAATAGTCCGTGACCCACCCATCGTTCTTCGCAGAAACCCTCCAGTAGTACGTCGTGCTGTTGCCCAACGGACCAACCTCTTTCACGGTGTCGACAATCGTCGAATCGTCAAACACCGTGGTCGCGAACGGCGCATCGGTCGAGACCTGCAGACGATAACTCACGGCACGAATGGAAGGATGCCAGCGGAGTCTCAGCGTGATTGGCTGGCTTGTCGTGGCGCTTGGCGGATAGACCAGCTGCGGCTGCGCCGGCGCCTCGACAACCGTGCTGAACGACCAGACCGGCGTGAAGACACTGGCGCCTTTCGCATTGAGCGATCGCACTCTCCAGTAATATTTTGTGAGATACTGGAGCGGCCCTGCTGTCCACGCCGTGTCGACGATCGTTGAATCGTCGCAAACCGTTGTCAGGAACGGTGAATCGGTTGACACCTGGAGATGATACCGTGCAGCCAGGGGTCCTGAATGCCAGAGAAATTTCGTAGTGATCGACAGACCCGATGTGCTGCTCACTGGCCCGATGGGAATCGGAGCCTCGGGCGGAACCAGGTCCGTCGTAAATTGTCTCGGAGCAGTGAAGACGCCCCTGCTCTGGGTATTGAATGCCGCTACGCGCCAGAGATACCGGACAGCGGCATGCAGCCCGGTCATGGTTTGTGACGGTGAGACAAGAAGTGAATCGTCGACGAGAAGCGTCGCGAACGCGGTGTCCGTCGTGAGTTGAAAACGATACCCCGTCGCCCCCGGCACGGATCCCCAGGTGCATGCGACGTCGAGGGGCAACGCCTTCGCTGAATCCACCGGTGCCGTCAATGTCGGCGTCGTTATCACCGTGACGAACTGCGCGACGGACGAATATTTCCCGCCCCCTGCGCGATTCAATCCCCGCACTTTCCACCAGAATCGACTCAAGGGATCCAGCAAGCCGGGTTGAAGCACCGTATCCTGAAGGAGCGAGTCGTTGACTACGACGTTTTTGAACAGTGAATCGGAGGACAACAGAACCTGGTAGGATGTTGCCCGAGCCGAAGACATCCATTGCAGCACGACATTGCGCGAAACGTCTTTTATCCCATTCTGAGGACTGAGCGCGACGGCCGCGGAGGGCGTGTCGACGATCGTGACGAATGACCAGACCGGTGTGAATGCGCTGACGGATCCGTCCGCCGCTTTCGCTGCGGCGCGCCAGTAGTACTTCATGCCGTGCTGCATACCGGTGAGGGACTTCGACGGACTCGTTACGGTGCTATCGTCCACGACCAGCGGCAGTAACGTCGAGTCCGGTGAAACCTGCACCCTATATGTCTTCGCCGACGCAAGAGCCGTCCACCGAAGCTGAAGTCCAACAGGTTGATCGGGGGCACCGCTCAACGGCGAGACGAGAACCGGAGGTGCGAGGCGCGTTGTAAAAGTCCAGGTCGCGCTGAACGTGCTTGTTCCGCCGACATTTGACGCCCGGACGTGCCAGTAATACTTCGTAAACGTGGCGAGAGTGTCGAGCGTTTTCGTCGTGTCCACGATCGTTGAATCATCACGAACTATTGCGGTGAACAGCGTATCAGTTGCCACCTGCAGACGATAGCGCGATGCCAGCGGGGACCGTTTCCAGGTCAGCGTCGGCAGGACCGAAACGGCTTTTGAGGCTGACGCGGGAGCCGCGAGTTGGGGTGTTGTCGGCGCGGCGATGACCGTGGTAAATGTCCATGGAACGGAGAACGCCGATCGGTTAACGGAATTGGAGTCGAGTGCCGCAACGCGCCAGTAGTATTGCGTCAAATTCGCAAGAGGTCCGATGCGTCGGGAGGTCGCCGTCAGCAGCGAATCGTCAAGGACCACACTCTTGAAGAGCGAATCCACACTGACCTGGACGCGATACCGCACGGCTCGTAGCGAGGCATTCCAGCTCAACGTCAGCAGCACGGCCTGATTGACAACACCGCTGGTCGGAGAACTCAATGCCGGCGTCGCTGCAATGGATTTGAACGTCCGTGTGGCGCTGTACACCGACGATCCGCCCACGTTTGCCGCTTTCACATGCCAGGAATACCATGTCAGGGGTTGAAGGTCAGGGAACGTTCGCACCGTATCTGTGAGCGTCGAATCGTCGAGGAGAGGAGTCGCAAACGAGGCCCCAGCCGCGACCTGGATCCGGTACGTATCAGCGCGAAGCGCCGGATGCCACGAGAAGGAAACGGGAGAAGCGATGTCGCGAGGGGAATTCCCCGGAGCAAGGACCGACGGTACCGTCGGTGCCTGGATCACCGTGGTAAACGCCGTCGCAGGCGAATACGATCCAATACTCCCGCGCAAGCTTTTCGCACGAACCCTCCAGTAGTACGTCGTCAGATATGTCAATCCACTGACTGTCCGGGTGGGAGCTGTCAACGTTGAGTCATCGAGGATCGTCGTTGCGAAGAGAGAATCCTGAGAGAACTGGACCCGGTAGCGGTACGCTGAATCTACGGCACTCCAGGAGAGGGGGACAGTCAGCGGCTGGTTCACCGACCGATCTGAAGGCGCGATGACGGCCGGTGTTCCAATGGTGGTGGTCAGCGAACGGTTGACAGAGTAGGGCCCGGCGACTCCTGTATTGACGCCGCGGACCCGCCAGAAGTATTTCTTCAGTCCGGAGAGAGGCCCGTATGTTATCGCGGTATCCGTCGAATTCATATTGTTGACGACGGGGGACAAGTAGGAGGAATCCGTTGCGATTTGGATCTGATACGATGTCGCGTATTGCGCCGGTTTCCAGGAGAAGCGCGCCGTCGTTGGGACATCCGCGGCATTTGCTGCAGGTGCCGAGAGCAGCGGGACCAGCGGCGTATCAACTGTCGTCGCAAATCGTGCAACCTTGGAGTAGGGACTGGTGCTGCTTCCGTCAAGGTTTGTCGCCGAGACCCGCCAGAAATACTGTGTGCTCCCTGCGAGACGTCCCGGTGTCCGCGCGGTGTCGGCGCGCGTCGAGTCCTCGAAGATCAAGGATGCAAATTCGGGAGAGGCCGCAAGCTGCACATGGTACCTGGCGGCACCCGGAACGCTGTGCCACACCAGCGTTGGAGCAATCACGACGCCTTTCGCTGTGTCGGGAGGAGAGAGGGTGAGGGGCGTCCCAATGATCGTGACGTACGACCATGGCGTAGAGAATACACCCCAACCTGCGTTATTGCCTCCCCTCACGCGCCAGTAGTAACGAAGCAATCCGGGCAACCCATCGAACGGTCCAACGTGCGTGCTCGTGGCCGTGACCGTCGAGTCGTTGACAAATAGAGTTGAGAAGGTACTGTCCATCGACAATTGAACATGATAACGGGCGGCCCTGGATGCAGGCGACCAGCTGAGGAGTTCGTCGGAGGAGACGTTCGTCACACGATCAAGTGGACCCGCAAGAACCGGTGTCGCCGGCGTATCGACGGTCGTTACAAAACTCCAGGGCAAGGAGAACGCCGTCCAGCCGCCCGGATTCCAGGCCGCGACTCTCCAGAAATACGCCGAGTTGTGCGCGAGTTGATTTGCTGTATATGGAGGATCGATGATGGCCGTATCGTCGACCACGATTGTGGTGAAGGTCGCGGATTGTGAGAGCTGGATCCTGTATCGTTGGGCGCGCTGCGCTGCCGCCCAATTGAGAACCGTCGGAATCGAGATTTCGGCAGAGGCGTTGGCGGGCGTTGCCAATTGCGGGACGTCGGGCCTGGTCATCGCGGTGACAAACTGCCGGATTTCAGAATACGCAGAGGTCCCGTTCCCGTTCTTCGCATTCACGCGCCAGAAATACCGTGTCAGGCTTGCCTGCGAGGGGACGGTGCGGGTTGCCCCCGAGACGGTCGAATCATCAAGCACAAGCGATGGGGGTGCAAATGATGAATCGGTTGCGCATTGGACCCTATACGTCTGTGCCCCGACGGCCGGAGTCCATTGAAGGACCGTGCCGATGGGCTGATCGACGGCATTGTTCACCGGCTGGCTCAAGACCGGTATCCCGGGGACCGTCACTGTCGTCGTCAATGCCCGCGTCATCGATGTCGTTATCGCTCCCGGCGTGCTGTACGCAACGACCCGCCAGAAATACCGTGAGCTCGTCGAGAGTCCCGACACGACGAGGGACGGCACAACCGTCGAGTCGTCGGTCGTGTAGAAATGGAACGTAGAATCCGTCGATATCTGCAGCCGGTACCACGCGGCGCCGTTCACTGCCTGCCATGAGAACTGCAGCGTCTGGGGAACGTGCGTAGTGTCGTTAGCGGGTGACAGCAATGCCGGGGTCGCAATGATCGTCGTGAAGTTCCAGATCGACGACGGCTGCCCTGTCCCGAGCGGATTGGTTCCCTTCACTCTCCAGAAATACTGCGTGTTGTTCTGGAGTGGTCCGACTTGCGTTGCCGTATCGAGGATTCCGGAAAGGGAAAGGTCGAGCGGAACCATCGATGAATTGCGGGAGAGTTCGAGTGTATAGCTGAACGCAAGAGGCGACTTCGTCCATGTCATGGACGGTGTCGCCGAAACATTCTGCGTCCCCATTGCCGGAAGAAGCGGTAAAGCAATCCCCGGAGTGTCGAGAACTGTCGTGAAGTCCCATGCGGCAGAGTACAGACTCTTGGCCGTCTCCGATGCATTCATCGCACTGACACGCCAGTAGTATTTTACATAATGCTGGAGCCCGGAGATGTTGCGCGATGTTCCGGTACCATATGCGGTGTCGTTGACAGGGGAAACGAATGTCGAGTCAGGATACGGAGCGACTTCCACGGAGTACTTGGCCCCGTTCAACGACGCGTTCCAGAAGAGGGTCAGCGAGACCGGTTGGTCTACAACATGAGTAGCCGGAGCGTTCAGCGAGGGGATCGTCGGGATGTCGATCGCCGTGGTAAAGCTCCGCGACAGAGAGAATGCGCTGGTGTTTGTATTGTTGACGGTCTTCGCTCCGACCCGCCAGTAAAACGCTTGTCCTGCCTGAAGGGGCCCAATCATCAATGAACTGTCCCGCACCGTTTGGGTGGAAAGGGAACTTCCCTGAAACAATGGATCAATGGAGACCTGCACAACACTGCTGTCCGACCCGGGTGATGGTGACCACGTAAGGATCGGGTTTGCGGATTGATTGATGGCTCCGTCCGCGGGGCTCTTCAGCGCTGGAGTTGCGAGGACTGTGGTGAACGGCCAGGTCGAAGAATATGCGCTTGTATCGCCGTTCGCATTATGCGCGTTCACCCGCCAGTAGTATTTCGTATTATAGCTGAGGCCGGCAAGAGCGAAGGACGATTGTGCGACGAGCGAGTTCGCCAGCAGAGAACCGAAGGTCGAAGAAGTCGATACCTGTACCCTGTACACGGTAGTCCCGGCGACTGGATCCCATGAAAGCCCTGTCGCAAGGGGGATGTTGGCGACGCCGGATGCCGGGACGGGATTGACCGGACTGGCAGGGGCAGTGGTGAACGTTCGTGCCTGCGAATATGGTCCTGCGCCAGCCGCATTCTGCGCACAGACCCTCCAGTACAGCCGCGTCCCGTTGGCAAGGCCGCTCACTGATCTCGAGGTCGATGCCACCGTCGAATCATTGATGACAAGCGAGGCAACTGTGAAAAACGTATCCGTCGCTACCTCGACTCTGTAGGACGTTGCCGTCAAGACCGCTCCCCAACTCAACGCGAGTCCGGTGACCGCCTGGCTCTTCGCATTGTCCGTCGGGAGATTAAGAACCGGTGCAGCCGGGGTTGAGACGATCGTTTTGAATGTCCACCCCGATGCGGGATACGCGCTCGTGTCTCCCATGCCGTCGAGTGCGCTCACGCGCCAGTAGTACGATGTATTATTTGCCAGGCCGCCGAGAAGGAATGAATCCACCGGGACCACCTGGTTCTGCAACAACGTCGCAAATGAGTTGATGGTCGACACCTGGACCCGGTACGCGACAGCTCTGGCGACCGGGCTCCAGTCGAGCGTCACACTGAGCGGCTGGTTCTGCCCGTTGTTCGATGGGGACAGAATTGCCGGTTGCGCTACAGCCGTGGAAAACGGTCGTGCATCCGAGTACGGCCCGATGCCGGCGGCGTTCTTCGCGCTCACTCGCCAGTAATACGTCGTGCCGTTCGCGAGCGTGCCGGCGGGTATTGCCTTTGACATTGTTGAGACGGTGGAATCATTGACCAGGAGCGTCGCGCTGAACGTCGAATCCGGGCAAACCTGCACATGATAGCTGGCTGCGTCGAGGGCGACGCCCCAGGTCAGGGAAAGACCTGACACCGGCTGGCTTGTTGCACCCTGCGCCGGTGTGGTCAACGCCGGGGCAGGAGGGATCGCGGGTATCGTTTTGAAGCTCCATGGCGACGCGGGGTACCTGCTCGTATCGCCGTTGGCGGCAATTGCACCCACGCGCCAGTAATACGTTGTATTGTTCAGGAGGCCCGAGAGCGCGAGCGAGTCCGCCGTTGTCGTCGTGTTGAGAATAAACGGTGAGAATGACGTACTCAACGCTACCTGCACCCGGTACAATGTGGCCCCGGGAACCGGTGACCAATCGAGTGCGAAACTCAACGGAAGGTTCGTGGCACCCGAAGCCGGAATCACCGGAACCGGCGGGCGGAGAATAGAGAAGAAACGCCTGACAACGGAGTACGGTCCTGATCCACCGGTGTTCTTCCCTCGCACACGCCAGAAATATGCCGTGTTCGTCCTGAGAGGCGGCGAGAGGGCCTTTGACGGTGTCGAGACTGTCGAGTCGTCAACGACCGGCGAGGTGAAGAGAGAATCCGTTGCGATCTGAATGCGGTATGTCGACGATACGGGAGTCGTGCTGCCCCACGTCAGGGTCTGGTTTGCCGTGTCCTGACTGATTGCGTCAGCAGCGGGCGCGATCAATGTCGGTGCGCTTGGCGGAGCCATGATCGTTGAGAAGCTCCAGGTTGCAGACGGGGAAGCACTCTGCCCTGCGGCATTGCGTGAGTAGATCCGCCAGTAGTAGGTAACAGCGTTCGTCAGGGAACCCAGGAAAAACGTCTGGGTCTGCTGGCCTGCAAATTCCGATTGAATGGAATCAAGCACGAGCGACGTGAATGCTGAGGACGTCGATACTTGAATTCTGTACGCGTCGGCGATCGCGACAGCATTCCATTTCAGTGTGTCGACGAGCGGCAGGTTCTGCGAACCCGATGCCGGCGCGAGGAGGGTCGGCGGAGAGGGCTGGGACGGAATTGTCCTGAAATGATATATCGTCGACCAGGGTCCGGGTGATCCACCCGTGCTGACAGTGTTGCCGTTGACTCGCCAGTAGTACACCGTGTCGTTCAACAGCGGGCCAAGACTGAGGGACTGTTTTTGTTGCGTCGTGTCGGCGACGATCGTCGTGTCGAGCCGGGTCGACGCGAATGTGGAATCGGGGGAGAGCTGGATCCTGTAGTACCGGGCAACCGCATCCGTCCACCAGGTCAGCATCGGTGTCACGACCTGATTGGCCGCACCGTTGACGGGAGAATCAAGAATGATCTTTCCCACCTGCGCGAGACTCTCCTTCGGCAACAGGAAGAGTCCTGCCGCCAGGAAGACCCATCGTGTAGAACGGAACACCAGATACTCCCTAAATTATTCGAACGGAGGAAGATAGAGCACGCATCGATAATTCTTGCATGGGACGTGCCAAATCAAGGAGATTGCCGGGATTGAGATTGAAGGAAAGGAGAGAAAATGTCGAAGAATTGAACCGAGGCCGGCGTAAGAGGTCGGATTCCGTTCGAGGAATTATGAATGCCGGTGGACAATGTCAGCCACGTGGCGAATTGCCGCCATTACAACCTATTTTACACGTTCACCGTCTTTGTAGTCTGCTTCGAGCTGCTTGTTGCCGTTCTTGTCCCAGGAGATGTTGTGGCCGTCAAGTTTCCCTTCTTTGTAGTGGGCTTCACTCACCTTCTGTCCGCTTTCAGTCCAAAACGTCCACGTGCCATCGGCAAGTCCCTTCCGATATTCCGTTTCGGATTTCTTCTGACCATTCAGATACCACTCAATCCACTTGCCGTCGCGGATCCCGTCAAGGTAGTTTGACTCGGAGATCTTTTGACCGTCGCGGGTCCAGGAAGTCCAGTGCCCGTCGTTTACCCCTTCTCGATAGGACTGTTCCGCAGATTTCTGGCCGTTGTTATACCACTTGTTCCACTTGCCGTTCGATTTTCCATCTTTGAATTCAAATTCCTGCCACACCCGAGCGTTGCTGTACCACCAGGTCCCTTTTCCGTTCAGGCGCCCATCGGTAACCTCTTCCTCCGTCCGTTTCTCGCTGGAACGGTACCACGTTGTCACCCTGCTACTGGCAAGACCGTCCGACCATTCAAATTCCTGTCGGAGTTGGCCATTGTCATACCAGGTTTCCCCGGCCCCGTCCTTCAGGGAATCGGCATTCAGAGAATATTTCTCTTTGGGAGAGCCATTCCCGTATCGCGTTTCAACTACATGACTGCCGGAGCAACCTGCGAGAAGCATGGCAACGGTGAAGAGAGCGACATCGTATCGAGTCACGATCCTGGTCCCAATTGAGATGAACAGAGGTTTCCGACCATTCCTGTTGCATGAAACGTACCAACAGCGGTACTGCTGAGTCTGTTCGCTCAATCGAACTGATTGCGATGAAGGCTTATTGACCGAAATGTGCGATAATTCCCGAAAGTTCATCTGGCGTCATGGAAGGAGCACTCAAGGCAAGAAGTTTCTTGAATGCCGCTCGCTCGTCCGATGACCCCGGGAAGCCGATGTTCTGCGTGTTGGCCTTCATGACATTCGAATCGGCCATCTTCTTTCCCCGCTGGTCGAGGAACGCGTAAAACGGAAGTCCGGATTTCTCGCCGCCAAGTGTCTGCAGATATTTGTCCGCGCCCGGGTTCTCGATCGCTTTCTTTTCTCCTCGTTCCAGCACGTCGAGATGAACGACAACATAGTATTTGTCAATCAGCGGACTGACGTTTACGTTTGTGAGCACGCTATCAAGGCGTCTACACCAGATGCACCACGAAGCATGGAAAATCACAAAGATGTTTTTGTGCGTTGATGATGCCTGACGCACCGCGGTGTCAAGGATCGTCTTTGCGGATTCAGGCTCCGCTGCTTGGACGACTGCCCGGCCGAGACCGAGGGAAAGGACAAGCATACCAGCATACATCAATCGGCGCATGGTGTGGACTCCTTGATTCTCCATCATGAATTGATTACCATCGCATAACCTTTTGTCCGCAAAATCCCCGGGGAACGTACGTCCATGACCTATCCGACCATTACGCATTGCATCGCTATGAGCCTCTTCTTCGGAGTTGCGGCCTCGGGCCAAACGACAGACGGACTTTCTCGCTCCGATACCCTGCTTGCGAATCAGGTCGTTGTGACGCTGGGGAACAGCATTACCGAGCTTGGGGAATCACCGCGTGGATACGTCTCTGTGATGCGGAGGGTGCTGAACCTTTTGAATCCGGAGAAGAACGTCATCATCGTAAATTCGGGAATTAGCGGACACAAATCAACTGATATGGCCGCGCGGTTCGACCGCGACGTGGTCGCATTTCAGCCGGATTGGGTAATGATCAGTGTGGGCATCAACGACGTCTGGCATGGGTTCGACGCCACTCATCCCGAAGGTGGAGGGCCGGCCGGTGTAACCCTGGATGAATTCAAGGCCCGTGTCTCCGAAATGGTGGAGAAGGCTCAGGCGCATCATATCCGGGTTGCGCTCTTCACGACGACGATCATCCAGGAATTTCTTCAGTCGCCGGAGAACAAGAGGCTGGTTGACTATAACATAGCGCTGCGGGATATCGCGTCGAAATACCACTGCCTCCTGATCGATCAGAATAAGGCATTCCAGGAGGCGCTGGCTCCGTATCAACATCCGGGTATGGCCTCATCGGGGATTCTCACGGTGGACGGCGTCCATATGCTGCCGGACGGAGATTGGCTTATGGCCCGAACCACGCTTGTCGGGTTCGGCATCCCCGCGACGGTCATCGACGGTGCCCGAAGCAGGATCATCGGGGCTCTCGATCGTGATGAAGAGGCGCGAGAGGATGATGCCGCGGTCAGAAATCAACCCCGCGCGCTCTTCTTCGGAAGCCCGCGCGAAGAGGACCATTTCCAGAACCTGGGGTTCACCGATAGAAATTTCGTCACGGATACGCACCCGCGGGAAACCCTAAGACAAGGCGTCGCCCGTCTCAAGGGGTTACTTTTGCAGAACCGGCTCGACCGGGGAATTCTCTTCCTTGATGGATGCACGGATCTTCTCAGTACCGAGCAGGATCTTCGTTCTCAATCGGCGGCCGCCCTGTCGAAGGCGATCCAGCTCGCCGGACAATATGCTCTTAAGCTTGCTGTCGTCGGGCCGGGGAGGCCGCAGGGGAACAGCGAAGGGGTCGCATGGATCAAAGACTCGTGCGGGCAACATGGGATCGCATACAGTGAGGTTGATGCGTCTGAGGGATCAGGACCGGAACGCCTCTCGCAATGGCTCTCGGCGCTTGTCGGACAGCCATTGATTGGAATCTCCTCCGGCGGGCCGTTCCTGGATGAGATCATGGTGAATATCGTGCCCCTGTTCAACCAGGGATCCATCAGATATACAACGGATGGTACCGACCCAGGAGCGAACTCCCCGCTGTTCCAGAAACCGTTTGCCATCAACGCATCAACCACCGTCAAGGCACGCCAGTATCTTCGTGCGGAGATCACGACGAGCGTACTGAAGGCAGAATTCGAGAAGCTGGAGTTCCGGGCGCCGACGATCAATCGCCCCACCACGCCGGGTCTTCGATACGAATACTATGAAGGTGCTTGGGATCGATTGCCGAATTTCGATTCGTTGCAGGCAAAGTCCCGCGGCGTCGTCCCTTCGCTCGATCTGGCTGCAGTCACCTCACGTCCAACGAACTGGGGTGCAGTGTTTGCCGGTTGCATCACCATTCCCGAAGACGGGCTCTATACGTTCTATATTCGCTCAGATGATGGGAGCAGACTCTATCTCGACGATGACGTTATCGCCGACAACGACGGTCTGCATGGAGCGATGGCGGTTTCCGGGAAGGCAGCACTGAAGGCGGGAAAGCACTCCATGACGGTGCTGTTTTTCCAGCGCGAGGGAGGTGAGTCTCTTGGAATGCAGTGGAAATCGGCCAGGCTGGCGAAAATGGATGTCCCGGCAGAGGCATTCGGTCATTGACCGGAGAATGCCGACCCGTTCATCTGGTCGATATTGCGCACCCGGGTCGCTGTGCGGAGGTTTTCGTGACATCTCTTCAAAATTGATGGTCTCGATCTATCGTAATCCTTGATCCTGCATTTTTGTTCCTCCTTTCAAAACTGCCTGCTTTGCGCAGCTCCCTTCTCGCTGTCCACGATGTATGTTCCTCCTGGCCCCCTCTTGGTGCTCAATTCTATGGTGGCACGTGGTTTGCCATAATTCTCAGAGTTCTTGAACGATATGGTCAGATGTGTCACAACCGGGGGCTCTGTTTGAATCAGCCCCCGTCTGAACACCTCGCTGACTCCGAATGAGACATTCGACACCCGGCAACGGAAAGAAAATCGTGTCCCTCGTCTTGAGACTATTCCTGCGCGTTCGAATCTCCGTCGTAGTGCTGACTGCGATGTTGTGGTGTAACGCGTCCTCCTCGAACGCTCAATCGTTCCGTGTTCTCGTTTACGGTGTGGAAGAAGGCCTCCCGACAAATCTCACGAAAGCCATTGTTCAGGATACCGACGGATATCTCTGGATCGGCACGGATGCGGGTCTTGTGCGGTATGACGGAGTTCAGTTTCAGAACTTTTCGGCGGAACTCCCGAGTCCATATGTGAAGGATCTGATGGTTGCGCGGAGCGGCGCGCTCGTCGTTGTAACGGATCTGGGTGTCGGGATCATGCGTGGGGGGCCAGGCGGTATCAGATACAACCCGGTGATTCCGGGAACGAGGCGGGCATCGGATTCCTCCGTGGTCTACCCCAAAGCGGTCTACGAAGCGTCGGACGGATCATGGTGGATCAGTGAACCAGCGTCCGTGGTGAGATACACAAACGGCAAGCTCAAGCGGTACACATTTGAAAAGGAATTCACTTCGTCGAGCCGCTTGCGATCGTTCACGATACTCGAAGGCGCCCCGGGTGAGATCATCGCCTTTGCCGAACGTGGTGCCATCTTCGTCTTTGATTCGGTGGGACAGGTTTTTCGACAATGTTCCGTCCCGGAGATTGATCGTGATCACCCGATCGATGCAGCACTGCGGATCTCTGAAAAGAGTTTTCTTCTTGGATGCGGTGATGGAGTTTGTGCGTTCGCCCTTGATCACGATCGCAAGTCGGGAACGGTTTCATTGATCAGCCCTGTTCGGCACGTCTCGAGTATGGCGGTTGCCCCTGATCAGGGCACGTATGTCGGCACGTGGGATGGGGGGCTCTACTGGTTGGACAAGGCGCTCAGAAAATCACGGAAGATCGACGAGGCGCCGTTGTCGAGTGTGACCGAAATCGCGTTTACCAGACAAGGACGGGTCCTCCTCAGCTCGGATGGAGGCGTCAGCATTCTTCAGAGGTTCCAATTTGAACGGGTCGCTCTCGGCCAGCAGAGCAAATACGTGGATGCCGTCTGTTCACGGCCTGACGGAATGGTATTCGCAACCGAAGGCCAGACGTTGTACGCATTTCAACGTGGTGATACCGTCCACGCTCCCCGGACAATCTATACCGATCCGGTGAACAGTATTCTCTGTCTCGCGCCGATGTCCAGGGGAATCTGGCTCTGTACCAACGACAACCTCCTCTTCCTGCCATCGAACGGACACATCCGTCCCTATCCCCTCCCGGATGGACCGAACAAGCCGATCAGTGCGCTTTGTGCATGGAACGACGGCAGCGTTTGGGCGAGCGAGGAAGGAGTCGTCGGGTTGGTGCGCGTGTACCCCGATGGGAGAGTTCGGAGGTACGGACGCGAAAACGGATTCTCATCCCACGTGAACGTCGTGAAACGTGACAGCGCGGGGACGCTCTTCGCAGGCGGTGTTGGAGACGGCACCTTTCTCTATCGCTATCTCCCGGCAGAGGATCGCTTCCAGAATCTCAGTCCGTCAACGTTCGCGAACGGTGACCCCCGGTTTGAAATCAGAGACTTTGTAGCGGTCCCGGGTGCGACGATTTGGCTCGCGTCGAACCGCGGGTTGTTTCGGTACCGCGACATGAAGATGGAACAAGACTCCGGGTTCCGAGCGCTCCTGCGTGAGCCGCTCAAGGCAATCGCCATAGACCGGACGGGCTACGTTTGGTGCGGGACGGAACGTGGGATCATGCGTTACGGCGATGCCACGGTAACACTGTTTGACAGGCGTGATGGACTTCCCAACCTGGCCATCGCCTATCGTTCTCTGTTGATCGACAGCGCAAACCACCTCTGGGCCGGTACGGCAGGCGGTCTTGCCTGGGCAGGACACCTGGCGACGCACATCAGCAGGACACCGCGACCGGTGCTCATCTCAGCGATGGTCGACGGTGCGACTGTTTCGGCAGGGGCCGAATCATCGGCCTTGGACTACGGATCGCATTTTTCCGCAGTCTTTACCTCGCTTGCCTTTCCCCACGATAGGATCGTGTACGAGAGCCGGCTTCTCGGGGCCGACACGAATTGGTCTGCGCCGAATGCCTCGACGGACTTTCGTCTTCGGCTCCTCGAGAGCGGGATGTTTACTCTGCAGGTCCGGGCGAAACAGTCCGACCATCGGTGGAGCAGGCCTCTCGATATGCAAATACGGGTTCTCCCCCCATGGTACCAAAGATGGTGGGCATTTATGGGATACCTCCTGGCCCTCGCGATGGTGATCTTCGGAATCAGAGTCGTAATTCGCTACAAGCGGGGGAAGGTCATTACCGAACTGAAGATCCGCGCGAGCGAAAAGAAGTATCGGACGATCTTTGAAAACATCCAGGATGTGTTTTTCCAGGTCGACCTCTGCGGCGTGCTCAAGGACATCAGCCCATCATTGGAACGTTTCTCTGGGTTCCATCCACGGGAGGTCGTCGGACGGCCGTTTGCAGAGTGCTTCGAGGACGCAGACGAATATCGACGGATCTTCATCTCCCTGGCGGAGAAAGATGAGATCAACGACATCGAATTCTCCCTGAAGGCGAAAGCCCGTCCTCCCATCCTGATGTCGATGAATGCGCGTCTTGCGTACGATGATTCGGGTCAGCCCGCGGGGTGGGACGGATCTCTTCGGGACATCTCTGAGAGGAAGTCCGTGGAAGAGAAGCTCCGCACATTATCCACGGCGGTGGAGCAGTCTCCTGTTTCAGTTCTCATCGCGGACCCGTCCGGAGTGATCGAGTATGTGAACCCGAAGTTCCGCGCGTTGACGGGGTATTCGTTGGAGGAACTGGCCGGATTGACACCGCGAATTCTGAAGTCCGGTGACAAGTCCTCCGAGGATTACAAGGCCCTCTGGGACACGATCCTGTTGGGAAAGGAATGGAAGGGAGAGTTCCGCAACAAAAAGAAGAACGGCGAGCTTTACTGGGAACGTGCGATCATTTCCCCGATCATTGACAGCGACGGCAATATTCAGCACTTCGTCGCGGTCAAGGAAGACATCACCGACCTGAAACAGAAGCAAGACGCCCTCAACTTTGTCGTGGAGGGAACGTCGGGGGTTATCGGGCAGGAATTCTTCAAAGCCCTCGTCTCGCATATTGCGGCGTCACTCCGTGTTCCGTATGCATTCATTTGCGGATTGCCCGAGGGTCCGGCAGCGCACATGAAGACCCTG
This sequence comes from Ignavibacteriota bacterium, assembly GCA_963752915.1. Lineage (GTDB taxonomy): Bacteria > Bacteroidota > Ignavibacteria > UBA10030 > UBA6906 > DATJPR01. The sequence continues at coordinate 310,521 of CAVVZZ010000010.1, forward strand.
GCAATCTGGGCGGAGGGGGCGCATGAAGGGAATTACGATTGTGTCATCGAAGGCAGCCCGTTCGGTCGCCGTGTCCTCGAAGAAGGTTTTTCGAAGATCGTCGACGACCTGGACCGACAGCTCGAGCATATTCCCCCATTTCGCGGGAAGAGGATCAAGAGTTTCATGGGAGTCGCATTGCGCGACAGCGCGGGGGCGCCGCTCGGCATGCTTGCGGTGATGGACACCGAGCCCATAGGGACCCATCTGGAAAACAACGAATCCGTCGTGAGACTCTTCGCGAGCCGTGCCTCGGCGGAAGTCGAACGGCAACGGGCTGAAATCCAGCTTCGCGATCAGATAACGTACTTTGAGCGACTGTTCGAAAACTCGCCCGAGGCGGTCGTCCTGGTTGACGACCATGACTCCGTCGTGCGCGCGAATGCGGAATTCCGTGCCCTCTTCGGCTACGGTCAGGAGGAATCCTTCGGACAAAATCTGAACGCGATGATCACGACTGCCGGCAGTGCGGAGGAGGCAGCGGAGTTGAGCCGGCGAGTGCTGCAAGGGAAGAGGATCGCCACCGAAGCGGTCCGAAGGAGAAAAGACGGGAGTCCCGTCGACGTATCGATTCTCGGCACGCCGATTCCCGTCTCCGGCGGCCGCACGATGGTGTACGGAATCTATCGCGACATCACTCAACGGAAACAGGCAGAAGAGGAGTTGGCGCGCCAATCTCGCGAATTGAAACGGTATGCCGAGGAATTGCTCGCGGCCAAAAGGCGAAGCGACGATCATGCTACGGCGTTAATCGTGCGGACAAAGGAGCTCGATGCCGCGCGCGAGGAAGCCATCAAAGCTTCCCGACTGAAATCTCAGTTTGTCGCGAACATGAGCCATGAGATCCGAACACCGATGAATGGCGTCATCGGAATGGCCGATTTGCTTCTCGAAACCAGGCTTGACGAAGATCAGAAAGAGTTCGCAGAAACGATACGGAAGAGCGGACAGGCATTGCTGCGGATCATCAACGACATCCTCGATTTCTCCAAAATCGAGGCCGGGCGGCTCGTTCTCGAGGAGGTCGGTTTCACTCTCCGTACTGTCGTGGAAGATGCAGTTGCGATCGTTGCCCCCGAAGCAAGCCGCAAGCGGATTGATATGGCCGTCGCCCTCGCCCCGGAGATCCCGCGCGATCTGATCGGCGACCCTGGCCGCGTGAGCCAGGTCCTGACCAATATCCTCGGCAACGCCGTGAAGTTCACATCGGTCGGCGATGTTTCGGTCAACGTGCAGCTCGTCCGCAAGGAAGGGGAGAACCTCATACTGGAGTTCACCGTTGCCGATACGGGAATCGGCCTTCCGGACGACGCGAACCAATGGCTGTTCAGCGCGTTCAGTCAGGCGGACGGTTCGACCACGCGAAAGTTTGGCGGGACCGGGCTCGGGTTGGCGATCTCACGGCAGCTCGTCGAGCGGATGGGCGGAACGATCACGGCCCAGCGGCGGCAGGAACAGGGGAGTCAATTTACGTTCACGATCCGGGTTCGAGAACAGGCGTTCTCCTCGGTCCCCGGAGACGACCGCAACTCGCTGCATGGCAAACGTGTCTTTGTCCTCGAAGACAGCACGGCGGTCCGTGAATCGATCGCGCTGCTGCTGACTTCCCGGGGGGCGAATGTCACCGTCGCAAGGTCCATCGAAGAAGCCATCGCAGGGCTGAGGGATCGAGCGGATGACAAGGCCATCGACGCGATGTTGGTGGACTTTGATATGGCGGGGCCCGCGCGGGACGAGCTGCAGGATCTTATGTTTCACATTGCCAGAGAACATCCGGTCAGGATCGCGGGGATGACCTTCAACGGCGCCGGCCGGGTCGGGCTGCGTGCAAAGCATCCGGCCATTCACTGGTTGACAAAGCCCGTTCTTCCCTCCGAGCTGGAGATGGTGGTCACCGGGCTCGTTGACGGGCGGGTGGGGGTCGTCGAGAACCTCGCTCCGCGTCCGCCGCAGGAAGCGACCGGGCCCGAACCGATCAAACGCATTCTGGTGGTCGAAGACAACGTCATCAATCAAAAAGTCGCAGTCCGGATGGTGCAAAAGCTCGGGTACGACGCCGACATCGCTGAGAGCGGATCGGCCGCATTGCGGATGATCCAGCCTGAGCGGTACGCGATGGTTCTCATGGATTGCCAGATGCCGGAGATGGACGGCTATGAAACAACCCGGGCCATCCGGACAGTCGAGGCGGACACACACCACACGATTGTCGTCGCGATGACCGCAAACTCTCTGGAGGGTGAACAGGGAGCGGTGTTTGGCGGCAACAATGGACGACTACTTGAGCAAACCCCTTACCCTTACCGCGCTCGAGACAGTGCTGAAGAAGTGGATTTCCAATCAGGGGCCGGAAGATGATCTGTTGGAAGCAGGGCCGCAGAAGTTGGTCGGATAGCCCGGCCCCCATGACCCGATCGTCGAGACCCTTGTCCGTCTCTGGGGGAAACAATTGCAGTTGCATGATGCATCTTCATCCGCGAAACCACACCAATGAATCTCAGTCCAGATGCCTTTACGCCGAATACCCGGATCCTGTACGTGGACGATGAAGAAGGGCTCCTGCAGTCCTTCAAGTCGCTCATGCGCCCGGAAGAAGTGGAAACTCATCTCCTCCAGGATTCCTCTCAGATAGAAGCGACATTGACATCCGAAGGCCCGTTCGCACTGGTCATATCGGACCAACGGATGCCGATGGTTCAGGGTGTGGAAGTACTCGAGACCGTCAGGAGGTTGTCCCCTGACACGGTCCGCGTTCTTATGGCCGGGGACTCCGACCTGGACCCGACACTCCGCGCTCTCAACACCGGCGGAATCGCGCGGTACGTCAGCAAGCCGTGGCAGGATGAGGAACTCCGGATGCTTGTCCGGGAGAATATCGCCCGCCACAACCTTGTGTTGAAAAACAAGTGGCTCAGCGATCAGCTGCACATGCAGAACGAGGAGCTCAAAGAGCTTCTGGGTGGGACGGTCGCGCAGACCGTCCGGATCCTCGGAGACATGGTGGGGCAGGTCAATCCTGACGCCGGTGGTTACGCGGGACGGATCAAGAATCTGGGACTCGCGACGCTTCCCCTCCTTGAAGGCATCACCGCGCAAGAACGATGGGAAATCATGTGTGCGCTCGACCTTTTTTGTTTCGGGCTCGCCTCACTTCCCTTCTCTGTCCAGGTCGCCGTCAACAAAGTCGGCCTCCGCGGCCTTGAACGGTTTCCGGCAGCGATGAACCATCACCTCATGACGGCGGCAATGCTGGAGAAGATCCCACGGTTCGATGCCGTTGCGCGCATCATCCGGTTCCAGGAGAGAGACTTTGACGGACAGGGGGAACCAAAAGGCGACACGACGCGAGGATTCGATATCCCCCTCGGCGCTCGGCTGTTTCACATCCTGATCGATCTCCAGCGCAGGACCACGCCGAATTTCAAGGGCAGAGATGTCCTCGCGAAGATGAAGCTGGAACCGCGGAAATATGATGCCGGGATCATTGAGCGAATGCTCACGGGGCGGACAGACACTCCTGGTGGTGTGAAAAAAATCTCCCTGGAAGAGTTGAAACCCGGGATGGCCCTCGTCCACGACGTGTTGACGCAATCCGGTCAGTGCCTGCTGCGCAGCACGGCTGTTCTGACATCAACGTCGATTGGGACCATCTATGAATGGAACCGGAAAGATCCCGTGTTCTTGCCGATCGATGTCATTGTGGAAGGATAACGACAACGGGCGCCGTACCCAGGCGCCCGTTGCTGTGGCAGGCGATTGCACTCGTGGTTACTGGATGAGCTTCCCGTTCGAGTCGATGAACTCAATCTTCCCAAGGTTGAGGTCGCGGATGGGCTTCTCGATTTTTGCCCGGTCGCCGACGATCATCCAGACAATTCCTCCGGGATGAATGGCTTCCACAGCCGCGTGATCGACGTCCTGGACACTCAAGGCTGAGACTTTGCCCGGGTACGTCTGATAGTAATCGGCAGCGAGGTGGTACTGCACCATGCGGGCAAGAGCACCCTGGATGGCATTGTTGGTTTCCCAGGACCCGGGGAGCTCGAGGGTGAGGTTTTCCTTCACCTTCGTGACTTCGCCCTGTGTGGGCGGCCTGGCACCGACAACATCGTGCAGCTCCTTGTTTACCTCGGTCATGGATTCCGCTGTTTTGTCCGCCTGCACGGGTGCATAGGCGATGAACGGCCGTTGTCCGCCAGTCCCGAGCAGAACGCTTCCGGCACCGTAGGACCAGTGCTTGTCCTCGCGGAGATTCATGTTCAAGCGTGACGTGAATGCCCCGCCCAGCACCGTATTCATAGCGTTGATGGCGATTTCGTCGGGGTTGTTGACGGGGAGCGTGAGATGCGAGGCGAAGACCACGGACTGCTGCGCTCCCGGTTTGTCCATGATATAGATCACCGGTGTTTTGCTCTCCGCAACAACCGGGACCTCCTTTTTCGGGACGTCGCCCGGTTTCCAGTCCTTAAACAACTTCTCAAGCTTCGGCACAATTTCGTCCAACGATGCATCGCCGACCACGATGAGAGTCGCGTTGTTCGGCTTGATCCACGTCTGGTGGAACTTCGCCATATCCTCGCGGGTCAGTTTTGCCACGGTCTCCTCAAACCCTGATCCGGTGAGCGGCTCGCCGTAGGCATTGTCCTTTCCGTACAGAAGACCCGGGAGAACACGGATCCCCATGGTAATCGGGCTTGAACGTTCCTGCTTTATCCCGGCGATCGTTTGTTTTTGCAGTCGCTCGAAATCCTTCTCCGGAAAGGCGGGGTGAAGGATGACGTCGGCGTAGAGATCAAGCGTCTTGTCGAGGTTGGACTTCAGCGCCGAGGCGGAGACGAAGGAATAGTCGATGCCTGATCCGGTATTCAGCGTCGCGCCAAGGGACTGGAGCTCATCGCTGATCTGCAGTGCCGTGCGGGTCTTCGTCCCTTCATCGAGCATGTTCATCGCAAGCGACGCCGTTCCTGGGGAAGAGAGGTGATCGGAGGCGTATCCCGCGTCAAAGAGCATCTGAAAATTCACCACTGGGACTGAGGTCCGCTGGGCGAGGATGATCTTCATCCCGTTGGACAGTGTGGCCTTCTGAAACGCCGGGAAGTGGACCGCCGGCGGCTCGCCCGCCACCGGGAGCTTTTTCCGGAGTGTGGTGTCGGGCGCGGTCGTGGTGTAGTTCGCGAAGGGGTAGATCTCAAGGATGTACTGTCCGTCGGTCAGCCAGGTGGCAGCCGCCTTCTTCAGATCGGCGACTGTCGCGGAACGCATCCACGCGAACGTGGTCTTGTAAAAATCAGGTCTTCCCGCGAACACCGCGTTCTGAGCAAGGATGTCCGACTTTCCCCCGAATCCTCCGATACGTTCTATGCCCCGGATGAATCGCGCTTCCGCCTGGGTCTTCGCGCGCTGCAGTTCCTCTTCCGTCGGCCCCTTGGCAATGAACGTCGCAAGCTCCTCGTCGATGGCTTTCCCGATGGCCTCAAGATCTCCGCCGGGTTTTGCCGTCGCTTCAATCACGAAGAGGCTCGCGATCTCACGGCGGTCGAGATATGCGGAAACGGATGTCGCGGTCTGATCATCGTACACGAGGCGCTTGTAAAGCCGGGACGATTTCCCTGATGTCAGGAGCGACGAGAGGAGCTGAAGCTGTTGCGCGTCCTGCGATGCCCAGCCGGGGACGTTCCACACCTTGTAGAGGCGCGCCTGCGGAACGCGATCCTCCGCGCGTTCGAGGATGGTGCCGGTCCGCTTCTCCACCCATGCATTGAAATGCGCAACCGGCGGCCCCGAAGGGATGTCCCCAAAATATTTCTTGACCATCTGGAGGGCCTGCTCCGGTTTTACATCGCCGGCAATGCTCAACACGGCGTTTGCCGCACCGTAGTACGTCCTGAACCATTCCCGGACGTCCTCCAGCGATGCCGCGTTCAGATCTGCCATCGATCCGATCACCGTGTGCGCATACGGATGTGACGCCGGCCAGACGGCCTTGGTGATCAACTCATCGGAGATTGCGTACGGTTCGTTTTCCCCCTGCCGTTTTTCATTCTGTACGACTCCGCGCTGTTCGTCCAGCTTTGCCTGGTTGACGGCGCCGAGGAGATGTCCCATCCGATCCGACTCCATCCAGAGCGCGATATCGAACGCCGAGGTCGGCACGTTTTCAAAATAGTTCGTCCGGTCTTCGCTCGTCGTCCCGTTCATGTCCGTGGCACCGATGCGCTCCATCTCCTGGAAGTAGTCATCGTTGTAGTCCTCGCTGCCGTTGAACATCAGATGTTCGAACAGATGGGCGAACCCCGTCTTTCCCATTCTCTCGTTCTTGGACCCGACATGGTACCAGACATTCACCGCAACGATCGGTGCCTTGTGGTCCTCGTGCACGATCACTTTCAGACCGTTGTCAAGCGTGTACATCGTGTACGGGATATCAGGAAGAGCGATATCTTTTGTCGTCGTGCCCTGGGAATACAGCGCCCCGGGAAGAAGCAGGACGACAAGAAGGAAAGCGACGACTGTGCGTGCAGACATAAGGGTACCCCTCTGAAGTGATTCGTTGGAGTCAGTTGCTTCCGGACAGGCGCCTGGCGGTCAGTCGTCAGAGCTCTTGTCGAATACAGCGGAGAAGCGTGAAGGATGCGTTGGAAATCAATGAAGACCGGGAACAGCCTCCGGTGGTAAGAAATCAGAATGCCCTGGAACGATGGAAAGTATAGCAGAGGGGTGAGAAAGTCAAACCGGTTCGTCGCAAAGTTGGCTTGGGAGCAGCGAAAATGGACTATGGGACAGTGAGACTATGAAATTGTGGGGTGAGGTGCAGCTGTTGACGAAGGTTCTATCTTATAGGAGTGGGTGATCTGTACCGTTCCGCTCAGCATTGCAGAGACAGAGCAGTATTTGGTTGTTGACAGATCAATCGCCCGCTCGACGTCGGCCGTGAGGATGTTGTCCCCGGTGAAGAGGTATTCGATATGGATGGACGTGAAGATCTGGGGATGTTCCTCCCGTGCCTCGGCCGAAAGGCGAATTTCAAACCCATCAAGCCGGACGCGTTTCTTTTTCAGAATCGACACGACGTCGCTTCCTGTGCAGCCGCCAAGTGCCAGGAGCAGAAGCTCCTTCGGCCTCGTGCCGGCGTTGGTTCCGCCAAGTTCGACGGGACCGTCCATCATTACCCAATGATTGGAATCGGACTTCGCCGCAAAGGTGAGGCCGGAGACTTGACGGACAACAGCGTGTTTCGTAGCCATGAGGATCGTTCTCGTTGTGAATGCAGGGTGCTCAATATATATGATGCATTGAAGTCCCCAAAAGGGGCAGACCGATGTCCTCTATCCCTGGATTGGCCCCTTCCGGAGACCCCGACACGGTCTTGCTGCATCCTACAGGGGACCCAGGAAGAATGTTTCTCTCTACGAAAGCGAGGAAGAATGATGGGTGAATTGATGCTGTGGGCCGGACGGCTTGTCCCGGTAGCGCTCGGAGGCGGAGCCGGGTACGCGTACTACCGGTTCGTCGGCTGTAAATCCGGGGCATGTCCGATCACAAGCAATCCATGGGTAAGTACCATCTACGGCGCGTTGGTTGGCGCGATGTTCGGCAGATGGTAGTCCCCGCGGTGAATGCAAGAACATATGACTGAAAGGAAGTCAGGATGTTGCAGACAAATCTCGATCACATCGGCAGCGAGCAGGAGTTTCGCGACACGCTTTCGCGAAACAAGAACGTCATGATTTGTTGCGGACGAATGGGACCGATGTGCGTCCCCGTCTACGGGGTGATGGAGCGGATCCGTGGTGACTATCCACAGGTCGCGTTCCTCGACCTCGAATTCGACGCGCCCCACGCGCATGTCATCAAGAACCTTCCGGAGTGTCGGAACTTCCGCGGTCTGCCGTTCACGGTCTACTTCAGGTGACGGCAAAGTCGTTAAAGCCACCACCAGTCTCCAGACCAGGGAGCAGGTGACCTCGATCCTTGATGAGCACTTCACAGTGAGTGCTGCTCGGTAACGGTGACCGTCAACCCGCCGAAGTAGGACGTTGGGCATTCGGAATTGAATACGGGGCGGTTCTTGCGAACCTCCCCGCAGTCGTAAATTATGCAGGGCGACCGGCCTGGTCGCCCTGCATGTTAATGTCCGGACAGTTCACGGAGATGAAAGCCGATTCGGTCGAACTGTTGAAAGTCCGGCCGACCCGGAGTTACTTCTGCACGACATTCTGTGCGACTGAAGAAGCGGAGTCTTTCGCCGCATATTCAGGATTGTTCTCTTTGACCCGGTAGAACGTCAGCCAGGAACAGATATAGGCGAATCGCTCATTCGCCGTTTCCTGGACCATGGACTTGATCGCAAAATCCCCCTTGTCGGAATGCAGCTCGTGCAGCGCAATAGCGGCGACAATCCTGGCGTCGCGGTCGGCATTCTCGTTCTTGACGATGCGCATGAGCGGGATCACGAGAGGAGAAAACGAGCGTTCGGGCATAAGGGTTTTCAGCTCGCGAACTGTTGCCGCGGCGGTGAGCTGCAGTCCCGGGGAATTGCTCTCCAACGCTTTGACGAGACTCTGTTCTGTCTGTTCGACAGTGGCGTGTTGAAACGGCTTCGACTCATTCTGAATGGTTTGGGCATGGCTTGCGATGCCCGCGAGGATGAAGAGTCCGCCGAGGATCACGACTGAAGTACGCATGGCAACCTCCGAACAATAATTGAGTGAATGGAATCGTGGGAGTGAAGCACGCGTTGACAGAGGTCAAGAAGCGGGCCAAAACAATGGGACGTGAACTGGCGAGATTCGGATGAAAATGACGCAGATTCGCGCCGGATGTTCGTACGAACACCGGCGCGAACCTCGACGGGAATGTCGAACCGGGAAGTCCTTCGTGCAGGTTGACTTACAGGCGGCAAGATTTGTCGAGTCGGATGATCCCGAGGCGCGCCATCTTGTAGCGCATCGCCCGCTCTGAGATGCGCAGGGCGCGCGCTGCTTCAGACTGGTTCCACTGACAGCGTTCCAGCGCCTCACGGATTCTCTGCTCTTCGAGTTCGGCGATCATCTCCTCAAGCGGACGAATGGTCTCATCCCCCGTGGCGACCTGGGCGGTCCGATACTCCTTCTCGAGCTCCGGAGGTAAGAGTGAAGAATCGATCGTCGATGGTTCCTTTGGCGCCAGGGTAACGACGCGCTCTGCGAAGTTTTCCAGTTCGCGGATGTTCCCCCGCCAGTGCCGGTGCTGCAGGAAACGAAGCATCGCAGGATCGATCGCCGTGACGGCTTTCTTCTGTTGCGCCGCGAACCTCTCAACGAAGTGGTTCATCAACACGGGGATGTCCTCCGCCCGCTCGTTCAACGTCGGGACCAGGAGAGGAAACACATGCAGGCGATAATAGAGATCCTCACGGAACTGCTTTTGTTCGAGGAGTGCACGCGTTGAAGCACTCGTGGCAGCGATGATACGGATATCGATTTTGCGGGTCTGATTCCCGCCGACCGGCCGAATCTCTCCTTCCTGCAGGACGCGCAGGAGTTTGGCCTGCATATCGAAGGAGAGATTCGTGATCTCGTCGAGGAAGAGCGTGCCCCCGTCGGCATCTTCAAGCAATCCCCGTCGGTTTCCGGTGGCGCCGGTGAATGCCCCCTTGATGTGCCCGAACAGCTCACTCTCGATCAGTTGCGCCGGGATCGCCCCGCAATCGATCGCAACGAATCGCTGTCCACTCCGGGCGCTCGCGGCATGGATCGCCCGCGCGACGCGCTCCTTCCCGGTCCCGCTTTCCCCCTCAATGAACACCCGGACGTCGCATTGTGACGCCGCACTGATCGCTCTGAGGAGTGATCGGAACGCCTTGCTCTGACCGATGAGTCCGAGAGGCTCGAAGGACGATGTCAGAACATCGTCGGGAAGAGGTGCGGAAAACTGTTTCGCCAGGGCCTGGCTGTTTCCGAGAAACGGTGCACAGAGCGCTGCGAACCGCTCGAGGGTGAGCACGTCCTCCGGCAGGTACACCGGCCCCGATGCGTCGGCGAGGACGATCACATGTCCGACCGTCGAACCTCCCAGTCGCATGGGTGCGCACATCCCCGATCGAAAAGGAGTACCCCGGACATGAACATTCTGGAACCTGGGGTCGTCGGCAATGCCGACGGTCAGGAACGACTGCTTCTCTCGAAGAGACCAGCCAATCACCGTCATGTGGATGAGATGGAGACGCTTGTCGGTGTTTCCTTCCGCGGCCAGAGCAATGGTCTTCCGGGTATGCTGGGTCTGCGGATTGAGCATGACGATGGACACCGTGTCTGCACGGAACAACGCCAGTGCTTTGGTCGTTGCGAGGCGGACCATCTCGTCGAAGTCCGAGTGCTGGCCGAGAAGCAAGGCGAGGTCTGTGATCTGTTCCAGCACAGGCGCGGAAAGAGTCCCTGCCGATTGTTTTACCATGCTACCGTCTCCAGTCACATCTTACCTCAGGGTCGGTCCTTGAGCACTTAACCCCACGGCGGCGGGGGAGGAGGCGGAATGGTAGAGCGTGTGGTCATCTGGGGTTGGACCGGAGTTTCAGTACCGGCAGCCAATGCCAAGGTGTCTGTCGATTCCAAAGGCGGTTTCTTGCCTGGCATCCGGGATTTGAGGTGGCAGACCCCTTGAAGTAACAGACCTCCTGAGAGCCCATAGATTGCTGTGTCGCCCAGATACTCGGTGAGGATTGCCATCTGAGGGGAAGACAGCGCGAAATCATGCTCTTCCAGCATGGCAGGCAATGAGTCAGAGGTGGTCTTGAGAAGTCTCTGCCCAAACCGGGGATGCGCAACCGCGTACCAGTAGACATAACGCGCATTGGTCAGCATGGGTTTCCTGGTCTTCCTGGTTTTCGCGGTCTTCTTCGTTTTCACGGTTCTCCTGGTTTTCATAAGGACCTCCGGTGATGGTGGGTGATGTGTTGCCTAGGGATGAAGAAGTGCGATTCGTGAACGCGCGAAGTCCGCGTCCTGCGAAACCGAGTCAAGCATGAGATACCGTCGGTAGTAGTGCAGCGCCAGCGCAGGCTGCTTCGCACACTCGATGCCTTGCGCGAGGGAGAGTGTCGCGTGTCGGTTGGTTGAATCGATGGCCAGTGCCCGTGCGAACTGCACGATGGCGTAGAGGGTATCGCCTCGTGCGCAGAGTGTGTCACCTTTGACCAGATGACCGTCCGCCGTTTCCGTCGTCCCGCCGAGCGCGTGTCGATAATACGCGATCCCCTCGTTGTAGAATCCTTCATTGATGTTCGCATCGGAGAGCATCTGGTAGATCGTCCGCATGGGGACTCCCTGTTGCGTCATCGCCTGAATGAACGCATCGTCCTCGGCGGCCGCAGCGACGTCGTTATCCTCCCGGCGATAGACCGTGGCCATCAAGACATGGGATTCTGGCGCAGCATATTCCATGCGGAGAACGTGCTGCAGGGTCGCCTTTTCTGTTTCAAATTCATTGAGCATGCCCAGTGACTGGGCAAGAAGGAGGTAGAGCGGTGGGTACTCCCAGTTCTGAAGGGCGACAGGTTGAAGGACGTCAACACAGCCGCGGTAATCCCCTCGTATGTACTTGGAGCGGCCCAGACTGTACAGAAGGATCGCGTTTCCCGGCGAGTATTCCAGCGCAGAATTCAGCAGGGCGATCTGCCGGTCGACATCCTGGTCGACGCACGCCTTCGCCCAATCGATTGTGGTGCGCTCGAAGGGGCTCGCGGAGTCTCGCTGGGTAAGAAGGGTCCGCAGGTGAAGGTTGGCTTCGGGGAATTCGCCGCGCGCGGCAAGTCGCGTCACCAGCCAGACGCGGGGAGTGATAAATGTCGAGTCCAGTGCGATGGCGAGCCGGAACGCCTCTTCGGATCCGCTGTTCCCTCCCCGCAGCGCAAGACGACATCCGCGGCTGAACGCTTTCAACGCAAACACGCTTCGGAACCTCTTCGGCCACCACGGTTGCAGGTGCGGTGCCCGCCGTGACACCCCAAAGGACGATTGAATGATCTCCAGCCCCGCCAGGGACATCGAATCGACAGCCCGAGGAATCTCCCCCTCTCCCATAATCGTGGAGGGAATCGACGCAAGAACTTCCTGATTCGCGGCATTGCAGACGTTCAACTGAAGAATGTATCGACCACCGTTGCGAAGGATACTTCCTTCGAACGTGTATTCCACGATCGGAAGATGCGGGTTCACCGCAGCCATTGCGGAACTCTGGAAACCCGTTGACGGAGGAGACCTGAGAGAGTTAAATCCCACAGGATCGTAAACCCGGAGCCCTTCCACCCCTGTCAGGCACGACACCATCACCGACTGCACCACCTCCGGCCATCCCGCCGCAGTCGTATCGCGCGTGTAGTCTCTGAACTGCAGGATCGCAAGCGTCGCCTGGGAGAGACGGGCCTCGCGCGATGTCGATAGCGTTGCGATAATCATGTAGGCCCCACCGGCAGCAAGAAGGCAGAGAACGATGATCCCGAGCGCCCACTGGAGCACGCGGCGATTGTGAGTTGCCGGGGTCCCTTCGAGACTGCGCAGGACCTCGTCCATGGAGCGCGGTCGACCGGATGGGGTTTTCGAGAGGCATCGGGAACAAAGCTCACTCAGGTGCTCAGGGGTTTCCGGGTCGAGGGAAGAAATAGGAGGGAGTTCATCGTTCAGGATCGCGTACATGATTGCTGTTGCAAGCTGTCCCTGAAACGGCAACCGGCGGGTCAACATTTCATAGAGCACGACGCCGAACGACCAGATATCCGTGGAGGCATCGATCACGCCGTCAGCGACTTGTTCCGGCGACATTGACGCGACGGTCCCCAATCCGGCTGCCTGCCCTTGCGTCAGCGATTGGCCTGCGAGCTTTGCGAGACCGAAGTCCAGGATCTTCACCACTCCATCGGCGGTGAGAAAAACATTCTCGGATTTGATGTCGCGATGGACGATCCCGTTCTCGTGTGCCTTGGCAAGCCCTCGTGCCAGCTGGATGGCAACATGAACCACCTCATCGACCGGCATCGATGATCGCTCGATCCTCTTTTTCAGCGTCTCGCCCTGATAGCAGTCCATGACGATAAACAATCTGCCGTCCGGCGCCTGGTCGATGTCGTGAATCGTGCAGATGTTGTTGTGCTGGAGTGCGGAGGCGGCCTTCGCTTCGCGGATGAAGCGCAAGCGGGCTTCGGGATCTGCGGTCAGGAACGGAGAAAGGAATTTCAGAGCAACGGTTCGGTCAAGGCGCAGATCGAGGGCTTTATAGACGACGCCCATTCCGCCCGAACCGAGTTGTTCGAGGATCCGATAGTGGGAAATTTCTGACCCGACCATGCAGCCTCCGGAGAAGAGGAGCGAGCGGCGGAATCAAGAAATAGGGCGCCTGATTCGTCCTAACATAAACCCAGAAACGGGGATAGTCAAGCCGGACAGGATCGTGGCCGTCAATATAGGTGAATAAAGGGAATTTTCTGCTAATGGTCGGGGACAGGCCCGGGTGAGGCCCCCAAACAGGTAGGGCGACCAGACTGGTCGCCCTACGGGATCGAAGCGCTTTTACTGTGAACGGGCGCCTTAGCGCGTCGGCGTCTCTTCCTTCTTCTTCGCGCCGTTGCCGTTCCATACGAACAGCCCTCGTTTTTCGTACGACGTGTGAAGAAGCTCGTGCGACATGTGCCCGAGGGGCTCCTTCAGGAATTCGGCATAGAGTCGCGCGACTTCGGGGTTTTCGTGCGATTTGCGCAGCGGTTTGTTGCGGTCCTCCTGATACAACGCCTCCGCGCGTTTCTGCCTGATCGCGTTGGTTGTCGGGATCGGCTGGCCTCCGCCGCCCAGACATCCGCCGGGGCAGGTCATCACCTCGATGAACGCGTAAGGCGATTTCCCTTCTTCGATCTGCTCGAACAGGTGTCGCGCATTCTTGAGCGAGTGGGCAACGGCCACCTTTACAGTGGCGCCGTTCATCTCCACTTCGGCCTCCTTGATTCCCTCCATCCCGCGGACTGCGGTGAGGTTGATATCCGCAAGCGGAGTGCCGGTCACAACTTCATACGCCGTGCGAAGCGCCGCTTCCATCACTCCTCCCGAGGCGCCGAAGATCACGCCCGCGCCCGTCGATTCCCCGAGCGGATGATCAAACTCCTCCGCTGGAAGCGATGCGAATTGCACGCCGCTTTCCCGGAACATCCTCGCGAGTTCCCGGGTCGTCAGGACGTAATCGACGTCGTAGAACATATCATCCTCCGACCAGGCCCGCTTTTCCTTCCAGTAATCGAATGCGCCGCGCATCTCCGGACGTTTTGCCTCGAACTTCTTCGCCGTGCATGGCATGATGGAAACCACCACCATCTTGCGCGGATCGATTCCCAGCTTCGCCGCGTAATACGTCTTCGCGACAGCGCCGAACATCTGCTGCGGAGACTTGCAGGTCGAAAGATGGCGAAGCGAATTCGGAAAAAAATGCTCTGCGAATTTGATCCATCCAGGCGAACATGACGTGATCATCGGCAGAGGCCCGCTGCCGTTCATCCGATGGATGAGCTCGTATCCTTCCTCCATGATGGTGAGATCGGCGGCGAACTGCGTGTCGAACACTTTGTCGAACCCCAGTCGCCGCAACCCCGCAACCATCTGCCCGGTGACAAGCGCTCCCTGATCCATTCCCATCGCTTCGCCGATCCCGACCCGGATTGCCGGCGCGGTCTGGACGATCACGACTTTCTCCGGGTTTTCGATCTCTTCGTACACCTCGTCCGTCTCGTCCCGTTCGACGATCGCCCCTGTGGGACAGACGAGCGCGCACTGGCCGCAATTCGTGCAGGCGACGTTCCCCAGCCCCTTGTCCATGTACGTCGAGATCCTGCTCTTGATCCCCCGGCCATAAAAATCGAGGGCGTGGACGGTTTGGACATGGGCGCACACGGCAAAACACCGCCCACAGAGAATGCACTTGTTGGGATCACGGATAAGGGCAGGAGACGTCGTATCGAGCGAGAGGTCCTTCCGGGTCCGGCCGAACCGGTCATCCTTGACTCCGAGCGCCGCTGCGAGGGTCTGCAGTTCGCAGTTCTGATTGCGCAGACACGACAGGCAATCCTTCGGATGGTTGGCGAGGAGCAGCTCGACATTGGTTTTGCGGGCATCGCGGATCCGGGGCGAGTTTGTCGCGATCTCGATCCCTTCATAGACGCACGCGGAACAGGAGCGCACGAGCGATCGCGCTCCTTTGACTTCGACGAGGCAGACGCCGCACGATGCGTTCCGGGAGACATCTTCCAGGTAGCAGAGCGTTGGTATCGAGAAGCCGGCCTGTCTGCAGGCATCAAGGATCGTCATGCCCTGAGGAACACGATACTGGCTTCCGTTGATTGTAACGCTGACCATCGTGGTTTCCATGCTATGGGTTCCTTGTCCTGTTATTCCACACACTTGATGTCGCACCGCAGGCAGCGGGCGGCTTCCTGGAGCGCCTCTTCACCGGTGTATCCGGTGAGGACTTCCTGGAAGTTGGCAATCCGTTCCTTCACCGGGATCTTCTTCGGCTCGATTTTCTTGATCACTTCCGGTTCCTGCGGGACTTCATCCTTATACACGAACTCGCGGAACAGGTGGTGGAACCGCTTTTCCTTCATCAGGTCGAAATCGATCGCTTCGGCGGCGTGGCGCGCAATGCCCATTGCCTCCGAAACCGTCGCGGGACCCGAAACCGCGTCGCCGCCGGCATACACTTTTGCGACGCTGGTCTGGTACGCTGGCGCGTGCGCCCGGATGGCGCCGTTCTTCCGTAGCTCGATACCGGCGTCTTTCGCCGGGGGGAATTCGACTTTTTCACCGATTGCGAGGATGACGGTATCGCAATCGACGATCGCCGTTTCTCCGGTAGCGATCGGCCTCTTTCGCCCTCCGCTGTCATATCCGTCATATTTCATCCGGTGAATCTCGAGCCCGGAGACCTTCCCCCGTGTGTCGCCGAGGATCCGACTGGGGGCGGACATGAACATGAACCGGATGTTCTCATCCATCGCGTCGCCGATCTCGTGGGAATTCGCCGGCATCTCGTCTTTTCCGCGACGGTACACGATATAGACTTCCGACCCGAGCCGCAGACAGGAGCGCGCCGCATCGATGGCGACATTCCCGGCGCCGATGATGATGACCTTCTTGCCTACCTTCGGCTTTCTCCCGAACCCCAGGTCTTCCAGGAACTTGTATCCCTGGTACACGCCGGCCAATTCCTTCCCGGAGATCTCCAACTCGATGTCCTTCTGTGCACCGACCGCGAGGAACACGGCGTCATGCTGTTTCTGCAGCGTCTTGAAGGGGATGTCTTTCCCGATGAGCGTATTGAACACGAACTTCACACCGAGCTTCCTGAACAACTCGAGCTCCTTGTTCAGTTCGTCCTTCGGAAGTCTGTATGCCGGGATGCCGTACTGGAGAATTCCTCCGGCCTTCGCATGACCGTCGTACACGGTAATGCTGTGGCCGAGACGCACGAGATAAAATGCGGCGGTCAATCCCGCGGGGCCCGCGCCGACAATCGCGATCTTTTTTCCGGTCGCCGAGAGCTTTTCCTTGATCAGCCTGCTGTAGACATCTTTTTCTTTCCCCATCTTGTACATGGTATCGGCGAGGTATCGGTGGATTTCTCCTTGTGATACCGCATCGTCGACCATTTCACGCCGGCATCGCATCTGGCAGTGGAAGTAGCAGATCCGGCCGACACTGCCCGGAAGGGGATTGTCGCGGAGGGTGAGCTCGAATGCCTCCTCGATCCTTCCTTCCTTCAGGAGCTGCAGGTAGCCGGGGATGTTCATGTGCAGAGGACAACTGTTTTCGCACAATGCCATGAACAGGTTGTCGCACACCCCCGCCTTGCACCGTTTCTGCTTGATGTGACGCTCGTACTCATCGCGAAAATACCGCAGCGTCGTCAGGACCGGGTTGATGCTCGATTGGCCGAGACCGCACAGCGAGGAATCCCGAATCACGTAGGCGAGTCGTTCCAGGGTGTCGAGATCATCCATGGTCGCCTCGCCGCGGGTGATCTTGTTGAGGAGCAGCAACGCCTGCGCCAACCCTTCACGGCAAGGCGTGCACTTGCCGCATGATTCCGCTGACGTGATCCCCACGAAATAGCGCGCGACATCAACCATGCAGTTGTCTTGGTCCATCACCACCATTCCGCCGGAACCCATGATCGTCCCGAGTTTCGTCAGCGATTCATAGTCCACGGGGGTGTTGAAATGGTCTGTGGGAATGCATCCTCCCGACGGACCGCCGGTCTGCACCGCCCGGATTTTTTTCCGTGTGCCCGTTCCCTCGCCCATCTGATAGATGATCGTTTCCAGCGGCGTTCCGAGGGGGAGTTCGACGAGACCGGTGTTCTTCACCTTCCCGACCAGGGAGAACACTTTTGTCCCTGTACTGTTCTGGGTGCCGAAATAGGCGAACTCGCTCCCGCCGATACTGACGATGACGGGGACGTTGAACCACGTCTCGACGTTGTTGATGTTCGTCGGTTTCCCCCAGAGCCCCTTCTGGGCGGGGTAGGGTGGACGCGGGACAGGCCGCCCGGCGCGTCCTTCAATCGACGCGATAAGCGCGGTCTCTTCTCCACAGACAAATGCGCCGGCCCCCTCAACATAAGAGAGCGAGAACCGAAAAGGCTTCCCGAAGATGGTGTCCCCGAGAAGTCCGTACTCGCGTGCGGCGGCAATGGCCTTTTTCAGGCGCTCAACCGCAAGCGGATATTCCGCTCTGATATAGAGAATCCCCTCGTCCGATCCCATCACGTACGCGCCGATCATCATCCCTTCAATGAGGGAATGCGGGTCACTCTCGATCTCGTTCCGGTTCATATACGCGCCGGGATCGCCTTCGTCCGCGTTGCAGATAATGTACTTCTTGTCCGTGTCCGCCTTCTTCATCATCTCCCATTTAATGGCGGTCGGGAATCCCGCTCCCCCTCGTCCCCGCAACTTCGCCTTCTTGATCTCGTCGAGCACACTGTCCGGCGTCATCGATGTCAGCGCCTTGAGCAGCGCGCTGTATCCCCCGACCGCAACATACTCTTCAATGTCTTCAGGGTTGATGAGGCCAGCTTCACGAAGTACAATCTTCTTCTGGCCCTTGAAAAACGGAATCTCATTCCATGCCGGGATACCCGGTAACCCCTTGCCAAAGTCGATGTGCGAAGTAAGAAAATTCCAGGATTCGATTTTGCACAGGGCCTTTTTCTGGGGCATGATCCCTTTTGCCAGACTCGCGACGATCCCCGGGACATCCTTGGGAGTGACGCGTCGCAGAAGCACGAGGGGCTGTCCCGGCAGATAGCAATTCACGATGGTCTCTTCCGCACAGAATCCGAAGCATCCTGTGCTGGACACGGCGATCCGTGCCCTGCGTGTATGGATCGTCTCGACAAAAGCGTCGTAGACATCCTTCGCACCGTTCCCAATACCGCAGGTCCCCATGCCGACGGAGATCTTCGCCGTGTCCGGGAGGAGCTTTTTCAATCCTTTTTGCCGGACCGACTCGAGAGTGGAAGCGTCAACGATTTTCATGCCTTCTTCCTCCTCTTCGATATGACGCTCAATTTCCTCTGCAGACGTGCGGTTGTCATGTTGCTATAGATGACACCGTCAATGGCGACAACGGGGGCGAGTGCGCACTGGCCAAAGCAGGCGACTGTGGTGATCGTAAACTGACTGTCGGGAGTTGTGTAGGTGGATTCCACGTCCCCAAGACCCTTGCCACGGCCGAGCATCAGGCCGATGTCTTCGAGAAGAGCGCGGGATCCCTTGGTATGGCATGCCGTGCCCCGGCACACGGTAATGGTGTGCTCTCCCTGCGGCTTGAGGTTGAAGAAGGAATAGAAGGTCGCGACGCTGTATACCCGTGCGAGAGGAACTCCGGTTCTGAGGGCGACCTGATTGAGGGATTCTTCCGGAAGGAATTTCTTTTCGTTGAGCAGCTGGACCTCTTCCAGAATGCTCAGGAGCTCGCCATGCCGGCCCCGGTGTTTTTCGATAACGGCATCGATCGCCTTTACATCACGACCGATTGTCTGTGTCTGTTCCATGCAAACTCCTCTTCGGGATATGGATATACGTCCAGTCTGTTCGTCATAGGAGCGCTCGCATTGGGGATGCGCGATCTGGGAGATCTCCTCCCGGCGGAGATCGTGGCAGAGTGGTGCGAGTTGGTCGCACCGTCTCCGGGAGGAACGAAGATCGTTGGAACGAAAGTCACGCCGGCGTCAAGAAACGATCGTACGCCGTACGCGAAAGAACTGCAGGAAGGAAAGCGGATCGTCCGTTGCTGTGGCGCAGTACAACCCGGCTGCGTCATTCAGCAGGTTGAGCGACAAACAGATGAAGGATGAAACATCGTTGCAACGGAACAGCCCTTGCCGGACGCGAAACGCCATTGCCTCTGGCACGGGTGGGTGACCTCATACAGCATCAAATCGCTTTCACTCCGGGAACTTCAAACTGCGAGAATAATATAGTGAAGGTCGAACCGAAATGCAGCACGGCACACGACGGAATTTCTGCATACATGAGACGACGAATCATCTATGAAGCGTTCGCGCAGTTGGATTTCAGGTACTTCTTTTCCACATTAATCAAGCGATGTATCGTCTGGCGAGGGACTCTTCGCCGACTGCGGAACAAATTCACCGCTGTCCGTCGCTCTGAATTCCTGCTCTCTATTTTTCCCCCGGATTTTTCTTGTCAGATGTCGTCATGGTCAATCCGATCCGGCATTGGCTCGCAGCGATACTGTGCGCCTGCAGCCTTGCGGCACCAAATGCCCTCTCACGAGAAGGTGGGCGACCGTTCATCGTGAGGGTCCTCGCATTGCCCGATCACGACGCAATTCCCGGGGCCGTCATCCTTGTGGACGAAACCGGCGAACGCTCGCGTTCGGACTCCACTGGTCGGTGTGCGCTCCACCGTCTCGACTACGGCGTCTCGACGCTTCTGGTGCACCGCATCGGATTCAATGACGTCGAAGTCCGGATCACCAGGGACTCCCTCTCAGCCGACACGGCCTGCATTCTGATGCAGCCGTCCCCCTTCCAGACAGGCGAGGTCGTCGCACGGAGCACGCGGACCTATGGATCAGCCGATTCATCGCCGTTCCCTGTGGAAATTCAACAGAGCAACCAGATCGCCTTTTTGCGGCCTGTCTCTGTCCCGGATATCGTCGCGACGATACCCGGAGTGACCCTCTCCCATGATGGAGTGTGGGAGACCGCAATTTCGATCCGGGGCCTGAAACAATCTCACATTGTCAGTCTCATCGACGGCGTACGGATCGAAACGGCCACCGACATCGCGGGCGTTCTGTCGCTGATGAACCTCAACGATATCGATCGGATCGAGACAATCAAGACGAGCGGGTCTGTGCTCTACGGCACCGGAGCCGTCGGCGGAATCGTGGCGGTGGTTACGAAACAGCCGGCCTTCAGCGGCGAGGCACAGTTCCACGGTGAGACCGTTACCGGTGCTTCGAGCGTGGACGACGGCTTCTCCCAATATCTTGCCGTTGAAGGCTCTTCGGGGAGTATTGCTGGCCGGGTGAGTGGAGGATTTCGAAAAGCCGCCAATACGCATACGCCTTCGGGGTTGCTGCAAAACTCCCAGTACGATGATTTTACTCTTTCGGGGACGCTCCTCGTCCGGACGATCGGGAATCAATCGCTCGATCTCTCTTTCCAGCGCGCGCAGGCCGAGGACGCAGGGATTCCCGGGGGATCTCCCTTTTCTTCGACTGCGACGGCCACCTACACGCTTGCGCGGCGGCAGCGTTTCAGCGCGGAATATCGAATCCCGAATCCGGCGGCCGGCGTCGGCATGATCTCGATGCTTGTCTCCCACCAGGAGATCGACAGAAATGTGAGTGTCATCCAGAGTCCAACACTGACCCTGACCCCTCATGCCATTCACGCGACAACCAGCGCTACAGTGGGTGCCACCTTTGCCCCATGGGAGAACGACATCCTGGCAGCGGGCATCGACGTCTGGCAGCGTTCGCTTGTGAGCAAAAGGGAGAAACTGAACCTGTCGGCCATGACAATCACGGGCGAGCGGCCCCTTCCCGACAGCAAGTTCCTCAGTGCAGGGATCTATGCGCAAAACGAATGGCGCTTCGCGCGTGCGCCGGTGACGCTTCTCGCCGGGGCGCGCTACGACGGAATCCAGGTCTCGAACGCAGACTCGTGGAACCCGGAGTATGTTGACCGGTTGAGCGACGGACAGCCGGTCCCTGCTCCGCGACAGCTTCTCTGGACCTCCTCGTTCGTCAAGAACGCTTCGTGGAGTCTGAACGCCGGGATCCGGACCGATATTACACGCGGGGTTGATCTTTCGTTCCTGATGGGAACGGCCTACCGTTCCCCATCCCTCGAAGAACGCTTCCAGTACATCGACCTCGGCAGTGTCGTCCTTGTCGGCGACCCCGGCCTCCGCCCCGAACGCAGCGTCGCGATGAACTTCGGCACACGATATCACGATGCGCGGATCAGCGCCCGTGTCGACGCCTTCCTGACCAGCATGAACAATCTCGTCTCGTCCATTCCGGGGACTTTCGAAGGTCGAGCTGCACTGGTCAACGCGAACATCGGGGCCGCCAGATTGTACGGAGGGGAAGCGTCGATCGATCTGGCCCTCACGCAACAGACCGGGGTCAAGGCCTCTGTGTCGTATGTGCGGGGACGCGATATGCGGGCAAACGCCAACCTTACGCAGATCCCGCCGTTGCTTGCGCGGATCGAGTGCCGTCAGCGCGTCGCGGCGGTCGGCACGTTCTCCTTCTCGTTGGATTGTGCTGCGACGCAGGCGGATCCCGGTCCCGGAGAATTCCGGATTCCAGGCCACGCCCGCCTTGATGGTGAATACTCGACAGAGCCGATTCCGATCGGGGGATGTTGGATCCTTCTCCGTGGCGGAAGCGAAAACGTGTTCAACAAGGATTACAGGGATTTTCTTTCGACACTGAGGGGGATTGTTCGCTCTGAAGCCGGGCGGAACTTCTATCTGTTTGTTTCCGTGAACGTCTGAACGGAGTCCGTTTCTTTCCCCTTCGTTGTTTATCGGTGACATCACCGAAAGCGAGAACGCTTCAATGGCCTGGTTTGTCATCGCTTTTATCTCGGCACTCTTTTCGGCGGGCGCTGCGGTCGCTCAAAAGAAGATTCTTTTTTCGATGAGCGCGCTGGAGTTTTCGTTCGCGGTCTCGGTCGTCATCGGCCTTCTCTCATTGATCGCGGCGATCTGGATCGACATGGGGGGCATCGTCGCTTCGACGCTGGCCATTATTGTAGTGAAGAGCGTCATATCGGGAGTGGCATTCCTTCTCGTCATGACCGCGCTTGAGTCCAATCCGATCAGCAGCGCTCTGCCGTTGCTTGGCCTTACCCCGGCCATTACCGCGTTTCTCGCTCTGCCGGTACTGGGCGAGGCGCTGCACGGATGGGAGATGTTCGGTGTGCTGATGATGGGCGTCGGGACGTACGTTCTTGAATACAAGCCCGGCCATCGGGTTCGCGACATCCTTCTCGCTGCCTGGACCGAGCGAAGCCATTATCCCATCTTCGGCGCGCTTGTTCTGTTCGGCCTTTCATCGGTCCTCGACCGGAGACTCGTGTTCGGACTTCATGTGTCGCCGGCGGCGGTCCTGGTCTACCAGCACGGGGTTTACTGCGTGATGTTCGGAGCGATCCTCGCATGGAAAAGAAAAAGCGTCCTTGAGGTCGCACAGAAGACGAAGGGAGTGATCCTCCTGGTCCTTCTTGTCGCATCCCTCACGATTGGCTACCGCTACCTTCAGCTTGAAGCAACCCGGATGGCGCCGGTTGCGCTCGTTCTCGCGGTGAAGCGCTCATCCATTTTAATCGCGACGCTGCTCGGGGGAAGGTTGTTTAAGGAGGAGCGACTGAAGACGAGGCTCATCGGGGCGACGATCATTGTTGCGGCGGGATTTTTGATCCTGAGAAACGTGGGCTGATCGGCGGCCTAGTGGGAAACTCCCGCGTCGGGAAGGATTGCTGTGGCACGAACCGGCGATCCATCAGCATCGACAAATCTCAGCGGCAGGCAGGAGAACGAGAAGTCCTTTCCTGGAAGCTGATCAATGCCTCGAAGGTTTTCGATGATCACAATGTCCCGCGCCAGAACGATCTTGTGATTCGACAGGTCGCTGGCGCCCACCGGGTCGATGGAAATGGCATCGAGTCCGATCCCTTTGAGCCCGAAGGAAGTCAGCCAAACCGCGGCTTCACCGGATAAGACTGGAAAATTTTCGAAATACTGCTTGCTTCCCCATTTGTGTGACCACCCCGTATAGAGAAGAAGGAACTCGGTATTCCTGATCTTCCTCTCATGCCCCCGAAGCCTCTCAACGGATATCACCGGGGCGTCATCCGTCACGTTGATCGCCATCCCGGGTCCGAAAAAGTGATCAACGGGGAATTGATCCAGCGTCTTCGCCCCCGGAAGTATGTGCGCGGGAGCGTCCATATGCGTCCCCGTGTGCGTAAACATCGAAATTCGCTTTTCCGCAAACCCATCTTGCGCGATGGTGGTTGAATTCTGAAACACCGGTGGGTCTGTCCCGGGGTAGACGGGCATCCCGGGGGTGATCGGATGGCTGAGATCGAGGATGGTCATAGGCATTCGTCTGGAAAAGTAAGGATAGAATGAGGAAATCTGCAACTTTGATCGCAATTCGGCGTAATCAACGAAGAAAACCGGAGCTGAACTTGAGACTTTCGGTCGCCATCCTGGGCTGCTTCCTCCTCATCCCCTGACAGGACATCTCTCCATCGCCAGTTGGGCCAGACCAAGAACCAGAGGGAATTTATTGTTGATGCAGTGAAGATCCCCACGAATCTCGCGATCAACGGACGATCTCAGCGATCCCTTATGGAAGGCCGCGCCGACGATCGATTTGCGCTACGAGATTCAGCCGGGGGAAAACACTCCTGCAAAAATGCGGACGTGGATGAAGATCCTCTACAGCGAAGAGTATCTCTACCTGGGTTTCATCTGCGAGGACACTGCTGCTTCGGAAATCCGTGCTCACGTCTCGGACCGGGATAACGCATACCAGGACGACTTTGTTTTCGTCGCGATTGATCCGTATCGCACGAATCAGCGCGCGTATGAATTTGTAGCGAACCCTCTTGGAATCCAGGGTGAACCTGATGCGGACAGGGAACAACGAAGACGCGAGCTGGGATGCCGTCTGGGAGGCAAAAGGGGCCGTTAGTGATACCGGTTATACGGTCGAGATGGCCATCCCGTTCAAGAGTATTCATTTCCCTTCGACGGAAGTTCAGGACTGGTCCATGATGGTCATCAGGAACTATCCGCGGGATAGCCGGTACCAAACGTCCTGGACGCCGATCGACAGGAACGATCCCTGTTCCATTTGCATGGGAGGTACGATCCGGGGATTCCGCGGACTCCAGAGCACCAGCTCGCTCGAGATCCTTCCGTATGCAATGGGTTATCAGTCAGGAGCTCTGAACGACGAGAGTGATCCCACATCAGGCTTCACCGAACGCAAGGTGATGGGACGGGTCGGCGGAAGTTTCAAATTCACGCCGGACCCCAGCGAATCGCTTGAAGGGGTCGTGAACCCGGATTTCAGCCAGGTCGAGTCGGACGCGACGCAGATCAGCGTGAACACCACCTTCGCCATCTTCTATCCCGAGAAGCGGCCGTTCTTTCTTGACGGGTCCGACCTCTTCAATACCCAGATCCAGGCCTTCTATTCGCGGATGGTGAATAACCCGCTTGGTGCAGCAAAGGCCATCGACAAGTCGGGCGGATGGACGCTTGCCTACGTGGGAGCGGAGGACCGAAACACGCCCTACATCGTCCCTGGCGAGGAGGGGAGCGCATTTGTCGAGTCTTCCGTGCGGTCGTTCTCCAACACGCTCCGCGCGAAGTATGACTTCGGCAGACAGTCGTTCGTGGGCGCGATCGGGACGACGCGGAATTCCTCCGATGCTCACAACTACGTCGGAGGGATCGATTGGAATCTCTTCTTCGGAGAAAACTATTCCTTCCTCGGTCAGGCACTCTACTCGCAGACCAAAGAGGTGAACGATACCACACTCTTCGAAGATACGACAACCTACGGGATAACGGGTAACTCGAAGACGTTTAATGGAGAATCGTTCGGCGGGGGAGGCCTGTTCACGGAATTCCGGCGAGACGCACGGGAATACAGCTTTCAGGTATCGTACCAGGATTTCTCCCCGACCTTCCAGGCGCAGAATGGGTTCGTGACAGCAAACGACCTGAGGACCGTGATGATGGAACATGACTATTCGTTCTATCCGAACGGGTCGGTTGTCGACAGGGGGGACGTCTGGATGGAAGGTGCGTTCCATTTCAATGCGAACAGCATCCGGAAAGAGCGCTGGGCGGTTGTCGGGTCAAATCTGACATTGAAAAGCCAGACGAATGTTTCAGGAACCTACCTTCTGTACAACGAGGAATTGTTTCACGGCGTCCGGTTTTACGGCGTCAACAGGGGGGAGATCCAGGTTTCGACGGCGCCCTCAAGCGCACTGCAGGCATCGTTGGATGTGCAGATCGGGAAATTCATCCATCGCGTGGACAATCCCACGGTGGGGTATGGCCACGTCATCAGCACGGGCCTGACGCTGAAACCCACCCCGCACCTTGAAATCGATCTTTCGTATTCCCGTTCGCGGCTCTCCGATCTGATGACCGATGAACTTTTTTATGATGGATACATCGCCCGATGTGTCGGCATCTATCAGTTCTCGGGCGACCTGTTTCTCCGCCTCATCAGTCAATACAATGAATTCGACCGATCGATCGAGATCGACCCCCTGTTCAGCTTCAAGCTCAATCCGTTCACCATCTTCTACGCGGGATCCACGCACAGTCTCACCGATTTCTCAGAGCCGTTCGGAGTGCGCCAGACGGCGCGGCAGTATTTCGTCAAGCTTCAGTATTTGTGGAGGATGTAGCTGCTGTTGTCTTTTCCGTATTTTCCTCGTATCCTCGCTCATCCCCCTCTTGAGCATGCAAATTGATAAGGAGCTTGTCTGGTGAATCAGAACACGCGTTTTTCATTGTTCGCCCTCCTGCTATGCGGAGGGATGGTTTTCCCTCTTCTTCATCCCCTGGACGCGTCCGGCCCGTCGCAGATTCAGGGTGGTAAGACAAAGAGCGAGGTCCTGGCGCAAATTCAGGATGTGTTGAAGGACGAGTATACGCTTTGGTATCCCCGCTGTGAAGACACGGTGTATGGAGGGTACTTCAGTGACTTCGACTATGCGTGGAAGCTGGACGGCCCGCAGACCAAGATGATCGTCACACAGGCGCGCCTCGTCTGGTCGGCATCGCATGGAAAAGAATACTACGCCGACCAAACACTTCTGCACAACGCCGCCGAACATGGGTTCCGCTTTCTTCGCGACGTCATGTGGGACAAGGAAGACGGCGGGTTCTACGATCTTGTCGATCGTCAGGGCGGTGTGATAAAAGAAAACGGCGCCGTGATCAAACGGGCGTACGGAAACGCGTTCGCCATCTATGGGTTGGCCGCCTATTATAAGGCATGGGGGGACACGTCGGCCCTGCATCTGGCCCAAAAGGCGTTTCGCTGGCTTGACCAGCACAGCTACGACGCGGTCCATGGCGGCTATTTCCAGTTTCTCACCCGTGAAGGACAGCCGTTTTCCGACGGTTATGGAGGAACACCTCCCAAGGATCAGAATTCGTCGATCCACCTCCTCGAGTCGCTCACGGAGCTCTATCACGTCTGGCATGATCCCGTTGTCCGGGACCGGCTTGCAATGATGCTGCATCTCGTCCGGGACACCATGGTCACCGCGAAGGGCTATCTGAATCTCTTTTTCAAGAGCGATTGGACACCGATTTCATTCCGCGATGCCAGCGACTCCGAAAGAAAACGGAACTACGAACTGGACCACGTTTCCTTCGGTCATGATATTGAAACCGGGTACCTCCTCCTCGAAGCGTCGGATGCCCTCGGCCTCAAGAACGATACAACGACACTCCGCATCGCGAAGACAATGGTCGATCATTCGCTTCGCTACGGATGGGACAAAGAACACGGAGGGCTCTTCGACGGAGGGTACTATTTCAGCGGCGCGACCGAGCCGACGATCATCAGGAAGACGAAAGAATGGTGGGGCCAGCTCGAAACATTGAACTCGGCCCTGATGATGGCACAGATGTTTCCGGACGATCCGATGCACTACGAACAGTATTTCTTCAATCAATGGAATTACTGCGAACAGTATCTCATTGACCATGAGCACGGCGGGTGGTATTGGGGCGGCATCGACATCGTCCCGGGGAATACGAAATCACCCAAGTCGTCGATATGGAAGTGCAACTACCACACGTCGCGGGCGCTGATCAATTGCTATGATCGGCTTAAAGTAGGACGTATGAAGTAAGAAGTAGGAAGAAAGCCGGGGGCGGGGGATTGCCCGCCGCAAGCGACCGCTTTCTTCGTACTTCATACGTCCTACGTCCTACTCCCGGAAGCTCCCGACGATCGGTTGCTACTTTTCCCGGTCGGCGGCTATCGCCAGCAGAAGGAAGTCCGTCGTTCCGCCCCCCATCACATACTCGCCTTGTTGCCAGAAGTACGGCCACCCTTTGAGCTCCGGCAGGTCCGGCCGGATGAGTGCCGTACCGCTTGTGATTCCTCCCGGGATATAGGACCACTCGTCACGATTTGCTCCGTACGCGACCGTCAGCGAGTGTGTCCCGACGCCTGACGCAAACGACGCGGTGTTTGAGCCCGGGTGGCACCCAAGAACAAAATTCAGCGCGTTCATCGCATACGTGTCGGGGACAATGTCCGGGAACGTCATGTGCAGGAACAGCTGCGTGACCCCGAACGCCTGGATTTCCCACCCCGCCCCCCAAATGCGGGGCCTGTACGGCACACCGTAAGGGTTTTCCTGCTGTTCGCGAACTGTGCGTTCGTAGCTTTTCTTCACGGCAAGCCGAACGTTATCGGTGAACGCAGGATCGTTGACTGCGTCGATCATCCTTTTCAGAACAACGGCACAGCCTTCGACACGTTTCAGGACGATGTCTTCATTGCTTCGGATCGCGTCTTTGTACCGTCCATCGGAGGTGGTAGTGTACAGCTCCGCAGCGGCATTGACCATTGCGACCGAGCGTTGCGAGGAGTCTTTCGCCCAGAGCGCAGCGGACACCCTGAGGCACTTCGTTGCGAGAGAAGGGTTGTGCTCCTTGAGCACCCGGCTTGCCGCCGCGAGGGCCTGCGAGCAAAGCAGCTCGTGGTTCGGGTTCTCTTCGGTGAAGAGCAGTCGATCGTCATTCGGAAGAGGCCGGTGAAGAATGGGATCGGATTCACCTTTTGCATACACGAGATTGTCCGTCATCGTCGACCCGTCGCCCAAAAGGACGTACTGTTGCAGCGTCGGGCAGATGATTCCACGATAAACACGCCCCATGGATTCGTAGGCCCCGACGAGCGAAAGGACCCCGTGCTCGACCTGTTGAAGAATGTCCGGCGTTCCGTCCGGGACATGGATTTCGACTCTTCGAGACGCCTCATCGATCGTCGTCTCGTCGTAACGAATGTTCCATAATTCGTAGGCGAGGGCCAACTTGTAAACCGTCTCCGCCTGTAACTCCACTCTGAGATCGTAATCCCCTGCATCGTGCCAGCCGCCGATGTTGACCCCTGGAATATGGTCGCCGGGCTTGAACGACGTCAACGTTGAACCGTGCTGGAAGTACCCGTCAAAATGATTGTGGTTCAGCGGCGCCATCGTCGCATCATCCATGTGACAGAGTCCATGCCAGGTCTTGTACCGGTCGGTCACTTTCATGTGGCACATTTGTTCCGGCAGAAAATATTCCAGGGTCGGCTGCCAGACGTCCCTTGCGTACACATCGTCCTTGATCTCGAATTCGTTCGACACGCGTCCGCCGTAGCGAATTTCATAGAGCCCCGGTTCCGAAACCCCGCTGAAGTCAAACCGGAGATAGCTGTACCGGAGGAAGTTTCCCCACGCCTTCGGGTGGGACTCCGTTTGCACGACGCGTTCGCCTGCCGCACCGATTCTCACGAGCTCGACCGGCGAAAAGGAGACTGTCGACCGATCGAGTTCGATCACCGCGAATTTCTCCTGGCGGGGACGGTATCCGATTTGCGACACCTGAATGACGGGCGGGTACGTCCACGACTCGCTGACTCTTCCGGTGACGAACCATTCCACCGCATTGTGCGTGGCGCCGGCGGGAATCGTGGACCGGACCACGAACCATCCGTTATTGTACAGATCTCGCCCGTCGAGAAGTTGAAGAGCGTTCCGTGAAGAGGAAATGCGGATCTCCCTGTTCACCTCTCCCGGCGAGGCGATCAAGGTGTGGCCGATGGCGAGCGGGATGGGAGTGAGTGTTCCATCACTCTCCTTCACCGTGGGACCGTTCGCCTGTCGTGGAAAGAGGCCGGAGGTGCTGTCCATCAGATAGTGCTCCCCAAAAAACTGTGCCGGAAACAGCTCGAGGTTGAAACCCACCTTTCCGCCCCACCCCTCTGGAAGGGGCTCGGGAAGGTCCACGACGACCTTGATGCCGTCTCCTTCGGGGTACGTGCGGATCGTATAGGAGAAACTCAGGTCAGGATAGTTGATCGGGTTGAAGCCCTTGCGATCGCGTGCGCTGTCGGGATAGGAGAGGTCGACAGTGATGGTTTGACGAGCGGTGTCAACGGTTCGTTTTCGCACGACGGGAATCGGAGACCATTGGCCGGGGGTCGGCTCGAGGCGGACGTCTCCGTTTGCCGCAACCCGCGTACCCGCCTGAACGATGGTCAGTCCTCCCTGGTGTCCTTCGGGATAAAAATCGTTGAAGAGCATCACGTTGAATCCACGCCGCTCATAGTATCCTTCTGCGTTCAAACGCAGGGAGTTTCCGGAAGCCGGTTCCTGGCTCAACAGGGGAGTTGCGAACAACAATGAGAGGAAAACAAGGGACCCTACTCTGAACATGGATGACCTTTCCTTAGATGACTATTGTTCGCCCCTTTGTTTCCGGAAATACCCAGATCCAGAGACCGGTCAGGAGCGCGAACAGTGCCGCGAGGGAGATCCCTCCGGCAAGACCGTAGGACTGTGCGATCACTGCAATCGCTACAGGTGTAAAGAACTGCACCCCTCGTGCAAGATTGAATGCGGAACCCATTGCCGTGCTGCGGACCGCTGTCGGGAACAGCTCGGAGAAGAGCGGCCCATACCCGCCGAACATACCCGTTCCAAAGCCGACGAGGAACATGAAAACGAGAATAACCGACGGGTACTCCGCGATAATGCCCCAGAGAAGCGTCACCATCATGAGACCGATCGCCATAACGAGGGAGTATACAGAATACGCAGGTCGCCGACCGAACCGATCGGCGACAAACCCGAAGGTTGAATACCCGATGAAGCCGCCTACCTGAGTCACGAGGAGCCAGAGCGCGGACTTTGCCATCGAGAAGTGTCGCTCCTGATGCAGATATCCCGGGAGCCAGGAGTAGGTGAACCAGTATGCCGACATATCGAAGGTTGCCAGGATCAGCGAGAAAAGAAAGAGTTTGCGGTACGGCTTCGAAAAGAGCTCGGCAAATTTGCCGAACATCGCCGACAGAGCATCCGTTCCCTCGGCCGCGGCCTGTCGTCGATGTTCCAACCAGACGTCGGATTCGGGGAGGCCTCTCCGAATTACAACGACGAGCAGCGCGGGAAGGACGGAGACGAAGAATGCTCCCCTCCATCCGATTGCAGGTGCCACGAAACCTCCGACGATCGAGGCGAGGGCAATGCCGATCGGTGCGCCCGTCTGCATGTACGCGCCGTAGCGTCCTCGCACCCGGGCGGGAAAGGCCTCACCGACATAGGATTGTCCGGTGGCCCATTCACCACCCACACCCGCCCCGGTGATGCACCGGAAGAATACCAGCAATCCGATGCCGGGAGCAAGACCGCTGAGAAACGTTCCAATACTGTAGGTCAGGATGGTCCATTCAAGAACCCGCTTTCTCCCAAACCGGTCCGAGAGCATTCCAAACAGAACACCGCCGAGCGCAGTTGCAGCGAGCGACGCGCCGAGAACGAATGACAGTTGGACCGAATTAAGATTGAGCTCCTGGCCGATCGGGATGAGAAGGAATGTGTACAGGATAAGATCGTAGAAATCGAACACCCATCCCGCCCAGCTCAGGAGGAGGATGCGGCGGTGAGCAGGGGTGAGGTGATCGGATTCGTTCAGGAAAGATTGCGGCATGGCGGAAGTATACTCATCATGAGTGTGGGATGCAATCCAATGTCAGGTGTGATCGGTCAGGCTGATGTCCAACCCTGAGATGAAGGCCTCCATCCTGCGGAAATGCGTCCCCTTCCAATACAGGCGGTCGCATTCCGGGCAGAGGCGGAATTCCTCATACCCAGCGGCAACTTTCGGCGGCAGCCGATCGAGAATTCTCTCTTTTGCGGTAGGCTCGAGAATGGCATTACACGCGATGCACCGAGTGAACGGATGGGTGTTTCGGTAGAGGTCAAATCGGTTGAGGACCTCGATCAGCTGTTCACGCGGGTCCTGACTTCCGATTCGACACGCGTGCGTAAGAACAGGTTCTGCAATCAGCCCCTGGCTCCTGCTGACGAGAATGCGGCCCTGCGTGAGTGACAGAGAAGTGAGTTCTTCGTTTGTGAAGTCATTCCGGTAGAGGGTGTCGAATCCGAGCATCCGCAGGTGTGACGCAAGTTTGCCGAGATGGACGTCGAGGACAAACCGCACTTCCCGCAGGGCGCGAACCCGGACCTTCGTCGTCCCGGCGATATCGAAACTTTCGAATACGGGAAAAACACTGATGCGGTCGCCGTCCTTCGGGAGATATGACAGTTCTGCCGGTTCCCCGTTGACAAGAATCAGATCGACCACGTCGATGAGTATTCCCTGCGATGCGAGAAGAGATCCCACCGGCGAACGTCCGTCGATATCGAGTGTCCACGTCGCGAACCTCCGTTCCGGCGGCAGGTAGTCATTGAGCTCGGCGTAGTATCTGATTCTCATCCGCCGTGTCGGCTGAGAGCGCGAAGTTTCCTCCATGCTAGGCATGAAGCAAAATAGCAAATGAAAAGCAAAGAGTATGCAGTCTTTCTTTCCTTCTTCCCCTCAACATTGTATATTGAGCCTCGATCAATGTCTATCGTCGGACAACCCATGAATACTCTTCGCCGGTTTCTCGACATTCCTCTCCTTTCAACGTCTATTCTTCTTCTCGCCCTCGTGGTTCCATCAAAAAGCCAGGGCCAGCCGGATTCGCTGGGAAAAGAAACGGATCCCCTCGTCCTGAAAAAACTCAACTGGTTCCAGGATCAGAAGTTTGGCTTGCTCCTTCACTGGGGGACCTACAGCCAGTGGGGCATTGTGGAAAGCTGGTCGCTCTGCCCCGAGGATGAAGGATGGTGTCAGCGGAAAGGGCCGTATGCCTCCGACTACTGGCAATACAAGAAGGCGTATGAAAATCTCAAAACGACCTTCAATCCGGTGAAATTCGACCCGGACTCCTGGGCGAAGGCGGCGAAGGCCGCAGGCATGCGCTACGTCGTCTTCACGACGAAACATCATGACGGCTTCTGTATGTTCGACACAAAGCAGACGGAGTACCGGGTCACGTCAAGCGATTGCCCCTTCAGCAGAAACCCGCGGGCAAATATTGCGAAAGAACTCTTCTCGTCGTTCCGCAAGGAAGGCTTCGGCATCGGCGCCTACTTCTCGAAGCCCGACTGGCACTCCGACAATTACTGGTGGCCGTATTTCCCGCCGTTCGACAGGAATGTGAACTACGATGTGAAGAAATACCCTGATCGATGGAACGCGTTCAAACAATACACGTATGATCAAATCCAGGAGTTGATGACGGACTACGGTCCAATAGACATTCTGTGGCTGGACGGAGGCTGGGTCAATCCATCGAACAAGGGACAGGATGTCGATATGCCGCGCATTGCCGCGATGGCACGCTCGCACCAGCCGGGGTTGATCGTTGTCGACCGGGCGGTCCATGGGAAGTACGAAGATTACCGGACGCCGGAACAGGAGGTCCCGGAAACGCCGCCCGACTATGTCTGGGAGACCTGCATGACCATGGCGACGTCATGGTCGTATGTTCCGGACGACACGTACAAGCCGACGGATCGATTGATCCATCTTCTTGTCGACATCGTCGCCAAAGGAGGAAACTTTCTGCTGAATATCGGGCCGAGTCCCGAGGGCGAACTGCCGCCGGTGTCACTTCAGCGTCTGAAGGCCATCGGGGAATGGATGAGCGTCAACGGGAACGCGATCTACGGAACTCGTCCCATTGCTCCGTATCGAGAAGGGAACATCCGCTTCACCCGGCTCAAGAATGGGGATGTGAACGCAATCGTCGTCGGCGAAGACAGTGCAGCGGTCCTGCCAGGCGAGATTTCTGTGTCTGCATTCCGGCCGAAGCCGGGGAGTACCGTGACAATGCTCGGCATCTCCTCTCCATTGCGTTGGGAGCCGAAAGGGAACGGATTCCGGATCTTCATTCCGGAGAAGGTCCGCTCTGCGCCGCCGTGCCGCTATGCATGGACATTCCGGTTTGTTCCCGCGGAAAGAGAAGGGGGATGAGAAGGATGATATCGTACGCAACGCCCGTCTGCAGAGCGTCCATCGTGCCGGAAGGGCGTCTCTGATGCATGTATGTGGCAGATAAGGAAGAAGGAACCACCGTAATCATGCGCAATATTCCTGGATGGGTCCTGCTGGCGTCGATCGCGATAGCGGCAGAGGTGTCTGGACAGACCGCGCCTCCGGCGCGATCAGGAAATATCATTCGCATTTCCCCCGGAGAGTCCCTTGACGAGATCGTCCGCGTGGCCGCACATGTCGTCCCTTCCCAGCGCCAATGGGAGTGGCAGCGGATGGAGTTCATCGGATTCATTCACTTTGGAATGAATACGTTTACCAATAAGGAATGGGGAGACGGTAAAGCATCTCCCGAACTCTTCAATCCGTCGGCGCTCGATGCGCAACAGTGGGTGCGGATCGCGAAGGCCGCAGGGATCACGATGTTGATTCTCACGACGAAACATCATGATGGTTTCTGTCTCTGGCCGAGTAAATACACATCGTACAGCGTCCGGAACAGCCCGTGGAAACAGGGGAAGGGTGACGTCGTCCGGAAGTTGGCGGATGCGTGCCGGGAAGGCGGCTTGAAGTTCGGGGTCTATCTCTCGCCTTGGGACAGGCACGATTCCTCCTACGGAGACTCTCCACGATACAACGCGTATTTCAGAAATTTGCTGCGCGAGCTGCTGACCAACTATGGGGAAATCTCCGAAGTCTGGTTCGACGGAGCAAACGGGGAGGGGCCGAACGGAAAACGCCAGGTTTACGACTGGCAATCCTACTACCGGGTGATCCGGGAGCTCCAACCGCACGCCGTCATTGCGATCATGGGTCCCGACGTTCGTTGGGTAGGCACCGAATCAGGATACGGACGGGAAACAGAATGGAGCGTGCTTCCGGGCGATCAATTCGATGTCGATTCGGTGGCAGTCCACTCCCAACAGAAGTCGCTCGACGCTGCGTTCGTGCCTCATGACCTGACCCAGGAGGATCTTGGATCGCGAAAGCGTCTTGCGCATGCGAGATCGCTGATCTGGTACCCCGCGGAAACGGACGTGTCTATTCGACCCCGCTGGTTCTATCACGCAGACGATGATACCCTCGTGAAGAGCCCGAACGAACTTGTGAACATTTTTTTTAGTTCAGTCGGTCGCAACAGTGTCCTTCTCCTCAATATCCCACCGGATACACGCGGCCGTATCGACCGTGCCGATAGCGCGGCGCTTCTGGGGATGCGCAGGATCCTGAATCAGACATTTTCGAGAAATTGTCTTTCGAAAGCGAAGTGTACGGCGTCAAGCGATCGGCCGGGGAATGAAGCGCGGCTCGTCCTTGATGGGAAGAGTGAATCTTATTGGATCGCCGGCGAAGGTCGGGACAGCGCCTCGCTCCAGTTTCTCCTGCCGGCAAGCGTCCAGGTGAATTGTGCAAAGCTTCAGGAGCAGATTCGGGTCGGGCAGCGGATCGAACGGTTTCATATTGATGCGTGGAATGGGACGTCCTGGAAGCAGTGCGTCGCAGGGACCACCGTCGGCTATGAACGTCTCCTCCGGTTCGGTCCGGTCGACGCGTCGCGGTTTCGCCTGGTGATTGACGGGTCCCGCGGCAGTCCGACGATAGCAACGTTTGGTCTGTTCCACTCGCCTCCGGGTTCACCATGATACTACGGCGTATTCCCTTTCTGCTCACATGTCTCCTTGCGCTCCCCCTGACCCGTGGTGCAGGCCAGCCCGATCTCCCATTGTACAAACGTGCGGACGTCCCGGTAGGCCGGCGCGTTGCGGATCTTCTCTCGCGGATGACCGTCGAGGAAAAATTTTGGCAGTTGTTCATGTGTCCCGGCGATTTCAGTCCTGAAACGGCCGAAAAGTATCGCCATGGGATCTTCGGGCTGACGATCCGTGATCGGGAAACGAAAAAACAGGCGTCGGATCAGATGCTGGAATATGGGGATACCGCCTCCGCGCGCGATGCTGCGACCCGGATCAACGCGATCCAGAAGTTCTTCGTCGAAGAGACCAGGCTGGGGATCCCGATCATTCCCTTCGACGAGGCGCTGCACGGGCTCGTGCGGGCGGGCGCGACGGCGTTCCCGCAGTCCATCGGTCTCGCCGCCACGTGGGATGTTCCGCTGATGGCTAAGGTCGGCGACGCCATCGGGGACGAGGCACGGTCGCGTGGGGTGCGCGACGTTCTCAGCCCCGTCATCAACATCGCGCGGGATGTGCGATGGGGAAGGGTGGAAGAGACGTACGGCGAGGATCCGTACCTGTGCGCGCGGCTGGCGGCGGCGTTCACGGGAAGCATTGAGCGCCAGGGCGTCATAGCGACGCCCAAGCATATGATCGCCAATTCGGGCGACGGAGGGCGGGACAGTTATCCGATCGATTTCGACGAGCGTCTTCTCGAGGAGGAGGACTTCGTACCGTACCTGGCTTGCATCAAGGAGGGCGGAGTGCAGTCGGTGATGACTTCCTATAATTCATTGAACGGTGAACCGTGCACCGCGAACCCGTGGCTGCTGAAGACCGTGCTGAAGGACCGATGGGGATTCACCGGCTTCGTCATTTCCGATGCGTCGGCGGTCGGCGGCCTCCTTGACCTGCACCATGTGGTGCATACGCGCGAGGAGTCTGCAAAGCTGGCAATCGAATCCGGGCTCGACGTGATATTCCAGTCGGAGTACGAGCACCATGTCCCCCTCCTGAAGGCCTTTACAGACGGGATGGTCGACACGACAGACATGAACAACGCCGTTGCCCGTGTCCTCACGGCGAAATTCAACCTCGGGTTGTTCGAACACCCGTATGTCGACCCCGACGAGGCCGCCCGACAGAATGGAAATCCAGCGCACCGCGCCCTTGCCTTGCAGGCGGCCCGTGAATCTATCGTCTTGTTGAAGAATGACCGGCACGTTCTTCCCCTCCCGAAGTCCATTCACTCGTTGGCGGTGATTGGCGTTGATGCGGACGAAGCGAGGCTCGGAGGATATAGCGGGCCGGGGATCAAGAAGACTTCCATTCTCGACGGGATACGGCGGGAAGTCGGGCCATCCGTCAACGTCCGCTTCGCACCCGGGTGCGGGAGACTCGATACCTCCGTCATAGCGGTGCCGCGATCCTGCTTCTTCACGGACGACGGTTCCCCAGGACTGGCTGCGGAATACTTCAATGACATCGATCTTTCGGGAGACGCCGCCCTGAAGCGCATTGATCCCCAAGTGGATTTCAAATGGACTTTGTTTTCTCCGGATCCTGTGATCAACGCCGATTGGTTCTCGGTGCGGTGGTCGGGACAACTCCATACTGCCGGGAACGGGGTGCACCATATCGGAGTGAAAGGAGACGACGGCTATCGATTGTACCTGGATGGAAACCTTGTCCTCGACCGATGGAATGGCCAGGGGTACGGAACCACCCTGGTCCCGGTGGAATTCACGGCGGGCAGTTCACACGCGATTCGCCTGGAGTTCAAGGCATGCGTCGACAATGTCGAGTGTCGCCTGGTCTGGGATGACGGGACTCCGGACCACAGGAACGCCATGGACAAAGCGGTTGACGTTGCCCGGGACTGTGAGGCCGCCGTGGTTGTTGTCGGGCTGGAAGAGGGAGAGTTCCGTGACCGTGCGAGGATCGGGTTGCCGGGAGAGCAGGACCAGATGATTCGGGAGATTGCAGCATGCGGGAAGCCGGTAATCGTGGTGATCATCGGCGGGAGTGCAATCACCATGGATTTGTGGATCGACAACGTTTCAGGTGTCCTGGACGCATGGTATCCCGGCGAAGTTGGAGGAGAGGCCGTTGCAGAAATCCTCTTCGGCGATGTGAGCCCGGGAGGAAAACTCCCGATCACCTTTCCACGCTACGTGGGACAGCTTCCGCTGACGTACAATCATAAGCCGACCGGCCGCGGAGACGATTATTACGACATGACTGGAAAGCCGGCGTTTCCCTTCGGGTATGGGCTCAGCTACACAACCTTCTCCTATGATAGTCTTCGGATTCTTCCACCCGAGATACCTTCTGGTGGCAGGGCGGCGGTCAGGTTCACGGTGAGGAACACGGGTAGTGTCGCGGGAGACGAGGTCGTTCAGTTGTATGTGAAAGAACTGGTCTCGAGTACGGTGACACCTGTCCGTGCACTCAAGGGATTTCAGCGTCTCCATTTGTTGCCTGGGGAGTCGACGGAGGTTTCTCTTCCGCTCTCGACGGCACAGCTTTCGATTCTCAATAGAAAAATGGAACGTGTTGTTGAGCCAGGGGAGATCCGGATCATGGTGGGAAGTTCTTCTCGCGATATTCGTCTTCGGGGGATCCTACGGGTGAACGCGAAACTGTGATTACTCAATGATGGTGAAACTGCGCGATGCCACAGTTTGTATTGACAACCAACAAATTTCTACCTTTTCTAAACAATATCGCAATTGAAATGCTATAATACGTAAAATACAGCGTCATCAATATTTTCTTCAATTTGGGAGCAAAGATCTTTCCTTTGATGACGAATTGCGTGTAAATTCCACTGGTTTTGGAAGTCGACCTGTCAACTATTCACCATCCTTCCCCCAAGGTATTTCCAGATTCTTGCCGTACGTTAGAATTCTCTAGTTGAAGTTTCTCTTATAGTAAGTTGTGCGGAACAACTAATCTATTTCTTGTCTTCGATGCTGTTCCGACAACCGGTGAGATGATTGAGACGTTCAGAAAGTTGTGCAAAGCAACTAATGCAGTGACTCCATCGAATGCTCAAAGACGTGAAGAGTAAACACGAACAGATTATCAGTGCGAACTCGAAAGTAGTGCGCAACATCAACCGGGGGAATATCCTGCACTGCATCCGGGAACGTCAACCGATCTCGCGCGCGGAGATCGCGCGCGTCACCCGGCTGAACAAGACAACGGTCTCAAGCATTGTTGCAGGACTGGTTAAGGACAGCTTGCTGACAGAAACCATCCAACGGAATTCGAACATCGGACGGAACCCGATCGGGCTTCAGCTCCGGAAGGGACACAACTATTTCGGCGCAATCTCGATTGATTCGGGAACGACGCGCGTGGCGGTCGTCGATGTGGATGGGACGATCCGTCAGACGGACAAGATGACGACGCGCGAGGGACCCGCCGGCGAATTCATCGAGGAAAGCATCGCGAAGCTCAATGCGCTGCGGACCGCAGAAGCGCTCGGACAATTCAAGGGCGTGGGCGTGAGTATCGCCGGCATCGTGGATCCCGCGCAACGCCAGGTGGTGTTCGCGCCGAACCTCGGGTGGTATAACGTGCCTGTCGGAGAAATCCTCTCCCGGCACTTTCCGGACTCGTGCGTGACGGCGGTGGAAAACGATGCGAACTCCGCCGCGCTTGCGGAAATGTGGTTCGGACGCCAGGGCGTCCGGCTGTCAAATTTCATCTTTCTCTCCGTGGGACGCGGCATCGGGGCCGGGATCGTCATCGAACGGAGAATTCTGGGCGGCGAATCGTACTTCGCGGGGGAATTCGGACATATGATGCTTGTCGAGAACGGGGAACGATGCACGTGCGGAAACTACGGGTGTTGGGAAGCATACGCATCTGACCGCGCGACTGTGCGCCGCTACTGTCAGGCGCGGGGCATCGACCCCGCTGCGCGAACGCTGACGATCGACGATGTGATTGCGGCGGCGCGCGCAGGAGAAGCCGAAGCCATCCAGGAACTGAAGTCCTCGGGGTACTGGTTGGGCGTCGGGATCGCCAACATGGTGAAAGCGGTGGATCCGGCAATCATCATCGTCGGAGGTCACATCACACGGATCTGGGAAATGATTGCGCCGGACGTGATCGCGTCGGCGCACCG
This sequence comes from Ignavibacteriota bacterium, assembly GCA_963752915.1. Classification (GTDB taxonomy): domain Bacteria; phylum Bacteroidota; class Ignavibacteria; order UBA10030; family UBA6906; genus DATJPR01. The sequence continues at coordinate 350,083 of CAVVZZ010000010.1, forward strand.
GCGATCGTTCACCGGCGACGGACGCGGTCCGGCAATCGTCGCAACCTCGCTCACGAAACGTCCATCGCTGCTCGGCGCCGCCGCCCTGGCCATGAGCAAGTCTTTTGGCGAAGTGAGGGTAACACGATGACCCCACGCGATGTGCATGCTTCCTCCCTTCAGGCTGGCGACGAACTCGCGGTGGGTGTGGACATCGGGGGGACCAACACTGCGGTGGGAGTGATGACCGCCTCCGGTGTGTTGCTGCAGCAGACCACGCTGGCGACGAACGCGTTCGAGGGAGCCCAGCATTTTGCCCAGCGTCTCGCCGGAACAATCGGCGGGATGTTGCGGAACGGCGGTGCGCCGAAGGAGGTCAGGGCGATCGGCATCGCGTGTCCGGCTGTCAACGCGCGAGAAGGCATCGTGGAAAACCCTGTCAACCTCGGTTGGGGGAAGGTCGACTTCGCGGGGATGGTGCGGCGGTACTACGATGTTCCGATCGTGCTGTTGAACGACGGCGATGCCGCGGCGATCGGGGAGCACCGGTTCGGCGCTGCCCGCGGACTCTCCAACTTCGTCATGATCACCCTCGGCACCGGAATGGGAGGCGGCATCGTCGTCGACGGCAGCCTCGTCCGCGGGGCAAACGGGACGGGGGGAGAAATCGGCCACATTATCATCGCCCCGGGAGGAAGGATCTGCGGTTGCGGGAGACTGGGATGCGCGGAAACGTACGTGTCGGCGACCGGTGTGTGTCGGACTGTCGCAGAACTCATGGCGCAGCATGTCATGCCGAGTCCCCTTCGCGACATTCCGCTGGCAGGACTTACGGCCAAACGCGTCTCCGAACTCGCGCGCGAGGGTGACGCACTCTCCCGCCTTGCGTTCGAAGTCACCGGCGGGCATCTCGGCCGCCTCCTGGCAAACCTCGCGGCGATCTTCGACCCTGAGGCGATTGTGCTGTATGGCGGCCTCGTGCATGCAGGAGAGCTGCTGGTCGAACCGACGCTCCATGCGTTTCAGAAGAATGTGCTTGGCCGGTACGAAAACAAGGTCCGGATCCTCGTCTCCCGTTTGAACGACGGTCAGGCCCCGATCATCGGCGCCGGATCGTTTGCGCTTCAGCGTCTTACGGGCGACAGGGCAGTCAGCACAAAGGGACCGCATCCGGGGTGATCGCGCCGGCCATTGCGCCCCCATACTTTCAACCGGTGATTCGTTCCATTCATCCCCCGTTGCGGGATACGATGTTAAGGAGGATTCCATGAATACAATGATACAGCATCGCATCGTGGTTCTTCTGCTTCTTCCGCTCTTCTGGAGCCTGAACTCGTATGCCCAGACCAGCGCGACTCTCCAAGGCGTCATTCAGGACGCACAGACCGGTGAAGCGTTGCCGGGGGCGAATGTCCTGCTCGTGGGCACTGCGTTCGGAGCATCCTCCGACATCTCGGGCAAGTATGTTGTGCGCAATGTCCCGGCCGGGTCCTACACGATCCGCGTCTCGTACGTCGGCTATCGCATGGTCACGACCACAGAACAAATCGCGGAGGGAGAGACGAAAAAGCTCGACTTCAAGCTCATGGCAGCGGCGATCGAAGGTGAAACGGTGACCGTCACCGCGCAGGCGAGCGGTCAAAACGCCGCGATCAACCAGCAGCTCTCCTCCAACCAGATCGTGAACGTCGTCTCCTCAGCCCGTATCCAGGAACTGCCGGACGCGAACGCCGCAGAGTCGGTGGGTCGACTCCCGGGCGTCTCGGTCCTGAGAAACGGCGGTGAAGGCACGCAGATTTCCATTCGGGGGTTGCAGCCCAAATACAATACGGTGTCTGTCGACGGCGTACGCATGACGTCGACAAATCCCGGGGACAGAAGCATCGACCTGAGCATGATCTCGCCGTTCTCCCTCGAAGGGATCGAGGTCAGTAAAAGCGTGACGGCCGATCAGGACGCTGATGTGATCGGCGGAGCGGTCAATTTCACGATGCGGGAAGCGAAGGGTGAAGGACCCGGGCTGGGATACAACCTGCTGGCGCAAGGGGGGTACAATGGCCTGAAAGCCTCCTACAATAAATTCAACAATTATCGCTATGTGGGAAGCGTTGAAGGACGGTTCTTCGACCAGGCCTTCGGCGTATTCGCCCAGGCCGATCTTGAGCGTCGGAACCTCAGTGACAATGAGCTCGGTGCCTCCTACACGCACCTCGGCAACAGTCATACGGACTATCTCACCAATTCCGTCAGCCTGAACGATGTTTCCCGAGACCGGCAGCGACAGAACGGAACGCTGGTCATGGACTACAAACTGCCGCAAGGAAAGATCGCCTTTTCAAACTTCTTCAGCACCGGCACGACGGATGTCCAGAACAGAGGACAACTCTTTAACACCGCGCTCAATCAACAAAACTACACGTTGGCATTCTCCACCAGCAAACAGAGTCTTCTCACCAACGCGTTGAGCCTCGAGCAGGACATTCCGCTGTTCCACCTTTCGCTGAAGCTCTCGCACGCGTACTCAGAAACCAAGGCCCCGGACGATTGGACCGTAGGATTCCAGCAAGCCCCTGCGGGTCTCACGCAATTCACGGGGGCGGTGAACGTTCTCCCGCAAAGCGTGAACCGGGCCGCGATCGTGGATCCGACCCAGGGGTTTCTCGGGAGCATCATCAGCTCCAGCAGTTTTACCCGGGAGCGCGCATACACGGCGGCCCTCGATCTTCAGACAGACGTGAACGTCAGTGACTTCGTCACCTCTGTCGTGAAATTCGGTGGCAAGTATCGCTATCAGACCCGCTCGTACGTGCAGGATCAGTATACCGGCCAGGGGTTTGGTCTCACCAGTGCGAAATTTGTTGACAGCTTGATCGCCGCGCACTTCCCCGCCTTGGGAGCATATGCAAGCAGCACAAGTCTCCCGATCGCGCCGTTCCTGGACCCGGGCTTCAGCTACGACGGATTCCTCAACGGTGATTACACGATGTCGCTTCCGCTGAACTATGGCATGGTGGCGGAGATGGCGCGCTTCGTCCGCAACAATCCCCGGATTCTTGCGACGCAGAACCTGACATATTTTCACGATCTCTTCAATTCGACAAGCTACAATTATGATGGACACGAAGGTCAGGGAGCGTTCTACGTGATGGCAACGATCCACGTCGGCCCCGACATCACCGTCATCCCCGGCGTGCGCTATCAAAGTCTCCAGAGAACCTACACTGCACCGCGCGGCCAGCAGAACACCAGTTCGGCTCTCGGCGGGCCGTACCGGTTCTATGACACGACGCTATCGGTGACCAACGGGTACTGGCTCCCTGATGTGATGATCCGGTACAAACCGCTTCCCTGGTTTGACCTTCGTCTTTCCTACTCGAACACCGTGTCGTATCCGGACTATGACGCCATCGTGCCGAGAATCGATGTGCAGATCGGGAACGCCATCAGCTGGAACAACTACTCGCTGACGCCGACGCGGTCAACGAACTATGATGCGTATGCCTCCTTCTACGATAATTCGATCGGGCTCTTTACTGTCGGGGCATTCCTGAAGCGCATCGACAACCTCATTTACTCAACCAATTTCTATGTCAACGACTCCGCCGCGGCACCGTACTATCCGCCGTATCTGAGTTCGCTCACGCCAAGCGGGACCTACAACATCTTCACCTACATCAATGATCCATTCCGCATCGATGACTACGGGATGGAATTCGACTGGCAGACCCACTTCTGGTACCTGCCCAACCCGTTCAACGGCCTCGTCCTGAACATCAACTACACCCATATCTTTTCGAAGGCGCAGTATCCGTTTTCGGAGCTCCGCAGGATCGGCGGGCCCAGGGTGTTCCAACTGGTGAACGTGGACACCTCCTACACCGCACGCCTGATCAACCAGCCGGACAACATCCTGAATCTTTCACTCGGCTTCGACTACAAAGACTTTTCGATCCGCGTGTCGATGCTCTACCAGGATGACATTTCGTCGGATGTGCAGTTCTGGGACCAGCTCCGCGCGAATACCGCAAAGTACACGCGCTGGGATGTGTCCGTCAAACAAAAACTCCCCTGGTATGGCTTCCAGCTTTACGGAGATGTCAACAACCTGAACGCGGCGAACGACGTCTCGTTGATCAGCGTGCCCACGAACGTGCCCAACTCGGAACAGTCGTACGGGTTGACCGCCGACCTGGGGATCCGTTGGAGTTTTTAAGCTTCCATGATTGTCTGACGCAAACAGATCTAGGGGATGATTTCTTCACATTCATCAAGGTTACCCACAAAGGAGGTGATTTGACCGAACAAGGTAGAATAGCTCGAATCAGTATCACTGCTGCTGTTAACCACACGTCACAAGGAGGAGGGTTATGAAACATCTATTGACCGTCGTCTTGGCTGTTGCACTGGTGGCGCTCGTTATCGCGCCGGGCCAGGTGTTTGCAGCGTCAGACACGCTCCGCGTCTATGCCAGTACCGGGATTCTCGACCAGATCGTGCGGGCCGATACGCTCCCGAACGGCGATCAGGCGCACCATGTCTATCAACTGGTGTCAACCGACACGACCTATATCTTCGATGCCACCATCACGGTAAAGTCAAGCGTTGCATTCATCGGCGTCCCGAAGGCCGGCACCGGCAAGCTTCCGTGCATCCAGCCCGATGTCCTCGGCGATCTTTCGATCCCCGGCGTGTTGTTTACGCTCACCGGGAACCACTCGACCGGGACGTTTAAGAACCTGTATCTCCTGGGCATCGCCGTCAACAACAAAGTGAATTATGGCGGAGGCCAGGCAGTTCAGTTGACCGCCGACAGCGCGACGATCGTCGCGGACAACGTTGTGTTCGAACAGTGGTCGCAATTCGCCATCGGGTACGCAGGCAGCTCCTGCAAATTCTTCATCACCAATTGCAAGTTCCGGAACATGACGACGAACCCGAATCAGTACTACGTCGGCGAAGTGCTCCGCAACGAAAACTATGTCGCGGCGTTCAAGACGGATTCCATCGTCATTAAGAACAACACGATGCTCTGCGTCAGCGGCTATGCCACCGCGGCGACCGGTGGGATCGTGAACTACTATGAGTTCTCGCATAACAACGTCATCTACACCTTCAAGAACCCGTTCTTCCTCGACAGAATGGTGAACGCGAAATTCAACAACAATATCTTTTACGGCGTGTATGCGGGCGGGCAGGCAAAGTTCGAGTTCAGCGGTGGATGGGATTCCTTCACAGCAGGGACAGTCGCTTCGATTATCACCATGGGTCCGCTTGATTCAGCGACCGCAGCAATTCTTCTCGGTCATGCATCGACCGGCGCTGGCGATACGACCGCCGAAAAGCTGAGAAAAGTCGAAGTGAAGAACAACGACTATTTCTGGCCGGCCGGCCTGGTGTCGTACTGGACTGCGTGGAATGATACCGCGCACGCAGATTCGATCTACACCCCTGTATGGATGAATGCACAGAGCGTGAGCATGTTTACGGACAAGGCCAAATGGCCCGGCTTTGTCGAGTCCGGAAACGTGAACCTTGATCCAGGTTTCGGTGCATCCGTTCCCGGTGTCCTGGATCCCGGAACAGCGAATGCCAATGGTGTTGGACTGTTGAACTGGTTCGCAGCAGTCCGCGGCGGGACTGGAACGACGGAAACGTATGGCTACAACTTCACGCAGGTCCAGAATACCGGCACCTGGGTTCCTCCGTGGCCGTTGCCCGAGAGCACCGACATGATGTATTCGAATGCGACGCTCAAGACCGGCGCAACCGACGGCAAGCAGGTCGGCGATCCTTATTGGTGGGTCGGCGGTCCTTCCGCCGTGGCACCGCAACCGGGCATGGTCGCTCAGACCTATTCCCTGTCGCAGAACTATCCGAACCCGTTCAACCCGACAACGCAGATCTCGTTCAATCTCCCGAAAGCCGGGAATGTCGAGTTGAAAGTTTTCAATACGCTCGGACAGGAAGTGTCAACACTGATCAACGGTACGTTGACGGCAGGTCAGCATATCGTTTCGTTCGATGCCCATAACCTCGCAAGCGGAATCTATTTTTATCGCCTGTCGGCGGGCACGTATGCATCGACGTTGAAGATGGTGCTGATGAAGTAGCAGGGGACAGGGGACAGTTGACAGGGGACAGGAATGAGGAATTCTCAACTCCTGTTGACTGTCAACTGTTGACTGTCGACTGACAACTGTGGTTTTGGCTGCGAAGGAGGGTGTCTCCGGCCGTCAGGTCGAAGACGCCCTCTTTTCATTCAACGGCGATCGCCGTATGTTTCCAGCGCGTCTGTCTCCCTTTCACGTTCCACAAGGTCATCATGAACATCTTCCCGGTCGTGTGTCGCACAATCATCCTCTCAGTCCTTTGGTCACTCCCGCTGCTCGCGGAGGGACGAATTTCGATTATTCCGGAGCCCGTCCGGGTGGAGCAACGCCCCGGGAGCTTCACAATAACGCGCAATACGTCAGTGGTCAATGCGACGGGGAGCAATCGGGCGAGCACGACGATCGATCTTTTCGTCCGTCGGCTTCGGACTGCGACGGGTTTCACGCTTCCGGTGATCCGCGCAGACAAGCATCCGACCCGGGACGTGATCCTTTTCCGACATATCCGGGATCGCGGCCTTGGAGCAGAAGGGTATCGGGTTCACGTAACTCCCACCGCGGTCGAGATTGCCGCCCCGACCGATGCCGGTCTTTTCTATGGCTCGGAAACCGTCCTGCAGCTACTCCCACCGAAGGTGTACGACTCCTTGCGCACAACCGGCGTCTCGTGGCAGATGCCGTGTATTTCCATCTGGGACAAACCCCGGTTCCCCTGGAGAGGCATGCACCTTGATGTCAGCCGACATTTCTTTCCCATATCGTTCATCGATACCTATATCGACCTGATCGCATTGCACAAAATGAATGTTTTCCATTGGCATCTCACCGACGACCAGGGTTGGAGAATACAAATCAAGAAATACCCTCGTCTCACCGACGTGGGAGCATGGCGGGTGGACAGGGAGGACCAACCATGGGAAAACAGGGACCCGCAACGACCGGGTGAGAAGGCCACCTACGGCGGGTTTTATACGCAGGACCAGATCAGAGCTGTCGTGCGCTATGCCGCGGAACGCCATGTCACCATCGTTCCGGAGATTGAGATGCCTGCTCATGCTGTCGAAGCGCTCACGGCATACCCGCAGTACTCGTGCACCGGAGGCCCGTTCACGGTTCCGCCCGGGAGCGTCTGGCCGGATTCTACGATATTCTGCGCCGGGAATGACAGCACGTTTGTCTTTCTTGAAAACATTTTGAGGGAAGTGATGGACCTCTTCCCCGGGAAATACATTCATATCGGCGGCGACGAAGCCGACAAGACGAATTGGGAACGATGCCCCAAATGTCAAGCCCGGATTCGGAGCGAAGGGCTGAAGAACACCGAAGAACTGCAATCGTATTTCATTAAACGCATCGCACGGTTTCTTCAGAACCACGGTCGACGGGCCATCGGCTGGGATGAGATCCTCGAAGGAGGGCTTCCTCCCGGAGCTGCGGTCATGTCGTGGCGCGGTGTGGAGGGCGGAATAAACGCCGTGAGACAGGGGAGCGATGTTGTGATGACGCCGGGATCCTACTGTTATTTCGATTCGTACCAGGCCGTCGGCGACAGTCTGGCCCAAGTCTTCAGCACACCCCTGCCGTTGCACAAGGTCTATCAGTTCAATCCGGTCCCCGAGAGTCTCACCGTGGCGCAGGCGAATCATATTCTCGGAGGAGAAGCCTGCGTGTGGTCAGAACACGTACCGAGTCCGCGGCGGGCCGAACAGGTCGTCTTGCCGCGCATGGCGGCTATGGCGGAAGCCCTCTGGTCCCCGATCACCACCCGGAACTGGGACGATTTCGTCAGACGCGTGGACCAACAAACACAGCGGTATAACGCGCTGGGCTACGCGTTCGCGAAAGGGACATATGCGATTGAAATCTCCATCACTCCGGATCCTCCGGCCCGCCTTGAACGTGTCGCACTTTCTTCGGAGTCCCCGGTGCCGCAGATCCGCTTCACCCTGGACGGTTCGACGCCGGACTCCACGTCAAGCCTCTATTCCGGCCCCTTCACCCTCAACGCATCCGCACAGCTCCGTGCACTTGCGTTTCGGGACGGGCGTCCCCTGGGTTTGACCACCGGCGAACCGATCACATTTCATTTGGCATCATTCAAGCCGGTCACCTATCGACTTCCGTACAGTCAGAAGTACACGGCCGGGGGAAATTTCGGTCTCACAGACGGGCTTCGGGGGAGTGCGCAATACTCCGATGGACGGTGGCAGGGATTCCTGGAAAACGACCTCGATGTACAGATCGATCTTGGAGACACTTCCTCCATCAGCACTGTCGCGTGCGGGTTCCTTGAAAATCCCGGGGTGTACATCTTCTTTCCGGACTCGGTGGAATTCAATGTGTCAACGGACGGGAATCACTTCATCCATGCCGGGACGGTCGTTCCGACGTTCGGTCAGGCGAAGCGTGATCTTGCGGAGAAGGATCTCTCGGTATCGTTTCCTCGAATGGCGGCCCGATACGTCCGTGTCCATGCCAGGAACATCGGGAGAGTCCCCCAAGGGTACAAAGGTGAGGGCGAACCGGCGTGGATCTTCGCGGATGAGGTGGTGGTCAGATAGGATCGACGTTCACGAGCGTATACGGCCCGTTCGGGATGACGGCGACCGTCGCATCGGCCCCGTGTCTCTTGAAGGCGTCCTGGAGTGCGTGCTCGACGCTCGGAGCCGAGTTGACGAACAGCTTCTCCTTCTGCAGGGCCGGGATCCCGTCGGCGACGACAACGACGGAGGTCTTGCGTGCGGCTTTGGCGGATTCCTCGAGTTGCCATTGATCGATGGCGACCGGATTTTTCAGGATGGCATCGATGAATGTTTCCGCCGAGCTGTAGCGTGTTGCCATCGCGCTGAACTCCTTGCTTCCCAATCCCTCGGAACACTCCGCTGCAACGATCAAGGTGCCGCCATCCCGGACGACGGGGAGCGCCGCGGTCATCCCCTTCACTGCCTGGTAGTACGTCAGGTCGAGCGGGAAGCCGGCACTTGTTGTCACGACGATGTCGGCAGGTTGATGCATGCTCGCATTCACGGCGTTTCTCACGTGCAGGATGCCCAGGGCGTGTGCCGTCACGGGATGACCCACAAACATCCCCGTGATACGATGCTGTGCATCCAGAGAGACGTTCACGATGAAATCGTGTCCGGCCATTTCAGCGATCCCGAGGAGTTCGTCATGCAGCGGGTTTCCCTCAATGCATCCTTCGCGGCAATGTGCATCCTCGAGAAAGCGCGGGCTATGGAGCGCCTTGATGGTCTCTTCACCGGCGCACCCGGGAGCGACAAGTTTTCTTCCTCCGGAGAAACCGGCCATCAAATGGGGCTCGATAAATCCCGTCGTGATTTTAAGGTCGGCCCGGCAGTACGTTTCATCAATGAGGACCGGCGTCGAGCGGGAGGTGATGCCCAGAAACCGCTGTTCCGCCCGCTCTCGTGCATGATGGTCGGAGACAGGGTACCGGCCGGGAATCATATTCCCCAGAAGCAGCCGGCGTTCGCCGGAAGTGCTTGGTCGGTGCAATCCCGTTGCAATGAGGATATGGATTCGATCGGGAGCGATCCCGGAATGCTCGAGCGTCTGAAGAACCGGGGGAAGGAGCGTGGTATTGGGGACAGGGCGCGTGATGTCGCTGATGACAATGCAGGCCGAGGTTGCTCGGCGCGCGAGCGCGGCGAGCGGCGGTGAATCCAGCGGATGATCGAGCAGTCGCCGGAGTTCGACTACCGGGTCAGGGAGCGCCGGGGCACCGGCTTGATCCAATATCTTGACGAGGTTTTTGTCGGGAACGTCGATGTCCAGCCCGTTCTTCCCGTATGCGATGTGTACCTTCAAGGCGGCTCCCCGTTCTTCTCTCGCTGATTCGTCATCGCAAGAATGCTTCGGCCAGGCCGCCATCGACGGTCAGGATTTGCCCCGTGGTCTTTCCGAGTCGACCGCTGAGCAGCAGGAAGACCGCTTCGGCCTGGTCCTCGGGTGTGATCGACTGTTTCGTCAGGGTGCGATCGGCGTAGAATTTAGAGAGTTTCCCGCGTAACGATTCGTCCGATTCCGACGGATCGAATGCAATTGCGTACTTCCCAAGCGATGCAATGACCCGGTCCCTCGGAAACATCGTACTTCCTTCGATCACGGTGGCGGGGGCAACGCCGTTGACCCGCACAAGAGGCGCCAATTCGATCGCGAGTTCGCGAATGATGTGATTCGCCGCGGCCTTGCTGGCATCGTACGCCACGCTTCCTTTTTTGGGGACGACAGCGTTGACGCTGGTTGTTACGACGATAGACGCACGGAGGTTCTGTTCCCGGAGGATCCCCGCCACCTGCCCCGCAACGAGAAAGGGACCGGCCGTATTGATCGCAAAGGTCATGGCCCATTTGTCATCCGGGACCTGGCCTGAGACATCAGGAGGAACGAAGACTCCGGCTGTGACCACGACACCGTCGATCCCGCCGTAGGCGAGGAGTGTTTCCTCGAACAATGTCCGGATGCTTTCGCGCCGTGTGACGTCAGCGGCAAGACTGATGGCCGGTCCGCACGCCGAGATGCCGGAACCTGAGACCCCGATCCCGAGCCCGTACTTCCCGGTCAATTCTCCGGCCGTGATTTTGGCGGCATCTTCGATGACGTCGGCGCAGACAACGTGGGCGCCTTCGCCGGCGAGGCGATGGCAGACAACGCGGCCGATGCCGCTTCCCGCTCCGATCACAACGATCACCTGGCGGGCAAGCTCCTTCTCCGGCGGCATGCGCTTCAATTTCGCTTCTTCGAGAAGCCAATATTCGATGTCGAACGCCTCCTGCTGCGGGAGCGCGGTGTATTCATCGATCGCCTCCGCACCGCGCATGACCTCGACCGCGCAATTGTAAAACTCGGCAGTCACGCGAGATTCGCTCTTGTCCTTCCCCCAGGCGATCATCCCCAAGCCGGGAATCAGCATCACAGTGGGATTGGGATCGCGCATCGCCGGCGAATCGGGTCGTTTGCACTGCTCGTAGTACGCGGCATAGTCCTTGCGATACTGGAGAATCCCCGCCGACAATTTCTTCCGCAACGTCGGGATATCCTCGTTCTGCGGGTCCCAGTCGACGAAGAGCGGCCGTATTTTCGTTCTGAGGAAGTGATCGGGGCAGGATGTTCCAAGCATGGCGAGGCGCGGGGCATCATGGCTGTTGACAAATTCCAGGATCGCAGCGCGCTGTTCCACGGTCGCCACCAGCCTGCGTTGTTGGGAAACCAGCCCGCGAATCCACGGGAGGATTTCGGTCAGGATCGCTCGTTGATGGGGTGACGGAAGCGTCTCGTATTTTCGTCCACCAAACGTCTTGTCTCCTTTGTCATTCGCTGCGATGAATTCCGCGCCACGTTCGATGAGGTTCAGGGTCAGGTCATAGCAAGCTTTCGCGTCATCCGCCCAGTTGATCACTCCGTGTTTGCCGAGGATCGCCCCCTTCGCTCCGGGGTTGTTCCGGCAGAGTTCCTGGAGTTTCAGGCCGAGGTCGAAGCCCGGTCGTTGCCACGGTGTCCAGACGATCTCGTCGCCGAACACTTGCTTTGTGAGGCGCTCCCCATTCTTCGACGCCGCGATGGCGATGACGGAATTCGGATGCATGTGATCGACATGCCTGTGGGGGATGAAGGCATGGAGGGGAGTGTCGATGGATGCCGCGCGGGGATTTAGATTGAACGTGCAGTGGGGATACATCTGCACCATGGTATCTTCGATCGGCGTCTTTGCGCCGCGCGGATCCGCACCCTGGTAGATGGATCTGAGATCGAGGAGTTTGTCCTGGTAGAGTGACGCGAAATTGCCCTTCGTCGACGTGCGAAGATCGCCCCCGGATCCCTTCACCCAGAGGACCTCGACTGTTTTGCCGGTCAGCGGGTCGCGTTCCGTGACCTTTGCCGACGTGTTTCCGCCGCCCGTGTTGGTGACGCTCTGGTCGGCGCCGAGGAGATTTGAACGATACACAAGCCGGCCCACGTCGTCGCGCGATTGTGCTTCGGTGTTGTTCCAGGCGTTGCGGACATGGGGGACATCGTTGCGGGTATTCACGGGAGGAAGGCCTTCGAAATTCGATGTTAAACGATGGACATTGGAAATGGTACGCTAAGAAAGGCCGAAAATCAACATCCCCCTTCCCCCCTTCTCCCTTTCGCGCGAAGGGGAGAGGGGGAGAACGGGACGTCGAAAAGTCATTGTAACGCCTTATATCGAGATCTTTCGCAGAGCCCGACTCTTCCACAGGAAATAGATGACGGGATACACTGCCAGCTCGAGCAGGACCGATGTCACCACGCCGCCGACCATCGGTGCCGCAATCCGTTTCATAACGTCGGCACCCGTCCCGTGGCTCCACATAATCGGAACCAGACCGGCGATAATCACCGATGCCGTCATGATCTTCGGACGTACTCGCTGGACCGCACCATGATGGATTGCCTCTTTGAGATCCGCCAGCCCTCTCATGAGGCCCTTGCTTTTCCGCTCGTCATAGGCATGGTCGAGATAGAGGAGCATCACCACACCTGTCTCTGCATCGAGCCCGGCCAACGCAATGATGCCGACCCACACGGCAATGCTCAGGTTGTATCCAAGAAAATAGATGAACCAGAACGCCCCAACCAGGGAGAACGGGACTGCCAGGAACACGATCGCGACTTTTACCAGAGAACGGGTATTCAAGTAAAGGATGAGGAAAATAATGAAGAGAGTCATCGGAATGACAACCATGAGACGCGTTTGCGCCCGCTGCATATACTCGAACTGCCCGCTCCAGAGAATGTTGTACCCGGCGGGGATCTTCACCTGCTCTGCCACCGCCTTTTGGGCGTTACGAACGTACGTGCCAACGTCGATGTCTTTAATGTCGACGTAGACCCACGAGTTCGGCCGGGTTTCCTCCGTGCGGATGACCATGGGTCCTTTCCGGATGACGATCGTGGCGAGTTGACTGATCGGGATCTGTTCGCCGGTCCGTGTCGGAACGAGGACGCGTTTGAGTGCGTCGAGGTTGTCGCGCAACTCGCGAGGGTAGCGGAGATTCACCGTGTAGCGCTCCAGCCCCTCGACGGTACTCGTTACGGCCATTCCCCCCATTGCTGTCTGGATCACGTCCTCCACATCGCCGACAGTCAGCCCGTACCGTGCTGCTTCGGTCCGGTTGATTTCGAAATCCAGATAGTTTCCGCCCACAGACCGTTCTGCAAAGGCGCTCAAGGTGCCAGGGACGTTCCGAAGAACAGCTTCGACCTGCTTTCCAATGGCTTCCAGCACATTCAGATCGGGGCCGGAGATCTTTACCCCGACCGGCGTCTTGATTCCCGTGCTGAGCATGTCCGTTCGTGTTTTGATCGGCATCGTCCACGCGTTGGTCACCCCCGGAAACTGAATTGCCTGATCCAACTGAGTGATGAGCTTTTCGGGCGTCATGCCTGAGGGCCATTCGCTCTCGGGCTTGAGCATGATCGTCGTTTCGATCATGTCCAGACCTGCCGGATCGGTCGCTGTCTCCGCGCGACCGACCTTGCCGAAGACGTTCTGAACCTCGGGGAATTGCCGGATGATCTTATCGGTTTGTTGAAGCAGTTCCTTTGCCTTGGTAATCGACATCCCCGGCAGCGTGGTGGGCATGTACAACAAATCCCCCTCGTATAACGGTGGCATGAATTCGGTCCCGATTCTGGTGAAGGGAATCAGGGTGATCCCGAGGACAGCCACCGCCCCGATGAGGATCCACTTGCCGTGTTCGAGCACGAAATTCACAACCGGCGTATACACCCTGATCAGGAAGCGGTTGATGGGATTCTGCTCTTCAGGTCTGATCCGCCCCTTGATCCAGTATCCCATGAGAATCGGCACAATCGTGATGGACAGGATCGCCGCTGCTGCCATGGAGTAGGTCTTTGTAAACGCGAGCGGACGGAAGAGTCGGCCTTCCTGCGCCTCCAGCGTGAACACCGGTATGAAGGACACGGTGATCACCAGGAGGGAGTAGAACAACGCCGGACCAACTTCCTTCGCGGCGTCAAGGATCACCTGCCAGCGGTCGCGCTGGTCGCCCGGCGGTTTCTGAGCCTCGTGTTCAATGTGCTTGTGTGCGTTCTCGATCATGATGATGGCGGCGTCGACCATCGCGCCGATGGCGATGGCAATGCCGCTCAAGGACATGATATTCGCATTGATCCCCTGCGCTTTCATGACGATGAAGGCCATAAGGATGGCCGTCGGGAGGGTGAAGACCGCCACCAGGGCGCTTCGAGCATGGAACAGGAACAGGACGCAAACAAACGCGACGATGAGAATCTCCTCTGTAAGCTTGTCGCGCAGCGTCGTAATCGCCCGCTCAATCAGGCTGGAACGGTCATACGCAATGTTGATCTGCACATCGTTCGGCAATCCCTGTTTCAACACTTCGAGTTTCTTCTTGACGGCATCGATGACGTGAAGGGCGTTCTCGCCATATCGCATCACGATGACACCGCCGACAACTTCTCCTTCGCCGTTGCTTTCTGCCAGGCCGCGTCGCATGACCGGCCCGATGGTGACGTCAGCGATGTCCCGGATGTACACCGGCGTGCCGCTCTTCGGATCCACCATCACCGGGATATTCTTGATATCTTCAATGGATTTGATGTACCCGAGCCCTCGCACCATGAATTCCGACTCGCCCATTTCGATGACTTCGCCACCCACATCGTTGTTTGAACGCTTGATGGCCATCTCTACCATGTTCAGCGGGATGTTGTAGGCAAGGAGCTTTGTCGGGTCGACGGTCACCTGATATTGTTTGACATATCCGCCGACACTCGCGACCTCCGATACCCCGGGGACGGAAGTCAATCCGTATTTGAGATACCAATCCTGGATGGATCGCAATTCCTGAAGCGAATGCGTTTTCGAAGTCAACGTATATTCGAAGACCCACCCCACGCCCGTCGCATCAGGCCCGAGTGTGGGCACGACATTGTCCGGCAGGCGCTTCTGTGCGTAGTTAAGATACTCGAGCACGCGGCTGCGCGCCCAGTAGAGGTCAGTGCCATCCTCGAAGATGACGTAGACCAGGGAATACCCGAAAAAGGAATATCCCCGGACAATTTTGGACCCCGGGACACTGACCATGGCCGTGGTCAGCGGGTAGGTAACCTGATCTTCGACCGTACGCGGAGACTGACCTGGATACTCGGTGTAGATGATTACCTGCACGTCACTAAGGTCGGGAATCGCGTCGATGGGAATGGTGAGCATGGAATAGATTCCCCACCCGACGAGAAAGATCACTGCCAGAATGACGAGGAACTTATTTCGAACCGAAGCTTCAATGATTTTCTGTAGCATTTCTTCCGTCCTTGAAAACGCTCATGGGGGTGGCTGGTCTTGTGCCCAACTTATCCACGGGAGACGTACTTGCCGGGATCCTTGATGAATTTTTGCAGGTCGTCATGACTGCAGAAATAGTATCTGGTTTCTCCGTAGACACAAGACAATTTTTCTGTTGGCGATATCTTCATGCCACAGACCGGGTCGACCACTTTCCGGGTGGACAAGGGTTTCATCTCCATTCCATTGTCGGTAGGATGAACCGCCCCGGATTGCGCTGTACTGTCCCCCGGGGGGGACATCGATTTCATCTTTCGCGCGTCATCATTGGGAGAAGACGTATCGGGCTGTGCCGTGCTATCGGCGTGTCCCGACATCTGGCCGATGGCCGCCTTGAGGTTGCTCTCGGAATCGATCAGGAATTGTGACGAGACGACGATCTTCTCTCCGGCCTTCACACCCTTCAGAATTTGGACGTACCCGTCCGCCGAGGCGCCCAGGATAACTTCGCGGGGATCGAAGTACCCGCCTCCGAGGGCGATGACCGCGATATTGCGTTCTCCGGATCGGATGATCGCCTGATCGGGAACGGCCACGGCCGTCACCATCACCGGCGAGGAGATTTCTACTGTCGCGAACATTTCAGGCTTGAATTCCAACCCCGGGGTGTTGTGCACAGCAATCCGCACCTTTGCCGTCTTTGTTTCCATGCTGAGCGTCGGGTAGATATACGTCACGGTCCCTTCGAACTTCTTGCCCGGGAGGTACGACAGTGCGATATTGGCCTTCTGTCCCACTTTGACCCAGGGGAGTTCATACTGATAGATGTCCGCCATTATCCAGACGGTGGAAAGATCGGCGATCTTATACAGTTCCATCCCTGCCATGACGTTCTGTCCGTCGTAGACCATCTTGTCGATGACATACCCGTCAACGGGAGAATAGATCGTCATCGTCTTCTCCGGCGTCCCGCGTCGTGCAAGGGCGTCAACTTCGCGCTCCGGGATGTCCCAATATAGAAGGCGCCGCTTTGCACTTTGCGCGAGTTCCTGGGCGCCCGTCCGTGCTTCGCCGATCGTGCTGCCGGCCATCTGTTTCTCGTAGCGGAGAGCCTGCAGATATTCTTCCTGGGTGCTCACGAGTTCCGGACTGTAGAGATTGAGAAGGGGTTCACCTTTTCGGACGAACTGTCCGGTGTAGTCGACCCGGAGCTTGTCGACCCAACCCATGATCTTGCTATTAATAGAGTACACCTTCGTTTCGTCGTACTGGACCTTTCCAACCGTGCGGATGATTCTATTGAGTCTTCTCACCTTCACGTCTTCCACCTTGACCCCGATATCCTGCACCATCGTCGGATCAATCTTGAACCCGCTGATGTCGCTTTCCCCTTCGTAGACCGGAACCAGAACCATTCCACAATCAGGGGCTTTGCCCGGTTTGTCGGAGGTGTACCAGGGATGCATCGGGTCTTTGTAGTAGGCAATCTTCCTCCCGGTGCCGGTGGCTGAGCCTTCGGCGTACACGGGCACGAAATCCATCCCATCGGGTGCCTTCTTCGGGGTGGGAGAAGTGCTCTGCGGATTCATCGGGTCCCGATAGTAGAGAACCTTCCGTTCGCCAGACGGAATCCCGACCGTGCGGAAGACATACCAACCGGCGGTGAGGCCAACGGCAATACTCAGGATTGCGGTGATGATGATCTTTTTCATTTTGCTGCGCTCCTTAAAACCTTACTGTTGAATCCGACCTGTGATCCCGGCAATACTCAGGCCGACGGCTTGTTCGAGTTTGGCCTGGCTTGTCATAAACTGCACTATCGCTGCATCGTGATCGAGCCGTGCCTTGAGGAGGGTCCTGTAGGCGTCGATGAGCGTCAGGAAGTCCGTCTTGCCGGTCTGATACGCAGACTGCGTCGATAACAATGTCTGTTGGGCTTGAGGGATAACCGTGTTCTTGAACAGAAATACGACGTCTTGATTCGACTGTACCTGCACAAGAGCGTCCTGAACTTCAAAAAGCGTCATGTTGGTCATCGATGAGAGGTCTTCCTCTGCCTTCTTCACATTCAGTTCGTCTTCTTCCACCTTTGACCCGACCTTCCCGCTTGCCCAGGGGGCGATCGGGATGCTGATCCCCACCATCGTGGACCAAAAATCGTTTTTCGTCATTGCCATGTCTTTGTACATGACCTGGATCATCACGTCCGGAAAATATTGCTTCTTCGACGCGGACAGATCCTCTTTGTTCATCGCGAGATTGTAATCCATGGATTTGAGCTCAGGACGGTTCTCAAGAGCAAGCGGGCGGAGCTGCTCGAACGTCCACCGGGGAATTGTCGATTCGATTTCCGGAACGTCCCCCAACGGCGCGTCCGTGGGACGACTGAGAAGGGTATTCATCATGGCTCCGGCGACCGTCTGTTCCTTCTTCAAGTTGACCGCGTCGGTGATGAGCGTTGAGAGCTCAGTCTGTCCCCGGAGAATATCAGCCTGATTCCCTCTTCCGACCTCATACTGCTTCGTGGCAATCGCGATAAACTTCCGCATAAGGTCCTGGTTCTCCGCGTTGATTTCGATCTTGCGTTGCACCAGGTAGAGCTGGTAGTAGGCATCCTTCACGTCCCGGGTGACCTTCTGCTCAAGTGCGTTGTACGCCTGGCCGACCATCGCGGCGTTGTTTTCAGCCGCATTCCCCATGGACGAGAGTTTTCCCGGAAACGGAAACATCTGCTGGATGAAGTAGTCGGTCTCCATCCCGTTCTTGAAGGGATTGGGGAAGGATTGGATGGGCGTTTGAAACATGACGACGCCGACCTGTGGCGCCTCCCAGGACGACACCTGGTCAATTCTGGTTTGGGCGGCGGCAGTTTGATGCCTCGCCGCGCGCAACTGTGGGTTGTTGGCAAGAGCTTCCTTGACGAGATCGTCAAGTGCCACCGGCGTTGCGATCTGCGCAACACAGTGAGAAACTGCGGCGACGACTATCGCCACAAGAAAGGATCGTGCATACTTCTTCATGGTCTGCTACTCCTTCGGGTCGCCACAACATCGACGAAAGACCTGGTGACCGGGGTTTGTCCGCCGTGTGCAGAAATCACGGCTGAACAGTGTGATCGATCAACGTACGCGGAACAATGATGCCCGCATTCGTTTATTCGAAAAACCAGGGACGAAGGAAACGATCAGAGAAGAAGCGTTGCGTTGAGGACGCACTTCTCCAATGACGTTGGAGCGAGGGTCCTGCGGTCAGGGAGTGTGTGGTGAGAAATTGCAGCGAAGCTATTGCCGTGGCTGGGTGAGGACATCTGCACGGCCGCCACGGCCTGCAGTTTGTGGGAATCACCGGCGCTGACAAGCGTCGTGGAAACCAAATGTTCGTTGAGCCCGCCGGCGACGTGTGATGCGCAGCAGACGGGAAGAGCTGGAGTGAGCGATGCCTGATCACTTGCATCGGCATGCGCAGGATGGACCGGCACGGTGCAGCACGAGAGCTTCGGCATCAAGCATGCGTTCAACACGACCGTGAAGCCGGAGTTCGCCAGCAGGAACAGGCCGACGAGTATCCGTCCCATGGCAAGCATATGACTTCTTCGTGAGAACATGTTGATAATCTATACAATCGTTGTGCCAATATCAATCATCTGAATTTGCTCAGCTCCGCCCCTAAATATGTCAGGGCAAAGCGCAATTTTATCATGAATCACACACTTCCCGAACGTGATATTGCAGATTTGGTAAATCGAAGACGAAAAATAAGAGGGGGTTGTCACGGACGGGGTTGATCTTCGCAGGAGGCGATTGCATTTCTTTCACGATTGCGCTAGGTTCTTGAACCAATGTCCTCGATGTGCAGATTGGACATCGTACTCCGGTTGTCATCCCTCATGCAGTCTGGTTCTCCTCAGCGTCCCACAATATCTAGGATTGTTCATGATACGCCATCTTGTCAAATCCACTCTTGCCGGCATCGTCCTCCTGATCTCGATTCAGTTCGTCGCACAAGCGCAGAAGCAGGAAGGACTCGCGCTAACTCCTCCCATGGGTTGGAACAGCTGGAACAAGTTTGCGTGCGATGTCAATGAAGCCCTCATCCGTCAGACCGCCGACGCGATGGTGTCGAGCGGCATGCGTGCCGCGGGCTACCGGTACATCGTGATCGACGATTGCTGGCAGGTGAGCAGGGACAGCCTGGGATTCATCGTTGCAGATCCCACGCGATTTCCCTCGGGGATGAAAGCCCTCGCGGACTACGTCCATTCCAAGGGATTGAAGTTCGGACTCTACTCCTGCGCCGGCAGCAAGACATGCGGAGGTCGACCGGGAAGCCGCGGTCATGAATACCAGGATGCGCTCACGTATGCAAAATGGGGGGTGGATTATCTCAAATACGACTGGTGCAATACTGAGAACCTGAACGCCATCGGCGCGTACACAACGATGCGCGATGCGCTTTATGCGACCGGGAGACCAATCGTCTTCAGTCTCTGTGAATGGGGCGATAACAAGTCCTGGGAGTGGGCCGGGAAAGTCGGCCAACTCTGGAGAACGACCGGCGACATCACCAGCATCTTCGATGGCTCGGTCAATCACGGGACATGGTCATCGTGGGGTGTCATGAAGATCGTCGAGATGCGGCCGGGGATCCGGAAGTACGCAGGGCCGGGACACTGGAACGATCCTGATATGTTGGAAGTCGGCAACGGCATGAGCGTGAACGAAGATCGCTCGCATTTCTCTCTCTGGTGTCTCATGGCGGCACCATTGATCGCCGGTAACGATTTGCGGACTATGCCTCAGGAGGTCCATGATATCCTGTGCAACACTGACGTCCTTGGCATCGACCAGGATTCCCTGGGGATCCAGGGTTACCGGCAGTCGATTGCCGACAGTGTAGAGGTTTGGATGAAACCGTTGAGCCGGGGTGACTGGGCGGTCGGGTTCCTCAACCGGAGTGTCGAACCGAAGAAAATCAATATTGACTGGTCAACGGTGACTTCAACAGACACGCTGACCAACCGGGTCTTCGATCCAAAGGTGACGACGTACACCCTCCGAGACCTCTGGGCGAAAAAGAACCGGGGATCCACCTCCTCCGGGGTGAAAACCGAACTTGAGCCGCATGCCATGCTTCTCTACCGCATGTCTCCTGCACGCACCACGCATTGAACGACGGTGAGATTCCCCGGCAACGTCGCGCTACCCTTCCGGTGCGGGGTGCTCCGGAGCAACCAGCGTCCCTCTCAACTCGAGATCCGCGAGTTTCTTCTGCCCGTACGCTAAGCGCGTGATCGTCACGAAGAGCACCGGTACGACAACGACCGCGAGCATTGTCGCTGCCAGCATTCCTCCCAGCACCGTCCATCCGATGGTCTGACGTGCCTGGGCCCCCGCCCCCGTGGCGAAGGCGAGCGGCGACACGCCGAGGACAAAGGCCATGGACGTCATCAGGATTGGGCGCAGCCTGAGCCTCGCCGCCTCGGTCGTGGCGTTCAGCAGGGGGATGCCGCGATCGACACGCTCCTTGGCGAATTCAACAATCAGGATCGCGTTCTTTGCCGCAAGCCCGATCAGGGTCACCAGGCCGATCTGGGCATAGACGTTGTCCGTGAGGTGGGGAAAGAGCGTGAGGGTGACGATCGCGCCGAACGCACCAATCGGGACCGCCAGCAAGATGGCAAAGGGAACCGACCAGCTCTCGTAAAGAGCCGTGAGGAAAAGAAACACGAAAACCACGGACAGGGCGAAGATCGCCACTGTGCTCGAGCCTGCGTTGATCTCTTCTCTTGACAGGCCGGAAAACTCATACCCGTACCCTTCGGGGAGCACCTGCGCGGCCACGTCGCGCAACGCCTGAATGGCCTGACCGCTGCTGTATCCTTCCCGTGCTGTCCCATTGATCTCCGCCGAGCGGAAGAGATTGTAGTGCGAAATCAACGGCGCACTTTCCACGACGGAGTCCCGTGTGACTGCGCTGAGCGGAATCAGCGCGCCCGTGGAATTTCGAATGTAGTACTTGGAGAGATCCCGGATATCTGCCCGGTAGCCCGTGTCGGCCTGGGCAACGACGTGGAAATTTCTGCTGTAGATTGTAAAATCGTTTACGTAGCGACTGCCCAGGAATGTCTGGAGGGTGCTGAAGACATCTCCTATGCTCAAGCCGAGTTGCTTGCACTTCTCCCGGTCAACAGTCACCCTGTAGCCCGGAGTCCGGGCCGTGAAAAACGTAAATACCCTGCTCAACTCAGGCCGCGCGTTCGCCGCCGCGACGAACTGCTGCACTACGTGTTCAAATTGATTGATGTTATCGTTGCTCTCCCGTTGTTCCAACTCGAACGTGAACCCTCCCGTCGAACCGAGACCGGGAATGGCCGGCGGAGAGATCACAATGACGGTCGCGTCGGTGATGGCAGAGAACTTCCTCTGGAGTGTCGCGATCAGGGCATTGAGCTGGAGGGCCTTGCTGGTGCGGTCGTCCCATGGCTGCAGCTGCACGAAGACCGTCCCGCTGTTTGATTTCGTCGTGAACGTCACCACGTTCAGTCCCGCCAGCGCGGCATAATGCGCAATGCCGGGAGTCTGCTTCAGGGTGTCCATGATCGATTGAAGGACCTCCACTGTCCTCGTCGTGGAGGAAGCCTCCGGCAGATTGAAGGTGACATAGATCCGTCCTTCGTCCTCGGTGGGGATAAACCCGGTCGGTTTCAATCTGAACAGGACGATTGTCACGATGTACATGCACACCAGACCGATAAGGATGTACCGCCCGGTCCGCAGGACCTTCTCGACGGTCTTTGTATAGTTGACCGTCCCACGCTGGAAGACAACGTTGAAGAGGTGGAACAGCCGTCTGAACCCTTTTGAGTCCTCCTTTGTGCCGCCCTGCCTGAGGAGAAGGGAACAGAGAGCGGGGGTCAGTGAAAGGGCCACGAAGGCGGAAATGAGAACCGATACGGCGATGGTGATAGCAAACTGCTGGTAGAGCCGCCCCACAATTCCCGGAACGAACCCCACCGGGATGAAGACCGCCGCCAGAATGAGGGCGATGGCGACGACAGGCCCCGAGATGTCTTTCATCGCGTGCACGGCGGCGGTTTTGGGGTCCATGTGCTCGTGGTCGATGTACCGTTGCGTCGCCTCGACGACAATGATTGCGTCGTCCACCACGATCCCGATGGCAAGGACAAATCCGAACATCGTCAGCGTGTTGATGGTGAAACCGAGCGGGAGGAACACGGCGAACGTCCCGATGATCGACACCGGGATGGCAAGGATCGGGATCAGCGTTGCGCGCCAGCTCTGGAGGAACAGGAAGACGACGAGAACAACGAGACCGAGAGCCTCCAGGAGGGTCACCACGACTTCACGGATGGAGACGCGGACGACGGATACCGCTTCAAAGGGCACGACGTAGTTGACATCCTCCGGGAAGGACGCCTTCAGTTGATTCATTGCGTTTACCACCCCCTCGGCAACGTCAAGGGCGTTGCTTCCGGGAGCCTGGAACACGAGAAGGTACGAGGCCCGCTTGCCGTCCATGAAGGAGACATTGGAATAGCTGGCTTTCCCCAGCTCCACGCGTGCGACATCGGCCAGACGCACAAATGAACCTGCCGCGGGGTTTGCTCGGATGATGACGTTCCGGAATTGGTCTTCCGACGTGAGCCGGCTGTTGGTAAACACGCTGTATTCAAACGCCTGTGAGCCATACTGCGGGGGGGCGCCGATTGAGCCCGCGGCGATCTGGATATTCTGTTTGGCGAGCGCATTGACCACGTCGTCCGCCGTCAATCCCAGTTGCGCGAGCTTATCGGGCTGCAGCCAGATGCGCATACTGAAATCATCCGCCCGCGTGAAAATGTCTCCCACACCGCTCACCCGCAGGAGAGCATCGCGCACATGGATATTGGCGTAGTTATCGAGGAAGGGAACGCCGTGCGTGCCGTTCGGGGAGTACAGAGCGACCAGCATGAGGATGCTCGGGGTGCGCTTCCGGGTGATCAGGCCGAGCCGCTTCACGTCGTCCGGAAGCTGCGGGGTCGCGACACCGACGCGGTTCTGCACGTCCAGGGCGGCGATGTCCGGATTTGTCCCGACGTTGAGCGTGACGTTGATCGACGTCCGTCCGTCGTTCGTGCTGTTCCCCTGCATGTACGCCATGCCGGGAACGCCGTTGACCTGCGATTCGATGGGTGTCGTCACCGTCTGTTCGACGGTAAGCGCATCGGCTCCGCTGTAGATACCGGAGATCTGGACCGTGGGGGGAGTGATATCCGGGTACTGGCTCACGGGCAAGCTGAAGATCGCCACAACGCCGATGAGAACAATGATGATCGAGACTACGATTGCGGTGACGGGGCGTCGGATAAACGTGTCTGCAATCATCGTGATCCCTGTTCCCCCGAATTCACCCCGTTGATCGCCGGCCCCGCCTGTGATGGCGGGGGAAGCACCGAAACCAGTGAGTTGTCACGCAGCCGCAGGACGCCCTCGGTGACGACCTGGTCCCCGACGTTCAGTCCCTCCCGCACGACCACCATATCGTTGACATGGTTTCCGAGCTGAATCCGGTGTTCCTTTGCGCGGCCATCCTGGACGAGGTAGACGAAGTACTCGCCCATCTGTTCAACAACCGCCTTGGCCGGGATCAGAACACTCGTTGCATTGCTCGTCTCCCGTACACGGAGGTCGCACGTCAGTCCGGGCCGGAGGAGCTCTTTCGGGTTCGGGAAGACGAGGCGTACACGTATCGTCCCGGTCTCGGGATCCACAGCCCTGTCGAGAAACGCGATATGGCCGAAATATGGATACACGGTTTGATCCGGCAGAACCAACGTAAATGTCGAATCCTTCTTGTTCCGGTCGTGCTCGAGAAGGGCGGTGAAGCGGCCGATCTCCTTCTCGTCCACCGAACAGTCGACGGCAACGGGGTCGTCGGACGATACGGTGTTGAGCAGCGTTTGTCCCGCCGTGACGGCGGACCCGCGTTTCACGAGAGAGATCCCGATGACGCCGTCGAATGGCGCGACGATGATGGAATAGCGCAGATTGGTTCCAACGCTCTTGACGCTTGCCTCGGCGGCGAGAACCTGCATCTTGGCCGATTGATGGTCGGCGATAGCATGATCCAGGGTTTGCCTTGCCACCGCATCATGCTTTGCAAGTTCGGTGTACCGGTCGACGTCCTGTTGCACCTTCGCGAGATTTGCCTTGGCGACGTTCAGATTCGCCGTCGCCTGGTCGTAGGCGGCCTTGTAGATCTGCTGATCGATGCCGTACAGGTTCATCCCTTTGCGGACATGCTGTCCATCCTTGAAGAAGATGTCGGTGATGTACCCGGAGACTTCCGGCCTCACCTCCACCTGGTTTAATGCCGTCACTGATGCCGGGTACATATCGAAATAGACGGCCTGCTCCGGACGAATCGTATAGGCTGCGATTTGGGCGGGAGGCGGACCCTGCGGCCTGCTGTCTCCCTGGCCGAAGCATGCGGACAGCAGCACCGATGCGACGGCCGCCATGAGGAATTCCAGCAATCTGCCTTTCATTGGCGCGCTATGATCCTTTCTTTGTCTCGTAGTTGACGATCCCCAACGCGCGTTGCATATCCAGTTTCGCCGTGAGGACCTGGTAGAGCGCGTTCGTTTCATTGACCTGCGCATCGCGCAGATCCGTTTCCGCCGTGATGACTTCGAGGTAGGTTTTCGTCCCTGCTTTGTACTGAAGGTCAATCGTCGTGTAGACTTCTTCGGCAAGGGCGAGGTTCTCTTTCAAAGTCATGTAGTTCGTCAGGCTGCCTTTATAGTTGGCCAGCGCCTGCGCATATTCTGCGTTCATGGAATCCTCAATCGACCGGAGTGCGTAGTCGACGCTCTCCAGTTCCAATTCCGCCTGGCCGATCTCCTGGATTCGCTTCCCTCCCTGAAGGATGGGAAACGTCAGCTGCAGGCCGATCCAGGAGCTCGGGAGATTCCGCCGGTAGATGTCCGGAAGCCGGTCGTCCTGGTAATTGAGATTGTAGGCGGCGTACGCGGAAAGGGAGGGGAGGAAACTCCACCAGTTGTAATGCAGGTTCGCTTCCAGGAGTCTTTTCTCGACGGAAAGCTGACGGTATTCAATGCGTTCCCCGTAGTGGAGGACCTGCGTCGTATCGATGTCCATATCGAGACTCGTTTCGGAGGTGTCGCGCACCAGATCGAGCTGTGCATCGGACGGATAGCCCATCTGCTGTCGCAGGAGAGCGTATCTGGCATTGAGGAGATCCTGCGTCTGCCGTCGTTCCGCCGTCGCGTTGTTCAGCGCGATCGAAGCCCGCTGATAGTCCGTCTTGTCAACGACGCCGCTTTCATACTGGTTGGACGCGTCGTCACGGCTCTGCGTAAGCCTGATGATATCGTCGTCGAGGAGGTGTATTTCCTCCCGGGTCAGAAGGACTCCGTAGAAGGCTTTGCTCACCGCAACGACAACATCGATGGCGGTACTCGTGGTTGCATCTCTGCTTTGCTCGCGCAGGTCGCCGGCAGTGCTTGCGGCGAGGAGCACGTCGCGATTGAAGAGCGTTTGAGTCGCGGTGAACTGTCCGCTGGACGAATATGGGAGAAGCGTCGGCACAGGGTTTCCCTGCAAAAGGGAAAGCGGGGGTTGCGTGTTCCTCTGGATGTTGTACGTGAAATTCACCTGAGGAAACCAATCGGCCAGCTTCACGGCAATCGCCTTTCCCGTGATCTCTTCCTCCAGCCGGGATTGTTGAAGCATCGGTCGATGGTCAAGGGCATACTGGACACAGTCGGCCAAAGAGCTCCCCTCGTGCAAGGTGTCCTGTTGCGCGGGTACCTGCGCGGCCGATCGATTCCAGACACTCATCGTCAAAACGACCATGAGAGCAGCACATTTCTTCTTCGTACTCAAAGGGACCCCTGAAATCCGAAAAACTGGTGTGAAAACAGTGGTTGCGGATATGCGCCTCTGTAGAAAACGCTCGAAATGGGCCAAGAGTTCATCCGAGCTTCCGGCGTGGAGTAGGCGGTATGCAAACGCTCATGGTTCTCCCGGTCGCAGAGTCACAAAGTCTCCGAGTTTCCCCTTCTTACGTTGCCCCTTTTCCCGATTCGCTGCATCTTACAGGCAGTGGATGATCCTGCAAAAACTAAGAAAAAAGGTTCCGGATATGCCGATCTATGATTATCAGTGTTCCGATTGCGGCGCGACCTATGATGTTCTCCATAAGGTTCGAGAAATAGAAGAGGATATTGTCTGTCCGTCCTGCTCATCCCAAAAACATGTCCGTCTGATTTCGGCACCAAGCTTCAGTATGAACGGCCGCGGACACGAGAGTCATTCTTCCGATCCGGCACCCTCCTGCGCAAACGGGAGTTGTTGCGGCGGCGCATGCGGCATCGACTAAGGAGATCAGGCATGGGTACCAGGAAAAGAAAAAACACTCTGTATCGATCACGATATCTCTGGATGTCCGTCACACTTCTGTCAGTCGTCGCGATCTACTTCGTTCTCACGGGGGGAGGCGCTGCCCGTGGGTCAAATCTGACTCCGGATCTGACTTCCGGAACTGGCTCCTCCGTCGCGCCCGAATTCCGGCTGAAAGATATTGAAGGACGTTCTGTATCACTTTCCGATTTCCATGGAAAGGTTGTCATCCTTGACTTCTGGGCGACGTGGTGCCCGCCGTGCCGTAGGGAGATCCCTGATCTCATCTCGCTGCAATCCCAGTACAAGGAACAAGGACTGCAGATCGTCGGCGTAGCGCTCGACGAACCGGACAAAGTGAAAGAGTTTGCACAATACACGGGGATGAACTATCCGGTGCTTCTTGGGAATGACGATGTGAGCGCGCTCTACGGCGGGATCTCTGGCATACCCACCACGTTCATCATCGACAGGAATGGAAAAATCGCAGACCGGTTTGTCGGCTTTACCGAGCGATCGGTATTCGAATCGAAGGTCAAGCACCTGTTTCAGTGAGTGAGGCAGGGGGAAGTTGGGACTGATGACGGACGGGAGAAAAGATATTGCAGGGTGGATCCTTTTCGACGACACGTGCGGGATCTGTCGTCGGATCGCAACGTTGACGTCGACCGTTCTCCGCCGGCGAGGGTTTGTGGTCGACCGGCTTCAGTCAGGATGGGTTGGACCGTATTTCGGCATGTCGCAACAGGATCTGGTGAAAGATATTCGGCTTGTTCGCTCCGGCGGCACGAACGTCGAAGGTGCGGACGTCTATCGATTCGTCATGAAGCGCATCTGGTGGGCGGTCCCGCTGTATTATCTCTCCGTCGTCCCTTGCTTCAAAACGATCTTTGACATGAGCTACAGGATGTTCGCCGATCATCGTCACCTCTTTTCGCGTTCGTGTGCTGCTCCCTGAGCCACTCTTTCCCCCCAGTCCCCCAGTCTCCCCTTCTCCCTTTCTCCCTTTCTCCCTTTCTCCCTTCTCCCTTTCTCCCTTCTCCCTTTCTCCCTTCTCCCTTTCTCCCCTCCCCCCCACTCCCTCTGGTTTTTCGTCCGAAGAGATCGTATCTTTCAACAGTCGTCATTCTCCCTGTTCTCCCCATCACACTCGGCTGTACCACACTCACTCACCTTTTCACCTCCGATGAGCTCTACTACAGTCGTCGCATTATTCGAGAAGAGCGTCAAGCGGTTCTCGGATCGCATCCTCCTGTGGGAGAAAAAACAATCCGGGTATGAGGGGATGACCTATCGACAGGCTTGCGCCCGGGTCGAGGCATTTGCGGGTGGACTTCTTGCCCTCGGAGTCCGGAAGGGGGACCGCATTGCGACGATTGCGGAAGGAAGGAACGATTGGGTGATCAGCGAACTTGGCATCCTCACCGCGGGAGCGATTCACGTCCCTTTGTCGGTGAAACTTGGTTCGGGCGCGGAGCTGGCATTCCGTCTCACGCACTCGGAATCAAGCATCGTCGTCGCTTCCGGAACCCAGGCTTCGAAAATCCGAGGCCTGAGAAACCAGCTTCCGCTTCTCAGGCACACGGTCCTTCTCGATCCGATGGAGCCGCTCCTCGACGGCGAGATGACGATCGAGCAACTCTGTACACTGGGGGATTCGTACCTCAGGACAGGGCGGAAGGAATTCGAAGCGCGCAAGCGTTCGGTCAGTGTCGACGAGCCTGCCAACATCTGCTACACTTCGGGGACAACCGCGGACCCGAAAGGCGTCATCCTGACGCACCGCAACTACACTGCGAATGTCGAGCAAGCTTCGGCGATGTTCGATATTCCCGAATCGTATTGCTCGCTGTTGATCCTGCCGTGGGATCATTGCTTCGCGCACACCGCCGGAATCTACACGTTGATGAACAACGGCGCGAGTATGGCGTCGGTGCAGACGGGGAAGACCCCGATGGAATCATTGAAAAACATCCCGGTCAACATCCGCGAAACGCGCCCGTCGTTTCTCCTGAGTGTTCCGGCCCTGGCAAAGAACTTTCGAAAAAGCATCGAGAACGGCGTCGCTGCGAAAGGCAACGTTGCTGCGGCCCTCTTTCGTTTTGCCCTGCGGATTGCGTATGCGTACAATGGGGACGGCTGGTCCAAAGCGAAGGGGTGGAGGGCGCTGTACCGTCCGCTTGTTGTGCTCTTTGACAGCGTGCTCTTCAGCAAGGTCCGTGAAAATTTCGGCGGGCGACTGGAGTTCTTCGTTGGAGGAGGGGCACTCCTCGATATCGAACTGCAACGGTTCTTTTATGCTCTCCGGATCCCGATGCTCCAGGGATACGGGCTCACGGAATCGTCGCCGGTGATATCGGCTAATACCCTGTCGAAGCACAAACTCGGATCGTCAGGGCGCATCGTCCCTCATCTCGACCTTGAGATCCGCAATGAAAACAATGCGCCGGTCCGGGTCGGCGAAAGGGGGGAGATCGTTGTGCGTGGAGAGAACGTCATGGCAGGGTACTGGAGGAACGAGCGTGCAACGTGCGAGACGATCAGGGAGGGATGGCTTCACACGGGCGATCTCGGGTTCATCGACGAGGACGGGTTCCTGTTCGTCCTCGGGCGAACGAAGAGCCTTCTGATCGCGCACGATGGGGAGAAGTACAGTCCTGAAGGGATCGAGGAAATGTTGAGCAATCAATCGAAGTTCATTGATCAGGTGATGCTCTATAATAATCAATCCCCTTACACGGTGTGCCTCCTTGTTCCGAACAGGGATGCGCTCCTCGGATGGCTCACCGCGCATGGTCTCTCGCCCGACGCGCAAGAAGGACAACGCCGTGCACTCGGGCTGCTCCGGTCCGAGGTGGACGCCTATCGGAATGGCGGCGAACACGGCGGGCTCTTCCCGGACCGGTGGATTCCGTCCGCCATGGCGGTCCTGCAGGAAGGCTTTACGGAGCAGAACGGACTCTTGAACAGCACCTTGAAGATCGTCCGCGCGCGGGTCGTTGAGCGGTATCAGCAACGGATCACGTCATTGTTCTCCGCAGAAGGAAAGGATGTGATGAATCCGGAAAACCGGCAAGCCATCGCCTCGCTGGCCCGGCCGGGCGGATGACAGCAAACGGCCCGGATCCGGCGGAAAACGTTGATTCACCCGAAATG
Organism: Ignavibacteriota bacterium; assembly: GCA_963752915.1. GTDB lineage: Bacteria > Bacteroidota > Ignavibacteria > UBA10030 > UBA6906 > DATJPR01. The sequence continues at coordinate 380,064 of CAVVZZ010000010.1, forward strand.
TCGTCGTACATTTGTGCTATTGTCGTCATGCCGTAGTGTGGACCGATCCGACGTCGTCGTGGGTCGTCTCCACTGTCTTCTTTCTATTCACTCCTTTATGAGGTTGCAATGAATCGCCTGCTTTCACGCTCATTTGTAGCGATTGCCCTCGCTTTTTCGCTGGCGGTCATCGGTTGCTCTTCGCAAAATGTCACCAGGACCGGTGAGCCTTCCGGCTTTATCAATCTGGATACGGTAAAGGCGGGACAATTCGATACCGGGAAAATGTGGACCTTCGATTTCCCACCGGTCAAGTACTTTGAGGAGACGTACCATTTCAATCCGACAAAAGAATGGTTCGATAAGGCGCGCCTCGCTGCGCTGCGTATCCCCGGATGTTCTTCGGCGTTCGTCTCCGAGGACGGATTGATCATGACAAACCATCACTGCGCACGCGGCTCATTGCAGCGGGTGCAGAAGGAAGGCGAAAAGCTTGTTGAAGACGGATTCTACGCTGCAACGATGGAAGAAGAACGCAAGGCGCCGATTTGGGTTGACCAGCTTGTGACTATCGACGACGTTACAAAGGAAGTCCTTGCGGCCTTTGATGCAGGGACAACGGACAGCGCAAAGACGGCCAACCGCGCGGCAAAGATCAGTGAAATACAAAAGCGGTATGCGGCGAAGTTCAAGGAAACGTCGAAAGATTCGATGGTTTTCAGTGTCATCTCCTTCTACAATGGCGGACACTATTCCCTTTATGGATACAGACGGTACACCGACGTTCGGCTCGTCTTTGCTCCGGACGAAAAGGCTGCGTTCTTCGGCGGTGACCCGGACAATTTCACGTATCCACGGTATGACTTTGATTGCTCGTTCTTCCGCGTGTACGACAACGACAAGCCGCTTCACACGGCCGATTTTTTCCGTTTCAGCAAAGACGGGGCTTCACCCGGGGAAGTGGTTTTCGTGCTCGGGAACCCGGGGTCGACGAATCGGTTGATGACCGTGTCGCAACTTGAGACGCTGCGGGATCTGCAGTTCCCGACAAGGCTGGATGTTACCATCGATCGTGAAAAGGCCATGGAAGCCTATGTGGAGAAGCACCCTGACAAACACCTTGAGTACATGAACCAGATCTTCGGCGTGGCGAACAGCCGCAAGGCAGTCAACGGCTACCTCGGCGGATTGCGCGATCCATATCTCATGGCAAAGAAGATGGACTTCGAAAAGAAGTTCCGCAATGCCGTCGTGGCCAATGGATCGCTGGAAAAGAAGTATGGGGACCCCTGGACGGAAATTGCGCAGCAGGAAGCAGTACGCCGCATGATCACTCCTGAGGCGGTTGCCCTCGACATGAATGCTTCGCGTTCCCAGTATCTGACCATTGCCAATCGTCTTGTGGAGCGCGCGAAAGGGGAAGGCCGGCCGCAAGGTCCCGGCATGGGCGGTCCTGGTGGATTCAGAGGGCCGATTTTCCCTGCGACATTCGAGCCGGAAATTGAGACCCCGTTGCTGGCCGACCAACTGCAATTCATGAAAAACCAGCTGGGCGATCATAATGATGCGCTGAACAAGCTCCTTGCCGGTCGGACGCCACAACAGGCGGCGGAGCAACTGGCGAAGACGACGGTCCTGGGTTCAAAAGAGAAGGTCATGGAACTCTGGGAAGGAAAGCCCGAGGAGATATTGAACTCCACCGATCCCCTGATTACGTTTCTCCTGCAGATCCGGCCGCGTATGACGCAGTTGCAGGAACAGCTCAGGGATATCCGGGAGAAAGAGGCGGGTCCTTCCCAGCGGCTCGGACGGGCCATGTATGAAGTGTACGGGACTTCGATCCCCCCGGACGCCACATTCTCCCTGAGGATCGCGGACGGCGTTGTCAAGGGTTACGAGTATAACGGCACAGTCGCTCCGCCGAACACGACGTTTTATGGATTGTATGATCGGTACTACTCCTTCGGCAAGCAATACCCTTGGGCGCTTTCAAGCAAATGGGTTCCTCCTCCGCCCGACTTCAATCTCAGTACGCCGATGGATTTTGTTTCGACCAACGACATCATCGGCGGGAATTCCGGCAGCTCGGTCGTGAACAAGAACCTTGAAGTGGTTGGCCTGATCTTCGACGGCAACATCGAGAGTCTCCCCGGCAATACGATTTTCGATGAGACCAAGAATCGCTCGGTCGCCGTCCATTCTTCCGGTATTCTTGAAGGATTGGACAAGATCTACAAGGCGCAACGATTAGTGAACGAACTGAAGGCGGGGAAAATTGAACCGTAGCTGTATCGAGGGCCTGTGATTCGAAAAGCCTCTTCCCACGGCCAGCGTCGGAAGGGGCTTTTCCATCCTCTCCGACTTCAACGGGAACGCCATGCAAACAATGATGCGCTGGGAAGAACACTTCACGTTGACGTCCTATGATGTGGACTTCAACGGGCGGCTTTCTCTCTATTCACTCTTTCGTCGGTTCCAGGAGCTTGCCGGATCGCATGCGACGCATCTTCAGGTAGGATACGACCGGTTGCGAGAGGACGGCCTCGCCTGGTTCCTCTCACGGATCAAGGTGGAGATCGAGTCGCTCCCGCAATGGGGCGACAGTGTTATTCTGCAAACGTGGCCAAAGGGAATTGAGCGATTGTTCGCGATGAGGGATTTCCGGCTCGTCGATGCGACAGGTCGGACGCACCTCGTCGCCACATCGCGATGGCTTCTGGTGGAGATCGCGAAAGGAAAGCCGCGGAGGATCGAGAGTCTCCCGAGGGATCTCACGTTCGACAACGTGGAGCACGCGATTGCCGGCTCCCTCGAAAAAGTTGTTCCGCAATCACCGTGTCCACAGGTGTACGAAAGAGAAGTTCTCCCGAGCGACCTTGACGTGAACCACCATGTCAACAATGCGGAATACGTCAAGTGGGTCATCGACTGCTTCGATGTCGGAATGCAGACGACGCGGACCCTCCGCTCCGTGCAGCTGAACTACCTTGAAGAGACGCTTCTCGGTGATCGCGTTCGTATTGGATCCTCGCGCCGGGGTGAATCCGACGGGTCATTCTACGTCGAAGGGTTGAGCGCGAAAAAGGGCTCAACCCTGTTCCAGGCGGTTGTCGAGTGGCAATAAAGCCGCGTTCTACCAGATCTTCACCTGCAAGCTGTCCGGCAGCCACATCGGTTCACCCGGCTTGATGTCGAATGCCTTATAGAACGCAGGGACATCCGAGAGCGGGCCGTTGACGCGGAGAAACTGCGGCGCGTGAACGTCCGACATCACCTGCATGGCCAGCGAGGCATCCCGGATATGTCCCAGCCACGAGTACGCGTACGCAAGAAAGAACCGCTGGTCCGGCGTCAGTCCGGCGATCAGGGTATCGCTTTGCCCCTCCCGGGTTTTCTTGAACGCATCATACCCGATCAGCACCCCGCCGAGATCAGCGATGTTTTCTCCCAGGCTGGCCTTCCCGTTGATGTGCATGCTGTCCAGGACCACGTAACCGTTGAACTGGTCCACCATCCGTTCAGCACGGGATTTGAAGTTCGCCGCGTCCTCCGCCGTCCACCAATTCCGGAGATTCCCCTGAGCATCATATTGCCGCCCCTCGTCGTCGAAACCGTGCGTGACCTCATGTCCGATTGTTGACGCGCCGGCGTATCCATAGATCAGGGCATCGTCGGCAAGCGAATCCGGCAGACCCGGAATCAGGAATTGCGCCGCCGGCAGGACGATCTCGTTGTTGGATGGATTGTAATAGGCGTTGTAGGTCTGCGGCGTCATCATCCATTCAGTGCGATCGACGGGCTTCCCGAGTTTGTTGTTGTAGAACGCATAGTCCCACTGATTAGCCCTGATCTGGTTCCCGCAATACGAGTCGCGGTCGATCTCCAGCGACGAGTAATCCCTCCACGTATCCGGGTAACAGACTTTCTTTGTCACCGCCTGCAGCTTTGCGAGCGCCTTTTCCTTGGTGGCCTCGGACATCCAGTCAAGACGCTTTATTCTCTCGGCATAGGCTGCAAAGATGTTGTCCACCACGGTTTCGTACCGCTGCTTCATCGAGGGCGGGACGTAGTTCTGGACATAGAGCTGACCGAGCATGAAGCCCATCGCACGCTCTTCCGCATCGATGACTCGCTTCCACCGGGGACGCTGCTCCTTGATCCCCGCCAGGATTGTGCCGTAGAAATGGAAATGCTCGTCCTCCAACGCTTTGTTCAGCGTGGGGGAGTATTTGTTCAGCAGGGACCAGCGGAGGTACCACTTCCAATCGGGGAGGGAAACAGTCTTCAAGGACCGATCGACTTCCTGGTAGAATTCCGGCTGCCCGACAATGACGGAATCGATTCCATTGACCGACATCGACGTCAGCACCGCTCGCCAGGGAATGGTCGGGGTGAGTCGCTCCAATCGGGGGATCGAGAGTTTGTTATAGTTGCGATACGGATCCCGGAGGTCCTCCAGTTTGCGCGACGCGCCCGCAAGACGAGTCTCAATGGACATGACGGCAACACTCTGCGTGGCGGCCGCGGAAGAATCTTCTCCCAGGAGACGGAACATGTTCGCAATGTGTCTGACGTATTCCTGCCGGATATTCGCGGTGCGAGTGTCGGTCTTGAAATAGTAGTCCCGGTTCGGAAGGCCGAGGCCTCCCTGCCAGAGGTGATAGGCGTACACTGAACTGTTCTTCTCATCCTGGTCCACGGAAGGGGAGAACAGGACCCGGACTTCCAGGGTTTGGAGATGGGCGATCTCCTTGATGAGGGCATCCCGGTCGGTGACAGCATCGATCGCCGCGAGCTCCCCCTTCAGGGGGGTTACACCGAGCGAATCGATGTGCAATGTATCCATGGCCGCATAGTAGTAGTCGCCGATCTTTTGCGCGTTGGATCCCCGGGATGCGCCGCTCGTTTCGGCGTTCGTGTTGATCGTTGACAGTTGCCGGTAGATTTCTTCACGGACAAGGTTTCCCACTCCCCATCCCCGCTCGGTCGGCGGGATCGGGTTGGCTTTCAGCCACGCACCGTTGGCATATTTGAAGAAGTCGGTGCCGGGTTGAACGGTGGTGTCGATGTCCTGGGCGAGGACATCTTCATGTCGTTGTGGTTCGACTTTTTGCCCGCACGCAAGAAGAACGAATGAGAGCAGTGCGGGAATGGCGATCGACATCAGGGTGAGGCGCATGGGGCAATCCACGTTTCCGTGGCAATGTTGAACATCGTTGACGTGAACCGACAATGAAATGAAATTGTTGCTCTATTTCCAGCGCCGCCCGGCACGGCACCTGGGAACGTGCATGTGACGTGCATCACGACTCTTCAAAACTGGTTGCATTTCTGTTCTGAACAACGCACCCTACGTAGTGTATCCGGTGTCTCCATAAAGCAATCCCCGGTCAGTGTTTCGCATGGAAGGATGCAGTGCTGAATTCGCGATGAAAAACGATTGGCGTGATGTTCTCCGTTATCAGTTTCCGCCGGTTCTCTGGATGCTGCTCATTTTCGTCAGCTCCTCGATCCCCGGGTCTGATTTCCCTGCAGTGAACTGGGTGGGATGGGCGAAGATCGTCCATTTGATTTTTTACTCGACGCTCTGCTTTCTGACATGGCGGGCGATGCATCACCAGACGCGGCTTGACTGGCTTGCGCGCCATTCCGCCCTTGCCGGGTTTGCCGTTGCCGTCGTCTATGGATCACTGGATGAGATCCACCAGTTCTTCACGTTCGGGCGACACCCGCGCGCAACCGATGTTCTTATCGACGGCATCGGTGCCTGTCTCTTTCTCCTCGGACTCCAGTGCTATCGGTTTCTGAAACGGCTGGATTCTCCGGTCTTCTGATTGTCCCTCCGATGTTCCTGCGGCACGCAGGAAGCTTCTCCCCTTTGAAGCGTGCATCTGACCTGCTCTTTGCGTATTGTGAAACAGATCTGTATTCCCGTTGTCCCGCGAACCCACATCGTCTACGATGCGATTCTCACACTCTTGGCGGATGCCGCTGATTGGAACAGGATTGTTGTTCATGGTCACCGTTCCGGTCGGACTGCTCCGTGCACAGCCCTGGTCGCCGGAAGGATATTTGATGTCGGCGATGACCTACGACAGTCTCGGATTTCAGATTCTGGTCGACGACGAGGCGAGCCGGGGCCACAGCGCGTTTGACCGGATCCTGCAGTCCGAGTGCTCGGACATTCTTCAACGAAATGGAATCTGCTGTGTTCCCCGCAACGATGCGGATGCGAAACGCCGCTATCCGGTGATTGTCGTCGATGTGACCGTGATGCCACTGGACGGCAGCCGTGCAGGCACCAACGAGCTGTACTACGGCTCCATCAGCTTCAGGCGCGAAGTGACGCTCTTCATTGCGGACCGACCGCGAAAAGCGCTGGGGTCCATGTGGTCTATGACCTTTGGAGGCCAGGCAAGGAGCAGGCTCGCGATTGTCAGCGACATCGAGGCCCGGCTGATGGACTTCCTCGAAGATTATCTCAAACTGAACAGCGCAAAGTGGATCTGGAAATAACCTAGGACGATACGCAGCAATGCCGACGAGCTACATTGACAGTAACATCGATCACTACGAACCGATCTATTCACCCCGGGACATTCGCACTCGCTATCCTGCAAACGAGGCGATCATCCGGGGAGTGGTTGCCGGCCGGACGGAGGTGCAACGGATCCTTGCCGGGGAGTCCGACCGGGTCATGGCGATCGTCGGTCCCTGCTCCGTCCACGACCCCGGGGAGGCCCTTGAGTATGCCCGCAAACTGAAGAACCTGGCCTCGCGCGTGGAAGAGACGTTCTTCATTATTCTTCGGACGTACTTCGAAAAATCCCGGACGGGCCTCGGCTGGAAGGGGCTCATCGACGAGCCGGACCTCGACGGGAAGTCCAACGTGACCAAGGGGCTGCAAGTCGCCAGAAAACTCTTGCTGGAGATCAATAGTCTCGGGATGCCGTGCGCGACCGAGCTCGTCGATCCCATAACCCCGCAGTATTTTCTCGACCTCGTCTGCTGGAGCGCCATCGGCGCGCGATCGGTCGAATCCCGCCGCTCGCGAGAGCTCGCGTCCGGCATTTCCACGCCGGTAGGGTTCAAGAACAGGACGGACGGGAATATCGATGTGGCGATCGAAGCGCTGAACTATGCGAAAGAGGCGCACTCGTTCACCGGCATAACGGAAGACGGGCGGATTGCCGAAATCAAAACGCGGGGGAACAGGTTCGGGCACATCATTCTGCGGGGCGGGACGAGCGGGACCAATTATGACTCCCAGAACGTCGCACGGGTCCTGGAGAAACTGCGCAAACGCGGCCTTCCCGACAGGGTGATGATCGACTGCAGTCACGCGAACAGCAACAAGGAATACTTCAAGCAGCCTCCCATCTTTCTCGACATTATCGGACAGATCCGGGCCGGCAACAGGAAAATCATCGGGATCATGCTGGAGTCCTATCTTGAGGAAGGGAACCAGCCCTACGGCAACGAGAATCTCAAGATGGGCGTCTCGATCACGGATCCGTGCATCAGTTTTCAGGAGACGGAACGCATCGTGATGGAAGGGTATCGGATGCTGCAGAAGAAGTGAGAGACCCCGCTGCTACAGGAGTCTTTCGTACGACGCAATGATCCTGTCGATCATCTGATTGGTCTCCTCGCGGACCTGGCACCGCGAAGGGTCCGCTTCGAACCAGTTGAGCGTCCTGCGAATGCCGATGTTGAAGGGGATGACTGCCGTGTAGTCCGGCACGAACCGCTTGATCTTGCTGTTATCGAAAATGACACTCACCGCCTTGTCCCCCAACAAACTCCCCGTCAGCGACGGGTCCCGCCGGGCAAGAAACTCCGATGCGATGTGAACAATCTGCGGCGCTTCGCCTGCGGCTTCCGCGAGTGCGATGTGAATCTGGTCCCACGTCAGAAGCTCATCGGAAGTGATATGGAATGCCTGCCCGGTGGCCTGCTGATGACCGAGGAGACCGGCAAACCCCTTTGCGAAATCTGAGGCATGGGTTACCGTCCAGAGAGATGTCCCGTCGCCGTGAACAATGATCTTCTTCTTTTTCCGAATCCGGTCGACGACGGTAAACTCGGTCCAGCCCCCGATGGGGACGGGGATCACCGTATCATATGTCAATGAGGGGCGGACAATGGTGACGGGGAACCCGGCTTCCCGGTATGCGCGGAGGAGCCGTTCCTCACAGGCGATCTTCCTGCGGGAATAGTCCCAGAACGGATTGCACAACGGGGTCGATTCCGTCACGATCGGGTGGGAGAGGGGCTTTTGATACGCGGAAGCGGAACTGATAAAGATATATTGTCCGACCCTGCCCTGAAACAGCTCGATATCGCGCTCGACGTCGGCGGGGTCGAACGCGATCCAGTTGACCACGACATCCCAGCGTTGCTGAGCGATCGACCGCCGCAGCGCGTCAGTGTTGCTCACATCGACGGTGAGCGATCGTGCGCCGTGGATTCCCGCGCTTCGGGCGCTGCGGTTCAGCAGGGTGAGCGAGATGCCCCGGTCGACGCAGAGCTTGCTCACCGACGTGCTGATGTTCCCCGTCCCGCCGATGAAGAGAACGTCCATTGATGCATCCTTTCTTCCGAACCCCCGGTGGTCAGACTAGATTTTGCCGACAGCGTAGTTCTTCGAGGTCAGGTAGGTATAGCTTTTTTGTATCCCGTCGAAGATATCCTTGGAGTATTCATCGAACTCCACGATCATCCACTCGATATTCGAACCTCCCGCCCTGGCAATCGCTCCGAAATTCATGACGCCGTCGCCGGCGGGGACCTGCGCATACGCTTTTTCTCCCTTGATGGCAGGGCCGTCCTTGATGTGAAGGAGGGGTGCACGCTTCCCGAAATCGCGGAGAACCGCCGCAGGATCGCGCCCGGCGGTTTTTGCCCAGTAGGTGTCAATCTCGAAGAAGACTTCCGGATCAACATGCTTGAGGAGATAGTAAAATGGCGCCTGCCCGTACGGATGCTTTTCGAATTCCCACCAGTGATTGTGGAGTCCGAACCGAATTCCGCGCGACGTCATGAATGAGGCGACAGCATTATATTGTTCCATCGTGTGCTTCAGCATATCAAGGTCCTTGTACTTCTCTCCCTCCGGCCAGCCCGCAAACACCATCCTGTCGCACTGATAGGCATCCGCTTGCTTCAGGGCAATGTCGCGTTTGTCGCCGACCGGCATGTCGACATGCATGCTGAAGACTTTCAGGCCGAGGTCTTTGAAGACCTTGCTCGCGTGCTCGAGAGTTACGGATTCCGGGAGGGCATACGTTTCGATGCCGAGATACCCCATGTCCGCGACTTTGCGCATCGTTGCGTCAAAATCCGTCTCAATATTCTTTCGGACAGTATAGAGCTGCATGCCGATCTTCGATTTCGTCCTGGCAGACACGGGCACGAAAGCCGATGGCAACATTCCCGCAGCAGCGGTGAATCCGACGGTCTTGAGAAATGATCGGCGAGACAAAATCGATGAGTCCATAGGGTATCCCGTTTGATGATTGGAGCGTTCTCCTTGTACCGCGCAGCCCCAAAGATACCGCACAAACACGGAAGTGTCAATCGCACGAGCGGTCAATCATCGCCTCGGCCGATCCGTCGACGTCCGATGCGTGGCTCCGGGCTGCTGACGCTTCGTTCAACGTGGTTCCCCGGCATTCTCCGGGCCCTCGTTCTGCCCGGCCCCCGTGGCATCGGCCCATTTCGAGAGATCGGCGACCAGATCATCGATCGGTTTCAGCGAGACGTCTTCGCTCGATCCTTTTTCGTAGTAGCCGAACGGATTGTCCAGGTCTCTGATCAGGAGGATCAGGAATACCATGAGATAACTGATCACGCCGGAGAAGAACAGGGATTCGTAGAATGGCTGCATGTTCACAATCACAATCCCCAGAAGGAGGAGGAACGTCGTCGTGATCGCGATAAGGTATCCGGATGAGACGAAGCTTGTATCCCTGATCGTGTGGATACGGATGATCATTCGCCGAATAGCGGCGTGCTCCTGCCTCATGCGTGCAAGATAATTCGGGAGGATGGTTCCTTCGAGAACCGCCATGTCGATGTACATGTCGCGCAGTCGAGCCAGCAGATCCCTGGTTTTCAATTCCCGGTAGAACCACTGTCGAATCATCACTGCAATCTTCGCATACGACGCGAGATTCATCGAGACGGCAGGGGAGGGCTTTTGACGGCCGGCAAGCTCGAGCTCATCCACAATCGTCGCGATCGCGGAAGCCAGATCCCCCGGGAGCTTCTCGCTCTCCTTGTAGTCGCCGAGGACGCCGCTGAGAAGGAATCCCAGAAGAAAGACATTCGCGCCGATGATCCCGGAAAACATCACATTCAGCGAAATGACTTCATACCCGAGAGCGTGCGCGCCGATCTTCAGGAGGATGATAATCACGACGATTGGCACTGCCTTGAGCAGGATGGTGTTTGCTTTCATGGAGATCCCTTCGTGAACATCACTGTTTCGCGGGAACGCATCAGAACCAGGTTCGTTGACGGTAGACCCTGTACGATGGGCCGACCTGTGCATCGAGGCGGCGCTCTTCGAGCTTCCGCCAATACAGAATGTTCGCCGCCGTTATCAATCCCATTGTCTTTCAGGATCTCGTACGCGGTCCGCGTGCAAACACAGAGGAGATGGACGGCTGACAGGGTCAGGTATTCGCGGTTCACGGGGACCTCTTGGATTGAACCCTCATGAGTCTGCAGGATGAACAGAAGGAACGTTCTTCCTGAACGCGAGCATTGAAACCCCGACGATACCCGCGATCAGAAGCCCCGTATCTTCACGGACGCCGAGGTTGAGAGCGGCAGAGGAACCGATCAACGACCACAGAAAGGGGATGAACAGAATGACTTTCGGGAGAGAGCGTGCGGACCAGAGAAGAAGTCCGAAGGTAAAGATCGTTGTCGGGCACGGGAGGCCGAAGCTCGGCGATCGGGGATAGGCATGTCCGAGTGCCTGGCCAAGAAGAGGGTATATGACAAGCGCGTACAGAAGAAGAAGTCCCCCCGTTACACCATACGCTCCGTGAGGGAGCGTGAAAACGAGGCGGTTCCTGAATACTCCAAACCAGAGGAAGAGCATCCCCTGCAGGAGGCAAAGCAATGCGAAGATGTTCGCTGCAGGGTTGATGCTTGAAAAGAACGTGTAGTGGTAGATGACGGCCGTCCAGAGCCACAGCAGGGAGAGAATGAGGGAGATGATCCTGTCCGACGGGCGAATCTTCCTGGCCGCGAACGCAATCGCGCCGAGGCCAAGCAGATTGAGAATCACCTGCGCGGGCCAGACGGCGATGTTGTATCGTTCAAAGACGGAGAAAAATTGTTCTGCTGTGAATGGGAGGTTCATGGCGATGTCCGAATGACGTGGCTACGAAGTGCATTCCATGCGTTCGGGAATATCTACGCAAGAGGTGCGCTTCCCTCCACGACCGTTCCATTCCGCCGGACCTTCGTGTCTCGAAACTCTTTTACCGCAATGACGATTTGTACGATCGAGACCATGAAGGAGACAACAAGAATGGCAATGGAAGCGGGAGGGGTAAATTCGAGCCGTCCACGGGCCATATGGTAGGCATGAAGCGCAAAGGCAATAATCCCGGTGCTTCCGAGGAGTACGGCATACCAGTGTCCCGCCGGGACTCCGGTAACAAGCTGTCGGAAGCCGTGCAAAAAGACCGCCATGAACACGAAATTGAGGAGAAGGAACAACGGGACCCCTCCGGGAATCCCGAACATTTCCCATTCGTGCCAGAACGCGGCGTCAACCTGGTGCGTCGCCAGGAGGCTCAGGTTTGCAATGTAAAAACTGATCGTGAGGTTTCGGATCATGGTCGGTGCACCAGCCGCCCGTAATATGCCAAAAATTGTCGATCAGATTCCAGTCGCGGCAGAATATTCCAAAAAGAAAAGGCCGGGAATTTTCCCGGCCTTTCTGTTCAGGATCCTCTGTGCGAGGAGAACAAGCGCTTCCTCCCGCCGATCATTTAAACACGTAGGGAATGGCCATCCACGTCGACACCGGTCCGCTGGACATCATTCCCGGTTCGAACTTCGAGTTCATGACTGCGGTTATCACGGCCTCATCAAATACGTGGTTCGTGCTGGTCAGGATCACGGCCTGGGTCGGTTTTCCCTTCGTATCGATTTGCACCTTCACGATGACCCGTCCTGTGAGTCCGGCACGCGAAGCGACTTCCGGCAACTTCGGCGCCTCGAGCTTTACGATCTTCGGCTCTTTCTCAACTGCGACGAACGGTTGTGCGGGGGTCTGGTTCGTTTCCGGGGCCTTTGTCTCCGCGGCCGGCGGCGTAGCGACAGGTTGGGTCGGCGGCTGGACAACAGGTTTGGACGGAGTTTCGGATTTTGATTCCGACTTCGACGGCGCGGGAACTGATGCTTTCGTCGTTCGGGTCTCTTCCTTTGCTGAAGACTTCGGCGCGGGCGTGGCCGGGGTTTCCGGAGCGGCTTTTTCCTCCACCGGGGGTGCCTCTACGATTGTTGTCGTCGCACCTTCCTTCGACTGCGTCACCTGGACCTGAACCGACGCCTGATACGTTTTCTGGGCATCACCCAACGAGTACACCAACCGTGACCCGGATTGAGTGGTCGACCTTGTCAGGAAGTACGCCGCGCCCAATCCAAGCACGACGACTGCGGCAATGGCAGTGATCATGACCATTTTGGATTTTGGGGCTTTCGGAGAAACAGGTGCCGCGCTACTTTCCGCCTGGTGTCCATGCGGCTGGGGGAGTGGCCCTGGCTGGGGCTCTGGTGCGAGGTGGCTGGCCTCCTTTGTCGTCCCGGGTTGCGGGGCGGGTGCGGCTTTGCCTTCGTCGGGCGCGGCCTTGGAACGCACCGGTTCACTGGGTACGCCGATACCGGCAAGTTGCGAGATCTTCTCCTCGTATTCCCGCGCAATCCGGTTGTCGGGATCGATGATCGCCACCCGCTTCACTTCTGCGAGGGCGCTCTCGTAATCGCCGCGTTCGACGAATTCGTCCGCGCGCGAAAAATACTGGTCACGGACTTCTTTAAGCCGGGCCTCTTGTTCACTCTTCACGCCCGAACCGGCAGGTGCAGGGGCGGGACCGGCAGGGGCTCCGTGATTTTTGCGTGCGCTGTCAAGCGCGCGGTCGAGCAGCCCGGGGAGTGTCTCCCGTGCTTCATCGGCTCCGGTCCCAGCGGGGAGGGAGAGCAGTTTAGCAAACTGTTTCTCCAGCGCGATAATATAGATGTTCCTCGGGTCGACGGACTTTGCCGCTTTGATTTTCGCGAGCGCCTCGGCATACTTTCCCACATCCGCCTGGTTATAGGCCTCAAGGATCAGGTCCACGACCGGAATTTCTGTTTCATCGACTGTCTTCGTGTACATACTGGGCTCCTCTGTAGGTTACCGCGCACCCCCCGCGGCTTTTTCGTTCGGATAAACAAGCTTCAATGCGTTCGCGGACGCCGGGTTCTGACGGGACTGGTTTTGTCGGATCCGGACCTCGAGCTTCTTGATCTCCGGGCTCAGCGGATCGATGACATAGGCTTTCGCCACTTCGTCGAGGGCCCGGCTGAAATCATTCTGTTTCTGAAATTCATCGGCTGCGAGCAGGTGGAGCTGGAGAAGCCGCGCCCGTTCTTCCTGTGCATGGACTTCTCGTTCAGACTTTTCCGGAGGGGAGGAACGCCGTGCCTGGTTTTGGCCCTCCCAGATTTTCCGTTCCAGATCTACGAGTGCAGGATCGTTTGGCCGTTCCAACAGACCGAGCGCCACTTCCGCCAGCGCTTCCTCAAACGCCTGGCGTCCGAAAAAATCGTGGGCCCTCTGCACGTAGTCTTCATCATCGCTGTTCGACGAACCTTCGCCGACCGCCGAAGAGGTTTCCGCTGTCGGAGCGGCACTCTCCGGAGGAGGGGTCGACCCGAACCGCAGCCTGTCGATCTCGCGCTCGAGTCCTTGCACCTCGTCGTTCAACGGATCAATGATGAAGGCGCGGGTCAGTTCTTCCAGGGCGCGGTCGTACGTGCCCATGTGGATCAATCGCCGCGCTTCGGTGATATGCGTTTGAACGGCCTCGGGTCCCTCCTCGATCCCAACAGCCGGCTGCTCAAATTGCACTTCCTCGGTACGGGTATGTCCTTGTGCCGAAAGGATCTCCTCTTCTAGCGCCCTGATGTCTTCATCGAAGGGATCCAGAAGGAACGCGAGCGCGACTTCCGCGAGCGCGCTCTCAAAACGCTGTTGGGACAATTCGAAGCGCGCGGATCCCAGGTGTTCATGAATCTGTTCCTTCTGCAGCCGCCGTCGCTCTTCCTCAATTGCCTGGTCCCGCAGCACGCGTTCCTGCTCTTCCCTCCCGAGGCGTTCCAGTTCTTCGTCGGCCTGCCGTCGCTCCTCGGCCTCTTCTGCTTTCTTCCGTTCTTCCGCATTGCGGATCGCCTGATCGCGCAGTGCCATGATCTGCATTTCGCAATCCCGGACCTTCGCGCTGGCGGGATCGATGACGTAGGCGCGTGTGACAACGAACAGAGCATCACTGGTATTCCCCTGTTCCGCAAGGGACAGCGCCTCGGCGCATTGTCGTTCGATCTCATGTTCGATGGCGTCGCGGCGTTTCCGCTGCTCCTCTTCGCGCAGACGCGCCCGTTCTTCCTCTTCCCGCCGCAGCTGTTCCTGACGCTCCTTGATCTGGGCGTTGAGGGACGACGCCTCATCGTTCAGTGGATCGATAACGACGATGAAGGTAAGTTCGTTGAGCGCGGCGTCGAATTTCCCCGCGGCGAGAAACGCCCGGGACCGCGCAAGGTACTGTTGAACTTTTTCCTGCTGTGCTTTTCGTCTCGCTTCGACATCACGCGTTTCGCGTTCCAGTTTCTCTTTCTTGAGGCGCTCCGCCTGCTCCTTGACGAGAAGCTGCTTGCGTTGTTCCTGCTCCTCAAGCCAGCGTTTCTTCTCTTCCGCTCCCCGTCGCTGCTCTGTTTCCATCTCTTTGGTGATCTGCTCCCGCATGGAGAGGATGGACGGGTTGTCGGGGGCGAGGAGGGCGGCACGTGACAGTTCCTCCAGGGCCCATTGGTATTCTTTTCGCGACCGGTATTGCTCGACGCTCTTCAGGAGGCCGCCGATTTTCTCGTCGATCGCCTTCTGTCGTTGTTCGCCTTCTTTTTTCCTCAGGTCTTCTTCGCTGGGCGGTTTCGGCGCTGCCGGCGAAGGAGTCTTGCTTACCGGAGCGGGCGCAGGTGCGCCGGTTGCGCTCCCCTGACCGGCCACAGCATGGTCCGCCTTGGTTTTGATCAACGCCCGCACGCGTTCCTCATATGCCACAGCATAGGGGTTCTGCGGATCAATCGATCGCGCCTGAGCGATGGCAGCGAGCGCTCCTTCACAGTTATTCTCCTTCACCAGCCGATCGGCGTTCCGTAGGAGTACTGTGACTTCCGTCGCCTTGCCGCTCAGGGATGGGCCTTTCTTCGGTGCCGAGCCTGCATCCATTGCTGTTCTTCCGATTTGTCGGCCCGGTGCTCCGCACCCTCACGTTGGTGATTGGCGGAACTCGGGGTCGCTCGATGAAGTATCCACTGTTCGTACATCTTCCGACGGACGGCTCTATGCATCGTCCGGATGCTGATATCGGCGCGATTCGGATATCAACATTGCGTCATCCATCGCTTCTCGTTCAGTTCGATGGCATGTTCTGAATCCCCGTGCTTTGGGATTTCAGACTAAGAGCTTACAAAGGTAACGCCAAAAGACAATCGCGGAAAATGGCTTGGATTCCGCATACCCGGGTTCCAACAGGGCGCAAAAACTACCTCTGTCTGGAAAAATTACACAGTGGAACGCATCTCTCTGCGTATGTGAGGCATGCGTGTGCGGGGAAGAGGGCGTGACAATCCCCAATTGTTTTGTATGCAGTTTAATAAACAATACCACGCACAGAAGCGGTGTCGACTGTCACGTTCAGGGATGGCACACAAGCCGAAGCACTCTTCACACAGTGGGATTTCCTGGCAGGAAAATACACCGGGGTCCTGTGGCGGACCGCACAGGACCGTCGGTCAAAGGTTCAGCGGAGAATAAAGTGCGGGGTTATCTGGGCCACAACCACCCGAAGATTCCGGCTGTCAGCAGACCAAAGACCAGCCCGTCAAACGTGTTCTTGGCCGTGAGCCCCCAGGATTTTCCAAACCAGATGGAGTCCTGCCATCCGGCAACAGTGTAACAGACAAACGATGTGAACCCCGCGAACCTGAACACTTCAAGATAAGGTGCACCCATGGTGAGGGCACGGCCAGTGGCATAGGCGGCGAATACGCCGACGAGCAGGCAGTAGACGAACCAGAGGATCATGCTCTTTCCCATGGAAGGCCGGGCCCCGGCAAGAACTGTCACGATCGCCACAGGCCCCTTCTTGAACTTCTCCTCGAATTCCGGGGTCCTCATTTCTTTTGGTGTATCCGCCCGAGGGAGCATGTAGGTCCCGGCCGGAATATTGAACTTGCGCAGTGCATCACCCACGGCGTCCTGGTCGGGAAGTTGCCGCATGTCATTGTTATGATAGCCGAGAAACATGTGGATCACCGCGCTGACGATAAACACAACGATAGCCGACACCAAAATCGGGAGCCAAAGAACGGGAATGGGTACCATAGCTGCCTCCGTAGAAGTGGTGGATTATCTGGCAAGAAGCAATCCGGCGCGGAGTGCGCGTCAAGGCTTCTCCAGGCCCGGCTGGATCCCGGGTGTTTTGCGTGAGACATACCCTGTTGCTTCGTCCGTTGTGTCTTTGCCAATGGCGTCGGTCGTGAGATAGAAGGCGAGGGCCTCTTTCTCGGCCTCCGTGCCGACGAACGGAGGCATGTAGGGGAGCGTCGACCCCTGGTCAGTGAGCTGCACGAGAAGACCGCGGTAGGTGAAACCCCGAATGCGTTCTGCAATATCGTTGCGGATTCCGTGGAGCGTGTGGCAACACTGGCATTGCAGGCGAAACAACTCCCGTCCTGCTTCGGCGCGATTCGTCTCTGTGACCTGTCGGATTGCGGACCAGCGTGAATGCGGGAGGATTCCGTCACGATAGAGATCAGGGAACTGATCAACGCGGATGGAAGAATCATACATGAAGTGAACGATGACATACGGCTTTCGTGAGAGCTCGCGAACGTACTCGAAGCTTCCTATCCATCCGACGGCGATGATGAGAAGCAGGCCCGTCGCGATACGCTGGATTCTCAACGGCCACTTGCGCATCATCAGAATGCCGCTCAGCAGAATCGCTGCGGTAGTCCCGATGAAGACTCCTGCGAACACCAGAGTCTGAGGATTCTGCACGAAACCCGTTCTCCGAGTTTCCGCCGGCAACGAGAAATAGTACCAGACGGCGGATGGGGCGAGCCCGATGACGGGGAAGATGAGCCACTTGCTGCAATAAGTGATCAACCGGAGCCGGAACGCCACATCCCTGGTCCGCACCGCAGTGACATAGCCGAAGAGTCCGGCGAGCGTGAGGGCGATCGAGGTTCGAAAGAACAGGGATGCGGGGTACGAGGGATTAAGGAAGCCGTCCCAGAAGCGGTGCGTTTCCAGCCATCTCCCCGGTGTCAGCATGAAGGAGAGCATGCCGTTGATGGTCGCCAGGCTCAGCCATGAGAAGAGAAAATAGACGCCTGCGACACGAAGGCGATTCCGTTCAGAGAGAACTTCATACCGGTGATGATAGACCAATACGGCCGTGATTTCGACAATGAAGAAGACCCATTCGATCGCCCACGCGAAGACAAAGTTGTGGATCAGGACCGAGGTGGCAGACGGATGCACAAGCGCAATGATAAACCAGATGCCGACGCCCGTCATCCCACCCGCGACGAGGCTGAGGAGAAGGAAGAACCAGACGTGCCTTCTGACATATTCACCGAGCTGGAGGTCGCGCGAAGCGATCGCCCGGCGGTCGGTGATCCAGAGAAAGAAACCTCCGCCGACGGCGAAGTGTGAGATCAGCACATGGAGAATCCCGATGAGGGCGATCAGCGATCCCCCGCCGATGGTTGTGATGTCCCAGATCGGATAGTTCATCGGGCGGCCCTCCCGGGACTGGGAGGAAATCCGGCCTTGACCAGCCAGGTGATGACAGCAATCCCGACAAGGAGGACTGTGACAAAGAGGAGAGGAACGCCGAGCTGCGGATGCACATCAAGGGTCGCGGGATCATACAATCCCTGCAGGTACATTGACCGCAACTGATCACGGACGAAGACCATCGCGACAATGGTCACGGCGATCATGATGATTGCCGGGCGGAATTGCCTGCCAAGCGCCGAAGCGACAGCTCCGACACCGCAGAGAAATCCCAGCCAGAGACTGATCGTCGCGGCGATGTTCTTTCCCACGAACTGGAGCATGTATTCCTGCTTGAGCGAGAAGAGGAACCAGAACCCGATCACGAACTGCACAATCGTAGCGTAGCCGAACACCGAGAGACCCCGTTCCACCAACGCCTCCCTCCTGTCCTGTCCGTCGTTCTTTCGGACGGTCCAGACCGCAGCCGTAAAGAGCCCCCCGACTGCAATTGAAGCGACGATGAAATGCAGATACCGTGGAATGAATGTCGCATCCGGCTGGCGAAAGAGCGTCCCGTTCCGGTTGAAGAAGTATGCCCCCCAGAGCTCGGGGTGCATCATGGAGAGCATGTTGTTGACGAAGAGAAACACGATTGCAAGGAACAACGACGCTGTGATTCCGATTGCCGCGGTCGCGAGACCTGCCCGGGAGACGCGTGCGTAGGTGTACAACGCGTAGTAACCGACAATGATCGCCGGGATAATGAGGATCCAGTACGTCGCCATCAGGATCGAGCTCGCATAGAACAGGTTTCCGTACATCACCTGAACAAACAACAGGACGGCGACACCCATGTTCACCGCAATGGCGAAGATCGTCGGGAGTTTTGACGGGAACACGGACTCCAGGCTCGCGACCTGACCGGGCTTTCGCAGCCGCGACACGAAAGCAATGCAGGCGCTGCCGAGAACGACATTGATCAGGAGGATATGGAGAGTAAAAAAAACGAGTTCGAGACCGTGAAAGACCCCAGCCGGGGCCGGGAGAGGGTCGGGCACGGGGAGTGTCGGAGATGGATTCATCGTGGAAATCTCCTGGATGGCTGAGAGCGGTCTCCATGAAAGGCATCGGGACAAGTATACCCGAGGGGAAGGGAAATTGCAAGCCATCTCCCGTGGCTGGCAGGGCACTCTTGAATCCGACTCCGCCGGATCATACCTTGATACTCAAATCGTAAATCACTTCGAACTCTGACAACGGAGGGAATATCGGGAAGCAATTGACGTGCAGGGCCATCCTATTCGATCTTGACGGCGTTCTCGTCGACTCACGGAAAGCAGTCGAGCGTTCCTGGGAACGATGGGCTAAGGAGAGGGGGGTCCACAACGATTCTCTTCTCAAACTTGCCCACGGGCGGCGAACGGTTGAATCGCTTCCCGAGATCGCGCCGCATCTGGACGTCGCAACGGAGGTTGCCCTGCTTGAACGGATTGAATCGGAAGAGACACGCGGCCTGTTCCCGATCAACGGGGCGCTTGAACTTCTGCAGCCATTACTTCCGGAGCAATGGGCAATTGTCACCTCGGGGAGCGCAAAGGTTGCTCTCGCGAGGATGCGATTTTGCGCGATCCCCACACCGGTGGTGTTTGTCACGGCACTCGACGTGCACAATGGGAAGCCCGCACCGGACGGGTATCTTGCGGCCGCAAAGCGGCTTGGTGTCCCCGCTGCCGACTGTGTTGTCGTCGAAGACACTCAGGCAGGGATCTCCTCAGGAAAATCTGCGGGCATGAACGTGATTGCGGTCGAGGGAACGGAGCAGCCGGACGGACTCTTACAGGCGGACATCGTTGCACGGAAGCTGGCGGATATTCGGGTGGAACAGCTTGACGGAAATCGCATTCGACTCTCGCTATGACAAACTGGGGGTAAACTGTGTGCAGAAGGTAGAAAACGGTTGCGTTCGTCCCAGAGTCTCCCCCTCTCCCGTTCTCCCCCTCCCCCGTTTTCCCCCTTCTCCCGTTCCCCTCTTCTCATTCAAAGTGTCTCGCCTATTTCCAATCCTCGACGACCTGTCCTGCGTCACAAATTACAGTTCTACAAACACGCTGAGGGAGGACGGCATTCCTACCGGCTTCGAGGATCGTCCGCCGATCGCTCTGCGCTTCCGGAGCAAAGCAGGGGACGCTTCTCGTTGGCATTTGATTTGCCCCCATTCTACGCGTTTCGGGGAGAGCGCCGTCGCACTTCCCCGGCGTCACTCGTTTGGAAGGAACTCATTCGGATGTCCATTCTCACGTGGTCGAAAGAACTCTCTGTCGACATCGTTTCCCTCGATTCTGAACATCGCAGAATCTTCGAACTTCTGCGAAAGCTCCACGACGCCATTGTTATCGGATGCACGCGCAACACGCTGAACTCCATCATTGCGGATTTGCTGAAAACGGCAGAGATGCATTTCGACAACGAAGAGCATCTGATGAAGGAACATGGGTATGCAGGCCTCGAGGCCCACAGGGGAGAGCACCAGAAGATCGCCCGGGATGTCAAGACACTGGTCGCTGCGCTCTCCGCCGGCAAACTCGCCGGGAAGCCTGACATCGCATTGCTCCCCGCGCAATGGCTTTACTCTCACATCCGGACGCACGACAAGCTCTATGTGTCGCATATTGCCAAAGCCGCACGCGGTGCGTCGAACCATCCCGCCAAACGAACGAGCATTCCCGAGCCCGTGGGCTAGGAACCGCTTCGCCCGCCCACGATCGCCTCTTTACAGCCAGGAGTAGGCAGTAGAACGTATGAAGTAGGAAAAGAGCGGAAGCGGTGATTCTGTACTATTTCATGAGCAACATCGAACGTGATGCGGTGAATTTTCCTGCCGTTAGGCGATAGAAATAGATGCCGGTCGCCAGATTCGTTCCATCAAAGGTAAACGTGTGTTCCCCTGCAGGATATCTGCCGTTCGCCAGGACCGCAACTTCTCTTCCCAGAAGATCATACACCACAAGCTTTATGTCCCTGTCCCCTGAACCCAGTACCCTGATCCCTGTTTTCGGATTGAACGGATTCGGGTAATTCTGATACAACTCCATCTGCCGTGGAACGTCATTGGCCGCTCTGCTCGGCACGTCGGTCGACGTCGTGCTCTTTTCAATCGAGAAGCTCCAATGCGTCGAATCCCCGGCGGCGAGTGTTCGGCTGAAGGTCGGATTGAGCTCCAACCCGAAGACATCCTCTCTTCCGCTCAATGCGTCGGGGATCGTCCCCCATTGAAAGCGCAAAGCGCTGCCGGTGATCGTGTTCTTGACGCCGACTGACGTCGATGATACTGCCTGCGACGTCGCTCCCGACCCGTCGATGTACGCAACGCTGTTTCTTCCATTGTCCATCACCGCAAGAAGAGATGGGGAAAAGCTGTTCTGGATCTCCATGGAAGTCTGCATTGCCGTCCCGAGCTGCGACGTCAGCACGTATCGTACTTCGAGCCCCGTCGCTGTCGGATGAATCGATTTTCTGACGTCGATCCCGTAGACTCCGGCATCAAACGTTACGCCGGTGGAATCCAGGACCGGATCGTACACCAGGTTTTCCATTGCCGTCGCCGGACCGCCGTTGAAGCTGAGCTCGTCGTTCAACGCCCGCTTCCGGACAATGAAATTCCACGTGAAGATTTCGGGGATCAGGGGATTTCCCGCCAGCCATGAATAGGTCTGCTGACCGCCATGGATCACCGGAAGCGCAAGATTGTCATTCACATAGGTCTCGCCGTAGTCTGCCGAAAAGTCTTCATTGCCGATCATTTCCTCGCCCCGGGCGAGATCAAACCAGTAGAGGAGCCGGCCTCCGTTGGTGGAGAACACGTACAGGTCCTTCGGCGTGCTAATGACTATTTCATTGATTCCATCACGATTGATGTCCCCCTGATAGATCCTGTTTCCCGGCATCAGTCTATAGAGTGCCGCCGTCGCCGCGACTGCGGAAGCCCTCGCCAGCTGCAGTTGCGTATGAACAATGTCGCCTTCAAGGCCATGGCACCCGAACTCGAATTGGTGGGCACAGAGGGTAAACCACGCGTGTTGAAGTAATTTGTCGGCAGAGGTATCGGCCGCAAATGTCTGAATCACGGTGGCGATGCTGTCGATATACGTTCGGAGCGAGTCGTAGACCGATCGCATGGTCTGGAACTGCGTGCTTTGATTCTCCGCAAACCAGGCGTTTCCCCCCATCCACTGTGCTGCGCCGTCGACGATTGGCGTGAGCTCCGGCGGCGCCGGATGTGTTGCGAGCCACTCCGCGTAGGATGTGACACGAATCGTCGTGTCTCGCTCGATCGCAGAGAGCAATGCATCAAGCCCGCTAAAGTTCGTCTGGGGGTCGACCCGGTTCTCGAAATCCCACAACCCGGTCGCTTCCGCGTCCTGATAATATCCGATGGCATACTGTTCGAGGGTGTCCTCGGCATAGCGTGCATGAAGGTAGTCCATGACCGGGGCAGGATTGCCGGAATTGACGGCATTGTCAACGAGCCCGAGGAAGGTTTTGTCGTCTTCAAAGGCGACGACACTCCGCCCGTTGAACCGAGTCACCCTCGGCCGGTAGACCGGCCCGGTCGCGCCACTGGAGAGGAGAATGTGATCTTCCACCGGGACGTACTGATATCCATTGTCAGCAAGGAGCTGGACGAAATTCTGCGTCCATACCCTCTCTGCATTCCAGAACGCCTTCGGTTCAACGCCAAGGACTTTTTCGATCAAATCCCTCTGAAATTTTATCTGATGGTCGTTGAACTCATAGTCGCCCGTGTCTGTGCGGGTCGAGTACATGATATTTTGAGCGTAGGTGCTGCCGAAGATCTCGAATTGACCGGCCGTAATCCCCTGACGTATCAGTCGGAGTGTGGTGTCGCCAAACCATTGGAGGTCGTGGATCAGGGAGGCGGAGAAATGGAGTTGGAATTTTTGCGAGGGGTGTTTCAGGAGAGTCTGAATCAACCCACGGAAACACGCACGGTCCGCAACTCTCCCATACGGGACAAGATTCTGATTTGCATGGAAGAGAAAGGAGATGTTCAGTTTATGCTGAGCCGAGGCCGGTGATTTGGTTGAATCCGGCTGCGGGGGCGTATTGGTATTGAGAGAAACCCCTGCGTTTGATATGATAATTAAAAGGGATACCGTTGCGAGGAATTTATATCGATGCAACATGGGACTTCTCCCGATTGACTTCTTCAAGTTCCGGACAACGGAGTTCAAAAACCACTGTGTACCCCGTCAACCTGGCGATTGTCGGCGCAATTGCGCCTTCAAAAGAATGTTCGTAAGATCAATGATTCCTTTCCTGAGGTATGACGCATGCGCTCGAGATCGATTCTTCCTCTCGCAATCCTCTTTGCCTTCGCCGGTGCCTCGGCTGCAGAGAAGAATGTGCAGAGCGGGTCACTCCGCCTGATGATTGATCCGGGAAATGGATCGTACGCTATCAGATTCGGATCGATCGGATGGGAGTTCCATGGAAGTCTGGGCACCGCGGCGACGAACGTTACCACGCGATCGGGAAAGGATGCGACCGGTCCGTATCGGGAACTTGCCTTTCGCTGGTCGGTTCTCCGTCCGATGCTCGGATCCATCCGTCTCTACGAGAAGCGGGGAGCAGTCCTCTTCAGCGAGACCACCCTCGATTCATCGGACACCCCGGCGCCGCGTTTTCCCGTTCTTCGCCTGAGGCCGTCGCAGCTCCATATGCTCACGTTCGCGGAACGGGAATTCGGCGCTCCGCCTGTCCTTCGAAGGCTCGGGGAAAAAGCCGGCACCATCGATGCCGTCCACAGTGGCCCGCTCGTGCTGTTCGACGACCATGCGAAAACGTGCATCGTCTCCGCTGCTTCGGACTTCATGGTTTCGTCCATCGTCGAAGGGAAGGATACGTCGGTGGCATCAGGACTCCTGGATTCGCTTCGGGAGATTCCGAACGGGTACACGTACAAGACACTGATGGTGGCATCGAACAGTATCAATACCGCCTGGGAACTTTGGGGGAAGTTTCTCACCGACGCATACGGCAAGAAACGCCCCTCGAACGAGGCGGACACGGGACTGCGATATCTTGGCTACTGGACGGATAACGGCGCGACGTACTACTATAACTATGATACGACGAAAGGGTACGAGGGGACGCTGGTCTCCGAGCTTGCGCACCTCGACAGCGTGCATATCCCGATCCGGTATCTTCAACTTGACAGTTGGTGGTATCTGAAAGGATTCACGCCACCTGATGGGAAGGTGCCGGAACATCCGGAGTCGAAGGTTGCATATCTGCCTGCGGGAGAATGGAACCGGTACGGGGGGTTGATCGACTACGTTCCAGCGCCGGAACTTTTCCCTAAAGGGCTTAAGGCATTTCGCGACCGTATCGGGATGCCGCTGATCACGCACAACCGATGGATCGAACGCGATAGTCCCTATCGTAAGCAGTATGCGATCTCCGGCATCGGTGCGGTGGATCCACGGTGGTGGGACATGATCGCAGCGAGCATCGCTTCGTGGGGCGTGCAGACATATGAACAGGACTGGCAGAATTACATCTATCAATACTCCCCCGAATTCTTCACGACAACCTGGGCCGGCGACCGGTTCTTTGACGGGATGGCGGACGCGTGCGCAAAGCATGGCCTGACGATGCAATATTGCATGAGCCTTCCCCGGTGTTACCTCGAGGGGGGTGCAAAATATTCGAACCTCACCACAATGCGCGTCAGCGGTGACCGGTTCAATCGCGAACGATGGAGGGAGTTTCTATACGCTTCGCGTTTTGCCAGCGCCCTCGGCATGTGGCCCTGGGCCGACGTCTTCATGAGTTCTGAACGCGAAAACCTCCTGCTTGCGACACTCTCGGCCGGGATGGTCGGGATCGGCGATGCGTACGGGAAGGAGAACCCCACGAACATCGCGTGCGCCGTTCGACCTGACGGTGTCATCGTCAAACCCGATGTTGCGCTCGTGCCCACCGACCAGTCGATGATCGCTGACGCGACGAACGCGAACGCCTGCATTTCCGCAGTAACGTTCACGCAGACGGGACAGGACCGTCAGATCGGGAGCGCCGCGTACCTTTTCAGCTTCAATGAGACAAAGAACAATGCGCCGGTTTTGACGCGACCATGCGACATCGGATTTCGTGATGACGTCTTCGTCTACAACTTTATTGACGGAACGGGTCGCCGGGGCCGGTGTACGGATTCTCTTCCGGTGGTGAGTGCAGGAGGAACAGCGTACGTCATCATTGTTCCGATCGACAAGAATGGTCTGGCTCTCGTCGGCGATCCCGGCAAGTTTGTTACGCGCGGCGCTCAACGGATTGGAGCAATCCGGCACCGCCCTGACGGCATGACCGTCTCCGTTCTTCTCGCAAAATCCGAATCGGGAATTTCCCTTGTCGGCTATGCCCCGTGGAAACCGAACGTGTCGGCATCGTCGGGGAAGGCAGATCTCGAGGCTTACGACAGCAGTACCGGGCAGTTCCTTCTCAAAATTCAACAATCACCGCATGCGCCGATTCGCCGAGAGGGAGGAGACGAGGTCACCACGATGACGGTCGCAATCCGAAAGACAGCGGGCAGGCCCTGACGTATCTCAATTCGAGGTGTGCATCGATGGCAATGATCTCAGTCCAAAACCTGGTGAAATCATACGGTACGAAGGTGGCTGTGCGGGACCTGACCTTCTCCGTCGACCCCGGCGAGATCGTCGGATTTCTCGGTCCGAACGGCGCAGGCAAGTCGACGACGGTGAAGGTTCTCACCGGGCTGATCCGTCCGACGGGAGGGAGCGCGCTCGTCGGAGGGCGAGATGTTGTGAAGGACGCGCTGGAGGTGAAGAAGCGCATCGGGTATGTTCCGGAATCGGGCGCCCTCTTTGAGACGCTCACGGCGAGGGAGTATCTCCATTTCGTCTCCGAACTGCATCATCTCGATCGTTCGATTGCCGAGCAACGCATCGAGGAGTTCTTGACCTTGTTCGGGCTCTGGCAGGAGAGCGAGCAGCGGTTGCAGGAGTATTCCAAAGGGATGAAGCAGAAAGTGTTGATCTGTTCCGCCCTCCTTCATAACCCCGATGTCCTTTTCCTCGATGAGCCGTTGAACGGACTCGACGCCAATGCAGCCTCGGTGTTTAAGGAAGTCCTGCGCCAGCTCGCCGCCCAGGAAAAGACCATCTTTTTCTGTTCTCATATCCTGGATGTCGTCGAGCGCTTCTGCAAACGCATCATCATCATCCATAACGGCTCTCTGATCGCTGACGGGACACCCGCTGCAATCGCCCGATTGACCGGTGCGACCAGTCTTGAAGAGGCTTTCTGTACGATGACAGGAACAAAGGACGTCAAAGACTCGGCAATGGATTTTCTCCAGGCAATGAGCGACGAATGATGACCGATCGCTTGCTCGGATATTTCGATGTCGATCCCCGGCAATGGCGGGCGTTGGTCAGCGTCTCATGGAAGACCCTTCGCCGACGCCGGTCGTCAATGGTGGCCCATAGCCGAAGCGCGCTGCAGGGGGTATGGATCGGTCTTGTCATGTACTTCGTCATGGGGATCGTCTTTGCGCTCGTGGCTACGTCTGCGAGCTCTGCAGGGATCGCCGCGTTCTTTGTCCTCAATTTCGTGATGGTCTTTGTTGCCTCCGTGGTGCTTCTCGAGTCCGGCAGCTCGATTGTGAGCCCGGAGGACATTCTCATCCTCGGTCCGCGGCCGGTGACATCGCGGACCTACTTTGCGGCACGGATGACCATCGTCGCCCTCCTTATTCTCCTGTATGATGCGGTCCTCGGTCTCCCTGCGACGGTCACGATTGCCCTGAAGTTCGGGGTTCTCCAGGGCTTCGCATGGATTGTGGCCATGCTTCTGGGCGGGTTCTCCGTGGGACTGTTCATGGTGGTGATCTACACGACCGCGCTCCGTTACGTGACGCCGGCTCGCCTCAAGAGCGTCATGGGATACATCCAACTTCTCCTGTCCTTCGCCATCTACGGAGGCTATGGGATCCTCGCCGAGAAGATGCGTGACTACCTTGCGACGATGACTCTCGCCCGCTGGACGGTCTTTCTTCCGAGCAGGTGGTATGCCTCGATTGTTGCCGTGGCTGGAGGCGAATGGACGTACGCAAATGTCGCGGGAGTGTGCCTCTCCCTCGCGGTCTTTGCCTTTCTCCTCATGCAGGTGACAGGACGGATCGCGCTGACGTATGCCGACGACGCCAGGGAGGCGGCCGTTCCCATTGCTTCCTCTCCCCGCGTCGTTCGTCGCCGCCGACTTCGTTTTCTGCTCTTCCGGAGATCCAACGACCGGGCGATTGCCATGCTCGTCTTCCGGCAATTCCGGAACGACGTGAAGTTCCGCATGGCCGTGCTGGCCATTCTTCCCCTGACCCTGCTCTATCTCTTCCAGGGACTGAAGTCGAGCGCCGGACTTACGGATCCCTTCGTCGCCGAACCTGCCGAGCATGAATACACATCATCAATGCTCATCTACTTTGCGATGATCTTGTTCCCGGCGATTTTGAAGGACGAGATCGTCCGCAACGACATGCATGAAGCGGCCTGGGTCTTCTTCTCGGCTCCTGTCCACCGTGGCGACCTGATCCTTTCCGTCCGACGGATCCTCATGACAGGATTCATTCTCCCGTATCTTGGGTTGATCTCGCTGGTCTTCCTTTGGTTCTATGGGAATGTCTTTCACGTGCTCCTGCATATGCTCGTCATTGTCCTCTGCTGCGACGTCTACATGCTGGTGCTTTCCCAGATCAGGCCGGCCCTGCCGTTTTCTCTCCCTCGAATCGTGGGGGAGAGATCGCTGAATGTCATGGTGGTGTTGGTTCTTGGATCGATTTCCTTTCTGGTGATTCTTGGATTGTTCATGAAGCTTCTCTACCGGACGCCATGGATGTACGCTGCGGGCGTCTGCGGGCTTGCACTCCTCTCCGTGCTCTTGCGACGCCTCTTGAGAAAACGATCCTGGAGGACGGGGGAAAGACTGGAATTTGTCGGCTGACGTCGGGGGGCCGTTCGAAGGAGAAAAATGGACGATCAGACAAACACGCATCAGAAGACATTGCGCATCAATCTTGATGCGGGGAAGCACGGGACGTTCGCAGAGATCGGTGCCGGCCAGGAAGTCGCGCGCTGGTTCTTCCACGTCGGGGGTGCCGCGGGGACGGTCGCGAAGTCCATTTCAGCGTATGATATGGCTGTGAGCGATTCCATGTACGGGAAGAGCGACCGGTACGTCAGCCGGGACCGCCTTGAGGCAATCCTCGATCAGGAATACAAGCTTCTTACCGCACAGCTGGGCGATCGCCGACCCCCCGGGACGACGTTCTTCGTCTTTGCCGATACGATGGCCACGCGGAGTTTCAGCCGACACGAGGACGGACATGGGTGGATGGGGATTCGATTTCAACACCGCGTCGGTGCCGGGCCGTCGGAAATCATCCTCCATGTCCGGATGCTCGACCGCGATAACGCCAGAGAACAGGAGGCTATCGGCATCCTCGGCGTGAACCTGGTGTACGGGGCATTCTACCACGCGTCTGAGCCCGAAGCGCTTATCGGTTCATTGATCGACGCGCTGTCACGTGATCGCATCGAAATCGATCTCGTACGGTTTTCGGGGCCGTGTTTTCCGGACGTCGACAATCGTCTCGCGATCCTGCAGCTTGTGGTCCAGGGGTTTACGGGTGCCGTAGTGTTTACTGCAAGCGGCGAGGTGGTCCAGCCGGCAGATGTGATGTTCAAGAAGCCGGTGCTTGTGGAACGGGGAAGCTTTCGACCCGTGACCAACCTCACCCTCAACATGCTCGAGTGCGCGGAAAAGTACATCACCGAGCGGACATCGGGCGCACCGCTCGAACCTTTCGTCGTCTTCGAGATGACCCTGCGGAATCTTCTCCAGGGGGACAAGCTCGATCACAAGGATTTTCTGGCCCGGGCCGATGTGCTCGGGGCCCTCGGGAATGCGGTGATGATTACGAGCTACGGACCGTACTATCAGCTCGGACAGTATCTCCGGAGATACACGCAAGCCCCGGTTGTGCTCGCCCTCGGTATCCCGGCACTCAAACTGCTCTTTGATCCAAAATACTACGTCGGATTGTCAGGCGGAATACTTGAAGGTTTCGGTAAGCTTTTCAGCGGCGATACCGTGCTATATGTGTATCCTTCACGCGATCCCCAGTCGGGCCGCCTCCTGACTCTCGAGGATCTCCAACTTGATGCAGAGGTCAAGCCGTTGTACGACTATCTGGTCGGGAAAGGCCGGATGGTCCCTGCAACGAACATAGATGAAAGTCAGCTCCACATCTTTCCTGCCGACGTCCTCAAATTGATACAGGCGGGTGATCCGCGCTGGGAGACGATGGTGCCGAAGAAGGCCGTCGATACCATCAAAAGCAGGAGACTGTTCGGGTGTGACGCGCGTAATGACTGATGTCCATGGGGACAACGGGTTGCCAGACCCGCCCCGGAGGAGCACAACCGAATTTAGAATTGGCAGTTGGAAATTCCCGCTCCCCGGTCTGGACCTGCCTATTGACGGTCCTTCACGACCTTGAACAGAATCACTCCAGGATATCTGAGCCGTATGACTTTCACCCGCCGCGCCGCGGCACACCATTCTCGCACTTCTTCCGCAGAGTACGCATAGCCTCCGATTTCATTCAGAAGATTAAGTCCGACCATGAGAGGAATGAACCGTGAAAGCCTGGACCCGGATCCCGGCGTCCTGAGCTGTTCGAGGACATACAACGTGCCGTCGTGTCGCAACGCATCAAGCGCGCGTGCAACGAGTCGTCTGTTTTCCTCGGGCTTGAACCCGTGAATGATGTTGAACATGAAGATTGCATCCTGTTCCGGCGGGAAGGGTTCCGCAAGAATATCACCTCCAACCAGGTGGATCCGATCAACCATGTGTCCTGCTTTGACGAGAGTCGATGTCATGCGAAGGGCGGGGGCAAAATCCATTACGGTCGCGGTCAGGCCGGGATATTCCCGACAGCACTCCATCGAATATAAACCGTGCGATCCCCCCAGGTCAAGGATGCTTCTTGGATTGGTGCCGAGGTCGAGGTGTTTCATCATTGTCGGAAGGAGAAGCCGGGCAAGATCTCTCATGGCAAGGACATATTCTTCCCACTCCTTGTCGCCGAAGTCCGCGTAATAGGGCTGGATCGGTCCGCCGTTGTGCAAGGAGTGTTCGAGGTGGTCCCACCGTGCGGCGAGCGTTTCAAAATAGCGGATCAGGTGACCGAGATAGTGCGGGGACTCCCGGAGGCACCATTTCCTTCCCTCTTCTGACACAGCGTAGCGCTGATGTGGACTATCGAGATATCCGCCGACAGTCAGTGAATCCAGGACCAGCATCGTTGCTCGCGTCTCCCATTTGAGCGTTTGGGCGGTCTCGCTGACGCTCATGGGATTGTCCTTGAGTATCTCGAACAACCCGGCGCGAACGCTGAGAGACAAGACCCGACCGAAGAGCACGCCGCCGAATGCGTCGAAGATCGGCGTGGGGAGAAGATGCAATCGATGCAACACGCTTTCGGGGAACGATAGGGGAATAGCCATAGTGGTTGCTCTTCGTTTACCGTTGATTGGGCCTTGAATTTGCCGGGAACACATCATCCTCTAAACGTTTCAGCCTGAGGTACTTACGGCAGGAAACGCGACCGCTCACGAAACTATTTCGAGGAAGTCCTAGGAAATGATTGTGTGAACCCGTATATTATGTCAATTACAAACCAGCGACAAGCCGCTGCCGATCATTACGTCGGGGGCGGGCATTCGAGAATCGCTCTCTGATGTTAGTGCGCAAGGTTTTGTCGGGAAGAATATTGTTGTCCGCCGTCCGCTGACCCTCACCGGATATCGTGCTTCTGATTTTCCTCCTCGATTCAGTCCAACCCTACACGCGACCCTAAATCAGGTCTCTGTTGTATTGGATTTGGTCCTTTCCTTCATGCGTTCGGAGCGATCCGCCGCGAAGGGGAAAGTCGACACACCTGAGCTGCATCCAAGCAATTTCTGTCGTGGTGTGATTCATATCCGCCTGAAGGGTGGTATGCAATATTCTTCAATCTCTCAAAGGTTTTTTTATGAGTTTTACTCAGTTCGGGCTTTCGGCCCAACTTCTTAACGGTGTCAGCGCAGCAGGGTATACCGAGCCGACACGGATCCAGACTCTTGCGATTCCTCCCGCTCTTGAAGGGAAGGATGTGATCGGCTGTGCGCAAACAGGAACAGGGAAGACAGCGGCATTCGTCCTCCCGATCCTGCATCGGATATCGCTCGATCCGAGGACGAGTCACTCGCGCCAGCCCAGGGCTCTCGTCCTGACGCCGACGCGCGAGCTCGCGCAGCAGGTCCACGGCGCGTTTGAGCTGTTCGGACAAACGGTTTCCCTCCGGTCAGTCTGTGTGTTCGGCGGTGCCAGCATCGAGAATCAGATCAAGCTCCTCCGGCGGTCGTGCGATATCATCGTCGCCACCCCGGGCAGGCTTCTTGACCACCTCGAACGCCGGACCGTCGATCTTTCCAAAATTGAGTTCCTGGTTCTCGATGAAGCGGACCGGATGCTCGACATGGGGTTCATCCACGATGTCCGGAAGATCATCGGGTTGATCCCTCAAGACCGTCAGACCATGCTGTTCTCGGCAACGGTGTCAGACGAAGTCGCTTCACTGTCCGCGGCATTTCTGCGATCGCCGGTCAGTGTTGATGCGGGCGGGCGGCACAATCCTGTGGAAAGCGTTTCACAGAGTTTTTATTCCGCGACGCGGGATACGAAAATGGGAATCCTTCTGCACGCCCTCACGTCCAACACGCTGGAGAGCGTCCTCATATTTTCGAGGACGAAGCACGGCGCGGACAAGATCACGCGCAGGCTGGAGAAGACGGGAATTGCTTCGGCGGCTATCCATTCGAACCGGTCGCAATCCCAGCGTGAAAAAGCACTGGCAGGCTTTAAGGACGGGCGGTATCGGGTGCTCGTTGCGACCGACATCGCAGCCCGGGGGATCGATGTTGTAGGCATCTCGCATGTCATCAACTATGATATCCCCCAGGAGGGTGAAACCTACGTGCACCGTATCGGTCGGACCGGCCGTGCAGGTGCGGCAGGTGAAGCCATCACATTTGTTGCCAGTGAAGATCGGCAATACATGAGAAGGATCGAGCAGTTCACCGGAAAGCGGATCGTCGTTGCGCAGTATCCAGCGCCGATTGCGGCTGTCCGACAGGAAGTCGAAGTCGCTCCGGAACGGACGCACTCCGCCGGTCCCCGGCACACTTCGTCAAGCCGGACCTCCACTGCAAGCCACTCCGCTTCTTCGAGTCGTGGAACTTCCCCGGGCAGGATCTCTTCGTTCCGAAAGGGAGATCCTTCGGGGCGGCCGGGCAGAAAGAAGACTGATATCATGTCTGCCCGTCGCAAGAAACCGGCGAAGCCGATGGACACATTTTCGTCCGATAGAGACGGCGGCGCCTGGTCGAATTATTAAATCATCGTCTCGTGCGGCTTCAATGCCACAGGAATCCGCACGAGACATGGTTAAAGTGTTGCTCGGATGCCACAAGGTGTCGTGGAGACGGGGAAATGAAGTGGTTTTCCTGTGTTTGAGCAGTCCCTGTATGGCATGGTGATTGCGAAGAACATAGGGATTCTTCAATCCCGTAGAGGGGCGATATCAAACGTGAGGGAGAGAACTTCATGGCAGCATCAAGGGCAATCGCGTTCGTTCTCATTGCTGGCGTTACGATCGTTGCGCTTCACTGCAGCAAGAGCAGCAGTTCACCCACCCAGCCGACAACCACGACACCGCCTCCTTCTTTGACTGCAGCGCCGCCGACGGTCGCCGTAAGCGTGGGAGCATCACAAAGCGTCACTGTGAGCGGAGGAGCGCCCCCGTACTCCATCACGACATTGCCGAGCTCCATTGCCGTGGCGCAAATCCTGAATGCCGACAGTGCATCCGCGATCATTCAAATCACCGGAGTGACGGTCGCGTCGGTTTCGACGTCTGTGGTCATCAAGGACAATACCTCGTCGACGCCGAAGTCGGTGACGATCCCCATTACCGTTCAATAGATTCCATACGGATTTTCAGCTGGTCGAAGAATTCCCGGTCTGCCGGGATGCATCGTCCGACGGAGTCCAGTAGTGTCTCATTCTTCTCCTTCTCCAGCGCCGTACGGCCGATGGCCGCGAGGCGCAGACAGTAGTTCCGGTAGGGAGGAGGCGATTGCATTTGCACCATGCCGCGGAGAAACTGCCTGATCGCCGCCTGTTCCCCTTCCCTGTTGTTCACTCCCCGATACGCTTCCGCCTGAATCTGATACGCGACCGGGTGGGAGCGCTCGTGTAATTCCTTCCCGATCCATTCAAGTGACTCCTGGTACCGCCCGAGACGAAGGAGCGCGTACGACTTCATCAATGACGATTGGGGATACATCGGCGAGCGCTGCTGCAATGCGTTGGAAGCGGCGAGTGCCTTGTCCCACCGCCGGAGGTCGAGCAGTTCCTGCGTCAGGCGCGACCGGGCAAAGAGATTCGCCGGATCCTCCTGGACAGCGAGTTCATACTGTGCGAGTGTGACCGCGGGATTCTCAGTCGGACCGAGGAGTCCTTGAGCGAGATGGACTTCCGAATCAATATGCAGGAGGGCGGTACGGGAATATGCAACCGCGATGATCCCCCAGAGTGCGATAGAAAGAACGGCGAGCACTTTCCCGGCCGGGAAAGAGATCCTGAATACGGTTTTCTCTTGCAGCGGGAAAACCTTCGACCAGAGAATTCCCATGAAGACCCAGACGGGGAGCGCTATCGACGGTTCTCGGAGCGAAACGTTTCCGAGGTTGTCCACCGCTATGGCAACGATTGCACACAACAATCCCACGGACGTCCATCGTTCCCATGCATCGGGACTTCGCGAAAGGAGATAGGCTCGTCGGAGTACAAGGATGAAGGTCCCCGCGAAAAGTGCGAGGCCGATCACGCCGTACTCGACGGCGATCTCGAGAATTTCGTTATGGGCATGGGGCACGATATCTTCGCTTGCGACCTTCCAGTAATCGGGCGAGCGGTATTCGAATACGGTTCGCTCGAAGCTGCCAAGGCCATGACCGACGATCGGCGACGCCCCAAACGCGTCCAGACCTGCTTTCCAGAAGTACATTCTGCGGGCGAATGTTGATTCCCGGGACTCATCGAACATTCGAGTGAACCGGACGGCCAGACCAGGCTGAATCAGCGTTGCACCGGCTCCCCCCGCAAGAACAACGACAGCGATAATCATCACCATGCGTCCTTGCTTGCCGAAGCGGTACGTGAGGAGAACGAAGAGTATGAGAGAGCAGACCCAGGCGATAATGCTGCTACGCGTTTGCGTGGCGAACAAGAGGATTGCCATTGTCGCCAATAACAGATATCGCGCCCACGACTGCAGCTTTCGATCCCGCGCTATGAACACCTGACTCAGAATAACAGGGAACATCAGAATAAGGTACGATGAGAAGAAGATGCTGTTCCCGAGAAGAGATGGAATCCGTCGTACGGGGTCCACAAAGAAGACCACCGGAAGGTGATCGCCGAAAACCAGTTGCAGCGCTCCGACCAGGCAGAGAATCGCGGTTATCACCTCAAGAGATCGGAAAAACCCCTTGAGGAACAACTTCGTCGGAAATGCCGCAGTCCCGGTCAGGAACATGACGAGACATGACACCCCGAACACCAACGCGCTCCAGGAATACGATGGATCGAAGCTCCACCAGAACGAAATGAAGAACATTACGAGGTGAAGCGGGACGAGGACAAATATCCAGACGAGGGGGACTTCGAAGCTTCCGGAAAGGACAACGGAAATAACGAACAGCAGCAGCAGTACAGAGGCCCCGAGGGCGAAGAGAGGAGCTTTGGCAACGCCGCTTTCGGAGGCGTTCAGCCAGACGGTTCCTTCGACGAGCGCAAAGGTGGCAATAAGCACCCAGCGGCGAATCGAGTGGAGCTCAGGTGTGGAAGAAAGAGACATTTGGGCGCTTTTCTGTAAAACACGGAACCGTGGGACCAAGTTGCACAGAATTCGCAGGTTAGGCGTGTGAGGAAGGGCGCCAGAATTATCTCAAAAAATGAAGTCTGGCACACGTGCCAGACACATGTGCCAGACACATCTGCCTGTGCCCGACTCACCTCGTGCTCCCGTCTGCTACCTTAGTTCCGTCACGTGGACTGTCCTGCTCGATCCTCAAAATCCCTCGTTGCCCCGGGGCCTAAGGAGAGCGTTCGAACAATGAACGGGATCTGAGAGAAATCGACAAATGGTTGTGTCGTGGCGAGACTTTGTTCTACCCGCTATGGAGTTCTTGGAGTCCCCACCCCCTCCCCGCATTTTTTCTTTGACCCTTTGACGAATTCACTTGACTTTGAGATCTCTCTTACATAGTATCGAAGCGGTTCGATAAAGCGTGCCCTTCCAGCTCCAGCCAGACCTAAACAACTATCAGATATTTTGGCGTTCTGTGATAGAACGTTGCTCTGTCTACCTGCGTTAGTCTCACTCAAGGACGATACTCTAAAAGCGATTTGATACACCATGCAAAAGAAACGCCCCACGATCAGTGACGTGGCAAAGCTTTCTGAATGCTCTCCTTCGACGGTTTCCCTCGTCATTAACAACCGCGGGTACGTCAGCCCGTCTGTTCGCAAGCGCGTTCTGAAGGTGATCAAGGATCTTTCCTACCACCCGACGCGTTCTGCGCGGGGTCTTGCCTCGAAGACCAGCGGCAATTTCGGGTTCATCCTTTCGGATGATCACTTCTCGCAAGCCGAACCCTTCTACACGAAGATCTTTCTCGGAACCGAATTCGAGGCGCGGAACCACAGTTACTATATCCTACTCACGACGGTCGGACCCACGTTCAACAAGTCCAAGGACGCGCCGCGGTTTCTGCTCGAGCGCAACGTCGACGGCGTTATTCTTGCCGGCAAAGTCAACAGCAGCCTGGTCGACTACATCGATGCCCTCGGCATCCCCATCGTCCTCGTCGACTACATCACGCCGAAGCGGAAGCACTCGTCCATTCTCATCGACAACATGAGCGGAGGACAGCTTGCGGTGAACCATCTGCTCGAATGCGGCCGCCAGGACATCGCCTTCATCGGAGGGGACATCACTCATCCGAGCATCGCCGAACGTTACGCGGGTTACCAGGACGCGCTCCGCGAACGATCGCTCGCCGCCGATCCCTCGCTCGTCAGTATCGATGAACCTGCACTGCGGGGCGTCGACGGAGCGAATGCCATCAAGCGCATCATCGACCGGGGGAAAATGCCGACAGGGGTCTTCGCTGCCAATGACGCCATGGCCATCGGATGCATCCACTATCTCCGCCAACGCGGAATCGCCGTCCCGGGGGATGTCGCCGTCGTGGGATTCGACGACATCGACATGAGCTCGCATATCGAAGTACCCCTGACCACCGTCCGTGTGTTCAAAGAAGAAATGGGCAAACTCGCAGTGTTGCGTCTTGTTGAGGTAATCAAAGAACACACCTCGCATGTGGTCACCACGCATGTTCCGGTCGAACTCATCGTTCGCAAATCCACCGCCGAACTGCGGCCCCAGTCGGTCGTTGTGCAATAATAATATTCGAGCATCAACGTTTTACTCTTGGCTATCCTTTGATTCTGTTTAACCATGAATCCCGGGGATCTTCGGTAATACTTCCGGCTCCCCGACATTCGTGCAACCCATCTACTTCACTTCATTTATGGAGGTATGCTATGCGATGGTGTACGAATTTGATGTTGGCGCTCGTTCTCCTGGCCGTTGTAGCCGGAAATGGCTTCGCGCAATTGACGAACCTTCCGACCGTCTATGGCTTTGAGGGCACCCAGCCCGCCTACTGGAACCCCACGACGACCACGGGGGCAACATTGACGTGGGCGACGGACCAGTCGCATTCGATGGGTCACTCGCTGAAGATCGACAAGCCGGCGGCAACGGCGGACAGTGCGGCGTGGCTCTCGAGCAACATGTGCGACATCTGGTCGCCGATCAACAACAAGAACGTGGACATCTTCCTGGGTGCGTACGTGCGGACACAGGGGGTGAACACGAATCCTTCGAGCAATGATGCGCGGTGGTATATCGCGTATGACTTCTGGGATAGTGCGGGAGCGTTCATCGGCGAGACGAAGTTGCCGATCCCGCAGACATCAGCCAGCAGCGGCCAATGGTTGGCGGACACGAACGGCGTCGGCGCGACGATTCTGCCGAAGGACGCGTGGACGACGATCGTGAAGTTCGTTGCCGGGAAGAATGCGACAGGAACGGTGTGGGCGGACGACTTCATGCTGTACGGACGCGCCGGGCAGTGGGCCGGACAGGATTGGAACACGAACCTGGGCGTGCCGTCGGGCTGGTACTACTGGTTGCCGCCGAACGGCGGGAATGACGGACTGTTGAACGACGGGTTCGAGAACACGGTGGTGACGTCGGAAGCGGCGCACAGCGGAATGAACTCGTTGAAGTTCAACCTGCCGTTCACCCGTATCCCGCATGATGGGTACGTCGCAACACGGCGTACAATGCTGAACGATATCGGTGCTGGAACACTCAACGAAGGGGATTGGATCCGCATTAGTGTCTGGATCAAAGCGAGCAACCTGGTGCCGGATTCCGCAGCGCTCTATCCCTCGACGTGGTCGGTGGGACTCACGCCCCTGTTTTTCACGGGGACGGGCAACAACCTCGGGTACTCGAACGTCGGTCCCGGTCCGGACCTGATGTGGAAGTTCCCGGCTGTGACATCGTTCGACTGGACGAAATATTCAATGGACATCCAGGTACCGACAGGTGTGGGCGCGAAAGCGCTGGAGGTACGCCTGCATGTCTATTCGCGCTTCACGGGAACGATCTATTTCGACGACCTTGATATTGAGAAATTGGATATTCCTCAAATCTCAACCGTCGGTGGTTTCGAAGGGACTCTCCCCGCCTACTGGAACCCCACGACGACCACGGGGGCAACATTGACGTGGGCGACGGACCAGTCGCATTCGATGGGTCACTCGCTGAAGATCGACAAGCCGGCGGCAACGGCGGACAGTGCGGCGTGGCTCTCGAGCAACATGTGCGACATCTGGTCGCCGATCAACAACAAGAACGTGGACATCTTCCTGGGTGCGTACGTGCGGACACAGGGGGTGAACACGAATCCTTCGAGCAATGATGCGCGGTGGTATATCGCGTATGACTTCTGGGATAGTGCGGGAGCGTTCATCGGCGAGACGAAGTTGCCGATCCCGCAGACATCAGCCAGCAGCGGCCAATGGTTGGCGGACACGAACGGCGTCGGCGCGACGATTCTGCCGAAGGACGCGTGGACGACGATCGTGAAGTTCGTTGCCGGGAAGAATGCGACAGGAACGGTGTGGGCGGACGACTTCATGCTGTACGGACGCGCCGGGCAGTGGGCCGGACAGGACTGGAACACGAACCTGGGCGTGCCGTCGGGCTGGTACTACTGGTTGCCGCCGAACGGCGGGAATGACGGACTGTTGAACGACGGGTTCGAGAACACGGTGGTGACGTCGGAAGCGGCGCACAGCGGAATGAACTCGTTGAAGTTCAACCTGCCGTTCACCCGTGTCCCGCATGATGGGTACGTCGCAACACACAGGTTCATGCTCGACGGCTCGAGCACGATGCCGCGACTGTCGAATGCATCGGGCGATTTGGCGACACTGAGCAACGTCAAAGAAGGCGACGTTCTCCGTATCAGCGTCTGGATCAAGGCCAGCAACCTGGTGCCGGATTCGGCTGCCCTCTATCCTAACACATGGTCGGTCGGGATGACGCCGCTCTTCTTCACAGGCGACGGCAACAATCTCGGGTACTCGAACGTCGGTCCCGGTCCGGACCTGATGTGGTCGTTCCCGCCGGTAACGTCGTTTGACTGGACCCGCTACTACTTCGATGTGCAGGTGCCGAAAGGTGTTGGTGCCAAGGCGCTGGAAGTCCGGCTCCACGTGTACTCGAGGTTTACAGGGACAATCTATTTCGACGATCTGACTGTCGAGAAACTCGATATCCCCGCCATCACGGGTATCGGGAGCTTTGAAGGGACTCTCCCCGCCTACTGGAACCCCACGACGACCACGGGGGCAACATTGACGTGGGCGACGGACCAGTCGCATTCGATGGGTCACTCGCTGAAGATCGACAAGCCGGCGGCAACGGCGGACAGTGCGGCGTGGCTCTCGAGCAACATGTGCGACATCTGGTCGCCGATCAACAACAAGAACGTGGACATCTTCCTGGGTGCGTACGTGCGGACACAGGGGGTGAACACGAATCCTTCGAGCAATGATGCGCGGTGGTATATCGCGTATGACTTCTGGGATAGTGCGGGAGCGTTCATCGGCGAGACGAAGTTGCCGATCCCGCAGACATCAGCCAGCAGCGGCCAATGGTTGGCGGACACGAACGGCGTCGGCGCGACGATTCTGCCGAAGGACGCGTGGACGACGATCGTGAAGTTCGTTGCCGGGAAAAATGCGACAGGAACGGTGTGGGCGGACGACTTCATGCTGTACGGACGCGCCGGGCAGTGGGCCGGACAGGACTGGAACACGAACCTGGGCGTGCCGTCGGGCTGGTACTACTGGTTGCCGCCGAACGGCGGGAATGACGGACTGTTGAACGACGGGTTCGAGAACACGGTGGTGACGTCGGAAGCGGCGCACAGCGGAATGAACTCGTTGAAGTTCAACCTGCCGTTCACCCGTGTCCCGCATGATGGGTACGTCGCAACACACAGGTTCATGCTCGACGGCTCGGATGCACCGCCGCTCGGGAAAGCAAACAAGGACATCAGGGCTCTGACGGCCGCAGAAGGCGACATCATTCGGTTGACGGTCTGGATCAAGGCCAGCAACCTGGTGCCGGATTCCGCAGCCTTGTATCCCAACACGTGGTCCGTCGGACTGACGCCGCTCTTCTTCACGGGGACAGGCAACAACCTCGGGTATTCCAACGTCGGTCCCGGTCCGGACCTGATGTGGGCATTCCCGAACGTAACGCAATTCGACTGGACGCCGTATTCCTTTGATGTGCAGGTGCCGACGGGCGTGAATGCCAAGGCCTTGGAAGTTCGCCTCCACGTCTATTCGCGGTTCACAGGAACGATTTACTTCGACGATCTCAGCGCGGAGGTGATCCAATCTGCAACCGGAATCGCCGCTCAGCAGGGATTGCCCAAGACCTATGAGCTGCAACAGAACTATCCCAACCCGTTCAACCCGACGACAAACATTCAATTTGCCGTCCCGCGGGAAAGCCAGGTAACCCTGACGATCTACAACATCCTCGGGCAGAAGGTGCGGACGCTCGTGGATGACAATCGGGCAGCCGGCCGGTTTGAAATAGTGTGGGATGGGAAGGACGACCACGGAGCAACGGTAGGAACAGGACTGTATCTCTACCGCCTCCAGGCGGGCGACCATGCGATCGTCCGGAAAATGTTGCTCTTGAAGTAATTCAACGATCCGGAGCCGTCCGGCTCGGACGGCGGCCACCATTGCGAGACGCAGTTCCGGGAGCGTTCTCTCGAAGTGCACGCGCTGAATTCTGAGCGCCCCGGCCCGCCTCCTGAAATCCTTTTCGGAGGCGGGGCTCGCAGTGGCAACCGATCCTCCCGGCGGCTCCGGGTTCTTGTTCAATCCCACAACATTTTTCATCCGGGTGACCGTATGATGCACCCACGCTCCGCCGCGCAAGCGTGGCTCGCCGCCTTTCTCCTGATTGCCTTTCGTGCGAGCGTGTTTGCCGGCACGACGGGCAAAGTGGCAGGGAAAGTCGTCGACGCCCAAACCAAGGAACCCCTCGTCGGTGTGAATATCGTCATAGCAGGTTCGACCATGGGGGCGTCGTCGGATCTCGACGGCGAGTACTACATTCTCAATGTCCCGCCCGGAACGTATCAACTCCGCGCGTCCGCAGTCGGTTATACCCCCGTCTCGGTCAGCGATGTCGGAGTCAGCGTCGATCAGACCACCCGCGTGGAATTTCAATTGCAGTCCCGCACCGTCGAATTCAATGATGTGACGGTGACAGCGACGCGGCCGATTGTGCAACGCGACCTGACGTCGACAGAGGCGTCCGTCGGGAGTGAAAAGCTCTCCCGTCTTCCGGTCGAAGATGTCGCCGCGGTGGTCAACCTCCAGGCCGGGGTCGTCGACGGCCACTTCCGCGGAGGTCGCGCGAATGAGGTGAAGTACATGATCGATGGCGTCGCGGTGAACGACGTCTTCTCAGGCAGCTCTGCGATGGAGGCGGAAGTCAACAGCATTGCGGAAATCCAGGTGTTGAGCGGTACGTTTAACGCCGAGTACGGCGAAGCCCTCTCCGGTGTTGTGAATCAGGTCACAAAACTCGCAAGCGACAAATACGAAGGTGAGATCTCGCTCTACACCGGAGACTATGTCAGTCCGAGGACCGATCAGTTCAAGACGATCACGCGGTCTCTCCCGGTCGGGGGGTTTCCGGATGTTCCGAAACAGTCCTCGTTTTTTCACGGCGGTTCGCCGTCCAAGCTCTACAATCTCCAGGGGAGTCTCAGCGGCCCGGTGCCATTGACCGGCGGGCTGCTCGCGTTCTACCTATCGGGACGACGCTATTATGACCAGGGGTACATCTACGGCCGGCGCGTGTTCAGGCCGTCCGACTCTTCGAATTTTTCCGGCAACGATCCTTCCAAGTGGTACATCGGCGCTACAGGCGACAATGCGCTTGTCCCGATGAACTATCAGGACCGCTCTACGCTTCAGGGAAAGCTCACCATCCGGACAGGCGAGGGCTCGAAGGGGATCGTGCTGAGCGGCCTCTACCAGCACCAACAGTACCGGACCTACGATCCGCAGTTCCAGCTCAACCCGGACGGCGACTACACGTACTTCCAATCGAGCTTTCTTGGGAGCGGGAGCTATACACACGTGTTCAATGAATCGATGTTCATGGACGTAACAGGATCGATTATTACGAGTGACTACAAACAATACGTGTACGCCGATCCGATCGACCCGCCGACGGATGCCGTGGGCGCTGCGGCCGCGTACGTCGATCCCCGTTACGTCAGGCCCGAACGGATGCAGGATGCGGGGGCGAACGCGTTTCTTACCGGCGGGACGCAGAACTGGCACTTCAACCACAATACGAGAAGCATTTCCGCCAAAGTCGATTTTACCGACCAGGTTACAACGATTCATCAAGTAAAGGCCGGGTTCGAGGGGGACTTTCACAGGCTGGAGTACAAAGACTATCAAATCCACGTCGATGCATCGACGAACTATGTCCCGTCGCTGCCGGTTCCGGGGAACTTCGATTTCAATTTCTACACCAATCACCCCCGCCAGCTCGCGGCATACGCGCAGGACAAGATTGAGCTGTCGTACATGGTGGTCAACATCGGTCTCCGGTTCGATTACTTTCAGCCGGACGGAAGGTATCTCACCATGCCGGACTCAATAGCGGGGCTCGATACATTGAGTCCTCCGTACCCGACACGGTTTTTCGGGACCGCAAGTGCGAAGTCGCAATTCAGCCCGCGCATCGGAATCTCCTATCCGATCACCGACCGCGGGGCCGTGCACTTCTCGTACGGACATTTCTTCCAGATTCCTCCGTTTGAGTTTCTCTACAAGAATCCGAGCTTCAGAATACCGTTGATCGGAAATTTTCCGGAGTTTGTCGGGACAACAATCGGGAATGCGAACCTCGAGCCGCAACGAACGACGATGTACGAGATCGGTCTTCAACAGGAGCTGGCTCCTGACCTTGGTGTAACGGTTACCGGATACTACAAGGACATCCGCAATCTTCTGGGAATCGCCATCCACATCAAGAACGATGTCAAGAAGTATGGCGAGTATGTGAACCTGGACTACGGAGCAGTGAAGGGCTTCACCGTGACGCTGGATAAACGGTTCACCAACGGCTTTGGCGCGAACATCGACTATACGCTGCAATTCGCCGATGGAAACGCGTCCGATCCCAACGACGATTACAACAAGGCACAGGCAAGCCCGCCGATCGATGTCAATAAGGTCCTGGTACCCCTGAGCTGGGACCGGCGCCATTCCCTGAATGCCACGATTACGATGGGGACTCCATCCGATTTCATCGCGAGCATTGTCGGGCGGCTGGGCTCGGGGCTCCCGTACACGCCGTCGCTGGCGAATCAACGCACAGGGCTGGAAAACAGCGACAACATGCCGATGTTCTCCCAGGTTGATCTCTACATCACGAAGTTCTTTACGCTGGGGAATGCGCATCTCTCTGTCTTTGCAAAGGTCTATAATCTGTTTGACACGGCAAATGAAATCAACGTCTTCGGCGATACCGGCCGGGCCGGATATACGCTTGAACTGACGCGGTCACAGCAGGCCCCGCTCGGGGTCAACAGTCTTCAACAATACTTCACCCGTCCGGATTTTTATTCCGCGCCGCGACAGGTTATCGTCGGCGCGACATTCGGTTTCTGACCTCGCTGTTCAGGAGGAATCTCATGCATCATGTCGGAAGTTCAAACGACAAAACCGCAACACCCGGTAGGACGCTGATCTCTTCCCGAAAGAGGGGATTCGGTCCATCGAGGCGATCCTTCCTTCTTGTGCTCCCCGGGTTGTTCTTGCTCCTGGCGGGGACGGCTGCATCGCAGCGCCTGGTCGACAAGAACAAGGGATCCCTGTACGAAGCGAAGAAGGGATTCATGGACGGGAATCTTGTCGGTACGGTGTACTACAACTATGGGGAAGTCGCGGACTGGCAGAACGAACCGTCACGGAGCGGAGTGTGGCCGAAGGGAACGAACCACACATACGTGGACGGTGTGGCCGTCATTGTACAGGCCGAGGCGCATGATCAAAGCGGCAACACGTTTCACCCGCTGGAAACCAACTACTACGAATACGTCCGGAAAGATGTTGCGACAGGAAATCCGTACGGGTGGGAGCCCCTTCCCAACTACGCTGCCCGCTACCAGTCAAGCCCGGCGCAAAGCAATGACCCTGGAACCTGGCCATCACACTGGCCTGACAGGGGTTCGGATTGGGACGGCTATTGGAACGGGTTTTTCGGCAAAGGAGTGTTCAACGCAGATCTTGAATCATATTTTGTCTTCGACGACAATTCCGATCGGGATTATATCACCAAGTACCATTTCTATCCCGATGCGCAGGACACATCGCGAGGCGGTTTGGGGATGCAGGTGCACGCACGCGGCTTTCAGTGGTCGCAAGTGCTGGCGGAAGACGTGATCTTCTGGCTCTACGAAATTACCAATATGGGAACCACGGATTACGCGAAAACATTGTTCGCCCAGTACGTGGACTGGGGGATCGGGGGCCACGATAACTCTTCAAACAACGCGGGGAGCTACGACAAGGTGCTGGGCATTTCCTATGCGTGGTCGACGGTGGCGTTCGGAAATCCCGGAAACTGGAGCCCGGTCGGGTATGCCGGATACGCCTTCCTTGAAAGCCCAGGCATTTCCGATGACAATATCG
This sequence comes from Ignavibacteriota bacterium, assembly GCA_963752915.1. Taxonomy (GTDB): domain Bacteria; phylum Bacteroidota; class Ignavibacteria; order UBA10030; family UBA6906; genus DATJPR01. The sequence goes on from CAVVZZ010000010.1 coordinate 424,723, forward strand.
ATAATGATCAGGATGGGCTTACGGACGAGCGACGAGACAACGATGCGAAGGTGTTCATCACGAATCTCTTCCAGGATCCCTTTCTGCGTGATGTCCAGTCGGATACGGCAAAGTTCCGACTCTTCTACGGCTACGCCGATACGGCGCATTGGGACGCGGACGAGAACGCCAACTGGAGGACATTCACGGACTTGAACCACAACGGGAAATGGGATCCCGGCGAACCGCTCAATGACGATGTCGGGTCCGACGGCCTCGGGCCGTTTGACGCGGGATATCCGGGCCCTGACCTGGATGGTTCGGAAGGCGACGGCAAGCCGGAGCAGGGAGAACCAAACTTCGGGATTCTGGACAAAGACGAGTCTGACCAGCTCGGCCTGACCGGGTTCATTTTGTCCGCAGTCCACACCTATGATCTCAACAACGACGAGCGGAACTGGACGGCACTCTCCTCGGCTCCCGCGCCGCCGGACCAGCAGCCGCCGTTGATCGGTGTCAACCTTGCGAACCACTTCTCGAGTTACATGTTCCACATGAACGGCCGGAACACGTACAGCAAGCAGACCGGGGTGTTGCAGGAGACCGGCGAGACAGAACGGTTCTCGATGGCGCTGATTTTCGGGCTCGACGTCAACGATCTGTTCCGGCGCAAGCGAACTGTCCAGCAGATCTACAACGCGAGTTACCGCTTTGCGAAGCCGCCGGACAAGCCGATCGTGAAAGCGATTGCCGGCGACGGCCGTGTCACGTTGTACTGGGACGACCGCGCGGAAAAGACCTATGATGCATTCTATCAAAAGTACAATTTTGAAGGATACAAAGTCTACCGCAGCACCGAGGCAAATTTCCTCGAGACGCAGATCATCACTGATGCCTACGGAAAACCGACCTTCCGGAAACCGATCGCGCAGTTCGATCTCGTCGATGGAGTCACGGGACTGCATCCGATCGACATCAACGGTGCGCTGTTTTACCTGGGTGACGACAGCGGACTATCACATGCGTTCGTGGATTCCACTGTTCAGAATGGCCAGGTCTACTACTATGCCGTGACCGCGTACGACCAGGGGTTTGTCACGACGAACATCGCCGGCCAGGCACTTGGTATTCCGCCGTCGGAGACTTCGAGCATTATCCAGGTCGACGTCAACGGACGTGTAACCAAGGCCGACGTGAACACCGCCGTGGTGACGCCGAGCTCGCCGGCCGCGGGTTATATCATCCCCAAAGGGATCGGGGTCGTCGGGACCGGGCCGGGTACGGGAAGTGCCGGGGCGAATATTGTCGACCTTGATTCCCTGCCGGACAACCACAATTTCAAAGTGGAGTTCATTGACTCCGCCGCGTTCCACGATAATCCCAATCCCTACTACCGGCTCGTCGATCAATCGACGCGCGACACAGTGCTGCCGATGTCCAAATTGACCGGCTCCCAGCTTGTGTCGCCGGTCATCCGCGGCTTCAATGTCGTGCTCAAGAACGATCAGTATGTCACCATCAATCAGCAAAAGACCGGCTGGGTCAAAGGGAACAGCAACTACATCGTGCAGGTCGGATTTGATTCGCGGTATGCGCCGGGTTACCAGGGGCGACGAGTGAACTACCCGGCGGATTTTGAGCTCACATTGACGGCCAAAGGGCAGGGTGACGCATCGTTCCCCAAGTCCAGCTTTTCCGGGCCGGAACCATCGAACGTTGTCATCAAGAACTTGACCGAGAATCAGGATCACGTGCAGTTTATCTTCCAGAATCTCAATCCAGATTCCTCGATGGATGCAGGCGACGCGGTGTTCATCGTGTACGGCGATTCCGCGGGGCAGCCGGCGACGGATTTCCCTTCGTCGCACAAATCCTGGTCGGTCACCTTCATCAAAGACACGACCATCGCCGAGGCGCAACAGCGGCCGCCGCAACCGGGCGATGTGTTCCGCATCGTGACAACAAAGCCGTTCCGAACGGGCGAATCGTTCTCCTTCACGACGGTGGCACCGCGCTTCGATCCGACCAAAGCGAAGTCGGATCTCAACAACATCGCCGTTGTTCCGAATCCCTACGTCGGGGCCGCGTCCTGGGAGCCGGCGACGACGAGCGTCGGGAGAGGTGCCCGGCTCATCTATTTCATCCATTTGCCGCAGCGGTGCACGATCCGGATTTACACGATCAGCGGCCGGCTGGTGCAGACGCTGGAACACAATAGTGCCTTCAACGACGGCCAGGAGCCGTGGAACCTGTCGTCACGCGACGGCATGGATATCGCCTTCGGCATCTATGTCTATCAGGTCGACGCCCCCGGAATCGGGACGAAGATCGACCGGTTCGCCATTCTGAAGTAGGACGCTGTCCTGGGAGCCCTGTGTCATGAAACCGAGAATTCGCTGGCTGGCTGCACTCCTCCTCTTGCCTGTCGCGCTTCAGGCGCAGACCAAGACCGGAACCGCTGCGGCAACATTTCTGGAGATCCCGGTCGGGGCGCGAGGAATCGCCCTCGGCAGCGCATTTGTGAGTCTGGCGGACGATGCGACAAGCCTGTACTGGAACGCCTCCGGCATCGCACGTCTTCCGCAAAATGAAGCGCTGGTGTCGCACACAACCTGGATCGCCGGGACGAGCCTGGATTTTGCCGGGTTGGTTCTTCCGGTCGCCTCGTTCGGCACGCTGGGATTAAGTTTCACCCAGCTTTCCATGGGCGACATGAAGGTGCGGACTGTCGAGTTGCCCGAAGGGACAGGCGAATACTTCAGCGCTTCCGACCTCGCGATCGGCGTGTCGTATGCGCGTGCGCTCAGCGACCGGTTCGCCATCGGCTTCACGGGAAAGTATATTCAGGAATCGATCTGGCATGAAACCGCCTACGCGATGGCGATCGATGTCGGCACGTCATTCAAGACCGACCTGTTCGGAGGGATGATCATCGGCGCGTCACTGTCGAATTTCGGGACATCGATGCAGCTTGCCGGAAGAGACGCGCGCCAATTCATCCGGCTTGATCCGACGAAACAGGGCTCCACGGACCAGATTCCGACCGACATCGAGTTCAATTCCTGGAATCTCCCGCTCTTGTTTGAGATCGGCGTGTCTGCCGTCCCGGTCAAGTCAGACGAATTTTCTCTTTCCGTTGCCGTTGACGCGCTGCACCCCAGCGACTATATTGAAACGGTGAATGCGGGAGCGGAACTCTCCTTCCGTGACTTCCTGTACATCCGCGGGGGATTTAATTCCATTCGTGACCCTGAGTCCGAGGGCGGCCTGAGTCTGGGCTTCGGGGTGACATCCGCAATGTTCTCATCTTCGTCGTTGAAGGTGACGTTCGATTACGCATACAGAGACATGGGAAGATTGGAGAACATTCAGGTCATCTCGGTGGGGGTGTCGTTCTAACCGCTCTCTCCTTGCCCTCATTCTCATGCTCGAATCACAATCGTTGGCGATGATGCGACGCGCCGTGTGGACAGCCGTCATTGTATGTGCGTCGCCACTTTCCCTTGTTGCACGGCAGGGGATCGGGGCGGACACGCTTATGCTCCCGGCGGAGGATACGTCCTTCGCAAAAGCCATCGTCGCACGGGTGGGACCGAAAACGATCACCGGGAAGGAATTCCTGCTCGCGTACGAGTTCGGTCCTGCATTTCCCAAACGTGAGAAGGATTCCAAGAGGAGGTTCCTCGGATACATGATTAACGAGAAACTCCTTGCACTCGATGCGGAGGAGCAGGGGGGGGACGCGCAGGGAACCGTCATCCGGTCTGTCGGGGAGATCGTCCATGACCTCGCGACGGAGGAGTTGTACCGACAGGACGTGCTGCGAAAGGTGCATATCGGACGGGAGGAACTCCGTGAGGCCGTTGCCGCACAGCGTGTCCATTATTCGCTCCGCTGGATTTACGCGCCGACGCAGGAGCGGATCGAAGCATACCATGTCAGACTGGCGAAGGGAGAAACCTTTGACACAGTCTTCCACGCCGCGCTCGGGGATTCGGTGACACCCGATGATCGGTCGTGGGAAACGACGCGGTTCAAGCTTGCGACAACCAGGCCGGAAATCGCCCGGGTGGCGGACACGCTCAAACCCGGCCGTCCTTCCGCGCCGATCGAAGGGCCGGACGGATGGTATATCCTTTCGGTCGGCAATATTGTCATCGATGCGGTGACGACCGAAACCGATGCCGCACAGCAGCTTCGTTCTGCGAAAGAGGTCCTGACGCAGCATGAAGCGGACAGTCTCTCCGACATCTATGTTGACAGAATCATGCGCGGGCATGCTCCCGTGATTGAACGCCAGACATTCGGAATCCTCTGTGCCGCTCTCAGCCAGGTATGGTTGCCGGAAGAATTGCGGAAGTCGATGTTCTCCGTGCTCCCGGTCGACCGGGAGATCCTGCTTGCCGCCGCCACCGATCCGCGGCGGTACGCGAAAGAACCCCTGGTCACAATGAACGATCGGGCCGTCACCCTCGGAAGGTTTCTCTCCTGGTACGACGCACGGTCGACACTGGTGAAGCTCCGCGCAACGTCCGTGAGCGCGTACCAGCGATCACTTGAGCAGCTCGTCTGGCAGATGGTTCGCGACGGGCTGCTGATCGAGCGTGCGGAGAAGAGACACCTGGACAAGAGCCCCGCGGTGAGAGAGCAGAAGGCGTGGTGGAAGGACAAAATCCTCTTTGCCTTTGAAAAGCAAAAAATGTCGGAGACAATCACCGCCACTGATTCTCTTCTCTCGGGGTACTACCAAACACACCGGGCGCGTTATGCGCGTGAACTCGGAGACACGGTGTCATACGGCGGAGCCCTGGACAATGTCCGGCGTGACTATGTTTCCGAACAAATGAGGGCACGCATGCTGCACCGGCTGCTTGCTCTTCGCCGCAAGTACCCTGTGAATATCGCTGACGATGTGCTGGCGGCACTTCCCGTCGACAGCGAGAACGATCCCAGGGCCATCGATGTCTATTTCGCGAAGAAGGGGGGAACGTTCCCCCATCCGGCCTTTCCAACGATCGACTATGACTGGCAGACCTGGGAATAAAGTGTTCCTGCTGATGCTCTGCGCGCTGTTTGCAGTCGCAGGATGCGGCAGACAGCCCGGCGTGGGGGACCAGGGGGGCGGACCCGTGACGCTCACCTACTGGCCCGCGCCGAATGCGCAGGAAGTGGAACTGGCGGATTCGATCGTAAGAGAATGGAACGATCTGCATCCGGAGATCCGGGTTGTCATGCAGCCCATTCCCGTGAGCCAGTCGACGGAAGAAGTCCTCCTGGCCGCCATTGCGGGGAAGACCACACCTGACATCTGCTCGAATATCAATCCGATCGCCCTTCGGGATTATATCGCGTCGGGCGGGCTGCTCGCGCTCGACACCCTTCCCGATTTTGATGCGATCGTCCGGGGCCGCGTCCCATCGAACCTGCTCGAGGCATTCAAAACGCCCGATGGCCGGTTCTATCAGGTCCCGTGGAAGACCAACCCGGTGATGATGTTCTACAATCTGCGCTTGATGCACGATGCGGGTGTCGAGACGATTCCACGGACATACAGCGACTATTTTGCGCTGGGGGACAGCGTCAACCGGAACCTCAATCACGGTGCGAAAATCGAAATCTGGACGGGCGAGCGGGACATTCGCCCCATCTGGTGGCAGCGGATGTTCGATTTCTATCCCTTCTATCTCGCAGCCTCGGAGGGCCAACCCTTGTTTGTCGGTGATTCGGTGGCCTTCGGAAATCCCTGGGCGGTCGATGTCTTCGCGTTTTTCCAGCGGTGCTATGACCGGCAGTACTATCCCCGGACGTCGTTCTATCAAAGCGTCGATCTGTTCATGCAGGAAAAGAAAGTCTCGCACATCGCCGGACCGTGGCAGGTTGCGGCAGTCCGGAAGTTTGCGCCATCGCTTTCCTACACCGTCGCGCCGCTTCCCGTGCCCGACGGGAACAGCGGGCCGGTATATACGTTCGGCGATTTCAAGAATATCGGGATCTTCACCACGACGAAGCACCCGCGCGAGGCATGGGAGTTTGTCGCGTTCATGCTCACCGCCGAACATGACCGGCTGCTTCTCAAGCTCACTGACCAGATCCCCGTTCGTGGCGATCTTCTGACCAATCCGGAATTCGCCGGCTATTTTCAGCGGAACCCCATGATTCTGAAATTCGCTGAGCAGGTTCCATACACGCGCGGGATGGATTCGGCGCCCGACATGAAGGAGATATTCGACGGCATCTCCCAGGAATTTGAAATGTGCGCTGTGTATGGGACCAAGACTCCGGCCAAAGGTGCGGCCGATGCCGTCCGGCGGGCACGCATGATCATCGAGTGGAACCAATGAAAGGCCGATCGTCAATTGCCGGCAGCCTCGTCGGATCACGCCACGGCGGCTATCTCTTTTCGCTCCCGTACGTGATTTTCTTCCTCGCATTCGTGGCGTATCCCCTGATCTTCTCGTTCATCCTGATGTTTCACCGGTGGAACCTGGTCAGTCCGATGGAATGGGTCGGGTTGAAGAACTTCATCCGTCTCTTTCAGGATCCTCTCTTCTATCAGTCGCTGACAAACACGCTGTACTTCCTGGTAATTCATATCCCTCTTCAAATTGTGGTGGCGCTCGGGTTCGCCCTGCTTCTGAATGCAAAGATCAAGGGGAGGGGATTGTTCCGGGGGATCTATTTCCTTCCCGTCGTCGTCTCCGGCGTCGCCGTGACGATTCTCTGGCAGCAACTGTTCTCGTACGATTACGGAGTACTGAACAAGATCCTTGCCTCGATCGGTATGGGCCCTGTCCCCTGGCTGATCAACGTGCACTTCGCCATGCCCTCGGTGGCCCTGATGGCGACATGGAAAAACGTCGGCATCTATATCGTGCTGTTCCTGGCCGGGCTGCAGGGGATCCCGCACGAACTGTATGAAGCCGCAGACATTGACGGTGCCCGTCCTGTCCGGCAGTTCTTTGCAATTACGCTGCCGCTCCTCAATCCGACAGTGATCGTGATCGTCGTGCTCTCGACGATCGGAGGGTTCTCGCTGTTCATCGAGCCCTATATCCTGACCGGCGGAGGGCCGATGGAAAGCACGCTGTCCGGCATGCTCTACATCTACAATCAGGCGTTTTACTTCGGACACATGGGCTACGCCACGACATTGGGGTTCATCTACGCGCTGGTGATCTTCCTGGTCGTGATGCTCCAGCGCAAGGTGTTCGAACGGGACGTGACGGAATGAAACGGCTCGGCACATATCTGGTTCTCCTTGCGGGCGCCATTGTCTTTGCGTACCCCTTCCTCTGGATGTTTGCCGCTTCGTTGAAACCGGAGTCGGCGATCACCGGCATCGGATTGTGGTCGAACGAGTTTACAGGGGTGAACTATGCGAAGGTTTTCGTGAAGCTCCCGATCGTCCGCGCCTTCCTGAACAGCCTCATCGTTTCCGCAACCACGACGACATCGGTCGTTGTCTTCGGCTCGATGGTCGGGTACGCACTCTCGCGTCTCGAATTCGTTGGCCGGCGCGCGCTCTATCTGGTGATTCTTTTTACGATGATGATCCCCTTTCAGATTGTGCTGATCCCGCAATACATCCTCATGGTCAAGCTGGGGTGGACGGACACCTATCTCTCCCTGATTGCGCCGACCATGATCAGCGCCTTCGGCATCGTGCTGTTCCGGCAGTTTTTCGCTGCGATTCCGCAGGCGCTGATCGATGCAGCCAGAATCGATGGTTGCTCGGAAATGACGATTCTCTTCCGGATCATCTGGCCGCTCTCCCGACCGGTATTGATCACCGTTGCGCTCCTTACATTCATGACCAACTGGAATGAGGTCCTCTGGCCGATGATGGTGGTCCGTGAACGATCGCTGATGACCATGCCGCAGGTGGTGGCATTGTTCTCGACCGGAGGTGAAGCGGAATCGCAGCTCGGATACCTGCTTGCAGCGGCAACCCTTCTCGCTGCGCCGGTCGTTGTCGCCTATGCGTTCTTCCAGAGATACTTCATTGAGAGCATGGCTTCCACAGGGTTGAAGGGATAACACAGGGACGCCATGAAGATTCTCGAATACTGCCGCCCCGTCGAGGCGCTGACGACCGGCTCCAGTCTCGGCAACCTCCACGCTTTCGCGCGGCTCGATGAACGGTCCGATCTCCTCGGTCTCTGGTGCGCGGCAGACAACCGGTACTACGTCGGATCGTGGACGATCCGGATTGTTGCCGACGGCGTTGAAGCGCGGCCAAGGGAAACGATGTTCCGCGCGGAGTCGCAATCCACCCGGCTTGACGCCGGACCGGTGCATGCGGAACAGAGCTTCTTTCTTCCCCTCCTTTCCGGAGGCAGAGCGGACGAAGCGCTTCAGCGGGCCGCGATCACAGAGGTGCGGTTGACCAATGCTGCGAAACATGCCGTCGCGGTAACGCTGCAACATCGCCTCGTTTTCCCCGCCGTCTCTACCGGAAAGTTTTCGAAACAACCCGAACGGGCTGAGCAGCAGAAGACGGTGTCTCTCGCGATCGAGGAAGGGGTCTGCGTAGCAACAACGGTCGATTCCCCTGCAGAGTGCCGTGTGTTCGGGTCCGAAATCCTGTGGGAAACGCTGAGCGCCAGTCCGACCTCGATCACTGCCACATACCGGGTGGACCTCGCCCCTGGGGCATCGCGATCGATCGCGTGTCGCCTGGCATTTTCTCCGTACGGGCGCCGGGAGGCAATCGCGGCGTTTCACGCGATCGCAGATGTCCGGCGGATCCGCAGGGCATCGATTGCGACCATGGACGCGCTCCTATCCCGGACGCTCATCGTCTCTCCTGATCCCGTTGTGAACCGGGGGATGCAATGGTCAAAAGTCACGATGGAACGAGTCCGACACCGCTTCCGTGCGGGAGAGGCGTTCACCAACGATCCCCCGCAAGACATTGTTGTCATGCGTGATCTTGCGTGGTACACCCTGGGGATGGATTCCCTCGATGCTCAATCCTCCCGGGCGATGCTGGACCTCGCTTGCAGCAGGGCGATCCACGAGGGCGGCAAGGTGACCGAGTTCATCCACGCCGACGAGGAATCGCCCATCAAGCATGATTACGATCTCAACATCAATGATGATACTCCTCTTGTTGTCTGGGCGCTTGCGCACCACGCATGGACCACGGGGGACGCGGAGTTTTTGCGTCGTGTCTACCCAGGCATGAAGAAAGCCTCCGAATGGATCCTCGCGCAACGGAAGGGCGGGCTGGTTACGTGCACGGCATCGGGGACGAACGTATGGGGGATTTGCGGTTGGCGGAACATTATTGATCGCTATACGCTCTCGGGGGCGGTCACCGAAATCAATGCAGAATGCTACCTCGCGCTCCAGATGACAAGCCGTGTTGCACAGGACCTGGGGCTGGAGAACGATGCCCAAATGTTCTCGGAGGCGGCCAGGGCCCTGCGAAAGGAAATCCACGCGCGACTGCAGTCGGGTCGCTCCGGGTTTTTCCTTCTCAACATTGACAATGACGGCGTCCCCCATGATGACGTTACGGGTGACCTGATCTTTCCCGTTTTGACTGAGGTTGCTGACAGGGATCTTCGCGAGAAGATTCTCAACCGGCTCATAGAGCCTGATTTCTGGACGGAATACGGCGCACGCACCGTTCCGCCCGGCGAATGGAATTTTGATCCCGATGCCGACTATCAACTCCGGGGGGGTGTCTGGCCGAACCTGACGGCGTGGATCGCGTATGGCCTTCGCACCATCCAGCCGTCAATGGTGGCGGAGGCTCTCCGGAACATCTATAAGATCTCCGAAGTAGACCGTCCCTCGCAGTTTGGGGCGGTGGTGCCTGGAGAGCTCCCGGAGCGAATGAATGGCCTGGATTACCGCAGCCGGGGAATGTCGTTGAGTCCGTGGGCGCCTCCGACCTATTTCTGGCTTGCCGTCGAAGGTCTGCTTGGTCTCCGGTGTTCTCTGACGGAGATCGAACTGAATCCCGCTACTCCGTCCGAGTGGGGATGGCTTGCCGTAAAGAATCTCTCGGTCCACGGGATCGACCTGAGCGCTCTGCTGCATGACGGGGTGCTCTATGCCTCTGCGCTGGTAAAGAGCCGCTTTCCGGTCCAGGTCGGGAAGGACCTCCACCCGCGATGCGATGCACCGGATCTTGTCGTCTTAGCGTTCGAGTATGATCACGAGGTGGTTGTCTTTTCAGCAGGACCGGCAAATTCCAAGAGCGTTATCCGGTTCGAACAGAACGGTTCGTCGATCGCAGTTGACTGCACTCTCGGGGGGTCGGGTTCGTCTTTCCTTCGCCTTCGCCGAAACGATCTCCGTCAATAGCACAGGACACCTGCCGATGCTCAGTATCTTGCGCATTCTCTTCTGTATTTCTTTTCTCGCCTGTGTATTCGCCTGGGGGGCATGGGCTCAGCACCCGTCCCATCCGCTTGAGTACCGGTTTACAGGCGGGTATGGTCAGGTCGAGGTGGGAGGACCGTTCGCGGGCGCAGAATTTCATGAGAGCCGCCCGCTTCCCTCGCGCATCTCCTTCTATTATCCGGTGGCGAACAGCATAGATCTCAGCACTGACTATTGGAAACGCGGCGACTCGCGTCCGATGGCGGTGGGGTTGCAGATGGACGGCGGGGCCCCCCGGTGGATCGGTCGCAATCACTGGGAGTACGTTCTGCAGCCGCAGGCTGTGAGGTTCGATCGTGGATTCGACAGCCTCGACTGCTCGATCCGGTATGAGTTCGGGATGAAGGAACCGATGCTTGCCGTGAGCATTACGTTTGTGAACCGCGGGACCCTACAGCACCGTCTGACCGGGTACGTGCACCTTAAGACGGCATTCCGAACCTGTCAGACATACGCGAGATTCGATTCGGTGACAGTCCGCTACGACGCACCGAAGAGCGCAGTGATATCAACCTTTGCGCAGGCGCAGACCGCAATGGCGGGATTGGTTGTCCAGAATATGGGGGAGCTTCCGACGGGCTGGGTCATGGATGCGTCGGAACTTTCAATCAGCGACACGGGAACGTCGTCGTGGCGGGGTGGTGCGTTGCCTCGTGGTCCGGTCGGGGAACACGTTGTCCCCGGCTGCAATGCGTTCACATATGAAAAGACCGTCGCTCCCGGCGATTCGATGGCCATCATCCTGGTCATCGCGAGCTGCCGGAATAGAGAAATCACGCATCTTGTGGACACGCTCCGCAATACCTGGTCCCGGGATGTGGAAACATACAACCGGTACGTCGATTCGTCCGCAATGTATCGTCCGGTTCTGAGGACCGGCGACCCGTGGATCGATCGGGCGGCGCTCTGGTCGAGGGCTCTTCTTGCAGCCAACGCGCATTATCTCGACGGCCACGTTGTCCCGATGCCATGCCCCGCGGAATACAACTTCTTCTTTACTCACGATATGCTGCTCACCGATCTTGCCGCCGTAGCGTTCGATCCCGGCCGCGTCCGGAAGGATCTCCAGTATATTGCCGGTCATGCAAAAGGCAATGTGATCCCTCACGCATACTATTGGAGAGATGACGGATTCAAAACCGAGTACTGCCCTCCCGACGATTGGAATCATTTCTGGTTCATTCTGACGGCGGGGAGTTACCTGCGGCATACGGGAGACTCTACGCTGATCGCACACCTCTATCCGCTCCTCACCACGAGCATCGACTACACGTTGCGCCAATTGCATGCCGACCATCTGATGTATGCCGGAGCGCCCGATTGGTGGGATATCGGGAAGAACGAAGGACCGCGGGCGTACATGACCACGCTTGCTGTCAGAGCAGTCCGTGAATATCTCTTCATCAGTTCCTTCCTTCGACGGTATTCACCACGATTGCAGAAATTGGAGCACACATCGACGTTGATGGAGGAAGGCCTGGTGGCACGGTTGTGGGACGATCATGCGGGGTATCTCATCAATGTGAATTCCGGGAGGAAGGATCCTCATTATTATATGGGCTCTCTTCTTGCGCCGGCATTCGGCATTCTTGATTCAAGCCGATCGAAGATCCTGCTCACCACGGCCGAACGCGAATTGCTTGCCCCCGGGCTTGGAATCAGGACCGCGATGCCGGCGGATTTTCACACCGATTCAATGCGCGCATGGTTTCATTTCGCAGATAACGAAGCGGGCGATCCATACCTCTATGCGAACGGCGGCGTCTGGCCGCACGACAACGCCTGGTTTGCGCTCGCGCTCAAGTCTTCCGGGAGACTGGACGATGCATACAGGTTCTATCGATCGACAATGACGTTGGATGGAATCGCCAATAGTCCCATGGGGCAGCCTGCGTTTTACGAATACCGTTTTTCCGATCCCGGATCTCCCGCGTACGGGAAGATCGACAAGCCTTCGTTCATGTGGGCAGCGGGGTTCACGCTGTTGACCGGGTACCGGTTGCTCGGGTTCGAGGAGACAGAATGGAACATCACGCTCTCGACGTCCTTCCCTTCTGCGCTCGACACCGCCCGGTGTGTATTTGAATTTCGAGGGGGGAAAGATGTCCGACTTTCTCGAGGTGAGCGAGGAGTGGTGGCCGACGGTGTTCCTGTTCCCTCGCGCGTTGTCCCTTTACGTCTCGGAACAAGCCGATCGTGGGATGTGGGTTTCGCCGGGACGGAATCTCCGGCATTGCTCCGGATCAACGCGATCGTCCACGATGTGCGCTACGAGAACGCTCGCAGGAGGCTGGTTCTGATCGTATCGTCCTTCAAAGGCCACAGCCTTTCGGCAGAGATCGCATCGATCGGGCCGCTGCGCAAAGTTACGGTCGATGGGGCAATCGTCCATGACATTCGGCTCTCTGGACAAATACCGGGCCATCGGGTAACACAGGTACGGTGGCAAGGGGTGGACAATGTCCAGACCGTCGTCATAAATTTTTGACCGGGTTCTTTTCCCATAGAGGCTTTATGAAAGCGGCATTGTTTGAGAAGGCCGGAACGTTCCGTATCGTCAATAAGGACTTGCGGCGTCTCGGGGAAGACGAGGTTCTTGTTCATGTCGAGGCATGCGGAATCTGCGGGACAGACCTGCACATCATCGATGGTCGGTCGCGGTCGACGCCGCCCGTCGTTCTCGGACACGAGTACGCAGGCATCGTGGAGGATGCGGGAAAGGGATCGTCCGTGCAGATAGGAACCAGGGCGGCGGTGGACCCCAACATCTCGTGCGGGACGTGCTTCTACTGCCGTCGCGGGCTTGTGCATCTCTGCAGCAACCTCCGTGCGCTCGGCGTCGATATCGACGGCGGGATGGCGGAATATTCCATTGTGCCTGTCCGACAACTGCATCAGCTCCCGAAAGAACTGAGCTTTGATGAAGGTGCCTTGATCGAGCCCGTCTCCTGTATTGTTCACGGCCTGGACCGTGCGAACGTCAGGCCCGGCGACAGTGTCGTCATTCTGGGTGGGGGGGCTGCCGGCCTCATCATGCTCCAGCTGGTGATCCGCGCGGGAGCGGCAGTCACAATGGTGATCGAACTTCGGCCGCAGAAGCGCAGTCTCGCAAAGCGCCTCGGTGCGAATGTTGTCCTGGATCCTGCCGCGGACGATGTCGCGGCGCGGGTCCGGGAGCTGACTCAGGTCGGCGCGGACGTCGTCATCGAATGTGTCGGGAGGCCGGAGACCATGCGCATGGGTCTCGATCTCGCCCGGCGTGGGGGCACCGTTGAGTTCTTCGGAGTCTGCCCGATCGGGGAGACGATCGAAATCGAGCCGAACGCGATCTATGCAAAAGAGCTGACCGTCGTTGGTTCCTACGTGAACCCTCATACCTTCACGCGGGCAGCATCGCTCCTGAAGGCGAAAGCGGTCAAAGCGGAGGAGCTGGACATCCGGCATTTTCCGCTTGATGGCGTCCATGATGCATTCGCCGCATTGCGGGAAGGGTTGACGTTGAAAAGTATCGTAAAGCCCGGGTTATGACGCTCACACGATTCCATCTCCCGCGGGCTCTTCGTCGTACGCTCGTGGTGGGTGCCCTCGGCCTCACGCAGGTTGCGTGCGCACAGCCGTCTCTGGTCAACTTCCGCCACCTGCGCGATCTCACGGAAACCATCCGCCTCAACGGCGACACCGTCGATATCATCCACGTATATTCGAATTATCCGGATTACCGGTGGTTCGACGCCGCGGACGCCGGCGTGGAAGGTACCGCATGTGTCGACGATGCTGCCCGTGCGGCGGTGCTGTACCTCCGTCACTTCGAGCTGCAGAAGGATCCCGCAAGTCTCGCCCATGCCAGAGCGCTGCTAAAGTTCGTCCTCGCGATGCAGGACACCGACGGACAGTTCTATAATTTCGTCTACAAAGATCATGCGATCAATCGAACGGGAAGGACCAGCGTCAAATCGTTTGGCTGGTGGGCGGCTCGCGCACTCTGGGCTCTCGGAACGGGGTACAGGGTCTTCAGAACCGCAGACCCGGTGTTTGCCGGACGTCTTCAGCGAGCCTTTTCCCGATCTCTCCCGTATGTCGGGAGGATTCTCGGACGATACGAAAAAACGTCGGAGATCTCGGGATTCCGGGTTCCCCGATGGCTCCTGTACGACTCCGGCGCAGACGTTACTTCGGAGCTCTGCCTCGGCCTGGAGGCGTATGCCGCGACGGGAGAAGACTCCCTCCTCAACGGCATGATCCGCCGGCTTGCAGACGGGATCATGGTCATGCAGGATGGTTCGCCGACAACGTATCCGTTCGGTCTTCATCGGTCCTGGGAAACACAGTGGCACATGTGGGGGAACGGCCAGACACAATTCCTGGCGGCGGCAGGGAAGCGTCTCGGTGATCGCGCGATGATTGCCTCCGCGGAGCGTGAAGCGAACGGGTTCTATAGCAGACTGCTTATCGATGGATTTATGAAGGAATGCGATCTCGCGCGAAAAGACAGCTGCGTTCGTTTCGAGCAGATATCCTATGCCGTTCGACCCATGGCCGTTGGATTGTTGCGCCTTTCGGAGGCGACCGGGGAACGCAAGTATCTCATTATGGCGGGCCTCGCAGGGTCCTGGCTCCTGGGCGACAATGTGACAGGAATACCGATGTACGATCGCGCAACCGGCCGCGGCTTCGATGGAATCAGAGATTCCTCGACGATCAATAAAAATTCCGGGGCCGAATCGACAATCGAGGCCCTGTCAACGCTCCTCGAACTGGAATCCTCCCACGGAGGGGCAAAGTATCTGTCGTACTTGAAAATCAAAAACCTTCACACGAAAGACTGGACCGCAGCACTCTTTCAGAACCGCACGGGCGATGAAGTGACGGTCGCGATCGACACGACAGACGGCACCCTGGAAGTCCTCGAGAATCAGGAGAGCAAAGCATTCCGGGAACGACTCCAATGACATCCGGTCGAACTTCAATCTCGACATATTGGTTTTCCTGTCTGACATGTTTTGTCATTGCCTTGGTCGCCGGAAAATCGGAAGCACAACAGGTATCGATCCCCAGGATCGATTTGATGCCTGCGACCCCGTCGCCGTACCTGATGCGGGACTGGAAAAAAGTCGCGGCGGGATACGACTCCCTCGTTTTCAATACCGGACTGCAGGGTCAATATTTGCCGCTGTCGAAAACGTTTGCTGCGACCGTGAACTATCCGGGGAGCACGACTTTTGCCCTGCAGTCGTATGTCGGATCGTCCCTCTCGCGAGGTGAGGCGATCAACTGCATCCCGGCCGTGGTGGGCGCCACGCTTGCTGGCATCGACAAAAGCAATCAGCAGGGCATGAACTGGGTCGCGATGTGTCGTGAATGGTTCAACAAGGCAAACGGCCTGAATGTCTATCTCAATTCGCCGAGCGGATCCAATTGGGACGATTGGTGGTACGATACGATGCCGAACGTGTTCTTCTTTCAACTGTACAGTCTTTACCCCGCGACATCGGATTTCGCTGGACAATTCCTAGCGGTCGCCGATCGATGGCTTGCCGCAGTCACGGCAATGGGAGGGAGCGATGCGCCATGGAGCATCGCCAACGTCAACCACCGCGGCTTCAATCTTCAGACGATGACGCCGGACAACTCTTCGACGTACGTGGAACCGGAAGCGGCCGGGGCGATAGCGTGGATGCTCTACCAGGCTTACCGTGTCACCGGACAGGAACGCTACCGGATCGGGTCGGAACTCGCGATGGAATCGCTGCTGGTGTACACGACGAACCCTTCATATGAATTGCAGCTGCCCTATGGCGTGGTCGCTGCTGCACGGATGAACGCGGAACTCGGGACGACGTATGATCTGACAAAGATGCTTAACTGGTGTTTTTCCAATGGCGACAATACGATACGGCAATGGGGTGTCTCGGTAGGCAATTGGGGAGGCTACGACTGTTCCGGCCTCATCGGTGAAATCAATCACAGTAACGATTACCCATTCTTCATGAACGGCGTCGAGCAGGCCGGCGCGCTTGTGCCCCTCGTACGGTACGACGATCGATACGCACGGGCGATCGGGAGATGGATTCTGAACCTTGCCAATGCCTCCCGCCTGTTCTACACCAACGCTCTCCCCGATAGTCACCAGGATAGCGCCCCATGGGGGCATCAATATGATTCGTCATCGGTCATCGCGCACGAATCGCTCCGTCAGTTCATGCCTACGAATGCGGCGATCTCGCCGTACATCACGGGTAACGCGATTCAGGGCGGATGGGCGCCCACCAATTTCGCACTGTACGGCGCTTCACACGTTGGCATCCTTGCAGGACTGGTCGATACCACAAATGTCCCGATGGTTCTCCGGGTCAATCTGCTGAAGACGGACTATTTCCACGCACAGGCGTACCAGACGTATCTGCTCTACAATCCCTACCCCGTGGACACGCCAGTCGTCGTCGATGTCGGCGCCGGACTCCATGACCTCTACAATACGGTCACCAAGACCGTCATTGCCCATGGCGCGACCGGTCCGACAACCATACCCCTTCCATCTGATGGCCCGGTAGTGCTGGTGATTGCTCCCGCAGGCGGGGTAATCACGTATCAGTTGGACCACCTGTTGATCGATAGTATCGTCGTCGACTATCGTTCCGGCAACGCCGTCCCAAATTATCCCCCGCGGATCAAAGCGGTCGCACCGGCGACGCAACCGATCGTGGTGGGAGGGCAGACCGATATCTTTTGTACGGCGACGGACCGCGACAATGACTCCTTGCGCTATGCCTGGAGTACATCCGGCGGAGGATTCACGGGCGGAGGATCAGTCATCCATTGGACTGCGCCCGGCCTCGCGGGCATCATTACCGTCCAATGCGTCGTTACCGACGGGAAGGGTGGACAGACAGTGGGAATGGACACGATCCAGGTTGTCCAACGGACAAACGCGCCTCCCTCCATTCGGAAGTTCAACGCAATACCTCGGAAAGTGAACCTTGGATCAACGTCATCGATCGGATGCGTCGCGACTGATCCCGACGGAGATTCTCTTTCCTACACCTGGTCATCAATTGCGGGAGCCATTAACGGCACCGGTGCTGCCATTGCGTGGACTGCGCCGTCCATCGCCGGAGACTATGCGGTCACATGCAGAGTCGATGATGGTCTGGGAGGTTCGACGACGGACAGCGTGAAGCTCGAAGTCCGGGATCTTTCTGTGGTGCAGCACGGTTCGCTTGTGGCCTTCTACCCTTTTTCGGGGAATGCCCTAGACGCGACAGGGCACGGACACAACGGCGCCGTCACTGGAGCGTTGCTTGTCGCGGATCGGCACGGCAATCTGAATTCCGCGTACGCCTTTAACGGCACCACCAGTTCCATTGATGTGCCGAACGATACCTCGCTCAATTTTCAAAATGCACTCTCGCTCAGTCTCTGGTTGAAGGTCGGTGCATTGTACCCGTCCCGGGAGCAGTACATCATCTCCCACGGAAACTGGCAAAACCGTTGGAAACTCTCCCTTTCGCCGTCGACCAATACGCTTCGGTTCACCGTGAAGAACACGCAAGGAGCCGTGCGTGACCTCGACGCTGAGACCCCGCTTTCCCTCGATAGTACCTATAACGTGATTGCGGTCTTCGATGGATCGGAGATGGAGCTCTACCTGAACGGTCAGCTCGATGCTTTTACCCCCTTCAGCGGCTCCGTAAACACCACGTCGGTGGCGCTTACGATCGGACAGGACCTCCCGGGGGACGACAACTATAATTTCAACGGCGTCCTCGACGAGATTCGACTCTACGACTACGGTCTCTCTCTTGCGGAGATTGGGACGCTGGTAACGACTTCCATAGCAAATCAAAGTGATCTTGATCTGCCGACGACAACGGCGTTGGAGCAGAATTTCCCGAACCCGTTCAATCCGAAAACAGTCATCAGGGTATCCGTCCCGCCTTCGGCGGGACGAGACCTCGTCTCGAACTCCGTTCGAGACGGGCAGTGGACAGGGGACAGTGATGTTCGCCTGGTGGTCTACGACGTTCTCGGTCGTCAGGTGGCAACGCTGGCAAACAGTCGATATCCGGCTGGGATATACTCGTTTACGTTCGACGGAACGAACCTGGCAAGTGGCGTGTATTTCTATCGCTTGACTGCTGGGTCATTTTCCGCGGTTCGGACGATGCTTCTCCTTCGTTGACCGTATCACGCTTTTCCTCCCCTTCTCCAAGTCTCCCCGTCTCCCCTTCGGCGGGGCTAGAGCGCTGGGAAGTGGACAGGGGACAGTATGGTGAGGCTGGTGGTTTATGATCTCCTTGGTCGAGAGGTGGCTGTTCTGGCTGATGGCCACTACCCCGCGGGCAGGTATTCCTTTACGTTCGATGCGGGAAGATTGGAAAGCGGGGTGTACTTCTATCGATTACAGGCTGGCAGTTTTACGGCAACGAAGGAGATGATTCTCGTCAGGTAATCCGGAACACCGGGCAGGACGATCATCGCTTCACCGTCTCAGCGTCGCGTCGTCTCGCAGTCTCAGACTCCGAACTACCCCCGCTGTTCCCTGTTCCCTGTGAAACTCCTTTCGTGCGTTGATCAACGTTGTCCGATCAGGAAAAACCATGATGAAGCTGGATTTAGACGGGGCGTGGGAGTTTAAGGCTGAAAAGAATTCCGGCGCTGTCCCTGAGTCGTGTGCGAAGGCAAAGGATTGGTTGCCCGCCGTCGTGCCCGGGACGGTGCATACAGATCTGATGAACAACGGCGTCATCCCCGACCCATTTTTTCGGATGAATGAGACGCAGGTCCAGTGGGTTGATGCCGTCCAGTGGCGTTACAGGAGGACCTTCGAAGTCCCCGAAATTCTTCTTCGGGAGAGGACGGTCCGGCTGTGTGCCTACGGGCTTGACACGTATGCCGCAATCGTCATCAACGGGAAGGCCGTCGGTGCCACTGCAAATATGTTCATCGAGCATTCCTTTGATGTCCGTCGCGTCCTGCGCCCCGGAATAAACACGATCGAGATTCTATTTGATTCGCCCGTCGCTCGGTCGAAAGCGCTCGAGAAGAGAGAAGGAGCGCTCAATGTGGCACTCGAACCCCATCGCGTGTACGTGCGGAAGGCCCAATACTCCTTCAGCTGGGATTGGGGCCCAAAGCTGACGACGTCGGGGATCTGGCGGAAGATGGTGATCGAGGGATATTCGGATGCGGTTCTTCGCGATCCATTCGCTCAGGTCGTTTCTCTCAATGCGCGCGAAGCCGTTGTTCGATTCACCGCCGACGTCGAAGGCGGGAAACACCAAAAGGGAGCGGTCCGGTTTCGGGTGTCGGTGGACGGAACACCACTGGAAGCCGGAGGCACCGTAAAGAACGGGAAGGTTTCTGCGGTCCTCAGGATCCCCCGACCGCGGCTCTGGTGGCCGAACGGCCAGGGCGAACAGGCGATGTCCAGCGCCATGCTCGTCCTTGCCCGCGACGGGACGGTCATTGATGAGTATACTCTTCCATTCGCCCTCCGGACGATTCGCCTCCTGCAAAAGAAGGACCGGGCAGGGAAGTCGTTTGTCCTGGTCGTAAACGACAGAAAAATCTTCTGCAAAGGCGCCGATTGGATTCCGGCAGACAATTTCCTTCCGCGGATTGACGGGTTACGGTATGATACCCTTCTCGGCATGGCGCGCGACGCCCATATGAATATGGTGCGGGTATGGGGCGGCGGGATCTATGAGGATGATCGTTTTTACGATGCGTGTGATCGGATGGGGCTCCTTGTCTGGCAGGATTTCATGTTTGCATGCGGCGAATATCCGGACCAAACGTGGTTCCTCAATGCGGTCCGCGAAGAAGCAGAGCGGGCGATCAAGCGCCTCCGGAACCATCCCAGCATAGCGATCTGGTGCGGGAACAACGAGTGCGAATGGTTGTTCTGCACGCAAAACCCCGGCAAGCATCCCGATCAGATGACCGGCGCCATGATTTTTCGCAACGTACTCCCGGAGGCCTGCAGGAAGTTCGACGGAACGCGCCCCTACTGGCGGAGCTCACCGTTTGGCGAAGGTTTTCCCAACGACGAATCGAACGGCAATCATCATCAGTGGCTGGTCTGGAGTTGCTGGAAGGACTACGCCGCGTATGAAAATGACACCGCCCGGTTTGTGACGGAGTTCGGATTTCAGGCCCCGGCAAACGTGAAGACAATGGAAGAATGTACTCTCCCGGAGGACCGCCATCCGCAGAGCGTCGTTATGGAGTACCATAACAAACAGGTCGAAGGGCCGGAGCGGCTCATGCGCTTCATGAGCGGACATTTCCGCATCGAAACGGAATTCTCGCGGTTCACCTATCTCGGACAACTGGTGCAGGCCGAAGCGCTGAAGCGCGCTGTCGAACACTGGCGACGAAGGAAGTTCGATACCGCGGGATCGCTGTTCTGGCAACTCAATGATTGCTGGCCGGTCACAAGCTGGGCTGTTGTGGACAGCGCCTTGAGGCCGAAGGCAGCATACTTCTATGCGAAACGGTTCTTCGCTCCCGTGCTGCTGAGTTTCCAGCGAAAAGACGTGGGCATCCGACTGTGGCTGACGAGCGATCTCCCGGCTCCCTTGAAGGGAACGGTCCTGGTGTCCCGGAGGTCGTTTGACGGCACGATCGTTTGGTCCAAGGGCGTACCATGCAGATTGACGGCAAATTCGTCGCGAGTCGTGCTGACGGCCGATGAGAAAATGCTGGCGGGGTTGGACCCGTCAACGGAGTATCTCCTTGCAGAATGGCGGGACGAAAAGGGAACGCTAGCCGACAACCGGTACTTCTTCGCGGAGCCCAAGCATCTTACGCTGCCTGATCCTGGACTCGAGATCGAAATTCTGCCCGGTCCGCAGGAGAACTTCCTTGCACACATCACGGCGGTGAAATTTGCAAAAGGGGTCCGACTGGAAATCTCCGGCGAAGACGCGGCGTTTGACGACAACGTCGTCGACATCGATGCCGGAACAACACGCACAATCGCATTCCGTTCATCCTCTTCGCAAGAGAGCCTGAAGAAACGTCTACTCCTGGAATTCGGACGTTAATGTATGACGAATACTTCACCACCACCCCGGGTTGAGCGGCTCAACGGCGGTCAACCGATCCTTCGACGGATCAGTGATCATCCATGGGAGAACAAAGTCGTCTTCAACCCGGCCGTCGTGCTGGTTGAGGATCGGAAGCTGCTGAATGCGGCGATCAACGCTCTTCCGGTCGATGCAACCACGAAGGAACGCTTGCGGCATCATGGAGCCCTGTGCTTTCTCTACTACCGGGCGCAGGGAGCCGAAACGCCATTGCATGACTACCGCAGGTCATCGCTCGGGCTCGCGGTGCTCACGCCGGACCTGCAGTGTATCGTCCGCCTCGATGCCCCGGTCATCACCCCGGAGTTCGCGTACGAAGACCTGGGAGTTGAAGATCCCCGGATCACCCGGATCGCAGACCGGTTCTTCATGGTCTACGCCGCATACGCATCCGGAAAGGAGAAGAACCGGATTCGTATCGCGATGGCAACGAGTGAGGACCTCGTTCACTGGGAGAAGCATGGACCCCTCCGTGGAACGTTGAATGCGATCGATAACAAGAACGGCATGGTGTTCCCCTCCCGCATCGATGGACAGTACCACCTTCTTCATCGACCGATGGAAGGGGACAATGCCCTGTCCATCCATCGCGCCGTCGCGGACGATCTCTTCGGCGAATGGAGGACCACGGGTGTTCTGATGAAACCCATCCCAAACAGCGAATTCAAGGACGTCTGGATCGGCGGCGGAGCGCCTCCGCTCCCTCTTTCCGGTGGCCGATGGCTCATCCTGTATCATGTCGGCAACAGGAGGTCGGACGGACAACGCGAATACGACCTCGGGATTGCCGTCGGCGATCAGACCGGGTCCGATTTCGTCGTGTGTAGGACCGAGCCGCTCCTCCGGCCGACGACGGACTCCGAAACCACAGGCGACGCGGAACTCGGCGTCAACAATGTTGTGTTCATCTGTGGAGCGTACTTCTATCACGGAGATGTCTACTTTCCCTATGCAGGTGCCGACAGCGTTGTCCTGGCGGGGAAGATCCCGAAAAAGGAGCTCGAGACGTATCTCAGCGCGGGGGGCAGGCGGATTTCCGCTGAGTGATTCTCTCTCACCTTCACGATTGTCACTTGACGGTACTGACTTCTATGGATCGCGTCCTGCAGGAAAACAAACCTGTGCTGGGCTTCGAGGACCTTCTGCGGACATGTGATCCAACCCTTTACGACGGGGTCTACTCGCAGCTGGAGTCGGGAGACAAGCGGTCCCTCCTTGCATTGCAGAACGTCATTCGAAACCGCGGTACGTCCTACGTGTATCTTGAAATCGGGTCGTACATGGGGGGAAGCCTCCAGACCCATTTGCTGGACCCGCGGTGCAGGAAACTCTATTCCATCGATATCAGACCTTCTGATCCTCCGGACAACCGCGGGGATGTCCTTCCGTATCCGCACAATTCCACTTCACTGATGCTGGAAAACCTCAAGGCGATCGCGCCCGGGAGCGTCGCAAAGGTTCAATGCATTGAGGCCTCCACCTCCCAGATTGATGCATCGGTCGTCACCGATCCGCCAGACCTCTGCTTCATTGATGGCGAGCATACCGCAAAGGCCGTTGCAGACGATTTCCGCTTCTGTCGAAGTGTCCTGGCCGACAACGGGATCATCCTCTTCCACGATAGTAACGTCGTGTTCGACGGGATCCAGACGATTCTGGATGATCTCACAAAAGAACAAGTCGTGTTCTCAGCCTGCGTGCTGCCGTTTTCCCTCTTTGTCCTGGAATTCGGCGGAGACCGCGTACGCACGGATTCCTATGTCCACCCTCTCCTTCTCGATAACTATACCGCGTACCTTGGCGGACTGATGTTGATGAAGCACTACCGTGATGTCTTCAACGGCAGGTCTGTCCGGGTACTGCGCTTCATTCACCGACGCTTGCAGGAAATCCAGACCCCGTCCCTCGCCCTCTCGCGTCTTCGAGAAATCTTCACCAAGTCCTGAGCCACCGAACCTGAATCTTACCCAACCGCCGGCGACGAGCCGGCGGAGAACATTTCTGTTTTTGTATGAGGGAGACCGGACCATGAAGACATTGTTCGCCGCCTGTATCATTCTTGTCCTGCTGTGTGCCGGCTGTTCGATGATGCAAATCGGCAAAGATCTGGGAGAGGGTCTGGGAACCGGGATTCAGGGGGAAGCCGACACCATCGGCAGTTCTGTAGTGCGGGGAGTTCGGGACACGCTTACCAGCGTGCAGACGCAACGCCAGCTCGATACGCTTCTCTCGGGACTGGGAAGAGCGCTGGCCGACCAGGCGAGAAGAACACGTGACACGATATTTGGTGATGCGACCAGAGCCTGGGTGGAAAGACTCCGCGATAGCCTTATGGGTGCGCATACACGGGAGCAACTTGCCGCGATCAGAAACGAGCTGATCGGCACGGCCACAAGAAACCACCTTGCCGCGCTACGGACTGAACTGCTTGGCGATTCAACGCAGCGACTTGTCGGCGCGATGCGCAACCAGCTCCTCGGGTCAGACACAAAAGCCGACATCGCTTCGATCATCGATACGGCGATGGTGCATGTTGCCATGCAGTTCGGGACGAATCTCAGGCCGCTTCTTCAACAGGAGTTGTCCTTTGTTCAGAAAAACGCCACGCTCCTTCTCGTCATCCTCGCGGTGCTCGCTTGTGGGGTCGTCGGGTTCATCTTCATGGAAAAGAGGAAGACGTTGAATCTGCTCCAGACACTGACATTTCAGATTCACCAGATCCCGGATCAGAATGCATACGATGAACTCGTCAAGCGGATCCAGCGAAGTGCCCAGGAAGCAGGTCTTGAACCGCAACTACGGAAGATTCTCGATCGTCAGGGAATCCTCGGGAAGGACGCGTGGCGGACGGCGGCATGATTGCGACGGCCAGGTGCTTGCCGACTTGCTCCGAGGATTCACGTGCTTCTCCGTGGGTGTTCTCGACACCTCTCTTCCTACCGCGCCCTCCCTGAGCGGGAACCAGGTAAACCCCTGGCCAGCCGCAACTATGGAATCCGTTTTTGTTCTTTTCCCCGGTTCAGTGGTGTTTTAGGATTTGAAATTCGCAGATTCCCGATCGAGATTCATCGAATGTATTGACGATCGATGATCTATAATGTACCTTCCAATTGGCTCGGCTGAGCAGCGCTCCGCCCCTCTCCGCGGTGGGCGACGTCGTTGCCGCGATCATCGGAGAGTTCATTCGCTGATATTCGAACCATCGAGAACATGGAGATTCCCATGACCTGCTTTCAAAGGATTACAACGCTGACGCTGATAGGCATCTTGCTGTTTGTGTCCCAGGGTACTGCACAGGAAAGCAAGAAAACCCTCCCGAACGACATTTCGCTTGAGCTACTCGGCCGTTGTCTTGTGTATTCATTTTCGTATCAACGCACTGTTACACCGAATTTCGGGATTGAACTGGGGGCCTCACTCCTGGGTGGGTCCGGCGCAAGCGTGACATTCTTCAGCGTCGGAGCCCGAGTCTATGCGTTGCGAAGCAATGCTTCGCCGTGTCTCTCGGGCGGAGTCGTCCTCGTGTCGGGCTCCACAGATTCGGGGCCATTCTCCAGCAGCGCTTCGGGTTCGTACGGTTATATCGGCCCGGGATTTGAGTTCCGTTCTGACGGCGGATTCCTCTTTCGCGGAAGCGTCTATTTTCTTGTCCATGACGGATTTTTCGTCTGGCCCGGTCTGCAGATAGGAATAGCGTTTTAACGCGCGCGGTGCGGCTCGGACCGGCACCAGCAATCGAAGTGCTGCGCTGCCGAAGACCGCCGCGTATTGCTCAGGTGCACGAACGAAAAGCGATTGCCGGCCGCGATGGGATATCCCATGAACCTTCAGGTGAGATGCCTTTTCATTGTCGCGTTGTTCGACTTCTCCGGTTGTTTTACATCGGAACTTGCCGATGCTCCGACGCAACACTACTGGGAGCCATCCCGGACGTCGTTTCGCGAACTCGAAGAAATGTATCGCGGCACAACTGTTACGGTTACGCTGATTGATGATCAAGTGATTCAAGGACCATTATATCTCGCCACGAGTGACAGCATCGTGCTTTGCGATTCCATTCGCGGATTCCACTGGAGCGCTCCGACGCGTACGATCGCCTCCGTGAAGCACTTCAATCATCTGATACCGTGTATTGTCACGGCGTGCGTCGGTGGTGCCTTCGGGGCGTTTGTGGCCAGATTCAGCGGAAGTGAATCCGGAGGGATGCATCCGGAGTCAGCGCGACCGAATGAAGTTTTTGCGGGTGCTGTCCTGGGGACACTCGCCGGAGCTGTCGTTGGCTTGCCCCTGCCTGTCGTGTATGAGTATGAGGTGATGCTGTCTTCGCATCAGCAAAAGGGGATGTCGGAAACAGCTCCCAGGTAAACTCCGGGAGATTCACCGTCGCATTCCCTATTCCCAACGATCGGAGATTTACCAGGCTTCCGAGGAAGTCTTGTGGTTCTCGTCTCTGCGTCGTAGATCTGTCACCAACACTCCATTGAGCTGGGGACCGTTCCCCGGGTCCACCTCCCGCTCA
Organism: Ignavibacteriota bacterium; assembly: GCA_963752915.1. Taxonomy (GTDB): domain Bacteria; phylum Bacteroidota; class Ignavibacteria; order UBA10030; family UBA6906; genus DATJPR01. The sequence goes on from CAVVZZ010000010.1 coordinate 450,706, forward strand.
CATTGCAGAAGCTCGCCAGAGCCAAGCGCCTCAAAATCAGTGGTTCACCTTCTGTCCGATACTCCATAGCGGGGACGTATGAATTGTCGATGGACGAAACGAAGCCGCGAGTAGGACCTCTGTCTATCGACTGACTGGAGAGAACTATTCTTCCACGATGAGGATGGTAGACTATCATTCCCAGCGCCCTGTGCGTGTCACGAAACGGGGAATTCCACCGCGACGGATGTTCCATGGCGTCGTTCAGTGGAGAGGCGCCCCGAGATTTGATCGACGAGGGCATTGATGATCGTCAGGCCAAGCGTCTCGCCGTTGTGATCGTCGGTTTGCATCGCAAAGCCGATGCCGTCGTCACGGACCCGCAATTCAGCGCGGCTGCCAGGGAGGCTTCGGAGTGACACGAGGACGGAACCCTCCCGGCCGTTCGGGAATGCGTGCTTGAAGGAGTTGGAAATCAATTCGTTCGCGATCAGTCCGCATGGGATCGCGAGATCAACGCCGACCTGCATCGATTCAGCGTCGACGCGCACCGTGATATCGTGGCGTGGATACGATCGCGAAAGCTCCGAAGCCATACTGTTCAGGTAGTCCCGGAAATCTATGCTCGCAAGATTGTTCTCCTTGTACAATCGCTCGTGGACCAATGCCATGGAACGGATGCGGTTCATGCTTTCGAAGAGCATCGATTTCGTGTCGGGATCGTCGATCGTACTCCCCTGAAGGCTGAGCAGGCTTGAGATCACCTGCATATTGTTCTTGACGCGATGATGAATCTCCTTCAGGAGGATCTCTTTTTCCCGAAGCGCGCCAACGATCGCGAGTTCGTGTTCCGTCCGCTCGGTGACATCCTGGATGGTCCCGATCATTTTCGTCGTGTTCCCGTATTCATCAAGCTGCAATTCGCCGCGCCCGTGCACCCATCGCTCCTGGCCGTCGCAGTTCCGGATAATCCGGTATGTTTTGTCGAACCGGCGGTGAAGTTCCATGATTTCGTGTGAGAAGTACTGCTGCATCTCCTCCCGCTGGTCAGGATGGATCAGGGCCAGCCAGCCGGCGATGTCCCGGGAGAACGACGACGGGATCCCAAAGATATCGTCTAACACAGGGGAGCTCCCCCACTGTCCGTTGGTTGCGTCGAGATAATACGATCCAATCCTTGCGACGTCCTGGGATTTTCTGAGGAAGTACTCGCTTTCGCGGAGGGCTTCCTCGTTCTTCTTTCGCTCGGTAATATCCCTGATGAGAAACACCATCCCGAACGGCTCGCCGTCGACTGTCCGGAGGACGTCTCCGTTCACTTCGCATTCTCGTAAAGCGCCGTCATCGCCGACGAGGCTGTATTCCACGGGTCCGAGGTACTTCTCCAGCATGAACATCATGTTTTCTCTTGCCCGCTCACGGTCTCGATCCGCAACGAAGGAGAGGATGTTTTTCCCCAGGACCCGTTCGTTGGTTTCATACCCGAGCGCAGGAAAGCCGGTTTCGTTAATGAAGATAATATATCCCTGGATATCGGTCCGGATGATCACATCAGGAATTGTCGAAATCAGCTTCCGATAGAGTTCTTCGCTTTCCCGGAGCGCCTCCTGGGTGTGTTTCCGTTCCGTAATGTCTTCGAGGAGGCCGATGCTCAACCGTTCGCTCCCGGCTTTCTGGTGCAGCGCGGAGACGGTCAGGTTCGCCCAGAGCATCTTTCCTTCCCTGGTGAAGTAGCGCTTTTCGATCTGGTACTTCTCGCGTTTGCCGTCGAGGATTTCCGAGGCAAGGGCAAAGTCCTTTTCCGCATCATCGGGGTGTGACAGATCAGTGAAAAGAATGTGGCGTAATTCCTCTTCGGTATATCCGAGCATTTGCTCGAACGCGCGGTTGCATTGGATGGGGAAACCGGCGCTATCGATCAGGACGATCCCGATTCCGGAGTTGTCAAAGACCGCGTGCCAGCGTTTCTCACTCTCCGTGAACTCGGCCTCGGTTCGTTTGCGGTCCGTGATATCCTGGATCACCCCCAGCACCCGTACCGGCGTGCCCTCGGCATCGCGCATCAGCTCCGCTTTCGAGTACACAAAGCGCACACTCCCGTCATCCGCGCGCGTGATTTGATATTCCTGCTCGTACGGTGTTCCTTCCTCGATGAGCAGGCGGAGCGCACGGTCCATCGCGGGGCGGTAGGCTGGCAGAACCGATTGTTGCACGATCCTGAGCGTGAGAAGTCCGGTCGTTCGATCCACGCCATAGATTCTGAAGGCTTCGTTGGAGCCCCAGATGGCCTGGGTACGGAGATCGAGTGCCCAGTTTCCGACATGGGCAACGGCCTGGGCCTGATTCAACCGCTCTTCGCTCTCCCGGACCGCTCGTTCGGAAGCTCTTCGCCCCTCGATATCGAAGGCGAAGATCACCGACCCTTCCGCACCTCCGAACGTTATCGGCGCGGCAGCCGACTCCACAGACACGAAGGATCCATCGAGGCGGACATAGACCATATCGGAAAGCGGGACCGAGCGTTTCTCTTCATCCGTCTGCGCGACACGCTGACGGACAAAGTCGCGGTAGTCGGGATGGATGCGATCAATAATCGGTTTGCCGATCAATTGATCCGCAGATGTCGCCCCGAGAAGTCGGAGTGCCTCGTCGTTCAGGTACGCAAACCGCGCGTTTGTTTGGACGATAATCGCTTCGGAGGTCTGTTCGACCAGAGTACGGAAGCGCTCCTCGCTCTTTCGGAGCGACTCGGCTGCCTCTTTGGTGGAAGTGAACAGCATCGCATTCGTCAAACCAATCGAAATCGTGTCGGCGATCGTTTCGAGGAAGGGTGCGCGCGATTCGTAGTCGCATCCGGAATAGGACGCGATCCCGATCACGCCGAGCACGTGCGCCCCCCTCCGGAGAAGGAGCGCGGCGAATGAATCTATCGGCGAATCGTTGACGTCCGGATCAGGATCGCCTTTCCCCGAACGCAGGTCATTGATGCAGAGCGACTTTTGCTGGTGCACGGCGCGATTGCACAGGGTCTCCGCGACATGGAACTCGGTCTCGCGCTCGTCAGGATCAGCGGCAAAGTCGAAGTCTTTGCTCCGAAGGACAAACCGGTCCCCTTCACGAAGGTACAGGAACATCCGGTCGGTCTGTACAGCGGCCATGATCCCTTCCATCGCCGCCTCAATGACGCGGTCGACGGAAAGGGAAGCATTCACTTGCGTGCTGAGCAGGTGGATGGCCGTCAGTTCGTTTGCGTGGCGTCGCAGCGCAAGTTCCGTCTTTTCGCGTTCAGAAAGATCCCGAATCACGGTGGCGATATGCCCGGGCCTGCGGGTCCCGGGGTGGAAGACGGTGAAGACGTCCACCTCGACCGGGAGATGTGCATTCGTGTCGAAGCGTCGAAGCCAAGCCTGGCCATGCCAGCGACCGTTGAGCCGAACGGCCGGAACAATCTCGTTCAGGAACCGGGAATGGAAAAACTCGGGAATCGTGTCGAGGATCTTTAACTTCGGCAGCGGGCCTTCCGCCGGAAGCCCGCACATGTCGCGTCCTGCGCGGTTGATGTAGGTGATGGTAGAGCTGAGATCGGCGATGCCGAAGAATTCATGATTGCTTTCAATCAGCGCATTGATTGGATCGAACTCCGTGTCCCGCCTGCGCAGGTTCGTTGGCGAGCGCCCACGGACTGGGTCGAGCACGACAAGGATTTCTCCGTCCTGCAACCGCCGGATGCGAACCCAGCATGTAACAGGATCCTTCCCCGTGCGTCGTATGCGGAGTTTCTTCCTGGTTGCCGTCAACGGCATTCGCGCTCCGCGGCGGAGGAGCGTCGTTGACAGCTCCCCGCTGTCCAGAAGATCCGCAAGGGGAGTGGACATCAACGTGCGGCGGGGGATCCGGAGGAGCGCAGAGACGGCCTTATTTGCTGCGATCACCTTCCCGGTTCCTGTTGCGAGGAGGAACGGAGCGGCTGCGAGTTCTTCAAGAACGTGTACGATCGGTCCAACCGGTGGGCGCTTGCGTTTGCGACCGGAGGTCATGATTGCTCCTTGTTCAGCGATCAACCGACTGACGCTGGTTAGTCTCGGAGTTACAGACAGAATCTGCGACAGGTGTGCGGCAATTGTTCGGAATCTGCGCTCGCACGTGGATCACTATGTGCTGCGGGTCCGAAACAGTGAGGTAGGAAAGCGCGCTTCCGAAACCCGAGCCAGGAAGCCGGCGCGTACGCATCGACACTACAAAACTATCCGGCTCCTTCGTCAATGTCAAGGAACTACCGGAACTTTCAGCGATGCATTGTGGAAATCAGCCCCATCCATCCGCTTTTCCCGGAATCGCGGATTCCGTCCTAGAACGAATAGCTGTACATGATGCTCCCGGTGTTCTCCCTGAATGATGGGCTCGAAAAGAGCGGATCGTAGATGAACTGACTGCTCGAAATGGCAAGTGTAAAAGTTCCCCATGTGGAAGGCGTGTACGCCAGGGAGAACCGTCCGATGGTCTGACCGTTATCTCCCGTCGTCTGTACCCTCGTGTAACCCAACATAAGGTTGGCCGTCAGTTTCCGGTCGAGAAATGAATGTCCGACCGTTTCGGTCACTCCCCGGATCACCGTTTCAATCATCTGGGTCGAGGAGGAGGTGTACATCAGCGTGGTCGTCAGCGTCAACGAGGAGGGCCAGACGAGGATCCACGTGCCGATGCCGGTGTTCGTTTTGTTGTCGCTCAGACTGCCAGTGACGGTGTTGAAATCCGTGAATGCCTGGAGTGAGTAGGTGATCATCGCCGTGCTTACCGCTCCAAAGGCGTTGAACATGTAACGGGGCGAAAGGATAAACGACTGGGAGATGTTGTCGACGCGAAGAGTATCGTTTCGCGGACTGGATTGCATACCGTAGTTGGAGTACTGGAGGTCGACGCCCCATTCGGGAGCGGGTTGGACGCTGATCCCCAGGTTCCCGATCGTCCGGCGGGTGGTGGAAAACCGGTTATCCCGCAGGTTGTTGAATTGCAGCCCCAGGGAACCGCGGAGCGTCACGGTATTCTGAAACAGTCGAACCGTCGGGGCGATCGTGCCCTCCGCCAGGTCGTTCGGCAACTGTGGATACCCGAGCGTCACGTACCCCGGCCCGATCCAGCGGCCGTTCAAGTTCAATGACCATGTCGACGCCGGTGTGATCGCCAGTGACATGGTTGCCGCCGCGTCCGCCTGGCTTGAGACTCTGGGCGTGAACACATTCTTCAGTGCGGAGGGGAAATCGCCCACCTCCGCCAGATGGGTGTCGCTCGTCAATGCCGATGCTGCGACTTCGCCGGAGAGTGTGAGCAGGTGACCGATCAGGGGGAATCCGTATTGGAGAGAGACTGCGAAATTTTCCTGGGGAGTGATGTCGGGCAAAGGATGGGAGAGACTCGTTGAATCATCGTAGACCCGCATGACGTTCAGGTGCACATGGAATGCGCTTTCCGCGCCATAGCCGATTTTTGCGGCCCACGCCCAGCGATCATAGACTCCCCGGAAGCCGTTCAGGGTATCCTCCTCAACCGCCTGTTGGATCTTCCCGTACAGAAACGTGAAACGGAAATCGCCGGGCGTCAATTCGACGCCGCCTCCGAGCATCCGTGCATCGCCGAATGTCAGGTCGGAGACCCGCGCAGAAAAATACCCTGCGTGGAGTGTCACCCATCCCCACAGCTGTGGGTTCACGCCGAATTGATTGAACGGCTGGCGCACCCCCCGATCCTCGCTCGTGATGTAGAACTCGAACGGCAGCCGGATCTGATCATAAATGACCAGCGTCGGAGCAAAGAGAGCGCGAAACGTGTCGTGCGGACGGCGCTCGTCGATGCCCTGTGAGGAGTACGCCTCACCGGCAAGATTCATCATCCCGGTGATCCGGATCGGTGCCGGGGATTGTTGTGCGAACGTCGATTGTCCGACCGCTCCTTCGGCGGCGAGGACAATCACCACGGCTGCAAAAAAGTTCGACGGTCGATTCACCGGAGGTCTTTCCGTTCAGTGCGGGATTATTGTGTTACCGATACCGGGGCCGACAGAGGGGACTCCACGCCCCCCTCGCCCATCACCTTGATAGCGTAACGATAGACCCCGATGGCTGTCGCCCGATCGTCCTCGTACGATCGCTTCGCGCCGTCCACGGAAGCGAGTTCCATGAGGCTCGCGTTTCCCATCGCGCGGTAAATCACAAACCAGATTTTTTCCTTCCGCCATGGTCGATACTGCCATGAGAGGGTGATGTTCTTCGTCCGCGGGTCCCTGACTGCCTTGAGGTTTTCGACCTCAGGTCTGACTCCCGTGTCATAGGGGCGGGCTGTCACGGTCGGCGAAGGACGGGAATGTAATCCCGAACTGTCGATGGCTTCGATCTGATATTCGTACGTCGTCCGCTGGATCACCTTCCTGTCGACGAACGCATTCGCCCCTCTTCCGAGCTCCGCCACCTGGGTCCATCGGGCTTCGTCCGGCCCGCGCCGCGATAGCCGGTGGTACCGCACGTCGGAGCTCTTGCTGGGACTCCAGAGGAGACTGACCGTCGAGTCCGTGACCCGAACATCGGTGAAGATCGGCGACTCCGGTGGGACAATGTCGGGCCTGCGGAGCGTGAGGATTGTCGACGGCTTGGAAAAGATCTTGCGCGCGTTTACCGCGATCACGCGGTAATAGATGTTCCGTGTCAACGTATTGATCGTGATGCTGTCGATAAACATCGTGTCGGCGATCGCCTGGTTGGTGCGCATGGAGAACTCATGCGACGGATCGTTCGACCAGACGATCCGGTAGCCGATGATGTTGGGCTCGGGACCAAGACGCCAGCTGAGCCGGACAATGCCTGTGCTGTCGATCGAGCCCTTCAAGCCGGTCGGCATTGCAGGAGGCATGCTGTCGACGATCTCGCCATACGCCGGGAGGGATTGACCCATGTTTCCGGCCGTGTCGACCGCGCCGATGATATAGTATGGTTCGAGGGCAACCGTTGGGCTGTCGACGTAGGATCGGGTCGACGGTGGGAGGAGCAGTTTCCGGGCGTTTTGGAGATCGGTGGCGCGCGGGTAGATCAGGTGATATCCTTTTAGGGCGAATCCGCTTCGGTACACGGCAAAACCAGCGAGATCCGGAGCCGACCGCGGCATTTCCCATGTCAGCTTGAAGGCGCGAGGTGAAAGCTGGAGCGGTCTGGAGATAATCGGTGGAGGTGGCGGAGTGCGATCGCTGGCGTATGCATCGACCTCCGCAGGTTCGCTAAGCTCTGCAAACGGTGTGACTCCTTCGACGCGGTAACGGTACCGACGGTAATTCACAGCGGTCGTGTCCGTATAGTAGATCTCCGTCGCGTTCCCCGTTCCTTTCTTTCCAAAAGCGAACGGTACCTGATTGAGCCGTGAGAAGTGCCGGCCCGCATCGTCCGACCGGGAGATGTAGAATCCCGAATAGGCGCGGCCCGGAGGGAGGTTCTTCCAGTCTAATTCGACCGCCCGTTCCTGTGATTCGGCAGTCAATTCCCGGACAGGAGGTGAGGGACGAAACGGCGCAGGCGATGCGACCGCGAACGCCGTGTCGATGCGATAGGTTGAATCGCGCCGCGCTATCGTGAGCCGGTAGACATACGTAAAGCCGCGCTGCACATCATGATCGGCATAGCGTAGCGCAAGGCCCGCTGCGGCCACGGCATCATTGTCGGCGGCAACAAGAGAGAACGAGTACCGGTCGGTAAGCTCGGCGGCCGCATCGCGCATCTCTTTCCCCGTATTGACACCGTTTCCCTGGGAGGCGAAGTTTTTTCCGAGCAGGGCCTGAGCGGCGATTGCTGCGTATTGATCGGTCCGGGGGGCGCGCTGTTTCCATGTCTCAATCGGCCACGGCATTAACGGCGTCGTGGTGAGGGATCGCACCGAACCGGGCACCAATTTGCCGTTCTTGTCCAGCGTCACTCTGCGAAGATCGTACCCCCTGGCGTTCCCGACCAGCCAGGCTCCGGAGGTTGTGGGGGCCCATCGGAGGACAATAGAGTCCGGGCTGATGCGTGTGACGATTCGCAGGTTCGCGGTCCGCGGCGGCGGGGCCGCGTTCTTCGGAGCCGGCTTTGATTGGGCAAGCACGATCCCGCACGAGAAGACGAGAAGCGCTGCCGTTCGAAGGAGTTTCGCGTTCATCCTCATCTCCTAATGGATTCTTCCGAGTCTCGGGGTTTGGAGGATCAGGTTTCTGGGATTGCCGACGGTAAAGCTCCGGGATATCCATGGGCCCTTCCCGTCAAACGACATCTTCGGACCATAGATGAACGAAAGCGTGTAATAGCCGGACTGGATTCCTTTGTACTTTGCTACGTAGTCGTTGAGATCCCCGGCGAGAACATTCTGCAGCCACCCCATATTCGCGGCGACCCAGTCGCCCTTCCCGTAGAGTTCCGATTCGTCATCGTCCGACTCGCCCATGGAATACTCTGCCACGACCCGGCCTGCGCCAAATCGAAGATTGACATAGTCCACCGGGATGAGTTCCGGGTGAAGGTACTTGAATTTTATTTCGCGTTTCGACGTCATGAAGATCGGGAGATTGCCCATTTTGGTTCCGAGCGAGAATCGGGAAATCGGCATCGGCGGTGCCGGAGGACTCAGTTTCCCCGACGAGGGTCCGACGATCGAAACAAATGGTCCGGGGGTGCCGATGTTGAAGAGGGCAAAGGCCTGGTCGCTCAGGGAAGGGTCGAAGTGCCATAGTCCTCGGACCTGGAGGTCGATGATGTGCTGATAGATGGTCTTTTTCACGTACGTCGAATACCACGATTCCTTGGGCTGGAGCGCATCGACGCGGACGAGAGGATCCGCGGGCTGACCGCCTTCGGCACCGTTCATCGTGTAGCCGTACATATCGTAGTCATCAAAACCTTCCGTTCCGCTGAAGACCGGCGTGATGGCCTCGTAAATGTCCCAGTACTTCGAATCATCGGTCCTGACCGTCTGGAGATCGTTGATCTTCTCGCTCAGTGTTCCGTATTGACTTGCCCTGAAGTAGAAGAGGTAGAGCAGATGTTCGTTATTCGCGATTTCCGTTCCCGGCGCGACCGCCGTTTTCGGCCGTGCATTCACGGTAATGGTCGAACTTGCCACCGTCGTCATCATGGGGCCATGCTGGAACCGCTGAGGCCCGGTGTTTGCGGTGGTGCCGCTGATCGTTTTCGTCAGGGGAGAAATGCTCAACGCCATCACCGTGCTCGACCATCGCCGAACGATCTGGAGTGCGTATTCCGTCCCCTTGGTCAGTGCGGGAATGGGGAAGGTGAGGTTCTTTCCGGATCCGTCGATCGAGACTGTCGATTCCAACTCCGTTCCTGTGCCGACGGGAATGAACTTGGCGACATACGCATTTTTGATGCTCACGTTGCTCGGAGGGAATAAATTACTGACGTCCTCGAAGGTCTGGAGTCTGCCTGTCGGTTCTTCTCCCATGAGGAAGTTCCTCTGAAGCGAATGGGGAACGGTCTGCACGACGATCTCGTCGACGATGTGGTCGGGAAGAGGGCCCGTACTGAACGTCAGGGTCCGCGCCTCGCGGACTTCTGAATTGTCCTTCTGCTTGTGGACGATATTCCAATTGGTACCGTCGAACTGCTCTGCGTGAATCATGAACGTCATCACGAGCGTCTTGTTTTCAGGAAGGTGTTGATCATGCAACAGGTAGAGCGTGTAACCGTCCGGAGAATCCCAGTGTGCGTTCACCGGATTGCCGTTCAGAGTAACGGCGTATTGATCCACCACGACGCGGAAGGTCCCGGTAACCTGTTTGTCATCCTGCATGTATTGAAGATCAAAGCTGTAACCCACGGGGAAATGCAGTGACACGGTGGGGCGCCCGTACACGTCATATCCTTTCGTGCCGTCGGCCGGTTGAATGTCGTTGATGATGTCAATGGTGAACGCATCGCTCGCCTGGACGCAATGCGTGCCGAGTTCGAACACGAACTGGCAATCCCCCTCGACCAGGCCGTTCAAAATGCTAAAATGCCCGCCAACGATTCCCTGGACCCAGGTAGGATTTGGTGTGGTGAACTTGCACACGGCCGCTGCGCCCATATCCAGGATGTCGAAATCTCCCTCCGTGAACCAGACGTCGACATGGATGCTGATTTTAAAATCGACGTAGGCGTAGAGGTCACCGTAGCCAAACCACCCGTCATAGCCCGGCGGCTGGTTGCCCAGGTTGGCACAGACCATGTCCGGCTGATGGACCACGGCAACATCGAACCCAAACCCGAATGCCATGTGGGCCTTGAATATTGCAAAAGTAAGATCTGCCGAGACGCCGAGACTTGCCCCAAGAGCGAACCCTTCCGTCTTTTCGCTGATCGGCATATGTTCCGTCGGCAGCGAATGCCCGAGCGCCTGCTCGATGTCGGCTTTGTGCGGGAAGTTGTTCGGGTCCGGCGCCGGGATATCCGTGCCTGCCATAATATACGCCTGCACAGTCGCAACGCTGAAAAGCTGGACCGAAATCTCCTGCGAGGGAGTCCCGATCAGCACGTGCCAGTTCGTTTGATCGAAATGGATGTTCATCGAAGCGTCGACTTTGGCGACAGCGCCGATGTTGCCTTGCGACCAGACGTGGAAGTTGCCTTCGAAGATGTTGTTCTGGAAATCATAGGAGATGGACGCATCGGCCCGGAAGTTCGCCTGATCCCGTTTGTCGAAGCTCGTCGCGATCATGTACCCCTTTCCGGCCAGGGTAATCGAGCCGATCCCGTTGCTGACAAACTGTACCTGCAACGTCACATCAGCCGAGAAGAGCAACGGCGACGGATGGGTCCCGACGGTCACGGAGGCCTCCAACCCCAGAGCGATCGACTGGTCGGGCGTAAACGTGAATCCGGACTTCGTTGTTCCGGGCGAGCTCCCGACGGAGGGATTGTCGGCGATTGCTGAAACCGGTTTGACGTTCATGTGGTACCACGCACCTCCCCCGAAGCCGTAGAAGGCGACGCCGGTGAAGACCGGGATCCCGGTGCTGAAGAGCGCGGAGGCGTCGACGTACCAGTAGCGGTATCCGTTGACACTGCCGAATTGCGCGACGGCCTTGATCTCGACCGCCTTGAGGAAGTTCGCGTCGAGCTCTCCCCGGAAGCCGTTCCCGTACGTATTGTCGTCATGATAGATGACGATGCTTCCCGCAATGGTCACCGCACCGAGGTCGGCATTGACATGGATGGAATCGAGGTCGACCCCGTCGAAGGCGAACATCTGCGCCTCCCCGGGGTTGGTGGCCATGACCGCCCAGATGGACAGCGATGTCCCGCCACTGATCACCTCTGCGATGTCAGCGTCGATGCTGAACTGCAACCCGAAGCCCATGCCGGATTTCCGTGTTCCCGTCACGAACTTGATGTTCGAAATCGATATCGGGAATCCCATCATCCCGTGTTGCGGGCTTGCGAAGGACCAGGTTCCGGTCTGGAAGTAGGGTGACGTGCTGGTAAGACCCACGTTCTGGAACTTCACCGCCTTGATATCGATGTTGGGGAAATCCCCGACCTTGCCGTTGAGCGCAAGATCGCCGTTGAAAATCGCGGACGCGGAGAACTTCCCGGATGTGTCAATGAGTTCGATGTGCGACGTGCTGTCGAGGTCGAGCGTGGCCGCCCAGAGGCTTGCCTTGATCGTTCCGGAAGGCACGATCGTAAACGAGAATTTCATGCTTCCTTTCGGGGGATTGGAGAGAAGCGCGGTATAAATCAGCGCGCTATCGCTGATCGGCACTTGGAACCGGCCTTTCATTTTGCCTTCCGTCAGGGAACTGCAGGCAAAATTGAGACTGATCGTGTCGATACTCGCTCCCCAATCGCCGAAGTCCCCCTCCGGGTATTGCAGTACATTCGACGCCTTGATCAGGCCGGTGAAGCCCGCACCGTCGATGATGATATTGGAGGCGATAATTTTCGGTGCCCCGCTCTTGAACGTCTTCAACTGTGAAGGGAGGGTGACCATCGCCGTCTTGATGTAGAAGCCATGCCAATCCGGCCCCGGCGTCCCCTTGGGATAGTTTGACGGAAAGACGATCCCGGCTGGATTCGCAGAGTCCGAATGGTCGTAGGTCATGTCCGTCACCAGGAGCTTCATGCCGGATGAGCCGGCGATCACGCATGTGTCCATGGTCATCGCTGCCATCCAGTTCCCGGCCGTCGTGATCGTCGTCCGGAATGAAGCGACTGCCTGTTTCCCGTTGTCCGGCTGCGGAATGAGCCAGTCGCGGGGGAAGAGGACATCTGCGCGCAGCCGCAGGGCCTTGAATCCCTTGCAGTCCCACATCATGTAGGTTCCCGAATCGCTCATCGCCGGGGCTTTGAACAAGAAGCCGAAACTCGACGTGTCGCTGTACCCGAGGTCTTCCGCGAGATAAAGGATGCCCTGCTTCGTATCGATGCCTCCCGGCTGGAAGCAAATATTCGCGGCGCCGACACCGAGGCCGACCGTGGGACCGAGGTCCGGAAGCGGATACGACGCCACCGCTTTGAGCGTGGCCTGGGTTGCCGTGAAATCCATGCCGACGATCCCGATGGTCATCGGGAACCCATCCGTGTTGTTGTCGAGACCGATGGGAAGGCCGACCGGCGTACTCATCAACAATGCGCTGACCAGCTTGGACGGCTGCTGTGCCGTCTTCATGATGTTGTCGATATCCGAGTTCTTGAGACCGAGCGAACTCATGTTGTCGGCGACGGTCGAGTTGATGGGGGAGGTGTTGTCCTGCTTGGCGGTCACATTCCCTTTGATCATCTGCGATGACGCATTCACCTGAATCCCGGAGAACGCGACCATCACCGGCGCGTGGAGATACGGCACCGCGATCGTGCCTTCCCCTGTCAGCGACGAGCCGGTGCTGCTGGTCAGCTTCGTGATTGCCATCCGGAACAGCCCGACGGCGATCGAATCGTTCACCGAAAAGGTCTTTGAAGAAGGGGTCTGGTCGGTCGGTGCGGTTGTTATGCAGGGATCGCCGCAACCTTGATTCCCTGCCTGCGGAGGCGGGTGGTTGGTATCCGCCGGCGCCTGTGTCTGCGACGCCGGATAGAAGGCCCACGCTTCGCTCTTTCCATCGTTGCGCGTGGCTGGCTGATTGTTCTGGTCGAGCGCCTGGACCTGCCATGCGAACCCCGAATCGTTGCTGATCAACGTGAATGCCGGGTCGGAAGGAAGGTACTGATAGTTGGGCGTTGCGATGGTCTTGTCGAACAGAGGAGTATTCTGCGTGAGCGCGACCGTTGGCGTCTGCGAACCGAACAATGGGACGATGGTCAGACGATATTGTGCCGGCCCCCCAGCGAGCAGGACAACGGGAGTCCACTGGAACAGCGGATAGGTCAGCGAACTGATCGTATCGTTCTTCGCAGGTTGGACGAGCGACGGAGGATCGGGAATCACAATGGTGAACTGACGGCAGACTTGTCCGCTTCCGGCAAGCGGCTGCCCGTTCTTATCGATCAGCGTCAAACAGTATTGATAATTTCCTTCCGGCAGGCTGCCCGTCGTCGAGGTAATTGTCTTCAAGGACTGGTCGATGCTGACGGCGTTTGCAGAGACGATATCCTTGCCGAACCTGGTCAGCGACTGCAGCGGGCCGATGGAAAAATGCGGCGTGGACGGGTCGTTGTCTTTGGACGATGCAACGACCTTGTTGGAGTTGAGGTCCTGGATCGTGTACGAAGCGCGGACGTCCGGGTAGGTGTTTTGACCCACGTTCGTGATGACAATCATGACGATCGTGGGATCGGATTCCCAGGTGGAGATCTTTGGTGGAACCGGAGAGCGGAGATTGACGGAGACGGTGACCTGAGCGTAGGAAGAGTAGGCGGCCAGCACAAGGAGCACCACACCGCACACGACATGACGTCGGATCATGCGCACCTCCGTCGGAGCTAAGGGGTAGAGGACCGGAGGGAGCCACTGCATGCCCGACACCGCTGTCGTGCTCACGGACAAAGCCGCGGAGCCTCCGGAGAATTTCAAGGAACAGAAAAACGATGGGTAGAATATACCCACTTCGGAAGCGGCAAGTCAAGAGGAAAATGCAGGGATTCCCGGCCCCTTGACTAAGCGGAATCTTCTCCATAGAATGTAACCGGTTACATCTCTCAACTTCCGATCGATCTCCCATGGCGACTACATCGACCTTCACGATCCGTGACGTTGCGAAGAAGGCGGGAGTTTCCGTCGCAACGGTATCGCGGGTCCTCAACAACAGCGCGTCGGTGACCGACGAAACGCGGGACCGGATCCAGGCCATCGCGCAGAAGCTGCATTACGTTCCGAACGCATCGGCCCGCGGCCTGAGCACGCGACGAAGCGACATTATCGGCCTCCTCCTCCCGGCGGTGAACGGTGACTTCTTCTCCGAAGTGATCCGTGGCGCCGACCAGGCTGCCCAGCAACGCGGGTTCCATTTTCTGGTGTCGAGTCATCACAATAACCCCGCCGAGATCCATGCGGAACTCCAGGCGATCAGCGGCCGCGTCGACGGACTCCTGCTCATGTCCCCGAACCAGGATGCACGCTCGCTCCGCAAAAGCACTCTGCCCGCAAACCTTCCCGTGGTCCTTTTGAATTGCCTTCCCCAGGGGGAACCGGTCGACGCCCTGACCGTCGACAACCGGGCGGGCGCATTTGAAATCGTCCAGCACCTGATCGGACACGGCCATAAAAGGATTGCCATCATCAAGGGGCTGTCACAGAATATCGATTCGCGCGAGCGGCTTGAGGGCTACCGGCTCGCGCTCAAGAAGAACGGATGCGAGCGGTCGTCCACCCTCGAAATCGAGGGGAGCTTTGACGAATCCTCCGGTTACGACGCTGCCCCGGCAATCCTGAATTTGCGACCGAGACCCAGTGCCGTCTTTGCAGCGAACGACGCGATGGCGGTCGGTGCGCTCAGCGCCCTTCTGGACGCAGGGGTCAGCATCCCCGGGGAAATCGCCCTGGTGGGATTCGATGATACCCCTGTCGCACGGTACCTCACTCCGTCGCTTACCACCGTCCATGTCCCGATCAGCGACCTCGGGACACTGGCAATGAACAGGATCATCGATGTCGTGCAGAAAGGGAAGCGCGTCAAGCGCGAGCATATTGTTCTTCCCACAGAGACCATCATCCGCCATTCGTGCGGCTGTCAATTCTAAGACCACTTTGAAGATGAAGGAGACTCCTCATGCGTTACGGCTATTTTGACGACGATCAGAAAGAATACGTCATTACCCGGCCCGATACGCCGCTCCCGTGGATCAACTATCTCGGGACAAGCGATTTCTACGGGATCATTTCCAATACCGCAGGAGGCTACTGCTTCTACCAGGACGCGCGCATGCGACGCCTGACCCGGTACCGGTACAACAACATTCCGATGGACAGCAACGGACGGTATTTGTATATCAAGGACGGAGACTCCGTCTGGAACCCCATGTGGAAACCAATGCGGGTTGCTCTCGACAAGTACGAATGCCGGCATGGCCTCGGATACACAAAGATCACCGGCGAGAAGAACGGGCTCGAGGTGTCGACGCTCTTCTTTGTTCCCCTCGAGGCAAGGAATGAAATCTGGCACACGATCGTCACGAACCGCTCCACGAAGAGGAAGACCATACGGATGTGGAGTTTTGTCGAATGGTGCCTGTGGGAAGCATTCGACGATATGACCAATTTCCAGAGAAACTACTCCACCGGGCAGGTGGAGATCGACAACGGGACGATCTTCCATATTACCGAATACCGCGAGCGCCGAAACCACTACGGATATTTCGCGTGCAGCGAACCGGTTTCGGGTTTCGACAGTAGTCGCGATGCCTTCGTCGGAGTGCACAACGGTCTCGATGCGCCTCAGGCGGTGATGCAGGGAGCATGCAAGAACAGCGTCGCCTACGGATGGCTGCCGGTCGGTGTTCATCAGTTTGACATCGAGCTCAAACCGGGGGAAAGCAAAGAGGTCAATTTCCTTCTGGGATACGGGGAAAACCCGCAGGAGAAGAAATTCCTCGACAGTGGGAAGATCCGGAAAGATGAATTTGAAAAGGTCCGCGCGCAGTACGCCGCGAGCGGAGCGATCACGACTGCGTTTGACGCATTTAAGACGTCATGGAGCGACCTTCTCTCGAGATACCACGTGACCTCGCCCGACGCCATCGTCAACCGAATGGCCAACATCTGGAACCAGTATCAGTGCATGGTGACCTTCAATCTTTCACGGTCGGCGTCGTTGTACGAATCCGGGATCGGCAGAGGGATGGGATATCGGGACAGCAACCAGGACATTCTTGGGTTCGTCCATATTCTCCCGGACCGGGCCCGTCAACGGATCCTGGACCTGGCCGCGACGCAGCTCTCAGACGGTACCTGCTACCATCAATATCAGCCGCTGACAAAAAAAGGAAACACGGATGTCGGCGGCGGGTTCAACGACGATCCTCTCTGGTTGATCCTTTCCGTCGCTGCGTACATCAAAGAGACCGGCGATCCTTCGATCCTGACTTCGCCATGCGGCTATGCCGATGGGAAGGATGCAAAAACGACGCTGATGGATCACCTGCATCTCTCGCTCAAGTATACGCTGGACCATCGCGGGCCGCACGGCCTGCCGCTGATCGGCCATGCCGATTGGAACGACTGCCTGAATTTGAATTGCTTCTCCTCGACTCCCGGCGAGAGTTTCCAGCTTGCAGGGCACATCGAAAACGACAAGGTTGCCGAATCGGTGATGATCGCGGGTCTCTTCTGCAGAGCATGCGATGAAATGGCGGCCCTTCTCCAGAACACCGGGAATGGTGCACGAGCGGGGGAATATACGCGAAACGGCGCCGCAATGCGGGAGACCATCTACAAGCACGGGTGGGATGGCGAATGGTTCCTCCGTGCCTACGATTCGTATAGCCGGAAACTCGGCTCGAAGGAAAACGATGAAGGGAAGATCTTTATTGAGAGTCAGGGGTGGGGGGTCCTTGGTGGAGTCGGACTGGAAAACGGCTATGCAAAACTGGCCCTCGACAGCGTTCAGAAACACCTGGCGACCCCGAACGGCATCGTTCTCCAAACGCCGGCATTCCAGAAGTATTACCTCCATCTGGGCGAAGTCAGCTCCTATCCTCCGGGCTACAAAGAGAACGCCGGAATCTTCACGCACAACAATACATGGATCCAGATCGCAGAAACGATCCTCGGAAGAGGCGAGCGGGCGATGGAATACTATAAGAGCATCTGTCCCCCTTCAAAAGAGGATCAGATCGACATCTACCGGTCGGAACCGTACGTCTATAGTCAGATGACCGCCGGCCGGGATGCTCCGACACCCGGTGAAGGGAAGAACTCGTGGTTGACGGGAACCGTTGCATGGTCCTTTGTTGCGCTCTCGCAGTATATCCTCGGAATCCGTCCTGACTATAATGGGCTGGTGATCGATCCCTGTATCCCTGCCGTGTGGGATCGCTTTGTCGTCGAGCGCCGGTTCAGAGGTTCCACATATGCCATTACTGTCCTGAATCCGAAGAAGGTCAACAAGGGGGTGAAGAAGCTGACAGTGGACGGGAAAATTGTGGAAGGGAATACTGTGCAGGTGTTTGGCGACGGGAAAAGGCACGAGGTTACGGCGGAGCTCGGATAGTCGCCATTGAAAGCAAAGAGTAGGTAGTAGGACGTATGAAATAGGAAGAAAGCGGATTGCGGCGGAGCATGCCTATGAAGACACATCATAGACACGGTTCGTTTCATCGTTGACTCCCTAAGAACAATCGAGTATCTTGTGAGAGTGATCTACGAAAACCTGGAATGGGCGCACGCGGAGGGAGGAGTTTTCGGGTAACCAGACGTTCGATGCCGTGCTGTAAGTCAGCCGCGGGGTAACCGCGGTCCGCCCATTGACAACCAAGCCTTTTTCATCACGACGATGAGAAAGGCTTTTTTTATTGGAGCCGACTGTGAAACACCTAACCATGGTACTTTTTGCTACCCTGCTCATGCGCGGCGCGTCGTTCGCGAACGGTGTGGGAGTCATTGATGCCGTGAACGGCGTGTATTGCCGGTTGGACTCGAGTGTCGTTGCTACGACGGTGCAGGGGCAGATAGCGATCACCGTGACCACGCAGTACTACACTAACACGCACGCTCCTGCGAAAGTCAAATATGCGTTCCCGCTTTCCGAGCAGGAGAGCGCGACGCAACTCCGATGGAAGGTCGGTGGGCAATGGTTCCTCGCTTCGGTGGCGGGGGCCAGCCAGGACACGACCCTACCGGGATCGGGGGGGACCCCGCTGGCGAGCCTTGTTACGTACCTCGGGACAACCCCGCTGTATTTTTCCATTCCCCAAACGATCGGCACAGACTCTTCCCTCGCCGTCGAGTTGACCTATGTCGAACTTCTGCCATATTCGTTCGGAAGCGTGGACTATACGTATCGCAACGACTACCGCCTTATCGATCCCTCAGTCATTGGCGTGCAGCGGCTTTCCTTCTCGCTGACGTCGCAGCGGACCATCGACAGCATTCGGGTCCTCAGCAGTCAGCCGGTCCAGTCGCTGACGAACCTGGGCACGAGTGCTTCCGTGCATATCGAACTCCATGAAGCCGTCCCCGGCGAGGACTACGCAATCCGCTATGCCCTGAATGCCCAGCAGCTCGGACTCTTTGCCTTCAGCACAGCGATTCCCGATTCGGCCTTGCCCGACACACTCGGAGGTTTCCTCACGTTCATCGCCGAGCCCGATCCCGGATCCTCGGTGTCAACGATCCCGAAAGTCTTCACGCTGATTGTCGACCAATCCGGGAGCATGTTTGGGACGAAGATGGCGCAGGCGCGGGACGCGGCGACGTTCATTGTCCAGAATCTGAACCCCGGCGACATGTTCAACATCATCGCCTTCACCACCGATGTGCGGAGCTTCCGCACAGGGCACGTGCCGTATACGCCCGCGACAAGAGACTCGGCTCTCGCGTTTATCGCCGGTCTGGATGCCCTCGACCTCACAAACATCTCCGGCGCGTTCGATGTTGCGGTGCCGCAGTTTACGACCTCGAGCGACAGCACGGCCGATATCATCATCTTCTTTACGGACGGCATGCCGACGATCGGGATCGCCGATCTTCCGTCCCTTGTGGGGCATATCGACACCCTGATCCGGACCACCGAACGGAAGATCTGCGTTTTCAACTTCGGGATCGGGACTGACGCGGATCAGCAGCTGCTGACGCTGATCTCCGCGCACAACCGGGGGATCGCGGCATTTCTCGAGAACGATGAGCTGTACTCGCGCATTACCGCCTTTTATCAGATGATCCGGAACCCGATCCTGCTCGACGCCCACGTCTCCTTCGCCCCCCCGATCGTGTCGGAGGTCTATCCGGACTCTCTCCCGAATCTTTACAAGGGGAATCAGATGATTCTCTCCGGGCGCTATCGACAGGCGGGAACGGTGCATATTACCTTGAGCGGTACGGCCTTCGGGAAACCGGCCTCCTATTCCTACGACGTCGCGTTGGCGGATTCATCGGTCGACGGAAACCAATTTCTGCCGAAGGTATGGGCGAAGCGAAAGATCGAATCCCTTCTCGTCCGTTACTACAGCGCGTCGACAGGCAGCCAGACAGCCCTTGCGCTGAAGAATCAAATTGTTGGTTTAAGCCGGGCATACGGCGTCATTAGCCCGTTTACCAGCTTCACCGGGAGTGTAACCTCGGTGCGCGAGACCCGATCGACGAAGACGAGCACGCCGTACGCCTTCGAGTTGCTCGGCAATTATCCGAATCCCTTCAACCCTTCTACAAAGATTCTTGTAAAATTGAACACGGCATATTCCGGCAATCTGGAGGTGCGGATCTACAATATCCTCGGCCAGGTCGTGAGAATCCTCACGCTTCGGGTGACAGGCTCCGGCGAATACGAAGTCGAATGGGACGGCAAGTCGTCCGCTGGAATTTCGCTGCCAAGCGGGGTCTACTTCTATGCCGTGGAGTTTCAGAGCAGGATTATGATTGGGAGGATGGTGATGGTGAAGTGAGAGGGGACAGTAGACAGGGGACAGGGGACAGTTGACAGGGGACAGTAGACAGGGGACAGGGGACAAGGGACAGCTGACAGTAACCGGAAACAACATATGCGTCACATAATGGTCATTGCGAGGAGGGAAATGCTTCGATGACGCGAAGCTCACTCATTCTTTTGTGTATTTCGCTTCTCGGACTGTCGTGCACATCACCGAACGATGCGGACCTTCCGTTGGTTGCGCCAGGTCTTTCTACGCCGATCGCAACAGGGATTAACATCACGAGTTCGGAGGGTCCACAGATCCTCGCCACATGGGGTCGACCTGGAGACGGCCCAGCGTCTGCGTCCGGCTCCGAATTGTCGACGCCGCAGGGGTTCAGCTATGAGTGTCTTTACCCGAATCCCTCGCCACTTTCGTGTGTTGCAGTGTTTGCCATCCCGGATTCCAGCGTCGTGAGTATATGGGTTGTCCGCGAACGGTGGGTGAACGATCCTGACGCGGATATCAATTCGGCAATCGGGGCCACCGTGAACACGCCTCAAATAGCGGCGGTGAAGGAACTCCTGCGTGACAAGATGCTCGTCCGGGGTCGCCACGCGGTTCTCTGGGACGGAAAGGATCAGTCGGGGGCTGATGTGCGCAGCGGTTTCTACCGGATCTACTTACGGTTCGCAGGCAGGGTGTTTTGGCGTGACGAATATATCAGCCGCCCCGGGGAAGCCGCACCAGCCGGTCTGGAGCGCTATTGCAGGTTTTAATCCAGAAAGTTTCGAATACGAATCCCACAGAAGAGGGCTAAGGAACATGAATACGTTGAATTTACTGAAGATCATCGGAGTGCTTGTCATTCTTCAATTCTCCTCGGGTCGTGCGGCAGCGCAGGATTCGCTGCGTGCCGGGAGGGTTGGAATGTCCGCCTCGGTCCAGAGCGGACAGTTCGATGTGCTTGTCCCGATCTGGCTCAGCAGCCAGTTTTCAATATCGCCGGCTGTGGGGATTGCCTGGGCCGAGGACAATGGCAGCGACGTCCGCATTGGCGTCGTACCCCGGTTCTTCTTCAACACCGGTAAAATCGCGCCGTTCATCGGCGGGAGGATAGGCTTGTTGCATTCGAGTCCGAAAAGCGCCAATGTATCGACAGATTGGATTGTGGGGCTTGCAGGAGGAGGGGAGTACTTCCTCGATGAACATTTTAGCTTCGGCGTGGAATCACAGTTGAACCTTCTGATTTCAGATGTAGAATCCACACGGTTCGGCAATCCCGGGAAGTACACGATCAATACCGGGGCAGCAGTATTTGCCACGATATATTTCTGAAGCCCTCCTGGAGAGCTGGTATGAACGCATCGTTCAAGATTTCACTGGCACAACAGTTCGTTGCCGCCATCGACATGCTCGAGAATGCTATTGTTGCCTGTCCGGACGCGCTTTGGGGTGACCGAGCGCAGCAGCCCGAGTTTTGGTATACGACGTTCCATGCGCTGTTTTATCTCGATCTCTACCTCTCCGGCACCGAGAAGGGTTTTTCGCCACCCCCACCGTTTACGCTCGACGAAATGGATGAGCGCGGTCTTCTCCCTGATCGGGTATACTCAAAAGCGGAACTCCTGGCCTATCTCAAGCGTGGTCGGGAGAAGTGCCGGAGAACAATGTCGGCATTGACGGACGAGATGCTTGAACAGCGCTGCGGTTTCAGCTGGCTCGACATCAGCCAGGTGGAGATTCACCTCTACAACATGCGGCACGTGCAGCATCATGCAGGCCAATTGAACACGTTGCTTCGACAACACGCCGTCCCGGTTCCCCGGTGGGTGCGCAAATCGGCGAAGACTCTTGACGATTGAGGGCCCTCTGGAATCAACGCCACACCCAAAGCCACGCATGCTCGCCGCCATCGCGGCGTTCAAGCTGGTGAAGGCAGTTCTGCTCTTTGCGGTCGGATTCGGATTCATCAAGCTGCTCAACCCCGCCGTCGAGGCGCGCGTTACGCACTGGGCGCACTCACTCGCATGGAGTTACGACAAAGGCCTGGTTCAGCGGGCTCTCACGACCATTACCGGCCTCGACGCCGCACATTTGAAAGCGCTCGGTATCGGCGCCATTCTCAGCGGCGTCCTCTTTACGATCGAGGGGATCGGGTTGTGGTTCGCAAAACGCTGGGCGGAATATATGACTCTTGCCGTTACTGCCTCGTTCCTGCCGATTGAACTATTCGAGCTGTTCAGAAAGGTCAGCTACTCCCGACTCGCGGGATTTGGATTAAATCTTCTCGTCGTAGCATATCTCATCTTTCTCCTTCGCCGGAATAGCGCTTCCCGGCATCATTCAGGCGCCACACGATAACGATCAAGCACGATAATCGCCTCGTCCTGATGTAACTCATGTTCCGTACGTCTCCCTGAATTGGTCAAAGCCTCCTTGCGTGAAGTCCGGGTGATTGGTACATTGTCGCTTGCCGTTCCCAGCATCGACAGCATACCATGAAGCGCGTTCCCGATCCCGATTACGAAATCCTGCTCAGCGACCCGCATCAACTTCTTGTCAAATACCAGGAACTGATCAGGAGCTGCGTATGGGATTTCGTGGGAAAGGGTGTGTTCCGCTCCAACCAAATCCACGATGTCGTCCAGAACGTCAACGAGGAACTGCTGCGGCGCATCCCGGGCTTGCAGGCAGGATACAACGGCTCGTTTCTCGTCCGGACGTACGTTGCGGCCGCTGTTCGCAACATCTGTCTGAGGATCCGGGAACAGCAAAACAAAGCGGTTCCGCTCCGCCTGCTTGAAGAGGATGAATTGCCAAGCTCACCGGAGAGCGAAAAGGATCGTTACAGCATTGATCAGGCAAAGCGTCTTCTCCACGCCATTATCCTCCAATACGGACGTAAAAGGCCGAAGCTGATTATCAGTCTGAAGCTTTGGTGCAGGCTTCCGCTTACCGAACAAGAGGTCCTGGACTGGTATCAGGACTGTCCGGAACCCACTCTTCAACAAGTCCTCGGACTTTTCGGCGACGGGTATGCCGGCCGGAGCGATTGGGAGGTTTTTCAACTCGCAACAGGATTTTTCAATTTGGCCGCGGAGAAGGAGAATGCGCAAGATGCGTTGCGGAAATGGACCATCGAGAAGGTCAATGAGATCATCGAGCTCCTGAATGGCGATCCTCCGATGCGAACCTTCGACAAGGATTCACTGCAAATCCTGTTGCACGAGTACTTTTCTCCATTTCTCAATGAAGAATGAGTATATACGGTTGATACGACATCAACCGAGGGAGTCAACATGATTCAGCCATCACCATATCTGAACGACGAAGGTCATCTCCGCGAGGACGGAGTTGCACGCTACGTCGATGCCCTCCGATCTGGGGATCTCTCCACGCTTCCCCCCGACCTTCTGTCGCACGTGGAGGACTGTCTCGCGTGTAAGAAGCTGGTCACCGGGGTCTTTTCCGTTTTGATGCGAGAGGACTCCAGGTTACAGCAGCGCAACGCGTCGCCTCCGGACGACTCCAGGAGCGAAGGCAACATCACAACGATGATTTATCGCATTGCCGCCACCATTGCGGCGCTTATCGGGATTGGGGTCATCGGCTACACGCTCTACACGAACTACTTCTCTCAACCAAAAACCACAGCGGAGGTTCACCAGACTGCAACCTCTACCGACTCGCTGGCAATGCGGGACAGCGTCAGAGTCCGTCACGCAGCGGAACTCGCCGACGCGTATGTCCCATCTGAAGAACTGGATGAGCTCGTCGGCGATGAAGTACGGTCGAGCAGCATTACGGTCGCATCACCGAAGCAAGGGGCTGATGTGGGCGAAAGCGTCACGTTCGCGTGGAGCGGCGGAGAGAAAAACCAGAATCGCCTTTCAATCATGAACAACAAAGGCGATGTGGTCGCCGTGCTGCATGTCACGGGCCGGTCGTTCGTGTACAGGAATGCGCTACGCGCGGGACTCTACTACTGGAAGTTGGATGACGGATCGAACCTGCTGTATGTCGGGAAGTTCTTTGTGGGGAGAGGCGGGGAGGGTCGGGAGAAGGGCGGAAAGGGAGAAGGGGAGTAGAGGAGAAGGGGTGAACGGGAGAAGGGGAGAACGGGGTTACGGTCCTGCAAGCACAAACCCCGCCCACAGCAGCGGCGTCGCGGTGCGGACGTCGTTGAGCATACTGAGTTTCGCAGAACGGAGTGCGGCCGCGTACGGCTCGCCGGCCAGGAGATGTCGGTAGAAGGCGAGCATGAGCTGCGGTGTGTTGCGGTCGCGGATATCCCAGAGAGAGTAGAGCACGTTCCGGGCGCCGGAGAAAAGAAAGCCGCGCGTCAGACCGACAATGCCTTCGCCCGTGACCATTTTCCCGAGTCCGCTCTGGCAACTGCTCAGGACGACGAGTTCACCGCGGACGTTGAGGTCGTAGGTCTCACCCGCCTGGAGAATATCGTGCTCCGAAGCGGCCGAGTCGCCGCCGGGGGCGAAGATGAGCCCCGAGAACTGCGGATGCTCTTCGTTGAAGAAACCATGCGTTGCGATGTGGACGATCCCGTAGTTCGCGCTCAACATTTCAAACCTTCCTTTGGTCGCCTCCCGATCCACAATCGACACTCCAGGATATCCTTTCTTGCGGAAGAGTTCGGCGATGCCCGTGACTTCGGTGCGTGAGTGGGGGAGCGTCTGGTAGGTTTTCCCGTCGATGCTTACCGATCGAAAATCCGCAGCACGGGAAGCGAGGAGCGGCGTCGATCCACCGTTCTCGAACACCGGGGCGAACCCGACAAAGGAGCGTTCCCTGGAGAGAGGTTCTGCCTCCCTTTGTGCGACGCGTGCGAACACCTGGCTCGATGGGGCATAGGATACTTCGTAAGACCTGAGCAGGTACGGGAGACTCGTGTAGGACACGGCTTCACCTCGGACCGGCCGGGAGAAGAGTGTTTCAAATGGAAGATAGTTCAGGATACCATCGGGGACGATGATAATCCGCGTCCGGCCGGCGATATCATGCACAAGCGGGGTGATGAGCATGGAAGAAAGCTCATTGGCGCAGTCGATATAGGCCTTCTTGTCGAGCGTGGTCAGGGCGTCAAGCATCTTCCGCACGGTGGCATCAAGCGGTTCGCGAAGCGTGCGCCGAAGGATGAAAGAGGTGTCGTTCCGGAGGACAAACGTCACGAGCTCGCTGTCCCTCACGACGTATTCGACCAGGCAGTCTTTCACGCCAAGGAGCGAGCGCACGTGACTAAGGGTCATCGTCTTGTGATCGTTTCCCTGGCGCAGCTGGCTGAGCGAATCCATCTCCTGAAGGTGTGTCATCAGGGAATGGCGGAGAGCACCCACCTGGAGACTGTCCCCCGATAGTTCGTGCCACTCTATCGAATTCTGGATTGCGATGAGTTCCCGCCTGATGTGCCAGAGGTTCGACGAAACAGAGTCGCTTGTGTTGACCGGTTGATTTGCGAGCGCATCACCGAGGGCGGCGGCGCGGTTTCCCTCGGCAAATCGAAATGCGAGGTCCCGGTAGCGAGCATCGCCGGTGGCCTCATAGCGTTGCAACGCTGTCTGAAGCCCTTCCGCATAGACTTCCTGGTATGTTCCTTCCAACTGGAATTTCGAACCCTCGAGACTGTAGTATTTGCGCAGCTGGGCCAGAGCGTCGGTGATATGCTCGAACGTTGTGAGGACCATGGCACTCGTGGAGTCAGGAGAGAGGCCTGCCTTCTCAAGCGCCGTCGCCCTTGCCGAAAGGATGCGCACATAATCAGGGCAGCGGGTCACGTCCGGTGGCATGGGACAGTCTGCAATATCAGAGATCGACGTTGCCCCGGTCAATGCTGCGAGCGCGCGCTGATAGTCTTCGAGGCCGATTGACACCTTGCCTTGCTGCACATGGCAGTCTCCGGTGTTTTTGAGGAGACGTGAGCGGAGGAGCCGGTTGGTCTCAGACGCGGCTCCGATCGAGGCGAGCGAAGAATCGAACATCGCGAGAGCCGAATCACTCAACTGACGTGAAGCATAGGTGAGGCCCAGCTTCCATTGAAGCTGTGCAATATCCGAGCCGGCATGAGTCTGATGTCTGAGAATAATTGCTGCTTCATAGTATTTCGTAGCGACGGCATAGTCACGCAGTCCGCGATGGGCGTCTGCAAGATCTTCGTACAGGAGGCCAACAGTCAAATGGGTGCTCCCCAACCGTACCTTCGTCCGCGATAGCGTGGATTCGAGTAGTGTGACTGCCGCGGGAAAATCCCCCCGCTGCACATAGAGACGCGCAAGGTGACGTTCGAGATCAAGTCCCGCATATGATTCAGACAACCCCAGGGAATCATTGATTGCAAGTGCTTCCCGGAAGTACGCAATCGCCGGTTGGTAATCGCCGATTGCTGTCAGGCAGTCGGCAAGGCGGGTGTAGGCGGACGCGACCCACATATGCATCTTCCCATAGAGCTTCAAGTAGATCGCGAGGGATCTGTTCGCACAAGCAGTAGCACTATCAAATTGTCCGTTTTCGCGATAACTCATCGAGAGCGCTAAGAGGCATTGTGCGGCATTTGTCGAGGACCCGAGGTTAAGTCGTATGAGAAGGTCGTGTGCCTGGTGAAGCATATCGATGGATTCATGGACACTCCCTTGCGTATCGAGAATGGTGCCTAGTGCAATCATTGCATAGGGAAGGTGCAACGTGTCAGATGTCCGTATGAAGATGGTCCTCGATTTGTCAAACTCGTTTCTTGCTCGAGAAAGGTCACCCTGACGTTCGTATGCTACACCGAGATCATAGTAGGAGCCAGCCACCTCAGGACTGTTCTCGCCATAGATGCGTAAGCGGATATCGAGTGACTTCTGATCGTATGCCAAGGCCTCCGCAAATCGGTCTTGGAGAGTAGCAAGATATGCAAGGGTGGAATAGGCCTTTGCGCAAACCCGACTTGTATCTCCGAGTCGCAAGATCGCAAGCTCCACAGCGCGCCGAGCAATGCTATCTGCCCATGCATAGAAACTCATCCGAGTGTAAACGTCAGCAACATTGCACATCGCGTTTAACGCCTGCGCGATGCTGTCCGCTGCAAAATATCGTTTCTCTGCCCCCTCGAAGCATGCCAGCGCGCTATCGAGCTTATCCTCAATTCGAAATGTCAACCCTCTCGAGACTACTGCGCTTATGGGGCCCTCTTGCGATTGAGCGGAATGAGAAACTACCACCAGCGTCAGAATCAGGGTGAGGATGGTTTGCCGGGAAGGAAATGCACAATTCGCCAACATGAGAGGATAATTACCCGATGAGTTAGAAGAAATTCGCTTTCAGAATCTCCAGATCGCTGGTCGGATCGGATATATACGGTTGACGAGACAGAATCGTCTCGTGAATTCAACAATACAACCATCACCGACTGGAGATTCTATGACAAAGTATCTGGCAGTCCGCATTTCCATTATTGTGATCCTCGCTCTCACGACGATCTGCAATTGGACGAATGAAGGCACACCGGCATCACATGATTCGAGCTATCCAAGCATGTTCGCGGGAGATCCTCCACCAAATCCACCACCACTCCCGCCACTCCCACAATCATAGGGGTGAAGGCTCATACGCGAACGATATCAATATACGCAAGTACTTTGAAGAAATGAAGGGGGATGGGTGAGTCGATCCAGGGTTGAACAACCGGGCATGGAATGTTGATCGGATGGGGAAGAGTCCACATAGTGGCGAGAATGCAAGCGGATCTGGGGGTGCTGTAACAGGGTGTTGCTGCAAGTCAGCAAAAGGGCGATGAAGCAAATCGCTCCATCGCCCATGCCATCGCATTGGTGAGTCGGTAGTTCCTTTTGTTAGCTTCCTACAACAATCACGAGGTACTTCTGACGCCAGAACTTGTCGGGACTGAGAATCGTCAGCGCTGTCCCGGTCTGGTCTGTCGAAAACGATGTCGCATTTCTGTTCGGAAGAATCTCATCGATCTTCCCGTTGACACGAATGGACTGATTCGTCGTCCGATCGATCGGCTGGAATTCGGACTCGTCAATGCTGTCCGTCAGCACGGTCGTTGATCCGAGCAAGCCCCACAAGAACCCACCCTGATCGGTGATGATTCCGCGCTTTTCCAGGTCGTCCTTAGTGCCGATGACATAGAACGCCGTGTTGATGGTCTTCTTCTGATCGTCGATGACGCTGTCCTTCCGGGAGATCGTCCGGGTGTTCTCGGCAACATTGTCCTGCAGCCCCTGCACCTGCGCCTGCAACTGTGCGATGGACTGTTCGCGTTCCGCAATGGACGTCTTCAATGTTTCGATGAGGGAATCGAGACCGTCGACCTTCCGTGCGAACGACTTGTTCTGCGACTGGAGAGCACCGATCCGTCTCCGGTTCTCCTTGAGCTTGTTGGAGATTTCCCGGAGATTGCTCAGCATGTTTTCCTTGGTGACGACATTGGTCATCGCCGCGGACCCTTCCACACCGCCGGAGCGTTTTGCCACTCCGCCTTCCATCACTCTCGCCTTTTCAAGGTTCGCGTACGATTCATTGACCGCCGCGATCACCTGCTCCATGTATTTGTCACGATCCGTGATCCCCTGCTGCAGCGTCGAGTCGGTGCTCTGGATCTGACTGAGCTGCTGCTGAAGCTGCTGCTCACGGTCACGATTGCTGCAGCCGGAGATAAATATCACGAAAAGCGCCACGACACCAATCATTGTTTTCATCATCATTCCTCCATGAAAATGTGGGACGGATCGCTTCTACCCATTCACACCGCTTCCCTGGCTGCCGACAATTTAGTACGAATATCTATATAACTGCGATTGATTGCAAATCGTTCCAACCCCTATTTTTTGACCTTTTGACCAAGATGGTTCTAGCGGATTAGCAATCAGGATGTCGTAACATATTACGAAAACTCAGCATGGCTAAGGTTGACCAGCTGTTCCAATGGAAATACATGACTGTCGGCCTAGTGCGAATTGAGGGAAACGCTTGAAGGAAAAGTGCAATAAACTGGTTGAGAAGGGCAATAATTGCAGGGTTATGATACCCATGAGGTGGTACGACTTTTGGGGCTCCTTGTGGTTCAAGGATTCGTCAGTTTGGGAATGATCTATGAAACGCCGTCCATTGCGGCTGCTGAGTATTGTTATTGCCGTCGGGCTTGTGTTGGGAGAGAGAGGATTTGCTCTCGACCCGCACAAGACCATCGGCCAGTACGGCCATGACGTGTGGCGCCGCCAGAATGGACTTCCCTCGAACAGTATTTCGGCAATTCTCCAGGCCCACAACGGTTACCTCTGGACCGCCACTTCCGCCGGTCTCTACCGGTTCGACGGCGTTCGCTTTGACCTCGTAAAAACCGATACCGGCGACCAGCGCAACAGCGAGACGATCCTCGCGCTCTGTGAATCATGGGACAACTCCCTTTGGGTCGGCACTGCTTTCGGGAGTCTTCGCAAGATCATCGAAGATAGCATCGTGCATGTCGGTTCTCCGTCAGGGATGTCCGAACGCCAGGTCCTCTCGCTTGTCGAGTCGCATTCCGGCGTCCTGTGGGTCGGCACCTCCAACGGTTTGTTCCGTTCACGCGGCGACCGGTTCGAAAAGCAGCAATTGCAGCCGACGTACTTCGCCTGTCTCACGGAGGACGATCAAGGTCGTATCTGGGCCGGAACCCATCATGGTGTGCTGGTCATCGACGGCGTCTCAGATCAACTCCTCTTCCAGCTCGGACCATCAGAAGGCCTGACTGATCCCTACATCACGGCGATCGATATTGATCGACAGGGTCGTGTCTGGATCGGCACGGACAATGGACTTCTGCAATGGCACGACGGCAAGCTCATCCCGATCAACCTACACGTGGGCGAGACACGTCTGCACATTTCGGCGATCCATGATGATAAGGATGGAAACGTCTGGTTCGGATCTTCGGAGGGACTCATTCGCTACACCAATGGGGCATTCTCGGCGTTTACCACGGCCGACGGCCTCTCCCACAACTATGTCCTCTCGCTGGAAGAGGACGTTGAAGGGAGCTTGTGGGTCGGGACATTGGAAGGGTTGAACCGGCTCAGAGACGTCAACGTCACGACGTTCACAACGCGCGAAGGACTGGGCGGCGACTATGTTTCGGGCATCTTCGAAGGGCACGATGGGAGCCTGTACTTCGGAAGCAGTCGGAGTGGAACCCTCACGCGATCCTTCCAGGGGAAGATGACGACCTGGCATCCGCCGGTCGGACCGATGTTCGTTTCGCACGATGGGAGTCTCTGGATCAGTCAGACGGGGAAACTCACCCGGTTCAAGAACGGACATCTCACGATCTACGACACGTCCTGCGGAATACCGAATAAATGGATCTCCGGAGTCGGCGAGGACAGCCTGGGCCTCGTCTTTTTTCTGGATCACACCGGGATCATGAGATTCCGCGACGGGAAAGTGGAACCGTTCTTCACCGCAGGCGACATACCTTTTACGACGCCCGATTACGTCGAGTGTTTCTTCACCGCCTCGGATGGCACGTTGTGGGTTGGGACAACGGGGGGATTGCTCCGCTTCCGGAACGGCGACAGTACGCTCTATCTCCCGACCGACGGGCTGGCGGACCGATGGATCAGCTCCGTGACGGAAGACCGGCAGAAGAACCTCTGGATCGCATGTGCGCACGGCGGGTTGTCCCGGTACCGCAATGGCAAGTTTACATCGTACACGATGAAGCACGGGCTCTTCACCAATGAGATCTACTGCGCCGTCGCCGACCCGAGCGGGGACGTCTGGATCAGCAGTGCCCGCGGCATCGCCCGGATTCTCCGCCGGGAGCTCGACGACATCGACGCCGGGAAAGCAACAACACTTCATGTTCAGATCTTCACGACAGTGGATGGCATGAAGTCCGATGTTTGTTTCAACGAGTACTATCCTTCAGCTATGGTTGCGAGTGACGGCAGAATTTGGTTCTGCACCCAAAACGGCGCGGTCGTTGTCGACCCGCGGGCCATCACCGTGAACCAGCGGAACCCCCCCGTTGTCGTGGAAAGCATTATGGCCGATACCACCCCCGCTCCGCTTGCAAAGATCGTCAATTTGTCGCCCGGCGTTGATCGGCTGGAATTCCGGTTTACAGCATTGAGTCTACTGATTCCGGAGAAGGTGCGGTTCAAGTATCGCCTGGAAGGGTACGACAAGTCCTGGGTCGATGCCGGGACCCAGCGCGTAGCCTACTACACCAACCTCCCGCCGGGAGAATACCGATTTGTTGTGACTGCGTGTAATAACGATGGCATCTGGAATCCTGTTGGGGCAAACGTCCGGATCTATCTCGCGCCGCATTTCTACCAGACGGCCTGGTTCATGATTGTCTGTATCGGCCTTACCGCGCTTGCCCTTGCCGGGCTCTTCCGCTTCCGCGTGGCACGGATGCGACGCAGGGCTCGGATGCTTGAAGACCTTGTGAACCGTCGGACCAGGGAAGTGCGTCAGCAGCAGGAGTTCCTGCGCCATGTCATCGACCTCAACCCGAGCTTCATCTGTGCGCGCGATGCAGAGGGGAACTTCACGCTTGCAAACAAAGCGCTTGCGGAACTCTACGGAACTACGGTGGACCGATTGCTGGGGACAACGGGGGAGTCCTTCCTCCCCTCCGGAGATCTCTTTTCGAACGATCTGGATGTCCTGCGAACAAAGGCCCTGGAGTATACCGCACGGAGGGAATTCAAGGATCGCACCGGCCTGACGCGCTTCGCCCAGATCAGCAAGATCCCGATCCCCGGCGATGACGGCTCGGCCGAACAAGTCCTGAGTGTCGCCACGGACATTACGGTGGAGACGCAGGCCAAGGAAGCAGCCGAGGCCGCGACGCGCTCGAAGAGTGAATTCCTCGCAAACATGTCGCATGAAATCCGGACGCCGATGAACGCAGTGATCGGAATGACGGGGCTCCTTCTCGATTCCTCACTTTCCATCGAGCAGCGGGAATATGCGGAAGTGATTCGGACCAGCGGTGATGCGCTCCTGACCATTATCAACGACATCCTGGATTTCTCGAAGATCGAAAGCGGGAAACTTGAACTTGAGCACCAGGCGTTCAGCCTCGACAGTTGCATCGAAGAGGCCCTGGATCTCCTCTCTGCAAAGGCGAGCGAAAAGGGACTCGACCTCGCGTATGATATCGGCAGCGGCGTCCCGCACGACATCGTCGGGGATATCACGCGGCTGCGACAAATCCTGGTCAATCTTCTCGGCAATGCCGTGAAGTTCACGAAGGCCGGGGAAGTCGTCGTGTCGGTGCGCGTCCGGCAACTCAACGGAAGACAATTCGATCTGGAGTTCAGGGTGCGTGATACCGGGATCGGGATTCCGAAGGACCGCCTCAATCGTCTCTTCCAATCATTCAGCCAGGTGGATTCGTCGACGACGCGGCACTATGGAGGGACAGGTCTCGGGTTGGTGATCAGTAAGCGGCTCAGTGAGCTGATGGGTGGGACGATGTGGGTGGAGAGCGAGGAAGGGAAAGGCTCGACATTCGCTTTTACGATCGCGACAGAAGCAGGCCCTGCCTTGCCGCGGCGGTATGAGGCCGGCCGGAAGGAGCGGCTGGAGGGAAAGCGCGTGCTGATTGTCGACGACAATGCGACGAACAGGAGAATTCTCGTGGAACAAGTCCGCGGATGGGGAATGATTCCGGAAGCACTGGCCAGTGGACGGGAAGCGCTCGACCTTCTGGATCGCGGCAAGACTTTCGATGTCGCGATCCTGGATCAGAAGATGCCGGACATGGACGGGGGATCCCTCTCAAAGGCCATCCGGCGGATCGATCGGGTGAAGGGCATGCCCATCATCATGCTGACGTCGCTCTTTGCGAGCACCAAACTGCTGAAGCAAGAACACGGCGATCTCGACCTTGCAGGGTACCTCTCCAAACCCGTCAAGCCGTCGCATCTCTACGATATCATCGCGCGGGTGTTCAATGATAACGCATTCGACCGCGCGACGCAGCGGGTCGAACCCCAGCTGGATGGTAATCTTGCAGCGCGGCATCCGCTTCGGATTCTCCTGGCAGAGGACAACGTCATCAACCAGAAGGTGGCGCTGCGCGTCCTGGAGCGATTCGGATATCGGGCCGATGTTGCCGCGAACGGCATTGAGGCAGTGGAAGCCGTTCGCCGACAGGAATACGACGTCGTGTTTATGGATGTCCAAATGCCGGAAATGGATGGACTGGAAGCGACACGGCAGATCCGTAAAGAATTTCCCGGTCGGCACGTGAAGATTATCGCGATGACCGCGAATGCTGCAGTCGAGGATCGCGCAGTCTGCATCGAGGCGGGAATGGATAACTATATCAGCAAGCCGGTGAGACTGGAGGGATTGCGTGCCGTACTGGAGGAAACTTCCTCCCTGGCTGAAGAACAAAAAACAGACCCCAGTTCGACTCCTCTAAACGCATCTGCCTGAGGATCAACGATTCAGAATCATCTAGCACCCTTCAAATATTAGATTTCCCTTCTTTTGAAACTCCTTCCTCGAACTGTGCCCGTCACCCATGTCTGTATAATATTGGGCAGATGGCAATTATCATCCTGTTTTCCGCGATCTCTCCTCAGAAACACGCAAATCCTTGTTCCTTTCTAATCGCTGATTGTGGCACTGTATATGATTGCTGCGCTTCGCGCCTTGCTTTCACAGGATCGTACGAGCATTCCAGGAGGTTTCATGCGTGCGCTTGTCTCAGCGGTCGCTGTCATAACGTTGATCCTTTCTTCCACGTCGAGAACGTGGAGTCAATCCGTCGGTGAATTCCGTTCGCACACATCGGGTAACTGGAGTGACGTGAACACCTGGGAACGCTACGATGGTGCCTCGTGGGTGAATCCATCTCCGGGAGTTCCCACGGGTGTGGAAGTCGTCAGCATCATGTCCACTGATTCGGTCACGATCGACATGGCACTCTCTCTGACAGGGACACTGAAGAATTCCGGGAAGGTCGGCGGCTGGGACAACTTGACCGTGGCAAACGGCGGGTCCTATGTCCATCAACAAAATGCCGGAACCATCCCGGTTTGCTCCTGGAGCACCGGGTCCACCTGCTTTGTTACCGGAGTCATTGACACTGCGCCCGCATTTACGAATCAGAGCTTTTACAATCTCGTCTGGAACTGCCCGGGACAAACCGCAAATCTGAATCTTGGATGGGACGAAGGAAGTGTCGTCCTCCGCGGAACGCTGTCGGTGCTGAATACGAATTGGTCCCGCGTGTCATCAACGACGCCAGTCCCCCAGCTGCGTCTCTTTGCCGACTCGGGATCCTGCACCATCAAGGGAGACCTCGTGGTCTCGGGTCGGAACGCAGCCCTCGCAGCAATGGGTTCTCACTACCTGGACACCATTACCGTAGACGGAAACATCGTCATCGCCGGCAACGCCGCCCTCTCGCTGAGCAACAACTCGGCCGGGATCGGGCTGTGGTATCTTAAAGGAAATCTCTCTTCCCCGGATACCGGCATCCTCACAAAGAGCACGATGGCAAATATTTCGAAGCTGATCTTCTCGAGTTCGGGAACTCAGGCATTCTCATACCCCACGTCCGGGCTGTTCACATTCGCGGGCGGGCCGAGTTTTGAAGTCCTGCCTGGCACGACGCTGGTTCTCGCCACCGATAAGGACATCCTCTCCGGCTCGGGAAGCTTCAGATTGGATGCCGGCGCGACACTTGTGATCGGAAATTCCAAGGGGATCAACACCGCTGTCGGTTGCAGCGGATCAAACGGCGGAGGGAACCTGCTCTCCAGGGGAGCGAACTACGTCTATCATGGGACGGTGGCGCAGATGGCCGGGACGAAACTTCCTTCAACGGTCAACAATCTCACGATCGATAATTCGGCCGGCGTTACCCTTGAAGATCCTGACACTGTCACCGGGACGCTCTACCTCGAAAAGGGAAAATTCACCCTCGGCGATCATAACCTTACCGTCACGAACATCGTCGGAGCATCGTCATCGAACTATATCTACACCGACAAGAAAGGAACCGTCAACGTTCAAAAAGTCGGCTCCACGGACGTTGTGATTCCGGTGGGAACGGCAGCGTCGTATCTTCCCGTGGTCCTGAACAATACCGGAACAGTGGATGACTTCTCCTTTCATGTGAAGAACACCTTCGACTATCCGCCGTCGTCGAGCGCTGTCGTCAATGCCCAGTGGACGATCAGTGAGCGGGGGACGGGAGCAAAAGCAACCGTCACATTACAGTGGAATAAGAGCGATGAAGGGGCGACGTTTGTCCACGATAACCCGTTGTTTGTGGCCCGCTATGCAGGAAGCAGTTGGGGGGAGAGCCCGGCCAAATTCAACGATCCGGGTGACGGAACCTATACCGCTTCC
Source organism: Ignavibacteriota bacterium (assembly GCA_963752915.1). Lineage (GTDB taxonomy): Bacteria > Bacteroidota > Ignavibacteria > UBA10030 > UBA6906 > DATJPR01. The sequence continues at coordinate 486,072 of CAVVZZ010000010.1, forward strand.
GCAGAGGGGTTCACCGCGTTCACGGTGTTCGGTGTGAGCAATTCCGGCGCTCTCCCCGTACAAATTGCTGCATTCAGGGCGACGGCGATGGGAGCGGAAGGTGTTCGGCTGGAATGGAAAACTTCAAGCGAAATCAATAACTACGGGTTTGTGGTTCAACGATCATCTCAGCCGGCGTCAGGTTTCGGGTCTGTTTCGGGACTCATCCCGGGTCACGGGACTACGCTTGTTCCTCATGAGTATTCATTTACGGACACGAGCCATAGCGTTGCGACCTGCTATTACCGGCTCCAACAGGTCGATCTCGACAACAGTGTCTATTATAGTGAAGCGCTATTGGTGAACAGTGTGACCAGCGTTGACAATCAATCGGCGATGTCGTTTGGCCTCCAGCAAAACTATCCCAACCCGTTCAATCCGACGACGACTATTCAGATCGTCGTGGGAGGAGTCGTCGCCCCGAGCGGAGCCGAGGGGCCAACAACAGTGATCAGGGGTCAGTGGTCAGGGAACAGTGACGTTCGGCTGGTGGTCTACGACGTTCTCGGCCGTCAGGTGGCGACCTTGGCAAACAGTCGATATCCGGCCGGGAGATACTCCTTTACGTTCGACGGAGCGAACCTGGCAAGTGGGGTGTATTTCTATCGCCTGACTGCTGGGTCGTTTTCCGCGGTTCGGACGATGCTTCTCCTTCGTTGACGGTATCACGCTTTTCCAACCCTTCTCCAAGTCTCCCCATCTCCGCATCGCGCGGTGGGGAGAGCGTGGTACGAGGGTGGCAATCCTTCGCGGATTTTGCTATACTATAGTTACTGTTCCGGTGCCACAGCCGCGGAACGGGGTGCGCCGGCGTATCATGGTTCCCCCTGACTCTCACCTTGGCTGTGGCGCGGCGCTGAATCTATCCTAAGTACAATGCTGCGTCGCAGGGATTCCCCACCTGTGAAGCTATCGCGGCCACTCAACATTACCTGTAGTTCGTCTCTACTTCCCGTCCCGGAGCACCCGGAATGGGAAGGCCCTATGCACCAGAGTGTGCCACTTCTGGCCGCGTATTCTCGCACTTCATTTCGACGGAGAATCACCATGCCTACTCGACCTCCCGCGCGTATCCTCCATTGCTTCTGGGGCATTGTTGCGCTGCTCATCCTTTTCGGACATGACATGTCGGGACAGGTGGTCTACAAGCAACCACCCCCGGGATCGATCTACCGTGAATACTATCAGACGATGGGCGGTTTGTCTGACTGGCGGATCACGGACCCGAACATCGACCTTGGCCGCTGGCCTGATGCGACGCCATTTGTCCCCAATCCCATTCTCCATCTCACGGTCGACGACCTAAGTGGTGCAGTTCGTGCCGAGGCGGTCTTTACGATGTGGGGTGGGCATCTCGGGACATTCGGGAAGAAGGTGCGGTTCAACGGTTCCTCGCACTCCTGGATCGATATCCAGCCGCTTGATCAGAGCAACGGAATTCCCTCCGGGCACGATGGGACGATGTACATGAGCGAGCCAATGGAGGGGGTCGATGTTCCATTGTCGGATTTGCAGGTCGGGGACAACACGTTCGAAGGGACGAACGAAGGGCAGATCATGAACCCCTCAACCGGGTGGGGACAGTTCGGTTGGTTTGCTGTTATCCTGCGCATCTACTACGGGCCGGGGAAGGCGCACCCAACAGGAAGCATCACGTCTCCCGGCCCTGGTTCGAGCTTTGGGGAGAACCCGACCGTCGCAGCGAGCGTGAGCTCCGGAGTCGACCGGGTTGATTTTCTTGCCTACTACGACGGCTACGACACCGACGGCGACGGCATCTATCAGGAGTATCACTCTGACTACCATATTCATCAGGATGAGGGGAGCGTCGTCCTTCGCAATCACGTCGGTACAGCGAACGGCGCACCCTTTCAGACGACGTGGAATACCCAGTGGATTCCCGATCAGCCGGCAGGAGGGATCAAGCTCCTGGCACGGATCCGGGACAACAGCGGGATGTGGTATGTGACGGATGAAGTCACCGGCCTCACACTCTCGCGCCCGAACAGTTCCGTGAAGCTGTACAAAGCGGCGAATGTTCCCCAGGACTACTGGGTGAAGCAATACCAGGAATCCAACTCCAACACGTTTTCGATCCCCGCAGGCGACGATCTCTCGAAGGCGACAGACGCGATCTTCATTCTTCGGTCGTGGAACGGCGCGAATGGCGGCGCCAGCTCGCCGGCTGACCATTTCTCGCTTCGGGTAAACGCCTGGACGGCGCCATCCTTCGGGAACGACCATTACTATTCCTTCGACGTGTTCAGCTTGTCGCCGTCGGAACTCCTCAGCGGCACGAATCAGGTCACGGCCTTCTGTGATTCGTACGTCCATGGCGTTGAGATCTGCTGGCCTGGTCCCGCAGTCATGGTCCGGTACGGCGTGGCGGCGTCGAACCAGGCACCGCAGATCACCCTGCAACCGACGGATCAAACCGTCGGCGTCGGTGAAGCGGCGACGTTCACAGTCGGGGCGTCGGGCAATCCCGCGCCGACGTATCAGTGGCAGAAGAATAATGTGGATATCACGATAGACGGAAATTCTTCAACCTATACAACGCCGCCAGTGGCAAAAGCTGACAGCGGCGCCGGATTCCGCTGCGTGGTCACGAACAGTGAGGGGAATGCCACCAGCAACACGGCCCACCTGAATGTTTCGACGACCGCACCGGCCGTGACGTCGCAACCTGCGAATCAGACCGTCGGCGTCGGCGGGACAGCCACGTTTACCGTGGTCGCCTCGGGGAGCGGCACGTTGCAGTATCAATGGCAGAAGAACGGATCGAACATCGGCACGAATGCGAATGCCGCCTCCTACACAACGCCGCCGGCAACACTGGCGGACAGCGGTGCGGCCTTCCGTTGCGTGGTCTCGAACAGTGCCGGAGCGGATACCAGCCACGTCGCATACCTCTACGTCGGTTCCATCGCTGCATCGATCACCACGCAACCGGTCTCGCGAACAGTTCGCGTCGGACAGACAGCGACCTTCAGTGTGGAAGCCGCCGGCACGCCGCCATTGACGTATCATTGGTTGAAAAACGGTGCGGAAATTGCAGGGGCGGACAGCGCTTCCTATACGACGCCGGCGGCTGCGCTGGTCGACAGCGGGTCGATCTTCCGGTGCGCCGTGAGCAACGCCACAGGACATGATACCAGCGCTGCTGCAATCCTGCGTGTCACAAACGACGTCGGCAATATCGTCATGAATGGCGGCTTTGAAACTGGAACGGATCCCTGGTTCTTTTATATGAACGGACCGTCATCGTTTGCCACTGACGTCGCGGGTCCGTCAAGCGCGCATGCCGCGCATCTGACGATCGGCCAGGCAGGATCAAACGTTCAGCTCTCTCAGCCGGCGATTGTGCTTACCCAGGATACGATGTACACGCTGAAGTTCCGTGCATATTCGTCGACCGGGCATGACCTTTCGGTCTCGATCTTGAAGAATACCGCTCCGAACGGATCATACGGCCTGATGTCCGAGGTCTTCGATCTGACGACCTCCTGGACCAACTTCTCTGTTCAGTTCAAGGCTTCCGGATTCACGGGGGTCGAAACTGACGGACGGTTGATGTTCTGGTTCTCCTCGCCGTTGGCTTCGTCGGGTGATGAATACTTCATCGACGATGTGACAATCTATCCGTCAAGCCTTCTCGCACTCCCGGTCATTGTGTCGCAACCTGCGGCGCAGAGAGTAACCGAAGGTCACACAGCCACATTCAGCGTCTCTGCCACGAGTATCACGCCGCTATCGTACCAGTGGGAAAAGAACCTGGTGCTCATCGATGGAGCAACCCTTTCCTCGTATACCACCCCCTTCACCACGGGAAGCGATAACGCCGCGCAGTTCCGGTGCCTGGTGACCAACCTAGGAGGAACGGTCGAAAGCAACCCAGCCCTGCTCACGGTGGACCCGGCAGGAGGGGTTGCGCCGAAAGCGGAAATCCCGAAGGAGTATTTCCTCGCACAGAACTACCCGAACCCCTTCAATCCGTCCACCCTCATTCAGTTTGGCCTTCCGACGAGCGGGTATGTTACGCTCAAAGTGGTCAACATGCTGGGTCAGGATGTCATGACGCTTGTCTCCGACGTCATGGGGGCGGGGATCCACGTGGTAGCGTTCGCTCCGGGGAAACTCCCGTCGGGGATGTATCTCTACCGCATCCAGTGCGGATCGTTCGTGGAGACCAGGAAGCTCGTCTATATGCGCTGACCTTGTACGGGTAGCAGTCCATCGCGCCGGACGCTCTCATCCCTTCCCGGGACCTGAGGGTTGTCCGGCGCGGACGTTTTTCACCTTCTGTAGATAGTTCCGCCAAAGCTGTGGAGACAGTTCTCTTTGCATTACGAAATCGCAGGGATTTTGCGGAGAACGCGTCCGACGGTCGGTGATGGGACTCACGACCGGACATCCTTCTCTTGACTCGCCGAAAGAGAAGAACTACTTTACGTACGAGCTCTTCGGCTCTCTCGCTGACCCAAATCTCGACGCTCCGTCGATACACAGACTATCAATTGTCACGATCCGTTCTTTCTTGCTTCGTAAAGCTTTCTCCCCGGTGGCACCTATGAAAATTCATGTTGGCGCAGGACTCCTCCTCCTGTTGTGTTCGACCCTGACGTACGGGAAATCGCATCCCGCACCAGCTGCCAAACCCACCTGCCTCGATGGTTATCCCATCAATACACAATCCGGCGATCAAATCACTCCGGCGGTGACGAGCGACGGACAGGGTGGGTTCATCATTGCATGGCAGGACAACCGCGACAACGTTCCCAAAGTCTATGCCCAACACCTGGATTCAACCGGCGCGCAGCTCTGGCCATCCGGTGGTGTGCGGGTCAGCTTCGATACCACCATGCAACTCGCCCCGAGGATCGTTTCTGACTTTGCAGGAGGTGCGGTCATCGAGTGGCAGGATGACGGTGTGGTTCCCATTGATGCCCCGGATGGATCTCCATCACTGGTTGAGTACACGCGATCCTTTTCATCGCAGCGACTTGATCCGTCCGGCAATCGACTCTGGGGCGATCAGGGTGTTGTCATCCTGATGGTGCACGCGACGTATGATCCGTACGCCCTGAATATGAATTCCAAGGGGATAACGGATATTGCCCCCGACGGAACCGGCGGTGCATTGTATCTCACCTGGGAGTTTATCTGGATGTCGTCGCATTCATACCGTGACCTTTTGCTGGGCCACGTTTCCGGATCCGGATCTCTTCTCTGGGAAAACGTGGGGATTGCGGTCTCCACCGAAACATTGCCATTAAGCCGCGGACAAATCGTGCCGGACGGGCTGGGCGGTGCAATCGTCAGCTGGACGTATGCGAAATATGTAAATAACACGGACGTAGGTTTCAACAAACTCAGTGCATCACGCGTTGACGGGACGGGAACAACAGTGTGGTCGACAAGTCCGCTCATCGATGCTGCGGAGCAGTCCATCTTTTCCTACGACATGAGCCCGGATGATTCCGGTGGAGTCTATCTTTGCTGGGATGGAGCGGGCCCGTATCCAGCGCCGTTCACTGCCGATCGCAATATTGAAGCGCAGCGGATCGATGTCAACGGCCTTCGCCGCTTGGGGCCAAGCGGCATAGCTGTGTGCAGCGCTCCAGGCCTGCAGACCAACCCGATGATCACGACGATCCCGGGAGGCGGCGCAATCGCCGCGTGGCAGGACTTTCGAGATAACGCCAATGATGCCGATCTCTACGCAGCCCGGATCACATCCACTGGAGCACTGTCATGGACAAACGACGGAGTACACGTTGCTCATTCCGATTCGACGCCGGATATTCGCGGCATTGTCTCTGATCCTCAGGGCGGCGCAACAATTGTCTGGAACGACCTCCGGACTTCTGCGCCCGGCGTCTACGCGCAATCCCTGAGCGGTTCGGGCAAAGTCCGGTGGCAGTTGAATGGATCGCCGGTGATAACAGGAATGCCGGGACTGAGTCAAACAGCAGTCTCGGCAAACAATGTGGGTCGAGCGTTCGTCGTGTGGCAGGACAAACGCAACCAGACGGACTTCGATATTTTCGGTCAGTGGGCGGACATCCATGCGATCCTGCAGTCGGGCGCCCTCGCGGTTGACGTTCACAATTTTCCCGGCTATGGCGACACGGGTCCTAATGTGACTGTGGGACTCTTCGACGAAAACCAGATGCTGACTGATACGCGCGTTGCTGATGCGGATGGCACTGCGCTCTTTTCATCGGTCCTGGCGGATACGGGATACTCCATCCGCGTAAACTACGCGCGGCTGGATCCTGGAAAGGTCTTTGGCAATGAATATTGGGGCGGAAGGAGCGGATTGGCGGTATCGGTTGCGGAGACCACGGCGGTCGAATTCCAGCGCAACATGCCGTTTACTTCGAAGATCAATGTGTATGATGCTGCAACAAACCAACCTGTTCCTGCAGGCATGCCCTTCGGCACCCCGGTCCGGGTCTCGATAGAGATCACCAACCCGGATGTTACCGGAAGCGCCCCACAGGCGGTGAAGTGCACGCTGGCGGTCGATCGCGACAAAATTCCCGGATACGATTTCCAGGATAGCTCGGCGGCGCAGCCGATGGCCATCGGTGCGATGCAAACATTCGACTTCACGTTCCTTCCGCAGGATTCCGGCAGTTACTTCCACGTTGCGGGGGCGCAGATCGAGCAAGCAGGGACATTCTTCCAGACCGAAGGCGGGTGCTGGGGAACGATCCCGGCCTTCGTTGTTGATCCTCCGCCACCCGGCGGTGTGCTGATTACCGTCCGTACGGATCCCCCGGGTCGTTCGTTCGTCGCCGATGATTCCACGTATGCAGATGCAAAGACATTCGTCTGGATCGCCGGCTCTTCGCACACCATCGGGACGACTTCCACGCAGTCCCCGCATGCAGGAATGCAATATCGCTGGACGCAGTGGAGTGACGGAGACTCGTCGACGCACGCGGTCACGACTCCGTCCGCGCAGACAACATACACGGCGACGTTCGACACGATGTACTATTTGAGCTTGGCCGCGGGGAACGGAGGGGTGGTTGCTCCGGCGAGCGGTTGGTACAGGTACGGTTCAACCGTGACGATTCATGCGGAGAGTGATGCTGGATGGCGCTTCGTTCGTTGGACGGGAACCGGTGCGGGCGCGTACAACGGGGTCGATACCGTCGCATCCGTTCTGGTCGACAGTGTGATTTCGGAGAGTGCGACTTTCGAGCCGACCACCGGCATTGCCGGTCTTCCGCGTGATGTCCCGACGACGTTCTCCCTTGAGGGGAATTATCCCAACCCGTTCAACCCGACAACGATGATCCGCTTCGGCATCCCGACACGAGCGATGGTGCGGCTCGTCGTCTACACGCTTCTGGGTCAGCAGGTCGCCGAGCTGATCAACGGCGAAGTGGCAGCGGGCTATCACGACGTGCGGTTCGACAGCAACAACCTTGCGAGCGGCATCTACATTTATAGGCTCACTGCGGACAAGTTTGTGCAGACGAAGAAGCTGATTGTGTTGAGATAGGGGACAGGAGACGGTGACTTGTCTCTTTCCCCGATTGTCACCACTATGTATATAGACTCATTTCCGCCGACGGGCACAATGGACGGCCCTGTCGGCGCCTACCTGATCCACGCGCCCAACATGTTCCCCTGGAGGTCTCATGCTCCGCAAATCCATTTTATCTGCAATCATTGTTCTGATAACGCTCTTCTGTCTCGATGGCGGTCTCACCTCTTCAGTCGCTCAAGAGAACGGGGCCGGATCACTGCCAATGGTGCCGGTTCTCGGTACCCAGCTTCTGAAGATCCACTCTGCGATCGTCGGTCGGGACTACGAGCTGCACGTGAATCTTCCCCGTTTCTATTCCGATACGACACGGACATTCCCCGTCCTCTATCTCATGGATTCCCAATGGGACTTCCCGCTTGTTAATGCGGTCTTTGGTGAGCAATACTATGACGGATTCGTTCCGGAGATTGTCATCGTCGGAATTGCGCCGGGCGGGACGAACCCGAACTACGACAGTCTTCGCACCATGGATTTGACACCGACGCGGGTCGCGCAGGCGCCCCAGTCGGGCGGTGGCCCGAAGTTCCTCGAATTCATCAAGAAGGAAGTGATCCCCCTTGTTGAATCGAAATACCGTGTCAAGAAGGACGATCGGGCACTCATGGGGAGCTCCCTCGGCGGGCTCTTTACACTGTATGCGATGTTCGAAGAGACCGGATTGTTCAACCGCTACATCCTTACCAGCCCTGCCATTCAGTGGGATAACGGCGTTCTGTATTCGTACGAAAAAGAATATTCCGCCAAGAACACCCGGCTTCCCGTCCATTTATTCATGGCAAGGGCGGAACTTGAGGGATCAGGAGCGGACTTCCAGAAGTTCGTTGATTTGCTGAAATCGCGGAACTACGGTGGACTGGACTTCCAGACCTCTGTTGTTGAGGGCATGGGACACTCTGGCGGGAAATCCGTCGGATACCCGCGCGGACTGCAGGCGGTCTACGCACGGCCGTCGGTAACGCTTGATCCGTCGCAGCTGGATGCATTCGTCGGCACGTATCAGATCAATCCGCAGATCTCCGTCGGCATTGTCAGGGTAGATCAGCAACTGGTTCTCGTCGCACCGGACAGCTCGAAGATCCCTCTGCTCGCGTCGTCCGACAAGGATTTCTTTGTCAAGGGGACCTACCTGTTCCTGCATTTCGACAAGGACGCGGCAGGAAAGGTGCGGGGTGCGATCGTGGAGCAATTTGGCGGCAATGCCTATGTGCAGAAGACTCGCTGACGAACGGTGGAGGCAGGTATACTCTTCCTCATCCAGGGTTCTGCACCAAACGACCGGGCGCCATGCAACGACAACTGTATCGAACGGCACGCGCGGGTTCGCTGCGCCGACTCCGCTTGATGGAAGAGGAACTCCGACCGCCGGAAGCGAACGAGGTGACCGTTGCGGTCAAAGCCATCGGATTGAACTTCGCCGACGTCTTTACGATTCTCGGTCTGTATAAGGCCGCCCCCAAGCGCGATTGCATCCCGGGGATCGAGTTCAGCGGTGAAATCGTGGCAACGGGAGCAGGAGTCGTCGGACTCCGCCCGGGCGATCCGGTGATGGGATCGATCCGCTTCGGGGCGTACGCGAGTCACCTGACCATCGACCAGCGATATGTCCTCCCGATTCCCGTCGGGTGGAGTTTCGCTGAAGGCGCTGCATTCATCGTTCAGGCGCTGACGGCGTATTACGCGCTTTTCCCGCTCGGGAACCTCCGGCAAGGGCAGACAGTCCTGATCCACAGTGCGGTCGGCGGGGTCGGACTCAATGCCCATCGCATCGCGAAGAAATCGTCTGCGTACACCATCGGGACAGTCGGAAGTCAGGAGAAGGTCGCGCTGGCAATGGAGGAGGGGTATGATCGGGTCATCGTCCGGAGCCGCACCTTTCCCCGGGACCTTCGAAACGCATTGGACGGGCGCCCGTTACATCTTGTGCTCGACGCCGTCGGTGGGAGGGTTCAGCGGGAGAGCTTCGACATGCTCACGACGACCGGTCGCCTGGTCGCCTATGGTCTATCGGAGTTCGCCTCGCACATGGCGACACCGAACTATCTGATGCTGGCGCGACGCTATTTCTCGATGCCGCGGTATCATACACTCAGACTTATCGAGTCCAACAAATCCATTCTCGGATTCAATCTCATCTGGCTGTACGACCGTGTCGACGTCTTGAAAGACATGTTGCGCACGATTCAACAGCTCCAGCTACCTCCACCTCGCGTTGGCATGACGTTCCCGTTCGATCGGCTCGTTGTCGCGGTCAGGGCTCTTCAATCGGGGAAGTCGACGGGAAAGGTCGTGGTGACACTCTGAACGATATGTCAAGAAACTCTACGGCCCCGGCGTTATCAGCGTCGGGGCCGTTTCCTGTGATGATCGCCGTCGCCCGATCGGTGTTACGGAGCGGTGGTGAAGGTTCGGGTTGCAGAATTACCGAAGGAACCCGTGAAGGCGTACGTATTCGTGATGAAGCCGAGTGCCCCGCCGGACCCGGCAGCAGCGTCAATCGATGAAAACGGGGCAACCCCGATGACGCTCCAAGCATACGTTGCAGAGGCGGGCAACGCAAGTCCAGCAGAGGTGAGATTCGGGATCGAATCACTCAGCGCTGCAGTGATGAGGAGAACACTTGGTTGTCCCGCGGCGACTGGGTCGAATGAAACGAGGTGAACGCCCCCGGCAAACTGTGTCCAGGAGAACGGCGTGCCGGTGGTGACCCCTGTCGCGTTGTTGACGGGGAGACTCAGCTCTGGAGCGGCAGGGATCGTCATCGTCGCGTTGGTCTGATTCACCGCGAGGCCGGACAGGAAGCTTTCCACGAGTCCGCCCGTTGTGTTCGAAATCGAGGCAAGCAACGAGACGGTCACGCCGGGAATATTCGGCGTGTTGTACGCGAAGGCCGGCACGGTCGTCCCGTCGGAGAGGACCGGGATCCCGATGCGCGTTTCGAAAACCGCGTATAACGTGCGGGAGGCAAGGGTATAGCCGGAAGGAACGGTGACGGATCCGGAAATCTGGGACGATTGCACGACGCCGATCGTGTCGTTCTGATTGGCGTTGGTTGTGCCGTCGAGAAGAGAGACATTGGATCGTTTTCCGTACTTCTCGTAGGTCGTGGGCAGGCCGTTGGCATCGTAGTCCCACACCAACCCATAAATGGTGCCGGTCGTGGTGGTAGGTCCGTACCAGGTACTCGAGATGGAAAAGGCACCGCTGGTCAGATTCACCTGTGATCCACCCACCGCATCCGGTGACGCATATGCGGCGCGTGCGGTGGTCTTGGTTCCCTGCGTAATGGCTGTCCACGGGATCAACTTGCCCGATGCCCCAGCGGCGTGTGCTGTGCCGGGGGAGGTGCCGAGCCAGAAGAGCGTCGGATCGCTCCGGGTCAAGCCCCGGTAGACCAGCGCGCGTTTGTTCGTCCCGTCGACGACAATGAGGGTGTACGGCGTTGTAACATTTGCGATGGTGAAGTTCCCGTTCGCATCCGTATTCACGGAGGGAAGTCCGGCGACAAAGACCGGGACGCTCGCGACAGGTTGCTTGTTAATGCCGATCACATGTCCCGTGACGGTGACAATGCCACCCGTGCCGGGCCCGGTCGGGGTCGAGTTTTTCGAACAGGCACCCAACAGGACCGCAAGAGAGAGTGCGAATGAGAATTGCGTGAGGAGAAAAAGCGTGGATCGCTTTCCCATGGGTGGAACCTCCGTTCATCGTGAGTGGGTAAGTACGGGTGATTTCCGAGACACGCCACACCATCCGGTCAATAGCTGGTGAGCGCGACGTAAGCAACGTTCTTCTGCACAGGAGCCTGGTGATGTCTTTCCTCAACAGCCTGCGTCGTCTGTGACACGGCGTAGTTGCACGATGAACGATGGCGGTGACTTCTGCGCCGTCATCATGGGAAAGAACGGGGACTTCCAAAAAGAAGAAGTGCAAAGAAAAGTATTCCCTCCGACAGAAGCAACTCCTTCTGCAACTCCCGGCAATCGGCAACGTGTTTAAACAGCTATTCCTCCGCACGAGTTCTCGGGCTGGTAAAGGGTGAACGGAGAGCGCCGTCCTGGTGTTACTTTGTAGTTCCCCCGAAGGGATGACCGAGATCTATCAATAAATGTCAATCGTTATTCAATTCGCATAAAAATGCTTTTGTTCGTAGATGACAACACTTTTTCTTTGGTCGGGCTTGACAACCATTTAAACCAACTCCGGAAATTGCTATCATACTCGTGATATCATCATTTCATTCCCCGAGTCTTCTCAACAACAGGATCAACGTCGCTGGCGGTCTGGAGAGATTTATGGAGAAGCGGAAGATCGGCGTTTCTGTTTTGGCACTGCTCTTCGTCATAGCCTCGGCTGACTCCCAAACGGGCTCAACGATACAGGGGACCGTCACGGACAAGCAAACCGGGGAGGCCCTTCCCGGCGCCAATGTCCTCCTCGCCGGAACAAGTCTTGGGGCTTCAAGCGACGTGCATGGAAAGTACGTTGTCCGAGATGTTCCCGCAGGCACATACAGCGTCCGCGCAACGTATGTTGGCTACACCCCCGTTGTCAAACCGCTCGTTGTTCAGGGATCCTCTCCGATCACACTCGATTTTGCCCTCGACGCTGTAGCGATCGAGGGACAACCTGTTGTCGTCACTGCGCAAGCCCTTGGGCAGAACCAGGCCATCAATCAGCAACTCGCCTCTAATCAAATCGTCAGCGTCGTCTCCGCGGCGCGCATTCAGGAACTCCCCGATGCGAACGCTGCTGAATCCGTGGGCCGACTCCCGGGCGTCTCCGTCACCCGCGAAGGAGGAGAGGGAAGTCAGGTCGTGATCCGCGGCCTGGCACCGAAGTACAATCAGGTGATGGTGGATGGTGTCGCGATGTCCGCAACCGACGCCGGGGACCGGGGGACGGACCTGAGCATGATCTCGTCCAGCATGCTCGAAGGCATCGAGGTGACCAAAGCCATCACCCCCGACATGGATGCCGCAGTGTTGGGCGGGACCGTGAATTTCAAACTCAAGGAAGCGTCGGCCACCGAGACGGACATTCCTTCGGTGAGTCTCCTGACCCAGTACGGCTACAACGGCCTTCAACATCGGTACGGTGACTTCAAAATTGTGGGGAGCCTGGAAAACCGCTATTTCGACAAACGGTTCGGCATCTTTGCGGAGTTCGATGTCGAGAGACGCAACCTGACGTCAAATGAGCTCGGCGGGGGCTATTATCTGAACGGCCCGGTCCTTGGCGTGACCAATACCGTCTATCTCTCCACGCTGAACCTCAACGACGTCCTCCGGGACAAGCGACGGTATGGCGGGACGTTCGTGCTCGATTATGATCTCCCGGAGGGTAAGATCGCCCTCAAGAACTTCTTCAGCATCGGCGACACCAAAATCCAGAACCGGGGAGAAAGTTACAGTCTTCCCGCGAACGAACACGACTATACCACTTCGGTTTCCGAGAACAAGCTCAACGTAATTACCAACCTGCTCGAATTCGAGCAGACGTTGCCGCTCTTTACGATCGATGCACAGGTTTCGCATTCCTATTCCGAGAACCACGACCCGAACGACATCGCGTTTACGTTTATCAATCAGAACGTCGGCCTCAACAGCCTGTCCTATCAACGCTTTGACCCGCGGCTGATCCCCGGGCTCGCGAACAACGATCCCACGACGACATACCTGCAAAACATCTCGGCCTCCGGCGATTTCTCCCGAGAGCGGACGCTTACCGGCTCCCTCGACCTGACGTCTCCTGTTCGGGTATCGGATGAGGTTTCGGGTGCGGTGAAATTCGGAGGAAAGGTCCAGTATCGCACCCGTTCGTACGACTATGACCAATCGGATGGCGTCCTGACCTATTCGGGGGGAGGGCTGCGCCAGGCGATTCTGGATGCATTTCCCTGGATGAAACAAACTGTTCCGAACGGCAACTCCCGCCTCCCCATCACGTTGTTTGAAGACGGGAATTTTTCCTACGGGAAATTTCTCGGCGGCGACTATACGATGGGTATCCCGACGAACATCGCACTCATGCAACCGATCATCGATATTGCACGACAGGTCGGGACACTCGACGCTTGGTCACACAACAGCCTCGCGTCAATCACCAATGACTATTCGGGGATTGAGCATCAGGACGCGGTCTATGCCATGGTCACTGCGAACCTGGGCACGGAGTTCACCTTCATCGGAGGGGCCCGGTATCAAAATCTGTCAACGTCCTACACGGCACCGCGCGGTACAGAAACCGCTACTTCGCGCCTCAAGTATTTCTATCGCGATACGACCGTTGCGGAGTCCCAGGGCCGTTGGCTGCCGATGGCGCACATGATCTGGAAACCCCTCTCTTGGCTCCAGGTCCGACTGGCGTATACGAACACGCTGGCATACCCGGACTATGCATCCATCACGCCACGGATTGATCTCGGGATCGGCTCCATCACCTGGAACAACTTCGGGCTCAGGCAATCGCATTCGGCGAACTATGATTTCGTGGTTTCAGTGCACGACAATACCATCGGGTTGTTTTCGGTCGACGGATTCTACAAGCAGATCGACAATCTCATTTTTCCCGTGAGCCGCTATGTGATCGATCCGTCACAGTATCCCGGCCCGCCCCCGGCGCCGCAGGGCTACCAGGTCGACACGTATTTCAACGATCCCTACACGGTGAACCTGACGGGAATCGAGCTCGATTGGCAAACGCACTTCTGGTATCTCCCGAGCGTGTTCTCCGGGCTGATCCTGAGCGTGAATTACACGCACATCTTTTCCCAGGCGAAATATCCTCTGACGACCGTCAGTACCACGTACAGCCCGGATCCCCCCTATGTGATCAAGACGTATAACGAAACGTACTATACCGATCGCATGATCGACCAGCCGGACGACATCGTCAATGTTGCCCTCGGTTATGATTACGAAGGCTTTTCGACCCGGGTCTCGATGCTGTCGCAGGCCGACATCTTCAAGTCGGAGGATTTCTGGCCCGAACTCCGGGTCAACACATCGAAGTATCTCCGGTGGGACCTGACGGTGAAGCAGGCACTTCCCTGGTTTGGCCTGCAGGTCTTTCTCGATCTCAATAATCTCAACAACGCCCGGGACATTGACCTCAACCAGGGGTCCAGCTTCCCGACGGCGGAACAGCACTACGGTCTGACTGCGGACCTTGGTCTCCGCGTCCGACTCTAGAGAGAACTTCACCAGGGAGTACTCTTATCCACTTATACAACACTTCAGGAAGAAGGGAGAGCGATTATGTGCAATGGAACAAGGAGACGAATCGGAATCGGTGGGGGGGCGCTGGGGATGGTGGTACTCCTCTTCGCCGTCCAATCTGTCACGTTCGCAGCGGGGGACACCGTCTGGGTTGCGGCGAGTCCGGCCGGCAACATCAACAACTTCATCCAGGGCGACACGCTGGGGAACGGTCAACGTGCGCACCCGAACCGGACATACAGGCTGTATCGGGACTCGATCTACTACTTCAACGCAACGCTCAATGTAAACTTTCCGGTTTCGCTGATCGCGGACAGCGGCTCGCACCGGCCTCCGGTCATCGCACCGGCGATCCTTGGGGACAATTCTTCACCGAACCCGTTCATGAACTTCTTCACCGGCGCAACAACACTGGTGTTCCGAAACCTCTACTTCACAGGCGTGCGCCCCGATCAGGTTCTCGTCGGCCAGGGTTATGCGGATTGCATGACGTACACCAGCGACAGCACGCAATCCACGTATAACAACTGCGTGTTCGACGGATGGGGGATCGCGATCGACGACCATAGCGGCAATTACAACAAGTATACGATCACGGACTGCATATTCAGAAATGCAATTCACCCGACCGTCACATTTGAAGGGGATGCGTTTTTCTCGAATTCCGCCACGCCCACCGATAGCGTCGTGATGGTCAACAACACGATGTTCTGTAACAATGCGTATGCGGACTGCAATGTGGACTACAACGTCTATACGCGGTTTGAACACAATACCGTTTTTCTGAATTGTGTCAATCCCCTCAATGACTTTGTGATGACCAATGCGGTGTACAAGAACAATATCTTCTATGGAACCCTCGGGGAGTCACAGGAGAATAGTGAGATTTCGCAGTATTATTTTGAAAACTCGACGACGCCTTCATCGACGTTCAGTTTCGACTCCTTGAATACTTCGCCGAGTCACATCGCCATTCCGGAAAACGAACGCAGGATCACGGTACTGAACAACAGTGTCACGTGGCCCGCAAAGCTGAAAACGTTCTGGGCGACTCCGTTGATGGATACACTGATCCCACCCGTCTTCCTGAACGCAAGGACAACGGGCATGTTCGGCGACAAGACCCGCTACCCGAATCTCACCATCGCGGGAAATGACACCGTTGATGATCCCGGGTTCCCTGCATCGGTCATGGGGCAGGTCGACAGTCTGATCAAGTTTGTCACGCTCTACAGAACAGGCGGCGCGGGCACGTACCTATGGTACTACAATCCGAATGGTCACCTCTTTGCACCGGTCTGGCCGGTGCCGGAGAACCTGGCCTACTCAAACACGACGTTGCAGCATGCCGGGACCGATGGATTTGCCCTCGGCGACCTGAACTGGTTCCCGAGTCAGAAAGCCGCATGGCTTCTGACGGACGTCAAGACGCAGCCTTCGGGGATCGCGGAACAGTACTCGCTGTCGCAAAACTATCCGAACCCCTTCAACCCGACGACGAAGATCTCGTACACACTTCCGAAGGCAGGCAATGTTGTTCTGAAGGTGTACAACACGCTCGGACAGGAGGTCGCGACGCTGGTGAACGGTGCGATGGCAGCAGGTGAGCATGTTGCGTCCTTCGACGCGCGGAACCTCGCGAGCGGCGTCTACTTCTATCGGCTCACGGCGGGGAGCTACGCGGCAACGATGAAGATGGTGCTTTTGAAGTAGACACTGTTCACTGTCAACTGTTAACTGTCCCATATCCAGGAAGGCGCCGGCGACAATAATCGCTGACGCCTTCCCGGTTTCTGACGACTTGTGGTTCCTTTGATCCAAGTGGTTCAAATTCCTCATTGTCACTTCTTCATTGACCGGACTGACGTCTCGTTCTGCTGTAACTTCTCTCCGAGCAGGAGACCATCACCTCGCATATTGTGGCTCTTTTGAGCTCGTAACACGGCCTATCGGTAGATCTTACCCCGGAAATTCTTACCCCTTCTTTCGCCGACTCTCATCGAAGGTCTCAGAACTGGCTGTTTGAGCCGCAAAAGTCGAGATTGGCGACTAGCGGACCCTATGGCACGGGTCGTGCTAAAATAATACCAGAGCTCAGAAGCCGAGTTTGGGCAGGGTTCGTCGAATTCATCAGTACTTGCTTCCTTTCACTCATAACCTATTTTATAGAGGGTCATTATGGGACAGCAACAACTTCTGCTCATCATCCTCGGCGTCATCGTGGTCGGTATCGCTGTCGCAGTCGGTATCACGATGTTCTCCGACAACGCAGTCAATGCGAACCGCGATGCAGTGTCGAACGATCTCGTCAACCTCGCAGCGCGCGCGCAGCAGTTCTATCGTCGCCCGACCGCTTTGGGCGGTGGTGGCAACAGCTTTGTCGGTCTGACCGCTGATGCTGCGGGTCTGTCCAAGCTGACGAACATGGCCGGTGGCCAGAATGCCAACGGAACCTATTCCGTCACGACTGCCGGTACGGCGAACCAGGTTGTGGTCCAGGGTGTCGGGACAGAAACCGCCCCTGATGGAAACAAAGTCACGCAGCAGATCTTCTGCCGCGATGCGGGCCGTGCAGACAGCCTCGTCGTTGTGCACTAAGCTCAACCTTTTCACGGGCCTCTCTTCGAGAGGCCTTTTTTTTTTGCCCTCGTCGTACTGTCCGACTTCGCATCAAGCCGCTCGCCGACCGGACCACGAATGGGGCGCAGTCGTTTTTCCCACGCACAAGACTCCGGTGCCTGCAATCGCTTGCCCTCAGATCCGCTTGAGTGTCCACCAAAGACGACTATGAGTTCAGTCTAGTGCACTGTCCACACGCGAAATTCCACCATTCGGAAGGATATGGGCGGGCACGAGAGTTGCAGGAGTCTTCTGTGACTTGCGGAAGGATCCCTGCCATGAAATCGATCAAGCTGTTGAATCACCTGCCTGTGTTGGCGATCCTGAGTTCCCTTGTGTTGAGCGGATGCTACACGCAGTTCGAAACGACCGATGCAACCCAGTCACCCGAACAACAACCGCCGGAGGTTATCTACGTGCCTGCTCCGTATCCATCGCCCGGTCCTCCGCCATGTCCGCCTCCGCCTCAACCGATCTACCTTCCCACTGCCGTTGGTACCACGCCGTCTCCAGCAAGCGGGAATCCCCAGGTCGAGACGCCCAAACGCGACATTGGTCATACGAGAACGGACGGAAATGCGCCGGCACAATCCACTCCGGACCGTGAGTCTGTCTCCAAGCGTGGGGGGCGGTAACTCGTGAAATGATCATGCCGCCCTGTGATTACAGAGCGGCATGGTCGTATCAGAAGAGATGAGCGATGTGATCGGCGGGTCGAGTGGACACTCAGGAAACGGGTACCTGCTGCCTCCGTGATTCCCACCAGTTTGTGATCTTGTACGTCTTTGGCCCGAAGCCAGGGAAGAACGGGGGGCGCTGGGATGGATCGGCAAACCGATCGTCCCAATGGTACCGTTTCAAATATCCGTCGGTTCCGTTTGAGCCCATGATCGAACCCTTGCTTCCTTCAATGACCGTGCCGGTGACCGTAAGCACGCCTGTTCCTCCGGGGTTGACGGCGGAGAATGACCCTCCCAATGCGAACAACGCCGCATCAATCCTGCAATTCGGCCAGTTGGCGGGATCGCTCGACGAGTTGTTGAGCCCGATCGTGATGTTATTGGTCGCAAGAAGCCCGAGAACGTCGCCGGAAGGGCCGTTGAGAGGATTCTGCTCGTACCGGACACCGCCTCCCTGGATGTAGATGTTCTGCGAGCTCCCGATGGACATGCGACCGTCGACCGTTCCCCCGAGAACATGCACATCACCGTTCACCCACATCGCCCCGTTAAATCCCGCTGCAGAGATAAGAAACGAATCGACGAGGGCACTCGTCGCGGCGTTCCGGACAGAGACATAGCCATCATTGCTGGCGCCGCTGCCGGGATAGAACTTGACGTTCATGTTCCCCGTATAGAATCGTCCGCCCGCAGCTGCCGCAGATGAGATAGTTGAGAGATCCGCCGGTAACGGGACGCCGACGGTCTTTACCGGCGGCCCCTGGTTGTAGATCGGAGTACCCGGCCCGGTCGTGTTTTTCGCGAGCATCACTCGCCCGTTGAACACTTCCGTTCCCCCTCCCATATGGAGTCCGCCGTTAGACCGAATCGTCCCCCACACCGTATCACCACCGTACCAGAACTGATCGTTGCCGGAGAATGCCGTGAACCAGGCATAAATGGCAAAACTGCTCGAATCGTTGACGTTAAAGAAGACCCGCACCGTGTCATGGATGGTCCCGCCGGTTGCCCACCAGGTGTGATACGTCGAGATACTCTGCAACGTCGCATTGATCCCGCCGTTGACGAGAGTCACTGCGGAGCTTCCCTGAAGCCCGGGTAGGGTGAAATTCTGTGTAATCGCCCCGCTCCAGGTGCGGTTATTGTAGAATCGTGTCAATGCCATATTCGCCCCCGCAAGGGCGAGGTTATGGGAGACGGCCCCGTCGCAATACGCCGACATGTTGCCTTCGGTCTCGACGGTGTATTTGCTCAGATTCCTGCCGATGGTGCCAAGAAGCATGGCGAACCCAAGGACGTAGATAAGACCTGCTTTGCCGACCATGGTCTGAACGCTTTCCGGAATTCGTTATCGTTTGAAATTCTGAGACGCCAATCGCGTTTGCTGCCAGAGTGAACTCGAATACAACGCATTGCGCTCACCGGCCTGAACCTGCGTCGGGTCGCGGTACTGCGCGTACGGATTCTGGACTTCGACCGTAATCTCGATGGTCTGGATGTTACGAAGGTTCGAAACATCCACCGGGCTTGACATCACATTCTTGTTATAGTCGATATACTTCAGTGAGAATATTGTTACAACGCCCACGCTCGCCGTCGGTGAAGTGTTCTGACTCCGGTACAGCGGGCGGTCAAGCTCGTTCTGCGTTCCAGGCAGCTCATCCGGTGTCCCAACCGAGTACCGGATGGTATCGATGTGTGTGCCAGTCCCATCCAGGCATGTGAGGAAAGTGATGGAGGATGTCGTGGCGCTGAGGATTGTCGCGGTCGTATCCTGGACGCCGAACCCCATATTGCGGAATTCGCTTTCCACGCCGGTGACCAGGTCGGTCAAGGATTCCTGCACGCACATGTCGCCGGCGTACTGCGCCTGCGTTTCGGTCGCGGCGCCGTTTGCGTCGACCGCGATCATGATGAGAGCCCCGCCGAAAATCATGGAGCCGAGAAGATCAAGGATTGTTCCCACGCTTCACCTCTGGTCAACGTCAATTAAAGTTGAAGTAACTGTACACAATGGATGTGTGCAGGGTATCAATCCGCTCGTTCTGTCCCGGAGGAGGCGTGGAGCGCCAGGTTACCATGTCCATCCTCTTCACAAAGGTCCGGTAGTTGACGACGAGGTTCACATTGCTCGTGTCGACATAGCTGACGGTAAAATGCGTCGTGAACACCTTGCCCGTTGAGCCGGCTGCCCTCTGGAGCGTTGCTCCGTTGAAATCATCAAAGTCGTTAAACGTACTGTCGCAAGTTGCCGTCTCGCCGGACTCAATGCCGAGCATGGAAGCGGGAGTCAACGCGCCCGAATTTTGAAACGCGACGTCGGACGTATCGGTGACGTTATCGAACGCAAGTCCCTGCGCCATCTCCGTCCATGACGTTGCGATCGCAGTCTGGAGGATATCTTCCTGTCCCCTCGCGATGTCGTCTCCCGTATTGCCGACAATCCGGTAGAAGTTCGTCAGCATCGTCGTGAGCAGCGCCATTGCCAAAATCGTCTGTATCATGTGGCCGGTGTTCATTGCTATCCCTTATCGTTCAAACTACGTTGTCAACTTTGTACAAGTAGGGGATGCGCAAGAAACGTGCCGCGAACTAACCAAGAAATTGCTAGTGATAACGGTCAAATCTGGACGAAAGGAGAGTTAGAACATCGGAAGGTGATTTTCATGTACAGACATCATAAGCGGTTTGAACGTGAATCTGTCACTCAATGAAAAACCTACACGCGAAAAAGAAGTTGTTTCTTCTTCGTTGATTCCTTGGCTATTGCGGGGGATATCGGCGGCTGAAGATAAGTGAGGGGTGTCACATCAGCTAACAATCCCTTTTCTGAACCGGTTCGAGCTACGCGAACTCCTTGCGCCAGATCACGAGAGGGTGCATCGTGGAAGGATTATCTTTGAGGGAAGAATTTCCGTAAGCGTCCTTCACTTCAAAGTGCGAACGGCCGTCCCGAGCCAAAAAAATTCCCATCGGTCCGTGTTCCGCATCACATTTTTCACCGCAAATTCTGTTTCTGCCGAACCGATCGAAGGGCTTGCGCCCGCCCAAGCTCAGAAGCTCTCCTGTATCAGAACCGGAGGAGAAAGGAAGTGCCTTTTCCGGAGTCGGAGTTTACCCGGATCGAGCCGTTATGAAGGCGCATGATTTGGCGGGAAAGGCTCAACCCGATTCCTGACCCTTCGGGTTTGGTCGTGAAGAAGGGGACAAAAATCCGCTCCTGCATGTCTTTGGAGATCCCCGGCCCGCTGTCCCATACCTCGACTGTCACCCGGCCGTTATCACCGATTCGCCCGGTCATGGAAATCGACCGTGCGGAATGGCCGACGACTGCGTCGACCGCATTCCGGAGGAGATTGATCAACACCTGTTCGATGAGTTCAGGATCGGCGGTCAATTCCAAACTCTCCGGCTCAACGAAGGAGGAATAGGAAATGCCGTTTGACGAGAGATGTTCCTTCATGAGCTGTTCAACCCGATGAAACAGTGCTTCGAGCCGGATAATGCTAAAATTCGGCCGGGGAATGCGCGCCAGGTTTCTGTAGGCGTCGACGAAATGGAGCAGCCCCTTGCTTCGCTTTTCGATGGTCTCCACCGCCCCTCGGACGTCACGGATGGTTTCCGCGGGGACGGTTGCATTTGTTGAGGTTGCATCCGGATCCGGTCTGAGCATGTCATTGACCGTCGACGCCAGGGAAGAAATCGGCGTAAGGGAATTCATGATCTCGTGGGTCAGGACGCGCACAAGTTTCTGCCATGCTTCCATCTCCTTCTCGTCAAGCTCGGACTGGATATTCTGAATCGAGACCAGTGTCTGGAGCTGCCCGTGCACTTTCAGCTCCGTTGCGTTGATGATCAGCTGCAGCGCCTCGCCCTGCAATTCGAGCCGCGACAGTGCACGCTCGCCTGATCGGAGCCGGAAGAGGGTCGACACCAGCTCGTCGCTGAGGCGTCCGAGCGAGCGTATGTCGACAAGATGGTGAATGCCGAGGATCCGTTTCGCAGCGTTGTTCAGAAGAGTTACCTGACCGTCCGGCGTGAAGGCGATGAGGCCTACGCCGATATGCTGCACGATGGTCTGGAGGTAGAGGAAATGCTCTTCTTTCTCTTCGCGGATTTTCTGAAATTGTTGTACGACGTCTCCGATGGCGGCACTCAGCTCGTCAAACGCCTTCCCGCGCCCCTTCTGGGGAAAGGACTGCGAAAAGTCAGCATAGCGGATGGAAAGAAGGAACCTGCTGATTTCCCGGTTTGTCAGTTCGACGTAGTGGATCAGGGAGTAGACCTGGTACACAAGGAGAAGGGAGAGGACGATGGCCGAAGCGACAAGGGTCGTTTGCGAGAGAAGATACACCAGGAGGAGAAGGGTCGCGCCGAGGAGAAGACAACGCGCTACCACGGCAACCCGGAACGATTTAAAGGCCATATTTTTCCAGACGTCGATAGAGTGCGGTGCGCGTGAGTCCTAATTCCTTCGCGGCCTGTGTAATGTTGCCCCCGTATTTGGCAAGGGTCTGCTGGATAACGGTCTTTTCCATGGCGTCCAGCTTCGTTTCGATCGTGGCGCCGGCATTGGTGCTTTCGCCCGCCGAAGAGACGAAAAAATCTTCCGGGCGAAGGACGTCGCCCTCGCAGAGAATGAGCGCACGCTCCACCGCATGCTCCAACTCACGGACGTTCCCCGGCCACGAGTAACGAGAGAGACTTTCGAGCGTTGCCTGCGGAATGCTCATCCCGGGTTTGCGATAGCGTTGTGCATACTGTTGGAGAAAGTGGTGGATCAGCGGCGGAATATCGTCCGTCCTTTCCCGAAGCGGAGGCAATCGGATCTCAACGGTATTGATCCGGTAGAGCAGGTCCTGGCGGAATTTCTTTTCCGCGACCATTTCGTTGATCGGTTGGTTGGTGGCGGAGATCAGACGGATATCGATACGCGTGGTCCTGTTCGACCCGATTCGTGTCACCTCCCGGTTTTGCAGGACCGCAAGAAGCTTTGTCTGCATCGGCAGGGGAAGATTGCCAATCTCATCGAGGAAGAGCGTACCGCCGGAGGCGGTTTCAAAGCGTCCTGCGCGGTCGCTATTGGCATCAGTGAACGCGCCCTTCACGTGGCCGAATAATTCGCTCTCGAAAAGCCCGGCGTTCAGGGACCCCATATCGACGGAGATGAAGACTTCGGATTCACGGGGAGATTGCCGGTGGATTTCCCGGGCAACGAGTTCTTTTCCTGTGCCATTTTCCCCGAGGATGAGGACGTTCGCATCAGTTTTCGCGACCTTCTGGATCGTGGCGAAGACCGCGCGCATCGCAGGGGAGTTACCGACGAAGCCCTGGAAGTGGTGATCGAGTTCTTCGCCCAGAAGTTGCTGGCGGGAGCGCAGCTGCTCCACCTGTTTGCGCGATCGGCGGATCATCATGGCTGCGGAGAGCGTGCCGAGGAGTTTTTCGTTCTGCCAGGGTTTCAGCACGAAGTCGGTTGCACCGGCTTTGATAGCACGGACGGCCATCTCGACGTCTCCGTACGCGGTGATTAAGACGACCACGGCCTGGGGGTCGATGGCGAGGATCTTGTCAAGCCAGTAGAATCCCTCCTGCCCGGTGCTGACATCGCGTGTGAAATTCATATCGAGCAGGATGATATCGTACTCGGATTCCTTCATCAGCGTCGGAATCCGGTGGGGGTCCTGCTCGGTATGGACCGTCGCGGCGTGTTGCTTCAGGTACAGTTGGGCGGCGAGAAGGACGTCCTTGTCGTCGTCGAGAACGAGAATATTACCAAGCTGCTGAGACATGGCGTTGGATGGCTTGGGGTAGGACGTAGGACATAAGAAGTAGGAAGAAAACGGGTGCACGTAGCAGAAGCTTTCTTCCTACGTCCTACGTCTTACTTCATACGCGATGTTGTGGGAAGTTCAATCCGAAAGCATGTCACTCGTTTGTCTCCCTCGCTGCCGGGTGGGTGTGCCGGCGCTGCCCGCTTTCGTACACCCAATGTAACGAAAACGGACGATATCCCCAATCACTCCCGCTTTCCTTTGGAATTTTGACGATTTTGCTTGGCGTGAATTTTGTCCCCTAGCAGGTTCAGATATCGTGTATTCGCTCCCTCACCCACTCGAAAACGCCTGACGTCGCACAATGGAAAACCCAATCCCCAAGTCTATCCACCATCTCCCGGAGGACTCTCTGAATCAGTCGGGGATGGATAGGAAACTCGAGAAGAAATTTTGGAACCGGACCAGGATCACGTACGCTATCGGGGGTGCCGCGGTCCTCATTCTCATCGTCTATGTGTTGATCTCGACTTCCGGGGGCTCGCGGCTCAACGTCGACATCGACAAGATAACGATCTCAGCCGTCACGAAGGCACCGTTCCAGGAATATATCCCCGTCCAGGGGACTATACTCCCGATTCAAACATTCTACCTTGACGCCGTGGAAGGCGGACGGGTGGAGAAACGCTACATCGAAGCAGGGACCGTCGTCAAGCAGGGCGACCCGATCGTGAAACTCGCGAACTCGAATCTTCAACTTGATGTCATGTACCGCGAAGCATTGACCTATCAGGAGATCAACGACGCGCAGAACCGCCGCCTGACGATCGAACAGAATACGATCGCTGTCAAGTCCACTCTCGCAGACGCGGAGTATCAGGTGGAGCGTACCCAACTTGTGTTCCTGCGGGATTCGACGCTCTTCCTCAAGCACCTTGTGGCGGAGAACGACTATCTGCAGTCCCGGTACGAGTACGAGTCGTGGGTCCGGCGCCGCGTTCTTGCACGGCAGAACTACCTTCAGGATTCCGTCCTCCGCCTGAACCAGCTGGCCCAACTCGAAGGCTCGATTGCGCGATTGCAGGAAAACCTCACGATGACCAAGCAGAACCTCGAGAACCTGATCATCAAGGCGCCGATCAGCGGACAGCTGACTTCGTTGAACGCCGAGATCGGAGAGTCGAAGTCGCCCGGGCAACGGATCGGTCAGATCGACGTCCTGGATAGTGTCAAGGTCCGTGCATCGATCGACGAGTTCTACATCGCCCGGGTCAGTCCGGGGCAGACGGGAGAGTTCGACCTGACAGGATCAACGTACCGTCTGAAGATCACGAAGGTCTATCCCGAAGTCACAAGCAATCACTTCGACGTCGATATGGAATTTGTCGGGGCGACGCCTCCCGGGATTCGCCGGGGGCAGACCCTGCAAATCCGCCTTGAGCTCGGTGAATTGGAGGAAGCGGTTCTTCTGCCGCGCGGCGGGTTCTACCAGAAGACCGGCGGTCAGTGGGTGTTTGTCGTGGACAAAGGCGAAGCGTTTGCCGTCAAGCGCAGCGTCAAACTCGGACGCCAAAATCCCCAGATGTTTGAAGTCCTCGACGGTTTGCAGCCGGGGGAACAAGTCATCACCTCGTCGTACGATAATTTCGGCGATATCGACAGACTCATTCTCAAGCACTGATGCTGAACCACCATCTGACACCAGGATACCCGGCCGTGACAGACTTTCGCGATTCCGATGCATGGAATGAGGCACGCGTTCTTGTGTGCGTGCTCCTCGATCTCAGCGGACGATTGGCGCGCCGAAGCGGGTTGCTGGTCGTTGCGCGGGCGCTCGAACATCATGCGGTATCATTGCTGGACAGTCTGGCACGGGGGTATGCGCAGGGCGGATGGGCTGGAGATCTGGAAGACGCCCGGCATGCTCTTGACCAACTGGAATCGCTGGTGCAGGACGTCCGTGCATCCGGAACAATTGCCGCCGCCGAATACGGCCCTCTTGAGGAACGGATCGACCTCGTGATGCGCTCTTTGAACGTTCATCGTTACCGACACGCCATTGTTTCGCCCAACCACAGGAGATGGGAATGATCAAAACAAGCAATCTCAAACGTATGTACACCACCGACGAAGTCGAAACCACCGCCCTGAACAACGTCAATATCGAGATCGCGTATGGCGAGTTCGTGGCCATCATGGGACCGTCGGGTTGCGGGAAATCGACACTCCTCAATATCCTCGGCCTCCTGGACAACCCGACAGAAGGGGAGTATCACTTTCTCGACCAGGAAGTCTCGAAGCACACCGAACGACAGCGGGCAAAACTGCGCAAGGCGAACATCGGATTTGTCTTTCAGAGTTTCAACCTGATCGACGAGCTCACGGTCTACGAAAACGTAGAGCTGCCCCTCTTCTATCTTGGTGTCTCGTCGTCCGACAGGGAAAAACGGGTTACCGAAGTCCTCGAGCAAATGCAGGTCATGCATCGGAAGAGCCATTTCCCGCAGCAGCTCTCAGGAGGCCAACAGCAGCGCGTCGCGGTGGCCCGCGCCATCGTCGCCAAACCCAAGTTGATTCTTGCCGACGAACCAACTGGAAACCTGGACTCGGCAAACGGAACCGAGGTCATGAGGCTTCTCACCGGTCTCAATGAAGGCGGAACGACGATTGTGATGGTCACCCACTCCACGCACGACGCCGAGTACAGTCATCGGATCATCAACCTGTTCGACGGGCACGTCGTGACAGAGAACATCAAAGAGAAATTCCGTGTCTGAAAAGGGAATTGGGCGATTGACATCGTGACGGAGAATTGCGGCGTGTAGGAACAAGTAGGAGAACGAAACGGGCATGCTTGCGAACTATTTCAGACTGGCACTCAGGAATCTGCTCCGCAACAAGAGCTATGCCGTTATTAATGTGCTCGGCCTTTCAATCGGGACCGCTTGCTGCCTGGCCATCTTTCTCGTGGTCAGATTCGAATTGAGTTACGACAGCTTCCAGTCGAAAAGAGCCCGGATATGCCGTCTCGTCACAGTATTGAACGAATCGGACGTCACCCGATATACCGCAGGCATTCCTTTCCCGGTCGCCGACGGCTTGCGACTCGATTTCCCGCAACTCGAAGCGGTGGCGGCCATCGACGCAGAGGAAGATGTCCAGATGACCGCGCTGGACCCGGGCAATTCGCAGTCGGAACGGAAGTTCAAAGAAACGCGTGGGGTCTTTTGCGCCGAGCCGCAGATCTTCGATATCCTGGATATCCAAACGATCGCCGGCGATCCGAGGGCGGCCCTGGCCGATCCATCGAACGCCGTTCTTACGAAAGCGACAGCGGAACGATACTTCGGCGATTGGAGGAAGGCAATCGGACAATCCGTTCTCTACCGGAATCGCGACCTCTTTAGAGTAGCAGCCGTTATCGAGGACTATCCTGCCAACAGTGATTTCCCGTTCAAAGTGTTGCTCCCGTACGCATCGCTCAGGAGTCGACGCGCGCAATTATTTTCCGATTGGGTCAGCACCGACGGGTCGAACAATTGTTATGTGCTCCTTCCCGCAACACTGTCCGCGACGGAATTCAATTCAATGTTGCCTGCCTTCAACCGGAGGCACAAACCCCAGGAATATTGGAACGATCGGCTTGAAGTGCAGACCTTGTCCGCGATGCACTTTGACAGTCGGATTGGGACATACTCCGGCTCAACCTTCAGCAAGGAATTAATCACGGCGCTGATCCTCGTGGCGGTCTTCCTGCTCATCGCTGCCTGTGTGAATTTTATTAATCTTGCAACGGCTCAGGCATCGAACCGTTCAAGGGAGATTGGCGTTCGGAAAGTCCTTGGAAGCAACCGCAGCCAACTGATGTTGCAGTTCCTTTCTGAAACTGCGGTGATCTCCGCAATGGCAATTGCCGTGGCTCTTGCGCTCATGGAGATCGTTATCCCGCTGTTGAGCCAGTTGCTCGGGATTTCCCTCCAACGCCATGTTCTCGGCGACCCGGGTGTTCTCGCGTTTCTCCTCATTCTCTACGCAACGATGACGGTTTTGTCGGGAATGTACCCGGCCTTGATCCTGTCAGGATTCAGCCCGATGGCTGCACTCAAGAGCAGAATCTCGTCACGACGTGTCGGTGGAATTTCGTTGAGAAGAGGACTGGTGGTCCTGCAATTCGTTATCTCCCAGGTGCTGATCATCGGCATGCTTGTGGTCGTGCGACAAATGAACTACTTCAAAAACGCATCATTGGGTTTTGATAAAGATGCCGTCGTTCTCGTGCCGGTTCCGGGCGACAGCGTAAGCCAGAGCAAGATTGATGCCTTGAAGTCCCGGCTTCTCGGGCAACCAGGCGTCAGCGGTGTGAGCTTCAGCGAGTATAGTCCCTCCGACAATGACCATTGGAGCAGTGATTTCATGTTCGACCGATCGACGGTCAACACCAAGTTCAGCGCCGACTTGAAATGGGCGGATGCGGACTATTTCAAGACCTACAATATTCAGTTCGCGGCCGGAAGACCCTATCGGCAGAGCGATACCGTACGGGAGTTTGTCGTCAATGAGACGCTTGTGCACAAGCTCGGTATTTTGAACCCACAGGATATCCTTGGAAAACGGATCCGGTTCTGGAACGGCGAACTCTCCGCTCCGGTGGTTGGTGTTGTGAAGGATTTTAACTCAAGCCCTCTTCAGAAGCCGATGATGGGGGTGGTGTTGGGCAGCTGGAAGGACAACTACTGTCTTATCAACATCAAGATTCAGCCGGCCCGTGCGGCAGAGACACTGGCGACAATTGAAAAACTCTGGAATGAGACATATCCGGCGTACTTGTATGAATACCAATTCCTCGACGATAAGATCGACGGGTTCTACAAAAAGCAAAGTCAGCTTTCGGAAGTCTATCAGGTGTTCGCCGGGATTGCGGTGTTTATTTCATGCCTGGGGTTGTACGGACTCGTATCATTCATGGCGGTTCAACGAGTAAAGGAAATCGGGATTCGCAAGGTGCTCGGAGCTTCAGTTGGAAATGTCATCATGCTTCTCTCAAGGGAATTCACGCTCCTCATTGGAGTCGCGTTTGCCATAGCAGCCCCTACAGCATATTTCATCCTGAACGGGTGGCTCCAGGATTTTGCATACCGGATTGACCTCGGGGCCGGTCTGTTCCTTCTGGCTGCGTTCGGCACGATAGCCATCGCCTGGATGACTGTTGGCTATCGGGCGATCAGGGCGGCCCTGGCAAATCCTGTCGATGCGTTGCGATATGAATAAGGACCCTTATGTTCATCAATGATATCAAAGTCGCGCTGAGAGACATTCTCAGGAACAAAGGCTATTCGCTCATCAATATTGTTGGGCTGGCCGTGGGGATGGGCTGTTTCGTGTTGATCTCCCTCATGGTGTGGGATGAACTCACCTATGACCGGTTCAACACACATGCGGATCGGATCTACCGGCTCACGCTCGATGCGGAACTCGGCGGAAAGCTCTTCTTGACGGCCAGGAGCAGTCCACCGCTCGCGAAGAGCCTTATGCGGGATATCCCGGGCGTGGAGGCTGCGACAAATCTTCGGGTTGTGGGCGACCATGCGTTGCGATACGAAGACAAGACATTTAACGAGTATCGTCTGTACGTTGCCGACTCCATGCTCTTCCGGATCTTCAGCTTCACCGTGGTCGAAGGCGACGAGCACTCGTTTCTGACGAAACCGAACTCCATCGTGTTGACCGATGAAACGGCGCGCCGGTATTTTGGCGACGCACCCGCCCTGGGGAAGACGCTCCTCATGGATGGGGCGGAACCATACATGGTGTGCGGCGTCGTCAAACGCTTGCCTGCGAACTCGCACTGGCGCTTCAATTCGCTCGTTTCCTCATGGCCGACATCCTTCGATGACGAAGAGAAATGGATCGGTAACAGTTGCTACACCTACGTCCTGCTAAAACCGGGTGCATCTGCTGCTGACGCCGAGGAGGCATTTCAACCGATCACCAAAACACACGTGGCTCCGCTTCTGAAACAGGCGTTTGCCGGAGCCTGGGACAAGGTCGAAACGCAGGGGTTCCACTACCGCTACAAATTCCAAAGGCTGACGGACATCCACCTGTACTCCCATCTGGACGAGGAATTGGATCCGACGGGATCGATCTCTACAGTGATGATGTTCATTTCGATCGGTGTGCTGATCCTGGTCATCGCATGCATCAACTTCATGAACCTCACGACGGCCCGTTCCGCGCATCGTGCCAAGGAGATCGGGGTACGCAAGGTGCTCGGTTCGGAGCGAAGCCAGTTGATTGCAATGTTCCTGAGCGAGGCAATGGTTCAGACCTTCCTCGCGCTGATCCTGTGCCTCGGCCTGGTGGAGCTTGCGCTCCCTTCATTGAATTCGTTCATCGGAAAGACCCTTTCCCTCTCAGCCATTGGTGTCCCGGTTTTGGCGGGATGCGCACTGGTGCTCGTGCTTGTCGTCGGACTGCTGGCAGGCGCCTATCCCGCGTTCGTGCTCTCGTCCTTTCAGCCGGTGACAGTCCTGAAAGGCGAGATACGGCGCGGCGTGCGCAGCGGCCGGCTCCGCGGGATTCTTGTGCTGGCCCAATTCACAATCTCCATCGGACTGATCATCGGTACGATCGTGATCTACCGTCAACTCCGGTATGTGCAGTCGAAGGACCTGGGCTTCGACAAGGACCGGATGCTGGTGATCGACAACACCTGGCTCCTCGGCAACAGGACACAAAGCTTCAGAGAGCTTGTACTCAAGCGTCCCGGCGTCGTCGATGCTGCCTATACGCAGAACCTTCCCGGCAACGACATCAACA
The DNA here is from genome assembly GCA_963752915.1 of Ignavibacteriota bacterium. Taxonomy (GTDB): domain Bacteria; phylum Bacteroidota; class Ignavibacteria; order UBA10030; family UBA6906; genus DATJPR01. The sequence goes on from CAVVZZ010000010.1 coordinate 516,787, forward strand.
GCGGTGCATACCGGCCGGAGGGCGGAGAAAAAAGCAACCTCATGATGTTCCGTCAGTTGTTCGTGGATTACGAATACCTTCAGATGCTCGGTGTCAGGCTCGTCGATGGGAGGTACTTCTCACGGGAGATGGCGAGCGATACGATGAATTCGGTGCTCATCAACCGGTCGGCTGCGAAGCGGCTCGGGTACGACCACCCGGTGGGCCGCATGATGTACGGGTATTTTCATGAAGGCGAGCGGCCGCTGCGGATCATCGGGGTCACGGAGGATTTCCATTATGAGCCGCTCCATCTTCAGATTCTTCCCATGGTGATCCTGGTGTCCCGCGGTTCGCCGACGCGCCTGGTGGCAAAGATCAATGGGAACATTTCCGGGATCATCGACGATCTGCGTCATCAGTGGAACGCCTTCAGCGGCGGGCAACCCTACACTGCGTACTTCATTGATCAGAGACTGGAGACCTATTATCGGCGCGATGAATCCGAAGGGGTGCTGTTCGCCCTTCTTTCCGGCATCGGGATCCTCGTGTCGTGCCTGGGCATCCTCGGGCTGACGATGTATGCTGCCGAACAGCGGACGAAGGAGCTGGGCATCCGAAAAGTGCTAGGCGCGAGCGGGACAAGCCTTACCGGGTTGCTGACACGGGAACTTCTCGGCATCGTTCTCCTGGCCAACCTGATCGCTTGGCCGGTGGCGTATGTCGCCATGGAGCGCTGGCTGCAGGATTTCGCCTACCGTGTCGACATTGCCTGGTGGGTGTTCGCACTGGCTGGAGGTGTGGCATTGATCATCGCCGCGCTGACGGTGAGCCATCAAGCGATCAAGGCGGTACGGGCAAATCCGGTGGAAGCGTTGAAGTACGAATGAGAACATACCCAGAGAAACGGTCCCCTCATGCTCATTAATTACCTCAAGATCGCTCTCCGAAACCTGCTTCGCCAGAAAGTCTATTCGCTGATCAACATTATCGGACTCGCCGTCGGGATAGGCTGTTGCATCATGATCATGTTGTATGTCCATGACGAATTGCACTTCGACGCGTTCAACGTGAACGCAGAACGTATTGTCCGGCCGACGCTGCGCGGTGTCGCCAACGGGAATCCCATTAATAGCGCGATGAGCCCCGTCGGCATGGGACCGGCACTCCTGAAGGATTTGCCGGAGGTCGTCGCGTATACGCGAATCAGGAATTTCGGTGCTCCAGTCCTCCGTTATGGCGATAAGGTCTTCAGCGAGAATCGGTTCCTCGGAGCAGATTCATCCTTCTGTGACGTCTTCACGGTTCACTTCCTTGCCGGGAATCCAAGGTCGGCGCTTGTGCAACCGGGCAGTGTCGTGCTGACGAAGTCGACTGCAGTAAGATACTTTGGAACCGAAGACCCCATGGGAAAGATGCTCAAGGGCGACAACGGGCCGAGTTGGACGGTCACAGGCGTTGTGGAAGACTGGCCGAACAACTCCCACTTTCGGTTTGACTTCCTTGGTGCGCTCGCAACGGTGGACGACAGCAGAAACCCGACATGGCTGAGCAACAACTACCATACATACCTCCTTCTTCAGAAGGGTACCGACCGCTCTGCCTTCCAAAAGAAATTTGATTGCGAAGTTGCAGCATATGTGAGCCCGCAGTTGCAGCGCCTTGTCGGCATATCGCTCGAGCAATTTCAAGCGTCCGGAAACCGCTATGGGTATGTCCTGCAACCCCTGAGTTCGATTCACCTCAGTTCTCATCTGGACTATGAGCTGGAGGCAAACGGTGATGTAGCCTATGTGTGGATATTCTCGGCAATTGCCCTCGCGATCCTTTTGATTGCCTGCATCAACTTCGTCAACCTTGCAACAGCCAGGTCGGAGCGGCGAGCCCGGGAAGTCGGAATCAGAAAGACCCTTGGTTCGAACCGATCGAAGCTCGTGGGGCAATTCCTGGCCGAATCGGTCCTGATGAGCGTCCTCGCCGTCCTCCTGGCGATCCTCCTGGTCGAAGTCTTTCTTCCTTTGTTCAATGATATTGCAGGGAAAACCCTGAGACTGAGTCTCTCCGGAAGTCCGTTGACCGGTCTCGTGCTCGTTCTCCTTGCCATCGGCGTCGGGTTCACTGCAGGGAGTTATCCTGCGTTCTATCTGTCTTCGTTTCGGCCGATGGATGTCCTTGCGAAAGAGGGCCGTAAACGGAGTGCACGGTCAATGCTTCGGAGTGGACTCGTGATCTTCCAGTTTGCCGTTTCGATCGTCCTGTTCATCGGCGCCTTTGTCATCGAGTCTCAATTGCGATACATCCAAACGCGAAACCTCGGATTCGACAAGGAACAACTCCTCGTCATCAACCGTGCAAATGATTTGGCTGACAGACTGCAATCGTTCGAGCAGGAACTGCGAAATGGGTCGAGAATCGCAGCTGTCACAAATTCCACCGCGATCCCCGGAGCCCAGGCGGGAGATGGTATGTATCAATTGGGCGGCCAGACCGCCCCGCAGTACGAAGATCTTCGCGCGATGTGGTGCGACTTTGATTTTGTGGAAGCGTACCGCTTGACAATGCAGGAAGGGCGGTTCTTCTCCCGGGAACATCCGTCTGACACGGCTGCGGTCGTCGTGAACGAGGCAGTCGCAAAGGCCTACGGCGAGAACACGGTGATCGGAAAGGACCTGACACGACCTGGATCTGCTCCAGGTAGTGCTCAACATTTCCAAATCATCGGGATGGTGAAGGATTTCAATTTCCAATCACTCCATGAGCCGGTCCGGCCGCTGGTCCTGCACTTTCTTTCGCAGAACAATTTTGTCGGTCAGTTCATAACTGTCCGTGTCAGACCCGGAGACCCCGGGGAAGTGCTTTCATTTATCGAAAGCGTGTGGAAGCGCCACGCGGGGAGCGAAAGCATCAGCTACACCTTCCTGGATCAGAACCTCGAGCGGCTCTATGCTGCCGACCAACGGACGAGCACGATTGCAAGGATATTCTCGATCCTGGCGATTTTCATCGCGTGTCTGGGAGTGCTCGGTCTGGCCGCGTTCGTAACGGAGCGTCGGACAAAGGAAATCGGCATCCGGAAGGCGCTCGGTGCCACCGTCCCCGGCATTGTCGGCTTGCTCTCGTCGGACTTTCTCAAGTGGGTCCTGATCGCAAACGTGATCGCGTGGCCGGCCGCGTACTATATCATGAACACGTGGCTCCAGGACTTCGCATACCGGGTGAGTATCCAACCGTGGGCTTTCGTGTTTGCGGGGACAATAGCGCTCGTCATTGCGATGATCGCCGTTGGGGTGTACGCCCTACGGTCCGCGAGGGCAAATCCTGTTGAGTCGCTGCGGTACGAATGATGTCCAATGGAGGGAGGACTCAATGCTTCATCATTATCTTCGCATGATGGTCAGGGTGGTTCAGAAGAACAAGACCACCTTCTTCATCAATCTGATCGGTCTCTCCAGCGGGCTTGCCTGCGTATTGCTGATCGCTCTCTGGGTGCAGAGCGAAATGAACGTCGATGCGTTTGATCGCAATGACGCCCGGCTGTATCAGGTTATGGAAAACTCGCAGAATTCGGACGGCATTACGACCCAGCCCTCCACGCCGGATCTTCTCGCGGACGCGATGGCTGACGCAATTCCGGAGATTGAGTATGCCACGGCGGTTACGCCTTCCTCCTGGTTCGGGAATTTCACCCTTTCGGCAAACGAAAAGAACATCAAAGCTATTGGCCAGTTCGCAGGAAAAGACTTCTTCAGAGTCTTCTCGTATCCTCTGACGGATGGGAACCCTGCGTCGGTGTTATCGGGTGACAATGCGATCATGATTTCCGACCAACTGGCAAAGCGACTCTTCGGGACAGCCGAGAACGTGATCGGAAAGCCGATCGAATGGCAGCTCCTCGGCTTCACGATGCAGTCCATGGTGACCGGAGTCTTCGTGGGCGTCCCGCCAAACTCGACCGAACAGTTTGACTTCGTCCTGTCGTTCGACCAGTGGCTACACCTCTGTACGCTGATCCATCGGTCGATCAATTGGGGAAATCATGGGCCGAGCACGTTTGTCCTTCTACGGAAGGATGTCGAGGTTGCACAGTGTAACCAGAAGATCGCCGGGTTTCTCAAAAGCAAAGCCTCGTACTCCAACGTGACACTCTTCCTCCGACGATTCTCCGACTCGTACCTCTACAACACCTATGAGAATGGCGTGCAGTCCGGGGGGAGGATCGAATATGTGAGAGTCTTCTCCATCATCGCCCTCTTTATCCTTCTGATCGCCTGCATCAATTTCATGAACCTCTCGACGGCAAAGGCGGCGGGACGAATGCGGGAGGTCGGGATCCGGAAAGCGATTGGAGCCCCGCGAAAGGCTCTTGTGTTCCAATTCCTGGGGGAATCTCTTCTCATGACGCTTGCAGCGTCGATCATGGCGCTCCTCCTGGTAGAGCTCGTCCTTCCGGAGTTTAGTGCGATCACGGGGAAGGAGTTGATGCTCGACGTTTCCGCAAGCGGGCTGCTCATGTATATTGGCATCACGCTTTTCACCGGACTCGTCGCGGGGAGCTATCCCGCATTGTATATGTCCGGATTTCGTCCGGCGGAGGTTCTCAAAGGGGGCCTTAAAGGATCCGGTGTTGAGCTCTGGGCGCGCAAGGGGCTGGTGGTGTTCCAGTTCGCTCTCTCGATCATCTTTCTGGTCGGTATCATGGTGGTGTATCGACAAATGCAGTTCATCCAATCGAAGAATCTCGGATATAACAAGGACAACGTTCTCTATTTCGCGCCTGAAGGCAGCGTCGCCCAACATTTGGACGCGTTTATTTCAGAACTCAGGGGAATTCCGGGAGTCGTCTCTGCCGCGAGCGTGTCGCAGAATATTATTGGGCTGAACAGTTCAACCTACGGTTTGGACTGGGAGGGGAAAGACCCGCGCTCCAACGTCCTCTTCATGGTTGTTCGCGTCGGCTCCGGCTTCATCGAAACGCTTGGAATTCACATGAATGCCGGACGGCCATTTGCGACGAATTTCGGATCGGACACGTCGGCGATCATTCTTAACGAGGCTGCAATCTCCGTCATGGGGCTCAAAGACCCCTTGGGAAAAGCGGTCACCCTCTGGGGCCGGAGAAGGCAGATTGTCGGGGTCACCAATGACTTCAATTTTGAATCGCTGCATGAACCGGTAAAGCCGATGATCTTCGTCCCGGAATCCCAGAACTCCCTCGTGATCATGGCACGAGTCCAGGCAGGCAGAATAACGGAGACGATCGACCGACTCCAGAAGTTCTATCGTTCGTACAATCCAGGGTACTCCTTCGATTTCAAATTTCTCGACCAGGATGTGCAGGCGCTTTATACATCGGAACAACGTGTGGCAGTCCTCTCTCGCTACTTCGCGGGAATGGCGATCATTATTTCATGCCTCGGCCTGTTCGGCCTTGCAACCTTCACGGCAGAAAGGCGGCTGAAGGAAATCGGGATACGAAAAGTTCTCGGAGCGACTGTCCTGGAACTCATCTATTTGCTTTCGAAAGACCTTGCGGGCTGGGTGGTGATGGCAAATGTTCTTGCGTGGCCGGTCGCCTATTATTTCATGAACGCATGGCTTCAAGGATTTGCATTCAGAGTAACGATGGGAATTGCTATGTATATCGTTGCCGGAGGTGCAGCATTGCTTATTGCTATCGCGACAATGAGTTTCCAGGCGATCAGAGCTGCCTCGGCGAACCCGGTGGAAGCACTCCGATATGAGTGAAAGGACAGATCGATGATCTACCATCATCTGATAATCATCCTTCGCAATCTCTGGCGGTCAAAAGTGTATTCGTCGATCAGCATCGGCGGATTGGCCGTCGGGATGGCGTGCTTCCTCCTCGTGCTCTTCTACGTGCGTTTCGAGCAGAGTTACGACGACTTCCACCGGAACGGTGACCGGATCTATCGTGTCGTGCGCGAATCGACCACGGACACGTACACTGAGAGACGATCAAACACCGGCCCGCCCGTCGCCCCGATCCTCCTGAACAACTTCCCCGGAATTCGGCAGGTCGTTCGGTTCACCACTTTTTTTGAGGGAACTGTGGGCGCCGGGGAGAAGTCATTCAGTGAACACGGGTTCATCTTCGCGGACAACGCTGTGTTCGATGTTTTCACGTTTCCGCTCCTGCGCGGCGATCCAACAACTGCCCTTCGGGATCCATCGACGGTAGTGCTTACGCCGGAAATGGCCCGGAAATATTTCGGGGATGCGGACCCGATCGGTCGCGTCCTGACTCTTCAGGCCGGGTTCATGAAGGATCAGGCGGAGTTCACGGTCACAGGGATCGTCCAGGACCCGCCCGCGAATTCCCATATCAAATTCGATTTCCTTGCATCGTACGCAAGCCTTCGATCGATCGTCGGTTCGGATTTTCTCGAGCACCGGTGGGAATGTCCCACATGGGTCTACGTTGAGCTTCGGCCGGGTCAATCCTCGGCAGACCTTGAAAATCAGTTCCCTGCAGTCTTCGACAAATACGTCGACAAGGCAAACTTCAAGTCCGTGAGGTTCACCCTTCAGCCGCTGAGGGATGTCTACTACCATTCCATCGGTATGGGCGGTATCTTTGGCGATTTCGGCATTCAGTTCATCTCCGTGACCCTGCTTGCTGTGGCCGGACTTGTCCTCCTGATTGCGTCGTTTAATTTCATGAATCTTATGACCGCCCGGGCACCGACCCGATCCCGGGAGATCGGTCTGAGGAAGGTCATGGGTGCCGACCGCCTTCTGCTTGCTGGACAGTTTCTCGGGGAATCGCTTGTCTCAAGTTTCCTCGCTGTCGTGCTCGCCGTGCTGATGGTCGAATTGCTGTTGCCGGCATTCACGTCGCTCATCCGAGATGCGTTCCCGACCTTCGGCATCTTGCCCCCTCGAACCATTATATTCGGACTCTTCAGCAACATCCCCTTCGTGTTGGGCACAGGCCTCGTTGTCGGGATGCTCTCCGGCATTTATCCGGCGGTCTACCTTTCTGCGCTTCAGCCGGCGGAGGCAATCCGGCAAACCGGCTCGATGGGGTCATCGGCACTGTTCCGGAAACTTCTCGTGATTGCACAGTTCGCGGCTGCCGCCGTGTTGATCACGAGCGCGATCATCGTCTACTCCCAGATCAACTACATGCAGCACAAGGACCTGGGGTTCGAGAAGGACTTCGTCCTCACGATTCCGATCAACGATGCGTCGGTCCGTGAGCACGTTGATGCCCTCAAAGTTGAACTCCTGCAACACTCCGAAATCCTCGGCGTCACAGCCGCTTCCCAGGTCCCCGGGGTCGGGTCGCAAAACGGCATTCTCCTGGCCTCCGGCACTCGCCGTGATGTCGATCTTGGCATCATCTATGTCGATCAGGACTACGTCCGCACGCTCGGTCTTCACATGGCCGACGGTCGAGATTTTTCGCCGGCAATCTCTGCGGACAAGGACAACGCGATCCTGATGAATGAGACGGCGGCAAGACTTCTTGGCTGGGAGGGGGCACATGGCCAGGAGGCGCAATTGTACTTCAAGGAGAACGGTCGGGTTGTCCCGATGTATCGGACGAAGCTTGTGGGGATCGTCCGTGACTTCAATTTCCGCGACCTTACCACTCCCATTCAGCCAGTGATTCTGAAGATCGCACCGGTCAGGTGGACAACCCTCTTCGTCCGCATCAATCCGGCGGAACGCACAAAAGCGATGGCTGATATTGAAAAGAGTTGGTCGGGGTTCCACTTCCGGCAGGCGCTTCAGTGGTCCTACCTGAGCGACGAGATCGCAAAGTCGTTTTCGATCATCGACGTCCTCGATACCCTTGTCGAAACCGGATCGGTCCTTGCGTTCGTGATCGCGTGCCTGGGCCTGTTTGGACTTGCGTTGTTCATCATGGAACGCAAGACGAAGGAAATCGGGATCAGGAAGACACTGGGAGCCTCCGTCAGGCAGCTCGAGTTCATGTTGTCGCGCTCTTTTGTACTCTGGGTGCTTCTGGGGAATGTGATTGCGATACCGATCAGCTATTCCATCATGAATGAGTTCCTTCAGATCTTTGTCTATCGGATCGACGTTGGTCCAGGAGTGTATCTCCTGACTGGAGGCGTTACCTGCGTTCTTGCTCTGGGCACGGTCATGGTACAAGCAATCAAGACCTCCAGGGTGAATCCTGTTGACACACTGAGACATGAGTAAGTGGGGCGGCCTATTCCCTGATCATTGAAATTCGGAGAAACGCCATGTTGAACAACTATGGCAAGGTTGCAGTCCGAACCATGATGAGGAACAAAACGAACTCCATCATCAACCTTGCCGGACTGTCCGTCGGGGCCGCGAGTTTCATCCTGATCTTCTCGTATGTTTCCAACGAGATGACCTTTGACTCATTTCATTCTAACGCGGCCGATATCTACAGGATCTATACAAAATCATTGTCGCCGGGCAATACCACTGAGACGTTGCTGGCTTCGTCTCCGGACCCTCTCCCCCGGGCGCTGCAAACCGACTACCCGGGGATGTTCAAGGTTGCCCGCCTGTTCTCCCACGACTCCTGGGTGACGAGCGGTGACAGGTCGTTCAAGGAACTGGTCTATTACGGTGATCCCTCCTTCTTCGATGTCTTTCGGTTTCCGTTCCTCAAGGGAGACCGACGACATGCGCTGGAAAATCCCGGTTCGATCATTGTGACAAAGGGGTTCGGCGAAAAGATGTTCGGCGGGACTGACCCGATGGGCAGGACGCTGACGATCAGCAACGCGGAGTACATGGTCGACGGGGTGCTGGAAGACTTCCCGGTGAATTCAAGCATCAACTTTGATGTTCTTCTCCCTGCAGTCGTGCGAAAGGGAGTTGATCCCGGGTTTGAAGAGAAATGGTACTCCTGGGGGACGTACACCTTCGTCGCGCTGTCCGACAGAATGACGGCGCAGGAACTGCGTGACCAGTTACCGAAGATCGTCCAGAACCACATGCCGGATTTTCTGAAGAAGGGGACGACCCTGGTCCTTGAACCGCTGACGGACACGCATCTTAATTCCGCCGTGCAATACAACATGGTCCCGCCGGTCTCACGGCGTTTTCTCCTCGTCCTGATGATCATCGCCGGGGCAATTCTCCTCATCTCGTGCGTGAACTTCGCCAATATCGCGATTGCGCAATATGCCGATCGGGCGAAGGAAATCGGCGTTCGCAAGGTCCTGGGAGCAAGACGGGTGCAGGTGGCTGTGCAATTGCTCGGGGAATCCGTCTTGATGAGCTGTGTGTCGCTGGTGATCGGGATAGCGTTGGCGGAATTGTCGCTGAACGAATTTCGATCGCTGACGGGGAAGCAGGTCGACCTCTATCCGCTCTTCACAATTGCCGGGAGTCTGAAGCTTCTCGGGTTCGGCATCCTGACCGGCCTGGTTGCCGGAAGCTATCCCGCGATTGTTCTGTCCGCTTGCCGGCGTTCCCACGGGGTGGCGGGTTCCTTCTCGGTCCGCAAAAGCGGGATCGTCAGAAATCTTCTGGTGGTGGGACAGTTCATCATCGCCGCGATTCTCATTACCAGCATGATAGTTGTCAGCCGGCAGATCGCGTTCATGAAAAACCACGATCTGGGATTCCGGCCGGAACACGTCATTGCGGTGTCGTTGAGGACGCCGGGGCAGGTCAATCGGTTTGACAGGATGCAGGCGTATCGGAATGCGGTCACGAACGGAATGTCTGCCCATGGAATAGCGTCCGTGGGGGTGTCGGAAAATGTGCCGGGTGACTACTTCAACAACACGTTTCGAGTCGCCCCGGTTGGAGCAAACGATGCGCAGGCCATTGCCATGACGGTTTCGTCCATTGATGAGAACTTCCTCGACACCTACTCCGCGTCGCTGGCCGAAGGACGGAACTTTTCTCCGGATCATGGAACGGACAAGTATGACGCCGTGATCATTAATCAGAGTGCTGCGAAGTCACTCGGTTGGAGGGACGCGGTAGGCAATCAGCTTTGGTACATCCACGAACATCACCCCCTGCGAGTGATTGGCGTTTTGCGAGACATGAATATTGCGTCATTGCAGAATAGCATCGACCCGATCATCTACCGGTATGCTGCAGACGAATATCAATCTGCGTTCATGTCAGCCAGGCTCGACCCGACGAGGATGGCCGACGGTCTTGGATTCCTGGGGGAGCAATGGAACAACATCTTCCCCGGGTCGCCGTTTGAATACGTTTTTGTCAAAGAGCAGTTTGACGCAAAATATGCGCCGGAAGAGAACGTCGGACGGATCACCGAAGTATTTTCCGTGCTGGCCATCGTGTTGGCCGGCCTGGGGTTGTTCGGGCTTGTTTCGCTCAAAGTGACCCAGAGAACGAAGGAGATCGGAGTCCGCAAAGTCCTCGGAGCCACGATACCGGAGATTCTCCAGCTTTGCACGAGGGAGTTCTTGCTCCTTGTGTTGATCGGCAATGTCGTTGCCTGCCCGGTGTCAATTCTCTTGTTGAACAAATGGCTGCAGGATTATGCGTACAGAACGAATATCGGAGTCGAGTCTCTGATTGTCACCGCCGTTGTTACCTTGCTGATCGGATCCTTGACCGTGATCGTCCAGTCCCTGCGGGCGGCGAAGGCGAACCCAGTTGAGTCACTGCGATACGAATAGGGACCACATCCCATGGATGCGGCTCTGACACCACGGTTGCCCCTGCGAACACACGAGGAGTGAGGAATGCTCAGACATTCTCTGAAAATGATCGTTCGGAATCTCTTCCATCATCAAGTGTTCTCGTGTATCAATATCTTCGGCCTCGCCATCGGAATGGCCTGCACCATGCTCGTCCTCCTGTGGGTCTTTGATGAACTCAGTTATGAGAAGATCTTCCCTGACGCGGAACATACGTATTTGGTGTTGCGGGGAGACAATTCGGGAATGACGGCCGTAACGTCGAAAATGCTTTCACGCGTGCTGAAAGAAGAGTTCCCGGAAATCTCCGACGCGACAGCCTTCATGCAATTGCCGGAGAGCTTCAAGTTTACTATCCAACGCGGCGAGAAAGGGTTTGAAGAGAACGTCCTCCTCGCAGATTCGAATTTCTTTGAGATGTTTCCGTTCGCGTTCAAAGAGGGGAATCCGGTGGCCGCGTTGTCCGCCCCGAATGCAATCGTTATTACACGGGCGATAGCGACGAAATATTTCGGAGATGAGGATCCCATTGGGAAACCCCTCACCGTTATGGCGTTCGGGAGCAAGACCACCGCAACGGTTAGTGGAGTCCTCGAGAGCATTCCCTTACAGACGCAAATCCAGGGTCAGATCATCCTTCCCTCGCGCTGGTTTCAATCCGCAGGGATCGATTTTGACCGGTGGGAGGATCAATCGTTCCAGACGTACATTCGCGTTCTGGGGAACGGGGATCTTCAGAGTCTCTCCGCGCAAATTACACAATGCGAGATACGGCACTTCCCAAATCAAAACACGACCAGCCTCCACTATTCGCTCCTTCCCCTGACAAGAATCCATCTGTATGGCGGCTCCGTCAAGTTCCTGGAAACCACGGGAAACATAACCTATGTACAGATGTTCGTCGTCGTCGCGCTAATCATTCTGCTGATCGCAAGCATCAACTATATGAATCTTTCCACGGCGTTGTCGTTGAAACGCACAAAGGAGGTAGGAATCAGAAAAGCAATCGGCGCGAGCAGAGGTGCCCTCGTCCTTCAGTTCTTTGGAGAGAGTTTCCTTCTCTCCTGTGTCGCGTATGGTGTTTCCCTCCTCCTCGTTGAACTTTGCCTGCATGAATTCAACCTATTGGCCGGAAAGGACCTGGCAATCCGGTTTGCTGAACCTTCGTTTCTTGCCCTCTCTCTCACGGTGATAGCAATAACCGGCGTCGTGGCGGGGAGTTATCCAGCCCTCCTTCTCTCGTCATTTTCGCCGGTCCAGATTTTGAATGGGAAACTGAGGCTCGGCGTCGGGAGTCTGTTCACGCGAAAGGGTCTAGTCGTCTTTCAATTCGTCGCGTCGATCGTCATTATCGTGTGTACTATTGTCGTCGCGGCTCAGCTGTCCTTCATCAGGAACAACAATCCGGGATTCGACAAAGCGAATCTGCTTTGCATCAAGATGTCTCGCGATGCGAACAGCCGGTATGAGGTGCTGCGGAATGAGTTGCTCAAGAATCCGGACATTGAAAGCATCTCCCGTTCGGAGCCGGTGGGAGGTGCTTTGACAAGGACCACAGGCGTCGATTGGACGGGGAAACCGGCGAATGAAGAACGGCATTTCTGGGTGCTCCATACGGATTGCAGTTTGGCCAGGACCTACCGGTTCGAGATGATGATGGGAAGATTCTTTTCAGAGAAATACCCGTCCGATCAACGCGACGCATTTGTCATTAACGAGGCGGCCGCTAAGTCGATGGGGTTCACCCAGCCGCTTGACCAGGATATGCAATTGTGGGGAAAACGAGGAAAGATCATCGGTGTGGTCAAGGATTTTCACTTCGCGTCATTTCACTCGGCAATAGAACCATTGATCTTCACAATGCCCGATAGCAGCCAGCAAGCAGCTCGCTTCAGAGTCATCACCCTCCGATTTACAACGGGGGCGGCAGGCAACCTGCTGTCGTCTGTCGAACGACTATGGCGTGAACAGATGCCGGGTAGTCCACTGGACTACCATTTCTACGATGTGGCATTGAATGCGCAATACACGTCCGAAACGCGAATGGGAACCATCTTTGCGTATTTCTCTTTCGTTTCGATCATGATTGCATGTCTCGGATTGTTTGGTCTCGTCTCGATTTCGGTCGAACAGCGCACAAAAGAGATCGGTGTTCGTAAGGTGCTCGGGGCTTCGGCCTGGAATGTTGCATCGATGATTTCAAAGGACTTCCTGACACTGGTGATTGCGTCGAACATTCTCGCCTGGCCCCTTGCGTATTACTTTATGAATGCATGGCTTCAAGGATTTGCGTATCGCATCGGCCTGGGTTGGTGGATGTTTGTGATTGCGGGTGGAATTGCGCTGATGATCGCACTGCTCACGGTGAGCTATCATGCAATCAAAGCAACGACGTCCAACCCGGTGGATGCGCTGCGGTACGAGTAACGCCCGAACTCAACCCTGGCCCCTCTTCCGCGACAAAGTCGGCGGGTCTTCGACTTGAGCAGACCGGGTGATGGAGATGAGTTCAAAATACTGACGGTGTCCATGACCAAAAGCTTCATCACCATCGCTTTTCGAAGTCTCGCCAGGAGGAAGCTTCATTCCTCTGTGAACATTCTTGGCCTTTCCGTCGGGCTGACGGCGTTCCTGTTAATCTCCCTGTGGGTGCAGGATGAATTGAGCTACGATACGTGGATAGAAAATGCGGATCGGATTTATCGAGTAGTGACCTCGATCAACGATTCCCATGGCCCGTTGGAAATGGCTATGACGCCGCCACCGACGGGGGCCGCTCTGCGGACGCTTCCAGGTGTCGAAGAAGTGACACGGTTGATTGGTCCTGGGAAAAGTGTTGTCGTGAGAGTCGGGGACGACGTGTTCAATGAACAAGATTGCTTCTGCGCGGATTCGACGCTGTTTTCGGTGTTCGCGCTTCCGTTTGAGGAAGGCAACCCACGAACAGCGCTTTCAACGCCGAATTCTGTCGTTCTCACCGCACCGCTCGCGAGAAAATACTTTGGCGATAGCCCGGCCATCGGAAAGACCCTGAACATCGAGTGGTACGGAGCGAACGTTGATGTGGTTGTCCGGGGAGTGATGAAGCCGATGCCCCGCAACTCTCATTTCCACCTCAGCCTGGTCATGCCAATTGCTTCCCTCGGTGCGGAAGAACTCCCGCCGGTCTGGCTCTCCGTATCGGTGTATACCTATGCGCTCCTTGGGTCGCACGTTCTCCCCTCAACTGTGGAGAGTGACTTGCCCCTCCTTCTCCGGGAACACATGGACACCGCAGTGCAGAATTTCTGGTCGCTTCACGTCCAGAGCATCGAGGGCATTCACCTGCATTCCCACCTGCTTCTGGAGATGGAACCGAACGGCGATTTCTTCACTGTGCTGATCTTTGGTTCCGTGGGAATTCTCATTATTTGTATCGCCGTCATGAACTTTGTTTCCATGACGACTGCGCGTTACAACGATCGGGTCAAAGAGGTCGGCGTGAGGAAGGCGCTTGGCGCTGAACGTAGAGATCTTATTGTCCAATTCATGTGGGAATATGGGACGGTGGTGATTATTGCGATGATCCTCGCCGCTACCGCAGGGGAATGCGTTCTACCAGGATTTTCCCAGCTGGTTGGGAAAACGCTTGTTGTCATGCCTGTAACCCTCGCAATCATCCTTGTGGCCGGGTTGGCGATCGCTTCTCTCGGCATATTCTATCCGGCCATCGTTCTCTCGTCCTTGCATCCGGGAACCGCGTTGAGGAAGAGTGTAATCCCGCTCTCTGCCGGCACATCGCTCCGAAAGGTCCTGCTTGTTTTGCAATTTGCCATCGCCATCGGCCTTATCGCCATCGCTATCGTCGTAAAGTCTCAAATGGCGTACGTCCGGTCCAAAGATCTCGGCATCAACGTCAATCACACTCTCCTTATCCCGCTTCGTCAACCGGAACTCCGGGCGAAGTACGAGACACTCAAGCAGGAATGCTCACGAATTCCCGGTGTCAGCGGCATCAGCGCGTCTTCCAGCCCCCCGTCCGATATGAACGCCATCAACTCGCTCGCCTATCATAACGAGTCCATTCTGAGTGTAAGGAGTCTTGCCGTTGACTACGACTTCCTGAAAACGATGGGGGTCCCGATGGTGTCCGGGCGGGATTTCTCAAGGGATATGCCCTCGGATCTCCAGGGCGGCATTCTGGTCAACGAGAGCGGCGCCAAGCAGCTTGAGCAGGAGCACCTGCTCGACAAGCCGTTGGAGTTCGATGTGAGCAGGCTTGGACGAATCCACAATACTGTCATCGGAGTCGTAAAAGACTTCCACTATCGTCCGCTCTACTATCCGGTCGAGCCGGTCATGTTGTACCTTCATCCGGCCGACCTTCGATTCATGCTTGTCCGGGTTTCTGCGCAGAATTCGGAGGTGGTGTTGCATGAATTGGAGCAACGGTGGAAAGCAATCGTCCCGGCCTATCCTTTCGAGTTCTCATTTCTCGATCAAAATCTGGAACGCACGTACGCAAGCGTCGCGAGAACGCAGAACATTTTGACGCTCTTCTCAGGGCTCGCGGTGTTCATCGCGTGTTTGGGCCTCTTCGGTCTGGCTGCCTACGATGTTGAGAAGCGATCCAAGGAAATCGGCATTCGAAAAGTTCTCGGAGCCTCTGTGCACCATATTGTTGCGACGCTGGCAAAAGAATTTGCATTGATGATCGTCATTGCTGGCATTATCGCCATACCGCTGTCGTATTGGTTCGTTCACATATGGCTGGATATGTTCTCGTACCGAATCAACCCCGGTGCGTGGGTATTTGTCCTGTCAGTTGCAGGGGTGTTTGCTGTATCGATGGCGACAGTGGCGTATCAGGCAAGGAAAGCGGCGACGGCTAATCCTCTTGATTCGTTGCGTTGTGAATAAAGGAACTCAGGGCTTCCTCGGACCGGAATTCTCTCAAGGAGATGCAAAATGAATCTGCGCACATCAACAAAGATTGCACTCGTTGCCCTGCTCTTCCTAACAGCATATGCGATCGCCCAGCAAACGCCAACTGCGCCGGATTTGGCAAAAATCGTTCAGCATGAGGGGTGGAAGGTCGTCAATCGCACTGCACAGATGGTGCAGGGTGCACCAACCCCGACGATCTCTTTTGACGCACAGCCGGGAGACGGGGTGGCCTGGCTCGATGGTTGTGATTTCAAGAACGGCATCATCGAAGTCGACATCAAGGGGAAGGACGTCCAGGGGGCGAGCTTTGTCGGGGTCGCCTTTCGCGGCGTGGACGATAAGACGTTTGATGCAGTGTATTTTCGCCCGTTCAATTTCTTGAGCACCGATTCTGTCCGGCGAGGTCACAGTGTGCAATACGTTTCGTATCCGGACTATTCCTGGGAAAAGCTCCGTCAGGAACATCCCGGAAAGTACGAGAATCAGATCACCAGTCCGCCTGATCCCGGATCCTTCTTTCATGCAAGAATCGTCGTAGAACGGCCGAAGATTGCGGTCTACGTGAACCACAGTATCGAGCCGTGCCTCGTCGTGGAGGAACTGTCCGCCCGGACCGGTGGATGGGTCGGGCTTTGGACGGGGAATTATTCCGATGGCGCCTTCACAAACCTTATTATTACGGAGAACGAGTGAATTGATGAGACCGGAAGTTCCGGTCGATCCTCTGCGCAGCACACCGGTGATTCCAGGGAACAGGGAAATGGTAAACAATCTCCTGAAAATTGTGTTGAGAAGCCTCACCCGTCGCAAGGGATTCACGTTCATTAACATTCTTGGCCTTGCCGTCGGTATGGCGTGTACTATTCTCTTCTTGCTATGGGTCCAATATGAATGGAGCTTCGACAAGTTCCATGAAAACGCCGACCGCCTGTACCGGGTGGTCTTCACGGCGGACGAAGGGTCCAAAGGCTACTGGCAGCCCGGGCCGCTGGCGGAGGAGATGAAGGCCCGTTTCCCGGAGATCCTCCAAGCAACGAATTTCAGTGCATGGCAATCGAAAGTCTCCTTCGAACGACGCGGCTTTTTCTGTACGGGAAGCCTTGTCGACTCTGCCTTCTTTGAAATGTTTTCCTTTCCCGTGGAACGTGGTGACCCGAGAACCGTTCTGGTCAATCCGTGGTCCATCGTGATTTCCAGCTCGATCGCACGCAAGATGTTTGGGGCGGGCGATCCCATCGGGAAAAGAGTCCAACTGTTCGATCAGGCAGAGTTTGTGGTCACGGGCGTCTTTCGCGACATCCCGGAAGTGTCACACCTGCAGTTTGATTTTGTGATCCCTTTCGCGGCCGCACCGGACTTCATGCGGATGTGGGACCGAAAGTGCGTTCAGACGTATGTCCTCCTTCAAGAGAACTGTTCGTTGGACGACATCAACAGAAAGATCTCCGGCGTCATGAACGAGCACAACCCGAGCTGGAAGAACACACTGTCACTGACACCCATGACGAGAAGTCACCTCTATAATCTTCGGGGCGGGGGCCTCATCACGTATCTGTATGTCTTCTCTCTCCTCGCCATGGTGATCATGCTTGTCGCCTGCATCAACGTCACAAACCTGTCGACGGCACTCGCGGAGAGGCGCGCCAAAGAGATCGGAATAAGGAAAACCATGGGCTCGTCACGATGGAACGTGGCGGGTCAATTCCTGATCGAAACGATCGCTTCCTCGGTAGCCTCGCTCGTTCTTGCGGTGCTTATCACCGAGCTCCTTCTACCGCTTCTCAACGGCATGCTCGGCACGCGCATTGTAATGACCTTTTCGGCCACCACGATCACCGGTTTGCTGGTTCTTGCCCTTCTCACCGGCATGATTGCCGGGGGGTATCCGGCCCTGGTGCTTTCGTCATTCGGCCCGATGGCGATGCTCAGGCGGAGGAGCGGCCCGATGTCCGGACGACGATCGCTCACCCTCAGGAGGATCCTCGTGATCGCGCAGTTCGGCTTCTCGATCTTCACGATCACCTGTGTCATGTTCATCCGGAGTCAGCTCTCCTTCATTCAATCCAAGGACCTGGGGTACGACAAGGAGAATATTCTTCTGATTAGGACCAGTGGCGAGCTGCAGGGGAAGTGTTCTCTTGTCAAGAATGAACTCCTGAAGTCGCCGAATGTTCTCGGCGCGTGCGTCTCGACCGACAACATGACGACATTGTCGAACACAGGTCCCATCGAATGGGAAGGGATGCCGCAGGGCAAAGTTCTCGAGGTGGCATTCAATTCCGTCGACGAAGATTTTGCCGGGACGTTCCAGGTACCCATAACGCAAGGCAGATTCTTTTCGAAGGAATTTCCGACGGACGGGGAAGCCGCTTTCGTCGTAAATGAAGAGGCGGTGAAGGAAATGAACATCACCAATCCCCTCGGAAAGCGTTTGAAAACCTGGATGGGACGAGAAGGAAGAATTGTCGGGGTCATCGCTGACTTTCATATGGAGTCGCTCCGCACGGGTCTTGACCCGCTTGTCTTGATACCGACATCGACGTCGAACTTCCTGTGCGTCCGGATTGCCCCCGGCGATGTTGCGGCGACGGTGCAGGCAGTCGGTGCGACCATTAAGCGCGTCGTCCCGAGTGATCCATTCGAGTATCACTTCCTTGATGCGGAGATCGATCAACAATACCGTACCGAACAAATGACAGGCAAGCTGGCTGGCTCCATTGCCACTGTCGCGGTGGTCCTCTCATGTCTGGGACTTGTCGGCCTCATCGCGTTTGCGGCGTTGCAGCGAACCAAGGAGATCGGTATTCGCAAGGTCATCGGAGCGTCCGTTTCGGGGATCCTGATCATGCTGACGCGGGACTTCACCTACTGGATCATCATCGCGAATATCATCGCCTGGCCTGCCGCGTATTACGTGATGCGGGCATGGTTGCAGGACTTCGCCTACCGGATCGATCTGACCATCTGGCCGTTCCTGGCCGCAGGTTTGGGAACGTTGTTCATCGCTCTTGCCGTGGTCGGCGTTCAAGCGCTCAGGGCCGCGAGGGCGAACCCGGTGGAGGCGCTGCGGTACGAGTAGAGGATCAATGGGCAATAGTCAATGGACAGTAGAGAATAGACAATAAGGCAAACACGACAATCACGATCGGCCATGATCAAACTCTCGCACATCACCAAGTGGTACACGAACAGTTTCGTCAAAACGTACGTCCTGCGTGACGTCAATCTCGACGTGAAGCCAGGAGAATTCATCTCCATTATGGGGCCGTCCGGATCGGGAAAATCGACGCTCCTCCACATCCTGGGCATGCTCGATGAAGAATCGGAAGGCGAGTACTACTTCTTTGACGAGGCGGTGCACACGCTTAACGGGAAACAGAAATCCAACCTGCACAAGAACAACATTGGGTTTGTCTTCCAGAGCTACCATCTCATCGACGACCTGACCGTCTATGAGAATCTTGACACACCGTTGCTGTATAAGAAAATCAAATCGGACGAACGGAAGAGCCTGGTCAGTGACACCCTCGACCGGTTTCAGATCGTGGCAAAGAAAGATCTCTTCCCGAGCCAGCTCTCGGGCGGTCAGCAGCAACTCGTCGCCGTTGCGCGCGCGATCATTACAAAGCCGAAGCTGATCCTGGCGGACGAGCCTACGGGGAATCTGAACTCCGCACAGGGGGAAGAGATCATGGACCTCTTCAAGAAACTCAATGGCGAAGGAACAACGATTGTCCAGGTGACGCACTCCGAGAAGAATGCGACGTATGGTTCGAGAATCGTCAACCTCCTGGACGGGAGGGTCGTCCACCAGGGAGGTTCGTCTTGATGAGCAGAGGAATGCAACATCGCCGGCCGTTCTTTCGTAAAAATCTTTACGGGTTCGACCAACGATCGCTCATTTTGTATCTTCTGAGTCACGTATTGAGTATCTTTGATCGGCCAATGTGAGTCGTCGTTCTTCACCCCTCAAGCCTCTGTTGCTCCCTGAGTTTTAATTCGCACTTCTCTTTGTGGCATACTTCGGAAAGTGAAGTGCCGAATGTGCCGGACGAACCCGGGGAAGACCAAACGTTTTTCGTTCTTTCAACCCTTAAGGTCATAGTAAGGAATCGCTCATTGAAGCACTGTCACACGTACGCCCTTGGGTTGTTCGCGCTCCTGTCGCTCTCCTGCGAGACGATGATGCTCGGGCCAGACGGCGTACAGCCACCTCCGCCAATCGTCCATAGTTCGAGGCTCGCAACGGTTCTCGATTCGCTCAGGTTTACCCTGGACCTGCCGGCGCTCGCAGGTGCCATCGTTACTGACACCGGCGTCATTGAGGCACGAGCAGTGGGTTGCCGCCGGTACGGCGGACCGCTGAATGTCACCGACGCTGACAGGTTTCATCTTGGCTCGTGCGGGAAGTCCTTCACGTCAGTAATGATCGGGCTTCTTGTTGATGAGGGCCGCGTTCAATGGACGACGACTCTCCCTGAAGTGTTTCCAGAGTACGCGGGTTCGATGCGGTCCGAATATCGCGATCTCTCCGTGCGCGATCTGCTGTCGCACTCCGCGGGTTTCGTCAGGGACGCGGATGTCGGGCTGCATGCGTCGTCCCCGGTTGAACAACGACTGGAAATCGTGGACTGGGCACTCCGGCAGCCTCCCGCTCAGCCGCGAGGAACGTATCTCTACAGCAATCTCGGATATGTTATCGCGGGGGCGATCATCGAGCGCATCACCGGGCGTCCGTATGAAGAGGTCGTCATGGAACGTGTCGTTCGGCCGCTCGGACTCACAACTGCCGGTATTGGTCAGATGGGATCGCCGGGTCTCGAAGACCAGCCTCTGCAACATACGCCCGAACATGCGCCGATCATCGCAACCGCCGATGCTCACCTTGCCTCCAGCTACGATCCTGCGGGGATGCTTCACATGTCCGCAGGCGATTGGGGGAAATATTGCCAATGGGTTCTTGCGTGCGAAACGGGTCGGGCCACCCTCCTACGTCCCGAGACCGCGCGGATGATTACGACGAGCGTGGTGTCGGCTGGCGGTGGGGCTGGCTACGCGCTTGGCTGGGGTGTGATGTATCGTTCATGGGGTGGGGGGAACGTGCTTTCGCACAGCGGGAGTAATGGATACAATTACGCCGAGGTTGTGCTCGCTCCGGCCCGCAAGTTTGGCATTCTTGTGATGACGAACCAGGGTGCGGGCGTGATTTCTGTCCCCACCGACCCGGCCGTTACGCGGTTGATCGACTTCTACCTGACCGGACACTAAATCGAGAATATGCAATGTCAGGATTTCAGACGGCCCTGCTTATTGTATTCCTTCAGCACTTCGTAGCGGCGTATGCGCTTGGGCAAATGATGCCGCTGGACACACTCGCCGCACCCCGAAACTCGCTGGGCGCGAGCGTTGGGTTTGCCGATTTCCACCAGAAGGATACGTACCTCTCCCCCAGGATATTCGGCGGTGGCATGTTCACATCGAAGCTCTCTTACGTCTGGAGGGGATCGGAGAGCAGACACGCGATCGAGGCTTTCTTCAGCACGGGTGGGATCAGCGCGGATCTTCAGGCAAGAGATGGTACTCAGTCCATTGGATATCTTGCGTACTCCTATACGCACGCGATTGCACGATGGACATTGTCTGACAACCCGCTCGTTCTGTCAGTTGGGGGAGGAGTATCGTCTTTCGTGACCGATACGGATCTCCGCTCGACGGACGTGGTCTACAACATCACCGTGTTCGATCAATCGTGGTATTGGTCGCACGCGGTGAACATCACCCTGTTATGCGAGTACAAGGTTTCCGGGAAAGGTGATCTCTCGGTTCAACTGACCAGTCCACTTGCACGTCTCGTCACGCGTCCCCAGAATGGCCACTGGCTCAATGGCAACAATCTTGAGGTCAGCCGGAATTTCCTCAATGCTGCCAGGCGTGGCCAGATGGAGTACTTCTGGGATGCGTTCGACGCTATTGCGGAAATCGAATACCGGCAGCGCGTTTCTGACGATTTCGAATTCGTCGGCACCTACCTGTTCGGATATGCTTCGACCAGCCGGCCGGACCCAATGCTCTCGCTTGGCATGTACGCGAATCATGTGATGCTCGGCATCAGCTGGCTGCCCTCTTGAGACTGGGAGACTCTGCGAGCCGGAGTTTGTACCGCCCCGCAAACCATTTGACAACCTCCCGGATGAACCGGACATTCACGATGTGGGCGCGATGGATGCGGATGAACGTTGAGGGGTCAAGCGTTCCCTCAAGCTCACCCGGCGTTTCGCCGATCACGTACTCTATGTCGACGGTCTGAAGGGGTGCGGGCCCGTATGCGCCGGTTGCCTCGAACGACTCCGAAGAAGGTCGAGCGAAGAACCGGCGCGTTGAGCTCGTGAAGCAATAGCGGCATCTATTTCCCGGGACTGTCAGGGATGTGCAGGGTCGGATCTCCGAAGAATGTCATGATGCAAAGGTAGCTACGGGGATTGTGGAACACGCCCGTGTCGTTCCTAAAATCCGACCAGTACTTTCGCTGTCCTGCAAGCCAGATGTCACCCAGGAGGACAGGACTGTTTTTGTCATGAACATACGCATCCATGACGCGGGCGATCAGGTCCTTCCCATGGTAGTCCTCGCACACGACCGTTTCTCCAAAGTACGCGATTCCCCCGCCTTCGTTTTTCTGAAAGAGCCACGGGCATGCAAATGTCCTGTCGGACTGATCGGGAAGATCGTACGGACCAGGTTGTTCCAACACCGTAGGCAGATTTCGCATGGGGTGATTGGGGTCGGGGTTCGTCCGATTCGTGGGTGAGCTTTTCCAGATATCGGAATGTGTGAATTGGTAGTACCAGACGGTGTCGTTGTAGGTATTCAAGTACATCCCGACTGGCACTGTCGGCTTGAACTCGCCGGTTTCACATCCGATGCCGAAGACGACCGGCAATGTAAGCTGACCGAGATATTTCGCGACCTCGCCGGCGTTGAACGGGATCTTGAGGTCCGACATGTCCCAGCCCGCCGAGTACCCATGTCCCAGGTAGATCAATCCCCAGGTGTTGTTGACAGCATTGCGAAGCCCGGGGAACGTCCCCGCCATCCACCCGTTGGTGAACTTCCGATTATTCTCCGGGAAGTTGAAACCGAATTTCAGAAGATAATCCTGCCCGATAATGTCGCCGACGGAATTGTAGTTGAGGATTTGGTCAAGCAGCCCGTCGGAGCCTGGATACGTCCCTCCCGCGGCCAGGGCGAGACCGCGCTTTGTACCGGTGAGCATTATCCCGTTGTCGTACTTCATGATCTTGTCAAGGATGATCTTCAGGTCGTTTGCGTTGTGGATGGGAAGCCGGCCGACGGCAATGTCCGGATACGCATCGACTTTGTCCGGGTTATATGTTACCGAGTTCAGAGGATTGTTGGCATCAAGTTGTTTGTTATCCCACTCCCACACCTGCTCATTATATCTGCCGTTGCCGTTGTCGTCCCAGTTGTCAAACTTCGACATGTTGAACTGTTCGAAATTTCCTGAAAAGCTGTGGTGAAAGAGATTCGCGTAATAATGGTCTGTTGGTGTGTACGATCCATCCTGCCACCACCCGTCGCCCATGCTGCTGTCGGGCCTGCCGAACTGACGGCCGATGTTCATGAACTTATGCCGCACAGGAAACTGCGAAGCGTCACCGACGAGCATGACATAGCGAACATTCGCGTTGATGTAGGCATTGGCGATGGCGCGCTTCACCCGTTCGGCCGCATCGCCCGGTCCGTAGAAAGCCTCGATGCTTTCGAGATCCACAAAACTTGTGGGCATGCCGTGAGCATCCTTGAACTTCGCAAGGCCATTCAGCTCGGAAGCATAGATCGACTTACCGAGGATCAGGAACCGCGTCGTTTTCGGGAGGGCTTTGATCTCGTCGGTGGGAAGTGTGATGGAGGGATTGGGATTCGGGACCTTTAGACCCGATTCGGTCACACGGACATTCGACGACCCGCCACAACCTTGAAGAAGGGATGCAACGACAACCGTACACGCGAGCCACTGAAGGGAGAGGAGCACTCTGGTGAAATACGTGAGAACACTCCGGCGATGGAACATCGTTCGACTCTTCATAAATCCTCCTGGTTGATTGAGATGTCGCAAAGCGCTGACGGTTGTCAAAGAACAATTCCCGAAGGTCGGCGAGCGGCAAGCAATCCCGGTGGTATGTCTTTCATTACTTGCCCGGATCTTCGGCCAAAAGTGGGCCTGCAGGGAAGATCGCATCGATATTAGGGAAATGGCAGTAGATATTCAAGAATAAACTGATAATTGGCAGGGATCTGTTGTGGGACAGGCCCCGATCCGTTCCTGCGGATGCCTGACTAATCAACTCAGCCCGTGTGCACGTTGATTTTCTGAGTTCTCCGCAATTATTTACTTGACATATGTCAACAATTTTCTGATATTTTCGCTGCTTTTCTACCCCTCTCATTTTTATTCTCCCAGTAGAGTAGTCGCTTCACCCCCACTACGATTGTGCCCTTCGATTCGGAGGTCCGATGTACAAGTTCACCGCATCGATTCCGTTCTGGATGCTTTTTCTTCCAGTGTTGGCATTGGGCCGGGAAACAGTCGACGAAGCGCTCCTCCCACCACCGAAGAAACTTCTCCCGCAGACGTTGGTCGCAGGTACGTTCAGAATTGAAGTGGAGCATTATGACAGTCCATCGAGATCGACCGATCCGACACATCCCAGCGGGCTTGGACGCATACGCTTCTCCTGCGCTCCGATCAATCTTCCGTTTCCCTGGACCGGCGTCTTGCCGAGGATTTACGCCTTCTCTATTGTTAAAACTGTTCTAAATCCCCTGACGCAAATTTCGCTCGCCGATGCAATCCTGATCGACCCTTCCGCCGCGATCGGGGGGAGCATTCACCTCAGGCTCCCTGAACGCCTCGTGAAGGCGCAACATCTTGCCGATATCCATCTTCTCCTGAACGATATCCGCGGATTGTTTGGCCCGCAAGGAATCCGCGTCTACTTCCACGACATTCGCTGGAATGGTCCGGTCGCACCGACGGTTGTTCTCACCGGCGGTTCGGCAACCTATCCGACGTCGCCGGCGATTCCCCCCGTTCCGGTTCAGCTTCCCATCGAGCCCGGTTTTGTTCTTGCCATTGATTCTCTGGTCATCACGCCGGCCCGGGCAGAAGCGCGTGGTTCAGTCCGCCTCCCGACGTGTCTGGTCAGCTCCACGCAATGTACACGTATCTCGCTGTCGCTCCCGTGGACGACGATCACCAGTAATTGCGAGCTCTACAGGGAAGTGCCCGATTCCACTTTCGGCCCGTACGCCGTTGGTGAAACAGGGATCGAGGTTCTCGGCCGCGGCTACACGATCGACTTCTCCGGTTCGCGGTCCAACACGTCCGTGACGCCGCCCCTGGGCAACAGCTGGAAAGGTGTCGTGTTCACGGCGGGCGAAACTCCCGCACCCCCGTCGGATACAATCATTTCCAATCGCGGTTATGTCAAGGCGCAGTATACCTTCACGAACGGGTTGGTGACAAGCGGAGGACTGGACGCGCGGTTGAACCTCGCTGCACGATTCCTCTTTCAGACTCTCGAACCGATCGGGTACCTCGTGGAGCTTCCGCGGGCCGGGGGATTTCTGCAGCTCGGTTCCTGCGGCGTTGTCGGCGGGAGCTTCTTCGGCGGTCAGATCCAGCTTCCGACAGCAGCGATTCGTGACAATAGCGGGCTTCGAGTTCACGCGCCGTATGATACGCTCTCCGTGCAGGATGACATGGATCTCTTCGGCGCGGTGCGGGTCCCTGGCGGCTTCACGTGGGGCGAATTTTCCAAGTCACCTTTCCCCGAACGATTCTACGAACTGGATCCCGACATCACCTCGCCGTTTGCGACGGGATATTTCTATCTCGCGGCACGCCACCGTCTCCCGTTCTATCCGATTGCCGGAGGGACGTTCACGCGCCTGTTCATCGACACGCCCGCCGTCCAGCTGGAGGCGATGGGCATCCAGGGAGTCACGCTGACATCGCTCGGTCATCGGACCTTCACCATATGGACGCAGGATGTTCCGGGGAACTTCATCACCCATACGCGGAAACTCGTGTTCCGTGATTCAAGCGTTTTTGTCAGCTGGATGAACATCATCGGCACCGGCATCCACACGGAAATCCGCGTCGCCAAATATATCGCCCAACCGGATGAAGTCGACCTCGGACCGACCTGGGCGACCAACCCGCGCTACCTTGGCGAAACGGCGTTACACGTCTCGTTCGCGGCGTATCCGCAGGAAAAGCAGCGGCAGATGGTCATGCAGTTTGTGGAGAGCGCAACGTGGTACAGCAATTTCGACGGCCGGATCTTCCTGGGTGGCCCGATGAAGGACACCACACGCTTCTCCAACCTGGTGTTCACATCGACGGCGAACGCGGGGGGGGCGCAGCTTGATCTTTCGAACACGCTGGACATGAAGTATTGGGACGTAACGACGGTGCCGAGAGATTCGCTGAATTCCGGCGGGGTCGTCTGCGTGAAGCTCGGCGTCATCTATCTCACGGCCGCGGGGATCGATGAGCCGAGACATTTTGCGCGGCCGTTCTGGCTCACCTGGGGCGAAATCAAGGCATCGGGCAATCTGGGGAGACTCTTCTTCGACTACAATTCGCCCGGTCAATGCTTCGATCAAATCCCATACTCGCCGTCGTTGGTGCAGCTCTCGGACTACAATCCGGCCATGCCGAACGATACGGGGTTCGTGATCACCTACGGAAGTCTCGCCTTCAGCTTCTTCGGCGCGAAGCCGCTCTGGGTCCTCGATTGGAAGGCGCCCACGATGGTCCAGCCTCCCTGGTCCGGTCGACTGGTGCGCACGCCCCTGAGCACGCCCTTCGGTCCGGGAATGAGCGATCTTCACCTTACGCGGAACTGGGGCGACGGAGTCGCCAACCTCGATTTCACGGTCGGATACGACAGCGTCATGCAGGAGGGGTTCACCGGGCCCGGCGAAGCGAAGATCACGAAGTTCGCGATTTTCAATGACCCGCTGCACGGTTCGATCGACGTCAAGGCAGGACGCTCGTGTTTCACGCTCAATCACGAGACGGATGATGCGTTCAATCTCGGCCCGCTCCTCACCACCAGCGCGCTGAAGAAGATCTGGGGATGCGGCTGCATCGTAGGCGACAATCTGGAACGGATTGCCGTCGGTGGGGAGATGTCCGCGAATGCTGGCGCCGGATTCAGCATTCTTGGCCGCACGGCGGGGGCCGTGACTGCAGTGCTGGGATATAGCCCGTCCCGGACGGATATGATGTTTTCGGGAGACGCCTATGCCGTTCTGCTGACGCGCAACGTCGAGGTGATTGGATTTCTGACGGTCACGATCAACCGCGATGTCGGATACGCGGAGGGGTATGCAAGAGGGGCGTTCTCCTTCGATGGCCTCGTCACGGGTGTCTCGGGAGAAGGCGAGCTGCAGTGGCATTTTGGTTCAGACAACGAGACCGTCCAGGGCAGAATTGCGATTTCGATGTACCACATCAGCTCGGCCGCGTCGGGATCGTCGACCAGCGGGAAGGAGGCCGGCGCCTGGTTCGGCATCAACACCAACAAGGATAACGTCTGGGTCATGGACGGCATCAACGGCGAGTTCGGCTTGAACAAGGCTGCGCTTCCGCAGTACCTCTCCGGTTTCTACGCGTACGTCAGCTGGTCCGATGCCGGCAACTACGGGTATGTCTTGTCCGGCGGGTATGAGGCGTTCGCCGGCCTGGGGGCGATAGTCGGGTTCGGGGGAGACATCGGCGACGGGTTCGGCGCAATTGGAAACGTGGGGCTCCATATCTGGGGCAAGTTCGCAGGAGGGCTCGCGAGCGCGGACGCGTGGGGCGATCTGCAGATCCTCGCCGGGTATCCTCCTGCATTCGAAGGGACGATCGGCGTCGACCTGTGCGTGCTGTTCGCCTGTGTTTCGGAAAACGTCCACGCGGGTTTCAACGCAAGCCAGGGTTTCTATCTCTACTGACGAGGATTCCATGGATACTCGAATATTCCCGACCTTCCCGAGCGCCGCGAGCGGCGTTACCCGGGCCGTGGTTCTCCTGTCGATCCTGACGGCGGCAGTCCCCGGAACCGCGCTCGGGCAAGATCTCATCGCTGTCACGCAACCCGCCCTAAAGCATGCCGTTGTCCTCGTGTGGAGCCCGGATACCAGCAGCGGATCACCTGTGCGCTACAACGTGTATCGCAAACTCGCAGGTGCCGGGTCCTATCCTCACACCCCCTTGAACACGGCCCCGATCGGACCGATCGTCGACACGACGCAATTCAGAATGTTCGTCCCCCGTGGAGGTCCGGACTGGACCATGCTGTCGAACGCCCTTGCCGACAGCGTCGGCGGTCCGCATCCCGTCATGCCTTTGGCGAACGTCTACACCATTGTCGCATTCCCGATCGGTTCGAGACAATGGAACCGCGTCGAGGTGTTTGCGGCCGTCCGTCCGCCGGTCGCATTCGTCATGGGGCAGGCACTCGCCGACACAACTACCGCCGTTGCCACCGCGTATTCCTACAGACTACTCCGTGTTGCCGGGAACGGCGCGGAGCTCCCTCCGATCGGAGCAAATGAAGTCACCATTACCGCGGGTGCGCCCGGACCGATCCCCGTTCCAACCAATGTCCATGTCGTAGCCGGCGATGCGAAACTCGAGATCCTGTGGAAGAAGGCAGATGCGCATTTCCCAACGTTTGATGTGCTCCGGTCCATCTCGCCGGTCGGGCCGTTCCGTCGCGTCAACGATCTCGACTTCAGCTCGGAAATCACGCTGGACCTTGACAGTGCCGTCATCTCTCCTGCGGCGAATGGCTTTACGGATTTCGAGCAATGGGATTCCCTCGGCAATCCTGCCCCTCGCACCGCGCCCGGGAACCCTTTTCCATTCACCGGCCCGGCGAACGGAGTGAAGTACTGGTACCGCGTCCGGTTCAAAGACCTGTTCGGCAATCCCGGGCCGCTTTCCGCCGCCGTGTGGGGGATCGCCGTCGACAGGACTCCACCCGCAACGCCGGGGGACATTGTTGTCGACGCGATCGAGCCGACAAGCTCGTTCAGCATTCGCTGGTCCAGAGTCGCCCGTGACGTCGAAGGGCACAGGGAGCATGTGGTCTCGTATTCCGTGTACCGGTATGCCCAGCCACAAGACCCCTACGCCGGAGCAACGGCGGTCCCGCCGCCGGTCACCGCCCCGCTTCCCGGCGACTCCCTTATCTTTACCGCCTTTGACACAACGTCGGGATTGCGCAGCGCATGTCTTGACAGCACACTGTATTTTCGTGTCGAAGCACACGATGCGGCGGGGAATGTCTCGCGACGATCGATCGCTGTCGGCGCCGCTCTGAAGGACACCTCGCCGCCCTCCAACGTCACGGGGACCACGGCGGAGGGCTTTGAGGATTTCATCCGGGTCCGTTGGAAGCTGAATACTGATTGCGGTGTCGACCAGTATCTCATTTACCGGTCGCTCTGCGACAGAGGCACATGGTTTCCGTGCAAGACAGTGACGATCGGCGGTGTCGAGGTCACCCAGCCTTCTCCGTCAAGCGTCTTCAGGGGGAATTGCGGCGGCCCCTTCACCCTCGTCGGTGTCGTGCCGCAGTCCGTTGCGCAATCGCTCGGCTCCACCCCGTATTTCGACGATCACTCCGTTCCGCCGGGATCACCGATCTGCTATGCCTACCTCGTCAAGGCGCAGGACCATTCGCAGAATATCAGCGGCACATTCCCGATTCCCCATACGCCGCCGGAGATCATCGTCTGTCAGCATCTGCGTGACCTAACGCCCCCTGCTCCTGCGATTGTCGCCGGGCTGATGGCGCGCGATAGCGCGATCGAAGTCGATTACATCGGCGCGCCGGTGCAGGACATTGCCGCCTACCATGTGTTCCGATCCGACTCGGGAGAGTTCGGCGCCTACCATTGGGTGGGAGGAATGACGGTCGTTCTTCCCCCCGGAACGGGGAGTCGCTTGACCGCGCCCTACGTTCCGCCTCCGCAGACGGGATGCGACAGCATTCCCCTTGCCAGCAATCCCTATATGAGTGCGGGCACATGGATCGACAGCACGGTGGACAGGAAGCACATTTACTGGTATAAGGTCCTCGGGGTCGACCGGAGCGGCAATCAGAGTCCGCCCGACAGCGCCCTTTCCGTCAGCACGTTCACGTTTGCCTCCAATCGCGAAACGCCGCCGCACGTCATCGCCGTGATGCCGACGGATAACCCGTGCGCCCTCACGATCACCTGGACGCCGGGGTATGACACCACAGCGGTGAAAGGGTTCTTCGTCTTCCGGAGTACATCATCGACGGGCCAGTACTTTCAGCTGGAAGGACTCCAGAAACGGAACAGCTTCGCCGATCCGTCGGTCGCACGGGGGACGGCATACTACTACCGCGTCGCCGCACTTCGCCGCGACGGTATGCTCACGAATTTGTCCGAACCGATGTTCGGGTCTCATCCGTAGGAGACACATTCATGAATGCACGATGTGGCAGCCGGCTGGTTCTTTTCGCGATGATGCTCGTGGCAGGGGTCGTTGCAGGGCGAGGTCAGAACCCCGATCCTGGAGCGGCGGAGAAGTACGGCTGGGGATTTCGGAATTTCAATGACACTGTCTTCTCCTGGGACATCTACTCGCATTCCTTCTTCGGCGTTCCGCTGGATTCCAACGACGCGTGGCTGACGTCTTCATTCGACAAGCTTTTCTACAAACTCGCGTTTCGAAAGACCCTTCCGAATCCCAAGGACGACGGCGTCGGCATCGGGAACTGCTACGGCGTTTCCCTCATGAGCCTGATGATCAACCGGTTTGGAGGATTCTACGGGTACTGTGCGCCGACCAGCGGCTATCACGGAGACACGACCTGGAACGGGGGAAATGGCCCGAACGATCCCCAACTGCATCGACTGATCAATATCATGCACGGGCATCAACTCTCCCTTGCTTCCATCGAATCCTATCTTGATCAGGCCTCCGGCGGAAAGTCAGAGAACAGCAACTTCGCGGTGAATATAGCCCGACAAACCATCGGGAAGGAAGGACCGTGTATTGTCTCCATTACCGAGTATGAGAACCCCTTCAAAGGAGGGCACGCCCTCATTGCTTACGGTGTCACACAGGATGGTTCCGGACATGCGAAGATCTGGGTCGTTGATCCCAATCGGCTTTGGGCGGTCCCCAGTTCTCGCGACCGGGGCTGGTACCAGGAAGACAGCAACTTCATATTTTGCGATCTGGCGAGCGGGGACTGGCACTTCAGGATGAGTGATAGTACCCTCTGGCCCTCCGATCCTAAGGGTCATCTGATCATCATGCCAATCTCGCTCATCGGACCTCCAGGCCGCGTTCCCTCATCCCTTGGCCTCTCGGTAAGCGATCTCGTCAGTCGGGTGTTTCTCACCGATTGGAATTCCCGGAAGTCAAACGCCATATTGTCGAAATAGTAGCGGCAAAGCCCGCTCCGGGGCATTTGATTCTCGCCCGCGACTCGGTTATCTTACAGGATACGCAGCCCGGTTGAGCACCCACTTCGGTCACCCCCCCCAAGAGAGAATGAACTTCATGGTTCGGGAGCGTTCGTGAAAGCCCTCATCGTCGAAGACGACTATGTCAGCAGGTCGATTCTCCGAAGGATGCTACTGGTATATGGAGATGTCCAGATGGCGGTCGATGGGGAGGAGGGCATTGTGACCTTTGCGTCCGCTCAAAAATCGGGGGTTCCATTTGACCTGGTGTGCCTGGACATTATGCTACCGAAGATGGATGGATTGACCGTCCTGCGGAAGATGCGGGCCATCGAAGCGGCACTTGCGTCCGACAACTCCAAGCCGACACGGATCATCATGACAACCGCAATGAACGATAAGACGCACGTGATCGAAGCCGTCAAACTCTGCGACGGCTATCTGGTGAAACCCTATCAGAAAGACAGACTGATGGAATATCTCATGGACTTTGGCTTCGGTCCGGAGTGAGATCACCAGGAATTTCTGCGTGGTTGTCGACGAATGCTTTTCCCCCTTCCGATTGTTCTTTCCGAAAATCCGAGCGAGATTTTCTCGACGTATCCAGGATCGTTCTATGACTCTCGATCGAAACAGACATCTTATCGTTTCCTACCTGACAATACGAAGGTTGATCGGAATCCTGGCGCTCGGGCTGCCGATTTGTGTGGTTGCCGGCGGATTCATTCAGGACGGACATGGAATTCAAGGATCGATCAGCGGCTATTACTATACGAATATGCGGGATGTGTTTGTCGGAATGCTCTCCGTGGTTGCCATCTTTCTCATGTCGTATCGGGGCTATGACCCCATTGACGGTGTCGTCGGAAAACTCAGCGGCATATTCGCCCTCGGGATGCTTCTGTTCCCGACGTCGATGTATTCCGGGAAGATTTCGAGAGTAGGGATGTTCCTTGTCGACGATGATATTTCCGGATATGTCCATTTGGCGTTTGGGGCGTTGTTCTTCCTCTCGCTCTCGTTCTTTTCTCTGGTTTTGTTTACCCGTCGCGGACCCGGTCCCGGTCCAATGGGAAGGGACAAGAAACGACGGAATACGATCTATCGCTCATGCGGCATAATCATGATTCTTGTGATAGTATGCATCATCGTGTACACGATCGCCCTCCGCGATACAGCTCTGGCCAGGTCAAATCCGGTGTTGATCCTCGAATCCATCGCGTTGTTCGCGTTCGGAACCTCATGGCTGGTCAAAGGCAACACGCTCTTCAAAGATCGGTAAGCCGATCGTTCGGGAGCGATGAGGAGCGAGGCCCCAGACACCTTCAGGAATCCGTGCATCGTCCGCTGTTTGCTTATACGACAAAAATGTCGTACCTGTAAATGGACATGCCGGAGGATTCCATGATTGACAATGACGATCTTGAGAAGCGACTGAGCCAACTGCGGC
This sequence comes from Ignavibacteriota bacterium, assembly GCA_963752915.1. GTDB lineage: Bacteria > Bacteroidota > Ignavibacteria > UBA10030 > UBA6906 > DATJPR01. Next base: position 549,328 of record CAVVZZ010000010.1, read on the forward strand.
GGGAATATCGGGGGGTGAGAAGCATGCTCGAAATGATGCAGAAGGGGACAGAAGGTTCAGTTTTGCGGCGGATGCGGGATGAGAAGCTCGGTCCGCTTGAAAAGAGAATTCGAGAGCTGGAAGAGGAACTCAGGAACGGCTCGCATCGCAACGAGGTCAGCGCGTGACGGCGAGTTGGGAGGTCTTCCGCGACCGGCCCAACCTCCTGAGCGAGGGGTAGAGCTTCTTGTACACTCCGAACATCTGCTGATACCGTTTCTGATTTGCCGGATCCGGCAGGATTGTTCTCCGAACCGCGGTCATCGCCTCCGCTGCAGCCCCAAACGTCGGGTACCAGTGCATCCCCACCGCGGCCGCAATCCCGGCGCCAAGGGCGGATGCTTCGGTTGTCGCGGGAAAGAGGAGAGTCTTCCCGGTGACATCTGCAAGGATATGGCACCAGAGATCGCTTGCCGCCCCCCCGCCGATCACCACAAACTCACGAACATGGGTCCCAAGCTCCCGTTCCAGAGCGTGTATCGTGAGCGATTGTTCGAAGGCAATTCCTTCGAGGATCGAGCGGTAAAGATGGCCGCGACGATGTGAGGCGGTCAGTCCGACAAATGCGCCGCTGGCGTCCATATCCCAATACGGATTCATCGCTCCGCAGAGGTACGGGAGATGCAAGAGGCCATCGCTTCCTGCTTCGACGGACTGTGCTTCTGCTTCGAGTTCGCTGTAGATGGCGGGATATCGGGTTGGATCGATATTCAGGATCTGCCTGATCAACCAATCTATCGTGAACGTACCGGCCCGCAGGCTCGACTCGCAATAGTATCCTTCCTCCGTGCAGCTGCACATTGTGCGAAACGCCTTACTGACCCTGTATTGGGAGGAGTAAACGCCGGACACGACTGCCGTGCCGAGGTTGAGATACGCACGCTTCGGTGTGAGTGCATTCGATCCGAGACCTGCGCACTGTCCATCGCCGCCTCCCGCCACAATCGCGGTGTCTTTGCTTAGACCGGTTTCACGTGCGGCTGGTTCCGAGATCATTCCGAGGAGAGTTCCTGGCCTGAATATCGCCGGGAACTGCTTCTCGCGCATCCCCAATATGGCCAGGATTTCCGGCGACCACCGTTTGGACTTCATCGCAAGGAGACCGAACGGATCAGCACTTGCCCAGCTTGTTTTGAAGAAACCGGTCAGCTTCCAGACCAAAAAGGCATGGACATCGCAGACCATGCCGATCTTCCTGAACAGTTCCGGTTCGTGGCTTTTCATCCATGCGAGTCGATAGACGACCGGTGCGTAGTCCGGGGGTTTGCCGGTAATTCTTTGAATCGTAGTCTTGCCGACCGCTTTTGCGAACGGCTCAACCTCGTCCTTGCATCGTTCGTCGAGCCAGACGATTGCGGGGCGGAGAGGGTCCGCATTCTTGTCGAGAGGGACGAACGTCTCACGCTGATTGGAAATGGCAATCGCGCGGATGCTCGTTGGATCGAGACTGCCTGCAACTGCTTTCAGCGCGGAGTGCACGGAGCGCCACCAGTCTGCGGGATTCTGTTCATACCAGCGGGGCCGGGGCGAGGCGAGCGGAACGGGGACGTGGGCTTGTGCGACGACGGTTCCGTTCGCATCGAACACGAGGGCCTTCGTGCTCGTCGTGCTGCAGTCAAGGCCGATAATCAGAGATGCCAATTTCTTGCCAGTAGGCTGGGAGTAGGAAGTGGGACGTAGGAAGTTGAAAGAAATCCGGAGCGTTTTTGTTAGAGCATCGAATGCTCAGTGATCAGTGTCTCGTGTCCACTCATAATCTCAGCATCCGAGAGTCCCTAAGTTGGATTCCCGCCGTTCACAGGACGATCATGGCCTTCATCACGCCGTCTCTGTAGTTCGCGACAAGGTCGAACGCCGACTGTGTGTCTTCAAGCGGAAAACGATGGGTAATGAGATGGTCCATTTGCAGGCGGCGGCTGGCGAGCAGATCGATGGCTTTCTGAGTGCAGTGGACCTGCCGCCGCACATTGAGGATGGTGATTTCTTTTCGGCGAAGCTCATGGATGGGAAAAGCAATCTCATCGACCTCGGGGATGCCTACGATGACGAGCGTCCCGCCCGGTTTCAGGAGCTGGATACTCTGGTGAATAGCTGCCTCATCGCCGCTGCACTCATACACCATATCAAGGAGCAGGGGCTCGATTGTTGAAATCTCTTTTACCACATCCGCGCGCTCTGGGTTTCCGGTCCATCGCGGTTTCAGGCTGTGCGCGAGTGTAAGGCGCTGGTCGATCTTGTCGGTCACGTAGACTTCGACCTCCGTTACTGCGCGGAGAACGTGAAACACCGACAAGCCGATCGGACCCTGGCCGAGGATCGCCACGTGGGATTTCGGGACAACGAGTGACTTTTCCACGGCGTAAACGGCGATCGAGAGCGGTTCGGAAAGTGCCGCCTGTTCCAGCGTCATCTCTCCCCAAATCGGGTAGCAGCATTTCCCTGGAATGACGATGCGTTCGCAGAGACAGCCTTCCAATTGGCCGGGACAACCGAGGAACAGGAGGGACCGGCAGGTGTGCTCCCGTCCCGCTTTGCACTGATCGCATTGTCCGCAGGAGACGCTCGGGTCGATCGCCACCTTTTGACCGGGTGTGACATTCGAAACCCGCCTCCCGACCTTTTCGACGATCCCCGATGCCTCGTGCCCGACAATGAACGGGAAACGGACGATCTGCGACCCGATTCTTCCCTCTCTGTAGTAATGAATGTCGGAACCGCAGACACCGACCACTTTGATGCGAACCAGGACGTCGGAATCGCCGACGATCCGGGGATCGGGGACCTGCACGCTTTCAAACTTCTGTATACCGGTGAGAACAACGGCTTGCATTCGTGCACCTGAGAATGGTTGACACAGTTGATACGGAGAACGCGAACGAGTAGCAATCAGAAACGGTGATCAATCTCCTTTCTTCAGCTGCTTTTGAAAAAAGGCAACGATCCTCTGCTCATATTCCTTCCCGCCGGCCTTGTGAAGATTATCATGGCCTCCACCGGAGATCGGGTACCACTCCTTCTCGCGGGAACGAAGGTTGTCGAACACCAATTTGCCATAGGCCGGGTTGATACGATCGTCGTTGAGTCCATGGATGACCATCGTCGGTTGAGAGACAAATCTCGCTGCAATCGCCGGTTGAACGCTGTCGATCGCGAAGTGTGCGATGTTTTCGGTATGGGTAAGCGCCCGATCAGGGATCCAGTCCGCCCGGATCAGGAACATTCGGGCAAAGTAGTCGTGGATGACGGTCCGCAGATCGGCAAACGGACTCTCGATGATCCCGCACACGATGCGTTTGTCCAGCGCCATTGCCTGGACTGCGACCGCGGCTCCGAGGGAGCTTCCGAAGACACCGTAAGGCGATGAATCCGGAAACCTCGTCTCTGTCGAGTCGATGTATGTCGAAAGGTCCTTCTTCTCATAGTACCCAAACGTGCAATTGAGACCCCCGCTCTCCCCGTTCGCCCGTGAGTCATAGAGTACGGTGTTAAACCCAGCCCTTGCGAGGAAAGCCGCGGTCGGGATCATGAACTCCTTCGAGCTTCCAATCCCATGGAGGAGAAAGACCGTCCCTGCCGCGGGCTTGGTCGGAGATTCGACAAACCATCCTCGGAGGAGGATGGTGTCTTCTACCGTGATGTCGAATTGTTTCCAGGCGAGACCTATCGCAGAGGGTGTCAGCGGTTCGCCGAACGATTTTTGAATATCCTCGGCAGTAATCCGGCGGGGTCTAATCGGCGAATATGGGAGGGTATACTCTATGGCGTAGTTGATGGCAAAGAAGGCCACCACGAGGAGGATGGCGAGGATTGACGAGGAAAGCAGGAGGAATCGTCTCATATTCCTGTTCATCGGGGGCATACCTTACTGTTGAACGCAACCTGCCTAACCTGTGCAACCTGGCACGAAGCAGGTTGGACTCTCCTTCAGAAATTCCACGGGGAAAGGAATTCCCACAGAGAGGCGATGAAAAAGATGGGGATCGCGAGCAGATAGAGCCGCCCCCAGTCAAGGAGCGCTTCCTTCGGGAAGATCCCCAGGACCTTCTCTCCGCGGTAGTGTTGCGCAGGACGAAGCATGGCGATTCCGACATTCACTCCTGCGCCGACACTGACGGAATAGGCCGCAAGCTGGAGGAGCAAGGTGGCAACATAGTAGGTGGCAGATGGAATCGTATTCATTCTGCTGGTGTGATCACCTCGCACGGAAACGATCCCGCCAATCCACCCCTGATATCCCACAAAGGGGTAGGGAAGGACGATGGCCATCCCCATAACGGACTTTGACACCGATCCGACGAAAAGATTCCCGGCAAAATCCATCACGGCGGCCTTCAAAGGATTTCCCCGGAGATTCGTGGTCACGACGGCATCGTACTTTACCGCATCACCGACGAGCTGGTCCCGATAGTTCAGCGCAAAGGTACCGCCCCGGCTGACCATAATGATGCCGATGAGACACGAAACCAGATAGGTAATTCCGATGCTCGCTACAGGGTACCTGGCTCGCGAAAGAGCCAACATCAGAGTTTTCATCTTGAGGTAGAATATTGAAGATTGCGCGTCGAAGATCCATCAAATCTAATCAGAAATCAGATCATTCGGAAATTGACGCCCAAGGCTGTCAGCGCATTTTGCCACGGACGCACTGGTCGTTCCCACGTGGAACGCAGCGGCAGCACAACAGTTCTGGCGACAAGCGTTGCCGGCATCGTAAGTGGACAAGAGACAGTTGGGTGAGGCTGGTGGTATGCGATGTCCTCGGACGGTGAGTGACGGGTTTTTTGGACGGGCGATATCCGGAAGGAAAGTACTCGTTCACATTTGATGGAACGAACCTGGCGAGCGGGGTGTACTACTGTCGGCTCACGGCGGGCAACTTCGTCGTTGTGCGTTCGATGATTCTACAGAAGTGACCGGCGTCGGGGGATTCGCTCAACGTCTCCCATTCTCAAAGTCCCAAAGTCCTGCTTCGCCGAATCATGTACATCACCGTAATGTCATCGCTTTGCGGGGAAGGGCCCATGAAGCTCTGAATCTCGGCAATCAGGTCCTTTACGAATTGTTCGGCCGTTGCAGGATGATGGGCGAGGAGATACTCCTTGAACGGCTTCACGGAATCAAAAAGCTCGCCCGATGCGTTCATCGCCTCGGTCACGCCATCGGTAAACAGCAGCACCCGGTCGCCGCGCTCCACCACCACCGTCTCTGCCGTGTACGGCAAATCCAACTCGAGCATGCCGAACGGGAGGCCTCCCGCAGTCAGCTCCTGCATCGAACCGTCGGCCCGCAGCAGATACACCGGCGTGTGACCGGCATTCACCGAGGTAAATTCGCCTGTCGACGGAGTGAGCAGTCCGATGAATGCTGTAATGAATTTGTCTTCGGTGGCTGCGCTCCAGATGACGCGATTCAGCCGCCTGGCAAGATCGGCAAGCGCGATCGGGCTTTCGAGATAGGCGGAGAGGTACGCATGAAGACTGCTGACCAGGAGCGCGGCAGGAACGCCCTTCCCGCTTACATCAGCGATGATCAAGGCATACCGTCCGTCCGGGAGCGGGATGCAATCGTAGTAATCTCCACCGACGGATTTCGAGGGGATGTTGATCCCTGCGAAATCATACCCCTCAACCACGGGCAGCGAAGCGGGAAGAATCCGTTGTTGGATCGACGCCGCAACAGCGATGTCCTGCTCGATCCGCTGTTTCTCGAGGGATTGTCCCAGGAGGTAGCGGTTTTCCAGCGCAGCATGGACCTGTCGGACGAGCGCGTCGAGTATCATCTGGTCGGTGTCGTCAAACCCCTGGACGTCTCGTCGGGCTTCCTTATCAAAGAGCTGAAACGTATACCTCTGCTTGTGGAAGGTGAATCCGGACACGATATGATTGTCCGGCCGCGACTCCGGCACGGCATCCCCCGTTGCGGGAAAACCAAAGAATTCCCGCTGCCCGGTCTCATCTTCGACAATGAGAAATCCCCGCGAAGCATTTGTCAGCGACGCTGCCCGCTCCAACGCAAGCCGGTGAGGGTTTGTCCCGACGTCAAGACGGGAGACTTCGATCCCGGTGTCGATGAGGCTCGTCAACTGAAGGACCCGCTGATTCAATGAAAAGACGAGCCCCTTTTCCGTCTGCCGCGCGCGAAACGTTTGAGAAATGAGGTCGAACTGGTGCACATACAAACGGAGTGAGACAAGGTCCGCTTCGGTGAACGGGAGCGCCGGTGGCTTCCTTGTTCCATGGAGGGAAATCGTTGAACCGTCTCCAAGAGCGTGCATGACTTGAAGAGACGTTCCTCCTTCCTCCAGTGCAAATCGCGACGTCTCTCCGTTCTTCGCCCCATCCACATCCCCATTGTCCCACGCTGATGTGCAATCGTCGATGCGAACCCACTGCTCGCTGTCGGGGTTCCTGAATGAGAGCGCGAAAGCCGTATCGGGGAATGCGCCCTTCAGAAATTGCGAGAATCGTCCGTAGAGGTCGCGCACGCTTGCATTTCTTGGGATCGATGCAAATTCCCGTCGCAGCGACTCTACGTGACGGTCAACAACACCGGCAAATCCTTGTTCGTGCATAGTGCTCGCGAGGTCAATGTCCCCCGGTCAGCGTACGGATCGCGTCGTCGACCGTGCTCTCTTTCCCGGCAAACTTGAAAAGCCCCATAATCGACAGCATCTTTTCTACGGCCGGGTCCAGATCCGTGAAGACAAGCTTTCCGTCGGAATCCTGGAGTTGTTCGATGATTTCGATGAGAAACGACATGCCGATCGAATTCACCACCTTCGACTTGGCAAGGTTGATTACAATCCGGCGCACGCCTTTGCTGAAGTGCTTCGAAAATTCCGCGGCGATGGATTCTCCGCCGAGATTGTTTACGTACCCCGCAGTCGCGATGACCAGGCAGCCGTCCCGTATTTCGGAAGTCAAACTGAAGGGTTGTTCCATGCCTTGCCCTTTTACGTAAGATGTTTCGTGATCGTAATCTTCGTCCCATGCTTGTTGGATTCGATCTTCAGATCGTCGGAAAGTTCGCGCAGGAGTTTCAGTCCCCAGCCCCGCTTATTGTCGGTTCCCAGCTTCTGCGTCAGGTCGGGATCTTCGACAGAGGAAGGCTCGAACCCTTCCCCGAAATCACGCACGAAAATGACGAGCTCATCGGATGCGAGGCTGAATTCCACAAGCACCGATGGGGCCTTGTCGCCGGAATGTTCAAGGGCGTTCATGACGGCTTCCGTCACCAGGATCTTTGCTTCTCCGATCTTTTCCGGGGTGATCGCCATATGCCGGCCGAGACGTTCCAGCCCCTCGATTGCAACCAGCTCGATGTCCGGGATTTTTGGGAGCGTCATCTTTAACGTGATGGTTTCTTGCATGGGAGGCTTTCAGCGGCGTACTTGAGTATCGTGAGCTTCGGACACTGTTGCCGCGTCTTTGCGGCGGATCACCATGATGGTAATATCGTCGTCCTGCACGGCGCCGGCCATCCACGAATCACCGGCGCGGACAAGCTGTTGCACCGCCTCACGGGGCGTCGATCCGGCGCAAGTCCTGAACGTCTCCTCGACGCGGGTGTACTCGAACATTTCTCCGGCGGTATTTTTCTGCTCCGGCAAGCCGTCGGAGAGCAGGAGGAGGACATCATCCGGGTCGAGCACGCCGTTGTACAACACGTATGGGAAGTTCTTCATCGCACCGAGCGGCATTCCCTTCAGAAGGATCTCTTCGATCGACTGATCGTGCGCATGGTAGACGTAGGCCGGGGGCATGCCGGCGCTGGACAAAGATAAGGATTTCCCCTCGAGACGCACAAGCGTCAGAGCCATATAAAGTCGGCCCAGCCGGATCTGCTTGATCGCATTGCTGCAATGGGAGAAAAACGTCAGAATATCGAACCGGGACGCATCAGATAAGAAGAGACCCTTCATGAGCGTGACGATCGTGCCGGCCTGCATGCCGTGTCCTGTGGCGTCGCCGAAGGCAACGCGCAGGGACCCGTCGCCGTCGACGTGAAAATCATAATAATCGCCGCCGACCTCTGTCGCGGTTTTCATGAACACGGCAATGTCATATTCGGGGAGAACCGGAACGTCCCTGGGCAGAAGGGAGAGTTGAAGATTGCGAGCATCTTCCAATTCCTTTGTCTTCCGCTCGTTCTCCGCCTCCAGGGCACGCTTTTCGGCTTCCGCCGCCTTTGCGCGAAGTTCGGACTCCCTCACCTGGGCCTTTTGTTCACGCCGGTTGATTTCGAATCGACGGATCCCGTAAAAGAACCCGAGGATCAGAAGGACATAGGATCCGTAAGCCCACTTTGTCTTCCACCAGGGGGGAACGACGATGATCTTCAGCGATGCTCCGGTGTCATTCCACACTCCGTCATTGTTCGACCCGCGGACGCGCAGCGTATATTCTCCGCCGTCCAGATTGGTGAATGTCGCCCGCCTGTCGGTGCCGAGTTGAATCCAGCTATCGCTGTAGCCCTCGAGCTGGTACGCGTAGCGGTTCTTGAAATTATTGTAGAAGTTCAGGGCGGAGAATTCGAAGTTCGTAATATTGTCTTTGTATGACAGCGTGATTTCGTTGCGGGCGTCGATGCCACGTCCCTCAATGGGTTTCCCCTCTTTGGCGGAAGTATTGTAGCGTGTGAATGACGTGAAGACCACCGGTGGAATGTACGGGTTCATCCGTACGCTGTCGGGCTGAAACCTGTTGAATCCATTGCTCCCCCCGAAATACATCTCCCCCGTCCGCGGGTCTTTCGCGTATGCGCCCTGGTTGAACTCATCCCCCTGAAGGCCGTCGTTCTCATTGAAATTCTGGAAGGTCTGAGTGCCCGGGTCGAACTTCGCAATGCCGTTGTTCGTGCTCACCCAGAGGTTGCCCCGTGTGTCTTCAAGGATCCCGAGGATCACATCATTTGGAAGTCCGTTTTGCACCCTGTACTGTTTGAACGTTCCGGTCCGTCGATCGAACGAATTCAGCCCTCCGGTAGTCCCCACCCAGATCGTGCCCGCGTGATCTTCAAGCAGCGAGACAACGATATTGTCACTCAGCGATGATGCATTTGCATCGTCATGCCGGAAGTGGGTGAACGTGCCCGACGTACGTTCGAATCGATCGAGCCCCCCTCCATACGTTCCAACCCAGAGAGTTCCTTCGTGGTCTTTAAGCAGCGACCAAACGCCGGGTCCGCCAAGACTCCCCGGGAGGGAGTCGTTGTGGAGATAATTTGTGAATTGCGCGCTCCCGGGATCAAAGCGTCCCAATCCTCCCCCGTAGGTCCCGACCCATACGACGCCGCCTGAGTCTTCGCACAGAGCGTACACTCTGTTGTCGCTCAGGCTGTGGGGATCGGCGGGGTCATGGTGGAAGTGGGTGAAGGTTCCTTTTCCTCTGTCATATCGATCCAGGCCGGCGCTCACGAGACCGATCCAGAGGTTCCCGGAGTGATCTTCGAGTAGGCATTCGACGTTGTTGTCGCCGATCGATTGAGGATGCGCTGCGTCGTGCGTATGGTGCGTGAAGACCTCGGTGCGAGGATTCAGCTCATCGAGGCCGAGGCGGCTTCCGATCCAGACCGTCCCCTTCCGGTCGACGTACGCCGACGAGATCACGTTGTCGAGGAGGCTCGCAGGATTGTCCGGATCGTGCTGGTAGTGGTAGAACGCGCTCAATTCCGGCTGGAAATAATCCGCGCCGTGATCTCCCGTTCCGACCCAGATCATTCCCGAACGATCCTGGTAGAGCGAGAGGATTCTGTTATCGGTCAACGCCCGCAGGTCTGCGTCGGAACGGTGGTAATGGGTGAACGCTCCCGTGATGCGATCGTATCGGTTCAACCCGCCCCGGAAGGTCCCCACCCAGAGCGTCCCGGATCGATCCTCCAATATCGGCCAGACCCAGCTATCACTGAGGCTGGTGGGGTTTCCATCTTCATGCTTGAAATGAACGAACGACTCTGTTGTGGGGTCAAATCGGTCCAGCCCTTCGTGCGTTCCAACCCAGATGGTGCCGGTATGGTCACCATACACGGAATAGACTCTGTCGTCGATGAGACTCCCCGGGTCGTTGGGCATGTGCCGGAACACTTTCGTCGACCCGTCGACGAGACGTGTTCGCGTGACACCTTGCCCGATCGCCCCGGTCCAAAGATCTCCCGACGGATCTTCATATGTCGAGTGGATGGAGCTTTTGGGGCATCCCCGCAGGTTGACTTTCGCCGCCGGGACTTTTTCAAACGACTCCGTCAATCGATCGTAGCGGTTCAGGATTCCCGGTGTATTCAAGGTCCCGATCCACAGGGTGTTGGCCGAGTCTTCCGCAATGGAGACGATGAAATTGTCTCCCAGGCTCGATGAATCGGCCGGGTCATTCTTGAACACTTTGACCGTGTAGCCATCGAACCTGTTCAGACCGTCCTGCGTCCCGAGCCAGATGAAACCTTCGTGGTCTTGAAAGACGCACATGACTGCGCTCTGGGAGAGGCCTTGCTTTGTCGTCAGATGCGAAAAATTGAAGAGGTGTTGCGCCTCTGCCGGGAAAATGCAGCAGGAACAGAGAATTGCGAGGAGAATGCGCCGAAGCTGGCAAGGAATGGAAAAGAGGTTCCGACGAAGTGGCCGATGTGCATGAGGTCCATCGGGCACAGCGGTGCGCATAGGATTCTCCACGCTACGATGAGAACAGGCACACCAGGTCCCCACGCCGGACGGCATGGGGCGCCTGGTGCGAGAGTGTTTGACCTTTCGATCTACTTGAGGAATATCATTTTCCTTGTCTGGACGAACGACGCGGCCCCACCGCTCGCTGTCGGCCGCGCCTCGATGCGGTAGAAGTAGACACCGGAACCGACGGTGTTCCCGTGGTCATTGAGTCCGTTCCATTGAATCGCATACGACCCGGCCTTCTGGACATCCCGGATGAGCGTTCGAACAACCTGGCCCAGAACGTTGTAGACGACGAGCGTGATCTGCCGATCTTCGGGCAGATCGTACTTGATCGTCGTCGTCGGATTAAACGGATTGGGATAGTTTTGTTCCAGCGCAAATGTTGTCGGGACATCGCCTGAAGGGGAAGACTCGTCGGATTCAGGCTTCTGGAGTCCGGTGAACGCCGAAGCAAGATTGACCTGGACCCGGCGTCCCATAATGACGTTCCCGGCGATGAATGCCCCGGTCGCCCTGCTTCGGTCAAGGATGGATATCGTTCCGCTCGGGGAATAGATGTTCGCGTTGACGACGGCATCCGGTCCGACGAGTGCCGCCAACCCGTACGATGGATCATCGGTATCCTTTCCATTGACGTAGAACACGAGTTGCGACGCGCTCAGCCCGCTTCTCGGTGCAGGTCCGATCACCGAGGCTCCAAGCCCTACGATCCATTTTGCCAGCCGGACCGTGGAGGCGGAGCCGGCAAGGAGCTGGGCGTTTCCGAGAAGAAGGACTTGTGTTGCATCATAGGTCCCTCCGCTCAACGTGAGTGTCGCATTTTGTCCGACGAAGATAGACCGGTAGCGTCCGGGTGCAAGGGTCAAGCTCGCCCCATTGGCGACCGAGATATCGGTGCTTCCTGCATTCGCGGCCTGGAAGGGGGGGAGTTTGCTGATGACGGGGAGGGCAAGGGGCGTTGAGAGGGTCCCAGTGATCGTCCCCTTGTTGGTTAACGTATTGTAAAACACGTTACTGGCCACGGTCGCACCGGAGACCACCGTGATCCGGTTTGCCTTTATCGCATAGTTGGGCGGCGTGTTGACACGTGTTCCGACAATCAGCTCAATCCGTGGCAATCCGGAACTCCGGACACCATTCACGATCACACTCCCGGAGACAACCTGAGAGCTGTCCACAAGCCAGACGCTGTTTGTCCCGACAATGACCGCATCCGGCGAGAAGGGGGCGGAGACATAGACGGATTGTGTTGACTGACGGAAGAAGCTGTCCTGCACCGCAGGAATGAATCCTTGCGCGTGCACCGAGAACGTGTAACTCCCGACGGTCGCCGTGCCGGCGTAGGTTGTCGTGTAAATTCCGTTGTTCCCTTCCGTCAGGGTAAACGTCTGTGGTTCACCACCGGGGGGCGATACAATCGCCTGAACAAGTGCTCCCGTCACAGGTCCGCCGCCGGTGACATGTTCACTGCCAGGGGATTGGCCGCCTTGAGACAGAGTAACCACAATGTTGACCTTGTCACCCTGGACGTAGTTCGCCTTATTGTAGGCCACGCCCATGGTAACGTCGGCCGCACCAATGATCGCGAGGTGTAACGTCTCCGGGTTCGGTGGAGGCGGAGTCGTGTTTGCGCCCTCGACATGCAGCGTCCACTTTCCACCTTCCGGATGGTCAATCTTGTAGAAGGCGTATGTCGAACCTGCAGCATATGCTGACACCGGGGTAGCGGAACAGCGTGGCGGGCACGATCGTATCCCCGGAAGGACTGATCAATCCGAGGACGAAGGTGCTCCCCTGCCAATTGAGACCGGGGAGGATGCTCCCGACGCCCGGGTCGACGGCGCCTTGCCAGTTCAGTCCGCCTTGCCAGTTCAATCCGCCCTGCCAGTTCAGACCGCCCTGCCAGTTCAAACCGTTGGCATTCGAAGCGAATGTCGTATCGGCGAGCAGTTGCAGACCGGTGATCCTGTTCCACATCTGCTTCACCACCGGGCTGATCGTTGTGTCCGCCGCGAAGTAGTATGCTCCCGCCGTGGTGTCGGCGAGCGTGCTGCTGAGATTCTGGCCGGAGCTACCGGAAAATCCCAGCGTGAAGAGATGTTCTCCTGCTCCACGAAGCGACGGTGCGAGCGTCAATGCATTCGGTGATCCGCTCTCTTCCCCCGCGCTAAAAAGAATTATGGCGCGTGAATTCGGTGATGGGGACGCCGTAACCTGCGACAGCGCCGTTTGTAATCCCTGACCAATAGCGCTTGTTCCGCCAACCGCCATCGCACCGATGGCATTGCCGATGGGTGCCCGCGATGCGCTGTCGGTCACCGTTGTGAGCGGATAAATCACGGTACTCGGGAGTTGGACGACTCCGACGCGGTCGCCGGGACGCAGCTGCTGAATGAGTTCCTGCGCACTGTTCTTTGAAGGAGTGAAACCGTCGTACGTGGTCGAGAACGTCGAAGAACCATCAAAGACGAGAACGAGATCGACATGGCTTGCGGGGATATGTGTATAGATGTATCCGATCCCGGCTGTGTCAGGCGGATGAAGAGATCGCTTCGACGTCTCACCATTTTTGATGAAACCGTACATCGTCACCGTATCATTGGCATTGCCCATAAACGGGACGTACTGCGGATAGCCGGGGTTATAGATATCACCCAGACCACCGAAATGTCCGAATTCATGGGTCGCAACGTTCTGCACATCCTTCACGCCGGCAGTGTCCGCAGGACCCGTGACGTTCGCGAATGTAAAATTCTCCGCATTGAATGCCACATCGACGTCGGTCATCTCCCCATTCAGACTGTTATACCTGACGCGGGTGACGGCGATGACGTTCGGATCGACGCCGATCGAGTCCGCCCAGTGACTTGAGACCCAGACGATGTTATTGACTCCGTCGGGCAGTCCTCCCCATTGCGACGAGGAAGTGGTGCCGCCGGAGGAGTACTTGACCTGGGGCAATTGATTCCAGGTGGCAAATGAGGAGTCGATGATCGGCGCAAACCCCGATGGGACCGTAGAACTGATCGAATACGTCCCCTTTCCATCCGCCCAATGGAGCGGAATCCCGGAGAGCGTTGTGTTGACGACATAGTGATTCCCGTAGATTCGGGGCGAAACGCCGATCAGAAGGTCGGGGGCGAACTCTGATGTATTGTTCGCGGTGTCGGTCGACAAGGCCGTAAGGAAGTAGCCGGGGGTCAACGGAACGGGTAACGTGTACGCGAAGGTGGCGTTTCCGAGCGAGTCCGTTCGCACGGTCGTTGTTCCGACCAGCGCTTGCGCCCCGCCGTACCCCGTCGGGTCGGGCGTTGCGTCCTGGAAGAATTGAATCCGGGACAATGTATTCGGCCAGCTCACGATCGATCCCCGCACGAGCGATGATTCGGGGGACGCGATGTAGAGGATCGGGTAATTCTGCGCGTTGTTGATCGAGTCCGGAAGCGCGGGATAGGTGTCGGGGACCGGATGCTTCGGGACCATGTTCACGGTCACGCCGTCGCCTCCGAGGTCGATGCCGAGGCCGCCATTCCCGTAAATGAGATTCGAATAGAACACGTTGTGTGCGGGAACCGGGTTCCCTTTGCGCACGACGATCCCCGCTCCACCGTTATGGATCACGACGTTGCCGGCATTCGGGCTGAGCCCTCCAACGGTGTTGTCCGAGCCGAGGATAACGATTCCATTTCCGGGGAAGTTGTCGATCAACAGTCCCTGGACAGTTACGCCGGATAGTAGTGTCAAACCATCCGCATCTGGTCCGGCATTCTGACCGTTGATTTCAATTAGTGGCTTCCCCGCATATCCCGGCTGCGTCGTTCCGTCCATGATGACGACATCGGTCAGCGGAGGCAACGATGAAAGAGGGGAGAGGGTCTGAACCCCGCTTCCCGCCACGTTGAACCGGAGCGTGTCAGGTCCCGGATTCGCGTTGGCAGACAGGATTACGTCTCGCACCGTCCCCGTCCCGGTATCGGCGAACGAAGTAACGGTGAACGTATTCAGCAGGAAACTGACGGCGATCACATGATTGGATGTGATTGCCGGGAATGTATAGGAGGTCACCGGACCAACCGAGGATCCGTCGACATAGACCGCGGCGACGTGATATCCCGTGGACGGAGTGAACACATACGCCGGAGTCGAGCCAAAGGGGACGATGCTGACACCGTCGGGGGAGACGGCGCCATTCATCCCTGCCGTCGACGTAATGGCATAGGTGTTGATGGCAAATACGACGTTGATCGTATGGTTCGATGTGTCATTCACAAACGTATAGCTTGATGTGGAATCGACTCGCGATCCATCCACGAACACGGTGTCGACGTGGTAGTGAGCGTCGGGAAGGAACTGGAACGTCTTCGATTCGCCGTAGGTGACGGAGATGGTTCCTTGCGGAACAATCTTCCCATGCGCTCCCGAGGACGCGAGAATCGTATACGCATTAATGACGAATGTTGCTCTGATGGAATGGTTGGCTGCCAACGGGGCAAATGTATACGTGGCGTTGTTCCCGACATATGCGTCGTCGACAAAGAGACTGTCGATGTGATAGTGCGGGTTTGCTGTTACGGTGAATCCGGGCGTCGAGCCGTACGGGGCCGTGAGCGTGCCGACAGGAGTGATTGTGCCGTTCGGTCCCGCGGATGCAACAATTGTATAAGTATCGATTGCGAAGGTGACTCTGATGGCATGGTTCGACAACACATTGGTAAACGTATAGGAAGCCGGTGCGCCGATGTAGGATCCATCAACGATGACACTATCGACGTGATAGTGGAGACTCGGAGCGAATGTGAACAGCTGGCTGGCCCCAGGATTCACATTGACCGGACCGGAAGGTGACACTGAACCGTTCGTTCCAGCCGAGGCGGTTATCGTGTAGTTGAAATCACCGCTCACCTGCAAATCGAGATAGCTTTTCGAGCTTTCCCACGAACCGTGGACGGCGAGGAGGTTGGTCCCCGTCGGGGAGAGAACACTATCGGGGACGCTAAAGACAAAATTGTCCTGAGAAGCGCAGGTATTGTGTTCCTTCTTCCCTTTGGAAATATCACACCCGTTGAAAAACACCTGAACCTCATTGTCGAGCGCCACACCGATTTTCAGGTTGCGGGTTCCGGATGGCAGGGTGATCTGTCTACGGAGAAGGACGTCACGGGAAGACGGCCAGAGAATCTTGATGTGAAGCGAGTCATTCAACGGGCATGGAGGTGATGATGTGTTGTTCAACGTTCCGACCGCCGCAGTGCCAACAGGCCACGACGCATCATTGTAGGTCGCCTTCATGAATGAGGCGATATCAGATGCATTGGACTTTACAATCAGGTACTTGTATCCCGGCGCCTGATAAGGCAGGATGACCTGATTGAGTTGACTAAGGGCAAGAATAGGGATCGCAAGGATTGCCAGGGTAAGAGAGAGTATCCGACGTCGCATCAATAGCTCCTCCAGAAAAGTTGACCTGTGGTGTGGCGCATTGGATGGTGCATGATAACGGCGGGGGGTCACTGTTTCAGAGCCTTGGTCTCAACCGCCACGCGGAGCTGCGAGGTAAATTCATCGACGGTCACGCGATCCGAGACCATCGGCTTGCCCGTTGCCGCATCTTTGGCAATCGTATATTTCCCCTCGGTCCCTCCTGCCACCCGGTACGTCCCCTCAGGGGATTTCCGTGCGAAGACGATGACATCTTCGTCCTTCCGGAAGACCGGCGTATCACTGTACATCTCGCCGATCCCGTCGACCTCTCCGCCCGGGACAAAGAGGGTAAGCGAGGATCCTGACGTTGTCCCCTTCACATTTTCTGAGACGGCGATGGTGACCTGCGTCCTGATCCGGGTATGGGTTTCGTCCCATTGGGCAATAAGCGATGCCACATGGCCCACGGCCACAACATCCGACTGACGCGCAAGGTCGGCGGCTGTCATGGACGACGGTTGGGCCCAGGCCGACGAGAATCCGAGAGCGAGGGATGATGCGGTGACAAGGAACCGCAGCCGGCGTCTGAGCATTGGCTGTCTCATTGAACAACTCCAGCAAATGGGGGAAGAGGAATTAGTTGTGGCGATGCAGAAATGGCGGGGTGGTCGTTTCCCCGATCGGGGATCGACACCAGAAGGTTTCCTGTGCCGGGAGAGGGCATCGAAGAGTATCCTGAATGCTATGGGCAGGATGCCGCGGCCTTACGGACGCAAAGAACGGAATTCCATGGTATACTCATGCCGTAAGGATATTTGGCAAGAGACACAGACGGGTGGAGCGACAAATATTGTACAACTCTAACCGCGGGGTTCCAGCGATGGTTCCGCAGGGGTAAGTTTATTTAATAGAGGGGCGAAGATTCGCGGTCATTAAGCCTTGGAACTTGCCGTTACTTCCACCTAGCGGCGTGATCCCGGGCGTATTGTTCGATGGTTATCGGAGGGCGGTGAAGGATGCGTTCGACTTCAGGAGACACCTCTGCGCAGAGGCCTGCGCGGACGATCCGGTAGAAGTTTCTCCAGCGCTCAATCCGGTCCGGGGGAACCTGCGCCGCAGCAAGGCCTGCGCATGCAGCTTCTTCGGTGAGTGAGACATAGGATATGACCTTTCCGGACGCACGGCTTATGGCGGCGACTACTTGGCTATGGTCGATGGGCTCTCCGCCGGTCAGGGTATATGCCTGTCCATCATGAGATAGATCCGTCAGCGTGGCGGCTCCGACCGCGGCAAGGTCGCGTACGTCGATGAACGAAAGCCTGGCATCACCGGCCGGAAGATGCAATGCCCCGGTGGTGCGGATATCAGCGTACATCGGGCCCGAGTCGAAATTCTGCATGAACCAGTTCGGACGAAGGTGCGTAAAGGGGAGTCCGGACGACTCGATATACCGTTCAAGGACGCGAAGGGGAAACGTCTCATCCTGTTCGACCCCCATTGCGGTCAGGTTGACAATGTGTCGGACGCCGGACTTTGCGGCCAGATCGACAAGCGGCATGGCAGCGCGGTCCGAATGATTGTCAGCCGGTCGTGCCATAAGGAAGACTTTCTCGACCTTGCGGAGTGCCGGTGCAAACGTCTCCGGTCGATCGAAATCGAAGAGAACTGCCTCCACTTCCTGTCCCCAGCGTGACGTCACGAGGTCAGGTGTTCGCGTCGCAGCGCGTACCGGAAGGTTCTTCTCCCGAAGCAACCGTATGAGTTCGGCTCCCGTTCTGCCGGTGGCACCGACAACAAGAATTGATCCGTTCACGGTGGACACCTCCTGGTTCGTGCGTAGTGGTCGTAACTTCCTGGAACGCAACACATAAGCATTGCATGGTAGACATTTGCCCAACGGAATACAACCGGGCGCACTGCACCTCGGACGTCTACTTGACTGTCGTCGGGAATTGTTCTATCATTCCTTCACGTTCATTCACACACCGGAATTTCTCATGAAGGGAGATTCCGGTTTTCTGTAGCGGGGTTCACCCGGACCCGCCATGCCTCCTCTCCCGTGATTCTTCGGTACGCGGCGACTGCGCCCGCATGTGGTCGAGACATCTCATTGAGTGGGGGCTACCATGTCCTCTGTACGATCGTCGCGTCTCCTTCCAACACTCGCACTGTTCGTCGTAAGTATTCTGTTCGCCTGTGCTCTGGGCGAAGTCCTGGCCCGAAGTTTTCTTCAGGAGAGAGTCTTTCTTTTTCCGCGGTACCATATCGCCTATCACTATGGTCCCTTCGTCCTCCGGGGAGTTCTCCCCAACGCCAGGTTCTGGCATCAGAGCTACGAAGGGAAATGGAGATTTGAGACGAATTCCCGGGGGTTTCGCAATGCCCGGGATTTCACCTATGAAAAGCCTGACTCAATCCTAAGGGTGCTCTGCCTCGGCGACTCGCACACCCAGGGCTACGAAACCGATCAGGACTCAACCTTCAGCGCTGACCTGGAACGGGTTCTGAATGAAAAGCATTGTCCGGCAGAGGTGATGAATGCAGGGGTCTCCGGGTTCAGCAACGCGGAGGAGCTCGCGTTTCTGGAAAATGAAGGCATGCGCTACCACCCGGACGTCGTCATTCTCGGATTCTATGCGAATGACCTTCTGGATAACGTCCGCGCCGATCTCTATCGGTTGGATGCGCACGACAGTCTCATTGTGCATCGGACGACTTACATCCCGGGTGTACGAGCACTGGAGGTCGCGCGAATGGTGCCGCTCACGGATTATCTGAGTCAGCATTCGTACTTGTATTCCGCACTGTTCAACGGGGCGTGGGAGTTCGTCAAAGACATGGACAAGGCCGGCGCGAAAGAACGATTGGGAAACGAATATACGATTGCAGTGGAAAATACCGTGTCGGGAAAGGAAGTCCTCCTCGCGCAGAAGATCATCTTCAGGATGGCCGATCTCCTTGCGAAGCAGGGAATCGCCTTCTATGTCGTCGATATCCCGCAGGGGAAAGGAGACCGTGATTTCCTCCCGTCGCTTCCCGTGGAGCTCTCCGATTCGCTCGTTTCCCATGGAATACAATGTATTTTCCCCGAGAACGTTCTTGGACCGTACCGTGGGATCATGCGATTCCATCACCCCGGAGGGCCTCACCACATCACGGCATTTGTTCATGAACGAATCGCGGTCACTCTCGGGCAGGAAATCCTCGAGAAGGCAGGGAAAGGGCTGCTTGGAACCAGGGCTCGACCACTCCCGCGGTGACAGTGCGCCGACAGAACATTTGCCACCCATGAAACTATCCCGGCCATTGGCGCGTAATCAGTAGGAACGTTCTTTGGTATCCATCGCCCGCTGCCAAGACGGGTCCAGGACGCAACTTCAAGCCTTCCGACTGAACTTCCACCAGGAATCGACCCTTCCCAGGAGATCACTATGCCAGGGATCATACAATTTGGAGAAGACGTTGAAGGATATAGCATCCCAGTGTTGAATGAACGAGAGATACGGGCATCGGCAGGGATCTATTTTGTCCTGATGCTGATCTCGTTGATGCTCGTGATCTTCAGACAGGATTTTGTGATGATCAAATACCTCATCACACTCTTTCTTACGGATTTCCTGATTCGCGTCTTTGTCAATCCCCGCTATTCACCGTCGCTGATCATCGGCCGCCTGATTGTCGGGAATCAGGTCCCGGAATACGTCGGCGCCAAGCAAAAGAAGTTTGCCTGGATAATCGGTGTGGTCCTGGCGATGACGATGTTCATTTTTCTTGTCATCGTCAATGCGTTCAGCCCGATTACGGGGATCGTCTGTCTGCTGTGCCTGGTTTTTCTTTTCTTTGAATCGGCGTTTGGGATTTGCCTCGGATGCAAATTCTACAATCTGTTCTACAAGGAAAAAGCGCAGCATTGTCCGGGTGAGGTCTGTGACGTCAAAGCAAAGCAGGATATTCAAAAGACCTCCGGGGTTCAGAGACTGATTGTCCTCGGATTTGTCGCATACATTCTCCTGGAGGTCATCCTCTTCAATGATGCTCTCAGCAAGAAACCGTACGACATGTTCGGATTAACAAGTTCGGCGCAATCGCGATAGGCCGACTCTATTTTGTCGCTTCGCATGGGAGGAAGAGCGAGCCCTCAGAGTCCCCATCACTGTCGGTGTCGTCAGTCGCTCTACCTTGACATGATACGGCAAAAAGGGTAGTTTGATTGTAAGGACACCCGAGACCCTGTCCTCCTTGCTCGTTGACAGGAAGCCCTTTCATCGTGTGATGGATGGGCTTTTTCCATTTTAGATTTTAGATTCTTGATTTTAAATTTGTCTTCTGAAACCGCCGGAACGGAGTGCAAGCGGTGAGATTCTGAGCAAACGGACGCGTCAGTGTCTGGAAGATGGCATTGGCACGATAACGGGAGACATGCTATGAATCATATTCGTGTAAGGGAGTGTGTCGCCATTCTCTTTTTTGCTCTGAGCAGCGGATATGCTCAGAATGTGGATACACCCTATGTCGTAGGAACATGGCAGGGATTCCGGTCAGCAGCAGTTTCGTTTACCTTTGACGATGGATGCGCCAACCAATTTGCAGTGGCGCTGCCGATGTTCAATGAATATGGGTTCAAAATGACGCTGTTCACCGTCGTCAACTGGGGTCCGAATTGGACTGCCCTTCAGGCTGCGTCTTCTCAGGGGCACGAAATCGCAAGTCATACCATGACCCACGCGAACCTCAGCACGCTCTCGACCGCGGATCAGATTGCAGAGCTCCGGAACTCGCGTGATGCCATTGACTCCCACATTACGGGTCAGAAGTGTTTGACGGTTGCCTACCCCTTTTGTGTGCCGGACACCAGTGGCGCATGCGCTCAATTTTACCTGGCTGCCCGGGGGTGTTCGGGGTCTATCGAGCCGAGCACTCCCGCAAATTTCATGAACATCAGTTCCTTTGTTTGTGGAAGCTTGTCGTCAATTCAGACGCCGCAGGATTTCTCTGCCAAGGCTGCGGCCGCCGCTTCGTTGAAAGGCTGGGTGGTATTTCTCCTGCACGGCATTGATAGTGACGGCGGATATTCTCCTGTGATTTCGGCAAACCTCAGAGGTGCCCTCGACTCCATGAAAGCCTACCAGGATCTGTATTGGGTTACCACCTTCGGCAACGTTGCCCGATATATCAAGGAGCGGAATGCAACGACTGTACGGGAGCTGTCTCTAACGGATACCAGTATCGTGGTCCGCGCCACAGACACCTTGGACAACGCGATTTTCAATGTTCCCTTGACTCTCCGTCGCCCTCTCCCGCCAACCTGGGAATCTGTTTCGATATCCCAAAACGGCAGATCCAGGGAGGCCCGGCTCATTGAAGCCGGCGGTTCGAAGTACATGGTCTTTGATGTTGTGCCCGATAGCGGAGACATCATGATCAAAAGGACTCAGGCCACGCACGCCACAGGAGACAGGAGACAGTAGACAGTGGACAGGAGACAGTAGACAGTGGACAGTGGCCAGTGAAACACCATATGGCTTGAGCAATGAAGACGAAAACAGTTTGCATTGTCATTGCGGCGTTCCTCTCGTGCCGTGTGTACGCGCAGGAGTTCTCCTCCGACAACCCTGCAATCACTGACGCGTTCAAACTGGCGACGCTCACCGTCGACATCAACACGCGCCGCGGGATCCTTGCTGCCGGTGGCGACTACGGCGGAGAATGGACGCGCGATATTGCCATCAATTCGTGGAACGGGGTCAGCCTGTTGCGGCCGAAGGTGGCGGAACGATCATTGTGGAGTGTGACGATCAACAAGGATACCATCGGTCATCAATACTGGGACAAGATCCTCTGGGCCATTGCGGCCTGGAATCATTTCGTGGTAACCGGCGACAGGGAATTCCTTGCGCAGGCCTATCACTGTTCTGCAAATACGATGAGTGCTCTGGAAAAGATGACGTTTGATTCGAGCTCCGGTTTGTTCATGGGGCCGTCAGTATTTAACGACGGCATCGCCGGGTACCCGGAACCGATCTATGAACCCAACAACTATTCAAGCAGTGTCCTCGATTTCAAAAACTCGTATCACATTAAATGCCTGAGTACGAATTGCGTCTACTACGGCGCGTATATCGCATTAGGCAAAATGAGCGCTTACCTAAAAGAGAATCGTGAGATCACTGCAACGTATGAGCACAAAGCGGGACGATTGAAGAGCCATATCCTGACGAGTTTCTACAACAAAGAAAGGAACACGCTGAACTATCTCATCGACAACCATGGGAAAGCCGATAGCTCGCAGGAAGCACTCGGAATTTCCTTTGCGGTGATCTTCGGCATAATCGATGGAGAAAAAGCAAACCAACTCATTGCCCACGCCGTAGTTTCGGACTATGGGATCACCTCAATCACTCCGGATTTTCCAAGGTACTCCAAAGACATGCCCGGCAGGCATAACAACATTATCTGGCCTTTTGTGAATGGCTTTTTTGCCCACGCAGCGTTGGTCACAGGGAACTACGCCACGTTCCGCCATGAGCTGTTCAGCCAGACTCATCTCGCTCTTGATGAAGACAAAGGGAACTACAATTTCAGGGAAGTATATAATCCCTACTCCGGCAAACCTGATGGGGGCTATCAAGATTGGGGAGAATCGCGTCGGAACTACCACTGGGAGTCCTGCAAGTTCCAAACCTGGTCGGCGACGGCCTACATTTCCATGGTACTCAACGGTCTTTTCGGGATGAAGTTTCAGGAAGGATCGCTGTCTTTTGCTCCATTCTTGCCTGATGGAATTGGGGCAATGGAATTACGCGATCTCGACTATCGTCGATCGCACCTGGTCATTTCGGTCAAAGGCAGAGGTCATACGATAGAGTCCTTTGCTCTGGACGGAAAGAATCAGACGGATTGTTCGATTCCTGCAGGCATAGAGGGAGAACATCGGATCGTGATCATCATGCGATAAGCGGGATGTGGGAGTGACAAAAAGAGGCTGGTCGCCACCTGTGGTCGATATTCCGACCGAGCGCGAAGCCACCCAAGGAATGGGTGGCTTTTTGGTTGAGAGCGATCCTATCGCTTGACTGCAGACGCGTTTAGCTCGCCGCGGACAATGCTCTTATTGAAGTGATCATCGACCGTTGGTACAGTTCGAGCCAAGACTATTCCATAGCAGTCCAGCCCGTTTTGCAGAGCGGCTGAACGCGCATTTTCTGCATTGACATCGGCACAGCCGCAACGTATATTTGCAGAGAATTGAATCGTTGAAGTTCCTGCCTCAGTATGCGCCGCTCTGGACCCAGGTCTAGTCCTTCCGTATCAGAGCCCACCTCGACGGCCACACAAGCAATGTTCCATTCCTTGTTGAAAGGCCCAAGAAATGAAATCCGGATTGATGTTTTCGTGTGTCCTTGCAGCGACGGTCGTTACCCCCTTCGCAACGGCTTTCGCTCAGGTTCCGGTAGAACGATTGAAAGTGAAACTGACTGACCAGTGGGTCGAACTCGTCGGAGAAGACTCCATGGCGAGCTTCAAGATGTTGGACACATCGATCGTCAACGCAGATGCGTTTCCAATCGTAACCGTTGGAGCGGTTCCCCCCGCAGGCCGTTCACCTCGTCAGTTCACTCCGATCATTGTGAACGCCATTGTAACCAAACGCGGGAACGTCAGAAGAGCCTGGATCGTGTCGAGCGACAGCCCGTATTTCAACAAGGCAGTACTCAAAGCAGTCGTTCAATGGAAATACCAACCGCGGATTGTCGATCGTGTGCCACAGGACACGGTTCTGACCATCGAAGTTCCGGTACGCTGATTCTCGCCCCACAAGGCTTCGGAAGGAATGTCGAGGCTGTTCGGCAACTCACTCCGGGAGGCTGAAGGTTGAGCGAATGGGCGATTTCTTAGCGAAGGCGTTCCCACCTGAGTAGGTACTGCATCAGGCGATCGGGAAGAACGGTGACTCCCAGGCCGGGGCCATCCGGCACGGCGATGAATCCATCGGGGTCCAGAGAAACCGGTCGATCGATAATGTCTTCAGCAAAGTAGTTGCTTGTTTCGGAGGTGTCGCCGGGAATAGTGAAGCCCGGCGTGGTTTGCAGGTGGATGTTCACTGCCCTTCCGATACCCGTTTCATCCATTCCCCCCGACCATACCCCAACGCCGTGTTCTGCCGCAAACCGTGCTATCCGCAGGGAAGGTATCAGCCCGCCGACACGCCCTTGTTTGATGTTCAGGATCCTGCATGCGCCGAGCGCAACTGCTGCGACGGCGTCATCAAGTCCAAGGATTGACTCATCGAGACAGAGTGAGGTTGCCAGGTTCTTCTGAAGAATCGCATGCTGGTGGATGTCGGAATAGGACAACGGCTGTTCAATCATCATGAGATGAAACGCGTCGAGCTGCTTCAGCATCGGCATATCGTCGAGCGTGTAGTCCCCGTTGGCGTCGACCATTAGGTGCAGGTCGGGAAAAGCCTCCCGCACCTTTCGCACCCAGGCCACGTCTTTTCCCCTCGCAATCTTGATCTTCACCCTGTGATATTTCTTCCTGACCGCGGAGTCGACGGCCGCCAGAAGTTCATCGATGGAGTCGCGCAGCCCGATACTCACTCCCGACATGATCGGCTTTGCCGGGGCGCCGAGGAGTTCATGCAGGGGGATCCTCTTCTGAAGGGCGATCAAGAGCAGCAGCGCATTCTCCACGGTGGCCTTCGCCATGCCATTACCCCGCACATGCGTGAATCGTCGCTCCAGCTCACCCATGGATATCCCCGTCTCCACGAGCGGGAGAAGAAAATCACGAATGATATGCCGCACGGTGAGCGTGGTCTCCGGCATGTAGAAGGGGTCCGGATCGGCGACACATTCGCCCCACGCAATAACATCTCCCGCTGTCAGTCTGAGGAGCAGCGCCTCTTTCTGCGTCCATGTCTGCACACTTGTGCCGAAGGGGTGAACGAAGGGAATTCGGACAGTGACGAGTTCAACGCGATCGACACGTGGAACAAGTTCCTGTTCGATGGCAGCGATGGGATCGTGGGCGTCTGTCATGGCGGGCCTGTGTGACGCGGGCTAAGGAATGCGCAAAATCGGATACGCCGGGTTTTTCAATATCCAGGAGAACTGCGGGTATTTCGTCAGTCCCCACATGGACTCCGGCTCCAGGAGCGTTGCGAGGAAGAATGAATGCCACTGCGTCGTCGGCACGATCACGTCCCCGCTGGACAGGGTCACCAGTTCCGACACCGCATGCACATGAGGACGGGGCAGGGTGTCTTCTTCCAATGCATCCGAATCGACACTATCGATCATATATCGGTCCACGCGCATGGTCGTTGGTGCCTGGACGGTAGTGAACGAGACATGATGCTTTTCCAGAAGCCTGATGACCGAAGAGCACTGTTTCGGGACGACATACGCCTGTGGCAACGTTGTTCTCGAGAGTGTTTGCACCACACTATGATATGGCGTGACCAGCCACGTGGTGTCCCTTCCGGTCGACAATGTGCGGACCGGGATCACGAGCCGGCGGTCACCCGCAATGTGCTGCATCCTCAAGGCGAATGTATCGCCGACATGATTCTTCAGTGCCTCCCTCTCACGCCCGACCAGGGCGATGATCTCGGATGCGTGGCTGGTACAGCACTGCAGAAGCGCCATGATGCCTGTCAGTTGGGACCGCGACCTCCGCTCCAGATTTTCCTCGAGAGTGTTCCCTTCTCTCCCTTCCTGAATGAAGGAGAAGGTGTTCAGGATGCCGAAGCTCTGCCGCCCGTCATTGATCTCCGTCGTGCTGTGCCGGACACGGTCGGATGGAGAGCCGACGATATACTCCTGGAACAAATAGCCATCTCCGGCCATTGTCTTTGCCACGGCGGGAAAGACTTCCGAGTGCTGGAATGCCGCAAGCGCATGTGACGAATTCGGATTTGTCAACATCCCAAGCTGCACATCGGCCATTTTAATGATCCCGGAGTCTGTCCAGGATTCGGAGTACGCAAAGAACTCGTGCACGTCGAGGGTAACATGAGGCTTCACGGCATGGAAGACCTCGTGAAGGGCTTCGACCTCTGGTGTGCCGAGGACCAGGTGCATTCGATTCATGTCCAGGCTGTCGGACGTCCGCCGTTGACGCAGCTCCGCCCCGTCGGGGTTCATTTGAGGAACAATATAGAGGTCGATCGGCGCTCGAAGATCGTTGAGCCCGCCGGATGCGCATCGTGCCAGCAGGATGGTCATCGCTTCCTTCCCTGACGGCTCATCGCCGTGTTGCTGGGCGAACAGGAGGACCCTGAGCGTGGAATCGTTCGACGTTGCGCCGGGGGAGGTGTAGTGGACAAGAAAAACAGAACGGCCGGACCGGGTTGTGGCGATCGTCGAGACGTGCAACGAAGAGGAGCCGGCGAGCGATCCGAGGAACGCGCGGAGAGAGTCATACGATGTCAGCGCCGTGAAGCCATTCCGCTCCACGGGCGCAAGAACGCGCCGGTCCTGGGCATTCGACACACTTGACGACGAGAACAACAGCAGCATCACGCAGACAACCCGGAGCATCGGCATTTGCCTTTCGTTAGAACTCCAGTCCCACGCTGAACCGGTGCACCGACGGGAGGAGCGTGTAGTTCACAAACGCGTAGTCGAAGGAGACATGCAGGGAGCCGGCAGGGGCGAACGCACCCACGCCGGCGGACCACCGGGCCGTGTCATCGCCAAACCGGTAGCCGCCGCGGAGAAAGAGTGTTTGCAAAATCGAAACCTCCACCCCCGCACAGACCAGTTCATCGTTGTCGTTGGGATGCACGACGTCCGTTGCCAGGAGCACAGCAAAATCGTCACTGATATACGGCGACATCGAAAGCCCGACCTGGAAATGCAGCGGCAAGGGATAGGATTCAGGCGTCAACTGGGCGGGCAGCAGGCGTTCGGTCGCAGTAGAGGAGTTCACATCGTAATTTACCCCGAGGTCCCGACCGCCGAACGTCAGGTCCCCGCCGAAATTCGTGACGCTCATGCCGAGTCGAAGGTCCCTGAACCCGATGTGGTACTGCGTGCCGACGTCGACAGCGAACCCGTTGGCGGTCTCGTTCCAGATCCGCTGACCGACGTATTTAGCGGTGATCCCAACACTGAAGTCGTCGGTGAGCTTGCGCGCGTAGCTGATCCCGAGCATCAAGTCCTGTGCGTCGAAGTACTGTCCTGTCCCTTCAGGCTGTTCTTCTGTCGTTACCTCCGTCTTGTCCATTGCCATCATGGTGAACGAAACGCCGAACGAGCCGACTTCTCCGAAGGACTGCACATACGCGGCATGGCTCAGCCGGCTGCCGGCCCACCATTCTGCATGGGAGACCGTGAGTGCACCGCCTTTGACTCCCACAATGCCCGCCGGGTTCCAGAACAGCGCGCTGGCATCGTCGCCGGATGAAGTGAATGCTCCGCCGAGAGCTGCCGCGCGGGCGCCGACCGGGATCTTCAGAAACTGTGCGCCGGCTGTCCCGAGATTGGGGTTCTGGGCATTGAGCACCCCGGTGCACATGAGAACCACCATCGTGCATCCGAGTAGACGTCGTCTCATGGTTCGCCTCCTACTTGATTACCGCGAATCGACCGAGTTTTTCGGCGCCATCGGTCTTGACCAGATACATGTACATCCCCGACGCGATCTCCCTGTTGCCATCCGTGCGCATGTCCCACGACTCTGTGCCGGTCGTGCCGTCGTGATAGATCACTTTGATCTTGTCGCCCGCTATCGTGAAAATGGTGATGGTACAATGCGAGGGCAGATGATTGAACTTCAGCTGGCGTATCGGCTCCCTGCGCAGGATGCCGTATTCCCGTTCGTACTCAGAGCCGACCAAGTACGGATTAGGGACAACTTTGATGTCATTCAGCTCACTTGTCCCGATCTCGCTGCGCACCTGTGACGGATAGGTGGAGAACGCAAACGCATCGGCGTAGGATATCAGACTTGATGCGGAGTCGTTGTTTCGCACAACGGAGAAGACCACGCCATCGTCGGTGGCATAGCGCGTGCCATACCAGAATGGGCGGAGACTGAGCACCGTCGTCCCGGCCGATGTGGCGGTGATTCCGGGATAAACCAGGATGGAATCTCCTTCCTCAGGTCTCGCATCGGCAGAGGAGGCGGTATCCGTCAGGAGGATCCGCAATCCCGTACCTCCCATGATGATCGGCGCGCCGGAGGTGTAGGTCCCCGACGCCCTGATGACTTTCCCCGTGGTGATGCTGGTGATCGAGTAGGTCGTAGGGGATCTGAACACGAACGCGTAGGTGCCGGGGTCCGTCTTCACGCCATCGACGGTCGTCAGACTGATGATCGACTGAAGATTCCCCTTCGCAATGGTGAAGGTGGGGACGAAGCCGACGCTATAGCTCTTTCCGCCGGCTCCCGGAAGATCGAGCTGCGAGACGGACAGGGTGACGTTCGCCGCTCCCGAGTGGGTAATGGCCGAAACGCCGGCAGGAGATCTCCCGACTGCACGCGACTCCGGCGTGGCGATGCCGATGTTCTTCTCTTCCGATGAATGACCGATGTTGCTTTCCAGGATCGCCTTGTCGCTTGTCAATGCATAGGCGGTAACAGAGTACCAGTAGGTGTAGCCGTTGATCAACGAGGAATCGACAAAGGAATTCTGGAGTCCCGTGGATTTGTCGAAGGACGCAAGCGGCACCGGATCCACGCCTGCGGAGGGGTTGGCGTTCCGATCGATCTGGTCCCAATGCAGGCCGAAATCGACGCTCTTGTAGAGCCGGTAGCCCTGGAAATTCGCTACGTGCGTGATGGGATCCCGCGACGATTCCGCGGCATTGTCCCACGCGATGGTCGCCCGCCCGTCGCCGGAAACAACAGTCACCGTCGGAGTGGTGGGCGGTTTCGGCGAGGAAAAATTGGCGCGATACAGGTCCCACGCGTTGTTCGTGATGACATCCATCCCGGCGGCATCGTTGGCGGCGATAAACGCCGTGATAAAATGCAGCGTGTCGCCCGGCGCCATGGTGTACGGGCCGGAGCCAATGCAGGAAACCAGATCCATGCCGGCCGACGGAATGGTGGCCGGATCATCATAGTGAAGGTTGGGGGCATTCGCGCCAGGATGGAAATACGTCGGTCCGTACCTCGACGCCTGCAGCGAAGGGGAGCTCGAGAAGATCCCGTACTGAACCGAATCGATGTCGATATCGTCATCGTAGCGCATGTAGTGAAGGTCCGTGATCCCGCGCTCCACACCATTCACTGACGGAGTGCGGAGCATGAGAAACCCGAATCTCCCCGACGGGCCGCCCCATTGCACGGACGTGCCGTTGTCGTAGTAGACCACCCGTTGGAGTGACTTGTCGAATGCCAGGTGGTCATTGGCATAATCGACCGCGCTCTCCGAGCCGCCGATATCGGCGTCGAGGTACATGCCGAAATAGACGCTATCGTACGTTCGCTGCGACTTGTTAATGATGTCGAAGCCATAAACAACCATGTCGCGGACGGACTTCGCTCCGAACGCGTAGCCCGTCTGATTCACCTGAATGCCAAGGATGCCTCTGCTGTTCGTCGAATCGTTGTAGACGCAATAGCTGTCCTGGTCTGAAACGAACACCGGGCTTCCGTCAGCGGCTTTGACAGGCCAGCCTGTGGCAGGCCAGGAGTACGGCTTGTCGCTCATTGCCACCTTGGCGCTGTCGATATTATTGTAGCCGGCTGCCGCCTCCCATTCTTCATCTCCAGTGAATCGTCCCTGGATCATATTGCCGGGAATGCCCACATAAGGATTAGCACGGTAGACGTACTCGTGTTGACTGCCGATCGGCCATTCAAACGTCGGTCCAAAAGCCTCCTCGTGAGGATACAATTTCCCGCGGTTTTCGAACGCCGATCCCAGATTGCTGCGGTTGTGGAACCCTCCGGCGCGGCTCAGGATGCCGCTGGTCTTTGCGAGCGGCGCCGACGATCGGGACTTGGGGCCCCGCTTCTGAGCATGTGCCGGCGTGGAGGCCGTCAGTATCCCTGCGATCAAACAGAGGCAGAACGCGCATCGCATCATGGTGGTCTCGTGAATAGTCAAAAAGTGTTCTTGGTCAGAATCTCATGCGCGCCCCAACACGCATCCGGCGCGGGGGACCGTAGTTGCTGGGATCCTGCATGTACTGCAGGGAATGCCCCCCGTCGTATGTCACGTCCGGTTCGCCGGTATCACTCCACACATACACCACGTTCTTCGCATTGGTCAGGTTGAGGATTTCGCAAAAGATTTCAAAAGAGAGCGTGGAGAGCTTCCATGCCTTGCTGGCTTCCAGGTCGATGGAGAAGGTGCCCGGCATTCGCCCGGAGTTCTTCGGGATGTAGTTGCTTCTTCGGGCCGTCGGAGTGTACGGCTCTCCACTCGCGGCCTTCAGCAGGATGTCCCAGGTCGTGTTCTCGAACGGTCGCGCGCCGAAAAATGAGGGCCCTTCCTTGTCGGGGATTCCCACGAAGATGTTGACATTCAACATGTGCGTGCGGTCCCAATTCAACGGGTAGAGCAGCGTCGAAGTGGTGGTCCCGGGATAATCTTCCTGCTCAGAGGACGCGCTCCCCTTCGCCACGGAATATGTGTAGGTCAGCATCCCCCCCACCTAGCCGGTACGCCGCATGTTCAGCCTGACCTCAAACGACTTGATGTTGGCATACGCTTCGTTGACGTAGATCGTGTATCCCACATATCGTCCGTTGGCATACGGATAGAAGAACTGCGTCCCGACCAGCCCGACGACGTCCTTGTACGCCGCGGTGAACGATCCAGAAAGGGCATCGGTGAACTGGTGGCTGACGCCGACCTCGTAGGCCGTCGTGCGTTCGGGCTCCAAATCCGGAGAACCGAAAATCGGATCTTTCACGGCGATGTCGTATTGCGAATCCTCGAACAAGCGAATGTAATCAGGGTTCTGGAAAAACCGGCCGTAAGAAAAGTGGAGCGAGGTCCGGTCACTGATCGGATGCGCCACGCCGAGACGAGGGCTCCACTGTTGCTTCGGACGCGACTCCACGATCGACGCGGGATCAAGCGGGTTCGACCGGAACGGGGAGCGTTGGTTCGCATAGTCGTAGCGGAGCCCCAGGTTCACCACCAGCGCGGAAAGCGAAATCTGGTCCTGCAGGTATGCCGAGCCTTCAAGCGGTTTCTTCTGAAAGGCGGTGATATACGGATTCACCCTCTTGGGATCGTACACGTCCAGGAAATCGAGCGTATGCCGCTTCAATTCAAATCCGCCGCGGACCTCATTCCAGGTGTCCACCTGCCAGGTGGCGTCGCCTTTCGCGTCCACGGTGATGGTGGCGTTCCTCGTCAATTCGATCGGGTCTTCCAGCGAGTAGAATTCGTGACCGTTGCCGGCTTCGCTGACGTACTGGTATGCCCCCGGCAGAATATACTGCGAGGTGTCCTTGTCCACCCCGGAGTAATAGGATTGCGAGAAGTACGACACGCGCAGATCATAGAACAGGGAAGGGGAAACCGTATGGGTGATGCCGAGGATGGCCTGACGGCTCAGTTCGCGCACGCGGAGGTACTGGTCGGGGATGTAGTCCCATTGGTGATTGTACGGCCGGCTTTCGTCGCTGGTGTAGCGCCAGGTCAGCGTGGTTTTCAGGGCCGACATTGGTCGTCCGGCGAGTTTGCCGATCAAGGAGATCGTCTTGTCCGAGCCGAACGGGAGCCAGCTCCCGCTTTTGTCCTGTTCGCCGCTTGCATAGAAGGTGAAGTCATCCCCGAGCACCGGCCCGCTCAAGGAGCCGGTCACACGGTCCTCGTGATAATTGGAGAAGGGCTTCACAAAGAAATCGCTGGTGCGTCCTTCCAGGAAGCCGGCAAAGGATTTGCTTCCCTCTTTGGTGACGATGTTCACCACGCCGCTCATCGCCCCGCCGTACTCAGCGTTAAACGTGCCGCTCATGAGTTGGAGCTCGGAGATCGCCTCGTTGTGGATGGTGGTCCCCCGGGCTCCGAGCACGGGATCCTTCACATACATGCCGTCAATCAAATACGCCACCTCGTTGCTCCGCCCTCCGCGGATGTACAACGTGTTGCCCGAGCCCGCCACGCCCGCCTGCAACGTGAGAATGTCGGCGAAATCCTTCGCCGGCAGTTGGGCGATCTGCTCGCTGCTGACAACCGCCACAGAAGCAGTCGCGTCGCGCTGAAACGGCGGCGCCACAGCCTGCACAACGATTTCCTCCATGTCCACCGCCGAGGGTGCGATCTGGATGTCGATCGTGGTTGTTCGGTCGATTTCCACGTGCACATGCTTGATGACCGTGGGAGTGTATCCAATGAGCGAGACGCGCAAATCGTAGTCGCCCGGGGGGAGGTTCAGGATGAAATAGTTCCCCTCGGCCCCCGTTGCTGCGCCATACGGGGTCGTCAGGACCGCCACATTGGCTCCGGCGAGAGGTTCACCCCGGCCCTTCTCGGACACGGTACCGGCGATCTTCCCGGTTGTCCCGGCCACGAGTGTCCCGCACAGTATCGTTGCGGCCCCCAGGAGGCGAAGGAGATAGCGCATGATTCGACCTCTACTCTGTGAAGTAGTGCCCCGCACGGCGAAGAAGCTTTTCCGTCTTTCGAAGGTTGTCGGTCGCACGGCGCTTGTTGCGCAGCGCGACCTCCGTGGTCAGGGCGTTGATCAGGACAGAAACGGCAGAGATGGAGTTGGTGAAAAGAAGATTCTGACTGGCAATCGGCAACACTGCTTTGCTGACCAAGGAGATCGGCGATGTCACGCGATCTGTCACGGCCACCACCGGAACGCCTCGTGAGGCGAGCGCCCGGGCCGTTTCGACGGTTTCGCGGGAGTAGGGGGGAAAAGTAAACGCGATGAAAACGTCCGACACTCCGACCTGATGGATCTGCTCAAAAAATGTCTCGTGTTCATGGGCAAAGGATGTCGAGTGCACTGCCACCTGATTGAGCGAATAGGAGAGCACATTCGCCAGCAGCGACGATATGCCCAGACCGCAGGTATAAACGTGGTTGGCCTTGAGGATCATGCCGATCACCCTGTCAAACGCCGCGCGATCGATCTGTGCGATCGTCTGCGTGATGTTCTTCACGTCCTGCCGCGCAACGGCGCTGAGGGTTTCCTCGTTGCTCTCCCCCGACAGAAGGGGCAAAGACTCATTCGCGGAGATCTCCGACTGGGCGCCTTCGCGGACGCGATCCCGGAGCTCGAGGTAACCGGAGAATCCGAGGTTCTGCGCGAGTCGGACGACGGTCGCCTTGCTCGTCCCGCTGATCTCCTGCAGATCGATCACCGAAAGGAACGGCACCTCCCGGAGACGTTGGATCAGCGCGTCAGCGACTTTGCGCTGGTTCTCCGGGAGGTTCGGATAGGCAGATTGAATGAGTTGCTGGAGATCGATCGGAGTGTTCCGATTTCTCCTTGCTTTTCGTTCCATGGACCTATTTCCAACGCTCACGTCCCCGCCGAAAGGGAGATGGGGTCAGAAGAATTAAGAAATGAAGAATTCAGAATTCTTAGTTCTGTCAGCCTCAAGGAACTTGAGCCCGAAGATTATGGGACTCTGGGACTTTGAGACTTGGTGCGGTTGCGTTCAACGGACTAAGAGCATCTTCCGAGCCGCGGAGAATGTCCCTGCTGTAAGGCGATAGAAGTATACCCCGCTTGCCAGATTCGCTCCATCGAGCGTAAACGAGTATCTCCCGGCTGGATATCTGCCGTTCGCCAGGACAGCGACTTCTCTGCCCAGAAGATCATACACCACAAGCCTTACCCTGCTGTCCACTGTCCACTGTCCCCTGATCACTGTCTGCGGATTGAACGGGTTCGGGTAATTCTGCTCGAGGGAGGTCCGCTCGGGCAGTCCGGAAACTGGGAGCTTCACCGCTGTGGGTCCGTTGAATCTCGCTACCGCCAGATCGCTTACCGCCTGCAGGCCGGACATGCTTGTGCTGTACATGTACGCGACGGTGTATGTCACGGACGTTCCCGGGTCGATGTCCGCGGGCCCGAAATTGAGATTAAAGAACGACCCATCCACCCCGCCCACGAGGGGAGCATCGAACCCCGGCAATGCGGTCATTCTCCAGCGCGTCGAATCGGTCGCTGCATCGTTGTTCGCATCGGTCGGGGAATACACATCCCAGTCGAGTGCATGGAACGAGGCAGGATCCTGCGCCATCACTTTCACGCCGACGTACGGTGCCTCACCCTCCCTGTAGAAATACGCCATCTTTTTCGTCGCGTCATATGCCACCGTTTCACCTCCGTACGTCTCGGAGGGTTCCGGGACGCACCCCATGCCGACGGCCACATGGTATGGTGATGCAGAGGTATTGGTCACAGTGTAGTCCACAAGCAGGAACGGATCATTCTTCCATGCATGCAGGATTGCGAGGACCCGGACGTCGGGCGGCATCGCGGGATCCAGGTAGGAATTGTCGAACAGCGCTGTCGCGGTGGTATCGCCATTTTCGTCGGTCGAAAGAGCCGGCGCAGCCATGAGATAGTTCGCGTCTTCGTAGTAGTCGAAAACGTGTGCGCTGTCAAGTCCAACGAGCATCGAAGCCCTCGAGAGCTGGGCGGTGCCGTCGGCACTGTACATCCCGATGCTCCCGGCCCGGTTGAGCTTGAAGGATACGGCTCCTGTTCCGCCGTAGGCATTTTTGATTGAGGACATCGCGAGAAACGCGGTATAGCGCGCAGTTGCCGTATCGCTCAACGCCCTGAGCCCGTGCAGGCTGGTGCTGTAAAGGAAAGCGACCATGTACGAGGCCGACGCGTTGGCGGCGATCGTCTGGGTTCCAAAATTGAGATTGAAGAATGAGCCGTCCACACCTCCCACGAGCGGGGCATCGAATCCCGGGAGGGCGGTCATTCTCCACCGCGTCGAATCGGTCGCGGCATCGTTGCTTGGATCGGTCGGCGAATAGACATCCCAATCGAGGACATGGAACGATACCGGATCTTGGCCCAGCACCTTGACGCCGATGTAGGGCGTTTCACCTTCTCTAAAGAAGTATGCGATCTTCGCAACGCTGTCATACGCTACGGTTTCGCCGCCCCAGGTCTCGGAGGGATAGGGGACGCAGCCGAGGCCGATGTGGAGGTCGTACGACGTCGAGGAATAGTTCGTGATTGCGAAGTTGGTCAATACGAGGGAGTCGTTGTGCCAGGCATAGACATCCTGAAGGACCCGGACGTCGGGCGGCACCGTCGGCGTCGTCCATGAGTTATCGTACAACGCCGTGGCAGCGGTGTCGGCCTTCCCGACCACCGACAGAATAGCACCGGTTGTCAGGTAGTTCGCATCCTCCTGGTAGTCGAAGACGTGCGCGGAATCAAGCGCGATGAGGATCGACGCGCGGTCCAATTGCGTGACAAAGTCTTTGTCATAGAGCGCAAAACTGCCGGCCCTGTTCATCTTGAACCGGACGTTCCCCGTTCCACCGTAGACGTTCTTTTGCGCCAGGGTAAACGTTGGAACCAGCAGGACCAGCACGAGCAACAGTGCAGTAGATCTCCGTTTCATCATTCCTCCTGTCAGTGATAGTGGAACAAAAAGGGGGGTATAAGAAGGAGCAACGCGATCACGAAAAAATAGATCTGGACGGGCAGCATCCACTTGAACCACTTTTCCCAGGATATCCCCGCCAGCCCGAGCACGCCCATCGTGACACCCGAGGTGGGAAGAATGGGATTGATCCAGCCGTCGCCGAATTGGAATGCCAGGACGGCTGTCTGTCGCGAGATTCCCACGACGTCGGCAAGGGGCGCCATGATCGGCATCGTCAGCGCTGCCTGTCCGGATCCGGAATGCACGAAGAAGTTGATCACACCGTGGGTGAGGAACATAACCTGCGTGGCCAGGATGGGATGCAGATTGGAAATGAGCCCTGCAAGGCCGTGCAGAAGGGTGTCCATCACTTTGCCGTCGTTTGCGACGACGAGGAGCGCCCTCGCGCAGCCGATGATGAACGCGACCCCCATCATGTCCCGGGCGCCCGACTTGAAGCTGTCGGTGATTTCATCGGCTGAAAGCCGGCCGAGAATGCCGCTCACGATCCCCAGGCCCAGGAACAAGCCGGCGATTTCATCGATGAACCATTTGTATTGAAGGACCCCGAAGACCAGGACGCAGAGGGCGAGAACGAATATCGTGATGACGAGCCGGTGCGACAAGGAAAGTTCTTTGTTTTCGGACGGATCCAGCTGGAACGATTCCCTGCGCGCCCGGTCGAGATCGAAGACGGGACTTCGTGTCGGGTCCACGCGGATCCTGGCGCCATAGAGCATGACAAACGTGATGATGGAGGCGGTGCTGATCACCCATACGATGATGCGGTATTCCAGTCCGGAGTAAAGCGGGAGTTCCGCAATACCCTGTGCGATCCCCACGGTGAACGGATTCAGCGTTGCACCTGCGAATCCTGCCGCGGCGCCGAGAAACGGGATGGCAGTCCCGACGAGCGAGTCATAGCCGAGGGAGATGGCAAGGGGTATGAAGATCAGCACGAACGGCATGGTTTCCTCGGACATTCCGAAAATCGTCCCGCCGAGTGAGAAGAGGACCATGGTGACCGGGATGAAGTATTTCTTGAGGTGCGGCTTTTGCGCAAACGTGTGCGCGACGCGCTGAACGCCGACCGCGATCGCCCCCGTCTTCTGAATCACGGAAAATGCGCCGCCGATGACGAACACGAAGGCGATGATGTGCGCAGCCTGCACGAATCCTTTTATCGGCGACGTCAGGATCGCGCCGATCCCCTGCGGGTCATGCGGTGCTGGAGTAAACGAATCGGCGACCACGAGCGTCTGACCGTCCCGCGTTACTCTCTGATATTCTCCTCCAGGCACGATCCATGTCGCGATGGCAACGAGGACCACCACCGAATAGATCATGACGAGCGTATTGAACGAAAATGATCGTTTCATCGCGGAGATGTGCCCACATCTTCAGGATGTTCCAGGCGAAACGTCTCGCCCGGGGAGATGAGGCGCATAAGGATTCCCTTGGCCGAGAAATTCCCGTGTATGTCCGGGTGGATGTCGTGTGCGTGGCGCGCATCGATGACCACGACCGTCCCCTGTCCCATGACTTCGGCCGTGCCGTCGGGATTGACCTGGATCGCCGTCGATTCGTCAATACCGATGCCGGGGAGTTCCGGATGTTCGAGCACCACGCAGATCAGACGGTTCAGTCTCTTCCGTTTGACGAAATGCTGGTCAATGATCACCGTGTGCAGGAACCCCAGACCCTCGATGTTCTCGACGTTCCCTTTCTGCATCGACGTGAACATCGATGTTGAATCGCGATTGATGAGCTCTTCGCCTGTCAGCATAACACGGCTCATGATGGCGGCACCGGCACTGGTTCCTCCGATCACGGCCCCGCGCTGGTAGAGATCCAGAAGCTTCTTGTGCACCGGTGTGCCGAGAATCGCGCGCGTGATTCGCACCTGGTCGCCGCCGCTGAAGAACACGCCGGTGGCGTTGTCCAGCTTCTCGAGGACGGCGGGGTTGGCCGCATCTTCTCTATTAATAATGATCCATTCCACACTGGCCACGCCGCGGGATTTGAATTCGGCTGCTTGCTCCATGCCGGTGGTATCAGGAGTGCTGCTTGCCATCGGCAAGACGATAATGCGTGCCCGGGCAGGGCCGCCGGCCAGGTCGACGAATCGGGCCATGATATCGTCGGTCCTCTCGCCGCCTCCAATGATGATGAGGTGCCCTTTGGGGGACTGCGCATTGTCGGCGCGCGGCGAAGACCATGCTATGGCAGTGCAAGACAACAGAACAAGGAAGAGCGTCTGTTTCATGTCAGGGATTTGCTCCTTGCTATGAGCGCGGTCGCGATGTCCGCAGCTTTGTGGAGGTCCTCGACGAGGATGAATTCGTCGTCTCCGTGCGGATTCTGGGCGCCGATCCCGAGATTCACGGTCGGCAGCCCTTTCGCATTCAACATGTTCGCGTCGCTTCCGCCAAGATACTCGATCGGAACCGGTTCGAGCCCGACCTGCCGGAGGACTTCCGTTGTCCAGCGGAAGACCTCGTCATCGCTCCGGAGGCGGAACGGAGGAAAATCGAGCGATGCGGCAAACTCCAGCGTTGCGTGATGTTCGGAGGCAACTGTGCGGAACGAACGCTCCATTCCGCCGAGCCACGCGGAGAGGACAGTGGCATCGAACTCGCGGACTTCGCCATGAAGCGTGCAACGGTCAGGGACGACATTTGTGGCCGTGCCGCCTTCCACCATGCCGATGTTGCACGTCATGGTGGGGGAAATCCTGCCCAGCGAAATGCCGTTGAGGGCTCGTGATGCGACCTGGATGGCGTTCACGCCGCGCTCAGGAGCGACAGCGGCGTGGGCGGATTTTCCGACGAACGTTGCATCAAACAGCGAGCAACCGACCGCCGATTGAATGAACGCGCCGGGGCGGCGCGAACAGTCAAACACGAACCCCATGGCCATGTGCTGCGGGGTGGGATCGAGGAACCTTGAGCCATAGAGTCCGAGTTCTTCGCCCACCGTGAAGACGACGAGACATTGACCCGCGGCGCCGGAAAGGAGATGCTGGCGGAGGGCGAAGAGCAACGCCGCCGTTCCGGCCCGGTTATCGACGCCCAGGGCGGTCGTGCCGTCGCTGCTGATCTTCCCGTCAGTCCGCATGGGCTTCACGTTCACGGTGGACCGCGGAGTATCAAGGTGTGCGATCAGAGCCAGGGTCGGTCGCGAAGGGTCGCATGTCGAAGGAATGCAAATGAGGTTTCCGCACTCGCCCTGAAAGAGATGTGCGACATTATCTTCGATGATTTGCACGGGAAGGTCGCGGAGGAATTCGCGAACGAAGTCCGCCATGGGACGTTCTTTGAGCGAAAGCGCGTCGATCTTGACAGCATCAATGAACAGGGAAACCAGGTCGTACGGCATGAGCGTAATAAGAGTTCCAGGAGGGATTGAGAATGAAACTTTTGTTTCAGCTGGAATATACTGCCCGATTTGAGCGTTGTCAAGGAAAATCGTCCGGTGACGTACCCCGGCCTGGCGGCCCTTTCGGCGCAGGTGGATCCGCTGCCGATGGCCGGAGGGGGGAGGTTCCCCGGGATCATGCGGTAATCCGGAGGCGAGGAAAATCTGCTAATGAAGGGGACAGGGGACAGGGGACAGTTGACAGGGGATCGGTCCCGCCTCCGGCGGAACGAGACCTCGTCTCGAACGGAGTTCGAGACGGGCAGGGGACAACGGAACCTGTTCCGCGCCTTATTCCCCGGCGGTGAACTGCACCCAGGGGTACGAACCCCGGGATTTCAGCAATCCCGCCTGCCAGTCAAATTGCGGATGCCGTTCGAGAAATGCCCTGGCGTCGAAGGGTCTTCCACACGCCGCTCCCCACCGCGCCTCGAACGACATGGATTTCGCCAATCGGGTATCGACGACTTTCGCGTCGACCGTCCCCCCCGGCTCAAAGGGCAGCTGTGTATCCAGTGAATCCTCCTCGCCGTGCGCACAGAGGTCCCGCCAGCCAAGCGCGTTCTTGTGCAAATAGGTGTCGTAGTGGTCGGCTTCGAACTGCTCGGCGAGATCGGCGGTAATCTTCCCCTTGTATTGCTGCATCAGCTGCTTCCAGCGGACCCGGCGAGCTACACCCGACTGGCGGATGTCCGTCTCATGCTCTTCCGTTTCGAGGCGGAGAATCTTCGTGTTCTCCGCGACGTTTGAGCTGACGAAATACCCGTCCTTCGTCCGTTCCAGCCCGACATACTTCAGCCCGAGCTCGAGCCGGGCAATCTCATTCGTGTTCACATCACCGATCAGCCAGGCGTTCGCGTAGCCGCCGTTATTCCCCTTCTTCATGATATCGCACCACTGGTCGATCGTCGAGGCATCCTGGGTAGCGCGCCGCATCCGCACAAACTCCGGGATTCCCTCTTCGTCGAACCCTTTGAAGTCGCCGATCGTCGTTTCTGATCCGACAAGGCCCGCGTTGGTGATAAAGAAATCCGTGCCGCTGTGGATCCAGCCCGGCGACGTCTGCATCAACATGCGGTGTCCCTTCTCCGGGAGGACATCCAGAATCACGTAGCAGTCGGCCCCGACGTAGTCGGTCATCGTGTTATGGCCAAGGACGATTCCGCCGTCGCTGGTCGAACTCCCGGTTGCGATGAAGCTGCTGCAACCGTCCTTCCTTGGATCGGGTGATGCGGCCTCGAGTTTCTTTTTCTGTTCCGGCCACCAATAGCCCTCGAGTTCGATGATGCCATTGTACGCGATCATGTCTTCGACGGACGTCGAATCGCCGGCCGCTTCAACGCCTTCCACGATTCCCCGGATCTCGTCAAGATCCTCGTCATCGATTTTCGGGAGGAGCATTGTTTGGGCTTGCTGCACGAGCGAATCCCACGCCATCCCGCTCCGGTACTCCCACGTGGCGCGAGTGATTCGCAGCGACTCCTCGATCTCGTTCGCAAGGAGATACCCGTGTTGAAAACCTCGCTCGCGCGCCCCGCCCTCAATATGAAGGTACACCCACCCTTGCTTGTCATGCCTGTTCGCATGCGCGAGCCACGCCGTTTGCTCCTCCTTCGTCGGTTGCGGATGATCGGTCCTGGCGGTCGACCCTGGTGCGTGGTCACGCCCCGGTGTGGTACACCCAGTGACAGCAGCGATCAGCAGCGCGAGGAACGGAAGGAGAACGTGCTTCATGGATAGGTTGTCCGGATTGGAGGGAAGGATATGACGATGTGCCAAGGTAGTGGAGCAAAGGATAAGAATCAACGCAAGGATCGGCCCGGGCGCGTGCCTTCACCAGGGGACAGCGATGGCTAATCGTTCACCATCGTATAGACCAGCTCGATCCCCGTTCCGGAAGGGTCGAGGTTACGGCTGTATTTCTTGTCCGTGGGATTGTTCCAGTGTTCTGACGTACCGAGGCTGGGGAGTCGTGTGCCGGTCCGTTCCGGATCATAGAAGGTTCCGGAAGGCGGATGATCGGCAAGAGCGCTTTCGTTGAGGGAATAATCACTGTACATCATATCCGGAGCATCGGGCCATTCCGCGAGGGCGAAGTCCAGCACCACCGCATCGACAGCAACGCCATCCTGCGAAGCGAAAAGACTGCACGGCCAATGGCCGTTGAACGGAGCCAGCGCCCACGGATAGGCCGGCGTCCCGCCCACGAACTTATTCCCGTAGATGCCGTCGATGAGGAACAATATGGTCTTTCCGCCGAGATGTCGATGTCCCAAGATAATCCGGATAGACGGAATACGTATGCCGACCATCGCGGCTCTGGCTGAATCCGCTTGAATGGGCGTTCTTGTGCCAATCCGCTTCGATGTTCGTGCAGCCGAAATAGTTTTTCGCGCACAGACTCACTCCCTGCGATACATGCCCTTTCATAATAGCCAGGTTGATGATGTAGTCGGCGTGAACGAAACATGCGGCGAGTCCGGTCGCAACTTTTCCATTGTCGACGGAGTAGGGGATTGCATTGTCGACAAACGTTGCCTGTTCACGCCCGTCGCCACCGACATGATCGACAAAATGCACCCTGGGGAATGCGGCATGGCATTTGCCGAAAATGTTGTCCGTGATATACCTGCTCGGATCAGCGACCGTGATGTTCTCTTGTGGCACTCCCGCGCCGTTGACCAGGCTTTTCAGGAGAGAAAGGACGAGTTGCGGATTAGCGTTGATCTCGTTGTTGCTTGCGTGCGCTGCGGTGTTGTTCTCGTTGATTTTGATCGCCACCTTCTCGCCCGCCCGATAGCCGGCGTCAGCATTGCGTTTCGTCTTGTTGTAGAAACGGAACAATGCGTCCCAGGATTCTTTCTCGTTGCGAATCCCGGTCAGACTGAACAGCGTTTGCGTCAGGAGTCTGTCGGTTTCCGTTTGACTATTATATTGATCTTCCCACCAGGAGCCCGTCTTCCCGTCCCAGGTTGCGATTTTGGGATTATGCCCCCATGCCACACGACCAGGGTGGATGCCTCGGGCAACGCCAAGAGGCTGGTTAGGTTTGTACCAGATTTCCAGTGCTTTGGAATTTGACTGCGCGATCGATTCGACAGCACCCGGGCCCGCGAAGAGGATCCCGAGTATGACGACTATGGCTGAAGTCAGGGTTCTGGTTTCAGAGACTAGTGATACGGCCCGCAGGCGACTGTTGGCGACTTGAGAGGAATGGAGAACGATCCCGGATTGCATGGCAATGCTCTCGTTGGTGTACGATATTCGGCCGCTTGTTAGGCCGCAGGTTTTGATCGCGCCCGTCTCGTTCTGCTCGCGCGCGAGCGGAACAATGCCCTTTCCAATGTGTGAGCCACCCGACGGGTGCCGTCAGTTTCCAATCAGGGTCAACGCGATAGGCCCCCAATGTGGATCGCGCATGAGAAGAACAGCCGTCAGCTGAATTACCATCAGCCAGGTAACGCCAATGACATAAGCGGGGTGCAGCCTGCGTCGCGTGAGCAGATCGTATGCTCCCAATGCGGCGACAAGCACGTCACTGCCAAGGTAGACAGACCCAAGCGTTCCAATGAAGCTGCTGCCCAGAACGGCATGCACGTACATCCCCAGCCAGCGGGCGAATCCCGCGTCGCTGATGACGAGGGTTGCCAGTAGCATGAGTCTCTTGTGGGCGGATGGCTTTTTGCGCATTGCGAAGGCTGATCCAGCGAGACCCGCGAAGGACAGAATCGAGAGCAACTGGGCCGCGAGAAAGGGAGGATCGCTTTCCATGGTGCCAAGTTGTGCGCGCTGCATGACAATTGCCGTTTCCGGCCCGAGCACGATCATTGCCGCTGCCAGTGCAACAGCTGCCATCCCCAATCTGCGATGCACGTTCAATTTGCGCCGGCGGATCAGCCATATCTGAGTGGTCAACACCACGAGCCATCCTCCAAAGACGACGGCATGAAGATACACGACAGGAGGGTAGGCGACGTGTGGTGTTGCGAAATGCCTGACAAGGTCGGAGCGGAATCCCTGGACGATGCCGACCCAGATGATCGCTGTGATCGCGAGGAAGAAGTTGCGGTCCCATTTGTGATTGACCGGAAAAGTCAGCACATGACCAGCCATCCTGCTCGCCGCCGCTTCCGACGACACGGAGATCTCCACCGGTTCGCGATTCAACAACTGAAAGAAGCTACGAATACCCACGTGGATCTCCTGCACTTAACCTATTAATATACTGAAAATCGTGTCTCAATAGTGCTCGGTAGAGAAGGTGGCCCCGGTTCTGGCGGAGAGCGAATTCAGATGAGAGAAGTCTCGGCGCTGGCAAGCTGGACCCCCATCTGCTCGAAACATGGACGGAGGGTGGACGTATACACCAGTATTGCCTTTGCGCCGAATTCGGTGACAGGATGGAAACTCCTCAAATTACCAGAAAGAAACTAAGATGGAAAAAGACAAGCACATTACCATCCTCGCGATACTGAACATTGTCAGAGGCGCACTGCTCCTTCTCATCGGCGCGATTGCATTCGTCTTCTTTGCCGGTATCGGAACCATAACCGGTGACTCCACGGCGATGGGGGTTCTCGGCCTTATTGGCCTCCTGGCCGCAATCTTCATGGGAATCCTGGCGATTCCGAGCATCCTTGCAGGTGTCGGACTTCTCCAGCGTCAGGAGTGGGGGCGCATCCTCGCGTTGGTCGTGGGAATCATCAGTCTGATCGATGTTCCGATCGGCACGGCCCTCGGCATCTATTCGATCTGGTTGTTGATGGACGACGGCACGCGAACGCTCTTCAACGGCAACGCGAGGGTTCAGCCCCTGACGGTCCAGCAGGCCCCGACGAGCTAAGACCAGCGCGCATTGTCACGAGAAGTGGATACGTGAAAAAGAAAAAGCCACCTGAATGCCAGGTGGCTTTGGATTGGATCTCTCGCTTCTGCTTCGAGCTATTTCATCAATAGCATCTTCCGAACCGCGGAGAATGCCCCCGCTGTCCACATCCCGGCACTCATGCCCCGCCGAGGGGGAGATGGGGAGAACGGGAGAAGGGGAGACTCTGATACTCTGATACTTTGGGACTTTGGGACAACGACACCGGTCACTTCGTAAGAACCATCGCCTTCGTTGCCGTGTACGTGCCGGCAGTAAGTCTGTAGAAGTACACCCCACTTGCCAGATTCGTTCCATCAAAGGTAAACGAGTGTTCGCCCGCCGAATATCTTCCGTTCGCCAAGACGGCGATTTGTCTTCCCAGAAGGTCATACACGACAAGCCGTATGTCCCTGTCCCCTGACACCTGAACCCTGATCCCTGTTGTCGGATTAAACGGATTCGGGTAGTTCTGTTCAAGCACGAATTCGCGCGCAAGGCCATTGGCAGTCGGAACGGATGTCGCCACGAACGGTGAAAGGACAAGATCCACCCCGCTCACAAAGAGACTTCCAGCCGGAGCGGAAACGGAAGTCTGCGTTGCCTGAAACCCATTCAGGTCCCCCGAAAGAGTCACCTTCTCCGAAGGAAGGCCGCTGAGTGAATAGAACCCATTGTCGTCCGTGAGACTGTACCCTGCGATCGACCCGTTGGAGAACGCGGCATACACGTTGACTCCGCGGACCGGTATGCCACCCGAGGTAATTCTGCCATCGACGTGATTGAACCCGCCGATCGTTATT
Source organism: Ignavibacteriota bacterium (assembly GCA_963752915.1). Taxonomy (GTDB): domain Bacteria; phylum Bacteroidota; class Ignavibacteria; order UBA10030; family UBA6906; genus DATJPR01. The sequence continues at coordinate 594,083 of CAVVZZ010000010.1, forward strand.
CGCGTCACCCCGATATCGATGCCCGTGACATTTCCTGCGACGTTGATCGTGTCGGCCTGTTGCCACTCGGCAATCCCGAACGCACCCGCCCGGTAATATGCAGGGGCGTACAAGCTGAACGGGAGTCCGAGGGCGATGTACTTGCCCGCGCGGACATGTGTGACAGCGAATGCACCCAGCGAATCCGTGTACGTGAAGACGGAAGAGAGGTCGCTGGACTGATGCGGGACCGGAACAAGAACAATCCGTGATGGAACATGAACTCCGTTGGAATCGCTGACCGTTCCCATGACGCTAAACACGGCAGACGGACTGAATGCCCTCAGGTTGAAGTTGATGCCGCTTGTATCTCCGGTCAATCGAAGCGGATCAGCCATGGTGGGATTGGATTGATGGTTAAAGAACTGTGGAGCGTACCCCGGTTTCGAGGCCAGGACGACATATGAGGTACCGGCTGCTACCGTGGCCTGAAAATGCCCGGCAGAATCGTCTCCTCCCTGCCAGACCACTCCTTGCGCATGCCCTAATCCGTCAATGTCGACCGTCTCCGCACTCAGTCCCACGACCTCATCACCGGACGATGATCTGTCTTCCATGTCCTGGATCGAGCGCACGATGAGGACTCGCGCCCCCGGAAGCGGGGAACCGGCAGAATCCATCACGGCTCCGCTGACAGTCACCGGAGTGCCGACGCCCGGCTTTGTCAGATCAAAATTTGCCACAATGCGTGACGTATCGTCAACCCGAATCGGTGTCGCGTCGGCCGGACCTGAGGCGTTTGAATACCATTCGGAGTTGTAGACAGGAGAGCCTCCGGAGAGAGGGGGGTGCGCTTTCACCACATAGGTTCCGGTGTCGAGCGCCGCGCGGTAATGACCGCTTCCGTCTGACAGGACCTTTTGCACCGGCACGCCTGAGGAAGAAACGCGGTAAAACAGTACCTGAACCGCTGTGATGGGCTTACCGCTCAGGCTGTCCGTCACCCTCCCCGAAATCGTCCCGTTATTCTTCCGTTTGCTTCCTCCGCCTCCGCCCCCTTGTTGAACGGCGGTTGCGCTGACATAGCTGCTACGATCGCTTTCATATCTCGTCGTGTCGACAAACACGTTGGCCGTGACATAATAGTAGTACAGCTGTCCGCCGAGAATTTGAAAATCAACGTACGTGGGGTAGTATGATGTGCCGACCAACTCGAAGTGGGAACTGTCGCCGAGGGAACGATAGATGCGATAGGACTCAGCGCCGACGGAGTTGCTGGAACTGTGCCAGGAAACGTAAATGTCGGGTACATAATAGAAGGAAGCGGTGATCGAAAGGAGCGTGGGAGCAGGCGGTGCCTGCGCATGCACCATTGGCGAAGCACATACCAAAGCGGACAGGAGGAACACTGTAGCCACTGTTTTCATGATGGTGGGTCCCGGTAGGTGGAAGTGATCTGGGAATGGAACTGCACCGTGTTTCGCAATCAACATGCCATGATTCTGTTGCCACGGAAGTGGATCTGATTTCTGGATTTCGGGTTATTTGACCTACCCCGGAGCAGTATGAGGCATCGACGCCTCAACCGGGATGCGCAGGATGTGGATCCAATGTCACATACGAGTGCGTGCGGGATTATTTTGTATATTGACCACGGGACAATGCTACCAACATCACTCGCGGATCCATCATGAATTGCTGGTGCCAGCTTCTCCTGCCATTCCTTTTCATCGTACCCCTCATATCTGGCAACGCCGCCGGTGACTCCGCTACATCATTGCGTGAATCCATTCCGCTGGTGAAGTGGGAGTTTGTCGAGGATACCGGAACCGGTGCGACGGCGCTCCAGCCACCACAGAGGGCGGACTGGAAGCAAGTCGTCGTTCCGCATGTCTTTCGTCAATCCGGCCTGCCCGACAGCGCCGCCGGTTGGTATCGCCAGACCCTGGCGCTGACCGAGGCCGACCGGGACAAGCGTTTGTACCTGGTGCTGGAAGGAGCGGCATCGGTGAAGGACGTCTTCGTCAATGGCCAGTTCATCGGGCGACACAAGGGCGCGTTCTCCGCCTCCGCCTTCGACCTGACCGCGGCAGTGAAGATTGGCCAGACCAACACCCTGGCCGTACGCGTGAGCAACCGCGAGGACGAGGCCAGGAACTGTTTTTCACGCTCTTCGCTGTACTACGTCAATGGCGGCATGTTCCGCAAGGCCTGGCTGGTCAAGACCGCCGAGGTGCATATTTTCCCCGATATGGGTTCGAGCGGCGTTTATCTGACGCCCGGCAACATTATCGAGGCGAGCGCCGATCTCAACGCACGGACGGTCGTGCGGAACTCTCTCGCGTCGCCCGTCGAGGTTGTGGTTCGCCATTTTGTCAATGATCCCGGTAATGCGGACTGTGGACGATTCGAGACGAAGCAAACCATTCCCGCCGGGGAAACAGCAACGATCAGGGCCACGGGAAAAATCGATCATCCCAAACTCTGGGATATTGGGCAGCCCAATCTTTATACCGTCCGTACGGAAATCAGCGTGGGCGGACAGGTGAGCGACGCGGTGACGGAACGTGTGGGACTCCGCACGATCGCTCTCAAAGACAATCGCTTTTATTTGAACGGACGCGAAGTGCAGTTTCGCGGCGTCAACAAGCACGCGCAAAACGAATACGTATGGAATGCGGTGAGCGATGAAGATCTGCGGCTCGAATGGCAATGGATGGCCGACCATGGGCGTGAACATGGTGCGGCTGCCGCATTATCCCCATAGCCACCTGGAATACGACATCGCCGATGAGCGCGGCATTGTCGTGTGGGCCGAGAACGGTTACGCTGGGCAGCTTTGGAAAGAACCGGGCAATGAGGAAAAAACCATAACGCCCGACGGCGAACGCCTCACCCGCGAGATGGTGCGGCAAAACTGGAATCATCCCAGTATTCTTTTTTGGAGCTCGGGCAACGAGACTATTCTGGACGTGGTCAGCCACTATGCAGCCGTGATTCGCCAGGAGCACGATTCCACACGGCTCGTAACTTACGCGGCGGCCGGCAATCAGAAACCGGAGAACTGCGATTTTATTGCATACAATACCTACGACGGCTGGTATACCAGCGGCCCCTACACTGATTTCACCAAATCGCCGCACAATGCTATGGTTTCCGAAACCGGATCGGGCGATTGGATCACGCACCACGTTCCCTATGGCACTATAAAATTCACGGTCAATGAATACGAGCCCGAGGAGTACTCGGAGATGTTTACCGAGTATCGGCTCCAGACCGTTTGCCGCAATGACGTCGGAAATCACCCGATGTTTTTATGGTGGAACTTCCGCGAGTTCTACAACTTGAAGTTCAAAAACAATCGCAATACCAAGGGGCTGCTGACGCTCGCGGGCACGCCGAAGGACGGGGCCTTCTTGTTTCAGGCGTTCTTTAATCCCGGCAAGCCGGTGGTGCACATTTGCGGGCGGTACCACTTTCTCCGAACCTTTGCACCCGACAACGGCATAAAGGTCTATTCCAATGCCGGCGAATTGCAGTTGACCCTAAACGGAGTCGCTCAGGACAAAATCAAGAACGGCAGCATATCGCATACCGGATTCCGAGATGAAGCAGGCAGATGGGACGGTGGTTCCGGTGCCGGGCATTCCGGTGGCGAACGTCTTCTTCTGGAAAACTCCACTCAAGCCGGGGCGAAACGTTGTTGAAGTCGACGATGGCCTCGGACACAGCGACCGGATGATCATCTATCAGAAACCGGCGAGGAGCACCGGATCCCGCCGCACTGGTCCAGGACCTCCGGAGTTCCAATGCAGAAAATCCCGCCTACTTTATCGATCGTCCGGTGGAATCCCAAGGGCCGGTGTATACCGATGTGGATGGCTCCTCGGACAACACGTTCGATCTCTTGCCGAACGAGGTCGAGGGCGCAGGTTGGATCGCCACACGTCGACTGAGCGACCCGAGACTTAAGACCGATCTGGACTTCGTCATCAACCCGGCCGCGAAAGGAGCAACGGTCTTTTTGCTCTTCTCGACCGGTGCGTATCCGACCGTTACGTTAAAGCAGCCCGATCCGGCGATTGCCGGAGCAGCTGAAGCATTGCGGAAGTCGCTCATCAGCGCCGGATTCAAAGCGAGTAAGATCGAAGCTGTCTGGCGTGATCACCTCCTCGTTCGGGCTTGCGCCGAACTTTGGAGTCGCGACGTTGCGCCCGGCGAAAAGGTGAAATTGCCAGGCCAGACCCTCGATTATGTGGTGATGGTGCGCGAGGCACTGAAATGAGCCACATTCCCATGATGTACATTCTCCAGACGATGACGCACAGAATCGGACATATCGCAATTGTCGTCGCCGTATTGGCATTGACCACCTGCACCGCACGAGGAATGGAGCCGGCAATTCCTGATTCCCTCTTAGATAGGCCCTGGGCAGCCTACTGGATACAAGTGCCCGGAGAATCACCTCATGCTTTCGGAGTGTATCTCTTCAGGAAAACCTTCATGCTGCGAGAGGTGCCGTCGTCGTTCAGAATCCATGTCTCCGCGGACAACCGATACAAGCTCTTTGTAAACGGAAGACTTGTCTCGCTCGGACCCGCTCGAGGCGACGTTCTCCATTGGCGTTTTGAAAGCGTCGATATTTCGGGTTACCTGTCCCCCGGCAAAAACGTTGTTGCGGCGGTTGTCTGGAATGACGGCGACATGGCGCCGTTGGCCCAGATGTCATATCGATCCGGGTTCATCCTGCAGGGAGATTCGCCGGTGGAGGCTGTACTCAATACCAACGGCACCTGGAAATGTGCGAAGGACGAAGGCTATAGCCAGTTGCTTCCCGCCGTGATAGGCTATTATGCGGCGAGCCCGGGCGAGTGTCTCGACATGAAAAAGCACGAAAACGGATGGGAGAAAGTCGGGTACGAAGATTCCTCCTGGCTGACGGCGGCGGAGATGTTCCACGGCAATCCCAAAGGGGTTTTTACTTTCGATCCCGGCTGGATGCTTGTGCCATCGCCGATTCCCGAAATGGAAATGAGAACGGAGCATCGAATGGTTGTGCGGGAATCTTTCGGAGTCGACGTCCGGCCGGGTTTCCTTCCGAGAAACTCATCCTCTGACAATCCCGGCGGCCACCGATGCAAAGCTCATTCTCGATCAAACGTATCTCACGGACGCATATCCCACATTTGTTTTCGGTGGCGGCGCGGGGGCGGTGATATCTGTCAAGTACGCGGAAGCATTGTATTCAGCAGCCGGGAAAGACACTTCCTCACCGGTTCGATATTCCAAGGGGAACCGAAATGACATCGCAGGCAAAATGTTTATTGGACTGGAGGACAGGGTAGTATCGGACGGCAGCTCCAGTTGGTCTTTTACACCCCTGTGGTGGAGAGCATACCGCTACATACAAGTCGAAGTACGAACCGGGAATGATCCGTTGACGATCAAAGAAATCTACGGGACGCACACGGGTTATCCTTTTCGCCTTAACGCGAAGTTCGGGAGCTCCGACACGAGCCTCGCGGATATCCTGAACGTCGGCTGGCATACGACACGACTATGTTCCTTTGAGACCTTCATGGATTGTCCCTATTACGAACAGCTTCAATATGCCGGAGACACGAGGATCCAGGCTCTCGTTTCGTATTTCAACAGCGGGGACTCCCGCCTCGCAAGGAATGCCATCGATCTTCTCGACGATTCCAGGATTGCGGCGGGACTGACAGAGAGCCGCTGGCCGAGTACATCCACGCAGCTTATTCCGCCATTCTCCCTCTGGTGGATCGGAATGCTCCACGACTATTGGATGTATACGGCGGACAGTGCCTTTGTCAAAAGTAAACTGCCGGGTGAGAGGCAGATTCTCTCCTTCTTCCACCAGTTGCAAAAAGAAGATGGTTCGCTCCGGACTCCGCCGTACTGGGATTTTACAGATTGGGTCAATCGTAAGGGTTGGGAAAATGGAGTGGCGCCGATAGCAAAGGATGGGAGTTCCTCTGTGCTGGATCTGCAGTTGCTGTGGGCCTATGAGCTTGCAGGGCAGATGGAGAACAAACTCGGCATGAAGACTTATGCCCAGCTGTACCGTGACGAGGCTGCAATCGACTGAAAAGAACAATTCTGCGGAGAGTACTGGGACAGCGCGAAGAACGAATTTGCTGATACTCCGGAGAAAGAGTCATTCTCACAACACGCGAATGCGTTGGCTATTCTTGCGGGAGTCGTGCTCGGGGAGGGAACTCAGGTCGTTCGGCGAGAGGATTCTGTCAGATACAACGATGACGCAGGCCACAATTTACTTCAAGTACTACGTCAACCGCGCGTTGGTCGAGGCCGGTCTCGGAAACGACTATCTGAACTGGCTCGGCATCTGGAAAGAGAATCTGGACTACGGAATGACGACCTGGGGAGAGACTTCGGACCTCAACTACACAAGGTCAGATTGTCATGGCTGGGGATCAAGCCCGAACATTGAGTTTTATCCGGACGGTGCTCGGGATCGACAGCGACGCTCCAGGTTTCAGCAGGGTCAGGATTGAACCACACCTGGGTGCGCTGACCAGTGCGAGTGGAGAAGTCCCTCATCCTGCCGGGAAGATTTCGGCGAGTTACGTTTTGAAGAATGGGGTGTGGAGCATCCGCATTGAATTGCCAAGGAAGACCTCTGGCGTTCTTAATTGGAAAGACAGGAGATACGAGTTGCAGGAAGGAGGCAATCAATTCACACTTGACTGATCAGGAAAGCCGTGAGTTGTGGTCCGCGGGTCTTCCTCCACCCCAGCGAAACATTCAAGTTCCCGCCTCAGAGGAAGGGGATTTGGATGTTTTCATCTTCTTATCGTGATGCCGGTCACAGTTTCTTGACATGCTTCAAGGAAAAGGGTAGTTTCAGAGAGGGGACAACTGGAACCGATAGATCCCCCATGCTCATTGAGAAGAAAGCCTTTTCCCGATTTTCGTGCAAAGGCTTTTGTCGTTTTGGCAGAGTAAAATGCAATCAGTCGTCCCGAGCAGGTGCAGTCCGATGGTCAATTTACGCATCTTCGAATCGATTCTGCTCGTTGTCGCCCTCATTCTTCCAGCTCACGTGACGTGCGCAGTCATTGAAGTATGGTGCTGCTCCTGCTCCCGGCGTCATCACGCACTACGTGACCAAGGGGGACAAGGTCATCTCCTCGCACACCATCGACCTCAATGAAGAAGTGCGGCTGATTGTCGAATTCAAGACTCCTCCTCTCAGCACACTGGCACCAATCACAAACCGCTTGTCCCGCCCATCCAACGGACTGCGCTCCTCTCTGCCGTCCAGAGTGAACACTCCCAATTTGCGAAACGATCTCGCAGCCATCGACGCGCTTGGGGAGCTCAAGCCCGACAGCTGTTCGTCGGGCTGGCACACACTCGCATTCTGAGGGAGTACCAGACAGCATCAACGCCATGGCCATATCGACACGACGCTGGGCGATGAGTGAACTCGCGAAGCTCGCGTACATCAAGAGGATCACTGAGGACAAGCCTGTCAAGGGGGACGATATCGACGTGAACCACCAAATCGGAGCCGATAGTGTCGCCATAACCTTGGTCTCACCGGAACGGCGTCAGAATAGGGCTATCTGGACTCAGGTGTGGACTACAATCAGCCGAGCTGGGTGGACGGATTCGGACAAGGACATACATGGTTGGTGGCTTATGATTTTGTAACGATGACGCTGATCCGATGGATGACAACGGACATGGGACACAAGTGTGTGCGATAATGGCCGGGACGAATGCGGGAGTCGCGCCCGGATGTGAGCGTCTACGCCTATAAAGTACTGGACCAAAATGCGCAAGGAATGACCTCGACGGTCTTGGCCGGGATTGAACCGGGCTTTGATCCGGACAATAACCCTCTCACAAACGATGCGGTTGACATCATCAACATGAGTCTTGGAGGGGCCCGGAGACCCAACCGACCCGCTCTCAGAAGCAGTAGACAATGCAACGCAGGCCGGAGTGCTTTGCGTCGTTGCAGCAGGCAACACAGGGCCGGCATACCAATCGATCGGCTCCCCCGGGTGTGCAATAAGTGCACTCACAGTCGGCGCCTGCGACAAATAGATCAGATTGCATCTTTCAGCTCAAGGGGGCCAATCAGCGAAGAGTTTTTCGCTGAAGCCCGATATCGTTGCGCCCAGGGGTTCAAATTGGGACGACGACGCTTGGCGGGGGAGCGGCACTCTTTTCCGGCACGTCGGCAGCCGCTCCAGTAGTAGCAGGAGCAGCCGCGCTACTCAAAGAGCTTCACCCAGCGTGGATTCCAAACCTTGTCAAGTGCGCACTCAAAGGCAGCGCAAAGTATATTGGAACAGATGTTTGGTCCGAAGGAAGCGGTCGGGTAGATGTACTGAATGCTACCCGGAAAGATGTACTGGCCGCGCCGCAGAGCCTGAGTCTGGGTCTTGACGACCTGAGTCAGCAAACGTGGACGAGGTCGGACACAATAATCGTATACAACTTCTCTGATACTGTACGAACATTCTCAACTCAGATCACAGGAGGCTTGCCCAACGGAGTATCCGTCGCACTGTCTGAACCGAATATCACTGTCTATCCTGGGGGCAGTAGCGAGGTCTATGTTACGACAAACGTAGACAATTCGGTTGCTGCAATCCCAACGACGACCCCGCCGGCTGTGACTGGCACTATTCAATTCCATTCGTCGACCCTGGATCTTGAAGTACCATGGGCATTGGCGATTGGCGCGTATGTTGACTTGAACATTGAAGCAAGCTTATCTCTAGCGGAAGTATATCTCGTCGGGCACGGCGGCGAGTACATTGAACTCCCCCCGTGGGATTTTGCTATGAACGGCGGAACATACACTGATAGAGTCTTGCTTACGCCTGACAGGTATGATATCGTGGTAAATCTTTATGACGTTTGGAAGAACTTCTTCATCGTCCACGACTCCGTATCAGTCAATCCTTGGGCGGCGGTCGTAATTCAAGATAGTGAGGCAAAATATCAGGTTGGCACTCCTCCGAGAGATGAAAACGGAAACATGCTTGACTCGTCTAATACTTTGAGTTGGAACGGCAAAGTGTGTTCGAAAAGAACCGGCTACTCTTTTGGAGAACTTTACGACTCACGATCGCCAGTGGGGCAGACGGACGGGATTACGTTGGTATCAAAACTGCCCCAAGACTACACTTTTGACTACTACTATCTCAGTGAGGTGAACAACCCAAAGTTCTATTCCTATGCAGGTAGAGTTGGTCCTGTGACAGAGGATCATGTAGTCAATTTGAAGCCCGGTGATCTCTTGATGCATTCTATTGACTTCAAAATCAGTGATACTGTTCAGGCAATCAAGTTTATCCAATTCATGAATTTCTCGAGTGAGTTCGATGCCTGGGGAAGCTACAATCCGAACGGCCCCATTCTGATTGGAGCCAATCACCAACAATGGTACTCTACCGGTCAGCCGACATCGAACTTCCCGTATGGAGGATACCTCTTCAACTTCCAGCTCGCTTTCACGGCTCATGGGACACCCTTCGGTCCTGACGCAGAAACCCAGCTCTTCAGGCTTCCGAACCGATTTCTTGGAGACGACGGGATCGTCCGAGAGATGCTCTCCTACTCCGATTCGGCAGTCATGGAGATCAAGCATCAGGGGATTGTGTATGGTCTTGGACCCCGGCACTATTTCGGGCGAATGGAGAACAGTCCACTCCGCCTCAAAGTCAAGACCAATACCAAGATCGGCCTCGGACCGAATCTCTTTCTAAACCAGCTTCTGGACGAGACTTCCCCGGAGAACCTCCTGTACCGGCTGCGCAATGACCAGGGCACGGTGATCAGTTCCGGTCTCGCCTCGTCTCTCCTTACGCAAGAGCAATACCAGAACACGATCTATTACGATCAGTTTTTTGGCGTGAACCTCTCCACGAGCGGAAAGTATACACTGGAGCTCATTGATACGAACTCTATGGTTGCAACGCGAAAAGGGACTGCCCGGGTTTTCCTCACCTCCGATACTCGCCTTGCAGACCCGAACCCACCATCAATGATCGCATTCAGCATCCTTGCTGACACGGTCTACACAGATCAGATCGATCCAGGCAAATCAGCAACGGTTGAGTTCCAGGTCACGGATGATGTGGCACTGAGTCAAGTCGCGCTTTCCTACCAGCTTGAGAATGACACGCTCTGGCACCCAATTCCAGTTCAGCTCAATGGGAATATTTACTCAGCCAAGACGCCCACAGTTTCCGATCCCGTCTTCGTGAATCTACGACTTGTTGCGACAGATGCCTCGGGGAATATCATAGATTATCGCGCTGAACCGGCATATCACCTCGGGCCCTGGAGCAACCGCCCGCCGTCGGTATCTAAAGCAGTGCACCCGGCCAACAAGGACACACTCGGCGTGTACTCCGGGCTTCACCCCTACAAGTTCATCTGGGCGAAATCGCATGATGCCGATAGCTGGGACACTCTCACCTACGCTATCCACATCCACGGGCCGATCTTCGACATCTTCAAAGGGATCAACATATCGACGACCGACACGTCGATGATATTGACGGATGAAATGAGGAATCTGCAGCCGGACACAACGTACTCGTGGTGGATTACGACCACTGACGGTCATGTCACGGTAAACTCCGACACTGCCTGGTTCAGGACGTCGGACACGATCCTCGCGGCAGTCGGTCAGTCGGACCTACCGAAGGAGTATGCGCTCTACCAGAACTACCCGAATCCGTTCAACCCTACCACCACGATCAGATACGACCTGCCGAAGGAGTCGCATGTTGTCCTCAAAGTCTACAGCGTACTCGGTCAGCAGATCGCGACGCTCATAGATGCGGACCAGAGGGCGGGGAGGTACTCGAGAGTACTTGACGGCTCAAGGCTGGCGAGTGGGATTTATTTCTACCGCGTCCAAGCAGGAACTTTTGTGGAGAGCAGGAAATTCGTGATTCTGCGGTGAGCTTTCAGTGGCGGGTTAGCAGTGGCGGCAGACCGGTAAGCAGACGCGACAGGGGAATTGCATCCACCTGATGGTGCAGTTTGAACGTCTCCTCCCTCTGTCCGTCAAGAATCCCGTCCGCGAGGCAAAGTCGCGTGGATGTATTACTGCTATAGCGGTAATTTATCTTGCCTGTTACGACATTTTACTGCGATAACGATATATTGCTTGACAAATTACTGTTATAGCGGTATAATAAACCTGAAAACGCTCAATTCTACCGCTATAGAGGCAAGAAAGTGAAGTCCAATGAGAGCATCGGTTCGATGGTCCGCTTTCACAGGAAGAAGTCCGGCCTGAGCCAGCAAGCACTTGCAAAGCTCGCAGGCGTCGGAAAGACGGTCGTCTATGACATCGAAAAAGGGAAAGAAACCGTACAGCTCGATACGCTCAAGAAGATCTTTGTCGTCCTCAACATCACCCTGGCATTCCATAGTCCTCTCATGACACACTATGAGAAGGAAAAGTTACAGTGAGGCAAGCAAGGGTCAAAGTGAATGGCGTTGAGGCGGGAGTCCTTCAGGAGCTCGAGCGAGGCAGGAACTACGTGTTCCGGTACTTCGAAGGGTACAGTGGAGATCCTGTGTCACTGACCATGCCGGTAGAGAACCGGGAAATGCATTTCGACCGGTTCCCGTCGTTCTTTGATGGTGTTCTGCCCGAAGGGGAGATGCTCGAGGGATTGCTCCGCATCTCGAAGATCGACAAAGACGATTATTTCAGCCAGCTCGTGGTCGTCGGGGGAGACCTCGTGGGTGCAGTCACCGTTGAGGAGATCCGATGAAGCGATGCCCGATCTCCTATGAGGAAATTCCCGGGGGAGGAGGTACTCCGCCGGTGGCCTGAAACAGCTGTCCCGTAACCTCAGCGACCTCAATGATCTTCCCTACACTGCGGAGGACCAGCGTCGCGAGTCGGTTGCCCGGGCGTCGAAGATGTCGATCCAGGGGGTTCAACCGAAGCTCTCCGCGCGGCTCAATGTTGCACAGGAGATCTTCGAGGTGGTGGACACAGGAGGAGAATACATCCTCAAGCCGCAAAGCCACTACGTTCAGGTCCCCGAAAACGAGGATCTTACCATGAGGCTCGCCGCTGCCGCGCACATCGAGGTGCCCGGCCACGGTCTCATCTATTCCAAGGACGGCTCGCTGACGTATTTCATCCGACGCTTTGACCGTGCAGGGCGGAAGGGAAAAATTCCCGTCGAGGATTTTGCTCAACTCGCAGGCAAGACGCGCGATACCAAATACGATTCGAGTATGGAACAGGTGGCTTCCCTCCTCGACCAGTTTGCGACATTTCCCGTTGTGGAGAAGGTCAAGCTGTTTCGGCTCACCATCTTCAACTTCGTGTGCGGGAACGAGGATATGCACCTGAAGAACTTCTCGATCATCACACGCGAGGGGAAGCGAGAACTCTCACCGGCCTATGACCTGCTGAATACCACACTGGTGATGGACCGCGTTGAAGAGGAAATCGCGCTTCCGCTGGATGGAAAGAAACGACACTTGACCCGGTCTGTTCTGGTGGAATATTTTGGGCGGGTCCGACTTCAACTTCGAGAGTCGGTGATCCAGGAAGTCTTGACGGAAGTCTTGAGTCCTGCCGGGTTCTACGAGGAAGAGATACGCCGCAGCTTTCTTTCTGCGTCAACTGAAGGGCCGGTATATCAAGTTTCTTCGATCGAGGATTCAAAGGCTTCAACAGTAGACGGCGGTACGATGGACGGGCCGGTCCCTGAGAATGTCCAATGCCATGGACGGAATATTCAATCGTTCATGTTCCAAGGAAAAATGAGACCCCAATGAATAAGAACAATGTGATCCGATGGACACTGCTCTCTGCGACGATTCTTACCTTTTGTGCGATCGGCAGGGTGTATTCGATGACGGCCGATACTGGCGGCACTCCGCTTGCCAGAGGTGAGCACACGGCGAAGATCAACGGCCTCAACTTGTGGTATACAGTGGCAGGGTCCGGGCCGGTGTGCATCCACCCGACCCCGGGCTGGGGACCGAGCAGTGAGCTTTATTCGCTATCATTGAAGCCGCTTGAACAGAAGTTCACCATGGTGTATCTCGATACGCGCGGGTGCGGCCGATCGGAAAAGCCCGCGCTCAATGCCCTTGCCATGAACGATCTCGTCCAGGACCTCGAAGGGTTGAGAAAACACCTGGGGGTCGATACCGTGTGGCTGATGGGACACTCCGACGGCGGGCTCATCATCTTGAATTACGCGTTCGCCTATGCTGAGCACGTGAGAGGTCTGATTGTGGTGGATGCTCCATTAGGGAGTCGCGATCAAAACAGCGGACGGATGGAAAAGCTTCAGCGAAGGAAAAACGAACCATGGTTTGCCGATGCGTTCAAATCCTTCCAGGCAGAGGCTCACTCGCAAGAAGAGTTTACCACCTCGATGCACACGATCATGCCGTTCTTTTTCTCGTCGATTGAGAATCTCCGGAAGCATCAGGATGTCTTTGACAAGACGGACGTCTCCTTTTACGCCCGGCGCGGTCGAGGATCGTCTGATCAAACGACTGCCGATCTGGCGTCGTTCTATCCTGTGATGACGATGCCGACGCTCATCATCATGGGGAGTGATGACTTCATCTGTTCACAGTCCGCGATCGAAGGTATTCAAAAGGAGATCTGCCATTCACAGCTTCTCGTCATCAAGAACGCCGGGCATTTCCCATGGATGGAGCAACCGGAGCTGTTTTTCGGAGGTATCAACGACTTTGTTGCCAGACTGAAATAACCGAAGGAATCAGAGCAGAGTCTCGGATCCCTCCCAAATCAATCGTCAGCCCTTTCCCCTGGAAACGTTTGCCTCGTGAAGCTTGCCGATGCCCTGCGTGCAGGCAGGGCTGCTCTGCCGTTTGTCATTGCCTCGCCTTACTATCTCCTTCGGGGGGAGGAGCCCTCACCCACCGCGGCTTTTTCCGCTCCGTCGAGTCCTCCGTGAAGTACGTCCTTTTTTTGGGAGTTTGCCGTTGGCGAATGTCCTGACCTCGAAACGTATTATTTTCGATTGAAATCGCTAAATTTTGAACCCAGCAAGTAAAATTATCACAATACCTTGACAGTCATAGTACTATGTGCTATACTGCAAATATGGAGGTGGTAGCTTGAGCGAGAACAAAATTACATCCGACCTGTTGCGCGGCCATACCGACACGATGATACTACGGCTTCTATCCGAAGCTGACCGCTACGGCTACGAGATTGTTAAGCTCATTGCCGAGCTCTCGGGCGGCGAGTATGAATTAAAGGAGGCCACGATGTACTCGAGCGTCCGGCGGCTTGAGGCGGATGGTGATATCGAATGGTATTGGGGTGATGAATCTCAGGGCGGACGGCGTAAGTATTTTAGGATTACCGAAAAGGGTAAGTCCACTTACGCCAACAACAAAGGCAATTGGGAGTACGCAAAGCGCGTGCTCGACAATTTACTGTAAGGAGAAGTAACGTTATGAACGAAAAATTAGATCAATATCTGAACGGCGTTTTTGCGCCTTACGATGGAGTAAAAAGCGTCGCCGAACTAAAGGCTGACCTACTCTCCGATTTGCAGGAGAGGTTTCGTGAACTCAAGGCCGAGGGCAAGGACGATGAAACGGCTTTTCAGATGACCATCGACAGCATCGGCGATATTGAGCAAACGGTGCAGGAGGCTGCCGGCCTTTCCCGCTCGCTGGAGCGGAAATTGTTGATCAACTTCAGCGCGAGCAACTTGCCGAAGAGCGACTTCGCGGGTGTTACCGCGCATAAAGGAAAATTTGAAGCAAGTATGTTGCGCGGCTCCGACTTCTCGGGCGCGGACCTGACCGGCAGCTCCTTCAAGGCCAGCGACGTGCGCGAAGCCAATTTTGATGGCGCAAATCTGACAGACTGCAACTTCTACGCTCTTGATCTTACGGATGCGAGTTTCAAAAAAGCCATTCTTGTGCGCACCGAATTCAGCACCTCAGATCTGACCGGGGCAAAATTCACCGATGCAAAACTAACCGACGTAAAGGTGACGATGACCGACCTTAGGAAAACGGTCTTCGAGCATTGTACCTTCAACGGTGTGGACTTCAAATATAGTGACCTGCGAGGGCTACGCCTGGACGGATTGACCTTCATTGG
This sequence comes from Ignavibacteriota bacterium, assembly GCA_963752915.1. Lineage (GTDB taxonomy): Bacteria > Bacteroidota > Ignavibacteria > UBA10030 > UBA6906 > DATJPR01. Next base: position 609,216 of record CAVVZZ010000010.1, read on the forward strand.
CGTCAAGTTCGACAGGTCGACGTTGAACGAAGCTACGTTTAAGGGCTCGACACTTAAAAATGTGTCCTTCTCTCCGGCGTTTGCCTTGACGAATAAATACTACCGTGCCCTCAAAACCATCAACTTTGACGGCGCAAGGATGGATAAATTGACCTTTGCCGCGCTCAACAGTTTGGGTGTCGATCTTTCAAAGGTTACCATTATATAGGGAGTGAAGAACATTCAACACCAAGCAATCCAAGTGAAAGGCGGTGCCGCGTAATGGGCACGACAAGCGGAACACGAGTGCAGGGACATGTCGAGGAAGGCTGGGGGAAAGTCGCCGATGCCTTCCGTGCGAACTTCGAAGGGAACCCCGGCGAGGTCGGCGCGGCGTGCTGCGTCTACGTCGGTGGCCGGCCCGTCGTCGATCTGTGGGGCGGCCGAGCCGATCGCGAGGCAAACCGTCCGTGGAAGAAGGATACCATCGTTGCCGTCGCATCTACGACCAAAGGTGCTGCCGCGATCTGCGCCCATTTGCTGGTGCAGCGCGGCGAGCTCGATCTGGACACTCCGGTGGTCAAGTACTGGCCGGAGTTCGGCGCTGCCGGGAAGGAGCAGATCCCGGTGCGCTGGCTGCTCTCACACCAGGCCGGTCTGCCGGTCATCGATGGACCGCTGACCTTCGAGGAGGCCTGCGCCTGGGATCCGGTCATCCGGGCACTCGAGGCGCAGAAGCCGGAGTGGCGGCCGGGAACTGAGCACGTCTACCACAGCGTGACCTTCGGGTTCCTGGTCGGGGAACTCGTGCGCCGGATCACCGGCAAGTCGCTCGGCCGCTTCCTCGCAGACGAGGTCGCTGCGCCGCTCGGGTTGAGTGCCTGGATCGGGCTGCCAGAGAAGCACGAGGGACGGGTGGCACGGATCGAGTACGCCGCTCCCTTCACGATGGAGGAGATGACCGCCGGGATGATCGAAACCACCGGCCTCGATAGGGACACGGTCATCGCCTGGATGAACGCCGTATGGGGCCCAGGCTCCGTGCAAGCCCGCGCTGGCGTGCTCGGCGGCGCATTGGATCCCACCAGCGGCTACACGACCACGCGTGCCTGGCGTGCGGCAGAGTTCCCCTGCTGCAACATGTTCGCAGACGCTCGATCGCTGGCGCGGATGTACGCGGCCACGGTGAGCGAGGTCGACGGCGTGCGGTTGATCGATCCGGCGACGGTCGAGAGGATGACTGTCGTCCAGACCGACAGGACGCGGATGAACGGGCTTCCGCCGGGACTAGATATTCCGGCCGACCGCTCCTTCTACATGTCGCTCGGGTTTTGGCGGGCCTGCCGGCCGATGCCCTGGGTCGGGCCCGGGTCGTTCGGTCACCCCGGCTCCGGCGGCTCGGTCGCCTTCGGTGATCCCGATTCCGGTGTCGGCTTTGGCTACGTCCCGAATCTATGGTCATTCCGGATTGGCGAACCACGGGCATCGAACCTGGCCGCGGCGGTCGTGGCCTGCCTCGGGTGACGGATACCGGACGCGACAGAACTTCATGAGGTTCTCCAAGAGCTGGTACCTCACCTATCGGGGTTCGGGATCCTGCACAAACATCCGGCCAAAACATCCCGCCCAAAAACCGGGCCGGGATTTCGCGCCGAGCGACTTCTGCGGCGGTACTCAGCGGAGTCGAGGGGCTCACGTGGGTCTTAGTTCTGTCGTAGGGACAATGAGAAATTGGACCATCGTTTTATCTTATGACGAGCAACTTCTTCGTTGCAGCGAAATCTCCCGCCTGCAGTCGGTAGAAGTAGACCCCACTCGCAAGATTCGAGCCGTCAAACGAAATAGTATAAGTCCCTGGTTGCTTCACATCATTCACCAGCGTTGCCACCTCCCTGCCCAGAAGATCAAACACCTTGACAATCGCTAATTGTCTGCTGACAATTGTGTATTGAATCGTTGTCGAAGGGTTGAAAGGGTTGGGGTAATTCTGTTCGAGCGCGCACTGCCTCGGGAGTTGTGGCTTTCCCTGAACACTACCAATCGTCGTTGTGATCCACGCAAGAGCACGTTCCACCACGTCGTCTCTCCCTTTCGCAACGCCGTCGCGAGTGAGCCATACCTCCTCATCAACGGGGAAGCCTCTGTGCATGAGGAGACCTTCATCGTTCACGAGTGACATCATCTGCCCGCCCGCGCGGTTGTAGTACCACGTTCCCCATTGACCGTCGATTTCATTGGTCGAGCCAGGAGTCGGGAAGGATCCATTCGTTGGAAGACCGAAGAATCGAACATTCGGAAACGATCTCATTTTGAACGCATTGAGATCACCGAAACTCCTGGCATGCGGGCCAGTGAGCACGGCGACCGGTCCGGGGTAGGAGTCAGGCCGCATCGATACGTTTTGGTCAAAGGGGGGTGAGTATGTAAAACTGAAATGATCAGTAGCGTTGCGCATCGCGTTCTGCCATCGCGCTGAACCACCAGGATTCTGACTGAAGAGATAATCCAGCCCTGCATCCGCAGCAATCCGGCTGTCATGGGATCCCCGATTGTATCTAAAGTCGAGAATAAGACCGTTTACCTTTTTTACGGTAACAAGGTCAGACAACGCATTCGCGAATGGGGTCGCATCGGCTGCATTCCAGCGAGACGCATATACGTATCCAATGGAGCCAATCGTGCCATAGGAGATATAGGTGTCATTTGCGTAGTCGGGCATCTGTACACCGGGAATTGGAACTTGGTCAGTGGCGTACAAAGAAAACCAATCAAGCCCGGCGAGGTGGGCGGTCGGAAGATGGACTGTGTCTCCCGAGACATACTTCACCACGTCAATGGTATCAAAAAGGCTCCAGTTGTTTCCCGCCGAACTGAGGAGTGAATACGTCGTACTCCTTGATGTGCTGCCAGATGGCCCATCCCACCATTCCAATGGCAGTTGCGTGGCAAGAAGGTCTTTGTACAACCGCTTCCATGGGATCCTGTCGTACCCCAAAATGATGTCTCCAGGGACCAGCCCGAGAGGATGAGAAGAAATGGCACGGTAAACAAGAAGCGAACTATCAATCAAAGGTGTCAGTGCTGCCCCGAAATTTCCTGCAGGACCCCAGCCGTTCGTCCAGAACATTGGCACGCCGGGCTTGAAGACAAGTGCGTCTCCTTGGATGAAAGAGCTATCCAGGCCTCCGTCAGCGATGTACGTGTGGACTTCACAGAGCGGGAGATACATTTGACCCAGGATCGCTTGAAACCTCCCCCTGCTAACGCCTGCGGCAACCACTGGACGATAAAGCGCTTTCAGTGAATCCCATTTAACATCGAGATAGGGGAATCCTGCATACTCCTTGTCGATAAGATTCCAAAATGTATCGAAGATCAGGAGCTTTGTCGACGTAGGCAGGCCTGGTCCCCACATTGAGTCTACCAGTGCCCGCCAATCTTGAGCGCTATAGTGTCCAGGTCTCTTCGGAGACTGGTATGTCGAGAGATATGCACAAGGATGTGCGGAGCTTCGAGCCCTCGCAGCAGAGATGAGCCCCTGCAGGCCCGGTTCATGCTGTTGTACCCCCTGAGAGACTGCGATGCTGAATGACATCGCTGCAAATAATACGGAGAGCATGCATCTTCTCATGGGTGTCCCTTTCCTAAGAGCGAGATAGTCCGCGTAAAGAATTGATAACGTAGAACAGTCGCCTCGCATGTGCTATTTCAAGAACCTATTCCCAATGTCGGTCTGAGACTATTTCACAATGACCATTTTCTTCACTGACACAAAATCTCCCCCTTCTAGTCGGTAGAAGTACACTCCACTGGCAAGATGCGAACCGTCGAACGTAACAGTATACGTCCCAGGTTGCATCACCTCATTCACCAGCGTTGCCACCTCCCTGCCCAGAAGATCAAACACCTTGACCATTGCGAATTGTCTGTTGACAATTGTGTATTGAATCTTTGTCGATGGATTGAAGGGGTTGGGGTAATTCTGGCTTAGCACGAACTGGTGCGGTGCCTCACCCTCTTTCTCGGCAATTCCAGTAATGATAGTTGCTGTTGCATGACCTATGCTCCAGCGGTTTGAAGGAAACGGAGTCACGTCGGCAGCGTACCACATATCAAGTGTGTCTCCACGCTGCAACACGCTCCCATCCTCGAGCCAGGTCCCGTCCCATCCCACCCCCGAGGGCGCTAACACGGGATTACTCGCGTACTTTGTCCAGGTCTTTCCCGTGTCGTTCGAAGTGGCAACTCCTGCAGCCCGGGGACCCGTGCTGCTTCGATACCCCGAATACCACATGTAGGCAATGTTGCTGGAGAGAAGTACCTGCGGTACTCCAACTAACCCATCATCCCATTGACCGGATGGGCCTACCCTCAAGACGGGATTATTGACGGTGTCCTTTAGCCATACAATTCCGTCTGCGGAGGTCGCGTAGCCGATATTGTCTTTCAGAAAGGTCGCGTCGACGCCTGCATACCACATCTTATATCCTCCCTGAAACGGTATGATGCAGCAGCCGTATGGGCCGGCAACCTCCCATGCCGCTTTCCCAGGTCCCATGACAGGATTGCCCGAGTACTTCGTCCAGTGAATACCGTCAGGCGAAGTTGCATATCCAAGGTAATCGGGAGAGGTTGGGGAAAGGAAAGACGTGTACCACATCTTGTACTGCCCATTCTCCCGTATCACCATCGGTTCATCGGTCGTATACGCGTCCCAGGTGCTGACGGTAGGGGAAAGAACTGGTGAAGGATACATCGACCAGTGAATGCCGTCCGTTGAGGAAGCGTAACCAATTTTGTAGGGATGGTAGTCATTGTTGGGACCAGGGGCACCGGTGAATCCCACGAACCACATCTCGTACCTCGAGGAATCGGTGTTCAAGAGCACGCATGGTTCCGCAATATGAGCGTTCCAGGCTCCGCTCGTCCCCCCAGAGAGGACAGGATTACGAGCATCTTTTGTCCACGTGAATTGTCCGGATGCATCGACGATGCCGAACGAAAGGACGATAGACAGCAACCACACTTTGAAAAGGTTCTTCATAACGGGCCTCCATGTATTGTACAAAGAGGACTTTGGGAGGGTTGGCTCACGCAAATCGGTGTGTCGTCAGGTAGGACGGTAGCGCAGCAAAACCTATCAACCCGCCATCCCTTCCTTTTGCAAGACCAGTTGGATCATGTGCCGAGAATATCCAAAGGTAGCAAAACAGAGGGCGGGGGTACCTAGGAGATTAGTGCCAATTCTGGGTAGTTCTGTAACTTGCAGAGCAGATCGATCGTTGGGAAAGCCCGGTCAGGAAGGCCTGTATGTCGTCTTCCCTGAACTTTCGGCCTCCGCCTTTGATTTCCTGATACCGGAGGGGGCAATGCCAAACTGCTGCTGGAAGCACTTCGAAAAATAGGAGGGATCGCTGAACCCGACCCTGTAACCGACTTCTGAGATCGTACCAGCATCTTTCTGAAGCAGCTCCAGTGCCCGGTGGAGGCGAACATATCGAATAAATTCCCCCGGTCCCTGGTTTGTCAAAGCGGAAAGTTTACGGTGCAGTTGTCTCCGGCTCATCCCGACCAGGGCACCGAGCTCGTCAATGTGGAAATGCTCATCCCCCATATGCTGCTCGATTGCCGCCATGACTTTTTTCAGAAATGCATCATCCATGGACGTGATCGCAATTTCACCCGGCTTTAACGGAACCGAGGCCTTAAATCGGTCTCTCAGCTTCCGTCGTAGACTGATGAGATTCCTGACCCTGGCGAGAAGCTCCTTCGGCTCGAACGGTTTGATAAGGTAATCGTCGGCGCCAATCTCCAGCCCTTCAAGCTTGTCCTGACTTTCGGCCTTCGCAGTGAGAAGGATGATTGGGACATGGCTGGTCTTTTCATCACGCTTCAACGTCCGGCACACTTCATAGCCGTCTTTCTTCGGCATCATCACGTCGGTGAGGATCAGATCGGGGACGATCTCCTCCGCCTTCTCGATCCCCTCGGCTCCATCCCGGGCTTCTGCTACCTGGTACATCGGAACCAAGTAGTCCTTGATGTATGCGCGAACGTCGGCATTGTCCTCAACGACAAGGACGATGGGTTTCTCACCTTTGGCTTGTCGTAAATCCGAATCTCCCGGCATTTCTTCAGCAGTCATGTCACGAGGAATACCCTCCGCTTCAGGTCTCACTGGCTCGACACTCTCAGGTACCTCGACGATCTCGTCATCCTTCAGGTGGTTTCGTCCGAGCGGAATTCGTACCGTAAAAGTCGTTCCTTTCTCAACTTCGCTTTCCACCTGGATCGTCCCATGATGCAATTCAACGAGCTCCTTCACAAGCGCCAATCCGAGCCCCGATCCTTCCTGCTCTCGTGTTTGCGAAGCATCCACCTGGTAGAAACGGTCGAAGACTTTGTCGAGCTGGTCTGGTGGAATGCCGATCCCGGTATCGGAAACCGAGAGCTCAACATAATCGCTTGCTACAATGTCATTGCCAGGCGTTGTTTGCCGAAGCAATGACGTTGTCAGCCGCACCGACACCGATCCCGCCTCCGGAGTGAACTTGAACGCATTCGACAGAAGGTTACTCAGAATCTTCTCCACCATGTCCCTGTCGCAGTAGGTCTCAATCTCGTCTTCTTCAGCAATGACGTTCAAGGCAATTCCTCGCATTCCGGCCGACGATGCGAACGAGTAGGCAATGCCTTTGACGAGCGGCACTATGTTCATTCGGCATGCCCGCAGTTTCATCGCCCCTGCCTCGAGCTTAGAAAGATCGAGTAACTCGTTGATAAGCCTGAGAAGACGGTAGGCGTTGCGCTCAGCCATTCGCAGATCTTTCTTCTCATCTTCCTCGTGAGTCTTGTCGCTCCATTTTTGAATCGGCCCGAGTATCAGGGTGAGTGGCGTCCGGAATTCATGTGAGATGTTGGCGAAGAATCGAGACTTGATATGGTCAACCTCCGCAAGGTGCTCTGCCTTGAATTGCACCATGTGCACTTCGTGCTGTAAACGAACCTGACGCAAGCGCATTCGGCTGCCTGTATAGAGCAGTCCAATAAAGAAGAATACGTAGGCGGCATAAGCCCATGCCGTCCGCCACCACGGGGGAGCGATCAATACTGCAAGGGCGATTTCCTGATCAGGCCATCGACCGAACTTATTGACCGCCTTGACTCTGAAGACATAATTGCCCGGACTCAAACCCGGATACCGTACGAAGCGCCGGTCACCCGGATGGACCCAGGAACCTTCAAGTCCTTCCAGCCTGTAGAAGTACTCGATCAAGTGAGTCGCCCCGGGGTCGATTGCTGCAAACTCGAATTCAAGAACGTTTTGATCGGACGGCAGGCGCAGAGCTGGTCGGGACGTTATTTTCTGTAATGGAACATCCAAGCTGTCATTTAAGAGAACCTTCGTGATGACGAGCGGCGGTGGAGGCTGTGACTTGAACACGCTGTCGGGATCGACAATGTTCATGCCGCCATATCCTACAAGTATTACTCTTCCATCCGGAAGTGACGACATTGCAATGGGGCCAACAACGCCGTCGGAATAATCAAAATTGGCGAACTTCCCCCCGGTCGGGTCAAGTATAGCAAGCCCCTTGTCCTGGTACTGAACCCACAACCTTCCTCTCTTATCGCTTCCAAGTGGTTTTGCAGAAGTGACATCTCCAAAGGCGGGATTCGGGAAGTGTCTGAAGGATCTGGTCACCGGCTCCCAGAGATCAAGAGTGTCGCATCCAATCCATATTCTCCCCTGGGGATCCTGGTAGATGTTATGGTGATCAGAATTCCTGATCGACACGGGATCGCTCGGATTGTACCTATAGTGTTCCCACTCGGCGATTGATGGGTCAAAGACAAACAGGCCTCGGGCTTCATCTGATATCCAGATCTTGCCTTCACGGTCTTTCAGAATGTGTACTGCATTCCCGCCTCGAGTATGCTGTACTTCAGAATAGATGTCGCTACGGGTATCAAAGCTCAGAATTCCATCCTCGCCGGCTGCAATCCAAAGAGAATCACGACCCACGCCAATGATACTCAGAGCAGTAGGACTTAACCATGGTCCTGCCGATTGAGTCGGAGACCGAAAGTTCTTCACTCGACCTGTTTTCGGTTCGAATCGATAGAGACCAAGTCCCGACGTTCCGTACCAGAGCATTCCCTTCCCATCGTCGTACGAAGTCGAGACACCGGCGCGATCGGACTCACTCCTTTCTCCCTTGAACAGATCCACGGTCTCGAGAACGCTCAGGTTTTCCAGTTGGACCCTCGCCACCTTTCCTTCGACTCCGATCCAGTATGAGCCATCACTCCAGCGGTCGATCGTTTCCATTTCCTTCGGTCGTCCGGAAGTTCCCTTTAGTGCATGCCGGGGGAATCGGAATGATGCAGGTGGCAGGAAGTACAAACCGTCATCTGCCGTGGGTATCCAGAGTATGCCTGTGCTATCAACTGACATCCTTGTATACGTCGATCTGCCGGGCCCAGCGGAAGAGAATACATAGTCCTGGTAGGCACCTGAGGATGGATCGAAGAAATCTACCGTGGTGTAGCAATATATCCACAATCTGCCGCTTCGATCTCCCTGAAGTCCCTGGATATGGTCGTCTCTCGTTCTGCCGGCATTTGCAGGCCGTTTATGATACGCTGTCAGAGAGCCGCTGGCCTGATCAAACAGATACAGCCCGTGTAAAAGAGTGCCGATCCAAAGTCTCCGTGGCGTTTCCCAGAACAGACTCGTAACGAAGACAGTATCAAGATTCAGCCCCGACACAGGAGGGAGCATGGGAACCGATATAGCGTTGGTCTTCCGATTACAGATGAACACTCCGTGTACAGTCGTGACCAAAGCACAAGTGTCATCCCATTTGTCCACGTTCCACACCCCATCCCTGAAACCCTCATGGTACATATTGTGGAATCGGGCGTGAGATGCCACACTATCGGCATTTGTCTCGTTCGTGGCTATCCCGAGATCAAGCCACACGATGCCCGGTTGGCGGTCTCCTACAAGCCAGAGAATCCCCGAATTGTCTTCGCAGATTGTATTGACATTCAGCCCTTGCAGCGACGTGCTATCATCTTGCCGGGGGATGAATTTGACGAATCGGTCGCTCGTCGGATCGTACAGACTGAGGCCGGCTCCAAATGTGCCAACCCAAAGACGCCCCTTTGTATCAACGTGAAGAATCAAAGCGTCGTTCGTGAAACTAAATTCGGGGTAGATTTTGCATGCGTACCCATCATATCGTGCAAGACCGTTCACGGTGCCAAACCAGATGAAGCCCTGGCGGTCACGAACGACGTTTGAACGCATCTTATTGCTGGGAAGTCCATCGGCAGTAGTCAGGCGTCTGAAGTCGAAGACGGGGAGGAGCTTCTCCTGCGCGAAGAGGCTGTTAAAACTCAGAACAAGTAAGCTCAGTGCGATCGCGCCAGACCGGAGAACTCCAGCAATGTCCCAATATGTATGTTTGTGCCTACACATCCGCGGCTCGCATACGTGGGAAAAAAGGGGAAAACTATGGGGCAGAACAGAGATGCGGCTCAGATGAGGAGAGCAATAGAAGGTAGGAAGGGCCAGATGGAATGTCAACGACAGGATGCCCGCAACTCGTGGCAAAACCTCATGCAGTCTCCTGTGCGGTGCGACTCAGAGTCTCGATGCCCTTGGGAGGAATGGTTACACGAAGCAGGACGGGAAAGCGGAGACTACTGGAAGAAAAGACGAGAATCATAGGTGACAACGGTGGCTGAACTTAAGAGTGCCCGGGATTTCGGACCCGACGGAGCGAGTCCTCAACCGGACACGAGTTCCGTCGTGGGAACAGTGAAAAAGAAAAAGCCCGACGTCCATCGGGCTTTCTCTTTCGCTTTTGTCGATTGTTTGACGACAATTATAATTCCCTCATTGCATGAGGGTTTTTGGTTTCTGAGCGATGAAGTCGAGATTGCGAAGTCAGTATTGCCCCTTCAGGCATCTTTACCCAATTAGGAGAAGGCTGCGTGGGATTGCTACTCTCCAGGTATGGAATATCGAATTTGAAGCGGGTACCCAATGGCTCAAAAACTCGCTCCGAATGATGAGGCGCTTGCGGGCGGCTTATCTGACAGTCGACCAGCCGAGTCGTTTCTTGTGTGTAAGTTCTTTGCAGAAATACCTTGACTTTGATTATCGAATTGCGTAGAGAGGCAGGAGCGCATTTCGGCAACTCTGATTCTGATAGAGTGCGCGAAGGGGTCTTAGAAGAGAACGTGAAGAGACGGAACCTCTTTCATCCATGTTGGGTGGGGGAGGTTATTTTGTTTTTTGCGGCGTGGGCAGTTTTAGTTGTAGTGCTCGCCGCCCTTCATCGCTCACCCGCACAAGAATGTTCTTTGCAGACCAGTGTGGTTGCTCAGGTAGCGCGCGCCCATCAGGCAGAGGGGGTCTCTTCTCTCGAACTGCGTGGTGAGATGGTCAGCAAAAGAGTCCTGCTACACATCGGGCCCAAGGATCATCTGAGCGACTCTCAGCATTACGGGCAATGTGAGTGTTTTGTGCGTTTTCGACGCGCAGCTCATGGCTTCGGCATCTGTCCAATGACAGAAGCGAGAAAAGAACAACTTGGGTGTGTTTGAGTCGAATGCGACATATGCAAGAAACGGTAAGATGGCTCTTTGGAGGTGTCTTCATTCTCTCTTCAATCACCAAGGTTTTCAATGATTCGTATATGGAGTTGTACTTGAAAGGAATGTCCTTTCCCGAGACGGCCATTTCCTATCTCGCTGTGCTTGTTCCTCTCTCGGAGTTTTCACTCGGATTCATGATTGTCCTGGATGTCCAAACCGCGATTGCCTTTGTAATTTCGATAGTGTCATTGACCGTGTACGCCGCTTTTCTTCTGTTCGGCTACTATGCCATTGGCAACGAGTTGCCCTGTGGATGTTTTGGTGGGTTATTCACAGTGAGGGCACCTCAAGAGATTCTGCTCGATGGAGTTCTTATCGCGATGGCTGCTCACTCTCTGGCCGTCATTCAGCGTCGCCCCGAACGCCTGCTCCTTGACAAACAAGGACGGGACAAACCAACTTCCACAATAGAGAGGCATCAATGAAATCCAAAACTGCTCATGTTCTTCGAAAGTGCGGCGCAGCGATGGCGCTGCTCGTGTCGCTCTCGCTGCTCACGCCAGCTATGGCGGGACCTCTAAAGCTCGGGAGAGCAGTGCCTCCTCCACCACCGGGGAATGTACAGCCAAACACCCTCCCCGCGCCGTACTGGGTTCTGTTTCCTGACGGAGAGCCCGGATTGGTATGGTGCATCGCGATCCCGTACAACTGCGTGCCTCTAGAGGAAGGCTGATCCACGTCGTCATATAAGATGGGTGCCAGGTCAATTGTGACTGGCACCTATAAAAACATGCTACGCAGCCGAACAAGAGTATACATAGTAATAACACTGACTCTCTTGATGGCAGCGGTACTGGTGCTCAACAAGAGAAATCCGAAGACGGACCCGGTTTCGGTACTAGGCCTCGGAGTTAGAGATACCTCAGGCGACCCACTTCTACCAGACCCCCTTCGCCTCCAGGTGCTTCTCGTGTTTTCGCCCTTTGACTGCTGGAGGTGCAAGAAAGAAATTCCCGTGTGGAACAAGATCTTCCAGTTGTTCGGGTCAAGAATGGATGTCGTCGGAATTGTCCGGGCACCGAACACAATGCTCCTTAGGCGATATCTTGACGACTCTGGCGTCAGATTTCGTATCATCTATGATTCAAGTTACTCACTGTCGCGTGGATTGCTTGGGCCAGACTACATGCCCAAAAGTTTTGTTTTCGTCAAAGCCAAGCTAATCGAAGAAAGGCAGATGGGAATTGCCGTTGGCTCGCCAGAGGAAGGAGAATTGATTTCCAGGATCGAACATGAAATTCCTTGAATTCCACATGCTGAGATGGGTGCTGCTCTCACTCCTTCTTGCGTCTATGTTGAGTATCAACTGCACGTCTCAAAAACCAATGAACAATGTTAAGTTAACAAAGGTACGAGAGATGCCGTTGACTGTCTCCCCTCAATCATTGCTTGGGTACCTTGTTGACATGACCACCGATCCTGAGGGACAAATGTATCTTGCCGACGGATCCGATGGAAAAGTGAAGATCTTTGACACCAATGGTCGGTATCTTCGCAATATCGGTCTTTCCCGTCCGCTTGCCATGACCGGAATCACTATGGACGAGAGAGGGAACTTGTATGTGAACGACCTGGCAACAAGCTCAGTTTTCAAGTTTTCCGCGACGGGCACTAAAACAGATTCGATCCCTGTTGATTCAGGGAGTCTGTTTGTCCTTGGGATTCCACGCATCTACAAAGACAGGTTGTATTTGGGTGTTTTTGAAAAACAATATTCGGCTTACGACTTCTATAAGTCTACTCAGATCGGGATCTACGATTTGACTTCCAAGAAGCTGGAGCGGAGATTCGGATACTTTGATGAGCTATACGGGAAGCTATCCCCTTTGAGTCCTGAGGTGCACTTTGATATCGGAGAGGATGGGACGGTCTGCGTCGTTCAAAGTCACTTCTCTGGATTCATGCTCTTTGATTCAGACGGGAATCTGAGAAAGACAGTCACTGGGGCCGGATCGGGATTCCGCATTCCATCCAAACCTTGTCCGAAAGATTTGAAAGAATATAGAGAATGGATACCGACTTGGTCTTACATGAGCACAGTGCGATGCACCAAAGACTACATTTTCACCCAATATTTCGACCGGCGAAAGGGTTCCACAGACCGCTTCGAGGAAGAGTTCTACCTCAACATAAACAAGAGAAGCGGAGAAGCGTTGACAGCAGATTTCCATCTCCCGGGCAGATTCCTACACGCCGCAGGCCATTTCATTTTCGTCTGCACCGAACCAACTAGTACTCAGAAGATCATCTCAGTGTACAGAATCGATTATGGAGCGCCGGAGTGAAACACCGTGGCGAAACTTCGTTGTTCAAAATCGTCACGAGGAGTGAAGACTACTCCGATCGCGATACCGATTCCAATCCTCTGATTATTGGAGAGATCTTCTAAATGCTTAGAGAAACCTGCCGTTGTTTTTTGCGGAAGGGTCTCCGTATGGCGGGGAGCCAAAACGCCGAAAGGCTTCCTGAAGAAACTGAGCAATGCCGAAGCAACCGAGCGTTTCAGAGGGCTTTTGACTGTCCTCAAGATTCCTTGAGGAGCGGCGTCAGTTCTTGTAGATCCTTCTGCGCAAGGGCCTGACCAGATCATATGACGGTGCACCGATGGCAGCATTCACGACGCGAGTGGAGCTACACGACGCAACCGAAGAAGACTACGCCGTTCTTCACGAGTCGATGGAGCTGGAAGGATTTTCCCGATTCATCACATCGGGTGAAGGCAAGACGTACCATTTACCGACTGCGGAGTACAATTTCGAGGGTGATGCCAACCAATCTGAGATCCATGATCGAGCAAAGCGAGCTGTGCTCTCTACGCGGCGAACCGCCGGATTCCTGGTCATAGAATCCGCAGGACGCACGTGGTCTGGCCTGGAAATTGTTTGATACCAGGGAATCGGCCACATCATGGCATCGAGATTCTGGAACGTCGCCGCCAGATTACCCGCCTTGAACACGGCAGTCAGAAGCGTGGGGAGGAACACGGAGAACATAAGCGCGAGCTCAAGTCTCCGTCGATGGTCATTACCAACTCCTTCCGCTTCACACCCACCATCAGGCCGCGACACAGCTGATTTCGCAAGTTGTCCCATCCGGCAGTTCTTCCCGCCCTGTAACTGGGTGACCGGCCCTGTTATTCTTTTGAATATGGCGATCAACCCAAATACCCTCGAGCGGTTCAAGAAGGAATACCGGAAGATCATCCGGAGAAGCTTAGCGACGACGAGGCCACGTCGCGTCTCATGCCGCTCGTGAACGTTCTCCGGATCCTGCATTCAGGACCTTCCATCGCTCCAGGTTTCTCCGCCGCGCCTCCTCCTCGAAAGAAGTCATAACGTCGTGGACGGGGGTTGTTGATTAGAACCGAAAAAATCCCCTCTGCAACTGACTTGGCTGAAGTTGCAGAGGGGGTGATAAACTGTGATGATTTCCGAAATTGTTAAGATCCAAGCTGTTCCTCGTTCGATGCCGGATGGAATCATGCTCGCAGACACCTACTGTCATCATCACGAGACAGTGGAGGATCCCCACTCCGTTGGCGTCTGTTCCAGTTGTTTCGAGCACCAACGACGGGTTTTGCGCCCTAGAACACGCATGGATGCCAGGTCAAGGTTCTGGGGATATTTTATCATAGCCCATCTGAATTTGTCAACCTCGGAAAGATGCTGAAAAATAGAGGCCAAACACGTGTCTGTACAGATGACTTGAGGTTATTGATGCTGGGCCAATTGATTGTTTTCGGTCGAGTGCCGCAACGGGAATCCTAAGTACTTCTCTTGGATCAACCTATGCATGTTGCAGTCTCGAATTGAAGGGGATTTGATCGAATTGGGAAAAGTATTGGAAGATCAAATCAGGACACTCGCAAGATTAGAGAGAAGCTCCGCAAATGCCGAATTCCTTCTTCAGCATGAAACGGAGATTGTCGATTTCTTATCGAGCGCTCCTCAACTAAGTTCTCACAAATCCTTTTCGATATTAGTCAGACGACTCTGCCTGCGGTTGTGGCACGAGAGGCTTACTACCACAGCACGCAAAGGGTGGGCTCGTGAAGCAACGTTTGAAGAATTGATAAGGGCGAGGAAGTCGAACAACGAGTTCCTTTTTGTTGCTCATAGAATTCCATCGCTCGCGGAAATCATGGGACAGGAGTGGTTGTCGCGTCGAAAAGCGATGGCGATGCGTCTGCAGGCTCATATCTATCAGCGAGAAAAGAAACCATCTCAAGCTATCGGTTCGTTCTTACGGGCTGCAGAGATGCTGGAAAAGCTCGTGAATCCTGACGTTGCCGATCGAACCAATGCCCTGCTAAATCGTGCTTTGGCGTCAGAGACCAGCGCTGCTCGATGCCTGCGTAATCGACCAGCGCCGGATCTTCGTGGAGCATATGAGGGATTTGGTGTGGCTGCGATCTACGCCAAGCGGGAGGAGCGCTTGAATCGGGTGAGTGGCAAGTCTGCTAACCCACGGTTTCGATGGTACTTGCGCTATTGGCAGCATGTCTCGGCAATAGGTCTTTTTTCCCTGGAGGCAGATTTCTCTTTTGCATGTAAGCATGTGGACGTTGCCGCGAAATATGCCGCGAAAATGCCGAACTTCTTCACTCAAAAGTGGTATGTCAGCATTCAGGATCTTCAGAACCAGAAGTTTATCGTTTACGCCTGCGAGGCATTCATTGTCAGCACAGATATACAAAGAGCACAACAGCTTCTACAAAAATGGCTTGAACTTGGCAGTGATATTCAAGGGACGGAACGATTCATGCGGATAAAACTCCGGAAGCTAGCACTGGACGTATTGCTGGGGATCCAATCGAAAGGTAATCAGTCGAAACAGTCGGCGGTTGAGCTAGAAAAACTCGTTAGGTCATGCCGATCGTTTGGATTGATTGAAATGCACATCATGGAGGTTATCCGGGCTTTGATGTCTTCACAAATTGGATTTGATACCGCGGCCAGCCGCATTAAGCAGGTGTTCATCCTTGATTCCCCGCCGCCAAAAGGCCAGGTGTATCTCGATTTGACGACAGAGAGTGAAAAGAGCTTCAGGCAGTTGCCCCGCTTGTTTCAGGAATGGCTTCAGGACTATCAGGATAATAGTGAGAAGGTATTGTACATATTCCTGTAAATTCCCTCTGAAAAGTAACCCATGTTTCTCTCTGAATGTGACCCACCTCAGAACGTAGTGATTTCTTTGTTGGTGTTCAACGTTCGGCTTGGGGCGGTCGTCGTCATGTCGGGGTCGCCACATTGCCGGGTGCGGTGCCGCCCTCCTTCGGCGTCGCGACAGCGCGTGTTGGATCAGCGCGTTCGAGAAGGGCTTTCATGCGATAGCTTTCTCCTTGGATGAAGAACGGATAGGAGTGGTGGAGGAGGCGATCGAGAATGGCGGCAGCAATGACGTCATCCTGGAAGATCTCGCCCCAGTGCTCGGGTGGTTTGTTGGACGTAATGATGATGGAGCCCTTCTCATAGCGCTTGCTGATGAGCTGGAAGAAGAGTGAGGCGGTTTTCTTGGAAAGATCGAGATAACCGATCTCGTCGATGATGAGGAGATCTAAAGTTCCCCTCTTTTGGCGGACAGGTTGTTAAGCTTTTTCGTTTATGTAATTATCCATCTTTTGACTTGGACTGAGATACCCGAGTGACGAGTGACGACGTGTCCGGTTGTAGAAGGTCTCGAAGTACTTGAACACGCTGTCGTGGCCGTCACGACGGGTCTCGTAATGTTCAAAACAGACCCATTCGGTTTTGAGACTGTGGAAGAGCGACTCAGTCACTGCGTTGTCGTAGCAACTTGCTCCATGACTCTGGAGGAAGGTGATCTGCGATGCGACCATCTGTTCCTTCAGAAAACCCTTGAGCGTGTCGCTCGTGTATTGACTTCCGCGATCCGAGTGGAAGATGACCTCGCCATGCGGGCGGTACCGCACGATCGCCGAGCGGACGGCATCACAGACCAGCTCGGCATTGATACGGATGCCCGTCGCCCAGCCAACAACGACCCGCGACAAGAGATCGAGAACCACCGCCAGGTACAGCCAGCCTTCACTCGTCCAGATGTAGGTGATGTCGCTGGTCCAGACTTCGTGCAGACGCGATGCGACAAAGTTCCTCTGGACACGATCCGGGGCGTACCGCGCACCCGTGCGGGCTCGCGTGGTGGTGCGGTAGCGACGCCGCATCTTCGCGGCAATGCCCGCCGTGCGCATCAGGCGTCCTACCCGATGCCGACCGCAGGCGATTCCGCGCGCCTTCAGCTCTGCATGCACCCGAGGACTGCCATACGTCTGATGGTTCTCCCGATGCACCCGACGGATCTCCTCGAGGATCCTCACATTGGCCAGCGCACGACGACTTGGTCGCCGACGACAGAACGCATAATAGCCACTCCTCGATACCCCCAGCACGCGGCACATGAGTGCGATCGAGTGCTCAGCGGCATGCTCGGTGATGAAGCCATACCTCCTTACGGCCGTCGTGAGAATACGGCCATAGCCTTTTTTTTAGGATTTCCCGCTCCTCTTTCACCCGGGCCAGCTCTCGACGCAGCTCTTCCAGCTCCTTTTTCTCCGCGCCTACGTTCCCGTTGCCGGGGAAGGCCGCCCCACTGTTCCATAGTTAGCACCGGGATATGTCTCCTGTCGTCAGACTGTAGCTATCGAAGAGTCAAGATAGCCAATCTTCTGCAGGCGACGGTGACCGTCTGGGGGTGGGTCAATTTTCAGAGGGAAAAACGGGTCAACTTTGGTGGGAAATTACACGTCGCGACACTTTGTGCCCCGGAGGTGCACCCAGTCTCGTAAAAAGAGCATAAATAAGGTGGCACTCATCGCGCACGATGTCGATGACTCCGTGACAGCAAAAAGTGGACATTGCGAAATTTTCATGGCAGTGTTGGCCACTTTCATATTGCTCTTGACTAATGCCGACCTCTTTTCTCCGCCAGAGTCAAGGCATTCGATGCACCCATTGAACTCGACCCAGCCGCTAGGCAGCAAAATTCATTAAGACTCGCTCTTTAGTCGCGCTGTGTACTGGGACATCCGGTGACCGGTGGGCAGTGCGAGAAGAGAGCAGCGCTTGAGCAGTTGATCACTGACTATGTAACCGAGATGAAAGTTGTCGTGCTCTCATAGTCCGCGTGCCCGTGCCTAATAGCAGGCACAACAGGCCCTCGATCATTCATTAATGCTTGATTCAAACACCATTGTCTGGATGAGGAGAGTCGGCTCAGCACCTCGTTCAAATCGAGATGATCGTGCTCGGCATTGTGTCGCTTGGGCACATTTGAAACCCAATCAACGACAACCACCCTGAAGAATGCAGTCCCCCAAGATGATTATTTGAAATAGAGAGCTATCTAATTGTATTCTCATAACCCGTACCTCAACCGCTCCAACCACTGTTATGGCTAGGTCCACTCTTGGCTGGATAGCAGTGGACCTACTGTGAATTTACTAAGGGGGGCCAGCACGTGCTCGCTCGGATACACGCTTGCAAGACTCTCTACGAGATTGAAGCAAAAGATGTATGTAATGGATTGAATCCAACGCTCAAATTGGTACTACCATTGAGGTAGGTCAAACGGAAATTCGAATGCTACCTTCACGCTGACGACTCTGCTGATCCTTCATGGTTCAAATCAAGCGAATCCTGATGCTTGGTCTCAGGATTGTCGTGTTTCTCCTCGATGAACGCACATGAGTGTGTTAAGAAATGGCTACTTCCAGTTTTTTCCATTGACAAACGGAAGCGTCGGAAGTATATTGAGACTGTTGTCCCGCCCTTTGAGACATAAGCCTTTTCGTCGTGATAATGAAAAGGCTTTTGTCGTTTTGGCGCTTGAGGGAAACGTGCAAAGGCCGCTGAACGCTTGATGTGAGAAGGAGGCGGATTCAAACGATGCAGGTCGGTTGATCCAGTTAGCGGGATCGACTGGGCTTGCCGAATCCGTTGTCCATCAGCACTCAACGTGGAATGAGCATGAAATCCCCCGAACGCTCCGCTCAGACAGTCCGCCGCGCAATCGCAATTCTGTTCTTCTGCATCTCATTCTCAAGCTCCTTGATCTCTCAAGTCACGATTCGCGAAAAGATATCCATCAACCCATCGCCTCGGAATTCTGTGGTCCTCTCGATTGGGGAGCCGGTGAGCACTTCCTTCTTGATTGCGCCATCTGATGGCACTATGCAGATCTGGTTTCTGGATGCAACCCAAGCGGAATCAACCATTCCTTCCAATGCGCGCCTGATTGTTTCAACTCCCTTGGGACAACTGATCGACTCGATTTGGAATTATTGCAGCAATCGGTACTCAGGCGATTGGCACAGTGGTTGGGGATACTTTTCCAATTCATGCACGAACCACCCAGTGAAGGTCAACGAATTTTCAACTCGGGACAGTTACGACCGAACTCCATTCTTCCCCGTACATGAGGGAGACACTCTGCGCTTCACCTACTGGTCGAATGCTTGGGCTGATAGCTGCAAAGGCTTCTCTGGCAGTGGGCCCAATTGGAATCTATATCTCTTCAAAAGTGGCCGTTGCTATATTTGTGATTCAATTGGCTTAAATGTCTATCTAACCTACGCCGACTCAGGATTCGCTCAGCTTTCGGTAAACCCGCTTCGCGATACGCTCATCTATGGCGATACTGTTAAGAACGTATCCCCGATCACAGTTATCGCCAAATCGACGTTAGGCCGAGAGGTGCCGGCTCCCGATACAATGAAAATATCTGTCGCACTTGCAGGGTTGACATCGGGGCATGAACATGATGCTGTGCTCGTCGGTCCACAAGGAGACACTGCTTCGTCCCTCCTCTCCAATATCGCCTACTCAGATGCGAAGGCTGGGAAAGTGAAGATCGCAGCAAAAATTCGGCCCACAATATCGGTGGCAGCTTTTCTCCTAGAGGCGTCCGCCCCTGGACAATCTGGGCAAAGTGGTACGGACACCGTTTACCTACGAAGAAAGCTGAATTGGAAGAGGTTTTCCCAGGGAACTTTTCCTTGGGGAACTGCGAACTATGGGTCGAAGCCAAAGGACTCGACCGGGGTCTACTGGACCGTTTCACAGAAAGGTTGCTTCTTGAGCTCGATGGCCATGTGTATGTACGCAATGGGTGTGGACGATGTAGATCCCGGGAAGTTGAATACATACCTTCAACAATATCAAGACGGTTATCAGGGCAAGATGAGACTTTCCGTTAACCCATCGAGAGCACTGAAATTTGAATCTCAAGACATAGTGAGCTTGGATGTGATGGGTCTGCCCGAAACTGGGAGTTTGCAGGAAACGGACATAGATCAGTACCTTCAGTCGGACAGCTACACTGTGATGGTCAAGGTCCAATACTCGGTCGGCACGAAGATTCATGAGCACTGGGTAGCGGTCACTGACAAGACTGGAGGTATGTACAACATTTTGGATCCTGGATTTTCGACAAACACCACGCTGGGTGCATACAGCAACACGATTTACAATGCCGTCATTTTTAAGTCGAGGTGAGTAGAGTATGACTATTCTATCGAAGATCGCAATGAGATTTCTTGGGATCTCAATCCTTGCAGCCGTTGCGGGGCTGATGTTCACGGGAACGAAATTGTACGCGCAACAGGTCGAAGGCTTTGACATCGCCGTTGATACCTCTGCCGGATTGCTAGTTGTAGATCCGCTTGGACATAGAGAGGGCATTGACCCTGCGGTGGGCCGCTCCTACAAAGAGATTGCGCATTCGGTTTTCATGAGCAAGGCCACACCGAGTCTTGACAACTCGCCTGACGACCAAACGGGTGATGTCTACGAGTTCATGACAAATCCTGAGTTTCAGCCAACAGTTGGGAGTTATCTGATTCGCTTGTACGGCACCAAAGATGATTCAATCAGATTGACGCTCAGCTTCAAGATTCACGACTCCAGCATTGTACGTGACCTAAAGATTTTGAAAGGTCAGGTTATTCGATATAAGATCAACTACGTTGGCCCTGACCCTCATTCGGGGCTATCATTTGACAGCGTGTCAAGTTCAAGTGCTATCAAAGCGGGAGTAGGGATCGTCACGTGGGGAAGTGCAAATGTGAAGGCGAAACCCTCGATTGGCTTTTCGACCACGGATACTCTCCGCGAAGCAACCGTGACAATACGATGGAAGACCAACTGTGGATTCAATCTTGGGACACTGACATCCTCCACGTACGGCTTCGTGAAGTTCGGGGACACATGCAACATCGGTACCTACACGTATCAAAGATTCCAGACCACAACAGCCTCAGCTCTGAATTGGCAGGCCAGTCAAGAATACACACTGTTCACCGTTGCGTTGAATGACCCTGTTGGAGTAGGTCGCTATGAACTCACAAATGGCCTCGCAGACTGCCGATGGTCAGCAGACATCAACTACCTCGACAAGACCGACTCTGTCTTCTATCAGCCCACCGCCCAGGGCTTTGCCTACCAGAACAAGTCGACCACCACGGGTGCTACCGCATACTCTGGCGAACGGCATGCGACAATCCACGGGACCAAGTTCCACGAAGTCTTTGAAAGTGGCGGAGAGATCGTCTATCGTCGGAAAGATCTCAACTCCGCTTCGTGGGACACGACGACAAGGATCAGCGCGGGCAATGGAAGCAACAGTGATGCGAGTATCGTCGTTGCGCATGACGGATCCGTTCACGTCGTCTGGCAACGCCAGCTCAACGCCAATGCATTTGCGCTTTGGTACAACAAGAGCACGGATGGTGGCTACACGTGGGGAAACCCGTTCCGGCCGGTGACAGCGGAAAGCATCGCTATCATTCAGCAGAACCAGTGGAATATCTACCCCGTTCTTGCAGAACTTGGGTCCACTCAGCTGGTAGTAGTGGTCTGCAGCAGCGCCGGCCCTCGCTATACGAGATCAACGAATCTGGGTGCAAATTGGGACTCGCTGAAGACCATTACCGGTGTATCCAGTCCCTCATACGTTTGGCATCCGAGCCTTGCACCGGCAACTAACTACCTTATCCTCAGTTACGACAACCGGTACTACGGCTTGTACACGAAAAAATACGATGGCACGAGTTGGCTGGGTGAATTAAGCGTGACCGGAGGTGTTGGGACGATTTATGACCGGTTCTCATCGGTCGCGGTCGATGCGTACAGGATGCCGCAAATCGCTTGGTGCGCGCAACGTTCCGGTTCCGGAGACTATCGGATCATCTACAAACCAGGTGTGGTCGACGCCACGTCCTGGCCCAGTTACTACGTCGAGTTTTCGCACCAGACAGGAATATCCGATCTCTACCCATCCATCAGTGCTCAAACGCGCTATGGCATAACTTGGCGGATTGATGTCTTGTACCCGAACAGTGCGAACCAAGTCTGGCTGAGACAGCAGACAGCGTACACCTGGGGCTCGCCTTCTCAGGTCAGCAGCTCCGGCCAGTGGGCAATCACAACGCTTCAGGAATATGGCTCAGCACTCTACGACGACGTCCGGCTCTGGACAGACCAGTCGGGTTCGTCCCCCTATGAAATCAAACGAACGAGCGACGCGGGGTACCAACTGCAGTCCGTTTCAGGTCCCACTTTGGCAACGGAACTTCACCGGCGTGTCACGATTGAAAGCCCCACAAATCGTTCCTTCATCTCCTACGAAGTGGGTCCCCTGAAGGTGGTGACAGCGGCAGGGGACACAACGACTCTACCGTTCAAGGCGATTGACAAATCGAGGCCTCTTGCAGCTACTGTTGACGACGCCTGGGACTACCTCGGGACTGATAGTGTGTCCTTTCCAGCAAATGCTCGATATCTTTTGTTGAATGCGGAAATCCAGAATGTTGTTCGCGAAGACACGCTGGGTGTAAAAGGAGCGAAAGTGTTCCTCGGCCGAGCCTTCCATGTCGATGTTCAGGGATCGCGGAAAACAGCCTCTGCATTCACCGATGTGCAGGGCCTCTCAGGTGCAAAGGTCATCGACATTTCATCATGGGCGGGGCAGAAGGCTGTCATTCGCCCTGCCGGATCGATGTCAATCCAGGGCGCATTGCAGCCGGTGGTCGGGATTGGTGACATCTACGTGAATCGCAAGCAATGAGAGCGAGATTGTTGAGGGAGCAGTCATGCATCCAGGTCTCATCAAACGAACAGAACGAGAGATCGTATCATGAGAAGACGAGCAGTTTTGTTGGTTGCCCTTTGCGCTTCTTTAACGGCGACTGCGCAAACCGTTTATAAGGTTCCGGCGGACACCAAGGGCAACACCATCGTTCTCACCGTCGCAAACGAGTCGCAGTCAACTGCTGCGCAAACAGTTTCTGTGAGGCCAGTGGGAAGTCACCAAGGAACGAGGGTATCACCATCAGTCGAGACGGTGAAGAGTCTTCAGGTTGCGGGTTCGTCTGATGTGACCTTCACTTTCGATGTCGGCCGGGACGTGAAGGTAAATCAGCGAGATACACTCAACTTCGAAATTCGGGACAAGGCCGGTGAAGTCTGGACGAAATCCATCGTCGTGGAGTACGCCGGACCTCAAGAATACAAGCTCGACCAGAACTTTCCAAACCCGTTCAATCCCACGACGACGATCTATTATGATTTGCCCAGCGATAGTCATGTTTCCATCACGGTATTTGACATGCTGGGTCGAGTCGTAGCGAAACTGGTTGATGAAAAGAAAGAAGCAGGTTATCAGACTGCACGATGGGATGCGCGGGGCGTGGCAAGTGGAGCCTACATCTATAGGATGGCGGCGCAACCGGTTTCAGGCGGTCAGACCTGGACGAATGTGAAGAAGCTTATGGTCTTGAAGTAAGGGTTCTCGAAAAACTCGGCAGGAATCTTCGGTGGGAAAGTGACATAGATTTCCACGGAGGTGAGCTTGTCATGAAACGAGTCCGTCGAGCTCTCAATCCGGTCTTCAAGAACAAAGGCAATAGCAAGAAACCCAAAAACATCCACTTAAGATCTACCCAAAAACTGCCCAAACGAAGGGGTACACCTCACAGATCGAACATGAATGAAAGCCGTCCCAACAATCACCAGGCTACACACGCGATCGAGGCCTGTCACACATGCTCGTAGAGATCCACAATTCTGCTCGACAGCTCCTCGGGTATCGGCTTAATGATGGATTACGTTTCTCGGATCGGATGGCTCCGCTGATCCGAATATTCAGAGACACCTAATGGTATCCACAAGGTTCACCATTTCGTTCGTTACTTGTTAAGGTTGGAATAGGTCGTAGAAATAGATCAGCGACGCCGCGAGACCGTCCGAGGCTTGGGGCAAGCCATATTCCCGGGTTACTTAACAGCCTCCCTGCGTTTAGAAGGTTCAGTTGCAGAGGAAGGGGGGGACAGATTTCGGACGAGAAATTGCGCGGACAGACCGGCCCAAAGCAGGGTCATGATCTGTCAGCTAATGTGGTTTCGACGCTAGCAAAAGGACTGTAATCTAGACTTTTGATTGCAGCACGACCCTTCTCTTTACAAATGGCAATCCAACAGGTAAACGTGCCCAGTCGTTCCGTCCTTGGAAATGGCGGCCCTGACCGGAACTGCTAGTAATAGCCGGTGTGTGCTCCAATTCTAAGTCCAATATTCTAGAGTCAACTCGATAATAATAGAACAGCAGATGTCTTCGATCTTGATCTCATCAAACATGTTCAGATTACTGCCCCGTGAAAGCAATAAAGAAAGTTGTGGTGCTGAGGAGAACTTGACGGTCAGAGTTATCACAAATTCTATTGGGTCGAAACGATGAATCACGATTCAAGGAATCCGCGAACAAGTCGGCCTATGGGAAGATATGTAGCTCTGTTGGTCTCTTGTGGTCTCATATTCCTCTCCTGCCGCAAAGACGAGCCTTGTGCCACTTGTCCTCCCCAACCCGGAGATACCACCAGCCACAACTTTGTCTGGACGCAATCCATATTAGGTGGAGCCGCATCAAGTGTTTTCTACGACGTAGCCATCATAAACGACACCTTGGCGTACGCGGCCGGCGCTGTCTACCTGACAGACAGTACAGGAAATGTCGACCCGAATGCTTACAATCTGGCGAAGTGGGACGGTTCCTCATGGTCACTCATCCGTATTCAATTCTGGACCGTGCGCGGAGATACAAAGAAGACCTCATATCCCGCTGGTGCAGTCCTTGGATTCGCGCCGGACGATGTGTGGATCGGAGTGCTCGGGGATCAGATTGTGCATTGGGATGGAAGCAGTCAGAGTGACGCACAGTTTCTGCCGACGTCTTTTAAACTCACGAAGATGTGGGGTGAAAGTTCGTCTTCATTCTACGTCGTCGGCTATGGGGGGAATATATTCCACTACGTAGACGGTAGTTGGGAGTCACTCCAGAGCGGTACGAAACTCCCAATCCGAGACATTTGGGGCGCATCCTCGATCGAAAGCATCGGCAACCGCTTGGGGACACAGATTCTTGCCATTGCATCGGGCGAATCACCAGATCTTCGAAATGATGTCCTTCTGATCAATGGAACATCAGTAATCACGTTGAGCAATGGTGGTCTGCCTGGGTATTTGCGGGGTATTTGGTTCACTACCAATCAGTCCTACTATGTCGTTGGCGATGGGATATACGGGGCCACATCTCCTAATCCCACTCAGTGGTCCGGCGAGACTGAAATACTAACGCCTTACACCACGACGTGCGTGCGAGGGAATAAGGCAAATGACGTGTTTGTTGCCGGAGCATACGGGGAAATTCTTCACTTCAACGGATCAACTTGGCAGTCCTTCAGGCCACAAACAGCAATCCCTGACGGAGCCTTTACCGGGCTAGCGGTGAGAGGGAACCTTGTAATCGCGGTCGGAGGATCAAGCGGACAGGCGATTGCTGATGTTGGGAAGCGCAGTGGAAAGGAGGTGATCTCGATGAGCAACAAATAAAACCCGTTCCGGTGCTATCAACACCGAAACGGGTGTACAAAGCAAACATTGGGTTGTCTGACCTTCGCCACATCGGGCGAAGTGTGCCCTTTTGTTCGCTTAGCACAATAATGACAAAAACTAGAATGGATTGCAACAGCCAATCACGAGGAGAAATCGAAATGACTTTCCCGGCCACTGTACTACTCATCACAAGCAAGTGGGGCTATGCAAATGGGCTCGCAAGTTCCCGATGGACCCATGTGTTGCGGCCATTCCTTGCTGCGATATTGCTCCAAGGGACCTTCGCGGCCATTGCTCTCTCACAGGTTACTTATCAAGGAAGTATCTCGAATAGTTATGGTTCTGGTACCGGGAACCTGATCTAAGACCATGGTTCACGCGGAGATGTCTGATTGGGGGTCCCGCGAAGCGGGAGGAGTATTTTTTTATTTTGGCAGGAACCGCTCCATCCGGGAAAACTCCGAGCGCTTGAGAATGTCCCGTTCCGCTGTTCACCTTGGCAGGAGATCTTGGCGCAAAACTGGCGAATGCGTCATGCTAGGGGCGATAATTGGTGGGAAGAGAAGCGAAGGGTGTGGTTACTCCCGGGAATCATTGCATTTCGCAAGAACTGCGGACATCGGAACTGTTTGTCATTGGGAACAACATATTGATTAGATTCTTGACAGCATCGTTTTGTTACCGTATCTTCGCTGAAGCGTATATCGGTCAGATGTGGTGGAACTAATCACCGCGTTAGACCTGAGAGCGCAACACCTCCCGGCGATTTCCTCGTTGACCTCCCACCTCTACGGCGAAGCAGAGGCAAAGCTTCTCATGTCCATCGATAACATATCCGTAACAGTAACCTGTGACTTGAGACAAGAGTTGGAGTGGCTTCCATAGCTTTTAGTGATCTCTCGTCTAGAAGACGACACCTCAATTTCTCAAGTTCTGCATTGCCACTCAGGCAGCGATAGACATTTTCTGAGAGTTGAGAAGTGTTGTGCATGCTGCACGGCGTCAAGGTTCAGGTAACGTTTAAAATCAGCCTGGGTTTTAGTCTCTAAAGTCCCAAAGCGTCCACTTGATATATTCCGATATCGCTTTTCCGTTTTCAATGTTGCAGTCTAGCAGCTTTGTGATGAGAGGTGGCTATCGACTCTCGTTTTTGCGCAGCAGCAATGTCTCTGGCCTTCATGGTTATTGATGCGCCGCCTATTGTCGAATCAACTTAGACCTCGCTGATATTTCAGGGTCACTTCTTCAGAAATCAAAGTGAAGGAGGCGCTATGGTGCTAACGAACCTTTTATGGGATGCTTTGAAGGCGTTGATGTATCCAAGAAACGTAGCTCGCCTGATCCTCTTGGCCTATCTAGAAGCGTTCATTCCCTCTTGGTGTCACCCGCAGGACGACATACAGCCCACGCAACAAACAAGTGACGAAGGAAGTACGTGGCATCCTTACGGCGAGGGGGATCGATCAACAAACGACAACGGCTCTCGTGGGAGTTCCTCAAACGGAAATGGAATGAGCGCGGAAGACCAGGCCTATTATAGATCCTTCGATGAAGGTATTGCAGCATTTAACAATCATCAGTGGGCAGATGCCGAAAGGATTTTTCGATGGCTGGCGAGTCTGCATCATGAGGCGGCCGCATATGCAAACCTAGGCAACGCAATTCGCGAGCAGGGTCGATATCGAGAAGCAGAGGAGGCATTGCGAGAAGCACTAAGTCGAGATTCCAAGTTACAATGCGCATTAATGGGGCTTGCTTGGACCGTTAATGAGGAGGGTATTGAGGC
The DNA here is from genome assembly GCA_963752915.1 of Ignavibacteriota bacterium. Classification (GTDB taxonomy): domain Bacteria; phylum Bacteroidota; class Ignavibacteria; order UBA10030; family UBA6906; genus DATJPR01. The sequence continues at coordinate 636,554 of CAVVZZ010000010.1, forward strand.
TGCACATAGAGGTGATTATCAGTCTGCAGTCAATTACTATCAGACCGCAGTTGAAAATGACCCAGACGAAAAAATCTACGCCAATAATCTGCTTTCTGCTAAACGCCGAATCAATCTACAGGAGGAGAAAATAGAAGAGGCGAAATCTGCTGACAAAATGCGGGAGACAATCAAGGAAATTGCATCAACCGTTTCTTCCAGCGAAAGCTCAGATATCAAGTTCACGACTACTCGAGTTGGATCTCCTCAAATCGACAAGATCGAACGAGAGATAAAGAACATTCAAGTTCCTCCTCCGATACCACCTTCAGAACTATCTATTAGGTTCGGACAACTTCCGCCTGAAGATGAAGCAAGCAGGAAGGTCCTAGATGGAACTGAGGAAGGTGTCGTGGTTCTTGAATTAGGCGGACAGGTTGCTGGCAATGTGATCCCACTTGCCAAAGTTATCATTGCCACAGGAAGCACCATTATAGCTGCCGAAGACGCGGCAGACGTGTACTTGGTTCGGAAAAACGATATCTATGAAACCGCTTTGAAATATTTGCGTGATGAGAGTTCTAGGATGAAATTCACAAATACGGTTCGATCGTTGAGGCTTAATCTCCCTTTGGGAGAAGATACGGACGTTGAAATGGTGCGAGTTGCGCGAGCCATGCTTGATCCTGAACTCGGAAACAGTGGCAGTCAGATCGCGTGGGGGGCTATGGTTTCACCGGAAGCGAGGAATGCCTTTCTTACCAAGGCGTGCATTGAGATGGAAGGAGAAATTATTGGCGCAGTAAGCGGTAGAATATTCACTGAAATATCTGCTCGACGTAATCCAGTTCTTCAGAAGGCGAGTGATGAGTTGATCAAGGTAACCAAAGCTTTAAGCAGCGCTGAAGATCCAGCGGAAAGGGAAATGCTAGAACGAATAATCGTGGAGCTAAATGAGAAGATTGATCAAGTGTATAGAATGTACGAACCTGGAGCTCACGGGTTGGAGGAGATCGAATCTGTATTCACAAAGCACAAAGAACAGGAATACAGGAAGATCAAGCCCAGAGAATAATGCCGAAGGTTGAGTGTTGCGACCCATAGGTACCCTTGGTATTCATGGAGGAAGTACCTCCCAAGAAGCATATCGGTGCAATAGTATGGTAAACCCACATTGTGGCAAATGCTTCCACACCATTCGAACACTCCAATCCTGCGTATGAAATCTATGTCTATGGTTGGCAGAATATGTCGGATCCCTATGATTTCAGGACTTTTTGATCTTGCGATGATTGCACCTTTCTTCTTCGCGATGGACCTCTTTGCGCAGGAAAAAGGAGAACTCTCCGGAAGGATTGTTGATAATGACTCGAAGGAGCCTTTAGTCGAAGCATATGTTGCCATTGAGGGCACATCGCTCGGGGGCTTGAGCAACGGAAACGGGAACTACCGCATTAGGAACATATCCCCTGGGACCTACAAGCTGAAAGCAAGTCTTCTCGGATACGGCGAGGTCGAAACAATTAACGTTGTGGTTCATCCAAATAAGAACAGAAATGTCAACTTCAGCTTGATGTCGGACGCGATCTTATCTGGAGCCATTCAAATTGTTGCGGAAGCCGCGTCGCCTGAAAACGAAAAAGACATATTGCCTGAAAGTTATAATACCGACATGACCCCCGAAACTCAGAAAGAGGTCGAGCTCGGTTACGAATTCGCCAAACAGGAACAGTGGGATTTGGCGATTCAACATCTTGAAGGAGCACAGCGCATTTCCCCGTACGAGCCCACAATTCTTTATAGCCTCGGGTTGGCAAATGAAAAAGCAGGGCATCAAACAGCTGCGATCGAGTGGTTCAATGCGTATCAGGCGTCCTCCCCCGAAGCTTCAAATTTGGCGAAGACCAGCGCGGATATTCTCCGACTTGAAAGTGAAGTCGAGTTGAGAGTAAAACAAATCTTCAAGCAGGCCGTTTCATCATCGGAGAAGATCCTTGACGAGCATGATAGAAGCAACGTGTTACTGGAAATTGCTGAGGAGAAAGCTTGGGGTGGAGATATTGAAGGTGCATTCGACCTACTTGGCTCGTCCCGATCCAACACTGCAATATGGCGAGATTGGTGCAGAATGAACTATGTGAGAACCCTTTTAGCGTCCTTTGATCTTGCCGGCGGCCTTAGAGTGTTGAACCAACTAGAAACGCCCACCCAAAACCGTACAACAGATCTCAGTAGCGAGCTTGATGCAACTTGGAGAAATGCGTCTCTTCTGCTCGCCGCGAAAGGCGATCTTAGTGGGGCGCAAGAAGCTGAGAGAAATATATCTTCAGATTCGCTGAAACCATTGCAGTTCCATACATTTAGGTCTGGCGTGCGGGACACTTTGTACAAATCGGCTTGGTACCATATGCCATCATCGGAAGAAGAATTTGTTGATAGATGGGTGTATCGCGCAATCTCAATCTCAGAAACAAACCAATTGAAGGATGAAAGAAAGGCGTTGATTGATGCGGCATCGAAAGAGATTCGCAATATGTCAAGGGAACTAGCGGATATTGGTAGTGCATTGGGACATAAACTGTTCGTAGATCGTGCACTAGAACAATCAGAGCGAAGCCTTTACGCAGGATTCAAATCTCTCGCAGAAGATGATTTTGAAAGGCTCGCAGTGATCGGCAAGAGCAATCCGGACCTTTCTGATATACTTGCTGCTCGTGTCGAAAAACTGGCATATGAATCTCGGCTCGAAGGCAATCTCGACAAAGCAAAGAAGCTCCATGATGAAGCGGTCAGGATCGATTCCAATGTTGTTAATCTCATTCGTCAAGATGAACCAAGTGGTGTGGATATGCACACCAAAAGTGAACAAAGCAATCCGTCTGATGCTTCTAAGGGACCTTGGGTGAAAGCAGCCGAATACTATGTAGATGGGATCAAGAAAGCCAATGACAGTTTGTACCAGGAGGCAATTGATTCGTTTTCAAAAGCTATTGAACTGAATCCCGATTTCACTGAAGCCATCAAATACCGGGCTTCTATGTACGGGTACCTCGGGTCAACGCTTTTAAAATCAGAAAACTATCGTGATGCGATACCCCAATTCGAAAAATATGCTGAATCAGATTCTGCAGCGGGTTATTGGGATTTGGCAGTAGCCTATATCAATTGGGGCACAACGATGAGGAAGGACCAACTGGAGGCTCGTGTTCCCGATAGATCCTATGTAAGCAAATATGAGAAAGCTGCAGAATATTTAGAAAAGCTTACGAGTTTGACGCCAGATGTACCGGAAGTCTGGAACATGCTCGGAATATCGTGTGCCATTGCTGGCAGACAAGACGAGGCTCTAGCAGCATTTAAGAGGTTCGATTTGTTAACTAAGAAGCAGCCCACGAAAAAATGAGGTCGACATTCGGATACTTGTAGATTCGTCTCCCGTAATCCAATCACCCCCAAGATGACTGACCTGCCCACTTCAGACCAATCCGGCTTGTATTTGGAAATCGGATCAAGGCGGCAAGTACAAGTCTCTGCACTACCGCCGGAGAAAGATCAACCTTCGAAGTGGTTTGGGTAAACGAAAGGCTCGGATCACTCCGGGCCTTTTCTGTCAAACGCCGCAAAGGCAGGACTCCACACCGAATTGCCTTAGGTTTGGTATCAGGATTTTCGAGGTTTCCATCATTTCCTGTGCACCTTTTCCTTGACAAGCTTGAGGGGAAAGGGGTAACTTCCTTCAGAGGACCACCGACAACCTTAGCATGGGTTCGTGCGAAAGCGCGTTCGTGCCCTCCGTGTTTTCATCCCCTTTGATGTGAATCTTGGGCCAGAAAGAGGGAGCCAGAACGTTCGATCGACAATGAACGTACATCGATCAAGATGATCAAATACAAGAAAAGAGCCCGACGTCCATCGGGCCTTTTCTTTCGCTGTTGTCGATTGTGGATCGTGAATCGACCATCCACAATCGTTGTGCCCGGGACAGGACTTGAACCTGCACGACCTCACGGCCACTAGCTCCTGAAGCTAGCGCGTCTGCCAATTTCGCCACCCGGGCAACTTAACTCAAATTAGTACACCAGAAACTACGCCAAGTCTCGGCGAGCCGCCGACTCCTCGCCTTTTCCCCGGGAGGCGGCGAGACGGACCAATTTCGCCACCCGGGCGGGAAAATTTTAGATTTTAGAGTTTAGATTTTAGATTGGAAAGAAACAGCTTGTCTGAGCCTAACCACCGAAACAACTCGTAGGCGGCGGGATTGAAATCGCAATCCCTATAATACACAATTTAGCAATTCTCGACGAAAAAGCCAAGGGAGATGAGCGTGCACACTCCACTGAGGTATACCCCAGGAACTGGACAGGTACCTTAAGTGGAAAAAGGGTAGAGTGTGCAACAGAGGAGAGCCTGTCATGAGACGGATTCGTCGCAGTCTTAGTCTGTGACTGCTCCAACGGCCTTGAAAATGGTTCCAGGGTCCTTCTTCTACTGAGAATCCACCTGGGGTATTGTCGAATCCTCGGCTTTTTGCTACCTTGTTCCCGGCATGCTCCGGTTGCCGGATGAATCCACCATCACTTCCCCTCAACAGGTCTCACCAGGAGGCACTCGTCATGGCCAACAACCTGCGGAAGATAGCCGCACAATATCTCACGATGTCGGCGATGATTGTTCTGTCAACCGGCACTGTCCTCTCTCAGCCAGTTCGAGTCGGCGTGGTTTCGCAGGTCGACACGTTCGCCGTGGTCGTCCCCTTCAGGCCCGTCACTGACATCAAGAAGGATATTGAGGCTGTCCAGGCAAATCGCACTCACGCGAAAGCGTGGCTTCAGACGGCGACGGATGCGGTGAAGACGCTCGAGGCGCAGATCGAAGTCAAGAAGAAGGAGATTGATACGCTTGAAGCGTTGCAGGATTCGGCCGACTCCCACAAGAACGACATTGAGGTCGCGGCCCTGAAGGTGCAGACGGAAGGCGTGGAGAAGATCCTCGATCTCCTGAAGGAGCAGAAGAAATTGCACTCACTGGAGGTCGATGCCGCTGAGGCGACCATCGACTATGCCGATGCGGCAGTGAGCGCGTTCGAGAAGGAAACGGCACTTGCCGAGAAACGGCAGGAACGCTCCGCTGCGACGAAGCCCGAAAGCTCTCAAGCCTCCCTCGCCGTTGCCGACAAGGCAATTTACGAACTGGAAGCCAGTGTCCTCGAAGCGCAGATGCAGAGCTTGAAGAAACAGGATCGCTGCGTTTCATGTCAGGAGGACCTGGTTAAGCAACAGTCGGATGTGGCGGAGGCTCAGGCAAAAATTCGCGAGCGATAGGGTGGAGAACGCTCCTTGTTGTACCGACGAGAGCGTTGAATCGGTGACTGGCCCCGCGACGCATCGCCTTGCCGTTTCCCGCCGGGACCGGTCTCCTTACACTATGAATCCTGTTCCGTCGAAGAACGTCTGAGAACTCCGGAGCACATCACCGTCAAAATAGAGACGGTGATATTGTCGCCGTCCATTTTCGGACAGCGGGTGTGCGAAATCGAACACATCGATGGACAAAAAGCGCGATTGCTGTCGATAACGAGAGACTTGGTTCTGGCTTGATTCTTGAGCGGAATGTGCGGTTCCGAGAAAAGCCCCTCCGTCTCTATGGTCAGGATTCTGCATGGTCAGCCACTACGTCACCATTGCCGTAAGAAATCTCCTCCGACACAAGACTTCCGCGTTCATCAATATCGCCGGTTTGTCCATCGGTATCGCCGGAAGCCTGCTCATCCTCGTCTACGTCGCAAACCAGCTGAACTACGAATCCATGCATGAGAACAGGGATCGGATCTGTCGGGTATCGGTCGTCTTCGGGAGCGGGGTCGAATCCGATAAAACGGCGGAGTCGTTCCCGGCCCTCGGTCCGGCAGCCGCAGCCGAAATTCCCGATGTCGTTGCATCTGTCCGAATGCGCCGGATGAAGGGCGCCGACATTGCCGTCGGAACCAGGCACTTTTCAGAAGACCGTCTCTTCTTCGCCGACGCGGATCTTTTTCATGTCTTCACGTTTCCGCTCGTCGCCGGGAACGACAAGTCGGCCCTGAGAGATCCCTCCTCCATCGTCATTTCAGAAACCACTGCGCGCAAATACTTCGGCGACGTCGACCCGATGGGAAAACGGCTGGTGCTGAATGCGAAGTACGAATTCACGGTCAGCGGCGTGATGAAGGACGTCCCGCCGAACACCATGATCCGGTGTGAGCTGATCGCGCCGTATCTCCGTCTTATGGAGATTCAACCGCCGGTCGCTCCGTGGTGGGAACTTGAGGGGGATTTCACCTATCTCCTCCTGAAAGACAATGCATCGATTGCCACGGTTGGCAGGGAACTTCAGGATCTCTTCTTGAGAAAAACGGACGCCGCGACGTCGTCAAAAGCGACGTTCGCACTGCTCCCCATCCACGACGTGTATCTTCACTCCACGATGGTCGGCGAACTGGAACCGACGGGGAATATCGTCAGCATCTATCTCTTCTCTTCCATCGCGGTCCTGGTGTTGTTTGTCGCCTGTCTGAACTTTGTCAATCTCTCCACTGCAGAGTCGTTGCGACGTGCAAAGGAAATCGGGCTGCGAAAGGTCCTCGGCGCTTACCGGCGAGGATTGGTCCTCCAGTTCTTTGCTGAATCATTCGCGATCACCACGTTCTCCCTCTGTCTCGGTCTTGCGCTTTTCGAGTTGCTGAACCCGTTGCTCTATGTATACTTCAACATTCCAGCGACAGAATCGCCGTTCTTGACGGCCGAGTTCTATATTGTTCTCTTCTGCGTTGGACTGTTTGTGAGCATCATTGCCGGGCTCTATCCGGCACTGTTCTTATCGAGATTCAAACCCGTGGACGCCCTCAGGGGGACACGGCTGCCGGGGTCGACTGGTGCCGGGATGCGAAAGATCCTTGTGACGCTGCAGTATGCCATCACCACCTTTCTGATCATCGGCACGGTCGCGATCCGCGAGCAGCTGGCGTACATGAGACAGTCTGATCTCGGTTTCGAGAAGGACCAGGTCCTGGTGGTCAAGTATCCCGCCGACGACAAAGTTGCCGCGCAGCGCTACCCGATCGTCACGGAATCCCTGCGATCGACGCCGGGAGTCGTCGCCATCGCCGGGGCATATACACTGCCGGGCATGAACTCGAAGGAGGTTCAGCGGGTGCAATTCGCCGGACCGGAGGGAAATGGCATCTTGCTCTGTCAGGCAATCGCGGTTGATAAGGACTTTGTCCCCACGTTGGGACTGAAACTCGTGGAAGGGCGAAATTTCTCGGCGGGGCCTTCAGACAGTGCAGACGCGATTATCCTGAATGAATCCGCGGTCAAAGGATTCGGGACACGCGATCCGTTGAACGCTGAAATCTCGCTGCCTACGCCACATGGTCAATGGCAGCGCGCGCGAGTCGTCGGGGTGGTGCAGGACTTCCACGTCTCTTCGTTTCATTCCAGGATTGAACCGATGTTTCTCTATCTCTATTCAATGACCTACAGAACGGTAGCAGTGAAGATCCATACCGGGAACGTCGCAGCGACGATCGGTTCGATGAAGGCGGCATGGCAGTCGATTCTGCCGGACACGCCGTTTGAATACTCCACCCTCGACGATACGTACAGTCATCTCTATCGATCCGACGAAAAAACTGCAGGTCTGTTCTCTCTGTTTTCCTTCCTGTCGATCTTCATTGCCTGTCTCGGTCTCATTGGACTGGTTTCCTACACCATCAACGTGCGGACGAAGGAGATGGGAATCAGGAAAGTCCTGGGCGGGACTGCGTCGACGATCGTAGGGCTTCTCTCCAGGAGCTTTCTGACCTGGATAGTCCTGGCAAACCTCATCGCCTGGCCTGCCGCATATGTCGCGGTGTCGAAATGGCTCGAGGCATTTGCCTATCGGATATCGATCGGTCCGAACGAGTTTCTTCTCCCGAGCACGGCGGTGGTCGTGTTGTCGTTGATTGCCATCAGCTTCCTCACGATCAAGGCCGCGCGCGCGAATCCGGTGGAAGCCCTGAGGCAGGACTAGAACAGAAACGACCGAGTTGGCCACCATAAAATAGGTCAGGCACAATATCGGTCCATCGTCCCGGGAATGTTCGTGAAGAATGACCGCAGGGAGCTATTCATTTTACTCAGACTTAACAATTCCGTTATCTGTTGGTCACATAAGATTGCTATCTTGGTCTCACGCACAACACGATCTCCGGTTGAAATGTTCAGCACGTCGATTCGTGAAAGACTTTTCGAATCAAGGCCTTGCACTTCAATGAAGGTGTTTCTTGGCAACAAGAAATGAAATCATGCTTGCGACTCACGTCAACTACACTGAGTATCTCAAGAAATGGCAGTTTCACTCCCGGGAGGAAGGATCTGGCGCTCTGGTCTTCCTGGCAGATGAAATACCCGGCAGCGGGGAGGAGATTCAGTGTGAATACTGGACAGAGGGTGAACTGTGCGAGTACTTCCGATTGGTGCATGAAAATGACGAAGAACTCCCTCATCGTTTGACATCTCCTCAAGGAGATGAAGGGTATCCAATTGTGATCCTTGGCAGTACAGTCCGCCAATTGGTGAACACGCTTGCCTCTCCAACGCGACGGCCATTGTCATAGACCTCCATCCCGAAAGCATCGATGTGAGATTTCCCGTCGGAAATTCTCCCGTTTGGTTGCAGGCATCTTCCCCGCACAGGTCCGCAAGCTTCCATGATGCCGCAGAGATCATCCGGTAACCCCTTCACCCGGATTCGAGTACCACCGTCGTTTTTCACATCCACATTCGATATATTACCTTGGTATCGCCATGCCGTGTGAAGGGAGAACCGGTGAAGATCACCGATGGGTTCCCACGATACGTGAAGATTGGGCTTTAGGGCATCCACAGTAGGAGAGCCGCCTATCTTCAATTCTGGTCAGGGATCGTGATTTCCCTG
>CAVVZZ010000011.1:0-828437 GCA_963752915.1 Ignavibacteriota bacterium
GATTCGAGAATGGGGAGCCGTTTTTCGCAGTACTTCCGACAATCGCTTGTCCACAAAGCAGCAGAAATCGCGAAACTGAAAGTCCACGAAGGTTTGAATCCTGTCAACGAGGGAGAGAGCCAACCGGAATACGTCGTTTCATGTAACTACTGGCCGCAATCCGAAGGTACCCGACTGCTGGCTTCTCTGATGAAGATGTCGGATGGAAAGATTACCGGAGGGGCGGAGGTCGTCATCCCGGACAATCTCATCAAGAAGGCTCGACTTAGTTTGGTCCCAGACAATTTCGCGGAGGCCGCCTCCGACCAGAAGAGTCTCGCCACAAGTCAGCTGCCCGTAGGTGGACTTGAAATCGAGGTAACCACCAACAAAGGGGCTGACGGAGTCGTCTTCGCGAAAGGGGAGCAAATGCAAGTGTATCTCAAAGTGAATGTGCCCTGTTACGTGCGGTTTGTCTATCACCAGGCAAACAGGGACAGAGTTCTGTTGATAAATAATGAGTACATCGACGAATCGAAAATCAACAAATGGTACCCCGCAAGCAGGCGATTCGAATGTGATGCACCCTTTGGAGCGGAATTCCTCCAAGTGTTCGCCCAAACAGAAGCTTTTGATCATGTCCCCACAGTGGATAAGAACGGTAGGCCAGTAATCGTGGAAAACCTCGACGTGTTCCTTTCACACACCCGCGGTTTCAAGCCGACGAAATCCCGAGCAATGCAAGCAGAGAAGAGAATTGTGGTAACTACAATCGAGAAGCCGTAAGCAGTTAGCGTATTGATTCGGAGTATGAGTTAACTCGTCTGTCGGTATCGTAGAAAGTAGAGGAGAATAATAGAAATCGAAGAGGGTGTTCTGTCTTAGGAGGTGTGGTTGTGTCAGCCCCTCAGCGCTGAACAATAACTTGACTTATTCATCATCCATTTCCGCAGCAGTCGTTGGATGCAATAATAAAAGAAAGTAGTGGTATATCGGGCGGCTTACAGGCGCTTCAACCATGATCTTGAAATCCGCTGGAGAGCAGTCCGCGTCGAGAAGATTTGCCAAAGTCCTCCTTGCTGTGCCTTCACCAATCCTGCAGTAATATCTTTCTGAGCTATCCACATGCCACTTCGAAATTTCAGTATTCTCGGGATCATCATCCTTGTGGGATTGGTATACCCGCTTCTCCCCTCGGCACACGCTCAGGGACAAGGGGAGGTCATCGTGCAGCAGTCTGACGACACTGTGAAGATAGCCTTCACGATCAACGCGGGCCGGCCCGGTGATCTCTGCAAAGTTTCGCTGCTTGTGTCAAGCGATGGAGGCCTCACGTACAATATCAGACCCCAATTGGTTCAGGGCTTGGATCGGTTGTTTAAGGTCGGTCAAATGCAGAAGATCTCCTGGGTTCCTCTGCGTGAGAACATGGAATTGGATGGAGACAAGTACGTATTCAATATTGTGGGCGAGGTTGTTCAGATTAGCGACAATGTGGATTTCATCAATGTGACCGGATCAACGTTTTCTATGGGCGATTCGTCAGGGTCAGGTGAATCAGATGAGAGGCCGATTCACCGTATCGCCATAGGCAATTTTGACATTGGCCGATACGAGGTGACAAATCGTCAGTATGTGAAGTTCCTCAATGAATACAAGAGTGCGGACGTGAAGTCCGGAGAGTTTGCAGGAGAGAGACTCCTCTTCGAAGATGAAAACGGGATCCACCGAGATGGCTATGCTTGGACTCTCAATCCTGGATTCGAAGACAGTCCCGTAAGAAACGTGACCTGGTTCGGAGCCAATGAGTTTTGTCGCCACAACGGATTCCGGTTGCCCACGGAGGCCGAGTGGGAATATGCCGCGCGGGTGGGTGGGAAGACGGTGAAGTATGGCAACGGCAAAGATGACCCTGATCCAGATGAGATCAACTACAATGGGTTGAATGACACTATTCACGCGTTGAGTTCTGACATCAAGTTTAGGAACATGCCCACCCGAGTTGGAAGTTTCCCGCCCAACGGCCTTGGCTTGTATGATATGAGCGGCAACGTATGGGAGTGGTGCCAGGATTGGTACAACGAGGGGTATTACTCTGTATTGCTGGACGACCCAAGACCCAATCCCACAGGTCCGTGGTTTGGGAATTTCAAGGTTATCCGTGGAGGTGGCTTCGGAAATGACTCTCACGGTGTCCGTGTGACCGAACGGAGTTACAAACGACCCTCCCTGAGCAATATCGATATAGGTTTTCGAGTTGTACGTAAGTCAACGAATACACGAGACCGGGAATAGGATGAGCACCATGAAATGGTTAATCAGTGTTCTGCCCCTCGTGAGTTGTTTCCTTGCGACGGCCCAGCCAAACCGTATTGACCTCAAGAGCGGTCTGACTAAGATTAAGATCATGACGGACGTTACTCCCCCGACGCTGGCGTTGAATCCAGTACGCAACATTGAAGAAGGGTACAGCCTTGTCCTGCGAGACACAACGGTCTCTCTATCCGGAATGGTGAGCGATGCTGGCGGAGTAGCGTCTCTTCAGATAAATGGAGTAACGGCCGCCCTCAGCCCGAGCGGGAAGTTCGTTGCTCGCGTCCATCTAGCCCGGGGCAAGAACATCGTCAAATTCAGGGCCATGGACAGAAAACGCAACCCCGCTGATACCACGCTGATCGTGTACCAGGATTCCTATGCCGATACGACGGCTCCGCAGATCACGATCACCCAGCCTTCCAAAGGGCGTGGAATGATCATGGTGAAGAGGACCCCGAGGTTGAGAGTGGCTGGCACGATATATGACGATAGCCCACTCGCGTCCCTTTCTGTAAACAACATCAAACTTGACAGCATCCGGTCAGGTACGTTCTTCTGTGAAGTGCCGACCGATAGTCTGCACGTGGTTTTGGTGCGGGCGGTGGACACGTGTGGAAACGTTGCGATTGACTCGGTAGTTCTCCCGCCTCACTATTTTTCGGAAGAATCAGATAATATCGATTTGCCTACAAGCGGCCGGTATTTTGCGCTCCTGATCGGAGTCGACAAATATGCTTATACCGAGGATCTTAAGCATGCCGTCCATGACGCATCCAGGTTGGGTTCAATATTGAATTCGACCTACACATTCGAGAAGGAAAATATTGTATTCCTCAAGAACCCCACAAGAGACAAAATTCTGGAGGGGTTTGAGCAGATGAAGAAGAAGGTCGGCAGCGAAGATAACTTCCTGATCTTCTATGCCGGCCATGGATACAAGGACGAAGATGCTGATCAAGGGTACTGGTGGCCATCGGATGCGCATCCCGAAAGCCACTCGAAATGGATTTCGAATTCAGATATCCGTGATCAGGTGCGGAGAATTAAGTCCAAACATACTCTGTTGATCGCCGATGCTTGTTATAGCGGTAGCGTATTTAACTTCACCAGGGATCCGCTAGAGAATGCTCCTGTCCCGATTCTTGAAGCCTATCGGCGTGCTAGCAGGACGGCCTTGACGAGCGGCGATGAGGCTGTGCCTGACGAGAGTGTGTTCAGCCGATTACTTCTCGATGCGCTCGCTAAGAATCCTTCGCGGTATATCAGAGCGAGTCAGCTGTCGTATCAATTTGCTGAAGACGTGACCAGCAATAGTCCAAACCGCCAACTGCCTGAATATGGAAAGATCCAGGAAGCCGGGGATTCTGGGGGCGATTTTGTCTTCATCAAGCGCCACTTTGAAAACAGCGAAGCAGATCATTGAATGGGAGAAAACATGACGCGATTCATCCTCCTGATTACGATTGCGTGCGCAATGTCTTCACTGTGTCTCAGTGAAGCCGGCGCCCAGTATACAAGCCCGGCGGGCAATGTTGATATCTATGGACGGAAGACCGCCGCAAGTGAATTCGGGCTTCTGAACACGACAATTGCGCTCCCATCCAAGGACGGTGTGCCTGCCTACAATGTTACAGAAAAAGGGGTGGTGTATTGCAACCAGTACTCACTTGGTGCCTTTGATCCGATCGTTATCTCAACGAACGATCAGATTGTCTTTGCTTTTGAAGGGTTCTTCAGAATCGGCGGGGGGGTGGGAAGTGGCAACATAGGAGAGGCTTGGGGTCCGTATGCTTCGAGCATTGCAAAGTACTACATCGCGCTTCTTGATCTCTTTGCAGTCGATATTACCCCATCCTACACACACATGTTCCAGAACGGGACTGGATTGACCGCGAAGATCGGGTTCACGATCGTGAATCTTGGAGCCACCATGGCAATATTGGACAAGGGGGTGCTGGGTGAAAGTGGCATTCTCGTGGCCAACATTCTTCCAGTTCAGATCACCGGAACACTATTGTTTGATTTTGGTCGTTCAGCCCTTGGGTTCTCAGTGCTGGTCAACAATTCAAGCATATTGAACTACACGCAGACCCCTCAGGGTCTGTACGGCAATGATTACCGCGGCCTGCTTTCAAACACACTCATAAAGAAGGTTGCGTTCCAGATCGTGTATGCAAATTAAGAGCCTGGTTACTGTGGGGTGCTGCTTCAATGAACGAACCAATTGGAAACCTCCGTACTACTCGGACAAGATATCGACGTGAGAGGCTGGCTGCTTTTCTTCTGATTGTGGACTAGGTTTGGAATCCCCTTGATCTCACTTGGCCGGTCTTAGAAAAACTACGAGAGCAATCTGCCTCTAAACCTCTCGGTTACGGAGACCATATGAGTAATTTATTTTTCGGAATCCAGCGTCTACATTGCAGTTGTACTGTGGAAGTAACTTTTTGGCGCTTTGCGTCAAGCCGAGAAATATTTGTGGTTCCTACTCTCGTTTCCTTTGATAGAAGCCGTGTTCTTGAGTCTTTTGTATCCCTCATTCAGAGACATGATATTCTAAAGCGTGGTAACTCCATTGTCTCCAGGGTTTTGATTATTTTCTAGTCTGGTATTCGTTTCTGCTTCGTTCAAAGAGAGTAAAGGAAACTACCGATCCGCATTGATGAAATGAATCAGTAGTGTCCGGTTAAGCTTCTGATCAATTCGGGCAAGTTGGTCACACTTGGCGACTTAAGGAATCTTTGTGGTGGAATCGATTTCGATGCAGCACATTGAGAATCCACCAAGGCGTCATTGTCACGAAATGGTTTAGCGGAATGGCACGTCGTCTGTGACAGCCCTCTGGCGGAGAGTACTGTTGTTGAACTGACCGTTTCCGTTATTGGACCAAGAGACTAAAGGCTCGGCTCGTCCGCGCCTTTTTTGATTCGGGAAGGTCGGGATTGTACATGAATCGAGGATCGTCTTGGAAAGCGAGAAGAAATGATATGCGGGGTTCTACCGCCCTGATTCCGTTCAACGATAACCGACCAATCTAAAGGCTATTCCACATATGATCAGATTTCAGCAGGCTCATAATAGCCTCGCAACGCCTTACTTAGCAGTGATCCAAATCACCCTCGATGGATTGAAGTTGCCTCCCCCAATAGCATTTCGTACATTAGATCAGGATTTTCATCTCTAGGCGATTCATTACCTCCCCTCAAGAGATCTCCGTTCCCTACTGTGCATTGAAGCGGATTCCATCTGCGAGTGTGGGATCGACGGGGAACTCGTTCTCAATATTGCCATTCTTCCGAAATCTTCGCCGCCCTATGCAGGCTATTGATCGGCTCACACAGGACTTACGTTCAATTGTTGCCGCTGTCGTTGCTGAAAATCAGTCACGAGAGCAGCTCAATAGACTTGTGACCGTTTGCCATAGCCTTTGCGTTGCCATCCTCAAGTACAAAATCGCGTTTGCAATGCTCGAGAGCCGGTTTCATTATTCGAGTTATCGCGATTTGGCCTTCGATGTCATTGGTGAGCTCTTCCGGCAAGATGAGCAGGGCCGGTTGACAAAACTCAAAGGATACTTTGAAGGGGTTTCTATCGAAGATATCGACGACGCAGAGATCCTCTCGCATCTTCGGCGGCTGGTTCATTCGAGAGTGAATCAGGAGATATTCCGAATTTACGCTGAGGTTGATCCGCCTCTCGCGAAGGTTCTGAGAAATATCAAATTAGCCATCCGTGACCTTGACAGCTTCGTGGTAACCTCCCGGGCAGGGGAATGGTATATGACTCCCGCAATGACTGAGGCCAACCAACAGTTAGCGGTGATCGAGGCCGAGGATCTCCAGCGAGCGATCTCTGGGTTTGTGTCAGGAAATGAGAGAATCCCCGACCTGTTGGCCAAACTTTCGAACTTCCTGAGGACGCAGGAGACGTTCGCGCGAAGCGTCCCCGTCATGACAGTGGCAATAGTATTCCGCGCATTGATCTCAAGAAGCATAGCGTTGACTGAAGGGGTGTATCCAGAACCCCCGCTCTTGGCGCAAGACACCTTGAACATCATTACAGACATTTGTTCCAAAGTAAAGAAACAGATGGAGCACAAATACGTGGAAAGAAAAAAGCTCCCGGCTGACTTGTTCAATGCGTATTTCACCTCAATTCAAGAAACCATGGTGCAACGATTCCTTGGTGAAGACGGGTCAGAAGCATCATATTATGATCGGCTCAGCGCAATCAGACCTGATATTACCTATGCTGAATACTATAAGAACCATCGATCCACATTCGAGTATCTCGCCCGGGTGACTGATCAGAAGATCTCGCGAGAACTACGTAAGGAGTACGAAGATTGAATTGCAGGATTGGACTGTCGCGATTGAATTGAGAAGGTTTTTCAGGAGTGGAACAGATTTGCCACAAGTTGGTCATAGATGAAGCATTTTGAGGAACATATTCTCGAGTTGTACGCACTTCGGTCAAAGAAGGTCGAGTCACAGATTGCCGATATAGAAGCGCACCTCGGGAAATGCCAGGGATGCAGCGATATTGTCGCCGCATTCAAGAGAATCTATGAGCAAGCAGCGGAGGAGGCTTCTGCCGCTGAGACTGCCCAAATTGGGAGTGGGAGATCAGAATTACCTACTCTGCAATCAAGGCAGATGGCTCGTCGCGAAGAGAGCCTATCGAGCATTGCGCCGAGTCGAAGCACTCTCAGCCGCTCGAGAAGATTTGTCAGAGCCCACCCGGTGGTTCTCGGTGTAAGCGCTTTTTCCCTTGGGGCCTTGACGCTTGCTGCGCTGTTTTTGGTTCGACCAGTTTCGACCGACACCAACCCATCATATTGCTCGTACAATATCGAGAGTAGTACAGTAGAAATCCGCAACCGTGAGGATAAGCTCCTTTGGAGTTTCCCGTCGTACGACCTCAGGTCGACGGCGCGGGATGAAGCCGAAGCTCGTATGAAGTCAACTACGGTGAGCGATCTCAATGGAGATGGGAACAATGAAGTTATTACCACTCTCAGTAGCGGAGGGAGTTTTCAGCGACAGAATCTGAGAGCGTATGATCGGCTGCAGAAAGAGGTGTTTCGAGTAGGATTCGAAAGTGATTTTCGTTATCGAGACAGGAGCTACTCGAAATATTTCATTGCAGACGCTTTTGTTGTGCGTCCAGGTTCGCCTGATGGCAGGTGCGACATTTTCGCGATAGCGAAACATGAAAGTCGCTCTCCCAGCTACATAGCACGATTGGACAGTCGCGGTAATATAATTGGTAAATACTGGCACTTCGGGCATATTAGCGCCCTATACCTTCTGCCGATTGGACCCGATCAACGACCTAGACTTATTCTGGCAGGGATCAATGACACAAGGGACACGCTGAAATCGAGTGGCCCAGTCGAGTTCCCGTTTATCGCGGTGCTTGACCCGAACAAAATCGCAGGACAAGGCAAGTCCACTGAGTCTCCCGGTTATGAGATGCCCTTCTCGAACGCGGAGATCTATTACATTCGTCTTCCATTATCAGATATAGACAGCACACTCAAGCAGGAATCCGGCGCGCGTGGTCTCGCAGCCGAACCTCGGGATGATCTAGTTTTTTGGGTCGAGTCGGGTGCAAGACTTGAGGGCCTGAAGATAGAATTTGAATATCGATTTGACCGCAACATGGTTATTCAACAAGTGCGACCAACAAATTCAACCGAAACGCTTCACGCTCGGCTGCGCGCAGAAGGCAAAGTTCCGCGTAGCTTGGATAGTGCCTACTTGGAGAATCTAAAGAACGGCGTGAGGTACTGGGATGGAACGAAGTGGAGCAAGGAGCCGGTGCGTGTGTCTCATCCAGGAGACCCGAAGAATTAGGAGATACATTTTAGAGTCAAAGGGTAGTTCAGCCAGAGCACCGTAATCTTGATCCCGCCACCCACGAAAGTGAGGGCGGGATTTTGTATTTGTCTTGATATTCAGGAAGATCGCATTCATGCTACAATAACCATTATGAGGACCAAGTTCTGACGATAGTCTATAGAGTCGCCCCTTTCACTACTTCGACGTTCCGGGCAAGTCTAGCGGATCGTCAAAGATAGTCCTAGCCCCCGGACTCATCTGTGGAGTGTTCGTCAAGGCATCAAAGCTGAAACAGGTATCCCAGCGATCTTCGTAAATCATAATCCCAAACTGCGATTTCCTACAGTCAGTCTCAGCAATTTGGAATTCTGCAAATTCATGACCGACGTCACTCGTTCGCGGCATGACATCTCGCAGGAAATGTAAAAGGAGAGAGAAGATGAAAGGCTTGAGTTCATTTCTTGTACTACTTCTCGTGTCATTTCTACCTTTGGAATCTCTGACCGCGCAATGGTCGAATTTCAGTTCAGGTCTGACAACCTCCTTAGCTTATACCTTTGCCGGCAAGGGTTCGGATTTGTTCGTTGGGACAGACATTGGAGTATTCCACCGCACTGATGGCTCCTCGGCGGCATGGGAGCTCATAAGCAACGGATTGAACTATCTTTGCATTTCGTCAATTACGGTCAAAGACACATTCCTCTTTTTAGGCTTGAATGGCGGCCTGGGAGTTTATCGTTCTTCTGATAATGGCGCGCATTGGTCAGAGAAGGACTCGGGATTTGGTTCGATGTGTGCTCGTGATTTCTGCGTTCTTGACTCTAACCTGTTCGCGGCGGCAGATGATGGCATTTTCTTAACAACGAATAACGGAGATAGTTGGCAATCAATCGGTGACAGTATTTATGTCCATGGCTGGACCAATGTTTCTGCAATCGCCACGGTTGGAAGAACCCTCTTTGCTGGCACGTCACATGGAGTTTATGTGTCCGCTCAAGGATGGTGTGATTGGACAAGGGTTGATTCAGGATTCCCGCGCATAGGTGTCAGAGCCTTCGCCGTATGCTACACCGAGATATTCGCAGCGACTTTTCGAGGTGTCTATCGATCGTCCAACCATGGAATCAATTGGGAACAGGTGAACTATGGACTGACGGATACCACACTCTATGCACTTATCGCATATGGGAAGAACCTCTTTGCCGGCGCATACGGAGGTGGCGTTTTTGTCTCCTCTGATCGTGGCATGCGGTGGACAAATATCAGCACTGGGTTTGAGAATGACATATATCCAAGCACTCGCTGTCATCGGCGCAAACCTGTATACAGGAAACTGTGACGGAGTCTGGAGAAGGCCGCTATCGGGGTTGGTTTCATCAGCGGAAAAATTCTCATCCGATTTGCCAGCGGGGGCGTATTTAGGCAACAATTACCCCAACCCCTTCAACCCCACAACCACGATTCGTTACGGATTGCCGCATCGCTCCCGCATTCTCTTGACCGTCTTCAATATCCTCGGTCAGAAAGTCGCCGAGCTCGTGAATGGCGATATCGATGCAGGCTATCACGAAGTCAAGTTCGATGGCTCGAACCTGGCCAGCGGCGTCTACTTCTGTCGGATGCGGGCGGGCGATTTTGTGGACACGAAGAAGATTCTCCTGACGAAGTAATCGGATGTGACTGTACCCCTGCGGCTGAGATTTACGCTCCAAGTATGACTCTTGGACGGACGAAATCTTGAAATCCAGCAAACAAACGGCACAGCCAGGTACACCCACCGGTTCGCCGTCCCGATCCAGAGGATCGGGACGAGCCTCGTCCCGACTCCGTCGGGACGGGAATAATTGACCGGGACCGTTGTCCTTGAAAGGGTTGCATTGCTGCTGGAGCCGGGTTATCTTGATATGCCATATGCAGCTCGGCTTCCACCCTTGACTCAACGAACGACACTATCCTGGCCATGAAGATTCCCCTCCTTGTATTGTTGTGCTCCGCCTGCGTATTGTCCAACGCTCAACCATCCACCGTTTCCTTCCAAATCATTCCCAACTACAAGTCCTGGGGGTGGAACAGTGTCGTGATGCAGAACGGCCTTGTTACCATGGCGACGGTTCCCGCGATTGGCGGGAGGGTGATGCAATACGATCTTGGAACTATCCCTTCCGTGTATGTCAATCCGAGTATGCTGGGAAAGACCTACACTCCCGCGATGAATCCCAACTGGTACAATTTCGGCGGATATAAAACGTGGCCTGCTCCGCAAAGTGCCTGGAATGCCGGCGGTTGGCCTCCCCCGCCGACCCTCGACTATGGCGCGTACACCATCCTGGACTCGGTTGTTACTGCCGACTCCGTTGCCGTGAAAGTCGTCAGCCCCGTGGAGCAATGGTACGCCGCGGGTATCAGATTTGTACGAACGGCAACGTTGTATCAAGGCAGCACCCACGTGAAGATGGAGCAGACAGTGATCAACCAGGGATCCAGCCCCGTGACCTGGAGCGTCTGGGGAGTAACGGAATCAATAGTGAACCACACGGGGATGACGGACTATTCCAATTACTGGGTCTACTTTCCGACGAATCCGCACAGCCTCTACGGAACCTCAGGGGTGAAAACGAACGGGACGAGCAAGGCGTGGAAAGGAGAGGTCGCGCCCGGAGTGTATGGCGTTCAGTTTGTCGCGGATAACAAGAAAATCTTCGCCGATCCACAGAAGGGGTGGATTGCCTACGCAAGTCTCTCCGACACGGCGATTTTTGCGAAGACGTTCGACGTCTTCGAAGGGATGCAGTATCCGGACAGTGGAAGTCGGGCTGCAGTGTATGTGAGCGGAGGCAATCCGTGGTATTTTGAGGTGGAGACGACAGGTCCACTTGTGACGCTCGATCCTGCTGGTGGATCGTACACGTTTACGGAGAACTGGTGGACGGCGAAGGTGCGTGCGCCGGTCGTGGACGTGAACACGTGCGGGGCGATTGCCGCGAAACTTTCCTACACACCATCCACCCAGGTTCTCGCGGGAATCTACGGCGTGTTCCATGAGGGCACTCTCGGAGTGGAGTTTGCGGATGGAAGTGGCCAGTTGCTTCTCAAAGGCCCGTTACACGCCGTGACGCCGCTGCGTGAGTGCGCGTTCTCCGACACCATTCCCATACCCGCCCAGGCGAAGGTGGCGCGTGTCGTGCTTCGCACTGTCGGGGGGGATTCAATCGGGGTGCTGGACTCTGCCGGCGTGGCAGAACTCACCTCAGGTGTTTCCATCGCTGCTGCCACTCGTCCCGCGGAATTCCAGTTGGATCAGAACTACCCCAACCCTTTCAACCCCACAACAGTGGTCAGTGGACAGTGGACATTGACCAGTGACGTGCGTCTTGAGGTCTTCGACATTCTTGGGCGCCGGGTAGCGACGCTGGCCAACGGCAGGTATCCGGCGGGGAAGTACTCATTCACATTCGATGCAACTGGACTGGCGAGTGGTGTGTACTTCTGCCGGATGCAGGCGGGAAATTTCGTCGACACGAAGAAGATTTTGCTCATGAAGTAGTCTCAGGTGACTGTACCCGTAACTGTACCCTTGCGGCTGAGATTTATGCTCCAAGTGTGACTCTTGGACGGCTGAAATCTTGAAATCCAGCAAACAAATGGCACAGCCGGGTACACCCACCGGTTCGCCGTCCCGATCCGAAGGATCGGGACGAGAGTCCTGCTCGCGGAGCGGTTCGACTCGCCCCTTCACTCGATGCAGTGGAGGGGCGAGTTTGCTATTCTGGGCGTCAGGGGTCAGGCTTCAGGCATCAGGGAGATTAGACTGAGGTGTGCGTGGCAATTGAAGTGCGGAGGCCGTTGAGCATCTTGCCGACCTCCTGACAACCGTTGGCCAATGATCGTGCCTCGGCGTCGCGAACGTAGCCTAGTCTCCGACCGAGTTCAATTTGCGTCTCGAGCTCGGCGGTGGAACCGAGGGCGATCGCAAGAAAACGGCAGTATTCGTTTGACGAATGTCGAACACTCCCTTCGGCGATGTTCGATGGGATTGATACAGCTGCCCTGCGCTTTGCGACTTCAGTCCAAACTCTTCGTTGCGCGGGAAGCCATCCGTAAGACGATAGCACTCCTCAACCAGGTCCATTGACTTCTGCCAGACCGAAAGATCCTTATAGCTCCTGATCTTCATGCTGTTCTCCTAGCCATTCCACTGACGCCTGACGCCCGAATCCTGACCCCTCACAGAATATACTCCCGCAACCCTGATTTTCCGAAGCTGCCAGGCGCAAGGGTCAAACCTCATGG
Organism: Ignavibacteriota bacterium; assembly: GCA_963752915.1. Taxonomy (GTDB): domain Bacteria; phylum Bacteroidota; class Ignavibacteria; order UBA10030; family UBA6906; genus DATJPR01. The sequence continues at coordinate 12,429 of CAVVZZ010000011.1, forward strand.
TCAGACCTCTGCCGGTGAAATCCCTTGCATTCTCCACGATTGCCTCAATGTCACTTCTTCGCCCGGATTCTCGTAACATCTCATAGGAGGGGTGAAGCGCCCTCGGCGGATGGCATCCCTCACGGACGCTCCTCCATCTCTTTGAGATTCATAGGGATTCAATGAATTCCATTGATCTCTGGGCCGATGCGGAGAGTGGTGTTTGTCCCTCCCGGTGGTCTTCCTGAAGCAATTCTGGACCAGACTTCGCTCTTATTCAGTGATAACTCATAGGGTCATCATGAAACGTCACGGTCTCGCAGCTCTCTTGTTCATTGCGCTCTTGTTCGTTGCACAGGCCAGTGCTCAATGGACAACCACCAATGGACCTATTTCGGGTAACAAGACGGGTTGTCTCCTCGCCTCCGGCTCGAATCTCTTTGCGGGCACTGATAGCGGTGGGGTCTTTCTCACCGCCAACAGTGGGGCTTCATGGAATCCCATGAACACCAACCTGACCGAACGTTATGTATGGGCGTTTGGCATTTCCAGCACGAACCTCTTTGCAGGTACCTCCGGTGGGGTGTTTCTTTCAACGAATAACGGCTCAAGCTGGAGCCCAGCCACCTCGGGAATGGGGGGCATCGGCGTGTCGGCGTTTGCCGTTTCCGACGCGAATCTCTACGCCGGAACCAACAATGGTGTGTATGTGTCGACAAACAACGGAACATCCTGGAAGTCGGTCAAGTCAGGATTGACCAACACGACCGTCAGGGCCCTCGCCATAGCAGACACGAATATCTTTGCGGGAACCTTGGGCGGCGGCGTGTTCTTGTCCACGAATGGCGGGACAAAGTGGAATGCCGTCAATTCCAATCTGGGGAACACTTCCATCTATGCACTGGCATTTTCCGGCAAGAATCTCTTTGCGGCCACCGGCGATGGTGTTTACCTGTCCACGGATCTCGGGACAAGCTGGAGTTCAGGCGGCGTCGGATTGGAGAGCGCCGGAGCCGTTTACGCGCTTCAGGTCGCAGGAACAAATCTCTTCGCAGGGACGTGGGTGGGCAGCGTCTTCTTGTCCACGAACAATGGGACAAGTTGGAATTCCGTTAGCACCGGATTGGTCAACCCCGGTCCCATCCGAGCATTTGCCATGTCCGGCGCTGCTCTCTATGTCGGAGTGACGAATAATGGCGTGTGGTTACGAATCCTCTCTGAGATGATTTCCACATCAGTCGCCGCGCCCCACGGCAATGAGCCCTCCACATGTACATTGTCGCAGAACTATCCCAACCCCTTTAACCCGACGACGACAATCGCGTACGACCTTCCGAAAGCATCACAGGTCAGGCTCGCTGTCTATGATCTCCTGGGAAGGGAAGTCCAAACCCTCGTGAACGAATCCAAGCAACCCGGCCGCTATGAAGCCGTGTTCAATGCCACCAATCTGGCGAGCGGTGTCTACTTGTACAGACTGCAGGCGGGGAGCTTCGTTCAAACGCGCAAGTTATGTCTCGTGAGATGATCAACAAGTCATATCGAAGTCCCTCAAGGCCCGGAATCGTCCGGGCTTTGTTGTTCCTACTACCCCAGGACTCAACAGTTCTCAACACTCAGGCGGTATGCCATGAAGTACGCAGCCCGTCTAGACCCTGCTCTTCAGGAAAGGGGGAATTTGATTTCGGTGTAGAATTCAGAGAGGATATCCGGAAAAACAGTGAGAAGCCTCAGGGTAGCGGTGAGTGGAGTGAGGCCATTGAGGAGATGTGTGAAGCACGGTGTCTTGCTACCGCATTCGCCACTTGAATAACCGTTGATTTACAGATCATCACGCTCACCATTACGTAAAACCAATTCGTCTCAGGATGTCCTGAAACCTCGGGTCGCTTCGCATCGCGGCCAACCTCGGCTCCCGATTGAGATACACAAGCCATCCGGACCTTTCTACCAGAGCCTTCTCAAGCCAATCAAACCCCTGATCCGCCTCACCAAGTCCGAAATGGATTAGTGCAATCTCATACGCGGCAACGTATTTTGTTTTTGCCACGGTTTCCAGGCGACGCAGGATTGTCCTCGCCTTGTTCCTTTCCCCGTTGACCGCATACGCGTGGCCGAGCGCCCCCGTCATAACGGAGTGTCCGTTGGAGAGGTCGACGCTCGTACTCAACGCCTCGATGGCTTTCGACATGTCGGATTTCTGCTCACAGGCCCACCCGAGGAAGAAGTACGACCAGTGCCATCCCGGCTCCGAACGAACAGATCGCTCGGCCTGCTCGAAGGCCTCATCGAACTGTCCCGCGAGTTGAAAATGCCAGGCTAAATGGACATTCATAAGCATGTCGAGCGGATCGAGTTCCAACGCCCGTCTGCTTTCACGCAGAGATTCCTCGGTCCTGCCCATCGCCGTTAGAAAATGAGAATACCAGTGGTGGACCGCGCTGTAGTCGGGGCTGAGCTGGATTGCTCGTCGGAATTCTCGTTCAGCGGATTCCCAGTCCCTGTTGTAATGTAAGAGGCAATAGGCCTTGGATGTGTGAGCTTCGCCCAGGTTGTCGTCGATTGTCAGCGCTTTCTCCGCAAGCGTCATTGCAAGCGGCATGACCACCGTGGGTTGCTCCGATCCGTTCTCCCATGAACCCAATGTGTTGTAGCAGTCTGCCAGGCCTATCAGGCCCGGCGGGTATCCGGGATCAAGCTCGATCGCCTGCTTGAAATACTGGATGGCATTGTGAATGCCGGTTGGTCGTCTCGCCCAGTAGTACCTGCCTTTCATGCAAAGCTGGAATGCGTCGAAATTCGCCGGCCGCGCCCTTTGTAGTGCGCCCGATTGCTCCCGTGTCAACTCCACATGGAGCGCCTCAGCAATCGTTCGCGTAATGTCATTCTGGACGTCAAAGATCTCTTTGACATCACGATCGTAGGACGAGGACCAAATCTGATACCCGCTGTTCGCGTTCACCAAACGAACGGTAATCCGGACTGTTGAACCGGAGCGCCTGAAGCTTCCTTCTACAACGTGCAGGACATTCAGCTTCGATCCGATCAATTGGAGGTCATGCTCCTGACGAAACGCAAATGAAGAAGTGCGGGCGGGCACAAATAACGTAGGGATCTGTCCAAGGGCGTTGATCAGATCCTCACTGATTCCCTCCGCAAAATATTCGTCCTCTGCTCCCAGACTCAGGCACGCGAACGGAAGAACCGCAATTGAGGTAAGCGTTTTGCCAGAATCGCTCCTGCGGGGAAAGGTTGAGGCTGCCCGCACATGGGAAAGGTCCAGGACCTGATCAAGCTCTTCAATTGAACGAGGCCGAGCGTCGTTAGACTTGGAGAGCATCCGCCCAATCACTTCTCCCAGCTCTTCAGATACGTCCGGGCGGAGGCTTGAGACGAGAGGGGGTTGATCGTTCACAATCGCGTAGACCAGGCCCGCCTCATGTTCACCCACGAATGGGAGGCGTCCCGTCAACAGTTCAAAAAGCACAATCCCCAGGGAATAGATGTCCGTCCGCTCATCGATTGGACCGCCCTGGATCTGTTCCGGCGACATATACGCGAGGGTTCCTACCGTGCCGCCTTCAGTGCTGAAAGGGGATTTCCCATGTAGCATTGCCAGGCCGAAGTCAGTAATTTTCACCCGCCCATCGCCCGTAAGCATCATGTTGTCGGTTTTAACATCCCGATGGATGATCCCGTGGTTGTGTGCGTATAACAGGCCTGAGGCAATCTGGCCACCAAATTCCAAAACCTTCTGAATGGGCAACAGGTGAGCCGATTTCAAGTGTCGTTGTACTTCAGATTTGAGCGTTCCGCCCGGGAGGTACTCAAGAACCAAGAAGAGATTTGAATCTTGCGAACCGACGTCAAACAGCGTGGCAATCGAGGGGTGATTTAGAGCAGCAATGGCACGCGCTTCGTGTTCAAATCTCGCGCGGAGTTCGTCCGAATTGAGCCTGGCGGGGGAGAGGAATTTTACCGCTACGATGCGATCGAGCCGGAGGTCAACGGCTTTATAGACTTCTCCCGCGGCCCCTTCACCAAGTTTATCGAGCACCTCGTAATGGAGAAACCTCTTTCCAACCATCGGCCGGCCGGGGTCCCTTCGAATCGGCAAATATACTGGAATCTTCACGACAAGTCAACAGCTCAAGCTCTCCCTTGTATCTGACCTCTGGGTTCACCTAATTGCGCAGTCCTCTTCGAGTCTTACTTCTCGTGGGGTGCTATGAGCGATGAAATCAACAGGTTACGCGGACGTCTGGAAGAGATGGACGAACTCTTTCGCCTCGCACAGTCCCTGGGAGACACTTCGAATGTCGAAGAGGTCCTCGCGTCTATCGTTGATACGTGCGTCCGAATTTGCCGGGCCGACCATGCGGCGATACTTCTGTTCAGTCCCTTCACCGGCGGAGCAGTCAGGACCCTGGTTCGTAGTGCAGATCCCTTCGGCGGGGGTATCGACCACGGGTTGAATCTGCTCATTGCCGGATGGATTGAGCACCATGGCAAATCGCTTCTGACGGCGGACCTCGTGGGTGACCTCAGTCTCACGTCCGCCACTGAACGCTGGCGCGAAATGGGACCGGCGGTCGCTGTTGCCCTGGAGTCGGCGGGCAAAACCATTGGGCTCTTGAACCTCGTCAACCACAAAGGAGGCCGAGAATTTGGCAAGGAGACCCTCCGACTCGCTGAGATGATTGCGTCCCTTGCCGCACGATTTGTCGTGCGGGCAAGGCTTCACGAGACACTCTTTCAGGACAATATCCGGTTGAAGACGGCCTTGCATCAGAAAGCAGGGGCCAGGGAAATTCTGGGCAATAGTGCTGGCATACAGGAACTTCGCAAGAAAATCTCCGCCGTTGCTGCGTCATCCGCCTCCGTGCTCCTCATGGGAGAAACCGGGACCGGTAAGGAGCTTGTCGCACGAGGCATTCATTTCGAAAGCGCGCGATGTGAGAAACCGTTCATCGCGATTAACTGCTCCGCGATCCCTTCGACCTTGTTTGAAACCGAACTTTTCGGGCACGAACGCGGCGCTTTCACCGGGGCGTCTGCGACTCATAAAGGGAAATTTGAGCTTGCCCACGAGGGGACGCTCTTTCTCGATGAGATCGCGGAGATGCCTCTTGATCTTCAGCCAAAGCTTCTCCGCGTTCTCGAAGAGCGGAGTTTCAGCCGTGTGGGCGCCTCAACCGAGCTCGAAGTCGACGTGCGAGTTATCGCTGCTTGCAGCAGGGACTTATCCGCTGCGGTCCAGCAAGGTGAATTCCGCGAGGAGCTCTACCATCGTTTGAGTGTTGTTCCTCTTTTTATCCCCCCTTTGCGCGAGCGAACGGACGATATTCCTCTCCTCGCCACCGCATTTCTGCAGGAGTTCTCCCGTGGTGCGAGCACCTTTGAACCCCAGGCGCTGGAGGCTCTCCAGAAGCTCCCATGGAGGGGGAACGTTCGCGAACTTCGAAATGCAATTGAACGAATTTGCATCTTTCTTCCACCGGGTCCAATTTCTGCAGCGGATCTGGTGCAACAGGGAATCGTCGCGGATAGCCATTCCGCTTCACACCTCGATACGGCGTTACAATCATTCCTGGCGACGGTCGAACCGGGAAAAGATGTTCTCGAGATTCTCGAATCGTACGTCGTCCGGCTTGCCTACCGCAAGGCAAAAGGGAATGTCTCCCAGGCCGCAAAGACATTGGGTATCGACAGGAATGCCTTCCAAAGAAGGATAGACAAGCTCCATCTCGAGTAACATTACGGCTCAAGTCGATGCGTTCGTCGAGCTGATCTTGGCCACTCCGAGTCTCCTCACCTCCATTTCTTCGTCCTCTAGATACTCCTAACACCTCCTCTGAAAATCTTCTTCCTGTTATGCGCGCCCATGCTCGGTTCTGAGCAGTTCATCGCTCAAGAATGAGCACTTCTCTCGCTCCAACGTCTCTTACCAAGCCTGATTTGAAGATTTGCCGGTGGCATGAGGATTGCCTCGGGCTCATACATCTCTAAAATCACCCTATTCACTTTCATTCACTTTTACTGCGGAGGTAGGAATGAAGCGATTGATATTTCTCATCGTGCCGGCAAGGATGCTGTTCGTGGGCGCAGTGCTCGCTTTTCTTGCGCCGGGCCGCGGGGTTGCCCAGATCACATGGACCAATCACAGCACCCCCGTGCTCGGCCCCGGGCCGGCCTGGGCATCGTCCTGGGTGGCCTTCGCCTCGGTCATCGATCAAGACTCCCAGTATGTCATGTGGTACAGCGGCGCAGACAATACGAATGGCGTAAATGCCAGCGTCGGGCGAGCCACTTCATCCGATGGCCTGCACTGGACGAAGGACACGCTCAATCCGGTGATGCAGCACGGTTCTACCGCATGGGACGCCAAGGCCGCGTGGATCCCAAAGGTGCTGAAGATCGGCAACGCGTACACAATGTGGTATACGGGGTCGAGCTCTTCTGACGTCTGGCAGATCGGCCGGGCCACCTCGATGGACGGCAGAGTGTGGGTGCGGGACACCACGAACCCCGTTATCCGGGTCGGTGCGCCCGGTCAATGGGACGCCGCTCTGGTGCACACCGGCAGCGTGCTCTTCGATGGTGCCACCTACCGGATGTGGTACACAGGGATGTCCCAGGGGTATGGTGTGGGCAGTGCCGGGATCGGCCTGGCGACCTCCACCGACGGCGTTCACTGGATCAAGGACTCGCTCGATAATCCAGTCCTTGCGGCCGGGCCCGCCGGGGCATGGGATCAGCATGGTGTCGGAGAGTGCTCGGTGGTTTACGACAAGGGCAGCCAGCGCTACCTGATGTTTTACGATGGCAACGAGGTGGACTTTTTCCAGGGAACCTCCGGCATCGGCTATGCCTGGTCCGCGGACGGGATTCACTGGATCAAATACGCCGGCAATCCGGTGCTCCCCAACAATATCCCGGGATCGTGGACCCCGGTGGCCAGTGCGCCGTTTGTGCTCCTCAGGGACTCCACCTTCCACATGTGGTACGCGGGAGAGGGACCTGGTCCTGGAGAATCAAACTCGATGGGATATGCCACATCCCCCAGGGTGTCGTCAATACCCACCACCGGTCTCCAGCTCTGGCTCAGGGCTGATGCAGGCGTCGACACACTCAACGGAAAGGTAAGCAGGTGGCATGACCAGAGTGGCAACGGCAACGATGCCGTTCAGCCGGACACAGCCCGCCAGCCGTTCCTGCAGGAAAACGTCGTCAACAGCAAACCCGCGCTGGGGTTTGATGGAGTAAACGACCGCCTGAGTTTCACGGGGACGACGCGCATGACCCAGTTCACCATCTTCATTGTTCAGGCGATCGACTCCGGCGCCGCTGACGAGCATTACTATTACCCAATCACTCTCGGCGACTCGGCTCAAACGTATGGCCTCTCCATGCGCAATGGTTTTTCAGGCAATTCACCAGACGAGATCGACCCGTATCTGGACGAGAATAGTTGGGTTCGGGCAGTGGCGCCCGGGTCGGGGTGCGCTGCATTCGGTAGGTGGAACGTCATTTCTGTGATTACGAATACAAACATGTGGAACACCGCCATGCATGTCAACGGTGCTTCGGCAGGGGTAACAACCCAAGGGCCTTACAATACCGCTATCTCCGTGCCGCTCGGCACCACGACTGGCTCAGAGGAGTATGGCGGACTCGGGATGACGAAAGGTAACCCGCTCGCCTACCTCATCGCGCGATTCCATGTCGCTGAGGTGCTCGTCTACAATTCAGCGCTCTCTGATTCGGCACGAATGGCGGTAGAGCAATACCTAATGCAGAAATATCCAACGAGCACCGGAGTCCTTGGAATCAAACCGGCCCTTCTCCTTGGGACATTTTCACTTAACCAGAACTACCCCAATCCGTTCAATCCGACGACCTTCATCAATTATCAGTTGGGGGTGGCCAGCGATGTACGGCTCGGTGTCTATGACATTCTCGGCCGCGAGTTGGCGGTGCTGGTGAACGAGAGAAAAGCGCCCGGGTCATACTCTGTCAGGTTCGACGCAAGCGGATTGGCAAGCGGGATGTATTTCTACCGATTGCAGGCAGGGAGTTTTGTTCAGGCAAAGAAGATGCTCGTACTCAAATAGCGCATCAGTATTCACGAAGGAATACCCACAGGAGGGATCCGGCGTGCCACAGCCCGGGCAGCAATGCCCGGGCGTGGTTTTCGAGAGTAGATTGCACGCGGCCTAACGAGCTACGTTGGGTGCGGTTCCAGTCCTACAACTTTGCGACGCCAATGCTTCCCTCTGTCTATGTGTCGAAGGCGAAGCAGGTGCTGTGTGAAGAAACTGTGCTGGATCGCCGTGTCAGCTCGACGACATGATGGATGGAACTACTCGCCCCTCAGGTCCAAGCAGGGAACGAAGAGTCATATCCTATTCCGCTTACTTTGATCCAACTCACTATACGAATTGGATCTGTCCAGGAATCATCGTTGCGGGAAATCCTTCCTGAATTCACTCCTGGTTCCCCGAGAGAATTCCCCATTAGTCTCGCCGATATCATTGTCACATCTTGCTTCGACATTACGTGTTTCTTAGAGAAGGGAGCATGGATTGTCTCGACGCAGTCTCAAAATTACGGATCGCCTGTCGATCTCACTAAATAGCAGATTCTTTTCGATCCCACACATCCCTTCACAGAAGAAAATCGGGAGGGTCGTAAAGTTGGGATGCATAGCATACGTCCGCATCCCGACGATTCTTGATCTGTTGTTTCAGGACAAGAGTTCGCACCAGGGTTCCTTGAAGGGGAGTATGCTAAAGCTGTTCATGAATTAGTGGATCTCGTCATCGTTTAGTCTGATCGAGCAAGAATCTTTGGAGTGATCTCCGCCAACGAATTAGGAGCACTCACATGATGAAAAAGTTTTTCCCGTTCTTTTCATGATTAGCGGGTTCTTTTCCGTTACAAGGGCCCAATGATCCAGTCAAACGGAACAGGAATGGGATTCGACCAAGCCTTCTATTATCACCGCCCTGTTAATGTCTTCGCCGCACATGGATATGGGCCTGTCCTGCTCGCGTGTGATGAATGAGAATTCCTTACTAGTTAAGAATTGATTCTGAACCCCTCAGAATCTGGTATCTCAATTATTCGTATGCGCAGGAATCAGCCGATTGTTCGTCAGCAATCATCGCCGCCGTTTGTCCTCTTAGGAACCGCCTAATCCCTCACTGTGTTAAATTACCGTCGATTGCCGACGGCATGTGAGGGAGCCCCGCCCAGAGTCGAAACATCAGCAAGCTGGCCTTACCGCTGTCACAACGCACAATGACGTCTCTTGCTATAGTTCTGGCGCCGAGAGGGGGAAAGATCTCGATCCAATTGTAAATCGATTTGGGGGAACAACGTAGTTCAGCGACCACGGGGTTGCCGCTGCAATCAGAACCATGAGAGGTGCCGCAATGAGAGCCTTGCTTCATCTTCTCCTTCCAGCCGTCCTAGTTACCGGAGTTCTCTCACCTCCCACCCTACAAGCCCAATCCCCACCCGCGGACTTTCATTTTTCTGCGACCAGCGGAGGCATTGCTCCATGGAGCGAGACGGTTCGAATAACGATCGACAGTGCCGGTCAAGCGAGCTACCTCCGTTCGAATTCGGGTGGCCCTCCAACCATCCTGTCCGAGAGCAGCTTCACAATCAACGCACCCGGCTTGCAGCAACTCTGGAAGACCATCCAGGACAGCGGTTTTTATTCCCTTAACCCCACATACATTGATTCGACGGTGTATGACGGCATGTTCGCGCGCATCTCCGTGACTGCCAACGGGGCAACGAAACAGGTCAGGATCACGAACATCGCGCAACCCACGATCCAGGGGATCCTGGAGTCTCTCAATGCGCTCGTACCGGATAGCCTCCGCATCCCGTTCTCTCCTCCTCACCAATTTGATTACACCCCGCAAGATCCGTGCACCAGCTCGCCGGGAGCCGTAGGCAATTCGAAGATCGATGCTCGGATTCGAAGCTCTCTCGATATCAAAGCCCGAATGTTTCCCGGCCCATACCCGCGCTCAATCGGCCGTGTTTCTGCGCTCGACGTTTCGCACCCCGGCACAGTGGTGGCGTACAATGAGACCTTGCAGGACGCCATCGCACGGGGGTGGGCGAATCTCACAAGCAAAGGAAACTATTTCGGGGATGCCGTATCGGTAACGGTAAACAACAAGAACCACCCGCCTCCTTCGAACACGATATCCATCACGTTGTTCCTGGAGTTCTGGGGGCCACTTGCCACCCAGGCCAACATAGATGCGATTGAGAAGGACATAGCCGCAAAATGGGACGGGGTCACAAACAGCGCGGGTCAAAAGGTACAGGTTGGATTCGTGGATCGCGCAAACACCTACGCCACATCGCCACCCAACACACCGGGCTTTAATGAAATTGATCTTGTTCCGCTCGGTTCATATCGGAGCGATGCAATTGGCAAAGTGAACTCCGGAACGGGTTCGGGCACATGGGAGGTGGGGCTCCCCGCTGGAAACTATGGGCATGAGGCAGGTCATCTGATGGGGCTCCCGGATCGTTACGATGACTATCATAAGCAGCCGGATGGTAGCTGGGTCGACGCCAGGACAGCCCAGTCCTATCCCAGTGATGATGCTTTCGCGAATTTCGTGCAGTCCAAGTATCCCGCCTATGACGTGAATGAGATTAAAGATCTTCTCAAGAAGAGCGACACCTATAGCATTCCGAGAAACGGCAGTGAAAACGATCTGATGGCCGACCCTGATAAGAAGCCGATACAGGCGGATATCGATCAAATCACTGCTCATCCGGGTTTGCTTGTATCAATACCTGCCGGGACCCCACTTGTCAACAGGGCAAACGCAGAGCAGGACCTTGTCGTGACTCATAGCGATTATGTCTACGCAGGACCCGGGGGACAACGGACATTGAACGGAGTCTATGCTGCCTGCGTCGATCATAACTCCGATATACCCTCAACTGGAAGTGTGTTTGATGTGGCCCCTCCCTTGAACCAGTGGACAGGCATCCGTGCCGCAGGATACCTGGCAAGCCTCCTGCATTACGTCGACAGTGCAGGACTGTTCTGCGATCTCGACTTCGCCACACAAGACGCAATTTGGAGGATCAGCAACAACTCAGGATTCTTCATCGATCCCGGAGAAGATTCTCTTCTTTCGGCCGCAGGGATCAACCTTGCCGGACAGATATTGGACTTCCCACGCCTGGACAGAAACAGCTCTTCGGACACAACGTCGCACGTGTATCTTCCCGATGAGCTCTACGTGGCGGACATCGCGCCCACGATCGCATCAGGGCAGATCGGAATCGCGAACACCTTCAGTATGCGAGTTTCGCGCCCGCCGGGAGCGCCCGCACCAGTCGGATTTAGATGGAGTGCAACTGGTCCAGAGGGTGACAGTGTGGCAATTGCGGGTGCAGACTCTTCTGCCTCGCTGACACCGACGAAGAGCGGGATCTACCAGGTTTCTCTCAACGTCTCCTTCAACGATTCCCTGCACGGGCAAAAGACTTTCCGATCCGACCATCAAGCCCTCGTCATCGTGCCCGACAACTATACAGAGACGTTCGAACACCCTGGCCTCACGGATAAATATCCCTGGAAGAGTTATGGCGATGTACCGTGGACGATCTCCAACACCTTTCCTGAGACGGGAAGCTACTCTGCGCAACCCGGGCACGTAGCGAATGGTCAATCCTCAACCCTCGGCATTGATGTCTTATTCTCGAATGATGACAGCATGAGCTTCTCGATCCGAACTGTGACTGAGACGTTTTCTGATGGAGTGTTGTTCTCTATTGATAGCGTGGCAACTGCCTTCTTCGCTGGTAATTATGATTGGTTCATCCAGACCGACCGTGTGCCCGCAGGGAAGCATCGTCTTACCTGGACCTATTCAAAGAGGTCTGCGACGGCTGAGAGCTATGTGTGGCTGGACAATATCTTCTTTCCGGGAAACGTGGTTGTCACTTCATCAGAGGAATCGGGACCGAAGATCCCGACCGTGTTTGCCCTTGAGCAGAACTATCCCAACCCCTTCAACCCGTCGACCACGATCGGATACGACTTGCCGAAAGCAACGCACGTGTTGCTCACGATCTTTAATACCCTAGGTCAGAGGGTCACAACGCTCGTCGACACAGATCAACCGGCAGGGAACTATCACGTGCAATTCGATGGGAAAGCACTGGCCAGTGGAGTGTACTTCTGTCGGATGCAAGCGGGACGTTTCGTCGACACGAAGAAGATTGTGCTGATGAAGTAATCTCAGGTGATTGCAGCCCTAACTTACCTTTGCGGCTGTGTTTCATACCCTTTATGCGATTTGTAGACGGACAGAATCCTGAACAGCCGAATGAACAGCGCACAGCCGGGCGCACCGGCAGCTGAGGACCTCATACGACCCGGGCTAAGAAACGTTCTCATGAGTCAGGCTGGATTTAGCCCCGATGAATATGAATTCTATTGCAGTCTTCTGAAGAAGAGGATTGTCAAGAAGAAAGAACATTATCTCCAGGCGGGCGATGTCTCGCGGGCAACCGCATATGTGAACAGCGGTTGCCTCCGACAATATATCATTGGCGACAATGAAAGGGAGATCATCATCCAGTTTGCTTTGGAGGATTGGTGGATTGGCGACCTGGAGAGCTTCCACTATGAAAAGCCTTCAATATTCCACATCCAGGCTCTCGAAGACAGCGAATTGATGCTCCTGTCGCGAGAGAATTTCCTGCGGGTGTGCGAGGAGTTGCCGAAGTACAAGACTTTCCATGACGAGAAGGTCCAGCGAAACCACTTCGCCACATTGAAACGGCTTTCCATTGCAAAACTCGGGACACCCGAAGAGAAGTATCTTCTTCTCATGAAGGATCAACCTCAGCTTTTTCAACGCGTTCCACTTCATTATATCGCTTCCTACCTCAGTATCGAGCCCGAATCACTCAGCCGCCTGCGAAAACGCCTCTCAGAGAAACCGAGAAAATTCTAACCAACGTCAAGGCATCGCGCGTCCTCCGTGGTGTATAATATCACCATCATCAGAACAGGAGGACATCATGGATACACTGGTGCAAGAACCGGAAGCTCCGGCGCGGGTTAAATCCTCACAGTACAAGGTTTTAGGACCAGGAGAAGGCCTTCGACTCCTCTCAGGCCCTGGCCGGGATCTGATCTTCAAAGTGACGGGCCAGGATACGGGTGGAGCCTTCGATTACTTCATCGTTGAGGTGGGACCGAAAGGCGGCCCTCCATTGCATGTTCACCACAGGCAGGAGGAAACGATCCAGGTATTGAAAGGCCGGTATAAAATCAGGATTGGCGAAGAGATTTTTCACTTGACGGAAGGTGGCTTTGCGTATCTTCCGTCCAAAGTTCCGCACGCGTTCCTCAACTTGACAGATGAGCCAGGCGAGATAATTGTAGTCTATACCCCCGGGGGCGGACACAAGTTTTATGAAGAGTTCGGGCCGGCGGCCAGGAGTGGCCCACCTGACCCCAAGGTACTCGCCCCGCTCTTTGCGAAACATGGCATGACTCTCTTGGGACCACCGCTGAGCCCTGATTGAGTCTGGCGGTAGGGTCACCCTGTATGTCCAGGTCGGTAGGCCCCATTCTTCCGAAATGTGGTCCGGAATGCATGCAGAGACGTTTCTCGCCGTAACCCCTAGTGTGCATTACGACGGAAATTCTGACTAGGACGTTGTTCGAGGTATGGAGCCTCTCGCGGAGTTGAGAATGCCCTTGTGCATACAGGGGCATTTTCATTTTTGCACACATGCTGTACGTGTAATCGTACTCTCCCATCCCCTGCGTGCCTGTCTCCTCGGTAGTCCTAACAGGTTGATCGCTCTCTAGTTCTTCTGGTTGAGGGCGCGGACGAAGATCTTTCTGAACCCAGGAGAACGATCATTCGCGCTTTTGCGAGACCGCAATTCTGCGTAACTTTCGCATCGACTATGCGGCCCTGGTCCGCTGCACATCGACGCTATAGCCGCTCACGTGGTCGTTGAGATCATTCCCACCTGTTACGAGAGGTTCGCTCATGATGCTGAAGTCCATTTTTACAGTTCTTGCAATTGTCCTGGTCTTCTTCACTGTGCGAGCCCAGGAAATAGTCTCATACACTTTGCTTGATTCCACATCTTGCCAGTTCGAGAAGGAAGAGTGGAGTGTACAGACAAGTACGAAATACAACAATCCGTACGATGCGACCGAAGTCGCCCTCGACATGATCATCACCTCGCCGTCCGGCAAGCCCCTTCAGCTTCCATGCTATTGCGATACGGTGCTATCAAATAGCACCAGTTGGAGGGCAAGATTCACGCCGCAGGAGGCGGGAAGGTATAACTACTTCTTCAGGTTGACTACGTCCAACGGCGCAACAGAATCTCCTGCTGATTCGTTTGTTGCCGTCCCGGGACATAGGCACGGATTCCTGCACGCCAACGACTACTGGACCTTCAGGTTTGATGATGGGACTCTCTTCCGTGGACTAGGGGAGAATATCGGTTGGGAATCGAGATCGTTTGAGGATCCAAAGTATACCTACGAATACCTCCTGACAAAACTTGCCAGTCACAAAGGCAACTTTTTCAGAACCTGGATGTGCAGCTGGAACCTTCCGCTGCAGTGGAAGCATGTCGGTGCCACCCGGCGCTATGCCGACTCCAAAGAATATTTCAACCCTGGTGCGATCAGGAGAATGGATGAGCTGGTTCGACTTTGTGACAGTCTCGGCCTCTATTTTATGCTGACGCTTGACTGGCATGGCGAACTGATCCTCGACGAGCAATGGAAGCGGAGCAACTACTACAAGGCCAATGGTGGTCCGGCGGAAGTTCCGACAGAATTCTTCACCCTCCGGGCTGCGCAGGAAATGTATCGGAACAAACTCCGCTATCTTATTGCCAGATGGGGATACAGTCCCAGCATTGCGGCGTGGGAATTCTTCAATGAGATCGACAATGCCGCCTTCACCCACAAGGACAGCATCCGCATCCCGCAGGCACCAGTTACACAATGGCACATGGAGATGAGCCGGTACCTGAAAGACATCGATCCATACGGTCATTTGGTGACGACAAGCATCTCGCATCGTGACATCCAAGGGCTGAACTCGATTGCATACGTCGACTTCAATCAGAAACACATTTACAAACACACGGAGAAGATCCCTGCCATCTATCCATCCTACATTCAAACCTTTGGCAAGCCCTATGTGGTGGGTGAATACGGTTATCGTTGGGAAGATACCAACCCGGCATACGGCGAACTGTTCGATTTCGACTATCGGAGGGGGCTCTGGTATGGACTCTTCAGCCCTACTCCGATCCTCCCCATGAGCTGGTGGTGGGAGTTCTTTGACATGCGTAATATGACACCGTATTTCCAGTCGGTGTCATTGATCAGCGAAGAAATGTTGGTAGCCGGAAGAGGATCATTCATTCCATTCGAGGTGTCAGCCGGCCTCTTGGAGGGGCACGGGGTACGATGTGGAGAAACCTGGTTCGTGTATCTCGTAAATAACACACCGCGTACAATTCAGGCGCCGGTCAGCTTTATCGTGGACAGCACCGCGGCGCTGAGCGTCAGATCATTTCTACCGGAGGCTGCTGTCTCGAAGACATTGGACGGGGTGCGACTCGCCGGAGGGCGACTCACAGTGAACAAAATCGAGCTCGGGGGCAGGAAGGAGGTTGTCCTCGTCGTCAGCAAAAAGAACCCCTAGCATATACCACCCTCCCGTGCCAGCGTGTTTCCCATGCCTCGTCCGCGCGGAGGATGTTCGGCGCTCGACATGCTTGCTAGACCCTATGTTTAAAAAAACTAGTGCCATTCCAACTAATTTTACCAAATCCCGCGTATGCGGGATGTAGGTAAAATTATGGTTGGAATGAGCCTGCCCGCCGTCGAACGCCGTATGAGGCAGGCGGGCATCCCGACACGCTTTTTGTGTCGGGATCTGGCAAATGATAGTTGGAGCGGCACTAGTTCGTTCGCGATTCCATTTTCGAAGACATCGGGTTTGGTTCTTCGTTCTTTTCACGAAGTCTTTTTCGTTGCGTGGGTTGCTGACTCAGCAGCGCTGCCCAGTGGGTGCAGACGAGCGGACCACTTGCCGCATTCAACCCTCCGATGGCTACACATGGAATGATCGCCTTGCGATGAAGGCGCCCAGATAGGAGCCGGCGAAGGAGAAGACGAAGGCGAGGAGGGAGCCAACCCCGTGGGAGATCAGGTCACGTGTCTGAGCCTGGGCCAGAATTCCGATGAATGAAGCGATGGGGATCCAGGCTGCCAGAAGAACGGCGGGGAGCCACGCCCTCGCAGGAGATGCAAATCCGAAGAAGAGGCCAAACAGAAGAAGCAGCGTGGCAGGGAGCTGAGGCTCGCTGCTGTGCAAGTCAATGAAGCCCATAATAACCCCCGAGCAGAAGGCAAAGACGACAAGCCATGATTGCGGTTTCCAGTAGAGCATTGCCAGAGCCGCAGGGATGAGGAGGACCAACGCGTGGAAGCTGCCGATGTTCAGGAGCAGGTTCGAGTTCATGGCTGCCTCGCGTTGTCCGTTCCCACCACGGGAGCAAGGATATCCCGGGCGCGCGAGCGTGAAAGCGTCCAGCTGCGCCAATCGGCGTAGTCGCTACGCCGATAGGAACGAGAAAGTCCCTCCAGCAGCTTCTGGCGATCCTTCTCGTTCAAAGCGGAGAGGTTTTGGACGAGGATAGGGACGGCGTCATCACCGAGGAGGGCATTGTAGGGGGCGTCGAAGGGCTTGCCTTCGGAGGCGCGCGCAAGATTGGTTCGCGCGATCCAATCGTCGGGGTTTGCCGCATTCAATGCCACAATGAACCCGAAGGTGACTGCCAGACCAGCAGAGAGGAAGTGCACGCGGCGACCGCGAAGAGCTGTAGCAACGAAGAGGATGAACATGAGCGCGAGCCATGCCATGAAGGCCGTGGCAAAAAAACGGAGCTCTGTCAGGCCGAACTCGTCCTGATAAAGCAGCATGCGTTGCAGGGCGGAGAGCATTAAGATGAAAACCAGGACAACGAGGACAAGCGCAAGAATGCGGAAGACCATGCGGTCGCGTCCGGTGGCCGGGAGCAGGAGCCAGTCGGCGACGAGAATGAAGGGAAGGACGATCGCTGAAGCGGTCACGAGTTGGAAGAACCCGCTTCGGGCGTATTCAGCGAATGTGAGGCCGGGAACACCAGTGACGAGAGACGCGCCTCCGAAGAGGTAACGGAACTGGATGATGAGGAAGGCGGCGAACAGGGCGATCAGGGACCCAAGAACGATGCTGATTTCAGCAACGCCGAGGCCAAGTGACTGCGGGATACTGCCGATCTGAAGCGGCACTTGTTCGGCGAGGAAGCGGCCCCGAAGGAACCCGCCGATGAGCCAGGCTGCGACAGTAGTCAGGAGTAAATGAGAGGCGATGGATCCAAAGTCGATATCGAGGACCGCGTGGACATCGTGGTCGAAGACAGGGTCGGCGGCCATGAAGAGCAGACTGAAGATGATGAGGGGAGGAAGTGCGAGTGCTGCCCCTTTTGCCGCTCGGAGCAGCACATCCGGTTTGGCCGAAGAGGGGGTAGTGCGACGGAGCTCACCGGTAAGCATGAACACGGGGCCAAGCAGCGCGTGAACACCATAGGCAAGGGCCGTGTAGCCGATGTTGGAAGGTGCGGCGTCGCGAAGGGAGCCGGAGGCAGGGCGAGAGACTGTGGTAAGGAGCGCAAGAAGGACGAAGAGTATATTTGTGACCTGAAGCATATCCGAAGATCGCCAGGCGAGAAGGGATGCCGAAGCCAGGCAGGCGGCAAGGGTATATTGCCATCCGTTGGCGAGCGGGAAGCGGGAGCGAGCGTGGAGCCAGACCAGGGTTGCGGCAAGGGGGAAGAGGCCGGCGGGAACATTGATGCCCCACGGTTCGGCGCGCAAGAACAGATCGGCGAGCAGGCCGAGCGCCAGGGAAACCAGGAGCAGGACAGACGTGCGGTTCATCATCGGTGTTTTCCTTTCAAAGTACTTTGTGACACAAAGTATCGGACACAAAAAAAATGGACAATCATCGTCGTGCTTTTCTGAGCAGTCGCTCGAGCGCCTCCACATGCCCGGAGAATGCCTTGCGGCCCGCCTCGGTGATCGCGTAGGTGGTCTGAGGCCTGCGGCCGACGAATTCCTTGCGGACACTGAGGTACCGCTTGCGCTCAAGGGCGGCAACATGGGAGGCGAGATTGCCGTCGGTAACCCCAAGCAACCGTTTCATCGAATTGAAGTCCACCTCTTCCCTGACCACCAAAAGCGACATCACACCGAGGCGGATGCGATTTTCCAGGAGGCGGTCGAGGCCGGCAAGGAGCTGGTTCATCGTTCGTTCTTCCTGTACATCATCAGGCCATAGGCGATATGAAGAACACCGAAGCCGAACCCCCAGAGGAGGATCGACGCCTGTGGCAATGCAGATGCCACGAGTCCAAGGAGCGTTTGCAGAATCCCGAGCGTGCGAAGATCGCGAACAGTGTAGTGCGACGTTGCAAAGAGGGCCAGGCCGTAGAAGAGCAGTGTGATTCCCGGAACGAGCTGCATATGACCCCGGCCAATGAGGAGAAGCGAGAGAACCCCGCCGGCAACAAGAGGGACCAGGAGGCTTTCCAGGACATCGCGTGCCACCGGGCTCCAGAATGGGAGGTTACGCCGGACAGCCATTCTGTACGAAAACAGGAACGAAAGCGAGGCCGCCAGGACCAGAACGGCGGCCCCGGTCTCAACGAGAAGGTCTCGAGCCCGGAGGTCGCCGATATCGAATCCGCTCGACTGGAGGTACCACTGCGCGGTGATGGCGCCGAGGATCGCGACGATGCCGGCCGAAACGCCGGAGAGCCCGCTCAGCGAAAGGAACCGTGACGACCGCTCCATGATCGAGCGGATCTGTTTGATGTCTTCAAGTCTATCTTCAAGGGGGTCCATGACACCTCGGCAATCAAACATTTCAAAGTACTTTGAAGCACAAAGTAACTGTTGCTGACCACAATGTCAAGCACGCTCCGCCACAGGAGGGTTCAGACCCTGGTTCGTGCGTCGACGATCCTCGCTCTGAACCCCGCCCCGTTCGATGTCATCTAATCTCCCCCGGATTCGTCGCACACTAATTGATTCTGAGCTCACCACATCGTAGTTTGTCCGGCGAGAGTTGGTCTCTTCGGAGCTCGGCTGTGCACGACCCGTGTCGGCCGGATGAGCGGTTTCCCGTTACTGCAGTCTGATTCCTCGCGCAGTGTGCCGTTGCAGCAGGCATCGGCGTAGACATTCTTCGTACTGCCCGGTCAATCCCGCCCGGTTGCTTCATACGGGCAGGTGCGGATGCTTCCTATTTTCCATTGTCAACAAGCGCTTCTTCACTCACCGTATCTATGAACGCCAACACCCTTCTCTTCGATGCCTTGCCGAGGCTGCGGTTGGCAACATTGCCGACTCCGCTGGAGGAGGCGCCGCGGCTTGCCGGACACCTTGGGATCTCCCGACTTCTGATCAAACGTGATGACTTGACAGGGCTTGCGTGCGGTGGGAACAAAGCCCGAAAGCTTGAGTACGAACTCCCTCAGGCCGTCGCCCGTCACTGTGATGTCATTCTCACCATCGGCGGCGTTCAGTCGAATCATGCACGTATGGTCGCCGCCGCCGCGCGAAAACTCAGCCTCGAAGCGAAGCTGGTCCTCGGCGGCCCGAAACTCGACGAGGTACAGGGTAATTTCCTTCTCGACACCCTCCTTGGGGCAGAAATTCGCTACCTGATCGATGACGACGACAATGATCATCTCGCAGCAGCGATGCATGAATGGGCTCGGGAACTGTCGGCCACAGGGATGTCTCCTTACACACTCCCAATCGGAGGGAGCACGGGTTTCGGTGCTCTCGGATATGTGCAGGCCATGCGAGAATTGGCTGTTCAATTCGGTCAGGAGCCAGTGCAGATTGTTCTCGCCGTAGGATCCTGCGGCACCCTGGCCGGTGTTCGACTTGGCGCATCGCTGTTCATGCCCAACGCGCGGGTAATCGGCATAAGCGTTTCTCGAACTTCATCGCAAATTTCTCACCAGACGAATCTCCTGATGAGAGAAGCTGCATCGATCCTCCATATGTCCGAAATTACGGACGAACCGGTAGAGTCATACGACTGCTATCACGAGGCGTATGGCGTATTTACCGCGTCTTCCAAAGATGCCATTCTAACTGCCGGACGGCTTGAAGGGATTCTCCTGGATCCGGTCTATACCGGCAAGGCAATGGCGGGATTGTTCGATCTTGCACTCAAGGGGACCCTCCACAAGGAGATCCCAACGATCTTCTTCCACACAGGCGGGCTTCCGATCCTCTTCGCGTACGCGAGACAATTTGATATGGGCTCGTCCATTCGCTTTGTTTGATATTCCTGAACACACTGGATCATCGATGACCCTGCGGACAAGATGTTTCACGGCGTTGGGCATTCTCCTGGTCGCTGCTTTCGCTTCCTCTCAGCCGTTGCCCGCCTCCACTCGTGTTGATTCACTCATCTCCGCACTCCGCGATACCAATGCTCTCTCACGTGAACACGCTGCTGAAGCTCTGGGCACGCTTGGAATGGCGGCTGCTGACGCTATTGATTTTCTCCTCCCGCTTCTCTCGGACAATGACCCCTACGTCGTCGGGGCAGCGACGAACGCATTGGCACGAATCGGAAATCCATCTCTCCCGGGGATTTCCAAGCTGCTTTCGAATATCCACGCGCCAGGGAGACTTGCAGCGGTCAACGTTCTCGGAAAACTGGGCCCCGGCGCGGCGATACTTGCTCCCGTCCTGCAGACAGCCCTCGCCGACTCCAATGCGGACATCCGATGGAGCGCTGCACATGCGCTCGGCACGATTGGCCCTCCGGCTCGCGCCTGTGTCCCACAGCTCCTCCAATGCCTCTGCGACATCGATCAGGATGTGCGCGCTGAAGCCTCTCAGGCACTTGACCGCATCGATCCTGCCGCTGTTGAACGTGCATCATCGCTGATGGTCGTAACCTCCTGGCTCGACTCATGTCTGCCTCGCATCATACGGGAAGAGAAGGTTCCTGGCCTTTCGATCGCGTTGATTCGTAATCGTGAGGTCGTCTGGACGAGGTGTGTCGGGGTCGCTGACGAACGGACTGGCTCGCCGGTGACGGACTCCACAATGTTCGAGGCCTGTTCGCTCAGCAAACCCGTCTTCGCATCGCTTGCCATGCGGCTGGTCGAACAGGGCAGGCTGCAACTCGACCGACCGTTGTCAGAGGTCCTCACGCTGTTGGCCCTTTCGGGCGAACCCGAACAAGTACATATCACCGCGCGCATGGTGTTGTCCCACACAACAGGTTTTCCTAATTGGAGACGCGCAGGTGACGAGATGGATGGTCCTCTGCCAATTCTCTTCGTCCCCGGGTCCCAATTTGGATATTCGGGTGAGGGATTCGAGTATCTCCAAAAGGTGATTGAAAAGATGACGGGGAAGCCGCTCGAGGTGTTTGCAGAACATGAAGTGTTTTCACGCCTCGGTCTGAAGCATGCGAGTTTCGAATGGCGGAAAGAAATCGATCCATTGATCGCTGCAGGCCACGATAGTGCCGGTAGCTTCAAGATGAAGACTCGATACCGGCATCCAAACGCGGCGTACACCTTGTATACTTCGGCCTTGGACTACGCTCGGTTCATTGTTGCGCTGCTTTCCCCATCGGAGTCGGATTCGTGCTACCTGCGTCGGGTGTCGATCGATACGATGCTCGCGCACCAAGTCCGCGCTTTTGTTCGCGATCCCATTCAGCGCCCGGGGAAGTCTCGTGGCCGGGAGGTATTCTGGGGCCTTGGTTGGGGAATCAACGCCTCCTCGGCGGGCGATATCCTGTACCATACGGGGTCCAATCAGTCGGGATTCCGGTGCTATTGTCAGTTCAAACCCTCTACGGGTTCAGGCATTGTTATCATGTCGAATGGTGAGGGGGGGACAAGCGCGTGGCAGCGGATCATCAGCCGAATTGGTAACTTTTAACAGCGATTCTGCGATGATTCTCTCCTCGCCACTCCTCTACGTCTGACACTTAAATCCTTTTCCCGCGCTATATGGTTGGCCCGGATTGTTGTGAAGCTCTCAACCGCCTGTCTGCGCTTCACGGCCGAAGCACGCCTTGGTTCAATCGAATTCTCGATTTATATTCTAAGTTGACTCTCTATGCTTTCCCATCACTCTGACAACTCCTATGAAATCCAACAGCACTGCAGCGTTCTCAGCGGTTGTCGTCATTCTGGCCGTTATCCTCTCTGTCCCGGGACCTTCAACTGCGCAAATCGTGAAGCCCACCTCTCCGCCTTTGGATTCAGCCTCACTTGTTCATCTCCTTGATTCTCTCGTTGTCCCGGGACTGGAGAAATATCACATCCCCGGGATGGTCGTGGCGATCGTTCATGACAGCGACATCGTTCTGGCAAAAGGGTATGGCTATGCCGATGTCGAGCGAAAGGTCCCTTTCGATCCGGACAGCACGGTCATACGGATAGCTTCAGTCTCGAAGCTCTTTACCGGGACCGCCGTGATGCAGCTCGTCGAACGGAAAGTGCTCGACATGCATCAGGATATCAACACCTATCTTACCCATTTTAAAGTTGAGGAATGGCCTGGGGAGCCGATCACGCTTCACCATCTTTTGACGCATACGGCCGGTTTCGATGACCGAAACATAGCGAAGTCAGCCTGGGCACAGGAAAGTCAGATCCCGTTGGGAGACTTTCTCGCGACGCACCTTCCGCGGAGGATATGTCCTCCAGGCGAAGTGTATACGTATTCGAACTTCTCCAACGCGCTGGCGGGCTTCGTAGTGGAGGAAGTCGCGCATGAAGAGTATGCCGCCTACGTCCGCCACAATATTCTTGAACCCCTCGGGATGGGAAGAAGCGACTATCGGTTGCGCTCCGATCTCCAGCCGCTTCTAGCACAGTGTTACTCTCATGATGGCACGGGCTATCATCACAACCCGTTTGACTTCATCAATGACTATCCCGGCGGGCAGATGCTCTCGACTGGAAGGGACATGGCGAAGTTCATGATCGCTCACATCCAACTTGGACGGTATGCCGGAAAGAGGATTCTCAGCGAGAAGAGTGCGACGGCGATGCACTCGGTCCAATTCATGCACCGGAGAGAGTTGGAGCATGCGGTGGGGTACAGTTTCGGCATAGGCCGAGCCAGGTTACAAATGGTCCTCATGCACGATGGGGGGTACACAGGGGTCGGGAGCAGACTCATCCTCTGCCCTGAGAGCGGGATCGGCATCTTCATGGCGTGCAATATCATGGATGGTGCGTTGATCGAAGACGTCAGTCGTTCGCTCCTGGATCGGTATATTCCCGATTCTCCGCCGGACAGTACCAAATACCCTTTGACCACGCTTCCCGCGTATGACGGAAAGATCGAAGAGTTCTCGGGAACATACCGTTACTCTCGGTATTCGCACAGTACTATAGAGAAGGTCGGCGTTTTGATCGGTATGACCGGACCCGAGATGACCATCGGGAGAAACGAGGAGGGGATGATTTTGATGGGCACATTCTACGGCAAACCGCGCCGCATGGTCCAGATCCAGCCCTGCTTGTTCCAGTCGATCGACGACAGATACCTGTGCGCATTCCGGCGAGATGCGTCCGGAAAGATTACGCATCTATTCACGAACGGAACGACTGCCTTTGAGAAGATTTCCTGGTATGAGACCACGATTTTCCAGCGCAGCCTGGTTGGCATCTCTCTTCTCGTTTTTATCTTTGTATCTATCGCGCTCCCGATCATCCAGAAGATCAAGAAAACGCATAAACCCTCTGGTCTGAGCGATGATCCTCTCCGATGGTTCTCACGGATGACGGCCTCGACATTCCTGTTCTATTTTCTAGGATTAGGAATCGTGATGGGAATTGTTATTCCGAAAGAGGAACTGATGGTGGGATTTGCTCATGGGATGCACTGGACGGTGTATGTCGTGCAATCCATTGCGCTCCTGGGGATCGTGTTCGTGGTGGGACTGCTCGGGGTATTGGTATGGCGGTTTGTGATGAGGCCCGAAGCGAAGGCGGGAGAACGAGCGCGGTCAGGAGGACTGGGTCTCGTGACTGCTGTTGTTGGAGTGGCGTTTATCTGGTTCCTCTGGTACTGGAACCTGGTCGGATATCAGTTTTAGGCCGATAGGCAGGAATCGATCCAGATGCCTGACGCCCACAAAGATAGTCAGCGAACTACTCCTATGCATAATGGTGTTCATTAACAACCAGACAAGGAAAGGGGTAGACATCATGAATGAAGAGAGCAAATGCCCGGTAGTAAGCAAAGGCACGTCGAACCGGGATTGGTGGCCAAACCAGTTGCGGCTCGATATCCTGCACCAGCATTCCTCCAAGTCCAGTCCAATGGGCGTGGATTTCAACTACGCTGAAGAGTTTACGAGCCTCGATTTTGCGGCCGTGAAAAAGGATCTTCAGGCCCTGATGACCGACTCGCAGCCTTGGTGGCCGGCGGACTTCGGACACTATGGACCATTGTTCATTCGGATGGCATGGCACAGCGCGGGCACGTACCGCATTGGAGACGGGCGCGGCGGCGCAGGGGGCGGTAACCAGCGCTTCGCTCCTCTCAACAGTTGGCCCGACAATGTCAACCTCGACAAAGCGCGTAGGCTGCTTTGGCCGATCAAGCAGAAGTATGGCCGGAAGATTTCCTGGGCCGACCTGATGATCCTCGCCGGCAATGTCGCTCTGGAATCGATGGGATTCAAGACGTTCGGTTTCGGCGGCGGGCGTGAGGATATCTGGGAACCGCAGCAAGACGTCTACTGGGGCTCTGAAAGCCAGTGGCTGGGTGACAAGCGCTACTCCGGCGACCGGGATCTCGAGAATCCGCTCGCTGCCGTGCAGATGGGTCTGATCTATGTCAATCCGGAAGGCCCGAATGGCAATCCGGATCCGATCGCTGCGGCTCGGGATATCCGCGAGACCTTCGCTCGCATGGCAATGAATGACGAAGAGACGGTTGCACTCATTGCAGGCGGCCACACCTTCGGCAAAACCCACGGTGCCGGCGATGTGAAACATGTGGGGCCTGAGCCCGAAGCTGCCGGTATCGAGGAACAGGGCCTCGGCTGGAAGAGTAGCTTTGGCACGGGCAAAGGCGGGGACACGATCAGCAGCGGCCTGGAAGTCACCTGGACTACCACGCCGACAAAATGGAGCAACAACTTCTTCAAGAACCTGTTCGGCATTGAGTGGGAACTGACCAAGAGTCCTGCCGGCGCGCACCAGTGGAAGCCGAAGGGTAACGCGGGTGCCGGCACCGTGCCGGCTGCACACGACTCCTCAAAGCGCATTGCGCCATCCATGCTGACCACCGACCTCTCCCTGCGCTTTGACCCCGCCTATGAAAAAATCTCACGCCGCTTCATGGAGCACCCGGATCAGTTCGCGGACGCGTTTGCGCGCGCCTGGTTCAAGCTGACGCACCGTGACATGGGCCCTCGCGCACGCTATCTCGGCCCGGAGGTTCCTGCGGAGGAGCTGATCTGGCAAGACCCCATACCTGCCGTCAATCACAAACTGATCGATGGACAGGATATTGCCTCCCTCAAGAACAAGATCCTGGCTTCAGGCTTGTCTGTGTCGGAACTGGTTTCAACGGCGTGGGCGTCGGCGTCCACGTTCCGTGGCTCCGACAAGCGCGGCGGTGCGAACGGTGCCCGTATTCGTCTGGCACCGCAAAAGGATTGGAATGTCAATCAGCCAGCCCGCCTGGCGAAGGTTCTCAAGAACCTGGAGGGCATCCAGAAAACGTTCAACAGCGCCCAGTCTGGCGGGAAGAAAATCTCCCTCGCCGACCTGATCGTTCTCGCCGGTTGCGCCGGCGTTGAGCAAGCGGCGAAGAATGCCGGCCACAATGTGTCGGTTCCTTTCACGCCGGGACGCATGGACGCCTCTCAAGAGCACACCGATGTGGAGTCCTTCGCCGTCCTCGAACCGGTCGCGGATGGTTTCCGCAACTACCTCAAAACCAAATTCCCAGTATCGGCCGAAGAGCTGCTGGTCGATCGGGCGCAATTGCTGACTCTCACAGCACCGGAGATGACGGTTCTTGTGGGCGGCATGCGCGTCCTAAATACCAACTTTGGACAGACTCAGCACGGCGTCTTCACGAAGCGGGCGGAGGCGCTGACAAACGACTTCTTTGTGAACTTGCTCGACCCGAGCACGACGTGGAAAGCGGGTTCGGACGCCCGGGACGTGTTCGAAGGGCGTGACAGCAAGACGGGTACATTGAAGTGGACTGCTTCGCGTGTCGATCTGATTTTCGGTTCGAACTCCCAGCTCCGAGCCTTGGCGGAAGTCTACGGATGTGAGGACTCCCAGGAGAAATTCCTGCACGACTTTGTGGCTGCGTGGAACAAGGTCATGAATCTTGACCGCTTCGACCTCGACTAAACAGGTTGCTGGGGTAAGGCGGCCCTGCAAAACAGGGACTTGGGATCAGGCGTCAGGCATCAGGGGGTGAGGGCCGTGTTTTCCACGACAATCGACTGAAGCCTGACGCCCGCCCGTGTCGAACAGAGTTCGAGACGAGGTCTCGTCCCGCCCGAGGCGGGACGGAAGCCCTGATCCCTAATTGACAACATTAAAGCGAAGCAGTAGATTTCACTGATACTCAGTCGAAAACCTTGCATGGGCGTGGGAGGAGCGTTTCGGCTGACGTTTCCCAATGCTCATTGAAATGAAGCCTGTTCATCGAAGGAGATGGATGGGCTTTGTCGTTTACGTGCCCATCGCAGGGGGAGCTGCTCTATGAGTCTCATACTGTGTACTAGAGGCTCTCGTATATTAGGCCGCACCCTAATGCCGATATGAAGTCGCTCGTTGCAGAAATACGACACGACCTGGTTTCTATGCCTCGGAAGGATGCCACCTCTTTCCGCTTTGTCCGACGCGCGTGGTCTAAGCGACTCAAAAATTCGCCCGGCTCTTTTGTTGTTGCACTGGCAAGGAAGCTGGTGTCGCTTGGGCTTTGGGAACGCATCGTCGCATATGAACTCATCGTTTATCACCAGCCTGCACTCAACGCACTTTCCCCAAAGGATGTTACCTCGCTTGGTCGAGGCATAAAAAGCTGGGGAGAGGTCGACTGCTTTGCGTGTTACGTTGCAGGCCCTGCCTGGCGTCTCCACAGAATCTCAGACCAGCTGGTCCGCTCTTGGGCCCACTCCCCGAATCGCTGGTGGAGACGGGCTGCGCTGGTCAGCACAGTTCCGCTCAACAATCGTGCGCGCGGTGGACAAACAGACGTGGCTCGTACTCTCAAGATATGCCGGATGCTCATCCACGACCGGGATGATATGGTGGTCAAAGCACTCTCTTGGGCACTACGGGAACTCTGCAAACGGGATCCCTTGCCTGTCAGATCGTTCCTGGCTCAATACGATGAGCAATTGGCACCACGCGTCAAACGTGAAGTCACTAACAAGTTAAGGACGGGGCTCAAGAATCCTCCACGTGTCTTGTGATTCTAGTCGGTGTGGCCTCACAAGCGGTCTGGACCTCTTTGCTTCGGCGGCGTGGGGAGAGGGAGACGTGGCCGATCGTACTCGACAAATCATCCATGAGGATCGAAGAGAATCAGCGCTGTGCAAGTTGGAGTAATGACGAAAGAACTCAGGGGCGACGTGCAACCCGCACAACGAAAGGGAAAAGCCATGCAACGACGTACGCCGATCTCCAGAATCTTCGGGTTCTTTTTTGTATGCATCCTGCTCGCCGAAGGTTGCTCGAAAAAGGACACTATAACCGGACCTGCGGATACAGCAGGGACAGCTTCTGTTGACCTGAACAACACACAGCAAGTGATCAGAGGGTTCGGCGCCGCGAACATCCTTCCCTGGCGCCCCGATATGACGGCCGATGAAATCACCACAGCATTTGGCATCGAAGCGGGACGACTCGGATTCAGCATACTTCGTTTGCGCGTACCGTCCGACACATCTGAATTCGCTATTCAACTCCCTACGGCGCGGTTGGCAGCTTCTCTCGGAGTGACACTCTTTGCTTCTCCGTGGTCTCCTCCCGCTTCAATGAAGACCGGTGGCAACATCGTCGGGGGCCAACTCAAAACAGATTCGTATGCAGCCTTTGCGGCGCATCTGAAATTCTTTGCAGACTTCATGTCGACCAACGGTGCACCGTTGTATGCAATCTCCGTCCAAAACGAGCCCGATGTGAACGTCAGCTATGAATCCTGTTCCTGGAACGCTTCCCAAATGCTGACCTTTGTAAGGGACGATGCCCCATCCGTCGGTGTCAGAATTATCGCAGACGAGTGTAGCAACTCTGACCACACGAATACAGACGCGATCCTGAATGATCCCGTTGCCGCGGCAAACCTCTCGATCGTCGGCGGACATCTCTATGGGGCGCAACCGGCAAACTACACACTGGCCGACACCAAAGGCAAAGACGTCTGGATGACAGAATTCCTTGATCTTGATACCAGCTGGCCCCAGGTTCTCGCCACTGGCAAGCAAATCCATGACTGTATGGTTGCGGGGATGAATGCCTATGTATGGTGGTACATCGTCCGATACTATGGACCGATTCTTGAAGATGGAACCGTCTCCAAACGTGGTTTTGTGATGTCGCAATATGCGAGATTCGTACGCCCGGGATACGTCAGGGTGAACGTAACGGCAAATCCTCAGACGGATGTGTACATAACAGGATATACGAACGGCTCGAAGGTTGTCCTCGTTGCCGTGAACACCGGGTAACCCATTCAACAGGCATTTTCAATCCATAACGGGAGCGTGAGTGCGGTAAGCCCGTACGTCACTTCGAGCTCGAAGAATTGCCTCCCGGGGAGCACCATTGCGGTATCGGGTGGTCAATTTACCGCTTCATTAGATTCATCGAGTGTCACCACCTTCGTTTCAGACTGATCATCGAACGGAAAGAAACCATGACTCCGAACTCACTGCACGGATCAGAAGAAAATCGCCATCGCATTCCTCTCATCCATGCCAAATTCGGTCGCTGGTTTTTCCCCTTGGCGGTGTGGTCTGTCTCATCTGGTTCCTGGTACGTGTTGTCCCCAAGCCAAGCCGGCTACAATACCCCTGCATGAAAGTTGCTGCGCCGGTGGCAAGCAGTTTCCTCTTGTATCTTTCGGGACTGGCCGCCGCTATGTTCTCCTTTGGGAAGGCCAGAGCGCTACTCCATTCGTCGCGCTATGCGCTTGCCGCACTTCTTCTTGTCGCCGGCCTTGCTGCAAGTGTGTTTACATTGTCTGGCACAAGCCTGGAATCGCATGCCTCTGCTGTATCTCCGGGTTTATTCACAGGTCCACGTGACTCTGCGAACCATCCGTTTGGCATCGCGAGAGGCATTCTCCCCGGGAGGGTCGTTTGGGTCCATAACCCCGATGCAACAAATGAGAAGTGTGTGGTCGATTCTTCCGGCCACGGATGGGTCGAGAGCGAGAATATGAACCAGACAGCGGTTGACCAGATGCTTTCCGCTGCTCTCAGGAGTGTCACCGGGGAGGCCAGTGATAGTGCCTCTTGGGGGGCAATATTCCGGTACCATAATGCTTTGCGGGGAAAAGGGACGGCCGGCTATGTGAAGGGAGAGAAAGTCTTTATCAAGACAAACGCGACAAGCGCGATGCATGTCAATCCCGCGGATCTGACATCGACGTCATACTATGGGGTCTCCGAAACGTCGATGGCATCCGTGCGGGCGGTTCTGCGGCAACTCGTCAACGTTGTCGGCGTCGATCAGGGGGACATTTATGTTGGCGATCCCATGAAACACATCTATAAACACCTGTATGATGTTTGGCACGGAGAATTCCCCAACGTCCATTATCTGGACCATGGTGACTTTGGCTACCTCGGGAGAGAAAAAGCGGATGTGAGTACAACGGCCACAATATCATACTCTGACAAGAAAACCATCTTACCGGTCTCCAGCGATTACCTGTACGCCATCTTTGAACAAGCGGAGTACGTCCTCAACATTCCGATGTTGAAAGGGCATCAGCGTGCCGGGATGTCGATGTTTGCGAAGAACCATTTTGGGTCTCAGACAGAGGCATATGCCTCGCAGCTTCACGAAGGATTGGTGAGCCCAAACGGCCCTGGAGACCAGAGACGCACCGGATACGGCCTCTATCGGGTGCTGGTAGACATGATGAGTCATAAGCTGCTGAGCGGCAAGAATCTTGTATACGTCATGGATGCGCTCTGGTCGACGGACTGGGAGCTTGACAATCCGGTGAAATGGCAGATGTCGCCCTTCAGTGGCGACTACACGTCATCATTGTTTGTTTCACTGGATCCCCTTGCTATTGAATCAGTGGGGTACGACTTCTTGAGGTCTGAATTCACCGTTGCCCGAGGAGCGGACCCTTCTGTGCAAATGTCCGGCGTTGACGACTATCTCCATCAAGCGGCCGACTCGGCAAACTGGCCCCGGGGCATCAGATTTGATCCCGACAACGACGGCGTGTGCTATGCAAGCCTGGGTGTCCATGAGCATTGGAACAATGTGATCGACAAGAAGTACTCACGGAACCTCGGAACGGGCAACGGCATTGAGTTGATCGATATTGAACAATCAACTCCCAGCCATGTCGTAGAGCGTGAAGGTGTTCCGGTGGTGTTCCAGCTGTCGCAAAATTACCCCAACCCCTTCAACCCTTCGACAAAGATTCAATTCTCAATAGCCAATCGTAAACGGACAATTGTCAAAGTCTTTGACGTGTTGGGTCGAGCAGTGGCGACGCTGGTCGATGAAGTGAAGGAGCCAGGAACGTACAGTGTGCACTTCGATGGAACGAATCTTGCGAGTGGGGTTTACATTTATCGATTACAGGCAGGAGACTTCGTAACGACAAAGCAGCTCCTTCTGTTGAAATAGTAGGGTCAGGTGTCTGTATCCTTACCCGTACGCTTTGCCTGAGGTCGAAGAATCGGAGCCTGGCGAATGTCAAGCGCAGCAGGGGGTGTCTCTCTATTCGCGGAAGGATGCCGGGTCGATAGAGTACTCCGCCATCTTGCGGTAGATCGTCTTGCGATCGAGGTCCATGAGCTTCGCGATCTGGATAATATTCCCTTTGTGGACCCGCAGCATTCTGAGGAGATAGGTCTCCTCGGCATGGCGGGTAATTGTGGAGAGGTATTCTTTGAAAGGGACATTGTTATCAAGGTTCCCATCTGCCGGTGGAGCGACCTGATGGGTCGCTTGGGCCATCGTGGGGAGTTCCAGCGACAGAATGGTGTCCCCCGTGGTCTTGATGATCGCACGTTTAATAAGGTTCTCCAGCTCTCGGACGTTGCCTTTCCACTGGTAGCTCATCAGCGACGGGTACATTGCAGGGGATATCTTTGTCACCCGGTCTTGCGAGAGTGCAGAGTGTTTTTTCACGAAATGCTCAACGAGGCCCGGCAGGTCGTCCAGTCGTTCCCTGAGCGGTGGCATCACGATGGGGAATACGTTGAGCCTGTAGTACAAGTCGTCTCGGAACTGACCGCCAGCCATCATGATTTCGAGGTTCCGGTTTGTCGCTGCAATGACCCTGATGTCGACCTTGATGGTCTCCCTGTCGCCGACGCGCTGGATCTCGTTCTCCTGAAGTACGCGAAGCAGTTTTGTCTGTACATTCAGCGGAACGTCTCCTATCTCATCCAGAAAGATGGTTCCTCCCTCTGCTGCCTCGAACTTGCCAATGTGCTGTTGGTTAGCGCCGGTGAATGACCCTTTCTCGTGACCAAAAAGTTCGCTTTCCAAGAGTGTCTCCGCCAGTGCCGAACAGTTGACCACGACGAAGGGCTTGTCCCGACGTGAACTATTGTAATGAATTGCTTTTGCCACCAGTTCCTTCCCAGTTCCTGTTTCGCCCAGGATGAGGGCCGCAACGTCAGTTCCAGCGACCTGTTGCACGAGCCGGAACACCTCCTTCATCCGGCTGTTCCGGCTGACGATATTGCTGAAGGTGTAGATCTCATGCACTTCTTCCCGCAGATTCAACAACTCCCGCGTCTTGTCCTGCTCCTCCAGAGCTCGTCGGATCTTGATCAGGAGCTCGTCGTTGTCACTTGGCTTGGTAACATAATCGTATGCGCCGCGTCGCATCGCTTCCACGGCTGTGGGGACGGAGGCAAAGCCGGTCACCATGATAATGGGGAGGTCAGGCTGGCTCTTGCGGATATTCGAGAGGAGTTCAATGCCGTTGATCCCCGGCATGACCAGATCGGAGAGGACGAGATCGTACTTTGTTTCCGAAAGCACACGGAGTGCTTCTTCACCGCTCGCGGCGTTGCCCGCGGCATACCCATGATCCTCCAACATGGCTGTTGTCCCGACTTGGAATCCATGGTCGTCGTCGACAATCAGGATTTTCCTTTTGCGCTGCTGTGTCATCCGGCGGCCTCATAGGGGAGAAGAACGGTGAATGTGGATCCCTTCCCGATGGTACTCTCGACCTCGATCGACCCCTGGTGCTGACTGATGATGCCATAGCTCACGGACAGACCGAGTCCCACGCCGCTCACTTTACCCTTCGTCGTGAAGAAGGCATCGAAAATGCGATTGATGTGCTCTTTTGGAATGCCGACTCCTGTGTCCTTGACCATGGTTCTGACTGTCCCGTCGTGGGCGGAGACAGCGATGACAAGGTCCCCGCCTTCGGGCATCGCGTCGCGGGCATTGGCGATCAGATTCAGAAAGACCTGTTTGAGTTTGTCTTTTGAACCACGGATCTTCGGGAGCCCCGCATCGATCTTCAGGATCGGCCGGATGTTGTTGCCCGCGAGTTCATTCAGGGTAACGGCAAGCACTTCGTCGAGGATGCTGTTCAAGTCCGTCAGTTTCATTTCTTCCTCGACGGGTGAACCCCTGTACAGGTTGAGCATTTGCGAGGTGAGGCGCGACAGGCGCTCAACTTCGTCATAGGCAACGTCAATGAGATCGCGTCCTTTGATCTCTGCCGGCAACCTGCCGAGTGCTGTCTTCAGGCAGCTCTGAATATTGTGAATGGGGTTGTTGATTTCATGGGCGAGCTGCGCGGTCATTTTTCCTGTCGTCGCCAGACGTTCACTCCGGAGAAGGTTCTGCTGGGCTGTTTGGAGTTGACGTAGCGCTATATCGAGGGCCCTGTTTCGTTCCACCAGGTCCTCATTGAGCGTGCCGAGTTGCGATACCTTGTCTTTGAGTGACGCGCTCATCTCCATGAATCGCTGCGCAAGGACACTCATTTCATCCTTGCCTTTTACCTGGATAAGGTAATCGTAGTTCCCATTGCTGATCTCGGTCGTCCCCGTAACGAGTTGACGGATTGGACGTGTTATACTTCGGGAAATCACGAGACCGATGACCGTCGTAATGCCGAGGAACACGAGAGAGACGAGGCCGAATGTCCCCAATATCGACGCCATCGCTTTGCGCACTTCACGGCTCAGCGATTTGATCATCAAGTAGTATATATCTGTAGAATCGCCGGACACGGCCCTGTGCAGCAGGAACGCTGTCCCGAGGTATGTCTCATCCGCAGTGGCAAATTTGATCGCCGTCGCGACCGTGTCTCCCCCTGAGTCAAGGGTCCGCTGCTCGAGCGAGAGCATGGGGGGAAGAAGGGCTGCGGCCTCCGCCGAGTCCAGGGTTGAAAGGACGGCGGTCCGATTGCTGATCAGCAGCAGGTCACTATTCGTCGCCTGTTTGATGGTGGCGATGTCATTGCGCGTGATTTCAAATCCGATGGTGAGAGTCCCGACGAGCTCCGTTTCGACCACGATCGGAGCTGAAACGATCCTGTAGATGACTCCTCGAATCGGCCAAATATCCGTTGTGGCGACGAAGTGGCGTGCGTTCGTGATCGTCGCGGCTTTCGAAATGTCCCACTGCGCTCTGTCCCCACGGAGGAGTTGGACGAGGGGGCGGCCTTCGCGATCAGTCAGCACTAATAGTTGACTGAGGGTGGTCCGGTTGAGTTCCTGCAACAGCTCATACGCGGTTTTCGCATCTCCGAGCTCTGCGACAGCACGGAGCCTGGGAGATTCCGCAATGACGAGGCAAGCGCGGATGAGTTGTTCGGATTGCAGCTTCTCATGCACGGAAACCGAGGAGAATCCCGTCCGCAGCTCGGCCGTGAACGACTCCTCCATCTTGCTGCGCGTCCAGTAGTTAATAACGAAAAAGGTGATGACAAGGAGGCCGAGCACCACGCCCCAGATGGAGATGAGGATTTTCGTGCGCAATGTCATCGGCGCTAGTATGCGACCACAAGTTGGAGCACGGTGAGATTGTCTTTCGGCATGGTGCCGCCATGGATCCTCGTCTCGCGACGGACAAGCTTGAGGAGGACGTCCTTATATAGGAAATATCCCAGGCCGCCTTCAAATTCCGTGACATCATAATCCCAGGGTTGCTCTGTCCCCCCAAGCAGAGCTTCGCCGAAATGCATCCCGCTGAGCCGGAGGGCCAGGTAGAGACGGGGCATGACGGTATATTTCCCCTCTACTGAAAACCCCAGGGCTTTGAAATTCTCGTCGTTTGTCTCGAGAGGGACTTGATACGTGCTGTAGACTCCTTCGGCATTCAGCACTCCATGGCCTCGGCTGAACTCGATGTCGAGTTCCGCCGCCCGCTGGTTGTACGTGTTGACATCGATCGCACGGGGAAGCGGAGTCGACGTCTCTTCGATGTAGGGGCCCCAGGCGTAGGCACCACCCAGGGTCAGGCCGACAAAAGGGGTGATGGCGAGACGAATGAGCTTTCCGAAATCGCTGTTTGTATTTCCTCCGCCATAGGACGTCTCGCTGATTGTCCCGCTTGTTACGGCAAGGGAGTAATCCACAATCCCGAACGAGCCGAAGACCATCACCCCGATGTCGTATATCCCTCCGTCCAGGAGATACATTCCGGACCCGCTGCCCTGTGCTGCAAGGATTTCCCGTTCGGTGGTCACCCTTGTCGGGAGAGCTGTTCGATAGTCATAGAGGACCGGGAGCCCGAACAGCGGGTTCTGCCGGGGAAAAATTCTGTCCTCAAGATTTCCAAACGGAAGATCGAATTTCCCTGCGAGGATGTTCAGGTTAAGAGGAGTAAGGTTTGCAAGCCGGATGGCAACGTAGTCGAAGTAGGCCGATCCATTGTCGAGGATTCTTGCATTCACTAGACCGGCGACGTTGTCATTCACATACCCGTCGAGAAAGAAATCGGACTCCAGCCCGAAAGACGGTCTTCCGCCGGTCATGGACCGTGGCGAGGCCGTCGCTGCGCTCTTGTAGAACTGTACGGCGGTCTGACCGCTCACGACGATCTGCGATACTGCAATGGCCGGAGCCAGCAGCAGGGTGGCGGCAAAGCAAGTTTTGTTCATCCCGTCGACAAGTTTCTATCCAACGATCATTTGACCGATCCCGACTCAAAAGAGCATACCTGGATCCCCGCCTGCCTCATTCAATATTCCGCGGCGGGCAGGTTCATTCCAAGGGTGAAATTACCTTCATCCCGCTCTGCGGGGTTCAGTAAAACTCGTTGGAATGGGATTAGTATGTGAAGTCGGCTTCAACCGTTGCCTTTTCCTGCACTTCGATGGTGCGATGCTCCACCGCATCGCGATCGTACCAGAGAACGAGCTTGTACTTCCCCGGCGGGACGTTGCGGATGACGTAGTCGCCGCTGTCATCCGGGACCGCGAAATAGGGGTGCCGCAACACAAGAATTGTCGCGTACATATTTGAATGAATGTCACAGTACACCCTTACAATCCCCGGCCTGTCGAAGGTGACTGACCGCGAATCATTTTTGGGATATCGTCCGAGATCAAAATCCTTCGCTTCGGAATATGAGAACACGTTGTGAAAGAGGTTGTCGCGATTTGGAAAATCAACCGTCGTGCCGACCAGGATCGGCAGTACCTGTGGATGGAACTGAAGGTTCTTCTGGTCGAGCATGGGGTTCTTGGTGGGGAGGGGATACCCCCGTCGGTCCAATTCGTCGCTCTCAAGGTACACCACGGCGCGCTCGGAAAGCCTGGACGTGCTCGCCGCGGGTGGAACCACAAGGAAGGCCGACTCATCACTCTCGTGACCGGCATAGCGTCCGAGAAGGTTGTCCCGTTTATGGCTCTGTATGGCCTCCCGTGCTGCAGAAATCGCAACCTTGCCGCGAATCTCCCCGGCTGTGGGATCCGTTTTCGCGCTCGACGGTTGGGCAACCTGGGCCTGACCACGCACTATTAATAGCAACAATACGGGTGCCAGACGGAGCAGTGGTATCATGGGGTTTGGGACAAACCTTGTTGGGTTCTGCCCCATGAAATAACAAAATTGCTGCTTACATACAATGCCATCCCGGCTACAAGTCGGGACTCCCCACCACGTGGCCACCGCCTGTCGTCTTAGGAACCGCCTGGACCTCCCCCGTGTTAGACTACCATCAATTGCTGACGAGCGAATAGGGGAGACCTGCCTGGAATCGAAACGTCAGCAATCTGGCATTGCCGTTGCCCCAACGTACAATGACATCCCTTGTTCTCGTTCAGGCGCCAAGAACGGTGAAGGTTTCGATCCACTAGTTCAGCGACCACAGGGTTGCTGTCCTTGTTAGAAACATGAGGAGGTGCCGCCGTGAGAACCTTGATTCATCTTCTCCTGCCAGCCGTCCTAGTTGCTGGATTTCTCTCACCTCTCACCCTTCAGGCCCAATCCCCACCCGCGGACTTTCAATTCTCGGCGACCAGCGGAGGCATAGCGCCGTGGAGCGAGATGGTCAGAATCACGATCGATAGCGCCGGGAATGCGAACTATGTCCGTTCCAAGACCGGCGGCCCTCCGACGATCCTGGCCGAAGGCACCTTCACGATCGACGCACCCGGTTTGCAGCAACTCTGGTCCACCCTCCAGGGTAGCGGCTTCTTTTCCCTTGACCCCACGTACATCGACTCGACGGTGGGCGATGGCATGTTCGCGCGCATATCCGTTACTGCCAACGGGGCAACGAAACAGGTCAAGATAACAAACATCGCACAACCGGCGATCCAGGGGATACTGGATTCACTTAATTCGGTCGTGCCGGACAGTTTCCGAATCCCGTTCACTCCCCCCCACCAATTTGATTACACTCCGCAAGCTCCGTGCCTCAGCTTCCCGGGAGCCCTTGGCAATCCAAAGGTTGACGCCCGGATTCAAAACTCTCGCGATCTCAAGATTCAGATGTTTCCCGGCCCATACCCACGCCGAATCAGCCGTGTCTCAGCGCTCGACGTGTCGCATCCCGGCACCGTGGTGGCATATAACATGACCTTGCAGGACGCGATCGCGCTCGGGTGGGCGAATCTCACAAGCAAGGGAAACTATTTCGGGGACGCCGTATCGGTAACGGTGAACAACAAGAACCACCCGCCTCCTTCGAACACGGTATCCATCACGTTGTTCCTGGAGTTCTGGGGGCCACTTGCCACCCAGGCCAACATCGATGCGATTGAGAAGGACATAGCCGCAAAATGGGACGGGGTCACAAACAGCGCGGGTCAAAAGGTTCAGGTTGGATTCGTGGATCGCGCAAACACCTACGCCACATCGCCACCCAACACACCGGGCTTTAATGAAATTGATCTTGTTCCGCTCGATTCATATCGGAGCGATGCAATTGGCAAAGTGAACTCCGGAACGGGTTCGGGCACATGGGAGGTGGGGCTTCCCCCGGGGACCTACGGACATGAGGCGGGGCATCTGATGGGGCTCCCGGACCGTTACGATGACTATAATAAGCAGCCGGATGGTAGCTGGGCGAATTCCAGGACAGGGCAGTCGTACCCTGATGACGGTGCGTTTGCGAATTACCTGATCACCAAGGTTCCAGGGTATGACGTTAATGAGATGAAGGACTTTCTCAAAAAGACAGACACGTATAGCGTTCCGAGAAATGGAAGCGAGAACGACCTGATGGCCGACCCCAGCAAAAAGCCGATACAGTCGGATATCGATCAAATCACTGCGCATCCGGGTATGCTTGTTTCAATTCCTGCCGCTACCCCCCTTGTCAACAGGGCAAACGGAGAGCAGGACCTTGTTGTGACCCATAGCGATTATGTCTACGCGGGACCCGGGGAACAGCGGACATTGAACGGAGTGTATACTGCCTGCATCGATGAAGACCTCGAAATCCCCTCAACCGGAGGTGTGTTCGATGTTGCTCCTCCATTGAACCAGTGGACCGGCATCCGCGCCGCAGGATACATGGCAAACCTTCTCCATTACGTTGATAGTGCAGGACTGTTCTGCGATCTCGACTTAGTTACGCAAGAGGCAATCTGGAGAATCAGCGACAACTTAATAATCTCCTTCAATTCCGAAGTGGATTCTCTTTTTTCCGCCGCAGGGGTGAACATTGGCTCGCAGATAATGGATTTCCCGCGCATGGACAGAAATGGCGC
Source organism: Ignavibacteriota bacterium (assembly GCA_963752915.1). Classification (GTDB taxonomy): domain Bacteria; phylum Bacteroidota; class Ignavibacteria; order UBA10030; family UBA6906; genus DATJPR01. The sequence continues at coordinate 50,944 of CAVVZZ010000011.1, forward strand.
TACGGATACACTGTCGCACCCATATATCCCCGACCAGCTCTACGTGGCGGACATCGAGCCCCCCTTCTCCTCAGGTCAGGTCGGAAACGCGAGCACTCTCAGTGTGCAAATATCGCACCCGCCGGGATCGCCCGCACCAGTCGGTATTTCATGGAATGCAACCGGTCTCGATGGAGCCGGTGTGGCAATTACGGGAGCAGACTCTTCTGCTTCACTGACACCTGCGAAAAGCGGGATCTATCAGGTTGGCGTGAACGTCTCCTTCAACGATTCCCTGCACGGACAGAAGACCTTTTCCTCTGACCACAAAGCCTACATCATCGTCCCCGATAGCTATACAGAAACGTTCGAACACCCCGGTCTCACGGATAAATATCCCTGGGGGAGTTATGGGAATGTGCCGTGGACGATAACGAGCAACTTCGCTGAGACCGGAACCTACTCTGCGCAATCCGGGCTCGTAGCGAACGGTCAATACTCAACCCTGGGCGTTGATGTTTCGCTGTCAAAGGATGATACCATTGCCTTCTCCCTTCGGGTCTTGACCCGCCTTTTGGTCGACCTGGTCGTTTTTTCTATCGATAGCTTGGAAGTAGATCAGTTCACCGGAATCAGTGACTGGACACCCTACACCGAGTCCGTGCCGGCGGGGAAGCATCGTCTTTCCTGGACCTATGAGAATAATTCCTCGACGGCTATGAACAACGCGTGGCTCGACAATATTTTCTTCCCCGGGAACGTGGTGGTGACTTCCTTGAACGAGGCTGTAACAAAGATACCGACAGTGTTTGCCTTGGAGCAGAACTACCCCAATCCCTTCAATCCGACAACAACGATAGGTTACGACTTGCCGAAAGCAACGCACGTTTCGCTCACGGTCTTCAGCGCCCTGGGTCAGAAAGTGGCGACGCTTGTGGACACAGAACAACCTGCAGGCAGATATCGCGTACAATTCGACGGGAGGTCCTTGGCGAGCGGGGCATACTTCTGCCGGATGCAGGCTGGGACATTCGTCGACACCAAACAGATTTTGCTGATCAAATAGGGAGGCGATCCACATCACGCATCGCCAGCTGCCCGAGGTGCTCCTGTACTCGCCGCTATACTGCGATGGGCTTGCCTGACATTTCCCCGATCGTTCAGAGTTTCTTCGCAGGCTATTAGTGCTTTGAAGCCGGCATTGCGCTCAATTACGGGGTGAATGACCGTGTATTAACAGACTGTTAAGTCCTCCAATTATCCTTGCATTGGGCAGAAACTCGACGTATATTTGCACAGCCTGTGTGTGAAGTTGGATTTCCCTCTACGGGAAGAGCGCCAGTCACAGGAAGATAATGGCGAAAACGGCGGTTTCGCACATACCCCGGTGCTCTTCGACACTCCTTCACGTTGCCAGTCAACCTCTCTCCACCTACGACGTTTTCACCTGGGGACTCTGTGCTGGTTGTTTTTGCCCCGTGGCAGGATGAGCATACGGCGCGATCCACCTATCAGTTACACACTTTTCCTGGAGGAAGCATGAGGAGAATCACAACCATTCTGTTTACCGTTATTTTGACTGGGCTGCTGGCGACGCCGGCGATGGCTCAATTGTTCAAAGATGATTTTACCGGAGCGGCCGGCGACACCCTGAACGGCCACGGCTATTTCATCCAGGGGACGACATACACGAACCCGATTTCAGTCGTCACCCCCGGATTGATGTATGGCATATTCCCTGGATCGAATATCGGCAACGCCGCCGGACTGAAGAATTCCGGCCAGGATCTGTATGCCAAGTTTGTCACTGACAGCATTAAGACCGGTTCGTTGTACGCGTCATTTATGTTGAACCTTTCAGCTGTCCAAAACGGGGGAGACTATTTCTTCACCTTTTCCCCAGCCTCCGCCGCAACGAACTACACGTTGAGACTCTTTGCCAAGTCGGATACCGCTGGTGGGTACTATCTCGGATTGACGAAGAGCAACGAGACTCCCCAGGTGTATGGGGCAACGCACTTCAGCCTCAATACAACCTATCTCGTGGTGGTGAAATACACGTTCGTAGCAGGCGATTCCAACGATGTGTCGACCGTCTACGCTTTCACGGATCCGAATCTGCCACAAACGGAACCTGGCACTGCGACAGTCGGACCGTACACCGGGTCGACGCGGTCAGATGTTCCGAGTCTTGCCCTCTATACGTTGCGGCAGGGAAGTTCCACAACTGCCCCGACGTTGAAGATCGACGGTATCAGGATTGATACCACGTGGACCGGCGCGCTCGGTATCGGGGCCACCGCGCTCATCACGCCGAAGACTCTTGATTTTGGAAAAATCAATCCGGGTACACAGAAACTCGATAGCGTTCTTGTCAAGAATGCCGGTACACTTTCCCTTATCGTCTCCGGCGTAACGGCCAGCGATACGACGTTCAAGGTGAGCCCGAAAACGGCCACCATCGCGGCCCAGGATAGTGCATGGTTCCATATCACGTTTGCCCCGACGGTCGCGGGGAAACATCCCGGGACGGTCACGTTCCATCATAACGGAGTCTTTGCTTCGGACTCTGTCGTAACGGTGTCCGGGGAAGGCTTCAAGGAAGGTTTCCTTGTCGAGCCGACGTCCCTGGCCTTCGGAAAAGTCTGGACCGACACTCCGGTGACGGACACCCTGACGGTCACCGACAACAGCGTAACGAATCCGCTCGTGATCGACTCGGTCACGTCGAGCAACGCAAACTTCTCTGTGACGCCCACAGATGCAACGATCGACACGATGCAGAGCCTGAAGTTTGCGGTGACGTATCATCCCACGACGGCAAGCGTCGATACCGGGCTTGTGATCTTCTACCACAACGCGGCCACGCACCAGGACACGGTTCGTGTAACGGGCAACGGCGGCGTCAAGAAGGCTACCCTGGTTCTCGGAAACCGTCTCAAAGCGTTCGGCCGTGTTTTGGTTAGTCAGTCAAAGGCCGACAGCGTCAAGATCAAGAATACGGGAGAGCTTGCGCTGACGATTAGCGGCGTCGCGAGCAAAGATACGTCGCTGTTCGGCGTCGTTCTCGACGCGAGCTCGGTCCCCTCGGGTGACAGCACATACGTCAAAGTCACGTTCCACCCGCAGACCGTCGGCCTGAAGGCCGATACGATCGTCTTTAGCAGCAACGCGCCGGAGGGAGTTGACACGCTCTTCGTGAGCGGTGTCAGTGACACTGCAGTGGCGATGTTCTCCGTGACGCCGAAGAGCTTTACGTTTGCCAATCTTCGCCTCGGGCAATCGCTGGCCGACACCCTGAAGATCAAAAACGCCGGTGAGCTGACCCTGAAGATCGCTCACTTTACGCAGAAGGACACCACGTTCCACATTTCTCTCGCGGCCGACTCTGTGGCATCCGGCGACAGCACAAAGCTGTTCGTCCGGTTTGCTCCATTGACCTCCGGTTCGCATTCCGATACGGTGGTGTTTACCTGCAATAGCGCGGAGAAGACGGATACGCTCTTCCTCCATGCGACCGTCAACGATGTCATCACGATCGCCGCTGCGCGGGCGTTGCCGAACGGCACGGAAGTCATCGTGCGCGGTATCGTCACGAGGACACTCGGCTCGTACACCTTTATGCAGGATACGAGCGGCGGGATCATCATGTATTCGAACATTGTCGGGGCGCCCGCCCACGATTCCGTTGCGAGCGGATACATTAAGGAAGGCGATCTCCTGGAGGTTGACGGGAGAACGTCCGAGTTTAATGCGCTGAAAGAAATTGCGACCACCGACATCATCAGCTTCCAGAGGATTTCGAGAGGGAATGCGATGCCCGCGGCGAAGCTCGTGACGCTCTTACAGATCAAGAACGGCGGCGAGCAATACGAGGCCGAGCTCATTACGATTCACAAGATGAAATTCAAAGGTGCTGCGATCGGGACGTTCGTCAATGCCCACACCTACTCCATTGCGGATTCGTCGGATACAACTGGAGCGGTCTCGTTCCGCGTTCAGGGTGCGACCGATACGCAGCTTGGCGGGTTGAATGCTCCGGTCGGAACATTTACCTACACAGGTGTGGTTGGACAATTCTCGTCCAGCAGTCCGACCACCGGTTATCAACTTCTGCCTGTGGATTCGACGGATGTTGTGGCCGACATCGTCGAAGGGATCGCGTCGCTGCCGACCGGAGTTCCCTCGGCGTTTGCGCTGGCGCAGAACTTCCCGAACCCGTTCAATCCGACGACGACGATTCAGTATGCGCTGCCGGTGGAAAGCCGGGTCACCGTGAAGATCTATTCGATCCTCGGTCAGCAAGTGCGGACGCTCGTGAGCGAGACGCAGAAGGCGAGCTACTACCGGGTTGTCTGGGATGGCCGCAATGCGTTCAATGCACCGCTTGCCAGCGGTCTCTACTTCTGCCGGATCACCGCGGAGCCCACAGGAACAGGCGCCGCATCGTTCGTGCAGGTCAAGAAGATGATGATGCTAAAATAAGCGGACAGTGAACAGTGGACAGTGGACAGTGAATTGACATTTGTTAGATCACTGATCCAACGTTCTGTTTACTCCCGGTTGCGTACGGCTTTGCTCAGCGCCCCATCATCGAACCAGAGGTGGGGCGCTGTTTCTTTTTTGAGAACACGATTGACTCCGCCAATTCCAATCGTTACTTTTCGCCAGAGAGGATTCTATGTCAATGTCCATGATTCTGACTCTTATCGGGAATATTCTGGCAATCGTCTTATTCTTGTATCTGCTGTTCGTTGTGGGGGGCATCTCGAACAATTCGAAAAAGATTCTCTTGAAACTTGAAGAACTTGAAAAGAAAATCGACTTGGCACATTCGGGCTTACCCAATGCGTAGTGGATTAATGGTCCTCGCACTTATCGTCGTACGGGTGCTTGAAGGCTGCACGACGGAATGCGTCGTCTCAGCCGACGCGACGGAGACGCCATACTGGCAGACACAGCATATCTCCTATGCGGATTTGGCGGCGAAAGGGGGAGGGGACGACGTCTCAATTGTCATGGACGACGGCAGCGTCAGAGAGGGTCGTCTTGAAGCAACATCGGCGGACAGCATCGTCTGGAAGGATTCACAATCTCGTTTGCGTGTCGCTGCCGCCACAACCGGAGTCCGGAGTCTTGGCTTCTCCCACCATTATGCCCTCGAGGGAGCTCTTGCAGGTCTCTTGGTGGGGGTCGTGCCGCCGCTTCTGGCCGGATCCTGGGCGGTAACGTATGACGGAAACGAACATACACCGCAGTACATCGGTCGGGAATTTACCGGATACCTCGGCGCGATGGGGATGCTCACAGGTCTAATCACCGGGGCATGCATTTCGCATACCTATGAGTGTACGTTTGAACGGTTGCCAGGAGGAAACGCAGTCCCCCAACGTTCGCCCGATTGATCGATCCGCGCACGTCATTTTCCCCGTTCAAGATCGAGCACCTCGAGACCCGCCAGCAGCACTGCACCGATGCCATGAGGATCGTTCAGCGGTGTGGGACGCTGGTAGTAGGATACAAGGTCGTCACTCACACCAGTGCCGGCGCACACGCCGACGATCTGACCGTCATCGCGGACCTTTGTAATCACCCCCTCCCATCCACGTAGTGCGATCGATGCATACCGCGGCTCAATATAACCCCTCCGAACAGCTCGCGCTATTGCGTACGTAAACATCGCACTGCACGATGTCTCCTCAAACGAATCGGTCTTGTCGAGCAACTGATGCCATAGCCCGTTCGGTCCCTGGTAGTGCGCAATCCCGAGAATCTCTCTCCGAAGTAAAGCAAGGAGTACGCTCCGTTTCGGAAAGTCTGAAGGCAACCGGTCCAGGAGGTCGACCTGTGCCAGTAAAGCCCAACCGTTCGCCCGTCCCCAGAATGCAACCCCGCGGCGATCGACATCGGAATACCAGCAGTGGCTCATCAATCCCTGTGCATCATCGAACAGGTACTTCTGAAAGTTGATGACCTGGCGTGCGGCCTCGTTGAAATATTTCGGTTCGGCTGTGAGCTCACCCATTCTGGAAAGGAAGGAAACGCTCATGTAGAGATCGTCGGCCCACAGAGTCCAGCGTTGGGGGAAGGCGCGGACGAACGTACTGTCATCAAGGCGATGCAATCGGGTCGAGATGAACTCCGCCGTCCGGTCGATATATGCCCGATAGCGATCCTGCCTGTTGTGCCGGTACACCTCAATGAGCGCCGCCCCCATTGATCCACAATCGTCCAACTCTTCCATCGTAAAGAGTTGACCGAAAGGATAATTCCATTTTTCTTCATTGGTGTGGCGGTGCTCGAAATAAGGATACTTGTCGAAGCAAAAGGCGATGCTATTAACGACATACGCACGATATTCCGGCGTGGAAAGTGAGCCGCTTAACCGGAGAAGTGCGACATCGATGACGCCGTTCCAGTATCGCCAATCCGAATACGGGCTCTCCAGCTGAAGGCGGGCATTGGCAGGTGCCTGGGCGGGCGAGCTGAAATGCGTGTTGGTGGCGGGGTCGACGAAGCCGAATGTCGCATGTGTGACCAGGGCATCGGCAATTCGATGAAGAGCCTGTCGTGTTCGCATGGTGTCCTGCGCGGCCACACGGATCGGGGAGAGACCCACTGTCAGAAGGCTCGATGCGCTGAGATAGGTAACGGCAAGAAATCGCCAGAATCGCGGACGGGGGGCAAGAATTGTCATGGCGGAACTTGGATGGTTGATCAACGGAGAGCACGCTTGGAATCTTACGGATGCGCTCCCAAGATCATCAATTTCGTCCATTGGTGCAATGTCTCATGTCTCGCAGCTGATGACGTTCGAGAGGAGGATGGATTGCAATTGTTCGACTCGGGAACCATATTAAAGGTAGAATGACTCCTACGCGATACATGACCAGATTGTTTTTCTTGCCTTTGGGCTTGTTGCTGCTCGCCCCCGTCAATAGATCCTTGTCGCAGGAAGAGAATGAAGGAGATGACGCAGAAGAGCCCTGGAACCTCTCGGCAAATGCGAGCTACCTAAGCCGCTACACGAGTTTTGGCGTCGATCTCAGCGAGGATGAGCCGGCGATTCTCCTGGAGGCAACGCTTGCGCACGCAAGCGGAGTGAATTGCGGTGTGGAAGCCCTTGGGCGAACGGGAGGGAATTCCGGCTACCAGCAGGCATCGCTCCATCTGGGATATGAGCGGGACCTCACGAAGGTGGTGAAACTCAGCGGGATCTACACTTACTACACCTATAGCAGCGACACGATCAGCGTCCTTGCGGGGATTTCTAACTCGCTTGCCTTCAACGGGACGCTGAATTTTGCCCCGGTAACCATCGCATTTGGCTACTCTCTATTCTTCGGCAACGCAAGCGCGAACTTCTTCTCAGGCTCGCTTTCGGCAGCCTGGCAAATCGGAAAGCTGAGTATCGCGCCGTCCGTCCAGGGTTGTGTGGCCTCACAGTCCGTGAATATCGCCCTCCTCCCGAAGAATCGCGGCAAGGGAATGGGGAATGGACAGGGGCAGGGAAAGAAGGCGGGAGGTGTCACCGACGCCGTGAGCACGTCGGAGTCGATCACCGGCCTCAGCAGCCTGAGCGTCGAGCTCGGATTGACATATCCCTTAGGAAAAGGTTTTAGTTGCTCTCTTACTCCGGCATATCAATACTCGCCGACTGACCTTGGCGCGCGATCATCACAGTTCATTGTCACTGCAGGGCTCGGATACTCTCTCGATTTCTAGCAACCGCCGGCTGAAGAACCCTGATCCGTTTTGCACTCGCAGCCGGCAACGATTTCGACACAACATACAACAGCCATGAGAACTCCCTCAATCTTACCCGTGCGCTTTGTTTTTCTTGCATTCCTGGTCCTGAGTTCATCTTCGACCTTAAGTCAGACCGCCCGCCCGGTGCGCGACAACGTTGGGTTCTGCTGGAAAGCCGCCGAAATGGACTCTCTGATGGCCTATCTCTCTCTGCACGCCGAGGCAATGCCCGTCGTAAGGGGCAACGTTATCGGCGGCATCTCACCGCACGATGACTATCTTTACGCCGCACGCGTCTACTACCCACTCTATACTATGGTGCAAGCTCCGACAGTCATCATTATCGGCCTTACCCACGGGACCGTGCGAAAGGAGATCGGAGATCCCCGCGGAGTTCTCCTGTTTGATGACTACGATGAATGGGTGGGACCGTATGGACCGGTGAAGGTCTCGCCGTTGCGGTCCTACGTCACTGATCGGCTCGACACGGCAATGTGGCGCACAAACCGGAAAGCCCAGACCCTTGAACACTCCATCGAAGCCCTCGTCCCGTTCCTCCAATACTACCGGCGGGACCTGACGATCCTCCCGATTATGGTGACAGCGATGCCTCTCGATCGGATGTCGACTATTGCCGGGGCTTTGGCGACAACGGTGGCGGGCTTTGCGAAGGAGCGGCACCTCGTGCTGGGGAAAGACCTCGCTGTTCTCATCTCAACAGACGCAGACCACTACGGGAGGGACTTTGACAACGTGCCGTTCGGAGAGGACGAAACCGCTCACAGCCAGGGGACGGGGCTGGACCGTGAGATCATTGCCAGCGCTTTGACCGGGACTCTCGATGCGGCGCATGTCCAGAAGTTTGTCGGTTACACCTGGGGAACGACGTACACTGAACCAGGGAAGAGTCTTTGGTGCGGGAGGTTTTCTGTCCCATTTGGTGCGCTCTTCGTTGAGAAGCTTGCGGCACTTCAGGGAAACGAGTCGGTCACTTCAACGCCGCTTCTCTACTCCGACACCTGGACCGAGAAAGTCCTCCCTCTCCGCCACACCTCAATGGGAACCACGGCACCATTTTCCTTGAAGCACTGGGTGGGATGGTGTTCCATCGCCTTCACCGCCCATTGAAGGACATCATGACTGCACCGCTGTTGCGCTGTTGGATGTCAAGGGGGTACTCATGAATTGCTCGCTGAAGATGTCCGGTCCCAGGAACACCATCGTCTTGCGCAGTGCAGTGTCTGCAGGATGTTGTCTGCTTTTCCCGGTTCTCGTCACATCGCAATCGCTTCTATGGCAATCGCGCGGCGTTGGCGGCGGCGGTTCGCTCTACTCGCCGAGCATCAACCCGGCGAACGAATCCGAATACTTTGTGGGATGCGACATGAGCGGGCTGTATCATTCGACAGATTTCGGCGATTCGTACACCGTAATGAATTTCCTGGAAATTCAAGGTGGACACAACTCCAAAATACAGTTTACCAGCGATCCGAAGATTCTCTACTGTGTAAGCTATGCGAACGACCAGGCGGTACCGGTCAAGAGCACGGATGGTGGCGCCTCGTGGATGCCACTTCCCGGCAATCCGGATCAAAGTGAGGAAACGTATACGATTGCTGTCGATTACAACGTCCCTGATCGAGTGCTCATCGGGTACTACGGTTCAGTGTTTTTTTCGCCGGATGGGGGAACAAGTTTTCATCTCATCTATACGGCGAAGAATTCCGGCGCGGGCGTGACCATCGGCGGCGTATTCTTCGGGGGAAATGCTCTGTACCTCGGAACAAGTGAGGGACTCATCGTAAGCACCGATGGCGGGACCACGTTTGTTCCTCAAGCGGCGAACGGCCTCGGGCCAGGGGAGAGGATCTTTTCGTTTGCAGCGGCAAGACAAGGAGCCCGTCTGCGATTCTATTGTCTTACCGCCGACTCGAACGACGTGTATGTAGGTGTGCCTGGAAGCGATTACTGGGGCTTTATGAAGGGGGTTTATTCCATGGACGACGGTTCCGGAACCTGGGTCCCCCGAATGAATGGCATCACAGCTGGGACGGATTTTCTCATGTTCGTTGCCGCTGCACAAACCGACACGGCAACCGTGTACCTCGGCGGTTCAAACAGCTCCGGGACCCCGAACATCATGAGGAGTTCCGATGCGGGTGCCACGTGGAGTCATGTCTTTCTATCGACAGGGAATGCCAATATTAGCACAGGATGGAGCGGAGACGGGGGAGACCGGGGTTGGGGGTATGGGGAATGTGTTTTCGGGTTGACCGTCGCCCCGACGAATTCGCAACGTGTCCTGTTCACGGATTTCGGGTTCGTCCACCGAACCACCGACGGCGGGACAAGCTGGCGGCAGGCATATCTCTCCCCCGCTGACGCGAATCCCGCAGGGCAGGCAACGCCCGATGGGAAAAGCTATCACGGTGTCGGGCTGGAAGTAACAAGTTGCTGGCAAATCTTCTGGATCGATCGCGAGAATATGTTCGCAGGGTTTTCGGACATCAAGGGTGTCCGGAGCACTGATGCAGGGCATTCATGGTCCTTCAAGTATTCCGGACATGATGCCAACACGATGTATCGCATCGCACGTAATGAAGCCGATGGAACGCTCTACGGGGCAACGTCGAATATCCACGATATGTACCAGAGCACGCGGTTGCAGGATGCACAACTGGACGCCGCCGATGCCGGAGGAAAAATCCTCTCGTCCACCGACAATGGCGTCCACTGGTCGACCGTCCATCTCTTCAACCATCCCGTGTTCTGGATAGCAATTGACCCCGGAAACCAGAAGCGAATGTATGCAAGCGTGGTTCACTCGACGCAAGGGGGAGTGTACGCAACCGACGATCTTGAGGATGGCGTATTGTCACAATGGACGAAGTTGTCCAACCCTCCACGGACCGAAGGTCATCCCGCGTCTCTCGTCGTTCTAAATGACGGCACCCTGGTTTGCACATATTCCGGCAGACGTACCTCAGCGGGATTTACGGCTAGCTCGGGTGTGTTTGTCTACAATCCCGTTCTGAAGACGTGGCGTAACGCGTCGGATCCGGGGATGCGGTATTGGACGAAAGACATTGTCATCGATCCGGGTGACACGACGGAAAACTCATGGTATGTAGGGGTCTTCAGCGGATGGGGAGGTCCTCCGAACGGGCTGGGCGGGCTCTATCGCACCAAAGACCGTGGTGCGACATGGAAACGCATCAGCGACCTCGATCGCGTGACCTCATGCACCATCAACCCCGCGAACCCATCGGAAATGTATCTCACCACGGAGACGAACGGTCTCTGGCGTTCCACATCTCTCAGTGCGGTTTCACCATCATTCAATCTTGTGACCAGTTTCCCGTTCCGGCAGCCCGAACGAGTGTTCTACAATCCGTTCGATCAGGGCGAACTGTGGATCTCGACGTTCGGCGCGGGGATGATGATGTCCAGCATCACTGCCACCTCCGTAGCTGCAGGACCGAACCCTGTTGCGATTCCCGCCCAGGTGCGACTCCTCCCGAACTATCCGAATCCGTTCAATCCAAGCACGATCATACGATACACTATCGAAGGATCCAGGCTTCAGGTTTCGGGCGTCAGTAATGTAAGATTGGTGATTTATGATGTGCTGGGGAGGGAGGTGGCGACACTGGTGAATGAGAAGCAGTCTCCGGGACCGTATGAAGTCAAATTCGACGGCGGGAATCTTTCCAGCGGCGCATATTATTACCGTCTCACCGCAGGGAATGTCACGGAAACACGGCCGATGATCCTGATGAAGTAAGTGGTTCGGCATGTGCGTTGAATTTCGTCGCGCAAATCGGTACAATGGGTGTGCTCTTTGATCGACAGCGCTCGAGAGTTCTAGAGGGTAATGAATCCCATGAAAAAAGAAGTCGCTACACTTCGCAGGGGGAAGAGCGGTACGCGGAAGAGGATTGTCGCCCTGCGAGGACGCCAGCCAGTTGCGATTCAACCAGCATTGGACCAAACCGTTTCCACGAACGTTCCCATCCCCTTTGACGCAGGTCTGATTCAGACCATTCGGGTCAATCGGAGCGCGGTTGAAGCCAGGGCGCTCGAGCTCGGGACGCGCCGATCGTTCAAGGTTGAAGCCCAGGTGGCCTCATATATTGCCGCGATTCGTTGCATGGATCTGACGACACTTGCCGGGGACGACACGGCTGGCAGGGTGGCGAGGCTTTGTGCGAAGGCGCTGTCTCCGTTGGAACCCGAGACACTTTCCGCGCTCGGCCTTGGAGCCGTTCATCCGACCGTGGGCGCAGTTTGCGTCTACCCGGCGCAAGTGAAGACCGCCGTCAGTTGTTTGAAGGGGCGTATTCCTGTCGCCTCTGTCGCGACTGGATTTCCCGCGGGCCAGACGTTTCTCGACGTCAAATTGAGAGAGATTGAACTGGCGATCAAAGCCGGAGCCGGGGAAATCGATGTGGTGATCAGTCGCGAGAAGGTCCTGACAGGGCAATGGAAGTCGTTGTATGATGAAATCGTGGCCTACCGTCAGGTGTGTGGGACGAGGGCAAGGATGAAGACTATTCTCGGCATCGGGAACCTTGAAACGCTTGCCAATATCGCGGCGGCATCGGCGGTGGCGATAGCGGCAGGTTCGGACATCATCAAGACTTCGACGGGCTTCGAGCCGACGAATGCCTCCCTCCCGGGCGGGCTCGTGATGGTCCGCCAGATCCGGAGATTTCTTGATTCTGGTGCCCTGGAGGGACGCCGGGTGGGATTCAAACCGGCGGGGGGGATCCGCACAGCAAAAGATGCCATGCTTTGGCTCATCCTCATGCTCGAGGAACTGGGAGAGGCATGGACGAAACCGGACCTGTTCCGGATCGGCGCAAGCGGCTTGCTGACCGACATTGAACGTCAGCTCCGACACCTTGCATTCGGCAGGTACGCGAATGCGCAATACCATCCGATGGCCTGAGAAGAAAAATATGGATAGCGACAAACTGACATCGCTGATCGAAACGTTGGACTACGGCCCGGCTCCCGAATCTGAATCGAAAGCCAGGGAGTGGCTCAAGGCGCATGAGGCGAAATTTTCACACTCCATCAACGGGAACTGGCAATTGCCTCGCCAGGGGAAGTATTTCGCAACGATCAATCCGTCGAGGAGCAGCGAAGTGCTCGCGGAGATTGCGCTCGGGACGAAAGAAGACGTCGACGCCGCGGTCGATGCTGCACGGGAGGCGTTCCCGAAGTGGAGCGCGCTGTCGGGCCATCACCGAGCCCGCTATCTCTATGCGATAGCCAGGGCAATCGCAAAACATGCTCGCGTGTTTGCCGTGCTTGAATCTCTCGACAATGGAAAGCCGATTCGTGAGACCCGGGACATCGACGTCCCGGTTGTGATCAGACATTTCTACTACCATGCAGGCTGGGCGCAGACGCTGGACGATGAGTTCCCGGGATATCGTCCGGGGGGTGTGATCGCGCAGATCGTCCCCTGGAATTTCCCGTTTCTGATGCTCGCATGGAAGATCGCGCCGGCGATTGCCGCCGGCAATACCATCGTTATCAAGCCTTCGAAGTCCACGCCTCTGAGCGCATTGTTGCTTGCAGACATCTTGATGAATGAAGTCCGGCTGCCGGCCGGGGTCGTGAATGTCGTCACCGGCGATTCCAGAACGGGGACGATGCTCTACGAGCATCCAGTCCCGTGGAAGGTCACCTTCACAGGCTCGACGGAGGTGGGGCGCATTATCCGGGCCGGGACGGCCGGATCAGGAAAACACCTGACGATGGAGCTGGGAGGCAAATCGCCGTTCATCGTCTTCGAGAACGCTGACCTCGATAGTGCGATCGAAGGGGTCGTGAACGGGATCTGGTTCAATGAAGGACAGGTCTGTTGTGCAGGATCACGGCTCCTTGTTCAGGAGGGAATTCACGACGAGTTCATCAAGCGGTTAAAGCGCCGCATGAGCAAACTCCGTGTCGGCAACCCGCTCGACAAGGCCGTCGATATGGGAGCGATCAGCAATGCCGAACAACTGAAGAAGATCACTGAACTTATGGAAGTGGGACAGGACGAGGGTGCGGTGATGTGGCAGCCCGGAAACGTCCACTGTCCGTCGGGCGGATACTTTCTGCCTCCAACGCTTTTCACCAAAGTTGAACCGTCGTATCGTATTGCGCAGGAAGAGATCTTCGGCCCGGTTCTCGTCACGCTGACATTCCGCACTCCTGCTGAGGCAGTCCAGATCGCCAACAACACGCGATATGGACTCGCCGCGTCGATCTGGTCACAGGACATCGATACCGCAATGGACATTGCACGGAAAGTCAAGGCAGGAACCATCTGGATCAATTCAACCAATCTTTTTGACGCAGCGTCGGGCTTCGGTGGATACCGGGAGAGCGGCTATGGGAGGGAAGGGGGCCGCGAAGGAATGTACGATGTGTTGGTTGAGGAGGCCCATGCGAGGGTCGTTGCGGGCACAATCAGCAGTGTGACCGTTGAGGGAGCGACCGAATTCTCTGGTAGCGCACTTGAAGCGCGCGGTGGGCACAACGGCAACGGCATAGCCGAAGTGGATCGGACCTTCCGTTTCCTGATCGGCGGGAAGCTGGTGCGTCCGGATCAAGCCGGCAGCTTCTCGATTACCTCTCCGACCGGGAAGTTGCTCGGCGTTGTCGGCGAAGCAAACAAGAAGGATGTGCGCAATGCCGTTGCTGCGGCACGATCGGCATTCCCTTCGTGGTTTGAGTCCGCGGCGCATCTCCGAGCGCAGATTCTCTACTTTCTCGCCGAGAACCTTGCTGTGGAAAAAGCACGGTTTGCTGAGGCGATCGTTGCCCAAACCGGTGTGAGTGCCGATGCCGGTCAGGCGGAAGTCGAGCGGGCGATCAGCAGGATTTTCGATTTCGCGGCATACGCAGACAAGTTCGGCGGGACCGTTCAGCCGGTTCTTGGACGAAGGATGGTCATCGCTGTGCGTGAACCCGTCGGCGTCATCGGCATTCGTGCGTCGGATGAATCGCCGCTGCTTGGCCTGGTCACGCTTATCGCTTCGGCTGTAGCAATGGCGAACACTGCCGTCGTCGTCGCCGGCAAACATGCGCTAAGCGCCATGGACCTGGTGCAAGTGATCCTCCACTCCGATGTCCCTCCAGGCGTTGTGAACATTCTGACGGCTCAAAACCCCGACGCTATTGCCAAAGTCCTCGCCGAGCATGAAGATGTCGATGCGATCTGGTATTTCGGCAATGGCGAAGGTTCTGCAGTCGTTGAGAAGGCATCGACGAGCAACATGAAGCAGACGTGGGTTTCGAACGGGAAGTCTGTGGACTGGGCTGGTCTGAAAAGCGAGAAGATCCTTCTAAAATCTACCCAGGTGAAGAATATCTGGGTGCCGTACGGGGTGTGAACTCATCCCCCGTTCCCCCCTTCTCCCACTCTCCCCCTCGCGCGAAAGGGGGAAAGGGGGAACGGGAGAGTGTCGCGGCACTTTATCCACCCGACCTGTTGTTACTCCTGCATCGATCATTCTCTGAATTCCCCACCATTCCGTGCAGGAGGTTCTCCATGGCGTTCATCGAAACCATCCCCGAAGAAGAGGCCACCGGCGACGTCCGGAAAATCTACGACGACGACCGGAAAGGGAAGAGCTACCTTCCAAACTACTCCAGAGTATTCTCGCTCCGGCCAACCGTAAAGGAGGCATGGAACGGTCTCTTGAAGAGCATCAAAAGCAACATGGACTCTCGCAGGTACGAGCTGGTTACGGTTGCTGCTGCGAAGGCGCTCAGGAGTTCCTATTGCATGCTCGCCCATGGATCGATCCTCCAGGAGAAGTATTACACCACTGTACAGATTACTTCGATTGTGCAACAGCCTTCAGGGCCTCCCTTGAGCGAAGGCGAGGTCGCCATGATGAAATTTGCGGAACACGTGGTTCGTGATGCCACCTCGATCACCCGTGAAGAGATTGAGTCTCTGCGGAGACATGGCTTTACCGATCCGGAAATTTTCGACATCACCGTGACGGCCACGGCGCGCTGCTTCTTCAGCAAAACGCTTGATGCCCTTGGCGCGGAACCGGACATCGTGTATCTCTACCTCGATAAGGAGATGAGAGATGCGCTGACGGTCGGTCGGCCGATTTCTGAGTCAACATGTTCTGAGTAAGGACGGGTCTTTCGCTCCCAACGTGAATTTCTGAGTTCTGAATTCCGAGTTCAGAATTCAGAATTCATCTGTCCTCCCCATCTCCCCCTCTCCCCATCATTCTTTGCCCATTCTCTGACATTTCCGTGACATCTCCTTCTGGCTCTGCACGTATTTTGACGTGAGAAACAGAAGGAGTCTAGTCATGAAAAACGAGGCGGTGCTGGTTCGGGCAATGTGGACCACAATGCGCCCCTATTTGCTTTTCGTCTCGGCAATTACCGGGGTTGCCGGCATGGCCGCGACGACAACGGTGTCTCTGGCGCCGCTGCTCACGACGTTCATCGCTGCCTTTTTCGCCTATGGGTTTGGACAAGCGCTTACAGATTGCTTTCAGACCGACACGGACGCGATCTCCGCCCCGTACAGGCCTTTAACTACCGGACTCGTCTCCAGGAAATCGATTTTCCTGATGAGTCTGACGGGGCTGACGCTCTGCGCCGTCACATTCGCGGCACGCAACCCCTGGAATCTTGCGCTGGGAGCAGCGGCTGCCCTCGGCCTGGCAACCTACACACCCTTCAAGCGGAAATGGTGGGGAGGTCCATGGTACAATGGTTGGATCGTCGTCGTCCTTTGTGTGATGAGCTATCTTGCTACCCGCGATCGCGCCGAAATGTCGCTCCCCCCGTTTTTCTTGCCTTTGCTCGGGACCGTGTTTTTCGGCTACGCAAACTTCGTTCTTGCCGGATATTTCAAAGACATCGAAGCGGATTCGGCCACGGGATATAGCACTTTGCCGGTGGTGTTTGGACGAAGAGTTGCCGCCTATGCGAGCGACGGACTTGCCGTTGCCTTTTGTGCTGCGGCGGCATGGACTGCTGTTCAAGTGTTGGGAATCTACCCTTCGCGCCCCGGGCACCTGCTGGCATTGCTCTTCTGCATTCCGGCTCTGTGCCACATCCTGGTAGGGCAAATCCAGTTGCACCGAAACAATCGTGACTCCGATGCCTACCGGCCAATCATTCATGTAGTTCAATCGTACATCCTTCTGCTTTCAGCCGTTGCGACATTACTGCGGCCGGAATGGACCGCTCTTCTCGTGGTCCACTATGGGGCGTTTCTGCAGGTCCTCGAAAGGCGGCCGGAGGTCAGCCAGATATGATGGTGATCCTGAATCCCAATGCAGGGGGAGGAACTGCGAGTGAGAAATGGGCGCGAATCAAGGATTCACTTCCATCCCCGGAGGAGAGGATCGTAACCCGAACGGTTGGAGACTGCTCGGCATTGCCTCAACTCATCGAGGGGGCCATCAACAATGGGGAGCCCCATATTGTTGCGGCGGGTGGCGACGGAACCGTCCACGAAGTTCTCAACGCACTCATGTCGCTGCCCGGGGAACGACGGCGGAACATCATCCTTGGCGCAATCGGACTGGGCTCGAGCAATGATTTCCACAAACCCGTTTCCGATGGACATTCGCTTTGTGGCATTCCGCTGCGAATAGACTTTCGGAAAGCACAGAATCGGGACGTTGGCGTCGTGGAGGTCGAAACAGACTCTGGTGTCAACCGGCGCTGTTTTCTCATTAATGCCAGCATCGGTCTGACGGCTGAGGGGAACACTTTCTTCAACACCCCGGATTCTTTGCTTCATTGGTTGAAGAAACACTCCACGGGATTGGCAATTTTCTATGCTGCAGTTCGCTCAATCATGACCTACCAGAACGAACCGGTCAAGGCGACATTCGGAGGCCGGGATGCATTTCGACTCAATGTTACAAATCTGGGCATTGTGAAGAACCCACACTTTTCCGGTAGTCTCCATTATGATCAGAAGCCTGATTACACCAATGGAATGCTGGGCATCTTCGCAGCAAATGATCTTGGTTTTTGGGGCCGTCTCAAGTTGCTGCGAAATCTCTCCCGTGGCAGGTTCTCCGGCCTTCGCAATACTTTTTCCCGATCAGAGGCGGAGTTGACGATTGAAACAGACCACAATGTAGCCATCGAGGTCGACGGCGAAATCATTGTCGGTCGGCGGGCGCATTTCTCTGTTCTCCAAAACAGCCTTATGGTGTGCACATGATGGACGACATATTCGAAAACGCGATAGTCGCGAGCCTGGCGTCATCCCTTCCAAGGAATCCCGATCAGTTCAATGCGCTGCACGAAAGCGATTCGGAAATCATCCGGGTTGCGGGAGGACCGGGGAGATATCTTGCCGTAACGACCGATTCTATCGTAGAAGAGATCGAACAGCGCATCTACGTCGATCCGTATCAGATTGGATGGATGACCGTGATGGCCAACCTGAGTGATCTTGCGGCAGTCGGCGCAAGGCCACTTGGACTTCTCCTTTCGGAGACCATCCCGCATGATGCGACTACGGGGTATTTGATAAGCCTTCAGGAAGGAATACGGGACGCGTGCCGCATTGAAGAGACCGCAATCCTCGGCGGCGACACCAATCGCAGCGATAGACTCCATATGTCGGCAACAGCAATTGGCATGATCGAAGCGGACAGGCCGGTCACACGCATTGGCTGCGCCGCTGGCGACATTCTCTATTGTACTGGCACTCTCGGTTCAGGGAACGCATTCGCGGCGGATTGCCTCCTCGGACCAAAAACGAAGGGCACCTTTCTGCCCGCTGCAAAGGTCCGGGAAGGCATCGCCCTTGCTCCCCTGAGTTCGGCATGTATGGACACAAGCGATGGCTTCTTTGCCACCCTCGATCAACTTGGCCGATTGAATAACGTTGGATTTCAATTGGACGACACCTGGGAAGAGCTTTTGGACACCACTGCGGTATCGACAGCAGATGCAATGGGACTTCACCCGTGGATGCTCCTTGCCGGGCCGCACGGAGAATATCAACTGGTCGTTTCGGTAAGGCCGCAAGAGCAAGAGTCTGTAGAATCTCTTCGATTCGACGATGGAACAGGACTGGTCCGTGTTGGAACAATTGTAGAGACACCTGGAATAGCGCTGGGAAAGTGGTGGAGGCTCAACGAATGCGATTTGGCCAGGGTTCGCAATTACAATATCCCTGGCGCGGCAGGAGTTCGAGAGTATATCCGCTTCCTTTTCGACCTGGAATCGGTGTGCAGGAATTCGACGCAAGCATGACATTCCTGTGACATCCCGGCCCACCGGGCGCCGTACATTTGTCATGAGAAACGAGGAGAACAGCCATGACAACCACGGGATCATACAACGGCGGGGAAAACTTCGATTTGCGCGACATCCTCTTACGGGGCAGGTCGATGAAAATGGCCGAACGATTAGGTTTCTTCCAGGAATTTCTCCGTTCGATTCAAAGTCGGGAGGAAAACTTCTGCATGCGCTGCATCAGCTCACCGGCCGATCGTGAAGTCATCGTTGTTGACCCTCTCTCGGGGGTGGAACGGGCAATGCTCATGTTTGGATCGAACAACTATCTCGGCCTCGCTACGCACCCCTACGTGCAGGCGCAAGCGGCGAAAGCATTGAAGCTCTTTGGGGCAGGTCTTGGCGGACCTCCGCTGCTGAATGGCTATACGACTCTTCACCGCACCCTCGAGGAACGCCTTGCCTCGTTGAAAGGAACAGACGATGCGATGATCTTCTCCAGCGGGTACGGATCGAATGTGGGTTTGGTCTCCGGAATTGCCGGGAAATCCGATATGATCGTCTACGATGCATATAGTCATGCATCGTTTTGCTGACGGGATAAAGCTGTCAGGCGCGCAGTCTTGCATGTTTGCACACAACGATGTCTCGAATTTGAAGACGATTCTTGACCAGGCCTCCAGACGGGCGCACAACGATCTGTTCGTGGGCGTCGAAGGGGTCTACTCCATGGACGGAGACATTGCGCCGCTGGACCGAATCCTTTCACTCTGCCGCGCGTATGGAGCCCGCCTGATTGTCGATGACGCGCACGGAACCGGGGTCATGGGGCCCCACGGACGGGGCACGGCCGAAGAGTTCGGACTTGAAGGAGAGGTCGATATTACGATGGGGACGTTCAGCAAAGCCTTTGCTGTTTCCGGCGGTTTTGTTGCCGCAGCCAAACCCATTATCGACTATCTTCGGTATTTCGCCCGATCGTACATGTTTTCGGCATCGCTCCCGCCTGTCGTCATTGCCACGGTGCTCGCCGGCCTGGACGTCATGGAACAGGAACCGGAACGATTGACGCAATTGCGTCAGAACATCGCCACTGCCACCGCAGCCCTGAGGCGCATAGGGTTTTCGTCCCCGTCGCAGTCTGCGATCATACCGTTGCGCGTCCCGGTCGAGATGGATATCCGGAGAGCGGCAAAGCTGTTCCATGAACGCGGCATCTTTTTGAATTCGATCGAATACCCCGCCGTTCCCGTTTCGCAGCAACGGTTCCGGATCAGCATCATGGCGACCCACACAAACGAAGATATTGCACGTCTGGTTTCAGCGGTGGAAGAGGTCTGGGCGTTGTTCAAAGACGAAAGGGTAGACTATGAAAACGCAGAGCAGACACATGCCGCGTGACAAGAAAATTCTCGAGATCATCGTCCTCTTTCAGAACCTGGGAGATGATCACCCGTATTACGCCCAAAGTCCTGCACCTCCGCTTCCAGGGATCCTTCTGGCGGCGCTGACGCCCGACCTGGTGGACGTCCGGGTGCTTCACGAAATGGTCCGGCCGATCAACTACGACACGGATGCGGATTTCATCGCTCTGAGCTTCATGGACTATCTCGCACCGCATGCCTATGAGGTCTCCGCGCGATTCCGGGCGATGGGGAAGACGGTCGTCGGAGGAGGGAAATTCGCGTCGACGTTTCCTGATCAGGTGGAACCGCATTTTGACGCCATTCTCGTCGGTGAAGCACAGGGCGTCTGGCCGGAAATGGTGCGCGACATGGTCAAAGGAACCCTCAAGCGGCGTTATGAATCGCCCTCGGAAGGATCGCTGGACAATATTCCGCCGCCCAGATATGACCTCGTGGAATCCAGGTATGTCACGCCCATCGTCACGGAGGCAACGCGCGGCTGCCCGCACTCCTGCACATACTGCCAGCTGAATATCAAACGGATGCCGTTCCGTACGCGCCCGATCGCCGATGTCATCCGGGATCTTCGCGCTACGTCCGCACTTCCCTGGCACAAGCGAAAGATGGCCATGCTCCTTGACAACAACCTGGGGGGAGACCTCTCCTACGCGAAAGCCCTCCTCCGCGAAATCGCAAAGCTCAAGTTCTGGGGAATAGGTGCGCAATTCAGCATCGAATGCCTTCGCGACGACGAATTCATCGAGGCACTCGCGGATGCACACTGCAGAATGGCGTTCATCGGAATGGAATCATTGGAGCCGCAGAGTCTCGCATCGGTGCGGAAACCGCAGAACAGGGTCGAAGAGTACCGCGTGTTCTTTGACAAGCTCCATCGCCGGGGGATCTTGACGTTCACCGGATTGATGTTTGCGCTCGAGGAGGACACCGTCGAATACTACCATCAGTTGCCGGAGATGCTCGACGACGTTGGCACGAGTGTCATCCTCCCGTCGATTGCCATCCCGCTCTATGGGACGCCTTTGTACCATTCGGCCCTGATGGAAGGGCGGATTGTCGACGACGATTTGTCACACTACGAAGGCGACCATATTGTCTTCAGGCACAAGAAGCTTTCGGACAATGCGATTATCTCCGCCTATGCAAGCGTTACGCTTGGCTTCTACTCATGGAGGAACATCGTGAAGCGTCTGGCGAAGATCCTCTTGAAGCAGGAACGAATGGAGCCGTGGAAGGAGTATCTCTTGAGACTGGGGATTGTAACCTTTGTGTATTTCAAGCTCTCCATATTTCAGAGACATCACGCACGGGTAAAGATCCGTCAGATCGCGGGACAGGACGCGAAAGGTTGCCGGAACGCGGTCTCGAAGGCCGCCTGACCGTCTACGAACGAATGAATTTATAGCCGGCCGTATGCACGGTCAGGATGTGTTGCGGGCTTGAAGGATCGGATTCGAGCTTCTTCCTCAATGAGAGAACATAGTTGTCGACGGTTCTGGTGGTAGGGAAGGTTTCGTAACCCCACACCTTATTGAGCAGCATCTCGCGCGTAACAACTTCGCCCTCATGCTGAACAAGGAATCGGAGGACGGCATATTCGCGCACCGTCAGCTTCACCGTTTTCCCTTTGCGTTTGGCCTCCTGACGGATGAAGTCGACGTTCACCCCTCCAAAGGCAACATCCTCCACCTCCTGACGCAGTGCACCCTTTCGGCGCAGCAGCGCGCGTATGCGTGCGAGCAGCTCCCTGATGCCAAAGGGCTTCGTTACATAGTCGTCCGCGCCGATCTCGAGGCCGAGGACCTTGTCCATTTCCTGTCCTTTGCTGGTGAGCATCAGGATCGGAACAGTGAGTCCCGCAGAGCGCAATTGCTTGCAGACTTCTTCTCCATTCATATCGGGAAGACCAAGGTCCAGGATGATCAGGTCGACGCTTTCGTGGCTTGCGAACGCCATGCCCCGCTCGCCTGTCCCCGCGGCCAGAACGTGAAAGTGTTCGCGTTCCAGCATGTCCTGGAGTCCTTTGCGGATCGCCGCATCGTCTTCGATAATAAGGATCGTCTTCATGGTTGTTTCGCTTGGCGGGCAGTGTGAGTGTTCTTGACCACGGGTTTGTTTGTGAGCTTGCCGCTGTGCATTTCGAAGGCGGGGGCGGGATGCACAGGAAACACGAGGGTGAAGGTGCTCCCGGAGTCCGGTGTGCTCTTCACTTCGATGGACCCGTTATGCTCGTCCATGATGTGCTTTACCACGGAAAGTCCGATGCCCACCCCCTGAACCCGCCTCGGTAATCCAGGATCGCGGTAAAATTTCTGAAACAGATGATCCATCGCTTCGCGTGAGATGCCTCGACCGTGATCTTCCACGCTGCACCGAATTGTCCCATCTTTGATGCTCAACGCAATTCGGATTCGTTTGTCTCCGAGGGAATACTTCATCGCGTTGGAGAGCAGGTTCAGCAGTGCTTCCCGGACGGCGTCGGGATCGGCCGAGATGGTAAACCGGGAGCCGGAGATCGTTCGGCGCCCATTCCGGCGCCCTCCTTCCACCGGTGACCTTGAAATGCTCCTTCGAAAGCTGGTAGCGCAGAGTTGTGAGAACAGTTCGAATGAGTGTGTCCAGGCGAACGGGCTTGCGCAGGTAGTGCACTTCACCTCTGTCAATCCGCGCAGAGTCCAGGATCGTGTTGACCATCCGCTGAAGCCTGTCTGTTTCCCCCTCGATAATCTGCAAATACTCCCGCGAGTCCTTTTCCTGACGGGGGATGCGTTGCTGCAGCATCTCGGCGAACATCTTGATGGACGTCAGGGGCGTTCGCAACTCATGGGAAACGTAGGAAACGAAGTCGGATTTCATCGCATTAAGACGTTCCATCCGAACGGCCTGCTCGGCTTTCTCCATCACCTCCTTCTTCAAAAGATGCCGTTCGATTTCTAGTCCGACCTGTTGTAGGAGGCTGGAAAGGAGATCGATGTCTTCGCTGCTGAATCTGCTCCCGGAGCGTTTCCTGCCGAGAAGCAACAGCCCGAGAACCCGTCCGTCGGAAGAGCGTGAGACATGCGCAAGGGCCACCCCGGCTGCGTCGCATTCCGGATGCACAAGAGGAGCGAACGGAACCCCCGGCTCCACACAGTCTGCAATCGCGAAAGGGAGGAGTGCCGATTTCTCGGCATCCGCCCCCAGCAGGCGGCAAATGGCATCGACCGGAGTATCAAAGCCCATGCCCTCGGAAATATGCGGATCGCCGTCTTGCGGATGGAGGACGTACAGGATCTTCTCCGGAGAGATGATCGTCGAGGTCCGATCGACAAGGAGGCGGATCACATCTTCAGCATACACGCAGGCTGCCACATCTTCCTGGAATTTCCGTTCCGCTTTTCGATAGTCGTACCGAATCCGGAAGAATCGCCGGTCCACTTCCTGCTGGACGAGTCTTCGCGCCGGCTCGAACAGGAGCGCGACGATGATGGCGGCTCCTGCGGAGACGCTGACGGATTCCTCGTAGGTCAGCGACGAGACAAGGCCTGCAGCGCCCCCTACGATCGCAATGTAGACTACTGCCACCATGCCCATGACCGTGCCATACACAACGCTTCTGTTCAGGATGAGGTCGATGTCCATGATGTGGTATCGCACGATCGAAGCCCCGAACGCCAGCGGGATGAAGCCCGAGGAGAGGAGCATCACACTCTCAGGGACGAGTCCGTAGGAAAGGACCATGTGCGGGATTACCCACAGGACGACAAACGGGACAAAGCCGATAAAGAGTCCCCAAACCACCCATCGGATCTTCCTTCGTTCTCCTTCGTCGCCTGCTTCACGGTACGACTGTCGAATCGTCCAGAGACCATTGAAAACCAACGCTATCATGAACCACCGGGTCGCGGCAAACCATGTCAGGTGGGAATGGAAAATGGCGAGGGACCCTGATTGCCAGGCCATGATGAACGAAGCGCCGCTCCCGATCGCGAGAACGGCGGCAATGCTGTAGAGCGCCGGCAGGAACAGTCCCCAGCGGATCGGTCGAGACCGGGGAAAGAGCCGCATGAAGTGGAAGAACAAAAGGGGAACAAAAGCGTACATCCCCGAGAAGACAGCACGCAGCAACGGTCCGAGAATCGGCGGGATGCTGACAACCGATCCCCACGTCGTTGAGAGCATCACTGCCGTGCCGAGGGAGCCGAAGTGATAGACCCTGGCGGCGGGGTCGTTCGATTTTCGCCAGAAGACGATGAGACCGACGACAAAGAAAAGCGAGCTAACGAAGATAACGGACGCCAGGTAGAATTTGCTGTAGAAGTGCATCAGGAAGATCTCTTCGCTTCGTTCCCCCTTGCTTCCATTGAGCGTAAGGAGAACTTTCTGGCCGATCCGAAGGCCGTCGAAGACAAACTCCACATCTTCGACTGTTGATATGGATTGACCGTTGATACTCAGGAGAGCGTCGTGCTCATGTATTTGGCGCGACAAGGGTTCGTCAACCCGGTCGACGTAGACAATGCCGTCGCGACTTTCGAGTTCAACGGGGATTCCGGGTTTCGAGGCAATGTGGACAATCCCGACGCAACAGGCGACAAGTGCAACAATATCAAGCAGATAGACGAGCGGGCGAAGAGGGGCTCGGTGGGTCATCAGCGGACTCCACGCTGGGAGAGGGGGAGGACTACGGGGAGAATATACAGAATTCATATTTGGTGTTCCACTTTCCGCAACTTTTCAAAGGGGTGACAAGTCTAAGAAGTATCTGCGCAGCGCAAACCATCAACCCGCAGGGTGCAATGGACGACAACGACCTTATTCGCAAGGCCCAGGACGGTGACACCAATGCCTTCGAGGAACTGGTGTACCGTCACGACAGGAGCGTCCTCTCCATTGCTTCGCGGTATGTTCTCAGTGCAGATGAGGCGAAGGACATCTATCAGGAGGTGTTCCTCCGTGTCTATAGAGGGTTAAAAGATTTC
Organism: Ignavibacteriota bacterium; assembly: GCA_963752915.1. GTDB lineage: Bacteria > Bacteroidota > Ignavibacteria > UBA10030 > UBA6906 > DATJPR01. Next base: position 76,304 of record CAVVZZ010000011.1, read on the forward strand.
CGGTTTCGCAGCGAATTCTCGACCTGGCTTCATCGTATAACGGTCAATGTCTGTCTATCGCACAAAGCGAGTAGCCGGTCCTACTCCCGGCCGAGGAAACATGAAGACGCTTCGGATGACGATCAGCAATCGGACGGGGATATCGCAGATCCTGCTGACGGTCCGGATGTGAGCGCTGTTCGCTCTGAAATCTCGCGGCGCGTTGACGAAGCAATGCTGACGCTGGCACCCAAACACCGCATGGTATTTTCATTAAGACATCTCGAAGGATATTCCCTTAAGGAAATCGCCGGCATGATGGACTGCGCGGAGGGGACCGTGAAACGATATTTGTTTGATGCAACGCGAAAAATGAGGGTGCATCTCAAGGATCTGGTATGAGACATAAACACTACGAACAACTTCTCGTTCTTTCGGTGAACGGGGCCCTTGACAAAGTCGAAGAAGAGGAGCTTGTACGGCACGTGGAAGGGTGTGCCCGCTGCCAGCGAGAGCAGGCTGCTCTGCAAAAGCTCGGTACGTTTTCGGGTTTTCTCAAAGAAGACATCCCATTTGACGATGCCTTGCTGACGGAGGCGCGGAGAGATCTGCATTTCTGGTTGCAGCAAGAGGCCCGCCGGGAGCAGTCGGGGCGGAGAATGGTTTCCGCAATCAGGCTCCGTCCTGCAATCGCGTACGGCCTTGGTTTTGCTCTGACTTTTGCCGTCGGAGTGGGAATCGGTCTGACGCGTTCACTGTGGCATGGTGATCAGGAAATGCCGGGACCTGCTCTGCAGGTGACGACGGCGAATGTGACAGCTCCGATGGCGGGGCGGACACGCATCACGAACGTCCAATTTCTCGACCGCGGTGGAAACTCCGGAATTGTGGAGTTCACGTTCGACGCGGTCACACCGGTTCATATGCGCGGTACAATTGACGATCCCGCCGTGCAAAAAGTCCTCGTCAGCGCAGTGCTGAACGACGACAACCCGGGTGTCCGCCTCAGCGCAGTGAATGCCTTCACTGCAGGCCCGCCGCTGAAAGCGGACAGCGCCGTCAAGGCTGTCATGATCAGGGCGTTGGAATCGGATCCCAATATCGGCGTTCGGAAGCAGGCGCTGGTGGCGTTGAAGTCTATGCCTCTGGATGGAGATATCAAACAGGCCTTCCTTGGTACGTTACGGTCGGATTCGAATCCCGGGCTGAGAGTTGCCGCGATCAACGCGCTTGATCCGGTTCTGAGTCAACCGGGAGCAATGGATCAGAGCGTCCGGGAGGTGTTACAACAACGTGCCCTGACCGATCGGAACGATTATATCCGCCTGAAGGCGAAGGCGGTTCTTCTGGAGAAACAATGAAATCAATAACCATGTGTGGAATGCCCAGGTCGATTACTACCCTCGCGTGCCTTGTGACGCTGATCGGAGCCGGAGGCAGTGCACAGCAGATCACTTCCAGGACTTTTAATGCGGAGGAAGGCGGGACTGTCAGGATCATTCTCGGAGCAGGGAATATCCAGATTTCGCCGTGGGATAAAAGCGCCGTGCAGGTGAACGCGGCCAGCGATGACGAAGATGTTTCGATATCACAGAACGGCAACACCGTAACGGTGCGCTCGTCGTCCGATGTTGATGTCCAGGTGTCGGTACCCATGCACATCAACCTGGATCTTCAGTGCGGAAGCGGAGATATCCGGATTGACGGCACGATGAACGGATCGCTGAGAGGGAGAACGAGCGGCGGCGAGATTGCCATCCGTGGTTTCGGCGGCAACGTCTCCATCAGTACCGGCGGCGGGGGGATCACCTGCGGCGATATCAAAGGCAAAATTACCGCGGAATCGGCCGGGGGCGACCTGCAACTCGGAGATATCAGCGGCGACGCGGACCTGGAAACCGACGGGGGGGACGTGGATGTGAAAGACGTCGAGAAGTCGATCATCGCGCGAACGTCGGGGGGAAACGTCTCGATCGGCCGAGTCGGCGGTGGAGCACGGTTGTCGACGTCGGGCGGCGACGTTGAGGTCGGCCCCGTCTCCGGCGAATCCACACTTGAAAGCTCCGGCGGGAACATTCGCATGCACGGGAGCGGTGGGAGAGTTTCCGCCTCGACATCGGGGGGAGATCTGACGCTCGAGCATGTGGAAGGCCCGTTTTCTGGATCGACGTCCGCGGGGAACGTTACCGCGGCCGTCATCGCGAAAGGGAGCCGATGTGACGGCAGGCTCAGCAGCGGCGGGGGGAACATCCTCCTTGAGATTTCGCCTAGCGCGAATGCCACCATCGTCGCAACGATCCACAATTCGGACCGATGGTTTGACGACAACGAACAACCCAGCATAACTTCCGATTTTCCTTCAGCATCGTATCACAAAAACGATCGCACAGGGGATATCGTCGCGACGTACCGTTTGAACGACGGGTCCGGCACCATTACTCTCGATGCATCGATGGGGTGCATCACTATCCGCAAAGGAACCCACTAGCATGCTTGCCGCAGCAATTCTGATGTGCGCACTTGCCGGTGACTCGGCGACCCAGGCCGCTCCTCGTATCGAGGCCGCCCGGCTTACCGAACCCATTGTGATCGATGGGGCGCTGAACGACCCCGCCTGGGCGTCGGTCCCCGTATTCTCCGGATTCATCCAACGAGACCCTATCGAGAATGCCGCGACGTCGATGAGAACGGAGGTGCGCATCGCCTTCGACGACGGCGCAATCTATGTCGCGGCGCGTATGTTCGATACGTCTCCGGATTCCATGACGGTGCGCCTGGGCAGGAGGGACGTCCAGCAAAACGCGGACCTCTTTCAAATCTACTTTGATACGTACCACGACAAACGATCGGGGTATTATTTCGGCGTGGATGCCGCGGGAACGATGTATGATGGGATTCTGTATAACGATGACTGGAGCGACGATTCCTGGGACGGTGTCTGGGAGGCAAAAGTCCGACGGGATTCCCGGGGGTGGAGTGCCGAAATGCGGATCCCGTTTTCTCAGCTTCGATTTCAGGACCAGGACGTCTATCTCTGGGGCATCGACCTGCGGCGCGATATCGCCCGGCGAAACGAGACGGATTGGGCGGTCTTCACTCCGAAGAATGGCAGCGGGTTCGTTTCACGATTCATCAATCTCACGGGGATCCAGGATATCAGTTCGCCTCAGCGCATCGAGGTCCTCCCCTATGTCACAACCCGCGCCGAATATCTTCAACATCCTTCGGGTGATCCTTTCAACACCGGTTCGCGCTATACCCCGCATCTTGGTGCCGACCTTAAAGTCGGGATCGGCTCGAACATGACGCTCGACGGCACCGTCTACCCCGACTTCGGACAGGTGGAAGTCGATCCTGCTGTCGTCAACCTGAGCGATGTGGAGACCTATTTCAATGAGAAGCGGCCGTTCTTCATTGAAGGGTCCTCGATTTTTAACTTCGGCCGGGGTGGCGCAGTGAATTATTGGGGCTTCAACTGGTCTGATCCCCAGATCTTCTACAGCCGGCGCATCGGGCGCGCCCCGCAAGGTTCGCTCCCGAGCGCAGACTTTGTCGATGAGCCATCCGGGACAACGATCCTGGGTGCCGCCAAGTTCACCGGGAAGCCGGGTGAGGGATGGAACATCGGAGCGATAGAGGCGGTAACCAGGAGAGAGCATGCCGATCTCCAAATGTCCGGCGTTCGCTCCAGCGCCGAAGTCGAGCCGCTGACGTCGTATACGATTGGTAGGGCGCAGAAGGAGTTTGATGGAGGGCGCGAAGGCCTTGGCGTGATGGGGACGATGACGTCACGGTACTTCGATGACGCGAGTCTTCCACAGCAGCTGAACTCCAGCTCCGACATCCTCGGGGTTGATGGATGGTCGTTTCTTGATAGCAGCAGGACCTGGGTACTGACAGGGTGGGGTGCCGGCTCCCTCGCACGGGGGACGCCGGAGAGGATGATCGCGCTTCAGACCAGTTCGCAACATTACCGTCAGCGCCCGGATGCGACGATCGACCGCATCGACAGCAACGCAACGTCGCTTGCAGGTTATGCCGGGAGGCTGATGCTGGTAAAACAAAAGGGGGACTTCTTCCTCAATTCGGCGTTCGGGATCATTAACCCACGGTTCGACAATAGCGATCTGGGATTCCTGTGGCGTGCCGACGTGATCAACACGCATTTCGGGGCAGGGTATCAGTGGACGAATCCGACGGATTGGTATCGCAGCATGTCAACGATGGGAGCGATCTTCCGGTCGTTCAATTTTGACGGAGTCACCACGTGGGAGGGAGTCTATGCCAGCCTGAACTATCAGTTGCTCAATTATTACACGTTGTATGTCGACTGGGCCTACAACCCGTGGACCACGAATGACCGCAGAACGCGCGGCGGGCCTCTTACGCTGAACCCCAAAGGTTATCAAATCGACTTCCAGGCGCAATCGGACGGGAGAAAAGACGTCGTCGGGAACATCTCACTCTTCTACTACCGTGACAGGGAGGCAAGCTGGTCCCTGGTCGCCTCGCTGGATATGCACCCGCTGCCGAATCTGGAAATCAGCATCGGCCCGGAAATGGACAAGAATAGTGACTATGCACAGTGGGTAGGCGCATTTGCCGACCCATCGGCAGGCCCGACGTTTGGGAACCGGTATATTTTCGCCCTTCTTGATCAGACGACGCTTTCTGCAAACATCAGAGTGAATTGGACTTTTACCCCACAACTAAGTTTCCAGCTGTATCTTCAACCCCTGGTCTCCTCCGCCTCGTACAGGGATTTCCGTTCCCTCAATCGTCCAGGATCGTATGACTTCCTGACCTACGGGACAAATGGATCAACGATCGCCAACAACAACGGAGAGATCACTGTGGACCAAGATGGGAATGGGCCATCGGCTCCCATCGGGTTTTCCGATCCCAGTTTCACATTCTGGTCTCTTCGGGGAAATGCCGTGTTGCGATGGGAATACACTCCCGGTTCAACTCTGTATTTTGTGTGGACACAGACTCGCTCGGAGTCTGATCAGTGGGAGAATACCCCGTTTCGCACTTCCTTTCAAAGACTAGTGAGCATTCAACCTGACAACATTTTTATGATCAAAATGACATACTGGTGGAACAAGTGAGTCACTTCACATCGCATAGTTTTTGCGGATTCGTGGTATAATGGGAACTCGTTAAAAAGCTCCCGCGTTGAGGAGATGGAGGCTTCATAGGACTATTGTCCTCCGTCGGTTCCTGATCCCCGTTTTTCCCCTCCCGGCTTGCTGGCGGCTGATAAAGAGGAGCCTGTCCGTGAGAAATCCGGGGGATTGTAATGAGCGTCTTGCTCCGTTCTGAATCCACGCCGTTCGGTTTATCGCTCTCCCCGACTACTCCCGCCCCACTTCCCGTCTTAAGATCGTCTCGATCCATAGTTGTCTTCAGTTCTGCGGTGGCGTTCATCAAAATATTCATGGGGGAGGAACAATGATGCGATTACGTTGGTATGGTATTCCCGTCCTGCTCTTATGTTTGGCGGGGACGTTCTCAAATGCGCAGACGTTGCCGGCACCTTCCGGCTTGAGCGGATCCGTGCAATTCCACGACGGGGGGAGCCCCAGTGTCGTTTTGACCTGGCACGCGATGTCAATGAGTGGAGACCCCGTCTTTGAGGTGTTTCGGTCGGAGGACGACACGAATCACTTCATGCTACAGGCGCAGGAAAACGGAACCTTCTACGCAGACCGCGATGTCAGCCTGGGTCACGTCTATTTCTATTTCGTGGATGAAAGGACATCACATAATGGAGTGGACGCTTCCAGCGGTCCGAGCAATGTCGTAAGTGTTTCCGTCGCCGGTGATGGGATGACCACGCCGCACGGTTTCATCAGTGGAACAGTGACGGACAGTGTGACCGGGAATCCTCTGGCCGGGATTCACCTTGCTTTCTTCCGCGCTTCCTCGGATGAGGACTGGGGTAGTCAATCGTGGACGGATAGCGCCGGTCATTTCCGGGTCGTTCTCGACACCGGCTCGTACGTGATTCACGCGGAACAATTTCATATGGAGGAATCCGACCACTGGCCAATGATGGGAGCAAGGTATGCCCCCGAGTGGTTCGACGACTCTCCGGATGCCGAACACGCAGCGAGAGTGAGCGTGGCGGACAGTTCCGAGTTCACAGCAGATTTTGATCTTAAGCCCCTCGTCCTGCCGACGCTTGCTTCCGTCAGCGGCATCGTGACCGATACGTCGGGTGCGGTATTGGAAGGCGCGACGGTGGTCTTCACGCGTTCAATCGGGGAAATGGAAGTCATCGGCGCCGCCGGCGGAGACAGCACGATGCTGCATGGTGAGGACGCCGACATCGACGGATTCGGTCGCTGGCACGGCGCGATGTGGAAAGGGACAACTGATTCGCTCGGTCACTATACCGCACATGTCGCTGCGGGGAGAACCTACACTGCCTTCGCTTTCAAGGAGGGGTATCTCCCGCAATTCTCCAGGGATGAAACCGACCCGCGAAAGGCTGACCCGATTGTCGTCTCCGGCGATACATCCGGCGTAGACTTTTCTCTCACGCCGAAAACGGTGTTTCAAAACAGCATCACAGGGATGGTCCACGACTCTTCGGGAGCGGGAGTGGCCTCGCGCGTCCTTCTCGTGACGGCCAATCATGGATCGTCGAAGCACGCAGCAAGGTTTGTCTCAACGGATTCGGCAGGGGCGTTCAGTTTCACCAACATCGTCCCCGGAACCTACTTTGTGATGGTCATACCCTTCGATCACTTCGCCCCGGCGTTCTACAAGGCAAACGAATGCGGGATCATGCGGTGGCAGGATGCAGATTCTCTCGTTGTGTCCGGGAGCAGCAACATGACGGGGATTGATGTGTGCGTCGACGTGTTCGCCGGCGCCGGCATGGCGAGCGTTTCTGGAAAAGTCCTATCGTCGGGGAGCGCGCTCCCGGGTGCAAATGTATTTGCTCTCAACGCATCCGGTGCCGCAGTGGGATACGCGGTCTCGGACGCACAGGGGGCATATACCATCGCTGCAGTTCCTCCGGGACAACTGTCGATTCTTGCTGATCAGCCGGGGTATCAGGATTCTCGTTCGGGGGTTCTCGTTGCTGCTGGTCAGTCGAGCGTCGGCGGGATGAACCTTTCCCTCGCGTCGATTACGACAACAGTGGATCCCACCCCGGCAGTGCCGACTGTGTTCTCGCTCGGTCAGAATTACCCGAATCCGTTCAACCCGAGCACGCAAATACAATATGCGCTGCCAGATCCGAGCAATGTCCAGCTCATCGTCTACAATCTCCTCGGGCAGGAGATCAGACTTCTGTCCAGCGGATTCCAGGCCTCCGGTGGTCATACTGTCACCTGGGACGGAAAGGACAAAATTGGCCGTTCGGTGTCGAGCGGAATTTACCTCTACCGCCTGCACGCCGTAAGCATCGACGGTGCAAATACCTTCACGATGGTCCGGAAAATGGTCGTCATCAGATAGTTTGATCTGCCGGGTTTCCCGAGCGCCGCCTGCTCGCGAAAAGGGGAGAGGAACCTTCGGGATGCTCTTCCCTTTTTCTTGTCTCCCTGTATTGACTCCGACCGTCCCCCAGCCGATCGCGACCTTCGAAACTTGGGAAAAGAAGGGCTGGCTCATCACTTTTGTACTTGATACTCATCGTTTGGTTTAGTAATTTAGGCAAATGTCGCAGTTGTCCCTCACATTCCGTTGACCGGTTTCCTCACTTCACCGGCGAATCGCCCAGGAAGGCGCGCATTAACCCTCTCGCACACTTGAAGGCCGCCCCATGAATCGAGCCCTGTCTGTTGGTTGTTTGCTGATTGGACTAGCCGGCACCGCTGTGGCGCAATCCGGAGCTTCGCGGATTGACACGGGCGATACGACCTGGATGCTCGTCGCCACCGCCTTCGTCATGCTGATGACTCCCGGCCTTGCACTCTTCTACGCCGGCATGGTGCGGAAGAAGAACGTCCTCGGCACCTTCATGCAGAGTTTCATCGCACTCGGTGTGATCACACTCCTTTGGGTGCTCTACGGTTACAGCCTGGCGTTCGGCCCGTCCACGGGAGGATTCATCGGCAATTTCGATTGGATCGGGCTGCGCAATGTCGGGCTCGACCCGAATCCTGCCTACGCGCCGACGATTCCGCATCAGCTCTTCATGCTGTTTCAGATGATGTTCGCGGTCATCACCCCTGCGCTCATCACCGGCGCAATGGCAGAACGAATGAAATTCAGCGCGTATCTCCTGTTTCTCATCCTCTGGTCGACCTTCGTCTACATTCCTCTCGCACATTGGGTCTGGGGGGTGGGCGGATGGATTCGCAATCTCGGAGCGCTCGATTTTGCCGGCGGACTCGTCGTTCATATCTCATCAGGAGTCGCTGCACTCGCGGCGGCGTTGGTTCTCGGGACAAGGAAAGGGTACCTGCGAGAATTGACTCCTCCCCACAATATGACAATGACGGTCCTGGGTGCCGCTCTTCTCTGGTTCGGGTGGTTTGGATTCAATGCCGGCAGTGCGGTTGCCTCAGGTGCGCTTGCGGTCTCGGCATTTGCCGCAACACATATTTCCTCTGCCGCGGCAACGGTTTCCTGGACACTGGTCGAATGGTGGCATAGGGGGAAACCGACAGTGCTCGGGGCGGTTTCGGGATCTGTTGCCGGACTTGTGGCAATAACGCCCGCCTGCGGGTTCGTCGGACCAATGCCGGCGCTGATCATCGGACTGTTCGCCGGCGTGGTGTGCTACTTCGGGATCAGTCTGAAGGGGAAGTTCGGTTACGATGATTCACTCGATGCCGTGGGAGTCCATGGTGTCGGCGGCACGTTCGGAGCGCTTGCGACCGGGCTCTTTGCATCGAAAGCGATCAATGCCGCCGGCGCGGATGGTCTGTTCTTTGGGAATCCATCGCTCCTCCTCATCCAGGCGGGAAGTGTGGCTGCTGCGATCGTCTATTCGTTTGTCGTGAGCTGGCTTCTTCTCAAGGTAACGGACAAGGTTATCGGTCTCCGGGTTGATATCCAGCATGAAGTCGAAGGTCTCGACCTCAGTCAACATGGAGAAACCGGGTATACGATGTAAGAAGCAATCACGTGATGCCGGGCATCTGGACGGGCCAGGGACTCAGTGGAGGGACATGCGTGGCGATCACGATGACTGAGACGAGCCCGGTTCCTGGGAACATCGAGGCCGATCGCGTTGTCCGGTACTTGCCTCAGGAGATGACTGCGGGGAAGACGACCGTGAATTTTGTCCCTACGGTTGTTTCGATCCCGAGCGAACCGGAAATCTGTTCAACAAGATCAGAGACAAGTGCCATCCCCAGCGTCCCGGTCTTCTTGAGATCGACAGTTTTCGGGAATCCGATACCGTTATCTTGCACGATCAACTCCGCCGATTTGCGGTCGCGTCGGCGAAGAATCACTGAGACTTCACCGTGACGATTGTCAGGGAACCCATGCTTGAAGGCATTGGAAACGAGCTCATTGACGATGAGGCCGCAAGGAATGGCTGCGTCCACGCTCAAGACGAGCCTTTCGGCATTCACGGTGCAGTTGACTTCTCTTCGACCGTACGAGTGTTGAAGTTCCGTCGTGACAGCCGACAGGTACTCGCCGAAGTCAATTGCTGCCATGTTCTGGGACCGATACAATTTGTCATGGACGAGGGCCATCGAACGAATCCTGTTCATGCTCGCCTTGAACATCTCTTTTGTTCGCGGGTCTTCAACATGTTCTGACTCGAGGCTCAGGAGGCTGGAGATCACCTGCATATTGTTCTTCACGCGGTGGTGGATTTCCTTCAGAAGAAGTTCTTTCTCCGCAAGGGACTGGCGGATTTGCTCAGCGCGGGCTTTCCTGCCAGTGATATCCTCCTTTACTGCCACGAAGTGTGAGATTACCCCGAGAGCGTCCCGGATGGGGGAGATCGATGCCGCTTCCCAGAACAATTCCCCGTTCTTGCGACGATTGTGAAATTCGCCATGCCATTCCTGCCCCGCATTCAGCGCCTTCCACATCAAGCGATAGCCTTCGGCGGGCGTTTCGCCTGATTTGAGAATGCGCGGATTGTGGCCGATCACCTCCGAGGAGGAATAGCCGGTGACTTCGGAAAATTTCGGGTTGACATAGACGATTGATCCCTTGGTATCGGTGACGATCACCGATACCGGACTCTGCTCGACGACGTGCGAGAGCCGCAGCAGATCATTGAGTGCCCGAATGCGGTCGGTAATATCCCGCGTCACAATTACTGCCTCTTTTGCTGTCCCGTCGGAAGCATGAATGAGCGCCGCATGGACTTCCGCCTGAAAATGATTTCCCCCCGTCCTTCGCAATGTGTACTCTTCCTCCAGGAGCGTTCCCCGGGTCAGGATGGACTGAATATTCGTCACCGCCCGTTGCCGATCGGTTTCTGCAACCCACTCGAAGACGCTTCGCCCGATCACGTTCGTCCCTGCCGGGACATTGAACAATTCGAGCGTCTTCGGAGAAATGAACGTGATATTCCCAGCGAGATCAGTGACGGTAACGGCGTCCGGCGATGCGTAAATCAGCGTTCGGTAGCGTTCTTCGCTGTCGCGCAAGGCGGCTTCCGCCTGTTCACGCTCGAGCTGCGAGTGAATGCGATCCAGAGAGACCGCCATGTGACTCGCCATGGAGGCCAGGAATTCCTTTTCCGTCTCCGATGGTACGCGGACGCCTTCGTCGCCGAACGTCCCGGTCCCGACGTGTCCGATGTGTCTGTCGAAGATCATGATCGGGACATGGACGATAGTATGCAGTGCATGGCGGCTTGTGATGTCCTGGTTCGATCGATTGTCCAAAGCTGCTTCGGGAATCACCAGCACGTCTTTCGTGGCAATCGTCGCTTCAAGGACCTTGTCGCCCTTGATCTTCAGTTTCCGAACATCCGGCGCGAAAGCTCTTCCGCTGGAAACAAGGGCCTCCGCATACTCCATGTCTCGTGTGTACAGATAGACCCAGAGTAACTGATATCCCGTAATCGCCTTCAGTTCAACAAGCGCTGCATCCAGGATTTCGGTGTAGGTCGACGCGCGTTCAAGATTCTTTGAGAGCCGGAGCAAAGCCTGCGATATGCGATCACGTTCCTTGAGGGCCTCTTCTGCGCGGGCACGATCGGTTTCGTCGCTTGAGGCGACCAGAATTCCCTGGCCGCCGTCGGGGAGAGGGACAACCTTCTCCCTGAGAAGCATCTGCCGGGGAGTCCCATCGCGCGCCAGATTGATGACCTGATGTACAAGGACTTTTGCCGAAAGGACCTCCTCAATGTTTCGGTCAACACTGTCAAGCTGCGCGCGCGGAACCAGGATCCGAACATTTTTACCGATCAATTCTTCGCGCGTATACTGGAAAATACGACAGAGTGCGTCGTTCACCTCCAGAATGGTCCCCGAGAGATCCTGAAGGAGAATTGCCGAGGGCGAAAGCTCGAATAGTGTCTGGTACCGTCGTTCGCGTTCGGCGAGCGCATCCTGAACTTTTCTCGTTTCCGCCGCGACGTCGTCGCGTCCCCTCAACGTCCGCCGGGCAACTATTCCTGTGGCGAGATCCAGGGCCAATTGCTCAAGGAGGTGCATTTCCTCGGGCTCGAACGCGGTCTCGTCGGTGCAGGAAATATTCAGGATCCCCAGGACGTTCGTGGAATGGAGAAGCGGAAGACTGATGATATGGGAGGGTTGCTCCTTCCCCATCTTTGCGGGATCGGAAAACATGGCTGTGTCCGGGCCGTACCGGGCCACGGGTAGTACCGCGTCGTTCTGCCCACTGTCAATGAGTCCAACCCAGGCCGACTGGTAACCTCCGCTTTCCACGATCACCCTGCAGACATCCGAGAGCATCTCGGATTCGCGATTCGACTCAAGAATCAGATGGCCCGAGTTGGCGAGGGTGTGAAGCGCCCTATTGACCTTTCGCAATTCTTCCTGCGCCTTTCTCCGGTCGGAAGCGTCGTCGGATGAAAAGAGAACGTATTTCACGTCACCCGCCGCATCACTGATCGGGTGGAGCGTCCAGTCCCAATAGGTGGTTCCACGTTCGGGCTGAGCCGGGAAGGTGACTGACCGTGCTTCGAGTTGAACCGGTTCCTTTGTCCGCACAACTTCGTCCAGGATTCTCAGCAGATTCTTGAAGGAGTGGGTGTCGCGTGAAAGAACATCGGCAAGGAGGCGGCCTCGTGGTTCCGTACCCTTCGTCCCGAAATTTCTCGTCCAGGCTGGATTCGCGTGAACGATCCGATACTCGCGATCCAGAATGACGACGCTGCTATTGGATTGAGCATAGATCGTGCCGAAAGCGACGGAGAGGTCGAGAGTGGAAGTGTTCTGCTGAGGAGAAATGTCGCCCGAAGAGGTCACTGTCGCCGCCACGAGGAGCCGTCGGTTTTCAGATGGGCGACCGATTAACGAGACGTTCACACGATCCGAGTCTTTTGTTATCAGTGTGCAAAAGGTTTCGCTTTCTTTCGCGCGTCGGAGTCGCGTGAGGAGTTGTTGCGCCGCTCTTGACGTTTGCGCTTCGATGAACTCCTGGAACTTGTGCCCGAGGGTTTCCCGCCGGGAGCGTCGGAGGATCGCGCAAGCAATAGCATTGATATCAACGACTTTGCCCGCGCCGTCCAAAAGGAATAGCCCGTCTTTTGACGACCGGGACAACGTTCGGCGGGTGTGAGCCTTCGGTGGGTTTTGTCTGGCTCGTGCTTTCCGGATGGATCTGGATGGCGTCATAGGAATGGCGTTCTGGGACCGCCCTAGGGACAGACTCAAGATATGCCTTCCTTCAGACTGAATCAATCTGTCCCGTTCAGGCGATTATGTGGATTCTCTGAGGATTTCTTCGATATCGCGTCCATATATTATTCTGGAGGGGTGTTGCTTGGGAATTGTTTTTTTCCTTCTCTTCAGAGCATCGAAACCACTCATCGTCCCATTTCTGAATGCCCCCCGATGCCTGGAAGGTTTCGATCATTTGCAATTTCGGTCCTGCTGCTGACCATTTTCGGATGCAACCAGGAACTGGGTCCTCTGCACGAACCGTCCGGCTTCAGTGGCGTGATACGATTCCGCCACTGGCCTCCGGCCGACAGTATTCGTGAGATGCGCCTTGTTGCATTTACGGAGCTTCCGACAGACAGCGCCGGCGTCATCCCATCGCTCATCGCGGGGAAGGCTGCCGTCTATCCGCCGGTAACGCAGGACTATATTCCTGCATTGGTCGATAGTTTCCCCTTCGAATTCACGACCGAATCCGGTACGAACCTCCAGGTCGCCGAATATCCGTACGTCGCGGTGATGTATCAATACGGTCCGAATATTCTTTCAGACTGGCGGCCGGCCGGGGTGTATGCCGCCGGGACTGGTTCCGTTGATCCCACGCCCGTTCGCGTGCTCCTGCATCGCATCGCTCCCGGCATCGACATCGACGTGGACTTTAGCCATCTTCCTCCGATCCCATGGCGATGAACGCGAGTCGGCTCTTTCCCTTAACGCTTCTTTTGATGTGGCTATCGGCGACCGCGCACCCCGGTTCGATAGGAGGGCGGGTCAGGTCGGATGTCGACCATCAGGCCATCGCCGGCGTTCGCATTCTCTTGCAGGGCACCGTGCGGGGCGCGACCTCGGATGCACAGGGCGGGTTCCGCATTCCTGACGTCTCAGCCGGGATCTACACCGTCACGTTCTCGATGGTCGGCTACCAGCGAAGAGTCGTTTCCGGCGTCGTCGTCCGCGACACAGGGGAGGTCAACCTGGACGTAAGCATGACGGAGGCGCCGATCCAAACGGATCAGATCGTCGTCACGGCAAACAAAAGGGAGCAGTCACTGGATGAAGTGCCCGCCAGCATCTCTGTCGTCGATGCGGTTGCTATTGCGCGACGCAATGCCCAGTCCATCGATCAGGCACTGCGCTATGTTCCAGGAGTAAACATCACCGGCACCCAGGTGAATATCCGCGGGTTCAGCGGTTACAGTCTCGGCGCCGGAAGTCGTGTTCTGATGCTCCTGGATGGGATTCCGTTTATCGCCGGCGATACCGGCGAATTGAATTTTGAATCGATCCCGATGGAAGAGGTGGAGCGCATCGAAGTGGTGAAAGGAGCAAGCTCTGCGTTGTACGGGTCCAATGCGCTCGGGGGAGTGATCAATCTCATCACCAAGCCGATCCCCGAGGGTGAAGCGACGACGGTCCGGATGTACGGAGGCCTCTACAGCAATTTTCCCGACCAGTCGTGGCAATGGTCCGCTCGTAACCGGTTTCTCTCCGGGGAGTCGATCACCCATACCCATCGCGAGGGGAACATCGGATTATCGCTCTATTTGTCTCATCAATCCGACGACGGGTACAGGCAGAACGATTATCACCAGCGCTTCAGCATTCTTGTGCGCACGAAAGAGTATTTTGCGTCATCGACCTCCCTCGCGCTCAACTTCGGTCTGGTTCATCAGAATGCCGGTCAGTTCCTCTACTGGCGGAACATCGATTCAGCCCTGATCCCACCGCGGGGACATGGAGCAGACAACGAGACCTCCACGCGATATTTCCTCAGCGGACTTTCAAGTATTGCGATCTCGGACCATCTGCTCCTTACCACGAAGGTCCTCTGGTACCATAATGAGTGGGGAGTGGAACAGACCGGGCAGGATTCCCGCACCGGCTCGCTTGCCGATGATCTTCGACTCGAAGTCCTTTCGACCATTCTACCGTCGGACCTGCATACCGTTACGGTTGGTGTGACGGGGAGCCTTGATCTCATCGGAGGGGACATCTTCGCCCAACAGACCCTTGGCGGGTTTGCCGTGTACGGGCAGGACGAGGTGAAAGTATCGGAAAAGGTGACGGTGACGGCCGGGATGCGTTTTGACTTTCAAACGGTGGGGCTTACCAGTGACGGGGGACAGCTCAATCCGAAGATCGGAATGACGTATCGCCCCTCGGAAGGGACGTCACTCCGCGCGTCGTTCAGTCAGGGATTCAGAGTCCCCTCCCTTCCGGAGGCATTTGTGGCGGCAGGGAGTTCGGGCGTGATCGCTGTTCCGAACCCCGACCTCCGGCCGGAGAAAAGCACATCATATGAGCTCGGAATGTCGCAAACGGTCGGCGAGACCGGCATCCTCGATCTCGCAGCATTCAGATCAGACATCAACAATTTGATTGAGCCGGGGCTTATTGTCTCCGGTTCGGATCTCGAGGTCCAGTGGAGGAACGTTACCCGTGCGAGGATCCAGGGAGTGGAGACCTCATTCAAGCTGGGACTGCTTGGCAAGTTGATCACGACAGAAGTCGGCTACACGTATTCGTACCCCCAGGACCTTACCTTGCATCAGATCCTCAAATATCGACCCCGACATGTTCTCTACTGGAACGGACGGACACAGATCGGTTGGTTCTCCGCTGATATCGACTTCCGGTTCATCAGCAGGGTAGATCAGATCGATGACGAATTGATTCTCACCGGGATCATCCCGGACGGAGATCAACGCGTCCCAATCTATGTTACGGACGCGCGGCTCGGGGCCGACGTGACGGT
This sequence comes from Ignavibacteriota bacterium, assembly GCA_963752915.1. GTDB lineage: Bacteria > Bacteroidota > Ignavibacteria > UBA10030 > UBA6906 > DATJPR01. The sequence goes on from CAVVZZ010000011.1 coordinate 91,829, forward strand.
CGCGGGAATTCCGCTCAGCCTGACGTTCAGCATCAACAACTTGTTTCAGCACCGCTATGTCGAGCTTATCGGGAACGTCATGCCCCCGAGGAATTACGTTCTGGTTCTTCAGACTCGCCTTTAGGTCCGGGGTCGTTCCTGGTGGGAATCATGTCGGGGCCCGTTAAACGCAGGAGCGGTTTGATTGGTCACAAGAGAAAAGGGCCACCCGCTCCCGATGATACGATTTCCGCTCCTCTTTCTGCTTGCCCTGTTCTTCTGGTCGCCTGCCGCAGCCCAATCCAACTCCATTCGAGGTCGAATCGTCGACAATAGCAGGAAAAGCCTGACGGGTGTCCATGTTCGTTTGGTCTCTCTCAACGACACTTCTGCAGCGACCACCGTCCCCACCGGACCGGACGGCGTATTCTCGTTTTCGGATATCGCCCCGGGGGAATACCGTCTTGATGTTACTGCCATCGGCCGCAAATCGATCTCGAGGAAAATCAGTCTCCGACAATCGCCCGTCGATCTGGGCGACCTCATTCTTGGGGAAATTCCGATTGCGCTCGGCGAAGTCCTCATCCAACGGTCGGCTCCAGCGGCCGTTTTGTCAGGAGACACGACGGAATACCTTGGGTCTTCGATCAAGGTAAACCGCGATGCAACGACCGAAGACATGTTGACCAAGATGCCCGGCGTCACCGTGTCGAACGGACAGGTCAGTTCCGGTGGCGAAACGATCCAGAGAGTGCTCGTTGACGGAAAGCCGTTCTTTGGAGACGATCCGACCCTTGCCATCCGGAACTTGCCGGCGGAAGTGGTCGACAAGATCCAGGTCTTCGACCAGATGAGCGATCAGGCGCAATTCACGGGATTCGATGATGGACAGTCCGTGAAGGCGATGAACATCATTACACGACGGCGCGGCAGGAACCTGGATTTTGGGAAATTGGCATCAGGCTTTGGAGAGAATGAGCGGTACGAAGCGGGTGGGAACGTCCACCTGTTCGATGGAGACAGGCGAATCTCCATCCTCGGGCTCTCGAATAATGTCAACGATCAAAACTTCTCGATGCAGGATATTCTGGGCGTGATTTCCCGGAACAACCAGGTCCGGGCGCCAGGCATGGGTCAACGACGGGGTGGCTCGGGCGGCGGGCCGGGTGGCGGCGGGTTCGGATCCAATCAATCGAGTCCGTTCGTGCGGGCTGGCAATTCGTATGGCTTGGCAAACCTGGTCGGACAGCAGCAGGGGATCAACACAACCCACATGATCGGCGCAAACTACTCGGACACGGTAACGTCGGGAGTATTTACACAGCTCAGCTATTTCTTCAATCGGGTGGACAACGCCAATCTGCAGTCGGACAATCGGCAGTACCTCCTCGGTGGAGACTCCACAAGTCTCTATGATCAGAATTCCAATGTCCAAGGAAAAAACTTCAACAACAGGTTTACGGGGCGTGTCGACTATACCATCGACCCTTCCGATATCGTCACCTTTCTGCCCCAGTTCTATTTCCAGAACAACCGGACGCTCAACGACCTTGCGGCGGTAACGACACTCAACACCGCGATGACGGAATCTCAGACGAACACGGATGCTTCCAACAACGGATACAATCTTTCCGGACATCTTGTCTACAGGCATCGCTTCGATCTTCCCGGCCGGACGATGTCGCTCGACGTCGGGGCGAGCGGGAATCGCAAACAGACGACCACGTTGCTGGCGGCTTCGGACGTGTACCAGCTTGCCGCTTCGGCGAATGACAGCCTTGCCCAACACGCCGGAATCGTCTCGCAATCGAACACCATCAGTGCGAACCTGGCATACACCGAGCCGGTGAGTGTGGACGGACTCGTCGAGGTGAACTATTCGCCGTCACTGACGCACAGCACATCGAACAAAGACACGTATGATCTCGATCGCATCGCCATGCTGTACTCGATTCCCAACCTCGCATTGTCGAATGCGTACGCAAACGACTATCTCACCCAGAGTGCCGGCGTGGGGTACCGATGGCGTGGCTCATCGATCAATCTGATGACAAATCTCGCATACCAGGTGGCCGAACTCCGGAGTGAAAACTCTGTCGCCGGTGCCGACCTTTCGAAGCGATTTGCCACGTTTCTCCCGAGCGCCTTGCTGATGTACACCCTTCCGGACCACCGCACGCTGCGTGTCTTCTTCCGGACGTTCACCAGTGCCCCGACAGTAACGCAACTTCAACGGGTCGTCGACAACTCGAACCCGCTGCTTGTCAGCACCGGGAATCCCGATCTTCTGCAAACGACCTCCCATTCGTTGCTCGCCCGGTATGCGCTGACCACTCCTGACCGCGTACACAGCATGTTTCTCCTTCTCGCGGGGACGCAGACGAGCAACTATATCGCGAACGCGACGATTATTCCTCAGAAGGATACGATACTTTCCGACGGCACGAAGGTGGCGCGAGGAACGCAACTGGCATATCCGGTGAATCTCAACGGGTACTGGAATGCCCGTTCGTTCTTCACCTACGGATTTCCATTTCAGCTCCTCGGCAGCACGCTCAACCTGAATTCCGGCGTCTCATTCACGAGAACGCCTGCGATGGTGAACAGCGTCCGCAGTATCGGAAACGCTGTCGGTCTGAGCGGCGGATTCGTTCTGGGGAGCAACGTCAGTGAGGATTTCGACTTCACGATATCGTATTCCGGGAGCTACACAATCTCGTCCAACACACAGCAGACCGACGCCAACAGTAACTACTATTCTCACACGGCGTCACTCCGCTGGGTATGGTATTTCTTGGGCGGTTTCGTTTTGAGGAACGATGTGACCAGCGCTTACACTGGCGGACTCTCTCAAGGATTCAATCAAAACTCGGTCCTCTGGGATGTGAGCATGGCCAGGAAGTTCTTCGCGGAAGACCGCGGTGAACTGAAGGTCGGTGTAACTGATGTCCTCGGGCAGAACAAAAGCGTCAACCGCTCCATCAGTGGCACCTACATCGACGATACGCAAAATGAAGTGCTGACCAGGTATTTCATGATGACGTTCACGTATACGATCAGGTAGCGGCGGTGCTCCTCACAGCCTGATCTTCACAAACACTACCTCGTAGGGCCTCACTTCCGCGGTGTATCCGAGAGACCGGATATTTTCTCCAAGCGCATTGACCAGCGTTACCGAGCTCGCTTTGCCCCCTGTGGCGAATTCGGCGAGGTGGATCGATGTCGGTCGACCGTCCGTTTCCCGCAATTGAAGGACGATCCCCTGACCATCCTGAGATGGGATGGCACTGATCAAGAGAATGTTCTTGGGGAGTGACTCAAGAAATGATCGCGATGTGCGTGTTCCTGTACCTGCGAGGGCAGGAAGGACTCGTGCAACGAGCGGCACCCGCGAGCCCCACCCGAATTGTGTGGCAAAGCTGTTTGATGTATCGGCCGAGGAGGTGAGGTAGTACCCCCAGTGGAGCTCGCCGTCTTCCTCAGCGACGAAATTTGTCGTCCAATAATTATTCATCGGCCAGGAGAACATATAGGGGTGGTCGACTCGTGCCACTCTTTGGAATTTTCCGGTGTTGATGTCGCCGAATTGGAACAGCGGACATTCGTCGCTTCCGATGACGATCTGGCCAGTATTCCCGCGAACAGCGGCAAAATTCTGGACGGTCTGCCAGTCAGAGGAAGATCCCGGAATTTGTGTTACGCCCGGAATCACAACGCCGCCCTGGGCATCGTAGCGGATGGTCCCGCCAGGAGACCTGAATGGAAATGCGACGTAGAGCGCTTCAGGATCCGTGATCGGGCGTTTCATCGCGGTGAAAAGGACCTCGATGCGCTTCTGTGTATTGAACAATCGGACTTCGCATGTCACTCCCTCGGGACCATAGCATGCGTCCGTGTGACCTGCGAATACGATACTCCTCCAAATGCTTCCGTTCGTCTTTGATTTGAAATGCACGTCCGAGAGGGTGGTCCGATTGTATCCCACCAACTTGAACTGCGCCATCTGATCTCTGTCCGTCAGCGTCTCCCGGATGAATTCTCCGGCTCCCCATGTCGATGTCGCGTCAATCAATTCGGTCTTTTGCTCCTTGTCGTAGATGCTCCGTATCGAACCCTTCTGGAGGTCAAGGATGATGCGATAATAGCGGTTGTCGAGAACCGTTGACGAATCTTGATTGGTGGGGAGTGGTCCTGCCTGTTCAGCAGTTGTATCAATGCGAAATGTGGTAAAGCCGAGGGGAGGGACATGTGGGGCCCAAAGTGCCCAGTACGTTCCATCGGCTCTGCGTGCCAGGCGTTGGACAGGCACGGTGTTCCCGCGATCATCAACAATGCGGAATTCATGATCCGGTTGAATAATCTGATTATCGATATACGCGGTGACCAAACCGGATCGTTGCCAGCACAGGGTGTTGAAGACAGACAGCGATGGGGTAGTGAGGGATGGCAAATGTCCCTGGAGCATGCCAAGGCCGCATTCCCGCAGGATGGCCGCGCTTTTGACGGCTTCCCACACATAGGCACGCTTCTCTGACCACTGGACCTCGGAGTTCTCCACGAGAGGGTCGGTAATACTTTCAGCCGCTCCAAATGTATGTTCGTCATAAAACAGGAGTTTCTCATTGATCGCATCCACGTCGCCGAGGACTTTCGGCGGGATAGAATTCCCCGCAAGTCTGGCCATCGCCAGCAGGCCCTCGTCGGCGATCATCCCCGCCTGCGCGCGACGTGCCGCGGCGGTTTCTCTGGGAGCGGATGCCGTCCCGTCAGTCCACCAGTCAGGCCACGCAGCGCGAATGTGGGCGATCGTTTGAGACTGTTCCTTTTCAACATATTGGGGAAATTCTCCGTCCGTAGCGTTCCGCAGGTGAGGCCAGAGGTATTTTTTGTTCCACGCCTCGATAACGCGACATCCGGCTGTCGACGGCGGAGAGTTGTCTGTGTAATATCCTGAATACTGCACTGCGACACGGTCGAAGGGGTAGTCCTGCGTTTCGAGTCCATGAAGATATTGGAACATCGCGGGTTCCACGATATCGAGCTGGCCCCGTTCGATCCCCATGAAGTTCCCCGTCATGTAGTGGTCTGCGCGAAAGACCAGCAGTTTGTTTCCCGAAGGGGATTCCCACCAGAACGAAGTCGGAATATTGAATGGCCGCAGCGCGCGATCCGGGTTTTCTCCCATGGTCAGATACCGGATGCCGAGACCGTGGAAATAGTCGACCAGGCACCACGCAGCACCGTTGACGTCGTCCTGCATTGCGGTCTTCACGGGGATGCCCATCTGGCGAAGCTGGAGGATCGGTTTGAGGAACGAGACATACGAGTTCTCGTCCGGGAGCTCGGACATGTTGAACATCATCGCTGTAACCTCGATCCGTCCCTCTCTGATGCGCCGGAGGAGTCGTTCCACCTGTTGATGCGGCCGGCATTGCACATACTGGCTTACGGGCCACGACGCCTCGCACGTCCAACGGAACTTCGCATCGTCCGGCAAGCTGTCCGTTTGATCGCAGTAATCCAGCGCGTAATCAATGAACCGAAGATGTTCTGGGAGAATCTCCGTCTGTGGCCGCGTATAGCCAATATCGGTGTGGGCATGCTCGACCATATAGACCGTCCATTTCCGGACCGGCCTCTGCACAAAGGGGAGAAGAGGAAGTGTAACGCCATCGAGAACGACCTTCAGGCTTTGCATCTGTTCCCTGGCTGAACCTGGAACCTTCACAATGATGCGATTAAAACCAAATCGCAGACCGGAATGAACTTCCGTTCCAGTCATGGGACGAATCGAGACGTTCCCTGACTCGTGAAGCCGAGTGATGTCGACATAGACCGGCTGCAAACCAGCACCACTGTCGCGAAGCAATGCGTCTTGGGGGTTGACAATTATTGTATCGTGAAGAGTGTGCTGGAATGTCATGTACCACGTTCTGGATCCTGCAGATTCTCCCTGAACCCGGATTTGGAGCGGCTTCCCTGGTGTCAGCAACACTTTCGGGACGGTGAGGAACGCATACCCGAACAGATCGTTGTTTTTGTCGACGAGCGTTCTCGAAAATCGCATGACTGATCCGTTCCCTGCCCGTACGCTCCAAGTCGTCCTGGATAAATCCTCCGGCCGTTCGAACGTCAACCAGTAGGTTCCTTCCACATAGAGATGAAACGGTCGGACTTCGAGGTTTCCGTTGAGTCCGAAAACCCAGACGAAGGTGGCCGAGTCCCTTGAAAAGGCTGCTGGCACGGGCGCTGTTTCCCATTCAATCGCGTTCGCGGAATCGAGGGATCGCACAAGCAGCGCTGAGTTCGCGTCCGGCTGACAGGAGGGGTATTCGAGAACGGGACCTTTCAGCGTCCCGGCATAGCCGCTGAGCAACACCTCATTATTTCCCTCCGCAAAGGCCAGGCTTGCACTCAGGCACATCACGGTCAAGAGAATGGCGCTCGATCGAAGCATGAGAATCTCAAATGAAGTGAGAGATAAGGGGGTCCGGTGAATATTCGATACGGCAAGTAACATACTTCTGAGGATCGCGAAAGTCAATCGTTTCCCCGGCGCTGTGTCCGGATGGTTGAATGTTACACTATTTGTTGCAACATTCGAAGAACCCCTCACCTCCCACTGACTTTCCAATGATCTCTCTCAATCGGCTTCAAGCCGTCGGTTTCTCTCTCCTCCTTGTCGTTTCAAGCGTTAAGGGCCAATGGGTTCCCCTCGGCCCCCCGGGACTCGTAACGTCGTTGACCAAAGGGGCCGACGGACTCATCGCCGGATCGAACGGCAGCGGAGTCTTTATCCTCCCGGGGTCCTCCGGAGAATGGCAATCACGTGCAACCGCGCTCACCAGTCTCAATGTCACCTCTCTCGCCGCTGTCGGGTCAGCAATCCTCGCAGCGACAAGCGATTCCGGTGTATTCAAGAGCACCGATAATGGTTTGACCTGGGCATCGAGCAACTTTGGGATGATCGCCCTCAATATTAACGTTCTGTCCACGATTGGCACAACCGTTTTCGCCGGACCGACGAATTATGGCGCTTTCATGTCGACCAATGAAGGAGATACCTGGGTCCCAGCGGGCAAAGGCTTTGGCTCGGGGACGGCGACGGCATTCATCGGACTGGGAGGGTTGATCTTCGGGGGATCGGCATCCGCGGGGGTCTATCTCTCGAGCGACGGAGGAAAGAATTGGTCTCAGTCGAATGCAGGGATCCCTACGCTATTTATCTCCTCACTTGCGACGGACGGCACGAATCTCTATGCAGGGACGGCGTCCAAGGGAATGTGTGTCTCAACCGACAGAGGCACTTCCTGGAATACCAACGCCCTTACAAACGTTGTGACCATTTCCGTGGTATCACTTACCAACGGTGGAGCAAGCGTCCTTGCTGTCGGCACGTTGGACAGAGGGGTCCTTTTCTCTACCGACGGCGGGGGATCCTGGACCCCCAAAAGTCCTGAACTCGTCGACAGCACCGTCGGTTGTCTTTTCGCAGACGGTGCAACGCTCTATGCCGGATTTGGTGATGGAATTATGGAGTCTACAGACGCAGGAGCACACTGGACGAACATCAGCGCGGGTTTGTCAAATTCCGATGTGACATCCACGGCTTACAGCGATAACCGGTTGTGGGCGGGGTTGAGGAATGGAGGAGTCGTAGTATCGCAGAACAGCGGGAGCGCATGGGTCACCGCGAACAACGGGTTGACGGATCGCGAGATCGTCGCATTGACGAACATCGGAACAACAACATTTGTGGGTACGAAGGTTGGCGGGGTCTTCGCCATCCGGGATGGCGATACGGTGTGGACAGGCAGGTCCAACTCACTTCCGGTCCTGGCCATCTCTTCACTTCAAGGAGTTGGCACGAGCCTGTTCGCAGGCCCGGGAGGTACAGGGATCTATTATTCATCGGACGAAGGAATGTCGTGGAAACCCGGAATAGGTTCAAACCCGGGTGCCCGGGCGGGGACAATCGTTCGGTGCTTCACATTTGGGGCGTCGACTGTGCTTGCGGGCACGGAAGGATGGGGAATCCTGATGTCTCCGGACAAGGGAAACGGGTGGCTGCTCTCGGATTCAGGGCTCACACAAAAGGATGTGTACGCGTTGGTTGGATCGCCGACGCGGGTGATCGCTGGGACCGGTGCCGGCCCGTTCATCAGCGCGGACGATGGTGAGTCGTGGTCCCCGAGAAACAACGGGTTTGGCTCTTCTTCTGTTCTTTCTCTTCTGGACGCAGGGAATTTGCTGGTCGCCGGCACAAATGGTCAGGGCGTCTTCGTTTCCACGGACGATGGTGCCAATTGGAGGAGTGCGAACGGGGGTATCAGTGTCGGAACAATCCAGTCTCTCGCTGCGGATCCAACGTATATCTACGCCGGCACAAAATGGGGAGGCGTTGTGCGTAGAAGAATTGATGAACTCGGCGGAACGATGAGTGTAGACCCGGTCAATTCTGTGCCGCTCGGCTTTCGACTTGAGCAGAACTATCCGAATCCGTTCAATCCGAGCACGACCATTCGATATACGATTGCAGGGAACAGGGGACAGGGGACAGGGAACAGCTATGTGCGGTTGGAGGTCTACGATGTTCTGGGGCGAAGAGTCGCAGTGCTGGTCGACGAAAAGCAATCGCCGGGGATTCATCAGGTCAAATTCGATGGTGAAATACTGTCGAGCGGGTTATATTTTTACCGTGTGACGGTCGGTAATTTTACGGCGACCAAAGCGATGATGCTGGTACGATAGGTTGACAGTCAACTGTGGGGAACACGGGGACCAGTCACTTCATCAGGATCATCGACTTTGTTGCGGTGAAGTTGGCTGCCGTAAGTCGATAGAAATATACTCCGCTCGCAAGCCCAGTTCCATCAAAAGGAAACGAGTACGTGCCTGCAGGGAATCGGCCATCCGCAAGCGTCGCCACCTTCCTGCCCAGAATGTCGTACACGATAAGCTTAACCCAACTGTCTACTGTCAACTGCCCGTCTCGAACTGGGTTCGAGACGAGGTCTCGTCCCGTCATAAGCGGGACGGATCCGCTGATAGGTGTTGTGGGCCCCTCGGCTCCGCTGCGAAACGCTCCGCTCGGGGCGACGACTCCTCCCACGAGGAACTGAATAGTCGTCGTCGGATTGAACGGGTTAGGGAAATTCTGCAGCAATTCGGCTTTGAACGGAAGCGGATCCGCGCCGGGTACAGTGAGTACCGTCGAAAGCAGATCTGCAACGGAACACCGACTCAGTCCTCCCAGCGCCCCTGCGGCATAGAGATCCTGTCCATCGGTAAAGAGCAGGTGAGTCGTCGCGGGTGCGCGTCCCAGGCCGGTCGCATGCCATCGCAGACCTTGATCGGTTGACACGAGGATTCCTCCGCCTTGTGTTCCGGCAATCGCCACGTTGCCGACGGCCGCGAGGCAGGAGACCGAAAGCGAGCCGAGCCCCGCGTTTGCCGTAACCCAGCTTCCTCCCGCGTCTCGCGAGACAGAAATTCCTGTGGCGGTTGCGGCAACGAAGAAGGAATCTGCGGCGGATACCGCGGAAACTGAGGAGTTTTGCAGTCCTGAATTTGATTGCACCCAGTTCTTTCCGTTGTCTGTGGACCGCAAGACGCCGAATCCGATCGACCCGGCAATCGTTATGCCCTTCGCGAACGCGAAGGAGCTCACTTGTGTCCCGTTGATGCCCGGTGCAGAGCCAAGCCCGATGTTCCAGTTCAGGCCGTTATCGAGAGTGAAGTAGACTCCCCGTTTCCCGGAGGCAGCAAGCACGGCCGATCCAGCAATCCCAATCGCATTTATACCGAATCCATTGAGTTCGCCCCCGCCGATTGTCCAGACACTATCCGCCAGATTCCGATGAAAGAACTCTCCTCCGGTGGTCCCAACAAAGATGGTGGTTCCTTGCGCCGCCATCGCGGTGACTTCATTGTTTGAGAGGTCCTGATTTACCCTCGACCATGTGGATCCTCTGTCCGAAGAGGCGAAAACCCCGCTGTGGCTAATGCCGGCGAATAAGATTCCCCCGGCAATGGCAAGGCCGGAGACCCGACTATTCGGCAGTCCCGCCCCGTGCATACTCCAATTGACCCCGCCGTCGTTCGATACACGCAGACCTTCGCCCATGGCGGCGTATGTCGTGGTGTCGACTGCAACGAGAGCACCGACGATGTTGCTCGATTGTGCCGATGTTGCGGAGATCCAGGAAGCGCCGGTGTCAGGCGAGAAGAATATTCCTCCGGACGCGGTTCCGACGATGATGTTGGTACGCGTTCGTTGGCGTGTGGAAACGGTTGTCAAGCAGGATGCATTCAAATCGGCAAGGCCATTGCTGGACGATGCCCAGGTATCTCCTCCATCCTTCGAGATGTATACGCCGCTCCCGGGGATCGCTGCAAACAGGTTCCCACCGACGGAGCAGAACGCCTGCACGCTCCCACCTCCAGGGAGCCCGGAGCTTGACGCGGTCCAGTTCTTTCCTCCGTCGCTCGTACGGTATGCTCCGGTAGTAGTTCCCGCGAACAGAGATGTCTGAACCTGGAAAAATGTGTTGATCGTCTGCAGACCCAGACCCTTCCCCGAGGGATGCCAGGTCTGGCCACCATCGGTAGAGAAAAAAGCCCCGAAATTGACAGGGCCGGCAAAAAGGGTATCACCGATCGCAGTGATGCTTTCAATACTATTGCTGATAAGAAGCGTATTCGCCGCGCTCCATGAGACCCCATTGTCTGACGAGACAAAAATCCCCGCATCGGCGGTTGAAGCGTAGACACCCGCTGGGGATGCTGTCAGAGAGGTCACCTCGAGACTACCGAGTCCGTTCCTCGATTCAGAAAAGGAGGCTCCCTGGTCCGTGGACCTGAAGACTCCGCCTCCACGCATACCGACAAACAGTGTTCCGGAGGATTGAACAATTGAGGAGAAGAGAGACGGGGGATTCATCAAGGTCCATTGACAGCGCGCAGCGAGCGCAGAGCAAAGAAGAAGGGTGGAAATGGTGGCAAGCCGGGAGATGGGATTCATATGCCAGCAGGCATGTGGATTGTCAATGCCGGATGGGGTATGTCGCAGTCGTAGTGACACTGTTTCCAAAAACCCCCAGGCCATTCGGGACGTTTGTATAATCCGGTTGATCGAGCCGAATGCTGGATTTGTCCACTGGCCCATTGTAAACATAATAGTAATTGAACAATGCATCGTCAACCTGGATGATCTCGAATACGGCTTGCAGCCAGATCACCGGAGCGACCGGATATTTTGCACTGACCTCGTTCCGTATCAGCCCGTATTGACCGATGTCGAACTTCATTTGCATCGTCTTTTGTGAAACGGTAAAGGACTTCACAAGCGCGAGCGAGGGAAAAACCCGAATGAGTGATCCGTTGTTGTCAACGTAGGAAGATAGCGGTACCTCTGCCCGGTGCAGCTCCCATCCACCGTCGACATATGCGTAGTAGTCGACGAAGAAGTGCAAAACTGCGGCTCCGCTGAAACTTCTGAACAACACGTTCAGTGTGGGGGGAGTGCCGGTCGTGCTATCAAGAGTCCGGGGATTGACCATGGACATCGTTGGAGGAATCAAGGTGGTCGTCTGAGCCGTTGCGGTCAGACCTTCAGGAGTCGTGACCTGAAGGGTATACGTCGTCCCCGGAAACACCTGAAGCTGCGGGGCGATATAGAGATTCATTGGTGCCGCGAGGCCGGAGGGGTCCAGCGTATAGATCGTGGTATCCCTGAAGACGATCGTCCCCCCGGAATAGCGGAGAACAACTGACGCGTTGCGAATGACCGGGCCGGGGGGATTCTGATACGTCGTTCCCACACGGATATATTGTGTAACACTCGACACATTCAGGATGCTGTAGACGACCAGCTTATTGCTTACGGGCCCGTCGGGTTCAAACGGCTGATTGCATGAGCCGACTGCGAGCGCGCATACTGCGGTCAAGAGTATGAGGGAGGTTCTCTGCATCGGTTAGAACTCTATCGTAAGGGAAGCAGTTGGGAAGAAGGGGATCATATAATCCGTCTTCCCCGTCATTCGATCGTAGTAGAGGATGTTCTTCTGATCGTACAGGTTGATAATGCTCAGCCCTGCCGTGCCGCGGAACATGCCGATCGATGTCGAATACATCAGGCTCGCATCCAACCGATGATACGCGGGGAGGCGCGCTGCGTTCTTCGCTCCGAGGGTTCTTGAAGGTGTCCCCGGTCCATCGGGAAACGGATCATCGCCGATGCCGGAAAGGGAGAGCCGATCATAGGATCCTGCATTCTGTGTAAACGGATAGCCGCTTCCGTAATCCCATCGCAGCGAAAAATCAAGACCCCGAATCAGATGAAACGTTGTCACCGCCTTGACAGTGTGCCTGCGATCGTAGCGTGGGGCGTACGTCATGTCGTTCGCACTGACTGTCACATACGAAAGCGTGTAGCTGGCATAAATGTCGACCACTGGAGAAGCAAACCGGGTCAGAAATTCCGTCCCATAGGCCCGCCCTGTCCCGTTGATATAATCAGGATCTCCCGGATAGACTTTCGTAGCATTGTACAGTGTCAGGGAGCGATATGATTTCGAGTATCCCTGGAGGCTCAGTGCGAGCGAAGGGAAGAGGTTGCCCTCGACTCCGAAGACGTAATGATGGGCCTCTTCAGGCCGAAGTTCGCGCGGAAGAATGATCCAGGCATCAAAGAGCGAGATCAAGTCGTCTTCATTGCTTACGGTAATCAGGTTCTGTGTGAACACACCGTACGACGCCTTGGCGATCCAGTTGCCCCCAAGCCCGTAGGAAAGGGTGATCCTCGGCTGGAGTCCTTGACGAACCGGGCCGCCGTCGAGGAGCAGGAGAAGATCGGAATGAATCCCAGCGTCGATTCCGATCGGTCCCCAGGATCCCAGATAACGCAACCACGCGAACCATTCGACTTCACTGTCTTTGATCTGATTCGGGAAGATGCCGTTGGTATAGAGAGAGTCATCCACCGACGGGAAATTGACTTCGAAGCCCTCAAAGAACTTGTTTTGATTATCGAGAAACGAGGTCAATTCAACCTTCAGACCAAGCTCATCGAGCATCGACGAGGCGGGAGTCACCGATGATGTCTGCTTGGGCGTGCGGGTGATTTTCGAGTACGAGTAGGAGAGAGAGGCGTCGAAGTAGGTCCGGTCATCCGCGAGGCCGGAGAGGACCGCCGACATCGCAGCATTGCGCCAGGTGTGATCGGGTTGGACCGGGTCCGAAGGGGTAACGTCGTCACCACTGACATACGCCCGAACCCCGATTCTTCCCGTCGGCGTTCCGACGGTTCCCTTCGCGAACAGGTCGTAAAAGGTTGTCGGAGCGGGATTGGGGATCAATTTGTTGATGCTGTTACTGAAGAGGGAGGAACGCCCGCTCACAAGCCAGCTGTTGTCGTCGGAAAACGGACCGTCGAGCTCAAGCTTGCCTGACAGGAAATTGATGCTCGCATTCCCCGAAACCCGTGAGAGATTCCCTTCCTTCGTGGTGACGTTCACAACGGACGAGAGCCGATCGCCATAGCCGGCGGGGAAAGCCCCCGTGTAGATTTCGGCCGCTTTGACAATGTCGGGGTCAAGAATGCTGAACAGTCCGAATGCATGAAACGGGTTGTAGATTTTCATCCCATCGAGGAGGATCAGGTTCTGGTCTCCCGCTCCGCCACGGACGAAGAATTTCGCGCTGACATCCGAAGTCGACGTGATTCCCGGCAGCATCTGGATCGATCGCAATAAATCGTTCTGCGCAACTGCGGGGATCGTTTGCAGTTCTTGGGGACGCATGACATGGACGCTCGCACTCTTTTCTGCCAGGCTGGAAATGCCTTCGGACTGTACGACGACTTCGCCGGTCTGAATCAACCGCACGGCGAGTTTGACATTTAGCGTTAACGGCTCTCCCCCGCGAACCTGGACACGAAGAATTTTCCGTTCGTATCCCACGGCGCTGACGATCACGTCGTAGTCGCCGGGCGAAACGCTTGTAATGATGTAGAATCCAATGTCATTCGTCGTCGCCCCTTTTGTCGTCCCTCTGAGCTGCAGGTGGACGCCAGGCATCCTGTCGCCGTTCGCGCTATCTGACACGACGCCACGTATGTCGGCAGAGGTCGGACGCTGCTCCGCAGGGACGGTCGGAGATTGAGCCCGAACGTGCGGGTTCAGAGACACGAATACAACAGCGAGGAGCAAAGTAACGTGAGAAAACTTCACGGGGTTGGATGCTGAAGGAGTCGGGAATGACGGGGTACAATTCCGTCGTGTATGAGAAAGAAGTACAAAATTACAGCGAAATGCAAGGCGGGCACATTGTCAGATTCTATTGGAACTTATGCAATTGGAACTTGAGCAAGCATGACCATGTTGAGAAACACGAGAATGAACAACAGCCCTGGTCGAAATCTCACCAGCGCACGAGGCCAACGACGGAAATGGCAGAAAGATCTCAGTTCGTGCATGATGTACCATAATGACACTTGCCACGATCCTCGATGCGCATCTATCATAGTCTTTGCCTGTTGATGAGGCGACGCGCGGTCGATTAAACCTCCAGCGTCTATCCCGCATCGAACACAAAATGCGAAATGTTGTCCCCGACGATGAAGGATTCCGGATGCTTAAGACACTTCTCTCTCATTCCTGCCTTTTTTGCTTCGCAGTCGCCACCGGGGTTCTTACCGGATGCTCATCAACCAAGGAGATGTCGAGCGATGCGGTGTCACCGAACCTGCAAATTGACGGGAATGCAAATGATTGGGAGGGAAAGCTCTACATCTTCAAAGACAAGGGCCTCCTTGTCGGAGTGCAGGACGACAGTGCTGACGTCTACGTCTGTCTCGAGGGGCTTGATCCCGCAACATCCCGCGGGATGATGCGTGGAGGCGTAACGGTTTGGTTCGATCCTGGATCTGATGACTCAAACCTCCTGGGGATCCATTACGGCGGGAGACGGCTTGCTCCTTCAAGAGACAATGAGGAGGAACTCTTCCATCCGCTCGCGCCAAGTGAAATTGAAGTCCTGCACAAAGGGGATGTCGTGGCAATGAAGGTCCCTGCGGTCAGTTCCGAGCGCGAGTATGGCCTTCAGGTGGCGCTTCGGGACTCCGGCGGGGCGGCGGTCTTCGAAATGAAAATGCCACGGAAGATAAAAGGAGGGAGCTTCGGCCTCGCGAAGGTGTCGGAGAAGAACTTGTCTCTGGACATCGAGACAGCAAAAGGGGGATTTGAGCGTTCGGGGGCAAAGACGGAAGGGGACTCCGGCGAATCCGGCGGTGGTGAAGGGCGTCGTGGAGCGGGGATGCGGGGAGGGCGGCGTGGAGGATTTGGAGGGGAGGGAGGTGGTGAAGGAGGAGGCAGAGGAGAACGAGGCGAGAACCGCGGATCTCGCCCGGAGTCCGTTAGTTTGTCACTGAAAGTCAGGTTAGTGTCTGAATAGAGGTTGGGGGGGACGCTTCATTTCAAGAACAATTGGCCTTTTTGTGGCCATTTTGTCGCGGCAATGATATTTTTCTTCTCAGTATCGTTTTCCTGCCACAATTCGCGCGTTTCATGTGTTATAAAAAGTAAGAGTTCCTCGCACCGTTCGAAAGGCACACGAAATCCTGCGTTGTCACTGTCTGGAACACCGGATATCATAGCGTTGGGATTCCCCTGTGCCTCATGGTTTTGAATCCGAGAATCTTAGAAAGAGAGCCCCGTCGGTGGTTCCATTAAACGACGGATCCACGGCTTCTTGTTCCCCCTTGTTACACCTCGGTTGTCTACGATGAAGGAGACACTTATGCCCTCCGCTCGGTGGAGTGTTCACTGGTATGCTCTACATGTTGCGTCATGGCTGATCGTTGTTTGTCTTGTGTTGTTCCTTGCGCCCGTAGCACAACTCGCGGCAGCCGCAGAAGAGTTGTCGCCGGGTGATTCCGTTAGAGAAGGCATAGGTATGAGCGTTTCAGCGCCGAAGTCGCTTTCGGAGATCAGTGCCCCCGATTCCCAATGGGCCTTTTCTTCGATCGGGAACTATCATCGAGAGCCGCCGACGCTTGTGTCCACGCTGTCCGACTCTGTGACACTTCCACCGCCACGCCTGCTGCCGCCTTCCCTCAGTCCCGTGGAGCACATTCTGTGGGGAGAGAACGGACTCATGCGCAGCACCGGGATCGCTCCATATACCGTGAGCGCAAGGAAGAGCGAATTGGAAGTGCGAAGGGGAATGCTCACGATTCATCAAATCGGCGGGTTTGTAACACTGGGACTGCTTGTTCCAACCATGGTCTACGGTCAGCGCAACCTTCAGAATTGGAACGATGCCGTCCTGGCAAACAAGCCCTTCAATCGCCAACTGAACCGTACCCACATCATGTGGGCGAACCTCGCCTTCATCTCTTACGTTACGACGGCAGCGCTGGCAATTCTCTCACCTCCGCCGCTGATCCGGCGAAGTGAGGCAAGCACGATCACGACTCATAAACTCCTCGCCTGGCTCCATTTCGCGGGGATGATGGCCATGCCGATTCTCGGCTCACTCGCAGCACATGCGAAAACCGTTGATCAGGCAAATACACTTCGAACAGTTCATGAGATTGTAGGATATGGGACAGTCGCGGCATTGGCCACGGCGATGATTGTTATTACATTCTGAAGGAGAACTCCCAATGGATATCGGGAAACGGCTGCTCTCTCACTCTGTGCTCTGCCTCGTGTTCTTCTCACAGGCATTGACGGCGGCTCCCCCGGAGCATTTGAGCGCCATCAAAGGGGACTCGTTCCTCAAATATCTTCTGGTCCATCCTCTTCACCACGTCGAAGGGATCTCCAAGGATCTCGTATGCACGATGGACTATGACGACGCGACGCACACCGTCCAGTCTGCGTCGTTCGAAGCCGAGGTCTCATCGTTTGACAGCGGGAACAGCAGTCGTGATTCCCACGCGATGGAAGTCCTTGACGCGCTCACCTTTCCCGTAGTTTCCTTCAAAAGCAGCAACATCAAGGGATCGGGGCATACTCTGCAGGTGCAGGGGGATCTGACGTTCCACGGCCAAACCAAACCAGTATCATTCCCGGCGACAATGACATCAGAAGGGGGAAAACTGTCGGTTGCTGGAAATGCTGCCGTAAGTCTTACGGCGTACGGGATCGATCGACCTTCTCTTCTCTTGATTCCGGTAGAAGACACCCTGCACATTTCCTTTACCATGGTCTTCTCGGCTCCAGGGCACTAGCAATGGCCGAAATATTTCACGATTACAGGGGGATGACAATGGACACAGGTCTGCATTCACGGAGGGAATTCTTTGTTCGGGCGGCACAAACCGGGACGCTGATCGCTTTCAGCGGTGTTCTCAGCTCGATCATTTCCGCCTGCTCGGGGAGCGGGAACAACCCTGGTGACGTGCCGACGTTGCCGACGATTCAGGGGACAGTTGCGAACAATACCATCACGATCTCGACCGCTTCCGGGTCACCGATTGCGAACGTTGGGAGCGCAGCTCTTGTTCAATATAGCAACGGCTATCTTCTTGTCGCCCATACCGCCACGAGTACCTTCTCCGTGATCAGCGCTATCTGCACGCATCAGGGGTGCATCGTGAACGGATTCAGTGGCGGGATTTATACCTGTCCCTGTCATGGTTCCGAATTTGACACGAACGGGGGGGTGATTCACGGTCCGGCAACGGCCTCGCTCCAGCGATTTGCGTCGCAATTCGCAAACAGCCAGCTTGTCATAACAGTCTAACAGAGGATCAGGCAACACTCAGGTTCAGGAATTCTCTGCGTTTGGTGGGGCTCGCCGTCGGTCCGTGGTTGACGACTCCGTGGTGGGAGGAGTCCGGGCCCGGCGGGCCCTTTTCATTTTCTCTCTGCCTCTTGCACTCCTTCGTTCTCTCTGCCTACATTGTCCCGATATCACCCTTCAGAGGAGGTCGATCAATGTCTCGTCTCCAACTGTTCTCCTTTGTGGCTCTCCTATCGGCGACTCTTCTATCATCGTGCGCCAGACAGTCTGAACCGGCCGGGATGCCAAACGTCTACCCGGAGCAGAACGGCTTCGTGGATGCCAATGGAGTGCTCATCTACTATTCGATGATCGGGCAAGGGGATCCGCTTCTGGTTCTTCACGGGGGGCCGGGGGCTTCCCACGACTATTTTCTTCCGTATTTGCTTCCCCTCGCCAGGACTCATCGTCTGGTCTTCATCGATGAACGGGGATCGGGAAGGTCAGAGAAACTTGAGAACCCCAACAGCTATACCAACGATGCGATGGTCGAAGACGTGGAGGCCGTTCGCACAGGTCTCGGGTTGGGGACTGTCGACATGCTCGGGCACTCCTGTGGCGGCGTCCTCGCTGAGGCCTATGCACTCAAGTACCAGGAACATCTCCGCCACCTCATCCTGTGCAGCACTTTCCAGAGCACATCGAAGATGAACAAGGTCCTCCTTGCGATAAAAGAGAACATGACGAAGGATCTTCGCGGTCGGATCGACGCCATGGAGGCGGCCGGCCTCTTCGGAAAGGGGAAAGAGTATGAACAAAACCGATACCCCGCCGCGTACATGACTGCGGCGTGGGGGGAAGGCTACTTCCCGTATCTCTATCAGAACCATCCGGACCCCAACTACAGCCCGGAGGGGAACGGTGTGATGAGCTGGGATCTTTACCGGGAGATGTGGGGCTCGCACGGAGAATTTGTTATTGATGGAAATTTATCGTCCGTCGAATACGATGCAAAGCTGCCAACGCTCAGGGTTCCGACGTTGATTACGGTCGGCGACCATGACGAATGTGATCCATCGCTCGCCCGGGAGATGCACGCCGAAATTGCCGGTTCGCAGCTCACGGTTTTTCCGAAGAGCGGGCACATGACGTTTGTCGATCAACCCGGGTTGTTCATCCGAACAGTGGATGAATTCCTGCGGGCGAAGTGACGAGTGGAAAAGGCTGTGCAATCGCACTGGAGGACCTTATGCAGCGCTCCTGGATGTTCCCTCTGCTGCTGGCGATTCTCGTGTCGGTGGGATTGAACTGTGGGAAGCCGGAAAAACCGCCGTCCCGATCTGACGTTCCGGAATTGCGGTTCAAGCCCGCCGTATGCATGGACAACGAAGGGACCGGCATCGAGGCCTTTCGAGTGCTGATCCCCGCAGACTGGACGTTTTCAAGCTACATTCGCTGGAACATTCAAAATCCCGGCATGCCTGCCGTGGCGGGCATGCAAACGACGAGTCCGGACGGTCTCAAGGAAGTGAACGTATTTCCGAACCAGTCGTTCTTCTGGACAGACAATCCGATGACGCGGTCGATGTTCCCGCCGGGTTCTCGCTATTTTGGCGCTGAGGTTCGCCCGCTGATGCATGTCGGAGCAATGTTGCGGACCGTTGCCCTTCCACGGTTCCGGCGCAATGCACGAAAACTTCGGATCGTCCGGGAAGACATGGTCCCTGAACTTGTGCGCGCCGCCGGCCTTCGCCCCCAGACAATACCGGGAGGACAAAGCGCCGCCGAAGGAGGGAAAATCCGCGTCGAGTACAGCGTTGAAAATCGGACGATGGAAGAAGACCTCTATGGAATTGTCGAAAGCTACGGGATCCCGCTTCAAACGATGACGGGGCGATCAACGAACACAATGTGGACGGCGGAATTTCTCTTTTCGGTCAGAGCAGCAACGGGATCGCTCGATTCGAGCGGTCAACTGTTCCGCATCATTCTTGGGTCGTTCAGGATCAACCCGAAGTGGTTCGGCAAGTATGCGCAGGTGGTGAGTGCGTTGATCCGGGCGAATATTCAGCAAATCCACCGTGTCGGCGAACTCAGCAGGATCATCAGCCAGACGTCAAACCAGATCTCCGACGAGATGATGCACTCGTATGAAGAGCGGCAATCGGTCTATGATCGTCTTGCAGACGATTTCTGTCATCACATTCGCGATGTCGACGCCTATTACGATCCCGTGCAGGAGCGCGAAGTGGAGCTCCCCGCCGGGTATACCCAGGCATGGACCAATCCTCTCGGCGAATACGTCGTGAGTGAGAAGGAGGATTTTAACCCGAACGTCGGTTCGAACCTCCATTGGGAACGGATGGAGAAGAAGTGACCTTGAACAGCCCTTCCGGGATGGAGCCCTGCAGGCCTGCTTCCAGGGAGCGTGGATCCACTTTTGCAAGACCCCGGACCATCGACCTGCTCAACAACGGATAGCGACGCATCGTGTTGAGTCGGTCTGCAATGCGGTCCATCGCGTTGTCATCGGAACACCACGAGCCGAAGTGCCGTGTCGAGATCCTCAGCGGACGGGTGTATGACCGCAGGGTTTTCTCCCCGACGACGTTGTAGTACTGTTCGAAATAGGAGATCATCAACTCACGCAAGGATCTGTGGATCGGCTCACGGTAGCGCAATCCCACGAAGTTCGACTTTCCCACTGCACCCCATCCTCCCCGATGGAAAAACGGCGCAACCAGGTGCTCGTCATCCCTTCCGTTTGAGAACATGTTGATGATCATTGGGGGATGCCCGATGCGGCCCAGAAGGGCGGCGCCGAGCACCGCACCGTCATAGCAATGCGCCTTTCGATCAATGATGGCCCTGGTCGGCGAGCGATACCAGTCATCCGCGCTGTACGTCAGCTCGTCAAGGAACGCCTGGATGTGCGAAGGGGTGGTGAGTCGTCGCAAACGCTGCCTGCCTTTCGGCGGCAAACCGTCAAAGGTGTCAATCGTTCTCATCGCAAAGCAACTTCCTTCCTGGGGAGTCGATTTCGTCCTGAAAGGAGCCTGGCATCGGTACCGGGTTGCCATCCAAAGACCGAAAGAGAATTCCAAGAATCAAGAAGAACCGGTCCCTCTGGTCCCTTCTCATCTGTCCATTCCTGACCTCCAATCGTCCCCTTGCGGCTCTGGACCGTTAAACCAGTCCGGAACGGTCGTGTCTAACAGCTATCCCACTTATTGAGGAGAAGATACTATGCATCAAACAACACGGCGCGTCACGATCCTTGTCGGGGTCGCTGTTCTCTCCCTCTCCCTTGGTTTTGCCCAGGGGATGAGACGAATGACAGTCGAGCAACGAGTCGATACACTTTCGAAACAACTCTCCCTTTCGGACGCCCAGAAGGCAAAGGTCCTCGACGTATTCAAAGAAGCCGACACGCTTCGGCAGAAGGCGTTTGATGAGCACCAGGGCGACCGGGACGCGATGCGTGCGGCGATGGACAGCAGCAGGACGATGACCAGCGCGAAACTCAAAACCATCCTGACCGATGACCAATACGCGCAATATCAGAAGATCCTCCAGCAGATGCCGATGCGCAGGAGAGGGATGAATCAATAGAGAGGTGACAGCAGCATCAGGTACGGAAATCCCGGGAGCCGCTTCAACGCGGTTCACCGGGATTTGTTGTTTCCCATTGCATCGAACAGGAACCGCAGCCATTGGGTGAAGAAGTCAAGACAGTTCGTTCTCCATCGGTTGAGCGGGTTCTGTAAATCGTAGTTTGCGGGAGCGGCGACGTCGGTCCGACCACGCTTCTGGTCGCGCCAGTATTCCGTTGCTATGCGCTCTGCTTCATATTCCGGGTGGCCCAGATGCATCAGATAGCGGCGATCGCTGCTTTCGAAAATTACGTATCCGGCGCCAGGGGCATGGGCAAGCAGACGGACTGTCCCGTCCTTCATCGCCTTCTCAAGAACGTCGTCATTGATGCCGGAATGCCGGCTCTGCGGACATGCGAACGCATCATCGAAATCCCCGGTGATCGGATGGGCGCGATCGAGATTCTTTGCTTCGTAAACACCGAAAATCTTCATTGGGTACGACACTTTTTCTATCCCGAGGATCTTTGCGAGCGCAAGTCCTCCCCAGCAAATCCCCATCGTCGAATGGATGTGTTTGCGCGCATACAGAAGAATTTCTGAAAGCTCGTTCCAATAGGTAACTTCTTCGTACGGGAGCTGCTCAATGGGGGCGCCGGTCAGGATCAGTCCATCGAGCGGCCGCCGCGCATTTGCCTCGTCGAACGAGACGTAATAGCGGTCGAGATGGGCAGCGTCGCTGCTCTTATACGAATGTGCGGCGAGGCGGATCCAGACGGGTTCGACCTGGATAATCGTCTTCGCGAGAGGGTAGAGGAGGTGATACTCGTATCGTTCGGCCTGCGGCATCACATTGATGATTCCGACGCGGAGCGGTCGAATGTCCGCCTGTTGCGCCTGCTCTTCCGAGAGGAGCGATACCTTCCTGTTGAGGAGCGGATAGTCTGTTGGAAGAATAACCGCCATAGTTCTACTCCCTTGAATGTCCGGTCTGCTTCATGCCGGAAAACGAAAAACCCTGCCATGGCGAAATAGCAGGGTCAACGATGTCCGATTGCTATTTAGCCATTTGTTTTCCGTCGCTGCAAGTTGCGTAAATCACGACGTGGAGACGCCAGAAATATAGCAGGTGGGTGGGCGGAAAGCAAGTAGGAGATTTCGCCGCAAATATTGATCGAGTCGTCGTCTCCAGGCATACCCTGCATTTCACTTGAGTTTCAGTGTTCATTTCGACAAGTTTAATGAACGTGAACGTTCGGAGTTGCAACACATGCGCGCCTCAATCCTGGTCAGCTTGCTTGTCTTTTCTTCGTTAGCTGCATCGTCGCAGGTTCAGCTGCACAGACACACTGTAACAATGCGCGCTTTCGCAGAGATGCATCCTCATGCCGGCGCAGATGGTCGAGCTCGGGAATGGAGCGATGGTCGTCCCGATCAGGGCTTCGCGGCATCTGCCTCGCGCGGCCTTGGACTTCCGAAGGTCGGAACGCAATCCGCTGGCGCACGACCCGCTTTGCCCTCCCGGGTGAACCTCACAGACGTGCAGATAGGAAGCCTGGATTCCATAAAGCAGGTTACGCTCGCATACGATCCGGGAACCGGAAATCTGTTTTCCGCTCTTCTCTACACCGGCGGCAGCACGGCGTCCGGCGTTGCCATGTATTTCTCCTCGGATACGGGAAAAACATGGGTCGAAACTGCCGGCTTTGTCAGTGATCAAGTTATTCCCGGTGTGAGCCTCACGAATGCTATGGGTTACTTTACGGTCGCAGGCATATACGACAGCGGTCGACAGGTCCTGATGGATCGCTTCTTCACTGCCGATGGCTCGCCCCAGGATACAACCTTCGAGAATCCTCAAGTGGCCTTTCGTTCGATTGGCGGTGAACGATTTACGGAGGTCGCTGCATCGTCCAACCTCTACACCTTCAACAACAGGGTGTACTGCGCCGCTCTATCCGACGACGGGCATGTTCGGTTCGTCGCCGCGCGCGATACGGGGGCGGCGGACCTCTTCGAATATGTGAGCAACGAATTCGCCGGATCCCGGGGGATTTCGACAGCGTACAACAATAGCCCATCACATCGGTCGTTCGCCTATATCTCTTTCATCGATTCATCCCAGGTGCTCTGCGTCGATGCTCTGCCGGATACGACTATTGGCTTGGGAAGTGTTGGGCGACTCTTGCGGGATGCAGGACGGGTCTCACTTCCCCATGCAGACGGCACGTCGACGACTGCGCTGAATGATACCGTCCTTGTCGGGTATTCGCCCACGGTGGACGGTGTCACCCGCGTGATGCTGACGGCGACGGTGGATGCAGGCAATGGGACAGGCTGGTCGGCTGAATCTGTCAGCGATACGCTCGCGGGTTCCGATGCGCCGGTGGTCACGATGGAAAGCGGAAACGGTCTTGGTGTGCTCTACCGATATGGGTCGAGTCCCGCTCTGCTTCGTTTCACGTCGCGCGCCAGCCAGACTGCTGCGTGGAATTCGCCCATGACCGTTTCCGCGATCGAGCCGTACCTTGCCCCAGGAGCGCTTGCCGATCTGGGAAACGGTGTCTACGGATTTGTCAATCTCTCGCTGGGGTCACCCGTGATCCAAGGAGCGTACTTTTCCACCAACGTGCTGATGCCGGTGGGCGTGCCTTTGCCCCCCCCATACGCGAGTTCGTTCGAACTTTCTCAGAACTATCCCAATCCGTTCAATCCGAAAACAGTTATCAGCGGACAGTGGACAGTAGACAGTAAGGTACGGCTCACTGTGTATGATGTATTGGGCAGAGAGGTGGCTGTCTTGGCGAACGACAGATATCCAGCAGGGAGATACTCGTTTTCGTTCGACGGTGCGAACCTGGCAAGTGGAGTGTACTTTTATCGCTTGACTGCAGGGTCCTTCTCCGCGGTTCGGAAGATGCTCTTAGTTCGTTGACTGCAGCACAAAGTCTCAAAGTCCCCAAGTCACAAGGTCATATGGTCTCCCCGTCTCCCGTTCTCCCCATCTCCCCTTCAGCTTTTGCCCTCACCCTGCATTGCCATTCAGTCGGAAGTGCACTACATTGCGGCGTAGGACCGAAAGGAACGATGCCATGGCACCCCCACCAACCGATTTTTCTCGATCCGAGTCTCCTGAACCCCATCGCGAACGGACGAAGTCGTTACTGAAGGCGCATCCCGAAGTCCGCTCCCTCATGGGGCGAAACCCGTGGTCATTTGCGATCATTCTCTTCGTCGTGGCTCTCCAGACGGGCATCGCCGTGTCGCTGTCATCCGCTCCATGGTGGTTGGCGCTGATCGTGGCATATCTGGTCGGTGCATTTGCGAACCACAGTCTTTTTGTCCTCATCCACGAATGCGCACACAATCTCATCTTCAAAACGAAGGCCTCGAATATCCTGGCGGGGATGATTGCTGATCTTCCCAACGTGGTCCCGAGCTCTGTGTCCTTCCGCAGCTACCACCTGAAACACCATTCGTTCCAGGGGGTGTACGACCTCGACGCAGACCTCGCCAGCAGATGGGAAGCGAAGTTGATTGGTGCGTCGTTTTTCGGTAAAGCTCTCTGGCTCCTTTTCTTTCCGCTCTTCCAGGCCCTGCGACCGCCGCGATTGAAGGAGATCAAATTTTTCAATCTCTGGACTCTCGTCAACTGGTGTTTCGTGTTCGGCTTTGACGCATTGCTGATATACTTTGCCGGGCCGGTGTCATTTCTGTATGTCGCCGCTTCATTCGTCTTCTCGATCGGTCTCCACCCGCTGGGCGCACGTTGGATCCAGGAGCACTACCTGTCTGCCCCGCCGCAGGAGACGTACAGTTACTACGGTCCGCTCAACATTGTCGCACTCAACGTCGGCTTCCACAATGAACATCACGATCTTCCTTCCATCCCGTGGAACCGGCTTCCCATGCTGAATGCGGAGGCGAAGGAATTCTATTCGGGCCTCGTCTCCCATAAATCGTGGGCGAGACTGCTCTGGAAATTCCTCAGCGACGGCAACATGTCGTTGTATTCCAGGATGGTAAGAGCAAATCGGGGAGGGGTGAGCGTTGCAGAGTAGTGGGAGTCTCCGAATCCCCAAGTCTCAAAGTCTCAATAGGCGCTCAATCACAGAGAGATTGTCAAATCGCTCGAGCCTAAGTTTCTTGCGGGGATGGAACCGCAGATTCCGGGTCCTTTGTTGAAGAAAGAGAGAACCCCACATCCAAGGTAAAACACGAGTGATGAATTTGTATAGCTTCTTCGAACAGGATCATCGCAGATTGGAAGCATTGTTCAAACAAGCTTCTGTTGAT
Organism: Ignavibacteriota bacterium; assembly: GCA_963752915.1. GTDB lineage: Bacteria > Bacteroidota > Ignavibacteria > UBA10030 > UBA6906 > DATJPR01. The sequence goes on from CAVVZZ010000011.1 coordinate 117,427, forward strand.
CCCAGCAACGTTGAAATGGAAGCATACGGAGAATTCAGAAAGGGGATCCTTCGCCATATCGCAATGGAAGAGAAATTTGTTATTCCTGCCATTCTCGCAGCGCGCGGCGGAACCCCGCTTCACATTGCACGGCAATTGCGTCTCGAACATGGAGCAATCGCTGCGTTGCTTGTACCGCCTCCGGGGAAGGGAATCATTGAATCCCTCCAGAAGGTTCTGGCGCACCACCATCAGCTCGAAGAAGGAACTGGAGGGTTGTATGAGTCGTGCGAGCGGTACGCCGAAACCGAAGCGGATAAGGTCCTCGAACAATCGAAGGGACTGCCGGAGGTCCCTGTCCTTCCTCACAACCCCTCTCCCATTGCATACGAAGCGGCCGTCAGGACTCTTGCCAGGGCAGGATATACCGTAAGCGAAAGCGATTTGCGGTCTTAGGGGGACAGGTCACGGTCGTTCCCTCGGCCTAACCATTTTCCCCCGCCAGTCGCGCGATTTGAAGGATATAGAATCGCAGTTCTTCCTGTTGACCTTCCGATAGAGCCTGCTCCTCGATACGAAGGATTCGCTCCACTTCCTGCAGGGCGCGCACAACAGTGGTCGGAACTTCGAGTTGCTGATGGCTTAACTCCGTAAGATACTCCAGGGCCGCGCTCAGGAACTCCTGCATGGAATCATCAGGTTGGCCGGTCAGAGTCGCCCGGACCTTTCGGGGAAGATGCACTCCGAGCGTCGGTGTTGGTTGCGAACCTGCGCCTGAGAGCGAGAAGAGCGCAATCGCCAGTTCGATGAAACCCTGAACCCGTGCGTAGACCGGCTTGTGCAAGAGCGTCCATGCCTTCGCGCGCCATTCCCTGATGGCCGATGGGACGGCGAGTAACACCTGCATTTCCTCCAACCACCGCTCATCGAGACGCCCCCCAATCCGCACCCCGAGAGAAGAGATGTCCGTATTGAAGATGTCCGGCTGAAGGAGCACGGCGAGGTCGGGGCGCAACGCCGGCAAGAGATCCGGGAGGAACTTCTCCCCGTCGAAAAAGTCGGCCACGTTAAGACCATGCCGTCGGACAAGCTCCTTCTTGAGTTGTCCGAGGTATGCCGGCATCGCATCCATGTCTTCGCGGAGCGCTGACAACGCCGAATTGCCGGCTGGGAAGGCGAATTCCATGGAGCGTAGGTGTGGTACTTCCGGATCGTGATAGAGCCGGAGCGTGTTGAGGATTTCGTAGACCGGGAGCTCGGGAAGGACCCGGTCCGCGAGCAACGACGCTCCCGTTCCTTCGCGGAATTGTTTCGAGGAGAACAGCTCAAGCGCGCGGAAGAGGCCGGTGGTAAGCTGATTGACGCCGAGGATCGCGGTCTGCGCCTGGTTATGCGCGATCGCACGGAGTAGGGAACCATATTTCGCGAGCGGGATCGTCCCCGCGATGCGCTCAAGGATCTGCCGTCCTTCGCCTTCACCCACGTTCCGACCCGGTCTCACTGTCGGGCGGTCCCGCAAGGGCGGCGTGGTTCGTGCGATGAAATAGGAAATGAGGTGGATGCCGGCCACGTCTTCGGGTTTCCCGTAGACGATATGCCGGAAATTCTCCGTCGTCAGCTTGGCAAATTCATCAAACACCGAATCTCTTCGACCCAGCGTCAACCGCTCGAGGTCCTGTTGGCTGCGCGTGGAAAAACGGAGACGCGTGTCGACAAGCGGCTCCGTTGCCCGCTTCAGCTCGCGCTCGTAGAAGCGCTGGGCCTCGTGAACGTGCAGGAGGAGATTTGCATACTCGCGCACCGGAAGGTATCGAAGCTGCTCGGAGACGTTGCTCTGGTATGTCCGAAGGTCGCCCGACGCGAAGATCCCCATGAGGGGAGTGGTGGCGTACTCCGCGCTTTTCTTGGCAGAGGCGCTGAGGGATCCTGCGAGCCGGCGGATGTTTTCCTCAGACAATGAAAACGCAGGCAGGCCCGAAACCGGAGCGTAATAACCGCCCTGGCGCTGCATCGGTTCGCCGCTTCCCATCTTGATTCTGATGGCGCCTACCAGGTCGCGTTCTGCGAGCCAGGTCACTATGGCGTGTTTCGCCTCGCGATACAGTCCAGCGCCGGCGGTTTGCCCCGTCTGCTGGCTCAGATCCGAGCCGGCGATGAACACTTCGGCAACGATATCGGAAAACCGCGAGCGGGCGTCCTGGTCAATACGTCTGCTCTGCACCGCATAGTCCCACACTTTTCCGAGATAGTCCGTCGTCGTGCTCACCGTCGCCATTTCCTCAAAAAGAGGAATCAGCCAGACCGGGGCCACCTCGGAAGCCTCGTCTTTCCGCAGAGCATTTTCCCGGCTTGCCCGGAGCTTCCGATCAAGGGAGATCAGCGCATCAGGTAAGGTCGCCATGCTGACCTGGAGCGCAAGCAGCATCCCCGGGTTGCCGCAGCTTCCCGCAATTTCGTTGATCTCCGTGATATTGTGTACCGTCGTATCGACGGCGAACTGGTCTTGCGACGAGACCATCTTCTGGTGGATGCGCGGGGTAATAACGATGCGCTTAAGAAGATCGCGGTATGTCGCCGCGGTCATCGCAAGACGGAGAGAAGACAAGTTGCGAACGATTGCGGGAATGGCCGAGCGCAGGGTCTTCCGGAGATGCTTATTGAGCGTAAAGTAGTAGACGAGGCCGTCCCTTCGTCGTTGCCGAAGCGTGACCATCCTCCGTTCCAGGCGATCGTTATGTTGCCACAACGACCGGAGCGGGTCGCTGGCAAGATGGAGCTGCATGCCCAGCTTGCGGAACGGGCCGGCCGTCATCTGGACGGGCAGGATGCCCCGGTAGCGCTTTTCGAGCTGGTTCGTCAGCGCAGTGATCTCGTCCATCAGGCGACGGAAGCCCGACATGTCCTGCGAGAGGCTGGCGAGTTCGGCGCGAAGTTCCCGGTCGACCGGAAGAGATGGCTCGACCGCAAGAAGCATGTTCAACAAAGCGGCCATTTGTCGGACGTTCTCGAGCACAACCGCTGCGACAAGCTGGTGACCCTGCCCCGACGGCCGGGTGCTGCCATCCCAATCACCCCAGTAGGAGATGAAAGGCTCATAGTCGGTCGCGCCACTCTGACCGAGAGTATCCTCGGCTGCGAGCAAGGACTTGAGATCGAGGAGGATCTCCTCACCCTCTTCGCGCGAGGTAATTGCCACGTTAAGGCCGGCGTACTCATCGAAGAGTGCATCCGCAAGCGCCCGTGCTTCAATGCGCGCCTCAAGCGTAATATCAACGAGTTGATCGATCGTCTTCTCCCACATGGCTTCCGCCTTCAGCGAATACATCTGCGTGGGATGGACGGTCCTGTCGTAGAGTCTTCGTTGGAATTTCGCCCGGCGGACGTCGAGCGCGTCCTTAAAAAACTCTTCTTCCAGCCGATGGGCAAGGGCCTTGCCGTCGTCCTTGTCGGCATCCGCAATCAACTGCCGCATCCGCAGGGCGCGGTCCAGCGTTCGCTGACGAAAATCTTCGATTCTCCGGTCGACAAAGTCGAGAACCTTGCGACGCGGCGCGTCTTCCGTGAGAAACAGGAAGGGGAGAGCCCGGCTACGTCCTTGAACGGTCATCGCTTCGGCCTCGACCCGGACGTCCCGCGCGAGTCGGCCGAATCGGTCCATGACCTTCAGATGGTCATAGCGTGCGATCAGCGGTTGCTGTCGCGACTCCAGGGACCGCCGGTTGTATCGTGATTCCTCTTCGGCCATCATCCTGTTCAAATCGATCACGACTCTTCGTGTTTTGATGCCGAGTTGTGCCGCGCCATCGGTCCCACCGAGTGTCAGGCGGAACGCTTTGCGTCCGGTGTCAAACCCCTTCTCCGTACGGGCAAAGGCCGAAAGGGGAAGGAGGCCGATGCCGCGTCGGGCGAGCCCCGACGAGAGCCAGTCCAGCGAGACGCCGAACGGGAGATGTTCGATCCGCATCAATGGGTACATGCTCCCCGTCGGGCGGCGAACGCTGATGGCAAAGCGGTTACGTTCGGCAGGAAGCGCGGCCACGGCGTCCTCGATTGCCCGCATCCTCTCTTCGAACACTTGATTCCGGAGCGTCCAATAGTAGTCAAGATCGTGGTTCGGGCGCCGGTAGAACAAGTATGAGAGAAACATCGCGCCGACGTTGGGGACAACGCTTCGGTTGACCGCGGAAAATCGTTCGCGCAACAGCTCTTCCCTGATCTCCGCGACGGCGAGCCGCGAGCCCGCAAGACTATCGGTCTTGGATACGGATTGGATGACGATGAGACGGTCCGCTTCTTGTTGCGTGAGGTAGCCCGTGCGAACGAGAGACTGCGCGACCTGGCGGAGCGTTGCCGGGCCCTGAAGCGTTGTGCGCGGGCCAACATCCTGGTACGCGAGATCGTCGATCACATAGACGCCGTGCTCCAGGGTCCACTGCAAAAGTCGACGGATGTCTTCCGGGCGGAATGCCTGACCAGTCGCGTTGTGCGGATTGTTCAGTGCCAGCGCGCCGTGAGCAGTCCAGGAAGAATCCCTGCTGATATTCTTTGCGATCTCGGCGATGATCGCTTCGACATCGAGTTCGAGCTCTTCGGTCAGGGGCACTGCCGTGACACGTGGGAAACAGTGTTCGTACGTCCAACTCAGGTCGGGAGCCACCACATCGGTGATCCCGCAATGAAACCCCAGAAGCCCGAGTGCGGTCCGGGATGATCCGCTCGCCACGACACACGAGGCCGGGTCGTACTCCTGGTGGTGCTGGAGGAAGGCGGCAAGGAATGAGGAACGAAGGTCATCCTGCCACTGGGACGTGTGACCTTCATCCAGAAACTGATGATACAGTGCTGCGTAGTCACGGTCTGCGAACACGTCGGCTGGAGCCGTCCGCTTTTCGACCCGGCGCAGCGTTCCCTCCGTGATGGCGTTGACATGCTGTGATGTCCGGCCCAGGAACGCGGACGCGGCCTTGTTCAGCCTGTTTGTGCAATTGTCGACAAGGTCCCCCGCGACCGCGATGTATCCGTTGGTGTGCCAGGGCAGATGGAACGCCATGGCACGGTCTGAGGGTACCGTTCTCCCGTCCGCTTCCCCGGTGGACTCCTGCGGCGGTTCCGTTTCGAGGATCGCGGCAAGGTGCTCCGTCTCCGGCGCGGACGGTGTTCCCTTCAGCTGGAAATGCGATACCTCGATTGCGGCAACATACTCGGGATTCCCTGCGACAAACACTGTCGGCAGGGAGGATAAAGCAGGCCGCAGCACTCCGGGAGTCAGGAACCGCAACACGCGCTTGCTCATACGGGCTTCACGCGCCATCGAGACACCGTTGGGGGCGTCGTTCGCTTCAACAAAGAAAAGCGGTTGATCCGATGCGACCTGGCGGAGATGCCTCCGGGTTTCCTCCTGAACGATAGAGCCGAGGACGAGAAAGGTCGGGACGTGGTCGTTCTTTCGGAACAACTCTTCGATTTCGGTGAGCGCGTCGGATTCCACCGTCGTGAGGGTCACAATGTCCAGCCCCTCAAACTGCCGGAGATGATCGGGGAGCGAGAAGTTGAATAGCAGAATGCGGGCGGGAAGGTGCGTGAGCGAGATCGTGAGCGCATGGAAGAAAACCCGGAAGGCCTCGAAGATTCCCCCCGTGCAAAGGACAAGTTCGCGACGACCGGTCTTGTCGCCGAGATCGTAGGAGAGGGGTTCCGCCTGTTCCTTTTCGAGCCAATCGCTGAAGGACCGGATCAAACCCTGGGGGTTCGAGCGGATATAGCCCCCCCGGGGCATGTAAGGAGCACTCCTGTGGATGAGCCGCTGAAGCAACTCAAGCATCGGGCGACTGGACTCGTCCATGCCGGTTTCGTCAAGCGCCTGGTCGACCGGGTCGGGTGAAAGCGGGGCATCGACATTCAACCCGAGCGCGATCCGGAAGAACGCGTATTCCAGCCGTTCATCCTGAATGGGGTTGCCGATGTGGAAGTTGACCCGTTCTTCCGGTGGGACGGGGGCCGCGGCAGTGGCTTCGCTGACTTCGGAGACCTTGGCCGCCCGAGCCTCTCTCAAATGGAAATAGTCGTCGGGCGTCCTCTGTTTCTGTGGGGAGGCGATGCTCACGTTGAGTTTTTCGATTTCTTCTCAGGGAGTTTGTTTGAGCCGTTCATCATCTGCTCAAGGAATACCTGGAAGAGGCCGGCGAGTTTTAGTCCCTGTTCCGCGTCGCCCGGGGCAAGCGAGACGACCGTCCGGGCGTTCTTCATCGACTGGCTGGCCTCGGCAAGTCGTGCCGCTTGCGGTGTGAGCAGCAAAAGCTGCGGGTTCTCCTTGAGAATGGTCATCTCCTCGCGGTCGAATTCGAGCCGCAGCCTGTTCCTGCGCAACTCGTCTTCCATCCGTTGCTGTGCGAGTTGAGACTCTCGTTCCTGCTCGGTCTTTTTCAGCTCGAAACGGAGGATCGAGAGGTTGTGTTCGGTCCTGGCGATCTGTTCGTCGGCACGAAGGCGCGCCTGGGCGCCGGTGACTCTCGCGCGCTGGTTCAACTCCTCCGTCTGTTCGTGGATCCGGGCGGATTCGCGTTGATGGAGCGCTTCGGCGATGTCCGCATCCACAGGGTCGATGGACTGCACAGTAAGGGATACGATGTCAAGACCGAATTGTTGTTTCCCGGTCGACTCGCGTTCGCGCAAATGGTGATGCAGGCCTTCTGATGTGAGTTCCTCCAACCCATTTTTCTCGGTGTATTCCTTCACTTGGCCGTGCAGCACACTCTCGAGTTCCTTCGCCGCTTTCTCGATGGCGCTGGCATTCCATCCTCCGACGCGAACCAGCGCGGAGATCGTATCGCGCGACGCGGCGACGCTCACCGTAAGCTTGATGATGACCGGCATGCTGCCCTTGGCGGTCGCCTCGAGCTTCAATTCCATCAGGTGGGTCGTGCCCGTTAGCGCCAGACTGAAATGCCGGGGATACCATCGCGACGTGCGAAACCCGATCTTGCCGTCGGATTCGTAGAGCACCAACTCGTCGGGGGTCCGGAGCCGGTACTCGTACGCGAGGAGAAGCAGAACGATCACTAAGGGGATGATGTACCACATGGTGGCAGTCTCCATACCATATTCGAGAAAAGTTACAAACGCGCACCCGTGAATGTAGAATGTTGGCCGATGAAATGGAGGTGAACCTCTTCTTGTATGATACCAAATAATAGACAATTGTCAATTGACCGTAGGGAATTAGGGGATTCTTTGCTCATGCCTGCAGGATGCAAAGTGCCAAGGCTCCGGGAAGAGTGGGAACGACGGGTCCGACAAGAAAACACGCACAGATATTGGGGAGTTCAGTACCGAATGGTGTCCGTTGCCGATTTGACCGGAGCGGCGGATCCGGAAAACCGGACCGTGCATGTGGTCCCGTTGGAGGACGAGAACGATGCCGTCCCGCCGAGCTGCCGTGAGAGGATGGAGACAAGCTTCAACCCGAGCGTCGGGCTTTCTTCGAGGTCTGCAGGAGGCGTGAAGCCCTTGCCGTCGTCCCGGACTTCGAGGATGTACTGATGATCAGTCTCTTTCGTAAGGGCTACGACGATCATCCCTTTGCCTTCGGCAGGAAATGCGTACTTGATGGCGTTCGTCACGAGTTCATTGACGATCAGTCCGCACGGGATCGCCAGTGCAATTTCGAGCGTGACGCCTTCGATCTCGGTGACGATATTGACACCCGGACGACCGTATGTCCGGGAAAGCGTTCGTACCAGTGAAACGATGTAGGATTTCAGATCAACGGCTCCCAGGTAATCCGACTTGTACAGGTGTTCGTGGAGTGTCGCCATCGATCGGACACGTCCTTCGGCCTCGCGCAGTACGTCGCGGACCTGCTTCTCCTCAACCGTGGACGCCTGGAGGCTCAGGAGGCTTGTAATGATCGTCAGATTATTCTTGACCCGGTGGTGGACCTCGCGCAGCAGTGCTTCCTTTTCTGAGAGCGAAACGCGCAGCTGTTCTTCTGCTTCCATCTTGTCAGTGATATCGAACCAGACGCCCGAATATTCAAGATGACCATCGGGGGTTTCCTGGATTCGCACAGCATGATCGAGGAACCAATGGTATGTTTCGTCCGCACATTGCCAGCGGTACTCGACATCCCCCGCCTTCCCGGAGCGGAGCATGGTCAGGAACGCCTCGACCTTCTTCCTGTCCTCCGGGTGCACGCGTGATATCCAGAAATGGGGCTCGCGCAGAAAGTTCTCGGCGGGAAATCCCGTTACCGCCTGGGCGTTCTCCGTGATCCATGTCGCGCCGAACTCGTCCGGCGTTCGGGCCGAGTAGAGCACAAGCGGCATGACTTGAAGGATTGACTGACGGTGTGTCTCGCTTGCCCGTAATGCCGATTCGGCCCGCTTCCGTTCAGCGATCTCTGCAAGGAGCGCCCGGGTGCGTTGTTCGACAATCCTGGCGAGCGTCAGCTCCCGTCGGTCCGCTCTCCGCACACGAATCACGTGCGATATGATGAGACTGGCGAACGCGAGAACACCCAGCCCGAGATAGAATAGTCGCCGTTGATAGAATTGCGGGGCGATGCTGATATCGATACTGGCCTTGACGGTAGGGACAGATCCCGGGAGATCACTGAACGCGCGAACAGTAAAGGTATATGACCCCGGTGGGACGTTGGTGTAATACGCAGATCGGCGGTTCCCTGCATCGACCCAGTTCTGGTCGAATTCCTCAAGTCGATATTGAAAGTGAAGGTGATTTTGCAGGAGGAATGCCGGCAGCGTATAGTGAATTGTGAAATTGTTTTCGCCTGCCGGGAAATCATACGGCGATCGGGCATATTCTTTTCCCGAAGGGAGTGTCACGCCCTGGACGAGGAGGGCGCCGAGAACGGGGTGGAAACGCAAATTCGCGGGATTGACGATTGCCAGGCCACGGGTGGTGCTGAACCAGATTCTCCCGGTCGTTCGGTCACGCAGGCTGACCTTGTCTCCCTCCGCGCACTCGCTCGATTTCATCCCGTCCGTCTCCATGAACGCGAGCGCTCTCACGCTCAGCCATGTCCCACGGGCGACGCTGTCGAAATCGGTTCGTCCGATCCGGTAAACGCCGGACAGCGTTCCAAACCAAAGGAATCCGCGATCGTCCTCTACTATCGAAGTTACATAGCGATCCATCAGACCCTGTCGCGAATCGAACCGCTCCAAACGGCCATGGACATATCGGGCGATCCCTTCCGGGGTGCCGATCCAGAGAACGCCCGCAGAATCCTCGCTCAAGCATGTGATATAATCACTCGGCAACCCATCACTCTTGTGGAACGCCCGGACCGACGAGCCGTCGAAAACGAGAAGGCCGTTGCGTGTGCCGGCCCAGAGAGCGCCGGTCGTTGAGACAGCGAGACAATTCGCATTGGATTCTCTCCCGTCAAACGGCGATGGGAGGCGGACAAAGCCGGGGTAGGCGTACCGTTCGACTCCTGCACTTGTCGCGCACCAAATGGAATAGTCGCTGGTTTGCAGAAGGGCAGCGATGGAGTGCGATGTGTTGAAGATGCGTGATACCTTTTTCCCGTCTTTCAATTCGTACACCGGTCCGTCACCGGTGGAAAACAAAAGCGATCCCACATTGGAGACTGTCGCCGCCGTGATGAAGGGATTCCGAATACCCTCTTTTTCGCCGAAGCGCTTCGTGACCACGCCGTTCTGAATCTTCAGGAGCCCTGCACCGTCCGACCCGCCCCAGATGGTGCCATCCGGAGTCTGAACCATCGCTGCAATGACATCATCAGTGAAACCGTCATCCTGCGAGAGCGTGATAAACGATCCATCACTCAATCGATTCAGTCCCACTTCCGTCCCGATCCACAGGCTGCCCTCCGAGTCTTCACAGATCGATGAGACATAGTTGCCGGCGAGGCCGTTGCTTTTCGTAAAACTCGAAATCAACTCTCCGAATGACTCGGACGTCTTGCGAGTAAGCCCGGACAAATACGAGCCGCCCCAGAGGTTCCCATCACGGTCTTCGATCATCGCAAGATAGAAGTCTGACCCGGGGACAGCGGAGGGAAGCACCTGTTCGACGGTCGACTCATGCAAGGAATACAGACCGTCTGTGGTACTCACGCAGAGTGTTCCATCCTTCCGTTTCAACAGATAGAGCGAAGGGCGTTCGGTTGCAATGCGTTCAACCGACACCCGGGAATTTCGGCCCAGGGAAACATGAGAGAGATCTCCGCTGAGCGTCGTCATCCATGCATCGTTTGAATCTCCCGCGCATATATCGCGGATGCGATCGGACGGCAACCCTTCATGCGTGGTGATCCTTTCGGCCGAATGAATGTCATACGGGGGAACCAGTCGGATCAGGCCATTCGACCATGTTCCGATCCAGAGGCCGCCGGTGGAATCGAGGGCGAGGCACTGGACGTGTTCATCGGGAAATCCATGTTCGGGATCAAACGGCTGGATTGAATCGTCCTGTACGCGGAGGAGCCCGGCGCCTTCAGTGGCAACCCAGACGCTCCCGTCGGGAGTCTGCAGGAGGCTTACAAAATTCCGGCACCGATTGGAGATTGAAGGTGGGATATGAACTTCTTCAAACTGGATTCCGTCGAATCGCACAACACCTCGGAGCGTCGCAATCCAGAGAAAGCCGTCGCTGGTTTGAATGATGCTGCTGATACTGTTGTGCGGCAGTCCTTGCTCGGTCGTCCAGGTGTCGAGACGATATCGCAAGACCGATCGCGACGGGTCAAGCGCGAAAGCGGTCGCGGTGAGAACGACGAGAAACCAAAAGAGGATGGCGAGGGACCGGATTCGGTTCGTCGATGAAATTGGCTGGATCAAATTCGGTTCCTGAGAAATACCCTGACGAGTCAAGATAAAGAGAGCGGTGACGATGTTCAATGTCTGATCGCACAAGTCGGAAAGCTTTCTCAATCATCCTTAAGAATAGATCGGTTTATCGCAGGGGTTGGCGAATGAGTCCATTGCATGTTGCATAGGAGCGTGCGCTATTCAAATCATGACTCACTAAATCTCATAATAGTGTAGCGTGGAGTGAAGGGTCACTATCAACGATCGTCATGCGGTCAAGGGAGGGGTCAATCGAAAGGATTGCAGAGAAGGTAGGGCTTAAGGATGGATACGGGTGTTGAATGCGAGAATCACAATCCGGTATCCGAGGAGTCGCCACGGGAAGATCGGGGCGCTTCGTTGTTGCTGAGTCCAACTTTCTCGAGGTAGACGGCAAAGCGCCGATCGGAACGGATCCCATTTGGGATCGACAAGCATCATCCCAAAGACCTCCGCCTTCGCTTCGTAAGCTCTTTGAAGCAATGCGAACGCCCTGTCTGTGCCTCCAAGGGCAGCATAGACCTGTGAGATTCCTCTTGCGACATTCCCTGCGGCCGATTCAATGGGCGGGCAACGTCCGAGGACCTGTCTTGCCTCGTCGGTTTTTCCCGCGACCGCATGGCATTGGGCAAGCGCGGCCATTTCCTCGTGGCCAATGCTCATCCTTTCTATCCGGCGTGTATGTAGTTTGTCGGGAGGGGAGAGTCAAACGGGATCGCAATTGACTACAATTGAACGGGAATCAATCCGTCGTCGAATAGCGGTCGAATGGGCCACCTATTCACGTCTTAAGAGCCCCTTCCTGTCAGATCAGCGGGTTCTGGTCGCGTCACTGACAAAACGGAATTGTGCGTCGGCATGCCAGGGTTCCTGCAATCGGCGCAAGGTTCGCACCTTTGCTATTTGAACTGGTTTTTGATCTCAGTACCTTTTGGAAGAGCAAAGCAGATCATAAATTCTGGTCCCACTGGAATTCGGGAGGAGCGGTGTGGCGTCAGGGGCGTCAAAATGAAAACAAATACTTTCGTGTTGGTACTTTTGCTAAATGGTTGTCTGGTTGTCAATTCATTTGCACAAGGAAACATCCCTTTTGTCTATCAGTCGGAGAATACGGGCGCCGACTACCCGAATCCGACCTTCCTTTCATTCAGCGCGCTCCCCGCCATCCCGGCGCTACCCGATCCGTTTGCATGGTCTGATGGAAGAGGGCGCATCGCGAACTTCTCCGATTGGCGATACCGGCGAGCCGAAATCGGCTCGATGATACAATATTATGAGATCGGTCAAAAGCCGGTTCGCCCGGACAGCATAGCGGCGTCGTATTCCGGAGGCATCCTCACAGTGAACGTCACCGTGAACGGCAAAACGCTCACCCTGACTTCGCAAGTTATCCTCCCTGCAGGGCCTGGACCGTTTCCTGCAGTAATAGGGATGAACAGTCCGAGCGGCAGTCTCCCATCTTCCATATTCAGCAGTCGCAATATTGCGCAAATCACATTCAACCATGATCAGGTGACGACGTACAACAGCCCGTCAAATACGGACCCGTATTACCTGCTCTATGGGCCGGCACTTACAATAGACAATACCGGACAGTATAGTGCATGGGCCTGGGGAGTCAGCCGCATAATTGATGGCCTGGAGCTGGTTCAAAATGTCCTTCCGATTGATCTAAAGCACATTGCTGTCACCGGATGCTCCTATGCCGGCAAGATGGCACTCTTTGCAGGGGCGTTTGACGAGCGAATTGCCCTGACCATTGCACAGGAGTCGGGCGGCGGCGGCGCCACGTCGTGGCGTTATTCACAGACCGAGCCGTCCGGAACGGTGGAAACCCTCGGTGCGACCAGTCATCAGTGGTTTAGTGAGGGCATGTTCCAATTTTCCGGGACCAATGTATCAAAACTGCCTGAAGACCATCATGAGCTCTGTGCAATGTGCGCCCCCCGCGCATTGTATGTCTCGGGAAACCCAGACTATACGTGGCTGTCAAATCCATCGTGCGATGTCAACAGTAAAGCCGTGCAACAGATCTACAGTACGCTCGGCATACCAGATCGGTTTGGTTTTTCCATTGTTGGCGGACATCTGCACTGCGCTGTTCCAAGCAGCCAAATTCCCGAAATCGAGGCCTTTGTGGAGAAGTTTCTTCTTGGGAATGACACGGTGAATACGAACATCGCTACGACGCCATATACGACGGACCTTTCCCCATGGATTACGTGGACAGGACCGACACTTTCCAACGGAACGTCGGACATTGAATGGACTTCGTTACGGTATCCAACCGATCTTCAAACTGGCCTCGACTCTACCGTTACGTTTCGTTGGAACAAGGTCCAAAATGCTGTACAGTATATCATCCAGATTTCCTCCGACCCGGGGTTTGCAGTCTTGGATAAAAGCGATTCGGCATGCAGTGATACAGCAAGGACGTTCACCGGCCTCCTCAAGGGGAAACAATACTCCTGGCGTGTCAAGCCGAAAAGCGTGGCTGGTGTGAGTCTCTGGAGCAATATCGGGAGGTTCATCACATTGGCAGCCCCGGCGAAACCGCATCTGCTTCAGGCCACTCCGGTTCCAGACCAGGCGGGCTACGTGACGTATTCCTGGAACAAAGTGCAGGATGCTGATCACTATTCCATTCAGGTCGTGGCGACGCAATCACCCAACAGGGGATTCAGGTCAACCACGACAACGGATACAGTCGCAAACCTTTTCGGGTCATTCAGAAGGACAGCAATTTTCATGGCAGGTGCAGGCAAGCAACATCGCAGGAGCTGGTCCCTGGAGCGACGTATCAACTTTTACGTACTCGCTCACAGATGTCCGACAAGGAACCGGAAAGCCAACGAGATTTTCACTTAGTCAGAACTTTCCAAATCCGTTCAATCCAAAAACAGTGATCAGGGGACAGTGGCCAGGGGACAGTGATGTTCGCCTGGTGGTCTACGACGTTCTCGGCCGTCAAGTGGCGACGTTGGCAAACATTCGATATCCGGCTGGAAAATACTCCTTTACGTTCGACGGAGCGAACCTGGCAAGCGGGGTTTATCTCTATCGCTTGACTGCTGGGGCACTTTCCGCGGTTCGGACGATGCTCTTGATCCGTTGACGGTAGCACAAAGTCTCAAAGTCCCCAAGTCACAAAGTCATATTGTCTCCCCTTCTCCAAGTCTCCCCTTCGGCGGGGCTTGAGCGCTGGGAAGTGGACAGTAGACAGTGATGTTCGGCTGGAGGTGTTCGATGTTCTCGGACGAGAAGTCGAAGTGCTGGCCGACGGCAGATATCCGGCGGGAACATACTCGTTCACATTTGATGGGAGCCCGCTTTCGAGCGGAGTGTATATCTATCGTTTGCGGGCCGGCAACCTGACCGCATCACGATCAATGCTGCTCTTGAAATAATTCAGCAACCGTAACATTGAAATTGAGGAACAAATGGTCATGACTGATAGGTTGTCCTGCGTTGTGCGGTCTCGGCTGCGCCTAAATCGTCTCCCACTCATCTTGGTCATCGCACTGGGAAATTTCAGTTTCATCTCATTTTGTAGTAGTCAAACCGCGACTGTTGGCGATGCCGCCCCGCACTGGGTTGGGACTTGGAGTACGGCACCGCAGCTGGTCGAACCGGGGAACTTGCCTCCTTCGCCGGGCTTAACAAACAATTCTCTGCGGCAGGTTGTTCGGGTCTCCATCGGCGGAGACTCCTTACGCGTCAGGTTTTCGAATGAATTCAGTACCGGTGCCGTCACGATGAACTCCGTTCAAATTGCGGTGTCAGCCGGCGGCAGCGCGATTAACCTGCCAACCAACGCCGAACTGAGATTTAGCGGCATCGCTGCGGTTACGATGAACCCCGGCGCTGTCGTGACCTCGGATCCAATTGCGTTTCCATTGACGCCAAGAACGGATATCGCTATCACCATCTACTATGGCCAAACATCGACCAGTGTGACCGGGCACCCCGGTTCTCGCACCACGTCGTACATCATCCCCGGCAATACGACCACAACGACCGATTTCGCAGGGGCAGTTACGACGGATCATTGGTACAACATCAATGCGATTGAGGTACTGGCCCCGTCCACGGCCGCATGTGTGGCAATTCTTGGAAACTCCATTACCGATGGGCGAGGTTCGACAACCAACATGCAAAATCGATGGCCGGATGTGCTTTCGGAGCGCCTTCTCGAAGACTCAAGCACGCAGCACGTCGGTGTTCTCAATATGGGCATTGGAGGGAATTGCGTCCTTTTCGGCGGTCTGGGCCCGACGGGCGTGAGCCGGTTTGACAGGGATATTCTCCAACAGCAAGGGGTACGCTGGGCGATCATTCTTGAGGGGGTGAATGACATCGGCGGGGTCCACTCCGCCACAGCTGCCACGTCGACTGCCATAAATCTCATCGATGCATACAAGCAGATGATTGTCAAAGCTCACGGCAAGAACATACGGGTTTTCGGCGCCACCATTACGCCCTTCAAAGGTAATGGGTACTACAATCAATACAGTGAATCGTGCCGGGACTCCGTGAATCATTGGATCCGGACCAAGGGCAATTTTGACGCGTGCATTGATTTCGATGCGACGATGCGCGATCCGCTGGATTCAACGAGGCTTGTGTCGACGTATCAAAATGATGGTCTCCATCCTGATACAGCAGGATACAGGAAAATGGGGGAATCCATTGCTCTGGGTTTGTTTTCTGAAGATCTCAGTACGGGCGTCAATGAGCAGTTCGAGGTTCGCCCCACGGGATTTGCTCTCCTGCAAAATTATCCCAATCCTTTCAATCCGTCGACAACGATTTCCTTCAGTCTTCCGTCACGATCATTCGTGTCGCTCAAAGTATTTGAAGTGATGGGAAAAGAGGTGGCAACAATCGTCTCGGAAGACTTGCCGGCGGGCAATTATTCTCGGGAATGGAATGCAGCAAATATGTCGAGTGGCACATACTACTATCGTTTGCAGACCGGGGCATTTGCGGCAACAAAGGAAATGCTATTCCTCAAATAAGTCGTCAATCGGTTCGCTATTGTTCCGGATATCGAATCCCACATCGATCACGGTGTGGGATTCGTTGTAAGGAGGGACGATCAATGGCACCTTCTCGACTGAAAGGCTCTCTCTGAAGTAGAAGTGCCCTGATCCTAATCGAGTCGGGATCCGCGACTTCTTCCCGTCGAGCTCCTACTTGTTCCCTGTCAAATAAACTTCATGCATGCATCGGAAAACGCTGCCCAGGAGAGTATATGTATAGAAGGGGGTTCGGCAACTGGATAAACAGGAGAGGCTGTGATGGAGACCGACATCCCCACCATTTAGTTAGTGCTCAAATCCGAGGAGGATTCGTGAAAGGGTCGGATATTCAAGAACATCTGGCGGAGTTTGCCGTACGCGTCATGGATCTGTGCGATCGACTTCCGAAGACATTTGCGGGAAGGCATTTCGCGGAGCAGCTTCTGCGATCGGGCACGGCTGTGGCAGCGAACTATGCTGAAGTCCGAGGGGCGGAAAGCAGAAACGATTTCGTTCACAAACTCGGTGTTGTGCGGAAGGAGTTGAACGAGTCTCTCATCTGGCTGAGGATGATTGAGCAGAGCAAAATGATTCAGAAGGAGACGGTCGCCCCGCTAGAATCCGAGTGTGATGAGCTGTGCAGAATAATATCTGCAAGCCGGAAGACGGCAGAAGAGAATCTCAGGAAGGCAAAAGCCTCTTCCATCAGCCGCCGCTAATATCAGATGTCAGAAATCCGAAATCTGATATCAGAATTCGGCCCGTTCCCTCATCATCGCTCCCCCTTTGCACTATGATACATCACCCGCAACTCGAGATCGTGCGTATGACCGAGGTGGAAGGAGCTGTCGAACTCACTCTGAATTGCATAAACAAACCAAGATGAAACCATCGATATGTCAGTTGCGCGGAAGGAACACTTCACAGCGGGACAGAAGACAGTGTGAGGCAATTTGCGGAAGGCAAGCGTTTCTTCTACGATCAGCCTCCGATAATATCAGATATCTGAATTCCGATGTCTGAAATCTGGATTCGAAGGGCTGTTCATTTGGCCTTCGCCAAATGAACAGCCCTTCGCGGGGTAGACGAGACTCGAACTCGCGACCTCCTGCGTGACAGGCAGGCGCTCTAACCAAGCTGAGCTACTACCCCAGACAATCAACAATTAGCGATGGTCGATGGATGACTGACAACCGAGGAAGGCCCTCATTTTGGGGAGACGGAAGGTACAGGGCCAGATCCATCGTCAATACAGTCTACAATATAGCCATCCTGCGCTGGAAATGCAAGAGAGACTGGCATGCCTAATTGCATTTCTCCCCAATTCCGGTCAAGGATGTTCGCCTTAGATCTTCATCACGGGTCCCCTCGTGCCAACCTGAGCACACCTGAAAACTTCCTTGATAGACGACGACTTCACGCCCGTCTCTGTTGGCCATGATGCATACGTCACCTGTAACGAATGAAGCTCGCCAGCTTGCTTTGGACGCATTGGTGAAGACGTTTTCCTTGGCTGGCTAGCTCCTCTCGTTCGCGAGGCTCTGCGGGCGTCGTTGGATTCAGTTCTATCAGCATTCCCCGTATCGATTCGCTCATCGGTAGGTTGCGGTTCTTGACATGATTGACCTTGTTGTGCTCGGACGATCGGGCGGTGACGTTCCGAGGTGCCATGCGCGGTTCGCTGTCGACATTGTCCAAACGGGGAATAGTAGTTTGCCCAATATGAGGCCATCATCGCCATGAACTGTACGATCTTCCGCAGTCAAATGTTGGCCAATGAACCAAGGAGCGTTTGTGGCTCTTCCCTTGCGGGAGATGCTGGCCTTTGATCCGCTTCGCCGAATGCCCGGCTGCATTTCTGTTCAGCCTCGTGATCGGACATCGGTGAGCAAAGAGAAACCCCGATCGAGGTTCTCCTTGATTACCGGATCTGCCCGGTGTATATTCTAAGAGTTGCTCAGCTCTTTGAAAGCAGACTCTCTCCGCCTCCCATCAGGCGGAAGTGCCAATCGGATTTCGAGAGAGCAATGCCCGTTCGCGCCTTAAACGTGATTTTGAAGTAACGGCCGAAGGGAGACATGAACAGAATCCAGGTGAATGAAATTCTGGCAAAGTTCACGTCTTCCCCTCGCCTGGTGAAGGATACCACCCTCTGGTAGAATCCCCCCTGGGATGATTCCCTCCCCTCGTAAGTTCCGCTGGCTATGACCCGTCGTCGCACTCCGGATTCCAGATTCATTGGGGGACATGTTCGCCGTCGTGTTCCTTACTATCGGAGACATGCGATCGCCGGCACCGCAGCACATAGTAGGATACACGACTGGGAAAGATCCTAGTGAAGGAAAAGGATGACTATGAAATTCGTGCTTTTGACAGCATTTGTGTTCCTCGGGATTTCGGGCGCTCTTGGAGCGACTTCTGGCGGTCATGACAGCAGTGCACAGAAGCGATTGGAGCCGAATGTACCTCCTGATACGATCTTCGCGAAGCCGGTAAAGACCGACAGCCTCAAGAATCCTGTAATCGTTGATTCCAGCCTCGCGATTGTTACTGTCGATTCGCGTGACGACGGCAACGTGAGTATTATGCTCGTCATGCGAAAGAAAGCCGAAGTCTACCAGAACGCCATGTCCCTAACATCGGTCAAACCCGATACGCTCGGCACGTGGAAACCGCCTCTCATTCGCCTTGTGCCGACAGGGATCTATGATATTCTCCTCCAGAAGGAGGGATTCAAGAACATTGAAAAGCGAGGGTATGCATTCGCGAAGAACCGGGACAGCCTCTCATTTTCCTTTACGTCCCTTCAGCGGAGGCGGCAGCTCTTCGGGACATTGAAGTGGATAAGTGCAGGAATCGCGGTCGCCGCGGCTGCCGCTTCAATCTACCTGCATCAGAGAGTCCGAATCTACGAACAAGAGTATCAGGGAGCGGTCTCGCCGGATGTCATCCTTGGCCTGCGCAGCAAAATTGATCGCGGACGAACAGACTATCGAGCTTCATCGAGTATCCTCGGTCCTGCATTTGCCGCCTTTGCGGTCTTCTGGGTCATCGAAATAGCAATTTAGGACGATGATGGTGATGAAAATAGAAACGTCGACTACGGTTCTGGCGATCCTCCTTTGCTCCACCGCGTTCATCTTCAATTGCTGCGACGTCCCCGTGGAGTACAATAACCCGTTCGATCCAAATATGACAGCTGCTCCCCCGAGCGATTTGAAAATTGATTCCGCAAGTGAGACGTTCATCACGATCAGCTGGAAGAACAACCTGCCAAACCCGGGCCAGGGCAGGATGTCCCTCCTGCGGACCATCGTAGAATATTCCTTCCAAAAAGATTCGGTGAACAACTTCATCTTCACCCCAATCGATACGGTGTCCGGGACGACATCGACTGTCACTTTTGTCCGTCTCTTTGAACAATCGAGTTTCCATGGGTTCGCCGTTTACAGCATTTTCGGTTCGAATACCACGAAATTGTCCAATGTTGCATGGACCGGATTGTATACACAGCCTCTCGCTCCCTCGAATGTGGACCTTGCATTTCTCGGCCCGAACGACTGCCGGATAGCATGGAAGGATAATACATCGTCGGAATTGAGTTTCCAGCTCGAAAGAAAAATCGGATCAACTGACAGTTACGCCAGGGTGGCGGATCTGCCGGCCAACAGTGCAAGATTTGAGGATACTACCGTCATCGGTTTCGCAGGCGACACTCTCTATTACAGACTCAGAGCAGTTCTGCCGAATGGGTTTTACACTCCTTATACTGAGGCATCCGTTTACTTCACGCTCCTTCCGCCAACATCACTCACCGCAAACACTGTAAATCGAACGTCCGTTCAATTGACCTGGAACAGAAATGTCGCGATTGGGTCCGGATTTGTCGTCGAGCGAGGTGTAGCGTCGGGCACATTCGAAGAGATAGGGCGGACAACCATCAGCACGACCCGGTACACCGATTCTCCGCCGGACACGACATCCGACTTTTCTTATCGTGTAAGGTTGTTTATCGGAAACAGGCTGAGTGATCCATCACCTTCAGTCCTTGTCGGCTTCTGGCCGGATCTGGTAAACGGGCGCAGTGTCTTCACCGGCAGCTATGGAACCATGTGCGCGTCACCCGATAGATCACTCATTGCACTTACGGGCAACAATAGCGGGGACATATTCGTCCTGACTTCACCCGGGTACCAGACGTATCGGCAATTTCAAAATGACGGCCTCACCGCAAATTCCATTGACATCGACGTCGCCAATCAATTTGTCGTCGCCGGGTTCACGGACAATGTTCAGAATACCGGAAGGGTGAAAATGTGGCGCTTGAACGATGGATCATTGTTCAAGGAATGGAATAAGCCCCAGCCCGTTCACGCTACCAAGTTCAGCCCGGATGGTTCCCTCATTGCCACTGATGGTGATGCAGGGCTGATCGGGCTCCGGGATTTCAGAAGGGATACGACAATTCGCACCTTCCCCGGAGCATCACCGATCGCGATCTCGAACGATCAATCATTCATTGCCAATAGGGATCAGGAATCGAGCAATGGTGCGAACGTGTGGAGGGTGGGCGGTGGCGGTATTGTTGCGGGATTCCAGTGTAATATCGACTTTGGGATAGTAGTTACAGATCTGAAATTTTTCAATCATAGAACCATCGTCCTGATAACCGCCGGCAACCGCATCTTCTTTGGAGACTATTTTGGCGTCTCCGCTCCACAGCCACAGTTGAAGTCTATGGGCACGTTGTGCGACATCACTCGTGATGATCAGTATCTGATTGGATGCAACAATGGTCTCATTATCATTAGAATGAACCCCTGGATTGTTACAAGTTTCAGTGCTCTTGAATATGCGAACGCAATATCCATTCAGCCGGACGGTGTTGTTCTTTTCCTGGAGAACAACGAATTGAAGGAGTTCACCCTTCAGAATCGATGGACGAGTCCACTCGCCGATCCTAGTGCGGGATGGATTCAGAATGGGAAACGGGTCCCAATAGGGAGCAGTTCTCACCGATAGCACAACGGCGCGATCGGATGTCAGCAATGCAGGGGGCACGGGGTCATTTTGCTTTAGCCGGTTTAACTCCACGTGCGGTCAATGCATGTTTACCTTCCACCCAATACCAACAAGCACTCTCGCTCAAAATGGAATAGGGATAGCCAGAGTGCATGACGGCGATCCATAGTTTGAACGGGTAGTCTCGATCCAGGCGCCTCACGAAGAGGTTCGCTTTTTTGCACGTGTTGAGACATCGTCGACCCTCGCTTCCGGGACTCTGGCCTTTAAGGAAAGGTAGTATCTCTCCGCGTGATGACATCGCGGGCGAGAGCGGCTGAAGATCCCGCAAATCCATTGCCCCGGCTTCTTTTGCACTTCTCCCGATGGGCCTTCACCACCCCTTCGACGATTTGGAACCCCATGGCCGCAAATGTCGTTTCTTCGTCCTAGGAGACATGGGGGCAAACTCGTATTATAGCAGAGGAGGTTGAACCGTGGAACGAAAACGTGTGGGGTTTCTCGGGTACGAGGGAGTCATGGCGCTCGATCTTGCCGGGCCGATCGATGCGTTTACCAGTGCCACACTGGATGGGATCGATGGCAAACCCGAGCGTTGCTACGACGTCATCATCGTTGGCCTGAACACGAAGCCGTTTACTTCGGAGTCGGGAATAGTCTTCACTCCCCATACGACGATGCAAAACGTGCGAAAGCTGGACACGCTGATCATCCCCGGCGGAAAAGGGTTGCGTGTGCCGGCCGTTCAGCGAAAGGCGGCATCATGGATCGCGAGCCGCGCCAAGGGAATCCGGCGCGTTGCGTCCGTATGCACCGGGATCTATGCGCTGGCGGCCACGGGATTGCTGGATGATCGCCGGGTGACCACGCATTGGCGGTTCGCCCGGGATGTTGCGAACCGCTTCCCTCGCCTGAAAGTCGACCCGGACGCCATTTACCTGCGGGATGGACCTTTCTACACCGGTGCTGGGGTGACTTCGGGGATCGATCTTTCCCTTGCGCTCATTGAAGAAGATTTCGGTCCGCATGTTGCCCTTGCCGTCGCGCGCGAGCTCGTCGTCTACCTCAAGCGTCCCGGCGGGCAGGAACAGTTCTCGGAGCCTCTGCGATTCCAAACCGAGTCGAGGGACCGATTCGCCGACCTCGCCGCCTGGATCGAGGGGCACCTTCGTGAGGATCTCTCCGTGCCGGTGTTGGCAGAGCGTGCATGTATGAGTCCGCGTCATTTCACCCGCCGGTTCAAAGATGCCGTTGGCTTCACGCCGGGTTCTTTTGTCGAAGGTGTGCGTCTGGGGCAGGCACGTGAGCGCCTTATTGCTCCGGCACAGTCCGTCGAGAACGTTGCCAGGTCTGTCGGGTTTGCGAGTGCGGATGCCTTCCGCAGAGCGTTCGAGCGCCGCTACGGGATCAAGCCAACGACGTACCGGAAACTCTTCCGTCTCCAATCGCATGAGATGTTCAACGAAATAATGCCGGCACTGAAAAAGCTGGGATGACAAGACAATCGATAGAAGGGGAGAAGCCGATGCAAGCTTCGAAGAGCACCTGTCTGGCAATGGATGCACAACGACTCCGTATGTGCCTTCTCATCTTCATCGCGGGAATCGGGGTGGGGTGGGCGCAGCCTCAGGCACAACGCTATGTGTGTTCGCCCTGCGGACTTCCTTGCGATACAAAGTATTTCGACAAGCCTGGGATTTGCCCGGCCTGTGGAATGCCGCTGGTTAGCGAGCAGGAAGCAAAGGCGGTGGCGGCGAAGGCTGAACAAATGAAGAAGGTGGCAGTTCTCATTTTTGATGGGGTCGAGGTTATCGACTTCACGGGCCCATACGAGATGTTCGGTGCAGCGAATTTCGACGTGTACACTGTCGCCCGTACAAAGGAGCCGATCACGACCGCCATGGGTTTGACAGTGACCCCAAAATACTCATTCGATGACGTCCCGTTGCCGGATGTTCTCGTCATTCCAGGCGGTGAAGTGAAAGCAACCCAGGGAGACTCCACAACGCTCAAATGGATAGCCGATGAATCGGCACGGATCGGCCATACGATGTCTGTCTGCAACGGCGCGTTTATCCTCGCCAGCGCAGGCCTGCTCGACGGTCTTTCCGCTACCACGACCAACGGCAATCTTCAACGATTGAAAGACCAGTTTCCGAAAGTTCACGTCGTCAACGATCAACGCTATGTCGGCAACGGAAAGATCATCACTGCAGCCGGCCTTTCGGCCGGCATCGACGGGGCATTACATGTGATTGCATTGCTGAAAGGGGAGGGCTACGCGGAGCAGATTGCGCTCATTGAAGAATATCGCTGGAGCCCGCACACCGCATTTGTCCGCGCAGCGCTGGCAGATCAGTTGATTCCGAATGTGGATATCGCCCCCGCGTATGGCCAATGGGATATCGTCAGCACGGAAGGCGATACCGATCAGTGGAAATTAGTCTTGCACGGAACATCAGACTCCAGCAGCGTGTCCCTTCGGTCATACTTCGAACGCATCCTTGCCGACGTTGGAAAATGGAAGAAGACCGGGAGCGATGCTCAAGGCACGAGCAACTGGCAAATCAGGAAGCCGACAGGGGCGTTGTGGCGTGGCAGCCTGGCTGTTCAGGAGAATCCCGAACGGAGCCATCAATTCACCGTAACGGTGAGAATCACGAAAAAGAGTCCGCCACGGGCCGGCAATAGTTGACGATCGTTTTTCCTCTCCTCGATAACCGAGACAGAAGCATTGTAAGTCGAGAAATCTTTCGCGATATTGCATGGAATGCTTCCCCGAACCATGCACACTTCGCTCCACGTCCGCTTCCTCGTCGCGGTGATCTGTTGTACCATCATCTTCTCCTCCTGCGGCCCGAAAAGCAACGACCCTGAGACCCGATCCAATGGTCGGGCGGCCAGACTTGTCGTAAACGGGGTGGTCGTCCGTCCTCAGTCATTGGACAATATCGTCCGCTCCTCGGGTACCGCCCTTGCCTCGGAATCCGTTGACCTGGTAGCGGAATCTGCAGGACGAATTGAGAAGATCTCATTTCAGGAGGGGGGACACGTCAAGAAGAATGACATCCTGGTCCAGATCAACGACGATGACCTGCAAGCACAATTGAAAAAGGTTGAGCTACAGATCCAGCTGAGCGCGGACCAGGCCGAACGTCAACGCCTGCTGTTCGAAAAGAATGCGATCAGCAAGGAGCAGTACGAAGTTTCCCTCAATCAGGTCAATACGCTCAGGGCTGACCGCGACAATCTTATCGCCGCGGTGAAGAAACGGGTTATCCGCGCGCCGTTCGATGGCATCGTCGGTTTGCGGGATGTCAGCGAGGGTGGCTATGTCTCCCAGACGACACGCATTGCCTCCCTCCAGAAGGTGAATCCGCTGAAGGTGGATTTTGCCATCCCGGAGAAATATGCCGGCCTTGTGGCGCCCGGGGATCTCGTCTTCTTCAGCAGCGACGAACCGAAACTCCGATTTGTCGGAAAAATCTATGCCGTCGAGCCGAAGATCGATCAGGCGACCGGAACATTGCTGCTTCGGGCATTATGCGACAACAGGGCCGAGAAGATCTACCCGGGAGCGTTTGTCCAAATTGAACTTCGGCTGAAGAACATCACCGATGCATTGCTGGTCCCGACGAGCGCCGTGATCCCTGTTCTCAAAGGCCAGACGCTCCTTGTGCAGAAAAACGGATTGGCGATGGCTGTTCCGGTGAAAACCGGCATTCGGACTCCATCGTCCGTACAAATCACCGAGGGGATATCCGCCGGTGACACCATCATCACGACCGGCACCATGCAGATCCGCCCTGGAACGCAGGTCCAGGTCGTTCTGCAATAGTCCCACCGTCCTCCCGGGAAAAGACAACTCTCTCTCCGCATGAGCCTTGCCTCCATAAGCATCAAGCGCCCCGTGCTGGCGATCGTGATGTCTCTCACGATCATCCTGTTCGGCGTCATCAGTTTCAAGTTCCTCGGCGTGCGGGAATACCCTGCCATCGATCCGCCCATCATCAGCGTGCGGACGAACTACACGGGGGCAAATGCGGGGGTTGTCGAATCTCAGATCACCGAACCGCTGGAAAAGGCGCTGAACGGGATTCCCGGGGTGAGAATCATCTCTTCGAGCAGCAGTCAGGGTGCCAGCAATATCACCGTAGAATTCAATCTGGACGCAGATCTGGAAGCGGCCGCCAACGACGTGCGGGACAAAGTCTCGGCAGCGGCTCGATCCCTCCCTCAGGACATTGACGCTCCGCCCGTTGTCACGAAGGCCGATGCGAATACCGACGCGATCATCTCCCTCACCATTCAGAGTTCCACAAAGAATCAACTCGAGCTCAGTGATTTTGCCGAAAACGTTGTCGCGCAGAATCTCCAGACCATCCCGGGAGTGAGTTCAACGCAGATCCAGGGGCAGAAGCGCTACGCAATGCGACTCTGGATGGACCCGATGAAACTCGCGTCAGTACGGTCTGACGCCCCTGGACGTCATGAACGCGCTGAACGAGGAAAATGTCGATCTCCCTTCCGGCAAGATCGTCGGAAACCAGACCGAGCTCACCGTCAACACCAAGGGCCGGTTGACCACGGCGGAGGAGTTCAATAACCTCATCGTGAAGTCCGACGGGAAGAAGACGGTTCGTTTTCGGGACATCGGTTTCGCGAATCTCGGTCCGGAGAACGAGGAAACGATCCTGAAACAGTCGGGTGAGCCGATGGTGGGGGTCTGGATCGTTCCCCAGCCAGGGAGCAACTATGTGGAGATCGCCGATGAGTTCTACCGGCGGCTGGACCAGATCAAGAAAGATCTCCCCAAGGACTACACACTGAATGTCGCCATCGACAACACCCGGTTCATCCGGCAATCGGTGAAGGAGGTCGAGGAGACGATCCTGATCGCCGTTCTCCTGGTCATCCTTATCATCTACATCTTTTTCCGCGACTGGATCATCGCGTTCCGCCCGTTGATCGATATCCCCGTTTCGCTCGTGGGCGCGTTCTTCATCATGTATGTGATGGGCTTCACCATCAATATCCTGACGCTCCTGGCGATTGTCCTCGCGACCGGTCTGGTGGTCGACGACGGGATTGTCGTGACCGAGAATATCTTCAAAAAGGTGGAGCAGGGGCTTGCGCCGGTGGAAGCTGCATTTGCCGGATCCAAAGAAATCTTCTTCGCGGTCATCTCAACATCCATCACGCTCGCCGCAGTCTTTCTTCCGATCATATTTCTTGAAGGATTTGTCGGCAGGCTGTTCCGCGAATTCGGCGTGGTGATTGCCGGAGCGGTGTTGATCTCAGCGTTCGTCTCGCTGTCGCTTACCCCGATGCTGAATGCGCGGATGATCCGGAAGCATCGCAAACATACCCGCTTCTATGAAATAACAGAGCGATACTTCGAAAAATTGAATGCACTCTATGAAGGCCTCCTGACCCGATTCCTGAAGCACCGCTCACGGGCAATCGTGGTTATCGCCTTGTCGCTCGGACTCATCGTCCTCTTTGGAAGAGTGCTTCAAACAGAACTGGCTCCGCTTGACGACAGGAGCTACCTCCGTGTGAATGTCACAGCGCCGGAAGGAGCGTCGTTTGAATACACTGACAGGTTCATGGACCGGCTATCGGCCTTCGTTGCCGATTCGTTGCCGGAAAAACGCGTCTGTCTCAGTGTGACTGCTCCCGGTTACGGAGGCGGGGCGGTCAATGCCGGCGGCATTCGGTTGCTGCTCACCGACCCGTCCATGCGACGCCGCTCGCAGCAGCAGATCGCGGACTATTTGACGTCGAAGAGCCGGGATATGACGGAAGCGCGGGTCTTTGTGAACCAGGAGCAGACAATCTCCGCAAGCGGTGGAGGCGGTCGAAGCGGGATGCCTGTCCAGTACGTGTTGCAGAATCAGAACTTTGAGAAATTCCGACAAGCGCTCCCGCGGTTCATGGAGGAGGTGGGGAAGAGCAGCGTCTTTCTGAATTCCGATGTCAACCTGAAATTCAACAAGCCGCAAATCGACCTCACGATTGAGCGTGACCGCGCCCGCAGCCTCGGCGTCTCGGTGATGGATATCGCGCAGACGTTGCAGCTGGCATTCAGCGGAACGCGGTTCTCGTACTTCGAAATGAATGGCTTTCAATATCAGGTCATCGGCCAGGTCGACCGCGAGAATCGTGACGAGCCGCTTGATTTGAAATCGTTGTACGTGCGGAACAACCGGGGTCGACTGGTGCAGGTGGATAACCTGGTGCAAATGAACGAGGCGAGCGCTCCGCCGCAATTGTACCACTTCAACCGCTTCAAGGCGGCGACGGTGAGTGCGGGTCTCGCGCCGGGAAGAACGATCGGCGATGGGATCGCCGAAATGGACCGCATTTCACGGGAGGTTTTGGACCAGACCTTCACCACGGCGCTGTCCGGACCCTCACGGGACTATGCGGAGAGCACGTCGAACATCGTCTTCGCATTCCTGCTTGCGCTGGTGCTCATCTATCTTGTCCTGGCAGCGCAGTTTGAAAGCTTCAGGGACCCCTTCACCATCATGCTGACGGTGCCGCTCGCGCTCGCAGGAGCACTGGCCTCGCTCTGGCTTTTCGGCAAGACGCTGAACATCTTCAGTGAAATCGGGATCATCATGCTGGTGGGGCTCGTCACGAAGAACGGAATTCTGATCGTGGAATTTGCGAACCAGCAAAAAGAGAAAGGCCATGCTCTTCTTGAGTCTGCACAGTACGCCGCGACGGCCCGGTTTCGACCCATCCTCATGACGAGCCTGGCCACGATGCTCGGCGCCTTGCCGATCGCGCTCGCTCTCGGCGGAAGCGCGATGAGCCGTGTGTCGATGGGGATCGTTGTGATAGGCGGTCTCTTCTTTTCGCTCGTTCTCACTCTTTTCGTGATCCCGGCGATGTACACGCTCATCTCGACGGAAAAGACGAATGCTGAACGCTGAACTCTGATCGCCGCAGTCAGGATGGACGTTCGTAGAGCACCCGCGATTCCGCCGAATTCACAGATCTCAGTTCAGAATTCAGAGGTCGGAATTCGTTCTTGACCTCGCCCGCCATTGTTTCTTCTCTTTCATCTCAATAAGTTATAGCGCGTGCTTTGCCGTCCACCCGCTCTTCATCGATACGACCGTGTCGCGTTTCCTTCCTATCCACCGAGGCCTCCGATGAAACTCCCATCCTTCCGCCAGTCATTCAAGGAAGCGGGGACAACCTTTCGTCGCTTTCCCGTTGTCCTCTGTGCTTCTGTACTTGCCACGGCTTCTGCCCTTATCCTCGTTGACCACGAAGGGCCCGCCGAACCGACGCTCCTTTTCAATATTCTTCTCGCAGGAGTTCTCGGCATCCCGCTCCTCACTGCACTGGCTCTCTTGGCCGAAAAGAAAGGCTTTTCAGTTTTCGCCTCGTTTGGACTTCAGGGAGTCGGTGTTGTTCTGCTCGTTGGGTACGCATGCACGATTCCGACGGACCTGACGAACGCCCCGTATGTAACCGTCTTCCGGTTTTTCGTCCTGGCGGCCGCCCTTCACCTTTTTGTCGCAGTATCGCCGTTCACCGCGAGAGGAGAGCTGAATGGCTTCTGGAACTACAATAAGATCCTCCTGCTGAGAGTCCTGACGTCAGTTCTCTATTCCCTTGTCCTTTATGTCGGGCTTGCGATCGCCATGGCAGCTCTTCACAACCTGTTCGGTGTGTTTATTCCCGGAAAGCGATATTTCGAACTTTGGATCCTCATCAGTGGGGTATTTACCACGTGGTTCTTCCTCGCAGGCGTTCCGGATGAGCTGGGCCGGCTTGAGACGTTGACGGAATATCCCAAGGGTCTCAGGGTGTTTGCGCAGTACATTCTCTTGCCGATCGTCCTGATTTATCTCGTCATCCTCTACGCCTATCTTGCGAAGGTCGTTGCCGCCTGGGATTGGCCTCAAGGATGGGTGAGCAAACTGATCCTCGGTTTTTCCGGAACCGGGATTTTGTCTCTCCTGTTGCTGCATCCCCTGGCAGGGCGATCAGGCAACGTCTGGATTGCGAGAGTCGCCCGGTGGTTCTACATCGTCCTTGTCCCGCTCGACGCGATGTTGTTGCTCGCGGTCTGGCGAAGGGTTTCGGAATATGGAGTGACCGAAGGAAGATACATTGCGATCGCCTTGGGCATCTGGCTGTTCTTTCTGGTCCTCTACTTTACATTGAGTAAAACCAAAAGCATCAAGGCGATACCCGTGTCATTGTGCCTCTTCACTTTTCTCGTGAGCGCGGGTCCATGGGGAATGTTCACCGTTGCGAAAGAAAGCCAGATCGGGCGACTCGAACGGCTCGTCAGTCGCACGGGGATCCTTACCGACGGGAAGATCCACAGGGTTCACGGCGAAGTGTCGCTCCAGGACGCGAAGCAGATCAGCGCGATCCTGAGTTATCTGCACGACAACCACGGCTTTGCTGACATTCAAATGTGGTTCGATGAAAAACTCAGAGCCGACTCGATTCCTTCAGGGATGGCATTCAAGAGTCCCGCCGAGGTTGCAAAACTGATGGGCTTGGAGTACGTCGAGCGATGGGCGGAAGGTTCAGGGGGTATTGTCACTCTCGATCCGGACAAGGAATTCGATCTGACCGGTTTCAATCGGATGGCGCAATTGCAGGTATATGAGATCGGTGGTGAAAAGGGGGAGTTCCGTGCTGAGGGAATTTCCTATCGCGTATCCGACAAGATCGATACGTTGATCTTTACAAAGACCCGGACGGGGACGAAATTGCTGGAGATCGACATGAAACATCATGCCGAAAATCTTCTGAAATTGTATGGCGCGTCTCCGACAGGTCGCATTCCGGCGGACGGAATATCGCTCGCTGCATCGGGGAACGGCCTGAGAGCACGGGTGTGTCCCTGGCAGATCAGAATCCAACAACGCGATGGTGAGACGCACATCGTTATGATCAACGCGGTGATTCTCTATTCAGTGGATTCTCCTTTCTAGGTGCGATCCCTGGCTCAGGTCAGAGTATACACTAAGGCTGATGAACCAGAGCCACTGCTTTGTTGTGGTTGATTCTTGTCCTCAGTGACCCTGTCATCATTCTTCGAATCCGGATCTTACCCGAGCGTCCGCAGCAATTCCATGTCTCGGGGCATAGGGGCCGCTGTATTCGTAGAGAGGTGGCACAGCCTATTTGGAATAGGCCCGGATGAACTCCTTGAGGTCGGCGGAACTCACGTCGGAGACCGCGAAGTAGGTCATCCCTTCCCGGTGCCACGAGATGAGATGGTATCCCTTGTCTGTTTCCAGGGAGAATTCCTTCTCCCCCTTGCTGGAATTGGGCCAGGTGAAGAGGTTGATAACGTGCAGTCGCCGATTATAGACGATGACAGCAACAGTCCGGTCGTCGACATAGTCGAGTCTGCCCCCGACAAGGACAAATCCTTCAGCACTCAAGTCCGGCACCGTGGGGGAAAAATCGACCTTGCCATCGAACCACGGTTTGACCGTATGCTGGTCCGCGGAGGGTACGTCGATGAGATGGTCCGGCATGAGGGAGCGCACATGGCTCTGCAGGATTTCCTGGGTCAACAGCTCTTCGCGCGATGTGCTGTAGAAGCGGGCAGTGACCCACCACGTTGCTGCAACGATCACGAAGGCAGACAGCGCAAGCACCAGGACCCGGGGTGAGCGGGTAAACCGATGAAGACCCACTCCTGCCTCACGAAGGATGGCCTTTCTGACCCGGCTTTGAAGCCCTGGTGGGAGCTCATAAGGAATCGGCTTCTCGCCAAGGGACTTCGCGAGCCATTGCATTCGATTCAATTCCGCAAGGCACGCGTGGCATTCTTCGATATGGCGCTCAATCTCCTGGGCCACTATCGGATCGAGTTCCCCGTCGATAAACGCGCTGATATGTGATCGGACTTCAGGGCATGTCATCGGGAGATTGCCTCTGCTTGTCGGGCGTGCTGACGAGTTGCGCGAGGCGTTTTCTTCCCCGTGCAATCCGGGACATCACCGTCCCTAACGGAACATCCACGATGAGCGCGATTTCCTTGTACGAGAGCCCATCCATGTCCCGAAGAACGATGACCTCTCTGAACTCTACAGGCAATTTGTCCAGTGCAATCTTCAAAAGGACCCCGTCAATCGCCTGATGCAGGGCGGCCTCGGGGTCCTCGCCAGCTGCCTCCTCCTCCTGTTCGTCAAGAGGGACATTCAGCGACATGGGATGGTGCTGTTCAAGCCAGGTGAAACTGACATTCCGGACGATCGTAAACAGCCACGCCTGACCGCTCCCCCCTTTGAATCCATCGAAGTACTTGAAGGCGCGGAGGCACGATTCCTGGACAATGTCCTCGGCATCGGTCGCGCTCCGTGTGATCCACCGGGCAAGGTTATACGCGGCCGCGATATGTGGCATGATCGCTTCCTCGAACCTGCGCGTCCGGTCGGATGGATTGGGTTGCATCACCCTCTGGATACTCCCCCTATAGGTCTTGACCGTTATCTATACGATTTAATTCCCTCGGGTTCCACCGGCGCCTCGCCGGGGAATAAAACGACACCGTCGCAGGTCTTTCTTGACATGGGAACAGTCAATGGTTCAAGATACCAATCGCGAGGTGAATCATGCGGAAGCAGACAATTCTCGACAACATCGGGAACAACGATGGCATCGACCGAAGAGGGTTTCTCAAGTGCATGGCCTGGGCAGGGACAGGCGTACTCTGGGTCGTAAGCGGCGGCGTGGCGCGGAAAGAATTTCTCCTCGCCCATGCTCGACACCGATGAGACGTTTTCAATAGGCCGTATTGTCTCTAGCATCCGGTGCGGTGGGAGTGTTTCGATTCCGCCGTGCCCGGATGCGCACTGTCGCGTTCCAGCGTTGCAAATCGAATTACAGGGTTCTATATTTCCATCCGATTAATCTTTCCGCGTGACTGCGGGTGATCGTCATTCCCTCACAGGAAAGGGCCGCCATGGGCAGCGATACAATACGGAGTTCCTATGTACGCATCTGGAGAACGGTGTGCCGGATTCCCCGGGGCAAAGTTGCTTCGTACGGAACTGTGGCTCGTGTCAGCGGATTTCCCAGCCAACCCCGCATTGCCGGATATGCGCTTCACAATCTTCCTCCGGGAACAGACATACCTTGGCAACGCGTCATCAATGCACGCGGAATGATCTCGCTTCCCGGCAGCCGGGGGGAAGAGCAACGGCGATTGCTTGAGAAGGAAGGGGTGGTGTTTCGCCGGGGGAAGGTCGATATGACGAAATATGGATGGGACATCAAGAGGCGAAAGAAGAATCGAAGATTGAAGATTGAGAATTGAGGACGGTAAATGAACGAGAAATGGCGCCATCCGAGAATAGTCTCGTCAGAGCACCAGCCCCGGGGAATCAACGCGCCGCAAGGAGGCGTTGCCCGAGAAACGTCGTGATCTGCGGCCCCGCGTCGTAGTCGTATGCCTCGAGCGTCGCCCCCGCTTGCTTAAAGTATTTGGCCCAGAAGTTCTGGATGTTCTCGACCTGCGTGTTCGAATTGCCGGTGCGGCCGTTCACAAAGACAAGACAATCTCGGAGGTCGGGGATGTGATGGTAAGCGTTAAGCTTGTCGAGAATGACCTGGGACTGTTCCGGAGTACACCCTTCGGGACCGGCAAATGAATATTCGCTGGATTCCTGGATCATGTCGGAAAAGAGAATAATGACGTTTGTCGGAACGATGCGTTTCCGCCCCGCGACAAACCGCTTCACGCCATCCCAGAACGATTCCGGTTCGTCGCGTTCCACCAACTCTCCCGCCTGCTCGAGTGCCGCAAAGATGTCGCTGAAGTAGGTGTACTTCAGCCGCAAATCCTTCTGCCGCAAGAGTTCCGAGGCAATCGCCGGACCCAGAGTATCGGCGTAGATTCTCAAACGCCGTGTGAGACTGTCTTCCGCGTGTGCGTACCCGTCGGTGTGATAGGTGAACCTTCGCTCCGTCCGATCGTCATAGACAAGTTTCACCGCCTTCGTCTTTGCCCCTTCGTCGATCGGGATGACCACCAGCCGGTCAGACTCGTCGAGTCTGCGGAGGACTTCGGAACTGATAAGATCCACATACCGGTGGAGCGTCTGTTCCGACAGGCTCCCCGAATAGTCAATCAGGCAAATGCAATTCAGGCGTTGACGCGTCCCGGTATTGCATCCGGCGATGAACAGGACCGCGGCAAGCGCCGAGAGGAGCGTGGCCCGAGTTCTCATTCCTCTGCCTCCTGCTCCACCTTTCGTGCTTTGGTCACACGCGGCAGTTCCAATCGCCCGAGCACCGCGCCATAGCGCCGGTCCGCCTCATCCTTGAAGGTGTCGAACTCGGCGGCGAAATGTCCGTCTAAGGTCTCGGTCACCGCGCGCCGGAGGTTGTAATTCTCCTTGTAAGAACGGAAGTCGTTGAAATTGCGCCAGGCCTGATTCAGCTGAACGTTGTAGTAGTCTTCAAGGCGCTGCATGACGATCTTGATCTGCCGGTCTACACCGTCGAGGACGCGCTGGGCGATGTTGTGTTTCCGGGTGAACTTGTACGAATCATAGATATGAAGCAGGTCCCAGCTGATCCCGCCGGCAATCAGTGGCAGTGTCATAGAGAGAATGATGAAACCGAAATAGAGCAAACCGCCCGTTCGGCCGCCTTCGATGTCACGTGCCCGCGCCTCCGAAACTCCCGCAATAGCGATCTCCACGCCGACAAAGAGAACCGACCAGAGAACGACCATGAGGATGGAACGTGGCCGGGATGTTGTGGAGCCATGTTTCTTGATCGGAAGGATTGCTTCCATGAATCGCTCTGCGGAAGCGATCGCTCCCAGTGTCAGAACGATGGCAATGAGCCAGCGGAGCATGGCGATGCCGAAGTCTTCGCCGCTGATAAAGACAAGTGTGGAGAAATAGTTCAGGAGCCCTTCAGTCACCAGAATGCCCGTGACGAGAAACGTCCCGATGCGCACCTTTCGTCGCGCGCTGTAAAAGTCGTTGTCGGAAAGCAGATCGTTCTTGTTGACGGAGCCGAGGTATGTTTTCGTCGCGCTGAGCTTCCGCTCCATATCCTGGACTCCCTGGCGCAGGGAGGTGGATTTGTTCTTGACACGATCGATGAGCTCACTCAAACAGCGTTCAGCGTATCGGCGGAGCCCGTTCGGGTTTCGAAGGTCGGTGGGGAAGGCTGTCTTATAGTAGATCACGTTAAACATGGCGGGATCCTTTCAAGGAGTGGGGCTATCGTGCACTGCAACGACAGAATACCACGCATGTTCGCCTCGCGCGCACATGGTTAACACGTGACGCTATCAGTACGAAAAAGTGAACGTAAGCCCTCTTTCGAAAGTTCCTTGCGAATGAACCGAAAACATCCTTTTTGAATGATTTGTGATTCCCGATGCTTCGCAGTATATTGAAGAAATGTTTTGGCCCGCCGTCATCGTTTTCCCCCCGGCCGCCTACCGTTCTCTCATCCCTTTCCTCTCAATGATCATGAAACGAAAAGTTCGTGCCGGACTACTCTGCCTTTTTGCCTTCACCTCGCTGGTGGCAACGGACTCACGTGCACAAGGCAGTGGGACGTATTCATCTCTCGACGTCACCTTCGATCCCCGGTCAGTCAGCCTCGGCGAGGCGACTGTTGCTTTGGCAGGTTCCTACGATGCCTTTGGCAGCAACCCTGCGGGTCTCTCGAATGTGCAAGGGGCGTGGTTGTCTTATGACTATCGGGGAATGGAATGGACTCGGTCGTTAGGCCTCGATGACATGCGATACCGGTCGTGGGAACTCGGGGCGCGCACTCCCTTAGGGACAATTGCCGTCGCCTATCGAAGGCAGGATCTCGGAGAATTTGCAGTCTCCACGATGGAATCACCAGAGGGAGTCGGTACTCTCAAGGCCTATAATCACGAATTCGGTCTGGCATGGGCATACGACCTTTTGCCGACACTCTCCGTGGGCGCAGTGGCGAAGACCTACACGGATGTCCAAACAACGACGGACGCAACCGGGGGTTCGAGTTCAGGCTTTGAGACTCAGCGTCCTTATCTTCTCGACTTAGGGATGCAATATCACTGCGGTGCCTTGTTCGGAAAAGGCCGGGTAACCGACGCCGCTTCACTTGGAATATCGCTGCAGAACTTCGGCACCGACTACCGCATTAAGATGACGTCGGCTCTACCTGAGGGCTTCTCGTTCGACGAATTTGCACCTCTTCCACGAACGTTGCGCCTTGGCGTCGCCTATCATCTTTCTCTTCGCAATCCCTCTTCGGACAGTGGCTCGGTCCTTCAATTGAATCTCCTGGGGGAATACAGAAATGTCCTGAATTCCTATCCGACGGAACACGACTATCATTGGGGGTGGGGACTCGAGCTCACTGCGTACGAGCTGTTTACCGTCCGCTTGGGTGGCTATTTCCAACCATACCAATCAGTGTATGGTGGCGATCGGGTTGTTGCGATCCGTTTTGGCGCCGGCCTCCATCTTCCGGCGCGGCTGTTAGCAGAAGATCTCCCTCCGGTTGTGCTGAACATTGACTATGCGGCGATCCCATTGTACAGGGTGGACCCCGATATCTTCCCCAACAGTGCAGGGACTGCCAATGTCTTCAGTCTGAGAGTAGAATATGAAACCAATCTTTTCGGAGGTGCGCAATGACTCCAGTCGCCCGATGTTCTTCTGCGCTTGCCTTCGCGTTGCTCCTGAGTACTGTGTCGCATGCTCAGTTCGAATACTTCTCTACATCAACGGCGTATCCGCTCTCATCACTGGACCGTGCGATTTCTCCCAGGGGAATGGCGCTCGGGGAAGCAACAGTTGCAATTCCCGGCTATAACGATCCGTTCGCGTCAAATCCCGCAGGGATCGCCGGCGTTCATGGCTATGGAGTGGAATATTCGCATCAACCATTTTTCTACAGCCCATCCGATGATGCACAATATCGATCCTGGTCTGCGACGGCGGAGACCCCGATCGGCGTCTTTGCCTGCGCGTACCGACGACTCGACTATCCAAAGTTTTTCTTCAGTGGACCAACTTCTCCGGCCCGCCTTGCGCAGAGCACCGTGTACGACCACACCATCGGTCTTGCCTGGGGCTATGCGTTGAGTTCCCGGTTCCACGTTGGAGTGGCGGCGAAGATGTTCAATCAAAAATCGGTCTACGACTGGGCGCTGGTCCCGGCTGCTGTCGCCGATCTTGTCCCTGAATCGAGCCCGGCGTATCTGTTCGATTTTGGTGTGTTGACGAACACCGGTACGCTGTTCGGAAACGGTAATGTGTCGGATAATCTGAGCCTGGGAACGTCATTGCAGGGTTTCGGCACGACGTTCCGACTCCATTATTCGAGTTCGACGCCGGTCTTCGATCCGGTCAGCATGACAAGCTCGGTCCAGATGTCGAGGGTGGATTTCACCATCCCGCTCGCACGCAATTTGAGAATCGGGTTCGCATATCAGCTCACGGTTTCCTCCGAATCTCCAGAAACGCTGGATCCGTTCTCGATTGTCGTGACGGGGGAATACCGCGATCTCCTCAACGCTTCTATGAACCAGGGCGGATCCTACTGGGGTCTGGGGATGGAAGTTTCTCTATTCGAGATTCTACAATTGCGCTGCGGGGGGCTCGCTGGACCCCGCGACCTGGTATATGGTTATGAGAACACCCTGCATGGCCGGTACGGCGCCGGGTTGCGACTTCCTCTTCGTCAGTTGGTCCCGACGTTTCCGGGAGTCGTAATCGAGGCAAGCTACTCCATGATGCAGTTGGTGAATTTGGACCCCTCGATGATCCGCGCGTATTCAGTCGGAATACACTACCTGCCAGATTGACCGCCATCGACTATTGATTATTGATCCTTTTCATGTAGATTGCAGCCTCACATACGGTGAGGATCTTTATGAACGAGACTGCACAGGAATACACTCAGCGGATTCTTGGGTACCTTGGCGGCGAGGATCCAGTGAAGATCCTTGCGGTGACTCCCCGGAAGCTCTCAAAAATTCTGAGAGGAGTTCCACGGCAGAAGCTTGGCAAGAAGCCCGGGCATGGGAAATGGTCCGTTGGTGAGTTGCTTGCCCACCTTGCCGATTCTGAAACAGTCATGAGTTTTCGAATCCGGTTTGTGCTCGAGTCAAACGGTGCACCCATCCCGGCCTACGACCAGAACGTATGGGCGACCTTCTCGAATGCCGCAAAACAAGATCCCAAGATCTCCCTGGCTGCGTTCGTTGCGCTCCGTGAGCGAAACGTCCGTCTCCTGAAGCAGATTGCTCCTGGACTATGGGAACATTTCGGGATACACTCAGAGCGGGGAAAGGAGTCGGTCCGAAGGCTGGCAGAGATGCTTGCCGGACACGACATCAATCACTTGAAGCAGATCGAGGCAATACTGCTAAACAGGAGCAAAAGAAAATCCAGGAGTAGGAAGTAAACACTCTCACAAGCTTCTCCTCAGCACCCCCAGCGCGTGCGCGATCTGGTGTTCCACCGTTCTCACGCTGATCTTCAGCATCATCGCGATTTCGTTGTTCGATTTCCCTTCGAATCTGCTCAACAGGAATATCGCCCGACATCGCTTCGGGAGACGATCATTGATGATTGCTGTAAGGCGCTCTTCCAGCACCGCGAGATTGAGCGCCGCCTCCGGATCATCGCCTTCCGAAATCGCTGGTTGAGGGACGGACTCCTTGAGTCTGTCCCGGGTTCGTCCCCTCCGCACTGCATCACGCGCGAGATTTCCACTGATGCGCAACAGGAACCCGAGAATGCTGAGATTCGCCCGGAGCGTTTTCCGACGCTCCCAAATTCTCAGAAACGTATCCTGAACAATGTCGTGGGAAAGCTCGGCATCACGGGTTCGAAAGAACACGTCACGATAGACGGTCGGCTGGTACTTCTCGAAGAGGACCCGGAAGGCCTCGATATCGGACTTCCGGACTTTGCGGACAAGGTCGGCGTCTTCGAGCGTCTTCTCTGTCACTGGAGGTGTCGGGTTCACGATGTCCATCACAATCGCAAGATAGCTCCTGAATTGAGCACTCGCAAGGGATCGAGGGATCATAGGTGGAAGGAGGGTCTCATACGTAGTGACAGTATCAGGAGGATCACTCATGAGATCGCCGTTTGCGAGGTTTTGGCCGCGTGGCCAAAATAGCAAGTCTCTGAAGATTCAGTCCGGATCTCCCGATCAGGTTGAGGATATTCTTGATCACAGAATCAGGGACATACGCAATCTCGACCCGGAGACGGAGCGACGATGGCAGTTCCTCGCGTGGGAATTGGAACAACGGCGACTCTCGCCCGAGGTCCCTCGCCGTAATCGCTGGGTTCGTCCCCTGAGGATTTCCGTCCCGATCGCCGCCCTAGCGGGTGCGGCGGTTGTGGCCGTGATATTCTGGCCTCGCAGCATGATGCCGGAAACTTTTCAAACCCTCCGCGGGCAACAAACAACGATTACCCTTCCTGACAGCAGTCAAGTGGTACTCAATCACACGACGTCGCTGACCTTGGTCGATCGCACATTTGCCACATCACGCGAAGTAACCTTGCGGGGAGAGGGGCTCTTTCGTGTACGAAAAATCGGAACCCCATTTGTTGTCGTGACCGAAGTTGCCCGCGTCCGGGTTCTCGGAACGGAGTTTGATGTTCGCATGCGCGATGGGATGCTGGACGTCGGGGTCTTGAGGGGCAACGTGAACGTGACAGCAGAGAGGGGAGGGAGGGATAGTACGGTGATCCTGAACGGCGGTGAAGAAACCGTCTGCGCAGTCGCCGGGTATCCAAAGCAACCGACGAGGCTCGCAGAACCCGGGTACCCTGGATGGCTTTCCGGCAGGATGGTTTTCACGCGCGCACCGGTTTCCTCTGTCTGTCAGGAAATTGAATCGACATATGACGTCTCACTCCGCGTGGAGGATCCCCGCCTCCGCGAAGAGACGATCACAGGCGTTCTCGATGCTCACGATCTCGGGACCGCACTCGCAACTCTCGCTCGTCTGACCGGCACCAGGTACCGGCATGAAGATAGTACATACATTCTCTATTAGCATACTGCTGGCCTTCGCAGTTTCGACCGCATGTCTGGCGCAGGGAGTTGCAGCCCGTGCCACCATTGCTTTCGAACACCGATCCTTGAGGGCGACCCTGGATTCGCTTATGCGGAAATATTCCGTTTCGATCGTCTATCGTGACAGCGAGGTTGAAGATAGCATCGTAACGGTCTCCTGCGCGGATTGCTCCCTCCAGGAGGCGCTCGACGCGGTGCTTGCGGGCACGCCGCTGATGTGGATCATGACGGGGAACCAGGTGATCCTCCGCCGACGAGCCGCGTTGCGCACGCCGGCGTGGTCGACAATCTCGGGATTCGTCACCGACTCACTGGAATCCTCCTCGATCGTCGGGGGGACGGTTCGATTAATCCGGATCAGACCCACCGGTCAAGATGAACTGGCGGGTTGGTGTCCCACGAACGCATCGGGATTCTATTCGCTGTCGCATGTCGCAGCAGGCTCCTATCGGCTCCTGGTACGAAGCATCGGGTATCGCCCATCGGGAATTCCGTTGACCGTCGCGGGAAGCGAACCCGTTCGCGAGGACATCGCACTGCAGCAGGAAGATATCACGCTTCAGGAAGTGACCATCGAAGGACGACGATCTGAACTGTCGTCATCGGACGGTCTGACACGGGGGGTGTATGTCCCTTCCTCGCCGGAGGACCAGAACGAATACTTCCTCGACGGAGCCAGAATCTACAATCCATCGCATTATGGCGGGGTGCTGAACACGTTCAATGCTGATGCGCTGAATGATGTCCAGGAAATCAGCGGAGGGCCTCCACCGTATTACGGAGGGGGAATCGGAGGGATCCTTGATGTTTCAATGCGCGATGGCTCGCGCGACAGACTGTCCGGCTCGGCAGGGACGGGATCACTGGGCGCGTATCTCACACTTGAAGGACCGCTGGGCTCTGCAACGTCGGTTGTCGCGTCCGGACGCCGAGGCTTTCCCGACGCGCCAGTCCCGTTTCTTGAACAGTACGGAACGGCGAGCCGGCAGGGTTCTTCCGAGCTGATGGTGAAGCTCACGAACATTCTTTCTTCGAGCAGCAGAGCGTACCTCAGCGGGTATGTCGGCAAGGATTCCTATTCGAACCAAGTGGATGGCAATGGACTGCGCCTGAACAACATTTTCTCATGGGGCAACGCCGCGCTCGATTTCCGGTGGATGGGAATTGTCTCGTCGGCGACGTTCCTGCAGACATCGGTTGTCTATACCCGATACAGTGTCGACCTCGATCAGGCGATGTCGTATCCAGGGTCCGTTGCGCCGCCGGGAGATCCTCTTTCCTCCGGCTTTGCTATCGAAGATTTCAATCTCCGCGCGTATGCGGAGCACTATTATGACATGGAGCACACCTTCCGCGCCGGGGTGGAGTTGACACGGCACTCCCTGATGGGAGCGATCAGCGCGTTCTCGACTCAATCTGCTCCGCTCGCGTTCGACGATGCTCCTTCGTGGGAGATGGCTGTCCACGTCGAGGATCAATGGCGATTCCTCCCCGGGGTGTCCGCTGAAATCGGTGCTCGCGCGACGACGTTTACCGGGAGTCAGGGATCAACTTCTGCCGTCGATCCGCGGTTTTCGGTTCGCTATTCCCCCGGCGACGAAACCCAGATCTATGCTTCCGTGAACGCTGTGAATCAGTTCCTCCACCCTTACCGGAACAGCGGAGTGTATCTTCTCTATCCGACGACGTTCTGGTATCCCTCCGGCGACAAGGTGAAGCCTTCCACCTCGCTTCAGGTTCGCGCGGGCGCTGAAGCAGCCGTTGGCGGATCAGGCGTGGTCGCATCTGCAGGGGGCTTCTACAGGGTGGTGGAAAATCTCCACGAATTCGCCTTCGATACATCGCTGACACCGACGACGAATCTGGAAGATAATCTTCTCTACGGGACAGGGAGATCCTATGGAATTGAGCTGTCGCTGCGGAAGCGTGTGGGGGATTTGAACGGCTCCATAAACTACACCCTTTCCTGGGGGAGCAATAGAGTTCCGGCGCTCAACGGCGGGAATCCGTATCCACCCCAGTTCGACCGCAGACATGAAGTGCAGGTCGGCGCGGCATACTCTCTTGATGAGAATTGGAACGTCAGCCTGCTCGCCGTTCTCGCCGTCGAATCGGTCAACGCCTTCCCGTCGTTTGTGCCGCCCATAGCCGGGAAGACCTCTGTTCTGCCGCCTATTCGTGCTTCCAACTCGCCCCTCTGGCTCTTTGATGTCAACGGCGATCGATATCCCGGTTTTCAGCGACTCGAACTCCAGGTTCAACGTTCATTCACGCTTTCCCATATGCAGTGCACGGCGTTCCTTCGACTTATGAATGCGTACGGTCTGATCGACCCGTTCGAGTGGAAGGTGCAATTCGCCGGGGACGTCCGGCTACGCTGGAGGGCGTCTCTGCAGGATCTCAAGCTCTTTCCGCTGTTCCCCACGGGCGGATTGGCCATACGATTCTAGACGCCATGAATTTCAGTTGCCTGAGGAGAATAATCATGAAAGCTCGAGGACTTCTTCCGCTGCTGCCCCTGATGCTTCTTATCAGTTGCAAGGACGAAATCATCCAATACCAGGTCCCCAAAGAGTTCACGAATGACCTGTTACATGGAGACATTGTCGGCAAAGTTGTGCAGAATGACAGCAAAGCCGTTGTCCTTGTGAGCCAGGTCGACGTCATTGACTCGGTGCTGGTCAGTCCAACGGACGGCTCCTTTGCGTTTCGTGAACTGCGGGCAGGGAATTACGATCTTACCGTCCGAGCGAACAATTACCGAATCTTTGCGCGGACCAACCTTGCTGTCCCCGGGGGGTCGATCGTGTACGCTGGAGATATCGATCTCTCGACCGTTCCTGATCTTGTCGAGCAAACCTACCCGGAAAACAATGGCGAGGTCGTTTACAACTGGCAGTATGGAAGAATCACGATTTCAATCCTTTTTGCACATCCGATGGATCGACAGAGTGTCGAGAGCGCATTTTCCACTGTGCCGCCAAGCACGGGAATCTTTCTCTGGGGGAATTTTACCCAGGCGCCGCTGACGACATTGTTCGCGAAGGACGCGTCCGGAGACTTCCGGTCCGACGCGACGATCACGACGTTCAGCAAGATCACTTCGCTTACCTATTCGATGGCGCAGAAGGATTCCTATACAGACACGTTATATACCGTGATGCTTGCCAGCACCGCTCACGATACATCGGGGAATGCTCTTCGGTTCCCGCTCCAGTTCAGTTTCCGGACAGTCCAGTCGAATGTGACGATCTATGGGATTCAGACGAACCCCGCTAACGGTGATGTCAATGTGAATCCTCTCAGCAACAGGGGAATCGATATTACATTCCCGCGGAGAATGGATCCTGCAACGACCGAGGCCGCCACAACCATTCAGCCGCCATTGAACAAGACGTTTCTCTGGCCTGATGCGAACGTCCTGAGGATCTATACCGGTGGTCCGTTCATGTCAGACACCACCATCAGCGTGAATATCGCCGGGACGGCCAGGGACCAGGATGGCAATGCGCTTGGTCAGCCCTTTGCCTTCTCGTTTCATGTTGCACCGTTCCAGGT
Source organism: Ignavibacteriota bacterium (assembly GCA_963752915.1). Lineage (GTDB taxonomy): Bacteria > Bacteroidota > Ignavibacteria > UBA10030 > UBA6906 > DATJPR01. The sequence continues at coordinate 159,908 of CAVVZZ010000011.1, forward strand.
CAACTATTCCTCCCCCGCGAATGGAGATCTCTTTGTCGGACAGACGCAGCAAATCAGCGTGAGCTTCAACAACTATATTCCCTTAAGCGTGGCGCAGTCTGCGTTTTCGATTTCTCCCGCCGTCGCAGGGTCACTGGCATATGCCGGATATGCTCCATATACAGATCCCAGTCAGATTGTCTTTGTCCCTTCGGGTTCATTTCAAACGAATACGAAGTATACTGTTACCATCAGCACTACAGCTGCCGACATGTACGGTGTTCGCATGCGAAACCCGTACGTGTTTTCGTTTGTCACAAGGCCGAATTGAAGGAAAGATCAATAGACAATGGTCACTGGACAATAGACAATGCACAACCGGATTGGGCAAGGGGAAATTCATGACTCCGGTTCCGGCGGCTTGAAGGTGCTGTTGACGTAGATGATTACTTTTCGATTTAGAACACTCTGTGCGGATCGAAAGGGGAATGCAGAAATGCGAATCTTCATCTTTTGCGTTTGGGTATCGGTCGTGCTCTCTGGTTGTGATTTTGGTGAGACATTCGATCAGGATGGCCTTCAAGTCGATTTCGCGCTTCTCAGTGTCTCGGGCTCGAGAAGGGTGAATTTTAACCTTCTTGACACTGTCATCGTGCACTTTTCCGTCACGAACTGTTCCGACAGAGAAATCACCTATTACTATACTGGAACTCCTGTCATTTTGAAGATCGCCCGTGGAGATTCCGTCGTGGGAACCTCTGTCGACGGACTCGTATTCGCCCAGGTTGTGCATTCGAGAGTTCTGGGGGCCGGGCAATCGCTGACCTTGGATTGGATGGTTCCGAATGGGCCGTGGGGGGATCATACGGTCATTCTGACACCGGGAACCTATCTTGCCTTGGTCGACTGCGCGCTTTTCAAAACGATGCCGTTCGCGCAGCCGAACCCTCTGCAATTTAGGGTATATCCCGGGAATGTCTAAGCTGCGGGGAGCAAAAGGTGTGAGGAGGAGCGAAGGAGGAGGCCCGCTGCCCTTGTTTTCGAAGCCGGTTCATGATGCAGTCGTCAAAGGGAGATTTCGATGAAAACGAAAACTTATGCGTCGATACTTCTTATCTTCGGCCTCGCCGGCTTGAGCTGTTCAGATCTCGGTACGAATGCTCCTGGCATTGCGCCGCATCCGGTACCCCCACTTACGTCTGTCCAGAAAGCAGTCGTGCATTCGGGGAACACGTTCGGGCTGAACCTCTTCAAAGACCTCAACAAGGCCACTGCCGGTCATAATCTTCTCGTCTCGCCACTCAGTGTTTCGATGGCGCTTGGCATGGCGCTCAACGGGGCCAGGGGATCGACGCGGGATGGAATGGAGCAAACCCTGACTTTCACCGGACTGAGTTCGGATGACATCAATGCGACATACTCAGACCTGATTGGCGCGCTAACGTCTGCGGACCCAGCCGTGCAGATGCAGATCGCCAACTCTATCTGGTACAAACCGGTGCTGATCGTCGAACAGTCGTTTCTTGACGCGAACACGACGTATTTCAATGCACTGGTCAGAAGCATAGACTTTTCACAGCCGTCGTCGGCAGGAACAATCAACGCCTGGGTGAGCGATAACACGCATGGAAAAATCCCGACCATAGTGCCGGATCCAATCCCCATCGACATCGTGATGTATCTCATCAACGCGGTATACTTCAAAGGGACGTGGACACGCAAATTCGATTCCACCGCCACGCGTGATGAGCTTTTCACAAAATCAGACGGTTCGACGGAACAATGCGGGATGATGAGGGGCGTGGATACGGTGAACTTCATGAATGCGAACGGTGTGCTGGGTGTGGACATTCCTTACGGACAGGAGGGGTTTAGCATGACCCTCCTCCTTCCCCCTTCGGGGACGACTATTGACGACTTTATCGCCGGGATCAGTTCCGAGCGATGGGAGAGCTGGACATCAAGTTTCGCTGTTCAGCCGGTGATGATCTACTTGCCGAAGTTCAAGCTCTCATACATGGCAGTGCTGAACCAGACCCTGACCGACCTCGGGATGGGTCTTGCCTTTACGGATGCTGCCGACTTCACGGGGATTGATAAGCGCGGTTCGCTCGCAATCAGTGAAGTGATCCACAAAACCTTTGTCCAGGTGGACGAGTCCGGGACGGAGGCTGCTGGCGCAACCTTGATAGGAATAAGGGCTACCTCAACCGGGGGAGGAGACGGTGTCGCCGTTATCCGATTGGATAGACCGTTTGTCTACGTGATTCGCGAGCACGTTTCGGGGTCGATTCTGTTCATCGGCAAGCTGGCTGTTCCGAGCTGGTCTCAAGAATAGCATCGGGAGGTGGCGCGATGAAAAGGGGATGGACGGTCGTCGTGTTCATTCTGATGGCACTTCTTCCGTCATGTCGGACGGACAAGACGCCTGTTGGGCCAGTCGGGATCGGCCAACAGAATTTGGAATACACTGTCGCAGGCGGTTTCGCCGGAGGGATCCATACGCGGATGAGTATCGGATCAGGAGGGGATGTGATCCTCCGCAATGTCGATCCTCCGATTCAAGGGACGCTGACTCCGGAGGAACAGGGAGCGTTGGCGCAATTGTCACAGGAGATTTGGAACCAACCAGATACTCTTCGCGGCGGGTGCGTTGACGATTTCAATTTCCTGATACAATGGGTGGATGCACGGGGGACCAAGACGATCAGTACAGATGGCTGCTCCCTGATGGGATCCCGGGGTGCACAGTATCCGGTTCTGACCGGACTGATCCAGCTCTTGGACGGTATTGCAAGCCGGGTCTATCAGCTGGATGCTCCATGGCGGGGGATCGTGGCGAGTTTTACGATCGACGATTCCAGTTATTCACTCGACGATCCAATCACATTGACCTGTACCTTAAGGAATCCAACCTCCCTCACACGATCCCTGTTCTTTCCTCATGCGGCCAATTTCTGGTTCACGGTGAGTCAAGAAAACGTTCCTGGGTTCTCCTATTCGTCCCCGCCGAGTGCGTGGTATCCTTGGACCTTCCCTGACTCCTCTCCACCCTCATCCGTCGTATTGAATCCTGGAGAGCAAAAAGTGCTCGCCTTCGCGTGGGATCATTCCGTGGTAAACTCCGCGGGGGTCTCCGGGACGCTGGCTGTCGGAACCTTTCACGTGCAGATGGGACTGCTGTCGGGGGACTTTGCGGTGCAGAATTTTGTGTGCGACGTGTACGACAAGAATATCCCCATAAAGGGGTCGATCATTCCTGACTACACCGATGCTGACCCTTCGTCCCTGACGTACACCTTTCAGTTGCGCATCACCAACTGGACAAGCTCAGCGATGACTCTGCATTTCCCGAACGGCCAAAGAATCGCCGTTGAGGTTTGGGATCTCAACGTCGACCCGCCGACGACGATCATCTATGCCACGACCATCTTGCCTCCTTCGACCCCCGAAACTCTCACTCTCGCCCCTCACGAATCCGTTGTGCTTTCCGAGACGGTGAACAAGGTCACAATGAAGCCGTGGTACATGTGGGTGTTGGCGAAGGTTCGGTTGCTGAATACAGATTTCTCGTTTGAATGTGATGGACAGCTTCAGATATTTCATCAATGATTTCGTAAGCAGGCAGTAAATATCAACACTATCCCTTCGCATCGGGAAGCGGAAGGTCTTATCGCATTCAGAAGCCGGATCTCCGCTTCCTCAGCCAGACGACTACTGTCAGGGTTATCGAGAGTAGAACAAGGAAGGCCGTTCCGCCCACGGCCCACCAGTTGAGCACCCGCGAGGTTACCCAGAGGTCCGCGCCGGTCACCCAGACTGCGAACCCGATGTCTTTCCAGATGGCTTTGTTCCCTTCGATTGTGCGCGCATTCGTCGCCACAATAATCCCCGGCATTTCGATCCCCGAAACATCCCACGAATAGACAAGCCAGTCCAGGACATCCAACTTCGAACGAAAGACGGCAAACCCCTGTGCGTTCGCGGCAATAGCTTCTTTTACTTTTGGGCTCTTAAGGATGGCCTGGAACGTTGAATCCAGCCGCCAGATATTGCCGGAACTATACGACATGTCCGAACATTGGTCAAACACGGTCTGTGCATGGACAGCAATATCCTCGGGTTGGAGTGTCGGGTCATGGAGCATTCGGACGCCCTCACTGAGGGCGGAACAATATGCATCGAACGTCGCTCGATTGTTCGCGCCCATCCAGACCATGAATCGCTCATTAAGTGCTTCTGCGGCCACTGAATCAGCGTGTGTCATTTCCCCGTTCCTGTCCGATCGACATTCTCGGATTGCCTTGATCTCCTCCGGCGACACGAAGTTATCGAGCAGCGGACCGCCGAACGGAGAGTATCTCCTCACTGTCTCCCGGTATGTCAGTTCCTCAAAGAAGCCCTTGAAGTGCTTTTCGAGGGAAGCGTGCACGCAGATCACCCGGGGATTCAAAGTATCGTCGAGAGCCCGATTGAATTCCTCGGGCGAGGAGAAAAGACGAGACGCCTTGACACCTGATGAATCTCCCTTGACCACCGTCCATAACGAGTCAATTTCTGAAGGAAACAGGCCGTGTGTGTCCTCGATGGATTTTTCGTTTGCCACTTGAATTCTGCACAGGGTGCCATCCGACGCGACACGCGTTGTCGTCTCGATTTCAAGACATCCAGAAAATGCGAGCGAAAGCGCGATGCCTGCGATGAGTCGGGACCGATATGGATGGTATGTCATGAAGCCAGCTCCCTAGTGTTTCGTCGGGATCAACTGCTTTGCGTGGATTGAGAGATATGACGATGCCACTCGCATCAGGCGTGAGTCGACGGACTTGGCGATAGCCTGGAGAGGGTCTTCGGACATCCCCATTCTCTGTCGGAGAAACGACTGCGACGAAAAGGAGGGATGGAGCGAGGACGAACGACTGACATTTGCCGCGTAAGACAACGTTGCTTCGATATGCGAGAGATCCCGCATGACGAGAACTCCCTGGACAAGGAAGGTCAACACGCACAACGCGGTCGCCAATGACGTTGCCAAGCGAAAACGTGGCGAGAGGATAATGTGCGAGAGACGTGTTCCCGACGCAAAGTGTCGGCTGTCCGCCGGGTTGAGAGTTTCGATCGCTTGAAGGACTTTGGCAACACCGTTATCTATCCGGTTGTCATCCAGCGTCTCCCTTCCCGGAAGAGAATCCTCCAGTGGCGATTGATGTACGCGTTCCGTCTCCAATTGACATGCCACGCATCTCGCGAGGTGTTCTCGGAGCCGACGGAGTTCGCCTTCCGACAGATCCCCTGGTCGATTCAAATGGATGAGCATTGTGGCATGGCGGCATGTCATAGGGAATCCTTGTCAATGGAGTAGCGAACTCGAAGTGACCGACGAATCGTCGCCCGTGCGTAGTAGAGATTCGCTTTTACCTTGTCTTTTGAGAGCCCGGTAATGTGAACGACCTCTTCGACAGGCAGGTCCTCCAGGTCCCGGAGAGAAAACACAAGCATTTGCTTCGGCGGCAACTCGAGCATGAGTCGGCGGACAATCGATGCAAGCTCCGCGTTCGCATGAATGTCATCGGGACAGTCTGCGCTGCCGGAATCGGCAAGCTTGTCATCCGAAATGGAGGAGGTCCGGAACATTGTTTTCGTGGCGCGCGCCCGGTCGATACACAGGTTGCTCACAATTCTATAGAGGAGTGTTGTAAACTTCTTTTCCGGATCGATTCGGTACAGATTGGTCCACACGCGGACGAAGGCTTCCTGGACAATATCTTCAGTTTCCTGGTCGTCCCGCAGGATACGCCGCGCGAAACGATAGGCAATCGGGTAACATTCCCGAACAATCCGAGAAAAAGCCTTCTCGTCCCCGAGTTTACTCCTTGCGACATCGTCTTGGAGACACCTGTCGATCATAGGTTCAGAGTTCGTGGGGAAGCGTGAACTACATGTGATACGGATAGGGGGGCGACTGGTAAAACTCCGCCGGTCGGCGAGTCAATATACCGTTCAATTCGGCAATATTGTCATGGTCTTCTGAGTTTTTGTCGACCATGAGTTGCAAGAAAACAGGAAGATCCGTACATTTATAGCCAATTGTCTTTCTGAAGCTTCGATAAACAGGCAGTCTACCTACTTCCTACTCATAGACGTTCGCAGTAACGGGGCGTAGCGCCTTTCAGGCTATCTCCGAACCAGGATCCAATTGGAATCGTTGAGTGATGTAACGAGAGAACGAAGGGGAGTGCGAGGATCTAGAAAGCACCGTCTTTCTTCCTACTTCATACGACCTACTTCCTACTCATAGACGTTCGCAGTGACGGGGCGTAGCGCAGCCCGGCTAGTCCCGATCCGTCCAGAGTTGGCAAACGGAGTGCAGCCAACTCTGAGGACGGATCGAGGATCCCGACCTGCGGTCGGGACGCGCTGAACTGGTTCGGGACCAAGAGGCGACAATGTCTTGGGTCTATATTCTGCAGAGCCAGTCGAGTGGGAGATTTTATGTGGGCCAGACAGACGACTTAGAAGATCGGCTCGTCCGGCACAATGAGGGGAGGGTACCGGCGACTCGAGGACGAGGTCCATGGATCGTCGTTTATGTGGAAAAGCATGCTACCCGGAGTCTTGCCTGTCAAAGAGAACAAGAGATCAAGAAACAGAAGAGTCGAACATATATTGAACACTTAATCGACAAGAATCGAGAAGAGAAGTAGATCCCGTAGTTCCGAGTAACGGGGCGTAGCGCAGCCCGGCTAGTCCCGATCCGTCCAGAGTTGGCAAACGGAGTGCAGCCAACTCTGAGGACGGATCGAGGATCCCGACCTGCGGTCGGGACGCGCTGAACTGGTTCGGGACCAAGAGGCGACAATGTCTTGGGTCTATATTCTGCAGAGCCAGTCGAGTGGGAGATTTTATGTGGGCCAGACAGACGACTTAGAAGATCGGCTCGTCCGGCACAATGAGGGAAGGGTACCGGCGACGCGAGGACGAGGTCCATGGATAGTCGTTTACGTGGAAAAGCATGCTACCCGGAGTCTGGCCTGTCAAAGAGAACAAGAGATCAAGAAACAGAAGAGTCGAACATATATTGAACACTTAATCGACAAGAATCGAGAAGAGAAGTAGATCCCGTAGTTCCGAGTAACGGGGCGTAGCGCAGCCCGGCTAGTCCCGATCCGTCCAGAGTTGGCAAACGGAGTGCAGCCAACTCTGAGGACGGATCGAGGATCCCGACCTGCGGTCGGGACGCGCTGAACTGGTTCGGGACCAAGAGGCGACAATGTCTTGGGTCTATATTCTGCAGAGCCAGTCGAGTGGGAGATTTTATGTGGGCCAGACAGACGACTTAGAAGATCGGCTCGTCCGGCACAATGAGGGGAGGGTACCGGCGACTCGAGGACGAGGTCCATGGATCGTCGTTTATGTGGAAAAGCATGCTACCCGGAGTCTGGCCTGTCAAAGAGAACAAGAGATCAAGAAACAGAAGAGTCGAACATATATTGAACACTTAATCGACAAGAATCGAGAAGAGAAGTAGATCCCGTAGTTCCGAGTAACGGGGCGTAGCGCAGCCCGGCTAGTCCCGATCCGTCCAGAGTTGGAAAACGAAGTGCAGCCAACTCTGAGGACGGATCGAGGATCCCGACCTGCGGTCGGGACGCGCTGAACTGGTTCGGGACCAAGAGGCGACAATGTCTTGGGTCTATATTCTGCAGAGCCAGTCGAGTGGGAGATTTTATGTGGGCCAGACAGACGACTTAGAAGATCGGCTCGTCCGGCACAATGAGGGAAGGGTACCGGCGACGCGAGGACGAGGTCCATGGATAGTCGTTTATGTGGAAAAGCATGCTACCCGGAGTCTGGCCTGTCAAAGAGAACAAGAGATCAAGAAACAGAAGAGTCGAACATATATTGAACACTTAATCGACAAGAATCGAGAAGAGAAGTAGATCCCGTAGTTCCGAGTAACGGGGCGTAGCGCAGCCCGGCTAGTCCCGATCCGTCCAGAGTTGGCAAACGGAGTGCAGCCAACTCTGAGGACGGATCGAGGATCCCGACCTGCGGTCGGGACGCGCTGAACTGGTTCGGGACCAAGAGGCGACAATGTCTTGGGTCTATATTCTGCAGAGCCAGTCGAGTGGGAGATTTTATGTGGGCCAGACAGACGACTTAGAAGATCGGCTCGTCCGGCACAATGAGGGGAGGGTACCGGCGACTCGAGGACGAGGTCCATGGATCGTCGTTTATGTGGAAAAGCATGCTACCCGGAGTCTTGCCTGTCAAAGAGAACAAGAGATCAAGAAACAGAAGAGTCGAACATATATTGAACACTTAATCGACAAGAATCGAGAAGAGAAGTAGATCCCGTAGTTCCGAGTAACGGGGCGTAGCGCAGCCCGGCTAGTCCCGATCCGTCCAGAGTTGGCAAACGGAGTGCAGCCAACTCTGAGGACGGATCGAGGATCCCGACCTGCGGTCGGGACGCGCTGAACTGGTTCGGGACCAAGAGGCGACAATGTCTTGGGTCTATATTCTGCAGAGCCAGTCGAGTGGGAGATTTTATGTGGGCCAGACAGACGACTTAGAAGATCGGCTCGTCCGGCACAATGAGGGGAGGGTACCGGCGACTCGAGGACGAGGTCCATGGATCGTCGTTTACGTGGAAAAGCATGCTACCCGGAGTCTTGCCTGTCAAAGAGAACAAGAGATCAAGAAACAGAAGAGTCGAACATATATTGAACACTTAATCGACAAGAATCGAGAAGAGAAGTAGATCCCGTAGTTCCGAGTAACGGGGCGTAGCGCAGCCCGGCTAGCGCGCTTGGTTCGGGACCAAGAGGTCCCGGGTTCGAATCCCGGCGCCCCGACAATCGATTTTGACCGCGCATCCGCCGGAACGAAGTGAAGGCGGGTGGGTATGTCGCATCGATGGATTTCTATCCCCCTCTGCATCGTTCATCCTCAGGTTACCAGGAAACACGTTTCTCGCCCTCCTACTACAATAAACTCATCTCACCTTCGTCTTCATTGAGAGCGGTCATTCGCGTCAGAAGGTTTGGGCGTCGCTGAGTTGAGATTGGCCCGTCCGGGGTTATGAGCCCGGGGTGTACATTATTCCCATCCCCCTGTCGAATCACGGCGTCGCCAATCGATTACTCAACGGGAAATCACTGGGTGAATGTCCAGTTTCCATCTACGCGATTGTCATTATCGTGATCGCTTGGATGGACCAGACGTGTGGCATTGGGAACACCTGGTGTTGAGAACGATGGCAACGTTCCCGATGGGAATCTTCGGAGGTGGAATGGTGTTGGAAATTGGCCCGTGGCAATATCGTGCGCAGTCCGATGGCCGAAGTTGAAGGCCCGCCTCCTCTCTGGACCGTTTTTCCTCTCTGTTCTTCATTATTCACTATTTGGGAATTGATCAGTGAAGTCCAACCTTACTATTGTTGTCACTGCCTTGGTTCTCGCGGTATCCGAAGTTCCACTCTCCTTTGGACAAGGGAGCGTCGAGCCTGATAGCGCGCTGCAGGCAATCCTCCAGGATCTTCCCGGCGCATCCCTCACACTCCAGCAAGCTCAACTTTCTGCAATGGATCATGCGACGTCCGTTCGCATTGCGGAAGCGGGCTATCAATCGGCTGACGCAGTCGTGAGAAGGGAGAGGGGAGCGTTCGACCCACGACTTTTCTTTGACGCGTCGTACACAGACCAACAACTACCCACGTCCTCTTTCTTCTCGGGGGCTCCGGTGCTTTCAACGCAACAGACGCTTACGCAGAGCGGGTTGAGCATGAACCTTCCCACAGGGACCCAGCTTGAGCTCTCGCTTAATACTACACGTCTCGCGACCAATTCCACTTTTGCTTTTCTGAATCCTGAATTTGATGTGTACGGACAGCTATCACTTCGACAGCCCCTGCTAGGAGGGTTCACTGCGTCCGCGCGAAAAGCGCTCAATCACGCTGAGAATCAGCTGGAGGGCGGAAAGGCGCGTTATGATCAACAGGTGTTTGCCCTGAACAGTGACGTGGAACAGGCATACTGGGACGTCTATGCCGCCGAACGTGATTACGCAGTGCAGATGCTCACACGCGACCGGGCTTCGGCGTTTCTGAAGGAAACGCAGTTGCGCGCCCATTCCGGTCTCATCGGCCCCGATCAAGTGGCCAATGCCAGGACCTTTCTTGCGCAACAGGAACTCCAGTTACTCGACAAGGAAGAATCGCTCGATCAGCAATCCGATCGACTTGCGTCGCTGATTGGTGTGCGCCCGGGGGGAGGGCACAATCGATTCAAAACCGCCGATGAACCTCCACTCAATCCAGGCGTGGGTTCCGTCGATTCTCTCGTCCGGGAGTCATTGCAGAACAATTTAGATCTTCTGGCAGCGCAGAAGGATGTCGATGCGGCCTCGGCGCTCTCTGACGCCGCTCGATGGGAGGCGTTGCCGAGTGTGGACCTGGTGGGTTCGCTGGGAGGGAGCGGCCTCGGCGGACATACGCAGGATGTTGTATTCGGAGCTGATACGTTGAGGATTGCGACAGCTCCCGGATTCTCCGATGCTTTTCAACAGGTGTATAAACGCGACTTCCCGAATTGGAGTCTGGGTGTCCAAGTCACCATCCCTATCGGTCTCCGAAGTGGATTGGCCGAGAAAGACCGTCTGGATGCCGATGTGTTGGGCGCGCAACAGTCGTATCTCGAAAAATCGCGGGTTCTCGAACGGCAGGTGCGTTCAGTGTGCCGGGATTTGGAACATGGCGAAAGGCGCCTTGAAGTTGCGCGTGACGGCGTACGGGCTGCACAGGAACAGGTACGAATCGGGCTCATTGAATTTCGGAACGGTCGCACCACGGCATTCGAGCTTGTGCGACTTGGAGAGGATCTTGCTGTGTCAGAGCAACGCTACTCGCAGGAACTCGTGCGCTCGGCAAAGGCGGCCGCGTCCCTGAGGGCTTTGACGTCCGGATCGTATCGGGCGGTGACGAAATCATAACAGTGCAGAATTGATCGGGAAGGATAAGGTTCATGAGAACGAATGAAATGCGTGGTTGGTTTGCCGTCGAGGGCCGCTCGGTGGTTCTCGCCGTACTCATCCTGGTCGTCGCCTCGATCGTGTCCGGCTGTTCGGGTCAACAGGCCGACAGCGCGCGGTTTTCGATGCCACCGATGCCGGTCGAAGTCGCCCGGGCCGAGGTGCGGCCGATCGAAGATCGGTTCGAGGCGGTGGGGAGCATTCAGGCCGATGATGCCATCACCGTCGTCTCAGAAATCGATGCGGCAGTTGAGTCCCTGCCGTTCAAAGAGGGTGGTCTGATCAAAAAAGGGGACGTCATTGCGCGACTGGATGACGGCCAGCTCGCGGCAGAATACGCGCGCGCCGAGGCATTGCACGAACAAAGCCATTCGACCTACGAGCGCGTGAAAGCGATTGTCGATCAGAAGGCAGGTTCGCCTCAGGATCTTGATGATGCGGCGGCCGCATTGAAGGTGGCCGACGCCAACCTCTCGCTTGCCCGGACAAGACTTTCCAAGACGAAAATCGTCGCCCCGTTCGACGGGATGGTCGGGGCCCGGAGGGTTAGTGTCGGGACATTTCTTCGGGCCGGACAGGCCATCACGGAGCTGGCAAACATCGACGCCATGCGGGTCACCTTTTCCGCCCCGGAGCGATATCTCTCGGAACTGAAGCAGGGTTCGCAGGTGTCCGTGTCGACGATTGCGTTTCCCGGTGTGAAGCTGACGGGAAGCATTGCCGCGATCGAACCGGTCCTTGATGCGGGGACGCGCTGTGCAAGTGTAGTCGCGAGGGTCAACAACCCGGGACGAAAGCTCAGACCGGGGATGTCTGCCGACGTCTTTGCGGTCCTCCGCTCCCGCCCTGATGCCGTGACGGTCCCCAACGAAGCAGTCTTCGCGAACGGCAATCAATCGTTCGTCTATGTCATCAAGTCCGATAGCACCGTGGCCCGTGCGTCCGTGTCTCTCGGGACGCGGCTTGCGGATGTTGTTGAAGTGGCGGCCGGACTCAATGCCGGTCAGCTGGTGGTCAGGACAGGGCATCAGAAACTTTTTGACGGCGCAAGGGTCATGCCGGTCGACAGACAACAGGTCGCGACAGGCCGTTAACCTCGGTAGGGAAGACAATGAAACTCAGTCAATCTGCAATCAAGCGGCCGGTGTTTGCCGGCGTCATGAGCCTCGCGATCGTTCTGTTTGGTCTCGTCGCCTTTCTTCGATTGCCCGTCCGCGAGTACCCTGATATCGATCCGCCGATCATCTCGGTGGTGACGACATACCGCGGCGCGAGCCCGAGCGTCATCGAGACGGAGGTCACGAACATTCTTGAAGAGCAATTCGCCACACTCCAGGGAGTCAAGACGATCAGTTCGTCGAGTCGGGAAGAAGGCTCGGTTATCACCATCGAATTCGAACTGAATCGGAATGTCGATGAAGCAGCGAACGACGTCCGGGAACGGGTTTCCCGCGTCAGGGGAAACCTGCCCCGTGAAATCGACGACCCCGTAATTTCAAAGGTCGATGCGAATGCCCAGGCGATCGTCTGGCTCGCGCTGTCGAGCGATCATCATACCGGACTCGACCTGAGCGACGTCGCCGATCGCATACTGAAGGAACGGCTCCAAAGGCTCCCCGGGGTCGGATCGGTGATCTTCGGGGGAGAGCGACGCTTTGCGATGCGCGTCTGGCTCGATCCGTTGCGCCTCGCAGCGCACGGGTTAACGACGCAGGATGTGGAAAACGCGGTGCGCCAGGAAAACGCGGAAATTCCCAGCGGTCGTGTGGAAGGGAATGAACGGGAATTCGCCGTTCGCACAAACGGTGAGCTGACCTCCCCCGAGGAATTCGGCGCCATCATCGTCTCGCAAAAGGGGACCGACCTCGTGCGATTGCGGGATGTTGCCGAGGTGGTTGTGGGCGCTGCGGATGAACGCACGGCCGTGCGATACAACGGCCAGCAGGCCGTCGGCCTTGGCATCGTCAAACAGTCGAAAGCCAGTACGATTGACGTCGCTGCAGCGGTGCGGGGGTCGCTCCCGGATCTGGAGAAACAGCTGCCGGAAGGGATGAAGCTCGATATTGCCTACGATTCATCCACCTTCATCCTTGACTCGATTCATGAGGTCCAGCAGACGCTGATCATCGCGATCTGTCTCGTCGTGCTTGTCGTCCTTGCCTTCCTGAAAAGTTTGCGGGCAACCGCGATACCAACGCTCGCCATCCCCGTATCTATTCTTGGAGCGCTTGCCGTCGCATATTTCGCCGGCTTCACCATCAATATCCTCACCCTGCTTGGTCTTGTGCTTGCGATCGGTCTTGTTGTCGATGACGCCATTGTCGTGCTGGAGAACGTCTACCGCCACATGGAGATGGGAAAACCGCGCGTCCGGGCTGCGTTCGACGGGAGCAATGAGATCGGATTTGCGGTCGTCGCAACGACGGTGACCCTTGTTGCGGTGTTTGTGCCTCTGGCCTTTCTTACCGGTTCCGTCGGTCGACTCTTCAATGAATTCGGGATGACGGTCGCCGTTGCCGTCCTCATCTCGGGATTTGTCGCCCTCACGCTTACGCCGATGCTTTCATCGAAAATCCTGAAACCGCTCCATCACAGCGGGACCGGATGGGCATCACGCAGCTTTGACGCGTTCTTCGAGGCCGTAAACAGGATCTACAATCGGGTGCTGCGGGGGGCGCTCCGGAGGCCGAAAACCATGATTGCCGGCGCCGTTCTGGCAGTGGGCGCGAGCGTGGTGTTCTTCCTGTTTCTCCCGAGCGAACTCGTTCCCATCGAAGATCGCGGCATCGGATTCGGAATTGTTCTCGCGCCTGAGGGATCCACACTGCGATACACTGATGAATACATGAAGCAGGTTGAACAGCGATTGATGGCGCTCCCGGAAAGCAGGGCCGTGTTTTCGGCGACGGGGGTGGGGTTTGGCGGACCAGGAGCCGTGACTGATGGATTTCTGTTCCTCGCCTTGAAACCGCGGAACGAACGTGAGAAATCGCAGCAACAAATCGTCCGTGAGTTGTTTCCACAGCTTCTTGCGATCCCGGGGGTCCTGGCGTTTGTGATCAATCCCCCCAGCATCGGCGGTGATGTCAATACGAGCCCGGTTGAATACGTACTGGAGGGAGACAATTACGACGACCTGAACCGCGCAGTGGGGACGATGATGGGCGAAGCGTCGCGATTAGGGTATCTCATCAACCTGAATACCGACCTGCACCTGAACAAGCCGCAATTGGACATCGCCGTCGATCGCGACCGCGCTTCCGCGCTCGGCGTGTCGGTATCCGAGATCGGATCAACTCTTGAAACACTCCTCGGCGGGCGGGTGGTGACGAATTTCAAACGCGGGACGAAACAGTATGACGTGATCCTTCAGATGAGAGCACAAGAGCGATCGACACCCGATATCATTAAAGATGTGTATGTCCGCGCCCCCGGGGGATTGGTCCAGCTCGCCAACGTGGTGAAGGTGAGTGAAACTGTTGCCCCGAAGGAGCTGAATCATTACAATCGCGTACGCTCGGCGACGATCACTGCGAATCTGGCGCCCGGGGCAACGTTGGGCCAGGCTCTCGCGGATCTCGACCGCGTCGCGGAAACAAAGCTTCCCGCTGGAGTAAAACGGGAATTCGCGGGCGAGTCGCTGGAGTATAAGACTTCCAATTCCGGCCTCTACCTCATGTTTCTTCTCGCCATCGTATTCATTTATCTCGTGCTCTCTGCACAGTTCGAGAGTTTCGTTCACCCATTTACGATCTTGTTGTCGGTACCCCTGGCAGTGTTCGGAGCGCTTCTCACGCTGTTTGTCTTTCGTCAGAGTCTGAACATCTATTCGCAAATCGGGTTGATCATGCTGATCGGACTTGTGACAAAGAACGCCATTCTCATTGTAGAGTTCGCGAATCAACTCCGAAAGCGGGGGACCGATGTGGTGGACGCCGTCGTCGAGGCGGCGACCATCCGGTTACGACCGATCCTCATGACCTCGTTCGCGACGATTTTCGGCGTTCTCCCCATCGCCATCGGCATCGGCGCAGGTTCGGAATCCCGTCGGCCGCTGGGGCTTGCCGTCGTGGGAGGGCTGTTGTTTTCCACCCTCCTGACGCTGGTGATTGTCCCGACGATGTATACCTTGCTCGCGCGGTTTACGAACCCCGGCACGTCGTCGAAGGAATTGGAAGAGGATCTCTTCGCACCGGAAACGTTTGAACGGGATCGGGAGTATGCGTCGAGGGCGGCGGTCGTGAGCAAATGAGGGGATCGTTCGAGAGGACCTTGACATTCCTCTCGTTGCTTGCTATTATGCAGCAAACCCTCAACCTCATGACGCGCCATCCCCGGATCGTTCTTCAGTTTGCGGCACTTACTGTCTTTTTGCCTCTCCTGTTTTATTCGTGCACCCAGGAGCCGGCTCCCGTTGAACGCCGGGTTTGGACCGAGCGGGAAATCCTTGCCTTGCGGGGGATGACCCGCGACGAAATCCGGTCGAAGCTCGGAACGCCAAACGGCTTCTATACGCGTAACGCTGAGGGTCGATGGCACTATTCCAATGTGCTCGTGGATGCCGAGGGAACCGGTCCACCGAAGAAGATGTGGATCGTCATCTACTTCAGTAAACTCGGCGAGCAGCGTGCCACGCTGGTTGAGCTGCACGAACACGCGGAGCAGCCTGCAGAGCAATGAAGACCATGCGCTTCGCAGGTCTCCTTCAACACCTTCTCACGCAGTCGAACCCCGTTTACTCCCACGTTGATACATCCCCTGCGCCTTTCCGCACCACGACGGGAGAGTCTCCCGTCAGATCGAGGATGCTCGATGGTTCCGAGGAAAGCGGGCCGGCGTCGATGATCAAATCCACCAGGTTCCGGAAGTTCTCGGCGATCTCGTGCGGGTCGTTGAGCATGGCGCCCTCGCCGATGCTGACACTGGTGCTCAGAATGGGATGCCCGAGTGCCGTGACGATTTCGGCGGTGATACGGCTGTCCGGCACACGAATCCCGACTGTCCTTCTCTTCGAAACGAGGATCTTGGGCAACGTCTTCATTTTTGCCGAGGGAAGGATGAAGGTGTACGGGCCCGGAATGAGGTGTTTCATGATTTTGAATGCGGGATTGCTGACGTGGGCATATTCACTGATGTGTGTGAGATCGGAGCAGACAAAACTGAACGGTTTTCCCTGTTTCATCTTCTTCACGAGATAGATCCGCTCGATCGCGTTCCTGTTTTCAACACTGCACCCGATGCCATAGACTGTATCGGTCGGGTAAATGATGATGCCTCCGGCGGTGAGAACCTCGACTGCCTTCCGAACATATCGCGTTTCAGGATTTGCCGGGTGCATTGAAACAATCATACCGCTCTCCATGTTGGTTGATAGGAGAAACCATACGAATTCCTTTCTAGAATGGCAATTGAAACTCACCCAAATATACGGTATCCTATCAGTGCGATGACAGCTCTTCCCACTATACTGCTGGTAGAGGACAACCACGATCATCTCCGTCTGACCCGGCGGATATTGGAACGATCCGGCCTGAAAGCGGACATCCATGTTGCGAGAGACGGCAAAGAAGCGCTGACGCTCCTTGAGTCGATGAAGGACGGAAAGATCCCGGATCTCGTTCTTCTGGACCTCAACATGCCGAAGGTCAGCGGGAGGGAAGTGCTGCATGCGATGAAATCGGACGCCGGGCTCGCCGAAGTTCCCGTGGTTGTGATCAGCAGTTCGAATCGGGATGAGGATTCGTCCCTTGCCAGGGCCCTCGGCGCCGCCGGGTACATCTCGAAGGCCGGGGGCTTTGAACAGCTGACCCGGGACCTCGGTGCCCTGAAGCGCTTCCTTCCGGACGAGCAGTCGGACCGGTAATATCAACTTCCCTCCATTCCCATGCATCAGCATCTCGTCGCCATCGTTGGACGACCAAACGTTGGAAAATCCACGCTTTTCAACCGCATCATCGGTCACCGGAAAGCAATTGTCAACGATATGCCCGGCGTAACCCGCGATCGGCATTATGCAAGCGCAGACTGGGCGGGTAAGCACTTCACCCTCGTGGATACCGGAGGATTTGTCCCCGCGTCGGACGATGTGTTCGAAGCGGCGATCCGTGAGCAGATTTCCATCGCGATCCAGGAGGCCGACGGAATCCTCTTTGTGGTCGATGCGCATGACGGTGTAGTTCCTTCCGACCGTGATATCGCAGAGATCCTCCGACGGTCGGAAAAACCCGTCTTCCTGATCGTAAACAAGGTGGATAACGACAAGGCGGATAGCGCGGTCGGCGATTTCTACGCCCTCGGCCTGGGTGATCCCGTACCCATATCGGCGCTTCTCGGGCGGAAAATCGGCGACCTGCTCGACAATATTACGAATGCGATCGCAAAGGACGAAGGGGTCGAACCCAACGCCGAGGAGTTGAAAATCGCGATCATCGGGAAACCCAATGTCGGCAAGTCCTCATTTGTGAATGCGCTCCTCGGCCAAGAACGACACATCGTCACAAACATTCCCGGAACGACGCGAGACCCGATCGACGCCGTCCTCCGGTATCAGGGCGAGGAGATCATCCTTGTCGACACGGCGGGACTCAAGAGGCGGAGTAAAATCAAGGAGAACGTTGAATTCTACAGCACGGTGCGGACGCTGAAGAGCATCGAACGCTGCAATGTCGCTGTTATCCTCCTGGACGCCACGCAGGGGCTGGAACATCAGGACCTGCGCATCATCGAGACGACAATGGAGCGCCGGAGGGCTGCGGTGATCGCGGTGAATAAATGGGATCTGATTGAGAAGGATTCGCAGACGGCCCTGGCGTTCGAAAAGGCACTGAAGGAGCGGTTGCGCCAGTATGATTTTCTCCCCATGGTCTTCATTTCGGCGCTGGAACACCAGCGCGTTTTCAAAGTCCTTGATCTGGCAAAAACGGCCAATGCGGAACAACAGAAGAGGATCACTACCAGCGAACTGAATGCGACGATTGGAGAGGAAATACGTCAGCGCCCTCCGCAAAGTCGGAACGGGAAGGAGATCAAGGTGAACTACATCACTCAGGTGCGGACCGCGCCTCCGGTGTTTGCCTTTTTCTGCAACAACCCCAGCCTCGTCGACGAAGGGTACCGTCGCTTCCTCGAAAACAGACTGCGGGATCACTACACGTTTACCGGGGTACCCATTCTTCTCTCCTTCAAACGAAAATCGAAGAAAGATGCGCGCTAATGTCCCGACCACGTCCATCCCCCCGTTCCTCGTCGGTGAAAGAACCTAACCTTGTCCTGATTGAACATCCCCTCATTAAACGTGACCTGAGCGTCCTGCGGGAGCGCACTACCGACAATAACCGTTTTCGGACGACGCTTCGCCGCATTGCGACGGTGATGGCATTCGAGGTGACGCGCGATCTTCAACTGAAGAAGACAAAGGTGAGGACGCCGCTGGAGTTGACGGACGGCTTCGTCCTCGCGGACGATATCGTCATCGTTCCGGTACTGCGCGCCGGGCTCGGGCTCGTGGACGGCTTTCTGGACTTTCTCCCGGAAGCACGGGTCGGTCATGTCGGGCTGTATCGGAATGAAGAAACGCTCGAGCCGGTGGACTACTATTCGAAATTTCCCCGCTCGCTTTCCCGGAGCATCGTTCTCCTCCTCGACCCTATGCTCGCGACGGGAGGGAGCGGCAGCGCGGCAATTGCGTTCTTGAAGGCGAAAGGGGCGAAACACATACGCTTCGTGACACTCCTCGCAGCCCCCGAAGGGATCCAGCGTATCTGCAAGGATCATCCCGATGTTACCGTATTCTCCACGGTCATCGACCGGAAGCTGAACAACCATGGGTACATCCTCCCGGGATTGGGTGACGCGGGGGATCGGATATTCGGCACTGAATAAAGATCCAATAGTCACCTCGTGAGAAGGCCCATGAAGCAGAAGAGTGCAAGGAAGTCCGCCGGTCCGGCGTCCGCCGATCGGAAAAAAGCCGTCGCCATTCTCGACGGACTCCACAGAGCTTTTCCCGAAGCGCGAACGGCATTGGAACACCGTAGTCCTTTTCAATTGCTTACGGCGACGATCCTCTCTGCTCAATGCACTGATACGCGAGTCAATCTTGTCACCAAGGACCTCTTCAAGAAGTATCCCACTGTACAGTCATTTGCCGGAGCAGATCAAACGGAGCTCGAGCGCGATATTCATTCGACGGGCTTCTTCCGAATGAAGGCAAAGAACATCATCGGGTGCAGCAAGGTCTTGATCGAGAGATTCGGCGGAAAGGTTCCGTCAACGATGGAAGAGCTCGTCACGCTGCCAGGGGTGGGACGGAAGACCGCGAATGTTCTCCTGTCTGAAGCGTTCGGGAAGAACGAAGGGGTGGTCGTCGACACACACGTCCAGCGGCTTTCACAGCGGATGGGATTGACGTCGAATGAAGACCCGGTGGCTATCGAACAGGACCTGATGGCACTCTTCCCACGTGAACGATGGGGCGAAGTCGGGATGGCGCTCATCCTTCACGGAAGAAAGACCTGTTCGGCGAGGAAGCCCCTTTGCGGTGAATGTGAAGTTGCGAAACTGTGTCCATCGGCATATACTTTTGATACGGCTCTACCGTCCTCGGCGAGAGCTTCATCGAAGAAAGTTGTGATCAGGAAGCGCAAAAACTAATCGATGTTGTTCACAACTTCATCAGTCCCTTCCCTCGTTTCCAACCTTAGGAATTGGCGATTGCAGGATTCGCATCTTCGACAATGAAGAGGAAACCCTGCGCTGAATAACTGCTAATTCCCGTCACCATCGTTCTCTTCTCGTGGCACGCACTTTGGAGTCGGCAATGCCGGCAATTCCTCAGATTTTTTCTCTCTCCACAATCCCGAGAATGCACCCATGCTCACCCTTGAGCTGAGGGATCTCGATGAACTCCTCACCGCACTGGCCAACCGCGGGTTCCAGACTCTCGGCCCGACGATACGAGACAAGGCCATCGTGATCGATCAGATTTCCTCGGTAAAGGATCTTCCTGGTGGATGGAAAGACCGCCATGACCCCGGTATGTATGCACTCGAGCGGCGCGATGACGCAGCGGTTTTTGGCTATGTTGTCGGGCCATATTCGTGGAAGACCTATCTCACCCCCCCTCGCGCACGGGTCTTCTCTTTACGAAAGAACGGGAAGGGGTTCGAGAGGGAAGCACCGCCTCCCGCGCATGCACCAAAGCCGCTCGCCTTCATCGGCGTACGCGCGTGTGATCTGCATGCCATTGCATTGGATGACCGCATTTTCCTCGATGGGCCGTTCCCCGACCTGTACTACCGTGCAGTCCGGTCGTCGCTCTTCATTATTGCGGTGGATTGTGCAGAGCCGGGCGGGACGTGTTTTTGTACCTCATTCTCAAACGGCCCGAAAGCCGAAAAGGGCTTTGACATCGCGCTGACGGAATTGTGCGATCCCGGGCAGCATGTGTTTGTCGCGAGAGCCGGATCAGAGCGGGGCGAAGAACTCCTCGCGTCGGTCAACAGCAAGCCGTCCTCGTCCGAACAGGCGGCCTCTGTCGATCTCCAGGCGAGTGAATCGGTCGCCCGGATATCGCGTCATGTCGACGTCGCCAGGACCACCGCCGCCCTCCCGGAGATGTTCGATCACCCGGCGTGGGATGATGTGTCAAAGCGATGTCTTGCCTGTGCGAATTGCACCATGGTGTGTCCAACGTGTTTTTGTTCCACAGTAGAGGAGATCACGAACCTCACCGGGACGAGCGCGGAACGGTGGCGGAGATGGGATTCCTGCTTCACAATGGACTTCACAAAAGTTGCCGGTGGCAATGTCCGGCCTTCCACAAAGGCTCGATTCCGGCAGCGAGTCATGCACAAGTTTTCGTACTGGCTCGACCAATTCGGCTCAGCAGGATGTGTCGGCTGCGGGCGCTGCATCACCTGGTGTCCCGCAGGCATCGATGTGACTTCATACCTGGATACTCTTTGTGCTGGCCAGGGGAACGGAATACGTTAACCCATGGAAAGGGTTAAGTCATGAACATCGAAAATCTCTCCGAGATGCTTCGTCAGCATCCCTTTCTGGCGAATTTATCGCAAGACCACATGGCGCTGATCACCGGCTGCGCATCAAATGCGCACTTTTCGGAAGGGTCATTACTGACCCGAGAAGGTGAGATTGCGGACAAGTTCTTTCTCCTCCGGAGCGGCCGCGTTACACTGGAGATGGACATGCCACCCCGCGGCTCGCTTCGCATTCAAACAGTCGGACCCGGCGAAGTGCTCGGATGGTCATGGCTCATGTCGCCGTACCGCTGGCATTTCAGCGGGCGCGCAGTCGCCGACGTTCGAGCCATCGTCCTGGAAGGAGAATGCCTGAGGAACCAAGTGTCAGACGGATCACGACTTCGGTTATGAAATTCTTGACCGTTTTGTTCGCCTCATGGAGGACCGACTTCAGGCGACACGGCTGCAACTCCTCGATCTCGCCCTGCTATCCCCGGAGGCTGCCCGATGATTCCTGCTGTAGAAACGACTTCCATGAAAGACTCCGGCCCGATGATGCTGTATCCAGCGGAGATCCGACGAACCCTCTGGGAGACGGAGGATACGTTTACGCTGGTCCTTGACGTCGACCATCGTCCGGTGCAGTACGGGTTCAGGCGGGGACAATTCAATATGGTGTATGTCTTCGGCGTCGGCGAGGCGGCGATCTCGATCAGTTCGGATCCCGGGAAGCCGTCGCAGATCGCGCACACCATCCATCGGGTCGGGACGGTAACGAGTGCCCTTGCCCAGATGCGCAAAGGAGACATTGTCGGGATCCGTGGTCCGTTCGGGACCAGCTGGCCGATCGGCGAGGCGGTGGGAAAGGATGTCTGCATCGTGGCAGGAGGAATCGGACTCGCGCCGCTTCGCCCTGTGATGTATGAGCTGCTCCGGCGTCGGGCGGATTTTGGCAGGATCATGCTCCTCTACGGTGCGCGAAGTCCGATCGATCTTCTCTTTCGCGTCGAACTGGAACAGTGGGGAAGGCAGAACAACGTGGAGATCATCGTGACCGTCGACCGGGGGGATTCCTCCTGGAAGGGGAACATCGGCGTCGTGACACATCTCTTCTCCTACCTCAAACTCGACGCCCGTGAGACCCTTGCCTTTGTTTGCGGGCCCGAGGTGATGATGAAATATACTCTTGATGAGCTTGAACGGCGGGGGATCCCCCCCGAGCAGGTTTTCGTGTCGCTTGAGCGAAATATGAAATGCGCTGTAGGACTCTGCGGTCACTGCCAACTCGGGCCGATTTTCGTCTGCAAGGACGGACCTGTCTTCCGACTTCCCGTTGTGCGCCCCTTACTCGACAAGAAGGAAATGTGACCATGACGGCCAGGAAGCCCAGTATCGCTGTATTCAAATTTGCCTCATGCGACGGATGCCAGCTCTCGCTGATCGATGCCGAGGACGAGCTGCTCGCTGTCGCATCGGCCGTCGAAATCGCCCACTTCCCGGAAGTCACGCGTCACTCGATTCGCGGCCCGTACGATATCGGCCTGGTCGAGGGGAGCATTACGACGCCTTCCGATGTGGAGAGGATCCGAGACGTTCGCAAGCAGTGCCGGGCTCTTATCACGCTGGGGGCATGTGCCACCGCCGGGGGGATACAGGCGCTGAGGAATTGGAAGGATGTGAAGGACTTCGCTCGGCTGATCTATGCCTCGCCCGCAGTCATCTCGACTCTCGACCGATCGATGCCGGTGGGCTCGTATGTCCATGTGGACTTCGAACTCCGCGGATGCCCGATCAACAAGGTCCAGCTCATCGAAGTCCTGAGTGCATTTATCAACAAACGCAAGCCGAACATTCCGACGCACAGTGTGTGCATCGACTGCAAGCTCAAGGGAAATGTCTGCGTCATGACTGCCCAAGGGGTACCGTGCCTGGGGCCGGTGACCCAGGCTGGCTGTGGCGGTCTCTGTCCTGCCGTACACCGCGGCTGCTATGGCTGCTTTGGCCCGATGGAGAACCCGAATACCGCGTCGCTGTCAAGCCAGTTCTCGCAGCTCGGGTGCAGCCGCAACGATGTCATGCGCGCCTTCCGCGGATTCAACGCCTATGCTGAGGCATTCAGAAAAGAAAGCGACCTCCATGAAGACGAAGGCCATTAGAGTCGACGAGCTTGCCCGCGTCGAAGGAGAAGGCGGAATTCTCGTAAAGATCGCCGACGGGTCTGTTACGGATGTTCGCGTCCGGATTCCCGAGCCCCCGCGGTTCTTCGAGGCGTTTCTCCGGGGGAGGGACTATACCGAGGCGCCGGACATCACAGCCAGAGTGTGCGGCATCTGTCCCGTGGCGTATCAGCTGACGTCGGTGCGGGCAATGGAGGAAGTGCTCCAGATAACCGTGCCGGACCCGGTACGCCACTTGCGGCGTCTGCTCTACTGCGGCGAATATATTGAGAGCCACATCCTTCACTCCGCATTTCTGCACGCCCCCGATTTCCTGGGATTCGATGACGCGTTCGTTCTGGCGCGTGAGCACCCGGCGCTTGTCAAGAACGCACTCGCCATGAAGAAAACCGGCAATGATCTTGTCACCGCAGTCGGAGGAAGAGAAATTCACCCGATGAATGTGAAGGTCGGCGGTTTCTACCGTGCCCCGCGGAAACCGGAGCTCGATCGGCTGCGGGACCGTCTCGCATGGGGACGCGATACGGTGGTTGATTTCGCACATGCCGTGACGAAGTTTCCGATCCCCGACTTCAACGTGAACTACGAGTTTGTGGCACTGTATACGCCTGACGAGTACCCGTTATGCGAAGGGACCATCAGGACAAGCTCGGGTCTGGAGATGCAGCAGCGCGAATATGAATTTCATTTTGAGGAACGCCACATCCACCATTCGAATGCGCTGCATAGTGTGGAGAAAGGCGTGGGATCGTACTGCGTCGGTCCCCTGGCACGTTTCAACCTGAACTTCCCGACGCTTCCGCGGGTCGCGGCGGAGCTGGCCCGGGATCTCGGGATTGCTCCACCGCTTACCAATCCGTTTAAGAGCATCCTGGTCCGGCTCGTCGAGACCGCGTTCGCCTTCGACGAAGCGGTCCGGCTCGTCGATGCCTATGAGGAGTTCGACCCCCCCGCCGTCAGGATAGAGCCGCGCATGGGGATCGGGATCGCGGCAACAGAAGCACCGCGCGGATTGCTGTATCACCGCTACCGGCTCGCGGACGACGGCACTATTCTCGACGCGAAAATCGTCCCGCCGACCGCTCAGAATCTGTCCACGATCGAAGAGGACATCCGGCGATTCGCGTCCTCCCACCTTGACCTGCCTCGGGAGGAACTCACGTGGCGCTGCGAACAGGTCGTTCGTAATTATGACCCGTGCATTTCCTGCGCGACGCATGCCCTCCGGGTGGAAATTCTCGAGGGGTAGAACACCGGCACATCCGCCGACCTGCGATCCGCCTTCCCGGGCAAGCGCATTCCATTGGTTTTTTCCTTTTCCCTTCCGTATCTTCTTCATTGTCCATTTTGCTTCGATGTTGCCTCGTAAGGATCCCTATGACCGAAACCCGACAAAAGGCGCTTGATCTGTTGTTGGAATACACGAAAACCGACGCGCTGCGAAAACATGCGTTCTCCGTTGAAGCAGCGATGCGCGCCTACGCTGCAAAGTTCGGTGGGGATGTTGAAGAATGGGGTGCTGTGGGACTGCTTCACGATTTTGACTACGAACGGTATTCACAGTTCCCTGAGCACCCGACACAAGGGTCAGAAATCCTGAAGGAACACGGCTACAGCGAAACGTTCCGTACAGCGATCCTCGGTCACGTCCCGGATATGAACGTCTCCCGGGAAACGCCGATGGCGAAGACGCTTTTCGCGTGCGATGAACTCTGTGGATTTATCATGGCAGCTGCGCTGATTCGTCCCAACAAGATCGCCGATCTCGGAGTGTCTTCCGTCAAGAAAAAACTGAAGGACAAAGCGTTTGCGCGGGCAGTGCGCCGTGAGGATATTCAAATGGGAGCCGAGCAACTCGGTGTCCCGTTTGACGAACATGTCCAGCTTGTCATTGATGCTATGAAGAGCGTCGCGACGGAACTTGGCTTGGTATAGTCCGGGAGTATGAAGAGGATGAGTGCGGAACTGTGATTCCTCGCAGCGTCGCACCGAGTGGTGATTTCTTCTTACTTCATGCGTCCTACGTCATGCTCACAGAGTTCGTTGAGTGCGGAATTGAGGAGGGCGCTTAGAAGAAGTCTATGGCAAAGCCCGTCCCCCACATGTCTCTTCGCACGTTGTAATACTGGCTGAAGAATTCAAGCCCGGACGCATAGTTGACGTAGAACTTGAGGCCGACGTCA
The DNA here is from genome assembly GCA_963752915.1 of Ignavibacteriota bacterium. GTDB lineage: Bacteria > Bacteroidota > Ignavibacteria > UBA10030 > UBA6906 > DATJPR01. The sequence goes on from CAVVZZ010000011.1 coordinate 185,261, forward strand.
TCCCAGGGACCGAATTTGACGCCGGCTTCGATGACGTTGGAGCCGATGTACGAAGGGACGCCCACAAGAGTGAGATTATCTGCGGCATAGAGTGCGAATGGTTTTCCAAACACGGATGCGAACGATTCACCCGTCCTGAGCTCTACGCCGTGGAGTGTCATCAATCGACGGATGTCGGCCGGACGGACGAGTGTCGCGTAGCCGACACCCGAATATGCGAGAAGGCGTATGGTTCCGAGGGGGAGCGCATAAGCGGCGACGAGTTCGCCGAAGTCCTTTGTGAAGGGGATCGGGAGCTGACCGTTTTTCCACTGGCCGGTTGCGTTGTCGAAGTGGCCGTCGATCAGGTGGGCGCTCAGGTGCATCAAACGAAGCCGGAAGGTAAGGCTCCGTGGACCGTCAACGCTGCGCATGACGATGTGTCCGCCGAAAAACCCGTCCACCGCATCGACCTGGAGACGTAACCCCTGGGCACTCGTTGTCAGGGCGTATGTGAAGAAATCCGCGCCCATCCTGAACTGCAGAGTGCCGCTGTCGTTTGCGGTCAGCTGAACAAAGTCGACCATGCTTCCGATATCAAGCTTCAGCCGTGACGTCCCAATTTCTTTTCGCACGCCGACGCGCGGTTCCTGAGGGTTCGCCACGAGGGGTTTGAAGAGGGTTCCCCCGGGAAGGAACTGCCACTCTCCTCCGTGTGTTGATCGGGGGAGTTGACAGAGGCTCTCCTGCGCGAAGGCGGGGAAGAGCATGACGAAGAGGAAAAGCGCTCGGATCATGAGAGGCGAATGTCGGAATGAAGTGGAGGTCAATATACCGAAGATGACGCCGACAAGCAACGGCGGTGCACGCCAGGGGAGGGAAGCACGCGGCCACGAAGAACTTCCGTTTGAGATCACGGTCGAGGCGGTGAAGCAGCAAATGGATCGAGGAGAAGCGGTCTGTCTCCTTGACGTTCGCGAACCATTCGAACACCGAATCGCAACAATCGGGGGGATGTTGATCCCCCTGAACACCCTGCCGCAGCATCTTGGGGATCTCGACCGCAATGCATCCATTATTGTGATATGTCATCACGGCAGTCGCAGCGCTCACGCGACGCAGTTTCTTCGCCGCAACGGTTTTCATCATGCACAGAACATGACCGGCGGGATCGACGCATGGTCGCGAATCATCGACCGGAATGTCCCGCGGTATTGAGCACAAGTGTACGTTACATCATTCCTCATCTTGATCATTCCAGAAATCCGGAGGTTCGAATGAAAAATGCGTGGATCCTGGCAGGAGCATTGCTTCTCCTCACAACGTTTGCCCAGTCGCAGGAGGAGCCAATCCCGCCGAAGCGATCTCAAATGGCGAAGGTCGGGGCTGTCGGCGGATTCACCACAAGTTTGCTCTTCATGGATATGGGACCGATCAACGACTTCCTGAACGGTGCGAAAATGGGACGTCCCTTTTCGAACAGTCCCGTTTTTCTTGACGGCGGGGCCGGCTCGGCGTATATCATGATCATTAAGAACCTTCGCATCGGCGGAATCGGCATGGGCGGATCGTCAACCACCAGCGTGTTGGATCCGGCAACAGGGATTCGCCGCGATGCCACGGTCAAGGCGGGATACGGTGCGGTGAGCTTCGAGTATGTCGTGCCGCTCCTGCAGCGCCTTGACCTGGTGGGAGGACTGCAACTTGGCACCGGGGGAATCGATATCGTCCTCCACAAAAGCAATGGTGCCCCCATCAGCTGGACGGGAGAACAATCGTGGCTTGGAAGCGACAATACTACGCCCGGAACGACGACGCAGACACTCGCCGGTAAATTCTTCATCTGGATTCCGTCGGTCAGCCTGGAGTATGCATTTCTCGGGTGGGCAGGGGTCCGTGTCGGGGCAAGTTACCTGGGGATGAGTTCACCCTCATGGAAACTCGACAGCAATGATGATCTCCTGAACGTCCCCAGTGCTATCTCGGGGAAAGGATGGACGGTAAATGTGGCGCTTCTGGTGGGGACCTTCTGAGCATACCGGGACGACTAAGCACAACCGCCGTAGGGGCCGATCCCCTTGCGGCGGCTGTATTTCATACTCGCCGCACCCGCCTACACCAGCGTGGGTTCTTTGAACTGCACCGACTTCCAGGAAGCAAATCTCTCCTTACACCGGGTCCTCTGGTATTTTCCCGTCGAGGTTACGGGAACTTCCTCTGCAAATACGACGACCTTCGGGGTCTTGGCGAAGGGAAGATGCTTCCGGCAAAATGCCAGGATGCGATCTTCGCTGACTTCAGCATCCGGTTTGAGACTGACCAGCGCGCCCACTTCCTCTCCGTACCAGTCGTTTTCAAACCCAACCGCGATTCCGGCGGAGACGCCGGGGATGTGCATGAGGACTTCGTCGATCTCGAAGGGTGAGATGTTCACACCTCCGCGGATGATGATTTCCTTGATCCTCCCGGTAATAAAGAAGAACTTTCTTTCTTCATCGTCGTAGAGGAAGAAGCCCTCGTCCCCGCTGTGGAACCAACCGTGCCTGAAGGTCTCGGCATTGGTTTCGGGGTTGTTGAGGTATCGACGCATAACATTATGCCCCCGGATCACGATCTCTCCGCGTTCGCCCTCGTTCAGGGCATTGCCCTCCGGATCAAGGATTGTCATCTCGTTTGACGGCAGGGGGAGACCGATCGATGGAAATCCATGCTTGGTCAACCATGCCCGATGTTCCGGCGTTTCCTGATCGATCGGGAGGAAGCAGGAGTAGCAGGTGGTTTCGGAGAGACCATAGCCATGGACGATCGGGATCTTGAACGTCTGCTCGAACCGTGACGCCAGCTCGACGGTGAGGGGGCCGGCTCCACAGATCACGTGCCGGAAATTGACCATTTTGTAGGCGGCCATGTCGAGTCGTGCATGCAGCAGGTACTGTAACATTGTCGGGACAACGCTCGTGATGGCCACCCGTTCGGCGCTGATCCGTTCGAAGAACCGGTCTGGATGGAACTTCTGGTTCAGGACGATGGTGCTCCCGCCGTACAGCGGCGTGACGAGAGTGACGACAATACCATTCACATGGTGCAGGGGAAGAACGCACATCATGGTTTCACTCTCTGACACCTGATGCCACTCCGCGATGGCGGAGGCATCGACGAGGAGATTGTAGTGGTCGAGGATCACACCCTTGGGATTGCCGGTCGTTCCGGACGTGTAGATCACAAGCGCTTCGTCCGTGAGGGAAGGTGAAGGGATGGTCCTCAAGGACGACGGGTGGCGAAGGACTTCCGTCCCGAGATGCGGGAACTCCTGGGTAGTTTTCGCGCCGACAAGAATGATCTTCCTTCGGTCCGGAAGGCCCGCGACAATGGACCTGGTCCGCTCAAGGTATTCATCGCGGACCAGGATCACCCCGGCTCCGGAATCATTGAGAATGAACGCGAGGTGCCGGTCGTCTTCCCCCGGGTTCATAGGCACGATGCTCGCTCCCATCGCCCATGCTGCGAAGTACTGGACAACAACATCGCTATGGTTATACGACATTGTGGCAATGCGGTCCCCCCGGCGGACTCCCGCGGCGGATAGATACATAGCGGTTCTGCAACACTCTTCGTAAAACTCGCGGTAGGATAATTCCATCCTTTGCGCGCCTTCCCCGTAGTACACGAGGAACGGCTTCACCTCGAGCCGGTCGGTCTGTTGTTCCAAGAGATCCCTGATGCTCCGGTACGGCACCAGCGGTTCGTCCGGCGACCTGCCATCGATGGTGCGTGCTCTGGCGATGAGGTCGAGAGTCTCTGCAGAAAGGTCGAGCATAAGAGCGCTGTCGCTGATGGTGTCACAAGAAGAATTTATTTCATTTCCCAGAGCGTCCGGATTCATCCGGAATTGTTCCCTGCGGGGATGGGGTCGATGGACGGTCCATGAGAAATCGATCCGTCGTTCGCGTATAGATCGATCCTCCCATCCGCCCGATCGGTTGTAATACATCGGGATTGACAGTGCATCCATCGAGAAGATGGTCGTCGACATGGAACAGAAGGACCTCGCCAAGCACCAGACTTCCGCCCAGGGGAAGTCGACTGACGTGCACCGCCTGCACGAGCCTGCATTCCATCGATGCGAGCGCTTCGCGGACGCGAGGCGGTCGGACGCGTTCGGAGGCGATCGGGGTGAGCCCGGAGAGCACAAACTCATCGACATCCGCCGAAACCTCGGCGGAACAGGCATTCATTTTCTGCGCCAACGGTTCCGAGACAATATTGACCACGAACTCATGCATCGCCTCGATATTCTGCAGAGTATCCTTGAGTGTCCCGTCCCGACCTCGCACCATTGGCGAAAAGCAGATGACCGGGGGGTTCGCGCTCACTGCTGTGAAGAAGCTGAAGGGCGCGAGATTGTTCACTCCGGCTGCATCGGTACTTGACACGAACGCGATGGGCCGCGGCACGATGAGTCCCGTCATCAGTCTATAGACGTCGGCAGGTCTGTGATCCGCAGGGGTGAAGATCATGATGTTGTCGGACGAATCATGCCAATCCTTTGCGCTCGGGCGGAATGGTTCATTTGGTTTTCCACGATGCCCAGTACTCGTTCCATTCGACCTCTTTGCCTGCCCCGAACACCTTGATTGGATTCAGCCCGTCGAGCATGACGGCGTATTCGTCGGTATGCGTCTTCGCGTTTTGCTGTGCCAGCGCCCTGGGATGGGGGCCGTGATGGATCCCGCGAGGATGGAGCGTTGCCATTCCCTTGACGATATTGTCCCGGCTGAAGAAGTTGCCATCGTGATAGAAGATGAATTCGTCGTAGTCGGTGTTCCGGTGGAAGAACGGCACGTGCAACGCTTCAGGATCCTGCTCCAGCGGTCGGGGGAGAAACGAGCACACCACAGCGCCGCTGGTCACGAACGTCGTATGCGCGCTTGGCGGGAGATGCGCCCGATGGCTCATCACCGGCCTGATATCGCTCATGCTCAGTTTCCACGTCGTCAGATCTCCCTTCCAGCCGACGATATCGAGAGGATTGTAAGGATAGAACACCTTTGAGTATTCACCGTCGGCTTTGATGCGGATTTCCCACTCGTGGTTGTCATCAAGGTGAGGGTCGGGCTCCGGCGTGAAGATCACTCCGGGATCGTAAAGCGCATGCTGGCCGATGAGGCCCTTTTCCGGCTGGTTGAATTCCGTTCGTGATTCGACAATGAGAAAGAAGTTGTCCGTGGTTTCGGGGATCACACGGTATGTCACCGCGCGCGGAAGGACAATATAGTCGCCTGGTGCGAAGTGAATCGGGCCGAAATCCGTTTCGATGATCCCCGTGCCACGGTGGACGAACATCAACTCGTCTCCGTCCGCGTTGCGAAAATAATACGGCATGGGGGAAGACCTGCGCGACACCGAAAGCTGGACGTCGACATTCCCCAGAAATGCTACAGGATATCCCGCTGGATCCTTCTCGTCTCCCGGAACCAGTTTGTTGAGGTCGAAGCAATGCGGGCGCAGTGTCCCCTCAAACCTGATCCAGTCGGTCGGAGGGTGGGCGTGATAGAGGTGGGCGGACTTTCCGTAGAAGCCCTTCCGACCGTGCTCTTCTTCAAATGTCCCCGAAGGAAGAGCGACATGTGCCTGATTTGCGGTGATGCCTTTCTTGAGCGGAAACATTGTCACCTCGCGTGATTACTTCCGGACGACACGGTTCTTCAGAATTCCGATTCCCTCGATTTCCAGCTCAATAACGTCCCCAACCTTGACCCATCGGTCCAGTTCCAGGCCGCACCCGGAGCCGACGGTCCCTGAGCCAAAGAGCTCCCCTGGATAGATGGCCTCGTCCATGGACATGAAAGCAATCATATCTTCAAACTTCCAGTGAATGGTGCCGGTGTTACCTTCCGACCAGAGATCTCCGTTGACCTTCGCGGTCATACGGAGGTTGTACGGATCGGCTACCTCGTCCGGCGTGACGAGAACAGGTCCGATTGCGGTCGCCCAGTCTTTTCCTTTCGCGGGACCGAGGCGGACACGCATCTCCTTTCGCTGGATATCCCGGGCGCTGAAGTCGTTCATCACGGTGAACCCCGCGATATGCCGGGCTGCCCCCGACGCCGGAATGTTCCGTCCCGCCTTCCCGATCACGACGCCAATCTCAAGTTCGTAGTCGAACCGTTCGGTGAACGACGGCCAGAGGACGTCGTCGTCCGGCCCGATGATGCTTTGGTGATTCCCTTTGTAGTAGACGGGGAATTCGTACCATTCCGGCGGCATCGGCTCGCCTCGTTTCTCAAAGCCCTTCTTCACATGCGATTCAAAAGCGTAGAAATCACGCAGGGAGGCCGGGTTCGGGAGCGGTGCTTTGAGGTGCACAGACTCGGGACTGTAGAGAAGCCTTTCACCGTTGAGTCCCTCGGGAGCCGGACCCGATGCAATAACCTCCAGGATGTGACCGAGAGTCGCCCGTGCAAAGCCCATCGCGGTATCTTCTCCGCGAAGCAGTGAGAGCATATCGTCGGGAACCAGCACGTCGGCGAGAGCATACGGTCGTGCTTCTCCCTTCGACGCGAGGTGCCACGCACAGGCGAAATTCAAATCGATGATGCCTTTGTCCGTTACGGCGCCGAGCCGGGAATGCCTCCCGAGCGAAGTGGAAACCTGGAATGTGCATAAGCGCATAGACGGTATCAGTAATCAGTAGATAGTAGACAGTTAACAGTTGACAGTAAACAGGGGACAGGGGACAGAGAACAGCGAGCTATGGCCAGCAATCAATCTCGTCGATCCTCAATCCTTGTCCAACGAACTCCAAATTCCCAATGTCAAACTCGTTAGAGATTGCCTCGGAGCGCCTGCTCCCTTTCAATCGCTTCGAACAGCGCCTTGAAGTTCCCCTTTCCGAAGCTCTTGCTCCCTTTGCGCTCGATAATTTCAAAAAAGAGCGTTGGGCGGTCTTCGACAGGGCGGGAAAAAATCTGCAGCATGTATCCTTCGTCGTCCCGGTCGACAAGAATACCGAGCTCTTCGATCATCGTGAGCGGTTCATCAATCGCGCCGATCCGTCCGGGGAGCTCGCGGTAGTATTCGGAAGGGACTCGAAGGAATTCCAACCCCTGGTCCCGAAGCTGTTTCACCGTCGAAACGATATCGTCGGTGGCGCAAGCAATGTGCTGGACGCCGGGCCCACCATAGAACTCAAGGTATTCTTCAATCTGAGATTTTCGTTTTCCTTGTGCCGGTTCGTTGATCGGAAACTTGACACGTCCGTTGCCGTTTGCCATCACTTTGGACATGAGTGCCGAATATTCGGTGCTGATGTCCTTGTCGTCAAAATGCTGATAGAGCGTGAACCCCATTACCGATGCATAGAACGCGACCCAGGCATTCATTTCCCCCCAACCTACATTGCCGACAATATGATCGATATGCTTCAGGCCGACGGGGCGCGCCTGCGGATCAGGTTGGGGGGTTGGTGAGAAACCGGGCAGGAAGGTCCCTGAGTACTTGCTCCGCTCGACGAAAGAGTGAATGGTATCCCCGTACGCCGCAATTGCTGAGCGGCGGACTTCTCCGGCGGCATCCCTCGTGACCACGGGCTCCATAACGCCTTTTGCTCCTCGGCGCGTGGTTTCCCGATATGCCGACGCAGCGTCGTCGACCCACAGGGCAATGTCGCGGACGCCGTCGCCATGAAGGCTCGCGTGTCGTGAAATCGGGCTGTTGGGCTGCAGACCGGAAGTCATGACGAGACGGATCTTCCCTTGCTGAAGAACATAGGAAGCCTTGTCCCGCACGCCGGTCTCCGGACCGCTGTACCCGATCAGCGAGAAGCCCAGGACCGATCGGTAGTAGTGCGATGCCTGTCGGGCGTTCCCGACATAAAATTCAACGTAGTCCGTGCCGTTGATTGGAAGAAAGTCCGTCGCGACTGTTTCTTCCGGAGCATGCTGGACTTCCATAACCTTCCCTCCCTTGTGACTAACGCGTCAGGATCACTGTTCGGTTCACGATGCCATGCCTTTGGTCGAATCAGGCAGGGACCTGTGCCATGATCGATTTCAGGTGATCGACCAACACGTCCAGTTGGATCTGAGTTCCGATGGTGATGCGCAGACATTGTGGCAACCCAAAACTTCGCAACGGTCGCACGATGATTCCATGGGCAAGCAATTTCTGGTACAGGGAAGTTGCCACGGATTCAGAGTCAAGGGGGAGGAGGAAGAAATTTGCCTCCGTCGGCACGAGATTCAGTCCAAGTGCACGAAGGGCAGGCGGCAAAAATGACTTGCCAGCCGTATTGACTTCAAGCGTCCGGCGGAGGAATTCCGAGTCGGCGAGCGCTCCGATCCCCGCCGCCTGAGCGATGGTGCTCGGCTCGAACGGCAGTTTCACCTTGAGGAGGTTGGTGATCAGGCGGTCGTGCGCAAACCCGTATCCGATGCGGATCCCCGCCAGTCCGTACGCCTTCGAAAAGGTACGGAGCGTGATGACATTGTCGTATCGATAATGCATGGAATCAGGGTACGTCGGGTTATCCCTGGCATACTCGAAGTATGCCTCGTCAAGTATGATCAGGACGTGCTCGGGAACGCGCGCAATAAACGCGTCAAATTGGGCGGTCGTAAAAATCGTCCCCGTCGGATTGTTGGGGTTCGCAAGATAGATGATCTTGGTGTGTTCGGTGATGGCGTCTGCGATCGCTTCAAGGTCAAAGTGATAGCCCTGCAGCGGGACGGTAACGAGCTTTGTCCCGCGGGAACGTGCCAGGACGTAGAACCCAACGAACGTCCCTTCGGAGGTCAGGACTTCATCGTCATCGCAGAGGAACGCCCGAATGATGCTGGACATGATACCTTCGGAGCCGCTTCCGCAGATGACATTCGTAACCTTGAGCGCAAAACGATCCGCGAGAATTTCGCGGAGATCGAGTCCGCCATTGGGGTAAAGGTGAAGTTCGTCGAGGTGCTCCTTCATTCGCTCAACAGCGAGCGGGGAAGGGCCGAGGGGGTTTTCGTTCGAAGCAAGCTTGATGACAGAGGTCAGCCCGGTTTCCCTCTGCAACTCGGAAATGGGTTTCCCCGGTCTGTAAGGTTCGAGGGATTCTATGTACGGAGGAACGAGCCGCACCTGCCGATCAACCAATGATGGATGCGATGATCTGAGGAGAAGATAGTAATCGAGGCAGGCAAAAGCAATAATCTTGATATTCGGGGGAATCAGGATCAGGGCACGGTCGGCTGCCATCATGGCACGAAATTGGTTCGCAGAGTGTTGAATCAGGGAACACCGAAGAACGAAAAATCATGATTCCGTTGCGGGATACCGTTCGGTCCTCGACCGTTCCGGTTGTGACCTACACCATTATTGCCATGTGTTCCGCGGTTTTCCTCTATGAACTGTGGCTTGGAGACCAGGCGGACGCGTTCGTTCACAGGTTTGCTCTTATCCCATCAGCAGTTTCCCACACCGTTCTCCACGGCAAATTCTCGTTGGCTGTCAGTGCGACGATGGTGACGTCCCTGTTTTTGCACGGCGGTTGGATGCATTTGATAGGGAACATGTTGTATCTTTATATCTTTGGCGACAATGTGGAAGACAGGATCGGACACAAGGGGTTCATACTCTTTTACATGATGAGCGGGATCGGGGCCGGTTTAGCGGAAGTGGTTTCAATGCCTGATTCCAGGACACCTCTTGTTGGTGCGAGTGGGGCGATTGCGGGTGTTTTGGGGGCATACATTCTCTTGTATCCCCGTGCGCGGGTTCTGACCCTGATCCCGCTGTTCTTCATTTTTCCTATTGTCGAAATTTCCGCTTTTTTCTTTCTGGGCTTTTGGTTTATCCTCCAGTTTTTGCAGGCGGCGACGGGTACGACGGAACAAAGTGCAGGCGGGATTGCTTGGTGGGCTCACACCGGAGGGTTCGTCGTTGGCGCGGTCCTGCTTCCCCTTTTCCTGGTGTTCACACACCATTCCCGAAGATATTCGTAGGATAGGAATTGACACGAAACCCCGATCCAGTATAAAGGCAATTTCAATGGGACGAATCACTTCGCGCTTGGTCTTGGCTCTTCTGTCGGCGTTCATGGTCTGCAACGCGGCCCCTCTTCGAACCACCGCTCCGTCTGAACGTCCCGGAGACCGGGTGATCCAGGGGACCATTGTCGTAAAACTGAAGCCAGGCGTGGCCTCCGGAGCAGCCGGCACCCTCTCATCGGCGCTTACAAATTCGCTGCGGCAACGCGGTGTGACTTCCCTTAGCCAGGCATTCCCCGGAGTTCTCGTGCTCGCCAGGGCCAATCCCATGGCGCAGCAGGGCCTGGATCGGATCTTCTTTGCTTCCATACCGTCGTCCGCAGATCCGAGGGTAATCGCGGAGAGGATCTCGCGCTTGCCCCAGGTTGAATATGCTGAACCGAAGTACCTCCAGACCCTGTACGACACCCCGAATGATCCCTCCTTCGGCGCCAACCAGTCCGGCTATCTTGCCCTGATCAATGTCGCAACCGCGTGGACAACCGTAAAGACGAACGGATCGGTGATCGTTGCGGATGTAGACGGGGGGACATACTGGCAACATGAAGACATCCGACCGAATATCTATGGCGACACTGCAACACAGAACGTCGGTTGGAATTTCGTCACGAACACCGGCAATCCCGACGGTTCGTCCGCGACACCGATGAGCGCTTTCCACGGTACGGCGACGGCGAGCATCATGGCCGCCGCGACAAACAACGGAATCGGGATTGCCGGCACTGCGTGGAATTGCATCCTGATGCCGATCAATTCCGCTTCGGCGACAACCGATAACGCCATCGCATTCGGGTACGAAGGGATCCAATTTGCCGTCGCCCACGGGGCAAAAGTCATCAACTGCAGCTGGGGAAGGACGGGGAGTTTTTCCCAGTTTGAGCACGATGTTGTCGCGAGCGCGGCGGCATCAGGAGTACTGATTGTCGCCGCTGCGGCCAATGGGAGTGTCGACAACGATTTCATTCCGAATTATCCATCGAGTTTCAAAGAAGTGCTCGGGGTCGGCGCAACGAACTCCACGAATACGACGATCGCGAGCTTCACGAACTACGGAATTTCCGTCCCCGTGTATGCCCCGGGGGTCGATATCTGGGGCGCACTGAACGGGGGCGGCTATGGCGATGTCGGCAGCGGTACCTCATTCTCCACGCCGTTGACGGCTGGGCTCGCGGCGTTGTTGTTCACTCAGCATCCAACGTGGACTCCGGCACAGGTCGCCGCGCAAATCCGCGTCACGGCGGATCCCCTTGACGCGGCGAACCCCTCGTTCGCCGGCAATCTCGGCCACGGCATGGTTGATTTCGGCCGCGCCGTTACCGAGTCCCATCCGGGCTTGGAAATTGTCTCCGATACAAGCATCGTGTCCTCGGGCCAGAATTTTATTGTCCCGGGTGACACTGTGAGAATCTCTGTTACACTCAGGAATATCCTGCCGCCTTCGGCGAACAACGTTCAGTTCACTCTCACCTCGTCAGATGCGTCTCTGAGTGTCCTCACCGGAGCTGCGTCGGTGACATCGATGCCCCAGGGTGCCGAAATCACTCTTCCGGATTTTGTTCTTCGCGCCGAATCAGTTACCGGATCGAAGACCATCGTTCTGGCACTTCGCTGGGTCTCGAACGGGACAGACGCAGATGCGTTCGCGCTTCCAGTGCTGGTCTTTTCCGCACCTCCGGTCTGGCGGCTTCACGATACTCCTGCTCCCTCGGGGCTCTTTTCGATTAAAGCAGTCAGCACTTCGGTGATCTGGGCTGCAGGGGGAGACGGCTCAAAGACTGCGCCCAGTGTTGTGCGGAGTGTCGATGGGGGTGCGACGTGGAAAGATGTGACGGGGGGATTGTCGGGGGTGGATCTCTATTGCATCGACGCAACGGATTCCTTGCATGCGTGGGCAGGCACGAGCGATGGACGCATTTTGGCCAGCACAGACGGCGGCAACACATGGAATGTTCAACCATATGCGGGCACTCAATCGCCTTTCATCGACGGGGTGTGGTTCTTCGACAATTTGAACGGACGGGCGCTGGGAGATCCTCCCGGCGGGACGAACAATCGGTTCATCGTTCTGACGACGTCTGACGGTGGACAGACATGGACGCATGTTCTCAACGAGCCGACAGGTGTTTCCGCCGAAGCGGGATGGAACAACTCCTGGTGGTGGTCCGATCCCCAGCATGGTTGGTTCGGAACTAATCAAGTGCGGACATGGCGTACGACAAACAGAGGATCGACCTGGACCAGCGCAGCCACGTCGAGCGCCAACAGCATCGGCATCACGTTTGGCGACCCCCTTCACGGAGTCGTAACATATGACGACGGCACCATATCCACGAGTTCAGATGGCGGCGCTTCCTGGAGCAACGGTGTGATTCTTGGCGGGGGGCTTGTCGGGGCAGCGTTCGCTCCCGGGACATCCACCGTTTGGGCGGCGGGACAATCAACACCGTTCCATTCGATTGACACAGGGCATACCTGGACCCAGGAGACTACCTATCCCTTTGAGGGTTCGATCGATCATCTCAGTGCCGCTGACCCGACCCACGCATGGAGCGCGACATCATTTGGCCAGATTCTTTCGTATCTTCCCGTTGTTACGAGCGTGCCGGGTGAACCGCCTCAACGAACTCCGTCGGGATTTACCCTCTACCAGAACTATCCGAACCCGTTCAACCCGTCGACGGTTATTGAGTACACCGTAGCAGGGACCAGGGACCAGGGACCAGGGGGGAGGAACGTACGCCTTGTGATTTATGATGTTCTTGGCCGGGAAGTGGCGATGTTGGTCAATGAGAATGAACTGCCCGGAACGTACCATGTGAAGTTTGATGCCACGAGATTGTCGACCGGCGTATATTTCTACCGGTTGACGACCGGCAACGTTTCTTCGACTTTGAAAATGACATTGATAAAATGATCTCCGATACCTCCAGGATTGTGCGTTTCGCCCGAGTCTTCTTTCTACCGGTTGCGTTCGCGGTTGTCTTCGCGACCCCTACGTTCGCGCAGTTCGAGGGAGTGGTTGAAAGCCAGAACCTGACGACAGGCGACGAGGGCAATCTTCTCAAGTTTACTATTACGATGTGGATCAAGAACGACCGGATGAGAGTCGAAACGGGTCCGATCGGTACGACTCCCGCAACGACCATGATCTATCGTCGGGACCGAAAGATCGTGTGGATGTTGAACGACGAGGAGCGTTCGTTCTTTGAAATCCTCCAAAACGACACAGGCCTTCCGGGAGATACTGTGGCAAGAGCAACGCCGTCGGGTGAAAGTCTGATCAAGACCGGAAAGAAGAAAAAGTTGCTCGGTTACCCTTGCGACCTCTTCGTGATCCGGAACCACGATCAGGTCACCGAACTTTGGGGGACGCGTTCTCTTGCCGGTCTTATGGAGACAACGAGTCGTGTTCTCGGTATCGAGACGGACGAGGACGTCCCGAGCTGGAACCGGGAGCTTCGTCGTTTGGGAATGTACACGTTATCTGTGCGGACGAAGGTCGGCGGGAAGGTAGTTGAAGCACAGGATATATCGAAAATTGAACAACGGACGGTGGACGAGGAGAGATTCGAATTGCCCGAGGGGTACAAGAAGCAAGTCATCGGTGGGAATTGAGTGCAGGGATGTGGGGATGGAGGGACTCGAACCCTCAAGCCTGGTGAGGGCGGCAGATTTTGAGTCTGCTGCGGTTGCCAGTTTCGCCACATCCCCGGCCCACTGCGCCCCAAAAAATACGGAGGATTGGATCGAGAAGCAAGGATCCCGTCGACTCCCACTCTCTATCGTCCATGTCTGTCTCCCTCCATAGCCCCAGATGTATTGCCGTCGCTGTTGCCTCCGTTCTCTTCTCCTGCGTCTGTATGGCGCAGAACCGGGAGCCGTCGCTCCCTGAAGCTGAGACCATCGTCCGCCCGGTTGCCACCCGCCTCGATTCCATTTACCTTCTTCCGCATATGTTCGTCGCTGCAGGCACTGAGTCGCTCAGACTCGATTCCACAATCGTGTTGCGGCCAGATACGGAGTATGTTCTCTTTCCCGGTCACGGGAGCGTGAAGTTTACTCCTGCCTTTTGGAGCCTGGTCCGGTCCCATGGTCTGCAATCAACGACCGTGGCGATCCGCTTCCGGTACTACCCGTTTTCATTCCGCGATTTTTACACACGCCATCAAATGATCGTCCTCCGGGATTCGTCCGACACCTCCCGGCTTGCCCATCCACCTTCCACTCTCAATCTTGAGGATATCTTCGGCTCGAACCTGCAAAAGAGCGGCAGCATCTTCCGGGGATTCACGGTGGGGACAAACCGCGATCTCTCGCTAAGTTCCGGTCTCAGAATGCAGCTTGCCGGGAAACTAACGCAGGACATCGAGGTGGCGGCCGTCCTGACGGACGAGAACACGCCGATTCAGCCTGAAGGAACAACTCAGACTCTTCAGGAATTTGACAAAGTGTTTGTGGAGATTCGTGGAAGGGACCTAGCCGCCACACTGGGAGATTTTGTCCTCGATGTCGGTGGAACGGAATTCGCGAATCTCTCACGAAAGCTCCAGGGGGCAAAGGGAGATGGGGAATACCGCTTCGGGTTTTCGAACGGGTCCGTTCTTGCGGCCGGGGCAGTGACCAGGGGGAAGTTCAACACGATGCAGTTTAACGGGATCGAAGGGGTCCAGGGACCGTACCTTCTCACGGGAAAAAACCAGGAGCGGTCCATTATCATCGTTGCCGGAACGGAGAAGGTGTACGTCGACGGTGAGCTGATGGTCCGCGGTGAATCGAACGATTACACGATCGACTATTCGCTCGGGGAAGTAACCTTTTCCACCCGTCGCATGATCACTTCTGCATCGCGGATCACCATCGATTTCGAATATTCCGACCGGCAGTTTTCAAGGAGCCTGCTTGGGGGGCAAACACAATCTTCGTTCCTCGACGACCGTGCGCGTCTCACGTTCACATTTTTCCGGGAAGCCGACGATCCGAGCGCTCCGATTGACCTGAATCTGACCGATAGTGTCCGTAACGTCATTGCATCCGCCGGCTCAGACAGGAACCGGGCGACGTTGAGCGGTGTAACGCGTGTTGACTCAAACGCCCTGTACATTCAGATCGACACTGTTCTTGCGGGAGGGATCGCTGAACGGTTTTACCGGTACGCCCCCGGGGATCCGGCGGCCCATTATAACGTTACGTTTTCGCAGGTGGGTGCGGGAAAAGGGGAGTATACCCGCCGTCAGATTGGTGTCTATGATTGGCATGGACCGGGAGGAGGGGACTACGTGCCGCTTCAGTATCTGCCCCTTCCGCAGTCGCAGCAGATGATGGATGTCCGGATGGATATCGCGCCTGTGAAGCAGATGCACGTCACAGGCGAATTTGCGGGAACAACGCTCGATCCGAATCGACTGTCGTATACCAACGTCCGTCAAGATGGTCACGGCATCAACATGGGCCTGCAATGGAGCCCTTCGGCGCTGATGATAGGAGGGACGAACTTTGGCAAGCTTGATCTTGCAATCCGCGAACGGTATACCAGCGAGGCGTTCAATCCTCTTGATCGAACTACGGACATTGAATATGGAAGAAAGTGGGGGATTGATTCGCTTGTCCAGACAAGCGAGGAGGTCCGGGAAGGATCGATTTCCTACGCTCCGGATTCCTCAATACGTCTTGGCGGCAACATCGGGACGAACACTCGGGGAAACGGTTTCCGTTCTGCCCGTGATGCCGGGGTGATTTCGCTGACTCTTCCTTCAGTGGGAAAAGGGGACTATAGCATCGAGAGCATACGGTCGACTGACGCTGAAAACGACACCCGAAGCTCCTGGCTGCGGCAAAAAGGGAGTGTCGAACGTCCGGTTCTCGGCTTTCTTGTGCCGCATGTGACCTTCGAAGCGGAGCGTCGCATTTACAGTAGTGATTCGGTCGAAACCGCCGCAGGATCATTTGCCTTCAACGATATCGGTGCCGGTGTAACCATGAAAGCGCTCGGGCCCTTGAGCGCGTCAATAGATTTCGGGTGGCGGAGCGACGATTTTGCACTTAACGGGCAGCTCCTCCGGCAATCCCGCGCCCTGACAAAGACCTTCGGGGTGAAGTTGAGCGAATGGAACAACATTACGGATCAGGTTGACGTATCGATCCGGAACAGGACCTTCACCCCGCAGTTTCAATCGGGAAATCCCGATGTCCGCAGTGTCCTGGTCCGGAATCAGACGCGATATTCGCCGTTGAATCATGGCCTCGAAACAGACCTCGTGTACGAGGTGTCTACGGAACGGGCATCCAAGCTTGAACGCGTCTATGTCAGGGTTGCCGTCGGGACAGGGACATACAAGTATCTCGGCGATCTCAACAAGAATGGCATTGCCGACGACGATGAGTTTGTCCCGGCGAGGTTTGACGGCGACTATATTGTGGTAACTGTTCCGAGCGACAATTTGATCCCCGTCATCAATCTTCGAACGGGCCTGAGAATCAGGGTCACGCCTGCCCGGTTCGTGCATGAATCCGGCACGCTTGGGGACATCGTCCGGGCACTGAGCGCAGAGACATATTTTCGCGTCGATGAAAAGAGCACGGAGCGCGATCTGGCGCAGATCTACCTATTACATTTCAATTCTTTTCGCAGAGATTCAACGACTCTTGATGGATCGCGTCTTTTCAGTCAGGATCTGTTCATTCTCGAGGGCAACCCGCTCTTTTCCGCCAGGTTTCGCTTTGATGACCGGCAGGGTCTCACCAACCTGAGCGGCGGTCTCGAGCGATCATATACACGCGAACGATCGGTCCGACTCCGATGGCAGTTGATCCCCGAAATCTCAAACGAATTTGATTTCACGAATACTGTTAACTCCTTGAGTGCAAGTATCACTTCAGATCGGGTACGCGCAATCACTGGAAACGACTACTCTCTGGATATCGCATATCGGCCGGAGCAGGATGTCGAAATCGGGTTCAAACTCGATGGAGGGCGGTCGACGGACAGGTATCCCTCGGTTCCTGTGCAGGCTGATTTGAATACGGAGTCGGTCCGTGCAGTCATCTCATTCCGAGGAGCCGGACAGGCGCGTGTGGAAATGGGGCGTGAGGAGGTGCAATTGTCGCGTGTCCCGGAGACATTTCCGTATGAGTTGACCGGCGGGAGAGTGGACGGCCTGACGTGGACATGGACGGCGGCACTTGATTATCGAATTACACAGTTCCTCCAGGCGACGCTGAACTACGATGGTCGCGTCGAAGGTGGAAGTTCTCCCGTGCACACGGCAAGGGCCGAGGTCCGGGCGTTCTTCTGATCGTGGAGTGAGAGTCCCGCATTCGCAGGGAACATATTGCCGAGCATGGATGTTCTGCTCTTGCGTTTCATTGGATCATTGAGTATACTCATTTTGCTTTTCCCCGGGAGGCTTCACCCAATTCCACCGGCGGCGAATATTCAGAACCCGAACGCCAAACCAGCGTCTTCTTCCCCTCTGGATCTGCTCTCATGGTGTATTGCACATCGTTCGAATCCAAGATCGGCTTGATCTATATTGCTTCGACGGATAAGGGCGTCTGCAAGGTCAGTGTTCCGAGGCAGAGCAAAAGGGATTTTCTGCGGTGGTTGCGCGACAATTTTGACGACAACGAGGTGGTCGACAACAAATCGAAGAACCGGGACGTCATCGATCAGTTGAACCGATACTTTAACGGTCGTCTCGCCAAGTTCACCACGCCTGTCGATCTCCTCGGAACCCCGTTCCAGCTTCGCGTTTGGAAGGAGCTCGCCAAGATCTCCTACGGGACGACCATCACCTACAAGCAACTCGCAAAGCGGCTCGGGACGAGCCGTGGATTCCAGGCCGTCGGTCGCGCAAACGCCGCGAACCCCGTCCCGATCATCGTCCCGTGTCACCGGGTGATCGGTGCGAACGGCTCGTTGGTGGGTTATGCCAGTGGCATCAAGACGAAGGAATTCCTTCTCCGTCTGGAAGGTGCGCTCATGTTGTAGAACTCCTCCGTCCTTTCTCTGCATGGTGGTTCCGATTCGCTGCCCGCGTAGTTGTCCATCTCTTTCGATTTCCGTATGTTCAAGATGTACGCTTCCCGATCGTCCTCCTCTCATTGTCGACACATGTCATTTCTCGAAGAACTGAATCCGGTCCAGCGTGACGCTGCCTCATCCATGGATGGTCCGTGCCTCGTGCTCGCAGGAGCGGGAAGCGGTAAGACGCGCGTTCTCACTTATCGCGTGGCGAACCTGATAGCCCATGGCGTCCGGCCGGAGTCGATTCTTGCGCTGACCTTCACCAATAAAGCCGCTCAGGAAATGAAGGGCCGGATCGTGGGACTGGTTGGCGAGGGGAGCCGCAGCATCTGGATGGGGACGTTTCACTCATTATTCGCGCGCATTCTCCGCGTCGAAGCGGAGCGGCTCGGATACCGGAGGAATTTCTCCATTTACGATAGCGACGATTCGCTGTCGCAAATCAAGGCTGCGATGGGGCGTTTGTCACTCTCGCAACAGCAGTATCTCCCGCAGCAGGTGCGATCCCGGATCAGTCATGCAAAGAGCGCAAGGCTCGGGCCGGCGGAGTTTCTTGCCGCGGCGAGCGATCCCGGGGCGAAGGCGGTCGCGAGCATCTACGAGGAATATGAGCGGGAGCTCAAGCGGTCGAACGCAATGGATTTTGACGATCTTCTCCTCAAGCCGCTCGATCTGTTCGTGCATCAGGCGGACGCCCTCCAGCGCTACCAGCACCGCTTCTCCCATATCCTGGTGGACGAATACCAGGACACCAATCGCGTCCAGTATCTCCTGATCAATGCGATGTCGAGGACGCACCGGAACCTGTGTGTCGTCGGGGACGACGCACAGAGCATCTATTCGTTTCGCGGCGCGGATATCAGAAACATCCTGGACTTCCAGCGTGACTATCCGGACGCGAAGGTCTTCCGGCTGGAACAAAATTACCGGTCGACCAAGAAAATCCTCGCCGCCGCCGGGTCGCTGATCAAGAACAACCGTGCGCAGATCGAGAAATCGCTCTGGACAAGCAACGATGAAGGCGAACCCATCATGGTGGAACGGTGTGAGGATGACCGGGAAGAAGGGCGAAGGGTCGTCGTGCGCATCGGGGAGGAGATCAGCAGAAAGAAACTCTCCCTGAAGGATGTTGCAGTTCTTTATCGGACCAATGCGCAGTCGCGTGCGATCGAAGATGCCTTGCGCCGGGCAGGGATTCCCTACGGCATCGTCGGCGGGGTCGCCTTCTATCGGCGAAAAGAAATCAAAGACATCCTGGCGTACCTGCGACTCATCGTCAACCCCGATGACCAGGAGAGCTTTTCGCGCGTCATCAACGTTCCACCTCGCGGCATCGGGGCGGGAACCCTCAAGAAGCTGACGACATTCGCCGAGGGGCATGAGTGTACCCCGTTCAATGCTCTTCAGCACGAAAAGCTGGGTGAGGTCCTTCCCGAACGTGCCGCCCGGACACTGCGCGATTTCGGCGCGATGATCCGGAAGTACGCCGGACTGCAACAACAGGTGTCGGCAAGCGAACTGGCGAGGTCTCTGGTGAGCGAGTTGCGTATTCTAGAGCTGCTGAAAGAAGAAGGGACAAGCGAAGCGGAATCGCGCCGCCAAAACGTCGAAGAACTGGTCTCTGCGCTTTCCGAATTTTGTGCGTCGAACCGGGAGGCCTCCCTGCCGCAGTTCCTGGAAGAGGCCGCCCTTATCGCAGATGTGGATACCGCGGATTTTGAACGGAACGCCGTGACATTGATGACACTCCATGCGGCGAAAGGACTGGAATTCCCCGTGGTCTTCATTACCGGGTTGGAAGAGGGGCTCTTCCCGCTCGTCAGCTCCTCCGATGACGATGAAGATATCGAAGAGGAACGGCGGCTGATGTACGTGGGCATCACGCGGGCGCAGAAGAAGCTCTATCTCTGCCATGCGATGGCCAGACTCCGGTTCGGCGAGACGGCGATGGCCGTTGCGGTCACGTTTCATTGAGGAGATCGATCGCTCGGTTCTGATGGAACAGTCTGCAGGAGGGTTCCCGCCGCGCCGGGCGGCAGGCTGGAACTCCTCTGCGCCGAGAGTGCGTGAGGGGCACCGTTCCCACACTCGGGAAGCGGTGGAACGGCCGGCCGATCCTATGCCGGACTACGAAAACGAGTCCCAGGAATTCCGGCAACCGAAAGTCGGAGCAGAGGTCGTCCACGCAATGTTTGGTCGCGGGAAGATCCTGGCGCTCGACGGGCAGGGAGAGAATGCGCGTGCGGTGGTTGATTTCGAGACGGTAGGAAGGAAAAGGCTTCTGCTGAAATTCGCACACCTCCGATTGCAGTGATGCTTCCTTTCCAGAAGTCCGGCAGCCGTATTCACCCTCTACGGACCGCGCGCATCGTCGCGGAGGTCGCATGGTATTATGTCCGGGCAATCGCACGGCGGACGCGAGATGCGGATATCCTGTTCCTCGCATCCGGTCTCGCGTTCAACGGCATTTTCGCGCTGATCCCGATCATGCTTCTTCTTGCCTCTGCGATCGGCGTCTATTTCAACTCGTCATCGTTGGGGGTCCAGCATCTCCGGGAGATCTTGCATGCGGTGTTTCCCCCGCAGCCGTTTGCGCAACAAATCCAGAATTCCATTCTCAATGTCGTGTCGGATATCGTCGTCTATCGGACATCACTCGGAGTATTCGGAACAGTCGTCCTGATCTGGACAGTTACGTCGCTCTTTGACGCGGTCCGCAGCGTGCTTCACCAGGTGTACGCACTAAGGCGGACCCAGGGACTTCTGAGAAGTCTTCTTCATGATCTTGGATTCGTCGTCCTTGCGTTCGTCTTTTTTATCGCGGTCAATTTGGCAACGTGGGTCAGTTTGCTTGCAGACCGCGTCGTGAAGGAAATCCCGGCGCTGAAGGAGATGTCGATGCCGCAGCTCAATACTTATTTGCCGACAACGGTGGTTGTCGCACTCACCGGGATCATGTTCTATATCCTCTACCGCTTTATCACGGATGAAAAGCCGCCGAACGCCGCGGCGATCGTCTCAACGGTCACGTCCACAGCGATGTGGGTCGTCTCGGGAAAACTATTTGCCGTCTATTTGACCAATATCTCGAACATCGCCACTGTCTACGGCTCATACACGTTTCTCGTCGTCCTTCTCTTCTGGATCTATTTTACGAGTCTGATCTTTGTCTTTGGAGGCATCGTCGGTCAGGTCCACTGGGAACGCCTCCGGCACCTTCACGCGGCCACTGCAGCGCATGAACCGACAGCGTAAAGGCGATTGATTGTTCAACATCCAATCATCGAAGAATGCCTGACAGCATGGAACATCGAGAAGATTCTATCGAGTCGCTTCGGGCGCTGCGTGCTCAAGCGCAGGTTGGCGGCGGAGACCGCAGAATTGAAGATCAACACAAGAAAGGGAAGCTCACGGCGCGGGAACGCCTGGGCATCCTTCTGGATGAGGGGAGCTTCTCCGAGCTCGACATGCTGGTGCAACACCGGGCAACGGATTTCGGACTCGAGAAACAACGCTATCTCGGTGATGGCGTCGTGACCGGAACGGGGCGGATCCGCGGACGCATCGTGTGCGTGTTCAGCCAGGACTTCACAGTATTCGGCGGTTCCCTCTCTGAGGCCCACGCGGAGAAGATCTGCAAAGTCATGGATCTGGCGATGAAGATCGGTTGCCCGGTTATCGGGCTGAACGATTCCGGCGGGGCGAGGATCCAGGAAGGGGTGGTGAGCCTTGGCGGATACGCCGAGATCTTCCTGCGGAATACCCTTGCCTCGGGAGTGGTCCCGCAGATTTCCGCAGTCATGGGACCGTGTGCCGGCGGGGCCGTGTATTCACCCGCTATTACCGATTTTGTCTTCATGGTGACGGGGACGAGCTATATGTTTGTTACAGGCCCGAGCGTTGTTGAGACGGTGACGCACGAAAAGGTTTCTTCGGAGGAACTCGGCGGGGCGCACACCCATGCACGAAGAAGCGGTGTTGCCCATTTTGCGTGCAATGACGAGATATCGTGTCTCGAGTCGATTCGAACACTCTTTGGTTACCTTCCCTCAAACAACCGTGAGGAACCGCCCCTGGTGGAGAGCCCGGATCCTTCGGACCGGAAGGATGAACGACTTCTTACTGTCGTCCCGTCGAATCCGAACAAGCCGTACGATATGAAGGAAGTGATGCAGATGGTGGTCGATGACGGGGGGTTCGTTGAGGTCCATGCTGAATTCGCGCCCAACATCATCTGTGCCTTTGCGCGTATGGGAGGTCGGTCGGTGGGCATCGTCGCGAATCAACCGGCTGTTCTTGCCGGGGTCCTCGACATCGATTCCTCCCGCAAAGCGGCACGGTTCGTTCGGTTCTGTGACGCCTTCAATATTCCTCTCGTTACCTTTGTTGACGTGCCCGGATTCCTGCCGGGGACCGACCAGGAATGGCGCGGGATCATCGCGAACGGCGCCAAGCTCCTGTACGCATATTGCGAAGCAACCGTCCCACGCATCACCGTCATCACGCGCAAAGCGTACGGCGGGGCATATGACGTCATGAATTCAAAGCATATCCGTGGTGATTTCAACTTCGCCTGGCCTTCAGCGGAAATCGCTGTCATGGGACCGAAAGGAGCGGCGGAGATTATTTTCAGAAGAGAGATCGATGCTGCCGCGAATCGTGAGGTGGCTCTCGCGGAGAAGGAAAAGGAGTATCGCGAGAAATTTGCCAACCCGTATCTCGCGGCGAATAGAGGGTACATCGATGAAGTGATCGAACCGCAGGAAACTCGTCCGCGCATCATCCATGCATTGACGATCCTTGATTCGAAAGTCGACACAAATCCCAAAAAGAAGCACGGGAACATTCCGCTGTGATTTATTGACTTCCTCCGCAATTCATCTATATTTGCTCTGCCAAGAGTATTTCCATTCCGCACAATTAGCAGATTTTCCGCTCAAAGTGTTTCCCTATCAAAGTTCACGTACACAGACTGATCCCCACTTTACAAAGAAAGCAGAAGGAGAAATACATGGGTTCACCTCTCTCCCATAACGATCTCTACAGACTTCCCTGGACGCTGCCGGACAATGCGATAAGTTGGCTCGAGCCGACAAGCATGTGCAATCTCGCCTGCGATGGGTGCTATCGAAAGAATGAAGCGAATGCGCACAAGTCGTTGGAGGTGGTACGGCAGGAATTGGACACGTTCAATCGCCTGCGAAAGACCGATGGGGTATCGATTGCCGGAGGAGATCCGCTGGTTCACCCCCAAATTGAACAGATTGTCGAGATGATCGCTTCAGACGGCCAGAAGCCGATCATCAATACCAACGGGCTTGCGTTGACAATGGAGAAGTTGAAAGCTCTCAAGACGGCCGGTGTTGCAGGCTTCACGTTCCATATCGATTCGGGGCAAAACCGCCCGCACATGAAAGGAAAGACCGAACTCGAACTCAACGACCTTCGGCTGCACTACGCAGAAATGCTTGCAGAAGTCGGCGGAATGTCCTGCGCATTCAATGCGACGGTCTACGACCATACGCTGAAAGATGTCCCGCTCGTCGTCGAGTGGGGACAGAAGCATATCGACATCGTCAACATTCTTGTCTTCATCGCCTACCGCGCCGCTCCCGTTCACCAGGGATACAGCTATTTTGTCGGAGGCAAGAAAATCGATATGACACCGATCGCTTACGCGATCGATAAGGAGCGCAAGATTTCGATCATGTCGACGGACATTGTCGATACAATTCGAACCAGATTTCCGGAGTTCATGCCCTCCGCTTATCTGAACAGCACAGAGCGGCCGGACCATTTCAAGTGGCTCCTTACCCTGCGGATGGGCACAAAGGACCGGATCTACGGCTACGCGGGTGCGAAGTTCATGGAAATCGGGCAGACACTCCATCACTTGTTGCATGGGACCTACCTTGCCTATACATCCCCCAAGACGCTTCATCATGGGCGAAGGATGCTCTTCGGCGCGCCGTTGGACCGCGGACTCGCCGGGATCGCATCGTCATATCTCCACCACGCGCTGCGGTCCCCGTCTGTCCTGTTCAAGAAACTTCATCTACAGACCGTCATGATAATCCAGCCGGCCGACTTCATGGAGAACGGGGCGTTGGGAATGTGCGATGGCTGTCCGGACATTACCGTTCACGACAACAAGCTCGTCTGGTCGTGCCGGATGGAGGAGCTCATCAACTTCGGCGATTGGATACGGGCCGTGCCTGACAACGGCAAGTAGCTCTTCGTTTGTTCATCGTGCCCCCTTCTCGTGTTTCGGCAAGGGGGCATTTCTTCTCTCTACCCTCTTTTTTGCATCTTCTCCCGGTTCCCCCTATATTTTCAAACGATTTTCTTGGAGACTCCTGGGTGAAAGATCGGGAGAAGATACGCAAGGCGATTGTCCTCCTGGAGCGGTCGCTCGGAACGCCCGTTCAGGCAGCGGCCTTGCCCCGGCCTTTGGATGTCCTGATCGCGACAGTACTGTCTCAAAACACGAACGACAAGAATAGCCATCGGGCGTATACAGAACTTCGTCGTCGGTTTCGTTCGTGGAATTCCCTGGCCGATGCCCCTGTCCGTGCGATCGCCTCAGCCATTCGGATGGGAGGCATGGCGGACCAGAAGTCCAGACGCATCAAGGAGATTCTGCGGGAAGTCCGACAACGAACGGGGACATTCAGCCTCGACGCACTCCGCAAAGAAACGAATCCTGAAATCATGGATTGGCTCGTAGGTTTGCCGGGAGTCGGCCCCAAAACCGCTGCCTGCGTCATTCTGTTTTCCTTGGGGCGGGATATTTTCCCCGTCGACACCCACGTGCACAGGATTTGCAGCCGACTGGGGATATCCGGTCGCAGCCGGAGCCCCGAAGAGACCTTTCGTCATATGGCGAAAAAGGTCCCCAAAGGGAAGGGCTATTCCTTCCACACAAATCTCATCCGCTTCGGAAGGATGGTCTGTCGTTCGACACAGCCCCTCTGCGGAGAGTGCCCTCTCTTCAATCTCTGCGTGTTTGAGGGGAGGTCCGATCGGCGAAGAACTGCCCCGACCGGAGCGGACCATCACTTTATGTTGCTCGATAACGTAGCTCCATGATCGAAACCCTGGATCGTACTTCCGTTCGTCGGATTCTCGTCATTAAGCTCAGGGCCGTCGGGGATGTCGTTCTCTCGACGATCGTCCTGAAGAATCTGCGGGAGGCGTTCCCCCATGCGTCCCTGGAATTTCTCACCGAGAAGGGGGGAGCAGGCGTCCTCCAGGGAAACCCGTTCATCGATCGATGCCTGGTGTACGACCGGACGAGGATGACCGGCCCCGGCTTGATCCGCCAGGTGCGAAAGGGGCGCTACGATCTTGTCATCGACCTTTTTGGGAACCCGCGGACTGCCCTCCTAACGCTTTTGAGCGGCGCGCAGTACCGGGTGGGCTACCGATTCCGCGGGAGGACATACGCCTACAACGCCGTCGTCGAGCCACGGGGCTCGTCGGTTCACAATACGCAGTTCAACCTTGATGCCCTCGAACGGATCGGCATTCCGATCATCGACCGCTCCCTGCATATTGTCCCCGGCAAGCATGACGAGGAAAAAATCGAGGACTTCTGGCGAAGGGAAATTCCTGTCGGCGTGGCTGTCGTTGCGCTGCACAGCGGCGGAGGCTGGAGGACGAAACGGTGGCCTGAAGAACGGTTTGCCGCGGTGGCGGACAAAATACAATCGCAGCATGGGGCGGCCATTCTGCTCCCGTGGGGCCCGGGCGAAGAACCTGATGTCGAGCGCATCCGGTCAAACATGAAAACCCGGGCGATCATCCCGCCCTCAACGACGCTGCTGGAGCTTGCGGCCCTGTTGCGCAGGTGCTCCCTGGTAGTGACCAACGATTCCGGGCCGATGCACATCGCCGCCGCGATGGGGACGCCGGTCGTAGGGATCTTCGGACCGACAAGCCCGAGATTGCAGGGGCCCTACGGCGCAAAGGCGACGACCGTTCGAAATGAATCCCTTCCGTGTCTCGGCTGCAACCTTGTCGAATGCCCCATTGGAAATCCTTGCATGAAGGAGCTAGAGGTGCAAACGGTCCTCGACGCGATTCGTGAGCTTGCGGTGATGTGAAATCAATCCGGACGACAACTTCGATGAACATGCTTATTCCTTCCTGCAAACACTTCACCGGGTACAAACCCTGTTTTCCGGGCATCAATTGCCTCGAAACCTGCGAGCAGGAAGACCCGATCGGGACACGGATTCTCCTGATCAATCTTGACGCCCTGGGAAATGTTCTCGCGACAACAAGTATCCTTCCCGCGATCAAAAAAAAATACCCTGTCAGTGATGTAACGTGGTTGACGCTGAAAAATGCGGCGCCGCTCCTCCAGAATAATCCGTTTGTCGACCGCGTGTATGTCTGGGATCCCGAATCGTTGATGATCCTCGAGGAGCAGACGTTCGATGTCGTGATGAATGTGGACAAGTCCCGGCGATCCGGTGCATTCGCTATGCGGGTGAAGGCGGGGGAGCGGTTGGGATTCGGAATGAACCAGCACGGGGCGATTGTGCCGCTCAACGCGGAAGCGGAGGAGAATTATCGGCTCGGCCTCGACGATCACTTTAAATTCAGGGTAAACAAGAAGACCGTACCGCAGCTCGAGTGCGAGGAATTCAAGCTCCCGTACGCTCGTGATGAGTATATTCTGCGGCTTACCGAGGAA
Organism: Ignavibacteriota bacterium; assembly: GCA_963752915.1. Classification (GTDB taxonomy): domain Bacteria; phylum Bacteroidota; class Ignavibacteria; order UBA10030; family UBA6906; genus DATJPR01. The sequence continues at coordinate 211,992 of CAVVZZ010000011.1, forward strand.
GAATCGGCATTCTGTGCATCGTACAAGGAGCATGCGGGGATCACAGAAACCGACGTTGTCGTTGGCTTGAATACCGGCTGCTCGGAACTTTTTCCCAACAAGAAGCTGACGGTGGAGCAACATGTCGCCTTGATTCAGGACCTGTCGCAGGTGAAAGGAATCCGGCTTCTTCTCCTCGGGGGTCCCGAAGACACGATCCGGAATGCAGAAATCCATCGCCGCGCAGGAAGCAGGGTCCATCCAACGCCGACAGACGAGGGGGTCCGGAGGGGGATCTGTTATGAAAATCTGTGTGATGTGGTGATTACGGGCGATTCCTTCGGCATGCATCTGGCCATCGGGCTCAAGAAGCACGTCATCGTCTGGTTCGGATTGAGCTGCTGGACGGAGATCGATCTATTCGATAGGGGAGTGAAGCTCATTCCGGAAGGGTTGGAATGCTCGCCGTGCTGGAAGAAGGAATGCCCCTACAACCTCGAGTGCATCCAGATGGTTGATCTCGGGCGGATTGCGCGCGAAGTTCAGGACTTCCGGGAGAAAGCTCTCGAGCAACGCGCCGCAGCGACTGCGCGCTGAGAGCGACTAGAAGGCCATGCCGAATGTGAACGTATGGGTTGTCCCGAGGTCCTGCTTCAGACTGGCGAAGGCATAGTCAAGAGAAAACACACCGTACCGGAAACCCACTCCCGCCGCGAACCCTCTTCCTTCTGAACCGAATTCGTTTCCCAGACGGAGAGCGACCATCTCACGGAAAAAGAGCTCGCCCCCCACGGCCGCATAGAAACGCTTGTCGGGGAAATTGCGGACTCCATCCCCCTCAACTCTCAGGTCGAAGTTTTCCGTGTTAAAGGCGGAATACCCGACTCCCACCCGCGCCATTGCAGGGAGCACAGTGCTTTGCGATTGGAGGAGAGTCATACTTCCAATGTTCAGCACCGCTGCGCCGATGTCCAGATCGTCTGTCAGGATGTGTGTTCTGAACCCAGCGTCGAATGACACGCCCGTCGCTTCGTTGATGAGAATCTTTTGATAGAGGAACCTTCCTGTCAGTCCGATGCGCAGATCGGACCCGATCCTCCTCGCATACGTCAGGCCCATCGCGAGGTCCCGTGAAGTAAACGTTCCGTCTGCCGGTCCGGGGCGTGTCCGGATTTCGATATCGGAGACCGTCGTCGTGATGAGAGAGAGACCGAGCGTCTGGGAGTTGCCCAGAGGAAGCGATGCCCCGAGAAACTCGGTGCGTGCATCCTCGATCCACTCCTGGTGGGTGAACAGAAGCCGGGTTGTGGCGGGCGTGTCAACGGCCTGGAACCCTGCCGGATTTCCCTGCACGGCGGCGGGACCTTCTGCCAGAGCAACGGCGTAGCCCATGCTGACGTCGCGGGCAGTGATGCCAAGCGTGAGCAGCGGCATACCGGAACTGCCGGGTTGGGCAATCGCGCCCGTTGTCGACATCGCGAGAATGCCGATCAGGCAAAACAGACGGTTCTTCTTCAGGGGAGATGTCATATGCTTAGAACAACGCAGATAATGAGACGAGGTGAATGCCGGTTTGTGTAAACGGTTCAAGGACAAACGTGTATTGCAGTGCAGGTGTCCATGAGTCGAAATCCCGCCGGATCATGAAACCGATCGCCGGGCGGATGCCGTTACCAGATTCCTTCAGGTCGATTCGGTCCACACCGGCCCGGATTGCGACTTCCTTCAGGATGTAGTACTCCGCGCCGGTTCGTAAAAGGAGAGTGCTTTGATTACTGCTTTCCACCTCTGCCGAAAGCACACCGGTCTGCTCCGGGAGCGCGTAGGCAACGCCGAATGTGTAAAGCGTCGGGAATGCGTCCGTTGATGACTTGCCTTGCTGACCATATAGCGTCGATGTGTCCCAGCGGTACTTTGAGGATATGTCCTTGACCGTCGCGGCAACGCTGATCTGATTGGTCACCTTGTAGAATATCCCTGCATCGACACCGACAGTGGTGCTGGAAATGTCGGTATAGAGGTGAGAGTACAGAAGCTTCAGATTGATACCGAGACTGAACCCTGCAGGAAAACGAATTCCAAACCCCAGAAAGGCGAGGTCCTCCGCCGTCCTCAACGGTCCTGTCGGCCGTCCATCGTTGTCGCGACCATCAATATTGCTGACACCGGTGTTCAGGATCCCGACGCCGATCCCTGCCTGCGGCGGAAGGGGTGATGAAAAGTTGAGTGTATTCATTGATCGGTCGAGCGAAAGGAACCCGGCGGACAACGAGCCGAACCGTTGCGTTGAATATGGGAGCAGGGCCGGATTGTAGTATCCGGCGACCTCTCCGTCGCTCACCGCGCTCATGGCGTTTCCCATCGCGATACCTCTTGCGCCAAAGCCAATACGGAACGACGAGCCCGGGAGCCCTGCGAGTTGGGCATGCGCGATCCGCGGTAGTGCGGCCGCAAGGCAAACGACTGCAAGCAGCACGCAGGTTCGAAGCGGGTCTCGTCTATTGAAGGACAAGGATTTTCCCCCAGGCGGGCGTTCCACCATTGATGATCACTCGATAGAAATAGACACCATTAACAACCGTTCGTTGCCACTCGTCTTTGCCGTCCCAGATTTCGTCGCTCTCCCCGGAGCGCGTCGCATCTTTCGCGATGGTCCGGACCCGGTTCATTCCAAAATCAAACACCTCGATCGTGACGCTCCCCTGCGCAGTGCCCGTGGTGTAATGGATTCTGGCGCTCTCCAACGTGGGGGCAAATGGATTGGGGTAGGCATACACGTTCGACGGAGACTGGCTAGGAACAAAAGAGCGGACGATCTGCCACACCGTGCCGAACGGGTGCGAGGCATTGTCGATTGTACTCGCGAGTCCGTCATCCGATGCACCGTAAACGGTATCGCCAATGACGGCTATGGCATAGAACGACGCTGTGGTAATCCGTGCACCTGTCGCTGGATCGACGATGGTCCCGGATTTCAGCCAGGTTGACCCGCCGTTCGCCGTGCGGTAGATCCCGTCGCCCGTTGCCACATAGGCGATACTGTCCTTGAACGCAAAGCCGTAGGCCTTGATGCCGTCGAGTTGGTTGGACCATGTCAGGCCGCCGTCGTCGGTATAGCTGACGGCGTACACCTGGGTGGGACCTTCCGCAGGCCAGTTTGTTGTCCAGACCCGCGAATGCGTCCCGAGGGGTTGGACGCCGATCGCGACGACCCAGTCTGATCCGATGTGGGCCGTCTCATTGTCGGTGGTGAAGTGACGCCAGCTTGTTCCCCCGTCCGTCGAACGATTGACCCCTCCGGCGGTGCCGGCCCAGACAGTGTCCGAGGCGCTCGTTGCAACAGAAAACGCAAGGTAATTGTTGTCGGCTCTCGGGTCGATCGAATAGGTCCCGAGGGAGTCCGTCGGCGCGATCGAGGCGAAATTGTGTGCAGGCAGGACGATACGCTGCCAGGTTGCTCCGAGGTCTGTCGACTTTCGCAGGCCGCTCGACCAGCTTGCGATCCACACCGCACTATCGGAGATCGACGTGCTGAAGGTGACGTTTTGTTCCGGCACCACGATCGGAAGGAAATGAACATGGTTCGAGCCGTAGACCACGACGCTGTCATCGAGGGGATCCAACGGCTGGGGTATGCCGTGCCAGGTCGTACCGTTGTCGACGCTGTAGGTCGATCCGCTGCCGGTTTGCACTTGCGTCCCGTCGACATCTTTCGAATATCCGGTCGACGCCCAGATCGTGTCCCCTTTGATCGCGATGGAGAAGATTCCGGGTTGGGCGAACTGGGTATTGGCTGCGAAGCCTGTCCATGTCCGGCCGCCGTCATTGCTTCGTGCAAGACCATTGCCGGTACCCGCCCACAAACTCGTATTTCCTGTGGCAAGATGGGAGAGTGAATTGCTGGGCAATTCACCCGTTGTAGCGCCCGGGAAGAGAAATCTCTTGGCGGTGGGTGGTAGTGACTGCGCATTCGTGAGGTGCGAGAGAATGAGCGTTGATATCACAAGTCCGAACATGGGAAAATGATTCATCAGCGCATTACCAGGTAATGGGTGAGAGTGGCGCTGGTATCGCCTGCGCGGTCGATGGCTTGGAACAGGAGGCTATAACGTTTGCGCACAGTCGGTGAATCGTTCACCTGAAGGATGATGGCATATGTCCCGTCCCCGGCCACCGAGTTACCGATGGCCACATTGCCGTTGTCGAGGAGATGGAGAACGCCGGTCGGATTGTTTCCTTCGGGGACTCTAAGCGTCACATCCTGAATATCGGCGAGGCCGGAGGAATCTCCGACGGTCACCGCAAGTCGGAACGACACACCCCCTCCGACCGGGACGATGACAGTGTCCGGGGCCACGACGTTCGACAGCCATGGCGGTGTGGAATGTCGCGACACGAAGAGGGACTGCAGCGCGCCCGTGCCCGACCGTTGGTTGCGGTCGACTGCTGAAAACAGAACATGGAAAAGCCCAACATCGCTTTTCGCCAGGCTCAAGGTGATGAAGCCGTAGTACAGACCGTCACCCGCAACGAGGTCGGGAGCGATGCCATCGTCATGGAGAGGAAAATCCCATGTTGTCACCCCGTCCGGTGAAATGACCGTTGCTGTGACCGAGGTGACCTTGTCTGCTCCGTCCGGATCCGTCACCGAGGTTGAAGCGACGATTTTCACTTGATACAGGCCGCCTGAATACGTGATCGTGTCCAGGCCGATCGTCGAAGGGGTAACCAGGAACTGGCTGACAACGGGGACGTTCCCGCGGGGATCCACTGTTCCGAGCGGATTTTGGTCGCAGCCGGGGAAGAACAGGAGAAGAGCGAATACGCCCAGAGCGAGGGGATATCTGCGAAGGATCATTCGACGTCGATGAAAAAAGTTACAAAAAAAGCCGACGCTTCGATGACGGGCAAGGAAGTCTCGGCGGATTCGTGAAGGTTGCATTGGTACCCGACTGCTAGTGTGCCGGAAGTGCAAAATCCTGAAAAATCGTTGGCAATCGGTCAGACTGGTCCTTTCACGAGACGAGGGATACCTAACCTACAAACACCCTAGAAGAAAAGCAAGCCGTGGCATCGCGGAGAATTCCGCAATTCGGCCGGGCGCACTTGCGCATTCCAGAGCTGTTTTGTATCATTCGTCATCCCGCCATGGCCGCACTCCCCACCGGCCAGACACATCACACCATTCTCAACAGGTTCCCATGGCATCAGACCCCTCGGTGCACGGAGGCGACTATCGGGCTTCCAATCGGAGCGGGATTTGGCAGCAAGCGTACCGCAGGTACCATCGGTTCTGGGTTACACTTGCAAAGTCAGGTCATTTTCCCCAGTCGGAAGCCGAGGAGATGCTTCATGCAGTCTTGATTTCCATTATGGATGATCCGGACCGGCATTTCGAATCGCTGGAGCACATCAGGAATTATGTCGCCCGCGCCATCTTGAACCGGATCATCGAGTGCAGGAAGAGCGACGCACGCTACACAGAGTGGGACGACGAATCCGAGCGGGGGAACATTGGAGACGATGAGATGTCCGTGGAGGAGAAGAACGAGCTTCGGCTGGTTCTCCGCAGCGGCATTCGTCGATTGCCGGCGCCGCTGTACCGCATCTTGAAGCTCCGATTCTTTTCCGGCTTTACGTTTCAGGAAATGAGTGAGTACCTCAATCTCCCGATATCGACGATCAAGAGTCGGGAGGACGCGGCGCTCAAAAGGATTCGCACGATTCTCGAGAAGCATGGGTTTTGATCCTTTCAAACCGGAGAACGTCATGAAATCGAACATTCCCGTCTCAAAACTTGTCGAGTTTGCTTCCGGCAGGTTGACGCCTGAGGAGGGGTTGGATCTCCTTGGAACGATTGAAGGAGATCCTCATGCCTCGAAGATGCTGGAGAAGACGATCGAACTGCTGGATATCGCCGGTGATGCAGATCGCAGAGACCTGTCTGTGCCAGCAGAGGGAGGGGCGCAAAGTGTTCGAGTCGTTCGCGAGAAGGCGACGAATGCCTTCCACTGGGCGACGAGTTCACGCCCGCGTTTGGCGTTGATCGGCATTGGGGTCATTGTCGCGATTGCCGCCGTCGTAATATCCCCGCTTCCGACGGAGGCACGGCTGGCGGCGAAGGCGCTTCCGACAGATGATGAGGTGCACACCGTGGCACGGGGGGTGGAGCGAGGCGAAGTGGACCTTGCCGCCCACCTGCTGGCGGGGCAGCGGTTCGACGATGCGGCCAGAGTGCTGGAGTGGTATGTTGCCGCGTTCCCCAATTCTGAGGACATTGCTCGAGCACATTTTCTAGCGGGGTTGGCACACCTCAGGTTGTCGAGAAGAACACTCATGGGATTCTTTGCCGGGATCGATCGGCAGGAAGTTCGGAATGCGAGCGCCCATTTGTTGAGCGCGTGGATGCTCTCCCGATCGTCGGAATTGTCGTCCGACGCCGCCTGGTATCTTGCACGGTCGCAAGTGCTTCTTCAGGACGAAGGCAGCGCCAGACAATATCTCGACCTGATCATCAAGGAAAAGGGAATTCATAGTGCGGATGCATCGCAGCTTGAAAGGGAGATGGCGGGGCAATAACAAGAAGATGGCAGAGGTTCTTGCAGTGCACTCTATCGCGAGCGAACCAACTCATGACACGACCAGGGCTGTTCGCGTGTTTGTGGATTCTGATCTCTGGGTATGCTTACGGCGCTGCTCCGTACACCTCCGACGAATATCTTGCCCTTCGCAGGAAGATCGGGCTTGCGCAGTACCAATCTGCGCGCGAAGACTGCTTGCGCATGATGGACAATTATCCTCACGATGCCGTCTTGCACGAGACGTTTGTCGAGATTTGTTTGTACGCCGGTCAGATTGAGGAGGCGGAAACGGTTCTCCGTCGTCGGCTTGCCGCAGGGTCCAGTGTGGAGCAGTGTCTTTATGCAATCGGTCTCTCGCGGTACCATCGGCATTTGTTCAGGGACGCACTCGACGCGTTCACCCGCTCGATCAGACTCGGGAACAGTTCTCCTGATTGCTACAAGTACATGGCCTATGCCCTTGAAAAGCTCTACGGAGTGGACGAGGCAATTCGGCGATTGTCGTTGATGTCGCATGAAGAATCGAGCAAGCCGCAGTCTTGGTATGCCTTGGGACTATCTCGGTTGTCAAAAGGGAGCTGTGGTGAGGCTGAAAGTGAATTCAACGAGGCAATTGCCAGAGGGAAAAATGAGCCTGCGTATTGGCAAATGAAAGCCGTATCCTCATATTGTGCAGGCACTATGAAGCAACCGGGAGCAGAATTCCTAGCACTTATTACCGCCGCGGAGGATCGCGGAGATGTCTCATCGGCACAGTTCCTACGTTGGTATCTGTTGTACGCAAAATCGAGCAGTGGAGATGAAATAGGTTGGTCCACTCTTATGAATCAGGCTTTGATTGAAGCTAGAGAATACGGTCAAGCACATTGGCTGGGTTGGCTTCAAGATGGATGTGCTGTTCACGCCCTTCGACACGGAGATTTGAATGAAGCAAAGCAAGCGTCCATAACTAGTCTCGAAATGGCCAATCTCGCGGGAGATTCTGACCTAGCCAAGGGTGCAAGGAGAATCCTAATTGAATCACTAGTCAGTTCTGGGGACTATGGTAAGGCATTGACAAACCTAAATGTACTGATTTCCGATACAGCTTCTCTCAATTCTATGGCGAGCCGATCAGATGTTTTCGTGGATGCAGGACGATTAATGAATGAAGTGTATCGGCCCGAACTCGCTTTAGCACTCGTAGTAGATGGGATCGTTCGTCTTGGAAGGAGTCGAAGTGATCGAGAGGCGGAAATCAGAGACAAGACGATTCTAGGTTGCATTTATGAGAGTTTGGGAGACACACTTTCGGCGTTACGGAATTTTCAAGAAGTGACCGTCGTCGCAAAGAAATTTGGGATAGCAGATCGAAATATCGCGGTCGCACTGGGGAATGTAGGAAGACAATACTCCTCAAATGCTAATATGACAATAGCCGATTCTCTCTTCGCGGAACAACTTGCAATTGCTGAATCGTGCCATTTCCGGCTCGAAGAGGTGGGTGCTCTTATCAATCTCGCAGATTTGGCCACGCGGCGCCACAAGTTTCAGCAAGCAATTGAGTCGTACAACAGGGCCAAGAGCATTGCCATTAAATGTGACATTCGACCGGCAGTAGTAATTGCATGCACCGGAATCGGCAAATGTATGTTAGGAATGGGACGCCTAAGGGAGTCGCTTTCGGCGTATCGCGAGGCAGCATCTGGATACGATCAGCTCTATCAGTCTCTACCTCCATTTGTTTGGGGAGAAAATGCAGACTACCTGGATGTACTTCGGAGTATTGTGTCGCTAAATGTAAGGTTGGGAAACGCAGAAGAGGCAGTCTTTTGGTTCCAAAAGACAAGGGAAATTGCGGCTCAGAGGATAGACAGCTTCGCTAGTCTGACCCAGATGTCTTCGGCTCGACAGGCAAAGCCGCTAGACTCAGAACTGAAAGGCTCTTCAATATCTCCTTTGGGAAATAAGGTTCTTGAGATGGATCCAGATCCAATCGACAACGGTCAATCGTTGGATTTTGTGAAATCGGCTGCAAGACTAGTGGAGAGTTACAATTCAACCTCGCATTCCAAGCGTAGAGGCGTTTCTTCCGGGGCAGATATTGTTAAGAGAATTCAGTTTTCGCTCATGTCAAATCAAGCCGTAATTGGTTTTGTGAATTCAGAGGATGAGCTGAACATCCTATTCATAACGCAGGACAAATTCGGATGGAAAAGGGAAAAGGTGACTCGAAGGTTTATCACCGAACGAATTCACGATGTCTACAATGGGATCGCGTATGCTGAACTGCGAAATGGAGCAAAACAAGGATTCGTGCAAATCGATCCCCGTTACCAGATATTCGGAATCATGTTTGGTCCAATAACTACGATAATCAAAGATAAACTGGAACTGACAATTGTGGCAGATGGCGAACTTAGTTCAATCCCTGTAGACATGCTAAAAGACGAATCTGGCAAGATGATAGTCGAAGATCACGTGGTGAATTACGAAATGTCCCTTGAAGATCTCGCAAGGACGGAAGTGCCGTCAGATTCCAAGCGGCGGGCGGTATTGTTTCTTGGAGTCGAGAACGATGGAATATCTCACTCACTCGTATTCAATAGCAAATATCTGAGAGCTCCGTCGGGTTCGGGGGCAGGAATCCTCCCGGGGGTTCAGCAAGAATTGACAATCCTGAAGGACTATTTCGGGTCCAATCTAGATGCAATTGCGGGAAGTGCGATGTCAAAACAACGGATACTATCTCTCGCACCAAACTATGAACTTGTGCACATCGCATCTCACGGAGTTCCCGATGACAAGGATCCACTCAATTCCGAGATATCCTTAGGAGGTGCTGATCGAACCAAAGGGGATAACGGAGCTGGACTAACTCCTTACGATATCGCTTCTCGTCAATGGTCCGCATCCCTCGTGTTCATAAGTACCTGTGGGAGCGGCGGGGGCAGAAATGGGCAAGGCCCCGCGGGATTCATCCGCGCGTTCAGGTTCGGGGGAGCAAGATGCGTTGTCGCGACACTTGGCGAGATCGACGACAACTCCACGGCTAGATTGGTGAAGAAATTCTACGCTCATCTGCGAGAGGGAATGAGTCCGGCATATGCAATGCGGCAGTCCAAGCTCGATCTATTACATGACGGATTCAACGAACGATTCCTCTTTCCATTTGTCGTTTATGGATCGGTAGGAAAGTCTGAGCTCGAACTCGTTGACGACACTGACAGAGGCTGGGATTCCATTTCATTCTGCTGTTTGTTCGCCTACATCTCGTTCGCATTGTGTCTAGTCGGGACTCGTTCGATGAGAAGGGATACAAGATCGCAAAATTCAAAGTCGACAAAGTAAAAGGGGTAAGTGAGAGTCCTGTAACGAAGATTAGTAAGCAAACCCATCCAATCGCCATGCGCTTCGCATCAAGCGGGCTCATATCCTCAAGAGTGGGCCTTGCGAAAATTGTCCTCCGCAGAAAGACGGCGAGAATGATCGCCCAAAACAGCCAGCCGGTCCACCCGAGATTGAAATCAATACCGACGAGAGGGAGGAATCCAAGAGTTCCGAAAACAATAAGAAGCACAAGGACAATTTGGCCGATTCTGTGATGGAGCCTGCCGAACATTGCATAGGTGATATGTCCCCCGTCGAGCTGTCCAATCGGAATAAGATTTAGAGTAGTGACGAAGAGACCGAACCAGCCGACGCAGAGAAATGGATAATGATAGATCTCATTCATTGGAGGAACAAATGACCCAGCGGGGGCAAAAATTTTTTCAAACGCCGTGAACAGCAAAGATCGACCAAACGTTAGGCCGGTGGCCGGTATTGATGTCATTTGAGCGTATTCGGGATGGATGGAGTAAATATAGTCGACTCCAGGGAGACATCGGAACCCAACAATCAGAATCACACAGCTCACGACAAATCCGGCGATGGGTCCAGAAGCACCAATATCGAATGTCGCTTTTCTGGATGGTATCGCTGATTTGACACGTATGACAGCACCAAGCGTCCCGAATGGAACTAGGAATCCATATACGGAAGGAAATGGGATGAAGTACGGAAGCGTTGCATCAACTTTGTGAATTCTTGCTGCAATGTAGTGACCGAACTCGTGAGAGCCGAGCATGAGCAACAGCAATAACGAATAAGGTATGCCGAGAGGAAAATTCGTCAGCTCGAGAAAATCCTTGTTGAGCCATTGAACACCGGCTAGCGTTGTCGTAAGGAATGTCAAAACTAGCAGCCCACCATGCACAATTATTCGGCGCATATTCTAAGCTGCCCCCTGAATCCGTCCACTTGCACTTTCGGCAAGTTGAATTGAGATTTAACTGAGATGTCAAGCTGCAATATAATGGTTAAGTTTTGAAAGTCCACGCGTGAAAAAAAAGGCGGGCCACTCGCGTGACCCGCCTCGCAGCTAAATATTGAAATTGAACTATGGACGAGGAGCATCCGGGATCGTCGGCACTCCGCTTCGTGGCCTTGGCGCATCAGGGATAGTTGGAACCCCGCTCTTAGGGCGAGGTGCATCTGGAATCGTCGGAACTCCGCTTTTCGGTCTTGGTGCATCGGGTATTGTTGGTACGCCGCTCTTGGGCCGAGGCGCATCGGGTATCGTTGGGACACCACTAGCGAACGAGATCGCAAAGTTGGTTGCCGCGACCGCAATGACGGTGATCACAATCGCGCGAAGACGCTTTGAAGTGCGGGACATTGTATGAACTCCTTTTCGTGTTGCGGGGGAGAGGTTTCTGAAACGGATTCAAAACTTGAGAGAACACAACCCGGGCGAGTCCAGTATTCCCTGGAATGGCTCTGCGTGGGCACGCACCAAAGGGTCAGAAATTACCTATACACTTGTCCCTCATTTGACAGAGAGGGGAAAACAAGACTCTTTAATTTTGAAGTACGGTGCCAGGAAACCAGACCGAACCAGATGCTCTCAACCGGGGAATTTACGTTGGAGCGTTCGACTGTGGCACGAAGGGATAAGCAGCACGTGCTAATTCTAAACAACAATTCGCGAAAAGTCAAGGGTTAAGAAGAATTCTCTCTTGCTCCCCTTGAAACGTAAAAAATGTGTGATCTGGGTCAAATAACTACGTTTCCGCTTGACAAGACAGGCCCTCTTGACTATATTGACCCATCCCCCAGAATAGGACAACCATGATGAAACGCCACCAAATCTTGCGAGTGGCCCTACTGATAGGTGCCATAGCATATCTGATCGGCTGGCTGTACCTCCCTCACGGCCCGGTGTCGCGAACATTCATCGCTATTAGCGTTGCTCAGGTTTTCCTCTTCGTTCAAAGCTTCCGAATATACCTGAATGAACCGAATCAAAAGAACCGTCCGATATTTTTCAATTTCGCGCTGTTCTTTTCGAGTTCAATCCTTTTCTTAGCGTTTCCCTTTATTGGCCCGGGTTCTTCCTTCTTTTCAAGTTCCGATTACGTCGGATTCTATTTCCAAGAGTATATCTCTTTTGGGTTGTACTATGTCTTGCTGTCTTTGTCCGTGGTATATCTTGCGGTGGACGCGCTACTCAGGGAATTTAGAACTTGGCAGAAGTATCTGATCGCCATTGCAATCGTAGGTGCATTCTACTGCTACTACAACTACCCACTTCTTGCTGATGCGCGCTACCTTTATGGCACGTCAGATATTGTCGAATGGAAAGTGGTAGACAAGGCTGTGCACGAGTACAAAGAGTTGAATGGTAACTCCGTGCCGACCGCGGAGCAAATTGCGAGCAAGATAGAACTCAATTCATGGTCGGGGATCAGAAAAACGGGTGTATTGTTCCCAGAGGAAAAGCTCGCTCGCATTGCCCAATTGCTTCCCTACACTGAAGAAAGAAATTACGTTATTCTCTTGTTCCGTCCGCTGTACATGAACGTGATTTTCCTTTGTATTCTTAGTGTGGGATTTGCTCTTCTTTTCTTCGGCTATCAATATATGAAGGATCCTCCTCAAGGGGCGTACATCGAGCGGATAATGTTTCTCTTCTTGGTATTCCTAAGTCTAGAAGTTTTGCATGCGTGGAGTTTTATCAAGAATCTTGAGTGGGGGTCCATTGCGGACATCCTGCAAAAAGGGCAATACGTATCAGTGTTTGTGCTGTTGCTGATGGGCTTGTTCTTTACGCTTCGACTTCGATTCATCAAGTCGGTTAAGGGGGAGTTCTACGAAAACGAGCTTGCTTCGCGTCCCGGTGGGGTGATGCGTTGGCGTGACGCGTTGGACAATCTCGTGATCCGTCATTTCCTGGACCCGCGACTTGAATCTCGCCGTGTGCTGGCAATTCCCCGAAACAGCCAGGGCAAGTCATCCACTCACACCCAACTATAGAAGGGTCAGTTTGGCATGGAAAATCCACAGGATCGGGCATCTGAGGAGAAGAAAAACGGCGGCACCGCGGATTATCCCATTGTCGGGAAGAGCAAGGCGGTTGAGCAACTGATCAAGCAAATTGCCAAGCTTGCAAAGAACCGGCGTGACATCGTCATCATCGGTGAGGCGGGGACCGGTAAGGGTGCAGTTGCCAAGAACGTATTCATCCAGGGGAAAACAGCGGAAGCGCAACAGCCGTTTATGTCGATTAATCTCTCGGTCATCGACGATCGGGAACTTGAAGCGGTCTTGTTCGGGTTCGACCGCGGCGTCGAAGGGCTGCCCTATACTTCAAAACGCGGCCTCTTCGAACAGGCTAATGGAGGCACAGTCCTCATCGAGGAACTGGAAGAAGCAAGCTTCCGGAACCAGATGAAGATCCTCAGCTTCATCAATGAACGAAAGACCCGCAGGATCGGCGGCGATGCCAATGAACAGGTCGACATCCGGCTGATCATCACCCTCAAGGATGATCCCGCATCGCTTGTCGAGCGCCGGAAACTGCTCGAGGAGCTGTACGGCAAGATCATGGAGTTCGAACGGGTCGACGTCCCACCCTTGAGAGACCGTCCCGAGGATATCCCGCTCCTCGTCAAACACTTCGCAACAGACATCAGCCGGGAGCTTGGGATCGGCGACGTGGCTATCGATGTGAACGCCATCGACGTCCTCATCCATCAGCCCTGGAAAGAAAACATCCGCGAATTGAAAGCGGTTGTCGACAAATGCGTCCTGTTCTCGCATGATGGTCGCTTTATTCTGCCTCCGGAACTCGTCGACGAGAAGACGGAAGTGGTCAAGATGATCAACAACATCATGGCCGGACAGGAGTTTGTCCTGGACAAATCGCTTGACGTCATCGAGAAGGGGATTATCGAGCGTTCCCTCGAGAAATTCGGGTTCAACCAATCGAAGGCCGCCCAGTTCCTCGGCATGACGGAGCAGACCTTCCGATACAAGCTGAAGAGGCTTGGCATCGCCAGCGCACGCTCACGGGCTTGATGAGAGTATCATCCCGGGTTCAATTGCAACGCCCCGTCAGGTTGACGGGGCGTTTGTTTTTTCAGTCTCTGCGGACCTGCCGTATCCGCGTTCCTTCCAGACGACGGCGCCGGTAAGGATGACGATCGGAGGGTAAAGAAGGACATAGAGGAAGTAATACGCCTCGAAGAACAGGAACGATCGCAGCAACGCGAGCTTGCGAAATGTCTTCAAGGAAGGAAGCGTGAGCATCACGTCGGAAAAAAGTTTGATCAGGAACGGGATGACGACTATCGGGGGATCCACGAACAATCCGACAACAAGGAGAAGATTGAGCAGGTAGGGGATGGCAAACAGTGCAATTGTGGCGGGACTCATCCCTTTCCCACCCGCAAACCATCGTTTCTTTTGAAGATAAAGCTCCTGCCACGTCTGGCACGGGTGGCTTGCGTTCAGCGTCGCAGGCTCCCGCGGAATACGCGCCCGGAAGTTGCCGTGCTGCGTTACGGCATTAAAGAGGGCATAGTCTTCCGTTACACTGAACGGGATTGTCCGATACCCTCCAACAGAGAGGTACGCCGACCTGCGTACGGAGAGATTGGTGCCGACCGCCGTGACGGGAAATCCAATTCTCACCAATCCGGCAGCGGCCGAGAAAAGGAAGAACCAGTCGATTGCCTGCATTTCCGTGAACGGGGTTGAACCCTTGAGCGATGTAAACCCGCCCACCAAACCAATCCGCTCGTCCGTATAGTATTTTACGGTGTTCTCCACCCAGCCGGCCGGGATTTCACAATCCGCATCGGTGAACAGGAGGATGTCCCCCGCGGTGGCTTCAATCCCCTGCGTGACGGCATTGGTTTTCCCGCGCAGCTGACCGGTCTCCGGGAGCGCTCGCAGGAGGCTGATCCATGGGTAGTGGGCGGCATAGCGCGTGACGATTGAGGAAGTGGTGTCGGTGGAACGGTCGTCAATCACCACAACACGCAGGAGGTGCTTCGGATAGGTCAGGGAGGTGATCGATTCGAGGCACGCCTCGATTCGCTGCTCTTCGTTCCGGGCGGCGATGATGATATCAACCGTCGGCCGAAATCCCTCGTCGACCTCATAGTGCGCGGCAAACACACCCCACGCAAAAACGAGCAGACCGGCGGAGGAAACGACGGCAAGAGCGAGAAGGATCCCTTCGAGCATTTACATGAGAAGTGGTGACAGGAATGATGCATCAAACTAGGAAAAAGGTACTCGTCTTGCAAGACCCGGGGCATTGACGCTTTCTTGACTCTCCCTCCCAAATTGGATATATTTTCGTAAATTCACTGCACAGCAGAGAGCGCAGAGCCCCCACGCCATTGCATGCCTACTACACGTGTTCGTATCCAACGCCCCGGGACCTTCGAATCGTCGTATCATAAAACCATCCTCGACAACGGGATTCGTGTCGTTACCGAACAGCTCCCGCACGTCCGGTCGGTCTCCCTTGGCGTGTGGGCGGACGTCGGTTCCCGGGATGAGTCCCCGGAACGGAACGGCCTCTCCCATTTCGTGGAACACATGGTCTTCAAGGGGACGCGCAAACGGAATGTCCGGGAAATTGCGCAGAGCCTCGAGTCGCTCGGCGGGTATCTTAATGCGTTCACAACCAAAGAACATACCTGTTTCTATGCCCGGGTCCTCGATGCCCATGTCCCACAGGCCATGGACGTCCTCGCCGACCTCATCCTGAATCCCACCTTCGACAAGAAGGAACTGGAAAAGGAGAAGCAGGTCGTTATTGAAGAGCTTCGCAACTCGGAGGATGATCCTGAAGATATCATCCATGACTATTTCGAGAAGGCGCTCTTTCCGGATCACACGCTTGGAAATCCGATTATCGGGACCGAAGAGAACCTCAAACGCTTTCAGCGTTCGGATCTCTGCCAGCATACCGCCGAGCACTACAGGCCGGAATCCCTTGTCGTTGCCGCCGCGGGAAATCTTCTTCATGATGACATCGTTCGACTGACAAGGAAACACTTCGGAAAACTCGGCGTTGCCGGAGGTCGCAGAGCCCGGAGCCACGGTCCCAATTCCGGCGGTCTGCGGGGCCTGAAAGAATACAAGAAACCGATTCAGCAATCCCACCTCTGTCTCGGTTCGGTGGCTTACAGCATGAAGCACCGGGATCGCTACGCCCTCCTTGTGCTCAACGGCCTTCTTGGCGAGGGAATGAGTTCACGGCTGTATCAGACCATTCGTGAACGATATGGTCTCGCCTATTCTGTCTATTCTTTTGTGACGTTCCTCAGCGATACAGGAATCTTCGGCGTCTATATCGGCACCGATCAGAAAAATCTCGACCGTTCCCGAAGTCTTGCGGAGCGGGAGCTGCAGCGGCTCACAGAAAAATCCGTCCCGGCGGCCGAAATCGAGAGGACGAAATCACAGATCAAGGGGAACCTCATGCTCGGGCTCGAAAGCATGTCGAACCGGATGATGCGACTCGGCGGCGCTGAACTGTATCTGCAGGAGTATCAGCCGGTGGACGACGTGCTTCGCCGTGTCGACAAGGTGACGTCGTCGGATGTTCGCAAGGTGGCACTTGATCTGTTCGACCTCCAACGGTTTTCGACAATCATCGTTCGTCCCTCGGGGCGAACATGAGACGGAAATTTGCATGATCACGCTCGCCCAGCTCAACCCTCGCCTCCGGTCCGCAGAATATGCGGTCCGCGGCCCGATTGTCCAGCGTGCCCAGGAGATGGAGTCGCAGGGGAAAACAATTATCTACTGCAACATCGGGAATCCCCAGGCGCTGAAACAGAAGCCGCTTACCTACCTGAGGCAGGTGATCAGTCTTCTGGAATATCCCGATCTGCTCACGGACCCACTCCTCGCCAAGCGTTTTCCTGTCGATCTGATCGGGCGTGCAAAAAGCATCCTTGCCCAGCACCCGCATGGCACGGGCGCGTACACGCAAAGCCAGGGAATCCCGTTTGTCCGCCAGGCCGTCGCGGAATTCATCTCACGCCGTGACGGGATCCCGGCCGACAAGGACCGGATTATTCTCACCGATGGCGCAAGCAAAGGTGCTCAATCCGTCATTATGGCGTTGCTTCGTGACCGGCACGACGGATTCATGATCCCCATTCCTCAATATCCGCTCTACAGTGCAACGCTGACCTTATACGGGGGAGCACAGATCGGCTATTTTCTGGACGAACATCAGCGATGGCAGTTGGGTGAGGGCATTCTCACCGAAAGTCTCGAGCAGGCAAAAGACAAAGGGATCCGGCCGGTATGCCTGGTCGTCATCAATCCCGGAAATCCCACGGGGGCGGTCCTGACGCCGGAGAACATCGCGATGATTATCGGGTTCGCGCGTCGCCATTCCCTGTCGCTTCTTGCCGATGAAGTCTATCAGGAAAACGTGTACGCTTCAGGCAGCCGGTTTGTCTCGTTCGCACGCGTGATGCACGATCTTGGGGAAACGGACGTGCCGCTCTTTTCCATCCACTCGGTCTCGAAGGGATATCTTGGAGAGTGTGGCCACCGGGGAGGGTACCTCGAATTTCGGAACATCCCCGACGAGGTCCTCGCGCAATTCGTGAAGCAGCAGACGATCAGTCTCTGTGCGAATGTCGACGGTCAACTCGCAACGTACCTCATGGTTTCTCCTCCGCGCCCCGGCGACGAGAGCTATGAGACATTCGTCCGTGAGCGCGATGAGGTGCTGCAGTCGTTGAAGACGAAGGCGGAAATTCTCAGCCGGGGAATCAATGCCATCCCCGGGATGCAACTCAACATGCCCGAGGGGGCGATGTACGGATTTGTCCGATTCGAACTTCCGTCGGCGGACCACGATCACAGGCGCCCGATGTCAGAATCCGATCGGCATGCAGCCGGGATGGCCAGGGACGAGGAATACTGCCTCGCCCTCCTGGAAGAGACCGGGATTTGTGTCGTCCCCGGATCGGGTTTCGGTCAGGAACCGGGAACGTTCCATTTCCGCACGACCTTTCTTCCGCCCAAAGAAGAGATCGAAGAACTTGTCAGCCGCCTGAAAGTGTTTCATTTACGCTATACCACCCGTGCAGTCGCGGAGTCCATGGGGTCATGATCAATCTTACCATAGATGGCAAAGCGTTACAAACTGAGCCTGGTCGCAGTGTCATTGAAGCGGCGCGCGAAAACGGCATCGAAATTCCGCACTTCTGCTGGCACCCGAGGCTATCCGTTGCCGGCAACTGTCGCATGTGCCTCGTGGAAATCGAAAAGATGCCGAAGCTGGCGATCGCCTGTGCGACACAGGCGGCCGAAGGCATGGTCGTCCATACCGCGACCCCTCGCGTGATCGACGCACGGGAGGCGGTCATGGAATTTCTCCTGATCAACCATCCGCTCGATTGCCCGATCTGCGACGAAGCCGGCGAGTGCAAGCTCCAGGACTACGCATACAAGTATAGCACCGGCAGGAGCCGGTTCGAAGAGGACAAAGTACACAAGCCAAAACGCGTGGCGCTCGGCCCACACGTGATGCTTGACGTCGAGCGCTGTATCATGTGCTCCCGGTGCGTACGGTTCTGCGACGAAATCGCGAAGAAGCCGCAATTGACCTTTACCGAACGAGGTGATCATGTCGTCCTGACGACATTCCCCGGCGAACAGCTGGACAACCCCTATTCGATGAACGTGATCGATATTTGTCCGGTCGGCGCACTGACAAGCAGGGAATTCCGATTTCACGCACGCGTCTGGGAGTTGTCGTCAACAGAAAGCATCTGCCCGGGTTGTGCCCGCGGCTGCGACATCAACATCTGGGTCCGGAATAACGAAATCCTCCGGCAGACTCCCCGCCTGAATATGGCGGTCAACAACGAATGGATGTGCGATTTCGGTCGACTCGAGACCATGAAGGAAGTCGGTCGGGACACCAGGATCAAGAGTCGCGCGGATCAAGTCGCATGAAGTGTTCAAGGAAGTGAGCTGGGACGAAGCTCTTGCGAGCGTTGCGTCGGAACTGAAAGTATTCCGGCGGAGCGAGATTGCCGTCCTGGGGTCTGCCCGGGCCACCGTCGAGGACAACTTCGTCCTGCAACGGTTCGCTCGTGAGGCGCTCGGCACGAAGTTGATCGATTTTGTTTCGCACGTGAAGCCGGGAAGCGGGGACTCCATTCTCCTTCATGAGGACAAAGCGCCGAATTCCCGGGGCGCGATCGAAGTGGGTATTCGCCCGAACGACCCCGCGATGGGGTTGGAAGGCATTCTTCGCGGGATCAGGGAGCGACGGATCAAGTCGCTCCTCGTCATGGATGATGATATCGCGATTGACCAGGATGTTGCGAAGCTGCTGGACATGCTGGAATATCTGGTGGTCCTTTCAACATGCGAGAACGGCACAACGAAAGTGGCGGATGCGGTTCTGCCGTGTTCGACGTATGCGGAACGGCACGGGACGTTCGTCAATGCGGACGGACGCGTCCAGCGGCTCCGGCCCGCAGTGGCACTGATCGATCAGGACAGGGCCCTGGACGGGTATGCACAGAGCAGGCTCGATAAATTCGGGACCACGTTCGACCGATGGGGACGCGGCGTCAAGCGCGACGCACGGCCGTCCTGGCGGATCCTGACAGGGATCGCTGCCGCCATGGGAACGAGATACCGCTACGGATCGGCTGAAGATATCTTCGCAGAAATTGCGGGGTCGATTCCATCGTTCCGGGGGATGAGCTATATGAAACTTGGAAACAAGGGATTGCCGCTCCACGAATCCAAGACAGTCCAGGCTCTGGCCGTGTAACACCGATGAGTACGGGAGCATCATGGAATTTCTTCTCATCTCGGTAGTAAAAATCGTCATCGTTCTTCTCGTGATCCTGACGACTGTGGCGAACCTGGTCTACATGGAACGACGCATCAGTGCGTTTATCCAGAACCGTATCGGGCCGAACCGTGTCGGTCCATGGGGTCTCCTTCAGGCGCCGGCAGACGTCCTCAAGCTCTTCATCAAGGAAGATATTGTCCCGGCAACGGCGAACCGGTTTGTCCACACGCTCGCTCCCGTCATCTCATTGAGCGTCGCGCTCACGACGTTTGCCGTCATCCCGTTCGGCGATCGGATCATGCTCTTCGGACAGGAGATCAAGCTGATGATCGCCGATGTCAACATCGGCGTGCTCTACATCCTCGCGCTGACGTCCCTCGGCGTTTACGGGATCACCCTCAGCGGTTGGTCATCAAACAACAAATACTCTCTGCTTGGCGGGTTGCGTTCCGCAGCACAACTCATCAGCTATGAGCTCTCGATGGGTCTCTCGCTCATCGGCGTGTTAATGGTCGCCGGAACCGTACGGCTCGACAGAATTGTCGAGATGCAGTCCGGACTCCAATGGAATGTATTTCTGACACCGCTGGGCTTCATTACCTTCGTTGTGGCATCGTTCGCCGAGACAAACCGCCTTCCCTTCGACCTCCCGGAGGCCGAACCCGAGCTTGTCGGGGGGTATCACACGGAGTATTCCGGGATGAAATTCGGAAGTTTTTTCCTGGCGGAATATGCGAACATGATCACGTCCAGCGCACTGATCGTAACGCTGTTCCTCGGCGGCTGGCAGGTACCATTTCTGGACCGCCTCGTACTTCCCGCATTGTGGATAAGCATTATCGGAATCCTGGCGTTCGTCATCAAGGTCGCCGCAATCCTCGTTTTCTATATGTGGGTCCGGTGGACGCTGCCGCGCTTCCGGTATGACCAGCTGATGAACCTCGGCTGGAAAGTGATGATTCCTGTTGCACTGCTGAACCTTGTGGTGACAGCGGGATGGCTACTTCTGTGGAGATGAGTGTAAGGAACGGATAAGATCATGCGTCAGATGGAAGCCCCGGTCAATGCACCGCAGACGCGACGGCGGGATCTCTCGCCGCTGCAAAGGTCGTACATCCTCGAAATTGTGAAGGGGATGACCCTCACCCTCCGGCATTTCTTCAGGCCGAAATTCACGCGTCAGTATCCCGAGGAACGATGGAACCCGCCGGCATCGTTTCGGGGGAGACCGGTCCTGGTGGAGGAAAACGGCGTCGAGCGATGCGTCGCGTGCGGACTTTGTGCCCGCGTCTGTCCCGCGCTCGCGATTGAGATCCAGGCCGCCGAAACGGAGCTGGAAAAAGAGCGGTATCCTGAACGGTTTGAAATCAATATGCTCCGTTGCATATTCTGCGGATTTTGTGAAGAGGCCTGTCCCGAAGAGGCGATTATCATGAGCGATGAATACGAGCTTGCATTCCAAAAGACCGAGGACGCCGTCTATGGGAAGGACAAGCTTCTCATGTCGATGGACCGGCTCCGGACGCGGCTGGAATATCTCCGCAAGACCCGGTAGTCTTTGCCCTTTCTCCTAGCCTCCCGGACGCGCTTTCGAGGCTCCCCCGGCACTCCCTTCTGTGGAATCCAGCGCAGTTTTTCGCTACATTGCTTGCTCTACCCTCAATTCCCTCGACTGAAGCATCTCGTTCATGGACGTCTTTTGGCTCGAAATCGCCGGAGTTGTATGCCTCATCGGAGCGGTGGGGTTCTTTTCCGCGTGTGAGGTCGCAGTCCTTTCCTCGAGGAAGAGCCGCCTCCGTGAGCTTGCCGATGAAGGCAATCGGGCCGCGAAGACGGTTTTATCGTTCAAGGAGGCCCCGGAACGCTTCCTCGCGACGGTGCATGTCGGCGTGATCTTTTCGCTGATCCTCGCGTCCGGCCTCTCAGGGATGCTGGGATTCGTCTACCTTGAGCCGGCGCTGCGATCTCTCGGCTATCGTTGGGTTGTCGAGGCGAGCGGATGGCTGACCCTCGGCATTGTCGGGGCGATCGTAGGGTTCCTTGTGGTTGTCCTCGGCGAACTTGTTCCTAAATCGCTGGCCTTGCGGAATTCCGTCGGCGTCGCGCTTGCGGTCGCAGGACTTCTTAGGATCTTTTCTGCTGCGTTCCGACTCCCGGCCCGTGTTCTTTCCGCGTCCAGCAATCTCGTGCTTCGACCGTTCAAGGACACGACGACGTTTGCGGAAGCACGGATTTCGGAGGAGGAATTCAAACTCATCCTGGATGAAGGGGCCCGGCAAGGGGTCATCGACAAAACCGAACACGAGCTCATCGAAAGCATCTTCGAGTTTACCGACACCGCGGCAAAGGAAGTCATGATCCCGCGGACGGATGTCGTTGCAATCGATGTGGAGATGTCACGGGAGCGCATTCTGAAAATCGTCCTAGAAGAAGGCTATTCCCGCATGCCGGTCTATCGCGGAACGATTGACAATGTCGTCGGGATCATTTATACGAAGGATCTGCTGGGGGTGATCGAATATGGGACGCTGATCATCCTGCATGATATCTTGCGGCCCGCCTACTTCGTCCCGGAGACGAAGAAGATCAGTCAGATCATGCACGAACTCCAGGCCAGACGCATCCATCTGGCGATTGTCATCGACGAGTTCGGCGGTACGGAGGGTATCATCACGATGGAAGACATCCTCGAAGAGATCGTCGGAGAGATCCATGATGAATACGACGAAGTTCTCAAGGATATCGAAATCGCCGGGGACGGTTCCTTCTTCGTCAATGGTCGAACGCCGATTCGGGATTTCAATGAGCGATGCAAGGCGGAAATCCCGGAAACGCCGGATTATGAGACCGTCGGAGGATTCCTGGCAAAAGTGATCGGCCGCATCCCGGAATTGCATGAAGAAGTCGTTTCCCATGGTTTTGCGTTCACGATCACAAAGAAAAGTCAACGTCGGGTCCGGCAGGTCCGTGCGCGGAAAGCGGCGCCCCCAGAGAAGCCGCTGGCGGACGCGAGTCCCAAGGACCGACCTCAGTGACGAGGAATATCCGCTTGCCCAAGAAGAAAACGATCCTTGTGGTATTCGGCACGAGACCCGAAGCCATCAAACTTGCGCCCGTCGTCCGTGAACTCGAACGACATCGGAAAACGTTCATCTCCCGTGTCTGCGTCACTGCCCAGCACCGGGAAATGCTGGACCAGGTCCTTTCGATCTTCAAACTCAAAGTCCACCACGACCTGAACATCATGCGGAAGGGCCAGTCGTTGGAGGACGTAACGTCCCGCGTTCTCATCGGGATGAAGACCGTTCTTGAGGAGGAACGCCCCGATATGGTTGTGGTCCAGGGAGATACGACGACAACCTTCGCAACGGCCCTGGCGGCGTATTATGCCAATGTCCCCATCGCCCATGTCGAGGCGGGATTGCGTACCTGGCAAAAGCGAAGCCCATTCCCCGAAGAGATCAACCGGGTGCTGACCACCCACATCGCGGACCTTCATTTTCCTCCGACGCTTCAGTCGAAGCAGAACCTTCTCCGTGAAGGCATTGCGCCAGATCGTCTTGTCGTCACGGGAAACACTGTGATCGATGCGCTCTTCTACGTCCGGAAAACCATCAAGCGAGAATATCCGAAGTACCGGAAGATGTTCCCGTCGATCGATTTTTCACGTCGGATGGTCCTCGTGACCGGCCACAGGAGGGAAAATTTTGGTTCGGGGTTTGAGGACATCTGTTTCGCCCTCCGCACGCTGGCATCGCGCGAGCCGGAACTGGAGATTGTTTATCCTGTTCACCTCAATCCCAACGTCCAAAAGCCGGTTCGCGAAATCCTTTCCGGACTGCACAACGTCCATCTCCTGGAACCCCAGGAATACCGACCGTTCGTCTTTCTGATGGACAGCGCGGCTCTCATCCTGACGGACTCGGGGGGAGTCCAGGAAGAAGCGCCGTCGCTTGGCAAACCAGTGCTCGTCATGCGTCGGCATACGGAACGTCCGGAGGCGGTGAAAGCCGGGACCGTCCGCCTGGTCGGCACGGACACAGGGAAGATCGTTCGGGAAGTCGAACGACTCCTGCACGATCGGGTACGCTATGCGACGATGAGCCGCGCGCACAATCCCTACGGCGATGGGAAATCGAGTGCGAGGATCGTCCGCGCGATCGGTTCATATCTTGATCACACCGCATCCCAACGGTAGACCCGCGACGATGGATGTTCCCCGGAAGATCACCCGCAATACGCTGACAAATGCCGCAGGATTTGCGGTTCAGTTTCTGACCAGTATGCTTTTGTTGCCCTTCATCGTTCGAAGCATTGGCAACGAAGCGTACGGCGGCATCTGGGCGATCGTCGGTACGTTGACGATGTCCCTCGGTCTCCTGGACCTGGGCACGGGAACGGCGTTCGTCAAATATATTTCGGAATTTCACGTGCGGGGAGATGCCACGTCGCTGAGCGAAGTGGTAAACACCGGTTTCGCCATGTACGCGGCTTTTGGATTGGTGATCCTGCCCACCACCTGGTTTGCGGGGGAATATCTGTTGTCGGTCATCGGCGTGCCTCCCGCCCTGATGAGTGACGCAGTATTCGTCCTCCGAATAGGCATGGTTGTCTTTGTCCTTGCCGCACTCCTGGCGCCGTTAACCACTGTTGTTTTCGGGATCCAGAGAATGGATCTCAACCTGATTGCCTCGGTCGCAAGCCAACTCACGAATATCGCGGGATGCATTACCGTGATAACGCTGGGTCTCGGCGTCCGGGGATTGATCGTGAACAATCTCCTTGTCCTCCTCGTCAACTCTGCAATCCTCGCGTGGTTCGCCCTGCGCATTGTCCCGACTATCCGGTTCGGGCCTGCGTACTGCACTCGGTCGATGGCAAAACGCTTTCTCGGATACGGAATGAACCTGCAGGTGAGCAAACTTGCCCAGGTGTTTTTGTTCCAGCTGGACCGGATCGTCACATTACGGGTCTTTGGCACCGTGTCCGCTGCATTCTATGATATCGGCGGACGGCTGTGCAACGGCGGCCGATCGGTGGTTACACTCACCATTTCGGCTCTCATTCCCGCGGTATCGGAGCTTCACGCACTGGATGAACGGGAGCGTTTGCTCACGCTCTACCGCAGGGGCTCAAAATATGTTTCGATCGCTGCGACATTCGTCTTTCTTTTCGTCGGGACATTTTCATCTGATATCGTCCGGACATGGATGGGCGAAGGATATGCCGCTTCTGCGATGATTGTCTCCGCACTTGCTTGCGGTTATTTCTTCAATGTCACGACCGGCATTGCCAGCGCCGTAGCAGCGGGGGTAGGCCGGACTGATTTTGAAAGGCGAGGGGGTGTCCTGAGTGCACTTCTCAACGTCGTGACAATCTCGGTGGGAGCGTTGTTATTTGGCGCAGTCGGCATTGCCGCCGGGACCTCAATTTCCCTCGTCGGTGGTGCTTTTTATCTGTTCCATCAAGTCGATCGACTCCTCGAGCATCCCCGCCAAACGCGGTGGGTTTCGCTGGCGAAGCCACTCTTCGTCGGCATTGCGGCTGCGGGTTCAGCATTCATGTTCCGTCTGTTTCTGCTGCCGGATACTGTGTCGCGAGCGAGCGGAATTCTCGTCCTCGTGGTTTCGCTTTCGATTTTCACCGTCGTCTTTGCCGTCCTTCTTTGGGTTTTCCACATCCTGGATCGCTCCGATCTGTCGATCTTGAGAATCTTGCCCGTTCGTAGACGATTCCTGGACCCTTCAGAACATCGTGAGCACTAGATGTCTTCAAACAATGGGGGAGGGCGGTCCGGAGGACGGTCAGTTCTCCAACTCGGTCAGCATTGTCATTCCAAACTGGAACGGCAAGGAATTGATCGGGACCTGTCTGGAGGCACTCCGTTTGCAGACGGATGTTCCCCTGGAAATCATTGTCGTGGATAATGGATCTTCCGACGGATTGGTTGAAGATGATGATGAAACGGCTGTCCGTCTCTGCCGAGTCGGGAAGTGTTGCCTGCAAGATGATAAACTTTTGCGATCGCACTCTGCTTGACGGAGCAGGAGAAGTGCTTTCACGGACAGGACTTCCGGTTACGGGGGGGTTCGGAGAGCGTGACGACGGTCGATATTCAATACCCGACAAGGTGATTGGATCATGTGCGGCGCGGATACGACACTGGTATCGTGAAATACGCGATGGCAATGGGAAACCGTTAGTGGGTGGGCTTCTCGAAGGTGCACGTTGCCTCCCGCGTGTTCTTGTGAATCGAGGATCAGCCCAGCGGCTCAGGATTGTCGAGCTCCGGTACCTCCAAGAATGGTTCGGGCAATGAGCACGCCAAGAGTTTCGGTTATCGTCGTCAATCTGAACACGATCGCTCTTCTCCGATCGTGTCTGGAGTCCGTTGCGGCGGACACTTCAGCCCTGGACGCCGAAGTGATTGTCGTTGATAATGGATCCTCCGACGGAAGCGTTGCGATGGTCCGGAAGGAGTTCCCCAATGTTCGACTTCAGGTCAATCGTCGGAACCAGCGATTCGCAAAACCCAACAACGACGGAATCAGACTTTCTCGCGGCAGATATCTTTTCTTTTTGAACTCCGATGCAGTCATCACCATCGGTACACTGGGCGCGCTAGCGGACTTCCTGGAGTCGCACCCGGAAGCGGGGGCTTGCGGCCCGCTTCTCGAATACCCGGACGGGCGATTGCAGCGATCCGTCTCGAAGTTCCACTCCCCATGGACGCACATTTGCGACATGCTGTTCCTCGATGCCCTGTTCCCGCGTACCAGGGTTTTTGGCGGTGGCGAAATGATGAATTGCCCGTACGATGAGTCACATATCCAACAGGTCGAAAGTCTCATGGGGGCGGCATTCATGGTCCGGCGTGAGGTCATCGATCGGACAGGGATGTTCGATGAAACGCTGACAGTATTTTATAACGAGATGGATTGGTTCAGACGGATGAAGGACGATGGCTGGGAGGTCTTCTATGCTCCCGTCGCAAAAGTGATTCATCATCGGGGGGTGACATCCGAGAACATGAACCGGGGATATCAGTACCTCGGGGAGATGTACTTTAACGTATTTCATTACTTTCGCAAATACTACGGCGCTTGGGGACTCCGGACCTATCGGTTCTTGCTTGCGGTCGGTTTCTTGCTGCGATGGATTCTCTGGCAGGGAAGAGCGCTGCTTAGCAGATCGGAACGGACCAGATCACAACTCACGTACACGAAAAAGGTCCTGGGAATTGCACTTCGCTTCTGGGTGCCCGCTGAACGCTATGCACCGTCGCTGTCTGATGACAGGGAGACCTGACCGATGCCCGGTGAGACGCCAGACATGCTGCGACTCGTCTCTATCGTCATTGTGAATTTCGACGGGAGAGATCTCCTTCGAAAGTGCCTCGCATCAGTGGACGCCCAGCCATACCGCCCGGTCGAGATCATCGTTGTCGACAACGGCTCAACCGATGGCAGCATCGCGATGCTGGAAAAAGCCTTTCCCCACGTGAAGGTTCTCTCGAATTCCCGAAATCTGGGTTTTGCCGAGGCCAACAACCAGGGAGTGCGGGCAGCATCGGGCGAGGTGGTTGTCCTTCTCAACAACGACACAACGGTGTCTCGAGGATGGATTGAGGGGTTGCTTCGATACCTCGATGTGCCGGGTGTGGCTGTCGTAACCTCAAGAGTCATTACCGATGGGGTGCCTGAGCGATTCTACGCGATGAACGGTACCATCAATGTTCTCGGCTACAATATCATGCAATACTTCGCCGATACCACCCGGGTGTTTTTTGGAGGCGGGGCCTCGCTCGCCTTTCGAAAGCGGCTCGTGGGTGACCCGTTCCCCGAGGAGTACTTTCTCTACCACGAGGACGTCTATCTCTCCTGGCGCATGCGATTGCTTGGGTACGACGTCCGCATGTCACAGGATTCGATCGTGCATCATGTTGGCAGTGCAAGTACAAAGAGGCAACCCTCAACGTTTATCACATTTTATCAAGAACGGAACCGGCTGCTGAACTCATTACTCCTCTTCGGGCCGAAGACGCTCGTTCTCGTTCTTCCGTATCTTGTGATGGATGCGCTTGCGAAAATAAGTGCGAGCCTTCTTGGAAAGGGAAAATCCTTCGGTGGGATCCTCAGAGCCTACGCGTGGGTCATAACGCATCCGCGATGGATCGCACGTCAGCGCAATGCCCTCCAGAAAATGCGTGTCGTCAGCGATGGCGCGATTCTTCAGCTGATGAGTTTCAAGGTTCTTGATGGAGAAGGAGTGTTCAGTCGAATGGCAAATCGCATCTCCGAATGGTATGCCTTCGCAACAGGCCTGTCCCGGCATGAATGAAACGACCGTCATCATTGTTTCCTGGAATTGCCGGGATTATCTGCGCGCATGCCTGCGTTCACTTGAGGAGACCGACATCCGGTCCGTGGGGGAGATCGTTGTCGTGGACAACGCATCCACCGACGGTTCAGCGGAAATGGTCCGGAAGGAATTTCCGTCTGCAACGATCTATCAGTCGGAATCCAATATCGGGTTCGCAGCGGCAAACAATCTCGCGATCCGCAATGCGCGCTCGCAATATGTCCTTCTGCTGAACCCGGACACTGAAGTTCTGCGGCCCGGTCTGTTGCCCCTCGTCGGATTCATGGATCGCCATCCTGGAGCATGGGCTGCAGGGCCAACACTCCTGAATACCGATGGGAGCCTCCAACGGACCGGCGTTCGTTTTCCCGGGGTCTGGAACGTCTTTGCGGAATCCTTCTTTCTTGACCGATTGTTTCCGAACACCCGTGTCTTCGGTCGCCATCGGGAGCTTTATAACACAGGACGCGAGCCGCGACGCGTCGATTTTGCCCAGGGCTCCTGCCTTATCGCGCGAAGGGGATCCATCGTGCAGTCCGTCGGCCTCATCGACGAAGGGTACTTTATGTATTTTGAGGAAACCGATTGGTGCTACCGCATGCACAAAGCCGGCGGGGAGGTCTGGATCTGCCCCGAAGTCCAGGTAGTCCATCACGGCGGCGGGGAAATCGGCCACTACGACGAGCAACGAATTCTTCACTTTCATCGATCGCTCTTCCGGTACCTGAAAAAGAATTCGCACAGGATGACCCTGGTTTGTGTCCGCGGCATCATTGTGGTCCGCAGTGTCGTCCGCATTTTGGCATGGAGCGTCATTGCGCTCGTACGGCCGACACTCCGGCAGAAAGCTGTCTCCGCCGTGCGCGGATACGGCAGAGTCCTGCCGCTCTGTTTCCGACCGGTCCCGGGTGTGAAGGGGGAATGAGACGGCCATGATCTTTTCGGTGGTTCTCCCCACATACAACAGGAAGCTCTCGCTGCTCCAGTGTTTGGAAAACCTTGCCCGCCAGACACTCCCGCCTGACGATTTTGAGGTGATCGTCGTCGTGGATGGATCCACAGACGGGACAAGTGAAGCGATTCGAACTCTGCAGTTCCCCTTTCACCTGCAGGTGATTGATCAGGAAAATCGCGGGCCTTCTTCTGCCCGGAATCACGGCGCCGCGAACGCTCGTGGTGAATACCTTGCCTTCATCGAAGATGACATTGTTCCTGAGATCGACTGGCTGGAACGGGCAGCTGCCCTGTTGCGGAAGGACCCTCCGATCGACGTGCTGGAAGGACGAACGATCTCCGCCTCTGACAGGAGGAACATCCGACAGTTTGATGTTTCCGGAATACCCTCATTTATTCCCTGCAACTTGTTCATCCGGCGAAGCCTCTTTTCCGGCACTTCAGGATATGATCCGGAATTCTACGATCATAAAACCCACCTCTACTTCCGGGAGGACGCTGATCTGGGGTTCAGGGTGATGGATGCTGGGGCCCGGGTCGTGATTGCAAATGATGTTGTAGTCTCGCATCCTTTCCAGTTTGCAGGGATAAGGCAAGTCTTCCGACATGCCAATCGGTACCTGTTTGATCCGCTGTTGTATCGAAAGCATCCGATCCGCTATCGGTCCATGATCGAGCGGAAGGCAATTCTTGGAATCAGGCTTCGCCGCGTTCATCATGTCGTCGCCCTTGTCTATGTGATCGCCCTTGCATGCCTTGCGTATTCCCTTGTGAGGTCGCACGGGAGCGAGATCGTTGGGGAGGGATTTGTCCTCCTGCTCTGCGTACTCTTTTTCAAATACAAATATCAGGGAAGCAGTGGGTTTCGCCTTGCCCGTCTTGGAGATGTTCCTGCATTTGCAGGTGTTCCCATCGTTTATCTCCGATCTCTGCTCGCGGGTTGTTTTCGTTTTCGGTCCTTTGGCACACTCATTCCATAATCGAAGAGGCTGGTCAAACATGAGGATAGGCGTCTTTGGTGGTACCTTCGATCCGCCGCATGTGGGACACCTTATTCCGGTTGAGGCGGCAAGGGAGCTTCTCAAGTTGGATCAGGTCAGGATTGTCCCCGCCGCCGTTTCCCCACATAAGTTGGATAGGGAGAGCAGCCCGGCCGACAATCGTCTCGCAATGGTTCAGTTGGCGTTCGGTGGGAACGGCGCCTTTGTGATCGATGAACGGGAGCTGCGTCGAATGCCTCCTTCGTTCATGGTGGACACGCTCGACGAATTGCATCAGGAGTTCCCGCGAGAGGCCTTGTTTCTGATTCTCGGAATGGATAATCTCGCCGAATTTGAGACGTGGAAAGAGCCCGGACGCATTCTTTCTCTCGCCACCGTTGTAGCAATGGCTCGTCCGACCGCAAAACCTGACCTCCGGGAGACATCGCTTGCCCGGCAGATCAAGCAGTTGGGAACTCCGCTTGTGGAGGTTTCTTCGTCGTCGATCCGGAAGCGCGTGCGCGAGGGGCGATCGATCCGATATCTGGTCCCTGATGCAGTGCGGGAGTACATCGAGCATAACAGACTCTACAGCACGTGATTTCGGTCAAGGGCGCGTTGTATCAGGGATGAAACTTTAGTATTTTAAATAACTTGGAACGCCCTCGTAGCTCAGTCATGGATAGAGCGACGGTTTCCTAAACCGCAGGTCGCGTGTTCGAATCACGCCGAGGGCACCAGATTGATTTCCGGGACCGCGAAAACCGTTGCCTTATGAATTTCGTCGCGATCGATTTCGAAACCGCAGACTATGAGCCGGACAGTGCTTGTGCTGTGGGATTGATCAGGGTGAGAGATGGCCAGATTGTCGCCCGGGCGGCGCATCTGATCCGGCCGCCGAGGCCCGAGTTCATCTTCACGTACATTCACGGGATATCGTGGGAGGATGTCGAAGAGGAGCCAACGTTCGAGGAGTTGTGGCCGACGATTGAGCCCATGTTCCGCGGGGTGGATTTTCTCGCCGCGCACAATGCCAGCTTCGATCAGAACGTCCTATGCGCATGTTGCGGCGCGGCGGGGATCGAACCGCCTGATCTGCCATTTCGTTGCACGATGGTCCTCGCCCGCCAGCAATGGGGGATCTATCCGACGAAACTTCCTGATGTGTGCCGAAGGCTGGGGATCAGCCTCCATCATCACGATGCATCGTCGGATGCTGAAGCGTGTGCCCGGATTATGATAAAAGCGCTCTTGCCCGGGGGAGTTCTCCCTACACCTGTTGAATGACCCGCTCCAACCGTTTCTTCATTTCGGCCGCCACAGGTTCTATCGCGTCGTTGTCCATGATCTTCCCCATTGACATCGGATCGAATGCGGAGATCATGGTCCCTTCCTTGCTCTCCTGGATCACAACGTTACACGGGAGCAGGAGCCCGATCTGATTATCTGCCTGGAGTGCCTTGTAGGCAAACGGGGGATTGCAGGCGCCGAGAATGACGTACTTCTGGAATTCGACGTTGAGCTTCTTCCGCAGTGTCTCCTTGACGTCGATTGTAGTCAGGACGCCGAAGCCCTCCTTTTGCAGCTCTTGCGTGACTTTTTGCACGGCCTCCTCGAAAGGAAGGGAGATCCGTTTTGCGATGCCGTACGTGGCCATTATTTCTTTCCTTTCTTTCTGGGTTCATCGCGATGCAGGAAGTTCCATTCTGCAATCCCACCCTTGAGGTTGCCAATCCTGAAACCCATTTTCTTGAGGATGATCGCCGCGCTCATACTTCGACTCCCAGTCTGGCAGTAACAAACGATCTCGCGATCGCCGTGTCGCTTGAGTTCGTCGGCCCGTCCGCGCAGTTCCTGCAGGGGGATATGCACTGAACCGGGAATTGCTCCGGTAGCATGTTCTTGCGCGGTTCGAACGTCGAGGAGAACCGGCGATCCCCCCTGGTCTTTTCGCAACGCGTCGATCTGTGCCGGTAGGAATTGCGGGATCCCTTTTCGCTGAAGAGTGGACCGGAGCACGAGACCAAGAACGACAAGGGAAATCAGAGCGATGATGATCATGAAGCCCTTCGGTGAATGAATGTCGGGGGGTGGAGCAAAGAACCTGTTTCACTCATGAGATGCGGTGGATGTCGGTTTGGAGTCGGATTCGACAAAATTCTTCGGGGATCTCCTTGACATGATCCCCCTTGTCTGTTATATTCAATCCATGCAACAATCAAGCAAACATCAAATATCCGTGCTGTCATCCTGGTGGTGGTGGCGGGGTCTCTACTCCGGCTGAATCAGCACGCGGATGATTGTTGCCTGAATTTCTCAACAAGCGCCCTTCTGGTTCACCGGAAGGGCGTTTTGCATTCTTTTCCCCTCAATCCTTTTTCCCGGAACGATTTGGTGTCATGATGGATGTCAGACAATTGATCGCACGTGGCGGCGTCGAAAGCGAGGAGGGCGGATGAAACGCGACGAATTCATTCGCCTGGCTTCCCAGTTCAACGTCGTTCCTTTGACCCGCACACTGCTCGCGGATATGCAGACCCCTGTCTCGGCATATCTTTCGTTGAGGCAAACTTCGCGCTCGTCGTTTCTGTTCGAAAGCGTCGAACCCAATGAGCGCATCGGTCGATTTTCGTTTATCGGGACCGATCCCGTTGTTCTGATCCGGGGGCAGGGAACTACCTGCGAGGTAACGGATGAAAAAGGTCCGAGGGATGTCTCGGGGACGATCTTCGATGTGCTTGCCTCGTACTCCTCGCAGTACAGGCAGGCCCCAGTCGATGGCTTTGAAGGGCTGTTCGGGGGGTTCGTGGGATATCTGGGGTATGATGCAGTTCGCCACCTTGAACGACTCCCGGGAATCGTCCCGGCCAGGGGACGAGAGCGCGAGTCGATTTTCGGCCTTTTCGACGATATCGTCCGCTTCGATCATTTCCGGCAGAGCCTCACGATTGTGCACAATGTCCTTGTTGACCCCGGTCGCGATGTAGGAGTGCAGTATGATGAAGGACTCAGCCGACTCGATACGATGGAGTTGAGGCTCCGACGGCCGGCGGTCGCCACCTCCAGGCTCTCTCTGATGAGTCAGATCAGGGATCTGACGACAAAGGAAGAATTCTGCGAAGCTGTCACACGCGCCAAGCGTCATATCGTTGAGGGGGACATCTTTCAAGTTGTCCTTTCGCGACGCATGGAAGCTCGATTTCACCGGGGATCTTTTCCCGGTGTACAGGGCATTGCGCGTCATCAACCCGTCGCCGTACTTGTTCTTCCTGGAGTTTGGCAGCACCGCACTGATAGGATCGTCTCCCGAGGTCCTTGTGCGCGTTCATCAACGGGTGGCAGAGGTTCTTCCGATTGCCGGGACGCGTCGACGGGGGAAGAACGAAGAAGAAGACGACCAACTCGAACGTGAACTCCTTCTCGATGAAAAAGAGCTTGCCGAACACATCATGCTCGTCGATCTTGGTCGGAATGACGTCGGCCGCATCGCGGAGTTTGGATCGGTGACAGTACCGGTGCTCAAGCGCATTGAACGTTACTCTCACGTCATGCACATCGTGTCGGAGGTCAGGGGAAAGCTGCGCCAGAGCGTTACGGCTCTGGATGCGCTGAAGGCATGTTTCCCTGCCGGGACCGTGTCGGGCGCCCCGAAAGTGCGGGCTATGGAAATCATCAGCGCGCTCGAGCAATACCCGCGCGGAGCGTACGCCGGCGCAGTCGGCTATCTCGGCCTCAACGGGGAACTTGATACGTGCATCGCTATCCGGACCATCGTCGCCCACGATGACCTCCTCAGCATTCAAGTCGGCGCAGGGATCGTTGCCGACTCGGTCCCTGAACGTGAATACGAAGAGACCGTCAATAAGTCTCAGGCCATGCTCGCGGCCCTCCAGCGTGCGTCGGAAGGGATCCTCATGGCCCCCGTGAACGATCCTGTCTAGCCCCTGTCCAATATTCCCGGAGCAGCATGATTCTCGTTATTGACAACTACGATTCTTTTACGTTCAATCTTGTTCAACTCCTCGGAACGTTTACTGCTGATATCACCGTTCGGCGGAACGACGAGATTGATCTCGACGGCGTGGCATCCTTGATGCCCGCGGGCATTCTGATCTCCCCGGGGCCGGGACGACCGGAGGATGCCGGAATCACTGTCGACGTGATCAAGAGGTTCGCCGGCCAGATTCCAATTCTCGGCGTCTGTCTCGGACACCAGGCGATCGGGCAGGCGTTCGGCGGAGAGGTCGTCCATGCCCCTACATTGATGCATGGGCGAACGTCGACGATCCATCATGATGGCCGCGGATTGTTCCGGGGGATTCAGGACGGCTTCACGGCGACGCGCTATCATTCCCTCGTTGTCGATCGCTCGTCGATTCCGCCCGAGCTCGAACTGACAGCCTGGTCGGATGATGAGACCGTGATGGGCCTCCGACACCGCATACATGCGGTCGAAGGTGTACAATTCCATCCGGAGTCCATCCTCACCGATGCAGGGGCAATGATGCTGAGAAATTGGCTCCCAGAGGGAGCACGGGTATGAAAGAATACATCGAGAAATGCCTGGCCGGGTCCGATCTCACCGCGGACGAGGCAGCAGGAGCACTCGACCGGATTATGACCGGGCAGGCAACCGATGTGCAGATCGCCGGCTTGATCATCGCGCTTCGCGCAAAAGGGGAGAGTGTTGACGAGATTCTTG
Source organism: Ignavibacteriota bacterium (assembly GCA_963752915.1). GTDB lineage: Bacteria > Bacteroidota > Ignavibacteria > UBA10030 > UBA6906 > DATJPR01. The sequence continues at coordinate 246,711 of CAVVZZ010000011.1, forward strand.
GTTTCGCCAGGACGATGCGTGCGCACGCGATCAGAATCGTGGTGGAGGATCCCGATGCGATCGACATGTGTGGAACGGGGGGGGACGGAAGGGGGACATTCAACATCTCTACAGTCGCTTCTCTTGTTGCAGCGGGAGCAGGCGTCACTGTCGCAAAACACGGAAACCGGTCAGTCTCCAGCAGGAGCGGGAGCGCGGACATTCTCACCGCACTCGGGGTCAATATCCAGGTTCCTCCCGGTCGGGTGCAGGAATGCGTCAATCGGGTCGGTATAGGATTCTTGTTTGCCCCGCTGTTTCATCCTGCCATGAAGTATGCCGGGAAGGCGAGGGGCGAGCTCGGTGTCAGAACGATATTCAACATCCTGGGACCGATGACGAACCCGGGATTCGTGCGGCGACAGCTTGTGGGAACATTTAACAAGGCAATCGCCCCGAAGCTGGCAGCGGTGCTCCAGCGACTCGATGCGCGAAAGGCGCTGGTCGTGCACAGCATAGACGGTATGGACGAGATCAGCATTGCGGCGACGACAACCGGTTATGAAGCAGAGGTTGGAAAACCGGTGGTGGAGCGCACCATTCGGCCGTCGGATTTCGGGTTACCGGATGGTCTGCCGAACGATATGACCGGCGGAAGTGCGGAAGAGAATGCTCAGATTGCGCGTCTCGTCCTTAGCGGCGAGAAAAGCAAAGCGCGAGACGTGGTGATTGCGAACGCCGCCGCAGGGATCTATGTGGCTGGAAAAGCTTCTTCGCTTGCCGAAGGTGCGGCGAAGGCGACGGAGTCGATTGATTCGGGGAAGGCCCTGCGATCGCTTTCCAAGCTGATTGAACTCACGAACCTCCCATGACATTCCTCGAAACGATACTCGAACACAAGGCGGAGGAAGTCGCCCGACGGAGGAGGGAACATCCAATCGACGAGCTAACCGGCTCCATCTACTTCGCCCGTTCCCTCCGGTCGCTTTCGGCTGCGATTCATCAGGCATCACCGGCAATCATCGCGGAACTGAAGAAAGCCTCTCCCTCGCGGGGCGAGATCCGGAAGGATTTCAGGCCGGCAGATTTTGCGCGGGGGTATGAAGCAGCGGGCGCATGTGCAATTTCTGTCCTCACCGACGAACGGTTCTTCTCCGGGTCGTTGCGAAATCTCGTGCTGGCACGGGATGCGGTTTCGATACCGGTTCTCCGAAAAGACTTCATCATCGATGCGTATCAGATTTATGAGGCCCGGGCGCACGGTGCGGATGCCATACTGCTCATCGTCGCGGCGTTGCCTCCGTCGCAATTGACGAACCTCATGGAGGTTGCGAAGTCCCTCGGGCTCGAATGTCTTGTTGAAGTGCATTCGAAGGACGAGTTGGACGTTGCCGTGAGAGCCGGCGCTGAATTGATTGGTGTCAATAACCGGGATCTCCACACCTTTTCTGTCGATCTGCGGACGACGATTGATCTTCTCCCGATTGTCCCTCGGGCAGTCACGCTCGTCAGCGAGAGCGGAATTGGAACGGCAGAGCAGATCCTCTTGCTCGTGGAACAGGGAGTCCAGGGGTTCCTTCTTGGAGAATCCCTGATGCGCACCAAGGATCCCGGCAAGACGCTCGCGGACCTGATCGGGAGTGTGCGGAGGGCAACCGCATGAGCACGCGGATCAAGGTGTGCGGGATCACGCGCGCCGAGGATGCGTTTGCGGCGGTCGATCTTGGAGCAGACGCGATCGGTTTCGTTTTCTATTCCGGCAGTCCCAGGAACGCATCTCCGGCAGTCGTCCGTGATGTTACACGGAATATTCCGCCATTCGTGACAACCGTGGGAGTATTCGTCAATGCAGATTCCGCATTGATCCGGGATATTGTCACTGAGACGGGGATCCGGGCTGTGCAGCTTCACGGCGATGAGTCTGACGAAGTGGCACGGTCGCTGCCCTATCCTGTGATCAAGGCGCTGCGCCCTCGCCCGGGGTTCGACGTCTGTTCCCTGAAGCGCATGCAGGGTGTTGTCTATCTGGTCGACGCATTCGAAGAGGGGAAATATGGGGGAACAGGGAAACTGTCTGACTGGACGTTTGCCGTCCAGACAAAGAAGGTCGGACACGTGATTGTGAGCGGTGGACTCAACGCCGGGAACGTCGGTGAAGCTATCAGAACAGTGCAGCCGTATGCCGTCGACGTCAGCAGCAGCATCGAGAGGGAACCCGGGATAAAAGACCGGACAAAGATCATGCAGTTCATTGAAGCGGTTCGCACCGCCGATTCCCGTTTGTCGAATGAAACTCACTCGGCCGATCATCAATCCGCATTTCCCGGAAAATAGGGGAGAGGCGAGACCAACAGGATACGACCATGCTTGTCCTCATGAAAACCGACGCTACGCAGGACGAAATCGCTCGGGTCAAAGAAAAGATTCGATCGTTAGGATTCGCCGCGCACGTCATCCCTGGCGCGCAGCGGGTTGCGATCGGGATCACAGGGAATAAAGGGAAGATCGATCCGGAGAACTTCACGACGCTGGGAGGCGTCGAAGATGCCGTTCCGGTGTCGAAGCCCTATAAGCTGGTCGGGCGAGACGCAAAACCCGAATCCTCACAGATTCGCGTGGGGGATCAGATCATCGGAGGCCGGTCACTGACGGTTATCGCCGGCCCCTGCTCGGTAGAGGGGAGGGAGCAGCTCTTGAATATTGCTCGCGGAGTCAAGTCCGCCGGTGCACGGTTTCTACGAGGGGGAGCGTTCAAACCACGCTCCTCGCCCTACGCATTCCAGGGAATGAAAGAAGAAGGCCTGGTGCTGCTCAGGGAAGCGAAGCGGGAAACAGGGCTGAAAATTGTCACGGAAGCGAAAGACGTCCTGACGCTTCCCGCGGTCGCCGAGGTTGCGGACATCATCCAAATCGGCACGAGGAACATGAGCAACTATTCGCTGCTGGAGGCGGTCGGCGATCTTCGCATTCCTGTGATCCTAAAGCGCGGCGTGGCTGCGACGATCGAAGAATTGCTGATGGCCGCAGAATATATCCTCGCGCGGGGCAACCTGAGCGTCGTGCTCTGCGAACGGGGGATCCGGACTTTTGAGACCGCGACACGCAACACCCTCGACTTGAATGCTGTTCCCGTGCTCAAGAAACTGTCGCACCTTCCGGTGATCGTCGATCCAAGCCACGGGATCGGGATGTGGGAAGGAGTCCCTTCGATGGCTCTGGCGGCGATTGCCGCGGGGGCGGACGGCCTTCTGATCGAAGTGCACCATGATCCTGCGAGAGCGCTTTCGGACGGATATCAGTCGCTCAAACTGGAGCGCTTCGGCAGTCTCATGAACAAACTCCGGCAACTTGCCCCGATCGTCGATCGTACGATGGACGAGGGAGGAATTGCGTGATGGAGACTCGCGGAACGATACTCCTTTCCTGATGCGCGAGGGTACTACGGCGCATACGGCGGACGCTTCGTCCCCGAGACCCTGATCACGGCGCTCGATGATCTGACAAAGCTGTATGACCATGCAAAAGGCGATCCTGCATTCGATAAAGAGTTCCGGGGATTGCTCCATACGTATGCGGGTCGTCCGACACCCCTGACATTTGCGGACCGGCTTACGAACCACTATGGACGTGCGAAAATTTACCTAAAGCGAGAAGATCTGTGCCACACGGGTGCCCACAAAATCAATAATACGATCGGTCAGATCCTTCTGGCAAAGCGTTCCGGGAAGAAGCGCATCATCGCTGAGACCGGGGCCGGACAACACGGGGTCGCGACTGCAACAGTGTCGGCGAAAATGGGCCTTCCCTGTGTCGTGTATATGGGTGAAGAAGATATCGTCCGCCAACATCTCAATGTCCAGCGGATGAAGATGCTCGGCGCCGAAGTGCGTCCCGTGAGTTCCGGTAGCAAGACCCTCAAGGACGCGACGAACGAAGCAATCCGGGACTGGGTAACCAATGTCGACGACACCTTCTACATCATCGGGTCCGTCGTCGGTCCGCATCCCTACCCGCAGATGGTTCGTGATTTTCAATCCATCATCGGCGTGGAGGCACGGGAACAGATCCAGGCTGCCGAGGGGCGGCTTCCGGACGTCCTGGTGGCCTGCGTCGGCGGAGGGAGCAATGCCATCGGGTTGTTCTATCCCTTCCTTGACCTTCCGGTGTCGATGGTCGGTGTCGAAGCCGCGGGGCTGGGTCTCGCAACCGGGCGTCATGCTGCCACGTTGAGTCTCGGCCGGCCCGGGGTCCTTCACGGCGCATTCAGTTATCTTCTTCAAAACGACGATGGCCAGGTGCAGCTCGCGCACTCAATATCGGCAGGTCTCGACTATCCGGGGGTCGGTCCCGAGCATAGCGCCTTGAAGGACTCCGGACGTGTGACGTACGTTACCGCTGACGACGCGGAAGCCGTTCAGGCGGCATACCGACTGGCACAGCTCGAGGGGATCATTCCTGCGCTTGAGTCCGCCCATGCCTTTGCGGAGCTGGAGCGCCTGATGCCTCGAACGAGCAAAGGAGAGGTTGTTATCGTGAACCTTTCCGGACGGGGCGACAAGGATATTGCGACACTCTCAGAAGGTCTCACCCCATGACAAGAATCGGCAGGACGTTTCGCAAATTGAAAAACGAAGGGGACAAAGCACTCACGCTCTTTCTTACGTCGGGCTATCCTCACCTCGACAGTGCCCGGTCGCTTGTGCCGCTCCTCGCCGATGCCGGAGCGGACATCATCGAACTCGGTATGCCGTTCTCCGATCCACTGGCGGACGGACCGGTGATCCAGGAAAGCTCGACAATCGCCTTGCGAAACGGCACGACACTCGGTCGGGTTCTTGAAGATGCGGCATTTGTTCGTGCGCGTGTCGCAATTCCTCTTCTCCTGATGGGATACGTGAACCCCATCCTCCGATACGGCATCGAAAGATTCGCCCATGATGCGGCGTCCGCCGGAATCGATGGCGTCATCCTGCCAGAGGTGCCGCTGGAAGAAACAGGCCGCTTCTCGGAGGCCTTTCGCAGGAACAATCTCGATCACATTCTCCTTGTTACCCCCACGACACCTCCGGAGAGGATTCGTGCCGTTGATGAAAGTTCCTCGGGATTTGTATATTGTGTATCGATGACCGGGGTGACCGGTCGGAAGGCGATTGTGGGAACATCGTATCTCAGCACGGTCCGGACTCTTGTCACGCATAACCCTCTCCAAATCGGATTCGGGATCGCCGGACCAGACGACGCGCGATCCATCGCCGCATATGCCGATGGAATCATCGTCGGCACCGCGTTGATCCGGAAGCTGAAAGAAGAGGAACCGCACGGAACGGCTCGTTCAATGGGTGTCATCCGTCAAAGGCGCTCTTCACACGTGACGTTGTGCAGAATCGGGAGAAGGATGAAAGGTCGCTGCTCGTTGCAGGCAGGGGTCAGTGCGATTCGTCGCTGAAGCGGTTGAGGCCGGTGCTTCTCTGTCCTCTGGCGTGCTCCCATCGCTTCTTCTCGGTCTTCTCCTCTCTTCATCCCCGCTTTTTTCCCAAACCCCGGAAATGAAATTTGAACATCGCTCGATCGAGCAGGGACTTTCGCAGTCTACGGTGAATGCGATTGCCCAGGACGCTCAGGGGTTTCTCTGGTTTGGGACACAGGACGGACTGAATAGATTTGATGGATATACGATCAAGGTGTTCAAGCATCGGCCGGGAGACAGCAGTTCGATCTCTGACAATGGGATATGGTGCCTCGTGCGGGGAAATACTGCAGACCTCTGGATCGGCACCATGCGGGGCGGCCTGAACCGCTATGATCTCCGCACCGAGACATTCTCATCATTCGTTCATTCCGATCAAGACACCTCATCGATCTCCGACGACAATGTTACGTCACTGTGTCTGGACAGCCACGGCCGTCTCTGGGTTGGGACCTTGAGCGGTGGACTCAATATGCTCCATCCCGGTTCCTCCCGATTCGAACATTTCCTTTCCCCATCGAGAGCGACACGGGCTGCCGGCCAACACCGTTTGGTCGATCGTTGAAGGTGCGGATGGGAGTATCTGGGTGGCCGAGTGGGGAGGACTCTGGCGCCTCATGCCCGACGGAAAAACATGGGTCCGCTATCTTCACGAGGCAGGAAATTCCGCGAGCCTATGCGGTAACCAGGTGCGAACCCTGCTTGTCGACGGCGCCGGGAAATTATGGGTCGGAACATGGGGCACGGGCCTCGATGAGTATGATGCCCGACAGAACGTCTTTCACCATTTCACAAGCCAGCCCGGCGGAGCTGCAGATCTCAGCAGCAATCTGATCCTGTCGCTCGGGGTTGACAGTCTGGGACACCCTCTGGGTCGGGACAGGCGATGCAGGGCTCAATCGATGGGATCAAACCACAGGGCGGTTCGACCGCTATCCATAGTGATCCTTCCAAGGGCTGGAGCCTCAGCAACGATATTATCACTTCGTTGTATGCGGATCGACTCAGGGGGACTCTGGATCGGCACGGGGCAGGCGGGAGTCAATCGCTATGATCGGTGGCGAAATCGATTTCCCGCACTACCGGAATGACCGTCAGGAATCGGGTTACCCTCACGGTAACGATGTATGGGCGATCATACCGATCCGAATGGGAGCATCTGGGTCGGCACTTACGGCGGCGGTCTGCTGCGCATGGACAGAAAAGGGAAGACCGTCCAACATTTCGATCACGATCCTGCAAACCCCCGCTCCCTGACGCATAACTCGATCCTTTCCTTGTGCCGATCCCATGACGGCACGCTCTGGATCGGAACGGAGGGAGGCGGGTTGGATTGCCTTCCCGCCGGGACAAGCACGTTTGTTCACCATCGCCATCTGGCGGGCGAGGCCGAATACCCTGATTCAAAATGAAGTGACGTGCATTCTGGAAGATCGAACCGGGGAAACTCTGGCTCGGTACGAACGGGGGAGGTCTGGACTGTTTTGACCGAAGGACCATGAAGTTCACGCATTATCTTCCCGAAGAGAACAACCCTCACGGATTGAGCGCCGGTTCGATCATGGCGTTGCGCGAGAGTCGCGACGGGAAACTCTGGGTGGGAACATGGGGCGGCGGCCTCGATGTCTTCGATCCCCGTACGCGGGAGTTCGAGCGGTATCACAGAATCGCCCGGAGGACTGAGCAATAATACAGTCCTTTCGATCCTCGAGGATTCGACGGGGACCGTCTGGCTGGGAACGTACGGCGGCGGACTAAACCGTTTTGATCCCCACCGCGGCAAGTTCACCGCGTATACCGACGCCGACGGTCTCCCGAACAACGTGGTGTACGGAATTCTCCCCGACAACGAAGGTCGAGCTCTGGCTGACAACAAATCTCGGCCTGGCGAGGTTCAATCCGTCGAATGGATCATGTCGGGTCTACGATGTGAATGACGGGCTTCAGGGAAATGAATTTAATCAGGGGGCGTACTATCGGGCGGAGAACGGCGAGCTATTTATCGGAGGAGCAAACGGGTTCAACGCGTTCTTCCCGGATAGAGATCCATGACAACCCGAACATCCCTCCGGTGTACCTCACGAGTTTCAGTATCTTCGATCGTCCGGCGAAGATCGCATCGTCCGTCAGCACACTGCAGCGAGTCCATCTCAGCTATGATCAGAATTTCTTCTCCTTTGAGTTCGTTGCCCTGGACTATTCATCGCCGGGAAAGAACCGGTACGCCTACAGGCTTGAGGGGCTCGATCATTCCTGGATCGATGCCGGAACACGGCGATTCGCCAGCTATACAAACCTGGATCCCGGGACGTACGTTTTTCACTGGCGCGGTTCGAACAGTGATGGAATATGGAATAACAACGGTGCCTTCATTGAGCTCATCATCGATCCTCCGTACTGGAAGACCTGGTGGTTTCGGGCGCTGGTGCTCGCGGCCGCGATCGGGAGCCTCTTCCTGTTCTATCGCCTGCGTGTCAACAAGCTCATCGCAATCGAGCGGATCCGAACTTCGATCGCGACCGACCTTCACGATGATATCGGGTCGACGCTCACCGAAATTGCGCTCTTCAGCGAAGTCGGGAAACGACTTCTTGACCGGCAGGCCGCAGAAGAGCTTCCCGAAGGAGAACGGATTGAAGCATTAAAGAAGCTCGAAGACATCGGCGGGATGGCGCGGAACCTCATTGATGCGATGAGTGACATTGTCTGGTCCGTGAACCCGAAGAATGACACCATCGAATCGCTGCATGTTGCGTATGCGGGCGCATGCAGCAAAGGTCCTCGAGGCAAAAGGGATCGCCTATGAACTGACATTGCCGTCGTCCCTTCCCCAGCATGCGCTGCAACCCGCTGTCAGGCGGGGGCTCTACCTCATCTACAAAGAGGCGGTCAACAATGTTGTGAAACATTCGTGTGCGACAGCGGTACGCCTGGTGGTCTCACGTGAGCGCTCCCTTGTCGGCCTCACCATCACCGACAATGGTAAAGGCTTCATGACCTTCGAGACGGGGCAAGGGAACGGCGTTATCAATATGCGTTCGCGGGCAACGTCCCTCGGAGGGGAGTGCACAATCGCATCGGCCCCGGGGTCCGGGACTACCATTACCGTCCAACTTCCTATGAAATGACAATGGCGAAGAATGCGAGCGGCACAGGGACGACAAGGACGACGTTCAGGTTGTCATCGTCGAAGATCGACCCCGGATCCGGGAATCTCTGAGCGAGATCATCGCGCACTCCAAAGGGTTGACGCTGGCGGGTGCGTTTCCCGATTGTGAGCATCTGCTCGCAGCGCTGGACCCGCTGATCGTGGACGTCATCCTCATGGACATCGGCCTTCCAGGCATGAGCGGGATTGAGGGAGTGCGGAAGGTGAAGGCGAAACGCCCGGAGGTGGATGTCTTGATGCACACGGTGTACGACGACGACGAAAAGATCTTCCAGTCCATCTGCGCCGGCGCGTCAGGGTATGTGCTGAAGAACGCCGAACCAGCGGAACTTATTCGCGCGATTCATGAAATCAGTGTCGGCGCTCCGATGAGCGCCACCATTGCCCGCCGCCTTCTGGAAATGGTGCGCAGTCAGGAACCCAGGAAGCCGGAACATTTGAACCTGACTCCAAGAGAACTCGACATCCTTCAATGGCTTGTCGAAGGGATGAGTTACAAGCGAATCGCGGAGCAACTCTTCATTTCTCCTCTGACAGTCCAATCCCACATCAAAAGTGTTTACGAGAAGCTCCAGGTCCACTCCAAATCCGCCGCTGTCTCGAAGGCCTTGAGATATAAGCTTTTTGGCTGATCCCCCCCTGCATTGATATCCTAGAAATACCATAAATATGGGATTGTAACTCCCCCGCCCTCACCCTATTTTTGCCTCTGCGGAGAGGGGATGTGGAGCTTCGTCGTACGCCGCTCGATCGACAGCATATCGGGTTTCAGCGCCCTCGGTCCCGCAGTTGATGCGCGGGCATATCTGGACATGAGCGTCAATGAAGGCGCCCGGTATTTCAACTTCGTTACGGTGGTGAGTTTTGATTCGACTGGTTCCATGGTGTCAGGACCATCGAGTGATACGATCGGGGTGACCGTCGCAGGGCTGGGGGGTCTTGCGAAGGGAGTGATAACGGGCACCAATATGATTTGTGCGCAGCCAGGGGCACACACGGGATATGCGTCGCAATGGTGTAATGGGGCGGATGATTCAACCAAAGCGACGCCTGTCCACGTGTCCAAGAACGAGTCCGTCAGGGCGGATTCACTTGGGAAGTATCACGTCTCACTCGATACGACGACCTATCTTGTGCAGGCTGTTCCCTGGGGGAGGGATAGTTTTGCATACGGCCGTCTATTGGCCTGAATGGTTCGACAATGCACCGTCGGTTTCCAATGCCACGGCAATTCACCTTCTTGACAGCATGACCTTCATCGCCGACTTCCCGTTGCGAGCCGCATGTCACTTGCGGAACCAATCATATTCACAGGTTCGTTCAATAATTATGTTGAAGTAGTGTGTGCGTTGCGCCGTTTGTTGCGGTACAAAGGAGAAATAGTCTAATGCGGGGCTTGGGGGAAGCCCTGCGTTCTCCTTCTCTAGCGCTATGCCTGCGGGCAGGAGTAATCGGCAATGAGACGAAGCTACGTTTTCGTTGTGCTGTTGACATTATGGACGTGTGCGCTTCATGCACAGTCTTCTTCACAGCCACCCGCGCCGCAGGAATTGAGAGCCACGGTTCCCCAGACCGGCCAGAACCGTGTTGTCCTCACGTGGAGTTCAGAAGACGGTCCGTGGAGCTTTAAGATCTACCGATCTTCGAAAGACTCACTTCATTTTTCGTGGATCGCGCACACGTCGGGAGAACAGTACCAAGACCTGAATATCCGACCGTTGACGAAGTACTTTTATTATGCGACCGCTGTCGACACATCGGGTAAGGAAAGCGCTGAGAGCGCGATTGTCTCGGCAACGACACGGGACAGCGTTCTCCCCCCGAGCGGTCTCATTACCGGCACGGTGCTTGACGATTCTACCTCTCTTCCGATCCGTGGAATCCGGGTGCGCCTGTTCACAACGGACCTGCAATCTGCGCAGACGCTCCTCGGGTCGACAATCACGGACTCAACGGGGAGGTACTTTGCGCTGGTCGACACGGGTACATACCTTGTGCGGTTTGAATCTGAGGAAGAAGAGGATTCTTCTCCCCGTTACAGCTCGCTTTGGTATGACGGCGTTACCGATCCCTCGAATGCACAATCTGTGAAAGTGCCGGCGGGCGATACACTTGTCGCTTCCGCAAGGCTCCACAGGCTCCGAAAATCACTGACTGCGAGAATCTCGGGACTGGTCTCGGATAGTGCAGGCCATTCTCTTCTGACCGCCGAAATCGCTGTTCTCCGCAATATCACCGAATTGGCGTCGGTCCTACCGGATTCCGAGGACACGTCCCCCTTTACCGAAATTCGAGTTCTCCCTGGGCTGGGGTATCTGCAGGGGGTTGTCTGGTCTGGGAATCCCGACAGCACGGGTCGGTACAGCGCGAGTGTTCCGCAAGGCGGCCCGTATATGGTTCTCGCCTGGGCCCCGGGCTACTTCATTCAGGTGTTCAAGAACCAGTGGGACCCGACGCAGGCGAATCTGCTCACGATCCGGGATGACACCGCGGGGATTGATTTTCACCTTCATCCCGGAGATTCCACAGGCAACAGCCTTCAGGGCGGATTGCACGATTCAAGCGGGGCTGGAGTCGCCGGTCGCGTCATCCTCTTTCCGCGTCCGATCTCAGGCGTAACGATCACGCCCGCGCTCTACGTGAACACGAACTCCGGCGGGGGGTTTACGTTCCAAAACGTCCCGACAGGATCATACACGGTTCTGGCAATTCCGTACAGCAACTATGCCCCATCGTATTACAAAGCAGGATCCTATGACGTCGAGAAGTGGGACGACGCTGATTCCATCCGGATCGAGGGGACAGTAACGAATGTTGCGATCGGCGTGAATCCGCTATCCACTTCGGGGCCCGCAACCGTTAACGGAACGGTGAGCACGACCGGCGGATCTCCGGTCGTGGGGGGGAGGATTGTCTTCTCCAGCTCGGCGACAGGACTTCCCATTGCCTTTAGTCTCACGGATGCGACGGGGCAATATTCCACTGCAGGAATCCCTGCCGGCTCCCTTAGCGTTGTCGTGGATCATCCGCCGTATCTCTCTGTTTCCGGAGATCTGGTGATGCCCGCAAATACCTTCACGGTGAACAACGTGAACTTCGTTCTGGATCCGCTCGCGTCGGTCTCCAACGGTACCACCGGTGATCGTCCGGCGCTGTTTTCCCTGCTGCAAAACTATCCGAACCCCTTCAATCCGACAACCGTGATCAGGGGAGAGTGGTCCGCGGACAGCAAGGTGCGTTTGGTGGTGTATGATCTCCTTGGGCGTGAGGTAGCCGTCTTAGCTGACGGCAGATATCCCGCGGGAAAGTACTCGTTCACTTTCGACGCGAAGGGGCTCGCAAGCGGAGTCTACTTCTATCGACTTCAGGCAGGCGGGTTCACGGCAACGCGCGCGATGGTATTCGTGCGATAGGTTTCGCAGTCGAGATTCGACAGTTAACAGTTTACAGTTAACAGTTTACAGTGCCTTCCGTCCACTGTCCACTGTCCACTGTCCACTGTTTACTGTCAACTGTCCACTGTTTCCTGCTTCTTAGTGAGCGCACGCCGCCCGTTGATTTCATTCGCGATAATCGGTATACTTCTGGATGAGATTCGCGGGTGAGTCGTTTGCTCTCGTAACTGCACTGCTCTGGTCTGCGAGCGCCCTGATTTTTGCCGCTGCTGCAAGAAGGATCTCATCTCTACAAGTGAATATCCTTCGGCTATTCATGGCTGAAGGCTTTTTTATCATCTATCTTCTGTTCCGCCCCGGCGCTCTTTCGCTTTCCCTCACCCAGATCTCCTATCTTTCGTTGAGCGGGATCGTGGGACTGTCGCTGGGCGACACGTTCCTGTTCCGCGCGTTTCAAGAAATCGGTGCGCGCATCTCGATGCTCGTGATGACGCTTGCCCCGGCAATCAGTGCGGGGCTTGCGTCGATTGTGCTCCATGAGACACTCGGGGCTTGGTCGATCATCGGGATGGTCACAACCCTCGCGGGCGTTGCCCTCGTGGTCGTCGAACGAACGCCGGCGGGAAGGGCTCAGTTTACGATCAGTTTCCGGGGGATTATCCTCGGGTTGCTTGCAGCCGCCGGACAGGGGATCGGGCTGATCCTGGCGAAAGTCGCTTTTTTGGAAAATCCGATCGACGGGTTCGCTGCAACGGCAGTTCGTATTTTCGCCGGCCTCGTGGTTCTCGTCCTTGGCGCGTTGGCTTCGGGTCATGCCGTCTACCCCCATGCGGAGCTCCGGGGCCGCCGGAAATTGGTCCTCTTGCTACTGGTCGGCGCACTGTTCGGCTCGTTCCTTGGAATTTCGACCAGTTTCCTTTCCGTGACCCTGACCTCGGTTGGCGTCGCGTCCACAATCATGGCTACCGTTCCTGTTCTTATGCTTCCCCTTGCGTGGATTGTCTACAAGGAAGCGATCCACTGGAAATCCGTTGTCGGCGCCGTCATCGCCGTCGCTGGTGTTTCATTTTTGTTCATCAACTAATCTGAGCCGGAGTCATCCTGTGCGGCATTTGGCATGGGTTATCCCTGTGTTGACGCTCGTATGCACGATGTGTTCAACGGCGCAGGGGGAACCCGACGGTTCGCTTGACACCGTTACACTGGAATTGCGCTGGCATCACCAGTTCCAGTTTGCAGGATACTATGCCGCTCAGGCAAAAGGTTTCTACCGCGACGCCGGACTGTACGTGAAGATCAAATCCGAAAATGACGCGGACAACGGGGTGAAGAACATTCTCTCGGGAGTCTTCGAGTTCGGTGTTGGAGGGGATGACCTTCTTCTCCGGAGACTCAACGGCGAGCCCGTCGTGGCACTCGCGGCAATCTTCCAGCATTCTGCCCACGCGCTTGCGGTGAGAGCGGGAACGAATATCCTGAAGCCCGAGGATCTTGTCGGCAAGAGGGTCATGGCGAATCTCCATCGCGACTCGGACATTCGCGCGATGCTGCTGCGCCAGCACGTCAATATCGATTCAGTGCAGATAGTCAGCGATCGGTGGGACCTCGACTCCTTTGTCCGCGGAGATGTGGATGCGATCACCATGTATGTGACGACTCAGGAGTTTGTCCTCCGACGCCGGGGTATCGACTACCGGCTTCTTCACCCGATTGATTACGGGATCGACTTTTACGGCGACATCCTCTATACCTCCGAGGATCTCGTGCAGCATCGGCCGGAAATGGTTGAGGCCTTTCGGCGGGCATCGCTGGCGGGGTGGCGCTACGCGATGGAGCATCAGGAGGAAATCATCCGGCTCATCATGTCAGAACATTCCACGCCGGAGCATCCTCTCACGTACGAAGAGTTGGCGTTCGAAGCGGCGGCGATGCAACGACTGATACTTCCCGAACTGGTAGAGATCGGGACGATGAGCGAAAGCCGTTGGCAGAGGATCGAAGACGAATACCGCGACCTTGGGATGGCAACCGGGAAGCCGGCGCTCGACCAATTCATCTATTCGACCGGTAGACCCCCGGATCTCGGCTGGATCCGGTGGGCCACCGCGGTCGTCGTGGTCATCTTCCTGCTAACAGGTTGGATTTTGTACTGGAACTTTGCTCTCCGGCGAGAAGTCAGAAAACGGACATATGACCTCGAAGACCAAAACAGAATTCTTGCAAGGGAAATCGAATCGAGGACAAGGATGGAGGCAGCCTTCCGCGAAAGCGACGAGCGAATCCGGAGCCTCGTGAACGGTCTGCCGGACCTCGTCCTTTTCAGAAGCGCTACGGGGGAATGGACGGAAGCCAACCTGTTCGCCCGGGAGCTTCTCGGGATCACTCCGGACGCAGAGAATCCATTCGGCGCCCTTTCGGACTCCGCGCTCTTATTTCTGCGGCGCGAGGAACAACAGCAGGAGAGTGCCGTCAACGCGAACACCGTCTACCGGACGGAGGAGGTATTGATTCCCGCACAGGGCCCACCCCTTGTCATGGATATGATCCGGGTTCCGATTCGCGGACCGGGTGGAGAAGAGATGGGTGTTGTCGTGATCGGGAGAGACATGACGAAGCGCAAGAGAGCGGAAGAGGGTCTCGCGGAGGTGAATCAAACGCTGAATGCCATCCTCATCGCTTCACCCATTGCGATCGTGGCCATCGACAAGGAGAAAATCGTCGTCCAATGGAATGCCGCAGCGGAATCCCTCTTCGGGTGGAATTCACGCGAAGTGATCGGGCTTCCGATGCCCTTCGTCCCGCCGGACCGTGCGTATGAGTATGGATCGCTTACCGATCGCCTGGTGGAAGGAGGGGCATATGTGGGCCGGATCCTGCAAAGCGTGCGGAAAGACGGGACACGCCTGAACCTCTTTTCCTCCGCCGCCTCCCTGAAGAACGCGGCGGGGCACGCAATCGGGGCGGTGGTGATGTTTGTGGACATCACAGAAACGCTCAAGGTGCAGGAGGAACTTCGTCGCTCACTCGGTGAAAAAGAGGTTCTCCTGAAGGAGATCCACCACCGGGTAAAGAACAATCTTCAGGTGATCTCGAGCCTGTTGAGCCTGCAATCGGAACGCATCCGTGACCGGGAAGCACAGGACGTGTTCAAGGACAGTCAAAACAGGGTTCGCTCGATGGCGATGATCCACGAACGGCTCTACCGGTCGCAGGACCTCGCCCACGTGGATTTCGGGGAATATGTCCGAAGTCTGTCGACGTCATTGTTCAACTCCTACCGGACATCCCTTCCGAGGGTCAAGTGTGATATCACGGTTGATGACATGCAGGTGGACGTTGATGTTGCCGTGCCATGCGGGCTCATTCTGAACGAACTTGTTTCCAACGCACTCAAATACGCGTTTCCCGGTGAAGCAGAAGGGACGGTAAGCATTTGCCTGCGCGAAATTGCACCGTTTATGGTTCAGCTTACGGTCGACGACGACGGCGTCGGTCTACCCGAAGGGACGAATGTCGCCGACGGCAATTCTCTCGGCTTTCAGCTGGTTCATCTCCTTGTGGAGCAGTTGGGCGGAACGATTGAGGTGAAATCTGAACATGGTGTACACGTGCTGGTAACATTTCTCACCAACCGTGTGAAGCGCGATTGAGGTCGGGGTCAGCCAGCAGATTGAAGCTCGCGGAGTTTCTGGAACAGTGCTTCTTCCTCCTGGGAGAGTGAGCGCGGGATCTCGATAGAGAGGGTGACGTACAGGTCCCCGAAGCTGTTCTTCTCTTCATAGAGCGGCATGCCGAGTCCCGCCAAACGAAAGACCTTCCCATTCTGACTTCCCGCGGGGATAGTGACTTTCGCCGTGCCTTTGAAGGTTGAAACCGTGCAGATACCGCCAAGCACGGCCGTCACAAGCGGGACGGTAAGCGAGGCCCAGAGATCGTCGCCGCGCCGTTCGAATCGAGGGTCCGGGAGAATCCTGATCGTCAGGTAGAGGTCTCCCGGTGCTCCACCTCTGGTCCCGGCATTCCCTTTTCCTGAAAGCCGCAGGACCGTAGCATCCGCAATCCCGGGTCTCAGTTGAACGCGGAGGGCCCGGCCAAGAATTTCGAAAGTCCGGGTGGTCCCTTCATACGCCTCCTGCAGTGTCATGGTCAACGATGCTTGCGCATCACGACCTTTTCGATTCCCGCCGCGGCCGGGGTTTTGTCGGGCAGCCTGTCCGAAGAGCAGTTCGAAGAAATCACTGAACCCCTGTCCGCCGAACGATTCTTCAAAGCCCCCGCCGGTTCCCCAGCCCTGCCGCGTGTCCGTATAGCGGCTCCAATCGAAATTATCGGTTGTGGGTCCCGCATTCTGGTATCGCTGCCAGTCGGCCCCGAATGCATCGTATTTCCTCTTCTTGTCCTGGTCGCTCAGGACTTCGTGCGCCTCGTTGATTTCCTTGAACCTTTCTTCCGATGACTTGTCGCCCTTGTTCTTGTCGGGGTGATAGCGGACGGCAAGCTTCCGGTAGGCTTTCCGGATTTCCTCGGGAGTGGCGTTCCGTTCAACGCCGAGAATCTTGTAGTAGTCCTTGTAGTCCATGCGAGAGATGGGGGTGATAAGTTTCCAGGTGAAGGTGGTCCGGGGATCGTGCTACGTTTATAGTACCAATTTTCGTGACGCATGTCAATGCGGCGTCGGAGGATGAGGGGCAGGGAAAAAACGCGATCGCTTCACTTGCACATGCGAAAAGGTTTCTGCTACTTTAGGGCGCAGGCAGTCACACACGGTATCCCCGCGCGTCCCTTGGTCAACAGGGAACCTCCATGAATCCAGCCATTCTCTGCGTCGGCGAAGCCATCATCGATCTCCATTCGCACGAGCATTGCGAACTGAAGGACGCGACCACGTTTCTGAAATCCCTGGGCGGAGCTCCGGCCAACCTCGCGATCGGTCTTACCCGGCTCGGTGTGAAGACGGGCTTTATCGGTGCGGTTGGCGAAGATCCATTCGGGCGGTATATCGTCCAGCAGCTTCAACAGGAGGGCATCGATACTCGCGGGATCCAAATCAAGTCGGGGAAGAGAACGCGCCTGGCGTTTGTGTCCAACGACAAAAACGGAGATCCGGAGTTCACCTTTTGGGAGGAATCTCCCGCGGACACGTTCCTTGCGCGAAACGAGATCCCATGGGATTTGATCGCGGACGCAAGGGTCCTTCATCTGAGTTCATTCCTGCTCCAATCGCCAGCGATGTCGGACCTGGCTCTCTGGCTCGCAAAACACGCTGCCACCTACGGAACAATGGTCTCCTTTGATCCGAACCTGCGAATGAAATTGTGGCCGAACAGACAGCGTGCCCGCTCCATGTTGAAGCGGATGACGAAACACGTTTCGATCTTCCGGGGAAACGCGAAGGAGGGCCAGTTCATCACGGGAGCGAGAAGTGTGGAAGGGGCTGTCGAGGCGCTGGTGGCGATGGGCCCTGCCCTCGTGGTCCTCACCGACGGGGAACGCGGGTGCTTCTTCGGCACCCGGAAGGTGAGGGGGTTTGTGCCTGCGTTCAAGGTGAAGGTTGTCGATGCGACAGGGTGTGGCGACGGATTTACGGCGGCACTTCTTGCGGGAATTGCACGCATGGACAGGGAGATCTCGCAACTCGGTCAGGAAGAGCTTTCCGCTATCTGCGAAAGGGCCAATGCTGTCGGTGCCATTGTCGCGACAAAGACCGGAGGTGCCAGCGCGATGCCGACGTCACGCGCCGTTGACCGCTTCCTAACGCTGGAGGGTTGATTCGGAAACCTGGGATTCCTTCTTCTCTCCCTTGCGTGTCGACGAGACAGACTGATACAGGTGACGTTTGATTTTTTGGGTCGGGGTCTTTTCAAACGGCTCCGGATGCTCAATGATGCGCTGGATCCGTGAGAAGTGCGCGAGTCTTTCGTTCACCTTCGTCCGGATGTCTTCCAGGACCGCGGCGATGTGCTCTTTCACCTGATGCTCGGTCTTGTTGTCGAGGGAGAAACGTCTCTTCAGCTCCTCGTAGTTCAGATGCGCCCGCGCGATCAGCCTGTTCTGCTCTTCCAGAACCAGAGACTCGATGACGAGATCGAACTCGTTCAGGGCCGATTCAATCTCTTCCGGATAAATGTTCTTTCCGCTCGGTCCGAGGATCATGTTCTTCAGCCGGCCTTTGATGAAAAGATACCCTTCCTTGTCCAAGACCCCGGAGTCCCCGGTGTGAAGCCAGCCGTCCGGCTCGAGCACCTCCGCCGTTCGCGCCGGGTCCTTGAAATACCCCATCATGACGTTGGGTCCTCTCAGGAGGATTTCCCCCTCACCGGTCACCGGGTCCGGCTTATCGATCCTGATCTCAACATTTCGCAAGGCCCTGCCTGTCGCCCGGTATTTTGTGGCGCGAGGACCGTCCCCGAATGAGAGCGGAGCAGTTTCGGTGAGACCGTAACCGATGGCGTAGGGGAATCTGGCCTCGCGAAGAAACTGTTCGACATCCGCTGCAAGGGGCGCCCCGCCGATGCAAAAAATCCGAAGCTCGCCGCCGAACGTCCGGATGAGTTTGCGGCCGATGAGTCTGATGACGATGGTCTTGAGCAGCGGCGTCTTGAGGATCGGACGCATGGCGAGCTTCGCAAGCTGCGGCTGGATCTTGGACTTGTAGATCTTTTCTATGATCAGCGGCACGGAGAGGATGAGCGTCGGCTTGACGGTAGCCATTGCTGGCAGGAGCACCCCGGCAGACGGCGGCCGGTCCAGATAATACACCGCAGCGCCGACATAGAGAGGGGTGATCATGCCGAGCGTGCATTCGTATGTGTGGGCGAGCGGAAGGATTGACAAAAGGCGATCGCCCTGCGCGATATCGACCATGCCGGTGACCCCCGTGGCCTCGGCAATAAAATTATTGTGGGAGAGCATCACACCCTTGGAAAACCCGGTGGTGCCGGAAGTGTAGACGATCGCCGCCAGTGATTCGCCCGTGACCGACGCAGGGGGAGCCAGAAGAGTTTCACTCCAGGCATTCCCGCTCTTGAGTTCTGTGAGCTTTTCAATGGGAATGGTGATCCTCAGCTCGGGTGCGTTGGAGGTGTTCAGTCGTTGAGAGAGCTTCGACGAGATGAACAGTCCCGTGCAACCGGAATGGCGAAGAATGTTTTCAATATCGCCGGAGGGGAAATCGGGGAGGATTGGGACGGCGACTGCTCCAAGAGAAAGGATTGCGAAGAAAGAGATTCCCCACTGGACACGGTTTTCGCTGAGGATCCCAATGTGATCCCCAGGCTTGAATCCATCCGCAACCAGCAAGTCACGCGCTGCTGCAACGAATCGACCGAATTCCTCGTACGTGAGCGATGGGCCTCCCACGGCAGCAAGAGCAATTCTGTCGCGATGGAGGGTAACGCTCTTCGCAATCATGGCGGGAAGGTGGGGTGGTAGCAGTTCTTCCATTGAGGGGTCTTTCGAATGGTAAGACGATACAAGTTAGACAAAGGATTCTCATCAATCAAGCGACGTCGCTGAAAACCCGCGGTGTTCCGTCTCAGGAGAATTTTTCGTATTTTTCTTTCGATAGTCACACATGAGGATCCATCATGCAAGCAATGTTCCGGCTCTCCCGTCTCGCGGGGATTTTCCTTCTTTTTGCTCCTCTCCTGGTCCGGGCAGGCGATCAGAAGCTCTACATTCTTCACACCAATGATATTCACGCGTCGTTTGTGCCCCACGAGGCCGGCTGGATCAAATCGACTCCCAAGCCGATGATCGGTGGTTTTGTCCGCCTCGAAGCGGCCATCGACAGCGTCCGTTCCATCGGGATTCCGTCGCTCCTGCTCGACGCGGGGGATGTTATGACGGGAAACCCGATCTCGGAGATTGTATACGAAGGTGCGTACGGCGGGGCGCTCTTTGAGATGATGAACAGGCTCGGATATGATGTCTGGGAGCCTGGAAACCACGATCTTGATATTTCTCAGGACAATCTCCGCAAGCTTACATCAATCGCATCATTCCCTACCGTATCCGCAAATCTTGTCGATCAGAATGGCGGGTACCCGCTGAGGAATAAGCCGTACGTGATCATCGTTCGTGGTGGTCTCAAAATCGGTATTATCGGCCTGATGTCACAGGAGCTCTACGGTCTGGTGAACCAACAAAATCTGACAGGTCTCAAGGTGCTTTCCCCCTCGGAGACTGCACAACATTGGATTGATGAAATCCGTCCCAAGGTGGATCTCGTGATTCTCCTTACTCATGAAGGAGCGGACGAGGATTCCGTGCTAGCGCGGGAGATCCACGGTGCTGATGTTATCGTGGGAGGCCACTCGCACACCAGGATCCGGATCCCAAAAGTGGTGAACGACATCCGGATTGTCCAAACGGGATCGAATTGTGAAAACCTTGGAGTCCTTGAGATCACGTTCCACGACAACAAGCCGGTGAAATATTGGGGAAATCTTGTGCAACTCTGGGCTGATTCCGCTCCCAAGCCCGAGAAAGTTACTTCGCTCGTTGACTCCATGGAGCAGATGATTGACAAACATTATAGTGAGGTGGTCGGGTCGTTAAAGGAAGATTGGTCCAGTGAGGGGGCAAACAGCCCACTCGCGGCTTTCGTGACGGAGGCCCAACGCACCGCGGCTTCAGCCCAGATCAGTTTCATGAACAGCCATGGTGTGCGGAAGAACCTGCTCGCTGGGCCGGTGACCCGGAAGGACATTTTCGAGGTCCTTCCATTCCGCAATTTGATCGTGACATTTCAAATCAGTGGTGCACAGCTGGAATCGATCCTGCGGTTCTACATCGAAAAGCACCCGGCGATTGTCATGACGGGGATCTCAGGCGGCTGGACCAAAGACAAGGCGGGTGTTATTCAGTTTGACGATATCAAGATCGGAGACGCAGCGCTCGATGAACAGACGATGTATACCTGTGCGGCAAGCGACTTCTTTGTCGGGGAGGCGGAGAAATACATCGGCATGCAAATCAACAACGCCACGACGTCCAATACGACGCTGTTCTCGGCAGTCGAACAGGCCATTCGAAGGGAAGGAACTCTTCAGCGGGTCGGGGGAAAGAAACTTGAAAGGTTACGACCATGAATTCCCACCCTCAGGTTCCCGTACTCATCATTACAGGCAGGCCGGCGGCGGGGAAGTCCGAGGTCATTGACTACTTGAAGAAGGCTCCTCCGGACGAGCGACTCCGGCGATTCGGGATCGGGGAGTTTGACGAGCTGGACGATTTTGTTTATGTGTGGGAGACATTTGAGGTCGACGATATCCTCTCGCGTTGCGGCAAGCGGAGGTTGTGGACGGACGAGAAGTACTATTTCACGGACACCTTCATCTGGAACGTGTATATTGAACGGATCAACCTGGAGTACAGGAAGAAGATCGCGCGCGACCCTGGTTACCATCAATCAAAAACGGTTCTCATCGAATTCGCCCGCGGCGGCGAGAACGGGATTCGGGAGGCGCTCGACCATTTGCACGACGACATCCTCAAGGTCGCCCGGCTGATGTACATTCGCGTGTCATACGAGGAGTCGGTCCGGAAAAACCGTCGGAGGGCTAGGAAAGGAATGGAAGACTCCATCCTCTATCATTCACTTCCGGATGAGAAAATGGAGTTCTATTATAAGACGAATGATTGGGAGACGATCGAACGGCAGGACCCAAACCACATTGCCGTCCGCGGATTCAAGATCCCGTATGCGGTGTTTGAGAACATGCCGGAGAAAACGCTCGACCCCGCGCTGATCGGGACAGAACTTGACCGTGTTGCCGGGAAACTCCGTTCGTTGTGATGAAGACGTTCTCTTTCTGATGAAACAGTTCCGGCAGCACCGGGATCGCCGCCTCTAGTGTGACTGTCTTCCCCGTGGCACAACATTCCAGAGACGTGAAATCACCCACGCGCCGAACAGCGCAAACGGGATCGGCGCCCAGTGCCACATGGTCCACCCCCAGTTGGTCGTGATGTACCCGACGCCCATTCCGACGAACGCGCCCGCGAGATACTGCATGCCGTCGAACATGCCGGCAGCAGTGGCAGCGGCCTTCTTTCCCCCGAAATCCATTGAAGCCGCTCCGCCGATCATGCCGTGAGCGCCATTCACGCAAAAGGAGAGGAGAACGAGCCACGATGCGGCCGCAATCGGGCCAAGACCGAAGTAGTCGGATAGCCCGGAGAGTGCCAGGAGGACTGCCATTCCGATAAACCCGAATGTTATGACAGGGGCCCGCCGACCTCCGAAGGTTCGGTCCGAGGCGATGCCAAAAACGAACCCACCGGCAATGCCCGCGAGCGCGATCCCCCAGGTCGCGATGAGATAAGGAGGATAGGTCGCAAATGCCGATCTGTCTGCTCCGTAGTAATCCACAAAGTACTTTGGCCACCATGCGTCCACCACGCTGCGGCGCACAAAGCCGATCATCATCGACGCCAGCGCGATCATCCAGGTCACACGAGACGCGAAGACTTTCCTCAGCACATCACGCAGGGAGGCCGGGCCTTCTTCACTGGGTTCATCTCCCGTGTCGAATTCACCGAGTCCCGCTTTTTTGGGCGAGTCTTCCATCCAAATCCAGTTTATCACCAGGACGACGACAACGCATGCACCCGGGAGCCAGAAGGCGTATTGCCACGGAAGAACGAGCAGAATGAGCGGGACACCCTGGAAGGCGAGGAGCAACCCGAGTCGGATGAGCACGCCGAAGATTCCGGAGAACGTCCCGCGCTCGAGCACGTGAAACCATTGTGCATTGACCTTGACGATCGAGAGCGCTCCGAAGGATTGGAAATACCCATTGATCCCCCAGACGATTGCCATTGCCGTCAGAAGCGAGCCACCGGTGAAGCCGTAACGGAGGAGGGGAGGAGAGACAACGTGGCGGAGGAGTCCTGTTCCTTCCCACATCGCAGGGGAGGCAATGGCATAGCTCGCGAATCCGAAGAGGGCGTTCATCAATGCGACCCCAATCGCTCCGAAGAGAAATGCCTTCTTTCCTCCTACCCTGTCGGCGAACGGCCCGTTCAGTACGACGGCAAGTCCGTAAACAAGCGGCATCATCGTTTCGAAAACGCCGAGGTCAGTGTTCTTCCAACCGAGGATGTCTGCGAGGGTCGGTGCAACGACGGTATAGTTGTATCGCGTCATGTAGAAAAATGCGTAGAGGGTTCCAAGGGAAAGCCAATTGACTGCTCGACGGCGACGGAACTCGGGCGAATGAACGGGACGCGAAATTGCACCCTGGTTTTGCATAGGAGGACCGGGCTGATAGAGGGGAAGGATTTTAAAATGCAGGCGGCAATATACAAAAAAGCGATGAGGGATACTCATCGCTTGGGGAGGTTTTCTGATTTACGACGAAGATTCTGTTACGCCTCGGCGTCTTTTGTTACTGCGCCGTGTTGTTTCAGGATCTTCCAGATGGTTCGTTCCGACATCCGGACGTGATACTTGGCTTCAAGGTATGCGCGCAGACGTCGTTGACCGAATCCGGTCTCCTCCTTCACCATCCTGAGAAGTCGGATGCTTGATTCCGGTGTCGCGCGCGGGCAGCGATGAGGCCGCTTCGATCTGTCTTTCAAGCTGGTGGAATCGCCCTTGGATTCCTTAAAGCGTTTGTACCATTTGTAGAACGTCTTTCTACTGATACCGAATTTCTCAGCAACAGCTTTGACGTTTTTGGTTTCCTCGTAGTACATCATCCAGGCAAGTCGCGGATGGAGTGCCGGACTTAATGGCTGTGCACCAAGCAGAGAACCCTCTTCAGCCGTCATCGCTCCGGAATACTGTCCATCATGAGAATCGTCCTGATTCATCGCAGCTCCTTACGTATGTCAACGGTCAATCCGATATTCGACATGAGAGTCTTGATCGATGGTGCTCTCCCTTCGAGCGCGCACGTCACACAAGCCCTTTTCGTCTCATCGTGGGGGATTAGAGGGGCAAGACTCTCGGTTGTGTATTCCTAAAGACTCATCACCTGTGCCACAGAGAGAAATCGAAGCTATGCCTCAGTCGGGCTCTGTTTTTGGGGGATTCTCAGAAGAGGCAGGGCCGGAGTAGGAGAAGGGAAAAAGAAAACCAGAGCAATTGTACATTTTTCCGGAACGGAGGACTCAAAAACGAAGGGATTTAGGGGGTAGGAGATTGCGAATCGCTTGAACGATTCGTATATTATCGGCTGATTTTTCAGTTGCTTGGAGAGGTGGCCGAGTGGTTGAAGGCGCCGGTCTCGAAAACCGGTATACCGCTTGCGGTATCCAGGGTTCGAATCCCTGCCTCTCCGCATTCATCTGGAACGGCACCCTCCCGGATTCGCGTAACTGTCAGCGACCGGGAAAGTGCCTTTTTTGACTTAGCGGGGGTTCGTGGGAAGGATCCTTTGTGCCCTCCGATCCGCCATGCTTATTGAGAAGCCCGTTCGTCATGCCCAAATGTCGAATGGGCTTACTGTTTGTATAGCATGGTCCAAGCAGCATGATGCTGGGATGGATCTCTGCCCAACGCGTAAGTGTAGCGGTTGTTCCACTGAGGCCGTTCGGCAGCTGTTCAAAGCCAGAGGATGGTTCTATGAGACATGTTATTGAATTTGTTTTCAGGATTGCCATTTTAGGGTTGCTCTTTCTGGTTTGGGGATGGGCGTGGCAGGCGCCACTTTCTAACGTCATGAATCTATCGATCATTGTGGGTGGGGTATTGTTAACGAGCAGTGTCGCCTGGACAACGACCTTTGTTCATTATTCCCTGGGGCTTACGTTTGGAGTCCCCATCGTAAAGCACTGAGTACCATCAAGATGGGACGGCTGGGTACTCGTCCTCTTTGCACCGGCATTGCTTTTTTTGTGAGGAGGTTGAACAAAACGTCGCCCCCAAGAGGAATAATCGAGTCACTCATGCAGCTGCGCTTTTCCAATGCACGTCGCTGCAAACAAAGAGTTGCTGACCGATGAGCCCATCATCAGATTGACTGGTCGTTGAGTTCCGCGCGCAGACCTACGCATACCCGATGTCCTCCGGTTCAGTCTGAACAAAGACGAGGAGAACCCTGAACCCGGTCTTTGCATCTTCTTTTTGGTCTTGATATATTGAGCGAGAGTTTTACCTCCCCCAAATTCCGACAGATGCAATGATCGTCATGAAATTCGGCGGCACTTCCAATCAGGATGCCGCCGCAATGCGCAATGTCCTCCGCATTGTCCTCTCCCACCTTCGCTCTCGCCCAATCGTCGTGATCTCTGCGATAGCGCGGGCCACAAACGAGCTGGAACAGATCGCCCGGTCAGCTGCCGCTGGACGGGAGCTGGAGTCGAATACTCTCCTCGATCACCTGATTGAGCGGCACAAGGTCATTGCACGTGATCTGATCGCGTCCAGGGAACGCAGAACGAAGCTCGAGGTCCTGCTTGATGAATCTCATAGCGCATTGCGGCGGTCGGTGCATGGGGTTTCGATCGTGGGAGAGCTTACTCCTCGGATGATGGACGCGTTTTGTTCCGTTGGTGAGCGGCTTTCCTCAGCGATCATCGCGGCTGGCCTGGAAGAACAGAACGTCGAATCGGTGTGGGTGGATGCAAAGGATTTCATGGTGACAAACGACCATTTTGGCAACGCAGCGCCCTTGATGGATGTCGTGACGCAACGTCTTGCGGAGCGCGTTGCCCCTCTCCTTGTTGACGGCAAGGTTCCCGTAACCCAGGGTTTCATCGGCGCCACATTGGGCGGTGCATACACAACCATGGGACGGGAAAGCTCCGACTTCTCCGCCTCAATCATCGGTGCAGCGATGAACGCAGAACTTGTCCAGATCTGGACGGATGTGGACGGAATTCTGACCGCCGACCCGACAGTCGTGCGAAATCCCCGGATCGTGCGGTCGCTAACCTTCGAAGAGGCAATTGAGCTTTCCCGGTTCGGAGCGAAGGTTCTGCATCCCAAGACCATGCTTCCGCTCTTGGAAAGAAAAATTCCGCTTGAAATCCGGAATTCCCGGAATTGTGGGGCGAGCGGCACGCGGGTACAGGAAGCGCAGGATGCGTCCGATCCAACGATGCTCCTGAAATCAGTAACCTATCAGAACGGTCTAACGCTCTTTACGGTGAAGCCTCTCAAACGTTTTGACCGCTTTCTCTTTTGGGACGGCATCTTCGGCATTCTCGCACGACACGGCCTGCAACCGGACATGAGCGTAACCTCCGAGTATTCGCTTGCCTTCGCGGTAAAAGGGGTGAAGGATCTCGAGGGATTACGACAGGAGTTGGAGGAATTTGGGAAGGTCGAGGCGCAGCCCGACAAAGCGAGCATCAGCATCGTCGGAGGCGCTCTCCGGACTTCCGCCGGCGTCGTGGCAAGACTGTTCCGCGCACTCTCCGACATGCCAATCTCTTTGATCACGTTTGGGGCGTCGGACCTGAGCGTTACACTGCTGGTTGAGGACTCGCGGGCAGCCGAAGCTGTGAACCTCCTCCATGCCGAACTCTTCACCTAGCTCCTTCGAATCCGCATCGCCTCGCACGAATGCGCCGGGCACCATGAAGTCTCTCCGCTACTATCCCTACACACTCGAGCTCAGGAATCCCTTCGCGCTCGCGTCGGGGACGCGCACGTCGACACCCGCGCTCATGGTCGAAATCGAGAGAAACGGAATTATCGGATTCGGCGAGGCTGCGATGCCCCCGTATCTCGGCGAAACCCAGAACACGGCGTGCGCGTTCCTCTCGAACATCGATCTCAACCGATATCCCGACCTGGGTCTTTTTGAGGATATTCTCTCTGACGTGGACCGGATAGCACCGGGGAACAACGCGGCTAAGGCTGCCGTGGACATTGCGCTGCATGACTGGATCGGCAAGGCCATCGGGCAGCCATGGCACCGCATCTGGGGACTCGATCCCGAGAAGACGCCGTTCACCTCATTCACCTTCGGGATCGACCAACCGGAGGTGCTACGCCGCAACATCGAGGGCGCTCCCGAATTCAAGATCTATAAGCTCAAACTCGGACGGGACAACGACAAGGAGATCATCGATAGTGCCCGAACCGTGACACAGAAGCCGCTGCGGGTAGACGTCAATCAGGGTTGGACCGATCGGGAGAACGCCCTCGCAATGTGTGAATGGCTGGCAAGCCGGGGTGTCGAGTTCGTTGAACAGCCCATGCCAAAGGAGCGCATTGACGACATCGCGTGGTTGCGGTCGCGTAGTCCGATTCCGATCATCGCGGATGAGAGCGTGGCCAGGCGCGAAGACATCGTGAAGACCCTGGGTGCGTTCGACGGCATCAACGTGAAATTGATGAAATGCGGAGGGATGCACGAAGCGTACAAGATGATCGTCCTGGCAAAATCTCTCGGTCTCAAGGTCATGATTGGATGCATGACAGAAACGTCGTGCGCGATATCCGCTGCCACACAGCTTTCGCCGCTTGCCGACTGGGCGGACCTCGATGGAGCGCTGCTCATCCGAAACGATCTGTTCAGCGGGGCGACGATTTCCGGAGGAAAGGTCACTATGCCGAAGGGCAACGGCATCGGAGTGACGAAGAAACTGAATGGTCAGTGAGCATCCCGGTTCCCTCTCCTGGAGGAAGGCCTATGACACCTGTTGAAGCACCGTCAACTCGTCTGGTTTCGCTCGACGCGTTTCGCGGAGCCACTATCGCGGGAATGATTCTCGTCAACAATCCGGGGAACTGGTCCACAACCTATCCCCAGTTGCTGCACTCCCGCTGGAACGGCTGGACCTTCACCGATATGATTTTCCCTTTTTTCCTTTGGATCGTTGGGGTCTCCATCCAATTTGCTTTCACGAAGCGATTGCAGAGAGGGACGACGAAGGGCCGCCTCATGATGCACGCGGTTCGTCGGTCACTGATTATCTTTGGCCTCGGCCTCCTTCTAAACGGATTTCCGTTTGGCCTTCTCGGCGATACCTTCTCCTTTGCGACCTGGAGAATTCCCGGTGTCCTGCAACGGATCGCAGTCTGCTACCTGGTCTCCTCGGCAATCTTTCTATCAAGCGGTCCGATGATTGAGGCCGCATGGGTTGTCGCTCTCCTCGGTTTGTACTGGATCGCGTCCATGGTAATCCCTGTCCCGGGTTACGGGGCGGGCCTGCTTGAACCGACGGGCAGCCTGGCGTGGTTTATTGATTCCCATCTTCTGTCCGGACACACGTGGGTGTGGGCGCCTGCGCCTGGCTTTGATCCGGAGGGGATTTTGAGCACGCTTCCTGCAATTGCCACCACACTGATGGGTGTCCTCACCGGTCGCTGGCTTCAGGGTCCGCATTCGAAAGAAGAAAAGACGGCCTGGATGTTTGTTGTGGGGAATGTCCTGCTCCTGGTCGGAGTGATTCTCGACATGTGGATGCCCTTCAACAAGAATCTTTGGACTCCATCCTATGCAATACTGATGTGCGGTTGGGCTCTGATTTGCCTTGCCGTCTTCTACTGGCTCATCGACGTCAAAGGCTATTCGAAGTGGTCGAAGCCGTTTTTCGTCTTCGGCGTCAACGCCATCGCCGTGTATGTCCTTTCGGAGCTCGTTGCCATATTGTTGGGAGTGATAACACTTCCGGGATCGGACGGCGTACTCGTGCCGTTGCAGCAATGGATATTCCAGTCGATATTTTTGCCTCTGGCAAGTCCCATCAAGGCATCGTTGTTCTTTGCCATCTGTTTCGACCTCCTGATGTTCGCATTCGTCTGGGGTCTCTGGAAAAAGAGCATCGTCATCAAGGTGTGACCTTCACTGCACCGTGTCGTCCGTCTCACCCTTTAGATCCAAGGCGGAACATATGAGAAGAGCGCGCAGTTCGTTGTCTGTGATGTGTTGGATTGCGTTTGTACCATGGAGTGCCCTGGGACAGATGCAGCCGTCGATCCTGATTGTGGTTCCGGAAGGAGACTCCACGACCACGTCGAGTTCTGTCTACCGGCTTTCAGGTTGTGCAACGCCCGGCAGCGCCGTTACCCTCAACGGACAAGTACAGACTGTCTATCCGTCAGGTGCATTTTGCGGACTCCTCTCGCTGTCCGTCGGTGAAAATCGATTCACGGTTCTGGCAACACGGAGCGACAGCAGCAGAGCCGAAAAGACTTTTGTAATTGTTCGGAGGCCTCCTCCTGAGCCGGTCCGGACCGACACGCTGGCGATCGATTCGCTCCAGATGCGGCCGGGTCAGGATCGGTGGCTGGATGCGGGACAGATGCTGGAAGTACAATGCAGAGGGACACCAGGATGCAAAGCAACCTTTCTTGACGGTGTGCCTATGCGTGAGGTAGGGCCGGAAGAGATTGGAGGGCAGAAGGGAATATACCGCGGCGTCTATCGTGTCGGTGAAGTCGATCACCTCCAGGATTCCCCAATTACGTTCCGGTTGGAAGATAGCGCGGGGCATGTCGTGGAGCGAGAGACAAGGGCGAGGGTCTCTTTCCGACCGTCTGAATTTCCGTTCGTTGGAGTCACCCGCGGTCAGCGTGCCTCGCTCTGTTACGGTCTGGGTGATGATCGCCTCGGCGGGGCTGTGTTGCAGAGACTCGGCCCGGGGGTGCAGGTGGCAATTAATGGTAAGACAGGAGGAATGTACAGAGTGTCGCTCGCCGAAGGGCAGGAGGCATGGATCGACGAGGAATCGGTCTCCCTTCTCCCGCAAGGGACGTACCCTCCGTATTCGCTCACAGGAAATTGGAACGTGTACGGGGACGCGCGGTATGATTATGTGACCGTTGCCATGGAGGCTCGACTCCCCTACATCAGCAGCGCTGACGTTGATCCCAGCCGGATCACGGTCGATGTCTACGGCGCTGTTTCGAATACGAACTGGATTATCCAGGCGATGAACACGAAAGAGATCACGAATGTCGCCTACAAGGAAATCGGGAAAGGCGTGCTTCGGATCTCCATCGATCTCAAGCACAAGCAACTTTGGGGGTATGCGATCTCCTACCGGGGGGCGATGCTGGTGATCCGCGTCCGCCGACAACCCGAGCGTCTTGCGATCAAGGCGCTGCGGTTCGTCGTCGATGCCGGTCACGGCGGTGACAACGATGGCGCGCTCGGGTCGACCGGCGCGAAAGAAAAAGACATCAACCTCTCGACAGCGCTGCATGTCAAAGAGCTTCTGGAAGACAAGGGTGCCACCGTGTATCTGACGAGGGGCGCCGATTCAAGCGCATCGATGTCGAACAGGCTCGCGATGGCCCTTCGCGACGATGCCGATATTCTGATCAGCATTCACGCTAATTCGGTCGGGTATACAACAAATCCGGCCGAAATACGCGGGGTCAGTACGTACTACAAATATCTGGCATATCGTCCACTCTCGGTGTCCATCATCAAACGCATCCTTGACCTTGGTCTCCCGGAATTCGGGAACGTCGGAAGTTTTAATTTCCTTCTGAATTCACCGACGGAACTTCCCAATGTCCTGGTGGAGCAGGCCTATATGTCCAACCCCCTCGACGAAATGAAGCTTCTGGACGACGACTTCCGCAAGGACATCGCGAAGGCGATCGTCAAAGGGATTGAGGACTTCCTTGATGCATGTGAAGACTGACATTGCGGTGCGCGCCGCGACGGTCGCGGATGTGTCTGACATTTGGAATGTTCTTTGGACGACATGGACTGACACCTACGGGCCACTCATCCCGATCGAGGACCTGGAGTCGTACTTCGAGGGACACTATTCTCAGCCCGTGCTCAGCGAGCTGCTCGAAGAGCCGGGAATCGGCGTCTTCATCGCAGAGGTGGGAGGGAGCATCGCCGGGACGATGATCACAAAACATGACGGGGATGTAGGGCGCTTCTCTGTGTCATCACTCTACGTCCTCCCCAACTATCAGGGATGGGGGGTGGGCACGCGCCTGCTCACAGAAGCCGAACACGTCGCCAGGCGGTACAATGCGCATTCCCTCTGGCTCGGCGTGATGGCCGGCAACGTGAAATCCGTCGGTTGGTATGAGAGAATCGGGTTCCGGTTCGATCAGCGTCAGTCCTTTGCGATGGGAAAGACAACTGTCGAGCACCTCATCGGGTTCAAGACGATTGAGGGTCCCGGCCTGTCCTGACAATCGACTGCTGAGTTGCAGCTGTTTGCTCAACGGATTCGGATTGTGCAGCGTTTTCGCCCGGAATCGGGACGAAGAACAACGTGACAAGGCCAGGGACACCGAGGACTGCCGTCAGAAGAAAAAATTGACGGTACCCGAGGGCCTGTTGAAGATACCCACTCACAAATCCCGGCAGCATCATGCCGAGTGCCATGAACCCCGTGGAAATGGCGTAGTGTGAGGTCTTGTATCTGCCGCGTGATGCATACATCAGAAAGACGAGATACGCGGAGAACCCGAACCCATAGCTGAACTGCTCGAGGGCCACACATGGAGCCGCGATATAGATCGATGGCTGGAGTGCAGAGAGGAAGATATACACGTACATCGGCAGGTTGACGATCAGCGCCAACGGCCAGAGGCATCGCCGTAACCCGAATTTCTTGATCACCAGCCCGCCTGCGATTCCTCCCGCAAGAAGGCAGCTGACGCCGAGTGTGCCGTAGACGATACCGACTTCTGCAGTCGTGAGGCCCAGTCCGCCCACCTGCCTGCTGTCGAGAAGGAAGGGTGGGGCAAGCTTGATCAGAAACGCTTCTCCGAACCGATAGAGGAGAATGAACGCAAGGAGGACGAAGAATTTCTCCTGGGTAATGTAGCTCCGGAAGGCGTCGAGGAACGCATGGTCGTTCCGTTCGTTTCCGGCCTGCGACGCACCGTCGGCTGCAGGGTGCGGGAGAACGAGGCGATGATAGAGGAAGAGGAAGAGGAACAGCACCGCGGCAACGGCGAATCCAAATGTCCAACTGAGCGGGATGTTGCCGGTTTGCGTCTCGAGACTGCCCGCCAGCCAGACGATAAATCCCTGGCCGAAGATCATTGCAAGCCGATAGAATGTCGACCGGATCCCCACGAACAGACTCTGATTCTCCTTGTTCAGTGCAAGAAGGTAGAATCCGTCAGCGGCAATATCGTGCGTTGCGGAGATGAAAGCGCCGACGAAAAAGCCCGCCAGCGACAGGAAGAAGAACCCGGGTGCCTGAAGCGCAACGGCGACGACCGAGAGACATCCGCTCATCACAAGCTGCGTGAGGATGATCCATCGACGTTTTGTGGACCGGGTATCCACCACCGGGCCCCAGAACATTTTGATGACCCAGGGAAGATACAGGAAGCTCGTCCAAAACGTGAACGTCGCATTGTCGATCCCCATGCGCTTGTACAGAACGACCGAGACCACATTGATGAGGATGTACGGAACGCCCTCGGCAAAGTACAGGGTCGGGATGAAAAGCCAGGGATTTCTTTCCGTCGGGGTCTTGGGCATGAGCGAGGTCGTACGGGGAGACCATTCGATGTGTGCAGTATAGGAAATAGCGTCGTGAACTGCCATCCATAGGCTCGGAGCGGGGCTCTCATGCTTGAATCCATCACGGTTTGCATCCCATTCAGCGGCACGGAAGGCGGTCGTTCGACCATCGAGGTGTTCAGGGGACTTCGTCCAGCGCCGGAGATTCTGGTTCTCTCTTCCCGCAACACCCCTGCTCCCATCGGTTGCCCGACGCTCAAGGTTGAAGCGATTACGGCAAGCGAAACGTTCACGAAGATCGCAGCCCACGTCAAAACGCCCTACGTCGCGATTGTCATGCAAGAGACGCAAATGGAGCTCGGACAGTTTTGCATGGAACGGCTCCACGGTGTCGCAGAAGCAACTGATGCGAACATTGTCTATGCCGACTACCGCGATAGCATCGATGGCAGTGTCGCGCCACACCCGTTGATCGCGTACCAGGACGGCAGCATCCGCGACGATTTCGATTTCGGCAATCTTGTTCTGATCCGGACGGCCGCTCTCGTTGATGCCGTCGCAGATCCAGCGCAACACGAATCGTACATGTTTGCCGGCTGGTATGCCATCCGGCTCGCCCTCTCCCGGGCTGGATTGGTTGTCCGCGTGCCTGAACAACTCTATACGAAATACGATCCTGACAAGCGGAGGAGCGGCGAGAGACAGTTCGACTATGTCGACCCGAAACAGCGTGCCGTCCAACGGGAGATGGAGGAGGCTGCGACGGCACACCTGAAGATCGTCGGGGCCTATCTTCAAGCACCTCCCGAAGAAGTCGAAACCGACCCGGGTGCCTATCCCGTGGTGGCGAGTGTGGTCATTCCTGTCAAGAACCGGGCAAGGACCATCGGCGATGCCATCGGATCAGTCCTGGTTCAGTCGACGGACTTTCCGTTCAACGTTCTGCTGGTGGATAACCATTCGACGGATGGGACGACCGACATTATTGCGGAGGCCGCGGAGAAGGACTCGCGGGTCGTGCACATCATCCCCCAACGGGAAGATCTCGGGATCGGTGGGTGCTGGAACGAAGCTGTTCACTCGGACCGTTGCGGCAAGTATTCGGTCCAACTCGACAGTGATGACCTGTATGCATCACCGGACACCCTGAAACAAATCGTCGATGTGTTCCAAAAAGAACGGTGCGCGATGGTGGTCGGGAGCTACCAGATGACGAATTTCAACCTCGAGCCGATCCCGCCGGGTATCATTGACCACCGGGAATGGACCGAGGAGAACGGCCGGAACAACGCCCTCCGTGTCAACGGGTTCGGAGCCCCCCGGGCTTTTCTGACGAAGATTCTACGGGAGATAAAATTTCCGAATGTCAGCTATGGTGAGGACTACGCAACCGCTCTCGCGGTCAGCCGGCGCTACCGTGTGGGGAGGATATTTTCGGCCATCTATCTTTGCAGGCGTTGGGAAGGAAACACGGATGCGGATCTGGATATCGCCCGCCAAAATTCGTACAATGCGTACAAGGACAGTGTGCGAACGTGGGAAATCCATGCGCGTCAGCGTCTGAACAGCTCTTTATCATAACGCAGGGCACAGGATGAAGCCGGAACCCGGACGTCACGCGATTCGCGTTCTGATTGCGGAAGATGAAAAGATCGTCGCCACGGACCTTGCCCGGCGCCTCGAGTCTCTCGGCTACCCGATTGTGGGAGTCGCAGGGCGTGGTGAAGACGCAATTCGGCTAGCGTTTGAGGAGGACCCGGACATCATCCTGAATGGACGTCCACCTCGGCGGCGAGCTTGATGGTGTCGAAGCAGCCATGCGCATTCGCGGACGCGGGGGTCCGCCCGTGGTGTTCGCCACCGCCTATTCCGACAGAGAGACACTCGCCAGGGCCCGATCGGCACACCCTTTCGGGTACATCCTGAAGCCTTTTCAGGATGATGCAATCCAGGCTACGATCGAAATTGCGGTTTGCCGGTGGAATTCGGAACGCGAAATCCTCCAAAGGGAAGACCTTCTCCGTTCGACCATGAGCGCCATCGGCGAGGCGGTTATCGCCGTCGACGAGTCGTTGCTTGTGACTTTCATGAATGCCGCTGCCGAAAAGATCACGGGCTGGCAACTCGCCGAAGCACTGACCTCTCCCGTGTGGGATGTCCTTGACCTCTACGCCCCCGATGGATCAGAATTGCAGGATGATCCCCTTGCAGGCGGTACAGTGAAACCGCTGCAGTGTCTCTTAAAGAAGAAACAGGGGTCAACCATTGGTGTCACTGTTCAGCACCTCAAATTCGACCGGAGGGGAAGCGACGAACCCGGAAGAGTGTTCATCGTCAGCAAAGTGCCGGGGAATATCGTGCGCCTGGAAGGGGGAGAACGTGAGGCAGGCCTCGCTCGTCAATTTGAGACCGCATTCCTTCGGGGTCCGCTCCCCTCGTTGTTGTTCACCGTCGACCATGGCGCAATCATCGCGGCGAACGATGAGTTCCTCAGGAAATTCGGATTTGCCCGACCCGACATCATCAGCAAATCCATGCGTGATCTGGGAATCGCTGTAACTCCTCCGGGGCGCGAGGGGTTCTCTGACGCCATTTGGGCCGAAGGTAGAGCCCAGGGGATTCGATGCGATGTCCGGAACGGAAGCGCAAACGCGATACCCCAGTTGCTGTCGGTGACCCTGATCGATACGCTCGCGCCCCCCCTT
This sequence comes from Ignavibacteriota bacterium, assembly GCA_963752915.1. Classification (GTDB taxonomy): domain Bacteria; phylum Bacteroidota; class Ignavibacteria; order UBA10030; family UBA6906; genus DATJPR01. The sequence continues at coordinate 281,786 of CAVVZZ010000011.1, forward strand.
GCCATCGGAGTATTCCAGGACGTTCCCCCCGACTCAAAGCGCGCTCTCGCACCGGAAGCAGCAGCGACCTCCAAAGCCGAAAAAGCCGGACAAGCGTTCGACACAACCAAGAACGACTTTCAAATCATTGCCAGCCTGCTGCAGCACCAGGCCGAATCGATTCACGACGAGGAGGCGAAAACCGCACTCCTGGAATGGTGTGATCGTGTTCAGTCTCTGGCGGAAATTCAGGAGACGCTGAGAAGCTTGACCGGTGAGTTCTTCGGTGGAGGCTACGAAGTATCTGCGGGAGATCGCGCAGCAGGCTTTTACGGAGAAAAATGCTTCCGGTCCGCGTGTCGGCATCGATCTGCAGATCGATCCCTTCACTCTCGAAATTCGGCACGCCGCTGTGATCGGGCTCATCATCAGAGAATTGATCACGAGTGCTCTGAAGCACGCTTTCCCGGGTGACCGCGCCGGGACCGTGTCTCTCACGTGCAGGCGCAAAGGCCAAGGACTCGTTGTTGTGGTGGCGGACGACGGCGTTGGCGACATTTCCCACAACGATCACCAGGAACGCGTCGGAATGCGGTTCGTGCGTTCACTGGCGGGGAAACTTGGCGGGAACGTTGAAGTCACACACATCTATGGAACCGAGGTAAAACTCAGCGTTCCTGAAGAACCGCTTCGCTGAGTCACGAGGAAGCGCTGTCGATCTTGTATTCGCTTACCGCTTTGGTTATATTTCTTCTGTCTACCGCACTTTCCGTTCACTCCATCGCACACAGGCACCATGCGTTTCAGCTCGGGATTCATCCCCACGGCCAAAGAGATCCCCGCCGACGCTCAGATCCCTAGCCACCAGCTTCTCATCCGGTCAGGAATGATCCGTTCTCTCGCGGCCGGAGTGTATGCGTTTCTCCCTCTTGGATACCGCGTGCTGCAGAAGATCAGCGCAATTGTCCGGGAGGAAATGAACGCCATCGGCGGACAGGAGCTCCATCTCCCGGCACTGAGTCCGATTGAACTGTGGGAAGCGACCGGACGCGTAAAGGCATTCGGGGAAACGCTCTTCCATATCAAGGATCGCCCGCTTATCCTTGCGCCCACGCATGAGGAAGTCATTTGCTGGCTTGCGAAGAACCACGTTAAATCATATCGCGATCTGCCGCAGATCTGGTACCAGGTTCAGACCAAGTTTCGCAATGAGCCCCGCCCGAGATCCGGCATTATCCGTGGACGGCAGTTTCTCATGAAGGACAGCTATACCCTCGATGCAACCTGGGAAGGTTTGGACCAGGGGTATGCGCAGCACGCGGTCGCCTACAAGAAGATCTTCGAACGATGTGGTCTATCGTATTTTGTCGTGGGCGCATCCAGTGGTGCTATGGGGGGGACTGGGTCAGAAGAATTCATGGTCGAGTCGGATGCCGGTGAGGATCTTTTGGTGCTCTCTGAGGACGGGACATACGCGGCGAATCTCGAAGTGGCCTCCTCGACCGCCCCTGCAGCAAAGCGTTCGACAGATCCGAGTCCACTGGAAGAGGTTCACACGCCGAACGTCCGGACGATCGACCAACTTTCGGAGTTTCTTCATGTGGAGGAGCAGTCTCTTGCCAAATCCGTTGTCTATTGGGCAGGAGAACGGCCTATACTTTGCCTCATGATGGGGAACGATGCGTTGAATGAAGCGAAGCTGACACGGATCATGGGGGAGACCGTTCGTCCTGTCGAGGCGGAAGCACTGCGTGCGTTGACCGGCGCTGACGGGGGTTCCATCGGGCCTGTCAGACTGAATCGCGCAGATGGGGTCAAACAGCGATTCACCATCCTTGCAGACCTTCGCCTCAAGGATGCGAACAATCTCGTGAGTGGTGCGAACCGCAATGATTTTCATCTCATGCATATCGACCTCACACGAGATTGCCGGATCGACGGATTTTACGACCTCCGCATGGTTCGTGAAGGAGAGGGGAGTCCGGAAGGGAACTCACCCCTGAGGATCGTCCGGGGGATCGAACTCGGACACATCTTCAAACTCGGAACGCGCTACTCCGAAGCCCTGCAAGCAAATTTCCTGGACGAACAGGGAAAAGAGCAACCAGTTATCATGGGAAGCTATGGGATTGGGATCGAACGTATCCTGGCCTGCCACGTTGAACAGCACCATGATCGCGACGGAATTACCTGGGGGCGAGCGCTTGCACCGTTCGATGTTCACCTCCTGGCCCTCAGCGGTCGCTCAGAATCAGTGAAGCGTGAGTCTGAGAACCTGTATCGAGAGTTCCAGGAACACAATCTTGACGTGTTGTTCGACGACCGACAGGATGTGAGCCCAGGGTACAAGTTTAAGGATGCTGATTTGCTTGGCATGCCTCTCCAGGTGATCGTTGGCGAACGAACGCTGTCCGAAGGAAATATTGAATTCAAGATTCGACAGACCCAGGAGAGAAAAATCGTCCTCAAGTCAGACGCTGTTAAAACAGCGATGTCCATTCTCGCGTCGATGGTGTAAGGGAGGGGAAATGGCCGAATCCTTCTGTGTAGCCGGCATTTGGAAGACTTCCAACCGCGCTAAAGCCGTCGTCAATCCCTTTCGCGGAGAAGAAGTTTTTCACGTATCCCAAGCTGGAGAGAGCGACATTGAAACGAGTGTCGCGGCGGCAAGCACCGCATTTGGAAATCGGGCACTCGAACCGACGTACATGCGAGCGAACCTCCTCCGCGAGGCCTCCAGCATCCTTACCGGACGAAAGGAAGAGTTTGCACGTCTCATTACGACCGAGACCGGGAAGCCCATAAGTTTTTCAAGGCAGGAAGTCGACCGGTCTATCCTTACCCTCAGCCTCGCCTCGGAGGAGAGTAAGCGCCTCGAAGGGTTCATCATGCCTCTTGACCTCGTCCCATCGTCGAAGGGAAAAGAGGCATATGTGAAGCGGTTCCCCCTCGGTCCAATTCTTGCCATTACACCCTTCAACTTTCCGTTGAACCTGGTAGCCCACAAGCTCGGTCCAGCGTTCGCCTCCGGGTGTCCGGTTATCCTCAAACCGTCGTCGAATGCCCCCGTGACCTCGCTACGCCTGGCATCGGTTTTCATTGATGCCGGACTGCCGGAAGGGTATCTAAGTGTGCTCCCTTGCTCTGGAGATGAAATAGGACAAGTTATTGAAGATCAGAGAGTTAAGCTTGTCACCTTCACGGGAAGTCCAGCTGTCGGTTGGCCGATAAAGCAGAGGGCTGGGAAAAAACGCGTCGTGTTGGAACTCGGCGGAAATGCAGCTGTCATTGCTCACAGTGATTGTGACCCCGGTTCCACGGCCAGAAAGATAGTCATGGGGGGATTCGGAAACGCCGGGCAATCCTGCATATCCGTCCAGCGTGTATATGCTCACAGGGAGGTCTTTGAGTCCCTGAAAGGGGCCCTGACCGTGGCAGCAGGAACTGTTCCCGTCGGGGATCCGTGGGATGATCAGACCATCGTCGGTCCGATGATTACAGAAGAAGCAGCGAAAAAGGTCGAAGGATGGATCAAAAGCGCTGTCTCCCATGGTGCAAAAGTCATAGTTGGAGGAGAACGGAGAGGTGCTGTGCTTTCCCCTACAATCCTCCTGGATGTGCCGAAGACGGAACCTGTTGTTTGCAACGAGGTTTTTGGCCCGGTCATCGTTCTACGGGCATATGACGCTGAGGAGGAAGTCATTAGAGATGTCAACGAATCTGATTTTGGTCTGCAGGCGGGTCTTTTTACAAACGATGCAAAATTCATCTTTCGCGCCTTCCGAGATCTTGAAGTCGGAGGATTAATTGTCAACGACGTCTCGTCGTATCGGATGGATTCGATGCCGTATGGAGGGGTAAAGGACTCTGGATTTGGCAGGGAAGGGATCCGCTTCGCAATGGAGGAGATGACGGAGCAGAAGCTGATGGCGATGTCGTGGGGGCAATAGAAGCCAGATTCTTACTGAGACGGACTGCGTAACACTCAACGCGAACGGACGTTGTCTGGATCCGTGAAAGAGGGCTTCGAGGATACATCATCTGACTCACTCTGCCTCAGGCAAAAGTTGTGCATAACTTTCGGTGAGCGCGCCTTGTGAATCGCCGGCGGGAACAGTACACTTCCTTCCGCTACCATGATCATGTGACTATTCCCTGAAATGGACTATGAATCAATTTGTTCATCTGCATAATCATTCTCATTACAGTCTCCTTGACGCGGCATGCAAGATTGACGACCTCGTAAATGCTGCAAAAGAGCAGGGAATGCCTGCCGTTGCGCTTACCGATCACGGCGTCATGTCTGGGGCAATCGAATTTTACAAGAAAGCCAAGAAGGCCGGCGTCAAGCCGATCATCGGAACGGAAGCGTACGTTGTAACGCAGGGGAGCCGGTTTGACAAAGGGACGTCGATGACAGAGCCCGGCGGAAAGCGGGCAAACTATCATCACCTCGTCCTGTTGGCGAAAAATGAGACGGGGTATCGGAATCTGATCAAGCTCACATCCCTTGGGCACATCGAAGGGTACTACTACAAGCCGAGAATCGATACGCAGCTGCTTCACACGTATCATGAAGGTCTCATTGCCCTTTCCGCATGTCTGAGCGGCGTCCTATCCGCGCCTCTCGCGGCGGGCAATGATGCACAGGCGTCGACGAACGCTGGAACATACAAAGAGATCTTCGGCTCCGACTTTTATGTGGAGATCCAGAACCACGGGATCGATCGGGAAGCAATCGTTCGGTCGAAGGCACCCGGCCTGGCGAAACAACATGGGTTGCGCCTGGTCGCGACGAACGACGTGCACTACCTCAAGTTAAAGCATGCCCTCGCTCACAACATCATGCTTCTGATCCCCGATTCATCGATCGCGAATCCGCAGGACTATTCGAAGCTCCGCTATCAGACGGACCAGGCCTATTTCAAATCGACGGCTGAGATGATTGCACTCTTCGCCGATTTTCCGGAGGCGATCGAGTCGACGCTGGAAATCGCCGACAAGTGCGATCTGACGCTCGACCTGCGTCGCAATCACATGCCGGACTTCCCGATCCCGGCCGACGCGGGAGTGACTTCGCTCGAAGAGTATCTCGATAAGCTCTCACGCGAAGGGTTCGCCAAGCGGTATCCGGATGCCCCGGAGCCTGTCCGGCAGCGCCTGGACCTTGAGCTTTCGGTGATCAAGAAGATGGGATATTCGGGATACTTTCTGATCGTCCAGGATTTTATTCGCGCCGCCAGGGCAATGGATGTTTTTGTCGGACCGGGCCGCGGGAGTGCCGCTGGAAGCATCGTTTCGTACAGTCTCGGTATCACCAACGTCGATCCGCTCAAGTACGATCTCCTGTTCGAGCGCTTTCTGAACCCCGAACGCGTGAGCATGCCCGACATCGACGTCGACTTCTCGGACAAGAAACGTGAGAAGGTCATCGAGTATGTCCGCAAGAAATACGGCGACGATTCGGTGTCCCAGATCATCACCTTCGGGACCCTTTCAAGCAAGGCGGTCCTGAAGGATGTCGGCCGGGTGCTCGGAGTGCCGCTGAGCACCATCGACTCGATCAACAAGGCGATCCCGACGGAGTTCGGCAAAGTCCGCCCCCTGGGAGAAGCGCTGAAGACGATCCCCGAGCTCAAGTGGGTCAATGAAAGCACCGATCCGAAGATCAAGACCCTCGTGGAAACGTCCCTTGTCCTTGAAGGGATGAACAGAAACGCGGGGATGCACGCAGCAGGCGTCGTCATCGCCCCCGGCAACATCAGCGACCACGTCCCGCTCTACAAGACACCGCAGACCGAAGTCATGACGCAGTACAACATGAAGGACCTTGAAGAAGCGGGTCTGCTGAAGATGGATTTTCTCGGACTCCGAACGCTGTCAGTCATCGAGAACGCGTTGAAGATGATCGAGGAGAACCACGGGGACCGGATCGATCTCGATCATCTTCCGGAGGACGACCAGGCGACGTTTGAATTGTTCTCGCGCGGAGACACGGTCGGCGTGTTCCAATTTGAAAGTTCCGGCATGCAGGAATCGCTGCGGAAGCTCCGGCCGACGTCGATCAGCGATCTTGTCGCGATGAATGCGCTCTACCGGCCGGGCCCGATGGAGATGATCGAGGATTTCATCAACCGGAAGAACGGCCGCGCAAAGATCACCTACCTGCACCCGGCATTGGAGACGATCCTGAACGAGACGTATGGCGTCATCGTCTACCAGGAACAGGTGATGAAAATCGCAAGCGAGGTCGCGGGGTTTTCCCTGGCGAAAGCCGACCTGATGCGGCGGGCCATGGGGAAGAAAGATGATGCGCTGATGGCATCGGTGAAGGATGAGTTCATCAAGGGGAGCATCGAGAGGGGATCGGAGCGGAAGCTTGCCGGCGATATTTTCGATCTCATTCAGAAGTTCGCGAAGTATGGGTTCAACAAATCCCATAGCGTCGCCTACTCGGTGGTTGCCTATCAGACCGCATATCTCAAGGCCCACTATGCGGCGGAGTTCATGGCGGCGACCCTGTCGTCGGAACTCAACGACATTGACAGAATCGCCGTCCTGATCGATTCCTGCAGGAAATCCGGAATCCCTCTGCGTGGGCCTGACGTCAATGAAAGCGCAGTGGATTTCACCGTCACGGACGGTGCCATCCGGTTCGGTCTTTGCGCGATAAAGAACGTTGGCGAAAGCGCGGTAGAGGGGGTGGTGCAGGCGAGAAAAGAAACAGGGGCATTCAAGAACATTTTCGACTTTTGTGCGAGAGTCGATCTTCGGCTGGTAAACAAGAAATGTCTCGAAAGTCTTGTCCAGGCAGGGGCGTTCGACGCGATCGGCGGCCACAGGGCGCAATACTTCGAATCCATCGAATCTGCAACGGCGTTCGGGCTCAGGCGCCGCGAGCAGGAACTCAGCGGTCAAGCCGGCTTGTTTGATACAAGCGGAGGGACGGAAGAGCAGGTCGTCATTTATCCGGCGCTGCCCGAGCTCCGACACTGGACGGAATTTGAGAAACTCCAGCACGAGAAGAATGTGCTCGGATTCTATGTTTCGGGTCACCCCCTGTTGAAGTACGAGCACGAAGTCAAGGAACTCTCCACCGTGCCGCTGGGAGACCCGAGCGCCCTCAAGCCCGGAAGCATGGTGCGTGCGTGCGGTATTGTCACGTCGGTCAAACGGAAGATCGACAAGCGCAACAATACGATGGCGTTCGTCGGGATCGAGGATTTTACGGGCACCGCGGAATGCATCGTCTTCTCTGACGCGTTTCAGAAATACCAGAACGACCTTGTGCAGGATGCGATCGTCATGGTCGTCGGCAAAGGGCGAGGTGAACGGTCCGACGCTAAAGATTCTGGTCAATGAGGTGTTGCCGATAGAAAAAGTGCGTGGCCGATTCACCCGGAGCGTGATGGTCTCGATCGACCTCGAACGGGTGAAGGAGGAAAATATTATCGCGCTCCGCGAACTCTTCGAATCGAACCAGGGGAAAACCCCCTGTTTCCTCAAAGTCCGCGGAGAGAGCGCGACACGTGTTTATCAGTCAACTCGATACCTCGTCGATCCGACGGAGCAGCTTGTTCAGGGCGTACAGGAAGTTCTGGGCCCGAACAGCATCGCGTTTTCGTCGGGTGCTTACGACGGTAGATGAGTTCGTTCTTAACCTATGATCCTATCAAGGAGATCCAATGAAGCCCGTGGAAATTACAGACGCAAATTTTGAGTCCGAAGTGCTGAAAGCGGACCGGCCGGTCCTTATCGATTTCTGGGCGGTCTGGTGCGGGCCCTGCAAAGCCATTGCGCCGGTGGTCGAAGAGATCGCCAGAGAGTATGAAGGAAAATTGAAAGTGGGGAAGCTTGACGTCGATGCGAATCCGAGGGTGACGACAGACTTTCATGTTCGGAGTATCCCGACATTGATGGTGTTCAACGGCGGAAAGGTTGTGGAGCAGGTTGTCGGAGCCCTGCCAAAGCGAAGCCTGCTGGAAAAGCTCCAGGCCTACGTTGCCGCCTGACGGCGTGGCACAGTGAAATGTCAAGAGCCCGGCCTCGTGCCGGGCTTTTTTTTTGTCGAGGGCCTGACGCCAAACGCCGATTCGCCGCATCCTATAAGAACAAGGGTCAGAACGGGTTCAATGAGGTACGAGACAACAGTCATGAAAGAGTTCTTCTTGTCGCGCCGGCCGCATCAGGGATTGACGTTCACGGAATACATGGATGCGTTTCGGAACCATGTCGAAGAACGCGGACCACAACGGGAGGGCGCGCAACGTCTATCCAGACAGACCATGATGTGCTGAATCTGAGGCGGAGCGAGCGGATCTTCCGAACGTTCGTGCCGCAGGACCGTTCGCGACTGGTCCTGCAGAGAATCGGAATGCCGCAACTGTGGATGGTCTTGAGTGAGTTCTCGTGCGGGGACTCTGCGCAGATTCTCCCGGTGATCGCACACCTCGCGGCCTTGAATCCGAAGATCGATCTTCGATTACTCCTGCGCGATCAGAACCCGGATATCATGGATCTCTACCTGACCGGAGGATCGCGCAGCATCCCCAAGCTCGTGGTGTTCTCCGGCAGCGGGAAGGAACTCTTCAATTGGGGCCCCCGGCCTGAGGGGGCGCGATTGATGTTTGCGGAGGGGAAGAACGCCGGACTACCGAAGGAAACGAATATCGAGCGCATCCACGGGTTCTACGGTCGCGATCGCGGAAGGACCGTTGAAAAGGAAATCGTGGAACTCCTCTCACGCGACTGATCGCGGAGGAATCTGTCCCGGGGACGTTGGGAACAGCTGCCGCAGGCTGAACTGCATCAACATCGCGTCGATGTCACTCCACGCCACTCGGCCAGTTGTTGCACAATCTTCGACCGTACATGATCGCGCAGTTCTGCAGCCCGATTCAATTCCCACCCCGATGTTTCGACAGGCGAAAGGACGGCGACACGGACAGTGGCCGGGTCGCCGAAGAGAAAACTATGCTTGGGAAGACAGTCATGTGAGCCGTCGACCGCGATCGGAAGAATGGGGACGTTCGCTCTGATCGCGAGATAGAACGCACCTTCCGCGAATTGCCGAACCCGTCCGTCCGGGGATCGGGTCCCCTCAGGAAACAAGATCACCGAGCACTTCCCCGCAAGATACTTTTCCGCCGCAAGAAGCATCCGAGCACCGGACCGTCTGTCCTTGCGGTTCAGCGAGATGTCGCCGGCAAGCCTCATCATCCACCCCACAAACGGCAGTCGAAAGAGCTCCTCTTTCGCGACCCATTTCATTTCCCATGGAACGTGGGAAAGAATCGGAATATCGGCCATGGATTGATGATTGCTGACGACGACGTAGGGACGGCGAGGGTTCTCGATCGGAACGCTCTGCAGATGAATTTGCCAGAAGGGATTCACGCGCGTCATGGCAACGCCAAGACGCCGGAACAGATAGCCGGTCCGATAGCGGACGGGATCGCGGTCAGTGATCCGGACGACGAGGAGAAGGAAGAACCAGCCGACAATCAACGCGCACACCGAAACCCAGACATACAGCGAGATGGCGAAACGCCGGACCGCTTTCATGCGGAAACTCTGTTCTTGCTGGGATGAGGCAAAGGGAGCTCCTCTCTGCGGAGAAACGTATGGCACCCAGAGCAATGAACGGTGCGGACGGCGACGTCAAAATACGTACCGTCTTCCGCAACACGGCGTTCGTGCGTCTCGGTCATAACGATGTTTGCCGCAACGCGGCAGCGGGGGCAGTATTCAGTCGGCATGGAAGGACTTTCTCGAAATGCGAACGAGGGTGCCTGTGCTGAAAGATACGTCGATCAACGGCAAGAATCCACCCATTTGTGCATCTCCGTCGCCTGCGGGAGGGAACCTCGGGGCGGGTTTGTGTGTTATTCGTATGAACTTCAATAATTGAAACTTCAATGAACCAAGCGATATGCGATCAATACGGGATTCGCCTGGCACGATCACTCGATGTCTGGGTCAAACTTGCGCGTTCGTTTACGACGGTGCAACACGTGACCGAGGAGCATAGTCGTTCGTTCGGTCTGACACTTCCACAGTTCGGCGTGCTGGAATGTCTGGGACATAGGGGATCCCTCACGTTCTCCGAGTTGAGCAAAAAACAGCTCGTCAGCGGCGGCAACATGACGGTCGTCGTCGACAATCTCGAAAGGGAGGGTCTGGTGAAACGTGCGCGGTGTCTCCAAGATCGACGGCAAGTGTATGTCCACCTGACGTCGAAAGGCAAAAAGCTCTTCGACCGCATTTTCTTGCTGCATGCGGAGGTCGTCGCGAGGACCTTTTCGGTCCTCTCTCCGGAGGAACAGGATCGCGTTGCGGCGCTTCTCAAGAAACTGGGAACGGGGGCGAGAGCCAGGGCTGACAATTCGGTCTAACACACCCGCTGTACCAAGAAACCGACCCGAAGGTCGAATGTTCAATTCCTGAGAGAGGTCGCAGTATGAAGCTCGTATCTGCAATAGTTGGTGTAGTCATGCTCGTTGCGTCGCTTGCGACGGCACAGCAGACTGTCTGGAAGGCTGATCCCGTACATAGCAGAGTCGAATTCGGGGTCAAGCACATGGTCATCGCCGAGGTCACGGGGCAGTTTAAAGAATTTGAGGCTACAGCCACGACAAGCAAGCCGGATTTTTCCGATGCAGTCTTCAATGCCACGCTCAAGACCGCGAGCATCAGCACAGACAATGCGATGAGGGACAACCATTTGAAGTCTGATGATTTCCTCAACGCGGAAAAGTTTCCAGCGATTACCTTCAAAAGCACAAAGGTGGAGAAGACCGGGAATGACACCTACAAAATCTCCGGAGATCTGACGATCCGTGATGTGACGAAGCCTGTAGTCCTCGACGCAACACTGAACGGGGTGATCAAGGATCCCATGGGGAACACGCGGGCGGGCTTCACGGCGACAACGGCGATCAATCGGTTCGATTACGGAGTGAAATGGAACAAGACAATCGAAGCCGGGGGGTTGATTGCAGGCGACATAGTGAAGATAACGTTGAACCTGGAATTTGTTTCACGGAAAGCGAACTGACCATGTCCCACCTCCGCGGGTTCGTGCGACGAACCCGCGGGGCGCGCTGCCTCGCTTCTACATCCTCTTCGGACCCGCCTGCCGTATTTCTTCCGGACATCCGACTTCATACTTCTTGAAATTCTCAATGAACCGCGATGCAAGCTCACAATATTTCTTCATATACGCCTCCGCGTCCGGCCATGACGATGCAGGGTTCAAAACGCTCGGCGGAACCTCGGCGCACTCCTGCGGAACGGAAAAACCGAATACCGGGTCGACCGCGTAGCGGACGTTCAGAAGCGCGCCACTCAGCGCAGCATTGAGAAGCGCGCGTGTGTGACGGATGCTGATGCGCTTCCCGACTCCATAGGCCCCGCCGATCCAACCGGTATTCACGAGCCAACAATGAACGTCGTGACGGAGGATCTTGCGTTTCAGAAGGTCGGCATAGAAGGACGGACGATGCACCATGAAGGGTGCTCCGAAACAGGTGCTGAACGTCATCTCCGGTTCTTTTCCCAGACCGACCTCCGTGCCGGCGATCTTCGAGGTATACCCGGAGATAAACTGGTAGAGCGCCTGGTCGGGCGTAAGCCGCGCGATAGGAGGCATGACCCCCGACGCGTCACAGGTCAGGAGAATGATGTTCTTCGGGTGCCCTCCCGATTTCTCCGGCACGGCGTTGTCGATGAAGTCCAACGGATAGGAAGCGCGCGTGTTTTCGGTTACCGAGGCGTCGTCAAGGTCGATCGTACGTGTGACCGGATCGAAGGGGACATTCTCGAGGATCGTGCCGAACCGCCTGGTGCAGGCGTAAATCTGCGGTTCTGCCGTCGATGAAAGAGTGATGACCTTCGCGTAACATCCGCCTTCGAAATTGAACACGCCGGCGTCGCTCCAGCCGTGTTCATCATCCCCGATCAAGCGGCGATGGGGATCTGCGCTCAGCGTGGTTTTTCCCGTCCCGGAAAGTCCAAAAAAGATCGCCGCATCACCTTCCGCGCCGATGTTCGCAGAGCAATGCATCGGCATTACTCCGTCCAGAGGCAGAAGGTAGTTGAGAATGGTAAAAACCGATTTCTTGATCTCGCCGGCGTACGCCGTGTTCCCGATGATGCAGAGTCGCTGAGCAAAGTTCAGGACAATGAACGTGTTGGATGTGGTTCCATCGATCTGGGGAATCCCCTTGAACGATGGGACGCAGAGAACGGTGAACTCAGGGACGTGCCGGCGGTATTCTTCATTGGTCGAAGGGAGAATAAACATGTTCCTGGCGAAATGGCTGTGCCAGGCAAGCTCGGTGACAATGCGGATGGGCATCTGGTAGTCGGGGTCCGCTCCGGCAAAGCAATCCTGAACGAAGAGATCGCGCCCCTGCAGGAATCCGGACAGTCTGCTGAAGAGTTCATTGAATTTCTCCGCACTGAACGGCCGGTTGTATTCACCCCACCAGACGTGCTCATGCGAAGACGGTTCCTCCACGACGAACTTGTCAGTCGCCGAACGGGCGGTATGCTTTCCCGTGAACGCCGCGATCGGCCCATCACGGGTGATGCGGGCTTCCCGACGGAAGCTGATCTCCTCATAGAGTGCCTCCGTCGGGAGATTCCAGTACACGGTGGCAAGCTGGGAGAGCCCGTGGTTCTCCAGACCGAAGTCGCTTTTTCGAGCCGTTGCTTCGGCCTGGGCCGGAGTCTTGATGTCGAGGATGTTGTTCATAGCCAGTCCCGTACCAGTTTGCGATCGCCGATGTAGATTTCGTTGGGTGAATTTGGATCGAGTGCCCATTTGATTCGCTGGACGCCCTGGGTCACGTCCTTGACTGTCGTGGCAAAACTGAGCCGCAGGTGTCCTTCCATCCCGAACTCCTTGCCGGGCACCGTAACGACGAGCGCCTTTTTCAGGAGAAACTTTGAAAGCTCGACAGAATTCTTGTTGTACGCGCTGAAGTCGGGAAGGCAGTAATACGTTGCATCCGGTTTGTGCAGTCGAATGCCTTCGAATGCCTCCAGTTCCTGGATCATCACCCGCCTGTTGTTCTCGAGTGTGAGCCGAAGCGTCTCGACGACGCTCTGGAGTCCCGTCAGCGCGCCTTCAGCGGCCGCCTGCAGGAGAAGGGAGGTGCAGGAGGTGGTTTGGGCCTGGACGTTCAGCATGACAGCGGACAGGGCTTTGTTCGCGATCGACCAGCCGATGCGGAAGCCGGTCATGCCGTACAGTTTGGAGATCCCATTGATTGAAATAATGCGTGTAGACTCGATGTCCTTCTTGCTGAACTTGTACGCCGGAGTTGCGCTCTTCCCCCCGAAGACCAGCTTGTGATAGATATCATCCGTGATCATGTAGATCCCCCTTTTCTCACAGAACTCGACGAGTTCTGCGATCAACGATTCGGGGTAGATCATGCCGGAAGGATTATTCGGGCTGTTGACGATGATCGCCTTGGTATAGGAGCTGACGGCCTGTTCGATCTCCTTCATCCGAGGGATGAAACCGCCGTCTTCGGGTTTGACGAACACGGGAACCCCATAGACCATTTTGATCATTTCCGGGTAGCTTACCCAGTACGGAGCGAGGAGGATCACTTCATCCTGCGGGTTCAGGATGGAAAAGAGGACGTTGAAGATCGCCTGTTTTGCGCCCGCCGCCACAAGAACCTGCTCTGGTTCCGGAACTCTATCGTAGTTTTCCTCGGTGTACCGGATAATTGCCTTTTTCAGGGACGGGATGCCATCCGTGGGAGTGTATTTGATGTCTCCGGCGGTAAGCTTCGCGGCAGAACTCAGGATGGCATTAATCGGTGCCTTGTTCTTCGGTTCCCCAATGCCAAGGTGAATCACCGCCTCTCCTTTTTCTCGAAGGAGGCGTGCCTGCTCATTGAGAGCGAGGGTCGGTGATTCGGCAATAGAGCGTGCGAGCTGGCTAATGCTCATGGAAGATGAACCTCCAGGATGGTGCAGCGATGAATCTCGGAAAGGCTTGTCAATGAAGCGGACCGGCGGGGAAAATGCCGGAGGCCAAGAATTGCTCGGGCAATTTACAAAGAACTCTTTTGCCCTGCAAGGAGGGTGCGCGGGAACAGTGACCAATTTCCAATATACGTTCCGGAGCTTATTGTTCGCGGCACGGAAGCTTAGTATCTTCGACCCGTCATCCCGCTCTTTTTTTGTTGAAATGCCAAGGTCTCGATGTCCCGTTCGTACTGCGATACGCCGCGGTCCCCACTGGATCCACTGCCTCAGGTGTGCAACGAGCACTCGTCGGAAGAGGGCACAAACCTTTGTGACGGGATGAGCGGTCGCTGCTTTCCGGATTCACGCGCCACTAGGATGGAGGCATCATGCGCAAACGGTTTCTCCTCGCCATTGGATTTTTCCTACTCACCGTCGCGCTCGTTTTTTCGAGCTGCAAGAAGAGCGACGGCTCGCCCACCGGACCTGAAAGTGTGGTCACGGAACTCAAAGCGAACGGGACGCTTTCTCCGGTTTCAAGGACTCAAGTTCAGGGAACAGTATTCGTGACAGATCAGAATGGTGCTTCCATTACCGGTCTCGCCACATCGAATTTTTCTGCACGGTTGTACTACGGAACAGGGATCTCCAAGGTCACCGCGGACTCGTTGACGGGTGCGGTCGTTGTGCAGCCGGTTTCGCAGAGCGGACGGAAGGTTGCCGTGTCGATGACGATGGACTATAGCGGAAGCATGTTCGTCGGTCCGTATGATACCGTTACGTACCAGTATACTCGCATCACCAGCATGCAGGAAGGTGTCAAGGCGTTTGTCAACGCCATGACTGCGGGGGATGTCGCAGAGGTCATAAAGTTCGGAACCGCCGTGGACTTCGTATTTCCGTTCACGACCTCGAAACCGGCGCTGCTCATTGCAGCGGACAGTCTATCGTTCGATCGCGGCAATACGGCTCTGTATTCTTCGATCTACAAGGGCCTGCAGGACGCGAGTGCCCAATCTGCTTCGACGTACGCGCGCGCCGTTGTCGCGTTCACTGACGGCGGCGAAAACAACTCGGGCGTAACGCGTGACGATATTTTCTCTCTTGCCGCCGCGTCCAAAATTCCGGTGTACACCGTCGGGCTGATCGATTCGATTGATCATTCGACGCCTCCGGGACTGAATAGCTACGAGGAAATGGATCTTGTGCAGATCGCCGACACGACAGGGGGCCTGTACTACTACGCTCCAAACCCGGCGCAATTGGCGCAGGTCTATCAACTCATCAGCGGAGCACTCTCAAATGCCTCGCAGGTGACCATCACCTGGCCGACGTCGGGGCTGCCCGCCGCTGGAACGATCGTGCGGGTTATCGTTACGGTGACGTATAACGGAATCACGACCCAGGTCGTCAAGTCGTTCACGATGCTGTAAGAGCTCAGGGGCAATTCTGATCGTGGCGCCTGCACGCGGATGCGTGTGGGCGCCTTTTTTTGTATATTGAGTCCCGCAATTTTTCGTCCCCGCCTGACGGAAGGCTGTGCGTCGAAATCCAGGAAGGAAGATTCTATGAAGCGCGGTGCCGTACTCTGGGTCGTGGCATTTATCATAACGTTGGCGTCGGCGATCTACCAGCGTGTTACCGGGCCGACGTACCCCTCGCGCGGGACCGTTGCGATTGGATCAGCCCTGGTGGAGTACAAACTGCCGCGGAGTTTTGAAACGACCGGGGATGCGCCGGTAGAGGTCGCGGTCGCTGACACCGGTGTCCACGGGAGGCTGGAATGGAAACGCTACAATACGCCGGACGCGTGGACGGTGGTCGCCATGGAGTCGAACAACGGTGTGCTTGCGGCGCGCCTTCCCCGTCAACCGGCGGCGGGTAAACTCGAGTATAGGGTTGTACTTACATCCTCCGACACCGCGACGGTCGTGCCGAACGAAGGGGGAGTCGTGCTCCGGTACAAAGGTGATGTGCCCGCTGCCATCCTGATTATCCACGTCCTCGCGATGTTTTCCGGCATGCTGCT
This sequence comes from Ignavibacteriota bacterium, assembly GCA_963752915.1. Classification (GTDB taxonomy): domain Bacteria; phylum Bacteroidota; class Ignavibacteria; order UBA10030; family UBA6906; genus DATJPR01. Next base: position 297,783 of record CAVVZZ010000011.1, read on the forward strand.
ATCAACGAGAGCGGGGCTCGAGTATTTCAATCCTGCACCGCGGTTCCGGCCGCTGATTCTGTGGACGATCGCATTGCTCGGGGCAGGGGGGATCGTCCTTGGACCCATCGTGCAGAAATATGCCTTCGATGCCTACTGGACCGGTTGGCCGTTTGGCCATGATCTCACCGACAACAAAACCATCGCAGCCCTCCTGTGCTGGGTGGTCGCACTCTATGCGGTCCGGAAGGGTCCACACGCGAAACGCTGGGCCATCGGTGCTGCAATCGTGACGTTCGCCGTGTTTATGATCCCCCACAGCATGCTGGGGTCCGAACTCGACTACAACGCCATGGATCGCCAGGCCGACCAGCGGGTTATCACCGCGGATTCTCTTCCTCCTCATCCATAGCCGGCTTCCCCTTGTCCCTCGCCGGCCGGCGGACAAACGCGCTTCTGACCGGCGACGGCATCGGAACGTCCGGTCCCCGAACGGATGACCAGATGACCCTGTTCAACGCATCGTCCGGTGCGGCGTCTTCGCGACTGAAATCCATCCGATTGCTCTCTGCCTGACCAACCGCACCGCTGGGATTCCGCTCTTCCAGGTTCACATTTGCCTGCCGAGAAACGTATGGCGTGAAATCCGCTTGCGACGTCAGACTTGCGGCCATCGGCGTCGCCGAAGCGTCAAATTGCGACATAGGAGGGAGCCCGAGCATGAGCTCCATCGTCCGTACCATTCCACTCGTAGTGTAGGGCGTGCTATCGACAAAGTGCCGTCTGGTATACGGAGAAATCATCAGGCCGACAGTCCGGTGTGCATCGACATGGTCGGGCCCGTTCTGCGCATCATCTTCGATCACGAAAATTGCAGACTCCTTCCAATAGGGGCTGTGGGAAATCCTATCAACGAGCATCCCCAGGGCGCGGTCGTTCTGTGCAACATAAGCCCGAGGTGTACGTGCGCCTGCAGCTGTTCCTTGGGTATGATCATTTGGCAGCTTAATAACCTGGAATTGGGGGAGGTCCCCGGACCGTTCATAGTCCGCAAACTCCTTTTCCCATGCTGCAATGCGCTTGACGTCCGAATAATCCAGGTCCCAGCTCCTGTAAAACGGCGCGACGTGACCTTCAAGCGATGGCAACAAACCGCGGGCAGAGTCACCGGCATGCTCCGGATTCGTCGCAAACTCACCGTAGGTGCGATAGCTTACTTTGTTGCGTAAGCAGTCGTCCCACAGGTATCCCGCCGACGGATAGACGATCGGATAGCCTCCTTCGAATTCATACTCTCCACCGCGGCCGCCATACGATGTCGGCCAGCTCTTCTCGGTGTAGTCCGTCGCATAGGCGCCCATCGACCAGTTGTGGCCATCAGCACTGACCTCGGCGTCGCAAAACAGGTTGTCAAGGAGGGTGAATTCCTTCACCAAGGCATGGTGATTCGGCGTGACGCTGTCAGGAAACAGACAGAGCTTCGGATCGCCGTTCCCTTCTTTGATGTCACCAAACACCTGGTCATAGGTGCGGTTCTCCTTGATCACGTAGAAGACATGTTTGATGAGCGAAGGATGACCTGGCGAACTCCAGAATGCTGACGCGTTTGCCGGCGGCGTGTTCACCTGGTGGAATGGTGAGTTCATATATACCGCCCGGGTATCTGCATCAAGAATTTGTTGGGATGGCATCGGGAACCGGGAGATAATGCCTTTGAACATCGAGCCAATGTACTCCAGAGATTCCGTCGAGTCCGTTGGCTGCGGGCCGAGCGGATTCGGGTGGGAGGTGAGTCCTTTCGCGCTGGTCACCAGAATGTTACCAGTATTCGGCTGAAATCGAACGCACGTCGGATACCATCCTGTGGGGATGAAGCCGAGCGCCTTGGTCTCCCCGGGGTGCCGTACATCAAAGACCGCGAGGCAATTGTTGTCTGCATTGGCGACGAGGAGAGTGTTGCCGTCCGGAGACAGTGCGACGGAATTGGGAGTGCTCCCTTCGGGTGCATTCGGGAAGAGCGCAGAATTGAGCCGCTCAATGACTTTGGTCTGGCGCAGATCGATGATATCGACAGCGTTCGAATTCGCACACGCGACATACAGGTAGGAGCCATCCGGACTCTCTGCCATGTCGCATGGATGATCGTCCGTCGGAATCGATGCCGTCGAGGTAAGCAAGGAACCGTCGATGACCTGCACCGAAGCCCCGCCCCAAATCGACACATAAATCCGAGACTCGATTGCTGACGTCAGACACGTGTACGGGATATCGGGAAGCCGGAATTCATCGTCGACGACACCGAACTGGAGGTTGACCCTGTACAGCATCCGGTTTTCCCGGGATGTGACATACGCGTCCCTTCCGCCCCTGGTCACCGCGAGTCCGGCTGCCCAAACCCGGGCCTTCGGCCAGGGGACGTCGAGCATGATGGAATCCCGAAACGTGACGTTACTGCCGTCAACGTTGAACCGGAGGACGGCATTGTTGTTCCCGGCGGAAACGAGGAGCGTCTTCCCGTTGGGCGTGAGGGCGAGACCCAGCCATGCCCGGTTGAGCGGAATTGTATTCTGAACGCTCCATGTGTCGAGGTCGATGACGGAGAGGGATTGTTTGCCCGTGCCATTGTTTGTGACGAATGCAGTGCGACCATCTGCGGAGAACACAATATTCAGCGGGAGCTCGCCCACAGGGAGGTGTTCACCAACAGGAGAAAGGGACCAGCCGTTCGGCAGGAGAACGCGATTTCCCGGGAGAAATGATGCGGTCACCCTGCGACGATGAACACCCGGCGAAAAGCACGACGAAGAGAAGCGTGCCGGCCCACATCCATCGCGCTGAGAAGGAACGGATTACTGTATCGACCATCATGAGAGTCCTTTGTTCTTTGAATTTCGTCAACGGACAATTGTTACGGAAAGGAGGGTATCGCCTACCCGGAGTCTGTCGACAACGTCCATACCGTGGACGACTTTACCGAAGACCGTATATCGTCCATCCAGATGAGGCTGCGGACTGTGCGTAATAAAGAACTGCGATCCCTCCGTGTCTCTGCCGGCACTTGCCAGGCCGAGCGAGCCGGTTTCGAATCGCAACGATGAAATCTCGGTTCGGAGGGAGAACCCGGGACCTCCCCAACCGTCTCCGCGAGGATCGCCGCCCTGGACGACGAAGTTCGGCACCACCCTGTGGAACTGGATCGGCCTGGTCGACGAGCTTTCAAAAAAGCCACCCTCCGCGAGCGCAACAAAATTCGCGACGGTAAACGGCGCGGCTGTTGTGTAGAGCTCCGCACGGATGGCTCCTTCGGAGGTCAGCAACGTCGCGAGGACGGTGTCCGATACCGCGAAGACGTTTTCTGGCTGCACGGGCTCGACAACGGGGATTGCCGGAACGGCCGCGCTTGAGTCGCCGAGGATGTGCAGCAGTCCGACAAGCGCCTGAGCGCTCTCAATGTCCTCTGGCATTTTTTGTTTTCCCAGTGTCTGCCTGAGAACGAGGATATTGGCACGGTCCCGAAGAGCCGGAGCGGAGAGCAGATCGGACGCCGCTGCAACAAGAGCCACATCGCTGGTCTGCATTGCGTCCAGGCAAATCGATCGTGCGGCATCTCTCTCGGTGGGAGAGAGGGTGTCACGCAGTTTGATCCACTCGCCAAGGCCGTCGAGGACTGCCGCAAGAGTCCGCACTTGCAGCGTCCGGAGGGAATCTCCCGGCACGATACTCCATTGTTTCCAATAGTCGACCAGCAGCGGAAAGGCCGCTGTCGAGCCCGTTCGACCGAGGGCCCCGAGCGCGTCGGGGAGCACAGAGGTTCGACTGTTGCACATTCCTGCGAGAAGCGGGATCGCCTTCTCGCGTTTGATACGGGCCAAAAGATAAAGGACGGGAGCGCGCAGGCCGGCATCTGGAAGTTTCTGAAGTCCGGCGACCGAGTCGAGCCAGGTCACGATCGTGGGGAATTCACCCTGACCCAGCCGGGCCACCAACGAGCGGGCGGATTCGAGAGAGGTTACCAGAGCGACTGCGACATGGGGGTTGATGTCCGCAAGCGGGTGGGAAAGATCATGCAGAACGGGGACGGCATTCGTGTCGGGCCACTGTACGAGCGCCCTTGCTGCATTGACGCGGACCCGCCAATCGCTGTCGGTCAGAAGCCGTTCGATCACACCCAGGGCAGGGGGGAAGTCGCGGAGTTTTCCGGCAAGTACTGCGAGATTCATGCGGACATACGGGTCGCGGTTCCCCGCGAGCAATTCCATCGGGCGGAAGCTGGTCCGGACCTCGGTTCGGTCACCTGCACGCTGTAAAGCATAGACGGCTTCCCAGGGTGTGTGCGATGCGTTCGAGCACGCACGGAGCAGAGTGTGTTCGGAAGACGTCGTGAGGATTCCCCTGATTGCGAATCGCGCGATGCCCAGGAGCAGGCTGCGCAACGATCGTGCGGGTGTCCGGGAAAATCGTTTCGCCAGAACGTTGAGGAGCACCGTGTCGCCGAATTTTCCGCATTCCTCGACCAGCCGATCATTCGCTGGCCCGCGATCCAGGCACTCTATGATCTTTGTCTGAATCTCCGCACGACGCTTCGTACCTATCAGCGGAACGATCTGTCCGAGCGCGAGCGCAGCTGTTTCACGGACGGTCCTCTGTGGGGAGTGCAGCAAGGAAATCAGCTCGACGACGACGGAAGTATCCTGGAGGTTTGCGGCAGCGAGTGCCGACTGTGCCACAACGCGCGGGTCATTCGAGTGGAAGTGCCTTACCAGGAACGAAGACGCCGGAGCCCGGAGGTCTTGCAGCACAAGGAGGGAATCGACTGCGGGCGAATGCCTGCCGGACGGAGCAGCAAAAGCCACACAGGCACCCAAGCAGAGGACGACGAGTCTCACGATCATAGGTTGCGGTGGACGAACTCACTGCACCCCAACATACGCAAACACTGTCGTCCTTGCAAGGAAGGCGGGAGCAGGGAAGAACCCTCATGAGTTTGAACTCTACCCCCTTTTTTATATCTTTCCTTATTTGGCAGGGGATCACCAATTCTCACCTCGGAGACCTTTCTTTGGCAACCTTTGCAAAGCGCACGCATACCTGTGGCGAACTTCGTATTGACGATATCGGGAAAACAGTGACACTCAACGGGTGGGTCGACACCCGTCGCGACCTCGGTGGCGTGATTTTCATCGATCTGCGCGACCGGTACGGGCGATCCCAGGTGGTGTTCAATCCGCAAAACGAAGCGACGTCGCATGAGCTTGCCAAGGCCCTCCGCAATGAATACGTCATCAGCGTGACGGGGAGAGTGGAAACACGGCCGGAAGGGACGGCGAACTCCTCGCTTGAAACCGGGGAAATCGACGTGATGGCGACCGCATTGACCATCCTGAACAAGTCTGAGACACCTCCGTTTCCGATAGAGGATGAGATCGAAACCGGAGAGGACACGAGACTGAAGTATCGCTACCTCGACCTGCGGCGGCCGATCCTCCAGAAAAATCTGATGACCCGCCACAAGATGTATCATATCGTCCATCATTTTTTTGACGAGCAGAATTTCATCGAGGTCGAAACACCGGTCCTGATGAAGAGCACGCCGGAAGGGGCACGCGATTATCTCGTCCCGAGCCGGATCCATCGCGGAAAATTCTATGCGCTCCCGCAATCGCCGCAAACATATAAGCAAATCCTGATGGTGTCGGGGATGGATCGCTATGTGCAGATCGTGAAATGCTTCCGCGACGAGGATCTGCGGGCGGATCGCCAACCGGAGTTTACACAGATTGACGTGGAAATGTCCTTCATTGATGAATCGGACATCCAACGATTGACAGAAGGATTGATCCAGAGAATGTTTCGGGAGATCAAGGGTGTCGACATTCATCTCCCGTTTCCCCGCCTCACCTACAAAGAGGCAATGGAATCGTACGGCAGCGACAAACCGGACACCCGGTTCGGGATGAAATTGCAGTGCCTCAACGCCCTTGTGCGGGATTGCGGCTTCAAAGTGTTCTCGGACACCGTGAAAAAAGGCGGCGTAGTGTCGGGCTTCGTCGTCCCGGGTGGAGCCTCGTTCACACGCAATCAGATGGATAACCTTGTGGACTACACGCGAAGCCTTGGTGCGGCCGGCCTGGCATACATCAAGTGGACCGACGAGGGACCGGAAAGTGCGATTGAGAAATTCCTCGGGAAGCCGCTTGTCGAAACGTTGTGTGAGAAAATGGGCGCGCGTCAGAGCGATCTCATGCTGTTTGTTGCCGACACCTGGGCAAAGGCGTACCCCATCCTCGGCACGCTTCGACTCGAAATGGCGCGCCGGCTGGAGCTTCTCCAGGAAGAAAAGTTCAATCTCCTCTGGGTGACGGAATTTCCGATGTTCGAGTGGAGCGCTGAAGAGAAACGCTTTGTCGCAATGCATCACCCGTTCACCGCGCCCCTTCCTGACGATGTCGGACTGTTGGAAACCGAGCCGGGGAAAGCCCGTGCGCGGGCGTATGACCTGGTGTTGAACGGCAATGAAATCGCGGGAGGAAGTATCCGGATCCATGAATCGGATCTTCAGTCGAAGGTCTTCAGTCTCCTCGGCATCGGTGCCGAAGAGGCAAACCGGAAATTCGGGTTTCTCCTCGAAGCCTTTCGGTACGGCGCGCCACCCCATGGAGGGATCGCCTTCGGATTCGATCGGATCGCCATGCTCTTGACGCAGAGCAAATCGATCCGCGAAGTCATCGCGTTCCCGAAGACGGCAAGTGCCGTGTCGCTCATGGATGAGGCGCCGGGCGACGTGGATGAAAAACAGCTGAGGGAATTGCATCTCAGAATCGTGTGAAGAATGCATGCGTACAGCTTCGAGCGTCCGTGGTGCCGTTGGATTTTGTCTTCGGACAGGCACGGCTCGGGCTGCCCCTTCTTGAGGAGCATGCGAACCCCGACGGCCCGCACCATTCAAACCGGACTTCATGGCCGTTCTCCGAGGAGGATTCTTGTGGTATCTAAGAAATAGTCCGGTTGTCCTCGAATTTGCTGTGGGAAAAGTCCTTCTCGTTCAGCGGCATTATTCCGCAGGGGGTGGAGGATTTCTCCAATCGGGGGCAACCCTCCCGCCGGAGAAATTGGTTCTGCGAAAGGAAGATGTCGATCTCCTATCGTTCGGCATTGGCATAAGCCTCTAGTCTGGTACCCGTGAAATCAACCATACGCATTGCAAGCGGACAAGGCTTCTGGGGCGACCTTCTGACTGCCCCCGTCGACCAGGTCAGAAAAGGGCCGATCGATTATCTTGTCCTGGACTACCTAGCGGAAGTCACAATGTCGATCCTCCAGAAACAACGGAGGAAAGATGCTTCGCTTGGCTATGCGAGAGACTTCATCCCCCTGGTCGAAGAGATCCTTCCTGATATCCTCGGGAAAGGAATCCGGGTCGTAACGAACGGCGGTGGCGTCAATCCCGAGGGGTGTGCCAGGACGATCCTGGACCTTGCCGGCCGGGGCGGCGGAAAGGGGATGAAGGTGGGCGTTGTCACCGGAGATGACATCCTTGACCGACTGGACGAATTTCTCGAGAAGGGAATCCCTCTCGCTCACATGGACACGGGTGAACCCCTCGCGTCCGTAAGAGAACGCGTCATCAGTGCGAATGTGTACTTCGGCGCGGGACCCATTGCTGAGGCTCTCACGAAGGGGGCTAGGATCGTCGTGACGGGCCGAACGACAGACACAGGTCTCACGCTAGCGCCGATGATTGCTGAATTCGGTTGGAGCCCCACCGATTGGGACAGGATGGCTGCAGGAACGATTGCCGGGCACATTCTAGAGTGCGGCGGACAGGCGAGTGGAGGGAACTTCGGCGGCGATTGGAGGTCTATCCCAGACCTGGCCCATATAGGGTTTCCGATCGCGGAAGCAATGCCCGACGGGACGTTTGTGGTGACCAAACATGCAGGGACGGGTGGACGTATTTCGAGGGAAACGGTTTCGGAACAGCTCCTGTATGAGATCGGCGACCCCCGAACCTACATCACGCCGGATTGCATCGCCGATTTTACATCGATCAGGCTCGAAGAACTGGAAGCTAACCGCTTGCGGGTCTTTGGTATAACCGGCCGTCCTTCGACAGAATACTATAAAGTGTCGCTCGCCTACTCCGATGGATTTACAGCGTTTGGGACATTGACTTTTGCGTGGCCCGATGCTCTGGAGAAGGCCCGTGTTGCGGACGAAGTTCTCAGAATTCGCCTGCACGATCTCGGCCTCCGTTTTGACGAAATCAGGACTGAATACCAGGGATACGATGCCTGCCATGGCCCCCTTTCCACACCCATTGACGACCCGAACGAAGTTGTCCTAAGGGTAGGAGTGCGTGGGAAGGATTATCGGTCAGTGGAACGGTTCGGCAAGGAAATCGCACCGCTTATTCTTACAGGCCCTCCCTCCGTCACCGGTTTTGCCGGTGGGAGGCCAAAGCCAAGCGAGGTTGTCGCCTATTGGCCGGCACTGGTACCGAAGAGTGCGGTCAGCCCACGAGTGCAGGTTCTGGTGGCGGGAACAGAATCGGGAGGAGGGGTGAAGGCATGATCGTTCAGCTCCGTCAAATCGCTCATGCGCGCTCCGGCGACAAAGGAGACACCGCAAACGTCGGAGTGATTGCATTGAAGGAAGACTGGTATTCTCTTCTCGATAGGTATCTTACGCCGGAGCGCGTGAAGAGACACTTCCAGGGGATCGCCCAGGGGGATGTGGAGCGATTTGATCTCCCGAACCTCTGGGCGCTGAACTTCCTGCTGCACAACGCGCTCGGTGGAGGGGGGACGGTGTCGTTGAAGCTTGACGCACAGGGGAAAACCCTTGCGAGTGCCATGCTTCGGATGACGATCGATGTCGAAGAGAAGGACGCTGTAAGGCTTCACCTCCCCGGATATCATCCCGGAAAATCATAACCAGGATTTTGCTCACATAAGGACAGTGCAGAACATGTTTGAAGAACTAAAAGATACGATCGCGAACCTCGAAACGCGTCTCAATGCCCTTCGGGGGTATCTTTGACGTCGATGCGAAGGAGGCGGAGATTGCCAGTCTTCAACGAAGGACTGAGGCATCGGATTTCTGGAATGACAATCTCGGCGCGCAGAAGGTCATGCAGCAAATCAGCACTCAGCGGGAATGGGTGGATGCCTGGAATACCCTCCGAAAAGGGCTGACTGACGCCCAGGGGTTGATTGAGCTTGCCGCGGAGTCGAACGATGCCTCGTTCGGAGAAGAGATTCAAAAAGAGCTTACAACGATCGACAAGGGGCTCGGCGATCTCGAATTCCGGAACATGCTTAGCGGAGAAGATGACGAACGGAACGCGCTCCTGACGATCCACGCAGGAGCGGGTGGCACGGAAGCTCAGGATTGGGGAGAGATGCTTCTTCGCATGTATATGCGCTGGTGCGAGCAGAAGGGCTATAAAGTTTCGCTGGCCGACCGTCTGGATGGGGACGGTGCAGGCATTAAGAGCGCCACAGTCGAAGTGACGGGAAAATTCGCCTACGGGTATCTCAAGGCCGAAAACGGTGTCCACCGCCTCGTTCGCATTTCCCCGTTCGACGCGAACGCGCGACGGCACACCTCGTTCGCCTCCGTCTTTGTGTACCCCGAAGTCGAAGACGATGTCGAGATCGAGGTCAATCCCGCCGACCTGAAGATCGATACCTACCGATCAGGCGGAAAGGGCGGCCAGAATGTCAACAAAGTGGAGACAGCTGTCCGGATCACCCACGTCCCATCGGGGATCATCGTCGCGTGTCAACAAGAACGATCGCAATTCCAGAACCGCGAGCGGGCGATCAAGATGTTGAAATCGCAACTTTACCAGAGGAAGAAGGAAGAAGAAGAGGCCCGGCTAAGCGCCATTGAGAGCACGAAGAAGAAGATTGAATGGGGAAGTCAGATTCGATCATACGTGTTCCAACCATACAATCTTGTGAAAGACCACCGGACGGACATCGAAACGAGCAACGTTCAGGCGGTGATGGACGGCGATCTGGATCAGTTCATCAAGGGGTATCTTCTCGAGTTCGGCGGAAAACGGACCTCCTAAGAAATGAAGTATTCCACATTTATTGCCCGACGATATCTTCGCTCCCGCCGCAATGCCGGGTTCTTTTCCTTTATTGCTGCTATCGCCATCCTCGGGGTCGCGCTCGGAACTGCAGCGTTGATTATTGCGCTCTCCGTGCTCGGCGGCTTTGAACGCGAGATCACGGAAAAAGTTGTCGGCTTCAGCAGCCATGTCCAAATCCTCGCCTTTCAAAACCAGCCGCTGTTCAATCCATCCTTCACGGATCAGACGGTTCTTGACTCGATCCCGGTGGTGAGATCCATCTCCCCTTTTGTCCAGCGCGAAGCGTTGATCCGGAGCAGGGAAGGAGTTGACGGCGTTCTCGTGAAAGGCCTGAACCCCGAGAATGACAATTCAACGACTCGGCGGTACATCGTCGAAGGCAAGTATGATCTCGCGCGTGAACCGGGAGGGCAGGCGAAGATTGTTCTCGGAAAGAAACTCGCAGCCCGTCTTGGGCTGACTATCGGAGGTCACGCGACCATTTTCGGCATCGGACGCACCGTCGGGGAAGGGCGAACGCGCGTGATGCAATTTGTGGTGAGTGGGATCTACGAAAGCGGCATGTCGGAGTACGACGATGCCTATGCCTTCACAGACCTCCGGAGCGCGGAAGAGTTGTTCCAGCTTGGCACCGCGGTGTCGGGCTTCGATCTCCTGCTGACGGATCCCGGGTATGCCGACGCAGTTGCCGACAAAGTCCAGGATCTCCTCGGGTATCCGTACTATGGTCGGACGGTCTATCAGACCTACCGGAACCTCTTCAGCTGGATCGAGCTGCAAAAGAAACCGATCCCCATCATCCTGGGGCTGATCATCATCGTCGCGACGGTGAATATCATCGGGACCGTTCTGATGATGGTGCTGGACAAGACGCGGGAGATCGGGGTCCTGCGATCCATGGGTGCAACGCAATGGGGGATTACCTGGATCTTCCTCCGACAGGGTTTCACCATCGCCGTCATCGGAACGGTTTTAGGAAACATGTTCGCTTTTCTGCTCTGCTATTCCCAGCTCGAATTTCACTTCTTTTCGTTGCCGAGCGATGTGTATTTCATGACCACGGTACCGATTCTGCTGCGGCCCGAACAGTTTGTCCTGGTCTCCGGGCTTGCCATCGGTCTTTGCATGGTGTCAGCGTTCCTCCCGGCTCGCCTTGCCGCAAGGCTCGATCCGGTGACATCGATCCGGTTCTCCTGATGCGATACGAGAGATTCATAGCGCAGCGGTACCTCCGTTCGAAGCGTCAGCTCCGCTTCATCACCATCATCATGATGGTTTCTGTCATCGGCATCACGGTTGGGGTTGCTGCCCTCATTATCGTGCTCTCGGTGTTCAACGGCTTCAACGGGGTGGTGACGAATGTTCTCGTTTCGTTCGATCCTCATCTGCGTGTCGAGGCAAAACAGGGGGCAAGTATCACCGTCAGCCCGGAGTTGGTACAGGAGATTCGATCCGACCCCCGGGTGGCAGCCGCGGCCACCGTGGCGACCGGCAAAGGATTACTGATGACATCGTCAGTGAACCGTGTCGTCGAAATTCGTGGTGTCTCCGATTCCAGCATCGGCTCTGTGTCCGGTGTCGCGCGGAGCGTGGTTCTCGGCAGGTTCAGATTCAACGACGCACCGGGACACAGCGGCATTGTCCTCGGCCTTGCTCTTGCCGACAGGCTGGGTGCCACTGTCGGAAGCGAGATAACGATTGTCAGCCCCGTCGGGGTTGACGCAATGCTGATGCAATTCGGGCAGCCGTTGACTCAACGCTGTACGGTCGTCGGGATCTATGATTCACAAAACAAGGACTACGACGCCCACTACGCGTACGTCTCCCTGGAAACCGCGCAGCGTCTGTTCGATCTCGGCACGAATGTTACTGGAGTCGAGATTCGTCTTCATTCCCTTGCGGACGCTGATCAGGTCAAGGCGTCGCTGCTGAACTTCGTTCCGTCCTCGTTCACGGTTTCCAGCTGGTATGATATCCATAAGAGTCTCTATTCGGTGATGAAAGTGGAACGCTGGAGCGCTTATATCATTCTTTGCCTGATCGTCGGTGTTGCGACCTTCAACGTCCTGGGCTCGCTCACGATGGGAGTTATCGAGAAGCGGCGCGACATCGGCGTCCTCAAAGCTCTCGGCTCAACGCGGGCGAGCATCATCCGGGTTTTTATGGTTGAAGGTCTCCTGGTAGGGTCGCTCGGAACAGTCGCAGGGCTCCTGATCGGCTATGCGGTGTGTTACCTGCAAATCCGGTATAGTCTGTTTCCTCTTGATACATCCGTCTACATTATTCCGGCAATTCCCGTCGAGTTCCGACTTATGGATTTCTTCTCCGTCTCCTTTGCATCCCTGGTGCTGAGCACGTTGGCGTCGCTGTATCCGGCCTTTCGTGCAGCCGCGCTTCAACCCGTCGAGGCGATCCGATGGGAGTGACAAAGTCATCTGCCAATTCCACAGCCGTTTCTACGACGATCCTGACCGTCCGAAACGTCACGAAGGCGTTTCAGATCGGGAAGGATCGGTCGAGCAAGCTTGTCGTCCTCCGTGGAGTGAGCCTTGATGTCGCGAAAGGCGAGATGATCGCGATCGTCGGAGCGTCCGGCGCCGGAAAAAGCACCCTGCTTCATATTCTCGGCACCCTGGATCGGCCGACGTCAGGCGAAATCTCGTTTGAAGGGAAGGATTTTTCTTCGATGGGGGACGATCAGCTCGCCCATCTGAGGAATGATCGTATCGGGTTTGTCTTTCAATTTCATCATCTTCTCCCAGAATTCACTGCAGTCGAGAACGTTGCGATGCCTGCACTTATCCAAGGGAAGGCCCTTGCCGACGTCCGGGAGAGGGCGATTGCTTTGCTTAAGGAGGTGGGTTTGGAAGACCGTGCGGAGCAAAAGCCTCCCAAAATGTCGGGTGGCGAAGCCCAGCGTGTAGCGGTTGCCCGGGCCCTCATGAATCAGCCCGGAATCGTCCTCGCAGACGAGCCGACAGGAAACCTGGACAGCGCAAATGCTGAGATTTTACACAATCTGATCTGGGAGTACAACAAGAGAACGGGTCAGACGTTCATAATTGTGACCCACAACGAGTCCTTGGCAAAAAGGGCCGACAGGGTCCTGCGGATTGTGGATGGAATTGTCCAGCAACGGTGATTTTGACGATATAGGATCAGACACTGGTGTCTGGAAAAAAGCACTTGACATTCATTTCGGAAACGCTATCTTTAAGGGCGACCTTTACGACAGTTTTTCCCCTGGCTGTTGTAAATTCATAGGTCGAGCCCGGCGTTCCCCCCAGCGCTGGGCTTTTTATTAGGGACACCGAAGACTATCGAAATCGCAAGGAGTATCGCGTCATGGCAAAGCCCATCCGAAGGAAAGATCTCCAGAGGCGCCGCATCGGCAAGGATGAAATCCTGCCACTTGGCAAAGAGAACTTCCGCATCATCGGCATAGGGTTGTTGGTCATCGTCGTTGGTTACCTGGCGATGCTTGAGGGATCGGTTGAAGGATTTCTTCCATTAGTGCTCGCACCCATCCTTCTCGTCGCAGGCTACTGCGTCATTGTGCCACTCGGAATCATGTATCGGAAGAAGGAGCAAGCCGCGTCAGACACCCCGCCGAAAACAGCATGACCCTCAACAGATTGCCGGTGCGCATGATTTGCTCCGGCGTGAGGAGCAATTGGAAAGTCGCACACAAATGAAGACGTGGATGTCGGCGTCCCGGGGACTTGTCATCGCCGCTTCAACGTGTGTCCTCATTACCATGAACCGTATTGGCGGACTGGCGTTCTGTGAAGAGATGCCGCGCTCAAACCTCTCGATTTTTCAATTGCTGGCACGAGATCTTGGACGGAGAATGGGGGAGAATATTGTGGGGGAGGATTCCGCGTCCGTTACACTTATCCTGCGACCGATTGACCAGGCGTGGATTCTCCAGGGTGCGTTAACCGAAGGCCTCACGAGTGTTGGACGGAAATCCATTATTCACGACGGCGATGTTTCGGCCGAGTGTACAATATCAGACATGGGTGTTACGTACGAAGAGAGCCGCCGGTCCTCGATGTTCGGAGAACGGCTCGTTGACCGTGTTGTGAATCTGCGCATTCAGGCATTGATCGCTGACCGGCGATCCGGGAAAGTGCTCAACAGCGCCGAGTATGCCACTTCGGCGCGGGACACGATCGAAGTATCCGTGATTTCGAAATTAGAGGATCCCTCAATCCCGGCAACTCGAGGTGCAGTTCCGCGCGAAGGTTTCTTCTCCACGTTCGCTGAACCCATTATCATGATCGGTGCGGTGGCGGTGTCCGTGCTGTTGCTCTTTCATGTGAGGAGTTGAGGAGAGTGGGATTGTTGCCAGGCGGGAAACGGCTATTGCATCTCGGACTGTTCCTCATCGTTGTCGGCCTTTTTCAGTCCGACGCGATCGGCATGTGGGGGAGCGAAGGGGGCAATGCCACAGATCCGGACTCGGCGATTGTCCGAATGATTTGTTTGGGAGACGTGAATCTGGGAAGGCATGTGGGACAGGTCATTCTCCGTGGAGACACGCTCTATCCCTTGCGCCATCTTCGGGATACGCTTCAAACGTATGATATTGTCTTTGCAAATCTCGAATCGAATCTTTCTGATCAGAATGGACTGACGGAAGATCCGAAATCGAATACGGTGTTTACCGGTCCTCCGGCCGGTGCGCGTTCTCTTCGCCTGGGTGGTGTCACGGTGGTCTCGACGGCGAACAATCACGCGTTGGATTTTGGGGCGAATGCTGCAGTTCAGACCTGCTCGTTCCTGGATCGGGAGGGTATCGCGCACGCAGGCACATCTCGCGACTCGGCGAATGTCTATCACCCGACGTTTCTGCAGTCGCATGGTATCCGGTTCGCCCTGTTCGCTTGCACGGAGTTCATCAACGGCACCAGGGACGACACGTGGCGCCGTTGGGTGGCAGCGGCCGATACAGGGAGACTCTTCCCCGCGATCCGGGCAGTTCGGGACAGCGTTGACATTGTTGTCGTCAGCATTCACGGCGGTATCGAGTACGGCAGAAAGCCCACCCCGGAGATCATCGCGTTTTCCCATGAGGCGATCGATGCGGGGGCGAATATCGTTCTCGGGCACCACCCGCATGTTCCGTATGCCCTTGCGACCTGGCACAACGGGATTATCGCGCCATCGCTCGGCAATTGCGTTTTCAAGCAACCTTTCGAATATTGGACTCAAAGAAGTTATGCCCTTTCTCTGGAGTTCAGTCGAAAGGGCAGCAGGGAGCTGGGGATTGCTGTTCGATGCCTTCCGCTCCGCGCCGACTATCAACCCTGGTTTCTCCCGCAAGGGCCGGAATACCAGACCGTTATGGACCATATCGGTTCAATCAGCACTATTGTCTACGTGAAGAGAAGATCATGATTGTCCGTGCAACCTTACGCTATGCTGTCCTGCTGATTCTCATCCTTCCCGTGTTGTTGTTGCTCGCGGGGTGTGGCTCGTCGGAAGCGGTGAAGGAATTGTCCGCCGAAGACCGGTTCAAACACGCCAAACAGCTCTATGACGACCGGGACTACCTCGAGGCAATCAACGAATTTACGGTCATAACGCTCCAGAATCAGGGGAGCGCCGTCGCCCCCGAAGCGCAATATTTTCTCGGCGAGTGCCGTTTCGACCGAGGCGAGTACCTTCTTGCCGCGTTCGAGTACCAGGTATTGAAGCGGAACTATCCTGCAAGTCCCCGGATGGGCGATGCACAGTATAAGCTGGGTTTGTGTTACTACAATCTTTCCCCGCGGTCTTCGCTCGATCAGGAATACACGCGCAAGGCGATCGATGAATTCCAAACCTTCGTCGAATATTATCCGAAGAACCAGAACGTTCAGGACGCGGATGAAAAGATCAAGGAACTGACCATTCGACTCGCGAAGAAGCAATATGATACTGCCCGTCTGTACTCAGTGATGGAATATTTCCGCGCCGCACTGTTGAGCTACGATGAAGTGATCGAGAAGTACCACGATACGGAATTTGCCCCCCTCGCGTACCAGGGGAAAATCGATCTGCTGATGTCACGGCATCATTATCGTGAGGCAAAGGACGAGATCGACCGGTTTCTGACGAAATATCCGAACAGCGTTCTTCGGAGCAGGTTCGAATCGATCGGCAAGACCGCCGAACGGGAGATCCAGCTCGGGAACAACGTCGAAAGCGGGGCAACCCCCGTCCAGCGTCCTCTTCCCGAACCTCCGCAACTGTAGCCCATGAACACGCCATCGACGCGCAGGGTCAAAGAGACGCAGGTCATCACTACCCAGATCGTGTTGCCGAACGATACCAACCAGCTCGGGAACCTGCTGGGGGGGACGTTGATGCACTGGATTGACATAACTGCTGCCATTGCTGCTCAGCGTCTTTCCGGAAGGGTATGCGTGACAGCGTCGGTCGACGAAATCAACTTTCTCTACCCGATCAAGCTCGGTGAAATCGTAGAGCTTCATGCATCGGTGAACAGGGCGTTCAACACTTCGATGGAGATCGGCGTCCTCGTCATGGGACTTGGACATCCGGGCGATCAACCCCGGCGTGCGAACAACGCCTACCTGACATTCGTCGCCATTGACGACCAGGGAACACCCGTCAAGGTCCCCCAGGTCGTGCCTGAAAGCGAAGACGAGCGCAGACGGTTTGACGAGGCGCTCCGCCGGCGGGAACATCGTCTTCAACACCGCCCCAGGAGGTGAGGGAAGCGAATGGGCGAATCGGGAGCGTCAAAGGAGTCTGACCCCGCTTGCTGTGGGGGGCAGGCCGGTCAACGGATTGTCGTCGGCTTGTTTGCATTGAATGTCCTCTGGAGCGTGCAGGCGTGGTCGCAACGCTCTCTTCTGTTCTTCAGCCACCGGACCGATGAGCCGGTGCTGCAGGATGTTCGTGCTCTTGCCGTGGTGCCGGCTTCGCCTTCCCGGCCGGCCGAAATCGTCCTGCTGCCTTCTTCCCCTCCCTGTCTTCTGTTTTACCGCGTGGATAGCACCGGAACCCTGACCCCTACCGACACCTGCAATCTTCCCTCCGGACAGGACGAACTCCTTACCGCGGACTTCATCGGCGACGGCAATGTTGAATATGTCTCGATGGACAGGGCGACCGGGGAAGTACGTGTCATCCGGCGCGCGGGAGGCGGCTTCATCCAGACGGCCTATGTCGTTCCTCCAGCGCAGCGCATGGCAATCGGAGACATCAACAGCGACGGCAAACCCGACCTTCTCTTTTTCGGGCGGACAACGGCCGGAGTCTCCACGCTGATCAACCGCCGGAAGGGGAGTTTCGTCCCCGGCCCGGTTCTGTTCCCCGATATCTCTGTCAGCGATCTCCAGGTGGGCGACCTCGACGGCGACGGTGTGAACGATGTGTTTCTTCTCGATTGGTTATCAAACAAGCTTGACGTGTGCTACGGCATTTCGCGGATGGTGTTTTCCGAACAGCTCTCGGTCGCGTTGCCCGGTGAGCCGGTTTCACTCAGTCTCGGACCGATATCCTCGAAGCGCACGGTGCGTCTCGCGATCACCGTGCCGTCCGTCCGGAAGATCCTGGTGTACGACGGGAATGCGCTGGGCGACTTCGTCAATAGTGCGATTATCGATTGTCCGTCCGCTCCCGCAGGGGTCTTGATTCGGGATATCGACGCGGACCACCTCGCGGAGATTATCAGTAGCACGGACCACGGCATTCTGGTGCGATCCGGGTATGCAGCCCCCTGGGCTGAACGGACACAATACTTCGCCCCGTCCGCGGCACCCGGCGCATGGGCTGTTGCGGATGTCGACGGCGACGGACTTCCGGACCTCGTCGCACTGGATCGCAGGACGCGTCGCCTGTGCGTTCTGTTCAACGATGGACGGAACATGCGGCTCCAGCGCGAAAACATCTACGCCGTTGGCGTGGACCCGCGGGGAGTGGCATTGGCCGACGTCGATCATGACGGCCTGTCGGACATCCTGGTGGCAAACGAAGGCTCCAATACCGTGTCCCTTCTGTTGAATGAAGGAAACGGCCGATTCCACGCGCAGCAATCAACGCTCGTGGGGGATTCCCCGTCGGCGGTGGCGCCCATGGAAGGAACCGAGAAGGGGTTTGTTGTCTCGGATGCGATTGCCGGCCGCGTTCGCGTGGTCACCATGCAGGGAGACCGGTCGAGTTCATCGACTGTCGCAATGCCCGCCGGGAGAAGGCCCGAGGTTTTGGGAGCCTCGTTCAACCCCGCCCTCCGAAGGATCGAGATCATGCTGCGGTCGCACGAGGAGGTCGGGAATGGTGTTTTGTTGACGTTTCTTGAGCAGCTGAGCAGACGGCAATTTCTCGAACGGGCGTTTCGTCCCTCCGTTGCGTCGACTGTCCTCGCAGCAACAGCGAGACGCGATCCCCGGACCGGCGGCCTCGCAGCACTCTTTGCGACGAATGATCCCCGTTCGGGTCGGACCACCGTGTATGCGTCCAGTGCAACAGCACAGTTCGAATTCGGCTCGCTGAACCCGGTGTTTTCGTATCCTGATTCATCCTCGAGCACGTTTCTTCTTTCCTGGGGCGGGGTCGGCAGAGATCCCGTTTCCATCGCAGCCGTGGCTCTTGGAGATCCTTCCGATATGATCGCCGTCTTCGCCATCAACGGAGACACCTTGGCGGGACCGGTCCAGTGGATCAAAGGGTTCCGCCCGCTAGAGGACACGGCGATGGCGCTCGATGACGTCGACGGCGACGGGACCACAGACCTTGTGATTGCTGACGCCGTCAGGAAGACGATTTTCCTGTTTCGCGGAGACGAAGACTTCGGGTTTGCCGCGCCAGTGCCGATTACCTCTGCGGACAATACCGGAGATTTTGCCGTAGGTCACCTTCGTCATTCCAGTGCGAGCGATCTCGTAATCACGGACAGGAAGGCCGGAAGCGTGCGCGTCCTCATGGATCCTTTCAGGAGGACCGGCGAGTGAAGAAACTCGTCCTACCCAGTTTGTTGTCAGCCTTCCTAAGCACAGTGGCGTTCCTGTTTTTGATGCGGGGTGTCGTGCACGCCGCTGCAGGGCCGGAGGGACAAGCCGCGATGGTGCGGGCCGTAGTCCGGCAGGCCCTGGCAATACCGTACGACAGCGTCGGACCTGTCAAGTGTGGCTTTCCGTTGTGTGCGGCGGCGTATCGGGCGCGCACAACCCTCCGTGGCTCTCTCGTGCCGTATTTGACTCAGATCCTTTCCAGGACTGAGCGGCAGAAGCAGCGGAGCGCGGAACATTTCACGGTCCATTACGACACGGTCGGTCCGCAGGCACCGTCGCTTCTCGACCTTATGCACACGCCGATTCCCGGATCCGCAGAGGGATTTGTGGATTCCGTGCTCGCCATTGCGAGTGCAGTCTATACCTACGAAGTCGATACCTTGGGATATCTTCCGCCACCGTCCGATGGCACGGCGGGGGGTGGACCGGAGTATGACATCTATATCGTCGACCTCGGAACCGAATACGGAGAGACCACGCCCGAAATCCAGCTGGACGCGCGTCAGGATGGCGGGAAGTATACGAGCTACTTGACGATCGACAATGATTTCGCGTTCGTTTCCCCGGATTCCAATAAAGGTCTCCCGGCGCTCCGCGTAACTCTTGCACATGAGTTTCATCATGCAATTCAACTTGGCAACTACGGGTACTGGACGAACGAGACGTATTTTTATGAGCTGACCTCCACGTGGATGGAGACCATGGCGTTTCCCGCGATCACCGATTATCTGAACTATGTCCGTGCATCGTGGGGACACTTCCGAAATCCGGGGACTCCATTTACCTCGAACGATATCATTGAATATAGCCGGTGTGTGTGGGGGATCTATCTCTCAAGAGAATTCGGAAGCGGGATTATGAGAGAGATATGGGAAGACATTCGAAATGAAGCACCCCTCGGGGCGAATGCGACGGTGCTTGCAAGGCACGGGACGAGCTTCGCATCGGTGTTTTCCGAGTGGAACCTCTGGAATTATTACACGGCGGACCGGTCGAAACCCGATGTCTACTATCCGAACGGAAGTCTCTACCCGAGAGTTGCATCAAGCGGAGTGGATTTTTCACCTGCAGGCGGCGGACAATCGTTGAACGGCTCATTGCCATCGCTGAGTGCCCGATATTATGACGTTGCCGCTGTTGCGGACACGGGGACGGTGATCATCACGAATCTTGACGCCGCCACTGCGCTCAACCCCACCGTCCCTCAACGCCCATATACCTTGATGCTCAGCCCCACTCAGAACGACGCCAGTTACGAGCATGTTGTGGATGGCTGCTTCTATTCCGTGACATACGATGATCCGACGGTCTGGAAGTCGTGGGTCGTGGCCGGCGGCGGATCGAATGTGGCGGGAGTGAAAAACGGCGTGCCATTCCCGAATCCGTTCCGGAACGACGGTGTTTCGAAGCTGTTCATCCCCGCAGATGTCTCCTCCGCAACCCTGCGCATCTACGACAGCGCGATGGGGCTGGTCTTTGAAAACAGCGTTCAACCGGGTACGATGTTCGGGAAGAACGTCTTTGCCTGGGATGGAGTAACGCTTCGCGGCCGGAGAGCATCGTCGGGAGTCTATTATTTCACGCTGGAGTACTCGGGGGGAACGATCACGGGGAAATTCGTTATCCTGCGGAACGCCAAATGACCGTCCAAATCACCGCCTCGGGGCTGCGAAAGACATTTAACCGCCGGATGATCTTCGACGCGGTAACGTTTGAGGCGCAGACCGGGGACACGGTCTTGATCTGCGGGAGGAACGGCTCAGGGAAGTCTACCCTGGTAAAGCTCCTCTCACGTGTGTTGACGCCGAGTGCGGGGACGTTGTCGTTGACAGCGGAAGGGAAGGCCGTCGCCGAGGTTGATTGGCCGACACATGTCGGCCTCGTTTCCCCGTACGTTCAGCTGTATGATGAGTTCAGTGCACGCGAAAATCTTGATTTGGCCCTGTCTCTCCGGGGCGCGCCTCCGGATGCCGGTCGGGTCAACCAGCTGCTCGAGGAAGTGACCCTCGGCCATCGGGCGGACGATGCGGTGCGCACATATTCGTCCGGCATGAAGCAGCGGATCAAGCTCGCCTTCGCTTTGATCCACGGTCCCGGGATCCTCTTCCTCGACGAGCCGATGACGAATTTGGATGCCGAAGGGATCGCCCTCGTCCGCCGCGTGATGCGCCGGCAACAGGAACGCGGCGTGCTCGTCGTGGCAACGAATGATCTGACCGACGTAGAGGAATACAAAACGAAAGTCGACCTCGATGCCCACCGGTAGCACCACAGCAGGGATCTGGCTCAGATCCGTTGCCGCGATCTTCCTGAAAGACTGGCGGTCCGAATTGCGGACGCGCTATGCGATCAGCGCCTTGTTGATGTTCGTCGTCACGACGATCTCGATCATTCTCTTTTCTCTCGGCAACGAGAGCGTCCGTCCAGAAGTCCTCTGCGGGATGCTTTGGGTCGTCATCTTTTTTTCGGCAATGTCCGGACTTGCGCGAACGTTCGTCACGGAGGAGGAGCGGGGAACAGCGATGACGCTCCAGCTGACGACCCGTGGGAGCGCCGTGTACGTCGGGAAACTCCTGTTCAATGTCGTCCTGGTGACGGGTCTCGACATCCTGACCGTGGCCCTGTACTCACTGCTGATCAATGGTTTCATCATCAAGACGTACACGATATTCCTCCTTGTCGTTGCGCTCGGCGGACTCGGGTTGGCCGCCGCGGCGACGATTATAGCCGCAATTATAGCCCGTGCGAGCACAAAGGGAACCTTGTACCCCGTCCTGTCGTTTCCAATATTGTTGCCCCTTGTTCTAACGGTGATCAATGGCACCCGGTTGGCTGCAGATGGGGCGTTCTTCGAAGAAGCGTATGGTGAATTTCAGATCCTCATTTCCTATATTGTGGTCGTTATTGCGGTCTCGATGTTGGTGTTCGATTATGTATGGAAGGACTGACGAAGGTCATGCGTTGGCTTCTCGGAATATGGTTGACGATTGTGGTAGTTCTGGCGCTCCTCCTCCCGATGGTGCCGCAGCCGCAGCATTGGTACGAATACCCGATTATCGGAGGGCTCGGTGAGAAGGCGCGGATCATCTTCTTTCATGTCCCGACCGCGTGGCTGAGTTTCATGGCGTTTGCGGCCAGCATGGTCTACGGAATCAAGTATCTCCGGAAACGCAATCCCGACGATGATCTGAAGTCGTCCACCGCGGCAGCCCTCGGCTTTCTCTTCTGCATCCTCGCGACGGTGACCGGGTCGATCTGGGCGAAGTTCAGCTGGGGATCGTTCTGGAACTGGGACCCGCGCGAGACGTCGATTTTTGTGCTTCTGCTGATCTACGGCGCGTACTTTGCGCTCCGTTCTGCGGTCGAAGTCGAAGAAAAGCGCGCATCGCTTTCCGCGGTCTATTCGATCATCGCCGCCGTGACCATGCCGTTCTTCATGTTTGTCATGCCGCGTGTCCTGGCAAGCCTGCATCCCGATCCAATCATCAACACGCAGGGCAAGGTCTACATGAATTCGACCATGCTCATCGTGTTCCTCTCGTCGCTCGCGGGATTTACCGGGCTCTATTATTGGATCTTCACGCTGCAGGTCCGCATCCGGCGAATTGAATTGATCACCGTAAATCAGGAAGGAGAACTCAAGCGTGCTTGAATTCCTTGGCCAGCAGCCGTTGTACGTTGTTCTCCTGGTTGTACTCATCATCTGGTTGGGGATCTACTTTTATCTCTTCCGTCTCGATAGTCGACTGAAGAAGCTGGAAGGCAGAAAGCCGTGACGGCGAAGGGACGTTGAATGCTGTATTACTGTGAGGAGTTGAGGCAATGAAGTGGAAATTCGTGATCGCATCGGCAGTCATCGTACTGTTCATCGCCTTCGGCTCGGTGTCGTTCCTCCAGAGCAATGTCGAATACACCGATGTCACAGGCGCCATGCAGAAACACAAGAAGGTGCAGTTGAAAGGGCAATGGGTGAAGGAAAAAGGATCTTCGTTCAATCCGCAGACGGCACAATTCACCTTCTATCTCGCGGATGACGCCGGAAAAGAGTGCAAGGTGGTGCTCGACGGAGCGGAGCCGAACAATTTTGAGCTTGCCCCGAGTATCGTCGCGAAGGGGAGATACACCGACGACGGTTATTTCCACGCGTCGGAGGTTCTGACCAAATGTCCATCCAAGTACGAAGCACAGGCTTCGGACATCAAGAAACAAGGATAAGGGGAAACATTCTCGGAGTAGGACGTAGGAAGGAAGATGTAGGAAGAAAGCGGTACTGGTATCTGAATTCGTTCTACGGGGGCGTGGAGACGGAAACGGGAGGAGGCGCTCTGTTGTCCGTCTTTATCGTTTTAGTAGAGTCCTGTTCTTTCACAATTTTGCCCGAGGTCAACCATGGTTGGCAGCGTCCTTGTCAACATCGCGTTTGTGACGTGTCTCGCATCCATCCTCAGCTATGCGGTGTTCCGTAAGCGTCGATCTCAGAACCTTCTCATTTCAGCCCGGGCACTCTATCTAATTACTGTCGTCACGATCGTCGCGACGGCCGGCTATTTCCTCTCACTCATCCTTTCTCATCAATTCCAGTATACCTACGTTTGGAGCTACAGTTCGAAAGAGCTCTCTCTCCCTCTCTTGATTTCGACGTTTTACGCCGGTCAGGAAGGAAGCTTCATGCTCTGGACGCTGTATACGTCGTTCTTCGGGATCCTGCTCTTGAGAAACTCCTCCAAGAACGGCTATGAACCCGAGGTGATGGGCGTGTATGGCCTGATTCTTCTCTCGCTCATCGTCATGATCACCGTGAAGAGTCCGTTCAAGCTGGTGTGGGACAGTTTCCCCGGTCAGATCGCTGCCGGCTTCGTCCCTGCGGACGGTCGGGGGTTGAACCCGCTGTTGCAGAACTACTGGATGGTCATCCATCCGCAAGTGATGTTCAGTGGATTCGCCTCGATGGGTGTTCCGTACGCCTACGTGGTTGCGGCCCTGATCCGGAAGGACTACCGCAACTGGGTGAAGCCCGCAACCCCCTGGCTGGTGGTCGGCTGTTTGATCCTGGGCACGGCAATCATGATGGGCGGGTTCTGGGCGTATGAGACGCTCGGCTGGGGAGGGTACTGGGGATGGGATCCCGTTGAAAACTCGTCGCTCGTCCCATGGCTCTTCGGCATCGCGGGGTTGCATACCATTCTCACGCAACGGAAGACCGGAAGGTTTCTCCGCACCAGCCTTGTTCTCACGATGTTCACGTTCCTGATGGTCGTCTATTCGACCTTCCTCACACGCAGCGGCGTCCTCGGCGATACGTCGGTCCATTCCTTCGTCGACCCCGGAATGCTCGTGTACTGGCTGCTTGTTGCCATGATCGTCCTCTTCTTCGGCCTCGCCCTGGGCATGCTCGCGCTTCGCTGGAAAGAATTCCCGAGGCCGAAAACGGAGCATTCCTACTTGTCCAGAGAATTCGCGCTCTTCCTTGGCGCATTGACAATTGTGGCGACAGCGATTCTGGTTATCGTGGGAACATCGTCTCCCCTGATCACGGACATCCTGTACAGCAAGAAGAGCGCCGTCGACACATCGTACTACTCGACGACGGCGATTCCGCTCGGCATCCTCATCGGTCTTCTGACGGGTATTGGACAATTGCTCTGGTGGTTCCGATCCAACCGGAAAGAATTCCTGAAGTCCCTCATTGTCCCCTCGGCATTCGGCCTTGTCGCAAGTGTCACGATCACCATCCTTGCTGATGCGGAGTTCCTCGTCGGCGTTTTTCTCTTTGCTGCGGTCTTCGCTTTTGTGGCCAACATCCTGGTCGGCTGGCGCATCGTAAAGGGGAACCCGAAATTCGCCGGGGGCGCCATTGCCCACATCGGCCTGGCAATTATGTTCGTTGGTTTTGCCACCTCCTCGAAATTTCAGGACAAAGAAACCGTCTCGCTGGAGCAAAACAAGCCCCAGAAGGTCCTCGGCTACACGCTCACGTATGTCGGCTATGAGCCGATCGGGAACGACAAATACACATTCCGGGTCGTCGGATCAAAAGACGGGCAGTCCTTCACGGTTTCGCCGATCATGTACTACAGCAAATACAACGACGGCCTGATGCGGAATCCGGACATCCGAAACCTCTATTCTCACGATTTTTATCTCGCGCCTCTTTCGCTCGAACAACCCTCAAGCGTCACCAATGCCGGGGTCACTACGTCAACGCTGAAGCTTGGGGAGGAAAAGACCATCGGAAACGTCCGCGTCAAGTTTGTCGACTTTGATTTCCCCGAAAATCAAAGAGAAGCAATGCTCGAGGGGAAGGACGTCGAGATCGGCGCACGACTTCTGGTCAGCCAGAAGGGGACAAGCCCCCAGCAGGTCGTGCCGAAGAAGTCCATCAAGAAGGGCCAGATGGAAGACGAGCCGGCGACGTACCAGAATGCGTTCGAGTTTACTCTCGGCCAGCTCAGGCCCGATCAGGACAATCGGGGGAATTCCACGATCGAAATCTCGGTGAAGGACCTCGCAGTCTCATCGGCCGCGGAGCAAGCCGCTGCGGGGAAGGGTGACATCCTCGTGGTCGAGGCGACGGTGAAGCCGTTTATCAATTTCGTGTGGTCGGGGCTGATCATTCTTCTTATCGGCTTCTGCGTTACCATCTACCGCCGATTTCAGGAGAGCCGGTTGCCGGCGATGCAGAACGAGTCGGTTTCGGCCACGCCCGCCGACGTGGCGAGCGCAGTCATGGCGGACGAGCCGGCAGCCTGAAGGATAGCACTTCTCCCAGTGTTCATGGTTCATCGCCTCTTCATTCCAATGGAGAGGCGATTTTTTTGACGAGAAGCCCTCAGGATGGTGAATCGCGTCCACAATTTCGACCAACAGGCTCTTGAGCATCCGGAACAAAGGCTTTGGGGGGTGGTCTTGCTTCTGATGGGAAATTGTAGAGATCTTACACACTGAACTTCACTCTGTCAGGCATGTACGGACCGGGGGGAATCATCCGGTTTGGCGGCGGTGAGCTTGGCGACCGCAGAGGAGAACTCATAGCAAGGGAATGCCGCGACAATGGATTCTTTGCAGGCTTTTTATGGACTTTCTTGTCCGTGATGCATTACATCTGATAAAGAGATGGGACTGAAATGACAAGCAACAATGTGCGGGGGAAGATCCATGAGTTCATTCGCACGAACTTCATTTTTGATGACAAACGGCTGCTTGACGATGAAGAATCGTTGATTCGCAATGGCATCGTGGACTCCACGGGAATTCTTGAGTTGATCAATTATCTCGAAGAGGCGTTTGGCGTAACGTTCGACGACGATGAACTTGTAGCAGAGAATTTCGACTCTGTCGACAAGATCGCCGCGTTTCTTGCCAAGAAACAGATCGGTGAAGCTCAATGACGATCTGCTGGTGGACAATCGAAGTGCCGTTGCTCTGGTTGTGTCCGCTGGAAGCAGGAATCACACTCGTGCCACAACGGCACGGACATGGTTTGTCGCGTCAGAATGCGTCTGCACTGCGAGGTACAGTTTGGAGTTCTCGAGCATTCGGACCATGTGGGGTCCCTGTCCCAGACCGACTTCAAAACAGAGATACCCGCCCGGTTTCAGGAACCGAGGGGCTTCGCGGATCAGGCGCGTGAGGAGCGTAATACCAAGGACCCCTCCGTCGAACGCCAGGCGCGGTTCGTGGCGGGAGATTTCTTCCGGCATCGTCCCGACTTTCGCAGACGAGATGTAGGGGGGATTGCACGTCACGATATCAAACGCAGCGTAATAGTCGTCCGACATCCAAGCTTCGAAGAGATCGCCGGATGCAAATCGTGTACGATTCGACACACCCAGGTGGTCGGCATTTCTGACCGCGAGTGCGACGGCCGCCGGAGAGAGGTCGGAGCCGAATACCCGGCAACGGGGCTCCTGCACTGCCAATGAGAGGGCCAGATTCCCTGACCCTGAACAGACATCGAGCACGCGTACGGAACCCTGGGCGTCTGCACGTTCACGAGTACATGAAAGTGCTGCTTCTCCGAGGATTTCCGTCTCCACGCGCGGAATCAGAGCGTCCGGGCCCGCAAGCATTTCTAATCCCATAAAGTGTTGACGCCCCGTGATGTGTGCGAGGGGAACTCCAGCCAGACGCTTTTCGACAAGCAGCCCGAGTGTGGCTCTGCCGTCCTCGCTAAGCGTCGGGAGGTCGGTCTCCATCGCTTTGCGGGCAGACATCGGTGTTCCCGCCGCTGTAAGCACAAGAGCCTTGAGTGTGGCTTCGGGTGTTTCGTCCGGCTTGTCCGGTTGCGGGGCCAGATCGGCGCGCAGCCGCTCGAGCAGGGACGCGTAGAAACGATCGCCATTCAACATTGGCAATTCCTGTTCTCCCATGTTCCGATAGAACCAATGGCATTCACAACTGATGTTTTCCGACTCGATCCCGAGATAACCATTCCTCTCATTACGGAACAAATGCGAAAAGCGGTGCTCGGCACCCTCCGTCGCAAGGGGGCTGTCGTTGGCATTTCAGGTGGTGTCGACAGTTCCCTGTGCGCTGCCCTGTGTGTGCGCGCGTTCGGGAAAGATCGTGTCCTCGCCTTGTTGATGCCGGAACGCGTATCTGCGTCGGAGTCTATGACGCTGGGGCTGCTCGTGGCAGAAACGTTCGGCCTCAAGCCTGTTACCGAGGCGATCGACCCGATCCTCGAGGGGGCACGTTGTTCCGAAAGACAACGTGCAGCAATCCGGAAGTTCATCCCGGAGTATGGTGACGGATGGAAAAGCAAGGTGGTCTTGCCGTCGATTCTTGAACGCGAGCGGCTCAATGTGCCCCGGTTGACAGTCCAATCGCCGGATGGGACGGCCACGACGGTGCGCATTCCCGGCGATGTTTATCGCGAACTCATCAGTGCGACGAGTTTCAAGCAGCGAACCCGGACAATGATCGAGTACTACTACGCAGACCGATTGAACTATGCAGTGTGTGGGACGCCCAATCGTCTGGAATATGACCAGGGTTTCTTTGTCAAAAATGGCGATGGCAGTGCTGATGTGAAACCGATCGCCCACTTGTACAAAACCCAGGTCTACGCCCTCGCGGCTGCCATGGGAGTTCCTGGGGCGGTGTGCCGGCGGGTCCCGACAACAGACACGTTCTCCCTCCAACAGACGCAGGAAGAGTTCTACTTCTCCCTCCCGTACGAGAAGATGGACATCTGCCTCTACGCGCACAATCATGCGATATCCGCCGCCGAGGCGGCGACCGTGGCCGGGCTTTCGGCCGAACAGGTTGAGCGGGTCTACCGCGATATCGACGCAAAGCGTCGGGCGACGCTCCCGCTTCAACTCCCCCCGTTGCTTGTTGAACCAGTCTCCGAAATCCATACGACGGTCCAGGCGGCACTCGCGCGGCCCTAGTGCTGGTGTTTCATCGCCTGTGGTTGGTCCGCGCTGCCGGCTTCAAACATCTCCTTGAGCCGAACCCGGTCGGGCTTTCCTGTAGAAGTCACTGGGAACTGATTGATTGTCCAGACGACGTCGGGGCGCATGTAGTCCGGCATTTCGCGCTTCGCATAGTCGATCACTTGTCCTGACCGGAACGTGGTGGGATCCTGAGGAACGATGGCGACGACAATCCTCGCTTCCGTTTCATTCTTCGGCGATGAAAAAGCGACAACGTGGGCAGCCAGACCGGATGCGTGGACACACTCTTCAATCTCTTCCGGACTGATACGCATGCCGCGCGACTTGATCATCTGATCCTTTCGCCCCACGAAATAGAGGTAGCCCTCCTCATCCATGTACGCATAGTCACCTGAGTACACCGCAATCTCCGGTGGTCCTCCTGATGCCGGTGAAAAGGGGGCAGGCCGAAATCGGCTCGCCGTCGCATCCGGGTCCTTCCAGTACCCCATCGAGACCGTGGCTCCTCGGTGCACAAGTTCACCTACTTCTCCAGGCGCGCAGAGGTTTCCCTCTTGATTGACCAGGAGAATTTCACAGTTCGGAATTGCTTTGCCGATCGATGTAGGACGGCGATCTACTTCGTTCGGCGGAAGAAATGTGGACCGGAAGGCTTCGGTTAACCCGAACATGAGAAACAGTTGGGTCTCCGGATGTGCTGTGCGCAGGGCTCTGATGACCAACTCCGACATCCGCCCTCCGGTGTTCGTCATGTACCGGAGGGTGGGAAACGATCGACGCAAAAACGGAGACCTGGCTTGCGCAAGCTGCTGCCAGAGCATTGGCACACATGCCATTCCCGTAACCCTCTCCCGTTCCATTGTGTTGCAGATTTCTGCAGGGAGGACCGCATGTTCGATAACCAGGGTTCCGCACACGAGAATTGCCGTCAATAATTGGTTCAGCCCATAATCAAAACTGAACGGCAGGAGGCTGATCAGGATGTCATCTTCCGTCAGCGCGAGATAATCGGAGACGATATACGCGCCCGCAAGAAGATTGGAGTGGCTCAGCATGACGCCCTTCGGCATGCCGGTGGACCCTGAGGTGTAGATGAGAAGTGCGAGATCGCTGCCGATGCTCGGGCACGCACGGCTTGCCCTGAAAGGGAGAGAGATGCGGTCCGTGATGAGTATCCTGTCCTGAAGAAGGGGCGGCTGATCAAGGCCGTTGAAAAGTCGTTCATTCGTCACTAGGAGGGAAGCTTCGGAGTGTTTCAGAATGTAGTCAACCTGGCGGGCCTTGAGAATGTCATTGACGATGACCCCGACCGCCCCAGCGGACCACGCGCCGAAGAGGGCTGACACCGCATCCACCGAACGAGGAAGATAGATCGCGACGCGGTCTCCACGCCGTATGCCGGCATCGAGGAAGAGTTCTCTGAACCCTTCAGCCCGCTCAGTAAGAGCCTCATAGGAGATACGGTTTTCCCCATCAACCAAAGCAATGTGTTGCGGTCGCACCGCCCGGGCGGTCTCGAGAAGATCAAACAGGTCGTAGTGGATTCTCGAAGCGAGGTGTCCGGTCGGTTCCAAGTGCTTCATTGTGTACACTCCCGACTCACTTACCGTCCTCCTAGTTCACGTCCAATGACACGAAGAAATTCCACTGCAGCAAGCTTCCTTCCCACGTCGTCAAGATGACCGCCGTCGGTCGAGTAGTCGCTCACGAGGGCGTAAACGTCGGGAGTCGTTCCGGGGATGGTGCAGCGGGACCCATCCGGAAAAGTGGACTCTATCTGAGCAAGATCGAAGAGGGACCTATGGCCGTATTCAGATGCAAGCAGCCGGTTGAATCGACTGATCTTTGTATCGTATGTCTTGTACGAGCTTTCCCTTCCGAGGATCCAATTGGCTGCCCGCTTCCATCCAGGTGACTGGCTCAAGAGGGGGGCCGTGACATGGACGATTTTCAGTTTCGGAAATTCGCTCTGTACGCGGGCGATCGTTGCGGTGTAATACGCGAAGAGTCCGTCAACGTCGGTCCCCGGACCGAAGTCCGTGAAGCAGAATTTCATGAGCGCCAGCTGCAGAGAATCTGACGCGAGCGATTCGACGGCGGCGGCAAAAGCGTCACATTTTGTCTTCGGCTGACCGTTTTGGCCGATTGCCTGCTGCGCGAGGTACGAGCGCATACCGGCAAGCTTGCCGTCCGCGGGGACTACGGCGATCCGGGGAAGAGATGAATCGGCACAAAGCGCCTCGATGCCTGCGAGGATATTCGCACCGACGGACTGATGACCGAAGAATACCCTCGCCTGTGACACTGTGATCATGGATTGCTGGAGGTCGGGATCCACTGCGGGTTCCTTCAATTTAGCATCATCCCTGCAGCCGTTCGTCGAAAGAAGAACAGCACAGCAGAGAACTATCGTTGGTAGCAGCCAGTGCATTCGGGTTGGAAAATCACGAATAGGAAATTATCGGTGCGAAAAAGTCGAACATCTCCAATCGTCTCTGCAACATTGCAGACGGACAGAACGTTGTGCATCGTGAATGACCCGAGAGGCAATTCCCCGTGGTCGACGGGACTGTGATGCCAGTGGGTTTCTGCGTTACAATATACACTGGATTCATGAAAAGCGCTCGCTTGGGCGGGAAGCGATGCGACTTCACTAGTGCCTTCGCCGGGCCCGCTTGTATCCCGGCGATGCATTTTGTATATTCCAAAACGTTCTGACCTTCTGTCGCCTCTTCATGAGTAGTGAAGAGGCGATTGTGTTTCATACCCGAGTATCGGACAATGATGACCTCCCGCACCCACCATTGCTTTGCCGTAGTCCTTAGTCTTCTCCTAAGCGCAAACCAGGCCTTTGCCTGGGGATCGACCGCACACAAGATCATCAACAAGAACGCCGTCGTTCATCTCCCCTCGTTCATGAATCAGCTTGCTTCGCAGCAGGCGTATCTGATGACCCATGCGAGCGATGCGGACAATCGGAAATCGACCGACCCGACCGAGGCGCCGAAACACTTCATCGACCTCGAGTCCTACCCGGATTTCGTTCATCTTTCACCTGACATAGATCTTCTCATCGCCCAGTACGGCTGGAGTACAGTATCGGATATCGGCATCCTGCCGTGGGCAATCGTCTGGTCGGAAGATTCACTCAAACAGCAGATCCGGCGAGGCGATTGGACGAAAGCGTATGAGACGGCTGCCGACATTGGACATTATATCGGGGATGCCCATCAGCCGCTTCACTGCACGGTGAATTACGATGGCGCGCAAACGGGGAACAACGGCATTCACTCGCGCTATGAAACGGGCATGATCAATGCCTTTCAAGGGGATATCGTCGTTTCCCCGGATTCTGTTCATTACGTCCAGGATATCTTTCAGGAGGGGTTCGCGGATATTCTTCTCTCGCACGGGTACGTCGATTCGATCCTCCAGGCCGACACGTACGCGAAAACAATGTCAGGATGGAATGGATCACAGCAGCCGCCCTCGACGTACTACGCTGCGCTTTGGGCAAAGACAGGTGGATTCACGAATCAGTTGATCCAGCACGCCACCGTCAGCATTGCTTCAATCTGGTACACCGCCTGGCTCGATGCGGGAGTTGTTGCGACGGAGGTGCCGGCGAAAGAAGTCGCTGCCGCGGAGAATTTTGTGCTGCAGCACAACTATCCCAATCCGTTTAATCCGACGACGACTATTCAGTTTGTCGTGGGAGGAGTCGTTGCCCCGAGCGGAGCGTTTCGCAGCGGAGCCGAGGGGCCCACAACAGTGAACAGGGTGTCGACAGGGGAGAGTTGGGTACGGCTTGTGGTTTATGATATGCTGGGGAGAGAGCTGATGGTTCTGGCCGATGGCCCTTACCGGGCTGGGGAATACTCGTTCACATTTGACGCAACGGGTCTCGCCAGCGGGGTCTATTTTTATCGATTGATCGCGGGCAGCTTTTCGGCAACGAAGACGATGATCGTGACAAAATGAGTTGACGGTTTCCTGCATGCTCGCGACCGTCTCTACTTCGCGAGCAATCCCACCCCGTACCGGAATACCAACTCGCCTCCGTACCATCCTACGAGCGCGAGGAGCGCGACGGAGGCCCCGTATGCGGCGAGGTAGCGCCAGGGTGTCGGGCCGGGGATTTTCGTTCGCGCGGAGACGCGCCAGAGGAGCAGCGCAGCGAATGCTGATGCAGTGACAAACGCCAGTTCTTCATGCAGATCCATAAGGTACGCAGCTGTCGCGGGTATTGGCGATGCATTCTCGGCTACGATGCCCGTCAATACGGCCAGCAGAATCCCGATCGTCCCGGCGAGTTGGACCCACCATCCTGCGCGTGAGAGATCATCCCTCTTGAGAAGCGCAGCGAGGATTTCAAGGGCGGCCGCAGTGCTGAGGAGCGCTATGGGGAAATGAATGAAGATCGGGTGGAACGGAGCACTCATGTGTTGAGCAGATGGATATCGTCGATCTTAATGGGTTGAGGGGAATAGAACGGCTCCCCATACCGGACACCGATCTTGTCGCCGTAGTAGGACATGCGTGTTTTGAGCATTTGCAGAAACTCCGGCGTACTTAACACAGTCTCCGGCTCCGAGCTCGACGGATCATAAAATTGCGACCGAAAGGCGCGGACGCACTCCATCCGACGATCAAATTCCTCGCTGATGTCCACGATGAAGGTCGGCGGGAACTCATACCATTGCATGTAATGGTAATACGCCCGGGGACGCCACGGTTTCTGGTCGACACTTCCATCCTCCGTGGCCACTTTTTCCAGTCCTGCAAGGAACCACGACTCCCTGCACAACGTGTAGGCCCGTTCATGATCCGGGTGGCGGTCCTTCCAGTAGGGGAACAGGATGACATCGGGTCGGTACCGCCGGATCGCGGCCACCAACCGTAGTTTGTTCTCCATGGTACTTTCGATATTCCCGTCAGGGATTCCGAGATTGTCCCGGACCTTTGCACCTAGGATGACAGCGGCATCATTTGCCTCTTGGGCACGAATATCCGCAGTGCCTCGTGTTCCGAGTTCTCCCCGCGTGATGTCGAGGACGCCCACACTTTTGCCTTGTCTCACCATTTTGATGACGGTCCCGCCACACGAAAGGTCGACATCATCGGGGTGCGCGCCGATGGCGAGAACATCCAGTTTCATGAAGCCTCCTAGTAATGAAGTGCCAAGATAAGGAGTTTTCGTATAAGGATCGATAGACGGTTGTCAATGGACAAGAGTCAAGGGTCAACCGGGTGGCATGCAGAAAGACGGGAAAAGGCGTATATTCAACGCATGACTTCAATCGCTCACCTCTCTCCGGCCGGGGAACAAAAGGTCCTCTCGGTTTCTGAACTCACCCGTCGTATCAAGTCGACGCTCGAAGTGGGCTACTCCTCCGTCGTTGTCACGGGGGAACTGTCCAACTCGAAGATCCATACTTCGGGTCATTTCTATTTCTCTCTGAAAGATGCCTCAGCACAACTCAGCGGTGTCATGTGGCGAAGCAGGGTCGGCATGCTTGCCTTCCGGCCGCAGGACGGAATGAAAGTGGTTGTGAGCGGGCGTATCACCGTGTACGAACCCCGCGGCGCATACCAGATTGATGCATCAAGCATCAAGCCAATGGGAGTGGGAGAGCTTCAGATTGCCTTTGATCGGCTGAAACTCAAACTGGAAAAAGAAGGGCTGTTTGACGTGTCGCGGAAACGACCGATTCCGCAGATCCCACAGAGGATCGGCATCGTTACTTCAGCCTCCGGGGCGGCGCTCCAGGATATTCTCACTGTAATCAGCCGGCGCTTCCCCGCCGTCGAGATTATCCTCCGACCAGCGCAGGTCCAGGGTGTCGGCGCAGCAGAAGACATTGCTGACGGGATTGACGAACTGAATACGATCGCCGATCTGGATGTGATGATCGTCGGACGTGGAGGAGGGTCGCTTGAAGATCTGTGGGCGTTCAACGAAGAACCGGTTGCGCGGGCGCTTGCACGATCACGGGTCCCGATCGTCAGCGCCGTCGGCCATGAAGTGGACTATACGATCGCGGATTTTGTCGCGGATTTGAGGGCCCCGACCCCTTCAGCGGCGGCAGAATTGGTGGTTCCAGACCGATTGACCATTCTTGATCAAATGGCCAATTCTTGGTATACTATCAAACGAGAAGTCGAGAACCAGCTAGCAGAGCGAAGAGAGAGGATTGCCCACCTCTTGACCAGTTACGGCTTTTCCCGACCGGCCGATCTTCTGCGACAGTATGTCCAGCGCATTGACGATCTTCAACAAAACCTTTCATTGGCCGTTGTCCATCAACGTACACTGATCGAATCACGTCATCGGGCAGGCGCACAGCGTCTTGCCGCTCTTGATCCCCGCCTGCCGTTGGAGCGGGGCTTCGCGCTAGTGCGTCGTGCAGGAGACGTGATCGTCCGGTCGTCGGTCCTTCGGTCCGGGGATAAGGTTGAGCTCGAGTTCAAGGACGGAAGAACGCGGTCAACGATCGACTGAGAATGCGACTATGACTACAAAGAAAAAATCGACGCCCTCAGCCTCGATCGAGGAGGGATTGCACCGATTGGAGGAGATCGCGGACATTCTCCAGGAAGGGAAGTTGTCCCTCGAGGAATCTCTCGTTTTGTATGAAGAAGGGCTCACCTTGACGCGTGCCTGCGCAGAGCGACTGCAGCAGGCCTCGTTGACTGTGAAACGGCTTGAAAAGGATCTGGCGGGAACGCTCAAGATCATTGACGACACTGCGGAATTGCCGAATGAGTGAGAAAAAGTATCAGATTCTCGATCGGGTGAATGACCCTGCGGATTTTCGAAACATTTCTCTGGGCGATTTGCGTCTCCTGGCCAATGACGTTCGTGAATACCTGATTGACGTCGTTTCGCATACTGGCGGTCACCTTGGAGCTGGTCTCGGTGCGGTGGAACTTACCGTAGCGCTTCACTATGTGTTCAACACCCCCTATGACAAACTCGTGTGGGATGTCGGTCATCAGGCGTATCCGCACAAGATTATCACCGGGCGAAAGGATCGTTTCGGGACGATCCGTCAGCGGCATGGGCTCAGTGGGTTCTTGAAGAGATCCGAAAGCGAGTACGATACATTCGGCGCCGGGCATGCCAGTACCGCCATCTCCGCTGCTCTGGGAATGGTTGCTGCACGCGATCTGATCAACGAGCACTACAAGGTCGTGGCGATCGTGGGCGACGGGTCGATGACTGGCGGCATGGTCTACGAAGGGATGAACAACGCCGGCCTGCTGAAGAAAGACATGATTGTGATTTTGAACGACAACAACATGTCGATTGCTGGAAACGTCTGGGCCATTTCGAATTACTTCACTGGTCTGATCGCCAACCCCGGATACAACCGCGTCAAGAAGAACATCTACGAGCTTGCAGGAAAATTCGACAGCATCGGCGATCGTATCCGTCGGGCTGCGGCACGCCTGGAGGAAGGGATCAAGGTCATCGTCACCCCGGGCATCCTCTTCGAGGCCCTCGGCTTCCGGTATTTCGGCCCCATCAACGGGCATAACCTGCCGCAGCTTGTCCAGATCTTCCGGGAGGTGAAAGAATTCGGCGGCCCGATCCTTATCCATGTGAGCACTCAGAAGGGTAAAGGATATGCGCCAGCCGAACACGACGCGCAGAATTTCCACGGTGTGACACCCTTTGACAAGATCACGGGCGTCTCACTGAAGAAGTCCAGCGGACCACCGTCATACACAAAGATATTTGGCGAAGCGTTGGCACAACTCGCCATGGATGACCCGACTATCGTCGGCATTACCGCGGCCATGCCGGATGGGACCGGTCTCGATGTGCTTCAACAGAAGTTGCCCGACCGGTTCTACGACGTCGGGATCGCGGAGCAGCATGGGGTGACGTTCGCGGCAGGACTTGCAACACAGGGCTGCACACCGGTCGTCGCGATCTATTCGACGTTTCTCCAACGTGCATTCGACCAGATCATTCATGACGTAGCGCTCCAGCATCTTCATGTGGTCTTCGCCCTGGACAGGGGAGGGCTCGTAGGTGCCGACGGCCCCACCCACCATGGTGCCTTCGATCTGAGCTATCTCCGCTTGATCCCGGGCATGACGGTCATGGCACCAAAGGACGAGAACGAGCTGCGGGATATGCTGTTCACCGCAACAAAGCACAAGGAAGGACCGATCGCGCTCCGGTACCCGCGCGGCAATTGCCTCGGCGTTCCGCTGAAGGACGGGTTCGACCTCCTGCCCATCGGCAAGGGGGAGACACTCCGGAAAGGGAGCGACATCGCGTTGCTTGCGGTCGGCGCAATGGTGAACGTTGCCGTGCGTGCTGCGGCTGTTCTCGAAGGAGAAGGGATCTCATGCGAGGTTGTCAACATGAGATTTATCAAGCCGCTTGACACGGCGTTGCTCGACGACCTTGCAAACCGCATCCCGAGGTTTCTCACGCTGGAAGACAACACGACGATCGGAGGGTTCGGGAGCGCTGTGGTGGAATATCTCTCCGCAAAAGACCCGGGCATTCCGGTGATGCTTCACGGCATCCCTGATCGCTTCATCGATCACGGAACACCTGCTGAATTGTACTCTGAACTCCGGCTTGACCCCGAAGGAGTTGCCGCCGTTGTCCGGGAATTCCTTCGCGCGGACGCGCATTCCGTCCCCTCATCGCAGGCTTCTCACTCATCCTTGGTGCCCTAAATGGACCGGGTTCGCATCGGCGTTGTCGGCGTTGGCTGGGTAGCGCAGGTGATTCATCTTCCCCTTCTGCTGAAATTTCCGGATGTCGAGATCGTCGCGCTCTGCGACCGTGACAGGGCGAAGGCCCGTCTCGTCGCCGAGAAGTTTGGTATTCCAAAGACCTATGGCGACATTGCGGCGATGCTTCGGGAGGAGGAATTGAAGGCGGTCGTCATCTGTTCTTCGACCGATGCACACAGGGCGCTGGCCATCGCCGCCATCGAGAGCGGGGTCGATGTCCTCATCGAGAAGCCGATTGCACGCCACTCCGATGAGGCCGCCGCGATCGCCGAAGTGGCGCGGGCGCACAAGCAGGTCGTGATGGTCGGGATGAACCATCGCTTCCGGCCCGATATCATGATCTTGAAGAGCTTTCTGGAAGGGAAGGAGCTCGGGAAGGTGATCTACGCGCGGACGGGGTGGCTTCGAAAAAGTCCGCGTGATGCATCCTGGTACCTGAATGCGGAAAAGTCGGGCGGTGGCGTCTTCGTTGATCTTGGCATCGTCATGCTCGATATGGCGTTGTGGCTCATGGGCTATCCTGAGGTTGTTCGCGTCGGGTCTCACCTCTACCATCACCGGACCAAAGGGGTGGAAGACACTGCCTTGGCCACCCTGACACTTGCCAATGGATCGTCGATCATCATTGAAGTCAGCTGGTCGATGACTGTGGAGGAGGATGTGTACTACGGCTTTTTTTTCGGCACCGAAGGAACGGCGAGCCTTCAGCCTTTGCGGATAATCAAGCCGCTTCATGGCAATCTCGTCAACGTTGCCCCTGCCAAGATCGAAAATCGACAGGCCAATTTCCGGAAGTCCTACGAGAACGAGCTGCGCCACTTCCTCGGCGCGGTGCGGCGCAAACACGCAGTGATCTCGACGGTCGACGAAGCGTTCCAGAGGATGAGAATTGTTGATGCGGTGTACCGTTCCGCCCGGCTCGGGAAAGAGATCGGCCTGGCAGAACACGCAGGGAAATCGTCATGAAGAAGCGCGTTCTCGTGGTGGATGATGAGCGGGATATCGTCGATCTGATCCGCTACAACCTCACAAAAGAAGGATACGAGGTGAGCGTCGCGCACAACGGTCTTCAGGCGATCGACAAGGCTACTGCCTGCGACCTGGTGATCCTCGATCTGATGATGCCGGTCATGGACGGATTCGAGGCGTGCAGGAGACTGAAGGGCGACCCGAAGACGTCGCGGATTCCCATTATCTTCCTCACGGCGAAGGCAGGAGAAATCGACGAGGTGGTCGGGCTCGAACTCGGGGCCGACGACTATATCCAGAAGCCGATCAGCCCGCGAAAGCTCGTGGCCCGTGTCAAAGCAGTCTTCCGACGATACGAACCCCCCCGCGGAGATGCAATCGACGAAGGGGTGATCAAGGTCGGCCGGATTGAAATCAATCGTTCCACTTTTACGGTAACAATCGGAAAAAAAGAGGTGTTCTTCCCTCGCAAAGAATTCGAGCTGCTTGCCCTTCTTGCCTCCAACCCGGGTAAAGTGTACTCCCGTGAAATGCTTCTCAATACCATCTGGGGGGCCGACGTGATTGTCGTCGATCGGACGGTCGACGTGCACATTCGCAAGATCCGGGAGAAGCTGGGGGACGATGCTGCAGCCATAGAGACCATCAAAGGCGTCGGCTACCGGTATCGCTCCTGAGCATATATCTCCTCAGGACAAACATCCTTGCTGGGAATCCTCGCACCCCCCGGATGACCTATGACCATCAAAACGAAAATTACCATATCCTATGTCGTCCTCGCGATCGGGGGGATCGTGCTGCTGAGCATTCTGGCCTCGTCCCAGATCAACGCGTACCTCGATGACCGGTCGGTCACAAGCTTGCGACAACAAACCGAGGCGCTTTCGTCCCTGTTCGAATCCGGGCGCCTTACGGTGGATCCGGCAGGGGATACCGACGAGGAGCTCATCCACCTGGCGAGAACGCTTGACCTCCGGCTCACGCTGATCCGTCGTGATGGCGTCGTCCTGTTCGATTCGGAAGTCATCCGTGATTCGCTCTCCCGCCTCGAAAATCACGGACATAGGCCGGAGGTGCTCCTCGCGCGGACGTCGCGGACGGGAACGGACAAGCGGCATAGTGTTTCGCTGGATGAAGACCTTCTCTATGCGGCAAAGATGGTCACCGGGCCCCGGCTCGGCTCGCTGGATTCCGGATTCGTCAGAACGGCGCTGCGTCTGAATGAAATCGTTGCGATCGACAACAGGATTCAGGCCATCATTTGGAGTGTCGGGTTGTTTGTCGTAATCGTAACCATTGTCGTGAGCCTGCAGGTTTCCCGGCGCGTAACCCGTCCGATCCTCGGGATGGCGGCAATGGCCGTCCGAATCCGTGACGGGGACTTGCAGCAGCGGATCGAAGTAAAATCGCGCGACGAATTCGGGACACTGGCACAGGCGATCAACGATCTCGCCGGAAAACTGTCGAACGACATCGAACAGCTCCGGAAGCTGGAGCGTGTTCGCACGGAATTCCTGGGGAATGTCTCCCACGAGCTTCGAACTCCGATCTTTTCCATTCAAGGATTTATCGAAACGCTCCTTGACGGAGCCGTAGACGATCCCTCGGTCAACAAGGAATTCCTCGAGAAAGCCCACAAACATGCCGCGCGTCTCAGCACGCTGCTCGACGATCTGATCGAGATTTCGAGGATTGAATCGGGGGACATGAAGATGAGCTTCCGCTATTTTGATGTCCGGGAGCTGATCAACGCCGCGGTGGAGGAGATGATAGAGAATGCGCAGAAAAAATCGCTGTCCTTGACGACGTCGATCGAGATCGCGGCCGGGGGAACGGCGTTTGGGGACCGCGCGCGGCTCAAGCAGGCCCTCACGAATCTGATCGACAATGCCATCAAATATACTGATCGAGGAGGGCACATCGTCTGCGGCGCGAAGATGAAGGACGCAAAGATCGAGGTATGGGTCGAAGACTCCGGGTCCGGTATTCCACCGGAGCATATTGCGAGGATCTTCGAACGGTTTTATCGGGTGGATCGAGACCGATCACGTGAGGTTGGGGGCACCGGACTCGGCCTGGCCATTGTCAAACACATCGTCGAAGCCCACGGGAGCTCGGTCGTCGTCGAAAGCAAGGTTGGTTCCGGGTCGACGTTCAAATTCTGGCTGAAGCAATGAATCCCTCGCGACAGGACGAGCACGACCGCGGAATGATGCATGCATGTCTCGAGCTCGCTGCCCGGGGCGCCGGCTTTGCCAGTCCCAATCCCATGGTCGGTGCGATCCTGGAAAAACACGGCCGGATCATCGGAAAGGGATGGCATAAGCGGTCGGGCGGGCCGCATGCGGAAATCGAATGCCTCCGGTCGTGCCGGGAGGACCCGCAGGGCGCGACCCTATACGTCAACCTCGAGCCATGCTCGCACCAGGGAAGAACGCCGCCGTGCGCTCCGGCCCTCATCGAGGCCGGCATCCGTCGTGTCGTAATCGGGACAAAGGATCCCAATCCGTTGGTCCAAGGTAACGGCGCACGGCTGCTTTCAGCGAATGGCGTCGATGTCTGCGTCGGGATACTGGGAGCCGAGGCCGCATTTTTCAACCGGCACTTCTTCACGCACATCACCGAACAGCGACCGTACGTTCACGTCAAGATTGCACAATCGCTCGATGGAAAGATCTCCGGGAGCGCAGAACGATGGATCAGTTCCCTCGAGTCGCGTCGGCTTGTTCACCGGTGGAGGGCAATGCATGATGCAATCCTCGTCGGTGCATCCACGGTCCGCATTGATCGCCCATCCCTGAG
Source organism: Ignavibacteriota bacterium (assembly GCA_963752915.1). Classification (GTDB taxonomy): domain Bacteria; phylum Bacteroidota; class Ignavibacteria; order UBA10030; family UBA6906; genus DATJPR01. Next base: position 338,825 of record CAVVZZ010000011.1, read on the forward strand.
CGTGCGGCACAGCAAGGGCCGGCAGCCCACCGTTGTCGTGCTGGATGGAAAGCTCCGTTTGACGTCGAAGGAGATGCAATTTCCCGCCGCAAATGAACGGAGGGTGATCCTTTGCACAACGTTGAAAGCCATTGAACAACATCGCAGTGTAGTGCGGTCACTCGCCCGTCGGGGTGTGGAAGTGTTCGCTATTCGTGGGAAGGGGTCGCGTATCGAACTGGGTGACCTTGTGCAGGTGCTATACGAAGGGGGGATCCGATCGATTCTCGTGGAAGGGGGAGGCGATCTCTTCAGGCAGTTCGCGGAGTCAGGCCTGGTCGATGAGTGGAGCATTTTCGTTGCCCCGAGGATTATTGGAAGAGGGACAGCAGCGTTTACCGGCGGATTAAGTCCCGTTTTCAAACCCCAGGAGCGCGCGATGGGGACAATGAACGCTGCCCACGTAGGCAGGGACGTGCTCGTGCGCGCTTTTCGCAAGAAGTATTTTGTGCACGGGGGAAGGAGAGCTCTTGAGATGGGGGTGTGATGGAATCTAACGAAAGGCAGAACATCATGTTCACAGGAATCATCACCGATATCGGAAAGATCATCAGTGCGGAGAAAATCGGTGGAGGAGTGTCCCTTACAGTACAAGCTCCTGCGTCCTCATCCGAGTTGCATGTCGGAGACAGCGTGAGCCTGAATGGGGCGTGTCAGACGGTTGTCCAGCGGACGAAAACCCGGTTCTCAGTGGTCGCAGTCGAAGAAACACTACAGAAGACGACGCTCGGGGAGCTGCAACCGGGATCGACAATCAATCTCGAATTGCCCATGCGGCTCTCCGACCGGCTCGGCGGGCATGTTGTCCTGGGTCATGTGGACTGTGTCGGATGGATCGCGGGAATCGAGCCCAGGGAAACGAGCAAGGTCCTTCGAATTGCCTTCCCACAAAAGTTCAGGCGTTATGTCATTCCTGTGGGCTCCATCGCAGTGGATGGGATCAGCCTGACGATTGCGTCCGTGGAGGAGAATTTCTTTACCGTGTCGATCATACCACACACGCTGGAAGTAACAACGCTGGCAACCGCAGGCGTTGGAACGAAGGTGAACCTCGAGTTCGATGTTCTGGGGAAATATGTGGAGAGCATTTTGCGAAACGGGGGGTCTGGAGAGGGGGAGAATGGAGGAACAGGGGAAGGCGTGACATGGGATAAGCTGAACAGGTGGGGGTATGATGGATAGAATTTTAGGTTTGAGAGTTTAAGTCTTAAATTTTTCGTCGATATGAAAGGCTGTGAAGATGAGGGGGAGGTGTTCTGTTGCTTCAGTTTGCTGAAGTGCGTATATTGAAGTACTATAGCCAAAACAGTGTCATATTCCCGGAATCCGCATGTTTACATTCCTGATTGCTCTTGAAGTCATCGTAAGCGTCTTGTTGATCCTTGTCATCCTGATGCAGTCAAGCAAGGGCGGGGGTTTGGCGGGGACGTTTGGCGGGGGAAACGTCGGGATGATGTTCGGCGTCCGTCGGACTGCCGATTTCCTGATTCGCGGGACGCAGATTCTTGCCGCACTCTTCATCATCGTGGCGCTGGTCACCAACATCTTCTTTCTCCCGCGTCAGGGAACAAGAATTGACAGCATCCTGCAACGCGGAACTCCGTCGCACGGAGCCATGACCCCGCAGCTGCCGCCGACGTCTGAACCATCGCAGACAGCTCCAGCACAGACAGCGCCTTCGCAGACGCTTCCAACGCCGACAAACGGGCGCTAATCACCGTTTTCAGGATTGTTCTGTAACAAGGCCCCGCCCGACGGATGTCGGACGGGGCCTTGCTCATATCACCCCTCGTGCAACACTCTTCGATTCGACGCCCTACCGGACAACGACCGCAACCTGCTCCGAAAGAGGGGCCTGACCGCCGACCTCGGTGGCGACCTTCACTGCATATCGGTATGTCCCTTTGCCGGTGTCCGGTGTATCTCTGAAGGTTCGAAGAGAGCCATCGACGGCCTTGTAGGTCGTCAGCCCGTTTGCCCCAGCATCCCGGTAGACAACAAACCAGAACTTCTCTTTCTTGATGGGCGCATACGCCCAAGTAAGAGTGATAACATTCTCCTTTTCCTGATAGAGGGCGTGAAGATCTTTGACCCCAGGCCTGATGCCGGTATCATATGGTCGGGCAGTCACGGTCGGCGAAGGTTTTGAATGAAGGCCGGAGCTGTCGATAGCTTCGACCGCATACTCGTACACCGTTCGAGGGATGACATCTTTGTCAACATAGAGGGAATCCTGTCGCCCGAACGTGCGCAGCGCTGTCCACAACGAGTCGCGCGTAGTCCTCCGGAGAATCCGATGGGAACGCACATCCAGACTCGGACTGGGCGCCCACCCGAGAACGACAGCAGTGTCCGACACAAGAACGGACGTAAAGATCGGACTCGCCGGCGGTACGAGGTCGGGACGTGTGATCGCCAGAATCGGAGAGAACTTGGATGGAATATACCGCCGGTTGACGGCGGCGATCCTGTAGAAGACCTTCCGTGTCAGGGTGCTCACCGAAACCGTGTCGGTGAACATGGTGTCGGCGATAACACGACCGACGCGAACTGCAAACGTATCGACGGGAGAGTTGGACCAGTACACTCTATACCCCAGCAACGTCGGCTCGGGGCCGGGATGCCAATGCAGAGTGACGACCCCCGTCGTGTCGATCGTCCCGGCGAATCCCGTTGGTATGCTCGGTGGCGTGGTGTCGATCCGCTCAGAATAGACGGGAAACGATCTGCTGATGTTCCCGGAGGTATCGAGCGCAGCAACGATATAGTATGGCTCATCGGCGACACCAAGCGAATCAGTGTACTCTCTCACCGACGGTTGGAGAAGATGCTTCTGGATGGCAAGAGCTATGGCATCATCATCGGAAAGAGGCGTGGTGGAGACCGGGCGTTCCTGGGCAGCGTGGTAGCCCGTTTGCCAGAACGCGCTTCGCAGGACAAGGAACCCGCGGAAATCCGGAGGAACCGATGGAATATCCCAGGAGAGCTTGATGCCGTGTCTACCCATATCGATGGGTCGTTGGGCAATCGGGGGCGGAGGAGGGGTGATGTCATGAGGCATCGCCTCGACTTCGGCCGGTTCCGAGAGTTCTCCAAAGGGAGAGACTCCTTGCACGCGGTAGCGGTAGTGATGATAATCTACAACTGCGGAATCGGGGTAGGCGATTGCCTCGGATTGCGCCGATTGTCCGCCGGGGATGAACAAGTTGACATTTAATCGGCGGTACGTGGTACCGCCGTCGTCAGAGCGAGAAATGTAGAACCCGCCGTAGCGACTCCCGAGAGGACCTTGAGACCAACGAAGGATGACAAGCCGGTCAAGCGCTTCGGCTTGCAGGTCGGGCGGGGGAGGGACAGGGAGGAGCTCCCCCGGACTGGCGACCGTTCCGCCTTCATTGACAGTGTAGGTGGTGTCTTTTTTTGCGGGTCGGACGGTATAGACATATTGGTTCCCCCGCTCAGCCGTGCGATCAACGAATCGAAGGGCAAGGCCGTTGGCGGCAACAGGATCGTTGTCGGCAGCGAGCATGGCGTAAGCGTAGCGGGCGAACAGTTCGTCGACTGCCGCTTTGATCGTACCGACCTCGGTACTTTTCTGGATTTCCGGGACGAACGATTTCGCATGGAGGGCGCCTGCAGCGACTGCCGCCCACCGGTCAGCGTGGTTTGCGCGCGCAGCCCATTCAGTCATTGTCCAGGGGCGCAACGGCTCGCGTGTCAGCGTAATGATCGTGCGTTTGTCGACGCTGCCGTCTTGTTGCACGGTACCACGGGAGATGATGAACCCCGTCTTGTTGGCGGACGACCACCCGCCGGGCGTGGATGCACCCCATCGAAGGACGATCGAGTCGCCTGCCGCCCGTGAGAGGACGATGATCTCGGCCGTACGCGGGCGAGGATTTGCTCCGGTATGACCCGCCGCGTTCGCTTTTGCCACTGAGGCTGAATCACCATGTTCGAGCATCGTCCCATACTTGTCGAGGGAATCGGCGCGGGGGATTCCGTTCGCAGGGACTGTAGGCACAAACACCGGGTGTTTCGCCGTCTGACTCTGGGCAGGGGTGACAATCGCTCCGACCCCGATGAGAATCAACGGAATCAGGAATTGACTGGATAAAGTCCGGTTTCTCATGTCAGTGGGTCACTTTCAGTCGTTTCGTGCTTGTCCTGCTCTTGCTTGTTGAAGGCGTTGTAATGATTTTCGTCGCCGCGGATGACTTCATGCCGCCATTGAAGATCGTTTGCATCGGGCTGGGTCCGTACCAGAACTCTTTCTTGATCCAGGGGTTGCCCGCCGACCAGGTGAACTTCGGCCCGAAGATGAAGTTGAGCATATACCCTCCCTGGTACATCGGCGTTTCGCCCGAAGTAGAAGCCGAGAGATCGAGCCCGCTGAAGTAGTTGATCCAGCTGCTGTTCTGATCAATCCAATCTTGCTTGCCGTACAAATTTGATTCAGGGTCGTCGCAATCCCCGCGCGCATATCCCAGCGTGATCAGATGGGATTTGAACCAGAGGGAGAAATAGTCCCCGGGGATTTGCTCACCGTGCATGTACTTCACCTGGATATCTCCCGGCCCGGAACCGCCCACATACGTTGATGTGCCGCCGCCGTGGAGGAATCCTAAGCCGGAAAATGAAAAGACTCTCAGTTTTCCGCCGGAGGCGTTCTGGAACACGGCTGTCACATCGAAATTCACCATCCCGAGGAGGAGGAAGAATTGGTCTTCCAGTTGTTCGGGCCAGAGCCCGGCGAACTTCATGGCCTGCACGTGGCTATACACTTTCGGCCATGCGTACTGCGTAAACCAGCGTTCAGACGGCACGTGAGCAGTAACCGTGACGAGCGGTCGCTGAACCTGTGGAATCCCGGTGATGCCCCGCGTCGTATAGTTATACATTTCATAGTCGTCCAGATCCTCGCCCGTCGAGAAGTGCGGCACGAGTCGTTCACGCGTCTCCCAGTACTTGATGTAGTCGGTCTTTGTAAAGGACATTTGTTGCACCTTTTGCGAAAGCGTATTGAACTGGGAGGTCCTGAAGTAGTATACGTAAAGGAGCTTCTCGTTCGACTTGATCTCTGTCCCGGGGAGTTTTCGCGTAAATATGGAGAGTGCGGAACCTCCGGGGTTCAGGAATGCCGGCGAATCGCCCGCGTGCACGGTGCCGATTGCGGTTGGCTGCTGCGCCAGTCCGATCGTTCCCGAGACCATTCGTTTGAGATTGCCACCTCCAAGCGGCGCGGTAAGGAGACCGCCTTCCGTCCTGCGGATGACCTGGAATGCGTATCTGGACGCATTTGCGAGCGTCGGAAGCGGAATCACGATGCCCCCTCGTCCGGCGTCATACGAACAGGGAATCTCGATCGACGAGCCGCCATCGATCGGTATCAATCGCACGAAATATGTGCCAGGCACTGTGAACAGATATCCAAAGATCCCCTGGAACCGTCCCGTCCGGATTTCGTCCTGCAGATAGTTCTTCTGGGCGTCAAGCGGCCAGGAATCATACACCATTTGTTTCAGAATCGAATCCGGACGAGGACCGGTAGTGAAGACGACAGATTTGGACTGCTCAATCGGCGTTCCGTCCATCTTCAGCGCGGGCTTCCACTGACCGTTGATCCATTCATCGGCATAGACTGTCAGCGTGGCTTTCACCGACGCCTTGCCCGGTAGAGGGTCCGTTTTCAGGCCGAACTTGACATTGAAATTGTCATCAGAAAGGGACCAACTGCCGTCGACCGGAGCACCGGTGTTTGCATTGACCACCGTGAAGTCTTTGACATGGATCGAAAACGTTCTTGTCCCGACTGACCCATCCTGGTTGATGATCTCGAAATCTTGCGGTTCATCGACGGCAAAGATCAGCGCGGCGGTCGGAACGGCAAGGACGGAGACACCCTTGTCTCCATCTTCCGGCTGCATATCGGTAATAAGATCGATCTTTGCCAGAGGTGATTCGCTCCGCACCACACATTGCTTGCCGAAAGTAAACGTGAATGCAATGTCACCCTGGACCAGACCGCCCAGCGCCTTGACGTGAGCACCGAAGGTCCCCTCTGCATAGATGGGGTTGGGCGCCATCACGACACAGCGCAAGCCGGCACCAACGTCGACCAGATCGACCTTGCCAAACGGATCGATGTCGATGCCACCTCTTGCGAGGGCATACCCGTACAGTTGTCCCATCGCATACCAGCCGTTGACGCCCGGCGGACTCCCGGTATTGTCACAGACGCGAGTCAGGTCATGCGTCAGCGCAACATCGAAGCCGAACCCGACTCCCACTCTCCCATAGAAGAACGCGAATTGTTGATCTCCAGTGTCGTAACTCGATGTCAGCCCGAAGGCAAGACCTTCCGTGGGGCCGCCGGGGATCGGCATATGCACATCGGGCAAGGGGCTGCCGATTGCCGCTTCGATGTCCTTCTTCATCGGGAAATTGTTGAAATCCGGCGCGGGGATATCTGTGCCTGCCATGAAGTAGCAGGTCGACGTCATGAGACTATAGAAGGTCGCGGAGTTCGGGTTCTGCGGTGTTCCCACAAGGATATGCCAGTTGGATGGATCGAAGTGTAGATTGGCCCATCCGTTGACTTTGAGAATCGGGGCAAGCGTCGTGCTTGTCCAATACGAGAAGTTCGCATCGAAGACCTTATTCGGGAAATCGTAGGTGATGTTGGCATTGGCAAGAAAGAGCGCAGACGATCGATTGGTCACTCCCGGGCTGATCATGTACGCGTTGCCGTCAAATGCGATCTTCCCGACGCCGCCGCTTGTCAGGATCTCCATGGAGAACGCGACGTCGGCGGAGAACGGTGCTGCGGAGGGATACGTGCCGATCGTCACCCCGGCCTTGAAGCCCATGGCGGTGTTGACGTCCGGAACATAGACGACGCCGGAATTGCTTGGACGGCTCGGGTCAGGGCTGTCATCCGCAGGCGCATTGGCGCCACCGCCCGAAAAACTCGGGGCTTTGCTGAGGTCAGGCTGGTTCGCGGAACGTGTCATGTGATAGTACGCACCGCCACCGAAGCCGAACAGTCCGAGTCCGGAGTTGCCGAAGGGGATCCCGAGGTCTGTGAGGAACATCCCATCCACATACCAATAGTTCGTCCCGTTAACGCAGCCGAACTGCGCTGTTGCCTTGGCGGCAAACATTTCAGCAAACGTGGCGCTGATCGCACCCCGGAATCCATTGCCATAGGTCGGATTGGAATGAAAGAACGCGATACTCCCGTCGATCGACACCGCCCCGAGATCGGACTTGATGTCGATCCGGTTCAATTCCACGTCGTCGAATTTGAATTTGTTGGGGAAGTCGTTGAAGGGCATTTTTCCCCAGACAACAAAGGTGGTCTTTCCTGCCAGCCCGGGGTTACCGTCCATCAGGACAAACGTCACCGAGGCCTGAAGCCCGAGCCGGATGCCGCTGGCATCGCCTCCAACTGCGGGTCCGATGTCATCAAGCTGAATCGGGAATCCCGAAATGGAATGCTGTGGAGAGCTCAGGGACCAGTTGCCCATCGAAACGTATGGTGCCTGGGAAAGGAGGCCGAAGTTCTGGAAGCGGATCCCTTCGAGCTTGACAATCGGAACCGCGCGCATCGCCGATCCGACATCGCCTGAAATCAAGAGGCTTCCATTGAGCAGGGCTGCAGCAGAAAACGATCCCGAACTTTCCGTGAGCGTGATGTGGGATGTTTTGTCGAGGGTGAACGTCGCCGCCCAGAGATCCGACTTCAGATCGTTCGTCGGATTGATGGAGAAATCGAATGCCAGGGGACCCTTCGGGTCTTTGGGATGGGACAGCAGAGCCGTGTAAACGAGAGGACTGGACTCGGTGCAAATCGGCAGCATGAGACGTCCTCCCATGGAGCCTCGTGTCAGGCTGCTGCTCAGAAGGTGGATCTCGATTGCGTCGATACTGGCACCCCAGCCGGCGAAATCTCCCTGCGGGAATTGGAGTATGTTCGTCGCAAGAAAGTCAGCCGTCAGGCCCGTCCCGTCGATCAGGAAGTTGTCCGCTTCGACCGTGGGTGGCCCGCCGTTGTGTGTCTTCAACGAAGGCGGAAGGGTGATGGACGCCTTCTTGATGAAGAAGCCGTGCCAGTCTGTTCCTTTGGTGCCAGTGTAGCTGGCTGGGAACACGATGCCGTCAGGGTTGCGGAGGTCGGAGTGATCATACGACATCTCCTGGACTTCGAGCGCGAATCCATTCGCCCCGGCAAGCATGCATTTGTCCAGAGTGGCGGCGGCAATCCAGTCGCCTTTCTTCTGAATGACCGCCTTCAGATGGGCTTTCACTTGGTCGACACCGTTGTCCGGATTCGGTACAAGCCAATCCCTCGGCATGGTGACGTCGGCTGCAAGCCTGAATTCCTGAAAGCCGTTGCAGTCCCATGCCATGAAGGTTCCGGAATCCGCCGGCGGGCTCGGGGCCTTGAAGCGGAATCCAAACGAGCCGGGATTATCAATCCCGATATCGGCGGCAAGATAGAGGACGCCCTGGCTGCTGGAAATGCCCGCTGGCGAGAAACACATGTTGCGCGCACCAAGACCCAGGGCGATGTTCGGGCCCATATCGGGAAGATCATAAATGGTCACCGCATTGAGTTTCGCGCTAGTCGGTTGAAACTCCATTCCGATGACGGCAAGGACGAAATGTTCGCCGGCGATTGTCTGGTCAAGGCCGATCGGCAACCCCGTCGGGGTCGACGCCACGAACGCACTGACGAGGCGGGAAGCCTGTGACGCGTAACCGTAATAGGTGGCGATGTCGTTGTTCGTGAGACCGAGGGCTTGTCCAAAATCATTTGCAACATTCTCCGGGATAGGGGAGCCCTGCATTTGCAGGGCGTCGACGTTTCCGTTGAAGACCTCCTTCTTTGCGTTGACCTGGATGTTCTTGAATGCAACAAGGACCGGCGCCTTCAGAAATGGGACGGCAATCGTGCCGTCCCCTGTCAATGACGATCCGGATCCGGAGGCATGCACCAGAGTCATGCTGAACAAACCGATCTTGAGAACATCACCCGGACCGAAGGATCCGCCGGGAGACTGGTCCGATGGCATCGATGTCGTGCAAGGGTCGTTGCAGTTCCCGGAAGGTTGATTCTGGGCCGAAGGCGGAGGAGTCGATGATGTATCGAGCGTGAATGATGCGACCTGGCTCTTGCCCTCGTTCTTTGCCGCCGGACGACCGATCTGATCGACAGCTTGCACCTGCCACGCGAATCCGATGGCGGAAGGAGAAAGGGAAAACGGAGGGTTCGCGGGTGCATAAAAATAGTTCGGCGCGACTGCGGTAACGGTCGTAAGCGGTTGGTTCTGATCGATCGCATTCTTCGGGGTCTGTCCCTGGAACATCGGAGCAATAACAAGTTTGTAGGAGATGACCGATCCTCCGGGAACGGTGACGGGTGTCCACATGAAAGTCGGGGGAACGATGGAAGATACCGTCCCGCCGTCCGCGGGGGCCGTCAACACCGGCGGGTCTGGAACGAGCACAGTGAAATTCCGGCACTTCGCTCCGATCGTGGCGATTTCCTGGCCCTGCAATCCCACCAGCTTCACACAGAACTCGTAGTCGCCCTCCGGGATGCTGTTCGTGGTCGACGCGACGTCCTTGTATTTTGGATCAATCGTCACCGCCGAGGCGACGACAATGTCTCTTCCAAACTTTGTAAGCGTGCTGCTGGGATTCGCCGAGAATGTGGGGATTGCCGGATCGTTCGGGCGGGACGACGCGACGAGTGCATTCGACGCAAGATCGGTGATCGTAAATTCGACATGCGCGGACTGGAAAAAACCGTTCGGACCCGCCTGAATGATGAGTTGGATCGTGCTGGGATCCTGTTCCCAGACATCAAGACTGGACGGCATTGGGTTCCGAAGCACAAGGGTCATTGTCACCTGTCCCAGTGCCGCGGGTACCCCGATGAGGCAAGCGAGAGCGAGAATCCCGAATCGCTTCATTTCCATTCCCTTTAAAAGGTGTAGCTGTATTGGAGGTTGCCTGTATGTTCTCTGTACGAGGTCGACGCCGAGCTCGGATCAAAGACGTACTGACTGGTGGAAAGACTCAGCGTGAATGTGCCCCACCTTCCGGGGGTATAGCCGAAGGAGATGCGCGCATTGAATTGCCCATCGGTGCCGGTCGTCTCGACGATCGTATATCCCCCCGTCACATTTGTCGTCAGAGTATTATTGAAGAACGAATACCCGACGGTTTCACTTCCCGTCTTGACGATTGTTTGAATGAGAGCGGTCGAGCAGATGGTATACATCAGGCTCGTCGAAAGACGCAGTGACGATTGCCACGCAATGATCCATGATCCAACTCCGGAGTTCGTCCGGTTGTTGCTGAGCGTCCCCGTTACCGTATTGAAATCAGTGAAGGTCTGAAGGGAATAGTTGAGAACGGCCGTCGACGAACCCCCGAATGCCGGGAAGGAATACCGCGGAGAAATTGAGATCGACTGGGAGATATTGTCGATGCGCAGAGTGTCGTTCCGCGGATTCGATTGCATCCCGTAGTTCGAGTATTGCAGATCGAGCCCCCATTCCGGTGCAGGTTGAAGGCTCACGCTCGCGCTCCCGATGGTCCGGCGGGTCGTCGCAAGGCGAGTGCTCCGAAGATTGTTCATCTGAACGCCAATGGATCCTCTCACCATCAGTGCGCTGCCGAAAAGGCGAACGCTCGGTGTCACGGTTCCTTCGAGCACGTCATTGGGAAGTTGAGCGTAACCGAGTGTGACGTAGCCCGGACCAATCCATCGTCCAGAAAACATCAGGGACCATGTCGATGCGGGCGTGATCGTCAGGGAAGCCGTGGCTGCGCCATCCACCTGGCTCGATTGACGGGGGGTAAAAATGTTGAGCAGGGCAGACGGGGTGCCATCAAGAACAGGGCTTCGGGTATCGTTGGAAAGCGCGGCGGCGGCAACCTCACCAGAAAGGAAGAGGAATCTGCCTACGATCGGCAGTCCGAATTGCACGGAAGCAACGAGGTTTTCCATCGGGGTCACATCAGGAAGCGGGCTTTTCAGGGACGATGAGTCATCCCATGCGCGCATGAGATTCAAATGAACGTGAAATGAAGATTCTGCGCCGTACCCGATCTTGGCTGCCCAGGCCCAACGGTCGAATGCACCTCGAAATCCGCTGGTGGTATCGGCAGCCGCCGATTGTTGAATCCGTCCATAGAGAAATGAGAATTTGAAATCTCCCGGTGTGAGTTCAACCCCGCCGCCGAGTATCCGGGAATCACCGATGGTGAGGTCGGAAATGCGGGCGGAGTAGTAGCCTGCATGCAGCGTTATCCACCCCCAGAATTGCGGGTTGACGCCGAACTGATTGAACGGCTGGACCACTCCCCGGTCATTGCTCGTTGCATAGATCTGAAACGGGAGGCGGATTTGGTCGAAAAGTACAAGAGTCGGGGCGAGGATCGCCCGATAGGTGCTGTGCGGCTGCCGTTCGTCTATGCCCTGTGAAGAATACCAATCAGAAGAGAGATTCAAAGACCCTTCAAGGCGGACCGGGGAAGAGGATCCCTGAGCGAGCGCCCGGTCGGGGAGAGAGACCAGGGCGATGAGGATGGCAATCGCGCATTGCACGGCTGGACGCATCGCAGTAGTCATCGTGCATCGGAGAATGGTGAGGGGGGAGAACGGGTGGATTGCCGGGTAAGAACGATGATTTCGCTTGGTCGTTGAAAGGGGGGACGTGGAACCCCGGGAAGGAGGAAGCACGCGCGGCTGTGCGGCACAGTATAGGGATGCCGGGAGACAGCATAGGGGGATCCTGAAGACAAAGAGAAAGAACAGAAGGCAAACCTAGCAGGCAGGGAACTTAAGATCAATCGCCGCTATGGGTTTCCTTTTCTTGAGAACATGCCTAAAAGAACCAGATTTCCACAATGGTAGTGCAACACCTCTTGACGCGGAAAGGTTCATGCTGGTGCTGTTGCCACGAATAAAAAGGAAAAGCCCCACCCGATTGCAGTCGAGTGGGGCTTTCCAATCTACAGTCCGTGCTGAAGATTAGATCTTCGAGACACTCCTGGCCTGCAGTCCTTTTGGTCCGCTGACCACTTCAAATTCGACCTTGTCGGTCTCTTTGAGGGTCTTGAACCCGTTCCCCACGATCTCCTTGAAATGGACGAATACCTCTTCGCCCGTTTCACGCGTAATAAATCCGAAGCCTTTTGCTTCGTTGAACCATTTGACTGTTCCTTTTTCCAAGGTTCAGCTCCTTACTATGACTTCATCTCCGCCACCGGCGGACGCGGTCATGTACAAACGTCTGATAAGAGTCTTGGAAGGGCCAAAAAAAAATGCAACCCCGTTCACTCAAAGCACCAGGGTTGCGATCTTTGCCGTTCAGCTACAAGTTCACGCAGGAATAACGAGTGGACCGAGCTCCGGGAAACCGGGTTACCAAAAAACGTACCAAAGGTGTACACAATTGAACTACAATTCATGATACGGCTTTTCCTGGACAAATGCAACTGCTGGTCTCTCAAATCGCGTGTTCAGCAACCCCGATTGTCCGAACGGGCTGAGGGGGGATGCGGCCTGGTGTGGACGCCTCCCGCCTCCTTTTTTCCATTCAAGACGCGGCGAACATTCGTGCGCCAGCGTGGAATATTGGTTCGGGAAAGGCTCGTATCAAGGTCTTCTGCGTCAAGAGCGATATGCTTCTCCACCGCCCTGTAGATCTCCGCAATAGGAATCCATGTCCGTAAAGGCAGATTTGTCCGGATGGTCTTCCAGAGAGTGCCGTTGTCCGTCATTGCTACGCATCCCGTCATTAGGTACTCGCGCATCTGCGACCTGTTTGTCCGCGGTCCTCATTCGTGAGTACGTCCGCCGACCGGTGAAAGCAACCTGGAATATTATGCGACAGAGCGTTCCTCATCGGGCGCAACGACAGGCATTCCGGCCTGCGATTCAAGATATGCTTTCGGATTGTGAAGGATTGCGCCCTTCGGAAGCCAGTCCCAAAAACGCCCGAGGGTTTTGCGAATACGATCTTCATAGAATTGCGGCAATGCCGTCGTATCCTGCTCGAAGTAACGACGAAATCCGCTGTCTGCAAGAAGTCGTGCGCGGATCTCCCCGTAGTACCGTATCCTCCCATACCCTTCAGACGAGATAGCACGAACGACGTTCATCCATTTCGGGATGAGACCCCCGGTCGCCGTCATCCTCTTCACGATCGCACGGGAAGAAAAGGAATACTTGGTGAGATCAATGACGTGCGCATAGAACTCCGGCCATTCATAATGGAGCGGCTTCACGTTCATTGCGCCGTTATTGTTCAGGAAGGGAAAAGGAAACCCAATCACGCGGCTGTCGCGCTGGTATTCCAGATTCAGTGGAGCTGCTTCGCCAAACGCTGTCAGCAGTGAGTACCCGGGGAACGCGCCGGGAGCAAGGTCGACAAACTGCTTTGTCAGAGCGAACGGCTCCTCGCCATGGTCGCCGTCCATGCCAAGGACGAAGTTCGTCTGGACGTACGGGACATACCGCAGAACCATATTGACGTGCTCTGCCACGCGACGAACTTTTTCCTCTCCCTGGATGCTTCCGGTCCTCGACTTCTCCCCGAGGTCGAACCACGATTCAATTCCTGGGAGGAGGGCCTTGAATCCTGAATGCTTCAGCCTCTTCAGATGGACTTCGGAAAGCAGGGAGAGGCTGCTTTCTGCGATGAAATCGATCCGATTCGGCGGCACTGCGTCATCGATGGCATCCATGAGTTGATCGAACCGTACACCGAAATTCGGATCGTGCCAGCCGACAATGGGACGTTTGAATTTTGTCAGAAGGAATCTGAGGTCCGCCTTCGTCGATTCGAAGTCAAACACCTGGTAGGGGACGGTCGAGTCAATGCAGAAACTGCAGGTATACGGGCAACCGATGCTTGCCAGCATCGGGACGAGTTTGATGAGCGGTGCCTTTTTGAGCGTCGGCTCGATCGTCTCCCATCGTTCTTTAAGGCTCGGAAGGCTGGTCGGTTGCGCTTTTGCCGAAAGCCGGAGCCCCACGGGCGAATGACGCGTGCAATCGAGCAGGACATCCTGAATAATCTGTTCGTTCGTAAAACCGAGAACATAGTCAAAGTGATTCTGCGCGTCTTGAGGATAGCAGCGGGCATGCGGTCCGCCCAGAACGGTGACGGTCCCCTGGGAGTGGAACTGGTTGCTCAGCGCGTATGCGAGTAACGCTGATTCTGTGAATGCGCCGATGAAGACCAGATCGAGATTCTGCGGGAGCACCGTTGCCAGTTCTTCCAGGCCGGTATAACAGAGGAACGTTACATCATGGCCCTGCCGTTTGCACCATGCTGCCACGACCTGCGGCATAATGCTTGCAAGATTCGCGTGCATGACACGTGCCCACAGCGACTTTGTCGGACCTTGCCCTACAAGGTCAATGACACCGATGCGCAGTTTTCGCATGCCTGTCCCTATCTATTGTTGGGTGTGCGGGGGTCGAGAGGGAGTCCTCGATTCGACCGGATCCCGTTGATCCTTTTTCGTTCCTTAATCGCATCCCGGACGATCCGTCTGAATACCAATCCGGTCAGCGGGTGCCCTTGCCCCTTTCGCTTCGATGCGGTAAGAACGACCTTCCTGAGATCTTCAATCGGCGCTCCATTGATGATAAACCGACGCACGCCCTGTTCCACAAGCGTGAGGATTGCATTGCGTTCCTCCGAGCCTCTTTTCCGGGGCCGGAGTTGACGTCGTTTCGTCTTCTTCTTTCTCGTCTGCAGGGTATCCTCGTGCCTGTCCGGCGTCTGAATGCGTCCATGTCCACGAGTGTGGGTTTCCGGAGAATCGATTCTCCTGCGAAGACGCGATGCGGGAGCTGTTGAAGTCAAATCCAACATGTATCGTAGTCGAATCGGTGATCAGATGAATCGTCCGAAGTGTTGAATTCCCTCAATCCACCCTATGATGGATTCTACGAGGAGAAGTACAGACAGTTGAGAAAGTGTTGTCGGACCGTTACTTCCTGTCGGGAGGGTCGGCCGAATCGAGATTGGCAAGGGGACTGCCGCCGTGGTGATAACTGGCGATTTCGAGCCGGGTATGCAGGGCGAGTTTTTCGAGAATATTGTGGACGTGACTTTTGATGGTGTCCACAGAGAGATTCAAGCGTGATGCGATTTGTTTGTTACTCATGCCTTCTGCGATGAGTTCAACAACCTGACGCTCGCGTCCCGACATCCGGACTGACCGGAAGGGATTTCCCTTGCCCTTTTTCGCAGCGTGTTCAGCTATCGCGGAGAGAAGTGACGAGGTGAGCGACGGCGGGAGGACCTTCGCACCATCGGCCACTTCCCGGATGGTGCGAAGGAATTCGTCGAACGTGGCATCTTTCAGGACAAAACCCGCAATCCCTGCACCAACATACTCCATGAGTGCCGGTTGAAACGGCCCGAGATCCATCACGATGATTTTCGTGGAAGGGCTCTTGGCCTGCAGCGATGAGACCAGCTGGAGGCTATTCCGGCTTCCAAGGATGAGGTCGAGAAGGACGACATTGGTCTTGATAAGCGTGGTGCGGAGAAGAGCTTCGCCATTTCCAACCGAGGCGATCACGGAAATGTCGGGTTGTTCTTTGAGCATCGCCGTGAGGCCTTCGCGGAGTAGACGATTGTCTTCAACAACCACGAGGCGGATACTTTTCATGCGTCGAATTTCGGCCGGTAGGAACGTCGGTGAATCCTGTCTAAAAAGATATTCAAAGTCCCAATGGAAAACAACGGCGTCAGCAGAATCGTGGTTTTTCGGGCCGAAACTACGGTTCTGGTTGGTTCCGAAATACGCGATGAACGCGCAATACGGGACGCCACTCCTTTGAATTTGACCAAATTCGGTGATTTTGAATTCTGGGATGAGGTTTCAGGTTGGCACGCTCAAAGGCGAGCTGTAGCGCCTTGACACCGGGAGTAAATGTTTCTACGTTGCCTGTTCATTGGTTCATGAACGGGTTTTTTCATTCATACGCGTCATTTATGAAGTGCGAATACTGCAGCGCCGAAATCCCGAGCGGCGCGGAGGTCCTTTCCATGGCCGTTGGGCAAAGACCACTCCGCCTGGAGGCTGGAGACGGCTCTACTCTTGCATCAGTTGCATGGACACCAACACCACGGCCGCAAAGGTCATCAGGACAAGTGAAGCAAATCCAAGGATGTTGGATGTGTTCCCGTTTGTATGTTCACCCATGATTGCCTTGTTATTGGCAATGTGAATGATGATCGCGATGAGAACTGGTGCAGTCAATCCATAAAGAATGGCTGAATAAATCAGCGCCTTGATTGGAGATATCCCAATGTAGTTCAACGATAATCCCAGAAGAAGGGAAACAACAATGATGAGATAAAATGCTTTTGCTTCGTGGAATTTCCGATTCAATCCTTCCTTCCAGTTAAATGCTTCGGTAATGATATACGAGAGCGAACCACTCAAAACGGGAATGGCCAGAAGGCCCGTGCCGATGACGCCGACGGCAAAAAGCAGATACGCCGAATTTCCTGCCAGCGGTTTCAGTGCCTGCGCCGCCTGTTCTACCGTGTCAATCTTGTGCATCCCCCCGTTGAATAGGACCGTCCCTGATGTGAGAATGATAAAGAACATAACCAGATTTGAAAACAACATTCCAAAGTCGACATCTTCTTTCATATCGTGAATTATTCTTTTGTTCACGATGAGATGTCTCTTCTTTTGCTTCACTGCTTCCACCTCCATCGTTGCCTGCCAGAAAAAAAGATAGGGTGAAATAGTGGTTCCAAGAATTGCAACCAGAATGCTGAGGAATTCTTTGTCAAACTTTATCGTTGGAATAACAGCGGCCTTCACGACTGCTGCCCAATCGAGTTTGGATAGGAACGGAACAACCAGATACACCAAGAGAACGATGCAAAGATATTTCAGGACGGCGGCGACTTTGCGATACGGCAAGTATATGATTGACACGAGAAGTACGATGGTGAAGAACAGACAGAAATAGGACGCGTGTATGGAAGGGAACAAGAGGTTGCCTACTGCCCCCATCCCCGCGATGTCAGCACCAATATTCATGACAATCGCAGGGAAGCTGAACAGGAGCATCAAATACAGAACAGGGAGTGAATAGTGGGCGCGGATGGTCCCTGCCAGACCCTGTGAAGTGACCAGACCAATTCGTGCACACATTTCCTGAATCGCAGCCATGAGCGGAAATGTAACGAGTGCAGTCCAGAGCGTTGAAAGCCCGTATGCAGCTCCCGCCTGTGAGTACGTTGCGATGCCCGAGGGGTCATCGTCGCTTGACCCGGTGACGAGTCCGGGTCCAAGAATTTTCCAAAACTGAAAGAACCTGTTGGCGATCGTCCTTTTCTTGCTCATCGTTACCATGCCGTCAAACCGCAGAGTGAGAGTCTTTTTGCACGCTTTAAGTCCGAACGCTGGGGAAATCAGACCTGCCACCAGTGGTTGGCCGCTCACCAACGCGGATCCACCGGCGAGACGCCGACGCTACTTTATCCACATCCTTACCGCCTCGTCCATCGCCTCGGGGATCGTTTTCCCCCTTTTCTTTGCCAGGTCCACGAATTTCTTCCAGAGCTTCCGATCCAGTGCCTTGTCACTTACAAACCCGATCGTCTGTCTTGCGCCATGAGCATACGTGGCGGCCTGATCGGCGGCATCTATTGCTGCCTTTTTTCCCGAAGCACGTGCCTTGTCAATTGCGGCGAAGCCCGGGTGATTTGCTTTTAAGCCTTTCTTCGTTGCCATTTTCTTTCCTTTCCAGCGAAAGTGGAGTCCTACTGCGGGACAAGGTTCTCTCAAGGAGAGCGGCTTGTCCATTACTATACGATGAAACCATTAGAGATGTAGTTTCAATGGTGGAATGTTTCAACCACCGACGGGCACGGACGGGTCGAACGATGCGTGCGCGGACTAACTACTTTTTCATCCTTTGGGCGGATGATATTCACCGTCAACAATTGATACCCTATATTGGATAAGAGGGCTCCTCCGCCCCTTAGGCGCGCAACGAGGTTTCTCCGGACACAAGGTATGAAAGCTCTTCGCTTGAAGGGTCTCTGGCTGCTTATAAAGGATTCTGCCATTGCCTGGGATAATGACAATATCGGGACACAGGGTGCTGCATTGGCGTTTTTTACAGTCTTTTCTTTGTCGCCTCTGCTCATTATGGTGGTCGTGTTCTCAAGTCTTGGATTCGGTCATGCCGCCGCGAGCGGCCACCTCGTTTCGCAAATAAGTGGATTGATCGGAGTGGAGGGAGCAGGCTTTGTTCAAAGCTTGATTACCAACGCGTACGAATCCGATTCTAATCTGCTTGCGACGATTTTCAGTATCGCCATGGTTTTGCTGGGCGCAACGGCAGTGTTCGTCCAACTGCAGGATTCACTGAACACCATCTGGCGGGTTCAGCACAAGCCGATAGGTACCATTCGCGCATTCCTTCGAGGACGGCTCCTTTCGTTCGCCATGATACTGGGAATCGGCTTCCTCCTGCTTGTGTCTCTTGTTCTGAGCGCAGGTCTGGCGGCGATGAGCAACTACCTGGGGAACCTCTTTTCCATCTTCCCGGGCGTGGTCAGCATTTTTGATTTCTTCATATCGTTTGTCGGCATCACTGTCGTTTTCGCATTTATGTTCAAGTTTGTCCCTGTCGCTACCGTGAAGTGGAGGGATGCGTGGATCGGAGCAGCGGTAACATCGCTGTTGTTCTCGATCGGAAAGCTCATCATCGGTTTATATCTGGGCAACGGCGCGATTGGCTCGACATTCGGCGCGGCGCGATCGCTTGTGGTCATCATGCTGTGGGCGTACTATTCCGCCCAGATCGTTCTCTTCGGAGCAGAGTTCACCCGACTCTATGCACTGAGATTCGGTGCCGAGATTGTTCCGAGCGCAAACGCTGTGCGAGTCGTTACACGCACGATTGGATCAGGGCATGCTCGAGATCCACACCCTGGCACTGCAGATTCCAAAGAACCACGGCAAGCAACGGACAGAAGAGTTTGACGCTGCTGCGCGAGTGGCCGGGTAGTCGCTGATTCGGACAGCTCCCGCTGGCATCACAGACCGGAATCCATTGTGAGAGAGCATAAGAAAGGAAGGTGCGCTCGTCGGGTCATCAAGACCGCATTGTGGGGGCTTGCAAGCATACCACTCGTGATCATACTCGCCCTGTTGGTTCTCCAGATTCCCGCGGTGCAGTACTTCATTGCACAGAAGGTAACCTCTTCGCTATCGGCCGCAACTCACGCACGCGTCGAAGTCGGTTCGGTAAGTATCGCTTTCACTCACACCCTCGTCTTACGCGGCGTATTCATTGAAGACCGTGGTGGGGACACGTTGTTGTCCGTGAAAACACTGACAGCGGATGTGAACCTTCTGGGACTGCTCTCGCACACTGTTTCGTTCCATACCCTTCAGGTTGACTCGCTCACTGCGCATATCACACGCACATTGCCGGACAGCAGCTTTAACTTCGATTTCCTCCTCACTGCTTTCAGCCACGGTTCGGGTCCTGACACCCGTCCCGATACATCTGCCGGGCCCGGCTGGGATATACGCCTGGGCAGATTGCGTCTTAACGGCATTCACGTGATATACGACGACGCGGTGAGCGGATTGAATCTGTACGTCCAGATCGGATCCTTGGAGTCCTCGATCGAGGAGATCCGCCTCGACAGGATGCAGGCCCGCGTTGACGACATATCCCTCGCAAATACGATTGCGAGTGTCGTACAAACAAAGGAGACCCCGCACGCTGAATCGCAACCTGCGGACGTTGATGTCGGGTTTCAGTCAATCGCTCTTGACAACGTTCGATTGAACTATGAAAACATCGTTACGAAAGAACGTTTTGGCGTAGACGTCGGGAAGTCAGTCGTGATTGCACAGAAGGTCGATCTGCCAGCAAGGCATATCGCGCTCAAAGAGTTCCTCTTGGAAGGGACACAGATTGCCGTCGTAGAACCGAAGACGACCGGCAAAAAAGTGACCTATTCCGACGTCCCCGCCAGGTCCTGGGCCATCAGCCTTGATGACCTCACTCTCCATGGAATTCATGCAAACTATGATGTTCAGGGGACGCCCGACACCCGCGGATTGGATCCACGACATCTCCGGGTGGATAGTTTGACAATGCGCGCTGATCACTTGTTCCTCAGCGACGATCGCATCCATGGGACTCTCCGGCAAATGTCCTTCCGAGAGCATTCCGGGCTTGATGTGAAAGAGATATCGGGCGAATTCCTCGTTGATTCCATCCATGCACAACTCACCGACTTCATTGTAGAGACTGCAGCCAGCCGCATTCGACAGAATCTGCTCCTGCGATATACTTCTCTGTCGGCGCTGAAGGCACTCCGCGGCGATGTTATCGTAGATGGGGCCGTGGAAGACTCACATATCGCCATATCGGACGTGCTTCTCGTTCGGCCTTCTCTCCCGATAAGGAACAGGACGGGGGCGACGATACGGTTGACTGCTGAATTCTCGGGAATTCTTGCAGACGTGAAATTCGGGGACTGTCGGATCGCGACGGGCGAGTCTACGCGGATTGACCTTACGGGCTCGATACGCGGGTTGCCAGAAGCAGCAACATCCTACGTTGATGTAAACCTCCGCGAATTCTCCACCGGTCGGAATGACATCCGAGCCCTTGTTGCAGACTCGGTATTGCCGAAAAATCTCGTTCTGCCGGCTACCATCAATATGAATGGACAGTTCCGAGGGACGATGAAGCGGTTCTTCGCGTCGGCTTCTATCGCGACAAGCGACGGGAATGTGAACGGGAATGCGATATTTTCCTCGGAGAAGACACTCGACTGGACAATCCGCTCGGTGGAAGGCGGAGGTATCTGTGGAGGAGTTCAATCTTGGTTCACTTCTTAACGACCCGAAGATGTTCGGCCCGGTGTCGTTCTATGCATCTGTAGCCGGGACCGGAGTGAGCAAAGACGACATCCGGGCGAAGATGCGAGTGGAAGTCGAAAAGGCGGTAGTGAACGGCTATCCCTTCCGGCGACTTTCGTTCAATGGGACTGCCGGCCGGCAGTTGTTCGAGGGGAAGGCTGAGATGAATGATTCCAATGTCGTCTTCACGTTTGACGGAACTGTCAATACGAGCGAAGAGAACCCAGTCTACAAGTTCAGATTCGACCTGCAGGGGGCGAACCTGCAGCGGCTGAAGCTCACTCCGGATGACGTGCGGGTCTCGGGTTTGATAACGTCAGATCTTACAGGATCGAGCATCAATGATGTCAATGGAACGATAGACTTCCGACACTTTGTCATCAAGAAGAACCGGAGACGCTACGTGATCGACTCCCTCCTCTGCACCTCCGTGAACAACAAGAAGGAAACACATATCAGCATCGAGTCGGATCTGCTCGCTGCGACATTTGATGGGACAATCGTCCTCGGCGAATTGCCGGATGCCATTGAAGACCATTTTACCCGTTATTTCAGCCTTCATACTCCTCCTCCGGAAAAACCTTCCAGCCCACAGGCCTTCACGTTCCAGGTCCTGCTCCGCGACCCCCGATTGTTCGCAGATGTATTCTTTCCCCAATTCGACCGTGTCAGCGCCGGGGATTATCGCCGGCCATTACGACAGCGAGAAGATGGATCTGAACCTGACGGCCAATGTTGGCACGCTTGCATTTGGCGGTTTTGAAATGGATAGCATCGCGCTCACGGTCACTTCGGATCCCCAACGATTGCAGGCTGCCTTGCGGGTAGGGTCAGTAGGAGATTCGATGCTTGCGCTGACAAACCTTCAATGCGGCGCAAACGTCCAGCATGACACCATTGGCGTCACGCTGAAGAGCACGGGGATGAACGGGGACTCGAAAATGCTTCTTGCGGGGACGTGTACCAGCATGGCGAAGGGATATCGCTGGCGATTTCTCCCGGAGGGAATTGTATTCCAGGGGACCCAATGGACGATACCCTCTGATAACTCTTTCCTTTTCGGCGGTGGCCACCTCGTTGCACATGATGTGGTGATTCGAGGCGACGGTCAAAGCCTGTCAGTAAACAGCGAAGACAGCACACTTCTGCAACCGCCTCTGAGACTTACGTTTGCCGGGTTCAATCTCGCCACACTGTCCCGGATTATTGAGCGCGACAGTGGATTGATTGGGGGAGTACTGAATGGAAACGTTGTGCTCCAACTTCAGGACAAACTCCTGGCATTTACGTCCGATATCAGCGTCAGCAACTTTGCTCTTGCGAGAAAGGCGGTTGGCGACCTCGCGCTGCGGGCAAGCAACCGGACGGGAAACGTGTACGATGTGAGCATGAATATCACCGGCAACGACAACGACATTTCCGCGAAAGGACAATATCGGAGCACAATAGGCGGCAGTGAGCTGACGCTGAAGTGTGATTTTACCAGAGTCAATCTTGCGAGTATCGAACCTTTGACCTTCGGGGCGATTCGCCGATTGTCGGGAACTGCGAGCGGCGAATTGAACATGACCGGGACGTTCACGCACCCTTCGATTACCGGCTCCCTGGAGTTTCACAACACGGCGTTTACCCCGGTGATGCTGGGCTCCTATTTGCGTATCAATGAGGGCCGGATTAATATCGATCGAACAGGGATTCAATTCAGATCGTTTGACATCGTCGACACTCTTGGGAATACGGCATCATTGACGGGCAATGTCCTCACCAGAGACTTCCGTGAATTTAAGTATGACGTTCGGGTATCGACCCGGAAATTCCTCCTCATCAATACGCCGGCCAGCCGGGATGCATTGTACTACGGGACGGTGATTCTCGACAGCGATATTTCCGTTGAAGGGGATTATGCGCAGCCGATCGTCCGGATGCAGGCACAACTTGACAAAGGAACCGATCTTGCGTTCGTCCTGCCGGAATCGGAGAGCGAGGTGCAACACCGTTACGGGATCGTGCGTTTCGTCGATGTGAAAAATCCATCAAACCCCATTATGACCCGAAGCTCGTCTGCGTCGGCGAGAACGCGCGATACAATCGGAACGGAACACTCATCCCTCGACCTGACGGCAGAAGTTGAGGTGAATAAAGAATCCAGGCTGCGGATTCTCATCGACCCGATTGCCGGCGATTCACTGGTGATCCGGGGAGAAGCGACGTTCAGTGTCGGCGTGGACGCCAGCGGGAAACTGTCAGTCACAGGGCGATATGAAATCCAGGATGGCTCTTACCAACTTTCCTTCGGACAGTTCATCAAACGTGAATTCGCGATTGCAAAGGGCAGCAGCCTTACATGGTTTGGATCCGTGACAGAAGCGAACGTCGACATTACGGCGATCTACACCGCGAAAACTCCCGTTCTGGATCTGGTTCAGGATCAGCTTGTCGGACTGAGCCAGGAGGAGCAAAACAAATACAAGCAGGCTCTCCATATTCAAGTCTATCTTACAATTGACGGAAAGCTGCTGGCGCCGAACATCCACTTCCGGCTCGACCTTCCTCCGGACGAGCGCGGTGCCCTGGGAGGGTCGATCTACGCAAAACTGAACGAAATCAACGGGCAGGAATCTGAGCTGAACAAACAAGTCTTCGCACTTCTCGTGCTGGGAAGATTCATCTCTTCAAATCCGCTTGCTTCAGCCACTGACGGAGGGCTGACGGGGTTGGCACGTTCCAGCGTGAGCCAGATCCTCTCCGAACAGCTGAATCGCCTCTCTGAGAAAGCTATTCCGGGAGTCGGACTCAATGTGGGTGTGGAATCATACCAGGACTATTCAACGGGAACCGCCGAGGGCCGGACACAGTTGCAGCTTGCCCTGACGAAGCAACTTTTCGATGAACGTCTGAGCGTCCAGGTTGGGGGCAATGCCGATATCGAAGGGCCGCGGAGTCAGCAGAATGCGCTCAACAATTTTGCCGGAGACATCAAGGTAGGGTATAAGTTGACGGAAGACGGACGGTGGCTCCTGCAAGTGTTCAGACAAAACACGAACGGCGGCGTCATTGAAGGAGACATTGTCGAGACCGGCGTAGGGGTAGTGTTCGCTATTGATTACAACAAACTCTTCGGCTTCGGACTCACACCCGTGGCCGTCAATGCGGAAGAGAAATAGATGGGACTGCTCCCCGCAAAAGGGTCTTGGGCAAAGACTGTGCAAGGCTTGCTGTTCGCCGGACTTGCGGTCATTGTGCTGGCCGTTGGTTCCGGATGTTCGAACACGGGATATCTCGCTCAGGGAGAGAAGCTTTACACAGGAGCCGAATTGCATATCGAGAAGAAAGGCCCGATACCGGCGGAAGGCGATCTCGAAAATGAACTGGACAAATTGATCGTTCCCGCACCAAATGGGAAACTCCTCGGGCTGGTTCGCGTAAAACTGTGGCTGTATAATATCGGCCTCTTCAAAGAAAGCATGGGCGAGGCTCCCGTACTGCTTCAGAGCGTCAGTCCCGACCGTATTGCGACGAGGATGCGCACGCTTCTGGAAAACAAAGGATACTTTCAGGCCGATGTGAGCTACAAGGTGCGAGAAGAGGAGAAAACAGGAAGTGTCGTCTACAACGTCGCGATCAACCCTCCCTATACGATCAACAGCATCACGGTGAAGGGAGACAATTCCCCCGTCATCAATTCTATCCGGTCGACGATGGCCGAATCGGTTCTCAAAATTGGAGAGCCGTATGATCTGAGCAAGCTTCAAGAAGAGCGTGTGCGGATTGATTCGGCATTGAAAGAACAAGGAGTGTTTTTCTTTTCACCTGACTTCATCCTGTTTCAAGCAGACAGCTCCCTTGGCGAAAGAAAAATCGATCTCACGCTGATGTTGCGAAATCGCATCCCGGAAGAAGCGACGCGCAGATACACCATTGGGAACATATACATTTTCTCCGGCTTTGCGCTGAATCGCGATAGCGTCACCATCCCCGCTGGAGATACCATCCTCGTAGGCGGTTACCACTACATCGATATCGACAAAGCGTTTGATCCGGAAGTCATCATTCGATCTGTCTTCTTTGTGCACGGTTCCCCCTACACCCGACATGATCATGATCAAACGCTGAACAGACTGATGAACCTCGGGGTGTTCAAATATGTGAGTGTCCGGTTGGTCCGGGCAGATTCGGCCGGAAATCCTCGCCTCGATGTTCGTATCTATCTCACCCCACTCTTGACGAAGACCATTCGCTTTGAGCTTCAGGGAGTCTCAAAATCGAATGATCTCGTGGGCCCGGTGTTCGATTCGAGTTTCCGGAACAGGAATCTGCTGCGGGGAGCGGAGTTGTTCAAGCTGACCGTCGAGGCGGGTTTGGAAATCCCCATCCGGAAGACGATCTCCGGCGGGACGTCGTATGATATTGGCTCTCGTGCCGAGCTTGATTTCCCGAAGTTTCTCATCCCGTTCGACGTAGGAAGCGGCTCAAGTCTCTTCGTTCCGAAAACTCGCATGGAATTGGGATTTCGATTATTGCATCGTCTGCAGTACTACCAGCTGTTTTCTGTCGATGCCTCCTTCGGGTACATCTGGAAGGAGACGTTAGACAAGGAGCATTCGTTCAACCCGATCGCCGTCTCGTTTGCTCATCTGACGAAGACGACGCAACAATTCAAGGACCTGTTGGCGACAAACTCTTTTCTGCGCCAGAGTTTTGAAGAACAATTTACCATCGGTCAGACGTATTCCTTCACGTATACCGATCAGCTTGAGAAGGACCGCAAAAACCATTTATACTTCAAGGGAAGTGTCGACCTCTCGGGGAACCTCATCCATCTTGTCCAGTCTCTGTTTGGTGTAAAAGGAGGGACGCCGGCGAACCCGTATACGATTTTTGGCACTCCGTATTCCGAGTATTCAAGGTTCGATGTGGATGTGCGGCAATATTATAATACCGTCACGCAGACCGCATCGATTGCCACCCGCTTCATTGCCGGAATAGGAATCGCCCACGGGAATTCATCCACGCTTCCATACGTAAAACAGTTCTATATTGGCGGAAGCAACAGTGTGCGCGCATTTGATGCCCGCGCGCTCGGCCCGGGTTCGTACAAAACGCCGGACAGTCTGCTTGCGCATTCGTTCCTGGATCAGGCCGGCGATATCAAACTTGAGGCAAATGTTGAGTACAGATTTCCCATCATTAGTGTTGTTCACGGTGCGCTGTTTATGGATGCAGGCAACATCTGGTTGAGGAACGATGATCCCAGTCGCCCCGGTGGGACATTCTCCGGCAAGACGTTCCTCAGTGAGATTGCGGTTGGCACGGGTTTCGGCATCAGGCTTGATTTGTCGTTCTTCATTCTCCGGTTTGATCTTGCGTTTCCCCTGCGCGTTCCCTCTCAGCCGGAAGGCGAGCGGTGGGTCATCAACAAGATCGACTTCGGGAGCGCCGGATGGCGGAAGGAGAATCTTTTCTTGAATGTCGCGATCGGCTACCCGTATTGATCGTCAGGACGAAACGCATCATCAACGATCACCAGGTATGCGAAATACTAGCAGGGGAGAATGATGGCTGGGGAGATAAATGGCACGGGGGAGAGTCGGGGCGAATTGAAGATGGAGAATTGAACATCGAAGATTACCAATTCATGAACAATCCTCGAAATTCAGTCTTCCATCCTCAATCTTCGTGCACCCACTTGGGGTCGAACCTATTCTTGAGCAGCGATTTGCCACCGAATTGGCAAGAGGGAGAGAAATGCGCTTGCAGACGCTCTAGATGTTCTGGCGGGGGAAGAACAAGGTTGTCCAAATATGACACACTCTCTGAACAACATACTCAACTGGCGAAGTGCCACGATTGTGAGCATTCGAGACAGGAAGAAATGCGATTGGTGCGGCGGCTCTGGACCTCCACGCCCATTCCTAACGGAGGATAGAAGGCCAGGATGATCCTGGCCTTCTGCTTGCAGCGTGATGCCGATTATTTCAACAATATCAGCTTGCGCGTTTGTACGAAATCGCCTGCTTCGAATCGATAGAAGTACACACCGCTTGATGACCTCGAACCATCGAACTTCACCTCGTGATATCCAGGCGAAACGTCCGTCTTCGCAATTTCAGCCACCTTCTCCCCGATCATACTGTAAATTGTGATTCTCACCGATGAACGTTTCGGCACTCCAAACCGGATCGTCGTCGAAGGGTTAGAAGGGTTCGGGTAGTTACCGCTAAGGACAAACGTGGTGGGAACGCCAAGGTTCAGATCGCTGACTCCTGTCGCCGGCTCGAAAGCTGCGGTTTCCAAGATCACACTGTCCATCACTATTGTAGTCGAGGCGACTGTTCCACTGTATGAGCCTTTGCCAACACCGATCCATTGACTGAATCTCCATCCCGGGTTAGGGGTCGCAGCTATGCCGACGCTGGAACCACTTTTGAACCAACCGGATGGTGGCCCGACGGAACCTCCATTGCCTGCCGTTGTTGTCAAATAGTAGGATGTGTCAAACGACACGGTATAGGTCGCATTAGTGTCTGGTGTTGTGATGGAATGCGAGATCGAATCACCGTCGCTCCAATGAATCCAGTCATGCCTTATTCCAGGCCGAGAGGTCTGGGGTGTCGTCGTTTCAATGGAGTGATTTGATCCGCTTCTCGATACGAATGATTTTTCGCCGGCATATGTCGAGTCATCAACGATGAAGGTGCATGACTGCGGATCCGATCGGACTGTGAGAAGCACTGTTGATGGCGGCGGAGGGTCCACCGTGAATGTTGGGAGAGATCCCCACTGGCCCCCTTCAGACAGCACATCGCCGCCGTCCAGCTTAACCCGGGCTGCCGCAACGTGGTAGTAGATGCCCGCAGCGGGCGGTGTCAAAGCAAAATTGAACGTGTCTTTTATACCGACAGGCACTGAACGCTCGGCAGACAGCCCAACGAAATCATAGACAGCCTGCTTATCGCGGTCCAGCGTCAAGATACAACGTACCGAATCCGGAACACTGCCCGGTTTGTCGGGATTTGTGATTTCGATTGAAACCGAGAGGGGTGTGCCGAAAGGCACACTTCCACTGATAAGATCGTTGGTGCTGCCGTTGCGGATCGTGATGAGCGAGGTGTAGGGCGCATTCCTCAGGAATGTAACAGAAGTCGTGTCGGATCCGCTCACGCTAATGCCGCCCAGTCTTCCCCAGTACTCGTTCCCATAAATCTTCGAGGGGTTGGCAGCGACGTAGTTCACCTGAATGGAATATCCGGTGTCGGCCGGAATGCCCGTCAGGTGAGCAACCCCGACGGAGTCGGCGTCTTGACCTTCGAGGAACTGATTTGACTTGTCGAGAAGTGAGACGTGGACGCTCTTGCCAACGATCCCGTAACCTGGGACATTCTGAACCGAGACAGAGACAGTGCCGACTTGATTCGCCGTGATTGCGTCCACCCACTGACCACATATGTCAAGACCCGTTGAAATGCGGGACTCTTGCCACGCTACGAATGGGTCACCTAGGCTGTTCTTGGACAATGCAATTTGGTCTTGACCGGAAAGACCAACACCAACGGATCTCGCATTATCAGGCCACATCAAAGCCCCTGTGCTGTCAAGCTTCTGGGCGAAGAGCCTATTCGTCTTCCAGAGGATGATAGTGTTTCCAAGGCGGTCGGTACACATACCGCAGATGACCTCTGAACGCGAATAGTCGGGGGCGTACGAAGGCACATCCTTGATCCAAGCATACTCCGAGCCCACGATGGAACCACTATTTCTGTTTGGTCCTGAGTCATGGATAGTTGTTCCAGCACCTTCGTCACATTTCCAGAAACCTATGGTATTGTTGTCGGGAGTTTCATGTGTTGGAGAGAACTCGCCAGTATGTCTTATGGTGTTTGATAAGTGAACATCGCGGAATGCCCCGTCGAGGCAGGCGATCAAATGAGAACCTATTGCGTTTGCTGTTGGCGGTGCGAATCCGTATTGGCTCCCGATGTACCCTCCGTTGACATACATTGTAACGTGCCCACCCGCCAAATCCCAATCCAACTCAAGATGATTCCATTCTCCAATCGTGAGACCGGTTTTCGAGAACCCGTAACTCGAGAATGTTGCATATTGATCGCCTGCGTAGGAGCGCATGTTTCGCAATGACAAGTGTGAACAGATCTGAATCCGCCGCGAAAAAGGACCAAATGAAATCATCCCTGCAGTTGCCTTCCGATCTGCCGAATAACATAGAACGGTGGCTATTCACACTGGAATTCGGTCTGTACCACAGCGATAATGTAATGTTTCCCGATTCCGGGTTAGAGTTCATGCTCGGGGAATACGGAATAGAAATATTGACCCCGGTAGTATCAGTAAAGTGTGTTTCAATCGAAAAATCAGGAATGGGAAGTTGGTCCGCTGAGGTTACCCGTAGCCCGCCACCGGCCCACGAAAGAGAACCCGAGCTCGTAATGCGGGCAGCATAGAGGTCCCCTAGCGTTCCATTTCGGAAATCCCGCCACGCGATGACGGCGGAGCCTGCAGGACCGGGCGTTGCGGTGGGTTCATCTTGAATGCCAGCCGCATCGCAGACCAAGAGACCGTTTTGGCCCCAGTGAAGATTACCACTATAATCAAACCGTTGCGCGAAGATGTCCCGCTCCACATCCCCTGCTACTCCATTGGGAGATGCGCCACCCCACGTCACGTAGCACCCGCCTTCCCTGTCATCGGCTATCCCATAATCGAAAACGGTGCTCTGGCTCCCATCGATGACCGGCAATTTCCTCCAAAGAAGACTACCAAGCGAATCTACGTGAGCAATCCAAAGCTGATTGAAGTTGAGAGTACTCGGATAGACACGCTGAAATACATACAGCCAGGAGACATACGCACCCCCCAAAGAGTCTGACACGATACGTCCGTTGTGGAGGGTAAATGGATGTGATCCACTTCCCACTCCCACTCCCGTCCAAGCAACCACACCGCTACTATCTATGCGCTCAAGGACAAAAGCGTCTCCCGACGTTGTCGATCTCCATTGATAATCATAGAACAGGACGATTACACCGCCTTTTCCATCAGTAACGATGTCGTTGACTTTCTTATAGCTAAAGTTGGAGGTGCTACCGGAATTATACGTTCTATGCACCCAGAATATGACTGTTCCGTTGTTTCCCCATTTGAGTTCCCCTTCACAACTGATTCTTTGAGCAGAATAGTCGCGCGTATATTCTTCGAAGGTTGGACCGTATGGACCAACAACCGGAGCCAAGGCGTCTGTCTGCCACTCGATTATTGCGCCCCCAACGCCGTCGGATACAATTCTTGGCAAGAGTTGAATGGTGGTGTCAAGGCAAACCCTCTTCCCACCCTGGTCCCACAGCGCTGCGCCGTGACCGTCGATTCTCTGCGCATAGATCTTCGAAACACCATCGCGGTTGTCCTGCCAGGCGACGATGAATCCGCCTCGACCATCACTCGCCACTGCTGGAGAAGTTTGGTCTCCAGACCTGTTGCAGATTGGAATATCGCCGAAATCCAGGACACGATTGGATGTGTGTGTCTTAGGTTGACCGAGGACCGAGTTGGCAATGAGGCTGATGATAACATAAATCGGAAGGAGCGTTTTCATGGTCGTCTTTCGATGAAATCCCAGTTCAAGCCGTAGACTCCACGTTCTGTTTTTGATTGGAAGCTCATGCAAAAGAAATGAATGTTCAACACGGAGCGCACGTCTGACCACAAACGATTTTAGAGTCTGGGGGAGGAGTAAAGAATCGGAAGAACAGCAGAAATGCTGCCGATAACAGGTTTCGAGAAATCTAAAGTGAGGTTCTCGAAGATGGCGAGATACAATGAAAGATACTGCGTGATCTCTCCATTGTCAAGAAGCGAGCCTACTTCGGCATGTCCGACCTGTAATCTGAATGATAACGGCTCGACTGATCCCGAGCCTTGATTTTTCCGAATGAAAGAGGACTGCGAGGTGGCAGGAATTTTTGCTTCCGGTCTGATTTGCCGGCTTGGAGTCAATCGAAGAAATCGCCGCTTGCGGGACAGCAACTACAGAAGTTGCTTCATGACGCCACGCCGCGATGTGTCCAATCATGGCTTCGGTTATTCTTTGGTCACCGAGGTCTAAACTGTCTAGAAAATGTGGGAGCAGTGAAAGAGAGGATACTGATACATCGTGCCCGGGTTGAAATGGCTGAGGGAACGTTGAGGAGAGACCCGGGTGTCACAACTGCCAAAAGGGAGGTCATCATTCATGACCCACGAGGACCACAGGTGACGTCACAAAGCATACAACACTAGTGCTCCTACCTAGAACCCACTGATTCGGAGTCAGGAGAATATCCACTCCAGCTTGTAGAATTCACCAAATCTCTTCCAATCGTCGCCGTCCGACTGTCCATTTTGTCCATACTGTCCAACGGTTGGACAAACTCTGGTCAAACTCTTGACAGTGGAAAAGGAAAGAGAGACATTCATCCGTTGGATGAGTGGCCCTAGCTAGAGGGCCGCGACTCTATTGGTCCGCGCGGGCCTCACACTGGTACTTCTGTTCACCACTTGCTCTTTTCCCACTTACTAAACGTGAACGGGCGTTCATGCTCGCAACACAAATGGATCCAATCCGCATAACTACTCTGTCGGGACTCTTCGATGCTTTCGCAAAAAGAAAAGCTGGTATCTATCGAGGTGTCTCCAGTTCAACGTACGAACTGGTTCCAAAGATCGGACGCTACAAATCGGTTGATCTTCATTGGGAGAAGGAAACACTGAACATGTTCAAAGAACGTGCGCTCCCGTATTTGACTACAGTTCCTAAGAACGACTGGGAGTGGCTTGCATTGGCCCAGCACCATGGATTATCGACCCGTCTACTGGATTGGACCCACAACCCATTGATTGCTACCTACTTCGCCGTCGAAAAGGATTCTAACGAGGATGCGGCAGTGTATTTCCTTGATGTACAGTCGGAGGGAAACATGGCGATCCCCTCCTTAGAAGGTGGACCATTTGGATTGGAAAAGGTCTGCATCTTTCACCCACCACACGTGTCGTCTCGAATAACAGTCCAGTCGGGTATCTTTACAATTCATCCAAAGCCTGCGACTTCTTACCAACCCAATCAGCTCAATAAGTTCATCATTCCATCAGACGTCCGCTTCGAATTCAAAGAGAGACTGCAGGACTTTGGAATAGACAGGTCCACGCTCTTCCCTGATCTCGACGGAGTATCTGAATTCCTCAATTTTGCTTTGACGAGGCTTGAAAGGGTTGGGTCACAAAATCAAGAGGGGGCAAGCACCGCAGGGTGATTCCAAATAGTCAGCCGACCGCTTGGACGAACTCGCGAGGCTCAAGGCGTTCCTCATCGCTCACTCTCTTTCCGTGCCGAATTTCGTCTAAGTAAGAACAGCTTCTACCATTGCACACCCACTCTCTACTGAGGAACTCATGTCTGACGAACCGCCCCCCCAAGCAGGACCATTGGAGGCCGAAAGTCATTATGTCGAATTGCGAAAGTTCTTCACTTCTCTTTTGCGATACGTCCTCCTAGCCCTGACTATAATTGTCGGCGTTGGCTACTATTTCTTTTACAAAGACATTAAAGAGGTCCGGGCGGAGGTCGAGCGGTCCACAGCCAGCCTTGTAGCTAAGGCTCAGGATTCTCTCGAACACGCAATGAGGGACACCGAAAATCAACTCAATTTGATTCGGAGAGATGCCGCCAATGTGGCGAGAGAAGAAGCCTTAGCTAGGGTCGAAAGAGAGTTCAAACGGAACGAAATCCAGTCTCTAATTCTCACCACCAAGAGACGGGAACTTGGGAAATCGGCCCACAATCTAGTAAATGAGGAGGTCGAGGCCATTCTCCCAATCGTGCAAAATGAAGTCGACTCAGTGGCCGGGGTAATCGACATGGCAATATACGCTCGCATATCCCACCGGGAAGGTCTCAACGATTTGAGACGAGTGATAGCCTCCTCATGGAGCGAAAAGATGAGGGATGTCGCAGAGACTTTTGAGCGAAGGATTTGCCTAGACTATGATTCTGTGCATACGTCAGACCTCCGCAAAGGGGAGAGAAGTCGAGGGCTGATTCTCAAGTGGGACTTGAGAATTGATTCGAGCGCATCAAAAGCGTCGATCCGGGATCACTGCTGTCCAACGAAGAAGCACGCGGTCGTTTCTAAGTTCTTTGACATCTAGGCGTTAGACGAGAAGTCGGTCGTAAACGATTTCAATTCGCTCATGCTGTCCGGAGAGAATATATTTCAAGCGACTCTCATTTCGGACAGGTACTGGCATGAACATTGGGAAGACCGTGTTTTCGCAGCTGATGGAGCATATCGATCATAACAAGTTCTATAGTATCGTTGGCTCGCATCGCCACAGTGACCGGAAGCTTCCATTCTCTTGTTGGGAACAGTACCTGTGCATGGCCTTCGCGCAACTGACATATCGTGAGAGCCTCCGCGACATCGAATCGTGCCTGCGGGCACTCGGGGGAAAGCTCTATCATGCAGGCATTCGGTCGACCGTCTCACGCTCGACACTTGCTCACGCCAATGAACATCGTCCGTGGCAAATCTATCGTGATGTCGCTCTCAGCCTGATTGCCCAGGCCCGTGCGCTCTATGCTGAGGATCGGTTCATACGGGAGATCGACACTGCCATCTACGCGCTCGATGCGACAGTGATCGAGTTATGTCTTCAGCTTTTTCCCTGGGCCAAAGCGCAAAACCATCTGAAGACCGCGGCCGGGGTGAAGCTCCACACCTTGCTTGACGTCCAGCAGAATCTCCCTGCATTTGCAAGGGTTTCCGTGGCTAACCTCTATGAGGTGCACATTCTGGACGAGCTCATCTTTGAGCCGGGCGCATTCTATATTCTTGACCGTGGCTACACCGACTTCCGCCGATTGAAGGTCATTGATACTTCAGGCGCGTTTTTCGTTATCCGCGGCAAGCGAGGTCTGCGCTTTGTCCGCACGGAGTCGCACCCCGTCGACAAATCGCGGGGCGTCATCGCGGATCAGTCTATCCACCTGATCATCAAACGTTCTCTCGAGGGATATCCCGATGCGTTGCGCCGTATCAAATTCTTCGATGCTGATAACCGTCGCACACTGGTGTTTCTCACGAACAACTTTCAACTCGACGCTACGGTCATTGCAGAACTCTATCGCTCACGATGGCAGATCGAGTTGTTTTTCAAGTGGATCAAGCAGCACTTGCGCATCAAAGCGTTCTACGGCACATCCTTCAATGCGGTCAACACTCAGATCTGGATTGCGCTCAGTGTCTTTGTCCTCGTGGCCATCGTCCGGAAAGAACTCAAACTCGATCTTCCGCTCTACACAATTTTGCAGATTTTAAGTCTAACGCTCTTGGAAAAACTCCCGATATATCAAGTACTTACAGAAACACCTATCGATTCTCTCAACACCAACGATCCTAACCAATTGCATTTGTTCGACTTGTAGTTGGACAGCAGTGATCCGGGATTCTTTGTTGACTCGAATACGGACTGACGATGACCTGAACAATGTTTGCCTTGCCTTCATTTTCTTGAGAGAGCTTACTGGAGTTCCATTCAAGATGTTCGACTTCAATCACGTTGAGCAATGGTGGAAACTGCAACACGATAGTCTCCTAAGGGACAGCCTTGAGTCGAAGAAGAAACCTTGACAGGTTCGATTTGATACAGCTAGATGCAAGCCTAGTCATTGACTAGGCTTTGGCTTTCTAGTGGCTCTGAGGCGCTCCTAAAGCATCCACCATGCCACTAGGACCCACGTGAGAACCTCCAGAGCGTAACCTTTCCAGTTCCATCCTCCCTCCGGCTTGTGGGTCCACTTGTCCGGCTCAAGGTGAAGCCGGATCACTCCGCGGAGATACTCCGGCCACCACTGGAGCGTGTGAGCCTTAAGGTAGAGGCCGGACCAATCCCGTGCCATGAACCAGAACACGTCACCGTAGCGCTTGGCGGCCACCATTGCCTTGAGGTGGTCCGGGATTGCAAAGAGGTCCGGGAGAGCGACCAAGAGAGCCGCCGTGAGACGAAGCTGCACACTCCCGGTGAGTGCGTACACCGGGAGGCCGAGAGAGACACCGTGAGCGAGAGTGGTCATTCCTTGCCTTTCCCACCGTGGCGTGTCTCACACGTTCCCTCCAGCTTGGCCACTATCTCACCGTAACTATCCAGCCGCTCAATAATCTTCCCAAGGTTCTGCCGGAGTTCGGAAAAACGGCATCGGCGGAGTATACATATCGAGGGCGTAGAGTAATGGAAGATGGAGGATGGAAAATCGAAGATTATCAATGAAACGGGGGACAGACCGATGACCAAGGGCGACGACATCCAACTCCGACTGGTTAAGCTCGCAGTGGCGCTGGTGCACATCTGCGACACGATGCCGGATTCCAAAGCAGGGGGACATATCGCTTCGCAATTACTGCGGGCCGGCACCTCGCCGGCACCGAATTATGCAGAAGCCCGAGGCGCGGAAAGCGACAGAGACTTTGTTCACAAGATGAAAGTCGTGCTCAAGGAACTGAATGAATGCCTCGTGTGGCTATCTATTATTCAGGAGGGTGAGATGCTCACAGAAGCGGACGTGCAGAAGGCCCGAGAGGAGTGTACCGTCATGTGCAGAATAACGGCTGCGAGTATCAATACCGTGAATGCACGGCTCGGGGTGAAAAAGAAAAGCCCTGGAATCTGCCAGGGCTAATTGAGGATGGAAGATTGAGGATCGAAGATTACTAATTCATTAACAATCCTCGATCTTCAATCTTCCATTTTCCATCTTCGTGCACCCACCAGGACTCGAACCTGGAACCCACTGATTAAGAGTCAGTTGCTCTACCAATTGAGCCATGGGTGCGACTGAAACAGTCTAGTATACGAATTTCGTAATTTAGAATCAATAAAGGACATGTCGTAGCATCCTCCGTGTGACCTTCCGTTATCGCAAACCTGTTGACCTTTCGTCGTTGTCGTTCAGTTCCTGTATTGCGAGATTCTTCCCGCTTGAGCGTAATATCGTTTTACGGTCACCACCACGCGGCCCGAGAAATTCGAATGGGAGAGCCATGAACCCAAGAAGGGTATTGGAACGAGCAGTGAGGAACCGAACAACTATGGCGAAGGGATCGCCGACACTGGAGCGGAGTCTGAAGTGCGGCACGGCGGTGAGCTGTGCTCTTGACATCTGGCATTAGAGAAAGAGCACACAAAGAAAGCTCGAGGTTCTTTCGAGATTCGCGCTGCAGAGTTTGTTCATTGACAGATATTTCGTCGCATTGTCGGGGAGAATTGTATGTCTCGTCGCCATCACGTAGCTTTCGGCCAGAACGCTTCTTGGCGCCCTGATCCAAATCAGGGCAGGCTTCACACCGAAGATTTGCCGGGAGCATGCCATGAACACATTTTGCACGCACCTCCGAAAGACCGTCATCATGATGGTCTTTTTTGCTTTCGGTCTCACAGCATCGGCTCAGTGGACTCGCACTGCGGGGCCGGAGGGTGGCTACGCAGCTGGTTTGTTTGCGACATCGGAATTTGTGCTTGTCGGACTTGAAGACGGTGGTGTGTATCGTTCCACTGACCTGGGTGCAACATGGCAATACGCCTCCTACGGTCTGACTGCTGAAGGCTCAGGTGGGAATTGTTTTGCCGTTCTCGGACCATACGTATTTGTCGGTTCGGACAGGGGAGTGAGTCGATCGACAGATCAAGGGATGACCTGGTCTGCCCTGGACATTGACGCTCCCTTCGGCGGTATCGCTGTATCGTCTCTAGCCCTAAACGGCTCCACATTATACCTGGGGAGCCCCTGGTACGGAGTCTACTCGTCGACTGATAGCGGAACATCCTGGGTCAAGAAATCGACCGGGCTTTCCGATACCACCATCATGGCGCTCATTGCAGATGCAGGCCTTCTCTATGCCGGGACCGATGGTAGCGGCGTCTTTGAGTCCTCTGACAATGGAGATTCCTGGCACTTGTCGAGTTCGGGCCTCGGCGGGGGAAACGCGCAAAGAGTTTACCATTTGGCCTCTGGCGGTGGAATCGTCATCGCCGGAACACGCGCAGGGGCATACCGATCGACAGATCATGGCGTAACCTGGTCTGCTGCAGCGAGCGGGATGACCTCAAGGGACGTCGCTTCTCTCGGTGTATTCGGAACGGATTTCCTTGCCGGGACGTATGGCTCCGGGGTCTTCCGATCCACAAATGGGGGGATCGATTGGGAGCCGTCATCAACGGGGTGGAGCGATGGGAACGTGAGGGCTTTTGGAGTGAGCAGCGGCGTTCTCTTCGGAGGCAGCTACGGCGAATCAGTCGTCTATGCAAGCACAGATGGCGGGGTCCATTGGAGCCCCAGCGGAAATGGAATCACATCGAAATCGATTACTGCCTTGGCTGCGGGTGGGAGCAGGGTTCTTGCCGGGACTGGCGATGGCCTGGATGTTACGACTGATGCGGGTGCGACGTGGACAGACGCTGCAGAGTTTACGAATAAACAGTTGTATGCATTTGCCAGCTCCGGAGGATGGACCTTTGCCGGCACTGGCGGTCAAGGGCTGTTCGCTTCCTCGAATCAGGGAGAAAGTTGGATCGATGCAAACGGGAATCTCCCCGCAAGCGGATGGAGACCGGTGTATTCTGCTGCGGCGGATCCGACGTACGTCTACATCGGGACTGCGGATGGCGTCTATCGATCTTCCGACTATGGAGTGTCTTGGGAACCGGCAAAAGCCGGCATGACCGATAGTGTGGCGTACGCCCTGTGTTCGGCGAACGGAACGATA
Organism: Ignavibacteriota bacterium; assembly: GCA_963752915.1. Lineage (GTDB taxonomy): Bacteria > Bacteroidota > Ignavibacteria > UBA10030 > UBA6906 > DATJPR01. Next base: position 376,630 of record CAVVZZ010000011.1, read on the forward strand.
TTCGCGGGGACAAACACGCTCATGTACAGGAGCACAGATCATGGGACAACATGGACTGCCTCCACCAACGGTCTGCGCAGCTACAGAATTCTGAGCATCGTGAACGTGGACAGTGTTGTGCTGGCTGCATATGCCTTTGGCGGAAACCCAACGGTCTACAGATCGACGGATGCGGGAGACTCCTGGAATCCGACAACGGACGGACTCGCCACGTATTCCACGACAATTCAGACACTTCACGTTCATGGGAAGAATGTGTTTGGTGGAACCAGTGCCAACGGTGTCTGGTTGTCCACGGACAGAGGTGAAAGCTGGTCTGACATCAGCGAAGGGTTGAGCGGTCCGGGTTTGGCAATCAGCGCACTGACGACTGTCGGAGAATTCCTCTACGCCGGAGCGGAAAGGGGAGGAGTGTGGAAACGGCCGCTTTCGGATGTCGTAGTTTCTGTTGAAGGAAAAACAACGTTCGGCATCGCTGGGAGTTTCGGCCTTGAGCAGAACTATCCGAACCCGTTCAATCCGACGACGATCATACGATATTCCGTGGGAGGGTCCAGGCTTCAGGGGTCAGGCACCAGTGATGTACGGCTGGTAGTCTATGACGTATTGGGGCGGGAGGTGGCAGTGCTTGTCAATGAGAAGGAAGGCCCCGGGAACTACCAGGTCACATTTGAAGCGGGGAATCTTACCTCCGGGACATATTTCTATCGATTGAGGACGGGAGCAATCGAGTGCACGCGCTGCATGATTCTTGTGAAGTGATTCCTCCCAGTGTAGCGATGTCGTATCCGTGAAGACTGGTGCGACGAGCCATCGGGACCGTGGGCTTCAGTTGTCGGTCTTGTAGCTGGCGCCGGAGGTTCCTTCCCGGTGGGTCGTCGCAATGCTGGTGTTCAATCCTAGAATCCATTCTGCGCCAAATCGCGCGCCATTGGCTTGCGTTCGATGCCGGAACACGCGACACGGAAGTGGAATACCTGCCAATCGTTACACTTGGATCGGACGGTGCCTGCCGTGTTCGTTCGCCAATAGAAGATACCTGATGCGTGTTGATTCCATTGAATCTTGCGTGTATATTCCCGCGGCCGATCACCCCTCGGAATCCTCGACCCTGTGTGATACGTGCTCGGTTTGGTGCTGCTAATATCCATTGCAGCCATTCAGTACACAATGAAACGCAAGGAGGACGTATGGGACTATTCGACAGCATCACGAATGCGCTCGGTGGGGGCGGAGGCACGCAGTCCAATGTCATCAACGCCGTCATGGGGGTGTTGACAAATCAGCAGACAGGAGGCCTTGCTGGACTTGTCGATCAGTTCAAGGCAAACGGGCTGGGCGATATCATCAATTCGTGGATTAGCACGGGCAAGAACCTCCCGATTACAGCGCAGCAAATTCAGCAAGGGCTTGGCAGTGAGACACTGAAGACTCTCGCTGCAAAGGCCGGGGTTTCCACGCAGGACATCACCACGCACCTCTCCAAGCTGCTTCCACAAGTTGTTGACAAGCTGACGCCAAATGGCACCATCTCTCAAGGAGATATTTTGGAAAAGGGGATGGGGATGCTGAAAGGTCTCATAAAGTAATCGTGCTCTTCGGGGGAATCCCACATGATCGGAGTCAGAATATGTCTATACTGAAAGAGTTCAAAGAGTTTGCGATGCGAGGAAGCGTTGTCGACCTCGCCGTGGGTATCATCATCGGCGCTGCGTTCGGAAGGATCGTCAGTTCGGTCGTCAATGACGTCATCATGCCGCCCATAGGTTTGCTTGTCGGCGGCGTGGACTTCAGCAGTTTGGCAATCACGTTGAAAGACGCAGTTCCCCCGGCTCCGGCCGTGGTCATCAAGTATGGCGTTTTCCTTAACACCATCATCGACTTCGTCATAGTTGCGTTCGCCATATTCCTGATGATCCGCGCCATCAATTCCTTCAAGAAAAAGGAAGCGGCTGTGCCCGCACCACCGCCTCGCCAGGAAGTGTTGCTGACGGAGATCCGCGACCTGTTGAAAAAATGAGCCGGCACGCACCATGCTCTTCACGGCGCTCGTGCGTCCGGAGAGAAACCAGTCACATTGGTTATTGACGAAGGAGACAACCATGCGTCAGATCATTGGAATCATGTCGCTTGCTCTTGCAGTCTTACTCGCACAGGGGAACCTCGCGGGGCAAACAAAAGACGTTGACAAGAGCATGAAGTCGAAGACCGAAAAGGTCAAAGCCGAAGCCAAGAGCAAGGCGAATGAGTCGAAGCAGGAAGGCAAGGAGAAAGTGAAGAAGGGAGAAAAGGCGGTGAAGGAAGGGAAAGGCAAAGCGGAAAAGGAAGGGAAGGAGGCAGTCAAGAAAGGGGAGAAGTCGACAAAAGAAGAAACCGCCAAGATGAAGTCGAAAGCTAAGGAAGGGAAAGAGGCCGTCAAGGGAGGGGAGAGGTCCGCGAAGGAAGAAGGGGCGAGGATGAAGTCGAAAGGTGAGGCCAAGGTCGAGAAAGCAAAGACGAGCGCAGCGGATGAAGCAGTCGGAAAAACGGAAGACGGGAAGACAGTCTATGCGGGCTCGCGCGGTGGACATTATTATCTGAACGACAAGGGAGACAAAACGTACGTAAAGGACTTCGTGGGAGCAAAGATCGTAGGGAAGACAAAGAGTGGAGAGGATATTTACGAAGGTCCGCGCGGAGGACACTACTACTATAACAGCAAGGGGAACAAAACGTACGTCTCCAAGGACAAGAATTGAGGCAGACCGAATCGATGCCTGAGCCCGATTGCGGGCGCCGAGATGTTCGGTGTTCACCAAGGCTTGGTATGAATGTCGAACGAACATGGAGGCCGAATGAAGCTCATCCATTGGATTTGGGCCGCCGTGACGGGGTTTGTCGTTGGACTCCTTGCGCGCGCATTACTGCCCGGCGCAGACCACATGGGACTGATCATGACGACAATCGTCGGAATCCTCGGCTCCTTTATCGGTGGATGGCTGGGAAGCCTTATCAAGAAGCCAGCTGAAGGCTCGAAGTTTCATCCCGCCGGCTTCCTGATGTCGATTGTCGGTGCAATTGTCCTGCTTCTCATCGTGCGGATGATCCGGTAGAAGTCACGCTGCAGGTGAGTGTCCCTGTCACTGGTTCAGTCTTTGGTCATACCTCAAGGCTCGGTCTGCACCGAGCCTTGGTTGTTTCCGATTGACCTTCTCAAGAACGTGAGCTACTTTGCGGAACTTCATGAAAGGACGATGCGAATGATTCCGGTGGACAAAAGAAACGCTTCACAAGCTCCGATCGAATACGTTGCCAGAGGTGCCCGGGTCGCACTCGTCATTCTGGTCTTCGTGTCGCTCTTTCCCATTGCGCTGATTGCGCAATCGCAGGTCGACCGACTGACGCATGACCTCGACTCTCTTACTGCGTCCTCGTTTGACAACTGGAAGGTCAGCCGTGATCTGAAGGTAGAGCATCTCTCCGGTGATCCAACGAAGCCGGGATTTGACGATTCGCGATGGGCGACGTTGAAAATCGGCGAAAGCATTTATCCGGACTCCTGCTGGATCCGCAAAGAGATTGTCCTCCCGGATCGTATCCTTGGACAGACGGTGAGTGGCACCATCCGACTTCTCGTTTCGGTCGACGACTATGGGTTTCTCTGGGTAAATGGCGAGAGCAAGGGACGTTTCCCGTGGGACGGCGTCTTTGATCTGACGAACGATGCACGACCAGGGCAACACCTTCTGATAGCGATCAAAGCGATCAACACAGGAGGACCCCTCCGGCTTCTCCGGGCGGACGTGGAAACAGAGGCAAGCAAGCCGATCCGCGACTCCCTCTATGATTTTTCCTTGAGTCTCCGGGTCGGCCAGAAACTGCTGAGCCCCGACACATACCAGACGAATTCGAATGCCAGAGTCGATCCGGGGATTGATAAATCCACCATTGATCGGGCAGAGAAGGAACGGTTGAACGCACTGCTCCAATCTCTTGCCCAACGCGTGGATCTCGATGCTCTCCGGGCAGGAGACATTGCAAAGTTCAAGGCGTCGGTTACAGCAGTACGCGCGGAACTGGGTCCGATCAGAGACTTCGCAAAACGGTTCACACTCTTCTTCGATGCGAATGCGCACATCGATGCGGCATGGCTCTGGCGGTCGAAGGAGACGATCCAGGTCTGCAGGAATACGTTTTCTTCCGTCTTGAATATGATGAAGGCGCGTCCGGATTTCACCTACACACAGAGCGCTGCGGCATATTACGATTGGATGCAGCGTCTCTATCCGGACCTTTTTCGCCAGATGCAGCAGGCGGTGAAGGCCGGCCGCTGGGAAATCGTCGGCGGCATGTGGGTTGAACCGGACTGCAATCTTCCGAGCGGTGTCTCGTGGGCGCGCCACCTTCTTTATGCAAAAGAATACTTCAAGGACAATTTCGGCGTGGATGTGAAAATCGGGTGGAACCCCGATTCCTTCGGCTATAACGGAAATATGCCGATGCTCTATCGCAACGCCGGGATCGACGCGTTCATTACGCAGAAAATCGGCTGGAACGAAACGAACGTCTTCCCGTATCGTGTCTTCTGGTGGGAATCTGCGGACGGCTCCCGCATCCTGAGCTATTTTCCCTTCGATTATGTCAACACCATCAACAATCCGTATCAGCTCAATGACTGGCTCCGCCAGTTCGAGGCCAACACCGGTTTTCGAAAGATGCTGATTCTGTTCGGGGTCGGTGATCACGGGGGAGGACCGTCTCTCGAAATGCTTTCGCGCATCGACCATTTGAAAACGCTCGACATCTTCCCCACGATCGAGTTTGGGACGGCAACGCAATATCTCGACTGGCTGAAACATCAGGACCTGTCAACAGTCCCGGTGTGGAAGGACGAGCTGTACCTTGAGTACCACCAGGGGACTTTCACGACACAGGCGAAGATGAAGCAATTCAATCGGTCGAATGAATTCCTCCTCTCCAATGCCGAGCAGTTCTCGACCCTGGCGACAATGTTCGGAAGACGGTACAACGGAGCTGATCTCGAATCGGCGTGGAGAAAGCAACTCTTCAATCAGTTCCACGATATTCTCCCGGGCTCGGGGATCCGGGAGGTCTATGTTGATGCCACAGAAACGGACAAGGACGCCCGGCGCATCGGGGCATTTCAGTTGGATGGTTCACTGCATCAGATTGTGCGCGAGGCGAACACCGCGCCATTTCGGAAGGGAATCCCTGTTGTCGTCGTGAACACGCTGGCATGGGAGAGGAGCGACATCGTTCATCTCGCACTCGCCGAGGGCGACACGAACGTCTATGCCGTGTTCGACGACAAGGGAAAGGAAATCCCATCGCAGAGCGTAAACGTGGGGAAATACCGGAGAGAAGTCCTTTTCGTTGCTTCGAATGTTCCGTCCGTCGGCTACGAAGTGTACGACGTGCGAAAACAGAGTCCGTCAGCGTTCACGGGGTCGTTGACGTCGACTTCCGCCGCCGTCGAGAATGGTCTCTTCAGAGTGGAACTTGACACTTCGACCGGGTGGGTGAGGAGCATTGTGGATAAACGAAGCGGCAGAGAGCTTCTCGCGGGCCCCGGCAACAGACTCCAGCTCCTCGAGGACTTGCCGAAGGACTATGACGCCTGGAACATCGGCCTGACGGGCGTCGAATTCCCCTCGAAGTACCGGGGCGCAGAGATTGTGGAGTCCGGCCCGGTGAGGACGATCCTGCGGCTCCACCGAGATTACCTGAAGCCGGGCACGGTGAAGGACTTCCCCACGGAGGATTTTCCCTCGTCGTTCTTCACCCAGGACATCATACTCTATGACGGGTTGGATCGCGTCGACTTCACAACGGACGTCGATTGGTGGGAAGACCACACAATGCTCAAGGTCGCATTTCCTCTGAGCGTGACAGATACCGTCGCTTCCTACGAGATCCCATTCGGTTGGATCGAGCGGTCGACGCAGATGCGAAACAGTTGGGAAAAAGCGAAAGTCGAAGTCCCCGCTGAAAAGTGGGCCGATGTATCTTCCGGAGGCTATGGTGTCAGCCTGCTGAACAATTCAAAATATGGATATGACATCAAGAGCAACGTGATGCGTCTTTCGCTGCTTCGTTCCCCGAAGTGGCCGGATCCCACCGCTGACCGGGGTAAGCACTCCATTCAATATGCTCTGTATCCTCATGCAGATACCTGGCGTACTGCCCGGACGGTCCAACGGAGTTACGAATTCAATAATCCGTTGATTGCTGTCATGACAGACGCCCACAAGGGACCATTGCCGGATCGTCATGCCTTTGTCACACTGGAGCCGTCGAATCTCGTGCTCAGCGGGTTGAAGAAAGCTGAGAACTCCGACGCTTGGATCGTCCAGTGGTACGATGCTACGGGCATCGGCTGTAATGCAATTCTCACGTTACCGAAGTCCCCGCGGTCCGTTGAGCGTTCCAATTTTATGGAGGAGGACGGAGAGGCAGTGCCGTTTCGGGGGGCGACTGTAACTGTGCCGACGAAATCCCGTTCGGTGGTAACGGTGAAGGTGGTTTTCTAGAGGCGAAACCGGTCTGCGTGTGGAGGTCACACGCGGTTCATGGCGCCGACTACCGGAGAAGGATGAAATGCCGCGTCAGTGTGAGGCCTCCTGCTCGGAGACAGTACATGTAGATGCCGCTGGCAAGGTCATTTCCCGAGAATGTGACCTGGTGCGGCCCCTGACGCAATTCGTCGTTCACGAGGGTCGCGATCCTCTGCCCCAGGATATTGTAGACGGTAAGCGTGACATGCATACGGGCATTCAATGTGTACCGGATCGTTGTCGAAGCATTGAAAGGGTTCGGGTAACTCTGCTCCAACAGGATCGAGGAGAGGGCACGCTGATCGGCAGATGGTGCGGACGTGAGCATCTCGGAAACTGCCCTGCGCCATATCCCGCCACGGTACGTGCCGGCGAAGAGACAGGAATCGGATGCGGCAAGTGAAAAGACAAATCGGGATGACAGGCCTTCACTGACGTCGCTCCAGGTTGTGCCGGAGTTCGTCGTTGAATAGATCCCGTCATAAGTTCCCGCAAACAGGGTGCCCCTCCACGCCTGGAGCGCATAGACATACCGATTACCGAGTCCGGAATTAATCGGTTGCCAGCTTGAACCTGAGTCACTGGAAAGAAATACGCCGCCACCATACGACGCAGCAGCAAAGCGTGTGATGCCGGCCTCGTTGCCATCTGGCAAGGCGACCAGCCCGTACACGTATGGCGTGGTGAGTCCTTCATTGACCGTAAGCCAATCGTCCCCGTTGTTTCGTGATCGATAGATCCCGCCAGAGGTCGCCGCGAACACAGATCCAGCCGAGGTAGACGCGGAGGTGGGACAACACATGAGCCCATAGACGGAAACTCCGTTCAGCTCGCGGGCCCATAATTGTTGCCAGGAATTGCCGTTGCCGCTGTACGTACTCACCCCAAAGGGAGTCCCCAGGTACAGATCCAGCGTATTGTCTCCCCCCGACTCCTTCGTTGCAGCAATTGCCGAAATGCCCTCGTCTTTGATCGCCGTCGGGAACCAGGTTGACCCGTCGTCAGAAGACGCATAGAGACCTGAGTCTGTTGTGGCCGCGAAGACCTCCATAGATCCTTCTTCGGTCGAATCACTGGCCAGAGCAAGCGCAGACACATGGGTGTTCACGAGACCTCCCGACCGCCACGTAAAACCGCCATCACCCGAATGGAAGACTCCGTTTCCTGACGTGCCTGCGAGGAGATGGCCGGTGCGATAGCTTAGCGCCGGAACAGAATTTCCCCACAGGCTCGTGTAAAGAGCATCCCAGACGAGTGTGGAGGCGGCGGAAATGCAGACGCCGGTTCCCTGAATGCCCGCAACAAGGCTTCGTGTGTCATCGACGTCCGAGTCCGGAAAGAGGGTGAGCGCGGATATGGAGCCATCCGCCGGTCCCAACGACGTCCAAGATTGTCCGTCATCGGTAGACTGGAATATGCCACCGCCCTCCGTCCCTGCGAATAGACTTCTCGCTGCCGGGCTATCCACAGCGTGGCCGACGGCGAGTGCGAGGATGTAGGGGTTCGTCAAGCCTGCCTGTCCGTGGGATGCTGAGCCACCCTTGAACGTGTACCGAAAAACGCCGCTGTTCGTCAGCCCTGCAAAAACAAAGTGATCGTTTGCCGCAAGGGCATGGACAGACCCGTATTGGGGTCCCAACGAAATCCACGATCCCCCGCTGTCTGCAGACATATAGACTCCCGTCGTGTTCGTTCCGGCGAAGAGTCTTGTCCCCACGGAAATGACACAAGTCACATTTGTCGATCCCAATCCTGCATTGACGGCGTTCCAGGATGCTCCACTATCCAATGTCCGGAATATACCCCCTCCGGCAGTCCCGGCGAGCAGGATTGTCCCGGAGAACGCAAGCGCATTGATATCCACGCTCGTGAGATTCGAGCTGACGTCCGACCAGAGTTCCCCGTTGTCGTCAGAACGAAAGAGGCCGTGATTTGTTCCCGCAAAGAGTTGAGAACCGTTGGACGCGAACGCGTGGACAGAACCGCCTGCGAGACCATTGCTGATATCGGTCCAGTTCGTTCCTCCGTCATCTGATCGGTATGTTTTGCCAAGTGCATTGCCAACAAAGAGCATGGAATCCTTGAACGCGAGGGCTGAAATCAGGGGACTAAGCAACATCGGAGCCCACGACGTCCCTGCACCGAACGCTCGAAACACTCTGCCTCCGGAAGTCCCGGCAAAGATTGCAGGCAGATCCCTGTTTTTCGAGGGGGGGGTGAGCACGAGGGAAGTTATATTGTCCGTGGCAGGCAAGCCTTCCGGCACGGGAACCCATGACGAGCCCTTGTTCGCCGAGAATGCGATTTGACCGCTGTCTGCTCCGGCAAGAAGATACGAACCCTCCTCAATCAAAGACCGGATGGACCTGGTTGTCAATCCCGCCTCGGTCCGATGCCAGGTTGCCGCGTGGTCGTCGGATCGAAAAAGCCCTTTCTCCGTTCCTGCAAAGAGAATCGACCCTCCCGAGTCTCCGATGCTGTAGACTGAAGCAAGCGCTCTGACCTGGAGGCCGTCCAGTCCGGCATCCATTGCGCTCCATGAACTGCCGAAGCTCGTCGAGCGGAATACGCCTCCAGCGGAAGTGCCAGCAAGGAGTGGTGGGGATCCTCCCGGCGTCAACGGCGAGTCGAACACCAGCGATTGGACAAATCCAACTGCTGAACCGATACTTACCTCCGTCCATCGCCCTGAAACAGCCGCCAGGAAAAACACTCCACCCTCAGACGTTCCCGTAAAGAGAGTATCACCTCGCACACAAAGGGAGAAAATGTCGACGTTGACAAGACCCGCATTGATCGCCGTCCATGTTGCGCCAAAATCGCTCGAGCGGAATATGCCGCTTCCCGCAGTCCCGGCGAATACGCTAGAGTGCATGAACGCCAATGCCCGAACTGATCGATTGGTTAATCCGTTGTTCATCTCTCTCCAGGTTGCGCCGGAATCCGGCGATACGAGAACGCCGCCGTCGAGCGTCGCTGCGAAAAGACGAGTCCGATCTCCCGCCACGGATGGGGGAGTCATCGCAAGAGCGGAGACCTGGGAGCTTGAAGGGCCATTCGTCGGAACCCATTGGGCGATCAATGAGGCGACCGGGAGCATCACCAGGAAGCAGATGGACAGGATCACTACTGATCGGCTCATTGTCAACGGAGGACCACCATCTTGTTCACTTTCACATAGACCCCTTGAGGGTCGGAGATATTTTTCGCGCTCAGTCGGTAGAAATATACACCGCTCACCACCGAATGGCCGGAGTTGTTTGTTCCGTCCCATGACACACTGACTTCGCCGGGATATTGGTATCCGCTAAACAACGTTCGCACCTCTTGCCCCAGGACGTTGTAGATCTTCAGTGTCACGGTGGCAGGTTCCGGGAGGGTGTATCTGATTGTTGTGCCGGAGTTGAAGGGATTCGGGAAATTCTGAAAAAGCGCATGAGTCGACGGCAAGTAATCAGTGCGGTCCAGGGTGAATGTCCACCAGTCTGCCGGACCGGGCGCACGGTAAGGGACAATGGTGAGAATCGCCCCTGTTCGCATCGCCCCCGTTCCTAAAGGATATCCAAGCCACATGAGCGGGACGTGATTTGCGGTGATATCGACCTGGAGAGTCGGGTCCGGGGTTTCACTGTACGGCTTGTCGAAGATAAAGAACCACTCCCGGGGACCGTCAACGCTGCCGTTGTCGTACGGCGCGGCTGCCGGGGGCGGATTGTAATTCGCATCGACAAATCCGAGAGGCACATTGTTCTCAAGAAATCCGACGGCGAGTCGTCTCGGCGGAACTGTGGTAACATCATAAGCGGCAAAGGGCAGTCCCCGTGTGAAATCCTGATATGCAAACCCCGTCGCAGGATTCACAATGTACGAAGCGAATTCAGGCCTGGCCGGAGGAGCATTCGCATGTTGCAGATAGCGGTATGCGTAGCTGACGGCGGAATCAGAAGAAGGACTGTCTGCCGAGGGGAACACAAGGCGGACGCTATGTTGATCCTTGTATCCAACACCCCCCGACGGCCAGTGATCAAACGCGTTCCCGATTGTTCCGCCAAAACCCTCGAGCTCCAGAACATTCGAAACGCCATACGAAGTCCAGGGGGTCGTGCCATCGAGCTGAGTAAGCCATTTCATCGTACCTATGCGAAGATCGATTGTCCCGCGGAGTATTTTGAAACCGTCGGTGACGGGAATATCATGCCCGAGTGAGTCCGGAAGAGGTTGCTCGAACAGGAGGGTCCTCCCGTCGGTGGAGTCTTGCAGCGTGAATCCTCGTCCGCTCCCGCCACCCGCCGAGTCGGAACCGCGGAGCACATAGCGATGGCCCTTGATCTGCGCTGGATCAACCACCAAGAGATCGAAGTTGCCTGATGCGGTCCCACCGCGTTCCATGAGTGAGGAGTATGTCGGCGTGAACGGAAGGGGCTGCACCGGAAGTGTGACGTTCCCCGACCAGGTGTTCCGATTGATATCGGTCAGCAGGACCGGGATCACATCCTCGTCGCCTTTGAAGTTCGCCGGGAGTGTCAGAGTGCAATAGCTTGTCGGATCCCTGTCGTCGTAATGGAATGAAAAGTCCGTCGCCGGGGCGATTGACGGAATCCGAACATGCGTATCTCCGGACTCGACTTGAAGATCGAGAAGTGGGAACAGGGTCTCGTTGCTGATCGTGAAGCCGTAGCGAATATTCTCTCCGGGATTGACGGCACCGTCATTGTTGATATTGTCGGAGTAGAGTTTTGCCTCTTTAATAAGCGCGTGACCGGCAGTAACCAGGCCTTCCTCGAGGGAATTCCAGGATCGATTGATCCCTGACGCATCCGTCGCTCTCAGAGACAGGGAAATTGGGGATGAGCGACGCGGCAGCGTAAACGTGGATCCGAATATCCCGTCCCCGGGAGACCCATCAGCGTGAACCCCATCGTCGAACAGTGCGAAGTCGGCAACAAGGAGACCCTCTCCATTCGTCAATGTTGCCGTTACACTCTGGGGGTGAGTCCGCTTGAAATCAGCTGTCAAATGGATGGAAGCGTCGGTCGCTGTCGGGTAGGTAACGTTCGTCGTGAGAACCGGGGGAAGAGCATGGGCCGGGTCTCGAAAGAACGTGTGAAGTTGGTCGACGTCATATTTCAGTCGAGAAATGCTCGAGAGTCGGTCAGCCCCCTGAGCGCTGACGTGGGCGATAACCACCTCCTGCGTGTCTCCATTCACCATCGTAAAGGGTCCGCTCGACATCATGCAACGGCGATCGCCCGGCCAGTATGGCAAACCGTCGACCCATCCCTGAGCATTCACGGGATCGCCCGGAAAAATGAACTTCGTTTCCTGATTGGTTGTCGGGTCAATATAGGGCAGTCCCGAATCGCCCCTTGTCCCTTTCATGAAACGGTACCGTTGAACATCCCCGCCGGGTCCACTGGTCGGATCGTTGAAGATTCTCCATCCTCCCATGAACCCGACAAAGGCGGTTAGGCCGATATTTCTATAGCCAGGCCGGGATCTGTCTTGAGCATAGGCGGTATCCGAAGGCGCGCCCGGAACGATGGGACCTCTGAGCAAGGCAAATCCTACAGCCGGCGGGGTGGATCCATACACCTCATCGATCGACGTGCCATTATATGCGTATCCCAGATTGCGCAACGAGTCACATCCGATGAGATCATCAGCAGCGCCCCCCACGTCCGGATCGAACCATTGTGCGATGTACATACTATCGATCGGGGCCCCGCTTTTATTGATGATCTTCGTCCCAATGAATATCGTGTTTCCCAAAGTCCCGCCACGTTTGTAACCCCATATTGTCCGCTCGATTTCAACTCCGATGATCGGTGAGCCGGTGAGATTCGCAACGCGCGCGGCATTGCAGTCGTTTGCGACGTAGAAGAGCGTTTGGTCCGCCTCAGGGTAGCCCGGAATGTCAATCGTCGGTTCATATGTACCGTTGCCATTGATATCGCGAAACGGAGCTCCCTGATCGGCGGGCCATTCATCCCAATCTCGAAGATACTGTTCGTAAATCTGGCGGGCAGAAGTTGGGGTATATCGGCCAATCAGAGAGACCTCTTCCCGGCTCAGCGCCATTTCCATAAGAGCATTGTACGGCGTAGCAGGGTTGACGTCCGGCCGAACTCTGTAGAGGCGATACCCGGGTAGCGATGGATCGGCCGCGAGAGGATCTGACGTTGCCGAACCTGGTGAGAGAATGTTGCCCGCTTGGATGGCGTGACGATAATCGGACCCCCCGACTTTCGGTAGTAATCGGCCCTTGTGGTATCCTCCCCAGAAAAGTCCGTCCTCAAATGTGGTCTGTTTTCCGGTACCCTTCGGAAACTCGAAGCCCTCAGCGTTCAAGCTGAACGCATTGTAGCTGCCGTCGCCGTTGTTGCCATAGAAATTGAAGACGTTGTTGATCAGAAATGGAGCGTAGGAATTCTCGGTTGCGGTAACGGTCTGTTTGTGGAGTTTGTCGGAGGGCTGGGACAATGCAAGGGAAAATGCAGCAGAGAGAAACAGAAGGGGAGCGATTACGCACGTGGAGGCACGTGTTCGCGGTGAGGGTGCTCTAACCATCTGCTTTCCCCAGGAGAGTTCTAATGAAACGACTCCTCCCTGGAAGCCAGGAGTGGGTGGTGTTGCGGGTGACGTTTTTTGGGGCCTGATTCTGACGAGAAGTTACGGACGGTTGTCGCAAATGTCAATACGAACGGACCCGACCGCCATGTCAGTCGTACTCAACCATCTTCACTGTTGTTTCTCAATTCGTGCAGCCCAGCCCCCTCCCGTTGAGAGTTGAATTGTCAGGGAATCGCCGGAGCTTAGGGTTCTGACCTCTTTCTTGTAGTCTGTGGCGTCGCGATCCGCGTTGATCCCGTCTTTGAAGATCGTCGCTGTGTATGTCCCTGCGCCCAGAAAATGAAGATCCAGCGTGATGGTGCGCGCATCCCAATTAGACATGGCACCGACATACCATGTTGAACCTTTCCTCCGCGCGAGAGCGACGTACTCGGCCACTTCGCCGCCTAACGGCTCAGTCTCATCGAAGGTCGTCGGGATCTTCGTGATGAACTCCGTGCACTCCTGCTCGCGCATGTAGATCGTGGGGTTGTCGGAGAGCATTTGAAGCGGCGCATGGTAGACGACATACATCGCCAACTGATGACAGCGTGTTCCCTGGCTCATGGGCATGTCGTTAATCGGCCTGAAGTTGGCCCTGTTGGCATTCCTCATTGCTCCGGGCGTATAGTCCATCGGGCCTGCCAGCATCCGAATGAATGGTATGCTGACGGCATATCGGGGGGCATCTTCCGTTGCCCACTTTACGTTCTCCAATCCCTTCACGCCCTCGTAGCCGATCACGTTCGGATAGGTCCGTTGGAGACCCGTCGGCTTGAACACCCCGTGGTAGTCGACGAGAAGGTGATACTCTGCGGCTTTCTTCGCGATGGCGTACGTCGTCGCGACGGCCTTCTGGTCGTCGCGGTCGATGAAATCGATTTTGAATCCCCTGACCCCCATTTTCGCATACAGTGGGAAGACCTCGTCCATCTGCTGTGTTACGGTGTACCAGGCCGCCCAGAGAATGACGCCGACTCCTTTTTCCTTTCCATATTCGACCACCTCTTTGACATCGAGTTCGGGGGCCACCTTGGTCAGGTCAAATGTTGCAGACCACCCTCCGTCGAGAATGACGTAGGCAATCTTGTTCGCTGCCGCAAAATCGATGTAGTACTTGTATGTCGGCGTATTGATGCCCGCGCGGAAATCCACGTGGGAGATGTTCCAATTGTTCCACCAGTCCCACGCGACTTGTCCCGGTTTGATCCAGGAGACGTCGGCAATCCTCGGCGGCGACGCAAGTTTTTGGACCACGTTACAGTTTAGCAGGTCCATGTCATGCTTGCTGATGACAATCGCTCTCCACGGGAAATTCCTTGGCCCCGCCGTCCTGGCAATAAATCCAGCCCGCTTCGTCGGGATCAGATTCATGCCGGCAAAGCCGCCGAGGGTCGCCTGCAACGGATAGGGCGCGTACACACCCTTGAACCCTTTGTGCGTCTGATTGACGTCCAGATACATCCCCGGATAGTCTTCGAGGTCTGCCTCAAGAACGGCCACCTTCGTTCCGTTCCCCAGATCGACAAGCGCAGGGAGGAACGCAAGGGAATCGTTCGGGAACTGGGAAATCCGGATTTCCTTGTAAAGCGCTTCGAACGACGAGTTGAAGAACTGGCCGCCCCGGTAATCCCACATGAACGGAAGGAACGCTTTATCGTCTTCAACAAAGTTGAAGTTGGCGTCTTCACTCGAAACAACGATCTCGCCATTTTTGTGGGTGAAGAAACGATAGGCGACCGCGTCATCGTACGCCCGGAACACCACGCCGTAGTCTCCCCGAAACGTCAGTGTCAGCTGATGACACTGGTCGTGAATCTGTTCCTTGACGTAATCGATGGGAAGGATGATGGTATCGATTGTCACGAGTTGTTTCGAGAGCAGAACGGCCTTCTGTCCGAAAGCCGTTCCGTCTTCGAGTCTCAGCGCAATCGCCGACGGCGCAAGGACCTGCTGCCCGACGGACTGGACCGACCATTGCAGACTGTTTCCAGCGACAATATGAACGGTGATCGATCCGTCCGGCGAGCGCAAATCAAACACGCTGTCACTCTGCGCTATGGAAAACGAAACGCTCACGAACAAGAGCGCCAAATGTAACACTACTGTTGGAATGATCTTCATTGCGTTGAGCCGGGTATACTATTGAGAGGGCCAGATGGGCTGCCCGTCGTTCAGAGAACCTGTCATCGTGAAACGCTCCGGTCACTTCACTTTCTCGCCTTCGAAGGGTCCACCTTGATACCCAATGAGTCCGGTAACGGTGCCGGTGGTATCCTGAATGAAACTGATCCAGACATTGTATCTTGCTAAACAGAAACTGGTTTGATCCTCCGGCACGAGTGGATCTCCATCGCCGGGGTCTCCTTGCGCCCGTGCCTTCAATTGGTTGCCATCCCTCAGGACTTCGATCAAGGGCCCCTGCGTGATTTGGTAGCGGCCGGTGAACGAATCGAGAAGCGATGGGGCGATCGCGAGTTTGGCGTTCGGACGGTGACGCAAATGTGCGTTGGCGCGAATCACCGAGTCGCCGGTCTGTGTCACGCTGCTGCTGTACCGCCAATTGTAGTCGAACATCCCGGAGGCGACCGCCATCTGTTGCGGCGAGCCCTTTTGTGGAAATGCTGGAATGCGACCATCCGAAATGACGAAATCCCATCCGGAAAGTTGTTGGGGATTGACTTCGTTGAAGTACATCCCCTCGGGTGATGTCCCTGCCGCGATCAACACATACCGGTCATGATTCAGGGGGTTGGGATAGATCATCTGGAGCGCCGCGTCTTTCGCCTGGAATGTCGTGCCGTCGATCGTAATCTTTCCCGAAGCGATCTTCAGCGGCAACTGCGGTAAGAGCTTCTTTGCCACCTTGTTGGCATCAGCGCCTCCGATGAGGAGCAAGGAATATTTTGCCATGTCTTCATCGCTGATCTTCGTATCGTCGAAGACACGCGGGGGCTGTTTCTGCCATTCCATCCACTGGCCGACAAATGCCATTCCCTTTTGTCGGCACAACGAAACCATTGCCGTGTCTTTCGAGATCGTCCCGATCACAACGGCAAATGGCGTCACGGTGAAATCGGTCATCGTCCCCGGCAGTTGTTCCACTTTGTGCAGATCCGCCGGATGATAGTCCTGGGCGGTCAGCTTGAGCGTGCCGTTGTTGAGCTTCATCTTCCGGGCCACGCCATTCCAGACGACCTTGATCGGCTTCTCAGCATCAATGAGAACCGGTGAAGGGGAGAGGTCGATCTCAAGGATATTGTCGGAATCAAGCCGTATGACGTTCCGGTCGATGACTTCCGCATCCACGCACATGAACGCGAGCGGGCTGGCGGCTTGACGCACGTGAACCCAGTATGCAGAGGCGTTGCGAAGCTCTGCTGACCGAATGCGGACGTGGCGCGGATCGGGGTTCCGACGATGCTGAAGGAACCAATCGATACTGAGGCCGCCGTTGCCAAAACCATTCTCGAGAACTTCATGACCGCGACCAGGGTACTCTCGATACGTCACATCGTATCCCCATCGCTGCAGCAGACGCACGCCGTACCGCGAGTAGTCGACGTTGACGGACTGATCGGCGTCGCCGTGACGGACGAGGATCGGGACATTCAGTAACACGTCGGCCATTCCCCAGGAACTCGATTTCTCGCGGAAGAAGCGGTCAAGCGGCGTAAGGCGGGAGAGTTCCTCCTCTGAGAGAACCGAGTGATAGTCTAGGCCGCCAAATACCGGGGCAATCGCACCGAAGAGGTCGGGGTGCCGTGTCGCGACATTCCATGTTCCCCATCCGCCCATGGAATCGCCGGTGAGAAAGATCTTGTCCTCATCAACATTGAATAGTCGCTTCGCCTCGGCAATGACGCGAAGAATATCGTTGTCTCCCATTCCGAGATACTGCGTGTTCCCTCGACCATGCGCTTCAATATAGATCACCCCCTGATGGCCCGTGTACTCACCGTCCATCCCTGCGTGGCGCACGTCGGCACCCCACCATCGGACATAGATCGGGTTTGCGGGGTTGTAGCCGTGCAGTTGGATCACGACCGGCCACTTCTTTGCAGGATCGTACCCCCCCGGAAGATACGCTCTGCAGAACTGGGGTGTTCCATCAACCTCGTCGCGATACGCGAACCGGACGAATCCGTAAGGGCGAATACGGCCGGTCTTCCCTTGCCGTTCCAGCATCAGTTCCTGGTATTCCATCAGGGGCGAGTGGACCTTCGGCCAGGGATTTCCTTTGACCTCGCTCAGTTTGCAGCCGAGCCGATCCTCGACCATTTCAGAAAGCATCTTCAGAGTGGAACCTTCCGGACTCAGCGCATCAGCGGCGGTAGCCGTTGCCGAGAGTTCCTTCGCGAGGGGGAGGAAGTCGCCCTTGTACCAGGGGAGATGTGTCGCAGAGAGCAGGCCCTGCAAGGTCGTCGTCGTAAATCGCACATCGTACGGGCCTTGGGCCCAACCCTGTGCGTTGATTTCAACGGTTGCGCCCCGCGGCGAACTCGTCGAATACACTGTTTCTCCGCCTGGACGAATGACCTCCACTTTCACAGCTTCCGCGTCCACCCGCGGTGAACCGATATCGGTCTTCACAAAGAACTTGTCCGGAGTTGATGGGATCAGGGAGGGGCCGATCTCCTGGACCCGGGGAAACACTGAACCAGTTTCGAGGATGCGCGCCGAGAAGGAGCCGTCGGCGGATAGCTTCAACAGGAGATGATTCTCTCCGGCTTTGACAGCTACTTCGACCAGGTCTTCATCGAGCGTGCACGAACGCAGGCTATCACGGGAGAGAACGAGTGTTCCGTTCACCCACGCCCGAACGCCGTTGAGACTTCCGACCGAGAGCATGACTTTGCCCGCGGTTGTGCGCTGAAACGTCGTGAAAGCATACGCCACCGCGCTGTCGGTTGTACCCGTCAGATCGGAGAAGCCGGCGACATCGCCCCAGGCTTTCGTGAAATGCCAGCGGATGACGGAACCGTCGCGGAGTTTCACCTGACGCCCGTCAGTGGGGAAGAGCGAGGCTTCGCCACCGCTGTCGGCGAAGCAATCTGTCTGCAGTGAGCCTCGGAATGCTCCTGCGATGATCCAACCGCGGAAATATGTTTCATCGGAACGGGTCCAGGGTTTGCGGAACTCTTCCTTGAGCTTCAGAGCGGATTGCGGAGCCTGGGCGAGAAGAACGCCCGAGCTTCCAATCAACAAAGCAAGCAGTGCGAAGTGTTTGAGCTTACTCATGTATCATCCCTCATCAATAATGGGTGGCTCGTGCAGACGAAGAGACATTTCGGAGGAGGTGAAGGGAACGAGAACGGGAAGCATCAGGCTAACTCCCGTGCGGACACGGGGAGCCTTGCTGGTGAATGCGTCAAGGTACCGTCGGCGAGTCAGAAGGTCAAGGAGAACAATGTAATCTATTGTAAAAGAAGGTGAGTGATTTGCGCTCGCCCATGGCTCCGAATTGTCGGCTATGAGAGGAATCTGCAAGGGAATCCGGTACCGGGTCGGTCCCAGACAGTCAGGAATTCCTGATAATTGAATTGGACGTAGACATCGGCGGCCACAGCACCGAGGAATCGTCCTGAATGACCGAGGCAACAACGCGAGTCGCCCCTGAGAATCCGGCACTAGAACCCGGCTTGCTCACACTGGGCGACTCGCGCTGTTCGAACTATTTCTGAGGAGTCATTCGCCGAGTACCAGGGCGCCATTCTGATAATACCCTGCCGCAACGGCGTCGGGGAGACGTTGGATATACTTCTTTATTGTCTCAAGCCGCCCGCTCGTATGGACCGGAACCACAACGCGGGCTTTTGTCAATTCACTCATTTTTAGTGCCTGATCCATGTTGCCGCCACACCCGGACAACAGCGGAAAGAGAACATCGACTTTGAGGTTTGCCATCTCCGGATAGGGTTGCGTATCTCCGGTCACATAGTAATTGACACCGTCCAGATGGAGAACATAGCCGACCCAGTGTTTTGATTTCGGATGCGAGTCTCCTTGCTCGAAGAGCATGGGGACGGTCGTGAAGGAAATTCCGGCGACGGTGCGCGTCTCACCGGGATGGATCTCTTGTGCCTCAATCCCTTTTTCTTTGGCGATCGCGGCAACGTCGGGTGGCCCTACAACGAGTGCTTTGGGATTCAGCTTCAGATATTCACGGATGATCGTCGGCTGGAAATGGTCGTGGTGAGAATGGGTGAGAAGGATCAGATCCGGCCTCGCGAAACGGGAGTTCACCACCAGCTCATCGGTTGGCCATGAAACGGGATCGACAAAGACAACCAGGCCCTCAGCGGTTCGGAATCGCACATCATCATCTGTGAGATGGACGACGCCGTTGAGGAGGACACCGACGCCGGTTCTGTTCCCACCGGCAATGAGGATCGAGGCTCCGAGGAGCAGAGCGAGCCCTGCGCAGCATGCTGCCTTTTGTGCTTTCATGGATTTCTCCTTTCGTAACGAAGTGAATGGCAGAACGGTCTGGGACACGGATCCGCTGAAAGAGAACTACTTCTGGGAGTCATACAAGCGTGCGACCTCCGAAACGGAAAGCGCTCGGTTCCACAGCATGGGCTCGTCGATCGTTCCGCGGAAGGAAGTGCCGAAATCCGGCTCTCCGACATTGGACCGGTTGCACCCAATGGTAAGGTCATTCGCTGACTCACCCGCGCGGCCTGTGGTGTCCCACTGCAACGGCTGACCTTCGGGACGCCCATCGACGTACAAGATCTGCTCACTGCCGTCAAATGTTGCTGCCACATGATGCCATGCGCCGTCGGCAACCATCTTCCGCGTCAGACTAAAATGGCTGCCCGGCCCCACTTCGAGGGCGGCCAGTCCAGACCACTCGTTGCCGTTATAGGGGGCGGCAATGCTGAGTGCGTATCCGAGGCTGTAGGATTTGTCGAAGATCCGTCTCCAGATGGTGTCACGGCATGATGTCCTGATCCAGGCAGATAGCGTGAATTGCGCGGGATTTACTGAAGGGTTGTTCGAGATGACGATCGCGTCCCCGTCGCTTCGAAATTCATATGCGCCGCCCCTTCTCCCGTCCGGAGTCCAGTGAACTCCGACCGGTTTGCCGTAATTCCCATTTCCTGATACATCAGTGATCTTCGGCTGATCAGATTCGTCCTTGTCGAAGGTCATATGCAGGACCAATCCTCGTGAAAGGTCCGCTCGATCCTCGGATGCGGAGCAGGAGGGGGCGACAAGGGAAGCGCGCTTGTCGGAATGACTCGGGGAATGACGCTGAATACAGAAGAGCTGCGAGGAGGATACTGCCGAGGTACGTCCACGTGTAGTTCATAGATTCGCCTCTTGAGTGTGGATAGTTGGAAGGATCGCTCGCCTTAGGGCGACGTGTGTACAGTTCTGGACGCCGAGCAGACAGGCACCGGAGTGCCAGGGTAGCAGTTGCGTTACGAATTGCTTCGTACATCAACGTACGAAAAAGAGCTCTCGCCGACAGAAGCGAGGGCTCAGTTCATGGCGAACAATGCAGCGACTTCCTGGTCATCCAATGGGGTGTTGTAGATCCTGACGTCATCGACATTGCCGTCGAAGTAGAGAAAGTCATCGCCCTGGAAGCCGATAGCCAGCGGACCGTCGGTGTTTTTCGGCGGCACGAGACCGTCGATGGCCGCCACCTGGGTCCCATTGAGATAGAGACGAACCACGTGCATTTTCTGATCAGCGACGGCTGTCACGTGTGACCAACGATTCAACGGG
Source organism: Ignavibacteriota bacterium (assembly GCA_963752915.1). GTDB lineage: Bacteria > Bacteroidota > Ignavibacteria > UBA10030 > UBA6906 > DATJPR01. The sequence goes on from CAVVZZ010000011.1 coordinate 397,533, forward strand.
AGTTCCCCTTTCTCCACCCAGTAATCATTCCATATCCCCATCCCTCCGTTGGGTCGCCATTCAGTCAGCCCCCATTCGGCGGTCTGTGCTTCGCCAAATCCCATGCGCCAAACGGATTTCTTCGTCCCCTTGCCGCTGGGCTTGCCGATCCACGATTCGTACTTACCGCAGCGTCGGGGGCAAATCCAGCAGCTGATTGTGAAGGAGACACACGAGTCAACGGCCTTCGTTGAGGAGATCACGACGATGCTCTTCTTCCCGTCGAAGGAGAGCGCGTGGTCAGGACGACCGTTCCGGTCCGGACACGCCACGGCGCCGCGAATGATGCCATGCTGGTCATACCCGCTCTCGTCGTTGGCATTTCCGTCCAGAGGATAGTAGGCAACAAGATGGGAGGATATGTGGTGCAGTATCGCGGCTTCATCGTCAGCCCGAACCGGCCAGACGTTTCCGGCTGCACGCCAGGTGAACGCGGTGAGGAGGATCATGAAAAGCGATACGACTGCAAGGCCGCCTGCATTCACGAAACTCGACGTCGCAGGTCGCTGTCCCAGGATTCTTGCGACACGGTGGAACAGGTTGCCCCCGTTTGCCGCGAGCGCGACGGCAGTGGCGAAGCGTTGCTCCTCGAGATAGATGAGGGCCTTGGCGTACGAAAGCCTGTCGCCGGTCGCTGCGACGGCAATGTCATCGCAACACTGTTCTCGTTCTTCCCGGATTCTCCGTGAGAGCCACCAAACGGCCGGATGAAAGAATCCGAGGATTTCGATGGCGATCTGCAAAAGATTGAAGACATAGTCGAGTCTCTGGAGATGCGCCAGCTCGTGTAACAGGAGTGCTTCAAGGAATGTTTCATTCATGCCGGTCAGAAACGAGGCCGGCAGAAGGATGACCGGTTTCAGACAACCGATGACTGCCGGCGTCAGGGTTCTCACCGAGGCAACGACGCGAATCGTCCGAGACACACCCAGCTTGGCGCCCACGCGTCGCACGCGCGACGCCCAGGCGGGGTCAAGAAGTTCGGGGGAGCATCGGGCAAGGTGGCGGAGTCGGGCGAACCCCATGAGGTGATACAATGCGCTGAAGAACACGCCCACAAGCCAGCACGTGGTGGCATAGGGAAGATATCGCGATACCAACGGAGACAAAATGAAAAGACGCTCTTGCTCCTGACGATAGTGGGTCCCGATGAATTGTCCGTTCCATGAGACGTCGGTCGTGCGGGTCGATGGCGACGCCAAACGAATTGTCGCGAGCGTATCATGGACCGTGACGTGCGAGGTGAGGAGAACGGTGAGGGTCGGTGCAACGATCATGAGCAGGAGTGCAGCATAGCAGATGACATAACGGACCTGCGGTCGGGACGTTTGCGTCAAGCGCAGCAACGCGCCTGTTGCGAGGGCAATGATCGCAGCCTGCCAGGCGAAGTGGATGAGACCGAGGCCCAGGAGGTTCAGAGATATCGTAGCTGCAGAAGTTGCCGAGGTCATGAGTGCGGATCCTATTCTTGTTCCTTGATGAGCTTTCGTATCTTAGAAAGCTCATCAGCCGTTGGTGGTCGCGAGGAGAGCGCACGAAGGACAAGCTTTTCCATCGAGCCGGCGAACACGGAATCGAGGAGCCGTCCGACAACGCCTTCCTGAACTTCGGCTTCGGATACAGCAGATGCGTAGACGTGAACCTTCGAAGAACCGTCGCGCTTGAGCAGATCCTTTGTCGTGCATAATTTGCATGAGCTTCAACGTCGTCGTGTATCCGGTGGGCTCGACGTGGTGCATGTGGGCATTGACGTGGCGGACAGTGCTTGGGCCATGCTTCCAGAGAATCCCGAGTATCTGAAGTTCTTTCTCTGTCGGTCCCGGGTTTTTTTTTCGTGACATACATCCATCCTTGCTTTGTCGGCGTCTCCGGGAGGAATATACATAGGCCACGTTCGATTGTCAACGAATATTTTCGTAGATGTGATGTCCTGCATTCAACCTGGGATGGTGGTGCGGGAGAAGCTTTAGGGGCAAAGGTCTAGCAGAATTGATACGGCTTTATCGTTTTCATAAAACGGACAGGGGTGAGTGCCTGATGTTGGGCTGACTTAACCCCGTTCCGCGCTATTGTCCAGGGGTAACCCTTCAGGAATGGCCACAATCGCGGTTCCTGAAGGGAATAAGAATCCTCTCATTTCTCGCGAAAACTCCCTTCTTGGTCTAGTAGTTGCATTATATTTGATTCTGTCACGTCAGCTTCAGTCACCCCGGGTTTCTGTTCATCAGACACTTGTCATCCAGGCACGCCGTCGCGGCATGTCTTCCGGTCCCTTGAAATCTCTTCCATCGGAGGTACCAATGAGTGAAATCGCAATAGGCGAACCAGTTGCGGCAGCGCAGCAGAAATACATCTTCCTGAAAGAAAAAATCGGCTACGCCGTCGGCGATACCGCCTCGTGCCTCTACTGGCAGACGTTCTCGATGTTCCTGATGATCTTTTACACGGACACCTTCGGACTTCTGCCGTCCGTGGTTGGAACGATGTTTCTGATCACCCGGATCTGGGACGCCGCGATCGACCCGGTGATGGGTGCGATCGCAGACAGGACTGAGACAAAATACGGAAAGTTCCGCCCGTGGATCCTTTGGGGGATCATCCCGTTTCTCGTGTCAGGCATCATCCTCTTCATCACGCCGGACTTCAGCATGACCGGCAAAATCATTTACGCGTATGTCACGTACACGCTTGTCATGGTGGTCTATACGATGGTGAACGTCCCGTATGGTGCGCTGCTCGGAGTCATCACACCGAATTCGCAGGAGCGGACCACCCTTGCATCGTTCCGTTTCATTGGCGCGTTCACCGGCAACATCATCGTCCAGGGGGCGCTCCTCTGGCTTGTCAAATCGTTTGGCAAAGGCAATGACGCCCTGGGCTACCCGCTGGCCATCAGCGTCTTTGCGGTCATGGCCGGCGGTCTCTTCCTCTTCACGTTCCTCTCCACGAAGGAACGCGTCAAACCGCCGAAGGAAAAGAGCTCTCTTCGTCACGATGTGGGGGATCTCCTTCACAACCGTCCGTGGATCGTTCTCTCGAGCATGGGTCTTCTGACCCTGATCTATGTGTCTATCAAAAACGGTGCGATGCTCTATTACTTCAAATACTACATCGGCGATCAGGAGTCTGCCGCCCCATTCATGGTTGCGGGGACGCTCTTCTCCATTCTCGGTGCGCTCACGGCGCCGCTCTGGCAGAAGCTCATCGGCGGCAAGCGGGCGACTTTCATCATTCTCACCATTGTCAACGCCCTGTTGATCGGTCTCTTCTATTTCGTGACGCCGAGTGACTATGCCTGGAATATCTCGGCGCATTGGGCCTTTCTCAATTTCGATCTGAAGGTTCCTGTGTTCATGTACGCAATGCAAATGCTCGGTTCCATTCCCGGCGCTGCACTCTTCCCATTGATCTGGTCGATGTACGCCGACACTGCTGATTATGGCGAATGGAAATTTGGTCGTCGTGCCACCGGCCTCATCTTCTCTGCGGGGACGTTTTCGCAGAAGATGGGATGGGCCGTGGGTGGTGCAGTCGCAGCGTTCGCGCTCGCGATGATCGGGTTCGTCGCCAATGTGGCACAGACAGAAAGCGCGCTTGCCGGAATCCGTCAGATGATGAGCACGATTCCCGCGGTCATTGCTCTGGGTGTTGCCGTCTTCGCGCTGTTGTATAATCTCGACGCGAAGAAGGAGAAGCAGATCGCGCAGGAACTCGCCGTACGGAAGGGAGCACCGGCCGCCTAACAGGCGTGCTGAGGGCCGACAGGATTAGGAGACCATCGTTCTAAATTGCGGAGCAGTCATGAGCACAACGATCATCGGCAGCAATCTGCCAAACATACCCTGGGAAGACAAACCGAAGGGATGCACCGACGTCATGTGGAGATTCAGCGGCAACCCGATCATCGGCTGGAACCCGATACCGAAAGCTGCACGGATTTTCAACAGCGCTGTGCTCCCGTACAACGGAGGGTTCGTCGGTGCCTTCCGCGCGGACCAGAAAAACGGTCGCGCGACGCTCTTCTTCGGGAAAAGCAAGGATGCAATCCATTGGGACATCGGGCCGGACCCGATTGCATGGGTTGACGAACAGGGCCGCCGCGCACCCACGAGCTACGCTTATGATCCACGGTTCGTCAGCATCGATGATACGTACTACATCGTCTGGTGCGACGACATGCACGGAGCATCGATCGGCTTGGGAAAAACGAAGGACTTCAAGACGTTTGTTCGAATGTCCAATCCGCTCATGCCGTACAACAGGAACGGCGTCCTCTTCCCGCGGAAAGTGAACGGCAAGTATCTGCTGCTCAGCAGACCGAGCGACAGCGGTCATACGCCCTTCGGGAACATCTATCTCAGTGAAAGCCCGGATCTGATTTACTGGGGCAGGCACCGCTTTGTCATGGGGAGCGGCGGGCAAGGGTGGTGGCAGGGAACAAAAGTCGGCGCGGGCCCGATTCCCATCGAGACGAACGAGGGCTGGTTGCTGTTTTACCACGGTGTATCGTATACCTGCAATGGATTCGTTTACAGTTTTGGCGCGGTTCTTCTGGACTCGAATGACCCCGCCAAAGTGCTGTACCGCACGAGGGACTACGTCCTGACGCCGGAAAAGTCATATGAAACTACCGGCTTTGTTCCGAACGTGGCCTTCCCATGCGCGAACCTGTATGACGCTGCAACCGGAAGGATCGCCGTCTTTTACGGCGCGGCCGACACGTATACCGCAATCGCCTTTGCCCAGGTAGATGAATTGCTTGCCTACATCAAGAACAACTCTGAAGTCTTCTGAGTCTTGAGCCTGTCCGGCGGCCGGCATTGATTCCCCGTGCGGCCGCCCAGGACAGGCCGTCTGCATGGAGGAGTGCTATGGACGTATTCCTGACCGGGGGGACGGGCTTCATCGGTTCATACATCGCAGTCGAGCTTGTTCGGCGAAAGCACCGCGTAACCATTCTCGCGAGGAACAAGCAGAAGGTCCCTGCGCTGAGTGCGATCAACGGCATCACGATTGTTGAGGGTGATTTGGGGGAGAGACCTCTCCTTGAAAAACTCGTTGCTGGGAAAGATGCGTGCATTCACGTCGCGCTGAAGTACACAAAGAAGAAAGGGTGGGAGGTTCTTGAGGACGACATGTTGCCCACAGTGTACCTTTCGGACGCGGCAGCCAATGCAAAAGTGACGACCTTCATCTATACGTCCTCGACATCGGCCAACGATGTTTTGTATGCCGTTCCGGACGAACTGCGCGACAAGACCATAACGTCGGTGACTGCGTTTACAAAACACCATCCTGCGACGTTCTACGGCGCCACAAAAGCTGCGAGCGAAGATTTCTTGATGGCCCAGTCGTACCAATCGGCGATGCGTATCAACATTATCCGGCCCGGATACACGTTCGGCAACCCCGTGGTCGAAGGGGCGAGCACGCAAGGCGACACGAGGTTCCGCGACATCGTGGATGCGGCCGTCCACGGAAAGCCTGTGTCCGTTGTCAAGAACGATGGCACGCAGTTTATCTGGGCGGGAGATCTTGCGCGACTGTACGCGGATGTCCTCGAAAGCGATGTGAACAGGAAAATGTATTTTGGGCTCTCAAAGATTTTCGTTTCGTGGGAAGCCATCGCGCACGAAGCAGTAAGAAAATGCGGATCGAAAAGCGAGATCCTTGTCCTCGACAAGGGGCTGAGCGACACAGGGGTTGTGTGGGACGTGTCCGGAATGAAACAGGATTTCGGGCTGGAGTTTGACCCCCGACGGAGAATTGGTGAACATCTCGAGTACTATATCAAACTTGCAGGGCGCGCATGATGATGCCGGGCGCAGCAGTTGCGGGCACAGCAATCGGATCAACCGTAAGGAGGCTACAATGAGCGACATGCGCTGGAAACATATTCTCTCCGCGACCATTGGTTCACTCATTTTTATAGGATCGGCCATGTCTCAGAATTCGGGTGTCGGACTGTTCGACAATCATGGGGATATCGGGAAGGTGCTGAAAAAGGGGACTGCGATCTATGACGCCGCAAAGCGGGAGTATCGGATCGGCGGGTCGGGAGTGAACATGTGGTTCGGGGCCGACGAATTTCAGTTCGTCTGGAAACAGTGGAGTGGCGATGTATCCCTCGCCGCGGACATTCACTGGGTGGATACCGGGGGGAACGCGCACCGGAAAGCGTGCCTGATCATCCGTCAGAGTCTCGATCCTGACGCACCGTATGCGGATGCAGCGTTGCACGGGGATGGACTGACATCGCTGCAGTACCGGGATGTCCGCGGGGGACCGACACGGGAGATCCAGTGCAATCTCAATGCCCCTCAACGTCTCTGCATCGTCAGGGAAGGGGATGAAGTGTTCATGATGGTCGCCGGGCCGGGGGAGAAACTGCACGCCGCCGGCGGATCCTTCAAGCTGCCATTCCACGACCCGTGCTTTGTCGGTCTCGGGGTGTGTGCCCACGACAGCAGCGCATTCGAGGAAGCGGTGTTTTCGAACGTAACGCTGAATACGCCCGCGCCCGCGACCGGGGAACGGGTCCTCCAATCGACCCTCGAGACGATCGCTATCGAATCGACCGACCGCCGGGCAATCTATACCACGCGCGATCATATTGAAGCGCCGAATTGGTCTCGGGATGGACAGTATTTTCTCTTCAACGGCAACGGCGGAGTATTCCGCCTCCCGGTCACGGGAGGAATGCCGACCCAGCTCGATCTGGGATTCGCCACACGCTGCAACAATGACCACGGTCTCTCACCCGACGGGAAAATGCTCGCGATCAGCGATCAATCCGTTGGAGAGAAGTCGCTGATTTATGTTCTCCCGTCGGCAGGCGGAACGCCTGTCCGTATTACAGCAACAGCTCCGTCCTACTGGCACGGATGGTCTCCCGATGGTTCAACCCTCGCTTTCTGCGGCGAACGCAACGGTGAATTCGACATTTACACGATACCTGCGACAGGTGGAGAAGAGAAACGGTTGACGTCGGCACCGGGGCTCGACGATGGGCCGGATTACTCGCCAGACGGGAAGTATCTCTATTTCAATTCCGAACGGACCAGAACGATGCAGATCTGGAGAATGAAGACGGATGGGTCGGATCAACAGCAGATCACGAAGGACGAGTTCAACAACTGGTTTCCGCATCCGTCACCGGACGGCAAATGGATTGTCTTTCTATCGTACGCAAATGATGTCAAGGGCCATCCGGAAAACAAGGACGTGATGCTCCGTCTGATGCCCGCGAACGGCGGCGAGATCCGCGTACTGGCGAAGCTCTTCGGGGGACAGGGGACAATCAATGTGCCCTCCTGGTCGCCGAATAGCGCTATGGTTGCGTTTGTGAGTTATCGGCTGGCAACGCCGTAGACGGGAAGGGGAGAAGGGGGGAACGGGAGACTTGGAGAAGGGGGAAATGGAGAAGGGGAGACTTGGAGAAGGGGAGACCAGGCGTGATACCGTCAACGAACGAGAAGCATCTTCCGAACCGCGGAGAATGACCCTGCAGTCAAGGAATAAAGGTACACTCCATTTGCCAGGTTCGCTCCGTCGAACCGCACTTCGTTACGTGCCTGCTGTTTGCTTCTCGTTAACTGTCCCGTCCACCTGCACTCCGCTTCTGAATGCCGCCAGATTCCACCCCCAATTGCCGGAGCCTCCTGCCGAATACGGTTTGTTCAACGTGAGATCCGCGACGACGTTCAAGGGATTCGCTTCGATCTCACAGTAGTTCAGTCCGTCTCCGTCCGGATCGCAGAACACTTCCACCACGTCGTTTTTGTACAGATTGCCGTCTCGCTGGGTGCACGTCGTCCACACGTCCGTGGCTTCGCAGATGAATGCAACATACAAACACGTGTCATCCCACAGCATCTTGGCCTGGGTACGGAAATGCGATGAGCGCCCATACAGAAGAAAAGGCTCGGTCAAAGGGGCGTTGGCCCAGCCCGGCTCGGTTACCCGGCCGTCGATCTGCATTGGGGAGGACGTTCTGTTGACCGTGTACTGTCGAACGGACTGTGGCGAAGAACACTGAGCGAACAGCGTCACCAGACAGGCCAGAGTCAACAGGGAGCCGGGCTTTGCGAATGAGTGCATGTGAAGATACTTCATTTGACGAGCGTCATTTTGCGTGTGGCGCTGGATGATCCCGCGGTCAACCGATAGAAGTACACTCCGCTTGACAGTCTGGCACCGTTGAAGGTGAATGAATATTTCCCAGCCGGATAGCGACCATCAGCCAGTGTCGCCACCGTTCGTCCCTGCAGGTCGTAGACGGTCAACGTAACGGCACTGTTAACTGTCCACTGTCCACTGATCACTGTGCTCGGGTTGAACGGGTTCGGGTAATTCTGATTCAAGGCAAATTCCGCCGGTGTCGTACGTTGAGGTACGGACGTTACCGAATTGGACGGGGAGACCAATTCGATCCCTAAACCCGTGCCGAGATTTCTGGAGTACTTCTTGTCGACGACGTTGTTCCAATGCTCATGGACCCCGAGACTGGGCAGTCTGACTGAGTCGCCGTTCGGGTGATAAAAGGTTCCGGAAGGAGGATTGTTGGCGAGAGCGCCTTCATGCAGGTAATTGTCTACGGCACCGTAGGTATAGGTGTACGCAGAATTGACGGCTTGTTCACTTCTGATGAAATCGAGTCCAACAGATTCAATGGCAATGTTGTCCAGTGACACAAACAGACTCGATGTCCATCGCCCGTTAAACGGCGGGATATTCCACTTGCTCGCCGTTGACACGGCGTTCCCTTCGCCTTCGACCGCGTACAGAGCATCGACCATGAACAGGAGGGTCTTGGCGCCAAGGTCCTTCTGTCCCATGAGGTCAACCAGAGTATTGTACGAACCCATCGGTCGACCTGTGAACGTCCATTCCGCGCTGCCCGGGATGACGATATCATGCACTGCGGTGTAGCAATGAAGACCGACGGCATGCGGAGCGCCCTGGGCAGGAAGGCCGTCGTTGCCATCGGCACTGAGCGTTCCGAAGTGGTTCTTCGCGCAGAGCGTCAGGCCCATGTAACGGTGCGCCTTAAAATTTGCGAGGTTGATCAGGTACGACGCCTGGGTGACGACGGTCGGGAGATATCCCGGATGGCCGCCATTAATTTCCATGGTCAAGTGCTCAGACCAGTGTACGATTGTCGTATCACGAACATATTTTTCGCGACCGTTCTTTGCCTCCCATCCGACAAAATGCACCCTCGGGAACGCCGCGTGACACTTCGTATAGATGGCGTCAGGGACAAATCGATCAGTGTCGTAGATCGAGATATTGCTGTCGGGAACACCGGCGATGTTCACGAGCTCCCGGAGGAGAGACAAGGCCATCTGCGGTGAGACGAACGAGGCGTTGCTTGATCCCGCAGAGTAGCTATTGCTGTTTTGAACAAGATTGATCTTGATTGCGATCTTTTCCCCTGGCTGGTAGCCCACATTCCCTTTCGCGTGCTTCAGATTGAAGAACTTGAAGAGCGTGTCCCACGCGGCTGTTTCAGAGGTCTTGCCGGTCAGGCGAGAGGAGGGACTTGGTCAGCATCGAATCAACCGGGCCCTGATGGGTGTTGTTATCGTTCCACCAATACGTCCCGGCCGCCCCACTCCAGGTCGCCGCGGTCGAATCCCAGGCCCACACCACCCGACCCGGGAAAATCCCCCGGGCCACTCCGATTGGAGTATTCGGCGCGTCGGTCGGCACGAAGAGAGAATCCGTCGCAAGTATCTCTGCATACGATTTGCTGTCCGTTCGAACGATGGTGAACGTGCCCACGATGACCCCCAGCAGAACAAATGCCACGGAGAGAAGGCCCCGGTTGTTCTGGATCATTCGAATGCCCCTCTTCACCGAGAAGAGCGCGAGCGCCATGCCGACGATATAGGCGATGAATCCGCTGGCAATCGGTGCCGCGACATTCATGCACGGGTACCCGGCGCGGCTCGGCTTCGGTATGACTCGCACAAGCATCCAGACCAGGCATGCGAATCCCATGAGAGGAAACAGCAGGCGTCGAAGAATTCCGCTCACTCGTCCCTTAGGTGCGCTCTTGGAAGTCATTTGATAAGGGCAACTCGACGGTTCGTGGGGTTCCATTTGTCACGTTTTCCAGTGTTGTGAGGGTGACCCGAAATGCGTCGCTCGGAAGCGCAGGCGGGCAAAAAAATAGGTTCCTTTTGTCCGAAGGGGAAAAGGAACCTCTGAAAGAACACCCTGAAGTATAAAAAAGAAAAATGACGAATGCGAATCCTGCTCGGCATTCTTTTCTTGTAACCGATCTCCGGGTCGCGGTTCACGATCACCTCAGGGACGCGCCATCTACCGGACCCGTCCGACGACGATCACGGGAGTCTGGGAACAGCATGGCGTCAGGGGAATGGAGACGCAATCGCGGAGCGCACTGACTTGGTAGAACCATGGAGCTGATGCAGCTGACCGATGGCCAGCGACTTCAGCTCCGCTTTCTTCTTTCTGCTCACTTCTTACTTCTTACTTCTCACTTGATGCGTCCTACTCACTGCTGGGCCCTGACATTGTGCCGGTCCAGAGATGCATCGTTGTCACTGTGTCGCGTGCGTGAAAAGAAACTTCCTCATCAGTTGATCGGACGCGAGCTGGAAGGCGCGTTCATGATTACCAGGATCGAATGACGCTGCGGCGTCAAGACTTGATCCGTAGCGCAGGAACATGCTTGCCAGGTGCGCCTTGAAACTGATTTCGGAATCCGGGTCTGACGCGGAAAGGTCGTTGAGGTCGGCAATGAGCCGGGAGAAATCGCGACCAGGAAAATAGCTCTTATACTGGATTGTGTTGTAGATCGTCCCCTCAACAACCCCCTTGATATCGCTCCGCAGTGACGTTTCAAGGATGTACACGAGTTTCTGGTGTTCGTACACCAGCGGGCTGAGCCTTCCTTGTCCAAGCGCTGATCCACTGAGGCCTAGCGCGAGACACACGGTTGCCAGGAAAATCCCACTTCTGCGTACCATATCCCCTCCTCTTGTTGATGTGAATGTTTTCCGTTGATCTCTCCGCATCGAAAACGATGCCAACAGTGGAAGGAACGCTTAACCTGTTGAAACACACTGCCATAGAGCGAGGAAGGATGAGAGCAGGTGTTCGCAGAGGGGTGCCACAAGATGACCGGCATGTGAGTGGGGATGCGCCGTAAGTGTTGCAGCGACAAGAGATTTGCGCACATTCAGGCGAAGTGGCAGTCTGCAGAATCGTGGCATCGCCCGGCGGATTCAGGGATTCTTGCTGCGATGGCTGCGTTGAAGACGGTTGTTTAGCGCTCGGCGGGAAATACCGAGTAACTCTGCGGCAATAGTCTGGTTGTTCTCCGCTCGCTTCAGCGCCTCCGTGATCATTGCGTCTTCCATCTCTTCGAGGGTCGGAAACTGGGAACAAATCGCGGCGAGCGTGTCGACGAGCGTTTGATCGGCGGTTCGTTTCCCGGCGCCGGATTTTGCGTGAGACCGGTCTGCAGCGATCTTCATCCGGATCGAGTCGAGGGAGAGAACTCCGGTCGTATGCGTGCTGAGCGAATCGAAGATAAGCCCCTGCAGTTCACGAACGTTTCCGGGGAATGCATAGTTGCTCAGCATCGGATAGATTTCCCGGGGCACGGTCGGTCTCTTCTTTCCAAGATCATGCGCTGCCTGTGCCACGAAATGATCGACGAGGTAAGGGATATCCGATCGGCGGTCGCGCAACGGTGGAATGCTGATGTGATGGGACTTCAACCGGTAATAGAGATCCTGTCTGAACTTTGACTCCGCCTGCAACCGGTGGATATCCTGGTGGGTCGCCACGACTATCCGCGCGTTGGAAAGCCGGGCAATGTCGGATCCGAGGGGATAGTACTGGCCGTCCTGCAGAAGGCGAAGTAATTTCACCTGAGACTCGATACTGAGATCCCCGATCTCGTCCAGGAACAGCGTTCCGCTGTCCGCTTTTTCGATGAGCCCTTTCCGTTCCGCGTCGGCGCCGGTAAATGCACCCTTCCTGTGACCGAAGAGCGTGTCGGAAAAGAGGTTGTCGTCCACACCGGCGACGTTGACCGTCACAAGATCGCCTTTTCTGCCGCTCGATGTGTGGATGGCGCGAGCGAACAGTTCCTTCCCGGTTCCGGTCTCACCCGTGATGAGCACCGGGAGGTCGGTCGGTGCGATGGCCTCAATATACTTGAAGAGGGACTGCATCGTCGCCGACCGGCTGATGATCGACGAGAATGCTTCCGGATGTTCGACGGATTCACGGAGGAACGATTGCTTCAGCATCGCGTTCTCGGTCCGCACCTCGCTGAGTTCGAGGCCGTGTCTCACCGCGGCCACCAACCGCGTTTCATCGATTGGTTTCAAGACATAGTCGAAAGCCCCCTTCTTCATGCACTCGACGGCGCTCGCGACATCGTTGACTGCCGTTACCATGATCACATTGACCTCGGGGTGCCGGTCGACGATTTGGGGCAGCAGCTCCGCGCCGGAGAGATGCGGCATCGTAATATCGAGCACCACGAGAGAATACTGCTTGCGGGCAAGCAGGTCGAGAACCTGCTCACTGTCGCGACACGTCTCGATGTTGGTGATCCCATTGGATGACATCGCCAATTCGACGCTGAGGAGGTAGTGCTCCTCGTCGTCGACGAAGAGGACAGGATGAACAGGATTGATTTTGGCGTTCATTGCATGACAGGGAAATAGACTTTCGCGATGGTTCCTTTCTCCGGCTCGCTGGACAGGACGATGCGGCCGCCGTGGCTTTTGACGATGTTCTGCGACACGGAGAGCCCGAGCCCCGTGCCGCCTTTGTCCCTCCGCGTTGTAAAAAACGGATCCATGATATGCTTTAAATCCGTTTCCCGGATCCCGCTTCCCCGGTCGACAACTGCAACGCGCACTTCATTCCGTTCCTTGTTGAATGACGTCTTCACCCGGATTTCATCGGTCTTGCTTGTTAGAGACTGGCAGGCATTGGTAATCAGGTTGATGACGACCTGCTCGAGTTGTTGTGCATTTCCCTTGATCGTGGGAAGATTCGCCCCGTAGTCCACATGAAAGTCGTCTGTGCTCTCCTTGATCATGTTCCCCGTGATCTCAACGGCCATGGAAACAACGTGATTCAAATCGACGGTCTGATCGAGCGTTGCCCCATCATGTTTTGCATAATCGGTCAAGCTTCGGGTGATGTTTTGTATTCTCTCAGACCCTTTGAGGATCCCTTCGAGCGAATGGGCGAGTTTTTCTCGTGAAGCGTCGTACGACATCCCTGCAATGCTGAAATCCCCGTTTGCGCGCAGATAGTCATCGAGGATTGGAACGATGTCCGCCCAGATTCTCGAATAGAGCCTGCCATTGAGCTGGATGAAGTTGTTCGGGTTGTTGATTTCATGCGCAATCCCGGAGACCAGAATGCCGAGGGATGCCATCTTATCCGCCTGGATCAATTGCTGATTCCGCACCGCTTGTTCCGCCTCGGCCCGTTTTCGATCCGTGATGTCGTTGATCAGCCCGTCGTAGGCGACCGGAACGCCCAGCTCATTCTTCGTCACAACGATCGTGTTGCGAATCCATCGCGTCGTCCCGTCCCGATGGATAATCCGGTGCTCGAGGGGAGGGACCTCTTTGCCGGAAAGAGCAATCCTTGCCTGCTCGAGAACCGTGTCCCTGTCGACCCGCGGAACCATTTTGGACCACAGGTCGGGATCCGCTTTGTAGTCCTCCGACGTATAGCCGGTGACTGCAACGCAGCCCGGTCCATGATAGGTCTCTGCCGCGACTCCATCGCGGATCGTCACGGTATAGATGTAGTCCGTGAGGTACTTAATCAGTCGTTCGTAGCGATCTTCCAGCGCCATCAAGCTCTGCCGTTTTTTTTATTCAATTCCAATATAGCAAAATGGCGAAAAATTCCCCGAAGTATCCTTCGTGAGGGTTGGCCTGTACCCCACTTGATTCCAAAAGGAATCCTCCCGAACATGAGTTCGAGGAGGCCTTTCGGCCATCCCTGAACCCACCCGTGGCCTCATCGCGAACATCCCATTTTGGAGCCCTTATGACACGCACGCTCTTGGTTGCAGGATTACTTCTCTTTCTGGCGTTCGTCCCGGCGCTCTCACAAGAGGGGAAAGACATCGAAGGCAGTACCGACCACCCGCTCTTCTCCCGAATGCCCGGCTTCTATATCTCGGGCTTTGACGTGAAGGATTTTGACAGTTACGATCCCGGCTATAACACTGGAGAGACCGGACCGTGGGAGGGCAAACTGACGAAGATTTCATACGAGATGAAGCAGGGTGCGAAACAAGTCAGCATGGTCCAGATCGGTCGAAACTATGCCAATGCGATCAAGAAGATTGGCGGAAAGATCCTTGCGGATGAAGGCCGCGTCGTGATCGGAAAGCTGGCAAAGGAAGGAAAAGTGACACACGTTCAGGTCTCCGCCTTCAACGACGGCTCGGATTATGAGATCGTCATTGTCGAGGCAAAAGCGATGGAGCAGGAAGTTGTCGCAGATGCTTCTGCGCTGAACCAAAGCCTTGCGGAAAACGGGAAGGCGGCGGTCTATGGAATCTACTTCGACACAGGGAAGTCCATCGTGAAGCCGGAGTCGAATCCGACACTGGACGAGATCGTGAAGCTTCTGAGGCAGAATCCCGCTGTTCAACTCTTCGTCGTCGGCCATACAGACAACGTCGGCGCCCTCGATGCCAACCTCAAACTCTCTGCGGACCGGGCTGATGCCGTCGTGAAGGCCCTCGTCGGAAAGGGAATCGCAGCTGCAAGGCTGAAGCCGGCGGGTGTGGGTCCATATAGTCCCGTGACCTCGAACAAAACCGACGACGGGAAAGCGAAGAACCGGCGCGTTGAGCTTGTGGCGCAGAATTGATAGGAGGACAAGCTGGGGGGAACGGCGCACGCTCGCAACGTTGTTGCAGAAGAGGGGAAGGACTCATCGGACTTTCAGGAAGGCGAATGCGGGAAGGAACGGAGTCGCTCGCTGAACGCGAGCCGCAGTTCAGAAAGGCAATACGCTTGCGCCATGCGGTTGCTCTCTACATCAGTTCCGTCCTTGGATCCGGCGTGCTGGTGTTGCCGGGACTGGCCGCGCAGATCGCAGGCCCCGCCTCGCTCATTGCCTGGGGATTGCTCACGCTCGCAAGCTATCCGTTTGCCTATACGTTCGCGTCGCTCTCCGCGCGGCGGCCGGAGTCGGGTGGTGTGTACGCGTTCGCGAAGGAGGCATTCGGGCTGAAGATCGCCACCGTTGTCGGGTGGCTATTCGCCCTTTGGTTTGTCTCCGGGGCGCCCGCGGTCACGCTCATTGCCGCGTCGTATATTTCGTATGCCGTCCCGATGGCGCGCGGAGAAAGCTATTGTATCGCTGCGGGCGTCATCCTCCTTGCCTTCATTATCAACTATCGGGGGATCACGTTCTCCAACCGAGTTCAGATCGCCGTCGTCTGCGCAATCGTCACTCTTCTCGTGGCGGCAGTGGGGTTTTCTGTCGGATCGGTGCGCCCGGACAACTTCGTTCCTTTCTTGCCGCACGGATGGCTCCCGGTCGGGACGGCGGCTGCGCTCATTTTCTGGTCCTTCCTCGGTTACGAAAACGTGTCAAACATCGCCGAGGAGTTCGAGGACCCCCGACGCGACTTCCGGAGGAGTATTCGCCTGAGCGTGTTCTTGATCGGGATCCTGTACGTGGCGGTCGCGTTTGTGACGGTGGGTACGGGTGCCTATACAGCAGGTGGGAGCGTTGCACCGTTCGCCGCAATCTTCGCGAACGTGATCGGGGGGTACGGCGCACTCGCGACGGCTGCGCTCGCGCTCTTCATCATCTTTGGGGCTGCCAACGCCTATACGGCGGGGATGTCCAGAGTCATTTACGCCGTCGCCAGAGACGGGGGCTTCCCACGGTTCGTCGCTCATCTGCACCCTCGGACCGGAGTGCCCGACAGGAGTCTGGTGGTGCTCTTCGTTCTGGCGATGGTAATGCTCGGCGTCTATTTTGTCTCGGGGGTCAATCTCGAGAACGCGCTGTTGATCCCCAGTGGAGCTGCCATTCTCGTGTATGTGATTGGATCGGCCAGCGGGATTAAACTTCTTGACGGAAAAGACGGAAGGAAGGTCTTCGCGTGGATCTCCCTTGGCATGTCGCTGGCGATCCTTCCGTTTGTCGGGGTTCTTGCACTTGCGGCTGTGGTCACAGGCCTTTCCGCACTCGTGTTCTTGTGGAATATGGAGCGGAAGTAAAGAGCGAACGTTTCGTCGCTGTGTTTCGCTGTAGTATCGCGGTTTTTCCGCCTTTTCCCGAAGCCGAAGATATCTGCAGGATTTTTGTACAGTATTGCGTTTCATTGCGGAACTCGTACATTTAATTTAGTGCCGTATCGTGTAATGTGACCTTACTTTGGTAAACCCTCAGCTTGGTCTGGCTTTCGATTCTTAAGCCGATCAAGCATTTTTGCATACTCAGGGAGGAGCGTCCGAGCACGGCATTCTTTCGAGAGGCTGGTACCATGACGAATCAATACTGGGATGACTTTCCGCTTTACGATCCCCGGAACGAACACGATGCCTGCGGATTGGGATTCATCGTGAACGTCAAAGGGGAAAAGTCTCACGACATCGTTACCCAGGGGATCAGAATCCTGATCAACCTGACGCACAGAGGCGCCAGCGGGAGCGATCCGGAGACCGGAGATGGCGCGGGGGTGACAATACAGATTCCGCATGAGTTCTTCCTCAAAGAATGCAAGCAATTCGGCTTTTCTCTGCCTGGCCCCGGGCAATACGGTGTCGGGATGATTTTCCTCCCGGTCGAGCCGCAATCACGGCTGCAATGCGAAGGAATCATCGATCGCGTCGTTCAAGAGGAGAATCTCACCGTCATCGGCTGGAGAGATACTCCCATCGACGCGGATGCCATCGGCCGAATTGCCCGGGCGACACAACCGTATATCGAGCAGATCTTTGTGCGCAGCGGCCCTGAACTTTCCCAGGATCAGTTCGAACGAAAGTTGTACGTTGTCCGCAAACGGATCGAAAACGAGATCGAGAAATCGAACGTCAAGGAGAAGGAGTTCTTCTACATTCCCTCGCTGTCGTCGCAGACGATCGTGTACAAGGGCTTACTGCTCGCGCCGCAGATTGAACGGTTTTACAGTGATCTATCGGATCCCGACACCAAGAGCGCACTCTGCCTTGTCCATCAGCGCTTCTCGACGAACACGCTTCCGAACTGGCAACTTGCGCACCCGTTCCGGTACATGTGTCATAACGGCGAAATCAACACTCTCCGCGGTAACGTCAACTGGATGCACGCGCGGCAGTCGGTCTTGAGGTCCGACCTGTTCGGCGACGACATCCGCAAAGTCATCCCCATCGTCGAAGCGAAAGGGAGCGACTCGTCTTCCCTTGACAACGTCGTGGAACTGCTCCACCAGGCCGGTCGGAGCCTTCCGCACGCTCTTGCCATGCTGATCCCGGAAGCGTGGGACAAAGACACAAGCATGAGCGACGAGAAGAAAGCGTTCTATGAATATCACGCTTCGTTGATGGAACCATGGGACGGGCCGGCGGCCGTTGCATTCACCGACGGCCGTGTCATCGGGGCAACTCTTGACCGCAATGGCCTCCGCCCGGCGCGGTATTTGGTGACGCACGATGATCTGGTGATCATGGCCTCCGAGACTGGCGTCCTGGAAATTGAGCCAGAGCGGGTGAAGCTCAAGGCGTGCCTCCAACCCGGAGAAATGCTCCTGGTCGATCTTGACGAATGTCGCCTTATCCCTGACGAAGAGATCAAAGCGACGCTGAGCAGGCTCAATCCGTATGGCGCGTGGCTGAAGGAAAATCAAATCAGCCTGGAAATGCTTCCGGACCCTCCCCGTGAGCATGCGTTCAATCCGACGGACATTCTCAGGCGACAACGTGCGTTCGGGTACACCGAGGAAGACATCCGGATCCTCATGATGCCGATGGCGGAAAACGGTGAGGAACCCATCGGCTCCATGGGTGCAGACACGCCACTGGCATGCCTCTCGGACAGGCCGCAGCCGTTGTTCAACTACTTCAAGCAGCTGTTTGCGCAGGTCACGAATCCTCCGATCGACCCGATCCGGGAAGATCTCGTGATGTCCTTGACGAGTTACATCGGGACAGAACGGAACATCCTCGAAGAGACCCCGAAGAACTGTCACACGCTCAAACTGCGCGATCCGATCGTGACCAACCGGGATCTCGAGAAGCTCCGCCGGGTTTCGCAGGGGGATTTTCTGGCAACGACGCTTCCTATGCTGTTCCGTGTGAACGAGGGGGTGGAGGAATTGGAACGTGCGCTGACGGGTTTATGTCGGCGCGCGAGTCTTGCCATCGAGTCGGGCTACACGATCATCATCCTTTCGGATAGGGGAATGGATGAGGAGTACGCGCCCATCCCGAGCCTTCTTGCCCTGACCGCGGTCCACAATCACCTTGTTCGCGAGAAGACCCGTACGCAGGTCGCCCTGGTGGTTGAAACTGGCGAAGCGCGAGAGGTCATGCACTACGCCCTGCTCATCGGCTACGGCGCAAGTGCGATCAACCCCTACCTTGCGATCGAAACGCTTGAGGACCTTGCCCAGAAGAGTCTGTTTCCGCCCGGCCTTTCGTTCGAAAAAGCATTGCACAACTATATCAAGGCCGTCGGGAAGGGGCTTCTGAAAGTCTTTTCGAAAATGGGGATCTCGACGCTGCAGAGCTATCGCGGGGCACAGATCTTCGAAGCCATAGGGCTCAACAAGAGTCTTATCGAGAAATACTTCACGGGGACCGTTTCCCGCATCGAAGGCGTGGGGCTCGATGTCCTCCTTCGCGAGGCGGAGATGAAGCACCATCACGCCCTCCAGCGCGTCACCGATGCGGAGGCGCAACTCGACCTGGGCGGTTCGTACCAGTTCCGGATCAACGGAGAACGGCACCAGATCAATCCGGCGACGATAGCGAAACTGCAGGACGCGGTGCACCGTGCGGACTACGCGACATATAAGGAGTATTCTGAGATCGTCAACCGGCAAAACCGGGAGCTCTACACGCTTAGGGGACTGATGGATCTCCGTGAGGGAGAGCATCCGATTCCCATCGAGGAAGTGGAGTCCGCGAAGGAAATCGTCAAACGGTTTGTCACCGGGGCGATGTCGTTCGGCTCGATCAGCAAGGAAGCCCACGAGACGCTCGCGATTGCGATGAACAGGATCGGCGGACGTTCGAACACCGGAGAAGGCGGGGAGGAGGAGAACCGCTTCACCCCCGATCCGAACGGCGATTCCCGCCGGAGCGCCATCAAGCAGGTCGCGTCCGCACGGTTCGGCGTTACCGCGCACTACCTGATCAATGCCGACGAACTGCAGATCAAGATCGCCCAGGGCGCAAAACCCGGAGAGGGAGGACAGCTTCCGGGGCATAAGGTCGACGAGATCATCGCGAAGACCCGCCATTCGATCCCCGGCGTCGGACTCATTTCTCCGCCTCCTCACCATGACATTTATTCCATCGAGGATCTCGCCCAACTGATCTTCGACCTGAAGAATGTCAATCCGAAGGCGCAGATCTCGGTGAAGCTCGTGTCGGAAGTGGGCGTGGGAACAGTCGCCGCGGGTGTCGCGAAAGCCCATGCCGACAGAATTCTGATCAGCGGAGACAGCGGGGGAACGGGTGCGTCCCCTCTGACGTCCATCAAACATGCAGGCATTCCCTGGGAGCTGGGGATCTCGGAGGCACAGCAGGTGCTCCTTCTGAACGATCTGCGAAGTCGCACGCGACTCCAAATCGACGGGAAAATCCAGACCGGCCGCGATGTGGTGATCGGCGCGCTGCTGGGCGCCGAGGAATTTGGCTTCGCCACCACTCCGCTCATCACGATGGGGTGCGTGATGATGCGAAAATGCCACCTGAATACTTGTCCGGTCGGCATCGCGACCCAGGACCCGGTCCTGCGAAAGAAATTCCAGGGCACGCCGGAACGCGTCATCAACTTTTTCTTCTTCGTGGCGGAGGAAGTTCGCGAGCACATGGCTGCGATGGGGTTCCGGACGATGGATGAGATGATTGGCCGCGTGGATATGATTCAGCCGCGCCAGGCAATCGAACACTGGAAGGCCCGCGGCATCGATCTTTCCGCGATCCTCCATAAACCCACCGTGCCGCTCCGCGTTGCCCGTCGGTGCGTGGTGGCGCAGAACCATGGACTCGAAAAGTCGATGGACTACCAACTCATCGACAAGACGAAGCCGGCACTTGAGGACGGGACTCCAGTCAAGCTGTCTCTTCCGGTGCGGAACATCCATCGCACGATCGGCGCAATGCTGAGCGGCGAGATTGCGCGGCGATACGGGTCTCAAGGGTTGCCGGATGACACCATCATCATTCGCCTTGCAGGCTCCGCGGGACAGAGCTTCGGCGCCTTCCTTGCGCGGGGCGTCACGCTGCTCCTCGAAGGAGACGCAAACGACTATGTGGGGAAGGGGCTGTCGGGCGGGAAGATCATCGTCTATCCCCCGAGAAACTCCGGATTCACGCCGAACGAGAATGTGATTGTCGGGAACGTCGTGCTGTATGGGGCGACGAGCGGCGAAGCCTACTTCTGCGGAATGGCAGGGGAACGCTTTGCTGTCCGTAATTCCGGGGCGACGGCCGTTGTCGAGGCCGTCGGAGCCCATGGCTGTGAGTATATGACCAACGGAACGGTTGTTGTCCTCGGTCCGACCGGCAACAATTTCGCGGCCGGGATGTCCGGTGGAATCGCGTACGTCCTGGATGAGACGGGCGACTTCACAAAACGAAAGTGCAACCGCTCGATGGTGGATCTGGATCCGCTCACCGACGACGACGAGAAAATCGTCCAGGAGCTCATCAGCAACCACGTCACTGCCACCGGCAGCAATAGAGGAAAGTGCATTCTTGAGCAGTGGGACGCAATGCGGCCGATGTTCGTGAAGGTCTTCCCGCACGACTACAAACGGGTCCTCGGGGTTGAACGGACAGCCTGCTGTTCGGGTGGTGCCGCCGATGACGGAAAAGGAGGTCGTCCATGGGTAAGCCGACAGGCTTCATGGAGTTCACGCGGGAACTCCCGCAGCGACGGTCCATCGACGAACGGACGAGGGATTGGAAAGAGATCTATGTCGAATTTGCCTCCCAGAAAGTGCAGACACAAACCGCCCGTTGCATGGATTGCGGCATCCCGTTCTGCCACAGCGGCTGCCCTGTGAACAATGTCATCCCGCACTGGAATGATCTGGTCTATCGTAACAGGTGGAAAGAAGCCATTGCCATCCTCCATTCAACGAACAATTTTCCGGAGTTCACCGGCCGCATCTGCCCGGCGCCATGCGAGGCCGCGTGTGTCCTCGGCATCAACGACGACCCGGTAACGATCAAGGTCGTGGAACGGGAAATCGTCGATCATGCCTTCAAGATGGGATGGATCGTCCCCGAACCCCCGATGAGCCGGACAGGAAAACGTGTAGCGGTGATTGGATCGGGTCCGTCGGGACTGGCGGCCGCCCAGCAGCTGAACAGGGCCGGACATCACGTCACCGTGTACGAGAAGAACGACCGGTTGGGGGGACTCCTCCGGTACGGGATCCCCGACTTCAAACTGGAGAAGCATCTTATCGACAGGCGGATCGAGCAGCTCCAGGCGGAAGGAATCGTCTTCTCGACCCGCACGCATGTCGGCGTCAATATCGGCGCCGAAGAAATGCGGCGTACATATGACGCGATCCTCCTTTGCGGCGGCTCAGAAGCTCCTCGCGATCTCATTGTTCCCGGTCGTACGCTGAAGGGGATTCACTACGCGATGGATTTCCTTCCGCAACAGAACCGGCGTGTCGCAGGCGAGCGGATCGATCCGTTCGTGGAGATCCTCGCGACCGGCAAGCGCGTTGTTATTATCGGCGGCGGTGACACCGGCGCCGACTGCCTCGGCACATGCATCCGTCAGCGCGCAAAATCGATTCACCAGTTCGAAATCATGCCGCAGCCACCGTCGCAACGCTCTCCTCTGACTCCGTGGCCGATGTGGCCGCTGCAGCTGCGAACGGAGACCTCACATGAAGAAGGCGGTGTGCGCGAATGGGCTGTCGCAACGACAGCGTTCGAAGGAGACGCCGACGGGAACGTGACCGGGCTCCGGGCCGCACGCGTGGGACCGCCGCCGCGCTTCGAGCCGGTTGAAGGGACGGAGTTTTCCCTGCATGTCGATCTCGTCCTGCTCGCAATGGGATTTGCCGGCCCGACGAAAGAGGGGATGCTGCAGAAACTCGGCGTGGCGATCGATGCCCGCGGAAATGTCAAGGTCGACGAGAACTATATGAGTTCCGTTCCCGGTGTCTTTTCGGCGGGGGACATGCGGCGGGGCCAGTCTCTCGTCGTGTGGGCGATCGCGGAGGGACGAAAGGCCGCGAAGGGAGTGGACAAGTTTCTGATGGGGACTTCCGATCTCCCGTAAGGGGATTCAGAGATCAGAGTTCAGCATTCCGCGTTCGTTTTGTCAGAAGTGTCTCGTCTCCGAGGAGTCGCTCGAGTTCCCGGATGTTCACGGTATTCGGGTAAAATTCTCCCCACCATCGTGCGCACCGGTTGGCGTCCAGGGGAATCCCCACGGTGGGTACGCCGAGTTTCGTCGTCGCACGCATCCCATGAACCAATTCCGGGATACACGCGATCCCCAGCACGCCGATCGATCGTCCTTCCTTCTTGAGCCGCTTGATAAGCGACGGTATGTCCGCACTCATCCAGATGTACGGAACGACGCCATGGCGACGAAGCGTCTTGCTCAGGAGGTTGACGAGACAGATCGTCGAACATCCCTTGCAGACATAGTCTTCCCCTCTGACGGATGAGCGGCAGTCAGCGGAAAGGTCCTTCAGGCAGTGCGGGAGGAATGCAAGACGGGTCGTCGTGCGGCGGAACCTGGCGACGTGAAGTCGATTCAGGATCTCAATCTCAAGCATGAACCTGTGGTATTGTTGTTCGGTCATGTTGAGTGTCCGATCCAGCCGGCTGGAAAGGGGCAGATCCTTCCGATGCCGATTCACGCTGGTTGTGTACTGGCCAAAGGATCTCTGAAGATTGTCGACGAAGGGAAGAGAATTCCTAGTGCGATAGGATTCTTTAGTGAGACGATATAAGTCTTTAACCCACAACAGCTTGCATCCGTTTTTATAAAGAATACTCTCTAGCTCTTTTGTATGGCCACCCAGGTATTCGTCCACGAATCTGCTGATGGCTACGAAATACGAATTGCTCGTCCCGTCCTCTCCGACGAGAGAATAGGTTTTCCCCTCAAATGGGTTTGGAGTTCTGCCGGGTTCTGGCATTGGATTGGGAATTTGACAGAGTGAAGAGAATGATCGATTGGAATCTAGCTCCCGGGGACGGCAATGGCAAGAGCGGGGGAGTTGAATTTATCACGGAATCCGCATAGTTTGAGTCTGGATGGCCCCCAAGAAGTTCTCTTTAACGATGGAGGGGAAGTATGCATATCTTCATTGGAAGTCTCCCACAGGATGTTACAGACGAGACACTTCGAACGATGTTTGCGGAATACGGAGAAGTGCGTTCTGCAGTCGTCGTTATAGACAAGAAGACCGGAGTTTCTCAAGGTTACGGATTCGTTGAGATGCCTACAAAGTCGGAAGCAAGGGACGCGATTGAAGCCCTTCGGACCAAGGATCTGGGAGCGGGTCCGCTGAGGGTCAAGCATTTAAAACCGGGTGACGAATTCCACCTCACAGCGGTGAACCGCGTTGGAGCGACCGTCCATGGTGGCACCAAGACCATGTATCGGGGCGATCCCGGACCGCGAGGGGCGGGGGCGATCCGACGCGGGGGCAAGAGGGGATCGTGATCCGGTGCATTAACGAAGGATGAACGGGCACGCAACCGACGACCACCATTCGAACGTTGACACCCCCGCACCACGATTTGCCGGTTGGCGGCAGGACGACATCTTGCCGCTGAAGACCTGTAATTGTCGGCGGCTCAACGGCAAGAGAGAGGCAGAAATGAATTCACGAAACGACGTTGTTTGGGCTGTGGAAATCATTGAAAACGGTGAGCGGCGGATTGTTCTCGATCACCTCCGTCATTCCACGCCTGAAGAGGCGAAAGATGCAGCTGCTGCTCATCTTGGGATCCCCTGGAAGGAGCTGGAGCGGAGGGGCGCGACATTGATTCAGAGGGACATGACCCTGCTTCACGACGACAGTCCAACGGGGGAGTAGTCCCCCCGATTTTCCATCTGCCCAATCAGTCAATAGGTTTGCTGCGTTCCAGCGACCATCACATCTTCTCCAACTCCCACCGCGTTTCTTGGCACCTCAGCTTCTTGATTGAGGATCTTCCGAGTCGCATTTAACTTCCCATGCCGGCATCCAAGTAAGTCACAACCTGCCAAACGGGATTGCAAACGTTTGCAGAAGATTTCTATTGACATTTGTCTGGGAAAACATAAATTGCAAACGATTGTGGTAACGATTGTGGCAACGATTGTTACTCGACCGCTCAACGCTCTTCTACACTTCGATGTGGGGACCACTGCCGAGCACTGACGGCGATCCATCTGCTGTGCATTCCAGCGGGACTCTTTCGTGAAGCACACCTCAAAACATGTGACGATCGTTGACATCGCGCGCGAGTTGGGAATATCGCCGTCAACGGTTTCTCGTGCGCTGATCGATCACCCCGACGTCCGCAATGAAACCAAGGAACGAGTCCGACACCTCGCGACGAAACTGCGATACTTTCCCAACCCCATCGCCCAAAGCCTGAAGAGCAATCAGACGCGGACCCTCGGGGTGATCGTCCCCGAGATCAAGCACGACTTCTTCTCGTCGGCCATCAGCGGAATTGAGGAGGTCGCGTACGAATCGGGCTACACGATCATCCTCTGTCAATCCAATGAAAGTGCTGAACGGGAAGTGGTGCACACGAACCTCCTGATGCATCACCGTGTTGCCGGTCTGCTCGTTTCGATTTCCCAGAACACCGTGAGCGGCGAGCATTTCCGCGACCTGCTCAAGCGGAAAATCCCCCTCGTATTTTTCGACCGGGCTTGTGAGGATGTCGCGGCGAGCAAGGTGGTCATCGATGATTACAAAAGTGCGTTCGATGCCGTGACATATCTTATCAGAAAAGGATACCGGAAGATCGCGCATCTTGCGGGCCCGAAGGAACTGGACATTTGCAGAAAACGGCGCGACGGCTATCTCCATGCACTCAGGCAGGCAAACATCTGTGTCAGGGACGAACTGGTTCGGTACGGCGGCATGCATGAGGACGACGGGTACGCGTCAATGGGTGCCATGATCAACGAGACCCTGGTGCCCGATGCGATATTCGCAGTGAACGATCCTGTCGTGATCGGGGCATACCAGAAGATCAAAGAGGCCGGACTGAAGATCCCCGGAGACGTCGCTCTCATCGGGTTCTCCAACAACAAGATTACGAGTCTTGTCGATCCTCCCATTACAACGGTGAACCAGCCATCCTTTGAAATGGGGAAGGTGGCGACGCAGGTGCTGATTGAGGCGATCAGCTCTCATCGGTCTGACGATCAACCAAGGACAATCGTTCTGGACACTGAGCTCATCATCCGGGACTCGACGTAGGAACCACCGTCGGTCGAGCAGGCCCCCCCGGCAGCGCCCGGGGACCGATGCGCGCCACGATCTCTTCACGAACAGTCCTACGAGGTCATCTTCTCAAGGAGGAAATCATGCGTCTTCTTACCCTTTCCTGTAGCAGCAAGTTTCTCCTTCTGCTGTCGCTTGTCTTTCCCCTATCAACGTGCGCTGCTTACGCACAGGGTTCAGGAACCCTGACGGGACGGCTTCAGGAGGCCAAAACCGGAGAAACGCTCGCAGGTGCGAATATTGTGATTCTGAACACGTCGATGGGAACCGCGGCAGACATCGAGGGACGGTACACGCTCCTTGGAGTCCCGGTCGGGAAATGGACCGTTCGGGCGTCAATGATCGGCTACACGTCTTCCACACGCGAAATCACGATGGCCGCAGACTCTACGGTGGTCGTCAATTTTCATTTGAGTGTGCAAACGATTGAAGGAAACGAAGTCGTTGTCACAGCGCAGGCGCGTGGTCAACAGACGGCAATCGCTGCCCAGTTGAGCTCCCAGAACATTGTCAATGTCGTTTCATCCGCGCGCATCCAGGAACTTCCGGATGCAAACGCCGCCGAATCCGTTGGGAGGCTTCCCGGCATATCACTTGTTCGGTCGGGCGGCGAAGCGACGCAGGTTGTTGTCCGTGGCCTTGCACCGCAATACAACTCGATAACTGTTGACGGCGTTGCGCTCCCCTCGACCAACGCAAACGATCGGGGTACCGATCTGAGCATGATCTCCTCGAATAGCCTTGAAGGTATCGAAGTGTTCAAAACCATGACCGCCGACATGGATGCGGCGGTTCTCGGTGGCACTGTGAACTTTGACATCAGGCATGCGAAATCGACCGGTGGTGCGACATCTGTTTCCCTCCTGGCGCAAGGGGCCTACAACGATCTGATGAGCACATACAACGATTACAAGTTCGTTGCAAGCCTGGAGAAGAGATTCTTCGACGACCGCCTTGGCGTGTTTGTCCAGGGAATTGCGCAGAAGCAGAACCTGACTTCAGACCAGCTTGGCGATTTCTACTATAACAACCCGGGTTCTCTGAATCCTGAAAAGGTCTACACGGGCTATTTGAATCTCGCATTTTCTCCCGTCGACCAGCGGCGATATGACGGGACCGTGACATTGGATTATCAGATCCCCGACGGCGAGTTGGTTCTCCTGAATTTGTTCAGTCATGGCTCGTCGACGAATGAATCGCACTCCGAACAATACGACCTTCAGGGATACGGCGACGACATTTTGTTCGGAACGTCTCTGGCAACGAACAAACTCAATGTCATATCGAATATTCTGGACTACACGCAGACCCTGGGCTCCATCAAGGTTAATGTCAAATTGTCAAACGCCTACGCCGACAACTCCACACCGAGTGGCTGGTACGTGGCATTTGACCAGGCTTCTTCCGGAACACACCTGATTGATAACAGTCTTGATCCGGTCATTATTGCCAGCAAAGGGCAGACGCTGGTCAACCTGAGCAACATGAAATGGACCACCAACTCGGCGTGGAGCAGCTTCAACAAGCAGGATGACAAGCAAGCCACGATCGATCTCGAAAAGAATTTCAATCTGTCCGACCTGCTCTCGGTCACGGTGAAGGCCGGAGGGGCGTACAAGTACACTACCCGCTACTACGATTACGACTATGCCACCGGTGGTTTGAACAGCGGCGCTGCATCGGCGGGCTTTCGGCAGTCCCTCGTTCAAGCATTGCCATGGCTCGCAAACGCACCGTACAATTTCGATCCGACCGGAAACACGGCATTTCCGATACAGGGATTTTATGATTCGGGCATGAAGTTCGGAAAATTCTTGAAAGGAGACTATGGAATGCTCTCGGCGGTCAATGCAGACGCCCTGGACAGGATCATCCAAACCATGAAAGTCATCGGCTCGTCAGTTACGCAGAGCGTGACCGTGCAAGACTTCCGTCCGGATGACTATCAGACCACCGCAAACGATTATTCGGGATTTGAATTTCGGAGCGCCGAATATCTCATGGCAACCCTGAATATCGGCCCCTCGGTAACCGTCATCCCCGGAGTCCGGTACCAGGGTCTCAAGACCTCCTATAGCGCGGCACAATTCATCGGCAACGCCGATGCCATCAACCCGTACCCGAGAGCACTGGATTACACGATGGTCTCGCAGGGTGAATACCACGGGTACTGGCTGCCCGACGTGACCGTGAAGTATGACCCGCTCACCTGGCTCACGCTACGGGCTTCCTACACCAGCACCCTTGCCTACCCGGATTACAATACCATCATACCGCGGGAAGACGTCGCCAGCAACACCGGAGGCTGGGCAGTCTGGAACAACTACGCCCTCAAACCGGCGCGCTCACAGAACTACGATTTCCAGATTGCCATTCATGAAAACACCATCGGCTTGTTCACCATCAGTCCGTTCTTCAAGCGCATCGATGACCAGATATTCAGCCAGTCGGTCCACATTACGGATCCCTCGAGGTATCCCGGACTTCCCAGCTACGCGAAGGGATATACCCTCACGACGTTCATCAACAATTCCAACAGGGTCGAAGTACGGGGCATCGAAGCCGAGTGGCAGACGCACTTCTGGTATCTGCCCGATCCTCTGAGCGGACTTGTGCTCAATCTCAACTATACGCACATCTTTTCCGATGCGAAGTATCCGATCACACTCAAATACGACACCGGCTTTCCTCTTTTCCGTTCCTACTTCGTGGATAGCGTGTACGCAGACAGGCTCCTCCAGCAGCCCAACGACATCTTCAACCTTTCGCTAGGATACGATTACAGCAGGTTCTCTGTTCTCGTCTCGGCCATTTATCAATCCCAGGTATACAATGGCACAAACTTCTTCAATGCGCTCCGCTCTGACAAGACAAACTACCTCCGGTGGGATTTATCCGTGAAGCAGGGATTGCCCTGGAATGGCTTTGCGGTGTACTTCGACCTGAACAACCTCAATAGTGAAGCGGACATCTACACCGTCCGGGGCTCCGGGTTCCCGATCAACGAATCGAACTACGGTCTGACTGCAGATCTGGGCGTGCGTTGGACACCTGAATAATTGACACCAAGAATCTCAACAACCAAGGAGGAATAGCATGATCGCGACACTACCTTGAGACGGACCTCTTCTCAAGGACTCTCAGCACGTCGTAACACGTTGATCCATGTTGTGCAAGGCAATCGTGAAGAGGATCGAGCTTCGATGCAAAGACAGGCCAAAACATCAATCGAAAGGACAGATGCGATGAAAGCAACTCCGCTGTTGATCCTACTGGCTTCCGTCATGATTCTCTGGGTGACGCCAACGACTTCTCTTGCGGGAGCCGGCGATACCGTCGTCGTGGCGGCACTGCCCCCAGGCAACCTCAATGAAGTGATTAATGCAGATACTACCTCCGGAGGGTTCACCAAACCGAACAGGGTCTATCTTCTCAAGCAGAATTCCGGCCTGGACACCGTTTACTATATGACTGCACCCATCGTGGTCAAAGGAAATGTCCGTATTGTCGGCTACATTAATCCGGTGACCGGACACCCGCCGGTAGTCGCGCCGTTCATAGCCATTGACAACTCCTCCATAGGCTACTTTTTTGGTCCGCAGGGCAATGACACCCTATTGCTCAAAGGGCTGTACTTTCTCGGGACGCGGACCGACACCCTGTCGTTTACCGGCCGATTCGTTTCACCGACGGGAGACAACAATGTGTTTTTCTTTGACCATTGCATCCTTGAGAATATCTCCGGTTCCGGGAATCCGAACCTCTTCGATACATGGAACCATGATCACAACAGTTTCTTTGTCACCAATTGCGAATTCCGGAATAACCAGGATGACGCTCCGCAGAATCCGGGCTTCGCATGGGTGGACCCAGGTACGTACCCGTGCGATACCGCCTATTTCCGAAACAATACATTCTTCATGACGGGTGGAGAGATCCTGGGTTCTGCCGGGTATGGGTGCAGCTATGTGGATTTCCAACATAACACCATCTTCCTCTCAGGTGGCGGCGGATCCTTCGATCTGTACCAGATACACCATGCAACGATTCAGAACAATATCTTCTACGGAGTTTCATCGGCAAGCGTACCCACCTCTTGGACCAGCCTCGGCAATTGGGGATCTGGCGCGATCATTATCGACTCGCTCACGACCTTAAAAGCGGATCCGTATAACATGGCCGAAGCCGACAGGCACGTTGTGATATCGCACAACGTCTATTTTTGGCCTCAACAGATATATGATTGCTGGGCACAGCTCAACGCCGGCGTCATGGCAAGCGATCCGATGTTCCCGCAGACCTTCATTTCAACACAGCCAGGCATTCTTACGGACAAGATAACGTGGCCAAACATTGTTGTGTCGAACAATGACAGTACCGACCCCGGATTCAATTCTACGCTCGTTGCGACAGCCGCAGGCAAGATGGCCACTTACGCCGACACTGCATGGCATCATGGTGGGGCGGGTCAAGGCGTTCGGCCCTATGTCTATTCTCTCTACAATCCACCCTCGCTGACATCGGCTTGGCCCAACGTGTCGAGCACGTGGGCGGCAACCCAGGGCTATCCGGTCCCCGAGAATCTGCGCTATTCGAATACGAGCCTGCAGAGCGCCGGTACCGACGGAAAGGCTCTTGGTGACCTGAACTGGTTCCCCGAGCAGCTTGCCACGTCGGTCGCTCAGAACCGCGAGGCGGTGCCAGGACAATTTGAACTGAGCCAAAACTATCCGAATCCCTTCAACCCCACAACGCGGATTGCCTATACGTTATCACAATCCAGCAATGTCGAGTTGGTGGTGTTCAATACCCTCGGGCAGATGGTCACCACTCTGGTCAATGGCACGATGCCGGCCGGTCAGCATTTTGCGACGTTTGATGCGCACAATCTCGCAAGCGGAGTGTACTTCTATCGTCTCACCGCAGGCGAGAACGTGTCGACTATGAAGATGGTCCTCATGAAGTAAGTGCTTCGCTACACCTTCTCTTCGCCTCCGTGGAGAGAAGTTTCCCGTGCCTGCAGGCCATCACGGCTGCAGGCACGGCCGTTGGTTGCCCGTACGCGGCAGTCCCGCGAAAGGGCGTATCGATGTTCATGAAGGGCCATGCGAGTGCCGGCATACGGCCTGATGAACCATTCTATGGACAGCTCCATGAGATCTCTGCAAATGCTTCTCCCGCGTCGATCACTCGCAGTCTTGTGTGCGTTGGTCGGCATTGTCGGCGTCTCGCTGGTCTCATCGCAGACGACTCGACCTGCAAACCAGATCTTTACGATTGATGCGAGCCGCCAGGAGGCAGCACCAGAGACGGGCTATCTCGAAATGGGGAGTGCATTTGCCGGGAGATCGCCAGATGGTAGTACACTCGCGGTGAACAGCCGCTACCTGATGCTTGACGGAAAACCGTGGCTTCCGGTGATGGGAGAATTCCACTTCAGTCGCTACCCGCAAAAGTACTGGGAGGAGGAACTTCTAAAAATGAAGGCGGGTGGAGTCCAGATTATCGCCACCTATATCTTCTGGATCCATCATGAGGAGATCGAGGGACAGTTTGACTGGTCGGGACAAAAGGATCTCCGCACATTTGTCGAGCTATGCGGAAGGCTTGGGCTTTACGTGTTTCCGCGCATCGGTCCATGGGTGCACGGCGAAGTCCGCAACGGCGGGTTCCCGGACTGGCTGTTGACGAAAGGTCCGACGCGAGTGAATGATTCGAGCTTTCTCTCACACGTGCGCACGCTGTACGACGAGATTGGGAGGCAACTGAAGGGATTGCTGTGGAAAGACGGCGGCCCAATAATCGGAATTCAGATCGAGAACGAATATGCGGACCGTTCGCCCAACGGCGGCGATGCCTACCTGTTGAAACTGAAAAGTATGGCAAGAGAGGCAGGACTTGATGTGCCGCTCTACACAGTGACAGGCTGGGACAATGCCGTGGTCCCGCCACATGCGTTGATCCCTGTGTACGGCGGATACCCGGATGAACCCTGGTCCGGAAGCAGAGGAGAACTCCGGGCGGATCCGCAAGGGGTCTTTCAGTTTCACGTGGGGACGCCGGTCGGAACTGCTGGAATTATGCAGGGGACAATCCCTCCGGCTGAAGAAGTGGCACATTCGCACTACCCACGATTGACAGCGGAGCTGGGCGGGGGCATGGAAGACACCTACCACCGTCGCGTGGTTGTTTCGCCCGACGACATTGCCTCGATGGCCCTCACCACGCTGGGGTCAGGAGTGAATCTGGTAGGGTATTACATGTTCCACGGAGGCACGAATCCGGACGGGAAGTTGACGACATTGCAGGAATCTCAGGCGACGGACTATCCAAATGATGTCCCGGTCAAGTCGTATGACTTCCAGGCGCCATTAGGCGAATTCGGACAGATGAACGGCTCCTTCCTGGAACTCAAGGTGCTTCATCAATTCGTGAATGATTTTGGGGCGGATCTTGCCCCCATGACTGCGGTTTTGCCCGATGTCGTTCCCACCGGACCCCGCGATACAACAACACTGCGCGTCTCGGCACGAACCGCAGGCGATCATGGTTTCGTCTTTTTCAACGATTACTTGAGAGCCTATCCTCTGCCTGAACGACACGGTGTACAGGTTCGTCTCATGCTTCCTTCGGAAACAATTCTTGTCCCGAGCGCGCCGATCGCAATCCCGTCGCAATCCTCGTTCTTTTGGCCCGTCAACTTTGAGATGAACGGCGCCCTTCTGAAATATGCAACCGCGCAGCCGTTGGCTCGGATATCGGATGCCCATGTCACGTGCTATTTCTTCACGGTGTCCCCCAATCAACGTGCCGAGTTCGTTTTTGACACCTCCACGGTGAAATCACTGAACACGAAAAGCGGCAGCATCACCCGCAGCGACGGCCGCATCACGGTTCGCGGAGTTATGCCATCGACGGCAGCTGCCATCGTGATCAGGACGACCGGCAGGAACGAAGTTCGCATCGTCTTGCTGTCGCAAACCGAAGCCTACAATACCTGGAAAGTGCGACTCAACGGTCGCGAGCATTTGTTGATCACGCCGGCAGATCTGTTCGCTGAGAACAATACGATCCATTTGCGCTCTCGAGACACACGATCGTTCGAGATCTCGATATACCCCGGGGTGGAGGGCGGGATCGCTTCGAGTGTTCCCGTACGAATGACAGGCACTGACGGAATATTCACGCACTACTCTGCGTCCGTTCAGCCGAGGACGCTTTCAATGGGGCTGAAGGAAATCCGCAAACCAGGCGTTGTCCCGCCTGTGAAGATGGGCCCCTTCATTGCGTGGCGCAATTGTGCCGTCGCGAGCTCCCCAGATGATTCGGCATTTACGAAGGCCGGCCTCTGGAAAGTAGCATTGTCCGGAAGCATTTCATCGGGTCTGAGTAATGTGTTCCTCAATATCACCTACGCGGGGGATATTGCCAGGTTGTACGAAGGAAGTCGATTGCTCTGCGACAATTTTTATAATGGAACGACGTGGGACGTCGGGCTGAACCAGTTTCGGCCTGATGATCTGGCGAAAGGTCTTGACCTGAGCATTCTTCCTTTGCGGAAGGACGCACCCATCTACATCCCGAAGACCCTGTGGCCCTCCTTCCAGCAGGCGACGCAAATCGCCGAACTGAAGTCGGTCACACTTACACCGGAATACGAGGTGACGTTGTCCACCGGGAGGAAGTCATCGGCGAAGTCGCCGAAGGTCCTTCTCGGTGCGGATATTTCCTTCCTCGCCGCGCCGGGTCGCGGGAGATATGCTCAACTGATGAAGTACCAGGAGAACGGGAGAGCAAGTGACGAACTAACGATCCTGTCGAATCATGGATGGAAGGCTTTTCGTCTGCGCGTGTTCGTGTCACCCGTCAGAAACGCTCCGGACAAGTCGCTCGAAAATAGCATCCCCCTCGCGAAGCAAATCAAGGAGTCCGGTGCATTGTTCAGTCTGGACTTCCATTTCTCCGACACGTGGGCGGACCCGCAGCACCAGGAAATTCCTCTTGCGTGGAGGGGATTGAGTTTCGATTCGCTTGAGCGCCGCGTGGAGGTGTATGCACGCGATGTGATAACGCAGTTGAAGAACGCAGGGGCCATGCCTGACTGGGTCCAGGTTGGCAATGAAATCACGCGGGGGACACTCTGGCCGATGGCCCAAATTCAGATTCCCGGATCGGACCAGTATAATCCTCCGGACCCGTACGACGAATCGCAACAATGGAATCGCCTGACGAGAATACTCAAGGCTGCCATTCGAGGGGTGAAAGAGGCCGCCGGAGAAACGCCTCCCCGCATCGTGATCCATATTGACCAGGGAGGCAATTGGCCGGTGACGAAATGGTTCTTCGATCACCTGGAGGCTGCAGGCATCGACTACGATATCATCGCGGAGAGCTTCTACCCGGAATGGCACCACGGTACGCTCGAGGGATTGCGGTCGAACATGATTCGGTGTGCAAACCGGTACAAGAAAGATTTCCTCGTCGCAGAGACCGGCTACGACAGTTCCCGGGTGAAGAACAACGACGATATGCTGTGGCCGGTAACGCCGGAAGGACGACTTCAGTTCATCGCCGATCTCATGAACACGGTCAAGAACGTGCCAAACGCCATCGGCGTCCTCTATTGGGCGCCGGAGCGCGGGGTCTGGAAGCACGATGGCAGTCCGGGTCCGACGGTGTTTGTTCTGGATTCCCTGGCGTCTCTCACGAGGCATCCTCAGAGTCATGTTCCGTCGGCCATCGTTCCGTAAGGTCGCTTAGGCATCTATTTCCACTGGAGAATCCATGAGGACTTCTGGTGTATCACTCTTGAGAGAGTGCGGGTCAATGATCATTGTCCTGATTCTGGCGGTTTGTGCACTGCACACCGCGAGCGCTCAGTTTGCGAATGGGGCCGACATCGGCTGGCTCTCGCAAATGGAGGCATCGGGGTACGTGTTCAAAGACCATTCGGGAGTTCAACGGAACTGCCTGGATATTTTGAAAGCTGAGGGAATTAATTCCCTCCGTTTTCGTGTGTGGGTCAATCCGACCGGAAAATACTGCGGCAAAAAAGATGTCGCCTCCATGGCTCACCGTGCGGACAGTGCAGGGTTCAAGGTGATGTTGGATTTTCACATGAGCGATACCTGGGCGGACCCGGGGCATCAGACAAAACCGGCAGCCTGGGTGGGCGATTCTCTTCCGAAACTGCTTCAAGATGTTTACGAACATGTCTACGGAGTGTTGGATACGCTGAAATCCATCGGCGTCGTTCCGGCGTGGATCCAGATCGGCAACGAGACCAACGACGGGATGCTCTGGGAGGATGGGAGAGCTTCGACACATATTGCCAATTTCGCGGCAATCATCAAATCCGGCTACAATGCTGCGAAGGCGGTCGACAGCTCGATTCAGGTCATCGTCCATCTCTCCGATGGGCACAACGATGCAATGTACCGCAGGATCTTCGATGGTCTGAAGAACAACGGGGCCACGTGGGACATCATTGGAATGTCGGTGTATCCATACTGGGCGAATTTGCCATGGGCGACCGATGACAGCCTGGCGCTGCTCACCATGAACGACATGATCAGCCGGTACCAGACAAAAGTCATGGTGGTCGAGGCGGGATATCTTTACAACGATCCTGTCAACGCGAACCACTACCTTCTTGACCTCATTGCGAAAACAAAGTCGGCAGGCGGGTTGGGAGTCTTTTATTGGGAGCCGGAGAGCTACTCCTGGATGGGCTACAACCTCGGTGCCTGGAATCCGGCAACCAAACAACCCACCGCTGCAATGGACGCCTTCCTGGGAATCAATGCTACATCGGTGAACAATGCGGGAACTCCTCTTCGGTTCGATTTGAATGTCTATCCGAATCCCTTCAATCCAAGTACGACAATCGAATATGATCTTCGCACGTCGGGTAAAGTTGCGATCACTGTCTACGACGTGCTCGGGGAAGAAGTTACCCGGCTCGTCGACGGCTACGAGGACGCGGGTCATCACACCTTACTCTGGTCGCCGAACGCCGCGGCAAGCGGCGTTTACTACTGCAGAATGATATCTGATTCCTATGCCAAGACGGAGAAACTTGTGCTGTTGAGGTGAGTGGGGCAGAGCCCTGCCCGGCGGCAGTCGATCGAAACGTATTCTGAGAGGACTCCGTGCTTTCTTTTCTCATGACTTGAGAAACTGCTGCGGGTTTGATATATTGCAAACGTTTGCGGTACACACCTCTCTCGGATGAAACAGACCACTATCATCGACATCGCCAGCAAACTTGGCATTTCCCCCTCGACTGTTTCCCGTGCATTGAGTGACCATCCCGATGTCAAACAGGACACCAGGAATTTAATCCGCAAAATTGCCGCGGAAGCGAACTATTCGCCCAACCCAATTGCGCGCAGCCTCAGGAACAGCCGGACAACGACGATCGGCGTTATCGTGCCGGAGATCAAACACGATTTTTTTTCCTCGGCAATCAGCGGGGTAGAAGACGTCGCCTACCGAGGCAGGGTATACGATCCTCGTGTGCCAGTCGAACGAGAGCTCCGAACGCGAAAGCGTAAACACACATTTGCTTCTCAATCACCGTGTGGCCGGGATTGTCGTCTCAGTTGCACAGGACACGAGAGGGAGCGAACATTTTCGGGAGGTGCTGAAACGGAAGGTTCCGCTCGTGTTTTTTGATCGCGCGTGCAATGACATCGTTGCATCGAAGGTTGTCATCGACGATTTGACCACCGCGCACAGCGCTGTCCGCTATCTGCTTTCCAGGGGCTACAAACGGATCGCACATTTCGGAGGCCCATGCGAGCTCGGGATTTGCAGGCTGCGGCGTGAAGGGTATTCGGCCGCGTTGGCTGAGGCTGGGATTCCCGTCACCGAGAGCAACATACGATATGGCGGGATGCATGAGCAGGACGGCTACGACTCCATGAACGCGCTGCTCACAGAAAAGAATATTCCCGATGCGATTTTCGCAGTGAACGATCCCGTTGCCATCGGAGCGTTTCAGCGCATCAAAGAAGCCGGACTCAGAATCCCTGCCGACATTGCTCTCGTCGGCTTCTCGAACAACAACATTGCAAGCCTGCTCGACCCGCAACTGACGACCGTCGATCAGCCGTCGTTTGAAATGGGGAGGAAGGCCGCGGCAATTCTCATTGATACGATCGAAGGCCGGCTGAAAGAACCAACGACATTCGTGCTCGACGCAAAGCTGATCGTCCGCGGTTCAACCTGATCGATCCTGATTGTGGCATCCCTGCCGAAGAAGTCGTCCGCGTGCGTGCAGCGCGCTGACTGCGCGCTCGCCGCGGGAAACGTGCGTCGCTGTGCGTTGCAATCGTTTGCGGAGAAGTAGCAAGAGTCGTTGTGCTGCGAGACCAAAATGAAATTTGCTCAAGCTGTAGAAAAATCATACGTCGAATTGTTCGGTGAGAGGCCGCTCCTCATTCGTTCACCCGGGAGAGTGAACCTCCTCGGCGAGCATACAGACTACAATGAAGGGTTTGTCCTTCCGGCGGCGATCAGCAGGGCCATCTATTTCGCCGTCGGCCCGGCACCGGATGACGACTGCCGCATCGTCGCCCTGGATATGAACGACGATCACCGGTTTACCCTGTCCTCCGTTGCACGTTCCACGAAGTCGTGGCCGAACTATGTGCTCGGGGTCGTGGACCAGTTGAAGAAAGCCGGGTATCCGCTGCGCGGTTTCCGTTGCGTCTATGGGGGCGACATCCCCATCGGCGCAGGAATGTCATCGTCTGCAGCGATTGAGGCCGGCTTCGCCTTTGCGTTGAATGCCCTCTTCGACCTCGACATCGAGAACCTGACGCTCGTCAAGCTTGCCCAGAAAGCGGAAAACGAGTTCGTCGGTGTGCAATGCGGAATCATGGACCAGTACGTCAATATTTTTGGACAACGGGGGAAAGTGCTGCGTATCGATTGCCGGTCACTCGAGCATACGCCGTATCCCTTTGACTATGACCATCTGGCGATCGTTCTTTTCGATTCCCGTGTCTCACACTCGCTCGCGTCGTCGGAATATAACCGGCGGCGGGTCGAGTGCACGACCGGCGTCGCGTCGATCCGCCGGAATTTTCCCGGCGTCGCCAGTCTGCGTGACGTATTTCCGGAGATGCTCGAGGAGTCCCGTTCGACCCTCGACCCGACCGTGTACAAACGGTGCAAATATGTCGTGGAAGAGAACGGGCGAATGCTTCAGGCGTGCGACGCCCTCACACGCAAAGACATCAACGGATTCGGCGTGTTGATGTATCTGACTCACGCCGGGTTGAGAGATGAATACGCGGTGAGCTGCAGGGAACTCGATTTCCTCGTCGACGCCACCGAAGGCATTCCGCAGGTGTACGGTGCACGCATGATGGGAGGGGGGTTCGGCGGCTGCACGATCAACCTTATCGAGCATGACGCCGTCGATGACGTGAGCCGGACCGTGACCGATCGCTACTATCGCAGGTTCGGGATCAAGCCGAACACGTATGTCACTTCGATCCGGTCCGGAACTGCATTGATCAACGTAGGGGAAGATGCAAAGATCTGAGCTCTACAGCCGTCCCCATCGCAGGAAGAATCTCCTCACCGGCGAGTGGATCCTCGTGTCGCCGCAGCGGACAGCGCGACCCTGGCGCGGCGAAGTGGGCTCGACACAGAGTGCACCCCGTCCCGCGTATGATCCCGGTTGCTACCTCTGTCCAGGGAACACCCGTGCCGGCGGAATCCGCAATCCTGCCTATACCGGGACATACGTGTTCACCAATGATTTCCCGGCTCTCGTACCGGACACGCCGGCCGAAACCTCCAACACCGCGAACCTGCTGCACGCGAAATCGGAAAAGGGGATTTGTCGCGTGGTCAACTTCTCGCCACGACACGATCTTACGCTGGCCGACCTCAGTCACAAGGAAGTTTTCGACGTCATCACCGTGTGGCAGCAGGAATTCGAATCACTCGGGTCTGATCCGCACATCAATTCCGTTCAGATCTTCGAGAACAAGGGTGCGGTGATGGGAAATAGCAATCCGCATCCTCACTGCCAGATTTGGGCCCAGGAAAGCATCCCCATGGAGCCGTTGAAAGAGGGAAGACAGCTCAAGAAATACCATGCGAAGACAGGACGAAACCTGCTGGTGAAGTATATTGATCTGGAGCGTAGGCTCGGTGAGCGGATGGTTTACCAGAACAACTCGTTCGTCGTCGTCGTTCCTTTTTGGGCCGTCTGGCCATACGAGACAATGGTGGTGCCAAAGAAGAGGCGCGCCTCGATTCTTGATCTGACAGGAGGAGAAAAGAACGAATTTGCAGATGCACTTCGGGTCATCGCCTCGAAGTACGACAGTCTTTTCCAGGTTTCGTTTCCTTACTCCTCCGGTTTGCACCAGGCGCCCACGGATGCGTTCGAAGCATCCCGAGTGGCAATTCCATATGCATTTCTATCCACCCCTCCTGCGTTCCGCGACCATCAAGAAGTATATGGTCGGATACGAGATGCTTGCGGAGCCACAAAGGGATATCACTGCCGAGTTTAGCGCAAAAGTCTTACGCGAGGTGCCGCAGCGCCAATCCCCGGTTCCCTCAACGGTGTAAGAATATACCACAGCAATCGATCTGACGCTGGCAGAATATCACTCCATATCGCAGCTCAATAAGGATGAACAATAATGACTTATCGAATGTATTTCATGTCGACCATACTGGTATGTTTGATCGGTGTGTCGCACGCCTGCGCCGCTGCGCCAAGGTGACTGATGTGGGAAACCGCGCTTCGTTCGACAGTGGGTGGCTCTTCGCCAGGTTTGGAGTGATGCCTGATGGGACTGTTCGGCAAGAACCGGCAGGACTTGAGGGTCTTGCTGTTGATGATGCTCCATGGCGAAAGTTGGACCTTCCGCACGACTGGGCGATCGAGGAGGGTTTTAGGAAGGATCTGCCGAGCAACACGGGAAAACTGCCCTGGCAGGGGATTGGATGGTACAGGAAGCATTTTCGTGTTGCAGCGGCAGACAGCGCCCTTCTCACGTTCATTGATTTCGATGGAGCAATGTCCCACGCGAAGGTGTGGCTCAACGGCCACTATGTCGGCGAGTGGCCTTACGGTTATGCCTCCTTCAGGTTTGAACTGACGCCTTTCATACGCTACGGAGGCGACAATGTGCTGGCGGTCCGGCTTGAGAACCCGGAGGGCTTTTCTCGCTGGTACCCGGGTGGCGGGATCTACCGCAATGTCTGGCTCTCAAAAACCGGTCGGATTCACATCGCACACTGGGGGACATTTGTCACAACTCCTGAGGTCGACAAGGGACCGGGCGTCCGTCCGCGTTTCCTCTGAGATTGAATGATCAATCCAACACTGCCGCGAGGATTGTTCTTCACGAGTCAATTGAGAGTGTCGACGGAAAGAGAGTCGTCGCAACTCTTCCAGAGAGAATAGTGGAAGTACCGGCAGGTAACTCCTTGACATCAATAGGAGAGACGTCAATCGGCTCTCCAAAATTCTGGGAGCCACAATCGCCCCATCTCTACCTCCTCCGGACGAGAATTCTTCAATATGGAAAACTGGTCGGTTCTTCGACCGTGTCCTTTGGAATCCGAACGGTGGTTTTTGATGCTCAACAGGGACTCCTGTTGAACGGCGTGAAAGTGAAAATCAACGGCGTCTGTGATCACCACGATCTGGGACCGCTTGGTTCAGCGGTAAATGCGAAAGCTTTGTCCCGGCAAATCAGTATCCTTCGAGAGATGGGGTGCAATGCAATCCGGACTTCGCACAACCCCCCGGCCCCGGAACTGCTGGATCTTTGCGATCGGATGGGCATGATGGTACTAGACGAATCCTTCGACTGCTGGATTCAGGGAAAGGTACCAAATGATTATAGTTCATTGTTTTCAGCGTGGCATGAAAAGGATATTCGGGCACTAGTGCGACGCGATCGAAACCACCCGAGCGTGATCATGTGGAGCTGTGGCAATGAGGTCCGCGAACAGGAGAATGGCCTCATTGCCGGGGAGTTGAGACGAATCTTCCGGAGCGAAGATCCAACGCGTCCCGTGACAGCGGCATGCGACAATCCTCAGGCCGGGTTTGACGGCTTCCAGGATTCAGTGGACGTGTTCGGCTACAACTACAAACCGCACCTCTACGCAAAATTTCGGAAGGAAAACCCCTCCATACCACTGTTCGGCAGTGAAACGGCCTCATGCATCAGCTCAAACGGTTCGTACTTCTTCCCGGTGAGCGACGACAAATCAAAAGGAGCCTTTAATGGCCAGGTGAACTCCTATGATCTTTCCGCGCCGCCGTGGGCAACGATCCCGGACGTTGAATTCAAAGGAGAAGACCAGAATCCCTCGGTTGCCGGCGAATTCGTCTGGACAGGGTTCGACTACCTCGGCGAACCAACTCCGTACTCTGAGGACACATCATCGTCCCGGAGCTCGTATTTTGGCATTGTCGATCTCTGTGGCTTCAAGAAAGATCGGTTTTACTTGTACCAGTCCCGATGGCGCCCGGATCTCCCGATGGTGCACATTCTCCCGCATTGGAACTGGAAAGGCCGGGAGGGGCAGATTACGCCCGTTCATGTATACACTTCCGGCGACGAAGTTGAGCTGTTTTCTGAATGGCAAATCCCTCGGGAAGAAGTCGAAAGGCCAGTACGAGTATCGCCTCCGTTGGGACAGCGTACGGTACGAGCCCGGCACGTTGCTCGCCGTGGCGTACCGGAACGGCAAAGAATGGGCACGCGACACACGAGAGACAACCGGAGCGGTTTCAGGACTCACTCTCATTCCCGAGGAATCCATGATCCAGGCAAATGGAACCGATCTGTGCTTCGTGAGAGTTGTTGGTGTGGATCGCAACGGGCATCAGGTGCCGACCGCACAGAATCTCATCCGCTTTACTCTGAACGGACCGGGAATGCTGGCGGCGGTCGCGAATGGCGATGCCACGTGCATGGATTCGTTCCGGTCGGATCGTTACCCCCTGTTCAACGGACAGTGTCTGGCAATTGTCCGGTCCAGCGAAGGGAAGGGCGGAACGATTCAGTTGTCCGCGGCTTCGGTTGGACTCGAATCAGGAACGATCACCGTGCGCTCACACTGACGTGGAATACGGGAACACCGAGCATGGCGTTCAAAACCAAGCGCGTCTACGAGCCGGCTGAGCCGTCAGATGGCGACCGCATTCTGGTCGACCGTCTCTGGCCGCGTGGACTCACGAAGGAACGGGCGCAGATCGACGAATGGATGAAAGAGATCGCACCGTCGAATGCTCTTCGGCAGTGGTACGGGCACGTCCCGGAACGCTGGGAGGAATTCCTTGCCCGGTACAGGAAGGAACTGTCGTCGCCGGCAGGAGCGGAACTCCTTCATCGGCTGCGGATGCTCGGGAAGCGGAAGACGGTGACGCTCGTCTTTTCGTCAAAGGAAGAGACGTACAACAACGCAAGAGCCCTGCTTCTCCTGTTGAAAAAGTGATGTCAGATACTCCGAGCCAGGCAGCGAAGGCATATGACGCAAGTCATAAGCTTTTCTCCTCGCCCTGACCTATTATGAAACCAAGAGATCCAAAGAAGTCCATTCCTGAGACGCTTCTCAAAAAGCACAACGGAAAAGTGCTCCGCTTTCGCAAGGGGGAAACAATTTGCCGCCAGGGAGAGACAGGGAAGGCCTTTTTCGTCGTGAAAAGGGGAAAGGTGAAAATGATCACCGTCAACGAGGAGGGGAAGGAATTCGTTCAGGGGTATTTCGACGCCGGTTCCAGCTTCGGTGAGCCCCCGTTCTTTACGCGGAGTTCCTATCCCGCGTCGGCTGTGGCGGTGATCGACAGCGAGATCTGGAAAGTGACCCGTTCCGACTTCCTCCGCCTGTTGGAGGCACATTTCGACGTGCATCTTTCGATCACGGAATCCCTTTCGAAACGCCTCGAATACAAATCGATGATGCTCTCCGAGTTAGCCGTGGAGGAAGCAGAACACCGCATCATGACGCTCCTGAAGTACTTCCGCGAGAGGGAGCCGAACCCCGAAGTCGGATTCAGTGTCCCGTTCAGTCGTCAGCAGATCGCCGACATGTCCGGCTTGAGGGTGGAAACAGTGATTCGCGCGATCAAGGGGATGGAACAGAAAGAAACGCTTGTGATTGATAAGGACGGGAAGATCACTCTAGTCTAGCGTTTTTTTTGATCATATTTAAGACACGACAGTCTGAAATAACAAGGAGAAACCAATGGATACCACCACAGAACCCACCGTGCGTTCGATCGTGGTTCAGGATTTTCGAACGGCATCAATCTTCGAGAAATACGGCATCGATTTTTGTTGCCATGGAAATGTCGGCCTTCGCACAGCTTGCGAGACAAAAGGGGTCCAGGTTGACCAGGTGAAATCGGAAATCGCTTTCTTGAACTCGTTGACCCAGCCCCACAAGGAGTTCTTGGAAGCCCTGGATCTCGACGGACTGGTGGACCACATTGTCAGCCGGCACCATGCCTATGTTCGTCGAGCCACGCCCGCGTTGATCGCGCACACCCGGAAGATTGCGTCTGTTCACGGCAAGAACCATCCGGAGCTGATGACGGTCGCCGCACACTTCGAAACGATTGCAGCCGACCTTGCAGCACATATGATAAAAGAGGAACGCGTGCTGTTCCCGTACTTCGCAATGCTCGGCATGGCTGCCCGCGGCGAATCGCCTTTTGTCCCCGCCCCGTTCGGTACTGCGGCAAATCCAATCCGAATGATGGAGACCGAGCACGAAGCCGCGGGGGATCTGACGGCAGAAATCCGGACGGCGACACGCGAGTATCAGCCACCGGCGGACGCCTGCACCACGTATCACGTGACACTGCAGGAACTTCAGGAATTCGAGAAGGACCTCCATGTCCACGTTCATCTTGAGAACAATATCCTTTTTCCCAGCGCCCTCGAACTCGAACGGCGTTTTCTGTAGCGCAAGGCACCGCCGTTTCATCTTCGTCGTGTCGTACAAGCAGGGCGGCCACGATGGCCGTCCTGCGACGGTGATCTCCCAATGCCCCGATAGCCGTTATCCCTGATCCCATTGCTGTTTTCCCCGCTATTCCGTAATTGTAACCACTCCCTCAAGCGTTGTTGATTCCGGACTCTCACATCCCAACGGTGATGCACCGATGAAAGCGCTGCCAGCGATCACTCTGTCGGTCTTGTCCCTGATCATTAGTTCCGTTTCGTTGTCCATGGCGCAGAGCAAGTACGATCCCCATAACGCCTTCGATCCGCTTTTCGACTACACGTCGAAGAGCATGTACAGAAGCAGCAACGGGTCGCCGGGTCCGGCCTATTGGCAGAACCGGGCCGACTACACGATCGACTCGCGTCTCGACGTCGAGACGAATACGATCACCGCGACGGTCCGCATCACATACACGAACAACAGTCCTGATCGCCTCTCGTATGTGTGGCTTGCCCTCGACCAGAACCAGTTGCGAAGCGATTCTCGGGGAGCAAGACTGTCGACGACTCCTCCACAATTTAACGGAGGCTTCGCAATTCAGAATGTCGACGTGATCCAGAGCGGGAAGCGATCGAAGGGGCTCATATAGCATCGAGGACACACGAATGCAAATCCGGCTTCCTGTGCCGATGAAACCGCACGGTGATAAACTCACGA
This sequence comes from Ignavibacteriota bacterium, assembly GCA_963752915.1. Taxonomy (GTDB): domain Bacteria; phylum Bacteroidota; class Ignavibacteria; order UBA10030; family UBA6906; genus DATJPR01. The sequence continues at coordinate 441,928 of CAVVZZ010000011.1, forward strand.
TCGTTATCGCATACACGTTCCCCATTGCTCCCGCGGGATTGGGCAGATCGGGAATGGTCGCAACGAAAAACGGGACGATCTACGACATCGCGCAGTGGTATCCGCGAATGGAAGTCTACGACGACCTCGTCGGGTGGAACACTCTCCCGTTCCTGGGCCCCGGAGAATTCTATCTGGAATACGGCGATTTCGATTATCGTGTCAGCGTGCCCGCCGACCAACTCGTTGTAGGGTCCGGTCGGTTGGTCAATGCCGCGAGCGTACTCACAACAACCGAGCTGCGAGCGACTTTCCAGGGCGCGGAAGAGTGACTCCACGGTAGCAATTCGGGATCTTCAGGATGTCGAGCAAACCCCCACGGCAGGCGGGAAAGGACAAATGCGCACATGGCATTTTCGGATGGAGAATTCGAGAGACGTCGTCTGGGCGTCGTCCAGGTCATTCCTCTGGGACGCGGCACGCATTAACCTCCCCGACGGGAAAAAGGGCCTGGCCATGGCGGTCTATCCTCAGGAAAGCGCGCTTGATTCAACGTGGAAGCGGTGCACCCAGTATGTGAAATGCAGCGTTGAGATGTTCTCCCGCGATTGGTATCCCTACCCGTATGGTGAAGCCACGGCAGTAGGAGGACCAGTAGGGGGGATGGAATATCCGGGAGTTATCTTCGGGAGCTGGAAGGCGTCACGAAAAGGGATATGGATCGTTGCCAACCATGAATTCGGCCATGAGTGGTTTCCCATGATTGTGGGTTCGAACGAGCGGGTAAACGCCTGGATGGACGAAGGGTTCAATACCTTCATCGATATCTATGCGACTGCGGAGTTCAACGGGGGAGAGTTCGCGCCGAAACGAGACAACGAGTATGCACCGAAAGGAGGAAACCCGGCACGCGAGATCACGGCGTACCTCGCCAGCAGTGAGTCCCAACCTGTGGTGTCCTTCGCCGATGCCATTCCCGGCAGGCTTGTGCATACGCTGGAGTATTACAAAGCTGCATTGGGACTGGTTCTGCTCAGGGAGGATATTCTTGGAAAGGAAAGATTCGACTATGCGTTCCGGGAATACATCCGGTCGTGGGCATACAAGCATCCATCGCCTTTCGACTTCTTCCGCACGATGAACAACGCCGCCGGGGAAGATCTGGACTGGTTCTGGAAAGGATGGTTCATCGAAACGTGGACGCTCGATCAAGCGGTTTCGGGCGTGAGCTACGTGAACGGGGATACGACAAGAGGGTCGCTTATCACTATCAGGAACAACGGCCAGATGGTCATGCCTGTAACTGTACGCGTTGACGAAGCGAACGGGAATTCGACGCTCATGAAGTTTCCAGTCGAAATTTGGGAACGCTCGGCCGAGTATACCTTCCAATGCAATTCGACAAGCCGGGTCGTGTCGATTGTTCTCGATCCCTTTGAGAGGCTACCCGATATGGACCCGTCGAATAATCGATGGCCCTAACACCCCAAAACCGCCTGCAATGACCCTCCTCCTCCTGCGTGGCGTCTGCTTGTAACAAATGCGATACGCAAGATGTTACTAATATGACAAGGATCAATGTATCGAATCCTTGAAATGATCGAATCAACAAGGGGGGAGCGCTATGGCACACCTTAGCAATCGAGCGTTGGCCGGAATTGGAGCATTATTGGCAGGATTACTCGCTTTCCTTTCAGGGTGTTCGAAAACCGCCGATAATCCTGTGGGAGCGTATATGGGATCCGGTGCGCAGGTTCACCTTTCAATGTCGTTTTCAAAATCAACACCCGGAATTTCGTTGCTGAAAACGAATGCGATCACGTTTGCTGATTCTCTCAGAATTGACAGCATCATGGTTGTCGTAGAGAAGATTCACCTGCACAACGTCGCGGACAGTGCGATGGACGACGGCTCTGGAGGGCACGAAGGGGGAGACCATGGGTTCGACAAGGTCAATGGCGGCAGCGACAGCCTGGATGTCACACTCAATGGGCCGTTCATTATTCACATCCGCGATACTCTCTCCGTCGACTTCGCTAGCCAGGTCATTCCCCCCGGCACATACAATAAGATCTCCTTTATTATTCACCGAATGAATAGGGGAGACGAGGGGTTCGACAGCGATGACCATCGAGACGTCGTCATTGATCCCACTGACTCGTCTGTTGTTGGTTCAAGCGTCGTCATCTGGGGAGCTGCGCTGAAGAACGGAACGTGGACCTCATTTACCTTTAACTCTGACCTGGAGCTGACGGTGAACATCCCCGGAACGTTCACGGTTCCGCAGGCGATCTCGTCCGTCACGCTTGCCTTTAATTTCAATGTCGGCAGTCTCTTCCGGGATCCTGTAACCGGGACGTTCCTTGACCCGACCGACATGTCATTCCAGAACCACCAGCGGATCAATCAGGCAATTCGCAGTGCTTTCGGGAACGGCCGCTGCGGAAATGACCGGAACCGGGACGGGCACCCGGACGACTAGAAGGATCGGCTCCGGAAGAGGGCGGCGTCTCGACCCGAAAGGATTGAGACGCCGGCCCCGGAGCTTCGATCGTGGCGCTCTGATTCCGATTATTCCCGCTTGTAAAGCTCCCGCGTCCCACCGACAACATGATCGTGATAGCCGCTGAAGGCCCCTGAGATTCGCGGGTCGGACATCGTGTTTCTCGTCTGCTCAGAAAATTCATCGAGGCTTTTCACCTCCTGTTCAACCACAACGGTCCAATACGGCTGGCCACTCACGTCGGTCAGGATCGTAAGGTCTCCCATGCCCATTTCCTTGAACACCGGGGCGACCTTCTTGAACATGGCCACGACGTCCTTCGCATGGCCGGGTTTGCAGTGAAACACCTCTCGGGTGACGTACATGGGTGGGCCTCCTTAATGGTTGGTGAATGAAGGAACGGGATTACAAAACACGCCCCGGACCGGCAATGTTCCTCGGAAAATATTTTTTCCCCGCCTCTTGACTCATCGGATTATTCGCCTTATTTTGTTAAGTACAAGACCCCAGTTTCCTAACAAATTAAGGCGCCTCTGGCGCCGCCTCCATTTTTCCCATGCTCGATGACATCGATGTCAAGATCCTGGAGATGCTGCAACAGAAGGGAAGGACCCGGCGCAACGACCTTGCGGAGGCAGTAGGACTGTCGCTTCCGTCTGTCAGTGAACGCCTACGCAAACTCGAGGAAGGCGGGATCATCAGGGGCTATTTTGCCACCGTTGACCCGAAAAAAGTGGGGCGGGACATCACCGCGTTCATTTTTGTGACCATGGACACTTCGCGGCACTATCATCAGTTCCTCGAACATGCCGGGACGTCCGATGAAATCCTCGAATGTCATGCGATCACGGGAGAAGGGAGCCATTTGCTGAAGGTCCGGACGCACAATACCGCGTCCCTGGAGAAGTTGCTCGCAAAGCTCCAAACCTGGCCCGGTGTGCTGAGCACGAGAACGAATGTCGTGCTCTCGACCGCGAAAGAAACGCTCCGACTGAAGCTCGAACCGACAAAATAGATTTTCCAGATCCTCCCAACTCACTTTCACAACCATAAGGATGAAGCAATGGCGAAAAAGGCGGGCAGCAGTGCCGTCAGTCAGGTCTTCAAAATGATCAAAGACAACGGCGTGAAAATGATCGATTTCAAATTTGTCGATCTGCCGGGACTCTGGCAGCATTTTTCCGTTCCGGTAACACAACTCGAAGAAAGCTCGTTCGACCATGGATTTGGGTTTGACGGTTCGAGCATTCGAGGCTGGAAAGTCATTCATGAAAGCGACATGCTGATTCTCCCCGACCCCTCGACTGCGTTCATTGATCAGTTCGTGGAGGTCAAAACCCTGAGCATGATTTGTGACATCAGAGACCCGCTCACGGGTGAGGGATACGACCGCGACCCGCGCTCCATCGCGCATAAAGCGGAGGCTTTTCTAAAATCCACCGGCATCGCCGACACTGCGTTCTTCGGGCCGGAGGCGGAATTCTTTATTTTCGACGACGTCCGTTTCGACACGAATGAGCACAGCAGCTATTTCTACCTCGATTCGATCGAGGGCCGCTGGAACTCGGGCCGCGACGAAATGCCGAACCTCGGATACAAGCCGCGCTACAAGGAGGGATATTTCCCCGCACCGCCTTCCGATCATCTGAACGACCTCCGCAATGAGATGACGCAGAACCTTATTGCCGGCGGGATTGACATCGAGGCCCAGCACCATGAAGTCGCAACGGCAGGGCAGTCGGAAATTGACATGCGGTTCGTTCCCTTGTTGAAATGCGCGGACAACCTCCTCCTTTTTAAGTATATCATCAAGAACACCGCGCACCAACGCGGAAAGACGGTGACCTTCATGCCGAAGCCGCTCTATGGAGACAATGGTTCCGGTATGCACGTTCACCAGAGTCTCTGGAAAAACGGGAAACCGCTCTTCTACGGAAACGGGTATGCGAACCTGAGCGACATCGCGCTGTATTATATCGGCGGACTTCTAAAGCATGCGCCTGCACTGTGCGCGATTACGAATCCCACGACGAATTCATACAAGCGCCTGGTCCCGGGCTTCGAAGCGCCGGTCAATCTTGCGTATTCCCAGAGAAACCGGAGTGCGTCTGTCCGCATCCCGATGTACTCGAACAATCCAAAAGCAAAGCGACTGGAATTCCGGTGCCCTGATCCGGCATGCAATCCGTACCTCGCCTTCGGTGCACTTCTTATGGCGGGTCTGGACGGCGTTATGAACAAGATCGATCCGGGTGAGCCGCTCGATAAGGACATCTATGAACTTGGTCCCGAGGAGCTGAGCAAAGTCCCGTCGACACCAGGCTCTCTGGAAGAAGCACTGCACGCGCTCGAAGCCGACCACGATTTCCTCCTTCGCGGGGGCGTGTTCAGTGAAGACGTCATCGATGCGTGGGTCTCCTACAAAATGGACAAGGAAGTGAAGCCAATGGCGCTCAGGCCGCATCCGTTTGAGTTCGGCCTGTATTACGACGTCTAGACCTTCACAAAACACACCGAGACGTGTCCTTTGTTGTGAATCGCTCCTGTCGTTCTCCCAAGAATGGCGGGAGCGTTTCATTTTTCGCCGGTCGTGATTGTTGACGAAATTCGTTGATTCTCCATTGTTTTATCCCTATTTTCCTGCATGAATTTCACACGTATTCTCTACCAGCTGGAAGGGCGTAAGGCAACAATAACGCTCAACCGCCCCGAAAAACGGAACGCCCTCGATGAGACCGCCATCGCCGAATTGACTGCGGCCTTTCTCGCGGCAGCACGAGAACCGTCCGCAAAGGTGGTGCTCCTGGACGCGAAGGGCCCGGCGTTCTGCGCGGGAGCCGACCTTGAATACCTTCAGCGGATTGCTGATCAATCGCTCGAGGCGAATCGTGAAGATTCCGGGAAGCTTGCGATTCTCTTCAGGACGATCTATGAACTCCGGAAGCCTGTCATCGCGGTCGTGCATGGACAAGCACTCGCCGGGGGGTGTGGTCTTGCAACGGTGTGCGATTTTGTACTGGCCGGAGAGAACAACTCTCAGTTTGGCTATACAGAGGCACACATCGGGTTTGTCCCGGCGGTCGTTATGACGTTCCTGATCCGTCGGGTCGGCGAAGGCAGAGCGCGAGAGCTCACGTTGCGGGGGCGGGTTCTGAGCGCTGCCGAGGCTGCTGCGATCGGACTCGTCACCCAGGTCGTTCCGGACGGCAGTCTTCAGACGGAAGCGGCAGCCCTCGCGGACGCGCTCTGCAGCGAAAACAGCGCCACATCCATGGCGCTTACCAAGGAGTTGATCGCGAAGCTCGGCGGCCTGAATCTCGTGGATGCCCTGGACTTCGCCTCAAATGTCAACGCTGCAGCGAGAATGACACCTGATTGCAGGCAGGGGATAGGAAATTTCCTCCTCCACAAGACCAATGAATGGTAATCATGGCCCTTGACCTTCAGACATCCATCAGAACAGTTCCCGATTTCCCGAAACACGGGATCATGTTTCGTGATATCACGACGCTGTTGAAGGACCCGGCGATGTTCCGCACCGCAATTGATATGCTGGCGGAGCACTATCGCACAGTAAAGCTCGACGCCGTCGCGGGAATCGAATCCCGGGGGTTCATCCTGGGTGCCCCGCTCGCCTACACCCTTGGCGTCGGATTCCTCCCGATCCGCAAGCCGGGGAAGCTTCCGGCGGCCGTAACGCGGCAGGAGTATTCGCTCGAATACGGGACCGACGCCATTGAAATCCACAACGATGCTGTGCGCAAAGGAATGCGCGTGCTGCTGCACGATGATCTTCTTGCCACCGGTGGCACGATGGGTGCGGCGTGCACGCTGGTCGAGAAACTCGGCGGCATCGTCGCCGGAGTCTCATTTCTCATTGAACTCGATTTCTTGAAGGGACGTGCATTGCTTGCAGAGAGAGAAGTGTTTTCGCTGATTCGTTACCAACAGGAGTAGGCGCGCGGCCAAAGCGATGAAGACCATCATCGAGCCATTCAAGATCAAGTCGGTTGAGCCGATTCGTTTTACCACGACGGCAGAGCGCGAGGAAGTTCTCCGGCAGGGTGCATACAATCTGTTCATGATCCGCGCGGAGGATGTGCTCATCGATCTGCTGACCGACAGCGGCACCGCCGCGATGAGCGCCGAACAGTGGGCCGGCATGATGCGCGGCGACGAATCGTATGCGGGAGCCAGGAGTTTTTACCGGTTCGAACGGACTGTTCGAGAACTGACCGGGATGACGTTCATCATTCCGACACACCAGGGACGGGCAGCGGAAAGGATCCTCTTTTCGATCGTCGGTGGAAAGGGGAAAGTGATTCCGAACAACAGCCACTTCGATACCACACGCGCGAATGTGGAATTCTCGCAGGCAGAAGCGGTCGACCTCCCGACGATCGACGGGTCAGATCCCGACCTGATCGCAGACTTCAAGGGAAACATGGACACCGTCGCCTTGAAACAATTGATCGCGCGTGTTGGAGCGAAATCCATTCCGCTCTGCATGATGACCGTGACGAACAATTCCGGCGGAGGGCAGCCGGTTTCCATGGCAAACATCAGGGAGACGAGCGAGATCTGTCATTCGTTTGGCATTCCTTTTTTCCTGGACGCGTGCAGGTTCGCCGAGAACGCCTATTTTATCAAGCGCCGGGAACCGGGTTACGCTGCAGTCCCGGTACGGGAAATTGTCCGCGAAATGTTTTCGTATGCGGACGGCGCAACGATGAGTGCGAAAAAAGATGCCATCGTGAACATGGGTGGGTTCCTTGCTCTGAACGATGAGGTTCTCGCCCGGAATGCACGGAATCTCCTCATCGTGACGGAAGGATTTCCCACGTATGGGGGTCTTGCCGGCCGGGATCTCGAGGCGATCGCGCAAGGTCTCGATGAAGTCCTTGATGAACATTATCTGCAATACAGGATCCGGTCCATTGAGTATTTTGGAGAGCGCCTGACCGCTTCGGGTGTCCCCATTCTTCAGCCGCCCGGTGGACATGCCATCTATCTGAATGCGAAACGCTTTCTGCCGCATATTCCCCCGGCGCAATTCCCGGGGCAATCGCTTTCCATCGAGCTCTATCGACTGGGCGGCATTCGTTCCGCCGAAATCGGCAGCGTCATGTTCGGCAGGTCCGATGCCGACGGGACCTTCCATCCAGCGCGAATGGAATTGGTCCGGCTTGCCATCCCGCGCAGGGTGTACACACAAAGCCACATCGACTATGTCATTGAAGTCGTGGAAGAATGCTTCCAGCAGCGCAACTCTCTCACCGGCTATCGTATCATTGAAGAGCCGCCGATGCTCAGGCATTTCACCGCGAAATTTCAACCGATTGCGGTATGACGGCTATCCGAATAGTGGCGAAATTGCTCGGGAGGGAGAAAAGACGTACCTTTAAGTAGTTGATAATTCGGCAGTTGAGGCAATCCGCCTTTCTCCGGAGGTTCGATGCTGCTCTGTCCTGTTTGCGGAAAAGAAAACGATGACCTTGCTGTCGTATGCGTCTCCTGCAAGGGATACCTCCAGACAAAGGTCGACACGCTCGATCTCTTCCACACATCGTGGGGGCTGCTCGAATCCCCGCGATCGACGATGCATCGCATCGCGATCGCAAGGCATAAAAACTACACGCTGTTTCTGACGTTCTTGTTCGGGATCGCCTTTGCGGTGACCGTCCTTTGGTTTGGCAATTACGGGCGGATCCTCGGCGGGTTGGGAGGAGTCCTGCTTGTCGCGATCATTGCCGGGCCTGTGCTCGGGATCGTCTCCGTTGTCGCGATGAGCCTGGTTCTCCGGATAATCTCGAGAATACTCGGCGGCCATTCTTCAATGAAGGCGACGATGGCCGTCATTGCCTATGCAGCGGTTCCGATTGTCTGGTCGCTGGTGCTCATTTTTCCGGTGGAGATCGCGGTGTTCGGGGGCTATTTTTTCGATTCAAATCCGCCCCCGCTGGTCATCAACCCTGTGGCGTATCTGTTGTGTCTGACACTTGACAGCCTTGCCGTGTTGTGGTCGTGGATCCTCATGATCTACGGTGTTCGTGTGGCACACCGGCTTTCGATTCCCCGGGCGTTTCTTTCGGCGCTGTCCATCCCCGTGCTCGCGGCGATCCTGGCAGCTGGCATCCGGATGGTGAAGCTCGGTGTCTAATTACGGGGGGAGGCCGCGGCGTGGCCGACGACGAGACGTTTGATACAGTGGTCCAGGAAGTGCTGACGACCCTGCCGCAACGGTTCTCGAGTCGAATCGAGAACCTGCACATTGTCGTCGAAGATGTCCCCGCGGAGGCGACCCTCCGGAGGGCAGGGGTTCGGAGAGGGGGGCTGCTGCTCGGTCTGTATGAAGGCGTGCCGCTCTCGCGACGGGGCGTCGATTATGGAATGCTCCCGGTGCTCCCGGACCGGATCACGTTGTTCAAGGCGAACATCGAAGCGATCTCGGGGTCTGCCGACGCTCTTCGCGCGAACATCCGGGACACGCTCATTCATGAGCTGGGCCACTATTATGGAATGACCGAAAAGCAGATTCGCGAAGCAGGGTACTAACGTGAATGTCAACATGAAAGGAAGATCATGCCTAAGGCAATGCTCACCATCTCATACGGAATAAAGCCTGAAAGTCGAGAGCAGTACCTTGCTCTTTCGCGTGAGATGAAGGCACATTTCGTCACGAAGCGAAAAAAGAACTACGGGGTGTTTGAAGCAGAGAACAGGAAAAACCAGTTCATGGAAGTCTTCATCACCGAGAGCATCGAAGAGCTGGAGATTTTCGACGACGGGGATGATGTTTCGGAAGCATTCATGGGCCGGCTCTCCAAGTTTGTCGACGCGAAAGGCATCAAGTTCAATACGATGGTGGAGTCGGAGTGAGAAAGACGACGGCCATCCCGGAGCATTTGACGCGCGTGCGGATCGATCCGATCGCCCAGTTCATGCAGGAGCACGACGAAGCTCTCGTGCAGCTCTCGCAGCTCCGGAAGGCAAGTGCGGCGATTGAAGCCCAGGGGTATTCCGCCGATGAGTGGCGTCGATTGTCTCGCGCGGTGGATTTCATCCGGGACGAGGTGACACACCACAACCGGAGAGAAGAGGAAGCGCTCTTTCCTGTTCTCGAGCGCTACGTTGAGGGCCCTACGGAGCTGATGCGCGCAGAACACCGCGCACTGAAAAAGGAGTTTTCCCGACTTCAGAAGGCATACGGGGTGCTTGACAAGAACCGCAAGGACAAAGAGGCTGCTAGGAACGTTGCGGCAATTGCTCAGGGAATCGTGAGGATCATGGTCAACCATATTCACAAGGAAAATCACATCCTCTTTCCCCTGGTTCAAAAATTTCTGACGAAAGACGCGCTCCGTGAGATAGCGCGCCGCCTGACCGCGGCTGAAATTTCTTCCTCATGATTTGTCCACCTACCTTGGAATTCGGTCACCATGCTCTGTTGTTGGCGCACAGGCAGTCGACGCACGACATGCTGCCGGTAACCGTAGATTGTTCCCGATGATCGCTGAAGAACGTTTATGAGAACGAGTGTAAGATTATGCAGGTAAGGAAGTTAACCCGAAAGTCTTCGAGCGATATTTCGCTGCTGTGGGACGATGGCCACCTTGAGTCGGTGAGTCTCAAACGTCTACGAGATGCGTGTCCTTGCGCCGGCTGCAAAGGAGAAACGATCCTGGGCCAGCATTACGGGCCGTCACCGGTTGATTACGATGCTCCCGGCCGGTACGAACTGAAGTCGGCCGAACAGATTGGCAACTACGCGATGCGCTTCGCCTGGGGCGATGGACATGTCGATGGGATCTACAGCTGGGGAATCCTCCGGAGTCTTTGCGAATGCCCCGAATGTGCGGGGCCGAACGGTCCAGCCGGAACATTCCAATGAATCCTTCGATCAAGCGCAAAGCGCTGCAGCAGATGGCATACGGGCTGTATATTGTCGGCGCCCCCGGCGAGGAGGGTGGATGCGTTGCCATCCTCGCAAACTGGGTTGTGCAGACATCGTTTTCGCCGCCCATCATCGCGGTCGCGATTGAGCACGCATCGGCAATGCATGCAGCCATTTCGGAGCACCATCGGTTCTCCGTGAATGTTCTGCCTGCAGACGGAACGGAGATCGCAAAGGGATTTCTTCGAAGTCCCGTTTCTGCATCGGGCGAATTCAACGGCTGGAAATATCGCGTAAGTGCAGGGGGGAGTCCGATTCTTGTGGACAGCCTGAGCTGCCTCGAGTGTGAGGTCCGCCAGATCATCGAAAGCGGCGACCACACACTCTTTCTTGGGGAAGTGGTGGAAGCGGAGCTTCACCGTGAGGGACAGGGACTGTCGATGCGAGAGACGGGGCTCAACTACTGGAAGGAGAGTCCGTAGAGTTTTTCTCAGGGATTTCCAAGGGAGGGACCAAATGGCCGCATTCGATACTTTCGCGCACTACGTCAGCTTGCTGACGGAGAACGAAAGAAAGGCTCTTGATGTGATCATCAAGAATGAACAGGCGGATCTCTCAGCTGCCAGGAGCGAAGAGGCCCGCCTGCGGATTGTTCAACGATTTATCGCCAGCGCGCACAATATCCTGAAATCGGAAAAGAACTAGCCCCGCCGTATTTTACTGTCGCTTTTGCATGGTGGCATGGAATGTCATCACCTGACCGTTCCGCGTTACTTCGACATCCACCTGATCTCCCGCCTTGAGTTCTCCGAGCACTCCCATATAATCGTAGATGTTCATGATCTTCTTTCCCGCCATCTTCGTGATGACATCGCCGGAAAGGATTCCCGCCTTCTCCGCCGGCCCGGCCGGTCGGATGCCCCCGACCTTCATCCCGTCGGTCCCTTCGGCAAAGTCCGGAATGATTCCAAGCGTCACCGAAAACGATCGCGTATCTCCGGACGCAACCGGGGTCGACGTCTGCACCTTTGTGAACGCGGGGCGAGTGGGCATGATGTCGATCGCATCCGCGATGTTCGCCACATAGCGTACCACCTTTTCCTCGCCGGGATAGTTGATCTTGTCCCATGTGTCACTCGGCTTGTGATAGTCGTTGTGCGTCCCGGTGAAAAAGAAGAGGACAGGCATATCCTTGCCGTAGAACTGAGAGTGATCACTGGGGCCGTATCCGTCGGGAATCGACCTCAGCGCAAAGAGCGAATCCCGGTTGAACCGATCGAGGAGAGGTGTCCAGGACGAAGATGTCCCGGTTCCATAAACCGTCAATGTCTTTCCATCGAGCCGACCGACCATATCCATATTCAACATCGCGACACTCCGGTCAAGAGGGATCTCCGGATGGGATACGTAATACGCGGATCCGAGCGTCCCTAATTCTTCCCCGGAGAAGAAGACGAAGAGCACACTCCGCTTGAGCGTCTCTTGTCGCGATCCCATCCACTGCATGATTTCCATCAAACCGCTGGCCCCTGATGCATTGTCATCCGCCCCCGGATGAATGGCGATCGTATCGGGGACAAGCGAGCCCGAGCCTCTCCCTCCGTACCCGAGGTGGTCCATGTGTGCTCCAAGAATCAGGACCTGGTTCTGCAGCACTGAATCATGTCCTGGCAGGAAGCCGATGATGTTGGCCGTCTTCGACTTTACCTTCAGAACGCTCGTCTGCACGGCTGCCTCTGCCTCGAGCAGGAAGCTGTTTGGTTTTTTGGAGCTGCGAATGGAATCCTGGAGTGCTCCGAGGCCAAGCCCTCGGACAGCCAGCACCTTCTCAATCCAATCCCGTTTCATGGACACGGCCGGGATCCCCGAGGTTTCAAAGCTCTGGTCGTACGACAATTTGACCAGATCGTCCGACTGTTCATCGCGCGGACCGTTCACAAAGATGATTGCGACCGCTCCCTTGTCCCGAGCTATCCTCGCTTTGTTGCGTGGCGACGTATACTTGCTGAAGGGGCTATGGGAATCCGACCCGTCCGGACCGTACCGCAGCACAACCACGACTTTCCCCGCGACATCCAAGCCGGAGTAATCATCGTAGTTCTGATCAGCTGCCGTAACGCCGTAGCCGGCGAATGCGAGAGTTCCAGTGACAGAGCCGTTTGAGGAAAAGGCGAGCGGACGGAAATCCTCGTTCACCCGCAAGGACGCTATGCCGCCGTCATAAGCTTTTCCGCTCAGGCTAACGGCGTTACTGTCACCCAAACGCACTGCCGCAACGAATTCAAACGGCTGATAGTACGATCCATTATCGCCTTTCGGCTCAAGACCGTCCCGGCTCATCCAGTCAGCGATGTACGCCGCCGCCTTTCGGTTCCCCTCCGATCCGCTGGCTCGTCCTTCGAGTTCTGGCGAGGCGAGGAACTTGAGGTGGAGCCTGATATCCGATGCGCGAATTTCCGGGGAGGTTTGAGAATACGATGCTGCTGAGAAAAAGAGAACGAGAATCGCTATCTTCCATTTGGACATGAATTACCTGTAGGAGAAGGGTGAGATCCAAAGCGACAAAGAAAAAAACGACGACTATTTTAGTGAGGCGAGCGCTTCCTTCAACCGGTTGAACGACTCCTGCGACCCGGCATTGTATGCAGGGTCCTTGTAGAGAATACGGCCATCCTGCCCGACGACCCAGACCGATCGAATATCATACCCGGCATCAGCGTTGTACGTGTGATAGGCCTTCGCAACGGCGTGGTCGTGATCGCTCAGCAAGGTGAATTGCAGACCGAGATGTTTCGCCCATTCTCTGTCGGTAAACACGTAATCGCCGCTGATCCCCAGTACGGTGGCCTTGAGTCCCGAGAGACCGGCGAAATTATCGCGCATCGTGCACATCTCTTTGGTGCACCCGCCGCTCCATGCAGCAGGAAAGAACGCCAGGATCACTTTCGATTCTGCAACTGCCGACTTGAGGCTGACGCCGGAAAATTCTATGGTGTCTTTCGTGGCAGCCGGTAAGGTGAACTGTGGTGCCAGATCTCCGACTTTCGGAGCGTCTTGTGCAAAGACGGGGCACGACAGCATCGTCGGTACAATGAGGACCGACGCGAGACGAACAACGTGTGCTGACATATGCTTTCATGGCACGATTCTCCTCTAAAGATGGTCTTTAATCTACCGTTATCCACTCAGACATTCAAGACTCGGGGATGTCATGCAACTGGCAGGCAATAATGTCGTCGTCACCGGGGGGGCCGGCGATCTCGGAATGGTCGTTGTTGACGCATTCCATCGCCTCGGGGCAAAGATTTCTGTCCCAGTTCGATCTTCCCACGGAGAACTGCAAGAATGCGACGTACTCCGCCGCCGCCGACCTCGGGAAGGAGGATGAGGCACGTGCGTTTTTTGATTCCGCTGAACAGACTGTCGGCCCGACGGACATGCTTGTCTGCCTCGCCGGTGGATTTGTCGGAGGATCACTCGTAGAAGAGACGACGGATCACGACCTTGAGCGACTGTTCCGTACGAATTTTCTCACTGCCCATCACGCGGTGAAAATGACGCTCGGAGGGATGAAGGCGCGGAAAAACGGTCGAATCGTGACGATCGCCGCCATGCCCGTCGTCCAGCCAGCTGCTCGGCGGGAAGCTTATACGGTATCGAAAGGTGCAGTGGTGACCATGACACAGACTGTTGCTCAGGAGGTCCGCGGGACAGGAGTGACGTGCAATGCCATCGCCCCTTCGATCATCCGGACGAAAGCGAACATTGAGGGGATGCCGAACGCAGACAGTTCCGCGTGGGTTCCGCCGGAGGAAATCGCTTCTCTCATTACATTCCTCTGTTCGCGCGAGGCGGCATCCATCAGCGGGAATGTGATCAAGATCTTCGCTGGGGTGTGAAGACACCGCGTTGACTTTCTGTCGAAAATGGGCTATTTTTTCCATGCTAGGCAGGTGGATGACCCGTCTGTAGGGATGCAGCCACCGGTACAGTAAACCTCTTTTGCCGTACCAGGATACAAGAGCGAAAGCACGCAGCGGGGCCTGCGAAAGAGACATCGGGCGGGGACTCCATATTGAGATTCCTGCCTTTTTCGTTTTTCTGGATGACCGGAAGGAGAAATAACGACGCATGAGTCTTAAAGACACAATCAGTACGGACCTGCAGGCTGCCATGAAGAAGGGTGAAACGCTGCGCAGGGAGACCTGAGGACAATCCGTGCCGCCCTGCTTGAAAAGGAAATTGAGAAGCGCGGGACCGGGAACAGGGAGTGACCGCGGAAGACGAGGTCGGGGTCCTGACAACCGCGGCAAAGAAGCGACGCGAGTCCATCGAGCAATTCAGAGCGGCGAACAGGATGGAACTCGTCGACCAGGAAGAACGCGAACTCGCCATCATCCAGGAATATCTTCCGAAACAACTTTCAGCGGAAGAGATTGCTGTCGGCGGTTCAGCAGGTGATTGCGGATGTCGGCGCATCAGGACCAAAAGACTTCGGAAAAGTCATGCCCGTTGCCATGAAAACGTTGAAAGGGAAAGCGGACGGCAAGATCGTGCAAGAAACGGTAAAGCGGATCCTCGGCGCATGAGCTCATGGCAGTCGGCAATGTCGAAGCTCGAATTTGAGCGCATCCGGGAGCGCGTCCTTCGACACGCAACGTCGGATCCGGGAGCGGATCTTGTTCGCGGCCTGAAGGCCGAGACGGAGAGCCCGGTTGTGACGACTCGCGCTTCAGCAGGTCTCGGAAATGAAACGGCTCCTCGAGGAGGAGGAGGGTCTGCCATTGGAAGGACTCCAGCCAATCGGGCCGGCGTTGTCGCGGTCCAGCATCGAAGGGCGCAACGCTCCTGCCGAAAGAACTGCTGCAGATCCTGACGACCTCCGCGCTGCGCGCCTTACGCGCACGGTGCTGGCCAAGCGTCGTGAAAGCGCATTTCTCCTGTGGAATATTGCGGAGGGACTTGAGGGAGACAAGGTTCTCGAGTTCAACATCGGACAGGCGATTGACGACTCGGCGGCGGTAAAGACGAACGCGTCGAAGGATCTTCAGGCGATCCGCCGTTCTATTGCGGAAACATCGGAGCAATTGCGCAAGCGGTTGGAGACCATCCTTCGCGGCGTGTCGGATCTCGGGTTCAGCCAGGACGAGATCATCACGACCCGCGAGGGAAGGATGGTCATTCCGGTCAAGACCGAACACAAGCGCAATGTCCCGGGGTTCATCCACAGCGCCTCGGCGAGCGGCGCCACGGTGTTTGTCGAGCCGACGGAAACCCTGGAGCTGAACAACGAAATCCGGAGTCTTCAATTCCAGGAACAGCGGGAAGTCGAGAGAATCCTTCAGGTCCTCACCGCACAGGTGCGGGAACGGCGACCGATCCTCGACGAGAACCTCCGCCGGATCGCGATGCTGGATTTCCTTCAGGCCAAGGCGCGGTACTCGATCGAAATTCTCGGCGTGGAGCCCCAGGTGAGTGCTGAGGGCCCGGTGAAGCTGGTGAGGGCCCGTCATCCCATGCTGCTTTTGAACCATGGGCTGAACGGGACGGTGCCGCTGGATCTCGAACTCGGGAACGGCTTCACGACGCTGGTGATCAGCGGCCCGAATGCGGGTGGAAAGAGCGTCGCGATGAAATGCGTCGGGTTTATTGTGTTGATGGCGCAGGCGGGACTGCATGTTCCTGCGGCAGAGGGTACGCGTCTGAAGGTGTTCCGGGATCTGCATGTCGATATCGGCGACGACCAGTCCATTGAAAACGATCTCAGCACCTTCAGCTCGCATCTGCGCAACCTGAAGAGCATCGTCGATGGTGCCGGTGCGGAGTCGCTCGTGCTGATCGACGAGATCGGGTCCGGCACGGATCCTGCTGAAGGAGGCGCCATCGCGGCCGCAGTGTTGCAGCAACTGACGAAATCCGGCGCCTATACCATTGCCACAACGCACCACAGCGCGCTGAAAGTCTTCGCTCACGATACCGAGGGGGTGGAGAACGGTGCGATGGAATTCGACCAGCAATCACTGACGCCCACGTATCGCTTCTGTGCGGGGGTTCCGGGAAGCAGCTATGCGCTGGAGATGGCAGAACGCCTCGGGATGCCGGCGGAGCTTCTGTCGCAGGCCCGGACGGAACTCGGCGACCAGCAGGCGCGGCTGGATTCATTGCTCACACAGCTTGAATCGTCGCACCAGAGAAGCCGGTCACTGCAGGAAACAATGCTCCTGGAAAAAGCGGAGCTGGACCGCCTGACGGCCGAGTATCGCGAAAAGATGGCCGCGGTGAACCGCGAAATCAAGCTGTTGAAACAGCAGGCCCTCGCAGGAGGCCCAGGGCATCATCGGCCAGGCAAATGCCGTGATCGAAAAAAGCGTGCGGGAGATCCGGGAGAACAAGGCGGATCAGGATGCCGTCGCGTACCGTTCGTCGTGAAGTCGAGACGCTGCGCGAAAAAATCCGCGACGAACAGGAGGAGCTCGCCCCGGTGGAATCGACGGCGCCCGAACCGATCAGCGTCGGGTCGCTCGTTTCCCTGGGCACGGGAGACGATGTCGGAGAAGTCGTGGCGCTTGGTCCCGAAGGAAAAACTGCGACGGTGGTGTACGGGACGGTGAAGATGCGCGTCCGGCTGGGCGACCTCCGCGTCGCGAAACACCGGCGCAAGGCGAGCCCGAGTGCCGCAGGGCATCCCCGAGAAACCGGAGAGCGTCGACACAACGCTCGACCTCCGCGGGATGACCGGAGACGAAGCGATACCGCAAGTGGACAAGTTCATTGACACGGCACATTCTCGCCGGATTGCACAGAGTGGACATTATTCACGGCAAGGGGACCGGCGCTCTGAGGAAGCACGTCACGGACTTTCTCTCGCATCATCCGCACGTGGCAAGCTTCCGCCTCGGCGAATGGAATGAGGGAGGGACGGGAGCGACGATCGTTGAGCTGCGGGAGCATGAATGAGCAGGCCGATCCGCTCGCTTCTCATCGCCAACCGAGGCGAGATCGCGCTCCGGGTGATCCGGACCTGCCGAGAGTTGGGGATCAAAAGCATCGCGGTCTTCTCGGACGCCGACCGCTTCTGCTCCGCACGTCCGCGCGGCGGACGTGTCGGTGCATATCGGGCCGGCGCAGTCGTCCTTGAGCTATCTCAACGCCGACGCGATCATCAACGCGGCACGTGCTTCGGGGGCGGATGCGATTCATCCGGGGTACGGATTTCTCTCGGAGAATCATGCCTTCGCTGATGCGGTCGAACGTGCGGGGCTCGTCTTCGTCGGGCCGCCCGGCTTCGGCGATGACGATGATGGGGGACAAGACCCGCGCCCGCGCAGGCGATGGAGAAGGCGGGCGTTCCGATTGTCCCCGGGAAGCGATGGTCCGCTTGACATCGGTCGACGAAGCGGTTGCCTTTGTGCGGGCAGCACGGATTTCCCGTTCTTGATCAAGGCGGCGGCGGGAGGCGGAGGGAAGGGAATGCGCCTGGTCGCGCACCGCGGAAGAACTTCCGTCGGCATTCCAGACTGCTGCCTCCGAGGCGAAGTCTGCGTTCGGAGACGAGCGGGTGTACATCGAACGGTATCTCGACACGCCGCGGCATATCGAGATTCAGATTCTCGCGGACCGACACGGTTCCGTCGTGCATCTCGGGAGAACGCGAGTGCTCGATTCAGCGCCGGCATCAGAAGATCATCGAGGAATCCCCGTCGCCCGTTCTGCAACGACGGAGGCGCGAGGAGATGGCGCAAACCGCCGTGCGTGCTGCGCACGCCTGCGGCTACGTCAATGCCGGGACGATCGAGTTCCTTCGCGATGCAAACGGCAAGTTCTATTTTCTGGAGATGAACACGCGGCTCCAGGTGGAACACCCGGTGACGGAACTGCGGACGGGGCTCGACCTCGTGGCACAGCAGATCCGCATCGCGGAAGGAGCGAAACTTCCGTTCCGGCAGGAGGACGTCCGATGGAACGGTCATGCGATTGAATGCAGGATTTGCGCCGAGGATGTCGGGAACGACTATATGCCGTCGACGGGCCGCCTCCTGCATTTGCGCGCCGCCGCCGGACCGGGCATTCGTGAGGATCGTGGAGTGGAAGAGGGAAGCGAGATCAGCGTCTACTACGACTCGATGATCGCCAAACTCTGTGCGTGGGCACCGGACCGGACGAAGGCGATCCAACGAATGGCGCGGGCGCTTCAGGAATATGAAGTGCTGGGCGTACGAACCAATATTCCTCTGCTGCAGTTTGTCGTGCGTCACCCGCAGTTCCTGAAGGGAGAGTTCTCGACGCATTTTTTGCAGGAGGTCTTCACACCCTCGGCGCTCGCAAGAGGAACGGAAGAATTCCGTGAGGCTGCGGCGATTGCCTGCGCATTGCTTGAACACCGGACCGAAGCGAATGGCCATGCCCGGACGCGCGAGGGAAACGGGGGAGTGAGTTCCTGGAAGTCCCTCCGGTTCGACGGCTATCATTGAACCGGGCAGGCAGAGAAAACTGGATCCGATGCCCCAATACAAGATCGATATCGGCGGTGAGCTTTTCCTGGTCACAGTTGAAGGCGACACGCTGAAATCGGTCAACGGCAAGCCGGCGAGCGCGAGGCTGACGGCCGAGTCCGGGACGCACAGGTTCGTCCTTGCATTTGACGATCGAGCGTATCGATTCGTTGCCGTGAAGAGCGGCGAGCGGTACGAAGTCGCAGGCGGAGGAATTACCCTCGATCTCTCGGTCAAGGGAGAACACGCTGACGCGTGCCCGGGGACTCGGTCACCAGGCGGATGTCGGGACCGCCATCGACCTTCGTGCACCCATGCCTGCCCTTGTGCGGGCCGTCAATGTGAAGGAAGGCGAAACCGTGGCAGAGGGTCAAATCCTGGTTGTCCTTGAGGCGATGAAAATGGAAAACGACGTGCATGCATCCCGGTCAGGCCGGGTCGGAAAGATTGCGGTAAGCGCCGGGATGACCGTCGAAAAGAACCAATTGCTCTTAATTCTCGAGTAATATGCACCGGATTATTTGTCTCCTTCTCAGTTGCATCATCCTCGGGTTCGGCGAGCCGGCCCGGGCGGGCGGGTTCCAGGTCACCCAGCAGTCTGCCCGGAGCCTCGGACTCGGCGACGGCGGTTTCGCATCGCTGGGAGAGCCAGTCCTTCTCCACAACAACCCGGCGCTCCTGGGGTTTCTTCCCGGTACAGTCTTCTCGTTCGGGTCAACAGTGGTTATGCCGGACACGCGATTTACGCCGGTCGGCAGTACCGGGGTGAAGATGCTTAGTCAGGTGATCTTCCCGCCGAATGTTTCGCTGACACACAACTTCGGCAGCTTTGCCGTCGGCGTTTCGGGATCCATCCCGTTTGCCATGAACTCGGAATGGGGCGAAACGTGGGTGGGCGCGCTGGAATCTGTACGTTCCGATTTTCGAGTCGTCTATCTTTCTCCGGGGTTCTCGTTCGCGCTCAGTCCGAAGGTTTCCGTCGGGGCCGCACTGAATATCGGATTCCCGCGGCTGCAAATGAGCCACCGCTTCAACGTCGTGACTGCACCTGGCACAGTCGGCCTCGAGTCGTTTGACGGAACCGGGGCAACGGGTCTTGGAGCGACCGTCGGGATCTTGCTCCGGCCGAGTCAACACTTTACGCTCGGTCTGTCCTACATGAGCAAGATGAAGCTGGACATCGATCAGGGCTCTGTTTCGTATTCCGAGCTGCCGGACAGCCTCGCGCCGTCCTACCCGCAGACCACAGCAACATTTTCCCTCTCGACCCCGGACCTTCTCCGGTGTGGAATGGCATTCAGGCTCTTGCCGTGGCTCTCCCTTGAGGCAAACGCGCAGTACGCTTTCTGGTCATCGCTGCAAGAACTCACGATCCGGTACCCGCAAGAAGCGCTCCAGAAGGACCCGGGGTTGTGGACATCCATCCCATTGGGATGGAAGAACACCTGGACATTTCACGCGGGTCTTGAGTTTTCCTTCGACGATGTGGTGATTCGCACCGGATACATCTACGATGAGACGCCGGTTCCGGATGACACATTTCTTCCGTCGCTCCCGGATGCAGACCGACGTGGTCTCAGCATCGGGCTCGGCTATTTTGTCAGCGAAGGACTCCGCCTCGACTTCGGCTACCAGTATCTGCAGTTCCTTGATCGATCGATCTCGCCGAATGCCGACGGAAATTCCGCGTCGGTACCCGCAGGAAAGTACACGTCGACGTGGACAGTGGTCGGGATCAACGTGAGCTATTTCTGGAACTAGTCTTGAAAGGATTCGACGCAACACCATGCCACGAGTAACACCTACGAACGAACCCGCCGTTGATCTCGCACTGGCACTTCAGCACGGATTGACGGAAGAAGAATACGCTCACATTGTCAAGCACCTGGGCCGCACGCCGACTTACACGGAACTGGGGATTTACAGTGTCATGTGGAGCGAGCATTGCAGCTACAAGAACTCCATCGCCCTCCTCAAGACGCTTCCGCGCTCGGGCGGCAGGTTGCTGGTTGGTGCCGGCGAGGAAAATGCAGGGCTTGTTGATATCGGGGGCGGCCTTGCCGTCTGCTTCAAGATCGAAAGCCACAACCATCCCTCTGCGGTTGAGCCATATCAGGGTGCGGCGACAGGAGTGGGAGGAATTCTCCGCGACATTTTCACGATGGGTGCACGGCCGATCGCTGCGCTCAACTCGCTGAGGTTCGGCGACCTTGCAATCGGCCAGGACGCGGTCGCTTGTTCGGGGGATCGTTCGTGGCATCGGCGACTATGGCAACAGCTTTGGCGTACCGACCGTCGCCGGCGAGGTCTATTTCGATCCCTGCTATCAGGAAAACCCCATCGTGAACGCGATGGCGGTCGGTGTCGTGAAGGTCGGGCAATGGGCGAGCGCGGTGGCCAAGGGCACCGGGAACCCGGTCTTCATCGTTGGATCTTCGACAGGGCGCGACGGAATTCACGGGGCGACATTTGCTTCGGAGGAAATCTCTGAGCAGTCGGAGTCGAAACGCCCGTCGGTTCAGGTCGGGGACCCCTTCACGGAGAAGCTTCTTCTCGAAGCATCGCTCGAGGCGATCCGGACGGGATTTGTCGTCGGCATTCAGGACATGGGCGCGGCGGGCATCACGTGTTCAACGTCGGAGATGAGCGCACGCGGATCGAGCGGCATGGACATTGACCTGGACCGCGTTCCCGTCCGCGAAGAGGGGATGAGTGCCTATGAGATCATGCTTTCGGAGTCGCAGGAGACGGATGCTGGTCGTGATTGAAAAGGGCAAGGAAGAGGCGATCAGGGCGATCTTTTCAAAATGGGACCTGCATGCGGAGAATATCGGAGAAATTATTGAAGGCGACCGGCTCGTAATCCGGTATCACGGGAAGACGGTCGCGGACGTGTCGCCTCATTCGCTTGTTCTCGGCGGAGGTGCGCCTGTGTACCATCGGGAACAGCGGAGGCCGGCTTACCTCGATCAGGTCCGGGCGTTTGACGTTGCTTCGGTGGCTGAACCCGAGGCTTGGGCAAGTCCTTCTCAACCTCCTGGGGAGTCCGAACATCGCGTCAAAGCGGTGGGTGTATGAGCAATACGACAGCATGGTGAGGACGAACAACATGGTGCTCTCGGGGGCGGACGCAGCCGTCATTCTCCTGAAAGGAACAAACACAGCACTCGCCGTGAAGACGGACTGCAACGGAAGATATGTGTATTTGAATCCGCGACTGGGCGCGCAAATCGCCGTTGCCGAAGGGGCACGGAACGTCGCGTGCACCGGAGCGATCCCGCTCGCGGTAACGAACTGCCTCAATTTCGGAAATCCGTACAAACCGGAGGTGTACTGGCAATTTGCCGAGGCAGTCGCGGGGATGGGGGAGGCATGTCGGGTATTCAATACGCCTGTCACGGGCGGAAACGTCAGCTTCTACAACGAGAGCCCGACGACGTCGGTGTTTCCCACGCCGGTGATCGGGATGCTCGGCCTTATCGAAGACATTGGGGACATTACCACTGCCAGCTTTAAAGAAGCGGGCGACGCAGTGCTCTTGCTCGGGCGCAATAACGGTCATATGGGAGGAAGCGAGTATCTTGCGCGGATCCACGGCCTCACCAAGGGCGATGCGCCGCCGATCGATCTCGGGTTCGAACGAACACTCCAGCAGTGTCTCACCGGACTGATCCGGAAACGCCTCGTCCATTCAGCGCACGATTGCTCCGAGGGAGGCCTGGCCATAGCACTGGCTGAATGCTGTATGGTAGACGATGGGAAAGAGCCAATCGGTGCCCAGATCCGCCTGGACTGGGGCCAGCAACGCAAGGACGCCGTGCTCTTTGGCGAAGACCAGTCGAGAATCGTGATCACGGTGCCTTCAGAGCGCGCAAGTGAGGCCATTGCGCACGCTACGATGCTCGGCATACCTGCGGCAGCCATTGGGACGGTGGGCGGCGAGTCGCTCATCATCGAGGGGTGCATTGAACTGAACGTCGAGGTGCTTCAGGAAGTCTACAACGGTGCGTTGTCCGCGGCATTGGCAGAGTAGGACCGGTCGGGGATTGAGTCTAGTTTACATAATATACATTATATGACATTCGAACGCCCCACGTCCCGCCTAAGAGAATCAAATCAACCACGTGTGCTTCCTGCAAATTGTTGTTACCGTTCGCGACTGAGATCACTTTCCTGCAACTACCTTTAGCCTCTGAGCAGAAACGTTTACCGTAACCTGGCGGACGTCCCTCCCAACAATCTCCCCGTCCGCATGGACGTTGAACGGCGTGTCGCTTTCCAGGGTTATGTGGTCCGTGCGCAACGATCCAACTGCCGGATGACCCATGTGCTTCCCCCGCATTACCCGCGGCATCAAATGCAGGATCGTCCGTATCGGCACATCATCGATGAACGTAACATCCAGGAGTCCGTCTGAAGGATCTGCATCCGGCGTGAGGTAAAACCCGCCGCCCGCACATCGGCCATTTCCGATCGCTACCAGAAGAAGTTGCTTCGTCGTCTCGCGGAAAACCATTCATCTTCATCGTAAACACCGGCGCCCGGTATGTCCGCAATGTCCCCAAGAACCGCCAGCACATAGACGGCTGTCCCTTTAAGAACGTGATCTGACTCTTCCTGATCGCCACCGTCGCGTCAAAACCGACGCCGACCCCGTTTAAAAATACTCGTTCAGAGCATGAACTCCTCGGTGATAAGTCCTTGCCACTATTACACTTAACTATCCCAGTATCAATTTCAATGACATGGTCTTCGAGAAGACACTTCAAAGCCTCCGATGGCTTCTTCGGCACCCGCAACGACTTGATGAGATCGTTTCCCGAACCTGCCGGGATGATGCCCAGAACCTTTCCGGCCAGCAAACCGTTTGCAACCTCGTTGATGGTTCCGTCACCCCCGACAGCGACGACCACTTCGCCCGTGGCATTCTTTGCGAAGTCCACGGCTTGACCGCTGCCTCGGTGGTGTATTGGACCTCGTACAGGGCACCCGTCCTGGCCAACTCTTTCCGGAGCTCCGGTATGATCGCCGCCGCCCGGCCGTTTCCTGCAATGGGGTTGACGATGAACGTGTAGGTCTTCACCGATTCTCTGTGCCTGGACTTCGTGAGAGATGTCGTCATATAAGACATTACCGGAGAAAAGGATATGAGCACTTCCCTGAAGTGACACTTCGTGCATTGTTCGCCCTCGCTTATGAAATCTACGAGAACAATCTCGCCGCTCCTCACGTGCACAGATACCGGTTGGTGGCGTCCCCAAGCAAGAACACTTGCTACGGCCGACGCAACGGAGCCCGTTCCGCATGCCAGGGTCTCCCCTTCCACCCCTCTCTCATACGTGCGCACCGTAATCGAATCAGAACCATCCACTATTACAAAATTGACATTCGTTCCGTCTGGAGCAAAGCGAGAATGGTATCGGAGTGCTTTCCCGACTTCGTCCACGTCGATGGCATTCGTATCCGATACCCTCACAACAAGATGCGGAGAACCGGTGTTCACGAAGACGGGAGTGCTTATGGCTCCGGGGATCAAGACTCTGCAGAGTGGGTTCTTCCCGGAAACCTGATGGATCTTTCATGAAACAGCCGAATATCCTTCCCGACGACTTCCGCACGATATTCGAAATCCAGTGCCTCGAATCGCATCGGTGTCTTCACATAACCCGCGCGATACGCGAACATCGCAGCACACCGGCCCCCGTTGCCGCACATGCCACCATAGCTGCCATCGGCATTGTAATACTGCATGAGGAATTCCGATCGCTGCGAAGGCTCGATAACGAGGAGTCCGTCTGCGCCAACCCCGAAGGGTCTCGAGCACAGTGCACGGGCGAGTTCCGGAAGCGAGAGAGTGAAACGACCCTTCATGTTGTCGAGAAGCACGAAGTCGTTCCCTGCTCCAGAGCACTTCAGAAATGGAAGGTCTAGTACCATGGAATCAAAGAGTTATCCTATCCTTGTATAAGTTAACTCCGGAATAAATGTGAAACGCCTCCGGGTTCGCCGGAGGCGCTCATCGTGGAGATGGCGGGAGTCGAACCCGCGTCCGAAGAAAGGACCATCGAGATATACTACGCAAGTATTCCCTCTTTCACCGCTCATCGCCGCTCAACCGAGGGACAGGTCAAAACGACGACAACCCCGCTTGGTCCCGCGTTAGCGGGCTTCGCCCGATACCAACAGGGACGATACCGGACTATCCTGCCTGTAGTCGACGCCTTTTTGGGACGCGGCAGGCGGCATCCCTCAAGACGGGTTGCTTAATTACTTAAGCAGCCAGTGCGTAGTTGTAGTTGGCACTTCTGTTTTTCCGCTTTATTAGCGTGCAACGCGGAGAGCACGATGCGCAATCCCGACCATCCCATTCCCCGTCGAGACCGGGGCATCCCCATTCTTCGTAATCTACTTCTCAACCCGTTCAAATGCAAGACAACCGCTGAAACCTAAGCGCTTTTGTCCGGTTTTGCCGGAAAACCAGCTGTCAGAGCCTTCTTTAGGTACTCAAAGGCTTCGGTTGGCGTATCGATGAATTTGAAGAGTTCGAGATCTCTCCGGTTAATCAAGCCGTAATCAATCATTGTATCAAAATCAAACACCTTTCGCCAGTATTCCGATCCGTAGATGACGACCACCAGCCTTTTTGTGACCTTCTTCGTTTGCAGGAGCGTGAGGACTTCCATGAGCTCATCGAGGGTCCCAAAACCGCCCGGAAGAATAACGAGGGCCTTCGCGAGTGAGACGAACCAGAGCTTGCGCATGAAAAAGTAATGGAACTCAAAGTCCAACCCCGGGGTCACATACTGGTTTGCATGTTGTTCGAACGGAAGGCTGATGTTGAGACCGATGCTCTTCCCTCCGGCCAGATGAGCCCCTTTGTTTGCTGCTTCCATGATCCCGGGCCCGCCGCCCGAGCAGACGACGAAGCGATTCGATTCCGACAGTCCTTTTGACCACTCCGTGAGAAGTCGCGCCAGCTCAACCGTGTCCTCGTAGTACTTTGACATCTCCAGGCGCATCTGCGCAGAACGGAACTCCCGAAGTTGCTTCGTGCTTGGCCGGACGATGTCTTTCATCCGGTCATGCGCCTCGCGCGCAAGCACCGTCGCTTCAGCCCTCGGGAGAATGCGCGCAGAACCAAAAAACACGATGGAGTCCCGGACCTTGTAGTCACGGAAGCGTCGCTGCGGCTCGAGAAATTCCGCCAGCATTCGGATGACCCGCGCGTCAGGGCTGTTCAGGAACTTCAGATTGTTATAAGCCTTGGGTGCATGTTGAGGTTCTTTGTTCGCCATAAGGTGTTTATGCTCCATGTCACTCGTGAATGGAATCTCTTCGTCCCTGTCGGATCGGGATGTTCGAGACGATGATCTCGGCTCCGCCTTCGCAGACGAGAACGGTTCCGGCCGCGGAAGAGTCGCCGGACACCACCGCCAGCCCTACCAACTGATCGTCGACCAACTCCGGCGCCAGGCTCGTGATTTGACCGACATCAACGCCTCCCTTTTTGAGCGAGTTTCCGATACTCGCCGCGGAAGTCCCGGGGGCCGTGAAACCAATAAGCGTCTTTCGGTTCTTGTGATACGTTTCAATCCTCGCCAGCACTTCCTGTCCGACGTAGCATCCCTTCGTCCTGCTGATCAACGAATCCAGTCCGACGTCGAACGGAGTGAATCGTTGATCCAGTTCGCGACCGTAAGCGGCAATGCCGTAGAGGATGCGGAGCGTCTCCCATTCCGCGGCGCTCAGGAGCGGAATACCGTTTTCCGATGCCCGCTCCATCACCGAGCTCTTCGTGTTACCCATCTCTAGGATGTAGACCCGCTCCAGTCGTGTCGTCCCGTCCGGAAAAAGCACCTCATGATCAGGATTTCCATCAACAAGGCGACCGGCAAACGCAGACGCTTGCGGTCCCACCGCCATCCACAAAGTTGATCCGGCGGTGACGCTCCTCACAGCAACATCATCGGCAATCGTATACTTTGTAATCCATCGAAGCACCTCCTGCTCGGCGTCTGCCGATCCCAAGAGGAGGTAACCTGTTCCGTACTGTACCACACGGACGGCGTCAATGATTCGCCCCTTTTCATTTGTCAGTACTGTAGCAATCATTCTGGTTTGAGACCACTGCAGTAGGTCATTCGTGGAGAGCCGGTGCAGCAAGTCGAGACCGTCTTTTCCTCCGAGGATCAGCCGGCTTCCGTCCTGCACATGGACCAGCGCAGCATTTTCACAGGCTTCTTTAATGTTTTCTTGTCGATGATGTCCAGTTCATACGTCCCGGTGCGGGGAACGCCCGCTTTCACATTCACGAATGATGCTGACAGGTTTTCATATGCCCAACCCGCGAGCAACACGGCAGAAGAAGGATCGGAAAGCCTTTCAGGCGTCGTTCGAACAACTTTTATTCAGGGGGAATTCCATGCAAAAAGCAACATTCGAAGATGCGGTCCTTGTAGCCCGGATTCTCGACCTCCCCGCGGAAGAAGTATGGTCCATCATCCAGGGGATGTCGTACTGCGTACTACTCCGAGCTCAAGATCGCCGTATTGAATTCCCCATGCCGACCACGGTCGCTCCCCGAACAACGATTTGACGCATAACGCACGGCCTTGATTTCATTCCCCGTTGACGGTACTCCCCTTACCCGAACAGGTGGATGTAGAGAATTCGAACGCCGATCACAAGAAGAACCAGTCCTCCGATTCTGGTCATCCACTTTCCCATAGCGATCGCTCAACCTGCCCCCGAGCCGCATTCCGGCGAACGAGAACGACGCGGTCGTCAGTCCGATGATGCCGCTGGGCCAGACGATGCGCTCGCCCAGAAATGCAAGGGAAATCCCGATCGCGAGGGCATCGATGCTGGTCGCGATGGAAAGCGCAACAAGAGACATCCCTCTCGATGGATCACCAGACCGCCCGTCTCCAATGCCTTCCCCTTCACGCGAAATGACCATCCGGATCCCGACAAACCAAAGCAGGCCGCAGGCGAGCCAGTGATCGACCGCTTCGATATACCCCCTGACGGAATACGCGGCAAGCCAGCCGAGGATCGGCATCGCAAACTGGAAGAGACCAAAATGGAATGCAATCCGGAATTCCGCCTTTCGACCCGCCGCCCTGCCCGAGGCCCCGGCTGCGAGGGCAACGGCGAATGCATCGAGCGACAGACATACCGCAAGCACCACAATTTCTGACAATGCCATCCAGGACCCTCTTTCCGCGGGAGTCGTATCGTTCAGGAGTGCGCGCCCGTTGCCCTCGATCGAAGCAGCCGCACTGCTTCCGGGATGTTCTTTGCTCCGAAGATGAAGCTCCCGGCCACGAGCACGTCGGCGCCTGCGTTCACGACAGCACGGGAGGTATCCTGATCAATTCCTCCGTCAACCTGCAGATGCGTTCGCGGATTTGCTGCGGCGATCATCGCCGCAGCCTGTTTGAGTTTCGGAAGGGTGTGAGCGATGAAGGTCTGCCCGCCGAATCCGGGGTTGACAGACATGACAAGGACGAGTTCGACGTCAGCGATAATTTCAGAGAGGAGGGAGACTGCAGTCGACGGATTGACGCTCACGCCGACTTTCGCTCCCGCGGAGTGGATTTGCTGAATGGTGCGGTGGAGATGCGGGCACGTTTCGTAATGAACGGTGAGATGATCGGCACCCGCCTCAACGAACATTTCGACGTATCGCTCGGGCTTCTCGATCATCAGATGGACATCCAGCGGCAGCGTCGTGCATTTCCTGACCGCCTTGACGAGCGGCGGGCCAAATGTGATGTTCGGAACGAAATGTCCGTCCATCACATCGATATGAATCCAGTCAGCTCCCCCCTCTTCTACTAGCGCAATCTGTTTTCCGAGAGACGTAAAATCAGAGGCGAGAAGCGAAGGTGCGATCAGGACCATGTGCGGCTCGTTAGTGTGGTGGCTGAATTTCTTCCTTCGGCCGTGTGCCGGCCTGAACCACAAACAGGTCCACGGCCTGTCCGCGGGCGGCACGTTCACCGGCTCTCGGGAACTGATCGACGACGGAGTTCGGCAGCAGGTCGAAGCTGGGCTGCAGCGTGACGTTGCCGATCTTGAGACCGGCGGCCATCAGGATTTTCTCTGCGTCGGTCGTGGATTTGCCGGTAACCTGTGGCACGACAATCTGGAGCGAATCGGCCCCCATACTGACGACAACGCCGACCTGGGAGCCGCGCTGCACGCGGGTGTTCTGCGTGACGCTCTGGTCGATGATCGTGTTGTCGGGGAATGTGGGTGAGGTGGCATAGGAGACGAGGCCGAGCTTCAGGCCGTACCGTTCGAGCGCGAAGCGTGCATCACGCAGCGTCCGGCCGCGCAGCGATGGGACGAACACCTGCACTTCTCCCCCGCTGATGCTGAGATAGATGTGGCGTCCTTCCTTGACAATCGAACCCGGGGTCGGATTCTGGCTGGTGACGGTTCCCGCCGGGTAGTCCGGGTCGGGCCGCGTCTCCGCTTCAACCGCAACGAGCCCCTGGTCCCTCAGCGCAAGCTTCGCGGAGTCCGCCGCGATGCCGACGACGTTCGGGACGGAGAGGGTTTTCCCGTGTTTGACTATGAAGGGAAGGATGATGTAATTCAGAAGGAGGATCACGACAACAAATGCGAGTGGGTAGAGGAGAAGTTTCCTCCTCAGCAATGCTCGAAATTTTCTGAACAGGACTTGTCGGGGGTTTTCTGCCATTCCGGAAGGGTCGTTTAATGCCTCAATATAGACAATTGGAGATTGAGGAACAACTGAACTCTCCGTCTGCCACAATCGTTACACATACATCAGGCGCCTTGAATGCCAAGCGAAGTCCACTCACTGTTGACGATGATCGTGTTTCGCGCTGTTCTTATTGGTGTTATTCTCCTTCTCCAATGGATGGTGTATGGTACGGTCCGCCGATGGTCCAGCACATATCACCCCGCGGCCCGGTGGATCATGCCCGCGACGGTTGCACTCTTTACCGTCTTTAACGGATCATTCATTGCTGTTCTGATTCTCCGTCCTCATGTCCTTGAATTCCCTACGTGGTTCCGGCTCGCCGGGGTGTATCCGTTCATGATCTGGTATGCGACGACGTTTTTCCTTGGCCTCCTGCTCCTGATCGTCGCGATCCTGAAGTTCCCGTTTAAAGCGACCCTGTTTCTTGCGAAGCGATTCGAAGCCGTCCGCGCGGCCTGGACGAAATTAACGTCCAACCACAAGTTCCAGCAATTCGATGCCCATCGCAGACAGTTCCTGCGGCGAGGAATGGAAGGGACGACCGCCGTCGTCTTCGGTGGAAGCGCGTACGGCGTCCTGATCGGCCGCTACGATTATACGGTGGACAAGAAGGAAATCGTCCTCCCGTCACTCGATCCGTCGCTGGACGGACTCTCCCTGACCCTTGTTTCGGATATTCACTCCAGCGTGTTCATGACGCGGAGCGAGATGGACCGGTACGTCTCGGTGATCAACGAACTGCACTCGGATATCATCGTCGTGCCCGGAGATTTTGTCAACGGCCTGACGGAGGAAGTCTATCCCTTTGCGGAGAGCTTCAGCAATCTCAAAGCGCGGGTTGGGATTTTCGGGGTCACAGGCAACCACGATTACTACGTGTCTGACCCCGACCGCGTCATCCGCCAGGTCGAGGAGTGCGGAATCAAACTTCTCCACGACGAAAAGTCCGTTCTGCAGATCGGACAGGCGAAGCTCACTCTCCTCGGCGTCGATGATATCGGCACTTCGCGGAAGGCGTACGAACGCATTTCGCATGCGAAGACCGGCGGAACAGAAGGCGCTACCATCCTCCTCTGTCATCGTCCGTACTTTTTGCCGCAGGCGTCGGAGCTCGGGGTCGATTTGATGCTCAGCGGACATACGCATGGCGGCCAGATCGTCCTGGCAAATATCGGACGTCTCGCAATTACGCCCGCCGCCCTCGCCTCACCCTATGTCGCGGGGGAGTACAAGCATGGGAACACGACCATGTATGTCTCCCGCGGCATCGGAACGGTCGGCATTCCTGTCCGGCTGAATTGTCCTCCCGAAGTGACTCGTATCATCCTCAGGTGTTCACCGCCGCTGACCCGATGAACGATCGTGACTCGCGCGGCTCCGTTGCATTTCCAGGCCGACTTCTCTATATTGGGAAGCAATCGCATCATTGATCTCACACTCCCCGATCATTCCCGGCCGCTTATGTCGATCCCCACGATCCATGACTCCCCCCGTAATACCGGGTGGATTGAAGTCATCGCTGGTTGCATGTTCAGCGGCAAAACCGAGGAACTCATCCGTCGGCTCCGCCGCGCCGAAATTGCGCGACAGCGTGTGGCGATCTTCAAGCCGCGCATCGACACCCGCTACAGCTCCGATCATATTGTTTCCCACAGCGAAGCGCGGCTCCTCTCCACGGTCGTCGACGGTTCTGCAGATGTTTTGAGGCTCGCCGCGGACGCCCAGGTGGTCGGCATCGACGAAGGACAATTTTTCGACCCGGGGATCGTTGCCGTCGCCGAACAGCTCGCCAATCAGGGAAAACGCGTCGTCATCGCCGGTCTCGATCAGGACTACCGGGGCCGCCCATTCGAGCCGATGCCGCAGCTCCTCGCCGTTGCGGAATATATCACGAAGACCCTCGCGATCTGCGTCGTCTGCGGAAATCCCGCCGACCGGACCCAACGCACGACGCCTGCACAGGAACGTGTCCTCGTCGGCGCGAAGGATTCGTACGAAGCACGTTGCCGGCGATGCTTTGTCCCACCAACCGAGACCCAGGACCTTTAGGCCCATCGTATGATGCACGTCGAAGGGGCGATCCGGGAAGCAGTCTCCCATATCTCCCGCCGTGTTCACGACCCGCAGGAAATCGGCCTGATCCTCGGTTCAGGGCTGGGAGATTTCGCCGAAGGTTTTCCCACGCTTGCGTCGATCGCTACATCCTCCATCCCCTCGTACCCCATTGGGACTGTCGCCGGACACAAAGGGCGCCTCGCATTCCTCCGGGTCGGAGAGAAGACGAACGTCGTTGCCTTCCAGGGAAGAATCCACTTCTACGAAACACGGGACCTCGATGCCGTATTGTTCCCGATTCTCGTCGCCAGGGAGTTGGGTGTCCGGACGTTTGTCATCACGAACGCTGCCGGCGGCATCCATCGCTCCTTCAGGCCGGGGGACCTTATGGTCATCCGGGACCAGATCAATCTGACACTCGAATCGGCGTCGATCGAGCAATCTCCTAATGGTGATGAGAACCACCAGCTCTACGATCCCCGTCTCATTGATCTTGCGTTGAAGACAGCACAGGACCTGTCCCTCCCCGTCCAGTGCGGCGTCTATGCAGGTGTGAAAGGGCCGTCATATGAAACGGCTGCCGAGGTCGAAATGCTTCATCGGTTGGGTGGCGATGCCGTCGGCATGTCCACGGTCTTTGAAGTCAGGAAGGCTGCCGCGCTCGGATTGCACGTCCTGGGGATTTCCTGTATCACCAACCGTGCGACCGGGATCGGGTCGGAACCGCTGGATCATTCAGAAGTCACGGAAGTCGCGGCCCGGGTAAAGGAGAGATTTGCACTCTTGCTCACCCACATTCTTCAGCAAATCTAGATGTTCGACCGAAACCCCCTCTTTTTGGGATCCTGAATTCAGTGATCAGAATTCAGCGCTCTGAATTCAGAATTCGCTTTCGGGCCGTCTCCCCCTCTCCCCTTCCCCCCATCTCCACCCCCCTTCTCACATTGGCGGGTAGATCCGATACAGCAGGAAATAGATCACCACACCGGTACATGAAACGTAGAGCCAAATGGGGAGCGTCCATCGGGCAAGCGACTTGTGGCGATCAAATCGCTTCAGCCAACCGCGTCGCAGTGTGATCACAGCCAGCGGCGGAACTGCCGCCGCGAGGATTGTATGGGTTGTGAGAATGGAGAAGTAGACCGGGCGGATGATCCCTGTCCCGGTAAAATGGACAGTGCCGACGTGGGCATGGTAGATGAGATACGACGTGAGGAAGAGCAGAGAAACCGTGAGCGCGGAGATCATCACCGCGCGATGAGCGACGATCTTTTTCCTGCGGATCAGGAAGAATCCGGTGAGCAGCAGAACAGCGCTGCAGGAATTCAGGATCGCATTGAGTGCCGGGAGATCGTTGTAGCTCATTGCCGGATGTTCATGGTCAAACCCATGCTACGCGGGGAGAAGGAGTCGATCGATGACCATCAAGCCCATCAGCGTGGGGAGATAAATGAGTGACGCAATAAACATGATGCGTGCGGATTTGTTCGATCGTTCGAGCAAATGGATCCACCCGGTCACCGCGAACAATGCGGTGGTCATCAACGCCCCTGCCATATAGATTAACCCGAAGTAGCCGGAGATACAGGGTACACCGATAATCAACATCAGGACGCCCATAAACGCAAGACTTTCCCTCGCCGCTTTTCCCCCTTCCGGATCAAAACGCGGCAAGAGCCGATACCCTGCCTGCGCATAATCGTACCGATAGATCCAGGCCAGCGAGAGAAAATGAGGGACCTGCCACGCGAAGAGCACGCCGAAGATGAAAAGCGCAGTAAGATTCAGAGTATTTCCTGACGCCGTCCAGCCCATAACGGGCGGCAAAGCGCCGGGCACCGCCCCGACAATGGTCGCCCACGGGGTCAGGCGTTTCAACGGTGTGTAGAGAAAGAGATACGTTCCAAGAGTCATCGCGCCGAGCGTCGCCGTGAGCATGCCGGAGAAGATTGCCAGGTCGACCAGACCGACGCATGACGATACCAGCCCGAAGGCGAGTGCCTCTTGCGGGGCAAGGCGTCCGGAAGGAAGCGGCCGGTGTTCCGTGC
Source organism: Ignavibacteriota bacterium (assembly GCA_963752915.1). Classification (GTDB taxonomy): domain Bacteria; phylum Bacteroidota; class Ignavibacteria; order UBA10030; family UBA6906; genus DATJPR01. The sequence goes on from CAVVZZ010000011.1 coordinate 475,637, forward strand.
GCCGCATGAGTGCGTCCCACTTCCGTTCCAGCAACTGATTCAAAGCCCCCGCGCCCGCACCCACAAGCGCAATCCCCGCCAGCGAGGCGGCCAGCGTCAGCGGTGAGATCATCCCATCGGAGCCCAGGATGTATCCTGCAAACGCCGTCAGAACCGAAAGGAACGTCAGCTCTGGCTTCGTCAGGCTAATGTAGTCCATAAACCGTGACCGGTCCAGGACGATGTCGCTGTGAACGCCGGATGTTGGTTTCATACGTGAGATGGTTGCACTACAGTGCCATACGCCGCACGTGGAGAGCGGACGGCAAAAAGGTGGAACACTCTTACTGTTATGAACGTCGACGTCGCAAGCAGAAGTGCGCCCATGGCGGTGTGGATTGTCGCGATTTCCACTCCTTTGCCGGTCCATACCGTCAACGCGCCGAACAAGAGTTGCATGAGAATCAGAACTCCGAGGATAATCGCCGGTTCGCGAAGCCGACTGTCGTTCTTGTAGGTAGCAAGGATATGTTGAACAAGAACGAGCACCATGATCGTCGCGAGGACAGCGCCGCATCGATGGGCGAAATGAATCCAGACCTGCCCTTCACTCACGGTCGCGAATCCCCTGTCCAGCCTCATCGCGTTGGCGGCGCCCAGTTCCTGGGAATTGAGCGGGGGAAGCACGTGACCATACGAAAGCGGGAAATCCAGGATTGCGAGTCCTGCGTCGCTGTGCCGCATCCAGGCGCCGAGGATCAACTGGAGGAAGATCGTTCCGACGGCCAGGGTTGCCAGAAGTTTTGTCTTTCCAGAAAATTCATGGTTCATGGGCTCGAGTGCACGCCAGGATCTGGATGTCACCAGCGCGAGGACCACCGTCAGCGTGAAAAAGGACTGCGCAAGAGCCGCATGCAGAACTGAAATTGCTGTTGGAAGCAGAAGAAGCACTGTCAGTCCACCCAGAACCCCCTGCAGAATTACAGCGCCCAGGGCAACGCCGCCCAGAATCCGAACCCATGACCGCTTCTCGACCCTCCACAGCCAGACTGCCATGACCACGGTCATGATCCCGACGACGGTCGCGACCATGCGATGACCGTGCTCGTAAAAAATCCCTCCTACCATCGGCGGCATCACCTGACCGTATGACAGCGGCCAATCCGGAACTGCAAGGCCTGAGCCTGTGCTCGTTACCAATCCGCCTGCGATGACGAGCAGAAATGTACAGAACGCCAGTGCACGGGCATAGAGATGAAGCTTTCGTTCGGATGAGGTCAATTCATTAGACATAGTCCATCTCGGGAATAGTGGAGTGCTATTGTGTCGTGGATGCTTCCTGTCGGTCCTCCAGCCACCGTCGGTACGAACTGTCCGGCTCGACAGTTACCAGTCCTCGCATCCGGTAGTGCCCAAGACCGCACAGCTGCGCGCAGGCGATTTCTGTCGGCGTGATCGGCGCTGCATCAACGCTCAGGATTCCGGCATTCGCCAGCGTGGTACGGGAATCCATCGTCAACGGTGTCCCCGCCTGAAGGACGACCTTGCCTCCGGCATCGGCAACATCCTTCAACGGGCTCAGAAGTGACAGATCGTGAACAGAATCCGACGGGTCGACCGGATAGCGTGCCACCATTTCTGCCTGGAGCTCTTCCGACGTTCGAAACGGCGTGAACCAAATCGGCACGCGCTCACCGGGTATCGCGTCCTGCTTGATCCGATACAGCGGGAGCGAAAAACTGTGAATGACATCTTTCGATGTAAGATAGATGATGACAGGAACCCCCACGGGAAGATGCATCTCGTTCACTGAAACCACATCGTCTTTCGCATGCGGGTCGGAACGATCGAGGCCCACGGGATTTTCTGAGGACACGAGCGACGGATCTGTCCGACCGAACACTCCATCGGGGCCGGGATAATGGATATTCCAAACGTATTGTTCGGCAATCACGTGCACAACGGTCGCGTGCCGTTCGTCGGGGAATGCCGACACCCGTGTCGACCAGAACGGCAAGGCAAACACGGCAAGGATCGTGACCTCTGCCAGCGCAATAAGGATCTCGCTCGCTACAGCCAATCGAACCGCTCTCTTCGATCCCGGCGTCTTTGTGATGCTTGACGGCCTTCGGAGAAGGGTCAGGACGAAGTAGGAGAGCCACCCGAGAAAGACCGTCGCCATGATTGCGTGAACAATCAGCATCATGCCGTCGATCTGGCTCCCTTGCACCGCACCGTTGGGTGGAAGACCGGGCATCTGATGACTCACTCCTCGTTGAGGACAGACTTGTGACCCCGGATCTGTTTCCTGTCGCGGAAGACGAGTCGCGCCGCGAAGCTGCCAATGCCCGTCGCTACAAGGCCCGTGCATCCGAGGAGCACGCCGATGGCGGGGACAATGGCCTGACTCACGCTTGAATCCTTCGCCCCGAAACAGACCGGACATGCGCTCAAAGGAGACGCGAGCGCGAGGGAAAAGACACCGAGAAGGAGCAGTCTTCTGATGAGATCAATCCTGGCAAATGATTGCATTCGACAAACGCTTCCAATCCCCATTCTAACACCCTGTTCGGACGGGAAATTCCATGTTCCACGCTTGTTTTTGAGGAATTGACCTCAGCCTATGTAGAAAAGGACAACAATTGCAAACCACACGAGGTCCACGAAGGTCCAGTAGGCAAGAAGAAGTCTCCCCTTCCGCTTTCTCGATACGAGAAGGCCCTTTTCTTTGTCACGTGCCCCTTCGGCGATGAGTGAGAACGCCCAGACTCCTCCGCCAAGCACGTGCAATGCATGGAGACCGGAGAATGTGTAGAAGAGACCTGCTGCAGTGCTGAATGACGGGACCAAACCCGATTGCCAGGCTGTGTCAAGGCTGACTCCTTTCACGACAAGAAATGCCAGGGCACCCATCCCCGCTGCTCCCAACAACACGGCGTTCATCGCCCTCGATGCCGACCGGGCATTTGCGAAGGAAATTGCCGTGCTCGACCCGAGCAGAAACAGTGTTGCAGTGAAGATTTCCGCAAAAGTGCCGTGGAGATCCAGGTGCCAGTCCTGCGCACTCAATCGGAGCAATGTGTACGAGGCTACAAGTGCGCCGAAGAACATCACCTCTGAGGCGAGGAAGAGAAGGATTCCCACGGTTCCGTTTGAGACGCCAGTGTCAGGGCGAGCCTCCTCAACATAAGGAATCTCAGGGATCATGCGCGTTTTCCCCGGAGAGATGTCACGAGAAGGTTTAGAATGAAGATGATCTGTGCCAGGCCGAGCCCCCACGCACAGTAGGATATGAATACGTTCCAGTGGACAACTGCCTGAGCATGAGCGTACTGTGCTCCCCCGTCATAGAGTCTCCGCGAGACTCCGGCCAACCCCAGGATGAACATCGGGAAGAAGATCCCGTTCATGAGAGGAAACGTCAACCAGAAGTGAATCTTCCCGAGCGTCTCATTCAGGACTTTTCCCGTGATCCTGGGGAACCAGAAATAAATGCCTGCGAAGAATGCGAAGATTGTCCCAGGGGCGACGATATAATGAAAGTGCCCGATCACGTAGTATGTATCGTGCAGCGGGATGTCTGTTGGTGCCAGGCCAAGAGGCAGGCCCGTCAGCCCACCGAGACCGAACATCGGCAGGAACGCAAGGGCAAACAGCAACGGCGTCGTAAACTTGAAGGTGCCCCCGCGGAGGGTCAGAAGAAGCGATGTGATGATCACAACGGACGGAATGGAGACGATCATGGTTGTTGCCTGGAAGAATCCGCTCATCACGGTTCCCATCCCGGTGAGAAACATATGGTGTGCCCACACGACCATGGAGAGGATGCCGAGTGCAATGGTCGCCCACACCGTCGTTCGGTAGCTGTGCAAGGGTTTGCCGATTGATGAGGTGAGCACCTCCGCAACGATGCCCATCGCCGGGAGGATGAGGACATACACCTCCGGGTGTGCCAGAAACCAAAACAGATGCTGCCACAGAATCGGCGTCCCGCCGCCGCTCCTCGCAATCGTTTGGCCCGACACGATCAACCCTGACGGCATGAAGAAACTCGTGTTGAGGAGCCTGTCCATCAGTTGCAGCACACAGGCGGTTTGGAGGGGCGGGAACGCGAGGAGTAGAAGGAACGACGAAACGAACTGTGCCCAGACAAAAAACGGAAGTTGGAAGAATCGCATCCCCACAGCGCGCAGTTGCACAACGGTCGTGATGAGATTGATCGAACCGAGGAGGGACGATATTCCAATCAGAAAGAGACCGATGAGCCAGAACGTTTGCCCGTCCGTTGCCAGAATCGACAATGGAGGATACGATGTCCAGCCGGAGCTTGGGCCTCCTGATGGCCGGGCAAAGCCGGCCAGCATCGCGGCGCCACCCAGGACATAGGTCCAGAAGCTCAGCGCATTGACCCGTGGGAAGGCCATTTCTCTTGCCCCAATGAATCCGGGTACAAGGTAGTTTCCAAATGCTCCCACTCCGAGCGGGACAACACCCAGAAAGACCATGATCGTCCCGTGCATCGCCCCCAGCTGATTGTAGAACTCGGGAAGCATGATGCCCTCGGGCATGCGATCAGGGCCGAAGAGCCGACCCAGCCAGGGGACGGCTTCTCCCGGGTATGCAAGCTGCCAGCGCATAATGAGCATGAGCAGGAAACCAAGGAGAAGAAATGTCAACGACGTCAGCCCGTACTGAATGCCGATGACACGATGATCCGTGGACACGAGTGTTCTGCGCCACCATGGAAGCGGGTTTTTGAGATCGGTTGCGTGCGTAGTCATCCTGGTCGACGGTGATCCTGGCGGGAAGCGAACGGTTACCGGGACGAGTAATCGAAGCTGATGGATACAGCCCCTTTCGCAGGGACTTTGACCGACATGGTCCGCGTCCCATACCTCTCATGCCACGCCTCAAGGGTGTACTCTCCCGGAGGGAGCCCCTTGATGACAAAAGAACCGTCATCGCCGGTAACGGAGAAATACGGCGACTCGAACACACCGATGTAGGCCGCCATCCACGGGTGCACTTCGCACTTCACTTTAAAGAATTCGGGACGGTTGAAGGAGCGGTCGAGTTTCATACCCTGCTTGGGTTGGGCAATATTGAAGGCAGGGTTCAAGGTGGAAAGCGTGTGAACATTGTGCAATGTGGGATCGTCATTCACAATCTGAAGATCCTGACCGGCCATGATTGCGATGACGTGTGGAATGTATTGGCAGCCGCGTTGGTCCAGGACCACGTGGTCCCGAGGAACGTCGTACTTCTTCGAGGCAAGGCCGGATTTGACCGAGACAATCACATTCCTGAGGGTACCGTTCGGATTCACGATCACGTCCTCCGTATAGACCGGGTCCTTGTGCAAGGCCGTACATCGCGGATCGCCGCTCATGAAGATCCGCGCCGCTTTGGGTGCGGTCCCTTTGAAGACCACCTTCCCTTCCACATCCCCAGCAAGGGAGGATGCATGCGCGAAAACTACTCCGACAAGTATCAGCATGAAACGTCGCATCATCGAGTGCCCCTGAAGGTCCTAAAACGTTTTCCTTGTAACACCGGCACACGCCGGTTCGTTTCCCCGAAACGCCTCAAAAGGAATTTCTTGCTTCTCCCTTCCTCATGGTGTATATTTTCCCAACAAAATTTGCCTCCGTTGTCTTCCCGACACCCAGGCACCACCACAGAATCTTCCCATGACATCACCAGGTCGCTGGATCGACTATACCCGTCTGCCACAGTCGGCCGGAGGGTACTCCGCGCTCTTTCTCGATTACCTTCGGGGCGACCCGGAGGTGATGCGTCATTTTGCGGGCTCGTTTCGCGACAGCGCGGGGTTCGCCGGTGTTATCGACAACATCGACGCCAGGCCGGTTGACAGAACGACCCTTGTGCAGGTGCTTCGTGATCAGAACACCGCATTCGGCGCGGGACAGCTTGCCCTGGAGAATATTGAGCGGCTTTCGCGGTCGACAACCTATGCGGTGGTGACGGGTCAGCAGGTCGGGATCTTCGGCGGGCCGCTGTATACCTGCTACAAAGCTGCAACCGCCGTGTTACTCGCCGCAAAGCTGAAGGTAAAATTTCCCGACAGGGATTTCGTCCCCGTATTCTGGCTCGAAGGCGAGGATCACGATTTCGAGGAAATGAGTGCCATCGCCGTTCCCGATAATGACGGCCGCATCACACCGGTCTCGTATCTTCCTGGCGGGGTTGTTCCGGAGCGAAACCTTGGTCCGATCGGCGAACTTGTTTTCGATGAATGGATCGACCGGGCAATTGAACGTCTCCACGAACTTTTCCAGGCCACCGAGTTCACCGATCCGTTGTTTGCCGGACTGCGATCATGCTACGCCGTCGGGAAGACCTTCAACGAGGCGTTCGCCCGATGGCTCGGCTATCTCTTCCATGCGTACGGCCTGGTGTTCATCTCGGCGAATCACCCGCGCTTGAAACGCCTGCTCTCTCCGATATTTGTCCGTGAGCTCAATGAATTCCCCGCCGTCTCCCAGCTCGTCATCACACAAAGTGCTGAGCTGGAACAACGCTATCACGCGCAGATCAAGACAAAGTCGATCAATCTGTTTCTCTTCCACAAAGGGGGACGATACCTGATCGAGCCACGCGAAACAGATTTCAGTCTGAAAGGGACCCGTCATTTTCTCTCGAAAGAGGAGATCCTCGGCATCGCCCGTGAGACGCCTGAACTTCTGAGCCCGAATGTCGTCTTGCGTCCGATCATTCAGGACACCCTCCTCCCCACCGTGGCATACATCGCTGGACCCTCTGAAATCGCGTACCATGCCCAATTGCGCCCGGTATATGAACACTTCGGCACCGTGCGGCCGATCATTTATCCGCGTGCGAGCGCATCGATCATCGAGGAAAAGGTGAAGCGTGCCGCCGAAAAATTCGAACTTGATATCGAGGATTTCTTCGGTGATCAGGAGCGGCTGGTAGCGAGGGTGGTGGAGCAGATTTCTGCGGTGAAAATCGACGGGATGTTCGGGAGTGCGGACCAGCAGCTTCAGTCTTCGCTGAACGAATTGAAGTTCGGCTTGAACGAAGTCGATCCCACGCTGTTACCGACGCTTGACAACACCCTTTCACGGATCCGACAGCAGTTGAATGTGCTGAAAGAGAAAGCGGTCGCCGCGCAACAGCGGCAACACGAAACAGCCGTCCGGCAAATGGAACGATCGTTTGCCATGCTCCTGCCGGAAGGAAGCATGCAGGAACGCGAGCTCAACATCCTCTTCTTCCTGAACAAATACGGTCCCACCACCATCTCCTGGCTGATGGACGCGTTGGAGATCGACGGGTTCAAGCACCAGTTGATTTCGAGATAACGTCCATTGGGAGTGCGTCCTGATATGCAAAAGCCCGCTTCGCGCGGGCTTTTGTCATTCTTCTGAAACGTCGGACGGTCCAGGTCTAGTGCTCGTGATGCCTGTGCCTGTCACCGTCATGCTGCGGCCTCTCGTGTTGCGGCCGCTCTTGAGACTCCCCCTCCGCAGGCTGCTGCATCAGCACTTTCCTACTGAGCTTCCAGCGGCCCTGCTCATCCTTGTCGATGATCTTCACATCGAATTCATCTCCGACCTTGACGACGTCCGAGGGTTTGTTGACGCGTTTCACATCGAGCTGCGAGACGTGGACAAGTCCTTCCTTGCCGGGGAGGAACTCAACAAAGGCGCCGAAGTCGGTCACTTTCTTGACCACCGACTTATACACCTTCCCCACTTCGGGGATCTCCGTGATCCTGGCGATTTCCTTCAACGCCTTGTCCGCAGATTCCTGTGATGTGGCGGCAACGACGATGGAGCCGTCATCCTCGATATTGATTTCGGCACCGCTGTCCTTGACGATCTGCCGGATGACCTTTCCGCCAGGCCCGATCACGGCGCCGATCATATCGACCGGGATCATGATCGTTGTAAGCCGCGGCGCGAACGGTGACATATCGGCACGCGGCGCGTTGATCGCGGCCTCCATCTTGTCAAGAATGTGGAGCCTTCCCTCGCGTGCCTGCTCGAGCGCTGCGCGCATGATCTCGAGGGAGATTCCTCTGATCTTGATATCCATCTGGCACGCAGTAATGCCCTCGCGCGTCCCGGCCACCTTGAAATCCATATCGCCGAGGTGATCCTCATTCCCAAGGATGTCGCTCAGGATTGCGATCCGGTCGCCTTCCTTGACGAGTCCCATGGCGATACCCGCCACCGAGCTCTTCAGAGGAGCACCGCCGTCGAACAACGCGAGCGATGCCGCACACACCGTCGCCATGGATGATGAGCCATTGGACTCGAGGATATCCGAAACGATCCGCACGGTATACGGGAACTCGGTTTCGGGCGGCATCATATTTTTCAGCGACCGTTCCGCAAGGTTGCCGTGTCCGATTTCCCGTCGGCCGACGGTGCCCATCCGGCCCGTCTCTCCGACGGAGAATGGCGGGAAATTGTAATGGAGCATGAACCGCTTGGTCGAATCCGGAAGCAGGCCATCGATCACCTGTTCGTCGAGCTTCGTGCCGAGGGTCATCGTGGTCAGACTCTGCGTTTCCCCCCGGGTAAAGAGAGCGGAGCCGTGTGTCCGGGGGAGCAGTCCGATTTCAATCGTGATGGGCCGGATATCGCGGAGGCCTCTTCCATCGAGACGTTTCCCTTGCGAGAGGATCAACTCGCGCATCTCGGTGTATTCGATATCATGCAGAATCTCCCGGATGTCTTTTTCCTTCTCCGGGAACGATTCGGCGAGGGCCTTTTCGACGTCGGCGTAGATCGACGCCGTCTGTTCCGCACGCGCCTCTTTCAGCATCGGGGTCGCTGCGAGCGTCCGGAGTCTGTCTCCGACCGTCTTGCGCACCGCCTCCTTCAGGGGATCCGACTCCGGTGCGGCGGGGGCGACGCGTTTCGTCTTCTTCACCTCCGCGGCAAGGGCTCGCTGCAGCGCACAGAGCTGTTTGATATACTCGTGCGCGAACGAGAGCGTCTCAAGCATGGTCTGCTCCGAGATCACCCGGGACTCCCCTTCCACCATGACGATGGAATCTTCCGTCCCCGCGACCGTGATGTCGAGGTCGCTTGTTTGCAGGTCCGTAAAGGTGGGATTCACAATGAGGCGTCCCCCAACCCTGCCAACGCGGACTTCGGCAATCGGCCCTTCGAAGGGGATGTCCGACACCATGAATGCCGCCGAAGCGGCAACCGCGCCGAGCACGTCCCCGTCATGTTCCTGGTCCGACGAGTACACGGTGACGATGATCTGTGTCTCGTACTGGAACCAGTCCGGGAACATCGGACGGATCGGCCGATCGATCAGCCGCGCCGACAGGACTTCCTTCTCCGTTGGTCGTGCCTCGCGCTTGAAGAACCCTCCCGGGATCTTCCCGGCGGAGGCGGCCTTCTCACGGTATTCCACCGAGAGCGGGAAGTAGTCGAGCCTGTCATTGATCTCCTTTTCGGCAACGACGGTCGCAAGGACCATCGTATCGCCGTAGCGGGCCATGACAGCGCCGTCCGCTTGTTTTGCGAATCGGCCGATCTCGAGCGAGAAGGTCTTTCCGCCTAGTTCAATTTCTTTTGTGATGTTCATACCGTCCTATCAGGTTCCTCTGCACTAGTGTTATTTTCTGATCTGAAGATCAGCAATGATTTTTCTGTAGCGTTCGATATTTTTCTCCTGGAGATAATCCAGGAGCCGACGGCGTTTGCCGACCATCTTGAGCAGTCCCACCCGTGAATGGTGGTCCTTGGTGAACTTGTCGAAATGCGGCGCCAGATCGTTGATCCGCGCCGTCAGAAGCGCAATCTGCACTTCCGGTGTACCGGTATCGTGCTCGGTCTTGCCGAACTTCTTGACGATTTCGCCTTTCTGTTCCTTCGTGATTGCCATCGATGATGACTCCTAACGGTTCATGGTGTGTGTTCGTTCATGTGTTCGATAATCCGGTGCGACTCCTTCCGGTCCTCGTCCAGTTGTCGGACGAGCGCATCGAGGGAGGGAAACCGTTTCTCCTCGCGGAGGCGCGCGATGAATTCCACGCGCACCTCGAGCCCGTACATGTCTCCCTGGTGCCCGAAGAAATGCACTTCACTTGTTTCCTGCAATCCGTTCGCGATGGTCGGCCGGACCCCGATGTTCATCATGCCGAAGCGCCGGGCTCCTTCCCACGCACCCTCGACGACATAGACGCCGCGTGCGGGGATCAGCTTCTCCTCGGAGGCCCGCCGCAGATTTGCCGTCGGATACCCCAGCGTCGCCCCCCTTCGATCTCCCCGGACCACCAGGCCCGTCATCCCATAGCGGTAGCCGAGGAACTTGCGGGCCCGCTCCACATCGCCGGCATTGATCGCTGTCCGGACGGCCGAGCTGCTCACGACACTATCGTCGATGACGACCGGCGGGACCTGTTCGACGGAAAATCCATATCGGCTGCCGAGGAGGCCAAGCTCTTCGGTGCTCCCCTGCCGACCCCGTCCGAAGTGATGGTCATGCCCCACCACCATATGCCGCACGCCAACAGTCTCGACGAGCCAGGTCCTGACAAAATCTTCCGCCGTCTGCTTGGAGAATTCCACCGTGAAGGGAATCACTCCGACCAAATCCACTCCGAGTTCCGCAAACAGCGAAATCCGTTCTTCGACTGAAGTCAGGAGGTCCGGTCGTTCCTGTCGTGGGCCCACCACAGTCCGCGGATGAGGATCAAAGGTCAGGACAACGCTCCTCGCCCTGGCTTCCCGCGCTGCGTCTGTCAGCCTGCGGATAATGGCCCTGTGCCCGAGGTGAACGCCATCGAAGGTCCCGACTGTCACCACCGATGCAGACTTCGGCTGGATTGCACCTGCTTCGCGCGCAACGATCATAGAGTCGGACTGATGCTCTCCTTCGCCCGTCGTTCCAGTTCCGCCATGGAATACGCATCCGTAACCTTCCAGTCGTCGATGCGCGTCCTCCGCAGCCCGGTCACATACGCTCCGCACCCGAGCGCCCTTCCAATGTCTTCCACCAGCGTTCGGATGTACGTCCCCTTCGAGCACGAGACGGTCATCGTGACATCGGGGATGTCCATGCGTTGAACGTCGATCGCATGGATGCTGACGTCCCGCGGAGCACGTTCCACGCTCACTCCCCGCTGCGCGTACTTATAGAGCCGCTTTCCGTTCACTTTGAGCGCAGACCACATCGGAGGGACCTGTTGCTGCGGTCCCACGAAGGAGTGCAGCACTTCCCGCACACGCTCGGCAGTGATCCCTTCGACCGATCGAGTTTCCAACACAGGTGTCTCCGCATCGCCGCTCGCCGTCCGGCTTCCCAGGAGCATCGTCACTTCATACTCCTTGTCTGCCGTTGTATGCTGCGCGAGCTCTTTCGTCCGTTTGCCGGTGCAAATGATCAGGAGTCCTGTCGCGAGCGGATCCAGCGTCCCGGCATGTCCCGCTTTTTTTACACCGAAGATGTGCCGCACCCTGTTTACCACATCGAACGAGGTCCACCCCGCCGGCTTGTCCACCAGCAGGAACATCCCCTCGTCAGTGGAGACCTTACTCGTGAGTGCCGCCTGTGCCGTCTCGATCGTCATTGATTTTCTTCAAAATCGCATTGATCCGCTCCACACGGTCAAGCGTGTCATCACGGTGCAGTTCCAGCGCGGGCATAAACTTGATCCGGACCCGTTTTGCCAGCTGACTGCGCAGGAGCGCCTTGTCATGCTCAAGCCGCGCCATCGTGGTCCGGCGAATCTCTTCTGACCCGTAAATGCTCAGATAGACCTTCGCGATCCGGAGATCCGGCGTCACGCGGACATCCGTGACCGTCAGCAAACCCATCCCCGGGTCCCGGTACTCCTTCTGAAGAATCGCGCCAATCTCTTCCTTCAGGAGTGAGGCAACTTTTTCTGTACGAATGGACATCGAATTCCCCGGATCTCTCTGCTCGTCGGGCACAGGACCGCCCTGGCGCCCGTTCGTTGCAGGTCTATGTGATCAGTTTCCGTTTCGATTCGACGATCCGGTATGCTTCGATCACATCGCCGGGTTTCATATCATTGTAATTTTCCAGCCCGATGCCGCATTCGAACCCCGCCTCGACCTCACGGACGTCGTCCTTGAAGCGCTTGAGCGAGCTGATGCCGCCGTCGAATATCATTATGCCATCCCGCACCAGACGGACTTTGTTGTTCCGTGCGATCTTGCCGTCCTGAACATGGCATCCCGCGATGTTTCCCGCCCGCGGGACCTTGAAGATTTCCCGAATCTCCGCCGTGCCGGTAACTTCTTCCTTTTTCTCCGGCGACAGGAGTCCTTCGAGAGCCTGGTGCACATCATCGATGGCGTCGTAGATGATGCTGTACATGCGGATATCGACTTTTTCTTTTTCCGCGAGACGCCGCGCGTTGAGGTTCGGGCGAACGCGGAATCCGATGATCACGGCGTTCGAGGCCGCAGCAAGAATCACGTCGGATTCCGAAATCATCCCCACACCGCTGTGGATCACGCGGAGCTTCACTTCCTTGTGCGCGATCTTCATCAGAGAATCCGAAAGCGCCTCCACCGATCCATCGACGTCGCCCTTCACAATCACGGCAAGTTCCTTCACACCGCCCTGCTTGATCTGTTCCGAGATGTCGTCAAGTGTCGTCAGGTGGATCTGCCGGAAATCCTGTTCCCGTTTCAATTGCTGCCGGCGCAAGCTGATTTCCCGTGCTTCGCGGTCGGTCGCCATGACGATGAACGGATCGCCTGCCTGAGGGAACCCGTCAAGACCCGTGAGCTGAACCGGAGCGGACGGCCCGGCAGCCTCCACGCGTTTGCCGCGTTCATCGAACATCGCCCGCACCTTTCCGCTGAATACCCCTGCCAGGAACGGGTCGCCGATGCGCAATGTCCCCTTCTGCACGAGGACGGTCGCTGTCACGCCCTTCCCCTTGTCCAACTGCGCTTCAACGATGGTGCCGAACGCCAGCCGGTGTGGATTCGCTTTCAGGTCCAGCACGTCCGCCTCCAGCGAGATCTTCTCGAGCAAAAGGTCGACGTTTTTCCCGGTACGAGCGGAAAGCTCGACGCATTGATACTTCCCGCCCCATTCTTCGACAAGGATGTTCCTTTCAGCCAGCTGCTGACGGATCTTGTCGGGGTTCGACTCGGGCTTATCGACCTTGTTGATCGCGATGATAATGGGAACGTTCGCTGCCTGCGCGTGGGAGATTGCTTCAAGCGTTTGCGGCATCACGCTGTCGTCCGCCGCAACAACGAGGACGACGATGTCCGTAATTTGAGCGCCGCGGGCGCGCATGGCGGTGAATGCCTCGTGGCCCGGCGTGTCCAGGAAGGTGATCGGGTTTCCTGACGGCGAGGTGACCTCGTAGGCACCGATGTGCTGCGTGATCCCACCGGATTCACCGGCGACAACGTTGGACCGCCGGATGTAATCGAGGAGCGACGTCTTTCCGTGGTCGACGTGACCCATGATGGTGACGACCGGCGGACGGCGCACGAGATCTTCCGGCTTGTCCTCCGTCTCGTCCACCAGTTCTTCATCGACGACATCCGAATAGAACTGGACTTCGAATCCGAACTCGTCGGCGACAAGCTGGATCGTGTCCTTCTCAAGCCGCTGATTGATCGACACCATGATGCCGAGTTCCATGCACTTCTTGATGACATCGGCAACATTGACCTTCATCAGGTTCGCAATGTCGTTGACCGACACGAATTCCGTGACTTTCAGCTTTCCTTCTTCGCGGAGCGCTTCTTCCTGGGCGCGCTGTTCCTCCTCTTCCCGTTCACGGCGCTTCCGGCGCCGCGCAGTTGCGCGCCCGCTGACGGGTGTATCGTCCATCGCTGCAAACGTGCGCTTGATCGCGTCGTCGACTTCGCTTTGATCGATGGGCTTGTGGCGAAGCTTCTTTTTCTTTTTCTTCTTCTTCTCTCCGGCAGCCTCTTCCGTGTGTCCCGCTGCCACTTCTCCCGCTTCCTCGCGGACCTTTTTTTTCTTCTTCTTCCGCTTGTGCTCGTCTGTTTCCGCGGCCGTTGTCGCCGCCGTGGTCGCCTTGGCCGGGCCCTTCGCCGCTTCACCACGGGCCGGGCGCGCCGACGCACCGGGCTGCGGCTTTGGCTTCAGGTCCATCCGGCCTTTGATTGTAAGACCCACTTTGGCCTTCCGCTCCTTTTCAAGCGGCGAGAGGTAGACGGCCGGCTGCACCGGTGCCACTTCTGCCGGTCTCTGCTCTGCCGCTTCGAGCACCTGCGGTTCTTGCACCGGCGTTTCCGCCGGGGGCGCAGCGGGCGGCTCTGCCGTCGGGATTTCTCCGACGGCGGTAGATGGCGCGGTCGTCTCCGTGCTCGAATCGGCGGCGATTGGCTCGGCCAGTTGTGCCACTCCGTCTTCCGTTCCTTCGGCGATGCTGACGGCATCCTCGTCGGAGGGCTCTTCGGCGTGCGAAAGCACTTTTGAAGGGGTCAGATCCAACTGCGATTGAACTACCGGCACATGTTCTGCAACGGGCTCGGGCTTCTTATCGGTCTTCTTCTTCTGGTCGCGGATTTCCTGAATCTTCCGCTGGTGCTTCTCGGCCGAGTCCTTCTCCTTCTTGAAATGCTGCAGGATGTCGCGTAGCATCGCGTCATCGAGCGTCGACATGTGGTTCTTCACCTCATGCCCCTTCTTTCGCAGAAACTCGATCACCGTCTCATGCGAGAGATTCAACTCGGTCGCAACTTTGTACAGCTTCTTCTTTTTTTCGACTGTCTCAGCCATTCGTATCCTTCTCCATTGACCCGGCGGGTTGTCCGCCATTCAGGGTCGATGACCCGGCGGATTTTCCGCCAATCGGGGTCGTTCGGCTATTGACCTTCCTTCGATTCCTCCGTCAAAGGAGGGTCTTTCGGCTCGGTCGGCAGAGCTTCCGGGGAAGCCTCCGGCTCTGGTTGCTGGGCAACGGTCCCAGCATCCGGTCCGGGTGCCTGCTGCTGCGCAACGGGGTCGGGCTCTGGTCCCTCCTCCTCTTCTTCTTCTTCCTCGTCGTCGTCCACCTCAGCTTCTTCCAGTTCATCCTGGAGCATGGAGCGGATTTCCGCAACTCTGCCCTCGGTCAAGCCTTCGACCGAAAGAAGCACATCCATCGTTGCTTCCAGCACATCTCTTGCCGACTTCAGACCGACGCCGGCGAGCTTCGTGATCATCTCCCCGCCGAGTTCTTCTTCGAACTCGGTCAAATCCATGTCGTATTCTTCCTCGCCGCCCTCCTTCACAAGATTCAGTTCATACCCTGTCAGCTTCGAGGCAAGACGGATATTCTGCCCATTCCGGCCGATGGCCAGCGAGACCTGCTCGGGCGCCACAAGGACATTCGCCGATTTCGCCTCTTCGTTGATTTCAATCGTTTTGAGTTTCGCAGGCGCCAGCGCGCGCGCGATAAACGTCAAGGGCTCGTCGCTGTAGCTGATGACGTCGATGTTCTCGTTGTTGAGCTCGCGGACGATGGTATGGATTCGAACACCCTTCATTCCAACGCATGCGCCGACGGCATCGATCCGATCATCGTGCGATTCGACGGCAACCTTCGCCCGCTCCCCGGGTTCGCGCGCAATCCGTTTGATCTCGATAATCCCGTCGTAAATTTCCGGGATCTCCAATTCAAACAACTTTGCGAGAAATTTCGGGTCGGAACGGGAGACAATCACCACCGGCGTCCCGGAGTTCTTCCGGACCTCCTTCACGACCGCACGGATGGTGTCACCCTTCTTGTAGTGTTCCTTCGCGATTTGTTCGCTCCGCGGGAGCAGGAGCTCATTCCGGTTGTGACTGATGAGGACTTCGTTCCTTCGCGTCTGGTAGATCTCGCCGACGATGATATCGCCGACCGCATTGGTGTATTCGTTGAAGACCTGCTCGCGCTCTATCTCTTTAATGCGCTGGTTCAGGTTTTGTTTGGCGCTCACCACGAGGCGCCTGCCGAATGCAGCAAGAGGGATCACCTCGACAAAGTCTTCGCCGACATCCAGATCGTCACCGGAGAGCCGCCGCGCATCTTCCACGGAGACCTGCGTGATGGGGTTCTCGACCGTCTCGACGACCGACCGCTCGAGAAATATCTCGATGTCACCCTTGTCCATATTCACGACCACGTCGAACTTGGCATCCTGGCCGTACCGTTTCCGCACCATCATGGAAAAGACGTCTTCCACAATTCCAGCGAGGACATCTTTGTCGATGCCTTTTTCGCGAACCATTTGGGAAAATGATTCGACAATCTCTGCGTTCATTGCAACCTCCACGTATGAAACCAAAATCGTAGTATGCGGTGATGATCTACCAGGGAGTCTTGATCTTCGCTTCAGTGATGGACGTGAAAGCGATTCGCTGGTCCTCTGCTCCTTTTTCCGGTTTGACAACAACCCCCTGATCGTCCACCGAGAGGAGCTTCCCGATTACCGTCCGCTTCCCGCCCTCGTCGCTCCACGAAACTTCCATCGTTCGCCCGGTATGTTTCCGGTACTGCCACGGAAACTTCAGCGGCCGATCAATTCCCGGCGAGGAGACGTCCAGCCGATAGCTGCCGACTGCGAGCGCGCTCTTCTCGATTTCCTGAATCAGGGATTTGCTGATCTCCTGACAGAGATGGAGCGAAACTCCCCCTTCACTGTCAACGAAGAGCTCGATCACGCGCCGCGTCGGATCCCCTCGCAGGATGATTTCGATGACCTCGGCTCCATGACGATGAGCTTCTGTTTCCGCGATATTCAAAAAGGCTTGGTGTTCGTCCAGGGAAACCATGCAGGCAGTGCGACCGCTTTGTAGCAAATAAAAAAAGCCCAATCCGGGCTGTCCACAACATTTCAATGTACGAATCGGACGACTAAAAGGCAAGAGGGTCCATCACTTCAAGTAGTAGTTGAGACGACCTTCCGAAGAGTTTGCTCTTCCAGTATTTCAAACCCCTTTATTTTCGCCGAATAACGCAATTCTTTCCTTCAAATCTCATCACACTCTCAATGAACGCCTCAGGAAGCAGAAGAGGTTCCAGACCCTGTGTGTCCATCCAGACGTGCACCGATCGGTTTTCTGCAATGAGCCGTGATGCTGTCCGTTCTTCGATCCACCCCTCAAACGTAAAGCTGGTCCTTCCAAGTTCGGCAATGCGCGTAAGGACAACAAGCGTTTCGTTGAACCGGGCCGGAGAACGATAGTCGATCTCATTTCTCGCGACCACAACCCGATTCTCATGCTGGATCGTATTCACATCGATCGCGATACCTAATGCTTGGAGATAGGCGACTCTGCCGGTCTCAAAATAGTGCAGGTAGACGGCATTGTGAACGATGCCCTGCCAGTCGATCTCGTAGTTTCTCACCTGCAACTGTGTCGAATGACGGAACAGCCCTCGTTCGCTCACCGTGCCCTCATGGTCTCCTGGATGGCCGTTGCGGCTTCCTCCACCTGGGCTTTTGTGACATCCAGATGGGTGACGGCGCGAAGGCCCATATAGTTTCCGGCGCTCAGCAGGACACCGCGTTTCTTCAGATCGTCAAGAATGGATTCCGGCTGTCGGCCTGTGGCCTCCACATCGATGATGATGATGTTGGATTGTACGGTCGCCATATCGATGCCGAACCCCGGGATGGAAGAGAGCTCGCGCGCCAGCCAGGTCGCCTTTTCATGATCCTCCACAAGCCTCGCGCGATTGTTTTTCAACGCAAAGAGACCGGCTGCCGCAAGCACGCCGGCCTGCCGCATCCCTCCGCCAAAGATCTTCCGATAATGCCGTGCATCATCGATGAACGCCCGGGGACCGGCAATGACCGAGCCCACCGGCGCTCCCAGACCTTTGGAGAGACAGACAGAGACGGAATCAAAATAGCGGGCGTATTCCGCCGGCGCAATTCCCGTTGCCGCGCACGCATTCCAAAGCCGGGCTCCGTCCAAATGCATCCGGATGCCGAATTCTTCTGCGAGCGTCCGGATCTCCCGGATGATGTCGAGCGAATAGATCGTTCCGCCGGCACGGTTGTGGGTATTCTCGAGGCAGATGAGCCGTGTGCGAGGCATGTAATACAGGTTTGGCCGGATCGATTTCCGGATCTGGTCCGCACGCATAATTCCTCGTTCTCCGTCGATCACGTGGATCTGGACGGACGAGAGGAAGGCTGCGCCCGCGGTTTCATAGTTGAACACGTGCGCGCCGCGTTCGGCAATGACTTCGTCCCCGGGGCTCGTGTGGGTCTTGATGCACAATTGGTTGCCCATCGTCCCGCTCGGAACAAACAGTGCGGCTTCCTTGCCCAGGATCGTCGCAACCTCTGCCTGCAGCCTGTTCACGGTCGGGTCTTCACCGAACACATCGTCGCCGACCTCAGCGCCGGCCATCGCCTCGCGCATTGCGGGAGAGGGCCGCGTTACGGTATCGCTCCGAAGGTCGATCATGCTTGCCTCCATTGATTTCTTCGCGTGCGTTCATAGAATGCTCGCCCAGCCGCTGATGCCAGGACCATCCCGGCGATCCAGAGACAGAACGTGCCGACAAGTTCACCATGTTCTGTGTAGAAGGTCAATGCCGTGCTTCTTCCGATCGTCCTCGAGAGTTCCGCCGTTGTCATGAGCCGTGTCGCATCGTAGACGCGTCCGAAGGGATCGATGTAGCACGAAATGCCGCCGAGCGCGCAACGCGCAACCCATCGTCGGTTTTCGATAGCACGGAACACGGCAAACCGCTCATGCTGGTATGCCCCGGACATGTGATCCCACCAACTGTCGACCGTGATGATGGTAAGAAATTCCGCGCCCTTCTTGACGGACTCGGCGATAAAAGCGGGATAGATCGATTCATAACAGATGGCAGTGCTGAACGCCGCGCCCGTCCTTGCGTCTCTGAAGACGACATGCCCCGGCCCGATCTGCCATCCTCCGATACCAACCCCCCAGCGAAGGAAATCGAGGGCGGAAAAAAAGTCGGCATACGGGACGCGCTCGGCAATCGGCACCATTTTCATCTTTCCATACCACGGGACGGAATCGACACCCGGCTGGAGAAAGGCCGCTGCGTTGAAGATGTCATAGCGGCCTCCGGTCATCGGGTCCCGGCGGGAACTCTTTGGCGCTTTCTGCGAATCCGGGTACTCCACCATTTGCGGGAGGCCGAGGAGGACGGCAACGCTGTCGCGTGCCGCCCGAATCCGCATTTCGGTCAGCAAGCCGGCATTTGACGGGAGAAGGAGAAAATACGGCATCACGGTTTCGGGCCAGAGAACGATGTCGGGGCGGTTGTTGCCGCTCGTCAGATCCCCGGTCAACGTCCAGCATTTGTCGATGATTGAGCGTCCGTGGGCCGCCCACCGTTCCCAGGGATCAAGGTTCGGTTGAATGATGCCGATCGTCACCGTCCCTTTGTCCATCGCGGGATGCGAACCGTCCACATGGGCGTTCGAGAGCACAATGATCCCATAGATGAGCGGAGCGATGAACACGATCAGGAAGAGCACGAGAAGCCGTCGAACGCTGAACCACCCGGGAAATCGATCCCGCTGTGCTGCCGCAGAGTAGATCAGGAAGGCGATGACGTTCAGGACAAGGATCCAGAAAGAAATTCCGAACACCCCGGTGAACTCCGCAATCTGAATCCGTGCAAGATCAAAGCTCTGGCTGTTCCCCAGCGTAAGCCACGGGAACGACCACTCGCTGAGCGTGTGAGAGTATTCGTATCCCACCCAAAAAAACGGCAGGGCAAGCAGCGCTGGAAGGGCCCCCATCCGATTGCGGACATAGAGATAGCATCCGATCGGAATCCAGTAGAACAGTGGATGGACGATCATGGTTACCGCGCCCGCGATCATCATGTACGGGTCTTTCATTTCGACGTAACCGCCGGTCCAATTCAGCGTGATCACGTGAAAAACAAACATCGCGAGATACGTATAGCGGAGGGCAACGCCGGTCGATTCGACGTCCGCGAGGACAATCAGGAGGGGAACAAGCTCCGAAACACGCCAGGACGCCGAGAGGACTCGGCGGAAAGGCAGCGCCGAGCAGGACGCCCGAAAGGACACACAGGCCGAGGCGAAGGCGGAAGACTTTTCTCCGCGACAGATCCTCCCCGGTGCTGTAGCGTGCGGGCTCTTTCCGGCGCAGGAATTTCACGGGCGATCCGTTGCTGGAGAGTCGTGCCGCATCCGGTGGTAGACCACCAGGATTCGTATCCAGAGGAAAGATGACGGCCAACGCCACAAGCGTTCCGATGCATGCGCCGCCAAGAATGTCGGACGGATAGTGAACACCGACGGCAACACGCGACAGTGCGATGAGGGCCGCCCATCCGTACACGTACGGCCAGATCGGTCGGTAATAGAAGGCAAAAAGGGTGGCCACGGCAAAATTGTTCACGGCATGGGAGGAAGGGAAGGACTTTCCCGGGCCGCACGAAACAAGAAGATGGATGTTTTGGACAATCGGCACGCCGTCGATCGTATGGCACGGGCGAAGCCGGTCAACCCACGGTTTGATGAGCGAGCTGCTCAGTTGATCTGCGAAGAAGAGCACCGGGATCAACATGAACGCGACGGTCCTTCCGCGGGTTCCGCCGCGGATCACGAGCCAGAGCCACACTGCAACGAGCACAATGCGGACGACGAGGATCTTATCGTAGTCGGTGATGAAGCGGCCAGAGCGCATCGCCGACAGGATTTGCGAGAGTATTGTTGATGAAGAGAAAAATGGCCCGATCGAGGGGATACAGCCATTCAGTCATGAGGTGCGTTTCCGCCTGCGTTGATGGAGGAAATAATTGCCCACAACGACAAGGATCCCGATGACAACAAGTGCGCTCACAAATTGACTATAGGCACTGAGATAGAATCCAATTCGTTCCCAGTTCTGGCCGAGGAAATAGCCGCCGGTAAGGAGAATCGCGTTCCATGCAAGAGCGCTCAGCATGGAGAGAATCGTCGTCTCGAGGAGGCTCAGCTTCGACATCCCTGCGCAGAACGAAACAACCGCCCGGGTTCCGGCAAGAAATCTGTTTGCCACAATGATCCACAACCCGTGTTTGGCAAACCATGCCTCGACCTTCTTGATGGACTCTTCCGGGCAGAAACTTCGGATGACGCTTTCCGACGATAGAGCGGTCGAACCATAGACCCACACCGTACATCGTAACAAACCCGAGTGTGCTCCCGAGCGTCGCGCTGGCAAGCGCGGGCACCGGTCGGACGATGCCGAGGCCGATCAACGAGCCGCCGAACACGATCACCATGTCGCTGGGAGAAGGCGGGAAAAGGTTCTCGATATATGCGATCAGGAAAAGAAGGAGATAGATGAGTGACGGGTCGAGCGTCCTCATGAAATGCTGCAGGCTTTCCAGCAAAGGAGGTTCTCCGGTTATCCTTGTTTGCGGACGAGCGCGATCGCATGCGCCGCTGCCCCTTCCCCTCTGCCAACAAATCCCATTCCTTCATTCGTCGTCGCCTTGATTGAGACGCACGAATCCGGTATGCCAAGCGTCTCCGCAATGATCCGCCGCATCGCGTCGATGTGCGGTGCAACCTTCGGCTCTTCCAACACGATGGTGGAATCGACGTTCACCACCGCGTACCGGTCCCGCTCCAGCAGCCCTGCAATCAGTTGAAGCAGGCGAACACTGGAGATCCCCCGATATCGCTCATCGGTATTCGGAAAATGTTTCCCGATGTCACCGAGCGCCGCGGCGCCGGCAAGGGCATCCATGATTGCGTGAAGGAGGACATCGGCATCCGAATGTCCTTCGAGCCCCTTTTCCGAAGGGATGTCCACCCCTCCGAGGACCAGCCGTCGCCCCGTCGCCAGACGGTGGACGTCATACCCGTAGCCGATGCGAAACGCGCCGAGGTCAGTCATGAGTGATCTCAAAGTGTGGATACTTGCCGGTCGGTTCGGACCACTCAACGGAGACTTCTTCGACACGGGCCGCACGCGGTCCGATACGGAGCACTCCGATGAAAGACTCTATCGTCCCCCGCTCTCCTTCCGCATGCACGCCGACACTTCCGTCCGCCCGGTTTTGAACAAATCCTTGCACGCCGAGTTCCGTCGCTTTTCGATAGGCGAACCACCGGAACCCGACGCCCTGAACTTCCCCCCGGATGATGATCTCTGCCGCCGCCACGCTCATGGCTCGGCCGAAGATGATCGGATGTCCTCCATCGCGGACCGCCGGAGGACGGGCCTGTTCAGAATGGGAATGCCTTCGGAAAGTTCTGACACAAGGACTCCCACAACGATCATCGCACCCCCGGCAACGCCTGCTGCACCCAGATGCTCGTTCAGGATGGCGTACGCCAATAGCGCTGCTACCACCGGCTCGATTGTGAAGATGATGGCCGCACGCGTCGGCGTTGTTTCCTTTTGAAACCGCGTCTGCACAAGGGTCGTCAACAGGGTCGAAAACAGTGTGAGATACGCCAGAAGCAGGATGCCGTCGATTCCAACGCTGAAATGCACCGTATCGAAAAATAGCAAAGCCGCGGACGACAACAATGCTGCAACGGCAAGATGAGCAAACGTCAGCTGCAGCGCAGTCATGTCCGGCGAAATCATGTCCAGATACACAATATAGCCGGTAAAGAAGACGGCGCAAAGCACGGTCAATCCGTCTCCGGCGTTAAACGAGCTCCCTTCCGGCGAGGTGAGGCTCCATAGGCCCCCCGCCACGATCAGGATGCCGACGGCATTCCCGATTTTCGGGGACTTGCGTTCAACCAACACCTGGAGGATCGGCACCAGGACGACCATCATACCGGTGATAAACGCCGATTTCGATGCTGTCGTTATCTGGAGCCCAACCGTTTGCGCGGTAAACCCAAGAAAGAGGAGGATCCCGAGGACTGCGGCCTTTCCAATAGACTTCCAGGCCATCGGGAAAATCCGACGCCAGCCGATTACCAGGAGCACGACTGACGCAAGGCCGAATCGGACAACCATCATCTGGAGCGGGCTTACTTCCGCAAGAACGATCTTCCCCGTGACGAAGGTGCTTCCCCAGATGAACGTTATCAGGAACAGCATCAATTCGGCGCGTGCTTTCGAGCTCATCGGGAGATCTCATCATGGACCGCGCGGGGAGCCATGCGGCCGTACTCCTGGAACAATTGTCCCCATGGGGTCGATG
Source organism: Ignavibacteriota bacterium (assembly GCA_963752915.1). Classification (GTDB taxonomy): domain Bacteria; phylum Bacteroidota; class Ignavibacteria; order UBA10030; family UBA6906; genus DATJPR01. Next base: position 498,747 of record CAVVZZ010000011.1, read on the forward strand.
CGCACCAGGATTCGAAAACCTTGCGGTCTCGTAACGGCCATCGGTAGTAGTCATGGTACACTTCCGAACCGAGGACAAAGGCATGGACCATCGGCGTCCGGAAAAAGAGTTTCTGGAACCCGCGCAGGGGACCAAACCAGGCCAGATTTCCAAAGAGGCTGACGCCATTGTTGCCGACAGTGAAGTTCCAGGATTCGCCTGAGATGTCCGCGCCGACGACCGAGATTTCGCGCGGATCGCCGCAACCGAGTCCATCCTGATGCGCGAGATTGATGTAGCGAAGACTCATTGGGTCGAATCCCATCATCTTCGCGGCAACTGCGTCGATGGCCACCTGGTCGGCGCTCGCAAGAATGTAGTTCTTCACCTTGGGACGCATCGTCCTGGGACCGGGCCCGTCGCCGACCGTCGTTCCATCCATCACGGCGAAGATCCCGCTGTGGATCTCCTTCTGGATGGCGAGCAAGTCCACGAGCGTTTCGTGAATCCAGGTATGGGTATAATGGCGCTTTGTATTCAACAGACCGCCGAACGCATTCTTCATCGCGCCTGTGGTGCCGGTATAGATGTGGCATTTCACGGTGGGTAAGTGCACGATGTTCTTTCCGAAAAAATACTCCGGAATGTGCAGCCCGTCGGGAAAGACCGTGTCGAGGACATGCATCTTCTGTTTTGGCCGGAAGGGGATCCAACGCATGTCGTCCTTGCGGAAATTGTACAGGACGGGGATCTGGTACTTTTGAAAGACCGGGAGGAAATGATTCAGATCTTCTCCCTTGAAGGCGTCGGTGACAACGGTCTTATTTTGAACGCAGGTGACCTGCGAGAACCCGGAGGCCGTGAAGCGCGAGGATGGTCCCCTCCAGCTGCCAGGGTGTGGTGTTCGCGGCGGGAAACGGAAAATGCCATGAGATGTTGTCTTTGAGAATCGTTGCTGCTCCCCGGTCAAGAGCATCGGTCATGCCGGCAAGGTGCGCGAGCTTCTGATAGTCTTCGAGCACGGTCTCCGGAGCCGTTTTCAAGACGGCGACGACGGCGTTTTTCATCGTATTCCTTTTGATGCAGAGACAGCTTCGTTCAAGGCAGCCCTGTTGCGGCATAGTGCCTTCTAGAAGGCAGCAATTTCCTCGTGAACTCCGAACACCGCTGTGAGCGCCGCGCACATCTCCCCGAGAGTGACATACGCCTGTGCGCATGCCAGCAGAGAAGGCATAATATTCGAGCCATCCTGAGCCGCTCGCCTCAAGGCTTCGAGTGTCTTTTCGACGTCCTGACTGACCCTGCTCTGCCGGACCTCCCCCATCCGCTTGCGCTGCGTTCGTTCGGCTTCCGGGGAGATTTCCAGAATCGGGATCGAGACCTGTTCATCCTCCTCCACAAAATCGTTGACGCCAACGATAATCTTCTGTTTGCGGTCGAGCTCGATTTGATATCGGTACGCCGCATCGGCAATTTCTTTCTGGAAGAACCCCGCCTCGATCGCGGGGACAACTCCTCCAAGGGCATCGATCCGCTCGAAATATGCCTCCGCTTCTTTCTCCATCCTCGACGTCAGCGATTCGAGAAAGTAGCTCCCGCCAAGCGGATCCATCGTGTTGGCCACGCCGGTTTCATGGGCGATGATCTGTTGTGTCCGCAAAGCGATCTTCACGGCCTTTTCGGAGGGCAGCGCGAGCGTTTCATCCATCGAATTCGTATGGAGCGATTGCGTGCCGCCAAGAACGCCCGCGAGCGCTTGAAACGCCGTCCGGACGATATTGTTTTCCGGCTGCTGTGCGGTGAGCGTGCAGCCGGCGGTCTGCGTATGAAAACGGAGCATCATAGATCGGGGGTTCTTCGCATGATACCGTTCCTTCATCCGTTTCGACCAGATCCTTCTTGCCGCACGGTATTTTGCGATCTCCTCAAAAAAATCGAGATGCGCGTTGAAGAAAAACGAAAGCCGGGGGGCAAAACTATCGACATCCATCCCCCGACGGACCGCCTCCTCGACATAGGCAAAGCCATCTGCGAGCGTGAACGCGAGCTCCTGCACCGCCGTCGATCCGGCTTCGCGGATGTGGTAACCGCTGATGGAAATCGGATTCCACTGCGGCATTTCCCGCGTGCAGTACTCAATCATGTCCGTCACAATGCGCATGCTCGGCCGCGGCGGATAGATCCACTCTTTTTGCGCGATGTACTCCTTGAGAATATCGGCCTGGATCGTGCCGCGCAATTCCGCAGGCGCAACCCCCTGACGCCGGGCCACGGCAACGTACAACGCGAGCATCATCGCCGCCGGGGCATTGATCGTCATGGACGTCGAGATGTCGCGCAATGCGATCCCCTTGAAGAGGACTTCCATGTCTGCCAGCGAGCTGACAGAGACTCCGCAAATGCCGACTTCGCCCTCGGAGACCGGTTCATCGCAGTCTCTTCCCATGAGCGTCGGGAGGTCAAAGGCGACGGAGAGTCCCGTCTGGCCATGGGTCAGCAGGTAGTGGTACCGTGCGTTGGTGTCTTCGGGCGTCCCGAAGCCCGCAAACTGCCGCATGGTCCAGAGTTTCCCCCGGTACATGGTCGAATGGATCCCCCGGGTATACGGGTACTCGCCCGGGAAGCCGAGTTCCGCCATGTAGTCGAGCCCGCCGACATTCCCGGGCGTGTAGAGGGGGTCGACCTCCTCACCGCTGACGGTCGTGAAACTCACTCCCGTTCGGAGGGGCTGACCATGTGCACGGCCCAGCCACCGCTCGCGTCCCTGTTCGATGTCTCCATCCTTCGTCATGATTCAGATCCTCCCGAATCTCCTGTCCAGCTCATCGATCGAAATCCGCAGAACGACCGGCCTTCCGTGCGGGCACACATACGGCATTGTGGTCGCGAACAGTTGGTCGATCAGGGAACGCATTTCCAGCTCCGACAACGGGTCTCCCGCCTTGATGGCCGAGCGGCACGAATACGACTTCGCGAGACTATCCCTGGCATCGCTGATCCCCTTCACCTGATACTCTTTGTACAGTCCGAGGACATCCTGCACAATACGTTCCTCCGCTCCCGATCTGATCTCGGGGGGGACGCCTTCGACGACAGCAGTGTTCTTGCCGAAGAGCCGGAGATCAAACCCCATCGATTGGAAATGCGGCAAGCAATTCGGACAACAGCCCGTAGTCCCCTCCCGTAAACTGGAGCGTGATGGGAAAGAGCAGCTGCTGCGCAGCATGCATGCCCGACTTAAAGCGTTCGAGAATCCGTTCGTACAGCACCCGTTCGTGCGCGACGTGCTGATCGACGATCATGACGCCGCTCCGGATCTGGCAGAGGATATACTTGTTATGCAGCTGCCAGATCAGTCCTGAGGTGGAGGATTCCGGGCGCACATTTTCGTGCTGAAGAGTCTGCGGCTCCGGCGGGAGCTCCGATGGTCTTGGCGTGCTGTCCAGCAGCCGGGATTCGATGCCCGGCTTCCATACCTGCTGTCCGCTGTCCCATTGATGTTGCCGCGAAGTAAAGGCGAGCCGGAGATCGCCTTCGGCATCGACCGTGCCGGGGGTGAGCGCCGGGACGGCCTGGGCTTCGGAAAGGGCGTGACGCACCAGCGCCCCGGCCATGTGGTACATCGACTGCTCGTCGGCGAATTTCGCTTCCATCTTCGACGGGTGGACATTGACGTCGACGTGGCGCGGATCGATTTCGATGAACAGCAGGAAGAACGGATAGGTCCCCTTCAGGAGAAGATGCTCGTAGCCGCTGAAGATCGCATGGCTGATCGTCCGGTGGACGATGTAGCGATGGTTGAGAAACAAGTACTGGTGCGCCCGGCTCTTTTGCCCGTAGGATGGCTTCCCGATAAATCCCCGCATCACGACAACGTCCGTCCCCTCCTCGACCGGCAACAGAGAGTCGACCACCTGCTCGCCGAACACATCGATCAGCCGCTGATCGAGGGTCGAAGGTCTGAGGGTGAATATCGTCTCGTCATCTGCAACGAACTGGAGGTCGAGCTCGGGATGGCTGATGGCCACCCTGTGGACGGCCTCATAGACGTGGCGGAACTCCGTCGAATTGGTCTTCAGAAACTTCTTGCGAGCGGGAACGTTGAAGAAGAGGTTCTGGACGGTCACCGTGGTTCCGGGTTCGCGTGCTTCGCGCGAAATGCGGGGCGCGCCACCCCCGTCGATACGAACCATCGTGGCCGTGTCATCCGTTGCGCGGCGCGTCTTCAGGGTAACGTGCGCGACCGCGGCAATGGAGGCAAGGGCCTCGCCCCGGAAGCCGAACGTCGCGATCGCTTCGAGATCTTCATACGTCACGATCTTGCTGGTCGCATGCCGAAGAAATGCGATCGCGGCGTCCTCGGAGTCCATCCCCCTGCCGTTGTCTGCGACCTGGAGAAACGACGTTCCGCCGTCCTTCACCACCACGCTGATCTTTGTCGCTCCAGCGTCCAGAGAATTTTCGACAAGCTCCTTCACCACCGACTCCGGGCGCTGGATAACCTCGCCCGCAGCGATTTTGTTCGCGAGGTGATCGGGGAGTACCTGGATCTTTCTGAAGGGTCCTTCCGTCACGTCAGCGTTCACCTCCCGCGGCAAACATGGCGTCGATAAATGCATCTCGGTCGAACGGCTGCAGGTCTTCAATCCCTTCCCCCACGCCGACATATTGCACGGGAACATTCAGCGCCTTCGAGATGGCAAGAACGACGCCGCCTTTTGCCGTCCCGTCGAGTTTTGTCAGAACGAGCCCGCTCACTCCCACTGCCTGTCCGAATTGCTTCGCCTGCTGCAGCCCGTTCTGTCCCGTCGAAGCGTCGATGACAAGGAGCACTTGATGGGGTGCCTGCGGAATGACCTTTTCGATCACCCGGCGGATTTTTTTGAGCTCCTCCATCAGATTGACCTTCGTGTGCAGACGGCCCGCGGTATCGATGATCACGACGTCCGCATGGTGGGCGACCGCCGAGCGTACGGCGTCAAACGCAACTGCGGCGGGATCGGAGCCCTGGAGCTGTCGGATCACCGTGGCGCCTGCGCGGTCAGCCCAGATTTCAAGCTGTTCATTAGCTGCGGCGCGAAAGGTGTCCGCGGCCCCGATATAAACCGTTTTTCCTGAACGGACGAACCCGTGCGCAAGTTTGCCGATGGTCGTGGTTTTTCCCACACCATTGATCCCCACGACCATGATCACCTCGGGCGGAGGGGCGTGCAGGGCAAACGGTTCGTGCCCGTTCCTGCCATCGTCGCCGAGATGGCGGCGCATTTCGTCCTTGAGGAGGGCCAGGAGTTCGTCGCTCGATGCGTACCGTTCCGTCCGCGCCCGTTCGCGCAGGGCTTCGACAATATCCGCCGTGGTGTCAACACCGACGTCCGCACCGATCAGAATTTCCTCGAGCTCGTTCAGAAACTCGGCGTCCACCGTGCGGCGGCTGGTGACCAGGCGGCTGAGCCTGCCGACAACCGATTCGCGCGTCTTGCTCAGACCATCGCGGAGCTTGGTCAACCCTATGGCGTTAAGAATTCCCATGGACACTTGCTCCCAGGCGGACGACCTCCACAAACCGGACGACGTAACCGCCGAACGAGACGAGAATCATTCCAACGCTCGCGACCATGGCGACAACGATCAGCCATCCTTGCACCTCCAGGAGCAAGAGGAGCAATGTCGCCGCGACCACACCGACAGCCCACTTCCCTGCCGTATTCGATGGCAGCACGACCCCGCGCACCGAGCGAATATACATTCCTCCTGCAAAAATCAGAAGATCGCGCACCAGAAGGAGAACGAAGAACCATCCCGGCAAAAGATTCTTGAAGTACAACGCGACCGCCACGGCGGCGATTCCGACCTTGTCCCCGAGCGGGTCGAGAATCTTTCCCCATTCGCTGATTTCATTCCGGCGTCGTGCAAGGAGACCGTCCAGGTTGTCCGTCAGCGCTCCGACGACGAGAATCGCCAGGGCCCACCAGCGGGCGCCCGGTACGTCGAGGAGCATAACCAGGACGAACGGCACAGAAAGAAAAACCCGCGACAGGCTGAGCATGTTGGAGACCGTCCAGAACCTGGATGATGCGCGCGCCATGTCGGGACGGTCGGTCATGTCTCGTTCGCATCCTTCGATTGCTTGACATCGATGGGAATCGGATAATTGCCGCTGAAGCAGGCCGTGCAATAGTGTTCCCCGTTTTCCTGGGGTGCCGAGGCAAGAAGGTCTTCGATGGAGAGGTATCCGAGGCTGTCCACGCCGAGTTCTGCGGCAATCGCGTCGATGTCGCCCCCGCATTGATTGGCGATCAATTCCTCCGGTGTTGGAAAGTCCATTCCATAATGACACGGGAATTTGATCGGCGGAGCGGTTACGCGGAAATGCACTTCCTTTGGACCCGCCTGGCGGATGAGCTGGACAAGCTGCTTGGATGTTGTGCCACGCACGATGGAGTCGTCAACGATCGTCACGACGCGGTCCTTCAGCACACCCTTCACGGTGTTGAACTTCGTCTTGACCTTGTTTTCGCGGACGTCCTGGCTCGGCTGGATGAATGTCCGTCCAATGTAGTGACTCCGGATCAGGCCGATCTCCATGCGCACTTTCCCACCGTTCTTGATCGTCTGCTGGACGTACCCCATCGTCGCGGTGTTGCTGGAATCGGGAACGTTGATGACAATCACTTTGTCATCCGGGTTCTTCGGGACCACGGGGTGGGCATTGGCGAGATTCTTCCCGAGTTTCCGACGGACCTTGTCCACACTGTGCCCGAAGATCTGGCTGTCGGGCCGGGAAAAATAGATGTACTCGAAAATGCAGTGGTGCGGCTCGGCCGGCCGGTCATCGATTCTGAGCGACGTCACTTCCCCGCTCCGGATTGTCTCGTCATCGATGACAACTATTTCGCCCGGGGCGACGTCGCGGACATACTCTGCATCGATAATATCAAAGCCGACCGTTTCGGAGGCGATGACGTACGTGTTTCCCTTCTTGCCGATCGCAAGAGGCCGGACCCCCGCGTGATCCCGTGCTGCGATCAGCGCGTGTTCCGTGAGAATGACGAGGGAGAACGCGCCCCTGATCTCCGCAAGCGCTTCACGGATCTGCTCAATCTGAGAAGTCTTCCTGCTGCGCGCAATCAGATGGAGGATGACTTCCGTGTCGGATGTGGTCTGGAAAATCGTTCCTTCATCCTGAAGACGCTGGCGGATCGCCCGGAAGTTCGTGAGGTTCCCGTTGTGCGCGACCGCAATATTTCCGGAGCGGTAGTAGACGGTGAATGGCTGGATGTTCGCTTTGTTGTTAGAGGCCCCGGCGGTTGAGTATCGGTTGTGCCCGATCGCGCTGTCTCCACGGAGGGTCCTGTTCAGAAGCCGATCGTCACCATACACATCCGATACGAGACCGAAATCCTTATGGACGTGAAACCGGTGTTTCTTTGCGGTCTCGTCGTATTCCGCAGTGACGATGCCCGATCCTTCCTGGCCGCGGTGTTGCTGCGCGAGGAGGCCGTAATAGGTGAGCTGTGATGCCTGGGGGTGACCGTACACGCCGAAGATGGCGCAATGACAACGAGGTTTGTCAATTTCTTCCCGCACGGCAGATCCTTCCTTTTCTCCCATAGACTTCTAATATACGAGATGATGAAAGACGAAACAAGGATCGCGGCGGGTGTCAGGAGAGGATGGTGTCTTTAAGGAAGTGTTCGTCGTCCCGGCTGCGAAAATCAGTTGTTACGTGGAGGCCGCGCGATTCATGCCTGCTCATTGCGCACCGGATGATCAGTGACGCGCAAAGGGCGAGATTCCGCAGCTCGATAAGCGGTTCGGTGACTTTGGTCCGCTTGTAGAAGTCCTCCACCTCCTGGCGCAGCAATTCCATTCGGCGGCGCGCCCGCTCGAGACGGAGCGTCGATCGGACGATTCCCACGTAATCCCACATGATCTGCTGGATCTCCCTCCGGTTGAACGACACGAGAATCCACTCCTCTGCATTCAGGGTTCCCGAGTCATCCCACGGACCAACTTCGGGGATGTTCACCGTCTGCTCGTCCAGAAACTGCTTCGAGGCCGAAACCGCGCGGTCGGAGAAGACCAGGGCTTCGAGCAACGAATTCGACGCCAACCGGTTCGCTCCATGAACGCCGGTCATGCTCACTTCCCCGGAGGCGAACAGACCACGAATGGACGTCCGGCCTTCGGTATCCACCACGACTCCCCCGCAGCTATAGTGCGCGGCGGGGACGACCGGGACCGGTTCCTGCGTGATGTCGAGCTTGAATCGTGTAAGACAGGTCTTGTAGATGTGCGGGAAGTGACTCTTGACCTCGTCCGCCGGGAGATGACGGAGGTCAAGATGCACATACTGGTCCCCCCGTTTCTTTAGTTCATTGTCGATGGCATACGCGACGATGTCACGGGGGGCGAGCGACTTCCGGGGGTCGTAGTTCTGCATGAACTCCTGGCCGTTCTGCAGCTTCAGCACGCCGCCGAAGCCGCGAACCGCCTCGGAGATCAGGAACGACGGCGAGCCGGAGTTGTACAGGGTGGTCGGGTGAAATTGAATGAACTCCATGTTCCCCACGCTCGCCCCGGCCCGATACGCCATCGCGACGCCGTCGCCGGTGGCAATCAGAGGATTGGTCGTGTGCAGATAGACATGTCCGAGTCCTCCGGTCGAAAGCATGACCACGCGTGAAAGGAAGGTGTTGACCTGTTCCGTTGCGGTATCGAACACATAGGCTCCCCAGCACTGAATATCGCTCCGCGGGACGAGCCGGGTGGGATCCACGTGGTGTTGCGTAATCAGCTCCACGGCGGCGTAGTTTTCAAAGATCGAAATATTGTCCCGCTCTGCGATGGCATCGAGCAGTCCCCGTTCAATTTCGCGGCCGGTGAGATCGTCCGAATGCACAATACGGTTTGCCGAGTGGCCCCCTTCACGCCCGAGATCGAGCGCTCCGTTCCGCTGAGTGAACTTCACGCCCACATCGATCAACTCGCGCAACCGTGCCGGACCCTCGCGCACCATGAGCTCCACCGCGTCGCGGTGCGAGAGCCCCTGCCCCACAGAGAGCGTATCGGACACGTGCAGCTCAAAGGAATCGACGGATGACATTACCGCGGCGACGCCGCCCTGGGCATAGTTGGTGTTCGATTCCGCCTTCTCTTTCTTGGTGATAATCGCCACCGTGCCGTAGCGGGAAACTTTGAGTGCATAGGAGAGTCCCGCGATGCCGCTGCCGATAACGAGAAAATCGAATGTGCGCGTCATATCCGGAAGTACCAGAGTTCGTATTAGACAAACGGGCGGCCTCCACAATGGAGCCGCCCGTTCCCAACCCGCCGGTGCGGCAGGGTACTTATTCGAAGTTGTAGTTCAACGTGATGTAACCGAAGGTGTTGATATTGTCCTGCGCACCGATCAGGCCAAGCCCGCGTCGCAGTGCCTCGTCGCTGACTGTTGCATCAAGCGAAAAGTTGCTGAAGCGGAGGCCGATCCCCAGGGTTACAACACCATCCCACGTCCCAGCACCAATGCCGCCGACGAATGCAAAACTCAGCGGCGTGGTCAAATTCGTCTCGGTCGTGCTTGAGGTTGTTCCGTTGGTCGTTTCCAGTTTGTTGTTCACTTTCCCGAGCATCCGGAAATACCCGCCTCGCGCAGCCAGCCAATCCGTCAGCCACCACTCTGCCCCGAAGTTGATCGTTGGGATTGCAGTGAAGGTCGTCGTGCTCGTCGTTGATGCGGCCGGTGCGGGATTTGAATCCTCGAATTTCCCGCTGAGCATTTGATAGCTCAAACCGCCCGCAAGAAGGAAGTTGGAGATCTTGTATTCTCCCCCTGCGCCGATGGTCAATCCCGTCACAGTGAGCTTCTGCGATTCGGTCATTTTCGCAACACCAGTCCGGGGTGCATCCTGACTCGGTGTCGCGGACATCGACAGGAACGCGCCATACGGGACGAAGCTGAACCGGTTCGACATATGAAGCTTCAGCCGTGCGCCCAGTTCAATCTCCGTGCCGGACGCAGAATACTCGCCTCCCAGGCCGTTCGCAGCCGGACTAATCGTCACATTGTCGGTCGCGTTGTCAAGACGCAACGCGCCGTGCGCAGAGAAATTCGATCCGCCGCCCATGTCCAGGATCAGGCCCGCGCGAAATCCGAACATCCGCGACGACGCTTCACGAGACGCACTCGCCGCGCCACTCGAACCTGTCTCATCGGAATTTGAATTTCCATACATGAATCCGAAACCGAGGTCAAGGCTGCCGGCATGGTATCCCGCGAGAATCTCCCACACATTTGCCACCGGCGGGATGGTCTGCGCTCCGGTCACCCCGTTCCCCCGCCCCGGATCCTGAATGAATCCCGGGAACGAGAGCGTCAGCGGTGCGAGCGCTGTCCCACCTTGAAGGATCTTGTTGACAATATTGACCGCTGATGGATCGTAGCTCAGCACGGCGCCAATCACCAGTTCTTTCCCGAACCCGAATGAGACCCCGGCGCTTTGTTTGCCGTACCCGTTGTCCCCCGAGGAAAGCCCGCTCAACGACCCACCCCCGAGGTTCCACCACGTGTAATTCATGTAGTGCGTCTGGTACGCAGGGTTGAGAAGGAGGAGAGCAGGATCCTCTGTAATGTAGGGATTGAGAACGATGCCCGTTCCGAGATTTGAACCGCCCATTGCGAGTTGTCGTGCTTCCCCTCCAACCTTCGCGCCCTGGGCAAATCCAACGCACGCCACAAGAACGAGAATGCATAGAACCGCAGTAGCACGTCGAAGCATACGAACCTCCAGGCATGTTGTGAGATGATTCGCTATTGAGAATGAAGATGCAAGAGGGCTCTAAGCTGCAAAAACAAGTGAGGGAATATACCGCTCCATTCGCCGAATGTCAAACAATCCCGGTCCCATCAGAGGGGAGAGAGGATTTCCTTCATGATTATCATAATCGTTTGGGAGGTTGAAGCATCGCTGGAGGCAACGATCTCATGAAGCAATGGGAGCACGCGGAGTCCTGACCCGGCTGCACCTTCGAAGTCAGAACATTCGAGTCGGAGAAGAAATTCCCGACCGGGGCCAAGTCCCAATTTCCGTTGCCAGAGCCCGAGCTGCGTCACTGCGGGCGGGTCCTTCAGGCCCTCGAGGAGTCGATCAAGAGCTGATCGGAAAGCATCATAGCGAAGCGATGACGGCTTGGAGAACGGGAACTCTGCAAGGACAGACGGTGCTTCATTCCGAATCCGCTCCTCCCTGATCACGTTGTACGCGGCAAACGTCCATGCGCGGGCGTCCTCAAGATGCTTCCCGTGCGGGCCATCGTAAATCCCCATCCGGTCACGGACAATATGCTCGATGAAGTCGAACCCCGTCGCGCTCTCGAGGATGAAATCCGATTCATACATCTCGCCAGTTCCCGGGTGAAAGCCGAGGCCTCGACAATAGTCCTTCCCGGCATCAACGGCACGTTGAAGCTCGGCGGACTTCAGTGGCGGGTAAATCGCGCGGCTCAGTCGCGAGTCGCGATACGCAACCGCGTTCGTCACCCCGCCCGCCTCAAGAGCCCGACCCAACGCTTCGCCCAGGATCTTCTTCACTTCAAGCTGATCGGTCTTCAACGGTGTCACCAGAAACGGAGTGAGCGCTCCGTAGGTAACCTGAGATTCTCTCGCGATCGATTCGCCGGTCGATTTCCTCCCCGCGTCGATCAGCTGTGCAGCCTCATCGGCAACTCTCCGATGGAGTTCACGAACATTCCGGAGATAGCCTTCGGATGAGCGGCCTTCTTTGGATTCGTGGGTCACGATATAGACCACCCGTGCCGCCCCGGGCAGGGGTCTTGCAGGCGACGTCACGATCGCGTCTCCCCTCCTCCGGGCAACTCCAGCGGGGCGAACTGAAGGGATTCCGGCGCGTACCGTGCATCTTTGATCAGGAGCCGCTGGATCACTTCACCGCGGAGAATTGTGCGTTCGATGATTTCGGCAATGTCTTCCTTTTTGACGCCGCCATACCAGATCCCTTCCGGATAGATCACCATGTTCGGCCCGTGCTGACACGCATCGAGACACCCTGCCGTGTTCGCGCGAACGACCCTGGCAAGCCCGCGCTTCTTCAATTCCGACTTCAGGAGTTCGCGGATCTCCGCCGAACCCTTCAGGAAGCAACATTCCTTGGGATGCTGCGGGGGGCGTTCGTTGATGCAGACAAAAACGTGACGCTGGTAGCGACTCATATTCACCAATAGGATGTGGTGACTGTCAAGTTCCCTGTGATCTTTGCGAGACACGCAGCGCGCTCGTCCGGATCGAACTTCTTTTCCTCGATCAGGCGCTGTTCATTTTCCGACGGAGGCACGAGGTTCTCTGCGCCGGACACGATCGTCACCCGGCACCACCCGCAGATCCCTTCACCGCTGCAGGACTGTCCGACCGGCACGCCGCACTGGTTCGCGGCGGCGAGGATCGTGGCACCAACGCGTATGTCACGCGACTTGTTCAGCGGATGAAACGTCACTTTGGCCGTCCGGCCGCTCATCCGTGCACCTCGATGTCGCCGAACACCGCCGACAATTCGAGCCGCACCTTGACCCGTGCAGCCTCATACTCCGGCGGACTGTAGGAAACCGTTGACGAGATTCCGTCCCGATGCACCGTTCCGGCATGGATGCCTCCGAACAGGGTATGGGCGCCAAGAGCGTAAACGGTCCCCGGAGGAAGAATCACGGACGTGTCGCCGAACACCCCCGATACTCGTATCGTCTGTTCCCCTTCCGCGAACGATACGGCAGAGCAATCGATCGTACAGTCGCCGAAGACAGAGGAGACGGCCCCTCCCTGGAACTGTTTCGACTCCGCCCAGATTCTCGCATCGCCGAACACGGAGGAGTAGGAAATGAAATCCGCGCTCTCCTTCGTGTTCAGGTCCCCGAAAACCTGGTGCTCTCCCATCGATGAGGTCGCCGCTGCCGGCGCAGGGTGCGGCCACGCACCTTCACGGAAGATCAGCCATATCCCTCCCAGGATCAGGAGGCCCGGCCAGTAGTCGCGAATCGCGTCTCCGATGCTCAGGATATCCAGGTTCTCCAGGAGGAGAAGAAGACCCAGCGCCACAAGAATCCCGCCCCACCAGGTACCGTTTGAACGGTTCATCATTTCTTCCCTTTCTCGTGAGAGCGGCCGGTTCCGCCACGCAGGGCGGAATCCACCGCTTTCAAGGAACGCGTGTTAAGCACATCGGACGCCTCGAGCCATCCTTTTCTAGCAACATTGACGCCATAGCGCGTGTATGGAAGATCTTCGATCCTGTGAGCGTCAGGATTGATGCTGATCATGACTCCCGCATCTCGCGCGGCCCGGCACAGCCGCCAGTCAAGATCGAGGCGATTCGGATAGGAATTGATCTCAATCATTTTGCCGTAGTCCGCGGCGGCCTTGATCACGTCCGCCATCGCGACGGGGTACGGATCCCGTGAAAGAAGGAGTCGTCCTGTCGGGTGCCCCAGCATGGTCACATGTTTTTGCTTCAGACCGTTGATGATCCGGGCCGTCATTTCCTTCTCGGACATCTTGAAATTACTGTGGATGGAAACGACAACATAGTCGAATTCGGCAAGCATGGCCGCGGGCCAATCCAGATCGCCGTTCGGCAGAATGTCGCACTCCGTCCCTTTGAACAGATGGATACCCAGCGTTGCATTCAGCGCATCGATCTCTTTGAACTGACGCAGGACGTCAGCTTTCGAAAGTCCCCCCGCATACGCGGCAGCCTTGCTGTGGTCGGCGATCCCCAGATACTCCCAGCCCATCGATTGTGCCGCCTTCGCCATCTGCTCAAGGGTGTGCAGCCCGTCAGCTGTACGTTGTGTGACAATGAAACGTGCCCTTGATATCCTTCCAGTCGATCAACGTCGGCAGAGCGCCCGCGAGGGAGCGCTCGATCTCCCCGTTGGCCTCGCGCAATTCGGGGGCGATGTAGGAAAGACCCAGGGATTTGTAAATTGCTTCTTCGGAGTCGCATTTCGGCGGGCTCTTCTTCCGCTGTTTCGAAGCGGGGACGTCCTCAATCGCCGTGAAGCCGTACTCATTCAGGCTCCAACCGAACTTTCGCGCCCTGGACCTGAGCTCGACATTGTGTTCCTTGCTCCCGGTGAAATACTGCAGTGCAAAGGGGAATTCCTTCTCCTCCACCAGTCGCAAATCGCATTGAATCCCTTCCTGCAACAGGACGCTCGACTTTGTCTCGCCCTGACCAAGGACGCGCTCAACGGAAGGATTCTCTGCGAACGCCTTCATGACCGCCGTGCGGTTCTTCAATTCCACGACGGCAAGGAGGTCAATATCCCCCACGACTTCCTTTTTTCGCCGGAGGCTTCCGGCAGCTTCGAGTTTCCGGACACCGCGCTGCTTTTTGAGGTACTCCATGATTTCACCAGCGAGTCGCTCTGCGCTCGAGAACAGCGTCTTTCCGGACCGTTGGCGCAGCGCGCCGATCCCGGTCAGAATTTTTTCCTGGCTCTTCTCGCCGAGGCCTTTGATCTTCGCCAGCTTGTCCGCCCGTGCCGCCTTCTCAAGCGATTCAATGGAATCGATGTGAAGCTCGTCGTACAGCAGTTTGATCCGCTTGGGCCCCAGACCTTCGATCTTGAGCATCTCCAGAAGCCCCGCAGGGAGGGACGACCGTAGCGATTCGTAATCGCCCGACTTGCCTGTCGTCACCAATTCCTGAATGATGGTCCCGATCGAACTCCCGATTCCTTTGATATCCTGGAGTCGGTGTTCCGCGACAAGCGTCGCAAGGTCTTCCGTTACGGCTTCCACGGAACGCGCGGCATTGTGAAAGGCCCTCGATTTAAAGGGGTTCGCCCCCTGCAATTCGAGAAGCGTCCCCATTTCGTCAAGGATCGCGGCAACGGTCGATTTGTCCATAATTGGGTGGAAAATAAAAAGATCACCGTTGACATTCAACAAATACAGAAGGAAAGGGGGAGGAACCGCAGAATGCGTTACGAGTGTGAGGGGAAGAAGGAGTCGGCCGTGTTCTGAAAGAGCACCCAAATGCCATACGAACCGACCAGTGTACCAAAAGGCACCACGACGATCATGAGGAATGCTGCAAAGAGAGCCATGATCTTCCCCTTTTGCGTTCTCGTCCGGAGCATTCTCCCCCCGACAATCGCACACGCGCCGGTCACCAGGAGAAAGAGTGAACCAAGGGAAACCATGACACTCACGAATGTCTCATCCTGCTGCACACCGAACCGAAACGGCGTGCTGCCGGCCGCGATCATGAGGAATATCCCTGCAGCGACGTGCAAGGCACCGACGGCAATTTCAGAGATCGCCAGACGTGCGATATGTTGCTCGATGCTGCTTACCATTGAAGCAGCGCTCCTTCCACGGATAGGCCTGGTCCCATTGCCAGCATGACGCCGAGATCGCCCGGTTTGGGGACAGAGGTCCCGACCAGGTCGTCCAGAACAAACAGGACAGTTGGGGATGACATGTTACCGAAGTTTCTCAGCACGCGCCTGCTGGAAGTAAGACGCTCCTCGGTGAGGCACAATGCCGACCGAATTCCGTCGATCACCTTTCTCCCGCCGGAATGGATCACCCAGTGACGAATGTCGTCGATTGCAATCCCCTTCCGGCACAGGAGGCGCTCGATCACTTTTGCCGCCATTCCGCCTGCGATCGACCGAAGATCTTTCGACAGAACAATGCGGAGTTTTCCGGACCGGAATTGAAACCCGACAGTGTGAATGTAGGAGGGATCGACGAGTGATTCAAACCCCAGGACACCCGGGAAGCTCGTCGCTTCAGCAACCCCCACCACGACGGCGGCCGCCCCGTCTCCGCAAATCGCATTCCCGACAACCGTCTCAAGAGAGTCGTCAACATAGTAGCATGCTGAACACACTTCGACGGTCACGAGAAGACATTTCCACTGCGGATTTGACCGGACGAAATCAACGGCGAATTGCATCCCCGGCATTGCACCCGAACAGCCCATCCCGACAAAATCCGCACGCCGGACGTCCGTCCGGAAGCCCATCTCCTTTACGAGCGACGCAGAGATGCCCGGGCAGAGGTACCCGGTACACGTTACCGTGACAACGGCATCGATCTCCGCCTCAGAACAGTGCGCATTCTCGAGCGCACGACCCGCCGCCTCACGTGCCATACGCACCGCATTCTCCTCAAAACGGGCATGCATATCGTCGGAGGATTCGTTCGGGTCGATCGTGGCAGCATCGAACGAGAAATATCGGTAGTCGATATCGCTCGACATGAAAATGTGCTCTATCCTGCGATCGCCGTACTGCGGAAAATGGCGGACAGAGAGATCATAGATTTCTCTTTGCGAGTACCGGAATCGTGGGTTGGATGTGCCGACGGAGAGAATACGAGGGGTGATCGAACCGGATGGGGTATCCATACTTTCTTTAACGGATAGGTCGACCGAATAATTCCAAGGCATACCGCGACCACGGCGCTCAAACGGGAGAGGACCAGTCGACCGGGACCTGATGCCCGGCGGGAATATACAACTCGAGCCAGCGGGAGAGATGATCGAAGATCGGCGCGGCCTCGGTGAACTGCATCAGTTCCATTCGGACTTTGGAGACATTCGGCATGCCGCGGAGAAACCCGGCGTAATGCTTTCGCAGCTCGATAACGCCGGTCCGTTCTCCCTTGTATTCGACGGCCAGACGGAGATGTTCTTTCAGGAGTTCCACTCGATCCTGCGCTGTCGGCTCCGGTAGTACCTGGCCAGTGAGAAGGAAATATTTCGTCTGCCGGAAGATCCAGGGATTCGTGATGGCCCCCCGGCCGATCATGACGCCGTCGGCACCCGTCTGTTCGAACGCCTCCTTCACCCCCTGGGGGGTGGTGATATCTCCGTTCACGATGATCGGGATCGACACCGCCGCTTTGACTTTCGGGATCCAACTGTAATCGACGCCCCCGCGGTGTCCCTGTTCGCGGGTTCGGCAATGAATCGTGAGAGCCTGGATCCCGACATCCTCGCACATCCGCGCCACATCAACGATGCGGATCGAATGCGCGTCCCAGCCGAGCCGCGTCTTGAGTGTCACAGGTTTCCTGACCGCCTTGACGACGGTCGACGCAAGCCGTTCCATCTTCGGCAGGTCGCGCAGAAGCCCGGCTCCCGCGCCCCGAAGCGCAACATCCCGAACCCAGCAACCGCAATTGATATCGATGAGGTCGGGCTCCATCGTTTCGGCCAGATGCGCCGCGCCTTCCATGGCCGCGATGTCGCCGCCGTAGATCTGGATGCCGACGGGACGTTCCTCCTCGAGGAACGTCATTTTCCGCATCGTTTTCCCGGAGCCCCTGACGAGACCGTCGGAGTTGACGAACTCCGTGTAGACGACGTCCGCACCCATGCGCTTGCAGATGAGCCGAAACGGAAGATCGCTGACATCTTCCATCGGGGCCAGGAGAAGCGCCCGCTCGATATTGACTGTGCCGATATGCATCACTCTGAACGTACGCAGAACGGGACATCATTTCAACAGCGCTACCAGCCGTTTCCCCCCTGCCGCCACTGGTTCACCATCTGTTCCCATGCCCATTCATACGAGGCATCACGGTAGAGGACATAGGTCTGGATGGAGACATCGCCTTCGCCGACGATCACGCGGCGGAAGATAAATTGCGCCTGTTGCGACGTTCCCGGCAGGTCGTACGTCCAGATCTGCCGGTCAAGGGAATTCATGATGTCTTGCGGCGGCCCGAGGATGACATACAACATTCCGCGATCGGTCTTCCACCCTTCTTTCAAATCGGTGTACAGCTTATTCGCCTCTTCGACTCGCGTGTAGTACCGTTTGATCAACGCCGCCGCCCTCTCTTTGGAGGGGCGGAACGATATCCAGAGCGAATCGAAAACATCATGCGCGTCGTTCAGGGTCGTGGCGTTCCGAAGCCTGTTCCTCTCCCGCGGATTCAAGAGATACGTCATGGGCTCAATCAGTTCCTGCAATGTCGAAGGCCGCGGAAAGGTCGGCGACTTGATCGAAAAGACACGACTCTCGTTGAACACGGTGTCCCCTTTCTCCTCACCGAGAGGAGCTGGGACATGCATCATTACCCGGTACAATCCCGGTCGAAGGTTCCGGAGGTCCATCGTGACCAGCGGCTTGCCTTGGCTGTCATTCGTGGGAATTCCCTGCTCATGCCGGACGGTGTCCGGCTTGTCGAACCAGATGCTCCTCGGCTCTCCTGCGCTGGGAAGAAAATCCGAGTAGTAGTACGGCGGTTGCGGGATGGCATCCGCAAACTTAAACCGAAGGAGCAGTGCGGTGGCAGTGTCGCGGTCATTCCCGAGGAGGCCAAAGATCCGTGCCGAGGCGCGGACATCGGGGAGGTTCGAAGGGAAGTGCATGGGAACAATCGTGGCCCATCCGCCGTCAGGCCTGCGGGCCTGAAGAATGATTCTCCCGAGGAAGGGACGCAGTTCAGCGGCCGACGGGATGCGAAGATATTCCGTACGCACCTCTTTCTTTCCCGTCGCATCGTCCATGAGCTCGACGACGATCATGGCGGAGCCGGCCTTGAACTTGAGGGTGCGAGAAATGAGCCATGACTGTTCGCGCGTGGTCTCCTCGTAGGTCGCGGCGAAGATGGTATCGGACCAGGCATAATCGTTCAGCAGGGTATCTCGGCGCGGAACAAGTGCGCGGACATCAATTTCGAGGTGCGCCTCAAATCCGGCCGGACCCTTGAGGAACGTCAGGGACGTCGACGGAATCGATATGGAGACCTGGACTCCGCCTTCGGCATCTTCCGGCGCGGCTTCCAGGTCAAACGACGGAGACCCTGGGACATAGGTGAGGCTCTTCCCCGGCTGTCCGAGATCCAGCGTCGGCTGTCCCATGCAGCCGGAGAACGCGAGGAGAACAACTGACGCAACGATTGCGAGGCCTGGACTTTTCATCGGTCAATCGCCATATTGTCAGAATACTTCTGATGACCACCGGCCACAACCCAGTTCTGGTGTAATGGTACACAAGGGAATTCTTCAAAGCAACCACGCGTGCCCTTGCGTGACACAGCAATCACGCAGGACGTCCACCGCGGGGATCGGACAGTGAACGCCCAACTCGCCATCCCCTTTGAGCAGTTCGTCCTCTCCAACGGTCTCACCGCTATTCTTCACCGCGATACGAGCGTCCCGGTCGCTGCGGTCATGATCATGTACCACGTGGGCTCAAAGAACGAGCATCCCGGGCGCACCGGTTTCGCCCACCTGTTTGAACACATGATGTTCAAGGGTTCCGAGCATGTTCCGGATGGAGACCACTTCCGTCTCCTCCAGGAGATCGGAGCGAACATCAACGGCTCAACGAGCGAAGACCGAACGAATTACTATGAAGTCGTCCCGGCCAATTATCTTGAACTCGCGCTCTTTCTCGAATCCGATAGAATGGGTTTCCTGCTCCCTGCGTTGACCCAGGAGAAGCTTGACAACCAGCGTGACGTGGTCAAGAACGAACGCCGGCAGAATTACGATAATCAGCCGTACGGAAGGGCCTTCGAAATTTTGTCGGGGGCCCTTTTTCCTCCAAATCATCCCTATAGCTGGCCGGTCATCGGATCCATGGAAGATCTCTCCGCGGCAACGTTGAACGATGTCAAAAAGTTTTTTGCCGCCCATTACCCTCCCGGCAATGCGTGCATCGCCGTCACGGGGAATTTTTCGTTCTCCCAGGTAAAGGAGTGGATCAGAAAGTATTTCGGAGAGTTCCCTGCTACCAGGCCTCCGCAGCCTCCCGCTGCCCCGCCGTTCTCAATCGCGACCGACGTCCGTCTGGTCGAGGAGGACGACGTACAACTTCCGAGACTCTATATTCACTGGCAGAGCGTGCGCGGGAACACGAGGGAAGATGCCATCCTCGACGTGTTCACCGATATTCTCACTTCAGGGAAGAACTCGCGGTTATACAAGTCCATCGTTTATGATCAACAGGTCGCACAGTCGGTTTCCGCCTATCAGATCGGCTCGGAGATCGACGGCTATGCCGGGATGCAGATCACGCCGAAACCCGGATACTCGCTGAAACAGATGGAGACCGCGATGAATGCGGTTCTGGAAGAAGCGCTCGCGAACAGTGTCACGGAACGCGAGATCCAGACGGCAGTCAACAACAAGGAGGCGGCCCTTGTCGGAAGGCTGTCCACGGTCCTGGGGAAAGCCAACGGTCTGGCGACGGCGCAGACGCTTGCGGGAGATGCGGGGGAATTCAACAGGGAATTCGAACGGTTCTCGGACATCACTCCCCGGGAACTGGAGGCAGTCTGCAGAAAAGTCTTCGGCGGACATCGAGTGGTTCTGAGTATCGTCCCGAAAGGCAGGGGTGATCTTGCTGCCGGAGGAGAGTCCATTCCATGAGGCCTTCATGAGTGCAGCAGGATCATCCGGTACGGGTACGACCCTGCCGCTGGACCGAACCCGGCTTCCGCAAGTCCTCCCTCCCCCCGACATCGATTTGCCGGCGATACACAAGGACATTTTGTCGAACGGCCTTGCGATCTGGTTCGTCGAAGAGCATGCGTTGCCGCACATTGCGCTGAACCTTGTCATCAGCGCGGGTACCAGCCATGATCCGGCCGCCCTGCCCGGCCTCGCCGGCTTCACGGCGGAAATGCTGGACGCGGGAACGACAACCATGCCGGCCCTCACCATCGCCGACAGGCTCGATTTTATCGGGGCTGCAATTTCGATTCACGCAGCCCTCGACGCGACGTCTGCAGCAATGTACACGCTGACAAAACATCTTGACGAAGCACTGGCAGTATACGGTGAAATTCTTTCCATGCCGTCGTTCCCGCCGGAAGAGATCGAACGGATCCGGAGTCAGAGGCTCACGTCTCTTCTCCAGCAGAGGGACCGCCCAGCCTACGTCGCGAATATTGCGTTCAACCGGATCCTGTACGGCAGCCACCCCTACGGCTCCGATCCGACTGGCACCGAAACATCGCTGAAGACGATCGCCCGCGATGACATCCGGCAGTTCTATAAGACCCATCTTCGGCCGAACAATGGAACGCTCATCGTCGTCGGGGATGCAAGGGCGCATGAACTCGGAGAGCACCTCGAAAAGGTATTTCATCAGTGGAAGCCGACAACCGGAGGATCCCAATCCATCGGTTCTGTTTCTGCCCCTCCGAAACGGAAGGTGTATCTCATCGACAAGCCCGGCGCTCCCCAATCGGAGATTAGAATCGGCTGCCCTTCCCTCCCGCGCAATACGCCGGATTTCTTCCCTGTTGTTGTGATGAACAGGATCCTCGGCGGACAGTTCTCGAGCAGGATCAATATGAATCTTCGCGAACGCCACGGGTACACCTATGGCGCCTGGACGGCATTTCGTTTCGCGAAGCATGAGGGGCCCTTCGTCGCTCTCGGGGGATTCGTCTCGGACAAGACCGACCAGGCGATTGCCGAGCTCCTCTCTGAGATCGACGGGATGCATGCGAACGGCATCACTGCGGAGGAATTGGAATTCTCGAAGAAGGGTATCAGCGGATCGTTCGCATTGAATTTCGAAACGCCGCTTCAAATCGCAAACGCCCTTCAGAACATCGTCCTCTACGGATTGCCGGACGATTTCTACCTTCACTATGTGAAGAACATTCAGGCAGTCACTCTTGACGACATCCGGCGTGTGGCTCTGAAATACCTCGACTCATCGACGATGTCGGTCCTCGTTGTCGGAGACATCAAGAGCATTCGTGAGGGGGTCGAGCGGCTCAATCTCGGGGAGATTGTAACACTGGAACCTGCAGGCTGACGCGGGGAAAGTCATTGCGCCCTCGAGGGCTTTGAACCGATGAAATAAGAAGTCTTCGGATTCTGGAGACCACCACTGTCCACTGTCTACTGTCTACTGTCCCCTGTCTACTGTCCACAGTTCACTTCTTCCCCTCCATTTTTTTAATGATCGCTTCTCCCATCTCTTTTGTCCCGACTGGTTTCGCGGGGTTCAGGTCTGCCGTCACGGCTTTCCCTTCCAGGAGCACCTCCGCTACAGCTCGTTCAATCCTGTCTGCCGCATCGTCCTCTTTCAGGTGCCGGAGCATCATCACTCCCGCGAGGATGATCGCCGTCGGGTTGGCAAGGTTCTTGCCGGCGATATCGGGCGCACTCCCGTGCACCGCTTCGAAGATGGCTGCAGTATACCCGATGTTTCCCCCCGGGGCCAGACCCAATCCGCCCACCAGTCCGGAAGCGAGATCGGAGAGAATATCTCCAAACAGGTTCGTTGTCACGATCACGTCAAACTGATTCGGGTTCATGACCATTTGCATGGCCATGTTGTCGACAATCTTGTCTTCAGTGACAATATCCGGGTATTCCATTCCGATGGTTCGGGACACGTCAAGAAAGAGACCACCGGTATACTTGAGGATATTCGCCTTGTGGACGGTTGTGACTTTCTTTCGACCATGCGCACGGGCGTACTCGTACGCGTACC
Source organism: Ignavibacteriota bacterium (assembly GCA_963752915.1). Classification (GTDB taxonomy): domain Bacteria; phylum Bacteroidota; class Ignavibacteria; order UBA10030; family UBA6906; genus DATJPR01. Next base: position 521,223 of record CAVVZZ010000011.1, read on the forward strand.
GGATAATGCGGTCGGAACCGGAACGCGTGACCACACCGATGGTTTCCGCCGCGCTCCGCTGAGGATCGATGTAGTGCTCGATCCCTGCGTAAAATTCCTCTGTATTCTCCCGAACGATGACCAGATCAATATTCTCGTAGCGTGACTGGACACCAATGAACGACCGTGCGGGTCGGAGGTTCGAGTACAGGTCGAATTCCTTTCGCAATGCCACGTTCACGCTTCGAAACCCGGACCCAACCGGAGTCGTGAGCGGACCCTTTAACGCAACACGTGTTGAAGAGATCGCATCCAGAACCTGTTGCGGCAAGGGGTCCTTGAATTTGTCGATCGCGGTCATGCCTGCTTCCACGGGGATCCACTCGATCGTGACACCGGAAGCTTCGATAACGTGGACCGCCACCTCGCTGATGCTCGGGCCAATCCCGTCACCGGGGATTAATACCACAGTATGCATAGGAGAAGATCAATAAGGGATGGGACAAGAGAAATGCTCGACCACCATGGTATCAAAACTCTCAACATGATTCAACAGATTTCGTATGAGTCCATTCACCGCCTCTGAATACAAGGAGAATACACTTAAATGCAATTCGATAAGTCTATACACCACAAAAAGTTAAATAAACTCATTCGATCTATTTGTTGGTATACTCACCAACTTCGCTGCGCCTGATCTGTTTTCTCAAGAGCTCCATTTGTTCGGCGACAGATGGATCCAGTTCATATCGGTCGCTCACGATGTTTCCTCCCACTACGATCCCAACAAAGAACCCGCCTATTGCACCAAGGAAGAAACCTCCGATCATCCCAGCTCCGCGAACCACAGCTGTACCGAGGGGATCCCCGCTTGCCCGCCTCGCAGCATCTTCACCGAGGAGCGCGCCGATCACACCCCCCATAACTGCTCCGATGCCCGCTCCCTGCAGTGTGTGTGTTTTGCCTATCAGCGTGACTTTTGTGATCTTCGCGAGAGAGAGCGATGACGTGTCTGGCAGACGCACGTTCGACCTGACTCGTGTGTCGTAGCGCATGTTCGCCACTGTCAATGTTGAATCCTGAACGGATACGACCTCGGCAATAACCTGTGATGAATCGCGGAAAACTATCGACGCTCTCCTCCCGGCTCCAAATCCCGCCGCGGTAACAAGAACATGAATAAGAGCGAGTGCGCCAAAGCAAAGGGCGATTTCCCGGGTGCGAAGCCTCTCATGCATGTGCATGGACATCCTCCGTCTTCATAAACTAACATTGCGTTGACGATAGTCAACCTCTCTCTCGCCGGGAGCGTGAGCATTTCTCTTGCGTGTTACTTTCTCTCTTGTTACTTTTCTGCACGTTTTTCTTCTGTTATTCGCTCCTCACCATCGTCTGCAGGAAGTTTGCGCATGGATCACAGTTCGCAGACCGCCTCCTCGCGGCCACGGCCCATTGTTTTTGTTTCGCTGGAGCATGAAGGCGCCCCCGCGACGGTTCTGCGCTTTGACAAGCCGTTTACCATCGGGAGCGATCCGGTCTGCGATGTCGCGATCGACACGCGCAATGTCAGCCCCCACCACGCCCAGGTCGTCATTGAAGACAACTGCTGGTGGCTCCGCGCAGTCGAGGGATCTGAAGGGATTTATCTCGATGAAAAGAAGGTCGACGCCGTCCCGCTTGCGACCGGCGTGTCCCTGCGTCTGGGCAAAGCAGGTCCTGCGTTAAGCTTCCGCATCGAGCAGCCAGCCGCGAACGATCACTTGCGCCTCCGGGGACTCCACCTCCCCGGCCCCATCCGAGACGTCATCCGTGCTTCCACTCGCATCATCTCAATTGAAGAGCACAAAGAGCTCGTACGGAAGTTTATTGAGAGGGCGGGGAAATACGAGAGGAAGAAATACCAGCGTTACGTCGCTGCCCTGATCGTCCTCGGCCTCATCGGCTTCTCCTACGCCTATTACAAGCACCTGCAATACGAAAAGCTGGAAGCCAGAGCGAGAGACGTTTTTTATCAGATGAAAGATCTCGAACTCGGGTTCCGGAATCTCGAGCGGACGGTGCTCGCAACGGGAGACACAACGGCGAAGGCGGAGATGCACCAGTACTGGCTGAAGCTCACATCGCTCAACAGCAACTACGACCAATATGTCGATGAACTTGGGATTTACAGGGGGACGTCCGACGAGAGGAAGGTTACCATCCTCCGGATTGCACGCGTGTTCGGAGAATGCGAGCTCGATATGCCGGATGGCTTTGTCGACGAAGTGGAACATTACATCAGAGAGTGGAAGCGGTCCGACAGGCTGGTGAGTTCGATGGAGCGAGCGCATGAACTGGGCTACGACCGGTTGATCACCCAGAGCATGCTCGACCAGCATCTCCCCCCGCAGTTCTATTATCTCGCCTTACAGGAGAGCGGATTTGATACCGCGCTATGCGGCCCGCCTACCCGGTTCGGCATCGCGAAAGGGATGTGGCAGTTTATCCCGACCACTGCCATTCATTACGGGTTGAGGACCGGTCCGCTTGTACAGATCGCCCGGACTGACCCCCGGGACGAACGACATCTTGCGGAAAAATCGACGCTCGCAGCCGCTGCCTACATTCGCGACATTTACGACACGGAGGCACAGGCGTCCGGGCTTCTCGTGCTTGCATCGTACAATTGGGGGCCGAACGCCGTGCGCGGCCTCATCCGTGAACTTCCGGAAAACCCGCGTCAGCGCAATTTCTGGTCGCTCCTCCAGGCCTACCACGACAAAATCCCCCACCAGACGTACGACTACGTCTACTTCATCTTCTCGGCCGCCGTGATCGGTGAGAACCCGCGTTTGTTTGGCTTCTCGTTCGACAAACTACAGACGGGCGGGGCAATGTAGCCTCCAAGCGGAGATGCACGGACTGTTGACCGAATACTGTCGACTACTGACTCTTGAATGTCAACTCATTTAACCAACAACATTGTCCGCGATGCCGCAGAATTCCCGGCCGTCAAGCGGTAGAAGTACGCGCCGCTCGAGTGGTTCCCTCCATTGAACGTGATCTCATATGTTCCGGGAGCCTGCTTTTCGTTCACCAGCATCGCCACTTCCCGCCCGAGAATATCGTAGACCACGAGCCGTACGTCGCTGTTCCCTGTTCCCTGCCCGTCTCGAACACGGTTCGAGACGTGGTTTCGTCCCGCCGAAGGCGAGACGGATCCCCTGGTCCCTGTAATAGTATATCGAATGACCGTGCTCGGATTGAACGGGTTGGGAAAATTCTGTTCAAGAGAAAATTTATCTGCTATTCCCGGATCCGATGCCACCGATGCTCCGATCAATGCCGGAGTCCAATGCGCCAGACAATATGCGGGTTTGTTCCCAGCCTGGAAGAATTCCCCTCCGGCGAAGACGTCCATCGGGGTCGCAGTCAGCGCGTTCACTGCCAGGCCGCTAATTCCGCTTCCAAGATTGAACCATGTTCCGCTCGCCGTGTCCCATCGTGCAATGTTGTTCACCTCCAGAATTCCGGAACTGGAGAAAACCCCGCCGGCGTACAAGGATCCTCCCGAGGACACAAGGCTCCTTACAATGCCGTTGAGCCCATCCCCAAGCGTTGCGAATGACGTACCGTCCCAACTTGCGATGCCGTTGACTGAAGTCCCGCTTTCGGTTTGCGTGAATTGCCCCCCCACGAAGAGCGTCCGACCAATCGTTTCGAGGTCGAGCACAATGTCATTCAGTCCGGGTTGTGTCGCCGGTCCGAGAGCGTGCCAGGACGCACCATCCCAGCGCGCGATATTGTTCGCGACAGTTCCACCCGCCTGGGTGAACGAGCCGGCGGCAATGAGGTCGTTGTGAAAGACCTTCAACGCGCTCACCGTCCCGGCGATCCCGTTGCCGAGCGTGTGCCATGTTGTGCCGTCCCACCGGGCGATGTTTGAGGCGGAAATGCCGCCTGCGCCGCCAACGGTGTCAAACGCACCTCCCACGTAGACAGAAGAACCTGAGAATGTTATCGCTGATACTATCGGGGCAAATCCTCCGGTCACCCCGTCGTTCGGGCTGGTGCCGAGCGACGACCACGAGTTCCCGGCCCAGCGTGCCACGCCATGAACGGCAAGCCCACCGGCAAGAGAGAAATTCCCACCGACATAGAGATCTCCCGTCGGACTCACCCCCATTGCCACCGCAGGGCCATTCACGCCATTGGACGCCCCGATCCCCAGCGATGTCCACGTATTTGTTTGCGGCGTATACCGGACGATGTTGTTTGCATGAACGGGTCCTTCAAGAGAAAAATAGCCTCCGATGTAGAGATCGTTTCCGAAAGCGACGAGGCTCAGCACAAAGGGATAGTTCACGCTGTTGAATGCGCTTGCTCCGAGCGGGGACCACGTGCCTCCGTCCCAGGTTGCCACGTTGTTAGCCGGTATGTCGGTCGTGTTCGTTATGGCTCCAAATACTCCCGCTGCGTAGAGCAGATCGCGATCGATCAGTAACGTGGCAACAAGGCGCGGGACATGAATGCCTTTGTTCAGCGTCGACCAGGTCGCTCGTGCCGTGTCCCAACAGGCAATCCCATTGACTTTGAGGGTGCCGCACGTGTCAAGGCTGCCGCAGGCATAGAGGGAATCTCCCGATACGGCAAATGCACGCACAGCACCGTGTCGGAATCCTGGCCCAACCTGATTCCATGCACTTCCATCCCAGCGGAGGATCGCATTGGCAGTGTCTGCACCGCGTCCGCGCGTCGTGAACGTCCCACCAACGTACAGCGAGGAGCCGAGGACGGTCAACGCAAGAACATCGTTGTCGACGCCTTCGTCGGGATATGTCCCAAGGGAAGACCATTGGCCCCCATCCCACCGGGCAATATGGTTCAAATATGGCGGGGTGGTCGTCATGAACGAGCCGCCGACGTAGAGGTCGGGCCCCCACACGACCATGGATTCCACGGCACTATTCAGCGGCGCAGAAACAGAACTCCACGATGTTCCGTCCCATCGGGCAACGTAGTTCGCCTGGATTCCATTTCCGACGGAGGTAAAATTTCCACCGACATAGAGCACGGAATCCATGGATGCCAGGGAGTTGACCTGCGCTTGACCGCTGACACCATCGTTCGGCGGACTCCCAAGCGGCATCCACGAGGTTCCATTCCATCGTGCGATATTGTGGACGGGCGTCCTGCCGGCCGTCGTAAACATTCCTCCTGCATACAGGACAGAGTTTTGAACCGCGAGGGCGAATACGGACCCGATAATCCCTCCTCCTACATTTGACCAAGTGCTGCTTGTCGAATTCCAACGAATGATCCCCGGAGACGAGATCCCTCCGGCGCCCCAGAACGAGCCGCCGAAGTAGATGTCGGAGCCGATCCTGGCAGCGGCGTAGACAATTCCCCCATCGATCCCGGGAGGCCCGGAAAATCGGGCATCCCAGTGCACGTCTCCGGTATCAGATTGATCTTCGGTCACCGCAGACATGTTGTCACCTGAGCGAAAGAACCGGGGCCTCCCATCAGACCCGATGGACATGGTCCAACCGCGGAGAGCAATTGCGCCGTCGAACCGCAGGGCGGGATCCAGCGTTCCATCCGGATTCAAAAGACCGGTGATATCGTGGGGCTGTGAATCGATCCGATACCCCTGGGCCATGGCGTTTGGAACGCCGTGAGGAAATTCGGATACGAGAACCAAGACAATGGCGGGTAACCAAGGTAGACGGACCATCCCCTCCTTTTTCCCTTGGGAGAACAATTGCTGGATTTCTACTCGCGAACAGACGTGACCGCTGGGAACCGCTTGCTCTTGCCGGTCTGGAGCGAGAACCTTGAAGTCTGATAGTGCATAGGGTGGTGCAGTGGGGGAAGAGGAAATTTCCGGCACCCGTGGTAACGATCCGGCAGATATCCTCTGTGCTGAGGATCCAAGATGCTAAACACTGATACATGCGCGCAGGTTCCTCCGCGCATCAGCAGCTGGCGAACCGGCGAGACCGTGAAGTCTCGCTGGTTCGCTCGGCCCGCAGATCAGAACTTCTCGCTGCTTCCTCCGATGCCGTACTTTCCTCCCCCGAGAAAGAAGACCGCCAATCCGGCGAGAAGATAGAATGCGGGAAGCTCAATCGCCCAACCACCAGCCGCGCCCAGAGAGAAGATCTGGTGACGGTGTGCGATGAATAGGGCAAACACCATATCCGCAATCACCAGCAACGCGCCAATGCGCGTGTGATAGCCGAGAATGAGGAGGATCGGTCCGACGACCTCACCGAGATACACTCCATATTTCACGAATTCCGGCAGACCGGCACCCGCCGCGGCGGGCCCCAGCCAATCGATGCCGTGAGCGATTTTGGAAATCCCGTGGAGGATCATCAATCCTCCGACGGTGAGGCGCAGAAGGAGTTTTGCGATATCGTTGGATGCAGATCCCATCAGTACGGTTCCTTTCGATCATTCAAGGGTGAGGTTGATGAGCGACGAACTGCTGTATGTGTAACAGGATTGAATACACAGATGTTCCGAGCAGACAGTAAGAAATGCGTTCAAATATTCAACATAACCAATTGCAGGATAACAGAAAGAGGGCGGCATATCAACTGCCGTCCTCTATGTGTACGTGGCACGAACGAAGTCCAACGTGTAATCCCTTCGGCCTCTCTCGGCTCTTCCGATGTCACTCCAAAAGAACGAATGTCATCGTCCGGGTGTAGTTCCCTGCCTTCAGTCTATACAAATAGACGCCACTAGCGAGACTCCTGCCGTCAAATTGAACTTCGTGATAGCCAGGCCCCACGGTTCCATCGACCAGGGTGACGATTTCCTGACCAAGGACATTGAAGACCGCTAATGAGACTTCCGACCGTTGCATCAATGCGTACCGTATCATCGTCGTTGGATTGAACGGATTGGGGAAGTTCTGCATGAGCGCGGTTTCGCGCGGGACATCGCTGGCTGACCCTAATTCCGTGGTTGACACGACGATTGCCGGGCTAAACTCTGATGTGTTACCCAGGCTGTCCGTTGCCGTGGCAGTGATCGCTCTCCCCACTGCAACCGGAACCGCGATCGTCGTACTGATTGGCGCATTGCCAGAAGCATCTGTGAATACTCGAGTCCAACCCAGGTATGTTTGCCCCTCACCTGGGGTCGCATTTCCAGTCACGGGCGTGGCAAAGAACTCGAGAAGAAACGCTGAGTTCGGAGTACTGTTCAGACTCCCATGTACGGCAAAAGAACTCCCACCTTGTACTGCTGAAAGCTCAGGAGCGTTTTGCAGGTTGTTGGGGCCATCATCGGAGTCTCCCGGATCATTGGCAGTAACACCAACATCGTTCTCTACCCCACCACAAAGGTCGATTCCGAGGCAGCCGTTCCCAAAAACGGAATTATGTAAGATCCGATTGTTGGTGGAGGTGGCACCACTCGACTTCGGATCCGCTGTGGGGATCAGCACCCCGCCGCTGTCGTTGAACGCGATAATGTTGCCGGCCCCCTCGAGGGTGTCGCCGATTGCATTCTCGAAGGCGCTGGATCCGAAGAGGATCCCAACACCGGTGTTACCCAGGGGGCTCGCGCCGTCGGACTGGGTTCCAACCCGATTCCCCTCGATCCTGTTAAAGCGCGCTTCATGTGGAGTAATACTTCCGATGGTCCCAGAAAGAGAGATCCCGCAACCCGAATTCCCCGATACTACGTTGCCTGCTCCGACTGTGCAGCCGCCAATCGTATTTCCGCTCCCCGTCACTTGAAGACCAGAGCCCCTGTTGCCGAGGGCTTTTATTCCGGTGATATCCGTGCCAATGTAATTCCCCAGGACAACGTTGGTGTCGCCGTCCACGAACAATCCTCCAAAGTGATGACCGGAGATGATATTGCGAGCGCCTGAAGCGGTGCCCCCCACAATGTTTGCACTCCCATCAACGTACATCCCCGCCGCATTGTTGTGAACCGTGTCACTACCATCCGCGTTCAAACCCACGAGGTTTCCCATCACCACATTCTGTGGCGCAGCTGCTCCGTTGATCCAAATTGCCACGCCGACGGAAGATTCGCTTACGCAGCCGCCGATTGCATTCCCCGCCCCCACGGTGGCGCCACCGATCTTGTTCGTAGATGCATCGAGAATATAAACGCCAATCTCCGTATTCCCCAGTGCTTCCTTCCCCGACGCGCTCAGGCCGATATAGTTCCCCATGATGGAGTTTTGAGAGGCACCATTCACAACATAGACGCCGGCATATTTGCTCCCGGAAATGACGTTCCGTTGGGCGGCAGTTGTCCCGCCGATGGTATTGTAGCTCGAGCCTGCAATAAGGACTCCGTTCATGTTCTCGACCGCTTGAGATCCGGTGATGTCCGTCCCGACAAAACATCCTTCAACCCGGCACCCTCCGCTCCCGCTGATTTCAATGCCGGTGGTGGTCTTGAAATTATTGATCACGAGCCCGCGTACAACGCTTCCACCACCTTTGACACGCAACGCGCTCGCTGCATTCCCGGCAAGGTTTCCATCGAGAACGATTTTCAGGACAGCATTATTCCCGTCGCCGAATGCGCTCGTGTTCACACTGCTCCCCGGCTGGGTATATCCATCAAGAACAACGCGCGACGTAATTTCCGGGAGAGGCGATGTCGGCTGGATTGTCTGAGCGCCTGTTCCTGGAATGTTGAACGCGATCGTATCTCCGGCGTTCTTCGCGTTGACGTTCAGGATTGCCTGTCGCAGCGAACCCGGCCCGCTGTCCGAACTGTTCGTAACAACCTCGGTTCCCGGAGGGGGAATGAGTGTCGCAACGATCGGCGCACTGAACTCCGATGTGTTCCCGTCGTTGTCCGTCGCCGTTGCAGTAATCGATTGACCGGCACTCACTGCGGTGCCAATCGTGGCGTCAAAGGACACGTTTCCAGCCGTGTCTGTTGTAAGGAAGACATCGCCAAGGTAGGTCTGGCCATCCCGCCCTGCTGAAACATAGGCCGGAGAGGTTGCGAAGAATTCCACCGTGAACGTGGAATAAGGCTTGCGAGACTGTTGGGATTGCCCGTTTCCGATGCTGACACTGCGAAACTTGAACCGGTGTTGATCATAGTGGTTTACACCGCCGCCATCGGTTCCAATCCACATGCCGCCCTGGCTGTCTCGATAGAGAGAGATTGCCGCATCGACGCTGAGACTGGTGGGATCACGCGGGTCATGCACGACGCGGCGAACCTGACCTGAACTGTCGTCGAGCAGCGAAACACCGCCGTCACGGGTCGCGATCCAGAGAGCTCCTGAGCTGTCCTGCCTGACCGCCGAGATACGATCGCTTGTCAGCCCTCTCATCCCCGGTCCGGAGCGGGAGAACTTTTGCATATGCACTCTGTCGGGCAGGATCTTGGTGAGGCCGTGATCAAGAGTGCCGACCCAAACGTTATTCTTCCGGTCCTCGAAGATCGTGGTCACCATTCCCGGGCTGATCGTTGCTGAGCCGGTTGCGCTCGTCTGCATGTGAACGAACGACCCCCGGATCGGATCAAACCAGTCAAGTCCCGCAAAGGAGCCGACCCAGAGGCGGCCATCATGATCCCAAGATTGACAGAGCACGCGATTATCGGAAAGGGATGCGGAGTCCTTCGGGTTGTGCCGGAAAATTGTCCACGTCCCATGCGTCCGGTCGAACGCATTGAGACCACCTCCCCAAACGCCGATCCACAGATTGCGATTCGGGCCCTCCGTTATGCTCCAGACATTATTGCCGCTGATACTCGTGCGCGCGGAGCTGTCGTGCATGAAATGCTCAAAGCCGTCGCGATCGCGGTCATACCGGTTTAACCCGCCGCTGTACGTTCCTATCCAGAGATCGCCATCCGAATCCAGGAAAAGACAGTTGACGTAGTTATCCGAGATCGATAGTGAGTCACGGGCGTCATGGCGATAGATCTTGAAGGAGTACCCGTCAAATCTATTCAGCCCATCCTGCGTGCCCAGCCAGAGGAAACCCTCTTGATCCTGCATGATACAGCTGACTTGCGATTGCGATAGTCCCTGATCAACGGCGTAGCGGCGAAACCGGATCGCGTCAGTCAGGGAAGAAGACCATGCGGTGGAAATGCAGAGTACGATGAGAATGAGGCATGTGCGGCCACGATACGGAAAGTAGACGTTCGAATGCATCATGATCGCTCCCGGACAATGGTGTGAGCAACCTGCAGCACCGGGTGTCGGCGAACAGCAATACCACGCTTGAGAATGAGGCGCGAAAGCAGATCAGCACGCCGGGAAGAGGAAGGCCGGCGTTCGCAGCGGTTGGCACTGGATCAAAGATAGGAGACAGCAAGGGCAATGTCAAAGGTCCGACTCCGCACATTTGGAAAGTCCGAGCCCTCTCCGTATGTTGCAGAATCTCAGAACCACCGGAGTTGGGTTTTCAGGCTCGCGCATACGCCAAGAGGTATTCTCTCTCGATGACATCCTCCCAGAGAACGACTGTTCTCCTTTGTTCGCTTCTTCTCGTCCTATTTCAGGTCCCGGCGTATGCTCCGGCCCTCAATGGTGCGTTCTTGCACTATGATGACAACACGTACGTCTACGGGAACGCGATGGTCAAGGCTCTGAACGCGGAGACGGTCTCCGCGATGTTTTCCCATCCCTACTTCAGATCGTACGCTCCTCTGGTTCTCCTGTCGCACGCTGTCGACTATGCCCTCTGGAATGGGAATCCGTGGGGGCACCACCTTACCAGTCTCCTGTTGCACAGTGCAAATGTCGTTCTCGTGTTTCTCCTCGGCGCGGTCATCCTTTCCCCACGACGGTTGAGCGCTGCGGGAGTTCCCGCCCAACCTCTTTTTTCCTTGATCAATGAGAATGCGATTGCGGGTGCGTTCGTGGCGGCTGCGCTCTACTCCTTGCATCCGATGCGGGTCGAATCCGTGGCGTGGGTATCGGACAGAAAGGACTTGTTGCTCGCGCTGTTTCTTCTCTCCTCCGTCCTTGCCTATCTGCAATATGATCACCAGCGAGGGACACCAGCGGGTGTGAAATGGTTCGTCGCATCACTGGGATGTACTGTCTTGGCTCTCCTGTCAAAATCCATCGCCACGATGACTCCGCTGCTCCTGCTCTCATTGGATGGCCTTCTTCTCCACCGCCGCGCAAGTGGTGCGGAATGGAGAAGACTGCTTTTCGAAAAATCACCGTATTTTCTTCTTAGTGCAGGGTTCGGATTGCTCGCCGTGTGGGCAGCCCCGGGAGAGGGGCTCAACGATGTCGTCGCGAAAATGACCACCATGCAGAAGATGTTGATGCCGTTCTACTCACTTATGTTTTACCCGGCAATGCAGCTTGTTCCGGTGGCACTTACCCCGGTCTATACCTCCCCGAGCGTAGGGTGGATGGCTGCAGGTGCACTGACGGCTCTGCTGGCGATCGGTGCTTCTGTGTGGAGAGCGCGCCATGGACACTTTGGATGGCTGCTCGCGACTGCAGGGTATGTCTTGCCTCTTCTCCCCACCATCTTCGCGAGTTCCGCAGGGATTCAACCGTGGGCTGACCGCTACGCATATGTTCCATCCATTGCGCTTTTCCTCCTCGTGGGTGGAGGGTTCTCGATCATCTGGGAGCGTTCATCGATTCGCATACGGTGGGCGTCCATGACAGCGGTTCTCGCCGTCGGCATCGTTTTCGTCTATCTGGACAGACACCAAACCGCCATCTGGAAAGACTCGGAGGCTTTGTGGCGAGCGGTTGTGCGCGGAGCACCTGAAGTTGCAAATGGGTATGACAATCTTGGTATTGCGCTTGCCGACAAAGGGGATTCCGCTGGGGCGCTGGCGATGTACCGGGAGGCGATCCGACTCCAGGCGAATTTTGCCGACCCGTACTACAACGCGGCAGTGCTATTCCAGGCAAAAGAGATGAAGGATTCCGCCGTCACTTTCTACCGTCTGGCAATCGCTGCAGACACAGCGTATGTTGACGCGTACATCAACCTGGCCAACATTCTCGCCAACGACGGAAACCGCGAATCTGCTATCACGCTGTATGAGCGCGCTCTTGCTCTCAACGACGACAACGCTGATGCGTACTACAATCTCGGGTGCGTCCGCTATCTTAACGGCGATCCGGCACGAGCACTGGAGTGCTTCAAAAGAGTGGTCATCTTATCACCCGGTTATTCAAGTGCCTACAACAACATGGGGGTCATCTTTCTCGAACAGAAGAACGTGGGAGCCGCGCTCGAAAGCTTTGTCCGCGCGGCCCGACTGGGGTCATCCGAGGCGCAGCAACGACTCGCGAAGGCGGGATACTCGTGGAAATAGCAGGCTCGGGAGAGAACATCACCAAATGTCGTGACTGATGGAAGATGGAGAATTGAGGATCGAGAATGACAAATTCATTTTCAATCTTCGATCTTCCATCTTCCATCCTCCATTAGTGTTCACGCCGATATCGGATACAGGCTCCTGTCCAACGTTCTGTACTGAATTGCCTCGCTCACATGTTCTGGCCTGATCTGCTCCACCCCGGCAAGATCGGCAATGCTCCTCGCCACCTTCAGAATCCGATCATACGCCCGCGCGGAGAGGCCGAGCTTCGTGATCGCCATCTTCAACAGTTCTTCTCCTGCGTCACTCACGCGACAGAATTCCCGGATCTCCCTCGACTGCATGTCGGCGTTGGCGTAGATCCCCTTCTTGTTCACGAAGCGCGCTCGCTGAATCTCCCTCGCCTTCATCACACGGGACCGGACATCCTCCGATCGTTCCCCCATTTCTTTGCTCGAGAGATCCCGATACCGCACTGCGGGGACCTCGACATGCAAGTCGATCCGATCGAGCAGCGGCCCCGACACTTTGGCGAGGTATTTCTGGATCATCATTTCGTTGCACGTACACTGCTTCGTGGGATCGGTGAAGTGACCACACGGACACGGGTTCATCGCGCAGACAAGCATGAAATTTGCCGGGAAGTCCACCGAAAGCTTGGACCGGCTAATGGTCACATGTCCGTCCTCCAGTGGCTGACGCAAGACTTCGAGAACGTTCCTCGCGAATTCGGGTAGCTCATCGAGAAAAAGAATCCCGTGATGCGCGAGCGAGATCTCCCCCGGCCTCGGAGTCGTACCGCCTCCGACCAATGCAGCATCGGAGATCGTGTGATGCGGCGAACGATACGGTCGCGTCGCCACCAACGCGGATTCGGGCGGCAAATACCCGGCGACAGAATGAATCTTCGTCGTCTCGAGCGCCTCCTCAAAAGACATCTGAGGCAGAATCGTCGGCAGGCGCTTCGCCAGCATCGTCTTTCCGGATCCGGGGGGACCGATCATGATGATGTTATGCCCTCCGGCCGCCGCCACCTCAAGTGCCCGCTTCACATTTTCCTGCCCCTTGACATCGGCAAAATCATGCACGAACCGCTGCTGCTTCACGAAGAGTTCTGACACGTCCACCCGGAGCGGGCCACCACCCGATTTCCCCTCGACAAGGAAATCCACGGCTTCCTGCAATGTATGCAGCGGGTAGACGTCGATCCCCTCTACCATCGCCGCTTCGCGCCCGTTCTCCCTCGGCACAATCAACCCGCGGAGCTTCCGCCGTCGAACCTCCAGCGCGATCGGCAAAACCCCTCTCACCGGGCGCAAGGATCCATCCAGGGCAAGTTCGCCGATGAGTGCATAATCATCCAACTGGGTCGAAATGATCTGTGCACTGCACGAGAGAACCGCCACCGCGATGGGAAGGTCGAACCCGCACCCTTCCTTCCGGATATCGGCAGGCGCGAGGTTGATGGTGATTTTACGGTACGGAAACTTCCATCCGCTATTCCGGATCGCGGCGCAAACACGCTCGCGACTCTCCCGAATGGCATTGTCCGGCAGGCCGACAACCGCAAATGAAGGGACATTGGACTCGATGTTGGATTCAACATCGATCAGATAGGCATTGACACCGTAGGTGGTGGCGCTCAGAACGCGTGAAAGCATGAAATCCTCCCGCTGCATGATTGAAATGATGCATGCGGGAGGATTCCGGCGGGATACACTCAATGGTACACACCGGTCCCGAGAAAATCAATGCTGTGATCGATCGAGAACCGAGAATGCTTCAAGGGCGCCCGGGACAGTAATCGTTGCCTCCGGTTCGGGGTTTGGGATCTTGCCCGGAATCGGTTCCAACAGACTGAGATAAGTCGCTATGGCGTAAAGATCTTCCTCACTCAAGTGCGAGTAAATAGTCCATGGCATTTGATGGTCGTTCAAGATCCTGCCATCGGGAAGTTGCCCCGTTTTCAGGATCTGGACAATTTGCTCACGTGAGACATTGCCGAGTCCCGTCTCTTTGTCGGGAGTGAGGTTATACGAATAGGCGGCTCCTTCATTCTTCACGATGATCCTCGCACCCCCGGCAAGATACCGCCCGAATTGGGGGGCCCCATTCGGCCCTGCAGAGACATGACAACCCGAACACCCTCCGGTCTTGACAAGGTACTGGCCTCGCTCTGCAATGAGACGTTCAGCCGGGTCAGACACCTTCTCCAGATTCGGACCCGCCTCCACCTCAGGCTGCGAGAACGTCGAGGGCGGAGCAAGGGTAAATGGAGGGATAAAATAAAGAAAGAAGAGAAAGCTTATAACGACAAGTCCCCCAAGGACTATCCCAATCCATTTAAGGATCCTCTTCATGGTTTCACCTCCCCGCCAGGTGCTGGAGTTTCGTGTTCTGGTCCTTGAGACAAGCCGAAATTGCCCGCGTACACATACCCGATGAGTTCCTTTTTGAGGATCAACATCTTGAACTTCTCTGATAGATATGTCAAGAAGCCAAGTGGCTGCCGATCGGGAATGGCATTCTGGATCGGCGGGATCGTCCTGAGATATGCCACGATCGCATTGAGATCATCCGGCGTAAACTCCGCCAGCGACGTCCAGGGCATAGGAAACGGCAACATCCGAGAGCCATCGCGCCGGACGCCATGCGTCAGCACTTCTTTGATCTGCTTGTCGGTCCAAGCACCGAGCCCCGTCGCAGTATCCGATGTCAAATTGTAGCTGACAATCGTGCCGTACGGACCGAGTTCCCATTTTTGCCCCCCGGCATACTTCATTCCCGCGATGTAGATGCCGTTCGAATCGAGCGGCGAGTGGCAATGGGCACAGCCCAGTGCGTTCACGAGATATTCTCCCCTCTTCAGGGAATCGCTGCCATTCGCAGACTGCTCCTTCTTGAATAGCGCCTCCACTTCTGCCTGCCTCATCTGCCAGATCGGCCTTCGCCCCATTGAAACCACATAGTCCGCAAGATCTCGCATCTCCCTGTCTGACGCAGAACCAACATAGGCCGGCATCGGAGTCCCGTCGATTCCTGTTATGAACCGCGTATAGATGTCGACGGCCGTCGGACCGCCGTGGAACGTCCACGGTTCCGTGAGGTTCGCGGCGCGTATCCGGTTGCCACTGTCGTCCTCGAATTCCGTTGACACCGCCTGCGTTCCCTCACCGTCGATCCCGTGGCAGTCTCCGCACTGGAGTTTCGCATACACGATTTTCCCTGCCGCGATACCCGAAGGAGTCGCAGACCAGGGGCCCGGTTGCCTGATCGCTTTGGGTTGGTCCGAGTTGAACCTCGACGAGAACGACTTGACGTAGGCAACCACCGCCTTCAGGGTATCGCCTTTGAGAAACTTCCCCCACGCGGGCATCCCCGTCCCCGGCAGGCCCAGAGAAATGGACCGCGCAATATCGTCGTCGGTAGGGATCGAGCCGGACTCGGTAGTCCGAATCTTGAACGTTCCCGTGGTAAAATCTCTCGGTTTGGGATCGAGGAAATACGCGTTCGGCCCGTCCCCCTTCCCCGCTACTCCATGGCATGGGGCACACCGCTCAGCGTACACAGTTTTGCCTATGCCCGTACTCGGCTCATTTTGACTCATCTCTGCGCCAAGTGTCGCTCCAAGAAGCACGCCAACAGCGCAGGAGCCCACAAGAACGGGAACGAGCAACGATCGCCATCGCTGACGCATATGCATCCTCCTCAAAGTGGCTCTGGAACCAAGTTGCAACGTTCTTGCGATGGTTCAGGTTCCGCACCAGCAGCTGGAGATGGGAATTGTGATGCGGGGGGAATCGGCGGGAAATTGCCGTGAGTCAAGGCGAAGAGGGCTTCTGCAGCGGGTCAGAGCGCCTTGGGATGTTTCTGGATGTATTCCCTTGCGTGGTGTTCATATTTCGTAAGGACGACCGGGGGAAGGGCAAGGAAAATGCGAAAGGATTCCGCGGCGTCATGTTCGAATCCGAGCCTCTCCTGTGCCAGCCCTTTGTTGAGCCATGCTGTCTCGTTCATCGGATCGAGCTTCGTGCACCGGTCGAGCCAGGCGATGGATTCACGGTAATGACCCATGATACGGAGCGTCACTCCGAGATTCATATGCGCCGCCCGATGATCGCTGACAAGGTTGATCGCCTGCTCGAAGCATGAGACGGACTCGGGGATCCGCCCGATTTTCCGCAGACAAACCCCCTTGTTGTTCCACGCATCGGCGTTCGATGGATCCTGTTCGAGCGATCGGTCATACTGGGCGACCGCCGCTTCATAATCCCCGAGGTTCGCAAGACTATAGGCCCGGTTGTAGATTTCCCAGGCCTCGGCGTTCTTCACGATTGCCGGAGGTTCAATTTTCCCCGACCTTACCTTGAGCAGCGCCTCAAGGTCAACCCGCAGATCGCGGAAGACCTGATACCGGCCGCTCGGCTCTTTCGCGAGACAACGCTTGATGATCGGAAAAAGCGGTGATGCGAGGTGGGGAATTTGTCCGTGGGCGTGAACGTCGTGCATGGCAGACCAGTACTTTGCCCGATCGACCGGGTCTGCATTGCCAATGGGGAAGAACGGCAGCCGTCCCCGCGCCGCCATCTGAAACATAATGATTCCGAGACTATAGATATCGCTTCTCTCGTCGCAACGCGGCGCGTTGAGAAATTGTTCCGGCGACATATAGAACGGCGTTCCAAAACCGACTTGCTCGACACTTTTCCGCGGTCCCTTGATGTCGGCATAGCGTGCGGCGTCGATGACCTCCGCGAACCCGAAATCTGTGACCTTCGCAACGCGGTTCGCGTCAATGAGGATGTTGGCAGGCTTGATGTCTCTGTGACACCGGACGCCGTGGTTCCGCGCAAATTCCATCCCGTGGCACACCTGAATCAGCCACCGGATCGACTGCTCGAGGTCGGGGGGCATTGCGCTCAGGTATCCGTCGAGCGACGAAAAACCATCCGCGTTCTTCGGAAGAAATTCCATCCCGATGCAGAGACGTCCGTCAAGCTCGGTGATAAAGTCCGCGCGGACGATATTGGGGTGCGGTTCCAGGGAGATCCAGACCCACGCCTCCTTGCGGAACAACTGCAGGGTGTCCGGGTCCTTCGCGATATCGTCGCGCAGGGTTTTCAGTGCATAGGTGTTGTTGTCGTACGCGTCGACGATTCTGTACACGACACTGTATCCGCCCTTCCCCACCACTTCTCTCACGAGATACCGCTCGGCAATCAGCGAGCCCGGCGCGAATGCAAGCTGCTCTGAACGAACGTTCACGCCGATGGGATTTGCCAGACCTCGGCGGGCGCCGTGGCGGAACAGGGCGGCGAAGGGATGACCGATGGAGGAAAGAAGGCTCATGGGTGATGGGAGAACGGCCGGTCAGTACCGGACTTCTTCGAGGAACAATCCGTGCGGGGGCGCCGCCATGCCTGCGCGCCTGCGATCGCAGGATTTCAGAATCTCCGAGAACTCGGCAACAGGAGTAAAGCCGCGGCCGACGTCGACCATTGTCCCGACCAGCCCGCGGACCATGCCATAGCAGAACCGGTTCGCACGAATCTGGTAGACGAGCGTTGCGGGCGTTTCCTGCCAGAAGGATTCGGTGACGAAGCACTGATAGTTCTTTGCGGCTTCATCGTATTTTGAGAATGACGTGAAGTCATGCTCGCCCACAATGAGCGCGGCGACGTCGTTCATCGCGGAGATACGCAAGGGGTACCGGACATGCCAGTGGTAAAACCGGCCGATGGCCGTCGGTCGAAGTGTGATGAAATAGCGGTACATCCGGTCTTTCGCATCGTAGCGCGCGTGGAATTTTTCATCCACTTCTTCGACCGAGCAGACGTAAATATCCTCCGGGAGGATTCCGTTCAGGCTGCTCATGATTTCACCCGATCGCATCCCCGAGTTTGTCTTGAACCCTGCGGCCATTCCCCGTGCATGGACTCCCGCGTCCGTCCGCCCGGAACCGATGACCGAAATCGGCTCCTGCAGCACCTGTTCGAGCACTTTCGTGACCTCTTCCTGGACGCTTCTCCCGTTGAGTTGGGTTTGCCAGCCGACGAAATGTGTTCCGTCAAACTCGATTACCAGCTTGAAACAGTGCATAGTGAGTCCTGCCTAGAATGGTCGAATCACGGTCAAGGTCACACCCTGGGGGTTCGACCACCCTCCCTGGACGGATGTTTCAAACCTGAGGTCTCCCAGAATGCCGGACAGCTCTTTGTTATGTGATATCGCAGTGCGGGCGGCGTTGATCGCGCTCGCAATATGATTGACCAGAATCGCGCCGAGAACGAATTTCCGGTTGTTGAACACGTTGTCGGCGCGTACCCGTTGATCCCGGAACGCCATCCTGTTCGCGTCGGTGTCCCATGACCAATTATACCCCGCTGCGGGATCGTAGACAAGGTCCGAGGTCCGGTCGCGCATCTTCTTTGCATTGTAGTCTGCAAGCGTCAGAAAATTCCCTACATCAACGTAGAACTGATCGCTCTTTCCCGCGGGGATGACGCCGGCGTGGGCAGACGCAAAGGCCCGCCCATCATCCTGCAGCGCGAAGGCCCTGATGTCAAAAACCGCATACGTAAGCCAGAGAAGTCCTTCCGCTCCCAAAAAGTATTTTCCGCTTGAAAACCCGCCGGCATACAGCTCTCCCATGCCCGGGACCGCGAGGGAATAGAGAACGGCCAATCCTACGGATTTCTTCGTTTCCAGAGAGACAGGTTGATCCTGATCCGGCGACGGTTTCATCGTGGAAAACAGGTCAAGGGAGCGATAGGCGTCTGAGCTGTGAAGGAGGACGAGTTTCTCGGACGAGAGTTCTGGTGCGAACGGTGACCGGCCGCCATTGTCCTGTGACCGGGCGAGTGGGGCGAGAAGAAGACAACTCATCAGAAGGAAGGGCCTGGACACCATTGTCATTCCTTTAAGGATGTGCGGATCGATGCGTTGGTGGCAAAAAACGAGGGACCAAGATCCAGGCTAGGCACTCCTTGTGATCTGATTCAGCGAAGAAAGGACGTGAGACCAGTACCCATCAAAAACCATGATGCGCGCGCCACCCACTTTTTCGGCGAGAGACGGAACGGTCATGTCATCCAGAAACACACCATCAGTATTGAGAATGTCGGGCGGAAGGAGGAGAAGGTCACCCGGCTCCCTCTGGTGCACTGCCGAATATACGCAATTGCCCGACAGAAGTCC
The DNA here is from genome assembly GCA_963752915.1 of Ignavibacteriota bacterium. Lineage (GTDB taxonomy): Bacteria > Bacteroidota > Ignavibacteria > UBA10030 > UBA6906 > DATJPR01. The sequence goes on from CAVVZZ010000011.1 coordinate 540,690, forward strand.
AGCCACAGTCACGCTCCTGCCGAACAGTGTGTTCTGCGCCACAACAACATCGACCGTCAGTTTGCGAATGCGCGACAGGAGCGGAACAATCTCCGCAGTGATCATCCCGGCGGCGAGTTCACCGGTGATCAATACGAGCCTGCGTGGGGCACGAAGCGAGGCGGGAAACCTGCGCGCCTGGCTTCGCGTCCGGGTGACAAAATTCCGTACCATGCCCACGCCATTCTCCAGCTGGCCGAATCCGTCGTACCAGCTCGACGGAGGCACATTTTTCCCCGCAACGACGTAGAACTCGTCGGACGCATAGACGAATGAACGTCCGAGCTCTTCACGAAATCCCTTTTGCCACTCCTGTACCTTCTCGAGCAGTTCCAGCGCATAGGGCTGATCGACGCGTCCAAGGTGCGCAAGGCCGAAGCGGTGGTCCGTGAGCCCCACCGGCACGATGGCAAGGGATCGGACATGTTTCTTGAAACGTGCGAGGTCATTGACGGTTTTCAACAAGACGTCACCGTCATTATAGCCCGGACACAGGACGATCTGCGTGTGCATGTCGATCCCGTTGTCGTGAAGATACGCGATCTTGTCCAGAATGTGATCGTCTTTTTTCAGCCCCATTAATTCATGCCGGACCTCCGGGTCGGTCGCATGAACGGAGATGTATTGGGGCGCGAGACGCTGCTCAACAATGCGCTGGAGGATGGCCGGTCCGGCGTTTGTCATCGTCGTGTAGTTGCCGTACATGAACGACAGCCGGTAGTCTCCGTCCCGAAAATACAGCTGGTTCCTGAGCCCCTTGGGGTTCTGATCGACAAAACAGAAGATGCAATCATTTCCACAGGAAAGGATCCGCATCTCCTCGAAATTCATCCCGATGCGTTCGCCGTCATTCTTCTCGATATCGAAGAGAATCACCTCCCCTTCGCGTGCCACTTTCAGGGTGATGTTCTCATCTCCCTCATGAAAGCGCACATCGAGATGGTCCCGCACGCGCTTCCCGTTGATTTCGAGGAGTTCGTCCCCCGGGTGAAGGCCGAGTTCTTCGGCGATGCTCTGGGGTTCAACAGCAATGATCTTCATGCTTCGCTCACCATATCGCCGACACAGTACCCACCCAACACCTGATCGATTTGGACGTCGACCAGCTGATTCTCCCGGGTTCCGGCGGAGGGGACGCCCACCCGGCAGTAATTCCCGGTGAAGCCAAACCGCAAGCCTTCGTCTTCTTCGGATTCGAGGAGGACTCTTGCTCTCTTCCCGGTCTGCTGCATGAGAAAGGCCTGCCGTTTCCTCTCTCCCATGGAGCGCAAGAGCGCGTTGCGTCGCGATCGTGCGATGGGAGGAACGGCGTCCGGCATTCCTGAGGCCAGAGTTCCCGGGCGCTCCGAATACGTAAACACATGGAGATATGAGAGGGGCAGGTCTGCGAGAAACGTTTGCGTCTCTGTAAACAGCACGTCTGTCTCGCCGGGGAAGCCCACGATCACGTCTGCGCCGATGCCGCAATTTGGGATCCGGCGGTGGATCTTTTCTATCACATTTCGATAGAAGGCACTCTTGTATCGGCGTCGCATTCTGCTCAGAACGTCATCTGAACCACTTTGAAGAGGAAGATGTAAGTGCTTACAAAGAAGCGGGTTCGCACTGATCAAGTCGAGGATATTGTCGGTCAGTAAATTCGGTTCAATGGAACTGATGCGGAGCCGTTCAAGGCCTTTGACCTGAACAAGACTTTCCAGAAGCGCAGCCAACGACGACCCACCGCCCCGGCCATAATCACCCACATTCACCCCAGTGAGGACTATCTCCTTATAGCCGGTCTCGACCAGTCCCTGTGCTGCGCGCATCACTTCTCCGATTGCCTGGCTTCTGCTCGCACCCCTGGCCTTCGGGATCGTGCAGAACGAACACGAGTAGTCGCAGCCATCCTGCACCTTGAGGAACGCACGCGTTCGCCCCCCCGCCTCCGTGGTCCACGCCGGTGAGAAGGTCTGCGGAACATCGAGAGAAGAGACATGGATGGCAGCGCATGACAGCTTCCGGATGTCCCCCGCAAGCGTCAGGAGATCAAATTTCTCCCTCGTGCCTGCGACAAGGTCGACCCCGTCGATCGTGGCAACTTCGTCGGGTGCAAGCTGGGCATAGCAGCCGGTCACGATCACGTACGAATCCGGCGCCGCGCGGAGGGCGCGACGGATCATCTGCCGGCATTCCTGGTCCGCCTTCTCCGTCACGCTGCAGGTGTTGATCACGTTGACGTCCGCGGGTTCTCCAAACGGCACCAGGGCATAGCCGCGGTCCAGGAATTGCTTCCCGATCATGGAGGTCTCGGCATAGTTCAGTTTACAGCCGAGGGTATGAAGAGCGACTCGCGGCATCGGAAAATCCTCATGGACGATGGTCAGTTGACAATCGACAATGGACACCCCCGTTGACTATTGTCAATTGTCCACCGACTATCGTCGATTGATCCTTTTAGAAATAGAACGAGCTGCCCCAAAGCATCGAGGGGCAGCTCTAGTGTATTATCGGTTCACGGATTACCTCTCCCTCTCAGGCGTCCTTTCTTCCTCCGAAGCGTACAGCGTCAGTTCTCCGTCGGAATGGATGTGTCGCCTTCAGGGGTCTGGCCGTGAATCGTCGCAGTTTCACCAAGTGTTTGAACCTGCAATTTGTGCGCGGCCATGTAGTCCTGAACGATCTTTGATTCTTTTCCCTTCAGGAATTCGGCGGCGGAGAGCACGATCCGCTTCGAATCCTTGTCGAACTCCACGACCTTCAGCGGAAGATCGTCGCCGGCTTTGAACTTGTCGGCGATATTCTTGATCGGGGTCGTCGAGAGCTGGGAGACGGGAACGAACCCTTCCACGCCGAGCGGCAGCTCCACGATCACGCCCTTTTCAATGATGCGGACGATCTTGCCTTCCACTTCGGTCCCCACTTTAAACCGGTCGCCGAAGGTGTCCCACGGATTCTCTTCCACCTGCTTGTGTCCGAGGGAAATCCTGCGCTGGTCCACGTCGACGCTCAGAATGACGACTTCGAGCTCGTCGCCTTTCTTCACGATCTCGCCGGGATGGCGCACTTTCTTCGTCCACGAGAGGTCGGAAATGTGCACGAGTCCGTCGACGCCCTGCTCCAGTTCGACGAAGACGCCGAAGTTGGTCAGGTTGCGGACGACGCCCGTGTGGCGGGACCCGACCGGATATTTCTGCATCAGCGTGAGCCACGGATCCGGCTCGAGCTGTTTGATTCCCAGCGACAGTTTCTTGGCATCCTTGTCGAGGCTGAGGATCACGGCATCCACCATCTGTCCCATCGAGACGACCTGGGACGGATGCTTGATGTGCTGTGTCCAGCTCATCTCCGAGATATGGATAAGCCCTTCGATGCCCTTCTCGATCTCGACGAATGCTCCATAGTCCGCGAGGGAGACGACTTTGCCGGTGACTTTCGTCCCGACAGGGTACTTCGTCTCGATATTTTCCCACGGGTGCGGCTGGAGTTGCTTGTAGCCGAGGGAGATCCTGCGTTTTTCCTGGTCGAAGTCGAGCACGACGACGTTGATCACCTGGTCGAGCTTCACAATTTCGGACGGGTGATTGATGCGGCCCCACGAAAGATCCGTGATATGGACAAGGCCGTCGACGCCGCCGAGGTCGACGAAGACGCCGAAGTCGGTGATGGCCTTCACAGTCCCTTCGAGGATCTGGCCCTTTTCGAGGCTCTTGAGGATCGCTTCGCGCTGACCCTTCATTTCCTCTTCCACAAGGACCTTATGGCTGACCACGACGTTTTCGGAAGGATGATTGATTTTCACGACGCGGAAATCAAGAATACGTCCGATGAACGCGTCAAAATCGCGGACAGGTCGCACGTCAATCTGCGAGCCGGGGAGGAATGCATCGATGCCAAGGAGATCCACCACAATGCCGCCCTTGATCCGGCGGACACAACGCCCCTGCAGGACTTCGCCAGTGTCAAAGGCCTTCGTCACCCGCTCCCAGACGCGCATAAAGTCGGCCCGCTTGCGCGACAGAACGAGCTGGCCATCCTTATTCTCGACGCTCTCCAGGAACACCTCGATCTCATCACCTACCTTCAAATCGTCCCGGTTGGTGAACTCCTGGAGGGAAACGGTACCTTCGCTCTTGAAGCCGATATCGACCTGGACATCCGAATCTCTTATGGCAACGACTCTCCCCTTCACAATCTCCCCTTCGCTGATCTTGCCAAGGGTGCGCTCATAGAGCGCCTTCATTTCATTGTATTCGGATTCGTTGTATTCACGGTCGGCAATCGCTTCCGCGCGAAGCGCGCCCGATCGTGCCGACTGTTTCTTCTGTGCAGGTGCAGCTGTTGCTGTACTGCTCATGATGGAGTGTTCCTCAGCCATTCATCCTCCTCTTGTTTCACATAACGTCCCGATTGTCGCCGGGACTCATCCACGCATCGTTCGCCTTTCCGCCGTCATCTCCGGTCAGGCAGCAACGGGCACGGATGGAAGCTTCTTGTTGTGTTAGGAGTGAATTATGATGACGGATAAAATTTGCGGACGCGCTACACCGTGCCGTCCATGCGTTCAAGCGCTTTCTTCACCTCTTCCATCAGCCACTGCGGTGTCGACGTCGCCCCGCTGATCCCGACCGACGTCGCGCCGTCAAGCCACGTCTTCTGGATGTCGTCAACCCGTTCGACAAAATGGGTCCGCGCGTTCTCGGACCGGCAGATTTCGTACAGGACCTTCCCGTTGGAGGAATCCTTGCCTGCCACAAACAGGACGACATCGTTCGTCCGCGCAAATTCTCTCAGCCGTTTGTCTCTGCCCGAGACCTGGCCGCAGATCGTGTCCTTCGCGTGAAAACTGATCGCCGCTTCTTCGAACGTGCCGACCTCGAACTCCCGGATCCGTTCGCGCAGGATGCGCGCGATTTCATAGAACGTCGGCTTGTCCATCGTCGTCTGGGAAAAGAGGACGGTCTTCCGGGAATAATTGACGCTGTCCAGTTCCCCGACGGACTTCACCACGACGGCCTCGTTGTTCGTGTGACCGACCAGCCCGATCACCTCCGCGTGGTCCTTCTTTCCGAAAATAACGACCTGATAACCGTCGTCGTAGAATTTCCTGATCCGCTCCTGCACCTTGGTGACGACCGGGCACGTTGCATCGACGATCGTGATCCCGTGGTCGCGCGCGCTGGCATATGTCGACGGCGGCTCTCCGTGCGCTCTGATCAGAACGCGCTTCCCGCGAAGTCTCCCGAAGTCATCGTGGCCAACGACCTCCATCCCCTTTGCGCGGAGCCGTTCGATCTCCTGGGGATTGTGGATAATGGGCCCGAGGGAATAGAGCGGTTCTCCGGACTGCAATTCCTGTTCCGCAGCATCGATCGTCCGCACCACGCCCCAGCAAAACCCGGCGTTCCGGTCCACAGTAATTCTCATTTCCTGTCGATCCTCTCCAGTCGCTCCCGTGTCGCATTCACGACAATCGCCACTTGTTCATCAATCGTCAGGTCGGACGTATCGATCTCCATTGCGTCCGACGCTTTGCGGAGAGGGCTCTCGCTGCGCGTCGAGTCGAGCAGATCGCGTTTCCGGATTGCTTCGGCGATTGCTTCAAGCTCCATGGCGATTCCCTGGCCGGCAAGCTCGACCCGCCGCCTGCGGGCCCGGGCGCCGATGCCGGCAACCATAAAGAACTTCAAATCCGCATCGGGGAAGACCACGGTCCCGATGTCTCGCCCTTCTGCGACAATGTCCGAATGCTGCGCCGCCCGGCGTTGCTCCCGCACCATTGCCGTCCGTACTTCGCGAAGACGGCTGACTGCGCTTACTGCACGCGTGACCGCTTCCGTCCGGATCTCGGCATTCACCTCTACGCCGTCGAGAAGCACCGTCAGCGTTCCTCCGGGATTCCTCAGCTCGATTTCCGTCCCTTCCATCATCGTCCGGATCGCCACCTCATCCTCCAACGGAATTCGTTCCCGCAGCACCTTGAGCGTAACCGCGCGGTACATTGCACCGGTATCGAGGTGAAGAAATCCGAGTTGCTCCGCAGACCTGCGCGCTGTCGTGCTCTTGCCGGATGCTGCCGGCCCATCAATGGCAACAACAAAATGCCCGGAATGCAATTCCGCCTTTTTTGAGAATGGAATAGTAATTTACCGCTTTTTTCCCCTGTTTGCAACCTTCAAGCGGAGTCGTGATTCATCGTAACCCGGCTTGAGCCAAGAAGAGGACATGAGTCCTATCTCAAGAAAACGCCCTTTTTTCGCCCAATCGTCTATGCGTAAGCTCCGAACCGGGGAAATTGCGGTCCACCGACAGACGCCGCTCTCCCTCCCCCAGGCAACACGCCTCCCCGTGATTGCTCTCCTGGACAATATCCGCAGTCTCTACAATGTCGGATCGATGTTCAGGACCGCAGATGGCGTCCTTCTCGATCGGCTGTATCTCACGGGATACACGCCCACACCACCGAGGAAAGAGATCGAAAAAACTGCTCTCGGAGCAACGCACAGCGTACCGTGGGAGTATTTCGAGGATCCGCGCGCAGCGGTGGCATCGGCAAAGAAAAGAGGAGCGACCGTTTGCGTATTGGAACAGACAACGCAAAGCAGGCCGTACCATGCAATTCAGAAAGACGACTTTCCCCTGTGCATCATTGTGGGGAACGAGCTCACCGGCGTCTCGGAAGGACTCCTCGAAGCTTCAGACTTCGCCATCGAGATCCCGATGTTCGGTATCAAGCACTCCTTGAATGCAGCAGTCGCCTTCGGCATCGCCGTCTTCGAGCTCTCGCGCATCTGGCGTTCCGCATGACTTCGACGCTTCAGACCCCTACTGAAAAAGATCAAACGCGAGCGTGAAGTAGGGAGTGCGCTCCATCGTGTGGATCCTGATTACGCCCGCGCGGACCAGCGTCGCAAGGATCCGTGATGCCCGGCGCTCCGAGATATTTACAAGGTGACTGAATTCCTTGGTCGTGATTCTCTCGTGACCGTCAAGGTACTGCAGCAGCTGTTTCTCATTCGCGCCGATCTCCATACGCAACGGGGGCGCATCCGAACGCTCGTCTTTCAAGACTTTCACGACCTCTCTGCTGGCGAGCACCGTCTTGTCCTGGACGCGAATATAGACCCGGGAGCCGGGTTCACCATGATCATTCGGACCCGAATACTGGTGGGGCTTGTTGTCGCTTTCCGGAATATATGCGACGATGACATCGGTCCCGTCATACGCGACAATATCGATTTCGGGATTAATCGGGGGCAGGCAGAAATCGCGTCCCGCCTGCTGGATCAGATCCACTTCGCTTTTTTCGCTCTCGACGCCGACAACCGTCCCGTCGTCATCGACGCCAAACAGAATGTGTCCTCCGTCGGTATTGGCAAATGCGATGAGTGCCCGTGCAATCTTCTCTGGTGACGACACTTTTCGTTTGAATTCAACTTCGAACCCTTCTCCCTGTTCGATCAGACTGTCGACATCTTTGTAGTCCATGGTCACTCGCCTTCCGTATCGCTGGAATCCGTCAGCCGCGTAGTATCCGGTGTCACCTCTGATGATGTCGCGATCGAATCTTCCTCCTCCGTTGTGATGGGAATTCCTCTCCGTCGTGCATCCAGCCTTCGTTCAACGATGGCCGACCGGCGGACAACGTACCGGGAATCCGTGTCGGGCCGGTGCCGGAGCGGGCTGGGGATCACCGCAGCCAGACGAAATGCCTCGTCCGGGGAGAGATCCGCCGCAGATTTGGAAAAGTATGTCCTTGCCGCCGACTCAATGCCGAAAATCCCCGGGCCCCACTCGATATTGTTCAGGTACAGTTCAAGGATGCGGTCTTTTGACAGATCGTGTTCGAGAAGCAGCGTGAGGATCGCTTCCTTCACCTTCCGGACGGGATCCTTCGACGTGGAGAGAAAAAGGTTCTTTGCAAGCTGCTGTGTTATCGTCGAACCGCCGCGGGCAAGGCGATGCTCCTCGAAATTCCGCTCGATCGATTGGCCCACCTCATACCAGTCAAACCCGCCGTGTTCGTAGAATGTCCCGTCCTCCGCCACGACGACCGCTTCACCGACAGAGTGCGGGAGCCTGCTCAACGGAATCCAGAGATGGACTATCCGGAGTTTCTTCCCCGACCGTCTGGCCTCATCGATGCGTTGGCGCATCAGGGCCGTCTCTGCCGGGTTCTCGCGCGCTAGCTGCGCAACCCCCCACCACGGAATTGTCAGCAACTCCGCCACGACGACGATTGCAACGACGAGGAGAAGAGACTTCCAGGGATGCCTCCTCACCCAAAGGAGGACGTTCACGGTTCACCCTCGTTCATGGACTCCCGTTGCGGCGCGTTCCCCTCCAGGAATTCCTGCAGCAGGATTCGCGCAGCCATCGTATCCACTCTCCCGCGTTCGCGCCGGCGCTGCCGTCGCATCCCCGATGTGCGAATGATCTCCTGTGCTTTTGTACTGGTATGACTCTCATCCCACGTCTGAACAGGGATCGCGAGGACCGCTTTCAGGTCCTCGATAAACTTCTCCACTTCCTTTGCCATCGTCCCCTTTCCTCCGTCGGGAGCATAGGGCATGCCCACGACAATGAGGACGGGGCTGAGCTCATGAACGAGTTCCGCAAGGCGCTCCATGAGATGCTCGTCATGCGGTATCGCCGCAACGCCGCCCGCCACCACCCGCAACGGATCGCTGACCGCGAGTCCGAGGCGTTTTGTTCCGTAGTCGATGCCGAGGACGCGCCCCGGAAGGGCCTTCATTGGTCGAACCTCTCCGCCCGTTTTACGCCGGGGACACGGCGGATTTTCTCGAGAATGCGTTCCAGGTGCCCGGTGTCCTTCACGTCGATGATGAACGTCCCGTCAAACACCGAATCCTGCGCATCGATATTCACGCTCCGGATGTTGGTGTTGAGATACGACGAGATCGCATGGGTGACATCGCTCAGCATCCCCTGGCGGTCGTCACCGGCGATCTTCACTCCGGCAACAAAGGTCGCGATGCTCTCGGACGGCCATTGCACATCCATGATCCGGCTCGGCTCCAGACGCATCATCCCCTCGATGTTCTTGCAGGACCGGCGATGAATCTTGATTCCCTCGCCGGTCGTCACGAAACCCCACCACATCGTCCCCCGGGATGGGGTGACAGCACTTCGCGTAGTGGTGCATGAAGTTGTCAAGGGTCCCATTCAGCACGATGCCCGAGGATGTTCCCCGGGCACTCGTGATAAACCGATTGAACAGGCCGTCAATGCGCTCTTCCTCCGGCGCGGAGGACTGCGGGTGTTTCTGTTCTTCCTGGAGCTGGGCGATCATCTCGTCAGGGTTCACCTTCTCCTGCCGCAGCGAAAGATAAAAACTGGAGAGGTTCTCCATCTTGCGCCGGTGCAGGAATTCCAGAAGGGTGTCTTCGTTGACCGAGAGCTTCGCCTTCTTGAGGCGTTTTTCCCAGATCTCTTTTCCTTCCTCGATCGCCTTGCGTTGTTCTTCCCTGATCCAACGCCGGATGTGCGCCTTGGCCTTGTGGGTCGATGCGAACTTCTCCCAGTCCGGGTTCGGTGTTTGGTTCTTCGACGTGATGATCTCGACCTGGTCGCCGCTCTTCAGCGTGCTGTCCAGGGGGACGATGCGCCCATTGACCTTCGCAGCGAGGGTGTGGTTCCCGATATTCGAATGGATCTCGTAGGCAAAATCGATGGGCGTGGCGCCGGTCGGCAGGATCTTCAAGTCCCCTTTCGGGGTGAAGAGATAAATCTCGTCCTGATACAGGTTGAGTTTGAAGCTCTCCATGAGCTGCTGGGTCGGAACCTGACCCTCGATCGCGTTCTCGAAAATGTCGCGCACCCAGTTGGCCCAGTTTGCGAGCTCCTCGTCGACCGTCACGACATTTTCCTTGTACATCCAGTGCGCCGCGATCCCCTTCTCCGCGACTTCGTGCATCTTCTTCGAGCGGATCTGCACTTCCACCATCTTTCCTTCGGGCCCGACGACCGTGGTGTGAATGGACTGGTAGCCGTTCTTTTTCGGGACCGAGATATAATTCTTGAAGCGTTCGGGATTCGGGATATAGATGTCGGAGACGATCCCGTACACGGCGAAGCACTGGTTGCTGTCTTCCGTATCGAGGATGATACGGATGGCGAACAGGTCGTAGATCTCTTCCAGGGGCTTGTTCCTCTTCAGCATCTTGTTGTAGATGCTATAGAGATGCTTCGGGCGTCCGGTGATTTCAAACTTAAAACCGGCTTCACGCAGGCGGTGTTCGATCGGCTGGCTGAACTTCCGGATGTAGTGTTCGCGTTCGCGTCTGCGCGACTTGAGCTCCCGTGCAATCGCGTCATAGGCGTCGCGGTGAAGGTACTTGAAGGACAGGTCTTCCAGCTCCCATTTGATCCCGGCGAGGCCGAACCGGTTGGCGAACGGCGCGTAGATATCGAGCGTTTCGCGCGCAATCCGCTTCTGGCGCTCGGGGGAGAGGTATTCGAGCGTGCGCATATTATGGAGACGGTCGGCGAACTTCACCAGCATCACGCGCACATCGTTCACCATCGAGAGCAGCATCTTCCGGTAGCTCTCGGCCTGCGTAACGTCATGGCTCTTGACGAGGTCGGAGATCTTCGTCGCACCGTCAACGATGTCGGCAATCGTGTCGCCGAACTCCTCGCGGATATCGCTGATCTGGTACTCGGTGTCCTCGACGACGTCGTGGAGGAGGGCGCTTGCGACGGAGATATCGTCGAGGGGGATCTCTTTTGCGACGATGCGCGCGACTTCGTAGGGGTGATCGAAGAAAGGCTCTCCCGAGGCACGCATGTCATGCCGGTGTGCGTTGAAGCCGAAGTCAAACGCGCGGCGGATCAGCGCTTCATCGAGCTTCGGAAGATTCTTCTCGCAGATGACCAGGAGGTCTTCCAGCTTCTTTTTGTATTTCGGGTTCGTCATGGCCGGTCTTGCACAGGGAACGGCGGCGGGATTTCGGAGGTCAGCCCGTCAAAAAAATATATAACGTCACCGAGGGATTGTCAAGAAATGCAGCGATTCACTCTGTTTCGGGGAGGTCCCCCGGGGGCAGAGCGCGTATGACGGCGTCAATCAGCCGCACTTTCTCCCCGAGGGTGACGGTGTTCCGATCATTCACGATCACAAAATCCGCCCATCGCACCTTGTCTTGCGCCGGCCACTGGGCGGCAATCCGCTTCCGGACTTCTCCGGCGGACGTCCCGTCGCGGGCGACCACCCGGTCAATGCGGATCCGTTCCGGAGCATCCACGACGACCACGCGGTCGAGCCATTCGTCCATACCGCTCTCGTAGATCAGCGCCGCCTCGATCACCACGTACGGCATCGTGCGTCCCGGCGATTCGCGCGCAAGAGACCGGTCGATTTCCTCGAACACCTTCGGGTGGACGATCGCATTGAGGCGGGTGGTCTGCTCTTCGGAGGCGAACGCAATTTTCGCCAGACCCCCCCGGTCGAGTGATCCGTCCTGACGGAAGATCTCCTTCCCGAACGCGGATCGAAGTGCCGTCCGTACGCCCTGGTCGGATTCCGTCAGCACACGCGCGATCTCGTCCGCGCTGATGACGAGCCGTCCGAGCTGCTCAAAACACCTGCAGACCGTGCTCTTCCCGCTTCCGATCCCTCCCGTCACGCCGACGAGCCTGAACGGGCGATCACTTTGCATAGGCGATCGAGCGGTATTCGCGGATGACCGTTACCTTGATCTGTCCCGGGTACTCCATCTCTTTTTCAACCTTGGCCGCGATATCGTGCGCCAGCTGATCCGCGCGGGCATCATCGACCTGGTCCTGTTCCACCACAACGCGCACTTCCCGTCCTGCCTGGATCGCATAGGTTTTCGAGACGCCCTGGAAGGACTGCGCGAACGATTCGAGCTTTTCGAGCCGCTTGACATAGCCTTCGACCGATTCCCGCCTCGCCCCCGGCCGTGCGCCGCTGATGGCATCAGCTGCCTGGACCAAAGCAGCGATCGGCGATTCCATCGGGATGTCATCGTGGTGCGCACCGACGGCATTCACGACAATAGAGTGTTCACCGTACTTCTTCAGGAGTTCGAACCCTATCAGCGCATGCGGGCCTTCGATCGAACGGTCGACACATTTCCCGATATCATGGAACAGTCCGGCACGTTTGGCAAGCTGCGCATCGAGTCCGAGCTCCGCCGCCATCATGCCGGCAAGGAAAGCCACTTCAATGCTGTGCTGCAGCATGTTCTGGCCATAGCTCGACCGGTATTTCATCCTGCCCACAAGGCCCAGAATTTCCCTGTGGGTCGGGTGCAGACCGACCTCGATCAGTGTGTTCTCGCCGACGCGGAGCGTCTCCTCCTCGAGTTCTCCACGGACTTTCTCGACAACTTCTTCGATTCGGGCGGGGTGGATGCGACCGTCGGCGATGAGGCGTTCAAGCGCAATTCGCGCGACTTCGCGGCGGAAAGGATCGAAGGCGGAGAGGATGACCGCTTCAGGGGTGTCATCGACGATCACATCGACTCCCGTGGCGGCCTCGAACGCGCGGATGTTCCTCCCCTCGCGTCCGATAATCCGCCCCTTCATCTCATCGCTCTGAATGTTCAGGACGCTGACCGTCGTCTCGACCGAATGGTCGGCCGCGGTGCGCTGGATCGCCTGGATGATGACCTTCTGTGCCTCTTTGCGGGCATCGTCGCGCGCCTTGTCCCGGATCTCCTTCAGCAATTGTGCGGCTTCCGAGCGGGCTTCGTTCGTGAGGTTTTCGACGAGAAGCTTTTTCGCCTCTTCGCGGGCGAGACCGGAGATCCGTTCCAGTTTCTGGTTCTCCTCGCCGATCAGCCGGTCCAGCTCCGATTGGCGCTGATCGACATAGCGCGCCCGGTCCTCGATCTGGCGCTTGAAATTTACCTGTTCCCGTTCCTTCTTTCCCAGGAGTTCGACTTTGCGGTCGATGTTCTCCTCCCGGATCTCGATTGCCTTTTCCTGGGCCTGCAGCTTGGTCCTCTTGCTCTGGACATCGGTATCGAACTCCTTCTTCTTCTGATACCACTCGTCCTTGACTTCAAGGAGCTTCTCCCGTTTCAGTGTGTCGGCTTCCTTTGCCCCGTCTTCAATGATTTTTCGTGCTGCGTCCTTTGCTGATGTAATCTTGTTTTGCCCGTTGCGGGCGTTCAGTACCCATCCAATCACCGCTCCCCCCAGCAATGAGGTGACGGCGATAAGGATCTCTAAGGCCATACAACCTCCTTCGTGGCAATGATTCACCTCCTGGAAAAAATAAAAAATCCGCACGAGACAACCGCATCAGGAAGGCACATCTATAAAGAACCCTTCCGAGCACAGTGGGTGCACGCCGGCGCGTTTTTCGCTTCCCCTTCTCGCTCTCCCCAACCATCGGGTGTCATCGCAAGACTGCTGTTAAGGCGTGGGGCATGCAATCAACGCACGCGAGCCGGGCTCCCAGAAAACAAAGTGTTGGTTCTTTATTTTGTGTTGAGACGGCTGACGGTGCGGATTTTTTCATCCGTACACGACAGTACTGCAATATGCAAAGAACGGCTGAAGGCGGTCTTCACGGCTACGCGTGAAGACAGGTATCGAAATACTCAGTCAGCTTGTCGAGCTCACCGCGTACCATCGCCGTCATCTCCCGCGACTGATCACGTTCCTTAAAGAGGTCTTCCGTGATGTTCAGCGCCGAAAGAACGGCTACGGTCAGGGTGGGCTGTTCAGGGATTTTCGCGTGAATTGAACTGATCATCTCATCGACGTATGTTGCGACCCGCCGTGTGAACTCTTCGCTTTCTCCGCGAAGAGGATACTCCGATCCGAAAATCTTAACTCTGATGCTCTTTCGTTCCATGATCGTGCGGGTACGCTCTGTGATCGAGTTTGGGATTCGTCAAAGATACGCGTCGAGTTTTGCCAGGATTTCCTTCACGCGTCCCTTCAGGGCTTCCAGTTCACCGTTGTGTAAGGACGGCTGCGGAGGTCCCTGTGTAACCTGCTGAAGTGGCTGCGCCTTGAGCTGTTCTTGGACGTCTCGGAACTGCTGCTGCACCGACTGCAGCCGCTGTTCGAGTTCATGAACCCTCTCGTCAAGCACACGGTTCTCTTCCCGCAGTCTGCCGATGAGATCGACGGCAGTTCGCGCTCTCTCCCACAGTGCGTTGAGAGAAGTGTCCAGTGTGTTCTTATCTGAGAGTTGAGTTTCCACTCTGCCAGTTAGTCCGTAATCCGGTTCGACTGTCCCTCCCGGTACCAGGATGTTAGGCGCTGCGGAGAACGGCACTGAACGTCTGCCCGATGTGCCTGACGATGCCGGCGACGGCCTCGTCAATCTCCTGATCCGTCAATGTCTTTTCCTGCGACATCAACGAGAGGGCGAATGCGAGACTCTTTTTTCCTGCCGGCAGTTCGGACCCACGATACACATCGAACACCGTCACCGAAACCAGGAGTTCACTCCCCGAGCGTCGAATTTCTTCTTCCACCCGGCTGGACTCGGTTGCAACATCAAGAATGAAGGCGACGTCCCGTCGGACGACCGGGTAACGGGGAAGCGGCCGGTACATCGGCCGTGCCCGTTTCTCAAGCCGCGCGACCTGCAACTCAGCAACGAAAACGTCTCCTTCAATGCCGTACCGCGCTAACGTCTCTGCCGTTACCCTTCCAAGGGTCCCCGAGGGAAGTCCTTGAATTTCAACGGCCAGACCCTCTTCTATTAAACCATTGCTGGTAGGATAGGAAATAAAGCGACTTTTGTCAAGCCCAAGCGCTTCCAGGAATGCCGCAACGGCCCCTTTCAGGTCATAAATATCGGCCAACCGGTCCCCACCGCTCCAGTGAGGCGGGTTCGCCTTTCCGCAGATCGCGATACCGACCCTCTCTTCCTCGGCATAATCATCCACCAGCCGGTTCTCCGCTGTCGGATCTCTGCGAAAAACATGCCCGACCTCAAACAACCGAAGATCCGCATTCCCGTGTCGCTGATTGAGAGCGACGGCGTCCAGCATCCCCGGCAAAAGCGATGGCCGCATGATCGCCATGTCCTTGCTCAACGGGTTCAAGACCCGGACAGGGTCTACACCGGGAGGGACCGATCGGGCCTCATCGCGCATCGGATTGGTGATGATCTCTCGAAAGCCCTGTCCGATGAGCTGACTTCTCGCCTTTTCAACTGCGTCCACGTCCATCCGCGTGACGCCGAAATCAATCGCTGCGGTCGTCTGCGGCAGAATCGAATCGTAACCGTGCACCCGCGCCACCTCTTCGATCAGATCGATTTCCTGGACAAGGTCCACGCGGAAGGTGGGCACACGGAAGGTCATCGCCTCCTTGGACCTCCTCACCAGCGGGATCTCCAACAACTTGAGCGACCGGACTATATCGGGTGCTGTCAGATCCGTCCCCAGAACCCTGTTTACCCTCGCCGGCCGCAGTGTGATGTTCCGCTCTTTGATCTTCTTCGGGTAAATGTCGATCGCCCCCTTCAGCACTTCTCCGCCCGAAAGTTCGTGGATCAAAGCAGTCGCTCGGTCAAGGGCATACCGGACAGCGCCGGGGTCAGCGCCGCGCTCGAATCGCTGCGACGCATCGGTGAAAATCCCCAGGGTCTTGGAGGTCTTGCGGATTGAGGCCGGGTTCCAGCAGGCACTCTCGATGACGATATCGACCGTCCGGTCGTTAATCTCGGAATTTCTGCCGCCCATCACTCCGGCGATCGAGACTTCCTTCTCCGTATCGCACACCATGACCGCCTGTTCGGGAAGCGTATGTTCTTTTCCGTCGAGCGTCGTGAACCGTGTCCCGGCGGCCGCCTGGCGGACAATGATCTTTCCCCCCTCGAGGAGCGCATAGTCAAACGCATGCAGCGGATGACCGCATTCAAGCATAACATAGTTCGTCACATCGACGACCGTGTTTCTCGGCCGCAGGCCGGCGTTCCGCAATCGATTCTGCAGCCATGACGGCGACGGCCCAAGCGTTACCCCCCGGATCATCCTCGCGGAAAAGCGGACGCAGTTCTTCTTGTCCACGACGCGAACGCCGAGGTGCCTCCGGATCGGGGTCTTCCCCTCCTTCACGCTCACCCGAGGAAGGATGGGACGTCTCCCGGCGAGAACTCCGATTTCCCGGGCGACACCGATATGGCTGAGCCAGTCAGGGCGGTTCGGCGTGATTTCCACATCGAAGGCCACGTCGTTCATTCCGAAATAGTCTGCGAGCGATTGGCCGACCTTCGCATCCGGAGCGAGAACCATAATCCCGGCGGCGTCTGTCCCCAGGTCTAGCTCCGCCTCTGAGCAGATCATCCCAAACGATTCCACTCCCCGGATTTTCACCTCGCGAAGAACGAAGGGTTTGCCTGACGGATCGTGCATATCCATCGGAACAGTCGCCCCGACGCGACCGACCGGGACCTTCTGGCCGGCTGCGACGTTCGGCGCGCCGCAGACAATTTGGAGGACGTCTTTCCCCACGCTGACGCGGCAAACCGTCAGGCGATCGGCATTGGGATGTTTTGAGCACTCTTCCACCAGCCCGACAACAAAGCCGTCAAACCTCTTCCCAAGATCCTCCCAGCGCTCGAATTCGAGTCCGAGCATGGTGAGACGCTCCACCAGCTTCTCCGGCGGAATGGAATACTTCAGATAGTCGTGAAGCCAACGTTGAAGGACGCGCATGGCAGATTGAAGGGTTTAGAATTGGGCAAGGAACCTGACATCGTTTTCAAAAAAGAGCCGGATGTCGTCGATGCCATAACGGAGAATGGCGATGCGTTCGATGCCCATGCCGAATGCATAGCCGGTGTACTTTTCCGGATCATACCCGACCGAACGAAAGACATTCGGATGCACCATCCCGCAACCAAGGATCTCAAGCCATCCGAGCTGTTTGCACATCCGGCAGCCCTTGCCGTTGCAGATGAAGCAGGTAATGTAGATGTCCGCGCTCGGTTCGGTGAACGGAAAGAACGTCGGGCGAAATCGATATTTCAGTCCGCTTCCGTAGAACTGTTGGATGAACGAAATCAACGTCCCTTTGAGCTCGCTGAAGGTGACACCCGTATCGACACACAATCCTTCCACCTGGTGGAACATGCAATAGCTTCGGGCATTGATCGCTTCATTCCGGTAGACCTTCCCCGGCATGATAGCGCGGATGGGCGGCTGTTGCTGCTCCATGACGCGGATCTGTACCGGCGAGGTGTGCGTCCTGAGGAGCGCATTGCGGCTGACGAAGAAGGTATCCTGCATGTCCCGTGCAGGATGATCGGGAGGAAAATTCAGTGCTCCAAAGTTATGATAGTCGTCCTCGAGTTCTGGACCGTCTGCAATCGTGAAGCCCATCCCGGCAAAGATGCGGCGGATTTCGTCGAGCGTCTGGGTAAGCGGGTGCCGGGATCCAACGAACGGCGACCGGCCGGGGAGTGTGACGTCGATCGACAGAGTGCCAGCGGTTTTGGAAGAGAGTTCCTCCGCCTTCCTGTCAAACGCCGCCTGGATCCGTGCGCGGAGCGCATTCAGGGTCTTGCCGAGCGCCGGGCGTTCCTCCGGGGAGGCGTTCTTGAGCTGTTCGAAAAGTCCTGCGATCTGTCCTTTGCGTGACAGGTACCGAACCCGGAACGCATCGAGAGTCTGCTGATCGTGGATTCCGAGGATATCGCTCTCCGCCTGTGCGAGGAGCTGGTCAACGAGCGGTTGCATGGCGAGCAGGTTGGGGTGAAAAGAGATCTTCCCATCCCCCGTTGCAGCCGGATGCCCGGCCGCAACGGTTGGACGGGAAGAAGGAGACCTTTAAGAAGCGACAGCAAACTTCACAACCTCGGCGAATGCGGAAGGACTGGACACGGCAAGATCGGCGAGGACCTTCCGGTTCATCACGACTTCCTTTTTCGAGAGGGCTGCAACAAGGCGTGAATAGGTCGTCCCGTTCAGCCTTGCCGCCGCATTGATGCGGGTGATCCAGAGCTGACGGAACAAGCGTTTCTTGGTTTTGCGGTCTCGGTAGGCGTATTGCATCCCCTTGTCGACGTGATGCTTCGCCACCGTGTAGACTTTGCTTCTCGCACCCCAGGAGCCTTTCGCTTGCGCCATAACGCGCTTGCGACGGCGGTGGGAGGCAACTTTGTTTTGCGAACGTGGCATTGTTGCTCTTGGTGGTGGTGACTAGAATCCTTCCGTGTTCCGGAAGGGATGATAAAAATCTTGAACCGGGCGAACTATTGGAGCATGATCTTCACATTGCGTTCGTCCGCCTTCGAGACGAGATGCGGACCGCGCAGTTTCCGTTTCCGCTTTGTCGTCTTGGACGAAAGGATATGGCTCCGGTAAGCGGTCCCGCGCTTGACTTTTCCTGATCCTGTCAGCTTAAACCGTTTTCGTGCACCGCTGCGTGACTTCATCTTGGGCATTTGTGTCGTGTCCTTCGTGTTATGCTTCCTGCGGCTTCGTGTCGGGCTTGGGCTCGGTTTTCAGCTCCGGCTTCGCCTCTTCCTTTGTTTCCACTTTCTTCTTGCGCTCCGGGGAGAGGATCATGATCATGCTCCGTCCCTCCATGTGTGAAGGCTGATCCACCTTCGAATAGTCCTTGACACGGTCAGCGAGCCGTGTCAGCATTTGATCGCCCTTGTCCTTGTAGGTGATCTCCCGTCCCTTGAACACGACCGTCGCCTTTACCTTGTGGCCGTCCATGAGAAATTGCTGCGCATGCTTGGCCTTGAAGTCAAAGTCGTGGGTGTCGGTGTTGACGTGGAACCGCAACTCCTTCAGGAGTGAAACGTGCTGATGCTTTTTCTGAATCTTGTCCTTCTTCGCAAGCTCGTATTTGAACTTTCCGAAGTTGATGATCTTGCAGACAGGAGGATTTGCGTTGGGGACGATTTCCACGAGATCCGCATCCCTTTCCCGGGCCATCCGTACGGCAGTCGCCGGCGACATGACGCCGAGCTGTCCGCCGTGCTGGTCGATGACCCTCACTTCGGGGACACGAATATCATCGTTGATCCGGGGACCTTTTTGTTTGGTGCTGTGGGCTCCTGCCTGCTGTTTCGCGTTCGGTGAACCTTGAGTGGTGGCCACGGTGGCTGGTGTGGTCCTCAAATTGTGATTGAAAAATTCCGCTAGAGGCTGATCGACTTTGTGTCGATCTTCTCCCGGATTTGGCGGATGATGTCCGCTACGGAAATCGAACCCTGGTCGCCCTTCTTATGAAGGCGTAATGAGACGCTCCCAGATTGGCGTTCTTTTTCACCAATTACGAGCATGTAGGGAATCTTTTTTGTCTCCCATTCGCGGATCTTGTAACCGATTTTCTCGTTCCGGTCATCAATTTCCGCGCGAATTCCCTGATTCTTTATATCATCGTAAACTTTCGTCGCATAATCAAGCTGCGAATCGGTAATCGGCAGCACGACCGCCTGAACCGGGGCCAGCCACATCGGGAATTCGCCCGCATAATGCTCGATCAGTACACCGATAAAACGCTCCAGAGAGCCAAAAGGAGCCCGGTGGATGATCACCGGCCGATGTTTCTGGCCGTCGCTCCCCGTATACTCGAGGTCGAAGCGCTCGGGCATGACATAATCCACCTGAACGGTCCCGAGTTGCCATGTTCGTCGCAAGGCGTCTTGAACCATGAAGTCGATCTTCGGACCGTAAAATGCCGCCTCGCCGATCCCCACGTAATAGTTCAACTTCATCTGGTCCGCGGCAGCTTTGATGTCCTTCTCGGCCTGCTCCCACATGTGATCCTCTCCCCCATACTTCTCCATATTCTTCGGATCGCGGAAGGAAAGTCTGGTCTTGAAATCACTGAAGCCGAGCGTCGTAAATACCTTTTGAATCAAATCGATAACATCACATATCTCATCCCGCAGTTGATCCTGTCGGACATACATGTGCGCATCGTCGACCGTGAACGAACGGACCCGCGTTAAGCCATTGAGCTCTCCCGACTGCTCATACCGGTAGACAGTCCCGAACTCCGCCAGTCGGATAGGGAGATCCCGGTAGCTCCGCGGCTTCGCCAGATAGATCTGGTGATGGTGCGGACAGTTCATGGGCTTGAGAAGGAATTCCTCATTTTCAACTTTAATCGGCGTGAACTGGCTGTCCTTGTAGTACGGATAATGGCCGCTTGTTCGGTACAGATTCAAGCTGCCGATATGCGGGGTCACGACCGGGAGGTAGCCGCGCTTCTTTTGTTCCTCCCGGAGAAAGTTCTCCAGGGTCTCACGGATGATGGTCCCCTTCGGCAACCATATGGGGAGGCCGCCGCCGACTTTTGGTGTGAGAAGGAAGAGCTCCAGATCCTGGCCGAGCTTCCTGTGATCCCTGCGTTTTGCTTCCTCCAGTCGCTCCAGGTACTCATCGAGCTCCTTTTGCGTCGGGAACGTGATCCCATAGATCCGCGTGAGCATCTTGTTCTTCTCGCTGCCGCGCCAGTACGCACCCGCGATGCTCAGAAGCTTTATCGACTTGATCCTGCCGGCCGAAGGGATATGCGGTCCGGAGCAGAGATCCGTGAACTTCCCGCTGTGATAGAAAGTAATCGCTTCGTTCTTTAATCCTTCGAGAAGCTCGAGTTTGTATTGGTCACCCTTCTTCCGAAAATACTCAACTGCATCCGACCATGCGCGTTCCTCGCGAACATACGGGCTGTCCCCTTTCGCGATCTCGTGCATCTTCCCCTCGATCTTCTTGAGATCTTCCTCCGTCACCGTCCTGTCACCGAGATCGATGTCGTAATAGAATCCGTTCTCGATTGCAGGGCCGATCCCGAATTTTGTCCCCGGGTAGAGCGCCTCGATCGCTTCGGCCATCAAGTGTGCCGAAGAGTGCCAGTATGTCCGTTTTCCTTCGTCGTCCTTCCAGGTGAAGATCTGTACGGCTGCATCGTCGCGTATCGGGCGCGCGAGGTCCCATGTTTCGCCGTTGACGCCGATCGAAAGCGCCGCTTCGGCCAATCTCGGACCTATGCCTTCTGCGATCGTTCGACCCGTCGTCCCGCGCTCGACCTCTCGGTGCGAGCCGTCCGGCAATGTAACGGTGACGTTGTCCATGTCTTGAAGTTGTTCCGTTGACCTGTTCGCAAAAAAAATCCGTCCCGCCGTACTTGCGGGACGAGTGTGGGCGATACAGGAGTCGAACCTGTGACCTCTACCATGTCAAGGTAGCGCTCTAACCAACTGAGCTAACCGCCCGTACATCGCACGAAGGGAGAAATATAATCAAATTCGGGGGAAAATGCAATTTCCGGAGGGCTCGGCGACCATATTTGATCGAACGGCTGTCAGGACTGTTGGATCGAAATCGAGCGAAGGGTCGTTTCGAGCGCGATGGGACCGGTCCTTCCGCTGTGCGGGTCGGTTCCGCTGTTGAACACGCGAAAGTCGACTGAATGGTTCCTGAACAACGGTACCTTTGAGAGGGAGGAAATTGTAGAGTAGAATTTGCTCTTGTTATAGAAATCGCCTTGCCCCTGTTTGAGCACAACCGAAAGCGAGATGTTCGTCCCCGTTCCCGAGAAGGCAATTCTCTCAACCGTGTCGGCGATTTCCAACCTTGAGATGTTGTTCAGGAACATCGTGACAAAGAGTTGAAGAATCGACTCCGACGCCCGCTCGAGACGTTCGGATTCCTGGATCGCAGGGTTGTCAAGGGAGTGTTTCAGAGATTGGATCAGGCGGTACTCGATCCCCCATTCCTGCCAGTCGACGGACTGTCTGAGGCTTGCATCAAGGGCACCCAGGATGGAGTTTAGCGACCAAGGCAGGTGTTCTTTGAGCATGCTCCGATCTTTCAAAGATTCAATGGGAGAAATTCATTCGAGGTACTTTGCGATTAAAAGCAAATTTCGTTCCAAGCCCAAGAATGCCTCTCGGTGGGCCAAATAGCAGATTTGGGGAGCACTTTGACTTCGAGGTGACAGAACAGGATGCGATTCTTCAATCAGAAGCACAAAGTTCGTCACACAGGTAAAAGCAGAGGTATGTTGGGCGGGCAGAGGAGTGACGTGTTACTCATCTATGGATCATAGATCATCGATGAGGCACAGGCAATGTTGCGCCTGAGGCAGAGACCGATGACCTATGATCCATAGACGGTGCCAGGGCTGACTCGTCGACGAATCCCTCAATCACTTGACGAGCCAGATACGAACGCGGACGAATCTGTACAATGCCGATGGGGAGGCGCCGGCGAGAGAAACTGTTATGCTCGAGTCGGTCAAGCCGTACCACATCATGCCGATCCAGTTATCCCCCGTCGTATAGACACCATCAACGTCGTGAATAGCGCCAGTTGAATCCTTGCTGTCGACAAAAACGACGTACTCGTCAGGGTTCCCCCCGAGATTGTGCTTGATCACCAGGTTCCCGTACACGGCCTGCAGCCAGCCGCTATTGTACGCTGGTCGCGGGAATGGGGTGCCGCGACTGCTGGGCGAGTCACCTTGGAGTGCCCCGGCATCACTGTCAATGGCCCCATTGGTTTGCGAGTAACTCATTTCCCCCGAACTGAGCAGCGGCGAGGGACTGAAACTGATCGAATGAGGCGCGCAGGCGGCGGGGACGTACGCGTATGCGCTGATCACAGCCAGCGACACTGCGAGGATGACCAACAAAAGAACACGAGTGTTCATGAGACCTCCTGAAAAGAGCCGCTTGGTGGAGAACGAAGAAACGAAATGACGCTGAGGCGAGCAGGTACACAGAAACGTGGATGCAATGTATCGTTCGGTCCCGGCGGAATCAAGGGAAATCGACGTCGCGTCTGCCATTGCATCAACAGTACAGCAGCTGTAATATAGCCTCAATCCAGCAGAGTAACAAACTCCCTTCGGCCGCTCACTATTTCACAAGCAAAAGCTTCCGCGTCGCAGTATATTCGCCGGCTTGAATCCGAGAGAAATACACTCCGCTTGCCAGCCGGTTCGCATTCCAGATCGACTGGTGCCTCCCGGCCATCTGCAGGTCATCGACTAGCGTCGCGACCTCTCTTCCAAGAACGTCATACACCACCAGCTTCACCCGCGTCGCCTTCGGCACATCGTACATGATCATCGTCGAAGGGTTGAACGGGTTGGGATAGTTCTGGTACAGCGAATATGTTTTCGGAGCCGCTCCCTCGGCCTGCGCCACACCTGTCTCAGTATTTTGAAAATCAACCAGAACCCTGGAATTCCTCAAATACGGTGTCCCGCCGGAAGTCCACGTCATGGAAGGTGTGTAGTGCGTCTGCTGATCCGTCGATTGCTGCTTGCCGAGAAAGACGAGATTGACCGGGACTTGCACTGTGTCATTAACGCCAAGGGAGTCTATCGTCCCTGATACGGAATCCATCGGTCTGAAGTACGGGGTGGGAGGAAACTTCACCACGACATTCCGCGCCGCGTCACTTCCATAGTTGATGTAGGACAGGATGTACTTCAGTGTATCGCCCGGAACAAACGTGACGTCCTCGACATTCCTCAGCGTATACGCATTCATCCGCACACGCGCCTCCATTTTCCTATTGTCCGTATTATTGCCGAAGTAGAATGCCGGACTGGCAGTCAATTCACAGTGGTTTCCTTTGGCGTCATCGACTCTCGCTATAATATCGGTAAATCCCGGGGGAACATTTGCGGGAATAGTCGCCGTGTATTCATGCCCTCCACCATTCACTACGGGCAGGTCAATTTCCTCGCCCGAAGCCGGGAGTAGCAAGAGTTTTGCAGATGTAACACTGCTGTCAGGATCGAAGAGCACGAGTCGAATCTTGCCAGCCTGATCAGGTCGGACCGCATCAACTGCCCTTCCATCGACTGCAACCTGCAACAGGCTGAATGACGGAAAGACTGCCGAGGCCTGGAGAAGATCGATTGACGGATCAACAGGTTTGTCACTCAGAGTACTCGGTATCTGATACTCCATCGCAGCGCTGCTTTGCCCTGCCTGGCCGAGGAGGGAATAAGGTTGGGCATCACTCAACACCAGGAACGTGCCCGGCGAGTTGTTCAGGTGATCGAATTCATAATACGCGTACTGTCTGTCAAAGTCGTTGTAGAGAATGGATTGATTCCGCAAGAATGGTTTCGTGTTGGATTGGGCTCGATTGTGGGCAAATGCTCGCGCTGTAAAAAGGGGGACCATCCAATATGGGTTGGACTCATCTCTCCATTCGGAGACTCCGTTGCCTTGTCGTGTACCACCATAGCTCGACGACAAAGGCGACCAATTGTTGTTCGGATGTATGAAGAGCGATCCATTGCGGATATACGCCATACAATCGGGGACATTGACATGAGCGTTCTGTTCCACCTTGATTGTATCTCCCGGCTTTACCGTCTCGTACAGCAATGCGGTGGATGTTCCCTTCTCAGTGGTCTGTTTGAGTTCAAAGACCGCTTCATCGTTCCCGTTGATGCTGAAATCCGGGCTCCGGAGAATGACATGCTGATCCGGCCAGTATCGTATCCCCACGTACATCGAGGCATAGAGGGAACTATCATCAAGCAGTCCTTGCCTCATGCTGGGTCGATTGACAAAGAGATTTCTGACGTTGGAAACACCTGTCGACCACCTCCAGGCAGCCCCCCATCTTGGCGTCCGCCACGATGTGGAGAGCCCGGCGACAATCTCTTTCCTCAACGGAGAGGGAGCGTTCTCAGGATACGGATCATCGTATGAACAACTCCCGATAGGATATCCGATAAGGTTGTTCGCTCCCGAGCCTATCGCTATATCTTCCCGGCTCCGCACACCCCTGGCGAATGTTCTGAGGAGGAATACGTCTGTCCCTCGCGTTTCGCGGATATCCTTTTCGATCACGATTGACGAATCCAGAGAAGAAATGAAGATGTTGCTCCTCATCCCAGTGGAGAGGGCCCAGAAAAAGTCTCCCTCTTCCAGAGACATCCGGAGACTCACGGCGACATCCGCGATAGAATCCGGAATGACTTTGTTGCCGAGAATATCGTATACAGTGTCAATCACATTTATCGACGCTTCAGAGGAACTCACGGGGACATACGTGATTCGATCCGCGTTGTCAATGTTGTGGTCGACGATCGAATAGCTCGTAACGCCGAGCGTATCCTGCTGTTCCATGAGCGCGAGCACTTCGAGGGCATCCTCCTTGGGTACACTGAAGGAAAACTTTACAGCCCCCTCTGGAATAGTGCCGATATCGCTGACGATTCTCCCTTTCGTTCGATCAAGAAGCGTTACCATACTGGCCTGGGCATCGAACGTCACAATAAGCTTCGACGCTTTGAGGAAACAAAACGGAACACCAACCTTGTCGGAGTCCGATGTCACCTGGATTGTTCCAGAGTACGCGAATGGCTCCTGCGTGAGTATAGGTACGGATGATGGGACGGCCAGAATCGCCATGACGGTTGTCTTTCCATCAGGGGCAACTGAAAAAGTCGTCTGGTCGAACGTCAGGGTTGTTCCCGCAGGCAAACCCTCATCAACGCTAATCTGTGCGCTTTGTGACACAGAACGGAAGTTCTGGACCGTCAGTCTCACCGTGTCCAGCCAGATGTCGCGCGCGAGATCAACCATGCCGAAACTTGCGACTCCCGGATCGACAACCAATCGTGCATGCGCAGCGTCCCAGGCGTCGACACACCCTCTTCCCTGGCCAAAAACGGAAAGTCATCCCCGACTGAATGCGCAGAGTTGACGATTGCCGCCTTTATTTCCTCCGGTGTCCACGATGGATGTTCCTGCTTGAGCAGTGCAGCTACGCCGGTAACGTGTGGTGCAGCCATAGATGTACCGGACCAACTTGCCGTCTGATTGTTCAGTGCTGTCGAGAGGATGAGCACTCCGGGAGCGACAACATCCGGCTTGATCGAGGAGTGAATTGGGTCCGGTCCCAAAGAACTGAACCCTGCCACAGCGTCGGGCGCAACCGTCGCACCAACGGTCAATGCGGATTCGCTCGTCCCTGGTGACTGGATACCGCCATACCCCAGGTATGCGCTATTCCCGGCTGCAACAACGCAGAGGACTCCCGCATTCGTCGCATTCGCTAATGCGCTTTCGAGAGGATCATCGGAAGATGGCGTTCCACCCAGACTCAAATTGATGACATCGACCCCATCGTCTGTTTCAGGATTGTTGTCCGGGTCCAGGCAGTATTCGATCCCCGCAATGACATTTGCCGCGAACCCTGATCCATTGGCATCGAGCACTTTCACCGCAAGGAATTTGACGCCGGGGGCAACGCCGCGTAATGAATCGCCACCGTTCGCTCCGATGATACCCGCCACATGCGTCCCGTGTCCCGCGTCATCCATGGGATCATTGTCGTTGTTGACGAAATCATATCCGCCGATCACGCGGAACGCAGGTCCGAATCCACCCCCCAATGCCGGGTTGTCGTAGTCAATTCCAGAGTCGACTTCGCCTACCAACACACCATCACCCTTTAGCCCGAGACTATCCTGCACAATATCGGCCCGAATCTGATGGACCGACTCCTTAAGATCCGCTGAGACTTCTCCATCAAGGCTCACATGGTTGACCATCGGCAATCTGCGGATCCTGGCGATCATGCCCCGCTTGCATTGTAGCGCAACACCGTTCAATGCCCGGTAGTAGTCCCGCGTTATCGTGTAGCCATAATCAGGCTGGGATTGGATTGACAACTGCTGACGGATGGCATTGAGAGCTGCTCTGAACGATGCATGGCCGTTTTGAAGAGACGCGTAGTCGGACACCAATGAGGACTTCCGAAGCGGCGACTTCCTGTGGTAGGGTACTAACGGTTGGTCCTTGAATGTTACAATAAGGTGTACGACGCCATCCGGACCATTTGTGTGCATCGATTGGAGTTTGCCGTCTCGCAGCATCACGGAATAATCGGTCCCTTTCGTATTGTCCAAGGTGAGTTGCGTGCCATCCGGCAAAGAGATGCCGGAGGAAGGTTGAGCATGCACCTCCGCAATAGGGATCAGCATGGAGAGGGCTATGACAACAGCTGCGATATTGTTCTGCTTCACTGCAGGGTAATTCACGGCGGGGGTGCCTCCTGACGTGCACACAATCCTGGTTGGTTCTTCCGATTCCCGGATCTCGCCGGCCTACTACAGTCACTGGGCCGGTGCGCCTGGCTGCAAGCTCCTTTATAGTGAGTATCACCGGATACTTATTTCAAGAACAAAAGCTTCCGTGTTGCACTGTAGTCACCTGTGTGGAGTCTATAGAAATACACGCCACTTGCAAACCGGTCCGCATTCCAGACCGACTGATAGTTCCCTGGTTTCTTCATCTCGTCGACCAGCGTCGCGACTTCTCTCCCCAAGACATCATAGACCACGAGCTTCACCTTCGATTCCTTCGGCACATCGTACCGGATCGTCGTCGACGGGTTGAACGGATTGGGGTAGTTCGGGTACAATGCAAAGCTCCCGGGGAAGTCCCCGTCTAATTGCGCAACGCCGGTGACCGAGCTTCGCATATCGAGGAGAAGGCTGTGGGTCCGCAAATAAGGTGTCCCACCGGAAGTCCAGGTCATCGAAGGCGCATAGTGCGTGTACTCCTCAGTCGATTGCTGCTTGCCGGCGAAGAGCAGTGTAATCGGCACGTGAATGGTATCATTCACGCGTACAGCGTCGATCGTCCATGTCGACGAGCCGATCGGTCTCGCATACGGTGTCGCGGGCAAGGTGATGACAACATTCCGCGCAGTGTCACTTCCAAAGTTGATGTACGACAGCATGTACTTTAACGTGTCGCCAGACGCAAAGGTCACGCTATCGACGTTCGTCAGCGAATACGAACTCAGCCGCAGCCGCGCATCCGGCTTCCTTGTGTCCATACTTGTCCCAAAGTAGAATGCCGGGCTGGCAGTGAGCTCACACCTGCTCCCTGCGGCATCCTCCGCTCTCGCGACGACGTCAATGAATCCGGATGGTACATAGCTAGGAATTGTGGCGTCGTATTCATGCCCACCAACAGAAGTGACCGGCAGAGCAATCTCATCACCGGATGCAAGGAGCAGCGAGAGTGTTACCGAGCTGACACTGCTGTCCGGATCGTAAAGAACAATACGGAGTTTCGCGTTCTGATCAGGCCGGACAACGTCAACTGCCCTGCCGTTCACCGAGACCTGCAAAAGATCAAATGACGGGAAGACGGTTCTCGTGTTTGATGGCCACGATGCAGCGTCCGGCATCTGATACTCATAGTCTACAGTGCATTGACCGGATTGATCCAGGAGCTTGTACGGAAAGGTACTGCTCAGTATCCGATATATCCCCGCATTCTTTTTCACGTTCGAAAACACGTAATACGCATTTGAGTAGTAATCGTTCAGGGGGGAACCGTATTGTTTATAGTTCCAGGGATGATACGGTTTGATGTTCACCTGGGCTCGATTCCTGGCAAAGGCCTGTAGCGTAAACCGGGGGATGTTCCAATATTGATAGAAGAACGCATCTTCCTCGTAGAAACCGGTTGAGGACATTGTTCCCCCATCACCATCACGAGCCCAGCCCGTGGGATCAGTGCGCAAGTCTATATGAACCAAGGTATTACCCTGGAGGTACGTATTAAAATTCGGAAACGTCATTTGCACATTGTCTTCAACATTGATCGTGTCTCCCGGTTTGAGGACTTCAACGAGGAATTCTTTGGAGAGATCTGATCTTTTGAATTTTTGAAATACCGCTTCACCATTGTCGTTGATGGTCAACATTGGACTACACAGCATCAGCCAGGGAAAATCTTCATAGTATTCCGGTGCTTCTGGGAAATTATCCCATTCATCATACCCCGCGCCCACATATGTCGCTGTACGCATGGAGGGATCATCTGTGATTTCTTGTCTGTTAAAGTAGAATGTTCCGCTGCTGAAGGGTGCACCAAAATGGTTCTTTCTGTCATAGCCTATTCCTGACAGGATGAAATTCACATAAAAGAACTTTTGATCCATCGGAGCTTTTGGTGCGATTATTGGATTATGATAGTTGCTCGTAAACGCAAAACTTGCGAGGTTGCCCGGACCAGACGGTAATCTGACATCCTGCTGATTCGTAAAGCCGTGACAGCTCTTTTTGAATGCGTAAACACCGCTGCCTTTCAATACAACCATCTCCAGATGCACGAATGTCAATGAGTCCATCGGACTACAGAACATGCGGTTCCAGTGAGGCACCCAGTTCGAATAGGTAGACGTCGTTGCATAACTTGAATTTCCATCCACAAACACAATCGAATAACATGCTCGATCATTTTCGATTCTGCTGCGGTCACTATCATAGACGCTATCGTCCAGCATATTGATATTGGCTTCATCATGACTCACAGGCAAATACGTCAATCCGAGCGGATTGGGAATTTTGTGATCCACTAAATAATAGGTCTGGACACCGAGAGTATCCTGGATCATTTCAGCACGCAAATCGAGCGGATGACCCTGTAGGATCGGAACGATCCACTTGGAATACCCGCCTGGGGTCGGAAACGCCTGTCTCAAGCTCCCATCAGTAAGATCGGTAAGCCATAACCAAAACGCCGGCACATCAAAAGTAATGGCGAGAGTCGTTGCCTTGACAAAGGCAAACGGGACGACAACATGGTCAGAGTCTGAGGTCACTTCAATTCCTGCCATCGTAGGCAAAGGGCTCGGTTGAGATGACCGGTACCGAGGAAGGGACCGTCAAGACCGCCAGGATGGTCGTTTCTTCCCCGGGGGCCAGGGTGAACGATGTTTTGTCGAACGTCAACGTTGCCCCCGCCGGTGGTCCCTCGACAATGCTGATCCGTGTATTCTGTGGAACGGAGCGAAAATTTCTCACCGTCAATTGGACCGTATCCTTCCAGGGATCTTGGGCGAGATCGATATAGCCGAAACTCATGACGCCCGGTTCGACCACCATCCGCATCTCTGCCGCTGCCAAGGCATCGACACATCCTTTCCCCTGGGCAAAGACCGATACGCTATCTCCCGCCGAACGAGCTGCATTGATGATCGCCGCCCTGATCTTCTCCGGCGGCCACAGAGGATGTTCCTGTTTCAGAAGTGCAGCGATTCCGGTGACATGCGGTGTCGCCATGGAAGTGCCGGACCAGCTTGCTGTCTGGTTGTTCAAGACCGTGGAGAGGATATTTACTCCTGGCGCAACCACTTCCGGTTTGATGAGAGACTGTATCGGGTCCGGTCCCAAGGAGCTGAAGTTTGCGATGCGATAAATCGAATCGCATGCCCCGACCGTCAACGCGCTTTCGCTCGTGCCCGGTGATCCGATCGTTCCGTATCCGATTTGTCCGGAATTCCCGGCGGCAACGACGCTCAAAACCCCCGCCTTCGTGGCATTGTTCACAGCGATATCGACAGGATTGTCCGAAGTCGCCGTCCCCCCAAGACTCATACTGATAATATCCACCGCATCGTCTGTTTGAGGATTGTTGTCCGGGTCAAGACAGTACTCGATCCCTGCAATAATGCTCGAGAAGTAGCCTGAACCGCTGGCATCCAGCACCTTCACCGCAAGAAATTTGACATCGGGTGCAACACCACGCAGTGAGTCGCCCCCGTTTGCTCCAATGATGCCGGCCACATGCGTACCATGCCCATTGTCGTCCATGGGGTCGTTGTCAAGATTGGCGAAATTATATCCGCCGATAACCCTGAAGCCGGGACCGAAGCCGCCTCCCAGGGCGGGATTCTTATAGTCGATTCCGGTATCAACGTCTCCCACCAGGACGCCTTTGCCCGTATATCCGAGGCTATCCTGCACAATGTCCGCTCGGATTTGATGGACCGACTCTTTGAGATCTGCATGGACCTCGCCATCAAGGCTGACAGACTTCACCATCGACATTGCACGGATTCCCGGAATCATGCCGCGCCTGCATTGCAATGCGACGCCGTTCATTGCACGATAGTATTCATGGGTAATCGTGTAGCTGTTGTCGGACTTTGACTGGCCAGACAGCTGCTGAAGAATGGCATCGAGCGCCGTTCGAAAGGATGCATGGCTGGCTTGAAGGGACGCGAAGAGTGAAGACACGGAGGACTTCCGAAGCGATGCTGTTCCGTGAGATATTGTTAGCGGCTGTTCCTTGAATCCTACAATAAGACGAACGACTTCATCCGGATTGTTCGTATATGACGACAGGATCTTTCCATCCTTCATGAACACCGAAGAGGCACGGCCGTTGAGATTGTCCAACCTGACGCGGCCGCCATCCGACGGAGATGTTTCGAAGGAATGCTGAGCATATACATTTCTCGAGGAGGCAAGGAAACAGAGGGCTATGACAACAACCCCGAAACTGATACGCCTCACGGCACAAAGGTTCACGGAAATCTTCTCCTGAAGTGATATTCGTCCTGGTCGTCGAACGACCGCAGTTGTCGAGCTGCGGAGGCGATCAGATCAGTCAAGGTCTGATTCTGAATTCCTAACAGACGAATCGGCGGTAAAACACAACCGGGGCATTCCCGAGATATGGAGGCCCACTTCTACCCTTGCGCGTTCACGATGGGCGGGCGGGTTCGACCCCCGAAGATCGGAAGATTATTTGACGAGGCTCATCTTCACGACTGCCGACTTGCTCCCTGCCGTAAGCCGACAGAAATACACCCCGCTCGACAACTTGCTCCCATCAAACGTGAAGGTGTACATTCCTGCCGGATACCGGCCATCAGCCAGAACAGCCACTTCTCTCCCAAGAATATCGTACACCGCTAGTCGCATGACACTGTTCACGGTCCACTGTCCACGGATGACTGTTGTCGGATTGAACGGATTCGGGTAGTTCTGATCGAGGGTGAAATCAAAGGGCACGCTGCCTCCGGGCTCTCGAATTGCCACCCCTTCCCAAAGTTCCAATGCCCTCGAGATGGAGCGATACTCCGCATCGCGTTGAGCAAGCCAGGCGGCCTTTTGCGTCGGAAACCAGTTCAAGTCACCAAGCGGGAATCCCCCTATGCCGTCTGTTTTGAGAGCTGCATCGCTGTACGAGAGGTCGACTGGAATCGGCCAGTCGGGATTGACAAATTTGTCTGATCCCGTATTGACCAACCGCCAGGTCGGAAGGTTCCAAAGGTTCGGATCATTCAAGCCCGTATCGACCGCTCCGAGAGCAAACGTTTTCAACAATGAGAGCTGGGCGGTTAAGAGATCTTTGGGATCAGTAAAATGCGGCATCTGGTTTTTCCAGATATCCGCTGTCAAATACCGGTATGGCATTGTCCCGAACCGCCCGATGTGTTTGAACATACTATCGGTTCTTGAGTTCATGACAATCATCTGCGATTGCCAGTTGGTCAAGCCATTAACCATGTTGGCATCCAGGATCGAATCCATATCAGAAAGTGAAGGATCCCAAAAAGCGAGATTGTTGCGGACCAGAAATTTCCTCGACGTGTTATTCGCGACATTCGCACTATCGGGGTACACATTCACAAGTCCCATCGGGAGCCAATCCGGATCCTGTTCACCAGTATCAATGGAATGGATGCCGGGATACGGTTGAATATTGCTGTTGACAAAAATGTTGTTGGTAAGCGAGACATTGTTCTGGTATCCGGGATTCATGAATACATACCCGGCACAATTGATGAATGTGTTATGATTGAAGATTGTTCTCTTGAATTCATACCCCGGCCGTAATCGATACACGCTGCCAACGGCCATAATGTGGGTACAGTTTTCAACAAGCAACGTGTCCAGATTGGGCCAGCAGTCGAATACCCCACCGCTCCGCCTGCAAGGCTGACCGCTCATGTTTACGAAGTAACAGTTCCTGAAGGTCACATTACAGTGTGGGCTATCGGCCACCACAAATATCCATCGGGTGCGTTCCATGAGACAATTATCGAAAACCAATTTGAGGTTGGAGGCGCTTGTCGTTACGAAGGCCCAGCCTAATGTGCCGTCAATTGCCCCCGGAACGAGAGCACAATTCTTGATGGTCAGGTTACCAACCGCGGCAATGCCCCCGGTATTTGCCCAGGGCATCCCTGTATTGCCGCTGATCAACGGGGGAGACGATGATGCATTCTTATTGCTTACCAGCATTGTAGGATCAGATCCTACGATCACCGTCGTGCGATTTGGACGAGTCGTGGGGTTGTTGACCAGCGGGTACCATCCTCCTGACTTCAGTTCATAGACACGTCCGGAAGGAACACTGACAGAGTCCAGAAGCAAGGCTTCATACAGAGAGTTTGACTGATTATTCATTTCTGCAAAATCTTTAAGAACAATCGTGTCCCCTCTTATCTGCGTCATATAGTCTCCCAAGGTTTGGGAGGATACTGAATGCAGCGTGATCAGAAGGGACATCACGGCGAGTATTGAGAGCGGCCTCTTCATGAGAACCTCCTCGACTTTATGACCTCCAATCTATCGCATCTTCCGGTGGGGCAATCCGCTGCCGACGAAAGGTCGGTCAGGCAGCATCGCTTCTGCGCGACAGCTTTGACAGAATGGAATGGAGCATCTTCACGTTCGCGCCCCTTTTGAAGAGGAGTAAGGCACAAACGACAAGAAGAATACCTCCAACGAAATTTGGTAGCCCCACCGTGAAGACCGCCTGGTCCGTCATGTTCCGGGACAAGAAAAGCGCGGTGCCGGCGAGGAGAAGCCCCCCGGCGAGAAGAAGAAGATTTGCCGTAATGCGCATTGAGCGAATGCCGCGGAATTGACCGCTCAGGAAATTGCTCAAGTAGGACTGCTCGTCCGATGTGAGAGCACTGTTCATAACAACCTCGCCGTCCATAGAAGTGAATTCACGATGGGTAGGGACTTCTGCCGCGGCCGTATCGCGGTCCGAGACATGCAGGCAGGGAACACGTCGGCGCAACAACGTGCTCCCATAACGACAGAAGCCCATCCGTCACCATGCAATGACGAACAGGCTCCCTTTAGAGCGCATGGCGATTCGGAGGGCACAAGGAACCCTTTCCTACACACTCATGCGAACGTTTCAGATGTCCTCTTCAATGAAGATACCACATCGTAACACATCAGTCAAGCCAACGCCGTCTGGCCGCCTGTTCAGCGGATGAGGCACGGTGATCTGATGAAGGTTGCTGACCGCTTGAAGGGACACCTTTGGCTTTCAAGGCACAATCATACCCTGAATACTCACGAATTGTAAGACGCGAGGCGTGCTTGGTGACAGAATCGACCTTCCCGGAATGAGCTACGATTGGAAAACTCGGGTGCTTGATCGGACGATCACGAAATGCGGAAAGCGTCCTTCGCAGAGGCCCTGGCTCCTCTGTGTCAGCGCTTCTCATTGTCGTCGGTGAACACGTTGGTGGTTCGTGACGATGACCGGATCGGAGATTGAAGACTACGAGGGAGGTACGGTCTTGGGAGGAATCATCCCCGGAGAAACAGGGCGGATTGACAATCGTCACTGGACAATTGTCAATTGAAAACGAAAGTGGGGATAGAGGGACTTGAACCCTCACGGCCCTTGCGAGCCAACGGATTTTAAGTCCGTTGCGTCTGCCATTCCGCCATATCCCCCATCGCTCTATTGCATTCACCGGCAGACGCAATTTATGCAACATCATGGTTCCGCGCAATCCGCTTTGCCGGATTTTTGCGGTTCGACCAAGGAGAACAGAAGTCCATATCTGCCGATTTCCCCCGACGCGACGATCCAGCAGGCGTAACAATACATGGCAAAGGTGGTTGGTTACTTCGAGGCCTGTTCTATGCGTGACACCGTGAGGTCAGGCGACTGCCGAAGGGTTTGGTAGACGACACAGTATCGTTCTGTCAGACGGAGCAGCGTCGATAGCTGATCGTTTGACGCATCTGTCTTGAGGTCGAACATCAATCGGATTCGCTGAAATCCAACCGGGACTTCCTTTGATACTCCGAGCGTACCGCGGAAATCCAGGTCTCCCTCGGCGCGAACAGCTCCCCCGTCGATCTGGATCCCCAATGCCGTCGCCACCGCGCCCAATGTGACGCCGGCACAGGCAACCAGGGCTTCAAGCAGCATGTCGCCTGAACACGCGGATAGCCCATTCCCCCCGGTTGCCGGATGAAGCCCCGCTTCGACAAGCGCCTTGCCTGTATCGACCTTGCAAGTAACGCCTTCCCCTATCCGGCCTTCAGCCTTCAGCGTGATTAGTGCTGTTTGCGGTTGTTCCTGGTATTGCTTCTTCAACGGCGCTTGAAGCGCGCGAAGCCCGTCAGTGTTCATCAAACCTCGTTGAGATACCCAGCGCCCGATTCATGGAAGAAAACACCGACAGAGGACAAGATCCGCGAGCATAGCAATCACTGTCCGCCGACCGGCGCGATAACCTGATCAAGAATGTCCGGCTTTGCATCGATTCGTTCGAGGTTGGGATACCGCTCACCGCCGTGATAGTCGATGCTTAACGACGTGACGTATTCTCCCTGGGAAACAATGATCCGGATGGGAGAGGTTGACCTGCGGGCATCGTGCACGGCTTCGCGCAACACCCCAGGGGTATAAGACTTGCCGTCAATCGAGATCAGGCGCATGTTCGGCACAAGACCCGCCGTGGCGGCCGGGGAGCCGACGATCACATCCCTGACCGCTCCACTCTCGCCGATCTGGAACCCCAGAGAAAACCGCATGTCGATAGTCTTCCTTCCCTTTTCCGTGGCCTTCTGCATTTCGCTCATGGTGTCGGTATAGGCAAGTCGCCATCCTCCCTTTTCGATTCCTCCAAGCGGAGCGTGAGGGCTCAGCGACTCAAGACGTGTCTGGAAAAACGAGCGCCAGTCGTAGGGTGCGATCCGGTTCATTGCAGAGACCACATCGTCGAAGGAATAGGGTTTCACCATTGGTGCCGTGCTCGGCGCACCATGAAACAGCTTGCAGAAATCATCAAGGGATTTCTTTCCCCCAGTGAGGTCCCTGATCGTGACGTCTGCTTCAAGCCAGATCAGGTCCCCTTCGTCGTAGAAGTCGACCCCGCGCCGGAGCGATGACCAATCGTCCCTCGCGTCGTAGAGAATGGATGCTTCATCATTCGCATCCTGCAAGGGACGCCATTCGCGTCCCGGCCTGTTGTCAAGACCGGCAGCGACGAGGGCAAGATTCTCTCTGTATTCTTCGGCGGTTCTCAGTCCGGATCGGGCAGTCAGGATATTTCCGAGATATTCCGTCAGCCCTTCGTATACCCACAGCATATCATCCTGCATCGGCGTGGAATAGTTGCCCGTGGTGAGTCCGGCCGGCCGGCGGAATTTTCCGTTCCACGAGTGGACGAACTCATGCGGCAGCAACCCTGCGCGCGCAAGCTGAAGCTTTGGATCGACCACCGTGCGTTCGTCAACGCGGTCATCGCTGCACTGGTGATGCTCCAACCCGAAATGGGCTGTCATATCGCTGAGCGTGTACAAGAAATCATAATGGTCAAAATGGTGCGCACCGAACAGCCGGTTCGCCTGAATGACCAGATTCTTGTAATCCCCGATAATCCTGTCCGACATCGCCAACGCCGATTCGGCGTCACTCACCATGTCGATATGGTACGGCACAGGTTGATCTCCGGTAAGATCGATCCGCTTGAAGTGCAATCCACAGAGGACCGGAGAATCGATCAAGTTGTTCAACGTAACGGGCGCGAACCGGATCTCGCCGTTTTCCTCGCCAACCACCGTCAAAGCAGTTCCATAGTGCCACCCCTCATGAAGCTTCAGCCTTGCAGTCACAGTAATATCTGCAGGCTTCTCCTGTTCCGGGTAGAGGACGACCTGGTTCCAACTCAGCATCAGCAATCCGGGGGTCGAAGAAGCAGCGGAGGAGTACCCCTTTTGCGTGGGGGGGAGAACAAAATCGAACGACAGGTCGACTGACGTCGCTCCCTGGGGAACCTCGCAATGGACGGCGTACATTTCCACCAGGTCCCTGCGCCAGCGCAGCGGTGCCCCATTCGCAGTGATTTTCAGGCTCACGACGTCGGCGATGGGTCCGGTTGGACCATGCTCACCCGGTATCCATTTCGGGTAGAACAGCGTAAGAGCGCCGGGCGCAACGGCAATGGTTTCGCGCGCATGAAGGATATTTCGCGGGGAGTCCGTCGCGTCAACCGCCAGCGTGATGGCCCCGGCGGCATGCACGACAGGCGGAAAAGTCAATAGCGTCAAGAAAACTGCAACGGCAGCCGAGAGCTTTTTTGGGGTAGGCATTGTGTCTCCTGCACCTTGTTTGTCCTCAGTCCTGCGGGGACGAGGGTTTTTCCCGCTCACTGAAGAGAGCACCATCCTAGAGGAAACCCCAATTTGTCGCGAAACATTCCGTGAGATCGGACTTTCGGAGGGGAATTTTTGTGGAGGAGAACCGGTAGACATCAGGAGGGAAGGCCGCAACTGGCGTTGTTCACTTTTCGCCTATACCCTTCGCAAGAACGCGTTGCCGCATCGCATCAAATTCCGTTTTGATCCGCTCAATCACAGCTGCCCCATCCCGGTCGGCGCGGATCGGCGCAAGAATTGGATCGGTGATCGTCCATCGATAGTCCCGGTATCCCTTGTCGACGCCCCGAGCAAGCCATGCGGCAGAATTGTGCAGATCCCGACGCATCGCATACACCTGGGCTAGCATCAGCGGAATCTGAGACCCTTCAGGATACTCCGCGCCCGGGGTATCGAACGATCTGACGATGTTCGCAACGATCAGATCCGATTCCTTCCTTTTCCCTGTCTTCTCCAGTGCGAATGCAAGCTTGGCTCCAACGGGCGATTCCAAGCCAACAACCTCCGTGGCTCGCCTGAAAAAGCTTGCGGCCTCGCCGAAACGATTCGCAATAAGCGCCAGATCGCCGGCGGTTTCCAGAAGCCCATATTCATCCGGCCTGGCCGCGAGAAGATGCGCGATCCGATCCTGCGCTTGCTCCCCCCTTCCCGCATAGAAGTCGGAATAACAACGCAAGATGCCTGCAAACATCATGTCGGGTTGCAGGGCCATCGCCCGATCCAACCAGACTCCTGCGGCAGAATCGAATCCCATGCTCTCGTACTGAAGTCCAACGAGGGTGTGAAATTGCGCAGACTCCGGTTGGAGCGCGGCGGCCTTCTTGACCCAGGAGAGCGCAACATCATAATGACCGAGCATAAACTCAACCGAACCGATGTTTCCAAGCACCGGCGCATAGTTCGGATTTAACTCGACTGCGTGATAATACTGTGTCAATGCCTCATGGGGTTGCCCTTTGATATCCAGTGCAAGTCCAAGGGCTTTGTATCCCTCCGCGAGACCCGGATCCAGAGAAATCGCCCGGGTACTCACCGCGACTGCAGAGTCTGCCCACTCGCGGCCCAGGCGATAGCGGGTTGCGCGCATCCCATAGGCATCGCCGACTCCGGCGTACGCGAGTGCATACCGGGGATCGCTCTGCAGCGCGCTTCTGAACATCTCAATCGCCCGCTCGTTGTCTTCCTTGGTGTACCGGTAGTAGTAGTCCCGGCCACGGAGATAGAATCCATATGCGTCGAGGTTCGTCGTGTTCTTCTTCTCAATGCGGCCAAGTTCCTCCGGCGAGAGTGCCGCCTGCAACTCATGGGCGATGGTCCGGGCGACCTCGCTCTGTATGGCAAACACGTCCTGGGCATCGCGATCGTATGTTTCCGACCAGACATGTTCGTCCGTTCGGGCTTCGATAAGCTGGCCGACGATACGGACACGCCCGCCTGCGCGCCGCACGCTCCCTTCGAGAACATACGCGACTTCAAGGTCCCCCGCAATTTCGCGAATGGACTTCTTCGTGTTCTTAAAGTGCATGGAGGAAGTGCGGGAAATCACTTTCAGGTCAGCGATCTTCGAAAGCTGCGTCAGGATATCCTCTGTGACCCCGTCGCTGAAATACTCGTCATCCTTGCTATCGCTCAAATTGATGAACGGCAGAACGGCAATCGATTTCCCTTCCTTCGCGATCATCCCACGGGGGAGCGTCCCACCCGTTCTCAAGACAATACCCGTCGCAATTGCCGCGAACGCCACATAAACACCAACTTCCCGCCAACGGATGCGTTGAGCTCCCTGTGAACCGTGGATCCATGCCGATGTGAACGCGCACGGAATGCCGCACAGGAGGGTGATGAGCGTGAGATCAAACAACGCCCGGGGCAGCTTGTATTCGTTTGAGAAAAGCTCGACAACACCGAGGATCGTCAGGGCCGCGCTCAAATAGATCGTGAGACGCTGCCGGACTTTCCTCTGACGCACTTCAATCAAGAACGTTTGTAATGAAAAAGACCGCTGTGGTGTGTCGGTCTCCATGGGCAGGTTGGTCTGAGGTTCTCTTGTCAGGACGAATAAGAAACACTCCACCAGAAAGTAGACAATCAAAAGAGGATTATCAAGGAACAGTTCGGCTGATCAGAGACCCCGAGTTGCCTTTCCGGAATGTGTAACTTATGTCCGTCAATTCGCGTATCCTTCACAAACACCTTCCCCCCGCCGCGCATGCTGCCATAAGGAACCTCGTGCTCACAATTGATTCAGTGACGAAACGCTATCGCTCAGGAACCGTCGCGATCGACAATCTCTCGTTCAGCTGCGGCCCCGGCATCGTCGGCCTCCTGGGACCGAACGGCGCCGGGAAATCAACCCTCATGCATATGATCGTAACCCTCACACGACCCACCTCGGGACGAATTCTCTTTCAGGGTCGGGACGTTCAGCGGGAACCTGATTTTGTCCGCCGCCGGTTGGGGTATCTTCCGCAGGATTTCGGCGTGTACGAAAATGTCACGGCATTCGAGTTTGTCGCATACCTCGGAGGTTTGAAAGGCGTTCGGACGCGGGCCAAAACGATGGAGGTCCTGGAAGCCGTCAATCTTCATGCGTCTGCACACCGTCAGGTGAAAACGTTCTCCGGCGGGATGAAGCAACGCCTCGGAATCGCACAGGCGCTCGTGAACGATCCCGAGCTCTTGATCGTCGATGAACCGACATCCGGTCTTGACCCTGAGGAACGGATCCGATTCCGCACCCTGATCTCGACCCTTGCCCAGACGTCGCTGGTCATTCTCTCGACGCACATCGTTTCGGATGTTGCCGCCATTGCAGGGTCGATTGCGGTTCTGACGAACGGAAGACTTCTGGACTGCAAACCTCCTGAACAGCTCATTGCGTCTGCAGCGGGACACGTGTGGGAGGCCGTAATCCCTTCCACGGAATACGATCGATACAAGAGCCAGGCTCGCATTTCTTCTGCGGTCCAGAAACCCGATGGGATGCATATCCGCTTTGTGGGGGCAGGCTCGTCGATCCCGGCCGCGGTACCGGCTGAACCGGACCTCGAAGACGCGTTCCTCTTTTTGACACGTGAGGGCCGGTCCTCATGACCTCGGCGCTGCGTTCAATTGGATCGATTGCACTCATCGAATGGAAGCTCCGATTTCGTCGCACCTCCACATGGGTGCTCTTTCTCCTGCTCTGTATCGCGGCATTTCTTCTGATGCCCGATGTAGGTTCGAGCAGCGTCATGTTCCTGATCGGCCAGCGGCGGGCCCTCTTGAATTCAGCAGCGACATCATTGACGTCGGCACTGATGGGAGGATTCGTTCTGAGTTTATTTGGTTTCTACTTCATCAGCGACTCAGTAACCCGCGATCTCCGTTCCGGCGTCGGCCGCCTCATCGGTCCGTCTCCCGTCGCATCGGTGAATTATCTGGTCGGCAAGTTCCTTGGAAATGCATTGTTCCTGTACGCGCTCTCATTCATCTTCATGATTGCGTGCATGTTGGTCCACGTCTTGCGCGGAGAGGCTCCTCTGGAGCCGATGGTGTTTGCCACAACCTTCGGTGTGATGTTTCTTCCCATGGGTCCTGCCGTTGCAGGGCTCGCGCTCACATTTGAATGTGTCCCATTCCTTTCCGGAAGGGTCGGAGATGTTTTGTATTTCTTTTCATGGGTACTCCTCCTGACGCTTCCTGTTGCGCTCCTCAGTTCTGGTAGCGGTCCCGGCTGGCTCCTCGGATTTGACATCACCGGCATTGGATTCTTTATTCCGAACATTATCCGCGTGACCGGTTCAACCAATTTCACCATCGGCTACGCACCGTACGATGCCACCCTAGTGCCGGTCGTGTTCCGTGGGCTTGACCTGGATCCGGCGTTTGTTGTCCCACGCATGTGCTCAGCCCTGATGGCACTGCCCTTTGTCGGCATCGCACTCGCTGGATTCCGCCGATTCGATCCCGCCGCAGGAAGAAAAACGAATGGTCGCAACGGCGCATTCGCGCGAATGCGCCAGAAAGTGACTTCAGATTGGCTGCCTCGACTCGTCCCACGCATCAGTTTGTCCGGTGCATCGCCGAGCATCGGAAAGGCGATCGTTCTCGATGCCCATCTCACCGTTGCGCTCACCCCGATCCTTGTCGTCCTGATGATCGCCATATCTGTGACGAGCATCCTCGCTCCCCTGGAGATCATACGCAACACGGTCCTCCCAGTCGCGTTCTTCGCGTTCGTCCCGGCGATTGCTTCCATCGCAACCCGCGACAGGGGTGCAAATGTCACCCCGCTGCTCCACAGCGCCCCGTTGGTACGAAGACACTACGTCGTCATGAAATGCCTCTCGGCTTTCCTGACACTCGTGCTTCTCTCCCTTGTCCCGTGGATGCGCATCGCGGTGAACGATCCTTTCGCTGGGTTAGCGCTGCTGAATGGGCTTGTTTTCGTCGCGGCCTCGGCCACCTTTCTCGGCGTTATGACAGGAACGCCGAAGGCATTCGCGGTGGTCTTCTTGCTCTTCCTGTATCTTGCAGGAAGTTCAAGGGGCGAGCCGGCGTTCGATTTCGCAGGATGGGGAGGGCTGGCCACGGTGGGAATTCTCGGAGTGTATGCTGCCATGTCAATGCTGATGATTGTCACGGCAAGCATCAAGGAGCGATGGCAAGAGGCAGACGGCGGGAGGAGGCGCTAGGGAGAGGAGAATACGAGGCTGTTGATGTGCTATGAGGCTCTGGAAGAAGTCAAAAAAAAGCCCGCTCACAGGTGCCTTCGTGTGCGGGCTATTTCTTCGAGGCGACGGGCGGATTCGAACCGCCGCATAAAGGTTTTGCAGACCTCTCCCTTACCACTTGGGTACGTCGCCACATGCGCCGATCCTCCAGCGCACCGTTATGGTAAGAAGATGAGAAAAGAAAAGCAACCGTCAAAGAACCGCTGTGGGGCGAAACAGCGGCTGTTTCGCGCATGCGTCGCTTGCTCAAAGGCATAGGCGAGCTTGAGAAGTGTCCCTTCCGTCCACGCCCGTCCGAAGAACGAGATCCCGATCGGCAGTCCAAACAGAAATCCTGCCGGAACGGTGATACTCGGATATCCCGCGATCGCCGCGAGATTCGAGCTCCCCCCCAGGAAATGATCGCCGCAAATAAGGTCGGTCATCCATGCAGGACCATCGGTCGGCGCCACAAGGGCATCGAGATGTGAACTTCTTCATGACGGCATCAATGCCTTCCTGTCGGGACATTTGTGGTTCTTCTCGAGCGCATCGAAGATAGTCTTTGTCCGTCAACGGGCCTTTCGCCTCGGCTTTCACGAACATGTCCTGTCCAAAATACGGCATCTCCCGCGACGCATTCTTTTCATTAAACTCGATGATCTCCTTGAGCGAATGGACGGGGCGGATCCGGTCCCCGTCGCGACAGGTAGGCCTTCATGTCCGCTTTCAGTTCATAGAGGAGGACCGTCGTTTCCGCTTCATCCATTTTTCCGATCGCGTCGATCTCCACCGGATCGACAAGGATCGCTCCTTCTTTCTTCAGAACATCCAGCGCGCTCTTCAATCACCTGATCGACACCATCCAGGAATCCGAAATACTTCCTCACAACTCCGATCCTGGCTCCGCGCAATCCCTCCCGCATTCAGAAATTGCGTGTAGTCCGTCGCGCCGTTGCCGGGTTCGCCGTCGTCGCCGGGTCTTCCTTGTCCGCGCCGGCGAGCGCGCCGAGAAGAATCGCCGCGTCCCTGACCGTCCGGGCCATCGGCCCCGCCGTATCCTGGGAGTGGGAGATCGGAACAACACCTGATCGACTCACCAGGCCGACCGTCGGCTTCATCCCGACAATACCGTTGATCGAGGAGGGACTGACGATCGATCCGTCCGTCTCCGTCCCGACTGCCGCAGCGCAGAGATTCGACGAAGCGGCAACCGCCGAGTCCGGAGCTCGAGCCCGACGTATTTCGATCCAGCGCGTATGGGTTTCGCGTCAATCCTCCGCGTCCACTCCATCCGCTTGTGGACTTCGATGATCGGATATTCGCCCATTCACTGAGGTTCGTCTTCCCCAGGATGATCGCGCCGGCGCGGCGAAGCTGTTGAACAAGGAAGGCATCTTCGGGCGGCGTCGAGCCGGCAAGCGCAAGCGATCCCGCCGTCGTCATCATTCTGTCGGCGGTATCAATGTTGTCCTTGATCAGCACGGGGATGCCATGGAGCGGACTCCGTGGTCCTTTTGTCTTCCGTTCGGCATCGAGTTGATCGGCGATTTTCAAACAGTCCGGATTGACTTCCAGAACGCTGGAGAGTTTTGGACCTGCCTTGTCGATTGTCTCAATCCGTGCAATGTATCTTCTCGACAATGGAGTGTGCAGTGTCTTTGCCAGACGCCATCCGGGCTGAGAGGTCCGCGATCGTCAGCTCTTCGATTTCCGTTCCGGGGAGATCGGAACCTTGATTCAATCCCTTGTGGACGCGTTCGGCAAGGACTGCGGACGTGAAGCCCGCAACCGCCAGGCCGCTGCCGATGCCCAGCCGGAGAAAGTCCCTGCGATCGAGAGGTGTATGGTCTGAATCCTTGCGGTTCTCCATAAGGAGGATCTCCTGCGGGGTGGTTGGGACATAAAAAACCCCGCCACCTGGTGGGATTGGGGGTGGCGGGGTCCTAAAAAGAGGAAGTATACCGACTCGGGACGTACGGCGCGATTACCGTCCAGTCCCGTTGTCCCGGTAACCCGGGACAGAGCGGGAAACGGGATTCGAACCCGCGACATCAACCTTGGCAAGGTTGCGCTCTACCAACTGAGCTATTCCCGCAGCACTGAACCAATATA
This sequence comes from Ignavibacteriota bacterium, assembly GCA_963752915.1. Taxonomy (GTDB): domain Bacteria; phylum Bacteroidota; class Ignavibacteria; order UBA10030; family UBA6906; genus DATJPR01. The sequence continues at coordinate 584,714 of CAVVZZ010000011.1, forward strand.
CAAAAACGACTTTCCTGAATCAAGCTCGGCTCAGTGCAGCGAGTCGGTCAAAGAACAATGCAATCGTTATGTGTTGAATATACTAGCGCACCTGATAAAAGTCAAGATCCCGTGTGCACTTCATTGCCATCCGCTGAATTCATGAGGAGATCCGCATACGAGACGCGAACAATGTCTTCTGTCCGGATGTCGAACATGGATCGAAGTTCCTGCATCACGTCTTCCGCATTGAATTCGCGACCTGTGGGAACTTCAAACTCAATGAACGTGCCAAGATTCTCGACAGTGTCGATGTGAATTCGCGATGATTTGTACCAATAAAGGTTCCGATGTTTGTACACGACGACGCGAACACCGAGCGTTCTCTCCAAAATCCCGCTGAGTGATTTGGCGTCCGGAACCGGAGTCTTCTCATAGGCACTCGATCGTTCGTCTGAGTCTTCGTTTCTGCTGTATCCTATCAGTTCGGCCTCGTTCCCGTTGATGATTCGCAGTTTGAGGCGTCCCGCAGAAGTTTTGAAATAGGTGTCGACTTGAACCATCGCCCCGTCTTCCGCAGCTCCTCCCTCCAACGCACGCCGTCTGCTTGATTCGACGGAAACAATACGGGCCTTCAGTTCGAGATTCGTCGGCATGTCCGCCCGGAGATATAGTGGATTGCGTCAGGGTTTGCCCAAAAGGAGGAAGCAGGAAGAGCGCTATCTCGTGACGTCGAGGATCTTGTAATGCAGCATTCCCGCTGGAACTTTGATTTCGAGCGACTCTCCGGGGGTCTTTCCCAGGAGCGACTTTCCAATGGGAGATGTTACGGAAATCTTTCCCGCGTCAAAATCTGATTCTTCCGGTGAGACGAGAAGATATTCGAACTCCCTTCCGGTCTTCAGATCTTTCAGTTTGACCCGGCTCAGAATGTAGATCTTATCATTCGGCAGATCTTTGGCTTCAATGACCTTCGCATGAGAAAGCGTAATTTCGAGTTTGGAGATTCTTAGTTCGAGGTGCTGTTGCTCCTCTTTTGCCGCATCATATTCGGCATTCTCGGACAGGTCGCCATATCCGCGCGCATCGGCGATCTTCTGGGCGATCATCTTGCGACCGTTTGTCTTCAGTTCCCGCACCTCCTGCTCGATTTCGTGAAGTCGTTCGCGGGTCAGATAAATTGTCTCGGATTGTCCGTCCATAATGTCACTCGAAAGCGTTCGTGAAGGCAAAAAGAATAGCCATCATCCGTGGAGACGAACAATGGCTATATTGAACTACTCTTCGTCAATAACGGGAACGGGAGGGAGAAAAGCAAGCGCCCAGCCCCGGGAAGAGCAAAGTTCAGCGATTTCCCGATTTGCCGTCAAACAGGATGAGGTGCCCCATTTTGTCCCGTTTCGTCTGGAGATAGCGCTCGTTCAAGGGGTTGGGACTCATTTCCAGGGGAACGCGCTCAACGATATCGAGCCCATACCCTGCAAGTCCGACCACTTTTCTGGGATTGTTCGTGAGAAGGCGTATTTTGCCTATGCCGAGATCCCGGAGGATCTGGGCGCCGATACCGTAGTCGCGGAGATCGGGTCGGAATCCCAGTCGCTCGTTTGCCTCGACGGTATCCAGTCCTTCGTCCTGCAGACTGTAGGCCCGCAACTTGTTCAGCAACCCTATCCCCCTGCCTTCCTGGCGCATATACAGGACGACGCCGGAGCCCGCGGCTTCCACCATTTCCATTGCGCGCACCAGCTGTTCGTTGCAGTCACACCGGAGGGAACCGAACACATCGCCGGTCAGGCACTCGGAGTGGACACGGACAAGCGTGGGGACTGTCGGATCAATCACTCCCTTCAACAGAACGATGTGTTCCTTGTTGTCCGTTGCGCTCCGGTACAGACGGAGCGTGAACTCTCCGTGTTTCGTCGGGAGCTTGGTGGTGACGAGCCGCTGCACGAGTTTTTCCCGCGCCATCCTGTACGCGATCAAGTCGCGCACCGAGATGATCAAGAGGCCGTGCTCCTTCGCCAGGGCAAGCAGCTCAGGGAGCCTGGCCATCGAGCCGTCCTCTTTCATGATCTCGCAAAGAACGCCTGCGGGGTGGAGTCCGGCGAGACGGCAAAGATCGATCACGGCCTCGGTGTGGCCGGCACGCCGCAGGACTCCTCCTTCAGCAGCCCGAAGCGGAAAGATGTGTCCCGGTCGGCCCAGATCTGATGGAAGCGTATGGTCATCGGAGAGCGCGCGCACGGTTGCCGCCCGGTCTGACGCCGAAACACCCGTCGTCGTACCATGGAGATAATCCACCGATACGGTGAATTGCGTTTCATGCGGCGACGTGTTGCTCTCCACCATCAGGGAGAGCCCCAGAGCGTCTGCCCGCTCGCCCGAGAGCGGAGAACAGATGATCCCGCGTCCGTGTGTGGCGAGGAAATTGATCACCTGGTCGTCGACAAAGTCGGCGGCACAAACGAAATCTCCCTCGTTCTCACGGTCTTCGTCATCGACTACAATGAGGATCCTTCCGCTCCGGAATTCCTTGATGGCTTCGTCAATCGTGTCGAACCGGGTTTGCGGAGGATCGTTGGTGAGCTCGTGATTCATTCCCTGGTGCGCCTACTTTCCTTTCTTCGTGTCCGGATCGGACTCACGCAGAACCGCCGTGACCGCTGTCCGATCCATCTTCACCTTCACATTGTCGGCAATTTCCACAAGAATGATTTTCTCGTCGGCCCCGGCCACGGAGCCGTGGATTCCGCCGGCGGTGACGACCTTGTCCCCCTTCTTCACAGCGCCGAGCATTTTCTCCCGGTCCTTGCGCTGCTTGCTTTGCGGACGGATGATCATGAAATAGAATATGGCGATGATCAATGCGAACATGATCAACGTGCTGATCATGCTGCCCTGAGGATCACTGGGGTTGGGAGCCATCGCGATAAGATGCATCATTGGGTTATCGTTCCTTTTTCACGTTGTTCAAGTTGATGGATTATTCTGCAGACTCCTCGGCGGCGATCGTTTGCAGCACCGTTTGCTTCCAGGCTGGAAACGTCCCGCGAAGAATCGACTCACGCGCAGAGCGCACGAGCGTGAGGTAATACGTAATATTGTGAATCGTCGCAAGCTGGAGCGCGAGAATCTCCCCCGCCTTGAACAGATGCCGCACATACGCGCGCGTAAAACTGCGGCAGGTGTAGCAATGACACACCGAATCGATGGGGGAAAAATCCGTCGCGTGTCGGGCATTGCGCATATTCAATCGACCTTGCGACGTGAACACCACGCCATTCCGCGCATTCCGGGTGGGCATCACACAGTCGAACATGTCCACGCCCCTCTCGATCGATTCGAGGATGTTCTCGGGAGTCCCCACGCCCATCAGATACCGCGGCTTCGATGCCGGGAGGATCTCCGTTGTCAGGTCGATCATCCGATACATCAGGTCCACCGGTTCCCCCACCGAGAGTCCTCCGATGGCATAACCCGGGAAATCCATTGCGGCAAGTGCACTTGCTGATGCCTCGCGAATCGCGGGGTAGACGCTCCCCTGGACAATCCCGAACAGTGCCTGATCGTACCCGTAGAGGGCCGACGTCTGCTCCATTCTCCCGCGGCAGCGCGCCGCCCACCGCAGGGTCAGTGCATTGGACGTTGCCGCGTACTGCTCCTCACACGGGTAAGGGGGGCATTCGTCCAACACCATCATGATATCGGAGCCATAGCTTCGCTGAAAGTCAACGACACGCTCCGGCGTAAACTCGTGGAGCGACCCATCAAGATGCGAACGGAACTGCACACCGTTTTCCGAAATCCCGCGCAGATCAGAGAGACTGAAGACCTGATACCCACCGCTGTCCGTCAAGAGGTGACGATCCCAGCCGATGAACCGGTGAAGACCTCCTGCCTTCTCGATCGTGTCCGTTCCCGGCCGGAGATACAGGTGATAGGTGTTGCCGAGAATGATCCGTGCGTCTTCCGCAACCAACTCACGCTGTTCGATAGCCTTGACCGATCCCTGCGTGCCGACCGGCATGAATACCGGCGTCGGTATCTCACCCCGCGTGGTGATCAATCGGCCGGCCCTCGCCCTGCCGTGGGTATGTTCGAGAAGGAATCTCAAGCTATGAAATATATCAAGAATGGCGAGGACTTACAATGCGCAATCCCCGAGGACCAGGGCACTCGCCGTGAGGGTAAGGACAAAGAATGGACCTTTACGCAGCGGAGGAAGGAGGATTTTTCCGGTGCCTCCAGGCGAGGAACCCGGCGAACGCCGCTCCCAGGACGCCACCGGTGGTATCGGCCGTCCAATCCAGGATGTCACACGTACGACCGGGAGTGAAGATCTGGTGCAGCTCATCGCTGGCGCCATACAGAGAGCATGCGACGATCGTCGCGAGTATCGCGAACCGGACAAGCCCCGGGAATCGCTGCTGGGTCAGAAAGGCGAGATAGACGAGGATTCCGAGACATCCATAGACGCCGACATGTTCAAGTTTGTCGAAGTTGACGATCTGCACATCCGGAAGGTCATTTCCGGGGATCGATGATAGGACAAAAATGAGGAGGGCCCAACCCAACGCCGCAAATTGATACCGATAACGAAACAATGCACTTTCTCTCAATGATCAGTTCTCCATGTTCACGAATGCTTCTGAAATGCTCCGAAGAATGTCCCTCGCCCTCATCGATCGCTCACCTGCATGGTCACGTGCGATGTCCCCTGCGCGCCCGTGCAAATAGACCCCTGCAACGGCGGCATCCGTAGAACTCATCCCCTGAGCAGTAAAGCTCGCGATTAACCCCGTCAACACGTCTCCGGATCCAATCGTGGCCATTCCGCTGTTTCCGCTGCTGTTGAGAACAACCTTCCCGTCCGGGGACGCAGTGGCTGTGGGAGCCCCTTTGAGAACAACCGTTGCCCCAAACTCCCGTGCGGACTCACGAGCAGAGCGGATGCGGGTTGCTTCAATCTCGGGCCCGGTTTTGCGTCGCAGCCGGCCGAGTTCTCCCGCATGCGGGGTCAAGACAAGCGGAGCCGTATGGTCCTTCAGCTCTTCAGGGGCATCCACAAACGCGTTCAGGCCGTCGGCGTCCAGAATCAGGGGCTTGGGACTCTCACGGACGACGAGACGGACAAGGGCATCGGTCTCCGCATTCCTCCCAAGCCCGGGCCCGACGACAACGGCATCGGCCCACGCAAGCAGCGATCGGATGTCAGGAAGCGCCGACTGGGCGATGGTCCCGTCTGCGGTCTCGGGAAGCTGACGAATGATGACCTCAGTGAGTTTCGAGGCGAGGATGGAATGCAACGACTCCGGGGCGGCAAGGATGGCCGCTCCTGCCCCACCCACCAGCGCGGCATCCGCCGCAAGGACCGCAGCCCCGGTAAATGAGCGGGAACCGGCGACCACCAGGACTTTCCCCACGTCATATTTATTCGCGTCCCACTTGCGCGAAGGAAGCAGCCCCGGAATGTCTTCCCGCGTGAAGCGAAACACCGGCTCATCGCGGATCGCCATCGCTGCGTGAGGAATGCCGATGTCTGCTACGACGACGATCCCCGAGTGATTTCTTCCTTCTCCCAGGTAGTGACCGGTTTTTGCAAGCCCCATACAGACCGTCAGGTCCGCTTTGACCGCCGATCCCTCTACCCGTCCCTCATCGGCCTCGACCCCTGAAGCGATATCGACAGCGGCGATGTAGGCACCCGAGAGGCTCGCCCATGTCGAGAACTCGAGAGCCAGCCCGGAAAGTTTCCCGGAGAACCCCGTGCCGAACATCGCATCGACAATCACTTCGGGCGACAAAATCCTGCCGACTTCCTCGAACTTCTTGATGGCAATCAATTTCAGGCGATCGGAGGCGATGCGCTCCAGCACCTCCCGGTTCGTCCTGGCGTCGGCGCTGAGCTCGCCCGGAAGGCACAGCACGTCGACACGGCAGCCGCGGTTCAGGAGATGCCGCGCAATAACAAACCCGTCGCCGCCGTTATTGCCGTGTCCGGCCATGATGACAACCCTGGCTCCGGGTCTGAGGGGATGATGGGCATGAAGGATGTCGACAAATGCCCTTCCCGCATTTTCCATGAGGATCAGACCGGCGATGCCATAGTGATCGATCGCGGTCCGATCGATCGCGCGCATTTGTTCGGCGTTGGCGAGGAGCTGCACGCGGAATCCTTTCCCAGTCAGCAGAGGCTCGTAATCAGAAAAGCAATCGCGTTACATTCAGGATCGCGGAAGGATAGATGCCGAGGCCTGTCAGTGCGAACGCGGCGGCAAACAAGGCGATCATACCGGGGACCGGCGAGCGCTGCACCTGGATAGCGCCCCCTTCCGAAAAATACATCACCACAACCAGACGCAGATAATAGTAGGCGGAAACAACACTCATCAGCACGCCGAGAATGGCAAGCCAGGTGTATCCCCCCTGCACCGCGCCGGCGAACACATAATACTTTCCAAAGAACCCCGCGAACGGCGGAACCCCTGCGAGGGAGAACATAAAGAGTGACATCAAGAACGCCGTCACGGGCTTCTTCGCGCCGAAGCCGCGGTATTCATCGAATGTCAGGTGCTCGCCATGCTCCGTTTCTTCGAGCGCGAGGACTCCGAACGCTCCGCAGTTCATCAGGGTGTACGCGAACAGATAGAACAGCACGCCGTCGCTCCCGGTCCCGTTTGCCCCGACGATCCCCGAGAGAATATATCCCGCGTGGGCGATGCTCGAATATGCCAGCATCCGCTTGATGCTTGTCTGTGAAATGGCAAGGATGTTTCCCACGATCATCGACAAAGCCGAAACCGCCGCAAGAATATCGCGAAGCGGGTGCATCACCAGAACGAGCGAGGGTGAAAAGATAAGGAGAAAGACGGAGAACGCCGCGGCCTTTCCGCCGGTGGACATGTATGCACTGACCGTCGTTGGCGCTCCCTCGTACACGTCCGGGACCCACATATGAAACGGGACAGCCGCAACCTTAAACGCGAGGCCGACCACGAGCAGGGCAAGACCAATCGAAAAGATCGCGTCGGTCGAGTGGGAGGCAACGCTTTCGTGGATCAGGCGGATTTGCGTCGTCCCCGTCGAGCCATACACCAGCGCAATACCGTACAGCAGGAACCCCGTCGCAAACGCCCCAAGGAGAAAGTATTTCAGGGCCGCTTCATTGCTGACGGTCTTCGCGCGTGCGAAGCCTGCCAGGATATAGAAACAGAGCGACATCAATTCCAGGCCGAGGAAGAAAATGATCAAATCACCCGCCGCTCCCATGAGAATCATTCCGGCCGTGCCGAAAAGGAGAAGCGTGTAATATTCGCCATGCGCCATAGCCTGACGTTCGAGATATCCTCGCGAGAGTGCCGTGGCGAGGAACCCAGCCACGCAGAAGACCGTCGACCAATATCCAGCCGCCCCTCCGGTGTTCAGCATGCCGCCGAAGGCCTGCCCGGCAATCGGGATGCTGATCCACCCTGCAACGCCCGCCACGGCAAATCCGATGAGCGAGATCCACCATTGGAGGGTCAGCGATCGCGCTGCGAAAGCATCAATACAGATGGCGATCAGTCCGGTTGCGATAATGATCACCAACGGGAGCAATGCGCTGAATTCCGATACCATAGACGAATCACCTATCGAGTTCCCGAGAAGCCTCTGCCCGGGGAATCACAGGGACGAGAATTCTCACTTGCGCTGGAAAGGAGTTCAAACAATCCCCGAAAAGAAGAAAAACCAAAGAATCAACAACATCGGGAGAAGCACCGGGATCGTGTATCTCAGGATGTACCCGCCGAAGCTCGGCGTCTCTACGCCCTGCTGATCGGCGATGGATTTCACCATGAAATTCGGGCCGTTCCCAATGTACGAACACGCGCCAAAAAAAACCGCTGCGATGGAAACCGCCTGCAGATAGATGTTGTGATTGCCGATAATATAGGCCGTCGCGATCATTTCAAACGGGGCATTGCCGCTCACCACGACATCCGAATGATACTTCATCAGGGTGGCGAACGTATTCCTGATCTCCTCGGAATGCTGCCCGATCACTGACGCAACGCCTGCACCATGTGTCGCCATCAGCTGTTGAACAGCCCGTGACAATCTCCGGCTTCACGAACAAACCATACGTCGCACTCAGGAAATTCAGATAGGTCGGCGCGTTATCAAGGAATGCGGACAACGACCCGGTGGCCCAGTAAAATTGTCCTGCGGTCTGAAGTCCGATGGATGCCGCATGAAGTTCAAGCCAGTCCAGCGCAGGAACCATCGTGGCAAATATCCCGACAAACAGGATTGCCACTTCTTTGACGGGGGTAAAATTGAACTGATTCGCCTTGTGAATTCTTTCTCTCGTCGTGAAATATGACCCGGCTGCGGCCGCGATCATGAGGATTTCGCGGAGGAATGGCGGGTCCGTCAAAAACACCGCACCGATAATAGCCAGGAGGAACACGACGTTGTGCATCCCCGACACCTCACCCTCTTCTTCCTCATGGGCTGCGGACTCGCGAACATCCGGCGGCAAACTCCGGAACGCACGGCGGTCCAGGAGATAGAAGACGCCAATGACCATCCCGGTCCCGATCAACCATTTTACCCAAAGGTGTTCCGCCACCCAGAGGAACGGAATGCCTCTCAGAAAGCCGAGAAACAACGGAGGGTCGCCGATGGGAGTCAGCGCCCCTCCCATATTGCTCACGATAAAGATAAAAAAGACGACGTGGTACGGTCGAATGCGGAACCGGTTCACCCGGAGATAGGGCCGGATCATAATCATCGATGCGCCCGTCGTCCCCACGAGATTGGAGACAACGGCGCCGATGCCAAGAAACAGGACATTCCGCAACGGCGTCGAGCGCCCTTTCATCCGAATCAGTATCCCTCCCGCAACAACGAAGAGCGAGCCAATGAGGGCCATGAAGCTGATGTATTCCACTCCGGATTGGACCATCCGCAGGCCGGCGTGCAGCCCGAGAATGTAGTAGCCGACCGTGACGGCCCCAAGTCCGATCGAGACTGCGGGATACCATCGCTCCCACCAGTGCTTGCTGATGAAGGGGACGACTGCAATGGCGAGAAGGAGCAGGACGAACGGTCCGATCATCACCGGCGAAGGAGATGGGACTCCTCCCACGGCCTCCTGCGAAAACGCGAGCGACTTCGCAAAGCCGGAGACTCCGATCATCGTGAGAAGGCGTACGGGTCTCCTCATCGGGGAGGCGTCCCTGCTGGGGGAGGTTGATCCAGGAGCTGGAACGATGCGGGAGTCAACATCCCATGACGCGCGAGTTCCAGACGTCTGACGACCTGCTGCGTTGCAAGCGCCGATTTATCGAGGAACGTTGAGGGGAACCAGCCGATCCAGACAATGAAGACGATCACGGGAACCAGGACCGCCCATTCCCTCGGCGTCAGGTCCTTGAGGGAACGGTTCTGTTCGTGGACAACCGTTCCGAAGAAGACCCGCTGATAACTCCAAAGAAGATACACAGCGGCAAAGATGACACCGCTCGCCGCGAGTATCGCGTAGACCGGTGTGCCGAGGACTGTGGACTTGAACGAGCCGAGGAGAATCAGGAACTCCCCGACAAAACCGTTCAACCCGGGAAGGCCTGCAGAGGAAAGCATAACGATCATGAAGAAGGAGGCATAGACCGGCATGATTCTGGCAATCCCCCCGAAATCCGCAATCATCCGTGTATGACGACGATCGTAGATCATCCCGACCAGAAGAAAGAGCGCCCCCGTGGAGAGTCCATGGTTCACCATCTGGATCACACTCCCCTGTACTCCTTCTTCGTTCATCGCGAAGAGTCCCAGCACAACAAACCCGAGGTGACTCACCGACGAATATGCCACAAGCTTTTTCAGATCCGGCTGCACCATCGAGACCAGGGCACCATAAATGATCCCGATGACCGCCAGGGCCGCGATGTAGGGCATGAACTCCACGGTGGCGGCGGGAAAGAGCGGCAAACAGTATCGAACCAGACCGAACGTCCCCATTTTCAGGAGAACCCCTGCAAGGATCACCGACCCTGCAGTCGGCGCCTGAACGTGCGCGTCCGGCAACCAGGTATGGAACGGAAAGAGGGGTATTTTAATCGCGAAACTCACGGCGAAAGCCAGAAACATCCATGACTGCAGGTGCAGAGGGATCCCCGGCGAGACCGCATACAACTTGAGAACGTCTGTCGTGAAATGACCGCCGGGAAGGCTTGCCGCGTACATCCCCAGCCAGATGATGGCGATGAGCATCAGGAGCCCCCCCGCCATGGTGTACAGGAAGAACTTCGTCGCCGCATAGATACGTTCATTGCCGCCCCATATCCCGATGATAAAGTACATTGGGACAAGCATGAATTCCCAGAAGACATAAAACAGCACCAGATCAAGCGCCATGAACACGCCCAGCGTCCCCAGTTCCAGGACAAGCATAAGGGCGACATACCCCCGCAACCGCGTGGTCACCGACTCCCACGAAGCGAGCAGTGCGATCGGCATCAAGAACGTCGTCAGGACGATCAGCAGAAGCGCGATCCCATCAATGCCGACGGCGTACGCGATATCGAGCCCCGGAATCCATGGCACCCTGAGGACAAACTGCATCGCCGGATTGCCTGCGTCGAAGCGGAACCAGAGAATCAACGACGCGGCAAACGTGAGGACGGAGAAGACCATCCCCGACGTTTTGACCCAGACCGGGCGTTCCTTCGGGATCGCGAGCGTGATTGCCGCGCCGGCAGCCGGGAGCGCGAGCAGGAGAGTCAGCAGTGTCGAATCAATCATGAACAACGCACGAGTCTGTCAATAAATGAACGGCGCTTACAGTGATCAGCGGAACAGCACCCAGCCGAGAAACGCAATAACGCCTCCAATGAAAACGAGGATGTAGGAGTGGGCAGCACCGGTCTGCACAACCCGGAAGGTCCGGCTCATCCATCCGATAAACTTCGCTCCGGTATTGATCGTCCAATCGATAATCCCGACATCGACACCCTTCCAGAGAAGTTTTTCCGAGCCCTTCACGATCGGGGTCACAACGGCTGCGTCGTAGGCTTCATCGACATAATACTTGTTCCAGAGGAGTCGATACGCCCCACTATAGCGACGTTTCAACGTGTCCGGAATCGCCGGGCGTTCAAGATACCACCGTCGCGCGATGATGATCCCCAGAACAGCAACGGTAACTGAAAGGCCCATGAGGAGGTATTCCGCCATCTCTCCGCTATGATCGCCCAACGCCAGGACGGCATTTGCCCGTTCAAAAACCGGATCAAGCCAGTGTTCGAAGGGATTCGACCCGCCGAGACTTGTCGGGAGACCGATGAAACCTCCGACGAGCGAGAGGAGTGCCAGGACCATCAGCGGGACCGTCATGGTGCGCGGCGCTTCGTGCGGATGCTTTCCGGAATCCCACCGCCGCTTCCCTTCGAATGTCAACGCATACAACCGCACCATGTAGAATGCGGTGAGAAGCGCTCCAAGCAATCCCATCAGCCACAAAAGCCAATGTCCCCCGGAAAACGCCTTCCAGAGGATTTCATCCTTGCTGAAGAACCCCGCAAGCGGCGGGATACCCGCGATCGCGACCGTTCCAATGAGGAATGTCCAGGCAGTCACCGGAAGGGCTTGCCGCAGCCCGCCCATTTTCTGGATGTTTTGTTCTTCGTGCATCGCGTGGATCACCGCTCCGGACCCGAGGAACAGAAGCGCCTTGAAAAACGCATGCGTGGTCACGTGGAACATCCCCGCACTGAATGCCCCGACCCCCATCGCGAGAAACATGTATCCCAGCTGGCTGATCGTCGAATACGCCAGGACCTTCTTGATATCGTTTTGCACGAGTCCGATGCTCGCGGCAAAGAGCGCAGTCGTCGCCCCGACGGCGCCCACGACGGCCATCGTGACCGGTGCAAGGGCGAACAGGATGGAACACCGTGCGATCATGTACACGCCGGCGGTCACCATCGTCGCAGCGTGGATCAGGGCGCTGACAGGCGTCGGACCCGCCATGGCATCGGGCAACCAGACAAACAACGGGATCTGCGCGGACTTACCGGTCGCGCCAAGAAAGAGCGCGAGGGTGATCACCGTCACCACTGTTGAATTCACCGAGAGACCGGCAGCCTGCGGGAATACGGAAGCGAAATCCAACGACCCGAACGTCGCAAAGATCAGAAACATCCCGATCAGAAATCCAAAGTCTCCGATCCGGTTGACGATAAACGCCTTGTTCGCAGCGTCTCCCGTCGTCCCCTTTTCAAACTTCCGGTCATACCAGAATCCGATCAGCAGGTAGGAGCAAAGACCGACGCCTTCCCACCCGAGGAACAGCAGAAGGAAATTGTCCGCCATGACCAGGTTCAGCATGGCGAAAATGAACAGGTTCATGTAGGAGAAGAACCGGCGGAAGCCGGGGTCGTCGTGCATGTATCCAATCGAGTAGACATGGATCAGGAATCCCACTCCCGTGACGATCAACATCATCAGAATAGAGAGCTGGTCCACCTGATATGCGAGGCTCACCGTGAGCGCCCCGGCATGGATCCAGGGTATCAATGTCACCAGGTGGGTGCGTTGGTCGACGGGGCTCGCAAGCATTTGCACGAACGTCGCTGCGGCGACGAGAAAAGCGACGCCCACGGTGGACGACCCGATGATTCCGGCCACCCGCTCGTTCTTGATCTTCCACCCAAACAGTCCGTTCAGGAGGAAACCGAGAAGGGGAAGAAAAACCGCTATGCCGATTCCTTGATACGCCATGCGAGAGTAATTACCATTTCAGAATATTGATGTCGTCGATGTCGACGGTCGGTTTGTTCCGGAAGAGCGCAATGACGATGGCGAGTCCCACGGCTGCTTCCGCTGCGGCAACCGCCATGACGAACAGAACAAGCATTTGGCCGGTCACATCGCCGAGCGCGGCCGAATAGGCCACCAACGTGAGGTTCACGGAGTTGAGCATAAGCTCGATACACATGAAGATCACGATGGCATTGCGACGGGTCATGACCCCCGCGACGCCGATGACGAACATCGTCGCGCTCAGGATGAGATAATACGAAATCGGAATACTCATAGTCGTTTCTTTGCAAGAAGAACGGCGCCAATGATGGCGACAAGGAGGAGCAGCGACGTGATTTCAAACGGCAGGACGAACCTGCCAAAAAGGGCACTCCCGATTCCCTCCACCGTTCCGAGCGACTCGCTCTGCGGATGAATGGTCGCCGGGATGCTCGACCTCCCCCGGATACCGATGATCACAAATAGCTCGAGCAGAAGTCCTGCGGCAAAAACCACTCCGATGGTCGAACGCAGACTAAGGCGTTCCTTGAGGCTTCGCTCGTCACCCAGGTTCAGCAGCATAATCACGAAGATCACCAACACCATGATGGCGCCTGTGTAGACGATAACCTGCAGGACAGCCAGGAACTGGGCGCGGAGGAGAAGATACAGGCCTGCGAGCGCAAAGAAATTCCCGATGAGGCAGACGGCGCTCACCACGGGATTCCGACGCGTAATCATGAGGACAGCGGTCGTAACGGCAACGGCTGCGAGGAAGAAAAAGAGAAGAAGTTCTGGGTTCACTGGCAATGTACGGGAGATGGCAAAGGTTCAAAATACAAGGAAACGGAGCGAGATTCAACCCAAACCGGCCGTACCCCCCCGACGAGGGAGCCTGCGCCTAATAGAAATAGTAGTGGAACCCGATTTGCGGCAGCGGCAGCACCGTTCCATCGCTGAAATACGTAAAGAGAAGATCGCCGTTCACGTGAAAGCCCGATCCGGTCGCCGTCTCCGCCCCCATCCCCAGCCCAATCCGTGTCGGCGCGATCATATCGTTGTGCCCGGAGACCCCGGAATAAGTAGTACGACAGACCGCCCGCAGCATAGAATCGAATGACAGAGGTGCGGGAAAGGTCGTACTGAAATTCCGTCCCGACAGAGTAATACAACCGGTCCGTGGCCTTGATAATGCCGCCGATGAGCTGGTAACTGAACGGAGATGGGAGGTGATGCCGAAAGCTGAGACCGAGCCCGGTCGCCGGTCCCCCGGCGAACCCGAGCCCGAAAACGTTCGTCCGCATCGACGTTTCGCTTCCGCGATTCGCAACAACGACCTGGGCATTCGAGAACGATGGTCCGACCAGCAATGCCGCTGCAACGAGGGAGAGGAAGGTGCGCGTTGACATGAGGTGGTTTTCCTTAACCATTCTTCACCCAGCGGATGAGCTCTCGCAGGCTGGGGCTCTTTCCCGTCGAGAGAATCCCGATCCGAAAAATTTTCCCAGCCGCGACCATCGCTCCATAGATGGAGATAATCATGATGACAATCGTAAGGGCAATCTCCCATGGGGCAGGGAACTGGATCGGCACCCTGAGAGCCATCATTGTGGGCGTGAAGAACGGTATGAACGTCATGACCCGAAGCCAGGTGGCTTCGGGGTCCCGCATCGCCGGGAAGGAGAGGACGATCGGGAGAATTAAAAGGATAATGAGATACGAATTCACCTGCTGGGCTTCCTGCTCGGTATTGAAGGGCGAGCCGGCCGCGATAAACACGCCGGCGTAGAACAGGTAGCCCAGAACAAAGTACAGAATGAGAAACGCGGCCTCCGCCGGCTGAATCAACGCGTTGCCGGTCTTCAACGAGATGAACACCCCGATCGTCCCCCAGATGATGAGTTGCGTAAACCCGAGTCCGCTGAGTCCGAGGACCTTGCCTGCCATGAGGTCTTTCGGGGTGCACGACGAGACAATGACCTCAACGATCCGGTTGGATTTCTCTTCGATGACGCTGCGGACGAGCAGCTGGCCGGACGTGACAATCATGAAAAACATCATCATCAGGAACGCAAATGACGAGAAATAGACTTTCCCAAAGTCGGCCTCTTCGTGTCCGCCGCTTTTGGTCAGCTTGACGGTCTTGAGCTCAAACTGCTCGGTCAGATCTTTCACGACCGAAGGATCCAGCCCCAGTCGTTGCGCGCGCTTCTCCGCAATGATCCCCCGGAGCGTCTTCTCCATCTTGTCCAGAAGCTGGAAGTCTCCGACCGAGCGGGAGCGGTACTGAAGATCCACGCTGTCCCCGATGACCGTCGTGCCGACGACGCAGTATCCTTCGATGTCTCCGCTCAACACCATGGCATCCGCACTCTTCGCCGCCCCGTCCGACTCCGACAACGAGCTGTCCAGCACCCGGACGACATAGTTCGGGTTCCCGTTCGACAATTTGTATTTGGATTCCATCCGCAGCCGGAATTGATCGGCCACCGCTCCACTGTGATCGATGATCCCGAGAACTTTTGTCGTGGTGTCTTCCTGCGTAACAAACAGCATCGGAAGAAAACCCATTGCGAGCATGATCACCGGAGTGACCAACAGACCGATGAGAAACGCCTTGCTCTTGACCTTCTCCACGTACTCCCAGCGGGCGACGGCGAGGATCTTGTTCATGGATGCGCCTCCCCGGACGTCTTGCGTGCTCCCACGACGTCCAGAAAGATCGATTGCAGCGACGGTTCTTTCAGCTCGAATCTTCGAAGGTCAAGACGTGAGTTGATTTCCTGAATCAGGTGACCGGAAATCCTCGACTCCGTCGACTTGAAGTTCTGCGCTGTTGCCGTAGCGGATCGCCTGTTTGACGCCTGGAAGGCTCTCGAGAAACGCCCCATCGCCGTTGAATTCGATCAGGAGCGTGTTTGAGCCATATTTCCGCTTGATGTCCCTCATCGAACCCTGGAGCACCGACTTTCCTTTGTTGATCAGACAAAGGGAATCGCTGAGCTTCTCCGCCTGCTCCATCTGATGGGTCGAATAGATGACAGCCTTGCCCCGCTGTTTCAATTCGAGAAACACTTCTTTGAAGACCTCCTGGTTCACGGGATCCAGTCCGGAAAACGGCTCATCAAGAATGACCAACATTGGATCATGAAGGATGGCACTGATGAATTGGATCTTTTGCTGGTTCCCCTTGGAGAGCTCTTCCACTTTCCTCTTGGTATGGTCCCCCAGCCCCATCCTCCGCAGCCATTCCATCGCCTGCACCTTCGCACTGCTTCGTGTCATGCCGCGCAACTCCGCGAAGTACAGCACAGTGTCCATAACCGTGCTCTTCTTATAGAGGCCGCGCTCCTCGGGAAGATATCCGACCTTGTTCTGCAGATCGGTCGAGAATTCCTTCCCGTCAAAGAGGACCTTGCCGCCGTCCGCGATAATGATATTGAGGATGATCCGAATGATCGTCGTTTTTCCGGCGCCGTTCGGCCCGATCAAGCCGAAGATTTCGCCCTTTTCCACTTCAAAGGAAACGTCTTCAAGAGCGACGACCTTGGAGTATTCTTTTCGAAGATTCTGGATGCTCAGCATGGTCCGTTAGTCAGGGAGTGAGACGATAAATCATGCGGGGGAAGGGGATGGTCTCTCGTACGTGGTCGAGTCCGCAGATCCAGGCCACCGTGCGCTCAACGCCGAGCCCGAATCCCGCGTGCGGCACCGCACCGAACCGGCGCAGGTCCAGATACCATTCGAAAGCATCCTGCGGGAGATTCTGCTCTCTCAATCGTTCCGTAAGGACTTCGAGATTGTCTTCGCGCTGGCTTCCTCCGATGATCTCACCGTATCCTTCGGGGGCGAGGACGTCCACTGCGAGGGCGAGATCCGGATGGTCCGGATCACGCTTCATATAAAACGCTTTGACCGCAGCGGGATAGTGGTGGACCATCACCGGCCGGTCAAACTGCTCCGAGACGACAGTCTCATCCGTTCCTCCAAGATCGTTCCCCCACTCGAACGGGATTTCCTTCTTCTTGAGAATGTCGACCGCCTCATCGTACGATATCCTCGGGAGGGGCTTCTTCACATTTTCGAGGAATTTCAGATTCCGTCCGAGATGTTCGAGTTCCGGCTTCCGATGCGTGAGGACTGAATGGACGATGTGTTCGAGAAATTCCTCTGCGAGGTCCATGTCGTCGTTCAAGTCGTTGAACGCGACTTCCGGCTCGACCATCCAGAACTCCGTCAGATGCCTTCGCGTCTTGGACTTTTCCGCGCGGAAGGTCGGACCGAACACATACACTTTCCCGAATGCCATCGCTCCGGCCTCGCCGTAGAGTTGACCGGACTGCGTCAGGTATGCCTTCCCCATGTCGAAATAGTCCGTCCCGAACAGCGTGCTCGTCCCCTCACACGCGGCCGGGGTGAAGATCGGCGCGTCCAGGAGGACAAACCCCCGATTGTCGAAGAACTCCCGGATCGACTTGATGATCTGATGCCGCACGCGAATGATCGCGTGTTGGCGGCTGGAGCGGAGCCAGAGGTGTCGGCGGTCCATGAGGAACTCGACCCCATGTTCCTTCGGCGTGATGGGATACTCCGCGGCAATGCTGATCACCTCGACCGCTGTCACATCCATTTCATAGCCGCCGGGAGCGCGCGGTTCCTTCCGTACCCTGCCGGTCATGCCGAATGCGGATTCCTGTGTAAGCTGGTCAAATTTCGCGAACGTTTCATCGCTCACCGAACCCTTGACCAGGACGCCCTGGCAGAGTCCGGTGCCATCACGGATGATCAAGAAACCGGATCTTCCCGCTCGACCGCTTGTTGTACAACCAGCCTTTCAGGGACACTTCCTGCCCTACCAGGCCGGAGAGGTCTTCAATGTAGGTTCGTGCCATCGCTTGAATTCAGACAGAGGTGAGAGAAACGCCGCGTCGCGACAGGATGATGGAGGAATATAAGGAAGGAAAAGCGAATTATCAAAGCAGTGGACAGGGAACAGGGAACAGGAAACAGGTGCCATCGCCGAAACACAACATGGGGAAGAAGAGCCAGGAAGCGATCGCCATCAATGAAGCGCAATCAACAAGCTCCCGTTTCAAAAACAATCTTCAATGCGCTGCGCAGACGCTCCAGCTGATGCACTGTCCCCTGTTCCCTGTTCCCTGCTTCAGCTCATCTCCAGCATTCTTTCAATCGGCTTCAATGCCCTCTTCATGATCTCTTCGGGCAGGGAGATTTCCGGGCTGCGGTCGATCATGCAGCTGTACAGTTTCTCGAGCGTGTTGAGCTTCATGTACGGGACACTCATTGCATGCACAATTCGCCTCAGGCGGCGCGGCAATGAATTCCTTCGTCGGCGCCTGCAGCTTCATCTGGTGCAAGATTCCCGGTTCGGTGGCGACGATGAACTGCCGCTTGGGTGAGCTCAGGACGTACTTCAACAGTCCCGTCGTAGAACCGATAAACGCAGGCGCGCTCTAACAAGGGCTCCTCACACTCGGGATGCGCGATAACCTCGGCGTCAGGATATTCCACCTGCAGCGCCGCGAGCTTCCGAACACTGAACGTCTCATGCACGACACAGGATCCTTCCCACAAGAGCATCTCCCGTCCGGTCTTCTTCGCCAGATATTGGCCGAGGTTGCGGTCAGGCGCAAAGAAGATCGGTTTGCCCTGCGGAATCTGGCGGATGATCTTCTCCGCGTTGCTCGATGTGCAGATGATGTCGCTCAGGGCCTTGACCTCGGCGGAGCAATTGATGTACGTGATCGAAACATGATCGGGGTGCGATGCGCGCATCGCGCGAAACTGGTGCCGGGGGACACCCCTCAGCCAGGGAACATCCCGCATTCAGGTCGGGAAGCAGGACAAGTTTATCCGGATTGAGAATCTTCGCGGTCTCCGCCATGAAATGGACACCGGCGAAGACAATGACATCCGCTGTCGTCCCCGCTGCGCGTCCGGGAGAGGTCCAGGCTGTCTCCAACGAAATCGGCAAGGTCCTGGATCTCCGATTCCTGATAGTAGTGCGCAAGGATCACCGCATTCATATCCTGTTTCAGCCGGAGGATTTCCTGTCGCATTTCCTCTTTCGAATGGCTCCTCCCGCTTTTTCCGTTCAATGGCTTTATCATCGGTCGTTTCTCCTTCGGCGCAACATCTCGTCCGCCGTCCGAACCACGTCTTCTTCTGCAATCTCGTCCATGACGCCGTGCGGCGCTGCAAGATACCTGTTCCGGTCTCCCTTTGGCGCCCATTGCGTCGCATCCGTCGGGCCAAAAAGTGATAGCACCGGCGTCCCTACTGCCGCCCCGACATGCATGATTCCGGTATCGTTGGATATCAGGAGATCCATCTCGGCGAGACATGAAGCGACAGCTCTTATTCCTTCATTTTCAATAAGTTGATAGGTACAATCTAAGGAAGATATCATCAATTGCTTCGGCTCCTCGTCCATCGGGCCACAGGTGATAATCGTTTTGGCGTTCCATCGATGACCGAGGAGATTCGCTACAGAGGCAAACCTCTCTGCGGGCCACCGGTTCGCCACCTTTCCCGCCCCCGGGATGATACGCAATCAGCACATATCCCCGGGCACGCAATTCTCCGAATCTTTGCCTGGCTGCCTCCCGTTCCTCGGGACGCAGTGTAATCTCACACGTGAGATCGTCGGTATCGATTCCCTTCCCTGCAACGATATCGAGGTTGCGCTCTGTCTGGTGGCGGCCATTCTGGCCCCGCCAGTCCAGGGTTTCCTTCTCTGTATAAACAAAGCCCGAGGGGTTCGGAATTCCGTTCAGGCGTGCAGGACCGATGCGGCGTCCGGCCCCTGACAGAAATGCAAACAAATCGCTGGTAAACGACATAGAAACCGTGGCCGGGACGATCACCGTGTCGAATGCGCGCTCACGCAGTTGCCTGATATACGTCAGAAGCGCACGAATATGAAGCGTTCGTTTGCCCAGAAAGTCCCGTTTGTCAAAAAGGATCGTGTCATCAAGAAAGCGGTTGCCCTCCATCACCTCGTGGTTGACCATGCTGGTCATGAGCACAAGACGCGCTCGCGGATAGGTCGAACGAAGGGCGCGCAACAGGGGGACGACGCACAGCATGTCGCCCAGCTGGTTATGCTGCCGGATCACAAGGATCGATCGGGGGGGAACCGCAGGCGATGCCGCTTTGCCAGGAAACCACAGGCGCAACACCGCGATGACGATGCGCTTGACGGATCGATCGAGAGTGCCGGACAAGGTCAGGAAGAGGATGTGGAGGTTGGACCGTTCTTCGGATCCCGCGGAGGAGTGATGTCCTCATAGTCCGCTTCCTGCACATCCGAAAAATCACGGGCATGCGGACGGCGCGGTGCCGGTCGCTGTCCTCCCGCGGGGCCGACGAATAATTGGAACAGACCGCGCACAACGCGCCAGAGGACAAAAAAGAAAATCAGGTAAAAGACAAATCGTATCACGACACACTCTCCCCTTCAACTCTTCGCCAGCGAAGGCGGGTTATAGTACTCAACGGCCGCACGGTTCGGCCGGAAGACGGCCCGCAGCAGGTCTTCATACTGGTGTTGATCCGCGACAAAATCCATTTCCGCCCCGTTCACAATCAGCAGAGGCGTCGCGCGATACCGGAAAAAGAAGTAGTTGTATGCTTCGTTCAGGTCGCGGATATAGTCCTTCGACATCTCCGATTCGTAGGACCTGTTCCGCACCTTGATGTTTTGCATCAGTCGGGGAATCGCCGACTGCAGATAGATCACCAGGTCCGGCGCGACGATCGAATGCTGGATGCTCGCGACCAGCGTCTCGTAGAGTTTCAGTTCCTCGTCCTGCAGGTTCAGGTAGGCGAAGATCTTGTCCTTCTCGAAAATGTAATCCGTAATCAGAAACCGGTGGAAGAGATCCGCCTGCATCAACTCCTGCTGCTGCTTGTACCGCGTCAGCAGAAAGAAGATCTGTGTCTGGAATGCATAGCGTTCGGGGTCCTTGTAGAACTCCTTCAGAAATGGATTCTCCTCGAACTTCTCGAGGACCACCTGCCCTCCCAGAGTTTCCCCCAGCATCTTCGCAAGCGTCGTTTTCCCCGCGCCGATACATCCCTCGACGGCAATGTAGCGGAGATTGGTCTGCGCGATTAGCGATTGGAGTGGTTCCTGTGGACTCACGCTGGCTCCCTGCTCTGGCGCTGTTATGGAATAATGCGGTGCAACGTTTTCACCACCTTGCCCTTGTCTGCGCACGCCGCCGCCATTTCTTCAATCGTCATTCCGTTGACGGGGTGGACGATATCGGGGGCGATTTCCCGGAACGGGACAAGCACAAACCGACGGTCATGCAGGTGTGGATGCGGGACCGTCACCGTCGCATTCGACACCACCAGACCATCATACAGGAGAATATCCAGATCAATTTCCCTGGGCGCCCACGGGGTGACGGACGGGGTCCGACCCAGCAAATGTTCGATGTCCTTTAGCCTCGCAAGGAGTTCGTCCGGGAGGAGTTCCGTCTCGATTTCGGCGACCGCATTGTAGAACTTCTCCTGCTCCTCATTGCCCCACGGATCGGTTTCGTAGACGGACGAATACCAGATGATCCGGACGCCGGGGATCGCCCGGACGTTGTCGGCGGCTTTTTGCAGATGGGTTGCTCTGTCCCCAATGTTCGAACCGAGCCCCAGAAACACCCGATAGGTTTTCATCGCTGATGTGACACCTCGACTTCCACGTAGTCGACGACGCCTTTCACCGGTGGGTGCGGCTTCCGGATTTTGATCGTCACCGACTCCAGGTTTGGAAATGCTTCGGTGAGCCCGCGCGCAATCGTCCCCCCTAGCGCTTCAAGAAGTCTGTACTTCTTCGCGAGAACGATCCGCTGGATCAACGCATAGACTTTTTCGTAATCGAGCGTCTTCCTGAGCGAATCGCTTTCGACTGCGGCGGAGAGATCGCAATACATATCGACATCGACCTCGAATTTTCCTCCGAGGTTTTGTTCGTCTTCGACGGCGCCGTGATAAGCGTAGAAGACCGCGTTCTTAATCCTGATGACGTCTCGTGGAGCCATGAATGTACATCACGATTTTTGGATTTTTGCCCATGTATCGCGCAGGGTTACGGCGCGATTGAAGACCAACGCCCCTTTGCGTGAATCGTCATCGACACAGAAGTATCCCATCCGCTCGAACTGCATCCGGTCCTGGGGTTTTGCCGACGCCAGCGCTTCCTCGACTTTGCAGCCCTTCAGGATTTCGAGAGAATGCGGATTGAGAGACTCTTTCCAGTTGTCCCCCGAGGGGTTTTCAACGGTGAACAACCTGTCATACAGCCTGACTTCGGCATCGAGGGAATGGCCCGGCCGAGACCCAGTGGATCGTCCCTTTGACCCGCCTTCCGGCCCCGGGAGTGTTGCTTTTCGACTCCGGATCATGGGTGCAATGGATCTCGCTGACTTCTCCCGTACGAGGATCCTTGATGACGCCTGTGCATTTCACGATGTACGCATACCGAAGGCGGACCTCGGCGCCCGGTGAAAGGCGGAAATATTTCTTCGGAGGGTCCTCGCGGAAATCCTCCCGCTCGATGTACAGCTCGCGCGAGAACTGTACACTCCGGGTTCCCGCGGCGGGATCCTCGGGGTTGTTTACCGCGTCGAGATGCTCCACCCGGTTCGCATCGTAGTTGTCGATCACGAGCTTCGAGCGGATGCAGAACCGCCATGAATCGACGGGCGCGTTTGTTCAGATCGTCGCGGAGACAGTCTTCGAGAAGCGCCATCTCCGAAGTGCTTTCGCTGCGTGCGACGCCGATGCGGTCGGCGAATTCCCGGATGGATTCCGGCGTGTACCCGCGACGCCGCAGACCGGAAATCGTGGGCATACGCGCGTCGTCCCATCCCCCGACATGCCCTTCCTGCACCAACTGCAGGAGTCTCCGCTTGCTCATGACCGTGTACGTCAGGTTCAGACGGGCGAACTCGATCTGCTGCGAGTGATAGATTCCCAGGGCGTCCAGGAACCAGTCGTACAGCGGGCGGTGGTCCGTAAACTCCAGGGTGCAGATGGAATGGGTGATCCCCTCGATCGAATCGCACTGACCATGGGCCCAGTCATACATCGGATAGATGCACCATGTGTCTCCGGTCCGATGGTGCGATGCGCGGAGGATCCTGTACATGACGGGGTCACGCATGTTCAGGTTCGGCGAGGCCATGTCGACTTTTGCGCGAAGGGTCCGCGATCCGTCCGGAAACTCCCCGTTTCGCATCCGTTGAAACAGGTCGAGTGTTCTCTTCTGCGCTCCGGTTCCGGTACGGGCTCTCCCGTCCGGGTTCCGTGAGCGTTCCGCGATACTCCCGGATCTGATCGGCATTCAGATCACAAACGTAGGCCTTCCCTTTCTTGATCAGCAGAACTGCATACTCGTACAGCTGTTCGAAGTAGTCGGACGCATAGTACAACCGGTCTCCCCAGTCGAACCCGAGCCACCGGACATCATTCATGATCGAGTCGACGTATTCGGTCTCCTCCTTCGCGGGATTCGTGTCGTCAAATCGAAGATTACACAGGCCGTTGTAGTCCCGTGCCAGCCCGAAGTTCAGGCAAATCGACTTCGCATGACCGATGTGAAGGTACCCGTTCGGCTCCGGAGGAAAGCGTGTGTGCACACGCCCCGCAAACTTCCCGCTCTTCAGATCGCCCTCGACGATTTCGCGAATAAAGTTCTTCCGCTCTCCTCCGATACTTCCTTCCGAAGGAGGCGCAGACTCAGATTGTGTGTCCATGGTCATCGTTGAATTCTCGCAATAGCTGCTTCAATGCGGCGGCCCGTTTCGTCCTTCCCTAGGATCGAAAGGATATCGTAAAGGCCCGGGCCCGCCGTCGTGCCAGAAACTGCAATACGAAGCGGATGAATGAGCTCCACAGGCTTTACGTGCAGGGCTTCCGCTGTCCGCCGCAACGCATCCTCGTACGTTTCAATGTCCGATCCTTCAACAGCTGCGAAGGCAGTCTCCAGGGACTGGAGGAGTTTGGGGGTTTCCGGCTTCCACCGCTTCGCAACACCTTCCTCATCGTAGGTCGCCGGCGGTTCGTAAAAGTACCGGCATTTCTCGACAAAGTCGCTGATGAACGTTACCCTGTCGCGCATGACCGCGACAATGCGGCGCATTGTCATCTCATCGGGCAGTGTGAGGCCTGGACTGCCTCGACGAAACATAGGCGCGGACCGCATCCAGGATCGCGTTGTCAGACATCCGGCGGAGATGCTGGCTGTTGAGCCAGTTCAGTTTCTCCACGTTGAACACGGCGCCGGACTTCCCAACACGTTCCAGCGAGAATTCTTTGACGAGGTCTTCCAGGGAGAAGATTTCCCGTTCATCCCCGGGGTTCCAGCCTAGAAACGCGACGAAGTTGTCGAGGGCTTCTGGAAGATACCCCTTTTGCCGGTATTCCTCCACGGCCACATCCCCCTGCCGTTTGCTGAGCTTGGACTTGTCCGGATTCAGGAGCAGCGGCAGATGCGCGAATACCGGTGGTTCCCAGCCGAGGAATCGATACAAGAGAACATGTTTCGGCGTGCTCGAAAGCCATTCCTCGCCGCGGATGACATGGGTGATTCCCATGAGATGATCGTCGACCACGTTCGCAAGATGATAGGTCGGGTACCCGTCGGACTTGAGCAGCACCTGATCGTCGATCAGGTTGCTGTCAAACTCCACTCTTCCGCGGACCACGTCGTCGAAACCGATCGATTCGTTGTCGGGCGTCTTCATGCGCACAACGAACGGCGTGCCGGAGGCGATCTTTTCCTTCACGTCAGCCGGAGAAAGCTTCAGCGCCCGTCGGTCATATTTTGGTGGAAGGCGAAGCTTCTCCCGCTCCTTGCGCATCGTGTCAAGTTCTTCGGCAGTGTCAAAGGCATAATACGCGTTCCCTCCCGCAAGAAGCTCCTCCGCGTACTTTCGATACACGTCGAGCCGTTCCGACTGCACGTAGGCCCCGTACGCGCCACCCTTCCCCGGTCCTTCGTCAAATTCCAGACCGCTCCACTGCAGCGTCCGGAGAAGGTTCTCGACGGCACCATCAACATACCGGGAACGATCCGTGTCCTCAATCCGCAGGACAAACGTTCCATTGTTTTTTCGCGCAAAGAGATAGTTGTACAGGGCGGTGCGCAGACCGCCGACATGCAGGTAGCCAGTGGGGCTTGGAGCGAATCGGACGCGAACTGTAGACAACGTTGCCAATGATCAGTTGCATCGTTGCCTTCAACGTACGGGAAAGGCAATCGATCACGTTGGGAAAATAACGACGAATTACGATAATCTACAAAATAGATCTTTCAAATTCCATGAAAAAGGCCCGTCCGCATGCGCGCACGGGCCCCGGAAGCGAAAGAATCGATCGATTATCGGTCTGAAATCTTTTCGGGCTGCAGAGACGGCACCAGCCTTTCGAGCAGCGCGTAGAGCCCGAAGAGAACGGCAACGTATCCCATGTCGCCGAGCACTGTGTTGCGGAAGAATGGGATCCCCGCGACGTAGCATTCGACGAGTCCATCGAAGGTGTGAGCATAAAACGACGGGGTCGCCATCCACATGCCGAAGTTGGTGACCAGATAGAAGAGGATCGATCCGGCAAGCGTGGCGCCGATCGTGGCAGTCACCGAACGGTGGTTCTTCAACAAAAATCCGATTCCGACGATAGCGACAAAGCTTCCGTACACCCACAACATCTCGTTGTGGAAGCCGAGAATCAGGTCGCTGAGAAACATCGCTGCCAGAGGAACAAGGAAAGCCGAGCGGCGATCAAGATGCACCGCGGCAAACAATGCAAGCGCGGTCACCGGTGTTACGTTCGCCGGATGTGGCATCAGGCGCGAAAGCGCGGCCGCCAGAATCATGCCGACTACATACATCACACGTGTCATGGGAGCTCCTTAGGAAAGACTCATCAGGTATTCATCTGCAAGGGAATGGCAATGCCATAACGTACGAAATCCACCGTCACTTTTCAAGCTGTCATCCGTTCCCGTGCGGCTTTGGCATCTCCCGCCCCCTGCCCCAGCAGGGCTGTTGCGAGCCCTGTCAGCGTCGGCCAGGTGACGTTGATGCCGTGGTGCGGTTCAATGTGCACGTCGCCCAGGTACGCCTCGTTGCGTGCCAGCCCTTTCCCAAACGCGTCCAGTTTCCCCATCATCGTGTACAATGCTGCCTGGTGGGTGGAGCAGGAAACCGGCGGATTCTCTTCGCCGAAGAGCACATAGCCTGCCGGGATGACCGACTTGTCGATCGACCCATGCCAGTGGGCGAGGGCGACCCCGCTCCTCTCAAATGTCCGCAGGAACGCGGCACCCGGCTCAATCTTCTTGAGGATGGACGAGATGATGCTGTTGGCGATGGCATGCGCAAGGATCGTCAGCGTGTCATAGGACGGTCGTGCATCGATCCCCGCGTCGAGGTTCCGCGGCGTCTGGAGATAGATGGTGCCGCCCCGGATGCCGAGGAGCACCAGGTCACGATGGCCGTTGACATGCGATTTGTCACAACCGGACCGGGTGGCCAGCACTGAAACGTCGTGCAGCGGCGCCACCAGCGTCTGTCCCCGGACCTGCAACGCAACGTACATCGTGCCGTTTGTGCGCCCGATCCCGGAGTCCCGAAGGCTCTCCCAGCAGGAGAGGTGCGATGCTTCCTCGGGCGTGAGAGCGGATTGAACGGGGATCGAGGGCTGGCGCGAGAGAAAGCCATAGCTCATCCCCGATCGTTTGTCGAGGTAGGCCGCGGCGACACGCCGGTAGTACCGATTTCGGAATTTCACGTCGTTCATCGACGTGTGGAACAACATGACGCCGGTTTCCGCCCAGAGCGGTGAGCTCTCTTCGAAATCGCGGACATATGGTTCCCACCGGAGAGCCGAGAGATCAAGCGCGCCGTCTTCCACCTGGAAATCCGATGCATGCGGCGGGACGACGGGAGCCGCAAGTTTAGGAATCAACGTCCCGAAGACTTCGCGCTCGAAACACGCATCTCCGAAGCATGGGATGATGGCGCCGTTCATCGTGCAGACGGTCCAGGCCGGATCATCCACATAAATAACCACCTGGACGATGCTCCAGACGAGCGCTTCGACGATCGTATTCAGTTTGTCCTGCTGGTCGGTCCGGTCGCGTGCCGGGCAGGGGCCGTCGACAATCCCGACAACGGCGTTCGTCCGAAGGTTCGGAACGAAATCGACAGGCAGCCGTCCTTCTTCCAGCGTCCCCGGAGCAACGATGACGATCCCCTCCTGGACTTTGCCGCGTCGCCCGGCAGAAACCGCTTTTTCGAAGGGGACGACATCAACCCCGCACGACACCATCGCGCGTTTGAGGCGTTCAGCAAATTGCGCGACGCGCCGGGAACACTGCCCGTAGGGAAAAAATGTCACGCGCAGGCTCGCGGCCATCGTCTCGTGCGTCATCGGGACGGGCTTGCGAATTCCGAGCAGCGCACGGCTGGCTTCTTCAGAGATCATTCCTGCGTGGACCTCCGGTTCGTTGGGCAGATGGGTGCTCATTCAGGGCCGCGGGTTTCAAGCGATGATGTGCCCTCCAGTCGGAACAGGCGGATGAGCCCATCGGCAAATCGCGAAGAAATGGCTGCGGACCAGAGCAGCAGCTTCGGACCAAGGAGAGGGACAATGATTTCCGGTTTTTCCTTCCTGAGCGAGCGCTCGACGACGAGCGCGACGCGATCCGGCGAAATTTTCCGCGAAACCCAGGGGACGTCGAGCGTTCCGATCATCGGGGTATCGACTCTCCCCGGAAGAACATTGGTCAGCGTTACGCCGCTTCCGCGCAGGTCCTGCCGCATCGAGTCCATGAATCCCGTCACCGCGAATTTTGCCGCGACATACGCCGTATCGAGCGGCAGCCCTTTCTTCCCGTCCACAGAGGAGATCGCTATAAGTCGCCCGGCTCTTCGCTCCAGCATCCCGGGGAGAACGGCGAGGAACAGATTGACCGTTCCAAAGAAGTTGACCTCGATGCTTCTCCTGATGTCATCGATCGTGACGTTGCGCCCGTGCACCCTGATATACTGTCCCGCGGCGGCCACGACAACATCAACGCTCCCGAACCGTCCCTCCGTCCTCTTCACCATCTCCTGGAGGGCGCCCGCGTCCGTTACGTCGACCGCCTCCACTTGAACGCGCGGAGACGAAGCCCGGACCGACTGTGCCACTTCCTCCAGCTTCCCTCGTTGCCGCGCGACAAGGACCAACGTCGCGCCCCGCTTCGCGAACCGCAGGGCAATGCTCTTCCCGATCCCACTTGACGCCCCAGTGATAATAACGGTCTTTCCGGGGAGATTGACGTGCATACATGCAGGATGCGGATGTGGAAGATAAAAATCTCGTATTAGTTATAGCAAAAAAAATCAGGTGATGCAACTACTTCCCAAATGCGCCCGTTGCGGCGTCCAGCGCGACGTTCGCCATCATATACTGGTATCGTGCCTGGAGTTGTTCAAGATGGGCCTTGGAAACGTTCGTTTCTGCGTCGAGAAGATCCAAATTTGTCCCTGCGCCGCTCTCGTACCGGACTCGGGCGTTCGCAACCGCGCTTTCCGCCTCGCGAACCTGGAGATCCGTGCTCGCGATCTTTGCCCGGGATGACTGAACGGCGTCGTACGCCTGCCGGACTTCCGATTCCGCGTTTCGCTCCATTTCTTTGAGACGTTCCTGTGCCACGAGCACATTGGCTTCGGCCTCATCGATCTTCCCTCGTGTGCGGGACCCGTTGTAAATCGGCACTTCGAGAGAAACACCGGCAGCCCAGTTCCCCCTCAGGACGTCAAGGTTCGGCTCATACCCATTCGTGAACCCATAGGCAGCGTGGAGCCGCAGTACAGGGTCATCATCGCCTTTTGCGACGGCGACCTGCGCCTGGGCGCTCACGACGGCATTTGTGGCCGCGATGAGATCGGGTCGGGTCTCCCGCGCTTCACGCAGGAGCGTGTCAAGGGAAACATCTTGCTTCGGCTGATAAAACGTTCCGCGGACTGCAGCTGAAGCGTCCCAGGAAAGCCCAAGGATTCTCCGCAATGCAAGCTGCTGATCGTGAAGGGCTTGCACCAGGTCGATCTTGACGTTTTCGGATTGCGAGACGCGCACTGATGTGCTCAGGGCGTCGAAGTCCGTCGCGCTGCCGCTTTCGACGCGGCTCTGCGTGATGCGGAGATGCTCGTTGAGGGCCTCAATCTGCTCGTCCTGGACTCTGACGCTCCTTTCGAGAAGCATGGTCGTATAGAACGTCCGCTTCACCTGAAGGATGAGACCGGAGCGGATTCCCCGAACGTTGTCATCGACCGCTGTAACAAATGTTTGACTCGCATCGACCTTTGCGCTCCGGACCCCGAGATCCAGGATCGTTTGTGACGCGGCAACGTGGGCATTGATTGCCGTCGAGGGAAACAGGGGTATCGTCCCGAAGACCGGGAAGGAGAATTCGCCGATCGGGCCGATCTTCGTATAGTCCGCCGACATGTCGACGCGCGGATAGTAATCGCTCCTGGACTGGGAAACCCTTGCCAACGCCGCCTGCCGTTGCGCTTCCGCTTGCCGGAGAGGGATGCTGTTTTCGACCGCGAGGCGAACGGCGGTTTCGATGGTCAACGAATCGGGCTGTTGAGCATAAAGTCCATTGGCAGCGACAAGGAGACAGAAAATGACAATGGACTGTAACGTTTTCATTGAGACCATATCCTTTCAGGATGGATGGAAACATCACTCCATGGCAACGGGCTTCTGTCCTTCATGGTGAGAAGCCTTCCGGTGGCGAAGGAAGAAGATCGGGATGACGCCGACGATCGTGATCCCGGCGGCAATCAGAAAGTCATCGTTGATCGCCTGCACAAAAGCCTGCTGACCCAGGTGCACCCCGAGGAGTGCCTTGGCACGGCTCGCCGCTTCGGCCACATTCCCGCCCAGGGCAACCTGCGCATGGTGCGCCAACGCCATGGAGGCACGATTGAACTCCGGCGAAGCCGCATTGACTGCCTGGCCGAACATCGCCGAATGATAGATGATCCTGCGGGTCAGCATGGTCCCGATGATGGCAACGCCAAAGCTCCCCCCGACCTGGCGGATGACATTGAAGAGCCCGGAAGCCTGGGCCATCTTCTGTCGCGGAACGCCGGCCAGTGCCATGGTGCTCAACGGGGTGAACACCAGCCCCATGGCAAAGCCGCGGATGTACAGCATGAGCATGATCTGGTGGTGCTCGGACATAAGGGAGAGGAAACCATTCATGTAAAGACTCACCGCAAGCAGGCTAATGCCAATGATCGCAGGGACTTTCGGGTTGACTCTATCAGAAAGGATACCGGCAACAGGGGCCATGATTCCCTGAAGTATCCCCACAGGGAGGAAGACGGATCCAGCCTGAAGCGCAGTGTAACCGAGAGCATTTTGAAGATACAGAGGGAGCAAGAAGGTGCTTCCGAACATCCCGAGCCCGAAAATGAACAGGACGCCGTTCGAGAGCGCAAAATTGAAGTCACGAAACAAGCCAAGCTCAATCAGCGGATACTGGACGGTGAACTCCGTGATGAGGAAGACGGCAAGCGCAATCGCCGCGATCACCAGCGACGAGATGATGAACGTCGACGTCCATCCGCCCGTGTTCCACGATGCGTTCCCATCCGACAAGGCAAGGAGAAGGAACGAGAGAAACACCGACATCGACACGAACCCGACGAAATCGAACGACCGCACGTGTTCCGTCTTGTATTCCCGCTGGATCACCATGGTCGCGAAAATTCCCACGATGCCCACGGGGACATTGACGTCGAATATCGCCTGCCAATCCAGGTGATCGATCAGGTATCCGCCGACCAGAGGTCCGAGGGAGACGGACGCCGCGGCAGAGATCGACCAGAAACCGAGGGCAATCCCCCGCTTTTCCGGGGGAAACTCACGCGTAACGATCGCCATGCCCACCGGCATCAAAAAGCCGGCTCCCATGCCCTGGATGATGCGAAAAACAATCAGAGCGTTTTCATCCCAGGAAAGACCGCACAGGAATGAACCCAGGGTGAACACTCCGAGGGCGCCGACATATGTCCGCTTGTATCCCCAGTGGTCAGCAACCCAGCCGGACGTCGGAAGCATCACGGCAAAGACCAGGAGGTACGCCGTCATCACCCACTCGACCTTGTCGACGGCGACCCCAAAGGCCGCCATGATCTTCGGAAGGCCGACATTGACAATCGTCGCGTCAAGCACCGCCATGAACGTGCCGATCATCACATTTGCCAGAACCCACCACCGGTACGACTCATGTTCGTGATGCAGCGATTCGAAGCGATCCGTGAGAGCCGAGCGGACGCGATGATGAATGAGAGGCGTCATACGCTGTCCGTCTAGTGTGTCTTCACCCTGACTTCAACCGACATTCCAGGGAGAAGGGGGTGAGGATCGCTTTTCGGGTCGGGATTCCGATCGATCAGGATTTTTACCGGGATCCGCTGGGTTACCTTCGTGAAGTTTCCCGACGCGTTGTTCGGCGGGATGAGCGAGTACTGCGACGCCGTGCTCGCTCCAAACATCGTCACCTTCCCATCGAGGGTCAAATCAGGATACGCGTCGACGCTGATTTCGACAGGATCGCCGATCTTCAGCGAAGAGATCTTGGTCTCTTCGAAATTTGCCGTCACCCACACCGATCCCAGGTCGTACACCGACAGGATCGGCTGGCCGGGTTGGACGACGTCTCCCGGGAGCGCGTACCGCTTTGCCACCATCCCGTCCATCGGGGCGGTGATGGTCATATTGGTCAGCGATGTCCGCACAACGTTGATCTGCGCTTCCGCGGTAGCAATGCGCGTGACCGCGATCTTCTGCTGGGAGCGCGCCACCGCAAGAGCGGAACGCGCGTGTTCATATTGCTCCTGGGGGATAACCTTCGTCTTGAACTGTGTCTCGGCTCTCTTGAAGTCGTCTTCCGCACGGTCAACACTCACCTGGGCCAGGACCTCCGCCTGACGTGCGTCTTCCAATCCGGCTTCGGCCTGCGATTCCTGTGCCCGGAGGTCAGCATCGTCCAGTCGCACCAACACCTCCCCCTGCTTCACGGAATCCCCTTCATCGGCTGCCAGGAACACGATCCGCCCGATCATTTTCGAGCTTACCGAGACCCGGTTCCCATCGATGTATGCGTCATCGGTGGAATCGAATCCCTTGATCTGGGTATAG
Source organism: Ignavibacteriota bacterium (assembly GCA_963752915.1). Lineage (GTDB taxonomy): Bacteria > Bacteroidota > Ignavibacteria > UBA10030 > UBA6906 > DATJPR01. The sequence goes on from CAVVZZ010000011.1 coordinate 616,709, forward strand.
TAGTACCACGATCCTGCAGCCGCGAGCAGAAGCAAGAACGCGAAGGGAATCAGAACCCGCTTCTTCCGGTACAAGGGAAGGGCGTCGATATCGGACTCATCCTCGGTGATTTCTTTAGATACCGGCGACGTGCCGTGCTGTTCAGTTGGTTGATTCATTGGTGTTGTTTCCATCGTGATAAGTATGACACAGCCCGCGAACCAGAAGCGCGCTCAACAATTCCTGGTCACGCTTCAGTTCGGCATAATCCTCCTCGTACACATGCGTCCCGAGCCGTTTGAGAAGCCGCAGCCTGAGTCCTTGAAGTAGGTGGACGACGAGACCGGCGGTCGCGTTCACATCGATCGGGGAAAATTCATTCCGCCGGACGCCTTCGGAAAGGATCGATTCGATCATCCGATAGTCGTGCTTTGTCAGAATGCGAAAGAGCTCACCCATGACGGAATCGGTGTTCGTAAAAACGGACATGCTCAGACTGCTGAGGTTGACGAAATCGTGAAAGTACTGCATCCTTTGAGCGAGATAGCGCCGGAGTTTCTCCGCGCTTGACGACTCTTCGCTCAGGATCGGCTCCATCAATGCGAGGAACTCCGCCTGTTCGTGGTCAATCACGGCGCGAAACAGGTCCTCCTTGGTCGGATAGTAGTAATACAGCGACGCCTTCCCCATGCCGACATCGGCGGCGATTTCGTCCATAGTCACCTTCGAGTGACCGAACTGCGCAAAGCGGCGTTGGGCCGCTTTCAGAATGGCAACCTGTTTGCCAGTCTGCGGATAACCTTCCTTTTCAACCATTCTTCGACCATTCGACTGAGTGAGTCGAATTGATAACATCAGGCAAAGCTTCTTGGTTCCTCAAAAAATAGGAAAATTTCCCCACTTTTTCAACTCAGGCAGGGTTCTCAAATGCAAAGGCCGGAACAATGTCCGGCCTTTGGAAGGACTTAAACAATGTAGCGAAGCCAGCACGATCAAAGATGGAACATCGACCCCACCATGATCTGGAATCCGCTTGCATGAATTGTCGGGACCGTCGCACCTTGCTGTGGCGGCGTCGACGGGCTGTTCAGATCCGAAAGCCCGAGCGAATACCGGACATCCATGAGGATGCCAAAGTTCTTCATGACCATGAGCTCAGCGCCGCCGCCGAAATCCAGCGCGAAGTCGATGCCTGAGGTGTTGCTCTTGATGTCGGTGTCTTTTGCCTGCCCATTCGCCGGCGTGAGGCTTTCGGTGGCGCTCATCACCAGTCCGATATTCGGTCCGACAAACGCGTATGGCCGGATCATCCCCTGCAAGAATTTGACCTTGAAGAGACATAGGAAGTTCGAGCTCATTGTATTTTCCGATATCCGTCCCCCCCTGCGTGTCCTCATATCCTCCCCCTTTCATCGCAAAGGTCGGGGAAAATTCCACGGCGAACATGTGAGAAAATTCCAGCTCCGACAGTGCCCCGATCATGATTCCGGTCCGGCCTGTCTTCGAAATATTCTGACCGACATTGTAAATGTCAGGATTGAACGACAAGGTGCCGAAATTCATCCCGAACCGCATTCCGACGCCGAACTTCATTTGTGCCGATGCCGGCACCGTCATCAGGAAGATCCCTGCAATAACCGCAGCAGTAGCGAGGCAACGTCGCATAACGACCTCTGTGTGTGTGATAGGAATTATGGGGACGCATCACAGCTACATACTTAGATGAAGTACCGAATGCCGGATGTTATCGCGAGCCAGAAGAGTGTCAGGCTATTGCCAAAGTACAGCCCAAGCTGAAGATCGGCTGGGATATAGAGATTCTTTGCGACCGGAAAAAGTGCACCACCGCCTGCGCGGACTCCGAAGAACGGGCCACCTGTCACGAACAGGAGACCGAAACCTCCATCGGCATACGGGAGGATTTTTGACCCGTTGATCAGAAAATACGCCTTGAAGGTATTTGCCCATTCGATCGGCGTGCCGGCTTCCGTATTGATGTTGAATTCCGTCGTAACGGCGAACTGCTTTCCGAAGATCACTTCGGCCGTCGGCCCAATCTGCAGCCCAGCACTCGTGCTCGACGTGGACTGATTCGTCGTGCCGTAGTAGTATGCATAGGGATTGTAGGGTGCAGCGACGCTTACTGTTCCGAGAGACATGCCGAGTCTGCCGCCGACAACCCATCGGACTTGGGCTTCAGACAAACTGGGCGGGAGAAATGAACATACTGCTACGCCAACAACGAGGAAGCGAAGAAGTTTCATAGCTTCTCCTTCTGGGGGGTGTGAGTCGAGTGGTTCTGTGTCAGTCCTTCAACAATGAACGCGCAATCACAATCCGCTGAATTTCGGACGTCCCTTCGTAAATCTCCGTGACCTTTGCATCCCGGAGGTATCGCTCAACATGGTATTCGCGCACATATCCGTAACCGCCGTGGATCTGAATCGCTTCAAGAGCATTCTGCACCGCCGTTTTCGACGCATGAAGTTTCGCCATCGAGGCGGCCTGGCCGAACGGGAGATCCTGATCTTTCACCCATGCCGCATGAAGAACCAGCATGCGTGCAGCCTCGGTCGCAGTCGCCATGTCGGCGATCTTGAACTGGATCGCCTGGTGTTCGCCGATGTATTTCCCAAAGGCTTTCCGCTGTTTCGCATACCGGATCGAGGCATCGACGCACGCCTGCGCAATCCCGAGCGCCTGCGCCGCAATGCCTATCCTTCCGCCTTCGAGGGTGGTCATCGCAAACCGGAACCCGTCTCCTTCTGCACCGATCCGGTTTGCGACCGGAACCCGACAATTTTCGAAAGCCAGCGACACCGTATCCGAACTCCGGATGCCGAGCTTCTTCTCCTTCTTTGCCACGGTAAACCCCGGCGTCCCCTTCTCGACAATGAAGGTGCTGATGCCTTTCGGACCCTTCGCCCGATCCGTCGCGGCCATGACAAGGACAATGTCGGCAGTCGAACCGTTCGTTATCCAGTTCTTTGTGCCGTTGAGAATGTACTGATCGCCCTCCAATACCGCAATCGTATGCTGATTGGAAGCGTCGCTTCCGGCCTCCGGCTCGGAAAGTGCGAAGGCGCCGAGCTTTCGTCCCGCCGCGAGGTCCCTCAGATACCGCTCGCGCTGATCGTCGTTCCCGTACTTGTTGATCCCGTAGCACACGAGCGAGTTATTGACGGACATGATCACGCCGACGGACGCGTCGACCCTCGAGATCTCCTCCATTGCAAGAGCATAACTGACTGTGTCGAGTCCCGAACCTCCCCATTCTTCAGGGACCATCATCCCCATGAAGCCGAGCTCTCCCAGCGCACCGATGAACTCCTTCGGGAATCGCTCCTGCTCATCGCGCTCCATGGCCCCGGCAGCAAGCTGCTTTTCAGCAAACTCCCGGGCGGTTTGCCGGATCAACTCGTGTGTTTCGGTAAGATTGAGGTTCATGCCCCTACCTTAGTAACGGGAAAAGACTGTTGAAGGTGACAGGAAACAGGGAACAGGGGACAGGGAACAGGGAACAATAAAGCCAAATGCACGAATGAACGCCGGGACATGGTACCGTCTGTCCCCTGTTCCCTGTTTCCTGTCCCCTTATTCTAGACAGACGTTCCATAGCTGTAAAAGCCATTGCCGGTTTTCCGGCCCAGATGCCCGGCCGCCACCATCTTCTTCAAAAGCGGGCAAGGACGATACTTCGGATCGCCGAACCCTTCGTGGAGAACGTTCAGGATCGCAAGGCAGACATCCAACCCGATGAAGTCGGCCAGGGCCAACGGTCCCATCGGATGATTCATTCCAAGTTTCATGACCGTGTCGATCGCCTCCGGCGTCCCGACACCCTCCATCACACAGTACATCGCTTCGTTGAGCATCGGCATCAGAACGCGGTTGGACACGAAGCCGGGATAGTCTTTCACCTCGACAGCGGTCTTCCCCAACGCAAGACACAGATCGAGAACGGTTGTTGTCGTTTCGTCTGACGTGGAGAGTCCCCGAATCACTTCGACGAGCTTCATGACCGGCACGGGATTCATGAAATGCATGCCAATCACCTTTTCGGCGCGTCGCGTGACTGCCGCCAGTGCGGTAATGGAGATCGACGAGGTGTTCGATGCAAGAATCGCGTCCGGAGGAGCGGAGGCGTCGAGCGTGCGGAATATCTCAAGTTTCGTCGCCTGATGTTCCGTAGCGGCTTCCACCACGAGCGAGCTCCCCGACGCGGCGGCCTTCATGTCCGCTGTAAGGGTGATCCGTGCGAGGGCTGCTTGGCTGGCTTCTTCCGTCACGGTGCCCTTCTTCACCTGCCGTTGAAGGTTTGCGGTGATCGTCGCAAGCCCTTTGGCACTGAGTTCGGACGTAACATCACAGAGGACCACCGGGAAGCCTGCCATCGCAAAGACATGTGCGATGCCATTACCCATGGTCCCTGCACCGACCACGACGATCCTTCGGTTGTCCATTGTCTCGGGTCCCGGGTGGAGACGAATGCCGTTCGTTTTACGTCCGTTCGACAATCACGGCGCTCGCTTCCCCCCCGCCGATGCAGAGCGTCGCAAGTCCGTACTGCACACCGCGCTGTTCCATGGCATGGAGCAGCGTCACGAGCACGCGCGCGCCGCTTGCCCCGATCGGATGGCCCATGGCGATTGCGCCACCGTTCACGTTCACACGGTCCACCGCGATGTCGAGTGTCTTCATCGCGGCAAGAGTGACAACCGCGAAGGCCTCGTTGATCTCGAAAAGGTCGATGTCGGAGAGCTTGAGACCGCTTTTGACCAGAACGCGTTTCATCGCGTCGGCCGGAGCGGTAGTGAACTGCACCGGTTCCTTGGCATAGGATGCCTGGGCGACAATGCGGGCAAGCGGTTTCACCCCCAGGTGCTCTGCCGTCTTCGCCGAGGTGACCACGATGGCCGCCGCGCCGTCGCTGATTTTCGATGCATTCGCCGCGGTCACCGTGCCATCCTTCGCGAACACGGGTTTCAATTGCGGGATTTTGGCGAAGTCGGTCTTCTTCACATCCTCGTCACAATCGACGACCGACGGCGCGCCTTTCGGGTTTGCGATTTCCGTCGGAACGATCTCCCGTGTAAAACGCCCGGTGGTTTGCGATTCCTGTGCCCGCCGGTAACTGAGGATGGCATACTCGTCCTGTTCGGCCCTGCTGATCGACAATTCCCTGGCACAGCGCTCCGCCGCAACGCCCATCGCCTGGTGATCGTAGGCATCGGTCAATCCATCATTGAGCATGGAATCGACGATCTCCCCGTTTCCCATTCTGTATCCCTCCCTGGCCTTCGGGAGAAGATACGGGGCGTTGCTCATGCTCTCCATTCCCCCCGCCACGATGATTTCCGCGTCGCCCAGGAGGATTGCCTGCGCGGCAAGCATGACGGCCTTCAATCCCGAGCCGCAGACTTTGTTGACGGTAAGGCATTGCACCGATGGAGGGAGTCCTGCGAAGATCGCAGCCTGGCGCGCGGGAGCCTGCCCGATGCCGGCGCCCAGCACATTTCCCATGATCACTTCGTCGATCCTGTCGGGACTGATGTTTGCCCTTCGGAGCGCCTCCTTCACCGCGACAGCGCCGAGTTTCGGGGCGGAAAGCGGACTGAGCCCCCCCCGGAAGCTGCCGACGGCCGTGCGACATGCAGAGAGGATGACCGGCTCGTTCATTGTCGTTTGCTGTTTGGAAATATGGATACGGCGGGGGGGTGCGAAAGCAGACGTACAGGATCAGGAAGCTGTCGTGGGTCCCGCATTGGAGTTGACTGGTCAGTGTTTATGACCGACGTTCCGGTTGGTCGGTGGCGACTCCGGCGTCAGCTGCTCATCATCTTGAGGAATTCCTTGTTCGACTTCGTTCCGCGCATCTTCTCGAGCATGAACTCCATCGCCTCGACCGTGTTGAACTCGGACAATAATTTGCGCAGGATCCAGATCCGGTTCAAGTCGTCGGCATCAATGAGCAGTTCCTCTTTCCGGGTCCCGGATCGATTGATGTCCATGGCCGGGAACACCCGCCGGTCGGAAAGCTTCCGGTCGAGGATGATTTCCATGTTGCCGGTCCCCTTGAACTCTTCGAAAATCACCTCGTCCATCCGGCTTCCGGTTTCGACCAGGGCCGTCGCGACGATCGTGAGGCTTCCGCCTTCTTCAAGGTTGCGCGCCGCACCAAAGAACCGTTTCGGCTTGTGCAGTGCGTTCGCATCGACGCCTCCCGAAAGGATCTTGCCGGAGTGCGGAACAACCGTGTTGTGCGCGCGTGCAAGCCTGGTGATGCTGTCGAGCAATACCACGACGTCCTTCTTTGCTTCCACAAGCCGCTTTGCTTTTTCAAGCACCATGTCGGCCACCTGGACGTGCCGTTCCGGCGGCTCATCGAACGTCGAACTGACCACTTCCGCATTCACCGAACGCTCCATGTCCGTCACCTCTTCCGGCCGCTCGTCGATCAGGAGAACGATGAGCTTCACCTCAGGGTGATTCCGCGTGATGCTGTTCGCGATTTTCTGCAAGAGGATCGTCTTGCCGGCTTTTGGCGGCGAGACGACCATGCCGCGCTGCCCTTTCCCGATCGGCGAGAGAAGATCCATGATCCTCATCGCATATTCACCGGGGGCGGTCTCAAGCTTGATGGTGTTGTTCGGATAGAGCGGGGTAAGGTTGTCGAAGAGGACGCGTTCCCGGATGAGATCCGGATTCTCATCGTTCACCGCTTCGACGCGCAGGAGCGCGAAGAACCGCTCGCCTTCCTTGGGCGGACGAACCTGTCCGCTGACCGTATCTCCGGTCCGGAGATTGAACTTCTTGATCTGCGACGGTGAGACGTAGATGTCATCGGGAGACGGCAGATAGTTGTAATCCACCGACCGCAGAAATCCGTAGCCGTCCGGGAGCACTTCGAGCACCCCCCGACTGAAAGTGAGGCCGCCTTGTTCAGTCTGAGCTTCGAGAATTTTGAAGATCAGTTCTTGTTTCCGCAGATCGCTGTAGCCCGAGATGTTGAGATCCTTTGCGATCTGATTAAGCTCAGAGATCTTCTTGGACTTCAGTTCTGCAATGTCCATCGGCATGGAGAATGTGCCTTTCAGAGTAACGAGGAAGTTTGCCTTTCGGCAATGCCGTTTGCGCTGGCTTCATGCCCATTCACAAACGGTTTGAAATGACGGATTCGGAAGAGGTGGTTGGGAGAATTCAGAATGCCCGATGAGAAGCGAATTGGTGGAACTCGAAGCAACCCCAAAAGCGGGAGGAGATGAGACCACCAGAATATACATCTAAACACGAGAAATGTCAAGAAAAATTCCCGTCTCACCGTCGAAAATCGGCGATTCCGCGTCTCAAAGGTCGATCATCGCTTCCGCAACAACATAATGAGAACCCGTAATCAAAACTCGCTTCCCCCTTCCTATCCTCATGGCCGCCTTGACGCCTTTCGAGACGGAAGATTCTCCTACGACCCGGAAACCTGCCATTCTCGCTTCTCTTGCGAGCTGATAGACCCCCAGTGCGCGCTCACCGTGCGGCGCAACGACCACAACAGACCTTCCGATTTTGCGGAGCGATCGGAGCATTGTCCTGTAATCCTTGTCCGCCATGACTCCGAACACTATTGCCGAAGGGAACTCTCCCCTTGACCGTATCAGATTCACGAGCGCTCGAATGCCGTCCGGATTGTGGGCGACATCGAACGTCAAAGTCCCCCCGGCGGTCTCGATCACTTCGTACCGACCCCGCAGCCCGGTATTCTCAACGACATGTTCCAAACCCCGAAGGATATTCTCAACGGATATTTTCGGGAGATGTCGAGATTTCTTGAGGACGCTGATCGTCGCAACCGCTGACTCCACGTTTCGCGTTTGGTGTTTCCCCAGCAGGCCCGGGGTAACAGAGTGGCCCTTCAACATCCCGCCCGAAAACCACAGAACGCCGTTCCGAGCGAGAACGTGAACGACTGATTTCGCCCGATAGAATGGAGCATTCCTGTACCGGGAAATCCTCCGAAGGACACGTTCCGCTGATGGACGATCCACCGAAGAGATCACGGGTCTTCCGGACTTGATGATCCCCCCCTTCTCCGCTGCAATCTCGGTGATGGTGGAGCCCAGGATCTGCGTATGGTCGAGTCCGATCGACGTGATGATGCTTGCGAGTGGGCGAATGAGATTCGTCGAATCGAGCCGGCCTCCCAGCCCGGTTTCAATCACGGCGATGTCGATCCCTTCGTCTGCAAAATACCGGAATGCTACAGCGGTTGTCGCCTCAAAAAACGTCGCGTTCATCCGTTCAATGACAGGACGCAGCTCTTCCACGTACCGCACAAGACGCTGCGTCGGAAGTTCCTTGCCGTCGATCCGGATTCTCTCCGTGAACCGGAGCAAATGGGGAGACGTGTACAGACCGGTGCGATACCCTGCTTCCTGGAGGATTGATGCAAGAAACGCCGCAGTCGATCCTTTGCCGTTGGTCCCCGCAATATGGATCGATGGATACGCCCGGTGAGGATTTCCGAGCGCCGCGAGTAGGACCCGGCTGTTGCGGAGGCCGAACTTCATCCCCCGCAATTGAAGAGCATACAGATACTTGAGTATGGAGTGATAGGAACTCAAGAGGAGACAACTTTCAGAGCCATGAATCGAGGATGGAAACAGCCGCGTCCGCCTTCAGCGATCCCACAATTTCTCCGACGTCTTGAATGCCCCGTTCGGCACACCAATCGTGAATTCCCACCGCAACCTGCACCGCGGCATCGGGATCCACAAAGTTCTGGGTGCCGACCTGCACCATGGCAGCCCCCGTTACGAGAAATTCGAGCGCATCCTGCGCGCTCCGGATTCCCCCGATGCCGATCACGGGGATCTTCACTGCCCGGACGACTTCATACACTTTGGCCAACGCGACAGGCTTGATCGCCGGGCCGGACAGGCCTCCCGTAACGGTGGACAGCACGGGGCGTCGCGTGTTGATGTCCACCGCCATTCCGATCAGCGTATTGATCACCGAGACCGCATCCCCTCCTTCTCCCTCAACGGCCCGGGCGAATTCGGCGATATGGGTCACGTTCGGCGTGAGCTTCACGATCAACGGCTTCGGTGTGAGCAGACGGAGTCGCCGGGTGATTTCTGCAACCGCCGGACAGCTTGTCCCGAAATTCAATCCGCCTTCCCGAACGTTCGGACAGGAGACATTGATCTCATACCCGTCGATTCCGGTCTCGCCCTCGAGTTTCGAAAGCACTGCACAGTATTCGTCCACCGAGCTCGCGGCGATGTTGGCGATAACAGCCGTGTCGACCGATCTCAGGAACGGCAGCTTTTCGTCGATAAACCGCTGCACGCCGATATTGGCAAGCCCGATGGAATTCAGCATCCCGCTCGCGGTCTCCGTGATCCTTCGCGGCGGATTTCCTTCACGCGGCTTCATCGAGAGGGACTTCGTGACCACTCCGCCGATCCGTGAAAGATCGACGGCGCCTCCTGTTTCATCGCCGTACCCGAAGGTGCCGGAGGCCACGAGGACTCTGTTCTTAAAGACGATCGAACCGAGTTGATAGGAGGTCTTCATCATCATCAAATTTTAATCCGCCGTATATCGAACGTCGGACCGTCTTTGCACATCAGGGCGTACCGTTGCGGGCCTTCGAGAAGCTCGACAGGACATCCTTGGCAGATGCCGAAACCGCAAGCCATCACCCCTTCCAAGGACACTTCACAGAGAATGTCCCGCTCACGCGCGAGGGCTGCCAGACTTCGCAACATCGCGGTAGGCCCGCAGGCGAAGATTTTGGGCCGTTCGAATCGTTCACCATCAAGGACCGTACGGAGAAGATCCACCACGGTACCGTGGATCCCTTTTGATCCGTCATCCGTGGCAACGCGTACATTCTGAAGATGGTCAACGACGAGGGCATCTTCGCACCTGGCTCCGACGAAGCTTGCGACGGCTTTTCCCTCATCGAGTATGCTCCTGGTCAGAATCGGAAGTGGGGCGATGCCGAGGCCTCCCGCAACCAGGAGCGCAGTCTCATAAGCGTCATCCCGCACCTTGAACGGCACGCCGAGCGGTCCAAGCACGTCCAGGTCGTCCCCTGGCCTTTTTAGCGACAGCTGCGCCGTGCCGCGGCCAATGACCGAATAGATGATCTCAACATCGTCGCCATCGGTGCGGTACACGCTGAACGGTCGGCGCAGCAAGGGCTCGCAGCCGTCGCCCACCTTGATATTGAGAAATTGACCCGCACGGACGGTGGAGGCAATCTCCGGAGCATGAAATCGTAACGAAAGGATTTTCTGGCCGACAGTCTGAGAGCGGACAACGCTGCAGTGAAAGACGTTCATTGAGGGCCCTGGTGAACAGCCGCAGAATCCGCGCCCGGGGGCTTGGGGAAGGGTGTTTTCACGGTATCAGGGACTTCGGGCGCAGGCCCCAGTTTGCCCCGTATAAACGCACGATGCTCCAGCGAATCGGCAGGTTCAACAGGCCGGGGCAGCGGCGTTCCCGGAGGGAGGGCGGGTTTCCCCTGCTCCCCCGGCTTCAGCGGGACTTCCTCTGCACTCTGCGATTTGGCCGCCTCGGCAGCTTTCTGTTTTGCTTCTTCGGCTGCCTTCTGTTTCGCTTCCTGTGCTGCTTGTTCCTGAGCTTTCCGAAGCTCCTGCTCCGCAGCCTCCACCTTCGGTCGAGCGATCGCCGCATAGGTAGAGGAGGGATATTCTTTGATCAGCTTTCGGTACGACGCGAGCGCGCTGTCCCCCAGGAAGAGCTTTTCCTCATACAACCATCCAACGGCAAATTGTGCGCGGGACGCAAAGGGGGAACGCGGATAGTCCTTGGGTATCGTGCGCAGAGTATCAATCGCCGACTGATACTCTCCTTTCAACAGCAGGTCTTCGCCCGCGTGATAATCCACCTCAGCGGAGTCCACTGTCGCAACAAGGGGTGGAAGCCCGAGGATCCTGCGTGCCTCGACGGAGAATCCCGACTGCGGATACTTCTGAACGATCAACCTGTACAGGGAGTCGGCAACATTTTTCCCGTTCACGCTGTCACGTGCGGCCGTCACCCGCGCGATCACATACCAGGCGCGGGGAGTATTCGCACCCGAAGGATAGCGCGTCAGGAGGGTGTCAAACCATGCCACCGCCGAATCAGGCAACGACAGCCCGGTGTAGAACATCGTCGCGAGCTCATTGATGGCAAATGCAAGGCGGGCATGAAGCGTGTCCACTGGAACAGGCGCGGCGGCCGGCTTTGTCCCTGCACGGAGAGAGTCCGCAGGTCGATGCAGCGTATCCTCGAGTGAGACGTGAAGAGAATCGGTCGCGGACACGGAAACCTTGCTTGTGTCCGGCCGAAGCGACGCCATTCTGGCCTCCTCGAGCAAGCTGTCGTTCAGAAGAATACTGTTCCGATACGTGACATAGCGGAGCATAAGATCGTATCGCGCGGCAAGGAGCGGGGCGATCGTCGATTGCGCATTTCCCGCCCTTCCCTTGGAATAGGCGACCTTCGCCGAATCGAAATTGCCATAGACCCTCTCCCACAACCTGCCGAGGTGGTAATCTGCCGCACTCGCCCAATCCGACTTGGCGTACGCAGTATCCACGTATTCAAATTGCTCGATCGCTTCGGGATACCTTCCCATCCTCCGGTAGACGTTCCCGATCTCGACGTCCACCTGGCCCCAGTTCTCTTTGTAGTTCTGGTTCCTCCGCATTTGCATGAGGAGAGTGATTGCGTCGTCGCCTCGTCCCAACCGTGAGAGTGTGGTTGCTTGTCCGAGCAAGGCGCGGAACGTATTCAGATAATTCTTGGATTCCTTTTCTGCTTTGACGTACATCGTGTACGCTTGCGCGGAATCTGACCCCGCAATGAACATGTCACCGGCCACCAGATAGGCCGAGGCACGGATGTCCGCGTTTCCTCCCTCCTGGCCGGCAATCTCATAGTAGGAACACGATCCGGGATAGTCCAGTCGGTCTCCGTGAATCCTGCCCAGCAGCAACGCTGCGTAGGCCTGGTTCTCGCTGTCGCCTGCCTGTTTTGCGTCGTCAAAGACCTGCTTCGCCGACGTTTCGGCATTGTCGAGATTGTTTCCCTTGTATTGGGCGTACGCCATCCAGACGCGTGCTTCCATAACCAGCCCGCTTTTCGGATAGGTCGTCAGGAGCTCTTTGAACTTCCGCTCCGCACCCGTGAAGTCCCCCTGGTAGAAGAAGGCCTTGCCGATCATCAGCAGCGCATCATCGACAAATTTCGAGTCGGGGTGGTCCTGGAGGAGTTTGGAACACTTCTCGACAACGGTGGTCAGCTTCGTCTTCGCCGCGGCCGAGATATTCAACGGGAGGAGAAGGTTGTGGCCGGACAGCCGCGTATCGGGTTGCCCCCAGATATCTTCTTCCGCCTGGGAGAACAGACTGCTGGCGTTGTAGTAGGTATTGAAATATGCGCCGAGGAAGTCTCCGACGACGCAACCGGAGAGGGCAAGGGAAAAGAAAACCAGGACAAAGGCAAGGCGAAAAGGCTGGTTCAGCCGGACCACGCGTAAGACTCCCATCACTTCGTTCCCTGAACGTAAAGAGAATTCCATCGAAAATCAATCGACGCAATCGTTAAACCTTCTCTCATGGTTTTTGATCAAACCTGCACAAGAGGCGAAGAAGAAGTTCACTGATGACACCGATGCAGTTGCAGGGACGACGGCGAGACCATGGCAATCGCCTGGAGGCCCGTGCAAGCGGCTTCGGGCGGACTTCACACGGTCCAATTGAACAAGAGAGAAGAGGAAATTACCATGAATCAGCGAATAGTTGCCTTCGTTCTGGGATTGGCCCTCATCGCGGCAACAGGTTTTGCGCAACCCGGAACTGCGCCGCGGGGACAGGCGGGTCCACCGGCACGCCGGCAGATGATGGAACGACTCAATCTGACGGATCAACAGAAACAGGATGTCGGAAAGCTGCGTGCAGAATTCCAGAAGACCATGATCGCACAGCGGGCGAAAGTCCAGTCGTTGCGGGTTGATCTTCGCACAGAGATCGCTGCCGAGAACCCGGATCGTGCTGCGATTGAAAAGACCACGCAGGCGATTTCCGGAATTCAAGCGCAGATGAAGATGGACCTGATCAATCATCTGTTCTCGGTCAGGGCGCTGCTCACCCCGGAGCAGCAGAAGACTTGGAAAAACGAACTGATGCAGATCGGTGGGCGGATGCGACAGATGGGGCGCGGCGGCATGATGGGTGCACGAATGGGAATGAGGATGGGCGGCAGAATGGGTGCGGGGATGGGTGCAGGGATGGGATCCGACGGTCAATAGCCCGGCGTCCTGTCGAACCGGACTGATGCATCAGTGAAGCGGGTCGTGGGTGTCGCCCAGCGCGTAGGTGCCTCTGGCGTGCGGCGGCAATCCTCGCCCGCTTTTCTTGTTATCGGCTATGAGTAAGGAGTAGGACGTAGGTAGTAGGAAGAAAGAAGTGTCCTCGGTCTCCCAGTCCCCCTTCACGGCTTGGTGGGCCGTACATCGATCTCCGAAATCATCGTCCTCTGCGGCGCTGGTGACCGCAAAGAGGACCGTCTCACCGATATCTTCCGGCCGCGGAATGTTGTCCCCCTTCTTGCCGTTGGCACTGAAGCTCGTATCGACCGACCCGGGAAAAATTGTCACCACCCGGATATTGTGCTCCCGGACTTCGAGCATCAGCGAGCCGGCGAATCCACGGAGGGCCCACTTCGTTGCGCTATACCCCGCGCCGCCCCGGAAACTGTTCTTCCCCGCAAGGGATGCGATGTTGACGATGGCTCCCCGTTCCGCCTTGATCATCGCGGGCAGGAATGCCTTCGTCATGAGAAAGACCCCGCGAACATTCACATTCCACATCCTATCGAAGTCCTCGACTGACAGTTCGGCCACAGGCTTGAAGATGCCGATCCCTGCGTTGTTCACCAGGATATCGAGCCGGCCGTACCGGGCGAGCACGGTTTCCGCGCATCGTTCCGCCTCAGCCGGGTTTCCGACATCGGTGACGACGCTGCTCGCGCTTCCCCCCTGCGCACGGATCTCTTCGACGACGGAGTGAATTTCTGGCTCCGTCCGTGCGCAGACGACGACATGCGCCCCTTCCGGGGCAAGCGCCCGGGCGATTCCCCGCCCGATGCCGCGTCCGGCTCCCGTGACCAGGGCAACCTGACCTGTCAGCCGCGCGAGTTCCATCAGGGTTTCATCCGCTCTGCAATCAGGGTCAGAAATTCGCTCCGCGTCTTTTCATCGTCGCGGAACACTCCGAGCATCGCGCTGGTGGTCGCCACGGAATTCTGCTTCTCCACGCCGCGCATCATCATGCACATGTGCCGGGCTTCGATGACCACGCCGACGCCTTCCGGGTTCAAGGCTTCGAAGATCGTCTCTGCAATTTGCTGGGTGAGCCGCTCCTGGACCTGCAACCTGCGGCTGAACACTTCGACAATGCGTGGGATCTTGCTGAGACCGACAATCTTTCCGTTCGGAATGTACGCCACATGCGTCTTGCCGAAAAACGGGAGCATATGGTGTTCACACACGCTGAAGAGGTCGATGTCCTTGACAATCACCATCTCGCTGTACTTCTCGCTGAAGATCGCACCGTTCAACACGGATGCGATATCCTGGTGATACCCTTTCGTGAGGAACTCCCACATCCGGGCAACCCGGTCCGGCGTCTCTTCGAGCCCCTCGCGGTTCGGGTCCTCTCCCAGCGCCTCGAGCATCGCGCTGATCAATCCCTCCATCTCACCGTACGTCGTTGTCTTTTCCATGAGTTTGTCGTCGCTGTTGTGTTAGCCGCGGTATTCCACGACGTTGTTCGCCGATTCGTAGAGCTTGATGGCGAACAACCGGCCCTCCGTGATCTTCGGGGCGAGGATTTTCCAGAACGCAATCGCCATGTTCTCCGCCGTGGGAATCGTCCCTTTCATGAAATCGACGTCCACGTTCATGTTCTTATGATCGACGCGTTCGATAATTTCCCGGTCGAGGATGTCTGCGAGTTTCTTCAGATCGATGACCATGCCGGTATCGACCGGTGGATCGCCCCCCACGGTCACCTCAATATCATAGTTGTGGCCGTGCCCGTTCGGGTTGTTGCACTTCCCGAAGACCTCGTTGTTCTTCTCATCCGGCCAGCGCGGATTGTACAGGCGATGAGCGGCGCTGAAACTGGCCTTGCGTGTCACATAGACCATGGTTTTTTCTCTCGTTGGAATGCTCCCGGAAACACCGCTCACTCAGCGCTCAGAGGACGCCGAGCACCTCTTCGACGTGACCATCCACCTTGACCTTGGGGAACACGTGCGTAATCATCCCCCGCTCGTCAATGACGAAGGTCGACCGAACGATCCCCATAAACGATCGTCCGTACATCGACTTCTTCTGCCACACCCCGTAGGCCTTGAGCAGCGCCTTCTCTTCATCGCTCACAAGCGGGAAGGGCAACGCATATTTTCCGGCAAACTTCTCGTGCGACTCCGGGGAGTCGGCGCTCACGCCGATGACGACGGCGCCCTTTTTGCGGACCGCATCCCAGTTGTCCCGGAAGGCGCATGCCTCCCTGGTGCATCCTGAGGTGTTGTCCTTGGGATAAAAATAGAGGACGACTTTCTTGCCTCTGAGGGATTTCAAGGATAGACGTTTCCCGCCGTTCGACGGCAGGTCAAAGTCCGGCGCCTTCGTCCCGGGAGTGAGCATGGCCATGGGTGGAGGTGGTTGTTCAGGCTTTCGCGACGGCGGCTTTCACCTCGTCGTACGGCGGTTCGACGCCGGGGTTTTCCGACACCCACAAATACTTCACGACACCGTTGGCGTCGAGGACGAACACTGCACGTTTCGCTGCTTCGTAGGCGCCAAGCCCGGCGAAGGCATCGTGCGTGCCGCCGTACTGCCGGCTCACGGTGCGGGTAAAATCGCTGAGCAGAGGAAACGTGACCTTGTTCTGATCGGCGAAGGCCTTATTCGCAAATGGCGAATCGACACTGATCCCGACCACCTGGGCATTCATCGTGTTGAAATTCGTCAGCGAGTCACGGAATGCGCACATCTCCTTCGTGCACACCCCCGTGAACGCCCCGGGGTAAAACACGAGCACGGCCTTCTTCCCCGCAAACTCTTTCAACGAGCGCTGTTTCTTCTCCGTGTCGTACAGCGTGAATTCGGGTGCTTTTTGTCCTACCTGCAGCGGCATGCGATCCTCCAAGGTTTCATTGATCTCCTCCGCGATGCGTCAAAGCTCGAGCTTGAGATGGGCAATCAACGTCCCGTTTGTGCTCTTTGCGCCTCCGAGCGCCTGCTCCGTCGAATCGAAGAGGAACTGCACTTCGAACCACCATTGGTTGACAATTTCCCAGACCGCGCTCAGCTGTATCCTGCGCATCTTCTCAAGGTTGCCATCCAGAAACTGTATCGTTTCCGGATCCGAGTCGCGGTGCGGTGCAAAGACGTCTCCGCCGACGTTGCGGATGAGGGTTCCCGCGCTGTCAACGATATTCAACCCCTTGCGCATCAAAGTAACACGCGCTGAAAAGGTGAGGTTCCGTGCCGGCCAGTAATCCACGCCAAAGAAGAGGTTGTCGGCATTGGGGCCGATGGGAACACCGATAATCCTGCCCAGCGAGGTATAGCTGTCGTCGCGCGATCGCCCGTGCGAGAACACATACGGTTGAATGCGGGTGTATTCAACCGTCAACGCGGTATTCTGAATGCCGAACATGTCGGCATAGTACATCCCGGTCTGCCATCCGTACCGGTCGGACCATTTGCCGCTGAAAAGATCCGGAAGATTGAAGTCATCGTAGAGGATCGATCCCATCAGTTCCACGTTCCGGAGAAAATGCGTCCGCAGGTCGAAGAGCCAGAACATGTTGTCGCGGTCTCCCCGCGCCCGCTGGGCGGATTCAAGAAGCATCAGCGGATTGAGGTAGGCAAGATCGGGGGCACGATTGCTGTAGACGACCATCTCCTGGAACCCGACATCGAGGACGTTGGGGAAGGAAAGTTCAAACCGGTGAACCGCAAGATACTTGTCGGAGGCCACCGGCTCTGAGAACGTCGTCGACGAGTCAAACGGGAGTGCAAACGAAAGATTGGATTCCTGGCCCATCAGCCATGCGTGCATGAAGGTATACTTGAACGCCTTGTAATGGAAATCCGCCCGGACGAAATCGAACAGTCCGATGTTGTCGGAGATCGTCATCTTCTGGCTGTATCCGCTCCCCCAGAGAATCCGCTCGCGACCGATTTGCGCACTGACGATCCCCCCGTCATAGCGCAGATAGCCCTCGGCGAAATCGAAATTCCTTGCGTTCGTCACACCGAGTTCATGGCTCTGGGAGAGGATCGGATCGCGCTGAAGCAGTGCGCGGCTCCCCCGGAAGCCGGCATTCGTGAGCTGCAAGAAGTAACCGAGTTTGCCGTCGATGGTCCCGCGCATCCGACCGCCGAGCTGCAGGTACGCCGCATTGGCGTTCCCCAGGTCGTCACCGTGAATTCTCCGCACATCGACGTCGGCGAGGCCATTCAGAAAGAAACTCAGCGTCGAGTCGTGCGTGTGATAGAGAAACTTCTCGCTGTTCGAAAATGTGGCAAGCAGAGCATCACCGGTGGAGGGCTGTTCCGAGTCGATCAACGAATGAAAACCATCCGTGTTGCCTGTCAGATCGTAGTGGAATTCGGAGAGGTAATCATCGAGCCAGCCCTGTTCGGAGGCGCTCAAGCGGCTCCGTTCGCCGGCCAGCGTTTTCAGATATCCGGCCACTTCGCGCCGACTGATCGGAATGATCGTCCCATCGTACCCTTCGATCAGTCTTTCGACCGCCATTTTCTTCAGGAACGCATAGATGGGATGTTCGGCGGGAACATCTTCCGCTTGCGAACGAGCCGTTCCGGAGAACACGACACACGCCAGGACGATGATCAGTACAGACGCGACGATGTTTCGTCTGTCTTTTCTTTCCATGCTCTTTTCCAGATTGCACAGTCCAAGACCAAGGAGGCCCAGTTGGTTCAAGATCAATTCTGATATCAGATATCAGAACTCAGAATTCAGAATTCGACTCCCGCCTGTCCCCTGTCCCCTGTCCCCTATCTAAAAATACAGCCCATACCAAATCGTTCCCGGATGAATTCGTACGGCAGGAAGCGGGAAGTGAAAGAAGTTCAAACACTCGCTCAATGTTCTCAGGAATGCCGTGTCCTGCGGGATGATTTTCGTCATATCCAGATCGAACGTGAGATAGTACACTTTGTAGGGGTTCGTGCTGGCGATGTCACGACCGCCATAGCCAAAGGCGAGCCAGAGCCATGCCGGCCATACGGATTCCACCGCGTTCGGAAGCATGCTTCGGACATTGAAGGAGAACCAGATCGTCTGCCCCTCGTAATCGTCAAACAGAATATGTTTCTGTCCCTTGAACCCTACTCCCCCGGGCTCGTTGATGAGATTCGACTTATGATAGCTGAACTTCATCGCGAATTCGCGCAGCGGAGGCCAGTAGTGTTGCCCGATCGGGAGCAATGCTCCTGCGAGGTCCGAGGCCCAGTCTACCCTGTCGAACCCCCAGGTGGAAAAGCCGTCTTCCATTTCGACATACGTTTGGAAGAGGAGCGAGGCGCTGGAGCCGTACCAGAGTGCCTGCACATCATTCATCCCCGCCCACAGGAACGATTTCCTGAAGACGTATGCCGCCGCGATCCCGCCATACATGTGCCCCATCTTATCGACATTGACCCCGTACTTCAAGTCTTCCTGAAAGTGAAACGAGGTGCGGTTGTCTTTCCACCAGCCGGACTGCTGGTAGAGATGAATAGCCGTTATCGTGCCACCGAGAGCACCTGCAACCAGACAAACCCGCCATGGCACAACTGCCGCGGTGTCCGAGGTTGGTGCGGCATCGAACGAAAGCGCTTGCTCAGACGCGAGCGCTAGCACCAATGCAAGGGAAACCTGCCTGGAGTAGGACGTAAGACGTAGGACGTAGGAAGGAAGCATGATCAACGATTCAGCATCAGTGGTTTGCAGAATTTCTGCGGCTGGCACGCCATGCTGTAGAGCATCGCACTAACATCCTTGCATCTGTCCAACAGCGCACGATGATGCTCCTGGGTCAAGTAGCCGCAATCCAACGCCACATCGAGCCACACTTCTGTTTCAGCGGCTTCACCTGATGCATCCAGCAACTTACTCACAAACATCTTCTCGTACGTGCGTTTTCGCCATCCTTCTGCGATGTTCGCGGGTACCGATCGGGAGGATCGAACAAGTTGATCGGTGAGCGATCGACGTTCCTCGGCCGGGAAAGTCCTGGCAATCCGAAAGACGTCCATCGCAAGTGCATACGATTTTTGAAAGACGTGAAGATCCTTGTAGCCTGCATACGGCCGATTCATAGCTTTTCTCCCATGAGTGTAGAGCGGGAGAGAATTGCGGGCCCAACCAGTTTTCGTCCTACGTCCTACGTCCTACTCTTACTCTATTGTCGCACTGTCAGATATTCGCCTTAAACCACTCCATCGTCTTCTTCAGCCCCTCGTTCCTTGGCACTTGAGCCTTCCACTGCAGAATCGTTTCGGCACGTTTCGTCGCAGGTTTGCGCACCTTCGGATCGTCCGCGGGCAGGTCTTTGAAGACAATCTTGCTCTTGCTGCCGGTGAGTGCGATGATTTCCTTCGCGAGTTCGAGCATCGTGATCTCGTCGGGGTTGCCGATGTTCACCGGCAGGACTTCGTTGGAGCGCAGGAGACGATAGATCCCCTCCACAAGATCATCCACATAGCAGACGCTGCGTGTTTGCGAGCCGTTGCCGAAGACCGTAAGGTCTTCGCCGCGCAGGGCCTGCGAGATGAACGCCGGGATCGCACGGCCGTCATGGATGCGCATCCTCGGACCGTAGGTGTTGAAGATCCGAACGATCCGCGTCTCCACGCCGTGGTACCGGTGATACGCCATGGTCATCGCTTCGGCAAAGCGCTTGGCCTCGTCGTAGACGCCGCGATAGCCGACAGGATTGACGTTCCCCCAGTACTCCTCCGGCTGAGGATGCACCATGGGATCGCCGTAGACCTCGGACGTGGACGCGAGGAGGAACCGGGCGCTCTTCGCTTTTGCGAGCCCGAGCGCCTTGTGGGTCCCGAGCGATCCCACTTTCAGAGTCTGGATCGGCAACTTCAGGTAGTCGATGGGACTGGCAGGAGAAGCAAAATGCAGGATGTAGTCCACCGGCCCGTCGAGAAAGATGTAGTTCGTCACGTCATGCTTGACAAAAGCGAAATCCTCATTGCCGAAGAGATGCGCGATATTGCTGGTGCTGCCGGTGACGAGGTTGTCGATCGCCGTAACACGGTGTCCCTCGAGGAGCATCCTTTCGCAGAGATGCGACCCGAGAAACCCCGCACCGCCGGTGATGACGGTATGCAACTTTGGCGTTGATTGGCTCATTGGCATGGTTGCCTGGTTTATGCTTTGGTGAGGGTCTTGCAACGGAGAGCTGAGAGTAGGACGTAGGTCGTGCTTTCTTCCTACGTCCTACGTCGTACTTCCTACTCCTTGATGCATTTCCGCTACGCCTCGCCTCCGCCCGACCCCCGCCCGATGCCGTAGTACACAAACCCCTTTTCCCTCATTAGCTTCGGGTTGTAAATATTGCGGCCGTCGAAGATCACCGGCGATTTGAGAAGGGACTTGATCCGGTCGAAGTCCGGCCGGCGGAATTCGTTCCACTCGGTCAGGAGGAGCAGCGCCTCTGCGCCCTTCAGGGCATCGTAGTTGCTGTCGACATACTTCACGGTGGAACCGATGCGTTTCTTCATGTCCTGCATCGCTTCAGGGTCGTAGACCTTCAGCGACACCCCCTCTTTCAGCAGCATGTCGATGATCGTGAGCGATGGTGCTTCGCGTGTGTCATCCGTGTTCGGCTTGAAGGAGAGTCCCCAAATGGCGAGCGTCTTCCCGGACAATTGTCCCTTGAAGTGTTTCTTCACCTTCTCGACGATCAGCTGCTTTTGACGTTTATTGACGTCTTCCACTGCTTTGAGCACATGGAGAGGATAGTTCGTGTCGTGCGCCGTCTTGATCAACGCGGCGACGTCCTTCGGAAAACACGAGCCGCCGTAGCCGATCCCCGCAAAAAGGAACTGCGTGCCGATTCTGGGATCCGTTCCCATGCCGCTCCGGATCAGGTCGATGTCCGCGCCGATTTTCTCGCACAGGCCGGCGATCTCGTTCATGAACGAAATCTTCGTCGCCAGGAAGGAATTGCAGGCGTATTTCGTCAGCTCGGCGCTCCGCTCGTCCATGACGATAAGGGGGTTGCCGGTCCGGACGAACGGTGCATAGAGGTCCTGCATCACCGCGAGTGCGCGCGGGCTGCGCGTCCCGATCACTACACGGTCCGGTTTCATGAAATCGTTGACCGCGGCCCCTTCTTTGAGGAACTCGGGATTGGAGACGATATCGAATTCCGTCTTCGTTTCCTTGCCGACCACCTCGCGGACCCTGTCGGCCGTTCCCACGGGGACCGTGCTCTTATTGACGATCACTTTATAGCCGTTCATCGATTTGCCAATCTGTTTCGCCACCCGCAATACGTGCTGGAGATCGGCGGAGCCGTCCTCCGACTGCGGGGTCGGGAGCGCGAGGAAGACGACGTCCGACTGTTCCACGGCGTGGAGGAGATCAGTGGTAAAGGTCAGACGTTTTTCCGCGATGTTCTTCGCGAGATAGTCGGTCAGACCCGGCTCATAGATTGGACAATCGCCTTTCCGCAGCATGCGGATTTTCTTCTCATCGATATCGACACAGATGACATCATTCCCGCTTTCCGCAAAACACGTAGCCGCAACGAGTCCGACATAGCCGGCGCCGATGACGCTGAGTTTCATGGACGTTCTCAGGTTGTTCTAGAGGAAGTCCAATTATAGCGAATATTCGGCGAAGAAGCCACGGAATCTATGGAGAATGGGGGAACGGGAGAAGGGGGGAACGGGAGAACGGGAGATTAATTTCGACTCACATCGGAAATTCAGCCCCACCACAGTAATACTTACAGAACTCTGGAGAGAAAACAAATTGAAATCACTGATCTGTTCACACAATGACCTGGAAGTCTTCAAGCTTTCATTCGGCGCTGCAATGCAGATATTCGAATTGACGAAGAGCTTCCCGAAAGAAGAGAAGTACTCTTTGGTCGATCAGATCCGACGGTCATCCCAATCGGTGAGCGCCAATATCGCAGAGGCATTCCGAAAACGACGTTATCCGATGTGGTTTGTATCTAAACTCAGTGATGCGGAAGGGGAAGCAGCAGAAACTCAGGTCTGGTTGGATTTTTCGAGGCAATGCGGATATATCTCTGGAGAAATTGCGGGACAGCTAAAGTCCGAATATGATTTCGTCTTGGGGAAGCTGGTGATGATGATTAATCGGCCCGACCTATGGAACCCACGACGCCCTCCTTAGAGCACCCCCTCTCCCCATCTCCCTCTCTCCCCTTCTCCCTATCTCCCCCTCTCTCAGTACGCTCCCCTGCCGAACACCACCACCGGCACCGTCTGCGCGAGGATCTCCAGATCAAACAGGATCGTCTGGTTCTCAATATAATACAGGTCCAGCATCACCATCTCGCGGAAGCCGAGTTGGGAGCGGCCGGAGACCTGCCAGAGGCCGGTCATGCCGGGTTTTGCTTTGGCGCGGAGGTGGACGTACCCTCCCACATGGTCGTTGGCGTCGATCTTCTCATAGTCCTTCACGGGAAGAGGCCGGGGACCGACGAGGCTCATCTCAC
Source organism: Ignavibacteriota bacterium (assembly GCA_963752915.1). Lineage (GTDB taxonomy): Bacteria > Bacteroidota > Ignavibacteria > UBA10030 > UBA6906 > DATJPR01. The sequence goes on from CAVVZZ010000011.1 coordinate 639,497, forward strand.
CCTTCAGCACGTTGACAAGCTGCGGCAGCTCGTCGATGCTGAACTTGCGAATCACTTTCCCCACGCGGGTCAGACGGGGATCGTCTTTGATCTTGAAGAGCGCTCCGTCAGCTTTCGTTCTGATCGAGCAGCGTTTCTTTTTCGTCGTCGGCATCGTCGCGCATGCTCCGGAACTTCAGGAAGTAGAACGGCGCATCGTCCGCGCCGAGCGAACGTCGATGCCGGAAAAAGACCGGCCCTTTCGACTCAAGCTTGATCGCTGCTGCGACAATGAGGAACAGAGGAGAGAAGAGCAACAAGAGCACGCCCGAGCCGGCGATATCGAAGGCGCGTTTCAGGATGCCCTTCAGGAACCGGATCTTCAGTCCTTCAGGGACATAGATCGGAATGCCGGCGATGTCGCGAACGCCGATCTTGGAGAACAGGGAATCCGATTCCGTGGAGACAATGCGCATGGCGATTCCCCTGCTCCGGCAGATCTGGTGAAGCGGATTGAACGACCCGTTGAGTTGATACGACGAGGAAAACACGATCTGGTCGATTTCATTCTCATTCAACAGACGTTCAATGGCGGAGACGTCAAGATGGCCGGTCCGTTCGGAGGCGTCCATTTTCGACGTCCTCAGGACGCTGACGAGGTTAAACTGCAGGTTGGTATGTTCATTGAGCCGGTGGATCAGCTCATGGAAATCGGGATCCGATCCTATCGCGATCGTGTTGCTGCATCCGATGTCAAACCGTCGCAGCGCGGAGAGGCCTTTGCGTACCGGCAGCCACATCAGAACGTAGACGACGGGGGCAATCACGATGAAGAGTGCATAGACCGCTGGTCGGGGAACAAAGTTCGGGAGAAAATGGATCGTGCTCAGGATAAGAGCAGACAGATAGAGATGGCTCCGCGCCGCCAGATAGAGTTGGGACCCGAACGACAGGTACGTGATTCTTCGATAGATGCCCAGCATTGTGAACGTCACAATGTAGGCAAGCGTGAGAATCGCGATGAATCCCGCATGCGAATGCGAGAACGTGACCCCATCTTTCAAACGCAGATAGACCACCATAGCGAGCGCATAAGAGGCGCACAGAATCAGCGCATCAACGGCCATGCTGACGGTGGCGTTAGTGGCTTTCCAATTCCGTTGAAGAGAAGCGCGGAAGGGTCGGGGGATTATCAACGAATACACACGCTAGAATTTTTCGATAAATTGAATATAGTGTAACGAAATCGACAAATCAACCATCTTTTTCCACCATGTGAACAAAAAATACTCCTACTCAGGAATCGGATGCAAAAATCCTTATAATTTCGGGAGGGGATCCGCTGAGATGACAGTATCTTGCATCTTCCGTGCCATAACAGGACCTTCAGCGGGCCAAGACTCCACCTCGCTCGCCAGTGACTCCGCGAACATAAAGAAAAGGGGCGAAGTTTTCTGCTTCGCCCCTGGTTGACATGGTTTAAAAGCGATTTGTTGTCAACGGATCATTTCGTAAGAACCAGTTTCCGGACGTCCACTTTGCTCCCGCTTTGGAGTCGATAGATATACATTCCACTCGCAAGGTTTGTCGCATTGAACCTCACGGACTGATACCGCCCTGCCGTCGCGATGTCGTTGAAGAGCGTTGCGACTTTCTGTCCCAGCATGTTATAGACGACAAGCGTGGCGGGACCAGAATTCTCGACCGTGAAGCGAATCATCGTCGTCGGGTTGAACGGGTTCGGGTAATTTTGGTAGAGCGCGAAGACCTTCGGCGCGATTTGCTGATCGATGCCCGTGGTGGTCGACGCATTGACCGGCTCGGAGTAATGGACCGTGCCGTTGAGATCCGACTGTTTCAAACGATACCACGGTTGCGAAGCTACTGCGGTGTTATCGACATACGTGTACGCATGAGCTTCCAGGGTAGTCCCATGCCCTGCCTGGAAACTTCCGGGGAGCGTCGTGAAGCCCGTCAACTTGTCCGAAGATCGTTGTACCTCGAAACCGTAGTTGTCGATCTCACTTGCCGTCGACCAGTCCAATCGGATGGAGCTTGAGCTCGACTGCGCGAGCGCCTTAAATGAGGTAAGCGTGATCGGGAGGGGTGAATTGTCCGAACCCGAGAACCCGTTTGCAACCGGATTCGATCGGCTATCCGTAACAGCAGAGTTCGGCAAATCCCAGGTGAGTCCAGAAGTCTGAGCGGCATCGGTAATCGTAAGATTTACGGTGCACATTTTATCCCCGAGCCCCGAAGTCGACAAAACCGTGCCTGCTCCGGTTGAATTTCCCGTGAAGTGGACGGTCACTCCGATCTTGTTCGAGTTAATTTCCACCGTCATTGGTCCGTAATCATTTGTGGCTCCGTCCGCACTGCTGAAACTCGAGTTGACATTCGTCAGCGTCGGGCTTCCAAGAGCACTAAAATTGAAATCAAGATAGTAACTGCAAGTGCCGACTCTCAGGAGCGTTCCAGTGCTTTGCGAATAGATATCGAATGAATACACGCTCCCCACCTTTTGAAAATTCGTAGCGGTCGTCGTGCAGGACTCCTGTGCGGAGGCGGTCGTTCCCAGCAGGGCCAACATTAACACAATCGCTGTAATCGTTCGCATGATCTCTTGCCTTCCATTATTGAAGTTGGACAGACACTTCAAAGTTCAGTGCCGTTATGCGCTTACGGAACTTGCGTCGACTTGTTGAGATTGCCAAAAATCGTGTTCGCATCGGCAGCTGTTACAATTCCTGTCAAGTTCACATCATCGTTATTGTACCCTGTCCCATTGAGCGCCCCGAAAACGGCATTCGCATCAGAGGCAGTCACGATTCCGCTCCCATTCGCGTCACCTGCATACATGCCGAACACGCCGGTCGTCAGCTGCTTCATCGGGTTCGTCCCGTACGCCTTTGCCTGTGCCGTCGTGAAGTCGTAGAGCGAGCTCGTTCCGCTGAGCGACACCGGGCTGCTGCTCATGACCGCCAGGTGATTTCGGTGCCGGATGACGACGTAGTAATTCCCGGCATTCAGGCCGCTGAATTCCACAAACGCCTTCGTCGTATCCGTGACCAATTTGAACGTTCCGTCCGCGAGGATCCACGCCCGCACGGAGGCGCGAAGAGTCGCTTTCGAAGCGGCCGCCGAGTCGCGGACTTCCACCGTGACGGTATCGACCGCCTGCGCCGGAATCAAGGCCCCGGGCATATGCGTCGCGAGCACACCGCTTGAGCGGAGCGTCGTGTTCATGGTCCCGGAGATCGAGGAGTACGGCCCCTCAAGAAAGGCCTTCGCCACGACGCGCAAAGGATTGCCGGACACGGTGAATTGCCGGGAGGTGGAGTAGGAACCCGGGCCATCGGCGTTTTCCCCACGCACACGCCAGTGATACACTGTCGTTCCGGCAATCGCCGGGAGCGCATACGATGTGTCCGCAAGTCCCATCTGATCGACCAGCATTCCTCCGGTAAAGGAGGAACTTGTCGAAACCTGCAGATCGTAAGACGCGGCATTGTCGACGCGGTTCCATTTCAACGCGGTTCCTGAAACGACTCCCGTTGCATTATCCGCCGGCGAAACCAGGACGGGGGCAGCCAGAGTACCAAGCGGCGATGCCTTCACATCCTTAAAGGTAACGTCAACATGATGAGCCATAAGCATAAAACATCCATGGGTCGGGTCGCCCGGCTGATCCTCGCCGGTCATCAGCCAACTGGCGGGCTCGGTGGTCCCGTCCTGCCACGCCTTAAAGCTGTATTTCCCTCGCCCGGCATTGGTCTCGACGCGCATCTTCAGGTTGAACCAGGTGCCCGTCAGAAGCGGCGAGGTGACGTTTGAATCCAATGTCACAAGATTGTTCCCAAGAAGCTGCCACTGGTCGGTCAGACCGTTCGTGTGGTGCTGCTTATACGAAAACCACCCGAGCGATCCATACGGGAGATACCCGGACTTCGGTTGCGTGATCGGCGGGTCAAACACCGGATCGTCGGTATACCCATTCCACCGCATCATGAACCCCACGGCCGGATTGCCGCTAACATTGTTGTATCCCGTATCCGACGTATCAACGCGGGTTGACAAATATTTTGGCGGTAACTTCGTAGTCGGTCCAGGTCGAGTCACCGATGAGAATGATCCGATCGTATCCAGGCTCCGAGATTCGTAAGCCGTTCGCATCGATCGTCCATTTCCCATCACTTACCTGGACGGAGTCCGAGAGTGCCGGCGACGACGTCAATGCCACGGAATAGGCTTGCGGCCAGACCCTGCCCGGCGTCCAATCAACTTCCACGATTGAATGCGTGACGAGATCGCCGTTATCGGTCACTTCGATGTCGACGCTGTTCGCGCCGGAGTGCAGGCTATCGACGAGAATGTCGACATTGAAATTTCCCTCCAGGGCAATCCGACGCGAGTCGGCAAGGAAATTCAATGGGACGGGTGTGCCACTGTTCAGCGTATACGTAAAGCTCTTCACGCCGTTGCCGCTGAAGATATCTCCCAGGATATTTACCCAGCGCTGCGTGGTGCCGATCTGGCCGAACTTCTGCGGTGAACCGTACCAGACATGAATGCTCGGCTGGGCCAGTGCCTGATCGGGAGGCAGTGCAAACGCGGCCAGGAGCAGAACGGTCATCAGAGCGATTGCTCTCTTGCTCACGGCGTGCTGGTGACGGAATTTGCGGTGGTATGCAGGTCTCATATCCCTTTCCTCACTGTGAACGAAACACTAGTGCGACGTGATACAAGAAACGAACGTTCGAGTTGGGAGGACAGCCGGAAGCCTATCTGAAGAAGTTTTAAGATAGCAAATTTCTTGCGGGAAATCTATACCCTTAGAAGTCTCATTTAAAAAGAGAGACGGGCTCCTGCCCTAAGGCAGAAGCCCGATAACTTTGAGTTACAGTGTGGAAATGGGCAAATCTATCCCGCCACTGCACCGGCATTCCGGACATTTGCCTTGACCTGCTTCTCAATCCACCCATACGTTTTTGTAAGGCCGTCCTTGAGTTTCAGCGTCGGCTCCCAGCCAAGTTTCGCACGAATGAGCTTGTTGTCCGAGTTTCGGCCCCGCACGCCAAGCGGGCCGTCAATATGCTTAATGCTGAGCGGCTTTCCTGCAATATCCATCACCATTTCTGCCAGCAGGTTGATCGTCACCATTTCCTCCGACCCGATATTCACCGGCCCGAGGAAGTTCGATTCCATCAATCGCCTGACGCCGTCGAGACATTCGTCGATATACAGGAAGGACCGCGTCTGTTTGCCATCCCCCCAAATTTCGATCGTCCCTCCCTTGTCAGCTTCCGCAACCTTGCGACTCATCGCCGCGGGGGCCTTCTCTTTCCCTCCTGTCCACGTGCCATACGGGCCAAAGATATTGTGGAAACGCGCGATATGGACTTCCATATGATAGTTGCGATGATATGACAGGTAGAGCCTCTCACTGAAAAGCTTTTCCCAGCCATATTCACTGTCCGGGGCAGCCGGGTAGGCGGAATCCTCCGAGCACTTCGGGTTATCGGGGTCCTTCTGATTGTACTCGGGATACATGCATGCGGAGGAGGAATAGAAAATCTTTTTGACACCGGCCAGGCGTGCCTGTTCGACGACATTCAAGTTGATCGTCGCAGAATTGTGCATGACATTGGCATCATGCTCGCCGGTAAAGATGTATCCAGCCCCACCCATGTCGGCGGCGAGCTGGTAGACATCGTCAAAGGGCCGATCCACCACTGACCGGACAACCATCTGCTCGCGCAGATCGCCGATCACAAAATCGTCGGCCGGCAGACGGCTGAACTCATGTTCCTTAAGATCCACCCCCCGCACCCAGTACCCTTCGTCCTTCAACCGTTTGACAAGGTGACCGCCAATAAAACCTCCGGCACCACAGACGAGCGCGGATTTCATGGTTAGTCCTGTACGTTGGAGAATAGTTTCACCAGAGAAAGATACTGCAGAAACTGAATAACTTCAACTGCCGGGGGTGTTAGCACGTGCCTTTCATGAGGTAGAGCACACGTCGCGATGCACCGATTTCCTGCCGTTGCTCGACTGAGAAAGAGGTTGAGAACGCCTGTTCGAACGCCTGTTGAGAATAGTCGTCGAAGACTTCAGACCTTCCACGAAGGAGAAGTTGTGCGTTCGGATCGGCGAGCGGCACGAACTCGATTACCAGCCACTTCCCCATGCGGGCAAAAAACTCCGCCATCGTCACGAACGGGATGTTGCGTGTCAGGCGGAGGTGATGCATGACCGCGAGCGCCAGAATGCAGTCGGCTGGTCCGCGGTCCATCAGCGAAGCCGAATCACGATTCATCCACCCCGTCCCCGGACTGGGGTCGGCAAGGTCCATCACCAAGGGAAGAATCTTCCCGTTCCCCTCCTTCGCGAGTTTCAAGTACAACTGGTCAATAACTGCCGGGTCGCCGTCCATCGCCACGACGTGCGCGCCGGACCGAGCGGCAAGTCGGCTAAACGGACCGGTGTTCGCACCGAGGTCCCACACCGACTCCGGAGAAGCGGTCGCTATGAACGACTGCACGAGCAATTCCTTCTGGCGCTGGTACGCGTCGCCGAATCGGCAATCAACATAGTATTCCTGCCACGCCCTGCGCCGCCGACGAGGCTCCATGGACGCGATCGCACTTTCGAGAGAAAGGAGCAGTCCCTTCAGAGACGCAAGTGAATACGGCCGGGTGCTTTTCGACGCGGCGGAGGGGTCGTGGGATGCACGCTCCTGCACTTTCGATTGCCAGTGGAGATGCACGGCTAAGGACGGTTTCATCCAGACGCGCATCCCAAGGAGGGAGTCCGCCAGACCGATCGGGACTCCTGATGGATAACCCCGGATGATGCCGTGGGTTTGCTCGTCGCGTTGCGACATCAGCGCGAGGGGCGCGAGGAAGTGTTCGCAGAATTGTCGGTACGCCACCCAGGCGCTCCCTGTCCTCAGCCGTTCGAGCGAAAGGGTATCGATCAGTACGGGTTTTCCATCGACAAACTGGATGTTGTAGGTCGAGGCATCCTTCAGCATCATTGCGTGTTCCGCAGCGTGAAGCGCAATGCGCAGGGTGACGAGCGCGGCATCTTTTAGCGCATGGAACGGCCACTCGAAGGAGTACGACAGAAAGGGGACTTCGCGAGGCGAGATCACCTTATATAATGCTGGAATATCGAACCTCGAATTCTCGACCTCTTCGTGGGGAATCAGGAGCGATTCCTTGACAAGCCGATCGTACAAACCGCTGCTATGCAGCTGGTCGTAGTCCGCCCTTCCCGGCTCCAGGATTGCACGAAGGACTCGTCCATCCTTCCGGAACACAAAGCCACATGGATCCCGGTACGAATTGCGGAGGTTAGCTTCCGGCACGATCTTCAGCTTGGTGATGGAATAGATGTTTCACAGAGTGGTAAATTTGCGTCTTGAATCGCAACGCTGTATAGAAGAGCGCAGCGCCACCCGCGATAAGCATTTGGAAGATGTAGCTTCCGGTTCCGGGATCAAGATACTGAGCAAATGATTGAGCAGGTAGTGCAACGAGAAGGACGACCGTAATAACAGCAGAACCAATGAGAGCACGCATTAGGCTTCCCCACTTTGAAAAAATGTAGTCTCACGACTGACTGGCAATTAGAATTAGGCAATCTTCACCACGTCATCGCTAGTCGTGAAAAGCACAATATGTGCCATCCATATAGGCTGTCCGGTTGACCGGAATTGCGGAAAACAACCTATTCTGGAATGATCTCTGTGCCTTGCCCTACCGCAAGCTCTCTTCCTTTCGCAGGAATGGACAATATTCTCCAAGTGTTGATAAAATCCACAATTTCAATTGCGGTCGACAATTGCGCCCTAACCGAAAACACGCATTAGCCACGGTCCACGATCGATAACGAAGGCCGCGCATCTTACACGACTGCTCGATCAATGTACAGATAGGGACCAGAGAACGACCCGAAATGTCTCAATCGGAGAAAGGGAATCAGAGAAGAGAGAATCTGGCATTTGCGGGATGCGGATGGCATCGAAGGGAGAGTGCGACTCTGTTTGGTTTCTCCCTTTGTCGACAATCCGCGATCCGTGATCGCCCTGCAGAATGATGATTGTATTCCTGCCCGAATGTTCGAGTATAGTATCGATCATCGGGAGTATGAATCGATTCGTTCCTTTGAGTTGGGAGAGATATGCGTTCTTGTCGTATTGATCTCCAAATGTACCAGATCGGATATGCGCGCCGGTGCTATCGATGGTATACGGCGGATGCGGAAGCATAAAGTGCGCGTAAATGAATTTTGGAGAGTGCTTGGACTGTCGGGTTACCAAAATGAGACTATCGCGGACCGCAGAGTTTGTAGACATCATGTCTGCATCAGACAGTCCCAGGATAATCCAGAACACGCTTATTCGACGAATCACGAGCCATGCATCAGACAATGATCCGTCCTGGAACTCAGGATAGTCATAGTATCTTCGACTGCGTGGAAGATCAAATAGCGAAAGGTTAACAACGTTGTAGCCCCACCGTTCAAGAACTTTCAATGCCGACGCGTTGGCGATTACATCCCGAGCCGGTTCCCTTCCGTCAAATATTCGCATGTCCAAGTATGAGGCGAGGCAAGGCGCGGTCCTCGTGAATGGAGACTTTGCACTGTCAACGATGCGGAAGCCACGCGCTCGGAGAGCATTTTGGAATTGCTCATTGCGAAACGACCAGAAATGAGAGAGCGAGTTGGTATTCGCATATGCATCAAGAATGATGTAGTAGATATCCGGCAGATCTGAAATGGGCGTTGAGAACTCAGTTTCGCTTGCCGATGCGGTTCTTGAATGCGACGCATAATCGGCGTTCATCTCCGTTGGATTATTCACCAACGTAATCCACCACACGACAGAATAGACACTCAATGCTAGTCCTACTATTTGTGAATACTCATGCACCAGAGTGAGTTTCCTCTTCGTCCAAACGACGTAGCCAACAAGTACCGCGTCGATTGCGATGGTTAATGGAAGTGCATACCTGTGATGCAAGAGCGGGGGCCAGAATTTCCCAAGCGACGTTTGTAAGGTACTGTAGAAGAAGAACCAGAATAGAACCAACGTGCTGACGATCGGGCCCTTCACCCCCTCCTTTACAACCGAAAGTACGAACAGGGCGACCACCAGGGTCAACCCCACCGTGATAGCAAACAGAAACGATAGGAGGACAATGGGTCGGAAGGCAAGCGACGAGATGGCATCACCCACAAAGAACAAGGCAAGCGCAAGGCCGAGAAAGGTGAACCGACAACTGATGATCGAACGAGACCCCAATTGTGCGAGTCTATGCAAAACCGTCATGAACCTCCCTCGAACAAAACTGCACTCTATGGGCCTGCAACCAATTGCGAAAACGATGTTAGGGGTATGCCTCGTTTTCAGTCAATCTCTCACGGAAATAGAACTCCGAAACCAGCGGTAGAGTCTCAATCCGTAGTATCGAACGAGTTCAGCGGACGCGACCCAAGAAAAAAGTGGAACAATGAGGACATATCGACCAATAAGCCTTCTGGGCTCGATTGCCAAGCGGAACAACCACTCAAGGCCAGATTTCTGAATCCAGGGCGGCGCCTGCTTGAGTACGCCTGTATGAAAATCAAACGCCGCTCCAACGGTAATGATGAAGCAGCCCTTGACACGCTTCGCTAGTTCCGCAGCAAAGAGTTCCTGTTTCGGTGTGCTGAGCCCCACCCAGACAATCTTCGCACGCGACCGCTCGACAGATTTCCCAAGACCGACCCACTCCTCTTCGCTCAGTGCTCGAAAAGGTGGCGAGTAAACTCCAACACACTGGCTGTTGCCAAGAGACTTTTTGAAGATTGATGCCAGAAGTTCGGCAACTCCGGGCTTGCCTCCGCACAGAAAAAATGGAACCGGCAGATCAGCCGTTTCCTTGACGACCCGTTCGAAGAAGGTCGGACCATAGCATCGCTCCATATCTCTTGCTCCTTTGAGCCGTCCCACCCAGACTGCAGGGACTCCGTCGGGGAGATTCGCCCAAAAGGTATCCAGGATCGCCGCAAACTGTCGGTCGCTTCTTGCGGTGACTACCCCATGCGCCCCCGTTGCACTGACACATCGTGATTTGGTCTCCCGCAGTTCCGACGAAACACATTCGATTAGAGTGCGTACAGCGTCGGCCAATCCTCCTGCATAGAATCGAACAGGGCCAATGGAGATCTGAGGAGCTAGAGTCCCAGTACTCCTCGTAACGTCTTCATGTTCTGGTGAACCAGTGTTCGCAACCATCACAATCCGTGCCTTTGATGAGAGGACGTTAGGAGAGCCTCCCCGCACCGGGTTCACGCGTTCCCGTTCCTCTGCGATCGAGATAGCAATTGAGACGAGAGCTCGAGGTACTTCCTGGCCACCTCCTGCGATGAAAAACGTGACCGGGCAGCCAGCGCATTTCTGCTCTTCTGCTCCCAAAGCCCATCGTCATCAAAAAGTCTCCTCAGACCGGCCGCAAGTGTGTCCGGATCAGATGGATCAACGATTTCGCCCACCGCCCCATCTTGCACGACGTCATTGCTGATGCCGGCCGTATATGCAATCGGAGTCCCGCACAACAATGGCTCAATCGCGGTGGGGGAAGCAACCTGCACATCGTACAGCGATGGAACGGAAACGACCCGCACACTTCCCATCAGCCGGTGCAGTTCATCCATACTTACGAAGCCCAGCATATCGACCCTCGCACGAACATCTTCCGGCAATGGAGCCACCAGACCTTTTAACTCTTCATTCACCTTCCCAACGATCTTCAGGCGGACATCACCCTTAGACAAACGTGCGAACGCCTCTATTGTAGCCCGGGGATTCTTGTATCGGATTGTCCCAACATGGAGGATGGCCCGCTCTCGTTTTGCCAGAGGCCTGCCGGAATACTCAGACATCTCAAAACATGTCGGGATTACCTGAATCAACCCTTCCTCAATGCGCAGTTCCATCGCCAGCGCCAATCGCAGTTCCGTGCAAGTCGCGACCACAGCCGATGCCCTGCGGTAAGCATACATCTTGTACAGTACACGTACGGAATCGAATCCAATTTCGCGGCCCTTGCTTTCAAGATCGTGCGACACGACAACGGAGGGACAGGAAAACGCCGTCGGCAGGACACCATTTTCGATGACGACATCCGGGGCGATTCGCCCGATAGTCTTTTTCCCTTCCCGGACCCAGGTCCGAACAAGAGAAAGCATCGATTTTGGGAAACCTTTGTCAGTTGTCAATGACCAGAGGTGGTGATCGTCGACCTGGAATTTGAAGTATTCCATAATTGCTGCGGGATCGCTTGTCATGGTTGAGACGAAATGTACATCATGACCAAGTGAAGTTAGCGCGCGTCCCAACGACCATATGCTGATGTTGATACCATCAGGAATGTCGAAACCTTCTCTCCGTGTGATAACAATCTTCACTGAGTTCCATCTCCTTCGGTGCGCCTGTGCGGTTCACCCTTTCCCTTAGCACCAGCTGTCATATTAAATGGTCCGGCGATCATTCCACGTTCACGATCGTGAGAGCCGAATCAAGGTTTGGAATTTCGACCCAGCATTTTCTTCGCAGCTGCCAGGACCTCCGAAACCTCGATCTTATCCATACAGCTCGAATCCGGGAACACACAGGTCCGTTGGGCGCACGGGTTGCACGGAAACTCCTCTTTCTTGTGGATGAATTGCCCGTTGACATAGGGGCGCCACATTTCCGAATCGCCCGGACCGAACAGAGCAAGGACGCTCTTCCCTAGGAGGACGGCCAGATTCATCGGGCCACTGTCCAAACACACGAACAGATCTGCACTCTGGATTTTGAGCACAAGATCCTCGTAGGAACGCGTTACAGAGCAGTTGATTTCAGGAAGTCCCGATTGAACGATCTTCAATTCGGGTTCTTCTGTAGAACCGGCGATCACCTCCGTCAGGCCGAGCGTTTTCAGCTCACGAATCAATGCGATCCACTTCGCATTGCTCCATCGCTTGAATCTCCAGCCTCCTCCAATGTGAACAAGGATTACGGGGGCAAACGCGGCCCGCTCTTTTGAGAGTCTCTCGGGAAGATGGAGAACGGGAGGTAGCACCGGCTTTCCCGGATCGATGGTCAAGGCACGGAGAATCTCGCGATTCCAATCGTACCGATGGGCAGAGCGGTTCTCGCCCGCCTTATGAGTAAGCAGAAGACCCCAGGCTCTCAAGTTTGTATGGAAGTACCGGGTGTAACCGAGACGGATCCGGCACCCCAGCAATAGGAGAATGACTTGCGACCTGATGTCGCCCCTTGTGTCAATGCCGACGTCGAATTCGCCGTGGTGAGCATAGAGGAACTTGGCCAGAAGCATCCAATCAGAGAATGCGCCCAGCTTTCCCGAGTAGTTCGACCAGGGAAACACTGTCGTGAGCACTCCGCTGATTCGGTTGTCGATAGCCAAGACCTCCTTGTTCTTTTCTTTTGTTAGAACCCAAATATCAGAACGAGGAAATGCAGCCTGGAGCGGGTCAAGCATCACCGTCAACGAAAGGACATCCCCCATCTGGAAGGGTTCGATGAGCAGAATCCTGCGGATCGTATGGTCCGCATCCGGCCGGCGTCGTGCAATCATCGGAGCGACGGCGAACGCTGCAAGTTCGAGCATCTTTGCCGCCACGACGCGACTAAACGAATATCGATATGGCACACATTCTCCTGCTCGTAAAAGCAAGACGCTTTTATCCACACACGGGCGGTCCCGGCCACATCGGGAGATTAGCGCCCAATGACAGAGCGTGCGAACCTGTCGGTTTTCACAGGTCGCACTTTGATGAACGGATCACCCCCTCGGCCAAAGCGGTGTCGGTTGGTGAACCCGAAAATACTCTCTCGTGTTCGTGTCGTTGGTGTAGAGACTGTATTCGATGGGACGCCTCTCGTACGCCCCATCCAATGCTTTCCAGACACGACGCACAATATTGAGCTCCAATTTCATGGTTTGGAAATACCACGGGAGCTGCCCGAAGAGTCGCGTGGATTCATCTCTGGCGTTCTCTCCCAGGCTCATGTTCTTCCCTGTCAACGTGAATGCCGATAGGAACCGGGCTGAATGTCGCGCACGAATCCCTTCACGCAATTTCCTGATCACGAACTCGGCATCTCCGACATCCCGATAAGACGTATCGAAGACGTCACCCTGGCCCAATATTCGGCGACGAAAGAACATTCCGCATGAAAGGTTATAAAGATGGCCTGCCGCAACCAGAACCCAGCTTGGACGATATGATCGGCGGGCTGCCAAGAGCTTTCCATCGGGACCGACGATGAGGGCGGAGCCGAAAAGCATGTCAACGTCCGGCTCTCGCTCAAAGAATGTCTCGACGTACCGTAACGCTCCCGACAGGTACTGCTCATCACAGTTCAAGTATCCAACGATATCTCCTCGAGACCGCGCAATCCCTTTGTTCAGCGCATCGTACATTCCATTGTCGGGCTCCGAGCGCCAATTGATTCTGGATTGACGTGCGAGCCACTCACGAGTTCCATCGCTTGAACATGAGTCCTGGACAAGATATTCAATGTCGGCAATCTCCTGATCGAGTACTGAGGCCGCGCACCGACTCAGGTAAAACAGCATATTCCTGCTGGGCGTTATTATCGAAAATGCTGGCAAGTTGCTCCGACGATATCTGGGAAGCTCTCTAATGACGCTCGCAATTACGACTCCATCGTTCGGGATCAATAAAAAGGAAGGAACTTCCCATCAAATTGGTACTGGAGATCCTTGCGGCGTTCCGCGATCTTCTTCGCGGGTATTCCGGCATAAACGCCGTACGGCTCAGTCGATTTTGTAACCACAGCTCCGGCTGCAATGACACACCCCTCACCGATGGTCGTCCTAGGCAAGATGGTGCTCCTTGAACTGATCCATGCCCTGTCGCCGATCACAACGGGACCGCTTGCGGTTTCAGTACCGAATGAGGGATCGTTAAGATCATGTTGCTCGGTCCAGATCCGCGCCTCTGAGCTGATGTTCACATGTTTTCCGATAGATAACCCCTTCCTCCCATCGAGAACGCAGCTGTCACCTACGATAGTTCCGTCGCCGATTTGTATGCGATGGGGTCGGCGCATTTCCGTTCTGCCGTACAGGACAGCGCCCTGTCCAATCGTCATCCAAAAGACCCTTCTGTAGAGAAAAGTTCGAATGACGTGGCTCGGGATGCGACCCGCGCGCTTGCACATATAGAGAACAAGTCCGTCGACAAATCGGTTTACAATAGCCAACCTGGCCCTTACTTTCCGAGGTATGGCTTCAGGAGCAGCTTCGTCAATCTGAGAATCCCTTTTGACCAGGTACCAATTGGCGGCGAACGCAATGGAGTATCCACCGACAATAAGGAGCCATCGCAGAAGAATTAGCGAGACTACCATCTCGACTAAAACGGATTGGTTAATCATGTTGAATGTCGTGATGCTCCGTGATAGCTATGAGATCAACGCAAAGGTTGAAGGCCCGTCCTCTTCATGTTGGATCAGGCGTAAAGGTTCCAGCGATCCCATTTCCGGAGATCAAATCGCGGCGTGAGTTCTCATGTTCGGCCTCCCACATTTCCCTCAAGCCCATCCCGAGTAGGGGCCACATCCAGAAGTGCAACGCGTAGCTCCGTATCTCAGCATTCGTGGACACAAACAGCATCAGAAAGAATATCATTCCCGCAATCACCGGCAGATATGTGTCGCGATACCATAACTTCCTTCGCAGCCACCTCCATTGGAACCTAACCAGTATCACCAAGTAGGCTGCGAGTCCGACCAAACCGACCTTTGAGAAGATCGAGATGTAGTCGTTGTGCGGATCAAGGTCGACGTACGATGCCCCGGACAAGTCCGTGAAATAGAATCCGGAGCCCATCGCCTTTCCCCAAATCCAGGCTCGCGGTGTCCCAAGGACGTCTGCAATGACTTGTGACCACGCCATGACGCGAAATCCGGTGTTCCCACTTTCTGAGAATAGTCCTGCCATCTGGCCCGCAGACACCGCATCGCCCGAAAGTACTATCGAAAACGTCTGCGGTTGGACAGCCTCCGTAACGACTGCAACGCTTTTGTCGACGCTCGTTCGGATTCCGCTTGGAAAAAGGGCTATCACCACAGCGAAAATGAGAACCAGAACCGCCATTCCGGGCACAATTCTTGTTACGATCGTCCGCACCCTGAGCCTCCCGACAGAAAAGAGATAGAACACGATCGTGGGCGGAAGAAACAAGAATACGCTTCGAGTCTGGCCGACAATTAGTGCGAGGATCATCACCGCACCTGTTACAATCGGCACGGTTCGTCCCCAGCCCAGACGATTCGGGTGAATGATGGCGTCTAAAGCAACAAGCACACCAAGACAGATCACGAAGGACAATTTCCCGCCGCCGAATCTCTCGACCCCCTCCCCCACCGCTCGTACTTCACCAAACATCATCATGACGAGGATCGCTATGACCTGCCAGACAGCTATAACTATCGTAATCTTTACCATCGATCGGAACCAAGATCGATCATAACCTACAAAGAACGCAGGAAGCATCGTCGCGCTCAGGTACCAACGCGCTTCCCCGATTGCAAGACCGCGGTATTCCGGGATTCCTCGAACGAGAGATTGACATACGACGAGCGCAAAGACAACGAGGACATATTTTCGAAAGGTCTTCTTGCACGGATACCATGCCAGGCGCCACTTCGTGATCGTGAGGAACGCTAACACCGCGACAAAAATATCGATCACAAGGATTCGGCCTCCTGCGTCGCCGATTCCCATCGTGTGGAAGCTGTCATCGTTGGGAAAAAGGAGATAGAGAGTCCAGAGCAGCAATGCGGCGCTGCGAAATGTGTTATGCCCGTTTCGCATCTTAGCGTCCTCCATCGACGGTCCCCGCAGAGAGACTTCGATTCACTGCCTCAAGCACGCTCTCGTCGCTAATCCCTAGGATGCACTCAACTTTCTCGCGCGTGCAGTTCCAATCGCAGTGATAGCACGGAAGACTATTTGTAACGATCGTACAGTGTGGCGCGGACGGGTAGGGGAAAAATATCCCGTAGTGGCCTCCACCCACAAGAACGACGGTCGGGGTTCCCAACGCAGTTGAGATGTGTGCGCCTGCGCTCTCATTGCCGATGAACAATTTTGCGCCCCTGCAAAGCGACGCCAAATCCGAGAGCCTGGTCAACCCAGAAAGATTCCTGGCAATGTGCCCGGCTGCGCGGATTCCATTCGCAACTCCCATGCACAATTCACTGTCCAGCGGCGAACCACAAACGTACCACTCGATCGCATTTTCACCGGCCACCCGAGACGCAACCCTGACGAACAGATCAGCGGGCCATTGACGGTAGACCGCCTGCGCGGCGGGCATAAGAATCCCGAACTGGCCCTCAGGAGGCAAATTCAGCCCCGAAAAGATTCGCGTCTCCGCAGAATGCGCGATTCGCAGCGACGGCTGCCAGCAGTACTGCTTGCCCGAGAGACTGCTGATCAAATCCTCATGCCGCTTTCCCTCGAAGGCACGCGCTGAATCCGAAAGGACAATTTCAGTATATGGAGCAAGAGCACCTTGACGGACGTTTCGTCGAGGATTGAACAGGGCTATTCTTCGAACAGCGCCCGACCATCTAACAATCTGATCATAGTGTTCAAGACTGGTTAAATACATTGTGTTTATCGCGACATCGAAACCGCTTACGCTCATTTTCCACCACCAAAACAATCGCTCGGCGAAACTCCTGCTGAACTTGATATAGTCGATTGTCCAGACTTCATCGATTTCCGGATATGCCTCGTACAAGTCGTTTCCGTTGACCCTGAGCAGTAGAACCAGTTTGGCGTCCGGGAAGAGAACTCGATATTGATCGATCGTGGATGAAAAGATTACAAAGTCACCGATTGAATCGCCCCGGACAATCAAAACTTTGGTGGGTTTGGCCCGTCGAGACAGCCCTCGATTTATCCGAGTAATCGGAATCGAGGCAACTGTCAACGCACAATCGACTCCTTTTCGAGAAACTCGAAGCAGCAGAGTGAAAATGGACATTCCAAAACCTTAAGATTCTGACTTCAGCAGCGTTCGCTTCCTCGCATCGTTACCGCACAAGACTTCACTAAGGATCGCGGTCAAGGCCAGACGACTACTCTTCGGAATTCCATCTTGGCAAGACCCATATTGTCATTGGAGGCTCAAGACTGTTCGTCGAATCCCTTACATCCGGGAGAATGATTCAATCGTGCGGAACGTTGCCACCCAATGCTCTGTCGTTCTTCACCGCGACCACAGAAAGAACCGGGTGAAGGATTTCTGGATTGAGGTTCGAAGTCAACCACCGAGAGAATCTTGCGTGGCTCCAGTACATCGACCGCAACGCCTTCCTGATGGTTTGCTTGACTCCGGGGACAACGAGTTGCTCGAATCCGAAAAAAATCTCCACGGAGAATCCTGAAACTTGCAATACTTGTCCCAAGCTGTGTTCAACAAATCCCACTTCGTGGGTGATATCATTGTATCGATGGAGGAAGCCGTCGGGCGACTGAAGATTCGGGACTTGCAGTATCAATTTGCCCCCGGGCACTAGCGCACCCCAGATGGACTTCAGAAATGCCACCACTTTTTTCCTCGGCACATGTTCGAGCACGTCAAGCACGGTAATAAGCGCAAAGGCGTTTTGATGTTGCTGGAGCCAAACCGACGAGTCTGCAACCAGAGAACAATTGAGATTCAGCGAAGAGCAAAGACTGATTGTACTCGGAGAGATATCGATTCCGAGGTAGTCACTATATCCCCAACTCTTCATACACGTTAGCATTTCTCCTCTTCCGATGCCAATATCTAAAACCTTCAGATCACGGCTCGGTGGAAAATAGCGGAAATAGTTCTTCTCAAATTGAAGGATCTTGGAGCGGTCTTGCTCATGGCTCCCGAAAGCGTTATCGACGTACGATTCGAATATTTCCTTCATCTGTGTTTTCCGCTCGGCGTTCTACTTCGTCCGTTCCTTCCTCGAGCCGTGAAGAAAGGTGCTAGAGGCTCCAAATCCCGGTTGCTGTTCCATTCAGTATCTTCCTCACTTGGACAGGCCAGACGAAGCACCAAGGAAGAAGACAGAGAACCACACCCGTGCTGACGCTTGCGCCGCCGACAAATCCTGCAGCCCTCATTCCAAGTGAAACAGGCAATACTGCCAGACACATGAAACCTGCTGCCCAGAGCTGCAGTCGAATCTTCCCCGTTCCATTAGTGACATTCACAAAGATGTTGCACCATGACGTGCCTAGGAAATAGAGAGCCACAGAAATCGAGAGAATCAAAGGTACCTCAACGCTGGTCCCGATCCAAAGCATGTATACGATTTTCGACATCGCGACCATGATAATGATACAGAAAAGAAAAAGGATCCATACGCGCTTCAGATGACGGAGGGAATTGGAGATCCATTGATGATCATTGCGTGCGTACGCATCAGTATATGCGGACCAAAACGGGGTCAGCAAGATCGTGAACACCATTCCAGCCGCTCCAAAATACTTCATAGCGATATTGTAGGGTGTAACCTCCGCGGGACCGTAGAGTTGAGAAATTATGAGGTTCACGCTGGAGAAAGCGATCACAACACCTACTTGAAGGATAAAGAACTGTATTCCTGATCCGACGATCGTACTCCCTTCGATTCGATCGAAGGCGCGATATGATGGCCGTAATTCGCGGTAAGGCCAATTAAACACGTACGCGCTCAACAGGACCGGAGCGACAACCATGGACACCGCGACCACAATAGCGACATTGAAGAGAGAACCCGCGGAGTGATCTTTGATGTACGCCAGGCCTGCCAGCGAGAGGGCATTCACGCCCGCTGCGACCAAGCCTCCAAGCGCGGGTTTCTGAATGGCGGTCAATATCGTGATGATCAGATTCGTCGGAAGGCTTATGCAGAATGCAATAATGAGAAGCGCGGATACATGTCGAAGTTCCGATTTCAGTTCTGAAGGGGCATTGAGAACTACCGTCCAGTCAATTTGGGTATTCACGACGAGGAGGATACATCCGCCAATGAGAGCGATCGCACCAACATAGGCATAAGTCGTGCTGACTAGCATCCTGGCCCGCACGAAGTCCGAATTCGCGACTGCTTCGGCAAGCTTATTTCTGAGTCCCGATCCGAGCCCGATATCCAAGATACTCACCCATCCGAGAACGGCGGTGAGCGTTGTCCAGACACCGAATCGCGACGGGTTGAGGTAGGTGAGGGTAATCGGCACAAGGAAAAAATTCGTCACTACGGCGATGACTTTCACGGCGACGAGGCCGACAATGCTCCTGAGAACTTGACTGGAACGCGGATGCTTTGAATTCAGTATCGAAAGAATGCGGTCTTGCGCCCATCGGATCTTCTCAGTCACTACCACGGCGGCATAAGTTCTACTATCGATCCAACTCATCCTCTGATCCTCGTGGGGGCATGCCTCTCGCTCATACCTTGAAGAAGGCTTTTTCCCATCGTCTCCTGATAATAGGAAACGCAACCCGTCCACCTAATATCCCTGCGAGACCTATCGCGGTGATCAGAGTCATAAGCACAGTGTTGATCAACCGCGTGGGCCTCGATTTCTTGACCGGAGGAATCGCGTGGTCCAGCACGTTAACGTAGGAAATGTTCTTTACCTCATCAATCTTTGCTAGTTCAAGTTGTTTGCTGAGCTCGATGAGGACTGCGGATTTTATCTCGACTTCCCTCATGAGACGATCCTGTCTCAGAGCCAACGCTGGCGAACTCGCCACGATGCGATTCTGCTCCCGGAAGTCTCGAAGATCATTCTCGCGGGTCTTGAGCTCCTCTCCTACGGTATCGAGCCTTGATTTCACCCATTTTGCCTGCTCCGAAGCAGACGTATTCTGATTGTGTTGCAGAAAACTATCCATTGTTTCGACGATCGCATTGGCAACGTCAGCACTCATCTGCGATTCAGGCATTTCCACTGAGAGCGTTACAATCCCCGTCTTGGCCTCGGTGCTCGCCGAGACCAGTGAATTCATGCCCTTCAACATCTTCTGCATGCGGTCTTCAAAGGTGTCTCCCGAGATATCGAAATAATCAAGGAGATTCACGGGATGGCCATATCGCGTGTTTTGATACTCCCGCCCGATCACTGATCGAAGAACCGTTTCACTTGTCAATATTGAAGGATAGAGTTTCGCCATCGTAGGAGGACCTCCTAGGCTACCGGCGATGTCGGCCAGATTTGCAAGCTGACCAAGAGAGGCAATTCTACTCCTGTCGGTTTCGGGTAAGATTGTCGTTGTTGACCTGTAGTACTGCCAGAGAACGAAAAAGTTGACGAGGAGTGTGACCACGCCCACCGCTCCGCTTACCCATAGGATAAACGAGCGGCGCTTCCAGACTTCTCGAAGCGCCGCAGAATACAACTCCTGGCGTTTCTTCCGCCGCGCTTCGTCGAGCGCCGACTCGGTTGCGATCTGTTCTTCAATCGAGGCTAGTGTCATGTCTCGTCATCGTTTGCAACTACCGTGATCGCCGGAACCAGTGGATCTGAGCCTTTTGCAGAATTCCCCGCCATGATCGTCCATCCACTCGTTACACTCTCGACGTCATTGCTGCCTTGCTTGACCGTTACTTCGTCGTCTGATAAATAAGGTAGATGATCGTTGCCGCGCTTGCAAAAACGGCAAACACATCTCTGATGGTCCCTCCGACGTCGACCGGAGCGCGACTCCTTCTCCTGCTTCACCTTCTCCACATAAATGGTCGATCCTTCGGGGACGTCTGGGATTCTCCCGTGAACCAGCCGAAATTCACCCGCCGCGATTCCCCCGTCGGCTTCATCAGGATCGCGTAGCTCGCACTGTCCGTCCGACCGCCCGCACGATCGATGTAATCCCCGACGTCGTCACCGTCGATGAACGAGAGAAGCCCGGGCCGGTTCACTTCGCCCGTCACAAAGACCGTCCGCGGCTTCGTCGGAACATGAATGCTGTCCCCGTCCTGCAGAATGATGTCGTGGTTCTCATCGCCTTTCATCGCCAGCGAGAGATCGACGAGCACGCGCTTGTCCCGTCGAATCAACTGCGCTCCGCTCAGGAAACTCGTCGTCGTCGGCCCACCCGCCCGCTGCAACAGACTCGAAAGCCGCTCCCCACGCTCTTTGAGCGCATAGACGCCGGGATACGTGTAGTCGCCGGTGATCGGCAACCCGCCGGACTTCGACAAATTTCGGGTTCGGTCGGATGAAGATCTGGTCCCGATGCTGAAGAAGAAACGTGTCCCCTTCTCCGACGGTCGCGGTGTCGAACGAAGCCGGAATATCCGGGTGCAGCACGATCACGAGCGAATCTCCTGCCAACCCCCCGGGCAGGAATGCGCGACACTTCCGCCTCCAGCCGCTCGGCACTTTCGGTGTACCCACCCGCCTGAAGGATCAACTCCCTCAACGTCAGACTGTCGAGAAATGGATACTGCCCCGGCTTCTTGATCTGTCCGTAAATCGTGACAAACCGCTTTTTCACTTCCGTGTTCTCCGTCGAAAATACCAGCAGCGAATCCCTCGGCTCAAGCGTGACATCGGGAATTCTCGATTCAAGAATATCGCCGAGCGGGACATGCATGATCCGCTGCGTGATGTCGTCCGGGTTGAAGCGGATGAAGCTGCGCCTCGCCGTTGTAGGCCTTCGGATCGAGCCCCCCCGCTGCGTCGATCAGACCACTGGACAGTCTTGACCTTCTCGATCTCGAAACGCCCGGGACGCCGGACCGCCCCGGAAACGGCGACGACGTTCTTGCGCATTTCGAGAATGGAAAAGACGGTGATCAGATCCTGGTCGTAGAGCTCGAAGTCCTTTCCTTCATTGATCACTTTCCGGAGATCGACATCGAGGACCTGCCGTTCTTCCTGACCGGGCTTCCTGTCCTTGAACGGGACGATCCTGTCAATCTGCGCCCGCTCGATATACGCCGTGCTTAGCACACCTCCCGGCAAAGTGAAGGAGCTTCGGCAGAGCCCTTCCCCGGGCAGAAGCTCGTAAACAGCCGGCGTCCGCACTTCCTTGGCGATCGCCACGGTCTTTCCCCTCGGAGGAATGTAGACGATGTCGTTGTCCTGAACCCGGAGATCGTTGGTCTCGTTTTCGCCCGCCAGGTAGGCATACATGTCGACGTCCGCGATAACCTTGCCGTTCCGCAAAACCCGAACATCCCGAAGGCTCCCGTTGATCGTCGGTCCGCCAATACTATAGAGAACATTAAATACCGTCGCATAACTGCTTACAGTATAACCACCTGGACTGTTCACTTCGCCCATAACGAAGACACGTTTTGGACGAAGCCGGGCGATGGTCGACATCGAGCCACACGGACGGGGGTTGCGACATGAGTCCGGAATACGATCGGGACATCTCTTTCTTGATGGTCTGCGTCGCCTGGTCCAGCGTGAGCCCGGAGACCATGATCTGGCCAATCGTGGGGATGAAGATCCTCCCCTCTTTATCGACCGTCAAGCTCCTGGCGAATCTCCACCTGTCCCCACACGGTGATGCGCAGGAGGTCGCCCGGGCCCGACGATATACTCAGGGTCCACCGGCCCTGCGGCTGTCGGCTCGAATGCCGGCAGGCACGTCTCCGAAAATGTCGTAGCCGAAATACGGCAGTCCTCCCGGCCCTTTCGGACGCACCTTCTTCTGCGCCGGCTTGACTGCCAGCGATTCGGGCTTTGCGTGGCGCAGGCTGTCCGCGACCATCGTGTTTCCGTTTTGCGGCCCGGGCTGCTCTTTGCCAGCGCGCTGTTGCTGGAGCTGAAGAAATGTCTTGAGGTCGATCCCCATCTCTTTCGCCTTCTGCTCGGCATCGGCCATGGTCATCCCCATCGCCTTGAGTTGGGCTTCGATTTCTTGGGGAGTCATGGTCTGTAAACGTTGCGCTGCTGCAGACTGCGCTTGAGCCTCGTCCTGGGTCTGGGTTCGGGCGGCATTCAGCCAAGGGATTGCAACGCAACAGGCGAGGAATAGGACTCGAAGGCCTCTACTGAAACGGAGGAAGGCACTACGGGGTGAAGTGTCCATCAGTGTGGGAGCCTGCCACAAAGTGAAGGATCAGCATTGGCGCAATCGGAATTTCCAAGTGATAAATATGCGACGAATCCTGTCGACATGCAAGAAACGGGGTGATTCCACCCTCTGACCTTCCACAGACTAACCATGTTCATTGCGGCTTCGAAGTTCGAGGATTTTCATAGTACTGAGGTTACGAAGCGCGATTTGTCCTTCTTCGTCGGGGCGAATAGGTTCTTGTCCACAACCAGGATGGGAACATCGCTATTTGGAGTGTTCAGTACGCGTGGGCGCCGTTCTGGCGGCAGAGTCAATTCCGGCCTTCTGTGCGAAGATCTTCGACGATAACCTGCGCAATTGTCCGGCAGAGTGCAGGCCCGTAATGCGTGAAATCAACGTAGCAGCCGGGGCATGCGCGGTCGGCAGTCGTGATGTCACGAAATCCCGGCAGCGCGTGAGACGCAATCGCAGCGCGGACCGTGTCGAGCAGGGCGACACAATACTTGTATCGGAGGTCGTCCCGGAATGTGCGGGGGTCACGATGAAAAGGATTTTCCGGTGAGAGGTTCCCGAGTGGTTGGAGAAAGACGCTGTAGCGGAAATGAAATGCCTCGGACAACTGGCGAAGGAAATCGTCGTTCATCCTGTAGTAGGTGGTGATTTTGCGCTTGTAGGCGCCGATATTCTTCATTGCCGCGTCGTAGTCCTCCCCCGCCTTCGCCGTCATAACATAATCGAGAACCGGATCGGAATGATAGAGCTCATCCGGATTGTCGAGATCGATTTCGTGGTTCGGATCCGGGGCTCCCTTCTTCTTCATTTTGGCTTCGTCGACAAGCTCGAAAAGATAGTCGAACACCGGTAACTTCCGGACGATGAACTGCCGGTCGGGATCGATCACGCTCTCAATGTTCGAGCGGTACCGGTAGGCGTCGTACAGCCGGCACGGCATCTCCTCGGGCTTGAAGTTCATCTGGTTCATCTCGGTGATGTCGTTCAAGCCGTCGATAAATATCACGCGCGATGGCCGGTATCCCTTCTTCAACAGGAGAAGCAGCTTCTCGATTTCCAGATTCTCATCGTACGCTTGGACGCCGAAGTTGACATAGACCGCTGTCGAGTCCAGACGGTTCAGGTTCGAGGCGATCGTTTCATCGTCGGCAACGCCATGCCCGAACGTCGTCGATCCCCCGAACACCCAGGTGGATCCGTTGATTTTCTCCTTTGCATTGGCGGCGTTCACATACCTCGTGTACCGCATATTCTCGAAGCCGACGTTGTAGTCCTCGGAGACGGTCGGGTGTTCCATGAACTCGAGCACCGGATGCGCAGTGATGTTCGGCGGGTGCTCGCGCAGGAAGATCTCGTGGTCCGAGAGGCCCGGGTAGAGGGAATGGAAGAGCGCCGGGTCTCGCGCCATCAACTCCTGCACCGGAATGTAGTCGATCGGAAGAACGTGATCGCGCGGCCGGAGCCAGGCCACAAGAAGATTGAGAATGATAAATCCGAGAACGGTGTTCAGAAAGAGGATCGCGAAATTGCCGTACGCGCGGCCAATGTTCGATGTCCCGAGCACCGGCCAACGTCTCCGGGCGATGAGCCAGAGACCACCGGCGATGCATGCGACTTCGAACAGCGCGATCAGGAGCTTGGTCGTCCGGTTGAGGACGCCGTCCGGGCTGAAGTAGTGCGCAAGCGTGAAGGGATTGGCGGCAATCCCGATGACGATCAGGAGAATGCCGCTAAGGACGAACCAGCGCCCTTCGCGCCAGCTGGGCCGTGTGTCAGACTGCGTCATAAGCTCCCTGCATTGAAGTTCCCAATCTCTCGCGTCGTGCAGGTGAGCGCAATGAGTAGGACGTACGACGTAGGACGTAAGAAGAACGATGGACAACCGTTTCAGCCCTCATCGTTCGTCCTACTCCATACGTCTTACGTCATACTCCAGGCAATCCCGCCGCTCCGGTGTAGTCGACGCTAGAACAACGTATAGATGAACGGCGCCAGCGCCGATCCCTGCGCGAACACGACCACCATGCCGACGATCAAAAGGATAAACACCACCGGCCCCAGCCAGAGCTTTTTGCGCGCCCTCATGAATGACCAGAGCTGGCCGACGACGGACATGCGTGACGATACAGTACCCATTTGAGCCCCCTTTGATTCTCACCGGCTACAAGACCTTTGTTCCGGCCTGTAGCAAGAAGTGTTCAGTAAGAAGTATAGTCTCCGAGTCCCACGGTCTCCCCATCTCCCGTTCTCCCCTTCTCAAAACAGCTTCTCATATCTCCCGCGGTTGAATGGCTCCTGCGGCTTATCGATCCAGTACGTCGGCGCCGAACGGTCGAGCTTTAACTTCAGCGCGTCGCGCTTCATCAGCCGCATGACGATGCTTCCGGGCGTGAGAACAAGATAGAAGAAGATGCCCAGGATGATCCGCGTATTGATCCAGCCGAGGACGAACGCAAACTTCATCCACCCGATATACAGCGGGCGAAGAACCGGCCTCAGCGTCAGCCCTGTGATGAGGAAGAAGGCTGCAGCTCCCAGGGTCCACGGCAACGCCCCGGGGTGACCGCGATACAGAAGCAACCCTGTGAGCGCAAGAAACACCACGGTAAAGAGCAACCCGAACTTCCGGATCGCTTTCGAAGAGGTATCCACAGTGTCAGTCAAGTTCAAACTCCTTCTTCCAGTTCGTGTCGCCCACCAGCTCTTTCTGATCGCGTTTTGCGATGACATGACTCCCCATCACAAGGTAGTCCATGTTCGTCCGCATGAAGCACTTGTAGGCTTCGACGGGCCGACAGACGATGGGCTCTCCGCGAACGTTGAATGAAGTATTGATGATCACCGGACAACCGGAGCGCCGATAGAACTCCTGGATCACATCGTAGTACAGCGGGTTCGTCTCCCGATGGACCGTTTGGACCCTTGCCGAGTAGTCGATGTGTGTTACCGCGGGGATTTCCGACCGTACGACGTTGAGTTTGTCGATTCCGAACAGCTTCTCCTGTTCGCCGGTCATGGGGATGCACCGCGACTCGGGCACGCGCGCGACAAGGAGCATGTACGGGCTCTCGCGGTCGAGCTCGAAATATTCTCCCACATGGTCGATTAGCACCGACGGAGCGAACGGGCGGAACGACTCCCGGAACTTGATCTTCAGGTTCATGATCGACTGCATCTTCTCCGATCGCGCATCGCCGATGATACTCCGCGCCCCGAGGGCCCGCGGTCCGAACTCCATCCGTCCCTGGAACCATCCGATCACATTCTCCGAGGCGATGAGCTCCGCGACCTCCGCGACGAGTTCTTCGCGGTCGAGCTTCCGCGACGGGATCCTGTTTTCGGCGAGGAACCGCTCGACCTCCGCATCGTCGAATGCCGGCCCCAGATACGATCCCTGCTGCGTATCGTGCACGCCGTCCGCTTCGCGCGGATTTCCGAGATACATGTGCCAGGTGAGCAGCGCGGCGCCGAGAGCACCCCCTGCGTCGCCAGCCGCCGGCTGGATCCAGATTCCTTTGAACGGTCCTTCCCGGAGAAGCCTGCCGTTGCCGACACAATTGAGCGCGACCCCGCCTGCAAGCACGAGATTCTCTTCGCCCGTGACCTTGTGGACATGGCGTGCCATGCGCAGCATGATCTCCTCGGTCACTTCCTGGAGTGATCGCGCGAGGTCCATCTCGCGCTGCGTCAGTTTCGACTCGCCTTCGCGCGGCGGTCCTCCGAACAAGGCATCGAACTTCTTGTTCGTCATCCGGAGGCCGGCACAATAATCGAAGTAGTCCATGTTCATCCGGAACGACCCGTCTTCTTTCAGGTCGATCAGGTGATCATAGATCGTCTGAACGTACTTCGGCTCGCCATAGGGTGCGAGGCCCATCACTTTGTACTCCGCACTGTTGACTTTGAAGCCGGTAAAGTACGTGAAGGCCGAATAGAGCAGACCGAGGGAATGCGGGAAGTTCATTTCCCCCAGGATGGAGATGCTGTTGTCCTTTCCGACGCCAAAGCTGGTGGTCGCCCACTCCCCCACCCCATCCATCGTCAGGAACGCGGCATGCGTGAAGGGCGAGGGGAAGAATGCGGAGGCGGCGTGCGATTCGTGATGTTCGGGATAGAGGATCATCCCTTCGTATCCGAGCTTGTCTCGGATGAGCGACGGAATCCAAAGTTTTTCCTTGAGCCAGAGGGGCATCGCCATCAGGAATGACTTGATGCCGACGGGCGCATACGCGAGGTAGGTTTCCAGAATCCGCTCGAACTTCAGGAGGGGCTTGTCATAGAATGCAACGTAGTCCAGTTGCTCCACGGTAATCCCTGCGGACTTCAAACAGTAGTCTATCGCATTGGAAGGGAAACCGAAATCATGCTTTTTCCGCGTGAATCGCTCCTCCTGCGCGGCGGCAATGACTTTGCCGTCAGAAATAAGCGCGGCAGCGGAATCATGGTAAAAGCACGATATCCCGAGTATGTTCATTTGAACTCCAGCAAACCAGAGCTATTTGCGCTTTGACAGTCAGCACGAAGCATTCGTTTAAGGAATAAAGGAAAACGGAATCGGGAAATGAAGAGAATATAAAAAAATTCGATCCACGGGGAGAATCGGTAAGCCCGCGTTGACGACTGCAACCGTCAACGCGGGCTCGGGGCGGCGACCACGCCGATATCTTCGAGATTCGTGATTTACATTCCGACCAAACTTGGGTCAATGTGCGTACCATAAATCCGGAGAAGGGAATTATGAGGATTGCGAAGCGATTTGAAGGATTTCGGCGGTAGGATTTACCGATGTGTGTAGAAACTCCGTCTTACTTCCTACTCTTGGCTTCATCCACAACAGTTCTGCACCCGAACACCCGTCCCGCAGTCTTGCCATGATTTGCCGACACGGTGACGGTGATGGCGGTCTTCTTCCCGATGAGCTTCGAAGGGATGGGATACGACACGTCATAGAATCTTCCCGTCTCTCCTCCCTTCCAATCAACGCTCGCCAGGATCTTGCCGTCGACGAGGATGTCGAAGATCCGATCCCTGTCGTCGCCGATGTAGGTGAGGAGCAGAGCGTTGCGCGACCCCGCGTTTCACTTTCATGTCGAACGAAAAGGCATTCCCCCGCCGCGCCTCGCGCCCTTTGCGCCCCATGGCGCCGTCCACGTACGACTGCTCCGTCGCCTTCAGGTTGTGATCGCGTTCCGGCTGCATCTCGCCGATCCTGAAGTTGTCGATCGTCCGTTTTTCGATTGCTCTTTCCCGCGCCTTTTCCGCAGCATACTCCTTCTCACGGGACTTCCACATCGCTTCGGTGAACCGGTCGAAGTAGACACTATAATATTGATCGGTGGTCTCGTACAGCGGCTTGAGCATGGGATTTGTCGGCCGGGCACTGCCGCTGAACACAAATGTTAGCGGCTGACCGGCAACCTTCTTCACGAGACTCCCCGCGGATTGATCGTTCGACACGATCACTGGCGTTCCGTAGACGGCGTCTGGCATCGTTGTCCCCAGTTGTGCCGCAAGGACTATCGGGCCGTAGAAAAACGCGATGCGGTTGGGATTGCCGGGGATGCTTTCGGTCCGCAGGCTCATTCGCGTCACGATGACGACCTTGTCGTTCGTGTTCCATGTCCGGGTAACGAGGCGATACCCTTCCCTGGTCCTCTGCGCCTTTTCCGGTATCCCGTTGACCCTGATTTGCATGTCGGGTGTCCATTCCGGTTCCCTGACATACAGGGTAAAATGCGACGGCGTCTGAACCGAGAAGGTCAGCACCGTGGAGTCCGCTTCCGGAAAATGCGTCTCCTGCCGCACCACAATCTGCTTTTCCCTCCAGCGGAGTTCGGACGGAATGAAGAGATTGAGATACAATCCCCCGTCCGACGACTCGTAATAGATCCCCTCGCCATACGTTGCGTGGTTTTCCATCCCGGTCCCGACGCAGCAGGTGAACGTGTTGAACCGGTCGCTGAATTCCTTCTTCGCTCCCATCCGCAACGGCAGGAAGTAGCACATCATCCCGTCCGACGGATTCTGGGACGCGAGGATGTCGTTATACAGCGCACGTTCGTAGTAGTCCGCTCCCACGCGGGCCGGTTGCCAACAGAACAGATGACGTGTGAGTTTCAGCAGATTGTATGTGCAGCATGTTTCGCACGTGTTGTCGCTCAGCCGATCATTGAGTTTTCCCGCCGGCCCGCAATACTCGTAATTGCCAACGCCGCCGATCCCGTACGATTGCGTATAGACCATCCTTTGCCAGAAATACGCTGCAATGTCGCCGTCGCTCTTCGCCCCTCCCAATTCGAACTCGCGCGCAGCACCGACCGCTTTCGGGATATTCGTATTCGCATGCCGTCCCGGCATCGGGTCCTGGAAATTGGCGAGCGAGTCCATGACCGCCGCGTCATGGAACTTGTACGAGAGGTCGAAATATTTCTTGTCGCCGGTAATCGAATAAAGGTTCGCGAGCACTTCGTTCATGCCGCCGTATTCACAGGCCAGCATCTTCTGGCGCTGCTCGTCGGTGAGTCCGTTGACGATCGTCGCCGCCCAATCGGCCATCCCGCGGGCAACACGCAGCGCCTTATCGTTGCCGCAATAGAGATATGCGTCA
Organism: Ignavibacteriota bacterium; assembly: GCA_963752915.1. Taxonomy (GTDB): domain Bacteria; phylum Bacteroidota; class Ignavibacteria; order UBA10030; family UBA6906; genus DATJPR01. Next base: position 669,198 of record CAVVZZ010000011.1, read on the forward strand.
ACGAGCCCCGCCATCACCTTGTGGACCGTATACCAGGGCGACCAGGCCCCGTTCAGGTCGAACCCCGAGGAACGGATGTCACCCCGGGCTACTCGTGCAAATACCGTGTCCTCGTTCGGGATCGCGCCGACGTAACCGGTCTTGCGTGCCTCCTGGCAACGCTCAAGTTCATCCGTGATGTAGTCGACACGACGTTTGAACTCCGTGTTTCCGGTCGACGCATACATCATGGAACAGGCCGACAGGTAATGTCCGAGCGTATGGCCTGAAAGACCCTCGCTTTCCCATCCGCCGTACACTTCCCCCTTCGGAGGAAGGCCGGCATTGACATCGAACCGATGCAACAGTCTGTCCGGCTCGATCTCCAGCAGATATGCCGAGTCCCTTCGCATGGCGTTCCTGAACGGACTCCCTTCGAGAAGCGTCACATCGGCCAGGTCAAAGGCAAACGCCTTCATCGGAACGACCGGGCCGATAGCGACCCGCGGATTCGATTGCTCGGGGACGTAGGATTGGGAAAAGGCGCCCGAGCAAAGAAGCGCGAGAGCGGCAAGGAGAGCCCCGCCAGCACGTTTGGAACTCATCCCCCCGTCCCCCTTCTCTTTGTAAGAGAAGGGGGAGTGAGGGGGATGAGTTAATCTATGAGCCATTTGTACAGTCCACTCGAATGTTCCTTCGGCAGCACCACCTTCAGCCGCACGGCAGAGGTCGTCACCGGTTCAAACGCCACTTTGCAGAGTTTGTCCTTGGCGGTCTCGTACGCCACCGTGTTCTTCACCGGCACCCATGTATCACCACTTCGATAGAGGATCGTCCACGAGACGGGCAGCATGCAGTCGCCGTCGGGCACGTCCTGGAACCAATACACCTGCGACGACGAGATCTGCTCTTCCTTCGGGAAATCATACTGGACCCATTCGGTGGTGTCGTGCCGCGGCCACCAGTTGAAATTCGGCATGCCGGGATCATTGGAATTCGCAGGCATGTAGAGATTGTTGACCGATGGCGAGCGAGGAATGCGGATGCAGGGCGGAGATCGTGCTCTCTGATGCGAGTGTCGGCCGCGGTTCGGGAAGCGTGGTCGCTGCCGTTGTGCCAAACCAGATGTTCATCTCCGAAGAACCGCGGTTCGCCCACGCGTAGTATGGTATCGCCATGAACGGTTGCTTTCGCTCTTCCACTCCCCCCTTCCCGTTTTCAAATGTCCCTTCGGCCTGGCCTTTGATGACTTCCACGCCTCCCAGCAGGTTCTGATCGAATTCTGCGCCGAGGCGTGCGTCGTTGCCGAGGAGGATATTCAAGACCCGCCCTTCACGATTGTCCACCCCTTCGGCACAATACACCAGCGGCCCGCGCTGGAGCGCAACTCTCCCTTTGTCTGCAAGCACCTTCTCGTTTGCCAGGACACGTTCGATCGGCATCGGAATTTCCAGCCGGATACGGTCTCCCTTCTTCCATTCGCGGTCGATCACCGCGTATCCATGATCCATGGTCAACGATTGGGCCTCGTTGTTCACAGAGACAGAAATCTTCTCCGGCACCGGGTTCTGAAATCGATAGAGGTCCCCGGGAATCGGTCGGCCGACTGCCCAACCCGGGATGCGAACCAGCACCTTGAAGTGCGCATCCGTTTCCGGCGCGAGCGCTATGTCGATGCGGCCGTCCCACGGGTAGTCAGTCTTCTGTCGCACCGACACATGTCGTCCGTTCACCAGAACGTCCGCCGAATCCTGAATAAAGAGATTGACATACAATTTATCGCCCTGGCCCGCATACACGTATCCGGGGATCGACGGCAGAAGCCGGGTGATGTTTGTCGGGCAGCACGCGCAGCCGAACCACGCAGAACGCGACTGCTGTCCCATCGATGCCAGGGTGTTCGGATAGAAAAAGCGGTCGCCCGACAGCGACACTCCGGAGAGCAATGCGTTGTACAGGACGCGTTCCAACACGTCGAAATACTTCGCGTCGCCATGGAGGAGGAACATCCGGTAGTTCCAGAAGACGTCCGCGATGGAAGCGCAGGTTTCACAATACGCCGACATATTCGGGAGGTCGTACGGGGGACCGAATCCTTCATTGCCTCCGCTTGCGCCCGTTCCGCCGGTGATATACATCTTCCGGTGGACAACGTCGTCCCAGAGTGTATCGAGCGCGTGCACATAGTCCTTCAGGCCCATCATCGCGGCAACATCGGCGGCGCCGGAATACATATACTCTGCCCGCACGGCGTGGCCGACGGCGGAATCCTGCTTCACAAACGGTTCATGGTTCTGCGCATACTCACCGAGCTCGGGATTGTGTCCCCTCATATCGATGAAAAACTTCGCGAGGTTCAGGTAGCGTTCATCGCCTGTTACGCGGTACAGTTTCACCAGTCCCATCTCGATGACCTGGTGCCCCGGGGCCTTTTCCAGTCTCCCCCAGCCGAAGACCGCATCGACAAGGTTTGCGTTCTTGATGGCGACGTTGAGGAATTTCCTCTTGCCGGTCGCCTGGAAGTACGCAACGGCGGCTTCGTACATGTGCCCCGCATTGTAGAGCTCATGGCTGAGCTTGTCCTCGTTTTCCCATCGGTGAAGCCCTGCCCATTCGTGCGGGTGTGCGGGGTCAATGGTGCGGTTGGTATAGAGATATCCGTCGGGTTCCTGCGCGGCGGCGATGATGTCGATCAGGGAATCGACGTACGCTTCGAGTTTGGGATCGGGCATCATCTGGAGGGCATAGCTGGCCGCTTCGATGTTCTTGAACACGTCCGAGTCGTCGAAGGGATAGAGCGTCCGGAATTTCCCTTTCATCATTTTTGCGGCGATCCGGAAGTTGTCGATCCTGCCGGTTTCTTCTGCCTTCTCGAACGCAATCGGGATCGTGATGTTTTTGTCCTTCACGAGACGTGGAGCCCAAAAGCTGTCATCCAGGCGCACTGAAGTGAACGGAACAGGCGTGATCGGATAGTCAAGATGCTGCGCGTTCGCGATCTGCAATGCCAGGACGAAGAGCGTGACGAAAACGGGGCGTGAATATCTCATGGTGCATACTCCACAAAAGCGAGAGAGAGCATTCCGACGGAGAGAACCGGTGTGAAGGTACAACTATGCTAGTGTGTCTCGGGGAGAGAAGCAAGCCTCAGAATCGCTTGAAGCCCTTCAGTCAAGATGAATTGCAGCAGTCTATCCGGAAGACCCTCGGCGTTTTGGATGGAAGTTCTAAAAAGAACCAGAGGGAGGCCCCTATGCCGAGGAGCAGCGGAATAGCGAGGATGCTTCCTTCCGGCCCCGTTGTCCCTCCACTCCAGAGGATGTTCCCCTGCGGATGCACGGAAAAGAGATGACCATCGAGCACCCTTCCGCTGTCCGCCGTCCCCCAGAAATACGACTGCGCCCAGTCCCACGAAGCATGGAACCCTATCGCCCACCAGAGATTTTTCAGGTACCATAGACTGAGACAGAAGACGAACCCGACGAGAGCCGCGGAACAGATGCCGATCGGCGATTCTCCCGGGTTGAAGAGATGCGTGCACCCAAAGAGGACCGAAAGAACGAGTGCACTCCACCAGAATCCGATTCCCCGCGCAAGGGTTGCCTGAAGGTACCCCCGAAGAAGGTATTCCTCGTATAACCCGACGAGAAGAAACGCCACCCCCCAACTCAACGCATATTCCGCTGCTTCCCATGCAAGAGGACGTCGACCGTCGAAGACAAGATTCCCTCCGAGGTACAATGCGCCGATCAACAATGAAAGGCGCACCAAACCCGGAGATGACTCCGGCGGAAAAAGCCTTGAATCGCCGGCTTCCTTCCAATCCGTATGAGATGAGAGGCCTGTGCTCGATGCGCGCCATCATCATCGAAGCCCCGAGGAGTCCGAGGAAGCCCGCCAGTTCTCCAGCGCCGGCTGGGACTGGTTGCGCATCACCGGGCGAGAGGCCGTATTTCCCGAGAAGAGAGTTGGTCGGAACGAGGAAGAGTGCCGTCAGAATCCCCATCAGAACGAGAAAGATGCTTATGCTCCATCCTGCTCGTATCCCCTCTCCTCCGATGAATATGCGGCGGAGCAATGATGGGGGGGCCAGGTCATTCCCAGGTAAAAAACTCTCTCGATCCATCAAGTCTCCATTTTTCCGGAAGAGGCCGTTCCGTCCAGTCCAGAGGTTCGCCGAGCGGCAATTCCCTCGAGGCAAAGGAGAACGCGTCCTTGATCGCCGCCTTTTGCACACCGGCCACAGCCTGGGGCTGCGCAGAGATGAACAACGGCACGCCGGACTTCGCGACCAACGTCATCCAACGTTTGTTCAGATCCCAGGGGATCTTCTCTGTCAACCCCACACAATCGGGATCGGCAGCATAGAACATCCCGTGATGCACTCCACGAAATGCCAGCGTGTTGACCCCCATTTTTCGGGTTCTTTCCCATTCCATTCCGGAGGTATCGTCGCCGATCCTGTTCACCTCGAACAGTCCTGCGGCGAGGTGGCTGAACGTATTGCAGCTGAGAACATAGGTCTCCCCGGCCCCTACACGGATCGCACTGTAGAGGTCGAGAACGATTTCGGCATTTGTTTTTGACACATCATGCATACGCCAACCCGGCTCGGTCATTGCGCCCTGCTTCAGCATCTCAAACCCCCATCGACCCATGATGTCAAACGAGGTAAAGTCAAACTTTATGATTTCATAGCCCCACTGCGTATAGAGCCGCAAAAGGTTCTTCACGCGCTCGAGATTCTCGGGAATCGAAGGGTCCAGGACCGGTTTATTTTTTTCCCGTCCGGCAATGAGGGGAAGCATGATCGATTCGGGATCCGACTGATTCCCACAGAGCGGGCGGGTCCAAATCCCCGGACGCATTCCCAAGCTTCTTGATCTTGTTTGCCAGGGAACTCATGTCGGGGAATTGGCTGTTCGCTTCACCCATGTTGTCACTCCACGCGATGTCGTCGGACGCACGGCTCGACAATTTGAACCATCCCGCATCGATCACGGAGAAAGGACGGTTGCTCAGTCCGTCTGCCATTGGCGCGATCAGCCCGGTATGGTCGAGGATGAGCTTTTCCGAATTCCGTCCATAGGTGAAGTACCAGTCGTTTATGCCGTACACCGGCTTCTTCGGCATCCGTGGCTGCTTGCACATCATCGCCATGAAATGGCGTGTGGTCTCGAATGGGGTTTCTCCGAAGCTGCTCTGGATGGTGACGATCGTAGCCGCGCGAAGACCTCGTCCGCCGAGCTGCACCCCGTCGCCACCGTTCCGGGTATCAAGCGTCAACCGCGTCTCATCCTCGCCAACCTGCCAAAAACAGAATGCCTTTGCTCCCGTCCTGACCCCGAACCCGAGCGTTGATTTGCCGTTGCGCTGCATGAAATACCAGGGGAGGATCTCCGCCCGCTCAGGGTCGTGCCAAGAGACATCGCCATAGGTTCGTTCCCAGTGATCGTTCAAGATGGGCGCTGAACGATTCGCCGGGAGTTTCCAGTGGAGAGTCACCGCTGAAATGCCGGAGGAAGCTCCTTCGACATCGACATGCATTCCATTCCCCTCTTCTTTGACTTTGACCGTCACATCATTGAATACCCACACCTGATCGGACTTCACCGACATCGAGACAGGGTGACCATTGATGATGGCCGTAACGTTGTCGGGCCTTTTGATACCACGGCTACCCTCCCCGAGCAACCCCGCCGATACCTTCGTCCGTAGAAACAGCGAAACCAGCGATGCCCCCGACGTCTGGATAAAATTCCGTCGATTCATGATATTCCTTTGACCTCCTGAGTCAGAATTTCAGGGTCCGGTAGAAGATCCTTTTCGCTGTCTCAGCAGCAATGATATATCCGAGAATGATCATTCCGATCCAGAGAAAATACCAGATCGGCAGTGGACAAAATCCAAAGACCTCACCGAGCGGGGTGAATGGGAGAACCAGAGTGGCGGCGACAACGCTGAGGGTCGTTCTCAGGAGGTATTTTCCCGGCGTGCTTTTGAAAAACGGCTTGCGACTTCGAATGACAAGAACAATCAACGCTGCAGACATGACGGATTCGAGAAACCAGCCGGTCCTGAATTGCGCCTCGGTTGCATGGAGAAGCAGGAGGAGCACTCCAAAGGTAAGATAGTCAAACACCGAACTTATCAACCCGAAGGTCATCATAAACTGACGAATGACTTTGATGTCCCACCGTCCGCGGATGGTCGACCATCTCCACGTCAACCCTGTCGGTCGCAATCGTCATTTCGGGAAAATCGGTCATCATGTTGGTCAACAGGATCTGTTTCGGCAACAGCGGAAGGAAGGGCAAAAAGAGCGACGCTCCCGCCATGCTGAACATGTTTCCGAAGTTTGCACTGGTCGCCATGAACACATACTTCAGCGTATTGGCAAACGTGGTACGTCCTTCGCGGACACCTTGCACCAAAACACCGAGGCCCTTCTCGAGGAGGACGATATCCGCTGCATCCTTGGCAACATCCACCGCACTCTCGACCGAAATGCCGACATCGGCGGCGTGAAGCGCAGACGCATCATTGATGCCGTCACCCATATACCCGACGACATTCCCGGCCTTTTTCAGGGCAAGGATGATCCGCTCCTTCTGGTTCGGTTCGATCTCAGCAAAGACATCCACTCCGGCCACCTGGTGGAGCAGCGCGCCATCGCTCAAGTCGCGAAGATCGGGACCCGTGACAATCTTCGTGTTCGGAAGTCCCATCTGTCGGCCAACGCTTGCCGCGACCAGGCGGTTGTCGCCGGTGATGACCTTCAGTGCCACCCCAAGGTTCTTCAGGCTGGCAATGGTGTCGACGATATCGGGTTTTGGGGGATCGGACAAAACGAGAAAACCGGCGAAGATCATCCCCGCTTCGTCTTCCTTTGCGATGCGCGATGCGGCCCCGATGTTCCTGTACGCAATTCCCATCGTGCGGAATCCGTCCGTGCTGAATCCCTCGAACTGCTGCTGGATGCGGTCCTTCACGGATGCGATGTCGACGATTGTTCCGCCGTCGGCCTCCGCCGATGAACAGACCTGGAGAACATTCAACAGCGCTCCCTTGGTGACCATCACGTGCGCCCCGTCATGCGAGACAAGGATACTCAATCTCTTGCGGATGAAGTCGTAGGGAATTTCATCCTCCTTCCGGTACCCGGCAAGGTCGAGTGTTCGGTCGGAACGAATGGCGGTATCGATGGGATTCGCAAAACCTGTTTCGAACGAGGCGTTGATATACGCGAGGAGAAAGACGCGATCGCTTGTCACGCCGTTCAAAGCCGGCGTTGAGTGAACGTGGACGGTCCCTTCGGTGAGTGTTCCGGTCTTGTCGGAGCAGATCACGTTCATGCTCCCGAAATTCTCGATCGACGCGAGCCGTTTGACGATCACTTTCGCCTGCGCCATGCGTTTGGCGCCGTGTGCAAGATTGATACTGATGATCGCCGGAAGAAGCTGCGGCGTGAGTCCTACAGCGAGGGCAAGGGAGAACAGGAAAGAATCCAGGACGGGACGGGCGAGGTACACGTTGACCGCGAAGATGGCGACGACCAGAATGAGAGTGACTTCCGCGAGAAAATATCCAAAACGACGGATCCCGCGTTCAAAATCCGTTTCCTGAGGCCTGAGTTTCAACCGCTCGGACACTTTCCCGAACTCGGTGTCCCTGCCCGTCCTGACAACGAGCGCCCGTGCACTCCCGCTCACAACGTGGGTCCCCATCCACAGCGTATTCACCCTCTGGCCAAGGGGCGTCTCCGCCGGCATCACGGACTGGCTCTTCTCAACCGGGAACGTTTCACCTGTCAGCGTCGCTTCATCAATGAAGAGGTCCTTCGATTCGATGAGCAGACAATCACCCGGGACGACATCCCCGGCGTTGAGGATGACGACATCCCCGGGAACGATCGTCTCGACCGGCAGTTCCTTTTCCGATCCATCCCGCAGGACCGCAGCCTTGATTTGGACGATAGCCAGAAGTTTCGCGACGGCATTTGATGCGCCACGCTCCTGCCAGAATCCGAGGAGACCGCTGATGAGCACAATGGCCAGGATGATGGATGCATCCGCCGGGTCGTGCACGAGGAAGGACAATCCGACCGCAAAGAGGAGAATGAGGATGATGGGACTCTTGAATTGGCTCAGCAGGAGCGTCAACGCGTCTGAACGCTTCGGCGGCTTGAGCAGATTGGCGCCATAGCGATCCAGGCGCTGAGCCGCTTCCGTGCCGCTCAATCCGTCCTTTCCTGATTGAAGGCGCTGGAGCATCTCAGCGATGGAGACGCTCCAGAAGGCCGGCGGAACGTTGTTCATCCAAGACTCCTTGAGAACCCTTTCCACAAACGATTCAGGCAGTCAGAAGAAAGAGATGGACCGTGACGGAGAGCCCAAAAACGGATGCGAGTGTTGCTGGCGATAAGACGTCAAAGCCATACAATATACTATCCAGGGGAGAAACAAATCATGATGAACACAACCAGATGCGAGGGGTCAAATGTGGAAGGTGACGGTCAATTCCCGGAGTGGGATTCGCCTGCCCTGCGGGCGACTCCGAAGTTCTCCTGCACGAGTATCTCATTCTGCATGGGGGATGAGTATTCCAAAAGGGACATGAAAACCTGACGGAAATCTGCTATTCTCTCTGGTCACTTCCCCCTTTCCTGGTATCACGGAAATTCGACTCGATCAGTGACATTGCTGTAGTTGCGGCGAGTTCATACATTTTGGAGTAATAGGATCCCGTCTTCGAATGAACTCTCACAGCGCTGATTCCACGGAAGTAACGATCCTCCTCGAAGAGGCTCGATCAGGCAATGAAGAAGCCCTTCATCAACTCGTCCCTCTTGTGTACAACGAGCTCCGCCGCATCGCTTCATCAAATCTTCGTTCCGCAGGGCCGGGTCAGACAATGTTGACGACCGATCTTGTTCATGAGTCCTTCCTGAAGCTGATCGGAAGCCGGAACATCTCGTGGCAGAACCGTCTCCATTTTTTCAGCATCGCCGCAACTTCAATGCGGCAGATTCTTGTCGATCATGCGCGTGCCCGTCATGCCGGCAAGCGCGGAGGGCAGCGTGTTCGAGTCCCGCTGGATGATGCCCTTCCCGCCGGCAGCGAATATCTCGATGATATTGCGGAGCTCGACGAAGCCCTGAGCGCACTCGAGAAGACCGACGCCCGATCGGCACGCATCGTTGAGCTCCGCTTCTTCGGCGGACTCACCAATGACGAAATTGCGGAACTCCTGAGCGTCTCGGTCAGGACCGTCATCCGTGATTGGGAATTCGCCCGCGCCTGGCTCTACCGATTTCTCAACGACCAACGGACCTCCTGAACGTGGGAGCGGAACGACTCAAACAACTTTTTGCAGAAGTTCTCTCCCTGGCAGAGAAGGATCGTTCGCTATTTCTGAGCGCGCTCCGCGAAGAAGACCCCGACCTCGCCGACAACCTCCTCTCGCTTCTCGCGGCCAGTGCCAGCGCGGGATCGTTTCTCGCAGAGTCCTCCAGGTCGTCGATCCTCGGGCATCTCGAACACCGGAGCTCCCATATCGGACCCTATCGGCTTGTTCGTTTCCTCGGCAGGGGCGGCATGGGGGATGTGTATGAGGCTGTCCGTGAAGGCGCAGAGACGAGCGACCACGTTGCCCTCAAGGTGATGCGTCTGGAGGCGATGTCCCCGGAGTTGATCCGGCGATTCAACCTTGAACGGAGGGCACTCGGTCGGCTCGATCATCCGAACATTGCACGGTTTGTCGACGGAGGGACAACGGCGGAGGGGATGCCCTATCTCGCAATGGAATTTGTGCAGGGCGAACGGATCGATGAATTCTGCAATCATCACAATCTCACCATTGAACAACGGCTGAAACTCTTTCTCACCGTGTGTGTTGCCGTCCAGTACGCCCACGGGCGGCTGATTGTGCACCGGGATTTGAAACCCAATAATATTCTCGTTACTCCCGAAGGAGCGCCGAAGCTCCTGGATTTCGGGATTGCGAAGTTGCTCGCCGGGGAGTACGAAACGCCATCGACGGATGAAACCCGGACCCGCACATATATTTTTACTCCGGAGTTCGCAAGTCCGGAGCAGGCCGCGGGGGGAGAGATTACGACGTCAAGCGATGTGTACTCGCTCGGCGTGCTCCTGTATGTTCTCCTCACCGGACAGCGACCCTACGACGTATCCGGAACACAGCCGCATGACGTCCCTGCGGTGATTCAGAAACTCGACCCGCCGAGGCCGAGCAGCAGGGAAATGCTGATTTCGTGCCCGGACGGAATCGATCGAATTCGGAAACGCCTGAAGGGGGAGATCGATACGATCGTGATGACCGCGCTGGAAAAAGACCCTTCACGCCGATACATTTCTGTCGAACAATTCGCCGAAGATCTCCGCAGGCATCTCTCCCACCTCCCCATTCAAGCACGACCTGCATCGGTCGGCCGCCGCGTCAGCAAATTCGTAAGGCGCAACCGTCTCCTGGCGGGGACCACGGTGGTGCTCCTTCTCAGCCTGTTCGCGGGATTCGCGATCACACTCTACCGCGTGCACCAGGCGGAAGCAGACAGGGCGCGGGCGGAGAGCATTAATGCCTTCCTGCAGCAGATGCTGACCTACTCCAATCCGATGCAAGAAGTCCCCGGGGCGTCACGAACATCCACGGTCATGCAGGACGTCCTCGATGATGCGACGAAGAGACTCGAGAGCGATGAATTTACCCGGCAGCCCGAGGTCCGCGTGCAACTTGAACGCATTCTCGGCAACGCGTATGGGCACCAGGGGCGATATGACCTCATGTACGAACACAATCATAAATACTTTCAACTCCTCAAGGAACAATCCCGGACCAACGACGAGGAGTCGCTCGATACACTTGCCTTGTGGGCGATGGAACTCTTCGCGAAGGGAAAGTTGTCGCAGTCGGAAAGTCTCTTTCGCAAGGCCATTCCGGACATGCGGATTGCCGTCAAGAACGGGATGATGAAACCGGAGGTGTTTGCATCGGCGCTCAATGACTTCGGCTATCTGCGGCGGACGCAGGGGGATTCGAAAGAAGCGGAAGGGTTGTTCCGTGAAGTACTGGCATTGAGTCCGACATTCTCAGACAATTCCCACTTCGTTATCGGCGTCACGCGGGCGACACTTGCGTCGGTGCTCGCGGACCAGGGGAGGTTTCGCGAAGCGGTGCATGCGGCAGAGGAAGCCGTCGCGGAAAGCCGCCGTCAGGGAATTGCATCCACACCGGACTTCGGATTTGTGCTAACGATCTACGGAGGTTTTCTGACCGAGGAAGGCAGATATGCCGAAGCAGACTCGGCTCTCAAAGAAGCCTCCCAGATCTTCTATCGATTGATTTCACCGAAGAGCCTTTGGATCGGAGACAACGAGAGGAACCAGGCAGCGCTGTTGTATCAGATGGGAAGGTATGGCGATGCATTGGCAAAATCGCGCGAGGCATTGGATATCTATCGCGACAATTTCGGGATCCATTACGACAACTATCCGACCGCGTTAACGATCGAAGGGCTCAGTCTGGTCCGCCTTGGCCGGGTCAGTGAAGGAGAGCGTTTGCTTCGCGAGGCAGTGGCGCAACGAACGGAATCGCTGCCACGTGGACATTTCTTTACCGCGCTCGCGCAGAGCGCATTGGGTGAATGCCTCGTGCACTCAGGGCAGGTTCGCCGAGGCGGAGTCTTTGCTGGTTCACTCCTACAACGATCTTCTTCAATCGCAGGGCTCCGACAATCCAAGGACGACTCTCGCCAGGACCCGGGTCCGGGACCTTTTCATCGCTTGGAAGAAACCGAAGGATGCGGCACGGTTCGAGTAGCACGATTCTGACCCCCGCCACCGGCAACATTCGTTCAAAAGTTGCATTTCTACGGAAATCTTCGCTTCCTGTTCGCAGACTCCGATTGCTCCAATAGAGCGTTCATTCGTTCTGCCTTTTCGTCCCGTGCAGCATCCTCCCTGACAAGACACGCAATCGCACTATGCGCTACAAGAAATCGATTCTCATCGCTCTCTCGCTAATACTGCTCTATGGGCTCCTAGGGTTTTTTGTGGTGCCACCGGTGGTCAAGCCGAAACTCATCCAGGCACTCGAAGGATATACTCACCGCACGGTCCAGCTTGATGCAGTCCACGTCAATCCGTTCGCGCTGTCAATTGATCTCGAGGGTTTTTCCCTGCACGACCGTGACGGGGCGACATTGGTCTCCTTCCATGAATTGTATGTGAACTACGAGATTCGGTCCCTGTTCCAAAACGCCCTCGTGTTTTCAGAATTCCGTCTCGATACGCCATACATAGCTGTTCGCGTCCTCCAGGATGGGAAATTCAGCATTCACGACCTTCTCGAACAACAACCGGCTGATACGACGACGAAGACAGGTGAGACGAAAAATCTCGTTATCGACAATCTTACCATCAACCAGGGGACAATGTATTACGAGGACCTCTCGAGACCGGTCCCGTTGACCAAGACTATCGATTCTCTTGACCTTTCGCTCAAGAACTTCACGACGAAGCCCGAGGAAGGAGGAGCATACGAATTCGAAGCCGTCACCAGGCAGGATGAAAAGCTCCATTGGCGCGGGGACCTTTCCGTTACGCCGCCGCACTCTGCCGGCCTCATCGAAATCAGTAATCTCCGTGTGAGCACGTTGTGGGAATTCATGAGGGACAGACTGAACTTCACAACCCCATCCGGCAAGGTCAACCTCCGCGGAGAGTACCTGTTCGATCTCACAAGGGACACTGCCCGCTTCTCACTCCGGAACGGACGAGTCGACGCCTGGCAACTTGTGATCGCCGATCCCGCAGACAGCATCCCTCCGATATCCGCTCCACAGATACATGCAAGCGGCATTTCGATGGAGTATCCACGGAATGCGGTGACCATCGACACAATCGTGGGAGTCGGAGCGGAGATCAGGACGGCATATCTTGCCGACGGAACGATGACGATCCAACAGCTCTTGACTCCTCGCCCCGATCCGCGTGATACTGTGCCATCGAACATGAGTGTCGTGCTCAAATCTCTGGCGCTTCAGGATTTGTCATTCACTTTGACGGACGAGTCTCAGAAGCCTTACGCTCCTGTGTCGCTCACAAATGTCAGCCTCGCCGCGGCGAATTTCACTTATGGGACTCCGGGCATCGCTTCAGTGAAAGGAACGGGTGTTCTCAACGGCGGCGGGACGTTCGAAGCAGCCGGAACGTTTTCGCTGGATCCGCGGAAGGCTGACCTGGATCTACGCCTGACGAAGTCCCCCCTTCCCGCCCTCCAACCGTACATCTCCCGATACAGCCGCGCGCAGCTTCGAGCCGGGACCTATTCCCTTCAAGGAAAGTTGAACTACGCCGTGCAACGAACAGTGATGTCGCTGTCGTTCCGCGGTGGACTCAGCTCTGACGGTGGCAGGATCGACGACCCCGTTCTGAATGAAGATCTCACGCGATGGGAGCATCTCGAGATGCAGAAGGTGGATTACCGGAACAACCCGGGTTCGCTGACCATCGCCGAGATTGTCGCGCGACGGCCGTATGCGCGCGTCGTCGTGAGCCCGGATCGCTCGACCACGATCCAGCATGTGATGGCGCAGACGGCCGACTCAGCCGCGAAGGGTGCCGGCGATACTGTTCGATCAGCGAGACTCCTCCCCGCGCAGAAAGATTCTACGCGTCAAACGGTCACCAAAATCGGCACGATCTCCGTCGTCGACGGGTCCATGAACTTCAGTGACCTCTCCCTTTCCCCGAATTTCACGATCAGTGTTCAACAGCTCAATGGATCGATCAAGGGGCTTTCTTCCGAGGAGCTGACCCGGGCAGACGTCGATCTCCAGGGGAAAGTCGATAAATATGCTCCCGCGATCATTAAAGGGACCATCAACCCTCTCACCGAGAACGCCTTTACCGATATCCAGTTGAAGTTCGACGGGATCGAACTCACTTCGTTTACACCATACTTCAGCAAGTTCGCCGGCTATAAGATCGAACAGGGCAAGCTGAGCCTTGATCTCCACTACAAGTTGAACAAACGATTTCTCGAGGCCGAGAACAAGGTGGTGCTGAACCAACTCACCCTCGGTGACAAGGTGGAAAGTCCCGACGCGACAAGTCTCCCGGTGAAGCTGGCAATTGCGCTCTTGAAGGATTCGAAGGGGGTGATCGATCTCGATATCCCTGTAAGTGGAAGCCTCGACGATCCTGAATTCAGCTTCTTCCCGATTATCCTGAAAGCGGCGCTGAACCTTCTCTGGAAGATCGTCACCGCACCGTTTGCCCTCCTGGGATCACTGTTCGGAGGAAGCGGAGATGATTTGCAGTACGTCGCATTTCCGCCAGGGCAGGACTCCCTGATGCAGGATCAACATGGAAAGCTGGAAACCGTTGCAAAAGGTTTGAAAGAACGCCCGGCGCTCCAACTTCAGGTCAGGGGCAACGCAAGCCAGAGTTTCGATCGGGACGCATTGGCGGAAAAATCAGTGATGGAGGCAATCAGGCCGTCGGGAGGAAACCAACTTCAGAAGAGTGATGAACGGGCGTTACTCTCACTGTACAAGAAGACGTTCAACGAAGAGCCCGGCAAGCTTCTTCCGGAACAAGGCACGCCGGACAATACTCGGGATTCACTTGTGGTCCAGGCGGCATGGAGACGCCTGGTTGATTCCGTTCACGTCAGTGAAGACGACCTGCGTTCGTTGGCACAACATCGGGTCGCATCAATCATGGAGTATCTCACGACCAAAGGTGGCATTGATCCCGCCCGGATTTTCCAACAGGAAGTGGATACGAAGGTAGGTCCCACAGACGGGAAGGTGCGAACGACCTTGACGTTGACCGCCCAGTAGACAGCGATGGCCGCAAGATATTCATGCTCCCCGATCGCGTCTGGTCTCTCCGCCGGCGCAAACGGACGGGAACGTGTCGGATTTGCCTACATCCCCCCAGCGTTATCAGAAATTCAAGTGGCCGCCGGCAATCGAACGACCTTCATCACGGACGTCTATTTGCGTTCCCCGCTTGCACATTGACCCCCGGTGCTTTATGTTACGTAAGGGGCTCCCCCCGGCACGATCCACCTTTTCGCGAATGTCCCCGCTCCCTGAACTCCCATCCGGGCAGGAGGTGATTAATGAAGTTCGTGCCAACCATCGGCATAGCAGTCCTGTTATTCACTTCCCCCCTATTCTCCTCTGCTCAGGAAGTCCCCTCTACTGAGGCAGGAACCGCTGCGCATTCTTTGGTGGCCGCCGTCGGGCAACCGGGGTCCTTCCTGCTGAAAGGCGGTGCGTTCACTGCATCCCCCTTAATTGACTCGATCGGCGATGTGGAGGTCGGCACCACGCACAGCGATAGCGTGACTGTTACGAACTCCGCCGCAACGACGCTTACGATCACGGCAGTGAAATCGAGCAACGCACGCTTTTCCGTTTCGCCAACGACTGCCTCAATCACGGCACACGCGGAACGCAAGTTCCGAGTGACGTTTACACCAACATCGACCGGCGCACAGACAGCGCTGATTATCTTTACCCACAGTGCAGCAACGTCGCCAGACACAGTCCAGGCATTGGGAACCGGAACGGCTCCGACGTTTGCTGTCGATCGCAGAGATCTTGCATACGGATTCGTGCCGATCGCATCATCAAAAACGGACAGTGTCACGGTCGGAAATGGAGGAGATGCACCACTTATCATCAGCAGCATCACTTCGTCGAATGCGAATTTCGTTGTGGAGCCGACCAGCGAAACGCTCCAACCGGGCGATGTCGGAACGTTCAGGATCACCTTCACCCCTCAGGTCAATGGCCTCCAGACCGGAAACGTCGTGTTTGTACATAACGGACTCAAAACCCGGGACACGGTCACGGTACGTGGATCGGGAACAGCATTCTCGGTCAATCGGAGCTCTCTTGCATTCGGGCTTGTCCCGATCGGAGGCACCGCGACAGACAGCGTCTCCGTCACCAATGGCGGCTCCGCAGGCCTCACGATCAGCAGCGTCACTTCGACAAGCGGAAGGTTTACCGTTATTCCCACATCCGCCACAATCCCGGCGGGTGCAAAGAGATCTTTTACCGTTACGTTCACGCCAACGGACACGACGCCGACTGCAGGAAACCTGGTCTTCATACACTCCGCATCAAGCTCACCGGACTCGGTCGCTCTGAGTGGCACCGGAAAAGCAACACAACCGAAGTTTAGCGTGAACCGGCGGACCATCCCGTTCGACACCGTCGTTGTCGGCCAGGCCAGGTCCGACAGCGTCGTTGTCACCAACACCGGCTCGAGTACTCTTCTCATCAGCAATGTCCGTTCGAACGGCGGCGCGTTCGCCGTGAGTCCCACCAACGATTCTCTTTCTCCGGGAGGGTCAGCGACCTTTACGGTCACGTTCACTCCACAAAATACCACCGCGCAGACAGCAAGCATCCTCTTCACGCACAATGCGCCGGGTTCGCCCGACACGGTTCGTGCAAGCGGTGTCGGAGCGGGCCCGGGGTTCGCGCTCAACCGGGCGACCGCATCGTTCGGCTCGGTGGCGGTCGGGGCTACGAAGTTCGACAGCGTCATTGTGACGAACACGGGGACACTTCCCCTTGTTATCAGCAACGTTGTGTCGACCAGGGCCCCGTTTACGGTGAAGCCTTCGAACGCTTCCATCCCACGGGCACAGACGCAGACGTTCACCATCACCTTCGCCCCTGCGGATACGACGCCACAAACGGGATTTATCCTCTTCACGCACAATGCGCCGGGTTCGCCCGATACTGTCCGTGTTAGCGGTGTTGGAGCGGCCCCGGGCTTCACCCTCAACCGGACAGTCGTTTCGTTCGGCTCCGTGGCGGTCGGCGCTGCGAAGCTCGACAGCGTGCTTGTCACCAACAGCGGGACCATTCCTCTCCTCATCAGCAACGTGGTGTCAACAAGGGCCCCGTTCACGGTGAGGCCTTCGAATGCCTCCATCCCGCCGACGCAGTCTCAGACATTCACCATCACCTTCGCCCCTGTCGATACGACGCAGCTCACCGGGTATATTGTCTTCACGCATTCATCGACAAGTCCACCCGATACCGTTACGGTGAGCGGTGTTGGAGCGGCCCCGGGGTTCACCCTCAACCGGACAGTCGTTTCGTTCGGCTCCGTGGCGGTCGGCGCTACGAAGCTCGACAGTGTGCTTGTCACCAACAACGGGACCATCCCCCTCCTCATCAGCAACGTCGTGTCAACAAGAGCCCCGTTTACGGTGAAGCCTTCGAACGCCTCCATCCCGCCGACACAGTCTCAGACGTTCACCATCACCTTCGCCCCTGTCGATTCGACGCAACTCACAGGGTATATCGTCTTCACGCATTCTTCGACAGGTTCAGCCGATACCGTTGCGGTGAGCGGTGTCGGTTCGATCCCGGGATTCGCTCTGAACAGGCAAATCGATGCCTTCGGCTACGTTGGAGTCGGCGTCCCGAAGCTTGATAGTGTCACCGTTACCAACACGGGGACGGTACCGCTCGTTATCAGCAAGATCATCTCGAACAGCAGTTTCTTTACCGTCAAGCCCACAGATGCTACCATCCAGCCGGCGCACCTGCAGACCTTTTCCATTACCTTCACCCCCGCGGACACGACGCCACGGTCGGGGCTGATTATCTTCACGCATAATGCACCCGAGACCCATGATACAGTCGCCGTCAATGGCACCGGGACGCTCGCCAGTTTGTCCCCCAACCGGTCAAGTGTTCCCTTCGGCTATGTGACGATTGGCGGTCAAAAGACCGATAGCGTGATTGTCACGAATACCGGATCGTCATCTCTGGAAATCACCGGCGTGTTATCCCCGAACACCGTCTTCACGGTGCAACCGGGTGCCGTGACCCTTGACCCCGGGGGATCACAAACCTATCACATCACTTTCACTCCCTCGAACACGACGCCGCAGGTGGGACCAATCATCTTCGCGTACAACGCGGCCGGATCGCCCGACACCGTAACGGCCAGCGGGACTGGTACCGTTGCCGTGTTTTCTATTGACAGTCGATCCGTCCCATTCGGCGAAGTCCCGGTCGGAACGACGGCACGCGACACGGTCAGCGGTGACGAACAGCGGAGCCTCAACCCTCCTGATTACGAATGTTTCTTCGACCAACGGGGCGTTCTCAGTGCTCCCGACGACCGCATCGATCCCCGCCGGCGATCATGTGGCATTTTCGATTGCATTCGCCCCGACAAATACTACCGCGCAGAACGGCTTCCTTGTCTTCACGCACATCGCATTAACCTCACCCGACACCGTTCGCCTGAGCGGAGCCGGATCGCAGGCAGGAATCTCATTCAACCGGAAGAACATCGCGTTCGGCTTCGTCGTTCTCGGGGCAAACAAGGTCGACAGCAGTATCGTGACCAATACGGGGACGACCCCTCTTACGATAAGTAGTGTTGTGTCGGACAACGCAGTATTCACCGTGAGTCCGGGGAATGCGGTCATTCAGCCCGGGACGACGAGGACGTTCACTGTCACGTGCTCCCCGAAGGACACGAACCCGCAGACGGGGACGATCGTGTTCACGCATACCGCGCTGACCGTCCACGATACGATCACTGTCAGCGGGACCGGACTTGCGGCACTGTCCCCACCAAACCCTCTGTCTCCCTCGAACGGAGCGGTGAGCCAGGCACTCCCGCTTGTCATGAGTTGGTCGAGTGTTGCGAACGCCACAGGGTATTCGCTGGAGATGGCGATGGACTCGCTGTTCACGCTGGTGGTATTGCGTGATCCGGCGCTCGTTTCCCCCGGAAGACAGGTGAACGGCTTGCCGAACAATACTCGGTTCTACTGGCACGTCAGCTCACGCAACGTTGCCGGTTCGGGTCCGTGGTCTCCGACCTGGACGCTGACAACCTTGTCTTCAGCGTTTCTCTCGGGGTCGGTGACGTTTTCCGGCGATCTGAGTTCGGACTCCTACAAAATGTTCGGCTTGCCCGGGATAGGGACGAGGAACGTCGGCAGCATTCTCCCCGGTTCCCAAAACGTCGACTGGAGGATTCTCAGGGAAACCGGAATGGACACGACCTATCCCGCCTATTACCAGGATCTTACCGCGGATTCGGTCCTGAGAACGGGGGAAGGCTATTGGTTGCTCTCAAAGAAGACGCTGAACGTTTCTCGCACGGACACCCTTCCCCCGCTCGCGCAGGACGGGACATTCGCCATCGGGGTACACCAGGGGTGGAACATCATCTGCAATCCCTTTACGGTCAGTGTTTTGCGATCGGCCGTGATTACCGCGAACGGCCTTTCGGCGGGGACATTGTTCTGGGAGCATGACGGGACAACAACGACGTCGAGCGGGACGACACTGGATCCGTTCAAGGGGTACTATTTCTTCAACGATTCGGCCAATGTATCATCTCTCAAATTCCCCTACCCGTTCGCAGGAAGTGTCGCGAAACATGCCGATCCGCCGGGTTACGAATGGCGTGTTGAGCTTATCTTCGATGGCGAGCATTCTTCGGACAGAGACAATTATATCGGGATTTCATCCGCGGCAACGCCGGGCCGGAACGCACTCGATCAACATGAACCACCGCTCTTCTTCGACAACGGGTTTCTCTATTTTCTGCATCCCGAATGGGACTCGCGATATCCACGGTTTGCGACGGACGTCAGGTCGGACACCGGGTCAGGACAGGCATGGCATTTTGAGGTGTGGAATCCGCAGCGCGGAACCGGGAAGATCACGTTCCTCGGAGTTGATGCGATCCCCGATCAGTTGAGCGTGGTGCTGGTAAATGCCATGAACAGCTCGAGCGTGGACATTCGGCGCTCAAATGTCTACTCGTACCAGACAATCTCGAACAGGATGCAGTTCACGCTGCTTGTCGGTACAGAAGAGTATGTCCACAACGAAGTGTCAAAACTCACCCCGCGGACGTTCGCGCTCGAGCAAAATTACCCGAACCCGTTCAATCCTAAAACAGTTATCAGGGGACAGTGGACAGGGGACAGTGACGTTCGGCTCGTTGTCTACGACGTTCTCGGCCGTCAGGTATCAACGCTAGCGAACAGCAGATATCCAGCAGGGAGATACTCGTTTACATTCGACGGTGCGAACCTGGCAAGTGGAGTGTACTTTTATCGCTTGACTGCAGGGTCATTTTCTGCGGTTCGGAAGATGCTCTTAGTTCGCTGACGGTATCACGCTTTTTCTCCCCTTCTCCAAGTCTCCCGTTCTCCCCCTCGGCGGGGCATGAGCGCGGGGATGTGGATGATGCTTCAGGCGAAAAGTTGATCAAGAGTGTACGGCATGGCGGAGGAACGTCTGCTCATCGCAAACGTCGCGCAAGGTGTGATCCAATCCTGAAAGCCGTAATCCCTTTCAGGATCGCAGGAGCAATGGCCCGGATATCCGGCGATGTCGTGGATCCCTGGACTCAACGCTCTTGCGCTCGGTTTGAGGATGCCGGCGGAAGGTTTCTGAGTGCCCGATAATTCACCGCTTACGTTCACCCCCCAGAGTTTGACCGTTCACCTCGCCGTAGGCCATTTGGATGCTGTACGGTCCATATACAGTATTATACTCTTCGATGATGTCCGACGGGCCTTTGGCGAGCCAAAAATACGTCGCGTACTGGAGGACACCGTTGATCGCACCAACGGATTCAAGGATCCTGCAATTCGTAAATGTTCCGATGGGCACTGAAACAGTGACCGAATCGACAAGGGTTTCCTGGTCCACCAGAACGTAGGTCCCTCCCTGATAGGAGAAGGTTGTTTGCGTCGTGTATGGAGTTCCACCCACCATAGTGTCGGGCAATGAGGCAAGCGCCGAATCGAACAGGATGATGCTTCCGCCATATTGTCCAAATCCTGAATACCCGTTCGGTCCATAGAGGTTTTCGTTGCCGGCGCTTGTGAGGATGATCGAATATGGTATCCCATTGAGTGTCGTGTCCATATAGAACTCATCCCACGAGCTGTCCGACCACATCTTGAAATACGTTGAGTCCAATGACTCGCCGTAGCCGGCCACTGACATCGGCACCGCGCGGCTCTTCGGAATGGACAGTCCTGCCGGGGCCGTCGGGGCCGGGCCCGCATTGCACGCCTCGAGGAGAACCGACAGAACAATCAACGACGTGTAGAGAGAACGTTTCATAGTATAGTATAGATTTAACGTTTGTCGAATAGCATTTGTTCCAGCGAAGATTCGCCGCTTTAGACACACAATACTCCGTCATTCACGACGCCGATTCTGCCGCAGAACGATCGGGCGACGCTCCTATCGTGCGTGATGTAGATCAGGGTAAGCCCCATGAGACGCCGCAGCCTGCGGAGCAGGGAAAGCACGCTCGATTGTGTGATCGGATCGAGGGCCGCAGTAGGTTCATCGAGAATGAGAAGCGGGGCACGCGATGCCAATGAGCGCATCAGTGCCACACGCTGACGCTGTCCCCCGCTAAGCTCGTGCGGATATCGATCGAGGATAGTCGATCGGAGGTCCACAGCATGGAGCAGTTCATTGATCCTTTTTTGTTTCTCTTCCGCCGTCAGCGGTTCCCTCCAATGGCACAAACCCTTCCTCTATGGACGAGAGGATCTTCATTTTTGGATCCAGGGAAAGACTCGATGCCTGGAACAACAGCTGAATCCGCGGATCGGGCGACCTCTTTTTTCCCCGAGACCAGAGTGTTGTTCCGGCAAACCGTATCTCACCTCCATCAGGCTCCTGCAACCCTGCGATGCAACGGGCAATGGTCGACTTCCCCGATCCACTCGGACCGAGCAACCCGAAGCTCTCCCCTTCTTCAAGGGAGAACGTGATGTCCCGAAGAACCGTCTTGCGGCGTTTCCGGCCGATCAGGGCATGTCCTTCGTGGAAGGAACATGAAAGATGCTCTACTTCCAGAAGAAGCATCTGACCTCCCGATCCGCGTCTGTGCTTTCGAGTTGTGGCTCGTCGGTCCGACACATCTCTTTCGCTTTCGGACATCGACCGGCGTACACGCAACAGGCTCCGATGGTCCACGGATGATCCGGGGATTCCAACGGTGGAGGCATGTCATCGATCGGCTGAGATCCGGCCCTTGTCGGAGAAGTGGCGAGAAATTCCTGGACGTACGGATGATGCGGCGAGGACAGGACCTGTTCGACCGGGCCGGCTTCCACGATCATCCCTCCGAGCATCACGATAACGCGATGTCCCAGTACGGGAGCGACCTCGATGTCGTGCGTTGCGACAATCATCGCCATGTCCCCCTCCCGTTGCCGTCGGAGGAGAACCTGGAGGATCATTTCCCGGGTATCCACATCGACCGCGCTTGTAGGCTCATCGGCAATCACCAGCGCCGGATTCGGGAGAAGGGCCATCGCGATCATGACCCTCTGGGCCATTCCGATACTGAGCTGATGGGGAAAGGAGCGAAGCACCCCTGCAGGATCCGCGATTCCAACGTCGGCCAGATCTTTTTCGAACCCATGGTTTCCCTGCTCTGACCTCCCGTCCGCAAGAGCCATTTGCAACGCGATTGTTGCCAGAGGGTTCAATGCCCTCGCGGGTTCCTGGAAAACGTAGCGGATGGAGCGCCGCCGCAGGAGAGACATTTCTTCTTCGGAACGCTCTGAGAGTCGCCTCCCCTCAAACACCACATCGCCCGTTACCCCAAAGGGATGCCGGGGTGGGAACAGCATCGTCAATGCCCGGGTGAGGACGGTCTTGCCGCCCCCGCTTTCGCCAAGAATAATGAGACACTTTCCGCGATCCAGAGAGAACGAAACGTCGGAAACGATCGGGTTGGCCTGAGGTTGATTGAGACGCACGACAGAAAGGTGGCGGACTTCCAAAAGAGGTTGCATTGGGGCGTGCGAGGATTCCCTGAACGTTTCGACAAAGTATCCAAAACACGCATGAGTGTCAATTCCCATCGCGTGCGCAAATTGTCGCCGTGTTACCTTGACAAGATCGTTGGGCGTGGGTACATTGAGGCGTCGATTTCTGTCCGGAGCCAACCATAGGGAGTTCTCGGGATGACTCTCAAGATCCAGGGTATCGTTGTCAGCGTTCTCCTCCTTGGAATCGCGGGTTGTGGAAAGCATGGGCACGGCGATTCTTCCGAGCAACAGCATCCGGTCGTCATCGCCATCGAAGGCGACGTCGATAGTTTCAACCCTCTCTTTGCCGAGGATGTCACCGCGGGAGAAATCAACGATCTCCTGTTTCCCGGCCTGGTGGGGTCATCGTTCGACACTGCGCAAGGGAAGCTCACGTATTCCCCCTTGCTCGCGCGATCCTGGGAGTTTCGGAACGGCCACCGGGACCTGCTGTTTCATCTCAAGACCGGGGTACATTGGTCCGATGGAGCCCTGGTGACTGCGCGCGATGTCCAGGCATCGTACCGTTTGTACGGCGACCCGGAACTGGGAAGTGTCAGGCAGTCGGCCGTCCAGAACCTGCAGACGTGGCAAGGGAAGCCGGACATTGCGCGGAGCGTGGAACCTCTTGACGACTCCACCGTCATTTTCCATTTTGCCCGTGCGTATCCGTCGCAGCTCTTTGATGCAGGACTTCCGATCCTTCCCGCTCATGTGTTCGACACCATCCCCGTCAAGGAGCTCCGCGCACACCCCGTCAATCGGAACCCAATCGTCTCCGGACCGTTTCTGCTGAAGCAATGGACCCCGCTCGAAGGGATCGTCCTGGCTTCCAACGCAACCTCTGCTCTTCCATCACCGGCAAAGTTGTCCCAACTTATCTTTCGCGTGCTCCCGGACTACCGAACCAGGGTGTCACAACTCCAGGCCGGTGAAGTGGATGTTGTGTCGGGGCTGAGGCCCGAGGACGCCTCCGCGTTCGCCGGGGCTCAGAGCCCGGTACGGATCATCTCTACACCCGGGAGAGATTACGATTTTCTCGGTTGGAACAACATCGATCCGACCGCGTACAATGCATCGGGCGGCAAAACGATCCGGCCGCATCCCCTCTTTGGCTCGGCACGCGTCCGCCGAGCCCTGACCATGGCCATCGACCGGGAACAAATTGTGCGAGCGTATCTGGGCGGACACGGCTCTGTCGCCGTCGGAGGTATTTCGCCCGTTTTCCGGTGGGCATATAACGACACACTCCGAGCTCTCCCCTTCGACCCCGTCCGAGCTGCGAAGCTCCTTGAAGAGGACGGATGGCACGATACCGACGGGGACGGGATCCTGGACAAGGGCGGGAGAAAGTTCTCCTTCTCGCTGAAGATTCCGGCGGGGAACCAGATGCGCATCTCTGTTGCCACCGCGGTCCAACAGCAACTTCGTGCCGTGAAGATCGAAATGACCATCGACCAGGTCGAGCGGGGTGCCTTCTGGGAAAACCTCACCGCGCGCAAGTATGATGCGTGCCTGGCCGGTTTCAGTGTCCCGCTGCAATTGCAACTCGACGACCTTTGGGGCTCCGATCTTGCGCAGTATCCATTCAACGTCACCGGTTTCCGGAATGCACGAGTGGACGCAATTCTTGCGGCCAGCAAGAAGTTTGAGAATGAGGTCGACAGCGCGCCTCTCTGGAAAGAGTTTCAGTGTATCATCAATGATCAACAGCCCTGCACGATGCTCTACTGGGTCGATGCGATCACAGGCGTGAATACGCGTCTCGCCGGGACCCACATAGGACTTCTGGGCACCACACAAGAGGCCTGGGAGTGGCACCTGGAGACCGACGATCGTGCCGCGTCCGACAAGTAGCCCTCTGATCAGATTCGTCCTGCACAGGGTCCTTCAGCTGATCCCGCTGTTGTTCGGGCTGGTGACCCTGGTCTTTTTTCTTTCCCGTCTCCTCCCCGGCGACGCCGCAACCCTGTATCTCTCTCCCACGGTCTCCCAGGCTGCGGCCGAACGGCTTCGGTCACAATTCGGCCTGGATCAACCGCTGCTTGTACAGTATCTCCGGTGGCTCGGCGAACTCCTGAGGGGCAACCTTGGAATTTCGTTCGCCTACAACACGCCTGTGCTCGAGATTCTTGCGCGCGTTTTCCCCAACACGCTTCTTCTTGGCGTGCCGGCACTTGTCCTGGAAGTCATCCTCGCGTTTGCCATCGTCATAATCGGCAAGCGCCGGGCAGGAAGCGGCGTGGACCGATGGATCTCGCGCGGGACGCTTGTCATCTACGCCCTGCCGACCTTCTGGGTGGGGTTGCTCCTTGTCACCGTGTTCTCGTTCGCCCTGGGTCTCTTCCCTTCATCAAGCATGTGGTCTGCTGGCTCGGATGCAGGATTCGGGGCGCGCTCTGCAGAAGATCTGCTGATCCACCTCGTCCTCCCTGTTCTTACACTCGCCATCCCCGGCGCAGCCGGACTTGCAAGGTACCTTTCCTCGACTGTCGACGATGCACGGAACCAGGAATTTGTCCTCGCGGCGACGGCAATGGGTTTGAAACCGCGACACATCTTTCGTCGCTATGTTCTGCTGAATTCCATCGGCCCGATGATTTCGATGATAGGAATGGAAATCGGATCGCTTCTCACCGGCGTTCTCGTGACGGAAACGCTCTTTGCCTGGCCCGGAATGGGACGCCTCATTGTGGTCTCCGTGTTCGCTCGCGACTACCCTTTGATCCTGGGTTGCACGTTGCTTGGAGGCCTCGTCGTGGTTTTAGGTAACCTATTGGCCGATATTGTTCACGCAGTGATTGATCCGAGGATTCAACTACAATGAACCGACGGATCCCGTTTTCATTCCAGATTATTTCCTTAATCATTCTCGTTCTGCTCACCATTCTCAGATGGGAGCTCATCTGGAAGAGCACTCTGACATTGGTTCTGGGGCTCATCCTGAAGCTGCTTCATCCGGATGAAATACGAGAGCTTGATTCAGGGCGCCTCGTCGAATTCTGGATTGCTGCAATTGTCTGGTGGTTTTCGCTTTGTTTTCTCGCTCGATCGGCAATATTTCGGTGGGTGATCCGACGGCGCAAAAATCTGGAACTTCCACCCCATGAAGTACGCGGGATTGCCTCACTCTTACTGTTGATTATTCTCACATTCATCTCTCTTACATCTCCTTTTCTGACTCCGGTTCCGCCCGACAGTCAAGGAAACCTCGCAACCAGCCGTCTTCTCCCGCCATTGGCACAGGGAGTGCTCTTTGAATCTCCTGTGCAGGGCGCCTTTTTGACATCCTGAGGGGATCAAGGAAAGGTATGGTGAAGCGGCCGGGTGGCTACTCTCCCGTCATTGGTTTGCTTCCGGCAACAAAGGAGCAGACATCGGAGACGCTGTCTCAGAAAGTCAGCCGGCCGGAAAATTCCTTTTCCTCTTCGGCACCGATGACAATGGACGGGATGTCCTGAGCCGGGTAATTGCAGGAGCGAGGGTCTCCCTGGGGATCGGCGTGGTCGCATCGCTCCTCGCGGTAGCGATCGGCTCGCTTGTTGGATTCATGGCCGGGATGGGAGCACGCCCGGTCGACTTCGTTCTAATGAGGCTTACGGATCTCGCGCTCGCCATCCCGGGACTCTTTCTCGCCATAGGGCTCATGGCGTTTCTGGGGCAGTCGCTGATGACGCTTGTCATCGTTCTCGCCTGCACCGGATGGATGGCAGCAGCCCGGGTCGTTCGTGGCGAAGTGTCGACGTTTCGGGAAAGGGAGTTCATCCTTTCCGCTCGGCTCCTCGGGGTCCCGACGTGGCGCATCGTGATTCATCACATGCTTCCCAACATGACGTCCGGTCCTGGTAAGCATGGTTGTTTTGCAGTTTGCGAACGTTGTCCTTGCAGAAGCCGCGTTGGGCTTTCTTGGGTTGGGGATTCAGCCCCCGACCGCGACGTGGGGGAACATGATGGGCGAAGCAATGGGGACGCTCCGTGGAGGGTGGTGGGTCGGGCTCTTTCCGGGTGCGTTTCTTGCAAGCGTCCTCGTCGCAGCACATGATCTGGCTGAAGCAGGCGGCTCCCGCGATTCAGGAGATGTCAGAGGCAGGTATGATCAACCATCGATACAGGATCATCAATGAGCTCGGCGCGGGCGGCTCCGGAAAGGTGTTCCTTGTCGATGATATTCTCTGGAATCATGCCCCCCGGGCCCTGAAGATCCTGACGCACCTGCCGGAGACGACTCCGAAAGAGAATGATCCTTTTCTCACGGAGTCCTCCATTCTTCTCTCGTTGCACCACCCTCACCTCGTCGCGTTATACGATTTCGATACCGTCCGGCAAGCTCCCACAGAGTCTCTCTCCGGTCACCTTTTTCTCCTGATGGAATATGTCAGAGGGCACGACGCCCTCGCCTGGGCACGAAGCCTTCCGCCCGGCCGAAACCGCGTCAAGGGTCTTACAAACCTGTTCGCGCAGTGTCTTTCGGTGCTTTCGTTTGTGCACGCACACGGCATTATTCACTCGGATATCAAACCGCAGAATCTTCTGGTGACGGGCGACGGATCAGGATCATGCGTCGCCGGAATTGAAGTTGACCGACTTTGGCATAAGCCGGATGGAAGGAGCATCTCCCGATGTCCCCGCGAGAGGGACCCTGGACTACAGTGCTCCCGAGGTCCTTCGCGGGGAAACACTCGACCACAGGATTGACCTGTATTCGGTGGGCGCGACGTTCTACCATCTGGTAGAAGGCCGGTGTCCCTTCGAAGCCGATGATTCCGTTGCGTTAATCAAGAAGATCCTTACTGACGTGCCGCAGTTTTCGAGCGCGCTCTGGACCGACATGCCAGCAGCACGGACCGTCGTGGAGTGGCTTCTGAAGAAGAACCCGGTTGATCGGCCGGGTTCCGCGCACGAAGCACTCTCGGCTTTTGGGGGTGGAGCATTCGACGTTCAGGACAGTGTCAGCCTTCACAAAATTGCCTCCCCCTTCATCGGAAGGGAGGCCGAGCTGCAGCACCTTCGCGATGTCATTCAGAGAGAAGATCCCTCAGACGGCAAGAACCGTCCGACCGCCGTCCTTCTTCACAGTTCGGAAGGGATGGGAAAATCGCGGCTCCTGGATGAAGCGGTTCATATCGCTCGCGTCGGCGGGCTTCGGGTATTCTCCGCGTCGGCGGTCGGCGGAGGCATTCCGTATTCCAGCGTGCGGACATTGCTGGCTACGCTGAACGTGGAGGTCCGTTCGTTTGCAGAATTCCATGGGGCATCGTTGCCGGAAGGCTCCCGCTTTGTTGAGCGGTATCTCGCAGAGTCGAACACCACAGTGGACAACGACAGTGGCTTCCGGACGCGCGACCGGGATGCAACGGCGGAGGTGTTCGCCCGCTATATCATCGAATGTGCGTCGCTGGTTCCGCTGATGCTTGTTGCTGAAGATGTTGATGGGATGGATGAGAATTCCGTGCAGGTCATTCAGACTGTCGCACGAGACATGCCGCAGGGCAGAGCGATCATCATCGCGACGTCTTCGGACGAGTCCGTCCTGTCTCTTGGCCCTCCCCGCGTGGAAAGGATGCCCCTCACAGATCTGACGCTCAGCGACGTCGTCAGGCTGTCACAATCGATTCTCGGTGAGGGGAAGGCCATTGAAGCGCTCGGACGAAGACTGCACGAAGTCCTCGGAGGGATGCCCTTTGTGGTCCTGGAAGCCCTTCGGGCGTTGCAGGACTCGGTGAGCGCAACGCACCTGGGCGAGGACGTCGAAACGGCACTGGACGTCATCGAAAAAGTGATCCCGCGTGACGCCGACCAATTACTCCTGAATCGCTTCAAGAGACTCGCTCCTGAAAGAAAGATTCTCTTTGCATTCCTCTGTTGTTTCGCCAACCCCGTGCCGATAGCCCTGACAGAGCGGTATCTGCCTTTTCATCATGTGAGACTCCGCTCGATTCTTCTTGGGCTCGAATCAGCGGGTCTCATCGCAGTGAGCGGGGCTGAGACGCGGATCGCCGTGCGGGTGGCACGGTTGAAGCGAATTGTCTATGAGTCGCTCGAAAGCGACCTCCCTTTTCTTCATGCGATCATCGCCCGCGGGATGTCCTCCGCGTCGGTGGATCTCTCGATCGGCGAACTCCAGGAGATTGCCCATCATTATGCGAAGATCGGAGAACTGTCGAAAGCTTCGGACTATCTGGAGGACGCCGCCCGGAGGGTCCTCTCACTGCAGGGGTATCAACTCGGTCTTGACCTGATCGGGAGGGCGACTGAAGC
Source organism: Ignavibacteriota bacterium (assembly GCA_963752915.1). GTDB lineage: Bacteria > Bacteroidota > Ignavibacteria > UBA10030 > UBA6906 > DATJPR01. The sequence continues at coordinate 698,319 of CAVVZZ010000011.1, forward strand.
CGCCCGGGCGCTCGCGGACCCGGACCGTGTGCAGACCCTTCAATGCCAGAAGGCCGATGCGTTGCTCCAGGCGGGGAGAACCAAAGAGGCCGTCGAACTGGGAACGTCACTTCTCGCCAGCACTTCGCTTCACGAACAGCAACGCCGATCCCTGCTTCGCGTGGCAAGTGTCGGACGTTCGCGCCTCGGGGACTTCGAGCAGGCAAAGGAAGGGTTCCGGCAATTGCTCGAGGGGACAGCCGACGAGAGAGAGCGGGCGGAACTCAATCAGGAACTGGTGAACATTGAGATCAACCTTGGTGGCTTCAAGAATGCGGAAGAAACGTGTCTGTCCCAGCTTGAAATCGCTGACGAGCTCGACCATGACGAGCTCAAAGGGGCCATTCTTACGGACCTGGGAATCGCAACGTTCCTCCAGGGTCGATATGACGATGCCGCCCGGCATTTTCGATTTGCCCTCGGTGTCTACGAATCGCTTGCCGACGAAACGCATGTCGTGAGTGCCATTACCAATGTTGGCAATGCGCTCAATGCGCGGGGAGATTCCGCGGCGGCGATCGAGCAATGGCGCCGCGCGCTGGAGTATGCTGTCGGGAGCGGCACCCTGAGCCAACAGGCGAAAATCCAAAACAACCTCGGGATCGCCTATTTCAACCTGGGCCGGCACGCTGAAGCCCGCGCAAGCTATCTCCAATCCCGCGAGACCTTCCAACGTCTGGGGATGAAGGGTGAACTGACGTACACCCTGACAAACCTCGGGGAGGTCATGCTTGCCGACGGCGACTACGGCGGAGCCTTTTCAACATGGTCGGAGGCGTTGACGCTCTACGAAATGATGGGAGACGTCCGGGGCCTCGTCGAAACCGATCTTCAGCTCGCAGAGCTCCGTCTGATCCTCGGTGACAACTCCGAATCGGAACGGTTGCTTGACGATGCTCGACAGTATGTTGAAGCCGATGGTGTCGAATCGTTCAAAGGCCCCTGGAAATTCTGCTGCGGGTTGTTGAATGCCAGAAAAGGCGATTTCGCGTGCGCGCTCCCCCAGCTTCGGGAAGCCCATGACCTGTTTGCCTCTTCCGGAGAACAGCACAAGGCGCTCCGGTGCCTCCTGTCCATCGCCGATTGTATAGCGAGGTCAGGGGACATACGAGTCGCCGTCGGGCAGCTCGAGAGTGTTCTCGGCATGCCGGAATCGCAGACACCCCGCAGCTTGCTCGCAGAAGCCAGATATCTTCTCGGGATGTGCCGAGCGAGAAACCCCGGGCAGCACGCAGGAAAAGCCGGTCGTGCATTTCAAGAATGGGATGGATTTGGTCAAGAAGGAACCAATCTCCGAGGTAACCTGGAAGTTGACCTACGCCCTGGCGAGAGAGTACTTTGAACGCGGGCAACGGGAACGGGCGCGCCACAATCTTCTTCTGACCAAGAAGGTGCTTCGCCATTTTGTCTCCTCGCTCCCGTCGGAGGATCTTCGATCCCGCTATCTGGCAGCCGAGGGGCGGGACCAGGTGTCTGGCAAATATTGAACGTCATTTCCGCAACTGAGAGCATGAACAACAACGGGAAACATCCTCACACGACGTCGCCGACGTTTACGCTCCTGCTCTGCGGCGGCCGCGAGATGATGCACGAAGTCCGACGCGCGCTCGTCGGTTTCGAGGATTTGCACCTCCAGTTCGCGTCCTCATCGGGCTTTCTCACCAGCCGCGCGATTTTCCGTCCGCCAAGCGCGGTCCTGCTCGATGTGACCCGGGATGTCTCATCGTCAACCAAGGAGATCATCAAGGAATTCACCACAAAGTTCCCCGACGTCTCGATCATGGCCATCGCGAAGGAACGGGACCACGTTCTCGCCGTCGATCTCGTGAAGTCCGGCGTTTCCGCCTTCTTCTGTCTCCCCCGCGACCGTCGACGCTTCGCCGATTTTGTAGTCCAGATCCGGGACGAACGCCTCTCGGGTCAACGACGCTCGGAATTTGTGGAGCTGCAGCAGAAGGTCTACGATTTCGACCATATCATCGGAACGTCCGCAGCGCTCCGGCAGACGATCGATCGTGCGCACAAAGTCATCGCCAGCAATACCAACACTGTGCTGATCACCGGCGAAACCGGAACCGGCAAAGAACTCCTGGCTCGTGCCATCCACTTCAATAGCAGGACCAAGCACTGTCCCTTCGTCGACATCGCGTGCTCCGCTCTGCCGGAGACGCTCCTTGAGTCGGAGCTCTTCGGCTATGAGAAAGGCGCGTTCACCGATGCGAAAGACCGGAAGATCGGCTTGTTTGAAATGGCCGGAGAAGGAACGATATTCCTCGATGAAATCGGGGACATCTCGCTCGGGATGCAGTCGAAACTGCTGAAAGTGATTGAAGGCAGGGTGATGCGGAGGATCGGCGGCGTTCGGGACATCCCCGTCAAGGCCCGCATCATTGCTGCAACCAGCGTCGACCTTGAAGCAAAGATGCGGTCCGGGGAGTTTCGCAGGGATCTGTATCATCGCCTGAAAATCCTCCCCCTCGAGGTGCCCCCCATCCGGGAGCGCCAGGAGGACATTCCCCTCCTTGTCGAGGCGTTTCTTCCCGAGTTCAATGCCGAATATGGAAAGCACATCAAGGGAATCACCCCGGAAACAATGCACATGATCATGGGAAAGGAATGGGAGGGAAATGTCCGGGAACTCAAGCATGCAATTGAACGCGCGGTCCTGCTTGAGGAAGGCGAATGGATCACCGAAGACGATTTCGAAATCAAGAAGCTCCGCCGGGCGGAGCACGATCAGACCCGGTCAGGTGCGGGCAAACCCCTTTTCCGCGATGCCACAAGTACCCTGATGCTGATGGTGCCGCGCAACAATGCCACGATCGACAATGTCCAGTTCCTTCTCGCCCGTACGGTCCTCGCGGAGACCAAGGGAAACAAAGTTGCGGCGGCGCGTATTCTGGGTGTTTCCCGCCCACGGCTGGACCGTATTCTGCGCAATGGGGCCGACGAGAGGGACTGATGTAACGATTCGTTACTGACGTGTAACGCCTTGTTACAGCGTGTGCGCTCGCGCACCACGGAATGGATCACCTGGTCACCCGTCACTCTTCGGCGCTTCCACTGCACCTCCTCATTTAGATTCAATTCCCCGCTCCTTGCACTTTTCTACACTCTGGCATGGATTTCGCAACTCAAGGATCAGTAAACTTCAGCAACGATGTATCAACACACTCTATGGGGGATGAATCAATGACCAGTGCAAGGATCGCACAATCGCTCGGCATGATGCTGGTCGGCATGCTTCTCATTTCCGGGTGCACTGACAATTCGCCCGTTGCGCCGATGAGCGAGCTGGGTGGTCCAACGGCCAAGATGCGCTAGCAGGAACAACATCCGGGACAAGGACATGTGCTGGGTCAATGACGACATCGGGCGTCGTCCATCGACAACCGACGGTTCAACAACGACCAGACTCACACGGATCGTCTGGCCGGATCCAAATCAGCCGGCAACGGATTTGCTTTCGGATTCGGTGTACGTTACACCCGACTAGCGGCGGCACGGTAAGCGTGAACTGGACCAACTACGATCCGGTCCAGCAACAAGAGTTCGACAGTATCATTCAGCCTGAAGATTCCCGCGGGTGCAGTTAGTTCGGCAAGACGATTACCATCACCGTCGACAAGAACTCTCCGGAGATTTCAGCGGAGTTCGGGCCGAGCGGGTTGGTGTTCCTGACGCCGGCGCTGCTCGACGTGATGCGTCCGGAATCGAACTTGAGTGGCTTCAACAGCCACCGATCAGATCGATCTCTGGTATGTCAACACAAGCGGCTGGGTCGGAACCATGCAGTACAGATAAATTCAGCTTCGATCCGACGAATAGGGGACGTTGTCTGTCACAGCGACATTCAGATTCCGCACTTCTCGCGCTATTGTTTCGGCCGGTAAGGCAACAGCGAGATACTCATTCATCCACCAGACAACTACAGCCGTACACATGACAACGTTACAGGCAACAGACCAGATCATCAACGTTGTGAAGCGGCATTGCGGAACCAGAAACGTCACAGGACTGGTGAGGGACATGGAGAAGATGCAGCGCTTTGAGCGGGGCTCAGCCCGGAATATGCGTGGCGCAGCACGCGGGCCCAAACAGGCATGCGCGGTCACCGACAACGAATTCCTCGATCAACTGATCACGCTCTGTCAGACCGCCTTGCCGGGAGACGATGTGCCTCCGGTGCTCCTGGAGATCGGCGACATTTTCAAAACGACCGGCGAGATGCAGCGTGCGGTCGAGATGTACTCCCTTGTCCTCTCACTGGAGGACGGGAAGAGGAAAGCCGATCACCAGAGTGTGAACCGCGCTGAAGCGCTTCTCCGCAGAGGAGAGGTGCATTCCAGCCTCGGTCGATGGAAGGAATCCCGTGCGGACCTTGTCCGGAGTCGATCGCTGTTCACTTCCCTGAAGGAAAAAGTATCGGTCGGGCGCATCGACAACATCCTCGGGACCAACTACGCCGAACAGGGAAACCTCACCCTCGCCCGGAAGTTCTTTCAGAAAGCGTACACGGAGTTCGAAGAGTCCGACCAAAAAGAGTTGACCGGAACAGCCCTGATGAACCTCGGGATCCTGCTCAACATCCGCGGGCAGTACGCCGAAGCGCTCGGACATTATCGGAGAGCTCTCTCCTATTTCGAACAGCTCGGTGATGTACGGCGTCTCGCCCAGCTCCACCATAACATCGGCATGACGCACCTGCAACGGTCAATGACCGACGAGGCCATCAAGGAATTCAACCTGTCATATTTTCTTGGAACCAAGCAGGACCTGGTCCCCATCATGGCCACGGCCGTATTCGGAAAAGCGAATGCCTACTACCGCCAGGCCGATCTTGCGCTCTCGCTCAAACTCGTCACGCAGGCGATCGAACTCTTCGAACAGTGCGGCGACCGGCTCGGTCAGGCCGACGGCTACAAGCTGAAGGGAATGATCAGTCGTGACCTGAAGACGTACACACTGGCGACGTCGTATTTCCAGACCAGTCTGCGATTGAACAGAGAACTTGACAACAAGCTGAACGCCGCCGAGACCAGTTTCGAACTGGGGGTCATGGAACAACAACGGCGGAAGCCACAGGCCGCGCTTGATGCCTTCACGGCAGCGCAGGACCTGTTCCGCGAAATCGGTGCCTCCGAAGAGGCCAGAAAAGCCGAGATGGAGATTCACTCACTCACACTGAGACACCATGAACTTTGAAGAGCTTCTGGCCGAACCTGAGACGGGAGAGAATGCGTTCAACCATCCTGAAGGCATGGGAGACCGGCATCTCGAGACCATCCTCACGGTGGTAAGAAAAATCAACACCTCCCTGGTTCTTTCCGATGTGTTGACCCTGGTGCTCGATGAGGCAATCCGGATCACCGCGGCGGAGCGGGGATTTCTAATGCTCGCCAACACGGCCCATCATTTGGAATTCACGCTGGGGCGGACCGCCTCCGGCGTGGCCATCGATGCGGCGGACTTCCGCGTCAGCTCCACAGTGCTGAATGACGTCTATTCGACCGGGGAATCCCTTTGCATCGAAAGCGCCCTTCAGGACGCCCGGTTCGAGCGGAAAGAAAGCGTGATGGACCTCGAGCTTCAAACCATCCTGTGCAGCCCGCTCCGCACGACCGATGAGACCATCGGCGTCATCTACGTCGACAGCAAATTCATCCAGCCCGTCGACCGGGCGGAGGTCCTCAGTCTTTTTGAGATCCTCGCCGGCCAGGCTGCAATTGCGATCAAGAATGCACGGTTGTTCGAGAATCTCCAAAAGGCCTACCAGGACCTCAGCTCGGCCAACGATCAGATCGTAAAGTTCGAGCGGATGGCGACGAAAGGCGAGATGATCGCCGAATTCAGTCATGAACTGAAGAACATGGTGACCATCCTTGTCATGAGCCACGAGCTTCTCGGCCGCCGGATGTCGAATTTTCCCGATGAGAAGGCGCAGGAATTTCTTCTGCAGGCGAAAAAGAGCGCCGATAGGATCCGGGGGTTCACCGAGGCCCTCCAATCACGAGAGCAGTCGAAGGGAAACATGGTGCGGCAGGACCCCAACCGCGTGATCCAGGAATTTGTCGATTTCGTCCGTGCGCTCCCGAGATTCAGGCCCTGCACGATTACGGTGATCCCGGGGCAGGCCATTCCCGAAGCGTCTCTCGACGTCGACCAGGTCCAACAGGTGCTGTTGAATCTTGTTATGAACGCCATGCAGGCACGTTCTGACGCGACCATCGTGCTCTCGACCTCCTACCGGGCGAATGAGGGAATGGTCGCGATTTACGTCAGCGATAATGGTCCGGGCATTGACGAGGCAATACAACAGCGGCTCTTCAAGGAGAAGGTGACCACGAAACCCGATGGTCACGGTTACGGTCTCCGCGTGTGCGAGCAGGTGTTGACACAGCACGGCGGGTCGATTTCCGTCCAGTCCCGCCTGCGTGAAGGAACGACTTTCGAGCTGAAAATTCCCGTGGCTCATTGAGGACCAATGACCTCTCGCACTCATGAACGCACGAAGCTCTCGATGATCGCGGCAAACCGCTCGTTTCGTCTCGCGTATGGAGGAGAAACGAAAGCGGGAACCATGGGGCGTCATAACCAGGACCGCATCGAGATCCGCCACCCCAAAGCACCTATGGTCGATCAGAAGGGATCACTGCTTGTTGTCGCGGATGGGCTGGGCGGGTATGCCGGCGGAGAAGTCGCGAGCAGAATGGTGTGCGACGAACTTCCACGGCTGTATTATGAAAGCACAGCAGAAGATTGTCGGTCCGAATCTCTGTCACGCCGTGGAGCGGATGAATGATACTCTTTATGAAGCCAGCTCCGCCTCGGGCGAGTCGCACGGGATGTGTACGACGCTCGTTGCGGCGGTCGTCACCGGGAACACCGTAGTCATCGTTCACGTCGGCGATAGCAAGGGATTCCTCTTCCGCGATGGGAAGATCGTGTTTGCGACGACCGATCATTGCGTTCAGGTCCCGAAATTCGATTCGGACGCAAAGCGATTTCTCACTCAATCTCTCGGCGCGCAACAGCGCATCGTGCCTTCGGCGGTTGAACTTCGACTGGAGGACGGGGATATTTTGGTGCTGTGCACCGACGGTCTCTCGGATTCCCTCCCTCTCGAGCAGATCATCGCCACGAGCATGGCGGACGACCCCGCCACTGCCTCCGCGAACCTCGTAACGGCGGCGCAGGATCAGGGAGGGACGGACGATGTCAGCGTGATCGTCGCACGCGTATCGGCGAAGGACGCTGTGGACCTCTGAGACTGTCGGACCTGGGTGGACGTCACAGTCTTCTTCCTACTTCTTACTTCTTACTTCCTACTTCATACTTCATGCTCTTCGCCGGGAGCCAGTTAGTCGTCCGACAACTCTCGCGCGAAGATATCCGACTCATCCCCCGCCTCGGGAACAAATCCCCTCTTCACAGGTTTCTTCCATGCGAACACAATGAGTGGGATCGCCGCGAGCGACACTATCGCTCCAACGATCCTGATGTTCTTCAACCACTTCACGTTCACCATACGTTCTCTCCTTCCGAGTACGTGTTGATAATCATACCTCTCGCGCCCCCATTGACCCGAAGAAAAGGCGCGATTTTCTCATTACAAGGAGATGCTTTCCCAACCGCAAAGGAATAGCCCAATGGGATGAAAGGAGAGTTAATCATCCCTCCGCAAGAATATTCTCACCGCTGTTCCGGTCAGCCTTCTGCGCTTCATGTCTGCGATGGAGCGCGTCACTTCCTCCTCGAATGGCGGTTGCCCCCGGCGCCCATTCCGTTCTCACGGGATAGCTAGCTCTCTTCTCATCCCATCGGCCGATTGGTATTGGACGCTGCCTTGGCTACACTGAGTGCAGCAGAAGTAGCGACACGTACAACCACACAAAAGGAAAGCGTATGAAATACTCCCACGGAATCGCCAGTAGTCTCATACTCGCGATTGCCCTTATGTTGTCCAGCGCACCAGCCACCTCGCAGGTTGAAATTCACGTGAAAACTGAGCACCACACCAAACATCACTTTATTCATCATCCCCGGAGTCGACACCATGATCGCGTGTTCTTCCGGACACACGCTCACGTCGTCCGGGAACGCCGAGAACACCGTGGTCATCCTCACCAGGTGGAAGTCAAAGTGATCCATGAACGATCCAAGCCCGAGAGAAAGTAGCATTTCGCACGTACTCTCTCCGAACGTTACCAAGGGTACGCCATTATTCTGTCACCGCTCCAGTCGCCGTGAAAGGACGACCATATATGACAACCTCGAAGTTTCGTCTCTCTTTCCTGTGCGCTCTCGTGTGCGCAGGTATTGCAGTTTCATTCATGAGCTGCGCCCCAATGGGGACCATGAATGGCAGTGTCCGTGTGAATATCGCCGATCAGCCCGTATGGGGACCGACCGGATACGATCGCGTTGAGTACTACTATATTCCGGACATCGACTCGTACTATTCAGTGTCAGAACACCAGTATATCTATAGAAACGGATCAACCTGGGAACATGGTGCGAGCTTACCTTCCAGTAACAATAATTACGATCCCTACCATTCCTACAAAGTCGTCATCAATGAGGATAAGCCGTATCAAAACAATATTATCCATCAGGCGAAGTATGGAACATTCAAAGGTGTAAAGGATCAGCCAGTGATTCGCGACAGTCATGACCAAAAGTACTTCGTGAACAAAGACCACCCCGAACATGCTAAATGGGCAAAAGAACAGAAGCATTGACCAGCGGACACGCTATCGTGATTCGATGGAGAGATGAGCAGAACAGCAACGGCAGACCGACAACGGTCTGCCGCTTTTTTTGAGTATTCGCAACGGGAACTGACTTGGGAGTGGGAGAATGCGCCCGGCAGGTGTTTTAGTCTCCTTGATCCTCTTCCAAGTCGTTGTGATCATCCCCCCCCAGGCTGTAGAAGTTATTCTCTTCGTCTTCGTTACCATTCTTCTCCTGATCGTCATCCAGTTCCGAGCCAGGAACGTCCAAATCGTCGCCCGATTGGTCTTCACCAAAGTCCTTTTCGTTGTTCTTCACATCGCCCATCTTCTCATTTGATGTCTTTGATTGGGATGTATCCTCGGGATTGAGGTTCGTCTCCTCCTTGGATCTGTTGAAAATATCTTCATCGGCAGGATAGAGCGGGTACCCCGGCATATCGGTCTTCCCTCTTGTGTCCGCCTGATGAGGACGTGAGTCGGCGTCGTGGATTCTTGTTTTCATGTCTCTCCTGCACTCTGATATGTGAGATGGTTCAGATTTGGTGGACTCTCGCCGTTGAAACCGGAGTCATCCTGCCCGGCTGCCCTCCTGCCCTGAGTGTTGGCGTACTTCTGCGCGTGATGAAGTAGTTTTCCCCTCCTTACTCACCATTCCCGAAGAGTGACCATGCCCGATCCACGAAAAATGGGAAGCTTCCTTCCACTCCAAGGTTCCTGGCATATTGGAGACGCCCCTTCACCACCTTGAGAAAGTCTGAATGTGTGATTGAACTCAATGCAAGTTTGTCAAGCTTGAGAATTTTTACATAGTCCGGAGTTATCATTGTTTCTTCTTTTTGGTTGAATGGCACAGCGACAATGTATTGCTGCTGACTCTGCATCCTCACGCCGTCTTTGATCTGCGGCCAAGCCCGACCATTCCCGCAATGATCCCCACTCCTCCGCCAACCAACAACCATATCGATTTGTCGGTGGCCGAGCCGCTGAAGAATCGGGAAATGTCAGAACTCGTTGAATTGTAGGCATTGATTCCCAGAATCAGGAGAAGAATGCCGCCTGCAAGAAATGCGAGTGCGATTGCTTTGCTCATAGTCCCTCCTCGGCGCGATATGCTTCACGCGCGCCCATGAATGAGTCAAGCGATTTTTCGTCCGCTGATGATTTGATAAAGAACGGCGATAACCGCGATGACCAGAAGAATGTGAATGAAACCGCCCATGGTGTAGGACGTAACGAGCCCCAACACCCACAGGATGACGAGAACCACTGCGATGGTAAATAACATGGCGAATGCCTTTCGGTTTAGTTTGACACGTGAGTTCGAATGCTTCCCGGAATCTCTTCCTGCTGGTCTGCAATTGCAGCCCGCTCATTGAAGGAAGTCGTTCGTACGAAACCCAATACAAGATAGAGGAGAGAGCGTCAGAATGAATCGACTGAAGGGATGAAAGAGAGGTTAATCCCTTGGAATTCGCAGATAGACGGATTCACAATCCCTATTCACTCCGAGCGGTTCTGCCCGGATCCCTTATGGAGTTAACTACCTTTTCATTCCATCGGCCGATTGGATGGAGAGGCAAACATCGATACCATTGTTCAAATCTCACCGATCCACTTGTAGGTCTATTTTGTTGACGAAGCGCTCTGAGACGCACTCCGTATTGATCTTCGTACTCTCGGCACTATTGGCAGGAATACTTTGTTCATCTTGCACGCATGAACAGGTGTTCGGTGATCCCCGCGGGGGTGTTGCAGAGATCGCGATGGATTCAGCTACGGCAATGCCGTTGAGTCACAATCGCATGACCGAGGCGGATACTTCCCAGAGCGAAGAGCTCGAACCGGCGCCGGAATACAAACAGGACTCCGCCGGAGGGCTCGATCCCGCAACAAAGCGATGCATCCGGATCTACGGCCCCGCGATCAAAAGATATTCATCACGATATGGCTTCGACTGGAGGCTTGTCATGGCAATCATGAAGCAGGAATCAAAATACTCCAGCAACGCGGAAAGCCGAATGGGGGCGGCAGGTCTCATGCAACTGATGCCTCAGACGAGTGAGAATCTGGCGAGGACTCTGGATCTTGAGGATCTCTCTCATCCGGAACATAACATCCAGGCAGGGATCTTTTACCTACGGAAGCTGTACAACCTGTTCGAGGGAGCTGATGAGAATGACCGGCTGAAGCTCACCTTGGCAGCATACAATGCCGGATTCTCCAGGGTTCATGATGCCCAAGACCTCGCTCTTCATTTGAACTATGAACCGACGCATTGGGAGGCTGTGAAGAACGCGCTTCCTCTTCTCTCGAAACGGTACGGCAATCTGCACAGGACCATATGGGGTCAAGACAAACCCAAATCAGGTTGGTTTGGCAATTCACGAGAGACCGTTCGATACGTTGACGCGGTCATGGTCAACTACGACACCTTCCGCCTGACGCTCAACTAAGTGTCACAACCGAGGATTGCCGAGAAGGGGACGAACCGTGGGGGAACCGTGGGGCAAGAAGTTCAGGCAGGTCCACTTTAGATCAGTGGTCAAACGGAAAGGAATACAACGATGAGCGCTGGAAAGATTGTATTGGGTGCGATGATTGCAGTGGCCGCGGGCGCAGTCCTCGGAATGCTATTCGCACCGGAAAAAGGTTCCACGGCAAGGAAGAAATTGTTGAAACAGGGTTCTCGATACATTGACGCCGCGAAGAATACGGCAGGCGAATATGTGGACACGATCGAGAACACATTGGAGAGTGCCAGAGACAAGGCTGCTGACCTCACTGACAAAGTGAAGGATGCGGTGGACACGTTGGCGGGCCGCGAACCCGAAAAGAAGCCGCGCCGGGCGTAGGCATTCATGCCGCATATGCAACTTCCGGACTCGTTCTTTGTGAAAAGAAATGAAGGCGACCGTCAGACCCGCGATGCGTCAGACGGTGCTGTGACGGTGGGGCATGGCAGGTGGCGAGGCGTCGTGTGTTTTGACGGGCATATTCTGCCCGACGCATTTGAAGCGCTGGCGCGGGAATAGGAACATCATACTATGGAAAAGAACACGTCCGACAAGTCTCCGGCCAAAGGCCGTCAAAGGGACGTCCCTCCTGACGATTCTGAGAAAGCCGCTCCTGATCCGATGTGGAGCAGGTTCTTTCTCAAAGTCTCTTCGATGACGGTGTTTACACTTCGTTTCTTCAAAGAGGCAGTTCGCCCGCCCTATGAGTTCAATGAACTGATAAAGCAATCGTTTCTGATCGGTTACAAATCGTTACCGTTGATCGCCATTACGGGCTTTATCATTGGGCTTGTGCTCACCATTCAGTCGCGACCCACGTTGATGAAATTTGGCGCGGCTTCATGGCTGCCTGCAATGGTTGCGGTGTCGATCATACGGGAAATAGGGCCGGTGATCACCGCGCTCATCTTTGCCGGCAAAGTGGGATCCGGCATTGGCGCCGAGCTTGCGTCGATGAACGTCACCGAACAAATCGACGCCATGCAGGTTTCAGGGACAAATCCGTTCAAGTACCTGGTGGTGACACGCGTTCTTTCCGCGACACTGATGCTGCCGCTCCTGGTGATCCTGGCGGACGCGATCGGGCTATTCGGATCGTATGTCGGAGTAAATTTGCGGGGCGATGTGAGCACCCACCTGTATTGGTCGCAAGTGTTTCAAAGCCTCGAATTTAAAGATCTTCTCCCGGCCTTCGTGAAGACGTTCTTCTTCGGCTTCGCGGTTGGACTGGTAGCAAGCTTTGAGGGATACAATTCCAATCGGGGAACGGAAGGCGTTGGCAAGGCGGCGAACTCCGCCGTCGTCTTCGCTTCGTTGATGGTCTTCCTGATCGACATGATCGCGGTACAAGTTGACAAGTCTGTTTCAAAACTAAATCGAGCAGTCAGACACATGACAGCGAGTGCAGCCCCTCTCGAAGCACTACAGGGCGAGACCCCCAACGGTCCTATCGTCGAGATGCACCATTTGAAGAAATCGTTCGGGAGGAACCATGTGCTGCGAGACATGGAATTGGTGCTGCAAAGAGGTGAGAACCTTGTCATCCTTGGGAAATCCGGCACCGGCAAGTCAGTTCTTATCAAATGCATCGTCGGATTGGTTGAACCCGATGAAGGAACGCTTCTGATTTTTGGTCGTGATGTTTCCGGCCTCAAGGACAGGGAACTGCTGGAATTGCGCAAAAAGATTGGGTTTTTGTTTCAAAACGGGGCTCTGTATGATTCCATGTCTGTGAGGGAGAACCTTGAATTTCCCCTCAAGAGGCAGTCGCGGTCCATCACCGCAGAGGAAACGGATGGGCTCGTCAAGGAGGCATTGCAAAACGTGGGGCTTGCGGAAGCAATCGATAAGATCCCCTCTGAACTTTCCGGCGGCATGCGCAAACGACTGGGATTAGCCCGGACGCTGATCTTGAAGCCGGAGATCATGCTGTACGATGAACCCACGGCGGGGCTGGATCCGATCACATCAAAGGAAATCAGCAGCCTCATCGTGGATGTGCAACAACGATACTCTACATCATCGATCATTATTACCCACGACATCGAATGCGCCCGACGCACAGCCAATCGGATCATCGTCATCAAAGAAGGATTCTGCGTTGCAGAAGGATCATTTGACGACCTCAAGAACTCGACTGATGATTGGATACGATCGTTCTTTCAATAATGCACTTAACACATCCTACGACAGAAGCATATGAACAACACTACGGGTTATAGAATACGGCTGGGAATGTTCGTGACTCTCGGACTGGCAGTACTCATCGTGGGAGTGTATTTCATCGGGGACAAGGACCAGTTATTCCGAAAGACATTTCACGTCTATGGTGTATTCAGGGATGTTTCCGGACTTCAAGCGGGAAACAACGTGCGGTTCGCAGGAATCAATGTCGGCACGGTGGACAACATCGGAATCGTCAGCGATACCTCCGTCCGGGTAGAAATCACCGTGAGTGAGAGGACAAGGCGATTCATACGGAAAGACGCGGTTGCGAGTATCGGCTCCGATGGGCTCATGGGAAACAGAATACTGATTCTTACCCCGGGGTCAGGGGGCAAAGCAGAACTCGAAGACAATGATACGATCGGGACGGTTCCGCCCGCCAACATGGATGAGATTTTGACGTCACTGAAAACCACGATCGACAACACCTCCCACATCACGAGTGACTTGGCCAGAATCACGGGCACTATCCAGGCCGGGAAAGGAACGATTGGCAGACTGCTTATGAGTCAGTCCGATGCGCAGAGAATTGATTCCATCCTGGTGAATCTGAAAGAGGGCTCAGCGGGGTTCAGGAAACTGACGGAGAAGGCAAAATCGAGTTGGCTGTTGTGGGGGTTCTAGCGCGCGACCTGCCCACGTCTGACCCCCACCTTACATTCCCGGACGCTCCTTTGCAGCCGCTCTGCTCGCAACGATTAACCAGGTAATGTAACTTGTCACCAGGAACCTGTTGGCATAGCCCACAATTGTGAAGACTCCCTCAGGCAATCCGGTCAACGGGGCCTTCGCTTCAGGGTGGAACGCGCCGGCACTTTTGAGGGCGGATATGAAGAGGATCAGCGTGACGACTTGCAGACCCAGACTTATCCACCCCCGACGGGAAAGCTTTCCTTCGAATTCGCGAGATTGTGCTGAACCGAACCACGGTGAAGTATCAAATTACGGTTTGAGCTGAGGGCGCGATGACGATAGCAGGATTGCCTGATTCGTGATTTTAGGGAATTTTGCTTACGATTTAATGGTTGGAAATGAGACCTGGAATGGAATTCCCGCCACCTCACCTTCATAATCTTCGGAGACAGGCATGAAGGCATTCTTCGCGTTTGCACTATCCATCATGATCGTCGGTCTTACGTTTGCACAGGACCTGGCGCCCGCGGCAGCGGCTTCACCTACTTCGGCGGTGAACCCACGCCAGCGTCTTGGCTTTCTGGTTGGTAGCTTTGTGACGGAGGGTCATATCCTCCCCAATCGGGTTATCAAGAAGGAATCGGTGGGAAGCGGGACTTCGGAGGTTTCGTGGGTTCTTGACTCCATGTTTCTCTTTGTCGATGAGCGCAGCGTCAACCCTGCGATGGGCGTCTACAAGGGATTCGGACTTCTCGGCTACGACCCGCACGAAGGGCAGTATGTCCTCTCTATGTACAACAACTTCGGCGACCACCCCCAATATCGCGGAGGGTTCTCAGGGGATACGCTCGTCTTGGCGGCACGGATTCCGGCTCCCAGGAAACCTTTCGATCAACAGGTGCGCTGGTACCCCGACGGCGAGAACGTGCGTCTGGATGTGCTCAACGATACTGGGGAAGGGTTCCTAGCGGTCATGACGCAGATCGCACGTCGTTCCGCCGGAGGCGGTACAACGCCGCGCGGGCGCTAGCACGCCGCACACGGTTCTTCACCACGACTACTGTTTTCGCACAGATGGTTACTCACGATGAGAAGAAGCCTCCCCCACCTGGATCGGTGAGGGAGGCTTCGATATTCTTCAGTGGAGGGACACTGCAGTCGCAGGAGGGCATGGCTCTTCATTCCGATCGGGGCTCCACCAGGAGCTTCCGATCTTGCTGAAGGCGTCGCTTACTTTTTCCCTTGAACATTCAATAGCGGTGTCAGTTTCTGATCATATGGCAAGATCACGGTGGAGTTATTGGGACTATTCACCAGCTCTTTGAGCTGAGAGATGTAGTACCATTGAAGATAGTTTTGCGTCAAGCCATTCCCGATGATCTTCTGCGCGTTCGAGATCCCCTGAGCCTCAATCGCCTTCCGTTGCGCTTCCTTCTGGGCATACTGGATGGTGTACTCCATCTGCTGCGCTTCCTGGGATGCCTTCAGTTTGGCGGCTATCGCGTCACTGACAGTGGCCGGGGGCTCCACGTTTCTGATAAGCACGTTGTCCAGAATTACGCCTCTGCCTTTGAGCTCCAACAATAGGAGATCGGTGACCATCTTCGTGTAGGCATCTCGTTGGAGTGACATCACATCACTGGCGTCGAACTTCGTGGCGGCGTTTACCAGTGCAGTGCGAATTGCCGGCCTGACAATCACTTCTTCATAGTCAAGCCCGATGTTGCTGTACACATTATTCGCCTGCGAAGGATCCAAATGATACCAGACGCTGACGTCAAATTTGAGAATAAGCTGATCGCGGGAGAGTGTCGCAACGGCATCATCGCCGACTTTGTTCCCTTCGTTCTTGACTGACGTCATTGTGTACGCTTTTGTTTGAATCGACATTTTGTAGATATCCGTGAGAAAAAAGATCGGGTGAATACCGGCCGGGAGGGACTGCGCCCCGACATTGCCGAACGTAACAGGAACCCCGACATATCCCGGATCAATAATCGTAAACGACGCGGAAGCCAGCGTAATTCCTGCCAATAGGAGACTGATGTATCCCATCTGCTTAAATTTGATCGGGTAAGCAAGATTCCTTGGTTTTACCGTCAGCAGCGCAATTCCTAGAATAGCAAACAACACAATGAAGAAAGAAGCTGTCATAGTGTTCTCCCGAGGATTCCGTTTCTAGAATCATTGTCTATACAACAATGTACACATTTCCAGGGGAGTCCGCATTCTTTGTTTCACCTCCGTCCCAGCTCCTCGCAGGCGAGGAGCAGGAAAGATGGAGAACTTTGCCCCTATCGTAGCAGAAGCATGGAACGTGTTTCAACGTTCCCACCATCCGTCAGACAGTAATAATAGACACCGCTTGCCACCTTCGCTCCATCGAATCTGACTTCATACGAGCCCGGGGCCTGGGTTTCACTTACCAGCGTTGCCACTTCCTTCCCGACCAGATCATAGACCACAAGCCGCACATTGCTAAACCCTGACCCCTGTCCCCTGTCCCCCGCTATCATATATCGTATGATCGTGCTGGGATTGAACGGATTGGGATAGTTCTGCTCCAATCTCATGAATCGTGGGAGATCGGACTTCACGGGCGGGACGCTCGTCGTCGGAGAGCTGGCCGGAAGCACCCTTGCACCCGGTCCCCCGTAGGCGCCCATGTCGTCTCTCGTTCCCCCCATCGAAGGCCAAAGCGCCGAGCCCGGCGAGCCGGAATTCTCACGGTCACGGGTCTGAGCAGATGTGTCGCCAGCGTCGGCACAAGGGGAGACGGTCGACAGATGAAAATAGGAATCCGCGAATTGCGGATCACTCGCGATGTTGCCTGCACCGCTGAAACCACCCTGGACATCGCAGTACGACGCGGTTTGAACTCCGGATCGCGCAACAAGTTGTGCTCCCGACGCCGACGACCCACCCCAGAGGATATCGTTATGAAACGTTGCAGACCCCTGGTACACGTAGACAGCGACGACACTGTTGTTGGCAATAGTCGTGTTTTCGACGAGCTTTGTTGCTGGTCCGTTTTGATTGATCCAGAGTGCCCCTCCGCCGTAGTCCTGCCCGCCGGAGTTGTCGCGCAGGACATTGTTTCGCATGGTCACTCCCGTGTAGTTCAAGACGACTCCTGCTCCATATCGGCCGGTGTTCTCGGCGATGACATTATTGAGGATGGAAGGATTTCCGTCACCGGCTCGAATGCCTCCCCCGCCGGCGCTCGTAACCGCAGAGTTCTTTGTCACGGCATTCCTCACAATCGCATTGAATTGTATCGTCGGCGAAGAACCAGCGATAAGCACTCCTCCCCCCTCGCGGTAGACACCCGCCCCGTGTTCATCCCTCCAATTTGTTCCGCTTCCTCCCGTGATGGTGAACCCCTGGAGAACAGCTGTCCCATCTTCCCCATTCGTGATCCGGACAACACTGCCGGTATCAGCAGAAGCGGGTTGGCTGCCGTTCAGGATCGTGGTGAGAATGTACAGCGTGTCGGCGGACTCGTAGTATCGACTCGTCAGAACGACCCTTTTCCCCCTGAAACTGATGTTCTCGAAGTATGTCCCCGGACTGACAACGATCGTATCGCCATTGATAGCCGCGTCGATCGCCGACTGAATGGTCGGCTTGTCGGCTGGGACCCGAATTGTCTCGCTCCATACACTGGATACCCCGAAAAGTACCATGATCATCCCACACGCGAGAAAACGACTGTGCAGAGCCATAATTCCTCCTTTGCCTGGTCAGTTGATGCGGGACAATATACAGCGGAGGAGGAGCTGCTTCGACCGGATTCCGGAAGTCGTACCTTTTGGGGCAAAAATGGGCGGGAGGTGTGCTGCCTAGCCTTCAGTCACCGGAGATTCTGCGGGGGCGATGTCCCCAATCCGCTGGCGGAATTCCTTGGGTGTCATTCCGGCATGTCTCTTGAAAGCCGCGTTGAAGACCGATTTGGAATTAAACCCGACGTCATAAGCAACGGCAAGGACAGTCTGTGCACGTGAGGCATCGCCCAGAAAACGTTCCTTTGCCGCTTCGATGCGGTGAGCATTGATGAGGTCGTAAAAACTCTGGTTCAGCCGTGCATGAATTGCCTGCGAGAGGTGTTTTGCGGACACGCCGAGCTTTCGCGCAAGGTCTTCGATTGTGAGAGACGGATCCAGGTAGGGCTTCTCGTTGTTCATGTACGTGATGAGACGCTCGAGAATTTCCCCGCATTCAGTTGCTCGCAACGTCGACGCAGCATATTTTGGCGGAGTGAGAATCCCGGAGAAACTCCCTCCCTGCAGCAGCCCTTTGTACGCCACCGCCAATGTCAATGTCAGGTTAACCAGCAGCGAGAGGATCACGAGGAAAAAGCCGATGGGCTGAGGGTTGGCGTGGAAGGAAGCGAGGATCCAGCCCAGCAGGTCAATGAGCCACATCCCGGCAAATCCCGTCAGGAGGAGATTGCACCAGGAGAGATCAATGCTCTCAAGCGATGAATACATTTGCTTGAGCCGCGCGCGATATCCCGCGAGAAGCACGACAGACGCGCAGAGGTAGACGAGAATCTGCAGATGTTGGATGAACCTGTGGCCCCAATACTCGATTGCTCCAATCTGTGCGCGGCTCAATTGGAGCACATCGATCCCCCGGTCATCAACACTCATCGCCACCAGGAACGACGCCGTCACAACCGCACACGGAAGCGCGTGCAGCAGATGGACCGGTCTCAATCGAAAGTCATTGTAGCAGAGGGAACGAATGTAAAGATAGAGGAGGGGCATCAAGAGCAGGTACATTGCATTCCCCCCGCTGAGGAGGATCAACACACTTCGGTGATTCGACCTTCCGTAACCAGACAGCAGAAATTGAGCGATGAGGAGTGCATTGGCAGCCATGAACGCAGCAAGCAGCCGGTTGCTCAGCGGTCGTCCCTTCTTATACCTGAACGCAACGACCGACAGAAACACAAGCTGGACGAACGTAAAGAGCGCGATGACCTCTGTCCATCCAAACGTCATTGGTAGCGGCTTTCGATTTCCGGCTGCTTGGTCGCGATGATTGACTCCTCACACGTGTCCGCCAATCCGCGGGTTTCTAAGTCGCCCTGGACGGTCTACTTTTTCGTTGAGTACTTCAGCAGGATCTTGATGAGGTCACGATCCGGTTGCAGGGATATTTTCTTTTGAAAGTCAAAAACGTAGATCCCAAAATCCCCTTTGTATTCCCAGTTGCACCAGGCAATATCGTTTTCTTCAAATGCCGCGATCTCGTCGGCGTAGTACCGTAGCCGATCTCGTCTCTCCACTGTTGGCAGACAACCAAACTCGCCGCAGTACAGCTGAAGGTTTTTCGCCTTCGCGAACGCGAGACCTCCTTTGAAGACTTCGATCAGTCGCTGCTTGTTGAACGTCTCCCTGGCATCGGACGTTTGCTGTACCAGTGCTGCATTCGTTGTATCGATGTAGGATTTGTAATCCTCTGCCGAGATTATCTTCCCGGGATAGTGCACCGGGCCCTTGTAATACTTTATTTGCGTCCAATCGGCTTTGTAATGTGTGAATGCCATCGGAGTATACGTGTGAAAACTCAGGATGATGTTTCTATCGCCCTCCGGGAGTCGGAGATATTGAAGGTTCGGCGCAATCTGCCACATGTTTGCCCCGATGACCAGAACTCTATCGGGCTCCAGGGCGCGGATTGCGGCGACTGCCCTATTCATCAATTTGTTCCAGTCCTCATGCTCAGGCGCCACAGCTTCATTGAGAATTTCGTATGCAACCATTTTGGTGGAGTATGCGTGGAGCACGCCTGAGAGTCGAATCCAGAGGCCAATAAAATTGTTCTGTGCTATTGAGTCTGTCCAGAGAGTGTTCCTTGTCCCATCGTTGACAGCGTTAAAATGGTGCGCCCGAACGATGTGCAGGTCCACGATGGCTCGGAGGTGATATGTTGCACACCAGTCGAGGCATTTGGTCAGGCACTGAAACGCCTCCGGTATCGGCGTGCCCGTACTGTCCCACATTTCTTTTTCGTCGATCGGAATGCGGACGTGGTCGTACCCGATGCTGTCAATGAATCTGATGTCGTTTTCGTTGATGGAGGTGTATTTGGGAGCCCAGCCGAAGTCCTGCGACAGCCAATGACTGAGGTTCACTCCACGATGGATTTCGAATCCCGATGGGTTCAGGCAGTCGGGTCTTCCCATCGAACGGAGAGGAACAAGTCCTAAGATGATTGCGCCGATGAAAGTCAATGTTGTCGCCGAAGTGGCCATTCTGAGAGTCGCTTTCTGTTGAGAGGGCAGGTGTTCGTGACCGAATCAATTTACGTTTGATCCGCAGAAACAGCAAGGAGGATCGAGGTACGCCGGAGTTTCCTTTAGAGTCTGGCTCAGGCTCCATTGAATTGACATTCCCCACAATTGGAAGTAATTTTCAGCGCTCCCGGGAGAGATCCACAGACCATGAATGATAATACTTCTCCAATGCAGCCGACCCAGCACACATGGTATCACATCGAGAACGTCAATGACGTTGATTCGCCATCCCTCCTTGTCTATCCGGAACGCGTTCTTGCCAACATCCGGACCGCAAAGAGTATGGTCAAGGACATTGCCCTGCTGCGTCCGCATGTGAAAACCCATAAGTCGGCGGATGCTGCCAGGCTCCAACTCTCCGAGGGAATAACCAAGTTCAAGTGTGCGACGATCGCAGAAGCGGAGATGCTTGCGCTTGCGGGCGCAAGAGATGTTCTTTTGGCGTATCAGCCGGTGGGACCAAAGGTCCGGCGGCTTCTCGCACTTACCCGCACGTATCCCCTGACAACCTTTGCGTGCCTTGTGGATGATGTATCGGCGGCACAGTCTCTTGCCGAGGCGTTCCAGCATGAGCCGGGACCGCTGGCGGTCTTCATCGATCTCAACGTGGGGATGAACCGTACCGGCATTGCTCCTGGTGAGTCAGCGATGCGGCTCTTCCAGGCGGTGTCTTCCATGAAAGGCATCCGGCCCGTCGGCCTGCATGCCTACGACGGGCATATTCGCGACAAAGACCCTACGATTCGAAGTCAGCGCTGCAGTGAAGCTTTCGCCCCGGTGGTGAAGATGCAGGCGGAACTGTCAAAAACCGGATCTCTCCGCCCTCGTATCGTCGCAGGCGGGTCTCCGTCATTTCCCGTGCACGCCCGGAGCACGGAAGTCGAATGCAGTCCTGGAACATTCATCTACTGGGACAAAGAGGATCTTGACGGGCTTCCGGACCAGAGATTTCTGCCCGCGGCACTCGTTCTCACGAGGGTCATTTCCCGTCCGACCAGACAATTGCTCTGCCTCGATCTCGGCCACAAGTCGATAGCATCCGAGAAGGACATTCTCCATCGGGTTCACTTCTTAAACGCCCCCGCTTCCGAAGTCGTATCTCAAAGTGAGGAGCACCTTCTTCTAAAAGTAGCTGACTCCGGACAGTATGCTGTAGGAAATGTCTTCTATGGGCTCCCCTACCATATTTGTCCAACGTGCGCGCTGTACGAACGTGCGGCAACAATCGTGGATCACAAGGCCGAGGGGGAGTGGACCATGATCGCGCGGGATCGGATGATCCACACATGACTTCACGTGAGCCCGTTCGAATCAACGAATGAGGTGTACATGAGCAATCCAGAATCCGCACCCAGTCGTATTGCAGGACGGCGGGCCGATTTCCCGTCCTTGCAGAGAACCTCCAACGGATTTCCCCTTGTCTATCTCGACGGTCCCGCCGGAACGCAAGTGCCCCAATCAGTGATCGATGCAATCACGGCATACTACACAACAAACAACGCGAATACGCACGGGCAATTCCCCACCGCCATCGCGACGGACCGCATGCTCGAGGAATCGCGAAGCACAGTATCGACGTTCCTGGGCGCGCCGGACGAGACAACGATCTCGTTTGGCGCCAACATGACGACGCTGAATTTTTCCCTTAGTAGGGCCATGGGACGCTTGTTGCGACCAGGGGACGAAGTCGTTATTACCGCACTCGACCATGAAGCAAACCGGGGACCATGGCTGGAGTTGAGAAACCAGGGGACGATCGTCCACGAAGTATCTATTTTGAAGGATGCGACACTCGACTACGATGACTTTGGCCGCAAGATCAACAAACGCACGAAACTGGTGGCAATGGGCCTTGCTTCGAATGCATTCGGCACGGTCAATGATCTCTCTCGGATACGGGACATCACCGCGCGCTATGGGACACTTCTCCTGGCCGATGCCGTACACTATGCACCGCATTTCGCAGTCGACGTAAAGAAATTGGACGTTGATTTCCTCCTTTGCTCCGCGTACAAGTTCTACGGGCCGCATGTCGGCATCCTCTATGCACGCAAGGGATTGCTGGATCGACTGGAAACCGACAGGCTGCGCACCCAGGATCACCGGGCGCCGCATCGGATCGAGACTGGCACCTTGAATCATGCCGCAATCGCCGGAGTTCGGGCAGCTGTCGACTACATCGCACAACTCGGGAATGGGAATGATCTTCGGACCAGAATCGTCGACGGTATGCGTCAGCTTGGAAGCCACGAGCGCACCCTTGGCACGATGATGTACGATGGGCTCAAGGCGATTCGCGGCGTGACAGTGTATGGACCATCATACGATGTGCCGTTACGTGCGCCCACCGTGTCGTTCACCGTGGGCACTCTGCCAGCCATAGAGGTCAGCAAGTACCTTGGCGATCACGCCATTTGCACCTGGGACGGGCACTTCTACGCCATCCGGCCAATCGAAGTGCTTGGACTTCTGGAACGAGGCGGAGTGACGCGTGTGGGTGTGTCTCTTTACACCGAGTCACAGGATATTGTTCGCCTATTGGAAGCTGTAAAGCTCCTGGCGACCAGGGGAAAGGTTTCTACGAGGAGCTGAAAGCAGTCGGGCGGCAACATCGGCGGCTGACGCCCCGGCTGAGGTTACGCAAATGGGCCAATTGATCTACGACGGAGTTTCTCTCGCCTCTTGAAGCGCTCCTAGAGTCCGCTGCCAGGAACCAGGTTATGGATGTCGGTAGTCCCGTCATGGCGCACTGAGGGCGGCAAATCAACATAGTGATGTTGCGTGGTTGAAGCTCCATAGTCTGCCCACGTGCTCCAGCGATTGTTGCCTTTCGGGATCACGTAGATGACGCAGGTCTTCTCAACTGAAAGCGTGACGGAAAAGAGATATTGATCTGCAGTATTATTGAAGATCACGGTATATTTCTCGTTCGTTTTCTCATCCGTGCCAGACCAAACCCCCTTCGACTCGCGCTTGAGAGGCGAGGCGCAAAATACCATGACACCGGAGGTATCATAGGCGTAGAACGAGCGCTGATCTTCCGTAATCCCGACGATGGCGTTCGACGTGTATTGCTGTTGACAATTTGTGCTGGTACTGCGTACGACGGCGTCAGAGACTCTGTACGCCCCGATTCCTTTTTCTTGGTCACTTGAACAGCCAGAAAATGTTGCCGCGACTATGATCGTTGCGAACGCGAACAGACGATGTGTTTTCATAAAAGTCCCTCTTTGTCCTTCGGACAGACGCAAGGTCGACATTCGTTACCCACAACTGCACACTGTGAATAATGTGAGCCTCCCTTCCACAAACCATACTGCACATCAATCATGCCAGCGACAGGGTGGCGAAAAATCTGACAACACATGGGATTTGACTGGAGGATGACGGGCGTAATTACCCATCAATGTAATTTCTTCAAGCAGGAGGGTTCGCTTGTCTAGTACTCCGGCGGCAATGACAGCAACTCACGATAGGAAAACACCGGGCTGTCTTTGCATACATAGACAGGCCCCACATTAGCATCGCCCGCACTTCCCCACACCGCACTCCATGGGGTTCTCGAGTATCGAGAAGATCTGGTCAGGGGTGAATCCCAGCTTCTCCAGAGCGAGGAAGCTGTATTTGATCATAATGGGGGACCGCAGACAAGGGCAATGGTGTTCTCCGCAGAGGGAGCCATTGCGTCGAAGACTTTCGGGACGCCCCCAGCAAATGTTCTCTTCCTACGAAGAGACGCCTGCGGCACGGTGACTCCTCAGATCCCCATGTTTGCCAGCGTGTTGCATATGGCATTGATGTCTGCGACGAGCCGCGGGTGAGACACCTCGAACCCACGCACTGAAGCCACAAGTGCATCAAGCGAGAGTTGAAGCAATTCCGGGTTCTTTTTCCAGCGTGTCGCTTCGTGTGTTGACCGCTCAATAAAGCCGGCAACACTTTCTGCTTCTTCAGATTTTGAGCGGGCGAGTTTGACGATCTCGGATTCAAGTCCCTTGAGCAGGTTCAGCAGCTCAGTCCTGTTC
This sequence comes from Ignavibacteriota bacterium, assembly GCA_963752915.1. Lineage (GTDB taxonomy): Bacteria > Bacteroidota > Ignavibacteria > UBA10030 > UBA6906 > DATJPR01. Next base: position 722,794 of record CAVVZZ010000011.1, read on the forward strand.
TCTTCCTTGATGGAACTCGCCGTTTGAATCTTGGCTTCAATCTTCTTCAGCGTATCTTCAATCATTTGTTTCGCTCCCCTCTGTGATTCAACCAGTTAAGCCAAAGTCTGAGGCTATTCGACCACGAGGCAATATGGGTGTTGTTGACCGCCAGGCCGAAGCCGTGTCCGCCTTCAGACAGAATGTGCATCTCTGCCGATATTTTCCTGGCTCGAAGCGCTTTGTACATCAGGAACGAATTCTCCGCCCACCTCCACGAGCTTTCATTAAGAAGTTACGAAGAAAAAATGAAAAAAATGGCGGCGAAAAATAGGCTGATTGGCGATGGGCGGACGAACGAGTCAGGCCCCTTAATGCGGTGGGCCCAAAAGGAGATGAATTCTCCTGTCGTCGACGAGTGGGATAGACTGCGTAGGAGCGCGGATGAATTAGCACGACATTCTTGAATAGCAAATAGTATATTGCTGTCATGCCTTGAAGCCCATGTGAGTTTGCGAGACATAAGGGCGGGATACGATGTAGGTTCACGTTCAGAGCGATTGTGAATTCCTGGTGTTGAGGGGAAGCGGCGCATGTATCTCCATTCATAGATCGTGCATCCGCCGGACCGATGTGTGAGAGAGTCGTTCGATGATTTGTCAACGTGAGCAGAGAAGGTCAACTTCCTGAAAACCTACGCAGTCCTCCTTATGAAGCGATTCCAGTACATAGTCCTTTCTTCAGTCATTGCACTCGCGCTTCCGTCGGTTGGTCTAGCGCAGCTCGCCACAACCCTTCTGTTTGGATCGATCAACGGGGGAAGTCCTCCATCCGCTGGTGTGCCATTCCAGGTTATCGTTTACGCCACGGATGGGTCGCACGTCCGACAAACCGTCCTTGCTTCTACGACGGTTCAGTTGAGCAAAGCAACGGGGACGGGGACTCTGGGAGGGACAATTTCGGGTATCATTCCGACTGGGTTCGACTCGGTGCTCATAACCGGAGTAACCTACACGATAGCCGAGTCTGGTGTTTCCCTCTCTGCCAGTGAGACATCAGGAGATGCTCTCCTTCCTGGCACCAGTTCGTCGTTCGCCGTAAATCCTGGACCTCCGAGCAAGCTCACGATTTCAGTGGAACCCGGATCGCCGATCAACGCGGGCCTGGCGTTCGCACCACAACCGTCCGTTAGGATTGAAGACGCTCAAGGGAATCTTGTAACGTCCGACAACTCGACCGTCACGGCTTCCATTGCGACCGGGACTTCAACGCTCCACGGTACAACGTCTGCAGCGGCTTCCGGTGGTGTCGCCACATTTTCAAATCTCTCCTATCAAAAAGCCGAGTCCATTACTATTGAATTCCAGGACGGAAGCCTGACCTCCGCCACTTCAAACACTGTTGTCGTGCAGCCGGCAGGAGCTTCCGCCTCCACCTCGACAGTGACTGCCAATCCGACGTCGATTCCAGCAGACGGTGTAAGCACCTCTGCGATTACCGTGCAGTTGAAGGATGCCTTCGGGAACAACCTGATTGCGAGCGGCGGAACAGTGGTCATTGCGAGGACCCTCGGAAGCATCAGCACGACGACGGACAATGGGAACGGGACGTACTCGGCGACGTTGACATCAGCGACCTCGACAGGGACGTCAACCGTGAGTGCAACGCTGGATGGCAGTCCGATCGCGAGCACAGCATCGGTGTCATTTACGGTGGGGGCTGCCGCAAAGTTTGCAGTAACGATGACCGGTGGCACGACACCATTGTCTGCGGTCGCCAAAACTGCAGGGACCGCGTTCCAGGTGCGAGTGACTACTCAGGACGCCAATGGGAATACGGTGCCGACCTATACGGGGACTGTGAACCTGACGTCGAACGCATTCGTCGGTTCGGTGCCTGCGACCATAACAACGGACGGGTTGGTTGACAACATCAGCGTCACTCCAACCTCGGTGGGTTCGGCCAACCGTTCCATAACTGCGAGCGATGGAACAATCAACACCACCAACGCTTCCGGGAATTTCACTGTGAATCCCGGTGCAGCTTCGACTGCGACATCGACAGTAACTGCCAATCCGACCTCGATTCCGGCAAACGGTGTGAGCACGTCAGCGATTACCGTGCAGTTGAAGGATGCACTCGGGAATAGCCTGATTGCGAGCGGCGGGACAGTGGTCATTGCCTCAACCGTGGGAGGCATCTCCGCGACGACGGACAATGGGAACGGGACGTACTCGGCGACGTTGACGTCAGGGACCTCGACAGGGACGTCAACCGTGAGTGCAACGCTGGATGGCAGTCCGATCGCGGGCACAGCATCGGTGTCATTTACGGTGGGGGCTGCCGCAAAGTTTGCAGTAACGATGTCGGGCGGCACGACACCATTGTCTGCGGTCGCCAAAACTGCAGGGACCGCGTTCCAGGTGCGAGTGACTGCTCAGGACGCCAATGGGAATACGGTGCCGACCTATACGGGGACTGTGAACCTGACATCGAACGCGTTCGTCGGTTCGGTGCCCGCGGTCATAACAACTGGCGGTTTGGTTGACAATATCAGCGTCACTCCAACCTCGGCGGGATCGGCAGACAGGGTTGTTGCTGCGAGGCAGGGTTCAATCAACACCACCAACGCTTCCGGGAATTTCACTGTGAATCCCGGTGCAGCTTCGAGTGCGACATCGACGGTGACTGCCAATCCGACGTCGATTCCAGCAGACGGTGTGAGCACGTCAGCGATTACCGTGCAGTTGAAGGATGTCTTCGGGAACAATCTGATTGCGAGCGGCGGAACAGTGGTCATTGCCGCAACCGTGGGAGGCATCTCCGCGACGACGGACAATGGGAACGGGACGTACTCGGCGACATTGACGTCAGCAACCTCGACAGGGACGTCAACAGTGAGTGCAACGCTGAACTCCGTTTTGCTTACCGATAATGCAACAGTGGCATTCACGGTGGGGGCTGCCGCAAAGTTTGCAGTAACGATGTCGGGCGGCACAACGCCTCTCTCCGCTGTCGCTAAAACCGCAGGAACTGTGTTCCATGTACGAGTAACTGCTCAGGACGCCAATGGGAATACGGTGCCGACCTATACGGGGACTGTGAACCTGACATCGAACGCGTTCGTCGGTTCGGTGCCCGCGGTCATAACAACTGGTGGGTTCGTTGACAACATCAGCGTGACCCCGACGTCGGCGGGTTCGGGAGACCGGTTTATTGCTGCGAGCCAGGGCTCAATCAACACCTCTAACGCCTCCGGCAATTTCACCGTGAATCCCGGTGCAGCTTCGACTGCAACCTCCACTGTAACAGCCAATCCGACGTCGATTCCAGCAGACGGTGCGAGCACGTCGGCGATTACCGTGCAGTTGAAGGATGCATTCGGAAACAACCTAACGGCGAGCGGCGGGACAGTGGTCATTGCGAGGACCCTGGGAAGCATCAGTCCAACCACAAACAACGGGAATGGGACGTACTCAGCGACGTTGACATCGGGGACCTCGACAGGGACGTCGACGGTGAGTGCAACGCTGAACTCCGTTTCGCTTTCCGACAATGCGACAGTGGCATTCACGGCGGGAGCTGCCACAAAGTTTGCAGTAACGATGACCGGTGGCACGACACCATTGTCTGCGGTCGCCAAAACCGCGGGCACCGTGTTCCGAGTGCGGGTGACCGCCCAGGACGCCAATGGGAATACCGTGTCAGGGTATACGGGGACCGTGAACCTGACGTCGAATGCATTCGTCGGTTCGGTGCCTGCGGCCATAACAACGGGCGGGTTGGTTGACAACATCAGCGTGACCCCGACGTCGGCGGGTTCGGCAGACAGGGTTATTGCTGCGAGCCAGGGCTCAATCAACACCACCAACGCCTCCGGCAATTTCACCGTGAATCCCGGTGCAGCTTCGACTGCAACCTCCACTGTAACAGCCAATCCGACTTCGATTCCAGCAGACGGTGTAAGCACATCGGCGATTACCGTGCAGTTGAAGGATGCCTTCGGGAATAACCTGATTGCGAGCGGCGGGACAGTGGTCATTGCGAGGACCCTGGGAAGTATCAGCACAACCACAAACAATTCCAATGGGACGTATTCGGCGACGTTGACGTCAGGGACCTCGACAGGGACGTCGACGGTGAGTGCAACGCTGAACTCCGTTTTGCTTACCGATAATGCAACAGTCGCGTTCACGGCGGGAGCAACCACGAAGTTTGCAGTAACGATGACCGGTGGCACGACGCCATTGTCTGCGGTAGCGAAAACGGCCGGCGTGGCGTTCCAGGTCCGGGTGACCGCCCAAGACGCGAATGGGAATACGGTGCCGACCTACACGGGAACTGTGAACCTGACATCGAATGCATTCTCCGGGTCAGTCCCGGCTACCATAGCGTCCGGTGGATTGGTGGATAATGTCGTTGTGACGCCGACGATTGCAGGGACGAACAGAACGATATCGGCGAATGATGGAGCCATCTCGTCATCACCCGCCTCGAGCGTGTTTACTGTAAATACCGCGGCCGCGAAGAAACTCCTCGTGACACGGCAACCCTCCTCCACGGCCACGGCAGGGCAGAATTTTGCCACGCAGCCGCGGGTAACGATCGAGGATTCGCTCGGCAATGTCATCACGACGGATAATTCGACGGTGGTGACGGTGCAGGCAATTGGCGGCACCGGGGCATTAGGGGGAACGCTGACCGCCACTTCGACAAGTGGCGTTGCCACATTCACGAACCTCAACTACCCGAAGGCGGAGACGATCGCCCTCCGTTTCACAGCCGGACCTCTAATCCCTGATACATCGACCACAATCGTCGTTGGTACCGGTGGAGCGACACAACTGGTGTTGACGCGTCAGCCATCGCCGACGGCTGTTGCCGGCCAGAATTTCGTGACTCAGCCGCAGGTCTCGATCGAAGACGCGCTCGGGAATGTGATCACGTCCAACAACTCCTCGGCCATTGCTGTTCAGGTTCTCGGAGGGACGGGAGGCACACTCAACGGAACGACGACCGTGACCGTCTCCGCGGGAGTTGGGACGTTCACAAACCTGAGCTACACAAAAAAGGAATCGATCCAGCTCCGGTTCAGCTCCGGAACGTTGACCCCGGACACCTCCGCGACCATTGTCGTCAATCACGGGGCCGCGGCAACAATTGCGAAGGTATCGGGCGATGGTCAAACGGCTCCGATTTCGACATCACTCAGCCCAATGACGGTACATATCGCCGACGCCTTTGGAAATGCCGTTGATAGTTCCGCGATCGATTTCGCTGTTACCGGTGCCCCGTCCGGGGCATCTGGCCAGGTGGTGAGCCCGACGATAGCTCTCAGCACGGCGTCCGGGAATGCGAGCAGTGTTTTGACACTCGGGAACAAGGCCGGTCCCTATGCTGTTCAGGCGACTGCCGTGCTCACGGGGAGCCCGATCAGTTTCACGGCAACTGCCACCGCGGGAGCAGCCGGCCGAGTCGTGATACTCCAGCAACCCTCCTCGACACAGGTTGCAGGTCGTACGTTCACTCCGATCCCGAATGTGTCCATTCAGGACAACGCCGGGAATATCGTCGAGACTGACAATAGTTCGATCATCACTGCAACGCTCTCACAGGGAAGTGGCTCTCTCCAAGGAACGACTTCAGTCCGGGTGGTGAACGGCGAAGCCGCATTTTCTTCATTGAGTTACCCCATCGCAGAGCAAATCCGGGTCCAATTCTCGAGTCCGGGCCTCTCGAGCGCGAGCACCGCTTTCATCGCCGTCAACTCTGACTCAGCTTACGCGCTTTCCATCTCCCAACACCCTCCCACAACTGTGACGGCAGGAGCGAACATGTCCCCTGCCTTCCAGGTGCAGTTGATGGATCAATCCGGGAACGCGGTAGCGAAGTCCGGGACGAACGTTTCTGCGTCGGTTGCCGGAGGTATCCCTGGCCTGCTCGGGAGCCTGACACAGGCGACCGATGCAAGCGGGGTGGCGACCTTTGCTGATCTTCACTTCAATGCAGTCGGCGGAAGGCGAATTCAGTTCAGTTCTCCTTCCCTCACCCGCGCGATAAGTGATACACTCACTGTTGTTGCCGCTTCTCCTGACACCCTTGCCTTTGTCGCGAGTCCTTCAAACGCACAAGCAGGGTCCACGTTCTCCACATCCCCGGTCGTCGAGATCAGGGACCGATTTGGAAACACAGTGACTGGTGTTGCACTCGACGTCTCTGTTGCCCTCACGAACCCGGGCGGCGCTATCCTCAGCGGAACGACAACGCTGGCTGTTGATCAAGCGACAGGTCGCACCACGTTCATTGGACTGTCAATAAACCGAACGGGCTCCTATACGCTGACGGCAAGTTCAGTGAGCGTGCCGAAGAGTGGAGTCAGTGCATCCTTCGCGATTTCTCCGGCCGCCCCGGCGAGGCTCGCTTTCACGCAACAGCCGAGCGCAGACACCGCAGGAATCCGGATGCAGCCGGCTGTCGTCGTCGCCGTACAGGATTCGTTCGGGAACATCGTAACGACTTCATCGGATTCCATCGGACTCGCCCTTGTGGGTGGAGGGGTGCTGTTGGGTGGGAGCAATAAGCAGGCGTCGTCGGGCGTTGCCACCTTCGATAGTGTTGTCATCACTTCTTCTGGCGCAGGAGTGGCATTGGTAGCATCGGCGAAGGCCCTGACTCCAGCCACAAGTGTTCCATTCCAGGTTTGGCCGGCCAAGCCGGACAGGCTCGTATTCTCCACCCAGCCCGGCAATGGGGTCGCCGGGGTTCCACTGCCGCAGCAGCCAGTAGTTACCATGCAGGACAAATACGGGAATGCAGTCACAGGCGTTGTGCAAAAGATAGTTCTCGCGATCAAGGACACTGCAACCGCCGGCGCGACATTGCTCAATGCTCCCCTCTCGGCAAACGTCGATATTTCGACTGGACGCGCTCTCTTTTCAGGCACCGCCATTGGCAAAGCCGGACACGGGTATACGCTGACTGCGACGGGCAGTACGGTGACCCCTCTTCCCGGAGTCGTCGTCAGCGACACGTTTGCGATTACCCCGGGGACCGGGCAGAAAGTTCGTATTGAAACACTTGCTGACGGGAACGGAAGTCTGCTCGTGAACCAGAAGGTCTCGTCGGGAACTTCAATCACGGTCTACGCAATCGCACGCGATGCATATGACAACTATGTCGCGAACGTCGCCGCAAACACGGGTGGATGGTCATTGACGATCTTCTCCGGCGGAGTTGTCCCCGGGGACCTTGTCCCCAGCGGAGACCGTCAGAGCGCTGTTTTCTCCGGCCATGTTGTCGGGACGGCGCGGATCAACGTCGCTGTCGCCGGACTCACGTCGATACCTAGCGACACCCTGACCGTTGTCCAGGCGGGTGTCCCGTCCAAAGTCGCTGTGGAAACAGCCAGGGACGGAACCGGACGGGTCCTGCCATCGCAGTCCGTAGAGTCCGGGCATTCGATCCAGATGTACGCAATCGCACGGGACGCAGCGAACAATTTTGTCGGCAATATTGCCGCTGATTGGCTTCTGGTCAAACTGGCCGGCGGGATTGCAGACTCGGACCTTGTAGCCAGCGTCGACAAGAAAAATGCAGTCTTTACGGGGCATACGGTTGGGCGCACACAGATTCTTGCGAGCAGCGGATCACTGCCCGGTGTACGGTCGGACACGATTACCGTCATCAACGGTTCGGCTGCGACTGTTTTGCCGCTTTCGGGTGCGACGCCGCAGAGCACTTCAGTCGGTTCGATGTTTGTCACTCCGCTGGCAGCTCAAGTGATCGATTCTTCAGGGAACCCTGTCCCCTTTGCCGTCGTCCGTTTCTCCGCTCCGGTATCTGGTCCATCGAACCTGTTCGGCACGCGACAAGACACCAGCGTTGCTGCGAATTCCTCGGGGATTGCGACTGCGCCGGCGATGAGGGCGAATATGATCGCAGGGTCATACGTGGACTCTGCGTTGGTCCACGGTGCAACGCCCGCACTCTTCGCTCTTACGAACAGCCCGGTCAACGTTCACAGCTTCTCCATCACATCAACGAACGGTGGTCGCATCGGGACTCAATTCGCCCAGGTAGAATTCCCGGTCCGCATTGCGGCACGTGATTCCTTCGGCAACATTGCCTCAGGATTTACCGGAACCGCCAATGTTGAAAGCCAGGGTTTGCTCCTTACCGGCGGCGGGATGACACCGAATTTTGTTGGTGGGATCTTGGCATCGTACAACGTCGCATTTAATTCAGCCGGCTCGTACCTCCTTGCTGCGAGGAGGACAGGAGGAACCGAGTCAGGAGTGAGCGATACAATCCAGGTTGAAAATCCTGCGCCGACCGCCAATTCCGTCTTGCCGGGGAACGGACTGGCCGGCTCGACGCTGGACATCACGATCAAGGGGTCAGGGTTCATCGCAGGGGTGACCGTCGTACTCTTCTCCGATTTTCACATCCATGCGTTGACCCCGCGCGTTGACTCTTTCACGCAGTTGACAGTGACTGTGCAAATCGATTCCTCGATTACTCCCGGCACGAAGAACGTCACCATCGCCAACACCCAGCCCGGAGGAGGCACGGTCGTTATTCAAAATGGGTTCACCGTCGGCAATAACCCTGCCCCGACCCTGACCGCACTCTCTCCGGCCTCGGGCGGTCGGTCACAGGAGATCACTGTCGGTCTCGTCGGATCGAACTTCATTCCCGGCGCTTCAACAGCCGACTTCGGGCCGGGGATCAACGTCAACTCCTTGAAGGTGGATAGCGCAACGCACATATCGGCGAGCATCTCGATCGCCGCTTCCGCCCCGCTTGGCGATCACGTTGTCACTGTTGCGAACGCGCCACCGGGTGGGGGGATTTCTCAGGGCGCAACGTTCACTATCATCGCCGACCCTTCGTCTGCGCCGTTACTCGCAGCACCTCCTTATGGCTTCTCGTCACAAACGACGCTCGTCACCCTTCAGTGGAGTGCACCGCCGAGCGATTCCATTGCCTCCTATCAAGTCCAGGTTTCCAGCGACACAGCTTTCGCAATTCTAATTATCGATTCGACCGTCACCGAGCTGTTTATTCAAATCGGCCCACTGAGCAGCAATTCGACGTATTTCTGGCGAGTGAGGATGAAACGCCTGAATGGAGGAACAAGCAACTATAGCGAACGGTGGTCGTTCAACACGTATCCCTCGCAGCTCGCTATCGGGGAAACCGTTATTTTCCCGAGCTACGATTCCCCTGGAAGCTACAAGGCGTCGGACTACCGACTTCTTGGGTTGCCCGGATCCGACAACAGTCAGATTTCAAAGTACTTTGACGGGACGCCAGGCTCCGATTGGATCGCCTACTACGACAATGGGGCAGACTCGAGCTATTTCGTACGATATTCCGGAACAGACTCGACATTCACGTTCGCACGCGGAAAAGCCTTCTGGATACTCCGCCGGGGGACGTGGACCATCAGCGGTGAGGTCAACGGTATGATGCCCGACTCCATCGGATTCCTCCGCATCCCACTTCATTCCGGATGGAACATCATCACGAACCCCACGCTTCTCTCAATCCCGTGGCCGAAGGTCCAGGCGGCAAATGGAGGCATCGGGGACAGCATCTGGACGTATGACGGCTCGACGATGGGAGTCGCGCAGAATCTTGCTCCGTATGTCGGCTATTATTTTGAGAACAAATCCAACCTGAAGTTCCTCATTATTCCGGGTGGTGTCAGTCTGAGCAAGAAGGCCAGAGTACCGGTGTCAAGCGATTCGATGTGGACAGTCAGTATGTCTCTTGAACGGGCCGGAACTCTCGTCGATCGGTCGACCTGGTTTGGTGTTGTACCAAATGCGCTGCCGGGATATGATCGGCATGATTTCCACAAGCCCCGCTCGATCGGACCCTTGAGTCAATTGGTGTTCGATCGCCCATCGTGGGATAGCCGTGCATCGCGCTTCGCCTGCGATATTCGTCCGCCAATCAAAAGCGTGGAGTCCTGGAACTTCTCAGCTCTTACTCCGGACCCGGCATCGCGAAAGGCAGAGCACACGATCCGGTTCAGTGGACTCGATGAAGTGCCGCTGTCGGATGAAACATATCTCATCGATAGGGCAAGAGAAACATTCCAGGATCTCCGGAGGAGCAGTTCATACAAGTTCACACCTTCTTCGTCCACGACGCAATTTACGATACTGATTGGAACAGCAGTCGAGGTCCAGCATCAGCTGGACCAGATCGGACCGAAAGAATTTAGTCTCGATCAAAACTACCCGAACCCTTTTAACCCAAGCACCACGATTTCTCTCACAGTCCCGATCAAGGCGAACGTTACCGTGACAATCTACGATATTCTCGGGGCGAGGGTAAAAACTCTTCAAAGTGGAATCCTCGAGCCCGGGAGGCATTTCTTCCGCTGGGAAGGGACGAATGATGCAGGGAAAGTTGCGGGGACGGGTGTCTACATATGCCGAATGAGCGTTATCGGAGGGCCGACCTTTGCGCGAAAGTTGCTTCTCTTGAGGTAGACGTGGAATTTGCGAAGCATTGTTCAGCAAACACCTCCCGTCTTGAGACAGGAGGCGTGGAGCAGACCCCGAAGAAGCACTCAACTATGGCGAGACAGAATGGCGCTCAGCGAGCGCTCTTCTCTCTCGGGTGATTCAGGCGGTCGAGCCAGAGCCTGAGGCTGTTTGTCCACGACCCCACGTGGGGGTTGTCGACGGCCAGACCGAAGCCGTGTCCGCCTTCAGACAGAATGTGCATCTCTGCCGATATTTTCCTGGCTCGAAGCGCTTTGTACATCAGCAGCGAATTCTCCGCCGGGACCGTGCCATCGTCATCCGCGAGGACGAAGAACGCAGGCGGAGTGTCGTCGCGCACCTGCAGCTCGTTCGAAAAATACTTCACCAGGTTTTCGTCAGGATTCTTCCCGATCAATGCCTCCCGCGACCCGCGATGCATGGACGAGTCCACAAACGATATGACGGGGTACATGAGCACCATGAAATCCGGCCGACAGCTCTGCCGATCGATGGAATCACTCGACGAAGGGTTTCCATAGTCAAAATGCGTTCCCAAGGTTGACGCCAGATGCCCTCCGGCGGAGAATCCCATGACGCCGATCTTCGTGGGATCGACGTTCCACATCGCGGCGTTGGACCGGACCAGACGCATCGCCCGCTGGGCATCCTGCAGGGGTACTTCGTAAGGCTTGATCCAATTCCCGGATGTTGGCAAGCGATACTTGAGCACGGCTGCAGCGACACCAATGGAATTGAGGTAGCGAGCAATGTCGGTTCCTTCCAGGTCATAGGCGAGAATCCAATACCCGCCCCCGGGACAAATCACAATGGCTTGGCCTGTGGCAAACCGCCTGGACGGGAGGTAGACCTCGATGTCGGGGTTCTGGATATTGCGCAGGCGTGTAACGTCGGACTTCTCGACCTGTTCTTTCCCCCCAGGGCTCTTCATATTGGGTATCAGCCCACGGTAGAGCGGAAGAACGAAATCCTGTCCATACGAAATAGAACCGAGGACGAGAAGACCGGAGAGAAACAGAAGACTCCTTTGAATGGTTGACACGTGTTCAGCTCCTGTGTTATGTGTCCCTCATACTACCGTACAGCAACCTCGTCGACAAATCCTCCAATGTGCATCACTTTCTGCTGAAGAGCTCGAAGCGGGCTACCGGCAACGGTACAATTCTCAAACGTTACCGATTGTATCCTGTGCTGTTCGTCAAAGCCCTTGAGAACGATGGGCCCCTCATGCGCCCACGAGACGTTCTTCAGCATGACGTCATTGATGTAACCCGGGGGACCAACCCCGTATTTGGTGCCGTCCGTGATGTTCAGCTCGAAGAGCTTTATTTCGGATTTTTCAACACGCACGTTCTCGTAGAGGACATGGCTGATCACTGCCGGGCCGTCGCAGATAATGCTGAACCCGCTGTGCCCCTCAACACGGCTTCCTCCCCTTGCCAGAATCACATCACAGTTACGAACGGTGACAGTACTGATAGAATCCGCATTCGTCTCAAACCCGATTGTCACGCCGTCGCTAAAGGCGAAGCCGATCAACACATTGCGCTCCACCAGGACATTCTTAACGTTTTGGCCCCGTGTTGGTGCTTTGATGGCGATGCAGTCGTCGGTGCAACGGAGGAAGCAGTCCGCGATGGTGACGTTTCTTGACCCCAGGGGATCGATGCCGTCGCCGGCGGGGCCGAAGCTGATGACCTTGACGCCACGGTATGAAACGCCGTCGGAATGAACAAGCGTATTCGTCCAGCCGAGCCCGTTGCGAATCATTACGCCCTCGACGCGAACGTCACGACAATCCTCGACCAGGACCATCTGATCAAACTCCGAAGCACCATCGAGGATGCCCCTTCCAAGCACGCGAACATGGTGGACTCCCTTTGCGCGGATGCCGCCGTAGACGATGGCACCGGGAGCCAGGTAGACGGTCTCACTGTCCCTCAATGTGATATACCCAGCCCGATGGACTCCCGGACCATAGTAGAGAATCCCGGGCGTTGAAGGCGAGAAATGCTCCTGCTCGATCGGGTCTGCAAACAGGAAGAGCGGAGGAAGGCTGTCAATCTGGATGAAGTACTTGCCCGGTCCGGGGAGGGAAAATGTCACCATCGTCCCCGATGAGGACGCCTGAATGGCGCGGCTGAGTGGATGGATCGAAACTCTGTTGACAGCAATCGGTACCTGGATATTCACGCGCACCCTGCCGACGCACGAAAAACTCGCCTGGTGGATTTCCTGCTGCACCTTCGTATATGGCTCAAGGAACCAGTCGGGAAACGCACTAATGTCAAAATGCGTCCGGAATTTTTCTGTCCATATGTTCTTGCCATCGACGGTCACTGAGAACACGTCGCTTGTGGTCAGCCCCGGAATGGCGGGATAGACAATCACACTTGAGTTCGCTCCGCCGCGAGCAATTGAACTCGCCATTCCCATAACAAAGAACACGAGCGAGAACACCAAGCGTATTTCGACGAATGCGTTCTTCATGGATACAGCTTTCCGACGTCCTGTTCCGCCGCCTTCTTCCTGACCTTCACTGAGCTCTTTCCTGAGCCAGGTTTTAATATACGGATTGGATTCGTCAATTGAATTTCCTTCGGATTTGAAGTAACTTCTGCCTGATCCTGATAGCTCCTGCCGTTGCTCCTGATACTGACATGAACCAACCATGCTGACGAACGCCGAAGTTCAGTCAAATGACCGTAGGGGTGTGCTTGCGGCCGGCAACTGGATTATCGACCACGTCAAGCAAATCGACGCCTGGCCGGCGCAGGACACACTCGCGACCATTCTTTCGCAATCGGATGGGAACGGAGGAGGCCCTTACAACCTCCTGAAGAATCTTGCCAAACTGAAGTGCGGGTTCCCCCTGGCAGGTGTTGGATTGGTGGGGAATGACGCGGATGGTGAGTCGATCAGACAGGATTGCAGAGCCCACGGCATCGAACCCGGCGGCCTGCTTCGGACCGAAGATGCACCGACATCGTATACCGATGTGATGAGCGTAACCGGCACCGGACGCCGCACGTTCTTCCATCAGCAAGGGTCGAATGCCCTGTTCGGGGCACCGCATTGCGAACTTGGCACGACGACGGCGCGAATCTTTTATCTCGGCTACCTCTGTCTGCTGCGCAGACTGGATACCATTCGACCCGACGGATCCACAGAAGCGTCGCAGCTATTCAACGGGGCCCGCCAAATGGGTCTCACGACGATCGCAGATTTGGTGAGCAATAAGTCCGCCGACTATCCAGCCATCGTAAACCCGAGCCTGCCGTTTCTGGACTACCTCTTTGCGAATGAAGTCGAAGTCGCCGCCTTATGCGGGCGGGACGTCAGCATGGATCCGGTGACGGTAACGACTCTTGCCCAGACGCTTTTTGAGCGGGGCATGCACGGGACTGTGGTCGTCCATTCGCCGGAATGGGCCGTCTGCATCCGGAGAAATACGCCGCCGCTCTTTCAGTCCGCGGTACGCGTCCCCGCAACATTGGTAGCCGGTTCTGCCGGCGCGGGAGACGCTTTCGCTGCGGGCTTCATCTTCGGACTGCATGACGGGTGGGATCTGCCCCGCTGCCTCGAACTTGCAGTCTGTGTTGCCGCGGTCTCCCTGCGCGACGTCACGTGCTCGGCAGCAATCGAGCCGTGGGAGGATTGTCTCTCCTTCGGCAGACAGCTCGGATTTCTCCCCCCGGTGTGGCCTGGATAACCGCGTCGCTGTCGCCCGAGCCCGGCAGTTCAGAGAACCTCTAGTATGTCGAAGCTCTGCACGTCAGAATATAGTCGGGGATTGACTGGATAAATGCCCTGGGGAGTTTGAAAACGAAATTCGGATGCGATGGCAGAATGACATCGTAGACAACGAATTCGGTGAATTTCCCGGCGGCAAGCGCCTTCTGTGCGGTCTGAAGAATAGGATCCTGAGTTGGCTTTCCGGAATTTTCGATCACGGCAAGGACACTCAGGAAACACTCCTTTTCTTCAACAACCAATGGTTCCTCGTTCACCCCGACGAGCATAGAATCTCTATAGCCGGGTTCGTAGGCCCAGAGCGCTTTGCAGAGGGCGTACGACAGCCATTCCATATACGTGGTATCGCACTTGATGCTAATATGCTTGTCTCCGGTCGAATCGATCTCGTACCGCGGACCGAAGGCCCAATCCACGTACGGCTTCTTGGCTATCTGCAAATTGATTTTCAAAGACGTTGAGATCCGTTGATGATTGCGATTGAGCACCTTGGCAATGAGAATCTCCTTAACTGCTTCATCGACGTGATGAGTCAGGACGAGATCGTCGGCAAGGAACCAGTGCGCATTGTAATCATAATAGTTCGTATCGATCGCCCGTCGGAACCAGGGGAAGGCCGCCTCATAGTCCTTTTCATTCTCGTACGTTTGACCGATGTAGGTCATCACCTGAGACTGGTTTGACGCGACATCGAGAACCTTCTTATACCAATAACGCGCCGCGTCGAGACTGTCTTTCGAGAATGCATCTTCTGCATTCTGAAAACAGGCCGCGTAATCCGGATTTTGGCCATACTCGTTCTGAAACGATTGAACGACAATGCTTCCATCAGGCAACCGTTTCAGGTAGATTCCATAATCGACAGTTGCAGGAACTTTCATCATTCCCACGGAATGTTTTTCAATTTGGTCCAGCTCATAGGTATACGTTGACTTTTCCACCATCCGTAAGATCTCGGCAGGGTCGTGATATCTCTGTGCAAATGTGACAAGGGGAATGCAACAGAATAAAACAAGGATGGAATTTTTCATCGAGGCACCTTTTTTCTATGCTGTAATGACCGCGCTCCCATCGGGAATTCAAGCGCCGTCATTTGAGTGAGACCGAATCGACGTTCAAGTCCAAAATGGAAAAAGCCCATGCATTTCGGATGATGGGCTTCTTTTCAATGAGCTTGGGTGACTGTCGACGAAACCAACCTCCCACGCTCACGCAAGTATTTCGTTCGACCGCTTTTCAAAGATACGCGAACTCTTGTTGACGATCAAGGACGGAACATCCACGGATGTGGAATTCCGGCTCATTAGTCCTGGGATTCTTCGGAAAGTTACCGAAGAGTGTTCTTAGAACCTGGAATGCAGAAGTCTCTGGCGCTGAAATTGAAGGCATGCACGCAGTTCGGACAATCGCGCCATTGCACTACAACTGACATTTGCAGTTATTCCCATTCCTCCCTAGCGGTGTAACGGATGGGCAAGAGACTTCCTTGGACAAGGTAAGATGAGAAGAAGAGAAAACTCTCGGCTCCAAAGAACGGCGGTCCTTGTGACTTTCGCCCTCCTTGTATGGGGGAAAATGGAGGCGAGGACACTGTTCGCAGAAATGACCGGCAGAGAGTTCCAAGTCTACGATGACTCCACCAAGGATGACCTGCCAGGCGTCCTGCTGGTCAGCGAGCACTTGCGGGTGCGCATCGTGGACAATACAACCCGGATCAATGCGGTCGACTACTCTCCCCTGCCCGGTTATAATGGCATCGCGTCGCTTGTTTCAACGGGACAGGAGAGGAATATCTTCGCCCCCGCGGGGCTGGACTACGAATGCTCCAGCACAGTCCCCAGGATGGGAAAGCGTTCAGACCTCTGGAACGCACCGCGCGTTGCACCGATAACAATTACGCTGGTGGATAGCCGCACCGTCCGACTGGCACAAAAGGGCTCAGAGGCCGCCGGGCTCAACGCAGACATCACGTTTCGCCTTGGAGATCGTTCTATCGACCAAACGATCACCACGTGGCCCGATTCGGACATTCAATCGTCCAATACATTCTGGGCTTCGTACCTGCTGTTCGTCCAGAATACTTCGCTCTACCTGCGCGGGGAGCTGAATGACGATGCTCAACCCCGATGGCTTGAAATGACCAGTGCCGGGCACAATTCCAATGGGAACGGCACCTATTTTCGCCCGTGTGATCCTGCCGGCAAAACGTGGGATGAGTTTCTTACGGACAATCCCGTACGAAGGCAGGCCATCATTGAATCGCCGGAATCGCGCGCGGCAACCGAACGAGCGGGGTTCAGACTCGGAACGCTGAAATCATTCGACAACTTTTTCTTCGGCTTTGTGGACGACCATGTCGCGCTCTGGATTTTCCGGCAACCGGCAAACGGTTACTTCTCGCCATGGGTCTCTGCGAGCGGCGCGCAGGCGCTCAGGAGACCGGCCGCCGACTTCGCGCTCAATTCGGGGCCACAGAAGGCAGGCGAGAAGCGGACATTCTCCATCCGATTCGTCTACAAGCCGTATGCAGGCCTCGACGATCTGTTGAAAGAGGTAGAACGATTTCAATCGACGACGGGCGGCCAATAGGCAAGCATGAATCCACGAAAAACACCATTGAGATCATCAACGGAGAAGTCGGAGCGAAGTCGGACCACAAACCTGAGGTGCTTGCCGGAGAGGGTCGCCTCACACGGTTCTGCGGAGCTTTTCATGGAAGGACCGTCCGTTGGCAACCAGGATTCCCGCCAATACTAACCCCGCCCCCATCAACACGGGAACCCCGAGACTCTCTTCAAGCACAACTGCACCAAGCAGAGTTGCCACGATGGGATTGATGAACGTCGTCAGAGAGAGATAGACCGCTTCCGTTCGTTTCAACAGCCAGTAGTACGTGACAAAAGCGATCACCGAGCCGAAGAGTGCAAGGTAAAGGATAGACCAGATCGCCGTCATGCTCCAGTGGATCCCCTCCCACTGTTCGGTGGCGATGCTGAGGGAGAGTAGACACACTGCCCCGATCGACATACCGATCATGTTCAACACGAACGGATTGACGGCCTGGCCAAATCGCTTTGCAAACACCAGGGCATAGGCCTGCAGGAGCGTGCCAAGCACAATCGCCCCCATACCATACGCAGCGGAAGAACTGGCAGGGGCGATGTCTCCCCAGAAGATCACCACGATTCCGCCGAAGCCAAGGATGATTCCCGCCCCCTTGTACTTATCGATCGGTTCTGCCTTAAGCAGAAGGTGCGAGAAAAGAGCGACCCAGAACGGAAAGGCGGCAAACAGGATGCTCGCCAGTGCGCTGGGTATGAATTGTTCCGCCCAGTAGACCAGCGCAAATGAAACGCCGAACGTCAAGAGGCCCACGGCCGCATAAACCTGGATAGCGTCCCGGGTCCGATGGACAGGGAGTTTTCGTGCCCGGACGATGGCGTACAGGATGCACACCGCGATAACGAACCGCACCCCTGCCGCAAGGAACGGAGGGATAATCCCGACGCCGATCTTGATGGCGAGCCATGTTGAGCCCCAGACGACCGAGACGATAAGAAACCCGATCGCGATCTTCAGCCGTTCCCCTTTCATCGCCATTCTCCGCATCACCTGAAGATCGTTTTTGAAGACTCCATCAGCCTTTCATCAGAGTCGAACGGCCTCAGGACAAAGCTGTAGGAATACACCGCCGGCATGATCAGATACTGATCGTGCGTCCTTGCCCCCCACGACGTGTCTCCGCCGACCCCCATCTGCTTCAGATCAAGATTCAGCGTGACGCAATCACGCTTGACGAGATCGGTGGGATGCATCGTGCCTCGCGCTTTCTGCGTCAAGTCTTCCTCAGTAAAATAGAGTGCGTTCGCGCTGAGAAGCGGCTCGCCGATGGCCATGAGACCGGTCCCCTTCGCGTTGCTCAATGCGATCCAGCGGATATCTGTCCGCGTTCCGTTCTCTTGTGGACTGACATACTCTGTGTACATCTGATCCACGGTGAGTCTGTACAGCCCGACGAACGCCGCAGTCTTCCGGTCGCAGTAGTTTTCCTGCGGGCCTCGTCCGTAGAACTGGACGTGCGAGAATTCCTTCGGAACCTGCAGGTTCACTCCCAGCCGCGGCAGCTCGGGAAGCTTCTCCGTACCAGGGGTGAATGTGTTCTCCACGCGAATGTCACCGTTGCCATAGACCGTGTAGTGCATGACATAGTTCGATCGAACATCCTTTAGCGTGGATTCGATCCGGATTCCGACGCTCTTTTCGTGCGCATGTGGTGTCCGCTCGAGCGTGACGCTGACCCCTTCCCTGTTCTCACCTGCATGCCGCCACACACTGCAACGCGCGTTCATCTGATTTCCAAAATCGTTGTCCGTGGGTGCGCGCCAGAAATCGGGCTGCGGTCCGCGCGCGATCAGGTCCACGCCTTTGTATGCATACCGCTCCAGCGTCCCTCTCGACGAACTGAAGACGACATTGAAATCCTTTCCGCTGATGAGGATTTGATCCGCAGTTTGCTCGACCAGCAAGGCGGGTAGGGACGCGGCATCGAGCGCCTTGAGAGGATTGGATATCGGCAAGGAGAGTTGCTCCGCCGCGATTTCATACCCTTTGCTTGCCCAGCTCCTGTCGTTCTTCAGCGTGAAGCTGAAATGCAGCCAGTACTCTGCCCCGGCTTTGGGCCTGGGGACGACCAACGGCAGGGTCACCGTGGTGTCTTCGCGGGGACCAAGCGTGAAGGGCGTAACTGTTCCCTTCTGGAGAATCCTGTCGTCCTCTTTCAAGTCCCATGAGACGACAAATTCCCGGAGATCGGTGAAGAAGTATTTGTTAACAATGTTCACCTGACCGTTCATCAGATCGATCGGCTTGACGGAGATGTTCTGGTAGACCTTCTTCACTTCGATCGTCTTCGGGGTGATGGTCCTGTCAGGAAGAACCAGGCCGTTGATGCAGAAGTTTGTGTCGGTCTTCGGCTCATGATAATCACCGCCGAAGGCAAAGTACGGTCTCCCGTCGGCCGTTTTCTCCAGGAAACCCTGGTCAACCCAGTCCCAGATGCAGCCGCCCTGCAATTGCTCGTGGCTCTCGATCACATCCCAATAGTCCTGCAGGTTACCCGTCGAGTTTCCCATGGAATGGGCATACTCGCACATGATCAGTGGTTTGTCATGTTTCTCCGAGGCATACTGCAGAAGACTCTGGAGCGAGGAGTACATCGGGCAATAGACATCCGTGTGCCATTGTGTTTTCGCCCGCTCGTATTGAACAGGTCGTGAGGGATCGCGCATGTGCATCCATGCACTCACCGTCTGGAAGTTGGTGCCATCTCCCGCTTCGTTCCCCATCGACCACTCGATGATGGAGGGATGGTTCTTGTCCCTCTCCAGCATCCGCTGATTACGCTCACGATGTGCCTGCAGCCACTCTGGTTTGTTGGCAAGCGTCTTGTCCGGGTCGTAGCCGATCCCGTGCGACTCCAGATTGGCCTCATCGATGACGTACAGTCCGTATTCGTCGCAAAGCTCATACCATCGTGGATCGTTCGGATAGTGGCAGGTGCGGACGGTGTTGATGTTGTGCTGCTTCATCAACTGGATATCGCGGCGCATCGATGCTTCTGTCAGGAAATGACCCGTCAGGGGATCGTGCTCATGGCGGTTGACCCCCTTAACCAGGATCGGCTTTCCGTTGATCAGGAGCTTTCCGTCCCTGACTTCCGATGATCTCATCCCGATCCGTGCGCTTTCGTATTCGATGGCGTTCCCTGCACTGTCTTTCACACAAAGGACCAACGTGTACAGATTCGGCTGTTCTGCTGTCCACTTAAGAGGATTCGTAATGTGCTCGCGGAGTTGCAGTACGCTTTCGGCGCCTGGCAGAAGGAGGTCCGCCACTCCCTGCTTCACGATCTGCGATTGGACAAGACCGCCGGTTCCGTCGTAGAGCGACAGTTCAAGGGTCGATTTCGGAAGGGATTGCGTCCCATAGTTCCGGATGTTCCCGTCCACACGGAGAACCGCATCAGTGTATCGGGCATCCAGGTCGGTCCTCACAGCGAAATCCCGGATGTGCACCTTCGGCGCTGACATCAGGTAGACATTGCGATAGATCCCGCTCAGACGCCAGAAATCCTGGTCCTCGAGATAGGATCCGTCGCTCCACCGGTACACCTGGACGGCCAGGATGTTTTTTCCATCACGGAGGAATCTTGAGATATCGAACTCGGCGGGCAACCTGCTGTCTTCGCTGTATCCGACAAGCTCACCATTCAGCCACACATAGAAGGCCGATTCAACCCCGTCAAACACGAGAAATGTCTCTTTTTCCTTCCAGCCCGTCCCGGCCTCAAACTCCGTCCGATACGAGCCCACGGGGTCCCATGCATGATCGACGAACGGCGGATTCGGCGTAAACGGGTATTGGATGTTCACGTACACCGGTATATCGTATCCTTCGCGTTGCCAGTTCCCTGGCACTGCAATGTTCTTCCATTCGGAGTCATCGTAGTCGGTCTTGAAAAACTCCATCGGTCTGTCAGCGGGTTTACGCACCCAGTTGAATTTCCACTGCCCATTCAGGCTTTTGTAATACGACGATTGGAATCTCTCGGCCTTCAGCGCTTTGTCGAGCGACTCGTACGGCATCAGCGTTGCATGCATTGTCTCACGGTTCATCCCGTTGACCGAAGGATTCTCCCACTCAACCGATGTCGCCTGAGCAAGCACAAGGCTGTGCAGCAGGAGAAATGCCAGCAGAAGGAGTGCGGCTCTCATGGTGTGCGTTCCTTTTTCATCTAGAGACATCGTGGGGTGCTTCTCGATTGTTCGGTCCTCGGCAACGGCGACAGGCGCCAATATCCCGGAGATTCGAAGAACAATGGTACGGTTCCATCAAGTCTTTGCATTGCGCATTCGCGAAGATGAAATATAGATCAACAGGCGCATTAAGTGCAATGCTCGAATGAAGGGTTTTCCCGGGGGTGAGTTTCCATATCACCGTGGCGCACGGATTGACTGCACGGACAGGATGGCATGTATCCAAAACAAAAAGGCCCGGGACATTCCATGGCCCCCGGGCCTTCTTCCTGATCCACAGCGAGTCTTCGATCAGCGCAAGAGAAGTAGTTTCCGTGTCTGCACAAAGCTCCCCGTAGTCAATCTATAGAAATAGACGCCTGACGCCAGATGGGAGCCGTCGAATTTTACCTGGTGGTAACCCGGACCCATTCTCTCGTTCACAAGCACCGCCACCCTCCTGCCCAGGATATCAAAGACATTCAGGTCCACGTCGGCCGTCATTGCCAATCCGAACCTGATTGTAGTGACCGGATTAAACGGATTGGGATAGTTTTGCTCGAGCGAGAACGCCTGCGGGGCCGAGCTCGGCTGGACTGAAGAAACTGTGCCGGTAAACTCGTACACATCGGACGATGTCAGCGGCTTCACCGTGCTCAGAACGAAATTGATCGCCGGCCACGGGCACAACGTCTCCCGCCTGCCCGACAAAGATCAATGACCAGGCCGGCACCAGCCTCCCCACGCCGTTGGGTTCAAGGATGTCAATCCTGACGTCAGGACCGATCGTGCTGTCGCCGTTGGCATCGTAGTAGACGACAGCGGCCTTTCGATTTTTCGTCACATTCCAGACGAGAAACTTCAGTGGAGCGGCCACCGGCCCAAATCCCTCCTTCGAGGTGTCCACGACGGTAGAGAACAACGTGATCTGGTAGTCATTGAAGTTGGGTTTCCCGTTGGTCGGAACGCGAATAGTCGGCCTCAGTGTTGAAGCCCCCTTGGTCCAGCGTGTGCTGTCGGCAATAACGCTCGGCATCGTCACATCGGCGATCACAAGACGAATGCCGTCAAAGAGAGGGCCTTCCTTCACCCCGTCGAGTTCTGTGGCATGCTGGACGACCGTGGTGCCGCGGTCCAGATCCTGCACCATGTACTGTTTCTGTGCAGAAGATGTATCATCGAATGTCACCCGGTAGTGGTGCCCGGTGAGTGCCGTAGAAGAAACCACATGGATTGTCATCGTAGCCGCTGACGATCCGGCAGTGCGCGTAACCGCCGTGCCGAGCGACCGGAGCGTGATCTTCGGAAAGGTGAAACTCTTCGCGTGTGACGTCATGGTCCCGTTATCGACGGTCAGCGCGAGAACCCCCTGGTTGCTGTTGGCGAGAGGGCCGAGGCCGATCCGCCTCACTTGCGGCGCGGGATTCGTGGGGACTGCGAAGGAGTCGATTTGGACGAACGTTGAACCGCTATCGCTGCTGTACTCGACGGAAGCGGCGAGTACTGACCCTGCGGGATCACCGGCGAGGATACTCAAGTCGAGCGAGTCCTGCTGAATGGCAAGGCCGGTGGTGAACACGTCATTGAGCAGCCAGATGAACGGCGGAACATTCTGCGTGTTGTGAACGGCGAAATACGAGGAGCGGTCGCTCCCGATGATGAACCCTTCCCCAGTCTTCAGGAACAGCTTGACGGATCCGAAGGCGCAGTCCGGCACGAGAGCACTGTTCCAGACGAATGTCCCTGTGTTGGGGGCGTTCGCAACCGGTTGCCAGGTCGACCCTGCGTCGGGCGAAAACCAGATTTCCACGCTGTCTCCTGCTGTCGAGCCCCAGGTTATCGTCGCGTTGCCGCTGAGCGTTGTATAGGATTTCAGAGTGGTGAGCGCTATCGATCCCGGCCGCTTCTTATACTTGTCAAACAACCAGGAAGGGAGGAACGGATAGTTGCTGGTGGTACCCCAGATTCCATAGGTATGCCCGAAGTCCTTGATCTCCGTGTAGAAGAGATCCTCGTGGCTCCTCACCGCCATGGCGATGGCGCTGTCCGGAAGTCCGGAGCAATCCAGGTTGTGGCAATGCGTGTACACCGCCGATCGGCCAAGGGCGCGAAGCGAATCGATTAACATGCGTGAATATTGGACGGGGACCAGCGCGTCAACTGTACCGTGGAAGTCCCAGATGGGCACATCCGCACACAAGTAGGCGAATGCCGGATTCGCAGCCCCGCTCATTGGGACACCGGCGGCGAAACGATTGGGAAACCGCATAATGACATCCCATGTTCCGTTTCCGCCCATCGAGAAGCCCGTAACGTAGATCCGGTTTGTGTCGATGGAGAATTCCCGGACAAGTGAATCCAGAATGTCGATCGCCGTCGCAAGTTCGGGCCGAATTGGGGACGTGGGATCCGAGGTACTCCATCCGCCGGTCATTGGGCACTGTGGAGCCACGACAAAGCAAGGATGCTGCAGCTGAGCCATCGAATCCGCCCAGCAGGTGGCGAACCGCGTCTGCGTAATCTGAGTGTTGTTGTCCGTTCCCCGTTCTCCGGCACTGTGCAGCGCGAACATAATAGGGTAGCGCTTGGCGCTTGAATACCCGTCGGGAATGAACAGTCTATACGGGAGGGTCGTCCCGTTGTATGTGTGAGAACGGTAGACAAATTTGTTTGCGATTGCGGGTTGGGCCCAGAGATTTCCCTGGACCAGGACCGCGCAGAGAACGAGCGTAAGTAAGTATTTCAAGGAGACCACCTGAAGTTTGTGCCACAAGAAAATTCGAAATGAAATCACAATGACGAATGCAGGAAGCAGCTACGTACTTTAGATTCCGAGGGCTGGTTCGGAGCGTTCACGACGAGCGGGCATTGCGCCAGGCAAATGAATTCAGGATCACGGACTGACAATCGGTGATGCCATGCCAGCGCTGACAACTGTAAGACCTATGAAACTGAAATGGAAGATAGGAACCCGACATCATCGGCTTGACGGAGCCGTGGTGACTCATCATTTGATACGCCGTTGACGGTCAGGTGTTGCGCCAAGAGTGTGGAGAATCAAGATAGCAAACATGAGGGGCGGAGTAATCTTACCGACGCAGGATCATACGTTGTGAATCCGCATCATTGCATTGCCCATTCAGTGAAGGATTCGGCGACCACTCCGATCCAACGTGGACTGGTTGTCCTCGGAAGTAAAGCCAGAAGGACATCGGCGCGGAATCGACGAACGTGAGTCTTGGACAGAGGAGGGCTGGGAACTGGTGTGAGGCGTCTAGGGCAGACTCGGCGCCTCAATGACCCCGCCGAGCCGAGCCCTCGCTTCATTCCCCGTGCAGATTTCACCTCACAAGCAAAAGCTTCTTCGTATCCACATATGTACCCGCCTGCAGGCGATAGAAGTACGCACCGCTCGCCAATCTTCCCGCATCCAACACAACGCGATATCGTCCTGCGACTTGTTCAGAGTTCACGAGCGTTGACACCTCCTGGCCCAGAACGTTGTAGAGGGCAAGCGTGACGTGCGAGTCTTTCGGAAGGTCGTAGGCGATCGTTGTCGCCGGGTTGAACGGATTGGGGTAGTTCTGGAACAGCTTCCATTCAACGGGCAGCGCCGAATTTCCGGACACCTCTGTCACAATGGAATTCGAGGGAAACAGAATATCGTCTATCCAGAATTTTCCCGGTGTATCGGTTTGTTGGGAGACAGTCCACTGTAGTGTATGCTTGCCTGCCGGCAAGAAATCCCGCTCAACCGTCCAGTCGGTATAGCCATTCGTGTAGGACATCACGACGCTGTCAATCGAGAACGTGATGGCGTCAGGCACATACGACGAAGCAGATTTCACAAAAAACGTCACCATGCTGTCTTGCGGTACTGAGACAAGGATCTCAAGGGTAGAAGTAAGTGAGGTGATGAAATCGCTCGTCATTCCTCCGCCTTCCGCACTGAAACCTCCGGTAACCGATTGAGCGGAAGAGATTTTCCAGGGAGTAGCGCCGTAGGTCTTCCACGGAAACATCGTCGTAAGGTCCGCGTGTTCAAACGTCTCTGTAAACGCATCGGCGACAACCAGGTATCCTTGCTGCCTCCCGGGAAAATTCCGGACTCCTGTCGAAGAATCCATCACAGACACCGTGAGTCCGAGCTCATACAGGCCGGTCTTGCCTGGTGTAAACGTCGCGCTGTCTCCGGCCGATTTCAGGACAACCGGGCCGGGTCCGGTGGCAGACCATGTAAACGAATTGGAATATCCTCCCACCGATGGACTGTGTACGTCGCCCCTGAACCCGGCTTGCACGCCGGGAGACCCGTCTGCAAATCTGGGGGTGATTTGTCCCGAGAACAGCTCATTCGGGACAAGAACGATGGCCGTGGTGTCCGTCCGTTGAGCACCAGTCAAATGAGGAAAATCGATGAATGCTGTTCCTGGATTGAGACCTGCGCCAAGAAGAACCGTCGTTTCCGATCCGGTTGCCGGCTCGTTGTCGGTCAATCTCCAAATGGCCTTCTGTGCATCATTCGTGAGTCCGCAGTAAAGCTGATTTGTATCGATGTACGTAACCAGCGATTGCAGTTGAGCGGCCCCTCCATACCCGCCCCATGCCGTGAGCGATGGGACAAGGTCGAAGACATCATCGGTTTGAGGTTGAAGCTTGTGGCCGTCAATGCAGGACGCAAACATCCCGTTGAGCGTACGTTTCCCGCCGGGCGGAACAAACAGCTCGTCCGAATGCGTCACGACGAGATTCTGCGCACTGGGATTTCTGTTGGCAAGCACATCGCCGCTCGGGATGTTGACGAGAAGGCCGGGGTTTGCCGTGATATTGTCGATGTCGGATTGGAGGACGGGCTGACTGTAATCCGCCATCAGATCATGCTGATGCCCGGCCCTCGGAACTGAATAGCCGTCCTTGTCGGCCAGAAACTTCGCGATGACATTTGCCGTAAGGCCCGACTCCCGTGATGCAGCGTACTGCGCAAAGTCCGCAGTGTTGGCGTACATCAGGCCATCCGATTCGCTCAGCCAGCTCCCATCGGGTTGTTTCATCCAGTCATCGTACTGGTCTTCCAACCCCATCAGATGCCCAGCTTCATGCGCATAGACCCCTGGCTTCTGGAGCGTCTCCCATGTTCCGCTTCCTGTGCCATAGTTGATACCGAACGCTTTGCTGTCTCCTGACACTGACGAACGGACCACGTCGGGGGCGACGATCTGGATTTGATGGAATCCGGGTGTCCCCGGCGGGCTGGTGGCATCGGGATTCAGCCGGCTGATGACCGAGAGATGAACCGGGGTCCCGTTGGATTGTTTTGCGCCCGCCCACTTCTGTTGTATGTCGCTGATGATGTTCTGGATGGTCGCAGGGTTCGCTTCGGGTCCCCAGAATTCGAGGTACAATTGAATTTCAATCGACGATTGCGGGAGCGGGTCGGTATTGTCAATCGTGATGGAAACCGCGTCCCCGTTGTATGCTCCCTTGCTTTTGAGCTTGGCCCTCCCCTGTTGTACGACCAAATCCAGCGGGGCGGTGTAGGCAACAACAGTCCCGGGATGAGACGCGACCACCGGATTTCCGAGGGTGATGATGGGAGGTCCGGTGCGTCCGCTGCTCTTTTTCCCTGCCAACGAACCTGTCGTTGGGTTCTGCGGTCCTATCAGGAACCCTGGCGGAGGAGCGCACGGGTCAATCGGGACATTATTAAAGTGCGGGGGAGGTGAGTAGTGCAAACGGGCCGAAAAGGGGAGAACGGAATCGAGGACTCCAAGCATCGACTGAACCGCACTCTGCGATGCGTTTCGGAGTAAAACCTGGTGGGCGGCGCCATTCGCCTTAACGGTAACAAGGAGAAACCCGCCACCATGAACGGTCGTGTCGACGTAACGACCGTTGAGGGACGCGAAGTTATTGTCGAGAAGAGATTTCCAGAGGCTCTGAAAGCCAGAGGTACTGATGGTGAATGTCGTGTCGGCCAGCACTGCGCCGTTGACTGCATTCTCGTACCGGACGAACCTGACGGTTCGCGCACTATCGATGGTGATGTGTTCTTGTTGCCGCCCCCGACCGGTGCTCCCGGCTGTGGCGCTGAACGAGAAATCCGCCGGTGGCACCTGGGCGTGGACCCGAGGCGCAGGAAGCAAGGTTGTGAGCATCATACAACAGAAGAAACCACCGAGAGTACGAAGCACAGAGAACCTCTTCAGATTATGAGAGCATCGTTGGCCGCAAGGGCACACTCATGGGTGCTAGGGAAAACACTATGGACTCACAACAGCCGGTAGGCAACAATGGTTCAATCCAGACCGTCTTATATCGCGTTCTTCAAGCGCAATGCGGCCTGACCCCGGGGTATTATACAAGGATCAGAATTCAAGACGACTTTCTCGGGCACCTGGGAGAGAGCAATGGTCAGGCAACGGTGGTCAGCAGAAGAGATAGTCGCAAAGCTGCGCGAAGCGGAAGTCCTTCAAGGGAAGAAGTCGGCAATGGGGGTTCTCCAAGAAAAAGCACCTTCCCGTCTGCAGAGTGACCCGCGTCCCAGAAAGGTGCCGAGAACGGAGGGTGGGGAGGAAGAGATTCTCGCCATGATGAGATCTAAAAGGTGGGCAACGGATGAAGCGAACGAGTGCCTTTGCCCCTCGCAGTCCCTGCTCAGCAGACTCGACCGCGTCCATCAGCCATCTTTTTCCCCTCCGTTGGAAGGCTGGGCTCCACAGTCAAAGTCATGGTACCCGTGGCATTTCAAGTACTTTTGCATCTGTTCAAGATGGCTTCTATCGTGAGACACGAAATCCCTGTCGAGAACCTCGGCCAGGTCGCGACCAGCGAGTCCTTCATCCTTCGTCCGAAATGCCTCCGCGGGCAACCGCCGTAATTGGTCCACCAACTGCCTGCGTGCATCGGCAGCCCTCTCAAGCAATCGGACTTTTGTCAGTGTCCGCCCGAGCGAAGCGGCCCTCTCATTGAAAGCTTGGTTGTCCGCCTCGTCGGCGATATGAGGTTGCCTTCCATTCTCAATCGGAAGCACGACGGACTGAAGGAAGCTCTCATCGTAGGTCATGATGTGCGCAATGACTTCCTGCACTGACCATCTGCCTTCCGCCATCGGAGTCAGGAGAACCTCAGCCTGGACATCCCCGAGCCGTTTGAGGAAGCCGCAGAAGTCCTGCATACATGAGACCAGATCTTGAGGATTGCGCATGCCAACTCCCTGTCGAGAACATTGCCTGGATTGTCGCCTCCGTGTCCGGAGCACCGCAAGGATACGTAGAGATGTTCGTCGTAACGTCTTTTCGATTTACATCGGCCAGGATCGACTGCGGGCTCTTCCTACAGATCAACAATCATCCTATCATGACCGCCATCGCGTTGGGCAGCTGGCGGGCCGCTTGGTAGGCGCTTACCCCTGCCACGTGTTCCCCTGCCATTCGCCGCGGCGGCCGGCGTCGTGCAGCTTCCGTGGCCATCAATCACGACGCGAGCATTCGTGGGGTGCGATACGATCCTGATCGATGCAAATCGAGGGAGGACCTCTTCAACAGAGTGCATTGAATCGGGCTGCTTCTTCAGCGTATCTTTGAGCACAGGGTACCCGACTGCACGAAGTTCGATTGTCAATCGGCCAGTGTCCGTAGGCTGGAGAGCACAAGGTGTGTATCCCCGATCAATCCCTCCGATCGTAATCCTTGCACCAGTGGGTTTTGAGGTAATCTGCAGCAGTGGTTGCTGACCATATGCGCAAACGCTGAGCGCCGAGATCATGATTACAGTCCACCACTTGGGTCGAGCCAAGGTCCATTTCATTGTCATATCCAGCAAGAATCTTGAGGGCCGCCAACGCCTGAGGTCGGCGATTGCCGGGCACTCCGAATTGGGGACCATTGAAGTCCCCGGGGGCTGAACCAAGCTAAATTCCGATTGTACTGATTCATTGCGTCTCTTATGAATTGTGCCGCCCTCCCCCACAGCGGTATCAGTGCGGGTATCGGTAAAGAGAACAACGTTCAGATAATTCCCTTGTGGCAATGGGTTGCTCCAGACCCAGCCACTCTGTTCAACGACTCTGCGGAACAGAGAACCATGGAGACGCGCAGTGCAGAAGAGTGGCGTTTCATGAAGCCCTCGAGTCGGGCACAGTCATGCAGACGGTTTTGTCTGCCTTCTCCTCGGGCCTTCCCGCAATGACGAGCAGGGCTCAGGCAAATCCATCTTGTTTAATGCACACAAGCCCATCCATCAAATACTCTGACGGATGGGCTTCATTTCAATGAGCACCTGGATTCTCAGCCAAAACGATCTTCGCACTCCCGTGCGATATATTCGGTTGTCCTCTCTTGAAAATTACCCTTACCCCAGAAGCATGTCAAGGAACTGTGCGCTTGATACAGTCAAAGATCCAGACATCAGAAATCCTGACGCCGGATTTCAAGTAGCGGATGGCTGGCGAGGCCATCGTCTGCAGACGAGTGGAAGGTACATTAGAAGTTTGCGTTAATAAACGGCAGAATTCTTGCCCATGACGGGTTGTTCTCCGCGTAGTTCAGGAGGCCGATTTGAACCCCGAGGAGACTCTCGGTGTGATTGAAGATGCCGATAACTAGACCCCGCTGCACACCGAACGTTCGGTTGTAGCCGGCAACGGTAACACC
Organism: Ignavibacteriota bacterium; assembly: GCA_963752915.1. Classification (GTDB taxonomy): domain Bacteria; phylum Bacteroidota; class Ignavibacteria; order UBA10030; family UBA6906; genus DATJPR01. The sequence continues at coordinate 752,491 of CAVVZZ010000011.1, forward strand.
AGTCAACTCGGTGGACTCTGTCCAGAGAACGGATACATTCGCACCGGAAATCACCGGTGCCTTTAATCTGTAGCATCCGATGGTGACACCCGTGATGCCCCGTTCGGACCGGACCATCCCGACGGTGACGGAGACCCCGGTGATTTCCTCCTTCGCCACACAACCCACGCCTGCGAGATTAATCCCGGTGATTCCCCCCTGACCAACTAACCCGAGACCCGCAATGGTCACCCCTCGAATCGCACCTTGTGAGACAACTCCCAGTCCGGCCACGGAACATCCCGCAAGGTCGCCCTGTGTCACCAGCCCAAGACCGCCGATGTTCAATCCGGAGATGTCACCCTGGGCCACTGTCCCGAGACCACCGATGTTGATCCCACGCATTTTCTGCTGACCGACAAGTCCGAGCCCCGCTGTATTGATGCCGGCTATTGAACCCTGAGAGACAACACCGAGCCCCGCGATGTTGATCCCCGTTACGGTTCCCTGGGCCACTAGACCCAGGCCGCCGAAGTTGACACCGGTCATCACGCCTTGCGAGACCAGTCCGAGTCCTCCCAGGTTGATGCCTTCCATTGACCTATTTGCCAGTACGCCTACCAGTCCGATCGAGAGTCCGTGCATCTGCTGTGCGGCCGGTCCAATAATGCCGAATGCGACTCCATTCACTTCACCGGAGACCGTGTCATAGGGAACCCACGCTGACAGATTGAGTCCGTTCACCCGATTGAAATGTCCATCGCGCCAGGCAAATCGAATCCCGGTCATGTCCTGTCCATTGCCAAAGCTGAGGCCTGTCTTTCCGAGTGTGAGGTCAAGGGAACCGGACTGACTGAAGGCCGCAGCCGCGGAGAGGAGGCAAATGCAGACCAACCGGATTGTGCGCATGGAATCTGTCCTCTTTGGCAGTCGGAAGGGAAGGTGGGACACCCTATGATACGCCGTAGACCGTAAAGTGTTGCGCCACAATTGGAAACGTTGTTTCTTGCTGAGAGAATTTTCGCGCAGTTCCCCTTGACATTTGATGAAAACCAGATTATATCAAGTTCAACAAACATTCCTACTCCGATGAAAATGAAGACACAACTCTTCTTGTTTGCAGGATTGCTTTTCGCAGCGATGAATGCCTTCTCCCAAGATACAACGTTCTACGTATTCCTCTGTTTTGGACAGTCGAACATGGAGGGCTTCCCCGGGGTTGAGCCGCAGGACACAACGGTGGATAGTCGTTTCCAGGTTCTGGCTGCGGTTGATTTTCCCACGATGGGCAGAAAAGAAGGGAATTGGTATCCTGCTGTCCCTCCACTGTGCAGGAGCACCACGGGTCTTTGTCCCGCCGACTATTTTGGCAGAACGTTGGTTGCCAATCTTCCGAAGACCATCAGGGTCGGCATTGTCAATGTCTCCGTTGCCGGGTGCAAAATTGAGCTCTTCGACAAAGCCAACTATGAGTCGTACGCTTCAACGGCGCCAACGTGGATGAAGCCCATCATCGAGGGCTACGGCGGAAATCCGTATGCCCGTCTCGTAGAGATGGGCAGGCTGGCGCAGAAAGATGGTGTGATCAAGGGAATTTTGTTGCATCAGGGAGAGTCAAACCCGAACGACAAAGAGTGGCCGTCGAAGGTCAAAGCGATCTATGACAACCTTATCAAGGACCTGAATCTCAAGTCCAGAGAAGTGCCGCTGCTTGCCGGAGAGCTCGTCAATGCCGATCAGAGCGGCGCGTGTGCGGCCATGAATACGGTCATTGACGAACTGCCGAAAACGATTCCCAACGCTCACGTCATATCTTCGAAGGGCTGCACAAGTCGTCCGGACCATCTGCATTTCAATGCGGCTGGGTACAGAGAGCTGGGGAAGCGCTACGGGTTGATGATGCTCTCGCTATTGGGGTATGCAGGCAATGGAGCACAGTAGATCTTCTTATCGGACCAAGAGCATCGACTTGGTAGTCGTGAAGCTGCCCGCAGTCAGGCGATAGTCCCGACAAAGAACGTCGGGATTAGCGAAGCAGCAAGAGTTTCCTAGATTGGACGAACGTGCCTGCCTGCAATTGATAAAAGTAGACGCCACTCGCGAGATTCGAGCCGTCGAACTGGACTTCGTGGTAGCCGGCTTCGACCTCACCATCCACGAGAATTGCCATCTTTTGACCGAGAGTGTTGAAGACTGTTAACGTAACGCGAGATCGATTTGGGAGTACGTAGCGGATAGTGGTTGTTGGGTTAAACGGGTTCGGATAGTTCTGACTCAACTCATACTTCGCAGGGAGCCCTTCCTCCTTTTCGTCCAACGATGTGATCATCTCTGAAATACGTCTTCGAAATACCAGGCCGTCTTCCGTTCCGACAAAGAGATCTGTGCTTGTGAGCGCCAGAGAGTACACCCTCATCTCCGTCAACCCCGTATTCACCTCATCCCAGATGGAGCCGTTGTTCGAGGAAGTGTACACGCCAGCCCCGTAGCATCCGACAAAGAGATGGGTATCGAGGAACTCAAATCCGTGGACGTACACACTGCCGAGGTTGGAATCGATCCTGACCCAGCTCGATCCCATGTTGCTGGAGTGAAACGTGCCGCCTACTGTGCCGGCAAAAAGATCGCCGCCCCTCAACCCGAGTGAGAGGACACGAACAGAGCCCATGCCAACGGTGTCAAGAGCCCAACTCGCGCCGCTGTTCGTGGAGACGAAGACGCCACCACCACTCGCTCCGGCAAGAATCGTCGATCCGGAGATGGCCACCGATCCGAAGGACGAGGGGGGCAGGCCGGTCTGACTCCAGCTCATACTGCCATTTGTCGAAACAAAAACACCCCCGCTTGTACCCGCAATGACAGTTTGTCCGGAGGCGGAAAGGGATGTGATAGTGGTGTTCGTCACACCGCTGTCCCTTTCCACCCAGCTTCCCCCACTATTGGTTGAAAGGTAGACACCGCCGCTGGTTCCTGCAAAAATATCCATGCCGGACACAGCGATGGCTTCGACGTTGGTCGAGGTCAAGCCTTGATTCATCGCAGTCCAGGATGTACCATTGTCGTTGGAAAGAAAGACCCCTCCGACCTCAGTTCCCGCAAAGATTCTTGAACCACCCGACCCATTGGAAGTGGCGGCAAGGGCAAGGACATAATTGTACCTCAGACCGGTGTTGACGGCCGTCCAGCTGGAACCGTAATTCGATGACACGAACACGCCCCCGGCAAAAGTCCCGGCAAAGACACTCATACCGCCGCTGCCATTGGGAACAAAGCATAGTGCTTGGACTCTCTTATCCGTCAGTCCATTGCTCACAGCCGTCCAGGACGAGCCATCATTGGTCGATGCAAAAACGCCGTCATTGGTTCCGACAAGGATATGCGTGTCTGATACAGCGAATGCATTTATGCTCGACTGGGTAAGCCCGCTGTCAACGGGCGACCAGCTCGAGCCGTTATTGGTAGACAAGGAGATGCCGCCCGAAGTCCCTGCAAATACCTTGGCGCCGGAGACCGCAAGCACAGTGGTATAGGGAGAAGCCAGGCCGTTGTTGACAGCTCTCCAGCTTGCTCCGCTATTGGTGGACAGATAGACACCTGCGGATGTCCCGGCAAAGAGATCGCTTCCTGTGTACACACAGGAAAAGACGTCGGCAGTCCCCATTCCCACAGTGTCGATGGCCCAACTCACCCCATTATTCGTGGACAAGAATGTGCCGCCGGTGGTGCCAGCGATAACGTTTGTGCCACCTTGGCCATTCGAAAACGCCATCAAAGAAAAAACATAGGTGTCAGTTAACCCGCTATCTCTATTGGTCCAGGCGAAGCCGTTGTCTGTTGATACGTAGATCCCCCCGCCCGGCATCCCCGCAAAAACATTCGCTCCATCAACGGCGAATCCGTACACAGTAGAACGTGGCAGACTGGTCTGGACCCAGTTGGCGCCATTATTCGTTGAGAGAAAAACGCCATTGAATGTCGCTGCATAGAGATTCGTTCCACTATTGGCAAGGACATAGACATCGCTTCCATAAGGGCCATTTGTTTGTACCCATTGAGCGACCAGCTCATCGGAGACGATCATTACGACAATGCACACAATGGTGAATCGGACGATCGTGTTCATAAAACTTGCGCCTTTCCTGGTTTCATCGGATTTCATGCAGCATGAGAAATGCAAATCCTTCGACATCATGATTACTCGAGGAGGCCTCCACAGTGTTTCCATCGGCCCCGAATGGTATTGATTTGGGATCCCACTTTTAGCGCACGAGCAATAATTTCTTCGTCGCCACGAACGAGTCGGCTGTCAGGCGATAGTCCCGACAAAGAACGTCGGGATTAGCGAAGCAGCAAGAGTTTCCTAGATTGGACGAACGTGCCTGCCTGCAATTGATAAAAGTAGACGCCGCTCGCGAGATTGCGGGCGTCGAATTGGACGGAGTGAAAGCCCGCCTCGATGTCGCCGTTCACAAGCTCCGCGACCTTCTGGCCGAGGGTGTTGTAGACGGTCAGGAGAATGTGCGAGCGATGAGGGAGACCGTAGCGAATCATAGTCGTCGGGTTGAAGGGGTTCGGGTAGTTCCCAAAAAGAATGGCTGCGGTCGGCGTGTTGCTCCTGCCCGGTGGGATGGATGTAATCGCAGAGAGAGGGATTCGCCAGACACCACCCGTGCGGAGTTGGGAAATTCCATCGGATGCTCCCGAGACAAGAAGTTGGGTGGCCGACACGGCAAGTGCCGTTCCCGCCAGTCCACTGTCAAGCCGCGCCCAGTTCTCCCCGCGGTCCTTCGACAAATAGACGCCCGTCCCCCCGGCGAAAAGTCTGCTCCCTGAAGCAAGCAGCGCAAAGAACAAGTTGCTGCCGAGGCCGTTGTTGAGCTGTGTCCAGCTGCCGCCATAATCTGTTGAACGATACACTCCCCCTCCGTTTGTCGCTGCGAACAGCGTATCGCCGACCGTTGCAAATGCCGATGGGCCGGGATACGGCAAGCCGACACCCAAATGGGCCCACGAGTCGCCGCCGTCAGAAGAACGATACACCCCGTTTTCGCCCCCAGCAAACACGTATGACCCGATGATCGCCAGCGCAAAGATATACTCGCCCCCTTGGTCAGTGTGAACGAGCTGCCAGGTTTCGGCGTTATCCGTGGAGCGGAAGACTTTGTCCAGGTATGCCCCTGCGTAGAGTGTCGACCCCATCACGATCAGCGAATAATTCGTCGAATCACTTAAACCAGTGCTGCTCCGAACCCACGACGTTCCGTCGTCAGTTGAGCGATAGATCCCTCTGGTGCATGAAGCGAAGACACTCGTGCTGTTCGCGGCGAGCAGACCAATTCCCGCGCTCGGCAATCCGTTGTTGGCATTCTCCCAATGATCACCGTTGTCGGTGGACCGGAAGAGGCCGGAACCTGCTGTTCCCGCGAAGACAGTCTCGTTTCCCTCCCCGGAGGCTCGGACTGCCAGGGATTGGACGAGAGCGTAGGGTGTACCCGCACGGACGATTTCCCAAGTCTCGCCCTCATTCGTCGAGCGAAAGATGCCCGCCGATGTTCCGACAACAACCGCTCCATCGATGACTCTGATCGCAGAGATGGAAGTGTTGCTCATGCCCGAATTCGGGCTTGCACCTCTCTGTTCCCAAGATGCTCCGAGGGTCCGCGACCGATAGACGCTCCCCTTTTCGGTCCCTGCGAAGAGGATCACTCCGCCCACGCTATCGCTGCAAAACGCCAGGGCGCTCACCACGGAGTCTGAGAGTCCGATGTTGGAGCTTTCCCAGTGTTGACCATCATCGGTCGAACGAAAGACCCCGCCTGTTCCTCCGGCAAGGACGCACGACGAGTCGCCGTGGGTGGGAAGCGCAACCAGAGAACGGATGTCCCCGCCTTGGACGGAGCACGAACGCCACGTCCTACCGTGGTCCGCTGAAACCAGGATTCCGGTGGTATTCATTTCAGGTCCTCCGGCTCCGGCAAAGAAGAGTGAGTCATTGAAGGGAGACACCTCGTCGATCATCGTGTTGAATGTCATTCCTGGAGCGACAAGCTCCCACGTCTTGCCGAGATCGGTCGATCGAAAGGTTCCGGGATCAGGGAGCATGAGCATCGTCCCCATCACAGAAGCGAAGAGGATATTCTGCATCGCCGCGATCGCGGTGACGTGCCCGTTCGGGAGTCCGGCATTTACACCCGCCCAACTGCGTCCACCATCAGAGGATGCACTCACTCCGCCTCTTCCGACGAAAAGCTCGCCGGAGGCAACCGCCAGTGATCCGCCGGTTGACGTGTTCATGATCGTCCAGCTCGCGCCCGCGTCTGTCGACCGGAGTATCCCGAGCACGGCGCTGGCATACAGCGTATCACCGCCGCTCGTGAGGTCAATGATGTTGCAGCCTCGGGGTCCGTCGGTTTGGACCCACTGTGCGAATGCGGACTGATGGAACACGAGAGCCAGAACGACGATTGCATTGCGCATGACGTTGACTCCTTTGTCTCCTCCCTCCAATGGAGGACTATCGAACGAGCATCATCATGCGAACGGCGGAATACGTGCCTGCGGTAAGTCGGCAAAAATACACACCGCTGGCCAGGTGCGTTCCATCAAAAGTAAACGTGTATTCCCCCGCAGGATATCTGCCGTTCGCCAGAATAGCCACTTCTCTGCCCAACACATCATACACCGCAAGCCGCACTTTACTGTCTACTGTCCACTGTTCACTGATAACTGTTGTTGGCCCCTCGGCTCCGCTGCGAAACGCTCCGCTCGGGGCGACGACTCCTCCCACGACGAACTGAATAGTCGTCGTCGGATTGAACGGGTTCGGGTAGTTCTGCTCGAGGGTGAACGTCGAGCCCATTCCCTTCGCTCTCCCCGTCGAGGTCACGAGTTCCGACAATGGACGTTTCCACACGCCACCGGCGTTGTACCCATAGACGGGTATGCCTGTCCCGGCGAAGACGTTGGTCCCCATGACGGCGAGAGTATTGACTCCCGGGCAACCCAGGCCATCGTTCACCCCTTCCCATTCGTTGCCGAGGGTGGTGGATCGGTAGACTCCGCAATCCGTTCCCACGAACAAATCCTCGCCGACGGGGACCAGATCGTACATATATGCTTCGGGCAACCCGGTACCTTTCTCCATCCATGTGACGCCGTTGTCCTGAGAGTACGCGATCTGAGGACTGAAACCGCACGCGAGCAGATCCGTACCGGCCACAAGGAAATCTCTGGCATTGAACCAAAAATCCGACGCAGTCCAATGTGCGCCCCCGTCAGGTGAATGGACGATTCCCTGGTCAGTGGCCGCAACGAGATTTATGTCGCTGAGGGCGAGCGCATACACAGATCCATGATTCCAAGTCGTGTCGGTCGGAAACCATGTTTTCCCATCGTCGGTCGAGCGGAAAACTCCATTTTCGGTCCCGGCGAAGATCTGATTCTCGATTGCGGCGAGGCACCCGACCGTATTGCTCCTCATCCCCCGAACCGTCATCCCGGCGTCAGGCCTGGACCAATGCGCTCCATCGTCTGTCGAACGAAACACTCCGCCATTGAAGGTCCCGGCAATGAGCGCGGAATCCGTCGCGAGGAGGCGATAGACATATGCATTGGTCAATCCGGAGTCGATAGACGACCATGTTGTCCCGTCGTCGGGTGAACGAAAGACCCCGCCGCCGAAGACTCCGGCGAAGAGGTTCTTCCCATGGACGCAGAGCGCGCTAATGGTAGTGTTGACGATCCCCGTATTCACCCCTTCCCACGTATTGGCTCCTTCTGTCAGACGGAATATGCCAGCGCCATCTGTCCCGGCATATATGGTGGAAACTATAAAACCAAGACAGAAGACCTCAGGATTCTTCAACCCGGAGTTCCAGGGGAACCAGCGTGACCCGGTGTTGGTCGAGTGATACATCCCGCTGTCGGTAACGGCGAATACCGAAGAACCATGAACTGCAATTGGGCCGGTCGGAGCACCGTAGAGCCTCCGATCGGCAGCCGTCCACCGCGTACTGTCGCAGGGCATGCAATAGACTCTGCCGTTGCAGCTGACAAAAACGGAGCTATCGTCGGCCGCAAGAGACGCCACGACAAAGAAGGAACCGGGTAAACCGAGGTTCACGGTGACCCAGGTCCGGCCTTGATCCGTCGATCGAAAGACTCCACCATCTCCCGTCCCGACAAACATCATTCTGTCGTTGGCCGCCAAACAGGTCAAATACGAAGTAGTCAATCCCGAATCCGGGACCGTCCACGTTGAAGCATTGTTGGTTGACCGAAAGACAATCCCCGTTCGCGTTGCGGCGAGAAGGGTGATCCCGGATGCAACGAGGTAGTCAATGGGGATGCCGGCCAGACCGCTCTGCACCCACTGGTTCCCGTTATTCGTCGACCTGTATATCCCGCTGATATCGCCTGCCGCAAAGAGCATCGTGTCGCGAACCGCGAGAGCGTAAACCGTCGGGTTATCAAGTCCGTTTTTCGCTGCAGACCAGCTCATCCCTTCGTTCGTCGAACGAAAAACGCCGGCGCCATCGGTTCCGACAAAAAGGGTTTTACTGTTGGCCCCCAGAGCTGTGATCCGCCCCCCAAACGGTCCATTGGTCTGCACCCACTGCGAGCGTGACAGGTGAGGAGCAAGACAGAACTGCACGACAGCGAAAAGGACTGTACCAACCGCCCGCATGAACTCTCCTGCAGATTAGATTCGTTTCAACGGCATTGGCGTGGTGACGGCGCCAGCACGTGGCTGAAAAACCAAAGAAGCCCATCCATCGATACTCTGACGAATGGGCTTCTCAATGAGCGGGGAAATCCTACGACAAGTTACTCATTGCTTCGAAGGGTGTCAACATCCGTGAGGGACAAGTGCGCAGCTAGTATTGAGAGAAGGCGCGGAAGTCCCAGCGTTGCTTAGCCAAAGGCCAGTCTTCTGTGCATCCACTTATTGCCCGCACCCCCCGCTAGTACAATGGAGCTGTTGAATATTTACCACAGACATATTAGGGGAACATAACAACGCAAGAAATCGACACACAATATTTCCTTCCTGCATCACTTCAAAAGAACAATTGGCCGAACTCCAAAATATCCCCCTGCAATCAATCGACACAGATAGACGCCGGAAGGGAATCCTTTTGCGTCGAATCGAACGTCATGCTCATCAGCGTTCTTTACGCCATCGTCAATCCTGGCCACCATCTGACCCAGGGTATTGAAGACCTCCATCCTCACTCGCGTACGTTCTGGCAGCGTGTAGCGGATTGTTGTCGTTGGATTAAAAGGATTGGGGAAATTCTGAAGTAGTTCTGGCGAGGCCGGCGTTGAGTACACTCTCTCATTGATCGAACTAACGTTTCCCCCGGAAATAGTTTTGAGGATCCCATTGCCCCCAACTGCTGCAAATCCTACCCCCCCTTTGACCATCTTGATTTTGAGAATCGCACCATGGGTTGGGGTACGTTGTCCTGTCCAGCTGCTCCCTCCATCAGTCGTGTGTAGTATCTGTCCTGGGAAGCCGGAAATCCAACCTGTGTTCTCGTCAATAAACAACACATCGGTCAGCGTTCCGCGAGGGCAGTTTTGATCCGAACATTGGAACCAACTCGCCCCTGCATCTATTGACCGGACCACGACATCACCTACACTCCACCCATTCGTCGAGTCTTGAAAAGTGACCGCGCGATTCGTTCACTGACCCTCCGCAAACCCATCCTTCGAACTGATTCTTGAAATAGATGGAATTAATGTCGTCCCCGTTGGCGATCGTTGAAGTGGACCAGTTCAGCCCTCCGTCCGTAGTCGAGAGAACCACACCGGCGCCTCCACACCAGCCGTGATCGTGGTTGACGAACGTAACAGTCTTCAAGTTGGCACTGCCTACAATTCTTGAGATCCACAAATCGCCGCCGTTTGTTGAGGTAACTATTGATCCTTGACCTCCAACTGCCCAGCCAGTGAGGGAATCAGTGAACGCGATGTCCCTCAACCATTGTGGAAAGTGAACCACCTTTTTGCTCCAGGAAGTGCCTCGATCAGTTGACACGAGCAATTCGCCACCCGAAAGGTTGGATCCACCTGCCGCCCAGATTTCATTCTGAGACCTCAGGGCTATTCCTGACACGACGACTGAGGTAACTTTGCTGCAGAGATTTGCCCAACTTGCCCCGCCGTCGGTAGTTCGGAAGAGAGAGCCAAATCCCGCCGCGTTGAACCCTAAAGTCGGTGAAAGCATTTGGCCGTTGCCAAAACTCAATGTATCGATTGACCGCGCCCAGGTCATTCCGCTGTCAACAGACGAGTACTGGCCCGACCCCCCCCAAGCAAAACCATGACCTGGATCCACAAACGTCACCGAGGACAAAGTAATGACGCTGCTCGTCTTCGACTCCCACGATCTCCCCCCGTCTGTGGTGGCAAGCAGCCCTTCATGGGGTTCCGCAAGCCAACCATTGAGAGTGTCTCGGAAATAGATACCGCAGAATTGCCCTGATTGATCTCCGCGTTTGTCCCATGTGTCACCGCCGTTTGATGTCGCGTAGAAAGCATTGCCAACAACGAAGCCAGTATTCGAATTGAGGAAAAACGTGGCGCCGAGATAGTTGTAATTTACTCGTCGCTTGACCCATGTTCTCCCACCATCTGTTGTCTTCAAGATCATATTGTTCTGGCTGGCTGAGAAGCCTGTGTCTCGGCCAAAGAACTGCAGAGAGATTAAGGGAAGTCCGTCCGGCGGTGTTGTTCCTCGAACCCATGACTTCCCACTGTTTGTCGTACGGAAGATAACTCCGTTTGTGTTACCGCCAGCCACCCAACCGTATTGATTGTCAACAAATGTCACTGTTGCGATATACGCTCTCTCGCCCAAATCCTGGGGGTCCCATGTCCTCCCGCCATCAGACGTATGGAAAATAAATCCCGACGATCCACTCACCAACCAGCCATTCGATGTGTCGACAAAACACACCGATTGGCAGTAGTCACCAGATGGGGTTGGAGTCGACCACTGCCAGCCTTGCGCTGCTGCCTGTTCATACACCATAATACCCAAGAGTAGCACTTTAACTAGCGCCAGAAGTGTTTCCAGGAGATGTTCCAATCTTAGTTGAAGTTCGGTCTTGAAAAAAGACATGGCGAGTAGTACTCTGAAGGTGACGACTGGAATCGTTCACCAACAAGAGAGGACTATCGCCATGCGTACGACCAAAGTAGTCAAAGAGAAGGATGTTCTCAAGGATCACGCCCGAATTTTGAAAGGCCTGGAAGACCGCGTCAAAGGGATCGTGGTGGATGTTCTGTCGGGAATCGAGAGAAATCTGTCCAACGAACTCCACGGTATCGCCCTGGAAGTGATGAAGGCCGTCATGGAGTTCGAGATCCTGGAGGTGGCAGGTCCCAAGGGGCAGCACCTGCCGGATCGCCGCTTCACGCGCGGTGGGCATAATCCGGGGTCGGTCGTGATCGACGGCGTGAAGGCGCCGTGTGCGGTGCCGCGTGTCGTCGAGGTGGAGAGCACCAAGGCGCATTCCCTGGCGAGCTACAGACTCTTTCACAAGGCCGGCGAAGCTGTTGGCAAGGCCTACCGAGCCTTGATCAATGGCTTGAGTACACGGACCTTCGCCGAGGGTGTCTCGAGTTTTGTCGAAGGCTACGGGTTGAGTGCGGCAACGATCAGCCTGCCCGACGGTCAGGCGGGCCGCCACATGATCGCGGCAACGGCCAAGAAGGTCGAGGAACTCTTTACCCGATCGCTGGCCGAGATTGATCTGGCCGTGCTGATGATCGATGGGATTGCCGTCGGGGATCATACGGTGGTGATTGCTTTAGGCATTGACAGACAAGGAGTTAAGCATATCCTCGGGCTCCGCCAGGGAGCGACCGAAAACACCGAAGTGGTCAAAGGCCTTCTGGAAGGTCTGGAGGATACGCTCACCGTCCAACGGATGCATCTCCCTCTGGAGCTGCGGCGTTCGCTTCGGAACACGAATATCATCGAGTCCACCAACAACGCTGTCCGCCATCGCAGCCGCAACGTCAAACGCTGGCGCGGTGGAATGCATGTCGAGCGCTGGGTGGCAGCAAGTCTTTTGGAAACAGAGAAGAAGTTCCGTCGGATCAAAGGATGCAACCACATGCAGCTCTTGATCGCTGCCGTGGATGCGTTCAGGAAACAGAAAGCTCAAGTCGCCTAACTCGTACTCCTGGTCAACGCCTTTGGGGTACTACTCCCAAAATCAACTAGGAATGGAACTACTCCCCCTGCAATTCGTCGCGCTTCGTAACATTTCGGTGAGTTCAAGCACATCCGTCCCCTTCAATCGGTCAACCTGAGGGACTGGATCGAGCGCCTCATCGCACCCTTGTCTGCCTGCATGGCTGAACGCTCCTCTGTGTCATGAGGTGCGCATCGGGCGATATACAATACTGCGGTTTGAGCGAATTGCACGCATGTGATCCGACGAGGGTGCCATTGAGTGCGGGTGCCCCTCATTAACCTGTAACAGGCGGGGTTCTTCATGCACATGCCTTGCGATCTGCAGCCGGCTGTGCAGTCCCCGTTTCTCGAGGATGTTATGAACATGACTCTTCACCGTGTACGTCGCAACGTTGATCTGCAGGGCGATCTCCTTGTTGCTCAGACCGTCGGCAATCAGATCGCTGATTTCACGTTCGCGTTTCGTCATCCGCACCGAATCAGGTGGCACCCCTCTCCCGTTTCCGGGCGCATGATCAACGACATAGGAAAGCAGCGAGCGTGCCAGGGTGGACGGCAGCACGAGAGCCCCCTGCGCCACCGAACGTATCGTCGATAGAACTTCAGCGGATGCCGCCTCCTTCAATATGAACCCCGATGCACCCGACCGGACACACGTGACGATATCCGATTGCTCAGGGACCAATCCCATTCCAATCACCCTGAGGTTCGAGGCGTGCCTCGCAAGCGTGGCCACCCTCAGGAAACCAGTCACATTGACCAGGATCACCTCGGCTCTCATCGTGCGTGCCATCTGCAGAGTGTCTTTATAATCGCCCGAGGCTCCCACAACCTTCATGTCTGCATGCTGATTCAGCATGGCGGAGACACATTCACGCAACAGACAGTTCTCTTCAATCAACAAGATCCGGATCTTCCTCATTGGTATTTCCTCCCGAAATTGAGTCATCAATCCCATCCGTTGCATACACTCAGGACAGGTGAACGATATCGCCACTGTGGAACAACGGAAACAAGGGTGGCAGATAAGCCTTCATATGCCGGCTAATCAGAAGTCGCCCTTGAGATGTTCTCTGCCATTCCCACCCAGTTTTTGTTTATACTTGGGATCGTTGATGAGCTGCTTGATCGAGTGGGCTGTTCCCTCAACGGTATGTGTGAGGACTCCCGAATACCTGTGTGTACTCTGGAGCGGGATATCGCCGGCGGCAGATGCCATCGTCAGTTTGGAATTCCAGAGGGCGTCAGAAACTGCAAGCCCGGAGTCTTCTTTCAGTGAATTCTGAAGAACGACAGTGGAGCCGTGCTGAAGCCGGCTTCCCAATTTGACGTCCACGTGCTTCATTGCCCCCGTGTTGTCGTCGAATCGGATCTTATGAACAGTTCCGATTTCTCGATCCGTCGTTTCGACACCATCGCCGCAGAACGATGCTCCTGGCCTCGGCATTGTCGCTCCTCTCTCGGTTGAACATGATCGTACCCGATGCAACGCGATGTACGTTAGCTTCCTGTGAGCGGAATAACAATCGGACTAAGAGCGTAAAATGTCGGATAGGGTAAACGTTGGATGGAACTATGGAGGGTACTCTAGGGTAGAAGGGAGGGAGGAACCGTCACTTCTTCAGGGTTACCAGGCCCGTCTCGATCGCAAACCGGACCAACGCGGCAGTGTCGTGCATGTCCAGTTTCTGCATGAGATTGGTGCGATGGGTGTTCACTGTTCGCACGCTGAGAAAGAGGCTCTCGGCAATCTGACGATTGGTATTACCGTTCGCAATATGTTGCAGCACCTCCGTCTCGCGCATCGTCAATTTGTTCAATGGCTTCGCAAGTCCCTGTTTGGGGTCGGGCTCCTGCCCGCGTGGACGTTTGCTGAAGCCGTCTATCAGGACATTTGTAACCCCGGGGCTCAGGAATTTCTCTCCGGAGATCGCAGTCTTGATGGCCGCAAGGATCTCATTCTTTCCAGCACTTTTCAACACATAGCCGTCGGCGCCTGCGCGGAGGATTTCAAAGACGTACTCTTCGGTCTCATGCACTGTCAGAATGACTATCTTGATTTCGGGGTTTTGCTTTTTTATGATCGCAGTTGCTTCCATGCCGTTAACCTTTGGCATCGAGATATCCATAATCACAACGTCGGGTTTGTACTTGCTTGCATACTCAACCGCCATTTCTCCGTCCTGCGCCTCGGCAACAACAGCGTATTCGGGGGACTTTCTAAGAATCAGGCGAATCCCATCACGAACAACAGCATGATCGTCAGCTATAAGAAGCCGTGTCTTTTTCATGTCTCGTCCCAAGGATGATTGGCATTGTCACTGTGATGATTGTCCCCTTCCGGGTGGAATCGATGGCAAGACAACCATCGAGCAAGCCTGCCCTTTCCCGCATGCTGATCAGGCCGAGGCCATGAAGTCCATCCGTTCGCGGGCCGATTTCGCCGGCGAGTCCTTTCCCATTGTCGCCGATGCGGAGCATGACCTTTTCGTCTTCTTTCCAAATTCCCACCGTCACCCGCGACGCTTCAGCATGCCTGGCGATATTCGAGAGGGCCTCCTGTGCAATGCGGTAGAGAGCAATTTCAAGCTGTGGCTCCAATTTCAAACGACCCGGTTCGTTTATCTCCAGCTCGACGTGAATCTTGTGCATCTTCTCAAATTCCCTGGCAAGCAATCCAATGGCGCTGACGAGTCCGAAATCATCCAGGACCACCGGACGGAGGTTAGCAGCCATGCGGCGGACTTCAACGATCAGTTCCTCGCATTGCTTATTGAACCCCAGGAGCTTTCGGCGCAGTGTCCTGTCTTTGGCGGGAATGTCGTCAGCAATCACTTCCACATTCATCTTCATGCCAGTGAGCTTCTGGCACAAATCGTCATGGAGGTCACGTGAGATCCGCTGGCGCTCATCTTCCTGGGCGTGTTGGACGGACTGAATGTAACGACGGAGGTCCATCGAGCGTTGTCGTTCAGCTGCCAGGAGGCGGGACCGTAGACGTTTCTGTTCCGTAATATCCCGAATCGCGCTTGTGACGAGTACCCCCTCCTCTGTTTCGAGCGGGCTTAGTGAGACCTCGACAGGGAACTCGGTGTTGTTCTTGCGTAAGCCATACAGTTCAGAGCTTTCCTCCGGCTGCACCGGGGCGGGCTTCAGGAAGTAGTTCGAGATTGGTCGAAGCCGCTCCGGCACCAACATCTCAGTGTGCTGACCCAACAACTCTGAACGGGAATATCCAAAGAGAAGTTCCGTCTGCGCATTGACGAGCACGATGCGTCCGTCCTGCCGCGCGATAATCATTGCATCGGGAGCACATTCAAGAAGATTTCTGAACTTTTCCTCGGCGCGTTTCCGCTCGGTCACATCCATGGACACGCCGAGGAGTCTGATCACCGTGCCGTTTTCATCCGTCACCACCCTGCCCTGACTATGCAGAATGCGCATGACCCCGTCGGCACGAATAACGCTCTCCTCAAAATCGAACGGTTTGTGCGTCCGGATCGCTTCCTGAAAAATGGCTGGCCGAATCCGACGATCCACCGAGTGCAAGAGCCCAAGAAATGACTCCATCGTATTGCCGAATTGATCCCGACGCACACCGAGGATTTTGAAGAGTTCGTCCGACCAGGTTACTTCGCGTGTCTGCAAATCCCACTCCCAGCTTCCAAGCCGCGCAATCTGCTGCGAGGCGGAGAGCAGGAGATCACGTTTCCGCAGTTCCTTGTTCGCCATGTCAAGGTCAGCGGTGCGCTCTGTCACCCTTCTCTCCAACTCGTCGTGCGCCTTTTGAAGTCTGTCACTCGCCTCTTGAATCTGATCCAACATTCGATTGACTGCATCAGTCAGGAACCCGGTTTCATCTTCGGCCAGCTTGTTCGCACGAATGGAGTAGTCATTTCTTTCCGAGACCTGTTGGGCTGTCCCGGCGAGGCTGAGTATCGGCTTCGAGATAGCTCTTTCCACGATGGTAGCGACACCATAGGCCACGGCGAGTGATCCAAGCAGGACCAGTAATCCAATCTCGATGTAGGATCGGAAATGGGCCGCTCGCTCCAGAAGGTCAGTGGCTATGTAGATTGTCCCTAACTGCTTTCCATTCAATGTGATCGGTTGGCTCAGAACCAGAGCATCATCTTCAAACCATATCCCTTCACGGGGTGGCGCAGGCGGAATTGACCCCTGCGCGCCTTCGCGCACGTAGTTCGCAAATGGCTTCCCGGATTGATCGTACACTGCTGCCGCAAGGACGTGAGAATCCTTCGAGAGCGATTTGAGAACCTGGGCAGCATCCAATGAACTGCGAAAGGCCAGCGCAGCATCGATGTTTTCGGAGATGACTGCCGCTTTTGTCGTGAGGTTTGCAAGGAGAATTTTGTTATACGTTATCCGCTCGTAAACAGAAGAACCAACATATACCAACACCACCGCCAGGAGTGTAGTGGCAAGAATTGCCATCTTCAGTTTTGTTCGAATGGATGAACGTTTGAAGTGTGTCATATGCTCCTGACCCCTACAATGGGTTGATGATCTTCGCGAGGCGAATCAACTTGGAACTCATCTTCAGACGAGCTTCCTTCACCGATTTCATATTGATCTCAAATCGTAATTTGTTGTTTTCCACGTACAAACGGATGCAACCTCCAAGATAGTTAAAACCGCTGATCTCGCTGACGGTCAATGTGGGAGACCCTTGTACCGCGTTGAGAATGGTTTGACAACTATCCTTCTCTGTCAGGCCGATAAACAGAGCCTGACATTTTGTTATCTCATCCCGCGTTCGAAATCGGACGACATTGATCGGATGCTCTCCGACTTTTTCCGCCTTGACCGCTTCGTCCAGGGCCGTTCCCATCGGGTCGTTTCCTACGACACCAAGTATAATCGGCGCCCTCGCGTCTGTAAATACCGAATCCGGCCATTCAGTGAATTGCAGAAAATTGAACAGGTACACAGCCTTCAGTCTGTTCTCCAATTCATTCTGAGATTGCCCATAGGCAGTCGCCACGCTCAAGATCATCAGGGCGACGAACCATCGCACGATTCTTCGCCCTTGGGCGGAGATGTCCGCTGCCACTATGCTACGAGAATGGGCTTTCACAGTGTGCCTGTTGTTCTAAAACGAAACGAACACATTCCCAAACACCTCGCGCGCGATTTCTCTGCGGGTTGGGGGAGCTCCGAATTCCACGTGCTCAGGAAGGAATATGTTTTGAACAAGAACCGAAAATGCCAGGTTCTGTGTTGGATTCCAACCTAGCCTGACATCCAGTGTAGAGTATGAAGGTACGAACGCGTTTGAATTGGGGAGCTTGTCGACATACCGAAAGAAAAAGTCAATCTCCCACTTCATAACATCCATCGAAGATTCGATCACCGCCCGATTCTTATGATCATTTCCTTCTCCCATACCACCATTAACATCCATGCTTCCGGGTTTCAATGAAATATATTTTTCCAGATGGCTATATCCGGATTTCACCCTCCACCAACTCAGTATCTGCGTGGTGAGCGTGAGCTCCCCGCCAAACGTTTTTGCCTTCAATCCATTTTGGATCGTGTACGGTGGTCCAGGTTCGACACTGCGAAGGTCATCATAGAGGTTATAGAACAACGAAATATCAAGTATGACATTATGGCTCGATTTGTTCCGGTAACCAGCCTCAAATGCAATGAGTTTTTCGGAGACAAAATCGGGTCCTCCCGCCAACAGATATGGCGGCGTTCCAGGCACGTAGAGATCCATATCGATGCGTGATGGCGTACGTACCGCCCTCGTGACTGAACCCCAGAGGAAGTCCTGAGGGTCTGGCGTCCAGCCGAGTGATAGTCGTGGCTGAAGCTCGAAATCTGAATTGGGGCTCTTCAAGAACTTAGTCCCGAGCGTCAGATTCACTCCGTCAGAAGGCGTATAGATGTCCTGAACATAAGCATTGTATTGAATGCCATCAGCGTAGGCAGGCAGAAATGCGAGTGCCGCCGAATTTATCACCTGGGAATTGCCGTGCCGAACGCCAAGCCCCCAGCTCAACTCGTGGGTTGTCAACGAAATGCGGTAGTCAAATTCGTGGTCAAACACCCGACGGTCTTCGCCAAAAACATCAGGCATCCGACGGTGAGTGTAATCAAAGTAGGACTGAAGCGTGAAAGAAGATAATCCTGAAACGGCATGATGCCATTTTGCAAGAACATTGCCGCCTTCCATGGTCGCTCTATCGGCCAGGTATTGGTCGGCTCTAATTCTGTACGCGTCCCCCTGGATCGTGAGTGAATCCCTTGAGGACAAATCCCCATCCGTGCGAAATCCTCCCTGAACACCGGTCCAGGAATCGTTCCCGTCCGAGCCGTTTGCTGCAAAATGCGTTTCTCCCCTGTCAAAATACTTTGCATAGGCACGGTATGTCAGGTCTGATCCGACCGACCCGCTATAACGGATTGCACCCGACAACCTATCCGCTTTGCCACCGCCGACTTCAACGTGCAGAGGCTCCAGACGCGTCGTCCCGGAACTCTTCATGATGATGTTTATAATTCCATTGACGGCATTTGTCCCCCAGAGCGTTCCCCCGGGGCCAGCGATGACTTCGATTCTGTCTATATCGGCCAACAGGACATCCTGCACATCCCAGAATACCCCGGAATACAGCGCCGTGTAAACGATCCGGCCGTCAATGAGAACAAGAAGCTTGTCTGAACTTGCGCTGTTGAATCCTCGAGAACTAATCGCCCATTGTCTTGAATCAATTTGTGCAACGTTGAGATTGGGTGCGAGCCGGAGCGCTTCGGGGATGCTCCTCGCCCCGCTGCGGCGGATGTCTTCACCGGATATCACATAGACTGCCGCTTGGGCGTCGAACCAGCGTTGTGGCCGCTTTGCTACGAGGGTAACGTCGATATCCATGAGGTCCTCCAGCGGGCGTCGCTTCAAAGCAGACGTCGAGAGCGAATCATCCTGCTGGCAGACCGCCGCGGAACTCGAGAAGATCATGAACAAACCGATTCCCACAATCGTCCCTGCTATTCCTGCCGATAACCGTCGTAACATCTTTCGAACCTCGTGTTATGTGCAAAATGAAAGTTGGACGATTACCGGGTTTACACCTGATCTGTGTAACCTGAGTGATGCGCTCAACCGGTTTGCGATCGCCCGCAGATTTGATAATCGGGCAACGGCTTACCTGGACTCTGAATGCGCACCAGAAATGGGAGACACACGGAGCGTACTTTTGAACGGCAAGCCGGACGTCACACGAAAAAGACCCGGAGTGCAGGATTCTTCCATCACATCACGCGAGAAATTGGAACCCAAGAGGCGAGAATTGGGTACATCAACACGAATGCTCTGAAATATGTCACTCAATGCCAATAGAAAATTCTCTGTAATCTGCCCGCTTCGTAGCATCAACTCAACAGCCTAGGGTGATTACTCTAGGAGCGGGGTGCAAGCTCGGGGTGAATTCACAACAAGAACATCGGCAGTCCATTCCCATGCATGCATCGGTTGACTGGGAAATCAGGGGGGACGAATGGATTTGTGTGGACTAAATCCGGTGGGAGCAATAATCGGCCGACCTCCGGACACGATGCGCGTCCGGAGGCGGCCGGCTTATGGATTCGCTGAGCGTGGAAAAGCTGAAACGAAGATCAATGGGAGTGACAAACGATGAATTTCCTGCAATTATGCCGGAAGGATTTCCCGGATCCTGTACGGTGAAATCATGCTCGTCCGTCGACGGCGACCGCGTAATGCATCAACTTCCAGATAGCGTACCTCCCATGCGATATCATCGACGATGATGTCCCTCACCTGACTGAGCGTACCATCGATTTCCCAGGCACGGGAGTGCATGATTTCTTCTGCGCTCCGAACATGTGGATCATCTTCACCGATGAAGGATCCTGCGGTCCCCGGCCCGGCAGACCTGATCACATCTATCCGGGGGCACCGACTAATCTGTTCCTTCGAATAAGCTACCGGCAACGCCTTCGACCTCCAATCCGGTCTTCCGAGGGTCGTAGGAGGGAGAAGAACCTTCCTCCCGCCGGAGAGCCCTCCGATCTTTGCCATAAGGTATGCCGTACTCCATAGCTTATCATCGAAGAGTATATCATCAACTCTGCCGAATTCGCCATCGGTAGCACAGAGGGAATATCCGATGAATGAGTGGATGCTCCTTAACATGGCCTTCTCCCTTCAATTGATGAGTGCAGACCACAGAAATGTTGAACCTACCAATAGACAACCTCAGGTACTTCGGCAATCGGGCGTTTTCAATATTCTTGATTTCTGCGTAATGAGATGATCCTCCCGGCATGAGCGCACCAGGTTTTTCACAGGTGACGGGAGTTGGAAGACATCCTCCCGCGCTGCAAAGGACTCCAGGAGTGCCAAGACGTCGGTAGAATCGATGAGGTTGAACCGGGCGTGGCTGTTGACAAGCCCCACCCGGATTGAATAGGCGGTATCCGGGAGGACTGAGAACAGGTCTTCGTCGGTCCAGTCATCACCCGCTGCGAATATAAAATCATGCTGCTCTTTCGTCAGCCAATGCAGGCCCGCTTTCCCTTTGTGATTGCCGGCATTACGCACTTCAATCACCTTCTTTCCCTGAATCACCTGCAGGTCAATATTTGCAGTGAAGCTCATGAGATGGTCGACCATTTCCCCGGCAAGCATCTCCCCTTGTTCGGGATGCGCCCGCCTGTAATGCCACGCAACCGAGTATTCCTTCTCTTCAACGAATGCGCCGGGAAGCAGATCCATGTAGCGCTCGAAAATCGGAATGATCCTGGTCTTCCAGTCCCCCTTTTGTTCTCCCAGCACCTTCCACTCCTCCCCGACCTCCCTGACCCAGACGCCGTGCTCCGCAACGAGATTGATCGGGAGTGAACCGAACCATGTCTGGATCGTCTTTCTGTCCCGTCCGCTGATTAACGCGACGGTCGTACGCGAATCCCGTGCCAGGCGTTGCAGAAGTTCAAGGAGGGGGAGTCCGGGCTTCGCAGCTTCGGGGTGGGAGACAATCGGCGTGAGGGTGCCATCATAGTCGAGAAAGAGCACCCTCTTCCCCGACCTGTCAAAGCGATCCAGCATCTCTTCACGTACAGCCGCAGGGAGGAGCCTGGTTTCCAACTGCTTCTGCGCCTGTTTCTGATAAAGCAACTGACCGATAAACTCGTTCGCCCAGTGCGTCACGTCATACCGGCGAAGGCGGTTCTGGAGGATCCCGTTTCGCTTTTGTTGTTCTTCCGGGGACATCTCGAGCGCCTCCTTCAAACCCCGCGCGATCTCGCCGGTGGAGTGAGGATTGACGATCACAGCCTCCCCGAGCTCTTTTGCCGCACCGGCCATCTCGCTGAGAACGAGTACACCTGTCCCGTCCAGCCGAGAGGCGACATACTCCTTCGCGACAAGATTCATCCCATCGCGTAGCGGGGTCACCAGGCACACGTCGCTGACAGCGTAGAGTGCCGCCAGTGGCGCAAAGGTGAGATTCCTGTATTGGTAAATGACGGGGGTCCATCCGATAGTCCCGAACTTCCCATTGATCTGCCCGACAAGTTCTTCGATTTGCTTCTTCATCACGTCGTACTGTTCAACCCCGATGCGCGAAGGGACGAGGATCATAACCAGCACGACGCCTGCGCGGAATCCTGGATGCTCTTCCAGGAGCAGCTGATAACCCCGAAGGCGGTTCAGGATACCCTTCGTGTAGTCGAGCCTGTCGACGGAGAGTATGATCTTGAGACCATCGAGAGGGGTGCGCAGAGCTTCTGACTCTGCGTTGACTTCCGGGTCGAGCGAAGCTTCATGGAATTTTCTGAAGTCGATCCCCATCGGGAAGGTTTCTGCTTTGAGTACCCGCCCCGGCAACGCGATCACCCCCATGTTATTCTCGTGCCCAAGCACACGGAGGACGCACTGGAGAAAATACTGCATGTATGCGTAGGTGTGAAACCCAATCAGGTCTGCGCCGAGAATTCCATCAAGGATCTCCTGTCGCCATGATGCCGGCAGGAGCCGGAAGATTTCAAAAGAAGGAAAGGGGATATGCAGGAAGAATCCTACCGTCAGATTCCGTCTCCGCTTGCGGAGCAGTCCCGGGAGGAGCATGAGGTGGTAATCATGGATCCATATGACATCCCCATCCTGAACAGCATCCAGGACCGCCTCACAGAACACCTTGTTCACATGCTTGTATTGCTGCCACTCCTCATCACCGAACGAGGCGTAGGTGGGGAAATAGTGAAAAAGGGGCCAGACGGTGCTGTTGCAGAATCCATGATAGAATTTTTCCATCTCTTCCCCGGAAAGAAAAACCGGGGACGAGTGGAATTCGGACGAAGCGACCTTCCGGAGCTCTGACCTGAACGCGGAGTCGATTGAGCTCCCAGGCCATCCCACCCAGAGATATTCCGGAGTGTCCGGCCGGGAAGTGCCCAGCGAATTCAGGTAGGTCCTGATTCCGGAGGCGACACCCCCCGGACTTTCGGTATAGACCAGGGAGCCGCTCTCGGTGGAAGCCGAAAAGGGGAGTCTGTTTGCGACTATGACTAGCCTCCGCGGCCGAGCATATTCGTTCACCATAGGACCTTGCTCAATGAATGACATCCGGGCAGCGTTCTTGCATGGTATGAAGCAGGGGTGTGGGCGACAATCGGGCAATAGGTGTAATCATGTGCGAAGTCGGGGAGCCGAGGTACTACATTATTTCCCCTAGAGGCTTCTTCCGGAACCACCGTCATATTTATTATAGAGGAACGTGCTACTGGCCGGCTATGTTAAGCTGTGGAAGCTCATAAGTGAGCGGAGTATTCGCCAGGAGCTCTTTCATCATACCTGCTTGCTTGTTGGCGATGGGTTGAGAAAACTGTTTCACCGTTTTCCCTTCGATAGACCTTTCGAAGTGTCTCAGTACTGACTTGAAGAGCTGAAGCAATTTCTTCGAACGAGCTGGGTTGAAGACGATAGAAGTACACTCTCGATGCTTGTCGAGAGCCGTCAAACCTCAGCTCATGGTGGACGGCTTCAATCTCAACGTTCACGAGCTCGGCGACTTTCTGGCTGAGGGCGCCTCTAGTATCTAGGGTGAAGTTGGAATGGTGGGAATCTCATGTGGAAGTTGCTCGCTGTTGATAGCGAGGATACAAAGTCCATTACTTTGATCCTTTCTAATTTAACAACGCTACAAAGCTGATTTCGCGGGCTGTCAGACTCCCCAGCCCGCGCGGGGATTCCCTAGTACGGAGGAAGGGCTGGCCGCATCCATTTCCGTATTGACCTTTCATCACATCCATAACATCGGTTATCTCTCTCTTTCGGCGTTTTGCGTAGATTTCAAATTTTCGCAGGGGAATTCGTTCTTGGTGAGAGGGCCTTGTGGGGTGACGGAGAATGCAAGGCTCTTACGCATTTTTCACGGGCGGATCTTCCAAACCTAGTCCAGTTGACAAAGCAACTGAGGAACAATACTATAGTTGGTAGGTCGCTAGCTGACTGATACACCCCTTCCACAGCGCCCGAGGCATGCGTACGCTATGATCTCCATCCTCAAGCCGCCACCAGACGTTTCAGACGAAAATGCCCAAGCCGCTTTTCAACTTCGCACAATTCTGTGGACCGTCATGGGCGTCGGAGCGGTCCTATTGCTTGTTACTCCTTTTATTTCCGGCGCTGGTCCGTATCTGCGATACGTTTTTGCCATGGGTTCTGGATTTTCTCAATGGCAAGAAGAAGAGAGTCTAGTAATGAGGAGCCTGATGGGCATCGATTCAGGCGTGAAGGTTACCTCAAGAGGAGGATTTCCCGTGGAAGTGTGTCAAGGACCTGTGACAGCGGTTACTGACCGAGATGGAATCAGGTGAAATCCTAATACCGGGATGTGGGAAGCGATTCACTGCAGAGTCAATCCTTCGGCGCAAATAACAGAAAAGGCCCGACGAGCCAAGCCCTGAATTCACACTGCAGCGGTGGCGGTCACCGGATTAATAGGAGCTTGCGCGTCTCCGCGTACGATCCGACTTGGAGCCAATTCACCAAAACGCCGCTGGCGAGTCTACCAACGTCGAATCTTCTTTCGTGGTGGCCGGCTTCAATCTTATTGATCATTCGAGCTTTACAATTCACGAAGGTACCGCTCCACCTGTTCGACAAGATACTTCGACAGATTCTCTCGATATCCGGAATGATTTTCCCGAACGCGGAACTTCGTGTCAATGATGACCGTCGACGGATTGGAATCGAAACCGAACGACTTGAGCGTTGCGCTTCCCCGGTCGTACGCGAACGGCAGATCGTACGCTCCTCCCCACGAAAGGAAAAGAAACCCAGACCTTCCGCGCGACGCGAAGGCTTTCGCTTTCTCAAGTGTCTCCCAGCCTGAGTTCACAAAGTAGAAGGCCACCCGGGGGTTGTTCCGGTATCGGCGATAGAACTCTTCCAACTGCGGGATCGATCTCCGGCAAGGACTGCAGTCGGAGCTCCAGAAGTCAAGGACAATGACTTTCCCTCTCAGATTGTTGGACGAAACCGTATCTTCGTTCAGAGTGACGAACGTGAATTCGGGCGCCGCGTCGCCGGAACCGCTCGTAGATTCCGTCCCTTGCCCGAATGACTTCGACATGCTCAGAGAAGCGAAAAGGCAGATGACGAAAGCAGATTTCACCGTGAGTGCTCCTTCATCCAATCAGAAAGGTGAACGGCAAGCCAGGCACCAAAGCGGCGTGGGATGACCATGGAGTCATCGGGCAAGAAGTGTTTCGGGAATATACACCGCAATTCGAAGGTTGTCAAGGTGACGCACATTGCATGATCACGAGAAGGAGAGCCCGGCGATTGCCAGCCCCGAGCGGGATTGATATGCGACACCAGTTCTTAGCGGAGGAGCAACAACCTCATCGTTTTCACGTACGAGCCGGCCTGGAGGCGATAGAAGTAGACGCCGCTTGCGAGATTGCTCCCGTCAAAAGTGAACGAGTATTTGCCTGCCGGGTACCGGCCGCTAGCGAGAACCGCCACTTCTCTGCCGAGAATGTCATACACTGCCAGTCGAATGACACTGACCCCTGGCCACTGGCAACTGACCACTGTTTTCGGGTTGAACGGGTTGGGGTAGTTTTGCCAGAGAACAAAGGCAGATGGCCGACCTTCTGGTGACATTGGAGCCGTTGCGAGCGCAGTGTCCGTTGCATCAACTTGAATTGCCAGCTTGTTAACCATCGTGTCATGTGGATCGTAGAGTACATACCACAATGGATGGCCATTGGGCACCACCGCTTGGCCAAGGCTTGCGCTGATACTACTGTTGGGGTGCACGGTACGGAACGTCGCACCACCTCTCTCCTCTGCGAGAGTCAAAGCTGAATCGCTGTCAATCCAGGGCAACGTAACGAAAGCATCGCCTGTCGTGCGAAAGGAATTTGAGCTATCGAACACGGCACCGGAGAGCGTGGTGTGGAAAAGGTAATTGGTGAGCGTGTCGGTGTCGGCAAATCGGTACTTGTAGGTCCATGACCTCGAAGATCCGTTGCCAAGGCAGGAATCGGTTCGAATCTGCACAAGTCGAGCGTTGCTGTCGATCGTGGTCATAACGGAGTCCACAAAGGCCTTGTTGTGGCTTGCGAGGAAGGCTTGCGCGAACAGAGCCTGGGGAGCTAGCAACAGGATTAGGACCAATGATACAGACCAAAGTCGATGTTTCATATCGTCCCTCCTGGCAAATGCTGCGTAGCGGCCACGGCCCTTCGACTCGCTCCCCTAGGATGAGCAGAAGTGTCGCTCGCTCAGGGCCCCGAGCGAACCCGCCGATTTTCAGCGGGTGAGTCGAGGGGCCCGCCCGAACGACCGAACATCTCGGCCGTCTCGTCGTTCGGTCGCCCGCCCGGACGACCGTCCGGTCGGACGGGGGCGGGCTGCGGCGGATATGAATACATTTTTGAAAAGGGTACGTTTAGATCCTAGACGTTCCGTTGCTTCGATTCTTTCACCTCGCTTCACGCGGGTCACTCCTGATCGCCCTTGACTCCGTCAGCTCCAGTTTACCCGCCGCAACGAAGTGAAGGCGGGCCGCTTGTTAGGGCGCTGCCTGGATTCCTATCACTGTCTCGTTCGCTTGGGTTGGCCAATGGGAACGAACACGTACGAATCGGTCGGATATCCGAACTTTTTGTGGGGTGTCGCATGAAGATGCTTCATCAGCCATGACAAAATTCAGGTAGCCCACGAAAGAACGTTGGCTTCATGATGCTCTCCACAAACCAAACGGCTCGGTCAACACTCAGATCCCCATGTTTGCCAGCGTGTTGCATATGGCATTGATGTCTGCGACGAGTCGCGGGTGAGACACCTCGAACCCACGCACTGAAGCCACAAGTGCATCAAGCGAGAGTTTCAGCAATTCTGGATTCTTTTCCCACCGTGTCGCTTCGTGTGTTGACCGCTCAATAAAGCCAGCGACGCTTTCTGCATCTTCAGATTTCGAGCGAGCCAGTTTGACAATCTCAGATTCAAGTCCATTGAGCAGATTCAGCAGCTCAGCCTTATTCTCCTCTTTGATCGAACTCGCCATTCGGATCTTCGTTTCAATCTTCTTGAGTGTGTCTTCAATCATTTCGTTCCCTCCCGGTTGTAAGTTTCCATTGAGCGGCCACGCAGAGCCTCCCGACACGCGACCTACATTTTCCCAACCCTTCGACCGATTTTGACTTCAAGAAGACCAGATTCGAAGAGTTTCATGAGGATATCATCGGACACTTCGTACGTGACACTTAGCTTGGTGATCACAGACTGTAAGTAACCCGTGTCGTCATAGGTCGCATCCTGAATGCCCGACTGTTTAATTTCGCGTTTAATGTCTTTCCAGTTCTCAAGTGTTATTCTCATGTCAACCAACTCCTGAACCATCAATTGTCCATTTGCTGTTTGCCGCCATCCCACGATGCATCTCGTGCACCATGCACGCGGTGTCGTGCTACGTCAAAGAACTGTCCTAGCGTCGGTGCGAATCAAATCATTGTTTTCGCACCAGGAGGTTTCTGCTCTCTCGACTTTCTCCTTTATGAAAGTCTTAGGGTGAATGTCGATATGTTTGATCAGTCATAGTCAAGCTTGTCACCACAGTGAGAACAATACGGATCTCCCCAATTGATACTCATGTGACATTTGCTGCAGATGAACTCTTCCTCTGTCGCAGTTCCTTCGGTCTTGATGATCTCGACCGATTTCCCGGCCTTTGGGGTCTTTTCCACTCCACGATCGGTCTTGAAGAGGTAAAACGAATATGGCACAAAAATGATGACCAGAATTGCCAGGAGAACACCCATGATGGCTGAAACATTGCTCAGTAATAGGTCGCTGTTTGTCGCAGCGATTGGGATGAGTCCAAGAGAGAAGAATAGTGTGAACGTTTTACCAACGACGGACAACTTCGTTTGCTTGCCCTGCCGTGTCAGAACACGCATCGATTTCAAGAGGACAAGAAGAATCAGAACGACCGCTCCATAAAAGACATAGTGCCTTAGTTCAAAGTGCTGGGTCCGAAAAGCCTCAGCAAGAATATCCAGGAGCATTCCAGAACAGACGACGTCGGCAATTAAGCCGATGGTCTTTTTGTCTTTCATGAATGTGCAAAATGATGGTTGATGTGCCCCTCAACAGTCGCGGTCAAGACCCATTGCGACAAAAACAAAGCCCGTTCATCATCGCAACGACTTCGAACGGGCTTTTCAAGGAACGACACCCAGAAAGCTACATCGCTCCATCGAGATAGTCAAGGAAACGCATCATCAGTGGACCGAAACACTTCGGTAGTCACCGTGAAATGACGAACCCTGATTCCGGAATATGCGTGATGATTCATCGCAATGCCTGCCGTTGGTTCAAATAGCAGAAAAGGCCCGTCGAGCCAAGCTCTTGCCAAGAAACGATGGGAGTCACCGCACGAGCAAAAGCTTCTTCGTCTCCGTGAACGATCCGGCTTGGAGGCGATAGAAGTAGACGCCGCTGGCGAGACTCGATCCGTCGCATCTGATCTCGTGGAAGCCCGCGTCGATGTCATCGTTCACGAGTTCCTGGGGAAGGACCATACGACAACAAGACCGAGTCGCACAATCCGTCTGATTACTTGTACGTCTATCTCGGAGGCAGCGGGAAATGGCACATCACATGATCTTCACTCATGGTTTTCCCTCGCACCTATCTCCAATCGCAAATCCGATAAGTAGCAGCAGAATCGCTCAGATACTCTCTCTGAACCAACCCGTTCTTGTTTGCTATAACAGTTTTGCTTCCGGAGAACGACCCACCGTTTACACTCTGAACAGAGTATCCAATCTCTTGGCCATTGGGGGACCACCTGAGGCCGTCATTCGTGCCATAGGTTGCACGATCACTCCATGTCTTTAGCTCTGGAGCGAGCTTTTGAATCGAAGAACCATCACTCTGCAAGAGCCAGATGCCTGTCGCACGCATTGTATAGTAATCGCCTAGTCTCAGGTAAATCAGGGCTAACTGATTCTCGTCCGGCGACCACTGCGCGAAAGTCACTACGATACTATCGACACCCAATATCCGACGCAGCAGCTTTCCATCTGGATCCATCTCCCAAAGCTCGCCTCTCTGTATAACGCGTCGGCTGTCAAGCAGGGCCACTCTCACGAGAAGCCGGCTGCCGTCTTTCGACCAATCGTAAGCATCGCAAAGCGTGTCTGGGCCAGTAGGGATTCTTCTGCTTGATCCGGATTGGACGTTGGTTATTCTGAGTCCATCACAGGCATAGGCCAACGAGGACCCGTCCGGAGACCACACCAAGGGTTGGTTTGCTGTATCGGCGATTTGCCTGATGAACGCACCACTTGAATCAACGAGCCAAAGAACAGGGTAGTCCTGCCGAGACTGATCGCCATAGCGCCAGACAACGGCGAAGGTAGCTAAGTCGGGAGCCCATACTGCTCCGAGCACTTGAATCACAGAACCCGGAGAGGCCCCAATTCGTTTTCTGATACCAGTGCCATCGTAATTCATCGAATAGATTTCTTCATTTGAACTAGCCCGAGTCTGAGATGCATAGAGTATCTCATTGATCGACTCGGGAACGCGTCGGTCGACCGGGCCGACAGTACCTTCCCGGCAGGCAAGCATCACGCAACAAGGGAAAGCCAGTATGGTCAAACCAAGGGAAGATGTAGAGAATATTGGCCGCATGCGATGTCCTACAGAGCCTCGCCAAGTACTTCGCACTTAACTTGCGCTATTCGATGGATGAGGATCCGCCTTGGGGAGGTGGAGCAATCCTCTGCATTTTCTCCAAATGGCAGGCGTCCTCCTGAAGGCACCGATTGACGGTGCCCTCCAGAGGCGGGAATATTCAGATGTTGAACGATCACTTCGTAGGATGGGAGAAAACCGCATTCACGTCGTTGGCGATCGGTCTGCTCTGTCACCGGCGTACAGATCAAACGGGACACAATGTCGCGGGTCATCGCCTCGAGAGCCAGCGTCCGTCAGTGTGCCGTCGGTTGCCTCTGGCACTTTCCGACGATTGACGACTTGCAGTAGCCACATGACGAGGCATACAAAAGGATCACGAACAGCAAGACGCACACGATCACGCACCAGGAACGCTGTGATGATTTCAGTCTTATTCCATGATGAAGGTTGGCGAACGTTGAATTCTTGAGAGCAGCGCAATCCCAATTCATGGAATCGATCGACCTACTTGCTTTGAACCCGCTTCCACCTCACGTCAATTGTTCAGATGCCCCCTCCACGAATCCCTCAAGCGCCAAAACGGAAAAAGCCTCATCATCTTCCCGACGAAAAGGCTTCTCTCTCAAAGGGCGGAACAACGTCAGCAATATACTCTCGGCACTTCCGTTTGTCAAGGGAAACAACTCGACGTCGCGATTTCTTAACACACTCATGTGCGATCATCGATGTCAAACATGAACAATCCTGAGACCATGCATCAGGATTTTGTCCCTTGATGACTCTTTCGTGAAGAGAATCTGTCAATTCACTTTCCAGATCGGTATGATTACTCTTCACAATCCGGGTCATCGATCATTGAATGTGCAGCCCCCTTCATACTAAGCATAGTTACAATCTCGACTCGATCCGAAAAAAGACACTCCGCGAAGAAGGTGGCAGATGACCTAGTGTCCGACTCGGTCGAGACGATTCCATTCGTGTGACTCTGACACTGTATCGACCTGCTGTGATGAGTCATGCTTTAAACTCATGCTGGTAAATCCTCGGTCCAACACATGCATGTCAATTCGGGTGGTCATCTCCTCTGTTACAGAAGGAGCCGATAATCGTCGTGGTTAGCTTCGACGGGAGACTCCTGCTTTGCAGAGTAACGAAGCTACTCGCCGGCTCATCGACTGATTTTCCCCCGTTGCGTGACTCGTTCGCCTGTTCTGCGCCAAGATCTCCTGCCGAGGTGAACAGAGGATCGGGACAATCTCAAGCGCACGGAAATTTCCCGACTGTTGGAGTGGATCCTGCTAAGATAAAGAATACTATCCGTTCCGCCTACGGCGGCTCCTCCAGTCCGAGGACGTTTCCGCGTGAACCATGTTCTCAGATCAGGATCCCTAGTGTTGACAAGGGCATTCTGCTCTATTCGGCGAATCGGTGAGCGTAGGACAGTGGGGGTTTTTAAGCTCCCGGAAAAGTCATCGAGCTGGGATCAGAACCAGACTTCGCCCGGGGACCCCGCGAGGATGGGGCTTTTAGGGTTATGTTTTTTTGTTGTTACACCGGTTACGCGTATGTGGCACACCCTTCCTTTTGGAGATGAGCTCTTCCATAGGAGAACTTAAGAGAGTACATCATCCAATACTAAGGTATATCTCATATCGCGTAACACGTGTAACATTGTCAGGAATCCTTCAATCTGTTCTATTCTCAGGGAATTCTGGTTACATCACCATCCTCTCGGACCTTATCAACATCCCTGAGAAGAGCGAAAATCGGTCTCTGCCCCAGGGAGATAGTTAAAGAACGAACCTCGCTGTTCTGCATGAGACGATGGCAAGCATGACTCTCTGCTCATCCTCATTAATTTCACTGAGATCAGTCATCGCAATTCCGTGCTCACACGGGACAATCATTGCGGGCATTTGACAATTCCCCACAAACGAATCGATCTCCCATCCCGAGATCCCGAGCGCATCGTCCGGTCGCCCACAATGAGTTGATTCGGCGAAAGCCTCCGCCCCTCAATTGCGCAAACTTTTGGCCATGAATAGTTGTTCTCTGTGCAAGAATGGCGGCGTTGGCCGCAGGGGATTCTCCAGGCGAATGATCTATGTTCCGAGCGCAGGTCACCCCTCGCCGCAATGGAATTGCCGCGCAGGATTTCACGTATTCCCATGAAGAAGGTAGGGAGGTCTGATGAGAAAATTGGCGCGGGGGCTCGTCGTTGTCCTTTTCCTGTTTGGTGGCTCTCACTCTTTCGGTCAGATGCACGAGCATTCGGAAGGTAACCTGGGGAGCGTCCACTTCCCAATTTCGTGTTCGGCTGCCACACAGCAGAAATTCGAACGGGCCGTGATTTTGCTCCATCATATGACTTATCCCCAGGCGCAAAAAGCCTTTCAGGACATTACTGAATCCGATTCGACTTGCGCCATGGCGTACTGGGGGATTGCGATGACACTGTTTCAGCCGGTTTGGCCGACACGGCCTTCCCGCGCCGATTTGCGTCGCGGTTGGACTGCAATCGATCGGGCGATATCCATAAATCCACCAACAGAGCGGGAGCGTCTACTGATCGCCGCAACCGGAGCGTTCTTTAAAGATCCGGATTCATCAAACTACTGGCGACGCCTCCAACGATGGTTCGATGGAATGGCAAAAGCGTACGAGAAATACCCTGACGACGATGAGGTGGCTGCTTTCTATGCACTAGCCCTGGTAGCCACGGTTCCCCCGGATAAGATTTCCTCGCCTAATAACGCGCAGGCCGCTAAAATCCTCGTGAATATTTTGAAGAAGAATCCCCGTCACCCCGGAGCCATGCACTACCTGATTCACGCAAATGACACGCCCGGTCGGGAACATGAATCTCTGGAAATCCTCAAGCAGTACGCTGCAATCGCGCCCCACAACCCGCATGCTCTGCATATGCCCACGCATATCTATACGCGTCTCGGCGACTGGGAAAATGTCATCAGCGGCAACATCCAAGCGGCGAATGCCGCTCTCGAATTTCCTGCCGGGGACCACGGACAATACGTGTGGGATGAATTCCCTCACGCAATTGAATACCTGAATTACGCATACCTTCAAACTGGTCAGGATAGCGAGGCAGCAGTACAACTCAGGCGCCTTCAAGGAACGAATGGTCTTGAGCCGACCTTCAAAACCGCGTTTCATATTTCATCCACCAGAGCACGCTATGCACTTGAACGAAGGGACTGGCCTGAAGCCGCATCGATAGATCCAGGAGAGCCCCGGACAATTGATTGGGAACGATATTCGTGGCCAGAGGCAATATCGTGGTTCACCCGAGGGTTGGGGTTGGTCCATCTTGGCCAGTCCTCTGAAGCATACCCTTCTGTGAGCCGGTTGCAGGAACTCGAATCCATTACGGTCAGTTCCGGCGAAGTACTGTTCGCCCGGAATATCCGCGTCCTTCGCCTTGAGCTCGCGGCGTGGATCGCCGATTCGGAAGGGAACCGTGACTCCAGTGTGGCACTCATGAGCCAGGCCGCCGAGCTTGAAGCCTCCACTCCCAAGCATCCTGTGACACCCGCACCAACACTGCCGGCGTACGAGCTCCTGGGTGATCTGCTCATCAAACAGGGGAATGGGCCAGGGGCAGTCAACGCGTACCGGAGATCGCTAGAAATGTATCCGCGGCGAATGAATTCGCTCTTGGGCGCTGCGCGCGCCGCTCGCGCAGCGGGTGACCGGAAGACCGCCTCGGAATTCTACCACCAAATTCTCGATCTGGCAGCCCCGGGATCGCCGCGTGAAGGTGTCTCGGAAGCACGTTCGTTCTTGTCGGAATAGTTTTCACATGGCCTCTTGTTGAATACCCAAACTCAAAGTCTTTCCAATCGGAAGACTGTTTGGTCTGGGCTACATTCTCTCCCGGCCCTTCCGTAACAAGGGCCGTTTCATTTTGCCGGGGGGTCCGCCGACATTTGGCGGATCCTCACCCCGGGACTAGGCCATAGAAGAAACCCTGTCATGAACGTGGTAGGGCTCCTTTTGCCTTAGGTCGATATGAGCTTCGTGTGAATTGCCACTCAGCGCATGCCTCAGCGAACCAGAAGAAGTTTTTTGGTCTCCACAAAACTTCCCGCCTTCAATCGATACATGTATACTCCACTGGCCAGGTGAGAGGCATTGAACGTCGCCTCGTAGCGGCCGGCCTGTTTCAATTCGTTCACGAGTGTTTTGAGCTCTCGTCCGAGGATGTCATACACAGTGAGTTGGACAATTGAAGCCTTCGGGAGTTCATACGCTATCGTCGTGGATGGATTGAAGGGATTGGGATAGTTCTGGAACAGCTGGAATTCACCGGGCAGTCCTGGGGGTCGGGATACGTCCGTCACAATGGAATTCGAGGGAAAGATAATGTTGTCGATCCAGAATTCTCCCGGGGTGTCGGACTGTTGTGAGACAATCCACTGTAGCGTGTGCTTGCCGGCAGACAAGAAATCCCGTTCGACCGTCCAGTCAGTATATCCATTTATGTAAGACATCACGACGCTATCAATCAAAAAGGTGATGGCATCAGGGCGGAATCTATCGCGCTTCGTTCCGGATGCGAAGCTGTGAAGTCTGGTTGAATGAGTTCTAATTACAGGATCTATTGATTATCTCGGCGGGGAAATACTATCTCAAAAGCATGCACCCAATCTTTTTTCGCTTTTCGATGAGATCCAAAAAATCGGGGTATCCCCGCCCTCCTGAAAAATGAAGGCGGGATCTCGAGTCAGCCAATCGAAAGTCTATTTCATCCGTTCAGTACACCGTAACCTTCGGCCCGATTTCCGAAATGTGAGCTTCGATCTCCGGCTCCATCGCATTGATATCGCTCAGAATCTTATCCGCTTTGTCTCCGCCGATCTGATCGACTTGATCGAGGTTCTCTCGATTGAAGTAGTGAGTATGTTATTCATATGTTTAGGATCCCGCAACTTCTGCAGGATTCGTTTTGCCTTGTTTGTCATCATATCACCTCCTCGCTATTTCGATTTGACCAATGTTGATCCCACTCCCTGGCACACCTCCTCGCTGCCTAGATGAACCATCATTTTTTCCGTCATGGCGACCAATTTTCTTGAAATCCACTCCGGATTCGAGTGGTTTGACTGTCTCTTCCACCTTTCTTCGAGCGTAGCAGATGGTGGTTTCTTGGCGCCCTGATTTGATGCTACACTGTGGGCGAATTCGCCGAAGAAAAGTCCCTTCCTCCTTCGGCGGGGATCCCTGGACGCTTTCCGGAATGGCAAGAGGCCACGCAGATAATCTGGCTGACCATTTCGTCAACCGAGAAGTGATTAGCCTTATCACGCAATCGACACACGATTCCCGGCCCTAGCGTGATGCATTTGCCGATTCTGCGTCACGATTCTCGATCGAATTGAACTGAGGATCGGGACATTTCTAAGCGCTCGGAGATTTCCCGACTGTTGGAGTGGATCCTGCCAAAATAAGAAACAAAATCGATTCCGCCTTCGGCGGCTCTTCCAGCCCGAGGACATTTCCGCTTGAACCATGTTCTCAGATCAGGATCCCTAGTGTTGACGAGGGCATTCTGCTCCATTCGGCGAATCGGTGAGTGTAGCAGGAGCTTTTTCGTCTCCACGAGCGAGCCGGCCCGGAGCCGTTAGCAGGAGACGCTGCTAGACATCGACATCGACAGCGAACGCTTCTTTTTCCACCGAACTCAGCGCAAAATAGCCGCTCAATATCGGAAACCGCTGGGCAACCAGGATCCATTTCCATTCGGGGCGGAACATCGGTGCGGCACCTGGAGATCTTCGGGAGTATCTTGCGCCGATTTTGTCACCCCCAGTGGGAGAGACTCGCGGTTTGTCGCAAACCAGTCAGTTGGATTTTCGGCGGACCAAGTCTCACACACGGAGGGAACAATGGACTTCCTATCATGCATCATTAGTGTCCGGTTAACGTTAAGACGAATGGCCGCAAACCTTTTCGCGGATACGGCTTCCACGGTTTTGCACTATGATCGATTTCAACTTTCCCGAGAAGCTACCCTTTTGCCGACTATCTTTTGAACCGTTAATTCGTTTGGCGCAGGTACTTCTATAGTTCTTTGTTTCCACTCCCGTGGAGGGGGTACTTTCTTTCCGCCACTCACTGACCTAATTTGGCACCAAGTACACTGGCCACACCCACCAGCTATATCTCATCCGAAAGATGGAGAGAGTCGAATTCTCTCCGCTGACAGCGATAAAGTCTGTATTGCTGCCCGGTATGCCCGCAATCTGTCTCGCCCAGTAGTAGATCGATATCCCGGGACTTTCAGTCGCAGGATTGAGTGAGACTAAAAGCCCAACAACCCCGAATACCATCCGGTATCCATCAGGAGTATAATATCCCAGGCGCACGTCATCGCTCAATATTCCATGGGAGGACCCGGCCTGACCCAACGTGATGTTGAAAAGCCAGACCGACCAGTTGGCGTACTGAATCGAGTACAAATCTCCCGCAGAACGCTGAAAGATCGGCTTTGTGAACAGCCCACCCGACACCGATCCGAGATGCGATTGGCTCTGCCAGTTCCAAGTTTGTACCGTCTTGTCAGCGCCGGAGACCAGCGTTCGACCGTCGTCTGTAAGCCAAAGAGAAATCGGATAGCCGGTGTGTCCTGTGAGCGATCCGTTGCTGACTCCAGTAGACGTATTCCACATCCGGATGGTTGGATCGCCACCTGAAGTTATCGCCACTGACCCATCATCAGAGATCTGGAGGTCATACGCCGGGGCCGTCATATTGACTGTACTCAACAGGCGTCCGTCGGTTGCGGCATAAAAGCAAAACGTTCCAGAATCCTTTACGGCGGTCCCGATCACCTGACCGTTTCCGCTAATAGCCACGGCGCTCACCTCATACGGAACCGAAATGGAACGATGAAGGATATGGTCTTGAATCCCCCATATCTGCAACGAGCCGCCGTCGTGCGCCCACACGAGGGCCGTCGCACCATCGCGACTGACGATCACTGAATTCTCCCGGTGGCCGGTCTCCAATGTTCCAAGAAGATCGAACGAAACATTCTGGTAAACCACGTGGATTTCCTGGGAGTATGCGGTGCTGTCCCGGCTCGTTACGCCCTTCACTCTGTAGTAGTAGGAATTGTCTCTGCCCACGGAGTTATCTACATATGAATCGGCCCCTGGGCTGCAGACTCCGAGGACCGTGTACGCCGCATTCGGCGTAGCTCTTTCCACAATTGATGTCGTAGGATAAAGGTAATGATTCGTCCAGTGAATGCTCACCGTACCCGGATTGTCACCACTGCATGACAAGTCGGTCGGAGCAAGAAAGGAGTCGACAACCTCAAGTGAATCAAATGGACTCTGCAACCCCGATACGCTTACTGCAGATATCCGATACATGTAGCTCGTCCTTACGTTTAGGGTCGTCGTGTCGATGAACGACGTTGCATTGGCCTGAGTAAGGCTGATCCTCGAGTACGGAGTGCCAACTCCATCTCCTCGCATCCGCCGTTCTATTGCGAAGCCGCATTCGGCATTGGAGTTGTCGTCCCAAGTGAACTGACGTCTTGATTCGCTTAGGAACCGCAGAGACAGGTTCGACGGTGCATCGAGGTGAAGAACTGCGCCAACGGCAGTGGACGGCGGACTAATATTGTCGCCGATTCTTGAATGGATCCTGAAAGTGTATGGTCGACCAATATCGAATGTTCCATGAAACGTTGACGAGAGGAATGGTCCGTGGACACTGTCAAGAGGAAGAAACGTCCCACCGTCGGAACTTCGTTCCAGCACAACCCAGAGCTCTTTCGCCTGCGCGCTGCTGGTCTTCACAATTTTGTCCGACCAGGATACGGTGATGGTTGAATCTGAAATGGACAGCACGTGCACGCTATCGGGAGTGGCAAGTGGAACCTGGGGGTCAAGAGGATTCACGAAGTCGACCGCCTTCTGACACGAAACCAACCCGAGCATGAGGAGGCCGGAGAACACAAGGTCCGCCAGTCTTTCAACACGGTTATCATGACCATATGAGGGCACGTCCTTGCAAGTCATCGAAATGTCTCCGCGGCAAGCCACGACACCAAGACGGTTGTGAGTGATGAAATGACGAATGCTGAGGAAATGGTATAGCCAGTTCTGAACCCGGCGACACGCTTCCGGTAGTTTACCGCATCGTTGACCGTCATGGCGTCATTGTAGCGGTTCATATTTACGTTGCAGCGTTCGTTGAAATACAGAGTTGCGAATCCGGCAAGAACACTCACGCCAGCGCCAATCCACACACGGGACATCCATTGATTGTGCATCCGATCCAGATACTGAAGCGAGTACATTTCAATGGGATGGTCGACCATTCCGGCACCGGTGAGTCTAAGTCTTCGCGTCTCATGCCGGAAACCCGCCTTGTTGACTTCAAGAGTGTAAGCTCCCGGGGACAGATAAGAACTCAGCGGGAGCTCGCTGCTGACCACGGTGTCGGGAGCGTTCGTCGATTCCACGGAGCCATTGGCGAACAATTCGATTCGGCTAGTGTGGATAAGGGCAGCGGTTGCCCTGACGGGCGTGCGTTCTTCTTCGGTAACGTTGATCCCAATGCAGATGTCGAGGGACGAATCGGGCACCGCGTGGATTGAATCACCTGGAAAGATAACGACATTCAAGATCGTTGATGATGCTTCCCCTGCCGGCGCTTTGCTCGTTGAATCTGCACCTGTCGGCGGTCCTGCACGGAGCGCAACTCCTCCGCAGAGCAGCAAAGCAATGAATGGCAGAGTCTTATTCATCGAAACTCCTCATCGGTCATCCGCAGAAAGAAAAAGCACACTCATCGACGGTCGGGAGATGAATGTGCTTTTTGAAAGAGCATGTATTGATTAAGAATACAGGATTCAACGTTCCTAATCAAGTCTGAGGCATATCCCGCCCAAGGGAATCGCCTACCCGATTCACCCATGTCCGTTCATTTTCATTCGTGTTCTTCTCGATGCTTAGAGCAAAGAACCGAAAGGGAGACCTTCACGTTCTGCTTTCCCGCAACAGCGAACTCTCGGTAGAAGTGTGCCAGGCCACGCTATTCCATGGGAACGAAAAAACCCGCAGCGGAAATGCCGTGCGGGTTCTTTAAGCGGAGAGGGAGAGATTCGAACTCTCGGTAGAGGTTGACCCCCTACGGCGGTTTAGCAAACCGGCGGAATAGCTCTCTTCCACTTTGAATCGGGAGCTTTCAGGATTGCGGGGCACTGGATGGGGCACTGCAAAGCCCAAAAGTGAAGGGCGCTGAACCTGTCTCACCGGCTAAGGGAGTAAGTCCAGCGCCCAACATCCCGCCTAAGACGGGAGGATTAAGTGTAAAATCATGGCCGGTGAGAGTGAGGCAATATAGACCTGCCCACCGACAATGTCAAACCCTTCATTCTCTTGAGGCAGTTGCATATGGGTGAGGGGAGTACTGTTGGTATCGATTTCTATCCGATTCCAGTGAGTCCGGGCATGAGTCAATAGAGAATGATGGGGGCCTTAGCGGTGTGTCCACGAACTCAAGATGCTGAAGTCGACCGAATTGAGCAGTCTGTCGAGAGATAAAGTGGATGAGCAGAATCGCTTCATCCTGTCACACGGAAGGGGTTCTTAGTTTTGCACCCACCAGGATCCAGATTCTTGCTGAAAGTCGATTCGTCTCTGAATTGGGAGAACCGGACCGATTGCGACTCAGAGTTTTCGGGTCTTCTGACTGGGCATAGTAGAATTACCCAAAGCTCACCCCCTTCACTCGAGCCCAAAGTAATCGCTGTGCGCTATGAAACATAATTGCGTAAGTAGGACTGGTCAAGTCGAGGTGTACGCTTGCACCACCTATTTACTGCATCTCAAAACTATGTTAATCGAAAGGTGATGCCTGAAGCATGAATCACGACCATAATGGAACACACAAGGATAAAGTCACCTCACGCTGCTATGTCGGCGAAAAATCCTATTTAAACCACTACGTCTGGTTTACCGTAGTTAGCATTCTGGTCGTGTGCATCGCTCACCTAGCAGGCTGTTGAAAAACCCCTAGAAATAGTTTGTCCGCATGTGTCGGATCGTCACGTTGACCTATTATATTTGCAGATCAACTTTCACGACGGAGTTCCGACACCATGCGTGGCGAACAAGAAAAGCAACCTGTGCTGTTTAGTTATGTGTCGCAAGAAGATCGAATCCCTCAGAACCATCCGTTGCGACAATTGCGGACGCTGATCGATCCGATTCTTGCAGAGCAGTCGAGCCGATTCGAGGCTCTCTATTCTGACACAAGGCGGCCATCGATCGCCCCGGAGTACTTGTTGCGTGCGATGGTGCTGCAGGTTCTGTATTCGATCCGGAGCGAACGGCTCTTGATGGAGCAAGTGGACTACAATCTTCTGTTCCGCTGGTTCGTCGGGCTGTCGATGGACGCAGCCGTCTGGGATCATTCCGTGTTCAGCAGGAACAGGGACCGGCTCCTGGATGGCGATATCGCCGACGAGTTTCTGAAAAAGGTTGTGGCCCTCGCGCACAGCAAGCACCTCCTGAGCGATGAGCACTTCACGGTCGATGGCACGCTTATCGAAGCATGGGCCGGTCAGAAGAGCTTCCGGAAAAAGACGAAACGCTCATCCTCTGACAAGGATGACCCGGGCAATCCGACGATTGACTTTCACGGCGAAAAGCGCGCGAACGATACCCATCAGTCAACAACCGATCCCGAGGCACGCCTCTATAAGAAGAGTGCCGGGAAGGAATCGAAACTCTCCTTCATGGGACATGTCACGATGGACAATCGCCATGGCTTGGTCGTCTCCACTCGGTATACCCATGCAACCGGAAAAGCAGAGCGTGAAGCGGCCCATCCATGCTGGCAACGCTCGAAGAAACGCCGATCCACACGATTCACTCTGGGAGCGGACAAAGCCAATGACACGCGCGACTTTGTTGACAAATAGGGCGCTTGAAGTGACTCCCCATGTCGCACAGAACAACATGAATCGTGCCAGCGCGATCGATGAACGAACAACCCGGCATGCAGGCTATACGATCAGCCAACGGAAGAGAAAACTCATCGAAGAGATCTTTGGCTGGCTCAAGACGATAGGTCTCATGCGCAAGACCAGGCACAAAGGTGTCAAACGAGGCGGTTGGATGTTCACCTTCACCACCGCTGTGTACAATCTCTTGAGAATCAAGAACATCTTGAGTCTCTCAGCATGAGCTCACAGCTCGTGAGCGGCTGCCGCGAGAAACGGCAAGCCGTACACAGAACAAATACAGGTCCATCACGCCGTAAAAACTGTCTTCGATGAAAATGAAGACTCTTAAACTCGGTTTTTCAACGACCTGCTAGAGTTTATGAGGATGAGCCGCCAAGCATACGAGCATTTCCCGTTTAGTATCGGCTTCGTGCTACACAGCCGAATAACTTGCACCGTAGTTGGAATTTGAGAACAGAGCGCCTCGTATCT
Organism: Ignavibacteriota bacterium; assembly: GCA_963752915.1. Lineage (GTDB taxonomy): Bacteria > Bacteroidota > Ignavibacteria > UBA10030 > UBA6906 > DATJPR01. The sequence goes on from CAVVZZ010000011.1 coordinate 793,366, forward strand.
CCGCGCCGGAGAATTACAATATCGCGTTGTCTTGGCGCTCATTTCAAAAGAATTAGCTTCCGCGTCAGAATGAAGGCCCCTGCTTGTATTCGATACCAATATATCCCACTTGCCAGGTTCGTGGCATCGAGATTGACGTCATGACTTCCCGCTCCCACCTCGGCGTTTACCAAATCCAGCACCTTTTGTCCCAGGGTGTTGTAGACAGAGAGAATTACATGAATATTCTTGGGAATAGAATATCGAATTGTTGCGGTAGAGTTAAAGGGGTTTGGATAATTCTGCAAGAGCGCAAAAGCATTTGGTGCATTTGGACTTCTGAGTCCGATGTAGCTCGGGGTACTCATTCGAAACAACCGCAGTGAATCCTCGACCATTCCCCCAGGGACCTCCCGGATATCATAACGCAAATACAAGTTCGCCAAGAAGGGTCCGCCCCCTTCAGACGAGATCGAATACACACGGTTAACGGCAGCATTTGTCGTCGACGGAGATGGGCGTGGAATCTTTATACTCCAACGGGAGAATTCATCAACGGTATCGGCGATTACAACTCGATGTTGATTGTCCACCCTGCTTCTTACTTCAAGCCATCTGTCTCCAAATGTGTCAGGCGAAGTTCCAGGATAGGTCGTAATAGACACCCAATGAGGAGGAGAAGAACTGAAACCTATTCGGGTCTCCTTTGATTCAAATGAATAAGGCATTGAAGCGTCCGGCGAGACTCTTCGTGTTACTGTGCCAGCAGTGATCTTCCCTGCCCCTTCAATCGCGGCGGGGTCATCATTAGTGATCTTCAGCGTGTCTTGCGGACGGAGGTCGAGATCCTGCAAGCAAAACAAATTGCCCCGAATCTCGATATTCCCAGAGCTGATTACCGCCGCCGATGTATCAATCACCAAGCTATAGAATGCACTCTCTACAGAAGTTCTCCCCTTTAACCAAATTGTGGAACTTCCCGGTGAGAAGTTCCCTCGGTCACTTCCGCTTGGCTTTGCAGGAGACGACAGTGAACCTACCTGCCATCGTCCGCCGACGACTACGTATACCCGGGCAGTCGGTTGTATCTGCAAAGATCCACCAATTTGGACGTCACCCAAGACAACTAGTTTTGATATAGAGTCGGTTACTGTCAATCTACCCCCCGGGAGAATGGTAAGCGCACCAATTACGACTTGCTCAGCCCATCGGTCAATGATGGGACTTCGTTCGGCATCGGGGATAACAACACTGTCCCCCGGCAAAGGAAGCGTGCTCGGCACCCAGTTGCCAGGCGTTGACCACGATGAGTCCACAGCTCCAGTCCAACTCCACAACTTCTCTGCCAGAGGGGAAAAAGCACGGCAGAGAATAGTGCAATTGTTGCCGGCAATATATTCCACCCAGCCATTGCCGTTTCTTACGGCTCGCACGGAACTTAAGAAGTTGTTGCTTGGACTCGTCGCTTCTAACCATGACAGTCCTCCATCTGTTGTCTCGATCATGGTTCCATCCCACCACGCCACAGCTAGCCCGTTGAGCGAATCCGTGAAGGTCACGGACGTGAGTTCCGGAGGGTACGTCGAAGAGTACGAAACAGGAACCAGAATCCATGACGTACCGCCATCGGTGGTCCGAAGACGGTTCCTGCAGAACCAACTGCTACACCCGAGTTATCATTTCTGAAGAATACACCTTCTGCACAAGCAATATTTGGCAGGGAGGAGTCAAGGAGTGTGCGCTCCAATTGTTTCCGCGGTCAGTCGTTTTCGGGTTAGGCCGTCGTTTAACTGACGGTCACGTCTATCAACAATTCCTCTTGACCCATCGACAAAAGAGCTTTTTATACCCGTGAGCGGTTAAACGAGGACTCTGGAGCTGTTCCCAGACGAGCCCAGAATTTCTCATGCGTGCAGTTGGTACCGGCCCAGCCCACAACGAAACCCGTGTCGATATTAACGAGGAGGCAAGAAAAAGAAATTGGGTCTTTGTCTACGGAGGGCTCGGTTGTTGAGTCCAAAGCTCTTCTCCTCCGTCGGTCGTGTGCAGAATCACGCCGAGATCCCCCACTATAGTCGCGTGAGTCGAATTCTCAGCCCATACGCCATTGTAAAAGGCAGGCACCGACGCGGATTGCTGTGTCCAATTCACTCCCCCATTCGTGGTTTTCAAGATACTTCTCATGTCTCCCACGCAGAATCCAACTTGCGGACAGGGAAAGCTCAAATCATTTAGCCAGTGCCCTATGTGTGTGCTCATAATGTGCCAGCCATCAGCTGAGCCTCCGTTTCTGCTCCCATTCCAGTAGACGACGCCGCCTTCTCCAACAGCTACTCCAGTGCCGTCGCGAAGTATTGACGCACTACTCAGTACCCTGTTTGGGTTTTCGATCAACAATTCTCTAGCCCAGCCTTGTCCGCCATTGGATGTTCTCCAAATTTCTGAATCCCCGACAAAATAACCAGTTGTATCGTCGTAGAACACTATGTCGTAAGGCAATCCAGGCATGAAACAAGGAATCCAGCTCTCTCCTGCATCGGTCGTCCTTCGTAGTAATCCATTCTCCTGCGTGACGTACCCGTTTGTCGGAGAGGTAAAAAAGATGGCATTGATTGGATTTTCAGTTATGAAGGGCCTTGTAACGACCCTCCAACTCTCCCCAACATCCGTCGTTGCGATCACATTCCCACTATCACTTATCGCAAATGCATGGGAGGAATCCACAATACTTATTTTTCTCAGACTACCCCCAGGAACGTTTCCGATCCTTTGCCAGTTGTTTCCTCCATCTGTGCTCTTCAGAATTGCCCCCCTCCCCCCGGTGAATAGCCACCAACCGCAAGGGCAAAATCATTACGCCAGATCCCGACGTCATGAAGACTCACTTCATCGATTAAACCTATCACCGACCAGTTGAGCCCCGCGTCCTTTGATCTAAGAATTACCCCTCCTTCATTTACAGCATAGCCGAAATGATGATCCACAAAACGCACTGCTTCTATTGGAGTTGAACCCGCGAACCGAGGCAACACTGACCACGATTTTCCTCCGTCGTTCGTCCGAATTATCGTTCCCGCAGCCCCAGCCGCAATTACAGTATCAGGACCAAGGACGGCAACACTAAATAGATCGTTTCCTTGCGGGAGTGGATTCAACCATTGCCATCCAGTCACCGGGGTGCTAGCTGCGAGCCCCGCTCTTTTTGATAGGCTTGACTTAGCTCGTTCGCCCGCGAACTTCCTGGTAAAGATATTGCTTCCTCGCGCTTTGAAGGCTGGGTAGTCATCCTTGCCAGCAGTACCTGTCGTCTGTCCCTGCGAAGGGTCAGCCAAAAGGACTAGGATTACGAAAACCGCGAAAACTGGACCTGTCTTGCTGCTTCCCATACCGCCTCTGATTATTTCATGAGCAGCAACTTCTTCGTCTCCACGAACGAGTCAGATTGGAGGCGATAGAAGTAGACACCGCTCGCGAGATTCGAGCCATCGAACTTGACTTCGTGAAATCCTGCATCCATCCTTTGATTGATCAACATAGACACTTCGCGTCCCAGGATGTCGTGCACCGACAAGGTCACTTGTGATGACTTGGGCAACTCGAATTTGATGGTTGTCGTCGCGTTGAATGGATTCGGGAAATTCTGGCTGAGTACGGCGCAAATTGGAATCTCGGGATTTCGAGACTGCGGGACGCCAAGGGTCTTTTCTGATGTGAAGAGGCTGAGAGAATCTTCTATCAAGTTAGGCGGGAGGTTCTCGGCATCATAGCCCAAAGATAGCGTAGCCCGAAACGCCTGATCCGCAGGAGCTTCCGAACTCTCCACATTCATAGCACGGATTGTGTAGACGGTCTTGATGGCTTGGCCAGCTGGTCTCGGGATTCGAATTGACCATCTCGAGAAATTAGACACGCTATCAGATATGACGGAGTGCGTTGCAGGATCAGCGTGGCTCGGCACAGGAGACCAGACATCCCCCGTAGAATCTGGATTCACATTTTCTGACACTGTAATAGAAATACTCGATGGTATTGATCCTTGCCGAAGGAATCGCACATACGTTGAGGGCGACCCAAACCGGTATGTACCTGATACCGTAGAATCGATCGCTCGAATGACTGTCCCCCCATTTATCATTCCAATGCCTGAAAGAGCGGTAGTATCTCCGTCGAGAATAGAAACGGAATCACAATTCTCTGGGTTCATTGAGCCATCTAGCACAAACATATGATTCACCCTTATGCTACCCGACAATCGTGTCGCGGTGGACTCAGGGACCAGAAGATTAAAAAAACTCGATCCGGCAGAACTTGTGCTAAGTATTCGTCCCACTTGGACCGTAGATTGACCAGGCTCAAACTCCCCGGTTTGAATCCACGACCCGTCACATTTGAAAGAAGTCGATGCACTATCCGTAATTCTTATGCTGCCACGGTTCACAAGTGAATCGAGAATCTCCACTTGCCCCTCCTGACCTATAAATACAGTCGCTGAATCTTGGACCATCATTCCAAGGAGCCTCACACTAGTCTCGATACGGGGAGGCGTTTGCGATGGGTAAACCACAGCAACAAGTCTATCGATGGGCACGGATCGATCCCAGTTTGCAGGGTTAGTCCAATCATTCGAAATTGCATTGGGTTTCCACACTCTAGTCCGCGGTGTACTTCCCATCTCAAAATTAAGAGTTCGATGTTCACCAGGAATAAGTGTAACAGAACGAGTGTAACCAGAAGGTGGGAAAGACGAGATCCAATTTTCGGATAGGGTATAAGGTGGAATTGTAATGGAATAGACTATCCCAGAAGGTATGTCAAACGCGCAAGTAGCGATGCCATTGACATCTGTTATTCCCTGTTGGTGTTGCGTTCCTGCAGAGACATTCACTCCCATGTTCGGCAGCCCCGGCTCACCCGTGTCCAGAGAACCATTAATATTGTAATCATCATAAGCTCGAACGTTAATAGTGAGCGTGCCATTCTGACCCTGGGTGAAACTAGGCCAACAGAAAGCAAGAATTGATATTAGAGCGCAACAGAACGGGGATTTCATTCTTGATGCCGTAGATTGAGATGATGGTGGGGATGCATCATATTCTGCTCTCAATGACGTTTGTTGGGTTCGACGTATGGTTGCCTTTTGCACCCAATTGGAAAACCCGACAGAGCGGTGATTCGTAATCCTGGCACCGCTCAGATAGCGCAGGTTGGCCGAAGAATCGACAATTCTTAAGTTGGCATCACCTGATACTATTTCAACAATAGCATTTTTCTTGTGGCTATGAATTGGCTTGCTTGGATTCGGCAGAAGTAAGTTCCTGAAGCCAGACACCGAGCGTCGACCAGCACATCGTGAAACCCTGCCTCGACATCGCCGTCGACCGGTCGAGCCACCTCTTGTCCAAGCAGGTTGAACAGCGACAGGATTACTTGACTTCTATGTACTAGTCCATAACGAATCACGCATGAAGAGTTGAAGGGATTCGGATAGCTCTGGTAGAGTTCATCATGCTGCGGAATCAAGTATCCAAATCCTCCTTTCGGTACGCGTCCGACTGCTAGTGTCCGAAACAAACGAAGGGCGTCCTCCTGAACTCCGGTTCAAACTCAGACGCGTCGTACCGCAGCGAAATGGTCGCAGCAAACGATTCGCCTTCGGTTGCTCCAATGTCATAGACCCTTTGGACGGACGAATTGCCTCCTTGCTGTGTTTGGAGAATATTTCTGTTGTCCAGCGAGAGAAGCCATGCACGCTGTCGGCTATTACCGTGTCAGTAATGGGGTCAGCGTAACTGGGTACTTCAACCCAGCCGCTACCCAGGGAATCAGGATTGACTCCTGCATAAGCCCTCATCGTCACAACTGATGGAGCAACGCCACGGGCAAACCGCGCATATGTATAGGCACTCTCGAACTGATAGTTCTCTCCAACATTACTACGGATAAACCTCTGAACTAGCCCATTCCCTCTGATTGTGCCTCTACCCCGGAAGATAGCCTCGGGATCATCATTACTCACAAACATTGTGTCAATACTTCTGAGTATGATTTCCCCCGACAGACTCATAATGCCACCGACGAGAACGTTACGGGTAGTCTGCATGGTCATAGCACTTACCAAGATGACGTTATAGAAGTTGTTCTCGAACCTACCTGACCCGTGAAGTGAACTGTCGAGCTTGCTGGGAGGAACCCTCAATCAACTCCCGTCATCACGTTCTTCTTGCCGAAGCCGAGATCCGATTGTCCTCCTGGCATAACCGTCCAGCTTCCTCCGGTGATAATAACTGTCTGAGCGTCCGCGGCTATCTCGAGCGTTCCAAAAATCGTAACATCACCGAGAACCACGAGCCTTTTCCAGGGTGTCGGTAATTGTCAGGATCCGCCAGGCAATATGATGAGCGAGGCATTTACAATTTGTTGTTGTTCCTTGTAAACCACCGGATGTCGAACGGATTCGGGGATAATCACACTGTCTCCTGGAATTGGTAGTCCCATCGGGCTCCAATTCTCAGGATTGTGCCAGAAGAGTCGGCACTACCGGTCCGAGTCCAGGTTTTAGGCTGAAGAGGGGAAACAGTGCTCATAGGATGTTACCGCCGATTACATACATACCGAAGAAAACCTGTCGAATTCTTCGAATGGCAGACGCTTTTGAGATATTGGTCCGTAGGAGTCGGTTCTTGCATCGATGTTTTCCTCCGTCAGTTGTATGAAGGACTAGGCCGGATACCCGACTATTGTCCCTTCACTACTCGACGGAAGGATACCCAGAACGAGTCCGTGCCCGGGATCTCTTTTTGAATCTCCCACGAGCTTCCGGAATCGGTGGTTCGCATGATTACACTTCTCATCACCTCTTCCTTCTACATACTTCGTCGATCCGACAGCAGTGCCGTGCATCTTGTCGCTGAACGCAACACCGTAAAGATGGGTACCAAACCAAGGGAAGTAGATATCAATCGGCTGAGTCTTAGGTTGCAGCCTAGTGGATTACTTGCTCTGTCCAAGACAGTCCACCATCTGAGGTTCGTAAGGTTACTGGCCCCGCTTCACTAGTTCCCACTGCACATATATTCAGTGTGTCTAGTATGTCGAGACTCATTATTTTCGATGAACTACCCACGTTTGGCATCAAGGACCAATGTTCTCCACCATCAGAAGTTTTGTAACAAACGCATGAATCTCCTGCAAGCACCCCAAACCTTTCGTTGAGAAATTTCACGGTAAACAACCAAATGAATCTCTTCGGATGATCCTGATGCGTCCAGGTTTTTCCAGCGTCAGTTGTACCCCAGATCTTACCCTCGTCCCCGACCGCTGTCGCCTTCGTGGAATCAGCGAAGGCAACCGCAAAGATGTCTTCCATAGGATTTGTCCTGAATCCAGTCCAAGACAACCCACCATCGGTCGAAGGCCATATGTCAACGCGATTGGGGATATCAGAACCAACCGCAATTCCTGCTCTCCTATCGCCGAAAGCGATTCCAAACAAGTTCCCTCGAGGACCATGCGTCAGACTCTTCCACGAATCTCCCAAATCCGTCGTGAGGAAAACCTCCCCGTTAATGCCCGCGACCGCGGCTGTAGTTGCCCCGCAGAAAGAGATTGCGTGTGGCTCTGAGCCGATGAGAGTGTTCTTTGATAGCCAATTTTTTCCTCCATCGGAGGTAGAGAACACAGAAGAGCCGCCTATGTCCTGACCAACAGCCAATCCACGACTCGAATCATAGAACGCAATTGCCTCAAAGTTGCAAGTGAATGGCTTCGTGTCCAGAAGCCCACCGTTTGTAGAGTGGATAATTTTGTCCGCGATCGTTCCAGCCTCAATGGATTGGACCACCCCAAATGCATCAAGAGGGGTTCGATGCGCTATACCAACGATCCACAGGTTTGTGTCAGGCGCACTTGAAGTCCAACTTACACCTCCATTAGAAGTGGTGACTATCACGCCTTTCATACCCGCAGCAATCGCATGATTGCTATCACCCATTGAAATGCACAATAGATAATTCGAAACTTTTGCCGTCTTTTCAACACTCCACGTCATTCCAGCATCTCGAGTTCGGATAATGACGTTGCCAGCTGCCATCCCATTCTTCTCATCGAGAAACACTATCGAGCTGAGACCACCAACCTCGGGGATTCCCTCCAAGTTATTCCAAGATAGACCGCCATCAGTAGTTCTTAACATGAGGCCATTGTCCCTGACCGCCACTCCAGTAAGTGAATCGCAGAAGGCAACAGCTCGATATGGAGATTTCCAGCCAATTGTCTTATCCTCGACGATCTGCCAGGTTTCTCCTTGGTTTGCTGTTCGCATAGAATTACCCATGCTCCCGACGACCACGGCTGTCTGAGCATGGAAGAGCTTTATACCAAACAGATCGTTTCCTTGCGGGATCGGGTTGAGCCATTGCCATGGCGACCGTTGGCTTGATAAGTTAATCCATGGGAGTAATACGCCAGAAGGCTCTGTTGTCCGACCCAGCTTTTGCTGGGGAGACTGAAAAGGCGAACCATTGCGTACCCAGGATGTTCTGTTGAGCAAGCTAGGTTGAACCAATTGGGAAAACAGAAGGTCACGCGAACAAATCAGATATAAAAGGAAAACCAATATAACTCTCGACTTGAGTAACTTCCCCCGCCAGCTCTGCGGCGGTATCCTAGCCAATATATGATTACACCCAATATGCCATAGAATCATGATCCACATCCTCAATTCTCTTTTGAGAGAGATCTTATCGTCCGACTGATCCGCCTACTGCCGTGCAACAGACAATAATTCTGAATCGGAGCTATATCCTGCAAAGTCAAGATCCATCTAGACAAACTGACATCTCCGAAAATCAAGAGGTGACATGTTTTTTGCCTTTTGAAAACCATCTTAGCATGCCGTCTCTGTCGGAAATAGCTGCATGGAGCTCTGCCAAGCCCATGACAATGGATCCGTTTGTTGAATCGAGGTCAAAGGCTCGCTTTGCTTGCTGAAAAAAGACTCTCAGATGTTCTTCCTTAGGCGTGCTTGAAAGAGTGCAATAAGAAGAAGCGATTCTGAGTTTCTGGGATTCTTGGAAAAATCATTCTCTGCAATCTCCAGCCCTACGGCAAAAATGTGCATTGAGGCATTCCTCTGACCCCTCACAAAAGTTTAACCAGGCCGGCGTGATAAAGCAGCCTATAGCTGGAGGGATTTATGCGCATGCCGTCAAGAAGGATTGAATCAGCGGAGGCAAGATTGCGCGACGCGAAAGCCGAACCTGCGAAGTATTCGCGCGCGTCGATATCGGTGGGAGCGTGTCCAATTGCACAGCGATATGCCCCGTCATTGCGCTATCAAACATATTCATCCTCTCAAAGACGTACCCTAGATTTTTCCAGCGTGGGCATCGCCAGGGTCCCGGACAAGAATGTCTCTCAGCGAACGAATCGCTTTTTCGGGGATAGTTACGTAACGCGACGTTCGCCAATATGCAGTTCATTGCTGTTTCATTGTACTGTCAGGATCAACTTGATTTGCAAGAGGAAATCTGAGTGCCTCCTCGGCTTGTCCCAGGTCGCTGAAGTAGATTTGGCCAAGGAGGCGGAAGAGTTGTTGGATCCTGAAAATTCGAGGCTGGGGCTTTCTTGAAAAGACTGATTGCGTCAACCTACTTCCTTGATCAGCTTCCAATCTCCCAAGTGTAGTGTATGGAGCCGCTTTCGTCGAGTCCAACTGAAGCGCCTTCCGCGCGTTTGCCTCCGCAAATGTCTTCCACTTCGCACGATCTGAAACACCTCTCTCCGAGCTTTTCTCAAAGTAGCGCAGAGGTTCATTTGCCAGAGCCGCATAACCCTCCGCAAATGTGCTGTCACGATCAACAGCGGACTGGAAATTGGCTTCAGCTTGCAGTAACCCTTCTTCATCTCCTCGCAATAATTGGATTGAACCATCCCTATAAGCAATAAACACCACTGGTGACAGGCTGCTCTGCATTAGGAGACAGCTCGATTCCGTACGCACTCCGTAGTCGTCTCCCCGCAATATGCCAGGCAGCCGAGTATACACTCCGATTGGAAGGATCATATTTCCAGGACCACAGCATAGCGTTACTCGCAGTCCTCGAGTCGTAAAGCTCAACTGCCATGTATTGCGATTGGATCTCCTGCCTTCCGCCTACTACCAGAAGAAATCGGGAGCCCATGCTCCTGCGAGTTTCCTGAACTCCGCGAGCTGTACGTTATTTCCGACACGTTCCGTTGTCAATTTCGTCCAAAAAGTCTTCTTCAGCTGACTGACGAGATCTTGTTCAAGTTCCTCCTGGTATAGGACGTGGTGGCCGGGTGGTCCTCAAATACAATTGCGATTGAATTTTCGCCTACGCGATTCTTCAATATCACATAAATAATCCCTGCAGTCATTATGGCAATGGTCAACCCAATCGCCATGAGAGAATTCCTCCGACTGATTCTCCGACCTCGTCGCAACAAAAATGAGCCCTCTATCTGCAGATCCATCACCCACGTTGCTGCGATCGCCGAAGAAGAGTTGAGACGGCTATTCGAAGTGTGTCAAGATGTCTATCCAAAGGTGAAGTGCTGGCATCTTCACCCAATGTGAAGCACTGAGGAAATACTCCATCGACTTCGAGAGCGGGCTCTGGTCGATTCGGAAAGGTACTATGGCGATCCCTTTGCTGACAGCTCTCTCAACTTCTCTCTCCACTTGCGGAGACACCATCGAATGTGTCAAAAGAACAAGAACCAAGATCTTGCTTTCTTCAATGGCGCGGAGCAAGGCTTCCCCGTAGTTTGATCCCGGTCAGACATTTCTTGGAGCTATCCAACAGCGCCGATTATTTTCTTCGAGGGCAGCGCATAGGTCATCTGCAACATGTTTGTGCGTGTAGGGAGTAGAGGGAGAAACGTCGTGGGCCATCAGACTGCTCTATTTCAGTTTTGGCACCAAAGTCTGATGAATTCGCGGTAACCATCCACCTTGATTATTAAATTGGAAAACTTCGCACGATTCAGTTATGAAGCCCACCTGTGTTGGAGAGGCCCATTATTTGAAAGTGGGTGAATAGTTCCGGAGCGAACTTTTTAGCAATTAAGACTCGAACTTCTACAATATTTCCAATCAGGCTGGTCGGTTCTACCCGAGGGAGTTCTAAGGGTAGAAAGTTGTCTCGAAGGAGCAACCGATCTCCATTTTCCACGAGTGATTAATCCCCGATGCCACGCGTAGCCTTGCGGGCACCCTCGAGATCGGACGATTTGATTTTCTCTGAGAGGCGTCGGTTCCCCAAGTGGAACAACGAAGCCATCCTGTTATATTGCTTCGATTAGCGCAAAAACGCGAGGCGCTCTACATATGTATGCAGAGCCGCAGACACTGCAAGTGCCATCACCATGGCAACGACTGTAATATGCTCCCATAGTTTAGTTTCATCACTCATATCCGGTGAGGCAAACTGCATAACGAGGAGGACGATCGATAGCACGATCCCTATGATGTGCAGTTGTTTTCCACCTGCAATAGCCTCTGTCCTCCGAAGTTTCCGCAAATTAATCTCCCCAACAAGTCCGAACCACTTTTCTTGAGCTTTCGTCCAGAATGACATCGCCACCTGCATTTGTGAAACCCATTCCGATGAGGTTTCTTGATTTTGCGCTTGGTAAGACCATACTGTGAACAGGCGTCTGCCACGTCCCTAGAGCAATTTTAATCCATTCAAGTTCACCCTTGTGCTTGTAGAGATAGTGATCTGTCACATCTTCGTTGATGCGACAAATCTTCCAGAACGTCTGCACTCGTAATGCTTCTGCAAGTGCCCTGTCATCTTCATGTTTCAGTTGGATTATTCGTTCCTCTTGGCAACCCAGTAGAAGGCTGCGCCAACCGCAAGCAGGCCTGGGTAGAACATGAACAGGAATGGAGACCTGTAAGTTCTAAGTAATTCTGAAGGAAGAAAAAACCTACGACAACAAAGGCGATGATTGCCCTGAGGCTGGTAACTCGGCTGATCTTGTGCTTCCCAGCAAGAACGTCTGAAACAGCAAATCTATGAATAAATTCAGAGATTTCTTTTCCCATTACACTTTGATCACGCTTCGAGATAATCCTCGTTGAAGCGGCTTCAAATTCTTCCGTACTGCGTTTCACAACTCCCTTGACATCCTTGTTATATGTATCTATGCGCCGCATAATGCGCTCGTATACTGACTCCGCAATGGTGGTGCCGCCCCAATATTCCGGGTAGTGTTTTGAAAGCGAATAGGGCGTTTGTGTACGTGGTGCAGGATTACCTATATGGGGCGTGACGATATGGTATACCGGCCCACTGTCGATCTGGCTAAGCGCTGGGGGTGGATTATTACTGATGAACCGGAATTCCTTCAATTTTCATCTTAACGACTTGTGCCGTCCCAGCTCTCCGCTCCGAATCGACTCCGTCCCACAAGGCAATCAGAATCTGGCTGTATTGAGCTATAAACTTTCCCGCTTGCAAATACAGATCCATCACGAGTTCTCCCTTCAGTGAATCTCTCCTCTTCGCGGAAGCCGCTGAAAGCTCAACAACGCTAGTCGCTCGCGCCGATGCGACTGTCAAATTCCTGCTTGGATTCAGGCTCTGTAAAATCTTCGCGGTAAAGAAGTCTTCAAAAGGGAGGGGGACAACAGGAGAGAAGTTGAGTTCCAGAGCGACTCTGGCAACCACGCGATCAGCACCCTCAGCTAGTGCGGACAGCAAAATCTTCGGCGAATGTGGATAGCGTGCGCAGATATCTCGAAGCAAATCACGCACCCTGTTTTCAAGTGGGAGAACGTCTTGTTGCCGAAGATCTCTGTGACCAATCGCGCCGATCACAAGTGGAACCAAAGCTGATTCAGCCGTGGCAGTGTTCTTGATGGTCATAGGCCTGCAACTGAATAGAATTGATTGCTAGTCCGAGAATACCTATCGGAATTACGACGCTTGGATAGACAACGGAGGAGACAGAACTACCCCTCGCCAGCACGCCCCACATTTCTGAGACACAAAGGATACATGCGGAGAAAATGAATGGCCGTTTAGTATGGGGAAGATATCAATACCAACCTATTTTCTCCGTTCCAGTCAACGACCATTAGACGCACTTCGGATGACAACCGATCGTGAGTCGTGTTCCCATAGTTGTTCTACACGAGACCCCCTCGACAACTCCAGATGATCAGCGGACCCTTATTACAGAGTGACACTTGGGGCAGGAGATTTCTGCGTGCTTGTCGCCGAATAGCCCGCCATGGGATTGAGGATTGCCATACCTTGCTGCACAGTCCTTACATATTTCCGCCTTGCAGAATGGACACGTGAAAGCGGTGTTCCCACCAAATAGCCCACTACCTTTGCCACAGATTGAGCATGCCATGACAAACTCTCCCTGGTGAATGGAATTCTCTTGCTGCACACTACGCGTAACGGTTGAAACTCGGAATAGGTGACCGATGCAGGTCACACAATCATCGCTTTCTTCGAAGGGGATCGATTCTCGGGGGCGGAGGTGACAATGCCTCTCCCTCGTAGGCGATAAGAGGGGAGGCAATAAGAGAAAGAACGGTTGCGTGAATATAACCTTAACTGTGGATACTTTCAATACCGCGCGGCGCCATATTGGAAAAGGCGCTCGCAATAGGAGAAGTGCGAGAAGGCCGAATTGGTGAAGGAAAGCAATCTTCTTAAATCACATTTCTAAGCGCTGAATTCAATCTTCATGGGGTTGGCTGCAATCGAACAAGGAGATCTAAGTCCCCTCATATCCTAATCACTGCATTTCGCTATCCTGGCGGAGAGTGACGGATTTCGCAAAACGAAGATCACATTCGACTAGTCCTAGATCGAGAGCGACTCGCAATTCTAACAATTAGCCCAGTTCTCAAGTCAATGTTGTTGACAAAAGGAAGACGTGTTCAATAATCATTGAACTCTGTTGCACAAAGGGTGCTTGTGAGATGAAAGTGAGGTGTCAGATTTGTCAGATCAGGCTTCAAAGCCTGGACGATGGTCAAATTCGGCATCCAGAGTCCGGTAACCTACGCCGTGCATTGTGTCCTTGACAAAATAGCTTCATCGGCAACCGGACGAGCGCGTTGCCTTGATAATTCAAGTTCCTTTAGTGTGCTCGTAATGTAAGATCCCAGTCTCGGCAATTAGTAGTACATCGATCGGATCACCGGCCATAAGGACAATACTGGATCGACATTGTAGCGGCTTCCCTTGCGGTCGCGGACTGTGGCCGCTCCTGCTCTTCCGATTCCCACCGGGTTGCGCGCGGTCTGGTCCCCGATGCTGTAGAGAAATTACAGGATCTCACTCAGCTCGATCTCCTTGTTTTCCGTTGTGGAAGGCCACCATGCTTAATGCCCTGGAATTTGTGAATTCAAACCACGATTTTGCAATGACCAACAACCTTACGAGACCACAATGCCTATCATCATCACTTACGACTTTGAAGGCGCAGATCCTAAGGACCACAATATTCTACGGCACATGTTGGAGAACTTCGGCTGGAAAGCTGTGGGCGGTAGTGTGTTCAGATACAGTGGAGGGCATATCAGGCAAGGATTTAACTATGAGGATTGGTTAAATAATGTCGTCCCGTCTTTGACGTTCTTTCGGTCGTATGTCCGACGTCATCGCATGACTTTAGAAAGATTCACGATTGACGCGAGTAGTACCAGCCAAATAGACTGGTCTGATCCTGCACGGGCATTCGGGAATCCTCCTAGTGTGCCGTCTCCGAGATACGTTGACAAAGTCGTTCAATCTTGGAAACAATCGAATCTGCCGTAGCTGTCCAGACAAACGGCTTGTGGTGTTTGTTGTATTGTTTAGCGTACGCTTCGATCTTTGCGGTCAGTTCTTTGACACTTTGGAAGGTGCTGCGTCGGATGGCCTGCTGCGTGATCAGGTTCTGAACGAGAGCTCGACCTGATTCAGCCACGATGAGTATGTCGGCGTGTAATGCACATGCCACCGATCGCGCACGGCAAGCCATCGCTTGATGCGCGGATGCTTGTGCGTCGCATAGTTGTCGAGAATGATGTGGACGTCGAGATGCTTCGGCACGCTCGTTTCTACGTGCTTGAGGAACGCTAAGAACTCTTGATGGCGATGCCGCTCCTTGCATTGGGTGACCACATCGCCACTCGCGATGTCAAGCGCGGCAAACAGCGTTGTGGTTCCATGCCGTACGTAGTCGTGCGTGACACCCTCGACGTATCCTAACCCCATCGGGAGCATCGGTTGCGTTCGGTCCAGCGCTTGAATTTGGCTCTTTTCATCAACACACAGCACCACGGCATTCTCTGGTGAAATTTACAGAAGAGCCCAACAATGTCCCGGACCTTTTCGACAAAGAACGGGTCGTTCGACAACTTGAAGTGTTCTTGCCGATGCGGTTGCAGACCGAACGCGCGCCAAATCCGGTGAACGGTTGCATGAGAAATCTTGGTCTCTTCGGCGATGGACCGGACGCTCCAGTGGGTGCCATTCTTGGGCTTGGTCTTCAGGGTCTTGCGCACCAGCGCCGCCACGCGTTCGTCGGAAATCGTCCGCGGTCGTCCTGGCTTCAGGTCATCGTGCAGCCCTTGGATGCCATGCTCAAGGTAGCGTTGGCGCCAGATACCGACGGTTGGCCGCGTGAGTCGAAGCAGTGCGGCAATGGCCGTATTGGATTCGCCGGCAGCGGCTCGCAACACAAGCTGCGCTCGCACAACAAGTGCATGCGGCAGCGTCCGTGAACGGGCAAGAGCATCGAGATCCTGGCGAGCTTCCTTGCTCAACACCAGGGGCCGGATAGGACGACCTTTCTTCATGGTTCTTCCTCCGTAAGATAGGCGGTTGAACCATGATAAGGAACTCCGGAGTTATAGTACAGTTATTTATGAGACACTACACTAGCTGACTGATACACCCCTTCCACAGCGCCCGAGGCATGCGTACGCTATGATCTCCATCCTCAAGCCGCCACCAGACGTTTCAGACGAAAATGCCCAAGCCGCTTTTCAACTTCGCACAATTCTGTGGACCCTCATGGGCGTCGGAGCGGTCCTATTGCTTGTTACTCCTTTTATTTCCGGCGCTGGTCCGTATCTGCGATACGTTTTTGCCATGGGTTCTGGATTTTCTCAATGGCAAGAAGAAGAGAGTCTAGTAATGCGGAGCCTGATGGGCATCGATTCAGGCGTGAAGGTTACCTCAAGAGGAGGATTTCCCGTGGAAGTGTGTCAAGGACCTGTGACAGCGGTTACTGACCGAGATGGAATCAGGTGAAATCCTAATACCGGGATGTGGGAAGCGATTCACTGCAGAGTCAATCCTTCGGCGCAAATAACAGAAAAGGCCCGACGAGCCAAGCCCTGAATTCACACTGCAGCGGTGGCGGTCACCGGATTAATAGGAGCTTGCGCGTCTCCGCGTACGATCCGACTTGGAGCCAATTCACCAAAACGCCGCTGGCGAGTCTACCAACGTCGAATCTTCTTTCGTGGTGGCCGGCTTCAATCTTATTGATCATTCGAGCTTTACAATTCACGAAGGTACCGCTCCACCTGTTCGACAAGATACTTCGACAGATTCTCTCGATATCCGGAATGATTTTCCCGAACGCGGAACTTCGTGTCAATGATGACCGTCGACGGATTGGAATCGAAACCGAACGACTTGAGCGTTGCGCTTCCCCGGTCGTACGCGAACGGCAGATCGTACGCTCCTCCCCACGAAAGGAAAAGAAACCCAGACCTTCCGCGCGACGCGAAGGCTTTCGCTTTCTCAAGTGTCTCCCAGCCTGAGTTCACAAAGTAGAAGGCCACCCGGGGGTTGTTCCGGTATCGGCGATAGAACTCTTCCAACTGCGGGATCGATCTCCGGCAAGGACTGCAGTCGGAGCTCCAGAAGTCAAGGACAATGACTTTCCCTCTCAGATTGTTGGACGAAACCGTATCTTCGTTCAGAGTGACGAACGTGAATTCGGGCGCCGCGTCGCCGGAACCGCTCGTAGATTCCGTCCCTTGCCCGAATGACTTCGACATGCTCAGAGAAGCGAAAAGGCAGATGACGAAAGCAGATTTCACCGTGAGTGCTCCTTCATCCAATCAGAAAGGTGAACGGCAAGCCAGGCACCAAAGCGGCGTGGGATGACCATGGAGTCATCGGGCAAGAAGTGTTTCGGGAATATACACCGCAATTCGAAGGTTGTCAAGGTGACGCACATTGCATGATCACGAGAAGGAGAGCCCGGCGATTGCCAGCCCCGAGCGGGATTGATATGCGACACCAGTTCTTAGCGGAGGAGCAACAACCTCATCGTTTTCACGTACGAGCCGGCCTGGAGGCGATAGAAGTATACTCCGCTCGAGAGATTTCGGGCGTCGAATTGGACCTCATGATAACCAGCATCGATGTCGCGGTTTACGAGTTCGTTAACTTTCTGACCGAGGGTGTTGTAAACGGTCAGAAGAACGTGAGAGCGATGAGGCAATCCGTAGCGGATAGTCGTTGTCGGGTTGAACGGGTTCGGGTAGTTCTGGAAAAGCTCACACGTTGAAGGGACATTCGGAGTAATAGAGTTGACCGATAATGCAGTTGCATCAGCCTGATTTCCTGTCCGATGGTTGTTTCCTTGGAACGTTCCCCAGGCCGGGAGAGCTTGTGCAGTCACTTTTGCTAACGCACCCAATCCACCATTGTTGAACACTAGGACTTTCCCGGTGGATGTCCCGGCAAACAACGTATTCCCGTTCAACAGAAGTGGCGAGGTTATAGCGGAACTGTCTCGGTAATACCATAACTCGTGTCCTGTTGAATCAAATGCAGCCACTTCACCGGCATCATTTCCGACATAGAGCGTTCCCGAAGGTGATATTGCCGGTGTCGATCGGAACGCACCCCCGGTCAGAAATGACCACTTGACCGAACCTGTTGAGATATCCATTGCGCTGATTGTTGAGTCCAATGAAGCCACAAATAGATTCCCTCTTCCATCTATTACCGTTGAAGCCACTACGGGATGTCCTTGGTGGATTTGCCAGCCAAGGTATACACCGACGCCGCTCTCAACTCGCACCTTAATAGATTTTCCATGTCGAGTTGCATAGTAAATGGCGCCGGTTAAATCGACGGAAGGGGATGCCAAAATTGAGTTACCCGCCGATACTGTGTAATGCTTGGGAACCCCACCAATGAGGTCGTTCAAGTCGACAGCGTAAATTGTTCCGACTACTGTTGCGAACACCAGCATCCGGTCGGAGGTAATGACTGCAGAACTGCGGATGGGCGCATCAGCAAAGAAGCTCCATGTTACCAATCCCCTCGTCCGATTCACAGCAATGAAATTCTTGTTTTCCACACCGAGATAAATTTGATTGGCCGTTTCGTCCACAGTCGGAGTGACAGAAAGCTCTCCTCCAAGAGGAAGAGCTGGCCACACTGGTGCCCCATAACGTGAAAACGAGTACAAATTCCTATCTGAAGAGGCAATGTAGACCACTGAATCGCGTGAAGTCGAGCTCGATGAACGTACGCTTCCGCCGACCTCGAGCGTATAATCTATGTCGCCTGAAAAATCCATCTTGTAGATCGCATCACCGGAAGCAATCGCATAAAGCGTGCTATCGCCGACGAGACTTAACCCGGTGCATACTGAGTCTCGATTGGTCTGAATCGCAACGTGGCTGGGAGGTGGAATATGAACTAGTGATTGTGCCTCGTTACTCATCGCTCTCTCCACCAGATTACTATCCACAGCGGCAACTTTGTATCGATAAATCGCACCGAGCATCGGTGAATGATCGGTATAGATCAACTGGGTTCCGGCGACACTATCAAGAAGAATCGGCGCGCTACTGTTTTCCACGCGATAAATCCGATATCGCAAAGGGATGAACCCTAAGCCTTCCATCCAAGAGAGATGCACTGCATCATTGTCCGACTTGAGGCCCAGGCTAAGACCTGCAGCACCGAGGATCTCGTCTCCGTTGAGGGCCCTGTCATAGATCCTTATGTCGTCGATTATCACGCCCAAGGGGGTAGGCCCCGACACACTGTTCCTGCCAATTATTAAGGTTGCTTCGGGATCGGGTCCCAAATCTCCTGTGGAATTGGCCAACCCCGCTAATCTAGAATCAATATACACTGCAATGTTTGCTCCATCGTATGCCACACACAGAAAGTGCCAGCATTTGTCAAGCGACAGTGATGAAGTACTTGCAAGAGAACCGTTAGAAAGGTTCGATGCACTGAACTCTACGCGCAATGAATCGGGAGATTGGGTTTCCTCAAAGACGGACATTGAGTACGTGCCTTGGCCGCGCGTCAACGGCCTAATTGACACTATGTTTACACTCTGTCCCACAGCGTCCGCTTCTCCAAGAGATGTGATCTTTACCCATGCACACAACGTCACCTTGCTGACCTGAAGTTGAACTGGGACTGTCGCTGTATCATAAGCATCATCCGTGAAGTAGAGGGCACTATTTGTCTTGCCGAACCTATCGCCTGTCTGCGTTGCACCTAAAACCGTCGCATTATTCCCGTATCCACTTTCGTCGTTGGCATTTCCGTTGAAAGGATAATAAGCTACTAGTCCGCTTGTAGGCACCTGGCCGAAGACCTTAGCGCTGATCACGAACACGACTAGAAGAAGCAGCGATTTCATTTCAGCCTCGCACGAAGTTCCTTACAATTCTGTATCGCCGGATCGTCACACCAACAAAGAACCTCTCCTTCAGTTTATCGGAGGATGAGGGTTGTGGCAAGGATCCGTCACCTATCCTTCATCATTCATGCCAACTGCGCTGCAGGCAATTCTTGAGAGAATCGGGCAGTCTCAGAAGCAACGGGTGTATTTCTTACCCGTGTGTGATCTTTTCAAGGCACAAGTGACGACAAGGGGTTGAATGGACGGTTCTTTGGGCAGGGAAGTAACTACACATTTTGTCCTGGGTGCGACTGGATTCTGCCCCTAGCATTCACGTAGCGTCGTGATTTATCAGAGCTTCGAGGGGACAACGAAAAGGGCGAAGGCGATGGTTTCCTGTGCGAAGATCTCATGGAACGTGGGGGGTGCAAATGGGCGCTGCTCTGGGAATCGCTGACAAATCACTTCTTCCACGATAAGAGCTCTAACCGGTGAAGCGGTCTCCCTCGAATATCATCGGATTTTCAAATGAGAAACGCGAGCACAGTCGCGGCA
Source organism: Ignavibacteriota bacterium (assembly GCA_963752915.1). GTDB lineage: Bacteria > Bacteroidota > Ignavibacteria > UBA10030 > UBA6906 > DATJPR01. The sequence goes on from CAVVZZ010000011.1 coordinate 813,556, forward strand.
GCAATCGAAGGGAGGAATAGGTGAATAGCGAAGGTATGAAGAACCAGGAAGTCATATGATAGAAGACACGAACTTATGACAAAGGCTTTGCATGACAGCTTTGCCGACGATCATCGCTGTGCCACTTCTTCCGCGCCGTCGTGGGGCACGGTTGTTGCAATGCCGGAGTCCCTCGTGAGCTCATCATACGAAGCATTCAACCCCGCGCAGATCCGACTGAATTCTTCCACGCCGTCGGGCAACAGCGTCTGTTCGATCACCTTAACGGCGTCCGCCAAATCATAGATCAGTCGCAGGAGCATCACCGCAGCTTCATACTGCCCAGAGTTTTCTTTGAGACGGGATTTCCAATAGGATAACCGCGCGTCAGCATACTCGACAAGGCTGCGCGGATACTGAAAGTCATGCGCACGATCCTCCTGACTCGTATACCGGTTGGTCTTCTCCAGCCAGACCGAGGCGTTGGCATGCGACAGGTGATGGATGCAGCAGGGGGAATCGGGCGGTAGCATCTGGATACGGTTACTTTTGAGGAGGACCCCGCCGTGGACGGTTTCCCTGAACTCGAGCGCTCCCCGTCGAAAGAATCGGTTGTGATACTCCGGCCAATGGTATGCGTTTTCGCTATGACGGCCGAGAATATAATGCCGCATCGGGATCGCAAGGATGTCGCAATCCAGGCCGGTCGCTTTTGTGCGCATAAATTCAATCCCGGCAGGCGAGAAGCATTCATCTCCATCGAGAAAGATGATCGCATCATGGATGCATCGCGCGAAGGCTTCCTTGCGAGTGGCTTCAACGGTCGGTGACCACGGGACAGTGAGAAACTCGTCGGCATAGCGCCGGCAGATCGCGTCGGATCCATCGGTGGACGATTTGTCGATGACAACGAGCTGATCTACGAATCGGAGGGACCGCAGTGCCGTTTCGACGATATCACCATTGTTGTAATTGATCATGAACGCAGAGATTGACGGCATACGCACTTTCCCGTACCATATGGTCCTCGAAAGATACTGAATTCTTCTAATAATCCTATCTTGGCAGAGGTTAATTTCTCCCTTCTGGGATCGGCGCGACGAGTCCCCGGATGATCCTAGATCGGAGACCCCTCATCTTGCCTGGTGGTGGAGGCAACAATCGAAGAAACCAATCAGGCAGATGGGCCGAGGCTGGAAACTCAGCTACTGCCTCTTGTTCAGTCAGATGCCGCCACATCAAGGGAGTGCTCCACTCCCGTAGCAAGTCTCACACGTTATCTCCCTTTTGGTATTGAACATCTCGAGCCATAGCTATTGGTATCAGCTGCTCTACTTAGTAACCAACATATCCATCCAATCCATGCCTGATTTCTGCCCCAAGCGTAACGCACTCCCCAGTTCTATGTCCATGATGTCGCCCGAGGTTAACAGAGGAACGGGACATTTTCAAGCGCTCGGATATGTCCCGACTGTTGGAGTGGATCCTGCTAAGATAAAGAATACTATCCGTTCCGCCTACGGCGGCTCCTCCAGTCCGAGGACGTTTCCGCGTGAACCATGTTCTCAGATCAGGATCCCTAGTGTTGACAAGGGCATTCTGCTCTATTCGGCGAATCGGTGAGCGTAGGACAGTGGGGGTTTTTAAGCTCCCGGAAAAGTCATCGAGCTGGGATCAGAACCAGACTTCGCCCGGGGACGCCGCGAGGATGGGGCTTTTAGGGTTATGTTTTTTTGTTGTTACACCGGTTACGCGTGTTTCGCGCATTTGGCACACCTTACCTTTTGGTGATGAGCACTTCCATAGGAGAACATAAGAGAGATGATCTTTGCTAACAGTTCTCAAGCCAAGGGACTTGTTGATCGGGGCAACCGTACCCACCAAGATCGTCTGATCAAAGCCATGCGCCGCGCCGGCATTGCCACTATCGGAGAGGCCAACCTTTTTCTCGAACGCCAGCACCTTAAGGATCACAATGCGCGCTTGGCACTTCCCTCTGATGATCTACCCGATGTCCATCGACCACTGCAAAAGGGGCCTAAACCTCGAGCAGATCCTCTGCCACCAGACCGAGCGTTGTTCGAACCACGATTACGCGATCACCCTGAACGCCGCGTATGTCCAGATCCTCAAAGGACCCTATTTCCTGCCCAGGCCAACTCACTATCTGACGGTTCGTCGCTATCTGGATGACCCGCTACATATTTTCAATGGCAACCAGGAACTCCGATACGAAATCCTCACCGCCAGGCCAGCTCCACGCAAGCAGCCCTTGGTAATGCCCGCCCCCAATCATCCCTGGCGCATAAAACCACGGACCGGCAGAAGCAAGCGTCGACGATAAAGTCAATCCAACCATTCCAACACGGGAACCGCTCACCCTAGCACAGTGCTAAGAAAGAACAACACCCTTGAGAGACATAAAAGGATGTCAGATCTACAGAGATCAAAGGGATGACCTTTCTAAGGAGTTACAATACTACGCTCCCCGGTACGCACGCAGCGCGTTCACTCAGTGGAGTCGTTCGACTTTCCTCGTTGCATACAGCCTCACGGTTTTGTATATTATGGCGTCAATTTTCGGCTTTACAAACCCGGAGAGGTGGGTGAGTGGCCGAAACCAGCGGTTTGCTAAACCGCCGTAGGGGGTCAACCTCTACCGAGAGTTCGAATCTCTCCCTCTCCGCAAAAAAAGCCCGCATTGGATAGTTCCGATGCGGGTATCTTTTTTTGAGTACTGTGCAGCAACGACGGTGGTCAACCTCTACCGACTTGTCCGTCGACCGACGAAGTCGGGCGACGGAGAGTTCGCCGCTCTCTGTTTTCGGCACTTTTTCGGAAGCGTTTGACGCGCTGAGACCGGGAAGGTGCCGATTTCGTATGCGTCCAGTGCCCCCCTCTCATCGATCCCTCCTTCAACCCAATTTCTAATCGACGGATTGGATCGGCCGGGGGGGCTGTCAGATACGTCGACAACAAACCCTCTCATATGAAAACATGCCCTGTCCCGATTGCGGGGAATCAACTGGTTATACAATGGGCCGCCGTACCGATGGTCTTTTTCTTCGATTCACTGTGGGTGCTATCGCCTTCAAAGACCGAACGCAAAAAGGATGAGGCCGAAAATCACTCCAAATGAAAAGTTAAACGCTTTCACCTTGACTGAGTCCTTGAAGGAGTAGGACAGAAGAGGAAGCATACCGTGGCCGTCCTGCACAAATGTGCTCGTGAACAAGACTGAAAACGGAATCAAGCCGCTTGCGAACATCGTCACGAAGATCAGGTGGGGACCAGACTCGGGAATAAGGCCGATCAATGCACCAGCAAACAGAAGCAAGATTGTATAGTGTGACGTCAGCGTCCCCAGATTCCAATACCGCAAACCCAACTCTACCACGAGCAACGCACCGAAGGTCCATAGTGCGGTTTTCCATAGGTGCTTCTTAATGATGTGTTGCCAAACATGGTCCTTCACATAATGCAGAAATCCCTCCCGTGCCGGATGGACCTGTTGCTTATCGCAATCCTTGCACGTAGCGATGTTCCACTTCTTCACGGCCTTATCGGTTATCCATCCGACGACAACTCCGATGATAAACAGTACAGCGAAAAGCAAGACTGCCGTCTTCGGAAACATAGCCAGCATGACAAACGCTTCATCTCCCGATACAGCCGCCATGGAGCCCACTAAGGCACCGAACGTGATCATGCCATGCACATAAAGCGAAACATTGGTGAATGCCCCCATGCAGCCCGGAGCGGCACCGATCAGCGATGCAACGACATACTGACGCCATCGCCCGGCTCCTTTTAACAAGGTGCCGAGTTTTCCTCGTGTCCACACATTGACTGCGTCAACAAGAGTCATCATGACGAGGACAAGCAGCGTGACCTGCACTGTCTGCGTAAGCACATTGGAAAGGATGTCACACATGGCAAGAAAGGCTGGCGTTAGCGTTTTCTCCATCCGCTCCACGCGGGATAGCCGTGGTTGTCCCGGAGTTTCAGGATTTCGTCTCCCTTCTGCACTTCGGCAGCTATGAGCGCTGGGGCGCCCTCAAACGAGATTCTCGATCCCTTGACTTGAATGACGTCTTTCACCTCAATCTGAACGTCTTGTTTCTGAATGTACCAACCCGGACCCAGATGCACAGGAAGAGTCTCCTTGTCTGTTTTCACCATCAGTCGAATACCGTATGACATTCCTCCGCGATATGTCATGGTATCAACGCTGAGGACTTCGCCGCGAATCGACTCAACCGTTTTAGAATCATACAACCGGTTGTAAGCGCTTGCCGGACCCCAGCCCCCGCTTCCTTTCCCTCGCATTCCTTGCTGCGCGAAGGAGCCGGCTGCAAAAAGTACCGTGAAGGTGAAGATCACACCTATTGATACTATTGCTGTTTTCATGGCGTTGTCCTTTCTTGATTTTTGGCTTCTCTCCAATTGCGTCGTAAGAGGCATAGGAGAAGTCGATCGCCCGCATCCAATGAAACTCTGACACACAGTTCCGGCTCGTGAGTGACCGTTCCTGGCGCGCAGCAAATCAGATGAACTGAACCGGTCGTTCAATGAGGGACTGAACGTCGGATTCAAGATCTCAGTCGCACCGCAGTTTGTCGTCATTGACCTCCGATCCTGATGGAGACTCAATCGGGGTTTCAGGAGTTGATTCCTTCTGCAGCATCAATCCTGCAACAGTCCGTGCGAACTCCTCTGCCGCTTCCGGACCGTTCGCCGTCACAATATTGTCGGCGGTCTCGACCGGCTTGCCGGTGTAACGAGCACCTTTCCATTCCAGGAAACTCCGTGCCGAAGGATAGGCAGTGGCGCGTTTGCCGAGCAGAAGACCGGCGTTTGCCAGAGTAACAGGTGCCAGGCAAATCGCACTCACAACCTTCCCCGCGCCCTGTGCCTCCCTCACAATGCGGTGAACCGTTGTGTTGTGCCAGAACTTGCTCGAACCAACACCGCCCACTAGGACGACCGCATCAAAACTCCTGTTGTTCAGATTCTCGATTGTGACTTCAGGATTGACAACAGTGCCAAGCATTCCGCGGGCCGGGGAAAGTGATGAAGACGCGACAGTGATTCGGGCCCCCGATTTCTCAAGAATCGCTTTCGGTGTCGAATACTCTTCATCCCGAAATTGACTAGGAGGAAGGATGAAGAGGATACTCTTCCCGGATAATGTGCCCTCTTCTGGCGGATTCTCTGTATTCATGTCCTGCTTATCAACGATTGTGTAACACATGCCGCATGAATTGATCAAGCACCTACTCAACTTCCCCCCGGACTCCGGGAGTGACCTCAATGTCACAATCCAGAAGCATGGTTGGCAATTCCCTGTCGGCCCGCAAATCAAAACATCGACGCCCTCCTGCACCACCATCCGAATCTTCGCCGGCGGATTGACGTGCGTCCACCGCATTTCCTGACGGCGGACGATTCTCCCATCCTCCATACTCACGAGCACAATGCTTGCCGGGCAATCCAGGCGAGATGAGACCCGACACCCCAACACCGGTCTGCAATCCTCAGTATCATGGTAACAGTATCGCCATAGCCACCACCGACGTCCATTTCCCGTCTTTGTCACCTTCGGCGGATTGGGTGATGTTGAACGTTTTCAGAATCTTCCCGCTCATCTTGTAGTATTTCTCCCGCTCATTCCAATCGACCGCCGGATCGAAATCGACACCAAGCGTGGTCGCCAACATCGTTGCCGCAAGGTCTTCTGCGTAGTCGCCCGCTCGTTCATCAGTCTCGCCAAATGGATGATGTTCCGACAGGTAACCGTACGCGGTGTCGTCCGTGGGCTGCGCAACTCCTATGGAGGCGGCGACGAGACGATTGGGCTCGTTGGTCGCGTTCCGGGCCATCACGACAAATGTCAATGCGCCGGGCTCAAGGAGCTTCCTGCCTTCGGCTACCGGAAGCCGTCTACACTTGGGCGGCAAAATGCTGGAGACACAGACAAGATTGCATTTCTCAACTCCGGCATCGCGCAATGCCAACTCGAACGATTGGAGATAGTCCTTGTGTCTACCGACTCCTTTGGTAAAAAACACTCTTTGGGGAACATCCATGGTCTGATTATCCTGGCAAATATTCGATGTGATGAGAAGGGGGAGAGATCGCGAAACGACTTCATGCCGCCGACAATCGTCCCATCGTCGTCCCGTAACATTGCCGTGCTGATACTGATGGGCTTTGGGTCCCCGACCAATTCAATGCATTCGCTGTGGAGATGTCATGCCGTGGCATTCTGCGGCTCGCCTCAGACCTCGAATCCGGCGACTACGAGGTCATGTCGGAAGTGCGGTTCGGACGCGACGTTCCAATCAGTGAAGCCGCTCGGTATGATCGATAAGGCTGCCATTCAGATAGGCACGCACGGCGTCATCAATATTTGCTATGTCGGTAACTTTGGGTGTGATGTTGAGTGAACGAAGACTCTCATAGGCGCCGGCTCCCATGCCACGCGCCAGGAGTACTTCACAATCAGAAATTGCCGTCATCATTCGTTGGTGCCTCGACTGCGACGCAGGATCGAACCCGTGACCTTGTGAGTCCGGCCCGTGCGTCTCATGAGCATGAGGCTCTCCGGAAAAGTGCGCGTGACCCAGTTTGTCCCGCTGTTCGCGTGAAATGATCGCTCCGTTTTCCACGGTAACGACGACATAGTACGGCGCCCGTCCGAAGTGCTGGCTGATGGTTGCTCCGTCGTCTGAGACTGCTGCGATCTTCATTATTGTTCCCTTCTTGTCATTTGTCATATCATGGTTGCTCCGACAAAATCCTCCTTGCCGAAAGTGTCGCTCTCGATCGATAGGGCGCATGCATACAGTCGCGTCTATCGTGCAGCAGGGTCTCACTCCCTCGTCGTGAATCTGCTGTGCAGTCCAAGAGCAGATCCGCACTCCAACGTGTGCCTCGTGCCAAGTAATATCCGCGGTGGGAGTAACCGGCACGAAGCACCCGTCAGCAGAGTTCTGAAGGCGTTTAAAACACAAACGTCATTCCTGCTCCCGATGCACCCATCAGGAATGGAGGCACTTTTTCAACGACGATCCGCTTATCGCGTAGGGTCTTCGGGTCGATACCCTTGTTTTCAATTGCTAATTCACAAAACACGACTTTCCCCTTCTGGTCCAGGATCGTGTTGAACAGATCGACCGGGTTCGGCATGCCTTTCGGCGTGCCGATTTTCTCGAGTTCCCCTTTGACGAGCGCTTGCGCTCCAGCCGGACAGAAGAACATATGCACGTCATAATCGAGCGCAATACCGGATGAGGCAAAAATCAACGAGGGCATGATATTGCTCGGTGCGGCGCCGTTGCATACAACAATCATTTTTTCAGCCATGATCGATATCTCCTTATGTTCATGTGGGTTGAGTGCTGTCCGCAGCTGCTGCGCCGTTCGCGTTCGAGTTTCGGCCGCAGGCCTGAGGGCATGGATATACAACGCCAACGTGCGATAGATGGCGTGCATGAATTTTGTGAACGGTAACAGGATAAGCAATTCTCCGACGACAACGAGGTGGATCAACAGCATCCAGTACCCCCAGGGATGCGGCTGTGGCAAATAGATTGCGGCTTCCAGCGCGAAACCTGTCAACCCTCCCAGCCAAAGGAGAACCAGAAAGGCCCAATCTGAAGGAGTCGAATGGGCGGAGCCTTCATCGGCTTTCTGCAAGCGCTTGAGGATCGCCGCCGTCGTGCCATACATGAGCATGATTCCGGCGAATGTGCCGAGCAAGCGGACCGGATACCAGATCGGCACATATGTTCCTGTCGGCTTCACTGCCCAACAATTCGAGAAGGTAATCCAGTGCGGTTGCCACGAACAATCCAGCAAATCCCCAGAGCATCGAGGCGTGGATGAACCAGCGTTGCGCGTACCATCGTTGCCTTTTTCTGCATACAGTTCGCAGTCCCTCCGATAACGCTTCTGTCCGACGACTTCTCCAGCGGCTTCCCTGAACGCCGACCACCAGCCAAGGCGGGTTCCCGCGGTGAACCCGGTTGCTTTGCTGACATGTACCGCCATGGAGACCACGCCCGAAATCGCCATCAGGACCACGATGAGCCCTGCGATCACACCGGCATCGTGGATGACGGCCGAAGGAATGAAGTCGAACAGGCGCAGTGTGTCGCCCGGCATGGCACCGTGGAATGCGTAGAAGAATGCGGCTAACGCGGCTGCCAACGCGAGCAGGAATGAACCATTGAAGAGCGGCGATGTGTAGAGCAATCTGGCGAGGCCAAGACGATCATACTTCGCAATCGCGTAGCGTCGTGCGGCTGCCATGAACTCGCCGGGGTCTGCTTGACGGGGACAGGTCGCTGTGCACTCGCCACAGTAGTAGCAGAGCCAGAGTTCCTTGCTGCTCAACAATTGCTTCCGCATCCCGAGTTGCGCATATCGAATCATCCGGCGCGGGAAGTTGTCATTTTCAGTCGACAGAGGACAGACTGCCGTGCAGTTGCCGCAATTGAAACAGGACTCGATATTCACCGTCCCATAGTTCTTGAGTTCGGAGAGGAACTGCGGATCAGCGCGATGGCTCATGATTTCGACTTCCTTCGACGACGCGTACAGATAATACTCATTCGCTTCGTCCATCCCCGCTTCCTCCACCAATCCATATTTCTTCATCGCCGCGACGTGCCACAAGACCTCGTGACCTGGTATGCCGGTTGCGGATGCCAGTGCCGGCACAGACATCGGGCCCGCTTCCATGGCCTGTCGCAGCTTCTTGCGTGCGATTTGCTGGTTCTTGAGAAGGTCCTGCGCTTTTTGAACAGTCGTCTCGTGCTGCTTGCGCAGCTCGACCAGCATCTGCGTTCTTCTCTTGGCTTGATCGTTTGCAGCGTTCATGCGATGTCCTCCATTGCGGCGGCTCGGAGCTGTAATGGCTTCGACCATTGCCTCGAACTCATCCAACCGCCATCCCTGCACGTCGATCGCTCCGTTGGGGCAGGCACTCACACACACGCCGCAGCCATTGCAGTTTGCCGGTGTGACCACCGCCCGCTGGAATGTCTTCCCATCCGTGTTGAACGTTTCCAGATGAATGGCATCTTCCTGCGGGCAAACGCGGACGCATTCCCCGACTCCCTGGCATCGCTCCGTGTCCACGTGCGCGACGTAAGGCTCCAGATCCACCGTGCCCCCGGCTGAGCAGGATTGCCACCTTGGATGCCGCCGCCTCTGCAGCGGCGCAACTTTCCTGAATGTTCATCGGCGCTTGCGCTGTTCCCGCCAGCACGATCCCCGCTACCGCGGTCTCGACCGGTCGCAGTTTCGGATGGACTTCCAAGAAGAAAGCGGTCGTTCCCCGGCGCTACTTTGAGCATCTTGATCAGATCCTGGACCGGATTGGGCATCATGCCGACGGACGACACGACCAAGATCCACAGGCAGTTCGATCTCTTCGCCCCACGTAAGGTGATCTTTTACTTTCACCAGGAGAGGATATTCGTCGCCTTTTTCCGATCGTATGCACCACGGGAGTTTCTTCAGCATGATAGCGCAGGAACGTCACCTGGTTTTTTGAGGCTTTGGTGTAATAATCTTCGTGTCCGCGCCCGTATGTGCGGATATCCTGGTAGACATCGTAAATATTGACGTCCGGGAAGTGTTCGCGGATGTGGTTGGCCGCGGCAAGGGTCGCGGTACAGCAAACCCGCGAGCAATACTCGTTCACTTTCCCGTCAGGCTGAGGTTTGTGAATGCCTTCGATCTGGCGGCTGCCGACGCAGTGAATCATCGCAATGCTGCGCACCTGTGTGACCGTTCCATTCCAAATCACTGCCACCTTGCCGCGTACTGGATAGCAGGCCTTCCAGTTGGGGAAGCGTAATCACATCGGGGAACTCCGAGTATCCGAATTCTCCTGCAGAAGGTTCATAAGGCCGAAATCCCGTGGCCACGACAACTGCGCCAACCTTCAGATCAAAATCCGTTGACTTTTGCTCCGACGGAGAGAGGTTGAGGGTTTTGTGAGATTCCTTGGACCCCTCGCTCATCCCCGCGCGGCTTCAAATGAACGTGAATGTCGAAGTTGCCCACATACCCATTGGTGGCGACAATTTCCGCTCCCGTATAGACCTGTAACGTTGGGTTCCTTGAGCACATCCTTCACAAGGTTTTGCACCAGGGTGAGGGCGTCTTCTTCAGTCGGGAAGAGGTGATTCCATTGCGCCGTCTGACCTCCGAGAACGTGACTTTTTTCGAGGAGCGTAACGCGGAGACCTCGACGGGCGATCGAGAGTGCCGAACGCAATCCAGCCACGCCGCCGCCGATGACGAGGACATGTTTTTCCGCGTTGAGATGCACAGCTTCAAGCGGCCGCATGAGGCGGGCTTTCGCCACTCCTGCCGACATCATCCGTATGCCTTTGTCCAAAGCCTCCGCAGGGCATTGGTGATGAACCCAACTATCCTGTTCCCGCAATCCGATGTGATAGTAGAGATACGGGATTCAGCCCGGCACGCTGCACCGTCTTGCGAAATGTCTGCTCGTGCAGGAAGATCGAACAAGCTCCTACCACCACACGATTGACCCCCTTTTCCTTGATGTCGTCGGTGATGAGCTTCTGACCGATGTCCGAGCACATAAATTGATACCGGCGTGATACGGTCACGTTCGGAAGTTTGCCGAGCGCACTCGCTACACGATCACAATTCACCACGTCGCTGATATTGCCGCCACAGTCGCAGACGTAGACTCCGATTCGGGGATCTTCCTGCGTCGTGTTGACGTGGAGGTCATTGTCGCGTCAGAGTGGGGCTGCTTGTACTTGCTCAGACATAGGCGAGACTCCTTTTTGCCGGCGTCTCGGAGTCTTTGAGCCCGTTCTGAGTTTCCATATATGCCGCTGCTTCCGCGGATGCTGACCCTGCGGTCATGATGCTGTCCACGATGTCCATGGGACCCGTGGCCGTCCCCGTAGCGAAAATGCCTTCTTCGGTCGTAACGGTCGGAGCGATGTTCGGCCGGGGAATCTGCACGAAACCGTCATCGGCAACAGGTACGCTGAAAATGTCCTCCGTATTCCAGCCCGGCAGCATCCCCACCGACAGGACTATCAGGTCGTGCTTTCGTTCGATGACACGGGATTGGTCTTCAATCAATTCAAGTCGCGCGATGGGGTTCTGGTCCGCGTCTTCGGTGATTCGTGCGACTTTGGCTTTCACGAACTCAATGCCCATCGCTTTTGCACTTTGATAGAACTGCTCGTAGCCCTTGCCAAACGTGCGGATATCCATGTAATAGATTGTGATGTCCGCCAGGGGAAGCGTGCCGGAAAGGAGCATAGCCTGTTTGATGGCATACATGCAGCAAACTCGTGAGCAATACGGAACACCCAAGCGTCTGATCGCGTGACCCGGCACATTGCACATAGGCGATTGAAGCGGGCTGTTTCCCATCCGAAGGTCGGAGCACGCGACCATACGGGCCGGTCGGCGCCAGCAGCCGCTCCATCATCAGGCCGTCGATCACATTGCGGAGTTTTCCCCCGCCATATTCCTTCTTGGCATCGTATGGCGTTACTTCGTAGCCGGTTGCCAGGATGACCGTTCTCGCTTCAATCTCGATTTCTTCCGGATGCTGGTTGAAGTCAATGGCGTCGGCCACGCAGGCCTGAATACATTTTCCGCAGAAGACGCAATGGTCGATGTCGATCACCGCTTTCTGGGGAACCGCTGTCGTGAACGGGATCGTAAATCGCGCGGAGAGCAGTGCGGCCGAATTCGTTGTCGTCATCGGGCAGATCAATCGGACAGACAAGCTCGCATGAACGGCATCCGGTGCAATCACTTTCCTTGACGTACCGGGGCTTTTTCACCACCTGAGCGACAAAGCCGTTTTCCGTGCGCAACAGATGCTGAACTTCGCAAAAGGTCAGCAGATCGATGTTGTCGTGGTGAGCCACGGCGGACATTTTCGGAGTGGTGATGCAGCTGCAACAGTCCAAGGTCGGGAATACCTTGCTGAGGCCGATCATCTTTCCGCCGATGCTCGGATTCTTCTCCACCAACGCCACGCGGTATCCCTGGTCCGCCAGATCCAGGGCGGATTGCATTCCCGCGATCCCCCCGCCGACTATGAGCGTGTCCACATGCAGTTTATTGAATGTCATTCACTATTCCTTCCAACTGCTCAGTGCGGCGTCGCGTGGACGTTCAGAGCTGTGTATGGCTGACGCTGCGCCGGCCCGATTTCATCGAGCAGGAGATTCATGTTCTGGATTTCGTTGAGAAACGGGCGGACGCACACCGTGCAGATCGCCGCAAGGCGCAGTCGTCGTGTGTCCAATGCGCGTTCCTTCATCCGCGTATAGGTTTGGTTGATGATCTCGGCCGTTCGCTCCGATTCGCCTTTGTAAGGGCTATCGGTGCCGCTGTACATGACGACAATGCCGTCAAAGCCCTTTGTCGAAAGCATTCAAGTAGAACTGCGGCGGAAACATCGCGGATGTTCTTACGGGGAGGATGTAGACGTTCGGCGCGTACTCAAGATGAGACTGCCCCGCGGCATCCGCTCCACGATAACCGCCCGACAACGTTGCCAGGATCAGGATTTTAGATTTGCCGGTTGGCGTATTCGTCGCCATCGTTGATGTCCTTCGCCTGCTCGCTATGAAAGAAACAGCGTACTGCATTCCTCCGACGCGGAGAGAACCACTACTTCTTCCGGCGAATGAAGAGCCGGTCATAGCCATCCGCAGCGACTGCTCCGAGGAATTCATGACCGACTTTTGCGCACCAGGCGGGCATGTCCCTCTTGGTATTTGGGTCGCCCGACCAGATCTCCAACACCTCGCCGACTTTCACTGTGCCGATGCTTTTCTTGGCTTCCAATAATGGACCGGGGCATGCCATCGCCCGTGCATCGGCTGTTTTCGCTGCCTGAAGAGTACTCAGATCAATAGTAGCCATGGTGTTGTTCCTTCGTTTGGATTTCGATCGGAGGTTGAGAATTTCATGCACATCAACGTGACATTGAACAGGTTGACAGATGAATGAGACTACAGCTTCCCAAGCACTTCCGGCAGGAAATGACGCTGGGTCGGTTCATCACGAGAATCTCCCGGACAGAGAACGAGGATCGTCTTGGCGGGAACGGCTTCTACATTCTGCCACCGATGCGGCAAATGGGACTCGAACAAGAGGCTATCGCCTTCTTCCAACAAATAGGTTTGGTCTTCGATGATATAGATAATCCGGCCTTGCAGGCAAAACACAAACTCGTGCCCCGTGTGAACAATCGGTTGCGCTCCGCTGTTGGTGTTTGCCTTCATGGTGACCACGAACGGTTCCATCGTGCGATAGGGCAAGCCGGCGCCGAGGTCTTCCAACGTGCCGTGAGCAAATGCCGCTCCTGTTCGCTGGCTGGCCTTGATGTACGCGACACGGCTCTTCGGCGAACCATTCTCAAAGAATGCCGTAACCGGTACGTCCAACGCCGATGCAAGCGACTGCAATGTCGCCACACTGGGTGAGGTCTTGTTGTTCTGAATGAGACTCAAGGTATTGACAGCCAATCCGCTCTTCTCCGCCAATGCGCGAATGGACAGGCCCCGTTTTGCACGGAGGTCCTGCAAGGCACGCCCGACATTCACGGCCTGACTCCTCGATGGGGTGACCGTCCCTTTCGCTTCCCCCGCACTTCGGCGCTGCCGTCCCTGCCTTGCGATACCGGCTTCCCGTTGTTTCTCATTCTTGGGGTGCGTCATGGTTCTCCTCAGTATTTGCACGGTGACACACAATATTATAGTTCAAATCGACATTATAATCAAGTTCTAAACCATAATTATGTAACATACAACTAAATAGTTATTACTTCTTCTTTCGGCCATTCCGCTTCGAATTTCCGCGTTTCCGAACATCACTGCGAATCCGGGTCAATGCGACGTCGAGGAATGTCGGCCCCAGGGATATCGCCGCGCAAGGCCGAACTGCGTTCCGTGCATCTCGATTGCAAGGCTCTGAACTCGGTTTTGAAGCCAATGCATCATGAAGGTATTCGCTGCGCGACCTTGATCAGGAGACTCTTCTCTGAAGGAAGGAGAAGAAGGATGGGTACCCCAGGACAAAAGGATGAAGTGCAGCCGGTGGGTGTGGCCCGCGAACTGGGGGTTTGGGATAGCTACAGTGTCAGAGGCTTTGAGAGGACTGCAGCACAGAACGAGAAATATTCGAGGGGAGATTGCCGGTGCGCGGCTCCTAGGTGGGAGGACTTACCCCGGGCGAAGAGAGATGCTGCCCAAGCTCGACCTTCGCACACTCAGGACAGATCCCGTGATCGAGCTTGACATGCATCCTGGATTCGAGATAGATTTCTATCGATCTCCACGACCCTCTCTTGTCACGCACGCGCTTGCAGGATACACAAAACGGAAGGAGTGTCGTTCGCAGAGGGAAATCGTCGACCGTTCTCTGAAGCTGAGCAATGAGCTCTTCCCGCTCTGCTTCCGCTTCCCGCCGGCGATCAACCTCCTCAAGATATTCACGTTGCCGCCTCCACGTATAGACCGCGGACGCGAAGACGAGAAAAATCGACACGGTGAGCAGCTCGTTCAGACGCCACGTGTTGTGCTGATAGAGCCACGCTATCATCGCGTCCGTTGCGTGAACACTCACGGAGAAAACGAAAACGATCACTGCAGAAATCAGCAGAATCAACCGATCACGAGCCGACCGCGATCGCTTCAAGAACCAACCCACGACCTTCGCCATCACCTCCTCACAATAACCGGCCCGTGTAAATCCATGAGTCTGAAGGACAGTACGTCCTACATCCTACTCGTAGCGACCCTCTGCCTCGTTCGTGCAGTGAATGTTCGCCGCTGTGCACTATCTGCGATGACCGCCTGTCCTCGCGCCGC
>CAVVZZ010000012.1:0-38889 GCA_963752915.1 Ignavibacteriota bacterium
TGAAGACATGCTTGTCCCTGGCGATTTCATCGAGGTTTTGTTTCATCGGGTGCTCTTTCTCTCTTTTTGCAAAACGTTTCATTGTCAATCAGAGCCGTCTTTCCAAACACTAACCCCGTTGCATTTGGGGGCGATTTTCACGGGCATCGCAATCTCCTCCTATTGGGCGCTGGCTATTTAAGCAAAATGAGTGATTTGCTTTCCGTGAACTGCCCCGCCTGTAGTCTATACAAGTAGAAACCCAATGCCAAGTTTCCTCCGTCACATAGGCACCTGATGATATCCGGCGTCTTCATACCCACGAGCAACAATCTGCACACGCTGACCAATGTTGTTGTATAGTGCCAGGGGCTACAAAGGAACCGACCGGCAACGCATACCGAATCCTCGTCGTCGGGTTAAACGGGTTAGGATAGTTCTGGTACAGAGCAAATGACTTTGGAATTCCGCCCGGCATGTTGATACCCGTCGTCGTGCGAACGAACGTCCAGATATCACTGAACGCACCGAAGCCGGAGAGGTTCTTGGCGCGCACTCTCCATGAATATGCTTTCTCGCCTGTGCTCGCCGGAATTTCAACGAAAAGCAGTGTCGATTGTCACGAACACTGCCGTGGTGTCTCCGATCAATGAGAATTCATATGAAAGAATCTCCGGCTCGGACGCACTCCACACAAAGAGAACTGAATCTTGCCCCACGCTGACGCCATTGGAAGGCCGGACAAGCTGCACCTGAGAGGGAGATGCGACGACCGTCGTGAAGCTGAACGGCGATGCGAATCCGCTTGACCCACCTGCATTCATCGCCTGCACTCTCCAGTAGTAGAGCGTGTTGTTCGCGAGTCCCGGTATCACTCGCAGGGTATCGATCAATGTCGAATCGTTCACGAAGAACGAACCGAAGAAGGCGTCAGAAGATACTTGAAGTTGGTAGCCTATTGCACCCGTCATCCGCGACCATCGAACGATAATGGACAGCGGCTGGGATGCCGCTCCATCCACCGGGGAGAGCAACACTGGGGCGCCAGGAGCGGACACCACTGTAGAGAAACTGAATGGCGTCGCATAAGCACTCTTCCCCCCCGCATTGATCGAACGTACTCGCCAGTAATACGAAGCGTGGTTCGCAAGTCCGGGAACTGCCCTCGAAGTATCGGTTATTGTCGAGTCATTGACGACCAGCGCGCCGAACTGCGCATCTGAGGATACCTGCAATTGGTACGCGTTTGCACTCTGGACCCTCGACCAACGGAAATGCAGCGCAACCGGTTGTGCGGACGAGGCATCTGCAGGAGAAAGGAGCGTCGGCGAGACCGGCACCGCCACGATCGTGGTGAGGCTATATGGTGCGGAGAAGGCGCTCTTTCCGCCTGAATTGATCGTCTGCACCCGCCAGTAGTACGTAGTGTTGTTTGCAAGACCCGATATCAACCGAGTGGTGTCCGTCAGTGTGGAATCATCGAGGACGAGGCTGCCGAACTGTGCGTTGTTCGATGCTTGGACGTGATAGCCTATGGCGTTCGCTACGGCATTCCACCGGATCGTGAGCGAAATCGGTTGGGAAGGCGCTCCATCTGCCGGACTCACGAGAACAGGAACTCCAGGTGTGGGAAAGACAGTGGCAAACCAAAATGGAACGGTATAGGCACTCTTTGCGGCGGGACTGATGGCCCTGACTCGCCAGAAGCACACAACTCCATTTGGAAGTCCCACAACCTGGCGCGTTGTGTCGGTGATTGTTGAGTCATTTACAAAGTATGTGGCGAACGACGAATCACCACCCAATTGAAATTGATAGGAGGTTGCGCCGGCGACACGGCTCCAGCGCAAGGTCAACGACACAGGCTCCGGGAAGGCATGGTTAGGTGGAGAAAGAAGCGTGACCTTAGGCGTAACGACGGTAAAGAATGGATTGTTCCAGTCGTTGAAGCCGTCGCGATAGATATCCACCCCGCCCGTATCAACAAGTAGAGCCCCTGCCCGGTAGTATCTTCCGGCTTGCTGGGGCGTGTAGGAGAAGCTCTTTGTCGCCGTCGTTCCGACCGGAATCGTCTGGTAGCCATCGGTCTGGTCAAGAACGTAAGGCAGAACATTGTTGGTATCTAGGATGACGCGTGCCTTCACAGGCCGAGGCTGCGCATCAGGGTCACCGGGGTTCTTGACCAATAGATCCAGTCGCAGCGGAGTACCGAGCCAAACGGGTTGTAGCGAAGCATCCTCGTTGGTCACGCTGTTGTAAGCGTGAAGGACAAGCGAGTATGGCGCGTTGCGCGCAAAGATGTCGTTTGTCGTCTTGTTCTCAAGGACCGAAATACCGGTCCTTTGACCCCAGAATCGTCGGCTCACGGGGGCCCCCGGGTCGGCCGATACATAGTCCACGAAGTATGAGTATCCATCCCCCACCGGGACAGCGGAGAAGGATGCAACAGAGTTCGAGTTCGTCGCGGCCGAATCAATAAAGGATCCCGTGTCTGAGTAGAGACGAACGCGAGCATTCAACCCGGCCAGCCCCCAGCCCTCTGCGTCTTGGACCAGAACCGCGAGATTGCCGTAGGGGTATCCTCGTTCACGATAGAGCGAATCGACCGCTGCCTGTCCGAGAGCCCCGCTGTAGATCCGGACGTCATCGATTTTCCCGTTGAACGTTCGATATGAACCGTTCTGACCTGCGATTGTTAATGGGTTCGAGTTTGAAAACGACCAACTCGGATCCACCGGAGTAGCCGCGGTTTTCAGGATGCCGTTCAAATAAAAGGAAAGCGTAGTCCCATCGTTCACAAGAGCAACGTGGTACCATTTATTCCACTGCAGCGCGACAGTATCAAGATAGTACTGGCCTGATCCAATGGGACTCTCGTCGAGATTTATTCTCGGTCCCGCGTATCCATTGTCACTTGCAGCGGCTTTTGAGACGATCCCCGCCCAATCGCTTGGACTGCGGCCGGAGATTTGGAACCAGGCGGAAACGGTATAAGAGACGCCCAGTTGAAGTGTCGGTGAACTAGGAACCTGCGCAAACCCAGTCCCGTCGAACTGGTAGGCTGAATTCGGGCTCCCAAAACGATCGGAGATAAGAGTCGATCCGCCGTACGCTGTTGCATTGTTCCCTTCCCCGCTTGAATCAATTCCATTTCCGGAAAATGGATAGGATGCAACCAGTCGGGGCGGGGGAACGTCTTGACTCCAACTGTAGGTGGTTCCGACGATTGAGCCGTTATTGTGGTTAGGACTGACGTCATGAATCGTCGTACCCGATCCTTCATTACACCTCCATAGACCAATTGTATTTGTGTCGGGGAGCTCGCCGAGGAATGGGATGAAATTAGTGGTGTGTCGAACAACTTTCGAATAGTGAATATCACGGAAGGATGCATCAAGACTCATTATCATATGAGTCAAAATGTTGTTTGCCGTGGTCGGGGCAAACCCGAATTGCTCACCAACTTTATTACCATTTATGAACATCCAGACTTTGCCTTGTGCAATATCCCAGTCGACCTCAAGGTGATTCCACTCCCCGATCACTAAACCAGAGCTGGCGCACGTGGCGAATTGATCTCCCCCACACGAGCGCGCATTTTGAAAGGATATTTGAGACAAATCTGAATTGCCCACGGGGAAAAGCCATACAAAATCATCCTGGCAGCCGCCTACGGATTTTCTGAATAACATCGCCCAGTGGCTGTTTGTATTGGTTGCAGGCTTAAACCACATGGAAACAGTGAGTTGGCCTGATCCTATGTAGGAATTCATGCTCGGCGAATACGGCACGTCAATATAGGCTCCAGATGTGTCTGAAAATGTTGTCCGCAATGAGAACTCCTTGGCCTGAGCCGCAAGAGACTGGACAGAAAGGAACATCAATAACATGATAGGGATGGGAAATTTCATCGGAGCTCCTGTTTTTGCTCTTTCGGCTTTAGTGCGTCCGGTCGGCGAGGTTCCAACCGGCTTCTTCAAGCCGGGGATCAACGAGGGGATAGCGAGTTTCTTGCTCTGTTACGCGATACGCCGTCAAATCCGGTCCCTCCGGTTAGCCGTCAACGGTCCCCTCCAACGACTATATACTCCCATTCTACCCGGAATTGGAGAAAAACCCGGGCAGTGCAAGAAGAAAATGTCCCGATTTGCGAACCCAAAATGCCGGAAGAAATCAAACAGTTGGAATAACCGGAAGGGGGCACGGGAGAAGAACAGTAGTGAGACAGGAGTTCACACCGCGAACTCAAGGACAGATCGCAAATTGCAGAATCGTCCGATCACACGGAGGGGATGCTCTCTAATCTATGCGAAAAATCGAGACAATCAAGCAAAGTGGAAGGAGGGTATCGACTAGAAAACCTTACTCATGCGCTTGTACCTCGGTTATGAAAGGCGGGGCGGCGAATCCTGCCATCCAGGCGAGCCGCCATCCAGCGGGATTGCATCGGGAATTCCCTCCTCCTCTACCTTATTCATCTCAGTCATGCACGAACTGTTAGCCAGAGGTATCGTTGTCTCCATGGTTCCGGCCAGGTTCTGGTCGTCGAATAATGGTTGTTGGCATGCAGCCACCCGCGTTCCTTGAAGCACCACGACTCCTCGCATCACTGCGGAGAGCTCGGGCGAATTTGCTATCATGCCCTCCCAGTGTTAGCTTCTTGAGCAGTCGGTTAACCCCTTCACAGTTTTGGGATCGCTATGCGTCTCCTCTTGTCCTGCGCGTTGCTCGCAGTGGTTGCGACCGCCGGTGCAGTCGTTGCGGATACTCCACCTCCGCTCAACGGTCGCCCGAACCAGACTCTCCTCACCGTCTCGCAGCGCCATCCGGCGCCCCAGACGCGGAAGAAGCATACCTCTCCCGTATTTGTCGTGCTCGGCTCTTCAACCGCGGCGGGAACAGGAGCGAAACCGATTGACAGCGCCTGGGTGTGGCGCTTCACCGCGTACGCGCTGCGCCGTGATCCAACAGCGAAGGTCATTAATCTTGCTGTTGGCGGGTACACGACGTACGACATCATGCCGACAGGTTTTACGCCGCCTCCAGGCCGACAATTGCCAAAGGAAGGTCACAATATTACAAAGGCCCTGACGTACCATCCCGACGTGTTGATCATCAATCTTCCCAGCAACGACGCTGCAAACGACTATTCAGTACGCGAGCAGCTCGCCAACTACGCGGTCATCACCGCTCAGGTCACGGACCCAAAAACGCACCTCTTTGTAAGCACGACACAGCCGCGCAATTTCACCAATCCCGGGCAGATGAAGATCCAGATGGATATGCGCGATTCGACGTACCGCCGGTTCGGATCCCGCACCATGGATTTCTGGACGGGCCTCGCAAACCCCGACGGGACAATGAAGGCGGAGTTCAATTCCGGCGACGGCATTCATTTGAACAACGCCGGGCACAGGATGCTGCTCCAGCGTGCACTGGCTGCAGGGGTGTGGAGAGTGATGGCGACCCGACACGCCGCCGGTAAATGAAGTGGGCAACCGTCCTCTGCCCGCATCATGACCGGCTCTTCTTTCGCTCGACCTTCCTCACAGATCAATGCCACGACTTTGTCGTTGCAGTAGAGCGCATAGTCGCCGAACATCTTCCTGAAGGTGACGTCGCCGGCATCTCCTGCCTGGTCCGCAATGAATTCAACAAAGCTCTTGTCTGATGCCATGGTGTTCTTCCTCGTGCTTGGTGGAGGCAGCAGGTGGACCATGCTCGCGATGATTCGTGCGCATTCCATCGAACGCGCGCACGCCGAAAAGGGAAGGCAGCAGGCTTCCCACCAAAACAGAAAACCCCCGCTTCAAGCGAGGGTTTATCGTTATCGTTTCGCCTTTAGCCCGTTATTTAACGTCGTGGCAAGTAGCTCGTAAATTCCGACGTTGCATGGGTAATATAGGGCGCTCTCCCTTTATTGTCAAACCAATGTCCCTATCGAATGACAGCAGCAATTCAAAGCGGGTAGTTTAGAATAGCAGCCTGGGAAGTGCTTCGACTACCTATCACTTCGTTTCATGTTTCTTCGCTTCATTGAAGTTCCAAGTGTAAGTGCGTCAACGACAAATGTAACAACCGCTCCCTGTGTCTGACAATTATTCCTTTTAACTCACCCAATGCGCACGTTGGTCGGGTCAGCGACCCGACCTACATGGGAAAATCCGAGTGGCCATGGCAACACCCCCTCCCCTTCATAAGCCGATCACTGTGCAGGGGAGGGGGTCACGGGGGAGAGGTTGAGAAGATCGATTGACAATTGTCACTGAACAGTAGCCAATGGACAACAAGGCAACAGCCCCCTCTCTTCATAAGTCGAAGACCCGCCGCGTTCTGGCGGGAGAGGGGGACGGGAGGTGAGTTCGGGAAATCCCAATTGAGGATAGTCAGTGGACAAGAGGCAATGGACAATCGGGCAGATCTCCCCTCTCTTCTTAAGAGAGGGGGGACGGGGGTGAGTTCGAAAAGGAGGCGGACCACTGGCCGGAGACTTTGACCATTTTGATCGCTTTCCTGTCCGACGAACTGAACGGAGGACGGCAGGACATCCGGTTCATCGATCGCGGGGATCTTTCGCATCCATACCAGCTGTCGGACAGCAGAGGATACTCCTCCCACTGCAACACCGACAGTGCGAAATAGCGCCCCATCTGCATCAGATAGCCGGTGCGCTGATGCAAATAGATCTTGCCGTGAAGACCATGTCGACCCGCTCTGTACCCAAGCAGATTGCCCAAATGCGTCGTGCTCACGATCAGGTACAGACCCCACACATAGCCGAGCAAGAGCGGACGAAAATCCTCCGGAATCCAAACGAGCGCAACTGTCACAATACCAGTCATGACAAGCGCCGGAAGGAGGTGCCTGGGTTCAATAATGCGCTTCGCATTGACCGTCGACTGGTACCGTTGATTGCCCTCGATGGTGTTGACCGGATAGCTCTGGTAATGATCGGCGTAATGGAGCTGTCGCTCCCGTTCTTGCAGGATGGTGAGCAGCCAATCGGCCCACGCCAAAAAGAACGTGACAACACCGGCGATCAACGGGTGAGATGAGAGCCACTCAATCATATCAGACCTCGTCACAAGAGGAAGCGGCTGTTCATCAGTGCCGCAAAACGCCTTACCAAATGCATCTTCGCTTGCGCATAACCTCTTCACAAACCGCATTTACCCGCCATTTTCGTGGCGGGCCATTTCGTTCGAGCGGCATGGAGCGACTACCTTTTGGCGTTAAACTCCCGGACGGTCGATTGCCTTTACAACTGAAAGAGCGCTTGTGCCGTTATGCGAAGGGCGCCGCCAATGTGTACTTGATTATGTACCTATAAAGTACTAATTTGTCCCTGTTGAAGATCGGGAGAATTCCATGCCAATCATCAAATCCATCTCGAGCCTGAGGCACCGGACACGAGAGATAGCTGCGCTCTGTCATGAAAAGGATGAACCGGTCTACCTTACGACCAACGGTGAAGGCGACCTCGTCGTTATGACGATCGATCACTACGAACGCCTCAAAGCCAGAGTCGAGCTCTTCGAAAAACTCGGTGTTGCTCAGGCTCAGGCCGCAGCGGGCCAGAAAGGGATCACGCATCGGCAAATGATGGCCAAACTTCGCCGACGAGGAGATGCCCGGTAAAACGACACTGCACTACCTTCCCGCTGCACAAGAGGATCTGCTTTCGATCCTCGAGTGGATCGCGAAGGACAGTCCGGGTCGGGCGGCGGCTTTTGTCGATAGCCTGGATCACCGAATCGGTCGACTCGAACAGCAACCTCTTCTGGGGCGTGTGCCACGGAACGCGAAACTCCGTAAGTATGGCTATCGTGTGTTGGTTGTGGAATCCTACCTCGTCTTCTATGTCGTCCGCCAGAAGTCGGTGGAAATTCACCGTGTAGTCTCCGGTTCGCGAGATCTGGACACGCTGCTTTGATTTCATTGCCTCCCATGCAGGGGCGGCGCCTTTTGCATAACAACTGCAAAAACGCATACGAGAAGTGCGTCTTTGGCCATCAGATTCCCCAGCCCCGCACTCGGGTGCGTCCTTTCGATTTTCTTCCGCGGCGCCACGCTCGAAACGCAAAAACCTCTCCCGTCCTGCGGTAGGACGAAAGAGGTTCTTCCTTCGACACGTTCGTATCACCACGCCTCTTTCTGGAGGATGCTCATCCAGAACTGCTCCATATTACGGTTGATGCGATGAATAGTCAAGGCCTGTCAAGAGGGTATCGACCGGGTAACCTGACTCAGGAGCTTGTACCCCGGCTATGAAGGTCGCGGCGGCGAATCCTGCCATCCAGGGGAGCGGCCACCACCGTTCTATGAAGGGCACCGACTCCTCGCATCACTGCGGGGATTTCGGGTGAATTTGCTATCATGCCTTCCCAGTGTTAGCTTCTTGAGCAGTCGGTTAGCCCCTTCACAGTTTTGGAATCGCTATGCGTCTCCTCTTGTCCTGCGCGTTGCTCGCAGTGGTTGCGACCGCCGGTGCAGTCGTTGCGGATACTCCGCCTCCGCTCAACGGTCGCCCGAACCAGACTCTCCTCACCGTCGCGCAGCGCCATCCGGCGCCCCAGACGCGGAAGAAGCATACCTCTCCCGTATTTGTCGTGCTCGGCTCTTCAACCGCGGCGGGAACCGGAGCGAATCCGATTGACAGCGCCTGGGTGTGGCGCTTCACCGCGTATGCGCTGCGCCGCGATCCAACTGCGAAGGTCATTAATCTCGCTGTTGGCGGGTACACGACGTACGACATCATGCCGACAGGTTTTACGCCGCCTCCAGGCCGACAATTGCCAAAGGAAGGTCACAATATTACAAAGGCCCTGACGTACCATCCCGACGTGTTGATCATCAATCTTCCCAGCAACGACGCTGCAAACGACTATTCAGTACGCGAGCAGCTCGCCAACTACGCGGTCATCACCGCTCAGGTCACGGACCCAAAGACGCACCTCTTTGTGAGCACGACACAGCCGCGCAATTTCACCAATCCCGGGCAGATGAAGATCCAGATGGATATGCGCGATTCGACCTACAGCCGGTTCGGATCCCGCACCATGGATTTCTGGACGGGCCTCGCAAACCCCGACGGGACAATGAAGGCGGAGTTCAATTCCGGCGACGGCATTCATTTGAACAACGCCGGGCACAGAATATTGCTCCAGCGTGCACTGGCCGCAGGGGTGTGGAGAGTGATGGCGACCCGACACGCCGCCGGTGAATGAAGTGCGCAACCCTCCTCTCCCCGCATCATGACCGGCTCTTCTTTCGTTCGACCTTCCTCACAGATCAATGCCACGACTTTGTCGTTGCAGTAGAGCGCATAGTCGCCGAACATCTTCCTGAAGGTGACGTCGCCGGCATCCCCTGCCTGGTCCGCAATGAATTCAACAAAGCTCTTGTCTGATGCCATGGTGTTCTTCTCGACTGTCCAATATCCATTCTCCACCGACTATTGTCAATTGGTCTCTCCCCCCTCCTCCTTACTGTAGCCCATCAGTGTCAGGGGAGGCGGACGGGGGAGAGGTTGAGAGCAGCGAAGTCAGTCGGCTCTGGCGGGCCGACCCACAGGATGAAATATCCAGGTCGCTCTGCAGAAGAATCAGCTGAGGCTCCTTCACAGAAGAAGGCTACGCAGCCGTAACTCTGATCACAATGAACACCACCATGACACCCAACCCGCCGAGATAAATGCGGCGAATGTCGGTGATCCGATTTGCACGCTGAGCATTCAGCAGATTCCATGTGGAGACGATTATGATAGCGTCCCAGAGAACGAGTGGGAGCAGATACAACCACGCAAGCCAGCCAAAGATGAAGGGAATCGCGCTGCCTGCGACCACGACTCCAAAAATGGCTGCACTGATCCTCATCGCTCGCTCCGCCCCCAACATGACGGCCAACGATCGTGAGCCGGTCTTGCGGTCTCCTTCAACATCCAGAGAATCCGCAGCGATCTCTTCGCCAAGATCGATGAAGAACGCCGTCAAGGCAAGGTACCAGACAACCACTTCGAAAGGTTGCCCAACAGCAATCCCTCCAAAAATGAATGTCATCCCCACCGAAAAGGCGACAAAGAGGTTCCCCCAGACTCCCGTTCTTTTCAGTCGCCAGTTGTACAAGAACCCGACAGCCCAGACAACACACGCCACGATCAATGCCGCGGCGCCAATCAGGAAGCTGAAGAAGAACCCCAGGAGTGCGACGATGATGGAAAGCCACAGCGCTTCGGATCTCGTGACAAGTCCCGCCGGTAACGGGCGAGTCGGCGCATTGATCCGGTCTGTCTCAATGTCGAAGTAGTCGTTGAGAATCAGCGCCGTCGCCGAAATGAAGAAGAAGCTCAGAAACCCCTCGATCGCCTGGCCGAGAGAGGGTAATCTGCCAAGGGCCAGAAGCTCGCCCAGGAGGACACAGATCCCGGCGGTGAACGAGAGTTCAAAGCGAAAGAGGCGGTACAACCCTGTGAGTTTGCCTTGTGTCATTGTGCCTGACATCTGACGGTATAATTCATCTTCTGAAGTTCTTTCGCTGCGCGCTCCCGCTGGTCTCCCTGGAGCTCGATATCGCCACCCTTGACTGTCCCCCCGGTACCACACGCTTCTTTGAGGATCCGTGCAATCTCTTTCATCGTGGTGGGATTGTGCCGCAGGCCGGATACGATGGTGACCCACTTCCCTTTCCGGCCTTTCGTGTCGAGAGAGAGATGGACCTTGTTTCCTTTGCCATCATGACCACTCCTCGAAGTAGCACGCTGAGGCGGAGAGGATTCTCGCGTGATCTGATGGAGGTCGGAAAGGGATGTGAGTTTCATGGTACCTCCTGTCTTCAGCATCATCCACCACAATTGGAAATTGGCAGTTCCGAATTACAACATGCTAATTCCCTATTCCGAGTTCCTAATTGAGTTTCTAACGGTCCTGGCATTGGCCCACCTTCCCCTGAAAGGGCAACCCCGTCCAACCGCCGCAGGCGGGCAAAGCGATCGGGAGAGGTTTAATCCCAATTGACAATAGTCAGTGGACAATAGACAACGGACAACCGGGCAGATCCCCCCTCTCTTCATAAGAGAGGGGGCTAGGGGGTGAGTTCGGAAAATCCCGATTGACAATAGTCGGTGGACAATAGACAAACGACAACCGGGCAGATCCCCCCCTCTCTTCATAAGAGAGGGGGCTAGGGGGTGAGTTCGACGATTTCCCAATTGCCAACAGCCAATGAACGCCACCGGTGAATTCGACAAAGGCCAAGAGTGGTCACGATCCCATTATGGTTGGAGCAACTTCAAAAGTGGTTTGTTTGCATACAGGTGGTATTTGCCCACGTAGCTCTCTTGAAGAATCTTTCCTTTTGCGAGTTCAGCCAGGTACCTGCTCGCCGTCCGGTAATTCACATCAAGCTTCTTTCCAAGGCTCACCGGCGTGACCACGGGAAACGCGAACATCGCCTCCACCAACTCCGCCGAGTAGATCTTCCGGTGCTTTCCTCTGATCTGCTCGCGGGTCTTTCCAAGCAACTCCATGATCTTGAACAAGGTTGTCTTTGTTTCCCTTGCCTGTTGGTGATAAGCCGTGAGCATGAAAAGAATCAACTTGTGCCACGCTTCATTCGAGCGCACCCCCTGGAGAAGTCTGTAATATTCGCTCCGATTTCGATTGATGTAACCGCTGACATAGAGAATCGGGAGGGACAAGAGGTTCTCTTGAATCAGTTGTAGCACCATCAGTATTCTTCCTGTCCGCCCGTTGCCATCCCCGAACGGGTGAATCGCCTCGAACTGGTAGTGTGCAATGGCAGCTTTCACCAGCGGGTCAATGCCGTCATCACCGTCATTCACAAAACTCTCCCAATTGGAGATAAGACCGGGTAGTTCATTCGCCGATGGCGGAGTGTACACCACCGCACCAGTTCCGCTGTTGACAATCTGGTTTTGCGACCTCCGGTAACCCGGATGTTCATCCGGCAGCAATTGTCTCTGGATGCCGAGAATCAGCCGTGTTGATATCGGAATCTTCTTCAGGTTCTCGAACCCCCACAGGATTGCGTCCCGGTACCGCAGGACCTCCTTATCGGGTTTTTTTTGCTCCGCTTCCGGGAAGAGTTGCGCT
Source organism: Ignavibacteriota bacterium (assembly GCA_963752915.1). Taxonomy (GTDB): domain Bacteria; phylum Bacteroidota; class Ignavibacteria; order UBA10030; family UBA6906; genus DATJPR01. Next base: position 12,090 of record CAVVZZ010000012.1, read on the forward strand.
TGCAGTGCCTCCTCCATCGTCGTATTGATATTTTCGATGTTCGAGCTTGCGACCGATTCTTTCATCACGGCAGGAGACAAGAGCAACAAAGGATTCGGGAGCGAATAGGAATAGCCGTTCAACTCCCCCAATTCGGTTCTCGTCTTCAGCATGATGTCCACGAATTGTTCATGCTTGAAGTTCAGATCCGGCGGGAGCGGCGGCAAATCGAAGGGTCGAATCGGATTGAATCTCATCACTGTCCAATGGTCTAGGAGGGGAAATCGATATGTACAGAATATAACACAAAATGAACATATCGCAAGCGACGGGTGCTTTGGTGTTACATATCAGAAATAAGAGAGGGATGGCACCTGCCCGCCGCTTTCTGGCGGGCCTGCCCACCGTCTGTTTGGCGGGGAGAGGTCCAATCTCAATTGACAATAGTTAGTGGACAATCGCCAATGGACACCGCCGGGCGCGCAGGGTTCACGCCAGGCTCTCTATCTTCTCCTGAATCCCCTGCTTCTCGGTCTGCGTGCCGGCAAGGGAAAGAGCCTTGCGGAAACTCTCTTTTGCTTTCAGGGGATCCACGGTGCGGTAGAGTTCGCCAAGCAGAACGTAATAGAAATGGTCGTCCTCCAGGTTCAACCCTTCGGCCTCGCGGAGGGCCGCGCGCGGTCCACGCACTTTGTACAACGCGTAGATCCTGTTCAGCGCAACGCCGGGCGAATAGTTCACCTCCAGCAAGCGATCATACAACGCTAAAATGTCTTCCCATTTCTCTTTCGTATCCTCTTTGATGCAATGCCAGGACGCGATTCTCGCTTCCAGATGGTACGAACTGACCGTATCCCCGCGGAGCGACCGGTCCAGGTAATGCCGGCCGCGACGGATGAGTTCCGTGTCCCACAGGGCATCGTTCTGTTGATCGTAGAGAATCAGCGCGCCCTCTCGCGCCTGCCGCGCCTGAAACCGGGAGGCGTGGAAAGCACATCAGGGCGACCAGCGCATTGGTCTTCGGCAGATCGGTGCGCTCGTATTCGGTAAGCATGACGCCCAGTCGCAACGCTTCGGCGCACAGGTCCTTCCGCAGGATTTGATCCTGCGTTTTCGAATAGTACCCCTCACTAAAGAGGAGATAGATGATGTGCAGGACGGTGTCCAACCGTGCGTCGATCTCCTCCTCCGGGGGGAGTTCCATCGGGACCTGTTCCGCACGCAGCTTCTCTTTCGCCCTGTGCAGACGCTTGTTGATGGTTTCCTTCGAGGTGAAGAATGCCTCCGCAATCTCATCAATGCCGAACCCGCAAAGGATGCGTAAGGCCAGCGCAATCTGCGCTTCGCTCGCAATCGCGGGTGTGCATACCGCGAACATCATCTGAAGCTGGCTGTCCCGGATATGTTCTTCGGAGAAATTCAGTTGGTCGTCTTCCAGCGCTTCGCGCGACTGCAGTTCGGGCAGGACGGTGTTCTCGAATATTTTCTGCCGGCGGAATTGCTCCAGGGCCTTCTGCTTTGCAACAGCATAGAGCCATGCCGTCGGGTTCGGGGGCATTCCTTTCATGCCCCAGTTCTCCGCCGCCTGCAGGAAGGTCTCGCTCACGATGTCTTCCGCTGCTTCGATATGCGTCAGGCCGAAGCGCCTGCTGATGACGGCCACCATCCGGGAGAATTCTTTTTGGAAAAGATGCTTCAGCGATGCGAGTTCTTCTGTCATGAGAGCGGAGTCAGGACATGATCGGCCGGATTTCCACGCTGCCGCCCATATCGAGTGCGGGACAGCCGTGCGCCATCGTCGTCGCCTCTTCGATGTTCTCTGCCTTGACGATGATGACGCCTCCCAGCCGTTCCCGGATCTCGACGAACGGTCCGTCGGTGACGACGCCTCCCGGCTTCAGGACTTTCCCTTCCAGGGCAAGACGGTTCCCGTTACTGCTCAGTTTTCCCTGGGCGGCGATCCCGCCGACCCAGGCCTGCCACTTCTTCGTTAGGGCTTCCATTTCTTTCGGGGAAACCTTGCTGTTATCGAAGCTCGGCTGCCGGAAGATATACATGAATTCTTTCATGCTCTGTTTCCTTTCATCGCACCCGGTGTGATTTACGCCTCTTGCTCTTGCACGGCGTGTCGTGATGTCTGGTAGCTCCCCGCCGTGTTGCGAAACGCGATGTTAAGCCGATTCCAGCTGTTGATCGCCGCTACCGCGAGTGTCAGGTCGATCAGCTCTTCTTCGCTGAATTGACTGCGGGCCTGATCGTAGACCTCGTCGGAGACCTGTCCTCCTTCGAGCTTCGTCACCGATTCGGACCAGGCGAGTGCCGCGCGCTCACGGTCGGTGTAAAACGGCGCTTCCCGCCAGGCGTTGAGGAGATACAAACGCTGTTCAGTTTCGCCGATCGCACGCAGATCTTTCGAATGCATGTCCAGACAGTAGGCACACCCGTTGATCTGAGAAACGCGAAAATCGATAAGGTCCAGAAGAGGCTGCTCTATTGACGATTTCGCAAGGTACGATCCAAGAGGATACATCGCCTTGATTGCTCCCTGCCCCTTTTCCACCACGTTGATCCTCGATTCCATGACGCGTACTCCTTTCATTATTGTTGTTGGGTGATCTTCACCCCAATAATGCATGAGGAGACGGAAATGGGACATATCTCAAGACTTATTTGTTTTGAGGGGGCCTATGGTCAGATATCCGTTGTTAACTCACAATTTACAGGAAGCGGCAAAAGGGGGAGTCATGTAGGGCGACCAGTCTGGTCGCCCTACGGTCTTTCAGCAACGACAGAATCGGCGAGGCGTTACACCCCCCTCTCCTTCGCTTGTCAGGCTGCGCTCGGACGGCCACCGAAGCAGATGATGGAGCCGTCATAGTCTGTTACGAAGACCTCGACTGTTTTCTGGTCGAGCCGCGTGTTCGGTGTCGCCCAATCTTCCGCCCCTACTACCAGATACGCCCAATATTCCACACGCCGCCAAAATACAGTGCGTGGGGTTGGGCCCCCAGCAGTGGGACGATGGCGCCTGCATCGACTACCAGCCATGGCTTCACCGTCAGCGTTGGCCCGAAGAGAACGGCAATGACCGAAGGATTGCCAGCCGGCCCCGACGTGCCGGGATAGCTGAAGATTTCCGCCACCCAGCCCAGTGGTTCGACCGCCGGACCTCCGAAGGAGATTGTCCACAATGATGCTGTCTTCGGCGCTCCCCCGCCGTTGCCGCTCCTTTGTGTGATCCCGACATTGACATCGAGATCAATCGGACCCAGGTCGTGACTGGAGATCAGGAGCAGGCTTACATCCACTGTGCCGGTGCCAGCTCCAGTCGTCGTAGCTCCGGTTGGGAGCTTAAGGCTCGGAAAGAGAGCGAATCTCTCAAGAATCGGGAGATCGTCGAAAAGCCTCCACTTGATTCCGAATCCCAAATCTCCAATCTGAAACGCGTTGGGACCTGGAGGCCTGGTGCCACTGCCAAAGAGACTGAATTGAAGGTTTGGCGCGAGACCCAATTTGAAGGTGAACGGAAGTACCGTCCCATTGGATTGGCCGCTGTAGTGGTCCAGTTCGGCGCCAGCTTCGAGCTCGAACCAACCTTCACTGACCGTGCCTGCATGGGTGGCTACCGTAGGTCGCTCGGGTTGCGCTACATGCGGGTCCTGAGACTGAGAAACCACGCTCAGTGGATGGAACAAGAGGCACAGGAGGATGAATGACGCAAATCTTGAAATCACCATTCTTCTCATCGTTGGTCAATTCTGGTGCGCCGCCAACCTATTGTTTATATGGTTTCACGACAGAACCGCTCTGGATATTGTTTCGGTCGTTAGCCGTCGTTGTTATTCGTTATCAATCGTATAGTTGACGGCAATCTCGCCGTTGTGAAATATATGTGTCGTCAAGGGTTTGAGTTTTCTTTTCTCCTTCAACTCTGTAAAAAGCGGTATCCCCTTCCCAAAAAAGACGGGATTAACGAAAATCCAGCATGAGTCGATCAGATGAAGTCGCATCAGTTCCTGTGAAACAGTCGGACTTCCGAAAATCAAAATGTTCTTCCCCGATTGACTCTTGATTTTCGTGACTTCATTCCAGATATCACCGCGAACGATAATCGTGTTCTTCAGGCTCTCCCGACCGAGCGTTCTCGAAAAGACAATTTTCTGGGCCTTGTTGTACCAATTCGAGTAGGCAATTTCACCCTTCGTGGCATTCGGTTTGCGTCCCGCCGTCGGCCAGGCGCCTTCCAGCCACTGATACGTGATCCGCCCGAACAATGCTGCGTCGGCATCCTCCGTCAGACCGCATACGAACTGCAGATTCTCTTCGGCAGCATCAAAACCCTCTATTTCTCCCTTCAGTCCGGCCACAAAGCCGTCCAGGGATATATGAGCAACCAAAATGAGTTTTCTCACTGTGCCTCCCGCTCAGAAACAAAGAAACCTCTCCCGTCCCGCGGCAGGACGAAAGAGGTTCTTTCTTCTGCACGTTCCGGTCACCACGATAAATTGCCAAGCCCTAACGTTACGTCAATGGTCAAGACGGGAGAGAGGGACGATCTCGTCGACCAACTGATTTATTACTAGTTCTGCACGATATCGATGTCCGCAACACTGCCGTTCGGATCAAGATGGACGAGCAGGTTCCGAGGGCCGGCACTCGTGGCCATCCGGTACAAACAGACGCGGGCAACGTCAGTGCCGTGGCGATGAATCGACCGGCCGGCAACATTCTCCACACCGAGGTAGGTCAGAACTCCCATCCCATCAAGGTCCCGACTGTCCCATCCGACGAAATCTCGTTTCGTGCCCGAAAAAATATCCGGTGAGGACGCCAGTTCTTCCCCACCCTGATGGATGGCGTGGAGGGCCGCGGCGATCCTTTCGGTAAGCTTCTGATCAGGATCGGCCAGAGGCACTTGAACGCTGAGGAGCGGCGCCACGCGCGCCGCCCAGAGTTCTTCCTGCCGATTGCCAATTCTGGCGCGAATACCGGTCAACGATCCAAGAGAATCGCGGTTGAACGTGAGGCTCATTCCTTCTTCGCGTGAGTGGAAGTGTGCGCTATCCAGCGGAAGGTACGTAACGTCGGGAAGTCCGTCCACCAACGCATCCAGACCAGTGCCGTCGTGATTCGCTGCCAGCGCGACCATGTTGTTTTCATGGACCTCGTAGTACCCTGCGTACCGCGCGAGCAATTCCGGCGCAATAGGTACTCCGCGATCCCTCTCGGATGTTTTGCCCTGGTCCGGCCAACCCCACAGCCGCCCGATGAACTCCTGGATCCGTCGCATGAAGTGCGAATTGTCGTTCGCGTTGATCATGATGGCGGCCCCATCCCCCGACTCGGCATAGGCAAACAGCTGGGCGTCGAACCCTTCGTCCCGGCCGCCATGACTGAAACTCAGTGTTTTTTCGCTCCCCTGCACCCCAATTCCGAGGCCGCTGCCGCCTGCCTGAACCGTAAGATACTGACGCGCCATGGAAGGGGAAATCACACCGTGACCCCGGCCAGCATACGCATCATGCACCTCAACGGCAAAACGGGCAAGATCGGTCGGTGTGGTCCACAGGCCCGCAGCAGCCATTTCCGGATACACATGCCAGCGCCCCCGCACGGGAGTTCGATCGGCATAGTAGCCGCTGGCCGTGAGCTTGGCCCGCGCCGGAGGTTGCGGCTGCTCATACGAGCTGTTCGTCATGCCGATCGGTGTGAGTACGGTCTGTTGCATGTATTGGGGGAACGGCATACCGCTGACATCGATGATCATCTGTTGCATCACCGTGAATCCACCGCCTGAGTACCGCCAGATCGACCCGGGAGTGGTGTCCACTCGAATAGGGGCGGTGTTGGCGGGGGCTGCGCCGTCGAGGACCTGCACCAACGTCGGCATCTGTTGCGTCTCATCGTAGCCAGGAAAACCGTGAACCGTAAGTCCAGCATTGTGAGAGAGGATCCTCCGGAGAGTAACCTTCTCCTTCACGGTAAATGCATTCTCGGGAACGTGCCAGCTCTTGAGCACTGCATTCACGTCTCCGTCCAGCGTCAGACGACCGGCCTCTACGAGGTGTAGCGCGCCGAGCGCCGAGACCGGTTTGCTGATGGAGCCCGCCTGGAAGAGCGTCGCCGGCGTCACCGAGGCGCCGCTCGTTTCATCGACTACGCCATAACCCCGAGCAACCACAATTCGACCGTCCTGGATTACCGCGAGCGAGAGGCCGCGAATGTGGCGGATCGCCATTTGTTCCTTGACGAACGTGTCCAGGCTGTCAAGCCGGGAGGGTTGGGCAATAATGGGGAGAGGCTGGGCTACGCCCAGGACGAAGAGCAATACAAGACGAATGAGTTTCATGAGATGACCCTAAAGATGGTTGATGGCACAGTCTGTGGGGCCTCGCCGAATCTCCTTAGGATAGTCTTGTCCGCGCGCATTGTCAAGGCTCACCGGAAGATCTCATGATTCAACGGCATGGCACCCAAGAAGCACCCGAGACGATTCGCCGCTGGGCGGAAGACCTATCAACGAAGAATCATCCCGTTGCCGCTTCAAGGGGAGCGACACGGTTGCATGATTCAATCACGCGAGCGCAACAGGGAGAAACTTGGAAAAGAAAAGTGTTCGCTGCCGCCGCCCGCGGGCGCCGGGAAGTCTCTGAGGGCGCGAGTATGTGATGAGTATGCTTGAACTCGCGTTGCTATGCTAGTACGTGATTGCCTGGCCGGATACGGGAACAGAACCGTGAGCGTGGACAATGCTCCACTTGGAGTTCTGCTTTTCAAGGACGACCGTGCCCCTGAGACCACGAAAAGTGAATGGCTGTCCTTGCGTTGTGCCACTCCAGTCCGCCAGATAGGAGACCCAGGCAGCGTCTCCATCGGGACTGATACCGACAACGACATCTCGGAGTGTCATCTGGCCCCCTGGTTCAACGGAAGCAACCTGACGCTTGGCCGCGTCAATGAAGGACTCGTAGCCGACGAAGTGCTCGGCTGAGTCTGTCCCAAAGAAGACGTTGTCAGGACTATGGGAGAAAATTCTCGCCATAAGGTCAACGTTGTTTGTCTCGGTGGCAATCACGAGGCTATCAACGATGGCTCGGACCGCTACTTTCTCAGCTTGGATGTCAGTCTTAGGAGCGCAGCCGCAGAATGTGAGCACAAGCGACGCTGTGAGAATCACCAGGGTCTTCATAAGAACCTCCTTTGCGTCACCGACGCATGATATGTGATTGTGAATTGATGCGCATGCGCATCAATGGGAGGCAGCACTCCAGTTGAGCATAAATTCACTGCCCAGGTCGAAGATGAAATCCTTCACGAGGGTAACCTTGCCCCCCCTGACGGTGATTACGGTAACGCCGCTATTCTGACCTGCTCTTCCCTCACGATTGGTGAGTTGGAGATTCCAGTGAACAGCGATCACATTGTTTCCACCGAGGGCGAAGATATCCCTGACGCAAAGATCTTGAACGTCGAATGAGATCCTAGGAAACTGATCGAAGAAGTTGTGAAACCATCCTTCCACTGCGGATCTTCCCTGGAATGTACCACTGGCAGGTATCTGACCAGGGTAGACGAAGACGCCGTCATCGCGCCAAGCGGACATGAACGTCGCCAGGTCATGCTGGTTCATGGCGTGGAAGGCTTTGGCGACGGCCTTTCTGGCAATAAGTGCACCGATCATAGGGGACTCCACTGGAAGTGAGAGGGTCTTGATTGCTGCGATTCTTCATTGGTGTCGGCCCCCCTCGAATACGAAAGCCCCTCCCTGATTTCTCAGAAAGGGGCTCGCCAAAGCCCGACGTCAGCACAGCTGGTGTGGCAATGTACTCCACGGGAGGACAATTGTCAATGCAGATCGTTCGAGAGCAGGGGGGGTCAGGACAAGCTCTTCGAGGGCTCAACCTGTCAAAGGATCAGATCACCGGGAGTGCATGGCCTGCACATCCGTAGCTTGCCGGAAGGATGAGCGTTGCCTCAATAGGGACCACGATACGGTTTGCTTGCCTTAGGAGTATTCTGTCGCGCCTGTTGCGGATGCCAGGATGAAGCCTAACTAGATATCGAGTCTTCTGTTGCCTATCCACTTCACGATTTCGGGGTCACGGTGGTCGAAGAAGCTGCTCGTCTTCGTGTCAAGCGATGCAATCGCATCCATGTCGGCCTGGCTGAGCTCAAAATCGAAAATCGCGAGATTCATTACCGTCTGATGAGCTCTCGATTCGGCACGAAGGTTCGGCAGCTTGGAGTTGTCGGAAGCAAGACCCAGAAGATTGGACGAGTCGTCGAGCACGTGCGGAGGGACTTTGCGGCGCCGTTGCGCGACCTGGAACGACTCAAGACGCTCGTGCCGGTGCAGGAGTAGGTGAACATTGAGCAGGAAACGTTAGTATCGCCCGGGGCGATCCAGGTACCCCAAGCGAACACTGTTAATCATCCCCAGAATGTAATCTTCCTCTTCTTGTCGTGTTAGGTTCGTTCCCACAATGTCGGTGACGAGTTTCAGCGAGCCATTCTGATCGGACTCGCGCTCGAGGACCTTGTGTATGGCGTCGTGAGTCACCGGATCGGTGAGACCGCTCATGTCCCGTCCGAGCAGCCTTGCGCCCGCTACTTGACGATCGAAGTTCTCTACCATCCTGAGGTCCGAAGCTTCAGCATAGAGTCGTTCATCGTTTCCAGCGTCGATGTACGACGCTGCAATGAGATAGAAGTCTTCCCCGTCTTTTCCCCTTTTCGGATATGCCTCGCTCCACGAGATCAGCTTCATGACAGCCAGCCCGGCGAGCGTCGAGACTCGTACGTCGAGCCGAGGTTGCTGCCTCAAAGTTACGAGAATCGCGGAGCGAAACGCCTCGTCGAAACCGAGAACACCCATGACAATTTCTTCACTCGGTGGCCAGGCGATCCTCTTTCCCTGTCCAGCGATCTCCCCAAATGGCACGATATCGATTGGTTCAGTCGCACGAAATATGAACCGATGTCCCACGCCTACACGTTTGAAGTCTCCCGTGGAGATAAGTGTGTCGGTGAGGCTGTTGTACTGACTCCAATCGGAGATTCGAATTGCGATATCAATGTCCTGTGTGGCTCGCCGAACGGAAAGCCCGTATGCATCCCGGAGCATAATGTCACGAGCGGTCGCCCCGACGACGAAGAACGGTATTCCTTCCTTATGCGATGCGCGTTGAATTGCATCGAACGCAGCCACAATCGACGGCTGAATCTTATTTGAGATATCGACCAAGTTTCTTGTCCCGGAGTTCTTTGGCGGTCTCTCTATTCCGATCGATCCCCGTAGCGAGCAAATCTGCGTAAATCAATGGGAGCGGAACAGTATCTTCTCTCTGTTCTTCAGTTCGAAACTGCCAAAATCTTCTGTAGATCTCCACTTTGCCATGCGGGTCTTTGTTCAGTTTGAACCGAAGGATGAGTTCGTTGGGATCCTTTCCGACATACACCGTTGTTATTTCCGGTCTGAGATATCCTGTCTCGAGCGCTGCAGCGGTTTCCCCTCCCCACACCGCGTCGAGTTCCTTCAGCTCAGCGGTTTGCCACCAATCCGGGTTCTTCGGTGTGTATCTCGCGACAAACTGATTCGGTCGAAGCTGCTGTGGATACGCCGCGACCCACTTGTCGAAGAGCGCTTCTCGATTGACGATCCTCCGCTTTCCTTTCCCCATTTTCAACAAATGACCTATCTGCCGAAGGTCTTGCATAGTCCAATCGATGGTTCCCAGTGCTGTTTTGGTGACAACCGCAATTTCACGATAGGTTTTTCGTTCCAGGCCCGGGTTGCAGATTAGCGCAAAGATCACCTGCATCCCAGCGGGCCTAAATGGACGTCCAAGAGTTCCTGTCCCCCTTTTTTCACCTGCCTTCTGCCCCTTCACGAACACGAGGAGATCCTTTGCATCAAGGTAGGTGTTCCCTTCGGTGTCCATGTACTGGATTTTCATGTCGCGCAATTGCTGTGCTATTGCCGGCTGCGCGTATCTTGTCACCAGAATCCATTTCCTGTTCGGCCCATGCTTCTGCGTCATCAATCCAACTGTTGCGACGTTCAACCAGGGCTTGACCTCAACCTCAAGTGTCCACTCCTTCCCACCCCGACGGAATCGGATTGTGGCATCCGGCCGGGCTCTCCCGCCCTCCGTCGGGTGCCCAAGATGCTCCACGCCAGGCGCTAGCTCTGCGGCGATCCCAGTTGCCCGTTGAAACGCGAGTATCGCGTTTTTGATAATTTCACCTTCGTCCGCTACCCGTGGCATTTTGAGCCTTTAGTTCAATAATCGTCAGCGTTCATTACTATTGAACATGAATAGATATTGGACAAATGTCAATACTGACTTGCGCCAATATTGAATATCCAGTCCACGAACGGAATATATGTTCACAATATACTTATGTTCATAATTAATGAACAATATAATACATTGGACACAAGGGACCTACGTCTCAAAATGAGGAAAGACGCGAGAATAAATGGAATATGGAAGATGGAGGATCGAGAATGGAGGATGGAAAATTACAGGCAGGGGGAGGGCTGAGCCGATTGTCAATAGTCAATTGACGACGGACAATAGACAACTCGGCCGTCCCGACAGAGTCGGGACGGCCGAGTGGACGGGGACGGAATCGAACCGCCGACACAAGGATTTTCAGTCCTTTGCTCTACCAACTGAGCTACCCGTCCAAGAATTTCTAGACTTAGCGAAGCCCCGAAGGGGCTGAAGCTAAGTCTATGAAATTCTTAGGATCCCGCTCAAGCGGGATCCAAAACAACTTTTCCTGAAATCCGCGAAGCGGGCGAAGTTAAGTTCATGAAATCTTCAGCCTGCCCGCCTTTGAGAGCCATAGAAGGCAGGCGGGGATCCCGTCCGCCGTCTCTCAGGCGGACGGATCCAAAACAACTTCTCTTGCCAACCGAAGCCCCGAAGGGGCTGAAGCTAAGTCATGAAATTCTTAGGATCCCGCTCAAGCGGGATCCAAAACAACTTTTCCTGCAATCCGCGAAGCGGGCGAAGTTAAGTTCATGAAATCTTCAGCCTGCCCGCCTTTGAGAGCCATAGAAGGCAGGCGGGGATCCCGTCCGCCGTCTCTCAGGCGGACGGATCCAAAACAAGTTCTCTTGCCAACCGAAGCCCCAAAGGGGCTGAAGCTAAGTCTATGAAATTCCGGCCATAAATATACCACTTAACGCCTGAAAAATCAATATTCCCGGCAGCCTACACGAGCTTCCCGTTCTTCTTCAACACCTCCCGCGAGATGACAATTTTCTGGATCTCGTTCGTCCCTTCAAAAATCCTGTTGATGCGTGCGTCACGGTAAAACCGCTCGATCGGCATCTCGCGCGAGTAGCCCATCCCGCCGTGTACCTGCACCGCCATGTCCGCCACTTTGCAGATCCCCTCTGAACAGACAAGCTTCACCGTCGCCGACTGCCGCGAGATCGGCTTTCCGTCATCGTACAAAAACGCCGTCCGGTAGACAATCGACTCCATCTGGTAGATGATCGTCGCCATGTCCGCAAGCATAAATTGAATCGCCTCGAACTGCGCGATCGGGACATCAAACTGCTTCCGCTCCTTCGCGTACCTCGTCGAAAGCTCAAGAAGCTCCTTCGACGCTCCGAGACACGCCGCTCCAAGACCGAGGCGACCCGCATCAAGCGTCTTCATCGCGATCAGGAAGCCGCGCCCGTCTTCCCCGATCATATTTTCCTTCGGGACGCGAACGTTCTCCAGCGTGATCGGGTTCGTCGTGCTTCCGCGGATCCCCATCTTCTTCTCCGGTGGTCCCGCAATGAACCCCGGCGTCTTCGTCTCCACGACAAACCCCGTGATCCCTTTCGCCGTCCGCGCAAACACCGACATCACGTCGGCAATCCCGCCGTTCGTGATCCACATCTTCTCGCCATTGATGACCCACTCGTCCCCCTCCGGGTGCGCTTTCGTCCTGAGGTTGAACGAGTCCGATCCGGCAAGCACTTCCGTCAGCGCGAAGGCGCCGATATACTTTCCCTCGGCCAGCGGAGCGAGATATTTCTTTTTGAGGAACTCACTGCCGCCGAGGTAGATGGCGTTCGCCCCGATCGACTCATGCGCGCCGATGAACGTCGCCGTCGACAGGCATCCCCGCCCGATCTCTTCCTGCATCAGGCAATAGCCCACCTCCCCGAAGCCGCCTCCGCCGTACTCTTCGGGAAACGCGGCACCCAGGAAACCGATGTCTTTAATCTTCTGGATCAACGTGTCGGGAATCCGCTCATTCTTATCGATGTCTGCTGCCACAGGTTTGATTTCCTGGTTCACGAAATCTCTCGCCATGTCGCGAAGCATTAATTGTTCTGCTGTAAATGCAAAGTCTGCCATAGAGAACGTCCTTGCTCGGTTCTAGTGGGTGAATACACAACGGTAGTGTTGAAGAACGAATGGATCACGGACTGCGGTCCCCGTCGGACGGAGGGGGGCCGCAATCACGGTGGGATACACGTCGTTGATATGCGTCGCTACAGCTCGGTGGCGCTCTTCTGGCCGATGTAGCTGACGATGTCTTCGCCGCCGTCGACACCAAGCACGTTTCCCGAAATCCAGTGCGCGGTTTCGTCGGCAAACAGGACAATCGCCTTCGCAATGTCTTCCGGAGTCGTGAGCCTGCCTCCGGGATTCTTCCGCTTCGCCACCTCGAGCATCTGCATCGAACCGGGGATTTTCCGCAATGCCGGCGTATCGGTAACCCCCGCCATGATCGCATTGGCCGTAATCCCGAGAGGCCCGAGTTCCGTCGCCAATTGACGGATGTGTGATTCCAGGGATGCCTTCGCAGCGGAGACTGCGCCGTAGTTCGGAAGGGCCGTATGACCGCCGGAACTGGTCATGGCGAAAATCCGGCCGCCGCGTTTCATCAGGCTTCTCCAGATCAGTCCCTGCGTCCAGTAGACGAGACTGTTGGCCATGACGTCGAGCGTCATCTCCATCTGTGCCTGGGAGACCGCATCCTCGGCTTTCTTCGAAATGAACGGCTTGAGCGTTCCGAATGCGAGCGAGTGCAACAGGAGCCGGACGGTATTGTTCGAACCGGCGAACCGCTCCTGGATTTCGTCCAGGGTTTCCGCGCGTTTGATCGCGTCGGCGGCGTTGATATTGAAGAACACCGCTTCCCGTCCGGTGTGCTTGATCTCCTTGAGGATCACCTGCACCGATCCCATTGTCGCCTGGCGGTCCAGATGGATCCCGAACACATTCATTCCTGCCCGGGCGAGTTCGATCGCCGTCGCCCCTCCAAACCCGCTCGAGGCACCCAGGATTAACGCCCATTCATTCGGCTTGAACCGCGGCTCTTGCTTCATGGCCCTCGTGGCTATGGTTATACATTGAGATGTAACGTCTGAGAGATTAACGGCTTCGTACAGCTGGGAGTAGGAAGTAGGACGTATGAAGTAGGAAGAAAACGGCGGCTACGTGACCGTGCACTGCTTTCATCCTACGTCTTACGTCCTACGTCATACTCAGGGCGATTTCAAATCTTTGTCATTCCACTGTAACGCTCTTCGCCAGGTTGCGCGGCTGGTCCACATTGCACCCTCGCGCCACAGCGATGTAGTACGCCAGGAGCTGCAACGGGATCACGTTGACGATCGGTCCGAAGAACCCGTACGTGCGAGGCACCCGGATCACGAATTCCGCAAGCTTGTCGATTTCGGTATCGTCCTCGTTGGCGATCGCGATCACCCGCCCTTTCCGCGCGCGGACTTCCTGGATGTTGCTCAGCACTTTGTCGTAGATCGCATCCTTGGGGACGACAAACACCACCGGCATATGGTCGTCGATCAGCGCGATCGGGCCGTGCTTCATTTCCGCCGCCGGATATCCTTCCGCATGGATATAGGAAATTTCCTTCAGCTTCAGCGCCCCTTCCAGCGCCACAGGGAAGTTCGCTCCCCGGCCGAGATAGAGGAAATTCTGCGTGTCCTTGAATTCGTTCGCAACCGCCTTGACGGTGTCGAGATTCTGAAGGACCTGTGCCACTTTCTCCGGGAGGTTTGCGATTTCGCCTGTGAGCACCCTCGCATCAGCCTTGCTCATCCCGCGTGCCCGGGCAAGCATGACGGTGATCAGCGAAAGCACCGTCAGCTGCGACGTGAAGGCCTTCGTTGAGGCGACGCCGATCTCGGGACCGGCATGGATGTACACTCCACCGTCCGACTCGCGCGCGATCGAACTCCCGACCACGTTGACGATTCCGAGAACCGTCGCGCCTTTCGCCTTCGCCTCGCGCAGGGCGGCCAGCGTGTCGGCCGTCTCACCGCTCTGGGAAATGCACAGAACAACATCGTCCGGCTTGATCACCGGATGGCGATACCGGAACTCCGAAGCATACTCGACCTCCGCCGGGATCTTCGCGATCTCCTCGAGCATGTACTCGCCCACCAATCCGGCATGCCACGACGTCCCGCAGGCGACCAGGATCACCCGGCGGGCATTGATCAGCCTGTCCCGCACATCCCGCAATCCGCCCAGCACAACGTCCGCCTCCTCCACCATCAGACGGCCGCGCATTGCGTTCCGGATCGTTTCCGGCTGCTCGTGGATCTCCTTGAGCATGAAATGATCGAAGCCGCCGCGCTCGATCTGCGCGAGCTCGAACGTAATCTCTTCGATCTCCTTCTCGACCGCGATATCGTCGATCGTCATCGTCCGGAATCCATTCGCGGTGATCTCCGCGATCTCGCCGTCGGAGAGGTAGACAACCTGACGGGTATGATCGACCACGGCAGAGGCATCCGACGCCACGAAATTCTCCCCTTCGCCGACGCCGAGGATCAGCGGGCTTCCTTTCCGTGCGGCAACAATCTTGTCCGGTTCGTGCGTAGAAATCACCACGAGCCCGTAGGTTCCTTCGACTTCCAGCAGTGCAAGGCGGACTGCGGTCGTGAGATCATGAACCTTCGCGTACATCTCTTCGATCAGGTGGGCAAGGACCTCCGTGTCGGTCGCGCTGACGAAATGGTGTCCTTGCTGCTCAAGGCGCTTCTTGATCGTCGCGAAGTTCTCGATGATCCCGTTGTGGATCACGGCAATTTCTTTTTTGCAGTCGAAATGCGGATGCGCGTTGATGTCGTTCGGTTCGCCGTGCGTCGCCCACCGGGTATGACCGATTCCCAGAGTGCTATGAAGGGACCCGTTCGAGGTCTTCAGCGCCTTTGCGAGATCGGCGATCTTCCCTGCCTGCTTCTTCAGAAAGAACTTCCCATCCTGAATCAGGGCGATCCCCGCGGAATCGTAGCCACGATACTCAAGTCGCCGTAACCCTTCCAGGAGAATGGGAACGCAATTGCGCGTTCCGATATAGCCCACTATTCCGCACATAGGACTCCCTTGATTTCATGGAATAAGAAATAAAGATAGTCAACTTGATAGGGAAAATCAACGCGATTTAGGCTCATTTCCGGCGGAAAAGGCCAATACACGCCATCATCCGACCGGACCTTCCGCCGTCGCGCCTGTAGGAATGGAATTCCGGCTGATGGACGGTGCAGGCAGGACTTACCTCAATATTCTCTCTCCTGCACCCCGAATGCAAGAGCTGATCAACAATTGATCCCTTCAGGTCCGCAGTGATTGCCTCCCCACGCCGGACAAAACGACTGTCGAACTTCTTCGCGACTTCTTCCCCGACTTCGTAACAGCACGGCCCCGCACCAGGTCCGATGTACGCAAGGACATTCGCCGCATCAGCGCCGAACTGTCGGGCCATCTCCCGGATGCCAGTTGACGAGATACTGGAAACCGTTCCCCTCCAGCCCGAATGCAGGGCTCCGACGGAATTCGACACCGGATCGAACAGCAGAATGGGAACGCAATCCGCAAACGTGATGCAGAGAAACAACCGCGCGTGCGAGGTTATCAACCCGTCGGTGTCAGGAAAGTGACCTGCATGATCCACAGTGAGGACGGTCGTCCCGTGGATCTGACCGGGGACCGCAAGCTCTTCCTCGCCAACCCCGAGGCTGCCGAAAAACAGCGCACGATTGTTGCGGACCATTTCAGGATTGTCGCCGACATTGAAGGAGAGGTTCATTCGGATGGGATCGTCCCGGGTGGTCCCGCCCCGGGTACTGAGTGCCGCGATTACACCGTGATCCCGAAAGATCTCGGGTCGAAGAACGATCATGATGGGTCCCCGCCTCCGCCGTTCGCTTCGTCCCGTGAGACCGGAATCCGGATGACGACCGACGTTCCCTGCCGCGCCTCGCTCGTAATCTCGATACTTCCCCGGAGGTCGTCGATCGTTTTCTTCACGATTGCCAGCCCCAGCCCCATGCCTTCCGTCTTTGTTGAAAAGTTCGGCTGGAACAGTTTCGGCTTCACGTCGTCGGGGATGCCCGGGCCGGAATCCCGGAACACGATCTCGACAGTGTCCTCCCTGAGTCTGCTGGTAACGGTGATCCGTCCCCTGTTGTTCATCGCCTGCACCGCGTTGCGGAGAACGTTGATGAAGGCGCGCCTGAGTTCGTCGGGATCGGCGAGAATATCGGGGAGAGGTTCCTGCAGGCCGACCTCGAAGGTAACGCCGTTCTCCTGTTCGAAGAGTGCGACTGATTCTCTCGCGACATCATTGACGTTGCACTGAATATGTTGTGGCCGCGGCATCCGCCCGAAATGGGAAAACTCAGAGGCGATCCTGCTCAGCGCGTCGATCTGATGAAGGAGCGTCCGGGTCACTTCCTCGAACACCTCTTTGAACCCGTCGGCCCCTTCCCTGTAGACCATCCGCATGTGCTGGACCGCGAGCCGCATCGGGGTAAGAGGATTTTTGATTTCGTGCGCGACCTGACGGGCCATCTCCTTCCAGGCGAGATCCCGCTCCGCGCGGACAAGGTTCTCCCTGCTCTCCTTCAGTTCCACCGCCATCCGTTCGAATGAGCGGATCAGGTCCCCGATCTCTCCTTCGTCCGTGAAATGGTCAAGCCGGACATTCATATCGCCCTTCGCGATCCGTCTCGTGGCCTCGGTGAGAGCCTGGATCGGCGCGGCAATCCGACCGGCAAAGAGTGTCGCGAGGACGATCAGGCCGGCGAACACCACAAAGTACACTGCAAAGAGAAAGGCGTTCCTTCCGGCAACCTCTTCGTTGAGCTCGTCCATGCGGTAAAGCATCGGAACAGCAATGACGGCCTCCACGACGCCGTCATCATTCGTTACCGGTCGGTACCCGACCGCGTATTCGTAGACGCCGATGCGCTCATTTTCCACGAAGAACCGGTTGCCCACGACGTACGCCTGGAAAAATGCATCGCCGTTCATCCGTCGGTCGAGGATCCCTGCATCAAAGAGCTCCGGCCTGCTCGAGGTAACGAGGCGGTCGCCCATGAAAATATTGAAATCCGTCCCGACATCCGCCGCGAGTTGTTCGGCGGCCATTGCAGCCCCGTCCGGCGTCATATGCAGGAGCGAGTCCGGTTCCGCCGGGATGTTCTGTGCAATGGCGAGCGTGTAATCGCTCAGGCGCGTCGAGGTCGCCGCCATGTGCCGCTCGCGCGCATAGTACCTGCTGTAAATCGTGCTGACAGCGAGAGGAATGAGCGCGGTCACCAGCAGGGCGCCGAGAAGACGTCCACGGAAGGTAAGGACGAGATTCCGGCCGCGGAAGCTCCGGACGCCGAGCGCAATAAGCACTCCTGCGAGAACGATGACACCGCAAAAACCGAACAGGCGGACGAGTCCCACGAGGTGCCATTCCACTCCCGGATCCTGGATGGAAAGCGCGACAACATCGGCATTGCTTCCCGGACGGCGGATGTAGTAGGATTCGTAGTCGTCATCGCCGATGGATTCATCTGTCCACACGGCGGGCGACGATGCCAGGAGCGAGTCGATTGCCGGGGTCATCGGCCGACGGAACGGCACGCTCGGGTTGTTGGTGGAAACGACCACCCCCGCATGATATTCAGACACCGTAACGGGGCGGTAAAAGGAACGAAGGCCTTCGGGGCCGGCCGGACGAAGGACGCCGGGGTTCTCCCCGCGGAACAGCGACTGCGGCCCCGCGGCCACGAGGATCTTGGCGTATCCGAGCATTTCTCCTTTGAAGCCGGTGACCGGGCTCGTGCCGAAGTAGACATGCAGCGCAGTGATGCCGCTCCCGATCTCGCGCACGGCAACAACGCGCTTGCGCACCGGCGTGAAAACCGTGTCCGATTCCAGGGCGACCTGAATTTGACTCCCGATGGCAAAGCGGCTGATGGGAGCGCCGGTCGTATCAGTCAACTCAAACAGCGATGCATACCCCTCGCGGCATGCCAGGCTTTGCGCCCACCGTGTGAATGCAAGCCGGTCAACCGAAGCGCTGTCCCCATCGATGATGCATTCGACGGCGTCATTGTTCGTGAGACCGTCGAGGCCGTCGTCGACGATGAGTGACAGCCAGCTGTCAATCGGCCGTACCGCCTCCCGGGCAAAGCTTTCGACGCGGTCGCGGTCCTTGTCACGGATATTGAGATCGATCAAGGGATAGGAGAGGATCGCCGCGCCGAAGAGAAGCGCAGCGGCGTTCCGTACGGAAAGGATTTTCCTCCCGCGTGACCTCTCCGCGATTGCCACCCAGGCGGCCGCAAGAATGAGGCCGGAGAAGAGAACCCTGTGGACCGGGTCCATCAGCGGAGTCTCCTGGATCTGGCCAAAGAGCCAGGAGAAGACGAGCAGCAAAACGGTCACGACCGTCCATGCACGCCGGGAGAGCCTCGTCCCGGGAACATCAGTCTCAGCATCAGCCACACTCCGGCTGCACCGACCACGATGAGACAGACAGCGGTACAGAGGACATCGGCCATCATGACGCTCAGTTCCAACCCGGGGAGGATATCTCTCGGGTCGTTCATGCGAATGGTGGAATCGAACACCACGCCGCGTGCGATCGCCCCAAACCCCCGAAGGAGCCACAGAAGGAAAGCCCCCGTGAGAAGCGCCGCGAGGATCCTCAGAACTGTTCCGGGGAAGGTGCGCGGACCCGCCGGCGCGGACATCGCGAACCCGTTTGCGTGAGAACACACATACCAGAGCGACAGGGCCACCGCAGCAACGCTCAACGTCATGTCGCCGAGCGACTGGGCGATCCCTCCGCCAAATTGTGAAGCGAAAAGCGCCGGGTTGAACAGTGAATCAACCGGGACGACACTTCCCACATCCAGAAAGAGGAGCGCAATCCGCACGCCCCAGATGATCCCGAGAACGCCGCCGTAGCGGAGGGGTGACGACACGCCAGGTCTGTTGAACAAACGCCAGAGGATCAGACCGAGGAGGAGGATCGCGGCGACAACAAAGAGCGTCGTCGCGTTGTCGAAGGGAAGGGTGAGCGAGTCGAGAAATGCCGCACGGGGCGGACGCAGCACATTCACGATGCCGACACGGCTGCTGTCAATTCCGTAGAGGACCGCCGATGCATAGCGCCCATCCTTGCGGGGCTGGGCGTCGGGCGCGAAGTCGAAATCGATCGTGACCCCGAGCAAATGGGTCAGCGTGGTCGTGAGCCCCTCGCGCCGGATATAGCGGTTGTTCAGCGGATAGTTGACGTCGATGGTCCGCCGCACCATCACGGCACCGAGAATGGAACGTTCGGCCCTGACAGGAATCGTAACGAACAGCTGGGAGGCGATGGGCGTCATCGTAACGTACGACGTCATCTGGCCGTCGAGCGCGAGTCGGACTTCACGCGGGTGGCCGGAGCCGCCTCGTCCTTCCCAGCAGATCAGCGATCCGCTTCGATCATAGACTTCGATGCCCACATCCTGGCCACGGGCGAGGTCGATCACGGACTGAAAGATCGGTCCGCGGGAGGTGTCCCGTTCGGCGAGGTACTGAATGACGGAGGATTCACCGGCGGTTTCGGTTGCGACCCTGCGGGTTGATCGCTGGATGTCGGCGAAGGATTGGACTGCAGTCTGGAGGTATTCGGTGCAGCGATCGTCGACGACGCCTTCAAAATTCCCTTCGGCGTGACGGAGCACGGCCCACTTGCCCGCCTGCGAGGCCCCGATCAGGAGGAGGAGAAGTGCAAGAGCCGCGTACGTGCGGGCAGCGCCCGTCCAACGCGAACGCCATCGCTGGAAGAGTTCGTTCACGCCACAAGGAGTTCAATAAATGTTGATGCGGGAGATGACCCAACGGCCGCCCGCGAGTGAGAGGGCAACATAGACCTGCACGTAATCCTTGCTCCCGCGGTAGAGAAGGTTCGCGCCGCCGGTCGCGTATGGATTGACCTCCGACTCGCCGATGGTCGTAAAGGAGAGGTTGGCAAGACGACGCGAACGGAGATAGGTGTCGAGAAGATAATACGCCTGGTGGGAGCTGAAATAGCCGCTCTCTCCCCCGCGGAGGTTCACCTGCACTTCCGGTGCAAACACGCCTGAGAAACTGTTGACGTTCCCGGCACTGAGCCCGCGCTCGATTTCCGAGAACACTTCACGATAGTGCTGTTTGGGAGCTTCGGCCTGGTGAGGCACGCCCTGGAGGATTCGTGGGCGGGGAGAGCCGGCAATTCCGATGCTGGACTGGGTCGAGAGGGTTATGAGAGAACAGAGGGCGACGACCCCGGCAAGGAACACGCTTCTCCCGAAGGTTGAGTAATCCATGGTAGATGCCGCGTGATTCGAAACATCATTATACTCCACGCCGGCAAAAGATGCAACAGAATGAGCAATGGAGAAGGGGCCGCCCGACCGGCCACCATCACCTCCGGAAGAGCGGCACACCGTTTCTCCATTGTCATTTCCAGGTCCCTTTCGTTGGCGCCGCTTCACGCGGGCCTCTTCAGGACCGCAGGAGGCCGCTCGCCGGAACCATGCTTGAGGAGCGGTGTCGAACTCCGGACCTGATAGACCCAGTCAAACACGACCTTCGCCGGCGAAAGGGACGATACCCGGAACTTGGCAAAATGATCGTCCCATGTCCACACAACATAGGTATGTCCTTCCTTCAGCACGACGTCATGCGTCTCCGACCAGCCTCCTGAGGGCGCGGTCGCGATCTGCAACACCGACTCCGTCGGTCCCATGTCCTGGATATCGGTGTCGGTGCGGACATTCATAAAGAGCGTATCCTGATAATATTCGAAATACATGTCGGCGTATTCATCATCGTATGAGACCACGGCGCTCCGGGAAAAATCATATCCGCTCCCGGCAGGAATCCGGTGAACGTCCGCAAGAGACACCCCGTACCCTTCGGGCCTCGGGATATCATACGCGAGATCCTTGCTGAGCGGACTCTCGTTTCCGTCCTCGTCAAAAGCGGTAACAGCGTAGTAATACACGTTCCCGTTCACCGCTCCCCTGTCCACGAAATGCGGGACACGGGTTGAACCGATCAGGTCGTACCGTCCGTCATAGCTCGAGCTGACGAAAACATTGTATCCTGCGACATCATGCTCGGGGCTTTTGATCCAGAACAGTTCGATGAAATTGTCTCCCGTCGACGTCGAGAGTCCTGTCGGAGGCGCCGGTGGGTTGGTGTCCGGCGGAAGCGACGACTCGCAGCCGATCACCAAGAGACTCGTGAACGCGATGCAATATGCCAGTATGGCTTTCATGGGGCTCCAGCGGGATTCAGCCGAGAGGGGTTAGGGCAAAAGGCATGCCAATGGATAACGGCAGGAAACTCTGCAAATGAAGTGGAAAAATCGAAGTGCAAAGGAGATGGAGCGACTACTCCGATAGTCAGCGTCTAATTCATTGATCAGTAAAAAAGATCAATAGTCGATAGTCACTGGACAATAGTCAGTAGTCGACGCAAAGCGCTGAGTGTCAATAATCGACTATCGACTATCGGTACATTGTCCATTATCGACTAGTGTCCAGTCGACATATCGACCATCGGTCCTTTCGGTTGACTATCGACTAGTGTCCATCTGACAATCGACCTATCGGTCCTTCCGGTTGACTATTGACTAGTGTCAATCGACTATCGACTATTGAGCTTTTCAATTGTGTCACGTACTTGCCCAATAGCTCTGCCCATGATTCAACACTGCGATCGGCTTGCCGACGAGCCTGAAGCCGCCAAACGGCGTGTTGCGCGCAAGCGATTTGAACTGGGTGGGGTCGACAATCCATCCTGCGGCGGGATCGAATATCGTGAGGTTGGCCTCAGCACCTTCGGCGATCCGGATCGGCGGAAGGCCGAGGATCCTTCTCGGGTTCGACGACAATTTTTCCACCAGCTGATAGAGCGTCAGAATATTCTTCCGGACGAGCTCCGTGATGGAAAGTCCGAGCGCGGTTTCCAGTCCGATGATCCCGAACGGTGCGGATTGATATTCCACTTCCTTCTCGTCGAACGAATGCGGCGCGTGGTCTGTCGCGATCACTTCAATGGTTCCGTCACGCAACCCTTCTTTGACCGCTTCCCGGTCCTCTTCCGTTCTCAAGGGTGGATTCATCTTGGTGTTGGTGTCGTACGTTCGGACGGCATCATGCGTCAGTGTGAAGTGATGGGGAGTGACTTCGCACGTCACCGCGAGCCCTTTTTTGCGTGCCTCACGGACGATGTCCACCGTGGCGGCGGTGCTGACGTGCGCCACATGGTAGCGTCCGCGGGTGAACTCCGCAATTCGGACATCCCGCGCGACCGTCACATCCTCCGCGATGCCGGGCATGCCCGGAAGACCGAGTTCCGTCGACGCGAACCCTTCATGCATCACTCCGCCCTTCGTCAGTGAAGGTTCCTGGGCGTGCTGGATGACCGGTCGCTGATACATGGCGCCGTATTCCAGCGCCCGGCGCAACAGCTCCGGGTTGAAGACTGGATCGCCGTCGTCGCTAAATGCCACGACGCCCGCCTGAGCGAGTTCGGCCAACGGCGCAAGCTGCTCACCCTTCCGGCCGACGGTGACCGCGCCGATGGGATGGACGTCCACAAGGCCGCCGAGCGCCACGCGGGCCTTTGATTGGATATACTGGACGACGGATTCGTCGTCGATGGCGGGGTTGGTGTTCGGCATGCAGCAGACTGCGGTGAACCCTCCGGCTGCCGCTGCGGCGACGCCGGTCGCAATCGTCTCCTTGTGTTCAAACCCGGGCTCGCGAAGATGAACGTGCATGTCGATAAACCCGGGCGCGAGGATCTTTCCCTTCAGGTCAATCACCTGGGCGGACGGCGCCGAGAGATTGGGACCGATCTGGAAAATGGTCCCGTCCACAACATGAATGTCCATTCCCCCGTCGTGTCCGGAAACGGGATCGACGAGCGTTCCGTGCTTGAGAAGAAATTGAGCCATGACTTCTGAACGTCCTTCCGGTTGTTCCGTTCGTACGTAGATTGGTCCCGCGCATTCGTCCCGGGAACCGTGACCACCCGTCGCTATCGGCTGGAAAGAAGATACAGCACCGCCATCCTGACTGCGACGCCGTTCAGGACCTGCTGGAGGATCACCGAATGTTCGCCGTCGGCGACATCCGACGTGAGCTCGACATCCCTGTTGATCGGTCCGGGGTGCAGGACCGTGATCGCCCGTCCCGCCTTTTCGAGACGGCGGCGTGTAATGCCGTAAAAGTTGTGGTACTCACGGATCGACGGGAAGAGCCGTCCTGCATCGCGCTCGAGCTGGATGCGCAGGACATTGAGCACGTCGACGTGCGGGAGCACGTCATCGATATGGTGATGGACTTCCACGCCCATCCGCTCGATTTCGCGGGGGATCATCGTCGCCGGGCCGCAGACGGAGACCCTCGCCCCCATTGTGCGGAGGCCATAGATATTGGAGCGCGCGACGCGGCTGTGGGAGATGTCTCCGACGATGCAGACATGCAGGCCGTCGAGCCGCCCGAGTTTTTCCCGGATCGTATACATGTCGAGCAGGGCCTGGGTCGGATGCTCGTGGCTCCCGTCCCCGGCATTGATCACGTGTCCTTCGATGACGCGCGACAGGTAGTGCGACGCCCCTGCCGCGGCATGCCGCATCACCACCATGTCCACTTTCATCGCTTCGATGTTGCGCGCCGTATCCTTCAGCGTTTCCCCCTTCGAGACGGAGCTTCCCGTTGCCTGAAAACCGAGCACGTCCGCCGAGAGCCGCCGCTCTGCCAGCTCGAAGGAGAGGCGTGTCCGCGTCGAATTCTCGAAGAACATGTTCGCGATCGTCTTCCCTTGCAGGGGAGGAACCTTCTTGATGGGGCGATCGAGCACTTCGCGGAAGGAGACCGCTGTATCGAGAATAAGTTGAATGTCCTGGCGCGGCATTCCGTCCAGGCCCAGGAGATGTCGACTGGCTAGTGGCATACGATCTTTCGTGTTAGCGTTCTTCTTCAGGATGCATGAGAAGCACCGCGTCTTCGCCGTCCACTTCTTTCACATGGACGCGGATCGATTCGCGGGAGGACGTCGGGACATTTTTTCCGACGTAGTCGGCCCGGATCGGCAGTTGCCGGTGGCCGCGGTCCACGAGGACTGCGAGTTGGATCGTCTTCGGGCGGCCGATATCGATCAGGGCATCGAGCGCGGCCCGGATGGTCCGGCCGGTGTAGAGCACATCGTCGATCAGGATGACGTTCCGATTGTTCATATCGAACAGGATCTCGGTCGACTTCAACTGCGGCTGCTCGAGTTTTCCGAGGAGATCATCCCGGTACAGCGTGATATCCAGGCTGCCGGTCTTCAGCGCGAGGTTTTCCGACTGTTCGATCCGTGCGGCGATTCGCCGCGCAAGGAACTCGCCGCGTGTGCGGATGCCCACAATGGCGATATCGTTCGCGCCGTTGTTGCGTTCGATGATTTCATGCGCCAGCCGCGTGAGGGTCCGTTCCACTCCGGCGGCATCCATGATCTCGGCTTTCAGTTTGCGCACGGTGCTCCTTTCAGAAAATGAAATGGCCTTCGAACCCGATTATCGGGCCGAAGGCCTATGCTCTGGAGAGAGAGATTGTTTGTTCATCGAATCCCTTGCCTGTCTCGCCGGACAGAATTAAAGGGTGAGTGGGCGATATAGGACTTGAACCTATGACCTCACGGATGTGAACCGTGCGCTCTGAACCAACTGAGCTAATCGCCCAAACAGGCCAAAACTACGACCTCTTGTTGAGACAATATAATATTCTGAGGAAAGAAATGAAATATGCTGGTCTATATCAAGATTCGACTACGCTCTTTATTGCTCACATTCAACACCCGATGTTCCAGCGAAAAACAGTTCGCCAAAAGAACTCATCTCTTGAGGGATGATCCAACACGAATTCCCCTTATAGGAACATACAATCCCAATCCAAACATTCAGCATGGGATGGATATGAAATAGGATGAAGTATTTCCTCATCATACATCCGCGCTGTCCGATTTAATTCTGACAATCGCAAAGTGCGGTGGGATTGCGAAATCGACAGCGGATGCGGGACGGAAATACAACCCCTGCTTTGCGGTTTCGATCGCTTCGCCCATCTGAGTTTTCGCTGCGAATCGAAACCGCACGTCACCTAGCTTGACGGAAACCTGGCCTGTGCGTTTCGATTTCGCGAAGATTTCTTTGGTACTTTCTTTCTCGGAAAGAAAGTACCCCCTCCACGGGAGTGGAAGAAAAGAAGATGGGACGTACTTAAGGTATGTTCTTTTCGTCTGATCGCGTCTATCACTGTTGGTCTATCAACTCTCGCCAAATAACAAAGAGAGTTGGTCCCCTTCCGACCCCGTTGTCTCCTTCGCCTTCTTTTCCCTGAGGATTTCCGCCGGAAAACCTTCACGCCGGAGATGCGCGCAAAACTCATTCACGTATCCGTGGTCGAGCGAGATCCGCTCGGCCCCGCTGTCGCGGACGGCCTGAAGCAATCCCGGCCAGTCTGCATGATCCGAGAGCGCAAACCCCTTCGCCGATCTCTGGCGTGTTTGCATCGCCATCCACCCCGAGACGGTGTAGACGGATGCCGAACCAATGCGCCGGATCCATGATTCGCGCAATGCGCCGGACGGTGCGATGAGTAATCGTGAGGGCGTGTGGTCTGCGATGGTTGCCGCGTTCAGCGTCCTGGTCGACGGGAGCGGGAGGCCCGCCTTCGTAAGAGCACTGTTGATCGGCGCGATGAGGCGGTGCACCACGATCTCATCGACCCGGGAAGCGAGGAGATGAACGAGCCGCTGGGCTTTCCCCAGCGCGTATGCGGTGAGGACCGTCGTCGTCCCGCGACTGCGGTTGTCCAGGTAACACGCGACCGCACGTTCCACAATTTCCGCCTGCCGTTCCCAACGAAAGACAGGGAGGCCGAAGGTGCATTCGCTGATGAACCAATGGCAACGTTGCTGTTCATAGGCATCGCTGAGACCATCATCTTCCAGCTTGTAGTCGCCGGTCACGACCGCCACGAAACCGTTCTGCTCGACCCTCACCTGCGCTGACCCCGGCACATGCCCGGCAGGGTGCAACGATACGCGGACGCCGTTGACAAGGATCGGCGTGCCGTACTCCACCGCCTGACCCTTGACCTCCGGATCGATCCGTCTCTGCATCACGGCCAGCGTCAAAGGATGCGCCATCACGGCACGGTGCCCTGCGCGCGCATGATCGCCGTGCGCATGGGTGATCACCGCCCTGTCTACGGCACGATGGGGATCAATATAGAAATCCCCGGCTGGACAGTGGAGTCCGGCCGGGGTCATTTCAAGAAGCGCAGAAGCGGACATCGACGAACTCACATTCCCATCGTCCCGCCGGCGATTCCGACGCCGACAACGGCCGCCACGATTGCAGTGAGAATCATCGCGAGAATGAAATAGATAACGAGGAGAACAATGATGGACACAACGAGGTAGACCACCACCTTGTCTGCCGGCGTTTTCATGAGGAC
>CAVVZZ010000013.1:0-865489 GCA_963752915.1 Ignavibacteriota bacterium
GTTGAAGGGGGGGTAAGTTTTCTGGAATAGTAAAATAGTCGTCATCGGCAACCAATTAAGGTGTAGGTTCCGCTTTTTTTCTCCATCCTCTTGACAATCGTGACATGGGGGCGTATCTTTGTGAAAACGTTTACACCCGGATATTTTTTTTCTCTCCTTATGTAAACGTTTACATTGCACTCTTTCGTCATTGGTCCACATGACCACCACCATCAAAGAAGTCGCCCGACAGGCCGGCGTGTCCATCGCCACGGTCTCCAGGGTGTTCAATAACACCGGCCCGGTCGAAACGAAAACACGGGCTCGTGTGCGGGCAGCGGCTACGGAGCTCCGGTATATCCCGAATGCCCTGGGACGCAACCTCAGCCGGAGAAAAACCGATGCCATCGGACTCCTCCTCCCCGACCTCTTTGGCGAGTTCTTTTCCGAGGTTATCCGGGGCGCCGACGAGACGGCCCAGAGCCGGGGCTATCATTTGCTGGTGTCAAGTTCTCATAGCAACCGGCAGGAAATCGCCGCTGCGCTCAAGATGATGCGCGGACGCGTCGATGCGCTTGTGATCATGTCGCCCCATATCGACGCCCAGACGCTGGATGCAAATCTTCCGCGCAACCATCCGGTGACGCTCCTCAACTGCCAGGTCGAAGACTCTTCCTTCGACTCGCTCAACATCGATAACTATGGTGGGGCGTTCAGCATGGTGCGTCACCTCATCGACCACGGGCATCGAAGGATTGCCATCGTGGCCGGCACACCCGGAAATATTGATGCCGAAGAACGTCTTCGCGGTTACCGCGACGCCATGGCGCGAAGCGGGTTCCCCATTGATGATTTGCTGGTGATCCGCGGAGACTTCTCCGAATCCTCCGGTGCGCTCGCCGTGGACAGAATGCTTGCGACCACTCCGGTGCCCACGGCTGTCTTCGCATCGAACGACGCAATGGCCATTGGCGTGCTTGGCGCATTGCACTCGCGAGGCGTCACAATCCCCGGCGCGGTTGCGCTCGCCGGATTCGATGATGTTCCCGTCGACGCCTTTTTGTCGCCACCGCTCTCCTCAGTCCAGGTGGGGATTCACAATCTGGGCGTCCTCGCCATCCATCGGGCGATCGACGCTATTACTCAACGGGAATCATTCCAGACTCGGCAGGCGATCTTGCCTACTGTCCTGAAACTCCGCGAATCCTGTGGGTGTGTGCCGGGGGAGTAGAAGCGCCCCGGCGGGTTTGAAACAACATCCCGTAGATTGTAGCACAATGTCACGTTCACCCATATGTTCATTCAGTCCCATTCTGTTTGCATGGAGGTCCTCATGAGTATTCGTCGACTGTTGCTGTTCGTTTCCCTGTGCATGGTGGCATCAGGAAGCCTCCTCGCGCAGTTCTCCCCGCGCAAAGACTTTGTCTGGGCAAGGGATATCTCGGTGGCTTCGAGCCCGACCATCACTGTGGACGGGTCGCTCTCGGAAGCCGTGTGGGCGCAGGCGGAATCCGTCCTTGTCACCTACGGCGCCAAAGACGGAAATCCGGGAAGCGGTTACAAGATTATGAATGGGTCCGGGACGCCGTTTGATTCGACCCGTGCCGTTTTGAAATTCCTCGTGAATAAAACCACCAATACACTTTATATCGCGGTCATCGCCAAGGATAGCACGATCGGCGGCGCCGGGTGGGAAAACAGCGACGGCATCCTCGGCGGAATTTACGAACGCGCGGCACGCGAGCCGAATCTCGGTATCACCTTGCAGCGCGACATCTTCATTTCTCTCGTGGATTCAGCAGCCCCGAATGCCACCTTTAACTTCCAAGGCGGGAACCTCCCGAATCGCGGCGTCGTTACCGCCGCCGGAAATATCGACGGAACGAGCAACATCGATACAAATGCTTCCGGCGCTCCAACAACAGACAGGAGTTGGACGATTGAGATGGCCGTATCGTTGGACAGCCTTGGCTACAATGCGAACTCTGCGACGACCGATGAAATTCAGATGTGCATGGGCATCTGGGACGCCGACTGGGTGCATGGCGGCGGAAATCCCATCGCGACAAAAACGTGGTGGGGGAACGAGTGGGGCAACAATGGTCAGGGCCTTGCCGCGCGCGTGCTTGTCCGGAACGACGTGACGGTGAACTCCGGCGCACTACCGCACTACAACTACGACCTCGTGATCCCCAACGGTGCAAATTTCGCGACCCCCGTTATCGACGGCACATTGCAGGATGCCGTTTGGTCGAAGATCCCTGGCTTCAACATCCACTATGGGGATGCAGCTCTCCGTGCCACATATCCGACAATCGGCAAGGACCGGAGCGGCAACTTCAAGTCGATGGGGACCACCGCGTTCGATGCCGGCATCGCCAAGATCAAAATGTTCTTCAAGGGTGATATCCTCTACCTCGGCGCCGATGTGGCGGACAAATCACTCAATTCCTACGTGGGCGACGACTTCCTCGATGCAATACAGCTGAACATCAACGTTCCGATCGACTCGCTCTACGACAAGAACGTTCACCAAATGGCCAGCAAGAGGTTCGGCGTGGCCATTGATACCTCTGCCAGCCATACCCGAGGCTTGTGGGATCTCACTGACAGCACGTTTGCGACGGCTGTATCCTATGCGGCAAGTCCGAAGGCCGGCTCGACGGTCAATGATAATTCGGATGTGGACGCTGGCTACACCGTCGAGATGGCGGTGGACCTTTCGAAACTCGGCTACCCTTCAGGCGCTCAAAACAAGGTGGTGGGGATCGGCGTGGACTACCACGATTATGATATTGCCACCGATACCTCCGCGTATCGTGTGTGGTGGTTCCGCGAATGGCCGTGGGCTGCGTCGCCCGCGTTCTGTGTGCTTGCGAACGATACACTTGTGACCGCAATCGGGACCCAAGCGCCGACCACTGCATCGTCCTTCAGACTTCTTGGCAATTTCCCGAATCCGTTCAATCCGTCTACCACGATCCGCTTCGATGCCCAGGACAAAGGCACCGCCACATTGATCGTGTACGACGTTCTCGGACGGCGGGTGCGTGAACTGACGACGGCAGCGACGCCGGGCCAAAACGAAATGAAGTTCAACGCCAATACCCTCGCGAGCGGGGTCTATTTCTACCGTCTGGAATTCCTGACCGGATCGGGAACGACATTGACCTCCGAGACAAAAACCATGACGCTCCTGAAATAATCCAATCCGCTGTATCGATTTCCCGCCGCCCGTCCGCCCGACGGCGGGTGGCGGCGGGGGTTCGACTCTGTTCACAGGTTCCTAAGAGCAGCAAAGTCCTTCATGAATCCACGCGCACCGTTGTCTCGCAGGCTCGGGCTTGCACTCCTGGCGTTCCTCGTTCTGATGTCGGCCGCAGTGTTCATCAGCCATGCCGACACGCGGGGGAAGCTCGCGGGGAAAGTGGTTGACCAACAAGCGAACGCATTGGTCGGAGCAAATGTCGTCATCGCCGGCACTCAGTTGGGAGCGACTGCCGATGTTGACGGCCAGTACGCCATCCTTAATGTGCCTCCAGGCGTGTACGATGTCCGCTGCAGCGCCGTGGGTTACCAGGGAAGCGTCGTCAGGGAAGTGAAGATCAGTTCGGGACAGACCACCACAATCAACTTCACGCTGACGGAATCGACTATCGAGACAGCGGAAATCGTTACAATCGCAGAACGGCCTCTGGTGGACACACGCCAGACGAGTTCCGTGGCAATCCTCGACCGCGAAGAAATTCGGTCCCTTCCTGTGCAGTCGCTCACCGACATCGTGAATCTCCAGGCCGGTGTCGTCGACGGCCACTTCCGTGGCGGCAGGGCTGGTGAGGTGCAGTACCAAGTGGACGGGGTCTCGGTCAACAACCCGTATGACAATTCTTCCGTCCTTCAACTGGACAAATCGGTTCTCCAGGAAGTCCAGGTCATCAGCGGGACGTTCGATGCTGAATATGGGCAGGCGATGAGCGGAGTCGTCAACGCCGTGCTGCGCAGCGGTTCAGAGGAACAATACAATGCCTCACTCGAGGTCTACGGAGGGGCGTATGCCGTCGGGCCGAATGATAGGGCATCATATCCCCACACCGCACTGTCGTTCCCGCCTGCGATCCAGAACGTTACGGGCACAATCAGTGGTCCGGCAGGGATCGCTCACACTTCATTTCTCCTGAACGTCCGCCGCTTCGTCGATGACGGATACCTCTGGGGAACACGCCGGTTTGTTCCAACAGATGCGTCAGACTTCTCGCAGCGGACCTTTCAGCCCACCGGCGATGACGGCGGCGTTTCCCTAAGCTATCATCGTGAGTGGTCCGGGCAGTTCAAAGTGAGCAATCGCTCGATCCCCGACGTCCAGCTTTCGTATCAGGCGATCGGTGCAACCACTCAGAGCAAAGCTTACGACTTTGGGTACCGCCTGAATCCCGATGGTACCCGGACCCAGAAGAATCAGTCGCTCGTTCATGGCGTTGATCTCACGCACACCCTTTCCCAAAACACGTTTTACACGGTCAGCCTCCGACAAAACTATTTCAATTACACCGACTATGCATTTTCGTCAGTCAACGATCCTCACTATCAAGAAGCAGGCGCGCCCAGAGGGGATCCAAATTACGAACTGGGGGCCATTATTCAAGGGTACGATCTCGGGCGATTTGAGCAGAAGACGAATTCCTTCCTTGTCAAGGCTTCGTTGACGAGCCAGGTTACCAAGGCGCACCTGGTAAAATTCGGAGTCGAGGCAGAGGTTTCGCGTATCTCGTTTGGGTCGCCCGGAACACTCACATCCGAAATTACCGGACCCACGCAGTCACGCGTCTACCAGCTGCCCGATTCGTTGTCGCAGCCGGTGAGAACCTTCTTCCCACGGAACTTCTCGGCGTACGTTCAAGACCGAATGGAAGTTGCCGACATTCTTCTTCGCGCCGGCATCCGGTTCGAATATTACGACGCCAACTCCCAGATTCCGGGGGATCTCGCAAATCCGGCCAACTCCATCGCCGGGGCTCCGGCACCGCCTCCGAAACGAACAACGAAGAAGTTTGCCCTCGCCCCGCGGCTCGGCGTATCGTATCCGATCACGGCGACCGGGGCGCTCTATTTTTCCTATGGTCATTTTTATCAGATGCCGGAGATGGGGAATTTGTACGCGAACTCGGATTATTACGTCCTTCGGAATCTCCAGGCGAGCGCGACATCGTATGGCGTGATGGGGAACCCCGATATTAAGCCCGAGTTTACCGCGCAGTACGAATTCGGCTTCAAGGAGCAGTTCGGAGGTTTTCTGGGAGTGGACGTTTCTGCGTTCTACAAGGACATCCGGGACCTGTTGGGCGTTGAGTTCATCGATACCTACGCAGATTCCCGCTACGCGAGGTTCATCAATGTCGACTTCGGGTCGGTGGTCGGATTCAAACTCTCCCTCGATCAGCGGTTCACGCCGTCGTTCACGATCTCCCTGGACTATACCTATCAGAATGCAATCGGGAATTCAAGCAATCCGACGGAGACGGCGGATCGTGCTGCTGCAGGACAGGATGCCCGTCCACGTCAGGAGCCGTTCGATTGGGATCAGCGCCATACCCTCAATGTCACGGCAACCTATGTGCACGAGGGTGACTTCTCCGTGACGGCCATTCTCCGATACGGAAGCGGCAGCCCTTACACACCATCGATCGGATCCGGGTACGGTGCCGCCCTTGAACGCAATTCCGCCTCGAAGCCGGCATGGGCTGACGTGGACTTGCGCGCGGAAAAGGATTTCGGTGTTGGACCGGTGGCCCTCAACGCCTTTCTCCGGGTCGTGAACCTCTTTGATGCAAGGTACGAGAACGGCTTTGTTTTTGCGACAACGGGGAGCCCCTTCTATTCCCTGACACCCCAGGGCGACGCCGCCCAGCTTCTCAATCCGTCGCGGTACACGGCCCCACGTAGGGTCGAAGTAGGACTCGGCGCACGACTGTAGAAAGGAACACGCATGCGAATGCGAACATTCATCGCCCTGACGTTGCTGACGGTCTCTGTTACGGCTTCGGCCCAGCAATCCCTCAGCCCGGTCATTCCCAAAAATCAGCGAGGGCGGAATGATGCCGAGCGGTCTGGAACGCACGATGCGGGAAACATCAGGACGGTATTCTACA
Source organism: Ignavibacteriota bacterium (assembly GCA_963752915.1). GTDB lineage: Bacteria > Bacteroidota > Ignavibacteria > UBA10030 > UBA6906 > DATJPR01. The sequence continues at coordinate 6,126 of CAVVZZ010000013.1, forward strand.
ATTACGGAATGGTGGGCGATTACCCCGCCGACCCAATCAACGTCGATCTCTCGATATTCCATTCCGCAGAAGTTCCCAAGGGATCGGGCATGAACTATACCGACGGGATTACACCCTTTGTCCTCGCGAAGGTCCGGGAGAACAAAGGGGATTCCATCTATATCATGGAAACGGGATACCGGGAGCGGCAAGAGAACAGCCCGTACACAGGGAAGATCATGAGGTTTGAGCCGCGCCCCGGCTACTTGCAGGCAGACCCTTCCATCAATGTGGGGCGTTCTGTCGCTGTGAGCAGCGATCCGCGTACCTGGCCCGCCGTTTGGCCCGATAAGGCGTTGGATCCGGACGATCCGGGATGGCCGGGAAGTTGGAACGGATATTTTGGGAAACGACCGAACGCTGACCAGGAAAGCTTCTCGGTGATGGACGATGACTTCTACGACAAATGGGAATTCTATCCCGACTCTCGTGATGCTACGCGTCGAGGACTCGGACTTCGTGTTGAGGTCCGCGGATTTCAGTGGGCAAACCCACAGGCCACCAATGTGATCTTCTGGCATTATGACATCACGAACGAGTCGACCTCGGACTACACCGACAACATCATCTTTGGGCTCTACATGGATTCCGGCGTCGGGGGCTCGGCGTACTCCTGCGATGGCGTGGCGGAATCTGATGATGACAATGCGTTCTTTGAACGCTCCCCGGGCCTGAACTTGACATATACTTGGGACAAATATGGTCATGGCGTCGATTTACGGAGCGCGTGCGATCCCACGGGATACCTTGGCTATGCATACATGGAAACGCCGGGGAATTCTTTCAATAATATCGATGACGACGACGACGGGATTACTGACGAGAGAAGGGACAGCGGCCCCGGACAACTTATCACGGGACAGGACAATATCCGCGCGTATGTCATGTCACACTATAACATGACGACGTTCGAAGCGTTCTATGGAAAGCTCGAGAATCGTCCGGCGTTCAAGGTCGGTCGCTGGTGGACCGGCGATGAGGACATGGACTGGGTCGCCGACTATGACGATGTGGGAGCTGACGGAGTTGCCGGAACTCACGATCGGGGAGAAGCAGATGGGATTCCCACGGACGGTGAACCCGACTTCGACAGTAAGGACAAAGATGAGTCGGATCAGATCGGCCTGACGGGCTTCAAGATGAATCGTATCAAGGGGCCGTCGAAGAATGACCCGGTCGATGATATCGTCTTCTACGGTCTCTGGCCGCCGAAGCTCTACAATCAGTTTACGGATCCTGTTGTGACGAACCGCTTCGATTCTCCGGTCGTTCTGAACTACAATATTGCGTTTCTGTTTGCCTCCGGAACGTTTCGGCTTCCCGCCGGTGCGCATGAGCGCTTCAGCCTCGCGTTGGCGTATGGTGCCGATCTTCGCGAACTCACGACCCAGGTGAAGACCGTTCAGCAGATCTACAACGCCGACTACCAGTTTGCGGTTCCTCCTCCTGCACCCACGGTGAGTGCGGAGGCGGGGGATCACTACGTGCGGCTGACCTGGTCCGACTATTCCGAACGGGCGATTAATCCGATCACCCGTAACAATGAGTTTGAGGGGTATCGCGTCTACCGCTCCACCGATCCCGAATTCCGCGACCCCAAAGTTATTACGAACGCCAAAGGAACAGGACCCTTCGGCAACGGAAAGCCCATTGCTCAGTTCGACCTGAAGAACGGCATCTATGGTTTTTCGCGGCAGCAGATCGATGGAGTGGCGTATGATCTCGGCAACGACACGGGATTGATGCACGCCTACACAGATACAACGGTAACGAACGGTCAAGACTACTACTATGCGGTATGCGCCTACGACCACGGATCGGATTCGCTCGGATTTTTCCCTTCGGAGAACTCCATCGCCGTATCCCGCACGCTTCGCGGCGGAACGATCCTTCCCCTGAACGTCGTCCTCGTCCGGCCCGAACCCCACGTGCCCGGGTTCACGGCGGCGCAAGCTGAAATGATTCATCATACCGCGGGCCCCGGAACAGCGACGGTGGATTTGAAGGTCCTTGATTCACGGCAGGTGCCCGATGGGAAGACGATCCAGATCAAGTTTACTACCGTGGATTCTACGCATATCCACGCCCTCCGGTACCGGATGGTTGATAGCGCGAGCGGAAAGGACATTTTTAGTTTCGGCACCGATTTCCTCGGCGAAAGTCGTGGGCCGGTAGGAATGGGGATGTTGCCCGTCATCACCACACCGGATTCAACGTATGCAGACAGCGCGAGGACGGGGTTCAGGTCCGGGACCCCGGTAAACCTTCGCTTCCGGGTGACAAACAGGGAGCGAGATTCCATTGATGTTCGCCGGCCGGGTTATCCTGCGGATTTTTCCATCACGTTTTCCCGCAACGTTCTTGACACAAGTCTTCTGTCCATCGTCAGCGACGCTGTCCCCGTCAAGTTCAGGATTGCGGCGCAGACGCCGTCGGGGCCGATGAGACTCCCGTTCTATTTCCACGATGCGAACGGCGACAGCACGATGAGCGTCATCGGCGATTTCATTGACATCGTCGACATATATCCCAGGCAAGACGCAGGCAAGAGTTACCTGGCGCGTGGAAGTCGACACCACTGGTCAATCCGCGCGCGGGCCGATCGTGATTCCAACCGATGGTGATCTGTACTCCATTGGTCTTGCGATCCCCGTCAGCTATGATGATGTGTTCAGCTACACCACGAAAAGCCAGAGCGTGTCGAATGGTCTGGCCCGAAATCAGTATACTAATGGCCCGTACGTCGTCCCGAACCCGTATGTGGGGGCCGCCAGCTTCGAGCCTGAACGGTTCGCCGTTACGGGGCGGGGAGATCGAAGAATGGAATTCCGGAATCTTCCAGTCGGAGCGACTGTCCGGATTTTCACTGTCCGGGGGGACCTTGTTGAGACCCTTCACCAAGATGGAACGACGAACGGATCGGTTCCGTGGGATCTCAGGACCAAAGACAATCTTGATGTGGCGCCCGGGCTGTATGTCTATCAGGTTGAGGCTCCGGGCTTCGACGCGTACATCGGAAAGTTCGCCATCATCAAATAGCCATGAGAAGACTCATGAAGCATTGTCCTCAGTCCAGGTGTTCCTTCGAACTTCTCGTCAGGCGCGGGCGCGCGATTGCAATCTCGGCGGCATTGCTGGCGCTCACGGGGGGCGGGGTGTTCGCGCAGTCCAAGGTAGGGACGACCATTGGACAATTTACACTGATCGACCCGAGCGCAAAGAGCGCAGCGATGGGTAGTGCGGGCGCAACGTCATCATCCGAAGCGTTTGCGGCGTTTTACAACCCCGGGGCCCTGGGATCGTTGACGTCCAGCGACCTCGAGTTCTCGTACAATGCGTGGTTTGCCGGCATTAGTTTGAACTACGCGGCCGGAGCATTCTCCCTTGGCAATCTGGGGATTGTGTCCGTGATGGTAACCAGTCTGAACTCGGGCGACATCAACGTTACGACTGTTGATCAACCCCTGGGCACCGGTGAAAAGTACACTGTGAGCGATCTCCTCCTCGGACTGGGATACGGTATCAGGGTCAGCGATCGCTTCACGTGCGGAATACAGGTCAACTACGTGAGTGAGCGAATCTGGCATAGCTCGATCGCAACATTCGGCCTCAACATTGGGACGTTGTATCAATTGTCCGGCAGCGGCCTGCGCATTGGTGCAAGTCTGACCAATTTCGGCTTCAAAGGAAGATTCGATGGAACCGATATCAGGATCCGGTATGACCTCGATCCAACGCGCTATGGTGACAATAGCAGCATCCCCGGGGAAGTCCTCACGGACGAATTCTCTCTCCCCATCGTTTTCCGCGTCGGTCTTGGTCTTCCGATTGTGCTCGACGGAGCCAACACGGTCACCGTGGCCGTTGATGCACTTCATCCGAGCGACAACAGCGAGAGCATCAATCTCGGCGCGGAGTGGGAATTCCAGAAAACGGTGGCACTCCGAATTGGTTACGCCGGCCTCTTCCAGGTTGACAATGAATTCGGACTGACTGCCGGAGGGGGATTGGAGTGGGATGGACTCGGCTATCTCGTCAGGTTTGATTACGCGTGGGCTCAACATCGGATCTTAGGGAGCGTTCAGCGCGTTCACACTCGGCGTCGGTCTTTAAGGTCCCATTACCTATGACGAAACGCCGACTCTCGAACAAATACGGCCATTTCACCGCCGGAGGCAGGGAATTTCTCATCACGACCCCTCGTACGCCGCGTCCGTGGATCAATGTCATCAGCAACGGTGATTACGGGTTTACAGTTTCTCAAACCGGAAGCGGCTACAGTTGGCGTGCGCACGCCCAACTCAATCGAATCACGCGCTGGGAGCAGGATCTTGTCAAGGATGAATGGGGGAAGTACGTCTATATCCAGGACGACGCCGGGCACATATGGTCTGCAGGGTGGAAGCCCGTTTGTGCGGAGCCCGAACGCTATGTGTGTGTGCACGGGTTGGGTCGAACGACGATAGAATCCGTCCAATATGGCATCGGATCATCCATGGTGATGTTTGTTCCCAATGACGACCCGGTGGAGATTTGGCACCTCACCCTTCGCAACAGATCGCACCGCGAACGCCGTTTGAAACTATACACGTATCTTGAATGGGGGCTCGGCGTTTCTCCAGACTGGCACCGCGAATTTCACAAGTCCTTCATTGAGACATCCTATGACCCGGCCGCTCACAGCATCATGGCTGTTAAACGTGTCTGGGAAGTCCCGACCGACCGCGGTCACTGGAATGTTGGGTGGCCTTACGTTGCTTTTCACTCCTCCAGTGTTCGTCCCTCGTCTTTTGAAACCGACAAACAGTCGTTCCTTGGAATGTACGGAGATGTTCGTTCGCCAGCGGGAGTGACGCGCGGAACACTTCAACGGAACGAGGGCAACGGGCTTGATCCAATCGGTAGCCTCCTCGTGAAGGTCGTCTTGAAGCCCGGCGAAGAGAAGTCCGTTGTCTTCTGCCTCGGGGCGGCGGATTCCGCGGAGCAGGCGGGCTCGCTTTCAAGAAAATACTCCGATGACGTTGTCGTCCGGCAAGAGCTTGCGAAGGTAGAGCGAAGATGGGAGCAGTTTACCTCGACGACGGAGGTGGAGACGCCTGAACCGGCGATGGATGTGATGGAGAATGTCTGGTTGAAGTACCAGGCGATTTCCTGCCGGATGTGGGCGAGGACGGCGTACTACCAGACCGGGGGAGCATTCGGGTTCAGAGATCAGCTGCAGGACAGCCAGATCTGGCTGCCGATCGACGCTAGTCGGACCAGGACTCAGTTGTTGCTCCATGCAGCACACCAGTTCGCCGATGGGACTGTCTATCACTGGTGGCACCCGCTGACCGAACAAGGCCTGCGAAACCAGATATCGGACAATCTCCTCTGGCTGCCGTTTGTGTTGAAATCGTACTTGGACGAGACAGCGGATGTTACAGTTCTCGATGCAGCGGCGGCCTTTGTCGACGATCGCTCCCCGGCTCCCCTGTACGATCATTGTACAAGGGCGATTGCCAAGGCGCTCGATCGATTCAGCGATCGGGGGCTTCCCCTCATTGGCAGCGGCGACTGGAATGATGGACTGAGTGCAGTCGGAATCGAAATGAAGGGCGAGTCGGTGTGGCTTGGGCATTTTCTCTACAAAATTCTTCTGGATTTCGGGGAGATTGCCGAGCGTCGCGGAGATGTGGGACGTGGTGTCGAGTATCGGAATCGTGCCGCGAATCTCCGTGAGGCACTGAACACCCATGGCTGGGATGGCGAAGCCTACTATGGCGCAACGAAGGATTCCGGAGAAGAAATCGGCAGCCGGGCGAACAAGGAAGGAAGTCTGTGGCTCAATCCCCAGACGTGGGCCATCATTGCCGGCGTCGCAGACGGTCCCCGAGGCGCTGCGATCTTCGATGTCATTGAATCACGACTCGAAACCGAAATCGGGCCGCTTCTGCTTGCTCCGGCCTACAAAACGCCGGACAAATTCGTCGGCTATCTCACACGATATGCCCCCGGAATGCGGGAGAACGGCGGTGTCTATACCCATGGAGCCACGTGGGCCGTGATCGCCGCTGCAATGCTGGGCAAAGGGGAGGCGGCGTACCGCATCTACGCGAAACTGAATCCGGTGAACCGGGCTGAGGATCCCGATCGTTACGCAGCCGAGCCATATGTCACATCCGGGAATATCGAGGGACCGGACTCGAAGTACTTCGGTCGGGGAGGATGGACCTGGTATTCCGGGTCCGCTGCCTGGCTCTGCAAGGTGGGCTTTGAATGGATTTTGGGGATCAGACCGACGTATGATGGTCTTGTCGTCGATCCGTGCATCCCGCGATCATGGAAAGGTTTCAAGGTGCGACGGGTCTTTCGTGGTGCGACGTATGCGATCGAAGTGCGGAATCCGCACCATGCTGAACACGACGTTGCGGAAGTGATCATTGATGGAAGCGCGGTAGCTCCAGGCGGTGACCCCAGACGAACCTTGCTGCCGGTTTTTCCTGCTGGAACCTCGCACACCATCCTTGTCGTCCTTGGAAAGCAATCGTGAAACTCACCGTTGTCAACGTCCTCTTCCTCAGTCTGGCACTGACGGGCCGGGTTGCTGCGCAGTCCGATCTCGATCCTATTCTCGACACGATTCAGCATACGGCATTCGACTATTTTTGGAACGAAGCGAACCCCGCCAACGGTCTCATTCGCGACCGTGCACCGGTAGTCGGTTCCTCGCCTGCGGGGATTCCGTGCAGCGTTGCCTCGACCGGGTTCGGTCTGAGTGCTCTATGCATCGGCGTAGACCACGGCTGGGTCAGCCGTGCCGATGCCGCGTCAAGAATCCTCACGACGCTCCGGACCTTTTTGAACGGGCCACAGGGGGGCGGAGATGCATATATTGGCAACTACGGCCTTTTCTACCATTTTCTCGACATGTCTACTGCGAAAAGGACGTGGAGCAGCGAGCTTTCAACCATCGATACGGGGCTTCTTCTAGCGGGGATCATCGACGCTCGGCAGTACTTCAATGGTTCGGATTCTGCAGAAGTCCTGATCCGGGACTACGCAGATTCCATCTGCCATCGCGCACAATGGGACTTCATGCGGAACATGCACGACGGCATTTATACGGGGTGGCAACCGGGATCGGGTTTCAGTGGGTTCGGGGAGTGGACAGGGTATAACGAATCGATGATCATGTATCTTCTCGCCATAGGATCCCCCACTCACCCAGTGGACTATCGAGGATGGGACACGTGGCTTCAAGGATATCAGTGGCAGACACAGTACGGTTTTCAATACGTCGTGTTCCCCCCGTTGTTCGGACATCAATATTCTCACTGCTGGATTGATTTCCGGGGGATCCAGGATACGTTCATGCGCGCGCGTGGGATCGACTACTTTGAGAATTCCCGTAGGGCAACGCTGGCGCAGCGCACGTACTCTGCGGCAAACCCGGGCAGGTTCGCAGGATACTCGGACTCGCTCTGGGGTTTGACTGCCGGCGACGATCCGGTAGCAGGATACCAGGCCCGGGGAGCGCCGCCCGCCCAAAATGACAACGGCACGATTTCCCCGACGGCCCCAATCAGTTCGTTGCCATTTGCCCCTGCGGAAGTCACTCCCTTCATCCGGAATCTGTGGAACAATTACAGGTTACAGCTGTGGACGAGGTACGGATTCCGCGATGCATTCAATATCGGAAGGAATTGGTGGGATACCGACGTCATCGGCATCGACCAGGGGCCGATCATCATCATGATCGAAAACTATCGGACGGGCAAAGTGTGGAAGAGGTTCATGGCGAACCCGGATGTCCAGCGCGGACTTCAGGTGGCGGGGTTTCAGCCGACCGCTCTCGGCGTGGATGATCACGTGAATGCGACACCACGGACGTTTCACCTCAAACAGAATTATCCAAATCCTTTCAATCCAGTAACAGTGATCAGCGGCCAGTGGTCAATGACCAGTGTCGTGCATTTGGCAGTGTACGACATACTCGGACACGAAGTGGCGGTGCTTGCGAATGGAAGATATCCGGCTGGACAGTACTCGTTTTCCTTCAACGCAGGGGGACTTGCAAGCGGAGTGTACTACTATCGTCTAACAACAGGCAATAATGCCGCTACGCGTTCAATGTTGCTCCTGAAGTAGCCAGCATGCAGCAATAGCCTCAGTCTCCCAATCCCATAGTCACCAAGTTACAGATGACACCATGCGCCTGACCTTGAAAACCCTCTTCCTCCTGCTCCTCGCTCCCGGATGCAGGGGTCAACAGACGCCGGTCGTTGAGATGAAGCCCTATGAACGCGTCTGGGACCCGATTCTCGACACGGTCGAAATCAGAACCATACAATACTTTTTAGAGACAACGGATTCGACAACGGGAATGGCGCTCGATCGGTACCCGACACCCTCGCCTGCGAGCGTAGCCGCCGTGGGTTTCGCCCTGTCGACGTATCCTGTGGCGGTGGAGAGAGGATTGTTGAGCCGTGAACAGGCGGCTGCACGAACGGTCGCGGCGTTGCGGCATTTCTCTTCACTGCGTCAGGACAGCTCGGGTGTCGCCAGCGCCGGGTATCGAGGGTTCTTTTTTCACTTCCTTCGCCTCTCCGACAATTCGAGGGAATGGAATTGCGAGCTGTCGACGATCGATACGGGGCTCATGATGGCCGGGGTGTTATTCGTCCAATCCTATTTTGATCGGAACGACGCGACCGAACGAAACATCAGAACGCTGGCAGACTCACTGTACCGCCGCGTGGATTGGACATGGGCAAGTGAAGGAAGGACGGGGATATCCTTTGGCTGGGAACCAGACCGGGGATTCAATCCCGAATCCTGGCACGGCTACTGCGAGGCGATGATCATGTATGTCCTGGGATTCGGATCCCCGACCCACCCGGCGTCGCCGATCGGGTGGGACCACTGGACATCACGCTATGTGTGGGGGGAATATTACGGGCTTCCGCTCGTGAATTTCGGTCCGCTGTTCGGACATCAGTACTCGCATTGCTGGATCGACTTTCGCGGCATCGAAGATAAATACATGCGGGAAAAGGGAATCGACTACTTTGAAAACTCACGCCGCGCGACGTATACCCAATGGGCCTATGCACGTGAAAACCCGAATCACTGGCGTGACTACTCCGATTCCATTTGGGGGCTCACTGCCTGTGACGGGCCGGCGGACACAACGATGCCATATAATGGCTCGGAGCATATCTTTCACGCATACAGCGCGCGGGGGGCATCCATCGACTGGGTCCTGGATGACGGGACGATTGCGCCGACAGCGGTCGTGTCATCCGTGCCGTTTGCACCCGAAATCTGTGTCTCCGGTGTACGTTCACTCGTTGAGAAGTACGGCTCTTCACTGTTCAGGAAGGGGGGCTTTGCGGATGCGTTCAACCCCTCCTTCATCACCGCAACGACGCCGCGGGGGTGGTTTGACAAGGATTATCTTGGCATCGACCAGGGTCCGATCGTTCTCATGATCGAGAATTATCGCACCGGTCTGGTTTGGCAGACGATGAAGAAAAACCGTTACATCGTCGAAGGGTTGCGTCGGGCTGGCTTTTCCGGGGGCTGGTTGGAATCCGGACAACGCTGATCGTCGCTCCTCGCGCGTCGGGATCCGGGAACACCGTCGAACGGTCAACCTCGTCTTCGTCGCTGTCTGCAGGAGCTTCGACTCCGCCAACCACCGACTTGTCCTGTTATCGCCCGTACGCGTGAAGTTCGCGGAGGACTACGCTTCGATCACTCCCTTCCCTTGTTGAGTTTCCTTATTGAACACCATGCTCGCTCATCGATCATATTCGCTTAACGGGGAATGGGAAATTGCGCCCGGCTCCGCAGATGCGGCGGCATCAGCGTTTCGATCGATTCCCGTTCCCGGACTCGTCGACCTCGCACGGCCGCCGTATGAGTGGAGCTCCGCAACGTACCATTGGTATCGAAAACGTTTCGAGATCCCCGCGATCGAGGGATTGCCGCATGCCCGTTTGGTCATCGAGCAGGCGATGTTCGGAACCGCCGTGTGGCTCAATGGGTCATTTGTGGGCGAAGATATCGCATGCTATACCTCTCAAGACTATGAGATCACCCCGCACCTTCGTGACGGCGAGAATGAGCTTCTTGTCCGCATCGGGGACCGCTCGACGTTGCCTTCGCACAGCGCGGTGGGTCACGACCAGGAACGAAAGGTGTTTATCCCTGGGATCTGGGGCGACGTCAGAGTGGAACAATCCGGGCTCCCCCGCATTCGGGTAGTCCAGGCCATTCCCCGCCTTGATCGTTCGTCGGTGGAGCTCCGAATCACTCTCCATAACCCGACCGGGGAAGAGGTGTCCGTCGCAATTCATGCGAGAGTTGCTGAGCAACGCTCGCACAAGGTCGCAGGGACGAGAGAAACTTCCGGAATTGTCGTCCCGCCACGGAGTGAGCACACCTGCACAATAGAGGTGCCGCTTTCGAAGGTGCAATACTGGTGGCCAGAAGCCCCCTTTCTGTATCTTGCTTCCGTTGAGGTGCAACGGGACGGAGTGGCGGTCGATACGGTGTCGACGCGTTTCGGGATGAGGGAGTTTCATGTTCGGGACGGGGATTTTGTTTTGAATGGACAGAAGATCCTTCTCCGCGGAGGGAACATCGCGTTCCATCGGTTTCTCTCCGACGACGAGCGCGGGACGTTACCCTGGGAGCAGCATTGGATCAAGAAGGTCCTGATCGATATCCCAAAGGAGCACAATTTCAACTTTTTCCGGGCCCATATCGGACAGATGTACAACCGGTGGTATGACATCGCCGATGAACACGGGATGTTGCTGCAAAATGAGTGGCAATTCTGGACTGTCAGCGGGTCAAAGGACCAAATCACGCAGGAGTTCACCCGTTGGATCGAGGACAATGCAAATCATCCCAGCATCGTCATCTGGGATCCGCTTAACGAATCCAGCGACGAGACGGTTCAGAGAACGATCGTCCCTGCGATGAAAGCGCTCGATCCCACCAGGCCGTGGGAATCTGTCGATTTCGTCGAAGAGCATCCGTACATTTACTCCCTGGGACCGGTTCTCACGGACAGGACATTTGGTTTTTCCCGATCTCTGCAGGAGATTGAAAAGTCTGAACGTCCGTCGATGACGAATGAATTCCTCTGGTGGTGGATCGACCGTGACGGCAATCCGACGTCGCTCATGGATGGGATCGTCGAGCGATGGCTCGGAGAAGGATGGTCAAAAGAGGCGCTCATCGCGCATCAGGGTTTCCTGGCGACGGAGCTGGTGGAGCTATTCCGCAGGATGGGCGTGGACGCCATCCAGCCTTTTGTGTATCTTAGCAACAATGACGGCCCGACAGCGCACTGGTTTTGGAAGAATCTCCGGGAGCTTCATTCCAAACCTCTCCTCTCCTCCTTGAAGAATGCCTTTTCTCCAGTGGGTGTCAGCATCGAGCTCTGGGACAGGCATTTCTTCCCGCAGGAAAAGCGCCTGCACCGAATTTTTGCATTCAATGACCGCAGGGAGCTGTTCTCAGGGACACTCGAGTGGGGCACAAGAGACGCCGAAGGGAACGAACGAATCGATGGCTCGGCGCCTCTTCACATCAGGCCGGTCGCGACCTCGATTGAACCCCGGGGATTCATCGTGCCTGAAAAGGAACAACCCATTACAGTGTTTGCGCGCATCAGCGGGGAAGATCGTCATCCCATTGCCTCGAGCAGCAAACCTGGTTATGTCGTTGCAGAACATCGAGTATCCGGCTCCCCCCGGAGAATAGCCCTCTTCTCGTCCGGAGAAGAGAGTAAATGCCGACGTTTTTTCGTGCGATCCGGGTTCACCGTAGACGCGTTCGACCGTGACCTTGGCAGTGCCTCTGCAGCGATTGTGGAGGAAGGATCTCTCGAGCAATTAGCCGAGTCCGGGACGAGGAGGTCGGCTCAAGCGTTCGTCAAAGAAGGCGGCGCGCTCATTCTCCTCGAACCTGAATTCGGAGTTGCCACAAGCCGTCGGACCGAACTGTTTGACACGCTTGTCCTGACGATTGTCCGGAGAGAAGATGCCGACCGCGGCGGTTACGATTCCGCCGTGTTTCCCGTGGACGCGCAACACCCTGTATGGACCGGGTTGCGTCCTGACCATTTTATCTTCATGAACGGCGGGTTCGGGGGCGAGATGGTGTCGCAGCACGATATTGCGGTGAATTTCCCTACCGTTGTCCATGCGCGATCTGGCATTGCACTCAAGACGCCGGCATTGTTTGAAATTCCCTACGGGAAGGGGAGAGTCGTCGTGTCGCGTATCCAGACGCGGGGGCGTCTGGGGATGTCTGCGAGTAATGCGCTCTATGACCGGCGGCCCGATCCGGTTGCCGGACGGTATCTCTGCAATCTTGTTACGGTGTTCTCGAAGACCGGTGTCCACGATGAAACGTAGGAGTGGTTTCAGGAACCCGAGGGGCATCATTTCAAGGACGGGCGGTCATGCGCTGCTTCCCGCCTTGATGGTCGTGATCTTGCTCGCAGTGTCCGGGTGCGCATGCAGGCAAGACAATCGTGTCGAGGTCGTGTTCTGGGCGTTTGGAGCCGAAGGGGAACACGTGCAGGCTCTCATTCCCGGTTTCGAAGCCCGCAATCCAGACATTCACGTGCGGCTACAAATGATCCCGTGGACTGCTGCTCACGAGAAAGTGCTGACGGCCTACGCCGGTGACGCTACGCCTGACCTCTGTCAATGGGGGAATACCTGGATCCCCGAGATGGCGTTGCTTGAAGCGATCGAACCATTGGACGCACGGGTTCGCTCTTCGCAGGTCATTCATCGCAGCGGCTTTTTTCAGGGGATCTGGGAAACCAACGTTGTGGACAGCATTCTCTACGGTATCCCCTGGTATGTCGATACGCGGGTCCTCTTTTATCGAAAAGACCTTCTGGAAGAAGTCGGATTTCGACAGGCACCGCGCACGTGGAATGAATGGAACGCCGCCGCGAAAGCGATCGTCGCCCGCCATCCCAACGAAGAGAAATACGCGGTGCTCCTGCCGACGACAGAGTGGGCACCTCCGGTGATTCTGGGGTTGCAGCGGGGAGCGAAGCTGCTTGCGGACCATGATACAAGAGGAGACTTCAGCGGGGAGGAATTTTCCCGGGCGTTCGATTACTATATTTCGTTCTTCCGAGAGCATCTGGCCCCGATCGGTGTCACGCAGGTCACGAACATCTACCAGGGTCTCGCCGAAGGCTTCTTTGCGATGTATATCTCCGGTCCCTGGAACATCGGCGAATTCCAGAGGCGCATGCCCGACTCACTGCAGGACGAGTGGATGACGGCTCCGCTCCCGTCTCCCGATTCGATTTACCCGGGGGCATCGCTTGCCGGAGGGAGCAGCCTTGTGTTGTTCCGAGCCTCACGCCACAAGGAAGCTGCCTGGAAATTAATCGAATATCTTGAGGACCCCGCGCAGCAAATTCGTTTTTACCATGAGACCGGTGATCTTCCCGCGCGTGTCGAAGCATGGAATGATTCTTCGCTGGCGAACAACGAGTATGTCCGCGCGTTCCACACCCAGCTCGGGAGAGTCACCTCTCCGCCGAAAATCCCGGAATGGGAGCAGATTGCCATGAAGGTCCAGGACTACGCGGATCTTGCATCGCGCGGAGCATTGTCGGTGACCGATGCCCTTGCCTCGCTCGACCGTGATGTGAACGTCATCCTCGAAAAACGCCGGTGGATGCTCAATGGACGCTAGGGCCAGGACTCATGCAGCACTGCTGTTTCTTGCTCCCGCGCTCCTCGCGATCGGCCTGTTCTTCGTTGTCCCCGTCCTCGCCGCATTGATCTTGAGCTTCTCGGATTTCGATATTTATGCCCTCGGATCGTTCGCCAATGCCCGCTTCGTTGGGTTGGGGAACTACATCAAACTCGTCCATGACCCGTTGTTCTGGGTCGCCCTGAAAAATACATTCTATTTCCTTCTGGTCGGAGGACCGCTCTCCGTTTTCGTTTCTCTCTCGACCGCGCTTCTTTTGAACTCGAAGCTCATCCGATTTCAATCGTTCTTCCGGTTCGTCTACTTCGCGCCCGTCGTGACAACTCTTGTCGCTGTCGCGGTGGTCTGGAGATTTCTCTATCATCCGAGGTTCGGCCTCCTGAATTACCTCCTGAGTTTTCTCGGGATGGGAACGATTGACTGGCTCGGCGATCCACAATGGGCGATGCCTGCAATCATTCTTATGGCGGTGTGGAAGAATTTCGGCTACAATATGATCATCTTCATCGCGGGGCTTCAGAATATTCCCCAATCACTGTACGAAGCGGCCGCGATCGACGGTGCGGGGACCTGGCAGCAATTCAAGAATATCACTCTTCCGCAACTGGCCCCGACCACGCTGTTTGTCAGCATCATCACCATGATTGGATATTTCCAGCTCTTTGCGGAGCCGTATGTCATGACCCAGGGCGGTCCCACCAATGCAACGCTCAGCATTGTGCTGTTCATGTACCAGCAAGGATTTCGGTGGTGGAGCATGGGCTATGCAGCGTCGATTGCGTTTGTGCTGTTCCTGATCATCCTGATCGGATCGTTGATCCAGACCAGACTGCGAAAGGGGGAGACGGCATGAAGAGGTTGGCTGCATATGCCGTTGCAGTGATCATTGCGGCCCTCGCAATCATCCCGTTGTTCTGGATGGTCGCAGCGTCGTTCATGAGGACCGGGGAAGCGAGCACCTACCCACCTCCGTTCTTCCCCCGCGCGGCGACTCTGGAACAGTACGCTTCACTCTTTCTGCGATTGAACATCGGGCGTTCCCTCCTGAACAGCACAATTATCGCAACGTGTGTGACTGCGATCTCCACGATCGTCAATTCCATGGCGGGGTACGCCTTTGCCAAATTTCAATTCCGCGGACGCGATGCGACGTTCCGCGCACTGATTGCTTCGATGGTGATCCCCGGCCAGGTGACCATGCTTCCCCTCTTTCTCATGTTGAAGAAAGTGGGATTGGTGAACACCTATCCGGGCGTCATTATTCCAGGGATCGCGAGCATTTTTGGAATCTTCCTGATCCGCCAGTTCGTGCAATCCATTCCTGATAGTCTCCTTGAGGCTGCACGCATGGACGGTGCGGGGGAATTCCGGATCTATCGATCGATCATTCTTCCGCTGTGCAAACCCATCCTGATCACGCTGGCCATCTTCACGTTCATGGGGACGTGGAACGATTTCCTCTGGCCCTTAATTGTGATGACTGATGATTCGATGTACACCCTGCCCGTCGCACTGGCGGGTCTCTCGGGGGAACACGTGCAGGACACGGAACTGATGATGGCCGGTTCGGTTCTGACGGTGCTTCCTGTGTTGCTGCTCTTCGCGGTGATGCAGAAGTATTACATCCGGGGGATACTTGCAGGCGGGGTGAAGGAATGAGGGGCGTGCTCCTCAGGCTCCTGTCGGTTTCCCGACGGATCCTGAACGCACCTTATGGAAGAACTCACTGAGGAGCGCGGAACACCGTGATTCAAGGACTCCGGAAAGGAGTTCCACCCGGTGGTTCAAGCGTGTCTCCTGGACGAGGTTGTAGAGAGTTCCGCATGCGCCTGCCTTCGGGTCGTGTGCGCCGAACACCAGACGCGGGATTCTTGCGGCGACGATCGCCCCCGCGCACATGGTGCACGGTTCCAGGGTCACATACAGCGTACATTCTTCAAGCCGGCGGCTTCCCAACCACGATGCCGCAGCAGTAATGGCAATCATTTCCGCATGGGCGGTGGGGTCCTGAAGGGTCTCGATCTGGTTGTACCCTTTCCCGATGATCCGGCCATCGTGGACAATCACGGCGCCGATCGGGACTTCCTTCCGATGCGATGCCTGCTCCGCTTCGCGCAACGCCGATTCCATCCACCGCTCGTCAATCGTCATCCCTCAGACGCCCCGGAGTAGTCGTTTGGCAAAAAATCTCGGGAGGCCGGCCGACTTGATCGCCTTCGCTGCCTTCTCCGCGTCGTAGTCGAGCCGGTAGTTCCTGTACTCCCAGGAAGTCGTGTCCAGGAACCCGAAGCTCAATTGAGGGTTGTGATCGCGCGGTTGCCCGACGCTTCCCACGTTGATTAGAAATCGCTGTCCCTTTTTGAAATCGAACGTCTCGAGATCTTCGCCGCAGACCATCGGATAGTGGGTGTGGCCGATGAAACAGATCGGAGTCGTGAACGATTCAAATTGACGCTCCGCGGCATCCAATGAAAGAACGTACTCCCAACTCGCGGGGGCGGATGGCGATGCGTGGGCCAGCGTGCACCGCCCGACTTCGAGCCGGAGGGGTAAGGATGCGAGATACTCCTGATTTTCTATCGAAAGCTCATTGCGCGTCCAGTCTGACGCAGAACGGCCCACCTTGCTGAAGCCCTCGAGAATCCCGGGGTCGAAAACGGCCTGATCGTGATTGCCGCGGACGACATACGTGGCCTGTTTCCGCACGAGTTCGACGCACTCGTTGGGGTTGGCGCCGTACCCGACGATGTCTCCGAGACAATAGAGTGCGTCAACGCGGAGTGATCGCACGTATTCAAGGGCGCGTTCCAGCGCCGGAAGATTGGAATGAATATCGGAGATGACTGCTATCCTCATAACGCGGAGAGTCTTTCGCGGAAGGATCCAAAAAACTTAACCTACGAAGAATTACCGGAAAAGGAAAGTCGATCTATTCTTTTCAGACCCGAAATCGCTATATTCCCTTATCAAAACCCACGACAGCTGGAACTCGCCTACGGTCTTCGATGAATCACGCCGCTCGCCTTGCATCGATCATTCTTGCCACAGCGTTCGTCAGTCTCTTCGCCGGTCAGCATGCCGAGGCACAACGAGAACTCGTTCCGTCCGATCATCCTATCTATCGGTTTCTGCTCCGGCAACAATTGGAAGAGCACATCAATGGATTCCATTGGGGAATGTTGCCTCTGTCGCGAAAAGAGGTGACGGAATTTCTCCGAACGCTTCGCAGCGATAGTGTCCGCGCACTTCTCTCGGAAACCGATCGGAAGATCCTTTCCGATTATTGCGTCGAATTCTCCCACGATCTTGACCAGACGGACTCTGCTTCGGAATCGTTTATTCCCTCCTGGCGGCTTTCCGGGATTCTCTCGGACGAGAGGCAGAAGTCTCTCTATAGCTACGCGGATACAGGCGTTACTCTTGTCGTCGATGCGCTCGGTGACGTGAGCAGGCGAAATACATGGGGAGATTCGCTTGGGAAGGCCGATGCGGTCCTCGGCGAACTCGGCGTCCGCATTCGCGGCACGTTTCATGACCGCCTTGGCTTCTACCTGCAGGCAACAAATGGAAGCCTGCTTTCAGGATCCCACAGCGTTGCCCTTCTCGACAATCGCCTGGTAGCAAACAACAGGTTCAACTCTCAGGGATCGACGTTCTACGACATGACCAGGGGGTACATCCGCTACGACGCCGATTGGCTGAGCGTGATGGCGGGACGGGAGCAGTTGCTCTGGGGTGCTGGCTATGCGGACCGGGCAGTATTTTCGGACAACACTGCGCCGTTCGATTTCTTCCGGATCGACTTGCAGGAAGGGAGCTTTCATTATGCATTTGTTCACGGCAGCCTCGTAGGGGCCGATTCGACCGGTCACACGCTCTCATCGAAATATATCGCGGCACACCGGGTCGAATTCAATGTTGGGAAACGGGTGAGGATCGGATTCAGCGAAGCGGTGCTCTACAGCCTCCAGCCGCCGAACTTCGCTCTCATGAATCCTTTTACGTTTCTGACGAGCGCGGAGCTCTCGACTGAAATGCCGCAAAAAGAGGACAATGCCCACAATACCATCATGTGGTTGGACGTCGAAGTCACGCCGGTCAAGAATATCCGAGCCTTCGGCTCGATCCTGGTCGACGACCTGAAATTCGGCACATTGACAAAGACCGACATCAGCGGGAACAGCAACAAGCTTGGCTGGCAGGCGGGGATTCTCGTCAACGATGCATTCGAGATTCCCACACTCGTTCTCACCAGCGAATATACCCGGATCAACCCGTTTGTTCTTACCCATTGGACCAACTACAACTCGTATACGAATTGGGGTCTTTCTCTCGGACCATCGGTGCCTCCGAATACGGATGAATGGCTTTTCCAGGCCGAATATTCGTTCAGTTCCCGTCTTTCCCTTCGTGGAACGGTGCGCTTTCAGCGAAGCGGAGAAAACATTCTCGATCAAAGCGGGAATCTCATCTATGACGCCGGAAGCAACATCCTGTTGGGACAGGACCATCTCGTCCATCCCAACATCTTTCTTGAAGGAAGAAGGGTCGATCGAACGATCGGCATAATCCACGCCGAATGGCAACCGATACGTCAATATTTCCTCCGCGCAGACCTGATGCTGCGCTCACTCCGGTATATTGCGGACGGGACAACGCTGCGGGACGGATGGTTCTGGGTGACGGCGGCGGTGGATTATTGATCAGGGGACAGGGGACAGTAATCAGTAGACAGTGAACAGTGGACAGTGGACAGTGGACAGCAGATGCGGCTATTTCGGCTGGCCGAGGCGCAAAAGCGCCATGGTCATGACGGCTGTCCAACTCAACACTTTGAATTCACCCCGCACCAAGGCGGTTTGAAGTTCCTCCGACGTCAGGAATACCAGTTCCTGATCCTCCAGGTCATCACTCACCGTATCACGTTTCTTTGAGGCTCCCGTCGCGAGGAACAGGTGCGCGCGTCCCGCGCCGTGATTTCCGTCCACGGCGTATGATCCGAGGTCTTTCCACTCTTCTGCGGCAAACCCCGTTTCTTCGTCGAGCTCCCGTTTTGCAGCGGCAAGAGGAGACTCTCCGATATCGATGTATCCTCCGACAGGGGCCAACGCCACACCATCCACAGCATATTTCGTTTGCCGGAAGCAAAGAAATTTCCCGTCACTTGTCAGGACCGCGATATTGATGTAGTCCGGGGTGATGATCCACGGCCAATTTTCAATGGTCCTCCCGTCAGGGAGGAGGAGCGCATGATTTTCTACGGTCACCCACTTGCTGTGTCGATATGCTGTTTCTCGGGAGAGCGTTTTCCACGGTTCCATAACGTTCCTTTGGTAGTTGCCTTTCGAGAATGCTTCCTTACCGTTCCTTGATCTCCGATGGGTCTTGCAGGATGTGGAAGGCGATGAACGATCGGTGCCCCTCAGCATGGTAGACGCGTTGCGTAGCCGTGCGCATTGCGTTCGCGTCCGACACGTGCGGCGAGATGAACTGTTGCGGATTGCGTTCGACCAGCGGGTACCAGCTGCATTGCACCTGGACCATCAGGCGGTGACCGGGAAGAATGGAATGGTTGATGTCCTGCATGGTGAAGACAATGTCGGTCGGCTTCCCGGGGGTCATGGGTGTGGGATGGACGAATCCATTCCGAAAACGCGAGGGCATCACGTCGCCCCGCAGGAGCATCTGATATCCGGTCATACGGAATTCCGCCGATCGATCGTCGGCATTGGTTGAGGAATCCGGGTAGACATCGATCAATTTGACCACCCAATCGCAATCGGTTCCGGTCGTACTTACGGAAAGGTGGACTTCGAGGGGTCCGACGATGGTCATCGGGTGATTGAGGGGAGGTGTCTGATATACGAGGACGTCGGGTCCGCGCCCCGCGAACCGTTGATCCGCAACCATAAACTCTGCTGCACGCCAATTGCGGATTGCGGGATCATACGGAACCGGCCGATTCGGATCGCTGATGAACTCGTCGTTTCCCGAAGTCTTGGACGACGGGGAAGTCGTGAGATGGCCTGCATGTTCGAGATAGACCGTCAACGGCCGTGCCGTGGGGGGTGGCCAGGCGTCGTAGGTACGCCAGACGTTCGATCCGGTTTCGAACATCCAACGATTGGGGCTAAAGGCGACTGAGCTGTCCTTCAGGAACCGAACAAAGAACGGAAGTTCGATGCTATCGCGGAAGAACTGGGCGGTCTTCTGGCCGAAAGTGACGTTTCCGAGATTCTCCCCGTTCTGCCATTCCCAGCCGCCGTGGGACCACGGTCCCATGATGAACGACACCGAGGATTGCGGGTTCAGTTTCAGGATCGACCTGTACGTCGCAAGCGTTCCGTAAAGATCTTCGGCATCGAACCATCCACCGACAACGAGAATTGCCGGCGGCATGTGCGAGAGATGGGGGAGGATATTCCGTTCGGTCCAGTACCTGTCGTAAGTGTTGTGGACCATCATGGAATCCCAGAACGGCATCTCCCCGTCGCAGTACCGTTTGTTGAGCCCGGCGGGCGTGCCCGACTGGAGGAAAAATGCATAGGCATCCGGAGTATGGAACGTGTACCCTTCCGGTCCAGTTGTCGTCGGATGGTCGTGGATCCTGTCGAACCCTGAAGAGAATCGGAAGTTGTCGAGGAGAAAGAAAGCGCCGTTATGGTGGACATCGTCGCCGATGAACCAGTCAGCGATCGGCGCCTGCGGCGAAATTGCCTTCAAGGCCGAATGGGCATCGATGGAACCCGCGGAGGTGTAGAACCCGGGATAAGACACTCCCCACATGCCAACCCGACCATTATTGCGAGGAACGTTTCTGATCAACCAATCAATCGTATCGTAGGTATCGGAGCTTTCATCGATGTCGCTGGATGACGTCTTCGTTGGGCGGTGCGGGGTCATGTTCACGAACATGCCTTCAGACATGTACTGTCCCCGGACGTCTTGCTCGACGAAAATGAATTCCTCGCGGACAAAACCTCTCGACGGACCGAGTGCAGAAGGATAGGCATCAGCACCGTATGGTCCGCATCCATACGGCGTTCGGGTGAGCAGAATGGGGTAGGACCGGGAAGTATCCCTCGGCGAGTAGACGACTGTGTATAGAGTACACGAGTCTCTCATCGGAATCATGTACACACTCTTCGCATACATCTGCTTAATGGGCTCGGCTTCCTGCGCAACCCCCTGGGAAAGTGAGATGGCAGCCAGCGTCAGAACCAGAAAGAGAGCTCGTTTCATCGAAAACCCCTCATTTGTGCAGAAGTTCGCCATTTCCCAAACAAATAGCGAATTCCTTCGGGTTGGGCTTGCGTCATTTACAGATTTTCGCAATATTGGCAGAGACGGGTTTCACTACGATCCACAAAGTCACCCTTTGTCATTTTCTAGCAATTGCTATGGCAAACGACCCAAAGATCTTTCCTGATCGATCCGCATATGCCGGCGGTAGCGGCACCCCGTCCTCTCACCTCTCAGCTTCTTTCCATCTCTGCGTTCACGATTTTTCCATCGACTGCGTCGCGTGTCCGGACTACGACGAATGTCCGTATCCGGATCGGTCATCGTCGCTCATGTCGATCGTCGTGCCCGCGGCGGTAACCTTGTTGTCCGGCCTTGCTCTCCTGACATTCTTCCTATTGGTTCGTTGAAGGTAGATGTTCTGACGGTGCAATGTCTTCTCATCCGGCTTATTGGATTTGACCCGCGCGGCGTGACTGCGGTTTCGCTATTGGGAGGGACCATGAACATTCGAATATCTGTCATGCAATGATCCTTTTTTCCTGATTGGTTGCTCATGCTCCGAAATGCACGCCAACATCTCAGGATTTGTGGGTCGGACGCCGCGTGATGCAATTATCGATATTCAAAGATGATGGGAGAGGCTGATTTTTTGCGCGAGAACCTCTCATGAACATATCCCGAATTGCCCTCCTCGCTGCACTCTTTTGTGCCCTCGTCACTGTCCTTCACGCCCAGTCCTTGCTCTTTCGCGACTACTCCACACGTGACGGCCTCCCGGACAGCCGCATTGCTCCGATTCTTCAGGATCATCGCGGATACCTTTGGCTCGGAGCCCAAGCAGGGTTGGCGCGCTATGACGGGCATGAATTTGTGACGTTCGGTCCGGCGCATGATATCCCGGGAATCTTCGGACGGTCAATCATGGAGGACCGCTTCGGAGCAATCTGGTTTGCGTGTTCGGGATTTCGGGCCGGGCGTGTAACTCGCTACTGGAGCGATTCGGTTCTCACGATTGATCACTCCAACGGATTGAAGGGGTTACAGCCGTTCGATGTGGTGGATGGGATGAAGAACGACGTGTGGGTTGGCACAGACGCGGGAATCGAATGGATCCGATTCCTTGACTCGGCACGATCGCGCTGGACTGTCGACACGTGGAGAGACACAAGTCTGATGGCGTTGTACAGGACGAGGAATGGTGTGTTGTATTTTGCCGATGGGAACGGCCTATTCAAAGTCGTGGACGAACATCCAGTCTGCGTGTTCGCGACGGGGCGCAACGACTGGCGCTGGCATGTTCGGCCCTACTCATTTTTCGAACAGCCTGACGGTGAGCTCCTTTTTGGGGGCTTCCATGAGGCGTACCTCCTTCGCAACGATACGGTGTGGCGTTTCGGTTCGGCTAACGGAGTTCCCAGGGGGGGAGTCTGGTGTTTTCAAGAAGATGTGGATGGCTCACTGTATGCCGGGACGATGGATGGACTCTATCGTGTAGCGCTTTCGCGGTCGGGTCCCGGGTTCATTAAGGTTCCCTCATTCGGCGACGCGATCATTTACGATATGTGTCTCGACGCGGAAGGGAATCTGTGGCTGGCAAGCTCGCCGGGACTTCGTCGGCTCCTCCGCATTGCAGAAGTTGTGCCATTTCGCAGGAGCGCGGACCTGGCGCATGTCGGACTGGGTCCGCTTGCCTTTGACGGGAACGGATCGCTCTATCTTGGCTCACGGAACAGCGGGGTGTATGTTTTGAATGGAGAGAACCTTTCGCATATGGTTCCTCCCCAGCCTTTCAGCGGGCGTACCGTCAGTGCCCTCCTGCCGCGGTCGAACGGCGATGTGTTCGTGGGACTGTGGAGGGGCGGCCTTCTGCTCCGACATTCCGACAGGATGACAGTCTACACCGTTCGCGACGGTCTGCCGTCGGACAATGTCCACGCGCTGGAAGAATCGCACCGAATCATCGTCGGAACGGCGGCGGGGCTGGCGACGATCGAGAGCGAGGGAGTCATGCGCATGGTCCGCACGGACGCCGGGGAACCGACGGTGTTCGACATCACCAAAGGTCGGGATGACACCATCTGGGTCGGAACCAGCGACGGGGTGAATGTCTATCGTGATGAACCGGACTCGCTTGACCAGGTTGCGCCCCCCTTGTCAGTCCGACCGCTCTCGGGAATGAACGTCAACGTAGTCTTCCGTGACGCGGAATCCCGCATCTGGTTTGGGACTGACGGCCATGGCGCATTTTGTACAGTCGGAGACTCCCTCGAACATTTTGGTCGGGACGACGGATTGATCGGGGACAGGATCTTTGCGATCGCTCAGGATTCCCTTCGCCATATCTGGTTCGGGACATCCACCGGGCTGAGTTGCTATGATGGGAGATGCTTCCGGAGTCTCGGGTATGCAGAGGGCTTTGGCGAAATCGGGATGCACGGGATTGCCGTGGAAAAGGACGGGTCTCTCTGGGTGAGCACGTATCCCGGGCTTACTCATCTGGAGCCCAGTCCCTTCTTCCGCAGCGATGCTCCGAGGCCGCTCTATCTCACTGCCACCCTTGTGGATGGCAAGCCCGCATCTTCTCAAACCGGGATTGTTCTTCAGCCGGGCGCAGCCGTGATTTCGTTCCATTTTGCTGCACTCAGCTTTTCGGACGAACGCAATGTCCGGTATCGCTACAAACTTGAGGGATTCGACCGTGACTGGTCCGCCCCAACAGCATCGCGGGAAGTCCGCTATACGCACTTGCCACCCGGTTCCTATACGTTTGCGGTTATCGCACGAACCGGTGACGGAGTATGGAGCGTCCGTCCGGTACAAGAGTCGTTTGTGATACTTCCTCCGGTGTGGGCCCGGTGGTGGTTCCTGATGTCTTCCGGATTGGCGATCGTTCTCGGCATCTACGCCCTCTACCGGTACCGGTTGGCGAAGATGCTCGAAATCGAAAGAACCCGAAGCAGGATCGCGATGGACCTCCACGACGACATCGGATCTACGCTGACGCGCATTTCGGTGATGACCGAGGTGGCAAAGCGGCAGAGTCCAGAGGATGCGCCGGTCCAGGCATATTTAGGTCGCATTGGGGACACTTCGCGGGACTTGATAGAATCCCTCAGCGACATCGTCTGGTCGGTGGATCCGCGACATGACACTCTTCAGGATGTAGTCCGGAGGATCGTTGAATTCGGGCAGGAAGTGTGCGACGGACGTTCCGTCATATTTGAGACGGACCTTCATGGATCGTTTGATGCGGTGCGTCTCACCTTGGAACGGCGCCGCGATATTTATCTCTTTTTCAAAGAAGGGCTTAATAACATTGTGCGGCATTCGAAGGCGACGCATGCACGTGTCAGACTCCAACCCACGGAACGTGGAGCACTTATTGAACTTTTGGATGACGGGATTGGCCTGCCACCTGAGCCGGACACCGACCGACATGGTCTTACAAGCCTCAAGGAAAGAGGACAAAGGGCTGGGATAGCCTGTACCATTGAAAGCACGCCGGGTGAAGGGACGAAGATCTCTCTGGAGATCAAAACAGCATAAATGTGCGGTTGTGCGACGTTGCTTCTCATCATATATTGGCGTTCATGGGAAAAACAAACTCAATCCGCGTCGCCCTCATCGAAGATGAGAAGGAAGTCCGTCAGGGGCTCTCGTATATTCTCAATCACACCGAAGGATACACCTGCGTCGGTCAGTATTGCACCTATGAAGAAGCCTTCGACGCTCTTACCGAGCCTCCGGATGTCCTTCTCTCGGATATCGGCCTCCCCGGTCTGTCCGGCGTCGACGGCGCTCGCGCCTTCAAGGAACGATTTCCCTCCACGGCGATCGTCATGCTCACGGTCTACCGGGATGATGAGAGGATCTTCCGGTCGATATGGGCCGGTGCGACCGGCTACATCCTCAAGAAAGAGCCCCCGGGCAGGATTCTAGATGCCATCAGGGAGGTCCACGCCGGCGGCGCAAGCATGTCCTCCGAGACCGCGCGACAGGTCCTCGAAGCATTCCGGAAATTGATTCCCGACCGTTCTGGGCCGAACGTCCTGACGAAGCGTGAAGAAGAAATCCTGCAGGAGATTATTCAAGGCAACAGTTACAAGAGCATCGCCGATCATCTCTTCCTGAGTGTTCACACGGTGCGGTTTCACATTCGAAGCATCTATGAAAAGCTTCATGTTCATTCAAAGTCCGAAGCTGTCGCCAAAGCTCTGAAGGACCGCATCTTCTAGATCGACCGGGATCCTGACCCACCCGTTTATGCTGCATATGTGCCCCGCCACCTCCACCCCCGTCGGAAATTCCATCCCTTTGTGCGATTGTCCCCCTGATTCGCGCCGCCTATATTGCTGCGTGTTTGTATAGCCACCATCGGGAGGGGGATTCGTGCTCACATCACGCGTCTGTATTCTCGGCGTGCTTCTGCTCGGCATCCGGGTCCAGGGTGCATCGCAGGGTCAGGAAACGAACGGCTACCATATCTTCACGATCACCGTGAATACGTCGTCTCCCTCCCAGCTTGTCATCGACCGCGGTCGGTTGGCGTGGATTGACAACGACATCAGCAGCGGGTCGCATTTCCTCAAATTCTACTCCGGCGCTGACATTCTCACTCTTGATTCCAATCTGACCAGAGCGCCGATCGCCCTCGGTCGCGATCATCTCGTTTGGAACACCTCCGCGGAGGTCGTCCGCGCCTATGACATCCTCGATGGGAGCACCTCGGTGCTCGGAGATTCCTACAACCCGGATGGCAGTCAACCGGTCGCGGTCGGCGACGGACTCGCGGCGTACGCTCGACGGAAAGCGGGCACTGGAACCAGCATTGACCTTCACAATTTTCAGGAGGGGACCGATACGCTGCTCAGCGCTGCGCTCTGGAACACCCAGCCGTCGATCCATCAGGGTCAGGTCGCATGGGTGGGATCGGATTCAGCAGGCCTGTCGGCGCGTTCCGAGATCTATCTGTTCGACGGTCGGCCTGCTGCGAAGATCAGCGGCGGTACACATGCGGTCAACAGTCGCCCGATCCTTCGCGATGGGCAAATTGTCTGGTTCTCCACGGATAGCACGGGCGTAGCGGTAATGCTGTACACCGGTGATTCGCTTCTTACCATTGCACGATCAAGCAGCGCGTCGAGCGTCGTGACAGGGTATGATGTAAGTGATGGGATCGCCATTGCGGCGGTCACCGACACGGTGACGCTCTCGGGGACGCTTCACGTGTACGATGCGGAACACCGTATCCTGACGATTCTGGCCGACTCGAACGGTATATGGAGTCCGCACGTCAGCAACGGCCTGGTCGTCTGGCAATCCGGCATCGGCTCCGGGAGGCAGGCGTTAGGTTACGATCTGCGCACCGCAACGACGGAAACCCTCGGCGCGGCGGAGAACCCTGTGATCGATGAAGATATGGTCGCCTGGACGTTCGGCGATGCGGTGGAACTGAGGCGCCTGGTGTCATACCGGCAGCTTACCACCGACGGGATGAACGGATGGGAACAAACGAAATTCAAAACCATCGACAGCAACCGCGTCATCTGGGGGAACTTCGCCAACGATCAGCATATGCGCATGTTCGCCTGGGACGGAGCTTCCGCGAACCGGTTGAGTGACTCTGCCGGAACACGGGATCTTGTCATGGCCAACGACGGGTACGCGGTATGGCGCCTGAATGCAGACTCCCTCTTTTACTACGACTGGGTCCACCCGCCGGTGAAATTTCTTGACTCCGTACAGTCGGAGAATGCATACACGGCGGGGGGTGCGGTCAGCTTCTTCGGGGCGAAGCTCACCGTTCCTGATCCCGTCAAGTACCCGTGGCTCTATGACATCGAAACGAATCGGCTCACGCAGCTGAGCACAGACAGCAGCAACGCGGGAAACGTTCTGTGCGATGGCGCCACCGCATGTTGGGAGAATCTCACCACCCAGCGGTTGTTATTCTACGACGGCGCGGTGACGACCACGATCAGCGATTCCGCCATTGTCGGGGACTACGTGTATCGCCACGGGCTCATCGTCTGGACGCAAATACGAGACGGCGTCGCGCAGGTCTTTGCCTACGACGTTGCGCAAAAGGCCGAGGTCCAGGTGACCACAGGCGGAACGGACAAGTATCGACCGGTGACCGACGGGACTGCGGTCTTCTGGTTCGAGAATGCCGTATTCAATGTGACGTACATCGATGCTGATCTCGTCTATGTGAGTCACCTCGGCGCGACACCCGCCCGAATCCACCACGTGCCTTCACGCAGCATCTTCTGGAAGTGGATGAGCGAAGGGAAATTCGCGTGGGTCTCCAACGGCAACGTTGCCGTCTTCGATGGAAACGTCATCAGTGAAATCGCGGAAGGGTCGAGCTTCTTCCTCAACGATGCACACACGGACAAAGGGTACGTCGAATGG
The DNA here is from genome assembly GCA_963752915.1 of Ignavibacteriota bacterium. Taxonomy (GTDB): domain Bacteria; phylum Bacteroidota; class Ignavibacteria; order UBA10030; family UBA6906; genus DATJPR01. Next base: position 33,573 of record CAVVZZ010000013.1, read on the forward strand.
AGAAGGATGCTCCCTCCGCCCGCCCAGGACAGCGGGAACATCTATCTTGGCGCCCTCGTCCCTCACGTGGCGTTCGATGCAAAGGATATCACGGGCGTCGCGCCCCTCCCGGTGACGTTCACGAACCGATCATGGGAGGGGGATCGAACATACCTGTGGAATTTCGGGGACGGGACGTCGAGCACGGAAAAGGACCCGGCCCACACGTATATGCACCCCGGGGTGTACAGCGTCATGCTCACGGTAAGCGGTCTCAGCTCCACCGTTTCTGAAAGAAAATACGCCCTTGTCAGGGTGGGCTCTGCGACATCGGTGGCATCGTCACGCATTACCCTCCCCTCCAGGGTTGAGCTCTATCAGAACTATCCGAACCCGTTTAACCCCACGACGGGGATCAGGTATCAGCTGTCAGGGAACAGTACCGTACAGATCGTGGTGTACGATATCCTGGGGCGTGAAGTGGCTGTGCTTGTGCACGAGAAGCAATCAACGGGAACCCACGAAGTACGGTTCGATGGCAGCCGGCTTTCGTCGGGAGTGTATTTCTATGCACTCAGGACCGGAGCGGGACGGATTGTCCGTTCGATGATTCTCGTGAAGTAGTCTGGGCGCCATGATCCATCACGTCCTTTGCAATTGAAGCTCACGAGGAGGCCGATGGCACGTCTTCGACGAATGGTGCAGATCATGCTCGCCATAGCGTCTGCATCCACGCTGTCCTACGCCCAGACAAACGGCGCCGTCTCACCCACATGGTTCCTTCCTGCCCAAAGGGTTTCCCGGGACGTTCCAGGTTTACCCGGATGGAGACAGGGCGTGAATTCGCGTTCCGGTCGCGCGACGGCAACGTTGCGATCCTCCCCGTCCTCGCGGCCGCTGGAAACACTTGTGGTCACCACGGTCGCAGACACGGGGCAAGGGTCTCTGCGTCAGGCCATTCTCATTGCCGATACTCTCCTTGGCGTTGATCTCATCACCTTCAATATCCCCGGGACCGGCGTTCACACGATTGCCCCGCTCTCGAAGCTCCCAAATATCACAGATCCTTTGCTCATCGACGCGACGTCGCAGCCAGGTTTCACCGGAACTCCGCTGATTGTGCTGGACGGCTCCAATATCACCGGTGTCGATCTCCTGGACGTGTTCGCGAACGAGTGCGTGATCAACGGCATGGCGTTCGAAAGCGTGCGGGCTGGAACCGCCGTGGTTCTGTACGGGGACGGCAATACCATCGTGGGGAGTTATTTCGGTTTGGAACCCACGGGAGCAACGGCTTCAGTCATAGACTACAATGGTATCGTCATCTATGGCGCGTTCAACAGGATCGGGGGAACTCAAAGCCAGAACAGAAACTGCTTTGCGGGGACCTCACTGCCAGCCGTCGCCCTTAGTGGGATTGACGCCCTCGGCAACGTCATCGATGGGAATTATATCGGAACCGATGCATCCGGGGCCGTGAGGGTTGGAACCCAAACCGAGTCGATTATTCTGGCCAATTGGGCGTCGGGTGATACTATCGGAGGACTCGCCACTGGTGCCGGAAACGTCTGTTCCGGCTCCGCACACGCCTCGGGAATAACCATAATCGGACCGGCGTCTGATGACAATGTCATACAGGGAAACCGGATCGGGACGGACACTTACGGGATGGCAGCAATCGGAAATGCCGGGAACGGAATTTTCGTGAGCGGTGCATATGGCACTGTGATCGGGTCTCTGACCATTTTTGGCGGCAATCTGATTTGTGGGAATGGTGGGACAAAGTATCCGGCGGTGTTTGTCGACAGCACTGCTTCCCACACGCAGATCCTCGGGAACCGGATCGGCATCGGGTACAACGGTCTGACATCGATTCCAAACTATGAAGGAATCCTTCTCAACGGATCCCACGACAACCTTCTAGGAGGAAATGTCATCTCCGGCAATACCCTCCATGGTGTCATCATCCGCAACGCAGGGGCGACTGGAAACACGCTGAAAGCGAATCTGATCGGTGTCTCCGCCTTCGCCAATGTACCCATCGGGAACAACGGCCATGGGGTTCTGCTCGCCGCATCCGACAACGTGATTGGGGGACCGAACCCCGGGGATGCAAATACCATCGCCTTCAATTTCGGTGCGGGGATATCGGTCGACAGCGGGGAACGTAATCTCATCACCCAGAATGAAATTTATTCGAACTACGGCCTCGGGATCAATCTTGCCCCGGCCGGGGTGAACCCCAATGATACATTGGACGCGGACACAGGCGCGAACCAGATGCAAAACTACCCCGAGCTCGACACACTGAAACGGCACGGGACCTCGATCGATGTCAGTGGCCGGCTTGTCTCCGCACCGGACGGTGTTTACACCGTAGAGTTCTTTGCAGACTCCGGGGACGTGTCACACTACGGGCAAGGGCGGGGGTATCTCGGCTCCGCAACGATTCCGACGGGACCATCCGGTGTGGCAAGCTTCAAGGTCACCCTCCCGGCCTCCATCTCCCCGCAGGAAGTCGTCACTGCGACCGCCACCGATGCGAACGGCAATACGTCCGAATTTTCCCGGGACATCGGGAGAGACTACGTGGTCACGAATCCGCCTCGCGGGAAGCTCTGGGTTGTCGGAGATCGGGACACCATCAGGTGGGAATCCTCGGACACAGGCCACGTGCACATTGCATTCAGCTCGGACACAGGATATACGTATCACACCATCACGGCAGACACGAGCGGTGCGGCACATGAATTCCCGTGGATCGTGGAGAAGGCCCGTTCGACCCGGTGCAGGATCCGCGTTACCTCTGTTGATGACCCGACGATGTCGGGAGAGAGCGAGTTCTTCAAAGTGAAGGGTGTCGAATTGACCCGCTACACCGCCGACAGTTCCTACGAGGCATTTGACCCTGCCATCCACGGTTGGAGCTTTGCGAATGCTGCGAATATTATGTGGGCGCCGAAATGGTATGCCCGATTCAACTATGCAACGCGGACCGACCCCAACACCGCCCTTCCGTATCCCGGAGCGTGGAGCAACGCCCCCATCAACGCCAAAAGTGCGGACTTTCCGGACTGGCCGCTCTATGTCTCAGCGTTTGGCACAAACCAGTGTTACATTGCGACCCCCGCCGGATTATCGTATCGCCCGTCCGCCGTGGCCTTCTGGACGGCGCTCAAAGGTTCGTGGGGTGGGTCCTGTTATGGGTTCGCGGTCTCAAGCTTGATGGCTTTCGATGACCCTGCGTCGTTCCTCGTCAATGAAACAGAGATGCCTCCGTTCCTGAACCTGTACTCCCTCGCTGCGGACACAGTCCACCACCTTCAAAATGTCGTGAGCAGAATGTGGATTTACACGGCAGCGCGCATCAACAAAGTCCAGTCCGACACTCACGCGCAGGATCCCCTCAGCACCATACTGGACACCCTGCGTGATTCGTTTCTTGGTGATACCCGGGACGACAGGATTATCTCCTTCTGGGATGCAAAGGGCGGTGGGCACAGCCTTGCTCCCTACAAGATTGAAAAGGATTCGTTACGTCCGAACATCCGGTATCTCTATCTCTATGACTCCAATGTGCCGGGGGGAGAGAATGACCGTGTCGTCATGGATATTGTGAACGACACATGGACGTTTGCGCCGCTTGGCTGGGGGAACACGAAACATTTTGTGCTCTCGAGGCCCGTGAGCACGAATCTGGGTCAGGCCCAATTTCCAAGGGTTAGTCCAGAGGCGGGGCGGCACCTTGCCGCTCTCGCGGGGAACGGCAATCAATTCTCCGTGTACATCCCGGAGGGGGCCTCCGTCCTCGTGACAGCTCCGAACGGCGGACATATTCAGTATGCCGACTCGATTGAGGCGGATAGCATCCCGGGTGCGAGTCTGATCATTCCGCCCACAGGAGGTTTCTCCCTGCCGATCGGATTCACCCTACCCGCCGGCAAATACACAGTCCAATTGACTCGGTGCCCGGATTCCACGGGGCGCGTTTTCCTCTTTTCCGATTCTGCAGTCTACAGCTGGTACCGCACAGGGGAGGATCCACAGCAAATCGATATTGTCAAATACGACGGAGGGTTGACATACGCGAATCCGGGCACTGGCGACCGGGGCGTCGGCTTTCGATGCATTCTGCCCGAGCAAAACAGAGAACGCGAAGTTGATCTTTCCGGCCTCGATGTCGGCGGAAACGATAGCGTCCGCATCAGGATCGGCGGGGACGGTTCCTGCGATGTGACGACGCATGGGATGGGGCAATCGTACGACCTGGTGCTGAACAATGTTTCGACCCTCGGGTCGTCCAGCTTTGCGCACGTTCAGGTTGCCCTTCAGCAGAATTCCACACACCACATACTCCCCGACTGGAGCAACCTGCAGGCAGCGTCGGTCAAGATTCTTGTTGATCGCGGGAATACGGGTTCCTTCTCCGATTCCCTTCTGCTGAACAACCAGGCGACTGGTATCGGTGAGCCAGGGAGCAATCCCGGATCGCCAACTGAATTCATTCTTTTCCAGAACTACCCGAACCCGTTCAATCCGACGACGACTATTCAGTTCGTCGTGGGAGGAGTCGTCGCCCCGAGCGGAGCGTTTCGCAGCGGAGCCGAAGGGCCAACAACAGCTATCAGTGGATCCGTCCCGCCGAAGGCGGGACGAGACCTCGTCTCGAACTCCGTTCGAGACGGGCAGTGGACAGGGGACAGTTGGGTGAGTCTGGTTGTGTATGACGTTCTGGGGCGCCAGGTGGCAACGCTGGCAAATGGCCGATATCCAGCGGGGAGATACTCGTTTACCTTCGACGGAGCAAACCTGGCAAGTGGGGTGTACTTCTATCGCTTGACTGCGGGGTCATTTCCCGCGGTTCGGAAGATGCTCTTAGTTCGTTGACGGCAGCACGCTTTTTCTCCCCTTCTCTAAGTCTCCCCGTCTCTCCTTCGGCGGGCAAATATTCCTTCACCTTCTGCGCGAACAGCGTGGCGAGCGGTGTGCACTTCCATCGATTGACGGCTGGCAGTTTCACAGCGACACGGTCGATGTTGGTCATCAAGTAGGAACTAACTATTCCGGTCAGCATAGTGTATGAAGACGCTTCTCCTGGTGGTCGTCGGTGCCGGGCTCTGTGCCTGGTCAAGCCGTGTGACGGCGCAGGCATGGGTTCAAACTAATGGGCCGTATGGCGGGAACATACGCTATTGTGCCGCTGACAGCGAAGGCACCGCATTTGCCGTTTCCTATCCCGAGTTCGGACCCATTGCCCTCTACCGGTCGACCAACGCAGGGGCGGCTTGGACGCCTGTTGACATCGTGGCTCCTGCGACGTTCGCCGGCCCGGTGTTCTGCGCCGGCGGCGGGGTCGTCCTCGCTGGTGCAGCCGACGCAATTCATCAACCCTCCATCGCGCGTTCCTCCGATAACGGAGTAACCTGGACTTTTGTCTCGAACACAATCCTTCCGTCTGCGTTTGCCGCCGACTCCGTTGGAGGTTTCTACTGCACTTCCTCTGCCAGCTTCGGACAAACGGGTATTTTTCGCTCGACCGATCGTGGCGTCCACTGGACTTCAATCTCTTCAGATATCTCGATCCTGAGCCTGACATCGGTCGCTTGTTGGAAGAACGGAGTAATTCTTGTTGGCAGCGATTACTCGACGGCGAACTCCGGAGCGGTGTTTCGTTCGACGGACAACGGGGTGCATTGGGATGAAGCCCTGTCGAACGCCGGAGGGACGGTCGCGGCGTTGTGCACGACAGACTCGGGGACAATTCTTGCAGGAACGATGGGTGGGGGGATCTTTCGATCGACAGATGATGGGGATTCGTGGAGTAGTGTCAATGAAGGCCTTCAACGTCCGATGGTAAACTGCCTGGTGGTCTCCAGGAGTGAGGTTGTCTTTGCCGGAACATCAGACAGGATCTTCCAGTCGACGAACGACGGCATGACCTGGAACCCCTCCAATTCGGGCGTCGCACACTTCATCATTCAATCAATCGCAACAGAGCCACAAGGTCTTTTGCTCGCCGGCACCGGCATGACGGTCTATCGCTCGACGGATAGCGGGGGGTCCTGGAACGAATCCGCGACCGGTATTGCCGGCACCTCGTGCACCGCAATAACGGCCAACTTGGCCGGGACCGTGATTGTCGGAACAAGCAGCGCGGGAGGAGTGTTTCGATCGACCGATCGTGGCGAGACATGGATATCTGCAGCTTCGGGCGACCTGGTGAACAAGCGGGTCCGTTGTGTTGGAAGCGGGCAGTCCGCCTCGCTTTTCGTCGGAACAACCGCAGACTCGGGTGGGGTCGCGATGTACCGTTCAACCGATCAGGGGATGACGTGGGAACCTGTCGGTCCTCACATACCGGGGCTCTCGGCGGTGTGTTTTGCAAACGGGCCGGGAGGGGAAATATTGTTCGGAACGTCGTCGGGAGACTCTGCACAAGGACTCTATCGTTCTACGGACAACGGAGGGACGTGGCAGGCGCTCCATACAGGATTGTCCAATGTGTTGTTTGAAGCTTTGGCGATCACTCCCGCAGGAACAATCTATGCGGGGTCGTATGGAGACGTCATTGTTTCGACCGATAGCGGCACCACCTGGAGTGATATGTCCAATGGGCTGGCGTATGCACCGGTGAACTGGTTGGCTTCAGATTCTTCCGGGACGGTCATCGCAGCACAGAATCAATTCGGGGCTTATTTCCTGTCGGGAGGTCAATGGTTGCTGCGTGATCGCGGAGTGTCGGCATATGACGAGGGGTCAATGCTGTGTGTGATATTTGACAGCGCGGGAAACGAGTACGCCGGGTCCGAAGGCCACGGCGTTTACACTGGCAGGGGAATCTGGGCGCCGATGAATGCCGGTCTGACGGACTCGACAGTCTTCGCTCTTTGTGCAGGTCCGGGGAACGTTCTGTATGCCGCCACGGGCTCATCTGGCGTGTTTCGGTATGGCAAGGACACGGCAACGTCGATCGATCGCATTCAAACGTCCTCTCCTACTGATTTCCGTCTCGAACAAAACTATCCGAACCCGTTCAATCCGTCGACGAGCATTCGATATACGGTAGCAGGGGACAGGGAACAGGGGACAGGGAACAGTGACGTTCGGCTGGTGGTCTACGACATGCTCGGAAGGGAGGTGGCGGTGCTTGTAAATGGACCTGAGGCTCAAGGGAGCCACGAAGTCTCGTTCGACGGAAGGAAGCTCTCAAGCGGAGTTTATTTGTATCGATTGACAGCGGGATCATCTACTGCGGTGCGAAAGATGGTATTGGTCAAGTAAACGTTCACATCGTCTCCAAGTCCCAAAGTCTCCAGGTCTCCCCTTCTCCCCATCCCCCCTTCTCAGTTGTGCGCCCAGAGGGATTTGAACCCCCACTGTCAGTTCCGAAGACTGAAGTGCTATCCATTACACCATGGGCGCGGCACAGGTCAGTATAGAAAAAACGATCCCGCGAAGCAAGCATGAAACCCATGTCTGCTCATCCCTAAAATCCGGAGATTATGGTAGCAATTCAGCTAGGCCACCCCTCGCCGATGAAGAGACTAACCGTGAACAGGATCATCCCGCCTTGACTCACCCGAACCGATACAGTACCTTATACTCGGGATGAACCGGAAACTTTCTCTCCCCAGTTCATTGATATCGATGCCCTTTCATCGCGCGATGATAGGGCAATTTTGTTTCTTGAGCCCGAGAATCAGGCAGATAGTCTGCTTCGCGTGCTCCATCTCAATTCTCTGTCCTTTTTCTCCAGATTCGAGGGCTTTGGGAGTATATACATATTGGAAAAGGTGGGGCGAATAAATATTGTCATCGTAACCGCAAGATGATGAGAATCCCTGGCAGAAATCGGTTTCTAGTCCATCTCATAGTGATCGCGATATTCAGTTGTGCCAGAGCGTCGACGCAGACGATCGTCGTAACTTCGCTGGACGACTCCGGGCCGGGGACGCTGCGCGAATTAGTGGCGAATGCTGGTGACGGTGCAGTGATCATGTTCGATCCTACCCTCAAGGGAGAAATAGTACTCGAAACTCGAATTTGGATCGAGCATAACCTGACGATTGTCGGACCTCCATCCAGCTCTTTACAAATCGTCGGTCTCAACTATATACGCCAGTCAAATTCAGCGCCGCTTCTGGGGATCGACACTTTGAAAACAGTGATATTGCGTCGATTAGTTTTGGTTGGCGGAGCCGAGGGGACGGTGCCGGGTGGGGGCGGAATCTACAACCGGGGGACTCTCTATCTGGATACGTGCGAAGTCTCTGACTGTTCGCTCTACGGATGGCTGACCCCTGGATTCACAATGCATGGATCAGGCGTATACAATAGCGGCCTCCTGATTGCGAGCGCAAGTCGGTTCTCCAGAAACACTTTCCAGGGGTTATATAATTCAGGGTCGGCTCAATTGAAGGATTGCACCTTTTCTGGAAACACGGGCATGGGTGCAGGCATTAACAATGTTGGAACACTCGAGGCGCAAGGATGCGCATTCGCGGGGAACAGCAACACCGCCATCGACCCGCATGATGGAACGACAATACCGGCGCGCGGCGGCGCAATAAGCAACTCGGGAACGGCTGCGCTTGTCAACTGCACCTTGAGCGGTAACTCCGCGTTTGTCGTTGAAGGGATTGCTACAGGCCCCGTCGTAGGCTCGTACTATTACTATGCTCCGGCATACGGAGGCGGGATCTATAACAGTGCACTGGGGAAACTGAGCCTCGTCTACTGCACCGTAACGGACAACCGTGCAGACTTTCCCGCGATAGATCACGGGAACGCGTCCGACGGCGGAGGGATATTCAATGACGGCGGCGAACTGAATCTGCTAAACACAATTGTCGCCCGTAACACCGGGGGAGAACCCGCACGGGACATCGCCGGGCGGACAACGCTAGCAATTCATTCTCTGATCGGCGAACTCGCCTATCCCGACTCGCTTGTTACCCTTCCTTCAAACAACAATCTCTTCGGCAGTCCGGATCAACCGCTGAATCCAATGCTCGACGTCTTCGCCGAACACGGGGGGGAAACTCCGGTATGGTCGTTGGCGAGCGGTAGTCCAGCCATTAATGGAGCACTGTCGGTTGATTCGGTGACGATTGACCAGCGGGGGTACACGCGGACCATTTCAACCGACATCGGTGCGTATGAGCACGATCCGGCGTTTAGCACCATTCCGCAAACAGTCTCATTGATTTCTCCCATCACAAATACCACGATCTCGCCGGATACAAGTATTTTCGTTTGGAGCCGGTCAGTCGGAGCGACGTCGTATCGAATTAGCGTTGCGCTGGATTCACAGTTTGCTTCGGTGGTGGAGGATCTTAGCGGGATTGCGAACCGATCCATACAGACACCTGCGCTTCCCGGGGATGCCCGGTTGTACTGGCGGGTCAGAGGGACGAGCTCGTTGGGTGACGGCCAATGGAGCGGCGTCGGACCATTTCTTACTGGGCACAAGCTGTTTATTCCTGACTCGATTCAGATTTTAGGTCCAGACAGCGCGGTGTATCACACGATGTACATAACCTTCCGGTGGCGAACGGCCAGGAATGCTGAGTCGTATCACGTTCGGCTACAACGGTACGATAGTTATGGAATTCTACAGACAGTGTCTGAAGTCCCGCAATGTCCGGACACAGCAATCACGCTCGGAGTGGCAGTAAGCAATTGGCAGTACCTCCTGACTGTCTATGGAGCAAACGCAGAAGCGACAGGCAGGACAACGACACTCACAGTTCGGACTGCCGACATTCCGCCACCTGTACCACCGTCGCTGCAGTTTCCGCCTGACAGCGCACTCGTCCCCACTGCAGTAATCCTGCGCTGGGCTGACTCCCGGCAGAATACCTATGACTCAGGGTTTGAGTTGCAGGCCGTCACCGACACCGTTGGCGCTGGCACGTATCATATGTGGTCAGGGCATGACCCGGAGTGCGACCCGGGCAGCCGATATTTCTCATTCCCCGTCGGCCAGACATTCTTCTGGAGGGTCAGGACGAAGGTCGAAGGAAGATCGGGCAACTACTCGCTCTGGAGACGCTTCACTGTCAGTACGGAACAGCTTCAGCCGCCTCGGCTCCTTGCCCCTCTCAGTGGTACAGAAGCCCTTCAACTGCCGATTACGTTGACCTGGAGTCCTCAGCCTCAGGCGCGCTCGTTCCACGTACAGGTATCAGCTGCAGCCTCATTCGATTCACTGGTATTCGATAGAGTTCTTGATGGGTCACAAACGGGATGTACGGTGAGCAACCTCCGCTCGTCCGGAGTGTACTATTGGAAAGTCGTGGTAACGAGCTCATCCGGCACGGTTGAAGAATCCGCGATTGCGAATTTTGCGATCGAGGGTCTCTCGCCGGCTCAAGTGACACTGGAGCAGAACTATCCGAACCCGTTCAATCCGACGACGAGGATACTTTACAGCGTACCTGGCGCAATGCATGTTACACTGAAGCTGTACAACACTCTGGGGGAGGAAGTGCGCACGCTCGTGAATCAGGATGTCGGCGCGGGGTGGCATGAGGTGGTCGTCGACGCAAAGGGGTTGGCAAGCGGGTTGTATTTCTACAGGCTGAAGACCCCAGGTTTTGTCCAGACGAGGAGACTGATTTGTGTGCGGTGAGCTGGCAATTGCTAGTGGCGCAAATCACGAGACTCGCTTCACGCCTTCCCTCGGGTAATGGCCGAACCAATAAAAGATGGCAGATAGACTTTGCGGTTTGCTCAGATCGGCACACGTTGGTTCCGGAAGACGCTATCTGCAGTTGCCTTGGAAGCTCCTTCAGGCAAGATCACCCTATGAAATCAGTTCGACGTTTCTTCTTTGCGGGACTCTTGGTAGCAACCATGATACCCACCACGTATGCCCAGTGGAAACAGACCGGTGGTCCCCCGGGAGGTGCAGTCATTTGTTTTGCCGTCTCGGGCACTAACCTCATCGCGGGAACTGGTAGCGGCGTATTTCTTTCGACAAACAATGGCACAAATTGGACTGCCAGCAATGCGGGGTTGGCGAACCCTTATGTCCGTTCCCTTGTCGCCTCGGGCGAATATCTGTTTGCTGGGATTGGCGACGATGGCGTGTTTCGTTCGACCGATAACGGGACGAGCTGGACGGCTGTCAATTCAGGGTTGACTTATAGGATTGTGTCCGCGCTTGCCGTCTGCGGCACAAACCTCCTTGCGGGCACAGATCTCGGTGTGTTCGTTTCGACCAACAACGGCACAAGCTGGGCCGTAACGGAGTTGACGAATATGTCCGTCTCGTCTTTTGCGGTCTCTGGAGCATATCTCTTTGCCGGGGCTGGCGGCGGCGTGTTTGTTTCCACCGACAACGGGACACGCTGAACCGATACAGGTGGGCTAACGCACACTGGCGTCTTCGCTCTTGCGGTCTCGAACACAAATCTCTTTGCGGCCATAGATGGTGGCGGCATGATTGTTTCGAGTAACGACGGCGCGAGCTGGGCTAACGCGGGGTTGTCTGGCACTTATGTTCAATCTCTTGCGGTCTCGGGCACAAGTCTCTTTGCGGGGACTTGGCTTGGCGGGGTTTTTCTTTCGACCGATAGTGGCACTAGCTGGACAGCGGTCAATGAAGGCTTGCCGCACGTCGATTACAATATCGTATATGCCCTGGCAGTATCCGGGACAAACCTCTTCGCCGGGAATGGCGATGACGGTGTGTTTCGTTCGACCAACAATGGCACTACCTGGACTGCCGTCAATACTGGGCTGGCGAACACGGATGTCTTGTCTCTTGCCGTATCGGGAGCAAATCTTTTCGCAGGGACGATGTGGGACGGCTTGTTTCTTTCGACCAACAATGGCACCAGCTGGTCAGCCGTAAATGAGGGCTTGCTGACTATCCACTATGATTGGACCTATGCCTTAGCCGTCTCGGGCACAAGTCTCTTCGCGGGCACAGTTGAGAGCGGCGTGTTTGTTTCGACCAACAACGGCACAACCTGGACAAATACAGGCTTGAATGGCTTTGGGGTCCTGTCTTTTGCCATGTTGGACACAAATTTCTTTGCCGCGACGAATCTCGGCGGCGTGTTTCTTTCCACAAATGGTGGCGCGAGCTGGGATGCTGTCAACACGGGTCTGCACTCCTCTCTTGTCATGGCACTAGCCGTTTCGGGCACAAATCTCTTCGCGGCGAGCGGCGGCGTATATCTATCGACCAATAATGGCACTAGCTGGACATCCGCCAATACAGGATTGCCAAATAGTACCGTTTTGTCTCTTGCCGTCTCGGGCTCAAACCTCTTTGCGGGGACCCAGCGAGACGGTGTGTATCGCTCGACCGACAATGGTTCAAGCTGGACAGCCGTTAACGCGGGGTTGTCAGACCTTTACAACAATTCTGTCTACACTTTCGCTGTATCGGGGACGCATCTATTCGCCGGGACTGTCGATGGTGTACATCATTCGACCAACAATGGCGCGACCTGGACAGCCGTCAGCGCTGGGTTGACCAACACACCGGTTCTTGTCCTTGTAGCCTCGGGTGAAAATCTCTTTGCTGGAACTGCTGGCGGAGGCGTCTGGAGACGTCCCTTGTCGGAAATGATTGCTTCGGTGGAGATGACATCGGCTCTTCTCCCGACTGACTTCAATCTCGATCAGAACTACCCCAACCCGTTCAATCCGACAACGAGCATTCGATATACGGTAGCAGGGAACAGGGAACAGGGGACAAGGAACAGTGACGTTCGGCTGGTGGTCTACGACATGCTCGGAAGAGAAGTGGCGGTGCTTGTGAACGGACGCGAAGCCCCCGGGAGCTACGAAGTCTCTTTCGACGGCAGCAAGTTGTCAAGCGGTGTCTATTTGTATCGATTGACAGCGGGATCATCCGCGGCAGTGCGGAAGATGATTCTCGTCAAGTAGAAGTTCGTTGGTAACAGTGAACAGTGAACAGTAAAGAGCTTTGAAGGCGGCGGCCGATGACTATCCCATGGTCCCCAAGTCCCACCGTCCCAAGGTGACAAAGTCCCAATGCATACTCTTCCTCCAAAATAATTCTCTGCAAGAGCTGATTCCGCTCTGATTTCCGCATATTCATCCCCTCCCATTTTCTCCAGATCGATCGGCATTTCGGATATATACAATTGGAGCTCGAATAGTCTGGGCGGGATCGATCGGCATGGTATTGCCCATCACTTGACAAGCGTCGATTCGTTCCTCCGCGTGCGCCCCGGTCTGTTCCTCCCTCCGCCGTTCGCATCACTTTAGACGTCGACTGAGATTTAGCTTTTCGCGCCTCATTGGGCTCGTCCAAGTCCGGAAGGCGCGTGCTGCCGCTACGGCCTCTCCCGGATTCTTCCTGACGATGCGCCATGTGGCCGATATGACGATCAACTCAAGGAAGATCACAGAACCATGGATACCACCCAAACCTCAGACGTTTTCCAGACGCCAGTCAGGCAAGGTAACTCTCGGCTCCTTTCGCTGCCGCCAATCCGGGACGTGATTGTCCGTGGTCTTCGTGCGCAGGCAACACACAACGAAATTAAACAGCTCGTGAACCTCTTCCATAAGGCCGCGATCGCGTACCTCCGCCCAAAGGCGGCAATGTACCAAAGGATGATGGACGGCATGACGCTCGAAGAGGTAGCGCTCGATGCGATCGCCGACCTGTTCGAACAGAGGAGCGGGACCGGCTTTCCGAAACTCGCCTCATGGCTGAACCGCAACATTTCCATCGAAATGATGTCCGACGATGCCCTCTGGGTGGAATTTCGCAGGATCGTCCTGGGAGCGGTCAATCAACACCTCTATCGGTTGTTCCGCTATGCCGATCCATCGCTATCAAAGATCCTGAGAAATCTCAAGCTTGCGTTGAAGGCGCATCCACACCTTCAACTCCAGGAGATCAACCGCATTGCGGCGATCGCGCTCAGAAATGCCGACGACGCGCGACGATCGCTCCCCGAAATCCTCCCCGAGTTTCTTGAGGCGGAGTTCCAGGCGCATCCTTCTTCCGGGAAATCCCTCAAAGCGATGCTTGAGACCGTCGAGACGGTCCTTCAGGACGAAACCGAATATCGTGATGCGGTGACGTTGACGGTCGTTGCCCTGATGTTCCGCTCGAAGACGGCCAGTCCTCCGGTTGCGGAATCCATCGACCCCTCATGCGAGGACCTCACTGAGGAAGAGATTGTCGGGATGATTGATGGCACCCTTGACCGGCTTCGCCCTGCCGCGGTCAGGACGTACCTCCTGACCGCCAAGCTGCAGCGGCCACACCTGGAATCTCATCTGTGTGCACTGCGGGAGATTCTCGTCAATTCCATCGCAAATGGGGGAGATGGCCCTACCACATATCTCCATACGCTCCAGAAACACGTCCCGGGCATTACCAACCATCAGTACCAAACGAGAGATCGCCGGATTCTGGAATACCTTGCGCGACAGGCAAGACGGGAGCTTAAATTAATGGTGATGAAAGATCTCGGGATTTCTGCGCTATCGTAAATTGCGACGATAGTCAGGTAGAGGACATGATGCTCCGACACCACTACACAGAAGAACAGCTCGATACCCTTGCCAGGCGCGGAATAGAGGGGGAGGCGGAACTTCATCTGCGAAAGTGCCTTCGCTGCAGGATCCTGAACGCCATCTTCAAGACGTTTTACATGAATTTTGCAGGCGAACTGAGAAGCCGTCCGCACACCATCGTCGATGATTTCGTCGAAGGGAAATCGCGTCGACGACCTCACCGCTGATTCCCGGAAAGACGGATCCTTTCCAGTCTCACCATCTCCTTCCGGTCAGCCCTCACATTGCTCCGCAGTACAACCGTCCATCCTTGATTCTTACCACACTGTTTGGTATTCTGATGCCGTGGATGCCTCCTATCTTCGGCATCTGCTCTTTCCTGTTCTCCCTGGCAAAAAAAAGAGTCAGTGTCGCGGACTTCATGCTCCGCCCTGGCTTGCTGGGTGTTCTCCTGAACGATGTAGCCCTGCCTGACACCTTCGGGAGAATGCCGTGCCGATTGGGGCGACAACCCGGTATCTTTTTCCGGAGCACTGTCGCATCGTGCCGGGTCACCGACGAATTTCTCAAGGAGTGATCGACCGTTTTTCGGCAGCACACCCATTCTCACCTGTAAAGACGCCGCCCTTTGTCGTTTCCCAGATTTTCTGCTGCCGGAAGACGTCCGCCACTCTGTTCAACCCTTGTTCTCTGATGCTGGAGGATTGCTTCCCGCCGTCCAGCGAATGCACGATCATTCAATCTGAATTGGAGGGCCTCACGATGGAGTTACCGAACACCTTCGCACCGACGGATACGACAGGCCAACCGGCGAGGTCTCAACTCAAATCCAGGCCGGCAGTCGGACTACTCTGGATCTTTTTTCTCCTTGTCGGCCTCGGGAGCCTCTGCTACTTCATTCTTCTCCAGTTCCCGTTCATCGAGCGACATTTTCCTGGCGGGAATGTGCCGGCTGTCGCGGCCGCGGGGATCATCCTCGTGTTTGTTCTCCGGCTGATCGATTCAGCGATGGAAGGAAGGCTGTTCCTCGCCCTCGCAAAGATCCTCTTCTGGGGATTCCCGACTGTCGTCGGGACAGCGAAAGCACTCCCGCTCTGGTATGAATTCGATCGCATCAAGGGTCTGCATCCCGAGGATTTGACCGACAAGCAGAAGGAACGCCTGGCGTACCTGGACAACTATCTCCTCGGTCACTATGTCCAGCACGGGTATGAGTCGGATCTGAAATTTAAGCGTCCTTTTTCCAGCTGGATGGTGGCGGAAGTAGTACCGCATTACGAGAATAATGTCGAAGCCCTGGCATATTTCGGTGCAGCGTTCCTGATCGTGGTCGTCGGCCTTCGCGGCATCAACTATATCACGAAGGATAATCCCGAACCGATCATCCTCAGTCTCTTTGTGGAATTCTCGATCATCGGCCTCCTCGGCCTGCTGAAGTTCTTCAAGCCCGAGCGTTCCGATATCGGAGAAGGAGGACTGCCGACGGTCCCGTCCATGAGCGATCTGCTGAAGCTCCGGGCCACGGTCGAAAAGTTACTGAACGACCATCAACGACTCTCCACCGATGTGACATCCATCGACAAGGGACTGCAGGATCTGCGCGGCGGGCTGGATCGCATCGGCGGACCAAAGCGCCAATGAAGGGTCGACCCATATGAAAATCGGAATCTATTTTCTCTTTTACGTGGCGATGATCCTTGAGCTTCTCACCTTCATCGTCGAACGGGACGAGGCAATCGAGAACGCCTCCTCCAAGGGACGCGACCTGGACACTCTTGCCCAGAATCTGGCAGTGGAATACTCCCAACCGCTGATTCTTCATGCCCATAGTCCTTCACCCGTGGCCGGATCCCAGGCCTCCGGAAATCAGCCGGCGGAGATGAAGGCCTACGTGGCGATCAGCAACCTGTGGTCGACAGCCGAAAAGGACTCGCTGGACGTCACGGTCATTCGCGTCGCCGGGATCGGTGCCAGGTCCCGGGATACCTCGCTTCTGCATCGCGGAAAACTCGGCCGATCGATCGGGAAGGACAGCGTGTACATCGATCCGAAGACGTTCGGCTTTTTCTACCTGCGGCGCCAGTCGCGGGAGATCGCATCGGCGTTCAACGACACGGTGTTCGTCCAGTGTGAGACGGTCCGGTGTCCACCCGGGAATTATCCCGACTCCTTAAAGGGCATGTTACTGACGAAACTCAGAGAAGAGTCCGGGCTGGGTCGTTCTCTGATTGTGAAGAGCAACAGCGAATTCATCAACTTTCGTTCAACCGGTACCCGACATCACGTGGAATAATTCATGGCCCTCACGAATTGTAGGGACACATCTACGGCCGGCCGGAGATCAGCGCTTTCTCTCGCCGTGCTCTGTTCGACTGCGCTTGCCCTCGTGCTTGTCATGGAGCAGAGCCCTGCGCAGAAAAGCCGCCCCGTCTTTCAGGACAGTATTGACGTGATCGTCGGTACTCCGGTCACAGTGAAAGACCGATTGCGGAGCTGGAGCTCCAGCTTTGGGACTCTCCGGTATCAGGTCGCCATCTTCCGGGATCCGAATTTCCGGGATCAGGTGAGCACGAGCACGTGGGAGCGCGACAAATCGTACCTGAGTGATCCCGGGGCGTACAATATCAAGATTGTCGACACATTGGAGAGCGCTGGAAAGTTCTATCTCCGGCGTGTTGCCCGGGGGCCGGATGAAATCGGGGAACAACAGGAGGCGACAGCATACTGGGTCCTCAATGCACATTGGCCGTCACTGGCAACAACGCCACATACGGCGTTCGTCTTCGGCCAATCCGCCATCGTCAACTTCGCAGCGGGGCATCTCAATTATGCGAACTATGGCTATCGCGTGTCCCGATCGAGCGATATGACCCCGGTCCTGTCCGGCGCCGGCTCCGTCGTGCGCATAGACTCCCTCTGGGGGATCGATGAAGATCTCCAGGATACGGCGTACGTCGTCGAGGGGCTCTATGCCGGGAAGACGTTCAACTACCGCAACGAATCGACCGATTCCATTGAAACATCTTCGTGGCGCCTGAGCGTATCGATCCCGTCCACGCCGGCCAACGTGTCGCTCTGGGTCCCTGCGGCGAAGCCCGGCGATCGATTGAACCTTCTCGATGTTTCGTTGCAGACGGGTTGGTTGACCAGCCGGCAGTTCCGGTTCATCTTTGAAACGCCCGTCGGAACAAGTTCCATCTATGTCCGGCCGCGGACCACGCAACAGATTGTCCGAAGCATCCCGGAGGAGTTTCTCCTTCCCGGAAATCCCGCGACGTGGACGAACATGGGGGACTGGAGGATTGCCACCATCAATGTGAACCCGGCATTCCTGCGCGGCTATTCCGCCAAGACTCCTGCCACCGTCTCGCTCAACGTCGAGTTTCGGGATCAGTGGGGCCGGCAATTCCGGCAGACGTATGCAGCCAAGGTCTTTTCTTCGGAGTATGAGAAATGAGAACGACTCTCCGCCTTTCCCGCCTGATCGTCGCTGCAGTTCTTGTTCTCCTGCCGCGATCTGCACCTTCCCAATCGTTCGACTGGGTCTTCTCTCAAATCAAAGACAAGATCGTTCTTGACCCGTCGTATACCCATCTCTGGAGCACAGATACCCTGCAGAAGTCCGGCGCCCGAATCGCCCCGGGCGGGGTCTTGAAGCGTACGGACGCCAGCGACTTTGTGTTCCAGAAAAGCCACACGAATCCCCAGGGGACGATTTCGTACGACTACACATACACGCTTATCTATCTGGCAGAAAAATACCGTGCTGCGTTTCGGCCTCTCTTGATCAGGCAGACCGAAGAGGTGAGCCAGGTCGTCCGGACCCGGTACGGCTCCGGGGATTCCACAGTGAGCAATGACGTCTACGTGAGTTATTACGGTCCGGAGGACTTCCATGCCTTGAACAGATCGGATCCGGCAACGTACGGAAAGATTCTTCAGTTGATTGCCTCGAAGCCGGGGTACCCCCTCTGGGACCGTCAAATCCACAAATCCAATGATTCAAAAGTTTCGACCGGGAACAATGACTACCGGTGGTATGCGGAAGTGAACAGCGGCTATCCTTTCGGGCCTCCTCCGCGAGAGCAGATCTCTCTTGACATCTCCCCCTACCAGGTGAATTTCTCCGACGCACTCTTCAGTGAAAAGGAGTCATTCGGGGTCAAAGGGTTCGGCCTTGAGGCCGGTTTTGGGAACAGAGTCCTCAACATGCTTGCCTTTCAGTCCCCGATAATTTCCTGGGGAGGACGGCTCCTTGTGTTCTTTCAGGGGGATTGGAGCAACCTTGACAGCGCCGGGTTCCTCGATATGCACATCCTCGGCAGGTCCAGGGTGAACACGGAAAAGTTCATCGTGAATTCGAGACTCTACACTGCGGATCCCGTATTCTCTCTCGATCCGCCACGGATGAATGTCCAACCAGGGTTCGCGATGGAGATGGCGATCGGAACACGATTCTTCGACGGCCGACTTCCGTTTCTCACCTTCTTTTTTGGGGGAGGATCCAGGGATTTCTCGAATCCGATGATCACATACGACCGCGGCCTCGAACAGCGGGCGTATTTCAGCACGACGCAATTCGAGGGCTACCTGAGCTATTTCTGGAGGATGGATCAACGCGGGTACAACAGGATGCGGCTCGATCTTGGAGTCGGTTCTCATGACGTCTGGGACGTCGCATATGACTCGCTCCACCGTGTGGTCGGATCGACGGAGACCATGGGCACGAAGAACTTCCAGGTGCTCCTGGGTTTGGACTATTCGCACAACTCCAGCGAAGAGCCGACAAGGGACCAGCCCCTGACGGCCTTCGGGGCGCGCCTCAGGTTCTTTGAGAATCGTCTCACGGTGAACCCGTGGATCAAGGTGTTCAGAAGCGGGAGCCACGAGGTTCGGCTTGAGTTCTCCGCGATCACCGCGCCCCTCGGACGATCGCTCTATCCCTGGGAGGCGGAGAAGGGGAGCATGATGATCTTACGATATCGCTACGGGCTGTGATGAGAAGGGGAGACTGGGGGACGTTGAGACTGTGAGACTCTGGGATAATGAAGCGTATAACCAAGCCCGGTCTCTGACGCCTGAAGCCTGAACCCCGAAGCCTGAAATGGACAACATTCGACAAACAATCTCGGCAGCGCAATGAAGACTCCATTGATGATTCTCCTCCTTCTGGCCGGACTGATCCCGACGTCAGCCGTTGCGCAACGGCCCGACACGCTCACCCTCGATGACTATGTGTCGATCTACAACAGTCTGGAAAAGAAGACGGACATGTTTGTCAAGGAACACTGGACCATCCGGGACCAGGGGTTGATCAGCGAGGTCCTTTTCGAGCTGGTAAATTTCCAGGGGGAGGGGGACAAGGAACTGAACCGTGTTCGACAGGAGAGCGCCGCCTTTGTCAAGAAAAACGGGGACGGTCTCCTTCGGATCGAGTGCCGAAAGCGCTCGCACGACAATGAAATCGAACGGATGGATTTCTATGAAATGGGAAACGACGCCCAGCCCATTGCGTCTCTTTCAGACTATGCCTACATCAGATCGCTTCTTGGTTCGGCAACCTATGCGAAGGTGCGGAGCAATCCGACCACGCACTTTGACTCGCATCAGGGAGAGTCATGCGACCTCTACTTCCACGCGACAAACCCGGAAATGATGCTCTGGTCGACCATGCCCGACAGCTCTCGCGCGTACAGACTCTCCGCATTCGGCAGGATGGGGGACGATTATCTGGACCTGCCGTTCTGGTTTCAGGGGACCGTCGTTGCAGGTATGCGACTGGGGTATATCGACAACATGTCGATCCTCGAGCTTGACCGAGATTACTCGCTCTATAGTCTCTCGGTTGGCGCGGAAATACCAGCCAACTTTTCCGTGATCGGATGGGAGAACCAGCCGGCGAATTCCCCGTTCAAACAACGGAAGGTTGAAGGGTCGGGAACGGGATTTTATTTGAAGGCGACGTTTACTCCGTGGTCAAAACTGAATCTCGTAACACAGGAATATCAGGAACACCTGCAATTTGTGGTGGAGGGCTCGGTGGCGCTTCAGGAGAAGAAGTTGTATGCCGCGAGCATCCCCGACACGTTCTACAGCGTTCGCAATTACCTCACCCTTGCCGCCTATCTGAAGCATGTGGGGCTGTTTAATTTCGGCGCGGGAATCACGTGGCACGATATTCATCAGGTGCTTCATTTCACTCCCGAGGGGGAACCGCTCCGTCGGGTCGGCCCGACGACGAACAATCTTCTTCCGTTTCTCGAAGTGGGGATATCGCAGGATGGGAGCCTCCTCCAGTACGGGATCACGACCCAGGTGAACTACAGTCCGACGGAAAACTACGGCTACTTCGTGGTCCGCACGATTTTGATGCTGGGCAACACGGTGGGGTTTGATCTGCGGTATTTCAAGGCAATCCGGTCCGATGGTCTCCCTCCCTGGCAGTACGATAATTACATTGCGATCTCTCCCGTGATACGGATCAACTTCTGAGAAGAAGGAAAGAGGATAATCTCGTGGGGGGGTAACCGTTTCGCAGGACGGAACGGCGGCAGTGCAGGGATGGGGTCAGCGGCGATTCTTCTCCCGACACTCCGGGCAAATTCCATGCGTGATGCTGACATCGGCATGTGAGCGGATGTATTCCTCCATCTGATGCCACTGACCGTTCTCATCCCGGATCCGTTTACACCACGCGCAGATCGGCAACAATCCACTCAAACGCTTCACTTCTGCAATGACATCTTCCAGCCGGTGGTTCAAGTTTTTCTGAATGACGAGATGTACGTGGAGCGACCCGACAAGGCCCGCGAAGCTGAGAAACAGGCCCACCTCCACCAGGAGATTCCAGCCCTCAACCCATTTGCTCGCACCGGTTCCCGTGTACTCTGTCGTCCCCCAAACGACGGCACTGATAATTCCGGCGACGTATCCCCACGGGTTATTGAACCGCCATGTGATGAGAAAGATTGGGATGAGGTAGAAGAGGAGGAAAGCGACTTCGGTCGGCGCGATGCGGTCGACGAAACCGATGAGTGCAAGAAGCGTGGCCGAGAGCGCAATCGTTGCGAAGGCTGATTGGCGTTCCACCCACTCTTCGATTGTGACGATCATCACATTCACTTTGGAGAGGAAAGACTTCATCAATATACAAGGCCGCTCTCCTCTCTCCAAATCGAAAACCGCCGATCGTTGCAAATTCCGGGGAAAATTGGTATCATTTGTACTGCCGTAAATTGCGCCTGTAGCTCAATTGGATAGAGTGCCTGACTACGGATCAGACGGTTGGGGGTTCGAGTCCCTCCAGGCGCACAACGGACCGATTGACAATAGTCTATGGTCAATGGACTATCGTCAATCGCGACGGCCGGGCTTTGAACAGGAGTCCCTCCAGGCGCACGAAGATTGAAAATCGAAGATTGAAGATCGAGGATTGGTAATGAATCAACAATCCTCGATCCTCAATCCTCCATCTTCAATTAGTCCCAGCCTTCGATCTTCTCTGATTCACACCGCTCTCCGGCCGCTTTGCGGCGGCGGAGTCCGTTCGACTACTGGATGTTCCCGATCGGATCGAGTGCATCTGACTATCGTCAATCGCTGCAGCCGGGCTCTGAACATTTCCGGCCGACGCAACTGGGATCTTCCAAGAACTAACCAGATGAGTCGGTCTTCGAGGTTGATGTCGTCCCTGCTCCTCTATTTGTTCTCCGGATCCTTCTTCGTGTCTGCATCCGTTTCCTCATCATCTCCCGCCTTGCGATACTTGTTCACGAGGTCTTCGACCCTTTTTAAGAAAATAAGAACGAGTCGTATCAAGCCCTTGTCTTTCGGCCGATAGGTGGTTTGTACGTTTTCGAGTTCCTGGCCTATCTCAACCTGAAGCGACGGGGATTTTGAGATGGAAAGGATTTGCGACGGGTACACGCTCCGGTGCCCGGTCATCAGGAAACTAATGACACAGGCGACGGTCGCATATGGCGCTATCTGGGGCCCGAACAATTCCACTGACATGATACTGGCCGCAATCGGCGTATTGGCGGCGCCCGCGAGTACGGCCACCAACCCAATCGCTGCAAAAGTTGCGGCGTTCAACCCCGTGACATTTGCAAAGAGTGACCCTGCCGTCGTCCCGATGAAGAAGATCGGCGTGACGATGCCACCGCTTCCGCCGAAACTCAACGTGATACCGGTAAATACCGGTTTGAGCAGAAACGCGTACCATTCCACATGCTCGCCACGGAGGCACGATTCGATCGTCGTGAGGCCCAGTCCCAGGTAATTGGCCGAGAACAGCAAGGAGAGTCCCACCAAAACGCTGCCGCCGACGACGCCTTTCAGGGGGGGCCACATCTTCAATCGCGCGGATATTCGATCGCCGAACTTGAGCATCTCGACAAGGATGATGGAACAAATTCCAAAGAAGATTCCCGACGCCATGACTTTCAGGAGAAATCCCTCGGAGAATACCGGCACCAGGCTGACCGGTTCATGAAAATACGTCGCCCCAAGGGACGAGGAGATTTGATACGCCGTTATTCCGGCAATGAATGAAGGCAGCAGGACGTCATACAGGATGGCGCCGATAAACAGAACCTCAACGCCGAAAATTGAACCGGCGATCGGCGTACCGAAGACCGCGGCGAACCCCGCACTGATCCCGCAAATCACCAGCTTCTTCCGGTCGTGCTCGTCAAAACGAAGGAGGTCACTCATGAGCTAACGTCAGTCCTGCACCGATCTGAGCACAGGGCCCCTCTTTCCCCGCTGAGCCTCCCAGTGCCAGGGTGATAATGGTTGCGACCAGTTTTACCGGGACGACGAGGATCGGAATCTTCCCTGCGCGTTTGTGAATTGCCTCGATGACCTTTTCTGTCCCGTGTCCCTCGGCTTCCGGTGCCAGATACCTTATCAGCAGCGCGCTAACGAAGAGCCCAACGGGAAGCATCACGTACCAATTCGAAAACTGATGGGAGTAGCTCGTTGACCACATCAGAATATTCAGGAAGATCGCTGTGGCCCCGCCCACGACAAACCCGGCGACGGAAGCGAGAAACACCCACTTGATGATGCTGAGAAAAAGAACTGTCGGCTCTGTGATGCGTCTTCGCATATGGTTCCTTTGTTGAATACGTCGCGGTCAGAGGTCCCTGTGTTGCGCGTCCGGTGGAATTGGGAAAGCTGCAATGGTCGCGAGAAATCGAGCGACCTCTGCCGTGTTCCGAAGTCGCAGAGTTGCCGCCGTGGTTTTCCGTCGCCCGACGACGATTGCCATGGCCGTGCGGGGAAGGATTCTGAAGGCATCCTCGTCGGTCTGATCGTCCCCGATGTAAACCGTCAGTACGGAGTGCGCAGGACCGAGCCTATTGAGAACCTGTGAAACGGCACGGCCCTTGTCCCATTCGACGTTTGGTCGTACCTCGATCACTTTCTTCCCCCTCGTCGTTTTCAACTGCTGCCTGTACGGGCTGACAATGCGGCGAACGGCCATCGCGATGCGACGGTGAGCTTTGCGGGGAGCGTTTCGAAAATGGACCGAAATGGTGTAGCCCTTGTTTTCCAGAAGCGTTCCACGTATTGATCCCAGCGAAGGCGTCAGCCGCCGAGTCACCGCACGCATCAAGGGCAAGGCCGCTATCGCTGCAGGATGCACCCAACGATGTCGTCCCGCCGAAATACGGAAACCGTGATTCGAAATAAAAACGGGGCCACGAAGTCCGACCTTCTCCGAGATGTCGGAATGCGACCTTCCCGTCGCAATGGCCAAGGTCAGACCCGGACGTAGGAGGAGCGTTCGGAGCAGTGTCTTTACCTGCGGAGGCAGGAGTGCCCTCGACGGCGATTTCTGGATCGGCGCCAGCGTACCATCGAAATCAAGAAAAAGGGCAATGCCTTTGCTGCGCTGGAGCTTCCTCGCCACGGAGCGGTTAAGGACGCCACGGCTGGAGAACACGTCGGGAGGGGTCATGTCGGCTCGCGCAATTGCTCCGAGGGTTGTTTCGGCAGTCTCAATCGTGACATGGACGAGACGATGTTTCCAGCCCAGCGGTAAACGTTGCGATCCCGAACAACGGCGCGCATCCTCTGCATCCTTTCCATGCGTTCAGAATGCGGCATAACCACGGCGGAATGGATGGCCTCCGCCACCTCTTCCACATCATAAGGGTTGATGATCAACGCGTCCTGAAGTTCGCGCGACGCCCCGGTAAACTGACTCAGGATCAGGACGCCGTCTTCATCGTCGCGTGCGGCGATAAACTCCTTTGCGACAAGGTTCATCCCATCGTGAAGCGAGGTGACCATACAAACCCGGGCGGCCTTGTAGAAGGGTTGAATCGTCTGGTGATCGTGATGCGCCTTAAGAAAGATGATTGGTTTCCAGTCCTTGATATGAAATCGCCAATTGATCTTGTCGACGGTTTCTTCCACCTCCGCCATCAAATCATGGTATCGCTTGATGTGCGTCCTGCTGGGCGCCCCCAGCTCCACAAACGTGAATTCCCCGATGTATTTGGGATACTTTTCGAGAAATCGCTCCACGGCCTTGAATCGTTCGACAATCCCCTTGGTATAGTCAACGCGGTCGACGCCCACGGCGAGATATGTCGGAAGCGTACCGATCTTACGGAGAACGGCTTCTCGAACCCCCACGGGTTTCGCCGGGGTGTCCAGCGAACTGTCTGCGAGGCCTGGGAACGCAACGCTGATCGGGAACGGCTTGACGACGGTCCTCGATCCGAGCTTTTCGACGCTGAATTGTTCCCAATTGATCTTGGATTCCAGGAAGCGATCGACGGTTTCGAGGAAATTGTTGCAGTGGAACTGGATGTGAAACCCGATGAGATCGGCGCCCAGAAGCCCCAGGAGGATCTCCTGCTTCCACGGGCAGATGCCGAACATCTCCGGGTTCGGCCAGGGGATATGCCAAAAGATTGCGACGCGCGCGTCAGGACGCTTCGATTTGATGAGCAGCGGGAGCAGCGCGAAATGGTAGTCCTGGACGAGGACGAGCGGCTCGGTCTCATCGGAAATCTGGTCCAGTACGGCCTCGGCAAACTTCTGGTTGACACGCTGGTAATCGACCCAATCGTCAAGACGAAAGATTGGTCGCGTATGGGTGATGTGACAGAGCGGCCAAATGCCTTCGTTCGAAAAACCGAAATAATACCCCTCCTCCTCTTCCTTTGTAATGAAGACCCGTCGGAGAGTGTACCGGGGGTCTTCGGGAGGGACGCGCAGGCATCCCTTCGTATCGGCAAGCTCACGGTCGGCGTCTCCTCCTCCGTGGGCGATCCACACTCCGCCGCATGCCTGAAGGATCGGATCAATGGCGGTAACAAGTCCGCCGGCAGGAACCATGCATGAGACTGTTCCGCCCTGCCGCACATGCATATACGGCTCGCGATTCGACACCACGATGAGATTCTTCCCGCCCAACTCCTGCCGGACATGTTCCTTCAACCGTTCGGCGGTCCACAGGGATTCCGCCTCCACGCGCAGTCGTGCTTCCTTCTCCGCGGATGCCCTGGCGGCGGCAAGACTCTTTGCAAGGAGTCGCACCTCCTCGGTCAACGGACCAAGAATATCGCCTCTCGCAAACATGGGGGGCTGGCCCGGTTTTCCCATCCGCAAACCCCGCATCCAGGTGGCGACGTTGGCGATAGGTCCGGTGATGCTCCAGCGGACGACGACAACTGTGGTCAGAATGAGGACCAATGCGTGTGCGAGAAGACGGATGAAATTCGACTGCCAAATTCCTGTGAGTTGCGCGTCGATATACGAAGCGTCGTGCTCGATCAGCAAGGCCCCGAGAATCTTCCCATCGAGCTGGAGGGGTGCCGCATAGAAATGTCTCTGTCGGTCGTTCTCCGAAGCCAGGGTCGAGATGTTCGCTTCGCGTGAAATGGCTTCGACGACGGGAGGCGGCGTGACGCTGGTATCCAGTGCCATGCCGGGGCTCGCGACGATCAATGCGCCGGTGTTGTCATAGACCGCAACGCCGAGCAACCTGTCCCGATTTCCAAAGCGCTCGACAAATTGGTGAAGCCGGTCCGGTGAATTCGCGCTCAGGAGCTCCTTCACCGATTCGCGAAGGCCTTGCGCCAAAATGCTTGCACGAACGTCGAGCTCCTGAATCAGGCGATCATTCTCACTCTGCACCTGCAGGTACGAGAATACCGAGGAGACGACAGCTGCAGCCAAAACAAGCGAAATGATAAGTCGAAGTGTGATCTTCATGCTTCCTGTTCGCTCGGTTGTACCATTCCTTGGTTGCTCCCCAGGCGGGGGTCAGGACAGTGAGGCGGTGGATCTTCTCTGTGTGTTTCCATTCTCCGGGACAGCGTTTCCCTTCACAATGGTCATGGTTGGGAATGCAAAATCGATTTCCTGTTTTCGAAACGCCGCCAGGATTGCGAAATTGATCGCCTGCTGTATGTCCATGTAGGTATTGAAATCGGGGTCGAGCACGAAATAGACCGTCTCGAAGATCAGGGCAGAGTCCCCGTACTCTTTAAAGTGTACCCGGTCGAGCCGGGTATGCTCCTGCGACGCAATGGCAGAGCGGATGATCGTGTTGACCGACTGTAATTTTTCGATGGGCGTGTCGTACGTGACACCGATTGTGAATACGATGCGGCGCTCCGCCATGCGTTTGAAGTTCCGGATGCGGCACTTGAGCAGTTCCGCGTTCGAAAACACGATTTGTTCCCCGGAAAGGCTGCGGATCCGCGTCGTCTTGATCCCGACATGTTCGATTGAACCGAGGAAATCAGAAGCCACGATGAAATCTCCGAGCTCGAACGGCTTGTCGAGAATGATCGAGAGAGAAGCAAAAAGGTCGGCAAGGATGTTCTGCGCGGCGAGCGCAACGGCGATTCCCCCGATTCCCAAACCCGCAACGAGCGTCGTAACATTGAACCCAAGATTGTCCAGCGCGAGCAGGAGGGTGGACGACCAGAGCACCAGTTTTGCGAAGAAACTGATCGCCGTGGCGGTTCCTGCCCCGTCATTCGCCCCCGCACCGCCGTGCCCGACGGTTCTCCTGAGCCAGTAATCGATGATCCGATATCCCCAGATGATGCCCTGGATGAGGACGAAGATGATTGCGGCTTTTTCAATGACGCTCCTGGTCGTGGATGCCAGTCCCAGGATGGAAACACCCAGGTAGAGTGCGATTGCTGCGAGGGTATACGACCGGGTTTGGGCGATCAACTCAACGATGAGATCGTCGAGCAACGTTTCCGTCTTCCTGGCGTACTCCCCAAAGCGGCGGACCAGGAGGCGCCGCGCGAGAAGCAGGATCCCTGTGCCGATGACAGCAAACACGACGAGGCCGAACCAGTCTTCGAGGCGGTTGCCGAGATACGTCCCTTCAGGAAAACCCATGGACAAGAACTCGCTTTTGATGTTTCTGCTCTTTCGATTTCTCTCAGGTCAAGTGGACGATATCGGCCGGGTGGATCGTCGACAGAAAAAGGAGCATGTAATCCTTAATATGTCTCGTGATAAGATAGTTGTTCAAGATGTGTTCGTGCCCGTTTTCTCCCAGCCGGGCAGCGAACGAGGGTTCATTGAGTAATTGCTTGATCCAGTGTGCGGTCCCGTCGATGGAATGCGTCAGGATTCCGGAGTACCGATGGGAGATCTGGAGCGGAATCCCCCCGACCGCTCCGGCGATTACCGGCCTGCGTTTCCAGAGAGCCTCGGCGACGGTGAGGCCGAATCCCTCCTTTAGGGATTTCTGGAGAATCACCGTCGACCCTCTCTGTAATGCGTTGATGATCAGATCGCTCGACGGGGGCAGGAAGAGCAGATGGATGTCCGGGTCTTTTGCCGCCTCTGCACGGACCTGTTCCATAATCACCGGTCCTTCCGGGTCGTCCGTCGCCCCGCCGCCAGCCAGAACGAGCTGGCAGTCCACCCTGCGCCGCGCGCTCCGGTATGCCTTGATGACGCCGACCGGATCTTTCAAATAGTCGAAGCGCGAAATCTGGGTCACGACAGGACGTGAACGGTCAATGCCGAATTTCTCAAACACCGACTGGATCTCCTCTTCCCGAAGCTCCCGGTTTTTTTCGCTCAACGGGTCGATCGAAGGAGAAATCAGCACCTGGGGGATTTCCAGCGGACGCGCAAACGCTGGCGCGGAAAAGACTGCGGCATCGTACCGCTTGACATACTCCTCGATAAAGTACCAGATCTTTCGGTTCGGCCTGGAGAAATCGATATGGCATCTCCATGCCCAGTGACCTTCCTTCCCCCGTCGCGAGGCGATCAGCGCGACGGGTTGCGGGTCATGGACGAATACCATCTCACTGAAATCCATCTCTTCTGCATTGTCTTTGTTCACGGCGAGAAAATAATCAAGTTCCTCCTCGGAGACATCCACGGGTGCGCCGTGGAGCGCGTTGTGGAGTTTCTTTGTGATGACGAAGAACCGTTCGTCGCCCTTGATCACATCCCATCGGGCGCTCACGCCAAGTTCCTTCATGAGAGGTATCATCCTGCTCAGAATTTCCGCCACGCCTCCCCCGACGGCGGTCGAATTGATATTCTGAATGGTGCGGCCTTTGAGATGGTGTGCTATCAACCGCAGGTCATCGATAGCCGCCTGGCCGACGATGGAGGCATACTCCTCAAGCGCGATCATACTTCCTCACCAGTTTGATAATCGTGTTCCTCAGACCTTCCAGGGTGTAGGTATACGGGTCCAGATTCTGGAGGACTTCCGCCAGCTCCTGAAAACCGTTGTCCCGGAACCAGATGGTGAAATCATTTCTGCCAAGTTCCGGCCTGAGCCGTGCATCGAACATATGATAGTAGAGCGAACTGATGCTCACCTTGCCCAGGACGTCGCAGAACTCCGCCAACGAGGTCGCACTGTAGGGTGTGGGGAGGGTAAACGTCCGGCATGCCATGAAATGAAATTCCTCCCCCTGAACGCTGTCGACAAAATGGTTGGAGCCTGCGATGTAATGATCGAGTACCTGGAGCAGGCGCTCCCGGATTTCCTCAATCGTCTGACATTGTATCACGTCGATACTTGTCAACTGCTCCCCAAGCGGATCGTCGTTGAGAACGTTCGTCACCCAGTACGCAAAGTCGTTCGGTGGTTCGGGAGAAAGATAGTGGTGCTGCTCAAGAAACCGGTGGGTATGGTAATAGACGGACATTGCAGGAACTTCGCTGATTCCTTCCGCGAGTTCCGAGGCGTTCCTGGCTTTTCGTCCCAGGAGTAGAGTCTGGTCGTGTTTTGTCGTGAACAAGAACGGAGTCATCGTTCCCCCTTCGTCTCACTTCCGCCGTCGCAATCGAAGGCGAGTTGGTGCCGGAAATAAATACGGATCCGGTGACAGAGACTTCCTTTGAAGAATACGCAGTGTCAGTGCGACTTACGCACAAGGTGGTGAACGGTCCGACGAAAGAGAGCGGGGAAGAATGAGTGTACAGCACATGGGTGCGAATTCGAGGCCAATCCCAGGAGGGTGGATGGGATGGTGTCCTGCAAAGACTATCTCAGCATGAGGTTGCTCGATGCCTGACCTCACGAGTGGGAGATGCCTGTGACTATTCAAGCCCGGAAGCGGGAGAGCTGTGTGCGACGACCCGCGACTCCCCACGACTGCAAACGAATGATTCCCGAAGTATTCCTGAGACTTGAGAATCGACGTATTTGCTGTGGTCGAATACGTGCAGAGAAGGGCGCAAATAACGAGTTTTGAAGTTCGGTTCATTATTCTTCTACAAGCTAGCATTCTAAGGAAGAATGTCAACGAGACAATCATACAAACTCGCGGGAAAGCCCCATCCGGGGAAGAACGACCAATTGATTCTGCCACAAACTCTCAGTATTTTCCGTGCGTCCCTTTCCGTCCCGCTCATATCACCACCTCGGTGTCCACCATGTGCCTTTCGTCGGTCCGCAGTCGATCCGTAATCACGAGTCTCATGCTTCTCCTGCTTGTTGGTTCCGCTCCTGCCCAGGAGAAGAAACCGCTCACGTTTGAGCAGATTTATCGGAACGGAGAACCCCGGCTGACAAAACCGGTCCCCTTTGTTGTGGGGTGGGCTGATGACCAGCATTATCTCCTCGCCAAAGGCCGGGGTGAAGGTGTGGTCTCCGTCGATGTGTCCACTGGAACAGAAACCCCGTATCATGATCTTACGCAGTTTAAGTCCATCGTTGACTCCACCGTGAATTTGAACGCGCCTGCGTCGGCGACCGAAGACTATAGTATTCTCGCTTACGAGAAGGGAGGCGACATCTACCTTCTCGATACCAAGGCGCGCACCTTCCGCCAGCTCACGAAGACGGCGGCCGAGGAGAAGAACCCTACGGTTTCTCCCGACGGTAAGTATGTCGCCTTCACCCGTGACAATAATCTCTATGCGATGGCATGCGGTTCCGGAAAGGAAACGCAGCTCACAAAGGATGGCTCCGATGTCGTCTATAATGGTTGGGCCTCGTGGGTCTACTACGAGGAAATCCTCGGCCGTCCGTCCCGGTATCGTGCATTCTGGTGGTCGCCCGATAGCCGAACCATCGCGTTCTATCGCTTCGATGATTCACGCGTTCCAGTGTTCGATCTGTTCAACGCCGATGAGCAGCACGGTTCAATGGAAAAAACGCGCTATCCCGAGTCCGGCGATCCGAATCCGGAGGTCAGGGTCGGGACAGTCTCGCCCGATGGCGGAGATGTCCATTGGGCGGATTTCAATCCGGCGGACGACCAGTATTTTGGGATGCCGTTTTGGACCCCGGACAGCAAGTCACTCTGGGTTCAATGGATGCCACGGAGCCAGAAGGACCTGAAGATTTATGCTGTCAATCCCTCCACGGGAGCAAAGAAGGAGGTTTACGATGAACGCCAGGCATCATGGGTGGAGTGGTTTGAAACCATAGGGTTTCTGAAAAACGGCAAAGGGTTCATCCTGAAGTCGGACAAGGACGGATGGATGCATCTCTATTTCTACGCCATGGATGGGGCCCTTCGAAAGAGACTGACAGAGGGAGATTGGAGTGTCACCGGGGTGGATGCCGTGAATGAACAGCGCGGTGAAGTGTTCTTCTCAGCCCGGAAAGAGAACTCGACGCGGATCGATCTCTATCGCGTTTCGCTGGAGGGCGCGGACCTCACGCGATTGACGTTCGGAGAATATACGCATTCGGTGAAGGTCTCTCCGAGCGGAAAGTATTTTGTCGCATCCTATTCCAACGTCTCGACCCCCACGAAGGTTGCGTTGTGTGATCGTGACGGCAAAACCCTCAAAGAATTGGGAGACAGCAAAACGCCCGCACTGGATGAATATGATGTCGCGAAAACCGAGTTGTTCCGCGTGACGACGCCGGATGGCTTCGCGCTCCCGGTGACCTGGACGCTCCCCACCCAGTTCGACCCCCAGAAGAAATATCCCGTTCTTATCTCGATCTACGGCGGACCGAATGCCGGCACGGTTTACGACCGCTGGGGAGGCATTGGCAATCAATGGCTGGCCGAAGAAGGGGTCATCCAGGTTTCGATGGACCATCGTGGGTCGGGACATTTCGGGAAGAAGGGCGTCGCACTGATGTACCGTTGTCTCGGGAAATGGGAGATGCAGGACTATAGTGAAGTAGTGAAATGGCTCCGGACAAAACCGTTCGTCGACAGCACGCGTGTCTGCATCACGGGTGGGAGTTATGGAGGATATGTCACCTGCATGGCGCTGACAGCAGGCGCGGACTATTTCAATTACGGCGTCGCCGATTTCTCGGTCACTGACTGGAAATTGTACGATACCCACTACACCGAACGGTACATGGACACGCCGGAAGAAAATCCCGAAGGATACAAAGCCGGTGCCGTGCTGACCTATGTGGACAAATACATAGGCGTGCTCTTGATCAATCACGGGACGCTCGACGACAATGTCCACATGCAGAACAGTATCCAACTTCTCAGCGCGCTCGAAAATCTGGGGAAGCACTTCGAATTTATGGCGTACCCCAACGAACGACACGGCTGGGGCGGTCCGAAGGCCACATTCCTCCGGAATGAAACGATGAGATTCTATTATCAATACTTGATACGCAAGCCGTTCCCGGGGGAGCTTTTCAGCAAACCGGGAATCGGCCGCCGACCGTTCTGAACTCCACCATGAGAACCTCATGCGCACTCGATTGCCTTCCCTTTTCCTTTTCCTTCTCGTCATGCCATGGGCTGGGGCGACAGCTGCCGAGCAATCGTTTTCTCTGTCAAACGACAGGGTCACGTGCGTCGTTCGTATCGTTGACGGCGTCCTCGCGGGCGACCGTCTTGCAGGGGTTCCCCTGTGGCTGAAACGCGAAGGGCAGGGGCAGCCGGTTTCCGTGTCGACGGACGCGTCGTTCGGCGTCGATGTGATGTACGCCGACTGGCGCGCCCCCGGAAGGCAGAACAACGGCGACAACCCCGTCATCCTCGGGCCGGGGAATTTTCGTTTTGTCTCGAAAGAAGATTCGACAGCAGACAACGGAACGGAAATCCTGACGCTGTATTTCAAGGGCGTCGACCATTCCATCGATCTGCGTGTACGGTATCGGCTCGACAAGGATGCTCCAACACTCCGGACGGAGATCGCAGTTCGGGATACTTCCCTCGGGGAACATTTCGTTCGTTGGCTCTGGTCGCGACGCGGGAAGATCGAAGGACAGGCAACGATCGTTGACCCCGGCGCGTTCGGTCAGCCTGTGGCGATCGTGTTGACTTCGGGCAGCGCCTTCTTCGGACTGGAATTCCCCTCCTCGGAGAACAGCGTCGATTCGACTCTCTCTCTCCGGTGCGGACAGGAGATCGGCGAGCGGATCGGGAGGGAATGGATTGCAAGCAATTGGGTCGCAGAGGGACTCGCACCCGATAAGGATGTCAGGCGTTGGTTCTTCACCTACCTCGATGAGATCCGCGTTGCGCCGCTTCGCCCGTATGTGCTGTATAACTCCTGGTATGATCTTCGCTCGCCCGAGTATCCGCACGTCCCGAAGGAAAACATCATGAGCGAGGAGTCGGCGTTGCGCATGGTGTCCCTTCTCCGTGACAATATGGTCCGTAAACACGGGATCCCCCTTGATGCGTTTGTCCTCGATGATGGTTGGGACACGTACGAAAGCGATTGGGTCTTGCGGAAAGAACAGTGGCCGCATGGACTCCGGCCGCTGGCCGCTACGTTGAAAACAATGAACACGAGCCTCGGTCTCTGGCTTGGACCCATCGGCGGCTATTCCTTCCGTTCACGAAGAATCGCGTGGATGCGGAGCCATGGCTATGAAGTGGTGGGCGACCAGTTGTGCGTTGCCGGAAAACGGTACAGCACGCTGCTCAAGAACCGCGTGACGGACTTCACCAGGAATGACGACGTCGGATACTTTAAATGGGACGGGATCCAATTTGTCTGCAACCAGCCCGACCACGGACACCCCATCGATGTCTACTCCCGGAGAGCGGCGCTGCAATCGGTGATCGCGATGTGCCGTTCCGTGCGCGAGGCAAAGCCCTCGGCATTCCTGAACATTACCTCCGGCACGTGGCTGAGTCCCTGGTGGCTGCAATACGCCAATACCATCTGGATGGACGGGGAAGATTACGGGTACGCCGACGTTCCCTCGATCAGCAAACGTGACGCCGCAATCACGTATCGAGACTTCGTCCTGTACGAAGATTTTCACCTGAAGGGGTTATGGTTCCCGGTCGCCAATCTCATGACCCACGGGATTATCAAAGGGAAGCTCGAGATGCTGGGGAGTGCAGACGAGCCTCTCGACAAGTTTACCGACGATGTCCTGCTCTACGTGGCACGCGGAGTCTCGATGTACGAGCTGTATATCTCTCCCGATATCATGAGCGATGGAGAGTGGACGTCCATTGCACGGTCGCTTGCATGGGCAAAAGACCGATTCCCGATTCTCATGCATACGGAAATGGTCGGCGGAAATCCTCTTCAACGACAGGCCTATGGCTATGCGCACTTCGACAGAATGAACGGGATCATCGCAGCAAGGAATCCGGTGGTCGACAGCCAGCGACTGAATGTCGCCCTCACAACAGCGTTGGGTCTTGAAACCGGTGCAGCCGCCCTTGTGCTCGAACGGGTCTATCCGACCCGGTGGATTGCCCCGAGAACCTATCGCACCGGCGATACCGTCTCCGTCCCCCTTGATGCCTTCGAGACGGCAGTCTACGAAATGTATCCCCTCAAGAGTGCATCCTGGCCGCTCCTTGCCGGCGTGGTCTTCGGAGAGAGTCCCGGCAGTTCAGGGAAGGATGTTACGCTGACAACGGCAACAACGGGAAATGAAGTCCGGATCTTGAATCCCGACCGCATTGCGTCGGTTACGGTTGACGGTCACTCGTGTCCCTCCACGGCCATGCTGCCAATGTCCGCGACGACCTCGGCCGGATTATTGATGCGTGATGCAGCCGTGAAACCGATGAAGAACGGCGTTCAAATCACATCAGCATTCTCGACACAGGCATCCGCTCTTGCAGTCGCCGTCCTCTTAACGCCTTCGAACACCTCCGGGAAGCAGCCACGACTGGAAGTCCGTGGCCTTGTCGATGGCGTCGCAACTCCGGCATCGGAGGGAAATCCCGAGGGGATTTCGCACTGGTTCGTCATTCCCGTGAACAATGCCAGTCGGGAAATCGCCATATCATTCTCGGCCTCCGAAGCATGGTCCGGAAAGGCCGGCGTGTACGTGATCGGGATGGCTAAGCCCGCCTCGCACACCCTGACCATGAAAACGATTGGCGACATCCGGGAACGCATCCTCCCGCCGCGTCCCTGGCCGATCGGCGAAGTCCGGGAGACTGCAAAGCTCGGAGAAACACCGCTGACTCTTTATCCCTAACTCGCTCAGTCAAATCAACGACGGTATGACCATGACACTCATCCAGGAAAAAGTCGCCCAGGCAAAACAGCTGCTGAAGGAGTTTGACGTTGATTGCTGGCTGACCTTTGTGCGCGAAAGCTCTCTCAACGGCGACCCGATACTCGCCTTTCTTGTGACGGCAAATGTGACGTGGCACTCCGCGTTCCTCATCACCTCTTCGGGTCGGACCAAAGCGATTGTCGGATCGCTCGACAAGGCGACGATCGACGACCTCCAGGCCTATGACGATGTCGAAGGATACGTCAAGAGCTTCAAAGAACCGCTCCAGAAGTTTCTTCGCGAAAATAACCCGCGCAAAATCGCGGTGAATTATTCGACCGGAAGCGAGATTTGCGACGGCCTTACCCATGGGATGTATCTCACCCTCATGGATGTCCTCTCCGAGATCGGGATGTCGGACCGGGTCTGTTCATCGGAGAAAATCATCTCCGCGCTCCGGCAACGGAAGACGGACGATGAGATCGCTGCGATGAAAGAGGCGATACTCCTGACGCTCGGGATCTATGACGAAGTCCGGAAGAAAATCAGGCCGGGAATCTCGGAAAAACAACTCGCAGCCTTCATGCAGGACCGTGTGCGCGCGCTCGGAGTGTCCTTTGCCTGGGATGAAGGGACGTGTCCTTCTGTCTTCACCGGTCCCGACACCGCGGGGGCGCATTATGGTCCCACCGACCGGCTGGTACAGGAAGGTCACGTTCTGAACATGGACTTCGGCCTTCGTGTCAAGGGGTACTGCTCCGACCTGCAACGGACATACTACGTCGCGAGAAGGGGGGAAAAAGACGTTCCGCCTGAGGTGATGAAAGGCTTCACGGTCATCCGGAATTCGATCGAAGAGGCAAAGAAAAAGATGCGCCCCGGCGTTCAAGGGCTCGAGATTGATGCCGCGTCGCGCTCCGTGATCGCCCAGGGCGGGTTTGAGGAATTTCCCCACGCGCTCGGTCATCAGGTCGGCCGGTTTGCCCATGATGGGACAGCACTCCTCGGTCCTGCTTGGGAAAAGTATGCCCGGAAGCCGTTCGAAGTATTGGAGGAAGGAATGGTGTTCACTCTCGAACCGCGCCTCACCGTTCCGGGATACGGCGTAGTCACCATCGAGGAAATGGTTCAGGTTACTACGAACGGAGCCGCGTACCTGTCGGAACCGCAGGTCGAGCTCTACGTCATTCATTCCTGAATCGCAGACCAAAATGAAATTCGCCCTTGTTGTTCTGGCAGCACTGTCCGCGTTCGCCTCGCCCGCATTCTCACAATCCCGAGAGAAGACGTTCACTCATGCTGACTCTCTTCGGGGAGGATGGACGCCATTTCGATGGTGCTACGATGTCACGTACTATCACCTGGATGTCCGGATTGACCCTTCTGCAAAAACAGTAAACGGCTCGAACGAGATTCGATTCAGGGTGCTGGAGGACTGCACCACATTGCAGATCGACCTGTTCAAAAACATGGATCTCGACAGTGTCGTATTGGACGGGGCCGCGCGGTGTAACGTGCGGCGTGATGGCAACGCGATGTTCGTCACAACACCGGCACAACTGCGGAAAGGTGAACGTCATTCGCTCCTCGTCTCCTATGGAGGAAAGCCCGTCGTGGCCCGGCGTCCGCCGTGGGATGGCGGGTTCATCTGGACGAAGGACAGCACCGGAGGGCCATGGGTGGCCGTGACCTGCGAAGGGACGGGGGCAAGCCTCTGGTGGCCCAATAAGGACCATCCTGCCGACGAACCGGACAGCATGCTGATCAGCATCACCGTCCCCCCGGGACTCGAAGACGTCTCAAACGGGCGGCTGCGTTCGAAGGATGTTCTGCCGGATGGCTGGACCCGGTTCAACTGGTTTGTCAGCTATCCGATCAACAACTATTGCGTGACGGTCAACGTTGGCACGTTCGCGCACATCTCCGATACGTACATCAATCGCGATACACTCACCTTGGACTACTACGTTTTGCCGCAGAATCTCGAACGGGCGAAGCGGCAATTCGTTCAAGTGAAGTCCATGCTCGATGCCTTTGAGTACTCCTTTGGGCCGTATCCATTTATTCGGGATGGCTATAAGCTGGTCGATGCACCCCATAATGGGATGGAACACCAGAGTTGTGTGGCGTATGGAAATGGATACACGAATGGGTACAGGGGGGCCGCCTCTTCAGCGGAGGGGCTGACCTTTGATTTTATCATTGTCCACGAGAGTGCTCACGAATGGTGGGGGAACAGCGTCACGGCTGCGGACAACGCCGACATGTGGATTCACGAGAGCTTCGGTGCGTATGCGGAGGCGTTGTTTGTGGAACGGCAGCTCGGCCGGGATGCCTCTCTTCGCTATATCAACGCCAAGAAACAGAACGTGCGGAACAGTGCGCCGATG
Organism: Ignavibacteriota bacterium; assembly: GCA_963752915.1. Lineage (GTDB taxonomy): Bacteria > Bacteroidota > Ignavibacteria > UBA10030 > UBA6906 > DATJPR01. The sequence goes on from CAVVZZ010000013.1 coordinate 71,343, forward strand.
CAGGGGGTCTACGGCGTGAATAACGAGGGGTCTGGCGACATGTATGACAAAGGACAACTTGTTCTGAATACCCTTCGCAGTTCGATTGACAACGACTCACTCTGGTTCTCGATCCTCCGCGGGATTCAGACGCGTTTCCGGTACAAGACCATTTCGTATGATTCTCTTGTGTTCTTTATCTCGGAGGCCACCGGAAAGGATTACCGTCCCTTCTTCGACCAGTACTTCCGTCATTCGGGAATTCCTCGGCTGGATACCTATGTTGCGAAGCGGGGGGATTCGACGTCGGTACGCTATCGATGGACCGGGGTCGTTCCGGGGTTTTCCATGCCTGTCAGGATCACGACAGGGGACGGAACATGGAGGCAGATCACGCCTACCACGACCTCGCAATACCTGATGCTGGGGCCCGACGCGGATCCCTGGTCGTTCAAGATTGACGAGGAGAGGTTCTATTGTGATCCCCATATCGTGCGGACGTATCTCGACCCCCACGCACCCTCATCACTCTTGATGATGTTCTAACATGCGGATCGTCGTCCTAGATGGTGTCCCTCTCAATCCCGGTGATCTCAGTTGGGATCCGCTGGAGCAGTTCGGTGAATGTGTGATCTATGACCGGACGGCATCGGAGGAAGTCGCCAACCGGTGTGCGGGGGCGGAAATCCTGCTCGCCAACAAAACACGAATCGGCGGCGATACCATCGAACAGGACTCCACACTGCGCTACATCGGCGTTCTCGCAACAGGGTATAACAACATCGACCTCTCCGCTGCGTCGAAACACGGGGTTGTGGTAACGAATGTTCCTGCCTATGCGACCGATTCCGTCGCGCAGATGGTGTTCGCACACATCTTAAACCTTGCTTCAGGGTTGGCGCACCATGCCGGCTCCGTGCGGGAAGGGGGATGGAGTTCCTCGAATGACTGGTCGTACTGGAATACGTCTCTCATCGAGGTGGCGGGACTGACGCTCGGCATTGTGGGTCACGGGAGAATCGGGCAGGCAGTCGGGCGTCTGGGAAGGGCGTTTGGAATGATCGTCGTGGCCTACGACCCGAACCGCGGCCGGGACCATTCGAACACCGATGTCGAGTACCTTAGTCTCGACGAACTCTTCCGTCGGAGCGATGTCGTGACACTCCATTGCCCTCTCACGGAAGAAACCCGGGGGCTCGTGAACCGTGATCGACTCGGCATGATGAAGCCTTCTGCGGTGCTCATCAATACGAGCCGGGGACCATTGGTCGATGAGGCCGCCCTGGCAGAGGCGCTCCAGAACGATACGATTGCCGGCGCGGGACTCGATGTGCTGGCGATGGAACCTCCGGCGCCCGCCAACGCGCTTGTCCGTTCTCCGAGGTGTTACATTACGCCGCACATCGCGTGGGCGACCTACGCGGCTCGCAAGCGACTTCTGGACATCGCGGCCTCGAACATCGCAGCATTTCTCGCCGGTCATCCGACGAACGTCGTCTCTTTACGGTAGAGCAGGCACCACGTGCTCGTGGGAGGCCGGTTCACGATCCGATCGACTACAGGGAACCAAACAATGAAGCGGACACTGCTTGTGCTTCTGTCGGTTGTGCTCATGGCAATGCCGGGATTCGGTCAGCGAATTGCGTTCGTACGGGGGAAGGTCATATACGTCGGAGATCTTGCGGGGAAGGTTTTCAAGAAGAGTGAACGCCTTGGAGGAAACGCCGCGAAGGCGGATGATCTCCAGCTTTGCAGCGATGGCATGAGCGTTGCGTATACTCTTTCCGTCGACGTGAAGCACCCAAAGGGTTCCGGGAAACCGGACTTTGAACGCTATATCGAGCTGTCGCGCCTCGATGGTTCGGAACGAGCGCGCGCGCCGGATACACAGGAACAGAACTCCTTCGGGCCGCGGTGGTCTCCCGACAAGCGTTTCCTGGCGTTCGACCGGCTCTACCGTTTTTCTGCATCGCAAGATCTCCAGTGGCGGGTAACAATTGCTGGACGGGACCTCAAGGATCCAGCGCCCCTCCGAAACTCTCTCCTGGACCACGGCTTTTTTGTGTACGCGTGGACTCCGGATGGGCATCTGGCCGTCATGGGGAACGATACGCTGAACGTCCTGGATCGTTCGGGCGCCCTCGCGGAATCGACGCCTCTCACTCTCGATACATTGGGAGGAACGGCGTTCTCTCCGTCAAGCGCGGACATTCTCAGCTTTTCTCCTGACGGGCAATCCATGCTCTGGATCCTAACCGGAGCAGACGATGGGAGCAAGAACTTCGCGGCGATCTACGACGAAGAAGACCTTTACGGTATCATGATGCTCTACGATCGGACCACGAAAACGCTTCGGAGAATCAGTCCGAAGAGCGTGGCGATGTCCTTCGAGCCCCCGGTGTGGCTTTCGGACGGGAAAACGATTCTCTTCACTGCGATTCAGGCGACAAAGCCGCTCCGCAAAGGCGCCCATCCGACGACCGATCTTTTCACCATCAGCATCGACGGTTCGGGTCTGACAGGAATAGCGCCGGACGCGCACGTCCCGGTCCTGCTCGAGTAATGCTACATGAACCACTTCTTTCCACGGTGGACGACATCGCCGAACGACCGCATGAACTGCAACTCCTCAGGGGAAAGCGGTCCTTTCTCGAGCGCTGAAAGATTTTCCTCGAGTTCTTTGCACGAGCGCGGAGCCGACAGGCACGCGTGCACCGACGGATTGGAAAGCACAAACCGGTAGCAATCGCCGGCGCCGGGAATCTTTTCCTCCTTCGGCCATCCTTTTGGCCTTCTGAGCAGATAGGTCCAACGGGTCGCGGTATACCCCAACACACCCGGATTGTGGGGAAGGAGGTGGGGAAAAATATCCTTCTCGGCTCCGGGATGGGCCGCGTTATACCGGACCATCAGAACATCGAGCGAACCTTGAGCGGCCATCTGCCCGGCAAACGCGCGGTTGTGGCAGGACATCCCGGTGAAACGGATTTTTCCTGACTCCTTCAGTGCCGCAAGTTCATCCTGTGCTTTCTGAGGGAATTCAGTTCCCTTCATCACACCCAGGAAGAGAAACACATCGATCGTGTCGGTCCGGAATTGTTTTAGCCGGGTTTCGAGCGCCTTCTGCAGGTTTTGATACGTGAACACATAATTGTATCCGCCCGTCACGAGGACGACTTTCTCTCGTTGCGACGGCGAGAGGCTGCGGATGAACCTGGTCATCTGAGTATCGATGCCGAATCCGAAGAACAGGTTGACGCCCGAGTCCAACGCACGGTGCAGGGTGGATTGGCCGGGGCGGTACGTGGCGGAAAGTCCGAGTCGGTGAACCGTCAAGCCGGTTCTTCCGAGCGATGTCTGTAGGAAGTTGTTTGTCATGGGTCGGGGGATTCTCTCACTATCGCCTAACTATAGGAGGACATCTCAATGGAATGGACTATTATCGGGATGAATTTTCTCTATGCCGTTCTTGGACTTGTTCTCATGTTCATCGCGTTCAAGGTCTTCGACTGGCTCACCCCGGAAGTGAGCTTCGGTGAGGAACTGAAGAAGGGAAATATCGCCGTGGCACTCTTCATTGCGGCGACGTTTCTTTCGATCGCCATCATCATCGGGAAATCTCTGCAATGAGGATCACCTCGCGGGTCCTGATGCTGCTCGTGGTTTCCCATCTGGTGGCCTTTTCCCAGCACCATCGGTTTCCGACGCAATACGATGATCATTTCCGCAAATACACCAAACGATATTTCGGGGTCGGGTTCGACTGGCGGGTGTTCAAGGCGCAAGCCGTCGCGGAAAGCAATCTGACGCCGGATGCGTCGAGCCACGTCGGCGCGTTCGGCCTGATGCAGCTCATGCCGTCGACCTTTCAGGAAATCCGGACCAAGAACCCGGAGTTCGAGCGGATCGACGACCCCCAGTGGAACATCGCTGCCGGAATCTTCTACAACCGGAAACTCTGGCTGCGTTTCGAGGATCAGGAGAACACGGGGGAACGTCTGCGCTTCACTTTCGGCAGCTACAATGCCGGGCCGACGAGGATCTTGAAGGCGCAGTCGGTTGCAGTTGACGATAGTCTGGATTGTCACGTCTGGGAAAATGTTGCGACCGTCGCGCCGAAGATCCCGAACTGGCGGTATAAAGAAACGCTGGGGTATGTCCGGAAGATCGACTCTCTCCACGCCTTACTCCTTCTGCCGGCGAGGCGGTAGTTGTGCCGGAGTTCCCCGGCGGGTGGCCCGCGAAGGAGACGTCCGCAGGCACACCGTCAGACAATGCGGACTCGGATCGTATGTCCAACCTTCTGGAGATCACCGAAGAGGGAATCGTCGTATTGCCGGTCGACGTCAGCCACGACGTAGCCGATGAGTTCATTCGTCCTGAGGTACTGGGAGAGGACGTTGACATTGTTCTTCGCGAAGATGCCGTTGATCTGCGAAAGCACGCCAGGCACGTTTTGATGGACGTGCATAAGGCGATGGGCATGGGCATCATCCGATTTCGGTGAGCTGACCTTGGGGAAGTTCACGCTGGTAAAGGTCGTGCCGGTGCGGACATAATCAACGAGTTTGCTTGAAACGAACTCTGCGATATTCTCCTGTGCTTCCTCGGTGCTACCCCCGATGTGGGGAGTCAGGATCACGTTCGGAAGTCCCTGCAACGGCGAATGGAGCGGTTCGTTGCCGTCGCGCGGCTCCAGGGGAAACACGTCGACGGCCGCCCCGGCGATCTTCCCGCGCTTGATCGCAGCGGTGAGCGCATCGATATCGACAACATGTCCGCGGCTGAGATTCAGGATGATCGAGCCGTCGTTCATCGCATCGAGTTCCCGAGGGCCGATCAGATTGGCGTTGTTCGGATTGCCGTCGACGTGAATCGTTACGATCTCAGCGATACTCAGAAGTTCCTGCAATGTCGCGACCCGGGTAGCGTTGCCGATGGTCAGTTTGTCGACGACATCGTAGTAGAAAACGTTCATGCCCATGGCTTCGGCGAGTGTCGAGACCTGTGACCCGATGTTCCCATAGCCGATCACCCCGAGTTTCTTCCCCCGGACCTCCCGCGCATTTCTAGCCGACTTGTCCCACGTCCCGCCATGGGCTTTGACGACTTTGTCGTACAGCCCGCGAATGAGGAAGATGATTTCCGCGATGACGAGCTCTGCGACGCTCCGCGTATTGCTGAAGGGGGCATTGAATACCGCGACACCGCGAAGGGAAGCGGCATCGAGGTCGATCTGGTTGGTGCCGATGCAATAGGCGCCGATGGCCAGCAGGTCAGGGGCGTTCGAGAGAATTCGCTTAGTGATGTTCGTGCGGGACCTGATCCCGAGCACCGATACCCCCTGAAGTGCCTCGATGAGCTCGTCCTCTTTCAATCCCCGACCCTCGATACAATACTCAATTCCGTTCGCCGTCAGAATCGGGAACGCCTTTGAATGTACATGTTCCAGAAGCAATGCTTTCATAGTGGGATCCTGCACGGTGAGCGGTGGGGTGGAATATATAGCTAGGGAATCAAGAGGGAAGATGCAAGAGAAGCAAGGAGGGGGCAGGGGACAGGGAACAGGGGACAGGGAACAGGGAACAGGGGACAGGCCCGGGACAGGCAGGGGACAGGGCAGACATTGACCTGAGGTCAAATTCTAGATTTTAGAGTTCAGATTTTAGATTAGATTAGTCCGGCCGTGGTGAAGACTGGGGACAGGCCCGGGACAGTACAGTAAACAGTAGACAGTTGACAGTGAGAGAGGTGCTTATCGAAAGTGATTAACCGATATCCAGTCCGATGAATACTGGGATTTTCATCAAGAATTGTGGTGTTTGAAAGATTCCTTTTAAAGTCATATATTGAGCCCATCTTCAGGGGATCCTGTTCTTTTCCTACTAACCCTTTGATGGTCGGCCGAACAGTCTTCGTTCGTCATCCGGTAATCGTCCACACGGCGTGTCCGCCAGAGGCGCAGAGCCACGTCTGCTCCTCCGCAAGAGTCTTCCGCACTTTCGACCCTGATTCCTTCTCAAATCGCGCTCATCCGCGACATCCGCTATCGCCACTATCGAAGGCCCTGCCATGAGCGTTTCCCGCTGGTCTGAGTCCTTGCTCGACGAAATGCGCACCCAGGGCGATCCGCTCGCGGACGAAAGTCTGCATTCGATCATCCATTCCGATGAGGCGGGTGTCGTTCGCTTGCTCTTTCGACAGATGAATGCCAACGATGAAATCCCGCCCGGGAACGTGTTCCCGGGCCTGGCACATTTCTTCGAAGAGACGAACGCGCTTCCGGCCGGTGTCGACCAGGAGCGGATTCACCGGGGGGAACATGTATTCATCCGAAACGTCTACCTTGCCGCGCTCGCACTCCTGACGAAGAGCCTGCCCGAAGGGTATGCCGCACCGAACCTCTCGATCATCCTGAACATCTCCGGCGAGCTGCGCACGCACACCTTCCGCAGGCTCCTTGCCACTCTTCAAACCGTGATCAATGTATCGTCCTGCCGCGGATTCCAACATGGTGGAAGGGCGGTCATCACTGCGCAGAAGCTGCGACTGCTTCACGCAGGGATCCGCCATCTCACGAGAAAATACCGGCCGGATTACGAGCCGCTCTACGGAGTGCCGGTGAATCAGGAAGACATGCTCGGCACGATCATGGGTTTTTCTCTCCTGGTTCTCCGCGGGCTCCGGACCCTCGGGGCGGGATTGTCGCGCCAGGAGGAAAACGACTTCCTCTATCTCTGGCTCGTCTTCGCGAGAATGATGGGAGTCTATCCTCACGCGGACCCGGATGACGTCTCCTATATTCCTGCGGACATCGACGATGCCGAGGCGTTCTACACGCTGTATGAACAGCGTCACTATGTTGATGCCGCCGGGAACCCTGACGGCGTCGCCCTGGGACAAGCGAACCTTGAAATGCTCGAGCAGATGATTCCGTTCCCATTTCGCTTTCTTGGCTTTCGATCGATGCCGAGAATCTGCATGCAGGAAATGATGGGACAGGAAGGGATCGTCAGGATTGCGATCGAACCCCTTCATGGACACGCCATCCTGCGGTGGATCCTGCGACACCTCCACGCATTGATCCGTCCATATATGAGCGTCGCACCCATGGTCGATGGACACCTCGGCATGGGCCTGCTCCAGTATTTGATCAACAGGACCTACGGGGGAGAAGTGACATTCAGCGTTCCCATCGATTTGAAAGAACTCAAAGAGATTGACAGCCACTAGTATCTCGGTGAAAGGGTAGAGTATGGAGCAACTGGTGAACCTCAGGGACTACTCGCCATTCGAGCTCGTCCTGTTCGGCGTGGGTTGCTACATGTGGGTTGTGGTCTATATCCTCTATATCCGGCGCATTGCAAAAGGGGAGAGCATCGGCATGCCCGTCTTTGCCGCGTGCAGCAATTTCGGGTGGGAGATCGTCTGGGGTGTGATCCCACCGTCGACGGATATGGGCCCGCTCCTTGTCTGGGCCTATCGCGCATGGTTCTTCCTCGACCTGTACATCATCTACGGCGTCTATCGTTACGGCTCGGTCCAGATTGTAACCCCCGAGCTGAAGGCGTATTTCAAACCCTTCGTGGTCCTGTCAGTTGTCGGATGGGCGGTCCTCTACTATTTTTTCAAGTCGGGAGGGTATGACACCCCCATCGGAGCGACCTCCGCGTACATAGCGCAGATGTTCATCTCGGTCCTCTATCTGCTTCTCCTTCTCCGTCGTTCCTCCGCGGTGGTGGAGCTGACGTCCGTCACCTGGCTGCGCTCGGTCGGGACAGGATTGAATACGATCTTTCTTCTTCACCACTACCCTGGAAAACCCTTTCTCCTGTCGCTCGGACTGATGTCCCTGGTCATCGATGCGATCTATATTTATCTGACGTTCAGATTCAGGAGGGTCGAGACCAGTGCAATCCCGTCTGCCGTTTGAAATCCCCGGATACAGCCCGCCGGAGCAGGTTGCTCGCGGCAACGCATCGCTGATCCTGCGCGCACGACGACTCTCGGACAGCCTGCCCGTGATCATCAAGACGCCGCTTCCCGGGCGGGAACGGCTCAGCGAAGGAGTGCGCCTCTACCATGAATATGAGCTTCTTCGCCTGATTGACCATCCTGGCATAGTCCGTCCCGTCAGTCTCGAGACCACCGCCGGCGTCCCGGCGTTGGTGCTCGAGGACTTTGGAGGGATGGGCCTGAATGAATATGTTCGCTCGCACCGGCTTGACGTTTCCACAGCATTGCGGATCGGGCTTCAGGTCACTCTCGCGCTGTCCCGGATCCATGAGCAGCGAATCGTTCACAAGGATATCAACCCCTCAAATCTGATCATCAACCCTGCCACTGAACAGGTCAAGATCACCGACTTTGGGATCGCCTCGCAAATTCCCCGGGAAGTTGCCCTGCACACCGGGCCGCGGGTTCTCGAAGGGACACTGGAGTATCTCTCTCCCGAGCAGACAGGTCGCGTGAACAGGGTGATCGACTACCGGGCCGATTTCTACGCGCTTGGCGTGACGCTCTATCAACTCCTTATCGGATGGCTTCCTTTCCAGTCGTCGGATCCGCTTGAACTCGTCCATGCCCACATTGCGCGAAGTCCCGCGGCCCCCTCGGATCTCAACCCGGGAATCCCCAAGGCGGTTTCGGACATCGTGATGAAGCTCCTGTCCAAAAACGCGGACGAACGGTATCAGACCGCATTCGGACTTCAATCCGATCTGGAGGAATGTCTTCGACGAATCGGCTCCGGCGGACGCATCGACGAGTTTACCCCCGGGTTGAAGGACTTCTCTGAACGTTTTCAACTGCCGCAACGACTGTACGGGAGAGACGCGGCCGTCCGTTCGCTTCACGAAGCGTTCGACCGCTCGTGCCGGGAGCGCCCCGTTCTCCTCCTCATCAAAGGACCTGCCGGGATCGGGAAATCCGCCCTTGTGCGGGAACTGCAGGAGCCCATCCTCCGTCGGCGGGGATTATTTGTCTCCGGGAAATTCGACCAGTTCTCTCATGATATCCCGTACGCACCATTTGCCCATGCCTTTCGGGAATTGATTGATCACCTCCTTTCCCTTGGGGAACAGCAGCTTGAACACGTGCGGGACTCCCTCCGCGAGTCACTCGGTGCGCTGGCGGGGGTACTGTGTGCGGTCATTCCGGAGACCGCCGTGATCCTGGGCAAACAGCCTGCGCTGGAAGAGTTGCCCAGGGCAGAATCGGAGAACAGGTTCAAAAGCGCAATCCTCAGGTTCGTGCAGTCGATCGCAAGCAAGGAACGGCCGCTGGTCGTCTTCATCGATGACGTTCAGTGGGCAGACAACGGGTCCGCGGCGCTCCTCCAGCTCTTGTTGTCCGATGAGCACATAGAAGGACTCATGGTTATCGCTGCATTGCGGCCTGACGAGACCCCCGCGTCGCATCCTCTGTCTCAGACATTCAAAGAACTCCTCGATCGCGGGGTGAGCGTTGAATCCATCGAACTTGCCAAGCTCGCAGAGGAGGATATTCTTTCGCTCGTTGCCGAGACCCTCCGGTGTCCACTGGAAGCCGCGACGGATCTCGCCTTGATGATCGGGGCCAAGACCGACGGGAATCCATATTTCCTCCTGGAATTTCTGAAGTCGCTCCATGAAGAGAACCTTCTCCGGTTCGACAGTTCATCGCACGAATGGGTGTGGGATATTGAGGAAATTCGCGAGCGGGGGATCACCGACAACGTTGTCTCGCTGGTCGCAGGGAAGATCGACAAACTGCCGGAGAAGACCAAGCTGGGACTGCATGTTGCGGCCTGCATCGGCAATAGTTTTGATTTGAACACGTATGCGTTGGTCACAGGGCAAACGCATCCCCAGGGTGCGGATGCGCTCTGGCCCGCGGTCCAGGAAGGACTGATCTTCCCGATAGGGGATTCGTACAAATTTGTGCGGGACGGTCACGATCGCGACAAGGAAGGGTCGTACGTTCCTCCCGCGAACTTCCTGGGCGTCTCGTATCGGTTTTCCCATGACAGGGTTCAACAGGCCGCGTATCTGCGCGAGTCCGCCGGGCAGCGGGCGAAGACCCATCATCTTATTGCCAGAACGCTGCTTGCCGGCGGGATCGCCGGAGATCCTGGCCAACGCCTCTTCGATATTGTGGCGCAGTTTACCCTTGGCAGCGCGGAGATCGACGGAGACCTCGAGCGGCGTCAGGTCATGAAGCTGCAACTCCTCGCAGGGAAGCGCGCCAAAGCCTCTTCCGCGTACGCTGCGGCGTTCAAGTATGTCACTCAGGGGATTGCGCTCCTCCACGATGAGGATTGGACAACGGAGTACGCCCTGTGTCGAGATCTCAAACTGGAGGAAGGAGAATGCCTCTACCTGCTCGGCCGCTTTGCTGAAGCGGAACTGGTCTTCGACGGGTGTCTCGGCCGGTTTACTCACGTTGCAGACCGGGCGCGTGTTCACAGTCTAAAGATCGACCAGTACAGCCATATCAGTGACATCGACAAGGCTCTGAACACCGGGATCGAGGCACTGCGGGAACTTGGCGTCCGGTTGACGCGCCATCCTTCCCGGCTTGCCCTGATCAAGGAGATGGGCATCGCCCGTCTCCGTGTGCGCACTCGCCCCATCGAAAGCCTGATCGATCTCCCGGCGATGACCGCGGAAAAGCCGCGCTTTGCCGTCAACCTGCTGATGCGTTTGTTCGGCATCGCATATTCGGAGAGCGAGGAGTTCAGCGCCCTCGTCGTTTCGAAAATGCTGAACCTGACTCTTCGCTACGGGAACTCCGACGTTTCTTCCTATGCGTACGGGATCTACGGGCTTCTGCTCCGCGCAGGGTTCGGGGCGCACCAGTCCGCGTATCAGCTGGGACTGCTGGGGGTGAAACTCAGCGAGAAGTTCAACAACTCGCTGCTCCGTGGCAGGTGCAATTTTGTGATGGGGACGCTGCATAACCACTGGGTCAATCACGCCAGGTCGAACGCGAACTTCATCCGGACCGCTCATCGGTTCAGCTACGAAACCGGCGACCTCCTCTACGCTTCGTATGCGTTGTCACAGCAGGTGATGGCCCTTGTCGTCACCGGTGCTCCGCTGCGCACCGTGGAAGAACAGTCCGCTTCCTGCCTCGAATTCGTCCGGTCGATTCACCATGACGATATCGCACACTATTTTGTCGTCCCCCTGCAGTACGTCCGGAACCTGTGCGGGAAGACTGCATCGCCGTCATCATTCGGGGACGATGCGTTCAATGAAACAGCGTACCGCGCATCGCTCGATTCGACCCGGTATACACCCCCGCGGATGTATTATCGTTTTCTCAAGATGGAGTGCCTCTGCATCCGCGGCCTGTATGACGAGGCGATCGCCGTGGCGCACGAGTCGGAACCGTTCCGGCACGCGTTGATCGGACAGGTTGCGGAATGGGAGTTTACGTTCTTCTACGCCATCGCCCTGGCGCGGTCGACGTCGGCAGCGACGGGTGCCCGGAAGACGCTCCGCCGTTTGGAGCGCACCCTTGCGCGATGGGCCGTATACTGCCCGACAAACCTCGAAGGCCGACACCTCCTTGTGCAGGCGGAGCTTGATCGACTCGAGGGGAGGACGGAATCGGCGTTGGTGGCATATGACCGAGCCATCCAATCGTCGCGTGAACAGGGATTCACGCACATCGAAGCTCTTGCGAGCGAATATGCAGGCCGCTTTCATCTGGAACAGGGACGTCAGCGGATTGCCATTGACTATCTTTCTTCTGCCATGGAAGGATTCAGTCATTGGGGGGCAACCGCCAAGGCGAAGGATCTTCAGCAGGAATTCGCCACGCTCCTTCCGTTGTCTCAGGATACCGGCGCGACGGGGAAGGGCGGCAGACCATCCCAGACACTGACCGGCGCCTCCGTCCTTTCGCTGGATTTGGTCTCCGTTTTGAAGGCATCGCAGGCCCTTTCGAGCGAGATCGTGTTGCCCCGCCTGCTTGATCGGATGCTGGAGATTGTCGTGGAAAACGCAGGGGCGGAGCGCGCGGTATTTGTCACGGAGCACAAGACATCGCTCATGATCGAAGCAGAGAGAGATATCCGTGCCAAACGGTCGCGCGTCCAGCTTTCCGAGCCGCTGGATGGCTCCCCGCTCGCCTGCGAAGCGATTGTGCGCTATGTCGCCCGGACACACCAGGATATCGTGATTCACGATGCCAGAGGTGACGGCCGGTTTTCCTCCGACACGTATCTCTCCGCGAATCATCCCAAATCCATCCTCTGCACCGCCGTGATGCACCAGGGGAAGCTCGCGGGGATTTTGTATCTCGAAAACAATCTCATCGAAGGGGCATTCACTCCCGATCGCGTGGAGGTGCTTCGGCTCCTGTCGACGCAGATCGCTGTCTCAATCGAGAATGCGCGCTATCACGAACAAGGGAGAGAGCTTGCGCGAATGCAGGAAGAATTCCGGCTGGCCGCGACCATCCAGCAGGAACTGCTTCCCCAAACGGCGCCGGAGATTTCGGGGTACTCCATTTGCGGGCGCAACATTCCGGCGCTTGCGGTCGGAGGGGACTATTTTGATTTCATTCGCATGGATGAGAGCCGTCTTGCCGTGTGCATCGGCGATGTGTCCGGGAAAGGCCTTCCCGCATCGCTCTTGATGGCGAATCTCCAGGCGACCCTACGGGGACAAACGCTGCTGCGCTCTAGCCCCTCGGAATGCTTGCGGCGCGCCAATCATCTCCTTCATGCAAGCACCAGCCCTGAGAAGTTTGCGACGCTCTTCTATGCGATTCTCGACACGTCCCTTCACCGGCTCCACTACTGCAATGCAGGACACGAACATCCCCTGCTTCTCCGTGCGGATGGAAGCAGCACGCTTTTGGCGAAAGGGGGGATCGGTCTCGGAATGCTGGAAGACTTTGCGTTCGAAGAGGAATCCGTCGACTTTGGACATGGCGATCTTCTCCTCATGTATACCGACGGAATTACGGAAGCCATGGATCAACGGTTGGAACAATTCGGAAGGGACCGTCTGCTCTCACTCGTCCTGGAATCGCGGAATCATATGGCGGAGTCGACAGTGAATGCGGTCATCGCGGCGGTCAACGCGCACAGAAACGACTGGCCCCAATCGGACGATATCACGCTCGTCGCAGTCGAGCGATCATAGCATGACCGGTTCGAGGTCGTGGACGGCCTAGAGCCACAGCCCCAGCTCAAACTGAAACCGGACGCTGTTCATGGTGTTGTCAAGAATGTAGTCGCCCCGGAGGATGCCGTACCAGCTCCGGGAGAATCGATATTGGGTATCGAGCGAAAATGTCTGCGTCAGATACACTTGATGGAGAACGTCGATTCCGAATGCGTAATGGTCATACCGGAGAGTGACATCGAGGTCCCGGAACAGGACACGGTCCAGCTCGACGGTCGCATCGTTCCCCGTCAGGAACGTGCTGATGGCATTGGTGTACCGCAGAGTGGCGTTGCATCCCGTCGCGAACACGTCGTATGCCCTCATCGATCCGGAAAGGGTATGAGAAGGGCGCGCATCACCTTGACGGGATCGGTATCCTGCCGATCCCGAAAACGCCAGGTCCTTCCAGGGGCGCACTGTCAGGCTCAGCCGGACACCATGCTGCAACGCTTCACTGAACAGGCTGTCCGGGATGCTCTTCATCGTCTCAAAGAGATAGACGCTGCGCGATTCATCGTAGCTGATGCTTCCCGACAACCACCAGGCATAGGTGTAGTTGAGAAAGAGCGACGCGTTGGAAAGACCTGCAGTCGACGTCCTTTGACTATTGTGGATGCCGTTCAACTCGAGGTCTGCATTGCCGAACGCCTGGAATGAAGAACCCAGGAAGGTCGAGCCCTGGAGGGTCAAAAATTGACGATCGAGATTCCCGTTGAGCGTCTGCCGCGCATACGCGATTGTTCCCTCATAATCGTGGAATGCGCTGTCCCTCTCCTGGACGCCGACGAACACCGCTGACTTCATCTGGTCCCCGCTGATGCCGAGTGCCGATTGCCCGACAGCACGCCCCGCAATTGCGCCCGCGACGACTCCCGATTCACGGACAAGAACCTGACCGCCGTCGAACAGCCCAAGACTCCCGACATATCCGGACACCATCCTGCCGAGCGCAAAACCGAAATGATCCGTTGGCTGGTCCATCGATAGCCTGAAGTCGTATACGTCGATCCGGGATTTGTTGTTCGTGCCGAATTGGGGGTAGGCATTGGTGAGATCGGTGACGCCACGCGCGTTAAGCGAGAAATTCATGCCTGTCCCCCCGAGGTCTTCCACGTTCAGCATGGCCGCAACGGAAGGCTCCTGGAGGTTCAGCCGTGAATCCTCCGCGAGTTCTCCGAAGTATTGGAGGGCGATTCTTCCGCGAATTGTGTTCTCCGTGTGCCGCGTAAAGGAGAGCCCCACCAGGCCTCGATCATTCGACTCTCCTGCCCGCGCAGTGAGCGAATCTGCCGGCCGGGGGACCTTCAGGACGACCGGTGTTCCCCCTCTCCGGATGACGCCGGCATCGCCGATGTGCATCAGGGAATCGACGGACGCGATGCGCGCAAGGGAGGAGTGAGGCGCCACGATGGAAATGATCGCCGTACCGATCTCCGACCCTGATCGAAGGACGGTGACGGTATCGCCGACGATGACCCCTTCTTCCGATCCCGAATCGAAGTAGACATGGGTTGATGTGACGAAGGTGACTTTCACCTCCATGCGCGCCGGCGTCTGTGCCCATGCAGTGCCGCCTGCAACCAGAAGAAGGAAGGAGAGAAAACGGATAGTCACTGATCCCCCGCTATGGCCGTGGATGGCACCGATAGCATGCCGTGCTCTTGTACTCATACCCCTCGCGTCCGCTGTGCGTAGCATCAGTCCGCGATTTGGTGTGTTCGTGGCAATAGATGCATTCAAAGTTGGTATAGACCGGCTGTTGGAGGTGGCAATCGTTGCACGTATTCCAGACACCGGGATGGTGGGTTGATCCCTGGCTGATCGGGAAGAAATTGTCGTGCGGGTAAAACGAGGCGGGCTGCCACGTCAGCGCACGGTGGCACGTTGCGCACTCGGTGGAGAACCCGGCCTGTTGATGATTGGGGTTCGTCGTTGCAAGATACGCGGCCCGGTGGCACGCCACACATTCGACCGGAGTCCCACGGAAGCGGTTGTTCGTGTGGCATGCAGTGCACGGCACATTTTCATGAATGCCTCTCGTTGGGAAATCCGTCTTATCGTGGTCGAAGGAGACCAGCCATGACGATTGATCCGAGGCATGACACAGGGTACAGTCGGTCGAAAACGCGGCGAGGCGATGATCCACCGTCGGAGCCCCGTCGAAATCCTTGCGATGGCACCCAATGCATTCCATCGTCGTTCCGGCAAACCGCAGATTCCGGTGGCAGGAGACACAATCGACATGCCTGTGGGCTCCGCGGAGGGGGAACGACGTCGTGTCGTGATCGAAGGTCGAAGGAATGGAAACCTGGTTCCAGGAGTCGGTTGTGTGACACTCGCTACAGCGCATGGACAGCGGGCCATGGGGCGACACCTGGGCAGAGAGCGCGAGAGGCCAGAGGGAGAGGAGAACAAGGGCCTTGAGCATCAATGGAGACCTGTAATCAGTCGATCAGTGTGAGTGGATTTGACTACCTGAGACTCTTGGTGTTTGGCGCGGTTCCATGACAATCTTCGCACTTGATCCCCAGCGGCTTGTATCGGACCACGCTTTTCCCGCCGATGGTCTCCGACGTATGACATTGCGCGCAGGCCACGGCCTCATGCTTGCCGGTCAGCGGGAACCGTGTCTTCGAATGATCAAGCGTTGAATTCTTCCAGGAGACGGCGGTGTGGCACGGTTCACACCGTGTCTTTCCATCGACGGCGAACTGGCCGGCATGCGGTTCGTCCTTCTGATGGCAGTCGGCACAGACCATCGTCAATCCGGCGTAACGTACGACCGTCGCCTTCACGTGACATTGATCGCAGGAGGTGGACTTGTGTTTGCCATCGAGAGGAAATTTCGTCCTGCCGTGATCGAACAGGAGATCGCTCCAGGCGCTGGTCTTGTGGCACCCCTCGCACGCGGCCGGTCGATTGCTGAACTGTCCGCCATGAATGTCTTTGTGGCACGTGAGGCACGTGATGGACCCTTCCCATTGAAACCGTCGCGTGCTTTTTGCTTTCACTGCATTGGCAACATGGCACGCGACACAGGGCGTCGCAACATGGGCGCCGGTCAACACGAACGGAGATTTCGCGTGGTCTTCGACCGTATACGTGACGAGCGTGAAACTCTGCTCGTTATGACACGATTCGCATCGGCCTTTGTCCTGCCGGTGGGCGAATTGTCCGGCATGTGCGTCTGCATGACAGTCCGCGCATGCCTGGAACCGCGTAACGTGGAACCCCAGTTCGCCGCTCGCATTGCGTTCGCGCGGAGATTTCGCGTGGCAGGACGCGCACTGCAGCTTCGCGTGCGCTCCCAGCAACGGGAACCGGGTCCGGGCATGGTCGAACTCCTTTCCCGAGACCTGCTGCCATGCCAGGGTCGTGTGACAGGCCGTGCATGGCTGCGTGAATTTCCCGCGGTGCGGATCCTGGTGACAGTCGTTGCATGTCGAGAATGCAAGACCACGGTAGACAACCGCATCCGTGTTCGGGATATTCCTGTTGTGACACGAGGCGCATTCCAATTTCGCATGTTTTCCCGTCAAGGGATAGCGGGACCGGTCATGAGAAAACTTCGACGCAGGCTTCCATCCGTTCTCGGTGTGGCACTGATCGCACGTGCTGGTGAATTGCCCCCGGTGCTGATCGGTATGGCAATCCTTGCACACTCTCTCCAGCCCCATGTAGGTCGTGTGACGTTTGTCGAGGAGCAAGCGGATATCGGCAGCCGTAATTCTGCTCCGGACATGACATGAATCGCATGAAACGCCCGCGTGCTTGCCGATAAGAGGGTACCCTGTGGTGTTGTGATCGAATTTCGACCGATCAAAATGGATGATGCTGAAATCCCTTCCGTGATGTTCACTGTGACAGGTGGCACACGGCTGGGCGGTCACTGTGGCATGATAGCCTTTTCGTGCCTGTACCCGTGTAGAGATCTCCGTATGGCACGAGAGGCAACGATCGTTCGAAATCGTTTTTCCGATTGTGTGGCACTTCGTGCAGTTTTGCACCCCTTCAAGGTTCGCATGTGCGCTCGTCAATTCTCCCGGAGAGATCTGACAAAAGGACACCAGCGGAATCATGCAAAGCGTCATGAAGGCTATCAGTGGTCGAATCATGGCTGAGGCGTTATAACTCCTTTCGGACGAACGTGTCGAACCGGATCCGCGCCGCTGTAGTTCCAATGGATCACGCGCTCAGAGCCCCCGATATTCGGCAATGAGGAAAGGTCCCCTGAATTCCCGGATTAGTGCAAGATCATTGAAATGATAGAGTATGACACGCAGTGTGTCTTGAAAATCGGTGTGAAAGTGTACTTGCGGTAGCG
Source organism: Ignavibacteriota bacterium (assembly GCA_963752915.1). GTDB lineage: Bacteria > Bacteroidota > Ignavibacteria > UBA10030 > UBA6906 > DATJPR01. The sequence goes on from CAVVZZ010000013.1 coordinate 88,809, forward strand.
AAGAAGGCTCTTTTCAGTAACCCTTACAAGTATATCCCGTGGGGCGGGGTAACGTCTCTAATAGAGCGAATTTGGATTTGAGATGCAAATCTCGACGGGGTTCCCTACATTTGTCCATTCACTCATCGAAATTGCCCAATCACGCTGTCCTCCAGGACCCCAATGACTCTTTTCCCAATATCTCGAAACGCGCAACAGGGTGTCATCGGTGCTATCAAATGTGCCGTCCTGTGGATGCTGGCCGCGGCATCTCTGGGATTAACACCAGAAGCCGCCCTGGCAATTCCCGCCCGGCAGCCGGATGTTGATGCCGCTCGCGGAGTACTGAGTCGCCTGCTTGGTGCGCGGGCCAAATCGTTTGTCCTCTCGGAGATTTCCCGTGAGCGGGGAAAGGATGTGTTCGAGGTGTCCGCCGCCGGGGGGAAGGTGCATGTCAAAGGAAGTGATGCCGTCGCAATATGCAGGGGCGCGTACCAATACCTGCGTGAAGCGTGCAATGTCGAGGTGACTTGGAGCGGAACACACTGTTCTCTGCCCCCTCGATTTCCCGATTTCGCAAGGACACGCATCGTCTGTCCGAATCGTTACCGGCAATATTTCAATGTATGCACCTTCGGTTATTCGACAGTGTGGTGGGATTGGCGGCGATGGGAACAGGAGCTCGATTGGATGGCTCTCCATGGAATCAACATGCCCCTTGCGATGGTGGGGGAGGAGGCAATCTGGCAACGCGTGTGGAAGTCCATGGGAATTACCGACGCTGAACTGTCGGACTACTTCACTGGACCGGCGTTCCTTCCGTGGCATCGAATGGGAAATGTGAACAAACATGGCGGCCCGCTGCCTCAACACTGGATCGAATCGCAAGAGTCCCTCCAGAAACAGATCCTGAAACGGATGCGCGAACTGAATATGGACCCCGTCGTGCCGGCGTTCTCCGGCTTCGTGCCCGCCGCGTTTCAACGGATTCACCCTGAGGCGCATGTCGAAATGCTTTCCGCATGGGGCAGCTTTCCCGAGGATCACCGGACACATCTCCTTTTTCCCACATCACCGCTCTTTCATGAGATCGGAGTGAAGTTCATCCAGGAGTACCGCAGGACGTTCGGTCCCGTGCGGTATTATCTAGCGGACAGCTTCAACGAGATGACAGTCCCGGTAACTCCCACGGGGAGATATGATGAGCTGGCTTCGTTCGGCAAGGCGGTGTTCTCGCCGATCGCAGATGCGGATCCAGAAGGCATCTGGGTGATGCAGGGTTGGCTCTTCTACAACGATGCCGCTTTCTGGGATTCAGCATCGGTCCGCGCCCTGCTCAGGGATGTCCCCGACGACCGGATGATCATCCTCGACCTTGCAAATGAGGCGTTTCACGGGTGGAAGGCCCAGCACGGATTTTACGGGAAGGAATGGATCTATAGCATGATCCATAATTTCGGCGGAAACAATCCACTCAATGGAAACCTTCCGATCATTGCAAAGGACCCTGTCGAATCCCTGTCCTCCCCCGATGCCGGGCACCGCGTCGGGATGGGTCTCGCTCCCGAAGGAATCGAGAACAATGACGTGGTGTACGAGCTTGCGACCGACATGATGTGGCGCAGCGACACGGTCCAGTTGTCACAATGGCTCCGCCACTATGCGCAGGCCCGCTACGGGTCGTGTCCACCGGCGATGGATCGTGCATGGCGGGAACTTGTCGAATCGGCGTACGGCGCGGGGGCGGGAAACATCCGGCATGCGTTTCAGGAGCGGCCGCATCGCGGGGCGATGGGCAATGTGGATGTGTCGCCGACGTTCCATCAGGCGCTGAAGGATTATTTCTCGTGCTCAGCCGGATTGAGGGTCGAACCATTGTATATCGATGATGCGATCGAGCTCGCGGTCCAGTGGCTTGGCGGAATTGCCGACGAGCGGCTACGGGATGCAATCCGTGCGCACGACTCCGGGCTGCCGGATCTGCGGGATTCTCTCGCATCCGAGGGCATTGCAATTATGCAGGACATCGATGCTCTTCTCAGTGCCCGTCCCGATCAGACACTTGGACGCTGGATCGGAGATGCGCGGAGGTGGGGGAGGACACCGGAGGAACAAGCCGTGTATGAATGGAATGCCAGACTCCAGGCTGACGCTCTGGGGAGGTCCCGATCTCTTTGACTATGCCTCGAAATTGTGGGGAGGCCTCGTCAGAGACTTCTACGTCGGTCGCTGGCGGAAATATTTTTCGCTTCTCCGGACTCTTCCCCCCGGGAAGGAAGTTCCGTCAGATTCGCTGATCGCGTGGGAAGAGGGATGGACGCGACGATCCGGCGTCTCCCCGGCAACTCCGCTTCGGAATCCTCTCGAAGCTGCCGAAGGTATGCTGGGACGATGGTCGGGTGCGTCGCACTTGACTCCGCAGCCGGTCATTCTCCCTGACTCCCTGGCCGTTACGGCAAGGACGGGGATCGATGTGTCGATCCACTCTGATGTGCCCGCGATCACTATTCGCTACACCCTCGATGGGACGCTGCCGAACGATCAGTCGCCGCTCTATGCGGGACCGATCCATCTTTCCACGAGTGCAGACGTCTCTGCAAGGGCGTTCCTCCCGGGCAAATTCCCGAGCTTTGTCTCCACCCAGCGATATTCGTTCGTGGACCCGTCGCGGAACGGTCTCGTCCGAAAATACTTCGAGGGGACATGGCAACAATTGCCGGACTTTGACACTGTGCGTGTCGTAAGTGAAACAAAGGCGTACGACTGCACCCTTGAGGATGTGCCGCATCGACCCGACTATTTCGGTTTGCGCTATGCCGGGTATCTCAACGTCGAAAAGACCGGAGACTATATATTTGTCCTCGGATCAGATGACGGATCGCGGCTGCGAATTGATTCACTTGTTGTCGTCAACAACGACGGTCTGCATGCCTACGGCGAGAAAGAGGGAACGGTTCATCTGGAAAAGGGGTCTCACGCAGTCCAGATCGACTACTTCGAATACACCGGGGCAGAAAGGTTGCGTGTCCTGATGGAAGGACCGGGGCTTCCCCGCGGGCTGTTGCCTCCGTCCGCTCTTTTCTCCACACACGATCAACGGTAGGAGAACCATGGCCACAAGAGAAATCTTCTTGCTCGGAAATCCGCAGCTCTATGAACCGTCGGAGAAGGTCGACAAGAAGGAACTTCTCTTCCTCGCGGGGGTCAAGAAGGATCTCCACGACACGCTTCTGGACTTCCGCTCACGCTATGGAGTGGGTCGCGCGATTGCGGCACCGCAAATAGGAGTGCGAAAGCGAATGGTGTACATGCACGTCGGCGAGCCAACGGTGTTCTTCAATCCCGTTCTCGACGAGCTCAGCAAGGAAAAGTTCGAAGTGTGGGACGATTGCATGTGCTTTCCGCAGATCCTGGTCCGCGTTCGCCGACACGTGCGTTGCCGGATCCGATTTCGGAACGAGAAGTGGGAGGAGTGCGGGCTCCGGCTCGAGGGTTCATTGTCCGAGCTTCTCCAGCACGAATGCGATCACCTCGACGGGATTCTCGCTACGCAACGTGCGATCGACGACCGGTCGTTCGCGCTCCGCGGACAGGTCGAGGACGACCCTCGGAGGGTTCGGCAGTAGGCGCCTGTCAATCCCCACCTCCACCTTTCGCCCGTTCCGCTTCGCGGCCGTCTCGCGGACGTCGACGCTCGAGGCTATCGGGGGGATATCGCTGCCGGAGAGAATCGCGCAAAGCTCTGCTCCATGCGATGAGCAGATCCTTCTGCGATTGGGAGAGGACCGCGTCGCGATGGATGAGGAGGTAGGATGAGAGAGGCATCTCGCCTTCGTTGAGCTGTCGTTCTATCTGGACGAGTTTTCCAAACTGGCGGAACGGACGATAGGTCGCGTATTCGTCGAAGTTCAGATTGCGTCTCCCGTTATGGACATGGTTGCTGAGGAACCAGGCCGAAGGCTGCACGGAGGCGTACCAGGGATATCGGGTGCTGTCACCTGTGACAGTCGAAGCACGCAACAACCAGAATTTGGTGGACGCTATCCGGGATCGGAAAAAGGTCCCCGAGACCTTCTCCCGGGGGCCGTCGCTGGACGTTTTGCTCGGGTCTGATAAACTGTATGACCACGAATGCCGCCACAAGGACAACGAGGATTCCCTTCACAATCTTCACGGTTTCTCCAGCAGCTGGTGTTTGATCAGTGGATGATCAGCAGAAGAAGCGGTGTACCATCGCCTGGGTACTCTTGAATGGATGGCAAAATGGAGTTTTCGCCACTAAAATGCAACATTTGCGTTGGGACGTCGGGGAAAGCCGGTTGCGGAAGTGCTCAAATTCCACTACTTTCCAACGGTCGCGGCCTTCCCTGAGACGGACGTTTGCCCCCTGTCCTCGTCGCATCGTGCTCCAGCCCAAGTTCTCTCGCATTTCTGGCAGGTATCGAAATGAGAATCATCCCTTTGCTCTTTCTCTTGTTCGTCCTACCGTGTCCTTCTTCCGCCCAAGATTCGTCGTCATTTCCGTTTCGTGACGTGTCCCTGCCACGTGAACGAAGGGTTGACGATCTAGTCTCCCGGATGACCGTTCAGGAAGAGATAAGCCAGATGCAATATGAAGCGGCCGCAATTCCGCGCATGGGGATTCCGGCCTACAACTGGTGGAACGAGTGTCTTCACGGGGTTGCGCGGAACGGTATTGCGACGGTGTTTCCGCAGGCGATAGGGATGGCTGCGACGTTCGATCCGGATTTGATCCGCCAGGAAGCGGACGTGATATCGACCGAAGCCCGCGCGAAACATAATGAAGCCCTGAAGGAAGGAAAGAGAGGGATCTACACCGGATTGACATTTTGGTCGCCGAATATCAACATCTTTCGCGACCCACGGTGGGGTCGCGGGCAGGAGACCTACGGCGAAGATCCTTTCCTGACGTCCCGTATCGGTGTGGCATTCGTACAAGGATTGCAGGGGAACGACCCGAACTACTTCAAGGTGATCTCCACGCCGAAACACTTCGCCGTGCACAGCGGGCCGGAGCCTCTCCGGCACACGTTCGATGCGCGGACGAGCCGGAAGGATCTCTTCGAGACCTACCTGCAAGCCTTTGAAGCGACGATCACCGAGGGAGGCGCGTGGTCGGTCATGGGAGCCTACAACCGTTACATGGGCGAACCGTGCTGTGCGAGCGATCTCCTTCTGGGGAAGACCCTTCGTGGGCGCTGGGGCTTTGCCGGCTACGTCGTATCCGATTGCGGGGCGATCAGCGATATTTTCACGGGACACAAGGTTGTCCAGACTGAGGCAGAGGCCTCGGCAATGGCGGTCAAGGCGGGGTGTGATCTTACGTGCGGCAACGAGTATGAAAGCCTGGTCGAGGCGTTGACGCGCGGACTCATTGCGAAGCCGGACATCGACAGATCGGTACGACGATTGATGACCGCAAGGTTTCGGCTTGGGATGTTCGATCCTCCGGAAAAGGATCCGTATTCCGCAATCCCGATCACGATGAACGACACGAAGGACAATGATTCTCTCTCCTTGCGTGTTGCGCGCGAGAGCATCGTCCTTCTGAAAAACGACAATCACGCCCTCCCATTGCGAAGGGATGCGGGGACGATTGCCGTGATCGGTCCGAATGCTGATGACGTCGACGTGCTCCTGGGAAATTATAACGGTACCCCGTCGCATCCCGTGACAATCGTCCAGGGAATCAGGAACTCCGTGCCCAAAGGGACATCGGTGATCTACGCCCGGGGGTGCGAGCTCGCGCAGGGCATGCCCGACAGGCTTTTCCCGATTCCGATGAGAAATCTCCTGACCGTTCAGAATGGCCTCTCCGCGCAGGGGCTGACGGGTCTCTACTATGATAATATGGAATTTGACGGGAGTCCGGAAATGCGGCGTGTGGATTCGACCGTGAACTTTCTCTGGGGTGTCGCGGCACCGGGACCGGAGATGCCGGCCGATGAATTTTCCGTGCGCTGGGTGGGAACACTGATCGCAGATACGACGGGGGAGTATCTTCTCGGCGTCACGGTCGACGACGGCTTCCGGCTCTACATCGATGGACAGCTCTTCCTTGAGGACTGGAGAGACGGATCAGCAAGATCGTTTGCGAAGGAGATTGCACTGGCGGCCGGCGAACCGCACAAGATACGACTGGAATACTATGAGCATGACGGCGATGCAATCGCGCGTCTCGAATGGAAGCGCAAGGGAATCGACCAGGCTACCGAGGCCATTGCCGCGGCGAAGAAAGCCGATCAAGTGGTCCTTGTCCTTGGGCTTTCTCCCTCCCTGGAAGGGGAAGAGATGAATGTGCAATTTCCCGGATTCCTCGGTGGAGATCGGACAGACATCGCCCTGCCTTCGACACAAGAAGATCTCATGGAGCGAATTGTCGCGCTCGGAAAGCCGACGGTCCTTGTTCTCCTGAACGGAAGCGCGCTCGCTGTGAACTGGGCGAATGATCACGTACCGGCGATTCTGGAGGCATGGTACCCGGGACAGGAAGGGGGGAATGCCGTGGCAAGCGTTCTGTTCGGGGACTACAATCCTGGGGGAAGACTCCCGGTAACGTTCTACCGATCTACTGGAGATCTACCCGCGTTCACTGACTATGCGATGAAGGGGAGAACCTACCGGTATTTTTCCGGATCGCCCCTGTATCCGTTCGGCTTTGGTCTCTCATATTCGACGTTCGAGTACGAGAAGGCCGAATGCTCACAGGTCAATGCCCGGTCCGGGGATACCGTCACAGTCAAAGTCACGGTGAAGAACGCAGGTGCCCGTGACGGCGATGAAGTCGTCCAGCTCTATGAGAAGCTCCCCATTGCCGGGCCGGATGACCCGATTCATTCGCTCAAGGCGTTCCGACGTATCCATCTTCAGTCGGGCGAGGAAAGGGTCGTGTCGCTGGCTGTGCCGGTTCGGAGCTTCAGGATTTTTGATGAACAAAAAAACGACTACGTCGTGCAGCCGGGAGTGTACCAGCTGCAGATTGGGGGATCGTCGTCCGATATCCGTTTGACAACGTCGTTGACGGTATCTCCGTAGCGGCCGGACACGGCCGGAACTGAATCGATATTCTCGATGATTTTCCTTCCTAAATCTGTCAATCTCCGTTCTCAAAGATTAAATTTGACCTAAGGGTTGACAAAACAATTCGAGTTTTGTAGCTTCTTACGCGTGAAAGTTACCGGTAACGTAACCGGTAATCCTTATATTCAAGCCTTGTTGAGGCTCCTGCGGCACCCAATGAATGGACGATTGTCCAAGCCGCGGAAAGGGCCTCGCCGATCTTTCGCTCTCCAGATGAATCTACTGAAAACTACATCGCCGGGATGGGCGCTCCTGGGTCTTCTCATGTCTGCGATGATCGTCCATACGCAACCTGAAACGACACTCGCCGCCGAGGTCTCTGCCCGTTGTGCCGGCCTCCCTTTTGAGATGGCTCGCGTGGAGGTCCCACAGTTTCCGGAGAGACGATTCGACGTCCGGAAATTCGGTGCCGTCCCCGACGGTAGGACGCTCAATACGCAGGCATTCGCTTCTGCGATTGAGGCCTGTGTGTCGGCCGGAGGAGGGACGATCGATGTGCCGGCCGGGATGTGGCTTACCGGGCCGATCGAGCTTCAATCCAACGTTTGCCTCAATCTGGAACGCGGAGCGCTTCTGCAACTGAGTGATCGGCTCGAGGATTTCCCGATGGTTCCACGGGACGGGGATAGTTCACGTGGCTTCCTCGTCGCATCCCCCATTTCCGCTCACGACGCCAGAAACATCGCCATCACCGGAAAAGGGATCATTGACGGTGCAGGCGAAGTGTGGAGATACGTGCTGCGCGAAAAGCAGACCGCCCGAGAGTGGAGGACGTTGATCTCGGGCGGAGGCGTCGTCACGGCGGACAGCGCGCAATGGTGGCCGTCCCAAGAGGCGCTCGACGGAGAACAATACCTCAGGACGCTTCACGCGACAAACCCGCACCCGGGGAGGGCGGATTTCGCGAAGGCAAAACAGTTCCTCCGTCCTGATCTTGTCCGATTCGTCCGGTGCGACGGCATCCTTCTCGACGGGCCCACCTTCCGCAATTCGCCGCGGTACCACATCCACCCCATTCAATCGGAGAACATTGTCATCCGGGATGTCACCGTGCTTACGCCATGGTTCGCGATGAACGGTGACGGAATCGACCTGAGTGCCTGTCGGAGAGTGATCGTCTTCAATTCAATGCTCGATGTAGGCGACGATGGGTTGTGTCTGAAGCCTTCGGAGCCCTCGCCGCTCCAGAAACCGGGTCCGTCGTGCAGCGAGATCGTGATCGCCGATTGTACCGTCTACCGTGCGCACGGGGGATTCGTGATTGGAAGCGAAAGCTATGGCGGAGTGAAGAATGTCTCGGTCCACAACTGCGTCTTCATCGGCACCGATGTCGGGATCCGGCTGAAGTCCGGAAGAGGGCGCGGAGGGGTGGTGGAGGGTGTCTCCATTAACGGTGTGCAGATGCGCGCGATCGTGAACGAGGCGATTTTGTTCGACATGTACTACAGCGGCGGTGCGCCGGAGGTGGAATCTGCAAAGGACCGGTCGAACCGTCAGGCGGTTCCCATCACATCCCGCACACCGCGATTTCAGGACTTTGTCGTGAAGAATGTTGTCTGCAACGGCGCGGCGCGTGCCGTGCTCGTCAACGGGCTCCCCGAGGTGCCGATCAAAAATATCGAGTTTGATTCCGTTTTCGTTACAGCGCGGCGCGGGGTGACCTGCATCGACGCGGACAACGTCCGGTTTACCGGATGCACCATCGTCGCGGAAGAGGGGCCGGCCATCATCGTGAACGCAGGGACGGGAATCACCTTTTCCCGCGGATCGTACCGGTCCGCGAAGGGATGTCTGATCAGAGTGGAAGGATCAACATCGCGCGACATCCGTCTCGACCGGGTCGGTGTCGACGGGGGTTCGCAGGCCGCGGAATTCGGCGCGGGTGCGTTGCCCAGTGCTGTCCTCATCAAGTAGATCCAACTGCAGTGCGGTCATCAACGGAGGCAATCGCTTATGAAACGTTCGCTGCCAGGCATCGCTTTTCTCCTCGTCTTCCCTGGGGTCCTCTTTGCGCAGGGATTGATACGGGGTACGGTCGTTGATTCGACAACCCATGACCCTCTCGTCGGTGCCAACGTCCACCTTGTCGGGACGGCGTTTGGCGGGGTGACGGATCTTGAGGGAGCGTATAAGGTCACGAATATCCCGGTCGGCTCGTATCGCCTCCGGGTTTCGTACGTCGGCTACAAGAGCCGAGAACGGGACGTCACCATTCACGAAGGGGAAACGATCACGTTCAACGCGAACCTCCCCGCCGACGTCATCGAAGGGAGCGAGGTCGTGGTGACGGGTCAGGCGCGTGGCCAGGTCGCGGCCATCAACCAGCAGCTCACCTCGAAGACGATCGTGAACGTCATCTCGGAGGAAAAGATCCAGGAACTGCCTGACGCCAATGCGGCGGAGGCGATCGGCCGCCTTCCCGGCGTATCGCTGATCCGGTCCGGGGGCGAGGCGAACAAGGTCATCCTCCGCGGCATGAGCGACAAGTTCACGACGTTTACGATCGACGGTGTGCGCATTCCTCCGACGGACCCCGACTCGCGGGGCGTCGACCTCAGCACCTTCTCCCAGGGGACCCTGGCGGGCGTCGAGCTCTTCAAGGCGATCACCTCCGACATGGACGGCGATGCCATCGCGGGGAGCATCAACCTGGTGACCAGGAAGGCGCCTTCCGAGAGGGTGTTCCGCGTCGACGCAAAGGGAGCATACAGTCATCTGACCAACAATTCCGGCCAGTATGACTTCAACGGGAAATACGGCGAGCGCTTCTTCAACGATGTGCTCGGTGTCCAGGTGACCGGCAACCTCGAACGCCGGGACAGGAGTAATGAACAGATTAGCACAGACCTCGAAAACCAGACGTCGCTCGGTGGGACCGGACTGCTCTATGACGGCCTGAACGTGAACTTCACCGACGAAACCCGGAAACGCGGTGGTGCCGGACTACTCCTGGACATCAATACTCCGGACAACGGGACGATCCGGATCAACAACCTCTACAATCGCACGGACCGGGATTTCACGATTTACAACCGGGACTACCCGGTGGGAGACTACGTTACCTACAACGTTCGCGACGAACAGCAGAATATTAACACCTTCAACAGTGCAATCCGGGGTGACAATACCCTGTTGAACACGAGCGTCGTCTGGGGACTATCCTTCGCAGAATCGAAAGCGGAGACTCCCTACGACTACCGCATGTCCTTTCTGGAGCCTTCCATCGTCGATTCCGCGGGCATGGCGCCCATTCCCCGCTCCGTCCAGCAAGGGGCACCGGAAGGCCTGATTCCGTACGCCTACAACAATTTCGAGAAGGCATACATCGACACCGGCGCATTCGACACGGAAAAGAACTTCGATCGTGAGAAGACGATCCATCTTGACCTTGCGCGGAAGTATGCGCTGAGCGAAGCCGTCTCCGGCGAATTCAAGCTCGGAGGCAAGTACAGTTATAAGAACCGCTTCAAGGCCACGTCGGAGATGATCGCGCCGTACTACCTCGGCTACTATCAGGACAACACGCTCAACGGCGATGGGACCATTACCCCGAAGAACTTCGCGGGCACACGGTTTGCCAATCTGGCACGGTTGGGGCGCAATGTTCTCCTCACGAACTTCCTTGATTCCCCTGTCGCGCAGCGGAACCTCTTCGACAAGTACAATCTGGATCCGCTGATCAACAGGGATGCAATTCGTCAATGGTATGACCTGAACAAGAACGGCATCGGGTCGTCCGGCCAGAGTGAATATTACGGCAATCCGGAGGCCGCAGCGGATTACTACAACATTATCGAGCGCGTCCAATCGGCGTATGTCATGAACACCTTCAACTTCGGCGCGCAGTGGACGTTCATCGCGGGACTCCGGGTGGAAAAAGAGAACAACGACTACGGCGCAAAATACGTCAATACGCCGCTCGGCGGCTTCCCCACAACGGGTCTTCTCCTGGACACCATGTCCACGTATACCGAGACGATGTGGATGCCCAATTTCCACCTCTCGGTCAGGCCGACCGATTTTATGTCGGTACGCCTTGCGGCATACCGGGCGATCGCCCGCCCGGATTTCAATACGCGGTTGCTGAAGAACATCCTGCGTGTCACCAATCCCCGGGACATCGTGGTGGTCGGAAACCCGCAGTTGAAGAACGCGAAGTCGTGGAACTATGAACTGAACACTTCAGTCTTCAGCAACGAGATCGGACTGTTCTCGGTGTCCGTGTACCTTCGGGTCATCGATGACATGTTCCATTCGGTCTCCGGACTGGTCGGAACGTACAATCCCAGCGATCGCAGCTCGATGCTGGACACCCTGGGGATTGCGTGGCAACCGAACATCCCCGTCAATTCTCCGCTGAGCCTGTCCTATGCCGTGAACAGCTCGAAACCGACGAAAGTCTGGGGGCTCGAGATTGAACATCAGGCGAATCTCACGTGGCTGCCCGGACTTCTCTCGAATGTTGTCCTCAGTTACAACTTCTCGTTCGTCCGTTCGGAGACGTGGGTGCTCGGCTATGTAACCGATACGACGTACATCACGATTCCCGGCTTCCCCCCGCTCCCGCAATACAAGTCGCGCTACGTGGAGACGAAGCAGAAGCTCGAGTCGCAGCCGGAATTCTTCGGCAATGTCGCGCTCGGCTACGATATCGCCGGTTTCTCGGGACGCGTGTCCGTGTTCTTCCAGGGGCAATACAACAGTTCCTATTCCGCGAGCGGGATGAACGATCCCGTGGTGCAGAGCTACTCGCGATGGGATCTGTCGCTCCGCCAGCGCCTGACGGACCATATCTCCGTCTTTTTCAATCTCAACAACTTCACAAGCGTTATCGAAAACGTTCAGACCGTCGACCATGTCCATGGCTATGAGGCCCTCCGCTCGAGTCAGCAGTTCGGCCTCACCGGGGATCTGGGCGTGCGCGTAGAACTGTAGCACCGCAGTCTGCATTTGTTCATCAGTAGATGTCATTCACAGCAGTCATCGATCACGTACCACAAGAGGAGGCAGTCATGCGCACTCTGTACCTGGCAGTCGCTGTCGTATTGGCGTTGCTTGTTCTCGCCCCCGTGGGCGCCAATGCTCAGCATGAAGTCCGGGTCCCTCCATTTTCCGGGACCAATTACCTGAATGATTTCATCGTCGGAGACACGCTCGTCAGTGGCGCGCGAAGGGATTCCAGCGCCGTCTATGTCCTGACGCGCGGGGCGAACTACCTCTCCAACGCCCTGATCCGCAACATCGGCTGGACCTTGACGATCAAGGCCAATGATACCGTCGGTAACGTGAGCAGGCCGGTGGTATTCCTGTATCCAAACCCCACCACGCAGCTTCCTCCCGGCCAGTTCGTCGATATGCGGGGAGATTGCATCGTGAAGAACCTCATCATCTCCGGGATCTTTGAACCCATTCCGGCGGATATCTCCGGAATGCAGGGCAGCCTCTTCAATACCACAGCGGCAGGAAAAAGCCTCACGCTGGACAGCTGTATCCTCACGAACACGAACGGAAATCACGTTCGCACAGACCAGGCCCCCAAGGTCGTGAAGATCACGAACTGCATCTTCGCGAACATGGGATACCTCGGCCGCTCAAACCTCGGTGCAGGGAAAGCGATCGACGTTCGTGGCGGGTCAGTGGATTCGTTGATCGTGGTCAACAACACATTTGTCAACGCGCAGGACCGGACTATCCGCCATTTCTCCAGCACGGCGAACATCCAGTACCTTCGCTTTGAGCACAACACCGTCGTGAACAACATGGCGTATCACGGCCTCCTGTCACTCGGGAGAGTCGGGAAAAAGATGATTATCAACGACAATCTTTTTGTTGATGCGTTCGCAGCAGGGAAGGACACCGACGCCGTACGGCAGGCGGAATTCATTGACAGTGGCGAAAAGGATGCGTTTGGCGGTGCACGCATGACGTGGGTCATCTCGGTTCCCAATGATTCGACGCAATGGGTGGTGAAGAACAATTACTATCGGGTGACTCCGGCCGGGCAAGCCTTCTATGATTCCGCTTCGGTCCTGCCGATCGTTGCGAATCCCGCTCTTACCGTGGGAGACCCCCTGACCTACCACATCAATTCGAAACTCGGTGCCGATTCCGCGATCGCGTTTCGAACAACGACGGTCGATCTGCCGAATACTCCCGCTGTGATGACGGCGATGATGAAGTGGTACCGTCGTCCCGCAGCGCCGCCGGATTCCGGAGCCGCCAAGACGAAGAACACCGGCGCCTGGAAGACGCAATTCGATTTCGACCGCCGCGGTTACGCGTACTTCCGCGACACGCTCGACTGCGCCTACTCCACTGCCAATGCGGCATATACCGCGGGCACAGGCGGCTATCCGGTCGGCGACTTGAATTGGTTCCCTGCAAAGAAGACCCAATGGCTTGCGGACCCGGTATCCGCGGTGACTCCCGGATCGGCGATCGCAAACTCCTTTGAGCTGCGACAGAACTACCCGAACCCGTTCAATCCGTCAACCAGGATTGAGTTCGCAATTCCGAAACAATCCAACGTCGAGCTCAGAGTATTCAATGTGCTGGGCCAGGAAGTTGCGACGCTCGTGAATGAAAACCTCGCTGCGGGCAGCCATGCAGTAACGTTTGACGCAAAAAATCTTGCCAGCGGTCTGTACTTCTATCGCATCACTGCCGGACAGTTCACAAGCGTCAGGAAGATGATGTTGGTGAAGTAGTCCCTTTTCCTCTCCCATCCGCCTCTCCCTCTCGCCGTTGTGTGAGAGGGAGGGCGAGCGGGGGGCGAACAATTCAGATATCAGATTTCAGATATCTGATATCTGATCTGAATTCGAAAGGGTGTGATGCGGCCAGCACTGAGCACGCTGTTTGCCCTGGCAATCGTGTTGACAGTCGGTTCAATCTCAGCAGCCGAATCGCCTGTCCGGGTCTTTGTCGCAGCCGATGGGTCGGCGCAGTTCCGGTCGATTCAGGCTGCGCTGGATGATTCATCCTCCGTGCGCGCGCCTGCCGTACTGATCCGTGTGAAGAATGGTTTGTACCAGGAGAAGATTTTTGTTCGGCGCAGCAATGTCACCATCGTCGGAGAGGACAAGGACCACACCCGGATCGTCCTTCCCGTCCTGCGTGAGACCTGGAACGCAGCACACAACGGCAGCGATTGGGGCGCGGGCGTGGTGAACATTGATACAGGTGTCTCGGATATTACTCTCGCCAACCTGACGATCTACAACAACTACGGCAGCCTGTACGGCGACTATAATAAACATCAGTTTGCGCTTCGGGGCGCAGGGACGCGGATCATCCTGCTCCATTGCGCCGTGATCTCCGATGGAGGAGATGCCCTCAGTTTGTGGGATCGACAGGACGGGATGTATTACCATGCCGATTGTGATTTTGAAGGTTGGGTCGACTTTGTTTGTCCGCGCGGCTGGTGCTATATTACCAATTCCCGGTTCTTTGGACACAATGTCACGAGCGCGAGTCTCTGGCATGACGGGAGCGCGGAGAAGAAACAAAAATTTGTCATCCGGGACTCGCAATTCGACGGCCGTTCCGGATTTCCGCTCGGGAGAAATCATCGCGATGGACAGGTGTTTCTCGTGGGTTGCCGGTTCTCCGCGAATATGGCTGACCGGCCGTTCTTCCGGCCGCCGTCCAGTCCGGCTCCCTGGGCATGGGGCGATCGTCACTACTTCTCCGGTTGTCATCGCGACGGCGGTGACTATGCATGGTTCGCCGACAACCTCTCTTCTGCAGAGGGCTCGCCGGTGGAGAGCACGATCACGGCCCGGTGGACATTTGATGGTCGGTGGGACCCCGAGTCGAATCCTCCCTCCGTTCTCCCGTACGCGGCATTTCCCGTACCGAAGTCCCGCTCTCGCATCCCCGCGGCTGGCGAAGTCACGCTCCGGTGGACGCCGGGGTTGGATGCCGTTGCTCATGCGGTGTACTTCGGTGCATCAGACTCGATACGATTCGTGGCGACGCATTCCTGGAATTCCTTGATCCGATCCAAAATCACCCCGGGAGTTACCTACTATTGGCGCGTGGATGAAATCACCGCGCACGATACGATTCCGGGCCCGTTGTGGAGTTTCACTCCGACAAATTAAGCAAGGGCATGGGAGTCGCACTCTGGGAACGTAGGGGCGACCTCTCATCGCAGGAACTCATGATTCTCGAAAAAAATTCATTCGGCATTGGCGACCGGTTCGGGCGGGAGGGCAAGGCACAACTTGCAGCACTGATGAGGGCCCGCGGAATCGGCATCGACGTGGTCCCGGTCTGGAACAAGTCGCACAGGGAACATACCATCATTGGCACCGTGCCGTCCGACACGCGGCACGAAGCAGACGCCGCGGTGCGTGAAAGTGGATGGAAACATTCGTATTATGTAGATGCGGACCATATTGGGCCGTCGAACGTCGATGTCTTCCTGGAGTCATCGGATTTCTTCACGATCGACGTCGCCGACTGGATCGGCATCAGTCCGGCACCCGGGGAGGCGGAGGAATTCCTTCGCCGCATGGGTTCCGGTCCGGGAGCAATTCCGCTGCCGGGGGTTTCGACCCGGATCACACTCTCCGACGGGTCGTTGAGCGATTTCGTGGCGCGGTATTATCTTGCGGTCCGGAAGGCGGCCGGCGTCTATCGCTGTATCGCAGACCGGAAAGGGGCCGGGAACTGCATCATCGAGGTGTCCTTCGATGAAGCGGAGGCTGACCAGAGCCCCGAGGAATTGTTTCTCATTCTTGCGGCGCTTGCCCAGCAGGGGATCCCCGTCCAGACGGTGGCCCCGAAATTTGTCGGGAAGTTTTTAAAGGGGGTTGACTACGTCGGAGATGTCGAGGCCTTTGCCCGCCAGTTTGATGTCGATCTGGCGGTTATTCGCTACGCGCGGGAACATTTCGATCTTCCACCTTCTCTGAAGCTCAGCATTCACAGCGGAAGCGATAAGTTTTCCGTCTATCCGGCGATTTCTCGGGGGGCGCAGAAGCACGACACCGGTCTTCACGTGAAGACAGCGGGTACCACATGGCTGGAAGAACTGATCGGGCTCGCGGAGGCGGGGGGCGAGGGGCTTGCGTTCGCAAAAAAAGTCTACGCGGAGTCGCTTGGTCGGTACGACGATCTGGTCAAGCCGTACCTGGCGGTCGTCGATATTACTCTTGCACACCTTCCCCCGGCGGACGTCGTGAACCGATGGACGGGGGAGGAATTTGCGGCGGCAGTACGTCACGACAAGACATCGTCGCGATATAATTCCGATCTTCGGCAGTTGTTGCACGTCGGGTATAAGATCGCCGCGGAACACCTGGACGTGTTTGAAGGTCTTCTCGCCGAGAACCGGGCGGCGGTGGAACGCAATGTGACGGAGAACCTCTACCGGCGGCACATCCTCCCGTTGTTTCACGGGTGAATGGACGGAGAGACGCCTGTCCGACGCAATGGATACAGAACGGATGACAACGATGAACGATACAATGTCCTTCCAGAGTCTTAAGGGAAAAAACTGTGTGATCACGGGTGGCGGCGGAATCATCGGGCGGTCGCTCTGCGAGGGATTGGCACGAGCGGGAGTCAATGTGGCGGTCATCGATGTGGCGCGGGAGGAGGCGGAGTCGCTTTCGAACGCATTGGTCGGGACGCATGGAATCCGCGCTGTCGCCTCAGTCGCCAATGTTCTCGACAAAGATTCCCTGCAGCGAGCGAAGGACGATGTCAACAAGCGCCTCGGACCAATACACTTCCTCATCAATTGCGCCGGTGGGAATTCCCCCAAGGCGACGACCCGACAGGAGTATGTTCTCCGTGATAACGCCGGAGACCTTTCGGGGACCTTCTACGGCCTCGACATTGAAGGCTTTCGGAAGGTGTTCGACCTGAATTTTCTGGGGACGATTCTCCCGACGATGGTGTTTACCACCGACATGATTCGGGACGGCGAAGGCGCGGTTCTGAATATCTCTTCGATGAACGCGTTTCGCCCGCTCACGAAGATCCCCGCGTACTCTGCGGCAAAGGCGTCAATCAACAACTTCACCGAATGGCTCGCAGTCCATCTTGCGAAAGTCAATATCCGCGTCAACGGGATAGCACCGGGGTTTCTCCTGACCAACCAGAACCGTTTCCTCATGATGGACGAAAAGACGAACGATCTCACCGAACGCGGCCGGAAGGTCATCGCGGGCACGCCGATGGGACGCTTCGGACAGCCGGAGGAGCTCCAGGGCGTGACGCTTTTTCTTCTCTCGGATTTGTCGAACTTCATCACCGGCGTCGTTGTTCCCGTGGATGGAGGGTTCAACGCGTACTCCGGGGTCTGACGATTTAAGGAAGTACACCACCTGGAATCCGCCGGAACAGAGTGTAGGCGGATGGAGTTTGGAGTGTTTAAAGTGTTTGCGTGATTCCGGCCGGCAGAAGGTCTGCAGGACACCACCGCAGAGAACAGCAGGGAAGAGACAACCATGATGTATTTTGAACGTGGTTCGCAGAATGAAGACTTGACGGGACCGGGCCTTCGCGAGGGGCTCTTCACGGCGCTTGAGGCGCTGGGCGAACGGAAACGGGTTCTCATTGTGCCGCCGGACTTCACGCGGTTCCCGTCGCAGGCGGGAGTCCTGACACGGCACGCTGTCGAGTATTATCGTTGACAGGGTGAAGGGGATCCTCCCCGCCACGGGGACACATACCCCGATGACGGAGAACGAGATTGCGACCATGTTCGGCGATGTGCCGCGAAGTCTCTTCCTGCGTCACGACTTCCGCTCCGCTGCCATGACCGTCGGCGAAGCACCAGCGGATTTTGTCCGCGGGGCGTCGGGCGGTCTCATCGACTATCCCGTGCCATTCCAGGTGAACCGGATGCTCCTTGAGGGTGGATACGATCTGATCCTCTCGATCGGCCAGGTGGTACCGCATGAAGTGGTCGGCATGGCCAACTTCAACAAGAATCTCTTCGTTGGGACGGGAGGCTTCGAGGGAATCAATCGGACGCATTTCCTTGGCGCCGTGTACGGCATGGAAAGGATCATGGGGCGAGCAGACAATCCTGTCCGACGAGTGCTCAACTACGGTTCGGATCATTTCCTCCAGAACCGGCCGATCGTCTATGTGCTGACAGTGATTGAACGCGTCGCGGACGGGACGTTGGTGCCACGGGGATTGTATGTCGGCGATGATCCGCAATGCTTCCTCCGGGCAGCGGATCTCTCCCTGAAGGTAAACGTTACCCTGCTCGACCGTCCGCTCAAGAAGGTCGTTGTCTATCTCGACCCGGCTGAATTCAAGAGCACATGGGTAGGCAATAAGAGCATCTACCGCACACGCATGGCGATTGATGACGGCGGCGAGCTGATCGTCCTTGCGCCCGGCGTCGAGAAATTCGGAGAGGATAAGAGCATTGACGCCCTGATCCGAAAGTATGGCTACATCGGCTCGATAAGGGTTCTGGATCTCGTGAAGCACCAAGCGGACTTGCAGGCGAGCCTCAGCTCTGCCGCACATCTGATCCACGGTTCCTCCGAGGATCGGTTCTCGATCACCTACTGCCCGGGGAAACTCACACGGCAAGAGATCGAATCCGTCAATTTCCGCTACGGCGACCTTGCGACGATGGAGCGGCGCTACGATCCATCCCGTCTTCTCGACGGGTTCAACCGGCTCGACGACGGAGAAGAGGTGTTCTACAGTTCACAGCCGGCCCTCGGGCTCTGGTCATACAAAGAGCGCTTTGCGCTCGAGCCGGCGTAAGAACAAAACCACGGTCTGTTGCTGCATAAGGATGGGAAATCTATGGCCAATCACGGAACACAGGATTTTGGACTTGTCGGGGTCGGCGTCATGGGGCAGAACCTGACGCTCAACATCGAGCGCCATGGGCACTCCGTGGCGGTGTACGACCGAGAGGCAAAAAAAGTGACGGACTTCCTTTCCGGAAAAGCGAAGGGAAAGAACATCGTCGGCGCCGATGACATGGCCAGTTTCATCGCGCACTTGACCGTGCCGCGCAGGATTGTCATGCTGGTGAATGCGGGGAAGCCCGTGGATGACGTCATCGCCGCCTTGAAGCCGCACCTGCAGAAGGGCGATGTCGTAATCGATGGGGGGAATTCGTTCTTCCTGGACACGGAACGACGTTCCGCCGATCTGGCCGCCGCAGGTGTGCACTTCATCGGGAGCGGCGTGTCCGGCGGTGAAGAAGGAGCGCTGAACGGTCCCAGCCTTATGCCCGGCGGCGCCCGGGAGGCGTACGATCTGGTTGCGCCCATTCTTCTGTCGATTGCCGCACGTGTCAATAATGAGCCATGCTGCGCGTACATCGGTCCGCGTGGTGCCGGTCATTATGTAAAGATGGTGCACAACGGGATCGAATACGGGATCATGCAGCTGATCTGTGAGACCTATGACATTCTTCACAGACGTTTCGGCTATTCTCCCGTCCGCGCAGCAGAGGTGTTTGAGCAGTGGAACGCGACGGAACTGAATTCCTACCTCTTTGAAATCACCTCGAAGGTCCTTCGTGCGGTCGACCCGGAAACGGGAAAACCCCTCGTCGACTTGATTCTTGACACGGCAGAGCAGAAGGGGACCGGCAAGTGGACATCGCAGAATGCCTTTGATATCGGTGTTCCCATCCCCACCATCAACGCGGCCGTCGTTGGACGCATCGTCTCCGGGATGAAGCAGGAACGCGTCGCCGCGGCGGCGATTCTTCACCGCCGCTCCAGCGGCGAATCGAAAGGCTCCGCAGAACAGGTGGATGCTCTCCGGGACGCGCTCCATGCGTCGATCATCACGACGTATGCCCAGGGCATGGCGCTGCTCCGTGCGGCATCAGCGGAATATCACTACGATTTGAAGTTCCACGAGATTGCCGCGCTCTGGCGTGGGGGATGCATTATCCGATCCAAACTTCTCTCGCTGATCATGGACGCCTTCCGGCAAAACCCCGGGCTGGTAAATCTGATGATTGACCCCGCGTTCGCCGGGATCCTGAATGCCAAGGAATCGGCGTGGCGGAGGACGGTGGGCATGGCGATCGAGGCGGGAATCCCGGCCTTCGCGATGTGCGCATCGCTCGGCTACTTCGATGCATACCGGACGGAACGGCTCCCGGCGAACCTGCTGCAGGGGCAACGGGATTTCTTTGGTGCACACACGTACAAGAGGATTGACAAAGAAGGCGTGTTTCACACGCACTGGCAGAACTGATACAGACCACCGAGTTCGGCGCGCCCTCGACGGCAGCGACCGGTCGAACATAGAGAATCACGAGGATTGGCATGGCTCTGCGAATAAAGAAAGAACAGGACGTTTCCTACGATCTCGTTTCCCTTGGCGAATGCATGATCCGGCTTTCACCTCCCGGCCATCAACGCATTGAACTCACCCCGGTGTTCGAAGCGTACGCAGGGGGCGGAGAATATAACGTCGCCTACGCGCTCGCACGGTATGGCATGCGGACCGCGTTTGTTTCACGCCTTGTAGACAATCCGCTCGGTCATTTCATCCGCAACCATGCACAGACAAGCGGCATGGACTTCAAGGAAGTCGTCTGGGTGAAGTATGACGGGTCCGGCAGGGCGGATAGAATCGGTTTGAATTTCACCGAGGTCGGGACCGGCGTGCGGGCGAGCGTGACGATGTACGATCGCGGCCACACCGCCATCGCGCATATGAAGCCCGGAGACTACGACTGGAAGAAGCTCTTTCAGAACAAAGGAGTCCGGTGGTTCCATACCGGGGGGATCTTTGCCGCCCTCAGCGACTCATGTGCTGAAGTCACGATCGAGGCGATGAAAGCGGCGCACGAGGCAGGGACGATCACGAGCTATGACCTGAATTTCCGGAGCAAGCTCTGGTCGAGCCAGCGCGCCATTGAAGTGACCAAGAAGATCGTCCCGTACATTGACGTGCTCATCGGCAACGAAGAGGACTTCCAGAAGGTCCTCGGGTTTACGGTGGAAGGAACCGACGAACACCTGAAGAAGCTCCCGGTCGAGGAGTACAAAACAATGGTCGGGAAGGTCGTCAAAGCCTATCCGAATGTGCAGGCAGTGGGGACGACGCTGCGGGAAGTGGTGAGCGGACTCGTGAACAACTGGTCGGCCATTATGTACTACGACGGGAACTTCTACGCATCCCGGCGATATGAGAACCTGGAGATCGAAGACCGCGTGGGAGGCGGAGACGGTTTCTGTTCCGGATTCGTCTATGGACTGCTCCACGGGATGGCGGCGCAGGAATGCGTCGAGCTCGGTGCCTCGCACGGTGCACTGCTGCAGAGCACGCGCGGCGACACCAGCATGGTGACAATGGATGAAGTGATGCATGTGAAGGGCGGAGGGAGTGCCCGCATCAAGCGATGACGGGACTGTACCAACGACTGTTCAGTCAATTCAGAAAAGGAAGTGTATGGACCAGGAGACCCTTCGTGCGTTTACTCCACGGCACGACCATTTCATAGGCTTCGATTCGGATGGCTGCATCTTCGATTCCATGGAGCTGAAGCATAAGGAATGCTTCATTCCGAACATCATTAAATTCTATGGCCTGCAACCGGTCTCCAAATACGCGAGGGAGGCGGCGGAGTTCGTGAACCTCTATTCCCATTGGCGCGGATGCAACAGGTTCCCGGGGCTGGTGAAGGTGATCGAGCTCCTTCGGGAGCGGCCGGAGGTCGTCGCGCGGGGCGTGACGCTTCCCGCCACAACCGCGATTGAGGAGTTTATTCGCAGCGCCCCGTCGCTCGGGAACCCGGCGCTCGAGAAAGCGATTGCACAGACCGGCGATCCGGCGCTCAAGCATTGTCTCGAATGGAGCTTCGCGGTGAACAACTCGATCGAAGATGTGGTCAAGGGGCTCCCGCCGTTTCCCGCTGCGCGGGAGTCGCTTGAGAAGGTGTTCGGTCGCGCCGATACGATGGTGGTTTCCGCGACGCCGGCAGAGGCGCTCCGCCGGGAGTGGGTCGAGCATGGGATCGACAGATTCGTCGGCCTTATCGCCGGGCAGGAGCTGGGAAAAAAGGAGGAGCAACTCGGTCTTACCACCGAGCGGAAGTACAAACCGGACAACATTCTGATGGTGGGCGACGCTCTGGGTGATCTCAAGGCCGCGAAGAGCGTCCATGCGAGGTTCTATCCCATCGTTCCCGGACGCGAGGATGAGAGCTGGGAGAGGTTCCGCGATCGTGTGGCCGAGGAGTTTCTCAACGACGCGTACACCCAGGAAGAGGAAAACGCACTGTGTGCAGAGTTCTCCGAGGCGCTTCCATCGGTTCCGCCCTGGAAACGGGGCGAGAAGAAGGGACGGGATTGAAGAAGACCGGTTTGAGTCCGGCGACTGGTGAAGTTGCGTGATGCATATTTTTTGTGTTTCGTAAAGTAACCGTTAAAGTTACGGACCGGCACCGATGGTGCCTTTCGGGAACCGTCGGGCCGGAACAATCTGGATGTGACCGCCTATGCCTGCCCCGTTTATCCACGAGGAATTCCTTCTCGAATCGAAAACCGCACGCGAGCTCTATCATCGCTTCGCAGAGTCGCTCCCGATCATCGACTATCACAATCACCTTCCTTCCGCGGAAATCGCCTCGGACCGCAAATTTGCGACCCTGACGGAGATCTGGCTCGAGGGCGATCATTACAAGTGGAGGGCCATGCGCACATGCGGCGTCGATGAGCGGTTCATCACAGGCGACGCCACTCCATGGGAGAAATTCGAACGCTGGGCGGAGACCGTCCCCAAAACGCTTCGGAACCCTCTCTATCATTGGACCCATCTTGAACTCGCGAGGATCTTCGGAGTCACCGACCGGGTGCTGGACCCGCGCACGGCGCGTTCCATCTGGGATCAGTGCAACGCCAGTCTCGCGACGCCGGGATTCGGTGCGCGTGGCATCCTCTCCCGGATGAACGTTGAAGCGCTCTGCACCACCGATGATCCGGTGGACACCTTGGAGCACCACATTGCGATGCAGTCAGATCGCTCGCTGAAGATCCACGTGTTTCCGACCTTTCGCCCGGACGCCGCGATGGCGATCGACGACGTCGAGAGCTTCAACACCTACCTGAAGCGACTCGCTGAATCGGCGAACCAGGAAATCCCATCGTATGCGAAGTTCATTGAGGCGGTCGCAAAGAGGCATCGGTTCTTCCATGACCACGGGTGCCGGCTCTCCGACCATGGTCTCGAGCAGGTAATTGCAGACGCGTGCACTCCCGCACAGGCAGAATCGGTGTTCGCAGGACTTCTTCGCCGCCGTCCGGCAGACCCGGGGAACGCGCGGGCACTGAAGTCGGCAATTCTCCACGAGCTTGCAGTGATGGACGCAGAGAGCGGCTGGGTCCAACAGTTCCACCTCGGAGCGCTGCGCAACACCAACAGTAAGATGATGCGCAGGCTGGGCGCGAACACGGGGTATGACAGCATCGGCGATTTCCCCATGGCGTCGGCAATTGCTGGCTTCCTTGACCGTCTGGATGACCAGGGCAAACTTGCGAAGACCGTGCTCTACAACCTCAACCCGAGTGACAACGCACTTCTTGCCACCATGATCGGGAATTTTCAGGATGGATCGGTCCCCGGCAAGATGCAGTTCGGCGCGGCGTGGTGGTTCCTCGACCAACTTGACGGCATGACAGATCAGATCAACACCCTCTCGTCGGTGGGTCTCCTGAGCCAGTTCGTCGGGATGTTGACCGACTCGCGGAGCTTTCTTTCGTTTCCACGGCATGAGTATTTCCGGCGGCTTCTGTGCAATATCCTCGGGACCGATATTGAACGCGGGCTGATCCCGGGCGACCTCGATCTCGTCGGTGCAATGGTCGGTGACATCTGTTATCGAAACGTTCGCCGGTTTCTCAATCTTCCATATTCGGTTGAGGCATCCTCATCGCATCGACAGCTGCAACACCAGGAGAGTACACGATGACCGACCTCTTCGACCTCACAGGGAAGAGCGCAATTGTGACCGGCGCAAGCACCGGCCTTGGACGCGGAATGGCACTTGCGCTTGCGTCGGCCGGTGCAGACGTACTCCTTGTCGACCACGTGCCGACCGATACGGTCGCCCGCGAGATTCAGACTTTGGGCCGACGCGCGTCAAGCCTCACGGTGGACCTGATGCAGATGGCGTCGCTCGACACGGTGACCGGGGCGGCGCTACAAACCTTTGGGAAGATTGACATCCTAATCAATAACGCCGGGATCATCCGGCGCACGCCGGCGATCGATTTCTCGGAAAAAGACTGGGACGACGTCATGGCTCTGAATTCGAAGACGGTATTTTTCCTCGCACAGAAGGCAGCGCGCGACATGATGAAGCGGCGGTACGGAAAAATCATCAATATCGCGTCGCTCCTGGCGTTTCAGGGAGGGATCATTGTCCCTTCGTATTCGGCGAGCAAAGGCGCGGTCGCCCAGGTAACGAAGGCGCTCGCCAACGAATGGGCGTCGACCGGCATCACCGTCAACGCGATTGCCCCGGGATATATGGCGACAAACAACACCAAGGCGCTCCGCGACGATCCTGCACGAAGCAAGGCGATCCTCGACAGGATTCCTGCGGGGCGATGGGGCACGCCGGAGGATTTGCAGGGCGCGGCGGTGTTCCTCGCATCCCCGGCTTCCGACTACGTGAACGGCCATGTGCTCATCGTCGACGGCGGCTGGATGGCACGGTAATCATTGTCTCAAGGAGAACCCCGTGGAAGTACGATATTTCCCCGATGACCATTCGTACGAACGGATGACGACAGCAGAACTCCGATCGATCTTTGTCCTGGATTCCCTCTTTGTTCCCGGTACGGTTGCCATGACGTATTGCGACGCGGACCGGGCCATTCTAGGTGGAGCAATACCCACCGAGCGTCCGTTGGCGTTGCAGTCCAGCAAGAAAGAGATGTCCGCGGACTACTTCGCGGAACGGAGGGAGATCGGGATCGTGAATATCGGGGGGAACGGAGTCGTCGCTGCTGATGGACAGGAATTCGCCGTGGGGATTCATGACATGGTCTACATCGGACGGGGTACGAAAGAGGTTCAATTCAGGAGCGACGATCCTGCCAGACCGGCGGTGTTTTATTTTGCCTCCTTCCCGGCCCATGCGGCCTATCCGAATGCTCTCGCCCCGAAAAAGAATGCGGAACGTGCGCAGCTCGGGACCGCAGCGGGAGCCAACAAGAGGACGATCAACCGGTACATCCATGCCGGCGGCGTCAAAAGCTGCCAGCTTGTAATGGGAATGACCGAACTTGACAGCGGGAGCGTCTGGAACACCATGCCCGCGCACACCCACCAGCGGCGGATGGAAGCGTATCTCTATTATGATCTGAGTCCTGAGGATATCGTTGTGCACCTGATGGGGCGGCCGGACGCAACCCGGAGCGTAATCCTCCGTGACCGGCAAGTTGTGGTATCGCCGAGCTGGTCCATTCACTGTGCCAGCGCCACGAAAAATTATCGGTTTGTCTGGGCAATGGGGGGTGAGAACCAGGAATTCGGCGATATGGACGCGGTCGCGATGACGGATCTGCGATAAGTTCACCGTGGATATGCCATTCACCAGGAGAGACTTTCCATGCAAGCATTGAGTGCTGAGCAGGCCGCGCCTCGCGTCGTCGGGCGTTACCGCTGGACGATCTGCGCCCTGCTCTTTGCAGCGACGACGGTCAATTACGTCGACCGCCAGATCTTCGGCCTGCTCGCGCCGTTGCTCCGGCAGGTGATCGGATGGAACGATATCCAGTACGGCTTCATCGTCGTCGCATTTCAGGGCGCGTATGCCGTTGCCCTCCCGCTGTTCGGGTGGTTCGTCGATCGGTACGGCACGAAGATCGGATACACTGTCTCGATTGTCGGGTGGAGCCTCGCGGCGATGGCTCACGCACTCGCGACGGGCGTCTGGAGTTTCGGGATCGCACGGGCGGCCCTGGGACTGAGTGAAGCCGGAAACTTCCCCGCGGCAATCAAAGCGATTGCAGAATGGTTCCCCGCAAGAGAACGTGCCCTCGCAACGGGGGTTTTCAACTCCGGGGCGAATATCGGGGCGGTCGTTGCTCCGGCAATCGTGCCGTTCCTTGTCGATAGATTCGGATGGTACGGCTCATTCCTCGCAACCGGAGCACTCGGATTTCTCTGGCTCATCTTCTGGCTGGTTCTGTATGAAAGACCGGAGGTGAGCAAACGGGTCAAACCCGGAGAACTCGAGTACATTTTGAGTGACCACGATGAGCCGGTGGGGGAGAAGATCCCGTGGCGCGTGCTTCTCGCGCACAAAGAAGCCTGGGCGTTTGTCATCGGGAAATTCCTGACGGACCCGATTTGGTGGTTCTATTTGTACTGGCTCCCGCTCTTTTTGAACAGTCGCTATGGACTCACCCTGACGAATCTCGGCCTTCCGCTGATTGTGATCTATACGATGACGTCGATTGGCAGTATCGGCGGGGGGTGGCTGTCGTCATGGTTCCTTGGCAAAGGCTGGACGCTGAACCGGAGCAGAAAATCCGCCATGTTGCTCTGTGCCGTCCTCGTGGTTCCGATTGTCTCTGCCGCGGGGATTTCCGACCTCTGGATTGCCGTCGGTATCATCGGTCTCGCCGCCGCGGCGCACCAGGGATGGTCGGCCAATCTGTTTACGCTGACCTCGGATCTGTTCCCGAAGAGGGCGGTCGGATCGCTCGTAGGCCTGGGGGGCATGGCCGGATCGGTTGGAGGAATGCTCTTCTCCGCGTCGACCGGCTATATCCTTGACCTGACGGGGAGCTATGTGTCGCTTTTCTTGATGGCAGGATCGGCGTATCTCATCGCCCTGCTCGCCATTCAGCTTCTTATCCCCCGGATGAAGGCCGTCCAACTATGATGTGTTCAGCGACAGGAAGGGAACACTCCCCGCCGACGGGCTCCATTCTCACTGCAACAGTTCTCGTGTTCGCCTCGGTTTTTGTTGCCGCCCTGAACGCCTACGCAGGGACTCCGGCAGATCCCTTTCATGTGACAGCCCCGGCAATCCCGGATCGTCGGTTCGATATCCGCGACGCGGGGGCCGTGGAAGGAGGGATGACGAAATGCACTGAGGCCATCCGGCAGACGATCCAGATGGCGGCAAAGGCCGGCGGTGGGCATGTCGATATTCCGGCAGGCAGGTGGTTGACAGGCACAATTCACCTCGAGAACCACATTGATCTGCACCTCGCCCGGGGGGCGGTGCTGGTCTTCAGCCAGGACCCGGCAGATTATCTCCCCGTGGTGTTCTCCCGGCACGAAGACACCGAATGCTACAAGTATTCAGCGTTTCTCTACGCGGACGGAAAGACGGATATCGCGGTCACGGGAGAGGGTGTGCTGGAAGGGCAGGGATCACCGTGGTGGAGCTGGAAGACCGCGTCCGCGTCGTCGGAGTCGCTCCTCGTGACGATGGGGAATCGCAATGTGCCGGTGGATCAACGCGTGTTCGACGGCAGGAGTGGGAGACGACTGCGACCCGCATTCTTTCAGCCGATGCGCTGTACCAATGTTCTCGTGGAAGGAGTGACGTTCCGCTATGGCGCGTTCTGGACAATTACGCCGACCTATTGCGAGAATGTCATCGTCCGCAATGTGAAGGTCGAGACCGCGGGGGCCTATGGTCATACTCCGAACGGTGATGGCGTCGATCCTTCGTCGTGCAGGAAGGTTTTGATCGAAGGGTGCGATTTCGCCACGGGTGACGACTGCATTGCCATCAAATCCGGGCGGGATGTGGATGGCCGGAGGGTGGGCATTCCCACCGTCGACGTTATGATTCGGAATTGCGTTGGTCGGCAGGGCCATGGCGGGATCGTGATCGGGAGCGAAACGGCAGGCGGCCTGCAAAGAATCGTCGGCTACAATTGCACGTTCACGGGCACCGACCGGATGATTCGCCTCAAGACCCAACGGGGACGGGGAGGTGTTCTCGAGGACATGTGGTTTCACAACATCACCGGCGAGAACATCAGGATGGAAGCAATCCATGTCAATATGCTGTATACCGGATCGCGACTCCCGGCCCGAGCTGTCGATCCTTCGACGCCGGTGATCCGCAATCTGCATTTTTCCAATATCCGACTCCGTTCCGGTGATGGCTATGCGCTGGAAGTGCTGGGGATTCCGGAAATGCCGGTCGAAAATATCACGTTTGATTCTCTTTCGATGACGTCTGTTCGGGGTGTCCACATCGTCGATGCGGGAGGCGTTGCAATCACGCACTCGGAGATCGCAGCCGCCCAGTCGCCCGCGTGTCAATTCGCCCACGTCAGGGGGATCACCCTGAACGATGTCCACTGCGGGACGGAGGGCACTCCCGGTTCCTCTCCTCTCTGTGACGATGTCCAGGGCTTGCGCGTTGACAGGCCTCTCCCGGTGGACACGACCCGGCCCTGGTCAACGAGAATCGCGGAGAGTTTTCTGCTCCGGCATCCCGGGGCGGTGACGTTCGATTCAATCTTCACCCAGACGACATGGAACTACGAGCAGGGCCTCATGCTGCTCGCCCTTGAACGGACGTGGCGGCACACGCTCTCGATGCCGTGCTATTGGTTTGTTGTGGACAACCTCGAGCGTTATGTCCGCGACGACGGCGCGATCGCAACATACAACCGGACAGACTACAACCTTGACAACATTGCCCCCGGGAGAGTGCTCCTTGACCTGGCTGAGCTCAGGGACGAAGGACGCGAAAAATTCCTGCGCGCGGCGGATACGCTCCGTCAACAGCTCCGCGAGCAGCCCCGGACTGAGGAGGGAGGCTTCTGGCACAAGAAGATTTATCCGTACCAGATGTGGCTCGATGGCCTCTTCATGGCAGAGCCGTTCTATGCGAAGTATGCTGTGATGTTCCACGATTCGGCCGCCATCGCCGATGTCATACGTCAATTTCGCTTAGTCACCCTTCATACGCGCGACGACGCCACCGGGCTTCTCTATCACGGGTATGACGAACGACGGGTGCAGGCTTGGGCAGACAAGACGACGGGACGGTCCCCATGCTTCTGGGCCAGGGCGATCGGGTGGTACGCCATGGCGCTCGTTGAGGTCCTCGACATCCTGCCTCCGAACACGGAAGGGCGAGGGGAGTTGCTGGAAATGCTGCGCCGGACCGCGGATGCGGTTGCGAAGGACCAGGATTCAGTCTCGGGAGTCTGGTATCAGGTCCTTGACCGACCCGGCCAACCGGGGAATTATCTGGAAGCCTCGGCGTCGGCGATGTTCACCTACGTCTTCGCCCGTGGGGCGGCACGTGGGTATCTCGACCCCTTGTACGCGGACCGCGCAAAGAAAGCGTTCCATGGCATGATCCAGCAATTCGTCTCCGTCGATTCCTCCGGGTATGTCAATCTTCTTCACACCTGCAAAGGTGCAGGATTGGGCGGGACGCCCTACCGGGACGGAAGCTACGAGTATTACGTCCATGAGCCTCAACGGATGAACGACCTCAAGGGCCTCGGCCCGTTTCTTCTGGCCGCAATCGAACTCGAAACGATGGAGCGTGTGCAATGAGAAGAAACGCGCATATTACCCTTGCGGATATTGCAGAGCGCCTCTCGGTTTCACGGGTTACAGTCTCGAAGGCGCTGCGTGGTCACCCGGACATCTCCGAAGAAATGTCAAAAAAGATCCGGAAGATGGCATCGGATCTCGGTTATAGCCCCAACCGCATGGCGCGGAATCTCTCTTCACGACGGTCTCATCTTCTCGGATTGGTGGTTCCGAAAATTGCCCACTTTTTTTTCGGATCGGTCATCGAATCGGTGTACAACCGCGCCCTTGAGCACAAGTACGAAACGATTCTGATGGTGTCCCACGAAAACGATGAGCAGGAGGTGCGGAACCTCCAGACCCTCGTCTCGATGCGCGTCGACGGGATCATCATCTCGGTCTCCGCGCGGACGCACGACATCAAGGTGTTCGAGTGGATCAAGAAAGTCGGCATCCCGTTGCTGTTCATGGACCGGCTTCCCGATCCCTCGCCGAAAAACTCCGTCGCCGTTCTGGTGGATGACCAGGGCGGCGCCCGCCGGGCCGTCGAGCAGGCAATCTCCCTCGGATACGAATCGATCGCCTTTATCGGCGGAGAACGGAACATCAACATCGGACGCGATCGGTTCAGCGGATACGCCGAAGCGATGCGCGAACACGGGCTCGCCCTGAATGAAGAGTTCATCGTTCATGGAGGCTATAACACCGACGCGGGGTACGAGGGTTTGATGGGGCTCCATCAGCGAGGGAGGCTTCCGCAGTGCGTCTTTGCAGTGACCTATCCTGTCGCACTCGGGGTCTATGCAGCGGCGAAGGAGCTAGGCATTCATATCCCGAACGAATTGGATATCATCTGCTTCGGAGACAGCGACGTGGGAAAGCTGATTACACCGGCGCTCAGTTGCGTTTCGCAGCCGACCCAGCGACTTGGAGAAGAAGCGGTGAATATGATGATGAAGATGATCGAGTCGCCCGAAGGCATCTCACCCGGGAATCTGGTGATCCCGACAGAACTTATTTTGCGAGAAACCTGCATCGGGGCACGGCAGGTCGAGTCGGGACCGAAGGTGCGCGTGGGGGGCGAGCAGCGATGAGAGTCTGGTGGTTGATTGCGGCGGTGGCTATTCTCTGTGCTGGTGCGCGGTGCGGCGGCGAGAACTCCCCGGGAAGAAGCCGTGTACCACGGGTCCTCCTTGACTGCTACTATAATAACGAGTGGAAGTCGGACTCGCTCGGACATCGCTGGAGGTATCACTACGTTTGGTCCGACACCCTGGATTCCGGTTTTTCCCAGCTTGGATCGGTCATCCGCTCATGCGGCGGAATCGCCGATACGATCTGCCGGTCACCGTCGGATGATGCCCTCTCCGTCGCGGACGTGTACCTGATCGTCGACCCGGATACCCCAAAAGAGACGCCCCATCCTGCATACATCAGCGACTCCGCAGACGCAGTGATCAGCCGGTGGGTAAGGAACGGCGGAACCCTCCTGTTGTTTGGCAACGATAGCGGGAACGCGGAATTCACCCACTTCAACCGTTTGGCCTCCCGGTTTGGTATATCCTTCAATGAAACCAGTCGAAACAGAGTCGTGGGAAAAAACATCATTGCGGGGACATTTGCAGATCTGCCGGACCATCCCCTATTCCATGGCGTTCGGAAGATCTATCTGAAAGAGATATCGACGCTCGCGCTCAGGAGCCCCGCACAACCGATCCTGGTCGACGGCGGCGATGTGATCATTGCAGCAACGGAATTTGGGAGGGGGTTGGTGTTTGCGGTTGGCGATCCATGGTTCTATAATGAATACATGGATCTCCGGCGGTTGCCCGAAGGGTACGACAACGCACTCGCGGCGAAGAATCTGTTCCAGTGGTTGTTTTCGCGCGTCTCTCTGTTGAACACCCGGTGAAACAGACACCCGGGCCGTGATGGTGCGGATCCATAGTCCGCTTGAACCCCGCAAGGAACAGTCCACCGAGTGCATCGTAGCAAGGATCGGAGAATATGGTCGACATACTCAAAACCCTTGAGCTTGGCGGTATCGTTCCTGTTGTTGTCATCGAAGATGAATCGCACGCCATCCCCCTTGCGAACGCACTTCTCGCCGGCGGCCTTTCTACGATGGAGATTACTTTCCGGACGAATGCCGCACGAGGCGCCATCGACAGAATCCGACAGGGAGCACCGGGGATGATGATCGGCGCGGGGACGGTGCTTGCCATCGACCAGGCGAAGGCCGCAATCGACGCCGGCGCACAGTATATTGTCTCCCCGGGCATGAACCGGAAGGTTGTTGAGTATTGCCGCTCGCGCGATGTGACGATCACGCCGGGGGTCGCGACACCGACGGATGTCGAAAACGCTCTGGAGCTCGAACTCTCCGTCGTCAAGTTCTTTCCCGCAGAAGCGAGCGGCGGAATAGAATATCTGAAGGCCCTGAGTGCTCCCTACAAGACTCTGAAGTTCATCCCGACCGGCGGCATCGACGAATCGAACCTCCTCGAGTACTTGCGGCATCCCGCTGTCATTGCGTGCGGAGGGAGCTGGATGGTCAAGGCGGACTTGATCGCCTCCCAACGGTTCGATGAAATCACCCGGATTTCTGCGCGAGCGGTTTCTACGATGCTCGGCCTCTGCCTTGCCCACGTGGGCATTAACAACGCCGGTCCTGCAGAGGCCATGCAGGGGGCCGAACTTCTTGCCCGCCTTCTCCGGATGGAATTCAGAGACGGCGCTTCGTCCGTCTTCGTGGAAAAGCAATTTGAATTTGTGAAACAGAAGTCCCGCGGGACGCATGGCCATCTCGCAATTGGGACGAATTTCATTCACCGCGCGATTGCTTTCTTTTCGGCGCAAGGGATCGCCGTGCTCGACGAGACGCGAAACGAAAAGAACGGGAAATTGGCCTCCGTCTATCTTGAAAAGGAAATCGGCGGTTTTGCGATTCATCTCCTGCAATTGTAGGACCCACCCACCCGTGTGAACAACAATGGGAGACCATCAACGATGATTGCCAGAGTTCTCTCTGCCCTCCTTCTTCTTGTCAGTGTTCTTCCGTGTGCGTTCGGAAAGGAAAAGGCGCTGAGGGTTTCCGTCGAGAACCCTTCGTCATTTGCCCGCCTGAACGAGACGATCGAGGTTCCGTTGGCGGAGGTCTTCCATGCATTAGGGACCGCCGATACGTCGCGTCTCACAGTCTCCGAAGTTGGAGAGAAGGCCGCCCTTGTTTCGCAGGTCGACGGGACGATGCTTCTCTTCCAGACGACTCTCCCTGCGCAGAGGACGAAGGAGTTCGTGATCAAGACCGGTCACAAAATGGCTACCGCTCCGGCGTCGCTGGTCGACGGGCGCTATGTTCTTCCGCGCGAAGACTATGCCTGGGAGAACGACAGGATCGCGTTCAGGATGTACGGTCCTGCCCTTGCGGCGGAGGTGAATAATGGGATCGATGTGTGGACCAAGCGGGTGAACTCCCTGATAGTGAAAAAGTGGTACAAGGAGAGCGAAGGAAGTGCTCCGGGCAAAGATACCTATCACCAGGACCGCGGCGAAGGGGCGGATTTCTTCGAGGTTGGCAAGTCTCTCGGCGCTGGCGGCTCCGGATTGTGGTACGGCGGCACGTTGCACCAACCGGGTGTCTTCGTGAGCCAGCGCACGCTCGTCAATGGTCCAATTCGGGTGAAGTTCGAGCTCACATACACGTGGGTGCTCGACGGGACCGACACGCTGACGGAGCGGAAAGTCATATCGCTGGATGCCGGACAGTATTTAAATAAGGTTGAGGACCGCTTCGAAGGTCATCTCGCCGCGGATACGCTCGTGATCGCCTGCGGGCTCGTCAAGCGGGCGAATACACAGCTTGTCAAGGATCCTGATCGCAATTGGATCGCTCTCTGGGGATTGACGAATGCTGACACTGTCAACGGCTCCCTCGGGACGGGGGTTGTCCTCGCGCAGGGGCCGTTTGCACAATTCACCGAAGATGCGACACAGTTTCTCGTGCTCACGCGGGCCCAGCCCGGCACGCCGTTCACGTATTACGCCGGCGCCGGATGGACGAGAAATGGAAACATCAAACGGGAAGGCGATTGGATTCGCTTCCTGGACACCCGAGCGAAGGAACTGCGCGCACCGCTGAAAATCCAGTATTCCCCGGTCGGTTGACCCTTCCGGGGAATGACACATTCTCGATATCCCACGGCCCACCTATGCACTGGACACACATCGTTTCATTCTCAGTGCTGCTCGTCGTCGCAATCACGATGTCTCCGGGCGGCACTGATCCCCGGATCGACCGGCTCATCGACGATCAGTGGAAATTCATGCGATCAAACCCCGTCGGCGCTTCGATGGTTCGCTTCGACGATTCGCACTGGGAACCGGTAACGCTGCCTCATACGTGGAATGCTCTCGACGGGCAGGACGGAGGGAACGATTACTATCGGGGGACCGGCTGGTACCGAAAGGTTCTTCCTATTGAGGATTCGTTGCGATCGAAGCGGGTGTATCTTCGGTTTGAGGCTGCGTCTCTGGTGGCAACAGTGTTCGTCAATGGGACTGAGGTGGGCGCACACAACGGAGGGTTCGCGGCATTTTGCTTCGATATCACCTCCGCGGTCAAATTCGGAGAACCCAATCTCATTGCGGTCAGGGTGAACAATGCGCGGAATACCGAGGTATCGCCGTTGAGCGGAGACTTCACCGTGTTCGGGGGGATCTACCGGAATGTCCACCTCCTGTTCCTGAATCCGCTTTCGATCACACCGCTTGACCATGGATCGTCCGGGGTATACCTCAGGCAGAAACACATCGATCCTTCGAGTGCTCAAGTTGAGGCTGTTGTCATGGTGCGGAATGGGGAGGAGCGTCCCGGGACCGCGAAGATTCAGTGGTCTGTCATGGAGAAGGGGGGAAAGGTCGTTGTCAGGAAGGATTCAACCGTCACCATCGACGCGATGACGACGACGGCGGTGCGCGCGGATCTCACGCTCGCGAGCCCCCACCTCTGGCAGGGCCGGGTGGATCCGTACCTTTACACTGTGAGGACGGAACTTTCAGGAGACGGTAACCTCCTCGACAGGGTCGACCAACCCCTGGGTCTGCGACGCTACACCGTTGATCCGGAGCGGGGTTTCTTTCTCAACGGCAAATCCTATCCGCTTCACGGCGTCAACCGGCACCAGGACAGGGTGAATATGGGCTGGGCGATAACGGAAAAGGAACAGAAAGAGGACTACGGCCTCATCGAAGAGCTCGGCTGCACAGTGGTGCGCCTGGCGCACTACCAACATGCGCAGGCGTTCTATGATCTCTGCGACAGGGGCGGGATGGTTGTGTGGGCGGAGCTGGCGCTGGTCGATCAGATCACCGAATCACAGCACTTCGTGGACAACTGCAAGCAGCAGCTGACAGAGTTGATTCTACAGAACTACAATCATCCCTCGATCTGCTTCTGGAGCATGGAGAATGAATTGATCCCCGACCCGAATCCCACCTACTACGGAAGCGTGGTCCGGGAGCTCCACGAACTGGCGAAGCGGTTGGACCCAACGCGGCTCACGACCGCCGCCAGCAGGGGAAACTACGATGGCACCGCTCTGATCAACACAGCCACCGATGTCATCGGCTACAATGTGTACAAGGGCTGGTATGAAGGGATGCCGGAGGATTTTGCGGTGTACGCGGATGAGCTGCACCGCCGTTTTCCACAGCGGGCGATGGCAATCAGCGAATACGGGGCGGGAGCCGGGACGACGCAGCATGAACTCCCTGCGGAAAAGCCGGTGCCCCAAGGTGCCTGGCATCCGGAGGAATGGCAGGCCACGGTGCATGAAATCATCTGGAAGGCGATGGCAAAGCGTCCGTTCCTCTGGGGGACATTTGTTTGGAACATGTTCGACTTTGCGTCTGACGGTCGGTCCGAGGGAGAGCAGCCCGGCCGCAATGACAAGGGGCTCGTGACCTATGATCGGAAAATCAGGAAGGACGCTTTCTACTTCTACAAATCATTCTGGAATCCTCAGCCCATGGTTCATATCACCAGCAAACGGTATGATCCAAGGCCCTCGGGGAAGACCCTGTTCAAAGTGTATTCAAACCTTCCGGAAGTCCGCCTCACGATTGACGGCACCCCGCTCAAGATGGTTGACAACGACGGCAATATTTTCATCTGGAGGGATGTCGACGTGTCGCCGGGGACCCATACTGTCGTTGCGCGTGCGGGTGAATCGGACACGGCGATTGCGGACAGCTGCACATGGACCTTCAAAGAGCCGAACCACTGACACTCCGCGTCGAGTGCGGAGCGCCCGTAGCGAGCGTCCGTTTATCGTCGCCTGAACTATTTGACGGCTGACGCCAGGGCAGGGACGAGGTCGGCTTTCCGCTTCAAGACTCCTTGTGCTTTCCAGTCATTCACGACATACCACTGGGGTGTAAGGGAGCTCTGAACGGAGTAGTTTCCCGTCTGCTTGTAGAACCGGAGGTCGATGCCGTTGACGGTCAGCGTCACCGTCGGACCCTTCGGCGGGGAAAACGTCGTATCGATAAACCCGTCGGCGGAGAACCCGCCAAGCGCTGCGATCATCGGGTCAATTTGCCCACCGGTGGCCTTCACACCGTCGATTGTCCATCCGCTGTCGGCGCGGGCGAGCGTAAATGTTGTATCGCCATATGCGAATCGGACGCTTTGAATCTCATCCTGCTTGAGCGTCAGGATCGTCTTGTCCCGCCAGTCGTTCACACCCCGGGAAAATGTATAGGCAATCATCCCGTCCGCAAGGATCACATCGGGTGATCCATCTTTTCTCACATACGTCTCGTTGAACGAGCTGCTGGGCTTTCCCACGATGAACGAGGCGAGCAGGGAGTTGCCTGCCGAAAGGCGGACACTCGTGCCCGTCGAATCCACTTTGAAGAGGGAATACCGCTCTGCGTTCGAGGAGACCACGTTCTTGACTGGAATTGACCGTGCCTTGCCGATCACGGCCGCCACCGCCGATTGGTCCGCGCGGTACCGGAGCGGGGTCTCAAGCATCCAGGCGCCGTTGTCCTTCTTCAGGGTAACGGAGGCCTCGGTCGATCGCAGCTCGATCCGGTCGACTGCGGCGGAATCGAAACTCACCAGCATTGTTCCACTCGTGTCGCCTCCCGCGTGTTCTCCCGGTCGCTGCAGTACAACCACCGCAACGCCGATGAGGAGAACGAGGATTGCAAGAAGGGTCCAAGTTGATCGGGACATAGTTCGTCTGCCCTGCAATGATTCGTGTTCGATGAAATGGGGTCGGGTTCTGGACCGGGTTATTGAAGCTTCTTCATGAATTGCCGCTTCCTCCAGCGCGCCAGGCCGTATCCCAGCACAAGGAGCGGAGGCAGGATCATATTCGCATACTTGATCGCCTGTTTGGACCCGTCGGAAACCGGCTCGAGCGGCGGTTCGGAAACGTCTTTTGAACGAATGGCGATCAGTCCCGCGTCGTCGGCCAGGTAGTCCGTGAGATTGGCGAAGAAAGTGATATTGTCCCTGCTCGTCATTCTGTCTTTGACAAAATCCCCGTCGCCGATCACGACGATGCGTGTTTGCTGGCTCGTTGTGAGCGGGTTCGGAGCGGGCGGAAGTGATCCCGCCGCGGTGTCTGCGGGCGCCGGCTTCCCGGCATAGAAACTGTGAAACACCCCTTCGATGACCGCGCCAAGAGGGATTCCCTTGTCAGGGAACTGATCCCGTGTCCAGTGGACGAGCGGATCAAAGACAAACATGCCGGTCTGTCGCCCGCTCTGCTTTGACGATTGAAAGAGAATCTCTCCCTTCAGTCCCTTCGACCCGAGTCCGACGGTATCAACCGAGCTGCCGAACATCAGAATAATCCCCTGGAGATCCTTCACCATTGCGTTTCCCTTGTCGAAGGCGCTCACGATCGGGAGATACGGGAACGGGACCTGAGACTGGATCGAATAGCCGGATTGTTGCTGCATGATCGTGACGTTCGCGCACTGGACATCCCGGACAAGGTCCGGATTGATGCGGGCGCCGTAGCATTCCAGGAGATCGTCAAGACCGGTGTCAAGGGGACGGCCGTATTGCTGCTGTAATGAAGCGTCGATCCTGTTGATCAGGAACGCGATGCGGCCGCCGCGCATGAGATACTGGTCGATCTGAAATTTCTCCGGCTCGGAAATGCGCGACGTGGGGGAGATGATCATGAGCACCGAAACGTCGGCGGGCACAGCTTTGCCTTTGGTGACATCGACCTGCTCCAGCTGGTATTGCCGTCGAAGGGCCTCCTGTGCCTGCCCCAATTCGTTCAGCGCCGGCTCGCCGTTACCCGAAAGGAACCCGATCTTCTTTTGTGATTTCGCGGTCAGCCGCTTGATGGTGCTGCTGATGTCGTACTCCAGCGTTCCGGGATTTTGCACCACCGGGATCGTCTCTTTCTTGTCTTCATACAGGAAGACCAGCCCCATGTAGGCCTTCTTCACTTCGAGCTTGTCCTGATTGATCACCTGCACCTGGACAGGCGCGATCCCTTGTTGCTGGGCATCCTGCTCCGCCTTTTCGGACGACGGATCGATAAACTCGAACTCAAGATTTCCCTCGCCGTACGCCTTGTATTCATTCAGTTCGTCGATGAGCATCCGCCGGTTCGAGCTGTAGGGGGCTGGCAGATCCTCGGTGAAGTAGGCGCGGATCGTGACCTTGTCGTCGAGCGTCTTCATCAGGAGCTTGCTCGCCTGGGAAAGCGAGTAGACGTGGTTCCGCGTCAGGTCAATTCGGCCGAAGATCCTCACGGAAACGAAATTCAGGACGATAAGAATCAGGGCGACAAGTCCGACACGGATGAGTGTCTGCGTTTTGATCGGTCGAGTATTCATCGTGTCCTCACCATTTGCGTCGTTCGAGGGAGGCGGTTGCAAGCATCAGGGAGAATCCGAGCAACGACGCAAAGTAGATGACGTCGCGGCTATCGATGACCCCCCGCGCGATGTTGGAGAAATGCGTATCGATTGCCAGAAACTCGAACGTCGAGGCGAGCCCTGAAGGAACATAGATGAGGACTTTGTCGAGCATGTACAGGATGAAGACAATGAGGAAGCCGATGATAAATGCGACGATCTGGTTCTCCGTGAGACTGGACGCGAGGAGGCCGACCGCGACATACACGCCTCCCATCAGGAGGAGGCCGGCATAGCCCGCGAGGACGGGACCGACGTCCGGAGAACCGAGGATCATCAGCGTGATCAGGAAGAGCAGCGTCGGGAGGAGCGTTGCTGCGACGAGAACCCAGCCGGCGAGAAATTTGCCCAGGACAATCTCGACGTCGGAGACCGGCTTTGTAATGAGAAGTTCGAGCGTGCCTGATTTCTTTTCTTCAGCGAGCAGCCGCATCGTGACTGCGGGGACGAAGAACAGGAACACCAGCGGGACCAGTTCGAAGACCACGCGCATCGTGGCAAGGTTCTGGAGAAAGAGGTTGCTGGAAAAGAACCATCCGATGATGGAGAGGAACACGATCATCACAACATACGCGACGGGAGAATTGAAATAGGAGCGGATCTCCCGGCGGAAAACCGGCAGCACATTCTGGAGGTTCATGGTCATGTCGTCAGTTTGTGGAACACTTCTTCGAGCGTCGTGGATTGACGGCTCAGGCCGAGGAGAACCCAGTTCTCCGCCACGGCGAGGTGAAACACGGCTTCCCGGATGTCGGTCCCGTGCGCGGCCTGAATGTCGAACGCAAGCACGCCGTTCTGGTGGGATTGCAGGGTTGCGCCGAGGAAATCAGGAAGTCCCCGCAACCGTACCATCACCCCGTCGAAGGTAACCGGAGGCGGCGCCTTCAATTCGACGGTGACCCGTTCTTCGCCGCGGAAGCGATGCTGCAATTCGTCGGGGGTCCCGTCCGCGACGATCAGCCCCTCGTTGATAATCAGGACGCGGTCGCACGTCGCCTGCACTTCAGAGAGGATGTGCGTCGAAAGGACTACGGTTTTTGCTCTCCCCAGTTCGCGGATCAGCGACCGGATCTCCACGATCTGGTTCGGGTCGAGGCCGCTGGTCGGTTCGTCGAGAATGAGGACATCCGGATCGTGGAGCATCGCCTGGGCAAGGCCGACCCGCTGGCGAAAGCCTTTCGACAACTCGCCGATGTCGCGTCGACGGACGGTTCCGAGGCCGCACACATCAACCATCTGGGAGATTCGCTGCTGTGCGGCCTGCCCTACCAGCCTGTGAAGGGAAGCAGAATATTCAAGATATTCGAGCACCGGCATGTCGAGGTAGAGGGGGTTCATCTCGGGGAGATAGCCGATTTTGCGCCGGACCTCGAGCGATTGTCCGACGGTATCCATCTCCTCGACCTGAACTTCGCCGGACGTCGGCGGCATGAAGCAGGTGATGATTTTCATCGTCGTAGTTTTCCCGGCGCCGTTGGGGCCCAGGAAACCCACGATTTCACCGCGCTTTACGGCAAACGAGATTCCTCGAATTGCTTCTCGCGGGCCATAATTCTTCCGAAGATTGTTGACCGTGATGGACATAAGAGACCGTTGATTGATGATGAGCGAAGACAAACATGGAGAAAAGGCGAATCGGGGAACATCGCGGGGCGAAATCGGACATCGGGATAACGTGGATCATGGTGCGTGCAAAAGAACGGGACTTACCTGAAATTCAGACCTGCATAAGATAAAGAGATCGGTATCGCCGCGCAATGGGTGGGGCGAAAAAGTTGGGACGAGGATCCATGTGACGCAAAATGACGCCGGAATGTCTTGCATCAAGGACAGAGGGCCGAACCTACATGCAAAAGAACTCCGTATTTAGGCAACTTTTTTGGCATGGAAAGCGTATGGTAAGAGAGGAGCAGATGGTCCACATCAGAAAGGAGCCGGCCATGAAACCGCGTCGTCGATTTGCCCGCCTTTCGAACAGCGAAATGGAATTCCTTGAAATGGTGCTCCTCGAGGAAATGGAGCGGCAGGTGTGGTTTGCCGTCTCTTTCAGCGAACTTTTCGGCGTCGAGTTTTTCCTCCCCCTCCAGTAAGCCTCTCGGCGGCGGCAGCCTTGATTTTCGCCGCCTTCTGATGTATCTTCCGCCTCCACATCACGTCCGTGGTCGATGGGCGTGCAGTTGAGATCTTTCGAGAAAAGCCTCCTTTGTCGATCCGGCAATGGAGGCTCTTCTATTAATACCGGGAGGATCCTATGCTGGTGATCATCAAGGACAGCTATGAAGCGATGGGAAAGGAAGCGGCTCAGATTGTCGTCGATCGACTCCGTAAGAAGCCCAATCTTGTCCTCGGTCTGGCGACGGGGAGCACGCCGATCAGCCTCTATAAGGAACTGATCCGCCTGCACGTCGACGAGGGGCTCGACTTCTCAAAAGTGATAACGTTCAATCTTGACGAATATGTGGGGCTTTTGCCGTGCCATGAGCAAAGCTATAACTATTTCATGAGGAAGAACCTCTTCGACAAGCTCAATATTCCGGACACGCATATCCACGTGCCTGATGGGATGGCGCACGACATCGACTCCTTCTGTGACTGGTATGAGAACCGCATCAACTCCTTCGGGGGGATCGATCTTCAAATTCTGGGGATCGGCGCCAACGGGCATATCGCCTTCAATGAACCGGGTTCATCCCTGGGCTCCCGCACGCGTGTGAAGACCCTCAGCGAAAAAACCCTGCGGGATAATGCGCGTTTTTTCAAGACGTCCGCCGAGGTGCCGAAGTATGCGATCACGATGGGGATCGGGACGATCATGGATGCGAAGGAACTTGTCCTCGTCGCGAACGGGCCGACAAAGGCGGACGCCATCCAGGCGGCGGTGGAAGGGCCGTTGACCGGGCAGTGTCCCGCTTCCGTCATTCAGCTTCACCGGAGGACCTACGTGATCGTCGATACCGATGCCGCAAGCAAACTCCGGGGATCGTATCCCGGGACCTGGAAGTCTTCATTCATGCTCGAACGATAGGGAGATCTCATGGCCGACAGCCTTTGCATTTTTGAGGACGATCAATCCGGGAATCTTCTCCCCCTGACGTACTTCCGTCCGTCCTACGATCTGCGATGCGGGATGACCACGCTCCGCGAGAAGATCATTCGATCCTATCCTGGGGTTCCGGTGCGGTTGTGCTGCCGCGGCTATCTTTCGAACCTGGTGCGCGAACAGAATCCCGGCATCCAGGTGAACACCGGAAATCCCGGGCGCTCACTCTTTGTCAACGGGCGGGTGCTCGCAAACGAATCGCTCGCAAAAAGAATTCGTCTCAAGGGGAACGACGTTGTCTATCTGTCCGGCGAAACGGTCGTTGCGGC
Organism: Ignavibacteriota bacterium; assembly: GCA_963752915.1. Lineage (GTDB taxonomy): Bacteria > Bacteroidota > Ignavibacteria > UBA10030 > UBA6906 > DATJPR01. The sequence continues at coordinate 130,707 of CAVVZZ010000013.1, forward strand.
AAGGGTCAGTGACGGAAACCTCGAGGGTCTCGAGCGGGCAATGCAATCGGGACTTCTTTCGCGCGAGTCGTTTTCGGGGTTCCCTCATGAGGTGGTCGAAGAGCAGCTCGTCCGGTATCCCTGGGACCTTGTCGGCGCGAACGGGGCTGCACTGCTCAGTGATTTCAAGCTCTACGCATCGAAGAAGAAGCTCTTGCGCGGAAAAATCTACGCGGGAGTGGATATGGTCGGAAAGCGGAATATCTATGTCGAAGCCGGTGCAAAGGTCAAACCAGGTGTCGTCCTGGACGCGGAGAATGGGCCGATTGTGATCGGAAGAAACGTCACCGTATTTCCTCACGTGATGCTCGAAGGGCCCGTGTTCGTGGGGGACGGAAGCTCCATTAAAGCCGGGGCCAAGATCTATGAGAACACGAGCATCGGCGAAGTGTGCAAGGTGGGCGGGGAAGTGGAAGCGTCGATCATCCACTCGTATGCGAACAAACAGCATGACGGCTTCCTGGGGCATTCGTATCTGGGCATGTGGGTGAATCTCGGTGCAGACACGAACAACAGCGACCTGAAAAACAATTACGGCAGCGTCAAAGTGTTCATCAACGGATCGTCGGTGGACAGCGGCTCGCAGTTCGTCGGTCTGACGATGGGAGATCATTCGAAGAGCGGAATCAACACGATGTTCAACACGGGCACTGTTGTGGGGGTCTCCTGCAACGTGTTTGGGGCCGATTTCCCGCCGAAATACATTCCGTCGTTCTGCTGGGGGGGCTCCAAATCGGTTGAAGTGTATGATCTCGAAAAGAGTCTCGCAGTCGCACGTCGGGTGGAGGCAAGGCGAAACCATACAATGAGCGACACTGAAGCGGAGGTGTTCCGTGCGGTCTTCGAGGCCACCAAGGGTGAGCGCGCGAGTGCGGGGGCGAAAACGATGACGTCTGTTCGGGATTGATCGACCCCGCTGCTCGGCTGACAGGATGCCGGGACCATCCGGCCCCTACGTTCATCTGCCATGGAAGCGCTTCCGCAAAACCGGAGGTTTTTTCAGGGAACGATTGCGTTTAAATAGAAAATTTTCCCACATTGTATCCATGCCCTGCTCATTTATGCCAAATCAGCCTTCACATAAGTCTCGTTCCTGGTCTACGTTTTCGATTGCAGGCCTGCTTCTTTTTTTTGTGATTAATTAGTTGTGCTGCCGAACAAATGAGAATATCTTTTGCAGAATCGGTATCTTCAGCATCGCGTCAGGCCTAAGACAGTCATCCGCACACACAATCGGAAAGGGAACTGACTGTGCACCTTCAGCTTATCGATTGGTTCATCGTCGCTGGAACGCTCATCATCTGTTTCTTTCCCGCCCTCTTTTTCGGCAAGCGCGCCGGAAAAAGTACATCGGAGTTCTTCGTCTCCGGCCGCTCTGTCCCCTGGTGGCTCGCCGGCCTTTCGATGGTGGCAACGACCTTCAGCAGCGATACCCCGAATCTCGTCACGGACATCGTCCGACGACAGGGGGTGTCGGGCAACTGGGTCTGGTGGGCTTTTGTCCTTACCGGCGTCGCGACCGTGTTCTTCTATGCAAGGCTTTGGAGACGGTCCGGCGTGATGACCGATCTCGAATTCTATGAACTGCGGTATTCCGGAAAAGTCGCAGGGGTTGTGCGGGGGTTCCGGTCGGTGTACCTCGGGTTGTTCTTCAACTGCATGATCATGGCCACAGTGAACCTGGCCGCATGCAAAATCGCGGCGGTACTCTTCGGCCTGGACCGGTGGCAGACGCTGCTCGCCGTCGGTCTTCTGAACGTCATCTTCGCGACGCACTCCGGCCTCTGGGGAGTGTTGGTCATTGACATGGTTCAGTTCTTCATCAAGATGACCGCGGTCATCGCGGCGGCCTATTTCGCCGTCCAGCTCCCGCAGATCGGCGGGCTCTCAGGCCTGGTCGATAAGCTCTCGGTCCTCCGCGGTCCGAACGGCGTGAATTACCTGAACATCCTTCCGGATTTCACAAACACCTGGGACATTGCCGTCGCGGTCTTTATCATGCCCATCGCCGTCCAGTGGTGGGCGGTCTGGTATCCCGGCGCCGAGCCCGGCGGCGGGAGTTATATCGCCCAGCGTATGCTTGCTTCCAAATCGGAGAAGGACGCGCTCGGTGCCGTGCTCTTCTTCAATGTGGCGCACTATGTTCTCCGCCCGTGGCCGTGGATCCTGGTGGGACTCTGCTCGATCATCGTCTATCCGCAACTCTCCGACATCCAGAACGCGTTTCCCCATCTCAATCCAGCCTTGCTCGGCCACGATATCGCCTATCCCGCGATGCTCCGATTTCTTCCGGTGGGCTTCATCGGGCTGATGGTCGGCGGGCTGATTGCGGCGAACTCCTCGACAATCCTGACCCATCTCAACTGGGGTGCGTCGTACCTGGTCCATGACTTCTATCGACGATTCGTCAAACGGGAAGCGACAGAGAAACACTACGTGATGGCGGGACGGATTGCCACGATCATCCTGTTTGTCCTTTCGTCGTCTCTCGTGTTCTTTCTCGACACGGCAAAGGATGCCTTCGATATCATTTTGCAGGTCGGTGCAGGGACGGGCTTGCTCTATCTGGTCCGGTGGTTCTGGTGGCGCGTGAATGCCTGGAGCGAAATCGTCGCGATGGGGAGCTCGTTCATCGTTTCCGCAGGACTGCTGGTTCTCGGCAGGAATGGTATCCATCTGAGTACGCATGTGGCGCTCCTCGTCACCATTGCGGTGACCACCGTCTGCTGGGTGACGACGGCGTATCTGGGTCCCCAGACCGATATGGAGACGCTGATCTCATTCTATCGCAAGGTTCGTCCATTCGGACCGGGTTGGAAGAGGGTCCGTCTGGCCGCGGGCTTCAAGGATGACGAAAACGTGTCAGGCGACAACATCCCGATGGCACTTCTCGGATGGGTGGCCGGCTGCACGATGATCTGGTCGGCGCTGTTCGTTGTCGGGAACGTCCTGTACGGCCGAATGGAATATGCCGGAATTCTCTTTGCCGCATTTCTTGTGAGCGGAGGAGCTCTGCTCGTTGTCGTCCGCAGGCTCTGGGACAAAAGCGCTGCCGATGAACTCACTGAACATCAAGTCTGACAACCACGAAAGCACAATGGAACTCCGAGTGTACAACGGGACGTCTGAAGTTGAAGAACGCGAGCTGAAACGGAGCGGCCGAAAGGCGCTGTATGCTCCGAGCGAACACATCGCAGTAATCGAGGTCGCCAACTTCCCGATGCTGGGAAAAATGACGGCGCTCCGGTTCATCGAATGGGTCCTGAAAAACCCTGGCGGCGTGATCTCGCTCCCGACAGGGAAGACGCCCGAACACTTCATCCGTTGGGTGCAACGGATCCTGGAACAGTGGGATTCCAAAGATATCCAGAAGCTCCTCGGCGAAAGCGGCATGAACGGAAGCAAGAAGCCGGACATGAAGAGCCTGAGTTTCGTGCAGATCGATGAATTCTATCCGGTCGATGCCGGTCATCACAACAGTTTCCACTACTATGTCAACGAATTCTATTTGAAGGGATTCGGTCTCACCCCGTCTCATGCCTTGCTGATCAACACCACGTCGCTCGGCCTTCCGCCGAACAAGGCGATGTCCGAGGTGTTTCCGAACGGTGTCGTCGACTTGACGCTTCGCGTCCGGCAGACGCGATCGGACCTCGAACGACTGCAACGGGAAGTGATCAATCGGGTTGATGAGTTCTGCGCCGAATACGAGACCCGGATCCGGGAGATGGGGGGGATAGGATTCTTTCTCGGGGGGATCGGGCCTGATGGCCATATCGCATTCAATGTCCGCGGATCGAGTCATTATTCCGTCACACGGCTCACAGGAACGAATTACGAAACGCAGGCGGCCGCAGCGACCGACCTCGGTGGAATCGAGATTTCCCGCACCCGGCTCGTGATCACGATCGGCCTCGCAAGCATCACCTTCAACCCGACAGTAACCGCCCTGATCATCGCGGCAGGCGAATCCAAGTCCGCTGTCGTCGCACAGGCGATCCAAAGTCCGAAGAGCCAGCAATATCCGGCGTCGTGTCTCCAGGGGCTGCCCCATGCCCGGTTCTACCTGACAAAAGGCGCGGCAAAGGGCCTGGTGGAACGACAGCTCGAAGACTTCTCCCGCCGGCAGTCGCTCAAACCGCGGGACGAGGAGGATGTCGTTTCTTCCATCTCCCTCACGTTGAACAAGCCCCTCCTCGAATTGACGGCTGGCGACGTCCAGACAGACCGGTTCGGGGAGATCCTGCTCAAGAAAACGGGCAAGGCGTCGCATCTCCTCGCACGGGATGCGCATGAATCAATCGTCAGAAAAATCAAACGAGGCCTTGCACCGATTTCAAACACGGTCTTTCTCCACACGGAACCGCACCACGACGATATCATGCTGGGCTACCTGGCATATATTTATCATCTTGTCCGCGATCCGACAAACCAGCACTATTTTGCCAATCTCACGTCGGGGTTCACTTCGGTTTCGAACGCATTCTTCCGATCCATTCTGATGAAGGTCGAGAATTTTCTTGCCTCTGGAGAGCTTTCCGCGCTGTTAAAGCAGGGGTACTTTGAACCGCAGGACAGGCATAAGCAGATGCAGGACGTCTACCTCTATCTCGATGGAAATGCCTCGCGGACAAGCGAGTGGATGGACGAAGCCGACGGGAGAAGGATGCTGAGGAACCTTATCGGATATTTTCATACCTCCGACCTTCAAGCACTGAAAGAGCACGTCGCCGAGCTCATCCGCTATGTCGATACCCAGTATCCCGGGGCAAAGGATCCACCGCAGGTCCAATTCCTGAAGGGGACGATCCGCGAATTCGAAGTGGAACGACTGTGGGCGTATTTCGGCATTGAAAACGATCGCGTCTTCCCCCTGCGACTCGGTTTTTATACCGGCGATATCTTTACGCCGGAACCCGAAGTCAATCGCGACGCGCTTCCCATCCTTGACGTGCTACGCAAGGTGAAGCCAAACGTTGTCTCTGTTGCGTTCGATCCGGAAGGGAGCGGACCCGACACGCACTACAAAGCCCTCCAGGCCGTCAGCGAAGCTCTTCGGCTCTACGAAAAGGAAAGTGGAGATTCGAAGGTCAAAATATGGGGATATCGGAACGTCTGGTACCGCTATCGAATCGCGGAAGCGGATGTTATGCCTCCGGTTTCATTAAACACGCTCTCGATGCTCCACACGGCCTTTATGACGTGCTTCAGTTCCCAAAGTGCTGCTTCTTTCCCGAGTTACGAGCACGACGGTCCGTTCTCGGAACTTGCGCAGACGATCCAGGTCCAGCAGTATGGGATGGTGAAAACGTGTCTTGGCTCCGAGTTCTTTTTGAAAAACGAACATCCGCGTTTGCGCGCGGCGCGCGGCATGATTTATTTGAAAGAGATGGACCTGAAGGAGTTCTTCGAGATGGTCAGAGAGCTGAAGAAGATTACGGAGAATGTCTAAAGGATACACTATGGAAGATGGAAGATTGAGGATCGAGGATTGATAAGGGAAGGAAGAGGCGAGGGGAACACGGGGGACTCTGAGTCGGTGATCGATTATCAATCGCATTGGACTCCCTCATGAATCTTCATAATGATTCGTAACATAAAGATAATCGGCATCCCAGAACCACTCCTTGTCTTTTCAGCAAACGCCGGATCAAGTTGGGACGATTCGGCGTTACTATGAGGGGGGCGGCAGGCATCAGGCATCAGGCATGGGGAAGGACTCAGTGAGGATGAAAGCATGAAACAGCGGCCACTCAACGAACGGCGTCTCCTGATCGTCTCGAACCGACTCCCGTTCACGATCGTGACGGAGGGAGAGCGCTATCTCTGGAAAGAGAGCACGGGAGGGCTGGTATCGGGTCTTTCCTCGTATCTTGCCACGGTCGGAACCGGCCAGGATGTTCCCGGGGATTGGCGATGGGTTGGCTGGCCTGGCGGGACGGTCCCTGACGCCGCCCGCGACGACGTTTCCAGCCGCGCGCGCGAGGAATTCCGGTCCATCCCCGTCTATCTTTCGCATGATGAGATGGAGAAGTTTTACAACGGATTCTGCAATCGGACCATTTGGCCGCTCTTCCATTACTTTCCGACAACGACACAGTTCAATGACGAGTTCTGGGAAGAGTACGTCCGTGTCAACAGACTTTTCTGCGAGGTGGTCGCAGCGAATACGCGCGAAGGGGACTTGATTTGGGTCCATGATTATCATCTCATGCTCCTCCCGGCGATGCTCCGGGAAACTTTGGGCTCGACTCCGATTTCGTTCTTTCTCCATATTCCTTTCCCTTCGTTTGAACTGTTCCGTCTTCTCCCGGCCCAATGGCGCCGCGAGATCCTCTCAGGACTGCTCGGCGCTGATCTCGTCGGGTTTCACACCTTCGAATACACCCAGCATTTCCTCCAGTCCGTGTTGCGCGTGCTCGGGTACGACAATCAATTGGGATCCCTCGTCCTTCCGCAAGGGATCGTAAAAGTCGATACCTTTCCGATGGGGATCGATTATACCCGGTTTGCAGAAAGCACCAGTCAGCCGGCGGTCGCGAAGGAGCGACTCGCGATGCAGGCCATCCTGAACACGCGAAAACTGATCCTGTCGGTGGATCGGCTGGACTACACGAAGGGCATTCTGAACCGGCTCGAAGGATTCGAGCTTCTCCTCGAACTCCACCCGGAGTGGAGGGAAAAGGTCGTCCTGGTAATGGTCGTCGTCCCGTCGAGAGTTGTCGTCGACAAATACGAAGAGATGAAGAAACAGATCGAGGAGTATGTGGGGAAGATCAATGGCCGGTTCGGCAGTATTGGGTGGACCCCAGTGATCTATCAATACCGACAACTCTCGTTTGAACCCCTTGCGGCGCTCTACAGTCTTGCGGACATCGCGCTCGTGACTCCGTTACGGGATGGGATGAACCTCGTTGCAAAAGAGTACGTCGCGACGAAGGGGGAGGGCGACGGTGTTCTCATTCTCAGCGAGATGGCAGGGGCGGCAAAGGAGCTTGGCGAAGCGATCGTGATCAACCCCAATGCCAAAAAGGAAATCGCTGCCGCGCTCAATGAAGCGCTGGAATTGCCTCCTGACGAGCGCCGCCGCCGGATGCATGTCATGCAGGGACGGCTGAGACGCTATACAGTCAACCGGTGGGCCACGGATATCGTTGCGTCACTCCTTCAGACGGCCGGTGAGCAGGAGGTGTTTCTGGCAAAGGTTGCGACGAAGGAGTCGCTCCGACGCATGCTCGACGACTATGAATCATCCGGCCGGAGAATGCTCTTGCTGGACTACGACGGGACGCTTGTTCCGTTCTCGCGCCGGCCGTCGCTCGCGTCGCCTCCCCGCGACATCATAGCCCTTCTCAGAACGCTCTCGAGCGTCCCGGGAAATTGCGTGGCGCTGGTCAGCGGGAGGGACCGGGGGACGCTCGAGCGCTGGTTCGGCGACCTTCCGCTGCACCTGGCCGCCGAACACGGGATCTGGTTGCGCGAGCCCGGTGCACAATGGTCGATGATGAAAAATCAGTCGCACGAATGGAAGCCGCAGATCCGCCCCATGTTCGAACGGTATGCTGATCGGCTCCCTGGCGCCTTCGTCGAGGAAAAAGAGTTTTCTCTCGTCTGGCACTATCGCAATGCCGATCCGGAACAAAGCGAGCTGCTGGTCGGCGAGCTGAAGGACCTTCTTGTCTCGATGACGGCAAACCTCGATCTGCAGGTGCTGCAGGGGAACAAGGTGGTCGAGATCCGGTTGGCGGGTGTGAACAAGGGGACGGCGGCGCTCCAATGGATGGCGGAAGAGAAGCCGGAGTTCGTCCTTGCTGCGGGGGACGATTGGACGGATGAAGACCTCTTTGCGGTCTTGCCGGAGACGGCATGGTCGTTTCGTGTCGGGATCACCAGCAGTCGCGCCCGATCGAACGTCAGGGGCTGCGGGGACGTCGTTCGGATCCTTGAGCAAATCGCGTCGATCGAAACGCAGGCGGTCTCCGCAGGACGGCCAAAGGTCCGGGCGTTCCGGCGCGGGAGCTAGACACTGCAGCAGCGAACGTCCATCACGGATTCGGAGGGAGTTCGGAGGATAGGTCGGGGAAGATCCACTCCGGCGGAATCAGCCGGTTCAGCCTCGCCACGTCCTCATCGTGAAGAAACGTCCTCCCGACCACGTACGAAGCATTGGTCCAACCGAATCCTTCCCGCGTGAGATACGAAAACGTGGTTCCAACGTTGCCGTATTCTGCGAAGACCTGCGACGAACGAATGACGACGTCATATTTTTCGGCGATGGTTCCGTTGTAGTTGCACGCGTTCACCGTGACCGTGTACAGCCAGCGATAGGCGAGATCGCGCGCGAGACCTGCATAACCGTACCGGCGGAGCCCCGACCACACCAGCATCTGGTGGGGGGCCCAACCAAAGGGGTAGTCCCATTGCGTCTGCGGGTGATCCTGTGTGATCGGCCCACGCGAGTGTTCTGTCGATCCAACAATCCCGCCAGGCATTGCCAGAAGAGGAATCGCAGTCCGAACGAGACGGCGAGCCTGTGCCCGGTCAACCAGTCCGGCCCAGAGCGGATACAGTGTTGTGGCGCTGACGAAATCCGTCTGTCTGCCTTCAACAACATTGTAATCGAAGAACAATCCCTTCTTTTCGTTCCAGAGGTATTTCGCCATCAGAGCTTTGCGTTTTCGCGCGGCCAGCTCCCAGCGTTTTGCCGTCACCACTGTCCCATCAGCAAGCGTCAACCTCCCCCCGAAAACCGTTGTGATCGCAGTCGCGAGGTCCGATTCCGCTTTGTACAGCAGCGAGTTCAGATCAACGGTCGCCAGCTCGGCGCAATCATTCAAGAGTCGATAGCTCGCGTCATGACCGGATTCGCGCATGCTACGGTCGTCCTTGAAGAACTTGTCCAGCTCCGGAATCCTCACCGTACCGTTCGTGTACTCCTTTTCAAGGTGTTCTACGGTTTCGCCGCGGGCTTTGGCATACTGCTCGAATTCCTTGTCGTATCTCCCCGGCTCCACCTCCGGCGGCGGCCCTGACCCTGTGTCGAAATACCTGCTTAGCCCGATCGGTGTCATGTGATCCGAGGCCATCCAGACCTGCCGGTATTCCCGTATCGCCGCGTCGAGGCCTCTGGCGAGCCATTGCCTGTTGGCCTGGCTCTTCGGGAGGCGATCGTACACGGCGAGGACCATCGACGTCAGAAACGGAGGTTGAGAGCGTGTCAGATAGTACGTACGATTCGCGTTCAGAATTTTGCCGTAGTTCTGTATCTCGTACACAAAGTTGTCTACCATCGAGCGTGCAAGATCGATCTTCCCGTCCTGAAGAAGCCCGAGCGTCATGAAGTAACTGTCCCACCCATACATTTCATTGAACCGCCCGCCCGGGACAACAAAAGGAAGGCCCTCCACACTCCCGTCCTCTCCCCGTCGAAGTCCAAGGCTGAGCACACCTTCCTTTCCGTCAAGGCCTTTCAAGAACGCCGGTGTCACCGACTCGGGAATCCTGACGACGTTCATTTCCAGCGATGGGTGCTCGCTCGCAATGCGAGAGAAATATCCGAACGCCATCGTGTCTGACGGCGGCACATAGACGTAGTGCCGCCCGTTGGTGGTCGTCGTTTTCTCGTCACGGAAGACTCCCGGGAGACCCGCTGCATCGATGCGTCTCGTGAGGCCATTCCAGTACGACGACTTAATGGCATCTGCGATGTGATTGAACGGAGGTGAGAACACGTCGGCAACTGAGAGCTGTACAGTATCTCTTCGCTCATCCTGTGCTGTTTTGAGAAACGCGAGAAGGTTTGCCAGATGATAGGTGCCGGACACTTCGAAGGCCCTGGCGTCCGTGGCCCTCAGCCAGAAGCGCTTGTCGCCCCGGAATGTCCCGGCGATGTGGGGATCGTCGATGGTGATTCTCTTGTCTCCATCCGTGTCCTCATCGGCGAGAAGTGAGTCGAGCATTGGCATCACCCGGACCCAGAGTCCGTGATGCGAAGACCCTTGGGCGGGAAGGCGGTCCTGCAGCACGAAGGAGAGTGTCAGGACCGCAAACACCGCTCGGAGAATGTTGGATCTCATAGTATTACCTGCGGGGATCAGGGTTGCCTTCTCCGGCGTAACGTCGAGGCCATCCTTCCCGATTCGCAGACCGGAATGCCCGAAGAGCACCTGTTGTAGCAAGCCGCGGCGGTGCGGAAAAACCGATGGTCGAATCCGGAACATGTTCATACGCTGGATGCATCTTCCGTCGGGTATCATAGGGAATTGTCAGCTTCGACGCAATTCGGTCCCAAAGGGGATTGGGATTATCGCCCCTCGTCGACAGAGACGGCATGTTCGATCCTGTACGAATTTTTCGATGAATCGTAACGCATGCGGCTAGACCAGAAGCCGGCTGTCACATGAATTTCACACAGCGCATTCCCGTTCGCGATTCCACGAAGGCCGTCGCATCCCGTTAGCAAATAGCGTGCCGGTATGGGAATAAAGGCGAATGCCATCCCCATGGTCGCCCACTTGATTTCCGATGGCGGGAGGCGTAGATTTCAATCATGCGGGTCTTCCCGGCATTGTTTCTTCGCTGTGTTCTAAGAATGTTCGAGGAGGCCTTGTACCCTCCAGAGAGGGGCAATGGTTCCTTTCGGTAGCCACTTTGGATTGTAGGGACGGATACCTCTGATTCGAGTTTCCCACCTGGCTGCTCCTGTAGTTCTCCCTGATATCTCGTGTTGTCCCGGCAAGGAGTTCGCCCATGTCAACGAAGCTCACCGCTATCGCTTTCCGAACGACGCTGATCTATGTAATCCTCGGCGGCCTATGGATTCTATTTTCCGACCGCGCCGTTGCGTCCTTCACGTCGGACGCGAATCTCTATGTGAAGCTTTCGACCTATAAAGGGTGGGCATTTGTCCTTGTCACGGGCACGCTCCTCTACTTGATGTTGCGGGCACAGCTCCGGCGCTGGACCATGGAATTCGAAGGGAGAAAAAGAGCCGAGTCGGAATTACGGCAAAACCAGGAGCGGCTCCAATTGGTGATCGAGAATTCCGAAGATGTCTTGATCATGCAAGACATCGAAGGGAGGTATGTCCACTACAGCGGCCCGAAGCAGTTTGGCGTGTCGGCCTCCGATGTTCTGGGACGATATCCGGCTGAGCTCCATGAAGCGAAAGTGGCGCAGAGAATTCTTGATCGTCATCGCGCCGTGCTTGCAACGGGCGTGAGCGCCTCCGGTGACGACGACGTCTGTTGGGGTGGTCAACAATTCTGGTTCAGCACCCGGGTCTCACCCGCACGCGATGCAAACAATGCCATCATCGGGACGGTGACCGATTCTCACAATATCACCGAACGGAAGAAGGCGGAATCCGTTTTGCGGGAAAAGCTCGCGCTGCAGAATCAAATTGCGAAGATCGCCGAGACAGTTCCCGGGATGATCTGTTCCTTCCTCCTCAGGCCGGACGGCTCGACGTGCATGCCGTTCACAACACGGATGATCGAGGGGATCTACGGTCTCCGGCCCGAGGACGTCGCACTCGATGCTGCGCCCGTCTTAGCGGCGATACATCCCGATGATGTAGCCCACGTGACGCAGACAATTGCGGAATCCGCCAGAACGATGTCACCCTGGCACGATGAATACCGAGTGAAGCACCCCCGAAAAGGAGAGATCTGGATCGAGGGGCTTTCCATGCCCCAGCGGCTGGACGATGGCGGGATCCTGTGGCATGGTTTTGTTACGGATATCACCGAGCGGAAGAAATCGGAGGAGGCGATCCGCCTGAGTGAATCGCGGTTCCGCTCCTTCGTGGAACAGGCCCCGCTCGCGGTCTTCGAAACAGACGCGAGAGGAAGATACATCGACATGAACCCCGAGGCTTACAACTTGCTCGGGTTCGAGCGCAAGGAGCTCCTCGGGAAACGGATCGAAGATTTGACTGCAGAGGGAGACCGGGTCCTTGCCATCTCGTCGTTCTGGGAACTGCTCGAGAAAGGGAGAGCCGAAGGAGAATTCCGGATGGTCAGGAAGGACCAGAGGGAGATCTGGGTGTCTGATGTCGCCGTGCGGCTCGACAAGAACCGGTATCTGTCTTTTTGTCGCGACGTAACGACCCGCCGCGATGCGGAAGAGAAGCTTAAAACATCGCTGCATGAGAAAGAAGTCCTCCTGAAAGAAGTCCATCACAGGGTGAAGAACAACCTCCAGGTCATCAGCAGTCTCATCAGTCTTCAGGCGGAAGAACTGAAAGATCCGCAGGCGCGCGCTGCGTTCCGCGAAAGCCGTCAACGGGTTCGCTCGATGGCCCTGATCCATGAAAACCTCTACCAATCACAGAACCTTGCCAGCATACGCATCAGGGACTATATTGAGACAGTGACCAAGGAATTACGCCGGTCGTTTCGTGCTGATGGGGTGACCTTCTCTCTCGATGTCGAGGCCATCCACCTTGGGATCGACGCGGCGGTCCCCTGTGGGCTGATCATCAATGAGTTATTGACCAATGCGCTGAAACATGCGTTCCCCGGGCACCGTCCGGGGAACATCTCGGTGCTGCTTCACCGCGTTTCGCCGAAGAGTCTCCGGCTGGTGGTTGAAGACAACGGGATCGGATTCCCGGAGGGCGTTGACTTCCGATCCCTCACGTCCATGGGAATGACGCTGGTGATCTCCCTTGCACAGCAGATTGAAGGGACGCTCGCGATGGAACGGAATGCCGGGACGCGTTTCACGATCGACTTCCCGGCCTGAAGGGTTACTCCGGCTATTTCCTGCCGTTTGACACAGTTCCCTTTTTTTCCTTTGTTAGAACAGGGCGACGGCTCCCGCCTGTGTGTCCGCCCACATCCCAACCTACTGCCTATGGAGGGTCTCCGTGGCCGAGAAAACCCGCTTCTTGCTTGAAGAATCAAAGATTCCCAAAGCGTGGTACAATATCAACGCGGACATGCCTGTGCCGCTGGCTCCGCCTTTGCATCCGGTGACGCTGCAACCGGTGACTCCCGATTTCCTGAGCGTTCTCTTTCCGATGAGCATCATCATGCAGGAAGTGAGCTCGGATCGATGGATTGAAATTCCGGAACCCGTCCGTGACATCTACCGGCTGTGGCGTCCGACTCCGATGGTTCGCGCGGTTCGTCTGGAGAAGGCCCTTGATACTCCCGCGCACATTTATTACAAGTACGAGGGAGCAAGCCCGGTCGGCTCGCACAAGCCCAATACTGCCGTGCCCCAGGCATTTTACAACAAGGAAGCGGGAACGAAGGCAATGACAACGGAGACAGGAGCGGGGCAGTGGGGCGCCGCTCTTGCAATGGCGTGCAACTTCTTCGGGATCGATCTCGAGGTGTTCATGGTGAAAGTGTCGTACAGTCAGAAACCGTATCGCCGGATTATGATGGAGAACTACGGAAGCCGGGTGTACGCAAGTCCGAGCACAAACACGCAATACGGCCGGACGGTCCTCCAGCAGGATCCGGACTCGCCTGGGTCCCTGGGGATCGCGATCTCGGAGGCGGTGGAGGCGGCAGCGGTGTCCAACGGCACCAAGAAATATGGGATCGGTTCAGTCCTTGGACACGTCCTTCTCCACCAGACCGTGATCGGCCTCGAGTCGCTGGATCAGATGGAAATGGCGGGAGAATATCCGGATATCGTCATCGGATGCACCGGCGGAGGCTCGAACTTTGCCGGCTTTGCCTATCCTTTCATTCACAGGAATTTCACGGAGCACAAGAAGACACGGATCGTCGCGGTGGAACCGTCCTCATGTCCGAGCCTCACCAAGGGAAAGTTCACCTACGATTACGGCGATACCGCGGCAATGGCGCCGGTCGTCAAGATGTTTACCCTTGGCCACACGTTTATTCCTCCGGGCATCCATGCCGGCGGGCTGCGCTATCACGGCATGGCTCCGAGCATCAGCGCCCTCGTCGATCATGGGGACATCGAGGCTCGGGCGGTCAAACAGGTCGAGACATTTCAGGCCGCAGTGATGTTTTCACGAACTGAGGGGGTTATCCCGGCGCCCGAGTCGGCTCACGCGATCCGCGCGGCGATTGATGAGGCGCTTCTCTGTAAATCGGAGGGGAAGAAAAAGGTCATTGCCTTCAATTTGTCCGGCCATGGCCATTTTGACATGGCCGCGTATGAAGCGTTTCAGCAGAACAAGCTGGAAGACTACGAATACCCGGTAGCGCTCGTCGAGGAGGCCATGAAACATCTGCCAAAAGTCGCAGTCGGCTGACCGTATCGTGCCTTTCCGTGGTGAGAATCTTTCTCATCATCAGTGACCATACTAAACCCGGACGGCGTCTCATGTGTCAATAGTGAGACGCCCGTTCAGGCCCGAACATCCCAGGTTTCCCGGTTCAATGATCGTCGACGGACGAGCGAGATACGCATAGGGTGGAGAGGAGGGTGTCCGACGCATGATTGCTCGCGCACGCACAGGAAACGCGGGACGACAACGCATTTCGATTGTCGCGTTCCTCTTAGTGATCCTTTCGCAGATCGCCCGGGCGCAGTACCTCGACCCTGGCTCCGGAAGCTTTCTCTTTCAGGCGATCGTTGCCGGCCTGACCATCCTCATCTTCTTCTTCTCCCGAATCCGGCATTCTCTCAAACGGCTTACGTATCGTCTCCTGGGCAAGGAAACCGAGGAATGATCGAACGGGCCATTCGATTCGACTCGTACCGCGATCCCGGCGGGTTTGTCTTCCGGGAGAATGGAAGGATTTATCGGGCGATTCGCGCCTCGTACGAACCGCACTTCCAGATGCTGAAATCGTCCGGGCTCGCCGCGCTCCTGATCCGGCAACGGCTTCTCGTCCCGTTCGACGAGATCGATCCCTCCAGCTTTGCGACCAGAGACATTGTTCGCATCCTCGCGCCGCGTGAAGTTCCGTTTCTCTCGTACCCATGGGAGTGGTCGTTCTACCAGCTTCGGGACGCAGCGCTCGCAACACTGAGAATCCAGCAGCAATCGCTCGCCCATGGTATGACGCTGAAGGACGGCAGCTCATTGAATGTGCAATTCATTGACGGGCGGCCGGTGCTGATTGACCTGCTCTCCTTTGAACGGTATGAGCGCGGCCGCCCCTGGGTGGCGTACCGGCAATTCTGTGAACAGTTTCTCGCCCCGCTCGTTCTCGCTTCCAATGTGGACGAGCGTCTGCTCTCGCTTACACAGGTCTCCGGGGGTAGTCTGTCGCTGGACCTGGCAGTACGGCTGATCGGAAAACGCGGGCTCCTTCGGCCCGGTCAGCTCATGCACCTTCATCTCCAGTCCGCGGTTCAGCGATTCGCGAAACGCCATCCGAACGCGAACAAATCCCTGCGTCATACCGTGAGCCCAAAGGCGCTGTCAGGGCTCCTCGAGAGTCTCGAGAGAACCATCGGCGCGTTACATCCCGCCCATCCGGACTCCGACTGGGCGGGGTATGATCCGGCCACATCGGGCGGTGCCAGGTATGTTGCGGGGAAACGTGCTCTGGTCACGGCGCTGATCAGAGAGATTGCGCCCGCACGGGTCTGGGATGTCGGGTGCAACAACGGAGTCTTCAGCAGAATCGCTGCGAATGCCGGCGCCACGGTCGTATCCCTCGACCAGGACCACGCTTCAATTGCGCGGCTGTATCAGTCCCTCCGGTCGGACGGTGAACCGCATGTTCTTCCGCTTGTTGTGGATATCGCCTTTCCCACGCCCGGAACCGGTTGGATGAACCGGGAATACCGGCCGTTTCTGGATCGTGGCGTCTGCGATTTGTGCCTCGCTCTTGCCCTGGTCCACCATCTTGCCATCGGCAGGAACCTCCCGTTCCGAAATATCATCGAGCTTTTCCGGCAACGGTGTGTCTACCTCCTGATCGAATACGTTCCAAAGAATGATCCGAATGTGGCAGTCATGTTACAGGGGCGCACCGATGTCTTCGAGGAATACACCCAGGAGAGTTTTGAAACGGCTCTTTGTGATGCCTTCCTCATTGTCAAACGGATTCCCATCGAGGACTCCGGCAGGACACTCTACCTCTGTCGGAAAAAGGATTCTGTGGTACAGTGAACCGTCGTCCACTTCGTCAACTTCGCGGGATGCTTATCGCCGCTCCTGCTCTGCATCCTTTTCTGCTGGGACTATGGTTTGTCCTTGACGTCAGCAGGAGGGAGGTCCATCCTGATATTGTTGCCGCGGTCACGTTTCTCATCTGCCTTGGCATCGGGACAGCGGTGGTAAGAATGCTCTTCGGCAGGATGTTTCCTGACAGGCTGCGCGCCGGTATCGCGACGACGGTTCTCCTCGTGCCGGTCGTTTGTTTTCAGGAGGTGCGTCAGTTTCTGGCGACACTTGGCCCCACCCTTGCGGAATTCAACGTGGTTATGCCGCTCTTCTTCCTGCTCACCGCGGTTTCTCTCATCATGCTCTGGAGGACCCGGGGAGATCTCTCGGTCTTTCACGGCGCGATGAATGCTTCCTCGATGATCTTCGTGCTCTGGGCTCTTTTTCCTTTTGTCAAAGGGGCCTACGCGACATCGATTCCGGAACAGCGATCTCCGCTCGCGCTCAACCAAAGTGCAAATGTCGGGACCTCCGGGAAACCGGATATCTATTACATCCTGCTCGACGCGTATACGGCACAGAAAAGCCTTTCGCGGTTCTGGGGCTTCGACAATTCCGAATTTCTCTCTGCCCTCAAACACCGGGGCTTTTTCGTCGCCGACAACAGTCGGAGCCGGTATATCACTACGGTCCAATCCATGGCCTCGACGCTGAACATGGACACCTTGATCAAGGGGGAAGAGCCGTTTCGTTCAATTCGTAACAACGTTGTCGTTCGGTATTTGAGGTCGCGGCACTATACGATCGAGAACC
Source organism: Ignavibacteriota bacterium (assembly GCA_963752915.1). Taxonomy (GTDB): domain Bacteria; phylum Bacteroidota; class Ignavibacteria; order UBA10030; family UBA6906; genus DATJPR01. The sequence continues at coordinate 147,610 of CAVVZZ010000013.1, forward strand.
TGTCGCCTTTCGATGTGGCAGGGAGTCCTGCGTACTATTCGTACTTCACCGACGCGAAGGGGTCGGGAAAGGGGCTTTCCTTTTACTTCTATCATACCGGTCCCGGAATTCTTTTTGCGAGTCTCCAGGTGGAGCAACTGCCCGGGGAAAATCTCCGGATTCTCTCCCGGCTTGCAGAAGTCAGCGGAGATACGTCGGCGTCGCCAAGATTTGTGTACGCGCATATCATGAGTCCGCACGGTCCGTTCGGCTTCGATCGTGAGGGTTCCGTGATACCGGTCCTACGTCGGGGAGGGTGGAACTCCCTCCCGTCATATCTGGACCAGTTGATCGGGACCAACACGCTTTTGCTTCCCGTCGTCGACTCCATTCTCGCCCATTCCTCCCATGATCCGATCATTATCATCCAGGGGGACCATGGTTCGAGGATTGTCCCCGGGGACGGGCGTTGGGATGAGTCGCACACGATTCTCAATGCGTATCATTTGCCGTCCGGCGGAGCTCGCTGTCTTACCTCCTCCATCTCTCCGGTCAATACCTTCCGCGTGGTCCTCGAGTACTACTTTCACGAAGCAATTCCGACGTCGGATTTTGATCGCGAGCCGTCTCTGTGATGCGTTGACATTCGCGAGAGTCTATCCTATATTCTTCATTATTTGAGAATTTCCTGAAGCTCGCCCCTGGGGTGAGGCTCGCGTCCACGTCGTTCCAGTCTTGTGATCATTCCGTGACAACTCCCCTTCTCCCTATGAGAATGTTCTGTTTCCTACTCTGCTTGATCACGATGGCACTGGGTGCACCGGCCGGCACTCTGCCGTTGTTCCCGGTACCGTTAAGCCCCAGGATTGCCAACTATGCAATCGCTGTGGCGTATAGTCCCGGGGAAAAGCTCCTCACCGGTCATGAGCGGATCGTCTGGCACAACCCTTCCGACGTTGCCGTCAAGGAACTCCAGTTCCATCTCTATTTGAATGCATTCCAGGGACCAACGTCGACGTTCGCCAGGGAATCTGGCAGGGCGTTCCGAGGCGAAAAGCCTGGAGCTATGGAAGTGGGATGGGTGGAAATCGATTCTCTCCGGACATCCGGTGGCATCGATTTGCTCAGCGGTCTGGAGTTCATCCAACCGGATGACACGAATCATGCCGACCGAACGGTGGCACGGGTGCCGTTGCCGCGCCCGATTGCCCCCCATGATTCGATCGTCCTTGACCTGGCGTTCCGTTCGAAGTTGCCTCTCGTCGTCGCAAGAACCGGCTATTGGAACGATTTCATTTTCGCCGGACAATGGTTCCCCAAACTCGGCGTGTTTGAGGTCCCCGGTCAGCGATTTGCCACAAGGCCCGGGTGGAACTGTCATCAATTCCATGCCAGCACGGAGTTCTATGCCGATTTCGGCGTGTATGACGTGCAGCTGACGGTGCCGACCAATTATATCGTCGGTGCCACCGGCGCAATTGTGGACGAACGTGACCACGGCGACGGCACCAAAACCGTCGTGTGTCATGCAGAGGACGTCCATGATTTTGCATGGACAGCGTCGCCGAGATTCGTTGTGCTCACCGATTCCTGGCGGCGAGTGTCCCTGAGAATCCTTGTTCAACCTTCCCACCTTGCCGCTGGCGCGCGCTACCTGGCATCGCTCAAAGGAGCCCTGGAATATTTCGACGCTCACGTCGGTACGTATCCCTATTCCACATTTACGGTGGTGGATCCACCGTATGGCGGTGAAGCCGCAGGGGGGATGGAATATCCGACGTTGGTGACCGTCGAGACCTTCAAGGCGATCGAGGGCTTTACAAAATTCCCCGAGCTCGTGACGGTGCATGAGTTCGGCCATAACTACTGGTATGGGATGGTTGCCAGCAACGAATTCGAGGAGGGCTGGATGGATGAGGGCATTGACCAGTATTACGAAATGCGTGTCATGGATTCGCTGTACGGGGCAACGACATCGGCAATCGCACTGGATGGCGTCACTATTGGGGACGCCGAGTTCGACCGCTTTTCCTACACCACAATGGACAATCCTTCGATCGCGCCACTCTCGACCCCGACCTGGAAACTTCCGCGCCGCAGCGGCGGATCGTTGACGTATTTCAAGACCGCGATGGTGATGAAAACGCTGGACGGTCTTCTCGGCCGGTCGGTCATGGACTCCATTATGAAAGTCTATTTCGAGCGGTGGAAATTCCGACACCCCTGCGGTCGGGACTTTGTCAATGTGTTCAACGAACTGGCGCCGTCGCTGACCGGCAATCGTTACGGGCCGGACATGAATTGGTTCTTCAATCAGACCCTGTACGGAACAGGCATCTGCGATTATGAACTGACGTCCCTCTCTTCCACGAACGTTGCGGCGGCTGATTCGGCCAAACCGCTGTACGAAACGACCGTCATGGTCAATCGTCTTGGGGAGCTTTCTCTGCCGGTCGATGTTGAAGTAACATTCGCGGACGGGTCCACGGTCCGCGAGCATTGGGATGGTGTGTCGCGATACGTGGAATACTCATTCACGCGAACGGTGCGCGCCCTCTCCGCGGTAGTCGACCCGGACCATCGGATCGCTCTCGATGTCAATGTGCTGAACAACAGCAAGACCCTCGCGCCCACGTCGGGCGCGGCGAACAGATACTTTGCAAAGATCCTCTTCTGGGTCCAGAATCTGTTCCAGGTGGCATCCATTTTCTGAGGCACGAATGTCGATCATTCGGTACTTCTTCCAGGGCTGTCGTGCCGCCGTTTCATCCCGGGCTGCGGTTCTTGTCATCTATTGCGCCGTGACGCTCATCGCTCTCGTTCCGGCGGTAAGTTTCCGCTCTGCAATGAACGCTGCGCTCGGCAGCTCCGTCTCTGCTGAAGCGTTGGTATCGCGGTTTGACTTTCAGGTCGTCGGTGACCTTCTCCGCAATCACGGGAAGGAGCTCTCCGCGTCCCTTGGCGGGCTTCTTGCGGTGATCGTTCTTTCAGCATGTGTGAATCTCTTTTTCTCGGGTGGGATCATTTCCGCCGCCTCTACGGGCGAGACGTCGCTGCGGGAGTTCCTCCGGTCCTGCGGAGAGTATGTCGGCCGACTTGTTCGTGTTATGCTTCTCATCGCGGCAATTGCGCTGGTCACCCTCATCGGGACGGTCATCCTCCTTGCTCTCGTGGACGGGGCGATGACCGGCGGGGCTTCAAGCGAGGATGCTCTGTTCTGGACGATCGGTGTGGATGTTCTCGTTGCAGGTGTACTTCTCGTTATTCTGTCTCTCATCGACGACTATGCGAGGATCGCCCTCGTCGTGGACGATGAACCGTCGGCATTTCGGAGCCTGAAAAAGAGTGTTGCGTTTGTGTGGTCATCGAAGTTCGCTGCCGCGGGTCTGACACTCCTCATCGTGCTTGCCTGGGTGGTCCTCTCTCTGATATACCTTGCCATCGAGTGGGGGATCGGCTCATCGGCCGCAACGGCGGTCATCGGATTGATTATCTTCCAGCAACTGCTTGTAGCCGCACGGGTTGTTCTCCGGATCGCCGGGTTGGGGGCGGAGACGCGGCTGTATCAGGATCGACGGAATGTGATGCGTGGGGCGATGGAAGACCCGGGTATGGGCGTCATCATCGATATTGACTGAGAAGGGGACACGGAAAGCAGTGTCCGTCGCCATCACGGTAATCCGGGAACGCGTATGCCATCTCCAGTAGAAACAATGCGGAAGTACCTCCTCTCCGGCGTATCATACGCGATCCCGTTCGTCGCCTGCGGGGGCATCATGATCGCCGTGGCGATCGGATTTGCGCCGATGACGTCTTCCGGCCCGAACTTCGACAATGCGCCGTTTCTGAAGCTGATCCTCGACATCGGGACAGCCGCGTTCTCGTTCCTGGTTCCGGTCCTGGGGGGATACATCGCCTTCGGAATCGCGGATCGGCCAGGGCTCGTTGCGGGTTTTGTGGGGGGGTACGTCGCCAACCAGGTGGGCGCCGGGTTCCTCGGGGGGATTGTTGCCGGCCTGCTGGCGGGAAGTGTTGTGCAGCTGATCAAGAAGGTCAGGGTTCCCCGTTACATCAAGCCGGTGATGCCCATCCTGGTGATCCCCGTGATTTCCTCGTTCGTCGTCGGCTTTGTCATGTATAAGATTGTTGGAACGCCGATCCATGAGGGGATGACGATTCTGACAGGGTGGCTCTCGGCGCTTGGCACGGGGAACAGTATTTTGCTGGGGATCGCGCTCGGAGGGATGATCGCCTTCGACATGGGAGGGCCCGTGAACAAGGTTGCCTTCTTCTTTGGCGCGGCGATGATCAAGGAAGGAAACTACGCCGTCATGGGCGCATGCGCTACTGCGATCTGCATTCCGCCCATCGGGATGGGACTCGCCACCGTTCTCGGGCGAGGCCTCTGGACGGACGAGGAGCGGGAAGCGGGATACGCCGGCCTCGCCATGGGAATGATCGGCATCACCGAAGGGGCGATCCCTTTCGCGGCCGCAGACCCGTTCCGTGTCATCCCGACAATCATGGCCGGGTCGATGGTCGGTGCAGTCATTGCATTGCTGGGCGGCGTTGGAGATCACGCACCGCACGGTGGACCGATCGTTCTCCCCGTGGTGGACAATAAAATCGTCTATATCATCGCCATTATCATCGGGTCCGTGGTCGTCGCGGGAGTTATCAACGGGTTGAAGTCCATGGCCTCCCGGCGGAAAGGAAGAACATAAGAATGAAGATCGTGGCAGTGACGTCTTGTCCCACCGGCATTGCGCACACGTATATGGCGGCGGAACAATTGGAAAAGACCGCGAAGCGGCTGGGACATTCCATTAAGGTTGAAACGCAGGGTTCGATGGGGATAGAAAATGCACTGACCGAGGAGGATATCCGATCCGCGGAAGTCGTGATCTTTGCAGCAGGAATTCCCGTCCGCAACCCAGAGCGATTCGCTTCCTCCCGGATCGTCGAGGTTCCGGTGCAGGACGCGATCAAAAACCCGGCCTCAGTGTTTGATCGACTGGCACGGTAGAAACTTCATCGCATGGATCTCGCGTTTACATTCCCGCTGACCGCCGGCCTTCACGCCCGCCCCGCTTCCATGCTTCAGGAGGAAGCCGGCAAGTTCGTCTGCTCCGTCCTGTTTGTCAATCGATCCAGAAATGTGACCGCCGATGTCCGAAGCACGCTCGCGCTTATTTCCACCTTCACAGCGCGCGGCGACGAATGCCTGTTGCGAGTCCTTGGCGAAGATGCCGCGCAAGCTTTTGCGGCGCTGAAGCCGTTCGTCGAACGCGTCCTCCCGCATATCGACGATGGGGCCCAGCCGGTGCTGATGGTTGCGGCGACCCCTGCATTGCGACCACGACCCCTGAAGGAGGCTTCGCCGCTCATCGGCACACCGGTGAGCCCGGGCATTGGCCAGGGACCGGTATTCAACATCAGTGAAAGGGCCGACGGGCGTGGAACGCCTCCGCTTCACACTGGTACGACAGAACAAGAAGTCGCCCGGTTCATGCGTTCGGTCAACGTCGCACAAGAAGAGCTCGACACACAGCTTCGGACAAACTCCTCAAAAACCGCACAAGCCGTGCTTCGCGTTCACCATGCCTTGCTCGGGGACCCGGCATTCGAAAACAGGGTAAAAGCTTTTATCCGTGAGAAAGGATCATCTGCTGAAGAAGCCGTGATCGCTGTCGCAGGCGATTTCTCACGGACTCTCGGCGGCGCAGAGAATCCATACCTGCAGGAGCGCGCGTTCGATGTCCAGGATGTCGCGGACAAGATCCTGGGAGTGCTCGCGGGACCGGGGACACCTTCCGGTGTGCGGCGGCCGACGGAAAAGTCCGTCCTGATCGCCGACCGGCTCACGGCGTCGGATTTCGTGGCGCTGGGCAAGGATACGCTGGCCGCGCTCGTCCTCCAGCGCGGGGAAACAACGTCGCATACCGTAATCCTTGCGAGAGCCTCCGGGATACCGTGTGTGACCGGAGTTCGCGGCGCTGGACGTCTTGCTGCCGGTCAGCAGGTTATCGTCGATGCGTACCGCGGTCTGGTGTTCCCCGAGCCCGACGACCATGTCCGTCAATTCTACAAGACCGAATCCTGGCTTCGATCGGAACGGACGACCAGAATGATACAGGAGGCCGTCCAACCGGCAGTGAGCCGCGACGGGGTCCGACTCGAAATCGGCTCGAACTGTGCGAATGTCCTGGAAGTCCAGACGGCGATCGCCCATGGAGCGGAAGGGATCGGCGTGTTCAGGACAGAAATCGCCTTCGCTGGCTACGACGTTGCCCCGGATGAAGAGCACCAGCTGACGCTGTACCGTGAAATCGTCGATGGTGCGAAGGGTCGGCCGGTGATCTTTCGGACCTTCGATGTCGGAGGTGACAAGCCGGTCCGGTGGCTGCCGCTTCCGAAAGAAGAGAACCCTTTCCTGGGATACCGGGCCGTCAGGATGTACGATGAATTTTCCGCACTGATCGACGCCCAGCTTCGTGCCATCCTTCGCGCCGCGACTGCCGGGCCCGTGCAGATCATGTTTCCCATGATCGCGTCGCTCTCGGAAATCGAGCAGCTCAGAGCCCGGCTGAACCGGTGTCACCTTGACCTGTTGCGCGACGGGATCGCACACCGGGAAGATATCCCCGTCGGGATGATGATCGAGATTCCGAGCGCCGTCGTTCTCATTGATCAGTTCTGCGACGCAGTGGATTTTTTCAGCGTTGGTTCGAATGATCTGACACAATATCTCGTCGCCGCCGACCGGGGAAACGAGAAGGTAAGAAATCTCTGCTCCGGAATTCAGCCCTCGCTGCTCAGGAGTTTCCATCAGGTGATCGACGAGGCCCACAAGCGTGGAAAGTGGGTGGGTCTCTGCGGGGAACTAGCCGGAGAGGAAAGTGCGTTGCCTCTGCTCCTGGGTCTGGGATTCGATGAGATCAGCATCGGACCGATGGCGGTTCCTCGAATGAAAGCCAGGCTTCGCGCCCTTCGAAAGTCCGATTGTGTTCCCTTGGTTCATGAGACTTCGCACGCCCGATCGGCCGCCGAAATCGAGTCGATCCTTCAGGGGTTCGTCGGGCGGCCTGGAGTCGTGGAGCTGATCGAAAACGACCTTGTTGTGCTCGCTTCGCCGGCACAGGACAAGGAAGAAGTCCTCCGGGAGCTCCTCGGGATGCTTGAGGACGGGGGAAGGATCGACGATATGGATGCCGTCGAGGAGGCTGTGTGGCAACGGGAGGATTCTTTTTCGACGGCGATGGAATACGGGGTGGCGCTCCCGCACTGCAAATCGCCGCACGTCGTCGTCCCGTCGATTGCGGTTGCGCGGTTGTCGGACCCCATTCGCTGGTCCGACACCGACGGTGCGGTGACCCTTGTGATCCTTATCGCGATTCCGGAGCGGAGTGCGGCGGACGCCCACCTGAAGATCATAGCCGCACTCGCACGAAATCTGATGCATGAAGAATATCGTGAAACGCTCTTGGGCGCCTCGACACGTGAAGCAGTGGTGGATGCAGTGATGAAAAAGGAAATTTCCATTGGACGTTAGCAGCGATCGAAGAACAGTCATGACTCTCGATGCGGGAGGAACGAATTTTGTGTTTTCCGCAGTCCGGGGGAACAAAGAGATTGTCGATGAAATCACACTCCCGTCACACGCCGACAACCTGGATCGGTGTGTTGCATCATTGATGGAAGGATTTGCCGCGGTACGCGCGCGGCTATCGGAGCCGGCGGCAGCCATCAGTTTCGCGTTCCCGGGGCCTGCGGATTATCGGAAAGGGATCATCGGCGACCTCGGGAATCTCCCTGCGTTTCGGGGAGGCGTCGCACTGGGACCGTTGCTGGAAGACAAATTCTCCCTGCCGGTGTTCATCAACAACGATGGCGACCTGTATGCCTACGGCGAGGCGATTGCGGGGTTCCTTCCGTCTGTCAACGCCATGCTGGAGAATGTCCGGAGTCCGAAGCGGTTCAGGAATCTTCTGGGGGTTACCTTGGGAACGGGATTCGGCGGAGGGATTGTCCGCGACGGTGAGCTGTTCCGCGGTGACAATTCCGATGCGGGAGAGATCTGGCTGTTGCGGGATAAGCTGATGCCGAGGTGCAATATCGAAGAACATGCAAGTATTCGCGCCCTGCGCCGGATCTATGCGCGTGAAGCGTCCATTCCGGTGGACGATGCTCCCTCCCCGAAGGAACTGTATGATATCTGCAAGGGGAGACTGCAGGGAAATACCGCGGCGGCGATGACGGCGTTCGCGGAAATGGGGGAGGCGGTGGGCGATGCCCTCGCAAATGCCATCACGTTGATCGACGGAATGATCGTCATTGGCGGAGGACTTGCGGGGGCGTCTGAGATCTTCTTGCCGCATGTGGTCCGTGAAATGAACAGCACCTTCACCAAGCCGGACGGAACAACGCTCCGTCGACTGGTGGTGAACGTCTACAACCTCGAGGAACCGTCGGATCTGGAGAACTTTCTCCGTGGATCGACGAAGGACATCGTCGTGTACGGGAGCAGCCGCACCGTTCAGTACGATCCCGAAATGAGAATCGGTGTGGGAATTTCAAAAATCGGGACGAGCAAGGCAGTATCCATCGGAGCGTACGCCTTCGCGCTGAACTCTCTGGATCACGGGGCATAACGCGTCGGTAGGCGTTTCGGCAGGAGATCCAATGACACAGAATTCGCCTTCGAACATCGAGATTGCAGAGGTCCTCAGAGAAATTGCCGATCTCCTGGAAGCGAAGGGAGAAAACGTCTATCGTATCAACAGTTACCGTAACGCTGCGAGCACCGTGGAGGGTTCTTCGTTGCCGGTCGCGCTGATCGCGAGGAAGGAAGGAGTAGACGGTGTTCGGAAAGTGAAGGGTGTGGGGGAAAAGATCGGAGGCGTTATTCACGAATTTGTCTCCGAGGGCACTGTCGAACTGAAGGATTCGCTCTCACGGGAAGTTCCGAAAGAGAAACTGAAGGAGCTCGCGGGGAAGAGGTCCAAGGACCACTCGTCTGCAGGTGTGACGATACCGGTCGGTGTGATTCTGGCAATCGACAAGGAATATCGCGAGAAAGTCAAAGCCGGAGTGCTGAAGAAGATCGCTCCGCGGCTTCAGAATCCCGGGAAGAACCAGTGGCTCCCGGTCATGACCACAAAATCCCACGGGTGGAAATTCACCGTCATGTTTTCCAATACCCTGGCTGCGCACCAGTTGGGAAAGACCGACGATTGGGTCGTCGTGTATTATTCAGGCGAAGGCGGTAAAGGTCAAGGCACGGTCGTCACCGAACAAAAGGGGAAGCGAAAAGGGGAGCGAGTGGTACGGGGAAGGGAGAATGACTGAATCGGGGGAGCGCCCACCAGCGCTCCCCCGTGTTGACCCGGCTACCGGGCGAGCCGGACGTCCTGTGCAGTCCGCCTGAGCGCATCGCCGAGATCTTGAAGCTCGCTTTGAAGGTCCCGGAGACCTTCCGCGATTTGCGCCATTTGTCCTGGAGCCAGGGCTCCTGATCCTACAGAGTCCGCGGCCACGCCGATCGATTCGGCCGCGCGGTTCACTTCCGCCCTCCGTGCGTTCAAGGAATGCAAAACGTCATCCAGTTTGGGATTCATAGGTTTTTTCGCATCCGTTGGTTTCTGTGTTCGCCTTTTGTCTGCAGAACTGCTTGATACCCTTTAAATCTATTGAATTGTGCCGTAATCACCTCTGTTACTAAGTTAATATTAGAATAATTCTTTATAAATGTCAAGTCTGCAGGAAACGCCGATTCCACACCGATTTTGCGGCACAGCGGGGGAGGATCCCCGCATTCGTCGAACAGCCGCAATTCCCTGAAATCTATTGATTTTCGTCGTGGAGGAAGGTATTTTCAGTACAAGTCTGACCACGTTCTTTCGACGCCTCTTTATCACACCAGAATAGGGAGGCGCTTTTCTTTTCCTGGTCATGTCGGTTCCTGGTATTTGAAAGGCGGACCATGAAGCAGACTTCCTTCCTTCTTTTCGTTATCGTGTTCCTTGCCGGCTGCCAAAAAGAGCAGTCTGTCAGTTATCAAAAACAGATCCAACCCATCTTGAATGCTCATTGCGTCGGGTGTCACGCGGGAGAACGGCCGAAGGGAAAGATCGATCTCACATCCTATGCAAATCTTATGACGACGCGAGCGAAAGTCTCGGGTAAACAACCTCTTGTTGTGCCGGGGAGTCCGACCGAGAGCAGGTTGTATGTCCTCTGCGCGACTTCCCAGGCGCACTTCAGAATGCCGCCTGACACGTCGACCATCACGCCATTGCCGCCGGAAGAATTGAAAACCCTCATGCGCTGGATCACGCAGGGCGCGCAAGAAAACTGAGCAGTGGTTCCAGCGTTGATCGGTGGTGTCCGTGGGGCCACTTTTCGTTATCGACAACTCTCGCCGCGCCGGTGAACGGCCTATTCGTCACATTGCACCCGCCCTCGCGTTCCCGCCGACGGAACTTCCTGCCTGCTGTCCTCGTTAAAGGCGCAAGGTGCGACTCGTTCGTACTCACACTCTCGGAAACGAGCAATCAGGGAATGCGGTTCCGGGATCGTTGATGCGGTTCGGACAAGGGATGGGAACATACAAAGGAATGGTGCGATGGCGAAAAAGATCGGCGTGATCGGTTCAGGAACTGTTGGACAGTCCCTAGCAAACGGTTTTCTGAAGCACGGGTACGAAGTGTCCGTCGGGACCAACAACCCGGGAAAGCGAGAGGAGCTGAAGAAGAAGACGAACGGGAAAGCGCAGGTCGGAACGTTCGAGGATGCCGCGAAATTCGGTGAGATTGTTGTCTTCGCTGTAAAGGGATCCGCGGCTGAAGCCACGTTGAAGACGTTGGGGCAAGCGGTTCTCAAAGGGAAGACCGTTATCGACACCACCAATCCGATCGCCGAAGTCCCTCCGGTCAACGGGGTGATCTCGTTTTTCACGAAGACGGGTGAATCCCTGATGGAGCGGCTTCAGCAATCCGCGCCGGAGGCGCATTTCGTCAAGGCGTTTAGTTGCGTCGGGAGTTCCCTTATGGTCGATCCTGAACTGAAGGGCGGGAAACCGTCGATGTTCATTTGCGGGAACAATGACGGAGCGAAAAACGACGTGAAGTCCATCCTCGCGCAGTTCGGATTCGAAGTGGAGGACATGGGGAATGCAGAAGCCGCGCGCGCGATTGAACCGCTTACTGTCCTCTGGTGCATTCCCGGGTTTCTCCAAAACGATTGGGCGCACGCGTTCAAACTCCTGAGAAAGTAAAACGATGGTGAGTACGTGACGGAGGATATTCCGATGGGAGATGCGCTCATATCTTCCGATGCCACCGCGCTTGTGGTGATCGACCTTCAAAAAGGGATTACTTCCCAGAACACCGTCCCACGCTCTGCGGCGGAAGTGATTGCCAACGCGGCGGCACTCGCAGAAGAGTTCCGGAGACGGTCGCTCCCCGTCTTCCTCGTTCGGGTCACCCCGTCGCCCGATCGCAAGGACGCCCTTCGCCCGAACGCCGACCTGGTCGTCCCGCCACGGTGGAACACGACGCCCGACTGGAGCGAGCTGGTTCCGGAAATGCGCCGGCAGGACTCGGATTTCGTCATTACGAAGCGTCAGTGGGGGGCGTTTTACGGCACGGAGCTCGACCTGCAGCTCCGTCGACGCGGGATCTCGACGATCGTTCTCTGTGGAATCTCCACCGATATCGGCGTCGAAAGTACGGCCCGGTACGCATTCGAATACGGCTATCACCTCGTTTTCGCAGAAGATGCCATGGCCTCCGTATCGTTGGCCGGACACAACCACGCGATCCAGGAGATCTTTCCCCGAATAGGCCGAGTGAGAACCACCTCGACGATCGTGGCGGATCAATGAGTTCTCTTCTCGAATCCTTCCATCACTCCCACCGTTTGACGTGAGCACCCGCCTGCGGCAAGTGTCCTAAAAGAATTTTTTCCATCCTTCGGAAAAACGCCTTCTTCACCATATACATAATGGGGGAGAGGACGGCCCGATGCAACTCCGGCGTACAGCATTTTCCTTTTTCCAGTTCTGTGTCGGGACGCTGTTCTTCGTCGCGGGTGTGCTCAAAGGCATGGCCCTGAGAGCATTCGGCCACGAAATCTCACAGTACGGGTTGCTCCCATCGCCTGCGGTCCCGATCGCTGCAGTGATCATCGTCGCCCTGGAAATCGGCTGCGGTATGGCTTTGATCGTCGGTAAAGGGACGAGGCGTTCGGCGTGGATTCTCTTCGCCCTTGTTACGCTCTTCATGATCGCACTCGCATCCGGAATTGTGCGGGGGATTGCCGGTGATTGCGGCTGTTTTGGCGGATCCTTCGCTGATCCGATTGGCCCCCGAGCTCTGATCCGTGACGCGGTTCTGCTCTTCTTCTGCCTGATCCTCGCGACAAGGGAAAAGGGGAGCCTGGCCGGCGATCAGTAATACCGGATTTGCCCCGCGAATTGTTCCAAGATGTGTTCCCAGGAATGGTTATGGAATCGCTTAATGAACGCCTGAGCTGTACTATGCACCTGCTTGCGCGGTGGTTGAAGGGTGTGACCACGCGCCGGACTTACCCGCTCGTCAGGCAGTATGACCGGGCGGATTGTGGTCCCGCTGCACTTCTGAGCGTCTTGAAGACCCTTGGCGGAAACGCCCCGTTTCCCCATGTCCGCCGTCTGTGCGGAACGGGGTCGACAGGTTCATCGATGCGCGATCTTCTCGTTGCGGCAGGAGAACTCGGCCTGGACGCCCGCGGGGCGACGGGGGATTATGAATCGTTGCAGAATGAACCGATGCCGTGCATCGCCCACGTGATTACGGAGACGTTCCTTCCCCATTTTGTCGTCCTCTACCGGGTGCGTCCTTCGGGCGTCTTCATGGGCGACCCCGGCAAAGGCCGCATGCGTCTGTCACGGGAGGAATTCCTGTCGATCTGGAAATCAAAAGTGGTGCTCCTCGTGTCGCCGAAAGCCCCCGTGGTCCTGACAGAGGGTGACGCTCTACCTGCCTGGTTGCTGTCGCTCACAAGGGGAAACGGTCCGTGGCTGCTGCAGACGGTGTTTCTGGGAATCGTCACCACACTTCTCGGACTCTTTGCCGCGTCGTCCGTCCAGGTCGTTCTCGACCGCCTCATCCCGGAGAAACGCCTGGCGGGAATCATGCTTGTGGCAATTCTCCTCGGACTGATGGTGGTGCTGAAAGCGGGTCTCGGATACTACCGGCAGAAATTTCTCGCCATTGCCGGCAAGGCGATCGCGGAACGGATCTCCGGCGAGTTTTTGGGTCGCATCTTCCATCTCCCCAAGGAGTTCTATTCCCGCAGGAGAACAGGCGACATTACCTCGCGCCTCGGTGATGCGGCGAAGGTACAACAGGCGTTCGTCCGCGTGCTTTCTTCCGCCTTCCTGGACGTCTTTGTCCTGACTGGATCGCTCACGATTCTGGCCTTCCTCTCTCTCCCATTGCTGCTTTGTACGCTTGCGGTGATCCCTGTCTTCGTCTGTCTCATGATTCGCAACGCGAGGAATATCACCGAGCAGAATCACGAAGTCCTTGGTGCATATGCCAGGGTGGAGGCCGGGTATATCGACGCTTTGAACGGGATAGACGAGATTCTGAACAAGAAATGCGGCGACCACTTTGGCAGGGCGTCCATAGAACGATTCTCACGGTTCCAGTCGGGCCTTCTGGAGCTTGGTTTCACCCAGGCGCGGTTGTCGTTCATTGCAGAACTCTGCTCGAATGTCCTCTCCTTCACGATGCTTGCGGTCGGGTCGCTGCTCGTTGTCGATGGAGTGCTCCTGATCGGCCAGATGATGGCTGCGTTTTCCCTCTCGGCATTTGCATTTCCCTCAGTCCTGCGACTCGTCGAATCAGGCGTCGCCTACAACAGCGCCTCGATCGCGATGCAGCGACTGAGGGACATGTATCAGACGGAAACAGAAGGGGATGCCGGACGTCGGGGGCTCACGATCCGCAACGGAATTGAGATACGTGACGGGACCTTCGAGTGGAACCGCCGCGCGAAGCTTTTCGAGGAGATATCGCTTTCGTTGGATCGGGGAACCCTGACGGCGCTCTGGGGGCCGAGCGGTTCAGGGAAGAGCACGCTTGCAGACATTCTTCTGAGGAAGATCCCACTTACCTCCGGCCGACTTCTCGTGGACGATGTCGAAGCAGAGGGGTTTTGTCTCGAGGCGTATCGTGATCGGGTAGGAATGATCCCCCAGGAGCCGAGAGTCTATCACGCGACCCTTCTGGAGAATATTCTTCTCGGTCGTTCAGGAGTGCAGGCCGCTGAGGTCCACCGGACGATACGGAATATGGGTCTCGAAAGGTTCTTCGAACGGTTCCAGGGAGGTTCTGGCGCGATGGTCGGAGAAGACGGATTCCAACTGTCGTGGGGGGAGCGCCAGGTGATCGCAATCCTCCGGGCGCTTGTTCGCATGCCCGACGTGCTGATCGTTGACGAGGCGTTGACCGGCCTGGACATCGGCCTCGAAGAAGGAATCATGGAATATCTTCGCTCCTATGCGCAGGAGCATGCAGTGCTCTTGATCACGCACGACCGGGAGAAGATCGCGGCGGCGGACAGGGTCTATGTTCTCACATGCGGGAGGATATCTCCGGCGCTCTCACGCATAGAAGCGTCGGCACGAATATCCTCGCTTGCAGGATACTGACATGCACACCTCATCGACAGTAGCTAACCCCCTGCCCCAGACGAAGGCATCTCCGGGTCTTGGCAGGGTCTGGACGCTCTTCCTGGTCGTCTCCGCAATCCATGTCGCTGCCGGATTGCTGTATCAGCACTTCGTGTGGACGGAGGATGTCTACCGGGAAGTGTTCTCGAGCCAGTACGAGAGCGGACGATTCGTTGAAACGATGTCGGTGATGCGAAAGATGTCTCTCGTTGGGTGCCTCACTCTGCCGGTTCTGCTCTGGATCCGTGTCGCTGTGGTCGCTCTGCTTCTGCAATTCGGCTTCCTTCTCATGTGGAGAGAACTGCCATTTTCGAGGTTGTTCCGTATTCTAACGATTGCTTCCTTGACCGGGGCAGCCATGGTGTGTACGAAGGTCTGGATATTCACGTTCGCGCCTCCCTATGAAATCTCGGTATCGTCACTCCTGGTCGCGCCTCTTTCCCTCGCCGGCGTTGTGGGGATCGACAGCTATTCCCCTGCGGCCCGACTGGTTCTCCAAAACGCGAACGTGTTCGAAGTCCTGTGGCTCCTCCTGGTATGTGCCGGTATCAGGAGGGCGGAAGGTATTGCGCTGGCCGATGTTACGTTTGTGGTTCTTGTTGTCTGGTGCGTGAGCCTTTTCGTGCAGGTTGTCGTTGTGCTGGTCGTCGGCGGAGGGGTGTTGTGAAGGGAGAACGCATTCCCGGGAGCGGCTCACCGATCGGGAAAGGTGCATCCGCAGCACTGCTCGTCCTGGCCGTCACCGTCTGGATGTTCATGGACGGTGCGGATCAGTCGCGGGTTGGCTTGCCGTTTGCCCCGGTTGCTGTCCGTTCCGGCGCGACATGCCTGGTACTTGAACGAGATACCACCCGGAATCAGCTCTTGGTTATATTCCGCTGGCAGTGCCCGCATTGCCTGAATCAGCTTACTCTTCTCGACGGTCATATCGAAGAATTGCAGGGGACGCGTTTAGCTCTGCTTGCGATGGACGCTGACCAGGGAGAGGATTCCGTGCAAGGAACATGGACGCATTTGTTGTCGGCGCCCAACGTGGTCTTCGGGACTCTCGACAACAAGGGGGCCAGGGAGAGATTCGGACGCTCTGCCGTGCCGCTCCTGTTGTTCATAGACCGCGAAGGAATTTTGCGGGAACGCATGACCGGCTTCACACCAATGAAGAAGATTGTATCAATAATCGGGAGAATCTGATTGATCCGGACAATCAGATCAGCGGCGCTTAACTCATGCCCGTGACCGCGGGGCGATGGAACACATAGTGCACAAGGAGAACAACCATGAGGCTGCTATCATTTGACGAGCTCGCCCATGTTGTCGGTGGGGAATACACGCAGTCGGAATGTGCGGGGCTCGGCTTTGCCGCCGGGTGCTCGATCTGCTTCGGTGGCCCGGCTGGATGGCTCGGAGCCGGATTCCTTCTCTGGCAGGCTGCTGAAGGCGGGTGCTTCAAGCAATAAGACATCACGATCACAATCCATTTGGAGGAATAGAACCATGAAGACAGTCAATCTCGAAACGCTCGATCCACTCGTCGGTGGATCCACCTCGGCCTCGTGCTTCGCATTCGGCCTCGGAGTTGCAGTGCTCGCGTTCAACTGGTACAACCCGTTGGGCATTGCAGGCGCAGAACTTGCGATGGTGGGAGCAGTAGGATGCTTCGGCTAATGGAGTGGCTATATACATGGATATCCCTTCCCCGGCGGCAGTCCGTCGCCGGGGGAGGCGCGTGTCCACCGTCAAAGAACTGGGCTGCGTGCATCCGTCTCCTCGCCCCGTTCTTCCTAGCGGAGATGCGAGCTGTATCAAGGAACAAGCCGATCGCTGTTGCGCTTGCCGGAAACATGTTCCTCGTTCCCATTTTTCTCTGCCTCCTGTATTTTCGTGATGCTCCAGAGAACCTCCCGATGTTACTCTTTGGCACGGCCCTGCTTTCGTCTATTCCAGCGATCAACTACGCGAGCTTTTGCATCGGAAAGGATGGAGCATATCTTCCGGGCTATTTGACGAGAATGTCTGTCCATTCCTATGTGCACTGGAAGGTGCTGGTGCTTCGCGCATACACACTCGTCTTTGCGCTGGCTATCGGCCCACTGAGTGTTCGCGCGGGGCCAATCGCGGCGATGGCATTTTGTGCGAGCACGGTGTATTCCGCGGGTGTTGGAGGGCTGATGGTTCTGTGTATCGCATCGTTCAGTCGCTCGAAGATCGACCTCGGCGGACCACTCCTCGGAGGAGCGCATCATATGCCGCTCTACACAGTGTTCTTTGTTATGCCGGTGACCACGCCGTTGTTCTTCTGCGAGGGGGCTGCTGTTCCGGCGGTATGGGCTACGTTCCTCCTCGGTGTGGCCGGATTTGCATTGTCAACGCCACTCACAGGACTCATTGAGAACAACGTCCACCGACGGAAACATATCCTGCTCAATCTCTGAAAAGTCCACGCGCGAACACGATGGCATCTCCACTTCGCATTCTCGTTCTCGACGTCATTCTTCGATGGAAGCGATTCGTTCGCACTGGTGGGTCTTCCTTTCACTCAGCGGTTCGGACATCACGTCTTGCTGTCGATCTTGCCGTCGGAGCGAATTGTCTTGCCGCAGGGATGTCTCTGGATTGGTTCATACGCTGGATGTTTCGAGTTCAAGATGTCGTCATATTTCTGGAAGATCATCTTCTTGAAGGGTTTCTCGGTCTCCTGGTTGTGAGAATTGTCGCCTCGGAACTCCCTCACCTTGATATTCAGCCCTTCCTGGTGCTCCCCGTTAGAAGGATGACATTGCTGGGAATCTACGGGATCCGGATTTTGACAAAAGGCATCAACCTTGTCCCGTTGCTGCTTGTCCTTCCGTTTTGGTGGAAGGTCGTTCTTCACACGGAACAGGCCACGGCAGGTGTGCTCTGGATTCTCGGGTTCATATGTCTGCATATTGTGTTTGTCGTTTTCGAACTCATTCTTCGACTGTGGATCGGTGAAGTCCGAAAGGTCCTGTTTGTCGCCTGCGTGCTCGTGCTGCTGGGTTCCGTATTCGGGGACACCAGCTACCTCGCGACATTGTCCAGGGCGACGGGGCGATGCTTTCTGCTTCTCCGTGGAGATGCGCTGTTCGTGCTGGCTGCATTCATTCTACTTGTCTTCGCCGCCGGACTCATAAGCACAAGGTTATTGAAGGTTGGGATGTATATCGACCTTAACTGAGCGAGCTCCTATGGGTATCACAATCATCGATCTGGTGAAATCGTACGAACAGAAGGAAGTCCTGCACGTGGACCGTCTCGAATTGGAAGAGACAGGGATTGTAGGGTTGGTGGGAAATAACGGGGCGGGTAAAACGACGCTGCTTCGACTAATCCTGGATCTCGTTCAAGCAGACAAGGGGGAAGTCCGCTCGAATGGGATTCTCGTCACGGCAAGCGAGGAGTGGAAACGCTACACAGGTGCCTATCTCGATGAGGGGTTCCTCGTCGACTACTTGACGCCGAGAGAATTCTTTCAACTGGTGGCCGCTATCCGCGGACTGCCCGATGATGCGATCCTCTGCGTCCTTGAGCGCTTTGCCACTTTGTTTGAGGAAGGCTTCCCTGATCGGTCTCCACTCATACGAAGGCTCTCGAAAGGAATCGTCCAGAAGGTGGGTATTGCGGCGGCATTTCTGGGAGACCCGCAAGTGGTTGTCCTCGATGAGCCATTTGCCCATCTCGATCCCAGTGCACAACTGTCCCTTAAGGGGATCCTTCACGCGTATGCGCTGGAATCAGGGGCATTGATCTTGCTCTCCAGTCACAGCCTCCATCATGTCCTCGACCTCTGCTCGAGGGTCGTGCTCCTGGACCATGGAAGGATCGTCCGCGATGACACCGTGGGCACGAACGGGTCGCTGCTGCTTCGTGAACTCGAACACTACTTCTCCGTCCGATCGCGAACGAACTAAAAACTCACCGTAAGTTTCTTCCCCGTGTACTTCACACGCGTTGACGGTTGTGGACACAATTCCACTCCGAGCCCATGCTGTGCATCCACGAGAACGACTGCAAACATCCGTTCCTGCAGCATCCCAGGGAAGGAGCCGCTCCGATCCGAAATGGTCAATTCACGCCGGCGATCATCCCAGGAAAACGTGATTGTCGCGTAGCTCCCTCGCTCGTAGTCATAGGTATCGTTTTCGTCTTCGTACAGGGTGAATGTGCCGTCGGCACCCGGATAGATGCGGAGTTCGAGGGTATCGTTTGGGGTCTGGGTTGCGTACTGAAGGAACGGCCCCATGGGAACGATCGAGCCGGCCCGCACATACAATGGCATGGTTTCGATCGGTGCCGGGGCTTCGATCGTCTGGCCGCCCGCGAAGGTTTTTCCGGTCCAGAAGTCCACCCACGACGAGGCTCGGGGCAGGTAGACCTTCCGCGTTGCTGCAATGGCGGGGCCGGGGCTTCCCTGTTGATCCGTTACGGGGTTTACGAGAAACGCGGGGCCGAACATGTATTGATCCTTGATGTCGAAGACCGCGGCATCGTTACGAAAGTCAAACGCGAGCGCCCTCATCATGGTATACGCACTGTGCGTTACTCGCCAGGCGAGTGAATAGATGTACGGCATGAGTCGATAGCGGAGATTGTCATACCTCAGGAGGATGGCCTTCGTGGCGTCATCCCAATTTTGCGAGTACAATGCTCGCTCTCCCTTGCCATGGATTCTGAACACGGGACAGAATGCGCCAAATTGAAACCAGCGTGTGAACAGCTCCCTGTTTCCCTGAGACGACCAGTCAGGGGACTGCCACTGAAAATGATAGCCCCCGATATCAGAGGTCCAGTAGGGGATGCCCGAGGCACATGCATTGATTCCCTGCGGAACCTGGTCCTTGAAGGAATGGAATGTACAGGTGATATCGGAAGACCAGAGTGTCGCAGCATTCCGCTGTTCCCCGGCAAACGCCTGACGCGCGAGGAAGAACGCCCGTTTCCCCGGGATGTCCTTTCTCCAGTGCTCGTAGAGCCCTGTCGTATGCATCAAGGAATACGTGTTGAAATAAGTCGATCCCCCTGCCGATGGCGAATGTCGCCTGTTTGCGCGCATCAAGCAGAGAACCGTTGTCCGGCTCGCATTGGTCGACCCAAATTGCGTCCCATCCATACCGACGCACGAGACTGTCACGCAGTTGTCTCCAGTACAGGTCTCTCGCCTTCGCACTGTGCGCGTCATAGTAACTGTCGAACGTGTGCGTCATGACATTGTCCCACGTGACATCGATGAGCCCGCCGGAGGATTCGAGCGCATCGTAGTCCTTCGTCCCTTTCGCGAAGACCGGCCAGATGGAGATCATGGCGTGGCAGTTGTTCGTGTGCAAAGAGTCAATCATGGCTTTCGGGTTCGGGTATCTCGTCGGATCCATGACATGCGACCCGATGACATTCGGCTCCCAATAGAACCAGTCCTGCACAATGCAGTCAACGGGGATGTTCCTGCTCCGGTACTTGTTCATCACGGAAAGGACCTCCTCCTGGCTCTTGTAGCGATCCTGTGACTGAAACAGGCCGAGAGCCCATTTGGGGACCAGCGGTGCCTGACCCGTCGTCTCGCGATATCGTGCTATCACCTGGTCGAAATCCGGCCCATAGAAGAAATAGTAATCGACCATGGTACCGCTTTCCGACACATACTGGAACCTCGTAGAATTCTCCACTGCGCCGTAGAACTTCGATGCGGAGTAGTTGTCCCACAGAAGGCCGTATCCTCTGGTACGAGAGCAGGACAGGAATAGCGCCGGTCATGTATCGAATCGCCAGGTCCTGGTCGCGTCCTTTGTAGTTCATTGCGAGGGAGTCTTCAGGATGACACCCGAGACCGAACAGCGCTTCATCAGGAGGAGAGAGGAACGTCGTCGAGCAGCGATACGTCTGGATCCCGGCAACAGTGGCGGCATTCATGGATTTCCCGGACGGTGCGGCTTCCGCAAGGACGACCGTTCCGTTCTTCTCGGCGTACTTAATGGCGTCGGTCAGCGTGTCGACGCTGATGATCAGCCGATCAGTGCTGATGACGACGCGCCCCGACCGTTCTGTCACCCCGTACCTGGTCGGAGTTTCCCACCTGTTGACGACCACTAACGAAGTTCGCTGGACGAAGTCCTGCAGCGAGGTATATCGGACCTCGATGATATCGGCCCTGCAAATCCGGATCTCCATCAACCCACGGTCGAGGGTGAAGGTTACCCCCGAAAGTTCCTTCTGATACGATTTAACGGATGCCGGGGCAAAACTTCGTGCCGTGCACAATAGCAAGGCGATCATCGTCGCGTTCGTAATGCACATGATGCTTGAGTTCTTCATCGCGGATACCTTGATTCTGAGAGACAATAGCCGCCGGGCGCTTGAGAACATCTGCGGCTCTGGAACACTTCTGTGCGCCGTCGATATCATTGCGGAAGATGCAATTCTCGAAATACCCCTCAATCAGTGCGGCCATCCCGGAGTCCGGACCCGCAGACGGGGCAGGGGCCCCTTCGAGTCGTTGGATTCACAGGGTTCCCATTGGACAGGTTGTCGCCCGGAATGACATTGTTCATGGTTCCGACCGTGAAGTCATTCGGAATCCACACCGTATCTTGTGCCTGGGCCAAAGCCCCGAAGGGCAAGAGCGCCAGCGCAAACAGCACAACCGTATCCGGCTTCGCCATAGCCATTCACCATGGGATGATGAGCTTCTGGGGACACAGCACGTCAGTGTTGCGATGCCCGGCCTGAAGGGCGTTGTTCACGTCGGCAAGCATGGCCTTGAGCTGGGGGATCCTCGGGTAGGCACGCAGGAGATCCTCCAACTCCTCTTTCGCAGGCTCGAGGCGGCCGGATCGCATCAGTGCGAGAGCGAGGACGCTCCCGTTCTGAAGGCGTTCTTCGGGAGACTGCGGAAACGCGGACAGATGTTCGTAATACTGCAGCGCACCGGCGGGATTTCCCTGCTGCATCTTGACATCGCCGAGCGTCCGGTAGGCCTGGAGCGTTGGATAGATCGTCAGAGAACGGCGCAGTGTCGCTTCCATTCCAGAAAGATCCTGCATCCGGAGTTGCGCCCTCTCGAGGCCGAGGTAGAGTTCGAGGTCGAGTGGGATTTCGCTCAGGAGCGCATGGTATTCCTTCGCGACGTCACCCCAGGCTCCTCTTCGCTGATACTCTGCGATGGCGAGTTCGTGCGCCTTCTTCCAATCGAGGGACAAATGAACCAGTTCATCGGCGATCTTCCCGAGGGTGTCCGTCGCTGCGATCGGCTTTGGTGTGAGAGTGTGATCCACAAACGGCCATGACGAGGTAAGGACATCGGTATTTCTTGCAGCGACGCGTTCGTCCAACTCTGTCAATGGCCGTTCGTTCCAGAGGGTTTCGTCGGACACCGCGTCAGATCGTTCCCAGGTATCGCGTGGAACCAGCACACCGTTCCCATGCATTGCCCGTGCATACGCCGCGGCGATGAGAAAGCTCCCCCGCGAGTTCGGATGGAGGTGTTCCCAGATCAGCGAACGGCCCGGAACCCCTCCCGGAGAACGAGCAGAGAAGAGGGAATCGACGTCGACCACGATGCAGGATTCTCCGTCGGCCATCGAACGGATCAGGTCGTTGAATTTGCTGTCGGTCCGAAATCGCAGTCCATCCTCGTCCCGCGCCGCAGTATATTCGCTGCGTGCTGCCGCAGAGTCCTTTCGCAGTTCCAGGCATTGAGCGAGACGGAAATGGGATTCAGCGTACATCGGGTCCTTCGCGATCGCCGCCCGGAACGACTGCTCAGCCGAATCCAGGGAAAGGCGTGCCATGAATTCCTTCCCCCGAAGGAGATCTTCTTCCGACGTCTTCTTCTGGTCGGGGGATATTCCCTGCGCCGATACTGAGACGAACGGGGCTTGATCGTGCAGACTCGAGACTTGAGTTCCCAGAAGAAGCGGGATATGCTCATTCCTGCACAATTCCCGAAGGTCGCGCATGTTCTCCGAAAATGCTGCGTACGCATTCGTGTACGCCGTCGAGCCCGAGGGGACAATTCTGTCGCGTGCAAGCACTTCCATCATTGTTCCGCGGGTGGCGGCCGCGTCACTCTTCCCCACCCACCCGGTCAATCCACGATAGCCATCGGCAAGAAGCTGAACAGTCCTGAACCGGATGAGCCGAAGGTAGATCTCAGTAAACAACCGTGAGGGCCCGAGCGATTGCCGCGATGCGGCACCGAGCGCTCCATAGAACTCGTTGTGGCCGTCATAGACCACATAACAGTCCGGCTGGCATTGCACGAGATCACGCGCGAGGTCGAGCACTGTATAGCTGTTCGTTGCAGTCATCCCGCAGTTGATCACTTCGATGTTCCGGGTGGGGAAGGTGGACTGCAGTCGCTGACGGAGCAGTGCGGGGAATGCCCCATTGAAGAGATACGGGAACCCTGCCGTCGTGGATCCTCCAAGACAGAATACCCTAACGGTCCCTGGGGGCTTGGGAAGCTGAAAATAATCGGCAGCTGTTGCGGGGGCAAAATGCGACGCACCGAAATAGCGGTACTTGACATCGGGGTTAAGGCGGTACCACGTCTGGTGCCGGAATTCCTGCGACACGAGGGGGGACAGGTCGTGACCGTAGCCAAAGTAGCGAAGACCGACTTCCACTCCGATGAAGAACAGCACGGGCACTGCAACGAGAACCAGAGTGAACATGGCCCGCTGCAGTGTGCCTCGCCCTGTCTGCACCGGTGTCTTCCTGCGCCTCATCACTTTCCCTTCGGGACTGTTCCGGGTCGTGAGTACTTCTCACGAATCATCCTTCCTGTGGGCGTATCGGCGAACTCTGTTGTCAGGATATCGTAGTATCCGGCCGCCTTCGTCTTTTGCTCTGACAGCAAGGCGATCGTGAACTCATTGAACAGCACGGCTTCCTTGACCGAACGATCAGGTTGAGTGGCGAGCGCAGCCTGAATGTAGGCCTCCCGTCGGGCTTCGGGCCACGACGTATTCCGAACACAGAGAGAAAGAGCGTTCGGGTTCATCGTCCACACGGGGGAGGCCGGGCCGAGGGATTCCATGCACGTCGTCGATGATGCAACATCCTTCATATGTGCATTCAGTGAAGTGCTGAGATATGCCAGCGCCCACACCGAGCGCACCACGGTATCACGTTCCCTCTGTTCCTTTTGGAAGAGGTCTGCCAGGCGAGGCCGCCAGTCGAACATCGTACTATCCAGGACCTTGTGACTCCGGGCAGCAAGAATGCGCGCACCGAGATAGTCTTCATCCCCCCTCCACCACTGCATCACTGCGGCGGCGATCCCCTTCGTCTGCCTCGTCGCCTTTACAAAGTCTTCTTTGGCTGATGAAGCGGATCGATCGAGCAGCGACTCATCAAACGTGATTTTCGCGACTCCGCCCGTGGTCCTGATCCGAGCATTGTAGGAGCCATCCTTGTTCAGCACGTAGGCCACATTCCTCACCCCTTCTGCGCTTTCCCTATCCCGGCATCCACGGAGCCGGAAACTGACGCTGTCGGTCTTCGCTGGTATTTCAGCGCTGTACACTCCTTCGCGTTGTTTTTTCATCGGGACGGCGGTGAGGATATTCCACAGGTTGAAGTCTCCGATCACTTTGAGATCCAGGTCACCCGGGTAGTATGTATAGCAACCCAGGGTAATATTGAGCTCAACCGGCTTCCTGTCCTGCGTAAAAAGGGTGACGGAGTGGTCGGCGTAGCCGACGCCAGTGAACCGCAGAATCCAGAACCCTGAACGGGGCAGGGTCAACCGGTACGTGCCTTCGGAGGAGGCCTGGACAACCTGGAGCACGGAAACCGCGTCGGGAGTCAGGAGCGCAACGTGCGCCATGATCAACGGTTTGCCCCCCGGTGCGGTCACGACGCCGGTGCATTCAGTCTGTGCTGACGTCGGCAGCCACGACATCAGGACAACCACGACAACCAGAAAAAGACGCATCGATCTTCTCCTTAGTCAACGAAGCATGAGCATCTTCACGGATCGGGTCGCAGCTCCCGCCTCGAGCCGGGCCACGTAGACACCGCTGCTCAAGCGGTCTCCGATGAACACTACGGTGTGGGTTCCTGCTGCCTCCACGCCCTGCACAAGCGTCGTTACTTCACGGCCAATGACGTCGTACACTTTTAGAGACACGTGTCCCGAGGAAGGCAGTTCATACACGATGGTCGTAGAAGGGTTGAACGGGTTGGGATAGTTTTGCCGGAGGGTCAATGACGTTGGAACCTGCCTCTGAGTCGGTTCAGCAACGCTTGTCGCAGACGACTCCACAAAATACGACGAGACAAACACCAGCGGCGCGTTCCAATTGATTGCAATCTCGTTCGAGGCATAACTTTGCCAATTGTCGACGTAGCACCGTGCCGGAGGCGTTGAGCTCGTGAAGAGGGCTGCGAGGGTCGGATCGTCGCGATTTTCGTCCGGGCCGCCAACCATGAGTCCAGGGATCGGGTCGGTGATGCCATCCGAGTATGACGGACGGTGATGCGGGTTCATAGGCGAGACTGTTCCCACTCCCGTAACGTAGGTCATATTCTGTCTATTGCAGCCGAGGATGTAGTTCAACTGCTGGAGCGCCGCCACTCTGTACGCGGCATTGTCGCTTTCTTTCCACCCGAAGATAAGAAGAATGGCGTTATTCAGGACACTCGAGTTGCTGCCCCAGAAGTATCCTGTGGGAGAAAGGCTGACATTGAGACCGTCCGCACCGGTGATGGTCAGAAGTGCAGAGCAATATGTCAGAAGGCCGTTATGGAGGGTTGTCTTGATTGAGGTAACGGCGCTCGACTGGGTCCCGAACAGATATTCGGCTTGCGCAAGGGACCCGAGATTCGGCCAGCCCATCACGGACGTAAAGACCCCGGGGTCGCCATAGTGCGCCTTGAAATACGAGTGGTACGTGTCTTCGCCGGTCGATTCATAGAGTTCCACAGAAGCCCAGAGACGTTCGTCTGCGTCGTATGTGTCGCCGTACTCGCCGGTCGCGGTTCCCGTTGGGTTCTTGAATCCTCCTGTCGGGACTATTGAACTGTTCGCTGCAAGATAGGTCCAAGCGAGCCGTGCCGCCGCAAGGCACCGGGACGCAAAGGCGGTATCGAACGGCTGATAGATGCGGGCCGCTTGCGCCATCATTCCGCAGAAATCGCCGGTTGCTGTCGAAGATTTCTGGTAGACGTACCGTGTCGCAACATCGGAGCTCGGCATTTCGAATCCGTCGAATTGCGCTGTCGTCACTTTAAAATAGACTCCGCCGTCGGAAGAGTCTTGCATGGTGAGAAGCCATTCGAGTTCATAGCGGACTTCGTCAAGGACGTCAGGAACGTGGTTCCCGCTCTCCGGAATATTGAGATCGTCGGCCTGCAGCGTTGCGGGGGAGAGTTCATAGGCCAGGAGCAGTGTCCCGACGGACACGCCGGCGTTGACGGTATATTTGCCATAGTCGCCGGCGTCGTGCCAGCCGCCGGTGGAGACGAGCGATCCGGTCTTGCCGGTCGTCGAGTGGAAGACGCCATCGTGTGTGTGGCACGCAGCGCGCGCGTACACGCCGGCATTGGCCGCAAGGAGTGCTTCTCCGCATCGCTGGAAGTAAAACCCCTTCACCGCCTTGCGCGTAACATCATCGTACACCGAAGGAGCAATCTCGAAGGCATAAGAGGTATCCCCGGCGTTCGTCGCCACAACATATCGTCCCCTCGCGCGTCAGTGCGGAAAAGTCTCCGCGATACGTCTTCAATCCCGTCGCGGCGATCTTTCGTCGCCGTGAGGTGGATGGTATCCGCGAAATAGACCGCGCCGCTTGACGGATCGACCACCATAAAACTGTCGGCCGATGTCACAAAGTACGCAAATTTCGATTCGTCCGGGAGATAGCCGGACTGATTGACCATGACCAGCTGTGCGGAACAGATATCCACCCAGGCGACGGCAAGGGCAGCAGACAACGAAATGAGAATCGACGAACGCATGGTGCCTCCTTCGGCATTGCACGACCTTCCAAACAACAGGGCCGAAGCGCGTGCTCCGGCCCTGGACTAGCTTCACCGCTTTGCTGTGGACAGAGTCC
This sequence comes from Ignavibacteriota bacterium, assembly GCA_963752915.1. Classification (GTDB taxonomy): domain Bacteria; phylum Bacteroidota; class Ignavibacteria; order UBA10030; family UBA6906; genus DATJPR01. Next base: position 174,379 of record CAVVZZ010000013.1, read on the forward strand.
CACTATTTATTTCAGCATCAGCATTTTCTTCGTCATGGTCTGATCGCCGACCGTCAATGTGTAGATGTAGGCGCCGGACGCAAGGTTCACTCCATTGAATGTCGCCGTGTAGCTGCCCGGACTCTGAATACCGTTGTACAAGGTCGCGACTTCCTGTCCGAGGACGTTAAAGATCTTCAGCGACACGCTTGCCGTCTTCGGCACGGCGTAGGCGATCTTCGTCTCGGGATTGAACGGATTCGGATAATTCTGGTCCAGTCGCATGCTCTGCGGAACGGTGTTTGACGTTTGCTTCACCGAAGTCGGGAGGACGTACTGCGCATACTTGGCCGGGAACCAGTGATACAGGTCGCCAACCGGGAGGCCGTCACTACCACCTGCGAGCAGGGTTGCATTGGTGTACGACAAGGTCTTCCTTCAGCGGCCAGGCCGCATTGAGATCCGGGTTGTAGCCCCAGAAGCAGCTTCCGCCCGTGACATAGCGATACTGCAGGAACACCATGAGACTGTCGAGATTGGTCGCGGGTTTTACAAAACCCGGGTCTTCGCCATCGTAGTTGTTTGCCATTGTGAACTTCGGATGCCACGTGAACATATCCAGCGTCCTGTCGTTCATCATCGGCTCGGCGAAGATATACAGATGCGAGGCCTTCACGCTGTCAATGGCGTTATACGTATCATAGAAGGTCTGGAATTCAGCCTGCGTGAAATTGCTGTTGTTCGAGAAGTTCACGACACGGTCTGTTTCCGCGACACCGTTGTACACCGTTCCGTCCGGAATCGTGTCGATATCAACTGTTGTTCCCCAGAGCAGAAGATCCGGGTCCTGGCCGACGCGATCCGCCCTCCGCTCACCGGTGAAGTGGCAGTTCATGAAGATATTGTTCGTTGCGATCAGATGCGTCATATAGTAGAACTTGAACGCAAACTTCGAAATGTTCAGGAACGTGTTGTGGTCGTACAGCACGTACTTCGGCGGTGTGTAGTCTGTTTGGAACGAGAATCCCTGATTCTCAAACGTGCAATTCGTCGAGATCACCGTATCGAGCGTGGCCGCAGACGAAACCGTCGCCAACTGTCGCCCCGCCCACCACTGTCCGCCATCGATATCATTGCGGAAGATGCAGTTCCGGAACGTCAGGTCGATATCCGTGCCATACGCCATGACGCAGATGCCGGTCGCCCAGTCGAAGACGCAGTTCTCGAAGTACCCCTTGGTGTTGCTGTTCTCCATGGCCAGATCCGTCCAGTTCTGCGCCCCCGTATCCGTGACATACAGAATCCAGATGTTCTTCAGGGAGATATCACCATAGCAGTCGATGATGTGCGTGTAGTACAACCCGGCGACTGTTCCTTCGACAAGCACGGCCATCCCTGGGTCCGTGCCGCCCGCCGGCGCCGGTTCACCTTCCAGACGCAAATGTGTTCCCGCCTTCGTGACAAGCGGTCCGTTCAGGGCATAGTAGCCGCCGCGATGGAGCATGTACACGCGGTTCGGGATTCACAGGGTTCCCATTGGACAGGGTGTCGCCCTGAATAACGCTGTTGATCGTTCCGACCGTGAAGTCATTCGGAATCCATACCGTATCTGGTGCCTGGGCCATCGCCCCCAAGGGCAAGAGCACCAGGGCGATCAGAACGACAAAGTGTAGCTTTGCCATAGCGAGGCCTTCTTGGTTGGTGAGATATGTTGATTGTCTGAACAAACGGCTTCCGGATTACAGGCTGTAACGCAACCCGAGATCAGCAGTGAGACCGTAAAAGATCTGACTCGTCGTCCCGCCGATTGACTGCTGTGTAGAAAGATCCGAACGCGAATTCAGGTTGTTGATATCCAGGAATACTTGAAGACCTTCGATCGGAAGCTTCTGACGAACGGAGAGGTCCGCCCGGAAATAATTCTCCGAATACCCGAAATATTCTACCGCCGAGCCGGCACCGGTCAGCATCTTTCCCTGGAAGAATAACGACAGCCGGGTCGAAAAGCCTTTGTAGTCGTACCCAATCGACGCGTTGATGATGTCATTGGGCTGGTTGATGAGCGGCCCCGAGATCGAAGTATCGGCGACGACTTTGAGCGGCTTCCTGCTTCCTGGCGGCGGCGGGTATGTGTGAGTCGTTGCCAGCGGATACCGGGTCTCGGAATTCAGGTGTGTGTAGTTGATGCTCAGGACAAGCCCGTCAAACGGGAAGGGGAGATACCACAGACGGTGCTGGAAATCAACCTCCACGCCGCGGACGTATGCAGGTGTGGGGTTGTTGTAGTACGTACTATAGTTTGCCCCTGTCGCCGCCCCTGGTACCTGCGAGTTCTTGAGATAGCCTGGAACGGTCGTGGAATCAGAAAGGGCGTACTGCACCCAGTACGAGAAATCCTTGATCTCCTTGTAGAATGCTCCGACAGAAAAGAGCCCGATATCGTTGCTGTGGATCGTGAGCATTAGATCGTGGTTGTACGCATGCATCGGGCGCAGTGACGGGTTGCCCGCGTTCACGTATTGCCCAGAGTAGTCCATATTGATATACGGTGAGATCTCGCCGAATTTCGGACGGGAGAGTGTCTGCGTATACGCATACCGCACGTCGACCCAATCGGCGAGGTCGACTTTGGTCTGAACCATGGGAAGCCAGAACTTGTTCAACGGCTTCACCGTGACCGGCGTGGCATGTTCCTGTGTCCAGTCCTGTGTCGCTTTGATGTTGTACGCGGTGAACTCCGAACGGTCCTGTTCAAACCGCGCGCCGCCAACGACAAGGATTCGTTGGCCGATGTTCAGCTCGGCCATGCCATAGCCGGCAGAGTAATTTTCCACATCCATGTAGTCGTTGCGCATCATATCATACGCGCCGGAGACCCACCGTTGATTCGTGGAGAGGTTGTTCGCGATATAGCGAACAGTTTCTCCGAGGAACGGGGCATTGGGTACCCAGACCATCGTTCCGAATCGTCCGCCGAGGAAATTGCCGTAGAGCGAATTGTCCGGGTTCGTAAATCCGTACCCATGGAGATTCTGAGTCGTCGCATCGTACATGGTTGCCCATTGAGGGTAGAGCGATACTAAGACTGGGACGACTTGATTCCCCTGCCAGCGCATCTGGGCGTACGGTGTATTCTCGTCATAGTTCCGGCTGTAGCGGATGTACTTCCCTCCGAATTTCAGGTAGCCTGAGAGATCGGCTTGTTCCAGGTGGAACGGCACTTTCACATTGCCTGCAAGAATCCCATCATTCTCCTGGAACCGATAGGCATAGCGGTCCATCTGTTGTATGAACAATTGGGAGGTGTCGAGGACCACACCCTGGTACAAGCGTTCCGGAGGAATATTCGGGGCCTGACTGCCTCCGGAATGAATGACGGCCACATCGTCAAAGTCAAACCCGAGCACTTCGGGGTTGGCATTCCGCGTGTACGATGCTGCGCCTGTCAGATCGATGCTCATGAACCCGAAATCCGTCGTCGCTGAAAGCTTCGAGAGCATAAGGTCGGTGTTACTGTTTCCCTGCGTAGAATTAAAAGAGAGGTCCGCGTTTGGGCCGAAAGCGTAGGTTGTCGTGTAGTCATGATATAGGGAGTTCAAGCGGCTAGCCAAATTCACAAAAGTAATCGCGGTTTCGCCGGTCTTGTAATCAAGGATCAAGTTGCCCCCATAGCGTGAGCGCGTCTCTTGATGCCGGTTGAGCCCCATTCCGGAAACATAGACCTGACCGTATTGTTGTCCGGGTGTCGCCCCGCTGAGCAGCGAGTACGATCCATTGAAGTTGTCAGCGGCCCGGTCATATTTCTCCGCGCTCGCCTGGAAATAGACGCCGAAGGCATCGTCGAAGAACCGATTGCTGACCGCTCCCATCAGCTTGTAGTTATTATAGAGGCTGTTCTTTTCAGTGTACCCCTCCTGATACATCAGGTCGGAGTGAAATCCCGATGGGGCTTCCCGCAACAGCATGTCGACGACACCGCCGATCGCGTTCGCGTCCTTGTCCGGCGTCAGTGCCTTGTACACGTCGATCGCCTTCAGCATGTAGGGGGAGATCATCGTAAGGTCGACGCTCTTATCGTACTGATTCGTCGAGCCGATCGAGATCCCTTCAATGGAGACAATATTGTATTCCGGGGAGAGCCCGCGGATCGTGATCTTGCTTGCTTCCCCCGAACTCCGTTGCACGGAGACGCCAGGAAGTCGACCGATCGCTTCCGCCGCGTTGTAGTCGGGCAGTTCCTGGATCTTCGCTTCCGACACGACGTTCTTGATGGTGTTCGCAGACAGCTGCTCATTGATCGCCTGCATCTGTCCCTGTGCCTGGGCTGTCACCGTTACTGTCTGGCTGACAATCGTCGTTGGGCCGAGAGACACGTTCAGCGTCGAGGTCTGGTCTTCGACCACCACGACGGCGGCCGAATCGGTCACATAGCCGACGTAGGAAATTTGCAGCATCTGTCTTCCCGAGGGGACGTTATAGATGACGAAATTACCGTTCAGATCAGTTGCGGCCCCGAGGGTGAAGTGTTTCACAATGACGTTTGCGCCCGGGAGAGCATCCTTCGCATCCCTGTCGATCACCCGCCCCCGGACTATCCCGGTTCCTGCGGCAAACACCACTTGTGCGGCGAAAACGGCAATCGTCAGCAGCCCTGCGGCCCTCGCGAGCGAGAGGTTTTTCATGTGATAGCCGTGGCGCATGGATATCTCCTTTAAGGTATCGTCTTTCACTGGATTGGAAACATTGAACCGGCGGGACCGTCTCCAGTCCCGCCGATTGATGCATCAGTACGCCTACTTAAGGAGAATCATCTTCTGTGTCTGCACGAAGGTGCCTGCCGACAGGCGATAGAAATAGATACCGCTGGCGAGCGAGGAAGCATTGAAGTTCACTGTGTGGGAACCCATCCTCTGGATCTCATTGACGAGGGTGGCGACTTCCTGGCCAAGCACATTGTACACCGTCAGCACGACTTTCGAGTCTTTCGGAATATCATATGCGATCTTTGTGGTCGGGTTGAACGGGTTTGGATAGTTCTGATAGAGCGTATACGACATCACGAGCTGGGTGCCGTTCTGGCTCACGCCATCCAGCAGCTCGGCAGAGAACCATTCTCCATTGATAATAAGATTATCGAAGAGGACGTTCCCTGCGAATGTTGCGGTATCTCCCACGTAAGAAATCCTGATGCCGACATTGGCTTTCTTCGTCGGGTCAAATTTGCCCACGCCCCTGAGGGAATCGAGTTTCGGAATCAGCACCGTGTTCCAGGAGTTGGCTTTCATCTGGGTCCCGTCAATCTTGTAGGACACCTGCACGCTGTCGTTGGCGCCGCCGTTGACGAAGAAGTCAACTGTGCCACCCAGCGGGAACTTGTTCGGGAGGTAGACCTCCATTGTGATGGATGTCGCGACGGAATCCACGCCGGACTGCATCGGGATGCTGTCGCGTTGAATGCCGACTTTTCCGGGGGTCGTTTTGAGATTGATGGCATCCTGGAGAACCATCGTCCCATTGGACGTCTTGGTGTCGAGGACGTTCGTCAGCGTTCCAACGGATCCCGCGAGCTTGTGGAACCCGTTCTTGCCGCCTTCAAAGTCGGCGGCATTCCAGACTGCCGGCGGAGGCGCTGTCTTTTCGCTCCAGAGCTGGACGTTATCGACGTAAATCGTGCCGTGCCACGTTGTTTTGTTCGGGAAGAACTGCAGGCCCAGCATGAACTGGGTGTTGACGAGGTCGAACGCCGGATTCTTGACGGCGTATTCCGCCGCGGGGAACGTGAGCGGGAACCACTTATTCTTCGGGATGTCGATCGCGTAGCCATTCGTCTCTGTCCACGCCCAATTATGATTGTTCATCATGTACGCGTGGATCTGCAGACTGTCGGGAATGTGCTGCGTCGAATCAAGATAGACCCAGAATACAAGGTCTTTTGCGCCATTCATCGGGATATAGGTTGCACCACCGGGGAGTGCACCGTAGTCAAAGCGGGCATGAAGATTGGTCGTGGTGTCTGCGATCGCACCATCGAAGGTGATATGAACACCCATGACTTTATTGGCGGCACTGTCCGGTGCACCTGTCACGAAAAGCGAATCGAGGCCATAGCCGCTGTCGCTGGATTTTTCCCACGTGCCGAGCGCGGTGCTGAAGTCACCGAGGACCGTCGGGAGTGCACCGAGGAGCTCCACGTTGTCGACGTAAATCGTGCCGTGCCACTTCGTTTTGTTCGGGAAGATCTGCATGCCGAACATGAACTGGGTATTGACGAGATCGAACGCCGGGTTCTTGACCTGGTATTCCGCCGCGGGGAATGCGAGCGGGAACCACTTGTTCTTCGGGAAGTCGATCGCGTAGCCATTCGTCTCCGTCCACGCCCAATTATGGTTGTTCATCATGTACGCATGGATCTGAAGACTGTCGGGAATATGCTGAGTCGAATCAAGATAGACCCAGAATACCAGCACCTTTGCGCCGTTCAGTGGAATGTACGTCGCTCCACCGGGCGCGGAACCATAGTCAAAACGCGCGTGAAGATTCGTCGTCGTGTCCGCGGTCGAATCATCGAAGGTAATATGGAAAGCCATGACTTTATTGGCGGCACTGTCCGGCGCGGAGGTCAGGAAAAGCGAATCGAGGCCATATCCGCTGTCGCTGGACTTTTCCCATGTGCCGAGCGCAGTGTTGAAGTTGCTGATCACCTGCGCCCCGGCCAGACTCGACACCAGCAGGAACGCAGTAACGAGTAGGTAGAACTTCTTCATACATCCTCCTTGAGAGTTTTACGATGACTGAAGCGGTACGTCGAAACAGCCAAATGCGAACTTCCAGCGCTGCACCGCCGACATCGGCAGGCAATTTCACGTGAGCGGCTGTGATCCCGTCAGCAGTTGCTCGGTGGGGATAGGAGTATGCAACGACAAATCAAGGGTTGGGAATCTGCAATGGTACTGCACATCTAGTGCCGATCCGCCGAAAACTATTCCCTTGTTTCTGTGGAACTACAGGCGAAAATACGAGTGTCAATCTGAGCCGCTTTTATCAACACGATAAACCAATCCCAGATTTGACAACGGGGCTGCGATGTTCCTGCAATGGGCAAGCGAAAGCGACACGGTGACATCGGGTCGACGGCGTTGACCTGCGTCAGGGACACTTTCAGAACGGCCACCGTTATCACCGTGCGACACCGGACAAGGTCAGCCGGCTGGCAGGTGGCGGCAGTCGGATTTGATGAACGTATAACATCAATGAAAGACGTTTAACATTGATGAACGTTCAGCGGTTGCAATGCGTCGAGGACGGAGAACTCCGCATTCTTTCCAACTGCACTGAGCCGCAAGGAATGCGCTAAACGCGAGAGAAGGGATTCACCACGATCGGAAAGAACCACGCGTACTCTACAACCCTGGTTGACTCGCGAAATGCTGAGAGAGAACGGAAGTACTGGTAGTTGAAACTGATTGGTTTCTAAAACGCTTCAAGCAAAAGAACCGAGGATTGAAGCGATTGAAATATACCCACCTTTTTCAAAAAGTCAAGGGAAATCTTCAGTTCTAGATCAACAGACAATCTGATAATTACATGAGTTTCCGGACCTGAATTGAAAGACCGGTCGGGGAGAGAGGAGATTGGTAAGCCCGAGAGCTACACCGACGACTCGCGTTCTATGGGCGCCAGAGATGTTCGCGACCCGTCCGTTTCCGGCGGGTCACTTGACGGATGCAACACCCTGGTGGACTCCCGAAGGATAAACTCCGCGTCCAGAACCACCTTCTGAATCGGGAGGGGCTTCGGCGATTCGATATTGCTTACGAGAATCTCCGCCGCCTTCACCCCCAATTCGAACATGGGGGCATGGACCGTGGTCAGCTGCGTCGGGATGTACCGGGAGAGGGGAATGTCGTCGTTTCCGACAACGGAGATTTCGTCGGGAACTCTGATGTGCAACTCGTTCAGTGCCGCCAGAACACCGATCGCCACCTGATCGTTGTAGCAAATGATCGCGGTGGGATAGTCTTCCTTCCGACGCTTCTGGAGATACTCCATGCATTTCTCGTACCCGTTCTCCAAGTGAGCGCCGGTCGGGACGATCATTTCACTCTCGAACGCGAAATGCGATTCGCTGTACGCCCGGCGGAAGCCGTCAATGCGCTCATACGTGTGAGACGCGTGCGTCGGTCCCGCGAAGTGGACGATCTTCGAATGACCGCTGTCGATGAGGTATTTCATCGCCTTCTTCATCGCTTTGATATTGTCAATGCTCACAACGTTGGCCTGGATCCCCTTCACATTTTCGAGGAGCACGAACGGGAAATTGATCATTTTCAAACGAAAAAGATGCTCGATTTCTGCGGTCCCCTCCAGAACAGGAGCGATAATCGCACCCTTTCTGTCCGAATGCGCAAAACTGCTGGTCACCTCCTCTTCGTACCGATGATCACCCTCCGAGCTCGCAAGGACAACAACATACCCTCTCGAACTCGCGTATTGACGGACACCGGAAGCGACAGCTGTGTAGAAAGGATTGTCCAGCTCGCGGACCAGCAGGCCGATACTCCCGTGTTCCCCCCTCTTGTTCTTCAGCGTGCGCGCACTCCCCTGGGGGCGGTAGTTCAGTTCTTTGATTGCCTCGAGGACGGCATTCCGCGTCTCCGGCTTGACAATGTTTTTGTCGTTGATCACCGCGGAGACCGTGCCGATCGATACCTCCGCAAGTCGGGCTACATCAGCGATCGTTGCTTTCTTCACTGGCAATCTCCCGGGAGGGTGGCTGGACCCACAACGGTCACACGCGTGAGGTACTTGAAAATTTGAATATTCATTAAATCGATTCAACCGGTTTAAATCCATCCCAATCTAAATTGCTCCCCCTTCAAAGTCAAGAAAATGGGTGACGATAGGGTGCCACCGGAGGAGGACTGTGTGGGAACCTCCGAACGATTGACGATTGGAGAACCCCGTCCGCGTGCCGGGCACTCATTTTTTCCATGAAACTGGCAGATTCACTCCGTATATTGGGGAACGCCGGGAGTTGATGTGTTCTTGCCTGATTTGTCTCTCCTTTCCCGGTGTTCCCACCTTACACTGCGCGATTCAAGAAAGAGAACCCTCATGAAGCAATTGCGATTTGGCAGGAGAACATTTCTCGGAAGCCTCTCTCCTCTTCTCGCCGTGCCGTTCTTTGGCACCGGCAGAGAGACGGGCGCCGTTGCGAATTCTTCTCGTTTTGGGAGCTGGTTTGAAAACGGCCCCTCGCCGGAGCGACGCGCCCCGGACGTTCTCGGGGGGAACGTCACCGGAAAATTTCTGATCCCTCCGGATTGTCCGCACTGGGTGCACGATGCCGTTTTCTACCAGATATACCCGCAGAGCTATTACGACAGCAATGGCGATGGGATCGGAGACCTGCCCGGGATCATCCGGAAGCTCGACTACATCAAGAGCCTCGGCGTCGGCGCCGTCTGGATCAACCCGTTCTTTCGGTCCCCGTTCGGCGACGGGGGGTATGACATCGCAGACTACTTTGCCGTCGATCCGCGCTACGGGACGAACGACGACGCACGTACGCTCTTCAGCGAAGCGCACAGGCGAGGACTGAAAGTTCTTTTCGATTTTGTCGCAAGCTACACTTCGATCGAGCACCCGTGGTTCCAGGCTTCCTCCCGTCAGGAACACAATGCACACTCGAACTGGTACATCTGGACCGACAATATTTGGATCGACCCGCCGGAGCATTTTCGCGGGTCCTTCATCAAAGGATACGGCTCACGCAATGGACAGTACATGCAGAACTTCTATTACTGCGAACCCGCTCTCAATTTCGGATTCGCCGCACCCGATCCCAAACTCCCATGGCAATTGCCGATCGACCATCCGGACATCCATGCAATGCGGGAGACGATGAAAAAGGTATTCCAATTCTGGATGGACATGGGAGCCGACGGATTCCGGGCCGACATGGCGGGCGCCCTTGTCAAATCGTCCGGCGCCCAGGGGAACCCGCAGTTCTTCAAGATGCAGAGCGACGGCACAAAGGAATTCTGGCGGGAGATCCGGGCCATCCTCAACAAGGACTATCCCGATGCGTTCATTGTTTCGGAATGGTCGGACCCGACGTCAGCACTCGATGGATGTTTTCATTCCGACTTCTTTCACTGGTTTCAGGGATACAACGACCTCTTTCAGAAAGAAGGCTGGCGGATTCTCAATGGCTATTCCGAAGGACACAGCTTCTTCGACGAAGAGGGGAAGGGGGACATCACCTTCTTCCTCTCGAAATACATGGAGCAGTACCAGGCAACGAGAGGGCAGGGGTATATCTCTCTTCCCCTCGGCAACCATGACAATGCCCGGCTGGGAAACAAGAGGACCGACGACGATCTCGAGATCATCTACGCGTTTGGATTGACAATGCCCGGTGTTCCGTTCCTGTACTACGGAAACGAAATCGGGATGCGACAGATGCCGGAGCACTGGCCGCAGGTCGAAGGTGCGTATCGTCCGCGGAACGGCGCACGCACGCCGATGCAGTGGACCCGGGAGGCGAACCTCGGATTCTCATCCGCGCCGCCGGAAAAACTCTACCTCCCGGTCGATCCTGACGCCGATGCACCGGTGGTCTCCGCTCAGGAATCCACGGCGGATTCGTTGCTTCACCGGACGCGACGGCTGATCGCGTTGCGGCATTCCGAGCCGGCCCTTGCTGCGTATGCGGAATTCGTCCCGTTGTTTGCGCGTGAGGGAAAATATCCGTTCATCTATGCGCGTGCAAAAGGCGCCGACCGGATCCTGGTTGTGCTGAATCCTTCCGCCCAGGAGGCCACCGCTGAATTTGACCTGCGCCCGGGATTCTCACACCAGTCCTTGCTTGCCGGCCGCGAACTCGCGTTCACGCACCGTGAGAACACTGTCGGCGTCGTGGTCCCCGCCAGGTCCTATGCTCTGTACAAACTGCGGTAAGCCGCGCCCTCTTCACCATGAAGAAAGGACTTCATCGTGCGACCATTGCATCCCGTGTTGTTCATCCTTCTCCTTGGGATCGTCATTGACGGAGGGGCCAGCGCTCAAAACGTCCTCGTCAATCAGGCCGGATATCTTGCCGATCAACGCAAGGAAGCATATACCATCGGTGTTGCAGACAGCTTTCGCGTCATCGCGCAACCCGGCGGGGCCACGGCGTTTTCAGGTGCGCTGCACCTGACCGCTGCAACGGACCCCTCCACGGGATTGCGGACATCGAAGGCGGACTTCACCGCGTTGAATCGTCCGGGCGTCTATCGCATTGCAACAAACCTCGGTGACACCTCGGTCTCGTTTGCGGTCGGGACCACGGTGTTTGACGACACGTATCGGAAGTCGCTGAAGGGGTTCTATTTCCAGCGTTGCGGGGAAGCGCTTGCGGTGCAGAACGCCGGCGTCTATGCGCGGACGATCTGCCATCCTCGCGACGCTACCTTCCATTCCTCCACAGGCAAGATCGGCACAGCGTCGGTGGGTGGTGGATGGCATGATGCTGGCGACTACGGGAAATACGTTGTGAATGCGGGGATCTCTGTCGGGACCCTGCTCATGGCATATGAGATGTTCCCTGAGAGAGTCTCCCAGGATGATCTAGACATCCCGGAGAGCGGAAACGGCGTGCCGGACCTCCTTGATGAAGTGCGATATGAGTTGCACTGGCTCCTCGAGATGCAGGACTCCGTCGACGGAGGAGTCTATTTCAAAGTAACGACTGCGAAGTTCGATGGGTTCGAGATGCCTGCTCAGGACACAGCAACGAGATATCTCTACCAAAAGTCGTCGACTGCGACAGGCGATTTTGCCGCGATCATGGCGCAAGCCGGGCGGGTCTATGCTCCCTTCGACAAGGCCTTTGCGTTGCGGTGCCTTGCCGCTGCGCGTCTCGCCTGGGCCTATCTGACGCTCAATCCCGATATCGTTCCACCGAGGGGATTTCACAACCCATCGGGGACAGCGACGGGGGGGTATGGTGACGGAAGCGACAGCGATGAACGGCTCTGGGCCGCGACGGAGCTCTTTGAGACGACCGGAGAAGCCGCCTTCAACGAGTATTTCTTGACCCACTACACCGCCAAGGGGGTGTTCACAAGCACAATGGGGTGGCCGAATGTGCAGAGCATGGCACAGATAGCGTATCTGATCGGGAGGCAGACATCGCCCGACACCGCTACGATATCGGTTCTCCGCGCCGCGCTTACAACGTACTGCAATTCCCTGGTGAGCCGCGCTTCAACCGACGGCTTGAACGTCTCGATTACCTCGGGGGAATATGTGTGGGGGAGCAACGGCAGCGTGCTGAACAATGCCGTCATGTTGATCGTCGGCTACGGCATTTCGGACAACGCCGCGTACTATGCCACTGCTCTCGAACAATTGAACTACATCCTCGGATGCAACTGCAAGGGGATGTCGTACCTCACGGGTGTCGGCAGCCGTTCGCCGATGCATATCCACCACCGGCCGTCAGGTGCCGATGGCATTGCAGCACCCGTGCCCGGACTCCTTGTGGGCGGCCCGGATGCGTGGCGGGCCGACGCGATTCTCCAGGCGGCCTACACAGGCTCTCGTCCGCCTGCAACATGCTATGCCGACGATCAAGGGAGCTATGCGTCGAACGAAATCTGCATCAATTGGAACGCGCCGCTGGTCTTTGTGGCAGGATACTTCAATGAATCCCCGTCACATCCGTGAAGAGCGAATGCTGGAATATGCCGGAGACTTCCTGACCGGAAGGGAATCGCTATCGTAGCGCCGGGGCAGCGGATATGCTGATGGGTCTTCCGTCATAATGGACGACTGCATCGGGCTGAACGGCGAAATCGAGACCGGCCGGATGTGCCGGAGTGATCCAGACAATTTCGAATGTGCGTTGCTCGAGCATACCCGGGAACTCGCCATCTCTTGCCCCGATCGTGAGCGTGTGACGCTGTTCATCATATGACAGCGGGATGGTCGAGAAGAGGCCTCGCTCGTAGTCGTAATTCACCCCCTCGTCTTCATACAACGGGAATGAACAGTTGCGTCCTGTGTACACAAAGAGCCTGATCGGATCGGCGGGTCTCTGGCCGGCGAATTGAATCGCCGGGCCGCACGGGATGATCGATCCTTCGCGCGCGAACACCGGAATATCGGAGTACGGCGCATCCGCTTGGATCGACCTGCCGCCACTGTAATGAACGCCGCTCCACAATGCATACCAGCCCTCTCCGGGGAGATAGACTGTCCGTGTGCGGGCCTTGTATTCGGAGACCGGGTTGACCAGCAACGCCGGACCGAACATAAACTGATCATTGATGGCCCGGACATTCCGGTCGCCCCCGAAATCCATGACGAGCGCGCGCATGATTGTATAGTCACTCTGCGTTACCATCCCAGCGAGGGAATAGATGTAGGGCATCAAGCGATACCGGAGTTTGTCGTACCGGAGCATCGCCTGGTATGCGGGATGATTTTCGGGCGCGATGTTGAACATCTCCCGATAGGGGTACTGTCCGTGAACGCGGAAGAGCGGACAGAATGAACCGAACTGGAACCAGCGCGTGTTCAGCTCGCGCCATTCATCCCGATCGGCATCGGTCGGATGTTCGTACCGCGGCTCCACCGCGAAGCCTCCGATGTCCATGGTCCAGTAGGGGATGCCGGCAAGGCAGAAGTTTGTCCCCCCGGAGATCTGGGCCTTCATGTCGTACCAGCGCGCCGCGATGTCGCCGCTCCACGTGGCCGCCGCATAGCGCTGCGTGCCGGCGAAGGCCGATCGTGTAAGGATGAAGACCCGTTGATTCGGCGATGTTTTGCGCTGGCCCTCATACACCGCACGCGTTTGCATGAGCGAGAAGGAATTGAGATACCGCGAGGCGGATCCAAGGGCCGTTGGACCCTGGCGGAGGATGGTCTCCTCCCGGGAAAGATTGGACTGAATATCCGGCTCCGTGCAGTCCAGCCACCACGCGTCGATCCCCTTGCTGAACAGCTTCTCATTGATCTGCTTCCAGAACAGCTCCCGGGCACCCTGAGAATACGGATCATAGAACGTCGAGACATATCCCGGACCGACCCAGTCACGCTGCCCCTTTTCAACATTCCGCATGTAGAGCCAGCCATGCTTTTTGAACTCTTCAAAATTCCGTGTCCCGACATAGTACTTCGCCCAAACGGAAATCATCATATGCGTGTGGAGATCATCATGCAGCGTCCGGAGCATTCCCGCCGGGTCGGGATACCGGGAGGGATCGAACTCATGATCGCCCCATCGATCTTCCTTCCAATAGAACCAGTCCTGGACGATATTGTCGAGCGGTATCCGCCGCTTCCGGAATTCCCCGACGACGGAAAGGATTTCGTTCTGCGAAGCGTAGTGCTCGCGTGACTGCCAGAGTCCCATCGCCCATGCCGGCATCATCGGTGCTTTGCCGGTGATCTGTCGATAGCCGTGAATGACCTCATCAAGATTGTCGCCGCGCACGAAGTAATACTCCACCTGGTCGGCCACTTCGGACCACAGGGAGAGGGAGTTCCGGTAGAGTTCGTCTGCGGGACCGAGACATTTCAGGCTGATGAAGCCGCCCGTGTGCACCCACTCAATTTTGATTGCATGACGCTTCCCGGGTGCCATCTCAAGCCGGGGGAAATGCGTCCAGGGAAGCCAGTTCTGTCTCCATGATTCCACCGCCAGCTTGCCGTCGATCCACATCTTCGTGTACCCGCAACAACACAGTCTGAGGGTGAACGTCCCTGCCGTCCGAGATTCGATTTCTCCGCTCCATCGGACAGCGGCGACATTCTTCTGAAATCCATCCGGGAATGGATCGTGGACGTCGGTGTACTCGTGGTCGATCGATGCTTCCGGGCGTGAAGTATAGAGTGAGTCGAAGTGTGAATCCCGGAAATACTCCGCAGTGAGACCGCCCTCGTTGCCGTCATTTCCGTAAAGCCTGAGCGTGCCAAGCGGTTGAAAGTCGCGGATGTCGCCGAATTTCGTATGAGAGGCATTGTCCCACAGAATCCCATAGCTCTTGCTGGAGACAAGGAAGGGGATCACTTCAACCATGTTCCGCTGATAGAGGTCGACGTCGTGTCCCTTGTAGTCCATGATCGCATTCTGGTTACCCCCGAGTCCATAGAACGCCTCATCCGGCGGAGAGTCGAATAGCTGCTGGATGTGAAATGTCTGTTCCCCCATGACGTCGGCGGGGGTGATGATGGTCCCGCCTGTGTTCTTCTCCCGAAGGATCACGCGCCCGGTCGGATCGCAGAATTGGATCGCACCGTTGTCGGGGTTGACGCGGACGATGACCTTCGGTGTCGCGATCTCTACGAATCCGCCGTGTTCGGTGACCGTCCAGGCGACCGGCGCCCATGGCCGGTGTTCGACCATCAGGCTCCGGCGGGAGGAGAGGGAATCCGCCGGCGCGGCAATGATCCGGATGATCTGATCGGCGCAGACCTGAATCTTGAGGAGACCGGGATCGGAGGGGAGATGCTTCGTGAGCGTGAAGAGCACGCCGTCGGGTTGCTTCACGTAGCCGAACAGCGTCGAGGCGGAGCTCACGGAAATGATCGACAGAATGGCGAGAACGATTCTCGAAGGTCGCATGCAACGGTCCTTCCTGCATTGGCACAGGGAAAGCTAGGCGCTTTTTCTCAAGATGCAAGAAGGAGAAAGGTACGTCGCAGCGCGTGTCGCTAGACTTCCAGCGATCGGAGAATGCCGAGCTCCAGTCCGCGCAATTCCGCCAGCGCACGCATGCGTCCGAAGAGCGAATAGCCCGGGTAGAAGTTCGCTCTCCTCTGGTCCGGAATCATCAGGTGACCGTGATCGGGACGCATGGGCATTCGCCTGTCGGGTCGTCCTTCGCGGATGCGTCGTTGTTGTTCCAGGAGGAGCGTCTTCATCACCTGAACAAGGTCGACATCGCCCTCGAAATGATTTTCCTCGTAGAAGGTGCCGTCGTCTGACCGCCGCACGTTGCGCAGGTGGATGAAGCTGATGCGATGTGCAAATTGCTTCGCCATCGCAACGAGATCGTTCCGGCTGCTGGCCCCGAATGATCCGGTGCAGAGTGTCAATCCATTGGCGGTCGACTCCACGGCACCGAGGATATATTCCACGTCCGGGGAAGAAGTAACAACCCTGGGGAGGCCGAGGAGCGACCACGGCGGGTCGTCCGGGTGAATGGCCATCTGGACATGGGACTCCTCGGCCGCCGGGATGACATCCAGGAGAAATTCCCGGAGGTGTTCCCGCAGAGCATTTGCACTGATGCCCTCGTAATCCTGAATGGCATGGGAGAGCTCTTCGAGCGTATATGTCTCGCCTGAGCCGGGCAAGCCGAAGAGCACGGTCCGGATCAGCGTTTGTTGTTCTTCGTCACCAAGCCGCTCGAAGTATGCCTTTGCCTTCTCGAAATGACTTGTGTCGTAATCCTTTCCGGCCCCCCTGCGCTTGAGCAGGAACAGGTCAAACGCCGCAAATGCCGTCGGGTCAAATCGCGTCGTGATCGAGCCGTCACGGAACACCATGTCGAGGGCGGTGCGCGACCAATCGAGGACCGGCATGAAATTATAGCAGACGACGTCAATTCCGCAGGTCCCGAGGTTCCTGAGTGATTCCCTGTAGTTTTCCAGAAGGCGCTTGAATTGCCCGCGGCGTTTCTTGATGTCCTCATGGACAGGGAGACTTTCGACAACCGACCATCGCAACCCCTCCGATTCGATCAATGTCTTCCGTTTCATGATTTCGTTGACCGGCCAGACATCTCCAACAGGGATATGATGGAGTGCGGTGACAATTCCTTCCGCCCCAGTTTGTTTGATTTCCTTGAGCGAGACCGGATCTTGCGGGCCAAACCATCGCCATGTTTGTTCAAGCGACATAATTCGAGAGTTCCCCTGGTGGTTCGTAGATTGAACGTGAGAGGTTCCTTGCCGACTGCTGTGGAATTGAATGAATCAAACGGTGCTCAACTCGTCCGACCAAAGCGCTCATACAAAACATCGTTCTCGATTCAACTGTTCGTTGTTGGCGTCGGGATGAGAATAATAAGGAAAATCCGGCAGGATTTCCTTTCTTGATCTGCTTCTCCAAGGATCGCAATGGGCGGTTCTCTGAAACACTACGAGCGCTTCCGGGAATTCCAACCCTGCATTGAGAGGATTGAAATAGCAACGAGCCGACTGTGTGATCCGCAAATGCGTCAAACCCTCATGGGGAGTTGCCGTTCCGGCGAACTGAACGGTACCTGATAAACAGGGAAAGGTGATGGATTCCGAGCATCCCTGTGGCGTTTTCGATGGCAAGAGGGAACTATTACGAAGTCCTCAAAAAAAGGTATAAAAGTACTTGACTTTTGATTTTTACCGCTGTACAATTGAACCGGTTCAGGCTTCTCCAGAATGATTAAGTAACCAACCCAATCTGAACAGTTCTTTTCCTTTCCTATCAAATCAAACACGCTATCCTCCTTGGCGTCCAAAAGGAAGTTTCCGGGCCGTCGGTGGTCTGTTCGCATTTGAATCCCTGGCGAGTTTATCCCGGGGGATAGCTCGTGTTTATCGAATCCTGAGGTCTCCATTGACGGGTCGGCGAGGAAGTTGACCCAGCCACGGCGCGTGATTTTCTTCCAGGGTTTCTCGAAAGCGGGTTTTGGGGCGAATGAGAAAGCTCACAATAGTCGATGTGGCAAAACGGGCGAAAGTGTCGAAAGGCACTGTGTCGGCAGTGATCAATGGGAAGAGCAATGTGAAGCCGTCCACACGGGATCACATCCTGGAGGTGATGAAGGAACTCAACTACCGTCCAAAGGGGATCGCCAGGAATCTGAAGGGAGGACAGCCGGAGAAGAGCATCGGCGTGATTTTGAAGGACCTCAGCTACCCGTTTTACACGTCTATTGCTGCAGGGGCGAAAGAGTATGCCAGGAGTAAAGGCTACTCCGTTGTCGTCGGGAGTTCCGACGATGATCACGAAAGCGAGAAGCAGCTCACCCGGCTTTTTTCGGCGAAGGATATCAAGGGAGCGATCATCGCTCCCATCATTGCTGGATCGGCGGAAATCGAGCATCTCTTCCTGTTAAAGATGATCAACTATCCGTTCGTTCTCCTCGAAGATGTTCAAGGGATCCAGGCGAATGTGGTTGCAATCGATAATATCAAAGCGGTCAAAAAGGCGGTCAAATTTCTCATTGACAGCGGCCACAGAAAGATTGTGCACTTTGCCGGGCCGCCGCAGTCGTCACACACCCTTGAGCGCGTTGAAGGGTTCCGGTATGCGTTCAGCGAAAGCCCCCTCGTGTTCAAGAAAGAGAATATCGTTTCGATCGGTTCGCATTTCGATGAAAGCTACGCGAAGACCATAGAGTACTTTGAGGGATTGACGCGTGATGACTACCCCACGGCGATCGTCTGCTTTAATGATCACCAAGCGCTCGCGGTAATGTTGGCCTTGCGGAAGCTGGGGATCAGAATTCCGGAGGATATTTCACTTGTGGGGATCGATGATATCTATTATGCGAAGATGTATCCGATTCCCCTGACAACCATTCGGGCGCCGCATCATGAGATCGGGATGCGCGCCGCCGAGATTCTCATTCGGAACATTGAAGCGTCGCACTCGCTGCCGATCGAACGGGTCGTTCTTGAAACCGAATTCGTCGCCCGCGAGACGACGTTATCCCTGAATCCTCCAGTCGAAGAATACAGCGAGCTTCATATCGCGAAGTAGTGGCGAATTTGAAGCGATTTTCAACTAAGCGGCTCTCATTATTGAAACGTATCAATTATTTTTGAACTGTTTAAGTATTCACTGACTTTTTCAAATACTCATTGAACTGATGCAAGTGCAATCCGATCACGATCGTATCATCCCCGTCTTCCCGGCGATTTCGAGATCGACTGCGTATTCTTCATTTGCTACACGGTATTCCGAAGAGTTTGCCTAATGGCTGAACACTCCGGGCAAACCGAGGTCCTGGTAAACCAACGAGCCGAACCACAGAAGGATCCCGCAAAATCGATCGATGATCGCTTGAACGACTTCCCATACCGGCTGGAGCGCAGCGCTATCAGCGTATCCGAGTCAATGCCGGTGTTTGAGGAAGTCTCCAAGAACGGCAAGCGCGCGGGAAACGAAAGAGAACAAGAGGCATCTACATGCAGTCGAGGATAACCATACTCATCTGAACGATCGGAGACATCTGTGCCTGCAGCCGGAAATGCTCTCGCTGTCCGGGAAAAAGTAGGATACGCACTCGGGGACACCGCCGCGAACTTCATCTTCCAGACGATGGTGATGTTCCAGCTTGCGTTCTACACCGATTCGTTTGGGATCACCGCTGCGGCGGCCGCCACGTTGCTGGTGGTAGTTCGCGTGTGGGACGCGGTCTTCGACCCGGTCATGGGCGTTCTCGCCGATCGGACGTCAACGCGATGGGGGAAGTTCCGTCCCTGGATTCTCTGGACGGCGATACCATTTGGTATCATGGGATTCCTTGCATTCGTCACGCCTGACTTCAGCCAGAGCGGCAAGCTCGTCTATGCCTATGTGACGTATATCGTCCTGATGATGGTCTATTCGGCCAACAACCTGCCATACTCGGCGCTGAGCGGCGTGATGACGGGGGACCTGGAGGAACGGACAAGCTTGTCTTCCTACCGGTTCGTTTTTGCCATGCTCGCGCAACTGATTATCCAGGGGCTGGCTCTACCGATGGTCAGCTATTTCGGGCAGGGGAACAGCGCCCACGGCTATCAGATGACCATGGCCGTATTCTCCTCCCTCGCGGTCGTCCTCTTTTTCATCACGTTCGCCACTACCCGTGAGCGCATTCAGCCCGACCCCGCGCAGAAAGCGTCGCTCAAGGAACATTTCGGCGACCTGATGAAGAACCGGCCTTGGATTGTGATGTTTGTGCTGACACTCTTGCTCTTCATCACTCTGGCAATGCGCGGCAGCGTGGTCTTCTATTACTTCAGATACTACGTCCATGCCGACAACTATGAAGGCATGTTCAGTCTGTTTAATGTGTTGGGCACCACCTCCACAATCGTGGGTATTTTCTTTTCAAAACGGCTGGCGATGAAGTATGGCAAGCGCAACGTCTTTATCGCCGGACTCGCGGGCACAACGGTATTCACAGCGGTGTTCAGTGTGCTCCCACCAAGCGCCATCAGTTTGATGTTTGGCGCCGAAATGCTCCGGCAGTTTGTCTATGGGTTTACGATCCCGCTCCTGTGGGCGATGATGGCCGATGTTGCGGACTATTCGGAATGGAAGAACAAACGGCGGGCAACCGGGATCATCTTCTCTGCGATTGTTTTTGCGCTGAAGGCGGGCCTGGGATTCGGCGGTGCAATCACCGGATATGTCCTCTCCTTGTATGGCTATGTACCGAATGCTGATCAGACTCCGGCGGCATTGAACGGCATTGTGATGACGATGAGTGTGTTCCCCGCGATCACGTTCGCGATGTGTGCGGTGTGCTTGTTCTTCTACGGAATCACCAAGCAAGCGGAGCGTCAGATCACGGAAGAGCTGACGGAACGGCGGAAACATTTTGCATCGCAGATGGCATAGGGGGTGGACTCCATTCCTGTGGTGCCGGAGGAAGGGGAAGGTTGTACGAGAACGGGCCGGTCTTCAATAGCGTGTACGTACACGCATCGTGTCGGCGGTGCGAAGGCATCGAAAGTTCTCCAGTGCGACGCGCAAGGCACCGAAGGTCGGATTGCTCAATGGGGGAAACGAATCTTATGATACAGGATACCTGGCGGACCGCCGGAAACCCATTGCTCATACCTCTGAGGCTGGCCAGCGTTTCGGTCGAGGGACGCGCTGCGGAAAAACGGTGATTCCCCCGACCGCAGGTCGCACGGTCAGACCTCAGGCAACATCGCGGTACAGTATGGATTTTTTCATTCCCAACAACCAACAGAGAGAGTCAGCCATGACAATTTTGAGACTGTCTTGCGCATTGATGGTGGTCCTGTTGCTCGGCACCTCGTGCGTATTTGCTCAAGGAGGGACCGGTCAGATTTCCGGCACCGTCACGGACGCAGTCACCGGTGCAGGCTTGCCAGGAGCAAGTGTCTGGCTCAAGGGCTCGAGCTTGGGTCAATCCACCGATCTTGAGGGGAAATATGTGATCCACGCTGTCCCTTCGGGTTCCTACACCCTCGCGGTCCGGTTTATCGGCTACGTAGGGAAAGAGATTACCGTGGAAGTAAAACCTGATGTGACGGTCGAAAAGAATTTTGCGCTCCAACCTCAGGCGGTCGAAGGTCAGGAAGTGGTGGTGACGGTCCAGGCGAGAGGCCAGCAAACAGCGATCAACCAGCAACTTTCATCCAATACCATCACCAATGTCGTCTCCGCCGAAAAAATCCACGAACTTCCAGATGCAAGTGCCGCCGCTGCACTTGCCCGTCTGCCGGGTGTCTCCCTGATGAACGGGGATGAGGTTGTTGTTCGCGGTGTTGAGGCGAAGATGAATCAGATTCTTTTGAACGGTGTGAGGCTGCCTTCTACAGACATGTACAACCGTTCGGTGAATCTTGGTTTCATTTCATCGAATATGCTCTCCGGCATTCAAGTGACGAAAGCCATCACTCCGGACATGGATGCGAATGCCATTGGCGGCGTTGTGAATCTCACGCTGCGGGAAGCTCCCGAGAATTTTCATTTTGATGTGCTTGCCGCGGGCAACTACAATGCGATGGCGCACAGCACAGACAACTACAAGTCATGGGTCAGTTTCAGCGATCGGTTCTTTGACAATCAATTCGGCGTGTTTGTGCAGGCAAGTGCGGATCGCTCGACGACGGGAGATGACCGCGCGTCGGTGACGTTCGCGAAGGTTGGAGACGCGCCGTATGGGCAAGCGACATACCAGACGACCGGAGCGGCGTTCACACTCAATGACAACAAGATTATCAATAACGGTGCCACTGTTGTTCTGGACTATCTTCTTCCTCAGGGGAAAATAGTCTTCCAAAATAGTTATGCTCATAACCTCAGTGACCTTGCAGGTCTTTCCGACAACCTCAATTTCCAGAGTCCTACGGTAACATATGCACTGGCGCGCAATGATTTTGGCCGTGACTTGTGGATCAACGGACTCCAGGTGAACAATGATTTTGGTTTCATGAAGGTGGATCTCAACGTGTCGCATTCCGCGACGAACAAGTATACCTTTATTTCCTATGCGCAGCCCGGCGACAATATGTCATTTAGCAATGGCTTGGCTCCCCGTCCGTATGGGGTTGACGCTGATGGCCATGCAATAACGTACCAAGGCCAACAGCCGAATCTCACGCTCAGCGATGCGATGAATATTTGGATCAGTCCCACCGACATGGATAGTGCCAATTTTGCCGGATGGGTGCGGACCCATGACGAATCGTTTACTGAACACATCTACAATGCAGCTCTCGATGTGACCACGCCGGTGTCCTTTTCCAGCGATGTCTCGGCGAAATTCAAAGTCGGAGCGAAATACGTACGGTCGACGCGTGACGATGGCATCTGGATGACGTTCAAAGGGACCTCCGATCCGGATTTGTACGGACCGCACGTAAAGAACATGTTCCCTGGCAAGACGATGTCGAATGCAGGTGCCCTCAGCAACGTTCTCGTCAGTGATATCGCCTATACCAACTACAAGAGAGCGTCGAGCTATTTTCTCAATGGAACGCATACGTTCATTTCTCCGATTGACAAAGGCAAGTATGATCTGTTTATGACGCAGTCGCAGCTGGACTGGAGCCCGAGGATCTACTGGCCAGGGGTGTACGCGAACGGCTTTAATGGCGTAGAATCGTTCGCTGCTGCCTATGTAATGGGGACGTTTGACTTCGGTCCCCGGTTGACAGTCCTTGGCGGTGTGCGAATCGAACAATATAATATGCAGTACAAAGCGAACTTTGACTATGTCACACACGGCGTGTACGGCGACGCTTTTCTCATGCCTGATTCCAATATGGCGCTGGGAGGAGTATCGAACAGAGTCAATCGGACTGACAACAACGTCTTTCCCAATGCTCAGGTTCGCTACAAGCTTACCGACTGGTCAGACGTTAGAGTTGCCTTTACCAAGGGTATCTCCCGTCCCGATTATCTCGTGATCCTCCCGAACATCTATTTCGAACCAGGCATCTCTGCATCGGCCGGAAATCCACGGCTGAAGCCGGCAATAGCAACGAACTATGATCTTGCCCTGTCGTTCTACTCCAATGAAATTGGTTTGTTCACGATATCTCCCTTTTACAAGCACATCGAGAATGTGTTCTACCAATCATCCATCTACTTCAGGAACATCGGCCAGTATGACGTGGCATTCCCGGATTCCCTGCAGTGGGTGGCAATGGGGTATACCGGGAAGCAGATGCCAGATGCATCGCAAAGAATATCCCTCTATATCAACAATCCGCACCCTGCGCGTGTGAGGGGTTTCGAACTTGAATGGCAGACAAATTTCTGGTACCTCCCGCACCCGCTGAATTCGTTGGTCCTGGACGTGAACTATACGAGAGCGTGGTCAGATATGGACTATCAGCAGGAAATCAATACAGCCGTACCCTATAAGAGCGGCCGTTTCACCCTCTACAACTATTTCACCACAGACACGATCTATAACACTCGGCTTGTCTTCCAGTCGAATGACGTCCTCAATATTGCTTTCGGTGTCGACTACGGAGGATTCTCCGGTCGTATTTCATTCAACTTGCAGGGGAACGTGATCACCGCAGTCGGATCAAGGCCCGAAGAAGATGCATACACGGGGAATATCTACCGATGGGATTTCACGCTTCAACAGAAGCTGCCGGTCGAGGGTCTGAGTATCGCCCTGAGTGGTACCAACATCTTCAACAATCCTGTCTACACCTATCAGGACTTTAGGAGGGTGATCGGCGGTCCGATTATTCACAATGAGCAGTCAGTCGATTATTCGCCCAGAACAATTCAACTCAATATGAGATATAGCTATTAGCAGGCAATTCTCCACAACGACAATAACAACAACAAAGGAGGACATGTGTTTCGTGAAGGACGTGTTGCTGTTTCTTAACCAACGATCCACCAAATCAACATTCACGGAGGCATTTATGAAGAAGCTACTGTTGCTTCTCGCAGTGGCTGCGCTGGTGCCGTTGTATGCAGCTTTTTCGCAGACGCTTACCGATGTTGTCAAGGAAGTAAAAGGCGACACTCTCGTCATCAAGACGTACGACGAGTATGGCAACCAGCCGAACACTCTGTACACCGCGCTGATTGCCGATTCGGTCACTGTTCCTGCTGGACGTGTCTACGAGCTGACCGCGGGAGGATTTTACCCTCTTGCGAACAATCCGAACAGCTCAACATCGCACAACACAGTGATCGTGGGATCTGATAGCAGACCCATCGCAACAAACCAAGACGGGAATTCGGCTCCTCCGTTGATCACCGGCAATGTGGGATCATCGTCCAATGCTGGTGGTATCGGTGCGAACGGCAATCTGACCATCAAGAACTGCAATCTCGTTCCTGCAGCAAATGACGGCACATTGGCCTGGGCGTATACGGGAACCGGTGGCGCGAACCTCAAGTTGCTCTATGAAAACTGCCTCATGGAACGCACACGTTGGATCTTTGTGGCGTTTTTCAATGCAGGTACTGATCTTACCTTGAGGGACTGCTACTTTGTCAACATGAATGGTCAGCCGTGCAGACGTAATGGCGGTGTGCTTGATGCTTTCAACCCGTCGGATTCTCTGGTTGTCGAAAACTGCACGCACATTAATGCGCAAGGCAGTATGTACAAGTTCAGAGACCATCCTTTCAACAGAATCATCATCAATCACAACACGTTCATTAACTGCGCAGGCTACATATTCATGAGCCTTGGATACCAGAGCAACATTAGCCTTACGAACAACATTTTCGTGAACAGCAACATTCAGCCCTATCCTAGCATGCAGTCAATCGATTCGGGTGAGCAGGATCTGGACTGGCTGCCCATGGGTCTTGTGAACATGTATGCCGATAGTGTGGACGTGGCAAACGGAACGCTGAGGAAATTCCTTGTCAAGGACAACCTTGCTTATTGGGATCCGTACCTCAATGACATGAATACCACGCTGGACAATAATCATGTCAATGGTGTAACGACCTGGCAGTCGCAGATGATTATCGCAAATGTACGAACCGATAGCATGTTCAAACATATCGGACCGTACAGCGCGGCGCAGTATCATTATTTGACAACGGACACCTGGAAGAACCAGATGCCCACGTTCACCAAACCAGAGAATCTGTTCAGCACGACAAGTGGTGGCGCACTCTACAATTTGAAAGCGTTCACCCTTGCGACAGTCGATACTGGCGCCCTTGGTAGTGCTGCTGTCCTGGCGGACTGGCGCTTAGTGAACATTGGACCGGACTTTTATGTCTATTCCGACTGGCCAATTCCTGTTGATCTTTCCTATACCGATGCTGATCTGAAGACTGCCGGCATGGGAGGTCTTCCCCTCGGTGACTTAAACTGGTTCCCGACGCAGAAGGCAACGTGGTTGGCTCAGAGGACTGCGGAACTGGCGACGATACAGCAATTGATGGATAGTCCCAGTGCTGTTACGCCTCAAACGACTCTGCCTGGCACGTTTGCGCTTCAGCAGAATTACCCCAACCCCTTCAACCCCAGCACCGTGATCAGCTTCACGATCCCGAAGGCCGGAAATGTCAGCTTGAAGGTCTATAACACGCTTGGTGAAGAAGTTGCGACGTTGATGAATGGATTCAAGCCTGCCCAATCCTATCAGGTGAAGTTTGATGGAGCCGGGTTGGCGAGCGGAGTCTACTTCTATACGCTCAGCTTCGAAAATCAGGCACTTTCGAGGAAGATGATTCTTATCAAGTAATTCGTTGACGTAGCGTTCCTCCTAGGGACAACCCTTGCGAAGGTTTTTAGCCAAAGTGTGGCGGCCTTCGCAAGGTTGTCAAATAGGCGGGTCTTCTGCCCTTGCAGGGTGTTCTCTCGACTAGAGAAAGAAGAAACGGCTGATTGACAGGAAGAACATATTCTCTCTTGTATTGCGCGAGAACCTGGTAAGAGATTATCAGGTTCTCGTTTTCAAGCGATTCACTGCCAGCCGGGGTTCCGCGTGTATCGCGTTGTTGGATAGCTCAAGAATATCGACCTTTCTCTCTTCATTGAATTACTGCAGCAGAGTCTGACTATGAAGGAATACCCGCTTCTCTTTCTTCTCCTCTCCTTCCATCTCATTTGCCGCGGACAGGCATATTCCGGAGGCTTGGACACGGTGGCCACCGTCGGCACCTCGCATGCGATCACCTTTGTTGAGCTTCAGGAACGTGTCCATGATCGTTCCTACGATCGAATGTACCGTACCAAGCCATTGGACTACGCATACAGAGCGGCCCTCGAAGATATGATCGTCGATCAATTGAAACGGATCGACTTCTTCGAGCTTGGCCTGCAGCATGACAGCACGTTGCTGAAAAGCAATCAGCGTATGATCAATGAAGAAGTGGTCATCAACTACTTCGAACGAGAGTACGTCTGGAAATATGTGAATGCCAAAGCGATCCGCGCTGCCTACGAACAAATGAAGCACGAGATGGTATGCAGGAGATTCTTCGTGGATAGTACGGTAATCGACCCCACCAGGACGCACGACACGTTCGACGCCATAACGGAAAAGTTGGAGCACGAACGTGCTGCCGGGAAGAGCTTCGACGATCTCGTCTCCCTGTGCCGTCAGTGGCTCAAGCCATCAAAAGCAAAAGAAGTGAGAGGCACGGTGACCTGGAAGGAGAGTGTCGCGGACGAGGCTGACGGAATTATTTTCACCCTTCGTGCCGGCGATCTCAGGATCCTGAAGTCTCCTGCATCCCTCGAGATCGTAAAGATCGTAAAGGTCAACAAGCTCCCCGTCGAACCGTTCGAGAAAGTACGAGACGACATCTATACCGTTCTCCGGCAAAAGTACCTGAATAAAAGCTACGATGAGTTTGCGCAGGCAAAGGCGGCCCTCGTCGACGAGAAATTCCTCAAATGGAATGAAAGAGGATTGAAAGAGCTCCACGGCTGGTCGAACATCCCGGGCTTCTATGGGCGAATCTATGCCGATACCCTCACCAGGGCGATTGCGGAAGGCAGAAACATCGTTCTCCTGAAGTACCGCGATGGGAAAGTCGATCTGAAGGAGTATCTCCGGCTGTTGAATAACGTGTTGATCCTGCCGCCTCGGGGTCAATACAAAGTCGCTGACCTGAAAACCTACATCCTGGAAGCATTACGCACAGACAAGCTGGTGAAGAAGGCCCACGCCCTGGGCCTCGAGAAAGGGGTTTTCAATGCCAATACGACTGATCCTGACCTCAAGGAACGGATTGTGATGCTCTACAACGAGAGGGAGATTGCTTCGAAAGTTCCCACGTTGACAGAGGAGAGGATTCGAGAATTCTATGACGCAAACAAGGATTCTCTTTACTATCAACTTGCGAAGGTCGGCATCTATGCGATCATTTCCTCCGACAAGAGGAAAATCGACAGCTTGTGGCAGCTCCATATGCTGGGAACCCCCGCTGAAAAATTGTCGCGAAATTGGTTCGTAAAGACGTTCATCAAGGATCGCGACGATGATACGATCAGGTCGTATCTAAGCACGGAAAAGCCGTTCCTTGGCAAGGCCGCTTTCACGTTGGACCTGAATCAGGCTGCGGGACCCATTGAGTATAGTGATCCGGATCAAGGCACGCAATACGCCATCATCAGGTGCGTCGAGAGAAGACCGGAAAAACAGCTGACCCTGGATGAAGCAAGAAAAACGATGGGTACCGATTACACGGAGTATGAGAAAAAGATCATCGAGAGTGAAACCGCAAAAAGACTGAAGACAAAATACGGTTTCAAAATTTACGACGAAGTTCTGATGAAAGACATTTCATCAGGAATGGGGAAATGAACCATACGCGCAAGAACGTCGGCTGAGCATTGCGTATTCTCTCTCCTGCTAGGTTCTTTGAATCGATCAATGGTTGAACCGCGGTCTTGCTGCAAGATGATGTTCCCGAGAGCGTCCGCTGGTTGTTTGTATGAGCGGTCGCGAGGTCCCCATAGTCCTCTCGTTCTTCCACCATGGTGTTGACTTTCTTGGGGGGTGCTCTCTTGCAGCCGCCGGCAGATCCGGTCGGGTCACCGGCTTGTGGCAACGTGGAAAGACTGATGGACATCCAGCCGAACGGTGAAGCGAACTTCTGCGTCGATTTCCCTGACTATTCCTTCGGGAACGCGAAAGGGTCCGGCATCGAAGAAGTCTGGAATAGCCGGGAGTCGGAGAGTTTTCGCGTGTACCGGCGTCAACATTCTCTTGCAATCTGCTATCGATGCGGCGCGAAGTCCATCTCTGAAATCACAGAGTAGTCAGCGTGAGCATGTGGACGGGCAACCAAGCCATCAACGGCTTTTCATGAGGATCCTATGAGGCACAATGGCAATCTCCCGATGAAGCGTTTTCTCTTTGTTCTGTGCGTCTTCTCGTTCAGTGTTGTCTTCAGTCAGAAGCTGCAGTTGAACGATCTGAACTACTTCGAAACGAGGGGATTGAATGTCCTTGTTTTCAGCAACCAGTACAACGGTTTCTTCTTCGATGAGAAAACTGCGGGGATAGAATTGATCCATCACGGTGTGCGAACGGCAACGGGCGGCGCGGTACGGCTGCAGCCAACACCTGAACAATGGGACCTGATTCCCGTGATGACTGAACGCACAGTGGACAAGAAGAACAATTCCATCGAAGTGACGTTGCGGTATCCTGACTACAACTTTGACTCCAAAGTGACAGTCACCGCAAAGGACAATGGCGTCGTGATTCGGGTAAGCCTCGACAAGCCGCTCCCCGAAAAGCTCGTCGGAAATGCAGGCTTCAATCTCGAATTTCTTCCCTCGGCATATTTCGAAAAGACCTTCCTGGCTGACGGGCAACCTGGAATATTTCCTCTCTATCCTTCCAGCGACGCGGAAGTCCGTCCGCTGTCGCAGAAGATTCCCCAGTTCAACGGTTATTCGACATTCGACGACAGGGGGAGAAAGGAGTTTCTTGTCCCCGATCCTCTCACCACGTGCAGGACATTGGTCCTGGCTCCGGAAGATCCGGAACGGTGCGTCAGGATCCAATCGTCGACCGGGGACCTGATGTTGTATGATGGACGTATTCTGGCGCAGAACGGATGGTTTGTCGTGCGCAGTCTGATTCCGGCGAACAGGACGGGGACTGTCGTGGAATGGTATGTCGAGCCAAACACTATTCCCAACTGGTTGCGAAAGCCGGTCATCGGATTCTCACAAGTCGGATACCATCCTTCGCAAAACAAGATCGCCGTAATCGAACTGGATAAGAATGACACACCACTCAAAACTGCCACCCTGTATCAGGTAACGCCGGAAGGCAAGTTTGTGGCGAAGCTTACAAACGACATAAAGCCGTGGGGAGACTATCTCCGGTACAACTACGTGAAGCTCGATTTCTCGTCGGTGAGCGACAGCGGGTTGTACGTCATACGATACGGTGACGAACAAACAGATGCCTTCCGCATCAGTACCCAGGTGTATAACAATGTCTGGCACCCGACGCTCGATGTGTGGTTCCCTGTCCAGATGGATCACATGCTCGTTCGCGAGGCGTACCGCATCTGGCATGGGGTGCCGTTTCTTGACGATGCGCTTCAGGCCCCCGTCAACATCAGACATTTCGACGGCTACTGGATGGATTCCACGACCCATACGAAATACAAACCGCTGGAACATATTCCCGGACTGGATGTCGGTGGGTGGTTTGACGCAGGTGATTTTGACATCGAAACCGCGCACCATTGTACGACTATACAGAGTTTTGTGGATGCCTGGGAGGAATTCGCCCCCAAGCGGGATCAGACGTTTGTGGATCAAAAGACCAGGTTCGTAGAGATCCACCGCCCTGACGGCAAACCGGACATTCTGGAACAGAT
This sequence comes from Ignavibacteriota bacterium, assembly GCA_963752915.1. GTDB lineage: Bacteria > Bacteroidota > Ignavibacteria > UBA10030 > UBA6906 > DATJPR01. Next base: position 204,383 of record CAVVZZ010000013.1, read on the forward strand.
TGAACAGGGGACGCTCCAGCTCGTCGCCCAATTCAAGAACGTCGGATTTGCGGTCCGGGGGATTAATTTCCCTCACTTGTACGAGTATCATCATCTTGGCGACGCTTCGACAATCACCGACAATAAGTTGTACAACCCGAAGCTGAAACCCTACGAGTCGGAGGGGTTGACCAGCGGAACGCTGGATGATCGATGGGTCTTCACGCCGAAAATGCCGGGGCTCAACTATGCCGCCATCGCGGCATTGGCGGCAGCAAGCCGTGCATTGAAGGGGTACAATGACGAGCTTTCGGCCGAAGCATGTTCCATAGCAGAGAGTGCCTGGGTCAACGAACACAAGGAGGCTCCCCCCGCAAGCGGCAGAATGATGTGGTTCCTTGGGAATACGGAAGCCGGCGCGGCGTTGCAGCTCTACATCACGACCAGGGACGAGCAGTACGCACGAAGGTTCAATGAACTCCTCTGGCCTCAACTGGATGTTGCGCTGGATTGGAACATTGCATCGGCCGCAAAAGCAGTTCGCTACATGCCGAAAGAATACAAATCCAAGCTGGAGAAATATGTTCTGAAATATCGCGGAGAAATTGATAAGCTCGGGCAGCAGAATCCTTATGGCGTTCTCATCGGGACACGGGGATGGGCGGGAGATGCTGAACTCATTAATTGGTCTATCACGAATTACTATTTGAACAAGAGCTACCCTGACGTGATCGGCCGCGAGTATGTCTACACGGCGCTGAATTACATCTTCGGGTGTCATCCCTATTCCAATGTCTCCTTTGTTGAAGGCGTGGGAACACGTTCGAAAAAGGTGGCCTATGGGAACAACAGGGCGGATTTCTCAATTATCGCCGGCGGGGTCGTCCCCGGGGTGCTGCTGTTGAAGCCGGATTTCCTGGAGAACAAGGACGATTGGCCGTTCCTGTGGGGGGAGAATGAAGTGGTCATCGATATTTGTGCAGACTACATTTTTCTCGCGAACGCGGCCAATGAACTTTTGAATGGCAGGAACTGAGAAGCCGGCAGATCGGTTGCCGACTCTAGTGTATAAAAGCAGGTCTGAGGTACAATGAATTGTGAACGACAAGCAAAGAGTAAGGAGGCGAAGATGGAGAAACGATCGATGCAAACCCTGGCGACACTAATCGTCGCTACCACAGCGCTGATGTTTTCCGGCACGGCTGCGCTTCGTGCCCAGACCGTGACGAACGGAGGTTTCGAGAGCTCCGGCATTGGCGACATTACGGCGACCGGCACCAAAGGATGGCTCGTTCAATTCGTGAGCGGCATCACTCCGCCACCAGTGTTCGAGATTGTGAGCGACTCGATCGAGGAGGGGAGCCGGGCACTGAAGGTGACGGTTCATGGTCTGGGAACGAACCAATGGGATATTCAAACCGTCGCGGATAGCATTCTGGTGATCCCCGGTGCGACGTACTCATACTCCGTTTGGGCAAAAAGCGCGAGAGCCGGCGCGACGGTGAATTTCACCGTTGGGAACTATTCTTTTTCCGAGTATGGCGCACTACGTCCCGCGACGCTGAGCACCCACTGGCAGAAGTATACCATGCAATTCACCGTCACCGACGGCCAGACCGTCATCAGGGCGCCGATCCATTTCTACGGAACGGTCGATACCGGCAACAGTATCTACATCGACAACCTGCAGATCGTGGATCCGAACGCAAGCAAGCGGCCCGTCGTCGTGGAAGCGGAATCCGGAGATCGCGGAAGCAATTTCCCGATGCTGTCCGATAGTACCGTCACGTACGTTGAGGTGGATACCAACACGGCGAACGCAGAGAACCCTGGAGACACCAGCCGCGTGATCACGTATCAGGTTCAGTTTGCCGATTCCGGTTCATACAATCTCTTCGCGCGCGTGCGCGTCGATTCGAGCGGATCCACCGGGAGCTTCTTCTACGGCAACGGGTTTGGGACACGGAACGTTGCCCTGAGCGGCGATTGGATTGCAGTCGACGGGCTCTCGATCGGAGGAGTGGCGAACCAGGGGTCCTTTGTGGATGGCCCCGGAACCCTCGGCATCGGAATCTGGAAGTGGGTCAACCTGACCAGGAATGCCTATCAAGGTGCCAGAGGGGGCCCCTTTGTCGTCAACAAGGACACCCTGAAAGCGACCTTCCAGATCGGCGGAGGAAATAAGGGATTGGAGATCGACAAGTTCGCCTTTGGCAAGACGAGCCTTCATTACACCGTCGGAATTCTTGACAAGATAGGCGTTGGCGTCGCGGATACTGCCATTGTATACAACGGGCCACCGCTGGCGGAAGGACAGGGGAAGTTCCTCGGGAATGCCTATGACGTGCCGGATAACGGGTTTGCCACCTACTGGACCCAACTGACCGTCGGAAACGCAGGGAAGTTCGGATCCGTCGCCGTTTCAACCGATACGACGCAATGGAACTGGAGTGGACTCGATACGGCATACCACTATGCACTCAATCATCACCTGGTCTTCAAAGACCATAATCTGATTTGGGGACAACAGCAACCTTCCTGGATTTCCAGCCTCGATTCTGCTACGAAGATCCAGTATATCGAAACATGGATCCGGAAGGTGGGGCAACGGTATCCACAAATTGATATGATCGATGTCGTCAATGAGCCGCTCAACGGACATAATCCTCCGGACGGCCTGAGCGGACGCGCGAACTACAAGAATGCTCTTGGCGGCAACGGTGCGACAGGCTGGGACTGGGTTGTCAATGCATTCACGATGGCGAGGAAGTATCTCCCCAACGCGAAACTGTTGATCAATGACTATGGCATCATCAATGACAACAATGCCACGACCTCGTATCTCACGGTCGTCAATTTGCTGAAGCAGCAAGGGTTGATCGACGGCATAGGAGTGCAATGCCATCGGTTTGAAATTGAGACTGCGGACACAACGACCTTGAGGAGTAATCTTGATCGACTTGCTGCGACCGGTCTGCCGATCTATATCTCCGAAATGGATCTTGGAAACCTGGGCGATACGGGGACCCCGAATGACAACCAACAATTGCAGCTCTATCAGAAGTACTTCCCGCTCTTCTGGCAGTACCGTGCGATCAGAGGGATCACTCTCTGGGGATATCTCGAGGGTCAGATGTGGCAGCCCACGTGTTTTCTGATTCGCGCAGACTATACGACACGACCGGCATTTTCGTGGTTGGCACAGTATGTCAAGACCAACCCGATGAGTGTGCCGGAAGTACCAGTAGGTGTGCCGTCTGCATTTACGTTGGATCAGAACTACCCCAATCCGTTCAACCCTACCACGAACATCAGGTACAGTCTCCCCTTTGCATCGAAGGTCACATTGAAAGTCTATGACATTCTGGGAAGGGAAGTCCGGACGTTGGTGAACGCAGTACAGGCACCCGGTCAGTATACCGTCACACTGAATGCACAACAGCTTGCGAGCGGTGTCTACTTCTATCGGATCAATGCCGGCAACTTCTCAGAAACGAAGAAGCTTCTGCTGTTGAGATAGTATCCGGCGGTACCAAGCGTCGCTGATCTGGCTGCCTTGCATATCTCCTTCAGGAGTCGTCCAGTATCGAAAACCGATACTGCGAGACTCCTGAAGCGGGAGGGGAGCACGAATTGGAAGGTGAACGGGTCGACTTTTGGTGACGAGCACCTGGCGGGGTCGAGGCCGAGCGAGATCCTTCGAATGCTTCCTGTCTTGTGGAAACTTACCGATGACAGATGTCAAGCGAAAACATAGCACGCCGTTGGTGTATTCGTCGCTCTTTCTTCTGTCAGCGTCAATTCTCTGCTTTGAAATTGTCTCGACGCGTATCGCGTCGGTCATCTTTGTCCAGGACTATGCGTTCATCACCCTTTCGCTCGCTCTTCTCGGTCTAGGGTGTGGCGGCGTTTTCTCGTATTACAAAATCAAGGCAGCTGGGGATCTGTCGAAGATCGCGTATCGCGCCTTGTTTGCCCTTGGGATTTTGCTCTGCGTCTTTATCACCGCAACAATCTGGCTCTCCATCACGAGTCCCTTTGCCTTTCTTGTGTTTGTGTTCCTCCCTTTTTTCGCCGGCGGCATCGTCTACGCGCAGATCTATCGGGCCTGTCCCGCGCTGAGTTTCAGCCTGTACGCATCGGACTTAGCGGGAGCGGCAGTCGGGTCGGTTGCCTCCCTTGGGTTGATCAGCCTCTTCGGAGCGCCGAATAGTGTCCTCTTCGTCGCGCTCGTGGTGTTCACGTTGTCTGCGTTGTTCCTTCACCCCCTGATAAGCCTGCGCAATCGCGTCTTCGTCTATACGATCCTCGGGGCGTCCTTTGCCGTTCTGATCTTCAACGGCCGGAGCGAGTTTCTTGGAATGGTCCCCATCGGCAATTTTCCCGAAAAGGACTTCTATTACGTCTATCCGGATGCGCCAACGACGTCACACATCATCGATAGCCGATGGAGCATTTACGGGAGATCGGATCTGGTGCAATACAGCCGTCAGGATATGGTGCAGCAGCTCTTCGTCGATGGAGCGGCGGGAACTCAGGTGTACCGCTTTAACGGCAATGTCCAGAATACTCAATCCATGCTGCAGGAGTTATTGCTCCAACACACGAACGCCATTCCCTTCTTGTGTCTGAACAAGAGCGAGAAGCGGTCGATGCTCGTCATTGGCCCCGGGGGCGGGAAGGAGGTATTGCTGGGATTGTTCGGGGAAGTTGACACGATAACAGGTGTGGAGGTCAATCCCGATTTTGTGAAGATCGTGAAGGACCACAAAGCGTTCGACGGGGGCATCTATACGGACTTTCCCAACGTGAAGATTGTCGTCGAAGAGGGAAGACACTACGTAAAACAATCGAACGAGCTGTTCGACCTCATTATGATGGCGCTTCCCTCCACTGCACAGATGCAGAACATCGAGCCGTTCGCGACAAGTGAGAACTATCTTCTGACCAAAGAAGCAATCGAAGATTATCTGAAGAAATTGACACCCGAGGGGAGATTGATCTTCACCGTTCACAATGAGTGGGAACTGATGCGGCTCATTGCGACTGCGGCAACCGTTTTCCAGGACGTGGGAGTCCCGACCGCTGAATTCGAGAATCATGTTGCTGTATTTGAAGCGGAATATGCTCCTACTCTTGTCATCAAGAAAAATGCTTTCGCACGTGACGAAACGCAGCGATGGGCAAAGACCTGCATGACCTTGCCTCGAGGTCTTCCTACTGCTACGTACCTTCCATATGGAATAACGGACGGCATTCGCTCGCCCATCAATCAGTTCATCGCGGGAGTCTCCCAGTCTTCCGATCGGCTGGGGATGTATATCAGTCAATCCCAAAACGACATCTCTCCCTGTACGGACGACAAGCCGTACTTCTACAAGATCGACAAGGGCATCCCCCGTGAGTTCAGATTGCTTCTGGGAGGGACTGTTTGCTTCAGCGTCCTTGTTGTTTGGCTGCCCTTCAGGTTGCTTCGGCGAAAGAGCACGGACGTCATCCCCCCGAGAGTCTTTCTCCCCCTGACGGTCCTGAGTTGCTCCGGGATTGGATTCATGGTTTTGGAAGTCTCGCTCTTTCAAAAACTCGTCTTGTATTTGGGGTCGCCGACAATTTCGTTGTCAATCCTTTTGAGCTCGATCTTGGTCGGGATGGGAAGCGGGAGCGTCCTGGGCAGGAACATGTTTGGAGGAGATGTGGCGAAGCGCTTGTATGCCGTGAGCGTTGCCATTGTTGTTGTCGGCATCCTCGAGTTTGTTGTTTCTCCCGTTGTCCTTACGAAGAGTCTTGAATTCGAATTGCCCATGCGCGCGGCGACGAGTTTCCTGGTGATTCTTCCGCTGGCCTTCTTCCTGGGAATACCGTTCCCCTCCTGCATTCAACTGCTATCGCAGGGTCACAATGAGCGATATATCCCCTGGATGTATGGCGTCAACGGTTCCATGTCCGTGGTGGGTTCGGTACTCGCTGTTGTTTTGTCCATGCTCTTCGGCTTCACGCCGGCATATTTTGTGGGACTCGTCTTCTATCTCGGCATTTTCTTGATTGCGTTCCTGGCATCGAAGAAAATCAATCCCCGTTCCGTCACGGTGTGATTCGGAAGTTGTTCAAGAGAGTACCCCTGGAGAGATTTGTGTTCTGCAGATTCGAAGTTGTACCGCCGGGTGGAACAATGGAGTCGTTGTCGAACAAGTATTTTGACCAGAACAATCGGAGCATCTGTGAAAACCGTTCTCCTGTATCTCTGTTTCAGTCTGGCCATGATTGGCGGTGCGAACGCCCAGAGTGATTCTCTTCTGAAACTGTGGTACGACCATCCTGCCAAACGGTGGGTCGAGGCGTTGCCGATAGGGAACGGTCGATTGGGAGCCATGGTGTATGGAGACCCCTGCAAGGAGACCGTCCAACTCAATGAGATCACCGTCTGGGGCGGCCAACCCAACCGTAATGATAATCCTGATGCGAGGGAGGCCCTGCCAGAAGTCAGGAGATTGGTCTTCGCTGGAAAATACAAAGAAGCCCAGGATCTGGTCAACCAAAAAGTCATCAGTAAAATCTCGCAAGGGATGCCGTACCAGACAGTCGGAAATCTCCGCCTGGTGTTTCCGGGACATGAACACTATACCGATTACTACCGGGAACTCAATATCGCCGAGGCCGTGGAAACGACCCGCTACACGGTTGATGGCGTGCACTACGAGAGCCAGGCATTTGCCTCGCTCCCTGACCAGGTCATTGTCGTCCGAATCGCTTCGGACAAGCCCGGATCAGTCAGTTTCTCGGCGACGATGGACAGGCCGGCGGCAGTCAGTATTTCGACGCGAGGCGATAACACGCTGCTCATGTCGGGAGTCACAGGCGACTGCGATTCGGTGAAAGGCAAGGTGCAATTTCAGGCGCAGGTCGAGATTCTTGCTGAAGGCGGTTCCGTGCATGCTACCGATACGGCGTTGTCGGTGACCAAAGCCAATGTTGTCACGATCTTTGTGTCCATTGCGTCCAACGTGAAGAACTATGCCGATATCGGCGCCGATGCAAGTGCCAGGGCTGATGCCTATCTGAAAAGTGCAGTGAAGAAATCGTTTGCACAGGCACTTCGCGACAACATTGCAGCGTATCAGAAGTTTTTCAACCGGGTGAGCATTGATCTGGGAGTCACTGATTCGGTAAAGAACCCCACCGACGTGCGCATTGCCGGATTTGCCGAAGGCAACGACCCGCAACTTGCGGCACTCTATTTCCAGTTCGGACGATATCTTCTCATCTCCTGTTCCCAGCCGGGTGGGCAACCTGCAACTCTCCAGGGCCTGTGGAATGATCAATTGTATCCCCCGTGGGACAGTAAATACACGGTGAACATTAATACGGAGATGAACTACTGGCCTTCCGAAGAGACGAACCTCAGTGAGATGAATGAGCCTCTTATCCAGATGGTACGAGAACTCTCCGTCACGGGGCGTCAGACTGCAAAAACCATGTACGGCGCGGAAGGGTGGGTGCTGCATCACAACACCGATCTCTGGCGGATTAACGGACCGATCGACGGCTCATTCTGGGGAATGTGGCCGATGGGCGGTGCATGGCTTTGCCAGCACTTGTGGGAAAAATATGAGTACAACGGTGACAAGAAGTATCTTGAATCGGTCTACCCGATCATGAAAGGCGCAGTAGAGTTCTTCCTGAGTTTCCTTGTCGAATATCCGGGGCACGATTGGTTGGTTGTCTGTCCGTCTGTTTCTCCTGAAAACGCTCCGGCGTCGCATCCGGAATCATCGATCTCCGCCGGCACAACGATGGACAACCAGTTGTTGTTCGATCTGTTCACAAAGACCATACAGGCCGCACGAATCCTGGGGATCGACAAGGAGTTTAGCGCGAAAGTCGATGGAGCGCTGAAGCGATTGCCTCCGATGCAGATCGGGCAGCATGGCCAGTTGCAGGAGTGGATTCAAGACTGGGACAATCCTGAGGACCACCATCGGCACGTTTCGCACCTGTACGGCGTCTACCCATCGAATCAGATCTCTCCGTTCCATACCCCCGAATTGTTTGATGCCGCGCGACGGTCGCTGATATTCCGGGGCGATCCTTCAACGGGTTGGTCGATGAACTGGAAGATCAACCTGTGGGCACGCTTCCTTGACGGCAACCATGCCTACAAACTTATCCGAAACCAGATCACCCTGGTCGACAAACCGGAATTTGAAAAAGGCGGCACATACGCGAACATGTTTGATGCTCATCCTCCGTTTCAAATCGACGGGAATTTCGGATTTACCGCCGGCATCACCGAAATGCTTCTGCAAAGTGATGATGGTGCGATCTTCGTGCTTCCCGCGTTGCCCGATGTCTGGAAGGACGGGGCTGTAGAAGGGCTTCGTGCCCGGGGGGGATTTGAGATACACCGTATGGAATGGAGAGATGGAAAGATCTCGAAATTGGTGATTCAGTCACAACTCGGAGGCAACTGCCGTATTCGTTCGTATTGGCCGTTGAAGGCTGAAGGAAGCGCGAAACTCGTACGAGCGACGGGGGAGAATCGTAATCCGTTTTACCGGGTGCCAGACACCAAGCCGCCTCTCGTGTCGCCGAAAGCGACGGTCGAGCCGGTCAAGATTCGAGACACCTATCTCTATGACTTTCGTGCAGAAGCAGGGAAGGAATACACCGTGGCTTTTTCAAAGTAACCGGATGACAGAAGTCCGTCAAGGTCGACCGGGCATTCCCATGACAAAGATCGGATGCAGACGGGGCCTTGGTATGCACTGAACAAACCGTAGAGGAGCAATCGCTGTGGAACGACGAGAATTCTTCGAGCTGATCGGAAAGGGAGCCGGAGCTGCCGCTGTTCTCCCGCTAAGCGCGAGCGCGAAAAGTCTTCAAGGGATACTCTCTCAGGGTGGCGTCACGAATTTCCCCGTATCGGACTGGAAAGCTGTGGTTGATGAAGGATGGGGAATTGGCGGAGACGCTGCAGGTCCCGGAACGTGGGACGGAGTATCCTTGAAATCGCCCGACCTTCCGGGCCTCGCCGGTGATGGACCGTTCAAACCGGAATGGAACTCACTCCTGGGATACGAGGCGCCGGAATGGTATCGCGATGCCAAGTTCGGCGTCTGGGCTCACTGGAGCCCACAGTGCGTTCCAGAAGCCGGCGATTGGTACGCGCGAAACATGTATATCCAGGGGCAGGGCCAGTACGAAAACCAGATTGCCCGATATTCTCATCCATCGAAATTCGGATACAAAGATCTGTGTGCCCAGTGGACGATGCTGAACTGGGAACCGGAGGCAATGATTGAACACGCCAAGCGTGCGGGAGCCCGGCTGTTTGTTGCGCTGGCGAATCATCACGACGGGTTCGATACATGGGCTTCCAAGCATCATGCCTGGAATGCGACCAACATGGGCCCGAAACGCGATGTCATCGGGGGATGGGCGACAGCAGCGCGACGACAGGGTCTTCGCTTCGGCGTCACCGTTCATGCAGCGCGCAACTGGTGGTGGTTTCAGGTGGCGCATCTGTGCGACAAGTCGGGTCCGCTCGCGGGAGTACCATATGACGGACATCTGACACAGGAAATGGGAAAAGATCAATGGTGGGAGGGGTTCGATCCGCAGGCGCTTTACGGACGCAAGCATGGGATCAAAGAGAATCCGGATGAGGCATACGTAAAGAATTTCTACGACCGGGTGCGCGATCTTCTGGACCAGCATGATCCCGAGCTGTTGTATTTTGATAACGGTGGACTTCCTCTGGGCTGGGCAGGCATGAACATCGGGGCCTATTTCTACAACCACTACATGAAGACGCACAACGGCAAGCTCGATGCCGTTCTGAACATCAAGAATGTGCCTGATAATTTGGCGAAGGCCGTGGTGGCAGACTATGAACGCGGAGTCACCGACCGGATCATGCCGTACGCATGGCAGTCTGAAACCTGCATAGGCGAATGGCACTACAACCGGATGCTCCTGATGAATCATGGTTATATGAAGCCGGTCGAAGCCGTCCGCTGGATGGTCGATGCGGTGAGCAAGAACGGCACGTTCATCCTCAATGTTCCGGGCAGACCGGACGGGACGATCGATGCGGACGAGGTGGCAATCCTCGACGCCGTTGGAAGCTGGTTGCAGACAAACGGCGAAGCAATCTACGATACCCGGCCATGGAAAGCGTTCGGTGAAGGACCGCACACGGCGAAATCAGGGGCATTTGCCGGCGCCAGCACGGCATCGTTGGACTCGAGTGATATCCGGTTCACCAGCAGCAAGCGGGGTGACGTAATGTATGCAATAGTGCTTGGTTGGCCGGAGGGCGAGAAGTTCCAGATCACGAGCCTCGGCACGGGATCAGCACTCCATCCTGGAAAAGTCGCGAATGTCGAGCTCCTTGGCTGCGTCGACAGGTTGGAATGGAGCCAGTCGGCCGAATCGCTCTCCGTGAAGAGGCCCGGTGCCAAGCCATGCAATTTTGCCTATGCATTGAAAATTACTTTAACCTGACGCCGGAGTGGAGTAGCCTGCAACGCATGAGATCACTCCAGAGGAGGTTACAATGAGCAGGACCTTCTTTGTCTTGGTGTTGATCCTGATGGGCGTGTCCTCGTCGTTCGTCCTTTGCCAGAGTCTGGGTGACTATGTCAAACAGGTGAAGGGAGATACTCTTGTCGTCAAAGACTTCTTCGACATGGGAAATCAGCCGAACTCGTTGTATCGGGCGCTCCTCTTGGATACGAACAATGTCCCTCCCGAACGTGTCTACGAGTTGCAGTCGGGCGGATTGTACCCATTGCGCAATTTGCCTGCGACGTATCCTAATCGGACAACCGTCATTGTGGGATCGGACCCCACAATGGTAGTGAACAACAGATCTCCAGTATCGTCTCCACCGCTGATCTGCAATTGGGATCTCGGTTTTTCCAGTACTCAGGGGATCGGCGTGCTCGGTGATTTGGTCATCAAGAATTGCGCCATCGTTTGCTGGTCACTCAATGATGGCTTTCAGGGAATGACTTTTGCCGGCACAGTTTCCCCGAACCTCCATCTGCTCTTTGACAACGATGTGTTTGAGCACGCTCGTTGGGTATTTGTGGTGATTCCTACTTCTCTTTGCGACGTGACTTTCAGGAATTGTTACTTCGTGAACATGAACGGTCTGCCGTCCAGGCAGAATGGCGGTGTTCTCGATTGTTTCGCCAGCCTCGATACGTTGCTTGTTGAGAACTGCACTCACATCATGGCTCAAGGGATTTTGTACCATCTAAGGTCCTATCCATTTAAAAGGGTGATTTTCAATCACAACACATTTGTCAATTGCACCGGCTCAGTGGTCATGGACCTCGGATACCAGAGCTTCACGAGCCTCACCAACAACATTTTTATCAATTCCAGCATTCAACCATACCCTCGGATCGAGTCCATCGATCCCGGCGAGCAGGACTTGGACTGGCTGCCAATGGGTCTTGTGAACGTGTATCCGGATAGCGCGGATGTAGCAAACGGAACGCTGAGAAAATTCTTCGTTCATGATAACCTTGCCTATTGGGATCCCTACCTCGATGACATGAATAGAATATTGGACAGCAATCACGTCAATGGAGTGACGAGATGGCAGTCGCAGATGATTGTCGCGAATGCAAGAACCGATAGTATGTTTAAACATTTGGGACGATACACCGCGAATCAGTACAAATATCTGACGATGGACACTTGGAAGAACATGATGCCCACGTTTACCAGACCAATGAATCTTTTCAGCACAGTAAGTGGGGATGTGCTTTTCAATTTGAAAGCGTTTGCTCTTGCAACTGTCGATACCGGTGCCGTTGGTCGCAATGCTGTTTTGCCGGACTGGCGTCTGGTGAATGTTGGAGCGGACAAGCGTGCGTATCCCGACTGGCCGATTCCTATTGATCTTTCGTATAGCGACGCTGATCTGCACTCTGCCGCGCTCGGTGGTTTCCCTCTTGGTGACTTGAATTGGTTTCCAACCCAAAAGGCCGCGTGGTTGGCGCAGCGAGATGCTGAGTATGCAAATTTGAACAATCCTTACGCTATCCCGGTCGGTGGGATTGCCAATGCCGCGCCGGAGAGGCTCAAGCTTGATCAGAACTATCCCAACCCGTTCAATCCGACAACAGGGATCAGGTATCAGGTGCCAGGATTCAGCAAAGTGAGGCTCACCGTGTACGATGTTCTCGGTCGGCAGCTTGCCATCCTCGTTGATGAAAAGAAGGCGCCGGGGGCCTACGAAGTCAAGTTCGATGGAAGCTCGTTGTCAAGTGGCATCTACCTCTATCGCCTTGAAACGGGAGGGCATGCAATCGTGAAGAAAATGGCGCTCATTAAATAGCGGAAGAACCTGAGTCATGCGTAACTCCACCCTTCACCTCCTGCTCTTTTTCATTTTTGCATCTGCCGCCATCGAAGTTGCGTTGGCCCAGAATCCGATCATCCGCGACCAGTTCACTGCCGACCCGACGGCGAGAGTGTTCGGAGACTCGGTGTACCTCTATCCTTCGCATGACATTCTTGCGAAAGAAGGGCGGGGCCGTCCGGGCTGGTTTTGCATGGAAGACTACCATGTGTTCTCATCGGCGAACCTTGTGGACTGGACAGACCACGGAGTTATCGTGAGCCAGAACAAGGTCCCCTGGGGCAATGCTCAAGCCTACAGCCTATGGGCGCCGGATTGTGCCTCAAAAAACGGCAAGTACTATTTCTATTTCCCGGCGCCGGCGAAGGATACAGCGTACGGAAGAGGTTTCTGTCTCGGTGCCGCCATATCGGACAAACCGTACGGACCGTTCACTCAGCAGGCAGCGCCGATACGAAATGTTCATGGGATCGACCCCAATCCGTTCATCGACGACGACGGACAGGCGTATCTCTACTGGGCGGGGAGAGGGTTTCAGGTGGCAAAGTTGAAGGCCAACATGCTGGAGCTTGATGGTGAACCGCAGCTCATTGAAGGCTTGCCCATAGTCGGCCTCAAGGAAGGCCCGTACATGTTCAAGCGAAACGGCAAGTACTATTTGACGTATCCGCATGTCCAGAACAAGACGGAAAGACTGGAATACGCGATTGGTGATAGTCCCATGGGTCCATTCACGGTTGCGGGGGTGATCATGGATGAATCCGCCGAATGCTGGACAAATCAGCAATCCGTCGTCGAGTTCAAGAACCAGTGGTACCTGTTCTATCACCACAATGATCTTTCTCCGAACTTTGACAAGAACCGGTCCGTCAGGATCGACAGTATGTTCTTCAACGAGGATGGCACGATCAGGAAGGTGATTCCCACGCTGCGTGGTGTCGGGGTGACGAGTGCGTCCAGGGAAATCCAGATTGATCGATTCAGTTCCAAGAGTGAACGAGGGGTATCGATAGACTTTCTCGACACGCTCAATAGATTCGGAGGCTGGATGACGATATTCGATACCGCAAACGCGTGGGCTCAATACAATAGTGTCGACTTCGGCGAGCACAATTTTACGAGCGTCCTGGCACGCACGTTCTCGAATACAGGAGGCACACTGGAACTTCGGCTCGACGGGGTTGATGGCCCCCTGATGGCCCGTGTGGATCTCCGTCGGTCCGACGGATGGAATGTCGTCAAGACCCCCGTGTTGGCATATCAACCGGGAATTCACAACGTGGTCGTGTTGCTCAGCAACAACGGCAAGATAGAGCTGGACTGGGTCCGTTTTGAATAGAAGCGTGCGGTTCGAACACTGGCGGGACAATCCAACCGTGGACCTTTCGTTTGAATGAATCTCACCCTCAATGGAAAATACCATGAGTCATAGAATTCTCCAGTCAACAATTGTCACTGCAGCACTGTTGCTCCTCGTGTCGGCCACGGCCTTTCCCCAGATCGGGATTATCAGTGCAGGAAGCAATCAGATCATCGATTGGGATAAGACACATGCGGCACAACTGAAGGGCAGCGTTTCTTCAGATAAGGCAAAGGTCCGATGGACGTGCCCGCAGAATCCTGATGTCCGTTTCAAGGATGGTTCCAGTCCTGAAACGGAAGTGACGTTTCCCCGGCCCGGATACTTCTTGTTGACACTCGCCCAGAAGGGACCCGGCCGGGATTCGGCGAGCAGTTCCGTGATTGTGAATGTCTTCAAGCCGCATTCCTACAAGGAGCGACTCGCTGATCTGATCAGTCTGATGACCGTTGACGAAAAAATCAGGCAACTGACGAACGAATCGGATTCAATTCCGCGGCTGGGAATTCGGAAGTACAACTACTGGAGCGAAGCTCTGCACGGAGTGCTTGGCGACGGCGCAACGTCGTTCCCGCAGGCCGTAGGGATGGGAGCAACCTGGGATCCTGATGCGATCTATCGTGTGGGCACCGCGATCTCTGAGGAAGCGCGCGTATTGAATGCCGTCGGCGGAAAAGGACTGACGTATTGGAGCCCCACGATCAACATTGCACGCGATCCGCGCTGGGGCCGGAACGAGGAGTCCTACAGCGAAGATCCGTACCTGCTGTCGAGAATGGGAGTGTCGTTTGTCAAAGGAATGCAAGGGAATGACCCGTACTATCTGAGGGTCGTTTCCACGCCGAAACACTTCATGGCGAACAATGAGGAGGCGCGCCGCCATACGGGATCATCGGATGTCGATATGCGCAGCATGTTTGAATACTATCTGCCGGCATTCCATTCGGCCATTGTCGAAGGGAAGGCGTACTCCATCATGGGAGCCTACAATGAGGTCAACCACGTCCCGTGCAACGCGAACATGTTCTTGTTGACCGATCTTCTTCGGCATACGTGGGGGTTTGAAGGGTACGTCGTCTCGGATTGCGGTGCTGTCAATGACATGGTGATGGGGCACCACTTCTTCAAGACCGGTCCTGAAGCTGCGGCGAGAAGTATCCTCGCAGGCTGCGACCTGGATTGCGGCTGGGAATATCGACGCGATCTCGGAGAAGCGGTTGCCAAGGGGCTTCTGGACGTTCGGGACCTTGATCGCGCTCTGACACGCGTGTTGTCGGCACGGTTCCGTCTCGGCGAATTCGACCCGCCGGATATGGTGCCGTACAGCGCGATACCGAAGGATCGACTTGACAGCAAGGAGCATCGTGACCTTGCGCTCGAAGTCGCGCGGAAATCGATCGTGCTCCTGAAGAACAACGGCATACTCCCGTTGAGCAAGGAGAAAGTGAAATCCATTGCAGTGATCGGTCCGAATGCCGCCGAACCCCAGCTCGGGATCTATAGCGGCTGGCCGAAAGTGCACATCGGAGCTCTCGAAGGGATTCTCGGCAAGGCAAGTGCGCTCGGAATTCGCGTTCAGTACACGATGGGCTGCGGCATCAGCGGTGCCTCGCTGCGACCGATCGATTCCCGGTACTTCGCGAAGGTTGAAGGATCCGATCAGACCGGTATGAAGGGTGAGTATTTCGACAACATGACGCTGTCCGGAAAACCCGTTCTTACCCGCATCGATTCCATGGTGAACTTCAACTATGGTACGGGTTCTCCTGCGCCAGGCTTGCCGGTGGACCATTTCTCCATCCGTTGGAAGGGGAGGATTGTTCCTCCCGATACGATTCACCACCTCGGCACAAGCAGTGATGACGGCATCCGGCTGTATCTCGATGGGAAGCTGATCATCGACGACTGGACCGACCATGCGGAGACTCCGGATCAGGCCAAGGTTGATCTGATACCGGGGAAAGCCTATGACGTCGAGATCCAGTACTTCGAGGACGCGCAGGGTGCATGTGCAAGGCTGACCTGGGACTTCGGTGAGAAGGGTTTCGACGAACCCAAATCCATCGCCGCGAAAAGTGATGTCGCTATCCTCGTCCTTGGAACTACTCCGGAACTCTCTCGGGAGGAGCTGGACCGTACTTCAATCGAATTGCCTGAAGTCCAGAGAGAGTTGATCTCCGAAGTCGCATCCGTCAATCCCAACATTATTGTCATTTTGGAGAACGGGGGGCCTGTCGCCCTTGTGGGCTCTGAAGAAAAGGCCAATGCAATCCTCGAGGCGTGGTTCCCGGGGGAATTGGGTGGCACAGCAATTGCAGAGGTTTTATTCGGCGATGTCAATCCCGGGGGGAAACTCCCCGAAACGTTCTACGCATCGACGCAGGAGCTTCCTCCCATGTCCGACTACGATCTGATCAATCATCCCCGGACGTATATGTATTTCGAGCAGCCGGTCCTCTACCCGTTTGGGTACGGACTCTCCTACACAAAATTCACCTACAGCGGTCTGGAACTCAGTCCGACCAACGTCAGCAATGACGGAGAACTTCAAATCCATTTCACGCTGCAAAATACCGGCGCCGTGAAAGGTGATGAAGTCGCACAGGTCTATGTGCATGATCTCCATGCGTCGATAAAGGTTCCCATCAATCAATTGAAACGGTTTCAGAGAGTGACGCTCGCGCCTGGAGAGAAGAAGACTCTCACCTTTACGATACCGGCATCGGAGTTTTCGTTCTATGATACGAGGTCAAACGACTTGAAGACAGCACCGGGTTCCTGGGAGATTCAGGTCGGAAGTTCATCCAAGGATATCCGTTTGAAGCAGACGGTTACGATTGAATAGACAACTGAGAGGTTCACGATCCACATAGAAAATCCGGAGCTGAAATGAAAAGAGATGATTCAAAGAATTCTCATGACCTGAATTCTTCACGAAGGAATTTCATAAAGCACGTCGGGACCGCTGCCGCCGGGCTGCTCGTTGTTCCTTACCTGAAGCCCTCGGGAGTGTTTGCCTACAACCATATGTTGGGTTCTTCATTCCTTGCGACGGTCGGGATAAGCAACACGACAGGCACACCTGCGGACAGCTATGTGTATGATGATGCAGGGGGAGGAGTCAGGCAGAAGGTGAAGGCCCTCCTTGACCTGCTCGACCAAAATCAGGCGGGCGCCGTTGCGGCGTTGTTCGGCGCCGGGAAGAAAGTGGCAATCAAAATCAATTTGACTGGCGGGTCAGGCACCGCTGCGGGGTTGCACGGATACACCATTACTGATGCGATGTGGACTCACCCGGCTGTGCTCCAGGCCGTCGGTCAGTACATTCTTGATGCGGGTGTGAATCCGACCGATCTCTACATCGTGGATTCATTCTGGGATACCAACTGGCAGAACCCCGGCTCGACGGTCCCGTTCGGCTCCAACGACGCGTTCGGGTATCGGGCGGTGCAGCAGGCTCTGGGCTGCAATGTGGTTGACCTCAACGACACCACCGCTGCGAATATTGCTTCGGTATCGACGGGAAGTGGATACTTCAACTTTCCGTCGCTGACAGTCAATAAGATCCTTCAGACTGTCGACGTCTATGTGTCAATTCCGAAGTTGAAGCACCATTCCGCTGCCGGTCTCACAAGCGCGCTGAAAAATCAGGTCGGGATCGTCCCGAAATCGTTGTACACCATAACGAGTGACAACGGTCGCCGTGGTGCACTTCACCATTCGACGAACACCGGGCATGAGTGGGTATACCTGCCGAGGAGCATCTGCGACCTGAATGCCGCGCGTCCCGTCCACCTCGCCGTCATCGATGCAATCAAGAATTCGACGGGAGGAGAAGGCGCATGGTGCCCGAATTTTGCGTTCACCACCAAGCATGCGCTCATTGCGGGACTGGACCCCGTGGCGACCGACAGCATCGGTGCGAAACTCATGGGGCTGGATCCCGAAGCCGCAACATTCCCTCTGCCTGCCCCCATGACCAATGGAGGAGTAACGTCATCGATCACCGACAATCACCTGTATCTCCTCAACGGAAAAGGTGTCGGGACGAATCAACTGAGCCAGATTCAACTTGTCGGGAACGGAACATCCCTCGTGACGTCGGTGCGTGAGCAAACCACGCGACAACAGCCCTCGGCATTTCAACTGTGCTCGAACTACCCGAACCCGTTCAATCCATCGACCATGATTATGTTCTCCGTGCCGCACAATGCCAACGTGACGGTGAAAGTGTATGACATCGCCGGTCGGGCGATCGAAACCCTTGTTCAGGGCGAGGTTCCTGCCGGTGAACACCGGTTGCAGTGGAGCGCCCAGGGCCTTGCGAGCGGGGTCTACCTGTGTCGAATGGAGACCAACGAATTCTCCCATACGATCAGGATGATGTATGTGAAGTAAAGGGCGAATCCGGCAAGGCACGAGTGTCACCTTCAATGACGTTGAGGAAAGGAAGATGCACCACTCTCAATCCTTCTTCGGCAAGTTGCTTGCCGGCGCGAAGTCTGCAGTGTGCATGGTCCGCGCATGTACCGTGCTGATGCTCATTCCTGTGGCTGTCCATGCTCAGGATGCCGGGGCGTGGGCTCCAACACCTCCCATGGGATGGAACAGCTGGGACTGCTTCGGACCGACTGTTACTGAACAGGAGGTCAAAGCAAATGCGGATTACATGGCTGACCATCTGAAACGATCCGGATGGCAGTATGTCGTTGTCGATATCCGCTGGTATGTCGAAAATGACAAGGCGCACGGTTACAACGAAACCAATCCCGTTATGACCGTGGATGATTACGGCAGGCTTCTTCCGGCCGTCAATCGGTTCCCTTCTTCCGCCGGTGGCAAGGGATTCAGACCCCTCGCGGATTATGTCCACAGTCTGGGTTTGAAATTCGGCATTCACATCATGCGGGGCATCCCGAAGCTCGCTGTTCAAAGAAACTCTCCGATTCTGGGGACGAATCTCACGGCACGTGATGTCTCGAGCACCAGGAATCTGTCTTCCTGGCTCCGGGATATGTACACGGTGGATGCCAGCAGACCGGGCGCGCAGGAGTACTACAATTCCCTCTTCACACTGTATGCTTCCTGGGGGCTCGACTTTGTAAAAGTGGACGACATCTCCTCGCCATATCACCGCGACGAAATTGAGTTGATTCGCAGGGCCATCGATCACTGCGGACGGCAGATTGTCCTGAGTCTGTCGCCGGGTCCGACGCCGCTCAATGACGCCGAACATGTCAGCGCTCACGCCAACATGTGGCGGATCGTCGGAGACTTCTGGGACAACTGGCCGCAATTGGAAGAGCATTTTTCGCTCTTTGAACAGTGGGTTCCCCATATGCGTCCCGGTCACTGGCCCGACGGCGATATGCTTCCGTTGGGAAGAATAGGCCTCCGGGCAGAGCAGGGGGACCCGCGGATGACTCACTTTACCAGAGACGAGCAGTTCACGCTGATGTCGCTCTTTCTGATTTGCCGCTCGCCGCTGATGTTCGGTGGAAACCTTCCCGACAACGATCAATTCACGTTGAACTTGATTTCCAATGAGGAGGCGCTTTCGGTTCTGCAGAAAAGCAGGAACAACAGGCTCCTCGTTGATGATGGAGAACGGATCATATGGGTGGCCGATGATGCCGGGAGCAGCGACAAATATGCAGCTCTTTTCTACGCCGATCGAAGACCTATTGTGGAAAGCAAGGCAGTATGGAGCAGCAAACTCCTGACCTACAAAGCGGGTGAGCAAAGTGATAGCGTGAAGGCAAGCATTCGAGGGTCGAGGAAACTTTACCTCGTCGTTGCGCCCGGCCCGGACAACAACGATTGGGACCATGCAGACTGGATTGCGCCGAAACTCATCGGGAGAAACGACACGCTCAGTCTGACCGGGATCAAGTGGGTTAGCGCGACGTCGGGATGGAGTACCGCAAAAGTTGGCAGGAGCGTAGGTGGGAATGCTTTGACCGTCAACAACACCGTCTATGCAGACGGCATAGGCACGCATGCGACATCGGTCATCGAATATGACGTCCCTCAAGGGTACGACACCTTCTCCTCAATTGTCGGACTCGACAAGGAGTGTGTTGACCACACCGAAGGCGCAACCGTAAAATTCCTTCTCTTTACGGAATATCCAACGGGATCTGCGCCGGCGGTTTCAATCACCTTCTCGTTGACGGCGGAACAACTCGGCGTGAAAGGGACTTGGAGCGTCCGTGACCTTTGGGGAAGGAAGGATCTCGGGGAAGTGGGAAAGGGAATATCGCTGTCTGTGCCGAGCCACGGGGCAAGGCTGCTGAGAATTCATGAAGCCAAATGAAAGCATCGATGCGTTCGATGCGGTCTCCCCCAGGAGAGACGAATGATGCTGGGGATGATGTCGATAATCGAACGCGGAAGCAGGTAGTCTGACGGATTCACGGTCATCGACAAGAAAACGAACGCTAAAGTGCGTTAACGGTAACGCAAAATGCGCTTGTTGAGCGAGCCAACCACCTTCAGAAGTCAAAGGAGATCCTATGAAACATGGTGTCGTATTCCTCTTGAGCCTGGTCTTCTGTTCGAGCGTTTGGACACAAACATTGCCGTACCAGAATCCGAATCTGAGCTCGGATGAGAGAGCGAAAGACCTCGTTGCCCGGCTGACGCTGAGTGAAAAGACGACATTGATGTGCGATATCTCCGACTCCATTCCCCGCCTGGGCATTAAGCGATTCCAATGGTGGAGCGAAGCGTTGCACGGTCTGGCAAACAACGATAGCGTTACGGTGTTCCCCCAACCGATTGCCATGGCGGCGTCGTTTGATGACGCCCTGGTGTACAAGATCTTCAACGCTGTCTCCGATGAAGTGCGGGCCAAATACAACCAGTCGAAGGCAAGAGGAAACGCGTATCGCCGATTCCTCGGTCTTTCGGTCTGGACGCCGAACATCAACATCTTCCGGGACCCGCGCTGGGGCCGGGGCCAGGAATCCTACGGAGAGGACCCGTATCTGATGTCGCGCATGGGCGTCTCCGTCGTCAAAGGACTGCAGGGGCCTGCCGATGCGAAGTATCGAAAGCTCCTCGCGTGCGGCAAGCACTTCGCCGTCCATTCGGGCCCTGAACCGAGCCGCCATACCATGAACCTCAATAATATCGATCCGCGGGATCTGTGGGAAACGTACCTGCCGGCTTTCAAGGCATTGGTCCAGCAGGCAGATGTGCGCGAAATCATGTGTGCATATCAGCGCCTGGACGATGAGCCATGCTGCGGCAACTCTCGCCTGCTCCAGGATATTCTCCGGAACGACTGGGGCTTCAAGTACCTGGTGGTATCCGACTGTGGAGCGATCACGGATTTCTATGAGAACCATAAGGTCTCATCCGATCCTCCCCATGCTGCAGCGAAGGGCGTGCTGGCCGGCACCGACGTCGAATGCGGGTATAACTATGCATACAAAACGTTGCCTGACGCTGTTGCGAAAGGACTGATCTCCGAAAAGGAAATCGACAAACATGTGATGCGTCTCCTGAAGGGACGATTTGATCTCGGAGAAATGGATGACGATGCACTGGTCCCCTGGTCGAAGATCCCGATGTCCGTGGTCAACGACAACGAACACAAGGAACTCGCCCTGGACATGGCCCGAGAGGCAATGACACTGCTGTTAAACAAGAATAACATTCTGCCGCTGTCGAAGTCAGCGGGCAAGATCGCGGTGATCGGTCCGAATGCGAATGATGAACGTGTCCTGTGGGGAAATTACAACGGTCGACCCATCCGGACGGTGACGATACTCAATGGTATCAAAACAAAACTTCCTGCCGATGCCATCGTGTATGATAGGGCATGCGACCTGACGGAAGACAAGGTGATCGAGAGCGGCATTAAGGAATGCTCTGTTGACGGCAAGTCGGGAATCAAGGCCACGTACTGGAACAACAGGGAGTTCGCCGGAGAACCGGCAGCCACGGAGCAGATTCTCAATTCCATCGCTTTGACAACGGAGGGACAGCATCAGTTCAGCGCCGGTGTGCATCTGAAGGACTTCTGTGGGAAATATGAAGCAGTCTACAACCCTTCGCAGTCCGGTGAAATCGTGTTCAAGGTCAAGGCGTTTGGGAGATTCGAGCTTGTCGTCAATGGTGATACGCTCTTCAAATCCGCACGGTTCAGACCTATCCCTCCGCGCATTCCGCTGAATGTGGAAAAAGGAAAAGAATACAGGATCGCTGCCCGCTTCGTGCAATTAGGAGACTGGCCGGCCAGTCTCAACTTCGACTTCGGAAAGGAATCCCCTGTACGTTATGATGGCCTCATCGCGAAACTCAAAGGCGTCGATCTGGTTGTTTACGCGGGGGGGATTTCTTCTCTGCTGGAGGGAGAACAGATGCCGATCGACATTCCCGGCTTCAAGGGTGGCGATCGGACCGACATCGAACTGCCTGCGGTCCAGCGGAATTGCCTGAAGGCATTGAAGCAGGCCGGCAAGAAGATCGTCTTCGTGGATTGCTCCGGGTCGGCCATGGGGTTGGTGCCCGAAACCGAAAGCTGCGATGCCATCCTGCAGGCGTGGTACGGCGGGGAATCCGGTGGTCAGGCCGTCGCCGATGTGCTCTTCGGCGACTACAATCCCTCCGGCAAGTTGCCTATTACTTTCTACAAGAATATCCAACAACTGCCACCTTTCGAAAACTATTCGATGATCGGAAGGACCTATCGCTTCATGACCGATCCGCTGTTCCCGTTTGGATACGGCTTGAGCTACACCATCTTCTCTATCGGCACTGCCGACCTCAGCAAAGCGAAGATCAATCGTGGAGAGAGCACGACGCTGACCATCCCGGTTGCCAATACCGGCAAACGCGACGGGACAGAGACCGTTCAGGTGTATGTCCGCAAGGTCAACGACACGAATGGGCCGCTAGAAAGTCTGCGGGGCTTTCAGCGGGTCGCGGTCGCCGCCGGCAAGACAGAACAAGCCACGATCACGCTCCCATCGACAGCGTTTGAGTTTTTCGATCGGACCAGCGGCGCGATGGCAGAAGCTGCAGGAGAATACGAGGTGTGGTATGGGAACAGTTCCGCCGCAAAGGATCTGAAGATGGCGAAGGTGGTGATCCAATGAGGAGGACCAGGCGGCCGACGGCTCCGACCGGACTGGGTATCGCGAAATGAATTTCGGACAAGCCCGAGGAATGCATTATGAAGCGTAGAAGTTTTCTTAGGAAATCCGCGATTGCTGCCGGTGTATTGGGCTTTTTCGGGATGAGTTCCCAGAAGAGGTCTCGTATCCTTGATCAGATTTCAGGATCAAGAAAATCGGTTCCAAAGGACATCCGTTCGGCTGACTATCGTCGCCGCCTGAAGGCAGAGAAGTATTTGCCTGGGCAGCCGGTATATGCGGGATCATATCAGTCACCTTCCGTACGGGTATCGCCAATGCCACTGGCGGAACGGCTCAAGCGCAACATCGTACCGCGGCACGGCTTCTGCACTACTGCTCCCGGCGCGACACTCAGCGAGGGGCTCACCTCCGGCAACGGGGCGATGAATATCGAGATGACGTGCGATCCGTACGCGGAACAGATTCTCTTCCATCATGAAAGTCTGCTCATGCCATGGAGGAGGCCGCTCGAGGCCCCAAACGTCGCGGACATCTTCCCGCAAGTGCGGCAAATGGTCATGGACGGGAAATATCGCGAAGCCATCGAATTCGCCTTCAAGGAAATGGAGAAGGGGCCCATAAAGCTGAATACATTTGGGCACCCCACAATCCCGGCTTTCCTGATGCGTCTTGATTTTCCCAAAACAGAGTCGGTCAAAGACTATCTTCGTACAGTCGATTTCGAAACTAGTCAGGCGAAGATCTATTGGAACGATGAGCGCGGCGAATGGCTTCGTCGGACGTTCACGTCCCGGCCCGACAACGTCGTGGTTCAACTGCTCACCGCCCCAAAGGGGCAGTCTGTGAACGTCCGCATCGGACTGTCGGATCCCCCGAGAAGAATGCGCCCGAACGCGGCATTCAAGGGGATGAACGAAGGTGCCGTAACGAGCAGCGGCGAAAGCGAGATCCGGCGTAACTTCAATGCACAGCGGCTGATTTACAAGTGCCGTTTGGATCCTTCCACAGACAATAGCGGCTACGCCGGGGTGACCCGCGTAGTGTGCACCGGCGGCTCGGCCCGGATGGAGGACGACACCCTGGTGATTGAACAGGCGGCGTCGGTGATGCTTCTCACTCGCATCGAATGGTTCGCCGACTATACCGAGGACAAAGTGGAAGCTTTGCGGTTGGCGGTGGAACAACTCACACCCGATTATGATGCGATGGTGGAGCGGCACCGGAAGGTCCAGACGGAGGCCCTCAACCGCGTCACCGTAGATTTTGGCGGCGCCGATCAATATGGATTGTCTTCAGAAGAACTTCTGGCCGATCAGCGATCGCGGCCGGACTATTCGCCTGCTCTGCTCGAAAAGATCTTTGAAATGGGGCGCTACTGGTTCATCCTCACGAGCGGCAAATATCCCACCATGGCAGCCGAGGTCAACGCCAACATCAACCTGCAGATATCGCCCGGCCCGCAAGGCGATTTGCGGGAAGGCATGGATGCGTACTTCAATTGGATGGAGAGCCTGGCGCCGGACTTCCGGGTCAACGCAAAAAATGTCTTCGGGATGCGCGGCACGCATTATTCCCTCCTGCCAGACAAAGGGCTCGGCGTTGCATACCATTACGCCAACGCCTCCAATTCCGGAGAGCTGTGGCCTCATCCGTACTGGATTTCCGCCGGTGGCTGGTGCTGCCGCCCGTTCTGGGATCACTATCTTGTTACGGGGGACCTGGAATTTCTCCGCAACCGCGTCGTGCCGGCTCTGAAGGAGCTGGCGTTGTTCTACGAAGATTTTCTGACGGTCACGGACAAGGCTGGAAAATTCATTTTCGTCCCATCCTTCTCGCCGGAGAACTGGCCCGCAAACACGAACACTTCGAGCATGCTGGTGATCAACGCCACCATGGATATCTCGGTGTGCAGGGAAGTGCTGACCAATCTGATTCAGGCCTCGGAGATTCTGGGGACGGATCTCGACAACGTGCCGAAATGGAAGGCGATGCTGGAGAAGATGCCGCCGTACATGCTCGAGGCGGATGGCACGTTGAAGGAATGGGCCTGGCCAACGCTGCAGGAGAACTACGTCCAGCGACATGTTTCTCACCTGTACGGTGCCTGGCCGGGCGATGAAATTGATCCAGACCGAACGCCGCAACTTGCCCGCGCTGCGATGATCGCCGACAGAAGGCGCGTGCCGGAGAGGCTGGCGGCCCATGGCCGCTGCCATCGTGCATTGGTCGGAGCGCGACTTAAAGACAGCTTCATGGTGGACACTGAGCTGCGGCAGTTGATCGAGCAGGGATACGTCGGCACGACGCTGCGCTGTTCTCACGACCCGTACGCCTGGCCCATGCCGGATGCACAGGGCGGGATTCAAACGATCATCATGGAAATGCTGGCCTACTCGCGGCCCGGCGAGATTGATCTGCTTCCCGCCCTTCCACCCTCGTTGAAGAAGGGATCGATCAACGGGATGCTGGCCCGGACATTCGCGAGGATCGACAAGCTGGCCTGGGACATGGACGCTCGGACCGTGGACCTCTCGATCACCTCGGTGAGGAAACAGGACATCACGTTGATAGCCCGCTATGGAATCGAGGAAATCTCTGCACCCGACGGAGTATTGGCGGAGGCGCTCCAGCAGGGGTCGGCCGACTGCAACCTGCACTTGCCTGAAAAAAAGCAGGTGGATATCCATCTGAAGATTGGACAACATGATCCGCTGGAATGGGCTGATCACGTGATGTAGCAACCAAGATCTCCCTCTGCGCTGAAACTGACGGTGGTAAACCTGCAACTACTTTCGTCAAACGCCGCAGAACACGATACTTATGATCGCACTTCCACGTCACTTCATCCGAGGCGTCTTCGGCCTGCTCGTCCTCTGTGTTGGCGCAATGAGCTATGCGCAGGAATTGTATGTCGGCGCCAACTACCACCCGCACGATTCAGACCCGGAGACTTGGTCGCGTGACATTCAGCTGATGCAACAAGCCGGCTTCCGTGTCGTGCGGATGGGACACCTTGCCTGGGACAGCTACGAACCAAAGGATGGACATTTTGATTTCGCCTGGTTCGACCGGGTGATGGACAAGATGCACGCCTCCGGCATCAAAGTGATTCTGGATATTGCAGTGCGACCTGCTCCGCTCTGGCTGCATCACAAGCATCCCTCAATCAATGTAGGGGATGTCAATGGCATCCTCCAATATCCTAACCACCGTTACATGGAAGACGTTGGCGACCCTTACTACCAAAGGTATGCTTTGCGCTTCGCCAATGCGCTCGTGCGACACTATGCCAGGCATCCGGCCCTCCTCGCGTTTGGTATCGACAATGAGGCCGGCGACGGTCCCATTTCGTATTCGGCGACGGTCAAGGCGCGCTACATTGCGTGGCTGAAGGCAAAATATGGTACCGTCGAGAACCTCAACAAGGCGTGGGCCGGTCAGCGGTGGTCACGCCGGGTTGGCAACTTCGATGAAGTGGGCCTCCCGGTTTCAGTCGGTGCTTTCGGATCCCCGGAGCGCGTACTCGATTTCCGTCGGTTCGTCTCTGACGAGGTAAGTGGATTCGAGGAGAAATTGATCGACCAGGTGCGGGCCGATGCCCCCGGTGTCCTTACCACCGGCAACATGTGGTATTACAGCACAATGAAGTACTTCGATTACACGAAGATCGCCTACAGCGGGAAGATCGCACGCAGCGGCTGCGGATTCTATCCCGGCAACTCGTTGCGGAGAAACGAAGGCATCGAGGGGGCGCTCTTTGGAATGGCACGCATCCAGTTCGAGAATACCACGCCGTTCTGGTGCACGGAGTTCACCACAATGACGGCGGTGCCAGGTTCAATCCGCAAATCGGCGTATGCTTCGCTCATGCTTGGCAACCAAATGATCTGCGGCTGGACGTGGCAGAGCATGCACGGGGGGGAAGAGCAATTCCTTGAAGGCATGATCGATTGGGACGGCCGACCCAACCGAAAATACTACGAGTACAAAAATATCGCAGCGGAGTTTCGGAAGATCGAAGGTCAGGGGTTCCCGTACAAGCCGGTCCCGGAGGTTGCCCTGGCATTTTCGTTTCCGAGCCAGATCGCCAGTGGAGAATTTCCAGAACCGCACGACGGTCAAGTTCAGACCGCCTTCAGGTGTTTCAACAAGCGCAATGTGGACACACGGGTGGTCGATATCATCCAGAGCCGCTTGCCCTTCAAACTGCTCGTCATCCCCGGTGTCGCGGTGATGGATGAGATCAGCGCAGGCAAGATCCGTGAATTTATCAGAAATGGCGGCACGGCGGTCATGACCAGCTATTCGGCGATGCTGGACGAACACAACCAGGTGTTTTCGACCACACTTCCAGGCCGCCTGAGTGATGTGTTCGGCATCCGTGTGTCCGGCTTTGAGGAAACCGAATCCATGAATGAATTGTCGCGGGTGGGTCTTCAAGGCAAGCAGCTTCGCGTGACGTACCGGGACCGCGATCTCGCCTGCGAGTCTCCGCGTTTTGATGTCATCGAGCCAACGGACGCCGAAGTCCTTGGCCGCATCGTGGGCCTGGACCGGGATTATCCGGTGGTGACTGCTCACAGATTCGGGGCAGGCACCGCCGTGTACATCGGTCTGCCGGCAAGAGAAGAACTTCTTGACCCTATCATCGGCGAAGCAATCAATCGACTCGCAATCAAGACGGGGCCGGAGGTACCGGCAGGTGTGATGGCGCGGCAGATAAACCCAACACACATCCTGTACCTCAACCTGGACGGCGTAGCGAAACACGTGGAGTTGAAAGGTCGCTCGCACAGCGTCCTTCGCGATCAGGAATACGAGGACGGCTTCATCGTTGGGCCGTACGAGCCGGAGTTTGTGGAGACCCGATAGAGCTCAGCTCTATCGCTCGATACATCGATTTTCCAAAGAAGAAGAATGAGTCTTGTCCCAATGAACATCATTGCAGCTTCGCTGACCACAGTGATCTGCTAGGTGGCTATTGCGGAAACAGCCGGAGAACAGTGAGTGCATTCGTCCTTGCCCCCGTTGCCGGTGGTCCACTTTGATGCAGGGGGATCTGCGACGTCGGAATATGCCGCATCGAACAGTCTCAATCATTAGACCAGAATGAACGCAATGAATATGAGCAGACTGCCCATAGGTCGGCAGTATAGACTCACGTTCTTCAGTTTCATTTACGACATCCGGATGATCCTGGTGTTTTCATTTTTGCTGTTTACCGCTTTCACTGCGAACATTGCTGCTGAGAAGCATATCTTCGAGGCGGAATCTGCCGAACTGTTCGGAGGTGCCGGCAAGGTAGTTGACAGAGCGGCTTCGGGTGGTCGTTCCGTTCGTCTGACCGCGATTGACGAGGGGGTCAGGTTTCACGGTCTTCCGGCTGCCAGCAAATTGGCGATTCGCTATGCCTCGTTGGGAGTGGGTGTGATCGGTGTCTCCGTCAACAATCAACCAGTTCACAAAGTGAATGTTCATTCATCGGGAAGCCTTGCAGGCTCCTTCCTGCATGCCGGAATTGACATTGCGATTCCTGCCGACGCCATGCTGGCCATCACTCTCGTTACCAATGACATCACTGTGAGTATCGATCAGATACTCGTCGGCGACGGTGACCTGGGACTCCCTCCGGATATCTGGAATCTGCCGCCATTGCCGGTGGCCGCCGGTCCCTATCCTGCCGACTGGAGGGGTTTGAGCCGGATGTACACCGTCCCGGAATGGTGGCGTGAAGCCAAGTTTGGCGCGTGGGCGCATTGGGATCCGCAATCCATGCCCGAGCAAGGGGATTGGTATGCGCGTGGGATGTACCAGCAGGGCAGCGGGCAATATGAATATCACCTCAAACATTTTGGTCATCCGTCGGAATACGGCTACAAGGACATCTGCCACAATTGGGTGATCGATCGATGGAGACCCGACGAACTGATGGGCCTGTTTGTCGAAATGGGCGCCCGTTTCTTCATGGCGATGGGTTGTCATCACGACAACTTCGACTGCTATGATTCGAAATATCAACCGTGGAACTCGGTTCGCGTCGGTCCCAAAGTTGACATTGTGGGTACCTGGGAGAAGACGGCGCGCAATCACGGACTGCGGTTCGGCATCGGTTTTCACGACTCGCCGGCTCGAACCTGGGGTCAGTTCATGCCGGTACGGTACACGAGCGACAGGACGGGGCCGATGAAGGGCGTGCCGTACGATGCGCTTCAGACGATTCTGGACGGAAAAGGAAAATGGTGGGAAGGCATGGATCCGGTGGATCTTTACGGACCAGTTCACGACGACAAGGATCCTCTGCATTCACCCTTTGCCAACCAGTTCATGTGGCGGGTGGATGACGCCATCACGAAATATCACCCCGACGTGATCTATTTCGATGAGCATGCGGGCGATTCACAATTGGATTTGGGCGTGTCCATGGGACTTGGCTTTCTCGCTCCGCCCCTGGTGGCGAACTATTACAACAAGTCCCTGCACTGGAACCACGGAACAATGGACGTGGTGATCAATCTTAAAGGCGTGGGCGGGCGTTACAACAGCTTCCAGAACAACCCTGAATTGCTTCCCGACGTCGACCGATCCCTGGTCAAGAGCACGGAGGCCTTCATAGAATCGGAGATCATGGCCTATCCATTCCAGACCGAAACCAGCATCGCGGATTGGCACTATCGAAACGGGCAGGAATACATGGATGCCAGAACCGCGATCCGGTCGCTGATGGAAAATGTTTGCCGTAATGGATCCATGTTGCTTAACGTCACCCAGCACGGCCGCGGCGATCTTGATCCCCAGGTGGTCCGCATCTGCAAAGACATCGGCGCCTGGTTGAAAATCAACGGCGAAGCAGTCTACGGGTCTCGTCCCTTTGAAGTCTATGGTGACACCTCCGTCTGCTACACACGCAACAGTGGTAATGTCTATGCCACTCTCCTGGATTGGCAAGGCGGCGCAATCACCCTGAAAGCGCTCGCTGTCGGCGGGGCGACCCTGGGCAAAGTTTCCAACGTCGAAATGCTCGGCTCCGATGTTCTGCTGACGTTTGTTCAGGACGAACAGGGATTGACGGTGAGGCTCAGCGGGTCGGTGCCGTCGCTCCCGGGGATTGCTGATCAACAGTTGGCGTCCCGGTGCCGTGTTCTTCGCGTCACCCATGACAAAGGCTGGATCAACGACGATGACCCGGGTTCGATGGCGCCCGGATGGTCTCGCCAATGTAATTTGGGAACGGGGGACTTCAACAACGATCTCACCAGCAGCGATACACCAGGTGATGTCTGGAGTTGTTCGTTTACCGGTAGCACCGTCTCGGTCATCGCCCCCCGGAAGCAAGGCGCCGGAAAGATTCAGGTCCAGATCGACGGCCGGGACTTCGCAATGGCGGATCTGTCCACGACGGGCGTCCCGCAGACTCAGCAGGTCGTAAGCGAGGTGAGTGGCCTGACTCCGGGCAAACACGTCATCGCTCTTGTGAATTGTGGACCTGGACCGGTGTCCATTGATGCATTACGCGTGCGTTAGGCATTGGTCGCCCGAGGCTGATACGGATCACCGTACGGCCAGGATGTGCCCTACATCTTCTCATTGAGGCTCCGCTATGAAGTGGACGACATTCATTAGCCTTACCTTCGTGGGTCTCTCGGCCTCCTTTTCACAAGAAGCAACAGTCGTTTCGCCTAACCAGAAGATCATCGTATCACTCTATAATAGTACTCCCACGGTCGAGTCGGGCGAATGGTATCTGAAAGTCGACTATTTGCTCAACGGTAAGACGTGCGAGGCGATACCGCAGATCCGCCTGGGGTTGACGCGGAGCGATCAGGATTTTTCTAAAGACTTGCGATTTCTGGAGAAGAGCAAACCCGAGAAAGTAGTGGAGCAGTATACCTCCCTGCACGGGAAACGCGCGCAGTGCGGGAATTCCGCCAATGAAGTTATCATCAGATTCGAGAACGCGCAGAAAGCTAGATTGAACCTGGTACTTCGCGCTTATGATGATGGAGTGGCATTCCGGTATGAGTTCCCGGGGAAGAATGGATCGTTCGTCGTCCTGGACGAGCGAACGTCGTATGAAATCCCGCGGGATGCAACGCGGTGGATCGAGAAATGGAACACTGCCAACGAAGGACTCTATTCTGTGATGACCGGCGATTCCGTCCAGCACGACTGGTCCTACCCGGCACTCTTTCGTACCGCTGACACTTCGTGCTGGTATCTGATTCACGAAGCAGACGTCAATCGAAGCTATTGCGGATCGAAGCTCAGCAACATGGCTGAGAAATCCCGGTACAAAATTACGTTTCCTGACCCGAAGGACGGCGTTGGCTTTGGAGAGTCGACACCAACCATAACGCTCCCTTGGAAATCGCCATGGCGCATCATCATCATAGGCCACCTTTCCGATATCGTCGAATCAACACTGACGGAGGATGTGAGTCCACCATCCGTTGTCCAGAACACCGGCTGGATAAAACCAGGCCTCGTGTCATGGAACTACTGGTCGACCAACCATGGCACCAAGGACTACAGGATCGTTTGCGAGTTCGCTGATCTGGCGGCCTGCATGAACTGGCCATACACGCTCCTCGATTGGGAATGGGATGTGATGGGAAACGGGGGGACGCTTGAAGACGCAGTCAGGTACATCCGGTCAAAAGGTGTGAAACCTTTCATGTGGTATAACTCGGGTGTCAATCCATGGATCACGTCAACGCCACGTGATCGCATGCGGACGCATGAAAGCCGCGTGGAGGAGTTCTCGAAATTAAGGAAGATGGGAGTTGCCGGCGTCAAGGTCGACTTCTTCGAGTGCGAGAAGCAGGAGATGATCAAGTACTATCTTGACATTCTGGACGACGCGGCCAAGTACGAGCTGATGGTGTATTTCCACGGATGCCTGGTGCCCCGTGGTTGGTCACGCACGTATCCCCACCTGATGACGCAGGAAGGAGTGCGTGGTGCCGAATGGTACAACAATGGACCGGAGTTCACCGCGAGCGCACCCCAGCATAATACGATCCTGCCGTTCACGAGGAATGTCGTGGGTCCAATGGACTATACTCCGGTGACCTTCACCAATTCGCAGTACCCGCATACAACGTCGTACGGCCACGAGTTGGCGCTGAGCGTCGTGTTCGAATCCGGCCTTCAACATTTTGCGGATCGACCTTCCGGGTACTACGAATTGCCCGATGCGGCGAGGAGCTTCCTGAAGGACGTGCCGAATGCGTGGGATGATACGAAGCTGCTTGATGGCTATCCGGGACGGGATATCATCGTGGCCCGCAGGAAAGGCAACGCCTGGTACATTGGGGGACTTAATGCCGAACAGATCGAGAAACAGAAGACTTTGGTACTCAATTTCCTGCCCGAGGGGGTCAAGTACAAGCTGACGTTGATCGCGGATGGCAAACACGACAAGGATTTTGCATTCTCGTACGCGGTTGTAGACAGTTCCAGCTCATTTGATGTGAAACTGTTACGCCGCGGCGGTTTTGCCGCATGTATGACACCATTGCCGTAACAAGGAACCGGAAGACCATGATGAATAGAGTCATCGCTCTCCTCGCCGCGCTGGCATGTTCCACCGCCGTTGTCGGACATGCTCAAACGTATCAGAAGACTGATCGTGGGATACGATTGGCCATCCACTCTATTATAGTGGATCTTCAATTTTACAGCCCGTCCGTAGTGAGGGTGCTGAAATCGCCCGAGGGGACGAAATTCACGAAACAGAGCCTTTCGGTGATTCAATCCCCCCAGCCGGTCGCATTTGCCACGAAACAGGTCGGCGATGTACTCCAGCTGGACGCCGCGAACCTCCATGTACTTCTGAATCTCAAGAATGGGATGATCTCTTTCACGACTCCGTCGGGCAGTCCTCTTCTGACTGAGAAAGAAGCTGGCGCTGAGTTCACCGACTTCAACGATGCAGGTGTGAAGACGTTTAGCGTTCGTCAGTCTTTTGTTCTGGAGAAGGACGAGGCCATCTACGGGCTGGGAGAGCAACAGGAAGGCAAAATGGTGCAGCGGCACCTCAGCCTTCATATGATCCAGGGGAACACCGACGACTATGTGCCGTTTTTCGTGTCAGTGAAAGGGTACGGGCTGTTTTGGGACAACTACTCGCCAACGCTCTTTGTCGACGATTCGACAGGGACATCATTCAAGTCGGACGTCGGCGACTGCATCGACTACTACTTCATGTACGGCGGCAATGCCGACGGCGTCATTGCGCAGATGCGCGGTCTCACGGGACAGGTTCCGATGTTTCCTCTCTGGACATATGGTTATTGGCAAAGCAAGGAGCGCTACAAAAGTCAGGATGAGACCATCGACGTGGTCAAGAAGTACCGGGAATTGGGCGTTCCTCTTGATGGGATCATTCAGGATTGGCAGTACTGGGGTGACAACTTCCATTGGAACGCGATGGAATTTCTGAACCCCCAGTTCCCCGATCCGAAGAAGATGATCGACGAGGTCCATGCGCTGCATGCGCACATGATCATTTCGGTCTGGGCGTCGTTCGGTCCGCAAACGAAACAATTCGAAATCATGAAGAAGAAGGGGATGTTGCTGGACATCAAGACATGGCCGATGAGTTCAAAAGATGAATGGCCGCCGGACCCCAAGTTCCCTTCGGGGGTACGGGTGTATGATGTGTACAACCCGGAAGCCCGCGACATTTTCTGGAACTTCCTGAACAAGGGCATCTTCTCGCTGGGCATGGACGGATGGTGGCTCGATTCGTCGGAGCCCGACCATATGGATGTCAAGCCGTCCGATTTCGACAATAAGACCTACCTGGGTTCATTCCGGAAAGTACGGAACGCATTTCCCTTGATGCATGTCGGCGGCGTCTACGATCACCAGCGGTCGGTCACCTCCGACAAGCGCGTGTTCATTCTCACGCGCTCCGGGTTTGCAGGGCAGCAGCGCGATGGGTCCATGATCTGGTCGGGTGATGTCGTTGCTTCGTGGAAAGCGTTGCGAGAACAGATTTCTGCTGGTCTGAATTGGTCACTCTCCGGCCTGCCGTACTGGAACACGGATATCGGCGGCTTCTTCCTCTGGAATTTCCCCAAGACAACTGGAGGATCCCAACTATCGCGAGCTCTATGTGCGCTGGATGCAGTTTGGCGGCTTCTGCCCGATGATGCGTTCGCATGGCACAGATGCCCCGCGTGAGATTTACCAATTCGGGAAGAAGGGGGAGAAGATCTTTGATGCGATCGACAAGGCGATAACTCTCCGCTACTCGCTGCTGCCCTACATCTATTCGACGTCATGGGATGTCACGGCACATCAATCGAGCATGATGCGGGCTCTCATGATGGACTTCCCGAACGATCGGAAGTCACTCGACCTCAACAATGAATACATGTTCGGCAAGTCGCTGCTCGTATGCCCGGTGACGCAACCCTTGTATGTCGACACCGTCATAAGCGGAAAAGACACCACCCGGTCGGCCAACTTCGCGAATGTCAAAACGTATTCGGTCTACCTTCCCGCGGGGACAACTTGGTTTGATTTCTGGACAGGCGAAAGGTACGCCGGCGGACAAACGCTCAATACGAAGACTCCGATCGACGAGATACCATTGCACGTGAAGGCAGGGTCCATCCTTCCCATCGGACCGAACGTGCAATATGCCACCGAAAAGCCGTGGGATAATCTCGAGCTTCGCATATATCCGGGAGCCGACGGTCAGTTTACGCTGTACGAGGACGAAAACGACAACTACAACTATGAGAAGGGGGCCTGGTCGACCATCACCTTCACATGGAATGACGCTGGCAAAACCTTGACGATCGGCGAGCGAAAGGGTTCTTTCCCGGGAATGCTCAAGGAGAGGAAATTCGGCATCGTTTGGGTTTCCCAGGACAAAGGCTCAGGGATGGGTCCCGACGAGAAGCTCGACAAAGTCGTCGTCTACAATGGGCAGAACATTGTGGTTCAACCATAGTTGGACCCATCGAAAACCACACACGACAGAAACACATGAACAAAATCCCAGGACAATCAACGAGGAGAGGGTTGTGCGTTGCTGCAATCCTCCTCTGTGCCATGAGTGCATCGGGTCAGAACCTGCCGTATCAAAACCCCAATCTCAGTTCCGAAGAACGGGCGAAGGATCTGATCTCCCGACTGACCCTCAAAGAAAAAGTGGCCCTCATGTGCGACGTGTCTGATCCCATTCCGCGCCTGGGAATCAGGAAATTCAACTGGTGGAGCGAAGCACTTCATGGTCTCGCCAACAACAATAACGTTACGGTGTTTCCCGAGCCGATCGGCATGGCCGCGTCGTTCGACGATTCCCTTGTCTATCATGTCTTCGACGCCGTGTCGGACGAAACGCGCGCCAAGGTGAACGACGCGCGAAACAAGGGGCTGGAAAACCGGCGTTTCCTGAGTCTTTCTGTCTGGACTCCCAATGTTAACATCTTTCGTGACCCCCGCTGGGGGCGTGGGCAGGAAACGTACGGCGAAGATCCCTACCTGATGTCACGCATGGGTGTTTCCGTCGTCAGGGGGCTGCAGGGTCCTCCGGAAGCGAAGTATCGGAAGCTTCTGGCCTGCGCAAAACATTTTGCGGTTCACTCGGGTCCCGAATGGAGTCGGCATGTGATCAACCTCAACAATGTCGATCCGCGCGACCTGTGGGAAACATACCTCCCAGCGTTCAAGTCGCTGGTGCAGGATGCGGACGTCCGTGAGGTCATGTGTGCATATCAGCGATTGGACGATGAGCCGTGCTGCGGCAACTCCCGCCTGTTGCAGGAGATTCTTCGCAACGATTGGGGATTTAAATACATTGTCGTCTCCGATTGCGGGGCAATTACCGATTTCTACACGAGTCATAAGGTGTCATCGGATGCTCCCCATGCAGCAGCAAAAGGTGTCATTGCCGGAACCGATGTCGAGTGCGTCTGGGATGGCTATGCCTACAAGACCTTGCCCGACGCCGCTGCAAAAGGCTTGGTGAGTGAGGACGAAATCAATCGGCATCTGCAGAGGGTTCTGGTGGGCCGATTCGACCTGGGTGAGATGGACGATGCGGGATTGGTCCCGTGGGCGAGGATCCCGATGTCGGTGGTGAACAATCCAGCGCACAGAAGACTCGCTCTGGACATGGCTCGTGAGGCCATGACGCTGCTTCAGAACAAGGGCAATATCCTTCCGCTGAAGAAATCCATCAAGAAGATCGCCGTCATCGGCCCGAATGCGGCTGACAAGCCTGTGTTGTGGGGGAACTACAATGGAACGCCCGTCAGGACAACAACGATTCTCGACGGCATTACATCAAAGCTTTCAAGCAAGAAGGTTCTCTATGACAAAGGCTGCGATTTGGTCGAGGATAAAGTGACCGAAAACTATTTTTCGAATTGTGCCATTGAAGGCAAGAGAGGCTTCAAGGCCACGTATTGGAACAACAGAGAATTCAAGGGTGATGTTGTTGCCACGCAACAAATCGTAAACCCGATCAAACTCACCGCTGCCGGCCAACACGAATTTGCTTCGGGGGTTCGACTCGAGAACTTTTCAGCACAATATGAGACGGAATTCAACGCCCCCGCGAGTGAAGAGATCGTGTTCAAGTCCGGGGCCACCGGACACTTTGAACTGCTGGTCGACGGCAAATCTCTTGCACGGTACGACAATTGGAGGACGTTGCCCTCGAGGGTCCCATTCAAGGTCGAAGCGGGGAAGAAGTACAGAATCGAAATCCGCTATGCGCAATTGAACGACTGGCAGGCAAACATCGAATTCAATTTCGGCAAAGAAGTGGATGTCGACTACACTGACCTTCTGAAAAAGCTTCAAGGGATTGAGGAAGTCGTATTTGTGGGCGGCATTTCGACGCTGCTCGAAGGCGAGGAAATGCCGGTCTCCTACCCGGGGTTCAAGGGCGGGGACCGGACGGATATCGAGCTGCCTGCGGTCCAGCGGAATTGCCTGAAAGCATTGAAGCAAGCCGGGAAGAAGGTTGTGTTTGTGAATTGCTCCGGTTCGGCGATCGGGTTGGTGCCGGAGACCGAAAGCTGCGACGCAATCCTTCAGGCCTGGTATCCTGGGGAATCCGGCGGTCAGGCGGTCGCGGAGGTTCTTTTCGGCGACTACAATCCGTCCGGGAAGCTGCCGATCACGTTCTACAAGAACATTCAGCAGCTGCCGGATTTCGAAAACTACACGATGATCGGTCGAACGTACCGCTTCATGTCCGATCCGCTGTTTCCGTTTGGATTCGGGTTGAGCTACACCACGTTCTCCCTCGGGGCAGCCAACGTCACCAAGTCAGCGATCAAACGCGGGGAGAGCGTTGTGCTGACGATCCCGGTGTCCAATACCGGCAAGCGCGATGGGACGGAGATCGTTCAGGTGTATGTGCGCAAGGTGGACGACACGAATGGTCCACTGAAGACTTTGCGGGGCTTTCAGCGGGTTGCGATTGCTGCCGGCAAGACCCGTCAGGCAACGATCACGCTTCCGCCCAGTGCATTTGAATTTTTCGACAGGCCCAGCGGAATGATGACGCAGACTCCGGGGGCGTATGAGGTATTGTACGGAACGAGTTCTGCTCCCGGCGATTTGCAGAAAGTGGTGATCAGTGTCCAATGAAGCCATTCCAGGTCATGAGGAGTACGATCCTGGCGTTTTTGCTTGTCGTGATCGCGCAAACAACCTCGGGACAGATAAATTACCCATCACCGATCCGATCCGGCACCGAAGCAATTGTGCTCGGGAAGTTCAAGCCGACCGGAGCAGAGAGAGAAATGGTGCTCTGGTACAATCAGCCCGGGATGCAATGGCTCGAAGGGATGCCCATTGGGAATGGCTTTATGGGCGCCATGGTCTTTGGAAGAATTCAGCATGAACGAATTGCGCTCAATGAAGGGACCTTCTGGTCAGGTCGACCGAATGACTACGCGAACCCTGATGGCTACAGGTATTTCGCTGCGATCCGTGATCTGGTCTTTGCAGGGAAGTACAAGGAGGCCGAGAAAATGGCAAATGACCATTTCTTCGGGATTCCTGTCAACCAACAGGCATTTCAACCGCTCGGCGATCTTCTGCTAACTTTCAAAACGGGGGACACGGTGGGGGAGTACTACCGGGAGCTCGACATGGAGACCGGTATTGCGAAGGTCCGCTACCGCGATGGTGACGCCGTATTTACTCGGGAGATCTTCATGTCCCATCCCGATCATGTCATGGTCCTTCGCCTCGCGTGCAACAAACCTCATAGGATTTCCGTTGAAGCGCGGTTGCAGAGCCCGTATCTGGACAGTGTCGTTGCACGACCCGGCAGACTTACCATGGATGGAGCATGGAAAGGCCCGCTACCACCGAGTCCGAACAATGCCTTGATCGCGAGTGTAGAGGGGACGGGGTTGAAGTTCCGGACGACCCTGCTTGCGCTTCCCGAAGAAGGGCGGCAACGTATCACCGACACCAGCCTGGTCATCGAGAATGCCACTTCTGTAACATTCATCCTGACGGCTGCAACGAGTTTCAAGAACTATGCGGATATCGGTGGAGATCCCGGAGCGGTCTGTGAGAAGATTCTCGGGAACGTGGCGGGGAAGAACTACAGTGCCTTGCTGAAGAATCACGAAACCGATTTTCATTCACTGATGGACAGGGTGCACCTGAGGATTGGGGACCCGTCGATGAATGACAAGCCCACCGATGAACGGCTCAAACTTGTCCGGGCGGGAGGTACGGATATCGACCTCGCTTCAAAGGTGTTCCAGTTCGGTCGCTACATGCTGGCATCCAGCAGCAGGGAAGGAGGCCAACCGGCGAACCTGCAGGGGATATGGAATGAAATGCAGTCGCCCCCGTGGGGGAGCAAGTATACCTCGAATATCAATGTCGAGATGAATTACTGGCCGGTAGAAGTATGCAACCTGAGCGAATGTCATCTGCCGTTGTTCGACGCGATCAAGAGCCTTTCGGTGACCGGCGCAAGGACTGCGAAAGTGGAATATGACTGTCGCGGCTGGGTGTGCCATCACAATTTCGACCTCTGGATGGGAACTGCGCCCGTGGATGCTGCACGCTATGGTATGTGGCCCATCGGCGGGGCATGGTTGTGCCAGCATATCTGGGAGCATTTTCTGTATACGGGCGATGTGGATTTCCTCAAAGAATACTATCCGGTCTTGAAAGGCTCTGCCCAGTTTCTCATGGATCTGATGGTCCCGCATCCGAAGTATGGATGGTTGGTGATTCCATTTTCCATGTTACCCGAGCAGGGCTTCTTCCCAACGTCTGGTAGTGAAGAATGCTTCCTCTCCTCTTCGACAACGATGGACATCGGAATCATCCGAGAATTGTTTCCACACTGCATTGAAGCAGAGAAGATTCTGAATATCGACAAGGGTTTCGGACAGGAACTTGAGACGGCTCTGAACAAGATACCGCCATATCAGGTCGGGAAAAACGGCCAGCTGCAGGTATGGCTGGAGGATTGGGAACGAGGAAAAGAGGGGCATAACATCTCAGCGAACTTTGCGTTCTACCCCGGCAGTTCGATCACGCTCCGTGGAGAACCACGCCTGGCCGATGCCATCCGGAGATGGTTGGAACCAAGGGGTGGAAATGGTGGATGGATATTCGCATGGGACATCTGCGATTGGGCGCGCCTTGAGGACGGGGCGAAGACCGACACGCTGATCAGAAGATTTGTTGGGGGGCGACTGGCCCCTAATCTGCACAATACAGGGAATAACCAATCTGACGCGAACTTTGGATTCACCGCGGCGGTTGCCGAATGCCTCGTTCAGAGTCATGCTGGAGAGATCAACCTGCTCCCTGCGTTGCCCTACAGCTGGACCAACGGCTCTGTCTCTGGATTGAAGGCCAGGGGCGGATTCGTGGTAGCCATCTCCTGGCGCGACGGGAAGCTCGAGACATGTGAGATCAAATCGAGCCTGGGGAAGCCTTGCGTGGTACGATATGGGGAGAAAACCAAAACCTATGACATCCCGGCGGGCCGGGCCATCCGAATCGAAG
Organism: Ignavibacteriota bacterium; assembly: GCA_963752915.1. Lineage (GTDB taxonomy): Bacteria > Bacteroidota > Ignavibacteria > UBA10030 > UBA6906 > DATJPR01. The sequence continues at coordinate 244,224 of CAVVZZ010000013.1, forward strand.
GATCACTCTAGCACTCATATGCAACGACACTACAGCCTTCTTCCGATTGTTCTCGTCTTGATGCTGAGTCCTGTAACGAGCATCAATGCGCAGGAGAACACCGAACGCAAGCAGCGTTTCGACAATGACTGGAAATTCTCCTTGGGAGATTCTCCAACAGCCGCCTCTCGGGATGCGGATGACAGAGATTGGCGGACCCTCGATCTGCCGCATGACTGGAGTATCGAAGGGAGCCCGAATCCGAAAAATCCAACGGGAGGAGGAGGCGGGTACTTCCCTGCGGGCATCGGATGGTATCGAAAGACATTCACCGTTCCCGCCGCATGGAAGGAGAAATGTGTTTCGATCTATTTTGAAGGTGTGTACATGAATTCGGAGGTTTTCCTGAATGGAAAGTCTCTGGGTGTTCATCCCTATGGATATACGGCGTTCAGTTACGACCTGTCTCCCGCTCTCGATTTCAAAAGCGACAATGTCCTGGCTGTGCGTGTCGATAATTCACGTCAGCCGAATTGCCGCTGGTATAGCGGCTCCGGGATCTATCGCCACGTCTGGCTCCTCGTCACCGACCCCGTCCACGTTGCCAATTGGGGCGTGGGGATTACGACACCCGAGGTCTCTGAACACGAGGCGTCTGTTCAGATACGGACGTGGCTGAAAAACGAAACAGATCTGCCGCAGAAGATCATGCTCGAGGTAGATCTCGCGGGAGCAAATACCGCCGGCACAGGAGCTGATCGCGTGCAGGTCGACCTTCCGGCCAGGGGAGAAAAGGAAATAGGGCAGAGGATCACGGTCTCAAATCCATTGTTGTGGACGCCGGATGCTCCCCATCTGTGCCACGCGACCGTTCGGGTGCTGAAGGACGGCCGCCTTCTTGATGCAACCACAACCACTTTTGGAATTCGATCCATTCGCTTCTCGGTCGACAATGGTTTTCAGCTCAATGGAAAGAGCGTAAAGATCAACGGCGGCTGCGTCCACCATGATAATGGTTGTCTGGGGGCCGCCGCTTTTGACCGTGCGGAAGTGCGCCGCGTTGAACTCCTGAAGTCGGCGGGATTCAACGCGGTCCGCACTTCGCATAATCCGCCCTCAGAGACGTTCCTCGATGCGTGCGACAGACTCGGCATGATGGTCATGGACGAGGCATTTGATGGCTGGCGGGAGAGCAAGACCCCGTATGACTATGCTCTGTATTTTGACAAATGGTGGCGTCGCGATATTGAAGCCATGGTGCTGCGTGACCGCAATCATCCTTCCATCATGTTCTGGAGCACGGGAAACGAAATCATTGAGAGGAAGAAGCCTGAAGCAGTTGAAACCGCACAGATGCTCGCAGAATGCATCCGGGCGCTTGACCCAACACGTCCCGTAACCTCAGCGATGACCACATGGGACAAAGATTGGGAAATCTTCGACACGCTGTTTGCCGTCCATGATATCGGCGGATACAACTATCAACTCCAGCGTGCACCGTCTGATCATGCGAGGGTCCCCACGCGGGTCATTGTGCAGACCGAATCATTCCCAAGGGATGCCTTCTCGAACTGGAAGATGGTGCAGGGCAACAGTTACATCATTGGCGATTTTGTCTGGACGGCGCTCGACTACCTTGGCGAGTCGGGGATCGGCCGGTGGTATTACTCGGGCGATGTCCCGGGGGAGCATTGGGAACGGGATCTGTTTCCCTGGCATGCGGCCTATTGCGGAGACATTGATTTGACAGGATGGAGGAAGCCGATTTCCCACTACCGCAATATCCTCTACAACAACACGGAAAAGCTCTACCTGGCTGTCCGGGAGCCGAGTGCCGCGCCGCGCGAAATCAAAGAGACCCTCTGGTCTGTGTGGCCGACATGGGAAAGCTGGAGCTGGCCGGGGTACGATGGCAAGGAGCTCCAGGTGGAAGTGTATTCAAGGTATCCGAAGGTCCGTCTCTACCTGAACGCGAAGCTTATTGGCGAACAGGCCACGACGGAAGAGCAACAGTTCAAGGCGACGTTCCCGGTCCCCTACGCGCCGGGCGAATTGCGCGCTGTTGGTGTGGTGGATTCGAAGGAAGTGGAATCGGCGGTCTTGCGGACCGCGGGTCCTGCCGCCGAAGTCAGGCTCATCCCGGACAGGAGTACGATATCAGCAACGGGACAGGATCTATCGTTTGTCACCGTTGAAGTGACCGATGCCGACGGGACCATCGACCCGAATGCTCAAAACCGACTTCAGTTCAGTGTCGACGGCCCCGGCGTCCTTGCAGGCGTAGGGAATGCGGATATCAAAGATCTTGATTCGTATGTTGGCACGACACGCAAGGCCTGGCACGGTCGGGCACTTGTGGTCATCCGAAGTACAAAAAGAACGGGCAAAATTACGCTTGCCGTACGCTCGGCAGGACTTGCTGATGCGCAGACAACGATCAGCGCCGAGAATTCACCATTCGAGAGGTGAACACTTCCATGCAATCCGTCAAGAACATACCGCTCATTTGTCTCGCCGTCGCAACTCTTGTTGCAGTCTCGACCGCACTCCCCGCTGGCGCGCGAGAACCCAGGAAAACCCTATCGTTCGATGCGGACTGGCGATTTCGGGCCGGTGAGATCGACGGCGCCGAACGACCGGAATACAATGACGCATCGTGGCTCAAAGTCAATGTGCCCCATGACTGGAGCATTGAAGGGCTAGCCTTGTCAACAACAAAAGTGGATGATCCTGATGAAATTCCCGTTGTCAGAGGGGAATGGAAATTCAGCAAAGGCGACGACCTTCGTTGGAAGGACACTGCGTGGAACGACATCTCCTGGCAAAAAGTGAATCTCCCCGCAACGTGGGAGGAACATTCGAACTACACGGAAGACAATGTTTTTGGCTGGTTCCGCCGAGAGGTGATTATCCCCGCGGATCTCAAAGGGAAGGATATCTATATCAATGTCGGCAAAATCGACGACGCGGACGAAACCTATTTCAACGGCGTGAAGGTCGGAGGGATGGGTCAATTTCCGCCCCACTACGTCAGTGCCTGGGACATCAACCGTCGATACAAAGTGCCCCACGAACTCATCCACTACGGCGGCAAGAACAGCATAGCCGTCCGGGTGTTCGATGGCATCCAGGGAGGAGGCATCTATGATGACGGAAGAAGAGTTGTGGATGGCCAATTTGAATCGAGCTCACCCGGAGGAAGCGGCGCCGGATACATCAACGCCGGCACGGGCTGGTACCGGAAGGAGTTCACGCTGCCGGGGAATGTTCAGGGCAAGCGCGTCTTCATCGAGTTCGACGGCGTGTACATGAACAGCGATGTGTGGCTGAATGGTACGCATCTCGGCAACAGGCCGTACGGTTACTCCAGCTTTGAGTATGAACTGACGCCGTACCTGAAATTCGGCGGTCAAGCGAATGTCCTTGCCGTTCGCGCCAGAGTGCAGCAGCCGTGCTCGCGCTGGTATTCGGGCGCCGGCATTTACCGGCATGTGCGCCTCACGATGACGGACCCGGTCCATGTCGCGCATTGGGGAACGTATGTAACAACGCCTGCCGTCTCCGAGCGCGAGGCGACGGTTCGCGTCCAAACGAAGATCCGGAATCAATCGTCATCGACCCAGAAGATCGAGCTTGACCTCGTTCTCGTGGACGATGCAGGGCGCAAATTCGCAAACGGGTCGCTCAGTCAAAAGGTGGAGGGAGATAGCACCGCAATCTTCGAGCAGACCGTGAAATTGCCGAATCCGAGACTCTGGACGCTGGAATCGCCGCGGCTCTACCGCGTTCAAGCCACAGTCCATGTCGATGGTCGGGTCGCAGACGCATTTGTCACACCATTTGGCGTCCGGACGTTCGAATTCACCGTGGACAAGGGGTTCTTTCTGAACGGCAAGCATGTGGATATGAAAGGAGTCTGTTTGCATCACGACCAGGGTTCCCTCGGTTCTGCGGTACACAAACGCTCGATTGAGCGTCAGCTGGAGATCATGAAGAGGATGGGGTGCAACGCCATCCGCACGAGCCACAACCCGCCCGATCCCGAATTGCTGGATCTGTGCGATCGCATGGGATTCCTCGTGATGGACGAGGCGTTCGACGAATGGAAGAGAAACAAGACGATGTACGGGTACGGCCGGTTTTTTGACGAGTGGAGCGAGAGGGACCTGACGGACATGATCCTCCGCGACAGAAACCATCCCAGCATCGTGTTGTGGAGTATCGGCAATGAAATCCCCGAACAGGACAATGCCGACGCATACGACATGGCGAAGCGGCTTGCGGATATTTGTCGCAACAACGATCCGACACGACCTGTGACTTCGGCCTGCAATAGTCCGGCCGAGGCGGAGAAGAGCGGGTTCTCCAAAGCGCTCGATGTCTTTGGTGTCAACTACAATATGCCCTTCTATCAGACACTTCGCGGCAAGGCAAAGCTGGTCGCCTCCGAAACCGCGTCGGCTGTCAGCACCCGGGGAGAATACAACCTGGTGCAGGTCAACGATTCGCTGACGATAGAGTATCGGCTCAAGAACCAGTGTTCGTCCTATGACGACAGTACGGCGGAGTCAACCCTCAGGGCGATCAAGAACTCTCCATGGATTGCCGGGCAATTTGTCTGGACAGGATTCGATTACATCGGTGAACCCTCGCCGTTCCCATGGCCTTCCGTCAGTTCCTATTTCGGGATTGTCGACTTGTGCGGCTTCCCTAAAGACCGATTCTATCTTTACCAGAGTCAATGGACGGACAAACCCATGGTCCATCTTCTTCCGCATTGGAACTGGTCGGGTTTCGAAGGCAAAGCGATTCCCGTCAGGTGCTACACCAACTGCGAATCCGTGGAGCTCTTTCTGAATGGAAATTCGCTCGGCGTAAAGAGAGCAAGGGACACAAGGGATCTGCACCTGGAATGGATGGTCTCGTATGCTCCCGGAACGCTGAAAGCCATTGCCCGGAACAACGCAAAGGAGATGTGCACGGACGAAGTCCAAACCACGGGAACGCCCGCAAAGATAGTACTCGTCCCCGACCGGCGAGAAATCGGTGCAGATGGAGAGGATCTGTCATATGTCACCGTCAAAGTCGTTGACAAGGAAGGCCGTGTCTGTCCTGACGCTGACAACACGATCACGTTTGCCGTAGACGGTGAGGGCGCCCTGGCCGGTGTGGGCAACGGCAACCCGATCAGTCACGAGGCATTCAAAGCGCACAAGCGGAACGCATTTCACGGAATGTGTCTGGCGATTGTGCAGTCAGGACGTAAACCAGGCACGATCACACTTTCCGCGGTGTCCGAAGGTCTTCAGGCGGCGCGGGTAGTGATTCAGGCAAGATAGGAGATTCCTGCCTACTGACTCTCTTCTCACTTTTGGCGGCAGGAAATCAAGCTAAGTTTATCGGCTGAAGTACGATGTTGTGATGTGTTCGGCTGAGAAACAGTCAATCTTCGGAACGATGACGCTCGATGGATCCCGGCTCGGAGATGAGCATTGTGTTGCTGTGGAACAACTGGAGGAGGCTTACAATGAAGCAGATACTGTTCCTGCTCGCGTTGGTGGTCCTCATTTCGCCATCAACAACCTATTGCCAGACGCTGATGGATTATGTTCTTGCGCAACGAGGCGATACCCTGGTCTTAAAGAATTATGCAGATATGGGCAATACACCGAATTCATTGTATGAAGCTCTGCTTCTGGATACGAGCAATGTTCCTGCTGGGCGCGTCTATGAGTTGCAGGCAGGCGGATGGTACCCTCTCCAGAATAACCCCTCAACGTCTGCAAAACATACTACGATGATTGTAGGATCCGATCCTACAATGGTGGTGGCCAATAAGAATGCAGCATCAGCTCCCCCATTGATATCCGGCTATGCAGGGATGGTAACAAACATTGGCTATATCTCTGCGAATGGTGATATGACTATAAAGAACTGTGCTCTTACGTCCGCCGCACCGGACCTCTCTTTGGGCTGGTCGTTTACTGGTCCAAGTGCTCCCAACCTCCATCTCGTGTATGACAACTGCTTGTTTGAACATGATCGATGGGTCTTTGTGGCCGTGACGTATGACAACTGCGATATCACCTTGCGAAACTGCTACTTCGTGAATATGAACGGTCAGCCATGCAGGCGGAACGGAGGTCTCTTCGATTGTTTCGCCAATGTGGACACACTGCTTGTTGAGAACTGTACCCACATTAACGCTCAGGGCACCATGTACAGGTTCAGGGGTGGTTACCAATTCAAAAGAATACTTCTCAATCATAACACGTTCGTCGATTGTGCAGGTTCGGTATTCTTGAATAATGGTTATCAAAGCAATGTCAGTCTGACGAACAACCTCTTTGTCAATTGTAATGTCCAGCCGTACCCGGCCATTCATTCCATTGATACGGGCGAACAGGATCCGGATTGGCTGCCCATGGGACTGGTGAATGTGTATCCTGATAGTGCGGATGTGGCAAATCACACACCTCGGAGATTCCTGGTGGATAAGAATCTTCTCTATTGGGATCCCTCCCTGGGCAACGTCGTGGACACGGTCAATCAGTTGAAAGTCAATGGAGTATCCGACTGGCAATCACAAATGATTCTCATGAATTCGCGAACGAAGGCCATGTTTGATGATGATGCGAGGTATCCCTTCCTGATCGAAGGCACGACCTATACGGAAAGACCCAGTTTTACTGATTCCAAAGACCTGTTGGGAGCTCGGGTCGGCATTTTGAAAACACTTGCCGTCGCCATCGTTGATACGAACAGCCCGGATATGCTACCCGAGTGGCGTTTGGTCAATACCGGAACAAGCAAGTATCTCAATCCCGACTGGCCAATTCCGGTTGACCTTTCTTACACCAATGCAACATTGATGACAGGCGCATCGGGTGGTTTTCCCGTAGGTGACGTTAACTGGTTCCCGGTTCAGAAGGCTGCATGGCTGGCTCAACGAGATGCGGAATACAGCGCATTCGATAATGAAATGAATCGTACCGTCGCCGTGAACGAACATGTTCTGCCTGGAGAGTTCACTCTTGGCCAAAACTATCCAAACCCATTCAACCCGAGCACGACAATTTCGTTCTCCCTCCCTCACGCGGCGAATGTCAGCGTGAAAGTGTTTGATATGCTTGGGCGCGAGGTGGCAACACTCGTGAATGGCTATACAACATCAGGCTTGCACGAAGTCCAGTTCAATGCAACGAATCTTGCTTCGGGAGTCTATGCCTACAGATTCTCAAGCGGGAACTTCACGGCAGTGAAAAAGATGACGGTGGTGAAATAAAGGAGAAGGGATCCATCAAACGAACACCGGTGGAAGTCCATCTGCACTTCGGCCGGCACAATGAATCTTCACAAACTATTGAAAGGGTTTCTCAAGTGAACAACAGGTTCCTGTGCGCTCTGGTATCACTCTTCGTTGTCTGTGGGAGTGGGTACGCTCAAACGAATCGGACTCCGGATGAGGGCTTCAAACCATCACCTGCCAATCAGCCGGGAAGGCAGTATCCGCAGGTCAACGCTGAAGGTCGGGTCCGCGCCAGTATTTCAGCGCCTCAGGCTTTGAAAGTCCAGCTCGATATTGGCGCCGTGAAGTACGATTTGATCAAGGACTCGAATGGTGTCTGGACCGGTGAGTCGAACCCGCAGGACGAAGGGTTCCACTACTACCAGCTCTGGATTGACGGGGCGGCGGTCCCGGATCCGGGAAGCCTGTACTTCTACGGTGCAGGTCGGTGGGGTAGTGGAGTTGAAGTCCCTGCACAGGATCAGGATTTCTATGCCCTCAAGAACGTGCCTCATGGCCAGATCCGCGAGCAACCCTATTTCTCCAAAAGCAACAATGCTATGCGACGTTGTTTCGTGTACACTCCACCTGGATATGACAAGGAGACCACGACACGGTATCCTGTCCTGTACCTGCAACATGGAGGCGGCGAAGATGAGACCGGCTGGCCCAATCAGGGGAAAACAAATCTCATCATGGACAACTTGATCGCCGAGGGCAAGGCCAGACCCTTTATCATTGTCATGGACAATGGCAGTTGGCGTATGCCGGAGGGAACTCGCCCGCCGCGGCAAGGCGAGCGTCCTAGCGGCCCCTGGCCGCCGGTGGGTTGGGCGGATGGATTCAAGAAAACCCTTCTCGACGAGATCATTCCCATGATCGATGCAAATTATCGCACCCTTGCAGATCAGCAACATCGAGCCATGGCCGGACTCTCCATGGGTGGCATGCAGACTCGGGTCATCGCCCTCGCCAATCCCGGGACTTTTTCCTACATCGGCATCTTCAGCGGCGGCTCCATCAGTATGGATGATGTTGCCAATTCCCCGGGTTTCAAAGAAAAGGTCAAGCTCGTGTTCGTCAGCTTTGGCAGCCGCGAACTGGAGAATCGCAAACCTGGCGGTCCCTTTGGTGGAGACCCCAAGGCAATCACAGATTCGCTCAAAGTGGCCGGCATTAATACGCATTTCTATGTCTCACCGCTGACGGCGCACGAATGGCAAAGTTGGCGACGCAGCCTTCATGAATTCGCACCACTGTTGTTCAAAGACTAAAGGAGAAAAGCTATGAGACGGCATGTTCTCGCCTTCGTTGTTCTCATGATTATTTCATTGTCGTTGTGTTTGGCGCAGACAGACCAGCCAACAATCAAGGAAGACTTCAAACCCTCCACGCTGAACCAGCCCGGTCAGCAGTACCCGCAGGTCAACTCGCAGGGCTATGTTCGATTACGCGTTGTGGCACCGCTTGCTCAGAGTGTCATCGCGAGTCTTGGCGGAAGGGAAGGGACGAAGCTCATGAAGGCTGCAGACACCACGTGGGTTGGCACGACGGCAAAACCGGAAGACAAGGGGTTTCATTACTACCATCTCACGATTGACGGCGGAGTGTTCAACGATCCGGGCACGTTGAATTTCTATGGTTCCACTCGTTGGGAAAGCGGTGTCGAAGTCCCCGCTCCGGACCAGGACTTCTACGCCCTCAAGGATGTCCCCCACGGGAAGGTCCAGCAGATTCTCTTCCCCTCAAAGAGTACAAGCACCTCTCGGCGGGCATTTGTCTACACTCCACCGGACTACGACAAGGATCAGACGAAGCGCTATCCGGTTCTGTACCTCCAGCACGGGTGGGGCGAAGATGAAACCGCGTGGAGTAACCAGGGGCACGCAAATCTGATCATGGACAACCTGATCGCCGAAGGGAAGAGCCAGCCTTTCCTCATTGTCATGACCTATGGCATGACGAATGAAATCAAGTTCGGCGGCATCAGAAATTTCGACATCAAACCATTTCAAACGGCTCTCGTCGACGAGCTGATTCCGTACGTCGATGCCAACTTCCGTACGCTCGCCGATCAATCCCATCGTGCCATGGCCGGTCTCTCCATGGGCGGGATGGAAACGAAGATGATTACCATGGCCAACCTCGATAAGTTCTCGCAGATCGGCTTGTTGAGCGGCGGGACCTTCTCAATGGATGATGTCAACAAAACGCCGGGATTCAAGGAGAAGGTGAAACTTGTCTTCGTGAGCTTTGGCAGTCGCGAACTCGGCGGGAACAGACCTGGCTTCTTTGGCGGCGACCCAAAAGCAAATGCCGAGGCGCTGAAATTGGCCGGCATCAACAGTGTCTTCTATGTCTCGCCGGAAACGGCGCACGAATTCCTTTCTTGGAGGCGGAGCCTCCATGAATTGGCACCTCTCCTGTTCAAGGATTGAACCGGGAGTTCGCACTCCGGGGGGAGCACATCGCAGCCCCCCGGATGATGCGACACGTCGGGGCCGAGAGTCTGACGCGAACCGCTTCGAGATGATGGATGAATGAGGAATGCGGGATCGGAAATGTGCATGTGGGAATTCGGAACGCGGAATTTCCAACGCGAGGAGGTGGCGAGAGAGAGGGGACAGGCCCGATCGACCGGGAGAATTGAAAATCGAAAATCGAGAATCGAAGATCGAGGACGTAAAGAGGTCAGGTCGGGGACAGGGCAGACATTGACCTGAGGTCAAATTTCAGATTCTAGAGTTTAGATTTTAGATTAGATTCGTCCGGCCGTGGTGAAGACTGGGGACAGGCCCGCTCCGCATTTCCGAACAATGTCGAAGTGTGCCTTTACCGATTTTCGAGGACTCGAGGGTAATTCGATGCGCAAAATTTCTCTTACCGTGCTCGCAGTCTTGACTGCCGCGCTAAGCGTCTTCCTGTCCACCTGCAAGGATGCAGGTGAGCTTGTCAAGGTGGAAGAGGGAGGAACGGGGATCATTATTCCCGGAGTCGGCATGGAGGGGATCAGACTTGGTGACTCAAAGGAAACGGTGCTTGCGAAACTCGGCAACCCAACAGGGTGTGGACCGAGTGATGGAGCACACAGGGGATGGTATACTTGCGAGTATTGTGATGGACCGCATTCAGGCTTGTCATTCGATTTCTTAGAGGGATCGGATGGGACGGCTGGACCTGTTGATGTAATCCGCGCGGCGACGCCTTATGGAATTCAATACACTGGAAAGACAAAAGATGGAATAGGGAGAGGGTCGCATTTGACAATGGTCCATCAAGTCTTTGGTATGCCTGCTTTGACAGATCATGGTGGCGGGGTGTTGGTGGAATATTACTGCGTTGGGAACAAAGAGCTTCAAATTCACTTTGTTGACAGTCTTATCACTACGCTGTCTATCGGCTACTACATTCCTTATCCGGGGGAGCCGTGCAATTAGCAGGACAAATCAAGCGGGACTGGTTGGGGACAGGGCAGACATTGACCTGAGGTCAAATTTTAAATTTTAGAGTTTAGATTTTAGATTAGATTAATCCGGCCGTGGTGAAGACTGGGGACAGGTCCGCTCCAGTTACATCTCCGAGCGCAATTCGATGCACAAAATTTCTCTTGGCGTGCTCGCAGTCTTGACTGCAGCGCTCAGTGTCCTCCTGTCCACCTGCAAGGATGCAGGGGAGCCTGTCCAGCTGGAAGAAGGAGGACCGGGGATCATTATTCCCGGAGTCGGAATGGAGGGAGTCAAGCTCGGCGATTCACAGGAATCGGTTATTGCCAGGCTCGGGTCTCAAGTCTCTTTCGGCTTTGCTGACGGCGTATACAGAAGTTGGCGTTTGCTCAGCTACTCCGATGGGCCACATGCAGGCCTGTCATTCTATTTTCTCGAGGAGGAGGGTGGAGCGTTTGGGCCCCTCGACGGCGTTGGTGCTGAGTCTCTCAATGGCATTCAGTATACAGGGAAGACTAAGGAAGGAATCGGTATTGGAGCGTCCGTGCTTCAGGTTCACAGAGCCTATGGCCAACCTGACACTTCGCTTTACCCTGTCCAATGGTGGATCACGGAATACTACTGTCTGGGGGGAAGAGAGTTCATCGTGCAATATCAGGATAGTCAGGTTGTTACTCTCTTCATTGGACACTTCAAACCAATACCTGAAGATCCAATGGACCCATGTAAATAGCCCTACCCCTCCAACGAACTGAAGGATCTCACCATGGAATTCCACCAGATTGGGATCGCAATCGTGATGACGGGGACAGGTGGGGGTCAGGCCCGGGACAGGTCGGGGACAGGGCAGACATTGACCCGAGGTCAAATTTTAGATTTTAGATTAGATTAATCCGGCCGTGGTGAAGACTGAGGACAGGCCCGCTCCAGTTACATCTCCGGGGGCAAATCGATGCGCAAGATTTCTTTTACCGTGCTCGCAGTCTTGACTGCCACGCTTGGCGTCTTCCTGTCTACCTGCAAGGATGCAGGGGAGCCTGTCCAGGTGGAAGAAGGAGGACCGGGGATCATTCTTCCCGGCGTCGGCATGGAGGGAGTCAAGTTGGGCGACTCAAAAGAAGAAGTGCTTTCCAAGCTCGGGAATCCAACGGTTATCGGATTCGCGGACGGGCAGTATCGAAGTTGGCGTTCATTTGACTACTATGATGGACCACATGCCGGGTTGGCAATCGATTTTCTGGAGGAGTCGGACGGCTCGTTTGGACAGGTTGATGCCATTGCAGCAGCAACACCGTCGGGAACACAGTATGGTGGGAAGACAAAGGAGGGCATCGGCATCGGCTCTGAGCTCAAGGCTGTCCATCAGGCATACGGAATGCCGGAAAAGACACTGAATGGAGGCCAAGGCTACATCCGAGATTACTATTGCGCAGGGAAGAAGGAATTTATAGTCGGATATCAGGACAGCTTGGTGACGACGATGTTCATCGGATATCATGTGAAGATGCCAAATGACTATTGCGAGTGAATGTAGAACCGTGGGACAAGTCGGAGCCAGACGCCTTGCACGAACCGCTTCGAGATGACGGATGAATGAGGAATGCGGGATCGGAAATGTGCACGTGGGAATTCGGAACGCGGAATTTCCAATGCGAGGAAGTGGCAGTCCCATCGGCCACGAATAGAAACCACCTATGACAGCGAAAGAACAATGAAACAGTATCTCTGGCTGGTCTTTTTCCTGCTTCCCTCGTTGTGTTTGGCGCAAGCGGTGCGAGGCGATGAACAGCTCTCCGACAGGGTGAACGTCACTCTGACAGACGGAACATTCACCATTTGTCCCCTCACTGACAATGCCGTCAGGATCAAGTTCTTCAGAGATGTTGCCGCCCCGCTGCCTGAGCTTGTCCTCACTTCAGCGGTTCGACCTCCCGGGTTCGCGGTCTCCGATTCGCCGTCACGTCTCGAAGTACGACTTAAAGGCATGGTTGTCGCTCTTGATAAAGCAGACGGCAAATTGTCGTTCGAGGATGGTTCAGGAAAAGTGTTCCTGAGCGAAAAGGGGGGTACCAGAAAGTTGGTGCCAGACTCCGTGATGGGCGAACCGTGCTTCATGGCGGAACAGAGTTTCGAATCTCCTGTCGACGAATACCTTTTTGGATTGGGGCAATTCCAGGATGGGCAGTTCAATTTGCGAAATGTGGTCCGCCGTCTCACTCAGGTGAATTCGCAAATCGCGATTCCTTTTGTCTACTCAAACAAGGGCTACGGACTTCTCTGGCATCAGTATGGGTTGACGGACTTCAATCCTGCCGACAATCCCATTCTGCTGAAGAAGCAGGATCGGCCCTCTCCGCAGGGTGACAAGAGTGCTGAAGTCACCACGACGTCCGGGACACAAAAGCTATCGCAAAATCAGTCACTCTATCTTGGCGAATTCAGCGTCCCCGAGAATGGAATGTACTCCATGTTTCTCGATCTCGGCGACATGGACAATCGTCATTTTGTCGTCATCGACGGCACGCCATGCCTGGACATCAGCAATTTCTGGCTGCCGCCGACTGCCTGCGCCCGTGTGCCTCTTACGGCCGGGAAACATAGCATTCAGGTGGTCTGCAAATCAAGCAACACACCGAAGGTGTCATGGAAACAGGACGGAGACCTCACCACATTCCGTTCCCCCAATGCAAAGCTGCTTGACTACGTCGTGTTCTACGGACCTTCGGCCGACAGCGTGATCGCCACGTACAGAAACCTCTCGGGGAATGTCCCGATGCTTCCCCGTTGGGCCTATGGCTTCTGGCAATGTCGTGAACGATACAGCTCAGGTGCAAACCTCGTTGAGACGGTCAATGAATTCCGCAAGAGAGACATCCCCATGGACGTCATCGTCCAGGACTGGCAATACTGGGGGAAGTACGGCTGGGGCGTCATGAAGTTCGATGAAACAAACTACCCCAACCCGGCAGAGTTCATCAAAAAGATTCACGATCTGCACGCACACTTCTCCATCTCCGTGTGGGAAAACCTCGACAAGAAGTCCGACATCGGCAAGGAGTATGTCGCGAAGGACCTCTTTATTCCGGGGACACCCTGGGTCGATATGCTGAACCCCAGGGCCCGGGAATTCCACTGGAATGCCCTGAACCAGAACCTCTTCGTCTACGGCGTTGATTCCTGGTGGATGGATGCTACCGAACCCGAGAACGACGCCCTGAAAGGCACGAAGACCTACCTTGGCCTCGGCGATTTCTATCGTCTCACCTATCCGCTTTTCGTCAGTCAGGCAGTGTATGAAGGACAGCGCAAAACGACATCTGAGAAACGCGTGTGCATCCTCACCAGGTCCGCATTTCTTGGGCAGCAGCGGTATGGCACAATCAATTGGTCGGGCGATGTGGGGGGAACGTGGGACTCGTATCGCCGGCAGATCGTGGCAGGACTCGACTACACAATTACAGGCCTGCCTTATTGGACGACCGACATCGGGGGATTCTTCCGCCCGGGCAAATTGCAGTACACCGACCCACAATACGGAGAACTCCTGACCCGTTGGTATCAGTGGGGGGCCTTCAATCCGATCTTCCGCATCCACGGTTACCAATCGGAAACCGAGCCCTGGCATTACGGGCCGGAAGTTGAAGGCAACATGCGGAAGATGTTGGACCTTCGCTATCGACTCCTCCCGTACATCTATTCCGAAGCCTGGCAGGTGACTCGCGAAGGATCGACTATCATGCGTCCGTTGGTGATGGATTTCCGCGGCGACACATCCGCTTTGAATCAGCGCTATCAGTTTATGTTCGGCAATGCATTCCTCGTTGCTCCCGTCACAGAACCCAACACCAATGTCTGGAATGTCTATCTGCCCGCGGACGCCTTTTGGTATGATTTCTGGACAGGCAAGCGCTTAGCCGGCGCTCAGACAGTCAGCATTGCCGCGCCTCTCGATGAAATTCCCCTGATGGTCAGGGCAGGGTCCATCATTCCGATGGGCAAGCGTATTGAATATGCCGACCAGACCACCGCCGACACGCTCGAGCTGCGCATCTACACAGGGGCGAACGGTCGATTCACGTTGTACGAAGACGAAAACGATGGCTATGGGTACGAAGCGGGACGGTATTCGACTATCACGTTCAGCTGGAATGACAATGCCCGCGCTCTGACGATCGGCAAGCGGCAGGGGAGTTTCCCCGGGATGGTGAAGACACGGACGTTTCGGCTTGTTGTTGTGTCGCCGGATCACGGGACAGGCGTCGGAGCGTCTGCCGTCGCTGACAGAGTTGTGAAATACGACGGGAGAGAAATTCGGTCAATAGTTCGCTGAGCAAATGATCACGTGTGCAGGAGTTCAAGGAATTTGGGACATTACCTCGATGACAATCAGACAAGGTTCCACCGGCATGAAGACTGCGAGAGCAACAGGACTGATCCTGCTACTACTGTTCGCGTGGAGTGCGACTTTTGGCGAAGTGAAACTGCCAAGACTCGTCAGCGACGGAATGGTACTTCAGCGGAATGCACCGGTTCGCATTTGGGGCTGGGCTTCGGACGGCGAGAAGATCACCGTTCATTTCCTCGATTCGACCTACACGACGTCGGCGAACAAGAACGGAGAGTGGGAGGTCACACTTCCACAAATGAAGGCGGGCGGACCGTACGTAATGCGAATTGATGGCAACAACTCGATCACCATCAATGATATCGTCATCGGCGATGTCTGGGTCTGTTCCGGGCAATCCAACATGGGATTGGCGCTGGGGTGGCTTGCGACTGTCTACCACGATGAAATCGAACAGAGCGAGAACCAGTTCATCAGCCAGTTCATGGTGTTCCCGGGAACGAATTTCCAGGGGCGCGAAAAGGACTTCAAGTCCGGGAAGTGGCTCCACGCCAATCCCCAAAATGTGCGTGGCTTCACCGCAGTGGGATACTTCTTTGCAAAATACCTCTACGAGAAATACAAAGTACCAGTCGGACTGATTCATGCGTCCCTGGGTGGGTCATCGACCGAGGCGTGGATCAGTGAGGAGTCGATCAAGGAGTTCCCGAAATACTATGAAGATGCAGAGAGGTTCAAAGACCCGGGACTCCTGGGGAGGCTCAACAAACAGGATGATGAGAGGGTCGGGAACTGGAGTAGACAATTGAGGCAGAACGACGAAGGTTACAAAGACTCCCTAAACATGTGGTGGAAGCCGACCCTCGCCCTGTCAGGATGGGATACGATGCATGTCCCCGGCTACTGGGCTGATGCAAAACTCGGCCCGGTCAACGGGGTTGTCTGGTTCAGAAGAACCTTCGACGTGCCTGCTTCCATGGTCTCCAAAGCCGCAACACTCAGGCTCGGAAGGATCGCCGATGCGGACTCCGTTTTCATCAACGGTAAGTTCGTCGGGACGACGGGTTCTCAATATGCGCAGCGGGCCTACAAAGTACCTCCGGATCTCTTGCGACAGGGCGAAAACTCCATTGTCGTTCGTGTCATCAGCTACATTCGTCACGGCGGGTTCGTGCCGGGAAAGCAGTATGACCTCTCGACAGGAAGTGACACCATCAACCTTGAAGGACAATGGCGCTACCGGCTTGGCGCCTCCGCCGAACCCCTGGAAGATCGTCTTTTTACTGGAAAGATCCCGACTGGCCTCTTCAACGATATGATCGCGCCGATGCTTCCGTACAGAATCAAAGGCGTTCTCTGGTATCAGGGCGAATCGAACACAAGCAGAGCTTGTGAGCATTTTGCATTGTTCAAGACGCTCATCCGCGATTGGAGACAGAACTGGCATGAAGGTGACTTCCCCTTCATCTATGCACAGCTGCCAAACTTCGTCGAAGTGAATGTCGAAACGACGAAGTATGACTGGGCGCTCTTTCGCGAGAGCCAATTGAAAGCGTTGTCCATCCCGGGCACGGGAATGGCGGTCAGCATCGATATTGGAGAATGGAATGACATCCATCCCGTCGACAAGAAGGATCTTGGCTATCGTTTGGCGCTCGCCGCAGAGAAAGTGGCGTATGGCGAAAAGAGGATCGTGTTTTCGGGGCCGGTGTATTCGTCAATGAAGATCCAGGGTCGAAGGGTCTCCTTGTCATTCACAAATGTAGGCGCCGGTTTGGTGGCCAAAAATGGGGACACCTTGCGATGTTTTGAAATCTGCGGAGCCGACAACCAGTATGTTCCCGCCAAAGCGAGAATCGTGCACAACACGGTCGTGGTTTGGTCCGACGCGGTGCCTGCGCCGGTTGCCGTGCGATACGCGTGGGCGAATAATCCGGAAGGCCCGAACCTCTACAATAGAGAGGGATTGCCTGCCACGCCATTTAGAACCAGCGAACTTTACTGAGATAGGAATCGCAATGGAAAATGAAAAACATTCTTGTTGCGGCGATGCTGTTGGTGCTCCTGTCATCCCCGAGTGCTCTTGCACAGAAAATGCAGAGCGACAACGGCGATGGGACGTATACCAATCCGGTTATTCCCGCGGATTTCCCGGATCCCGACGTCATCCTGGTGGACTCCACCTACTATATGGTCAATACCACCATGTTTGTGTTTCCGGGCGTCACAATCCTCAAATCGCGCGATCTCGTGAATTGGGCGTACTGCTGCAATGCCGTTCAACGATTCGATTTTAGTCCTTGCTACGATCTGCAAGGGTGCAACAGGTACGGGCACGGACAATGGGCGACGAGTCTGAAGTACCATAGCGGGAAGTTCTATCTGTTGTTCATCACTCTCGACGAAGGCGGATTTCTTTGCACGGCAGAGAAGGCTGAAGGTCCATGGCAGATTCGGAAATTGCCGAAAGGGTTCTACGATCCCGGCCTGTTCTTTGATGATGATGGAAGGATCTATGTCGCGCACGGCTACAACAAAATCTATCATGACCGAGCTCGACCAGAATTTTGCGCCGAAAGGCAACGACTCGCTCGTGTACACGGGCGATATTCGCCGCGGGCTTGAGGGGACGCATGTCTACAAGATCAACGGCTATTACTATCTCTATAGTACGTATGGCGGACTCGATGGATTTCAGGCGGCGCTGCGGTCAAAGAACATCTATGGTCCATACGAGCAGATGGTCGTCATTCGTGACACCACCCATGGCGTGAATTATGGGATTCACCAGGGCGCGCTTGTCAAGACGCAAACGGGCGAATGGTGGACCATGCTGTTCGTCGACAATGGTCCGCTCGGACGGTTCCCGTCGCTGCAGCCAGTGACGTGGAAGGACGGATGGCCGATGGTGGGAGTCAACGGGAAGGCCGTCGTCACCTACAGGAAACCGAACGTGGGAGGGACTCATCCGATCACGGTGCTCCCGACCTCCGACGAGTTCGACAAGCCGGAACTTGGGATGCAATGGGAATGGAATCACAACCCGGATCCGACGAAGTGGTCGTTGACGGAAGAACCGGGATGCCTGAGGTTGAAGACCGCCACGGTCGTCGATAGCCTGCCCAAAGCGCGGAACACGTTGACACAGAGAATCTTCGCGTATTACTCTGATTCACTCTTCTCTCTTGGTACCACCAAAATGGATTTCGGTCACATGAAGGACGGCGACATCGCCGGGCTCGCCGTGTTTCAGGATCCCTACGCGTTCATCGCAATCAAGAGGATGAATGGGAAGAACTTCATCATCATGGTGAATGATGGCAAGACCGTCGATTCCGCGGCAGTGGAGGGATCAACGATCTATCTGCGTGCGAGCGCGCTTCATGGCTCCGGCGCTGCTCCGTATTACGGGGGCAAAACGGTACCCGGTTCAGGCAAGGCTTCGTTCTCCTATAGCCTGGACAACCGGTCCTTCGTGAAGATCGGGAATGCTCTTCAAATGAAGTTCAATCTCAGGATCTTCACGGGCAACAAGTTTTGTCTCTTCAATTACGCTACTCTGAGCACAGGCGGCTATGTCGATTTCGATTGGTTCAGGACGAGTGCGCCCACTGAGCCACGGATCGGAGCTCAAGACATTGGAGTCTGGTCCGGGCAGTCTCTTGTGGCTGCGCCTTGGCGAGTTCCTGCGTGCGGCTGCTCCGCGGAAATACCCATCACTCGAGGTGAAATAATGAAGCGAATCAATTGGTCCACGGATCTTGTTGATTCTCATTCTCTGCGCTGCAACCTCTCTGCTCTATGCTCAACCCACCGGGTCCGGGTCGGCCAAGATCACGGTGGACGTTGGGAAGCCGGGACACACGATCTCCCCGACTCTCTTCGGGATCTTCTTTGAAGACATCAACCTTTCCGCGGATGGCGGCATTTACCCGGAGCTGGTCCGCAATCGTTCATTCGAGGATGCCGACACGCTGCAAAACTGGAAGTTTTCCAGCGCGGATGGAAAAAGCTCGGCATCAATTTGGTCCGCTGAGGCACGCACCAGGCCGCCATCTCCGCCGCTCAACCCCTTCAACCGCAAATCCCTTTGTGTGAAGAGCGGGTGGGAAGTTTCGGTTGGAAAATGATGGCTACTGGGGGATGAATATCGTCAAAGGCGATCGCTATACGCTTCGATTGGCCGCCCGAGCAACTGATGGATTCACGGCTCCGCTGATCGTTCGAGTCATGAACTCTAAGGGTGAGGCGCTGGCGTCCGGTGAAGTCAAAGGTTTCGGCTCTGGTTGGGAATATTACTCGGCGACACTGAATGCCTCCGGCAGCGACCCCAGGGCTCATCTGGAAATCTCGGGCGAAGGAAAGGGCACGCTGTATCTGGACATGGTTTCGCTGATGCCCGATCACACTTGGAAAGGCCATGGGTTGCGCATCGATCTTGCCGAAGCCCTCGATGCGCTCCACCCAACGTTCATGCGATTCCCCGGCGGATCATGGGTGGATGGTGACGACCTTGCCCACATGTATCAATGGAAGAACACCATAGGGACTATCGACACCCGCACGCCATTGTGGAATCTCTGGGGCTATAATGCGACCCATGGCCTTGGCTACTTCGAATATTTGCAGATGGCGGAAGATCTGGGTGCCGAACCGCTCTTTTGTATCAACGCGGGGATATCCATGCGGGATGTCATTCCCCTCGACAAAATGGGGCAATGGGTGCAGGATGCGTTGGATGCAATTGAATATGCCAATGGCCCGGTAAATTCAGTGTGGGGTAGTCTGCGTGCGAAGAACGGCCATCCAAAGCCATTCAATCTCAAGTATGTGGAAATAGGAAATGAAAATGGCCAGGCCCCATATGCCGAGCGTTGGGCATTGATGGCGAACGCCATCCATGCACAATACCCGAAGATCAAACTCATCGCGAATGAATGGGCGGGAGGTCATCCGCACGATCCGGCACCAGGGATTGTGGATGAACACTACTACAGCAATCCGGAATGGTTCATCTGGAATGCAAACAAATACGACAGCTACGATCGGAAAGGCCCAAAGATCTTCATCGGCGAATATGCGGTAACGGAAAACACGGGGAACGGAAACCTGCGTGGCGCAATTGGCGAAGCTGCGTGGATGACCGGCATGGAGCGGAATTCTGATGTGGTCGTGATGGGGTCGTACGCCCCGCTCTTCTGCAACGTGAATCACAAAGCATGGCCGGTCAATCTGATTAACTTCGACAGCGATCGGTGGTTTGGCCTGCCAAGCTACTACGTCCAGGAGATGTTCGCGAATAACCAGGGGACGGTGAACCTGCCTGTGAAGATCGAGGGCGCCTCGACCATTACGGCGCCGTATTCGTCGGGGCGGATCGGTCTCGGGACATGGATCAATACGGCAGAGTTCAAGGATCTCAAAGTTGTCTCACCTGATGGCACAGTCCTGTTCCAATCGGACTTCTCAAAGAACATTGATGATTGGGTGAAGATCGGGAGAGGCGAATGGTCTGTTCAGGATGGTGTCCTGAGGCAAACGTCAATGTCACCAGGGGTTACTGCTTTTGTCGGGGACACCACGTGGACGGACTACACCATAACCTTGAAGGCCCAAAAGCTCTCCGGGGAAAATGGCTTCCAGGTCTATTTCCATAATCGCGGCAGACGCGAGCGAGTCCGCTGGGATCTCGGCGGGTACGGGAATTCCGTCGACTTGATGGAGATTGGCGTTACCTCAGCAAGCATCAACGCCACCATCGAAATCGGCCGGTGGTATGACATCAAATTAGAAATCCGGGGCAATACAGTGAAGGGGTATCTCGACGGTAAACTCCTCCAGGAAGTCGGCGATACTCGCGCAAATGTTAAAAGTCTTTGTGCCTGCGCATCCCGCGACGACAAAACAGGCGATCTCATCCTGACAGTGGTGAACACCGCCTCTGAACCTGCTGCCACGCGGATCGACCTGGACGGGGCTCGAACGCTCTCCGGCAGCGGCAAGGCAATCGTCCTGACATCCACGTCTCCTCTGGATGAGAACACCCTTGAGGACCCCACGAAGGTCTCACCGAAGACGGAGAAGGTGCATGTGTCGGGGAGCACATTGACCCGTTCATTCCCGGGGAATTCGCTCACGGTCCTTCGATTCGGGACCTCTGATCAATCGGCAAAGTAGGAGTATCGCCAAAAGCCCTCCGCATGCCTGCGCGTTGCTGCACGATGGCCCCGCCATCCGATTGCGGCACGAGGGTGGCGTGCGGGAATCGAACGTGGCAGAAGAAATGCCTGTGGCCGAGTAGGGCGTTCAGCGCAATGTCCCATGACATTGTCTTACGAGGGGATCCATCTGTGAAAACCAAGGTCGGCGGCATCTGGAGCCTGCTTTTAGCCCTGCTAATCGCCGTGACTCCGTCGTACGCGCAATGGATCTCAACCGGAGGACCGGAAGGAGCTCAGGTTCTTTCCCTCGCAGTCAGCCCCACGCGTACAGAGAACGCGACCATCCTCGTCGGGACAAATGGCGGCGGGATCTATCGATCGACCGACAACGGATCACACTGGACACCCGCCAACGCGGGGCTATCGGGTTCGATCGTTCGGGCTCTCACTGTGAGTACCGATGTGACCGGCGAGAGCCATATCTTCGCGGGGGTTGGCGGCGATATTCTTCTGTCGACCGACGACGGGAATTCCTGGACTCCGGCCGGCAACGGGCTCAAAGGTCCGCTGATCTGGTCGCTCGCCGCAGGCCCGGACGGAGAAGGCGGGACGGACCTCTTCGCTGCCACATTTGGAGACGGTGTCTATCGCACGTCCAATAACGGGGCAACCTGGGCCACGGTGAGTTCCGGACTGATCAACCCGCATATTTGGACCATCGTCGCCAGTCCCAATGGGAGGGGCGGCTCGAACCTCTTTGCGGGAACCTATGGGTCCGGTGTATATCTCTCCACCGACAATGGGGCCGACTGGCGAGAGGTCAACACCGGACTGACAAATTCCGTGGTCTTGTCGTTCGTCGTCTGCTCGAACGACACAGGTGTCCCGGTTCTCTTTGCCGGGACAAACGGAGGCGGTATCTATCGCACGACCGACAATGGATCGAACTGGACGTCAGTAAGCGAAGGGCTTACGAATCCGGTCGTCCTGTCCCTCGCCACACGGTCAGACAGTGCAGGAGTGACGATTCTCTTCGCGGGGACCAATGGCGGCGGGGTCTTCCGTTCCACAAATCGCGGTGCAAGTTGGAGTGAGGTCAATGCCGGTCTCGAGAACGCCAACGTTCCTGCGCTTGCGATCAATCCGCTTGGGGCAGGTTTGTCCGTTTTCGCCGGCACGAATTCCGGCGTCTACCGTTCTCTCAATCGTGGGTCGAGCTGGACGGCGGTGAACTCCGGTCTCGCGAATACGGATGTCTATGCCCTTGCCGCGAACCCTGACGGATCGAACGGCTGGAGACTCATGGCGGGAACGAATTACGGCGTTTTTCTCCTGGGGGCCGATACGGCTCGCTGGGTAGCATTGAACACAGGACTCACCAACCGGGTGGTGCCTTCCGTCGCGGCCATGACCGGCGCGGCAGGCGGCATGGAGCTCTTTGCGGCGACCGCAGGGGGTGGGATCTTCAGATCCACTAACAATGGGGAAAGCTGGACCGTGGCAAGCTTCGGACTGACAAGCGCATCTCTCCGGACTCTTCTGGCCATCCCCAATGGCCGGGGCGGCTCGAATCTGTTCGCAGGCACGTACTCGAGCGGCGTCTGCCTCTCTACCGACGAAGGGACCAGCTGGATGGCGGTGGATTCGGGGCTCACGAATTTGAAGATCCTCTCGCTTGCTGTCTGTCCCAACGGGACCGGCGGCACCTTTCTCGTTGCGGGAACGTATGGCGGTGGTGCGTTCTGTACAACCGACAACGGGACAAGCTGGAGTGCAGTGGGATCAGGGCTTTCGGACGCGGCTGTCTTGTCTCTTGCCGCTTGTCCCACGGAGTCAGGCGTCGCATGCTTCTTCGCAGGCACTGCAAACGGGGTCTATCGTGCCACCAACGAAGGATCGGGCTGGAATGTAGCCGGCACAGGGCTCACAGGTTCGACAGTTGAATCTCTTGCAGTAATCGACACGAATATTTTTGCGGGGACGGATGACGGCATATTTCTCTCCACGAACAAGGGGATCAGCTGGTCCGCGGCCGACGCGGGGCTCCCGCACACGCGCGTCTATGCTCTCGCCGTGTGCCCCAATGCGACGGGCGGTCCAGTGCTGTTTGCGGGGACCAGCGGATTCGGCGCGTGGAGTCGATTGGTATCGGACCTGATCACGGGAGTGAGAAACAACGGTGTGGACATCCCATCGGGTACCGTCCTCAGTCAAAATTATCCCAATCCCTTTAACCCAAGGACGACCATTCAATACATAATAAGAGGCGTCGGGAATCAGGCGTCAGGCTTCAGTGACGTACGTCTCGTTGTATATGATATACTCGGACGGCAAGTGGATGAGCTTGTCCATGCGCGGCAGGCTCCGGGAACGTACCAGGTGCAATTCGACGGCTCCAGGTTTGCGAGCGGGGTCTACATCTGCAACCTGCAGACAGGGACATTTGTCGCGGTGAGAAAGCTCTGCCTCGTGCGATAGTGACTTTCGGAAGTGGGGGCGCTCTCATTGTGAAATGAACGACCAGTCCTCTTACAAGATGTTCTGGATGATTTCCTGAGGCAAACGCTCCTAGGAACCGCTAAAGTTGAGTCGATCTCCTTCTATGAGATGCCGGGATACAGCTATGAAGAACAAATTCCGCTGTCAAGCGTTTCTGGTTTGGGCTTCGCTCGTCGGAATACATCCCTTGTGTGCCCAATGGGTGCACACCAATGGACCGGAGGTTTGTGGTGTCTGGGCTCTTGCCGTCAGCACCACTGAGACAGGCGGCACGAACCTCTTTGCGGGCACCTTTGACAATGGCGTCTTTCGCTCCATCAACAACGGGGCAAGCTGGACTGCGGTCAACTCGACGTCCATGAACACCGGGGTCAGTGCCCTTGCCGTGACCCCAAACGAAACCGGTGGGACAAAACTCTTTGCGGGAACTACCAATGGTCTCTATTTCTCAACCAACAACGGGACTAGTTGGACTGCACCCAGTTTCGGGAGCATAGGCGTATATGTCATCTCTTTTGCTGTTACGTCAAACGAGACAGGTGGGACGAACCTGTTTGCCGGGACCCGAGGCAACGGCGTCCTCCTCTCCACCAACAACGGGACAAGCTGGAGTGCGGTTAATGCAGGGATAGAGAGGACATGGGTTTGTGCGCTTGCCGTCAGCCATAGGCGGAACGGTGGTACGAATCTCTTTGCGGGTACTCTCAACGACGGTGTCTTTCTCTCCACCAACAATGGAACCAATTGGACTGCGGTCGATTCAGGGCTTACCAACATGTCTGTCTTATCTCTTGTTGCCAGCCCCGAAGGGACAGGTGGCACGAACCTGTTTGCGGGGACTAATGGCGGATGCATCTTCCTCTCCACAAACGACGGGACAAACTGGACCTTGTTCAAAAATGGGTTTGCCGGTGAAGATTTCCGGACTCTTGCTGTCTGCCCCAATGGAGGAGGCGGCACAAATCTCATTGCAGGAAGTGGTTACCGTGTCATTCTGATGGCCAACAATGGGACAAGCTGGACTATGGTCAACTCAGGGCTAGAGGATGCGGCCGTTCTTTGTCTTGCCGTCTCTCCGAACGGGGCAGGTGGCTGGAATTATTTCGCAGGTGGTTTCCTAGGCGTCTTTCTATCCACAAATGAAGGGGCAAGCTGGACGCCGATGCATGCTGGGCTCGTGAGCACAAAGAATATTCCGAAACAATATTCACTGAGCCAGAATTATCCCAACCCCTTTAACCCTCGCACAACATTGAGATTCGAACTTTCGATGCAGTCCGAGGTTACGCTGAAGATCTACGACGTCCTCGGGAGAGAAGTGGCAGCGTTGGCGAATGGAGAAACGATGGAGGCCGGGAACTATTCTTCCGTCTGGGATGCTTCACGCTTTGCGTCTGGCGCTTATTTCTATCGTTTGCACGCCGGATCGTTCGTGGAGACGCGCAAACTCCTGTTGCTTCGGTAGGCCGACTGCAGGTGGACGCATCTTTCGTTCGCGTCTCTCAGGAATGTATGGCATGAGTATAGATGTAACCATCACAATGCTTCTCATCTCTATCCACGTACCATGGTGACCGCTATGAAGAAGTTCATCATTCTCCTGTTATGTGCCTTGCCTCTTACATCATCTGCACAAACCGCGAAGATTAAGATCGACGTCGAGAGAACGATAGGAGCGATTGATCCGAAGATCTACGGCGTCTTTATGGAGCCCATTCATTTCAACGGGAGGAGGATGGGACTTCCGGACACGACCGACTTCAACACCGTGTATGGCAATCTCTACGATCCATCGTCACCATTGGCGGACGAGAACGGATTCCGGAAAGACTATATCGCTGCCGGGAAAGAACTGCAGATCACCAACATGCGTTGGCCGGGGGGGAACTTTGTGATGGCGTACGACTGGCAGGACGGCGTTGGACCGATGAGCCAGCGACCCACGCGGATCAACCTTGCGTGGGGAGGACTCGACAACAATCATGTCGGCACCGATGAGTGGATTGCGCTCAACAAATCCATCGGGAGTGAGAACATTGTCTGTGTGAATCTTGGTCTCGCCACCATCAAAGACGCGTGCGGCTGGGTCGAGTACTGCAACTACAAGAAGGGAACATACTGGTCCGATATCCGCATCAAAGGCGGTCACGAACAACCGTACGGAGTGAGGATCTGGGATCTCGGCAACGAGGTGGATGGCGCGCCGTGGGAACTGGGGCACAAGGACGCCGACGAGTACGTCAAGATTGCCAGGGAAGCCGCGAAGGCGATGCGGTCTGTGGACAATACCATAAAGTTTGTGGCATCAGGATCGTCGTACTACGAGAGCACAGGGCAGTGGATTGAATGGAACCGGAAGGTCGTCACCGGACTCGGGGATATGATCGACTACCTTTCCATCCACCGTTACTGGGAACCATCCCCAAAATACTATGAGTTCGTCGGCGCGAGCGCAAGGGATTTTGAAGAGAAGATCACAGCGACGGCCGCGGAGATTGAAGCGGTCAGGACCATGAAGGACTTCCGGAACCCGATCGCTATCTCGGTTGACGAATGGGGAACGTTCGGAAGGAACTTCCTCTCCGTGTTGCCGATCGCTGAGTGCCTGAACTCGTTCATCCGTCACGCTGATGTGGTGAAAATGGGGAACTTCACGATGTTCACCGGCCTGCTCGCAAGTGACAGGGAAAAGGGGACGTACAAGTCGCCCCTGTTTGAGACTTTCAAACTCTTCTCGACCAACTGTCGCGGGAATTCCATTGACACCTATGTCGCGTGCGACACGTTCAATACCGACAAGTACAAGGGCATTCCGTACCTCGATGTGACGTCCGTGTATTCGAAAGAGACGAAAACCGTCTACATCAATGTTGTCAACAGGCACAAGGACAAAGCCATTACCGCTGAAATCAGCAATAGCGCAGGTGCATTTTCAGGAAGCGCACAGACCAGCGTCATGAACGCAGCGTCACTCGAAGAGCCATTTACCTTTGACAAGCAGGATCAATACAAACCTGTGACCAAAGAGATCAAGGTTGATGGCAATAAAGTCAACTGTTCATTCCCGCCGCACTCGTTTACTCAGATTAAGGTCAAAGTCGACTGAACAGAAATATGGACGACAAGCTCCGCTCGCCTTGGGCATTGACTGAGCAGTGCCCAAGGGTGAGGAATCACTCGCGATTTGGAGAAAACCAGGATGATAAAGGAATCTTCCCGACGGGCGAAATGCCATGTGTGCAGAATTGCAGTGTTTATTGCTCTCATGACGCTGCCTTTCATTAATGCCGCATCGCAAAGCAGAATTGAGAAATGGCATGTGTTTGAGACAACAATTCAAGGGACCGACAAAGGGAACCCGTTTACCGATGTCCAGGTCGGCGCGGTATTCACGAATGGAAAAGTCAAGAAGACGGTCCAAGGATTCTATGACGGCGACGGTCTCTATAGGATACGTTTCATGCCGAATGCACTCGGTGTGTGGAGCTATGAAACGTTCAGCAACAGACCATCCTTACGGAGTACGAAAGGGAGTTTCGAGTGCATTGCACCCACGGGGAACAATCATGGGCCCGTCGCAGTACAGGACACGTTCTATTTCGCCTATGCGGACGGCAAGCCGTACTACTCTTTTGGTACCACATGTTACGCCTGGGTCCATCAGGGTGATTCATTGGCTCAACAAACGCTCCGGACGCTGGCAAACGGCTATTTCAATAAGATCCGCATGTGTATTTTTCCGAAGGATTACAACTGGAACAAGAATGAACCTTCGCTCTACCCGTTTGAAGGAAAACCATTGACCGATTGGGACTACACGCGATTTAATCCGGCGTACTTTCGAAATATCGAAAAGCGGATCGCTCAGTTGGACTCATTGGGGATTGAAGCGGATTTGATCGTGTTTCATCCGTACGACCGTTGGGGATTCAGTACGATGGACAGGAAGACGGATGATTTGTACATCAACTACATTATAGCACGCTTTGCGGCGTTCAAAAATGTTTGGTGGAGCATGGCCAACGAATATGATTTCATGAAAGGAAAGACATTGGAGGATTGGGATCATTACATAAGGCTGTTTGCAGAGAAGGATCCGTACAACCGTCTTCGCAGCATCCATAATGGGGCCGTTTGGTATGATCACTCGAACCCGTTGTTAACGCATGCCAGTATTCAGAACGAAGAAACCTCCAGGGCAAAAGAAATCAGGTTGAAATACAAAAAGCCCGTGGTATTCGATGAATGCCGGTATGAAGGCAATATTCCCCTTTCGTGGGGAAACCTGACAGGCGAAGAAATGGTCAACAAGTTCTGGCGGGGTGTAACGAATGGCGGATTTGTCGGACACGGGGAAACCTATGTCACTGAAAATCCGGCAAAGTGGCCTCAAGAATCAAACGATGTTCTCTGGTGGTCAAAAGGTGGGGTCTTGAGAGGGAAGAGTCCTGAACGGATAAAATTCCTCAGGCAGATCGTTGAATCATCGCCGGGATTCCTCCGGCCCGTTACGATCCTGGAATGGTGGATGCCATTTTCAACGGTGGGATACAAGGATGAGTACTACCTGGTCTATTACAATATGGACCAGCCGCGTAGCGTCATCCTAAACTTGCCGGAACAATCAAAGTACGAAATTGAAATTATCGATGCCTGGGACATGACAATCTCGCCGATCGATGGTCAGTTCAGTGGCACATCGCTCGTGCAGTTGCCCCAGAAGCCGCTTACCGCCTTACGCATCACGAAGAGACACTGATGTGGATGATGCTCGTTGCACAAAGCTGATAGCGAACAGTTGCTCGAGAGATGATCAAGTTCTACGGCTATTGTTCACTAGTGAATTCGGAAACGTATACGTCCATGGCAAACAAAGGTGAATGCATGAAACCGTTCTTCTTGTTCGTCGCTGTATTGTTTGCGTTGAGTTTCTGTGCTCATGCCCAGACTTTTGTCAAATATGCCCCGCAGGGATTCGACTCGGTGCGGGTCGGGATCCCGCATGGGACAATCGATACGATCCACTACGTATCAAAGACGGTCGGGACGACAAGGAAGGCTCTCATCTATACTCCACCGGGATTCTCCAAGAGCAAGAAATACCCCGTGCTCTATCTCTTGCACGGAATCGGCGGAGACGAGAAGGAATGGCTCAATGGCGGTCACCCCCAGGTGATCCTGGACAATCTCTATGCGGAGAAGAAAATTGAGCCGATGATCGTCGTTATGCCCAACGGCCGGGCGATGAAGGACGATCGAGCGGTGGGGAACATCTTCGACAGCGTGAAAGTGCAGGCCTTTGCAACGTTCGAGAGAGATTTGATTGATGATCTGATTCCCTTCATCGAGAAAAGTTACCCTGTCCTGGGTGACCGGGAGAACCGCGCCATTGCTGGATTGTCGATGGGCGGCGGCCAGTCATTGAATTTTGGACTCGGCAACCTCGATGAATTCGCATGGATTGGCGGGTTCTCGTCTGCGCCGAACACGAAGAAACCGGAGTTGTTGCTTCCCAATCCCGATGAAGCGAAAAAGAAACTGAAACTGCTCTGGATTTCCTGCGGCGATAATGATGGTCTGATCACGTTCAGTCAACGCACGCACGAGTACCTGGATGCGAACAACGTTCCCCACATCTTCTATGTGGAACCCGGGGTCCACGACTTCAAAGTCTGGAAGAACGACCTTTACATGTTCACCCAGCTCATTTTCAAGCCGGTGGACGTATCCACATTTCCTCAGTACAGTGTGGTGGGTTTGCCAGCATCGACAAATGTGCGAGGGGCGAAGTATCCCCGCATTCTCCCCGATCGCCGGGTGATCTTCCAGACCAAGGCTCCTGCGGCAAAGAAGGTGCAGATCGATCTCGGGAAACTGTATGACATGCAACGGGATAGTCAGGGGGTATGGATGGTCACCACCGAACCTCAAGGCCCCGGCTTCCACTATTATTCCCTTGTCATTGATAGCCTGGCGGTGGCCGATCCCGCGAGTGAGACGTTTTATGGTATGGGGAGGATGGCAAGCGGTATCGATATACCGTATGAAGGGGAGGACTACTGTGCAATCCGGGATGTCCCTCACGGAGAGATACGGATACAACAATACTTCTCTACTGTCGTTAATGCATGGCGTCAGATCTATGTCTACACCCCGCCCGGGTATGACATCAATTTGAGCGAGACTTACCCAGTCCTCTATATCCTGCATGGCGGTGGCGAAGACGAAACGGGGTGGGCAACGCAAGGGAAGACAAACCTGATTCTCGACAACCTCATCGCGGCAGGGAAGGCGAGACCAATGCTCGTTGTCATGCCGGACGGAAATATGGGCGTGCCCGGGTTTGGCGAGAATACGCTGAAGGCCTTCGAGGCGGAATTGAAGCGCTGCGTTATCCCGTTCATCGAGAAGAGCTACCGCGCCAGGACCGATGCAAAGAACCGCGCGCTCGCCGGCCTCTCGATGGGGGGACTCCAGACCCTGTATGTGGGGATCAACAACACCGACCTGTTTTCCTGGCTCGGGGTCTTCAGCTCTGGCTGGATTCTCCCGATGCAGAGCGCCATCGCGGACGCACAATATTCTTTCATGGAGAAGAATGTCGACAAAATCAACGGCAACCTGAAACTCTTTTGGATTTCCATCGGGGGCCAGGAAGATATCGCATACAAGAACTGCCAGTCCATGCGTGCGAAGTTCGATGCGATGAAGATCACCTACTCGTACTATGATTCCCCCGGCGGACATACCTGGCCGGTCTGGAGAAATGATCTTTACACTATGGCACCCTTGCTCTTCAAATAGGGAACGACACGTAAGCGAAAGAAGGCGTTATGAAATCTGTACTTGTCCTTGTCACTGCCTGCATGATGTTGGCGCTCAGCAACGGTCTCTCCCAGGAGCGACTCTATCATAATGCCTTTCCGTTGGGCGATGTCACGTTGCTGGATGGTCCGTTCAAGCATGCCCGCGACCTGAATATCCAGGTTCTTCTAAAATATGACGTCGATCGATTGTTGGCGCCGTACCGAAAGGAAGCTGGACTTTCGCCCAAAGCGGCAAGCTATTCAAATTGGGACGGCCTTGACGGTCACATCGGCGGGCACTATTTGTCGGCCCTTGCAATGAACTCTGCGGCCACACAAAACGGTGACTGCAAGCGGCGCATGGAGTACATGCTATCGGAACTCAAGGCGTGTCAGGATGCAAATGCGCTCCACAATCCTGATTGGGGCATTGGCTATGTCGGCGGAGTGCCGAAGAGTAAGGCCGTGTGGTCTACCTTGAAGAACGGTAATTTCGAAGCATACCGTGCAGCATGGGTCCCATGGTACAATGTCCACAAGATGTACGCCGGTCTACGAGACGCATGGGTCTACGCCGGGAATGAAGATGCGAAGAATGATGTTTCTGAAATTCTGCGACTGGGGGATTGCCATCACCGCTGCATTGTCGGACTCCCAAATGCAGTCGATGCTTGATACGGAGCATGGCGGTATGGCCGAGGTGTTCGCCGATGCTTTTCAAATGACTGGCGACGCAAAGTACGCAACTGCCGCAAAGCGCTTTTCTCACAAAGTGTTGCTCGATGCGATGGCGGCGGGACATGACAATCTCGACAACAAGCATGCGAATACCCAGATCCCGAAAGTCATTGGTTTCGCGCGCATTGCAGAACTTACGCATGACGAGCAGTTTGCGAGGGCCAGCACGTTCTTTTGGGAAACGGTGACGCGAAATCGCACGCTGGTGTTCGGAGGGAACAGCCGGAGGGAGTTCTTTCCGAGTGCAGCGGCCTGCGAGGACTATGTCAATGACGTCGAAGGACCCGAGTCGTGTAATTCGTACAACATGCTGAAGTTGACGGAGGATTTGTTCAGAACGAGCCCCCAGGCGAAGTATATCGATTATTACGAAAGAACATTATACAACCATATTCTGTCAACGCAGAATCCGGTGCACGGCGGTTATGTGTATTTCACTCCGGTGCGTCCCCGTCACTACCGCGTGTATTCAGCCCCTAACGAAGCAATGTGGTGTTGTGTCGGAACCGGAATGGAAAACCACGGCAAATACAATGAGTTTATCTACACGCATCAACATGACTCCTTGTTCTTGAACCTCTTTGTGCCGTCGGAACTCCATTGGAGGGAGATGGGAATAACGCTACGACAGGAGACCACATTCCCGTTTGAAGAGAAAACCAAACTGGTTGTGACGCAGGGGTCGTCGCATTTCACGCTCATGGTTCGGTATCCGGCATGGGTGAAAGACGGCGACCTGAAGATTTCCGTCAACGGCCGGGCGATGGCGTGTTCCGCTCATCCATCGTCGTACGTGTCCATTGACCGATCATGGACGACTGGAGACATTGTTGAGATTACGCTGCCAATGCACAATGCCATCGAGCATTTGCCGAATGTTCCGGCGTATATTGCGTTTCTCCACGGCCCGATTGTGCTCGCCGCAAGAGCCGGGACGGAGGATCTCGCAGGTCTGGTTGCCGACGACAGTAGATGGGGACAAATCCCGAGTGGGAAGAAACTGCCGATCGACAAGGCACCCATCATCCTTGCAGACAATATAGCGGGCATCACCAGTGACCTCAAGCCCGTTCCTGACAAACCACTGACGTTCACAGCCCCCGCACTGGAGATGGTTAACCCGATGAACGTCGTGCTGGAACCGTTTTACCAAATCCACGACTCACGATATATGATGTATTGGATGGCCCTGACCAAGGCGGAGTACGGTACATATATTGACTCTCTGGCAAAGGTGGAAAAAGAAAAGCTGGCGCTTCAGGGACGGACCATCGACTTTGTTGCCCCAGGCGAGCAACAACCGGAAGCCGATCACGCGTTGCAGAGTTCAAATTCAAATACCGGTACGAACTTCGATGAACTCTGGCGGGATGCCGGCAACGAGGGATATTTCAGCTATAGTCTGACCACCCATGGTGAAACTGATTTGTCTTTGATGGTGCGCTACTGGGGAAATGAATGGGGGAACAGGAAGTTCGATATTTGCGTCGATGACGCAAAACTGCTCACGGAAGACAATACAGGGAGATGGTCTCAGTCGAAGTTTCAGGACGTAACGTATGCGATTCCTGCGTCGATGGTCAAAGGCAGAGATCACATTCGATTGAGATTTCAAGCGCTACCGGGCAATACGGCAGGCGCGGTCTATTACATCCGGTTGGTGAGAAACAAGACTCAGCAGGAATAAACTCCTGATTGA
Organism: Ignavibacteriota bacterium; assembly: GCA_963752915.1. Taxonomy (GTDB): domain Bacteria; phylum Bacteroidota; class Ignavibacteria; order UBA10030; family UBA6906; genus DATJPR01. The sequence continues at coordinate 277,182 of CAVVZZ010000013.1, forward strand.
TTTGCTCTTCATTCAACTGCTTCAGTGCCCGTTCCCACCTGGGAGAGCCCCCAGCGATTCCGCCTTGCTGAGTGCTGGCCACGAATAACCATACATCGCGATAAGCGCAAAGCAGGCGAGCGGGACGAGAAAACTCACAGACATGTTCTGAACGTCCCCGAGGTAACCCATAAGCTTCGGCATGATCGCTCCGCCAATGATCGCCATGACGATAAAACCCGATGCTCTCTTCGCCTTCACTCCAAGCCCGTATATCCCAAGGGCAAAGATCGTCGGAAACATAATCGACATGAAGAAGAAGCTCAGAAACATCGCCGCGACCGAAATCCAGCCGAGCCTTGCAACGACGATGCCGCAGAGAAGAACATTGGCGATCGCATAACTGCCCAGCACCCGATGCGCCCTCAATTTCCTCAGGATTGCCGCTCCTGTAGCACGCCCCAACAGGAACAGTGGAAATCCAATTGTGCCGAGCAGGAACGTTGCGCCTTGTTCGTTCACGAAGTTTGCCCCCTGGCGAAGGATGGTGCGATCTCGGAAGTACCAGCTCTGAGACAGCCCGAGCGAAATGGAGGGCATTTCTTCAACGACATAGTTAATAAAGAAACTGAAAATACCAGCCTGTGCTGCGACGTAGACGAATTGAGCGGCAACTGCACCGACAAAATGCGGATGTGACCAGATAGAGCGGCTGACCTTGGACCCGGTTGAGTCACTCAGGTGATACTCATCCTCGGTATTCAGGTCGGGGACGCTGGCGAAGTAAAAGACAATCGACATCACCAGGACGATCACCGCTACGGCAAGGTATGGGATGTACAGGTGACCCTGGGCGACCTCTGAGCCGCCAGCGGAATAAAAGAAGACTCCGCCAATAATCGGTCCAAAAATCCATCCAACGCCATTGAACGATTGCGCAAGATTAATACGCGCTGCGGCAAACGTCTTAGGGCCGAGTACCGTGGTATAGGGATTCGCGACCGTTTCGAGAACGGTTAATCCCATGGCAATGACACACACTCCCAGCAGGAACGCCCAGAATGATGAGATATACGTTGCCGGAACAAACCAGAATCCGCCCAGTGCTACGATCAAGAGTCCGGAAATAATACCTCCTTTATAGCCGAGTTTGCGCGCCAGCCAACTTGCGGGCATGGCCATGAGAAGATAGCCCAGATAGTGCGCAAACTGGACCCACGCTGACTGTGCCTTCGACAAATGCAGTTGATCTTGAAAGTGCTTGTCCATGACATCGATCATCCCATTGCAGATCCCCCACAACAGAAACAAGGTGCTTACGAGCGCAAACGTGAATACGTAGCTCTTGCCATCCTCGCTCTTGAACATTTTGGACAGGTCCATGATGACTTCCTTTGGCCCGATGGATGCTCTATTTTGAAAATCAGACAACTACCACGGCGATGACACCGACGTCATTTCTCAAAACATGATCTTGATTTTGAAGGACCCGGCAATTTCTTTTTCGGATACGACGACGGCGTAGCCGCCGCCGCTCCCGGAAAGCGTTGCACCAAGCGTGAAAGGGAAGTACTTCGTTTCCATTTCCTTCATCACGTCATCCGGGACAGTATAGGGCAGCATCTTCTTCCATGCGAGAAGAGTCCTTGTCATCGAAGTGCCGACACCGGCTGCATCTCGTTGCAGAATGCTGGTCCAGCATTGTTCGCCGGCACCGCCAAGCTCTCGAACAATGTCTCTGGTAAGATGTTTTTCCAGGAGAGGATCATAGCCGGTCGGCCTTGGTTCCAGCGGAATCAAGTGCATGATGCTGGAAAGCCATTCGCAGAGATTCTTGTCTCTTGTCGAATCAATGTGGCTGGGCCAGTAATTCCCGTCATAATACAGACGACTTATTCCCGGGTTCAGCAAGCCGATGTGATCTTGTGAACCGGAGATGTATTGTGAACCCGGGGGATTTTCTGCGCCAAACAAGAGTTTTGCATTGACCAGGGGGTTTCCCTGTGGAAGCGAGTTTCCCCAGACTTCAAAGGCGACTCTTCGTGAACTTGTCGCCATGCCGGAACGATCATGGAATTCCATCGTTGGCCGGAGTTGGGCAACGACAACGGAGCCGGGATGAATCTCCGACACCCACGGTTGATCCATCCAACCGCCGGCGATGCAAATTCTATACGGAAATTGCAGTTCTTGTTTTGTGATTGAACTTGCGCGGGCCGGGAGCCCCGGTTCAGGAATTCTCTCCAATATCGTATAGTCGACACCGAGCTTCTTGCACAGTGCTTCCTTGCCGGGTGTATGACCATCGTGGTTCACAACAAAGACATCGGGTCTGATACGCTTCATGTCGGGTTCAAAATCCAGCATGCCTGAACCTGCCGCAACGAAGGCACGCTCCACATACCGGATGGAGTTGACCATGTACACCCGCTCTTCCTGAGAAAAATACGGCGCCCTTCCTTTGAGCATGCGGACATTTTCATCTGCCCCCACAGCGACGAAGAGTTTCCCCATCTGAGCGGCGGTCTTGAAGAAAGCAATGTGCCCCGCGTGTAACAGGTCGAAACAACCACTGACGAGGACTTTTCTATCCATGGAAACAAGAGCCCCGTTCTTCTACACTTCGTTGAATATGGTTTTTCTTGATCCCGTCCTCTTGCTGTTGAGCATTTGTTCCTGTATCCAGGCGTACGTTGTTCGCAATCCCTCCTTGAGCGGAATGGAAGGTTCCCAGCCAAGATAGCGTCTGATCAACGTGTTGTCGCTGTTCCTTCCGCGCACTCCTTTCGGAGCGCCAAGATCGTATTTCCTTTCCAACGTGTACCCCGCAATCTCCTCCACATATTCGACCAGGCGGTTGATGGAAACCATTTCACTGCTGCCAAGATTGATCGGTTCCGTGATTTCGCTTTCCATGATGGCGAGGATCCCTTTGACACAGTCATCGATATACATGAAACTCCGGGTTTGATGCCCGTCTCCCCAAATCACGATCTCTTTTGTCCCCAGCATTTTTGCTTCGATGACCTTCCTGCACAGGGCAGCGGGAGCTTTCTCTCTGCCGCCATCGTATGTGCCAAACGGCCCGAAGACGTTGTGGAAGCGGGCAACACGTGTGACGAGTCCGAAGTCTTCGGTAAAATGTCGGCACATTCGCTCGCTGAACAGCTTTTCCCAGCCGTATCCATCTTCAGCGAGAGCAGGATATGCATCCGATTCCTTGAGCCCGGGATTATTGGGATCGGTCTGCTTGTCTCCGTTGTACACACACGCTGATGACGCATAGAAGAATCGGTCAATCCCGCAGTCCTTTGCCGCCATCAGCATATGGGTGTTGATCAGCACGCTCAGCATGCATGCCGCTTTGTGGGTCTCGATAAACCCCATGCCGCCCATGTCTGCTGCGAGATTGTAGACCTCGGTGCACCCGTTCACGGCCTGGTAGCAATTCTGTTTGGCGCGGAGATCGAGGACCAGGTTTTCCACACCGGGGTCGATCTGATACCATTTGTTCAACGGTTTAATGTCCACGGCGCGCACGTTGTGTCCCATGGCGTTGAGGGCTTTTGTCAGATGGCCGCCGATAAATCCCCCGGCCCCGGCAACAACAATCGTTTTCATAGAAATGGTCCCGCTAGTTCTTCTTGAGAATCGAACTGTTCCAGATAAACTCCTCCTCGAGAGAGACCTTCCGAGGTCCGTTTTTTCCCGGCTGGTGCATTTCTTCGATGAGCATTTCCAGTGCGGCGGTCCCCAGTTTTCGAGGATCCTGATGAATGATGGAGAGCGGCGGAGAGAACATCTCCGCGGTTTCGTTGAATCCAAATCCCATGACACCGATATCGTTCGGAATGTCCAGGCCGGCGTGTTTGATGGCTTTGTATGCGCCCAACGCTACACGGTCGTTCACGGTAAGGATGATTTCCGGTATCTTCTTCTTTTGAACGATTTTCATGAAGGAACGGTATCCGTCCAGTATTTCGAAACCTCCTTCAAGCACCCAAGCCGGATCAATCGCCAACCCATTCCGTTTCATGGCGTTCCGATATCCTTCACAGCGTTTCCTGCCGATGCTCACATTCGAGTACCCGGCGAAATGCGCGATGCGTGTGTACCCATTCTTGATGACGCGATCGACGGCGTCGAAAGCACCACGGGCGTCATTGAATGTTACACTCCTGCAATCCATTCCTTCAAGGTCGCGATCGAAGAAAACGAACGGAATTTTCATCTTCCGCACTTGCTTGAACACCTGAGGATCGGACGTTCGCTGAGAAACACAGACGAGCAATCCGTCGACCCGCATTCCCATCAGACTCTCAATGTTGTCCTTCTCAATCTTTTGGTTCTCTCGTGACACTGTCAGAATCGCATGGTAGTCGTGCTCCGCGGCAGCATCCACCATACTATCGACCGCATAGGAGAAGAAGCTGTTTTCCAGGTCGGGGACGACGATGCCAATGGTGAGGGTCTTCTTTGAATGGAGGTTCTTGGCGACGAGATTGGGATTATACCCGACCTCTTTGGCAACCTCCTTCACGCGCCTTCTCATGGCGGGAGAGATGTCAGGATCACCCCGGAGGGCTTTTGAGATCGTGACGCGAGAAACGTGTAATTTTTTTGCAATATCCGCTTGTGTATAGAAACCCATGGTGGACTCGTAATTTCCTGTACTTACTCGTGTAAGTATGCTGTTTCTCTCCGTCAAAATCAATAGTTACCGGTTAATGTCCAAATATCAGGGCGAATCACGCGTTCTGAGCTTGACATGATGGTAAATTGTTAGTAAAATTAAATCGATTCAATGGATTTTGAACTGATGCAATAGAAAATGGACTGATGTATTCGAAGCCGCTGCCAAGACCTCGGGCAAAGCTCTCTTTCCTTCATCAGTTTTTCCCCCAGCGTTCGAAAGCAGATCCTTGGCCCGTGTGGCACTGCATCGAAGTCGCCTTGTTTCTCCTCTGAGCTCCACCTTACCCAAACGGAATCTGACGATGACGGAACGACTCTCTCGTAACCAGGCGGTAAATGACGAAGTGACGCTCGACTACCGGAATGCAAGTTTGCCGGTCAACGACAGGGTTACGGACCTCCTGAGCCGGATGACGGTTGAAGAGAAAGTTGCACAGATGCTCTGCATTTGGGTCCAAAAGAAGATGCTCTTCGATGAGGAGGGAAATCTCAGTCCAGCGAATATCCAGTGCCATTTCAAGCACGGCCTGGGGCAGATCGCGCGGCTGAGTGATACGAACGGTGGACTCACGGCACGTGAGACCGCGAAGGTTGCGAACGCCCTCCAGCGTATCCTGATCGAGAACACGAGACTCGGGATCCCCGCGATCGTTCACGAGGAATGCCTTCATGGCCTCGCAGGAAAAGAGGCAACGAGCTACCCGCAGCCCATCGGCCTCGCGGCAACGTTCAATCCCGCACTGGTTGAAGAGATCTATAGTTCCATCGCCGCAGAGACCCGGGCACGGGGTGTGCATCAGGCCTTGACCCCGGTGGTCGATGTCGCGCGTGATCCCCGATGGGGACGTGTGGAAGAGACTTTCGGTGAGGATCCGTATCTGGTCTCGCAGATGGGTATTGCCGCGGTCCGTGGTCTGCAGGGAGATGCCACCTTCAAGGACAAGAAGCACCTCATCGCGACCCTTAAACACTTCGCTGCGCACGGCCAGCCGGAATCCGGGACGAACTGCGCTCCGGTGAACGTCTCCGAACGGCTTCTCCGCGATACGTTCCTCCGTCCCTTCAAGGAAGTCCTCCAAAAAGCAGGGGCCGTCAGCGTGATGGCGTCCTACAACGAGATCGACGGCGTCCCATCACACGCGAACCGATGGTTGCTGCGGACCGTCCTCAGGGATGAGTGGGGATTCCAGGGGTATGTTGTCTCGGACTACTTTGCCATCACCGAACTGCATCAGAAGCCGGACACGCTCAGTCATTCGCTGGCGAAGGACAAACGGGAGGCAGCATTGCTGGCCGTGAACGCCGGCGTCAATATCGAAACCCCCGATCCCGACTGCTATCCGCACCTTCTCCAGCTCGTGCAGAGCGGTGCCGTGGAGGAATCGGTCCTCGACGACCTGCTGTTCCCCGTATTGAAATACAAATTCCTGCTCGGCCTTTTCGAGGATCCCTACGTGAACCCGGACGAGGTTCAGGCCGACGTTACCGCCCGGGACAACCGCGATCTCGCGCTACAAGCTGCGCACGAAACAATCATCCTCTTGAAGAACGAGGGCAACCTTCTCCCGCTGGATGCGAAGAAGCTTCGTTCGATCGCGGTCATCGGACCGAACGCAAACCGCGTCATGCTTGGCGGGTACAGCGGGACCCCGGTCTTCTACACGACACTCCTGAAAGGGATTCAGGAAAAGCTTCCGAAGCAGGTGTCCGTTCTGTATAGTGAAGGATGCAAGATCACCCTCGGCGGATCATGGTCGGAAGACGTCGTGACACCCTCCAACCGCGACGAGGATCGCAAATCCATCGTGGACGCAGTCGAAACGGCACGGAAGGCCGATGTCGTCATCCTCGCCGTGGGAGGGAACGAGCAGACATCGAGGGAAGCGTGGCTGAAGACCCATCTGGGAGACAGGGCTTCGCTGGACCTCGTCGGGCTGCAGGACGATCTCGTCAGGGCGGTCCTTGCGACCGGGAAGCCGACGGTCGTGGTGTTCTTCCACGGCCGGCCGAACTCCATCAATTTCATCCAGGAGAACGTGCCGGCGATCCTTGATTGCTGGTACCTCGGTCAGGAAACGGGAACTGCCGTTGCCGACGTGCTTTTTGGCGACCATACTCCGGGCGGGAAACTCCCTATCTCTGTCCCGCGGTCGGCGGGTCACATTCCCTGCTATTACAATTACAAACCCTCGGCCCGCCGGGGATACCTGTTCGACGATGTGACCCCGCTCTATCCGTTCGGCTACGGCCTGAGTTACACGCATTTCCAATTGTCCGATCCGAGACTGGATAAATCGACCGTTCGTGCTGATGAATCGACGACGGTGCGTGTTGACATAAAGAATGATGGTCCCCGTGCCGGTGACGAAGTCGTGCAGTTGTATGTCCGTGACCTTGTCAGTTCTGTCACTCGCCCTCTCAAGGAACTGAAGGGATTTCAGAAGGTCCACCTGAAGCCCGGCGAATCCGCCACCATTGCACTTCCCATCGGTCCTGATCAATTGGCATTCACGACCATCGACAAGAGATTTCTCGTCGAGGCGGGGGACTTTGAACTCATGATCGGCACATCATCCCGGGACGAAGACGTCCACAGGATTCTGCTTCATGTCGTATGATGGAACCGAGAAGAGCGTCTCTGGCTCTACCCTGCAGCTGATGTACGGTATCTGGGTCTCTTCAAGCGAAAATCGCTCGCGGTTCATGAATCGCCGATGTCGGCATGTTTCAGGAGAGCGCTTTGCAGTCAACGATCACAAAACTGCCGTTCAGGGAGAAAGCAGGGTACGGGATTGGTGACGCGGCGACGTGCCAAAGGAGTCGTGTTTGCCGGCATCGTCTTCTCGCTCAAAGCAGGGTTGGGTCTCGGAGGGGCGATCTGCGGTTGGTTGCTGTCCGCGTACAACTATGTTCCGAATGCGGCACAGTCAGAGCATGCGCTCTTCGGCATCCGCACGACGACGCGCATCTGTCCGGCGATCACATTCTTCATCGGTGTGGTCGCCTTGACGTTTTATAGCATTGACAAGAAAATGAATTTGCAGATTCAAGATGAGCTGGCGGAACATGAGGTCTGACCGCACGATCAATCAAGGAGATACTCCTATGGGCAACTCGTTACGATTCCTGATCAACGCATTCCAGGGCAGAGGGAGCAGCGCGGGAGATCGTATCGGTACGAGAGGATTTGCTCTCCTCGCGATCGTCCTCCTCTGTGCCGCACAAACGCTTCTCGCAGCGGGAACGGGGACGATCAAGGGAAAAATCTCCGACCGCGACAGCCGGGACGCGTTGCCAGGGGCAAATGTGATAGTGGTGGGGACCGGCCTGGGTGCTGCGACCGATCTCAACGGCAATTATATCATCTACAACGTCCCTGCAGGGGCGCAGTCATTACAGATTTCGTTCGTCGGGTATGTGACGATCAAGAAGCAGATCACGGTCAAGGAAAACCAGGATCTGATCGCCGATGGTTCCCTTGTCGCCCAGGTGATCGAAGGGCAGACCATCGTGGTTACGGGGCAGGCAAAGGGGCAGATGCAGGCGATCAACCAGCAGCTCGCATCGGACAAAATCGCGAGCATCGTTTCGGAAGCGAAGATCCAGGAGCTGCCGGACTTCAACGCAGCACAGGCCATCGGCAGGCTGCCGGGCGTGTCGACGCTGCAAAGCTCCGGAGAAGCGAGCAAGGTCGTGATTCGAGGCCTGGCTCCTCAGTACAACCTGGTGGCGGTGGGCGGCATTTCGCTTGCATCAACCGGAAGCACGCAGATCGGTGCAGCGTCACAGGGCGGCACATCCGGCGCGATCAGCACGGACAGAAGCGTCGACCTCACGATGGTCACACCGTATATGATCAAGACGATCGAAGTCTACAAGTCCCTCACGCCTGACATGAATGCGAACGCGATCGGGGGATACGTCAATATGGAATTGCGAGAGGCCCCGGAAGGACTCAAGACCGATCTCCTGGCGCAGACTGGATATACCCAGAAGAGCGGCAAGTATGGCAATTATCGCTTTGTTGCTGCCGGAAGCGATCGGTTTCTGGACGACGCCCTGGGAGTCTACGTGCTGGGGAACGCTGAGAGTTATGACCGCGACGCGGACAACATGGTCGCGACATACACCCCCCAAAGCAGTACTGTGCAACCGGACGGTTTCAGACCGGTCATCGTGACGAATGTGCAGCTCAATCGCCATCTTGAAACCCGGGATCGATACGGGGCGAACCTGATCCTTGACTATAGACTCCCTTCGGGGTCCATCAAGTCGGTCAATGCTGTCAGTCGATTGGCATCCAATGCCCACGACTACTGGACTATCATGGACTATCAATTCCACAACGTCAACTTCCGATACAGGGAGGGAGATACCAAGACAGACATGGCGGTCAATTCTCTTGACTTCCAAAATGATTTTGGATTTATGTCGATGGACCTCAAGGCGGCCAACACCTATTCCCGGAATCACGCTCCCGGGTCACCTCAATATGATTTCACCCAGACCGGCGCAATTCCCGGCGCGACCCCAGTCAATACTGTCCCCGATGCACTCGTGAAGGCGGTGCAATATCAGGGAGCCGCGAACACGTTTCTGACGAATATCAGTTTGTTCAGCGCCGACTACAAGGAAAATGACCAGGTGTACAAGGGCGAATTCAAAGTCCCCTTCAACCTCGAGGGTGTCTCTTCCGGCTATTTTAAGACCGGCGGCGAGTTCCGCTACAATTATCACACCAATGACCAGGGTACTCCGTATGCGGGCATCCGTGCGGGTTCTCCAATCACTACCGCAATTGTGAACCTGATCATGCAGCACTACCCGGTGACTCTCGATTCTGCCCATCAGGAGTTTGCCGGAACGAATTTCACCTCCTCAGATTCGAAACTCACCGATTCCTTCCTTGACAACCGGTTCGGGAGCATCCTCTGGGCCAGTAATCCGTCCTTCCTCAATGGAATCACGAACCTCCTGCGAGGCACACCTTCGGTCAATGCGGTCAACAGCTCCGGGAGCAATGCCGGCGGTTGGTTTGAATCGCCATACCAGTATTTGCCGAACAAGTACAAATACATCGAGAGATACTATGCCGGCTATCTGATGGGAGAATTCAACGTATTGCAGAACGTGTCGGTCGTGGGAGGCGTTCGGTGGGAGGAAGTCCTGGGATACTTTGATGCGTTCAATCTTTCCGACGGTCGCGATGCCAACCATCAGGCGGTCGACACCGTGTTTGCGCATCCCACGAACCGCTATCTGCTTCCCATGGTGCAGGCAAAATGGAACGTGATGGATTGGGCTGATGTGCGATACTCCTTCACAAAAACCCTTGCCCGACCGGATTACTCCCAGCTTTCGCCGCACTTCAATATGGACTACACGCAGTTCAATGTTTGGGCCGGTAACCCGAAGTTGGTCCCCGCGCAGGCTGTCAATCATGACATCTTCTTCACGTTCCACAGCAATGAACTGGGGCTGCTGTCGTTGGGAGGGTTCTACAAGGAAGTCAGAAATTTCACGTTCTTCACGCAATACGCGTTGCACGCAACTGCTCCGGCAGGGCTTTATACCTTAAGTTCCTTCGTCGTGCATACGGGGAGCGGTTTGATTAATCCCAAGGATGGCGCACAACTTTACACGTACGTCAACAGCCCGTACAAAGCGTATTTGCGCGGCTTCGAGGTCGACCTCCAAACCAGACTCTGGTATTTGCCCCAGCCGTTTGACGGGATATTGCTCGGGATTAACTACACCCATATATCATCGAGCGCGACGTATCCATGGCGGAATGATGTCACCATTATCCTTCCTCCAGACCCCGCACATCCGCGCGGCTCGACCAAAATCGTCACGATCGACAGCACCCGTCAAGGACGTCTGATCAACCAGCCCAACGACGTTCTGAACGCGTTCATTGGCTACGACTACCAGGGATTTTCAGGTCGATTGTCGTTCCTGTTCCAGGGCAACTCTGTGAGCACGATCGGGGCGTTTGCAGAGCAAGACGGCTTCACACAGGACTATTTCCGCATTGATGCTTCCGTGCGGCAGCGGCTTCCGTGGACCGGCTTCCAGGTGTTCCTGGACATTACCAATCTCAACAACCGAAGGAACGATGCAGCCCAGGCGTCGATCGGCGGCTTCACGTCCCAGCAATACTATGGCCTCACAGCGAACCTCGGAGTGAGGTATACGATGTAGGAAATGATTCACATTGCGCATCTAATCATCAGCTCAGCGGAGGTGTCAAATGAAGAAATGTGCATACGCGATGATGTTGTTCACGCTTCTCTTGCCCGCACTGGTTTATGCCCAGACGGATACGGTGGATGTCCCGGACTTTTTTGCCTCCGGTGAGGGAACCCTCAACACTGCAATTTCGGACAAAATTACTGCCGGGACGCTCTCGAACACCGTTTTTCGACTGAAGCTGTACGGACTCTATGTCCTCAACTCCACGATCACAGTCCCTGCCGGATCAAAGTTGACGCTCATTGCTCCCGACCCGGGAACGGTGCAGACCGCCGCTCCGCCGATGATCTGTTGGACGCCGAGCAGCGGGGTCAACACAACGTTCAACTTCGATTGTTTCGGTGACATCTACATGAAGAACATCTGGGTGTTGTATGCGACGACCCAGACGGATGGGGTCGGCACTCAGGTCGGATCAGCCCTCGAGATCGACCAGGACACCACCGACAACCTCAATAATGGTGTGTTTCAAAATGTGATCTTCGATTACGCACCCATATCGAACGGGGGAGGCGCTGTGACGGTCTCGGCAGCGCATGCGCGACTGTCGTTCGACGGCTGTTATTTTCGGAATTGCACGGACACGCATTTCCGCTACTATGGGAGAGCCGTGTCGTTCCCATTCGGCACTTCAGGGTGGCATATTGACAGTCTCTCCTTCGTAAATACCACCTTCGCGAATTTGGGATATGTGTATATGCAGGAAGGCGCAGAGTATGCCGACTACGTGAAGTTCAACCATTGCACGTTCCTAAACGTGGTGATGTACTCACTGGAATCCGGCTGGTGGCACTGGCTCTCTGTGACCAATTCGATTTTTGTGAACCCCTATATGTTCGGCTATATTCCGGCGTCCGATGGCACGACGCCAGTCGGCGGAACAGTGAATATCGACACCATTGGGACGACAAACTTTAGTTTCTCCGTACCGTTCACTGAGTCCGAGAGACACATTCTCTTCTCCAACAACAGCTACTCGTACGATCAGTGGCTGATGAACTACATGGCGCCCTACGACGCGACGACGAACCCCACAGGAGGCAACTCCTACAGCAATCGGGTCGCTTCAGGGTTCCCCGATAGCGTGCCGCGACCGCAACCGATCATGAGTGCGAAGACGATGGTCTTCTTCCAGAATAAGACCACCTGGCCCTATATCTCGATGGCAAACGTGTACGACTCGACGAACCCGGGGTTCCTCATCGCGCCGACGAACCTGGATGGCATCAAGAGCTTTCTCCTGCGCAAGTGGACGGACAACTCGGATACGACCTGGGCCTTTGACCCCCATTCGGACGTCAATCAAGTCTGGCCGACGAATGAGCAGATGAGGTACACAAACGCAACGCTGAAGACCGCAGCCATGGGTGGGTTCCCTCTCGGAGATCTGTACCGCTGGTGGAACAACATTCCCACCAACTACTCGGGATGGAAGGCCCAGGCCGCGACGGAGGATGCGCATATTCAGGATGAGCTGCAAAACGGAATCACTAGCGCGCCGATCCAGTCAACCGCTCCAGCGAGCTTTGCTCTCAGTCAGAACTATCCGAACCCGTTCAATCCCGAAACCAATATTGAGTACTCCATCGCAAAGGCGGCAGTCGTCTCCCTCAAGGTGTATGATGTTCTTGGCCGGGAAGTCGCCACGCTCTTCGACGGTATGCAGGTTGCCGGACAGCACTCGGTGACGTTCAATGCCGCGAACCTCGCCAGCGGCGTCTATTTCTACAAGCTGCAGGCTGGCGCCAATTCTCTCACGAAGAAGCTGGTTCTGATGAAGTAATACACAGCTGTGCTGATCCCGGGAACGGGATCAGCACAGCGCCCTGTGTCTTGTGGGGTGAAGGGTTTCAGTTCCGTGAAAAGAACAGATCTTGAAGAAAAGACCCGGAAGGAGGTGATTTGGTCGTAAGGTTGACTTCCCATAAAGCATCATGCAGCACCTTCAATTTCCAGAACTCCATCAACAATATGAGCGGAGGTCTTATGAGCAAGTTCTTCTCTCTTGTAGTAATGGGAGCACTTCTCCTCTTTCTGGGAGGCACCACGCTGGTCGCCCAGGAAGTGGTGTTCTCCTCTGGACCGGCCGTCACGCCGCCGAACGGCGCTTCAAACGGCGGATTCGCCTGGTTGGATATCAATGGCGACGGCACGCAGGATGTCTTCATTCCACCAAATAATATTCTGCTGAACCACCTCACCACTTTTGCCCCAGTGGCGTCCACCAGCGTCGCCGGCTTTACGGGGAACTTGAACTCTGTCGGCGTGCTCTTTGCCGATTTCAATGGCGACGGAGTTCCGGATGTGTTCTCGACGAACAACGCAACTCCATCAACGGGTCTCTTCTATGACAGCGCTGGAGTCTTTGTTGCTGCGACCGGGACGGGCGATCTTCCGTCGACGGGAGTCACGGGCGAAGTCTTCCAGGGCGCCGCGGCGGGACCCATCGATCACAGCAATTACCTGAGCTTGGCGTGGCCTGGTAACTTCACCAATATCGCAGGCAGCAGCGGACCATGGCCTGTCAACGGAGGCATCTGGCTGTTAAAAGGGGGTGCGGCAGGGTTCACCAATATTGGAAAGAGCGCAACGGCGGGAAATCTCGCCATCGACACAGCCCTGTCCTACGAGTCCTGGGATGTGCATTTCTTCGATGCGAACAATGACGGATATCAGGACCTGTTCATGCCAAGCTTCCGCAATGGATATTCCATTGTGGACACGGGCACATCGGGTCCAAGAAAGGGATGCGTCCTGTTCCTGAATGATGGAACCGGGAAATTCGTCGTTCCGACGTCCCCGTCGTACTACCGTATCGATTCTATCATTGCCAGCAAAGACGGTACCCGTGACAGCGTCACGTTCGCCAGTCTTGGTCGGGATACGGGAATTGTGGTCGATGATACGGTGCGTCACTTCGCTGCCATTGGCAGTCAATGGGGCGATCTCAACAACGATGGAAACGTGGATCTTATTCTCACAGGGTTGGCGGCGGGAAACAACCGGACCGCCAACGCCGTCCGTCAACAAATTGTTGTCCTGTATGGTAAAGGAGACGGCACATTTACCGACAAGTGGAATGGCATAAGCTACGTTGCATCCGGATTGCCGACCTCCGGCAGTATTCGGGCATGGGACATCGGCGACTACAACAACGACGGAATCCCGGATGTCTACGCAAGCACGACCTTCGGCGCCACACGGTTGTTCCGTGGCAACGGCAACGGCACGTATACTGAGGTGACCTCGCAGGACTACGTGGCGACTGCTGGTGGCGGGCGAGCAGGCGGCTTTGTCGACTACAACAACGACGGCTTCCTGGATATTTATAATTACACCGGATTGAATTCGGTGCTGCAAATGAACAGCGGTAACTCGAACCACTGGATCGGTTTCACGCCAGTCGGGTCCGGCCATAACATGAATGCCGTCGGCGCACGCTTTACCGTGACCACGCAGGGCGGCGCCATCAAACAGTACCGCTACATCAGGGCGGAGGCCGGCTCGTCAGGCCACGGAGACATGCGGGCCATCTTCGGTATCGGCATCAACACGTCCATCGACAAGGTCGACGTGTTGTGGCCTGATGGCACGACAGCGACCTACACAGGACTCGCCGTCGACAAATACTGGACAATCAAGGAAGGTTCGGCTGTTCCGAACATGCCGACCCTTCAATCTCCGGCCAATGGCGCGACCGCTGTCGCAGCGATGGATACACTGAAGTGGGATGCGGCCACGGATGCCTTGGGATACAATGTCCAGGTGTCCATGGATCCGACATTCGCGAATAAGAAACTTCTGGCAGTCAATGCGACGGTGACCGGCACCAGCTATCCCTATACCCTTGGACCCGCCACGAAGTACTACTGGCGTGTCGCAGCGATGAACGGCGGCTTCACCAGCGACTACACCACTGCCGATAATTTCACCACGGCAGGAGTCGCAGCGGTGGAGGTACCCACGATCGTTACGCCGTCGTCCGTGTCCAATGTCCTGAAGAATACCATCAACAATTACAATGCTGCGCCGGTGCTGAAATTCGTCCTGCCGGCTGGAAAGACCCTGGCGTATTACGGCTCCTTGACTTTCCGGGGCTACTTTGCGCAAGGAGACGTTGGCTACAAAAACATCCAGGTTGAAGCATTCCAGGCAATGCCAACAGGACACGCGTATGATAATACGGCCAATCAAGTTGGCACGTATGACCGTGCCCAAATGGGTTCGACAGGGTGGGAGAACATCACGATCAATATTAAGAACACGACTACCCTGCAGGATACCATCTATGTTGACTTTGGGATCAACTGCGCGGCGACCGGGAACATAGGCGGTACCGGAGTTCCGACGGTCTGGTATGCCGATAACGTCACGCTTTGGGACACGACCGGTGGCATGGGCCCGTCTCAGAATTTCGAAAGCTACAGCGCCGGAGCGCAAATCCCTCACATTGGCTGGGCTGCGTCCGACATTCAAGCGGTGGTTGTGAAAGATCCGTTCTCCGGCGGGGCCTCGGGTTGGCCGGCGAATCTTACCATGGTTGTGAATAAGACGACGGATGCTTCCCGGTATCAGTGGCAGGTCTCGACGCTCCCGTCATTCCTCACCTTCGTCACGAATGATTCAACTGCTGACACGACGGATCTGGCGCAGTTTTCCGGCGGCCAGACGTTGTATCTGCGCGTGCGGGGGACGAATGATCTCGGCGCGTCTGCATTCTCCGCGACCCAGATGTTTACCATCATGAGTCCGCCCGCCAGAACGACGCTTGTCGCGCCGGCGAACAGTGCGCAGAATGTCATCACGGATAGCGTCCTCTTTGTTTGGAATCGGGTGAGTAATGCAGCATCCTACAACCTGCAGCTCTCAACCGTCAACACGACCACGACCTATTCCGGAATATCGGACACGATGTATTTGGTGAGAAACCTTGCACGACTCACTAACTACTCGTGGAAGGTTGAGGCCATCAACGCAGGTGGGACGAGCTATTTCACCGGCGCCAATACGTTTACGACCGTCGTTGCGGCTCCCGCCGTGCCTTCGGCTGGGTTGCCCGCAAGTGCTGCGACCAATGTCGACCGTCTGACGCGATTTACCTGGGGTCCTGTTCTGAATGCGACGAAATATCGCATTCAGATCGCGACAGACAATGCATTTGCCACCATCGTGAGCGACACTACTGTCGCCCTCGATACGGTCGTGACTCTCAGTGCCCCGCTGGCTGAGAATTCGGATTACTACTGGCATGTCAATGCCCAGGACATCGGTGGTGCAAGCGCGTACTCGACGGCGAGGTTGTTCTCGACCGGAGTGTTGCTTGCTGTTGCACCGCCGCCGGAAGTTCCGAAGGTGTTCAGCCTGGAGCAGAACTATCCGAACCCGTTCAACCCGTCAACAACCATCAGCTACGACCTGCCGAAGTCATCGCGCGTAAAGCTCGTCATCTATGACGTGCTCGGCCGCGTTGTCGCGACATTGGTCGACGGCGTCCAGACGGCAAACAGATACCGCGTTGTGTGGAATGCCACCAACGTCAGCACCGGTGTCTACTTCTACCGCCTGACCGCGAAGGGTACAGATGGAGGCGACTTCACGTCAGTGAAGAAGCTGCTGTTGATGAAGTAGCTTGAGGAGCTGTCGAATGCGGCCCGTCTGCCTTTTCTGGCGGGCCGCATTTTTATTCCAGGCGCCCGAACGTCGTGACGCACATGCATCACACCCCACACGAATGGGGTCCCCACTGGAAATGCCACTGGCGATGAGAATCCTACCCTGTGTTGTCCACCTCGGAAATGTCGCACCCGCATTGCATGCGCTGCGGATCGGAACGGTGTCACTGCTGATTGGGGCGCTCTCGGTGACGTTGGCTTTCGCACAATCTTCGCCTACACTCCCGCATCTGCGGAAGGAAGGAACAGCAACCCAGTTGATCGTCCACAACAAGCCCTACCTCATCATCGGCGGCGAGCTGGGAAATTCGAGCGCATCGGATACGAAGTACATGGAACCAGTTTGGTCGAAACTGAGGGCAATGGAGCTCAACACGATAGAGATGCCCGTGTACTGGGAGCTCGTCGAGCCACGGGAGGGGAAATTCGATTTCGCACTCGTCGACAACCTCGTCGACGCTGCCCGAAAATCCGGCCTGACAATCGTCATCCTCTGGTTCGGATCGTGGAAGAACAGCATGTCGTGCTACGCCCCTTCCTGGGTGAAGACGGACCAAGCGCGGTTCCCACGGGCACGGATGAAGGACGGGAGAGCGCTTGAGATTCTCACCCCCTTCAGTGCCGGGAACAGAAACGCTGATGCAAAGGCATTCGCTGCACTGATGAAGCATCTCCGCACCATCGATGCGGCGCAAAACACTGTCATCATGGTTCAAGTGGAGAACGAGATCGGCATGATCCCGGAGGCGAGAGACTATTGCGCCCAGGCCGAGCAGGCATTTACGCAACAGGTTCCCGAGTCGCTGACCGCATACCTGCGAACGGAGAAGGATTCCATTTCCACGAGCGTGCGTGACGCATGGAATTCCTCAGGACGAATGAGCACGGGGACGTGGAACCAGGTGTTCGGTTCCGGGTCGGCGACCGACGAGATCTTTATGGCGTGGCACTTTGCGGAGTACACAGACTTTGTCGCAGAGGCGGGAAAGAAGGAGTACCCGCTGCCGATGTATGTCAACGCTGCACTCATTCGCCCCAACTATAAGCCCGGGCAGTATCCCAGTGCCGGTCCGCTTCCACACCTGATGGAGGTGTGGCGTGCGGCTGCGCCGCACATCGACTTTCTTGCGCCGGACATCTACTTTACGAATTTTGCCGAGTGGCTGGGCAAGTACGACCGTGCGGGGAATGCTGTCTTCATCCCCGAGGTGGACCGACGCCAGAGTCCCGCAAATGCCTTCTTCGCATTTGGAGAACACAATGCCATCGGGTATGACCCGTTCTCCATCGAGTCCGCTGACAGCATGCAGATTCGTCACTTCAGGCGCGCATATGACATTCTTCACCAGCTCACACCGATGATCCTCGAACACCAGGGGACGGGGACGATGGCCGGGTTTCTCCTCGACAGCGCGACACAGACGGCTGAAATCACGCTGGGGAAGTTCACCTTTACCGTGAAACATGAATATTCCTGGCCATATGCGGCACGCATTGAAGGCAGCGTTCCCCGGTACGGCGGCCTGATCATCATGACGGCAAGCAACGAGTTTTATGTAGCAGGGAGCGGCGTGGTTGTCACGTTCCGATCCACCTCCACCGATGGTTCGATCGCGGGGATCGAGAGCATCGAAGAGGGAAACGTCGTAGACGGGAGGTGGATTGCGGGACGTCGCTTGAACGGCGATGAAGACCATCAAGGGAGGCATCTCAACCTTCCCGGGAGCACGTTCGTCATTCAAAGGGTACGGCTGTATACGTACAAATAAAATGCGAAAATCACTCTTTGTGATCACTCTTCTGTTGGCGGTTTCCAGGAACCCGGCACTTGCACAATCAGCGTCTTTTGCCACCTACACGAATCCGGTGATTCCCGGCGACCACCCGGACTGCACACTGACAAAAATCGGGAACGACTTTTTCACCACGGGTTCCTCCTTCAATCCCACCCCCGTCATTTACCATTCTACGGACCTGGTCCATTGGGAGGCGATCGCGCAGCCCGTCAGCGCTGCGTGGTCGGGGTACGGTGACGCCCCCGCAGGCGGATGTTGGGGCGGCCAGATGGTGTACCACGGCGGTACCTACTGGGACTTTTTCTCCCGTGGGAACGTCATGTATTTTGTAACCGCCGCAAACCCGCGGGGCCCGTGGAGCATGCCCATTGCCATGTCAACACCGGCCGGGGTTCCCGGGCTCGGCTATGATAACTCGATTTTCATTGACGACGATGGAAACTGGTATCTCCTGGTCAAGAACGGTCAGGTCAACAATTGGATCGTGCAGTTGGGCAGCGATGGTCAGCCCGGCGGTGCCGTCTATGATCTTACCTGGATCAACCCCGCACCGGGCTATCCCTACAGTTGGGCGGAGGGCCCGGTGATGTGGAAGCACAACGGGTTCTACTATTATAGTTTCGCCCTCAATGTCGCCGGCGGTCAAAAGGTGTTCAGGAGCAGCGCGCTTACCGACAGCCAATCATCGTGGGTAAACCTCGGTGATTTCTTCAATCTCAACGATCCTTTGAAATCGCAGGCCGTCTTTCAGAACCCAAACCACAATTCGGCCGCGGTGATGCTCGACGACAGCACCAGTTGGGTGGTCCACCCGTTATGGCGCTCCGGGAACAGTAACGAATGGTATGGTCAGGGAAGACAGGGGTTGCTCAACCAGGTCCTGTATGATGGGAACGGCAAACCGACAGCGGACTTTCCTGTCAATCAGTTCAGAACGGCTCCTCGACTTCCAAGCAGCGGCATTCCGTGGATGGTTCCGCATTCTGATTATTTCGATTCAGTCTCGATGAACCCCGAATGGTCGTTTCTCGGATACACGCCGACGTCATCATATTCCTTGACACACCGTCCGGGCTGGCTCACCCTCTCGCCCAAAGGGAAGCCTAATACCGTCATCAAGAATGACGGCGAACACAACTATGCGATCATCACGCGCGTTGATTTTCAGCCGGCCTCGGTTTCAGACCAGGCCGGGATCTGGGTATTCAATGGGCTACAAACGCTCTCTGCGCGGCTCTACAGTTCGATGGACAGCACCGGGAAGAAGATCGTTGGGTTCAGCTACAAGACAACGAGCTACCAGATCAATGCCCCCGTCCAAACCGGCGAAAGCATCGTCTGGTTGAAGCTCGTTCGCGTCAACCATCTCCTCTCCGGCTTCGGGAGTGTCGACGGGAAGAACTGGATTCCCGTCGGGGCGACGATCGACGTCACGGACATGGACGGCCTCCAGTCGAATTACAACGCGTGGACGGGGAACAGACAGGGACTCTACGTTCAGGGGAACTCGGCTGACTTTGACCTCTATATCTATCGTGATGCATACACGCCCATTCTCGCTGAATGTCCGGCCAATCAGAGTGGAACGGCACTTGCGAGAACGGTGGGTGGCATACGACCGCTTCAAGCCGTGACGAATCAGGGTTGGGCGTTGTATGCCGGAGTGGATTTTGGAAATGCCGAATACCAGCGTACTCCGGATTCCCTTGAACTCGTTGCCTCGTGTGCGGCTACGGGCGGCACCGTCGAGGTTTGGCTCGACTCGTTGGGAACCGGAACGCGGATCGCCCAATGTTCCATCGGCAATACCGGGAGTGCGAACACGTTTCAGTCGTTTCGCACGAATATCGCCTTCCCGGTGCGCGGAACGCACGATATCTATCTGCGTTTTGTCGCCTCGGGGTCCGACACACTCTTTGCGGTTCAGTGGCTGACGTTTCTTGACGGGGCCAATCGAACCATGGGGGTTCGTCCGCCGGACGTCGGGTCCATTCCTGTGCATTATGAACTCGAACAGAACTTCCCCAACCCGTTCAATCCGACGACAGTGATCCGGGGACAGTGGACAGTGGACAGTTGGGTGACCCTTAACGTCTACGATGTTCTTGGCCGGCTGGTGGCGACTCTGGCAAACGGCCGCTACCCTGCGGGTACGCATGCATTCTCGTTCAATGCAAGTGGACTGTCCAGTGGAGCATATTTCTACCGACTTGAGGCGGGAAACTACTCGGCATTCCGTTCGATGCTTGTTTTGAAGTAGAAGGAGGAGTGCATCCAGTACGACCGACGTCGGTCGATCACAACGTGAGGCGGAGTCGTTCGTCAAATTTTGAAGGTTGAGATGATCATGAAAATGGAACGTGTGGACAAGTTCATGATCCTCGCCATCGGTTTATGTCTTGCCGATATCGGGGGAGATGCTGTTGCGCAGACGGTCGTCGCCAGGGGGATCGTATCGACAGCGACTGCTCCCGTGCGCAACGCCACGGTGACATACATCGAGACGTCGAACTCGTCACATTCGTTTTCCACTGCAACGGATTCCACCGGCAAATACCAGCTCTCGCTCACCTTGACGTCAGTCCAGCCGCGCGCCTCCGTCCCAACGGGGTTTGCGCTCGAGCAGAACTATCCGAACCCGTTCTCGGCGACGACGGCGATTCCCTACAAGCTCAACGTGCAACGGGATGTCCGCGTCACGATCTATGACATTCTCGGGCGCGTTGTGCGGCAATCGCATCAGGGAATACAATCTGTCGGGACACACAGCGTTCTCTGGGACGGCAACAATGCAAGCGGGCACCGGGTGGCTCCCGGCGTCTATTTTTACAGCCTGCAGGCGGGGAATGAAATGCAGACAAGGAAGATGGTCTTCGGCGAGGGAGACGGCGGTATTCCCTCGCTGCAGGTCCCATTTGGGCTGCCTGCGGCAAACACGGTCCCCGGCCTTCTGCGGACAGTGGCAGGGACTTCATACTCCGTGCGCATTGACACGGCGGCCGGAACATCGCCGATGGTGCTTCCTGCCCAGTTTGACAATGTCGTCGTCCAGGGCGATACGACATTGGACTACGTTGTGAATGCGCAGGTCGCCGTTCCGGCTTCGAGAGTAGTCCTGGACAGCGTGCTTCAGACGATCCGCGGTTTCGGAGGAGCGAATATTCTTCCCTGGCGGCCGGATATGACCTCGGACCAGGTTCAATCGGCTTTCGGGACGGGGCCTGGTCAGATCGGGATGACGATCCTGCGACTGCGAGTTCCCTTCACGGATAACGTGAGCGAATTCAGTGCAAACCTGCCGACGGCGACGCTTGCGCAATCGCTCGGCGCCATTGTCTTCGCGACACCGTGGACCCCTCCGCCGGCGATGAAAAGCAGTGACAGTATTGTTGCAGGGGTGCTGAACGATACGTCGTATGCATCCTATGCGGCCCACCTGAAGAACTTTGCCGACTACATGGCGGGCAATGGCGTACCCTTGTATGCCGTGTCGGTGCAGAATGAGCCCGACGCCAAAGTGACGTACGAATCCTGCAGCTGGAACGCCACGCAGTTCCTCAAGTTTGTGAAGAACAACGCGGCATCGATCGGGACCAGGATCATGATGCCGGAGTCCCAGAACTTCGTGCACGCGCTTTCCGATTCTACACTGAATGATCCTGCTGCAGCGGCGAACGTGGCCATTATCGCCGGACACATCTATGGGGGAGGGCTTGGTCCGTATCCCCTTGCGACAAGCAAAGGGAAGGATTTCTGGATGACCGAGCACCTTGTCCTCGACACGACATGGACAGCCGTGCTTGCTACAGGAAAGGAGATCCATGATTGCATGAGCGCCGGCATGAATGCCTATGTCTGGTGGTACATCGTGCGGTATTACGGACCCATCGCGGAAGACGGCACCGTGACCAAGCGCGGGTATGTCATGTCACAATTTGCGAAGTTCGTGCGCCCGGGATATTCGAGGATCGGCTGCTCTGCCGCGACCCAGCGGAATGTCTGGGTTTCGGCATACAAGGACGGCACCACTTCGAAAATTGTCATCGTTGCGATAAACACCGGGTCGTCGCCGATCCAACAAGGCTTCGTCATGACAAACGGGCCTGCCGCATCGTTTTCGTCCTATACAACGTCGATTTCGAAAAATTGCGCCCGGGGAACCGATATCCCGACTATCCACGGGAGTTTCCAGGCCACGCTCGACCCGTCGAGCATTACGACTTTCGTCTCAAACTAAAAAGAGTGATACCGCTATGAAACGCATATTCGTTCACGCCGTACGCGTCCTTTTCGCATTCCTCTTCACACTCGCGTTCCTGGGAGGGGCTGCTGTCCAGGGGTTCGCCCAATCGGACACAATCCAAACCGATGTGCCGCAACTCAAGAATGTGTTTTCAAAGGATTTCAGGATCGGCTGCCTTCTCTCCTACAGGAATATCGGCTTCCCGACCGATCCGCCGGTCCCCGGCCAGTCGGCCGTCGTCACGCCAAACGGCGGTTACCTGATCAAATTTCACATGAATAACATGTCTCCGGGCAACAACATGAAGCCGATGTACACGGTGAATATCACGAGTTCCGCCGCAGCCTATACCGCCGCAACGACCCAGGCGGCGAAGGACTCCATCAATATTCACCCCATCGTCGCATTCAACGGCGACCTGATTGCCCAGCTCAACTGGGCGGCGCGCCAGGGATTTACGTTTCGGGGGCATACGCTCGTCTGGCATAATCAGACGCCCGCAACGTTCTTCCTCACGGGATATTCAAGTTCCGGCGGCCGGGTATCGAAAGACACGATGATCCTGCGGATGGACAACTACATGCATGAGGTGTTCCGGCTCATTCATGAAGGCTGGCCCGGCCTGCTTGTTGCAGTGGACGTCGTGAATGAAGCGATTGACGACAACACAGGGATGGTGCGGAGAACGGGGAATGACTGGTACACGACGTTTGGCGACACGACGTACGTCATGAAAGCATTTGAAATTGCGCGGAAGTACACAGTCCAATATGGTGAAACCCAGATTAAGCTCTATTACAACGACTATAATACGGACACACCGAAGAAGGCCGATGGGATCGTCCGGCTTTGCGGTCCGATCTACCAGGCAGGGTTGCTTGACGGGATCGGCATGCAGGAGCATAACAGCCTCTCCTCTCCGACCGCCCAGGCATTCATCGCTTCCTATACCAAATTTGCTCCGATCTGCAGCGAAATGTCCGTCACGGAACTGGATGTCGCCACCGGCGTAGCCAGCCCTTCCAAGGCCGTTCTCGCACAGCAGGCGAATCAATACGGAATGCTCTTCAAATGTTTCGTCGAACGCAGTGCGCTTTCCGGGCGAGGGAAGATCATCAGCGTCTCAAAAGACGGCTTGAACGATGCCTATACTTTTGTTACGAATCAGGCAACGTCGCTCTGGGACGCGCAGAACAAGTGTAAACCCGCATTCTTCGCGGTGGTCGACGTGGGGATGCATTACAACACTCTCGACTCCCTGATCACCTTTGCAGATACGTTGAAGCAGAGTGACTATACGACGGGATCATGGTCACAATTCGCTTCCATTCTCGCTGCTTCAACGGCCACGCGCGACCGTGAATATTCGGTGTCCGTTTCGGCAGATACTGCATTGGGAAATGCGGTGGACAGCCTTCAGATGGCGATCAACGGACTGGTCAAGAGTGTCAACGGGGTCCACGAGCCAGCCGGCGATGGGCCGCTCACATTCGCGCTTTCCCAGAACTATCCGAATCCGTTCAATCCGTCGACAGTGATCAGGGGACAGTGGTCAGTGACCAGTGACGTGCGTCTCCAGATATATGACGTCCTCGGTCGTCAGGTGGCGACCCTGGCAGACGGCCGGTATCCGGCAGGGAAGTATTCCTTTACGTTCAATGCAAACGGACTCGCCAGCGGCGTGTATTACTATAGACTTCAAGCGGGCAGCACCACGGCAACGAAAACGATGTTGCTTGTCAGGTAATCGAGGGCTCCATGACATCCTACAGATTGACATTGCTGCTGATCGGGCTTGTTGGCCTTTGCACAGTCTCTTCCAGCCAGGGACAGGATGGCCGGAAGCAGGCCGGCGCCTACTTCAC
Organism: Ignavibacteriota bacterium; assembly: GCA_963752915.1. Lineage (GTDB taxonomy): Bacteria > Bacteroidota > Ignavibacteria > UBA10030 > UBA6906 > DATJPR01. The sequence continues at coordinate 301,687 of CAVVZZ010000013.1, forward strand.
CGGGGTCTATCCCGATCTGTTCGGACAATTGTTGGGTAAGAGTCCTGCCCAGGTGAACGGAAAAATCGACTCCGCATTCAGGCAATTGTTTTTCGGCGATAATCGGAACGAACGGGTGTATTATCCCGTCGAACCGGATATGGGATATGTGCTGGACGTTGCCAACAACGATGTCCGGACCGAGGGCATGTCGTACGGCATGATGATCGCTGTCCAATGGAACAAGAAGGACGTTTTCGATCGACTGTGGAAGTGGGCAACGACGAACATGCAAATCAAGGAGGGGCCGCACAAAGGGTATTTTGCATGGCACTGCACCAAAGACGGAGCGGCACTGGATTCTTCGGCTGCGTCAGACGGAGAAGAGTGGTTTGCGACGTCGTTATTGTTTGCCTCTGCCCGATGGGGCGACGGCAAAGGGATGTACGCCTACCGGGAAGAAGCGACGAAGATCCTGCACACGATGCTGCACAAGGATTCCGAGCCGGGCCATGGTCAGGTGTCAAACATGTTCAATGGGCAACATCACCTTGTGGTCTTCGTTCCGTCCGTTCATGCCGACCGCTTCACGGATCCCTCCTATCAGCTCCCGCACTACTATGAATTGTGGGCACGATGGTCGGACGCAGACAGAGACTTCTGGTGCGATGCCGCACATGCGAGCCGCGATCTCTTCCAGCGGGCGTCCGATTCCGCAACCGGACTTTCCCCGGACTACTCAAATTTCGACGGGACGCCGGTGAGCTCGTGGCCCGGCCAGCACGGTGATTTCCGCTTTGACGCGTGGCGGGTGGGGATGAATGAGGCAATCGACTGGGTCTGGTTCGCGAAAGACCGACGGCAGGTAGAACAGGCAGACCGGCTGCTATCGTTCTTTCACTCCCAGGGCATGGAAAGCTATGGAAACCAGTACGCGTTGAACGGTACGAAACTCGGGAGCGACCATAGCACCGGCCTTGTGGCGATGAATGCATCAGCGTGTCTTGCATCGACGCTTGAGATCAGGAAAGCGTTCGTCCGTCAACTCTGGGATGCAAAAACGCCGTCCGGATTGTATCGGTACTACGATGGAATGCTCTATCTGCTCGGAATGCTTCAGGTGAGCGGCAATTTCAGAATCTATGATCCCACGGGCCATGCGATCAAAGCATGCCCTGACTAAGCGAGGTCCAGGATGACCCATCCAAGCCACACCACAGCCACTGGAGCATTGTCGCCACTCCTCGCACTCATTGTCCTCCTGCTCACGGCATCTCCCGGGCGGGCCCTCGCCATTGGAGGTGACCCGTTCGTGCGTTTCAAGATGACCGATGGTGGATTTCCCCTTGCCGTCTCGGGTAAACCCGTGCCGCTCTGCGCAAGTGCCAGGGACTATCCCGGTGTTCTTCGTGTCCTCTCCCTGTTTCAAAACGATCTTGACTCCGTGTGCGGAAGACGCCCCGAAATCTGCATCGACGTCATGCCTGAAGCCAAAGCGGTAGTCCTGATCGGTACTCTCGGGAAGAGCCCGCTGATCGACAGCCTTGTTCGGCACAAGAAGATCGATGTCTCGGGGATCGCAGGGAAATGGGAATCCTATCTGATCGTGCAGGTATCCAACCCCGCGCCGGGGATTGATCGTGCACTCGTTCTTGTCGGGAGCGACAAGCGCGGGACAATGTACGCGATGTTCAGCATTTCGGAACGCATCGGGATGTCGCCCTGGTACTGGTGGGCCGATGTGCCCGTCAAACACCATTCCGATCTTTGTATTACGCCGGGTTCTCACAGTGATGGGCCGCCGTCAGTGAAATACCGCGGGATTTTCCTTAACGACGAATACCCGGCCCTGACAAAATGGATCGCCGCGAAATATGGATTTGCCAAGGAACGAACCGACCCGCCGGTTCCCCCGGATATCGCCAACTACGGGCATGCTTTTTACCAGAGGATCTTCGAACTTCTCCTCCGATTGAAGGCGAATTATCTTTGGCCGGCGATGTGGAACAACGCCTTCAACGAGGACGATTCCTTGAACGCGAAGCTGGCAGACGAATACGGGATCGTTATGGGGACATCGCACCAGGAGCCGATGCTCCGGGCACAAAAAGAGTGGGACCGGAGATATTTGAATTCGCTCGGGGCCTGGAACTACGCGAAGTATCCTGACACCCTTCAGAAGTTCTGGCGTGCGGGAATACGGCGCAACAAGAACTATGAGAGCATCATCACGATCGGCCTTCGCGGCGCGAACGATACTCCGATGGCGCCCGGAGGACCGGAAGAAAACATGACGCTCCTGGAGAACATCATCGACGCCCAGCGAAAGATTCTCTCCGAGGAAATGAACCCGGATGCCACGAAGGTTCCACAACTCTGGTGCCTCTACAAAGAGGTTCTGGATTTCTACAATGCCGGCATGCGGGTCCCCGACGATGTCACGCTCCTCTGGCCTGATGACAACTGGGGTAACATCCGAAGGTTGCCGACTGCGGAAGAGCGCAAGCGGAGCGGTGGAGCGGGAATCTATTATCACTTCGATTACCACGGTGGTCCACGGAGCTACCAGTGGATCAACACGGACCCGATTCCGAAAATCTGGGAACAGATGTCTTTGGCAAAGGAGTATGGTGCGGACCGTATCTGGATTGTCAATGTCGGACATTTCAAGGGATACGAATTGCCGCTTGAATACTTCATGGATCTCGCCTGGAATACGAGTCGATGGACGAACGACAATATCGATGAATACACAAGACAGTGGGCGGCACGGGAATTCGAGCCGCGTTACGCCACCGAGATCGCCGATATCCTCGCAGAGTACACCCGGTTCAACGGCAGACGGAAGCCGGAACTCTTGAGCCCGACCACCTACAGTCTGGTCAACTATCGGGAAGCGGAAACCGTTGTCAAAGAGTTCGCGGAGATCACGAAGAAGGCGAAGGTGATATCGGCGGAATTGCCGGCGAACCAGAAAGATGCGTTCTATGAACTGGTCCTGTTCCCGACAGAAGCTTCCTCAATCGTGAATGAACTGTACTACTCGGCAGGGTTGAATTCCCTGTATGCCAAACAAGGCAGGGCCAGTACCAATGATATGGCGGAGCGCACGCGTGCACTGTTCTCGAGCGACACGAGCTTAATGGGATTCTTTAACCGGTCCCTTGCCGGCGGGAAGTGGGATCACTTTATGGATCAGACACACCTCGGGTACATGAATTGGCAGGACCCCCCTACAAACAGCCTTCGTGCTATTCCCCTGGCAGAGATCACTATTCCCGATCGTGCCGGGATGGGGGTGGCTGTAGAAGGATCAGAGGCGGCATGGCCCGGGTCGGAAGGCAACGCAATACTCCCGGTCTTCGATCAGTTTAGTAGTGGACGTCATTACATTGAAATCTTCAACAAAGGGAAGACGCCGTTTTCGTATTCCGCCGAAGCCGATCGATCGTGGATCACGATTGACAAGCCAAAGGGGACGATCGACAAACAGACTCGGATCTGGGTGAGTATCGATTGGAAGGCTGTACACAAAAACGATGAAACGGGGACAGTGACCGTCAGTGGAACCAACGAGAAAGTGACGGTCTCCGTTAGAGTCTCTCTTCCTCCGCCGGCGGTTGCCGGATCATTGCATGGCTTCCTGGAGGCAGGAGGGTATGTGTCGATCGAGGCGGAGCACTATACCGGCAGGTCACAGCCCGGAACGGTGCGGTGGATACGAGTCCAGGGCTATGGACATACTCTCTCGGGGATGAGAACAACCGCGCCGATCGACGCCGCCACGCCGGAACCAGGAAAAAACTCGCCTTCTCTCGAATATCGAATGTATCTCCTGGATTCCGGGTCGGTCAAAGTGGATGGCTATTTCGGACCGTCATTGAACGTTGTTCCCGGAAGAGGTCTCCGTTACGCCGTTTCTTTTGACGACGACCGACCTCAGGTGATCTCTCTCGTTCCGCAGACGTTCAGTGCCCAGAACGGCAACCGCGATTGGGAACATCTCGTCGAGAACAACGGACAGATCAGCCAATCGATACACACGCTGGCGAAGGCGGGCTATCACACGCTGAAGATCTGGATGGTCGACCCCGGAGTCGTGCTTGAGAAGATCGGCGTGGATCTCGGTGGAGTCCGATCGACATACCTCGGCCCTCCCGAAAGCTATCATCGCATGGAAAGGAGCAAGTAGGAAGATGAAAGCAAGAGCCGCGTTGTTCACGGTAGTGCTTCTTCTGATGGGATCCCCTGCGTTCGCCCAGACGAAGAACGTGTTCCAGATGTCCTCCGAAGAGAGAACCGCGTACTTTGCGAAGATCGGGGCAGAATCGGAGAGAAATTGGCGATTGATGGTCGAGCGTCTCGGTATCCGATTGCCGGGACCGTTGCCTTCGCCCGCGGAAGACCCCAATCGACCGAAAGACACCTTTCAGAAGAGCGGTTCCTCGAACTGGTACGACAGCACGGGGAACACGTATGTCCGCACAGCCTGGGGTACGTGGAACAACTACGATGAGGCTCGCGCCAATCCCTATCACACTCTGCCCGATCCACTCCTGCGGTCGGACGGGAGCCGCGTCATGGATGCATCCACCTGGTGGAAGGAGCGGCAGCCTGAACTGAAGCGTCAGTTTGACGAAGAAATCTTCGGAAAAGTCCCGGTCAACATTCCTGCTGTCCACTGGAAGATTGTGCAAACTCTCGACAGTTCTATCGGGAACACTGCCGCCGTCGTGCGGAGTATCGTCGGTCACGTCGACAATGCAGTCGATCCGGACATCACTGTGGACATTCAACTGACGGTGACCACGCCGGCAATGGCCCGCCACCCCGTGCCGATCGTCATGGAGTTCGGGTTCATCTTCCCGCCGGGCTTCACGTTCCCCGGAATGCCGAAAGTCACCGGTCCGACGTGGCAGGAACAGGTGCTTCAGAAAGGATGGGGCTACGCGATTTACGTTCCAACGAGCGTTCAGCCCGACAATGCGGCCGGGCTGACGGAAGGGATCATTGGCTTGGTCAACAAAGGTCAGCTTCCTCAGCCGGATGCGTGGGGGGCGCTGCGGGCATGGGCATGGGGAGCCAGCCGTGTAATGGATTACTTTGAGACCGATCCGCTCGTCGATGCGAAGAGGGTTGGCATCGAAGGCGTATCCCGTTATGGGAAGGCAGTGTTGGCCACGATGGCCTATGATCCCCGATTTGCGATTGTGCTGGTGGGATCATCCGGCCGGGGAGGGGCGGCCTTCTACAGACGGAATTTCGGAGAAACGATTGAGAACCTCTGCTCTTCCGGTGAGTACCATTGGTTTGCCGGCAACCTTCTGAAGTTCGCGACGAATCCCGGTGCACTGAGCGTGGATGCTCATGAGTTGATCGCCCTCTGTGCACCTCGTCCGGTGTTTATCAGTTGCGGATCTCCGGAGGTTGAAGGGCGCTGGATCGACGACACTGGTCAGTTTCTCGCTGAAGTGGCTGCCGGGCCGGTATACAGACTGCTTGGAGAGAACGATCTTGGAATCACGAGTTATCCACCAATCGGGACGGCCATCGATAGCGGAACATTGGCATTCCGACAGCACGAGGACGGACACACTGTCGGGCCAAACTGGCCGTATTTTCTCCGCTTTGCCCAGAGGTACTTTGATCAGGCGGATTCCACAAAGACGAAATAGTATTGCGCTGCGACAGGAAGGTCCCCGATCATCTTCCGCCCATGAAGGCTGGCGGCCCATTGAAGCGGTCTGAAATATCCGGCGACGGCCGGACCTTTGTGCAAGCAGCAGCCACAGTTGAAGGAAAGACTGTCAGAGTTACAAACGCGGAGATCGTGCGTCCGATTGCAGTATGATATGTACGGGCAGACAATTCGAGGCGAACTAATGAATCCTCCAGAGCGCACAGGGGTCATGGCGCTGGCTCTCACGTTCCTACTCATGGTCTTCGTACAATGCGCGGCATGCGAAACACCTATGATTCCCAAAGGCGAATTCCAGAATCCAATCCTGGCCGGCTTTTATCCGGACCCGAGCGTGTGCAGGGTGAACGGGGACTTCTACCTTGTGAATTCCACGTTTGCGTACTATCCCGGCATTCCGATCTTCCACAGCAGAGACCTTGTGCACTGGAAACTCATCGGGTATTGCATCAGCAAGCCCGACGAGCTGCAGTATGACAGTCTTGGTGTGTCGCGCGGCATTTTTGCGCCCGCAATCCGGTACCACAACGGCCTCTTCTATGTCACCTGCACATTTGTTGACGGAGGCGGGAATTTCGTCGTTACTGCGGCCAACCCTGCCGGCCCCTGGTCGAAACCCGTGTGGCTCCCTCAGGTATCCGGGATCGATCCTTCATTGTTCTTTGATGACGATGGGAAGGCGTACCTTGTGTTCAATAGTGTCGCGCCGGACAACACTCCGCTGTACCAGGGGCATCGCACGATCAGAATGCGAGGGTTCGATTGCAGCCGCTTGACAGTCCTGGATGATGAGCGGATCCTGGTAAACGGAGGGACGAATATCGCCGCGAAGCCGGTCTGGATCGAGGGGCCGCACATTTTCAAGGTGAAGAACGTGTATTACCTCATCGCAGCGGAAGGAGGGACCGCCGAGGATCACTCGGAGGTCGTTTTCCGAAGCGATCATGTCGAAGGTCCTTATGTCCCCTCCCAGGAGAATCCGATCCTGACACAGAGGGACCTCAGCCTGGACAGAAGAGACCCGATCACCTGCACTGGACATGCAGACTTCGTCGAGACGCAGCACGGAGCATGGTGGGCAGTGTTTCTCGGATGTCAACCGTATGCAGACAACTTCTATAACACGGGGAGAGAGACGTTTCTCGCACCCGTTACATGGAAAGACGGTTGGCCGTCCGTTGTTCCCAAAGGAGAGATCGTCGGCCGTGCGTATCCTTTTCCTCTCCCGCCCAGAGTTGAACACGGGGCGCTGCCGTATGGCGGAAGTTTTGAGTACACGGACGATTTTACCTCGGACCGGCTTGATCCCAATTGGGAATTTCTGAGGGCTCCGCGCACCCAATGGTACAGTCTTCAGAAAAAGCATGGGTTTCTCTCAATGGAGCTGAGGCCAGAAACATGCAGTGGGAACGGCAACCCGAGCTTTCTTGGTCGCCGGCAAGCGCATGCCAACAGTTCCGCGCAGACGGCAATGGAGTTCACACCGCGGAGTGGGAACGAGAAGGCGGGATTGCTGGCGTTCCAAAATGAGACGCACTTCTACTTCCTGTGCAAGTCGGAACAGAACGGACGTCCGGTGGTGCAGCTCTTGAAGTCCTCCGAGTCAACGGGAGAACTTGAGCTCCTTGCATCGTACGATCTGCGGGAAGCGAATGGCTCCTCCGCACTCTATCTCCGGATTAAGGCACATGATAGTACCTATGCCTTCCAGTGGTCCGTCAATGGCACATTGTGGGAGACCTTGCGTGATGGTGTCGACGGAACATTCCTGAGCACAAAGACGGCGGGAGGGTTTGTCGGGTGCATGTACGCCGTCTATGCCACGTCGACGGGGAAACCTAGTTCAAGCAGCGCCGCGTTTGACTGGTTTTCGTACAAGGGAAAAGCTGTTGAGGAGTAACGAAAAACACAAGGCCAGGCCATGATCTCATTGTCTCCGATGCGAGGATTAAACGGATCTTCGGCAGTTGTTCGATGGTCGGTCACTGCACTGTGCTTTTTCGTGCTCGCGGATCAATCCTCTGCCCAGCCTTCAGGCGGCCCCTACGGACCGATCCGGGAGAGTTACTCTTTGCCTTCCGGTACCGGCAAGATCTTCTATGTGGCGGTTGACGGACAACCGCAACAATCCGGAGAGTCGCTCGGGAAACCGACAACGTTGGAGGTGGCGATCGAAAAAGTGCGGACGGGGGATGCAATCGTTATGCGTGGAGGCGTCTACCGCACAGGCAATCTCCTTCTCAATCAGGGGGTCACCATCCAGCCGTACGCGGATGAAGCCCCGATCCTGAAAGGGACTGAAGTTCCGGCACAGTGGGAGAACCTGGGAAACGGATTGTGGGTGACGAAATGGAGGCACCTCTTCCCCTCATCGCCGGCGGACTGGTGGCCACGGAAACGGGAAGGGAAGACAACACCGCTCTATCGGTTCAACAACGACATGGTGTTCGCCGACGGACGATTCCTGCAGGCCGTGGGTTGGGAAGGAGAAGTCGATTCGAACACGTACTGCATCGATTATGATTCGGGGAACGTGTACATCGGAGTTGACCCGACATCGCATCTCGTGGAAATCACTGCACACGACTGCGCGATACTCAGGACGACGCAGGATTGTCACGGATTGAAATCCGATCGCAAGGGATACACCATCCGGGGGATCACATTTACGCAATACGCGTACCGGGCGCTGGAAATCGAAGGGAAGGACCCTGTCGGACTTTCTGACGAGGCAACGTATGGGAAGGATGTCGTCGGTTCAACGCTCGAAAACTGCACAATCTCCTACTGCTCGCGCGTCGCCGGGTATTTTCGCGGCGATCATTTTACCATGCGGCACTGCAAGGTTAGCGACACAAGTACCGAGGGGGTCTACATCATCGGCTCGTCTGACGTATTGTTGGAAAGAAACATTTTCACGCGGAACAACATCGAATATATTACCGGCTGCTATCCCGCCGCGGTGAAGATCTTTGATCAATGTCACCGGGCCACATGCAACGATAATCTGATCATCGATCTGCCGCACTCGAGCGGGATCTGGTACGACGTCGGAGAGGTGGACGGCGTCTTCACGAATAATTGGGTGCAGAACGTCGGCGGGAGTGCCCCCACCATCGCCACCGACCAAGTGTGGCCGAGCGACAATGGATTTTTTTTCGAAATCTCCAAAGGGGCCATTTGTGCAGGCAACGTGTTTGTGAATTGCGATCACGGGATGTTGGTGTTGAACAGTTCAAATGTCCGCATCTACCAAAACACGTTCGTCAATAGCACGGCGTGCATTGGTCGGAACAGTCGGGTCGCAGCGGGGGATCGTTTCGGCTGGCACGCAAGCACCGGGCCGGACGTTGAGAAAAGGGATGGGCACGAATTCGTCAACAACCTGCTGACAGGGGACGCCTCGTATCAGCGCCCGCTCCTCTTTGTATGGCAACCGGCATTGCTCTGTGATCGGCTGCCGCGGCCTCTGGTGCGGGCAATCGACAACAACGTCGCCGTGCGCGAGGCAGCGCACTGTGCGTACCCCTTGATGTTCTGGAGCCCTGCGCCGAACGGCCGATGCCAATCGGGCTTCGGGACTTTCGCCGAGCTACAAAAGGCCGTTCCGGACTTCGCACACGAGAATCGTACGATGCTGGACTACGACGGCCCATTGTTCAGAAGCCGTCAGCTCGGCAATTTCGGAACGGTCGGGACGTTCTCCGCTTCGACTGCAGGCGCGGCGATCCCCGCGGAGATCAAGAGGCTGTTGCGTTCCCCCGCGTCCATCAACGGCTACGTCGGCGCGTACCCTCCGACAATATCGTCGGAGCAATCAACAAAGAATAAATAAGGTGACTCATGGTGAAGGCATCCAGTACAATTGTGAAAGCAATCCTGTTCGGGTGGTTCATGGTTGGAGTATCCACGCCGTCCGTTGCGCAGCTTGCGAAGGGGCAACCGAAATTCCTTGGCTCCAGCCTCGGGACCATGCGGCCCTCGTTCTTAAACTACTTCAATCAGGTCACTCCCGAGAACGACGGAAAATGGGGGAGCGTCGAAGGAGTCCAGGGAAATTTTTCATTCTCCGCGCTTGACAACATTTACCAATTCTCTGTGAACAACTCGTTTCCGTATAAACACCACAACCTCGTCTGGGGAAACCAGCAGCCGTCATGGATCGCGTCGCTGGATACAGCGAGTCAGCGGGCCGAGGTCAAGAAATGGATCGACACGATTGGGGCGCGCTACGGATCGACTTCGTTGGTTGACGTCGTCAACGAACCTCTCCACGCTGTGCCGGCGTATTCCGCAGCCCTCGGCGGAGCCGGCGCGACCGGCTGGGATTGGGTCGTTGCCTCGTTTGCGATGGCCCGGCATGCGTTCTTTCCCAGTGTGAAGCTGCTGATCAACGACTACAACATCCTGCAGAGCAATTCGACCACCGATACCTACATTCGGATCATTGATACGCTGAAGGTCAGGCACCTTATCGACGGCATCGGAATTCAAGGGCACTATTTCGAATTCAGGAGCCCTGCGGCCACATCGGGCGGATATATCTACCCGATCAGCACAATCCAAAGCAATCTCAACAGACTGACGGCACTTGGCTTGCCGGTGTATATCTCCGAATTCGATATCAATGAACCGGTGGACTCGATTCAATTGCAGAACTATCAGACATACTTCCCGATCTTCTGGGAAAATCCAGGTGTCGCCGGGATCACGTTGTGGGGATATGAACAGGGGTATATTTGGCAGACAAACGGATATCTTCTCCGGTCAAATGGAACGGAACGACCGGCACTCCAATGGCTGCGCCGATATCTGGCTTCTCCCATAAAACCAGTCCTGGCATCGCCACTCGGCACCACCGGGATCCAAAGAAATGCGGTTCTCCAGTGGCACCCTTCGAAGCTTGCGCTTACCTATCGCATCCAGGTAGCGACCGACGGGCAGTTTGCATCGGTCGTGGCAGACACAACCATTCCTGATACCGTTGCCAGGCTCAGCCCTCTGGCGTCGAATACCCAATTCTTCTGGCACGTTTCTGCGGCGAACGACAGTGGCACAAGTTCGTACTCGCTGACCGGAAGCTTCACGACAGGAGATCAGATCCTTTCTGTGGACGCATCAGATGAAACGCCGCTCGCCTTTGACTTATTCCAAAACTACCCGAACCCGTTCAATCCGACAACAGTGATCAGGGGACAGTGGACAGGGAACAGTGAAGTTCGCCTGGTGGTCTACGACGTTCTCGGTCGTCAGGTGGCGACGCTGGCAAATAGTCGATATCCGGCTGGGAAATACTCGTTTACGTTCGACGGAGCGAACCTGGCAAGTGGGGTGTACTTCTATCGCTTGACTGCAGGGTCATTTTCCGCGGTTCGGAGGATGCTTCTCGTTCGTTGACGGTATCACGCTTTTTCTCCCCTTATCGCCTTCACGCGGGGAGCTTTCCAGCAATAAAAGCGATGGTGCTCGTCAGATAAAGGATTCACAGCCATCGTCTCTCTTATTCTCCGTGCATACTCTTCGGAGGAATAGCGCTGCAGGGGGAACGGAGAATAGCGATGCCTGCTCCTGGGTCCTGGTGATCTCTTGCGGTGCGGCTCTCTCCTCGTAGGTTATTTGCCGGAGGTTTCCGATGAAATCGATCCTACGGAATCTGCTCGAGAGGAGCTGGCATCACAGCACGAGAGCATTCCCGGCTCTATTTCTCGCTGCGTACGGGATGGCCCAAACCGATAGCATGACTGTTCCGAGTGACATTCCTCCCAGCACAGGAAACCTGAACAGGGCTGTTCAATCCGCCAACTCTGCAGGAACATTGTCCACGACCGTTTTCAAGCTCGAACCCTCCGGCTCCTATATCCTGAACGATACCATCATCGTACCTTCAGGATCACATCTCACGATTGTAGCACCCGAACCGGGTTCAACACAACTGACGGCGCCGCCCCGGATTTTTTTGTCAGACAGCAACATATTGTATTCGAGCTTCAACATCGACTGCTTTGGCGACATCACGCTAAAGAACATTTGGCTTCTCTATGCGAACACGATCGGGTATCAATCATTTTCGAGTCTGAAGATCGAGGATACTCCTGATTCACTCCATGGACAGCGGGGAACATTTGACGGCGTCGTGTTTGACTATAGCGGGCTCGGAGCGGATGCAGGCGGGGCAGTGACCGTCGCATCTCGGCATTTCCGCGGAACATTCACAAACTGCTATTTTCGGAACTGTACGGAGACCCACTTTCGCTATTACGGAAGAGCAGTGTCGTTCCCGTTCGGCGCCGCCGGCTGCCACACGGACAGCCTTGCGTTCGACAACTGCACCTTTGCGAACATGGGATATGTATACATGCAGGAGAACGGAAACTACGCTGATGTCATCCGATTCAACCACTGCACGTTCGTGAACGTCATCATGTTCGCGCTGGAGTCGGGCTGGTGGCACTGGCTTTCGGTAACCAATAGTGTTTTTGCCAATATGTACCTGATCGGGGATGATCCGATTCTGCGCTGGCCGGACACGACGCAGCCCGACGGTGGGACATTGCGCATCGACAGCGTCTCGACATTCGGCTTTCCGGTTCCATTCACCGAATCCGACCGCCACATCCTGTTCACGCACAGCAGCTACTGGATCGAGGATTGGGTCCGACACTACATGGCGAGTGTCGGCGACTCCACAAATCTGTACGTGATCAAGGTATGGCCGCAACCGATGCTGAACCCGGGAACGCTTGCATTCTTTGACCATGCCGTCGATGGCGTGAAATCCTTTCCGTACATGAACAGAGCATTGCTCTTCGATTCGACCGACCCCGGGTTCATTGTCCCGCCCACCAATCAGGAAGGCATCAGGAGATTTCTCTGGAAGAAGTGGTTCAACGCAGAAGACACGACGTGGGCGTTCAATCCGGCTGACGACATTGCTGGTGTCTGGCCGATGAAAGAGAATCTCTCCTACACCAATCCGACACTCCTGAATGGCGGCATGGGCGGCTTTCCGCTGGGGGACCTGTATCACTGGTTCCCCGAAAAATATGCCCAATGGAAAGTGCATGCGGAAACGGAAGATGCGAGAATATCTTCCTGGCTCAGCGCCGGTATCGACCCCGGCGGCACGGATGCTGTCCGCAGACAGCCCGACGCCGCCTCTCCACAACGCTTCGAGCTCAGGCAGAACTATCCGAATCCATTCAATCCGAAGACAGTCATCAGTGGACAGTGGACAGTCAACAGTTGGGTACTGCTTGTGGTGTACGACGTGTTGGGCAGAGAGGTGGCTGTTTTGACAAACGGCAGATATCCGGCTGGGAAATACTTGTTTACGTTCGACGGAGCGAATCTGGCAAGTGGAGTGTATTTCTATCGCTTGACTGCTGGGTCATTTTCCGCTGTTCGGACGATGCTCTTGGTTCGATGAACACCCGACGGCGGAATCAAGGGCGACGAAGGGAATGCTTCTGGTCCGCCAGTTGGGGAGGAAACAACAAAGGCCCGGATGTCCTCCGGGCCTTTGCTTTTTTCCTACCGCGTTCGGTCAGGTAAACATCGTAAGGATCTGCTCGTAGAGTTCCTGCTTGCCGCTGACCTGATGGGGCTCCCCCTGCGTCAGAGCGATCTTCCGCAAATCGTCGAGCGTCAGTTCGCCGCGTTCAAATCGCTTCCCCTCTCCACCGTCAAACGAGGAATACCGTTCTTTCCGGAGTTTGAGATACCCGGAGTCTTTCAGAATGGCATCCGAGACGAGCAGCGCGCGTGCAAAGAGATCAACCGCGGTGATATGTGCGATAAACAGGTCCTCCGGATCGGTCGAGGGTCTGCGGATCTTTGCGTCGAAGTTGACCCCTCCGTTTCCGAATCCTCCCGCTTCGTGGATCACCAGCAACGCTTCGACCATGTCATACAGGTTGACGCTGAACTGGTCGGTGTCCCAACCGTTTTGGGCGTCGCCCCTGTTCGCATCGATGCTGCCGAACAGCCCTGCGTCGATCGCACATTGAATTTCGTGCTGGAACGTGTGGCCTGCCAGCGTTGCGTGATTCACTTCGATATTGAGCTTGAAATCCTTGTCGAGTCCGTAGTGGCGGAGGAACCCGATAGCCGTTTCGGCGTCGTAGTCGTATTGGTGTTTCGTCGGCTCCATCGGTTTCGGCTCAATCAGAAACGTCCCCTTGAACCCATGCTGCCGGGCATAGTCCCTCGCCATTGAGAGAAACCGGGCCATGTGGTCCTTCTCTCTCTTCATGTTCGTGTTCAGGAGGGTGTTGTAACCCTCTCTTCCGCCCCAGAAGACGTAGTTGGTCCCGCCAAGGGCAATGGTCGTGTCGAGCGCGCGCTTCACCTGGGTCCCGGCATAGGTCAGCACTGCAAAATCGGGATTGGTCGCAGCGCCGTTCATGTACCGTTTATGCGAAAAAAGGTTCGCCGTTCCCCAGAGCAACCGCACGCCCGTGCTCTGCTGCAGTTGTTTGGCATGATCGACCATCATCTGAAGGCGTTTGTCGGACTCGGGAATCGACTCGCCCTCCTCGACCACATCGAAATCATGAAAGCAATAGAAGGGGAGGCCGAGCTTCGTGATGAACTCGAACGCGCCGTCCATCTTGGCTTTCGCTTTCGACTCCGCGTCCGCCGCATGGTTCCATGGCAGGTCCCGTGTTTCATCGCCGAAGGGATCCTTCCCTGTGGCGCCAAAGCTATGCCAGTACGCCACGGCAAAGCGGAAGTATTCCTTCATGGTCTTGCCGCCGATGGTTCGGTTTTCGTCGTACCAGCGGTAGGCAAGGGGGTTCTTCGATTCTTTTCCCTCGTAGGGGATCTTCCCGATACCCGGGAAGTATTCTTTCGTTCCAGTCGAACGAATCGTCATATGCTGCTCCTTGGAATGCGCAATTGTTCAGAGAGTGCCCCTGCGTTCAAGCAGGAGCTCGAGATGATGCAACCAGTCGGCGTACGCTTCAGTGGTCCGATCCGCCGCTTCCGGTACGGGGTCGATGGTGGCGGTTCGCGTGAGCGACGCAAACGCCTCAGACATTGAATGGTAGAGCCCCGCGCCGATCGCGGCTCCGCGCGCGGCACCCTGAGCGCCGTCCGTTTTGAACAATTCCACGGACGCTCCAAGCACCGTCGCCACCGTTCGGCCGAACAGCGGGCTCAGGAACAAATTCGCGGTGCCGGCCCTGACAACGGAAATCGGAATCCCGAGCGATCGAATGATGTCGGTCCCGTAGCGGAACGAGAATGCAAGACCCTCCTGCGAAGCACGCAGGACGTCGGCGCGCGTGTGGCGCTGAAAGTCGACGTCGACAAAATGACAACCAATCGACGCATTCCCGAGCATGCGCTCGGCCCCGTTTCCGAAAGGCAGACATTTGAGGCCGCCTGCCCCTACAGGGGAGGTCGCGGCGAGGGCGTTCATCGCGTCATACGTAAGGTCTGCAGCGACGTTCTTCCTGAGCCACGAGTTCAGGATGCCGGTCCCGTTGATGCACAGGAGCATCCCCAACCGGGTCCGATCCTTGCAGTGGTTCACGTGGGCAAATACGTTGACGCGGGATTCGGGGTCGGTGACCACGGACTCCGTAACGGCGAACACGACGCCCGAGGTGCCGGCTGTGGCTGCCACTTCCCCCGGTTCGAGAACGTTCAGCGACAAAGCGTTATTGGGCTGGTCGCCCGCACGATACGCAACCGGGATCCCTGCTCCCAGGCCCAGCTCCGTCGCCGCGGCACGAGAAAGAACACCCTGGGTGCCAAACGTCGGTTTCACCTCGGCAAGCAGTCCGGAATCGATACCGTAATATTCCAGCAATTCCTTGCTGACCTCTCCGCGAGCAAAGTCCCAAAAGATCCCCTCTGTCAGGCCACTGACTGTCGTGGTGACATCGCCGGTCATTTTCATCGCGATATAGTCACCCGGCAACATGATCTTGTGAATTTTCCTGTACGTTTCCGGCTCGTGGTCCTTCACCCATCGCAATTTTGAAGCGGTAAAATTCCCGGGAGCATTCAGCAGGTGAGTCCTGCAATATTCTGCGCCGAGTGCGCGTGCAGCCGCCTCACCGGTCTCCACCGCCCGACTGTCACACCAGATGATGGAGGGTCGCAGGACTTTTCCCGAAGCGTCGACCGTGACAAGACCGTGCATTTGATACGCAATGCCGATTGCGCGGACCTGATCCGCCGAAACGTTCGATTCTCTCAGAAGCCTCCGTGTCAGGAGGACGACATACTCCCACCACACGTCGGGGTCCTGCTCGGCCCAGCCGGGTTTTGGGGCACGCATCTCCATTTCCGTCGCGGGATGTTGGCCGGACGCTACGACAACCCCTTTGGCAACGTCCCAAAGAGAACATTTGATCGAAGAACTGCCGAGGTCAAAGCCGATACTGATCATAGTCGATGGACAATTCGTGGAAGCTCTATGCCGCGGTTTGGCGGTTCATTTCAAAACAGGAGCGCAGAATTCCGCTGTTTAAATGAGGCAAATCTTGGGCGATTAGAAGATATCCTCTGCAGTCTTGATTAGAGCGGCGTATCGCGCTATATTTATTAAAGCGCTTCAATTCGTCTTTAATCAGTTCAATTTTTCCCAAAAAGTCAAGAAGGATTTCAACCAAAGAGAGCACGCAGTCAACCCAAGCGGTGCAGTTTGCCGTTTTCTGCCGGGATTCTCAGATCCCGCATTCGTGTATTCACTCGGGAATCTGTGGAGGGCGCAGGGGGAAAACCGTTCGGGTACAGGGGAGTGCGGCGAGGAGACACCGCTGTATGTGTGCGGGGAAATCCCGATCTTAAAAAACTCGAACACGCAACACGTGCCGATCCCTAATGGCGGGAGACCCATCCGTTCAATCATGGCCAATACCTACACTGATCTTCAAGGAAAGAATGTGCTCGTAACAGGTGGAGCGAGCGGGATAGGGTTCGCCATCGCCTCGGCGTTTGCTGGAGAGCAGGCGCACGTCGTTATCGTCGGCCGGGACAAGTCAAAACTTGCCAAGGCTGCCCATCACCTCGGGTCACAGGTCCATCCAATAGCGTTCGATCTGAACGATATTGGAAATTTGCACGAACTGATCCGTGAGCTTCATCATGCAGTCGGAGATCTTGACATCCTGGTGAACAACGCCGGGATCAATCTGAAGCGCGAGGCATTGTCGATGTCGGATCAGGATTTTCAGGCCGTCGTTATGACAAACCAGACTGCGGTATTTGCCCTGACCCGGGAAGTCGCAAAGGGTATGGTCGCCCGGAAATCCGGGAACATCATCATGATCAGTTCGATGGCCTCCCACTACGGTATACCGAAGGTCGTCGGCTACACGGCTGCGAAATCGGCGATCGAAGGGATGACCCGGGCACTTGCGGTCGAGTGGTCGGGGCACGGCGTCCGGGTCAATTGTATCGCTCCCGGGTTCATCGCCACAGCCATGTCGTCACGGGCGCTTGACGATGACCCGGAACGGAAGAAGCGGGTCCTCGCAAGGACGCCACTTGGCACCCTCGGAGAACCCGGCGATGTCGCCAATGCGGCATTGTTCCTGGCGTCATCGCAGGCGAAATATATCACGGGCATTGTCCTTCCTGTCGACGGCGGAAACTCCATTGGGTTTTGAACGCCGAATGCCCCCTTCTGCGCCACAACGCCCTCACCTGGATCGGGCACCGCATATGGTCGACTCCCCCGACAGTCGCCGGAACGATGTGAGGCAATCTCTCCTGGTCGAGCAGCGACTCCCCAACGACGTGTATGAAGTTGAGATCCCGGCATCCTCTCTGCGTGTTGAAGCAGCGGAGGTGGAACGCACGCTCGGTTATCCTCGAGGGATGACGCCCGCGCATCTTCGCCCGAAAATCGATGATGTCCTGGCCGGCTTCCGTCAACACTGCACTGTCGGCGCCGGCTACCGGGTCGTCGATGTTCGTTCTGACCCGACAAGGCCGGCCGGACTCTATGCCGACGGGCAATTCTTTCATATGCACGCAATCGTGACGGGCCTTCTCAAGAAAGCAGAGAACCTGGCCTTCTTTCTCTGCACGATCGGCTCCGGAGTGGAAACCTGGACCGACGAAATGAACGACAGCGGAGACCTCGTCGGAGCGTTTCTTGTTGATACCGTCGCCTCTCTCGCCGTCGAAAGCGCCACCAACATGCTTCACGACCACATCGGACAGTCAATGCGTCGGCACGGGATGAACATCACGAACCGCTACAGCCCCGGATACTGCGACTGGTCTGTCGCAGAGCAGCGCCTGCTGTTCGCTCTTTTCCCGGCGAAGTTTTGCGGCATCACGCTCCTGGAATCGGCGCTGATGGTCCCGATAAAATCTGTGAGCGGCGTGATAGGCCTCGGCCGCGGCGTGAAGTGGGTCCGGTATCGCTGCGATGCGTGCGGAATGAAAGACTGCACCTATCGTTCTGTCAGGAAGGCTGTCAGCAAGAAGAAGGCTTCCCCATCTCCATCCGAAAGATCCGAACCATGACCGATGCTCAATGGAATGTCCTCCTCGCCACCATCCGCGGTGAATCCGCCGACACACTTCCGGTCGGCTTCATCATCGATTCTCCCTGGCTTCCCAATTGGTGCGGAACGAAGATTCTCGACTACTTCTCGAATGATGCAGTATGGCTGGAATCGAACCTCAAAGCGATCCGCGAGTTTCCGGACGCAATGTTTCTCCCGGGATTCTGGTCAGAGTTCGGCATGTGTACGGAGCCCTCAGCGTTTGGTGTGCGGTGCACGTTTCCACCGGACGAGTTTCCGTATGCCCACAAGATCCTGACCTCTGCCAGCGACATCGCCGCGCTCCCGGCGCCGAACCCGCGAAAGGATGGACTGTTACCGTTCGTGATCAACCGGCTCAGGCTTGCGCAGCCGCAAATCGAAGCCGCCGGTCACCGGATCCGCTTTGCCGTGGCCCGGGGTCCTCTCAACGTCGCGAGTTACCTGATGGGGACAACGGAATTTCTCACGACAATGATGCTTGAGCCGGAAAACGCCGCACTTCTTCTCAGGAAGATCACCACGTACCTGAAGGAGTGGATTGACGTCCAGCGGGAAGCATTCCCTTCGATCGACGGGATTTTCCTGCTCGATGACATCATTGGGTTTATTGGCGAGGTCCAGTTCCGTTCCTTCGGACTGCCGTACTTCAAGGAGTTGTTCGCAAGGGATGTCTCGGTCCGTTTTCTGCACAATGATGCCCCGTGCAAGGTTTCTGCCCCTTTCCTCGCGGAGATGGGCGTGAATCTGTTTAATATGGGGTTCGACGTGCCGCTCAATGCTCTGAGGAAACTTACCGGAAGCACCGTGACCCTTGTGGGGAACATCCCCCCACGGGATGTCCTCGCAGCAGGGACTCCCGAACAGGTCATCGAAACGACCAGACAGCTCCTCACCTCGTTGGAAGATCGATCGCGGGTTATCGTCTCTTGCGGGGGCGGGATGCCCCCGGGGGTTCGGACCGAGAATATTCAGGCGTTAATTCGCACGGTGAAGGAATTCTCCGGACGGTGAACTGAGGTCAGTGGAGAATGGACAGTCCCTCACTGTCTGGTAAGCGTTGTCGAAGTTCGATCCGCCTCGACGATCACGTCCGATCGTTCGACGAGGAATCGGTGGCAATGCGCAGCACCTTTGCCCCCCGGATCTTCCGTTCCTTGAGCTCGACGAGCGCACGATTTGCGTCGGCAAGGTCGTACTCCTCGGTCTCAGGTGTCAGACCGATGCCTGCCGCGATGTCGAGAAATTCTCTCACATCATTCCGCGTCACATTGGCAACACTCTTTAGCTCTTTTTCCATCCAAAGGTGCAGGGGATAGTCGAGGTTGAGGAGTTCTTCTTTGTCCCTCTCTTCTTTTCGTATCGCATTGATCACCAGACGTCCGCCTGGGAGGAGGTTCTTGAGAGATTGAACAACCGGTTTCCAGGCCGGAGTTGTGTCGATGATACTGTGGAGTTTCTTAGGTGAAGGCTCTTCAATGTCGCCGGCCCATGATGCCCCAAGACTGCGCGCGAATGCTTTCTCCGATTCGCCCCTGGCGAAGACATAGACCTTGGAGTGCGGGAACCGGTGGCGCGCCAACTTCAAGACGAGATGTCCCGATGCGCCAAACCCCGTGAGCCCGAGATTGTCGCCGTCGGCGATCCCGGTGAGTGCAAGGGAACGATAGCCGATGGCGCCCGCGCAGAGGAGTGGAGCCGCCTCGACATCGGAGAAAGCTTCAGGAATCCTGTGGGCAAACCGACTCGGGACCACCATGTACTCCGCGTATCCGCCGTTGGCATCACGGCCTGTTGCTCTGAACTTCTCGCACAGATTTTCCCGTCCCTCCCGGCAATACCTGCACTCCCCACAAGCGGAGAAGATCCAGGCTACGCCGACACGCTCCCCCTTCGAAAATCCACGGACGTTTGTGCCGGTTTCCGCGATGAGCCCCACGGCTTGATGTCCGAGAATAATCGGTAGTTGGGCAGGAGGCATCCTCCCCTCGATTTCGTCCAACTCCGTGTGACACACTGCACAGGTGGCAATCTTCAGAAGCAACTCGTCGTCAGCCGGAGAAGGCCTGGGTATTTCCTCCAGCACAAGCGGCCGGTGCTCCTTTTCAATATCGGCAAGGGTATGAAGAACCATTGCATGCATAGGTGTTCCGAAAGCAATCGTTTTTATCTCGAACCATCACCCGCAGGTCGACTCACTTGCAAGGTAATCAAATTCGGGTCGGGTTGAAATCGATACAAAGCAGGCACGGTGTCGAGTAATCTAAACAACGATCCTCTTCGCCGATCTGAACTCCGCCTGGCGCGTTGGTGTTCACCCATTGGGCCGGTGCATGGCTACCGCGGAGAAGGAAGCGTAGACAGCCATCAATGCCCCCGGTACGTCCTCTTAATCCCAAAGGAACATCCGCATGTCTCCTACAATTCCCCCGCCTTCATGGGGCGGAGTCTTTCCTGCGCTCACAACGCAGTTCCAGCGAGACGGATCACTTGACCGCGAGGCGATCCGGAAGCACTTTGCGTGGCAAATATCTTGTGGCGTGGACGGTCTAGTTGTCAATGGTTCGCTTGGTGAAAATGGATCCTTGGAACCTGAGGAAAAGCTTGAAGTTGTGAAACTGGCCGTGGGGGTGTCCGGTGGCACTGTTCCCGTTCTCTCAGGCGTTGCTGAGAGCAGCACAGCCCGCGCATGCCGCTTCGTTGAACAGGCATCCCGTCTTGGCCTCAGCGGGTTCATGGTCCTGCCGCCAATGCAGTACGTGTCCGACCGGCGCGAAACAATCGCCCACCTGCGGGCGGTCGCCGCCTCCACCGATTTGCCAATCATGCTCTATAATAACCCTGTCGCGTACAGGGTCGACATTACGCCGGAAATGTTTGCTGAACTGGCGGACGAGCCCAGGTTTGTGGCCATTAAGGAATCCTCGGAAAATGTCCGGCGCCTGACCGACATTCGCAATCTTCTCGGCGTTCGGTATCGTTTGTTTGTCGGCGTCGACGATCTGGCGATGGAAAGTGTCGTGCTCGGAGCCGACGGATGGGTCGCGGGGCTAGTATGTGCATTTCCTCGGGAGTCGGTCGCACTGTTTCGTCTGGTCCGGGCCGGCAGGATCGAGGAAGCGCTTCCGCTTTATCGGTGGTTCATGCCCCTCCTGCATCTTGATGCTTCGGTCAAGTTTGTCCAGAACATCAAGCTTGTCGAAAGCCTCGTCGGCGCCGGTGTGGAGTGTGTCCGGCCGCCCCGTCTTCCCCTGACGGGAGAGGAGCGCAATCAGGTGGAGGAGATCGTACGGCATGCGCTTGCGGCGCGCCCGGTACTTCCGGATATCGGATTTCTGACGAGGTAACCAATGTTCAAGAATTTCATCGACGGGACATGGGTGGATTCGGGAAGCGAGCGTCCGAACATCAACCCCTCCGACATCAACGACGTCGTCGGGCTGTATGCCCGGGCCGACGTCGAACAGGTGAACCTCGCCATCGCGGCCGCGAGTCGTGCTGCGCCGGTGTGGGCAGCGAGTACACCCCAGCAACGATTCGATGTCCTGGACTTCGTCGGGACGGAGATCCTCACACGGAAAGCCGAACTGGGGAGATTGCTCGCCCGCGAAGAAGGAAAAATCCTGCCCGAGGCTATCGGCGAGGTTGCTCGTGCCGGATCGATCTTCAAATTCTTCGCGGGGGAAGCCCTCCGTCAATCGGGGGATCACGTGAAATCCGTTCGCCCCGGGATCGACATCGATGTTTTCCGCCAGCCGCTGGGTGTGGTCGGATTGATCTCCCCCTGGAACTATCCGATCGCAATTCCTTCCTGGAAGATCGCTCCGGCACTCGCATTCGGGAATGCCGTTGTGTTCAAACCGGCAGAACTGGCTCCGGGCTGCTCATGGGCCCTGGCCGATATCATTTCCCGGTCGGGTCTTCCGATCGGCGTGTTCAACCTGGTGATGGGCCCCGGAGGCGCAGTCGGAAACGCCATGGTTACCCACCCGGCAGTCGATGGAATCAGCTTCACCGGGTCCGTTGATATTGGTCGTCAGATTGCCGCGCAGTGCGGAGCGAGGATGAAACGGGTCCAGCTCGAAATGGGGGGGAAGAACCCACTGGTGGTTCTGGATGATGCCGATCTCGGCGTGGCGGTCAATGCGGCGGTCAACGGGTCGTACTTCTCGACAGGCCAACGGTGTACGGCGTCGAGCAGGCTGATCGTCACCGCCGGAATCCGAAAGCGGTTTGAAACGGCGGTTGTCGAACGTCTTCGGACATTGAAGGTGGACGATGCGCTTGCCGAAGGGACGGAAATGGGACCCGTCGTCGACAGCGCGCAACTCGAAAAGGATCTGGAATTCGTTTCCGGTGCTCAGACGGAGGGAGGGCGTCTGGCTTTCGGAGGAGAACGACTGAAGCGGTCAAAGAACGGCTTTTATATGTCTCCCGCGCTGATCACCGAAACGACGAGTGCGATGCGCATCAACCGCGAAGAGGTGTTCGGGCCGGTCGCGTCGCTGATGATGGTGAACGACTATGAGGAGGCGATCCACGTCGCAAACGATACGCCGTTTGGTCTCTCCGCGGGCATCTGTACCACCTCCCTGAAGTATGCGAGTCACTTCCGTGACCATGCCGCGGCTGGCATGGTGATGGTAAACCTGCCGACGGCCGGTGTTGACTATCACGTGCCGTTCGGAGGCCGCAAGGGATCAAGTTATGGAACCAGGGAGCAGGGGAGGTATGCGATTGAATTCTACACCACGGTGAAAACCTGTTACACCGCTCCAGGGTGAGGATCGCAGGATCATGAATCATCAGGCGACATAACGGAGAGGGGAGATCGGTCCATGGCACGGAACACCTTTCTCTGCATCGATGCTCATACGTGCGGAAACCCCGTGCGCGTCGTGACTGGCGGTGCTCCGACCCTTCGCGGTGCAACGATGAGCGAGCGACGGCAGCATTTTCTTGCGGAGTTTGACTGGATACGGACAGGCCTGATGTTCGAGCCGCGAGGACATGCGATGATGTCCGGGAGTATTCTGTATGACCCTATCCGCGATGATACCGACGCCGCACTCCTGTTTATCGAGACAAGCGGGTGCCTCCCGATGTGCGGACACGGGACCATCGGGACGGTCGTCGTCTTGATCGAACATGGTCTCGTACAGCCGAAGACCCCGGGCCTTCTCCGGCTCGAAGTCCCCGCCGGCATTGTCGAGGCTGAGTACCGGGAAACACAGGGCTTTGTCGAATGGGTGCGATTACGGAATGTTCCGTCGTACCTTGATTCGTACGATCTTTCTGTTGAGGTGCCGGGTTTTGGCCCCCTTCAATTCGACGTCGCGTACGGGGGAAATTTCTACGCCATTGTGGATCCGCGCGACGGGTTTCGTGGGTTGGATCAGCTCTCCGCTTCCGACGTCCTGCGTCTCAGTCCCGTTGTCCGCCAGGCGATCAATGCGAAATATTCCTTTGTCCACCCGTTGAATCCCACAATCCGCGGCTGCAGTCACGTTCAATGGACGGGGAAGCCGCGGCATCCACAGGCCGACGGCAGGAACGCCGTGTTCTATGGTGACAATGCGATCGACCGTTCGCCCTGTGGAACAGGCACGTCGGCGCGGCTCGCTCAACTCACTGCAAGAGGACGTCTGAAGAAGGGAGATGTTTTCGTCCACGAAAGCATCATCGGTAGTCTGTTCACCGGGCGGGTGGAAGAGCTTGTGACGATTGGGGACAAAGATGGGATCGTTCCGAGCATCGAAGGATGGGCACGCGTCACCGGATTCAACACGATCTTCATTGATGACCGTGATCCGTATGCGCATGGGTTCCAGGTTCACTAGCACGCGTTCTGCATGGAGGTTTTGACGAAGGATCGTTCGTGAACAACAGACCGGATGTCCTCATTATCGGTGGCGGTGCGATCGGGCTCTGCGCCGCCTATTATCTCTTGAGGGACGGCGCTTCGGTGACTGTTGTCGACAAAGGAGAGATGGGGCACGGAAGTTCACTGCACAATGCCGGCTATATTTGTCCGAGTCACTTCGTCCCCCTCGCTGCTCCCGGCGTTTTCGGGCAGGCGGTGAAATGGATGTTCAATCCGCGCAGCCCCTTCTACGTGAGACCCCGCTTGAATCGGGAATTGATCTCCTGGGCGTGGAACTTTAGAAAATCATCCAATGAGCGGACGATGCGGCGCGCCATGCCCGTATTGCGGGACCTTTTGCTCGATGGGTCGCGGTTGATGGACGAACTTTCTCACGGCGAGGGAATGGATTTTCAATTCTCGCGCCAGGGACTCGTCATGCTGTTCGCGACGGAATCGGGTCGGCGCGCCGCCTTGCATGAAGCCGCACTCGCCGGTGAAATGGAGATGAAGGCACAGGTGTTGGACCGCGATGGACTCCAGGGAATGGATCCGGGGATCGATTTCCGCGCAGAGGGAGGGGTCTTCTACCCGGGCGACGCACATCTGGTCCCTGCGACACTGATGGACAATCTCTCCGCGTGCCTTGAGCGATCGGGGGGAACGCTCCTGCGTCACTGCAGCGTGGAGAGGCTCGCCGTGAGTGGAGGCGTCGTGACGTCCGTTTCGACATCCGCAGGCGAGCTGCATGCCGGTGAGTATATCCTTGCCGGAGGGGCCTGGTCTCCGGCGATCGCGCGAAGCGCCGGTTTGCGACTCCTGATGCAACCGGGAAAAGGATACAGCGTCACCGTCCTTCATCCGGCGGTCAAGCCCGTCCACCCATACATTCTCGTTGAACGCCGCGTGGCCGTGACACCGTTTCAGGAAAGCCTCCGTTTTGCGGGGACGATGGAGATGTCCGGAATGGACACATCGATCAATGCACCCCGTGTTCAGGCGATCGTCGAGTCGGTTCCGTTGTATTTTCGGAATGTCGTTGCGTCGGGAGCAGGCGATCGGGCACTGTGGGCCGGTCTCCGCCCTGTCAGCCCGGACGGTATGCCGTATATCGGACGATTTCGAAAGTTCCCGAACCTCATTGCCGCGACGGGTCATGCCATGCTTGGCATCTCCCTTGCGACAGTGACGGGGAAGCTGGTCGCCGAGATTGTCAAGGGGCAACGTCCGTCGCACGATATGACCCTGCTCAGTCCCGACCGATTCGACTGAGCGTGCAAGGCGGAATCCCGGGCGACCCTTTGGTTGAAGATCGCGCATCATATGAGAAGTCGATAGTCGACAACTGAAAGACACGGAAGCAATGAACGAACGGACATTTCACGCAAACAACGCGAAGATGCTCGACAACCCGGAACGACGAACCTGGTTGCCGCCGGATCAGGTCATCGCGAAGATTGGCATTCGGCAGAACGCCGTTGTCGCCGATATCGGGGCGGGGACGGGATATTTCGCTTTTCCGTTCGCTGAAGTCGTCGGGCCGGGCGGAAAAATTCTGGCGGTCGATTTTCAGCCGGCCATGCTCGAAACGATCAGGTCAAAACTCGAGACACGGGAGCGGGTATCGAATATTGAAATCGTGTCAGGCTCGGCAGCTGCGACGAATCTGCAGGCGCGAAGCGTGGACATCGTCTTCATGGCAAATCTCTGGCATGAATTGGACGAACTCCCGTCCGTCCTCGTTGAGGCAGGAAGAATTCTTCGGCCTGCAGGCAGGCTGGCAATTGTGGATTGGCGGGCGGACATGTCTTCTCCTCCAGGCCCGCCCGATGCTCACCGGGTCGGACTCGATAGTGTTTTGCACAACCTTGAATCACACGGATGGAACGTTGTCGATTCGGGGCTCGTGGGAAGCTACAGCCATTATGTCGTAGCACAGTTGGAAGCCGGCAGAATATAGCTACTCTTTCTCCCTCCAGCTTATTGCCTTCTTCAAAGAACCCTCGCCCAAAGTCGAGCCGCTCACAGAGATCAGCAACTCTTGTGAATTCTGTACACTCCTCCTGGAAAGTCTGTCAGGCCGGGCAGCCTGTCAGGCGTTCTGGGTGAGGCTCGCACAGCAATCGGAATGCTCTCCGGGATGGGGGAATACTTCATCGAAATCATGACAGACTTCGGGCTGATATCATTTGCTCTATGACTATTCAGCAAATGCCTGTTTCAAGCTTCATGGACACCAGCGCCTCCTTGCGCAGGAGGAGCGGCAACCTTCTGGCCGAAGGTCATTCCTGGTTGATCGATGTCATTCATGGCGGAGCGGGAAAGACTGTCCAAATCAAAGCGCAAACCAGTAGCTCATCTTTACAAGGAAGATGCTGCCCGGAGAGGCGTCCCTCAGATTCCCAATTGCACCACCCACGGAGCCGGCCCCAGGCTGTTCGAACGTGGTTCGATCATGGGACCAAACGAAGTAGATCTGTGATCCCGGAAGGTACTCCCAGCGCAGGACGAGGTTTGATCGGAATTGGCCGAAGGCAAAATCGGGATCTGCGAAGCTGAATGCGGGCGTCGTGACGGGCGCTACTTGATACACCCCACCATTGAGCTGCGCGTCAAGAACCTGGAACCTGTCTGTATAATCTGCTGCCTGGGGTGCCCGCACGACTTTGAAGTCGGAATACCGGCCCACCGAGGCGAAGGGGCTTCCGTAGTACTGCACGGACAATTCAGGAGTGAGATTGTAGTCGATGCGAAACGTGATGGCGAGCGAGCGCTGGGTGATCCGGGCAAGAATGTACTCCGGTGCTGTTCCGACATTCTGCATACCCACATACTGAAGGTTGTCGAGCGAAGATGTGTAATTCACGCTGGCGTTTAGTCGCAGAGTGGAAAAAGGCATGGCCGTCACTCCCGGTTGGACAGAAGAAAAATGTCCGCTGCCATTGCCTGATGCGCCGACACCGTAGTTGCACTCGACAGAGACCCGGCGCGATGGGTCGGATCGCGCATAGGAACTGAGCGACCACGAGGAAGGGACCAGGACGGCGGCGCCGCCGCGCAAGAGACGGGTGTCCAACGCCTCAGGAGAATACGTGAAAGCGAATGACACAGCCCAATTGTTCAGAAATTCAGCGTAGGCAGTACTCCCGATCGATGTGGAAAGGTAGCGTGCTCCGAAATCCCAGTTGCTCGTTTGGCTGATCCCTACCGAGTAGGTTCTGAATATCGAAACGGGTTGGTTGACGAAGTACGAGACGGAATTCTTGACCTTGATCACGTCCGCTGTTTGCATGAAGCCGATATCGTTGAGGTCGAGCCCGGGTGAACGCCAGTCAAACTCGCTGGAATACCGCCAGAGTCCTTTGCTCCCTTTTCCAATGCGGATCTGACCGCCATAGCCGGACAGCCGCGTTCGGCTGCTGTCGAACTGAACGTAACCGACATCGGGACGCTGATAGTATCGGGCAGAAGCGTTTTGCAGGGCCATGATGGCATCGGTCGCCCCATTGATCGCGCTCCCGACAACCTTCGCAGTAACAAAATATTCTTTGTCATTCCATTGGTGCAAAAGATCTATCCCGCTCGTGAACGCATCGCGGTTCATAAAAGTGAGCTGCGGATCACGGATCATCCGGTTCGTCGCTGTCACGATGCCGCCAACAACCGTGTTTCCCTCTCCGAAGTCCTGATCCACCCGCGCAATCGTGTAGCTCGTCAGCGGTTCGACGGCGACACTCCTTTGAGCAACCGGATTGCTGATTGTCGCATTTTCTTTGGCTGTCAGACTCTGCAGAACGCCGACTGCGAGGCCGTCCGAGGTTTTGCCACTCAGTTTGAGCGCGCTGAGGATGGTCGTGTAGTCCGGAAACGACAGATGTTCTCCG
Source organism: Ignavibacteriota bacterium (assembly GCA_963752915.1). Classification (GTDB taxonomy): domain Bacteria; phylum Bacteroidota; class Ignavibacteria; order UBA10030; family UBA6906; genus DATJPR01. Next base: position 329,623 of record CAVVZZ010000013.1, read on the forward strand.
TCGGAGAGCCCGGGAACAAATGTCGGAGCGTGGCCGATGCGGCGACTGTAAAACATGTTCGCATCGTCGAGGTCGAAGGCAAAGATATTCCTCCCCTCCACAAAAAATGGCCGCTTTTCCTCGAAGAATGTTTCAAACGCGGTCAGATTCATGACGGACGGGTCCGCCTCGACCTGCCCGAAATCCGGATTGATCGTAAGGTCGGCCGTGAAGTTGCTTGAGAGACCGATCTTCGCATCGACGCCGGCATTCCCAAGCCAGGTTCTCCCGTTGTCGGCAAAAGGATTGCCGGGCTCCGATGGGAACGTCTTGAGCTTGCCCAGCGCGTACGGCATGATTTCGAATCGTCCCGAATGCGGCAGGTCCCTGATCCCATGGAGCTCGCCGAAGAGGTAAATGAGGCCGGGACCCGTCGACGATTGCGGTTCCCAATCGCTTTCCTCTTGAAGCCGGTCGATCCATCGCCAGCAATGCATGCCCCACACCTGCTCCGAGTCGCCGCTGTAGCGAAGTTGACTGAGCGGAATCCGGAACTCCGCCGTCCATGCGGAATCTTCCGTCCCCGCGGCCCCCTCCCATACGGCGTTCCAGTTGTAGTCACCGACAGATGGATTTGTAAGAACGAGGTCGATTTTCTGACCTGCGGCGGTAACATCAAACTCGAACCCTGTCCGGTGATCATGGTAACTGTCGAACGTAATCCCGACGACGTCGCCGTTAAACTCATCGCGCCTTCCCGCCTTGCGGATGATCTTCTCCGGCTCGCGGTCGAATGCGCGGATCGCGACATAGATGTTCCGATTATCGTACAGCACTTTCAGCTGCGTGGGCTGTGATGGCTTCGCCCCTTCATTCGGTATCCATTGCGTGAAGTCGCCGGCCCATTGACCCATGCTCCAGCAACGGTCATCCAGAACCCCGTCAATGATTGGGGCTTCGGCCTCGATATGTGAGGCCATATATACCCGGGGGGTTTTGATCGTCATCGAGTGCGTCGAATCGCCGTCCTCTACTTCGGCGTCTGCCCGGGGCAAGGCGCAAAGAGGGATTAATGCACAAAAGGATACGATGATTCTCTGAAGGGTCATAAACCAATGTCTTTCAATGGAATAAAACGGAGTACTGAAGAAGGACAATCAGGGTGTCGGACGGCCGGCGGGAAGAGGTAGACATTCGTCCCTTACGACCGGTGAAAGCGCTTTTCCATGGAGCAAAAGAGATGGGAAAGATACAAGGGGTGTGCGGCGGTCTTTCATTTCGCCCCCTCTTTTGGTACGTTAGCAGCGAACTATGTCGGGTGTTTCCTGTCGGTCATGAGTGACGGCGATCACAAATTTCCGATCGAACACCCGATCGTTGTTTTTGAGATCAGCCACAACATCGATGACGAGGTTAAACTCCCGGAGGGACTTCGCGTGTCTCCTGCATCACCTGGCACTATGTTTCAGGGAATATTCTATCATCACCCGTTTCCCATGTGGGTTTATGAGCTCCCAACATTCGCCTGTCTCGATGTCAACGACGCAGCCAGCCGCCATTTCGCGTACTCGCGTAGCGAATTTCTGTCAATGCCGCTTTCGGAGTTCCACCCCCAAGAACTTGTCACAAAGTTCGGAGGCGTGAGCGATGCCAGGCGTCGTAACACGCGCTACCAGGGCAACGCCCCGCTCCGATCGAAAGACGGCACTATCTCAGAAGTCGAGATCATCGCGCAGGCTATTGCATTCGACGGTCGGGACGCTCTTCTGATCACAGCAGAGGACGTCAATGGACACCTGATTCTCAAGGATGAACTGAATGCGAGCCAGCGGACGCTGAAGCTCATTATTGAGAATGCTCCGGCTTCGATTGCGATGTTGGATCGGAACATGCGCTATATTGCGGTGAGCCGTCGCTTTTGTGCTGACAACGGATTGACCGCGCAGAACATCATCGGGCAATGTCACTATGATGTGTTCCCGGAAATCCCCGAGCGCTGGAAAGAGATCCACCGGAGGTGCCTTGCCGGCGCGGTGGAGCGTTCGGACGATGATCTCCTTGAACACGCTGATGGACGTGTCGATCGCCTCCTGTGGGAGGTTCGTCCATGGTACGCACCCGCCGGCGACATTGGCGGGATCATCATCTTTTCCGAGATTACCACAGAACGACTGGCCACCGAATCCGCGCTGCGGGAAAGCGAGGCCCGTCTTTCGGCGATATTCCGGCATAGCCCGGTGGGCATCGTGCTGACCCGATTTCCCGACGGGAAGATCATCGATGTCAACGAGAGCTTTGCAGGCCTGCACGGTTATGCGCCGGAAGAACTGGTCGGCCGGACATCCGGCGATCTTCACCTTTGGGCGAATTCCGCGCAACGTGACGCGATGATCCGGCAGCTTTCCGAGAAGGGGATCATCGGGGAGTCGGACATCAAGTCCCGTACGAAATCGGGAGAGATCCGTGATATTCGGATTTCGGTTGAGCTGATCCGCCTGGCCGAGGAGCAATTCATGATCGGCACGGCCCAGGATATCACCGAACGAAAGGAGTCCGAAGTACAACTTGCCAAATTGAATGAGTGCCTCCTCGGCTTCGGCACGGATCCGATGGAGAACATCAACCGTCTCACGGCGCTGGCCGGCGAGCTCCTCGAGGCGGATTGTGCGCTGTACAACCGCTTGGATGAAGGGATGCTCTGCTCGTGGGGGCAATGGCATACTCCTCCGGGGTACAATCCCAAAGACAGCCCGGAAGGTCACATCTGTTATGATGTGATCACCCTCGGGAAGGAGCAGCCGTTCATTGTCCGGAATCTGCCGGAAACCACATATTTTCGCAGCGACCCCAACGTTGCGCCCTATCAATTGAAAACGTACGTAGGGCAAGCGGTCAGGTTTGAGAACGAGTTCGTCGGGTCGCTCTGCCTGGTGTACCAGCGGGACTATCTGCCCAGCAAAGGCCAGCAGCGGATCATCGGAATCATCGCCTCGGCAATCGCAGTAGAAGAGAATCGGCGCCAGGCGGAGGAAGCGCTGCGCGAGAATGAAGAACGGTTCCGTGTCTTCTATGAATCCTCGCCGGTCGGCATCCTGAGCGTGGATAATCGGGGCAAGGTAATCCGGTCAAATCGCGCGTTCGAAAATATCATCGGCTACACCGAGAGCGAACTCGTGAATATGACCTTCAGTGACTTCACCTACCCGGAGGACAAGACCGTTGGTCTGGAGGCGCTCATGTGGATGATCGAGGGAACGCTGGAGAGCACCCACATTGAAAAACGTTACGTCCGAAAAGACGGCTCAATTCTCTGGGCGAATGTGACCATCTCGTCGGTGCGCGATTCGCACGGCGCCCTCACGTCAACGGTCTCGATTGTGGAGGACATCACAAAGCGGAAGCGTGCGGAGGAACAAATTGTAGCGTCGCTCCACGAGAAAGAGATCCTCCTCAAGGAGGTTCACCACCGGGTAAAGAACAATCTCCAGGTAATCAGCAGTCTGCTGAGTCTCCAGGCGGACCGGCTGAAAGACGATCAACTGAAGCCCATCCTCGCAGAGAGCCAGAGCCGCGTTCGGGCAATGGCCCTGGTACACGAAAAGCTCTACCGGTCGGAGAATCTCTCGAAGATCAACTTCGGGGAATATCTGAAAACAATGACCGACGATCTCTTCCGGTCGCATGGAAAGCCAGGTGTCACCGTCGACGTGTCCATGCAGACCGTTCTGCTGCAGATCGATCTGGCGATCCCCTGCGGTCTCATCGTGAACGAGCTTGTCACAAACGCGCTGAAACATGCATTCCCGGACGGCAGGAAAGGAACCGTGACAATCGCCCTGCAAAAGACCGGCGAAGCAACGGCGGAGTTGTGCGTCCAGGATAACGGGATCGGCTTTCCCCTGGGAAAGGCGTTGGACCAAAAAGCCACAATGGGCATGATGCTTATTGATTCCCTCGCGGAACAGGTTTCCGGAACCGTCCGTGTCGAAAATTCCGGGGGAACACGCTTCACGTTGACAATTCCTGTCTAAGCATCTTCCCCGGGGATTGTCGGCGCGTCATCTGTCCTGCGCCATCCGCTCGAGCATCCAGGTCGGATAGACCCTCGGCGGCTTGCTCAGCGCGTCGAGTCGGGAAACCTCGTCGACAGTCATCTCCCAGTCCGATGTCTTCAGATTGTCCGCAAGCTGATCCGTCGTTTTTGCGCCGATGATCACCGATGTAACGCCCGGCTTTCTCAAAAGATAGTTCAACGCCGCCTGGGTGATGCTTGCGCCATGATTCCGGGCGATCGTCTCCAGCGCGTCGACGATGTCGAATCCCTTCTCTTCATCGAATTGTAGGAATTGGTTCGTCGGATCGGACCTGCGCGCTCCCTCCGGCCGCGACATGCCGCGCCGATATTTTCCCGTCAGGAACCCTCCACCGAGCGGGCTCCACGGGAGAATCCCCAGCTTCTGATCGAGCGAAAGCGGCACGAGTTCGTTCTCGAGATCGCGGGCAATCAACGAATAGAACGCCTGAAGGGTGACAAATCTCTCCAGGTGTTGCCTCTCGGAGATGGCGAGCGCCTTCATCAGTTGCCAGCCGGCAAAATTCGAGACACCAGTGTATCGGACCTTTCCCACCCTGACCAGATCGTCAAGTGTCCGGAGGGTTTCTTCAAGCGGGGTCTTCGGATCAAAGCTGTGGACTTGATAGAGGTCGATGTAGTCCGTTCCAAGTCGCTTGAGACTCGCGTTGCAGGATTCAATGATGTGACGCCGGGAGAGGCCGACATCGTTGGGTCCCGGCCCGGTTCTCCCACGCACTTTTGTAGCGAGGACAATGTCCTTCCGCCTCGAACCAAGAGCTTTGCCGAGCATCTCCTCGGACCACCCCTCGGAATACACATCTGCGGTATCAAAAAAGTTGATCCCTCCTTCGATCGCAGCATTCACCAAAGCATCAGCGTCGTTTTGCTGGACGCTTCCGATATACGTCCAGTATCCCTTGCCGCCAAACGTCATTGCGCCGAAACACAGCTCGGACACCCGAACGCCTGTGTTGCCAAGAAATCGCGTTTTCACTCTCTCTGCTCCTTTTTGAATATATGTCTCGCAAATATAGTAATTATCGTTGATCGATGCAGTGGAACCTGAGAGGCCCCGCAAACAGCCAGAGGTACGCCGACTGGCAAAGCGCCGAATCGTATTGTTCGCGTGAACTGATCCTCCGATCACTGGACAAATGGAGCTCGGGACGGGAACAACCGCATCTAGGGGGCATGATGATGGCGCTCTATGGCGACGGAATAGCTTGACTTCAAAGACTGATTGAGCTACACTTCGAGGATTAACCTCACCCAGATCCATGTTCAATGGGGTATCGCGCTCGGCGTACCCCGAGAAGTACGATTCCACTTTCCATAACCCGGCGGTGAAGCACGATGAATGATTATATCCTGGAAGTGGGGAAGAAGGGTTTTGATCGACTGAAGTTTCTCAATGGAGTGTTTGGAGAGCATAGCAGGAATTTCCTTCTCCGTGCCGGACTTGAAAAGGGAATGACGGTACTCGATGTTTGGTGCGGGGCGGGTTCAACCTTTTCGGCAACGTCATTGGAGGTTCTCGCGTGCCCCTCAAAACAATATCGGTAGTAGGGCTCCTGCTGATGGTCGCGGCAATGGTCGCACTGATCTTTCGAGAATCGCTCTTTGGTTCGAGTCCGATCCCGATCGTGGTTCAGGCCCTGTCGGTACTCTTGATGGTCTGGGCTCGTTTGACGTTCAAGTGGAGGAGCTTTCATGCGGCTGCAAATCCGACGGAAGGCGGATTGGTGAGGTCCGGTCCGTACCGGTTCATTCGTCATCCGATCTACGCCGCCGTTCTCTATTTTGCATGGGCGGGAATCGTGTCGCACCCGGGTTTCGTCAATGTTCTTTTGGGAATCCTCGTGCTGGCCGGTGCCGTTATGAGACTGGTGCCTGAAGAGAAGCTCCTGCTCGACATGTATCCGGACTACGCTGAGTATGCGCGTCAAACAAAACGGATCATCCCGTACCTTCTCTAAGGCGGCTCTGGCGGGCCGACCCACATAACGGACGAACTTTAGCAGGTGGACCAGACTGGTCGACTGAGTCTGAAAGGGCCAACACCTTGTTTCTCAACTACCTCAAACTTGCCTTTCGGCAAGTATTCCGCTTCAAAGTCCTGTCTCTCATCAATATCCTGGGACTATCCGCCGGGCTTGCGGCCTGTTTCGTCATCCTTGTATATCTCAAGTACCAGACAAGCTATGACCGATACAACAAGAACCTCGATAATGTTTATCTGATCACGAAATACAGTCAGATGTTTGGAACGACTGATCCAGGGACGCCGATGGTCCTCGGCCCGACGATGCAGAACGAGATTCACGGAATCCAGACAGTGGCACGTTGGAGTCGGCGGCGAGGCGCTATGCAATACCGTGATAAGACGTTTCAGGAAGATGCATGCATTTGTGCCGATCCAGAGTTGTTTGACATCTTGACGCTTCCACTCGTTGAGGGAAGCCTGGACGCCATCCGCAAGGAACACGACTTCCTTGTCATCAGCGAGTCCATGGCCAGGAAGTACTTTGGTGACAGGTCCCCGATCGGCGAGACCATCAGGCTGCAATGCGGCAAAGAGTCCTATGAGTTGAAGGTCACTGCGGTGATGAAAGACCTCCCACCAACATCAACGATGGTCGCCGATGCAATCGGGCCACTCTATGTGTCTCAGGATTTCCTCGCAGATATTTGGCATATGACACGGGGGGATGTCGCCGATTCGTGGACGGTGCCAGGGGGATCGACGTTTATCCTTGTGTCCGCCTCAGCGAACGTCAAAGAACTGGAAACCAAGATCATCGAGCTTTCAAAGCGTCACCTCGATCCGGCACGAACGGAATCGTTTCATCTCTTTCCTTTGAGGGATGTTTATTTCCATTCCTCCTTCATGATTAACAATACCTTTCGACAGGGGAATATCGCGAATGTCTACATCTATACAGCAGTAACGGTTTTGATACTGTTCATTTCGTGCGTCAATTACCTTCTCGTGAGTCTGGGGAGAGCGAGTTTGCGGATAAGAGAAGTGGGGGTACGGAAAGTGTTTGGAGCCCGCCGTTTCGATCTCCTGGCGCAAACGCTAGTGGAGGCAATAGTGGTGACAGTGATTTCATTACCGATCGCGGTAATTCTGGTCGAACTCTTCCTTCGCGATCTCTCCGCGCTTTTGGGTACGACCATTGCAGATTCATACTTCCACAACATGGGCTTTGTCGGGGCCTTTTTCTTGGTGGCTCTGTTCATCGGGCTTGTATCAGGGAGTTATATTGCATTGTACATCGGCAGGTTCACTCCAACAGCCATTCTTAAAGGCACATTGATTTCCGGCACGCGAAAAGTCCACGAGAGGAAAATACTGTTGATCAGTCAAATGATCATCTTCCTCGGTCTAACTCTTACTTCGCTGATAGTCCTAAAACAAATTGACCTGTTTCGGAGCCAAAACAACGGATTTGAGACGACCGGACTATACGCCTATTATCCGGACGCCGACGAATTCGCGAAGAACTTCGAAGCCTTCAAGACCGAGACGGAAAAGTTCCCAGGGACTCTTGCTGTGTCCGGGGCGATGTTTCTGCCAGGCACTCTCAGTAGTGCCACCACCAAGTTCCCGAGAAAGGACGATCCAACTCGGCTGGTGTCAGTCGAAAACTATTCGGTTGAGCGGGGTTTCATTGAAACAATGGGTATGAAGATGGCTGCGGGAGAGAGCTTCGATAGACGCAACAAGATTGATGGTGGGCACGACTGCATTCTCAATGAGACTGCGGTAAGGGAGTTGGGTCTTTCGAATCCGATCGGGTCGCAGGTGGCGGGTTTCACCGTTATCGGCGTCGTCCACGACTTCAACATGCATTCGCTTCATGATCGAATCCCTCCCGTAGCCCTTCGGCAGGGCACATCCTACTTAAATGAGGTGGTTGTGCGATTGACATCCGGAAATGAGAGGGATCACGCTGACCGTATGTCGAAGTTTGGGGCGAAGTTCAACAATGGAAAGCCGCTTGAATACGAATCGTTCGATGAGAGGTTGGGCAGTCTCTACACTAAGGAACAAGAATTCGCGTCGACAATCGGCTATGCGACCGGGCTCGCAATATTCGTGGCATGCCTGGGAATCTTCGGAATGTCGATATTCGTCTGTCAGCAAAAAGTCAGAGAAATCGGCATTCGAAAGGTGTTAGGGGCCTCACTGAGTGATGCGTACTACAGACTAACGCGTGAATTTGTCGGTTTGATTCTTCTTTCATCCCTAATCGCATTCCCACTGGCGACCTACCTGATCAACCAGTGGTTGCAGCAATTTGCGTATCGTGTCGGAATAGGGGTGCTTGATTATAGTCTTGCCGCTCTCGTCGATATTGTGATTGTCGTTGTTACCGTCAGCTTTCAGTCGCTCAGGGCGGCGACAGCGAACCCGATCACAAGCTTGCGCTACGAGTGAGCGCACATACGATCACACATCGCGGTTGCAGGGCATCGGCGGGTCCGGGTGCCACTCATCCCGGAGAATCGCCATGACAATCGTATTCCAGACCCTGCCGCCTACCTGCACAGATTCCCGTTGAATCCCTTCTCGGACAAACCCCGCCCGCTCGTAGCATGCGATTGCGCGATCATTGATGTCGTAGACGTTCAATTCGATGCGACGGAAATTGAGCTTTTCGAAACCGACGCGCAGGGCGCTCCGCACCATCGGGAGGCAAAGATGCTTGCCGCGCTCTTCGGGAGCGACGATGACGCAGCAGATGGTCGCGATCCCGTCTCTTAAATCGATCCCGCCGAATTCTATGTGCCCGACCACGCGCCCGTCATCCGCAAGGGCTTTATACATCCTGCTCCGGGGTTCCAGGCCGAGCGTTTCGTAGAACTGAACGGTCAACTGTTTGACGTCGATGGGGTGTGTAAAACGGCGTGGTCCCGCCCAGAGAACCAGTGCCTCGGGCGTGTCAATCCAGGAAATCAGTGTTTCAAAGTCTTGAAGTTGAAATGGTGCCAGATGAATGGTCGCGGTTGTTCCCGGAGGTTGAATACGGGCTCGTTCTGGTGGAAAGTGCATTGGGCAGGATCCGTGTCTGGGACTTCCGAAAGATGTCTATTCTTAAGCTGTGACCCCGAGAACATCATGCCGGTTTAACCGGGAGCAGTCTGTTCCCATTGATTCTCCTCCGGTCGCAGCGTATCTTCCAAGGGTTGCCAAAGTAATTCATCATTCGCCCGGAACTTCCCAGTCGACCTAAAACCCGTACGTGCAAACCACATGAAAAACGCATTCTCCAGCCGTATAGTAGCCCTTTCCATCGTCCTCATGCCCTGTTCGCTGCTTGCGCAATCGCTGCCGCTGAACCAGGCCCCTCTCCGCCTCGGCATCGTCGGCCTCGTTCACGGCCACGTGTACGGGATGCTTGGATCAGTTCAACAGCGGAAAGACGTCAACATCGTTGGCATCGTCGAAGCCGATACTGCGCTCGCGCGGGATTATCAACAACGATTCCAATTGTCGGAATCGCTGTTCTACAGAAATCTGGAAAGCATGGTGAAGGGACAACATCCCGAAGCAGTCGCAGTGTACAGCACAACCTTTGACCACCGGGCAATTGTGGAAACCTGCAGCAAGCACGGAATAGATGTGATGATGGAGAAACCTCTCGCGGTGAGCTACGCCGACGCCAAGGCGATACAGCGAGCGGCGCAGTCAGGCAAGATCCAAGTATTGGTGAACTACGAAACAACGTGGTACAGGAACAATCGTGATCTGCGCTCCATCATCAGGCAGAGCGGTTTCGGAGAGGTCCGCAAGCTGGTCGCACACGATGGACACCGTGGTCCGAAGGAAATCGGTGTCGGACCCGAATTTCTCAGGTGGCTCACCGATCCTCACCTCAACGGCGGGGGTGCGCTGATGGACTTCGGGTGCTACGGGGCCAATCTCTTCACATGGCTGATGGGCAACCAGCGTCCGACGGCGGTGACAGCAGTGACACAGCAATTGAAGCCAGCGGTTTATCCCCGTGTGGATGATGAGGCGACAATTATCCTGACGTACCCGCACGCGCAGGGGATCATCCAGGCTTCCTGGAACTGGCCGTTCGACAGGAAGGACCTCGAGGTCTATGGGGTGACCGGTTCGGCCTACACGATGGGGAAGGAGATCATCCGGTTGCGTGTTGGAGAGAAGCCGGAAGAAGAACTGACCTCGAAAGCGATTGATCCTCCTGAAGACGATCCCCTCCACTATTTGACCGCCGTTGTACGGGGGCAACTCGAACCGTCCGGGCTCTCTTCGCTTGAGAACAATATGATCGTCAGCGAGATCCTTGACGCCGCCAGACGATCCGCGGAGACTGGACGGACCGTGAAACTTCCAGTTGCGCACGTGACAGGCAATCATTAGTGCGATCGTCGTGAGTGTACCGCACAGATGGACTTCAAGAGTATCCGTGAAAGCTGACTCAGGAATGCTCGTCTTCATCTTCGGGCTCCGGCATTTCCATTGTACAATCACAGCCGGTCAGCCCGCGTAGGAGTTAACGGTATCATTGCAGTTTCGTAATCATTTCATAACGTTTGCGAAGTACCTTTCTCCCTTTCCTCTTGCGGAGAAATGCCCGATGGAACTCTCGGTTGAACAGATTCAGGATGGGATCAAGAAGATCAGTCTCAGAGGCCGGATGGATATCGCCGGGACGGAGGCAGTCGATCTTCGCCTTGCAGTTGAGACGGCCGCCGAAAAAGGGTTTGTGGTCATCGACCTAACGGAACTGGATTTTCTTGCTTCTGTGGGGATAGGGGTCCTGATTCGAAGTGTCACTGCCCTTCGGAAGCGCGGCGGTGAAGCTGTTCTGCGTGGTCAAGGTGTTTGGCGATTTGGAAAGCGCCTGCCGGTCTCTATTCTTCTCCTGGCATGACTGAAGCGTTCCATGCCGAAGGATGGTGGGTTTGTCGCTCAAGCACTACCACGTCTTCATTATCTCTCCGAAGCACTCGAGCCCGCTCGGGATGACGGCACCATAGCCGTGGCCGGGACGAGACCATGCCCCCGCAAGGTACAAGTTCTTGATGGGTGTGGTATGACCGACCCTGTTCGCTCCAGAGTTGTTCACCGTCTGATCCCAACCATATATCGCACCGCGATACGATCCGGTATAGCGCACAACGGTGAGGGGCGTTCCGATCTCCTTGACATCAATCGCCGCCGAGAGTCCCGGGAGGAGTGTCTTCTCCACCCTCTGAATCAAGATTCCGGCTAACCTTTCTTTTTCTTTCCTGTACTCTTCCTTCCTTCCGGCAAAGTAGTCTTTTTCGAACCTCTCCCATGGGCCGTAACCTTGCAGCGTCAAAATGCTGAGAGTGTTCTTTCCAGCGGGGGAATACCTTGGGAACACATTATCGTAGAGGGAAACACCGATTCCGCCGTTCTCCACATCTCCCTTTAATGCGCCGGCATATTCAGCCTCAGGATCGTATCCGGATTCCATGAAGATTTCGGAGTCCGGGATGCCAAGTTTCTTCACGAGGTCGTCCTTGAGGCCGAGGAAGATCTCGAAGCATGAGAGACTGACGCCATACTGCTGCCAGCGCGACTCATAGTCTGCGAGGACTTGCTGTTCGCCGATCATGTCACGGAACGTGCTGAAGGGATTTGCATTCGACACGACGACTTTGCTCTTGAATTCTTTCCCGTCGGCTGTTGCCACTCCCACTGCGACTTGATCCTTCAGGAGAATTTTTGCCACTCGGGTATTGAGAAGGAGTTTCCCGCCGTGCCCTTCAATGTATTTGGCCAGAGCGGTGCTAATGTCCTGCGATCGACCCATGGGGTAGAAGCCGCCTTGTGTCAGATACCCCAGGAAGGGAAGGGCGTAGTAGTAGCATGAGAGCTTGGACGGTGGGAGCCCGTAGTATCCCCACTGTCCCGACACGATCGCTTTCAGTTTTGGGTTGTGGATCCGTGTATCCACCATCTCCCCCCATGTCTTGTTGCTAAATTTGAACAGGACAGGGAAGTCCGACGGAAATCGACTCATGTCGATCTGGCCTCTCGCCGCAGAGAAACGGCCAATGTCATCGGCGAGTCCATGCATATCCTCAAACAACCCTGCAATGCCTTGCTGCTCCTGGGGAAAAAGTCCGGAGAGCGTATCGATGTACGATTTCGGATCTTTCTGCGCGACGCGAATATCATGGTCCGGGTAGATTGCCCGAAAGAGCGATGGGTGCTGCACAAATTCGACGGAGGTAATTTCCGGAAACCCCGGGAGGAGGTTGTAAACGCCGTTCCGCTGTGCCACCGTCGTTGAATGCAGCGACACGTCAAAGACGTATCCTCCAGGACGGGCAAAGGCAGTCGCAAAGCCGCCGGGTTTATCGTGCTGTTCAATGACGAGAGGTTTGAATCCCTGGCGTGCGAAGGCAGCGGCACAGGAGAGCCCGCCTAATCCGGACCCGATCACAATTGCATCGTAGTCGTCGGTCGCAGTTGGGCCGGCGTGGTTCAATGGGAATGCATTCCAGTCGATGGCGGCAGCGGGCACAATGCTCGCGATCAACTTGAGAAATTCGCGTCGTTGAATTTGAAGTTTGTCCATGGAAGGGTTCCTCCGGAAGCTGATTGAGTGACTTCAAGGACCGAACACTTTGGCCGAGCTCAAAGGCTCGTTACGTCACAGTCTTATCTTCTCCCCATAGCTTTTCCATCTCCTCGAGCGTTTTCCCCTTCGTTTCCGGGACCCATATCCACATAAAGACTGCCGCCAGGAGCGCCATGACGCCGTAGACCCAGTATGCAAATCCGTGGTGGAAGAGGCCGGTGAGATAGGTGCTCTTGTCGAGCATGGGGAAGGTCCAGGAGACGACATAGTTCGAAATCCACATGACCGCGACAGCAACGGACATCGCCCGTCCGCGAATCTTGTTCGGGAAGATCTCGGAAAGAAGAACCCAAACGATCGGGCCCCACGAGAATGAGAATCCGGCCATGAAGAACAACATGCAAAAGAGGGCGGCAAGCCCGAGCTGCGCCGACTGGAACACAAATCCGAGCGCGATCATCGCCGTACCCATCACAAGAGCCCCGGCGATCTGGAGGGGCTTCCGGCCGAATTTGTCGACGGTCGTGATTGCCACGATGGTGAACAGAAAATTCACCCCGCCGACGATCAACGTCTGAAGCAAGGCGGAACTCGTCCCGCTGCCGAGGTTCTTGAAAATCTCCGGCCCGTAGTACATGACGACGTTGATACCGACGAACTGCTGGAAGACGGCCAGGGCGATGCCGATGACGATCACTTTTGCACCAAACGAGAGCATCCTCGCCGACGTGAACGTGAACGATTCCTTGATTTCGCCGCTGATCTCTTTCGCTCGCGACTCGCCGTTGATCATGGTCAGAATCGAGAACGCCGCCGTGTCACGGCTCTTCATCATCAGCCATCGCGGAGATTCCGGGATGAAAAACAGAAGCCCGAAGAAGAGCAGAGCCGGCACAGTCTCGGAACAGAACATCCAGCGCCAACCCACGGTATTGATCCAGGAATCGCTCCCCTGCAACGAGATGGCGTAGTTCACGAAATACACGAGGAGCATGCCGATGATGATGGCGAGCTGATTAAAGGAGACCAATCGTCCTCGGCGGGCGGCCGGCGCAATCTCGGCGATATAGAGGGGGGAGAGAAGTGACGCCATCCCGACCCCCACACCCCCAATCATCCGGTAAATGATGAACTGTGTCAGAACCGAGGATCCACCCTGACCGATCGGAGCAAAGCCAAGTTCCGGCATCGCCGAACCGACAGACGTAATCATGAAGAGGACGGCCGAGAGAAGAAGAGATTTCTTTCTTCCAAAGAAATTGCCCATGAACCCGGCGATCGCACCGCCGATGATACATCCGATCAGCGCACTCGACACCGTAAATCCGAGGAGGGAATTCGCGGCGATTTCCGACAACCCGCGGGGCATGACGAAGTACCAGTTGAGAGCGCTGACCGTCCCGGAGATGACGGCAGTATCATAGCCGAAGAGGAGTCCTCCAAGAGTCGCGACCAGCGTGATTTTCAGAGCGTATGCTTCGTTCTCTCTGCCGGAGGAGTTTTCCATCGATGTCCAGGAGTGCTAGTGCTTCGTGAGCGGAATCGGTTCACACAAGGACAACAGATTTTCTTTTGGAGTCTTGGGAGGTATTTCACATCCTGCATTGACCATGAAGGGAGTGCCTACCGAAGCATAGGTCTTTAAAACGTAGTCCCGGATCGACCCGGTGGATCCGTTGAGGACACCCCCGACGGGATCAATGTTGCCGCTGATCACGACGGCGGTCCCAACCGTCTGACGCACCCGCACCATGTCGACCATATGGTCGACGTCGAGAATGTCGACGCCCAGGTCGGCGATGCCGGGGAGGAGGTGGGTGATGTTTCCGCAGATATGCAGTCGGACAAGTCCGCCGGCTTGCTGAATAGACTTGACGAGGGACTTTTCCCGGGGTTGAATATACGAGCGATAGAACACCGGTGAAAGCTGGCTTGCGATGGCATCGCCGATGCCGATCGTGTCCGCTCCCGCACGAAGTTGTGCCAGGGCGAATTCCGTCCCAACCGTCACGCACCGGTCCATCAGATCGCAAAGGAAGTCGGGGTCATCGATCGTATCCATCAGGAAATTTGTCACGCCGCGCAGATCGGCCGCCTCTGCAGCGGGCCCTTCGACCCACCCCATGATCGAATAGCGTCCGCCGAACTGTGCTTTGTATGTTCGGATCGCATTGACACGATCCAGCATTCTGGTTGATGCTGCTGGATCAGGGCGTGAGAGAACCGACAGGTCTTTGGTCGCGAGCAGGGGATTCGTGCATCGGGGCACCCCGTCGGGGATGTATGTCACATTGCCGCCAAAACCCTGCGTTTCACGATACGGGTCCGAGATTGCACTCAGCTGGTCGAATCCGAAGTCTTCTGCGCATCTGCGGTTGGCCTCGACCAGAACGTTGTAGTCCGATGCGAACGCGCCGTAATTCGATCCGATGTATTCTGCAGCGTATTGCATGACGATGGGAATCCGGGGGACGAAGTCCGGTTGCTGTCCCTTCACCATGCGCATGTAGCGTTCGAGGCTGGTCATTGGGCATCCCGATCAAGCGTACTCAGTACTCACTCCCTGCCGGGGCTGAGTTCGCCGGTCGTCAGTATTTTCTATACGCGTTAAACGTCTCGATCATCGCGATGAGGTTCTCCACGGGGACGCGGGGCTGGATGTTGTGGATGGCATTGAACACGAAGCCCCCGCCTGGGCCGAACGTGTCAATTCTGGACCGCACCTCCGCCGCGACTTCCTGAGGCGTGCCGAAGGGAAGAGTCCTCTGGGTATCCACGGCACCTCCCCAGAACGTAACGTCCCTGCCAAATTGCGTCTTCAGGGTTTTCGGATCCATCCCGGCTGCGGAACACTGCACGGGATTGAGAATATCGAATCCCGCCTCGATAAAATCGGGTACAAGCGTGAAGACCGATCCACAGGAATGGATGAAGGATTTCCATTGCGTGTTCTTATGAATCCACGAGTTCACTTCCTTATGAAACGGCAGGTAGAGATCGCGGTAGGAACGCGGCGATATGAATGTCCCGTGCTGCGCCCCGAAGTCCGTCCCCGTTACGAAAACTGCTGCAACTTTGTTCTCGACAGCGTCGAAGATCTTTTCGAGATTCCGAAGGGCGATCTCACATTGCTTCTCAAATACCGCGTAAACAAAGTCCCTTCGCGCGGCCGTGCTCATGTACCATTCTTCTATCCCGCGGATACCGCGAGGATTTTTTAACCAAACGGCGGGGACGAGCGCAATGTCCCCGAACGCCGTTCCCCCGAATGTCGCCAGGATGGCCTTGTCCGTCCCCGTGTACAGACGCTCGGCCTCTCGTCGGAAATGGTTCAGATCTTCATCGGAGATGGGGCCAAACTCCTCCAGATTGTCTTCCACCTTTAGTCGATCTTCGTCGATCGGCTGTTGTCCCAGGATTCCGCCGGACCGGACGATCGCATCGAAATAGAACCCGCCGTTCGGCATCCTTCCGCTCGGGAGACAACTCCTGTCACCCTCCGGATAGAGGAGGATGTCGCCATTGGGTTCAGGTTCCGTGGTGAAGTCTCCCGGCACCAGGACAGGTGTCCCGTCGAAGAGCGTCCACTCTTTCCAGTTCTTGTTTTCGAACCCGAACATGGTCTTTCGCGAGATCAAGCCGACGACATCGATCCCGATCGCGTCCATCAGATCGGGCTCGATTTGCCCCAGGACCTGGTAGGGCTCATGGACCTTCACGGGAGTCCCTGGGGGATCGAGACCAAGTCTCTGGCGGAGTTGATAAAGCGAGCTCGCATGGATTCCGGTCACCGCCGATCCGCCAATATCGAACGGGATCATATCCGCCTCCCGGTGGCTGAGCGCCATGGCGACCCGATCTCTGGAGTTCACAAGGACGCCTTTCGGGTGAGATTGACTGACGGTTTCAGGATCATGCCGGATTGTAGACCGCCGGAACTCGCGGAGGCAGGGATCTCCGGTATCTGCCGGGGGAAAAATGAGGAGGGCATATCAATACCTCGACTCGACAACTCAACCGATCGCTTCGAGCCGTCTGTGAAGAAACTACTTTTCCTTATGGAACGTAGCCATCCCTACGTTCGCGATTTCCAGATCTTGCTCGCTCGTGCCGCCGCTGAAGACAGCGAGCATGTACCCAGACGGAATTTTCTCTATCGCTCCACCTTGGTATCCAAATTCTCCCTGATATGCCGGGCGGATTTTGCTCCCGCTGTTCAGTTTGGTATCGGCCATCTCGGCTGCCTTGGAGTAGGCAATCCCGATGAAATTATAGCCCGGATAGTCACTCTTCTGCGGATTGTCGGCAAGGACCTTGTTCGCTTCCACGGCTTTCATGCGGGACTCCCATGAAAAGCCCCTGTCATCCATGCTCGCGACGACAATGACCCCCTTGACGCCGAGCTTCCTCGCGTGCGTCTCCATTGCTGTGATGATCTTGCCGGCAACAACATCGAATGTATCCATTGTGGTCCCTGTGGAGTCATGGGCAGAAGATCCGGATTTCGCACTCTGTCCGGAGGGACTCGCTTCCAGACCGCTGACGGCGGCCAGGAGCGAGGCCAGGAGAGTGACTGCTATGATGTGTGTCTTGGGCATTTTCGTTCCGCGTGCTTGCAAGGTTTGGCGGTTTTCATCCACGACCAATCGTCTTCTCGCGTTCATTCGGGTTTTTTGCCCGTCGAACGGAACACGGACAGCTCGAGGCTGATCTTTTCGAGCACGGATTCTGTCAGCGGGTAGATGAACATGAAACCTGCGGCGAGCAGGGCTCCCAGCGCAGGGTAGATGCTGAGCATCATGCGAATGCCGTTTTGCGTCGCTTCGGTTTGTTCAACATTCGCTTGGTAGCCATAGATGGCGAGAATCCATCCCACCAACGCAATCCCGATGGAGGCGCCAAACTTCTGCGACATGGAGGCAGCGGAGAAGACCAAGCCCGTGGCCCGGCGGCCGTTCTTCCATTCCGAATAGTCCGCCGTGTCGGCATACATCGACCAGACCAGAGGAAAGATGATCCCGGCATGGACGCTGATGAGGAACTGAAACACGAAGATCAGTGTAATGTTGGTCCTGTCCAGGAAGAAGAAGATGAAGCTGAGGATTGCCGCATTGACCATGGCAATCAGGAACGTGTACTTCTTCCCGATCTTGTCGGACACCGGTTTTGCCAGGACAACGCCGACGATGTTCGCCGCCTGTCCCAGGAGCAAATAAATGGTACTGATCGCAAGGATCAAGGAGGAACTGAACTCAATATTGTTCAATCCCTTGAAGTAGTAGAGGAAGTAGTAGACTGCAGCACCATCGCGAATGGTGTTAAAAAAGATGGTCGAAATGCCGGCCCCAAGGAGAATGAACCACGGGCCGTTCTTGCCGAGGTCCTTCAGGTCGTCCTTCAGCGATGACTGAACTTCGGTGGGTTTGATCTTTTCACGGGTGAGTGAGAACGTGAGCAGGAAGAAGATCACCGCGAGGATGGCGACGACGATCACGGCTTTCTGCGTACCGGAACGGTAGTTGATCTCTTTGAACGCAATGTTCCGGATTGAAAGGGTTTTTTCGTCAATGCCTTTGCACGCAAACTTCAGGTGGTCGAGATCTGCCAGGTTCGCTTTTGACGTGATCTGGTCCAATTTCATCTTCACATCACAGGTGGCACCTGTCCGCAGGAGACCCAGGGTGTCCTTTCCCTGCGCGAAGGTGAACCCCTCATACGTGTTGGTCCTGGTATTAAAGACGCCGAGACTGAATTCGTCTTTCGTGCTGGTATTCACCTTTGCAGTGATGAACAGGAGCGAATCGATGGGGTTCTTTTGCGTGGGATCAGGATTGATTCCGTCCCACACAATGATTCTGTTCGTCGTCTTTGTCAGCGTGTCCGGCAACTCGATGGTGTTCGCGGAAGTACATTCATTGAAAGTCCGCGTCCCGAATCCGTCGAAGAGAGGCTGAAATATCCCCAGCACCAGAAAGCTCCCGCCAAAAGCAAAAATGAAACGGTACGTGGCCAGGGTCGTTCGCTGTTTGCCATCGTCGGTCATCACGCCCATCAGGGACGCATAGGGCACATTGATCAACGAGTAGATGATCATCATCAGGGAATACGTCACATAGGCGTACACGATTTTCCCGTGAACACTCATCTCGGGCGTGGTGAACGTCAGCACAACGATAATGCCGATCGGGATCGCCATCCACAGAAGGTATGGGCGGAATTTTCCCCAGCGCGTGTTCGTGCGATCGCCCAGGATACCGACCAAAGGATCAAACGCCGCGTCACCGACGCGCGTGATCAGGAGCATGGTCCCAACAACAGCGGCAGGGATTCCGAAAATATCCGTGTAGAAAAAGATGAGGTACATTCCAAAGAGTTTCCAGAACATCGACGAGGCGGCGTCGCCGAAGCCGTAGCCGATCTTTTCACTCATCCTTAGTGGCGGCATTCCTTGTGTCATAGCGCGGTCTTTGATGGTTGTGTATGAAGATCTGCCTCGTAAACTAAGCCGATTTCGTTTCTGATTCTGTCAAGAAGTTTGATCAGGCGGACGCTGAAGTCGAGGGGCAACAGGTCGCTTTCCCTCTTTCCCGCACGAAGGCACCGTCCGACTTCTTCGGCTTCATAGTTGTAGCCGTTGCCCACATAATCGAAATTGATTGTCTCGGGCGGGTTGTCACCCCTGGCCAGGACAATCGGAACAGGACAATACCACCACCGGCTCAGCTTCAATCTTCCACCGGTCCCGCAGATATTCGTCTCGACGGTCGAGTCGACGGTGAAACTCGAAAACAGCGATGCGATTCGACCATCCTTGTACTTAAAGGTGAGCGCAAGACTGTCGTCCACACCGGTCGGTCCGATCTGCGGGACACATTTGATCTCGTCGGGCTCTCCCCAGAGGAGAAGGGTCAGAAAGACGGGGTAGATGCCGATGTCAAGCAGGGAGCCTCCCCCAAGACTCTTGTTGAAGGCGCGGTGAAGCGGGTCAAATGGTCGGAAGACGGCAAGGTCTGACTGAATGTAGCGAACCTGGCCAAGGGCGCCTGAAGCGATCAGCTCGAAGACTTTCCCGATCGAGGGGAGGAAACGGGTCCAGAACGCTTCCATCAAGAACACATCGTGTTCCCGCGCCGTGGAGATCATCTGCCGAACTTCTCGTTCATTCATGGCAAACGGTTTCTCACACAAGACCGCTTTGCCGTTTCTCAGACACAGGAGTGTGTTTGCGCAGTGAAACGGATGAGGCGTGGCGATGTAGACGACGTCGACGCGTGGATCCGCGGCGAGTTCTTCGTACGATCCGTATGCGGTCTCCACATGAAACCGGTGAGCGAACTCGTTCGCCTTCTCGGTCGTTCTGGATGCTACCGCCACCAAAGCAGCATCGTTGACCGACTGCAGGGCCGTGGCCATCTTCTCAGCGATCCAACCTGTTCCGAGGATCCCCCATCGGATATTCTTCTCCATGCTATAAAATCACCTTTGTGGAAAGTGAGGGTATAACAGCGAATGCGCTCAGAGCAACCCGGGGTTACATCGGTGTGTCGTGCTTCTCTTCTCGGTGTAATGTGCAAGGTAAGACATTCTTTTTTCATTACCTATCAGGATGGGCTCAAATTTGTCCTGCCGGAGGTAGGGTTTCCAAACGCTCACACGAGATCTGAGTGACCGCAGATAGGCGGGGCCAGACACGGAATCAGACGGTTCTTCAATCCAGAGTTCTGCCAGGATTCGATTCCCGCACCGATTGCCATTTCATCAAATCCTCTCTACTATTGGGATCGTAGCCCCTTCTTGCCAACTCAACCTGTTGACGCCCAAACGTCATTCTCCTTTCGACCACACGGCCTCTAGGTAGATGCGCCGGGTGAGAGAAGATCCCTGGAATCTGGCGGTGGCAATAGCGCTACCACCGCTGATGCGTCAGCTTTGAAAAGAGGACAATCATATGTCTCGAAAATATCTTTGCGCCGTATGCTTTCTTGCCGTTTCAGTTGCTCTACCCGTTCACACTGTCACGGCCCAGTCCGTCGCAAGCCCGCAGCCTGACCAACGTTTCAAAACTGACATTCTCGTTATCGTGGCCCATCCTGATGACGAGTCGTTGATCGCAGGATACCTGGCAAGAGCCGTTCTTGATGAGCGCAGGCGGGTGGCAGTGGTGTTTGCTACGCGCGGCGATGCAGGCCAAAACCTTGTCGGTTTCGAACAGTCCCGTACCCTGGCCGAAATCCGTGAGATGGAGGCACGGCAGGCGTTGGCGTCCATCGGCATTCATGACGTGTGGTTTCTCCGCGCGCCGGATACGCCGTACCCGGATGTCCCGGATGTGTTGCGCTCACTGGACACATGGAACCATGGAAACGTTCTTGGCGAGATGGTGCGATTCATCAGGTTGACGCGTCCCGAAGTCGTTATCTCGATGCTGCCAGACGTCGTCGTTGGTGAAAATCATGAGGACCACCAGGCAAGTGGCGTCGTCGCCGCCGAAGCGTTTGACCTCGCCGGCGATCCGGCATGGTTTCCCGAACAAGTGGGTGCGCCCGAAGACCGACTCTGGTACTCCAATCTCGTGGAAGGATTGCACCCCTGGCAGCCGAAGAAGCTTTACTTCTTTACGGATGCGTCACATCTGGATTTCGTCAAGGGCAAGGGACCGGAATACTCGATGACCGCAATCTCGCCGTCGCAGCAGATCTCGTACGGTCGGCTGGCGGCAAAAGAGACGTCTTTCCACCAGACACAATATGATGGTGACCCGGCCAGGGCGCTGGCAACTGGTGAGTTGAGATACTATGAACAGCCATTGACGTTGATTCTTGGGAAGTCTCTGGTGGCAGGCTCAGCCACTGATGACGTCTTTCAAGGCGTTGTTTCCGATCCGATTTCATTCCGCCCGGTCCATGGATCCCGGGAGCCGTCCACTCTGATTCAAGGGAGAGCGGCGGAGTTTTGGACTGAGCTGGGCGGTGGGTGGGCATTCTACGCACACTTCTGGCCCGCACACGATCTCACGTCTCTGCCCGGACTTCTGGTTCCGGAACTTGGTGTCGGTAGCGGACAGAACTTCCCGGTGCCTCTGATCCTTCACAATGATGCCGGCAAAGCAGTGACATTTAGTCTGCATATCCAGTTGCCTCAGGGATGGTCGATAGACAGCAACTCGGCGCAGTTTGCGCACCATGCTACGCCGGTGAACAATTTCCTTGTACCGGCGCACGACTATGTTCCGGTACGAATACGGCTCGTTGCTCCAGAGGTCAGCAAATCAGTATGGCAAGAACTGACCTGGACCTCGGACGCTGACGGGCACTCCGCCGGTTTAGCAACATTGAGGGTGTACGTCGAATCTCGCAACGACACGCAGCAGAACTAATCCCTTCAAAATGAAATTGCACACGAAAACAGACCCGGAATCGCCGCGAATTCCCGAAACACTCAAAACAGCAGAAGTCCGGGTCATCAACGATCATGCCGAACTCACTGAAGTCACTTTGATGGACTGCGATCTCAGCGGACAATCCGCACTCGGAGTGGTGTTTGAGCAAGCCGTGATTCGGCACGCGTCGTTCGGAAGATCACGATTTTCGGGTGCACGGTTGATGGACATCAGGTGTGAAGCGTCCGACTTTGCGGGCGCGGAGTGGCAGAGGACTCGCTGGCAACGGGTTACCTTCAAGGGGTGCAAGCTGACCGGAATGCAGCTCTCAGGATTTCAAGGAATGGATATTGTCTTCAGAGATTGCGCGATGGAAAGTGCAATATTTGCCAACGGACGACTCACCTCTGTTCGCTTCGAAAACTGCCGGATGCGCCGGACGATGTTTGATACCATGGGTTTCAAAGGGGTGACCTTTTTCAAATGTGACCTGACCGGAGCGGATGTTTCCGGGAGTAGGCTCGAGAGGGTGGACTTCCGAGGATCCGAACTGTCAGACTTCAGGATAGAAAGCCGCCAGCTTCAGGGAACAATGATGGATCCGTTGCAGGCGGTTCAGATGGCCATACTCCTGGGGATTATCGTCAAAGATCCGGGGGATTAGCCGTGATACCGCTCGCGGCTTTGAAACAACTGGTTCATGATACCTGTATATTCAAATATGGCACAGAGCAAACAGAGGACTTCCCGTCTGATCCCTACCCTGCGTGATGATTTTACCCAGGGGGGATTTTTCGCCGATGTAAAGCGCGAGGCCCGCGAAATCGAAGAATTCTATCTCAACGAGGAAGAGCGGGAACAGCTTAAACGCAAAGGGAGGTTCGGTCGTTGGTTTGTGCTCGCCTGGTGGGTGGTGAAGAACTCCCTTCTCCGACTCACATCGTTCAGGAGAATTCTGGTCGTCGTGGGTCTTGTCTTCGTCTTGACCGACATGTCTATCCAGAACGATGGCGGCCAGGTAACGCTGCACTACAAGATCATCGGCGTCGTTTGTCTCCTGCTCGTCACCATCCTGGAACTCAAAGACAAACTCCTGGCCCACTCCGAACTGGAATCCGGGCGTGCGGTCCAGCGGGCAATGAGTCCAGAACCAACGCCATTTGTCCCGGGTTGGAACGTCTGGCTTTTCACACGCTCCGCAAACGAAGTCGGCGGGGACCTTGTGGATTTCCTTCGGCTGGATGACCATCGGTACGGAATTGCGATCGGGGATGTCGCGGGGAAAGGCCTCGGTGCCGCACTCTTTATGGTGAAGATCCAGTCAACGCTCCGTGCTCTCGGACCGGATTTTGATTCTCTGAGCGATCTGATCTCAAAGCTCAATACTGTGCTCATCCGTGATGGGATACCCGGCAAGTTCGCCTCGTTGATCTTTGTCAGAATCGATGATGCGAGCGGGGATCTCCGGCTCGTCAACGCCGGACATATGCCTCCGCTCATCGTTTCGCCGGAAGGCATCACCGAACTATCAAAAGGGAACGCGGCCGTTGGACTGTCCAGCGACACGATATTCGAGGCGAAGGACTTCACCTTGACGAGCGGACAATCGCTCGTTCTCTATTCTGACGGACTGACAGAAGCGCAGAACGAGGCAGGGGAGTTCTATGGACTGGACCGATTCAAAGCCCTCTGCCAGCAATGCCGTTCTATCGCAGCGCAGTCCTTTGGCGAGAGGATTCTGGCCGCGATCTCCGGGTTTGAGGGAGAGGCCAGGAGGAGTGACGATCTCTCGCTTGTCATCCTCCAAAAATCTGCCTGACCCAACCGTCCCGGGTGCCGACCACGACCGTCCGGCACGGGGGAAGATTTCACTCGTGTCACGAACCACGCAATTCCTTTTCACAACCATAATCTGCCTGGAATCTCCCATGGACCTACGAGGCTGCATCCTTGCAGTGCTGTTGACGTGGACAATGACTCCGCGATGCATCTACAGTCAGCCTGCCGTCAATCATGACGTCCGACAAGTCGCAATTGAATGGCCAGCTGCACAAATAACGGGGACCATTGAAGTTTCCAACGGGATATTGCAGAAGATCGATATTGTCCGTGGGCAAGGCACGGTCAGGAACGACTCCTTTGCATGCGTCTCGCCACAGGGCGTCCGCATTCTCGCTTCATTGACAAATGTCGAGACCGAGCCGGGGAGCGGTCCCACGATCGTTTGTGTGGGGAACGATCAGGCCCGGTTCTCGTTCTTTCTCAGGGACGTAACGAAGGAGTATCCGATCTATATTCCGGAATATGGTGTCGTGGTGACTTCATCGGATGACGCGCGCTCGTATCGTGAGATCGAAACGTCGATCAACGACCGCAAGGGACGAACGAAGTTGCAGCAGATCGAAAATGAGGCGGAAGAAAGCTTTGAATCCGCCGCCACACAGACACGAAATCAACCCTGTCCCACCTGGCTGGGAATAAGCCGGGACATGCGCATTTTCGATCTCGCGGACAACCGCTCAAATCCCGGCAGCGAGATGAATTGGGTTACCCCCCGCAACGCGTCAGCCCAGGTCACGTTGCCGGAATTTGGCAACAACACGCTGGCATTCGGGTTCATGGCCGGGCGAGGTCAGGGCGTTGCGATCAACACCACCCGTCGATTGGAAGATGGCGTGCTTCCGATTCTCCATTCCACACTCAGTGATGACGATGTCGAATATCGTTCCACGGCGTTCGTGACGCTGGAATCGTCGCCGTTGACGGACAGCACCTCGATCGGGACCGACTGGTTGGTCGCGGATCATTTCAGCGTGGGCCACATGTTCACCAAGGAGCAGGAAGACGCGGTGAAGCCCAGACTCCTCGCGGAACAGAATAAAAGCGAAACGACCGTCTTGTACTATCGTTGCGAAGCGATCAACAACGCGTCCGTTCCACGGTATGCCTGGTTCAAAACCGTCCGCCCTGTGGTCGGTCAATGGATGAAGATCGACTACGCACTCAACCCGGAAACCGGCTTCTCCTCGTTTTCGACGGGCAGCGTGTTTGCAGTCTCCAGGCTGAATGGCCGACCGTTGCACGACGAAGAAATCGCCGTGCTCATAGAGCCCGGCGGAAAGGCGGTGTTCGAGTTTCTTGTCCCCCATAACCCTCTGCCCGAACAGCGAGCCCGGGCACTCTCGAAGCAATCCTTTGACGCTCGATACCGAGAGTGCATACGATTCTGGAAGGCAAAACTTGCAAAGGCTGCTCGGGTTTCTGTCCCGGATCAGAGGATTAATGAGATGATCCAGGCCGGTCTCCTGCAGCTGGACTTGATCACCTATGGCAATGATCCCGCTGGGACGCTGACTCCCACCATCGGGATTTATTCTCCGATCGGCACCGAAAGCTCTCCCATTATCCAGTTCTACAATTCCATGGGTCTCTCCGGGATTGCACGCAGGTCCTTGATGTACTTCCTCCAAAAACAACATGACGATGGGATGATACAGAATTTCGGAGGCTACATGGGGGAGACCGGTGCCGCGTTATGGAGCATGGGGGAATACTATCGCTACACACGAGATACGGCATGGGTGAAGCTCGTCGAGCCGAAGCTGCTCAAGGCAAGCGACTTCCTGCTCCGATGGAGAGCAGACAACGAGAAGCCGGAGTTGAAAGGAAAGGGGTATGGAATGATCGCAGGGAAAGTTGCTGATCCCGAAGATCCGTTCCATCAATATATGCTCAATGCTTATGCGTATCTGGGACTCAGTCGCGTGGCGGAAATGCTCAGGGACGTCGACAGTGTTCAGTCCGGCAGGCTGGCGAAGGAAGCAGAAGCATGGAGGCAGGATATCCGCACTTCCCTCATACGGAGCATGGCGCATTCACCGGTGGTCCCTCTCGGCGACGGCAGATGGTCACCCACAGTGCCTCCCTGGACCGAGGCAATCGCGCCAAGGGCTCTCCATGTTCTCCCCGAATCGTATTTTTCGCACGGGACGGTGACCACGCCTGATGTGCTCCTGGGTCCGCTCTACCTTGTCTTCTGCGAGGTGCTCGCACCCGAAGAACAAGCCTCGAGAATGATGCTGGACTATCAGAGCGAGTTGTTCTACGAACGCAATTCCGCATTCAGCCAGCCGTATTACAGCCGGCACGATTGGCTTGAGCTGCGGCTGGGATTGGTGAAGCCGTTTCTCAAAACGTATTTCAACAACGTTTCGGCTATTGCGGATCGTGAGACATATACGTTCTGGGAACACGTGTATCAGGTAACGCAACACAAGACGCATGAACAAGCCTGGTTCCTGATGGAAACACGATGGATGCTGTATCTCGAAGAAGGGGAGACATTGAAGCTTCTCCCGGCAATCCCGCGCAAATGGCTGGAAGACGGGAAGCATATCACGATGGCGAATGTGCAAAGCTATTTCGGTCCCGTCTCTCTTCAGGTCGACTCGGAAACAAAGGCCGGGTATATTCAGGCATCGGTTAGCTGCAGGTCAACATACAAACCGCACACCGTAGTCATTCGCCTCCGTCATCCTGACGGAAAAAGGGGGGTCCGTGCAACGGGGGGGACCTATAACCCCGATACGGAGTCGATCGTAATACAGGACTTCACCGGGGATGCAACTGTACGAGTCGAGTACTAGTGTGCCGCATCTCTGATATGACGGTCGGCGTTCTGTGGTCGCGCTTTGGACTCGCTCACGCGACCGTCGCTCAAAGAATGGTAGACGGTCCAATGATTCTGCGGTGAGTGGCCCGGAAAGGGACGGGCCGCTAGCGGCCTCAAACATGACGAATTATCGTAAAACTCTCTTGACTTTTGTTGAACATTAGCATAATTTTCTGACCCCATCCACCTTCTTTCCAAGCTCCCCTTCGAAGGCGAATGCACGGATGGCTGTCCCTGCTGACAGGAGGTGATGAATGCGAAAGATCAAACGCTCGTTCCGCCGAATGATCCTCGTCGAACTCCTGAAACATCTGCAATCGAGCTACGACTTTGAGCTCAAGCCGGATGCCGTCAGACGTTTACTGCACTCCAATGTGGGAATGGATGCACTCTTCTCGTTCAGGAGCGATTCGAGGTTGAACGATCTGAAACGTGCGCTCACACAACTTGACGAAGGATTGTTCGGTATCTGCATTGGATGCAAGACGCCGATGTCCGAAGAAGAGCTCACACAAGACATCACACGTCGGCTCTGCTCGTCATGCGAATCGGGTTTCAATCATCACTTGATCGACCACGCCACGGCAGTGTCACTTGTTGGTCCACGAAGGACTTTTTCCCATTCCGCCAGACCGTGATGCGACGACGGAAGCGGCTCTCTGCGCTGTTCCTGCATTGCGCCGGGCCCTGTTCACGATACTCACACCTTGAGACGCGTGAGCGGCTTGGCCGCAGGGAGGAGAGGGGATGATTGCTGAGCGGGCCGTGACCAGAACGCCATCGCGGTGCCGATGAGGATACACACTCCCAGAAGTTCCGCTGACAGAAATATCCACACTTTTCCTCCAGCTTGAACCACAAAGTGGGCAAGCACGTAATCCAGGATCGTCACGAGGCAGTAAAGGAAAAGAGAGTGTTGACCGGTGATGACAAACGGGCGTGCAATGGACGTGGAAAGAAACATCTTGAATTTCGGTGCTGCGATCCATACGAGATAGGCGAGGCAGACGAAATGAAGAAAGAATACCGGTTCCAGGAATTCCTTGTAGATCCAGGGGATCTCAAGACTGGCGATCGGGCCGAAAACCGACGGGATGCTTTGCCCTAGCGTCGACTGCAGCCACGGTATTTTGATGAACGAAAAAATGGCGACTGCTGAAGCAAACAGAGTCAGGATTCTCTTCCGTGGTATCGTGAGCGTGTTGTTCTGTCTGCGAAATCCCAGATAGAGTCCAAGGATGAAAAGAAACTGCCATGCGAACGGATTCACAAACCAGTCGGGCATCCAGAGGACATAGTTCAGGGCTTTGAACACCTGTATCGCAGCATAGGTGAATGCTGAAAGCAGCAGAGTCAATACAGGAAACTTCCTGAATCCGACGAGCGCCAAGGGCACGAACGCCAGAATGACGATGTAGAAGGGGAGGATGTCGACGTAGTCGAGGCAGGATTGAAGGCTGATCAACCCCAGACCCTCGGAGATCGGATGAACGGCAAAATCCTGAAGCTGGTGCCGCAAAGGGTCGAGGGAACCTCGGTCCTGCCAGAGAAACGCACAGGTCACCAGGACTCCGAGCGTAACGAGCTGGGCGCCGTAGATTTGGCCTGATCGTCGAAGGGCCTTCATCTGGGTGTGAAGGTACCCGTAGCCTGTGAGATGCTTATTATAGACGATGCCGGAAACAAACCCCGACAAGAAGACAAAAACCGCCGCAGAGTCAGAGTAACCGTAGTGAATTCTGAATGGGCTGCGAGCCAGATATCCCGCTGTCTGGGTGAGAAGCAGAAGGTGGTTCCAAAAGATAACGAGGATTGCTGCGCCGCGGAAAAAGTCGACTTCGAGCAACCGGCGTTGGGACGGGGCCTTGATTTCCTCGATCGCCTTCAATATGGAGGGCTCCTATTGAGGCGAAAAACACCCTTTTCTGACACTGAGTTCCGGGAATTCCCGGGAAAGCCCACTTTCCTCCATCGCTCATTATCGAACACGGAATTCCCATCCAGGCGCGACAGGAGAATCGGGCGTAGTCGGATCCTTCACTTTTTCTTTATATCAACGGAGGAGAGCGCAATGGTGAGGATTCTCAAGATCCTTTCCCTGCTGACCGTGGTTGCGGGTCTGACCGCCGGCGTGCAGGCACAGACATTCAGAGTTCAAAAATTCAGCATCGGCGGCGACGGCGGCACGGACTACCTGACAGCAGAGCCTGGCACGGGAAGGATATTTGTCTCACGCGGTTTCCATGTCATGGTCCTCGATGGCACCAAAGGGACGGTGATCGGCGATATTCCGGAAACGCCAAACACGCACGGCATCGCGCTCGTCGCAAAGTACAACCACGGGTTCACGACGAACCGTGGAGATTCCACTGTCTCGATGTTCGATCTGAAGACCCTGGCCCTGATTAAGAAGATCAAGATCCCGGCCGGCGGACAGGACGGAATCATGTATGATGACTTCCTGGATCGGGTCATTCTGACGAACCACAGCAAACCCGGGACGGCGACCGCCATTGACCCGAGCACCGGAGTGATCACAGGGCAAGCGCAGCTCGAAGACGATTCGCCGGAAGGGGCAGCGAGCGATGGGAAAGGCAAACTGTTCGTCAATAATGAGAGGAAGAATACCATCCAGGTGATTGACGGCAAGACCATGACCGCGCTTGCGTCATGGCCGCTCGATCCTTGCGAAGGTCCGACTGGGATCGCGTATGATCGGGCGTCCGACCGCATCTTTTCGGGATGCAGCAGGACGTCAGCGGTTGTGGATGCAAAAACGGGGAGGATTGTGGCGACCATTCAAAACGGTCAGGGTGTGGACGCCCTCGGTTGGGACCCCGAGGAAAAACTGATTTACATCCCGGCCGGACGGGATAGCAACGTTACCATTGTCCACGAAGATTCTCCCGATAAGTACACAGTTGTCGCAACCGTGACAACCGCGATTGGCGCCAAAACCATCTCCGTGGATCCGGTGAAACATGTGGCATATCTCTTCCAACCGGTGTACGGACCTCCTCCGTCAAACGCTCCGCAAGGGGAAAATGGTCGTCGACCGCGCGGACCGGTCGTAGGAGCGTATCTCTATGTGATCACGCACTAAAAAGAACTGTCGACCCCTGCCTGCTGTACAAAGTATTGACACCGCGAATTTCATTAGGCCCTTCAAAGCTGAAGGGCCTGATGACGGCAGCCTTCAGAGCAGGACTTCAACATCCAATGGATGAGTTCCTCGATCTGTTCATTTTGCCTGTGATCGTCAGGTTCGCGTTGACAATGATGTTTTGTGCCTGGGGATGCGTCGTTGTGGTTTTGAGCTGCATGTCTCGTTTCAGTCCGCTTCTTCCGCTGGCGACTCCTCATGAACGCCACGTACGCTGACTAACAGACGAAACGAGCCCCGCACGAAGGACCCGGGGCTGGTCGTCTGAAAGAAGTCGTGAATTATGCGATTGTTACGAGAGAAATGAACGCGGGGGAGCTCCTGCGTGTTATGCCAAGTGAGGAGAGTTATACTGATTAACGCCCGTGCTCACCTATCTACGTGACCATTGTTTCCGCCCTTCCTTGTTCCACTCCTGATTTATCTGCGGTAGTTCATCTCCAATCTGCGACGCGAGCAATCAATTTGGTGTTTCTTCGATGCAGTCCGTTGCTTCGGACGGATCTCCAGTTTTGTCAGTCACATTGATTCCTTGCTCCACAAAACTCTCGAAGGGTACAAATGTTTCGATTGTGGAAGAAGTACACCTCCCGATGCAGGTGGCCAACTCTCGATCATTTTTCATGAAGGGAAAACCAGGTTTGATAAATGCTCTATTGCGTTCGCAACAAGGGGAACCCTCTCACCGAACGATCTTGAACAGTCTCCCGGAGGGAGTAGTCATCACTATATGGATGGAAAATTCATCTTCTTCAATCAAGTCGCTGAGAAAATTCTGGGGAGAGGCTCTAAGGATGCTTCCCCAGTAGAGTGGACGTCAGTCTTTGGGTGCTATGATTCCGACAAAATCACTCCCTACCCTCCGGACCAATTTCCACTCACCCAAGCCATGCGAGGGAAGGTAACCTCTGGTGAAGTAATCTTCATAAAGAATCGAGAATGGCCTGAAGGCATCTACATTAATATGTCCGCCAGTCCGTTGAGAGGCACAGATGGTTCGGTACATGGTGGCATTGTTACCATTCGCGACGTCTCCGAAAGGGTACAAAATGAAGAACAATTGGAAAAACTTTCGAACGCAATTGAGCAGACCGCTGACAGTGTCATCGTGACGAACACGCAAGGAGTGATCGATTATGTAAATGCAGCTTTCGAAACAACTACGGGCTACACGCGCGAAGAAGCCTTAGGGCAAACACCACGAATGCTCAAGTCTGGCATGCACGATAGGCCGTTCTACAAGAAGCTCTGGGGAGAAATTCTTAACGGGAATTCCTACCGGGGAACGACGATCAACAGGAAAAAGGATGGTGCACTTTACTCGTCCGAACAGACGATCACGCCAATAAAGGGCAAGGATGGAAACATCACGAGCTTTGTCACGGTCATGAAGGACATCACCGAGCTCAAGGAAAAACACGCACAGGATGCACGATTGGAAGTTGCGCGAGAAATACAACAGCGTCTTCTTGGGTCAGACCTATCCGTGCCCGGTTTTGACGTCGCCGGAGCTACCCATCCAGCTATCGAGATGTCCGGAGATTTTTTCGATTTCGTTCCGTTGTCAGACGGCCGGGTCGGTATGGTCGTCGCTGATGTCATTGGGCATGGCATTGGAGCCGCACTGATTATGATGCAAACACGTGCGTACTTGCGCGCATTTGCAAAATCAGAGTCCGACCCGGGTGCAATCCTGACCCTGCTGAACCGAGAACTTGCACGTGACCTCGACGATGATCGCTTTGTTACCCTGGTATTAGCCTGTCTCGATCCTCGTCGTAACACCATGGAGTACGCCAGTGCTGGACATGTCCCCGGATTCCTCCTGAACAGTTCCGGCAACGTGGATCGGGTTATGGAGAGTACTGATATCCCCCTTGGAATCAAACACGATTGGATATTTCATAGGAGTGAACCGATCACGCTGGCTCCCCAGGACGTTCTGGTCTTCATCTCAGATGGACTTGCGGAAGTGACCCTTGATGATAAGGTGGAATATCATCCTGACCGAGTTCTTGATATTATCGCACAGCACAGGATGGCCGGTTCTCGAAAGATACTGGAGAATCTGTATCAGGAAGTCTGCTGCCTTTCAGACAGTCCGCCCCAGCTCGACGACATGACATGCATTATCTGTAAAGTTGCATCTTCAGGTGCTCTGGATCCTATCTGACCTGCAAATTGAAAGTTACCATCCCGGGAACACCATTTCCCTTCTGAGGATCTTGAAGCACGTGTCGCTGGCTGGGAGTGCTTCTTTGGATCTAAAATGCCATGATCTGCGGGAAAATGGTGGAAAATGCCCTCTCTATGCGCCAAGGCTAGTAATTATAGGAATGTCCCGGTTCTCTGCGAGGATGAAAGAACGGAAACCGTGGAGAATATTGCTCTCCCTTGACCTCAGAATAGCCTTCTTTCAGGCAAAGTCGAAGAGACAAATTTCGGACAGGCGAACTCTTCCTCTTCCGAGAATGGATTAGCTACTCTTTCATTCTTTCGGCCGATTTCATTGCGGCAAAATTTCACCTTCTTGTCCTAGAAAAGCAGCGACTACGTTGCTCGTATTCCAAGCGAACACGTGCAGCGACTCCAACGTGCTCGATGCCCGTAACTGACTCGCCCCGCTTGTGAACGGTTGATTCGTGACCAGGCGAGGCTGACATCAAGCCATGTGAGCAATGAAGTGCTTAGACCAGTTGTATGGCGGGCAAAGTCTCTGTGCACGGCAAACAACTACCGAGGAGGCAAAATGGCAACGCGATCTGTCTTGACGTTCATTCTGTTCACTTGTGTGCTAGTGTTTATGACGTTCGTCCCCATGGATTCGGGCATTGCACAAGATACCAAAGGGCGATGGATGATTGGGCTCCACGGCGGCGGCAATAAATGGTTCGATGATTACAACAAGGTGGTGATTGGTGAGGGAGGGGAAGTCGTGCTGCAGTATGGCATGAGTCGGGCGTTTTCGGCCGGTTTTGTTACCGGATATGAAGAACTCAAATCGAACCAGGATCCCGCGTTGAACGGGGTCACCTATCTGAAGTTGCAGGCGATTCCAGCCTCATTCATAGGATGGATTCATTTTGCCCCGGACCAACAAATCAATCCCTATCTGTATCTCGGGGTCGGAGCGTTGTTCTACAAACGCACGTCTGGCGGCAATATCGGAGTCACGAATGGCCAGTTTAAGACCTCGTTGCATGTTCCGGTTGGCGTTGGCGTCGAAATCTATGCGTCGAAGAACGTCGCACTTGTTGTTGACGCCGGATACAGGGTTTTGGACGATTACACCGACGGACGCAAATCCGGGAAAATTGATGGATATGCCACTGCAAAAGCAGGCGTGAACATCTACTTCGGTACAAGCGCCACCGAAAAAGACGAACTCGCCAGACTCGAAGCACGGCGGATCCAGGATTCGACCGATGCAGAAGTGAAACGCCTGAAGAGTCTGGCCGAAGCAGACCTCCAGAGAGTGAAGGCCCAGGCCGATGCAGAGAAACAACGAATAAAAGATTCGACCGATGCAGAAGTGCGACGGCTGGCGGACGAGAATGCGCGCCGCCTGGCAGATACAGTCATGGTCCTTGAAAGAGGCAAAACCGTTGTTCTGAAGGGCGTCTTCTTTGAGTCTGGCAAGTCAACTCTGACGGGTGACTCCCAATTTACTCTCGAAAAAGCACTCAACGCACTTACTGCTAGTCCGGCTGTCAACGTCTTGATTGTTGGCTACACGGATAATATTGGCAGTGCAGCCACGAACCAGAGACTCTCCTTACGCCGGGCACAGGCAGTCAAGTCGTGGTTGGTAAGGAATGGCATATCTGCGAAGCGCTTGACGGTAGCCGGGAAGGGGCCTGATGATCCCATCGACGACAATTCTACGGCTGAGGGTCGGGCGAACAACAGACGGATTGAATTCCGTGTTCTGAAGTAGAGCACAGATAACTTTCACCATCGTTTCATACTGACACGAAGGCTCGGGTCGCCCCGGGCCTTCGCGTTTCTGGTGACACTAGGCACTCTCTCCGGTCGGTCGTCGTTATTCGCGTCTGAGATCCGAGTGTCCTCAATACCCTGAGTCATCTGTCCATCAGGCCAGTACACATTGACGTCGGGTGAGTGCTTTTATCGCCTGTACTTCCGGCGTGTCCCCGCCGCCGCAATCGGCGCCTGCGAAATTGAATCTAGGCCGCCTTCTGAACACTTTGCGCCTTTGTAAATTCAGCAAGAATCTCGATCCTCACCTCATTACTGACCACGACACCACCAACCTCTGTCAGCCCGTTCCATTGCAGACCGAAATCAAAGCGGTTGAGTTTGCCGGCAATCTCGAACCCTGCGACCGTGCTTCCTCCAAATCCGGAGACGATGCCGTTGTAGATCACGTCAAGTGCGACTTCCCTGGTAACGCCGCGAAGAGTCAGATTGCCGACCACCCGGAGTTCGTGTTCGGAGAGTTTCTTCACGGACGTTGACACAAACGACATCTTCGGATAGTTCGCGGCGTCGAAGAAATCAGCGGACTTCAAATGCCCGTCGCGCTGCTCATTCTTTGTGTTGACGCTCGCGACATTCGCCTCGAACGAAATCTTCGCGTCACTAAAATCATCCTGCGAGGATTGGATCGTTGCTTCGAACGCATCAAAGTGTCCCGTTACGGTGGAGACCACGAGATGTCTGACCTTGAAATTCACTTCAGAGTGGGTGGGATCGATTTTCCAGGTTGTCATTGCGGTGTGCCTTTCGTGGCATGAGTGATTGTGTTGTCGATAACACTACCAATATACCATGCAAGCCTTCCGGCCACATTCACGTAGGGTAAGAAATGGGATGAACCTATGGTAACGGAGCCCTACCGCTTCAGCGAAAGCTCTTTGCGGATACGACTGAGCGATTGGGGGGTGATTCCAAGATACGATGCGATGTAGGTCTGCGGTATGTGTTCAACCAGGGCGGGATACGTTGAGAGGAACGAAAGATACCGATCTTCTGCGGATGCGCTGAGCGCTTCATTGATGCGTTTATGCGTGGCGACATAATTCGCCTCCTGCAAGAGACGGAAGAAGCGCTCCATCCGTGGGACCGATTCCAGGAGCTTGTCTCTCGCGGATTTTTCGAGGAGCAGGACTTCGGAGTCCTGAATTGCATCGATATTGTATGTGGTCGGCAGTCCGGAGAGATAACTATTCAGGTCCGAGATCCACCAGTCTTCAATGGCGAATTGCATCAGGTGTTCGTCTCCCTTGTGATCGACGGTATATGCCCGAAGGCAACCGCTGTTGACGAACGCGAGGTGTCTGCAGATACTCCCTTCCTCGAGAAGAAACTGACGCTTTCGGACGGTTTTGGAAACAAGGAATCGCGTACACTGGGCAAACTCAGCGTCCGTGAGATGCACGCGCTTCTCGATATGTGAGCGGATGATGTCAAACATCATTGTTGAAGGACAGCACAACAATAATACACATTTGCCAAGTTTGAATCACCTCCATCTGTGAGGACGTGGGCCAAATTAAGAGAATTCCTGTCAAGTGTTGCATAAGCTTCCATTGCGATTCTGATCGACCTGGCCCGCTCGACAATCACACTTACAATGTAGTATTTGAAAGGAACTCTCGCCATCTTCTGTTCTCAACAGCACAGTACCCTGAACGACATTCGAAGCGCAAGGATTATTCCCGCACCTTTCTTGAGGAGGCATACCCTCGTGAAGACCATCCCTCTCGGTATCGGCGTATTGAGCATGATGCTATTGGCTGCGGTGCTCCCGGCGCAGGAGAATCAGAAAGCGGTCGCTCCATCAATCGATATCACGGTGAAACGGATCAGCCCGCGTGTTGCAGTATTCTATGGCGGTCCCTGGGACAACGCCATCGTGGCGGTGGCGACGCAAAAAGGCATCGTCGTTGTCGACGCACCGTTTTCGAAAACAATCGCCCGGAATTTCCGCGGTGCGATTCAGACGGAATTCAAGCGCAATGACGTTGCCTTGCTGATCAACACCCATGAACATGTATGTCACGTGGGGGGCAACGAGGCGTATGCCGACGTCCCCATTGTGGGTCACGAATCCCTTCGTCGTGAGATGATGACATCGATGGCTGATCCCAGGCGGGTGACGAACGTGCGTGAGATCGGTGAACGGGAAGTTGCGCGATCGCGGGACTACCTGCGCAAGACCGATCCGAAGAAGCTGGAAGAGCCCGGGTACCTCAATTACGAGAAGTCCTGGCAGATCATTCAGGCGGACTACCGAGGAGATCCCGCGGTGGTCGTGCCCACGATGACGTTCGGGCGGGATATGACATTGTACATGGGCGATGTCTCCGTGAAGCTGATGTACTATGGTCACGCGCACGGGGTTGCTGACATCATCGTGAGCATCCCCGAGGAAAACCTTGTCCTCACTGCGGGCATATTGTATCCCGGCAGGGTCCCGGTCACGGACAAGGTAACAGAAGGAGCCACGCCAGCCATTGTCGACAACTGGTTTGTCGTGATGCACGGGTTGCTGGACGGAGCCGACGAGAACACGAAATTCCTCCCGAGCCACGGCCGCGCTGTGATGAACAGGCAAGAGGTCGGGCAACTGGTTTCCTATCTCGAGGGGTTGTGGGGCAGTCTTCGACGCGCCAAGGCCGACGGGAAGACGCTGGAGCAGGCGGAAGCCGAAACGCCGCTCAAGAGTTTTCCCCAGGTCGCCTCTTTCTCCAATGAGCTGCTGCGGGGGACAGAATGGGAGGTTCTCGACATCCACCGACAGAACGTGGAGCACTTGTGGAATGTGCTGGCGAGGTGAAGACCGCGTACAAAATTCCGGATCCCGTGCCACCAGCCGATTCCCGTGGTTTATCCTTGCGGAGGACAATATGAAGCAGGTCATA
Organism: Ignavibacteriota bacterium; assembly: GCA_963752915.1. Lineage (GTDB taxonomy): Bacteria > Bacteroidota > Ignavibacteria > UBA10030 > UBA6906 > DATJPR01. Next base: position 366,369 of record CAVVZZ010000013.1, read on the forward strand.
TACGGGTTTATCCTCGCGATCGTTGTCTTGTTCTGTCCAATGCAAAAGAACATTCTGGGCCAGACGCATGAGAACACAGCCGGAGAGCGCCTGACTGGTGCGTGGCAGGGATCGCTCAAGGTTCCGGGAGGATCGTTAAGGGTGGTCTTCAATTTCACGGCCAAAGAAGGAGGCGGGTACACAGTAACGCTTGATAGTCCCGACCAGGGGGCCAAAGGAATACCTTGCGATTCCGTCGTCGTGGTAGAAACTTCACTGCACGTCACCGTGCCTGCGATCGGAGGCACGTTCAACGGGAATCGGGAAGCCCGCGCTGACAGCATCTCAGGAGTCTGGAAGCAGGGGGGTATGGAGTTCCCGCTCGTGCTGAAATATGCGGGGTCGGAGGTGGCGGTACCCAAGCATACCCAGGAGCCGAAGAAGCCCTATCCGTATAGCGAAGAGGAAGTCCGGTATGCAAACCCGGACGCAAGCGATACGCTCAGTGCGACGCTTACGTTGCCTTCAGGTGACGGACCGTTTCCCGCTGTTCTCCTGATTACTGGCTCCGGTCCTCAGGACAGAGACGAAACAGTCTTCGGCCATCATCCCTTCCTCGTTCTCGCCGATCATCTGACGCGCCACGGGATTGCCGTCCTCCGCGCGGACGACCGGGGCATTGGGAAATCGACGGGGAGTTTCGCCGGGGCGACATCGCGGGATTTTGCCGGTGACGCCCGGGCCGGGATTGCATTCCTGAAAACGCGCAGAGAGATTCGCCATGACCGGATTGGTTTGATCGGTCATAGTGAAGGGGGGATCATCGCGCCGATGGTGGCGGCTGATTCGAAGGATGTCGCATTCATTGTGATGATGGCGGGGACCGGTGTTCCGGGAAATGAAGTCATTCTCAAACAAGCCGAGCTCATCGCGAGAGGCATGGGTGCGAGCGAGGAGATGGTGTCGAAAGCTCACGAGCTCAATCGCAAAGTCTATGCACTCGTAGAATCCGGGAGAGACAGTCTGTCCGTCGTCTCGGAAGTGAAGGCCCTTCTCCGGCAGGGTATGAGCGCACCGGACTCCGCGTCAAAGACTGATGAGAAGGCAGTCAATGCCGCCGTCGACGGACAGGTCCGCCAAGTTATGTCGCCCTGGTTCCGGTTCTTCCTGACGTATGACCCCCGTCCGGCGTTGAAGAGGGTGCATTGTCCGGTTCTCGCCCTCAACGGTGAGAAGGATCTCCAGGTCCCGCCTGATCAGAATCTCCCGGCAATCGAATCGGCGCTTCGCGCGGGCGGGAATACCAATGTAACCATTCGCAAGCTTCCCGGTCTGAATCATCTTTTCCAGACCGCCGTGAAAGGGACTCCGGATGAATATGCAACGATTGAAGAGACGATCTCCCCGATGGTGTTGAAGACCATTACTGATTGGATTCTGGAACGATGCAAGTAGGGGATCGGGGGCCCTTCGTGGTTGGAGGGCCCTATCTTGTTCCCCAAGGAGTTTGGGGCCTTGTCGACTCGATTGCGCGGAAAGTGTGGTTTCGTTCGGCCGGATTGATGATCTACGTTGTTCCTTGTGCGATCCTCTATTGGGATTGCTTGATATTCAGCTTGAACCGCTATATGTTTTTCCTGTGCAAGTCGACGCATTCACTGACAAGAACAACCGAATTCCCGGTGTCTGTTCTCGTGTCAGACCTGTGGGCGCAACACTTCCCGTTCTTTTCCCCGTTGCCCTCCGATTCTGTCTCGAGGTAATCGTAAATTCCTGCAACCCTCCTCTCCCGTTCGTGCTGTCAACGTGAGCGTCGTGCACTCTTTTGTGAGACCACCAAGCAATGGGTTGTAACAGGGAAGGAGCAGGCGATGACTCAAGAGAACGGGTTCGTGTCCATTCGCAGCAACCACACGGTAGACCAGACGGGCCTGCACATGCGTCCTACCAAGCTCCTGATTTTCGGCAATCCGAAAGCCGGAACACCGCTTATGGTGGCGTCACCCAGCGCTGCAATTGATCTGCCGCTGAAGATGCTCGTTTGGGAGGACACCGAAGGCAACAGGTGGATCTCGTACAACGCCCCGGCTTACCTTCAGACGAGGCATGGATTTGCTCCGGAGCTGGTGAAGAATATTGCCGTGGTGGAGGTGACTCTTGGCGTTGGCCTTATTCGAGCGGCACGGAAAATGGAGTAATGTCTTCGATGTGGACGCCTACAATAGGCTCAGTGGGATCAGGATTGAGCGTGTTTCCTTTAATATCAACGAACGAAGAGAAGGTTCTCTTGACATGCGTCGAGGAATACGCTAAGTTCAAGCAGTTAACCGCTGGATACCCTGTGTCGTGCGAAGAAGGGTAGAGCAACGGCTCAGGTTCTTTGTTCATTGAGAGGCCCATTCGTCAGTTCGATGTTCGAATTGTCGCGGATGGGCTCATGTGTTTCATAGACACGAACATGGTTTCGACTTGGGGCGAAAAGCATTCCGCTCAAGGAAGCTGATCCATGGGAGAACACGAGGACGAATATTTCGTCTGCCCAAAGTGCAATAACGAAGTTCACGAAGACGACGACTTTTGCACGCACTGCGGGGAGTTATTCTCAGAGGAAATTCCTTGTAGCTTCCACGAACACGTCAGGTCGACAGGCGTGTGCATCATCTGTGCGCGTCCGTGCTGCGATGAGTGCGGAGGTCTGGTCGGCAGCCATTTCCTTTGCGGCCCTCATGCATCGTACGAGATCTTCGGCGGGATGGTTCGTGTCGACGCAGCGCTCGATGATGCATCGGCGCAGAGCAAAAAGTCCTGCCTTGAACACGCGGGGCTCCACCCGCTTCTGTTATGTCGACGAGACTCGATACGGGGGTCCCGTCCACGTTATACGCCGTACGACGCAGCGAGCGACCAGGGAGGCGACGGCGCTGACGAGATCAAGGTGATGGTCCCTTGTGGCGAGGTCGAAGAGGCGGAAAAGGCGCTTGCTGTGTTCTTCCCGAAACCGTTTTCTCCATGATGCAGACGCAGTTGGTGACCACTATTTTCCTCTGAGGGCTCAAGCCATGATCAAAGCCTCGTTGTCTCGGAGAGATTTCCTGAAGACGAGTCTTGGGGTGGCCGTCGCATACACACCCCTGAGGTTGAACAACCTCGAAAGACTATCCGGAGGAAATCGTCCTGTCGTCGCCATTACGAGGGTCAAGAACGACAACATTGCATACGCCGTAGAGGAAGCGATCGATCTTCTGGGTGGTGTGGGAGCCGTCACGAAAGGGAAGGCGCGGATCTTCCTGAAGCCCAATCTTGTCGCTGAAACCCCCTATTGTACAACGAAGCCCGAAGTCATCAGGACCCTCGCGCGACTGTTGAAGGAAGCGGGGAAGGAGGTGACGATCGGCGAAGGTTCGGCCGCGGCGAGCGGGTTCAACTTCCTGAACGGTGAGACCTTTCGAACGAAGAACCGTGAAATCCTTGATCGCATGCAGCAGTATGTGTTCGACCAGCTGGGTTACAGCGAGCTGGCGAAATCGATGGCAATTCCGCTCGTCAATTTACACTCGGGCGAATTGGTGGACGTGACGGTCCCCGGTGGGAATGCCTTCACGAAACTCAGTCTTCATCGTACCGTGACGGAGACCGACATGATCTGTTCGGTGCCGATGATGAAGACTCACGTGCTTGCGACTGTCAGTCTGGGGATGAAGAACCTGATCGGTTTATATCCCGGAACGGTCTACTCTTCGGTCAGGGCCTGGGTTCACGATCACGCAGCCGCAGCGGGGTCCCCGGGAATTGCGTATGAGATTGTGGATATGGTGAAAGCGAACAAGCTGGGTCTCGTGGTTATCGACGGTTCGACGGCGATGGAGGGTAACGGGCCTTCGAACGGGGAGTTGGTAAAAATGGGGGTGATCGTGGCCGGCACGAACCCTCTGGCCGCGGACATGGTCGCAGCCAGGATCATGGGGTTCGAGAAGCGGGATGTGCCTACATTTCTCGTGGCGCAGAAGGGCGGGATGAAGCCCACGTCCATCGATGAGATCGAAATCAGGGGGAAATCGATCAGTGATGTTGAGCGGAAGTTTGTGAGGCCGAACATCATTCCTTGGGAGAGCATATCGCAGACGTGGGGAGTAAAAGAGCTGCAGTGATTCTGATCGTAGCTCTTTGCTGATGGACCCGGAACTTCGGGTGGCAGCGAGTGCCGCTCCTAGCGGGGCGGATCGACATGATGCATCTCTGGGATAACGTTTCATGACATATTCTACTCTTCTTTCCGCCATCTACGCGGCCTACGACAGGCTTTGGGAAGAATGGACATCCGAAATGGAGCGAGCAGGGGATGCTGGGGTTTTCATATTTTTACCCGAAGGCTACACTGAAGCGGGGTCATTCCGGGAGGTTTCGTACACCTATTGGACCATAGAGCGAGTCCGGGTGCTTTTGAAGGAGGGGGGGCAGACGCACGCGGGTCTTGATGCGTTGGTCGAAGATATTTCAGTGGCGGATGAGTTTCTCGTAATGATCGTGGAGGACGTGGGAGACGCGCACGCCCGTGCGGTTCATGTTCACCGGATCGGGAAGTTCGGCTTTAACTGAAGCCCGCATCCACAACTCTACCGGAGCTTCCATGGTGATGCCGACGAGATTTCTGAAGTTGTTGAAACATCTCTTGCCGCTCACCCTTTGTATGGTGGGTTGCAGGGTTGAGGAAAAAACTCTTCGAGGCGACAAAGACTTCCCGCCATCCGACATTCGTTCTGTGGTTTTGCGTTCCGGGGTTGAGTATACGTTCAACACCAGCCTTCAATGGGGGGAAGTGGTAACGCCATGGAGCGTTGATGGAAGAACACGCGACGGCCATGACGTGAGAATTCCAGATACCATGATCGCTGAAGTTCGAACACGGGCTCCTCTCACGCTCGACAGGAGCGAAATTGGGACACGACCGATCAGTGAAATTGTGATGAAGAAGGACTCAACGGTGAAACGGTTTGACGAGGAAGGCGGAAGATTGAACGCACAATATGGACGAGTGATCGGCACCTGGATCACCGGCGGGGCGGTGGCGTTTCGAGCGGACGATATCCTCGAATTCAGGACTGGGGAGCCATCAATAATGCCGCTTGACAGTGTTTCCGCGGGGAAGGTGACATCGATATCGGAGATTATTCTCAGGCAGGGACGATTGGTCCAATTCGACAGTCTCGGGGTCCGAATCTTCCGAGGAGAAAAGGTGTTGCGGGGGAGACTCGAGAACGGGGCATTCCAGGATGTCCCACTTGACAGCATATGGTATGTTCGTGCTTCACAGAAAAACGCAATGTGAAACCATGCGTCGAACCGATGGAGAACCTATGCGTTGGACTTCGCACCGCGCAATTCTTACGTTCCTGATCCTAGAGTGTTGTATTGAGAGCCTTTCTTTTACGAATGGAATGCCGGAAGCCGTCAGGCCGGAATACCGTCTGGCGGAGATTCGACTGCTCCGAACGGATGGTGTACATGTGGCAGGCCAGCTGCTCTCGATCAGCCCCGATTCGATTGTCCTGAAGGTGCCCGACGGATTGATTATCCTCGGACGCAACGAAATTGCCTCGATCGTCATGGCGAACGAATTTCATCCCGGGTCACTCCTGATCGGTGCCTACCTCGGGCTCACGGCGACAGCCGCAACAACCAGCACTACGCCCGGTTGGTTCTTCACGCTGTCGCCCCGGGAACCGGCAACCCCCACATACTTGTCTTTCGGCTTTGTGGCATTGGGTGTGGTCCTTGAACCAGTGCTTCAGGGATCACAGAAGACGTTCCGCGTCAACGGGGAAAATGGAGAACATGAATGGCGTTGCCTGGAATATAGGGTTTCAACACTCGTGGACGATGACGCGTGGGAATACGAGGGGCGGTATCACGTGATTGTAGCAGGTGGAGCTGTTCTCGTACCGTCAGCGGTGGATTGGCCACTGTTCAGCGAACAGGGAGACGAGGAGTCTACCAGCTCCAACGTCAATCTGCTGCGTTCATTCTCCGTTGGTTACACGCTGTCGGATTGCATGGACATTGGTGTTCGGTTTATGTTGTTGAATGAACCCGGGCGTGACAACAACTCGCATTCCATTGAGTGGGCGGCGGGAACGGTGACGGTGAAACATTATCGGTTCGAGGGGCATGCCCTATTCTTGACCATTGACACGCGTCCGTTTGCGGGGGTCGTCAAGAGGCCCTGGTCGTTTCACCTTGGGGGCGGGGCCGGTCTGGGACGATGCGCGTATGATGTTCGCAATGAAGTCCTGGACAGAATGGATGGAGAATGGCCAACAGCATCAACGGAGACCGAGCATTCGACCGACGACTCCGGACTTGCCCTGACGGTCTTCAGCGGAATCGATCTGTTTGTTCAGGATGATCTCTCCCTGGGACTGGCAGCAGACTACACATTCCTGCCGGGAGTCAAACTCGAGGGGATGCCAGCGTGGGGTCTTTCCGGCGGGACGGCGGGAAACTTCTCAGTGGGGTTTGAACTGGGAGTACATTTCTAAGCCTATGATCCGAACAATAAGGACCGCAGTTCTTGCACTCGCATTCTTTTCCTGTGTTGGGAACAAATCCTTTGCGATCGGACAATCTGAAGCAATCCGACATCAATACCGTCTGGCGGAGATCCGATTGCTCCGGATAGACGGCCGACGCTTGGCCGGTCAACTCCTGTCGATCGACAAGGATTCGATTGATCTCCGAGTGCCGGATGGAGTCGTCAGCGTTGCCCGCACAGACCTCGCGTCAGTGGCGATGACAAGAAGTTTCCGCGCCGACTATTGGTCTGTCGGATTCTACGTCGCCGTTGCGGGGTATGCGGCCAGCACTTGCGACGGGACCGGCTGGTTCCTGTTGAGGTCCACAGCCTCGCAGACTGACGTTGGCAACCCGATTCTGCTGGTTGCGGGGTTCGGGCTTGTGGGGGCTGTGGTTCAGCCGCTCCTGGTGGGAACCGACGACTCCTTCGACGTCAGGGGAGAAGAGGGGGAGCGGGTCTGGCGTCGCCTCAAGTTCAAGATCTCAACGTTATTGGACGATGATCCATGGGAATTCTCTCCTCGAATCCACGTGAGTGTGACCGGAGGGGTTGTCCATGTCCCGTCTGCGGTCAATTGGACGCTTAGCAACGAAGATGCGGAGAAAAAATCCAGCAACTCGAGCTTCACAATGTTGCGATCGCTCTCCGTGGGGTACTCGTTGTCGAAGTATATCGATGCAGGACTGCGGTATGCGATTCTCAACGAACCGCAGCGAGACGACAACCTATTTGCGTACTCCAATTATTCGTACTGGGACGGGAAAAGTTTCTCTGTGAAACATTTTCAATTCACAGGGCAGGCGTTCTTACTGACCCTCGATGGTCATCCGTTCGTGGGGATTCTCAAAGGGCCGTTTCTTTTTCACGCGGGAGGGGGTGCAGGTTTCGGAAGATACACCTACAAGGTTCGTAATACGGACGCGAAAATTTTGGGAGGAAAGTGGTCGGCGGCACCAACAATCGAGCATACTGCCGAAGGATCTGGACTGGCTCTCACTCTCCTCGGCGGAATGGATTTCTTTCTCTATGACGGCGTTTCGATTGGTATCGCTGCTGACTACACGTTCCTGCCGGGAATCAAACTCGAGGGAATGCCAGCGTGGGGATTCCCGAACTGGACAGCCGGGAATTTCTCGATCGGCTTTGAGTTGGGGGTGCATTTTTAGGCCCGTAGGGGGGATAATCAGAAGGAAGACCGTCGGAGTTGCTTGACTTGGGGTCGGAAGTTGCTTATATTATAACGCTAAACACACCGTGGGGTGGAGCCCTTCGACTCGCTCAGATGAACGGCGAGGAAGCTCGCTCAGGGCTTGCCCTCGGAATTTAGCACCATGATCGCGGGGTGGAGCAATTGGTAGCTCGTCGGGCTCATAACCCGAAGGTTGGAGGTTCAAGTCCTCCCCCCGCTACAAAAAAAAATGGTTCCGTATGGAACCATTTTTGTTGTAGTTCAGAATTCTGAGTTCTGAATTCATAGTTCTTAATTGAGCCCGGCCCTTCCCCAAGCCCAGGCTAGGCGCTTCGGGGATAGTTGCGCCCAGAGGGCCAGCACGTCGGGCTCATACCCTCCGCCTTCGTCCTGAGAAACGGGCTTCGTCGGTCGCCCGGGCGACCGACGAATGAGGTACAGTTATCATACCTGGATTGTTTCGCGATACCTGATCCCTTTGCGATTCAGCTCGTCCATGATGAATCGTACGCATTCTGCCTCGCGGCCCAGATACTCCGGCGGGCAGATTCCTTTCCTGCTGAATAATCCTCTCGCTAGAAGACGAACGACGGACGTTGCGGTGTAGCCGGTCACTCGCGCCATGGAATGGATGCCGCTCTGTTCATCATGATAGTCGAGGAGGTCGTAGATGTATCTGACCTTCTTTCCATCCTTCGTCCCCTCCGCGATCACCCTCATCACCGTAAAATCCCGTTCGCCATTTTTCAGTTCCCAGAGCGGAAAGAGGAGCGCTGCAGCAACGTCAATCGGGCGTACCTTCACACCCCGTACGTCGAGTTCCGTACGGTCGAAGAATCCGGACTCCCGGAGAACCCTGATCTTTTCAATATGACCCGGATACCTGAGCGTTTTTTCTTTCATGGTGGGAATATGCATCGTTGTCACAAGGGTTCGCAAGCCGTCGCTGTTGAACGCCTCGAGCGTACCGATGCCAGGGAAGGTGATGAGTTCCGGATCCGAGAGCGCCGGACGCACAACCAACGCTCCGTTTTCAACGTAGCGCGCAGGACGGGTATATTCTTCGATCACATCGATTGGAGAGAATCCCGCTTTATACTCAAACGGCCATTCGCGAACAACGGGAAGCCCGCCGACGTAGATCAAAATCGATTTTGTTGAGTCCAGAAGCGTGTCGACATGAGCAGCCAGCACGTTGCTCATGCCGGGGGCAACGCCGCAATCGACGATGGCGGTCACATTCTTCTCTTTTGCCAGCGCATCCAGCTCGAACGGATCTTCAGGAGAGAATGCGATATCGACAACATTCACCCCGGCCGCAATGATTTCTTCCAATGTGGAAGTACCCATAAATCCCGGAACGGCATTCACGACAATGTCGCAACCGGCGAGAAGGGATCTGATTCGGGCGCCGTCGGATAGATCCGCCGGAAGCTTTCGAATGGGAAAAGATGAGGGGATCTTGTCAAGGTTGGCCTTGCTGATGTCGGCAACGGCAACGTCAAAAGATCTATCAGCGGCGAGATCCGCTGCCATGACGCGGCCGATCAACCCTGAGCCTAAGACGAGTACTCTCATACTCCCTCCTGATTGTTTCCTGTGAATTGTTGGTCAGTCCTGAAACGAAACATGTCTCTCGGAGTTGCGGGGCCATTTGTGACCTGAACTTCGAAATATACCACATTCCAGAGACTGTGTTCTTGAAGGGTCAGATCGCCAGAGCAGTTCGTTCAGGACCTTCAGAGATCACGAGGGGCACATAACAGCCCGTTCCTCGAGCCCAGCCCTTCGACAAGTCAAGCCGGGCGCTTGCGGATTAGTAGGGCGCAAGGGCCAACACGTCGGGTTCACGCCCTCCGCCTTCGTCCTGAGAAACGGACTTCGTCGCCCGCCCGGTCGGACGAGGATAAACTCCGGTTGGAGGTTCAACTAACCAGTTACTGTAACGCAGATGGTTCCGTAAGGAACCATGTTTGTTGCATGACCAGCCCCCCACAAACCGATCCAATCTGCATATTCGGAATCGACCCGGGGGCTTTGCGGCAAAAGAGGGGAAGGTTGTCCTGAAAGGAAAAAGACAAGCAAATGAACCACAGTACACTGCATGGTTCATTTTGCGAGGGGGAGGTCAGCACCACTCGCACGAGTATACGTACCCCATGAAGTCACCGAGTACATCGTAAACTGAGAGACATAGCTCTGGGGTCCGGCCGAAACCAGATGGAACACCCCGAATTCGCATTTGCCGCCCCCAGTAAAGTCGCCAACAAACGGATGGTCCCCGTTCCCACCTGGGACAACAATTTGCATCGGGGGATAAGGCGGCCTTGTCCAGAATCCTGTTTGAATGCCTCCGCCTTTGTAGATCGTGAATCTCCCATTTGCGGAATTCGTTGGGTCGGCGCTATACAGAATCAGATCAGCTTTCCCGTCACCGTCTACATCCCCAGCATTCACAATTGCGCCCAAGAGTGTTGGATCTGTAACGTGCAAACACAATGGAGTTCCAAATTGGCCGAAGCTGACTCCTTGGCTATGACAGGAAGAGAGTGCAATATTGAACCATCCTTGAATCCTGTCCCAATCGCCAAGATCTGCCCTCCCGTCGCCATCGAAATCGCCAATCACTGGTTGATCAGTTGTGTTACCATAGACAACAGTGCCTGTAACGGGAGAACTCAATGCACTGGAATTCGAGAGAGAAATGTACCATTTCGAACTGTCCATACGAAAAACTCCGAGGTCGATTTTCCCGTCTCCGTTAAAGTCACCGGTAAACGGAATATCTGAGCCCTTGGATTTCCAACCGGCACCGAACCGCAATTGAGGGGTTGTATCGAACTGACGAGCGATGTTGCGATGACGTGAAAGATTGTCCTCAATCCGCATCGAGTCGTTCGGGCTTGCCGGGAGAAGTTTCCAGTACTCATCTGCGTCATGGATCAATGTGCTGTCCTTGTTGGGTAAGCCGTCCGCGGTCTTGACAAAGGCGGTCCTGCTTATAGCAGGATACATAGCGTGTATGTTGTAGTCGTACATCCGGTTGAGAAAATCATAGCCCGAAGCGGAGTCATCGAGCCTATACCTCGGCTTGAACAGATACGCAACTGCGTTGCTGATATTGTACGTACTGTTGAAAAATCGAAATCTTGTTCGATCATAATAGTCAGTGCTGTCGTTCGCTTCTCCTGTCATGACGAAGTTGGCATAGGCGTCGATCTGTGGCAGATAGGCATCCTGTCCCTCTTTTGCGGACGCATGTCTGAACAATAGGAAGTTGGATCCGAATGATTTGCGAAGTTCTCTCATCAACTGATAGGTTCGGGGAATGTTGAACTCGTAGAAGGTATCCATGTAGACCCCGTCCAATGACGAGTCAGTTCCTGGCCGGCAGTTCGCCCATAGTGAATGGATTGCATCGATGTACTGCCACATATTTTCGCCTTCCCTGTTCATCGGGAAGAAAATGTATTGATCTACGTAGTAGTCATAGTGAGAGAATTGGTCCATGTAGTGATCAACGGCAAGGCCGCCGCCCGGGATCGCTTTACCCATATAAAATGAATTCAACATGGGCAGAGGTCTGCCGGCCGGTTGAGCTCCCCCTCTAAGAAGGAATTGGTTGTTGTAACGCAGCATAACATTGTAGTTGGGGTCGTTAGGACCATTGTCGAGGTAGAACCCATGTGAGGCGTAGGGACTCGCTCCGTTCGTCGTAGGGGCGTAGAAATGAGACCCACGCAGAAAATACTGAGGCGATGTGTAGACCAAAGTCTTCTTTCCTCCAGACGCATGGACGTTCTGGAAGACGAGTTTCAGAAGAGCATACGGGTCGGAATTGAGACTTTTTCGAGGAACGTAGGAGAAGAGCCAATCCCGCCAGAGTCCGTCGTCGCCACTGTAGATAAAGTATCCTGGCCCGTTGAACGGGGAACTTTGACTCATGAATTGAGATGTCAGCGCATTCGTCTTTGCGGCGGAAACCAACCAAAATGTCGTATCGGGGAAAAGCATTTCAGAGGTCCAGTCTCTCAGCAAGGGCCTCGGCCCGCCTGTCGTCAGATACGACCAGTAGTTGGCCATCCAAACAGGGTCCCGCGCGGTCGCATCCCTGAAATTGTATCGTTTCGGCGGGAAGAATGCCGACCAAAGGATGTGTTGCTTCCCATCAGAGAAGGTCGAATTGACGTTGTACACTGCGGTAGGCGTACTTCCGGTCTCGTCGTACAACTCCTTTTCGTCATGCAAAAGATACACTCCGAATCCCCCGTATTCGTCCATCAGGAGATGACTCGCGTCGGACTTGTTGTATCCGGATCCATCAGACCGCGGGATGAGCGGACTTGAAGCGTGATATGCCGGCCAGAAGTTCAGGGCGTACTTGACGTATCGAACCAAGCTTGAAGTTCCCCCATTCGGTCGAATCATAAGCAGACCGTCGCCGTTCAATCGAAACTCGATGGTGTTTGGATCGTTGAAACAGACCCTTCCCTTCCCACCTGACCGAAGGCCCAGTCGAAAAGCGATGGAACGGTTGATCGACGCCTTGTTTGCGTTCAGCAGTTGCAGCGTTACCAGTGATCTGGTTGTGTCAACCGTTTGACGCACAATGATCATGTCATGATAAACAACAAACGTGTTCCCTGTAGTTTCTATTACAAGTGAGTCACCGTAGACGAGAGTAGTATCGATTTGCATCCCAAAGACCGCAGAGGTATCTGCGCTCGACACAAACAGGGATTCTGCTATTGCCCACGGATTGTGTGAAGCATACGAAGCACTGTCGTAGCCATGGATCGGGCTCGTCATGGTATTGCTGACCGAGTACCTGGAATTCCAGATTTGAGCCGTGCAGGTAGTCACCAACAGCACTGGAACAAATTCAAGCAGCCATCGAATCGATCGACGCGTAGATCCTCCATCGCATGTAGTGAGCGATCTCCTCGAAATGGAAACCAGTGCCAGTCCTACGAAAAGATCCCTATCACGCTCGCGATAGGGATCCTTCGTTCTTCGGTGTTTTTCGTCTGCAGGAGATTCGTTGCTTCAAGGGATCGGACAGTTCCCCGACTCACAGCCGCCTTCTCGATGGCCCGCTCACTTCAACACGCGGAATTCGATCCGTCTGTTGTGTGCCCGGCCTTCAGGCGTCGAGTTATCATCGATGGGCTCATCGCTCCCTTTGCCTGCCACTGTCAGCCGTCTTGCGGAAATCCCACTCCGTACGAGCCAGGTTTTTACGGCCTCGGCTCGACGCAAGGAGAGACTCTTGTTTGCCGTTGCACTGCCGATGTTGTCCGTGTGCCCAACGATCAGGACGTTGAGATCCGGATTTGCGTTGAGCGCCCTGAACGCCTGGCTGAGGTTGGTCTCAGACTCCCAGGTCAGCGATGCTTTGCCGGACTCGAAGTTGACCCCCTGGAGAGTTATCGTCTTGCCTTTTTCGAGAACCATCACGGTGTCTGCCAGGCGACGTGCGCTCAGTTCCGCTGCTTTCCGGGCTTCTGCGTCGGTTGAGTCCTTTACCCTCTGGAGCTCTGCATCGGCGAGGGCCTTCACTCGTTGAGCCTCCGCATCGAGCAGGGCCTTCGTCCGCCGGGCTTCGGCATTGGTAGAATCTTTGACGTGCTGCAATTCGGCTATGGCGAGCCTTTGCTTCTCAGCGGCGCTCGTACCGAAGTAAAAGTTTATGCCGACTTTTGCTGTTGCGAACCTATCGGCCTTCCCAGTGTTCCGTCCGTCGGTGTAGTTGTTCATAACTCTGTAACCGACGTCAAGTGCGATGGAGATATCATGTGACGGAAATGCCTCCAGTCCAACTCCTACCGGTACTTGCATAGAGGTTTTGAACTTGCCGTTCGTCCCGCCGATACCGCCGGCGGACGTTCGCTTGTAGGTTACGCCGCCGAAACCAAAATAGAGAAAGGGATTAAAAGGTTTGTCGGGCGCAAAATGAATCCATCCTATGAGTGAGGCGGGAATGGCCTGCAGCTTCAAATACGTCACGCCGTCCAGTGAAGGAGCTTGATCTGATTTCAGTTCCTCATATCCGGCGACAATGCCCGCTGAAAACGCCTGGCTGAAGCCATACCGAACCATGAGGTTACCACCTGGACCAACCAAGCGCTTGTTATAGTCATCCATCCAGAGGTTGCCGCCTCCGTGGAACCCAAGGACCCATCGATCTTTCGTGTCCTGCGCTCGTCCCTGGTTCAGTGGCAGAAGGATGGAGGTGGAAAACAACACAATGGAAAAAACCAAAGGCAGTTGAGAGCTCGTTGCCATAGAGCCTCCTTGCAGTTGTTGGCAAGTCGCGAATGGCTTTTAAGAAACGGCTATCAAGAACCACGTTGCTACCGGTCGTCTCTCGCAGCACGGTTATGACTTCCCCCCAGACCGCTGGTCACACTCGTCAGAGTCGTCGCACTCCTATGGACGACGTGCCACCTGGCTGTCGAGTTCCGCGGTCAAGTGAAACTACGTCTCGGCGAGCGCAATGTCAAGGACATTGGCTTTGCGTTCGACAATGACTGATCGGTGTCATGATCAGCTGAAATGAAGTGTGACGCAACACGGAAAGAGGATCCGGTGATGGTTGCCGGACTCACCTATTTCAAAACCATCATGCGTTTCGTCGTGACGAAATCTCCCGTCTGCAATTGGTAGAAGTACACACCGCTCGCGAGGTTTCTGGCGTTGAACGTGACTTCGTAGCGGCCGGATTGCTTCGTCTCATGGACTATCGTTTGAACCTCTCTCCCCAAGACGTCGCACACGGTGAGGCGCACTTGTGTCACCTCTGGCAACTCGAAGCGGATGACTGTCGTAGGGTTGAAGGGGTTGGGATAGTTCTGTGCAAGTGCAAACCGCACCGGAGTCCCGTTTGCCAGTTGCGGCACTGATGTCATCCCTGAGAGAGACCTTCTCCAAACCCCTCCCCCGATCGTCCCTGCATACAGATTGACACTATCGGCGGCAAGGGCGTTGACGGACAGAGTGGCAAGCGTCCCGTCCAAAGAGTCCGTGGCTCGCACACTGGCCCTCTTGGAACGCGAAGAAAGGGCACTCGCTCTGACAGGATTTGATGAACTTTTAACAACCTTCTTGGCCACCTCGGACGACATCGATCCCGTCTTCGCGGTCAGGCTTCCCAGACCGTCATTTATCTCAGACCAACTTTCTCCATTATTTGAAGATTGATAGACCCCTCTATCGTAGGTCCCTGCAAAAACAGTATTGCCGCTTACTGCGAGCGATGCAACAACCTGGCCCGTCAGACCCATATTCGCAGCGCTCCATGTGGTACTATTGTCCAGCAATCGATAGATCCCGTAACCATTCGTTCCGGCGTACAGGTATGGATCATGATACACGAGCGACCATACGTCTGCGCTAGGAAGGCCGGCGCCTATTTCAGTCCAGCTCGACCCTCTGTCTGTAGAACGGTACACACTGCCATAAGGAATACTCGATTGAGTGCCCATCCCCGCGTAGAGAATTGTGTCTCCCGTACTCTTGGGGATGGCCAGAAGGGCATAGACGATATAATTCCTGGGATCCGACCATAACCCGGTGTTGACCGGGCTCCAAAAGTCACCCTCGTTTGTGGACACCACGATGCCTTCGTTCAACGATCCGGCAAAGACGAATGAACTGTCGGGGCCACGAGGGAGGTTCATCAAAGACCAGACACATGAAGGAAGCATGGTGGAGTAGTAACCGTCGGCCTTCTTAATATACTGGAGCCCCGACCAGGTACCTCCGTCATCCCCTGACCGATATGATCCCTGAGTTGTGCTGGCAAAAATGCTATGGTTGTGGGTGAGAGAAATGGCCGTTATGGGAAAGAGTTGGGAGTAACCAGTCATCTCGAAGACACTGTTGTTGTTTATTTGCGACCAGTTCGTCCCTCTGTCCTTCGAAAGGTACACGCCACCGTTTCCTGCCCCGGCATAAATGTTCGCGCCGCTTATTGCTAGAGCATTGACATATTGATAACTCATTCCAGCATTCGCTTGAGTCCAATTCGTCCCGTCGTTGGTGGACCGAAATACGCCGCCGTCGCTCGTGCCGGCAAAGAGGATGCCGTCTTTTACGGCGAGAGCGTTCACGTTTCTGTCTCTCATCTCTTGGTTCTTCGATATCCAGGTAGTTCCATGGTCGGTGGAGAGGAACACGCCGCATTCAAAACTCCCTTGAATGTTTTCCCCAAGAAAGAGACTTGATCCGCTGACGACAAGAGCATTGACGAAAACTTGATCGTACCAATTCTGCTCCAACCCAGCATTACACGTTGACCACGATCCGCCATCATCCGAAGTGCGAAACACACCGTCGCCCCAGGTGCCTGCATAGAGATATGCACCAAAGGTCGTACTTGTATCGACGGCCAGGGCCGTGATATAGGGATTATTGGTTGACATGGTGGGTGGATTGTTGAGCTTGAGCCACCCTATTCCGCCATCGGTAGATCGATAGAGGCCTGTGTAGTCACCGACGTAGATGCTAGCACTTCCGTCTTTGTGCTGCTTGACCAACAGCGGACCACCTGAAAGTTCATTGAGGGAATCCAGTTGACTAATGCGCTTCCATGTTGTCCCATTGTCTGTCGTCGCGAATAAACCACTCCACGTATTCGCAAAGAGTGTCTTGCCGCTGACGGCAAGTGAAGTGATGAAGCTATTTGTCAGACCTGAATCGACAGGGACGCCACTTTGTCCCTCGTCGATCGATAGGAAAACGCCGGCACCTTCAGTCCCGACAAAGGAGACCGAATCTATTGTGGCGAAACAGGTTGTTTGAACACCGGCGAGTTCATTATCCAGATGGGTCCAATTAACTCCTTCGTTCGTCGAAACGAAGATGCCACTGTAGCCTGTTCCCGCAAAGATCTTTCCGCCAACAACGGCAAAGGCGGTGATGTCTTCACTACAGGGGCCAGGAGTCTGTTCCCATTGAGCAAGCGACAATCCTGCATCGGTTACCAGAGCGATCACTATCACAAAGAGACGAAATGAGTGTTTCATGCCACGTCTTCCTTTTTCTTGGAGACATCATGTCAGACAAATTCGCGACGTACCTTGGGTACTCAACGTTGAGGATTCCTTGCAGGTCGAGGGAATGCTATTCGAAGGCAGACCCCAAGGATCCAATATCATTGTTCAGCAGACTTTCAGGATGTGTCTCTACTGCGTAGAAGGGGGTCGGTCCAACGGCGGTGGCCACCTCTGGTCAACTCAGAGTTCTGGCAGAAAAAAACGACCCCTTCCAGCGGTAGCTGGGAAGGGGTCGTTAGCCGGAGGCCCGAACAACGGGGTCATCACAAGTGCCAAAGAATATACGCAGGAGTGCGGGGATTGTCAACGCATATCACAGGTTGACAAAGTCCCCGAAATGTGCTATCGTACATGCATGAGTACAGCATCTGCATACCATACCCGGTCACTGCATCCTACGACGACCACCCCGACCACCCCTGCAAGGGATGGATGAGGTTGGCTTGTCTTGGACTGTACCCACACAAGAACCGACTTCATCACAAGTGAAGGCGGTTTTTTCATTAGTATGCCCGACAGTAACAGGGGAGAAGCGTGGCCCGGCTTGAACCGCATTCTTCCTACTGCTTACTGCATACTGCCTACTCTTAGAGTCTCGAGGATACTATGCTCGTCATGAAATTCGGTGGATCGTCCGTCGGCACATCAGCGCGGATCAAGCACGTCATTGGAATCGTGCAACACACCCGGGCACGCGACCGCCGAATCGTTGCGGTCTTCTCCGCGTTCCAGGGCGTCACCGACCAGCTTATCGAACTCAGCAGTGTCGCTTCCGAAGGGAACAAGTCCTACCTCTCGGGACTCCGATCGCTTCGGAACCGCCACTTCTCCGCCCTCAACGACCTCGTCCCAGCACGCCAGCGCAAGAAAGGTGAAGAACGCGTCAGTGCCCTGGTCGGCGAACTCTCGGATGTGCTGCACGGCATCTTTTACACCAAGGAAGCCACCGCCCGCATCCTCGACTACGTGATGAGCTTCGGCGAGCTCCTTTCGAATTCGATCATCGCCGAAGCCATGAAGGCCAGGAACATCCCGTGCGAATTCCTCGACAGCCGGCTCCTTATCAAGACCGATGATTCCTTCGGCATGGCCCGCGTGAAATACGACCTCTCCTATCTCAACATCCGGACGTATTTCAAAAAGCATGCACCCCTCCAGATTGCGTGCGGGTTTGTCGCATCAACAACGGATAACGACACGACCACCCTCGGAAGAGGAGGATCGGATTTTACGGCCGCACTGTACGGCGCCGCGCTCGGCGCGAAGGAAATTGAAATCTGGACGGATGTCGACGGGGTCAACACTGCCGATCCCAGAAAAGTGGAGAAGGCCTTCCCCATCGAGCAGATGACGTACGACGAAGCGATGGAGATGTCGCACTTCGGCGCGAAAGTGATCCACCCGCCGACGATGCAGCCGGCGCTCGATATGAGCATCCCGATCAGAATCAAAAACACTTTCAATCCTGAATTCCCGGGCACGCTGATCACCCGCCGCAGCCCGAAAGGGAAGTTCCTCGTAAAAGGGATCTCCTCCATCGACGACATCGTTCTCCTGAAGATCCAGGGGAGCGGGCTCATGGGTACGGCCGGCATCGGACGAAGGGTGTTCAATGCCCTGGCACAGAAGAATATCAATGTCTTCATGGTGACACAGGCGTCATCGGAATACTCTCTCTGTCTCGCGATCTCGCCCCGCGACGCTGAGATCGCAAAACGATCGGTGGAAGAAGAACTCCGTGTCGAGTTGCGCGACAGGCATGTGCAGGAGGTGGTCATCGAGTCCGGCCTCTCCGCTGTGGCCGTCGTCGGGGAGAACATGCGCAAGACGCCGGGAATCTCCGGCAAACTGTTTCAGGCGCTGGGAAACAACGGCATCAATGTAATCGCTATCGCCCAGGGTTCCTCGGAACTGAATATCTCAACCATCGTCGGACGCGAGGACGAAGCGAAAGCGCTTAACGCGCTCCATGAGGCCTTTTTCCTCTCCGGCACGGTCTCGCTGAATATCTTCCTTGTTGGCGTCGGCGTTGTCGGAGGACGTCTCATCGAACAGATCGCCCACCAACGCCAGGTTCTCCTTCAGACGCGTCACATCGATGTGCGCGTTCAGGCGATCGGGAACAGCCGGAAAATGCTTTTCGACGGCCACGGCGAGCTCACGCTGAACTGGCGCAAGCGACTCGCCGACGAAGGACGGCCCATGGACCTGGAAGGCTTTGTCAAGACCGTCAAGGATCTGAATCTTCCGAACAGCGTATTCGTCGATTGCACTGCCAGCGACGATCCGGTGGGGCTCTATGAAGAGCTTCTGGGCGCGAGCATCTCGGTGGTTACGCCGAACAAACGGGCGAATGCGAGCCGGCAGCGACTCTATGATCGCCTTCACGCGACCGCCCTCAGCCACAGCGTCCGCTTCCTGTATGAGACGAACGTCGGCGCCGGCCTCCCAATCATCAACACGATGAACGACCTCGTAGCCGGAGGAGATTCGATCCTCAGGATCGACGGTGTCCTTTCGGGAACGCTGAGCTATCTCTTTAACTCGTTCGGGAACGGGTCTTCCTTTAGTGAAATTGTCGCGGAAGCGAAAGAACGCGGCTTCACCGAACCTGATCCGCGCGATGATCTGAACGGGCTCGATGTCGGGAGAAAACTGCTCATTCTTGCGCGTGAGGCTGGACACCGCCTGGAATTCAGAAATGTGCGTGTCGATCCGCTTATCCCTCCGGGCCTCCTCCGGGAAAAGACCGTTGCCTCGTTCATGCAAAAGCTGAAGAGCGTCGACGCCCACTACGAAAAGCTCCGCGTCGAAGCCGATGCTAAAGGCAAGGTCCTCCGGTATGTTGCCTCCTTTGCCGACGGGAAAGCCAGAGTGTCGCTCCTCCAGGTCGGACCTGAGCATCCTGCCTACTCTCTTTCGGGCAGCGAAATCATCCTCGCGCTCACGACGACGAATTGTCGTGAACATCCCATCGTGATCCGCGGGCCGGGCGCCGGGGCGGATGTCACGGCAACCGGCGTGTTTGCCGATATCATCCGTATAGCACACCACCAGGGTTGAACCTCATGCGAACAGAAATTTCCGCGTTTGCCCCCGCGTCCGTCTCGAATGTCGCATGTGGATTCGATATCATGGGTTTCGCCCTCGGCGGTGCCGGCGATACGGTGACCGTTCGCTTTGCAGATGCGCCGGGTGTCCACATCAACCGCATTCGAGGGAGCCGTTGCCCGATATCGACCGATCCGACGAAGAACACCGCCGGACCTCCCGTCCGTGAGGTGATGCGCCGATACGGCTACACCGGTGGAATCGAGATCGACATCCAGAAGGGTCTCCCGGTCGGAAGCGGCATCGGGTCGAGTGCCGCGAGCGCTGTCGCTGCCGCGGTCGCCGCAGATGCCCTCCTCGGAAGCAACCTGGGCAAACACGATCTCCTGGACTGTGCCGTGGAAGGGGAGAAGATCGCGAGTGGCGCACTCCATGTCGATAACCTTGCCCCGTGCCTCTGGGGAGGATTTGTCCTCGTCCGCGGTTATGATCCGATCGACATCGTCCCGATCTTCTCACCGCTCTCGCTCTGGTGCGCCGTCATCGTCCCGGAAGTGGAGATCCGCACGAGCGAATCGCGGAAACTTCTCCCGAAACATCTTCTCCTGGCCGACGTGATCGCGCAGACCGGCAATGCTGCCGGCTTGATCGCAGGCCTCATGTCGGGTGATGCCGGACTTGTTGGACGTTCTTTGCAGGACAGGATCGCTGAGCCCGTCAGAAAAAGCTCGATCCCGGGGTATGCGAAGGTCAAAGCGGCGGCTCTCGAATCCGGTGCACTCGGATCCAACATCTCCGGGTCGGGGCCCGCGATTTTCGCTCTGTGCGATGGAGAGGATTCCGCACATCGGATATCGGAAGCAATGAGCGCAGCGCTTCGGGAAGAGAAAATACAATTCTCGGTCTTCGCTTCGAACATCAACAATTCCGGATCCCGGGTTCTCGAGGGACAATAGGATGCAACTGGTCAGTACAACAGGGAATGGCCCGCTCGTCTCGTTCCGCGAGGCGGTGACACAAGGCATCGCGCCGGACGGTGGACTCTATCTTCCGGTCACACTTCCGGGCTTTGATCGCGTCGAGATCGAGCAGTTCACGAAGTGCAGCTTTCATGAGATCGGCCAGGCGGTAGCCGGGAGATTCCTTGATGGGGAGATTCCTCCCGAAACGCTTTCCACGATCATTCAGAAGGCATTGTCTTTTCCTGCGCCCCTCCATGCAATCGATGGCGACACGGCGATCCTCGAGCTCTTCCATGGCCCAACCCTGGCCTTTAAGGACTTTGGCGCGAGGTTCATGGCGCAAGTGCTGTCGTACTATCGCGAGAAGGAGTCGCAGGAGTGGACAATCCTTGTGGCCACGTCGGGCGACACTGGAAGCGCGGTGGCTCAGGGTTTCCTTGGGGCGGAGGGGATTCACGTTGTCTTACTCTACCCGAGCGGGCGGGTGAGTGCGACGCAGGAACTTCAGCTCACAACGATCGGGGGGAACGTTACCGCGCTGGAAATCGACGGTACGTTCGACGATTGCCAACGTCTGGTGAAATCAGCCTTCGCGGACAGGGATCTCTCGACACGATGTCATCTGACGTCCGCGAATTCCATCAACATTGCACGGCTGATCCCGCAGTCGTTCTACTATTTCGAGGCGTACGCACGCCGCCCCGATCCCGCGCGATCAATGGTCTTCTCCGTACCGAGCGGAAATCTCGGCAATCTCACCGGCGGGATCCTTGCGTGGCGAATGGGCCTGCCGGTCGAACGGTTCATCGCCGCGACGAATGCCAACAGGGTGTTCACCGATTACGTGCAGACGGGGTCCTTCAATCCGCGTCAGGCCCTTCAGACGATATCGAATGCGATGGATGTCGGCAACCCGAGCAACCTGGCAAGGATCATGGTGATCTTCGCGGGCAGCATTGACGCGGTGAAGTCGATCCTCGATTCCTATTCGGTGTCGGACGAGGTCACACAAGACACTATCCGGGACGTATTTGCACGCCGTGGGTACGTCCTTGATCCTCACGGCGCAGTCGCATATTCCGCTCTGGGACGATGGCGAAGTGAACACCGTTCGAACGCATTCGGTGTGGTCCTGGAGACCGCGCATCCCGCAAAATTCCTTGATGCCTACGATGACCATCTTCGGCGAACGATTCCCGTCCCCGAACGTCTGGCCGCGGTCTTGCAGCGAACAAAACAGTCGACAAAGCTGAAGGCTGCATTCGAAGACCTGAAATCGTATCTGATTGATAGAAAGGGAACCTCATGACTGCAGTCGAATCACGCCTGGCAATTCTGGGGGCCGGGAATATCGGGCTCGCTATCGCACGCGGTGTTGCGGCGGCGGGAATTTACCCGAAGAAGAACATCGTTCTCACCCGCAGAAATGTCGAACATCTCCAGGACCTGAAGTCTGAGGGATTCGGCGTTTCTGCCGGGAATCCCGATGCTGTTCACTCCGCCGATATTGTCGTCATCGCCGTGACCCCGCAACAGCTGAACCCGTTGCTTGCGGAGATCAGTCCTGCCGTTGTCCCCGACCGTCACACGCTCGTCTCCGTGGTTTCCGGGGCATCGATTGCCGAGATCCGCGCCCGGCTGGGAAAGGATGTCACGATCGTCCGGGCGATGCCCAATACCGCGATCGCCATCCGAGAGTCGATGACCTGTCTCTCAACCAACACCTCCGACGGCAAGAGCATTCAGAAGGTGAAGGAACTCTTCGAGGCAATGGGGAAAGTGGTGATGATCGAGGAAGCACTCATGGTGCCGGCGACAGCACTCTGCGCATGCGGCATCGCGTTCTTTCTCCGTGCGATCCGTGCCGCTTCACAGGGAGGGATTGAGATTGGGTTTCACGCGGAGGATGCATTGCTGATGGCAGCACAGACGGCGCGGGGCGCGGCGTCTTTGCTCGGGCAGCCGGGAAATCACCCCGAAAAGGAGGTGGACAAGGTCACAACACCGCAGGGGTGCACCATCTCTGGACTCAATCAGATGGAGCACAACGGGTTCAGCTCAGCGTTGATCAAGGGAATTGTCACTTCGGCCGAAAAGGCGGCTGTGCTCTACGCCCCGAAAAACTCACTTTAGCCAGCCTTGCGCACGGGCCCATGTGACGGTCTCAGTGATGCCGTCGGTGAGGGAAACATTCTGCTCGAATTCAAAATCGTGCTTCGCCTTGGAAGCGTCGCACGTCCAGTAGTCCTGCACCATGTCCCGGGCCTTCTCGAGATTAATGAGGGCCGGCTTGGAACTAAATTTCGCCAGGAGCTCTGCGACTGTCGCGACCGCATACACGCCGGGGACGGGAATTCTGAGCCTGATCGTGCGTTTGCCGAGAGCAGCACGGGTTGCGTCGCCGATTTCCTTCCAGCTGTACACCTGCGCGCTTGAAATGAAATAGGTCTGTCCGATGGCCGCGTCGGATTCCGCCGCCATGACAAACCCTCTCACCAGGTCGCGCACATGAATCAGGCTCACGAAGGTATCGTGAAGTCCGATCATCGGTTGCAGTCCGCGGCTCATCGTGTGGAAGAACTCAAACACGTCTTTGTCTCTCGGCCCGTAGACCGCGGGGGGCCTGCAAATGGTATAGCGGATTCTTCCATTGAAGGCCTGACATTCGGCTTCAGATTGAAGTTTGCTCCGACCGTAGTTGGTGATGGGGTGCGGTGGGGTATCCTCCGTGATCGGGATTTTTGAAGGGCTTGGTCCTGCGGCAGCCTGACTGCTCACATGCAGAAAGCGTCGGAGATTGGGATTGAATGACGCTGCGGCGCGCAGCAGATGTTGCGTCCCTTCGGCGTTTGCATGAAAATACTCGTCCCGTGTTTTCGCCTTCGTGAGTCCGGCGGAATGATAAATGTAGTCCACACCGTCCACCGCTTTCAGTAGAACGGCGTCATCGAAGACGTCGCCTTCTATCAATGTGACGGGCAGGTCTTTCAACCAGACGAGGTTGCTCGTCTTGCGGACGAGACATCGGACGTGATGACCTTTTGACAGGAGGAGTGCGACGAGATGGCTTCCGATGAATCCTGTTGCACCGGTGACAAGGCTGTTCATGGAGAGAGGGGAGAGGAAAGATTGGATTGACTTTTTTCGGCTGTGTAAGTATATTGATTAGAATGTTTAATTGCAATTCTGCCCTTCCAATCGAGCGTAAAACCCTATGACAACACACGGCCACCAGTCTTCCTCAGCCGACCCCGTAACTCAAGATCATCCTACCCAAGCCGCTACCAAGAAGACCAAAAACGATCTCTTTGAAAAGTGCTGGTCGTTTACGAGAGCTGACGAAATCAAGGCGGCTGGTTACTACCCTTACTTTCGACCGATTCAGGAGAATGAAGGCCCTGTCGTGACGATTGAGGGGAAAAAGGTTATAATGGCCGGGTCGAACAACTACCTCGGCCTTACCGCCGATCCTCGCGTAAAAGAGGCTGCGAAAAAGGCGATCGACAAGTACGGTACAGGATGTTCGGGCTCACGGTATCTGACCGGCACGCTGGACCTGCACATTGAGTTGGAGGCGCGGCTTGCGGCGTACTATGGGAAAGAGGCATGTCTCCTCTACAGCACCGGCTATCAAACCGCGCAGGGAATCATCCCGACGCTGGTCCAAAAAGGGGAGTTTGTTGTATCCGATCGCGATAACCATGCCTGCATCGTTGCGGGAAATCTGATGGCAAAGGGCGCATTTGCCGAGTTCGTGCGCTTCAAGCACAATGACATGGAAGATCTCCGGCGGACCCTCTCCAAACTGCCGAAGAACGCAGGAAAGCTCGTTGTCTCGGACGGTGTCTTTAGTACCTCCGGGTCGATCGTCGATCTGCCCAATCTCGTCAAGGCTGCACACGAATTCGGAGCACGGATTCTGATTGATGATGCGCATGCAACCGGTGTGATCGGTAAGGGCGGTCGGGGAACGGCGAGTCATTTTGGTCTGGAAAGTGAAGTCGATATGACCATGGGGACGTTCAGCAAGACCTTCGCCAGTCTGGGCGGGTTCGTCGTTGCAGAACGCGCTGTCATCAACTACCTCAAGCACCATGCCCCCGCGCTGATCTTCAGTGCGAGTCCCACTCCTGCTTCCGTGGCGGCTACGCTGGCGGCGCTCGAAATTCTCGAAAAGGAACCGGAACGCATCTCCCGGCTCATTGCGAACGCACAAAAAATGCGTGATGGGTTCAAAGCCATGGGATTCCGGATCATCGACGGTCAAACGGCAATCGTGCCGGTGATCATCGGGGATGATATGAGAACATTTATCTTCTGGCGGAAACTGTTTGACATGGGCGTCTTCGTCAATGCCTTCATCAGTCCAGGTGTTCCGAACGGCCTGCAGATGCTCAGAACGAGCTACATGGCGACCCACGAGAATCAACACCTCGACAGGATCCTGGAGACGTTCCAGAAGATTGGAAAAGAGCTGGAGCTTATTGCCTGAGACGCATCGGTTCAGGCCGTGATCCGTGTGATTGAATAGAGCCCCCTCCCTCCCGCGACCGCGGGCGGGGGGGAGGCGTGTCTACCTTCAGTTGTTCCCTTCCTCGAATCGTCTCTCCCGGACGCACCGGGATCATCAAACACGGGCTGAGTACACCTATGAGTTCACACGTGTCGATCAGGGTTGTTCGTTCCCGCTCCGATGAGCATGCCTTTATCCGGCTGCAATATGCGATGTACGATGACTACCCCTACTGGGTGCCGCCGTTGTTGATGGACAGAAAAAAGCTGATCGACCGAAAACACAACCCATTCTATGCGCATTCCAGGATGGAGATGTTTCTTGCCGAAAAGGATGGAAAGCTTGCCGGCCGCATTGCGGGGATCGTGAACGACAATCATAACCGTGAGCACAAAGAGAACATCGGGTTCTTCGGGTTCTTTGAGTGCGTGAACGATCAGGACGTGGCAAACGCTCTCTTCGACGCAGCGATCGGATGGCTGAAGGAGCAGAAGGTGACCGCGGTGCGCGGCCCCGCCAGTCCTTCCGTCAACGACGAGTACGGTCTTCTCATCGAAGGCTTCGACCGCACTCCCTCCATTCTCATGCCCTACAATCCGCCGTACTACGCGACCCTCATCGAGAAGTACGGGTTTTCGAAAATCAAGGACCTCTTTGCATACCAGGTGAACAGAGACGACGTGATGACGGAACGTCTCAAGCGTGTTGCAGAGTCGGTCAAGAGCCGGGAAGGGTTCACGTTCCGCTCCATCAATATGAAGGAGTTCGACAATGAGGTGAAGACGGTCCACGAGTTGTACTCCCGCGGATGGGCGCACAACTGGGGCGAGGTGCCGCTGACCGACGATGAATTCAACTACATGGCCAAAGATCTGAAGGCGGTGGTCGTTCCGGAACTTATCGTGATCGCCGAGCTGAACGGCAAGCCGGTCGGTTTCGGCATGTCCCTGCCGGACTTGAACGAACTTCTCCGCTTCAACAGGAGCGGTCGACTGCTCCCGGCGCTGGTGCGCATGGTCCTGTTCAAGAAGCGCATTTCGAACATCCGCATCATCATCCTCGGCGTCCTTCCCGAGTATCAGATGTCAGGAGTCGGCGTCGTCCTCTTTTATGAAACAGCGGTCCGGGCGGTCGCCAACGGTTACCCCTACGGTGAGGCGAGCTGGGTGCTTGAGGACAATGTGATGATGAACCGCGGGGCGAAATTGTTGAACGGGACGCTGACCAAGAAGTACCGGCTTTACCAGCTGAACTTTCCTGCATGAGATTGGAGACAACGCCGGGGCCAACACCCGACGATCGATTCCCTGCACTGGCATCTATCGCACGCATCGAGGTTATCATGGCTGTGAAGAAGGTCGAGAAAATTTGGATGAACGGTGCTCTCGTCAACTGGGACGATGCCCACATCCATGTCCTTTCCCATGTCGTCCATTACGGCTCGAGCTGGTTTGAAGGCATCCGCTGCTATGAAACCGCCAGAGGGTCGGCGATCTTCCGGCTCGATCGCCATTTGCGACGGCTGTACGATTCAACGAAGATCTACCGAACGGAAATCCCGTATACGCTCGCACAGCTTGAAGCGGCGATTCTCGAGACCATCACCGCGAACAGGATGAAGGCATGCTACATTCGCCCCGTCGTCTACCGGGGCTACGGGGATGTCGGTGTAAACCCGTTGCCGTGCCCTGTCGAAGTGACCATCGCCGTCTGGGAATGGGGTGTCTATCTGGGGCCGGACGCACTGGACAAAGGGATCGACGTGTGCGTCTCCACCTGGAACCGGCCGGCGCCGAACACACTTCCGACAATGGCGAAGGCGGGAGGGAACTACGCATTGTCCCAGATCATGAAGATCGACGCCATCCAGGCGGGGTTCAAGGAAGCGATCGCCCTTGACGTCAACGGGTACGTCAGCGAGGGAAGCGGCGAGAATATTTTCGTTGTGAAAGATGGTGTTCTCTGGACACCGCCCCTTTCGAGTTCACTGCTCCCGGGAATCACGAGAGACTCCATCATTGTCCTGGCCGGCGAAAAGGGATACGAGGTTCGCGAGACCGCCATCCCGCGGGAGATGGTCTACGCCGCCGACGAGTTGTTCTTCACGGGAACCGCGGCAGAAGTGACACCGATCCGTTCTGTGGATCGGGTGCCGGTCGCCGATGGCAAACCCGGGCCCATCACCATGGAGCTTCAGCGGGAATATTTCAATATTGTCAAGAATGGCGTCGACCCGCACAACTGGCTGAGGTTTGTTCAGTCCTGAACGGAGGCAGTATGGCACCCTCTTCGCGCAAGAAAACGTCACCGACGCGGCGCGCGACGTCCGCGCGCAAGCGGAAGACCCCGCCAAGAACGAAACGCGGTGCCGCCGCGACATCACCGGCCCGGCAGCCGGTCCAGCAACACGCTGCGCTCCGTCTCGCAATATCCCATATCCTCGTCCCCATCGACTTTTCCGTCCATTCCCGGAATGCGCTGAAGTATGCCGTCCCCCTGGCGGAAGAGTTTTCGGCGAGCCTTCATCTCGTCTACGTCGTCGAGCCGACGATCTATCCGGCCGACCTCGGCTTCGGGCAGGTGGTGTTGCCCGGTCTGGAAGACGAACTGCGCCAGAAGGCTGCGGACGAACTGCGGCAATTGATCGAAGGGGAAATCGGATCAGGCATCGTTGCGACGGCCTCCGTGCGGACAGGGAGTCCGCATCAGGAGATACTCGACGAAGCGGATGAACGGAGTGTCGACCTCATCGTCGTCGCGTCGCACGGCCATAGCGGTGTCGAGCAGATCCTGTTCGGCAGCACGGCGGACAGAATCGTCCACAATGCAAAGTGCCCGGTGCTCACGGTGCGACCGATATCGGCAGGGGATAGCAAAGAGGAGGAAGCAGGGCGCAAGACGTAGGACGAAATCTCCTCCCCCGTCCCCCCATCTCATTTCTCCCTCTCCACCACGAAGTCCGCAAACTCCTTGAGGGACGCCTTGCTTTCGGATTCGGGCAGTGCCGCAAGCGTCGCAATCGCGCCGTCGGCGAACTCGCGCGCTCGCCGTACCGCGTAGTCCAGGCCGCCGTTCGCATCGACGAACTGGACAACCCGTTTGAGGTCCATCTTTTTCCCGCCAGAGCGGATCATCCCAAGGATTTCGCGCCCATCGCTCTTTGAGCCCGTGCTGAGTGCATGGATCAGAGGGAGGGTCAGTTTCTTCTCGCTGAGATCGAGGCCGGTCGGTTTGCCGGTAATGGATCGCCGGCCAACGAAATCCAGAAGGTCGTCGCGAATCTGGAATGCGAGGCCCACATTTTCGCCGTACTCTCGCATCAGGCGGTGGAGGTTCGCATCATCCGTCGAGCTGTACGCCCCGATCTCGCAACATGTCGAAATCAACGACGCCGTCTTGTCACCGATGATCTTCAGGTAGGTTTCCTCGTCCATATCCAGCTTGCGGCTCTTCTGGATCTGATGGATTTCCCCCTCGCTCATCCTCCGCACGGCATTGGACGTGATCTGCAGGAAGCGGAAATCATCGTTCTGAAGAGAGAGGAGGAGCCCCTTCGAGAGCAGGAAGTCGCCCATCAACACAGCAATCTTGTTCTTCCAGATGGCGTTGATCGAGGCAAGTCCGCGCCGGGTGTCGGATTCATCCACGACGTCATCATGGATCAACGTCGCGGTATGCAGGATCTCGACAAGTGTAGCGCCGCGGAAGCTCTTTTCGTTGACACCGCCGCATGCTTCTGCGGTCAACAACACCAGGATCGGCCGGACCTTCTTCCCCTTCTGCTTGAGGACGTACTTCGTCACGAGGTCAACAAGTCCGACCTGCGATTTGATGGAATCGCGAAAGACGATTTCGAAATGTTCCAGGTGACGCTGGATGGGCCGGGAGATGGTTTGAAGATCCAAACGGGTGGCTCGCTGTGGCTTACTGGGATGGTGACTCTTTGTTTCTCCTGCCTTTCCACGACCAGACACTCACAAGGATGCTGATTTCGTAGAGTACGACAAGAGGGATAGCAAGGAGAATCTGGCTGACCGGATCAGTCCCCGGTGTCAGCGCTGCAGCAAGGAGAAAAATGACAACGATCGAATGACGGCGATAGCGTCGCATGAACTCCGGCCTGAGGATGCCGATCTTCGAGAGGAACCAGGAGACCATCGGCAATTCGAACACCACGCCGGCCGCAAGCAGCACGCTGATGACAAAGCTCATGTACTCGTTGATGGCGATGTTGTTCTGGATCGTGGTTGATCCGAAACCGGAGAAGAACTGCAGGGCGGCGGGGAGCATGACGAAATACGCGAAGACCACCCCTGCGATAAAGCAGAACGTTGAGAAAAATACAATGGAACGCACGTATTTGCGCTCCTTCGGCATCAACCCCGGAGCGATGAACGCCCAGAGCTGGTAGAGGAGGTTTGGCAGGCTGAGGAGGACCCCGCCAACGATCGCGACTTCCATATAGACAAAGAGCTGACCGAAGGGCTTCAGGTTCTGAAGATGAATCGGTTGCTGGCTTCCGGTCAGCGTGGCATTCAGGTGAGTCACGGGCCGGAGCAGGACCCCATCGATGAGGAAATCGATGAAGATCCAGCAAATGATGGTCCCCAGGACGATCCCGATCAGCATCCGGACGATGCGCCACCGGAGCTCTTCGAGATGTTCGAAGAACGACATCTCTTTGCCTTCCGGTTCCCCCTCGTTGTCGCGTCGTTCGTCGTCGATGCCCGGGTAGATCGAGTCAGCCATGTGACTCCCGGAATGTTCGTGGAAGGAGCACTGGGCTCAATGGTATGAGACCATTCCTTCCGGAGTTTTGGAGATTTCCTCCGGATATAACGGGAAGCGGAGACACAACGTTTCAACGGTGTGGGCAACGTCGACCTCGATCGCGCCGTCGCCATGGTGCGAAAGCACTCTATGGATGAGGTCCCCGACCGTCTCCATTTCCGCCTCTTTCATTCCCCGCGTCGTCAGCGCCGGCGTGCCGATCCGAATGCCGCTGGTGATGAGCGGGCTCTTGTCGTCAAAGGGCACGGCATTCTTGTTGACTGTGATTCCCGCGCGATCGAGCGCTTCCTGGGCGTCCTTCCCGTTGAGGTTCTTGCTCCGCAGATCCACGAGAAGAAGATGGTTGTCGGTCCCGCCGGACACAACGCCGTACCCGTACGAAACGAGTCTGGCGGAGAGTGTCTGTGCATTGCGGATCACCTGACGCCCGTACGATTCGAAGGACGGGTCGAGCGCTTCGCCGAACGCAACCGCCTTTCCGGCGATGACGTGCATGAGCGGCCCCCCCTGAATCCCGGGGATGACCATGGAGTCGAGAAGCTCGGACATTCTCTTCGTGCGCCCCGACTTCGGGGCTACCTGGCCGAACGGATTGTCGAAATCCTTCCCCATGAGAATCAGTCCGCCGCGTGGGCCGCGGAGCGTCTTGTGGGTCGTGGACGTGACAACGTGGCAGTGGGGGAGAGGATCATCGAGAAGCTTCTTCGCGATCAATCCCGCAGGATGGGCGATGTCGGCGAACAGGAATGCCCCGGCTTTGTCGGCGATCTGCCGGAATGCCTTGTAGTCGATATTGCGAGAATAGGCGCTCGCGCCGACGGTAATCATTTTCGGCTTCTCACGCATCGCGAGCTCTTCGACCTGATTGAAATCGATCCGGCCGGTTTTTGCGTCGACACCGTAGGGGATGAACTTGTAGAACTGCCCGGAGAAATTCACCGGGGAGCCGTGGGTGAGGTGCCCGCCGTGGGAAAGGTTCATTCCCATGAGCGTGTCGCCCGGTTTCACAAAAGTGAAGTAGACCGCCATATTGGCCTGGGAGCCGGAGTGCGGTTGGACATTGGCGTATTCCGCGCCGAACAGCTTCCGGACGCGTTCCCGGGCGATGTCTTCCACGACGTCGACCCACTCGCATCCACCGTAGTAGCGTTTGCCGGGGTAGCCTTCCGCGTATTTGTTCGTCAGGGGTGTGCCGACCGCAGCAAGGACAGCGGCGCTGACGAAGTTTTCTGAAGCAATGAGTTCGAGCTTCGTATTCTGACGGTGTATCTCGTTCGCCACCGCGCGGAACACATCGGGATCCGATTTCTCAAGCGGGTTCATCAATCATCTCCATAGGAGGCGGGCTCGCTGGTCTTCAACCTCTAAGCGCGACATCGGGTTGGCGGTGACCGGTCTGGTCGGCCGACAATGCCGATGGCAAATTATTCTTCAGGGAGCGGAACAAACCACTCTTCGCCGACGCTGATGGCCGCGGTCAGACGGAAAATATGATCGCGAATCAATCCATTCGAGAACGTCCCCCGCGCGCCGTATTCGAACGCCAGGTGCATGCGGCTCGTTCCCGAAAGAGGGACCGATGCACCGGCTGTGAGGAGCCACTGATCGATCGCCGTGTTCTTCGGACGGTAATACAGCGTGCCGAACGTTCCGCCGATGCGAAGGGCAACGCGTTCTGCCCAGGATGAATTGGTTTCCCGTGACGGGCCGCGTTCGATACCGAGACCGAACCTCGAGGAATTTCCGAGATCGGTCGGTGCCGCACCGTTGAACGACGACTCCTTCCAGAGCTGGGCGGAATAATCCGCGGCGAGTACATACCGGTTTCCCACAGCGTACGAGACACCGACGGTATAGGAAATCGGAATAATCGTAGCGCTGTTCACTGTGCCTGTTGTGTCGGCTTCCGTGGGAGAGTTCACCGGGTCGCTGCCGAAGGTCAGAATCGACTGTGTCGAACTTGTGACGTCACTGCGGGAAGTCACGGATGCCCCGACCGCCAGAGTCTTCAGGGCATCGGAGATCCAGCCGAAGTCGTTCAGCAAGACTCCGAATGTCCCGCCGGGCCCGTGATACGATGTCGTGCGATCGAACCGGCTCCCGACGAACGCTGTCGATGTCGTCGCCAGGGTCCTGATATAATTGACGGTTCCGAAATAGTAATCAAACGATGCTCCCAGCGAGAGCCAGCGGACCGGAGCGTAAGACAGCCCCAGCTTCCCGACCCCAAGACCGCCGGACCCCTGATGGTGAATCGAGTACGGGATGGTGTCGAGCGACGTATACCCCGTGCTGGATTCATACGTATCGAAATCGACGTTGCTGTACCGGCTGAATCCCGCGACGAGGGCAATGCCTTTCGAGGGCGATATCGGGAACCCGACCTTGGCGTCGAGGAAGTTGATGTCGGCAATGTACCGTGACGTCAAGGCGTCCCGGGAGGAAAACCCCTGGTACACCGCCCCGGCTTCAAGCCGCGTCCTGGTCAGTCCGGCCCACGTTGCCGGTGCGTTCATGTTCAACGCGCTGCTCGAGGAAAGCGCAACGCCGGCATACCCCATTCCGATGTTCCGGACGCTGAGGCCCCCGGTGAGATCTCCGATCCCGAGAGACGAATAGTTCGATCCGCCCCCGCTCGCGAGGGCAATGGCACAGGGTGCGGCAACCGAAAGCAGAAGACACCCGGCGAGGAGGAGAACCCGTTTTGTCGTCATGGCTTCTTCTCCAGGCTCATCACTGAATAGACGATATGCACCCGGGGGCGTAAGGCCATTGTTGCGCTTCTCCGTCCCTGTAATTGTACCCTGTCGAAGCTGCTGAACTCGGCCGCATACGATGTCCTGAGAAGGACGCCGTAGTTTGTTCCGTGGAGCCACGATTGCACAATGTGACGTGCATCGCCCGACAACGTCGTCGACGTGCTGCTGACGTTCGACAAGATCGCGTTGGTCGCTTCGTAGGACGCCAGCGTTGTGCCCGTCACAAGGTGCGCGGCGATCGTGGAATCGGAAAGCGTCGTGTTAAACGCCGGGTTGGGCAATGCGATCGACGAGCAATTGCGCGCTGTTGATGATCGTCCCCTGGTGCAGGAACGAGACATCGAACCCCAGCCAGCTCCGGTACGCGACTCCTGCCTGCAGTGTCAGGGAGATGGGATCGGTCGGTGCGGGACTGTCGCCCGCAAACGTCGCCTCGCCGGTATTCAGAACGGTCGTATCAACATACGTCGTATTTCTGCCGCGGGTCAGGACGGTCAACGTCGGATAGTATGCTGCACTATCAGTACTGAACGAGTGGAACCCGACAATCGCGTTTGAGCCGGATGTCGGCACCAGGACCATTCCAAATCGATCAAGGTCCGCGGAGTCCGGCGTCTGAATCCACTTCCGGACCATGGCGGTGTCCATCGGGACGGTCACATATTGAGAGTCCGCGGGAATCGTGGTCGAGAACGGCGGAAGGACGGCAGTGGATGCGTAGAAGCCGGTCTGTACGCTGTCCCAGTCGATCGTCGACGGGTCCCACTGGCGTTCAATCTTATGCATGTCGAACCCCACTGTCCCGTTCGCGGGGCCCTGGTGTCCGACGACGTAGAACTGGACGGTGGCGGAAATCACATCGGCCGTATCGATCGGACTCGGTGCGCTGAACCGCAGGATCGTCATCGCGGTGTAGCCCCCGCCGATCCCGACCAGGTCTTGAAAGCCGTTCATCGGAAGACGGGTGAGAAAGGTACTGTCCTGCGTTGCATAAATTGTCGTGTCGCGGAACGTCACTCCGGGGAGGGTCGACGGCGCAACAATCGAATTCTGTGCCGTGGGATCCTCGCTGCACGACACAAGGATCCCCGCAAGGAGCAGTGCCGGGAGAAATCCGGAATATTTTCCAATAGCGCTTCGCGTTCGTAAAGTCATGTTTCCCGATCGATGAGTTGTGTGATATACTCGACCGCCGCCGACAAATCCTCGGCGATACAGTCGGGTTGGACCTCGCCATTGGCCTCCAGCTCCGAAAGAGCCTGCCTGCCATAGCCGGTGAGAACGAGCACGGATGTCGCGCCTGCATTTTTCCCCGCCTGGACATCCGTCAGTCGATCGCCCACGACAAACGACCGTGCAAGATCGATGCGGAGGGCGTTGGCGGCGTCGTCAAGCATGCCCGTGCCAGGCTTCCGGCAACGACATGTCGTGTTGTACGGCGGGATCCCCTCGGTGGGATGATGCGGGCAATAGGCGATCCGATCAACATGTGCCCCCGACCTGGCGAGCTCTTCTTCAAGACGGGCGTGGATGGGGATGAGGTCCTTTTCCGTGAGAAACCCGCGTGCAACGCCGGACTGGTTGGAGATCACGCAGGTCACAACACCCCGCTGGTTCAGCGTCAGAATCGCGTCCGCAGCGCCCGGGATGAGAACGAGTTCTTCGGGTCGACGGATGAAATTCAGCTCTTCATTAATAGTGCCGTCACGGTCGAGAAATACGGCAACGCGCTGCCCGCTCACTTCTTCACCAGATTCCTGTACAGTTGGATATACTTGCGGGCCGACGTCTCCCAGGAGAAATCCCTTGCCATGCCGCTGCGCATGAGCTTGCGCCATGCAGGGCGATCCGCATAGGTCTGGACAGCCCGGTGCAACGCGTGAAGCATTTCCCGGCTGTCATACGTTTTGAATTTAAAGCCCGTCCCCTCGCCCGTCGACGAAACGTAGTCGTCGATCGTGTCATCGAGGCCGCCGGTCGCGCGGACAACCGGGACGGTCCCGTAGCGGAGGCTGTAGAGCTGATTGAGGCCGCACGGCTCATAGCGCGACGGCATGAGAAACATGTCGCTCCCGGCTTCGATCAGATGCGCCAGATCGTTGTTGAACGTGAGGGAGAGCCCGATCTTCGTCGGATACTTCTTGTGGGCCTTTTCGAACAGCTCATGGTAGCGTTTCTCTCCCGTTCCTAAAATAACCAACTGGAGGCCCAGTTTCATGAGGTCGTCGACTGCTTCACCGATGAGGTCAAAACCCTTCTGATCGGCGAGTCGGGAAATGATTCCCACCAGGGGAACATGCTCGTCAAAGGGCAGGTTCATCTGCCGGAGAAGGTCTTTCTTGTTCTCTCCCTTCAGATCAAGCGACCGGGCGTCGTAGCGGTGCGGGATCAACCGATCGACGGAGGGATCCCAAAGGGAATAGTCGATGCCGTTGACGATCCCGGAAAGGTCGTTCCTGCGTCTCTTGACGATTTCCTGGAGTCCGCAGCCATATTCCTCGGACGTCCTGATTTCCTCTGCATACTTCTCGCTCACGGTCGTGATCGCATCCGCAAACACAAGGCCGGACTTCATCAGGTTGATGTTACCGTAGGCCTGGATTCCTTCGTCGGAGAAGAGCTCGGGAGGGAGGCCGGTCTTCGCAAACGAGCTTTTCGGGAACACGCCCTGATAGGCCATGTTGTGCACGGTAAATACAGTCCGCGTATCGGCATAAAAGGGGTCGTCACGGTAAATGGTCTTGAGGTACGCAGGGATGAGGCCGGTCTGCCAATCGTTACAGTGGATGATGTCCGGTTGCCATCCGAGGTGTTTCAGCAGTTCCAGAACGGCTTTGTCGAAAAAGAAAAACCGTTCATCATTGTCGTGATAATCCTTCTTTGTCTCGGGATGGACGTACAGCCCGGTGCGCCCGAAGAGGTCCGCATTATCAATGAAATAGACCTGGACCTTGACCTGGTTGTTTGTAATGAAGGAAGATTTGACCGTCAGAGGAAACGATTTCGAGCCGATCGGGATGACAATGTCGTTCAGGCGGATCATCTGATGCAGGCGGGATTTCCGCTCATTGATGCTCCCGTAGCGCGGCATAATAACGCGGATCTCGTGCTCCAGTTCCTTGATCGTCTGCGGCAGGGCACCCGAGACGTCCGCCAGGCCACCGGTTTTGGCAAAGGGGTCGACTTCGCTGGAAACGAAAAGAATATTCAACGGCTTGGCCATGGAGGCGTTTTGAGTGGGAAAAGGGGGAAGAATTCGTTCACGTCTTTGCAATCTACGACATTGTGCCTACAGAATCAACGAACGACTCCCCGATGTCGTGACCCCGTGATCGCCCGGGATTGCCTTGACAATGTAGATTCCCTTTTCTATCTTAGATACCTATGCAGGAATAGTTCACGGAGAACCATTAGAGACGTTCGTTAACAGGCTTCTGTCGTTGGTCAGCGTAAGTGTTCACGGGCTCGTGCGTAATTCACCGCACGGGCGAAACCTGTTCGGTCGGCTCTCTTCGTGGTGACTCCCGTGATCGGGCCGCCGAATGTTATGTAGGAAAATAACGTTCGGCGTTTTCATTTTTATCCGGAGAAGAACTTCATCAGGCTATGAGCGTCCAGAGTCACATCCGTTGGCTGTCATTCGCCGCACTGGTGGCATACGCGGCCGCTGCATCTGCGGCGCCAGCGTCGACACAGCCCGGTGTAAGCGTTGTCCGGTCGGACAGCCGTTCGTTCGTCTTTGAATACCGGCCGGAATATTCCACTCCGCGTGTGATCCAGGCCGGAGGACAGACGTTCACTGCCTATGACTTCTCAGGCGCGTCGCCGTTCGACCCGCACGCCGTCGCAGGTTCCCCGGATCTGTCATGCCGTCATTTTGCCGTGAGCCTTCCATCCGCCCAGGGATATTCGGTTCAGATCGTTGCAGCGGACTACCAGGATATTGCGGCTTCGACGCTCCCTCCTGTCCCGGAGGAGTCAGTGGTGCAGGGAATGTTCGGTGCGCCCCAGTACCGGTTGGACAGCAAGGCATACAGCAGTTCGAAGTTCCTTCCGGGCGATCTGGTGACGATCAGCGCTCCGGACAGAGTGCGGAGCCTTCTGGTCAGCACGCTCACCGTTTCACCGGTGCAGTTCAATCCCGCGACAAGGACCGTGCGCCGCTACAGCCGGATCGTCGTGGAAGTAACCTATGGGGCCGCAGCAACGGTGACGACGACAAGCCAGGATGCGAAACTCGTGGGCCCGGGGCTTGTAAACGGTGCTGTCCTCGCGCCATCGGCTCCGCCTGGCCCGCACAGCGGCACTGACCCCGAGCGTGCTGAGCTCGGGGAAATGGTTCCGGATCTCGGTGACTGCCGACGGGGTCTACAAGCTCAACGCCTCATACCTGACGGCTGCAGGCATCGATCTCGCGTCGTTCGATCCGCGGACGATAAAGATCTACGGCAACGGCGGGCAGGAGCTCTCAGAAGACATTACGCAGCCGCGGCCGGTGGACCTGGTGGAAAATGCGATCACGGTGCAGGGAGAATCCGACGGCAAATTCGACACGGGGGACTACATTCTGTTTTACGGCAAGTCGGTGCGGGGATGGACCTACGACCCGGTCGGGAAGGCGATGCACCACTACATCAACCACTACTCGGAAACGAACTATTACTGGCTGACCTACGGCGGGTCGCCCGGCAAGCGCATGGCGAACGAGCAGTCGGACAGCGATCCGGCGACCTACACGCCGGACCGGTTCCGCGACGAGATCGCGGTGGAAGAGGAGAATGTCAAGCTGCTCAACCCGGTGGAAAACGTCCTTTCGGGCAAGGACTGGTATGCCCATATTCTTGACGACAAGAACCCGACGTACACTTATGTAGAAGCGATGCCGGGACTTGTTCCGGGTGATGTGATCAAATACAGTTTCACGCTCCTGGCGTATCCGCCGCAGGGAGGAGCAAGCTTCGATGTCGTCGAATCGGGATCGAGCCTCGGAAGGTTTGTCGTTTCCGGGCCGGTGTATTCATCGTACCAGTATGCGTACGCGAGAACCTTCAGTACCACCGGGCCATCGTCGCTTTCGTCGAACAACAGCCGCCTTGTCTTCTCATTCAATCTTGCCGGGGCAGGCTCCGAAGGGTATATCGACTGGGTGGAGTGGGAGTATCCGCGCTTTTTCTTCGCAACGGAAAATTATCTCCACTTCTGGGGACCGGACAGGAATGCGGTGGTCGAATATCAGTTGCAGCAGTTCACCGAGGCGCCGACGATCCTGGACGTGACCACACCTTCCGACGTGAAGGTGATCAGCGGCGTCTATGGCACGTACTCCTTCCGCGCGCCGTCGAGCTCCGGCGCGGTGCAGGAGTTCGTGGCGGCCGGGCCGTCGACCTGGAAACAGCCGGCGGCGATCCAGCCGGCGGGCAATCAGGACCTGCACGGCTATGCCGACGGGGCGGACTACATTATTCTCACGAGTTCGGAGTTCCGCTCGGCGGCCGACCGTCTGGCGGCGTGGCGGCAGGACCCTGCGCACGGGAACCTCAAGACGATCGTTGCGGATGTCGCGCAGGTCTACAACGAGTTCGGCGGAGGGATCCCGGACATCTCGGCGATCCGGGACTACCTGTATTACGCCTATACGAACTGGACACGGAAGCCCGCGTTCGTGCTGTTGTTCGGCGGTGCGTCATACGACTACAAAGGGATCCTCGGGAAGAAGAGCTCGTTTGTTCCGAACTGGCAGAGTCCGAACTCCGTGGATGGGGTGGACAGCTTCTCGACGGACGATTTCTTCGCGATGTTCGGCGTCGGGGACCAACCCTTCCCTGGTGCTCGGACGTATCCCGGCGCGCGTCGCAGCCGAGGCGGACGCCGTAGTCGACAAGATTGAACGGTATGAAACACAATCGGTGCGCGACGGGTGGAAGATGCGGGTGACGTTTGTCGCAGACGACGCCTGGACGTCGGAGGGCGGAGATGTCGGAGACGGGACAATCCACAGCGATGCTGCGGAAAGCCTTTCCTCGCCGAGCTACACGCCGGACGAGATGGAGAAGAAGAAGATCTATATTGCAGAGTATCCGACAGTCTTTGATGCTCTTGGTCGGCGCAAGCCGGGCGCCTACCAGGCGATCATCGATCAGATCAACCAGGGCACTCTGATGGTGAACTACACCGGCCACGGAAATCCCCAGCAATGGGCACACGAGAACATCTTCAACTCGCTCACGTCGATACCGCAGCTCGTCAATGCGAACCGGCTTTCGCTCTTTTTCCTTGCCACATGCAACTTTTCGCAATACGATGACCCGTCACAAGTCTCCGGCGGTGAACTCCTGGTCAACAAGCCGGACGGCGGCGGCATCGCAGTGATTTCTGCGTGCCGGAAAGTGTATGCAAGCAGCAACGCCCAGCTGAACTACGGGACATACCAGGCGATGTTCACCCGGGACGTGTACAACCGTGTCGTGGTCGAACGCCCTGCGACAGCGCTCTTTCAGTATAAACAGGGGGGGAATCAGGAGAACGATCAGAAGTATTTCTTCCTGGGCGATCCGACGATGCGCCTGCAGTATCCGTCGGGGTATGCGTCGATCGACAGTATCAACGCCGTGTCGGTCGACAGCGCGGGGAACACCCTCCGCACAGCGCCCATCGCCATCCAGTCGCTGTCAACCGTCGCGGTTGTCGGAAGTGTCCGCGATGCCTCGGACAACATCGATCCCTCGTTCAACGGGCAGATGATGCTGATCGTCAACGATGCGAGCCGGGTGCAGACGATCGTGAACTTCTACCCGGGCGTCAACTGGTCGTACACCGCCACAGGAAGCACGATCTTCCGTGGCGACAACACGGTTGCCAACGGACGCTTCCACGCGACGTTCGTCGTCCCGAAGGACATTTTCTTCGGTGACTCAACCGGACGCGGCCGCGTGGTGGCCTATTGCACGACGGGATCGCTCGATGCGGAGGGGTACACGGGCAATGTGGCCTTCCGCGGGACCGATTCGACGACGACGCATGACAACTCCGGGCCGGCGATGACGATTTATCTGAACAATCGAACGTTTAAGGAAGGGGATCTTGTCGGTCCAAACCCGGAATTGATCATCGACCTGGCCGATTCCAACGGGATCAACACGTCGGCCTCGGGCATCGGCCACCGGATCGAAGCCTGGCTCAACAACAGCGCCCAGAGCATCGATCTGACCGATGCGTACACAAGCAAAGTCGACAACTACCGCCAGGGGACAATCCAGTACCAGTTGAGCAGTCTCCCCGTGGGAAAGAACAGTCTGAAGATCCGTGCATGGGATTCGTTCAACAACTCGAACACGGTCGAGACGGAGTTTCAGGTCGCGTCCGATCAGAACCTGGTGATCACGGACGTGATGAATTATCCCAACCCGTTTTCCTCGGGAACGACCTACTTCACGTTCCATCAGAACCAGATGATTCCCTTGAACGTGCTGATCAAGGTTTACACCGTCGCGGGGCGGATGATCAAAGCGATTGAATCCACAACCGGCGGAGAGTCGTTCGTGAAGATTGCCTGGGATGGACGGGATGCAGACGGCGACGGCATCGCAAACGGTGTGTACTTGTACAAAGTGGTTGCATCAACAGTCGATGGACGCTACACGAGCGAAGCGCTTGGGAAGCTCGCCGTTGTAAAATAGGCATACTTCTTGTTATATTAGAATCTATCGTTGTTTTTTGAATACCTGGAGGCCAATTATGAGAAAGTCCATGTGCGGCAAAGCGGGAATTGCTGCGGTCGTGACATTTCTGGCGGTTCTCGTTGTTCCGCAGGATGTTTCGGCCCAGGGTGAGTCAGCTGTGCCTTTTTTGCTCATCGCGCCCAACTCTCGCGCTGCGGGAATCGGAGAATCTGGAACGGGTTCCGTCGATGATGCTTCAGCAATCTACTGGAACCCTGGAGCGTTGGCATTCATGGACGGACAGGAGGTAAGCGTGACGCATGCCAATTGGCTGCCCCAGTTCCAGCTTCCGGATCTGTTTTATGATCACTTGAATTATCGTCAGCGCATCGACGCCATAGGCGGAACGATCGGGGCAAGCGTCACGTATCTCAGTCTCGGACAGTTCCAGATTACCGGTTCGGATGGTCCGACCGTGATCGGGACGTTTCGTTCGTATGAGTATGCGGTGACCGCGGGCTATGCGACAAAAGCCACCGACGACCTCGGTCTCGGCGTGAACCTCCGCTTCATCCACAGCGCGCTTTCTCCCGTCGGCACCGAGGCCGAAAAGGGGAACGGCATTACATCGACGATGAGCGTCGATCTCGCGATGATGTGGAGACCGCAAACGCTGGACGTCCCGCTGATCGGCGACATCGGAAAGCATTTCAGTCTGGGTGTCGACCTCAGCAACCTCGGACCGAAAGTCACGTACGTCGACGCGGCGCAGGCAGATCCTTTACCGACGAATCTCCGGTTCGGGCTCGGCTACCGGATCTTCAATGACGAATACAATTCGCTTGAGGCGTCGCTCGATTTCAGCAGGCTTCTCGTCCGCCGCCGCGACGACGGAACCTCCGACGCCCTCCCCAGATCGTTGTTCACCGCATGGGGTGACGGCGGCATCCGGAAAGTGATTACCTGTGGCGGGTTGGAGTACTGGTACGGCGCTCCAAAACTGATCGCCCTGCGCATCGGCTACTTTTATGAGGATCCGAATTTCGGTAACCGGAAGTTCCTGACCTTCGGGGCGGGGATCCGCTATGACATTTATGGATTTGATTTCAGCTATATCTCCGCCGGGCCCGACGAACCCCTTTCGGACACCATCCGGTTTTCCCTTCTGATCGCCTGGGGTGGCAGTGAGGGTGAAACGAGCTCCAAATGAGCTCATCCTGTCGATGATTCATTGCTTCGCTGATGGCGGACGCCGACATCCGCCATCAGCTTTTTCCAACAATCCTCCTCATCCATGACGCGCCGCCTTTTCCTCCTGTGGTTCCTGCTGTTGCCGCTCGCGGCTTCCGCACAACGATTGAATCACCCCCTGAGCGTCGCCGGCAGTGATGCCCGGCGTTTCCCGCGCATGGTTGAAGCGGTCGCGGAAACGGTGAGCGTCCTTGCCGTCCGTGTCCAGTTTCAAACCGACAACGATTCGCGCACCAGCGGCAACGGCACATTCAGCCTTACCGCGGGGCCTGCGGACACGGTGCTCGACGCACCGCCACATGATGCGCCGTATTTCCGCGCGCACCTGCAATTCCTCGAGAACTACTACCGGCGTGTTTCAAAGGGACGGGTGATCGTCAAGACCACCCTGCTCGATTCGGTGATCACGCTTCCCACGCTGATGCAGACCTACTCGCCACCCCGTGGTGGTTCGAACTTGCTCGTTGCCAATCTCGCGCGCGATGCATGGCACGCCGTTGACTCGCTAAAATTGGTCCCGGACTTTCACGCGTACCAGAGCTATGTCGTCTTCCATGCCGGATCCGGACGCGACATTGATCTCGTTTCGGAACTGGGCTACGATCCTACGCCGTACGACATCCCGTCACTGTATTTCGGTCTCTCCGGATTTCGCACCGTGTATGGATCTTCGTTCCCGGGGATTCCGGTGCAGGGAGGATCGTATCTCATCACAAACACTATGGTGGTCCCCGAAACGGAGTCGCGTCTCCTCCCGGGAGCCGTCGGCGATATCCCACTCATCCTCAGTATCAACGGGCTTCTTTGTGCATCGCTGGGAAACTTTCTGGGTCTTCCGGACCTGTTTGACACCCAGACGGGGGCATCAGGGATCGGGCGTTTCGGGCTGATGGACGGTCAAGCGATTTTCAGCTATGCGGGCGCCTTTCCTCCCGAGCCCTCGGCTTGGGAGAAGTACTGGCTGGGTTGGATTGCCACGCCCGTCGTGGGGACCCGTGATACGACCCTTGCCCTGTCAGCCGTCGCGTTGGCGGATTCTGCGTATCGGGTCCCGATCAGCAGCGACGAATATTTCCTTGTTGAGAACCGGAGCCGTGACCCGTTCGGGACAGGCGTGTCAATCACAACGCTGTACCAGGGGACGGTGAGGCAAAGAACGTTTGCCCGGGACACCGTTGGCTTTGATGGATTTGATCTCACCCTGATCAAGGGGACGGTTACCGACGTCACCGTGCCCGATTGGAGTCTCCCTGGAGAGACGGATGCTGACGGGACGTTTTACAATGGCGGCATTCTCATCTGGCATATCGACGAGTCGGTCATCGCGCAAGGGATCGCCACCGATGCTGTCAATGCGAACCCCGATCACCGGGGGGTCAGTGTGATGGAAGCGGACGGTGCGCAGGACATCGGGCGCACGTATGCGATGTTCTCGGGCGGCTCGGGCAGCGAGCAGGGGACCCCGCTCGACTTCTGGTTCTCGGGAAATATTGCGCTGCTCTACAAGAATCAATTTTCCCCGACGACACTCCCCGGTACCGCAAGCTACGCGGGAGCGAATACACACATCACGATCGGGACATTCTCCCAGCGATCGCCGCACATGACCTTTACGGTGCAGCGCGGTGACGCACAGATTTCGCCGCTCCCCGGCTATCCCAAGGCACCGGGGTTCTTGTCGGCATCACACGCCTCGGTGATTCCCGATCCCGGCAATGGATCACCTTCCGTGTTGGTCGCGCACACCGGCACGCCCGCGGCGGCATCGCAGCTCAACCAGCAGGCAACACAGGGGGCAGGCGGCGTGTTCGGATGGACCGTGAACGGCACACCTGCGCTCTCCGGGGGCAGGGCTGATGGGATGGTCGTGAACCTTCAAGCGGGCGACGCGGTCGCGTTCGGACCTCTCTCCGGGCTGCCCGGGGATCCGACGACGAACCGGTTTGTGGTTCCGGTGAACTCCGCCACGCCGGGAAGGACGGGAATCCGGGAGTTTGCGTTGAAGTCTGACGGCACTTCGGACAGTCTTGCTACGGAGGTGTTCTTCCGCCCGCTGAGCCGGAAAATCGTTGCGCCACTTGCCGCGGACGATTCTCTTATTGCTGTCGGAGCCGAA
Organism: Ignavibacteriota bacterium; assembly: GCA_963752915.1. Lineage (GTDB taxonomy): Bacteria > Bacteroidota > Ignavibacteria > UBA10030 > UBA6906 > DATJPR01. The sequence continues at coordinate 410,265 of CAVVZZ010000013.1, forward strand.
GGTGGCCTTGTCTATTTCCTCCGGTTTGACGGGACGATTGCAGACAGCCTGCAGCCTACCGGCGATACGTCGGCGGTGGTAGTCGGGGTGAGTTCTCTCCCATTCCCGTACCGGTTCTTGATTACCATGTCCGATGGCAGTGTCGCTGTTACGAGGTACGTACCCGGCGCAAATTCTGCAGCCGGCTTCGTGGTGCAGCGTTTCGGGGCACCGATCGCCGGACCCGGCGTTTTTATGGGTGGATCGGGCACAACGGATCCGCCGCGAATTGCGTTCGCCACAACAACAGGGAATCTGTATCTTGTGGATCTCACCTTGCAGCCTGTCAACGGATTCCCCGTCTCGACAGGTGGTACGATCTCTGAGCCTCCGGCCTTCGCCGACATCGACGGCGACGGGACGCGCGACATCATCGTGTTCAGCGGCGGACGCGTCTGCGTGTATCACACGAATGGCGCCGTGGTCGACGATTTCCCCGTCACCCTCGGTTCCTCGTCAACAATCGTCTCAGCTCCCGTAATCGCGGACGTGGACGGTGACGGTCGACCGGAGATTGTTGCTGCAACCTCCGATGGATTGATCGGGGCATTCACGCGTCAGGGAAAGATGGCGACAGGATTCCCGCTCTCGGCAGGGCCCGGGAACCAGGATGTTGCGGTGGGAACACTCTCACCGGGGACGCCGGCAACGGGCAAGGTCCTTGTGGTGGTTTCCTCCCAGGATGGCGGGGTGCACGCGTGGAGGACATACACCGGAAGCGACGCCGCGGCTGACCCGTGGCCGCAATATCAATATGACGCCCTGCATTCAGGCCAGCTCGTTGCCGCGCCGCAGAGCGGCCCGCCGATCAGCAGCGAATTCATGCCGAAGGACAGAGTGTATAATTGGCCGAACCCCGTGTACACGGCCAAGACGTACATCCGCTACTACGTCTCAGTATCCGCGACAGTGCACATCAAGATCTTCACTCTCACCGGCGACCTCGTGACTGAACTCGACGGGCCCGGGGCGGGCGGCCTCGACAATGAAGTCGCGTGGGATGTCTCGGGCGTGCAGAGCGGCATCTATCTTGCGCGCGTCGAGGCGGACGGGCCTTCGACAAGTCAGGTCCGAATAGTCAAAATCGCGGTGGTCCGATAGTGAAGACCCAACGAGCAGTTGCCACCAACATTGCACTCCTGTGTCCCCTCGTGATTGTTCTGGTGTTCCTCTTGCCGTTTCCCGTGGTTGCCCAGGATGAATTTTACCATCCTGAACTCAACTGGAAGACGATCGAGACCGAACATTTCTACGTCCTTTATCATGATGGGGCAGAACGCACGGCGCGTGTCATCGCGAAGGTTGCCGAGGATGTGTACGAGCCTGTGACGTCGCTCTATCACCACAAGCCCGACAGCAAGGTGACCTTCGTCGTCCGCGACTACGACGATATCTCGAACGGGGGCGCCTATTTCTTCGACAACAAGATCGAAATCTTTGCCCCGAGCATGGATTTCGAGCTTCGGGGAACGCACGACTGGCTCCGGAACGTGGTGACACACGAATTTACGCACATCGTGCAGATCCAGACGTCGATGAAATTCGGTCGCAGAGTCCCATCCATTTACCTTCAATGGCTGGGGTATGAAGCCGAACGCAGGCCCGATGTTCTGTACGGCTATCCGAATGTCATCGCATCCTATCCGCTCTCGGGATTTGTGGTTCCGGCCTGGTTCGCCGAAGGGATCGCGCAGTACAACCGCACAGATCTCCGATACGACTTCTGGGATACGCACCGTGATATGATCCTTCGCTCCTATGCCCTTGATGGAAACATGCTGACGTGGGAGCAGATGGGCGTGTTCGGGAAGACCAGTCTGGGAAACGAATCTGCGTACAACGCCGGTTTCGCCTTCATCGGGTACATCGCGCGGACGTACGGTGAAGACAAGCTCCGGGAGATCTCAAAGAACCTTGCTTCACTCCCCGTGGTCACTATCGACGCTGCCATTGAAGGGGCAGTTGGGAAATCCGGCGCCGACGTCTATGAGGATTGGCGGCGGGACATGGTCCGGGACTACACGGCCCGCGTCGCACCGATCAGGAAGAATCTTCGCGAGGGCCTGCCGTTTCTGAAGGAAGATGCGTCCGTGGTCAACCCGGGGGAGAGGATCCGCACGGAGACCATCTTCCATCCTCAAGGTCTTCCTCCAGGAGCCCATCAGGAGCCGTGCTGTGTCTATGCCACGGGGACGGGGTTTGCGAACATGTACCCGGCATATTCACCCGACGGCAAGAGGATTGCCTACGTGAGTACAAAGGGAGGCGACTATTTCATATCGTCGTCTCTCTACGTGTACGATTTTGCGACAGGAGGGGATACGTTGATCATGCCCGGCGTCCGAACCGCTCCTGCATGGTCTCCCGATGGGAAAACCCTCTACTACGGCAAAGCAACGCGGGACAATCCGCACTGGTCCTACCAGTTCGACATCTACAAGTATGACCTGGTGAAGAAGGAAGAGACGCGTATTACGCGGGGGAAGCGTGCCAGCAGTCCCACACTCTCGCCGGACGGCTCCCAGATTGCCTGTGTCGTCAATGCCGACGGAACGACGAATCTGGCCGTGATGAATATTGACGGATCGAACTATCACGTGGTAACGCCCTACTCGCAGGGCGAACAAGTCTATGGACCGAAGTGGAGCCCGAAAGGCGATCGGATCGTCTTTGACTATTCCATGAAGGACGGGCGGGATATCGCGTGGATCAAGCCTGACGGGAGTGATCTTTCGTTTCTTCTCACCGGGCCCGAAGATACGCGGTGTGTGACGTTTTCCCCTGATGGATCGAAGCTCTACTATAGTTCCGATGTCACCGGCATCTTCAACATCTATTCCTATGACATCGCTTCCCATGCGTCGACCCAGTGGACGAACGTGCTTGGCGGCGCGTTCTTCCCGGCGGTGAATGACTCGGGTACGATCGTTTACGCCGCGTATACGTCCTCCGGCTACAAGATCGTACGACTTGCGCCGGCGGCTCCGGTGGAGGGTGCCGACAGCAATGCCTATCTGCCGCCGACCTCTCCGGACGCGTCTCCGCTTCCGACGACGGGTGTTCTCGCATTTGCGTCGACCCGGCCACCCGATACCAAGCAATTTGATTGGCCGGCCCTGCGGAATTACGACGACACGAAGCTTGCGCCGCTCGACGCGCGACCGTACAAATCGATGTTCACCAGTCTGACCGTCGTGCCGTTTCTCCGGATCGACAACTACAATATCTCGAGCAATGGGTTGGATGTGCTGAAACCGGGCCTGTATCTGCTCTCGAATGATATGTTGGACAAGACCGGGTTCTTTGCCGGGGCGGCGGTGAACAGGAAACTCGAAGCCGATCTCTTTCTCCAGTTCTTCTACAGGGGGAGATTCCCGTTATTGTACGACCTCGGGCTCGAACCGGTCGGGTCCCTGGAACTGTACGACGTCACACGGAAGACGGACACGGGCGTCTCCCTCCCCGACAGGCCGCCGTTTCAAGTGGGGGTGACCTACAATCTGTTTGAGTTCGATGCAGCGTTGAACCATCCTTTCATTTCGCAATTTGGCAATATCGAACTGCGTTATGCCCACAGCCGGTATAGCTCGGCCCTCGGAAGCTTTACGAACGAGCTCACCGGCGAGCTGGTGCCGGCGTCCAGCGATCTCTATCTCATTGCCAATACGCTGACCCTTACGTACGATCTCAATGCGATTGTTCCCTCCAGCACGTCCGATATTAATCCCATCGGGAGGAAGATCAATCTTCGTCTGAGCGGAGAGTTCAATCAATTCGGAGCGACCGATTCGGCGGGATACAGGGTGTACAAAATTACAGCGACGGGGCTGGAGCCATCCTACGACAAGATCGATTTCCTCCGTGCGGAACTGAACTGGCATGAGTACTTTCCGTTTCTGTTTCATGGACACACGCTCACCGTCTGGCTGCGCGGAGGATCGATTTTCGGTCCTCCGGTCGACGAGTTCTTCGACTTTTATGCCGGCGGGTTGATCGGCATGAAAGGGTATACGTTTTATGCGCTGAGCGGAAATTCGCTGGCGTCGGTGGGCCTGACCTACCGGTTCCCGCTCATTTCAGACATCGATCTCCGGCTCGGCCAGATTTATTTTGACAAGTTGTATGCCTCGGTCTACGGCGACTTTGGCAATGCGTGGACCGAGACCGGTCAGCGCCTGCGCGATTTCAAGAAAGACGCCGGCGCCGAGTTGCGCCTCCAAGCATTCTCCTTCTACTCGTATCCGACGTCGATCTTCTTCAATGCGTCGTACGGGTTCGATCGGTTTTCGCGGTTTATCAAGACCCAGAACGCAACGGTGACGTACGGGAAAGAATGGAGGTTTTACTTCGGGGTACTATTCGGATTTGATTTTGATTGACGCTTCGGAGATCCGGGCGGCCGGTCAGAATCCATTGGTAAGGAAAGAAATCCCATGAACGCAAAGTGCTTCTTCGTCTGCCTGTGTCTTGTCGCGTCGCGGCTTGTGGCAGCTGAGACGCCCCAGGATTCATCGAAATACCCCGTAACAGGGAACATTGCACTCGATCTGTTCGGCATGCGCAGCCTCTCGCCGATTCCTGCCGCGCTCCAGGACCAATCAACCGCTTCTCCCTCAGGAGCCCGAAAATCCCCTTGGCTTGCAGGCGGCCTTTCCGCGGTCCTTCCCGGCGCCGGCGAATTCTACACTGACGATTATTGGAAGTCGGCCGGATTTCTCGTGGTTGAAGTTGCAATGTGGGCACTGGCATACTACTGGGACAACCAGGGGAACCGGCAGACCAACAGCTTCCAGGATTATGCGGATGCGCACTGGAGCGTTGTCCGGTATGTCCAGCGCGCATTGGCGAACTTCAAGCCGAAAGACGCTTCCGGAAACCCCTTTACGGAGAGCGAATTCTGGTCGGGCACGCCGAACCCGAGCACTCCCTGGGTTGGTGTCAACTGGGACCTGGTCCATCAGATGGAGTCGGCGATCGGGGGGTACTACTCCCACAATCTCGCTGCGCACGGGGATCAGCAGTACTACGAAATGATTGGAAAATACGAGCAGTTCAATATGGGATGGGACGACGCGAATCCGAGTCTCGACCCGTCGTATCAGAGTCAGAAGGCGAATCTCACCACGAGGTTTCTTTTCTATGGCGGGGAACGCGCAAAGGCGAATACCTACTATGGCCACGCGACGACGTTTGTCACCGTCGCGCTAGTGAACCACATTCTGAGTGCCGTTGACGCCGCCCTGAGCGCAACCTGGTATAACAAGGCCCATGCTTCGCTCGGGTTCAGGACGGTCCCGGACGGTGTGGGATATGTCAGCGTGCCCGTGCTGCAGATCCGGTTCGATATCTAGGCCGGCGACCTATTTTCGTACGTTAAGAATCACGACGAACGCACCGGCAAGAAACATAAGATTTGCTGCCCACGCTGTGAGGAGAGGATTCACATCGCCGTTGTACCCGAAGACCTGTGATACTTTCATCACGATCAGATAAATGAAGCAGATCAACAGGCTGATCCCCAGCTGAACGCCCGTTCCACCGCGGCGACGGACCGAGGCAAAGGGGACGCCGAACAGCACCACGATGACCGCCGCGAACGGGTACGAGATCTTCCCGTAGAAGTCCACCATCCACTGCGAAACATCCTGTCCTGCCCTCCGTTGGTTCTCAATGAACCGCTTCAGTGACCCATAACTCATCTCATCGGGCTTTTCCTGTTTCTTCCTGAGGTCGTCAGGATTGAAGTGCAATGGACCTGCGGGAAGCATGGTGAATTGTTCGAGCGTTTCCTTGTCCCCGGAGAACATTCTCCGCGTGACTCCCGAGAGCACCCACCGGTGTCCGCTGGAATCCCACGCCATGCTCACAGCATCCGTTCGCTCCACCATGATCGTGGGGTCCGTCGCATCGAACTCCTGGATCGACACCCGGCTGGCCACGTTGCGCGAGTCGTCAAAGAACCCGATCGACAAGATGCGTGTCGGGGAGTCCTGGACGTAGATATTCGCACCGGAGGCATTAATGACATCCTTGTGCAGATATGTCCGCTCGATGGAGAATTTCCTGGAGTTCGCCAGCGGGACGATCCAGCCGTTGAAGTAGACCAGCATGCCGCTTGCAATAAACGCCACCACCACATACGGGAGCATAAGGCGGTACAGACTGGTCCCGCTGGCCCTGAAGGCGGTCAGCTCTCCTTGGGTTGACATGCGTGCGGTGACAAAAAGGCTCCCGAGGAGGAGGGCCACCGGCGTGATCAGCTTGATGATCTCCGGCACGAAAAAAATATAGTATTGGACAATGATCCCCATCCCCGCCTGTTTGTCGAGAAAGTCGTCGAGTTTTTCCATCGCGTCGATGATGATGAACACGAGGAGGACAGCCCCGAGCGAGAACAAGGTCGTTGTGAGAAATTGCCGGATGATATAGCGATCGATGAGTTTCACTGGTCGTCCGGAAGCGGTTCGTCCTGAAGCCTCGAGCGCCATCGCCGGGGGATCCAGCGTTGGATGTGATCCCAGTTGATGAGCACCGATTCGCGCCCGATCTTGAGACAGAGAAGGATCCCGAAGATCCCGATCAGAACATTCGCGATCCACATCCCGACTGCGGGTTGCACGATGTCGCGGTCGGCGAGTTTCTCTCCACCGATCAGGCATGCCCAGTACAGCACGAAGAATCCAAGACTGAGCGTCGCGGCGATGCCGAACCCGCCGCGCCGTGCCATAATGCCGAGCGGAACCCCGACAAGGACAAAGACAATGCATGCGGTGGGAATTGAATATTTTTTGTGGATCTCGACATAGTACGAGTCGATCTGCCGCTCGATATTTTCGAGCCTGAAGAGATATGTCGCTACCATCCCTTCCGTCTGCTGCGAAGCGGGAAGGGGAAACAGGGGAATTTGCGGAACAAGGTCCGGCCTGAATGAACGGGCAGGGAGAGAGTCCAGGAGACCCCGGAGTCGAAGATTCACGGTATTGATCATTGCCGTGCGGAATTCCCTCTCGAGAGCCGCCTTGTCTGCCTCGAGGCTGTCGGCAATCACGATCATCGCTTGCGCACTGAGCTCGCGGTCGCCACGGGAGAACGCGCTTTCGGAAGAACGCGAAAAATCGAATCCCTCCACATCCATGGCGATGCGATGTTTTTCGAAGCGGATCCGGCGATAGACCTTGGGATTCTGCAGGTCCACCTCGTGGATCTCCCCGTCGTAGAGATCCATGATAAGCTTCCGGAAATCAGGCGAGAACGAGATCGTCCCGCGTTCGGCGGTAATCGTAACGTTCGTCGTCGGGTTGGTGTAATCGTACAGCGTGACGCCTTCGAGGTCATTGGTATTCGGGATCGTCTTGCGGACGAGAATGCTGTACCCCTGGATGTCCTGGGAGAACACGCCGTTGACGAGTGTAAGCGTCGGTTTCTTCCGCCGGATATCGACGGTGAGCATCTTCAGTTGATGGTTCGCATCGGGAAGCACCTGGTTGTTGAAATAGACCAGCGCCCCTCCAACGAGCAGGCCGGCAAGGAACACCGGTGCGAGCATGATGTAGAGGCTCATTCCGGTCGCCTTCATGGCGGTAATCTCATTCTTCGACGACATGTCGCCGAACGCCATCAAGGTGGCCACGAGCACGGACATGGGGACGGCGAGGACGAGCATCCAGGCGAGGTTCAGCGCAATCAGTTCGATGATCACCCATGCGCTCAGTCCTTTCCCAACCAGTTGATCAACGAACTTCATGACGAACTGGAGAAGAAAGAGAAACATCAGGGTGAACAGCGAGAAGAAAAAGGGGCCTGCATGGGCACGGAGAATATGCCGCCAGAGCATCCAGGGTTGTCGGAGGTGCTGGAGGATCATGGCCCCAATATACGAAATTTCCCCTCTGAATGAAGAAGGGGGCAAATCCGAATGGCGGGTTCAGATGTCCATAGGGAAAAACTGAGCAAGGATCGAACTTTCCCTGCTCCTGCCGGCGTTCATTGTTCTAAAGTACTCCAGGAACCCCCAACGTCGGAGCTTCGACATGAAAGATCTTGTGAAGGGTGTGCTGAATGGTTTCGGTTTTGAACTGATCAGGAAACGCCCGCATGTTGAAGACCTGCTTCTCTCCAATCACATTGATGTCGTCCTCGATGTCGGGGCCAATGACGGTCTCTACGGCCGTTATCTTCGCTCTGCCGGCTACCGCGGACGCATCGTCTCGTTTGAGCCCGTGCGGGAGACGTTTGAGGCCCTTCGCACGCAGGCAGAGACGGATCCCTTATGGGAAGCAATCAATGTGGGGTTGGGCAGAGCAGAGGGGGTCGAGACCATCCAAATTTCACGTCGTTCAGTCTTCAGTTCCATCCTTCAACCGCTTCCAACCCTGCGCGAATTTGCACCTGAGGATGTTGAGCTGGTCGGCAAGGAGCAACTCACGCTGAAAACGCTTGACTCGCAATTCCCGAAGGTAGTTCATGCGAATGAGAGAGTTTTTTTGAAAATCGACACACAGGGATACGAAAAGGAAGTGATCCTTGGAGCGGAAGCAACTCTTCCGTTGCTCTGGGGAATTCAACTGGAGCTCTCGTTGAAGCCCCTCTATAAGGGAGAAGCTTCTATCGGGGAGATGATTGCCATGCTCGATCGACACGGATTCAGAATGCGCTTGATCGACCCGGTCACGTATGACCACGGACAGGGAGTTCTTCTGCAGATCGATTGCATATTTCTGAAAGATGAATTGGTTGTCCGGCAATAACCAATAAATGTCTGATATCCTGCCCCCGCCGAACAGGCCATGAATAACGTTCAACATTTGCGTGGACCATGTTTTCGATGAGGCAGGCTGCGTACGTGGTTCTCTTTTCCGCACGATAGCATAGAACTTATTCTGATGCCTCCTTGTTAGACGTGTGTTGCATTCAATACTCCCCGTTCTCGTCGTAGTTTTGCGCGAGGTGCCCCGTCCAATCTCTTCAAGCGAGGTAACGATCTTGTGATGGAGAAACAACTTCATCATCGATTCTTCGTCACGACAATACCAGAATCATCTCCCAGTTCGCTGTCCATTTCAAGGAGGCGATAATTTAGGAATTCGCCAAAGTAGGCGCGCCATGTGACGAACGTCACATCGCATGAGTAAGATCACGCGGCCGTTCGAATTGATAGATTCTTTGTTGATTTTTTGTCGCAGTTGATGTAACAATGCTTGTTGTTTTTTGAAATAGTGTCCGTCCCCCACTATTGCATGAGCTCATGCCACATCCAGGATTCTTTCACGCGGCACGATGTATTACGATTCTGCATCGTCCCGGTCTCCTGTATCATTGCAGACAACGTCCTGATCCCGCGGTTGACAACCAACATCGCCGCAGTCATTCCTCTGCAATCACTCCCACGGACAATCGATCCAAACCGCGCGCGCGAAGCGCCGTGGTGTTGGACATCTCTTCTTGCAGACACAGTTCCTGCACGAATATTCCGGAACACGAGCTGCGCAGCACCAGGAGATGGTATGATCATACCTGAAAAGAAACAGGCGATATCGCAAAGCTGCAAGATTACGGATTGTGAATGCGCCTTCAAGCGCGTGGACAACTGGGATCTCATCGTGAGCGAGCATCCCTCGATCAAGGAGATCGTTGAAAAGACGAACCTCGTTGTCCGGACAGGAGCGTCGGTGTTCATCACCGGCGAGAGCGGGACCGGGAAGGAAGTGATCGCGCGGTACATTCACAAGAAGAGCGACAGGGCGAACAAACCCTGGGTGGCCATTAATTGTGCCGCGTTGCCCCGTGATGTCATTGACAATGAACTATTCGGGCACGAGAAGGAAGCGTTCACGGGCGCAGTATCGAATCGTCCAGGTTGCTTCGAGGTGGCACACGGCGGAACACTCTTCCTTGATGAAATCGGCGAGATGCACCCGCAGGTCCAGGCGAAGCTCCTCCGTGCCATTGAACTTCGTTCATTCCGACGTGTAGGCGGGAGGGAGGAGATCGAAGTTGATGTGCGAATCATCGCTGCGACAAACCGGAATATCCCGGACGCCTTGAAGTCGGGTCAGCTCCGCGAAGACCTCTACTATCGGCTTGGAGTCGTCGAGATTGCTCTCCCGCCCCTGCGCGACCGGCGAAGTGATGTCCCGCTTCTCGTCCGCTTCTTTGCCTGTCAGCTCTGTGAGAAATATGGAAAGCCCTGCAAAGAGTTCACCCCTGAAGCCCTTGAGCTGATGTCGTTGTATTCATGGCCGGGAAATGTCCGCGAAGTGCGCAACGCTGTCGAGAGCATTGTTCTGACATGTCCCCATGACGTGGTCGACGTCGAATATCTCCCCAAGCATGTCCGGATGGAACGGCCCGCCACGGATCTCGGATCGACAATTGAATTGCCGATCGGGACAAAGCTTGCAGAAATGGAGCGATTGGTGATCAAGCGAACCCTCGAATCCCTCGAGAACAACAAATCGGAGGCCGCGAGGACCCTCGGAATAAGCAGGAAGTATCTCTATGCGAAGCTCAAGGAGCATAGCCTGGGAAACGAGGAAAATGAACGAAGGGAAAAATCGTCCTGAAACGAACGACCCGGCACGCCTATGCAGGACGTGTCGGGCCGTCTTGTAATGCTGCTCACCGCACCGAGATCTACTTTAGAAGCACCATTTCCCGGGTTTGCGCGATGTTCCCCGAAGTGAGACGATAGTAGTACACCCCGCTCGCGAACCCGGTTGCGTTGAAAGTCTCATGATATGTCCCCGCCGCCTTCTCCCCATTTACCAGCACCGCAACCTCTCTGCCGAGGAGGTCATACACACGGAGCGAGACATGGCCCGGTTTCTCGATCGAGTATTGCAGGTTTGTCGTCGGGTTGAACGGATTCGGATAATTCTGCTCGAGCTGGAACGTGAGAGGCGTCGTGCTCGCCGCGACGCTGGTGAGCGTGAACGCCTGTTTGACCGCCTGCATCAGGTGGTCGCGCTGTCCGGCGGGAAGGGAGGCTTGATATCCACCGCCGAGCTCCCAGATGATCATGCCGCCGATCCCCTTGTTCCTGATGAACTGTGCTTTCGCGGCCATGGTCCTGTCGTTGTCGAGGGAAACGAACTTCTGACTGCCGCTCGTAATGCTGATGTACGCTGCGCCCGCGCTCGAATCCCAGGAGACAGTGTTGTTTGCATACGTCTTCATCAGAGTGTAGTACGGGATGTTGCCGCTAACGTCCGGCGCGGATGTCCAGGCTTGCCGGGGCTGAGAAACACCGGTCCAGACATACCCGTACCAGTCGGTGCCAATGCCCAATTTCGCCTTCGGGATTCCCGAGCTGGTTGCCGCGTCCACGAACCCATTGGCGGATGGGAGAAGAGCACCCGTCGACGCAAACCGATAGCCGCCGTCATAGATCGGCGAATTATGCCAGGTTACCCAACCCTCCCAGGCGCCGGACATGTCGTAGGTCATGATATTGATTTGATCGAAGTTCGAAGCCACAGGGCTGAGAATATCATAGTCGCCGTCAAGAAGGGCGATCGTGAGGAGCATCCCTGGCTTAGCCGAATCCATCGCGGCACGGAGTTGAGGGACGAAAAGTCGAAATTGCGAAGTGCTTGTGATGGGCTCCCAATCCAGATCAATTCCGTCGTACCCGTTCGATACGGCGAAGTTGACCAGGCTGGAGACAAACTTCGCCCGGTTATTCGTTGAAGTAGCAGTGACAAACCCGCCATCGTCTCCGGCACCGCCGCAGGTAATAAGGACTTTGATTCCCGCTGCGTGCGCTGGAGTAATGATCTCGCTTGCTGTCCCTGCATCGATGCCGTTCCCGGTGCCGCTCACGCCTGCGCCGGAAGGCTCGATGGAAAAATGCATGATGTGCGTGACCGCCTTGAAGTCAATCGCCGACGGAGGCAGATATCCTTGCATCCAACCGGCATAGTATCCGCTCACCCACACTTTAGTCTGACCTGAGAGAACCATCGGGAGAAGCAGTAGTGCAAAGGCGGTAGCCAGAATTTTCTTCATTGGACCCTCTCTTCGTTCTGGAACCGTGGGGTCGTCGCTGGTGTGTTCACCGTCTCATGCGAACCCCCTCTGCACTAAATATCTACCAATCGATCGTAAGCCGCAAGTTTATTCGCAAAAAAATTTATTTTCTACGATCTGTTATCTGCCGAGCTTAGAATTACTAATAATTTCGTTGCTTTCCATCCACTGCCGGATGGACTGAAGCAGTGGGTCGTGGGGGGTGGCTGACGGTCGCCAGCCGCCGCCAAGCTCCCAGATGATAACGCCACCAAGTCCCCTCTGGCTGACGTAGGTGAGTTTTGCCTGACATGTCACCGAATCGTCGTAGGAAACGAACTTGTCATGCTCGTTTCCTTCAACATCGATATCAAGATATGCAGCCTGTGCGGCAGTATCCCAGTGGTAGTACTCGTGTCGATACAGACTGTCCATGATCAGGTGATACGGAACGTTGTCCTTGACCCAGGGGGGCGAACTCCAATGTTGCCTTGGCTCTGTAACGCCACCGGTAGGCGTCCCGCTCCCGCCGTTCCACACATAACCGTAGAAGTCAATGCCGATGCCGATCTTTTCAGGTGCAACCCCGGCAGCGAGGAATGCACCGACGCTGCCATCCACTGAAGGAAGGGGCTCACCCGTACCGGGGAACGTCAATCCACCCGAAAAGAGAGCAGCATTGTGCCACGAAAGCCACCCTGGCCACGCGCCCGAGAAATCATAGGTCATGATGTTCACCTGGTCCACATACGGAGCGACCTGTGCATAGAGCGGGGCATTCCCGGTGCAGGCTACTGTCAAGAGCATTGTGCGATCTCTTCGCTGCATCGCCTCGCGAAGATCCGTAATAAATCCGACATACTGGTCGGCGTATTCTGCGCTTACCGGCTCCCAATCGATGTCAGCGCCGTCATACCCTCTCGCTTGTAGGAGATCCAAAAAATTCCTGATGAATGCCTTTCGAACGCTTCGATCCGTTGCTCCAACGAATCCCGTTTCAGAGTTCCATCCCCCCACGCAGACCAGCACCTTCTTTCCGGCCGCGTGAGCCGCGCTTATCAGAGCCTTTGCGTTCTCCTGATTCAGCCCGTTCGATTGATCGTCGATCGTTCCGTCGGGACGCGGGAGCATCGAAAAATGCACGATGTGGGTCAGGGCGCTGAAATCGATCTCTTGCGGTGTGAGATAATGGCTCCACTGATTTCCCTGTTCCCACCCTGCATAGTATGCAGTGATCCAGGGAGACGGCTGGCCGGCATCGACAATTGCCGCGGACAGCAAAAGGAAAGAACACAACACGAACTTCCTCATTCATGAACCTTTGTGTTATCGGGGGGGAGATAGCGAGCGAGGGTATCCAGCACCATCGTGCTCACGTAACGATGGCCGGCGGCGTTCCAATGCCCATCAATATGATAGTACAGGTCCGGCCGGTCTTCTTTCGAGGGAACCACGATCACCGGGGTTTCTGAAGCGCGGGCAAGCTGAAGAAGATGCGCGAGCCGCGGGCCCTTGGTCCCGATTGTCAGGAGCATTGTCGGCCACTGATGACGCTTGCATCGTTGGAACACTTCCCCGACGATGCGGTAAGTGATCTCATCACTCGGTAGAGAGAGAGAATCGGGATTTCCCGGCGTGGGCGGGGGTGACGTCATCATTCCTTCCGAGAAAAACTCGCGGGCCAACCCGAGGAGGTGAGAATAGGAGAGTCCCGGAACCGCCTCGATGATCCGCTGGAAGAACCGTGCTTCTTCCTGGGTCGCCGGGGCCGGGTTCTCTCGCAACTGCCGTGTCGAATCGAGGAAGTAAAACTGCTCGCGAAGGTTGTCGGCGAAGTCATTTTCGCAAAAGGCGAACACAATGATCCTTGGATCATAACGTTCTCCCTCTTCGTTGAGAAAACGGAGCCAGTAGCTGTTCCCCGTGTTCCCGAGCCCCGCATTCACGACGGGCGGTGCATGGCCTTCTCCCTCCTGAGCGAGGTGAGCTCTTACCACATCGGGGAATTCTTCCCCGTCGTTCACGCCATAGCCGCTCGTAAACGAATCGCCAAGAAACAGGATACAGTGCTTTGGAAATTGCTTCGGCTCCGGCCCCCGAAAGCCGTACGAATTGGTCGTGAAAGACATCGTGAATTCAGGGGCGATTCTCACGCAATGAAAACTCTTCTTCAAAACCTTCCCGTAGTACGGGTCATATTCTGAAAACGTCGGTCCAATATTGCGGACGGGCACAAACACGCGGACAATGAGTTCTCCGCTTGCAATCGTGAAGATGCAGGAGATCAGAAAGAGCGCAGCGGTTTGGGTGAGCCGTCGCCATCCGGACTTTCGTGGATGTGCATCTGACGCGGGTGCAGAAGTCGATGGCGATCCTGGATGGAGCATCTCAGTTCTTCACGGATGTTGTTGAAGATACGCGCTAATGACATCGCCGACCACGCGGTGGCCGTTGGGATTCATGTAGGAAGCGATTCGATAGAAGAGCACTTCTTTCTTTCCGGCTTCACGCAGGGCAGGGAGAACGTCGATATACTCGATGCCGTTTTCACGACAGAAGTCCGCGAGGAGTTTTTGCGGCTTCTCCAGATCGTATTTCGTCGGGTCAAGATGAAACGTCGTGAAATGATGCCGCCAGAGCTCTTCGTGGACCTGGTATTGGGTGGGGAGGGCGACAAAGATAAACCGCTCATGGTGAGCCGTGGTGAAGTCCTTAAATTCATGAAGCAACCGCTGCTCGAGAGCCCATCCCTTTTCCATTTCGGGCGAGAAAGTCTTTGCGCAGAAATCCGCCGGCGGGGGATTATTCCGAAGGCCGAGCCTCCACAGCGTCTCCGAGAACCGTTCCCGAAGGAAGACATAGAGCTCGCTGTGTTCGGCACAGAAGACCCTCATCGACGCCGTGGCCGTCCGGAGCGACCGTTCCTGTTTGTCGTACATTGCCCCGGGGAACCGTTCATTGAGATGGAGGACGCCATGAACAACATTGACGGTCGGAGCGCCCGTTGAATCGAAGAGCTCCCAGGAATCCTGAAAATCGTTCCCAACATAAAAACCGAGGAGGACGACATCGGGGTCCAGATGCACCCCGTATTTCTCGAGGTAGCGGAGCTCTTGGATTGTGCTGTAGGCCGGGACCGCTGCATTAAGGACTTCGACCGGTTTGGTCGTGGAGAGTGACCGTTCGATTCTCTTGAAGAACGTGTTCTCCAGGTCCACGGAATTCGAATAGCTGAAGGAATCTCCCAGGCCCAGGATGCGCTCTACCCCGGGGGATTTTGGTCCCACCTCATGGTCGCGGATGCCGATGCTGTTGGTTGCCTCGTCGATCTGGAACTCCGGCTGCGTGTATGTCGCATGGTAGTTCTTTTTGAGTTTGTACACGAGATCGGAGTCAGGATCATAAATAGGTCGAAACGAATCCAACCGCTGCGGGGCGACCCGGCGCACAATCACTTCGCCGGCCAGAACACCGATCGTCAGTCCTATTGAGAGAAGCACGACGATCCCCACGATATTCTTCAGGTGCTTGCTCATTCGGGTTGCTCACCTTTCGTGTATTGCATGACAGATTGATAAAGCTTGCGGGCAACTATCGCGTGGCCCTCAGGTCGCCAATGGCCATTATAGTCGTAGTACAACGGATATATCGATCGCGATGCCGCTTTGAAATCGCCGCAGAAATTGATCACCGGAATACCATTGCTCCGGCAAAACAGCTCCATGGTTTTCTGTGGACGGGTGGAGTACAGGGTATCAGGTTTGAAGCCCCAGAACTGGCGGCCGCTGTTCCATTCTTTCGGGTTCACCTGCAGTCCGTACGGATAGACCGTGAGCCAGAAATCGATACCCCGCGCTTTCAGCGTGTCCCGGATCATGCGGACATACCGAAAGGAGAGCGTCCAGTCGGAGTCTTGCGGGACATAATTCCCGCGCAGAAAGGCATATTTGTCGTAGCGGACGTCGCCGGAGACGTTCATGTTCCGTCTCGAACCCTCAACATACCGATCGATCCTCAGCCGGATGAAGTTGTAGAGACGGGTATGGTCTTTGAAGTAGTCCTTTATCGCGACGAGTCTCCCCTCCATACCGGCCGACGGCGCTTCGGGGGGCTCCGCTGCGACCCCGACAGGCACCCCGCGCTGATCAAAGCGGGCCCGGCTTGTATAGTTGATATCGTCGTAGATGTCGGAAAGATCGAAATTCAGAATGACGAGGTCGGGGGCAAATGCCAGCCCCTTCGATGTGAGAGAGAGGTACTCAAGAAGAGGAGAATAGCTTCCTACGCCCGCGTTGATCACCTGCCAGGCCCCTGTACCGAAGGTGCTGTCGAGCATCACCTGCAGGCGGGCGGAAAATGTCTCTTCTTCACGAACACCGTCACCTTCGGTAAACGAATCGCCGAGCATGAGGATGCGTTTTGTGCCCTTCGGCTTCTCCCGTGGGAACTCCTTGTCGCGGAGTCCCCAGGAATTGATGTCGTACGGCACATTGAATTCCGTTGTCTCGTATCGTCCGTGCGCACCAGGGATGAACCGGTGATCGACAATCGTGTCTGTGGACATGAAGAAGTACCGCATGACCTCCCGTGGTTCGATCAACCGAACGGCACCTTCCAGAATGCTGACAAATACCAGGACCGTCGCGAACAAGAGGGCAAGATTTCTGAACAGTGAACGCAGTCGATTCATGAGTATGCCTGGAGCTCCTTGATTCTCAAATCGTCGATCGTCTTTCTCGACAGGGCTTCTGCGAGGCGGTTCGCCAGTTGAATGTTCGTCAAAAGCGGGATGCCGAAGTCCACCGCCTTCCGACGAATCAGATAATCGTTGGTCAATTCCTTCTCCTGGTAGTTCTTGGGAATGTTGATCACGAGATCCACGAGCTTTCGTTCAAGGATGTCGTCCGCGTTGGGGGAGAGATGTTCCGACGGCCAATGGACCGTCGTCGCGGGGATATCATAGCTGGCCAGGAACTCGGTTGTCCCAGGAGTCGCATAGAAGGTGATCCCGAGGCCCTGAAGCAGGCGCGCACTTTCGAGGAAGGCGACTTTGTCCACCAGAGGTCCGGTCGACAGCAACACGCTTCGCAGCGGGAATCGGAAGCCGACGGAGATGAGCGCCTTCAGGAAACTTTCTTCAAAATCGTCGCCCAGGCAGCCGACCTCTCCCGTGGACGCCATTTCGACTCCGAGCGTGGGGTCCGCTCCTTGAAGCCTCGTGAAGGAGAATTGCGGGGCTTTCACCCCAACATAATCCAGATCGAATAAGGGTTCTTCCTTGTCCGGCGTCTGTTCCCCCAGCATGGCGGCAATTGCGAGGTCGATGAAATTGCGTTTGTAGATCTTCGACACAAACGGGACACTGCGGGAAGCCCGAAGATTACATTCGATGACCCGGACATCCGTCCCCTTCGAAAGATACTGGACGTTGAAGGGACCGGTGATGGATAACGCCTCGGCGATTCTCTCCGAGATCGTGCGGATCCGGCGTATCGTCTCGAAATACGTGCGCTGCGGAGGAAGGACGAGCGTTGCATCGCCCGAATGGACGCCGGCATTCTCCACGTGCTCGATGACGGCCATGGTGACGATGCGGCCCGCATTGGCGACGGCATCCACTTCAATTTCGCGTGTGTTCTCAAAGAACTTCGAGATGACAACGGGGTGTTTCGAGGAGACGTCCGCCGCCTTGCCGAGAAAGAGGCGAAGCTCTTCCGGGGTTGTCGCCACGCCCATGGCCGCCCCGCTGAGCACGTATGACGGGCGGATCAGCACCGGATACCCGATCTTTTCGGCAAATGTTTCGGCGGCATCGAACGAGCTGAGTTCGCTCCATGGTGGCTGCTCCACGCCGATGGTATCGAGAAGAGTGGAGAATTTGTGCCGGTCTTCCGCCCGGTCGATGTCAAGCGGGGACGTTCCGAGGACATGCATCCCTGCCTCGTGCAAGCGCAGAGCGAGATTGTTCGGAATCTGACCGCCGACGGAGACGATCACGCCTGCGCAATGTTCCCGTTCATAAATGTCGAGGACCGTCTCAAGATCGATGGTATCAAAATACAGACGGTCGCATACATCGTAGTCAGTGCTGACGGTTTCGGGGTTATAGTTGACCAGGATGGATTTGTATCCGAGCCTGCGCAGGGTCCTGGAGGCGTTCACACAACACCAATCGAATTCCACGGAACTGCCGATGCGGTACGTTCCCGACCCGAGCAAGAGGATGTTTTTGTTCCCCTCCTCGGCGGCAACATCGTCCTCCTCAGCGTCGTAGGTAAGGTACAGGTAGTTGGTTTGTGCAGGGTATTCGCCCGCGAGTGTATCGATCTGCTTCACATGCGGTGCAATGCCGCTGTTCTTTCGCATGCGGCGGATCGATTCTTCGTCTGTCCGGAGGACGGTCCCGATCTGTATGTCGGAGAACCCGCTCTTCTTGGCTTCAAGGAGAAGGTCCCTCGGGCATGGGCCGTTGGCGTAAACGTGCAGTCGTCGCTCGACGTCCACCAGATGAGAGATGCGCTGAAGAAACCACCGGTCGATATGCGTCAGGGCATGGACCTTCCCGACGTCGAGTCCGCGGCGGAACCCTTCCGGGATTGCAAATACGCGTTCCGTCCCCGGATGCGACAGGGCGGAGGAGATATCATCGAATTGCGGACCCCGCGTGGCCACGAGCCCGTCCACGCCGATCTCGAGCATCCTCGCGGCTTTCTGCAACGCTTCTTCAAACGTTCGCCCGATGGCCATGACTTCGCCCACGGACTTCATCGCGGAGCCGAGCTGTGTGGCAACGTTCTTGAATTTCTTCAGGTCCCACCGTGGCATCTTCACGACCACGTAATCCAACGCCGGCTCAAAACATGCCGTCGTTGACAAGCGTGACCGCGTTTTTGAGGTCGGTGAGACTGTATCCCAGGGCGAGCTTTGCGGCAACATACGCGAGGGGATAGCCGGTTGCTTTGGAGGCCAATGCCGAACTCCGGCTCAGACGTGCATTCACTTCGATGACACGATATTCGCTGGAATGGGGGTCGAGTGCGAACTGGATATTGCATTCACCCACCACTTTCAAGTGGCGGATCACGCGGATCGAGATCTCCCGCAACCGGTGGTAGTCATCATTGCTGAGCGTCTGACTCGGCGCCACGACGATGCTCTCTCCCGTGTGGATGCCGAGCGGATCGATGTTCTCCATGTTGCAGACTGTGATGCAGTTGTCATACGCGTCGCGCACGACTTCATATTCCACTTCTTTCCAGCCGTGAAGGTACTCTTCGATGAGGATTTGTGGCGAATGGGCGAGGGCCTTCTTTGCCCGTTCCCCGAGTTCGGCTTTGTCAGCACACATGCCCGATCCCAACCCGCCAAGGGCATACGCGATCCGCAACATCACCGGATAGCCGATGCTCTCGGCGATCCGCATGGCTTCTTCAACGGACGACACCGCCTGAGAACGCGGCGTTTTGACGTCGATTTCACCGAGCCTCTTGACGAAAAGCTCCCGGTCCTCGGTATCTCTCACTGTTTGAATGGGTGTCCCCAGGACCTGAACGCCGTTGCTGGTGAGGATGCACTTCTCGGCGAGCGTCATGCCGCAGTTCAACGCCGTCTGCCCGCCAAACCCAATCATAATCCCATCGGGTTTTTCTTTTGCAATGACGCGCTCGACAAACTCGGGATTCACCGGCAACAGGTAGATCTTGTCGGCCTGGCCTTCCGATGTCTGGATCGTGGCGATGTTCGGATTTACCAGGACGGTGGTGACTCCTTCTTCCTTCAACGCCTTCAGCGCCTGGCTTCCGGAATAGTCGAATTCACCGGCTTCGCCGATTTTCAGCGCGCCGCTTCCCAGGATAAGGACCTTACGTACTGATGATGGCATGGTGCAGGCTGTCCACGAAATTGTCGAAGAGATGGTCTGTGTCCGTCGGTCCTGGCCGGGCCTCCGGGTGGAACTGGACGGAGGAGAGAGGGCGAGTCCGGTGCCGGATGCCTTCATTCGTACCGTCGTTCGCGTTGAAGAACCACGGAAGCCAATCCGGCGGCAGGCTCTTTTCGTCAACGGCAAATCCGTGGTTCTGCGAAGTAATGAAGCAACGCTTCGAGCCTACCTCAATGCACGGCTGATTTTGTCCTCGATGGCCGAAGCGCAGCTTGTACGTGTCCGCGCCCGCCGCGAGAGCGATGAGCTGGTGCCCCAGACAAATGCCGAAGATGGGGAAACCCCGGTCGAACCCTTTCCTGATCAGGTCTATCGTCTTCGTACACTTCTTGGGGTCTCCCGGACCGTTCGAGATCAGCACGCCGTCCACATCCTCATTTGTCCAATCATAATCCCATGGCACTTTGAGAACGGAGAGACCCCTGTTCAGCAGGCTGCGAGCGATATTGTCCTTGCTTCCCATGTCGACAAGGACCACTGTGCCTTCCCCGTGCCCGCGAATGAGTTCAGGCTGCCGGATGCTCACATCGGCGACAATGTTGCGCTCGTTGGGATCGTCCCACGGGACATCTTCGTTCCGTACAAGGACCTTCCCGAGGAGACAGCCATGCGTTCGCAGGTGCTTGGTCAGGGCCCTGGTGTCCACCCCGCTAACTCCCGGGACATTGTTCACGAGCATCCAGGATTCCAGGGAGCTGCGGGCGGACCAGTGGCTGTAGTGGTCGGAGAGCCGGGAAATAATCAGTGCGCGGATATGGATCTTCCCGCTTTCGAAGAACGGTGAAGGCCCGGGACCGGAGGCCGCGTCGTGTGCTTCTCCGTTGACGGGGATCCCGTAATTGCCGATCAACGGATACGTCAGGACCAGAATCTGTCCGGCATACGATGGGTCGGTCATGGACTCCGGGTATCCGACCATGCCGGTATTGAACACCACCTCTCCTGCGATCGAGATCGGCGCCCCAAAGTGTTCTCCCGAACATCGGAAGCCGTCCTGGAACACAATTTCGGCCTTCATGTCATTCCTTTCGTGGAACACGCACTTGCACAAGAGCATTTCGACGTGCAGGCGCCCGCAGATGCCTCAGCGAGGCGCATGGTCGACATCATGAGTTTCTTCCCTGCCGGTAGAAAGAGCGATCTTCTGAACCGGGGTGAGGGGGAGCACCCCGCACCGGAACCGCTCCCTGTATTCCCCGGCAGGGAAGACCCACATGTCCGGTCTAGAACAGGGTATAAATAAACGGTGCGAGCGCGGATCCTTGTGTAAATACCAGCAGCAACCCGAGCATAAGCAGCATGGCCACGATTGGCCCAAGCCACCATTTCTTACGGACGCGCATGAACGCCCACAGATCGCCCAAGACTGAGAGCTTCTCGACAGATGAACCCATAGATGTTTTCTCCTCGATCACTATTATAGAATGGTTGACGAAATCCGTGGAAATCGGAGCGATCCACAGCATACGCAGCCCATCACCTTAGAATGGACGTGCATATCGCTGACGGTCAAGCGCAACAGGCTCACGCTTAATCCAGTATGAGCTCTGATTGCGATTGAGTTTCCGCGCAAGGGGGTCATTGCCGGTGATCCTGATCACAAGACCGACCGGAAAGAGAATGACATAGAAGAACACCCCCAGAATAATTCTTGTATTGATCCAACCGAGGGCGAATGCAAAGGTCATCCATCCGACATAGAGCGGTCGGAGAACGGGCTTCGCAAAGAACCCCAGAAGAAGGAACACAAGGGCGGCTCCCGCGAACCAGGGCCATGTGGTGTGCCCCCGGTAGAGTGAGAGGCCCGCAAGGCCGGCCATGACGACGAAGAAGAGGACCCCGAAGTTGCGAATCTTGGTGTCCGTCGTCTCGATGTGCAGTTTAGTCAAGTTGGAACTCCTTTCTCCAGTCAACGTCGCTTTCTAATTGTGCCTGGTCCTTCTTTGCGAGGATAAAATTCCCCATGACCAGGTAGTCCATTTCCGTACGCATGAAGCACTTGTACGCCTCTTCGGGCCGGCAGACGATCGGTTCTCCGCGGACATTGAACGACGTGTTGATGATGACCGGGCATCCAGTTTTCTGGTAGAACGCCTGGATCACGTCATAATACAGGGGGTTCGTATCTCTGCTGACGGTCTGGATCCGCGCCGAATAGTCGATATGGGTAACAGCGGGGATATCGGATCGCGAGACATTCAGCTTCTCGATACCGAACAGCCGATCCTGTTCTTCCGTCATGACGATCTTCCGCGATTCGGTCACCGGAGCGACCAGGAGCATGTACGGGCTCGGCCTGTCGATCTGGAAGTACTCGGAGACTTTTTCTTCAAGCACAGACGGAGCGAAGGGACGGAATGACTCGCGGAACTTGATTTTCAGGTTCATGATCGACTGCATCTTCGGCGATCGGGCGTCGCCGATAATACTCCGCGCGCCGAGGGCACGAGGTCCGAACTCCATCCTCCCCTCGAACCAGCCAATGACGTTTTCCTGGGCAACGAGGTCGGCGACCGTGGCCGCGAGATCGGCGGACGGCACCTTTCGGTACATGATTTCATTCATGACGAGGAATTGTTCAATCTCGTCATCGGAATACACCGGACCGAGATAGGAGCCTTTCTGGGAGTCAGAGCCGTCTCCCTTCACTGTTCTCTCATTGTTCAGATAGGCGTACCACGTGAAGAGGGCAGCCCCCAACGCTCCTCCTGCGTCCCCGGCGGCAGGTTGAATCCAGAGATCTTCGAACGGCCCTTCGCGAAGCACTCGTCCGTTGCCGACGCAATTGAGGGCGACCCCGCCTGCAAGGACAAGATACTTCTGTTTTGTCTCGCGGTGAACGTGTCGCGCCATACGGAGCATGATCTCTTCCGTCACATCCTGCAGCGAACGAGCGAGATCCATCTCCCGTTGCGTCAGTTTCGATTCCTGTTCGCGCGCCGGTCCGCCGAATATCTCTGCGAACTTTCCGTTCGTCATCCGGAGTCCCGCGCAATAGTCGAAAAAGTCCATATTCATCTTGAACGACCCGTCTTCCTTCAGATCGATCAAATGATCATAGATGGCCTGGACATACTTGGGTTCTCCGTACGGGGCAAGGCCCATCACCTTGTATTCGGCGGAGTTGACTTTGAACCCTGTGAAATAAGTGAAGGCGGAATAGAGGAGACCGAGAGAATGAGGAAACTTCATCTCTCCGACCATGGTGATCGTATTCCCTTGCCCGACGCCGTAGCTCGTCGTCGCCCATTCGCCGACTCCGTCCATGGTCAGGAATGCAGCGTTCTGGAAAGGCGACGGGTAAAATGCGGAGGCTGCATGCGATTCATGGTGATCGGTATAGAGAATGGGAATATCGGGCCCGATCTTTTCCCGGATCAGCGACGGCATCCAGAGCTTCTCCTTCAACCAGAGCGGAACAGCCATCAGGAACGAGGAAATACCTTTGGGCGTCGTTGCAAGGTAGGTCTCCACGATGCGCTCAAATTTGACGAGCGGCTTATCATAGAATGTCACATATGCCAGGTCCTTCGCGGAGATGCCCGCTGCGCTGAGACAGTACGCCACTGCGTTCGAAGGAAAGTCGGAATCATGTTTTTTCCTCGTGAAGCGTTCTTCCTGGGCTGCGGCGATGATCTCGCCGTCTTTGATGAGTGCTGCGGCCGAGTCGTGGTAGAAACACGAGATGCCTAGGATGTACATTTCAACTCCTCTCACGATGGATGGTTAGTGGAACAGATTCGACACCGGCGGCCTTTCTGGCCAGCACAAGCTCTTCCTGCCGGCGCGCGACTTCCCTCTCGTCGGGCGTGATCTCTTCCAGATACACCTGGAAGCGCCGGAGTGCCAGGCCAAGCGACTGGGCCTTGTGTGTCAGCCTCCGGAGAACTTCGGGCTTGATGTTGTTGCTGGCGAGCAGGATCTCGTCCACACCCATCTTCTTCACCAGGCGGTCGAGTTTCCAGTGTCCGCCGAAAATCGGGTAGCCGTTCATCTGTTTCCCTTCCACGCTTGGCCGATCGTCGAGAAAGCCCGCCGGGCGGAGGTGAAGGGATTCGCTCTCCAGGAGCCGCTGGAGGACTGTCGCACCGCTTCGGTCTGCCCCGTAGATCAGGACGGTCTTCCCGTGCGCTGAGTGTCGCTGGAACATGTGCATGAGCACACGGAAAGAGTAGCGGGAGCCCAGTGTGAGGCTCATGAGAAAATAGAAATCGAGCACGAGCGTGCGGATGCCCGGTGCAAGATGCGAGGGGAAGAACGTCAGAACAAAGCCGCTGATGGCGACCGCGACGAATGTGGCCCGGGTAACGAGAAGGACGTCGGCAATGCCGAACTCCCTGAGACTGAACCGGTAGATCCCGTGCAGCCAGTACACCACAAACTGGATGAAGCAGACGAGGGAGATCATCAAAATCGTCTCCGGCG
The DNA here is from genome assembly GCA_963752915.1 of Ignavibacteriota bacterium. Classification (GTDB taxonomy): domain Bacteria; phylum Bacteroidota; class Ignavibacteria; order UBA10030; family UBA6906; genus DATJPR01. The sequence continues at coordinate 434,677 of CAVVZZ010000013.1, forward strand.
TCAAATGCGTCCCTGCATGGATGAAAGGGTCAATGATCAGCGAAATGCCGAACGAGAGCACGATGAACACGATGTCCAGGAAGACCTGGAAGACGTTTCTATTGAGAAGGCGGAGATGGAACAGGGAGAGGAGGAGGCCGTTCCGGAGAACGGCGATTTCCTGGTACCGAAGCTGCCGGATGCCAACGATCATGGCAAGTCCGACGACGAGGAGAACGAACGATCCCTCGGCATTCTGAACCATCGTGATGGCGAAGGCGCACGACCCGAGGACACAGGAGACGATATAGAGGGTCAGCACCGTGCGCCGGTGCGAGAATCCCAGGGCGAGAAGCTGGTGATGGATGTGCCGCCGGTCGGGTTTGAACATCGCACCGATCGGGGAAGGCCGTTTCCGGTCGTTCGACTCCGAAGGGAGAAACGAATGCAGGAGCCGCCGGGCCATGGAGAGGAGCGTGTCCATGATCGGCAACCCGAGCGCGAGGACGGAGACGAGGATCGAGAATGCGGTCGTACTCTTTGTCTTGCTCTGCGTGGACAGGATGGCGAGCATGAACCCGAGGAACAGGCTGCCGGAGTCTCCCAGGAAGATCCTTGCCGGGTTAAAGTTGTACCGCAGGAACCCCAGCACTGCGCCGGCGAGAAGGAGGGCGACCAGTGCTGTGCCCATATCCTGCTGGATGATCGCTATCGGAAACATGGTCAGGAGCGCAATCGCGGAAACGCCGGAGGCCAGGCCGTCGAGACCGTCGATGAGATTGATGGCGTTGGTAACGCCGATGATCCAGATCACGGTCGCGACAAAGTCGAATATCCCGAGGTTCAGCTTGCCGAAGCTGAAAGGGTCGGTGATGTTGGTAATGCGGAAGCCGGCAAATGCGACGAGCATCGCGAGGAACAGTTGCACGAGAAACTTCTGCGACGGCCGCAGTTCATGAAGATCGTCCCACATTCCCAGGAGGAGGATGATGCAGAGCGAGCCGAAGAGCAGCGTCCCCTGCGTTCCTGTCATCCATACCGGGAAGAACGCGTACTGGTCAAACTTCGAGACCAGGATCAGCGAAATGAAGAAGCTGACGAAAACCGCGACGCCACCAAGCCGCGGTGTGGGGGACAGGTGGGCTCTGCGGCCTCCCGGTTGGTCGATGGCGCCAACCGCGACCGCGATCCGGATGACGACCGGTGACAGGGCGAGTGACAGCGCCAGCGGAACAAGAAACGCCAAAACGTATTGAGTGAGCAAGGATGAACTCCTTCAGCCTTCAGTCACAAAGGCTCAGATGAATCAGAACGGAATGCAACGGCGCGCTCCGCAGGTGAATCAGTCGCGCAACGTCACCGACCGCAAATAGACCGGCAAATGCTCTGTGGTAATGGTGTCCTGTTCACAGAGCATGCTCGCATACTCGACCGCATTCTTGAGATGGCGGACGTTTCCCGACCATTCGAACGCCACGAACGCCTGCAGTGCGGACGAAGAGATTTTTTTCGTCGGCGAACCGGCATGATGACGCAGATCCCGGAGAAATCCGTCGACGAGCATCGGAATGTCCCCGCGCCGATCCCGTAGCGGCGGAAGATCGATTTGAATGGGGATGATCCGTTGGATCAGTTCCAGGTTCAACGAGTTGGAAGGGCTGCTTTCGTTGGACGGGATAAATGTTGCGATCACCCGGATATCCACCTGGATGGCAACCCGACCCAGGACTCTTCGCACCGTCTGGTATTCTATCGCCTGTGAGAGTTTCGGGAGAAACGAGCTCGGGAGGTTCTCGACACCATTCAAGAAAAGCGTCCCGCCCGAGGCCTCTTCAAGCAGGCCTTTCCGGATGGTCACGCCGTCCCAGGTGATCGACTCATAACCGAAGAATTCCTGCTCGAGGCTGGCGGGCATGATTGCAGCGCACTCGACGAGGACGAAGGGGTTTTCGCTCCGGGGGCTCATGGAGTGAATCATCCTCGCGGCCCATTCCTTGCCCGTGCCGGTCTCCCCGATCAGGAGGAGATTGACATCTTTCCCGGCCACACGTTTCATGGTCGTGATCGCGTCCTGCATGACCGCATTGGAGGACCGTTCAAAGGCGAAATCAGTCGGATGCGATTTGTGCATAGGGTTGTTCAAAATGAGTATGAAAGTGAGAACCCGTGGAACCGATCCTCTGCCTGATTCGGTCCAATCCCAAAGTCACAGCGAAAATTCCTTACATGAATTCCCAGCCCAAACCGGGGCAAGTTCGTCGTCGATCCCACTTTGTATCCCAGGCGCAAGGCAAGGTAGCTCACCGGGTACACCTCCAGTCCGCCTTTGATGTTGAATCGCTCCGCGCTCGGAAATGTCCGAACGGTTGACAACCCGAGGCTGACGATCGGATCGGCTGCATTGGGCGGATACGTCATCGCCGCGCCGAGCTCCATGTCCGCAGGGGTGCTTGCATACGGCGTGAGGGAGATGTCGCTGCCCGCTTTGACGAACACCAGCCCCCGCCGATACCGATAGACCAGTCCATACGCGATGCCCGGGAGCGGATTGTAGAAGATCCCCAGTTGTGCCCATTCTGACGCCCGCGTGAGATTCGCGAATTTGAAGGAACGTATTCCGGCAAGGACACCCACACTCAGCGTGGGGATGACGCGCGTTGACGTGGCAAGATCGAATTCGTATGACTGCGTCGGGATGCCCTCACCGGTCTCCAGGAACAACTGGCCGTGACTCGAATACGAAGCTCCGACACCGAGACTGAGATTCTGGTTGATCATGACGGGGGCTGCGACGCTGAGCGTCTGCGATTTTAGCGTCCAGTCAGTGAGGTCGGAGGTCACGACGGATCGGTGGACCAGGTATGAAAGGGATGCCGGGTTGCTGTACATGCTTGAGACATCGAAGGCATCCGCGCTGTATGCGTCGGCGAGCCCTTCACCGCGGACACTGACCCCCGACGGCTGCGCAAAGTAGACGTAGGCCTGGGCGTGAAGATCGGGACACGATCCCACGGCAAGGAGGACAAGGACCACTCCGCCGCACACCAACGACCGCTGTATCGTCATTATTTGACCACCGAAAAGATTCCAAACAGCACGATGACATCACGAAGCAAGTCTGCAAAATCACGAACAACGTTTTCTTCTTTGGGGACGTACAGGAGATCGCCGGGATTGACGTTGGGAAGACTTTCAACGGTTCCCGTGAATTGTGCGAGGGAATTGGAGATGTCAATCTCCTCCGTCGTTTCATCCTCTCCGCGGAAGATCTTGACGTGCCGCAGATCCGCCGTTGAAACCGGACCGCCGGCCAGCGCAAGAACCTGAAGCGGAGAGACGGCACCAGGGATGGTGTAGCTCCCCTGCGTTGTCACCGATCCCAACACGATGACTTTTTGTTCCATTTCCCCTTTGATCTTGATGATAGGGGCTGGAGTATCTTTGATGTACATCGTGAGTTTCTTCTTCACCATGTCTCTGAACGCGGCCTTCGTTTCGCCTCCGGCGTGAATCATTCCGATCGTGGGAATGTTGATGGTGCCATTCTCGTCGATATTCGCGATGGTGTGGAAATCCGCATACCCCGGGATCGTCACTTCAATCTGGTCCCCCTTTTGGAGGACGTAGTTCTCGGATTCGACGGTGAGCCTTCGACCGCGGGAAGTGAGCGACGAGAGGACCTGGTCTTTCGTCATTTCTCCGCTGCTGCAACCCAAGACCAGCGTGCTCACGCAGAGAAGCGTACACCATTTTGCAAATGCGAACCGAAATGAGATCAAAGCGTCCACCGGACTCGTTGGGGATGTGCGTTGCTATGCAGATGCCCGCTTCAGATCAATAAATGTGCCGAACACCGGGGAGCGGAAATCGAACGCAGATCGCACGGAAACCATCTCCAGCCTCTGGAGGGATTGGCTCCGCAAGGGACAATGCGCGGGCAACTGTCTCCGGCGGAGACAACGGAAGAGCTTCGGGCTTCGAAAGGGCGCACGGGAAGGTCCATTGCAGGGAGTAAAGCGGCAACTCCAGGCACACCCGATCGCTGCCACTCATGGCATAGACCTTGTACGAAGAACCATGTCTTTTTCAGAAAAGGAATCGTCGAGTGCGCTCACCACAGTTTACCCTTCACCAGATCTTTGTCATCCTGAAGCGCCGGAAGAAATTTCTCTTTCTGCCGCCGGTCCTTGTCACCGCCATTTGTGTTGTCGGGGCAATCTATCTGCCGCGACGATACGAGTCCTCCACCACGATCTGGGTTCAGAAGGATGAGATCCTCAATCCTCTTGTGAGTTTTACGATGGCCGTGCAGATGGCTTCAGAGGACCGTCTGCAGACGTTTGAAGAGATCGTCTATAGCAGGAGCACGATCGAAATGTTGCTCGACAGTCTGCAGATGGGTTTACCGAAGACGAACACCGTCGCGTGGGATGAACTCGTCGACAAGACAAAGGCAAGCATTCACACGGACAAGAACGGCACGAATTCCTTCACCATCCGATTCGTTGATTCCAACCCTGTCCGGGCGCAACGGGCCGTACAGGTGCTTGCGGATCTTTTTATCCAGACCCGGCTACAGGCGGAGTATCGAAGAAACGAGTATACCGTGAAGTTCTTTGAAGGGAAATTGCGGGAATACGAAGGGGAGTACGACCAGTCCCAACAGTCGCTGTTGAACCTCCTGCGTCAGCGCTCTGCGCAAATGCCGGGAGGCGGATCTTCGTTGGCGACCCGGTTCGAGTCCATTTCCGACAAGATCAAGGCAAATGACGAAGAGATGCGTGTGGATCAGCGCGCGCTGGACAATCTTTCCACTTTTCCGGGAGCCATGAAGACGGACCAGGGGAGGATGATCCTTGCCGAACTCTCAAATTCGGACCTTCCGTATCATGATGAGCTCCGCGCCCTCGTGGTAAGTTATGACAGTGTGTCCGCCAGATACACCGCCCAATTCCCCGAAGTATTGAAATACGAGAATCAGATCAACCTCATGCTCGATCGCATGCGTGTGGCGATCCGGTCGCAAATCTCGTTGTTAACCGATCGCCAGTCCGATCTCCAGTCCGGCCGGGCAGAAATGATCCATACGATTACGGAATCCTCCATCTCGAAGCAGGTGGACCAGGAGACCGAATCGAATTTCACGTTCTACCGGCAGCTCTATAATGAAATGCGCGTCAAGCTCGAGCAGGCGCGGATCGCGCAGGAGCTGGGAAAGAACGCGGAAAATGCCTTCATCATCATTGACCCTGCACGGATTCCACTCTCGCCGACCAAGCCGAACCGTAAACTGATCGTTCTCGGCGGCCTGGCAATGGGGATCTTTCTCGGGTTTCTCTCCGCCATAGCCGCCGAGCTGCTGGACACGACCATTCGATCTCCCAAGGAGATTGAACCATATCGTAAACCGATCGTCGCACTGCTTCCCGACGTCGGATCACATAACTATTGAGCCTATGTCTTCCATCGAACAGAAGGACGGGACGTTGGACGTTCAAGAAGATTCGACCGAGAGCGCAGAGAACCCTGAAGCGAATGAGCGCACGGTCCTCCCCTCACAAGAGGTCATCCAAATCCGGAAGACGCTCCTTGAACGTCAGGAGCAGGGGAGAAGGATCGACAGCGGGTACGTCGCGTCCCACTATTACGATTGCTTTAACTACTCTCTGCTGGCCGATTCTTCCGGGGCCGTCAATGTCGCGGTCGGCGTCACCAGTGCAAACCCGCAGGAGGGAAAAACCCTCGTCGCGTGCAATCTGGCGATCTCGCTGACTGCGGCGTATCAGAAGCGGACGGTCATCGTTGATCTCAACCTTCGGGATCCGCAAATCCACCGGATCTTTGGGATTCACGCCGGGCCCGGACTGCTCGAGGCCATGAGCGATACCACGATCCAGGTGGCGGCGACTTCCATAAACGGCCTCCACCTCCTGACCGCAGGAGCGTCCGCCGGCCGACTGATGACAGACCAGGAGTTCAAGAAGAAGAGGAACGGCACCCGGCTCACACCGATGGAGACGTCTCTTCAGCTCGCTCAGATTGCTGCGTTCCGGGCCGTCATCTACTCCCTGAAGGAATATTTCGATTTTGTGATCGTCGACCTTCCGTCGCTGAACGATCACGACTTGCCTCTTCTTTTCACCAACCAGCTCGACGGGGTACTCTTTGTGGTCCAGGGCGGGAAGACCAAGCAGATGGATATCGACCGGTCCATGCAGATGCTGAATGAACACAAGGTCCTGGGCTTCGTCTATAATCGCATTGAACGCGACTTCAGGAATCACGGGAGGAAGAAATGAGTTCCCTCGTCGCAATCGTCTTTTTTTATCTTTGCGCCGTGCTGCTCGGGAAACAATCCTCTCCCCGGGGCCTGCGGACGTACGTTTTGCTTTTTCTTGTTGCGCTCGCTCAGGCGGCAATTGTCCTTGTTGCGATGTTCTTGATGAATCCCCCCGCGATCCTGAAAGGAGTGCAGTGAGACATGGGGCGGAGCAAATGGAACCGCCGGGAAATCGCCGGCCTGGCCGCCGTCCTGAGTCTCTCTTCCCTTGTTGCCTTCGCAGTCGTTGCGGGGGGCGACACTCTTATCGGGGGGTTCGCTGTCGTCGGGGCTCTTCTTGTTCTGTTTCTCACGGTGCACCGAATCGAATGGGGATTCTATGCCTTTCTGGGCATCGTCCTGTGCGTCGACCAGTTCGAGATCCCGGATTTTGTCTCGCTCACCTACAGGACGGAGTACTTCAACAACATCAACACGATCCAGTACCTGCCGAAGATCGAAGCTGCTTCCATCAGTCCGATGGAGTTGCACCTGATCTTCCTGGTGGTGGTGTGGGTCATGACGATTATCTTCCGGTCGCATAAACCGCTGCAGCGGGCGACGGTCTGGCCCCTTGGGCTTGTCTTCCTTGCGTGGCTGCTGATCGGGTACATGTACGGAAGCGGAACGGGCGGGAATGCGGTAATCGCCCTGTGGGAGCTGCGAGGGCTCTTCTACCTGCTCATCATGTATTTTTTTGTTCCCCAGATCATTCAAACGGTCGATCAGATCCGAAACGTTCTCTGGGTCAGCTTCGCGGGCATCACGTTCAAGGCATTCGAAGGAACGTACCGGATGGTCAGCATGGGGTTCAGTCTTGGCGGGCACGATGCCCTGCTGAATCATGAAGATCCCGTCTTCATGGTAACGCTCATTATTCTTCTCCTTGGACTCGTGCTTTTCCATGTGCGTTCGCGGCAACGCACTGCGCTCGCCTGGGCGCTTCCCATTCTCCTCATGGGGTATTACGCCGCGAATCGTCGCGCGGCCTATGCTTCGCTCGCTGTTTCGCTGATCACGTTTGTCGTCATGCTCCCGAAGCCGGTGCTCGTCCGAGTCCTGAAATACGTCGCGCTGGCGAGCATCGTTGCAGGGGTCTATGCCGGTGCGTTCTGGGGGAGTAACAGCCGATTCGCCGCTCCGATCAACCAGATTCGATCGGGGTTTGTCGAGGATGAGGCGACGATCGGCGAAAGGAATTTCTATTCGAACCTCTATCGAAAACTGGAAGACTATAATCTCGCCTTCACGATCAGGAGCACGCCGCTGATCGGGATCGGGTTCGGCACAAAGTACGATCAGCCGCTTGCGCTGGTCGAGATCAATTATTCGCTGCGTGACTACATGGCGCACAACAATATTCTCTGGCTGATGGTGAAGGTGGGAGGAATCGGGTTCTTTATCTTTTGGCTCTTCATGGACGGCTTTGCCCTCCGGGCAACGTCGCTTCTTCCGGTGTTGGAAAACCCGTATCTCAAGGCGGTGACAATTATGATTGTGGTTGCGATCATCAATCAGCTCGTCGCTGCCTATTTTGATCTGCACCTGGTGCGGTATCGGACCAATCTGTACATGGGGACACTCATGGGACTCTTTCCGAGTATCGAACGGATCGTCCGGGAGACAGCGCCGGCGACAACGGAGGAGCGGCAATATGCGCACGCATGACGAACCTCGCGCGGGCGTGTCCGCCCTGGAAATACAACCGGAGTTCCGGCCGGACACCGGTTCTCGCGAGCGGCTCTTCATTGAAGGTGTCCCGCTCGACAACATCGACGGGCAGACGGCGTTGCGCTTCGTCGAGCGCAACGCTCCGCGTGGTGATGGCTGCGAGGCACGGACGGTCCTCTTCGTCAATGTGCACAGTCTGCATCTCGCGCGGCGCGATCGCGACCTGATGTCCTGCCTTCACAAAGCGGACCTCGTGCTTCCCGATGGTTCAGGGCTTGCGCTTGCGGGAAAGCTCCATGGACATCCGATCGGAGAGAACCTCAACGGAACGGACTTCTCGCCGCGCGTTCTTCGCCTCGCAGCCGTTCACCGTTGGTCGGTGTTCTTGCTCGGGGGAAAAGACGGCGTCGCTGAGCGATGCAGAGACATCCTTGCCGCCCAGCTTCCTGAGCTCCGCATCGCGGGCATCCGTCACGGCCATTTTACCCCTGAGGAAGAGGGATCCATCATCGCTGAGATCAACCGTGTGAAGCCGGATATTCTGCTTGTCGCGATGGGGTCGCCCCTCCAGGAAAAATGGATCGTGCAACATGCACGGACGCTCTCTGTGGGTATGTGTTTCGGTGTGGGCGGACTCTTCGATTTCCTCGCCGGAGAGAAACGGCGCGCTCCCCTGTGGCTCCGTCGGGTGGGCTTGGAATGGGCGTTTCGCTTCATCATGGATCCCACCGCGAAATGGGACAGGGTGTTGATTGAAATTCCGCTTCATGTCGCCCGGGTGCTCGTGGCGCGGCTGCGGAGACAACCAATGGTCATGACATCCCTGGAGTATTCCAAAGAACATCAGGGAGAACGCTAATGCAGGATCCTGAAACGTTCATGCCGCAGGAGGTGTGCGAGGGAGATACCCACAACATCCGGACGTTGATGTATCATCGCATCACCGATAATCGATTGCTGGCCAGGGAGCGTCCCCGATGCGTTCACGAATCCGAGTTCCGCCGCCATCTTGAACTGCTTGATCGATGGGGTTTCACGGCGATCACGTTTCGCGACTATCAGTTGTTCCTGGAACAGAGCCTGCACCTTCCCAAGAAACCGGTCATTCTCACGATGAACGGAGCATCCCTCGATACGCACCGCGTTGCATTTCCGGTGCTACGGGAAACCGGATTCAAGGCGGTTATTTTTTCTCTCGCGGCTCCGCCAGGCGTGTCGTGGGGGGGCGTTGCAGATCACCCGTTGTCGTCGCAGATGCCCATCGATCAGCTCCGCGAGATGTCCTTCGAAGGGATGGAAATTGGATCGTTGTCCATGACATACCCGAACCTTTCTTCGGTGCGACCGGACATTGCCCGGGAAGAGATCGTCCGCTCAAAAGATGTGCTGGAACATCTTCTTGAAACCACGGTGCTGACCTTTGCCTATCCCTACGGCGCTGTGACGCAGCAGACGAAGGCTCTGGTCGCAGAGGCAAAATACGCATTCGCATGCGGGTGGTCGACGGGACCGCTGAGGTTTGATGCTGATCCCTTCGAAATCCGTCGTGTGACTGTTCGGAGCGGCATGGGTGCTTTTGAGCTCGGAATGAACCTCAGGGTTCCCCAATTCGCACGAGCGATCTGGAGGGCCGGCAGTTGACGAAATCACGGAACTTCGGATTGCGGAGAAGACTTCATGAGCAATGAAACAGCGAGAACAGTCTCCCGCAATGCTGCCGTCATGTTCGGAGCCCAGGGAGTGACCTGGGTGTCCTCGTTCATCCTCATGATCTTTCTTCCACGGTATCTTGGCAGCGAGGATTACGGGCAGCTCTATCTGGCGATGTCGCTTGCCATGATGGCGCAGGTGTTCATTGATTTCGGCGGGTCCTACTACATCGCAAAAGAGATTGCGCGCGACCCCTCGCAGGCGGCGCCGCTCATCTCGAACTCCATCGGGCTGAGAATTGTCCTGACACTGATCTCCCTTCTCCTGCTCTTCCTCTTTGTGGTGGTCGGGGGATACCCGTCATCGGTGCGAAATCTCGTGTTGATCCTTGGCATTGCCAAGTTCTGGGAAGGGATCATCTCGGTGATGATCAGCACCTTCCAGGGGTTTGAGCGAATGGAGTACCGGTCCCTGGCGTCAATTACCGAGAGGGTTCTCCTGACGGCGGTCGCCGTGCCGATTCTGATCCTCGGGGGGAATTCCACCGCGGTTGCTTTCATCATGTCGCTCAGCACACTGGCGAGTTTCATCGTCGGGTTGATTTGCCTGCGACGTCTTGTCTGGAAATTTCCCCGCGTTTCCTGGTCCGTGGCGTGGACGCTGGCAAAGGAAGGACTTCCGTATCTGTTGATGGCGATCTTTGCGGTCATCTACTACCGTATCAATGCCGTGATGCTCTCCCTCCTGACGAATGAATCTGTTGTCGGGTGGTTCGGCGCGGCGTTTCGCTTCTTCGACATTCTCATGTTCCTCCCCAATATTCTCTCCCTGGCGGTTTTCCCTGTGCTTGCCAGGATCGGGGGAGAGCAGGGGACCGTCTCCCGCGCGACGCGAAAAAGCCTGGATGTGATCCTCCTGGCGGGAATCCCGATCTGCATCGGTACCTTTGCCTTTGCCGAAGGTATTATTCGCACCTTGTTCGGCCTTGAACAATATGCGGAGTCCCTTCCGATCCTGAAGGTCCTTGCGCCGGGGCTCCTCCTGATCTATGTCGATTTCATCCTTGTCACCGCCCTTGTCGCGTTTGACAGACAACGGCAGTGGTCCACAGTCGCCTTGCTTGCCATCCCGCTGAGTGTCGGGCTCAATTACCTCCTGATCCCTATGTTCCAAACGCAGATGGGGAACGGGGGCATTGGTTCGGCACTTGCCACGAACCTCGTGGAGTTGTTCATCATGGTGTCGGCGATCGTGTTGATGCCGAAAGGGATACTGCGGGGGGACGGGTTCTCTGTCCCGTTGAAGGCGTTGCTGTCGGGAGGCGTGATGGCGGGATCGATCTGGCTTCTGCAGCAAACACTGCTGCCATGGTTTGTGGTCGCACCACTTTCCCTTGCAACGTATGCCGCCGCCCTCGCCGTGCTCCGAGTATTGGAGGTCCAGGAAAGAGAGTTTCTCCGCGATTTCCTGACCGTGAAGGGGTTCCGGAGGGTCATGAGCACAGGAAGAGAAGCAGGCTGATGATCGAATTCAGCATTCATATCGTCGCGCTCTGTATCATCGGCGGGTTTCTCCTCCACCTCTTTGTCCTGAGTGTGCTTGCGGCCTTTGCGCGGGTGCGTGCGGAGCTGCCAGCCCGGCAATTGCGAAAGTTTGCTGTGATCATCCCCGCCCATAACGAAGAAATGAGTATTGCCCGGACCATCCGAAGTGTCCGTGCCATCCACTATCCTTCGGAACTCTATCGCGTTGTTGTCGTCGCGGACAACTGCGACGATGCCACGGCGGAAATCGCGGGACGTGAAGGGGCAGAAGTGTTCACCCGGACAACAATCGGCGCACGCAGCAAAGGGCATGCGCTTCGCTGGTGTCTCGACAAACTCCAGGGAAGGGATTTCGAGGCGGTGGCAATCGTCGATGCCGACTCAACTGTGTCGTGTAATGTTCTCTCCGTCATGAATGCCTATTTTGACGCCGGTGCAGAAGTTGTTCAATGCAACGACCAGGTGCGTCCGGAACCGGGTGCGTGGAGCCCCGAGGCGATACGCCTCGGTTTTGCACTCAACAACTACGTCCGGCCTCTGGGACGAAGGGTCATGGGCTGTTCGGCAGGCCTCAGGGGAAACGGCATGGGATTTCGAATGCGAGTGTTCCGGGTCGTTCCCTGGGAGTCGTATTCCCAGGCGGAAGACCTCGAGCACAGCCTGCGACTTGCTCTCAGCGGCATCCGCGTGGTCTTTGCTCCGGAGGCGATGGTGCTGGCAACGATGACCCGGGACCCGCGGCTTGCAGAAAGTCAGCGTGCACGATGGGAGATGGGAAGGTTCCCGCTGATCCGCAAGTATTGGAAGAGGCTTCTCGTTGCGGCGGCGAGGCGCCATTCATGGATGATCGGTGATACGTTGCTCGACCTCGTCACCCCGGCCCTGGTCAATCTCGTCGGCATCGCGATCATGTTGGGGATGGTCGCATTTGTGGAGTACCTGCTGGGGAATTCCCGGATGCTCATCATTGCAGCGCTCTGGATTGTCGCTGTGCTTCTCGGGTTGTTCCATGCGGTCATTGGGCTTTCTGTCGCCGGGTCGCAGGGGTCGTTACTCTCGATGCTTTGGCTTGTGCCGCGGTATGCGGTGTGGAAATTCTCGCTGTACTTCAGGATTGCGCGGAAGGGGACAGAAGGAGAGTGGGTGCGGACAACCCGCGAGCCGGTACGGAACGAATCCTGGGAACGATGATGAACGTTCAAACCCTGGTGTACCATCGCGTCTCCTCGCAGGAGGAGTGGTACCCCTCGCCGTACATTGTCACGGAATCCACATTCCGCAGGCAGCTGGGCTTCCTTCATGAGCGTGGGTTCTACACTCCCGGACTTCCAGCGATCCTTCAGGGAACAGTGTCGAATATGGAACCGGGAAAAACGCCGTTTCTTCTCACCCTTGATGACGGGTACCTCGACAATTATACGAGGGCGTATCCTGTTCTCCAGGAATTTGGATTTACGGCGACCATTTTCTTGGTCGCCGACTTCTCCCGCCGATACAACTGGTGGGATGTCATCCACGGGGCGCCTCGGGCTGAACTCCTTCGGCGAGGTCACATCGAAGAGATGGCGAGGGGAGGAATTGAGTTCGGGTCGCATACGGTAAATCATCCCCGTCTTCCGGAACTCTCCGACACGGATCTGGAGAATGAGTTGGTCCGGTCCCGGCTGCTGATTGAGGATATCGTGCAAAAACCCGTTCTCAGTCTTGCGTTCCCGTATAGCGCTTCAAACGTGAGGGTCAAGGCCGCGGTCAAAAACGCCGGCTACGCGTGCGCGTTTGCTGTCAATACCGGGCCGCTGTCGATCCGGGCTGACCTCTTTGAAATTCGACGGTTGAATGTCGAGAATGCGACGGGGGCGGTCGGACTGAGGGCAAAAATGAGCGGCGCGGAAAAATCGTTTCTGTGGGCCTGGTGGAAGGGAAAGTCTGCTCTCCGGCAGTTCCGTCAGACAATCGATTCATCATCAACGTAGGAGAAGAATTGCAAAGTTCAACCGTTCATACCGAACACCTGACCCTCGTGCCAAGAGCAGAAGTCTCGGAGGCGTCGCCAGCGGCAACAGTCCATGTCCTTGAGACCGCCGGCGAGTTCGACGGGCTCCATGAAGAGTGGGAGAGAATGTTTGATGCACATGGATTCTCCGTCTTCCAGTCTTTTGAGTGGCAACGTGCCTGGTGGAAGCACTATGGCGAGGGCGACCCGAACATGCGACTCGTCATTCTTCTCGTTCGCGTCGGCACTCGACTGACCGCAATCGCCCCCTTCTACATCGAAACCTTGCGCGTCTTCGGCGTCATTCCCATCCGGCGGATGGGGCTGATCGGGAGAGGGCAATCGGACTATCTGGACTTCCTCGTTGTCACGGGAGCGGAATCCGTTGCTCTTGACGCAATCGCAGCGCAATGTGCTTCTCTGCGCAGCGATATCGATCTCGTGAGTATCGAGGATTTCTCGGATCGATCACCGCTGAATATTCTCTGGTTCGAAGCTCTTCAACGGCATGGCTTCCATGTGGAACGCGAGGTAACGGATCACTGCCCACGCATGGCGTTCAAAGCCACCTGGGAGGAGACGCTCTCTTCAATTCCCTGCAACAATAGCCGGAAGATGGAGAAGTTCCGCAGACAGCTGGCAACGCGCTTCAACGGAGCATTGGAGTTTGCGGGAGAAGACGCATCCTTTCAGGCGGACCTGGACAGCTTTGTCAAACTGCACCAGCAGCGATGGAAGAGAAGCGGTTGGCCCGGTCTGTTTGAGGATCACCGGTACGAACGGTTCTTCCGCGATGCCCTGGAACGTCAACACCGGCGAGGCAGCCTGATTCTTGCATTCTACCGGCTCGAAGGAGAACGTCGCCTGGGAATCGTCGGCTTCAGGCACCATGATCAATTCCTGTACTACCTGAGCGGCCTCGGCGACCCGGGCAAGACCACGCATTTTTCCCCGGGACTGGTCCTGCACATCCTTTGCATGGAGGCCTTGTTCAATCAGGGAATTCGTGTCTATGATTTTCTCCGGGGAACGGAGCCCTATAAGACTGATCTGGGGGGAGTGCTTGTTCCGAGTTGGACCATCTCCGCCGTGTTCCCGGGTGAAGAAAGCGCCCTCCGGAACTACCGATGGCTCCTGCTGCAGAATTCGTTCCGCCGCCGCGTTCGGTTGGAGTGGTCACTCTTCCGCCTGACGCGGAAGGAATATGGTCTGTTTTCCGGCGGGATGAAGAAGCATATCTCCCGGCGATGGAAATCCGTCTTGGGCGACGGATTAACAAAAGCCAAAAACCCCGAAAAAACGGTGGCGCAAGCAGCGGGACGCAAGGCATGAAGGTTTTGATGCTCTTTCACTCAGGCCTTCATCCGGCCGTTTCCGGAGTGATGAAGCGAAACTTCCACCTCTTTGAGGAGGCTGCGCGTCGGCACGAGGTGTCGGTCCTTGTTCGCGGAGCTCAGGACGAGCAGGCATTCCGCAACAAGTTCGGCTATCGGTGCAAGGACGTGGTGTGCGTCCAACCCAAGCAGTCCGTCCTCCGCGATCGTCTACAGACACTTTTGTATTTGCTGACCGGCCGGAGCGAGGCGCGACGGTTGTATATGCGTCGGGTTCAACAAGCCCTGGACCGCATGCTTGAGAATGACCATTTTGATCTGGTTCACCTGAGCACGCCGTTCATGCTCTATTATCGCATACCGAAGGGAACCACGATCGTCTGCGATACGCACAACGTTGAGTACGACAACGTCCAGCGGATGTATCGGGAGGCGCGCGGAGTGTTCCGCCGGTTCTTTTTCTTTCTCATCTATCGGGCAATACGGCGGGATGAGATCCGGAATCTGAGGCGGAGTGATGTCGTCATGGCGACTTCGGAGCGTGATGCATCGTTGTTCCGTCGCGACTTGGGGGACAAGAGGCTCGTGGTCGTCCCCAACGGCGTGGATGCAGCCAAGTTCGCACCGCAGACCGGAGAGACGATTCCCGATTCCCTGGTTTTCACAGGGCTCATGGAATACTATCCGAATGAACAAGGGGTGCTCTATTTCCTGGAGAAGGTGCTTCCTTTGATCGTGGATCAAGTGCCCGGAGCGCGCGTTTCAATCGTCGGGGCCAAGCCTTCCGTGCGGGTGACACGGTGCGCATCACCGAGTGTTGAGGTGACCGGATTTGTCGACGATATCCGCCCGTATCTGGCGCGCGCGCAGGTGGCGATCGTCCCGCTATGGATCGGGGGGGGGACGCGCCTCAAGGCGTTGGAAGCGGTGGCAATGAAAAAACCGATCGTCGCGACCTCTGTTGGCTGTGAAGGGATCAACTTCACCGACGGAGAGGATATCCTGATCGCGGACGATGCTGTGGCCTTTGCCAAAGCTGTCGTACGACTGTTCCGCGATCCATGTCTCCGGGAATCCCTGGCCGAGACAGCGTACAAGAACCTCCTCCCGTCATATCGGTGGGAAGCGATCGGCGGAAAACTCGACGAAGCTTATCGAATCGCCGCGTCCCACAGTTGCCGTGGACCGCAATCAAAGACTTCGACCCGTACTCTACGGAGGTTTTCGGAGAAATGATGACATCCCCCACGTTGGGTAAAGCGCGGTATCTCTTCGCCGTTTGGGTTGTCGGGGGGAACAAAACCGTTCTGTTGAATCTCAAGTCGCAAATCAGCGAGAGGCAGGACCTCGACATCGCCTGGCTGCCCATTGAAATGTACCCGAACGACTGGATTACCAAGATTCCGCCGATCTCCCTGCTTGGCGTGTGGCGCAATTCAGCCGCGGCGTGGCTGAGGATGAGACCGCTGAGAAAGAAACACCGTGAGTTTGATGCTGCGTACTATCTCGGATACAGCATTGTGACGTTCCTGTGGCGGTTTCGCCGGCGGGTACCGTACGCGCTTGCTCTTGATCTCACCCCGCTCTGGGCGGCGCGGAATGGTCTGTGGTACGCCTTGCCGAAGTTCGATCCGGCGAGTGCGACTTCGCGCATCAAACACGTCATTACGCGATCGGTCTTCGCCCAGGCATCGCACCTCCTCCCATTTTCGACCGGCGTGCGGGATTCGCTGGTTGAAGACTACGGCATTCCGCCGGAAAGAATCACGGTCTTGCCTCCGGGCGTGGACCTCCGAACCTGGCGTCTCACGCAACTCGACATTGAGGCGCGCGAGAAGCGCACGGGTCCGCCGAGAGTGCTTTTTGTCGGACGCGACTTTCTCCGGAAGGGTGGAGATCTGCTGGTGAAGCTCGCAGGGAGCAAGGCATTCGAAAACGTGGAGTTTCATTTTGCGACGGACAGCTATCAGGGGCCTGCGCTCAAGAACATCGTCGTCCATAATGACTTCCGGGAGAACAGTCCCGAGTTGATCGCTGCCTACCGGGATGCGGACATTTTTGCGCTGCCGACGCGGGCGGATACATTCTCATGGGCGAGTCTTGAAGCAATGGCCATGGGTCTCCCGGTCGTCGTCAGCAACGTGGGGGGCATCGGGGACATTGCCGTCCACGGCGAAACGGGATATCTTGTGCGGCCCGATGATCTCGAAACGCTCTCCGGCCATCTGCAGGAACTCGTTGCGAATCCCCGGCTTCGGAAAACGATGGGAGATCGCGGTCGACAACGAGTGGAAGAGCGATTTGACCTGGCCAGGAGCTCAGAAACCGTCCTACAATTACTGAGGGCCATTTCGTCCAATGGCGCGAGGAAACCGGCATATGAAAATTGAAGGTGACATTGTGCCTCTGGGGGCGTTCGATCGCAGGGTGGTCGAACCGGGTATTGGACCGATGAACATTCAGGATGGACACAGAGGCGTTGAAGCACTCGTCCAAACTAACAATAGAGGACACTGTTCGTCTGTGAACATCGATATCGTCTCCGATTTCGCCGGGCTCGCTGCGCTCGCTGATTCGTGGAACGAATTGGCAGCGCTGTTCAGAACCCCACTCCTTCGCCACGAATGGTTCTCCGCGTGCGCGCAGGCGTTTTGTCCGCCCGGAAGGCTCTTCATTATTGTCGTCCGCGATGGGGGCTCGATTGCCGCGATCGCACCCCTGGTGCTGAGTCCAAGCTTCGGTTCTCAACGGCTTGAGATTCTTGGCGCGGCAATCCTCGAGGAATTGACGGGATTCATGTATCGCTCGCCGGAAGCGCTCAACGAATTGCTTCGAGCATTGCTGTCCAAAGGCAAACCCCTGTATCTGAAGGGCCTGCTTTCCGATTCTCTTGAAGCCCGTGCGCTCCGGGAGAGGCAGTGGCCCGGGTTTGCGTATTCACGCTCGACGCCATCGGCCTCGCCATGGGTCCCGATCAATTCGTCCTGGGAGGAATTTTCCGCCACCATTTCTTCTTCGTGGCGGTCAAACCTGCGACGAGCGCAACGTCGCGCCGAGGAATTCGGCCCCGTAAAATTCGAATTGATTACTCCGACTGCTGAGACCTTGGACGGCCTTCTCGCAGAGGTATTTCGCGTCGAGTCATCCGGTTGGAAGTCGCGGACGCAGACGGCTCTCGCATCATATGCGCCGCTCAACCGATTCTTCACAACGTACGCAAAATCCGCCGTGGATCTGGGGATGATGCGCCTGGCTTTTCTCAAGATAAACGGCAAGGCTGTCGCCGTGCAGTTGCTCGTCGAATGTTCGAACCGGTTGTGGGTGCTGAAGGTCGGGTACGATGAGGCTTATGCGCGCTGTTCGCCGGGAATCCTTCTGATGCACAAGGTGATCCAGGTTGCCTTCGAAAAGCGCTATGAGGCGTACGAACTCCTCGGCGCAAACGAATCCTGGATCAGCATCTGGAAACCTCTCCTGCATAACCACGAGACCATCCGGCGGTATCCTGTTTCCCCGCTTCCGCTGGTCAGTCATGGTCTGGAGATCTCGGCAGACACTCTCCATCGTATCGTTGCAATTGCGAAAAAAAACAAGGACAAGGGTGTCTTACGGTCGCTGGCAAAGAAAGCCGTGGCACGAATCCGCCGATCGAGGCATCCGGCGGAACAATCACGCACGGTCGACAAATCGTGATCAATCCCATCAGGGCTGTCAGACGCGTTATTGTTGAGAGGATGACTGCGAGTCACCTCGCCGGACCGAATCTCCCTGATACGCTGCAAGTGTATCGACAGGCAGCCGGATTGGGATGGGCCTGTACGTTCGGGTACTGGACCGGGCCACAGGACACACCAAAAACGGTCGTGAAGGAATACGCCAAAGCGGTGCAGCTTATCGGGGAGCAATCGCTCAACTGTTATCTGTCCGTCAAGGTCACTGCACTGAACTACGATTCAGGTTCTTTTGAAGAATTGGTCGCGCGGGCAGGAACATATGGGTTCCGGATCCACTGTGATGCGATGGACCCTGATTCGGCGGACCGAACGTTCAACCTCCTTGAACGCACACTGGCGAAGCACCGAAACCTGGGCTGTACGTTGCCAGGGAGGTGGAAACGAAGTGCAGAGGACGCGGCACGGGTCATCGAGTGGGGAATCCCGGTCCGTGTGGTAAAAGGGCAATGGCCGGACCCGGGAATACCGAAATTCGACGCGCGGGCGGGATATCTTGAGGTGATCCGCCGTCTCTCGGGAAAGGCGGCGCAGGTGGCCGTTGCGACGCATGACCAGGGCCTGGCACGTAAGGCTCTCCGGTCGCTAACCGAAAGCGGGACGTCGTGCGAAATGGAACAGCTTTCCAGTTTACCGCATACGTGTTCTCAACTTGCGAATGGCTTTCACGTTCCTTTCCGACTGTACGTCCCCTACGGCTATCCTTCGATGCCCTACGACATTTGGCAGGTGCGTGCGCGCCCGCAAATCGTCAGATGGGTGATACGGGACGCGCTTCGCGGCAGGCACCGGAAACTTCCCTCACACTCTTCCCCGACCCGTCTCGACTACGGTCGACCCTGATCGAACAGCGCGAGTACTCTCTGTAGGCGCGATTGCTCTGCAATTGATAGGAGGGAGTACAGCAAGTGGCGGACCGAGTGTTCCGCTCCCGGATCCAATAGGTCTTCCGGGGCGGGATGCAATTTTCCTTCCGAGAGCACGCGCGCAATTTTCAGCAGTCCTCGCTGACGTGTCTGGGAGACGACGTGGATCCTCTTCCGCCTGGCGGCAGCGAGGATCCCTGCCGAACAATTCCCCGGCGCAAATGCCTCGTCAGCGATGTCAAGCATGGGAAGATCCTCATTGGAGTCTCCGATTGCGACCGTCCTGCTGGGTGAGAACAGGTCTCTCAGATGTCCGAGCGCTGCCCCCTTGCTGGCCGTCGCCCCGACGAAGTACGAATCAACCCCGCGAGTAATGACTGTGAGTCGGTCGAGGTGATGTGCTCTGAGGAAGTCTTTTGCTTCGACAGCGCTGAGTCCCTCCGTCCCTGTTTTGTTGTACCGGTAGGCCCGCACGGAATACCGGTACCCGCTGTCGAGGAATACGCCAGGCAGAGTACGCAAACCGTCGCGGCAACGGAGAAGCTGATCGGATACTTCCGCGTCGATGAGCGGGAGTTCTCGTCCTTCCCGTGCATCGAAGATGACGCTGCCATACTCGGCAACTCCCGCCGGAAATCCGTAAAGCCGGCAATAGGTCCTGACGTGTTCGATGTTGCGCCCGGTGTTCGGAATGACGGTAAAACCGTGGAAATGCAGAGTTGCGAGGGCAGAGAGGCCGCTTGGCGTACCATGCGGAAAGCCCAGGACTTCGGAGTCCAGAACCCCGTCAAGATCCATTGAGACAAGCACGCCATTCGGTTCCGGGCGTTCCCGCTTCGTCATCAGGCCTGAAGTGAAACGCGCCATGGCGAAGACAAGATAGCTCCACGCCCGGGAGTGTCGCTGATTGAGGGATTCCCGATCATCGATGGGGTGGTTCCGGAGGATCCTTTCGCGCGCGAATCTTTGCGCCAGCGTCCCGTACATCAGCTCATACAAGACCATCCGATCCTGAACAGCGGTGTCACCGGTCTTCGCAATGTAGTGTTGAAGCATTCTTTCCCGCTGCTCGGGGGAGAACTGGAATTCAAATGCGGTGCCGGCGAGATCATAGGCCGGATCCACGACGTCAAATTCGGGCGCACCGAAATTATGGTGCTCAAAGTCCAGTTTGACCGCTCGTTGATCACTCCTGATCCATTCGTCCGGTCGCATTCTGCCATCGATGAGCGACGGAAACGGTCCGACAGTCCACCGGAGTCCGTCGATCAACGATTTCTGTTTCAAATACCCGAGCTTGTTCCCGTACGCGTTGCGAAGGATCCGAGCGATTTCCAGCCAACCCCAACCTGTTTCGGGAGGTTCGAAACGGGGATCCTCCGGAAGCCGGAGTTGCATCGTGCGATCGACAATGTACGAAGATAGGACTTCGGGGCTCTCACGCTCGACTTCAGACGGGCTCCACGGGCCGCCTTCTTCCCAGGCAGTAAACAGGAATCCGTTCCTGAGCCCGAGCACCTCGGGCACCCACCGTTGGAGACGGGTGCCTGCCACATACGCATGATATCCAAGCCAACCCCATCCTACACTTTTCGCAAGAACACGCTTTCTGACTGGCGGCTGGTTCTTGTGCCGCACCTCGACTTCATACACTTTTTTCAATCGTACCTGAA
The DNA here is from genome assembly GCA_963752915.1 of Ignavibacteriota bacterium. GTDB lineage: Bacteria > Bacteroidota > Ignavibacteria > UBA10030 > UBA6906 > DATJPR01. The sequence continues at coordinate 455,437 of CAVVZZ010000013.1, forward strand.
AACTATCCTGATAGTGCCCTTCGAGCCGTGCGTTGATGGCGTCAACTTCCGGGTTGGGATGGAGGATGGCGACGTCTCCCCTGGCCGGTGCCAGGTACTCTTTGAGGAGCGGCTCGATATTCTGCGGGGCCATGAGGGCATTTCTGTAGAGGTCCTCATGCCGGAGGCTATCACGCGTGTTTCGGGATGGGTCGTCAGTCTTATGACAGGCTGGGTAGGGTGGAGTGGTGCCAGAAGGGTGATGTTCTTTGCCGAAACTCCGTAGCGAGAAACGATCTCCTGCGTCATCCGGAAAGTCTTTCCCGTGTTCGAGTAGTCGTCGGTCAGAAGTACTAGACAGTCACTTCGAGAGGTTCTGCCGGAAAAATTCGGATTCGACGCGGGACAACCCCTTTTTCGGCCGGAGAGTTATCCAGGAAACATTGCTGAAGCCCCGGCTGCGCAAATGGTGACTGATCAGAGGGGCGAAATACGTCCCGGCCGTGCGCGGTCCGATGACGACGATTTTCGCACTCTTCGACGGCTGAGTTTCCATGAAGCGATCCGCCAGCGTGAGAGCGTCATAGTGCGTCAAGTCCTGACATCGATACCCTTCATTGAGCTTCATCCTCCGTCGCAGGAAATCCTTGTGGCAAGGCTCTGCTTCCTCAGTGCAACGACATTCGCTCTAAGCGAGGAAAGCTCGTCGGGAGATAAGCTCCTCATCTCTGAGCAACAAGGAACACACACGCTCCTGGAACCGCATCCACCCGCCCCTCCACAGAGACGCAGCTTTTATATTTCGGGAGGACGACAGGAGATAGGGGAGGTTGAGAGTCTTCTGGGTCGCCAGAAACAGAAATGCAAGTTGCGGATATGCATCAGTAAGTGGTGTAAGGACGAACGGGTTCCAGGAGAGATAGTCGTCAAGGGTGCACCCGATCGCGCAGGAAAGCAGATACAAGGCGATCACCGCTTCGGCACGCTGCCAATGAAGGCGGAGTGAATTGTATCGGTCGATCTCTGCAAGAAGACGATCAAAAAGATCGCGTACCGTCTGAATGGGGTTCAGACACCAGTCGTAGAACGAATAGAATTCGCGCTCTTGCTGAGGTCCTGAACCCGTCTCCGACGGTTCCTGTACACCAATCACAATACTCTGATGGGGTGGATGTTCCATGAGCGCTTGGATGATGCGAGAGCTTGGTAGTCAAGAGATAACAAACATGCAGCAGTCGCAAAGACACGAAGAGGGAAAACGCAGGATCGTCCCTTCGCCCGATGGTCTAGTGCAGCTTGAATATTCCTGAGGTCTGGGCAAGATCTTGAAATTTCCGCGGGAATAGGATTCAACATTGTACCGTAGGAACGCAAAAGAGCACATCAAAGTTCGAAAAATACGTCAAATCGCTCGAACTAAACGAATTCCAGTCCTCAGGTCCAGCGTGTAAATATTTTGCGATTTATGGAGGGTATGGTGCGAGAGGGGAATTCCTATTGAAAATTTGAGGCCATTTCACCGGTGTGGAGTAGACCACGAGAAAGTAGACCAGATCAGGGTGGATATTCTCTGCGAATCGAATACAGAGGTTGGCGGATTCTGTTGAAGGGAGAAGAATAGGGGACCGCCGGCGAACCCGGGATACTTGCTCAGTCCCCACGGGGGGAGAGGAGTACTGGATGCCAAGCTGAAATCAACTCATGCAGTTGTGCCTTCAAATCCGCAACACGACTGGCTCTCGCGATCGTTGAATCACTCCAGCGTCACGGGGGAGTCGAGTTCCAGTTTTATGATTGTATCGACAGGGTCGTGGGTCGCGACAGGCATTTGCACGATGAGCTCGCCAGGCTTTTGATCTATCGTAACGTCGCCTCCGGTCAGGCTGTGGGAGGAGATGATTCTGCCCTTAAGAGGCGGCAACACGATCTTGTCGTCGTTCCATTTCTGAATATGAAGGTACACCGTTTTTCCGTTGCACGTTGAGCCACCCCATTGACCATTGCGAATCGGGCCTCCGCGTGTCTCATAGATTGACTCCCCGTATTTCCCCAACCACTGGCCGATTTCCCTGAGAATCGTCACCTGCCGGGGCTCGATTTCGCCGCTCGGCATCGGACCGACGTCGAGAAGGAGATTGCCGTCGCCGGTTGCGCACTGCACGAGGATCCCGATGCATTTACCGGAAGTCTTGAGCGTATCGTTCGGCTTCCAAGACCATTGCGTGCCGAGGGTCATGCACGTTTCCCACGGCTGTTTGTTGTTGAACAACCCGATCTGCTGTTCCGGCGTTGCGAAGTCGGCATTCGGGCTGATCTGGGTTTTGGCATCGTGGTATCCCGGCGTCTCAATATCCAGCCGGTTGCTGATGAGGATATCGGGCTGGAGCGAGCGGACGAGATGGTACGTTCGATCCTGGTCCCACGGGGCCGGTCCGCCGTCGGCGTCGAACCATAGCACATCGATCCGCCCGTAGTTCCCCAAGAGCTCAGAGAGGTGCGTTTGCATGCGACGGACGTATGCAGCATTCCGCTCAGTTCGGCAATCGGGATCGCGCCAATCCATGGGTGAGTAATACCAGCCGATGTTGATACCGGCTTTGTGAGCGGCATCGGCGAGCTCCGCACAGACATCACGCTTGAATGGCGTGTTCCTGATATTGTAATCGTCGACCTTTGTATGCCAAAGACAGAACCCATCGCAATGCTTCGCGGTGAGCACCATATACTTCATGCCGGCAGACTGCGCAATGGCGACCCATTGTTGGGCGTTGAAGTCGACGGGGTTGAAGCGTTTGTAGAGATTGTCATAGACATTGAGAGGGACCTCGCCGATGCCGGTTTTCTCGATCCCGCGACGCAAGCCGCCACGCGACCAGCTAATCTCGGTTCCTTCAAGGCTGACGGGTCCCCAGTGAATGAACATCCCGAACCGCGCCTTGCGCCACCAGTCGAGTCTCCGGGCTTTTCCTTCAATCGCCTTTTCCAATACAGTGTCGCGGATGGAGTGTGGAGCCGGCGGACTTTGGGCTTGAGCCCTTGATAAGAGAGGAAGAGTCAGGAGCAGGACCATCGCAGCGAACGCTCGTCGCATCGAGCGGCATTCGAAGAAGCGCTTTCCTGGATCAATCATGGCATTCCATAAAATGTTGTGCGAACGGAAAGAATGGCAGGCAGGTGCAATGTCCTGCCAGAAGGAAGGTAGAGGAAATCTGATCGCAATTCAAGGATACAGCCTCCACGAACCTCAGCCTCCACAGCTCTTTGTGTTCAAACACGAACCCGTACCGAAGTTTGCTGAGGGCGATGGACAGGTATACTCGGCAGCTGGATCACACTCGCCCGACTGAATTGGCCTTTTATCTTCCGGATTCGCATGCGGGAACTTTGAAGCAGGATTACGACATATATAATATAGAGAGAAACGTGATCGCAAGGGCGACAAAGTGGCATTGCACTTCTCATGGTTTCATGGACGCTAGAGGGAACGTTCTTCTCACCACAATGCCTGGTCCAAGGTCATCCTGCTGTCCCGTCTTCAGTGATATCTAGTGCAGATTGTCCCTGTCTACAATGACCGCTCTGCCTCAGTGGTCTCCGCTCAGACTCCGCCACGCATTATTTGCCGGCTTGCATCGTCCCGACGGTCCACCCTGTTCCGCAGCAGTCTTGCTTTTCCCCCGTTCGCATGAACAGGGATCATGGGAGAAGATGAGGGAATCGCGCCGGATCTCTTTGTCTGAGCCGAAATGAAATGAAGAGTCGATTGTCAGATGGCGGCTATGCCGAAATGAACGTTGGTGGGCTGACAGTCGACTCTGAAATGTAAACAACCCCAAAGGATACGCATGCAACCACGATTGAAGTACACTGTTCTTGCGCCTGACGCATATAAGGCGATGAACGGTCTTGAACGCTATGTACAGTCAACTGGAATTGAGCCGTCGCTCTTGGAGCTTGTGAAACTGCGCTCATCTCAACTCAATGGGTGCGCCTATTGCATCGACATGCATACCAAGGATGCTCGCGCCCGTGGAGAAACGGAGCAACGGCTCTATGCGCTGAGTGACTGGCACGAGACGCCGTTCTTTACGGATCGTGAACGTGCTGCATTGGCGTGGACTGAGGCAGTGACACGGGTGAGCGAGACGCACGTTCCCGACGAAGTCTACGAGCAGGTCCGCAAGCATTTTGGTGAGAAGGAGTTGGTGGATCTCACCATGGCGATCGTTGTCATCAACGGGTGGAACAGGCTCGCAATCAGTTTCCGAACCGTTCCCGGCACGTACCAACCTGGACCTCATGACAGGAAAGATCAATCACGAGTCGTCGTGGCGTGATTGAACTCGCTGTCAATAATAGTTGGACCGTACTGGAAAGGAGCATAAGATGCGATTCCCGTGGCGCTGTGCAAGAGTTGACAAATCCATAAACAGAGACGATTCGGAAGGGTGAGACGTTCCTAACGTACGCGAATGCGAAAGGACGCGCTGACCAAGAGAAGAATTGCCGAGTGTGCAAACATCATGGCAAAAGAGAAACCTCCGCCGCTGATTATGACCATTGGACATTCGACGCGCACGCTTGAGGAATTTGTCCGACTGCTTCATGCGCACGGGGCAACGAGCGTCGTGGATGTGCGAACTGTGCCTCGCTCCCGGTACAATCCGCAGTTCAACAAGACTTCGTTGCCACGATCGTTGAAGAAGGCCGGCCTGGGATATATTCACTTGTCGGGACTTGGTGGGCTTCGCCACGCGAAGCGCGATTCAATCAACGTTGGCTGGCGAAATTCCTCCTTCCGAGGGTTCGCGGATTACATGCAGACGCCGGAATTTGAGCAGAGCCTCCACGAATTGATCCAATTGGCAGACCATGAGCGAATAGTCTTGATGTGCGCTGAGGCTGTCCCATGGCGCTGTCATCGCTCGCTGATTGAAGATGCATTGTTCGTGCGTGGTATTCGCACAGCGGACATCATGAGCGCGAATCGGCGACAGGTTCATACACTCACACCGTTCGCCCGAGTCCGGGGGACCACGATCACGTATCCGACCGACACTCCGGTGCGAACGCAAAAGAAGTCGCCTGCCAAAGCTACGCTGCGGAAGGTCGGCACGAAGACCGCTCCGATAAAGGGTCGATCCATGAAGACGAACGTCGCTCCCAAGAAAAGAATATGAGCAATGCACAGACTTTGAGCCTCGATCCGGCGCAATTGGATGAGCTCGCGATCAACACCATTCGTTTCCTGTCTGTGGACGCTATTGAAAGGGCCAACAGCGGCCATCCCGGACTGCCCCTTGGTGCTGCCCCGATGGCCTATGTGTTGTGGACGCGGTTTCTCCGGCACAATCCAATAAATCCGCATTGGTTCAACCGGGATCGCTTTGTTCTCTCTGCCGGACACGGTTCGATGCTGCTCTACAGCCTGCTGCATCTGACGGGCTACGATCTGCCCCTCGACCAGATCAAACAGTTCCGGCAATGGGGGAGCATCACGCCGGGTCATCCTGAACGCGGACTGACGCCTGGTGTGGAGACGACGACCGGGCCCCTTGGCCAGGGGTTCGCCAATGCCGTCGGCATCGCGATCGCGGAAGACTATCTCGCGGCGCACTACAACCGTCCGCGACACCGGATCGTCGATCATTATACTTACGCGCTGGTCAGCGACGGCGATTTGATGGAAGGCGTATCATCCGAGGCGGCTTCGCTCGCCGGTCATTTGAAACTCGGCAAACTGATTTGCCTCTACGACGACAACCACATCACGCTTTCCGCTTCGACGCACATCACTTTCACGGAAGATCGAGCCAAGCGTTTCGACGCGTACGGCTGGCACACGCAGATGGTTGAGAACGGAAACGATCTGGAGGCCATTGACCGAGCGATTCGGGCGGCGCAAATTGAGAGCGAACGCCCCTCGCTGATTCTCGTGCGCACGCATATCGGCTACGGCTCACCCAACAAGCAGGACACCTTTGGGGCGCACGGCTCGCCGCTCGGCAAGGAAGAAGTGAAATTGACGAAAGAAGCATTGGGCTGGCCGCTCGACCCGACGTTCAACATTCCGGACAAAGTGATCGCGCATTGTCGTCTCGCAGTTAAAAACGGCGAACAGGCCGAAGCGGAATGGAATGTGAGATTCTCGGAGTACTCGAAAGCTTTCCCCGACCTCGCCGTGCATTTTCAGCAGGGGATCGCCGGCGAATTGCAGAAAGGCTGGGACACCAACATCCCAGTCTTCCCGGCCGACCCGAAAGGCATGGCAACCCGCGCCGCGACGGGCAAAGTATTGAACGCGATCGGTCAGAAAATTCCGTCGCTGATCGGGGGCTCTGCAGATCTCGATCCGTCCACCCGGACAGGGCTGCAAGCGATGGGCGATTTTGAAAACCAGCGCGACGATGCCGGCGACCTCCAGGGATCGACAGGCGGCGGCTGGAGTTACGCGGGCCGCAACCTGCACTTTGGTGTCCGCGAGCATGCGATGGGATCGATCGCGAATGGGTTGGCGGTGCATGGCGGCCTCATTCCGTTCACTGCGACGTTCCTCATCTTCTCGGATTACATGCGGCCACCGATTCGATTGGCGGCGCTGATGAAACTGGGAGTGATCTTCGTTTTCACTCACGATAGCATCGCTCTTGGCGAAGATGGCCCGACGCATCAGCCGGTAGAGCAATTGGCCACGCTGCGCGCGATCCCTGATGTGATCGTCATCCGCCCATGCGACGCGAATGAGACGTCCGTGGCGTGGCGGGTCGCACTCCAGACGCGCGACCGGCCGGTCATGCTTGTCCTAACACGGCAGGATGTCCCCACACTCGACCGCACCCAATTTGCGGCGGCAGATGGTTTGCGTCGCGGTGCGTATATCCTCGCCGATGCTCCGAGAGGAAATCCGGATATCATCTTGATCGCGAGCGGGTCGGAAGTCAGTCTGATCGTTGCTGCCAGCCAAAGACTGGCCGAGCATAAGATCAACACCCGGATCGTCTCCATGCCGAGTTGGGAACTGTTTGATGCCCAACCTCCTGTCTATCGCGACTCTGTTCTTCCTCCGTCAATGCGTGCGCGGCTTGCCGTTGAGGCAGGCGCAAGCCAGGGTTGGTGCAAATATGTGGGCAACGGAGGGAAAGTGATTGGAATAGACCGTTTCGGTGCATCGGCCCGGGGCAACGTCATGATGCGCGAATACGGCTTCACGGCGGAGAATGTCTTCAAACGTGCCACCGAGTTGGTGAACCGGAAACAGGAGGCGACATAATGCGTATCGGAATTGCGGCTGATCATGCGGGGTTCGCCCTCAAGGAACGGTTGATCAAGACCCTGCACGAGTCGCAGCACGAAGTCTTGGACTTCGGTCCTTCCAGTCTGAACCCGGAAGACGGCTATCCCGATTATGTCGTTCGATTGATTCGGAGCGTGGTCAGCGGTGATGTGGAGCGCGGGGTAGCGATCTGCGGAAGCGGAGTGGGAGCGTGCGTTGCCGCGAATAAGGTAAAAGGGGTACGTGCAGCGCTGGTTCACGACATCTTTTCCGCACACCAGGGAGTGGAAGACGACGACATGAACGTCATCTGCTTCGGCGCGGGCGTGCTTGGTTGGGCGCTGGCGTGGGATTTGACCAAAGCATTCCTTGTGGCGCGTTACATTGGCGCAGAACGTCACCAACGCCGCCTGGAGAAAGTGAGAGCTCTGGAAAACTAGGAGAACGACAAACATCGGAGACAACAGACGATGACGAATTTTCCGTATTTGATTAACGGTGGAGGAATGACTGCGGCGGCTGGGGTGGGTGGCATCCGCGAAGTCGATCCAAGCGGCATCATCGGGCCGATCAGCGCGGAGCCAGTCGCTCCGTATGATCATCCTCCTCTCTCGAAGACGTTGTAGAAAGGAAAGGAGCGAGTGGACCTCGTCGCACGAAGGCAGGTGGTTAATTTACGCTGACCTCCAGGACAAACGTCATGCCGACCCTTCAACGAATGAACGATGACAACCCTTCCCTCTCTCGGAGTCTTCGATGATAAACGCTGAACGTGTAGAAAAGGATTCAATAGGCGAACTGAAGGTGCCAGAGGAAGCTTATTGGGGGGCTCAAACGCAGAGAGCCCTCAATTATTTCCGTGTAAGCGGAATAGTATTTCCGATGGCGTTTATCAATTCACTAGTCATGATTAAGAAGGCTTGTGCGGCTGTCAATCTCGAGCTGGGTTTGCTCAAACCCGCGATTGCTGGTGCGATCGAGCGTGGATGTGACGAGATAATCGCCGGGAAATTCGAGGGGCAATTTCCGCTCGATATCTTCCAGACTGGATCCGGCACATCGACCAACATGAATGTGAATGAGGTTATCGCAACGAGGGCGAACGAGATCCTTAGTGGGCGAAGACAGAGCAGCTCCCCTGGTCATCCCAATGATCATGTGAACATGGGACAGTCGTCGAACGACGTGATACCCGCCGCCATTCATGTCAGTGCCTATCTGCAAATAAAGGAGCTGCTCCTTCCATCGCTGGAGATTCTGCGGACAACCATCGAAGAAAAGGTTGCGATGTACAGCGCCACTGTGAAAACCGGCCGGACGCATCTGATGGACGCCTTACCGCTTACTCTCGGACAGGAAATGTCAGGATGGGCCGGCCAGGTTCAGCATTCTAAGGCAAGGATTGAAGAGACGCTGCCCCGACTTTCGGAGTTGGCTATCGGCGGGACGGCTGTCGGCACCGGTGTAAACACCCCGAGGGGCTTCGGCGCGCGGGTTGCGAAGAAACTCTCCATCATGACAGGTGTGGAGTTCAGGGAAGCGACTAATCACTTCGAGGTGCAGGCGGCACAGGATACTATCGCTGAACTTTCGGGTCAACTCAAGGTCTACGCTACCATCCTCATCAAGATATGCAATGACCTGCGATGGATGAACAGCGGACCTATTGCGGGACTCAACGAAATTGAGCTTCCCGCGCTTCAACCGGGGTCTTCAATCATGCCAGGAAAGGTCAACCCCGTTGTTCCTGAGGCGACAAGGATGGTTGCTGTACAGGTTCTTGGGAATGATACTGTCGTCGCATTTGCAAATGCGATGGGAGAATTCCAGTTGAATGTGATGCTTCCGGTGATTGCCTACAACATTCTCCAGTCGATCACACTTCTGGCGAACGGCTCCCGTCTTCTCGCAGAAAACGCGATCAAAGGTTTCGTGGTGAACGAAGACCGGATCAACGAACTTACGCAGAAGAGTCCAGTGCTTGTGACTGCTCTCAACCCGATCATTGGGTATGACAAGGCTGCCGAGGTGGCCAAAAAAGCAATGAGGCAGCATAGGGCCGTGAAGGATGTTGTTGTCGAGTTGGGATATCTCACGAAAGCCGACGCAGAGACGATCCTCGATCCCTCGCACATAACACAACCCGGAATTTCGATAAAAACAGGCAACGGGCCCGCGCACTGATTCTAGATGGACTCGCAGAGTATGCCAAGGGCTGTTCGATAACGATCGCGGAAACCTCCGCAAACGGTGATAGAAAACGGAAGTCCCCTCGCGCTATTCACGGATAGAAAAAGCCTGGGGGGGAGACTATGGCGCGAATCCGAATACTCCTTTTGGAAGACAACCGGATCTTGCGGAAAGGAATCAATGCGAGGATCAACAAGCAACGAGATACCTCGGTCGCGGCTCCGGGGGTTCGTTCATTTCTCAAGTTGCCGAACGACTCAAGATTGCATCGTTCAAAGTCAAAAGTCACGTCCAGAGCATCCTGGGAAAACTGTCATAACACAGCCGTGTCAAGACTGCAAATCCCCCCCCGTGACCTGCCTGAACGGGGATGTCGCGTGGCGACCACCAAAGGGAACAATTGTAAGTATCTTCGGACCGTACAGCCAATCAATCGCGAGGTTGTTCAATTCACGTGGGAACACAAGATCACTCGTTGAGCAGGTCACATCAACGTGAATTGGATCGAAGGAAAGAGAGGAGGTGACGGTGCCATCGTTCGCTGATAACAAATGATCTTGTTGTGCGCGGATACGAAGTCTGAGAATGGAGACCGAACAAGCCTCAAGGGGCATGACCTGACTCCTTGGGTCAATGTTCCCAGACCGATCATTTCTAATCCGATCAGGGCGAAAGAATCAACCGCACGCTTTGGTGATCGTTCCCTGGTCCGGCGTGCGCGTCATTGAGACATTCTGGATGGGAACATCCGAGGAGGTTATCGTTGCTGAAGCGGAGTATTTACGGGAGGAAGAAGCATGAAAGAAAATCCATTGCTGAAGCTTGAGCGCTTTGGCCAGAGCATCTGGATGGACTTCATCCGGCGCGGGACAATTGTGTCGGGTGAACTGCAACACCTTATTGAAGAGGACGGGCTGAGCGGTATGACCTCCAATCCGTCCATCTTTGAAAAGGCCATTGCGGACAGTCACGACTACGACGACGCCATCCGCGCACTAACGCTCGAGGGGAGGAGTGTGGACGAAATCTATACTGCCCTCACGGTGGAGGACATTCAACACGCGGCCGATCTCTTTCGTCCCATCTATGATCGGTTGGATGGGGCCGATGGGTTTGTGAGCCTGGAAGTCTCCCCCTCCCTCGCGCATGACACTGCCGGGACAATCGCTGATGCCCGGCGACTATGGACCGCCGTGGCACGCCCGAATGTCATGATCAAAGTACCTGCGACCATGGCAGGATTGCCGGCTATTCAGCAGTTGATCGGCGAGGGGATCAACATCAATATTACTTTGCTGTTCGGGCTGCCACGGTATCGACAGGTCGCCGAGGCGTACATTTCGGGACTCGAGACTCTGGTCGCCCGAGGCAAGTCACCAAAGTCCGTGGCATCCGTCGCGAGTGTTTTCCTCAGTCGCATCGATGTGTTGATCGACCCGGTGCTGGAGAAACTGGTCGCAACGGACGAAGCCAAGGCTCGGCTCGCTACAAGCCTCCACGGACAGGTTGCGATCCTCAGCGCCAAGGCGGCGTATGAGATTTACCAGGAGATCTTTGGCAGTACGCGCTTTGGCAGACTCCGTGCCCTTGGTGCGAGGACTCAACGTCTATTGTGGGCCAGCACCAGTACGAAAAATCCCGCATACAACGATCTGAAGTACGTCGAGGCTCTCATCGGACCAGAGACAGTCGACACGATCCCGCTGGAAACTCTCGTTGCTTATCGAGACCACGGCAAACCGGCGTCGAGTTTGACAAGCGACGCAGCGAAGGCGCCCGAGACACTTCGGCGATTAGTCGAAGTGGGGATTGATCTCGACGCGGTCACCCAGCAACTCGAGGACGAGGGCGTGCAAAAGTTCGTCAAAGCATTCGATGTATTGATGAACACGCTCAAGGAGAAGCGTCTCCAAACGCTGAATACGCCGCGGATTGAAGGCGCTGGTTCAACGGAAGAGAAGGCACTACGGTTGTGATACGTGACACTAAGAGAAAGAGGAGGACATGCGAAACGTCAATCCGAACACAGTGAAGGAACGGCAGATCGATTCCCCGCTGCTTGCTCTCGACATAGACAGGGAAGCCCGATCGCTGAAAGCCGAGCCGGAATGGATTGCTGGCGAACGAAACGGGAAGACTCTGGCGAAATATCCCCATATGCGTGTCGTCCTTATTGCCTTGAGAAAAGGAACCAGTCTCCGGGAGCACAAGGTCGAGGGCCCTATGGCTCTCTACGTGGTTTCGGGAAAGGTTACCATTTCAGTGAAGAACGCGGAATATCAATTGCGAAACGGAGGTCTGTTCACTCTTCGGAAGACCATCCCTCATGATGTACGGGCGTCGGACGATTCCACGATTCTTTTGACCATTATGCAAATGTAAGGTGGCGAGACCCGACATCGTGGACTGCGATACCAGGACGATCGATTGCCTGCAGCACGATGTCCGTGGGCGAGACCATTCAAACCAGAGAAAGGTGTATTGAATGTCCGACGAGCCATCATCAAAACCCAAAGGTCTTCCCGCTGCAACCGTGGCGAAGATAGCGGAATTCATCGACTACCAACAAGGCGCCGTGGTGAGCCGGGAGATCGTGAAGAGGTCAGGGGGGAGTGTCACGCTCTTCGCGTTTGACGAAGGAGAAGGCCTGACCGAGCACACCTCGCCGTTCGACGCCGTTGTGCAGATTCTGGAAGGCACTGCGGACATTACCGTCGCCGGGAAGTCCCACCGACTTCAGGCGGGCGAGATGATCCTCATGCCTGCTCTGCAGTTGCATGCGCTGATAGCGCCGAGCCGCTACAAGATGATTCTGACGATGATCAAACCTTGAAGTGAATGCAGCGAGCCGTACGGAAATCATGCGCGACCGGGGAATGAATGCGTTCCTGGTGAAGAAGTCTTGCGCCGTGTGGTTGTGCAGAAATGTCTTTGCAACTGAGAGGAGGCCCCAAAGTGTCGTCGACCACTGATACACACTCACCTGTTCCTTCCATTGCAGCGAAGCGCAATCTCATCATCTCAAAATACTGGACGCAAACGGCGATCGTGGTGTTCGTCTTCGGGTTCTTTGTCCTTGGCTTTCTCGCGTACCGCACATATATCGATGAGCCGCCGATTCCCCAAAACATCGTGAGCGAATCAGGCCTGCTGCTTTATACCGGTGATGACATTCTCAAGGGACAGCAAGTCTTCCTTCGCAATGGATTGATGGAATACGGATCAATCCTTGGGCACGGCGCATACCTTGGACCGGACTACACGGCAGATTATCTTCGCCGGGCCGCCCTCATCGTGTTGGATGAATATGGCGGCGCCCACTCCGATGTTGCCCATCAACGAACGATCGACGACTTCAAAACCAACCGCTACGACCCATCGACGAAGACTCTTGTCGTTTCTCATGCCCAGGAAGCGGCTTATCACCAGCTTGTCAATTCCTATGGGTCGTTCTTCTCAGATCCCTCCTCACGCAACGGTCTCCGGCCGAATGCCATCACGGACCCGAATGATATCCGACAGATGACGGCGTATTTTGCGTGGACCGCGTGGGCATCTTCGGCGCTCCGGCCGGGCAAGGATTTTACGTACACAAACAATTGGCCGCCGGAGCCGCTCGTCAACAATCGGCCGAGTGCGGAGGTCGTCGTCTGGAGCGTCGTTTCCATCATCACCCTGCTTGGAGGCATCGGCTTGATGATGGGAGCGTTCGGCCGATGGAGGATTCTCGGGTGGCACGGGCGCGATCAACAGACGCTTTCCTTCGTCCGGCCCGGAGAGGTGCCGCTGACGCCGGGACAGCGATCAACGGCTTATTTCTTCTTCGTGATGGCATTGTTGTTTCTGGTTCAAGCGCTTCTGGGCGGCGCAGTTCAGCACTATCGCGCGGACATCTCGAATTTCTTCGGCATCGATCTCGCAGCAATCCTCCCGTACAATCTTGCGCGCACCTGGCACTTGCAGATTGCCATCTTCTGGGTGGCGACATCGTATCTTGCTGCCGGCATTTTCATTGCCCCGATCATCGCCGGCGGAGAACCGAAACGGCAGCATTGGCTTGCCTACGGTCTGCTCGGTGCGCTCGCAATTGTCGTGTTCGGAAGCCTGTTCGGTGAATATGCCGGCATTTATGGATGGATACGAGACCACTGGATCTGGTTCGGCAATCAGGGCTTTGAGTATCTCGATCTGGGCAGGTTCTGGCAGTTGCTTCTCTCAGTCGGGCTGGCCTTCTGGGTCATCATGCTTTTCCGGGTTCTGCGCAGGCGCCTCTCCCAGGAACATTTCGGGAACATGCCATGGATGTTCTTTTATGCGGCCCTCGCCATCCCCGCGTTCTATGCGGTGGGAATGCTTGCCCAGACGTCGTCGAACATTACAACGGCCGAGTACTGGCGATGGTGGGTGGTGCATCTCTGGGTGGAGGACTTTCTTGAATTGTTCACTACCGTCATCGTGGCCTATTTGTTTGTGCTCATCGGGGTGGTGACAGAACGGGTGGCCTTGACCTTGATCTATCTGGACTTCATCATCTATTCCGTCGGCGGCGTCATCGGAACCATGCATCACATGTACTTCAACGGGACGCCGGTCGAGACGATGGCCCTCGGTGCAGTGTTCTCTGCGTTCGAGGTAGTCCCGCTTGCCTTCCTCACTGTTGAAGCGTGGAGTTTTCTCCAGCTCGGTGCAGTACAGGTGAGCGGTTCGATGTCCGCTTTCCCGCACCGATGGGCAGTGATGTTCCTCGGTGCCGTTGGCTTCTGGAACTTCCTTGGAGCAGGGATCTTCGGCTTCCTGATCAACATGCCGATTGTTTCGTACTACGAGATCGGGACATCGTTGACAGCAAATCATGCGCACACTGCGTTCATGGGTGTCTACGGGATGCTTGCGGTTGGGCTTGCGCTGTTTTGCTTGCGGTACATTGTTCCGGAGGAGCGGTGGTCCGACCGATCGGTCAAGTTCAGTTTCTGGGCGCTCAACATCGGCCTTGCCTGGATGTCATTTGCCACACTGCTTCCGCTCGGGATGCTTCAGCTCTACCAGTCCGTGAGCGCGGGGTACTTTGAAGCACGATCAATGAAGTTCCTTACATCGGGGACGAACTCGATCATCGAATGGATCCGTTTCCCCGGGGATGCTCTTTTTATTATAGGCATTCTGCCGATACTCTTCCTGACCTGGAAGGGAGTCAGATCCAAAGTTGTCAAGACGGCGGGAGAAGGTCAGCGTGCCTTCTTGTTCACGGAAATCACGATGTCGCACGGAGAGGGACAGAAGTGACCGCGGAAGCTGTGCATGTCGAGGTCCTGTTCGCAGTGGGTTATGTCGCCTTCCTTGTCCTGGTTGCCTGGGGATTTGGGTTGATGGCTCGTTCCTCGCACAATCGCATACTTCAATCGAGGACCGTCGGTTTCCGGTTCCATCGTCATCTCAATGTCTGGGAGTGTTCGCAAGGGAACATGCTGGGGTTGATGGAAGTAAATCACGAGCGTGGCTTCGCCCGATACAAGGCAGAAGGAAGAGTGTGCAACAGGTGCAGCATCAAACATCTGTGCACGGATTCGGAGGACGGGAGGGAATTGACGCACACGATCGGATATTGGACACAGAGCGAATTGGGCCGGTTCCAGGGCGGTCTTTCCTTCACACTGTTGGTGTTGGGAGAAGTGATTGTGATTATTGAGCTCGCACGCCATCATTCCGGTGCAGACCTTGTACTCCTGGGGCTTGGCGGATCCGTTGTCCTGAGTATTGGCATGAGAGTCTTGAAAGCGATGACTGCCGCCAGCACACGCTCACCGGCTTCCTGAGTAGCTCGCTGAGCACCCACGGGCTCAACGTGAATGTGGGACAATTTCTTTCTGAAGCACTTGACGAAGATCATGACGAGCACTCCATGCTCTGCCATGCAACCACAACCTCCTATCACTCGGAAATGAAATGGGGAAGTTACCCGTTAACGAGAGAATAGGAGTGCATGTGGGCAACGCCTGCGTCCCTTCATTTCGTGTTCTCACGCAGGGACAAATACCAGTGCCGCTGAATTCATGCAATAGCGGAGCCCCGTTGGCTTCGGGCCATCGTCAAACACGTGTCCCAGATGCGCTCCGCAACGAGCGCAGGTGACTTCAGTCCTTGTCATGAAGAGGCTATTGTCTGTCTCCTCAAGCACGTTTTCCTTCGCCACTGGCTCGAAGAAACTCGGCCAGCCGGTTCCAGAGTCGAATTTGGTCTCTGACGTGAAAAGATCGTTCCCGCAGCAGACGCACCGGTAGAGTCCTTGCCTGTGGTTGTTTACATATTCTCCCGTGAATGGCCTCTCCGTTCCCTTTTCGCGTGTTACATTGTACTCGAGAGGAGTCAACTGCTGTTTCCACTGCACGTCGCTTTTTGTGACTCTGTCCACCATGATATACCCTTTTTGTTCCACCGAATAGAGCCTTAGCGAGGGATCGCCCGCAAATGCGAGCGCAGCACCTGCAAGGATCATCACGAGTAATCCACTGACTCTCATCTGTTATCTCCTCGTTCCTTCTCATAGTACTGCTGATGGTATTCTTCCGCGCGCCAGAATGTCGAGGCCGGGACAATCTCCGTGACTATTGGCGCGTCGTACCGCTTTATTCGTTCCAGCTCGGCCTTGAATGCGTTCGCCTGTTTCTTCTGTTCGGGCGAGTTATAGAAGATTACCGAGCGATATTGCATCCCCACATCCGGCCCTTGCCGGTTTACCGTGGTCGGATCGTGAAGCGCAAAAAACGTCGCAAGAAGCTTCTCGTAGGAGACGATTCTTGGGTCGAAGGTCACCTTCACCACTTCAGCATGACCGGTAGTATTTGTGCAGACGTCCCTGTACGATGGATGGTCGAGGGTCCCGCCTTCAAATCCCACCTCCGTTGACACAACCCCCTCGACAGATCTGAAAATATCCTCAACGTGCCAAAAACAACCCGCGCCAAACGTGGCAGTGGGCAGGTTCATTCCATGCGCATCCTTCATCAGTGTCGTTGCCCTTCTTCCTCCGTTTCCGCCGAATGACAGGTTCAATATTGAAAGTGAGATCACTGCCATACCCACTCCCATAATCATCTTTCCGACCATGTACTCCTCCTACGATTGTGCCGGCGTTGTTGAACCGTCCTTTGTGAGCGGGCCGGCGGCAGACAGCCTTCACCTGCGACTCTGCCGCCGCATCGCTTCCCGCCGATCCGATTTCCTCAATCCCCGTAAATCTACATTGCTGCAAGTCCAACAGTGCTTGCCGGGAGCCCGGTCGCTTTGCCGAGTGGCGTCAATGCGCCAGTGACCTGGTTGACTCGAAATGCAGTGATTGAATGCCCGACGGCATTCAATGCGTAAAGCACTCTGGATCCATTCGACAACGACATGTCGATTGGTGAGGCGTCGGTCGTAGCTGTAATGCCGCCATCATGCAGGAGGATGAGCCCGCCGTCCGGCCGGATTTGATACCCGGAGATGTTGTTTGTCCCGGCATTGGTCGTATACGTGAACCTTCCGTTGTTGGTCACGACCACCCAGCATGCGGCTGCCTGTCCGTTTTGCACCGGACCGGTGATCAGCTCAAGTGATCCGCCAAACTCAAGTCGATAGGACGAAAGAGCACTTTGTCCCGCTGCGCCACCGAATGCGTCAGAGACGATGAGTTGTCCCCGCGGAGTAAATTCAAAACCGAACGGTGTCATGCCTGTGGAATTCTGGACCGATGGACCGGACGCTACACCGTTTGGTCCGACCCTGTAGGTGTCGATCTTGTTCGTCATCTTCTCTGTAACGACGAGGACCGTGCCGTTGGGATTGAACTCCACCTCAGCCGGGCCCACGCCATCGCCACTGAGCGGTCTTGTGGAGCCGTGGATCTGCATGAGATGTCCAGAAGCCGCCCCACGAAATCCCGTAATATTCCCCGCTCCTCCGGCGTTGAGAACATAAAGCAGATTGCCGCGGACTGTCAGGCTGATCGGCATCGTTCCGCCCGATGCTACCTTTCCGATCAGGTGCAACCCATCTCCGGTCCCGCGCATCACCGAAATCTCATTGCTTCCGGCATTCACTGCATAAAGCATTTCACCCTGCCGGACGAGAGATCCCTGACTGCCAAGTCCGCTCCCGGAGCCTTTCCCGCCGGTAGGGAATTCGCCGGTCATCATAAGAGAGGAATGTGCCATCTCCTGAGAATCGGAGGATGGAATTTTCAGATGCATCGTTCGAAAGCGTATAGACCACACCAGACCCTTCAAACTCAGACAGTGGACTGTTATTTGTGGCAACTCCTGGAGCGATGCTCCCGTTTGGGCCGTCGGGACCGGTAACAGTGTTCATCGAAGAATGGTCCTGGCATCCGGAGAGCAACAAACCCCCAAGCATGCCCAGAACAGACAAAATTGTGAGATGGCGCATGACAGCTCCTCCACAAAGAAGAATGGTTGAATGCGTGTGGACTCCCCAACACGCGAAACAGATGACGGCCCCAGGATACGCATTTGGTGTCCTGTTACCTTCACAGAATTGTTCTTTTTAAGTTTTCGATCGTGATAGTTTTGTGATTCTTGGAGTGTATCATGAAGGCTGACATTCACAAGGATTTTTACTATGTTTTTCGGCACTAGAGAGATAACGTGCGACCCCCTCGGAGTAGCCGCGATGATGCGTCGGTCAGTTCTGATTATTGAAGACGACAACGACATTGCCAAGCTTGTCGAACTTCACCTTTCTGACCTTGGTTGCCGTTGTGAAATTGCGGGGGACGGGGAAGTCGGCTTGGCGAAGGCCCTGAGGAATAAGTACGAACTCATCGTTCTCGACCTCACGCTTCCCGGCTTGGATGGAACCGAGATCTGTAAGGAGATACGCGCAGAGAGGGATTACACCCCCATTCTTATGCTTACCTCGCGATCCGATGAGATCGACCGAGTTCTTGGACTCGAGTTGGGCGCAGACGACTATCTTACCAAACCATTTAGCATCAGGGAATTCATCGCTCGTGTGAAAGCAATGTTTCGCAGGGTGGAAGCGTTGAAGGAAAACCGCGACGCGGGGAAACAACCGAGAATCACCAGGAAGGACCTCGTCGTAGACCCCCTCAGTAGAAAAGTGACTGTGCGTGGGAAGAAGATCGAGCTAACGCCAAAAGAGTACGATCTCCTCCTCCTCTTTGCTTCACATCCGGGGCGGACGTTTACCCGGGAGGAAATCCTCAACACGGTGTGGGGTTCGGAGTATCAGGGGTACGGACACACGGTCAACTCACACATCAACCGCCTCCGGGCAAAGATCGAAGACGATGTGACAAGCCCACTCTATATTCTGACGACATGGGGGGTGGGTTATCGCTTCGCAGAGGTTGGGGAACTGGCAGGGGAAGAATGACAATGCCAAGCGCGAGCCACTTCTTCACACGGTTCAAAGGCCTGTACTGGAAGTTGTCCGGGATCCTCCTCGCCATCCTCTTGGTGCTTGCACTGGCCAATGTGTACATCACCACCTTCACGGCCGAGATGTACTATCAGGAGGCAAGCCAGAGGCTCAATGCCATGGTCGCTCCATACGTCGCCGCCCGGGTTCACCTTATGGACCGGGGGGTGATCGATCAAGCGGCACTCCATGGGCTTTTCACCGACGTCATGACGATCAATCCAAGCCTGGAAGTCTATCTTCTCGACCCGCACGGTGCCATCCTCGCGTACTCCGCCCCGGACAGCGTGATCAAAAGGAAATCGGTGAACCTGGCTCCGATCGATGCCTTCCTGCGCAACGGTGCTTCTTCGTTTCAGGAGGGGGATGATCCGCGCGGACTCAACCGTGAGAAGGTCTTCTCGGCCGCCGCCATCATGCTGGACGGCAGGGTTGAAGGATATCTCTATGTGATTCTCGGCGGCGAGGAATTCGACTCATCCATTCACATGCTTCTCGGAAGTTATATCCTTCGCCTCGGCGCCCGGACAATGGGACTAACGCTGCTGGGAGCGGCTGTTCTGGGCTTGCTCGCGTTTGGACTGGTCGTTCGAAGTTTGCGGAGGGTCATCGCTGTTGTGAAGCGTTTCCAGGGCGGAGATCATGCGGTAAGAATCTCTCCCAGTTCAACACCGGAATTCAATGAGCTCGCCGTGGCGTTCAATGAGATGGCCGATGCGATCGTCCGGCAACTCGAGGAGATCAAGACCATGGACACGTTGCGACGGGATCTCGTGGCAAATGTTTCTCATGATCTTCGGACCCCGCTCGTGTCCATTCATGGTTACGTTGAAACGATCTTAATGAAGGACAAAGTGCTGACCGATGACCAGCGCAAATCGTACTTGCGGACCGTTCTTAAAGGCACAGAACGGTTGAAGAAACTCGTCGAAGAACTTCTCGAACTTTCAAAGCTCGAGGCCAAACAAACTGTGCCGAAACTCGAACAGTTCTCAATCGCCGAATTGGTCCAGGATGTGGTCCAGAAACAGCGAATTCTTGCCGACGATCGGCATGTCAAGATTGTCATGGATTTTCCCCGAAAGCTTCCGTATGTGTGCGCAGACATCAGTCTGATCGAGCGCGTTTTCCAGAATCTCCTTGACAACGCAATCAACTACACTCCGGCAGGTGGCACCATTACGATCTCACTGACAGGTGATGAGGGGGGTGTTCATGTAAACGTGGCCGATACGGGCGAGGGGATAGCGGCCGAAGATCTGCCGCACATCTTTGATCGGTTCCATCGCGGGCCACGTACCATTGAAAACAGTAAGCACGGGTCGGGACTTGGACTGGCTATCGTGAAGAAGATTCTTGAAATCCACGGCGTCACGATCGCTGTGACAAGTACTGTGAAAGTAGGGACGGCGTTTTCCTTCCGCCTTCCCGGAAACAGTGTGAGCATCAGACTGCAGGAGCAACTGACCCACTGATCTTTTGTGCCTCATCGCCAGTTGTGTAGGTTGAAGGTTGTCCTGTTGTTCCGTATTGTAATTGTCAAGCTTGTATCAGGAAATCTTCTAGTGAGTCGAGAATGAGAAGACGTATAACTGAAACCTCGGTTCTGTTCATTAGTGTGCTGAAGTGGTTTGCCCTCGCCTCGTTGGTGGGAGTTCTTGTTGGTGGGTCAACAGCGCTGTTCCTATGGTGCCTGAAATGGGCAACCGGCTCTCTTGGGGACGTCCCGTATCACTACGCGCTCCTTCCGATTGCTCTGTTTCTCTCGGCGCTGATTGTCAAATATCTCGCGCCCGACGCAAAGGGACATGGCACCGAAAAAGTCATCGAAGCAATTCACCAGCATGCAGGGATTATTAAACCGCTTGTTGTCCCTGTCAAACTTCTGGCGACGGTGGTGACCCTTGCAGCGGGGGGATCTGCGGGCAAAGAAGGCCCTTGTGCGCAGATTGGGGCTGGCATCTCCTCATCACTCGCTCGTCTCTTTCGATTTGACGAGACTGATCGGAAAAAACTCGTGATCTGCGGAGTCAGCGCAGGATTCTCGACAGTCTTCGGCACTCCTGTGGCTGGGGCTCTGTTCGGTGTGGAGGTTCTTGCCATAGGACAGCTCCAATACGCGGTCCTATTTCCCTCTTTTGTGGCGGGGATCATAGGCTACCAAGTTTCCACAGCCATGGGGACGACCTATTTCCATCACCCCATCAACTTTATTCCCACCTTCAGTGAACTTTATTTTTTCAAGGTGGTTCTTGGCGGAGTAGCATTTGGGCTGGTGTCGTTTCTGTTCATTGAAATGATCAAACTCACAGAACGACTATCGGACCGACTCCGTTGGTGGGTGCCGTTAAAGGGATTGCTTGGTGGGGTATTGCTTCTGGTCACGCTCCTGCTCGGCGACCGGTATCTTGGGCTCGGCCTCTCGACCGTCGAATCAATGCTTAACGGTACAAGCGTGGGAACCGGATACGATCCGTTCATTAAAATGGCAGCGACGGCGATCACTCTCGCATTTGGCGGGAGCGGTGGCATCGTCACGCCGATTTTTTTCATTGGGGCAACTGCAGGGAGCTTCCTCGCCTGGGCAGTTGGGTTGGACCCTGCGACAGGGGCCGCGCTCGGGATGGTGGGCACCCTTGCGGGATGCGCAAATACTCCGATCTCAGCCAGCGTCATGGCGATCGAGCTCTTCGGTGCGAGCCTTAGCCCGTATGCAGCAATAACCTGCATCGTCAGTTTCCTCATGGTCGGCCATAGAAGCGTGTATCCCAGTCAAATCCTGGCGGTGACGAAGTCCGCTTCAATGAAATCTGACCTCGGGAAGACCGTGGAGGAAATGAACGAGGTGGTAATGGTTGCCCGCAATGGATCAGTGGTCGGCTTGGGCAGATTGGTGATGCAGAAATTGAGGAGGAAACCCAAGAAGCAAGAACGCTAGAAATGTCAATGGAGGAGTCCCGCCATCACTCGTTCGCAGTTTAGACGTCGCTATGACCCCCGCCAGGCTTCCTCGATGACCCAGGCAAAGTGGTAGCTGTTCGGGCGCATGGGTCCCGCGTTCCTCGGGAAATCCGGTGATCCATCGCTAACAACGTTCTCTTGAGTCTGGTCGAAAGGGCCTTCCTCGTTCTCTCAAGGAAGAATCCACTCGAACGCCACATCGTTGCTTCACATATAGTTCACTCCGAATCATTTGCGGGATTCTTCTTTCCGGATTTCCCGCTCCGCCTTCTCCCAGTCTCGAACTGCTTGACCGTCTTTGCGGCCTCGCCCCTCGTACAGTTCATACGCACGTTTGGCGATCTGCGGTGTCAAATCGGACAGTAGCTTGGCTTTCGCAGGATCAAAAACCCGATACGCGAGCAGTTTGAGTTGATCATTCAGGAGGAACCACACCAGTGCATAGCCCCAAACAAACAGTGCCCAACCCCAGCCGAGGGGCGTCATAAACAGCCCATACACCGCGATCAGCGTCGCCACGATTTGAGTGCCGAGCACGGCTCCCCAGAGAATTCGTGCGGGGCGAATGGACCAGAACGGGCCGCGCGTGCGCGTCAGGAAGATCGTCAGATGCCCGGCCACGGACAATTTCAAGTACATCAGCGTCTGGATGTGCGCCCGGTCCAGATGAAAGACGTTCTCCCCAAGGTAGAACAATCCGAAGGCGGATATGACTCCGATGACGCCCAGCACCGTGGAAATCCCCAGGACCATGCGCATGTTCCAAGCCTCGGGCTGATCCTTGTAGTGAACGTTGTCGTAGGCAATGGAGAGGATCGCGCCGTCGTTGAGCAACGCCAGCATCACGATCATCACCGCCGTCAATGGATAGAAGTTAAAGACGAGGATCGCGAGCGTCATGAAGAACAGAACGCGCAATGTTTCGGCAATGCGGTAGATCGCGTAGCTGTTCATCCGCTGGAAAATTCGCCGGCTCTCCTTGATCGCGTCAATAATCACCGAGAGGCCGGGAGTCAAGAGCACGATGGCCGCCGCCGCGCGCGCCGCGTCGGTTGCATCGGAAACGGCGATCCCGCAGTCGGCTTTCTTCAGCGCGGGGGCGTCATTCACCCCGTCGCCCGTCATGCCGACAATGTGGGCGCGTTTTTGGAGGACATCGACGATGTGAAACTTGTGCTCGGGGAACACTTGCGCAAACCCGTCGGCCTTCTCGATAGACTCGGCCACCGCCGGGGTCTCCTGCTTCTTGGAGTCGCCCAGGCCTCGGGCATCGAGGATATTCGTGCCCATGTCCAACTTTTTGGCGGTTTCCTTGGCGATAGCCAGCGCGTCGCCCGTTACCATCTTAATCTTCACGCCCATGGCAAGGGCGGTCGCGATGGTTGCCTTGGCATCCTCCCGTGGCGGATCGAAGAGGGGCAAAACGCCAACAAACAGCCATTGCCCGTCGCCATCAGCTCGTGCCACACCCAACGAGCGGAAGCCGCGCGCGGCAAATTCGGTGACCGCCTTCTCGACGGCAGGCTTTACCGTGTCAGCATTAGCCGACAATTCCAAAATCACCTGTGGCGCACCCTTCGTGACTTTGAACGCCTTTCCGTCTATTGATTTGACCGTGGCCTCGGTGCGTTTATGCACCGGGTCGAACGGCTGGAAATGAACCACATCATAAGCCTTCAGGGCCTCCGTGTCTTTCAGTCCGCCCAGGACGGCCAGATCAATCGTGTCGTTGTTGTCCGCACGCGATGCCAGCGCGCCATCGAGGATGACCATCTCGGGGGGGACATTGTTCACGCTGAACGGATCGCCCAGCGTCAGCTTGTTCTGCGTCAGGGTGCCGGTCTTATCTGCGCACAGCACGTCCACCCCCGCCAATTCCTCGATCGCCACCAGTTTGCTCACAATCGCCTTTTTCCTGGCGAGCAGGCGTGCGCCAACAGCCATCGTCACCGACAACACCGTCGGCATCGCGACCGGAATCGCGGCCACGGTCAACACCAGGGCGAATTGCAATGTCTCGAGAATTGGGTCGCCGCGGACTATCGCCACGGCAATAATAACCACGACCAGCGCCACCGCCAAAATGATCAGGTAATTGCCGATCTTCAATACCGCCTTTTGGAAATGGCTGACGGTGTGTGCCTCCTGGACGAGTTGCGCCGTCTTGCCGAAGAAGGTTTTCGCACCCGTGGCATAAACCAGTGCGCCGATTTCACCCCGACGAATAATCGAACCGGAAAACACCGCCTCGCCAGGTTTACGCGTGGCGGGCAACGACTCTCCCGTCAGGGCGGACTGATCCACTTCCACTGAATCGCCGTCCAATAAGCGTGCATCCGCCGGCACAATGTCACCCAGGCGTAATCGGATGACGTCGCCGGGCACCAGCTCCCGCGCCGCCGGGGTGATCCATTTCCCATCGCGTTTTACCCGCGCGTTGATCGCCAGTTTGGCCTTCAGGGCGGCAATGGCGTTTCCCGCTTCGCGTTCTTCCCAAAACCCCACAGCAGAGTTGGCGAGAAGCAAAAGGAGTATGATGAAGAAATCCGGCCAGTGCCGAGCTACAGCCGAGAGGATCACCGCCGCTTCAATCATCCAAGGGATGGGACCCCAAAAATAGCTGAGAAACTTGAGAAACAAGTTGGTCTTCTTTTCCTCTATCTCGTTCGGCCCATATTGTGTCAGCCGCTTTTGCGCCTCGGCTTGCGTGAGGCCGTCCGGTGACGACCCGAGTTTCTTCTCCACCTCCGGCATCGGCAGGGATTTCAAATCGTCCTTCGGATCGGGCTTCGATACCGAATCCGATCCGGGAGCTTTCGACTGACCGGCTTTGGGTTTCATAACGTGTATCCTTTCTTTGCATCGGCGCCGCGCGTGGACGGCGTCATGCCGACCCGTGCCCCGTAATTGCCGCAGAGCACGCCGGCCACGACGACCGCAATCACGCCCGAAAAATGGAAGTGCTCCGCTGCCACAAACGATCCATACGCCGCGATAGTCGTCAACGTGATTTCGATCATCGCGTCATCAATCTGTTTGATCACCTGCGAGACCGCCAGGCCGACCACCGCGCCGATCAGCGCGCCGAAACCGACAATCTTGAGGAAGTCCGTCGCCTATTATCCCGCGGTGACGGCGGCGCCGGTCACCAGCGACAGACTCAACGTGAAAAACACGATCGCCGTCCCGTCGTTGAGTAAACTCTCGCCATCCAGCAACATCGACAAGCGCCGCGGCGCGCCGAGACCTCGAAATACCGCCACCACTGCGATCGGGTCGGTTGCCGCGATCAATGCGCCGAACACCAACGCATACGGCCACGCAAAACCTTGCTCGAGATGCAGCATGTTCACGACGGGCGGCAAGATCACGGCCGTCAACGCCACCGCCGCGGCCGCGCCCGGCACGGCTAGCGCCGCGACGGCCAACCGGTTGCGCCAGAATTCACTGAATTCAATATGAAACGCGGCTTCAAACAATAAGCCCGGCAAGAATACAGAAAAGAGCAAATTCCTCCGTCAAATGGGGGGGAGCGAACAGGTTTAGGATACCGAGCATCAACCCGGTGAGCACCAGTGCCACAGTGTATGGCACATGTAATTGTCGCACCGCAATGGCCACCGCAGCCGCGACGGAGAACAACAATATCAATATCGTCTCTGTTTCCAATGTCTGTCATCCCCGAAGACAATGCCCAATGCGCATGCGGTCGAAGTCTCTACACTTCGCCCAGCCACTTCCGCGCCTCAGAGGCGTGATCGAAGTATCGAGTCGTCGCTTTCGTGAACGGCTTGAAGAGCATCTCCATGCCATGCTGCCATTTCTTATCCCCGACCATCGCGAGCCGATCGATATCCGAGAAATGCCCAATGCCGAACTTCATGTCCTCCCATGCCGCGCCGGCATCCCAGCCGTGCAGTCCTGTCATGTCGAACATCACGCGAAGTTTCCCGTGCTGCCGCACGAGTCGTTCGAACTCGGGAACTAAGTGCTCGTAATCTGCCTTCACCAGCTTCCCGCTAACTTGAACTGTGAGTAGTTTCCCGCCGTTTTCTTCCTTGAGTTGAATGGGCATTGGGGGCTCCTTTGTATTCCGTGGTCATATCCGTCGGTGGGGATCTGTTATTTCCCGATGACGCCTGGGTGTGACTGCTGCGGCTGGCCTTGGGGCCGAACCGACAAATCTTCGCTCATCACATAGATAATCATGCCCATAATCATCAATGACACCGCGACCCAGACACGCCAATCACGATGCGCACGTTTCCAGTAAGGGACAAGGCCCTGTTGAACGCTGCTACCATCCCGCCCTCCCTGCATGTGGTGACTCTCCTGAGTATGTTTCATTGATTCCTTCTAATCCCAATTCCATCTTCAACTCCTCGGTTCCATCCGCTTCTTTGACCATCCACGACTTGGACCCCACAAACTGTTGAGAAATTCCTGGAACGGAGTGGCCTCCTTCTCTTCAATCTCGCTTGGCCCATCTTCGATCAGTTGCACCTGCTCCACCGAGAGGCTAGGGGGGTCCGGCGGGGCCACCGATTTTCTCTTCGCTTCGGGTTCCGATCCTGGACTCGTTCGGAAGTCTTGCGCCGGCCTGTGTTGGATTTCATCATGGGTATTTGTTCTGTCTTTACTCTGTCGCATGTTCAGTGAGTTGCGGGATCCTTTTTTGTCACACTCATATCCCTCTCCATCGCGGCGGTGTATTCGCCGCGTCGTGCAGCCCGGTTGCACTTCACTCTATGAATTAGCGCGTTCTGCGCTGCCAGGACGTTTGCTTCCTTCCCTTGCCAGATTTCCAAAGCGGGTTGCTGAATGGCCCGGGCAAACGAAAACGCCAGTGCCCAGGGGAGTTGCGACTTGAATCTGACATTCATGGCATTCAACCGGGCCGATGCCAGTTCACTGGATTGTCCACCCGACAGGAACGTAATCCCCGGAACGGCTGCCGGGACAGCTCGCAAGAGACACCTCACTGTGGCATCGGCCACGGCGTTGAAGTCCTGTATTTCATCCTGTTGGCGATCGATCAACCTCACCTGATACTGCTGTTCGCCGACGGCTGCTTCGGAGACTTCTTTTCCCGGGGGGCAGGTCAGTCCCGGCAGCCCCCAGGAAGGTGTGCTGTTCCACACATCCTCTACAGTCGGGCCATTGTTCAGTGTAAGCCCGTATAACAAGTCTTTCGAACCCAACGTGGTATGGTCGGCATAGCGGATGTCGGTATTGTCCAGCGAGAAATGATCGGATTGATGGGAATATGTTGCTTGGACCATCCCCCCTAGATGGTGTGCCATTTCACCCGCCAGGAAAATGCTGAATGCTTGGGGAAACTCGACACTGCCGTTTTGCGCGTCGGGCAGGGGTCTGTTTGTGGCTGTCGCACTAAGAAGAAGCATGGCCGATATCGGAAGCGATCGGCCGATCTTCAAGTCTTCGTCCTCGATGGTCGCGTCCGGCTTTTTGTCCGTAAGCGTGTAGCCCTCGAGCTTGAATTTGCGTCCGAACGCAGTGAGCTCGGGTGGATTGCTGTGACACGCGTTGCACACAAGGCCGGTTTGACGGCTGAAGCTTGGAATGGCGTATGCTTTTGGACACACACTCACGACCATTAGGAGAAGCGCCAGGCGACCCGTTAGGCGCCACGACCCATCGGGTCGCCTCATGTGGCTCGTCAACGGAGCTCTCAATTCTTCTCGGGGATCGTCTGAGCCTGGCGAAACCACTGGTATTCTTTCTTTGACAACTCTCGCTTGTCGCAGATGAGGGGACTCGACGAACCGGCATTCGCGATCGAACTCCGCACCCCTCCTCGGCATCGGTTCCTTGAAGTTGCGAATCTGAATGACGCCAACGCGATTGGATTGGGCATCACCCTCCGCCCCCACCGCGGCACCATACTCAGTGTAGACAGTGAATCCTTCGGCCAGCATAGTACGCCTTTCAATCAAGTGAGTCTTCTTCTTCACAAACGAGCTGGGCTTCAAGCTTTCTTATCGGTTTGCCTTTTTATCACGACAATCAGCAGGGCCACTACCACCACGCCGATCAACACAAGAAACCACATCCCTCCGCCCAACCATCCGTTTGAATGGTTCATGTTGCCTTGCCCCCCCTGCCCGTCGCCCATCTGGGCAAAGGCGGTTGTTCCCGTCATGAAAATCGCGAAGAACACTGCAAGCGCTTTCGTTTTCATTGTTCTCTCCATAGGTGATACTCTACTGCAGTTTTGTATCGAATCTGAGAGGAACATCCATAGGTATTTCCACTCTTGAGGGCCCGGGTGGTAATGAGAGCATCCTCCACGTCGCTCTTCCTCGCAAAACCATACCACGCGATGTCTCGGACATCATTCTCTCTTTCGACGTTTCGGACGGATCTCTTTGACACCCAGACTTCTGCTATCCATGTTTGCTCCTTTGTCGCGTCGCCATCTGGAGAGAGGGTGCGCATAGTATCTTCTTGCCATGGTTTCATAATGCTCGTGGATGCTTGCCCGACCGCCAGTGCGCTTCAATTTGTTCGAGGGTTTTGCCTTTGGTTTCCGGTACCAGGAAATACGCAAACAGCCATGAGCCAATGCTTACGACCGCATACAGCCAGAAGGTGGAGGATTTGCCCAGGACTTGCGTGAGCGTCAAAAACGACAATGCCACTATCAAGTTTGCACTCCAATTGGCGACCGTCCCAACGCTCATGGCCCGGCCTCGGATAGTCAAGGGGTAAATCTCCGAAAGGACCAGCCAGAACACCGGGCCCAGTCCAACAGCAAATGACCCGACATAGACCATGAGACTGGCCACCGCGATCCAACCCAAGCTGCCGGACAATTGTGGAAGAGAAAACGCCAGTCCCAACACGAACAGACTCACAGCCATCCCCGCCAGGCTGGCCAACAGAAGCGGGCGCCGCCCGACCCGGTCGATCAGTTGCATCGCGACCACTGTCAATACGACGTTAACGATTCCGACTCCGACGCTGGCCAGAATCGCCACCGACGCAGAAGATAAGCCGGCGAACTTGAAAATAGTCGGAGCGTAATATATAACCGTGTTGATTCCGGTGATTTGCTGCGCGATGGCCAGTCCCACACCCACGATCATCGCCGGTCGCAGGAGCGGGCTGAGGAGTTCAGACCAGTGCCCTTTCTGCTGCTCCACGCTCTGCTGAATCTCGCTGAGTTCGCCCTCCACCTTTTCCGGGCCGCGAATCCGCTTCAACACGGCCCGGGCTTGGTCCGCGTGTCCGCGAGCGACCAGCCATCGCGGGCTGTCGGGAATGAACATGAGTCCGATTCCAAATGCGGCCGCCGGGACCACCGCCAGTGCAAACATCCAACGCCACGCCTGGGAACCGGCAAAGGCGTAGTCAATGAAATAGGAGATGACAATGCCGCTGGTGAGGGCGACTTGATTAATGGAAACGAGTTTTCCACGGATAGCAACCGGGGCGATCTCAGAGATGTAGAGCGGCGCGACAAATGATGCGACGCCGATGGCGGCGCCGGCAACGATTCGCGAGGCAATCAGCCATGCCGTACCCGTTGCCAGAGCTGCCCCGATGGCGCCCAAGCCAAAAACAACCGCCGTGACGATCAATAATCTCCGGCGTCCAAGACGGTCGGCCAGGAATCCTCCGACGAGCGCACCGACGAGCGACCCCAGCAAGACCGAACTGACGACGATTTCCTCCATGCCCGGAGGAAGAGAGAACTCTTCCTTGATGAACAGGATCGCCCCCGAGATGACGCCGATGTCATAGCCGAAGAGCAAGCCGCCCAGGGCCGAAATGGCAGTGGCAAGATAGACGAAGCGTTTCCCGTCCACCTCAACCGCATTCTTCATCAGTCTCGCTCCTTCCGGCAGAGGCAGGCCCATCCCGTCGCAAAGAGCCTATGTGGGGAATGAAGTCCGCACCTTCCCAACGTCCGGCGTGGGGCCAGCAGTATTTTGCCGGGAGGCATTGAGCGAAGTCTGTGGCCATAGCGCCACACCTCGTCGGTGGCATGATTCCACGACCAGCGCATATCCAAGGCAAGTTCAGCAAGGGAATCGGATCCGGCTATTTCGGGGGCTTGATGATCTTCAACCGGGTGGCTCTTGTGTGAATGAGTGTTCATGGTTATGCCTTCAGTTGCTCAAGGATGGTGTAGGCCGCTACTCTCGCCGAATTCGGAGCCGCGGTCGATTCCAGCGCCTTCCGTAGAGTTGAGAGCAAGTCGTTGAATCCAACCTCTTTCTGATTTCGGAATACATGGTGTGCTCCCTGGCGCAACAAAACTGAATCCGATCCGCTTTTGATCAACGAACGTAACAACGGTGGCCAGGCGTCCATTTTGAACTTTCTCAATGCTTCGGCAGCCACCCATGCGACGTCAGAGTCGCCGTCCTCGAGGGATTTCACCAACCGTGGTATTGCTCTGCTATCGCCGATTGCGCCAAGTGCCTTGGCTGCTTCCCATCGACTATGATCCGACCTGGAATTCTGCAATAGCCTTGTGAGGGAAGAGACAGCTGGTTTGCCAAGGGCGACCAACTGTTTTCTTGCCCTCTGGCGTGTTGGACCATCTTTGCTTCCAAGCGTGTCAATCAACGATTCAACATTTGTGGTGGTCCGTGGTTGCTTGCTCATGATCTTTCCTCCGAAGGAGTAATGAAGACGTCACAGCCAACCACCTTCAAAACCCGCCCGCTGCAACCCCCTGACGATGTATGGGCAGGCCCGCATCAATCGCCACAATAGCCCGGTACGATAGTTTTCGATCATCAGAATAATCGGGCCTTGATTTAGTCCGTAATGCCACGGTGATACCCAGCCATAGGGATTGCTGCTTTTCAATGGGTACGTAGAGTTGAAAGTCGCTTTGAAGCCATACGGGTTGGGCTTTGTTAATTTGATCTCATTAATAAAATAGTCTATCGCGGGCAGAACGATCTCGGGCGCAAACGGCAAGGAAGTCACCGCTGCCCATGGTGCGAGGGTGCCGTCATCGGGACCATATGGCACGCCTCGTCCGAGGTAATCGAAGAATTGGCGCTCGATGCCATTCACTTTGATCGTGTCGGGGCCGGGGCCGTCGCTCGCGGTAATTCCCCAGGAATGCCGACCATAGCCGTCGAACTTGAGCGGGTTGTCCATCGCGTACCGTTGTTGCACATACGTTGCACGGCGGGTGTTCTCGAAATAGTCCAGCCCTTTGACGCGCATGAACGCGTCCTGAATTCCACGAAAATCAATCCAGACATGCGAAAGCTGGTGCGTGAACAACGGCCCTGCGTAGAGATATTCATATCCGTAACAGTGTTCCCACCGGTACGTCGATGTCCATTCGGCGTAGCAACTCTCGGGGAGGGGATGAGCGGGCGACGCGAGCCCCAGAACATACAGCAGCATCGCCTCATCGTAGCCTTCCCAACGGTACTCGAGAAACCCGTGTTCGGGCGTCCATCCGTGCGTCACCGTATTGCCACCGTTTTGCGCCCATTGCCAGTCCGCACGGAGATAGAGCTTGTTGGAGAGGGCGCGAATTTCGTTCTCCTCGACGGTATCCGCGTTGAAATAGACTCCTGCCGTCAACGCACCGGCCAACAAGAACGCGCTATCGATTGTTGACAGTTCACATTGCCAGGCGCGTCGCCCAGTCCGCATATCGAGAAAATGATAATAGAAGCCTTGGTAGCCGGTCGCGTCGGGTTCGGGACCGTGCGAGCTGTTCCAGAAAAAGCGGAGGGTGGTCAGCGTTCGTTCTACCGCCGCTGCACGCGACATGAATCCACGCTCGACAGCCACTGGATACGCCGCCAAGGCAAAAGCGGTAGCGGCAATACTCGCCGGCCAATCCGCAGCAGTCTTGTCGATCACGAGACCGTTGTCCGGGTTCGTCTCATGCAGAAAGTAGCTGAATGATACTTGCTGAAGCTTTTCCAGCTCAGCCTCGGCGTTGAGTTTCCAGGTGCTCATGGTTTCAACTGGTGTCCCGGATTCGCTCTAGGAACTCCAATAATATCTTTCATGATGCGCA
This sequence comes from Ignavibacteriota bacterium, assembly GCA_963752915.1. GTDB lineage: Bacteria > Bacteroidota > Ignavibacteria > UBA10030 > UBA6906 > DATJPR01. The sequence continues at coordinate 487,302 of CAVVZZ010000013.1, forward strand.
TGAAGAGAGAGACGAATAGAAGAATATCTTTGAGCGCAGTCACAACGGGGGAGGGTATTCCCATCATGTTTGCGCCAAAGCCTAGAGAGGAATGCTAAATCAGCAATGTTGCGTTGAGGATGAACTTTTTCACTGAAAGTGTAGGAGCTCTCAAGCGATAGGAGGAGTTGATCCAGGGTGATGTGTTATCCGGAGCAGGCGAAACAAGCGTGGAGGTAACCGAACAAAGAACTTCAAGGTGCTGCGGCGTACCATGCTTTTCAAGCAATGCCTGAAAAAGAGGAACAAATCCACAGACAGCTGCGTGCATGTTCCAGTTGTTCACGTTATTTATGGACATGCATGCTGCAGGGAGCGATGGTTGCTCTATGGGGCGTACATCGTGGTCAGTCGAACTGGAGGCATAGAACTTTCAGATGCTTCCAGGTCGCTCTTTTGCAGAATGGTCGAAAAGCCCAGACTTGAAAGGAAGAACACGAGAGCAAAAAGTCTCCCAAAGGCTATGGTATGTCCTGCGATGGAGGCCATTATTCGTGTCGGGGCATATATTCCATGAAATAAACTAAGGAGACATGGGGGGGAAGACCATCGCCCAAAGGGATGAAAAAGTAGTTAGTTCCTCCAGATTCGGATTTCCTTGACGCTCGATCTCGAGTGGCGCGAGAACATTGGACCTTTCAACCCTCCTTCACGACTTACGCCACAATTGAATTTGAATTCTTCGGAATTGTCTGCCTCGTTCTCTCCCATATCTTGTTTCCATATGGCTCGCAGATTCTCTGTGGAATTCTACGTTGGATTCGATACAGTGACATCACCAAGACAGGGGAAGACCAATGCGAACGTGGGCGGACTTGAACCCCCGACCTATCCCCGTTGCGCTCACCAGAAAAATTTTGTACATTAGATCTCAGTCACGGCCCATATCCGTGTGACATTGTGTCAGTTTTGCCGACGTAGCTCAGTTGGTTAGAGCACTAGATTGTGGATCTAGGGGTCATAGGTTCGAATCCTATCGTCGGTACCAAGCTTTTCGTTTTCAATCCTCGATTTTCAATCTCCCATTCTCCATTAGACCGGCGCTTCACCCCATTTCTTGAGCCTCAGAACCAACCAGAGGGGCAGCCGTCCCCTTCAGTTGACTTTGCCCGTGAGCCGAAGTAAATTCGCGTAGAGTAGTTGCTCGATGGCACCCGCCATCAACCACGCCGTTCTGGACCCTGTTCCAGTTCCCCCGTTGTAGAGCCCTTCCCGACGACCATTGGATGTTCAGTGGCAGGAATTAGGGGTCAGGGGCCAGGGATGAGTGTGGTGCGGCTCGTGGTGTACGACATCCTCGGTCGCGAGGCCGCGACGCTTGTGAACGAGGTGAAGGAACCGGGGACCTATGCGGTGTCGTGGGACGCGAGCGGAATGGCCAGCGGAGTATACTTCTGCACGCTCCGGGCAGGATCGATTGTCCAGACCCGAAAGATGACCGTGATGAAATAGATGAAAATCCTTTTCGTTGTTCTTACAACAATAACCCTTGCTGTCTCGACTGCGTTTCCTCAATGGATCCTGCAAGAAAGCGGAACCGTGACCAACCTCACCGATGTCGAGATGGTGGACTCAGTCACTGCGTTTGCTGTTGGGAGAGACGGTTCGATCCTCAAGACAACTAATGCGGGGAAATCCTGGGTCAATATCCCTCTTGCTCCTCTGTTTTTCCATCCGTGGAACGCACTATCATTCTCGTCATCGACGCGAGGTTGTGTGGCCGGTGACCACGGACGCCTGGCAATCACGACAGACGGAGGAGAGAACTGGCTTTGGAGAAGCATCCCGGCGGGACGAACGTGTGTTTCGGTCCTAACCATCGGGCCGCGGGTCATCTTTGCGGGCGATGATTCGGGCTGGGTCCATGTGACAATCGATAGTGGCAACACATGGGCGTCGTATCACGTCAGCAAATGGCCCATGCGTTCATTGTTTACTTGGACAGGCGGCTATGTGGATGCAACTCCAATCCAAGCGCTCACAACGAATTCACTTTGCGAGTCTTCGGATATCGGATGGAGCCGGTGGGATGAAACTGCAGTCCCGTCGTTCAACGGACTCGGGTCCGAAGCATGGGGCGGGCAATGGTGCCCCGGCGGATACGTGGGATATATCGTCGGCGTGCAGGGTGATCTCCGCGCTGCGCCGGCGATAGCACGGAGAAGATTCGGGCAGGACACATCATGGATGGCAATCCCGACCGGCCTGATCGGAGACGGAATCTTCTACGGAATTTCGGCCCCATCACCTTCAACGGCGCTCGTCTGTGGAAGTTCAGGCTTGCTGGCGCGAACCACTGATGGCGGCGACTCCTGGAAATGGATGCAGGTTCCGACGAAGCAACGCCTCACGGCGATCTCGTTTCTTGATGAGAACCATGGCGTCGTCGTGGGCGACTCTGGGACAATCCTCTGGTTCGCCGGCAGTACAAACGCCATCAATCTGAACCATGTACTTGTTCCACAAGGAACGGCGCTCTTGCAGAACTACCCGAACCCGTTCAATCCAACAACAGGGATCAGGTATCAGGTGCCAGGGGTCAGTGAGGTGAAGCTCGTGGTGTATGATTTGCTCGGGCGTGAGGTGGCCGTGCTGGTGAACGAGAGGAAAACGCCAGGGAGCTACGAGGTGAAGTTTGACGGTTCGACTTTTGCGAGCGGGGTGTATTTCTACCGGATGCAAGCTGGAGATTTCGTGGCAACGAAGCGACTCCTTTTGTTGAAGTGAAAGTTGCCAACCATACAAGACGCGAAAGATTCTCTCAAAAATGATTGGTGAAGCCGGAAGAGATTCCGGCTTCTTTGTTTCGTATCAGCTGACTTCCAGAATTGTCCTTACGCCTGGTCTACAAAGTGTAGACCACAACGCGCGCCGGTCTACAAAAAAGCGTGGTGCCGAAACTTTCGAAATGGGGACCGCTCAATGTTTACAGAGCGTTCCTACAGTTCGAATCTTGTTGCTCTATCGTCGGTACAATTCGAATAGTCCTCAATCCTCGATTTTCCCTCCTCCATCCTCAATCAGCCCAGCCTCCACCGTATTTTTTTGAGTGTCAGAACCGAGCCCAGGGTAGCCGTCCCATCAAGTTGACATTGCTCGTGAGCAAGGGTATATTCGCGTAGCATAGTTGATTGATGGCGCCCGCCATCACTTCCGCCGCCCTGGACCCTGAAGCTGTGCCTCAATTCCGAGCCCTCCACGACGATCCATTACTTGCTGTTCTTTCGCATCATTCGATGGATCTTGCCTATTCCAGCCTGTGCTCGAGGCACTAATCAGCGAATCCGTCATCCTTGACGAGTCGGGATGACGAGACCTTGACCCAACAGAGACGGGTCGGGCCACTGAGTGTTCTGTCCCATGCGACGAGCAACTGAGCCCCGACTCCAGCCAATTGCCTCTTCGAATGCTTGCGCCGAATGGAAAACCCCAGACAGCGGATTGGCGCGAATTGCGGGGGCTAATGAGCCGGAGAGACATTTCTTGAAATCGCTGTCCGCTTTCGACTGGTCGACGTTCAACTATACCATCATACTACTGGCATGCTGGAAGGCTTTGGAGAGAAAAAAAACATCTCGTATACCCTTTTCATGCAAGGAGGAGAGTATGACGAAATATTTCTTCGTGAGATACTTCCGCGGTGGCGCCATTATCTTGACTCTCTTTTCCCTTCTTTCGACGACGGATATCTTTGCGCAATATCACGAGTTGTATCTGTCAAACGGCGAGCATGCCAAATTGGACAATCCGAATGGTGGCTTCTACTCAGTGCTGACGAAGGATGGCAAGATCCAATCGGTGTACAACGAGGATCCGGAGGAGGTTGTACGACTTATCGTAACATTCAAAGACCAGCCTCTGGCAGCATATCAGGCGAAGAAGCCATCGTTACAGAAGACATCCATGTCAAATGTCTATGCGACTTTGCAGGCGAGTCATGCGTCTTTCAGAGCAGCGCTCAGTACAGTACGACAGCGATTGTCCATCCAACGAAAGGCTGATTACGGCTACACCATTACGCGCGACTATTATCGGGTGTTGAACGGCGTCGCACTGCAGTGCAAACGCGGCATGATCAATAGTATTCGAGCGTTGCCGATGGTCAAACAAGTCAGCCTGGATAGAGAAGTCAAAGCCGATCTTAAGGAGTCGGTGCGTCAAATTCGAGCTGACGTTGTACAGGATAGCCTGGGGTATACAGGCAAAGGTGTTTTGGTGGGTGACGTGGATACTGGAATAGACTATGACAACCCGGCATTGGGAGGCGGGTTCGGTCCCGCTTTTCGCGTGATCGGTGGATACGATTTTGCGAATAACGACAACGATCCCATGGACGATCATGGCCACGGGACACACGTGGCAGGCATTATTGGGGCAAATGGCGGCGATACCTTACGTGGCGTAGCGCCTGAAGTGAAATTTCTTGCCGTGAAGGTTTTGGATGCAAATGGGTCTGGTTCCGCATCGAATGTTATTGCCGGAGTTGACTATTGTCTTGACCCGGACAACAATCCTGCTACGGATGATGCTGTGGATGTCATCAATATGAGTCTGGGCGGAAGTCCATCACCCGACGATCCTCTCGAAAGCGCTGTGGATAATGCCACGAAGGCGGGAGTCCTGTGTGTTATTGCAGCAGGGAATTCAGGACAAGCTGGATATGGAACCATCGGTTCACCGGGCACGAGCGGAAGTGCGTTGACGGTCGGTGCCTGCGATTCGACAGACCAAATTGCATTCTTCAGCTCTCTGGGTCCAGACGCCATTCATTCAGCCATCAAACCGGAAGTCGTGGCTCCCGGGGTAAACATCCTCTCCACAATATTGAACAATCAGACAGCAAGCTGGTCCGGCACATCAATGGCTACACCACATGTTGCCGGGGTAGCTGCGCTCCTCAAGCAGGAACATCCGCTGTGGCCTCCGGAGAAAATTAAGGCGGTCATCGTCAACTCGGCGCATTCCGTAGGAGATTCTGTCTCTGTGTTTGCCCAGGGAAAAGGGCGTGTTGATGCTTTGGATGCGGCAGAATCGCGAATGGTGGTTGATCCCGGAATAATAAGTTTCGGGTATGACGACCTCGCACAAGATGTTTGGAAGGATACTGTGCAATTGAATGTGAGCAACTTTCGCACTGTTTCACAGAACACACAGATCAGCGTTGTCGAGGGAATACCGACGGGAGCAACATTGACGTTCGACAAAACATCGTTCTCCCTTGCCCCCGGGGAAGAAACGACCGTCATGGTGATCCTGTCAGTACCATCCTCCGTGCCCGTCCTCTCAACGGAGCCATTCGCGTACCTCGGTAAAATCAAAGTGACGTCAGATTCGGACAATGTTATTGTTCCTTTTGGTTTCATCAAATCAACGACTCTCGTGATTACCTTTGATTTGCCACCGGTTGAATTACAACTTATCGATCGGACGAACGGCACAATCAATACAGTAAGTTTTGGGGAAAACCGTTCGAAGTATGTCATCCCAATAGCCGAAGGGTATTCACTCGACATGCTGGCAACAATTGTCCAAGATACTCTCAGCAACTTCAACTTTTATTTTGTTCACCATAGAATTGATAATCCGACGGGACTGACCTATATCCCGGTGAGTCATGATGAAGCAAACATCGCTATGGCGGGTGATACGATTTACGATATTCATAATAACAAGGTGACTTTTGATTCAACCGCGTATGCCGATGTAAGCCTCCAACTAGCAGTATATAATGCGAGCTTCACATATCTATCGACTCTCGAAAGTGGTTGGATTTTTCCTCCCTACTATAGTGATTCCACACGAGTCCGATTGTTCTTCTCGCCGCTCGATTCAGCATTCTACATAAGAAAAGCGTTCTCCGCATCTCGAGACTCGGACAATTTCGTTCTCAGTCGATTTCTTTTTGGTCTTCACAATCAACAGGATATAGCCATTGCTACCGGGGGCGACAATTTGATTGGTTACAAAGTGACGACTGCATACGACGATCCTCACTTGCCACTTCCTTCCCATTGGAGAAAGAGCATTCCTGTAGATCTCAACACGATGAGAGTATTTCATGGACGGTATGGCTATCAACTCGAAAGCATCCGGCTCGATTTTCCTTCCCTCTATATGAATCATGATCCTTCGTTCAAGAACGTGAACTTCTATTTCAATAAACCGGGCACAAATGATGCAGAAAATGATGAATATCTCCACAACTCCTTGGATATAGGAGCGAGTTATCTGCACCTCCATGGTATTCAGGACTCATATATTTTTACAGATCCGCCGACAGTGCGAACATCGGATTTCACGATCAATGAGAACGGTGAAGCCCTCTTTGAGCAGTTGCGAGTTACAAAACTACCGGAGGGATCGCCAATGGCAGCGGCACTATCATCTGCATATGTCTTTGAAACGGTGAAATCTGGCGACACTATTAAGATAGAACACGCTGCTCATCTCAACTTTCCGGATTACATGGCCTACCTCTCCAGAGGCTCAGTATTCATGGGATGTGACGAAGATTGGATGACCTGGGAGCAGGCTGATTTTTATAGGACTGTTCACGGGGGAAGCAAACAGTCATCCGGAGTAAGCGAATGCAGGGATAGCTATAACCTGTACTGGCTTGAGCCTCAGTTTGCAGCACAAGCATTTGCTCGCAATCGGGCAGAAACCAACAAGGTTCCATTCAGACCGATGGATGGTCCCAAACAATTTCCCACGACGTTCTACCCATACTATCAATTCAATAAGATGAACAGTAGCATCAATACGATAAATATCTTGAGTGACGCACGTTCGTACAAGATCTTCGGTCAATCCGGTCAATGCACCGTTGAAGGTGAGTATCATATACCGAGTAGTCCAGGTGATACGACGGTCTTCCCGACATTCAATCTGCTGCAAGTTGCTGTCGATGGAAGAGCCGTGGATATGGTACAACCCGATCAGAACGGGAGTATTCGTCTCATACTCGCCGACCATGGGAACGATGTTACTTCAGCCAGCATCTCGCTGGTCTTGGCATCCGGGGACGAAATTGTCTTGCCTGCATCCTGTGTCGGCGGGAACGAATATGATGCTTCCATCCCACACTACATCCCGCCGGGGTTCATCGATGTCGTGGCGAGAATGGAGGATTCCAAGGGAAACAGATGCGAGTTGACCGCCAGCCCTGGGTTCTTCTTTGGCAACACTACGGATATTGTGAAATTGGACGCCCGCGTGCGTTTGGTTTCGCATGCGCTGAATAATGTCGATGCCATCACCATGCAGAGCGGAGACACGCTCAAGTATACCTTCGTATACACCAACTACGGAAGTGACACTGCGCGGAATGTTGTGATAACATTTCCGACGACGCCATACTTCAAACCTATCGGCCCACAATCGTGGACCATAGATTCTCTGCGGGTGAATGACACGATCCGTGTGCCGGTCAACCTTCTCTTCCTTGGAAAGCTGCAATCGACTGATGCATACTCACATTACTCGCCTTCCATTACGTGGACTTCCGGCGGGACACGATACCTGAGGGAACACAATGTGTTCGTAGATTTTCAAAATACGGTCACAGGCGTCGAACAAAGTAGCGGTACGATGCCAAATCGATTCGAGCTCTATCAGAACTATCCGAATCCCTTTAACCCGTCGACGACGATCAGGTACGATGTGCCGAAGGCCTCGCGGGTGCAGCTCGTGGTGTATGACATTCTGGGAAGAAAAGTCGCGACTCTGGTCGATGAGGTGAAGAAAGCAGGGAGTTACCAGTCGGTCTGGAGTGCAAACCGGTTTGCGAGCGGGGTGTACTTCTACCGGCTGCAGGCGGGAGATTTCGTCGCCACGAAGCGGCTTTTATTGTTGAAGTAAATGCAACTGCGATTAAACAGCGCAAACGATTCCACAAATGTTTGCTGAAGCCGGAAGAGATTCCGGCTTCTTCATTGTCGTGACCACGTTTCTTCGAGTGACTCGAAAGCTGATGGTCTCCAAAGTGTAGACCACATCGCAAGCCGGTCTACAAAAAAGCGCGATGCCGAAACTTTCGAAATGGGGACCGCTCAATGTTTACATGGAGTTCCTGTAGTTCGCATCTTGTTGCTCTATCGTCGGTACAAATCTTTTCGTCCTCAATCCTCAATTCTGCATCTTCTATCCTCCACTAATCCCCGCCTTCGCCGGTCCTCTGAGCGATTGATGCCCGTGAGACCGGCGGACCATCGCTTCGGGCTGATGAGTAGTTTGGCTATGTTCCCCTGATCAGTCGCCTGTACTCGCGCAACCCCATCTCCTTTTCACGCCGGAAATACCTGGAGATGTGTTCCACGTCGGTGAAACTGAAACAGTCGGCTACCTCGGCAACCGGCATGTCGGTTCCAGCGAGAAGGGTGGCAATGAGTTCCACGCGCGTGCGCCGAATCTCCTCCTGGATGGTTCGGTGGATGGTGTTCCGGAAATGGTATTCCAGACCTCTCCTGCTGAGATGGGAATGGGCAACCACATCGTTGACTCTGAGCTTTGAGCGCGCATTCTGGCGGATGAATCGTATTGCCTCGGCGACATTCTGATCATCAACAGCAAGCAGGTCCGTGGATTGGCGCGGGACAACATGTGTCGCCTGCACAACGATCTCCTGACCTCGCATCGGCTCTCCCTGCATGAGGGAGTCAAGGAGCTGGGCCGCGGCGTATCCAGCTGGTTCAGCATTCAGCGCAATGCTCGTCAGTGGTGGATCGGCGAGCTCGCACACCATGGTGTCGTTGTCCACACCGATAACGGCAACTGCGTCGGGCACCCGGATATCCAATTCCTTGCAGACCTCAAGAACGTGCTGACCGCGATCATCGTTGCATGCCATGATGCCAATGGGTTTCGGGAGGCGGCGAACCCATTCGCGCATCTGTGACTGCTCAGAATACCATGTACGCCCGCCGGATGACGGAACGGCTGGGTACACATGGGGTTTGAGTCCAGCACCTGCCATGAACTTCTCGAACTCCTGGAGGCGCTCATTCGACCAGATGATGTTGGGAAAACCGCAATAGGCAACATGCCGAAGTCCCCGGGAGAGAAGGTGTTGGCCCGCGAGGTTCGCGATGCTTGTCGGATCTGTGACGATTGCCGGCAGAAACGCCGGCCGTGTCGAATCGTGAATGGCCAGAATTGCAGGGATCTTCAGAGAGAGGAGTTCGCCGCGAATCCCGGAGTTCCGCATGATGATCCCATGCGCACCCCACTGTTCGAGTCGTGGAACGGACGCCCTCAGACCGCGTGGTTCTCGATAGAACGACCACGGACCGTGAAGCTTGGCGTACCTCGCGATGCCGTACAGGAGTTCTCGGCCGAATTCGCGCGATGTTTCGACCAGTAGAATGACCTTCTTCAATCCTCCCATGTCAGTCTCTTCCCTCCAAGGGGAGCTCCGTTGGTTCTGAGAATGAACATCGCCTGACGAATTCCTTCTTTCATCTAATTTGCGCAAAATGGTTAGAAGAAGTCAAGAGATGGCTTTCCATATTCTAGAATAGACTCTATTTTCAAAGACATAGTGATCGAGAGCTAGCATCCCCGAACCTCTCGGGTCTCAGAGTTCAGTATCACCTCATCTGCTCACCTTAACCGGGTATCGCCATGACCCACATCCTCACCCTACTCCTCTCGTTCTTTCCTGGTGGAAAAGGCAGTCTTGTCAACCTAGGGGGACTCGACACGTTCATCATTGTCGTGTACTTTGGGTTCGTCCTTTGGATCGGTTTCTATTTGATGCGATACACCAAGACCGGCAATGATTTCTTTATGGCAGGCAGGAGCATGACGGCATGGATCGCAGGTCTTTCTTTTGTTGCAGCGAACCTCGGCTCGCTGGAGCTGATGGGGTGGGCGGCATCAGCGTACCAGTATGGCATTCTCGCGACTCATTGGTACTGGATTGGTGCAATCCCCGCAATGCTCTTCCTTGGCATTATCATGATGCCGTTCTACTATATTTCCAAAACCCACTCCGTTCCCGGTTACCTGAAATTGCGATACGGTGAAGGCGCAAGCATGTTGTCGGCGGTTTCCTTCGGTTTCATGACCGTCTTTATGAGCGGCATCAATATGTACTCCATGGCCCTGGTCATGAAGGTGGTCCTTGGATGGGATATTCACTTCAGCATCTGGGTCTCCTCAATCACCGTCATGGTGTATGTGGTCCTTGGCGGATTGCTCTCCGCCATCTTTAATGAAGTCCTGCAGTTCATGCTTATCTGGCTCGGCGCGCTGATTGTTCCGATTCTCGGCCTGGTGGAAACTGGCGGATGGACAGGAATGGTTGAGCGTATTCATCACAACTTTCCGGCAGGTGACTACACGCATCTCTGGAGCACGATGGGCTCGTTCCAGGACAACCCGATGGGGATCCATTGGACCGGCATCGTCTTCGGTCTCGGCGCAATTATCTCGTTCGCATACTGGACGACCGATTTCCTGGTGGTGCAGCGCGTCCTGGCTGCCAAGGATCTTCGTTCGGCGAAACTCGCCCCGATCATCGGTGCCGGCTTCAAGATGTTCGTTCCCCTCATTGTGATCCTCCCCGGATTGTTGGGCCTCGCTGTCATCCCGGGGCTGGTTGGCGAGCATGAAGCAATTGCGACCGGAGGACACAGTTATAATGAGGTGCTCCCCCTGATGCTCGCCAGGTATGCAGGTCCCGGCCTCCTCGGCCTCGGCGTGACCGCGCTGATTGCAGGTTTCATGTCAGGGATGGCAGGGAATGTGAGTGCATTTGCGACGGTGTGGACATACGACATCTACAAACCGGTCCATATCAAGTTGGCCAGGAACGAAGGGACCGATGCCCACTATGTGAAGATCGGCCGCTGGTGCACGATTATTGGTGTCATCATCAGCATCGGCACGGCCTATCTCGTGCAACAGTTCGCCAGCATCATGGATTATGTTCAGGCGCTGTTTAGCTTTTTTGTCGCGCCACTCTTCGGTACAGTCATTCTGGGAATGTTCTGGAAACGGGCGACAGCAGCAGGCGGCGTTCTGGGTCTGGCCGCAGGCATTGGATCATCGATCGGCATGTGGGCCTGGGTGAAACTGGATCCCGCTGCGCTCAAGTACATCGCGCTGTCTCCGTATGCCAAGGATATGGCGGAAAATATGTATCGCGCGCTCTGGTCGTGGCTGATCTGCGTTATTGTCACCGTCGCTGTCAGCTACTTGACCAAACCGAGGGCGGAAGCAGAGCTGGTGAATCTCGTCCGCGGCGCCACGATTCTGCCGAGCGAGGGCGACATGCCATTGTACAAGCGCCCGATTTTCTGGGCGACGCTTGTCTTTGCGGTCTTCATCGTGCTCAATATCATTTTCTGGTAGGAGGGTCTATGACCGAGAAACATTCTATATCCATCTGGTTCTTCATCGGAACGCTCCTCCTGGTCTATGGTGTGGCAATCGCCATTGCGAACATCTATGAGGTGTTCGTTCCAAGCGCCGGACCGGACGTGGTCCTCAAGGAATTGCACTTTGGAGTCTGGTGGGGGTTCCTTCTCATTGCCTTGGGTCTCACGTATTTTATCAAGTTCTTCCCCCATCGTTCGAGCGAAAAGCAGACTCACTGAGGACTTGAATGTCCAGAGGAGGTCGGTTCTGATCCGGGCACGAACGCGTTCTGTGCCAGGGTGGTCGATGGTGCAACCGGTGGCGGTAATTGAAGAAATGGGAACTGTCATGCGGGGTAGTGGATGACGCTGCGACAACTCAAGGAGGATGTCTGCGCCGCGAACAAGGCGCTCGTGTCCACCGGGCTCGTCATCAAAGCCTGGGGCAATGTCAGCGGCATTCACAGGACGGAAGGGGTCATCGTCATCAAGCCAAGCGGCGTCGCATACGATACCCTTACTCCGGATGACATGGTCATCGTCGATATGAACGGACGCACCGTTGAAGGGACGAAACGCCCTTCATCAGACACCCCGACCCACATCGAGTTGTACAAAGCGTTTCCCGGCATCGGAGGCATTGCGCACACGCACAGCGTCTTTGCGACGATGTTCGCTCAGGCCCGGAAGGAAATCCCATGCCTTGGCACAACGCACGCCGATCAGTTTGCGGGTGCGGTGCCGGTGACTCGATTCCTAACGCAGGAAGAAGTGGATTCGGAGTACGAACGAAACACCGGCCATGTCATCGTCGAATGTTTTGCCGCCCTCAACCCCGTTCATGTCCCGGCAGTGCTGGTTGCCGGCCACGCTCCATTTTGCTGGGGAAAGGATGCATTCGACTCCGTAGCCACGGCCGTCGTGCTCGAGCGAGTGGCGGAGATGGCCTTCGGGACCATGGTCCTTGCACCGGCACAGCCGGTAATTCCATCGTATCTTCTCCATCGGCACTTCTTCCGGAAAAACGGACCGGGTGCCACGTACGGACAGCGTTCATAGAAGGATGACCATGACACGGACACAATCGAATGTGGTATGGTTTGCAACAGGCAGCCAGCATCTCTACGGACCCAAAACGCTTGAAAGCGTTGCGGAGAATTCCCAGTCCGTCGTTACGGGACTGAACGCTTCAGGAAAGATTCCGGCGCGCATTGTTGCACAACCGGTGCTCACCACTCCCGAAGCCATCCTCCAGTTGATCCGTGAGGCGAACAATGCTCCGGAGTGCGTTGGCCTCATCTTGTGGATGCACACGTTTTCTCCGGCGAAGATGTGGATCGCCGGTCTGCAGGCACTCCAGAAACCGTTTGTTCATTTGCACACACAATTTAACAGGGATATTCCCTGGTCCACCATCGACATGAATTTCATGAACCTGAATCAGTCGGCCCATGGCGACCGTGAATTCGGGTTCATCTGCTCACGGCTCGGCAAGAAGCGGAAAGTCATTGTCGGCCACTGGCAGGAACCGTCGGTGCAGGAGTCGCTCGCCCAGTGGACGCGCGTTGCCTCTGCATGGACGGACGCGCAACACGGGAAGATCGCCCGGTTCGGCGACAATATGCGGGACGTTGCGGTGACCGAAGGAGACAAAGTCGAGGCCCAGATCCGGTTTGGCTACTCCGTAAGCGGCTATGGCGTTGGGGATCTCCTAAGCAGTGTCAGCGCGGTGAGCGATCAAGACGTAGCGCGACTCGTGGCGGAGTATGAGGAAACGTACGATGTTGCCGAATGTGCACGGAAGGGGGGCCAGCACTACGAATCGCTCCGCGAGGGCGCACGCATTGAACTCGGAATCAGAAGTTTCCTGGTGGATGGCAATTTCACAGCGTTCACTACGACGTTTGAAGATCTCCACGGGCTGAAACAACTTCCCGGCCTTGCTGTGCAGCGATTGATGGCGGACGGATACGGATTTGGGGCCGAAGGAGACTGGAAAACCGCCGCGCTGCTGCGTGCGATGAAGGTGATGAGTGCGGGGTTGAAGGGAGGGACCTCGTTCATGGAAGATTACACGTATCATATGGATCCCCGGGGCAAGCTCGTTCTCGGTGCCCACATGCTCGAAGTCTGTCCCTCGATCGCAGAGGGAAAACCAAAACTCGAAGTGCACCCGTTGGGCATCGGAGGAAAGGAGGCACCGCCGCGCCTGGTGTTCAACGTGGCGAAAGGACCCGCCCTCAATGCCACGATTCTTGACATGGGCAACAGGTTCCGTATGGTGGTCAATGAGGTCGATGTCGTCGCCCCCGAACAGCCTCTCCCGAAGCTGCCGGTTGCCCGGGCACTCTGGAAGCCCAAACCCGACTTTGAAACCGCCGCGACTGCATGGATTCTTGCCGGAGGGGCCCATCATACCGGTTTCAGTCAGGCACTCACATCGGATGTCATGCGCGAGTATGCGCAGCTCGTAGACATCGAGTGTCTGGTAATTGACCGCAACACGTCAGTGCCCCAGTTCCAAAACGAGATCCGCTGGAACGAGGCATCATACGGCGTGAATCACCGCTGACGACGTGCTCCCATGGGACTGAGGTGTACGTCAATCTACGGCAGCGATTCTGTCACACGTGGTCTCTTAGGCCGGAAGAAATTCCGGCTTATCTGTTTTGCTCCATGACCGGTGCCTTCTGGGCGACTCAATCACAAATGTTCGACAGTGTAGACTACCTCGCGAGCCGGGCTACAAGAAAGCGTGGTGTCGTAACATTTCCCTTCGTTCTCACCACCGAATTTCACATTCAGTCAACTATAGGATAAAGACGCCGGCATTCACGGGGGTCCAGCGCAATGTCGTCGCTCACCTGTTGATACTCTTGCCTCTTCTTCGTATTTTCATGCTAAATCGTCGGTAAAAGGGCGACATCTCTGCCGCACGGTCCGGTCCGCTGTCGCGATCCATTCCGGCTCACCTCATGGCGCTCCCCATCATTATTGGAACTCCCTCGGATGCCCGAAAATCAGATTGTTGAGCCGCGATTGCTCCGCGGGTTCAGGGATTACCTCCCCGGGCAAATGAATGCCCGGCAACGGATCATTTCAACGATTCGTTCCGTTTACGAGCGATACGGTTTTCGACCGCTCGACACGCCCGCGTTGGAATTCCGCACGACGTTGATGGGGTATGGGGACGAAAACACGAAACAAATATTCGAGTTCCAGAACCCGGAAAAGGAGCACGTCGCCCTTCGATTTGATCTCACTGTCCCGCTTGCGCGCGTTGTCGCCCAGTATGCAGACCTGCCGCTGCCGTTCAAGCGGTACCAGGTTGGACCGGTGTGGCGTGCGGACAAGCCAGATCCCGGACGGTTCCGGGAGTTCACACAATTTGATATCGATTCGGTCGGCGTGTCGTCGTTGGCGGCCGATGTCGAAATCCTCTGCGCGATGCACGATACGTTTCTTGGCCTGGGCGTCAAACACTTCCGCATCAGATTCTCCAGCCGGAAAGTGCTGGACAGTCTCCTCGACTTTGCACAGATCCCTCACGAGATGGCGCACAATGTTTTCCGGGTTCTCGACAAGCTCGAAAAAATCGGCCTTGACGGCGTATCCGCCGAGCTGACTGCCGGGCGGGTCGACGTTTCCGGCGACAAGATCCAGGGGCTCGGACTCCGAAAGGAGCAGGTTGACCGGATTCGGGAGTTTGTCGCTCTTCCGAAAGGATCGAGGGATGAGGTCCTTTCACATCTCACCCGGCTCTTCGCCGGGGTCGCTTCTGCAGTTGAGGCGATCAGTGATCTCACATTTCTGAATACAAGCCTCCAATCCCTCGGGATGTCCGACGAGAGAGTCGCTCTCGACCTGAGCATTGCACGCGGACTTGATTACTATACCGGGGCCGTCTTTGAAGCGATACTTCCCGATGCCCCCGAATTCGGTTCGGTGTTCGGCGGGGGACGCTACGACGGGCTTGTTGAACGGTTTCTCGGGAAGAAAATCCCCGCCGTGGGTGGATCCATCGGCGTTGATCGTCTCCTTGCAGCATTGGTGAAATCCGGGTCGATCGACGAATCATCCGCGACTGCGAAAGTCCTCGTTCTTGTCATGGAACGTACTCGAATGCCGGACTACCTGGCGATCGGGCAGGAGATCCGCCAGGCAGGAATCAATACGGAAGTTTATGTCGGGGAGGAAAAATCCCTTCGCAAGCAGCTTCAGTACGCGGACCGTCTCGGGATTCCGATCGGCGTCATTGTCGGCGGGGACGAATTCGCGCAGAACACTGTCACGGTGAAGGATTTGAAACAAGGTGCGCAGCTCCAGGAAAAGAAGAGCACCGCTCCTGGAGTGGAACGGGAAGAATGGCTGCAACGCTCCAAGAGCGTCCAGCGGACGGTCCCGCGTGGGAGGATGGTGGAGGAGATTGTGGCCATGCTCGCATGACGGAAAAGGAACAGGTATGTCGATCGAAATCACTGGCAGTTCGTTGACACTGGAACGGGTCGAGGCCGTCGCACGCAGGCGAGATCAGGTGTCCCTGCACCCGGATGCGCTCGGTCGTATTAAGGCATGCAGAACGATGCTCGAAGAGAAGATCCGCGCGCACGAAATCATGTACGGGATCAACACGGGGATTGGCGAGTTCTCGGAGGTGGTCCTCACCGACGAACAGGTGAGCCAGTTCCAGCGCTACCTTATTTACAACCACGCGGCCGGAATCGGGGACCCGTTTCCCGAAGAGGTCGTGCGTGCGGCGATGGTGGGCCGGATCAACGTGCACGCACACGGGAACTCCGGTTGCAGGCCGGAGATCACCCAGACGCTGATCGACATGCTCAATAAGGGTGTGACGCCGGTCGTTTGCCGTAAGGGATCAGTCGGCGCAAGCGGAGACCTCGCGCCAATGGCCCAGATCGCACTCTTGTTGATGGGGGAGGGGGAGGCGTATTTCCAGGGCGATCGACTGCCGGGGAATGTGGCGATGGAACGGGCGGGCATTCCCATCCCCGGTCTGATGGCCCGCGACGGACTCGCGACGATCAACGGATCCAATGTCCTCACCGCAATGAGCGCACTTCAGCTCGGCGATATCGATCGCTGGCTTCGCCAGGCGGAGATCGCGGCGTCCATGTCGCTCGAAGCGCTCATCGCAAATCTCAAGCCGTACGATCTCCGGTTGCATCAGCTCCGGGGTTTTCCCGGAGCGGTCAGAAGCGCAAAAGCGATCATGCAGTGCGTCGCCGGGAGCGATCTGTTGTCAGGGAAAATGAAGACAAAGGTCCAGGATGCCTATTCCATGCGCTCCACGCCGCAGGTGATCGGCGCCGCGCACGATGCCGTGGCGTATGCACGCAAGCAGGTGGAGACCGAGTTGAACGGTGTCGGCGACAATCCCATCTTTCTTCCCGAAGAGCGACTCACGCTGACGGGAGCGAATTTCCAGGGAACGCCAGTCGCGCTTCCGATGGACATGATCGGAGTCGCTGTCACCATGGTGTGTGTCCTTTCGGAGCGCCGTCTGAACCGGTTGACGAACCCTGCCTTGAGCGTGGGTCTTCCGGCGTTCCTGACCAAAGGCGCCGGGATGTTCTCCGGACTCATGCTGAGTCAATACACCGCAGACATGCTCATCGTCGAACAGCGGATCCTCTCGACCCCGGCGTCGATCCAATCCATTCCTGCTGCGGCAGACCAGGAGGATTTCGTTTCGATGGGGATGAACACCGCCCTAAAAAACGAGCAGATCCTCGACAACGCTGCCGGCGTTCTGGGGATTGAATTTATGGCGGCTGCGCAGGCGCTCGATTTCCGATCATTCAGGCCCGGGAAGGGAGTCGAGACTGCACGGGGCGTCATTCGCGCACACGTTTCCCATCTCGAAGAGGACCGGCCGCTCTACACCGACCACAATGCGATGAAGACCCTTGTGAAGTCCGGGGACATCCTCACAGCAGTGGAATCCTCCGTCGGCTCACTTGCGTAACAGCGGACGTCTTGCATGAACTTCCTGTCGGCGGGCAAAGACAAGATCCTCGGATTGTTCCTCCGGCAACGGTTGAACGACCTGCTGCAGGAGGTCGGTGTAGTGGAGACCCTCGCAATCGATACCTCCGCACACACGCTCACCGCCGACATCCGGTTGGAAGATGAGCCGGCAGTCGTCCATGTGGACGTCCGGAGTTACAAGATCGTGGTTGAAGGAGGCAATCGGTACCTTCTCCTGGGGGAGACCTCGGTGTCGAAGCGCTGGATGGAGGTGCTGGTCCGTCGCCACCTTGTAGGCAAACGGATCGCTCTTCCGGAGGAATATGCGGATCTGGTGGAGCGGCTGCTCGGATAGGACTATGCACGCACCGGGAATTCCGGCCGGTGTCAGAGTGTTGAATACTATGAAGAGGAGGAACGTGCATGAATCTGATTCTGGCAACAATGCTCGCAATGGTGGTGAATGGCGGAGGCGCGATGGATCAACGGGAAGAGGCCACATTTGGTGCGGGATGTTTCTGGTGCGTCGAAGCGGTCTTCCAGCGCATCGAGGGGGTCATTTCGGTGCAGGCAGGGTATTCGGGCGGAACGGTCGCGAACCCGAGCTACGAACAGGTATGCACAGGGACCACGGGGCACGCGGAATCCATCCGCATTGTGTTTGATCCCGCAAAGGTGACCTATCGTCACCTCCTCGAAGTTTTCTGGGCGTGCCACGATCCGACGACCCTGAACCGGCAGGGAGCCGACGAAGGGACACAGTATCGCTCGGTGATCTTCTACCATACTGATGCGCAGAAGGCGGAAGCCGAAGCATCGAAGGCCGCCGCGCAGAAGGAAATTTCCGATCCTATCGTCACCGCGATCGAGCCTCTACGCAATTTCTATCCGGCAGAGAATTACCATCAGGACTATTTCAACAAGAACCCAAACGCGCCGTATTGCAGTCTGGTCATATCTCCGAAGCTCAGAAAACTCCACCTGAAGTAAACGCCGTTCACCATCGCCGATGAGGCGCAGGCCATGACTCCCTCCCCTGAATCCGTCATGTGCTCCGTGACCGCAGAGATCGTCCGGCGTGCGGCCCGGCTTTCCAAAAGAAAAGGGCGCACGGTTTGTATCAGCAAAACCGCCCGTGGCAAAGGGATTGATGTCAGAGATCTGGATCCTTCCACGCCCGATGGACGTTCGCGCCTTGATTTGTTCCTGAAATCCCCGGCCCGGCACTACACTATTTCCGGCCTCGGTTCCCCCGAGGACCCGGGAGCAATTAACTGGCGTGTGGTCAATCTTCCGTTCTTGCGGCGCTCGCTGCTCGTCGTTTTGGTGGGCATCACGTTTCTCATGAAAGGCACTCCGCTCAAGAACAGGATCTTCCGCCTGATGGGCGTCCACATCGGGCGCAATGTTGAGATCATGCAGCTGGCGTGGCTCGACCATTTTCGCCCGGAGCTCATCTTTATCGGGGACAACACGTTGATCGGCGCGTATTCCCGGTTCACTGTCCATGCCTACGAAGGGCAGGGGAAGTTCCGCTACGGACTCATTGAAATCGGGAAAGGATGCACCATTGGTGCGGGAACGGGGATCGGCCCGATGTTGATGGAGGATAATGTCCGCACCCTTCCGGGAACGACAGTTTCTCCCTATCTCGCCCGGGTGCGGGCGGGATCTGTTGTCGGCTACAACCCTCCTCCCGTGCGGATGGCCGAAGAGGATCGTCGCGTGCCTACCGTCGAGACGTAGCAGGGTCATCGCCGCTCTCTCACCTTTCCTCCACGGAACTTTTCCCACCACCCCTCGGTTACTCCTTCGTTCGCAGGGTATTCGGTTCACGTTCGGGAGATCTGCCATGAAGGTTCTTGTCAAGGTTTGCATCGCATTGATGGTGGGAGTGTTCATTTCCGGTTGCACAAAAGATTCGACGTCGACTTCGCCGTCGACATCGGTTTCGTCAACGTCCGCCCTTGCAGGCAACTGGGTGGTTCTATCGGGGCTTCCGCAGACGAAGTATCTTTCGATACACGGCGACAACGTGTACTTCAACCTTCATGAGTTCGCCTACGGTCTCCGGGCGATGGACGGGGGCGTTGCGCAAGTTTCCGGCGGTACCATCGACCTCGGCCAGTCGATCTACAATTATACTGTGTCCGGAGATACGCTGCAATTGACTGCACCGGGGCAGTCGGTGGTCTGTGTCCGTTCAACCACCGCGCCTTCCGATTCGCAATGGGTCTCGGCAGTGAAGGTCCTCGATACGATGAGCACTCCCATCCCTGATGCGACAGACATGACGATCATGGGGAACATCATGTGGTATGGAAACGGATATTCCTCCCACAATCTTTACAGGATCAACTTGTCGACGAGGGACGTCGATACGCTTCCGACAACGGTGTATGCCTGGGCTGTTGAATGGGACGGATCAAATCTCTGGGCCAGCAGCGATGGATCGACGACCATCCAGAAGATCGACACGGCGACAGGCGCGACGAAGTTCACCAGTGTGCAGATGGGAGCCTGGATCTATGGGATTGCCTGGGACGGCACGGTGCTCTGGTGCACAAGCAACAACGAACAGTCGATCTACCGCTATGATCCGGTCGGCGACATGGTTCTCACGACCTATCGACTGGGGAGCGGAGCATACGCGGGAGGGGTCGCGTACGCGAACGGGTCCCTCTACGTATGCACGAACGGCGTCATCAACAAATGCACTACGTCTCCTTTCGGCACTGCGGCTGCATTCCAAATCCCCGGTATCTACGCCTTCGGGCTTGCATTCGATGGGACGGACTTCTGGGTTTCCGGTTACGATAGCCAGAACAAGTACATGATGTACAAGGTGGCCCTCCCCTAGATGTTCAGTTGGATGCCCTTCGGCAGGGGCGAGGTCCGCTCTGCTCCGGGGCGGAGAAAAGGGCGGATCTGGGAATTCTTTCTTGATTAACTCACTGAACTGTCGCTATATTAGCACGAAGCCGAGTCGATCGGCGACAGCGATTGGAGAGCTGGCCCGCCTTCGCTCTGAGAAGCGAGCTCCGGCGGGCAGGCAGAACGGACAATTGCACCAGTCTTGTCCCGAAGGGATCCCGGCGGAACTCTGGAGGAGTTCCACCGGGAAAAACTGGCGCCCGCAAAGACCGCCTAAGGGCAGGAATGACCGAAAAGGAACGTTCTCACCTTGGTGAAAGTACATTCATCCTCTGAACTTGGAGAGCTGGCAGAACGGTCCGTCCCGACCGAAGGTCGGGACGAGCTCGTCCCGCGGAGCGGGACGGACTATTGCACCAGTCTTGTCCCGAAGGGATCCCGGCGGAACTCTGGAGGAGTTCCACCGGGAAAAACTGGCGCCCGCAATAGGTGCCAAGCACAGGATGCGCAACGGAACTTCTCACATTAGGTGAGAAGTACATTCATCCTCTGAACTTGGAGAGCTGGCAGAACGGCTATTGCACCAGTCTTGAAAACTGGCGCCCGCAAGGGCTTACAGGTTCGAATCCTGTGCTCTCCGCAGCGGTACTATCGCACCGGTCTTGTCCCTTCCTCAGGGGGATGATGCCTGGAGAGCCCTGCCGGGAAAATATCCGACGACGAGGGATTCCGTCGCTCATCCCTCCAAGCGTAAGCAACCTTCCGGCCAAACTGGTCCGGCATCGTACTGAGTAGGATGGATCCGGTACAATCCTGCGCCCAAAGGGGTTTGAGTCCCTTTCTGATGATTCCCCGTACGCTCTCCCTTGTTCTTTGCCGATCGGCACTTTCGTATGCTGTCAAGGAAAGAGCGCTCTTGTGATGCTCGGTCACAATCTATTGCAGGTGTGCAATCGCGCATTGCAATAATTTGAAGTTGTGAGTATCTAGAGAGAATCGTGTTTGGACGACGGAGCACAATGATTGCAGACAGGATTTGAAAGAGCCTAGGTTGTGCGTATGACATCGGCCAGACTGAAGGTGCTTTTGGTTCACCCCGATGCCAAAGATTTGGGCGGGGTAACAAGTTTCTTCAAGATTCTGGAACCGTTTGCGTCGGTGGACGTGCAGCATTTCATCAATGGACGCCGACCGGACGAAAAGTCAGTCCATTTCTCGCTTCTCCGCCTCATAGGTGACTACCTCCGTTTCATACGGACGCTGTTCTCAACACAGTACGACGTCGTCCACATCAACCCGTCGCTGAATCTCAAAGGTGTGCTGCGGGATTCGGTCTTTATGCTGATCGCAGGGCATCTTCTGCGCATCAAGACCGTTGTCTTCTTTCATGGATGGGAAGTGGACTACGCGGAGCGTCTTCGAGGCTGGAAGCTGACTCTCTTCCGTCTCATCTTCGGGAGAGCAGGCGCAACGCTTGTCCTGGCGAGTGAGTTCAAACAGACGCTCGTCGATTGGGGATTTCCCCCGGCGCGTGTCATTGTCGAGACGACGGCGTTCGATGAGCATTTGATCGACGGCTTCGACGTTGAGCAGGCTATTGCGTCGCGACAACGCGGACCATTCAACGTTGTCTTCTTCGCCAGGCTCGTGAAGGAAAAGGGTCTTTATGAGACCCTGGACACTTTCGTGTTGCTGAGCAGGAAGCATCCCGGAATCCGTTTGCTTGTCGCCGGTGACGGTGAAGAGTTTGCCAACGTCCGTGCGTTCGTTGAGCGAGCGCACCTGGTCAACGTTGAAATGTTGGGATACATCCAGAATCGACAGAAGGTCGACCTTCTCTCTAGGAGTTCCGTGTTCTTCCTCCCGTCCTATACGGAAGGCTTGCCCATTTCTCTTATCGAGGCGATGGCCATGGGCTTGCCGGTGGTGACCAGATCGGTAGGCGGCATCAAAGATTTCTTTCTTCAAGGAAAACACGGGTTCACGACGGAGAGCAAGGACCCGTGCGTATTTGCCGAGTTTATCGGAGACCTGGTTGAACAACGGAGCCTGTACCTGGAGATTTCCCGCTATAACCACCAGTATGCGAAGGAGCATTTCGCCGGATCACAAGTCCGGCAGCGGATGGAGGCGATCTACACTACCGTCGGCGCGAAGTGAAGCAACGCAGTGCATCGTCTGCGTCCATCGTACGGAGACCGGCATCATCAGATGAAACCTGCCCAATGGCTAAACAGAGTATTCCCCCCATGAACACCACGAACTTCCTGGATCTCTGGCTCGACGCGATGACCTTCGGAGAGATGCTGAAGAAAATCGACGACTACCTCGCCAGCGATCGAGACCGGTCATTTCACATTGCGACCGTCAACGCCTATTGCACAACGTTGGCGCTAAAGAATGAACGACTCAGAAGGATTTACAACGGGGCGGACATCATGGGGGTGGACGGGACGCCGTTCCTGTATTGGATCCGCTACATCCGACGGTTGTCTTGCGATCATCTTTGTGCAGCGGAAATCATCTTTCAACTGGCGGAGCGCGCGAAGCGGACGAACTACACGTTTTATCTCTACGGTGGAAGTCCCCAGGTATTATCCAATATGAAGCGGAACCTCGAGACGATGTTTCCGCATTTGCGCATTGTCGGGACGATGTCGCCGCCGTTCCGGGCGTTGACGACGGAAGAGGATGAGAATATCGTGCAGGAAATCAACGCGCTGCATCCCGACATTATTCTCATCGGACTCGGAACTCCCAAACAGGACTACTGGATCGAAGACCACCTTTATCGTGTCAAAGGTGCGGTCATGCTCGCCTCGGGGGCGACATTCGATTTCTTCGGGGGGAGAATCCGGATGGCGCCGAAATTCATACGCAAGTCGGGCTTCGAGTGGTTGTTCCGGCTGCTCAGCAAGGATTTCTTCCGCCTCTTCAGACGGTACACGCTGTTGAACGGGATCTTTCTCTTTCACTTCGCCCTCCAACTCCTCGGTCTCCGGAAAACCAGCGCGACACGTTGGATGCGGTCCGATGTTCAGGCAACGGTCGGAGCAGCCTCCGACTGGAAGCCGCCGGCAAGCTAACCGATCGCGGGCAGTTCCCTCGATGAGAGACTGTGGATCGAAATCGAAGGAGATTCGATTCGTAATCTCTCATTGTAAGCACCTCATCGGTAATGAGTCAAGAGGCACTTTACCTTTTTGAGGGCACCCCGGAAATATGAAATCCTCACATGCCGGGAATCGTCCCTCACATCTTCGTATTCCATTCGTGAACCATTCCTTCCCTCTAAGAATCCTCAGTGAATGCCCAATTATTTCCTCTTGAGTGTAGGATTCCCGGACATTCCCGACCCGAATTCTACAATGTTACCCATCACCTGAAGGCGGCGGTCTGGCTATCCCCCTAACCAGACCGGAAGGCTCCCAAGACAAGGCCGATTGGTGGCACACCCTTTGAGATTATCAGACTATCTCAAAAGGAGGAACCAATGAGCGCTCAGAATTGCTGGGAGTTTAAGAAATGCGGTCGGGAACCCGGGGGAAAGAAAGCGGCCGAAATGGGGGTATGTCCCGCCAGTACAGAATCGCGCACAAACAACATCCATCACGGGAAGAATGGCGGCCGCGCATGCTGGGCCGTTACAGGGACGTTCTGTGGCGGGAAGGTTCAAGGTTCGTTCGCCACGAAGCTCGTGAGCTGCATGGAGTGCGAGTTCTTCAAGATGGTCGGCAAAGAGGAGGCGGGCACGTTTCAGAATTCGAAGGCCATCCTTTCGCTTCTGAAACAGTGACCGCACGAGTAGCGGAGGTCTTGTTCTCTTCGGGATGATTCCGTACCCTTGGATCAATCCAGGAAGATTCCAGGATCGAGGTTCGAGGTGCCCAACCGAAAAAAACGCCTCATGCTGTTCCTTGCGATGGATGCACGCTGTGTTGTCAGGGAGATGCGATTCGACTTCTTCCGGAAGACGATCCGGGAATGTCCATGACCGAACGTCATCCGTTTCTTGTCGATGCCCTCATGATCGCCCACAAACCCAGCGGCGAGTGCATCTACCTGAAAAAAGACTGCAGGACCATCGCACGACGTCTGACGATTGAAGAGGCGAGGCAGATGCATCTGACCGGTCGGCTCGACTTCCGGGTCTGGGACCGCGGCCGGGTTCTCTTGGAAAGGCGATGACGGGCTGCAACGCGTTCTTCGCTACTGTCTAGAACCGAAGACGGTGGACGAAAAAACTGAACATTGCGACCGTCGCCAATTCCCCTATCCTGCTGTAAATTGGGCAATATTGTTCTGGCATGCCTCTTGACCTCTCCAGCCCAGTAAGGAAAAACACATAGCTGGAGGAAAGGTCATGAAGAACCGACTGTTGATTGTCGCGCTGACAATTGCTCTTGCATCCCTCACCGCCCCTGCGCTCTCCTTCTCCCAGGTTGCCATCGGTTTCGGCGTTCGCGTAGGTCCACCCCCAGTGCGGTACGAGCGCGTTGGGCCGCCCCCCTTTGCACATGCAATGTGGATCCATGGCTATTGGGCGTGGAACAGGGTAAGAGATCGGTATGATTGGTGTGGAGGCCGCTGGGTAGCCGAGAGACCCGGGTCCTTCTGGCACGATGGCCGGTGGGAACACTCTCAGCGAGGATGGGCATGGAGAGAAGGGTATTGGGATAACCATCGTGGACGGGACAGGGACCGGCACGAACGGGCTGACCGTTACTCGCGAAGGCATGACGATCGCCATCACGATAGGGACTGAACCCTTTCCTCTGGACAACGGTGTCCCAACGAAGAACCCTGCTGCTTCAAACGGCCCCGGCACGACCCCAGGGTGTGCCGGGACCTGTGGTTCGCGAGCCAATGTCACCGGCGAGACGAGATTGCAGCACCGTCGACGATCTGATCACTCCCCGGGCGCATACCCGACGGTCTGCGCGAGGATCACATGCTGCTCGGAACTCAGGTTGAGAAGTTGTCCGATCTTCTCGCGGTCGATCGAAGCGCGGACAACGACGGCAAGGCCTGCCACCGCCCCGTAAAGATAGACGTTCTGTGAACAGTGCCCCGCCTCAACGCTTGCCATCCAGAGTTTCCCGGATTCGTCTGACGCGAAATCCAGCTTTGAAAAATCCGATACATATACCAGATTGACCGGGGCCTTCCCGACAAATTCCTGGGCCCCTGTCGCGGAACGGTAGTCCCCCGCGCGGACCAGAATCAGCGTGTGTGCAAACGCATCGTAGCGATAGATGCCGTCGTGAATCACCACAAAGACATCAATGTCCTGCTTGTTCATCGCAGAAGGAACCGTCCGGTGTTTCGTATCAGGTCGGTTCACACCGTTCGCACACCAGAGGAGATTAGCGAGATCCTGCAGTCGAAGCATTTCGTCCTTGAACTCGCGGATGCTCTTCCTCTCCTTCAACGCTTGCATAAACGGCTTGTCCTGTTTCAGGGAGACCGGGGGCAACTTCAAAGTAGAAGGTTCCTGTGCAAGAGCGGATCCGAGATACGACAACGTAAGACAGAGCATGATGGTCATCGACGTATTCATGGTCAGGATCTCCGGGATCGTTGGAAGGGGAGGAGTCGTGGGCAATCGAGCAACTTTACAGAAATTCAGCCTGGGAAACAATCCTGCACTCCGAGCTGTTATGAGGATGCCAACTATAGAAGACCGCCAGGGTCACCTTGCATGTATGGATGCGCCATGACTATACTAGAGCGATGGGGAGCAGAGTTTCCGGGGAATCGTTTCTCAGAACAAAAGGATTCGATATGGATGTCGAGGGAAAATCAATCATCGTCACCGGCGCATCGGCAGGCATTGGTGAGGCGACCGGGAAGAAGTTTGCGCGTGCAGGAGCGCGCGTTGCTTTTGCAGCCCGTTCGCGCGAGAAGCTGGAATCGCTCGCCGAAATGCTAACGAGAGAAGGGTGCAAGGTCATTCCGATCATCGCTGATATGCGAAGTCGAAACGCGGTTGTCGCCATGGTTGAACATGCAATCCGCGAATTCGGGACGCTTGACGTCCTTATCAACAATGCGGGGCAGTCCGCTGCGGGTGCTGTCGCCGACGTCAATATCGACGACTTCCGGCAGATCCTGGACTTGAATATCTTCGGGGTTCTCTACGCAATCCAAGCCGTAGTACCGAAGATGCGGGAGCAGGGAGGCGGGATGATCGTCAACGTCAGCTCGATGGTCTCGAGGATGCGTCTGCCGGGGCTGGGTGCATACGCGGCGACAAAGGCCGCACTGAACGTGATTTCCGATACCGCGCGCGTTGAACTTGAGCGGGACAACATCCGTGTTCTCACAATCTTCCCGAGGATGACGTCGACGAATTTCGGCCGGAACGCTCTTGGAGATCAGCATTTGCGTCAGCAACAGCGGGCATCCGCCCCGCGGACCGGAGCAATCGTTGACACTCCCGAGTTCGTTGCCGACAGGATCTTCGATGCCGTACGCGGCGAAATGCAGGAACAATTTATGGATGGGCAGTCGTGAGACGCCACGAGCTACAGCCCTCACTCGCGGCTCTTGCGATGCTTCCTATTGCATCCGCCCGGCAGGGGATTTTCCATTACAGCAGCATTACGGCGGAGGGAAGTCGTTTCTGTCGATAGCACAGTCTCCTGGTGGAGGTCACACGTGGCCGGGAGGAATGCAATCTTTGAGCTCCTGGATGGTCGGAACAATCACTCATGCCGTCAACGCGTGCGACGAGATCGTCAGCCTTCTGCGCGTCCTTCGTTGAGTCCACTCACCGTTGTCTCACATTAGCGGGAATTGCCATGATACTCTACGCCTTACCGCTTGCATTCTCCCTTGTCGTTTCCGGTGCAGCCGGGGAAACGTCCAAATACCAGACGGACGTGTTGAAAACATCGGAGGGTAATCTCAACATCACCTTCTTCGGCCACGCATCGTTGATGTTTGGCTTCAAGGGCAAGACGATCTACGTCGATCCCACCAGTCAATATGCCGACTATGGATCACTCCCCAAGGCCGATCTCATTCTTGTGACGCATCAACACGGTGATCATTTCGATCCCAAAGCGATCGGGGAGGCATCAAAGAACGGAACGATAGTCATTCTCACAAAAGCTTGCGGAAACGGGGTCCCGGGCAGCATCGCAATGCAGAACGGCGAGACTCGGAAAGAATTGGGGATGAAGATCGAGGCCGTGCCGGCGTACAATCTCGTTCACAAACGGGACAACGGGGTGCCGTTTCATCCGAAAGGCGAAGGGAACGGGTACGTCCTCACGTTCGGGACAACCCGGGTCTACATCGCGGGCGACACGGAGAATACCCCGGAGATGAAAGCGTTGAAAGGCATCGACTGTGCATTTCTCCCGATGAATCTCCCCTACACCATGACGCCGGAAATGGTTGCCGATGCGGCGAAAGCGTTTAAGCCGAAAATCCTCTACCCGTATCATTTCGGCGACACGGACCCGTCAACGCTCGTGAACCTGCTGAAAGGGGAGAAGGAGATCGACGTTCGTATTCGTGCGATGAAATGAACGGCCCCAACATGTCCCGGGCGGTCAAACACGGACGGGACGCATTTTCCCGGCAGGCCGATTTGCATCGAAGGTGGAGGCGCGGGTCGTCG
Organism: Ignavibacteriota bacterium; assembly: GCA_963752915.1. Classification (GTDB taxonomy): domain Bacteria; phylum Bacteroidota; class Ignavibacteria; order UBA10030; family UBA6906; genus DATJPR01. Next base: position 515,193 of record CAVVZZ010000013.1, read on the forward strand.
TTCCACCGGTTTACGCTCTTGATTTCCCGCTTGAGAACTGGTACAATGGTTCGAAGTTTGGAAATTGGATGTCGGACGCGTGTCTGTTTGCGGAATGGAATCGCGATGAGCCGAGGGGGAGGGAATCCCATGCGCGATTGAGGGGAGTGGTCGTCATGCCCCCGTTCGCGGGAGGACGCTATGATGGCTCACGTCATGTGCGTGGTTCTGGGGTTGCTTTGCGCGGGGACGGAGAACAACGGTCCGGGGATCCAGGACACAACGAGTCTTCGGGACAGCAGTCAGATCGTTGACCGGACCAGTCAGGAAATCGGTAAGCCGATGACTATTCAGACTGCCTCGGCGGAATCGCCGTACAGTACTGTCTCTCTGACTTTTCCGGATGGATCGGTCGAGGAGATTTCCTCCGGGATGTTGATGTCCTTCGTACGTAAGAATCCCCTGTCTCGACCGGTCATCCTCTGCGAACTTCTCGTCCCTTCAACGCGATCGCCAGCGCGACACGGAAGCTACACAGGGCTGAGTCGTCTGCTTCCGAGCCGCGCGCGACAGTTGACGCCGTTTGAACAGATGGCCATGCGGATCCAACGCTATCAGGAGTACCCTACCAATCCCGCGTTACCGAAACCCGGCGGACAGATCAATTTGCTTCCCGCTCTGAAGTGGCTGATATCCCAACTGTGGTAAGGGGGATATGTTAGGCCACGAGAAGTAGGCGCTCGCCGCGCTCCAGTTCAAGGAGTGCCTGCTTTCGCCAGATCCCGCCGCCATACCCGCCGAGTTTTCCCCCTTTGTTCACGACCCGATGGCATGGGACGACGATCGCAAGTCGGTTCAGGCCGTTCGAATGTCCCACCGCGCGCTGGGCGTTGTTCTTTCCGATCGATTTGGCAAGGTCCGCATAGGAAACGGTTGTTCCGTAGGGGATCTTGAGCAGGGCTTGCCACACCTGTCGCTGGAAGTCGCTCCCGGGAAAATCGATCGGAACGGTGAACCTTTTCCGCTTCCGATCAAAATACTCTGCCAGTTCTTTTTTCAATTGGCGGAGAACGGCATTCTCGCCTGGGAGGATGGGGCGCTTGAAAATGCGGAACAGGGTCGCAATCTGGGCTGCGAGCATTCGCCGGTCCGTGAACTCAAGGAGAACGAGCGCATCGGACGTGGCGCCAGCGATGAGTGCGCCGAGTGGACTCTCAATCCAGGTGAAGAGGATGCTCTCCGTTGCCCGCGCTTTCCCCGGGGGTGTCCCGAAGGCCTTCGTGAACGCGTCGCGGAAACCACTGTGAGACTCGAAGCCGTGCCCGAGCGCCACTTCGTCGAGCCGGGCTCCATTACGGATCTCCTGCAGGGCGGCGCCGAGCCGTCTGCCGCGACAGTATGTCTGGAAGGTCATCCCGAAGTTCTTTTGAAAATAGCGTCTCGCGCGCGCCGGATCGATCCCGAGCTGACGGATGGTCCCGTCGCTGATGCGCCGTGTGGGATCGCGCTCGACTTCCGCGAACAAACGCTCCACCCAGATCGGCGGCGACCCGACCGCCATCATCGGCCTGCAACGTTTGCACGGGCGGTAGCCGGCGAACAACGCTTCCCGCGATGTCCGGTAGAACTCGACATTCGATGGCTTCGGTTTGCGGGCACCGCACGACGGTCGGCAGAAGATGCCCGTCGAACGCACGCCGAGGACGAAGATCCCGTCATAAGATGCATTGCGGGTCAGGTAGGCCCGCTGCATTTCCGGGACAGAAGGCAATGTCTGCATGTGCTCTCCAGTACTTTGATCAACGATTGGATGGTCCAAGAACACAGGATCGTTGATGGAAATCCACCGGAAAATCGACACTAAATTGTCGCAGGAGAACTTGACCATGCGGGCGCGGCCGCGGTTCCGGGGATCTAGGACAGCCCTCCGCTGAGAAGCAGAAGACTGCTGAGGATGATCAGGATAATGGAGGTGGACCAGCCGATGATGTTCTGCAATCTGCTGTTGGTATACTCCTCCATGATCTCCACTTTGTTGACGATAATCATCATGCAGATCAGGACGACGGGAAGGAGGATGGCATTGAGGACCTGTGTCCCGATCGTGATCGTGATCAGCGGGGCGTTCGGGATGAGGATGATGATAACGGACAACAGAATGATGACGGTAAACAGGGAATAGAACTGGGGCGCCTCGACGAACTTCTTGTCGATCCCGGCTTCAAAGCCGAAGGCTTCGCATACATAAAATGAGGTCGCGAGGGGAAGAATCGCGGCGGAAAACACTGAGGCGATAAACAGTCCGAAGGCAAACACCTGCGAGGCAATCGCGCCTGCCAGGGGCCTAAGGGCCATCGCCGCGTCTTTTGCTTCCTCGATGTGGACGCCGTTCACATGCAGCGTCGCGGCACAGGAAACGATAATGAAGAAGGCCACAACAATCGTGGCGATGCATCCGAGGACGACATCGTAGACCGTGAACTTGTAATCCCCGACTTTGATCCCTTTTTCGATCACGGAAGACTGCATATAGAATTGCATCCACGGGGCAACCGTCGTCCCCACAAGGCCAAGGACTGTATAAATATATTGCTGGTTCCACTCCACGTCGGGTTTGACGAGGGATTGACTGATGGCGCCCCAGTCCGGCTTGGCAAGCACGGCGGAAATGACGTACGATAGAAGGAAGACACTGAAGAGCAGGAAGACTTTCTCAGAGATCTTGTAGTTTCCCTTGACGACGAGAATCCACACGATGACGGCGACAATCGGGACGCTCGCGTATTTGCTGATGCCGAGCACCATCATACTTCCGGCGACGCCGGCGAATTCCGTTGCCGTGTTCCCGATGTCGGCGACCAGAAGGAAAATGAAAATGTAGAACGTAATCTTGACGCCGAAGTTTTCACGGATGAGGTCGGCCAGCCCCTTCCCGGTCACGATGCCCATTCTCGCATTCATTTCCTGCACCGTGAGGAGGGCGATGAACGACGGGATCAGCGTCCAGAGCAGCTTGTACCCGTAGATCGCACCGGCCACCGAGTAGGTCGTGATGCCGCCCGCATCATTGTCGACGCTTCCCGTGATGATGCCCGGGCCGACAATGCCGAAGAAGATCACGAGATTACGGAGAAGCGGTCGTTCGCGGAGGCGCTTGAGGAATGCCATGTCAGACCTTCGAGTCCTCACGGAGCTTTGGGAACACCGATTCCAGCGTGTCCCGCAAGGAGACGATGCCGAGAATGTGGCTCTGGTCGTCGACAACGGGCACTGCTTCGAAATTATACTTCAGAAAAATGGGGGCGACATCTTTGATGCGATCATCGACGGAAACGGCGACGCAATTCTCCCGCATGATGTCGTCAAGCGGTGTTTCGGGCGGGGAGGCGAGGATGCTTCTCAGGCTGGCAATGCCGACCAGGCGTTCGTCGCCATCAACAACGTACACGTAGTAGATCAGTTCAACGCGTCCGGCCTCGGCCCTGATGCGGTCCAGGACCTCGCCCGCACGGAGGCCCCTCGGGACCGACACGAATTCCGTGTTCATGATACTTCCGATCCCGAACGTGGACAGATTCGTGAGCTCCTTGATCTCGGCGACCGTCTCCGCCGGCAGGGCGTTGTAGAGCGACGAGCGCACTTCCGCTGCCAGTTCTCCGATCAGATCGACGCTTTCGTCGCGCTGCATTGCCTGGATAATGCCGGCGAGTTTTTCCGTGTCAAGCGTTTCCGCCACCTGGACCCGGATGTTCAGCGGCATTTCCTGGATTGTCGATGCGGCGATTGAGGGATCGAGCGATTCAAGGAGTGACTTCCGTTCGTCGGTCCCCAGGTCCTCGAGGATGTCCGCGAGGTCGGCCGGATGAATCTCCGACAACTTCGAGGCGTCGGTCGTCAACCGGAGGGAACCCATGACGGTGGTGGTTGTCGTCGGCTGAATGTACTTCCACGAGAGGAACTGGTCCTTCATGTCGCGCGAGACAATCCACCGGAAGACCGCATTCACGGGCCGGAGCCAGCCGAGGCGGCGCAAGAGCCCCTTGAACCCGATGTCGATATGCACCAGAAACAGGTTCGCGTTGTCTTTCGGGGAATTGTCGATGAGCAACTGCAGGTCATTGACGCGGACCAGCTTGTAGCCGGTTGTGGAAATCAACTGTTTGTCGAGGAAGCTTCGGCGGAGGAGAATCTCTCCTTCAACGCCCTTCTCGGTGCCGACAGCAGAGGGTTCCCGGTCTGCGATGAACCGCGCGGTGAACTGAGATCTTCGGAATGCGGCCCAGGGCAGGTAGGCGGGAGTTCCATTGCGGGCCGGCTTGATGAGCACCCCCGATACTTTCGGAAACACATGGCTGCTGACCGCCGCAAGATCGATCACACGACCGATGCGTCGATTGGTCTGCGCACTCACGACGGGAGCGCCGATCAGTTCCGAAAGATATGTGAAGGTGACGGTTTCAAATCCCATGATCGGACGGAGAGAACGTCATGAACGAAGTTGAGGACTGAACGGGTCGTTTACGCAATGATGGCGATCGGAAAATAGACGAAAAGCACGTAAAGAATCAAGGCAATCGCGAAAAATGGTTTGCTTGTTGGGTCATCAAGCGATATCTTTCTTTTCAAAAAAAACTATTCATGGGGTCGGATGAAAAGTGTTGCCGCGTTTCTCCTCATGCAGATTGTCTTTGTCGGAGCGGCATGCTCTCCTTGGTCGACCACTCAGATTTCACAGGGACCCTGGCTCGCACGTGGCGGGGATTCGACGATGACCGTTGTGTGGACCACACGAAATTCTGTCCGTGGGGGCGTTACGTACGGCGTGGGGGAGGGGCCGGGAGGCAAAGTGGTCGATCCCGTCTCACGCACCCGGCATATCCTCTCACTCGCGGGTCTGCTATCCGGGACCCGATATATCTATCGGCTCGATTCTGGGGGGGACACGTCTGTCGTTTCCTGGTTCAGGACCTTTCCTGCTGCAGGATCCCCGGTCACGTTCGTGATGTATGGAGACACCCGGTCGGATCATGCCGCCCATAGTTCCGTTCTTCGCAGGATGGAGCCGTACCGGCCGCTCTTTGTAGTGAACACCGGCGACCTGGTCGCCTCCAATACCCAAAAGAACTGGGATGCGTTTTTTCATGATTTGTGCGACTCTTCAGACATCGGACGGACGTCCGCATACTATGCCACGCCGGGGAACCATGAGAACGGCCCGATGTACTACGAGGAAGAGGTCTTGCCGTCGTCCGATTCCGACCGCAGAGCGTATTTCTACTCATTCGACGCAGGAGGGATCCATTTCATCGCGCTCAACACGGAGATCGCATACGACCCGGGAAGCGAGGAGTATGCCTGGCTCGTCGCCGATCTGGCGAGCAGCGCGAGCCGCACGGCGGCGTTCCGGATCGCGTTCTGGCATCGCCCGCCCTACAGCACGAACAATCACGGGAGTGATCTCCACGTCCGATCAGTCCTATGCCCGCTGATGGAGGCCAACGATGTGAGTTTCGTCTTTACCGGACACGATCACTGTTACGAGCGAACCCTTCCAATCAACGGGACCACGTATATTGTGACAGGCGGCGGCGGTGCGCCGCTTTATCGTTTTCACGCCGATAGCGCCTGGGTGGCGTATAAGGAGTCGGTCCATCATTTCTGTCTTCTCACTTCGTCAGGAGACTCTCTGCAGATGAAGATGATTCGCGCATCGGATGGTACCGCCAGGGATTCCGCAGTCGTCATAAGGAGAACCAGCCGATGAGTTACGATGTCTCGGATTTTGAACGCGAGGTCGTGGAAAAGAGCCGATCGCTTCCGGTCGTAGTGGACTTCTGGGCAACGTGGTGTGGCCCGTGCCGGGTCCTTGGACCGATTCTTGAACGCCTCGAAGCGGCCAGTGCCGGTCAGTGGGTTCTCGCGAGGGTCGACACCGACGTCCATCAGGAGGTGGCGCGGAAGTTCGGGATCCGGGGGATCCCCAATGTGCGGATGTTCATTAACGGAGAATCCGCCGCGGAATTCACGGGGGCACTCCCAGAACCCGCAGTCGTCGAGTGGCTTCGAAAAAATCTTCCCGATCCATCGGCGAAGGAGATCCAACAGGCCCGTGAACACCTGAAGGAGGGAAGAACTGACGAAGGCATTCGCATCCTGCGCGGCGTGCTGGAGAAGGACCCGAAAAACGTCGCAGGCCGCGTTGTCCTGGCAACGGCCCTGTTCCCGAGAAATCATGCGGAAGCAGCCGAGCTCGTCCGCGATATCGAAGCCGATTCCGAACATTTCGTCATCGCGGACGCAATCCGCACCGTTGCTGAACTTGAATCACGGAAGAACTCGCCGGCGTCCTTACCGGATGGTCCTGTGAAAGAGCAATACCTGGCTGCCATTACGGCAATGTCGCGGAATGATCTGGAGCGCGCCATTGACGGGTTCATCGCGGTGGTGCGGGAAGACAAATTGTACGACGACGAAGGGGCGCGCCGCGCGTGTATCGCCCTGTTCAAGATTCTCGGCGACGAAAGTGAATTTACCCGGCTCAAGAGGAGGGAGTTCAGCAGCGCCCTCTTTGTCTAGTCACCTGCGCTGAAGAGGTCATGGATAAAATCGGAGTGGCCCGATCATCCTTTCTTGCCGCGATCGGGTTGACAGGATTCAAGCTTGCCGTGGGCCTTTCCACGGGGAGTCTCGGGATTATTTCCGAGGCGGTCCATTCCGGACTCGACCTCGTTGCCGCATTTATGACGTTGGTGGCAGTCCGGGTCGCGGAGAAGGAGCCCGATCAGGAACACCAGTTCGGGCACGGGAAATTCGAGAATCTCTCCGCCTTGATGGAGACGTTTCTCCTTTTGGTTACGTGTGTGTGGATCGTCTATGAAGCTACCCACCGCCTGGTCACGGGCCGTCTCGACATTGAGGTCAACGCGTGGAGCTTCACCGTCATTGCCGTGGCCATCGCAGTGGATTTTTCGCGGAGCCGGGCCCTGTACAAAGCCGCCCGTGAATTCCACAGCCAGGCGTTGGAAGCGGACGCTTTGCATTTCTCTTCCGACATCTTCAGTTCCGCAGTCGTCCTGATCGGCCTTGTCTGCTATTCCTTTAATATCAAAGTCGCGGATTCCATCGCATCGATGATCGTTGCCATGATCGTCCTCGGCGTGAGCTGGCGTCTCGGACTCCGCTCCGTCAGCGTTTTGGTCGACAAGGCGCCGGAGGGGGTGACAGAGAAGATTGAACACCTGCTGCATTCCTACGGCGACATTGAGAAAGTGGAGGAGATCCGGGTGCGGTCTGCCGGCGCCGACATCATCGTTGAGATGACGCTCGAATCGAACCCAACGCTTTCGTTCGAGGCGTCGCACAACCTGTCCGATCGTATTGAAAAGGACATCCAGGATGCAATCCCCCGATCGCGCGTTCATGTCCATATGGAGCCGAGCGGCCATGATAGATCCGAGCGGACCCAGGACAGGTGGTTCGACGGCGTGTAGCAACAACGGATAGGGCAATGGGAACACGTGCGATTTACCTTGACCACACGGCAACGACTCCGCTTGACCAGCGGGTCCTCGATGCCATGCTCCCGTTCTTTTCCTCGACCTATGGGAATGCATCGTCCGTCCATTCGTTCGGACGCGCAGCAAAGGCCGGGCTCGAGGACGCTCGGAGCCGGATTGCTGCCGCGATCGGCGCTTCCCCGGGTGAGCTTTTCTTTGTGAGTGGCGGAACGGAATCCGACAATACCGCACTGACAGGAGCGTGGGAGGCCGGGCGGAAACACGAGCGCGATCACATCGTGTTGAGCGCCGTGGAACACCACGCCGTGCTCGATACTTCCGAGGCACTCAAGGAAAAAGGAGCTATCGTCTCCGTGGTTCCAGTGAACGTCGAAGGCCGGGTGGACCCGTCCGATATTGCCGGCGCTGTGACCGGACGGACGGCGATCGTTTCCGTGATGCACGCGAACAACGAAGTCGGGACGATCAACCCCATCCATGAGATCGCGGAGTCGGCGCACCGATCGGGCGCTCTCATGCATTCGGATGCCGTCCAGACCCTGGGGAAGATTCCGGTGAATGTCGATGCGCTGGGTGTGGACCTTCTTTCGATCTCAGCGCACAAACTCTACGGCCCGAAGGGAGTCGGTGCGCTCTACATCCGGAGAGGAACGGAGATCGAGCCGCTGCTTCACGGGGGAGGACAGGAGCGTGGAAGGAGGCCGGGGACTGAGAACGTCGCGCTCGTTGTCGGATTTGCACGAGCGGTCCAGATTGCCCTTGAGGACCAGGAAAGCGACTCGAAGCGCATCCGAGGCCTTCGCGATGGATTGCAGGCAGCACTGACGGAACGGTATCCGTTCCTGATCGTCAACGGCGATTCGCGGAACAGGCTCGACCCGATACTGAACCTCTCGGTCGACAGCGCCAAACAGAACGTGGAGGGTGAAATGCTCGTCCCGTCGTTGGACATCGAGGGCGTGGCCGTCACAAGTGGTTCTGCGTGCACTTCCGGAAGCATGCAGCCGTCCCACGTGCTCCTGGCAATGGGCCGGGACGTTGCGACAGCGAAGGCGACGGTACGATTCTCCTTCGGCCGGAGCAACACGCGAGAGGATGTCGTGGAAACGGTGGCGAGGTTTTCCAGAGTAATGACCAGGTTGTGCAAGGAGTAGGCCCGATCACCCCTTCTCCCATTCCCTCAGCGCTATCCCGTACCGCACCCCACGTTCACTCACGGTTACCCCGGGGAATCCATACTTCCTGAGGATCGCCCTCAGGATGCTCGCCCCGGCAGTGATCACATCTGCACGCCCGGGCATAAACGATCCGAGTGCGAGGATTTCGCTTACCTTCATTCGGGACAGACTCACGGCGACGTTCTCGACTTCTTCGCCGCTCAGCGTCACACCGCTCACAGCCTCCAGGGAGAACTCCCTGTGCCCTCGAACGAGGAGGGCGATCGTTGTCGCTGTCCCGGCAACGGATACGAGGGTCGATCGGGAATCAGGCGATGGCCGAACTGCATTGAGTGACTGGTCAATCACCTGCTCCATCCTCAGCAGTTCGTCTTCCCCCGGCGGATCGGACTTCAAATGTCGCTCCGTTAACCGGACCGATCCGATATCAATGCTGCATGAACTCCTGATCGACTCACCTGAGCCGGTCGTAATTTCGGTGCTCCCACCGCCAATATCGACAACGGTTGCATTGCGTACGCCGGGGATTCCGCTGATCGCACCGCGATAGGTCCACTTCGCTTCGTCATCACCGGTAAGGACTTCCAGAGCAAATCCCGTCTGTTGTGCGACGAGCGAGGAGAATTCCGCCTGGTTGTGAGCGTCGCGGACCGCGCTGGTCCCGATCACGGCTGTGCGATCCGGGCGAAATCGATCGATCATCGTTCGGTATTCAATCAGTGCGCTGATGGCCCGGCGCATCGAATCAGGATGGAGGCGACGCCCGGCGTCGACGCCTTGTCCCAGCCGGGGGATACGCTGTTCATAGGCAAGCGGTTCAACCGCTCCAGCGGAATGCACTCTCGCGATGAGGAGGAGGACGGTGTTGGTGCCGATGTCGATGACCGAGACAGTCCGTGGTGGGCGGGTGTGATGATCAGGCATGACGGAGGGCAAATGCGATCCACTCATTTTCAGACTGCTCTTCCTCGATCAACAGGGCGTTTCGGGAAAATGCCGTCCGCATCTCCGGCAGTTCTGAAACGAGGAGTCCTGCAAGAAGCAACCGGCCTTCCGGAGCTGTTCGTGAGACAAGTTCGGGGAGCATGGGTTCAATGATACTTCGCTGGATATTGGCGGCGACGACGTCGAACGCTTCTTCGGGTACGTCGTCAACCTCGCCGCGATAAATGGTGACGCGATCGTCGACCCTGTTGATGCGGGTATTCTCCTTTGCATTGACCCAGGACCATTCGTCGATGTCAACGCCAACGGCGTGTCGCGCCCCCAGCCTTGCGGCCGCAATGGCCAGAACGCCCGTCCCAGTACCAACGTCGAGCATCGTGCAGCGATCGTGAATTCTTGGCTGGAGCAGGCGCAGGATCAAGCGCGTGGTCTCGTGATGACCGGTTCCGAACGACATCTTGGGATCGATTGTAAGAAGAAGCACCCCCGGTTCAGGCTTCACGTCGCGCCAGCTGGGGGCAATGACGATTCCCGGTGATACTCTCAGTGGTTGGATGGACTCTTCCCACTGTGCGTTCCAGTTCCGGGGAGGAATCGTCTGAATTTCTATTTTCGGAGGGGGGACCCCTTTGGCTGCAGCATAGCGTAACAGTGTCTCCCGGGCGAGAGCCATGAGGGAGTCATCCCATTTCGAAAGGTTGATGTAGGCGCGGACGAGCGCGCCGTCCTCCCAAAACCCTTCGAACCCGGCAATGCTGAGCAATGCGATGATTTCGTCAGCGCTTTCGCCTTCAGCATTGACCGACAATTCGACGGTGGGGTCCATCAGGGATGTTGCTGGTAGATCACGCTCGTGAGGACCGTGCCGACCGCTTCGAGACTCTCTGCACTGCAGTGGTCGGGAGTATCGTTCAGCGTATGCCAGTAGCGGTTCGACTGATCGGGGTAATTGAAGTCGATGAGGTCAATCGTTTTGATCCCGGCCTCATTGAGCGGCAGGTGGTCATCGATAATCGTCTCGCCCTTGGCGTCGATGAATTGACGGACACCGAGATTTCGCGCCGTGTCCCACAAGAGATTGACGATATCAGGGGCATACTGGACCGAATAACCTTCTTTCGGGAGCTCGAGATACGTGTCGCCGACCATATCGAGGAGAATGGCAAAACGGGGAGCGTAGCCGGACGGAAGATTCGAGGCGAAGTGTCGACTCCCGAGGAGATACAGGTCGTGTTGCCCTTCCTTGCCATAGTCTTCGCCGTCGACGAGAAGGAGATCCACGCCGATTGCGGGAGGGGAATTCTTGAGGAGTGAGGCAAGCTCAAGAAGGACCGCGACTCCGCTCGCACCATCATTCGCGCCGAGGATCGGCTGATTCCAATGCGACCTGTCCGGGTCGTTGTCGGCTCTCGGGCGAGTGTCCCAATGCGCAAGAAGAAGGATTCTCGACCGGGCATCGGGTTTGTATCGCGCAAAGATGTTTGTCAGGGATAGCTTCTCGCCGTATCCCTCCTGAACAAATGGCAGGACTTCGACGGTATCGGCAAGAGCCTGGAGCGTCTGAACGAGATAGGAAAGACAGGATTCATGACCCGCCGAGTTGGGATTACGCGGCCCAAAAGCAGTCTGTTTGAGGAGATACGAAAAAGCAGTCCGGCCGTCAAATCGGGGCGGGGCAGATGCAATCATCGTGGTTTGAGAAGAAGACTGGACGCTGGGAACAGGGGTCGGTTTGTTTTGCGGCTCTTGCGAACAACCCGTCATTACAAGAAATATTAATGAGTACGCTATGGTTTGCTTCACGAAAGGCCAATGGAGTGAATGAGAATGTTCCAATAAACTAAAAGAACCGACTGAAATGCAACCTTTTCGGCGCCGTGCCCGTCAAAGATTATAGAGCAATCCCACTGACCCCCGGAGGCACAATGAATACAACCCGCGGTTTTTTCCTCATTACTGCTGCACTCTGCTCTGCCCTGACGTTCGTCAGTTGCGCCGAGCGCCGACTCGATACATCTCCCACGGATTCTCAGCACTTTGAGAAGAAATTCTCGGTGGCTGCCGGCGGGACTTTGCGCGTGAAAACAGACATCGGAAACGTTCGCGTAACCGGAGGATCCGGAACCGAGGTCTCTGTTGTAGCGGATATGCACGGACGGGAACGGGATCTCAATCGCTTTCGCATGTCGGCTGACCAACAGGGGAACGACGTTGAGGTGCGGGGAGAGGCGGAACATATGGGCGGATCCTGGTTCTCAGGGTTCAATAATTTCGATGTCGATATCATTATTACGGTCCCCCGTCAGTACAATCTTGATGTAAAAACGTCCGGGGGCAACGTGGAAGTGTCAACGATTGCGGGGAATGTGGAAGGCGAGACCTCGGGAGGAGATGTTGCAGTGACCGACGTCGAGGGGCCTGTAACGGTAGGGACATCAGGTGGGACCGTTACCGCGGAGAAAGTGAAGGGCAACGCCCGATTGGTCACATCGGGCGGGGACGTCCACGCGAAAGCGATCGCCGGAGATGTTATTGCGAAGACCAGCGGCGGGAACGTGGAACTCGACGGTGCGGAAGGAGCGGTTGATGCGCGTACTTCGGGCGGCAACGTCTATGTTCGGTTGACAGGCAAGGGAAAGGATCTCCACGCCGAAACCTCGGGCGGCAATATCGACTTTGATGTGCCGAGAGATCTGGCGGCAGACCTGGACCTCTCCACCAGCGGCGGCGAGGTGACATGTGACTTCCCGATCACGATCTCAGGGAAAATCAGGAGCGACGAAGTACGGGGGACATTGAATGGCGGCGGCCAGCGTGTCTACGGCCATACCTCCGGTGGGAATGTGACTGTTCGACCAATCAAGTGAGCAAGACCTCCTGACCAATGTTTAACGCGCCGCGAAACACTGTTTTGCGGCGCTTTTTATTTCTGGGAGTCCGCAGAAGGGCCGAAGGTTGCATCGATCAGACACACGATGCTGTCCTGCACTGCACGGTATGAGCGCGATGCGGTGGGGAAGTCTTCCATCATGAGCGAGAAGGCAAGGGATGACGATCCGTTCCGGTCAATGACCCCGCTCAGAGAAGAGACTCCCGTTACGGTTCCGGTCTTTGCATGCACATGATTTTCCGCCCTTGTCCCGCTCATTCGCGACTCGAGGGTTCCATCCCTCCCGGCGATCGGGAGAGAGCGATAGAGATACGGCCAGAGGACAGGATCGTGGTACAGTGCCGCGAGAACACGGAAGATCGTACGTGTGGTGGTAAGATCGTACCGTGAAAGTCCGGAGCCGTCGACGACAACGATTTTTGTTGTATCGATGCCCTGTTCCTCAAGATAGTTCCTGACAACGCGAGTCCCGTCGTCCCAGGATCCGTGACCGCCCGACGCATTTGCGCCCAGGGTTTTCAAAAGGCATTCCGCAGAAAGATTGTCGCTCACCTTGTTCATGTAGGTGAGGATGGTGTCGAGGGTGTGGTCGATCCGTGCCACGGGAAACGCGGAGCCCGGCATTGTATCGAGACGGACCTCGCCGGTCCTGACTCCTCTCCGGGCCAGTGCCTCGGCAAACAGTGTTGTCGTGAATCTGTCTGGTTCCCAGACCGCAACGGATTCAGTCCTGTGCGAATTGCGACGAATCTCACCGGAGACGATGATGGTGTTCGACGGATGCTGAAGGGGACGCGTTACATGAAGTGGGTGGATGACCGAATCAACGGCCTTGCATTCGTTGTCGATGCGCACGTACGATGTGGCGGGAACTATCGACGTCTGTGGAGAGGACCCGGGAAATCCGCCGGCCACGACATGAACATCGACGGTATTCGCATTGACCGTCAGGGCGGACACTCCCATCCCCGATGGGTCCGCCGCGTCGTCCCACATCCAGCCTTCGCCCCAGTAGAGGCTGTCGAATCGGGACGCGTCTCCTATGACATTCCAGGCCCGCGTCCGGCCGACATACAAAGCGACCGTGTCTGCAAGGAGGTCGAGGTCCGACGGCGAGAGAATTGGATCGCCGCCGCCGTGGATGTAGATACCTCCCCGCAGCGTGTCGAGTGCGGCGAACGTTTCAAAACGGTAGGCAGGACCGAGCACGGCGAGGGCGGCGGCACTCGTGAGGAGTTTTTGATTCGATGCCGGCGTAAACACCATGTCGGCATTGCGCTCGTACAGCGTTGAGCAATCGTCGAGGGTTCCTACAACCAGAGAGAAATTGGAGGGCGGAAACAGCGAATCGGGAAGGATCTCGTCCAGCCGGTGTGCAAATTCGTCATTCCGTGAAAGGATTCGACCACCCTTCTCGCTCGTGTACGGTGTCAATGACCGCGAAGCCGAGCACGCGGCAAAGAGGCAGGACACAAGCACCAAGAACGCGAGGGAATTCGTCTTCCTTGTTTCCATTCGCGAATCTCCCTATATTTGCTCAAATAATCAACGTTTAGCGCGGGAAAAGAATGCTACAGGTTCTGAAGAAATTGTTCGGGAGCAAACACGAGAAAGATGTCCGGCCATTGCTCCCTCTCGTCGAGGAGATCAACCAATTCGCTGAGACCCTCGAGGGTCTTACCGACGAGGAACTGCGTGCGAAAACCGATGAATTCCGCGGGCGGATTCAAGAAGGGCTGAAAGATGTGGAACAAAGGATTTCGGAGATACGCGCAAAGCTCAAAGAGGACCTGAACAGCAGCGAACGTGAAGCGCTTCTGGAGGATTTGGACGGGGCTGAAGAAGAGCGGGACACCGTCACGAACGAACTGCTTGACGAAATCCTGCCCGAGGCGTTTGCCGTTGTGAAAGACGCTTGTCGCCGAATGACGGAGCGCAAGCACCGGTTCGATCTGCTGGGGAACCCGGTCATCTGGGAAATGATCCCTTTTGACGTGCAGCTCATCGGCGGGGTCGTCCTCCATCAGGGCAAGATCGCCGAGATGGCGACGGGGGAAGGGAAGACGCTTGTGGCGACCATGCCCATGTACCTCAATGCTTTGCCGGGACGGGGCGTCCACCTTGTCACGGTCAACGATTACCTGGCCAAACGTGACAGTGTCTGGATGGGACAGGTGTTCGAGTTCCTCGGCATGACCGTCGGATGCATCCAGACCTCCCTTGATCCGTTGCAGCGACGACGGGAGTACGGGTGCGACATCACATACGGAACGAACAATGAGTTCGGGTTCGATTACCTCCGTGACAACATGGTCATCGACAAGGAGGACCTGGTTCAGCGAGAATACTACTATGCGATCGTCGACGAAGTTGACTCGGTGCTGATCGACGAAGCCCGGACGCCATTGATCATCAGCGGTCCGGTCAAGAGCGAAGACCACAAATTCGACGAGATGAAACCGTTTGTTGAGCGCATCGTCAGCCAACAACGGAATTACATCAGCAAGCTCGTTGCCGATGCCGAGAAGCTTCTGACAGAGGGGAAGAAAGACGAAGCAGGGGTGTTCTTGCTCCGGTCGTCGCGCGGCCTGCCGAAACATCCACGTTTGCTGAAGGTCTTCTCCGAGCCCTCGAATAAGAAACTCGTCCAGGACACCGAAATTGACTATCTTCGTGACCAGGGGAGCAGGATGCATGAGATCGACGATGAACTGTACTTCGCGATCGACGAGAAGAACCATCAGATCAATCTGACGGAAAAGGGGCGTGATTATCTCATGCCGATGGTGGGCGACAAGGATTTCTTCGTGCTGCCCGACCTGGGGACGGAGATCAGCCTTCTTGAAACCGAGTCGGACAAGACGGAGGAACAGAAGCAGCTCCGCAAAGATGAGTTGCATCTCTTGTATGCCGAGCGAAGCGAACGGATCCATACCGTGACGCAACTCCTGCGCGCGTATGCCCTGTATGCAAAGGACGACGAGTATGTCGTGTCGGATGACGGGAAAGTGATGATTGTGGATGAGTTTACAGGACGTCTCCTCCCGGGGAGACGGTATTCGGACGGACTCCATCAGGCCATCGAAGCAAAGGAGGGCGTGAAGGTCGAGCGGGACATGCAGACCCTGGCCACGATTACCCTGCAGAACTACTTCCGGCTCTACGGCAAACTCGCGGGGATGACCGGGACCGCGGAGACCGAAGCTGCGGAGTTCTACGATATCTACAAGTTGGATGTAGTCGTTGTCCCGACAAACAGGCCGATGGTCAGGGATGACATCAACGATGTCATCTACAAGACAAAACGCGAAAAATACAACGCGGTCACCGAGGAGATCGAACAAAAGCGGAAGGAAGGTCGGCCGACGCTGGTGGGCACTACGAGCGTTGAAGTGTCCGAAACGCTGAGCCGCATGCTGAAGCGGAAAGGGATCCCGCACAACGTGCTGAATGCGAAGCACCATCAGCGCGAGGCAGAGATCGTCTCCCTCGCGGGACTGACGGGACAGGTGACCATCGCCACGAACATGGCGGGCCGCGGAACCGATATCAAACTCGGCCCGGGCGTGCGGGAAGCGGGAGGTCTGCATATTGTCGGGACCGAGCGCCATGAGGCACGACGCATTGACCGCCAGTTGCGCGGAAGATCGGGCCGGCAAGGTGACCCCGGATCGTCGCTGTTCTTTCTCTCTCTTGAGGACGACCTGATGCGGTTGTTCGGGAGCGAGCGAATCGCCGGGATCATGGGACGGCTGGGACTGAAGGAAGGGGATGTGATCCAACACCCGCTGATCACACGGTCCGTGGAGCGCGCGCAACGCAAGGTCGAAGAAAACAATTTCGGGATTCGAAAGCGGCTGCTGGAATATGACAACGTCATGAACCAGCAGCGCGAAGTGATCTACTCCCGCCGCCGCCGCGCACTGGTGAGCGACAGGATCAAGGATGACATCGTCGACCTGGTTGAAGACTACGCACAGAAGCTGGTCGACAAGTATTACCATGATGCCGAGATCGAGCCGTTACAGCGTGACCTCCGGGCGCAGCTTCTGGTGGACGTTAGTGTAACCCCGAAGGAATGGCAGCAGTCCGGCCCGGACGGCGTTCGGGACCTCATTGTAAAGGCGGCGAAGGAGTTTTATCGGCGGAAGGAAGATCGACTCGGCAGCGAGGTCATGGGGATTATCGAGAAGCGTGTAATGCTGCAGGTGATCGATGACAAGTGGAAAGACCACCTCAGGGAGATGGACGATCTGAAAGAGGGGATTCACCTGAGGGCCTACGGACAAAAAGATCCCCTGGTGGAGTACAAGACGGAGGCGTTCCGCATGTTCATGGAACTTCTCGACCTGGTAAACGCGGAAGTCGTGTCTTCCGTCTTCAGACTGTTCCCCGCCCAGCCGCAGGAGTTGGCCCCGTTAGCGGCAAGCCGGAGACCGCAGCCGATGCATATGATGCACGATTCTGCAGCCGGCATGGGGTTCCAGGGGAACCGTGAACCTGTGCCCGGCGCGCCGGAACAGAACCCCGCAGCGCGTGCAGGCAAAGCGCAACCGATCCATGTCGGCGAAAAAGTTGGACGGAACGATCCCTGTCCGTGTGGGAGCGGGAAGAAGTATAAACAGTGCCACGGCAAATAGAGGACTTCTCGCATGAAGAAAATCGAAGCCATCATCCGGCCGTTCCGTATCGACGACGTCCGCGAAGCACTTGCAGAAATCGGCGTAAAAGGCATGACGTTGACCGAGGTCAAGGGCTACGGGCGTCAGAAAGGTCATACGGAATTGTACCGGGGATCCGAGTATCAGATTGATTTTCTCCCGAAGCTGAAGCTGGAGGTGGTCGTGCCGGATGCACAGGTGGACAAGGTCGTCGAGACTGTGGTGAAAGCGGCGAAAACCGGACAGGTGGGCGATGGCAAAATCTTTATCTATCCTGTGGAGGATGCGGTACGGGTGCGCACCGGCGAATCGGGGGAAGAGGCGCTCTAGACTTCTATGGAAGGTCTGAGCCAGGAGGTTCCTCCATTCCGCGCAGGCTATGTCGCCCTCGTCGGCGAGCCGAACGTCGGAAAGTCTACTCTGCTGAATGCCTTCCTCGGGCAGAAGATCTCCATTGTTACCCCCAAGCCGCAGACCACGCGTCATAAGATTCTCGGCCTTCTGTCCACCGATACGCTGCAGGCCGTCTTCCTGGACACGCCCGGTCTCATCGAGCCCCGCTACGCCCTGCACCGGGCGATGATGACGCAGTCGGAGTCGGCGCTGGGAGAAGCTGACATCGTGCTGTTCCTCGTGGACACTCCCCACGCCGAGCGGGTCGCGCAACCAGTGATCCCCGCCCGCGTCGCCGCGCTCAAGAAACCCACCTATCTCATCCTCAACAAGATCGATTGTATCAGCCCCACGGCGCTCGCAGGCGTCCAACAGGTGTACTCATCGGCCCACGCATTTCATCGGACGTTCGCCGTCTCCGCCCTTCGCGGAAACGGCGTTCCGGCGTTGGTCGAGGCCCTGGCGCTGGATCTTCCCGTCCATCCGCCGTACTACCCCCTCGATATTGCGAGCGATCGGCAGGAACGTTTCTTTGTCGCGGAAATCATCCGCGAGAAGATCTTCCTGCACACTCATGACGAAATACCCTACTCGAGCTCCGTCGAGATTGTCCAGTTCAAGGAGCGGGAGAAAGGGAAGTGGTTCATCAGTGCGGACATTATTCTCGAACGGGATTCGCAGAAGGGGATTGTGATCGGCAAAGGCGGGACACTCCTGAAAGAAATCGGACGGAGTGCGCGGGTGGACATCGAAGCGTTCCTGGGAACGCCGGTGTTCCTCGACCTTCATGTGAAGGTGCGGGACCGGTGGAGGGAAAAAGAGGAATGGGTCAGACGATTCGGGTATCGGGAAGACCGTTGACGCAAGGGGGATTGTAGGAACGGCTATGGGCTTTTCGTTCAGCAAGAAACTCGCTGTCCCGCTTGGTTTTGCCGTCGTCAGCACGGTGTGGGGTTCGACGTGGCTCGGCATCAAATTGAGCCTCGAGTATCTCCCTCCGTTCCTGTCAGCGGGCGTGCGCTTTGTCGTCGCCTCGATCCTGCTCTACGGCATCATGCGGATTCGCGGGTTGCGTATTACTTTCAGTCGGGATGCACTGCTGACCTATGCTGCGATTGGGGTGCTTTCGTTTTCACTTCCGTTTGCCCTGGTGTACTGGGGGGAACAGTTTATTCCGAGCTCTCTCGGGAGTATTCTGTTCGGAGGATTTCCCTTCACTGTCGGACTCTGCATGCATTTCTTTTCCGACGATGAACGTCTGGACGCCTACAAGATCGCCGGTATCATCATCGGATTTATCGGCATCGTGATCATCTTTGCCCCCGGTCTCAGCTGGACCGGGACAGAGGGGATGCTGGGCATGGCAGCGGTCATCGTTTCGATGGTGCTTCAAGCGTACTCCCTTGTCCCGATCAAGAAGCACGGGACGCACGTCAGCCCTGTGGTCATGAACTTCGTGGGCATGAGCATGTGCGCCGTGTTCCTGCTCCTTTTGTCTCTCGTCTTTGAGCGGGATTCGCAGTCGGTCTGGAATGCCACGGCTATCGGCTCTGTGCTCTATCTTGCCGTGATCGGTTCCGTCGTCGCATTTGTGACGTATTACTGGCTTCTCAAACGCCTCGAAGCGGTCTACCTCTCTCTTTCGAGTTTCATCAATCCAATTATCGCAGTCGTCCTTGGCGCGATCGTCCTGGGAGAACATCTTGCCTCCACAGTCGCCGTCGGGGCTGCTTTCGTTCTCGCGGGAATCCTTGCAACGAATGGGAAGGCAATATTGTTAAAGATTCGATCGACATGATCGACGGAGCCGGCCATGAACTTTGCAGCGCATCGCTTCCCACTGATCTTCTTCTTCGCTCTGACCCTGGTGTGTTTGTCGCCCATCCCGGGAGCCGCGCAACCTCAGCTGTTGGAAAAGAGGGGCTCACCTGAAATCACCAGATCGACTCCCGTAAGAACAGAAGGATTGCTTTTTGCGGGGTCCCAGCCTTTCGACATGGTTCACTATGACCTGGACCTGCATTTTGCCATGAAAACGGCGGACATGGGTGGAACAGTAACGATGTCACTTGTACCCACCACGGTGTTGTCCACGCTCACCCTGAATGCGGTCGATCTGCAGCTGGACTCCATCCAGGTGAATGGAATCCCTGTCACTACCGGAGTGACATTTTCTGGCGAGGATTTTGTCTTCACCCTCCCCTTTCAGGCGGCTGTCGGTGAGACGTTGACGGTGGCCATCCAGTATCACCGTCCTCCCGGTCTGAGCCGGCCATCCGGCCGTCAGGGCTACTATTATTTTGTCCCGGATACGGCCGGATTGCTCGGTCTTCCTGACACGCTTGGCTACACAATGTCTGAACCTTCCGATGCCCGCTTCTGGCTCCCCTGTTACGATGAGCCATGGGACAAGGCGACCCTTGATCTCCGGGCGACAGTCCCCGCCGGGTTTATCGCGGCTTCCAACGGTGTGCTGTTGGGTACGATGCCGAACAGTGACGGGACAGTGACATGGCATTGGAAGGAGAACCATCAAATTGCGACGTATCTGATCGCAGTCACAATTTCCAAGTGGGCGGTTTCTTCGTATCCATTTGTCAGGGGCCCCGGCGATACGATTCCGGTCCAGTACTACGTCTGGCGTCCCGATTCTTCCCGCTGCGCCTCGTACCTTCCGACAGTTGCGATGATGATCGGCAATCTGAGCAAGCTGTTCGGACCGTATCCCTTCGACAAGTACGGCATGACCGGGGTGGCGCCGTTCCTGTACGGCGGGATGGAGCATCAAACAATTACCACGCTGGCGCGCAGCGTTGAGACGGACGAGTCGGTCGTGGTTCATGAATTGGGCCATCAGTGGTGGGGGGACGATGTGACGTGCGGGCAGTGGCAGGACATCTGGCTGAACGAGAGCTTTGCGAGCTACGTCGAAGCGCTCTGGAAGGAATCGCTCGGGGGTGCAGCGGCGCTGCATCAATACATGGTGTTTGAATTTGAAAATTTCCAGTACGGCTCATGGCAGGGAACGATCTATGATCCCGTGGAGCAGGGTTTCGGCATATTCCCGACCAGCGTCTATTCGAAGGGCGCATGGGTGCTGCATACGCTCCGTGGAGTGGTCGGGGACTCGGTGTTCTTCGCATCCCTCCGGGCATATCGCGCACGGTACGAGGGTGGAGCGGCGGTAACAGATGAATTCCGGGGGATCGTCGAAAGTGTATCTCACCGGGACATGCGGTGGTTCTTCGACGAATGGATCTTTGGCAAAGGGTGGCCTCAATACGCCATCCGGAGTTCGTATACGGGCGGTGCGGTCCAACTGACGATTTATCAACAGCAGGATACGACATGGCCGACATTCACAATGCCGATTCAGCTTCGTGCGCTGGCTGACGGGCACGATACGACGTTTGTCGTTCAGGATTCCCTCCGCTCTCAAACATTCGTACAGCCGTTGTCATTTGCGCCGGACTCGATCGCGTTCGATCCGGGGGATTGGATCCTCAAACAAATGGTCAACGGGCCCACGGGGGTGACTTCACAAGCACCTGGCCGGCCACTTGTCGCAAGTCTCGAACAGAACTTTCCGAATCCGTTCAATCCGACAACAGTTATCAGTGGACAGTGGACAGTGAACAGTGTCATTCGATTGGCTATCTATGACGTGCTCGGGAGGGAGGTCGCCCTGCTCGCCGACGGCATGTATCCGGCTGGAAGATATTCGTTCAGATTTGACGGGAGCAAGCTCTCGAGTGGAGTATATTTCTATCGTTTGACGGCGGGAAAGTTCTCCGACACACGATCGATGACGCTCGTGAAGTAACGGACGTCAACGACGGACCCGTGTGCTTGATGCTGGGTTCCATCGTCCCAGAATCCCGGCGTCCCCAAGTCCCAGGTTCCCAAAGTCCCAACATACCGTCCTTTATGCCTTCATCCATCACATTCCCTCTCTCTTCTGAGGGCCCGACCGTTAATGAAAAGCTCGAGAGTCTGCCGACCGGGCCAGGTGTGTATCAGCACAAAGATGCTGAGGGAACGGTGCTCTACGTCGGGAAGGCAAAGAATCTCCGGAATCGGGTGAGGCAGTATTTTCAGAAGGCGCGTTCAATGGATCCGCGCATCGAGGCGATGCTGAGAAAGGCGACCGATCTCGAGATCATCGTCACTGACAGCGAAGTCGAAGCGCTCATCCTCGAAGCAAATCTCATCAAGCAGCTGAAGCCCCGGTACAACGTCAACCTGAAGGATGACAAGAGCTATCCGTACATCGTCATCACGAATGAGCCGTTTCCCAGGGTGTTTGTCACCCGGGACATCCGGCGCGATGGTTCCCGGTACTTCGGCCCGTACACCGACGTCCACAATGTCCGGGCGGCGCTCAAAGCCGTCCGTGATATTTTTATGATCCGGAGTTGCAACTACTTCATGGACGACGATGTCGTCAAGAGCAGGCGTATCCGGGTCTGCCTGGATTACCACATCAAGAAATGCGAAGGTCCATGCGAGGGGTTTGTGACCCGCGCGCAATACAACACGATGATTGACCAGGTTGCGTCGGTCCTGCAGGGGAAGACGGGAAAGCTCATCGAAGAGCTTCAGGGTGACATGCAGTCGATGGCTGCGGCGAAGCGTTTCGAGGAAGCGGCGATCGTCCGTGATCGGATCCGGGGGCTGGAGGCGTATAGTGAGAAACAGAAGGTGACTGATCTTGATCCGATTGACCGCGACATCATCGGGATCGCGAGCGAAGAAGGCGATGCTTGCGGCGTGGTTTTCCGGCTCCGCGACGGCAACATGGTCGGCCGACGACATTACTATCTCGGCGGAGTCGACGGAGTCCCCGCAGAGGACGTCCTCGAGGCTTTTCTTCAGCAGTACTACCTTGACGCGCAGGATATCCCGCGTGAGATCTTTCTTCCGGGCAGGGTGCCGGACGAAGAGGCCGTGCAATCCTGGCTGACCACGAGGCGGGGTGAAACGGTTGTGCTCTCCATCCCGTTGGAGGGTGAAGGGGCGAAGCTTGTCCGGCTCTCCATCACGAATGCGAAATTTCTGCTGGGGGAGTTAAAGCTGCAGAAAATGAAACGCGCAGAATATGTGCCTGCCGGCATAACAGCCCTGCAACGCGACCTTCGGCTCGAAACCCTTCCGCGAAAAGTCGAGTGTTTCGACATATCGAACACCCAGGGATCGGACAGTGTGGCGTCCATGGTGGTCTTTGTCGATGCCAAGCCACGGAAAAGCGAATACCGGAAATTCAAAATCGGCAGCGTCGAAGGGCCGGACGATTTCGCCAGCATGCGGGAGGTCATCCGGCGCCGGTACTCGCGGGTCCTCGAGGAGCATGGTTCCATGCCGGACCTCGTGATGGTCGATGGCGGCAAGGGGCAGCTCTCGAGCGCGGTGGACGTCCTCAGTTCCCTCGGCATCGTCAACCAGCCGATCATCGGGTTGGCAAAGCGCCTGGAGGAAGTTTTCCTCCCGGGGCACAGCGACCCCGAACTCATCCCGAAGGATTCTCCCGGGCTCAGGCTCCTCCAGCAAATCAGGGACGAAGCCCACCGGTTTGCGATCACGTATCATCGGTCACTCCGCGTGAAACGGACTCTGGTGACCGAACTGCACCAGATCGAAGGCGTCGGGGAGAAACGGGCGAAGGAACTGTTGGAGGCTTTCGGGTCCGTTCAAGGGGTGAAGTTTGCGACGTTGGAACAGCTTGCGGAGATCGTTGGAGAGAAGCTCGCGGAGCGAATCCGCGAGCACTTTGACGAGACCGAGGAATGAGGGCCCTGGATCGACTGCTAGGACGCTTCGTCGCCTTCCACCATGCGGTACCCGATTCCTGACTCCGTAATGATCAGCGCCGGCTTCGCGGGATCCTCTTCGAGCTTTTTCCGCAGCGATCCGACATACACCCGGGTATATTGCGTCTCCTCGGCATAGGCCTGCCCCCATACCTGCTCAAGGATGAACTTGTGCGTGAGAACGCGTCCGGCATGGCGGACAAACAGCGAAAGGAGGGAAAACTCCGTTCCGGTCAGCTTGATATACTCGCCGTTCCTCTTTGCGGTATGTCCTTCAAGGTCAACCACCAATTCGCCGCGGACATACGGCACGACACGTTTCTCCTGTTCGCTCCTCCGTATCGCGGTTCTTACCCGGGCGAGGAGTTCCCCCGTTCGAAACGGTTTCGTCAGGTAGTCATCCGCCCCCGCGTCCAGGCAGCCGATGATATCGGTCTCGGCGCTCCGGACAGAAACGATAATCACCGGGACTCTGGACCATTCGCGGAGCCGACGCAGCACTTCCGCCCCGTCCATGTCGGGCAATCCCAGGTCGAGGATGACCAGCGAGAGTTGATGGGTTGAGGCGATCGTCAACGCTTCTGCGCCGTTCTTGCCTTCGAGGATTTTCCAACCGTGGCCATCAAGCGTCCGGAGGAGAAGACGCCTGAGTTGCGTCTCGTCATCGATGACGAGAATAAGGGGTTCATGGCTCATGGCCCGCTTCCGATTTTTCGATAGGGATCCTGAAGATAAATCGTGCCCCGCCTTCGGGCCGGTTCTCTGCCGTTAGCGTTCCTCCGTGCGCCTCCACGAATCCCCGCGCGATTGAGAGGCCCAGTCCGGTCCCACCGGCTTTGCTCCCCGGCAGACGGAAAAACTTCTCAAAGATGTGATCGAACGTCCCGGAAGGAAGACCCGGTCCGTTGTCTTCGATGGTGACGACGCAGTTGTCATCCTGAATCCCGGCACGGACCTCGATCCTCGAGCCTGGCGGGGTATATAGGGCCCCGTTATGAAGGACATTCGTGAAAGCCTGCTCGAGGAGAGGGAAGTCGGCCTTGATCAACGGGATCGATTCCGTGATTTCAACGATGACCGTATGTTCCCTCAACTCCTCCCTGAGCTTTCGGACTGCGCTTTGAACGACGTCCGCGACCGAGCACCAGTCAAACGATGGGCGGATCATCCCGGAGTCCAGGCGGGTCATGTCCAGGAGATTTCCAACGAGGCGGTTCATCCGATGCGCCGCCGTGTGAATCTCCTCTGCGAGCTCTTTGCGGGCGGGTCCGTCGGTCGAGGTCCCCATCAATGCTTCGGTGGCTGCCAGGATCGCGCTCAGAGGGGTCCGCATCTCATGCGAGATGGAATTGAAAAGGGTTTTATAAAGCCGCTCCGATTCCTGAATGACGATTGCCTGTTTGGTGAGTTCATTCAACGTCTCGCGTTCCAGTGAGGATGCGGTCTGGCTCAGAAGATTGACGAGCAATGCTTCCTGATCGGTGCTGGGCGGCGTATCGGAATTCGCACGAAGCCCGACAACCCCGAGCGAATACCGCGGTCCGGAAATGGGATAGTACGTGGCGCGCGCAAACGGGAGCGTGTCCGTAAATCTGCCTGCTTTTCGTTCATTCCAGTAGACCCAGGCGGCAACGCTGTATTCCTTTTCGTCCGCGGTGCCGGTACTGGCCGGATGTGGCGTCGCAGAAATATCCCCGTCCGATTCGCCCAGGAACACCACGACGTCGGCGTTAAAGCTCCTGCCAAGGTTGTCGACCGTCGCTTTGACGACGCCATCTTTCGAAGACGCAATCGAAAGATCCTTCGTCAGCGCATACAACGCAGTCGCGCGTTCTTCCCTCTGCCGGACGGCCTGCTGATGGATCCTGTTGCGTGAGGCAAGGGTTCCAGCGACAAGGGCGACGACAAAGTAGGTGAGAAGCATGAGCATATCCTCCGGCCGGCCGACCGCGAGGGTCCCCGGAGGCGGAATGAAAAAATAGTCCCAGCCAGCCGCACTCACGAACGCCGCAAGGAGCACAGGGCCAAGCCCGACAAAAAGCGGGAGGACTGATACCGTGAGCAACAACATGAAAGAGACCGACTGGTAGCCGAGCAATGGTGAGGCAAACGAGCAGAGGAGCAGCGCAATGGCGACGGTCAGCGCTGAAAGAAGATATTGCAGCGGGGCGGAGTGTCGAGTCGGTGTCGGGAAGAACCTTCGCTTTACCCCTTTCGTGTGGACGGTGCCGACCGCCAGGACATCCAGATCGCCGCTCTCTTCCAGGAAGCGATCAAGGATGGATTTCCTCCACAGCCAGCTCTTGGCCATCGATTTCCCCACAAGGAGCTGGGAGGCATTTTGTTCCTTGGCAACGCGAAGAACTCCGCGCACAACGTCGGTGTCCGTCGTGGTGACGACCTCGGCGCCGAGCTCCCGCGCAATCGCGAGGTTCTTTTCCAGCTGTGCCCGTTCCACCTCGTTGAGGGTCTGAAGTGTTTCGACGGAGACCGCGACCCACGTCGCATCCATGGTCTGCGCGATGCCTCTTCCCCAACGAATAAGCTCCGCGGACTGCGGACTCTGCGAGACCGCCACAAGGATGCGTTGCGCCGACTTCCACGGACCGGGAATATTCCGGGTCTGCATGTAGTCACGGAGCTGTCGATCAACGCGCTCCGCCGTGACGCGGAGAGCCATCTCGCGGAGTGCCGTCAGGTTCCCCTTACGGAAGAAATTCTGCGTGGCTCTGAGCGAGCGGTCGCCGGTGTAGACTTTTCCCTCCGCCAGACGTTTTAACAACTCGTCAGGCGAGATGTCGATCAATTCGACTTCGTCGATCCGGTCCAGAATGGAGTCCGGGACTGTTTCGCGGATAAGAATCCCGGTGATCTGCGCAACGATGTCCGCGCGGCTTTCCAGGTGTTGGACGTTGAGGGTAGTCAGAACGCTGATACCGTTGTCGAGGAGTTCCAGGACGTCCTGATAGCGCTTTGCATGCCTGCTTCCCGGCGCATTCGTGTGCGCGAGCTCGTCGACGAGAACGAGATGGGGGTGGCGCGCAATCACGCCATCGAGGTCCATTTCTTCGAGCCGCGTTGAGCGGTATTCGACGATGCGCCTCGGGATCATCGGCAAGCCCTGGACGAGAGCTTCCGTTTCCTTGCGCCCATGACTTTCGACATAGCCGACGGCGATATCGATCCCCTTCGCCCGCGCATCGTGGCCGGCGCGAAGCATGGCATAAGTCTTGCCAACACCTGCGCTCATTCCAAGAAAGACTTTGAGGCGCGGCCGCGATTGCTCGGCATCCTGGCGGGTGATGTTCCGGAGAAGGGTGTCGGGGTCGGGACGAGAATCTTCGGGAGAAACCATGGTGAACGTGTGTCTGATTATGGATGCGCCACGATCGCTGCACGTGCTGCCGAAAAGGTACGTGAATCGATTCTCAGAGACAATGCGCAGGCCGACCTGTCTCCACGGGGAACGTGGTGCAACGAAGGTGATACAAAGAATCATCGATATCCATCAAAGAATCATCAAAAGGGAGTGATCGGCGAATTTCTTGCCTTTTCGACGCCAATTCGATATACTCGGAGACGCCCGTTGTCGTGGGTTCAAGAATATCTGTTCGATCCGTATGACCGATTTTCAGGCACTTCAATTGCTCAAAGCGGCAGGGATTGTTGGTGCCCGTCCTTTGGAGAACACGCCGCAGTTGCTGCTGACTGTCCGTCGGGGAGCGACGACGATCGATGTGCCGATGACGGAGTACCGGGCGGGACTGCAGATTCGTGTGCGGGCGCTCGAAGAGGAGAAAAAGGAGATCCTGAAGAATTCCTACGCCACCCGCACCACGGCGACGTTTACGGTCGGCGGCAGCGCTCCTCTCACCATGGAAGCGCTCAAAAGCAATGACAAGTTGACAAAGGAAGAACGGATCGACAAAACCCAGCGCCTGATGGCTGTCGACGCCGGAATGAAAAAAGAACGAAGTCTCCTCCTCGCACTTGCGCACCTGCAGGTGCATGCGCAAGACCTCCTGCCGAAGCTCCGGCCAGGCCCGTCTCTTGAACCAGCAGAGGAGTCCCTTCAGCTTCAGAACAGAAAACAGCTCTGGACACGCGGCGTGAAAGCAGCAGCGCTGTATTGTCTTCATCAAGGGCAAAAGCAGCAGGCGGATGACGGCAAACTTTTTCTGGTCTGCAAGGAATTCATCGAGAACTTTGTCATCGAGGATGACGCGGACTATTCTGCTGAGCGGCTTTTTGAAAATGTCCGTCAGGTGCGCCTCCTCGATTCCTATGAATAATGCCGAGTTTCAACGCTTCACCACACCCGCTTCACTTTCCTTCAAGGACTCCATCATGCGCTTGTTCCCCGTTCTCACCCTGTATGCAGGAGTGCTGTATGCCTTCGCCCCTGTTGCTCTCGCGCAGGAACCTTCAAAACACGACAAGGCCGTTTTTGTCAAATCCAAGAACGAATTCTTCGAACAGCTGGAACAGAAAGCGAATGCCTTCAACAAGACACAGGGGCCGGCCCATCCGGACCTTCGGGTCGATCTCACCGGGCGAAGCATTCCGCAATCCGTCGACGCATTCACTTCGTGCTGGCATACGCCGCCGGTGTCCCAGGGGCTCACCGGGACCTGCTGGTGCTTTTCGACGACATCGTTCTTTGAATCCGAAATTCACCGGTTGAAAGGGATGAGCGTAAAACTCTCGGAGCTCTGGACGGTGTACTGGGAGTATGTTGAGAAAGCGCGGGGATTCGTCCGGTCGAGGGGAACAACCGAATTCGGAGAGGGCTCGGAGTCAAATGCCGTCACTCGGATCTGGAAGATCTACGGCATCGTCCCTGCCTCGTCGTATTCCGGTCTTCTGCCGGGACAGGCGGTTCACGATCATCGTGCGTTGTTTTTGGAGTTGAACGGCTATCTTCAGTCGGTGAAGACTGCGAACGCATGGAATGAAGAACAGGTTGTGGCGACAGTGCGCGATATCCTCGACAAGCACCTCGGGATTCCGCCGACGTCAGTTGTCATGGACGGCAAGTCTCTTTCGCCGAAGGAATATCTGACCGACGTTCTCGGCGTGCAGACCGACGACTATGTCGAGGTCATGTCGTTGATGGAGAAGCCGTATTTCACGAAAGCCGAATATGACGTCCCGGACAACTGGTGGCACAATGCCGATTATGTGAATGTCCCCCTGGATGATTTCATGGGAATCATCAAGAAGGCGATCCGCGCGGGGTACACCCTCGCGATCGGCGGGGATACCTCCGAGCCCGGCATGGAAGGACATTCGGGGATTGCCATCGTGCCGTCGTTCGATATTCCCTCGGAGTATATCGACGAGAATGCGAGACAGTTCCGGTTCTCAAACAAAACGACGACTGACGATCACGGCATCCATCTGGTGGGATATGCCACGCGTGACGGGAAAGACTGGTACCTGATTAAAGACTCGGGGTCGGGTTCCCGCAACAATAGCCATCCCGGCTACTACTTCTACCAGGAAGACTACGTCAAACTCAAGATGATGGGGTTCACGGTGCACAAAGACATGGTGAAGGATATTCTGAGGAAGGTTGCCTCGGCCAAATCACAGGATCTGCAAACGTCAGATGGGCAATAAGATGGTCACATCGATTGTGCTGATGAACATTGAACGCGGTTTGGTCCAGGAGGTGGCGGAGAAGCTTGCGGGTCTTGCCGGAATCAGCGAAGTGTATTCCGTCGGGGGACGATACGATCTCGTGACATTGATCCGTGTGAAGTCGAATGAAGATCTCGCAGAACTGGTCACGCGGCAAATTGCGGCGATTGCGGGGATTCGTCAGACAGAGACGCTGATCGCGTTCCGTGCGTATTCACGCCACGACCTTGAGGCGATGTTCTCGCTGGGGATGGAGTAGGATGGAGGGGAGGTCCAGTACTCTCATGCAACTCGGTTATGGGCGACGTGCGACCCGAATCCCTCTTCGGTCGTGGGGAGTTCTGCGTGGAGGGCACGCATCACATCGTCAGACCGGTGGACGAAACGGAAGAAACTCAGGAATGCGACCACAAGACCTACGTAAATGAGGACGCCGATTAGGATACTCATGAAATCCCCCAGTTTTACTGAGTCTTCTTAGCACAAGCTGTATGCCTGAATTCCCCTCCCGCCCGCGCCCCGATTTTGAGGAAATGAACGGAGGCATCGGTGGCAGACGCTTGTAGATTCTACTTTTTATCATCTCGCTCTGTTCTTTTGTTCAATAGTTGTCACCCATGATGTTACCCGTCTCTGATCGGATCATCGCCTGACCATGGGGTCGAACGAAGTCACGACCACCACCGAGACCAAGGCCCCAAAGAACGCGTCATCGAAAGTGTGCAGGAAGTACTGCTTCGGGAAGATGAAGGATGCGAAAGCGATGAAGTGCTCGAAGAGGAACGCGAAGGGGATGAGGTGCGACAACAAGGCCGCGAAAGAATCAGGGAAGGATAGAAAGTAAACGGCTTATCGGCATCCATCGACCCGGAGGGATCATATGATCCGCCGGGTCGTTTTGTTTTTCAGTCGTGTCTGTGAATTCTTCGATCTTGTCAGGCGAGGATTAAATCTTCTCTTCTCCTCCCGGTGCGGAGAGCATCCCGTCCATTGTCCGCCTCGAGAAGCCAACCCGGAAAAAGCGGACGGAAGAAAAGAGCAGAGGGACGGCGATCGCAAAATAGGCCGTTCCCAGGTCTGCCCGCGGGATGCTGGAAATATTCCGCAGCGTGATGCCCAGCGTGATCATGAACGCCATCACGACATATCCCCGGGTCGATAGCAAAGCGAAGAAACATGGACGTTCGCTTCCGAGCGCGACGATTCTTGAAATGTACCGGTCGGCGATCGAACGGAACATCCCAATGAATAGAGCGACGCCGATGATGCAACCGACCGTCTCAAGCAGCAGCGGACGGGAATCTCCTTCGACGAGCATCGTGTATCCGCGGACTGCAAGGATTACTCCTGCAGTCGCCCACAGAATACCTCCGGCAGCCAGCATGACACGCTTCGACGCAGCCGGTTTCCAGCGATGTCCCCCCGGATCCGCAGGCCCGTTCAACGGTGACGTCCTCCCGGATGGAAAGTGGATCGGTCGAGCGTCAATGCGTTGCTCCTTCATTGGAGACTGTCAGTCCGGGAACGATCAAATGAGGGAGCTTTTGCGCCCGCATGGCGGCATCAAACGCGAATGAGGCCATGATTGTTGAACTCTGTTTCAGATCGCTCTCCGACGCGCGCTCATACACGTCGAAATTTGTGTGGTAGGTCCTGCCGTACTCGAGAGGATCCTGAATGAACTGAAATCCGGGAAGGCCGATAGCATCAAAGGAGAGATGATCGGTGCCGCCCGTGTTCGACGCCGTAACGGTCGAAGCCCCGAGGTCGGCAAACGGTGCCAGCCACGCACGGAAGATCGGTCGTGCTTCTTCATCACCCTGGAGGTAGATTCCCCTGAACCTGCCGCTCCCGTTATCGTCGTTGAAGTAGGCGCAGAACTTATCGTATTCCGGCTTTGCTTTGAGCGGTCCGCTGGGATTCATCGTTTCCCCTTCCCGCTCGCCGAAATGTTGTGCCACGTACGCCCTCGAGCCGAAGAGCCCCTGTTCCTCACCGCCCCAGAGTGCGACCCTGATGGTCCTCCGCGGCTTGACATCGAGCGCTGCGAGAATTCTCACCGCCTCCATTGCCGTGATGGCCCCGGTCCCGTTGTCGCACGCCCCCGTGCCGGGGTGCCAGCTGTCGAGATGTCCGCCGACCATCACGACTTCGTCTTTGAGATCGGTCCCGGGAATCTCGCCGATCACGTTCATTCCCGGCACCGTTCGATCCGGCATCTCCACGTCGAGTTCCATTTCGAGCCTGACGGGGATGTTCTGTTTGAGCAACCGGACGATGCGATTGTATTGCTCGCCGGCCAGTGAAACCTGAGGAAGGATTTCCGGCGAATCGGCTTCGTAGGCGCTGACCCTCCGCATCGGAGTCCCGGGCGTGAGCTCGGGTTGGGGAACGCTTGCGGCGCCTGTCATGATCGTCCCTCCATCGCCCCTCGTCTCATCGATGATTGCGTATGCCCGTTCTTTGAGACAGAATGCCAGCTTCTCACTGTTGAGGCGGGCTTCTTCGCGGAACCGTCTCATCGCGACGGTATCGCCGAATGGACCGCCCCGTCTTCGGGCGGCGCCCGCAGCGGCATTGGCGAGTTTCAGCAGTGTCGAATCCGGCACGCGCGTTGCCATCGGATTGAAGTTCATCTCCATTGGTTTCACGTCGGAGATAAACACGAACGTCTTCTTGAGCTTTCCTTTGTACCGGGCAAAATCCGAATCCGTCTTTATGTCCAGATAGACCGCGGGGCCCTGCAGTGTCCCATTCGTCCCCGGGGACCACGCTTTCGCAACGCCGATGAGCGGGACGACTCTCGGTTCGATCATATGTGCGCTGAACCGTTTAATGCTCCACGGCTTTCCTGCAGGGGCAAACTCCTCTTCGTGGACATTCTCCAGGTGCCAGGACTTGAGCTTGTTCATCACCCAGGCGGCCGCGGCCTGGAACTCGGGGGACCAGGACAACCTGCTCCCGCAATAGTCGGTGAGGCCCTCGAGGGTGGCGGCAGCCTCGGAGTGATTCATTTCTTCTGCACGGATCCGCGACATCATCGCCGTGTCAACAGGTTCAACGGCGGTCTGGCTTAGCGCAAATCCATTGCACAAGACAAAAAGAACAATCATAGCGGTGCGTTGCATGAGCATTCGGGCTCCTACGGTAATAGGGAGAGAGACAGGTCTTAACGATCGTCCTAATATACGAAAAGGGGAGGGAGGCGCAAGAGATTCTCTGCTTTCCCCGAACACTCTTGTTTTTCAGCACTGGGGTTGCTATCCTGCGAAACACATCTCAGGAGGCCCTGCCCAGATATGCTCTCCCAGCTCTTCCGAAGAAAGTCGTTGGACGCCATCCTGCACGAAGGGGACGCGCCGGAGCAACAGCTCAAGCGGGCGCTCGGGGCGTTCGACGTGGTCATGCTGGGGATCGGGGCGATCATCGGTGCCGGGATATTCGCGACGATCGGCACTGCGGCCGCCGGCGACGCAGCGCGCCCGGGGGCTGGTCCGGCGTTGATCCTGTCGTTCGTGATTACGGGGGTCGCCTGCGGTTTTGCCGCGCTGTGCTATGCGGAATTCGCCGCAATGGTGCCGATCTCCGGAAGCGCCTACACCTATTCCTACGGGACGCTGGGAGAATTGGTCGCGTGGATCATCGGCTGGGATCTGATCATCGAATACGCCGTCGGAAATGTGGCGGTGGCCATCAGCTGGACGAATTATTTCAAGACGTTGCTTGCCGGATTCGGGCTGTTCATTCCAGACTGGATCTCGACCGATTTCCGGACGGCCAGCCGCATTCCGGGGCTGCTGGAAAGTGCACCGCATCTGTTCGGTGTCCCGATTGTCTGCAACCTCGTCGCGTTCGGCATCGTCGCGCTTATCACGATCCTCCTCGTGATTGGCATCCAGGAGAGCGCGCGCACGAACACCGGGATGGTTATTGTGAAGCTGATCGTGCTGACATTTTTCATCATCGTGGGGGCGACCTATGTCAAGCCGCAAAACTGGACCCCGTTTGCCCCGAACGGATGGGCGGGCATCCAGGCGGGAGCGGCAATCGTCTTCTTCGCGTATATCGGGTTCGATGCCGTATCCACGGTCGCGGAAGAAGTGCGCAATCCGCGGCGGGACCTGCCGATCGGGATCATCGGGTCGCTGATCGTGTGCACGGTGATCTATATTGTTGTCGCTGCGGTGTTCACCGGCATCATCCCGTATGCGAGCCTTGTGAAGGTCCTCTCAACGCAGCAAGCCGAGCCGCTCACACTGGCGCTCCAATATGCGAACATCGGGCGTTGGGGCAACATTGCCGTCGGGATCGTCGCCTTTGGTTCGGTCGTCGCCCATACCGCAGTCCTGCTCGTCTTCCAACTCGGTCAGCCGAGGATCTTTTTTTCGATGGCCCGTGACGGATTGCTCCCTCAGCGATTTGCACGGGTACATCCCCGTTTTCGGACCCCGTATGTTACGACGATTCTGACCGGCCTTGCAGTCGGTTGTACAGCGATGTTCACCAGCATCGACGAGATGGTCGACCTGACCAACATCGGTACGTTGTTTGCGTTCATCCTTGTCTGCATCGGCGTCATCCTCATGCGGCGGCGTGAACCCGACCGGCCGCGCAGTTTCAGGACCCCCTGGGTGCCGCTCGTGCCGCTCCTCGGCGTTGCGTCCTGCCTCTATCTTGCGCTCGGGCTCCCGTCAATCACATGGGCACGCTTCGGCATCTGGCTTGTGGTAGGGATGGTGGTCTATTTCTTCTACGGCTATTCCCACAGCCATCTCCGACGGTCTCCCCTTGCATAAACGGAGACTTCCTCATACGTTATAACTCTTGAGATTCGACCGAACCCCCTCGCCGGACGCAGAGGGAGGGTGGTTCCGGCTCGATTCCACGTCTCACCAATCACAATCTCCGGGGATGCAACGTGCCAATCTCCCCCGGGTTCTCACATCAATCAACGTCATCGCAAAGGGAGACCCATGAAGGCTCTAATCCTTATGAGTATGATGTTCCTTACGGCCTCATCCTCCGTGGTCTTGGGTCAGGTGTCGAAAGAGGATCAGGACCGTGAAAAGAAGTTCCAGGAACGATCCGCCGGAGCCCCCGCCGATACGGTGTTCGGCTGGAAGCAGTTGATGGTATCGGGACTGAATCTCACCCAGATTTCTTTCAAGGATTGGGCGCAGGGGGGGGAAAACGCGCTCTCGTACTCTCTCTATCTGAACGGCAGCTCAACGCTGAATGAGGAACGGGTGAACTGGGGGAATTCCTACAGATTCACCTACGGCGAAACGCGCCTGGGGAGTCAGGGAATTCGCAAGACCGACGACGAAATCTATTTTGAATCACTTCTCGTGTACAAGCTCGGCGTGTATGTGAATCCCTATCTTTCGGCGACACTCCGCACGCAATTTGCCGTCGGCTACACCTACGATAACGCGGGGAATGCGACAAGCGTCTCAAAGTTCTTCGATCCCGGCTACCTCACGCAAAGCGCCGGCGTCGCCTACCAACCGGTGCCGGAAGTCAAGACCCGCATCGGCGTCGGACTCAAGGAGATCATTACCTCGCAGTTCAACCAGTATGCAAGCAAGCACGGCTCTACCACTGTTCGAAAGACCAGGGTCGAAGGAGGAATGGAGTGGGTAACCGAAGCATCGTTCACGATCGCTGAAAACATGACGTTGGGCTCGCGCGTTGAACTCTTTGATCCGTTCGAGTCACTCGACCAGGTATTTTTCAGGACGGACAACCTGATCACTGCGAAAGTCAACAAGTATGTCGCGGCGAGTATCGGCGTTCAGATCATCAATGATGTCAATATTAGTCCCCGGACACAGATCAAGGAGGTCTTTGCCCTCGGCTTCACCTACAACATCATGTGATGCAGTCTCATTCATCCCATTTACTTCCGGAGAACCGCAAATGAGTCTGATGAAGGAATTCAAGGAATTCTCGACGCGGGGGAATGTCGTCGACCTCGCGGTTGGTGTCATTATCGGAGCGGCGTTCGGCAAGATCGTCTCCTCCCTTGTGGGCGATGTCCTGATGCCCCCGCTGGGACTCCTGATCGGGGGAATCGATTTCACGAATCTCTCGATCATGCTGAAGGATGCGTCCACCGCCGACGCGGGAGTGTTCCTGCGCTACGGGAAATTCCTCCAGTCCGTGTTCGACTTCCTTATCGTTGGGTGGGTGATCTTCATGGCGATGAAAGGGATCAATACGTTGAAACGGAAGCAGGCCCAAGCGCCTGCGGCTCCCCCGGCCGATGTAGTACTTCTGACGGAGATTCGAGACCTGTTGAAGGTCCAGCGTTAACCGGAGTCCCCGTTCTCAGGTGCACGATGATGAAAGGAGATATTCATGGTGAACGCAGCCAGAGATGTTGCCGGAAGTATACTGCTTCTCGCGCTCGTGTTCTCCGCCTGCAGTACGGTTCCCCTCACCGGGCGGCAACAACTGAACCTGATTCCGTCGTCGCAGATGCTCTCGATGAGTGCGCAGGAGTACGGCGAGTTCCTCAAGGGGAACAAGGTGAGCGTGAACGCTGCCTCGACTGCCCTTGTCAGGAAGGTGGGAGTGAGGATCCAACACGCCGTCGAAAAGTATATGGCAG
Source organism: Ignavibacteriota bacterium (assembly GCA_963752915.1). GTDB lineage: Bacteria > Bacteroidota > Ignavibacteria > UBA10030 > UBA6906 > DATJPR01. The sequence goes on from CAVVZZ010000013.1 coordinate 550,819, forward strand.
ACAATAATCTCTCCTCCCGACTTCAGGGATATCAATGGGAGTTCAACTTGGTGGAGAGCAATGAGGTCAACGCCTGGTGCATGCCGGGCGGAAAGGTCGTTGTCTACACGGGGATTCTTCCGCTCACCATGGACGAGAGCGGACTCGCCGTGGTCCTGGGTCATGAGATTGCGCACGCCATCGCGGAACACGGCAACGAACGGATGAGCCAGGCCCTCCTGGCTCAACTGGGCGGCGTCGCGCTGGATCAGGCGTTGGCAAACAAACCGGAACAGACGCGTCAACTCTGGAACCTTGCATTCGGGGTCGGCGTTCAGTACGGTGCCTTGCTCCCGTACAGCAGGACGCAGGAAAGCGAGGCAGATCATCTCGGATTGATCTTTATGGCGATGGCCGGTTACGATCCCAACGTGGCTGTTCCATTCTGGCAGCGCATGTCCGCGATGGGAGGGCAAAAGCCGCCCGAATTCATGAGCACCCATCCGTCGGATGAAACCAGGATCGCGCAGATCAAGAAAGAGATGCCGGAAGCGCTGCGCTACTATCAGGCGCCCCACTAAACGCCATGGTGTGCATTCCATGAGGTTCATGTTTTCGGTCGTTCTGTTCGCCTTGCTGTCGTGCCCTGCCGTTCTCGTTGCACAACAGGGCACGACAACGCGCTTCATGCGAGACTCTCTCGAACGCTCCTGGGGAGATTGCGCGGGCACTCCTTGCGTTACGCTCAGGGTCCAATATCCGCGGTTCACACAGCTGGAGCCCCCGCACTACAGGGATTCTCTTAACGTATTCATCCAGGAAACGCTCCTCGGGAAGTATGATCCTCATGGAGTTGCCCTTGTCCTTCTGGCCGTCCTCGATTCCCTCGTCGTGCAGCACCGCGCATTGCCCCCAGGGCAGTCCGGCATCCCCTGGGTCATTGAACGTTCCATCGATGTCATCGGTGACACGCTCGGCATCCTCACCCTCGACGTGCAGGAATTCCGGAGCACCGGTGGCGCTCATCCCCTGACAATGCATCTCCTGTACATGGTGGAACTGTCGACCATGGGGATGCTGACGCTGGACGACATTCTCTTGCAGGAAAAGCGAACACCGCTCACCACACTTGCGGAGGAATCCTTCCGGGCGGTTCGGCGCATTCCCCGGGGAGAGGATCTCACGAAAGCGGGTTTCACGTTTCCCGAAGGAAAATTCGCACTCACCATGAATGTGGGACTGACGCACAACGGGTTGGTCTTGTATTACAATCCGTACGAGATCGCTGCATACGTCATGGGCCCGACGAGAGTCACCATACCCTGGAAGAGTCTCAAAGGAATGCTGTCGTGGAAAAAACGCTCGCCGTGATTCGGAAGTACCACCCGCACTCACGCAAAGGGGGGACAACGCTATGAAGATCGGGTTTATCGGTCTGGGATCTCTGGGGTCAGCAATGGCAAGGCGCCTGAAAGATCAGAAGGTCGATCTCACCGTCTGGAACCGAACCATAGCGAAGGCAGAACATGCTCGGCGTTCCCGTTGCGTTTTCTCCTGCTGAACTCTTGTCTGGCTCGGATGTGGTGTTCCTCAACCTGTTCGACAGCACGGCGGTCGAGCGTGTCCTGACGATGCCCGACGGCCTGTTGCAGGGGGATTGCGCCCGCAGGGTCATCATTGACACGACAACGAACCATCCCTTTCGCGTCGGGGAGTTCCACGCACGCATTCAGACAAAAGGGGGTGAATATCTTGAGGCCCCAGTGCTGGGGAGCGTCGGGCCGGCGTCACAGGGGACGCTGACGATGGTTGCCAGCGGCAAACGTGAGACGTTGGATCAGGTGAAACCGATTGTCGAACTGCTCTGCAAAGAAATCTTCTTCGTCGGAGGACCGGGCGTCGCCACCCGGATGAAACTGATCAACAATCTTGTCCTCAGCTCATTCATGGCGACGATCGCTGAAGCGGTAGCCGCCGGCGAAAAGGCGGGGATCGATCCGAATACCGTCCTTACCATCCTCGCTGCGGGAGCCGGGAGCTCAACCATCCTTCAGGCGAAAAAGAGCAAACTTCTTCAACGGGATTTTTCGCCGCAATTCTCAGCCTCTGCGATTTTGAAGGACCTGACCTGTCTTTCCGACTTGTTTTCAGACATTCATCATTCTTCGGAAAATCTCCGGGTGCTCAAGGACCTGTATCAGGCTGTGGTCACCCGCGGATTTGCAGATGAAGATTTCTCGTCGGTCTATCGCGTCTTCAAAGAGCCGTAATCCGGCGAGCGATCCGCCGCTGATCCATTCGCCCTATTGACTCCGAATCCGGGGCGAAAAACGCCATTTCCACCGTCTCCCGCCTGCGAACATTATTTCTTCGTCTTCGTACAATATTCCTTCCTCCTGACCGTCTACCATATTAGATGGAACAACAACTCACACCCGTGCATCCGGCTGAGGATGCGATTGATGTCATTCAGGCGGCGCACAGGGAACGTCCACGGTTGCTCGCGTTTGTCAGGCGCCATGTCGACAACAGTGCCGATGCCGAGGATATTCTCCAGGACGTGTTCGTTCGTCTCGTCAACGCATCGAACCTGGTCGAGCCGATTGAACAGGTGACGGCATGGCTGTTCCGAGTCACGAGGAACAGGATCATCGACTGGTATCGCGGGCGAAAGCCTTCGGCATCGACGGATGACGAAGCGGCCGATCACGGAGGCATGGACGACGTGCTGGCAGATCCGTCGCAGGACCCTGCTTCCGAGTACATGCGATCGATGGTCTGGGAAGAGTTGAACGAGGCACTTGAGGAATTACCCGACCAACAACGGAGCGTCTTCGTCGCGAACGAATTGGAGGGGAAGAGCTTCAAAGAAATTGAGGCGGAGACCGGTGTGTCCATCAACACCCTGCTCTCGCGAAAACGGTACGCAGTGCTGTTCCTGCGGGAGCGACTACAGGAACTTTATGATGAAATCACAGAAGAATAGGAGAACCCAATGGTAAAGAATCGAAGGCACCGGATCTTTTTGATCGTGGCGGGAGTGACCGTCGCCGTATTTGGTTTCAGTGCCGTCGTGATGTTCCTCTGGAACATGATCATGCCCCAGATATTCGGGGTTGCACAGGTCTCGTACTGGCAGGCGATGGGGTTGTTTGTGCTGGCCCACGTGCTGATCAAGAGCGGTCGTCCATATCACTATCTCCACGGGATGAAGCACGAGCGATGGCGAAAGATGATGGACGATCAAATCTGTCGGATGTCACCCGAGCAACGGAAGGCGTTTTTCAGCGACTGGGAAAACCGCTTCCGCCATGTCGGAACGGAAGGCGAACCGACCTCGACATCTCTCTGACGAAACAACGCCGGGAAAAACGTGGAATCGGTATCCGCAGGCAAGAACGAAGAGATGTGCCGATTCCAGTGATTCCCGGACTCCGTCTTTCCTTCCGGGTCACGGAATTCGCAAGCGTCAGAAGAGTGTTATAAGTGGCAGGTTCCGTCTCCTGTGTGGCGTTACCGGACTGGGAACGGGCGTACCAAGGTCAAGCGCAAGGAGGTTGCAGAAGCGATGAAGATAGGGTTGATCGTAGCGACACTGATACTGATTTCTTGTGAAGGAATGGCCGCTGTCCCGCCGCAGGAATCCGGACGCAGGCTCTCGATTGAAGAGGCGATACAGCTCGGCCTGGACAACAGCAAAGCGCTGAACGCCTCGGCGATGAATGTCCAATACGCTGATGCAAAAGCGAGCGAGATCAATGCGGCCCGGCTGCCGGCGGTAAAATTCAACGGCAGTTATACCCGGCTGAGCGATATCGAACCGTTTGAAATCACCGTCCCGATTCCCGGGTTGGTGCCGAACACCTTTGTCCTTTCACCGACGATCCTGAACAACTACAGTTACCGGGCCAGCATCAGCGCGCCGATCTTCACAGGATTCAAGCTTGAGAACAGCGTCGCGGCCGCCAATCTGTCGGTCGAAGCTGCCCAATCCGATATGACGAAGGACAGGACGGAGGTGGTCTACGCGGTGAAGAGCGGCTACTGGGGACTCTACAAGGCAAACGAGGTGAAGAAAGTGGTCGATGAAAATGTCGGCTTGATGGAGGCTCATCTTCAAGACGCCCAGAATCTCGTTGATCAGGGGCTGCTGACCAGGAACGATCTTCTGAAAATCGAGGTGCAGCTCTCCAATACCAAACTGCTTCAAATTGATGCGAACAATGGTGTCCGGCTCGCTCAGGTCAATCTTAATAACCTCCTCGGCTTGCCGTTGTCCACGCAGACGGAAATCACGTCGGAGATCCGTCACGATCCAAAGACCCTGGCCAACTGGTCGTCGCTCGTGGAGAAGGCCCTCGGCCAGCGGGCGGATTTGCATGCCATGGACTTGCGCGTCAAAGCCGGAGAAGCGAGCGTGAGTGCCGCGCGCGGATCCTGGTGGCCGCAAATATCGGTCTTCGGAGACTACCTGAGCGCCCGGCCGAACCCGAGGGTCGTTCCGGCGTTGGACACGTACAAGGACACGTGGGACCTCGGCATTCAGGTATCGCTCGACGTTTGGAACTGGGGCATCGCCGCACACCAGACTGCGCAGGCGGAGGCCCAGCTGGCACAGACCAAAGACGCACAGGGCGCTCTCCGGGACGAGGTGGCGCTTGAAGTAACCCAGGACTATCTCGCCCTCCAACAGGCAAAGGAGAAGATCGGCGTTGCGCAGCAGACAATCGGTCAGGCAGAAGAAAATTCGCGGATCACCGGTGAGAAGTTCAAGGAGGGGCTGGCGCTGACGACCGATGTGCTTGACGCTGATGTCGCCCTCCTTCAGGCAAAGACGAACTACACGCAGAGTCTGGTGGACTACGAACTCGCGGAAGGAAGACTTGAAAAATCTCTGGGAGAGGAAGTGCGATGACACAGGAACATCTGAATGCTGAAAATCTGCCTCCGGTCAACAAACTCAAACTGACGATCATTGTTGGGGCCGTCGTTATCGTGATGATCGCCTTGTTGTTCTACAATAAGAGCACGCGTGCGGCCCAAACACCTGACAACTCCATGCTCCGGCAGGTGCCCGTCACGGTGGCCACCGCGCACGTCCGCCGGCTGAGTGAAGAGTTGTCGCTCGTCGGGACGCTGGGGGCGAACAACGATGTCAACGTCACTTCCGAGACCACCGGCCGGATCATCGGGGTGGATGCGCGGATCGGGAGCTTTGTTCATGACGGTGATGTCCTGGTGCGTGTCGACGACGAGCTCAAACAGGCCAACCTTTCCACCGCGGAGGTGTCCTTTGAAAAGGCGAAGAAGGACTGGGAGCGCTACCAGGTGCTTTTCGATAAGAAGTCGATCACCGCGACACAATACGACCAGGCGCGGCTGACCTACAAGAGCGCGGAAGCCCAGTACATCATTGCCCGCCGACAGCTGAACGATACGCGGATCAAATCCCCGATCTCCGGATATGTGACGGCAAGACCGGTCGACGTCGGCACAACGCTCCAGGTCGGGACCCTTGTCGCAAACGTCGTCGACATTGCGAGCTTCAAGCTTCGTTTGAATGTCGCCGAACAAGATGCCTTCAAGCTGAAGGTCGGCGACAAGGTTTCCGTGACCACGGAGGTGTATCCCGGTGTCGAGTTCACCGGGTCCATCTCCAGCATCTCCGCAAAAGGGGACGATGCGCATACGTATCCCATAGAAATTGTCCTGCCGAATTCATCCGTACACCCGCTGAAAGCCGGAATGTTCGGTCGGGTGGCGTTCACGAGTCTGAGCGGCGAACGCACCGTCGCGGTGCCCAGGCAATCGCTGATCGGCAGCGTCCGGGACCCGCAGGTCTATGTTGTGCGCGACGGAAGGGCCTACCTCCGCTCCGTGGTCATCGGGACCGCGAGTGCCGACACGCTGGGGATCCAGGAGGGTCTCCACGAAGGAGACGTGGTGGTGGTAAACGGCCAGAATAATCTTCGCGACAGCAGCGCCGTCGCAGTCATTCAGTAGCAGGAGAGGGAGAGGGTTGAAGCATGACAGTCACTGAGTTATCGATTAAGCGACCCACTCTGGTCGTTGTGTTCTTCGCAGCGATCGGTGTCCTGGGGTTATACGGGTATTTTCAGCTTGCCTACGAGTTGTTGCCGAAGATCTCCCCTCCGATGATCACGGTGACCACGGCCTATCCCGGCGCCTCACCGACCGAGGTGGAAAACAGCGTTACAAAGCCGATAGAAGACGCGCTGTACGGGCTCGAAAAGATCTCGACCGTCCGCTCGACGTCGTCGGAGGGCCTCTCGAATATCCAGGTGGAATTCGATCAGTCGGCGAGCGTTGACTTCTCGCTCCAGGAAGCCCAGCGGAGAGTCAACCAGATCGTGGCGACACTGCCGCACGACATCAAGGCGCCCGTAATCTCAAAGATCGCCCTGGATGACATCCCGGTCCTGCGTGTCAGTGTGACAAGCAATATGCCTTCGCGGGATTTCTACCAGTTCCTCAAAGACCATGTCCAACCGAGGCTGTCCAAGATTGCGGGTGTTGGACAGGTAGTCCTGGTCGGGGGCGACCAACGCGAGATCCGGATCAATCTTGACGCGGAGAAGCTCCGGTCGTACGGGCAATCGATTACGAAAATCACCCAGGCGATCAAAAACGCCAATTTGGATTTTCCGACGGGGAACATCAAAGAGGAAGAGACGCAGTATGTCGTTCGCGTCGCAGGGAAGTTTTCTTCCGTCGATGAGTTGAGGAATCTTGTCGTTGCCCGGTCAAAGGCCGGGGGAGATATCCGTCTGCGTGATGTCGCGGAGGTGGAGGACGGCGTGGCCGACATGGAAACCACGAACCGGATCAACGGAAAAACCTCCGTCGGAATACTGGTTCAAAAACAATCGGATGCGAATGCTGTCGACGTTGCCAAGGACGTCCGGGCCGAGATGAAGCGAATCGAAGCTGACGGGAAAGACTCGGGGCTGCGGTTTGAGGTGGGGCAGGACGGATCGCTGTTCACCATTGATGCTGCGGATGCTGTAAAGCACGATCTGATGGTAGCGATCCTTCTTGTTGCGGCGGTGATGTTCCTGTTCCTCCACTCCATTCGGAACTCGCTGATTGTGATGGTGGCTATTCCGACGTCGCTGGTGTCGACATTCCTCATCATGTGGGTTCTCGGATTCACCCTGAACCTCATGACTCTCCTCGCCCTCTCGCTGGTCATCGGGATTCTGGTTGACGATTCCATTGTCGTTCTCGAGAACATCTATCATCACCTCGAGAAAGGGGAGGGGCAGCGCGAAGCGGCCTTGAATGGAAGAAACGAAATCGGGTTTGCCGCGCTCTCGATCACGCTGGTCGACGTGGTGGTGTTCGTACCGCTTTCGGCGACCTCAGGGCTGATCGGCAACATCATGCGGGAATTCGCCCTTGTCGTCGTCGCCTCGACGCTGACCAGTCTTCTGGTATCCTTCACCGTGACACCGATGCTTGCGTCGCGGTTCTCGAAAATCGAGCACATGACGCGGGGGACGCTGCTCGGCAGATTCGCGGTCTGGTTCGAATCGCAGTTCCGGCGGCTGACACAATACTACCTTCTGCTCTTGGACTGGTCGTTGAAGAACCGGGGAAAGGTGGTTGCGGCGTCGGTCGCTGCCTTCATCTTTGCCCTTGCGCTGCCGCCGCTCGGGTTTATCGGCAACGAGTTCATTACGCAAGCCGACCGCGGGGAGTTTACAGTAACGATCGAGAACCCACCGGGTTCGACAATCGAGTACACGAACCGCATCACCCAGCGTGTGGAATCGATCGTCTCCGGGATGCCCGAGGTGAAAAAAGTGTTTACCAACGTCGGCGTCTCAAGCGAGGGGCTTCTCGGTCAGACGGCCAATAACTCGGCCGAGATCAACGTGACGCTCGTCCCGGCAGAAAACAGGAGCAGGACGACCGATCAGGTCGGGCAGGCGATCAAAAGTGCTGTGGCGGCCATTCCGGGAGCAAAGGTCAGAGTCAATCCGATCGGCATCTTTGGGACCGCAAACCAAACGCCGATCCAGATCGTCGTGGGCGGGACGGACATGGATGCCATCACCCGGTCCGCGCAGACGGTGTCCGACGTCCTGTCGAGGGTCCCGGGGACCGCGGATATCAGGTTGTCCACGGAACTCGGCAAGCCGGAAACGCGCGTGGAGATCGACCGTCAGAAGCTCGCCGACCTGGGGCTGAACGTCAACGACGTCGGCTCGGCGCTGCGTGTCGCCCTCAGTGGAGACGATGATTCGAAGTTCCGCGACGGACCCAATGAGTATCCGATCCGCATTGAGCTGGACAAGTTCGACAGATCGAGTATCCAGGATCTCAACACACTGACGTTCATGAACAGCAGGAACGAACTGATCGAACTGCAGCAATTCGCGACAGTCTACCAGACGACGGGTCCAACGCAGCTGCAGCGGGAAGACAGGAACTCCGCCGTCACGGTGTTCTCGCAGGTGATCGGTCGTCCCAGCGGCACCGTGGTGGCAGATTTTCGCAAGGCCATCGCGGGGAGGCTCGAACCCGGGACGTCCTTGACCTACCTCGGAGACGAGAAAAACCGTGCAGAGGGATTCGGAAGTCTCGGGCTCGCCCTGGCAGCAGCCGTCCTGTTCGTCTATATGATCATGGTGGCACTCTACGATTCTTACGTCTATCCGTTCGTCGTCCTGTTTTCGATTCCGGTGGCGATGGTCGGCGCCATGCTCGCGCTTGCGTTGACCGGAAAATCCCTGAGCATCTTTTCCATCCTGGGAATCATCATGCTTGTGGGTCTCGTCGCCAAGAATGCGATCCTGCTGGTCGACCGGGCCAACGAAATGAAGCGGCAGGGAATGGAGACAGTTGAGGCCTTGATGGAGGCCGCAGAAAGCAGGATACGCCCCATTTTTATGACGACGCTGGCGATGGTGATCGGAATGCTGCCCATCGCGCTCTCGGTGAGCGCTGGTGCGGAATGGAAGAGCGGACTTGCCTGGGCGCTCGTCGGAGGACTATCGAGTTCGATGCTCCTGACGCTCGTCCTTGTCCCGGTCATCTACACCAAAGTCGATGAATGGAGGGAATCCGTCCCCGCGCTGTTTGCGCGCCCGTCGGCATTTCTCCGTCGGTTTGGGGGGAAGCGTGTGATTGGGGAACCGGCAGCAATCCCTGTGGCGCGATACAGCGACAGCGGGAAGTAGGGGAGGTCGAGCAGGAATGGTGAAACCAACGGGCGCCGACACTATATGGCGCCCGTTTTTGTTATGAACCCTCTTGGGATTTCTTGTCATCTGCCGACCAGGCCAGCAGAAATCCGATCCCCGCACCGTAAAGCGTGCTGATGTAGGGGTTGGAACTGATCGGGCATGTGCCGGATGCGCAGCCGACAAAGAAGTAGTAGAGAAATCCTCCTCCTGCGCCGAGGAGGGGAAAGAGAACGCGTCGGTATCTCTTGACGTGCCACTTCATTTCTTTCAGTTCCTTCGGGTGCTGTACGTCAGTGACCGGCGACTTGCGGATCTTTTTTTCGTAGGCTTGAAATCCCGAGCACCATGTAGAGTGGGCAGGACGCAAAAGCGCTGGTGAGGAGCAGGACGATTGCGACGATTCCCAGCACCCAGGCGAGCGTGCCGGAAAGCGTACCTGCAAGAAGCAGCACGGCGATGACGATGGCAGCCAGGCTGCGCAGGACTCTGTCGATAACACCCACATTCTTCTTCATTGGAGTTCCTCTCTGGTTAGTCCGGGGTATTCCGGTTTGCCTTGTTGGATGCAGAGGATTGGAGGAACGGGTCTGCTATTTGTGAGAAACGGGGCGGCGAGTCTTCTTCCCGCGTACGTGTGACGCCTGATTGACCTGGATGATCTTCATGAGGCGCTGGTGGACGGCCGGCGGCACGTGCTCGGTACCGGGCTCAGTCCGATAAAGGCCGACCATTTTCTTGAGGGAATCGAGATAGGACCGGCAATCGGGGCACTCCTCGATGTGGCGCCGGATTGCCCTGCACTCGGGGGAGTCGACCGACTGATCAAGATTGTCGCAAATAAAAAGATACGCATCCTTGCATCGCATGCTTACTCTCCTCCCCGTGTTCTCATATACGGATCCAGTTCGTTCCGGAGGAACGCGCGCGCCCGCCGTAGTCGCGATTTGGCTGCCTCAACCGAGAGGTTCAGGATCTTCGCCGTTTCTTCAGTCGAGTTGCCCTCGACATCGCGCAAAACAAAGACGGCCCTGTACAAATCCGGAAGTTTGCGGATGGCCTCATCCAACACCGAGCGCAACTCCTTTTTCAGCATGAGTTCCGCCGGGGTTTCATCCCACTGCACTACCCGCCGGGCAAAGCGTCCTTCACTATCGGTCGAAGGGTTGTCAAGTTCCTCGAGAGAATCCTCGAGCGCATCCAGCTTCCGCTTCCGCCGCTTCATCAGGCAGTTGTTCGTGACGATCGTGTAGAGCCACGTACTGAACTTCGACTTCCCATCAAATGTGCGGAGCTTGCGGAAGACGTTGATAAACGTGTCCTGGAGGACTTCTTCCGCCCTTGCCGGATCCCTGCACAGCTTGAGGGAGAAGCGATAGACTGTTTCTTCGTAGCGCTTCACCAGTTCGGTGAACGCCGCATGGTCGCCATCGGCGGCCGAGCGGAGAAGCTTGTCTTCAGGAAGTGCGGAGACGTTTGGGGTCTTCACGGATATGATGCTTCCAGGATAGTAAGAGAGTCAGAAGCGGTAAAAAATAGGCATTCTTCGTCGGTTGTGCAAGGGAGGCCCAAATACGCGATCCATTGATGTTATTCCGGATGATCACTATCTTTGGATGGCTGGAAGAAGGGACCCGATGGCCGAACCGGAAACGAAGACCCGCGCCGCAACTGTTCTGGGCGAGCTTTTTGCCGAGTTGACGCGTCGAAAAGGCATCAAAGATCTCCTGGATCGATCCCTCTCGGAATACGGGAAGGAGGATCTTGTCCGCAGGCTCGCAGACGATTTGGAAGACCACCTGGCTGTTTTGGCTCCTCCGGTCGTTGTGAGAAAGCCCGCACCGCCTGTGAAGGCGGAGCCCGCTCCCTCTTTTTCTGCGCCCGAACGAACACAACCGAAACCCGAAACACCGAAACCTCCGCCCTACGCTCCGGAGGAGGTACCGAAGTCAATCCCTGTTCTTGCACCCCTGACTACATCGCCCGGCGCGATCACCGGTCAGCCAAAGACCGCGTTTCACGACCGCTCAGAAGGGCAAGAGGAGCTTAAAGTGCCGTCTCGTCATTTCGTTGTATCGAAGCAAACGTTCGAAGTCCCCGAGGGCGGAGCATTCTATTGTCACGGAATCTCGTGCGTGCCCCATGACGATCAGGCTTCGGCCAGGCCATTTCTCCTCGAGGAGAAAGGAATCGACGGGCAGCGACTGGCCTTTGCCTGGGATTTCAGCAGTCTCCGATTCTACCTCAGCCTCATGCGGGAAGAGAGTGCCGCGCTGGGTCGAGGCGGGGTTTTGCTTCTCCCGAAGCAGGATTCCATCCGGCTCCGCGGGGTCCACGAATCGATCATCAACGATCTGCGGCTGCACGGTAACGTTCTCCCGTTCGAATTCGGGAGTGTCGTCAAAGGCTGGGATGAGGTTCAGCGGAAATTGGCAGGGGCCACTCCACGGGCGCGCCATGCGCTTGAGAAACTCGAGAAGACGCGGCACTGGACCCTCGTGGTGTCCGCCCAGGATGCGCGTTTTGCCGACCTGCAGCAGAACCCGACGCTGGAAAAGCGGCGCGAGCTCGACCGACACAGGACAAGTTTTGCGTCCGCTGCGGCAGCAGGGAAACACCTGGATGTTCGTGAGCTTGAGAGAGTCCTGAACAAACAGCGAAGGATCGCCGAAGGGATTCACCGGGAACTGAGCGAGGTTGCCGACAAAACGGAGGTGCAGGTGATCGTGTCGTTGCAGAGCGGCTCGTCCGAGGGGTGGAAGCAGATTCTGCGGGCGACGTACGATATCTCACCGACCATGATTACGCGGTTTCACAGGATGGTCACAGACATTCAGTACGAACATCTCCTGCTCGAGCTGATGATCGCGCTGAACGGCGACGTACAATCGATCGCGCTGGCGGATGGGCCCTAACCACGGCGTCAGGGGACTTCAGCGTCCACATCCACCACTTCGAGATCCTGGTCGATTGTCACGTGCAATTGATTCGGCCGGCAGCAGATCTGGCAGTCTTCGATGAGGTCCTGTACCGTGCCTTCTGTCGGGTCCACCGTAATCGTGTTGACCTGAAGGCAATAGGCGCACATAAATGTCGCCTCGAGTTCCATTGCGGTTCCTTTCAGCCTCCTCAGTGTAACGGTACAAACTCTTTGCCTCGCGTTCAACTCCCTCCTCCCGCCAATCTTTCTTCCAGGCCTGGAAAATCGTATATTTAGGAACACGTCGCTGCCGGCGTATTTTTGGTCCGATCGTCGTTTCTGACGGCCCCGGCAGGGGAGATGCTTCCAGGAGAGGCAATTCGGCATGGATGAAAGAACCATCCTGATCGTTGTTGAGACGCTTTCGGTAGTGCTTCCCGTTCTCTATGGCATCGCTGTCGTGCTGTACGGCCTCTCGTTTTTTAGACCGTCGGCAATGACCGTGCGACTGCAATCGCCGTCACTTGTCGTTCTCCTCGTCCTCCACGTCGTGTACCTTGCCTGCAGGGTCGCGGCGTTCGACCACCCCCCGATCACGAATGTCTTCGAAGTGATGACGCTTATGGCTGCGGCGATCATCACGGCGTACAAGTACATCGAATGGAGGACGGCAACCAAAAGTACCGGCTTCTTCATTCTGCTCCTGGCGTTCGGATTCCAGTCTGCCTCGTCGATTTTTATCCGCAATGCGACCCAGATCCCCGAGTATCTCCACAGTCTCGTTCTCGGATTTCATGTGGCGTTTGCTCTTCTCGGGTACACGGCAATCTCCCTGTCTGCCGTGTACGGGCTCCTTTACCTTCTCCTCTATCATGAAATTAAGTCAACACGGTTCGGCGTCATCTACACCCGGCTGCCGAACCTGGAGATGCTGGAGATCATGAGTCACAAGGCGGAGGTGTTCGGGTTCGTCAGTCTGACCGTCGCCATCGGGATCGGGTTGTTATGGCTCCCCAGGGTGTTCAAGGAATTTTCCTACCTCGATCCGAAGCTCGTGGGAACGATCGGCATTTGGTTCCTGTACGCGGTCGGGTTGGCGGCGAGGCGAATGTTGGGGCTGCAGGGGAGAAAGATGATGGTTCTTTCATTGATTGCTTTCGGGTGTGTCTTCCTTTCGATGACGGTCATCAATTTGTGGCTGAGCGGCTTTCACAGTTTCCATTGAGAGGGCCGGGCCCGGGGATATGAATCTCGTTTCGATCGGCATAAGTCATCTGACAGCCGGCGTTGAGGTGCGGGAGCGGATGTGGCTCTCCGATGACGAAATGCGCCGCGCCGTCGCGATGCTGAAAGAGCGCTTCTTCAGCGAAGTGATGCTGGTCTCCACGTGTAACAGAACGGAAGTCTACGGTCTGAACGGGGCAGCACCGATACGGGAGCAGGATCTGAAGGAGTTCATGATCGAGTTTAAGGGCGCAGGCGATCTGGTCCGGCCTGAGCATTTCTACGGCTCGAGCGCGGAGGATGCCATCCGTCATCTGTTCAAAGTCGCGACCGGAGCGGACTCGCTGGTTATCGGCGACATCCAGATCCTGAGCCAGGTGAAAGAGGCCTTCGGGCTTGCCCGGGAAGCAAATGCTCTCGGGCCGGTGATGAACCGGTTGATGCAGGCGACCCTCCATGTCGCCAAACGTGCGCGAACAGAAACTGCGATCTGCGAAGGCGCGGTGTCCGTGAGCTATGCGGCTGTCGAGCTGGCGAACAAGATCTTCGCGGATCTCTCCAAGAAGTCGGCACTCCTGATCGGCGCGGGAGAAACCGGGGAACTGACGATGAAACACCTTGTCGGCAAGGGCATCGGCAAGGTGTACCTCTCCAATCGGACGAGGGAAAAGGCGGAGGCTCTCACGCGAGAACTGGGCGGAAGCGTTGTCGATTATGACAACCTGGTCGATGCCCTCCGTGTCGTGGATATCGTCATCACCTCGGTCAACAGCCCGAGTTACGTCGTCCTTCCCCAGCACGTTCACAAAGTGATGAAGCAACGGGCAAACAACCCGCTGTTCCTGATCGACATCGGTGTCCCGCGGAACGTCGATCCTGCGGCCCGCAAGATCGAGAACGTTTTCCTCTACGATATCGACTCGCTGAGTTCGATCGTTGACAGGAACCTGGAACACCGGAAGGCCGAGCTTCCCGCAGTTGAAGAAATCGTGCAGGAAGAGTTGGTGGAGTTCCTCCATTGGGTGGAATCCCTGGCCGTGGGACCGACGATCCAGGAATTCCGGGCCTCGCTCGAATCGATCCGCCAGGAAGAAGTGGAGAAAAACATCAATCGTTTCAAGCCGGAAGACCGTGAACTTGTTGATCTGGTCACCCGGCGGATTGTCAATAAGATTCTTCACCTGCCGACCACTGTTCTGAAACAGGCGAGCACAGACGGCGACCAGGAATCCGTTTCACGGGTAAAGGCCCTGCGCGAACTGTTTGGCATTGGGGATGAAAGGAAAGACCACGATGCAGAGTAATCCGCTCCGCATCGGAAGCCGAGGGAGCGAGCTTGCGCTCTGGCAGGCGAACTGGGTCAGGCACGAACTCAAGCGTTTGCACCCCGGGCTTGACGTTTCGATCACGATCATCAAAACGACGGGCGACAAGGTCCTCGACGCTCCGCTTTCTCAAATCGGCGACAAGGGATTGTTCACCAAGGAAATCGAGAATGCGCTGCTTCGCCGGGAGATCGATCTGGCCGTGCACAGCCTCAAGGACCTTCCGACGGAATTGCCCGCCGGTCTCGGGCTTGGCGCGATCACTGAACGCGAGGACCCGCGCGATGTGTTCCTGCCTCACCCCTCAAACCCCGTGAGGACACTCCTCGATCAACCACAGGGTGCAAGTGTCGCCACCGGCAGTCTCCGGAGGAGATGCCAACTTCAGGCCTTGCGGCCGGATTTTCATATCGTGGACATCCGGGGGAACCTCGCAACACGGCTGCAAAAACTTGAGGAATCGGCCTGGGCGGGGATGATGCTCGCACGGGCGGGCGTGATTCGTCTCGGTTGGGAGTCTCGCATTGGCGAGGTCATCCCGGCGGACGTTATTCTCCCAGCAGTGGGACAAGGCGCTCTCGGAATCGAGATACGGGAAGACGACCTGGGGGTGAGGGAACAGATCGCACCGCTCTCGCACGAATCGACCAGGTGGGCTGCGCTGGCAGAGCGAAGCCTGCTTCGCCGGCTTGAAGGAGGCTGCCAGATCCCGATCGGGACATACGCACGTGTTTCCGCAGGGAACGGGATCGAGACTCTTCTGATGGATGCGATGGTAGGATCGCTGGACGGCACAACCGTCATCCGCGGCCATTGTGAAGGCCCTGTTGCGGAAGCCGAAATGCTCGGACAATCGCTGGCGGAGACACTGTTGCACGGCGGCGCCGACGCGATCCTCGGTGCGATTCGCGGGACGACGACCAATGCCCTTGACGCTTAAAGGGAAGAGCATCCTGATTACGCGCCGCAAGGAACAAGCCGGGGAACTGCGGGATGGACTGGAGTCCCTCGGTGCGCGCGTCGTCTTCCTCCCGACCATCGAAGTCGTCCCCCCCGAATCCTGGGATGAATGCGATCGGGCTCTGGCGCGACTTCAGGAATTCGATCTCATCGTGTTTGCCAGCGTGAATGCGGTAACGTTCTTTTTGCATCGGTGTGTCGGTCTCGGGATAGCGCCGGACAGTCTCACCCGCTGCGAGCTGGCGGTTGTGGGCAGGCGCACCGGGTTCGAGCTCGAGAGACTGAAACTCGCCCCGCAACATCTTCCGGAGGAATACTCCGCCAGTTCGCTGATCGACCACTTCGCCAAGGTCGGCGTTCGCGGCAAACGGATTTTAATTCCCAGGGGAAGCCTCGGGAGGGGAGAGCTTGCGAACGGGCTGACCGGGCTCGGTGCAACGGTCGTCAGTGTGACCGTCTACCGAACAATCGCCCCCGCGTTACCCGATGCCGATAAGGTCCTGCGAGAATTGTCCTCCGGGACCATCGACGTTGTCACATTCGCCAGCCCTTCGGCGGTCAACAATTTTACCGGCGTTCTCCGCACGGGTGATTTTCGCGCGCTTGCACCGAAGTTTCACATCGCGGTCATCGGGCAAACGACGGCCGATGCGGTTCGAAAACTCGGCGCTGAGCCGGAGATCGTTGCGGCGGAGTCTTCCGCCCGTGGCCTTGCGGACGCCATCGCACTCTATTACGACAATCGTTCATGAATAATCTGTTCCTTCGCGCCTGCAAGAGGCAAACAGTCAGTACGACGCCGGTCTGGATCATGCGACAGGCAGGGCGCTATCTTCCGGAATATCGCGCCATCCGGGCCAAGGCGGATTTCCGTACGATGTGCCGGACCCCCGAACTCGCGTCAGAAGTTACGCTGCAGCCCGTCGAACTCATCGGGGTGGACGCCGCGATCATCTTTTCCGACATCCTTGTTGTACCCGACGCGATGGGCCTGCCGTTCGAAATGGAGGAGTCCATCGGACCGCGTTTTCGCAATCCGGTGCGGACACGTGCCGATGTCGAAGCGCTTCAAGTCCCCGATCCCTCACGGGCCCTCCGGTATGTCCTCGATGCAATCGAGCTCACGAAACGATCGCTCAGGGAGAAGGTCCCGCTCATCGGATTTTCCGGTGCGCCGTGGACTCTTGCGACATACATGGTCGAAGGAGGAGGAAGCCGGGACTATCGGCACATCAACCGCATGATGCTGGATGAGCCCGAGACGTTCGGGATGTTGATCGACAAGTTGACTCTCTCCGTGCAACTCTATCTGGAGGCACAGCTTGCTGCAGGCGCCGATGCAGTGCAGATTTTCGACACCTGGGCGGGGGTTCTGCCTCCGGACTATTTCAAGAAATGGTCGCTTGACCCGATCGAGCGCATTGTCTCACGATTGCATCGGAATGAACAGCCGGTGATCGTATTCTGCAAGGGCGCGAACCATTCGCTCCGGGAGATATCGCAAATCGGCGCAGATGTGCTCAGCCTGGATTGGACCGTGGATATGGCTGTTGCCAAAGAAGTAACTGGAGGAAGAGTCGCGCTGCAGGGAAATCTCAATCCGTCGTTCCTCTATGCTTCGCCGGAACGAATTCGCCATGAGGTGCGTTCGATTCTGCAGAAGTACGGCTCTGACCCAGGCCATGTCTTCAATCTCGGTCACGGAATATTCCCCGATGTCCCGGTCGAACATGTGCGCGCGATGGTTCGTGCCGTGCATGAGGAAAGTCAGACGTATCACAAAGGTTGAACCGTCGCCGTGAGTGTCTCCCATTCAGATCCTCCCATCGCTATCGTTCTGCTCCAACTGGGCGGACCCGATTCCCTTGACGCCGTCGAGCCGTTTCTTTTCAACCTCTTTTCCGACCCCGACATCATCGACCTTCCCCTGGCATTTCTGTTCCGCCCGATTCTCGCGAGAGTGATTTCGTCGCGACGGGCACCGAAGGTGGCGGAGTACTATAAAAAGATCGGCGGGAGGTCTCCCATCCTCCGCCTGACGAACCGCCAGGCACGCGCCCTGGAACGTGAGCTTCGACCGGAGTTGAACGCCCGCCTGTTCATCGCGATGCGGTACTGGCACCCGATGACGGACGAAGTCGTGGCAACGCTCAAGCGTGAGGGGATCGAGCGTGTCATCCTGCTGCCGCTTTACCCGCAGTACTCAAAAACAACAACGGGTTCAAGTTTCAACGAGTGGAACAGGATTCTCAGCCGCCTCGGCGAGGATCACCTGCGGGCCGACCTCGTGCAGGAATATTGCGAGCACCCGCTCTACATTCAGGCCCTCGTTCGAAATATCCGGATCGCTCTCGCCCGGGTGAAGCCGGCGGAGCGGGCGAAGGTGCACCTGGTCTTCAGCGCGCACGGCACACCGGTGAAACTCGTCCAAAACGGAGATCCGTATCAGCAACAGATTATCCGCACGTACCGTTCAGTCGTCCGCGAGGGAAATTTCGAGCTCCCGCACCACCTCTGTTATCAGAGCAAGGTCGGCCCGCAGCGCTGGCTTGAACCGAGCCTGATCGACACGATCGATCGCCTCGGCGCGGAACATGTCTCTCATGTGATCGTCATTCCGATCGCATTCGTCTCCGACCACAGCGAAACGCTCTACGAGATCAATATGGAGGTACGGCATCGCGCGCGGTTGGCCGGGATCACGCACTACGACATGAGCCCCGCGCTCAACACGAATCCCTTGTTCATCCGCGCGCTCGCAGAACTCGTGCGGGAAAAGGCGAAGCAATGAACCAACCGCCTCACGTTTCGATCGTCGGGGGGGGCATCTCGGGATTGACCGCAGCCTTCTGGCTCAAGCGGGCGGGAATACGCGCGGACGTTTTTGAAGCGGCGCACGACGCCGGCGGAACGATGAAGACGATCCGGGACGGCGGCTGGCTCATTGAAACGGGTCCCAACAGCGCCCTCGAAACAACTCCGCTCTTTGAGGAAATGTTCCGCGAACTGGGAATCCTGGGCGAACGGCTGTACGCCGATCCCTCATCCGACAAACGGTACATCATCCGTGACGGCCGCATGCACGTTCTGCCCATGAAGCCCGGCGCGTTCCTGAAGTCAAAGCTCTGGACCACCCCGGCGAAGGTACGTCTGCTAAAAGAACCGTTTGTCGGTCGCGGCATCGGCGAGGAATCCATTGCAGCATTTGTGGAGCGCCGGCTGGGGAAGGAGTTCCTGGACTATGCCATCAATCCGTTCGTGTCCGGCGTTTACGCCGGTGACCCGGCGATGCTGAGTGTGCAAAGTGCCTTTCCGAAACTGTACGCGCTGGAACGGGATTACGGCGGCCTTGTCCGCGGCATGATCGGCGGCGCACGGGCGCGAAAGCGGCGGGCGGAAAAATCGAAGGACCGGGCAAAAATGTTCTCGATGGCGGCCGGAATGCAGACATTTCCCGATGCGATCGCCCGCTCCATCGGCGATGCCTTCCATCGGGATGCGGAAGTGCGCGCCATTGCCGCGGTCGGGAAGACGGATGGCTGGCACGTGGACAATGGCTCTACGGCCGCCGGACAGGATTCGCGTTCGAACGCGGTCATCCTCGCCGTGCCTGCGATTCGTGCCGCGGCACTCATCGAATCGTTCGCCCCGGGGGCAGCAGCCATGCTTCGCACGATTTACTATCCACCGGTTGCCCAGGTGTTCCTCGGCTACCAGTCATCTGCCATTCCTCACTCGCTCAACGGGTTCGGCTATCTGATCCCCGCTGTCGAGCATCGGTCAATCCTCGGAACGATTTGGTCGTCTTCGCTCTTTCCCAATCGCGCTCCGGGCGGCTGCGTCGCCCTGACATCGTTCGTCGGTGGTGCGCGACAGCCCGAAGTCCTGGGGAAGACGGATGAAGAGCTTGTCACATTAACGCACGGGGAGATCGTCTCTCTTCTCGGCGCTCGTGCCCTTCCGATATACCAGAAGGTCATTCGATGGGCCAATGCGATCCCCCAGTATAACATGGGATACGCACGGATCATGGAGGCGATCGACAAGACAGAAGCGGATCACCCCGGTCTCTTTTTTTGCGCAAACTACAGGGGAGGGATCGCTGTGGGCGACTGCCTGATGAGCGGCCAGCGAATGGCCCGGCGCGTGTCGGAGTACCTCGGCTTTCAGGGTGAGCCACTGGTGGATGCTGACGGGGAAGGAAAAGTTCTTCAAGCGAAATCATGATGTCACTTAATGATAGGGGCCCTCGTATGGTGAACGAATCGACAGCCGTTGCCGACTACCCGGTCGCCCGATTGCGCAGGTTGCGCATGACAAGCGTCTTGCGGTCAATGGTGCGTGAAACGGAACTCTCTCCCAACGATTTCATCTATCCGCTGTTTGTCGTCCCGGGAAATCGTGTGAAGAAGGAAATCTCGTCCATGCCCGGCGTGTATCAAATGTCCGTTGATACCATCGTCCGCGAATGCGTCGAGGTGAAGGGGCTCGGGATTCCGGCAGTGATCTTTTTCGGCATCCCGCCGGAAAAGGACGAGGTGGGTTCCGGGGCATACGATGATCACGGAGTTGTCCAGGAAGCACTGCGCGCAGTGAAGAAGGAGGTTCCTGACCTGCTCCTCATCACCGACGTCTGTTTATGCGAGTATACTTCACACGGTCATTGCGGGATTGTCCAGGGAGACGAAATCCTCAATGATCCATCCGTCGAACTGCTGGTGAAAGAGGCGCTCAGTCATGCAAACGCCGGTGCGGACATGGTCGCGCCCTCGGATATGTTCGATGGTCGGGTGGGCGCCATCCGACGGGCGTTGGATGAAGAAGGGTTCACCAATCTCCCGGTCATGTCCTACGCCGCGAAATATGCCTCCGGGTTCTACGGACCGTTCCGGGAAGCAGCGGAGAGCACCCCGAAATTCGGCGATCGCCGGTCGCATCAAATGGATCCCGCGAACTCGGATGAGGCCCTGCGTGAGGTTGCACAGGACATCCATGAAGGTGCCGACATCGTCATGGTGAAGCCGGCGCTCGCGTATCTCGACGTCATCCACCGCGTGAAAGAACGGTTCGGGATGCCGACCGCTGCCTATAATGTCAGCGGCGAATATTCCCTCGTGAAGGCCGCTGAGCGTGCAGGGTGGATCGACGGGGAACGCGTGATGATGGAGATGCTCACAAGCATCAAGCGCGCAGGCGCGGACATGATCCTGACATATTTCGCGAAAGATGCAACCAGGGTGCTTGCCCGGGGGAACCAGCGATGATCACCTCCACCTCAGGCCGTTTGTTTGAACAGGCACGCATGATCATTCCGGGGGGCGTGAACTCTCCCGTGCGAGCGTTCAGATCGGTCGGAGGAACCCCGCTCTTTATCCGCAAAGCATCCGGTTCGCGGATCTGGGATGTGGACGGGAATGAGTTCATCGATTTCGTCGGCTCGTGGGGACCGATGATCCTCGGCCATGCTCACCCGCGCGTGGTTGAGGCGCTGCAGCGCGCTATCGTTGATGGAACAAGCTTCGGTGCGCCGACCGAGCTTGAAGGGAAGATGGCCGAGCTGATCTGCACCCTCGTCCCTTCCGTGGAGATGGTGCGCATGGTGAACTCGGGGACCGAGGCGACGATGAGCGCGATCAGATTGGCACGCGCGTTCACCCGGCGCGACCTCCTTATCAAGTTCGAAGGATGCTATCACGGCCACGCGGATTCCTTTCTCGTCAAGGCGGGCTCCGGAGCGATGACACTCGGGACGCCGGACAGCCCGGGAGTCCCGGCACCGGTGGCGCACGGGACCCTGACGGCGACGTTCAACGATCTGTATTCCGTGGAGAAGCTTCTGGACGAAAATCCCGGCGGTGTTGCGGCCGTCATCGTTGAACCCGTCGTCGGCAACATGGGATGTGTCCCTCCGGCCCCGGGCTTCCTCGAAGGGCTGAGTGCGCTGACGAAGCGTTCGGGTGCCGTGTTGATCTTCGACGAAGTGATGACCGGTTTCCGCCTCGCACGAGGCGGAGCACAGGAACTGTACAACATCCGGCCGGACCTGACAACCATGGGAAAAATCATCGGCGGCGGTCTTCCCGTCGGGGCATACGGGGGACGGCGCGATATCATGGAGCTCATCGCTCCAAGCGGACCGGTGTATCAGGCGGGGACCCTATCCGGGAATCCGCTTGCCATGACCGCCGGGTACGAGACGCTGTCCATCCTGGCGAAGGACCATAGCTTCTATCGGAATCTCGAACAGAAATGCGCATTGCTTGCAGAGGGCATCCAGCGCAATATTGCGGCGTTGGGTTTGCCGCTCTCACAGAACCGCGTGGGGTCAATGTCGACACTCTTCTTCCGCGCAACCCCGGTGAAGGACTATGCCGGTGCAAGCGCAAGCGACACCAAACGGTTCGGCCGGTATTTCCATGCCATGCTGCATCGAGGAATTTATCTGGCTCCCTCGCAGTTCGAGGCAGGGTTTGTTTCCGCCGCTCATACCAGCGAAGACATCGAGCGGACCATCGCTGCAAACCACGACGCCCTTCATGAAGCATTTTCCTGACGTTTGCGGAGGCTTCCATGTTTACCCTCACCTGCACCGCGTATAAGGACAAGGAGTCCATTCCCCCACGGTTCACACACCACAGCGTCAAAGGCAAAAACGTTTCTCCCGGATTTGCCTGGAGTGGCGGACCGATCGAAACGAAATCTTTTGCCTTCACCATTGTCGACCCGCATCCTGTGGCGAATAACTGGGTTCACTGGGTTGTCGTGGATATCCCGTTCAACACCCGTGAAATTCCGGAAGGCGCCTCCAGCTCAGATCGGATGCCCAAGGGCGCCCGTGAGTTGATGAATACGTACGGCGAACAGGGCTATGGCGGCCCCGCCCCACCGAAAGGGTCCGGTGCGCACCCCTACATCGCAACTCTCTATGCGCTGACGGTGGAAAAAATCGAGCTCCCTCGCCTCACTTCCCTGCGGCAGTTCCAAAACGTCATCGCAGGAAAGGTCCTGGAAGAAGTGACCTTGACGGGATATTTCGAACAAAAGTAAGCCGGTGGATCAACAACGGATCCTATGAGGATCACTCTTGCGGTCGCGTTATGCGGTTTCATCGCCCTATTCGGCGTGGGCCTGCGAAAGGAGGAACAGGCAATGGCGCAAGTCGCATACGCCGGCAAGGTCAATGCACCCGATTTCCCGTCCGGTCTCGATTGGCTCAACACCGACCATCCCATTTCCCTTCACGAGCTCCGTGGTAAAGTGGTGCTCCTGGATTTCTGGACCTTCTGTTGCATCAACTGCATTCATGTGATCCCCGATCTCAGGAAACTTGAAGAAGCATTCCCCGATGAGCTTGTCGTGATCGGTGTGCACTCCGCGAAATTCACGACTGAGCAAGGCACGCAGAACATCCGGGAGGCGATCCTCCGGTATGGCATCCATCATCCTGTGGTCAACGACAAGGATTTGGACATCTGGAATGCGTATACAGCAAATGCATGGCCGACGTTTATTCTTATTGATCCGGAAGGCAAGGTCTATGGCCGGCACTCCGGGGAAGGGGTGTACGATGTCATGCATCCCGAGCATCGATGCCATGGTCAAGGAATTCGATCGTCGCGGGAGAATCAACCATGCCCCAATCCATTTTGCGCCTGAGCATTCGCGTGCCGCCCAGGCGTTTCTCTCGTTTCCCGGGAAAATTGCCGCCGATCAACGGAACCATCGGCTGGTGATTTCCGACTCCGATCATAACAGAATTCTCGTTCTCGCCATGCCCGACGCGACGATCCAGGACGTCATTGGATCCGGCGAGGAAGGACTTGCGGACGGATCGTTTGCAGAGGCGCAATTCCGGAAGCCGCAAGGGGTCGCGATCGAGGGCGACTCGATCTATGTCGCAGACACCGAGAATCACGCCGTGCGGTTGATCGACCTGGCAGCAAAGCGGGTTTCTACCCTGGCAGGAACTGGAAAGCAGGCAACTGCTTACAACATCTCGGGAACAGGGCGGAACGTTGCCTTGAACTCCCCGTGGGATTTGCTTTGTGACGGCGGACGACTGTTCATCGCGATGGCCGGTTCGCATCAAATCTGGACCCTCGATCTTCGGACGCACGAAGCGATGCCGTACGCCGGATCAGGGAGGGAGGATCTCCTGGACGCACCGCTTCGTGAGGCGTCGCTGGCACAGCCCAGCGGGATCACCCGGGACGACGGCATTTTGTATATCGCCGACAGCGAAGACAGCGGGGTGCGATCGATGTCTACGGCAGGCTCAGGAACCGTCCACACTATCGTCGGCGAAGGCCTGTTCGACTTCGGAGACATTGACGGGAAAGGGAGCGACGTTCGGCTACAACATCCTATTGGCATCTGTTCGGCGGGCGGGCTGCTCTATGTGGCGGACACCTACAACAATAAAATCAAGAAGATCGACCCTGCGACCAGGGCCTGCACTACGATCATCGGGACGGGGAAGAGCGGGATGGAGGATGGCCCGGCGATGCACGCGACCCTGAATGAACCGTGCGGCCTCTGCTTCCTGGATGGCGTTCTCTATATCACGGACACAAACAACCACCTGATCCGGAGATGGGATCCCGCCACACGGTACCGTATCCACGCTGCAATTCCGCGGCATGGGGAAATTCGTGGAGGCCGAACGGAAACGGAAGAAAGAATTCGTTGGTGATCTCGTGCGGCTTGCGGAACATCACGTCGCGGCCGGACCTGGAACCATAGAAGTTTCAGTGGCCATCCCGAGCGGCTACAAGATCAACGACGCCGCACCGTTCTATATCGGTTGCTCTCCCGCTGACAGTGCAATTCTCCGCATTCCTTCCGGCTCGGCGGAGAACAATGTCCCGAACCCAAAGTTTCCTTTGAAGATTCCGGCAACATTCTCCACGGGGTCGACCGACCTTGAAATCGACCTCGTGGTCTATTATTGTGCGGAGAAAGAGGAGAGCCTGTGTCTCATCAAACAGTTGAAGCTCGTTGTCCCGGTGACGGTTTCCTCGCAGGGATCGGATCACGTACTACAGTGCGAGGCCACCGTTCGGTAACCTTCGTTCGCACGTGTCGCGGTAACCCATGGACTGGAAACCAATGAAATCCCTCCGGACAATTGACGTTGTCCTTCTCGTTCTCTCGTTCCTCCTCTTCGTCGCCGTCTACGCAGGATTCTACTTCCCGGGCATCTACGTCATGTCGTACGGCGTCATGGCACGGCGGATTGTCTGGGCGATCAGGATTCTCTTCCCGTTGCTGTATGCTGGGGCAGTCGCGCTCTATGTCGCCGTCCGCTCCCATGCGGTTTCCGCAGGATCCGTCGTTCTGATGATTGCGGTCACGGGTGTCGGCCTTCTCGTGGCCTATGATGTCGCCGACGCGTGGTACCAGCATTGGTTCGATCAGCACAAAAAGCTCTATCACCCGTACCTGCAGCTGATGCCAGCCACGTACGTTCCGAGGAATCGCGTTGAAGCACCCTGTTACCGTGTTCTGTCTCGGCGGATCAACGACGGAATTGCCGGACCAATCGGGACATGACTGGCCGTCACGCGTTGAGCATATACTCCGCGATACCTACGGAAAGTCCGATGTCGAAGTGTCCAACCTCGGGATGGAATGGTATACTTCCCTCCATACCCTCATCAATTATGAAACCAATCTTCGGCAGTTCAAACCTTCGGTCATCCTCATCATGCAGTCCGTGAACGACCTGCTGCAGAATGCGGACTTTTCCTATTTCAGCCACGGGCGGTTCCGTGAAGATTACGGCCACTTCTACGGCCCCGTGAATCGCATCATTGATCGGAGAAGCCTGTGGCGTTACTGGACCGACATCCTCAAGGATGCATGGTATGCACGCCCGAGGCGTGCGGTAACGATCGACTCATTTCCCGGCCTCATCGCGTATGAGCGCAATATCCGGACGATCATTGCGATGGCGAAAAGCGACAGTACGGAAGTCGTCCTCATGTCGGAGCCGTCTCTTGTCAAGGAGCGGATGTCACCCGAAGAGGAGTCGGTCGTCGCGATGCTCAAGGTGGAAGCGATCAACGACTCCCTGGTGTGGAGCAATCAGACGGTCGTGAACGGGATGCGTCAGTATAACGCGTGTCTGCGGAGGATCGCATCAGAGGAACACCTGCCGTTTATTGATCTGGACAGCGCCATCCCGAAAACGCTCACGTTCTTCAGAGACGAAGTGCATTACCGGGATACGACATACTCCGTGATCGCCCCCGTTGTGGCCAGGCAGCTCAACGCGGTGTTGTCAGGGGTGAAGGGCGAAGCGCGGTGAACAAGAGGCGCTGGACGGACAATCGTCAGTCCGGCAGGAGGGATGCCACGTGCCGTGCAATTGCGGGCGAGGCCGTGAGACCGGGAGATTCGATGCCGATGAGATTTATGAAGCCCGAGAGTCCTTTGTCTGATTCTTCCCGAATGACGAAATCCCGGAACGGTTCACCCTTCCCCTGGAGCTTCGGCCGGATCCCGCACATGTCGGGCGTAAGGTCTTCATTCTTGAGAAAGGGGAGGAGTCTCCGGGCGGATTCTGCGAAGCGATCTCTGCGGTTTTCGTCCACGCGATAGTCGGCAACGCGCTCCTCGAGGTATTCGACATCGGGGCCGAACCGGAGGCGCCCGCCGAGATCGATGACCACGTGGACACCGAGCGAAGTATTTGTCGGAACGGGGTACACGAGGCGGGATACAACTCCGCGAAGCGAGGACGGTGCCGCGAAATAGTTTCCCTTCGACCAATGCAGGCGATACTTCGCCGCTTCGATATCGATCCCCGCCATTGCCGCCACAGTGTCGGCTTCAAGCCCCGCAGCATTGATGACTGCTTCACTGGTGAACGATGACGCTCCTGAGGGTTCCGCAATTGTGAGCCGGTAGCCGCCTGCGATCCGTTCGATCCCGCAAAGTTCGCTCCGTGTCTGGATCATAGCACCATTTGCAGTCGCCGCATGTGCGAAGTGATCCATCAGTCCGTGGGCACTGATGATCCCCGTATTGGGGGAGAAGACGCCGCCGACCGTCTCAATCCGCGGCTCAAGGTCCCGGACTTCGCGGGCGGATTTCATATGCAGCTCTACGCCGTTCGCTGTCCCCTTTGCCATCAGTTGTTCAAGCGCCGGCAGTTCGTCCTGCCTTGTGGCCGTGATGATCTTTGTGATCCGCCGATGGGGGATTCCATGCAATGCGCAGAGTTCATACAGGAGGCGGTTTCCTTCGACGCACAAGGTTGCCTTCAGTGTGCCTTGCGGGTAGTATATCCCTGCGTGGATCACCTCGCTGTTTCGACTTGACGTATCCTGCCCGTATTTTGGATTCCGCTCGAGAAGCACAAGCGGAGAGTGACGGGGAGCAAGCTCCGCAGCGATGGCAAGCCCGACCACACCTCCTCCAACGACCGTGACTGCGACATCTGCCATGGTTCAATCACCCGATGTGCTGTTAGGAAATTCCGTCCTCAAGAATCGTTGGGTTTTCGACGTTGATCCAGGAATCATTTTCTTCCTCCCCGAGGTCCCGAAAGAACTCCTGCGTGCTCCTGCCTCGTGAATTGATCCTTACCTTCAGCTGTGAGGCATAGTTGAAAAGCGGAATGTCATTCCGCGAGTCGCTGGCGACAAGCAATGGTATTCTATCCGAATGGCGTCGAAATGCGGCCACCTTTTCGGAGCGGATGGGCACAGGAACGATTTCCCGGGGGGTCAGGACGCCGTGCTCCTCGATCAATTCGATGCCGATAACACGGTCATGGGGGATCCCGAGTGGGGCGAATACCGGCTCAACGCTCCATTTGCTGCTCCCGGACACCACCCAGATCTCGAACTGCTTCTCGCGCAGTGAGCGCAGTAGTTCCAGCGTTTCACTGATATACCTGATTCCCAAAGGAAGGGTTCTGCTGCCAAGAACGCGATTCGAAACCGTCGATCGTCGCTCGAACTCGAAGGACTCCCTGGCGATGCGTCGGACTTCGGCAACTTCATACCCCGCAAACAATCTAACGATGTCGGCACATGCTTTCGCGACATGCCCGTCTTCAATTTGACCGAAATATCGATCGAGAACGGCATCGGCAAACTGCCCGAAGGCAGGGAGCGCCGTCCGTGATTCCGCCGGCGCTTTCGAAAGAAGGGAAAATAGTGCCTGGAGGTGATCGCGCCGGGGATAATCTTCCCACACCTCGGCGGGCGATTTGCGGAACAGGAAATGCTCGAGCTGGTAATAGAGCATTGCTTCCCCCACGTCGCCTTTGATCATTGTGCCGTCGCAATCAAAGATTGCAGTCAGCGGCTTGCCGTTCGACCCGGCGGTGTTGAGGAATCGTTGAAAGTTTCTGTTCTCGAGAATGCTGCTCAAGGTTTTCTGCCTTCCATCGTCCTGCGCACTGTGCATTCTTGCGAAGAATGCATGAACTCCTATAATATCACACTCTTTGGGAGAATGCAACCCGCTTGCATCTCTGGGGCTCAAAACGTATATTTTTTTCTGGTTGTGAATGCCGAAATTGTCCGCTCCGGGTTCTGCAGGGCGGATTCTCTGTTTTTGTAGTGGTTGGGTCCCAACAACGCGGAACGCAATGGAGTTTATACGGAATTTCTGTATTATCGCGCACATCGACCACGGGAAATCAACGATCGCGGATCGTCTTCTCGAGCGGACAGGGACCGTAACCCCCAGAGAAATGAAATTCAACCAGGTCCTCGATGATATGGATCTGGAGCAGGAGCGCGGCATTACGATCAAGCTGCATGCGGTCCAGATGCGGTATGCTGTGGCAGACGGTTCTGCGTACATCCTCAATCTCATCGACACCCCGGGTCACGTAGACTTCTCCTACGAAGTCTCCGCGATCTCTCGCCGCATGTGAAGGCGCCTTGCTCGTTGTCGACGCCTCGCAAGGTGTGGAGGCGCAAACGATCAGCAATCTCTATCTTGCCATCGATGCCGGTCTCGAGATCATCCCGGTGATCAACAAAGTCGATCTCCCGAGCGCGATGGTCGATACCGTGCGGCATCAGATCCGTGATTTGATCGGCTGTGCCGACAACGATATCCTCCTTGCAAGCGCCAAGAGCGGAGTGGGCATCGACGCGATTCTTGAAGCGGTCGTTACCCGCATCCCCGCGCCGAGCGGCCAGGACACGGCCCCGCTGCGCGCATTGATCTTCGATTCCGTGTTCGATGCCTTCAGGGGTTCCATTGTCTACCTCCGGGTGTTCGATGGGACTCTCCGGGAGGGGGAGAAGGTGCAGTTCTTTCATAACGGGCGGGTCTTCGAGGCGGAGGAGGTCGGCGTGCTGGAGATGAAACGCTCCCGGACCGGAGTGCTCACGGCCGGTTCCGTCGGCTACCTGATAGCAGGCGTCCGGGATGTTCATGATACAAAGGTGGGCGATACGGTAACGATGGCCGCGAACCCGGCAGCTGCGCCCTTGCCCGGCTACAAAGAAGTAAAGCCGATGGTGTTCAGCGGGATGTATCCCACAGAGGCCGAAGAATTCGAAAACCTCAGGACCGCGATCGAGAAACTGCAACTCAATGACTCCTCCCTGATGTTTGAACCCGAGACCTCTACTGCGCTCGGCTTCGGCTTCCGGTGCGGGTTCCTGGGGCTCCTGCATATGGAGATCGTCCAGGAACGGCTCGAACGAGAGTACAACCAGAGCATCATCAACACCGTCCCCAATGTCGAGTACCGCGTGACCCGAAAGGACGGAAGCGTCTTGCTGGTCGACAACCCATCCTCGATGCCGGCGATCGGTGATGTGGAAAAAGTCGAGGAGCCGATGATCAAGGCACAAATCATCGTCCCGACAGAGTTTGTCGGCAATATCATGAAACTCTGCATGGACCGACGCGGGATTTACAAGAATACGACCTACCTCGATCCCACCCGTGCCGACATCGCGTACGAAATGCCGCTCTCCGAGATCATTTTCGATTTCTATGACAAACTCAAGTCCACGAGCCGGGGGTACGCGTCGTTCGACTATGATTTCCTGGAGTTCCGCGAAGCGGATCTGGTGAAACTGGACATCCTGCTGAACGGCGAGTCCGTCGATGCATTCTCCACCATCGTTCATCGCGACAAGGCGCACGAATGGGGGAAAAAATTGTGCAACAAGCTGCGGAAACTCATCCCCCGGCAAATGTTTGAAGTCGCCATTCAGGCCGCGATCGGTTCCAAAGTCGTGGCACGGGAGACGATTTCTGCGATGCGGAAGAATGTCCTGGCGAAATGCTACGGCGGCGACATTACCCGGAAACGCAAACTCCTTGAGAAACAAAAGGAGGGGAAAAAGCGTATGAAACAGGTGGGTCGTGTTGAGATCCCCCAGGAGGCGTTTCTCGCCGTTCTCTCCATGGAAGATGAATGAGACGTCGGTAGTCAACCCTTCCGCTCGATGGATGAGCATGCGAGCGGATGCTTCACAACTTATTCGGACCTTCGTATGATGACTCCACCGGTGAAACGCAGTCAGGAACGACAGAAGCGGCAGACGTCCGGCCGGAAGGATCAGGTCAAGGATTTCTTCAAGGACCTCCTCTTCGTGCTTGTCGCCTTCTTCTTTCTCAACAGTTTCGTGATCGCGTCGTTTGAAGTCCCGACCGGCTCCATGGAAAACGAGATCATGACCGGCGACTTTCTGTTCGTCAACAAGTTCATTTACGGAGGGACCACACCACGGGTCGTTCCGTTCACCAACTTCAGGATCCCGTGGATTCGGCTCCCGGCGATCCGCGATGTCCATCGGGGTGACGTCATCGTCTTTGAATTCCCCGGGCAGCGTGAAGAGGTTCAATCCCCGGAATTCATGTTCTATTTGAAACGATGCGTTGCGGTTGCGGGGGACACCCTGCAGATTGTCAACCGGGTGCTGATGGTGAACGGCAAGCCGGCGCCGATCCCGAGGAACATGAAGTTCAATACCTATCGCATACAACCCCCCGATCTTGCCGACCCCCGGATCTTTCCCCCCGGTGCGCCGTTCAACGAGGACAACTGGGGACCGATAGTCATTCCGCGGAAAGGGGACTTGATTACGCTGACCCACGAGAATATTCAGCGTTGGACAACGTTCATTGAACGGGAAGGGCACACCGTTTCTGAGCAGGGAGGAACCGCGGTCATCGACGGCGCCCCCGCTTCTTCCTACACCGTACAGCGCGACTATGTCTTCGGGATGGGGGACAACAGGGACAATAGTCTTGACAGCCGTTTTTGGGGGTTTGTGCCGAAGGACAATATCGTGGGATCGCCCATGATTGTTTACTGGTCGTGGGACCCGGAAATGCCGCTCTACGACATTGTCGGCAAACTCCAAAGCATCAGGCTCGGACGTATCGGGACACTCATTAAATAAGCGGGCGAGGGAGGGTGTGAAGAAGGGAGTGCCCCTTACAGGGCGCGATGGTGTTGCCATCGCGATCGTCACAATTGCTGCAAGCATCGTGCTCAAGCTCTTTGTCCTCGATGCCTGCAGGATTGCGTCACCCTCTATGGTACCCTCCCTTCTCCCGGGCGACTACGTTTTCTTCAGCAGAGTGTCCTTCAGCCTTCCTCCGTTTCTGCGACGCGTTATCCTTCTTACCGCCGGTATTCCCGCAGTTTCCTCTTCGGTCAATGCTCTTCCGCGACGCGGTGACATTGTCGTGTTCGAAGCGCCGGATCCCGGACCGGGAGTTGATCAGCGACACGGGACGCTCTATGTCAAGCGGTGCATCGGGTTACCAGGGGACACGGTGGAGATTCGCCGAGGCATTCTCCGCGTCGGCGCGACCGAGTTAGGCCGGATCGGCGATGGCCGGTCAGGCCAGGATTTCGGGCCATGTGTCGTTCCTTCCCGAGGATCCCGAATTGCCATTGATCAGAAATCCGCTGCGTGGTGGCGGCCGCTTGTCGAAGGAGAAGGCCACCGCGTTTCGGTCTCCCCTGGCGGAAGGTACAGAATCGACGGCATTCCCGCCTCAGAATATGTCGCCCGGAGCGACTATCTCTTCGTCCTCGGGGACAATGTCGAAAACAGTTCCGACAGCAGGTCCTGGGGACCCCTCGCCCTCGATCGG
The DNA here is from genome assembly GCA_963752915.1 of Ignavibacteriota bacterium. Classification (GTDB taxonomy): domain Bacteria; phylum Bacteroidota; class Ignavibacteria; order UBA10030; family UBA6906; genus DATJPR01. The sequence goes on from CAVVZZ010000013.1 coordinate 582,531, forward strand.
GTTCGTGGACAGGCAGTTCTTACGTTTTGGTCGCGCGATCCGGGGTCTGACCGCAGGGGATTTTTCGATCGTCTCGGGCATACACGGTGGGACCGCGTCGGCATGTTAATCCATTAAGCTCTCTGCGGGGTACTGAGCCGTTGCACTCTCTCTATTTTCACATCCCCTTCTGTGAGCGCAAATGTCTGTACTGTGATTTCTACTCGATCGAATCGCAGAGTTCGCTTGCAAAGTTCCAGGAAAGCCTGACCCGCGAAATCGCTCTCGACGCCGAATCGCGAGAACCTGATCGGGCCATGACGCTGTTCTTCGGCGGCGGCACCCCTTCGCTCCTTGAACCCGAAGCCCTGGAACAAATCCTCACCACGGTTCATGCCCACTGGAGTGTCGACCCCCTTGCGGAAATCACCGTCGAAACGAATCCGGGGACCGTGGATCGCCACAAACTCTCCGCGTACCGCTCGCTTGGCGTGAACAGACTCAGTATCGGGATCCAATCGTTTGACGAACGTGAACTTCAATTCCTGAGCCGGATTCATGATGCGGCACAGGCCGAACGATGCGTCGAAGACGCCCGTGCCGCCGGTTTTGAAAATGTCAGCATCGACCTGATGTACTCCCTCCCCGGTCAAACCGTGGAGCAGTGGCTGGCGTCACTTCGACGGGGGCTGAGACTCAAGCCGGATCATCTCTCCCTGTACGGGCTGATCGTAGAGGAGGGAACGCCGCTCTACCGCTTGGTGGCGGAGGGGAGCGTGTCTCCCAACGGTGGTGAAAGAGAAGCCGATCTCTATCAGACAACGATGCAGGTGATGAGCGATGAAGGGTTCGAACACTACGAGGTGTCGAACTACACCCGGACGGGAAAGAAATGCCGGCACAATCTTGCCTATTGGCATCATGAAAATTATCTCGGCTTCGGTCCGTCTGCCCACTCGTTCGAGAAAGGTCCCGGGCCGCGCGGCAAGCGCTGGGGCAACGTTGCGAATGTCTCTACCTACATTCAACAGATTTCTCAACATCGCAGGCCGGTCTCCTTTCAGGAAGATCTGGAAGCTGTTGCCATTGCGCGGGAAGCGGTGTTTCTCGGCCTTCGTGCTGACGGCATTGACCTGAAACGGCTGCGTGAGGAGACCGGAGTTGACATCACTTCTGCAAAGCGAACGATCGTCGACGGCCTCCTCGAGGAAGGGCTCATCGTCGTCGAAGACGAACGTTACCGCCTGACGGACAAGGGATACCTCCTCTGTGATGAGATTGCCTGCCGCCTTATGCCTTGAACCTGAGGCGATTTTTCCCTATCCTTTAGCCGATTTGCGTGATTTCCGCCGCTCCGCCAGTCCGTGGATCCCAGCCTGAGTGCCGCCCGGTTGATCCCAAGCTCCCAACTTGAGGAAATGCATGAATCATCTGCGTTTGAACAGGATAGTTGCTGGTATAGTCTTCGCGGTTGCTCTGACCTTCTACCTTCTCACCCTCTCCCCGACCGTGGTGTTCTGGGACGTCGGTGAATTCATCGCCGCGGCCAAGCTGCTGCAAGTGCCTCACCCACCGGGCTCCCCGTTGTTTCTGCTCGCCGCCCGCATCATGATGATGATCCCGTATGCCGCCGATCAGGCAGTGCGGGCGCATGCATTCTCCGCCGTCCTGAGCGCCCTGGCCATCGGCTTTTTCTACCTCATCATCGTTGAACTCTTCCAGCAGTTTCGCAAGGCGCCAGAGAACCTGAGCGGGAAAGTGGCATATTATGCCTCGGCCGCGATCGGGGCCTGGTCGCTCGCATTCATCGCCACCTACTGGGACAATAGCATCGAGGCGGAAGTCTACGGCGCAAGCATGTTCTTTGTGACCGTGATCCTCTGGCTCGCGATGCGGTGGAACGACAAGGCGGAGGAGCCGCACAACGAAAAATATCTCCTGATGATTTCCTACCTCATTGGGCTCTCCCTTGGGGTCCACCTGCTTTCGATCCTCGTCGTGATCCCGATCCTGATGATGATCTACTTCCGGCGCTACGAACTCACGCTTCGCTCCGCGGTCTATTTCTCCTTGAGTGCTCTTGCCATCTTTTTTGTCCTGTATCCCGGACTTGTGAAGGTTCTTCCCGGACTGATGGACGGGGAGTTCGAGGGAACTCACAGTGCGCTCATTGCCTGGATCCCCTGGCTCATCATTGTACTCCTGATCTATGGTGCGTATCGGGCATACGCGAACCGGCAGAAGATGGTGCACATCGCGTTGCTCTCGAGCGTGTTAATTCTGCTCGGATACTCCACGTACGTGATGGTGATCATTCGCGCGAACGCCGATCTTCCCATGGACGAGAACAATCCGAATAATCTCGAACGGTTGACATCGTACCTGAGTCGGGAGCAGTACGGCAACCAGCCGCTGTTCCTGCCGCGTCGATGGAGCCAGGAACCGCACCAGCAGGGGATCTACAAGAATTACACTAGTGAGATGGACTACCTCGTCCGGTATCAGCTCAACCATATGTTCTTCCGGTATATCGGATGGAACTACGTTGGCGCGGCAGGAGACGTTCAAGACTCGGGTGTGGATGCCTCGCAGACCTGGGCAATTCCACTTCTGCTCTCGCTCTTCGGTCTCTACTACCAGCTTCGGAAGCACTGGAAGTTCGGAGCGGTCTTTATCGTTCTCTTCATCATTATGGGACCGGTCCTCGCGCTCTATCAGAATCAACAGGAGCCTCAGCCGAGGGAACGTGACTATTTCTATGTCGGTGCCTACATGGTGCTTTCCACGTGGATCGCTTACGCAATTTTCGGGATCTATGAGTTGGTGATCGAGGGGATGCAGAAGCTTTCCCTGCGGGACGCAAGCGCGTATCTTCTGATTGCGGCGTCGGCGGCTGCGGTACCGGCGAATCTGATCAGGATCAACTACCATGAACACGACCGCTCCCACAATTTTGTGGCGTGGGACTATTCCTATAATATGCTTCAGACGTGCGAGAAGGACGCCATCCTCGTTACGAACGGCGACAATGACACCTTTCCGCTCTGGTACCTCCAGGATGTGGAAGGAATCAGGCGTGACGTGCGCATCGTTAATCTGAGCCTGGTGAATACCCCCTGGTATATCGCGCAGATAAAGAAGAAGCCGTACTATTCCGATGCGCTCCCCGTTCCAATCAGCTTTTCGGACGAACGCATCGCGAACATCCAGGCGATTCCCTGGAAAACGAGGAAGTTCGAAATTCCGGTCCCCCCGGATGCGTACGCACGTTATGGGGTAACGGACACCTCCGAAACAAACCAGAGGAAGATCGAATTCGTCCTGCAGCCGACGGTCCGATATGGTGAGACGCAGGCCATACGAGTGCAGGACATGATCCTCCTGGACATCGTCCGGACCAACCAGTGGAGGCGGCCAATCTATTTTGCCGTAACCTGTGCGCCGAACAGCCGCATCGGGCTCGACAACTACCTTTGGTTTTGCGGACTGGCCTATCGCCTGGAACCGCACAAAGTCAAACGCGAGGAGAGCGGAATTGATGCGAGCATCGTGGAGGCGAACCTCCTCAACGATCCGGGGACATTTTCCAGAACCCCCAAGTACGGCTACAAGTTCAGGGGAGTGAACGATCCGCACGTCTATTTTGATGAAAACATCAATCGGTTGATGGTGAACGTCCGGTATTCGTTCGTCAAGCTCGCGAACTACTATGCGTATGTACAAAACGACATGACAAAGGCGGCGGCGGTCCTGGACCGTATGGAAGAGCTTATTCCTCGATCGAAGATCGATATGGGATGGGAGTTGTCATCGGACCTGGGAATGTTCTATCACCGGATCGGCCGGGATGATAAGTTCAATCAGATCGCCGGTGAGCTCGAACCGGTGCTCCGGGGAATGATCGACTCCGGCAATTTCAATCTGAACAGCTATTGGAACCCCTTCCGGGTGCTCCTTGAGATCTACGACGTCAAGAACGAACATGCAAAGAGCCTCGACCTGCTGAAGATCCTCCAGGGGTACTATCCGAACGATGCAAGCCTCAAAACCAGGATAGCGCAGGAAGAATCACGACTCCACGCGGAGATCGATTCGACCGGACATGCCGATTCGGCCGGTGTTCAATGAGCACGATCGTGCCCCTGCGCCGGGAAGAATTCCAGGATCACTCATGAAGATCATCGTCATCAATTGGCAGGATATCCGCAACCCCCTCGGCGGCGGCGCCGAGGTCCATCTGCATCAGGTTTTCACCAGAATCGCCTCGATGGGCCACGAGGTGACGGTCCTATGCTCCTCGTTTCCCGGTGCTGCCGCAGAAGAAACCCTTGATGGTCTTGCGATCGTGCGAAGAGGTGCACGAGGTGTATTCAATTACATTGCCCGTGGGGCGTACCGGGAGCTCTGCAAGAGGCAGACATTTGATGTCGTTGTCGATGACATGAACAAGATACCGCTCCTTGCGCAGCGCTACGCCGGTGTTCCGGTCTGCGGGATTGTTCATCACCTCTTCGGGGCAAGTGTGTTTCGCGAAGCTAATCCTGTCACCGCATTGTACGTTTCCTTGTTGGAATGGCGCGCGCTCCGGCAGTACCGCCGTGACCGTGTGCCGTTCATCGCGGTCTCTCCAAGCACGCGCGATGACATGATCCGGCGAGGGTACCCGCCCTCGCTTATCACCCTCGTCTCACTTGCCGTCGATCATCAACGTTTCACGCCGCCGAACACTCCGAAAAGCGTGACACCATTGATCGGCTATGTTGGAAGGATCAAACGCTACAAGAGCGTCGACCATCTCATCGAAACGTTCCCGGTCATTCTTCAGTCGGTCCCTGCCGCAAAACTCGTGATCATCGGGGAAGGTGACGACCGGTCACGTCTCGAACGACTTGTGGATGCGAAGGGATTGAAAGCGTCCGTGGAGTTTACAGGGTTCGTGGACGAGGATCAAAAAGTGCGGTTTTTGCAGTCCATGTGGGCGCTGATCATGCCTTCCTCCAAGGAAGGGTGGGGGCTGACTGTAACCGAAGCGAATGCCTGTGGGACGCCGGCCGTGGTCAGCGATGTCCCTGGATTGCGCGATGCAGTCGAGGACCAGGAGACGGGACTTCTTTACCCGTATGGTGACCGTCAGGCCCTCGCCCAACGGATCATCCGGCTCCTGTCGGACGCAGATTTGCGGCAGGCATTAGGAAGGAAAGCTGCGGAGTTCTCGCTCAAGTTCTCGTGGGATGCGGCGGCGAAGCAGACGATGGAGATTTTGAGCGCGGTGAGAGCGGGCAAGGATTCTAAGGATCGGATTGGATGAGGCGAACTGCATCATTGATCGTTGCGGCCCTCGCGACGTAACGGGTACACCTCTCAAGCCCTTCCCAGGCCAATTCGTCGCTCAGCGTGGCCACGACGCCGTTCCAGAACGGGCCGAGAACGACGATCGGTTTTTCCTTCATCAGTCCCTTGTTGACCAACTCCCAAACGAGCGATAGCTCCAATAGCGTCCCGGTGCCTCCTTTCAAGACGATGTACGCGTCGCCGAGTGCAACAAGCCTCATGGCCCGGTTGATGAGCGTGTCCTCCTGAACGACGCGGTCGATCCACGCATTGTGTGTGCGCGGCCCGAGATCTGTAAAGGTCACGCCGATTGTTGACCCGCCTGCTTCCTTCGCGCCGCGCGCTGATGCCTCCATGATTCCATTGTACCCGCCATTGCACACGACGTGTCCGGCCCGTGCAAGAACGGCCCCGAGGTCATAGGCCTGCTGGTACTCCCCGTCACCCGCTTTTGGTTTTGAACTGCCGAAGATTGTGACGACGATTTTCTTTGGGTTCATACGTGATCCAAGGAGAGGGGAGGTGGAACACAACGCTCAATTCCAGAAGTCCCAGCTCAGGCCGAACCTCAGAACGCGGTCGAGGCCGGGGTACGACGGAGACGCAAAGTACGAAATGCCCGGGAGGTTTTCCCAGATGAAATGAATCTGGGCGTCGCCGAGGTGGGCGAGCAGGACAAAATCCACGGAAGCGGCCCGACCAAGTGGAAGACCCGCGTTGGGGACAAACGCGAGGACCTGCGGGTTGAAGAGATCCCCATTGTACCCCGTCCGATACCACCCCCGAATCCCGACCTTCAGGTCGAGGTTCCCCTTGAACAGCTCATTGCGGAAGTAGGCGCCCCCGGCGACCCACAGCCGCGGCAGATCTTCGCTTGCTGTTCCTCCGCTGCGCGAAACGAAGTATGTTCCGCTCCCTTCGAAAAGAAGCCTCCAGACGCGCAATGAAAAACCGATGGTGACGTCCGTAAGGTCCTCATGGTCGCCTTGAACAAACCGCAGCCGGGGGAAGAGGAAAGGGGTGTCGATACGATCGATGAAGATCGGATTGGAGATCGCCCGGTGATTGAGGGTGACCCTCACGTAATTATCCCGATCAGTACGCCACTCAAGGCCAGCTTCAAACACCATGTGATGCTCCGGTGCGAGTCCGGGGCTTCCCTGCGCTGTGCTGTCGGACCAATAGAGTTCTGTGAAATTCGGGACTCTGTATGAGGACGAGAGACCACCGAAGGCGGCGAGGCCCGCAACAAGGCTGACGCGGGCATCGGCACCGATCCCTGCGCGCGTCGCCCCGAGGATATGCTGTATTCTTCCATACGCGGCAAGGTTCCAGTTGTTATCCAATGCATAGTCGTCCTTGAACCATGCGGCGGATAGCGTCGTCTTTCGCCTGCCGATCGTGGGGCTTCCCTCCACCTGCCGGAGTTCTGTCATGGCGCCCGCCTCCATTGATCCGAGGGGACTCGCCAACGTCTGGGTCACCTGGATCCCCGACCACGACGAGCGTTGATCCTGCCGGACCAAGAGCCCGTTGGGATTGCTCCGATCTTCTTCGTCGCGGTATTCTCGGAGATTGCCGGAATAGTAGGCGGTGAGTGTGGTGACGTTCGAGCTGTCCGGGAACAACGTTCCGATCGTCGTCAGGTCGATATCGTGACGCGTGATCTTCTCATACGAGTCACTGTTCTTCACAGCGACGTCCTGGACAAGCGTCGCGAAGGAGAAGGTGGAGGGATCGATCCCCCCGCTGAGGTCGGTGTTTGTCGAGGTAAAGTAATCGGACAGGAGGATCGAAAGATTCGGCGTCAGGGCATAGCGGATCTTCGCGCGAACCTGCCACGCTTCGTCTGCTTCGTTCAGGTACCGTCCGTCGGTCCCTTGAAAATGGAATCCGGCGGTCACATTAGTATGCCTGCTGACGTTTTGTGCAAAAGATCCGTCGGTCTGGGCATAGCCGTATGAGCTTTCGGAATAGAAGAGACGTGTGAACGGCCGGTTGCTGTTATAGTTCCTGGTCACAAGGTTGATGGTCCCGCCGGTTGTGTTCAGTCCATAGAGAAATGCACGCGGGCCGGTGACGACCTCCAACCGCTCGAGGTTTTCTTCGGTCATCAACTCCAGGTTGTAGATACCGGATGCCGGATCCGCGAGGGTTCGTCCATTCGACAGCACGCCGATTCCACGCCAGTCGATGCCGTCAGCCGTCAGCGCGGTATACTGTCCGATCTGGACCTGGTCGAGAAGGACAAATCCGGGCAGGGTCCCTACAAGCCGCGTCAGCGTTGAAGGGTCCTGCCAGCGCATCGCGGACCTCGACATGACGAGCGAGGTGTCGAGCGTATTGTCGACGGATCCGGGGTAAAGAGGCATGAAGAACCGGAACTGGATCGAATCGCTCTCGACTTTTGTCGAATCGGCACGTCGTGGTTTTTCATGGTGTTCTGGTTTGTGCTCCTGTGCGGAGGCACTGAGGCCGAGGAAAATTATCAGCGTCCAGATGGCGATGAACAGGGAAAGGCGTGAGCGTCCCGGGGATGTCGTGTTCAGGATTCGTCTCCGGGTTGGTTGGATGGAGTGAACATGGGCGCAGTGATCGAAACCAGGAGGCCGCTGTCCGCAAGGTGTTTCCCCAGAAGACGGGCTTTGCGCTCTTCTCGGAACAAGCCGTAGACAGTCGATCCGCTGCCAGACATCAGAGCGAATGATGCCCCGGCACTGATCATCTCCTGTTTGAGTCTGCCCACAGCAGGGAACTCTCTGAAAACAACGTCTTCGAAGTCGTTCCTGAGTCGGCGGGCGAGTTCGGACGGAGTGTCGAGATTGTCCAGCAGAGTGCACTTGAGCGATTCGTGGTGTTGTTCCCGCGGGGGTGAGATCTGACTGTACGCCCATGGCGTCGAAACATGGATACCCGGATTGGCGACGAGAATCGCGTAGGGGAGCATGAGCTGAAAATATTCCAGAATTTCGCCACGGCCTTTTGCGAGCGCCGATCCAAAGTTCAGAAAATACGGCACATCCGAGCCCAGTTTCAGCGCCATCGTTGCCAGATCATCGTCCGGAACGGAAACGTTCCACAACGACACCAGTGATCTCAGCGTGGTCGCGGCGTCGCTGCTCCCGCCTCCCAAACCGGCGCCGACGGGAATCCTCTTGTCAAGGGTGATAACGACGCCCTTCCGGTGCCCCAGGTATTCGCGCAGAAGCGCGGCGGCCCTGTAACAGAGATTCCTCTCGTCGCCGGGAATCTCCGCCGAACCGGTCCGGAGGAGGATTTCGTCGCCCTCTTCAAAGGTCAGACGGTCATACAGGTCGATCCTGTGGAACACCGTTTCGATATCGTGATATCCGTCCGGCCGGCGACGGACGACAGAGAGGCCGAGATTGATTTTTGCGTATGCACGTGTTTGAAGGGGCATCAGGGGCAAAACGTGAAGTTCATCGTAATATAGCCGAAAGGATGAAGAAGAGAAAGTCTTGCGGTTCGAATCTTTGACACTCTTCCTCAATTTTTGTATTTTGCAGCGCTATGAGAGACCATCTCGCCGAATACCTTCGCAATCGGTAGCCAAACGAACCCGCCGATGAACCCCGTACTCATACGCAACCATCCGATTGGCGGAGGAAGCCCTCTGGTATTGTTTGCCGGGCCATGCGTTGTCGAAGGGAAGGACATCACTCTGCGGACCGCCGAGGCGATTGCCGCGATCGCTGTGCGCCTCGGATTTCCCCTCGTCTTCAAATCGTCGTACAGGAAAGCGAACCGGACGAGCGGGGGATCGTTCGCGGGTCTCGGCATGGAGCAGGCGCTCTCGATCCTGCGAGAGGTTCGCGACGGTCTCGGCCTTCCGATTATCACCGACATTCACACAGAGGCAGAAGCATCTGCTGCAGCGGAAGTCGCGGATGTCCTGCAGATCCCTGCGTTCCTTTGCCGCCAGACGGAACTTCTTCGGGCGGCCGGCCGCACCGGGCGCGTTGTCAATGTCAAGAAAGGCCAATTTCTGGCGCCGGACGATATGCGGCATGCCGCGGAGAAAATCCGCGAAACCGGAAATCCCAACGTTCTTTTCACGGAGCGAGGGACGACGTTCGGGTATCATAACCTGGTGGTCGATATGCGGAGTCTCACCATCATGCGGGGTCTTGGATGCCCGGTGATTCTCGATGCAACGCATTCCGTTCAACTTCCGGGCGCCGATTCAAACGGGAAGATAAGCGGGGGGCAGCCGGAGTTCATCTTCCCCATTGCCCGCGCCGGTGTCGCAGCCGGGATCGACGGACTCTTCCTTGAAGTGCATCCGGATCCGCCGCACGCACTGAGCGATGCGGCCAGTCAACTTCCCCTTGCCATGCTGGAGTCGCTTCTTCGCCAGGTTCGCGCGATCGATGAAGCCGTTCGCACAACAGGCGGCCTATCCGCATGATCTCTCCCAAAAAGAAATCCGGGCTGGTCGGCCGTGCGTCGAACATCAGGTGCATCCTTCTCGACGTCGATGGCGTGATGACTGACGGTGGGCTGTATTATTCCGCAAAGGGGCAGGAGATGAAGCGCTTCAACGCCCAGGACGGGTATGGCATCGTCCGGGCGCGGGAAGCGGGGCTGACGGTTGGGATCATCAGCGGCAGGAGCACGCCGATCATCGATGCGCGTGCGAAGGTCCTGAAGATCAAAGACGTCTATCAGGGGATTGACGACAAGGTGGCCGCGATGCGAAAGATTCAGAACAAGTACGGGCACGACGACAAGGAATTCGCCTACATCGCGGACGATCTGTTCGATCTCCCATTGCTGCGCTTGGTTGGTTTTTCAGGGGCGCCGAGCAACGCCAGGCCGGAAGTGCGACGTGCCGTGGATCTCGTGACCACGGTCCCGGGCGGAGAGGGTGCCGTGCGGGAATTCATTGATTTCATCCTCGACCATCGGACATCGAATGGACGATAAGACACAGGCAATTGCCGCAGGAAAGCGGACGGTGCGTATCGAAGCCGCTTCAGTTGAGGCGCTCGAAACACGCATCGGCGAAGAGTTCGCCACGGCCGTGGACCTTCTCGCCCGGTGCTCCGGACGAGTCATCGTGGCGGGGGTTGGAAAATCGGGGATCATCGGGAGAAAGATTGTTGCGACGCTGAACTCCACAGGGACCCCGGCGGTGTTCCTCCATCCAGCGGATGCCATGCACGGCGACCTGGGCCTCGTCAGGAGAGATGACGTCGTCATCTGCATCTCGAAGAGCGGAACGACGGCGGAATTCAATACGCTTCTGCCGGTCTTCAAGAGCCTCGGTGTGCCGGTCATCTCGATCGTCGGCAATCTGACCTCGACGCTCGCGCGCGACTCGACAGTGGTGCTCGATGCTTCGGTCGCAGAGGAGGCGTGCCCGCACGATCTGGCGCCCACGTCGTCGACGACGGCCACGCTTGTCCTGGGTGACGCGCTCGCCATTGCGCTCCTCGAGCGGCGGCAGTTCACGCAGGAACAATTTGCGCAATATCATCCCGGGGGTACGCTCGGGAAGCGGCTTCTCCTGAAAGTCGATGAACTCATGACCGACGGCGAAGCCATTCCCACGCGTCACGAGGAACGTCCCGTTGGCTGAAGCGATCGTCGAAATCAGCTCCAGACGGCTCGGATGCACGTGCGTTGTCCGCGACGATGGGACCCTGGAGGGAATCATCACGGATGGAGACCTCCGGCGCCTGCTGCATCGCATTCATGACATCTCGACCGTGACAGCCGGCGAGGCGATGACAAAGAATCCAAAGACCATCGGGCCGGGAACTCTCGCGGTAAGCGCCCTCGAACACATGGAGGAATACTCCATCACTCAGATGATCGTCGTCGATGATACAAAACATTCCCGTCGGCGTGGTCCACCTCCATGATCTTGTGAAAGCCGGCCTGCGGGACGATGACGCGCCATGAGCCGCGCACTCGCATTCCTCTTGCTTTCCCTTCTGCTTCTCTCGTGCGAAGAACGACTTCGTCCGTCGTTCGTGAGCGTCCAACAGGAAATCCCGTCCCAGGAGAGCTGGCGGAGCCGGGTGATTTTTTCCGATTCCTCCCAGGTCAAGGCAATCCTCTGGGCCGGCCACATCTCCGTGTATGCGAACGGACATTATACGCTGCTTGACGACAGCGTCCATGTCGATTTCTACAATGCCCTCGGGGAGCACTCGTCCACGTTGACAGCGCGCCGCGGGAGGGTGGACGACGCGACGGACAACTTTGAAGCGCACGAGCATGTCGTTGTCGTGTCGGATAGCGGGACCACGCTCCGCACCGAACGACTGTATTGGACAAACGCCGACCGCTCCATCCACACCGACGCGTTTGTCGACATCCTCTCGCCCAACGAGCATATCAGCGGCACGGGGATGGTAAGTGACGAAGGGCTGAAGAACTACAAGATCTTTAAAGTCAGTGGACAGTCAGTAGCGAAGGATCTCTAAGAGCGAGGAATGACGAATCGCGGGCTCCTGGTGCTTTTGCTTATGGGCGTCGGTCTTGCGCGGGCGCAGGATTCGAAGGTCATCGTTCTTGACCACGCCGATAGCCTGTGGGGGAGGGTGATCAACGGAGAAGAGGCGCGGGAGCTTATTGGACACGTGCGGCTTGTCCAGGATCGCGTGACCATCGCCTGCGATCATGTCCTGGAATATCGTCTCCGTGGGGAATATGTTCTTACCGGGAATGTCGTTGTCCGCGATTCGAATACGGTCATGCTCATGCCCAGGGGGATGTATCACCGGGCGGAACGTCGAGCCGAAGCCTTCGACAGCGTCAGCCTTGACGACGGGACCGCGCATCTTACAGCGCGGTACGGTGAATACTTTGCCGGTCCGCGCGAAGGGTTTTTCCGAGACAGCGTGAAAGTCGTCGACACGTCGTCGGTCATAACGTGCGACTCGCTGCGATACTTTCGGAACACCCGGATGACGCTGGCCTACGGGAGGGTCAGAGTCGACTCGAAGAGCGACAATGTCTCCATCCTGGGTGGGATGCTCGAACACAACCAGGAAACGGCATATAGCAGGATGACGAAGGAGCCGGTCCTTGTCCAGGTCGACACCGCGGGTGGCTCGCGCGATACCCTTCTGGTGCGGAGTCGCGTCATGGAGTCCTACCGGGATTCGACACGGCGACTGATCGCCCGCGACAGCGTTCGCCTTGCCGGAAAGGATATTGCCGGCAGGGCGGGGTACGGACTTTTCCTCGCGCGCGGCGACAGCATGATCCTCCGGCTGCAACCGGTCATCTGGTACGAGCACACCCAGGTCTCCGGCGACTCCATGCGGATCTATTTGATCAGGCGGCGGCTTCATCGGGTATTTGTCTCGGGGAATGCTATTGCCGTATCGCAGAGCGACAGTCTTCATCCCGATCGCTACGATCAAATGGTCGGGGAGACCATGGACATGACATTCAAGGATCAAGCCCTTCATTCTCTGGAGGTCGACGTGCAGGCCATCGGGGTGTACCATCTCTACGACGACACGACATCGAACGGCCTCAACAAGATCAGCGGCGACAAGATTCTGATGCGGTTCGGCGATCGCAAGCTCCGGACGATCAAGGTCGTCGGCGGCGTCGAAGGACAGTACTACCCTGAGAATCTCGTCCACGGTCACGATGCCTCGTACACGCTTCCGGGGGCATTGTGGCGGAACGACGAGCCCGTCCTACGCCGGACGCCGGAGGGATTAGTCATCGACTAAGCTTTGAGCACTCGGGGGCACGAACACAGAAAGCACATTCAGCATATGGCGGATCCCAGCGGTTCGAACGACGGCGGAAAACTTGTTCTGCGTTCCGACGTTCTGGTGAAAAGGTACAAGAAACGAACGGTCGTGAATTCGGTCAGCGTTTCTGTCCGACAGGGTGAAGTCGTCGGTTTACTGGGGCCGAACGGAGCAGGCAAAACGACGACCTTCTATATGATCGTCGGGATGATCCGGCCCGATGAAGGACGGGTGTTCCTCGATTCGGAGGAGATCACGCATCTGGCGATGTACAAGCGTGCGCGCATGGGGATCGGGTATCTCCCGCAGGAAGCGTCGATCTTCAGAAAATTGACGGTTGCCGAGAACCTCCTGGCAGTCCTGCAGATGATGAAACTTTCCGACGCAGAACGGCAGGCACGATGCGATCGCCTTATGGCGGATTTCAATATCGCGAATATCGCCAAGAGCAAAGGGTACATGCTCTCGGGCGGAGAACGGAGGCGGACGGAAATCGCGCGTGCGCTGGCGACCGACCCGAAATTCATCCTTCTCGACGAGCCGTTCGCTGGGATTGACCCCATCGCCGTGGAAGAAATCATGAAAATCGTCGCCAATCTCAAGCAACGGGGGATCGGAGTGCTGGTGACAGATCACAACGTGCACGAGACCCTCTCCATTACCGACCGCGCGTACCTCCTCTTTGAAGGTGAGATCCTGAAAGCAGGGACCTCGGAAATGCTCGCGAACGACCCAGAAGCACGGAAGTTATATCTGGGAGAAAAATTCAAGCTCGACCGGTATCAATGACGGGAACGAACATTTAGGACAGCGTGTTTAGTAGGTACTGAGTTCTTGTACCGTTGTGTCACATTGTCCTAAGAGGAGGGTTGAGATGATGAAGTTACTCGGAGTCCTTGTTTTAGCGTTATTGGTGGCGTCGGGCGCATCCGCCTCGGGCGATAAGAAGACTGAGACGAAGGCGATGTCGTATAGCGGGTATGTCGTAGACCAAATGTGCGGAAGCGGGATGGCGAAGAAGGCTAACGCGATGGACAAAGCGGCCGCTCATACCAAGGATTGTGCCCTGTCGGCATCGTGTGCAGCGAGCGGATATGGACTTTTCATAAAGGGCAAATATCACCCGTTCGATTCAAAGGGTTCTGGACTTGCGAAAGCGATGCTGGAGAAATCCACGAAGGCGGATCATATGTACGCAGAAGTCACCGGAACAATGAAGGGGAATACCCTGAATGTCACCGCGATCAAAGAGGCGGACGCTCCGGCTTCGACCCCAGCGCCGGCTCCTGCGAAGTAAAAGAAGCGTTGTTGAATTTGCAGGCTATCTGGGAAGACCAGGTAGCCTGTAGTATTTTCGGCCGGTCGATCTACGCTTTCTTTGCGTCAGTCCCCGATTCCGTTGAAGGCTTCTTCTTGTCGGGCTTTTCCTCTTTCTTGCCGCTGTCAAATCCCTTCGACGAACTCTTTTTGTAGTCTGTCAAGTAGAAGCCGGTTCCTTTAAAGATCAGGCCTGATCCTCCGCCGAGCACACGGGCAAGAGAATCCGTATTGCACTTCGGGCAATGCAGGAGCGGCGGCTCGGACATCGATTGAAGTTCTTCAAGGACATGACCGCAATTCTTGCATTGGTATTCATACGTTGGCATAGCATCCTCTTTTCGCTGAGTTCCCCTCTGCTGAAATCCCGTCCCCGGGACTGTCCCGGGTCCTACCGCAATGCTTCAATTCCCTTTGTGATTCTCCGGATTCCTTCAAGCAAATCCTCCATGCTGCAGGCGAACGACATCCGGATGCATTCATCGTCTCCGAATGCCGACCCGGGGACGAGGACCACATGCTCGCCGTCGAGAAGGTATTCGACGACGTCATACGAGCTGGAGAGGGCTCCGGATTTCCCCGTCCGTCCGAACAATTTTCGAACGCCGATAAAATAGAACATCGCCCCTTCCGGCTTCACCAATTCGAGGTCGGGTACGGTGTGCAACGCCTCCCAGACGGCGTCACGCCGACGCTGAAATTCCTTCGTCATCGCATGGACTCGCTCCTGGGGTCCGCGTAGCGCAGCGACTCCTGCTCGCTGCGAGAGGGAGTTTACGCTGGAGGTGACTTGTCCCTGAAGGCGAATTGCCGACTGGATGAGATCTTCCGGTCCACCCATGTACCCGATTCTCCAGCCCGTCATGGCATACGTCTTGGAGAAGCCGTTTACTGTCACCGTCCGGTCTTGTGCCCCGGGGAGCGTGGCAATGCTGACGTGCTTCCGTCCGTCAAACAGCATCTCTTCGTAGATTTCATCGCTGATGAGGTAAAGGTCATGAGCTGTAGCGATAGCGACAATCTCAGACAGCTCCTCGAGTGAATAGACGACGCCGGTAGGGTTGTTCGGTGAGTTCAGAAGGATTGCCTTGGTCCGGCGCGTCACTGCTTTCCGCAGCGCGCGGATATCAGGTCGGAATCCGCGCGAACGATGAGAGGGAACCGGGATCGGAATTCCTCCTGCCAGCTTGACAAGGGAAGGGTAGCTCACCCAGGAGGGGTAGGGGATCAGGACTTCATCGCCGTTGTCGCAAATGGCGAACAAGGCATTCGTGAGCGCCTGCTTCGCGCCCGTCGTCACCATGACGTTCCGTTCGGTATACGACAGGCCGTTCACCCGCCGGAATTTTTCGGCGATGGCCTGGACGATCTCCGGAATGCCCTGGACGGACGTGTAGTGCGTGAAATTCTGGTCGAGCGCCTCTTTGGCGGCATCCTTAACGTGATCCGCAGTTGGGAAGTCCGGTTCACCTGCCGTCATGATCACGACATCCACGCCATCCCGACGCAACTCAAGCGCGCGCGCCGTGAACGCCATCGTCTGTGATTCTTCGATCTCCGCGATCCGTCGCGAAAGACCCTTCGATTCCCCCATCACCCCTTCCCCACTTGTGAACGACGATGCAGTGCACGCACTTTGCTGACGAGACGTCGGCGGACGAGAGGAGGGACGAAGTCGGCGAGGTTGCCTCCCAGGCGTGCGACCTCCCGGACGATTGAGGAGTTCAGGTAGGTATACCGTTCGTCCGGCACCAGAAAGACGGTGTCAACGGCACGCTCGAGTTTTCTGTTTGTCAGGGCCATCTGAAATTCATATTCGAAATCCGACACCGCGCGCAGGCCTCGAATGAGCACCGTTGCCTGATGAGCCCGTGCATATTCGACGAGGAGGCCGTCGAACGAATCCGTGCTTACCCCGCGGATGCCGCGAACGACAGCTGCAGCCATGGTCAGGCGTTCGTCCGCGGAGAAGAGCGGCTCTTTGCTTCCGTTCCTGGCCACAAGGACAATGACCCGGGGAAAAATCGCCGCCGCCCTGCGAATGACGTCAAGGTGACCGTACGTAATCGGATCAAAGGTCCCTGGATAGATCGCCGTTTGAGTTTTCATTGGTCCCCCGTTCGGGGCTGGAAAAACGTCACGCACGTTCGACCGAATTTTTTCTCCGGCCCCGCTGTATACAGGGCGGAGGTTTCAAAATGCAGCATGGAAGCATGTTCGATGAGGAGGTACCCCCCGGCATTGACGATCCCGCGGGAGAACAGTTCCTGCGGAATGCGTTCCGTTTCCGCATACGCATACGGAGGATCGGCGAAGGCCAGGGAACACCGGTCGGATGTCGTCCGGACGTACTGCATGGCATCCATCGAGAGGATCTCGACTGCATCGAGGCATCCGAGGGCGGTCGCGTTTTCTTCGAGGTGCCGGAGGGCATCCTGTTCGCGTTCGACAAAGACGACCCTCGATGCGCCGCGGCTCAAGGCTTCGAACCCGAGACTTCCGCTTCCCGCGAAGAGGTCCAGGACCGTGATTCCTTCGAATTCCATTCTGTTGACCAGCATATTGAACAACGTCTGTCGCACCCGCTCCGTCGCGGGTCGGACAGAAAGGTCGGGCACCGTGCTCAACCGCCGACCTTTGTACAATCCGGTGATGATCCGCATGCATCAATCTCGTCGAAGGGCGACGCCGATTGCTGGTGCGAACCGGTAGGGGGGAGAGTCGACCGATTCCGGCAATTGCACCGTCTCGGCCACGCCGACGTGGCGGAGGGGGTTCAACGCTTCGACGACAATTGCCGATGCCTGCCGGAGCTGGACGAGGAGACCGTTGTCGAGCGCAGGTCCGTACGCTATGATGGAGGCGAGCCCCGGAGTCTCCCGTGAGAGCGTGCCGAGGTGCTGGATGGAATCCTTCCTGGAAAGAAGTTGGTGATAACGATACGATTCGAGCGCGCCGTTACGCAAGAGACTGACATCAAGGCGGAGATCCTTGATACCGACCAGCGCCACATAGCGTGAGTAGGTATCCGGGTAGTTCAGTTTCAGCGCGAGCTCACTGCTGAAGTGGTCCACGTCCACCAGGTGCAGGACGAAGCCTTCTTTTTCGAGCGCTTTTCGGACCGCGCGTGTGAGGTCCCGGCGGATCGCGACAACGAGCAGATCATCGTACTTCTGCGCTCCCGGGTTTGCGATCACGTGCATGTCGGTGACGAATTGATCGAGTCGTGTGCCGGGGAAATACTGTCCGAGCTCCCAGGCAACGCGATCGGCCAGGGCTGATTCCGGGGAGCGGGGCTCCGTCGGGATCGCGGCGAGAAAAAGAAAGGCCGCGTCAAAGGTCACGGCGACATTGCGGATCGGTGTGTGGATATCCCGGACAAAGGACGCAAGCGTGGCCGCAAGTGCGACGCTTGGCGCCTCCGGGTCCGCGTGGTCATGGAGTCCCGCGGGGAATTGGGCCGCCATCTCTCCAAGCAGGAGAAGGCGACTGTCGCGCGCGCCGCGTTCCAACGCGACGGCACGGATCTGTTGCGGGCAGATGTGAACGCCAAGAATGTGGTCGGCCATAGGATCCTGGAATTACCAACGCGGTAATATCCGAATTTGTCCGCATGATATCAAGAGAGATCCCGTCTACCGAATCCGGGCATACGGGCGAAGCTTTTCAAGCTTCTTCGGCCCGATACCTTTGACGTTGGAAAGGTCTTCGACCGAGGCGAATCTCCCATTTTGCTGGCGGTATTGAACGATCCGCTCGGCAATCGCAGGACCGATGCCGGGAAGTTTGGTGAGTTCTTCCGCGGACGCACTGTTGATATTGATACCCTCCTTCGCAGGGAGCGACTTTGTCTTCGCTCGCGACCCGCCGCCGGGTCCGTCGGATGCTTTGCCCGCCAGCTCGGCGGCAGCCCTCGAAAGGGCCACGTATTCACTGTCGGATTGCGAGTAATCGAAGAGGGGGATCCGGGATCCTGCGGAGGCGGGCACAAGCATCCTGAGACCCGTCCCGACGCAGAGCGTGCTTGAAAGAAAAAGGATAACGATCAGTTCGTTTCTGGTGAACCCGATCCTGTGGCGTAAGGTCTGGAGAAGAGACATGGCGCGCCTTCTTTCTGTTTCTGGAGGTGCGCGGGAGGGGTGGTGGAAAACACGGCGACACTATGATCAGTTAAAGGCGTTCTTCATCCGTTTGAAGAAGCTTTTCTCCGAATGAGCAGAGCGATCGCCATCCTTGGGATGCATGTTTTCACTGGAGGCAAGTTGCTTCAGAAGCGCCCTCTCCTGCGAATTCAGCGTCTTCGGGACCCATACGTTGACCCGGACAAGCTGATCGCCGCGGCCGTAGTTATTCAGATGGGGTATGCCTTTGTCGCGCATCCGGAGGACGCTCCCGGATTGTGTCCCGGGGTCGATCTTGAGCTTCGCCTTGCCGGTCAATGTCGGGACATCGACCTCTCCTCCCAGTGCTGCATCCGAAAAGCTCACGAGCAGGTCGAGGACGACGTCGTCGTTCTCGCGGGTAAAGACGTCGTGGGATTGTTCCTCAATGACCACAATCAGGTCTCCCGGCGGACCGTTGCGCGGCCCTACATTCCCTTCTCCGCGGAGCGGGAGATAGTTTCCTTCGCTTACGCCGGCCGGAATGGTCACCTTGACGGTCGATTCCCCTTGAACCCTGCCGTCTCCTTTGCAGGTCAGGCATGGCTCCTTGATCACGCGGCCCTCGCCGGAGCAATTCTGGCACATCGCGATGTTGACCATCTGGCCGAGGATAGTCCTCGTGACCTGACGGATCTCACCGCTGCCTTTGCAGACGGGACACGTGATTGTGGCGCCGCCTCCCTTGGCGCCGGTCCCCTGACAATCCGGGCAGGGTTTCCACTTCCGGATCTTCAGCCGTTTCTCCGCCCCGGTCGCGATTTCTTCGAGCGTCAGTTTCAGGCGAATTTTGAGATCGGAGCCCTGCGCCGGTCCGCTTCTTCCCCGGGATCGGGCACCGCCGAACATCTCTTCGAAGAACGACCCGCCAAAGACGTCGCCGAACGCGCTGAAGATATCGTTCATGTTGCCGAAGTCGTGGAAGTCCGCACCGCGGCGCATCCCTTCGTGACCGAACTGGTCGTAGCGCTGGCGTTTCGCGGGATCGGAAAGGACTTCGTACGCTTCCGCTGCTTCCTTGAACTGTTCTTCGGCTTCCGCGTTGTCCGGGTTTCTGTCGGGGTGGAACTGGAGAGCGAGTTTCCGGTATGCCTTCTTGATCTCCTCAACACTCGACGACTTGGCTACGCCGAGAATCTCGTAATAATCACGCTTGCTCATCGGCCTCCCCGTTCGACTGTGCGCCCGACACGATCACCTTTGCATGGCGCAGGACCTTGTCGTTCAGCCGGTATCCTTTCTCCACCTCTTCCACCACAACATGGTCCGGAACGTCTTTCCGGGGAACCTGGAGGAGCGCGTCATGCTCCTCGACATTGAACGGCTTTCCCAACGCCTCGATCGGCTCGACGCCCTGCGCCTTCAGGACCTGGAGAACTTTGGAGAGGATGAGCTCCACTCCCTGGTAGAACCCTTCATACCCCTGGGCGTCTTTCCCGCCCTTCAGTGATCGGGTCAGGTCATCGACGACGGGAAGGATTGAGAGGAGAATTCGTTCATTCGCCAATCGCTGGAAATTCTGCCAATCCGCATCATTCCGTCGTTTGAAGTTTTCAAACTCAGCTGCCTTCCGAAGGAGCTGATCTTTCAATCGGTCGTTCTCTGCCTTTGCTTCCTGAAGTTCTTTCCCGAAGTCACGCTGGCCCGGTGTGGTTCCATCCGTCTCTTCGGGGACAGGCGTTGAAACTGAAATAGGATTCTCTGCTCTCATACGATCTTTTTGCGGCCCTTCTTCCATCATGATTGGTGTACGTTATTGAACATGTCCGAAATCGATTTTGCAACGTAGTCTACGAGGGGGATGACCCGGTAGTAGGGCATCCTGCGCGGGCCGATGACACCGACGGTTCCCATCGCGGTGCCGACCTCGTAGGTCGTGGCGATGACGCTGTACTGTCGGAGCTTCTCATCCTCATTTTCTCCGCCGATCGTCACCTGGACCGCCCCCTGCGGTCTGTCGTTGCGTTCCAGGATGTGAATGATGATGTCCTCATCGTTGATGAGCTCGATCACGCTGCGGAAGTCCTCCGGGTTGACAAACTCCGGTTGTTCGACAATGTCCCGTGCCCCTGCGATGTGCACTTTCTCGTTTTTCGGCGGGAGAAACAACTTGTCGACCGAATCGATGAACAGACGGATAAGGCCGGTTTCGTCGTGCTGGACTTCGCGCATGCGTTCAGCGAACGTGTTCCGGATCTCCTGCAGGGACAGGCCGGCGAGGCGTTCGTTGATCGTTCTGCTCAGGTCGTCCAATTTCTCGCGCGGGATTTCACTTGCGACTTCCATCATGATCGTCCGGATCAGCCCGGAGGTGATCGATATGATCACCATGATGCGATTTCCCAGAATCGGAACGAGCTCCAGCTTGTCGAACGTCCCGCTGGTCAGACTGGGTGGGGTGATGATGCAGAGCTGGCGTGAGATGCGTCCGAGGACCTTCGTCACTTCCCGGAGCACCTGGTCGTGGTCATCGTTGGACTCCAGGTTTTCCCGGATGCTTTTCTGTTCCTTGCGGGACAGCTTCTCGAGTTCCATCAGACTGTCGAGGTAGAACCGGTAGCCCTTGTCGGTCGGGATACGCCCGGCGGAGGTATGCGGGTGATCAATATAGCCGAGCGTTTCGAGATCGGACATGACATTCCGGATCGAGGCAGAGCTGAGGCTCAGCTCCGTTTGATGGCGCTTCGAGATATAGCGTGACCCGATCGGCTACGCGGTTTCAATGAAATCGCGTACGACATACCGCAGAACGGTCCGCTCGCGTTCAGTAAGTTCCCCTGCCATGCTGCACCCTGGGTAGACCAACCAATGTACGCAAAAAATACGTATTTCGCGTGCGTGTGTCAAGAATCCCCACAAAGGCCTGCCCTGTGGCGAGTTCCTGCTGGAAGCTACGAAGATAGTTGATTTCAACGGCCAGAAGACGTATATTCTGACTATGTTCCGTTGTTTGATGATGGGGAGATGGGGCTGTAGCTCAGCTGGGAGAGCGCCTCGTTCGCAACGAGGAGGTCGTCGGTTCGAACCCGATCAGCTCCACGGATCCGCCGTCATCAGCGACCGGAGGTCGGTTTGTCGAGCGTCCATGTCCAGTCTGAGTATAGAGGTCAAGTCCTGCGCAACTGTAAGTAACTCAACCCCGCCAGGTCCGGAAGGAAGCAACGGTCGGTTAACCAAGGTGTGACGCAGGGAAGCTTGACCTCTTTATTTTTCGCATTCATCAACACGCACGCAACCTCCTCCATCAGCCCTTTTCCCCGGCAACTTCACGGCCGGTGCACACGCAGCGCACCTGGCGATTCAGCGTTGGGGCGGGGGTGGCGGGCTCATCCGGATCATGTGATCCGCACAACGCATCGGCGTTCCACGGCAGGGCATCATTGACGTGGGCGGGTCATCGCTCGGAAGGGAGCCCAGCAAATCCTTCACACCATCATTCTCTCACGTCGCAAGACGGTCGAGAGCCGGATGCACCCTGAGTGGATCGAATGTCGAAGAGGATCAGGGGAGTTCGGAAACTCATCAATGTCAATCGTCCCGCCGAACGCGGGACGGGGCGCGATATCCAGGATCGATGAAGGCATGAGCCATGATCAAAGAGTGTCTCTTGTATCAGCACGAGAGCTGGCCTGACTCGCCGGGTACCTGCCGCCATCCAGACCAGGGTCTGGAAGAAAGGTTGGGACGAACCACGAG
The DNA here is from genome assembly GCA_963752915.1 of Ignavibacteriota bacterium. Classification (GTDB taxonomy): domain Bacteria; phylum Bacteroidota; class Ignavibacteria; order UBA10030; family UBA6906; genus DATJPR01. Next base: position 604,759 of record CAVVZZ010000013.1, read on the forward strand.
TCATGAAGAAGGAAATCGTTATCAATGTTGCGGCCAACGAAACGCGCATCGCGATTACGGAAGACGGCCGCTTAGCAGAGCTTTTTGTTGAGACAGCAAATAAAGAGAAGATGATTGGCGACATCTACCTGGGCCGCGTGGCCAAGGTGATGCCGGGAATCAAAGCAGCATTTATCGATCTGGGGCTTCAGCAGGACGGCTTCCTCCATTTTTCCGATATCGGCAACCGGTTTGAAGAGTACACGGCGATGATCGGCGATGAGGAAGAGGAAGAGCAGCGGTCCGAGAAGCCTGCTTCCGTCGCTGTCGAAGAAACCGCCGAGTCCTTCGGCGGCGCTCCGGCAGCCCCTCAGACCTCCGGTTACCCTCACCAGCGAGAACACCCGTCCGATCGTCCGGAACCCCGTCCTCCACAGGCACCTTCCCGCGACGTCCAGCTGGTCAAAGGGCAGGAAATCATCGTCCAGATCATCAAGGAGCCCGTCGCAAAAAAGGGTGTCCGGGTGACCTCCGAAGTTTCCCTTGCGGGACGATTTCTCGTCCTTCTCCCCTTCGACGGCAAGATCGGGATCTCAAAGAAGATTTCCAGTTTCAAGGAGAAACGCCGCCTTCGAAAGATCGTGCAAGGATTCCTTCCGGAAGGGTTTGGCGTCATCATCCGGACGGTGGCGGAAGGAAAGGAAGACGAGTCGCTCAAGAAGGATCTTGAAGACCTTGTGAAGACGTGGCGGAAGATCGAGGAGATGGTCAAGACCGAGAAGGCTCCCGCGTTGCTCTACAAGGACATGGCCACCACGTCGAGCGTCATCCGGGATCTGTTCTCCAACGAAGTCTCCCGCGTCGTCGTCGACGGGAAATCCCTCTACCGGGAGATCCGGGCATACATTCAATACACGTCTCCCCAACTCACCGACAAGATCGAGCTGCACAAGGACAGGCAGCCCATCTTCGACAAGTACGGGATCGAGAAGGAGCTGGAAGCGTCGCTCAGCCGCAAAGTCTGGCTCAAGAGCGGGGGATATATCATCATCGAGCCGACGGAGGCAATGGTGGTGGTCGACGTCAACAGCGGGCGGTATGCGGCGAAAAAGGAGCAGGAGCTCAACTCGCTCAGAACGGATCTTGAAGCCGCGCGCGAAATCTGCCGGCAGCTCCGTCTGCGCGACATCGGGGGGATCATCGTCTGCGATTTCATCGACCTCGAAGACGAGAAGAACAAAAGGAAGGTCTTCGAAGAGCTGAAGAAGGAATTCCGCCGCGATCGGGCGAAAGTCACCGTTCTTCCGATGACGGAGTTCGGGCTGGTCCAGATCACGCGCCAGCGGGTCCGGCAGAACATCCTTCACAGCTTCACCGAACCCTGCCCCGCATGCGGCGGCACGGGTCTCGTCCGCTCGAAGACGACCACGCTGAACGACATCGAGCGTTGGATCAGGAGGTTCAAGACCGAGTCGCGGGAATTCAGGCTGACGTTGCGCACGACGCCGGAACTCGCGGGACTCTTGCGCGACGGCACGTACAACCGGCTGCGGAAAATCATGGTGAAGTACTTTGTGATGGTCAAGCTTGAAGTCGATGCAGCGCTCCCGCAGGGCGAGTTCCGTTTCTTCTCGCGGCGGCAGGACAAGGACATCACCGATCTCTACAAGTAACACGCGAAAGGACGTACCCCGCAATGAAGAGTCTCAAGCGCACCGCGCTCTTCAACATTCATCAGCAGCTCGGCGGGAAGATCGTGGAGTTCGGTGGATTCGAGATGCCGGTTCAATATGCCAGCATCATCGAAGAGCACCGGCGGGTCCGTGAGCGGGTAGGGCTGTTCGATGTGTCGCACATGGGAGAGGTGGAGGTCCGCGGGACCGACGCCCTGGCGTTCGTTCAGCACATGACCATCAACGATGCTTCACGCTTGACGCCCGGCCGGGTACAATATTCGGCAATGTGCTACGAGAACGGCGGCATCGTGGACGACCTGCTGGTCTATCATATGGGCGATCATTATCTTCTCGTGATCAACGCGGCCAATATCGACAAGGATGTCGCGTGGCTTCGGGAGCACCTGTCGGGCAGCGTCACGCTGACGGACCGGTCCGATGAGTTTTCGTTGATCGCTGTCCAGGGGCCGCGATCGCTCGATACGCTTCGCAAGATCACGGCGGTCGATCTGACGGGGATCCAGTACTATCACTATACCAGGGGTGCGGTCTGCGGCGTGGACATGACGATTTCGCGGACGGGCTATACCGGCGAACTCGGGTTTGAATTGTACCTGCCTTCCGATGTGAAAACGACAGAAGGGATATGGAACGCGTTGATGGCGGCGGGAAAAGAGTTCGGCATCGGCCCGGCGGGGCTCGGGGCGAGAGACACCTTGCGGTTGGAAATGGGTTTCTGTTTATACGGGCATGATATCGATCAGACCACGAACCCGATCGAAGCGGGGCTCGGCTGGATCACGAAGGTCGACAAGGGAGAATTCCTCGGTCGATCGGCGATCCAAAAGGTCAAGACTGAAGGGCCGAAGAGAAAACTGATCGGGTTTGCCCTGAAAGACAAAGCCTTCCCGCGTCCGGGATATCAGCTTCGCATGAACGGCAGCGAGGTCGGCACGGTAACATCGGGGACATTTTCCCCCTCCCTTGACCGGGGGATCGGCATGGGATACGTGAAGGCCGACGTGGCGAAGACGGGGACCGACGTTTCCGTGAACATCCGGGAACGAGATTATCCGGCGAGCATCACGTCGTTTCCCTTCGTGGCGAAGAACTGACCACCGAGGTTCCTGTAGCGTCGTATCACCAGGACAAACAGTTACGTCGAGGCGCATGCGGATCGATCTGTTCTTTACTCCACAGGACGTGGATGAGATGGTGATGCGGGAACGGACCGCGATCGTCATCGACGTTCTGCGCGCCAGCAGCTCCATCACCACCGCACTGGCGAACGGCGCGCGCGAAGTGATCCCCGTTGCCACCGTGGAAGGCGCGGTAAAAATCGCCGCTAACCTTTCCGCGGAAATCGTTCTGCTTGCCGGCGAACGGAATGCGAAGATCATTCCGGGGTTTCATCTCGGGAACTCTCCTCTCGAATACACCCAGGAAAAAGTGCGGGGGAAAGTCATTGTGTTCAGTTCCACGAACGGCGCGAAGGCGCTGTCGACCGCAAAGATGGCGCGTGAGCTTGCCGTCTGTTCCTTTCTCAACATCTCCACTGTAGCGAAGTTTCTCACCGAGCGCCCCAGGGACTTCACGATTATCTGCTCCGGAACGAACGGGTCCTTCTCGCTCGAGGATTCCGTATGTGCCGGAATGCTGATTGACGCCGTTGTGAAGGCGGACGGAGGAAACGTCCAGTTATCCGATGGTGCGCTGGCTGCACGGACATTGTATGCCGCGCTGGGAAAAAAACCCGAGCAGGTCCTCCACCTGGGCGAGCACGGCAGGTTGCTCGTCGACCTCGGCTTTGCCGAAGACCTCGCGTACTGCGCCGCAGTCAACGCGGTTCCCGTCCTCCCGTTGCTGGAAGAAAATGTGCTAAGGCTCAAGCGCGACGGTGAACGCGCTCCCTCCACTGTGACAGGAGTTCCGAATTGAGTCAGGGAGGTCCCAATGGCTGCTGGTGATCGGACCAGGGGGCGGGATGCCGTCTCTTCGTCCACCCGGAAAAACCCCGGGCGCGCCGCGACAGGGCGGCGGACCGCGATCCTTGCGCTCCTCCTGATGACCGCGGCGGTGCTGATCACCATTGCGCTGTTGAGCTATAGCGCCGAGGACGAATCGTCCATCCACATTTCCGCAAAGGACATTGTGACCAGCGTCCGTGGGGATGTCGACGCGCAGGCAAAAGCGGATCGTGTTCACAACGCGCTGGGCTTGGTCGGGGCGGTCATCGCCGAAGAGATGATCCGATCGACCTTCGGATATTCCGTTCTTGTTGTTCCCGTCCTGATGCTCGTCTGGGGCTGGACGATGCTCCGCCGTCATCCGGTTGGGCCGGCGATCCAGTTCTCGAACTATCTCATCATTGGCGCCCTCCTCGTCTCTTCGTCGTTCGGCATGCTGGGGCTTGTGTTTCCGGCTGCATATCCAGGAATGGAATGGAGCGGGACCATCGGAAGTTTTGTGTCCGATATGCTCGCCCGTCTTCTGGGCAAGGCAGGCGGATCGATCGTCCTCCTGGTCTCACTCCTGATTCTCGTGGTCCTGGCCGTTGATCTTGACATCCATCGCACGGTCGACCGTGTCCGGAACTTCATCCTGCGGTTGCTTGATTGGGGCGCGAGGATGCAGGAGCGTTGGGCTGAGCGCCGCAAAGAATCCCGCGCTGCCCGATTGGAGCGTGCAGGGCAGGAGGATGAAGAGGAGCCGTCACTTCCATTTGAAGAACCGGAGGTGAAAGCCCCGGTCAACATCAAGCGTCCTCCGATTGAAGAACCGCCTGCCAGGCGGAAAGAGATTCCAATTCAGCGAGACGTTGCAGAGGACGCATCGGCGGAGAAGAAACCTCTTACCTTCGAGATTACACGCAAACCCGAGGTACCGGAAGAAGACGCCGGCGACATTGCGCCTGCCGAAGTTCCGGCGGGAGCGCAAGAGGAAATCGATTACGTGTTCCCGTCCGTCGAGCTGCTCGATGCGCCCAGGCCGGGGAAGGAAGACGTTGACGAAGGCGAGCTCAAAGCGAACGCTGACCTGTTGCGCGATACCTTGCTGGAGTTCGGCGTCGAAGTGGACAGTGTGAGTGTCACGCCGGGTCCCGTCGTCACATTATATGAACTGGTTCCGGCGTCGGGCGTGAAGATCAGTCAGATCGTCAGTCTCGAAAACGATATCGCCCTCAAGCTCGCTGCGAGGGGAATCCGGATCATCGCCCCGATTCCCGGAAAATCGGCCGTCGGTGTCGAGATCCCGAACTCCCACCGATCGCTCGTCACGGTGCGGAGCGTCATCAACTCCACGATCTTCAGAGAATCGACGGGAGCCCTCCCTCTCGCGATGGGGAAGACCATTTCCGGGGAAGTCTACACGGATGATCTTTCGAGAATGCCCCACCTGTTGATTGCAGGATCCACCGGATCGGGAAAAAGTGTGGGGATCAACACGATCATCGCCGGGCTGCTCTTTCGCATGCATCCCTCGGACCTGAAGCTTGTCCTTGTCGATCCCAAGAAGATCGAGCTTGCACTGTACAAGCCGCTCCGGAGTCACTTTCTTGCCCGGTCGGGAGATGTTGATGAGGAAATCATTACGACCCCGCACAACGCGGTCATGGTGCTGCGGGGAGTCGAGATGGAGATGGAACGTCGGTATGAACGTCTTGCCGCCGCCGCCGTTCGGAACATCGTCGATTACAACGAGCGCATCAAGTCGGGGCGGATAAAGAGTTCCGATACGGTGACCCACGTCAAGATGCCGTATCTCGTCGTGATCATCGACGAACTTGCGGACCTGATGATCACTGCCGCCAAAGAGGTCGAAGAGCCGATCGCCCGACTCGCGCAGCTGGCGCGGGCGGTGGGCATTCATTTGATCGTCGCAACGCAGCGCCCTTCGGTGGATGTCATTACCGGTGTCATCAAGGCGAACTTCCCGGCGAGAGTGGCGTACCAGGTGGCCTCGAAGACGGATTCGCGGACGATCCTGGATATGAATGGTGCAGAGCAGCTCCTGGGCAACGGCGACATGCTCTATCTCCCCAGCGGCAGCCCGAAACCCGTCCGCCTGCAGAATGCCTACATCTCGCCTGAAGAGGTTGAAGCTGTTGTCGAGGCGATCGGAAAGCAGGTCGGATATCAACGCCCGTTCACGCTTCCCTCCATCGCCGAACGGAAAAAGGCAGGGGCCGAGGGTTCAGGGTTCGATCGGGACGAGTTGTTCGAGGAGGCGGCGCGGCTCGTCGTTCGTCATCAGCAGGGCTCCGTCTCCCTTCTGCAGCGCCGGCTCAAGGTTGGGTATTCAAGGGCAGCGCGGCTGGTGGACGAACTCGAAATCGCGGGGATCGTCGGACCTTCGGACGGGAGCAAGGCGCGCGAAGTCCTCGTGGAAACGGAAGAAGAACTGGAGAATATCTTGAATGGCCTGTAGCATGAGCGTCGTCGCCCGCTGTGTTCTCGCGTTGCTCCTTGCCGTTCCCCTCATCGGGCGAGCGCAGGAATCCGGTCAGGACGTGCTTGATCTTGTCCGGAAGAAATACGATTCCATGACCGATGCGGAGGTCCGGTTCACGCAGAAGGTGAAATTTTCACTTTCGACAGCGGAGGCCGCCTCGACCGGAACGCTCCAGATCAAGAAGCCGAACAAATATCGACTGGAGATGGGCGATCAGACGGTTGTAACGGACGGCACCACGGTCTGGTCGTATTCCAAACCATTAAACCAGGTTCTGGTCGACAAGTACAAAGAGGACGAACGATCGCTGACGCCTGAGCACCTGCTCCTCGGGACCTCCGGCGGGTACACGCCTGTCCTTGTCGGGACGGATCGTATCGGGAAAACAGAGACGAAGATCCTGAAGCTGACGCCGAAGGACGAGCAGTCAATGGTAAGCGCGATTCGTCTCTGGGTCGACGATCATGATTGGACGGTCAAGCAGGTCGAGGTGCTGGATGTCAACGGAAAACAAACGACATACACCGTCCTTCAGCTGAAATTCAATCCGGGTCTCGCGGATTCTCGTTTTGTCTTCCAGGCGCCGGAGGGTGCCGAAGTGGTGGATCTTCGAAAGTGAGCCGTCCTGTCCAATACCTGCTGAGCGCGGCACTTTCGCTCATCTTTCTTTTCGTTGCATTCCGCGGCACGGACTTTCATCAGCTTGGGGCCTCGATTGCGGACGCGAACTACGCGTGGCTCGGGATTTCGTTTGTCTGTCTGATGTTGAGCCATGCTGTCCGGGCCTACCGCTGGCGGTATCTTCTTGATCCCATCAAGCCGTCGATCGGGTTCCGGAATCTCTTTTCCGGCGTGATGATCGGGTATCTGATGAACAACGTGCTTCCGCGCGCCGGAGAAATTGCGCGACCGTATGCACTCTCGCGGCTGGAAAATATCCCTGCGTCGTCGGCGTTCGGCACCGTGGTCATGGAGCGGCTCCTCGACGTCGCGATGTTTCTTCTCCTTGTCGCGATCATTCCCCTCGTCTATTCCGGTCCCCTGGTTACGGCCTTCCCGTGGCTTGTCCCCTCCGGGATTATTGTAGCCATATTCATCGTGATCGCCATTGGTGCGGTGATCACGTTCATTCTTCGACCGGACTTTACCGATCGTGTCCTCCGCTTCTGCACGCGGTTTCTTCCGGGTTGGATCGCAGACAGGTTGGAGCGTCTGGTCCATGCCTTCCTCGACGGCTTCAAGACACTTACCCGGCCGGGACATCTTTTCTCGATCACCATCCTGACATTCCTGGTGTGGTTTCTTTATGCGGAGATGACCTACACCGCATTCTTCGCTTTTGCGCTTCAGAACAGGCTGGACTTCGCTGCGGCGATCGTCGTGCTCGTTGTTGCGAGTGTCGGTGTCGCCATTCCGACACCGGGCGGGACGGGGAGCTACCACGTGTTGACATCGCAGGCATTGACAAAGCTCTTCGGCATCGATGCGCCGACGGCGCTGAGCTATGCAACGTTGACGCATGCGCTGAGCTTCATTTGTGTTTCGATTGTCGGCGTGTACTATCTCTGGCGTGACCAGGTGGCGATTTCGGACGCGATCAAACTTCCGGGGAAGAACAAATAATGAGCAGGGGAGTTGCAGTGCTGCTGGTGGGGGGCTGGATGCTCCTCGGAACGGTTGCGGAGGCGCAGGAAGACGAGTTGGCGTCAATGCCGCCGCTCTCTCAGCGAATTACGATTGCAGGTGGGATGGCGGTGTCGTATATTTCGGCCTCCGATGTTGTCAGTCTGATCGATGCGACACCCGGTGCCCAGGAGCAGTTGCCGGCCTACAAAACCGGCATTCAGTTTGTCGGGCTCCTTACCATCCCGATGTATCCCCAGTGGGCGGTGAAGCTGGAATATTCCTATCTTCTTGCATCGTACACGATTGCTTCGACATTCGGTGCGGCCGGCGCGGTGGACTACACCATCACGGCGAATCTCCCCACCGTTGTCGCCCAGTTCATCCTCGTCGACCGTCCCGAATACACCGTGCGGATCGGCGCGGGAGTGGGCTATCATTTCGGGAAACTCTCTACGACATTTTTCGGACAGGAAGAAAACTATACCGCGAGCGGGATCGGCAGCGTGCTTGAGATCGAGGGGATGACCGCTGTGAGCGAGCATCTCTTCGCTCTCCTTGGCGCAAACCTCCGTTGGGAATGGATTGGCGCGTTGAAGGACTCCCACGGTGCAGAACCGACGTATGTCTCAGGGTCCACAACGATGACCATGTTTGCCCCGAGTGTTCGAATAGGATTTGCTTACGCATTTTGAATCATCAACGGAAGAGGGAGAACAGTTCATGAGACACATTCGTTTGTACCAGGCGATCGCCCTAGCGGTTCTTATTGGCGCGGGACAGGCTCTTCCCCAGAATAAGGCGAAGGCCCCGCAGAGCAAGACCGCAAAGACCACACAAGAATCAACCATAGCGCAAAAGAGACCGACTGTGAAAGAAACTCCCCTCGGCGTCATCGAAATCGAACTTTATGTGAACGATGCTCCCAAGACCACGGAGAATTTCATCAAGTTGACGGAGAAAAAATACTTCAACGGCATTCTTTTCCATCGCGTTTCAAAGGGGTTCGTGATTCAAGGGGGTGATCCAACGGCGACGGGATCCGGCGGGAAGAGCATCTGGGGGAAAGAATTCGCGGATGAACTCAATCCGAATACTGCATCGTACAAAGCAGGCTACCTGAGAGGTGTTGTGGCAATGGCGAACCGTGGTCCCAACACCAACACGAGCCAGTTTTTTATAATGCTCTCGGACAACAAAACTCTCCCGAAGGCCTACACGATCTTTGGAAAGGTCGTGAGCGGGATGGAAGTCGTTGATCGAATTGCAGCGGCGGATCTCGTCCCGGGGTTCAACCCGAGTGACGGCCGACCCGTCAACGACTATGTCATGAAGAATGTTTCTATCATCAAAATGCCAGACGGTCAGCCGCACGTGAAGATGGAGGTGGTGGAGCGAGAGCCCGGCTCGAAAGCCGTTCCGGGAAAATAACGTGGCCCGCTCGCGGAAATCTTCCGGTGAAGTATTCCATGCGCCGGGGAAGGCGGACCTTTCCCCGGTGTATCTTCTCCATGGCGAGGAAGATCTGCTTCGAGAAGAGGCCCTTAACGCGATCCTCGATGTTGCCGTCCCTCCCGAGCATCGGAGTTTCAATCTCGACATCGTCGAATGGGCGGACATCGAGGTGAAAGACATCATTGCCAGGGCATCGGCCTATCCAATGATGGCGGAACGGCGGGCCGTTGTCGTGAAGGGGTTCGATAAAGTGACGGACAAGGATGAGATCGCGTCCCTTACGTCGTACGTTGAACACCCTGTAGAAACGACGGTGCTGGTTCTCACGGCTGTGAAAGTCGATCTTGCGAAGAACCCGTTTGCGAGAATCAAGAACTCGGGCTGGGCACACAAGTTTGAAAGCCTCAAGGAAACCGAACTGCCGGGATGGATTTCGCGTCGCCTCGCTGCAAAGGGGAGGACAATTGATCCAGACGCCAACAAGCTTCTTGCCTCGCTGACGGGCTTTTCGCTTCGGGATCTCGACCAGGAGCTTGAAAAGCTGGTGTCTTATGCCGGAGAAAGGACGCTCCTAACGCCGGCGGATGTCTCTGCAGTTGTCGGCGTATCGAAGGAATTCAATATTTGGGAGCTTCAGCACGCGATCGCTGTCGGAGAGAGGTCGCGTGCGGTGGAAATCCTCACGCGGATGGTCGCAGACGGCAACGGCGCGCCGTATTTTACGGTCATGCTCACGATGTTTTTTGCCAACGTGAGACTCCTTCACGATTTTCGAAGGAAAGACATGTCGATAGAGCAGGCCGCGGCCGAATTGCAGCGGAATGCCTGGGTATTACGAGATGCCTTTGAAGCAACAAAACATTTTACGTCATATCAGATCGAAAAAGCCCTGGCGCTTCTTTTAACGGTGGACGACAAGACAAAATTCGGCGGCGACGATCTGACACTTCTTCAAACGTTCCTCGTTGAGATTTTCGAAACTCCTGTCCCGTCACGTTGACTCCGGTGCCTTACATCTTCGGTTCACCCTCCGCGGTTCAGATCGTTCTTGGTATTCTCGGTGCGACGGCGATCGCCGTGCTATCGCGACGACTGCGGTTTCTCACCGTAGGAGGAGCGTTCGTTCAGTGGGGCATGGGGGTTGCAGTGTTTGGCTTTGGGGGGTGGGCCGCGGCGTGTCCCATCATCATGTTCTTCGCGGCAGCCAGCGTCATCTCGAAATTCGCGGATCCGAGGCGCCGTACGGCCACACTGGAGGGAAAGGGCTCCACGAGGGATGCAGAGCAGGTGTTGGCGAACGGAGGGATTGCCGCCGGGCTTGTGCTCCTGGGGCTTGTGGTTCACGACGCACGGATCTACCAGGCGTATGTAGGTGCTCTTGCTGCCGCAGGCGCCGACACCATTGCCACGGAGATCGGAACGGTGTATGGAAGAACACCCCGGCTCATCACATCGGGTCGGGTTGTTGCAGGCGGGACATCGGGGGCCGTTACATTGGCGGGGATGCTGGGTGCTTTTGGAGGATCCGGCCTAGTCGCATTGTCGGCGGTGTTCTGGCTGGGTGGCGGCGTGGTTGCCTCGCTGGGTGCTCCCATCCTCGCCGGCGTGTGTGGCAGTCTGATCGATTCAATTCTTGGGTCCTCGGTTCAAGCTCGGTTTCTCTGTCGCGTGTGCGGGAAATCCACGGAGGATGCTTTCCATTGCGACGAGCCGTCGATCCATGTGAAAGGTCTCCGACTCTTGACCAACGATGCGGTGAACATCATCTGCACGGCCACAGGAGCGATGTTTTGCGTCTTGCTCAGCTGATACGAGGGCGATTAGCCGGCAAGCGCAATTCTGAAAGAGAGAATTGTCAATCTCACGTATGAGGAGTCATGTATGTCGAAGAACCGTTCGGTACTAGACGGCATTACCCCGTATATCTATGGCACCACAAGGCTGGGCGACGAGAAGATTCCACGTGATGAACGACTGACGATTGCCCGCGAGGCGGTGAAGACGGGCGTCTGGTTTCACACGGCGAGAATGTATGGCGGCGCGTTAGAGCTTCTGGGCGAGGTCTTTCGAGAATCGCCGGCGAAGGTGCCGAAACTCATCATCAAGATCGGCTGGGACAACATTGATCAGCTCAGGGGGTCGATCGAAGAGTGCCTGAAGCCTCTCGGGGTAAACGGAGTCGAACTCGGACAGCTCTGTCTGGGTGGAGAGCTTGCAGAGGAATTTGCAAACGGAGGGCACTGCTACAAAGTGTTCCGGGATCTGAAAGAGGAAGGGCTGGTACAAGGGTACGTTGTCGAGGCATTTCCGTGGACGTCGGATCCGCCTTTGCGATCCCTTCGTGCGGGTCATACCGAGGGGGTTATCGATGGATTCATTTTCTATCTCAATCCGCTGCAACGATTCGCCTCGAACGTGCTCTGGGACGAAATCGTTTCACGGAAGAAGCCAATCATTGCCATGCGGACGGTGTCCGGAGGACCCGTCCACCATTTGCGTGACGTGCCGGGGTTCGCGTGGAAGGAGTACTTGCAGAAGCGCGCGGTTGAGGTTGCCCCGATATTTGAGAAATCCGGCATTGCCAGCTGGACGGAATTCTGCGTCCGATTTGCGCACAGCATTCCGCTGGTGAAAGCGACTGTCGGTTCAACGAGCAAGAGTGGAAACCTAAAAGAGTTTATTGCTGCGGTCAACGCGGTCAAACCGCTTCCCGAGAACATTGTCAGGGAGATTCAACTTTTGCATCGCCGATGGTCGGACGAGGTGGATATTCGGGCGGAGAAGTGGACGATGTAGAAATGGAGGGGGAGAAAGGGAGAAGGGGAGAGGGGGAGAAAGGAGAAGGGGAGAAAGGGAGAAGGGGTGAAAAGGAGAAGGGGAGAAAGGGAGAAGGGGTGAACATCTGCAATGCTTGACACCGGTTGGAGAAAGGAGTAATTTTGTAGAGAGAGGAGAGGATCGGCTGAGAGTACCCTTCCATTTTAAATTTTAACATTTAAATTTTAGATTTGGGATTCGGCTGAAATGGAGTTCGTTGGGTATTCGTCTTCCTGGAACAATGATTCAGCAAATTCATCCAGAGAAGTTCAGAGTGACGGAGGTCTACTGGCCGGTCAGGTTTCGCGCTCCGGCGAATCGTTGCACACAATAAGGTCGACGCATATGGCTTCACTTGTTCAGCCATCTCGATACTGGAAGATTCTCGCAGCTTTGCTGGTCGTCCCTTTTGCTGCACTCTTTGCGCAGGAGATGCAGGAAGGTGATTCCACGAACACCATCGAAAAAGAAATCCTTGCTCACCGGGAGACGGACATTTCTGTCCTCGGAAAGACACGGGCTGTTCTCGTCGAGGCAATCCAGAGCGGGGACACGACGAAGGTGAGGAAGGTCTTGACCTACATCGAGCGCCGCTTTGATCCTGCAAAGGTCACTGTGCTTTACCCGCAGGAAGAGATCCTGATCGCGTATTGGTTGCGAGATTACGAGACGGCATTGTCCTTTATCGCTGAAGAAGAAGTCGAGGATGAGGGGAATCGAGAGAAGTTGTACCCCGAGCGCGATCTGATGTTCGAACGGATTGCGGGTGGCATCAGAGAACGCCGGGTCGCAGTTGATTGCCGGGCTGAGAGGGTCCGATCTTGCGCCATACAAGAGGCAATTCCTGGAGCTATTGTTCACGTCGGTCATCGGTCCTGCCGGGGATTCAGAAGAAGAGCGCGGTCGATTCCAAAGCTCAATGAACGCATCGGCGGACGAATATCTCCTGGCGTACCCCGAATCGGAATTCAATCCATTCATCAGGGAGCACTTGCGTTTTGTGGTAATCAGGTCCAACTGGGGTTTCGGCTATGAACTCGGAGTAGGGTACTTGTCATTGCCGACCAGGATAGGCCAGCATATGAAGGATTACGGACTGTTTTCAATGTCGATCGAGGGGGCCTACATGCAAGCGTACGCATGTTTACGGATCGACATCGGCGCGGCGCACAAACTACGGACGGGTTTTATTCAGGACGGGGAGTGGACGGACGGGCTTCTGGTGATGCACACCGGCGCGCTTTTGGCGGGAGGAGCGATGTTTTCGCTGGGGAACAATTTTACGGTAACGCCAACGGTCGGGATCGCGTTTCTGGATTTCTCTCCGCCGGAGGATGAAAAGAACAAAGAGGGGAACGATGTGTCGCTATCATTTCCCGCGCTGGCGTTCGGGACGAACCTGGACATCCCGCTTGGCATCGAGCCAGTGGCGATGTTCCTGCGGGTAAACATCGGATATCGCATGGCGATGACGGACATTTCGCTGGCGAAAGGAGGATACACGTACATCACCATTGGCGTGAACTTTTTTGGCAGGCGGCAGATCAGGGATTCATGAATCGAGAGGATCGGGGACCATGGACATCCAAAATCTCACTTCGGCATCAGGATTGCGTTGATTTCACCCATGTCTTCGCCGTCATCAGGAAAATTTCCGTGATAGCGATCACAAATTCTTGACACCGTTCAAAGAAAAGGGTAATTTTGGAGAGAGGACAACCGAAAACTTAGCATGAGGAGTGGGGAGGAGCGTTTCGGCTGCGGGCACCCCATGCTCATTGAAATAGAAGCCTGTTCATCGCGATCGATGGATGGGCTTTTTCCATTTTAGATTTTAGAGTTTGAATTTTAGATTTCGAATGAAGTCAGGAAGTGACGGAGAAGTCCATCCGTCCAACGGAGGATCGTATTGCAGGCGGAGGCGGGCGAGTTCAAGAAAGATCTGCAGGACCCTGGTTTGGAAATGGAGCGAACGGCAAATCAGTTGGAGGGGGCTGAAGGTGAGATTAACGGAGCTCCATCGGATCGTCGAGCGGGCTACGGATTGCAGGGCGGCGGCCGGAGAGGACGTGGGTATAGATCATTGTTGTACGGACGTCTGCGTGGCCGAGAAGTTCCTGGACGTTGCGGATATTATAGCCTTGTTCCAGGAGGTGAGTCGCGAAGGAATGGCGGAACGAATGGCAGCTGCCGTTTTTCGTAATGCCCGCGCGGAGGATGGCGGATTTGACTGCACGCTGGAGGGCGCTCTCGTCGATATGGTGGCGGCGTTCGGAGCCTGTAGCGGGGTCGGACGTGCGTCGTGAAGAGGGGAAGAGATACTGCCAGCCGAACTCCGATGCGGCGTTAGGGTATTTGCGTTCGAGGGATTCGGGGAGAGTTGCGCCCTGGCAGTGTTGGGCGAGGTCTCTGCGGTGGATTTCGCGGACGAGCTCGAATTGTCGTCGGAGTTCCGGCACGCAGGCACGTGGGAGGGGAGTTGTGCGGTCTTTGTCGCCCTTCCCATGGCGGACGGTGATCGTGAGGGCCTGGAAGTCGATGTCCTTGATTCTCAGAGAGACGCATTCTGTGAGTCGGAGTCCAGATCCATAGAGCAAGGAAGCCATCAGTCGTTCGGGTTGGGGGAGGGCATTGAGGACGCGAGAGATCTCATCGCGGCTGAAGACGACGGGGAGGCGTTTGGGGGTTTTGGCACGGGGGAGTTGGCCGATTTCTCCCAAGTCGCGTCCGAGGACTTGTTGGTAGAGGAAGGCGATAGCATTCAGGGCCTGGTTTTGGGTTGAGGCTGCCACGTTACGGGATTGGGTGAGGTAGGAGAGGAAGCGGTGGACCTCGGCGGGTCCCATCTCGAGTGGGTGGCGTTTATTGAAGTAGAGGATAAAGCGTTTGATCCAATAGAGGTAGGCTTCAGTCGTTCTGGGGCTGAGGTGGCGGAGCGCGGCCAGATTGCGGACGCGGTCGAGGAGTTTTGTCTCTGGCATTGCAGTCAATTCCTCCCGATTGCGGAAGCAGTCAATTGCACTTGCGGGCGTAATAATATCCGAAAGTCACAGTCAAGTCAGCTTTTTGGCAGGATAACCCCTACTTATATTACTCCGGGGCTTTGCTTTTTCCGAAGGGTTGTTGAAGTTTAATAAATGTTAGGCGCTCCACGGGCGGCGCGCTCGGCACGAATCATGTGGGAGTTGCGAGTACATTCTTGTCGTCAGGAGTGCGTCATAGTCGGAAGGCCTGCTCGCTTGGTCGGATTGATGTTGCCGATTCGTGCAGGTTGTCGCGATCTAATCAGGTGAATCCTTTGTGGCGACGCGAGTTCAAGTGGTCCCGTCGTGTGAGACCGTGATCCACGTGCGACGCGGCAACCGCGTACTTGCGATGCATTCTCAGGTGGCGTAACATGTAGTGATATGAGTTCTGGTCCGACATTGAGTCCTCTCGGCCAGCCCGCTAGCGAACGGCAGGGGACGACGAGTTGAGAGGTAAGCGCCTAACAAGCGGCTGGAGCTGACGGAAGTGACCCGTCGATCAGAAGTGGCTGGCGTGAAACGAGTTCAAGAATCGAAACAACGGTGAAGCTAAGTTCTCAACGTACCCTAATTCAATAGTGTATCCGTTTCCGCCGCAGCTCAGCCGCGGCCGTTAGGTGGCGCTAGCCACGGTGTGCCATGAAAGGTCGACTTTGTGCAACTAAGATATGTTGTCTGGGCCACGTGCGTCGTCGCAAACGCGATTGCCATTTCTGTGGCACGGTACGGTTGGTTTTCTAGTCATGGGCGCTTTGTCCGCAGTCGCCGTATTGGTTACAATCGCACTCGAGTCTCCATCTGAGACGTTCGGCCGAGCGAAATCAAGGAATTGCTCTCCCGGTCGGACCTTCACCATTCGCGTCTACACGTCAGGAGTACTGCATTCAGCCTCAACTTGCGAATTTGTCCGCGATGGCGTGCTGATTGCCAGATGGCAGGACGATCTATCGGTGTCGAAGACAAATTGTTCACAATACGAGCGAGTGAACAACGAGAGTTGGCTTTCATGCGGTGATGAACGTCTGGCTACTGCAACAGCGAACCAAAGGACAAATCCGATTCATTCATGGTGGGCTATCAAACCGTGGACATTCCGGCTTGACGGCCTTCGCTTACGGTCGGATTCCCATGGGCGATTCGGCGTGCTGGGAAGCTCGAGGGTTTCCTGAATGAGGATCAAATATTCTATCCCTCTGATCTGCCGACACCGATCGCGGTATTTGCTTTTGTTGTCAGCGCGCAAATATGTGCGCGAGCAGATAGCACGCAGCGCCACCTAACAAGCGGCTGGAGCTGACGGATCAGGCGCGATCAGAAGTGGCCGGCGTAAAACGAGTTCAAGAATCGAAACAACGTAACGGCTGAAGATCTCAACGTACCGTGCCTCAAACAAAGGATCAGTTTCCGCCGCAGCTCAGCCGCGGCCGTTAGGCGCTCAGCGGGCGGCGCGCACGGAACTAAATGAATGTGGGTGTCGAGAACATTCTTGTCGTGCAGTGAGTCGATCCGGCAGATCGTTGGTGCCGTGTTGCACTTCGTCAAAGGCAGTGTCTTTGGTAGGTCTTTGCGGTCAAATCGAAGTTGGTATCCGTTGGTTGAGACCGTTTCAGGTGCGCGCCGCCCGCGTAGATTGCGATCGCACGCGGGTGGCAACCGCATGGCGACCGATTCCAGTGCAAGGTATGGTATGAACTGGGGAAGTGAGTCCTTATCGCCACCCGCTGCGAACGGCTGAGACGACGAGGACACGGGTAAGCGCCTAACAAGCGGCTGGAGCTGACGGAAGGACAGCTGCGATCAGAAGTGGCTGGCGTGAAACGAGTTCAAGAGATGGAAACAACGTTGAGGCTGAAGTTCTCAACGTACCCTGATTCAATAGTGTACCCATTTCCGCCGCAGCTCAGCCGCGGCCGTTAGGCAGCGACCGCAATTCTCCTGACACAGAAGAGCTTGTCAGATCATCCTAGTCCTCCTAGCCGTTCTCACACTACTTTCTATCGTAGAGTACTTGAATAGTCAGGTTAGCTGGAAGTCGAAGTGGACCAGGCACGAATTCTGGTGCAGATCGACACTTCAAAGTCAGCCGACCAGAAGCAGATCGGACTTTGCGGAACTTGATAAGGACGAGAAGAACATTTTTCTTCAGATGCGATGTGACCGGTGTCTTGAGCATCCTTTGTCCCATTTCAGTGATCCTTCTCCTTCTATTCAGAGAAAGAATAGTCAAGGGATAGTGGTCGCTGCCTAACAAGCGGCTGGAGCTGACGGAAGTACGGGCTGGTCGGAAAGTGGCTGGCGTGAAACGAGTTCAAGAAACGAAACAACGTTACGGCTAAGATCTCAACGTACCCTAATCTCAAAAGAGTATCTGTATTCCGCCGCAGCTCAGCCGCGGCCGTTAGGCGCTCACGCGCGGCGCGCCGCTGGGTGGTTTGGGAATTCAAGAACATTCTTTTCGTCAGGAGTCTTCAAGCAGAAAGGCCTGCTCACTTTGTCAAATGACATGCCGTTGTGGATGTTGTACAGATCAAATCAAGGTGGATCCTTCGTGGCGACCTGGTTGGTGGGCGCGCCGCGCGAGGTGGTGATCGCACCGCGGGCGGCAACCGCTATTGCGACTGATTCCCAGTGCGTTAATGCTTATGATATGAACTGGCCGACTTGATACCTCACGGCCGCCCGCGGCGAACGGCAGAGGACCACGAGGCAGGGGTAAGCGCCTAACAAGCGGCTGGAGCTGACGGAAGGTACCGTGCGATCAGAAGTGGCCGGCGTGAAACGAGTTCAAGATTCGAAGCAACGGTACGGCGAAGTTCTCAACGTACCCTGCCTCAAACACCGGAAGTGGTTCCGCCGCAGCTCAGCCGCGGCCGTTAGGCGGGCTACGAATGTCATTCTACGATACCACCATACACTCAGAGTCTCATCATGTTCATTCGTCGGTTGACCTATTCCTTGCACATCTTCACTCTGGGCATGCTATTGTTCTCGCAGACGAGTCTGGCCCAATCAAAGCAATCGGATTCCGGGGCCAATGTGACAGGCATATACTCGAACTTACGCTCGTACCAGGAGACTGGCGATGTGGGTGGGATTGAGATCTTTGTCCTCTACTCGGTTCACGGTTACTATGCCTTGGTACAGTTTGCCGAAGGCGGGCCAGACGATCCTACACTCGTGAAGGCAAACGTCAATGGCAGTTCAATCGAATTCGATCTACCAGTCGGTGATAGACTAGTGAAATGCCGCGGAACATTCACAGCCACTGGTCTCAAATGTCACTTTGAAAAACCACTTTCGGATCCAGTGTCTGGGAAGGAATCCTTCTTCTTGAAAAGAACGAACAGTTACTGGCAACCTTGATCGCGATCCGATAAAGTCCCCCAACCTGGGTCAGCACGCCCGCCTAACAAGCGGCTGGAGCTGACGGAAGTACCCTCGATCAGAAGTGGCTGGCGTGAAACGAGTTCAAGATTCGAAACAACGATGAAGCTGACTTCTCAACGTACCGTAATTCAATAGTGTATCCGTTTCCGCCGCAGCTCAGCCGCGGCCGTTAGGGCGCAACCTAGGATCCGGAGTCTTACGAATGAACGACTCATTTCGAAGTGAATCGGTTTCGTGTTGCGCTCGTCGTGAAAATGCCTTTGCGCTACCAGTGGTGTTGATGATCTGCCTCATCATTGCCTTCAGTCTCTTTTCATGTGAGCACATCGATGAACCACCAAACCAAGACGATTTATCCGGACTATTAGTATTCGATTCACCGGACTTTCACCTTTATACTATGACCGCCGAAGGAACAGGCAAGAGGCAAATCGTGCCTATTTGGGGATCCCAACCCTCCTTCTCAAGGGACGGCCTGAGCATGGCGTTTTTCGAATGGGATACCTCAGACGGGTCAGTATGGGTTTCCACCGTACAAAGATCCAATTCAGCCATACACAAGCTAGCGATGGTGTGCAGTCCAACTGATGCAGCCATCTTGACTTATGCATGGTCTCCAAGCGGACGGTCAATCGCCTTCAATCGAGCTGGGTCAACCGGATCTGAAATATGTATCGTTTCATTGGCCGATAATGCTATCACTCCGCTTACCCATGACAATTTCGATTTTGATCCCCTGTGGTCGCCTGACGGAAACAGAATCTTCTTCATGCGTACGATGGACAGCATCGGCTACAAGTGGTCAGTTGATTGTACAGGCCAAAATTGTCGCCCACTACAATATGCGACACCAAAGTACGTTCAAGGCGGCGATTGGTCTCCCGATGGCGTGAACTTTGCCTTCTGGTGCTACGAATCAAACAAGGTGGGGAGGGACCAGCCTGTAAATATGTATGCCTACTCCACCATTACATCATCGCTTAAGCACCTCACGTCTGACAGCAGCTCGCTGATGCCCCGATTTATTGAAAATGGTAGGCGACTGCTCTACTCCAGGCTACACGACGGAGGAGCTGATCTTTATGTCATGAACTCAGATGGATCCGGAATTGCTCCTCTTACGAGTCACGCGAAACTCGTTCCCGGATCATATAAATGTTCGCCCAATGGTCTGAAAATTGCTTATCTCACAGAAGATCCGGTGGGGGGCTATTTTAAAATACATCTCGTCAATATCGATGGAACTCAGGACATCGACACTGGTGAACGTGCATGGTATTCGTGTAACTGGATTCCGTGAGTCTATCCACTTCGCGCACCACTCCATCAGGTCCTTTACGTTGTTGCGCCCTAACAAGCGGCTGGAGCTGACGGAAGGTCCCCTCATCAGAAGTGGCCGGCGTGAAACGAGTTCAAGAATCGAAACAACCGAACGTCTATCATCTCAACGTACCCTGCTCCTAAAAAAGGATCCATTTCCGCCGCAGCTCAGCCGCGGCCGTTAGGCGGCACGCACGATGTCCATGATCAAATCCATCGATTTTCACGGCTGGCGATTCCGAATCGACCCGGTGCGTACGCTCGCCGCCTATTCACAATCCGATGCCCGGCGGGCAGAGGATTGTGCGTGTTCTTGTTGCCGCAACTGGATCGCTCAACGCGACATCGAATACCCATTGGATCTTGTTCAGTTTCTGGAAATGGTGGGCGTCGACCCCCACAAGGAAGCTGAAGTGTGGGAAGCGGGTCCGCTGGACCGAGGATATTCGTTCAACTCCGGCTGGTGGCATTTCATCGGTGAAGTCGAAGGGAAGGGAGAGGTAGCAATCAAGCTCGATCCGCAAAGGTTCGGGAAAGGAAGGGATTGGTCTGTGTCTTTTTTCGCCGGGAAGACCGATCTCAAGATCGATACGCTTCCTGATTCTCCAATCGTTCAAGTTGAGTATTCTGTCAACCTTCCCTGGGTGCTTGCCGAGAAATACGGCAAATAATGTGGCGTGCCGCCTAACAAGCGGCTGGAGCTGACGGAAGGACCTTGCATCAGAAGTGGCCGGCGTGAAACGAGTTCAAGAGTGGAAACAACGGTAAGGCTTACTTCTCAACGTACCCTGAATCAAAAGTGTATCCCTATCCGCCGCAGCTCAGCCGCCACCGTTAGGCAACAACCGAGTTCGCACGGAATACTGTCGGCCGGACTAATGAAGACGTGTCTCATAATCATAGTTCTTGGTGTTTTCTCTTCCTGTCGCCATTCTACAGAGCCGCATGGTGCCTTGGGGGTTGACACGACAACCCATTCGGTAGTGTGGCGCACAGATACGATCGGATACGGGAGTGGGTCGGTGATTCGTGACGTCGCGATAATCAGTGACGACAATATATGGGCGGTTGGTGAAGTCTATCTTAAAGATTCGACTGGACTAGTCGACCCAGCACTATACAACGTTCTTCGTTGGGACGGTTCTAGTTGGAATCCACTTCGTCTCAAGTATAATTACCTTGGGTCTGATTTTGTCCCAGCATTCTTCTCTATTCTCTCGTTTGGCCCGAACGACATATGGTTGTCCGTAAGCGTTCCGCTCCACTGGGACGGACATTCACTCGTTGTCCCTAACCTTGGAGGATTTGCTGACGGAGGATATGTCTACTCGATGTGGGGCAAAGCCAGCAATGACTTTTTCTGCGTTGGGAGCCCAGGCATTCTTGGCCACTTCAATGGCGGCAGTTTCGAGACTATTCCGACAGGAATCCGTTCAGAGCTCTGGAGCGTGACCGGTCAAAGCGACTTGGTGTATGTGAGTTCCAACGCATACGACACTGGGATCCTACCCTCAGGAGTGTTCCAATACGCGAGCGGACGACTACAATTCCTCTTTCCCGATCCAAGCGAGCCAACAGAATTCCGTGCACTCGGCAATGCCTTCTCTATTTGGATGAGTCCGCAAGGAACACTTTGGGCGCTTGGTGAATCCTACGTCTTCCGCCCGTTCGTGAGTCACCAAGCAGTCCGCGGGATTAATCCGAAACAAGCGATTCTTCGCGCAATCAAAGGCACCGCGGACAATGATGTATGGGTTGCAGGTAGTGCAGGTGCTGTGATGCACTTCAACGGATCCACTTGGCAGACATACAACTCTAGCGAACTCGGCATCGCTGGCGTTTATACGAGTTATAGAACGATAGCTGCAAAAGGAAATACAGTCGTGATTGGTGGTTGGACTTCCGAACCCGAGCACGCTATTCTCACAATTGGAAGGAGGCGGCTCTAGATCCCTGGGGTGTTGTTGCCTAACAAGCGGCTGGAGCTGACGGAAGGACCCGCGATCAGAAGTGGCTGCGTAAAACGAGCTCAAGATCCGAAACAACGTTACGGCGAAGATCTCAACGTACCCTCATTCAATAGTGTACCCATTTCCGCCGCAGCTCAGCCGCGGCCGTTAGGCGCTCGCGGGCGGCGCGCACGGAACGAAAAGATCGTGGGTAAGCTTTGTTCATCTCGTGAAGGGAGTCGGGGGGAGATTGAGAATCGGTTGTGTGTTGCCTTGATCAGGCACGTTCTTTGGTGCATCCTTGCGGTAGAAGGGAATTGGTCCCGTTGTTTGAAACCGTCTTGGGGGCGCGCCGCCCGCCGGAATCCGTTTGCACGCGGGTGTCGCGCAAAAGAGTTTGTTGTTCAAATAGTCGGTCAACCCATTATGGGTCAGAAGACGAAGAGTGCTGGAGAGTTCATCTCGTGGAACGGCTGACGAGAAAGACACCTCCGGGCGACCCTTGTGTATTAGAAGGGAAGATGTTCATTTGTGTAAGGTGTCCGTTGGTGCGCCACCCGCTTCGAACGGCGGGGAGGTCAGGCACACACGTAAGCGCCTAACAAACGGCTGGAGCTGACGGAAGAACCCTTTGGGGAATACGGCTGGCTTGAAACAAGTTCAAGATTCGAAACAACGTTGAAGCTGACTTCTCAACGTACCGAAGTTCAGTAGTGAATCCATATCCGCCGCAGCTCAGCCGTGACCGTTAGGCGCTCTGCGGGCGGCGCGCACGGAGCGAAATGAATGTAGGTATGGAGTTCTTTCTGATCGTGAAGTGAGTCGAGTCGCGGCCGGTCGTTAGTGTTGTGTTGCCTTCTACAGGCAATCGTCTTTGGTGGGTCTTCGCGGTAAATGGAAATTGGTTCAGTTGGTTGAAACCGTTTCAGGTGCGCGCCGCCCGCGTAGTTCCGATGCACGCGGGTGGCGAACAAGAGTGAGGGTTGGTCCGGGAAGTGAGTCCTTTCGCCACCCGCTTCGAACGGCTGAGAGGACAGGCACACAAGTAAGCGCCTAACAAGCGGCTGGAGCTGACGGAAGAACCTTGGTCCAAAATTGGCTGGCGTGAAACGAGTTCAAGATCCGAAACAACGTTAACACAAGATCTCAACGTACCCTTGCGGTGAAGTGGAAGTTGGTTCCGCCGCAGCTCAGCCGCGGCCGTTAGGGCGCCGCTCCATTATCGCGAACACTTGCCATGCGAACTCTCCTTGTCCAACAACTTCTGAGCGCGGCAACCTCTATCGCCGCGGCCCTGATATTGAATGCATGCGCACATGCCCCTTCAGAGGCAGACAGACGCCTTGTTTCAGAAATTCGGGATGGGATTGGCTCCACCCTCGCCATCTCTTACAACCCGACAATCGAGTGGGCATTGCGGGAATCGACTTTCGATTCCGAAACAGCCAGGTACCTATCAAGGGTGCAACTTATCCGTGAGCAAGATCACCTCCGAGTGGACAGTCTGTCATCTTCGCCACTACTCGATAGTCTCAAGAATCACCTCCACCATCTGGCCGATCTGGCAGCAGACTATTTCGCGACCAGCATTCGAATGCCGCCGGTGTTGTATCGCTTACGCTCTTCTTCGGTTAATCGACGAAAGTTTTCCACCGATTCATTGTATCTGGAGGCGCGAGCACTCTTGGCGACCCATGATCAACTTCGCCGACGAATACAATCGAGCATCGATAGTTGTGCGTCTCTAACCCGTGCCGCAGGGATCGAATGGAGGATGCGCTCTGCTTGGTTGGAGGAAGTAGATAGGGCGTTCGTCCTGGATTCTTGGTTTCGATTTGGCAAAGGATCATTAAGGGACTCCTTGCTCCGACCTTAGCGGCGCCCTAACAAGCGGCTGGAGCTGACGGAAGGACCCTTCATCAGATGTGGCCGGCGAGAGACGAGTTTAAGAATCGAAACAACGGTGAAGCTTACTTCTCAACGTACCGTTGTTCAATAGTGTATCCCTATCCGCCGCAGCTCAGCCGCGGCCGTTAGGCGCCACCCCAATTCCAATCGGCTCGATATGCTTTACTCCGCAAAAGTCTCCCTCGAAGAAGAGAGAATTCTAACCAGCCTAAGAGGCCAGGAGATACGGTCGATACGTGGCGACGGCTGGTCGCTCGAGGTTGAATCCTCAAGAACCCTGCTCGTCGTCGTGCCCGAGGAGATAGCTACGCCGGACGCCCTTCATCCTCACGGAGATGTCGAACGGTCTACGATCAAGCTGATTCCCGAGTCGAAGCTAGAGGGACAAAACCTGCTCGAACCTGACAACTCTAGTATCGTTCAAAGCGTGGGCGTGCTATCCGTTCTCATTTCATTTACTCCGCCCCAAAGGGAACGCCCAACGAAGCTATTGGGCAAGGTTATGCTGCCTGAACATGTGTCCTATGGATGGATGTATTTTGAACCGCAAGATATTTGCGAAATTCAAAACATGACAGACCAAGAGGATATCGCGCTGATTGACCTAGACATCGGGTTTCAATTGACTTTTGCAGGCCGCCCTACTGTGGTCATCTACACACAGGGATTCTTTGCAGTGGCATCCCTTAATGGACTTCCAAACGAGGATTGGGTCAAGTTGAACAGATATGCGCTACGAGAACCAACGATAGGGGGTGGCGCCTAACAAGCGGCTGGAGCTGACGGAAGTACTCTTTGTGGAATACGGCTGGCTTGAAACGAGTTCAAGAATCGAAACAACGTTACGGCGATCATCTCAACCTACCATGATTCAGTAGTGTATCCATATCCGCCGCAGCTCAGCCGCGGCCGTTAGGCGGCCCGAAGCTTGTTCCCAAATAACCGTCCAAGGAAACGTATGACACTGCAGCGCATCAATTCGATCAGACAGGTTGGGCTTCTTTTTGCACTCGTCCTCGCTTCCTCACAGCATCTGTCTGCTCAATCGGCCGATTCATCTCAGCAATCGGGATTTCCAGCGCTCCAATTCCAACTTTTTGGCGGCTTCGGAGTGAATTTCCTTGGCCAGTGTGGATCGTCATCCTTCTTTCGTATTGGGGCAGATGTATCGCTCAATTTGTCAAACTCGTCCGGGACTTCTGGTGAAAGCTACACATCTTACTCCACGTCTGGGACGAGTTCAACTTCTCAAAGTCCCACGACAAGCGGTAATCCTGAGTATCACTCCACCTCGTATCAGATTACCCTCACCGCACTCTATGTTAGGTCGATCGTTTCTTATGCTCACACTTCCCTCTACGTTGGCGGTGGCCTTGCGATTCAACACTCAAAGTCTTGGTTCTCGAGTTCATCAAGCTATGCGACGGTGGATACGACGACCCTAACCACGGGCAGCAGCGAAAATACGGACAATTCCAAATCAATAGGTGTTGGCCCTGTTGCACTGTGTGGAGTGAAAACCCACTTGCTGACCCATCTCATGGTAAGTGCGGAGGTATCGTTAACGGCGATGCATCAGTGGTCTTGGTCCACCTCCTCGTTCTCCTATTCCAGTTCTGCCGGCGGTTCGTCACCGTCCTCTTCAGGCTACAGGAGCACCTCAAATTCTAACGACAAAGCATGGACGCTCTCCTTGAGCAATATCAGGATCGGGGTCATTCTGGAACTCTAGGTCTGCCATCCTATCGCAAATGTCGGGCCGCCTAACAAGCGGCTGGAGCTGACGGAAGGACGTGTCATCAAAAGTGGCTGGCGTGAAACGAGTTCAAGATTCGAAACAACGGTACGGCGAAGTTCTCGACGTACCCTGGTCCCAGAAAGGATCAGTCTCCGCCGCAGCTCAGCCGCGGCCGTTAGGCGGCGAACAAGATCTCGAGGAAATATGAAACTCATCCTCATACTTTGGCTCCCAATTCTCATGATCTCCTCATGCAATTCCGTACGCGAAGCCACGCGTACGTCAAGCCAGGCCCAATACAAAGGCGATGTGCCTCCCAAAAAGGTTTCCCCGGGCGGTCCTCGGTATCCCGCGAAGGCCGCAAAGGCGGGTATAGAAGGAGATGTGAGGGTCAAACTTGAAATAACCGATTTGGGCACTGTTAAGCAGGTGGTCATCATCAAGAGAGATTTCAACGTTGCTACGTTTATAGACGACGACGGAACAACGAAGGCCGTTTCGGAATTGTTTGACCCGCCGACAATCGAGTTTTTCATGAACTCAATATGGGAGCCAGCTACGGTCGATGGAGAACCCGTCACTGTTTGGGTTGAATTTCCTTTCCATTTCAAGTTGCACTCTTAGGTTTGTATTCGCCGCCTAACAAGCGGCTGGAGCTGACGGAAGTACCCTTTGGGGAAAACGGCTGGCGTGAAACGAGTTCAAGAATCGAAACAACGGTAAAGCGTACTTCTCAACGTTCCCTTATCCAAACAGTGTAAGTGATTCCGCCGCAGCTCAGCCGCGGCCGTTAGGGCGCGCTCAAGAAAACATATCCACATGTGATGCCTCCGGCCCCAATACGGACCGATGTTTGTCTTGTGATCTACGTCCTCGAGCTGATGGGTTATGAATCATGGTTGGCTTCTTCTGTGAATTGGTTCTGGAAGGCGGGGCGGGTTGGTACTTAAAACTGGAAGGGAAGCGGCGCGGGTGATAACGTGGACTCCCTTCACCCAAACCAAAAGGTGAGAAAGATGAAATCTACTGCGTCGGTGTTCTTTCACGTTCATCTTTATCTGCTACTGCTGATGCATCAGACGGTAGATGCGCAGTTGAACCCTCCGCTCGTCGTTCCTCTCCAGGATTCAGTCTTGTCGATCGATACAACGGTGGTGATGAGACCCGATGCATCGTACCAGAAGTACTATTTCCACGTCCTAATCTCCAGCGCAAATTCAAGCTCATTGGTTATTTCCAGATCCCACCGCATGGGCCACAGGTCTCTTGCTGATACTTTGAATGTCATAGATATCCATCCAGACGATAGCTGGCAATATGCCTACTCCAATACACTACTGCAGTTCGTTGATATAAACATAGATGGATTTGATGATCTCTTCGTTCTGCGGGAGGGCGGCGATCATCTCGTTGGCTTCGAATACTACGATATATGGTTGTTCAATCCGTCTGACGGTCGGTTCCATTTTAGCCAGGTCTATACAGATTCAGTCAATACAAACAATTTTGATATGGATGAAACGAGGAAGACATTTGTTTGCCGATATTATAACTTCTACAATCCGTTCGAATATTGGTTCAGGACGTATAGAACCGACAAAGACACCCTGTTCCTGATAGGAACAGAAAGCCGTGTGCTTAATGACGATGGTCCTGATGGTCGCCGGGTGTATACTTGGAAAAGGGAGAAGCTTGTTCGAGGTGTTCTGAAGGTGGTGCGGCAGCGATTGATACCACAGGAGGAACTGGAAAAACAAGAGGAACGATAATGCAGGTTGCGCGCCCTAACAAGCGGCTGGAGCTGACGGTGTCAAGGGCGATCAAAAGTGGCTGGCGTGAAACGAGTTCAAGATTCGAAGCAACGGTGAAGCTTACTTCTCAACGTACCCTGATCCTAAAAAGGGTCAGTTTCCGCCGCAGCTCAGCCGCGGCCGTTAGGGCGCGCCGCAGTAAGGAGGCATCATCCGACGATTCAGCCGATACATACTTCTTGTCGGTGTATGCATTGTAGTCGCAGTGGCAGCTGTCTATTTTGGCAATTCTATTGCGGTTGCATTGGATTCGAACGACCCAAGCATAAGCACTGGAACGCCGGCGCACGGATCAATCCTGAACAGCAAGCATCTACCCAGTTCTGGTACGAATTTTTCGACTTATTCCAGACTGGGCAGCGTGTTGGGCCGAACATGCCTTCATGATAAATTGCGGTCTACCATGTTGGACGCCTATTCTGATTTGCAGGTGCAAAATCCCAGATGGAAGTTCGTATTCGGTGAAACCGGGTGGCCACACGGCGGCCAATTCTGGCCGCATAAGACACACGAGAATGGGCTTTCTGCTGACTTCTTCGTGCCCGTACGGAGAGGTAATGACAGAGAGACTATCCTCTCAACTAACGTATTCAACAAGTTTGGGTACGCTATTGAGTTCGACTCTACAGGACGTTCAGGTTCGTATCTGATAGACTTTGACGCAATGGCGGCACACTTGAGAGCGATTCATACTCGCGCGGCTTCACACGGTCTTCGAATTGCGGTTGTCATCTTTGATACCCAGCTCCAAAAGTTGCTCTTTGCACGACCGGACGGACGAGATCTGCCAACACTCATGCACTTTTCAACGAAACCAGCCTGGGTCAGACATGATGAACACTACCATATTGACTTCGAGGTTGTTGAGTGCGCGCCCTAACAAGCGGCTGGAGCTGACGGAAGTACCGTGGTCGGAAGGTGGCTGGCGTGAAACGAGTTCAAGATTCGAAACAACGTTCCGCCTGACTTCTCAACGTACCATCATTCATTAGTGTATCCATTTCCGCCGCAGCTCAGCCGCGGCCGTTAGGGCGCCACAGTGACCACAGGAACATCCATGCGACTTCTAATACTCCTCAGTTCGCTCCTCTTTTTGGCCCCAACCCCATCGCGCGCTCAGAAGCACGAAGGGCCGCTCGAGGAGGCATTGACTCTCGCACGCACGCTGGCCGATTCTTCCGGACGACTGCGCGAACTTGTAAATGTGGCGCGCGCTGCTGAAGAAACTACCAATCACCGTCTTGCGCTAGCCTGCCTCATAGATGCAAAGGACTCTTATCGTCACTCTGAGGGGTCGAGTGTCTGCGATGTAACCCGGCTTCGATGTATCGAAGATATAGTGAGCGGTTTTGTTTCTCTTGGTTACAAGCAAGAGGCCCGTGAGGCGCTAGGACTTTC
The DNA here is from genome assembly GCA_963752915.1 of Ignavibacteriota bacterium. Taxonomy (GTDB): domain Bacteria; phylum Bacteroidota; class Ignavibacteria; order UBA10030; family UBA6906; genus DATJPR01. The sequence continues at coordinate 633,298 of CAVVZZ010000013.1, forward strand.
GCAACAGTGTCTTGCACAACAGTCAAATCAGTACACCAGGCTTTCGGGAATGGTCGGAGTCGCATTCCAGTATCTGGCAATCGCAGATACTGAAGATGCCGTGAAACTCGCGGATCAGGTGCTCACGTTGCATAACGCTTCATTCAAACCTCGCGACTACTCGAGCACATCTGCAGACGATGACTTGCTCCGACTCTTGATTGCACTAAGGCTCTTCAATCAGGCAGATCGAGCGATCGATTCGATATCCAATCCATATGAGAAAGTGAAGGTGATCGGATTTGCCGCGGTGCGCTTGTTCGAAAAGCGCGATACCTCCTTGGCACTCCACTACTTGTCGCGGATGCATGAACAGGCCGATACGCTTCAGGACGAGCCATTTGTTGTACCGTCTTCCATGGCGTCTGTTGCACAGGAACTGTTTGATATCAGCGAAGCTAAATTTGCGTTCGAAGTACTCTCCCATGCTCGCCATATTGCAATTGAAAAAGAAGACACCTTCTCTCTTCAGGAGATCGCAGCTGCGTATGCTTATGTAGGCAAGATCAACGACGCAATGTCCTTGGTTCCCAGTTGTGGGGATGCTACGGAACAAATCCAACTGTTGATTCGGATCTCATACTCCTCTGCGGCGGATCACCATGGCCGCATTTAACATACCTGTGGCGCCCTAACAAGCGGCTGGAGCTGACGGAAGCACCCTGAATCAGAAGTGGCCGGCGTGAAACGAGTTCAAGAGTGGAAACAACGGTGAAGCTTACTTCTCAACGTACCCTGATTCAATAGTGTATCCAATTCCGCCGCAGCTCAGCCGCGGCCGTTAGGCAACCCCCTCCAATTTCCAGGAAGCACCCATGAGACGATTTCTATTTTACGCTCCCCTCATAGCAGTTTCAACCCTTCTGCAATCGTCATTGGCTCAATCTGATTTCTTGATTGTTGATCAAGCTTACGGATCCGGTCTCTCGCTGGATCGAATGGGTCGTGTGCACGTGGGCTGGACCATCTTAACTCCGCCGACCACAGAATCATCCTTCGTTGCCGTCCTTGATTCCACAACTCATTTGCTCGAGCAGGTCCATGAAATTCACGATGTCTCCGCAAGTGTTGAATCGCCAGTTTGTGTCCCAGGCAGCCTTGCCGACATCGAGCTCTGGAGCCTGTCGAATACATCGATTTCTGAGTCGCATGTACGAGGTCACCTTGTAACCTCAAATGGCGACAGTCTGACCCTGAATGTCCAATTTGATGATCCCGGGTTCGAACAGTCGACTTCACTCTCTGGGTGTGCATGGCTAGATGACACAACATTCGTTGTCGCTTGGTCCCAGCACCAAGAAATGCGATCATCGGTTGTTGCCAGGATAGGCAGTCTTGAGACGCCCCGCCCGACGTCTTACGTGCTCCTGAGCGATACCGTTGGAAATGCTGACTTCATCTATGGCCGAGCACGTTTAGCATTCCACCCGAACGTTGGTCAATTCGCTGTAGTGTGGCAACGGAGAACGGCGAGCGGATATTCCCTATATCTTCGACGGTTTTCTAAATCTGGTTCTGCGTTTGGCCCAAGTACAGTATTGGTGGCCGATAGTTTGTTCCAGACCATCGGACCCCACAATATCGCCATGTGCTCAAATGGAGAAGTCCTCATCGTGTGGTCCGCTCAGTTAAGCTCTGGAATTTGGAATGTTTATCTCCAAAGGTTTTCGAACCAGGGCGTACCTCTTACTTCTGCAGCGGTCCTCAATACAACACCAGTTGCTGACTATTCAAACGTGGCAATAGCTTCAGATCTGAACGATGACATTGTCGTAGCATGGGTGTCAATTCCCAATGGATTCAAGAGAGTTGTTGCGCAACGCATCAGTGCCACTGGAACAAACCAATTCGGTAGTTTCGCAGTTGGACAGGCTCCCGATTCAGTTTACCAGGACGATCCTGTCCTTGTGTTTCGGGAGGGCCGTATTATCGTCGCTTGGGATCAGTGGGGCAAGAATATTGACCAATTTCGGGGCCGAGCGCTAAGATTTGGTGACAACATAGTGGATGTGAGGAACGACTCACCGTTTGGCCGGACGTCGCCCTTCCTGGTTGCATGCTACCCAAATCCATTCAACCCCACTACGCAGATCAGACTTCATTTGCAACAAATGGCCGAAGTCAAGGTGTCCATTTTCAATATTTTGGGTGATCTCGTGGCTGAGCTATTCGTTGGCCGGTTACAGTCTGGGCTGCACACCCTTGTCTGGAATGCGAAGACTCTTCCTTCAGGTGTGTACTACTGTCGAGTATGGGTAGGGACCCAATTTAGAACTATGGGGCTGGTATTGGTCAAGTGATGCCATGAGGGGGTTGCCTAACAAGCGGCTTGAGCTGACGGAAGTACCCTGGTCGGAACGTGGCTGGCGTGAAACGACTTCAAGAAACGAAACAACGGTGAAGCTGAGATCTCAACGTACCGTAGTTCAATAGTGTTTCCCTCTCCGCCGCAGCTCAGCCGCGGCCGTTAGGCAGCGACCAATGTTGGTGGGGAGTCTCATCTTCTGAAGTGAGCAGTCTTCCAATTGTCAGTCCATATCTGAGGAGAGTCCAATGGGTACAATCGGAGTCCCTGAGCTCATGGTCATGCTTCTTACTTCACTTGTTACTGGTCTCCTTTTTCTTCTGCCAGCTTGGAAGATTCTAAATAAGGCGGGATTCACTCCATTCTGGAGTCTGTTGGTTCTATTACCGTTGGCCAACCTTGTGCTTTTGTACTTTGTCGCCTTTGCCCGATGGCCAGCCCTTGGAAGCAGGGAAGGTACCTAAGGGCGAGACCTTTTTGAACTTGGGCGACGGTAGAACGCCTCACAATTGCAGATTCACCGTTGCCTACTGACTCTCATGGTTGCGCAGAGTCAAGCCGGACCCCTGTGGGTTCTCCCAATTTTGAGACTGATCACGGTTTTGCACCCTGTGGTCGCTGCCTAACAAGCGGCTGGAGCTGACGGAAGGACCCTCCATCAAAAGTGGCCGGCGTGAAACGAGTCCAAGAGAGGAAACAACGGTACGGCCAAGATCTCAACGTACCCTGATTTAATAGTGCATTCATTTCCGCCGCAGCTCAGCCGCGGCCGTTAGGCAGCGCCCGGAGGTGTACCCATGACCCGACCAGTTCATTTGATACCAACAGGGAAACACGATGTAGCGACTGCTCGTGCAGCTGTCGAAGCTGGCTACCCTAGCGTAGAACAGATCTTACCGGACCTTCTGCAGTGGGTTCAAGACGGAAACTGGCCTGTTGCGCGAATTCTCGCACCGTTCTTGTCGAGGATCGGGTTGCCTTTGGTTCCTGAGATCAGACGAGTCTTAGACGGAGACGATGGAGAATGGAAATGGTTCATCCTGCAAAACATCGTGAAACCGTCCCCGGATCTCGTGAGAGAACTCCGACCTGATTTGGAGCGAATTGTCCGACATCCGACGGCTATCGACCAGCATTCTGAACTCGATGAGCTTGCAGCAGAAATATTGTGTCAACTAGCACCGGGCGCTGCCTAACAAGCGTTTGCACCTGACGGAATAACCCTAGTCAGGAAATGGCTGGCGTTCAGCAAGTTCAAAGCGGAAACAACGGAGCGTCGTGCATCTCAACGTACCCTTGCGGTGAAGTGGAAAGTGGTTCCGCCGCAGGTGAAACGCGGCCGTTAGGCCGCCGCGGGCGGCGGGCGCACGTTTTGAAGTATTGGGGAAACGGCACACATCGTGAGAGTTTATTAGAGGAAGGTTGCCATTCAATTCGTGTAACCTATCCTTACGCGCCGCCCGCGGGGCAATATCCAGGAAGGCGTGGGCGGCGAAAAGAGCTTCGTACGTTTTGTGAAAGTGTCCTTTAACGTGTCGGTAGACGGAACAGTGTGAGTTGGTGTTGACTTCTCGATTGGACGGACGCCAAACTGGAAGTGGGAGAGTGCTTCACCATGAGCCAAGATGCGCCGCCCACGCCACTGCGGTTGGACCGGCAGAGCTGAACACCCTGTCCGGCCTAACAAGCGGTTGGAGCTGACGGAAGTACCCTAGTCAGACTTTGGCCGCGGATCGGCAACGAAAACCAGCGGCAGTGGTGAAGCAATCGTTCAGCGTTTCCCATAACAAAAGTGTATCCATTTCCGCCGCAGCTCAACCGCGGCCGTTAGGCGCTCTGCGGGCGGCGCGCACGGAGCGAAATGAATGTAGGTATGGAGTTCTTTCTGATCGTGAAGTGAGTCGAGTCGCGGCCGGTCGTTAGTGTTGTGTTGCCTTCTACAGGCAATCGTCTTTGGTGGGTCTTTGCGGTAAATGGAAATTGGTTCAGTTGGTTGAAACCGTTTCAGGTGCGCGCCGCCCGCGTAGTTCCGATGCACGCGGGTGGCGAACAAGAGTGAGGGTTGGTCCGGGAAGTGAGTCCTTTCGCCACCCGCTTCGAACGGCTGAGAGGACAGGCACACAAGTAAGCGCCTAACAAGCGGCTGGAGCTGACGGAAGTACCCTGGTCGGAAAGTGGCCGACATGAAACGAGTTCAAGATCCGAAACGACGTTGAAGCTTATTTCTCAACTTACCCTGATTCAATAGTGTAACCATCTCCGCCGCAGCTCAGCCGCGGCCGTTAGGCCGCCGCGGGCGGCGGGCGCAGGTTTTACAGTATTTGGGAAACGGCACAATTCGTGAAAGTGTGTTTGATGAAGGTTGCCTTTCAATTTGTGCAACCTACCGTACACGCCGCCCGCGGGGCATTATCCAGGTGGGCGTGGGCGGCGAAAAAGAGCTTCGAGGGTTTTGTGAGGGTGACTTGCATCGTGTCGGTTTTAGGAAGAGTGTAAGGTGGTGCTGCCTTCTCCATCGGACGGAGCGCAAACTACAAGTGGGGGAGTACTTCACCACGAGCAGATTACGCCGCCCACGCCACTGAGGTTGGAACGGCAGAGCTGAACACCAGTCCGGCCTAACAAGCGATTGGAGTTGACGGAAGGACGTGTCATCAAAAGTGGCTGGCGTGAAACGAGGTCAAGAGCGGAAACAACGTTCCGGCGGAGATCTCAACGTACCCTAATTCAATAGTGTATCCATTTCCGCCGCAACTCAATCGCGGCCGTTAGGCCGCCGCGGGCGGCGGGCGCAGGTTTTGGAATATTTGGGGAAGAGCACAATTCGTGAGAGTGTGTTTGATGAAGGTTGCCTTTCAATTTATGCAACCTCTCCTTACGCGCCGCCCGCGGGGCATTATCCAGGAAGGCGTGGGCGGCGAAAAGAGCGTCGCACGTTTTGTGAAGGTGTCCTTTAACGAGTCGGATTTCGCGAGAGTGTAAGGTGGTGCTGCCTTCTCCGTTGGACGGAATGCAAACTACAAGTGGGAGTGTGGTTCACCACGAGCAAGTTCCGCCGCCCACGCCACTGAGGTTGGAACGGCAGAGCTGAACACCCAGTCCGGCCTAACAAGCGATTGGAGTTGACGGAAGGTCGTGTCATCAAAAGTGGCTGGCGTGAATCGAGTTCAAGAGCGGAAACAACATTCCGGCGGAGATCTCAACGTACCCTGATTCAATAGTGTATCCATTTCCGCCGCAACTCAATCGCGGCCGTTAGGCCGCCGCGGGCGGCGGGCGCAGGTTTTGGAATATTTGGGGAAGAGCACAATTCGTGAGAGTGTGTTTGATGAAGGTTGCCCTTCAATTCATGCAACCTCTCCTTACACGCCGCCCGCGGGGCATTATCCAGGAAGGCGTGGGCGGCGAAAAGAGCTTCAAGGGTTTAGTGGAAGTGTCTTTTAGCGTGTCGGGTTACAGAAGAGTGTAAGGTGGTGTTGCCTTCTTCGTTGGACGGAACGCAAACCACAATTGGGAGTTTGCTTCACCACGGGCAATGTTCCGCCGCCCACGCCACTGAGGTTGGACCGGCAGGGCTGAACACCCTGTCCGGCCTAACAAGCGGTTGGAGCTGACGGAAGTACCCTAGTCAGACTGTGGCCGCAGATCGGCTGGGAACACCAGCGGCAGTGGTGAAACAATCGTTCAGCGTTACCCATAACACAAGTGAATCCATTTCCGCCGCAGCTCAACCGCCACCGTTAGGCCGCCGCGGGCGGCGGGCGCAGGTTTTGGAATATTTGGGGAAGAGCACAATTCGTGAGAGTGTGTTTGATGAAGGTTGCCTTTCAATTCATGCAACCTCTCCTTACGCGCCGCCCGCGGGGCAATATCCAGGAAGGCGTGGGCGGCGAAAAGAGCTTCGCACGTTTTGTGAAGGTTTCCTTTAACAAGTCGGATTTCGGAAGAGTGTAAGTTGGTGTTACCATCTCCGTTGGATGAAACGCAAACTACAAGTGGGAGTGTGGTTCACCACGAGCAAGACTACGCCGCCCACGCCACTGAGGTTGGAACGGCGGAGCTGAACACCCTGTCCGGCCTAACAAGCGGTTGGAGCTGACGGAAGTACCCTGGTCGGACTTTGGCCGCGGAACGGCAACGGACACCAGCGGCAGATGTGAAGCAATCGTTCAGCGGTACCCTTATCAAAAGTGTGTCCATTTCCGCCGCAGCTCAACCGCGGCCGTTAGGTTGTGCCCCGAGTAGTGCAAGCAGCGGGCACAAGTGTACCCGTATCGTTTGAATGTTCTCTACAGTCTCGGATTTGCCTTGAATCAACTTCAGCGAGGACTTCATGGGCAACGTCGAACTTCTCATGCGCCTTGTGTCATATTCGATCTTTGGAATCATAGGTTATTTTCTTCCTGGTAAGCTGCCTCCTCCGAAGGGAGTGTTCGTTTGGATGGTCCTGATGCTCGTGATATTCCTCTCGCCTTACGAGATGGTGGGTGGATTGCTCATCGGAGTGGGCCCAACCGGGATCTACCTGAACAGTAGCGTGCAAGGTCTTGCGAGTGGGATTCTGTGCGGTTTTGGATTGAGAGGTCGTGCATCAATTGTGAGAGTGTAGCCGGTTCCTGGTCATTCCTCAGCTAACAATGTACCGGGGCACAACCTAACAAGCGGCTGGAGCTGACGGAAGCACCCTTTGGGGAATACGGCTGGCGTGAGACGAGTTCAAGAACCGAAACAACGTTGCGGCTGACTTCTCAACGTACCCTGATTCAATAGTGTACCCATCTCCGCCGCAGCTCAGCCGCGGCCGTTAGGCCGCCGCGACAGGTGCCTCAAACCATGAGCAGAAAAGGTAAACAGCTTCGCACCGAACTTGGACTCTTCCTGTCGAAGTACGGGCGCAAGACTCAGAAGGGTTCGGATCCCAATGATCGAACCTACGATCGTAGTGTGGAACGCATCGCAAGACGTCTTGCTCCAACTGATTTGGATGCTGCGATGCATGAAGGGGACAGTTGGCCGTTTCTCGATGCACGGAATGTTGCGGTTTTTACGACTGGAGATGTGATGCGACATTTGAAGCCGATACTTTATGTGTCGCATGATACTGACGATGGTGCCTGGCAATTTCATTCGGGGGAACCCGTATCTGAGGATACCGCCAAAATCCTCTCACTGCAAGAAATCGTTGAGATCGATCCCACGGTGCTGAGTCTAGCGGATCTTCCTGAGGGTTGGTACGCTGAACGTCAATCTCCTTCAGATCCATGGAAGCGATCCAGGACTGCACATTGACTTCGAACGCGGCGGCCTAACAAGCGGCTGGAGCTGACGGAAGGACCCTCCATCAAAAGTGGCCGGCGTGAAACGAGTCCAAGAGAGGAAACAACGGTACGGCCAAGATCTCAACGTACCCTGATTTAATAGTGCATTCATTTCCGCCGCAGCTCAGCCGCGGCCGTTAGGCGGCACTCAATCATGCGTCCTATGCAAATGATCAGACTCCTTCTCCCGGTTGCAGTGCTGACGTGGATCGCCAGTTTCGGGTTCGCGCAGACACTTAGCGCTACCGACCTAACGCTATCGGGTGTACCCATTGATTCTCCAGCAAGCGTGCTCATCCAGCGGTGGGGCAACCCAGACCACACAGGCCGGCTTTATAACAACTACGCTCAGGATTCCGATTTCGTGTATGTCTATGACAGCCTTGATGTTTACCTTAGTGGTGATTTGAATATTCTGTCATTCGATGTCAAGTCTTCCCGTTGTTCGACAGTCCGGGGTGTGGGGTTGGGTTCCTCTGAAGCAACCGTCATGAGAAGGTATGGCCAGCCCGAGTCAAGGGACTCCTTGTCGTTGCTATACCGTGAAGACCACTTAGGACGCGGCATCATATTCTACCTTACTCGTCAAAGAGTCTCGCAAATGTATATTGGATGGTTCAGCGATTGATTGGAGCCGAGAAGTGCCGCCTAACAAGCGGCTGGAGCTGACGGAAGTCCCCTTTGGGGAATACGGCTGGCTTGAAACGAGTTCAAGAACCGAAACAACGTTAACGGCTGAGTTCTCAACGTACCCTAATTCAATAGTGTATCCATTTCCGCCGCAGCTCAGCCGCGGCCGTTAGGCGGCCGCCAAAGGAGTCCCGCAATGATCCTAATGCTTCTCTTGTCGAGTACACTCGTTCTCGGGGGCGACAGTTCCTCGTCGGCCGCCCAGATTCAATTCAATGTTGCTTTCAAACTGGCTGAATCCAACTTGGACTTGCCAGGAGGTGAGAAGTACGATGAAGACTTCGGTGTGAGCTGCGGGCCGTGGTTGGCCGATGAATTGCCACGATGCACTTCGGAGTGTGATTCCTCACAACTGAGGGACCTGACCTTTCTGTTTCGGGTCGGCAGGACAGGGAAGATTGAAGAACTACTTGTGGAGCCCGATACGAAAGTCGCCGATTGCCTGAAGCCAGGATTTCTCAAAAGAGTATATCCTAATCCGCCGGGCAAGTCTTGGTGGGTCAGAATGTCGATCTCATTAAGCGACTGATGCGGCCGCCTAACAAGCGGCTGGAGCTGACGGAAGGACCCGTGATCAAAAGTGGCTGGCGTGGAACGAGTTCAAGAGTGGAAACAACGATGAAGCTGAGTTCTCAACGTACCCTTATCTAATAGTGTATCCCTTTCCGCCGCAGCTCAGCCGCGGCCGTTAGGCGGCACACATGAGGGCTCCAACATGAAGCGAGCGATCACGCTTTTTGTGGGTTTGATTCTTTCTCCTTGTCTGTTGGCACAGGGGAGCGGAATTTCGGTTGCCGGTGGTATCATGAATCCTGGTTCGTACGCTTTTGAGCTATCATACTTCCACCCTGTCGTCATGAAGCAACTCTACGTGGATGTTGGCTTCAGGCACTTTGACATCACCCATAGAGTTACAGACGACATCTATGGCCAGTACTTCTCGGACATCAACCAGATGTTCCTTGGTGCGCGTATAGGTGACTACCTGTTCGCCAATCCGAGACTCTCTTGGAATTGGTATGGCAAGCATTCTTCTCTCGGGTGGGGGTTCACAGGAGGAGTCTTGGCCCCGATCAGCAAGCCGCTCAGCATAGGATTGGCAGTCGGCTACGACCAGATCAGGTTCGACCGCAGCCTCGATGCGTTCGGGACAACCAAGCCTGTCTCCATCACGATCATGTTGACCTTTCGCCCACTATAGTTCGTGGTGTGCCGCCTAACAAGCGGCTGGAGCTGACGGAAGTACCCTTTGGGGAATACGGCTGGCGTGAAACGAATTCAAGATCCGAAACAACGTTGAAGCTTACTTCTCAACGTACCCTCATTCAATAGTGTAGCCATATCCGCCGCAGCTCAGCCGCGGCCGTTAGGCGGCACGCTACTGTGTCAGGTGGGTCGTTCATATTCAGAGGGTATCATGAGCCAAGTCCTCGGTTTTGCGTGGTATCGATCTGAGCAGTGGCAACGCCTACGATTGCTCTCCTCGGATGCGCACGAGTTGGAAACCACATATGAAGAATGGCGAGCACAGGCCACGAAGCAGTTTGCGGAACTTCAGGCGAGAGGTCTCAATGTTCGGAAAGTTGATGTTGATGTCGACGAACTGACCGAATGGTGCATTTTGAAGAAGAGGCCTATCACTGGTGAGGCTCGCTCAGAGTTTGTGGCCCACAAACTCCGGCTTCAATCCGATCAGAACTAAACTGACGTTTCGGCTCAAGCATGTTGGTCCATGGGAATTGCGAGATGTGCCGCCTAACAAGCGGCTGGAGCTGACGGAAGTACCTTTGTCGGAAACCGGCTGGCGTGAACCGAGTTCAAGAATCGAAACAACAGTGAAGCTGACATCTCAACGTACCCTAAATCAATAGTGTATCCCTATCCGCCGCAGCTCAGCCGCGGCCGTTAGGCCGCCGCGGGCGGCGGGCGCAGGTTCTGGAATATTTGGGAAGAGCACAATTCGTGAGAGTGTGTTTGATGAAGGTTGCCTTTCAATTCATGCAACCTCTCCTTACACGCCGCCCGCGGGGCATTATCCAGGAGGGCGTGGGCGGCGAAAAGAACTTCGCACGTTTTGTGAAGGTGTCCTTTAACGTGTCGGATTTCGGAAAAGTGTAAGTTGGTGTTACCATCTCCGTTGGGTGAAACGCAAACTACAAGTGGGAGTGTGGTTCACCACGAGCAAGACTACGCCGCCCACGCCACTGAGGTTGGAACGGCGGAGCTGAACACCCTGTCCGGCCTAACAAGCGGTTGGAGCTGACGGAAGTACCCTAGTCGGACTTTGGCTGCGGATCGGCTGGGAACACCAGCGGCAGTGGTGAAGCAATCGTTCAGCAGTACCCATCTCAATAGTGTAACCATTTCCGCCGCAGCTCAACCGCGGCCGTTAGGCGCTCTGCGGGCGGCGCGCACGGGACGAAAGGATTGTGGGTTGGGCTTTGTCCATCTCGTGAAGGTAGTCGAGGGGAGAATGTATATCGGTTGTGTGTTGCCTTGATCAGGCGCTGTTCTTTGGTGAATCTTAGCGGTAAATGGAAGTTGGTTCCGTTGGTTGAAACCGTATCAGGTGCGCGCCGCCCGCGTAGTTCCGTTGCACGCGGGTGGCGGACAAGAGTGGTGTTGGTCCGGAAAGTGAGTCCTTTCGCCACCCGCTAGGAACGGCAGAGGAGACAGTCGCACAGGTAAGCGCCTAACAAGCGATTGGAGTTGACGGAAGGACTTGTAATCAAAAGTGGCTGGCGTGAAACGAGTTCGAGATCCGAAACAACGTTGTGGCTGATTTCTCAACATACCCTGATTCAATAATGTATCCCTATCCGCCGCAACTCAACCGCGGCCGTTAGGCGGCAACCCATTTGCCTGGAGCTCTTACCATGAAGGCCGCATTGATTCTGGTTCTGCTTCTCCTTTCGCAAGCAACCTCAGCGTGGGCGAATCTATATGTCACGTTCGACGGAGACACCACCAAGATTTGGGATTACGGGGTCCGTTGGTCCTGCGGAGCACAGTTCTTCCCGGTTGTGCAGGTCTCCAATGATACCATTTATGTGACTGAGCGAGACACCATGCGTCTGGTGACGTGTCTGTGCAACTATGATGTGTGTACCAAGCTGACCGGTCTCCTTCCTGGTAGGTACACGGCGGTCGTGACACGCCGCCATGACTTGCGAATGCAGGATACCGTGCACTCATACGAGGAATCTGCCGGCTCGGTCACATTCACTGTGTTGAGTCCGAGTTCCCTTTCATCTCAGGTCGGCTTCTTCCAAAGTGCATGCAGTCCAGATGCTGTCCATCCAGCTTATACGGTTCCGACTTCCTACCCAGTCTTGTCAGCATATCCCAACCCATTTAATCCCAGTACCAGAATACGATTCGGGATTTCCGAGACTGGGTATGTTAGCCTAGACGTCTTCAATATGCTCGGTCAGCATGTGGCAGCATTGCTCTCGGAAAAGAAGAGTGCTGGCGTGTATGAGCTGGAGTTCGATTCCGGGAACTTGCCTAGTGGAGTTTACGTCTGTCGTCTTGTGAGTGATGGAATCGTGGTGTCCCACAAAATTGTTCTGGAAAGGTAGTTGCCGCCTAACAAGCGGCTGGAGCTGACGGAAGAACCTTGGTCCAAGAATGGCCGGGTTGACACGAGTTCGAGATTCGAAACAACGATCAAGCTAATTTCTCAACGTACCCTGATTCAATAGTGTACCCATTTCCGCCGCAGCTCAGCCGCGGCCGTTAGGCCGCACTTTCAGGCTTCAACATATGCGAGGCCGCAGTCACATGCTAACACGCTGTACTATACTATTGATCTGTGCGATAGCACTTTCGATTCAGAGCATGAAATGTCAGGTTGGGGGTGCTTCACTCTCCACCTACTGCTGGACTTGGACCCTTGGCGATACGATCGCAAGCATTCAAGTACCCCGAGGATTTCATCGGTCAAGTGAAGAGGAATACGGTGAAGGCAAGACTACCACGCTTATCTGGGGTGACTCATCAGTAGTGCTTCTTCAGTTTGGAGGCAATGTGCGCACACCGCTGCTCCGTGCGCCGGATTTCGTGGTTCAGGATTCGTCCTTCTCTCGTGGGAGACTCACACGATGGGGTACTGTTGCAGACACCTATTACTTCTGGCGCGAGGATGGGTTCGGTCCCTTTCACATTGCCTATTTTGGCGTGCGCCACGATCGTGTCAACTTGTTCGACAGTAGTTTTAGAACATTTGCGCCGCACGATGCTACCAAGTCCAAACCCGGAAAAGTTCAAGACTCTAAATCAGATCGATAGTCCAACTATTGGGCACGGAAAGTGCGGCCTAACAAGCGGCTGGAGCTGACGGAAGTACCCTTTGGGGAATACGGCTGGCGTGAAACGAATTCAAGATCCGAAACAACGTTGAAGCTTACTTCTCAACGTACCCTCATTCAATAGTGTAGCCATATCCGCCGCAGCTCAGCCGCGGCCGTTAGGGCGCAAGCCCGGGGATAGAAGCATGCGCATCTTCATTTGCCTTCTTGTTACACTAATCTTTGCGCCTCGACATCTGGTCGCGCGCGACCTTTTCATTCTAGCCAAAGCTGGTCAATCTTCATACGGGTCTCTGTATCTGGGGATTGTGCCAGGAGGAGCTGCTGACAAAGAATGGAGGTCTGGTCCCATATTCAGTGCCGGCATCAGAGTGCGCGAGAGCGACAGTTTCGCGGTCGACGCGCTACTTGAGTACTCAACTCATCAACCTAGGAACAGTGAATGGGACAACCTTCTCCCCAGCAAACCAAGGAATACACTCATTGATTTGACCGTGCTTGGCCGCTCATCCCTACGGATAGTCGGGCCAGTGCATTGTGCGTTCCTATACGGGTTGGGGTTGTCATACCAACATAAAGATGGACTCGGTCTAGCGGAACCAGGGGGCAACGTTCCGGCGAGCAATGCACTAACCGGGGTCGTTAATCTCGGCGCCGGTTTCGATGTCCGCGCTTCCTCCAGTGTTGAATTCTCTATCGAGGCCAGTCTGCTATGTCGTCAGTATATCACTCCCGTCATTGTCTTTGGCGTGGCATATCTACTGTAACGGAAATTGGAGCTTGCGCCCTAACAAGCGGCTGGAGCTGACGGAAGTACCATGAATCAGAATTGGCTGTCGTAGAACGAGTTCAAGAATCGAAACAACGTTGAAGCTGACATCTCAACGTACCGTGGTTCAATAGTGTATCCCTATCCGCCGCAGCTCAGCCGCGGCCGTTAGGCCGCAGGTTCTACATGAAACCATTCCGGCAAATATCGATTCTATTCATGCTCGCAGGGCAATTCATGTATCTTTCGCACGCCACGCAATCTCCTCGCGATTCAGAGGTATACTCAGTGTATTCAGCCGCCATTGACACACTGTGCATTTCTCAAGGCAAGGTGAAGAGAATTTTCGTGGCCGACAGCACCCTTCCGAATCGCGGATTTGGTCGAATCGAGTTTCGTGATTCGATGAAGGTTCTTGTTGTTCATGACCTCGGGATCGGAAAGTACGCTCCTGAGGTCCGGAATGAGGCTTTCAAACGAATGTGGCCCGGTATAGACACAGTTCACCTGCATGTCTCAATCGCCAAATTTGACTCGAGGGGTCTTCCCCTGATATTGGACTCCTTGCGCTGTCGTTTGCCGGCCCAACGATGGTCACGAGATTCATCTTGCTCGGCGATCCTCAAGAGTGATTCAGCAGCAGTGCTTTTCTTTTCTCGGCCAATCTTCAACGATAGCCGAACGGATGCGCTTATCTATCTGGAATATGCGTGTGGTCCCGGTTGTGGTTCAGGGCAGTGGTGCTGGCTGAAGAAGTCTCTCGGTACGTGGAAATTGTTCAGCTTGCATCGACTGTGGCGTGCCTCATAACGGACCTGCGGCCTAACAAGCGGCTGGAGCTGACGGAAGGACCCTGGTCGGAATACGGCTGGCGTGAAACGAGATCAAGAAACGAAACAACGGTGAAGCTGAGATCTCAACGTACCCTAATTCAATAGTGTTACCCTTTCCGCCGCAGCTCAGCCGCGGCCGTTAGGGCGCACCGCCTATGAAACCGCACGCACCAGTTTTGCTGATCATACTTGCCCTCGTTGGGTGTGGCAAGCGGTCTGGCGAATCGATCGAAATCAGCCAGGACGAGTATGATGTTCTTTCCGTAGTGCTTGATTCTATCTATACACGATACGCCGATGGATCTCAACCGCGTCTTTTCATAATCGAGGGCTATAGCGCCCTGCCGCCGCTTGAAGAATCGTTCCTGCAAGCCGAGTGGCCAGAAGATCTTCGACCTCACAAGAGTGACATGTCTACCATCCACACCGCCAACGCCACAATCTTCCGTCTTCAATCCGATCTGCCGGACATGGAGTGGAATGACTTGCGAACCACTTTTGACAGTGTGTCTAAAGTGCTGGTCCCTTGGGATAGCGCGCGCATTCATATCTCACACCGCTTGTACCTTGGACATGGTCCGGGTATCGGCGCTGACACACTAACTCGGCGATCCGGTCATTTCCCCCCGTACTTTCTTGATAGCTCCGGAAGAACGGCGAGAGTGTCGCGTGTAGCTTTCAATCGTACCCACGATCAGGCACTAGTCTACTACTACGAAGGTGGAGACGGTTACACGTCATTGTACCTGGCGTTGAAGAGAGTGGGTTCTCGTTGGGTCATATTGAGAGGTCGAGGCAGTTATGGCATATAGCAACCTTCTGGTGCGCCCTAACAAGCGGCTGGAGCTGACGGAAGGGAGTTGGTCGGATAGTGGCCGGCGTGAAACGAGTTCAAGAATCGAAACAACGCTGAAGCCAATTTCTCAACGTACCGTTATCCAAACAGTGAAATTGGTTCCGCCGCAGCTCAGCCGCGGCCGTTAGGGCGCAACCCTGAGACTCGATCGGATGGACGCTCAAAAATGATACGTTCGCGCATACTTGTTGCCTTGACTGGATGCGTCCTGATCGTTGGGTCGGTCTCAGCGTCTCAGGAGTCGGACTCATCGCTGACAAGTGCCGCTGTCTCGTATCCGCGCTTTCGTAGTGTATTGGTGGATCTTGCACTGGCGCCGTTCCTGGCCGGGGTAAGTGCTTCGGTTGATGTGGACCTCGTCCGGCTTCCATCAGCGCACTTGTCTACGTTGGGAATACGTTTGGCCGTTGACCGGTACATTTTCGGCGGGCCCGGAGGAGAAGGTTCCGGGTCTCCTGCACTTGACTACGACGTGCTCATTCGTCATACCGCGTCAGGGAGCGTACTGCGATTTGACGTGTACATCGGCTACGCCTATTATGCGTCAAGGGCTGCTTCAGGGCTGAAGTTCGGAATCGAGTTCCGGCTCGCGATCATTGAACACATCTGGGGCTTTCTTGCCAAACTCAGTCTTCCGATGGGTGTTGGCTTTTCGGCCGGATGGGAGCAGTAGTAGTGTGGCCAATCAGGTTGCGCCCTAACAAGCGGCTGGAGCTGACGGAAGGACCATGAATCAGAATTGGCTGGCGTGAAACGAGTTCAAGATCCGAAACAACGTTAAGACAAGTTCTCAACGTACCCTTTGTCAATAGTGTATCCATCTCCGCCGCAGCTCAGCCGCGGCCGTTAGGGCGCATGCAGAGAATCCTATTATGGTCCTTCAAATCCATAAACGTGTTGCCCTTTCACTTCTGTTCTTCTTGTCACTCTCCTGTTCCAATCGGGTGACTGACCAAGACAAGGGAACGATTCATCTGAAGGGTTCAAAGTTTGAAAGTGGCGCGACTGTTTCGTCAATCCAACACGAAGCGGTTTCTTCGGGCGCATCAATCGTAGGGAATGTCTACGACCGAGACTCCGGTGAACCGATATCTGGTGCGTCGATCTTCGTCGAGAATGCTAATCGCGGCTCTAGCACAAACACTGTAGGGCATTTTCTGATCCCTGCGATTCCAGCCGGAACTTACCGGATCACCGCAAAATTCATTGCGTACAAGCCGGCCTTCCTCGACAGTGTTGCAGTTCGAGATCATGATCTGATTACTGTCACGTTCCGCCTTGCAGCAGGTGAAGTTGATCTCTGGTACTAGCCACGAATGCGCCCTAACAAGCGGCTGGAGCTGACGGAAGGACCCTGAATCAGAATTGGCTGGCGTGAAACGAGTTCGAGAATCCGAAACAACGTTAACACGAGTTCTCAACGTACCCTGATTCAATAGTGTACCCATCTCCGCCGCAGCTCAGCCGCGGCCGTTAGGCGCTCAGCGGGCGGCGCGCACGGGACGAAATGAATGTGGGTATGAACTTTGTCCATCTCGTGGGGGTAGTCGAGGGGAGAATGTGTATCGGTTGTGTGTTGCCTTGATCAGGCGCTGTTCTTTGGTGAATCTTTGCGGTAAATGGAAGTTGGTTCCGTTGGTTGAAACCGTTTCAGGTGCGCGCCGCCCGCGTAGTCCCGTTGCACGCGGGTGGCGAACAAGAGTGAAGGTTGGTTCGGAGAGTGAGTCCTTTCGCCACCCGCTACGAACGGCAAGGGCATCAGTCGCACGAGGAAGCGCCTAACAAGCGGCTGGAGCTGACGGAAGTACCTTTCAACATTAGTGGCTGGCGTGAAACGAGTTCAAGAAACGAAACAACGTTACGGCGAAGATCTCAACGTACCCTGATTCAATAGTGTATCCAATTCCGCCGCAGCTCAGCCGCGGCCGTTAGGCGCTCTGCGGGCGGCGCGCTCGGTACAAAATGATGTTGAGTATCGAGTTCATTCTGATCGTGAAGTGAGTCAAGTCGGGGCCGCTCGTTGGTGTTGTGTTGCCTTCTCCAGGCAGTGGTCTTTGGTGAATCTTTGCGGTGAGTGAGAAGTGGTCCCGTTGTTTGAAACCTATCCTAGTGCGCGCCGCCCGCGGACTTGCGATGCACGCGGGTGGCGAACAAGAGTGAGGGTTTGTCCTGGAAGTGAGTCCTTTCGCCACCCGCTAGGAACGGCAGGGGAGACAGTCGCACAGGTAAGCGCCTAACAAGCGGCTGGAGCTGACGGAAGGACCCTTTGGGGAAAACGGCTGGCGTAAAACGAATTCAAGAATTGAAACAACGTTGAAGCTACGATCTCAACGCACCCTAAATCAAGAGTGTATCCCTTTCCGCCGCAGCTCAGCCGCGGCCGTTAGGCCGCTGCCCACTTTCTCCAAGGAAGAGCAAGTGACTACCCGATTCGAGGACATCGACCTTCACGACGCTCATCTGGAGGCAGTCGAAATCAAATGGACGGAGGCCACATGCACATGTGTTCTGTCAGCGTTCATTGATGGCCCTGACAATGAAGGAGCAGATTGCCTCTTGCAGTTCGGTGGATTCAGCAAAGTCGAGGTGAACCACAAGACCCCGTGGGGTGATTCCTCGTACATCAACGCAACGAAGGTAAACCGTGATGGCTCATTTACCATCGAGATGCAATCGGGGGATGAGCTACACATTTACGCGACATCGTTCACCTTCACCAGACTATGAGCAGCGGCCTAACAAGCGGCTGGAGCTGACGGAAGAACGGGCCATCAAAAGCGGCCGGCGTGAAACGAGTTCAAGAAACGAAACGGCGATAAAACAAATTGCGCAACGTACCCAGATTCAATAGCGGATCATTATCCGCCGCAGCTCAGCCGCGGCCGTTAGGGCGCAAACGCGGGGGAACAATCATGAAACCACTCGTCGTGTTCACATTCAACCTGCTTCTTGTTTCAGTCAGCTTCTGCCAAGAGTTGCCTGGCGCAGCGGTGTCATCGCTAGACGCTAGGTTCGGTGACTGGGCCCTGCTTCACTTCCAGTTTCCCAAAGGTGTGGACTCATCCGAGTGTTTTATCAGTCCACATGCGGGAAACGTTCTACGATGCGATTTGAATGGTGACTCCATCCCGGATTATGCCGTAGCACTTGAGACCGTCCACAATTCTGTGTGGTTCGAGTACTTCGTCGGGGTGGTCGCCCGTGAAGGTAGCTTTCAGGTCTTCGTTGCCGACTCAGCCGCGTGCGACGGGTGCAATCAGATGACTATCGCGCCGGCGAACTCGCCAATACCGTATTTTGACACCGCTGACGAGGACCTTTCAGGGTACGGCAAAATATCCGCCGACAAGATGTCTATCGTCCTTCCAACGGATTGTATTGTGGTCACTCCAATTGTCGAGTCGCACACAGAGTCAACCTGTGTGTTCTTTCACCACAGATTTGTTGCGTTTCCATCCGCCGACTGACAGGAGTTTGCGCCCTAACAAGCGGCTGGAGCTGACGGAAGTACCCTCCATCAGAAGTGGCCGGCGAGAGTCGAGTTCAAGATATCGAAACAACCGTACGTCGAAGATCTCAACGTACCCTGAATCAATAGTGTATCCCTATCCGCCGCAGCTCAGCCGCGGCCGTTAGGCCGCAACATCCAGGGATTCCACCATGCGACGTTTAGTGTTCAGTCTATTCGTCTGCGTATTTACACTTTCGTCTTTTGCGCAGGCTCAACTCGTTCGATCGGCTGGGTTTAAGATCGGGACTTCTGCCGCCTCACAAGATTGGAACTATTCCACTAACGGCCGGAATATGGATGCGAATACCCTCTGGGGCGTCGACGTCGGTGCATTCATCGAGTGGTTCACCTTGCCCGTATTCAGTGTCAGCACTGAAGGGCACTATATCCAAAAAGGTTTCAAAGTTACTCTGTCTTTGACGAGCGCCCAGTCTCCCGACGGCAATGGGACTTTCGTCACATTGTCTCAACGGGTGGCGTATTTTTCACTCCCCATTCTCGCGAGATGTCGACTCGATATTGCATCGTCCAGTATCTACGCTCTAGCAGGCCCCCGTGTGGACTTTCTGCTTGGTTATAGAGACCAGGGTTTTGGTTCCGTTATCAAGGATTTTCGGTCGGCCGAACTCGGACTAACACTCGGACTTGGATTTGAAACGACCGCTTTTGATCGGTTTATGATCGGTGCGGAATTTCGCTTTAGTCCAACTCTCCAGGATAGCTATTCCAGCAATGTGCTCCAGGTCAGAAACCGCTCCATGGAAATGTTGTTTGTTCTCCGTGCGAAGTAGTTGCGGCCTAACAAGCGGCTGGAGCTGACGGAAGCACCCTCTATCAAAAGTGGCTGGCATGAAACGAGTTCAAGAGTGGAAGCAACGATGACAGATGTCTTCTCAACGTACCCTGAATCAATAGTGTACCCCAATTCCGCCGCAGCTCAGCCGCGGCCGTTAGGGCGCGGAGCCGGGTTACCAAGGAGATCCTATTTCATCTGAACGCATGAAAAATATAGTGCCGGTAGTTTGTTTCGGGTTCCTCTTCTCTGCCTGCTCCACGACGATTCCTGTGCGAGAGAGTGAACCGTTTAACAACGACGGCATTTTTAACTTTGCGCAACTCAACTCTAGAGTGCGAGGTGAGCCAGTGATGGTGAGATTTGCCTCAGGTGCAGAGTACTGGGCCACTGATCTTCATATGAGTCCAGATTCCGCGACCTTTTCTGAAATGGACACAGGAATTAGGTTCCGTGTCGCGACGTCTGATATCTTGTCGGTCGAGCGAAAGGACCATTCTTCAGGCATAGTGGCGGGCACTCTTCTGGGAACAGTGGCAGGAATCGGGGCCTTGGCAACAATGTCGTTAATGCACCTTCCATTCGACAAACCAGCGCCGTTGGTGCTTGCAGTGGCTACAATTTCTCTCGGCACGCTCATGGGTGCGGTAATCGGCGGCCTCCAGGGGAACACGCAACGGTTCGTTATGCCAGTGGATCGGAATCATCATGCTGATACCACTGGAGCCCCGCGTTCCGCGCCCTAACAAGCGGCTGGAGCTGACGGAAGTACCCTTTGGGGAAAAGCGGCTGGTGTGAAACGAGTCCAAGAGAGGAAACAACGGTACGGCTGAGATCTCAGCGTACCCTAATTCAATAGTGTACCCAACTCCGCCGCAGCTCAGCCGCGGCCGTTAGGCGCTCTGCGGGCGGCGCGCACGGAACAAAATGATATTGAGTATGGAATTTGTTCTGATCGTGAAGGGAGTCGAGTAGCGGTTGCGTGTTGGTATTGTGTTGCCTTCTCCAGGTAGTGGTCTTTG
This sequence comes from Ignavibacteriota bacterium, assembly GCA_963752915.1. GTDB lineage: Bacteria > Bacteroidota > Ignavibacteria > UBA10030 > UBA6906 > DATJPR01. Next base: position 653,744 of record CAVVZZ010000013.1, read on the forward strand.
GTGGGTCTTTGCGGCAAATGGAAATTGGTTCCGTTGTTTGAAACGTTTTCAGGTGCGCGCCGCCCGCGGACTTGCGATGCACGCGGGTGGCGGACCAGAGTGAAGGTTGGTTCGGAAAGTGAGTCCTTTCGCCACCCGCTTCGAACGGCTGAGAGGTCAGGCACCCAAGTAAGCGCCTAACAAGCGGCTGGAGCTGACGGAAGGACCCTTTGGGGAATACGGCTGGCGTGAAACGAGTTCAAGATCCGAAACAACGTTAACGCAAGTTCTCAACGTACCCTGATTCAAAAGTGTATCCCTATCCGCCGCAGCTCAGCCGCGGCCGTTAGGCGCTCTGCGGGCGGCGCGCACGGAACAAAATGATATTGAGTATGGAATGTGTTCTGATCGTGAAGTGAGTCGAGTCGCGGCCGTTTGTTCGTGTTGTGTTGCCTTCTCCAGGCAGTGGTCTTTGGTGAATCTTTGCGGTGAGTGAGAAGTGGTCCCGTTGTTTGAAACCTATCCTAGTGCGCGCCGCCCGCGGACTTGCGATGCACGCGGGTGGCGAACAAGAGTGAGGGTTTGTCCTGGAAGTGAGTCCTTTCGCCACCCGCTAGGAACGGCAGGGGAGACAGTCGCACAGGTAAGCGCCTAACAAGCGGCTGGAGCTGACGGAAGGACCCTTTGGGGAATACGGCTGGCGTGAAACGACTTCAAGAGAGGAAACAACGCTACGGCTGACATCTCAACGTACCCTCATTCAATAGTGTATCCAATTCCGCCGCAGCTCAGCCGCGGCCGTTAGGCCGCCGCGGGCGGCGAGCGCAGGATTTGAAGTATTTGGGAAACGGCACAATTCGTGAGAGTGTAATTGATGAAGGTCGCGACTCAATTTGTGTAACCCATCCTTACGCGCCGCCCGCGGGGCACTATCCAGGAAGGCGTGGGCGGCGAAAAGAGCTTCAGGGGTTTTGTGAAGGTGTTCTTTAACGTGTCAGATTTCGCGAGAGTGTAAGTAGGTGTTGCCATCTCCGTTGGATGAAACGCAAACTACAAGTGGGAGAGTGCTTCACCACGAGCAAGACTACGCCGCCCACGCCACTGGGGTTGGACCGGCAAGGTTGAGAGCCATGTCCGGCCTAACAAGCGGTTGGAGCTGACGGAAGTAAGTGTAGGGAAAAGTGGCCGCGGATCGGCCAGAGACACCAGCGGCAAGTGTGAAGCAATCGTTCAGCGGTACCCATATCAGTAGTGTGTCCCTTTCCGCCGCAGCTCAACCGCGGCCGTTAGGCGCTCAGCGGGCGGCGCGCACGGTACAAAACGATTCTGGATATGGAATTTGTCCAGTTCGTGAAGGGAGCCCAGGAGAGATTGCGTGTCGGTTGTGTGTTGCCTTCTCCAGGCAGTGGTCTTTGGTGGTTCTTTGCGGTAAATGGAAATTGGTTCCGTTGGTTGAAACGTTTTCAGGTGCGCGCCGCCCGCGGACTCACGATGCACGCGGGTGGCGAACCAGAGTGAAGGTTGGTTCAGAAAGTGATTCCTTCCGCCACCCGCCTCGATCGGCCGGGGTGTCAGGCGCACGAGTAAGCGCCTAACAAGCGGCTGGAGCTGACGGAAGGACCCTTTGGGGAATACGGCTGGCGTGAAACGAGTTCAAGATCCGGAACAACGTTAACACAAGTTCTCAATGTACCCTTATCCAATAGTGTAACCATATCTGCCGCAGCTCAGCCGCGGCCGTTAGGCCGCCGCGGGCGGCGGGCGTAGTATTTAAGTACTGGAATGAGACACAAATCGTGAGAGTGTATTTGAGGAAGGTTGCCTTTCAATTTGTGCAACCTACCGTACACGCCGCCCGCGGGGCATTATCCAGGTGGGCGTGGGCGGCGAAAAAGAGCTTCGAGAGTTTTGTGAGGGTGACTTGCATCGTGTCGGTTTTGGGAAGAGTGTAAGGTGGTACGGTCTTCTCCGTCGGACGGAACGCAAACTACAAGTGGGGGAGTACTTCACCACGAGCAGATTACGCCGCCCACGCCACTGATGTTGGAACGGCAGAGCTGAACACCAGTCCGGCCTAACAAGCGATTGGAGTTGACGGAAGGACGTGTCATCAAAAGTGGCTGGCGTGAAACGAGGTCAAGAGCGGAAACAACGTTCCGGCGGAGATCTCAACGTACCCTAATTCAATAGTGTAACCCTTTCCGCCGCAACTCAATCGCGGCCGTTAGGCCGCCGCGGGCGGCGGGCGCAGGTTTTGGAATATTTGGGGAAGAGCACAATTCGTGAGAGTGTGTTTGATGAAGGTTGCCTTTCAATTCATGCAACCTCTCCTTGCACGCCGCCCGCGGGGCATTATCCAGGAAGGCGTGGGCGGCGAAGAGAGCTTCGCACGTTTTGTGAAGGTGTCCTTCAACGAGTCGGATTTCGGAAGAGTGTAAGGTGGTGCTGCCTTCTCCGTCGGACGGAGCGCAAACTACAAGTGGGGGAGTACTTCACCACGAGCAGATTACGCCGCCCACGCCACTGAGGTTGGAACGGCAGAGCTGAACACCAGTCCGGCCTAACAAGCGGTTGGAGCTGACGGAAGTACCCTAGTCAAACTTTGGCCGCAGATCGGCTGGCAACACCAGCGGCAGTGGTGAAGCAATCGTTCAGCGGTCCCAGTAACAATAGTGTATCCCTTTCCGCCGCAGCTCAACCGCGGCCGTTAGGCCGCCGCGGGCGGCAGGCGTAGGTTTGGGAATATTTGGGGAAGAGCACAATTCGTGAGAGTGTGTTTGATGAAGGTTGCCTTTCAATTCATGCAACCTCTCCTTGCACGCCGCCCGCGGGGCATTATCCAGGAAGGCGTGGGCGGCGAAGAGAGCTTCGCACGTTTTGTGAAGGTGTCCTTCAACGAGTCGGATTTCGGAAGAGTGTAAGGTGGTGCTGCCTTCTCCGTCGGACGGAGCGCAAACTACAAGTGGGGGAGTACTTCACCACGAGCAGATTACGCCGCCCACGCCACTGAGGTTGGAACGGCAGAGCTGAACACCAGTCCGGCCTAACAAGCGGTTGGAGCTGACGGAAGTACCCTAGTCAAACTTTGGCCGCAGATCGGCTGGCAACACCAGCGGCAGTGGTGAAGCAATCGTTCAGCGGTACCCATAACAATAGTGTATCCCTATCCGCCGCAGCTCAGCCGCGGCCGTTAGGCCGCCGCGGGCGGCGGGCGCAGGTTTTAGAGTATTTGGGAAACGGCACAATTCGTGAAAGTGTGTTTGATGAAGGTTGCCTTTCAATTTGTGCAACCTACCGTACACGCCGCCCGCGGGGCATTATCCAGGTGGGCGTGGGCGGCGAAAAAGAGCTTCGAGGGTTTTGTGAGGGTGACTTGCATCGTGTCGGTTTTAGGAAGAGTGTAAGGTGGTGCTGCCTTCTCCATCGGACGGAGTGCAAACTACAAGTGGGGGAGTACTTCACCACGAGCAGATTACGCCGCCCACGCCACTGAGGTTGGAACGGCAGAGCTGAACACCAGTCCGGCCTAACAAGCGATTGGAGTTGACGGAAGGACGTGTCATCAAAAGTGGCTGGCGTGAAACGAGGTCAAGAGCGGAAACAACGTTCCGGCGGAGATCTCAATGTACCCTAATTCAATAGTGTATCCATTTCCGCCGCAACTCAATCGCGGCCGTTAGGCCGCGACATGCGACCCATGCAATATCTTCTCCATTACGCTTATGTCCTCAGATACTGAATACACCCCCGACAACTCTCTTGCGAAGGCACTTGGGCAGCCGGCGGTCCAGGAACTCGCTTCCACTGTAGCGGAGCTCGCCCTTGATTCGATCCTAAAAGACGGGGTCCTCAAGGAAGTTCCGATCATTAGCACACTTACTGCGGTTGCCAAGCTTGGTGTAACCGTCCACGATAATATGCTCCTAAGGAAGCTGTATCGCTTTGGTCTTCCCCTGTTATAATGGACACGAAGTTAAGCTCCACGGTGTTGGATAACCAGAGGAGGAAGCAGCCATGGAGCAAGACAGCGGAAAGAAATCTCGGCGGCATTTTGACGACGAGTTCAAAGCGGACGCGGTGCGTCTGGTCACGGAAAGCGGCCGGACGGTTTCCGAAGTGGCCCGGGAACTGGGCATCGGCCGGAGCCAGCTGGAGCGGTGGAAAAAGCAGCTCCAGAAGGGGTTATCCCCACGGGCGGCCTTCCCCGGCAACGGGAACCTAAGTCCGGAGAAGAAAGAGTTGGAGGAACTCCGGCGTGAACTGGCGCGGGTGAAAGAGGAGCGGGAAATCTTAAAAAAAGCTATGGCCGTATTCTCACGACGGCCGTAGCAAAGTTCGTGTTCATCGCCGAATACGCGCACGAACATTCGATTACTGCGATGTGCCGAGTACTCGGGGTGTCCAGGAGTGGCTACTATGCGTTCTATTATCGAGCACCCAGTCATCGTGCGCAGGCCAACGTGAGAATCCTCGAGGTGATCCGCCGGGTGCATCGGGAGAGCCATCAGACGTATGGGAGTCCTCGAGTGCATGCAGAGCTGAAGGCGCGCGGAATCGCCTGTGGTCGGCATCGGGTAGTACGCCTGATGCGCACGGCGGGCATTGCCGCGAAGATGCGGCGTCGCTACCGCTCCACTACGCGCCCCCGCACGGGAGCGCGGTACGCCCCGGATCGTGTCCAGAGGAACTTTGTCGCATCGCGTCTGCACGAAGTGTGGACCAGCGACATCACCTACATCTGGACGAGTGAAGGCTGGCTGTACCTGGCGGTGGTCCTCGATCTCTTGTCGCGCGTCGTTGTTGGCTGGGCGACGGGCATGCGCATCAATGCCGAGCTGGTCTGTGATGCCGTCCGCTCGGCGATCGTGCGGTACGGCCCGTGTGGCGAGGTCATCTTCCACTCGGATCGCGGGAGTCAATACACGAGCGACACGCTCATGGGTTTTCTCAAGGAACAGAAGGTCGCATCGCAGATCACCTTCCTCCAGAGTCATGGGGCAAGTTGCTACGACAATGCAGTGACCGAGTCGCTCTTCCACAGTCTCAAAACCGAATGGGTCTGTTTTGAACATTACGAGACCCGTCGTGACGGCCACGACAGCGTGTTCAAGTACTTCGAGACCTTCTACAACCGGACACGTCGTCACTCGTCACTCGGGTATCTCAGTCCAAGTCAAAAGATGGATAGATATGTAAAGCGAAAAGCTTAACAACCTGTCCGCCAAAAGAGGGGAACTTTACTTTCTCATATCTCTCAGAGAACTCCATCCTGATGAAGTTCGCACATTAACCGAGAAGATGGAGGCGGAGCCAAAATTTCGCAAGCACGTCGGGGAATACATCGTAACGCTTTTGGACAGGTTTGACGATATTCAGAAACCCGGGTTCCTCGCGAAGGCATTCATAGCATTTTGCCGCGGTCGCATCACCATTGTTCAGCTCCAGAGACTAAACCACGCGATCGACAGAGTCCTGACGTGCGATTTAGCTCAGCTCCAGAAGTTTGCCCTCGATGACGCCGACGCAAAGTTCGAGATTGACGTTGAGCAGAACTTCCTCAATAGTGGCCTGGGATACATGCAATCCGGATACGGTGTGGGGGGTGTGCACCCGACGGAGCTATGCAGACTCTTTATTGATCACATTCTTTAGAAGTGTTCCAGACTGTGTCGCGGCCTAACAAGCGGCTGGAGCTGACGGAAGTACGGTGGTCGGAAAGTGGCTGGCGTGAATCGAGTTCAAGAATCGAAACAACGGTAAGGCGTACTTCTCAACGTACCGTGGATCAATAGTGTATCCCTATCCGCCGCAGCTCAGCCGCGGCCGTTAGGCGCTCAGCGGGCGGCGCGCACGGTACAAAATGATTGTGGATATGGAATTTGTCCAGTTCGTGAAGGGAGTCCAGGAGAGATTGCGTGTCGGTTGTGTGTTGTCATTTCAGGCAGTCGCCTTTGGTGGATCTTTGCGGTAAATGGGAATTGGTTCCGTTGTTTGAAACCCATGCATGTGCGCGCCGCCCGCGGACTCGCGATGCACGCGGGTGGCGGACCAGAGTGAAGGTTGGTTCGGAAAGTGAGTCCTTTTGCCACCCGCTAGGAACGGCAGGGGAGACAGTCGCACAAGTAAGCGCCTAACAAGCGTTTGCACCTGACGGAGGGAGCCGTATCCAGAAATGGCCAGCTTGAGTCAAGGCAAAAGCGGAAACAACATATCGTCCAAGTTCTCAATGTACCCTTGCGGTGAAGTGGAAGGTGGTTCCGCCGCAGGTGAAACGCGGCCGTTAGGGCGCCGCGGGCGGCGGGCGTAGGATTTTAAGTATTGAAGGAATGGCACAATTCGTGAAAGTGTATTCGATGAAGATCGCCTTTCAATTCGTGTAACCTATCCTTACGCGCCGCCCGCGGGGCAATATCCAGCAGGGCGTGGGCGGCGAAAAGAGCTTCGAATGTTTTGTGAAAGTGTCCTGCAACGTGTCGGTTTTCGGAAGAGAGTAAGTTGGTGTTGTCTTTTCCGTTGGACGGAAACACGAACTATAGGTGGGAGTGCGCTTCACCACGAGCCAAGATCCGCCGCCCACGCCACTGGGGTTGGACCGGCGGAGCTGAACACCCTGTCCGCCCTAACAAGCGGTTGGAGCTGACGGAAGTACCCTAGTCAGACTTTGGCCGCTGATCGGCCAGGGACACCTGCAGCAAATGCGAAGCAATCGTTCAGTGGTCGCAGTATCAATAGTGTATCCCTTTCCGCCGCAGCTCAACCGCGGCCGTTAGGCAACAACACCAAAGGTATGCCTTGTCCCGTAAGTGGTTCAAGACTGTTCATGTGACCATCGCGGCTGTCGTTGTCCTGCCTATTATCGTTGGCACGTCACCGCGACCTGCGCCGTATCACGAATACATTGTTAGTGGTTCTATTGCCCGCGACGGTGGGGCCAGCAAACAGAATTTCGTGATTTCGCTGGTCGGCCTTTTTCAACAGTGGGATCCAGACACTCTTGTGGAACTTGTTGGTTCTCGGGCGCGGTTTGCAAGCCCGGCGGTGAAGGCGATTACTGACTCTAGCGGCTTCTTTTTCCTCGATGTCCAGTCCAGCATCGCTGCCGATTCCCTTGCGATCAAAGTCAGCTCGGTTGACAGACCAGCATACTTCAGTGCGATGATTGCGGTTCCAACTCCAGGAGTGGAGATCACCGAACAAACAGCGGCAGAGATGCATGGGTGTCACGGTTGTGAGTCAGTGGACCCGGCACAGACTTACGTGGTCGGTTACCGGTACGAACTTTCCTATCAAACGGTTCCTGTTCCATATTGACGCCGGGGGTGTTGTTGCCTAACAAGCGGCTGGAGCTGACGGAAGGACCCTTTGGGGAATACGGCTGGCGTGAAACGAGTTCAAGATCCGGAACAACGTTAACACAAGTTCTCAATGTACCCTTATCCAATAGTGTAACCATATCTGCCGCAGCTCAGCCGCGGCCGTTAGGCCGCCGCGGGCGGCGGGCGTAGTATTTAAGTACTGGAATGAGACACAAATCGTGAGAGTGTATTTGAGGAAGGTTGCCTTTCAATTTGTGCAACCTACCGTACACGCCGCCCGCGGGGCATTATCCAGGTGGGCGTGGGCGGCGAAAAAGAGCTTCGAGAGTTTTGTGAGGGTGACTTGCATCGTGTCGGTTTTGGGAAGAGTGTAAGGTGGTACGGTCTTCTCCGTCGGACGGAACGCAAACTACAAGTGGGGGAGTACTTCACCACGAGCAGATTACGCCGCCCACGCCACTGATGTTGGAACGGCAGAGCTGAACACCAGTCCGGCCTAACAAGCGATTGGAGTTGACGGAAGGACGTGTCATCAAAAGTGGCTGGCGTGAAACGAGGTCAAGAGCGGAAACAACGTTCCGGCGGAGATCTCAACGTACCCTAATTCAATAGTGTAACCCTTTCCGCCGCAACTCAATCGCGGCCGTTAGGCCGCCGCGGGCGGCGGGCGCAGGTTTTGGAATATTTGGGGAAGAGCACAATTCGTGAGAGTGTATTTGAGGACGGTCGCCTTTCAATTTGAGCAACATGTCACTACGCGCCGCCCGCGGGCCAATATCCAGGAAGGCGTGGGCGGCGAAAAGAGCTTCAAAGGTTTTGTGAAGGTGTCCTTTAGCGAGTCGGACTTCGGGAGAGTGTAAGTTGGTGTCGCCTTTTCCGTTGGACGTAGCGCAAACCACAAGTGGGAGAGTGCTTCACCACGAGCAAGACTACGCCGCCCACGCCACTGAGGTTGGAATGGCGGAGCTGAACACCCTGTCCGGCCTAACAAGCGGTTGGAGCTGACGGAAGGACCCTAGTCGGACTTTGGCCGCGAATCGGCCAGAAACACCAGCGGCAAGTGTGAAGCAATCGTTCAGCGGTACCGTTATCAATAGTGTATCCATTTCCGCCGCAGCTCAACCGCGGCCGTTAGGCGGTTTTCCCATTTCAACAAACATGCCTCTTTCATTTTCTATACTTCTTCTTGCTTCCGGCGTGTTCGCCATAATATCACTGGTCATTGAATACAAGAACCGGTTCAAGTATAGTCGGGGGCCGGATGAGGACCAATTCGCGTTACCCTATTGGGGGTTCATAGGCAAGCGATGGCTGCTACTCTTCTTCCTCCTATTAATGTCGATCCCAATGGTATTCAATGCTCCAACCCGAATACTCCTTTCTGCAATGTCGGCCGCATCAATCCTGGCGGGCGCATGGATATTTCTATTCTGGAAGGAATTCAAGTACGCACCCAAGACTCGAGAACAGATCCCTCGCTTGCGGGTTTACGAGAAGCAGAACCAGTTTTTCATGAAGAGACTTGCCTTGACCCTAATTATCTGGGGAGTAGTGAGCATCGCTCTTTCACTTTCTATGACTTTCCTTGGCTGAGGCGAAAACCGCCTAACAAGCGGCTGGAGCTGACGGAAGGACCCTTTGGGGAATACGGCTGGCGTGAAACGACTTCAAGAGAGGAAACAACGTTGAGGCAGTCTTCTCAACGTACCCTCATTCAATAGTGTATCCCTTTCCGCCGCAGCTCAGCCGCGGCCGTTAGGGCGCCACGCTGGTGTATCGGTCGAGCAGACTGTACCATAAATGTCGAGAATGTCATGCGATTGAGCTTCATTCTGGGACTGGTTCTGATCCTTACTGTTCCTGTGCCTGTCCAGAGTATGGGAAAGGTCTGCAAGCTCATCTTGCGGGACAGCACCTCCTTTGATGCCGAGCTCATCTTTGTTCGCGATTCCGCTATCGTCATCACCCGCCATCTGGAGCTCGATGGGCGACATTTGTATCAAGATTCCTCGAGTCTCGCAGTCATACCATTTGGCACCATTGACCGTGTTCTTGTTCCTGGGGCCCGTCATCCTTTTGAAGGCATGGGCATCGGAGGTGCAGTGGGGATATGTGTTGGAGGAATCATAGGTGCGTACCAGCCGATGTCCGGCGATGGAAGCTCTGGCAATGGTGCGTTGCAGGAAAGTTTTGGGAGACCATTTGTAGTAGTCGGATGCGCAATGCTTGGAGGAGTTGTTGGCCTTTTTGCAGGCGTGATAGTCGGGCGGAACATACAAGACCCGCCCACCTCGATTGATGTAAGCCGCGAGGACCACCGGGCCGCATTAGTGCGGGCATCCCGCTATCCGTCAGATCCGCCAGGATTCGTCGCCCGCGTCGAATGAGTTATGCGTCTACCCGATCCCGTGGAGTAGGACTATTGAGGTGGCGCCCTAACAAGCGGCTGGAGCTGACGGAGTCAGGCGCGATCAAGAGTGGCTGGCGTGAAACGAATTCAAGAGTGGAAACAACGGTACGTCGAAGTCCTCAACGTACCCTGCCTCAAACAAAGGAAGTGTATCCGCCGCAGCTCAGCCGCGGCCGTTAGGCGGCCGAACCACATGCACCAAGGTTGTAACCTAATGCGACTCACACTCCACGCCCTGTCACTGAGCTTGCTCCTTGCATCAAGTCAAGCCATTTCTCAGGCAGACAACCCTGGACCTGATACTAGTGTTGCCTTGCAGGATTCGATGAGTGGTTCGATCACTGTGGCGGATTCTTCGGATTTTGTCCTGGGGGGTGAGCGATTCAAACGCTCCGAAGAAGCATATGCAGACCTGGCGCACCCTACTATGGTTCGCACTTTATGCGCCGAATCAGTTCTCTGGCTGACTACCAATTGCGACACATGCCTTCAAGATTCGCTGCATTATGGCTGGCGCTTGGGAGGCTTTCGACGCATAGGGCAAGCGGGCGCGCGAACGTACTTCTACGCCGTGTATCGAAGCACTTTTGCCGAGAAACATCCTGAGCCGGGCAGCTTTGACATTCTCGATTTCCGAATATTCGAGTCCACTTCCGACACCAACTTAGTCACTCCCATTCTGGACGTTTGGGGGCCAGACGACGCGACTCCGATAATCGGCGATCCATGCTTCATAGATACGAAGTATGGCCGAGTTCTACACATCTTCATGTCGTCCGGAAACGGGGAATTCGATTGTGGAAGTTACTTCAGACGGCTCGACGGGCAGTGGCGCGAACTTTGCGTTCCACTATGGAGCGCTGCATTTCTGCCTTACGTCCCCAAATCGTATTGGTTCTGTAGAGGAGGCGATGTTGACTTAACCACCATGCACGCCACCTTCAGGGTATTTACACCCAACGATGGTTGCTGTTGTCCTTCTGGAGGTACCATTGTGGGAGACTTGGAGATAGACGGGCGAGACATTATTCTCCGTCGAGCATCCTATTTCCCCATGCAGAACCCTTCGCAATGGTGACATCCTTCCAATCAAGCGAGGGGGGCCTTGCTATTCGGCCGCCTAACAAGCGGCTGGAGCTGACGGAAGTACGTTGACCGGAAAATGGCCGGCGTGAAACGAGTTCAAGAAACGAAACAACGTTGCGGCTGAGATCTCAACGTACCCTTATCCAAACAGTGTAACTGATCCCGCCGCAGCTCAGCCGCGGCCGTTAGGCAACTGCCCAAAGGCTTTCCAGCGCGTACGCAGAATGAGGGACCATTAGCTTCCTATTCAATGGATTCTACCCACATGAGCAAGACCTTCCATTTTGTCTACTTTGCGAATTTGGGCCTGATCGTGTTGGCCCTGCTCACTCCTCTGGTTGAGTGGGCTGGTCACACTGGAGGCTACCCTTGGGCAATGAAATATTACGCTGTCACACTTCTATTGTCGGTTACTCTGTTTGTGTTGTTCCTGGGACTGAACGTGTACGCGACAATCAAGGGCATTCGACATCGAGGCCGATATCTCTCGGCTGCGATTCTCACGCTCCTATGGATCGCGTGTGGTGTCTACCAAATTGTTTACGCCTACTCACATGAGATTGCTTTTTGAAATTGCCCAGGGGCAGTTGCCTAACAAGCGGCTGGAGCTGACGGAAGGACCTTGGATCAGAATTGGTTGGCGTGAATCGAGTTCAAGAGTGGAAACAACGGTGAAGCTGACATCTCAACGTACCATCATTCAATAGTGTATCCCTTTCCGCCGCAGCTCAGCCGCGGCCGTTAGGCCGCGTGCTAGGGAACGATGACCGTGCAATTCAGTATCCGTCCAACAGGCATACCCGACCAAGATTGGATCCGCAACTTCATCCGCGAACGGTGGGGCGATGAAATTGTGGTTGTCCACGGGACGGTTTACCGACCAGACACTCTATCGGGGTTTGCAGCTGAAGACTCGAGGGGAGACCATCTCGGCCTTGCGACATACCTAATCCAACGAACCGGGTGTGAGTTGGTATCGCTAGACAGTCTCCGTGAAGGTCTTGGAATCGGATCGGCTTTGGTGAAGTCGGTACAGCAAGCAGCTATTCACGCCGGATGTTCCAAATTGTGGTGTATTACGACAAACGACAATCGTCCCGCTCTCAAGTTCTATCACCGTCGCGGATTTGAAGTGGTTGCCGTTCACCAGAATGCGGTTGCACGTTCCAGAGTTCTCAAGCCCTCGATCCCATTGTTTGGGATTGGTGGCGATCCCATTCAGGACGAGATCGAGCTTCAACTGAAGCTGGACTCGATTTCAAGGGACTGATCCAGGGTGTAGCCAAATCGCTGGCAACGGAACGCGGCCTAACAAGCGGCTGGAGCTGACGGAAGTACCCTTTGGGGATTACGGCCGGCGTGAAGCGAGTTCAAGAGTGGAAACAACGTTGAATCTGACTTCTCAACGTACCCTTATACAATAGTGTATCCATATCCGCCGCAGCTCAGCCGCGGCCGTTAGGCCGCACCCAACATGGTCGCATTGCGATGCACACAGAGATTGCTGAGTCGATTGCACGTCGCCTCGCCGACTGAGCCAGGTGAGTCTACTACGACGCTCGGGGATTGGTATGCAAACACGTTGATCATTGATAGGCGGCCGTTCGTTATGTGTACGAGCGAACGTTCTAAACTGACGGTGATTGTCCCGTTCAAGGAGGCCTCAACACTTCGAGAGAGGTTCCGCAATGAAGTTCGCTCCATTCTACATGCAATTCATATCCCATCCAATGCGATCGAGGACGAATTGGAGGAGATGGACCAATTGAGTTCGGGCGGACCCGTAACCGATCTTTGCTCGGGAACATGAAGGATTTGACACTTCCGGCCGAAGCCTGGCTCATAGACCACCCGGAATTGAGTCTGTTGGATGTTGACGTGCGCTTGAGCAAACATCTTGTGGGACCGGACCCGTATGTTGTCCCTCGAGAGCTCGCACTCAAACTCCTCACGGGTGCGGCCTAACAAGCGGCTGGAGCTGACGGAAGGACCCTCCATCAAAAATGGCTGGCGTGAAACGAGTTCAAGAGATGAAACAACGGTGAAGCGTACTTCTCAACGTACCCTAATTCAATAGTGTTCCCATTTCCGCCGCAGCTCAGCCGCGGCCGTTAGGCGGCACGCTACTGTGTCAGGTGGGTCGTTCATATTCAGAGGGTATCATGAGCCAAGTCCTCGGTTTTGCGTGGTATCGATCTGAGCAGTGGCAACGCCTACGATTGCTCTCCTCGGATGCGCACGAGTTGGAAACCACATATGAAGAATGGCGAGCACAGGCCACGAAGCAGTTTGCGGAACTTCAGGCGAGAGGTCTCAATGTTCGGAAAGTTGATGTTGATGTCGACGAACTGACCGAATGGTGCATTTTGAAGAAGAGGCCTATCACTGGTGAGGCTCGCTCAGAGTTTGTGGCCCACAAACTCCGGCTTCAATCCGATCAGAACTAAACTGACGTTTCGGCTCAAGCATGTTGGTCCATGGGAATTGCGAGATGTGCCGCCTAACAAGCGGCTGGAGCTGACGGAAGTACCTTTGTCGGAAACCGGCTGGCGTGAACCGTGTTCAAGAATCGAAACAACAGTGAAGCTGACATCTCAACGTACCCTAAATCAATAGTGTATCCCTATCCGCCGCAGCTCAGCCGCGGCCGTTAGGGCGCAACCACGAGGTGTAACCGATGAAACGGCTCCTGGTCTCAACATTGACAATACTTCTGGCCTCAATCGGCTGCTCTCAAGAGTTGCCTGATGCCGCGCTGCCGTTGTTGAATGCGAGGTTTGGCGAATGGGATCTTCTTCAGTTTGGGATCCCTAAAGGTGCGGACTCATCACAATGTTACATTAGTCCAAACGCGCGCAACGTCCTCCAGTGTGATCTGAATGGTGATACAATTCCCGACTATGCCGTAGCACTTGAAGCTGTTCATGGGGCTGTTTGGTTTGAATACTTCGTCGGATTGGTCGGCCGTGGCAACACCTTCGAACTTCATTTAGCCGATTCCATGGCCTGTGATGGCTGCAATCAAATGACTATCGCGCGCGCACATTTGCCGATACCTTATTTCGACAGTGCTGACGAAGATCTTTCTGGATACGGCAACATAGCGGCTGACAAGCAATCTATTGTGTTCCCAACAGATTGCATCGTAGTTACTCCAATTCCCGAAATGCACACCGAATCATCCTACGTGTTCTTTCGGGACAAGTTTGTCGGTTTTCCATCCGCAGACTAGGGATCGTTTGCGCCCTAACAAGCGGCTAGAGCTGACGGAATGACCCTGGTTCAATATTGGCCGGCGTAAACACGAGTTCAAGAAACGAAACAACGGTGAAGCTTACTTCTCAACGTACCCTGAATCAATAGTGTACGCATTTCTGCCGCAGCTCAGCCGCGGCCGTTAGGCGCTCTGCGGGCGGCGCGCACGGAACAAAATGAATGTGGGTATGGAGTTCTTTCTGATCGTGAAGTGAGTCGAGTCGAGGCCGCTCGTTCGTTTCGTGTTGCCTTCTCCAGGCAGTGGTCTTTGGTGGTTCTTCGCGGTAAATGGAAATTGGTTCCGTTGTTTGAAACGTTTTCAGGTGCGCGCCGCCCGCGGACTTGCGATGCACGCGGGTGGCGGACCAGAGTGAAGGTTGGTTCGGAAAGTGAATCCTTTCGCCACCCGCTTCGAACGGCTGAGAAATCAGGCACACTATTAAGCGCCTAACAAGCGGCTGGAGCTGACGGAAGTACCCTCTATCAGAAGTGGCTGGCGTGAAACGAGTGCAAGATCCGAAACAACGTTGAAGCTGATTTCTCAACGTACCATGATTCAGTAGTGTAACCATTTCCGCCGCAGCTCAGCCGCGGCCGTTAGGCGCTCTGCGGGCGGCGCGCACGGAACAAAATGAATGTGGGTGTGGAGTTCTTTCTGATCGTGAAGTGAGTCGAGTCGCGGCCGCTCGTTCGTGTTGTGTCGCCTTCTCCAGGCAGTGGTCTTCGGTGGGTCTTTGCGGTAAATGGAAATTGGTTCCGTTGTTTGAAACGTTTTCAAGTGCGCGCCGCCCGCGGACTCACGATGCACGCGGGTGGCGGACCAGAGTGAGGTGGGTTCAGAAAGTGATTCCTTCCGCCACCCGCTTCGATCGGCCGGGGTGTTAGGCGCACGAGTAAGCGCCTAACAAGCGGCTGGAGCTGACGGAAGAACCCTCCATCAATAGTGGCTGGCGTAAAACGAGTTCAAGAGTGGAAACAACGGTGAAGCTGACTTCTCAACGTACCCTTATCCAAACAGTGTAACTGATTCCGCCGCAGCTCAGCCGCGGCCGTTAGGCCGCCGCGGGCGGCGGGCGCAGTATTTAAGGATTGGAGTGAGACACAGATCGTGGGAGAGTACTTGAGGAAGGTTGTGTTTCAGTTGATGGAGCCTTCCTCTGCACGCCGCCCGCGGGTCTAGGTTCTGGAGCGTGGGCGGTGAACGAGCTGGCGGGGATTTTGAGAGAGTGTTCACAATAAGTGTATTGGGGATGATGGTGCGTTCTGAAGCGAGACACTCCCCACGGTCGATCGGAAAGCCGACCAGTCTCACTTGAAGGTTGGTCGATCCGAAAGGGGAATGTGCTTCACGAGCCGGCCACCGAATCACCGCCCACGCACGAGTCTGGATCGGCCACGGGCCAGCACCCGGTCCGGCCTAACAAGCGGCTGGAGCTGACGGAAGGACCCTTCATCAGAAGTGGCTGGCGTGAAACGAGATCAAGAGACGAAACAACGTTGAAGCTACGATCTCAACGCACCCTAAATCAAGAGTGTATCCAATTCCGCCGCAGCTCAGCCGCGGCCGTTAGGCGCTCAGCGGGCGGCGCGCACGGTACAAAATGATTGTGGATATGGAATTTGTCCAGTTCGTGAAGGGAGTCCAGGAGAGATTGCGTGTCGGTTGCGTGTTGCCTTTTCAGGCAGTCGCCTTTGGTGGATCTTTGCGGTAAATGGGAATTGGTTCCGTTGTTTGAAACCCATGCATGTGCGCGCCGCCCGCGGACTCGCGATGCACGCGGGTGGCGGACCAGAGTGAAGGTTGGTTCGGAAAGTGAGTCCTTTCGCCACCCGCTTCGAACGGCTAAGAGGTCAGGCACACAAGTAAGCGCCTAACAAGCGATTGGAGTTGACGGAAGGACGTGTCATCAAAAGTGGCTGGCGTGAAACGAGGTCAAGAGCGGAAACAACGTTCCGGCGGAGATCTCAACGTACCCTAATTCAATAGTGTATCCATTTCCGCCGCAACTCAATCGCGGCCGTTAGGCCGCCGCGGGCGGCGGGCGCAGGTTTTGGAATATTTGGGGAAGAGCACAATTCGTGAGAGTGTGTTTGATGAAGGTTGCCTTTCAATTCATGCAACCTCTCCTTACACGCCGCCCGCGGGGCATTATCCAGGAGGGCGTGGGCGGCGAAAAGAGCTTCGCACGTTTTGTGAAGGTGTCCTTTAACGTGTCGGATTTCGGAAGAGTGTAAGTTGGTGTTACCATCTCCGTTGGGTGAAACGCAAACTACAAGTGGGAGTGTGGTTCACCACGAGCAAGACTACGCCGCCCACGCCACTGCGGTTGGACCGACAGAGCTGAACACCCTGTCCGGCCTAACAAGCGGTTGGAGCTGACGGAAGTACCTTGGTCGCACTTTGGCCGCGGAACGGCAACGGACACCAGCGGCAGATGTGAAGCAATCGTTCAGCGGTACCCTTATCAATAGTGTATCCATTTCCGCCGCAGCTCAGCCGCGGCCGTTAGGCCGCACCCGATTATGAAAGGAGGCGTCTGAGGTGAAGCATATTCTGCTCCTTCTCCTTCTGACATGCTCCACGGTGTACTCTCAACCCAGCTCGACATATCACTTGGTCAGCCGTTTGCCCGAGGGACCTTGCTACTCTGTGGCGGTGGACGGGAATCTCGCCTGCGTTGCAAACGGAAGTGCCCTAGACGTAATCCGGGTTGGTAATCAGTCTGCCCCGAAGAGAATCGGTCGTGTTCTGCTCCCGGGCATCCCTTATCGTATCCGACTTGTCGATTCACTCGCCTACGTGGCAGATGGTGCAGGGGGGCTCGTCATCGTAGACCTGACATTGCCAGACAAGCCAAAATTGATATCATCGATACCCACCAACGATGACGCGCGGTCAGTTGATGTTTCGGGCTCGCATGCCTTTGTCGCGCACATCTCGGGGTTCACGGTTTTTGACATCTCGAACCCTCATTATCCGGAGGCGATTTCTACCATTTCTACTGTAGGTTATGCAGGGGATCTGGCCCTTCAGAACGATTCCTTGTATCTCGCGGCCTATGATCAAGGTGTGCTTGTGTACGACATACACACACCTTCCGCCCCAACTCTGGTGAGACAAGTCTTCCTAAACGGTTCCTTTGGTGTAAATTCAATTCGTCTGTCAGGTCCGTATGTGTTCGCTACAAGTTCGCCTACCTCTGGCGGCCCCCTTTCGTACGGTCGCTTTCATGTCTTGAACCTGGCGCTGCTGGACAGCGTCCCTGAAATCGGTGCTGTTAGTCTTCCTGGCGATTGGTCCTCTTCCGGTGGGAGCCTCTGCCTCGACGGATCAATCGCGTATGTCGCGTTCTTCTCTGATGCAGCTTCCGGAATATGTACAGTCTCGATTGACTCGATTTCCAGCCCCAAAGTAATCGGGAGACTGAATCTCACGGAGCCGCACGCGACCGAAGTGGCCGATTCAACTCTTTTTGTTGCAGACGGTCCTGACGGCTTGCAACTCTACGGCATTCAGACCCCATCGGTGCTTATCCCCGTTTCCAATTATGCCACGAAACCAAGCACATACAGCCTTGCTGTTTCCGGTCCATGGGTCTACTTGGGAATGGGCGTTAGCGGCATTCGGCCGGTCGATCTCTCCGTTCCACAAGAACCCGTGGATTTTGGTACGTTCACGACGGGCCAGAATGCGCTCTTCATTGACGTTTCAGGAGCGTACGCGTTCACCACAAGCAACTATGGAGCGGTTGATATTGCCGATATCTCTCGAGAGGACTCGATTTTCAAGGTCGGATTCCTTGAAACGATTGTTGGGACGTCTCTCAAGGTGCGAGATAGCCTCCTGTATGTCACAGATAGGGACAGTGGATTGTTCATAGCAAACGTCAGCGACCCGCTCCATCCTTTCTGGCTCGGGCATGCGTACCTTGGGCGCAGATCTGCCGGTGTAGCACTCTCCGGAATGTATGCCTACGTTGCAGCAGGCTCAGCTGGCGTTCGGGTCGTTGACGTTCTTGACCCGAATGCCCCCAAAGTGATTTCGACCTTGCCGACTGTGGGTTATTGTTTCGGGGTTGCTGTATCTGAAAATAGAGCGTTGGTTGCTGATGGATCCGCTGGCCTCAGAGTATTTGATATCTCTGATCCGCAATCTCCCGTTCTCGTTTCAACCACTCCACTTTCCGCTCAGGCCAAAACAGTGGCGTGTGCCGCTCACTATGCATACGTGGGAACCTACGCGAATACGACATTCATCGTCGATTACGCATCTGATCCGGTCCCGCGGATCATCGACTCCATTTACACTGGAGACTCGCCAAATGCCTTGGCGTCCTCGGGCGACCTTCTCTTGGTTGCTGATCTTCGCGGTGGTCTATATATCTTTCAAAATGATCTGATTTCTGGTGTTAGATCCAACACTTCGAATCCGGTCTCCTTTCACCTGAAGCAGAATTATCCGAACCCGTTCAACTCATCAACGATTATCTCGTATGAATTACCTCAAGCAGGAGATGTTGCTATCACGATTTACTCCCTCCTCGGCCAAAAGTGTGAAACCCTGTTCAAGGGACACCAGGAGTCCGGACAACACTCGGTAACTTGGCAGGCGTCGCACTATAGTTCCGGAATCTATTTCTATTCCATCCAATTCAACGGTCGCGTCGTTACGAAGTCGGCCGCGCTCGTCAAGTGAGCGGAGACTCTGAGTGCGGCCTAACAAGCGGCTGGAGCTGACGGAAGGACCCTCCATCAAAAGTGGCTGGCGTGAAACGACTTCAAGAAATGAAACAATGGTTACGCATAGTTCTCAACGTTCCGTAGTTCAATAGTGTATCCATATCCGCCGCAGCTCAGCCGCGGCCGTTAGGCGGAACGCACGAGCACGCACATGCGAATGCACGTTACGATATTCGTCGTCCTGATCACCTTGGGTGTAAGTGCGTCCAAGGCGCAAGTGCGCTGGCAAGACTACCTCGGGGTGTACCAACTCGATTCAGTCGACGTGAAGGGCTTTGAAAGTTTCTGGTACTTTGAATTGCTACCGAGCCCTGATTGGCAACATGTCGATCCGGCAAGGTGCAAAGTCTACTGGTTTCCCCAGAAGCAACTCGAGGATGGACAGGCACTACTCTGCACCTTTCGGGAGGTACGTCTTACAATTGATTCACTTTCATTTCGGACACAATCCTGTCTTGGAGAGGAGTATTCATTTCAAGGTCGGTTCACCATGCCACCGGGCGAGTTCATGAAACATCCACGTGACATTGTGCTCCAAGGCTCACTCCGACTCTGGAATGACTCCAGCCTAATCAAACAGGCGAGAGTATCTTTCAATTGGGACGAATCAGGCGACTAGCGTTCCGCCTAACAAGCGGCTGGAGCTGACGGAAGGACCTTGAATCAAAATGGGCTGGCGTGAATCGAGTTCAAGATGCGAAACAACGTTGAAGCTAAGATCTCAACGTACCGTAGTTTAATAGTGTAACCCTATCCGCCGCAGCTCAGCCGCGGCCGTTAGGCTTACCGCGTTCGGTTTTCAACCGTAATCGGAACTCACTATGAATCTTCGTCTACTATATCGCGCCATTCTTCTTGCTTTTGCCTTCACTGGACAGGTGGCCGCACAAGATTCTTCCGTCGCGAACGTTGCGATTGAGCCTCATCTCACGTATAAACCGGATTTAGAATTTCCCAGGAAGGCACTCGGTGCTAGTGTAACCGCCAAACTCTTCGTCAAGGTTCTCGTTGGGAAGGATGGTGCACCGATCAAAACGGAAATTCTCAAACGAGAACCCGACATAGCGTTCCTATTTGACGATGATTCTAGGCGATTTTGCATGAAGTGTCGATTCTCCCCCGCAAGAGACTCAGTGGGTAACCCGGTAATGGTGTGGGTAACAATGCCGCTAAGGTTCGAAATCAAGAATTACCGACCGCCACAGTGCAAGGAACTCGCGGAGCCGAAGTATCCGGACGAAGCACGAGAACTGGGAATGGAAGGCTGGGTTGGACTCGCCGTTTTTGTAAACGATCAGGGCAAACCGCAACGAGATCCAATGATAATACTTTCTCGTGAGCCAGCGACTTCAACGGTATTCGACGATGCTGCCAAAGAAGTTCGCCTTACAGTCACGATACGTGACTGGGAATTTGGACGGGGGTCCTGCGGCTGGCTGGTGCTTCATTAAGGTGAATTTCGCCATCAGGTCGCGGTAAGCCTAACAAGCGGCTGGAGCTGACGGAAGGACCCTGAATCAGAAGTGGCTGGCGTGAAACGAGTTCAAGATTCGAAGCAACGAAACGGCTGACTTCTCAACGTACCCTGATTCAATAGTGTATCCCTATCCGCCGCAGCTCAGCCGCGGCCGTTAGGGCGCCGACGCGGTCATATCAAATGACTCGATCGCCTGCATCCCAATTAGCTTAGAGGATGTCTCCACTTCAGGCTGGCTGATACATGACAGGAGCTCTCCAAATGATTTTGACACGTATACTTCTTGTTGGACTTACCCTAGCTTGCAGTTCGAAGGCACTCTACGGTCAATGGATTGCGACAAATGGACCCATGGAAGGTATAGCTCTCTCGTTGGCAGTAGACACCGGATCGGTGGGCCAGGCAAATCTCTTCGTCGGAGCATGGGAGGGGCGGGTCTTCCAATCGAGCGATTCTGGGGATACTTGGCGTGAGATTGATGGTGGGAATTGGATGGGCTTCTTGGACACGGGTTTTACCCGAAAAGACATCGGGCTCCTAGCAACCTATCGGAATCCATCCCATGGTAGTTTTTTGTTTGCGCTTGACGCGAGTCGAACACTCTTTCGTTCGGTCGAGGGTGATACCAATTGGACGGCTCTCCAGATCGGCCAAACACATCGGGGGTTCAACACGCTCCTTGTGATGGATACCATTGTTATCGGGGGCACCGATAGCGGGCTCGTCGTATCCATGGATGTTGGTGCTCATTGGGACAGTCCACAGAACGATCTGACTCCGTTCAGAGTGAACTCGTTGCTTTTTGTGGGATATGCGGGGGAAAGTGGTTCGCTCTTTGCCGCAACGAACGGGGGAGTCTATCGATCGAGTACTATGGGGTCGACATGGGAAGTGGTCAATTCAGAGGCATTGGAGTTCGCTTCACTCAGACTTATGCGAGAACCCTCAGGTCAGACCGCACTCTATGCGTTGCGTTCCAGTATGGGAGATATATTCTGTTCAACGGACAGCGGGACTTCATGGTCGGCAGTGAACGACCTCCTGGATCAATCTACGCGGATTAGTTTTGGGGAGTTTGCGATTCGCGATACCATTATATACGCGAGCGGCTCGACCTATCAACCAAGAATGTTCTATTCGCTCGATCGTGGCAAACGATGGATTGGCGGAGATCTCGGGCTCGGCGGAAGACCCGTGCGCTCGCTCATGTCTGATGGCAGATTCCTCTACACGGCGACCGCAAGCGACATTGGGCACGTCAACAGTGTCTGGCGCCGCCCACTTTCGGAGATGGTCACTGCTACAGGCATCGCGCACGAACCAGGCCTCTCCCGCTTCAACTTGCATCAAAACTACCCCAATCCATTCAATCCGATTACCGCGATCGTCTATGAGCTGTCCGATCAGGCGGAGGTTCTTCTGAAAGTATTCGATGTTCTAGGCCGGGAGATTGTGACCTTGGTAGATGAGCGTCAGTCTGCAGGAATACATTCTGTTTATTGGGATGCGTCTGATCGGTCCAGCGGAATCTACTTTTGTCGCCTTGCTTCAGGTGGTCAAACGCAAACACGGAAGATGACTCTTCTGAAGTGAGATAGGTCGGCGCCCTAACAAGCGGCTGGAGCTGACGGAAGTACCCTGGTCGGAAAGTGGCTGGCGTGAAACGAGTTCAAGATTCGAAACAACGGTACGGCCAAGATCTCAACGTACCGTTGTTCAATAGTGTATCCCTATCCGCCGCAGCTCAGCCGCGGCCGTTAGGCCGCGTCCTCAATCGAGAACCGACACTGTGAGACTGCTCCTCATATTGCTATCCATCTGTCTGACATCCGGGTGTGCTCTCACATACCATAGCACTCGTGTTGCCGACGACATGTACAGTCCGCATCGAGCCAGTCCGAAGTTCTCTTCTACTGCTATACGTTCGGATGATCTCGGAGAGGTCCCAGATTCTGGGGCATACTACATTCTCGGATCGACGCAAGACGGAGATCCACTGAATAATCCGGAGTCCATGCTAGCGGACCTCTACTCGAGAGGTTTCGATATCATCCGGGCGTGGTACGATTCTGTGGCACCCTTGCGAGCCAATCGGCTCGGTCGTCGTGCAACATCGATGGACCCTCCTGGTCCATTTGGCAGTTCCTGATGATGGAATTGTGCGGTACTTCAAATTCCGAGGAATTCCTAGACCGACGAACTTTCGTTGTCCACGTGCCACTATCGCATTCAGTCCAGTTTCCCAATGATGGGACGCCGCCTAACAAGCGGCTGGAGCTGACGGAAGGACCCTCCATCAGAGGTGGCTGGCGTGAAACGAGTACAAGATAGGAAACAACGGTGAAGCTGAGTTCTCAACGTACCGTTGTCCAATAGTGTATACCCTTTCCGCCGCAGCTCAGCCGCGGCCGTTAGGCGCTCGCGGGCGGCGCGCATGGGACGAAAGGATTGTGGGTATAAGCTTTGTCCATCTCGTGAAGGTATTCGGTGGGAGATTGAGAATCGGTTGTATGTTGCCTTGATCAGACACTGTTCTTTGGTGCATCCTTGCGGTAAATGGCGATTGGTCCCGTCGTTTGAAACGGTCTTGGGGGCGCGCCGCCCGCCTGACTCCGTTTGCACGCGGGTATCGCGCAAAAGAGTTTGTTGTTCAAATAGTCGGTCACCACATTGTGTGTCAGGAGACGAAGAGTGTTGGAGAGTCCATCTCGTGGAACGGCTGACGAGAACAGCACCTTCGGCCGACCCTTGTACCTCAAAAGGGACGGAGTTCATTTGGGTAAAGGGTCTGTTGGCGCGCCACCCGCTTCGAACAGCGGGGAGGTCAGGCACACACGTAAGCGCCTAACAAACGGCTGGAGCTGACGGAAGAACCCTTCGGGGAATACGGCTGGCGTGAAACGAATTCAAGATCCGAAACAACGTTGAAGCTTAGTTCTCAACGTACCGTTGTTCAATAGGGTACCCATTTCCGCCGCAGCTCAGCCGTGACCGTTAGGCGCTCTGCGGGCGGCGCGCATGGAAGGAAGAGAATGTGGGTATGGGCTTTGTCCATCTCGTGGAGGGATTCGATGGGAGAGAGCGTATCGATCTTGTGTTGCCTTGACCAGGCACTGTTCTTTGGTGAGTCTTTGCGGTAAAAGGGAATTGGTTCCGTTGTTTGAAACCGTATCAGGTGCGCGCCGCCCGCGTAGTTCCGTTGCACGCGGGTGGCGAAGAAGAGTGAGGGTTGGTCCAGAAAGTGATTCCTTTCGCCACCCGCTAGGACCGACAGGGGAGACAGTCGCACGAGTAAGCGCCTAACAAGCGTTTGCACCTGACGGAGGGAGCCGTATCCAGAAATGGCCGGCTTGAAGCGACGCAAAAGCGGAAACAACGTATCGTCCAACTTCTCAACGTACCCTTGCGGTGAAGTGGAAAGTGGTTCCGCCGCAGGTGAAACGCGGCCGTTAGGGCGCAACCAAGGACCCGGAGCCGAGCGAATGGACTACTTATCTCAGAACGCATCGCTTTCGCTTTCCGCTCGTCGCGGAAATGCGCTTTCTTTGTCGCTGGGGCTACTGATCACAATTGTCAATGCCCTAGGTTTCCTTTCTTGCGAGCATCTAGAAGAACCACCAAACCAAGACGAGTTATCTGGACGTTTGGTATTCGATTCACCGGACTTTGTCCTTTACACAATTACCGCCGAAGGAACCGGCAAGAGCAGAATCACATCTAGTTGCGGGACTCAACCATCCTTTTCACGTGATGGCCGAACAATGGCGTTTTTCGAACGTGATCTCTCAGATGGGTCAGCTTGGGTTTCTATTGTACATAGATCCAGTTCCACAGTGCAGAGGCTAGCGATGGTGCATGGTCCAACAGACGCAGCCTTCTTGACATACGCGTGGTCTCCAGACGGGCGGTCAATTGCCTTCAATCGATCGGGTGCAACCGGATCAGAAATATGTATCGTTTCATTGGCTGATCTCGCAACTACCCAGCTTACCCATGACAATATCGATTTTGATCCTCTTTGGTCGCCCGACGGGAGCAGGATCCTCTTCATGCGCACACAGGATAGTATCGCTTACAAATGGTCAGTCGATTGCGCTGGTCAGAATTGTTGCCCTTTGACTTACGCACTCCCCAAATACGTTCAAGGCGGCGATTGGTCTCCCGATGGAGTGAGCTTTGCCTTCTGGTGCTACGAATCGAATAAGGCCGGAAAAGGCATGCCCGTGAATGTATATGTGTACTCTACCATCACATCAACGGTTAGACGCCTCACCAGCGACAGCGTTTCGTTTATGCCTCGATTCATTGAAAACGGTCGGCGGCTGCTGTTCTCCAAGTCGCAGGGCGCAGGTGTCGATCTTTATGTCATGAATTCTGATGGATCTGATATTGCGCGTCTTACGAATCATGGACTGCTGGTTAATGGATCATATAAATGCTCGCCCAGCGGGTCGAAAATTGCTTATCTCGCACTAGATCCACTTGGGGGCAACTTCAAGATACACCTCGTCAATGTCGATGGTACTGGGGACATTGACACAGGCGAACGTGCATGGTTTTCCTGCAACTGGATTCCATGAGTCAATTCACTTCCCATTTGACCGCATCGGGCTTCTTCAGTGGTTGCGCCCTAACAAGCGGCTGGAGCTGACGGAAGTACCCTGGTCGGAAAGTGGCCGGCGTGAATCGAGTTCAAGAATCGAAACAACGGGACGGCGAAGATCTCAACGTACCCTGAATCAATAGTGTACCCAATTCCGCCGCAGCTCAGCCGCGGCCGTTAGGGCGCATGCAGAGAATCCTATTATGGTCCTTCAAATCCATAAACGTGTTGCCCTTTCACTTCTGTTCTTCTTGTCACTCTCCTGTTCCAATCGGGTGACTGACCAAGACAAGGGAACGATTCATCTGAAGGGTTCAAAGTTTGAAAGTGGCGCGACTGTTTCGTCAATCCAACACGAAGCGGTTTCTTCGGGCGCATCAATCGTAGGGAATGTCTACGACCGAGACTCCGGTGAACCGATATCTGGTGCGTCGATCTTCGTCGAGAATGCTAATCGCGGCTCTAGCACAAACACTGTAGGGCATTTTCTGATCCCTGCGATTCCAGCCGGAACTTACCGGATCACCGCAAAATTCATTGCGTACAAGCCGGCCTTCCTCGACAGTGTTGCAGTTCGAGATCATGATCTGATTACTGTCACGTTCCGCCTTGCAGCAGGTGAAGTTGATCTCTGGTACTAGCCACGAATGCGCCCTAACAAGCGGCTGGAGCTGACGGAAGGACCTTTTGGGGAATACGGCTGGTGTGAAACGAGTTCAAGAACCGAAACAACGTTGAAGCTGATTTCTCAACGTACCCTCATTCAATAGTGTAACCATTTCCGCCGCAGCTCAGCCGCGGCCGTTAGGGCGCACTCTAGGACGCCACTCAAATGGTTCGACGACAAGTACTCGTGCTCGTTTGTGCGGCCCTCTGTGCTTCGTATTGCTATTCTCAGTCAAGCCACAAGCCGCGGCCTACGCATTCCGAGCATTCTCTCCGGTTGAGGATAGACACGCTGAGGAATAGCACCTACGTTCTGAACTCAGGTGATCGACCGGTCTACCTCCGAGACGGGCAATATACCTTTCCTGTCGACTCGCTTGCCGAGGGTGAGGACCCTCCATACTTTCACATCGAATACGCAGGTCAATCGTGGGTACGTCTCAATAGCGACAGTCTGATCGATGCAATTGTTGAGCTACAGTGTCAATCCGTTTGGACGGGAACCGATCTTTTCCTCATTCCAGTACTGAATATCGGAGGTCAACCATCTGCTCTCAAACCGTATAAATTTCCATCCGAGAACGCGGAGGTGAATGATGTCGTGCAGAAGGGTGCAATCGTGTCTATTACCTTGACGATTTATCCAGTGGAGGGTGAACCAGTCGGTCCCACGAGGACGGTAACCTACCGCTATCGATTGCGTGAGGATCACCTCGAGCAGCTTGACACTGAACGCTCGAGTGCGCCCTAACAAGCGGCTGGAGCTGACGGTGTCAGGGGCAATCAGAAGTGGCTGGCGTGAATCGAGTTCAAGAGTGGAAACAACGGTAAAGCGTACTTCTCAACGTACCCTGATCCTACCACAGGATCAGTTTCCGCCGCAGCTCAGCCGCGGCCGTTAGGGCGCGGCCTAATCTGTCGTCGTGCAACCTATCCAGAGTGGGGGAGCAAATGAAAGTCGTCTGTTTCTTCATGGCGATCTGTATCTGGGTTATTTCAGGATATCCTGAGCTGCATGCCCAATCATTGCCTGATTCGTTTCAGCAGCTTCTTCAGCAAAACGGGATGCGATTCACCGTTCCCTCTGGTTTTGTCCGAACTCCAGTGGTTGCCAACGGGGACGTTGAGTATGATTTTGCGCTGAAGTCGGAAACAGTCAAGCTTGAGATTCGTTATCGTATTTGGCCGTTCGATGCTCACTCGCAGGGAAAGCCGAACCGGAATAGTATGTTCATGACAATGTTAATGACGATGGGCCTCAATATTTCCAATGGGATCGAGCCCAAAGCGACGCGCTATCCACCGGACGATGTGAAGAGGGAATTTGGTGCGGACGCGGGAGGATCCTGTGCCGTGCGAACCGACTCAGAGTTCGGGACGGGGTACAAGTTTTGCGTCATATCCGTGATCCACAAAGACGACGTAGCCGATGCGTACGTTTTCTATTTGTGTGATGATCCCACGGTGGCAATGCGCGCCATCGGGACCGAATCTATCTATCACGCACTCACATTCAGGTGACCAGTGCCGCGCCCTAACAAGCGGCTGGAGCTGACGGAAGGTCCTTCCATCAATAGTGGCCGGCGTGAAACGAGTTCAAGAATCGTAACAACGGTGAAGCTAAGATCTCAACGCACCCTAATTTGATAGTGTAACAGATTCCGCCGCAGCCCGCCCGACCGAACGACGAGACGGCCAAGATGTTCGGTCGTTCGGGCGGGCTCAGCCGCGGCCGTTGGGCGGCGGCGACAACGAAGACCATGGCCCAGACCTTTCATCTTCATGCTCTCCCTGAACCGTTCGCAATCTGCAAGCTGCCTTCGGAGAGCCCAATTCCAGAGTGGGCAACCTTGGGCGAGACGTGGTCTATCACACGTTCGCGGACAGAACTTTCGATAGTGTGTCCTGACTCGATGTTGCCCGGGGATATCCAGGCCGAACGAAACTGGCGTTCTCTCGAAGTTGATGGTTTGCTGCCATTTGAAATGGTTGGTGTTTTGTCAACACTCACCGGGGTCCTTGCAGAGGCTGGCATTAGCCTCTTTGCCGTGTCGACATTTGATACGGACTTGATCCTAGTCCGCACGGAGACATTTGAAGCGGCCTGCGTTGCACTCAGGAACTCCGGCCACACCATTGTCCCTTGACACTTGTGCCGCCGCCTAACAAGCGGCTGGAGCTGACGGAAGGTCCTTCCATCAATAGTGGCCGGCGTGAAACGAGTTCAAGAATCGTAACAACGGTGAAGCTAAGATCTCAACGCACCCTAATTTGATAGTGTAACAGATTCCGCCGCAGCCCGCCCGACCGAACGACGAGACGGCCAAGATGTTCGGTCGTTCGGGCGGGCTCAGCCGCGGCCGTTAGGCGGCGCTCCGAGGTCAACATGACACTTCGTATGTGCATGAGTCAAATGCTAGTCGCTGTCGCCTTAACTGTGGTAACGATTTATTCTCCCCAACAGTTGTCGGCTCAGGAGAGGGACTGGGATGTCAGGCTGGACCCGAATATCAAGGTCGATTCCGTAGCGCAAGATAGCGGTTGGGTTCGCAGGCCCGACTCATTGGATAGCCCAGGTGAATGGGATGTCCGACCGGATTCCGTGCTTTCGAAACTATCTTACCCGAGCCGATTTGGAAAGATATCCGTGCTTGATTGCTGGCGTGATAGTGTTTCCAACTGGCTCGGTCATGGATATTATTCTGAAGAAGGTGGCCACGGTGGAACGTCGTACTTCACTGATCCAAGGAAGCTGGTCGTTCTTCGCGTGGAGTGGGGAGTCGACTGGCATGTGGACGAGATTTCCTTCTCTTACGGTGCAGCGGAGGATTTGCCAGATGAGTTCAAGTTTATCCGGGAATTGCCGGACACTGCAATTTCTAGCCACCTACGACCAGACCTTGCATTGGACGGCCGAATACGTCTCGGTTCATCCCCACAACGGATACTACGACTTCTTGGCAAGCCCGCGATCGATTCAGTTGCGCAGAAGTTTCGCTATCTCTCATACAACACGGACTATCGCACCACTAAAGACGTGCTAGCTTACGAAGTCTGGTTTTATTTCAAGGACAATCACTTAATTCGGTTTACAGTATACAATGGAGAGTAGTTGAGCGCCGCCTAACAAGCGGCTGGAGCTGACGGAAGGACCCTCCATCAAAAGTGGCCGGCGTGAAACGAGTTCAAGAGTGGAAACAACGGTGGATCTGACTTCTCAACGTACCCTCATACAATAGTGTTACCATATCCGCCGCAGCCCGCCCGACCGAACGACGAGACGGCCAAGATGTTCGGTCGTTCGGGCGGGCTCAACCGCGGCCGTTAGGCGGGGCCTACCGACGAGGAGACGTCTTCGAAGAGTGGGTCTTCAGCCACGAAGAGAGGGCGGGTTTCGATACGGTGCCTGTCGCGAGGCTTATCATTGTTTTGTAGGTTTCTTCTTCTGATGCAGACAAGGACCAACCATTCCGTTCTAGGAATATGGCCATGAGAACAAGGGCGACACGTTTATTGCCATCTACGAAGGGGTGATTTCGACAAACATGGAACCCATATGCAGCCGCCTTGTCAAAGACGGATCGATGGAGGAATTTCCCTTGTGCTGTCATCTTGGGTTGGGCGAGGGCCGAGGCAAGGAGATGGCGATCCCTTATACCCGGGACGCCACCGTACTGTCTGATCAGGTCGGCATGGAGAACGGGAACAATTTCTTCGGGAATGAACCGAATCGCCATTACTTTGCCAATGCGCGAAGGCTGTTTCGGTAGCGCTTATTGGTTTTCTCGTAGGCGCTCGCCCAGTCGGCGAATTTCGGGTCAAATGGAGTCAGCATCAGGCCATCACTGGTTTCAATGAGATGCAACTCATCGCCTTCATTGAGATGGTAACTTTCCACAATAGTCTTAGGTAGAGTGATCCCGAGGCTATTGCCGACGCGTCTGACGGCAGTCTTGTGCATGTTGATCGCTCCTTTGTGAGTATTATAACATTCGTAATACTAACTTGCAAGTGGCAATTAGTGGGCCCCGCCTAACAAGCGGCTGGAGCTGACGGAAGGACGGTGGTGGGAAAGTGGCTGGCCTGAAACGAGTTCAAGATCCGAAACAACGTTCCGCCTGACTTCTCAACGTACCGTAATTCATTGGTGTAACCTTATCCGCCGCAGCCCGCCCGACCGAACGACGAGACGGCCAAGATGTTCGGTCGTTCGGGCGGGCTCAGCCGCGGCCGTTAGGCCGCCATCCCTGGGCACAGAGAGGCCAAATCATGCTGAGAACGTTTTTCATCGCCCTTTCGACGGTCGTTCTACTCTCTGGGTGCAGAGATACTGGCGACCCTGTCCGCCCAGTCAATATCTCGGAGCCTGAGATACTTTCTCGACAATTTGTCGTCGACTCATTTGCGGTCGACTACGGTGTCAAGCGCAATCCAAATACTGACAGCCTCAACGCCGTGTTTCCATTCACGTTGAAGTACCATTTTGAAGGCTGTTCTGGATCGCTAAATACATTCACGCTTGTAGCTGTCGGATACGAACGCATAGTCATCTACATGGGCGCTGCGTATCCTGATTCGGTTGGCCATCCCTTGACCATATCCGATACCTTATGGGCAAGGAACCAATTCGAGAGTCTGGATAGTATTGTAATTCAATGTCATGTTACCGGGCCTTTTTGGACTCTGACAGACCACACACCGAACTTCTTGGACTCGTTCGATTGGAACACTCAAGTGACTATTCCCGTTCGCGGCCGATGAGATGGCGGCCTAACAAGCGGCTGGAGCTGACGGAAGAACCCGCGATCAGAAGTGGCTGGCGTGAAACGAGTTCAAGAGATGAAACAACGGTAAAGCTGACATCTCAACGTACCCTAATTCAATAGTGTATCCCTCAGCCGCCGACCGAACGACGAGACGGCCAAGATGTTCGGTCGTTCGGGCGGGCTCAGTCGCGGCCGTTAGGGCGCTGTCAGGAGGGTGCACATTCTCGATGCGAACAAAGTTACTGGTTCTGATCGCATTCATAAGCGTAGCAGCTTCTGCGCAGCCGAAGTACACATTCCTCAATCCTGGTATCAGTCTTGGATACGTATTCGGAAATGGGGGAGGAGTTGTCTTCGGTTTTGAGGTGAGCGCCACGGAGTGGCTAAACGAACGACTATTTGTTGGCATCGCGCTGAAGTACGATATGTGGGGAGAATCCTCCAGTAAGTTTCACTCCGTCGCAGAAGTTGGCATGCCCTGGTTAGCGATTTCATTTGGTCCATCTTGGACCTCGATCAATTCAGACAAGTTCGTAGGCTATACCGGTACCGTGTGGACAGGCGGCGGCATACTCCCGTACTACGCTCACACTTGGTATTCTGGACGTGAGAATGTCTCGGAAGTGGGTGCATATCTGAAGATTCCTCTTCAAGTAGGTGGAGAGAAAATCGGTTGGAGCAACTGACAGCGCCCTAACAAGCGGCTGGAGCTGACGGAAGGACCCGCGATCAAAAGTGGCCGGCGTGAAACGGTTTGAAGATTCGAAACAACGTTGAAGCTGACTTCTCAACGTACCCTTATCCAAACAGTGGAACTGATTCCGCCGCAGCCCGCCCGACCGAACGACGAGACGGCCAAGATGTTCGGTCGTTCGGGCGGGCTCAGCCGCGGCCGTTAGGGGGCACTTCTCATCGGGAGGCAATTCCAATGCAGCCCTTTCGACATCTCTCAAATCCGACGCCGATGTGGTGGCTGGCGTTTTCACTGTGTCTCCTTCAAGGAAGCTGCGGCAAAGGAATAGTTGATCCGCCGCCTTCAGCTGACGATCCTCTCAAAGTCACCATTCGCCAAGGTGTGGCGGGGAGGGTCTGGTTCTTGCAGGGCGATTATTTCTCTGGAGGTCCCATAACAGCAACACCGGTCAAGAGACCGATTTTGGTGTACACTCCGACAAAGTGGGACTCGGTGGTTCGAGTCGGCTATTCGGCTTTCTATTCCCGTATTCTTTCGACATTTGTAGGAGAAACGATATCCAACGATTCCGGCTTCTTCCAGATTAGTCTTCCAGTCGGACATTACAGCATCTTCGTCCAAGAGGACACCCTGTTCTACTCAAACTCATTCGACGGTGAGGGCTACATCCAGCCTGTTGCGGTGAGTACGGATTCAGTGACATCGACTAATGTCAACATTACTTACCAGACGGACTACTAGTCAGGTTACGGAGTGCCCCCTAACAAGCGGCTGGAGCTGACGGAAGGACCCTTTGGGGAATTCGGCCGGCGTGAAACGACTTCAAGAGACGAAACAACGTTACGGCGAAGATCTCAACGTACCGTTATTCAATAGTGTATCCATATCCGCCGCAGCCCGCCCGACCGAACGACGAGACGGCCAAGATGTTCGGTCGTTCGGGCGGGCTCAGCCGCGGCCGTTAGGCGGCGCCGCACACAACGAGTATAGCAAGGAGTTGCGCGTGCTCAATGGCAGAATGTTCGCAGTCCTGGTGGCTGCTCTCATCTTGGTCCAGACTAGAAGTGAAGCCCAAGTCGACATTTCGTTCACTTCGGTGCGAGCCGGCGCAATCAGGACTCAATCCCTTGATTTCCAAGGGGAAGGTTATCTTTGGTCCTTCTACCCCGAACTTCAGGTTGGTGGTCAGTTGTTCCGGCCGTACCTATTCTGGGCAGCAACTTGGGGCTACTGGTCAGACGGCATAAATGAGCCCCTTCCCATTTACGATTTCGTTACGTACTCACAACGCGGCCACATTCTCACGGCACGTATTGGCGTGCGTCCACGGGTGCTCGCGCCGCGTCTACCTATACCAATAAGCTTCTTTGTGGGAGTTGCCCAACACATTTCGTGGACCACGTACATTGGGGGCACTGACCTCGGTGGCAATCACGGTACAAATTCTACGGATCGGACCACCTCCGGGTTATTCGGTCTTGACATTTCAGTGCCGATCGTTGCTCACCTCAATTTGGATGCCGAAGGTCTTCAGTTTGTTCCTTTCGGCAACAATCCGATAGATTATGTCCAGAAGAACCGCCGTGCATTCACACTCGGCATAACAGTACTATTCTAGTAATTCGGTAGTGGCGCCACCTAACAAGCGGCTGGAGCTGACGGAAGTACGGTGGTCGGGAAACGGCTGGCGTGAAACGAGTTCAAGATCCGAAACAACGGTACGGCTAAGATCTCAACGTTCCCTGAATCAATAGTGTATCCCTTTCCGCCGCAGCCCGCCCCCGTCCGACCGGACGGTCGTCCGGGCGGGCGACCGAACGACGAGACGGCCAAGATGTTCGGTCGTTCGGGCGGGCTCAGCTGCGGCCGTTAGGCGGTTGCGCGGAGTGACGTGTGTAGGAATTCTGGTGAGAAGTCCGCTCCATTGTCCCAGACGATTGTGTGGAGTTCCGGGTGGACTCTGAATTTGCGGAATGTTGCGAGGTCTTTGAGTGGTTCGAACACAGGACCCCAAAGTTGATTTTTCAGATCGACCTCACCATCTGAGCCATCGCTGAATTTCAACCAGATGGTGTACTGTTCGACATATCGTGCATCGACGATTCTCGGAATCATATCGCTACTCCAATGGTGAAATCGGCTTCAATGGCTTCCGCTCCTCCGCGAGTCTCCAATTCTCCAAAAGTTCGGCCTTGTGGAGATCAAGCCATTCAAACACATGGCCGAGTGCGCGCTTCGGGAATTGACCTGAAACCAGGCCGGACTCGATCGCAACCGTGATTTCGTATTCTCCATACTTCGCATGGAAGTGTGGTGGGACATGATCTTGGTAGAAGATCGCGATGATAATTCCTAGAAATCTGCTCACTTCGGGCATGCCTGAAAGTACCAGAATTCTCCCTCATGCGCAACCGCCTAACAAGCGGCTGGAGCTGACGGTGTCAAGGGCGATCAAAAGTGGCCGGGGAGAGACGAGTTCAAGAAACGAAACAACGGTGAAGCTGACTTCTCAACGTTCCCTGAATCAATAGTGTATCCATTTCCGCCGCAGCCCGCCCCCGTCCGACCGGACGGTCGTCCGGGCGGGCGACCGTACGACGAGACGGCCAAGATGTTCGGTCGTTCGGGCGGGCTCAGCCGCGGCCGTTAGGGCGCACTCGGGAGTTCCCAGATGAAGCCACTCGACTGCATAAGCGTCCCATCGCGACTGGGTGGAAGATTATCTGCCCGAATCGACGCGGTCACCACAACAATGATCAAGGTACAGCACTGAGGTTCTTCGTTGTGCAAATCTAGATTCCAGACTGAATGTGGTGTCCCCATTTTCAAATCGATACTTTGAGCGAGCCTTGAAGCCCGCGTGCTTGCAGTCGTTAGCCGTGATTGCGCTTCGCAATTTCGCAAAGAGAATCGCATATGAAGACCCTCGTCCATCACGTGCGTGGTATTGCCAGTACCACTTCTTTATTGGCGTCCTTGCTCTGTGCCAATCTGAACTCCCTAGAGGCCCAATGGATTGAAACCGATGGGCCATATGTGGGCAACGCCAACGGACCGTATGCGGGTAATGTCAATGCTCTAGCTGTCAATGGCACGAATCTTTTCGCCGCCGCTTCTGGCTTGTTCTATTATGAATCTGGGAGCGGGGTTTTTCTCTCCACCAACAACGGCACAAGCTGGACGGCCGTAAACGCCGGTTTGCCGAACCACCTTGTCTTTGCTCTCGCCGTAAGCGGTTCAAATCTCTTCGCCGGCACTTATGGCAGCGGCGTCTTCCTATCCACAAACAATGGCGCAAGCTGGACGGCCGTTAATGTTGGTTTGGCGGATCCTGCCGCCTTTTATGTCTCTGCTTTTGCCGTCAGCGGCAAGAATCTCTTTGCCGGGACTAATGGCGGCGTCTACCTCTCCACAAACAACGGCCTAAGCTGGACGGCCGTCAGCGCAGGATTGACGGCGTCTGTCTACTCTTTGGCCGTCAGTGGCACGAATCTCTTTGCTGGGACGAGTGGCGGCGTCTTTCTCTCTACAAATAACGGCACAATCTGGACGGCCGTCAACGCCGGATTGACGGCGTCTGTCTACTCTTTTGCCGTCAGTGGCACGAATCTCTTTGCTGGGACGAGTGGCGGCGTCTTTCTTTCCGATGACAACGGCGCAAGCTGGAGGGCTGTCAATAACGCAGAATTGACGAACTCTATGGTTAACGCTCTTGCTGTAAGCGGCATAAGTCTCATCGCAGCTACTGAAGCAGGCAAGGTATTTGTCTCGACCGACAATGGTACAAGCTGGACCAGCGTCAATACAGGATTGACGAATTCCTATGTCTACTCTTTTGCAGTCAGTGACTCGAACCTCTTCGCCGGGAGTTATGATGGCATCGTCCTCCTTTCCACTAACAACGGTACTAGCTGGTCGGTTGCCACCACCGGATGGACGTATGCTAATGTCAATGCTCTTGCCGTCGGAGGCGCGAATCTCTTCGCCGGAACTGATGACGGCATCTTTCTCTCCTCTAACAACGGCACAAGCTGGACCGCGGTCAATTCAGGATTGACGAGCTCCCATGTTGCCTCGCTTGCGGTTAGCGACACGAATCTCTTCGCCGGGACAAATGGCGGCGTCTTTCTCTCCACCAACAACGGCACAATCTGGACGGCCGTTAATGCCGGGTTGATGGACTCTAATGTCCACTCATTGGGCGTCAGGGGCACGAGCCTATTCGCTGGGACTGACGGCAGTATCTTTCTCTCCACAAACAACGGCACAAGCTGGACGCCCATCAATGGTGGTTTGCCTAACAAGATAGTCTTTGCTCTTGTCGCCAGTGGCACAAATCTCTTCGCCGGGACTTACGGCGGCGGCGTGTATCTTTCCACCGACAACGGCACAAGCTGGACGGCCGTCAACACTGGATTGACTGACCCGTATGTCTACTCTTTAGCGGCCACTGGTACGGTTCTCCTTGCCGGGACTCGAGATGGCGAGGTCTTTCAATCCACGAACGACGGCACAAGTTGGACAGCCGACTTGACTCTCTCGACAAATACAACATTCACGTCCCTTGTTGTTTACGGCGGGAATCTCTTCGCCGGGGCTGATAATGGCGGCGTCTTTCTCTCCACCAACCAGGGCACTAGCTGGACGAGCGTCAACACTGGTTTGTCGAATACCCGTATCCAGTCTCTTACCGTCAGCGGCACGAATCTCTTTGCAGGATCATATGGTGGCGGCATCTCACGGCGGCCGCTCTCGGAAATGACATCTGTGCAGAGGCTCACATCGCATGTACCAAAGGCTTTCAGTCTTGGCCAGAATTTTCCAAACCCATTTAACCCGACGACTACTATTTCGTTTGGGATTCCAACATGTTCCTATGTATCACTTGAGGTATTCGACGCCCTAGGCAGAGAGGTTGCGGTACTTGTCTCTGGAGAATTGCCAGCTGGCATCTACACTCGGCAATGGGATGCCACTCACTTGTCAAGCGGTGTCTATTTCTGCCGTTTGCTCGCCCATCCGACTTCTGCCGACACCCCAGGTTCATATTCGGAAATCAAAAAGATCATTTTCCTGAAATAGTCAGTTGCAGGTAACACGCAGCACCCGACGCTCTCACTTCTGAGCAGGTACGTGACCTATGACTGGTAGGCTGCAAAGTGCTCGCCCCCTTCGGTGAGCTCCCGCTAGTGTGCCGTCTCCGAGATACGTTGACAAAGTCGTTCAATCTTGGCAAGAATCGAATCTGCCGTAGCTGTCCAGACAAACGGCTTGTGGTGTTTGTTGTATTGTTTAGCGTACGCTTCGATCTTTGCGGTCAGTTCTTTGACACTTGAGAAGGTGCCGCGTCGGATGGCCTGCTGCGTGATCAGGTTGAACCAGAGCTCGACCTGATTCAGCCACGATGAGTATGTCGGCGTGTAATGCACATGCCACCGATCGCGCACGGCAAGCCATCGCTTGATGCGCGGATGCTTGTGCGTCGCATAGTTGTCGAGAATGATGTGGACGTCGAGATGCTTCGGCACGCTCGTTTCTACGTGCTTGAGGAACGCTAAAAACTCTTGATGGCGATGCCGCTCCTTGCATTGGGTGACCACATCGCCACTCGCGATGTCAAGCGCGGCAAACAGCGTTGTGGTTCCATGCCGTACGTAGTCGTGCGTGACACCCTCGACGTATCCTAACCCCATCGGGAGCATCGGTTGCGTTCGGTCCAGCGCTTGAATTTGGCTCTTTTCATCAACACACAGCACCACGGCATTCTCTGGCGGACTCAGATACAGCCCAACAATGTCCCGGACCTTTTCGACAAAGAACGGGTCGTTCGACAACTTGAAGTGTTCTTGCCGATGCGGTTGCAGACCGAACGCGCGCCAAATCCGGTGAACGGTTGCATGAGAAATCTTGGTCTCTTCGGCGATGGACCGGACGCTCCAGTGGGTGCCATTCTTGGGCTTGGTCTTCAGGGTCTTGCGCACCAGCGCCGCCACGCGTTCGTCGGAAATCGTCCGCGGTCGTCCTGGCTTCAGGTCATCGTGCAGCCCTTGGATGCCATGCTCAAGGTAGCGTTGGCGCCAGATACCGACGGTTGGCCGCGTGAGTCGAAGCAGTGCGGCAATGGCCGTATTGGATTCGCCGGCAGCGGCTCGCAACACAAGCTGCGCTCGCACAACAAGTGCATGCGGCAGCGTCCGTGAACGGGCAAGAGCATCGAGATCCTGGCGAGCGTCCTTGCTCAACACCAGGGGCCGGATAGGACGACCTTTCTTCATGGTTCTTCCTCCGTAAGATAGGCGGTTGAACCATGATAAGGAACTCCGGAGTTATAGTAAAGTTATTTATGAGACACTACACTAGTTGTACGCGCCAATATTGGACAGAAACGCGACCGTGGCAAATTTGGCACGCCGCTCGGCGGCGTGCCTCTAGTCGTTAATGACTCGTCTTTCAAGTCTGCCGCAAAGAACCCAGTGGCGCCGTCGATGTTCCTGAATATCGTACATCTTCCCGGCTAGTCGACAGCTACTGAGGCGTTCCATGCCACTTTCTTGAGAAGAATCGTGCCGGAAGGACAATTATTGTTCTCTAGTATCCGAGCGACGAAGATTCTACTCATATTGATGGGGGGGTGTTCCTCGGAAGTACAAAGTTCAACCGAATGATGCTAGAGAGAGGCGCTTCAATCTATCGTCCTCCTATTCCCAACCGCTTGAGTTGGTATATGCCTTTGATCAGTGGATGCATGGAAAGCAATCGAGGTATCCCCGTAATGGTGTTCACATTTCCTCTATACGGTAGGGCCTAGGAGTGCGCCCTAACAAGCGGCTGGAGCTGACGGAAGGAGCTTCATCAAATCAAGACTGGCGAATGTCGGAGCTCAAGACGGTCGTCAGTTCTAGTTCAATAGAACGGATGTGTACCCTTGCGGTGAATGGAAGGTGGTTCCGCCGCAGGTCCCGCGCAAGGTGGTTAAGAAGAGCGGGATTCTCGATTCGAATACGACTTAGCTGAGAAATGCTAAATCGTTTCGAATCGGAATGAAACGCGGCCGTTAGGCGCTCTGCGGGCGGCGCGCACGAAACGAAATGAGTTGTGGGATAGAGTCTGTCCAGATCGTGAAGTGAGTTGATTAGTGGTTGCGTGTCGGTGTTCTGTTGCCTTTTCAGGCAGTCGCCTTTGGTGAATCTTTGCGGTAAGTGGAAATTGGTCCCGTTGTTTGAAGCCGTTTCAGGTGCGCGCCGCCCGCGGACTTCCGATGCACGCGGGTGGCGGACCAGAGTGAAGGTTGGTTCGGAACGAGAGTCCTTTCGCCACCCGCTTCGAACGGCTGAGAGGTCAGGCACACAAGTAAGCGCCTAACAAGCGGCTGGAGCTGACGGAAGTACCCTTTGGGGAAAACGGCTGGCGTGAAACGAGTTCAAGATCCGAAACAACGTTACGGCAAAGATCTCAACGTTCCCTGAATCAATAGTGTATCCATTTCCGCCGCAGCCCGCCCCCGTCCGACCGGACGGTCGTCCGGGCGGGCGACCGAACGACGAGACGGCCAAGATGTTCGGTCGTTCGGGCGGGCTCAGCCGCGGCCGTTAGGCGGCGCGCGCGGTTGGTCGCTTTGCGGTCTCGAATCTCTATCGCACGAATCCCGGAAACGGATGAATGTTTATGGAGTCTCGTGTGAGGTGCTCTAGGATTGCGATACTTGTCGCGGCGGTCTGTTTTGTGAATGCCGGTAGAGCGGAATCTCCACCTGAAATTCGCATGGCCACTGTGTACTGTGGGGTGGGTCCTTCGGAAGTACTTCACGCAGGTGTGGGTGTACAACTCAGTGATCGTATTAGCGTTGGTCCAACGGTCGGTTGGTTTCTCATCAACTCGCACGAGGCAGGCACGCTCGATGTCGTATGGGCGCTCGGCATGCGGGGCTCCTACTTCTTCAACGCTG
Organism: Ignavibacteriota bacterium; assembly: GCA_963752915.1. Lineage (GTDB taxonomy): Bacteria > Bacteroidota > Ignavibacteria > UBA10030 > UBA6906 > DATJPR01. Next base: position 692,681 of record CAVVZZ010000013.1, read on the forward strand.
ACGGTCGCGGGATGTTCTTGGGAGTTAACAATGCAACATGCGACCTAATGTACCTGACGCCCTATGACATTCCAGCCGATGGCAATAGGTTCAAGCCCAGCGGTGTAGGGATTGAAATGACCGTAGGGCACGACTGCGCGCTCGATTCCGGTGTCGGTATTTATTGGGGTGCCGGGTTTTCGCTCAGCATTCATCGGGACGCTCCCCCGATGCTGTTCCCGGCGCTCAAGTGTGGGTTGCATCTTGATTTATGACATTGGCGGTTACACGATTGTCAACGCCAAGCCGTCCGTATTCCGTTGCGCGCCGCCTAACAAGCGGCTGGAGCTGACGGAAGTACCCTGAATCAGAAGTGGCTGGCGTGAAACGAGCTCAAGATCCGAAACAACGGTGAAGCTGACATCTCAACGTACCCTCATTCAATAGTGAATCCATATCCGCCGCAGCCCGCCCGACCGAACGACGAGACGGCCAAGATGTTCGGTCGTTCGGGCGGGCTTAGCCGCGGCCGTTAGGGCGCAATTGCCGCACCAATTCTGAGGGAGTCATGACTCACACCGGATCAATACTCACAGGCGTGCTTCTTGCTGTATTTGTGGGTGCACCAACCCTCATTTCTGCGCAGTGGGTCCAATGCGGGTTGAGTGGTTTTGATGTTCTGGCACTCGGCACTACGGGCTCGAACCTTTATGCCTCGACTTGGGGGCATAGCGTATATCGCTCCACCGATTATGGAGAAACCTGGGATTCGCTCGACCTCGGTAGCTCAAACGTAAGCGTCTGGGCGTTCGCAGTCGACGACACAGAACTGTTCGCAGCTGGTAGCTACCTCTATCGCTCGGCCGACAATGGACTGCACTGGGCGGTTGTCGATTCTTCACTCGTAGGTCTTACGTCAGTTGCCGTTTGCGGCGACCACCTGCTCGCTGGAACCTGGGCCCATGGAATCTATGGCTCGTCAGATCACGGCAGAACTTGGCGGGTACAGAATGTTGGATTGACAGATTACTATATCCATTCGCTGGCATTCGTTGATTCCACAGCATATGCAGGCGCAGAATGGGACAGTCACCCGAATCAGGGCGGGCATGTCTTCAGCTCAACAAACTTTGGTGAGAATTGGACTGTCGCCAGCACGGGATTGCCCGATAAAATCATCAATCATCTGACACCTATAGAAGGGGCGATTTACGTCTGCCTAAGCGACTATGGGGGTGTGTATCGATCAACAGACGAAGGTCGCAATTGGGCCCCAGTGACCAACGGCCTTCACTCCGTTATTCCCATGTGCATAACTGGGGTTGGCACAAATTTCTGCGTTGGCGGACAGTACTTTGGTGCTAACCCAGACGTCCCCACGGATTGCATCTACCGCCTCAGTGGAGCGGGTGCAGCCTGGAGTTCATTCAGCACGGGCATGGAAGCTACCTATGTTGGCGATCTGAAAGTCCTCGGCCCTTATCTCTTTGCCGCGACGATGCAAGGTTCAGGCAAGAACGGGGTTTGGAGAAGGTCCTTGTCTGATCTGACGGAGATTCGATCAGTTCCTGGGATGCCTATCTCCTACACCTTGGATCAGAACTTTCCAAACCCATTCAATCCTACGACCACAATTCACTTCGGGATTCCTAAGCAGGCTGATGTAACAATCAAAATCTTCGACATCCTCGGGCGCAATGTTGCGGATCTCATTTCAACGGAACTGCCGCCCGGTTTCCATTCCTATGAATGGGACGCACGTGAGTTCTCGAGCGGTGTATATTTCTGCGTGTTGAGATGCGGAGATATCGTTCTGACCAGGAAATTACTTCTGACCAAGTAGGCAATTGCGCCACCTAACAAGCGGCTGGAGCTGACGGAAGGTCTCGCGATCAGAAGTGGCTGGCGTGAAACGAGTTCAAGAATCGAAACAACGGTACGGCTGAGATCTCAACGTACCAGTATCCAAACAGTGTAGTTGATACCGCCGCAGCCCGCCCCCGTCCGACCGGACGGTCGTCCGGGCGGGCGACCGAACGACGAGACGGCCAAGATGTTCGGTCGTTCGGGCGGGCTCAGCCGCGGCCGTTGGCCGCTGGCAGGCTCCTACATCTCGGAGAGGACGTGATCGACGACGACCTTCAACGGAGGGATGTCTTCTTTGGTGGTGAGCCAGACCTTCTCGACGTCGACGCCGAAGTAGTCGTGAATCAATTTGTCGCGCATCCGGGCAATATCCTGCCACGGAATCTGGTTGTGAGAGGTACGAAAGGTGGGGGAGAGACGTTTTGTTGCTTCGCCGATAATCTCGATCTGGCGAATCACACCGTCCTGGATGAGAGTCTGTTGTTTGAAGGTCAACTCGTCAACGCCGCGAAGGTATTCTTCTATCCGGCCGATGGCATCTTGAATGTGGTGCAGGTATACGCCGTCGTCATGCGGCATAGATGAGTTGCCGTTCTTTGAGGATACGGTCCCGTAGGTACGGACTCAGGGCTTCTTCGGTCTGAAGGTCTACCTCTCGACCCAGCAGATGAGCCAATTCGCGCTCAAGTGCGACCATTCTCAAAAAGCTGACACGTTCGGAGAAGGAGACTAAGAGGTCGATATCACTGTCACTGCGGGCCTCTCCGCGTGCATAGGAACCAAACACGGAGAGTGAGCTGACGCCGTACTTTGAGCACAGGATCTTAATTTGAGTGATATCTGCTGGTAGACCTGTCATTGTTGTCTCGTATGCTAACTTTCAGGGGCAAATTTAGGCATTTGTTTGTTCACTTGCCAGCGGCCTAACAAGCGGCTGGAGCTGACGGAAGTACGGTGGTCGGGAAACGGCTGGCGTGAAACGAGTTCAAGATCCGAAACAACGGTACGGCTAAGATCTCAACGTTCCCTGAATCAATAGTGTATCCATTTCCGCCGCAGCCCGCCCGACCGAACGACGAGACGGCCAAGATGTTCGGTCGTTCGGGCGGGCTCAGCCGCGGCCGTTAGGGCGCAAGCCCAGGGATAGAAGCATGCGCATCTTCATTTGCCTTCTTGTTACACTAATCTTTGCGCCTCGACATCTGGTCGCGCACGACCTTTTCATTCTAGCCAAAGCTGGTCAATCTTCATACGGGTCTCTGTATCTGGGGATTGTGCCAGGAGGAGCTGCTGACAAAGAATGGAGGTCTGGTCCCATAATCAGTGCCGGCATCCGAGTGCGCGAGAGCGACAGTTTCGCGGTCGACGCGCTACTTGAGTACTCAACTCATCAACCTAGGAACAGTGAATGGGACAACCTTCTCCCCAGCAAACCAAGGAATACACTCATTGATTTGACCGTGCTTGGCCGCTCATCCCTACGGATAGTCGGGCCAGTGCATTGTGCGTTCCTATACGGGTTGGGGTTGTCATACCAACATAAAGATGGACTCGGTCTAGCGGAACCAGGGGGCAACGTTCCGGCGAGCAATGCACTTACGGGGGTCATTAATCTCGGCACAGCTTTGGATGTCCGTGCTCCCTCCAGTGTTGAATTCTCTATCGAGGGCAGTCTGCTATGTCGTCAGTATATCACTCCCGTCATTGTCTTCGGCGTGGCATATCTACTGTAACGGAAATTGGAGCTTGCGGCCTAACAAGCGGCTGGAGCTGACGGAAGGTCCCTCCATCAATAGTGGCCGGCGTGAAACGAGTCCAAGAGAGGAAACAACGGTACGGCCAAGATCTCAACGTACCGTGGTTCAATAGTGTATCCCTATCCGCCGCAGCCCGCCATAAAGATGGCGGGTAAACTCAGTCCGTCCCGTCCGAAGGACGGGACGAGACCTCGTCCCGACTCTGTCGGGACGGGCCGCGGCCGTTAGGCGGCAACCACTTGATTTTACGCCCCTTAGTCGGCACAGCGGATGTCAGCAGAAATGTGAATATCGACGAACCCATCGTCTATTCCATCTTCGTCGCGATCCACCATGTAGTGCCTCCAGCATCCTTTACGGCACCACGTTTGTCTGCATCGCCTCTCTTTACTGGCTCTTGCACTGAAATTGCGCCCGTTTTCAGTGCTCGCTTATAAGTCTCGTCTACATTTGAAACGTACACATGCACATGGGACGGTATTGGCGGCCAACCCTCTGCCCCATCCGTTAACATGATTACCGTGTCGTCCAGTCGCACCTCTGCGTGAATGAGTGATCCTCCTGGGCCAGGCACCTCGCGCAGTCTGACCCCATCAAATGCTTCCAGAAGAAATTTGATCGTACGACTCGCTCCGTCAACGATCAAGTAAGGGGAAACACTAGAATACCCCTCAGGCTTGTGGCGGACGTTCATGGCTCCTCCGTATGTTGTTCCTGGCGATAGGATATCGAGTTCATTTCTAAGAACGCGGCAACTACAAAAAGAATTCCGCCGAAAATGTTCGCTTGACATTTCAGCCGTCTCTCGGTTGCCGCCTAACAAGCGGCTGGAGCTGACGGAAGGACCCTTGGGGGAATACGGCCAGCGTGAATCGTGTTCAAGAGATGAAACAACGGTGAAGCTGACATCTCAACGTACCCTGATTCAATAGTGTATCCATTACCGCCGCAGCCCGCCATAAAGATGGCGGGTAAACTCAGTCCGTCCCGTCCGAAGGACGGGACGAGACCTCGTCCCGACTCTGTCGGGACGGGCCGCGGCCGTTAGGCGGCTACGCGGCGTGCTCGAGGTGTTTGCCGGCTTCGTAGAGGTCAAGTGCGACTTGGAGGTTCATCCAGAACTCGGATGTGGTCTTCAATTCCCGCGCAAGGAGGATGGCTGTTTCTGCGGTCATGTCACGTTTGCCGTTGATGAGAGTGTTCACACGCTGAATAGGCACACCCATGCGGCGTGCGAGTTCAACCTGGCTGAGCTTCATCGGGCGAAGGAACTCCTCAAGGAGCACCTCGCCGGGGTGTGTGGGCTTGCGATACTTCGGAATCATAGGGACGTTCTCCTAATGGTAGTCGACAATTCCAACGTTTTTGGCGTTCCCATCGCTCCAATGGAAAACGATGCGGAATTGGTCGTTGATCCTGATACCGTACCATCCTTTGCGATCGCCTTTGAGCATCTCGAGTCGATTACCCGGAGGTGCTTTCAGGTCCTGGACTTCGTGGACGGCATTCAACATGTCCAACTTTCTCTGTGCGACCTTCCAAATCGAGCGTGGAAGTGTTCGCGCAGCTTTCGTATCCGAGCCGTTGAAGACATCTTCGGTCGCGCGGTCGACAAAGTTGAGGATCATGATCCAATATACCACTTTAACACATGACGTGCAAGTGTGCAGAAGACTCTTCCGCGTAGCCGCCTAACAAGCGGCTGGAGCTGACGGAGTCAGGCGCGATCATGAGTGGCAGGGGAAACACGAGTTCAAGAATCGAAACAACGTTGAAGCTGACATCTCAACGTACCGTTATCCAAACAGTTCAAGTGATTCCGCCGCAGCCCGCCATAAAGATGGCGGGTAAACTCAGTCCGTCCCGTCCGAAGGACGGGACGAGACCTCGTCCCGACTCTGTCGGGACGGGCCGCGGCCGTTAGGCCGCCGGCACTCGACGCTTACGTGGCCGTCTGCGGAGTTCGGAGACCTTCTCGGCAAGGAGCATCTTCATCATCGACTGATATGGGACGTCAGCCTGGTTCGCAATGACTCGTATGTGTGCCAAGAGCGATTCGGGTAACCGAATCGAGATAATCCGGCTGGTGGGCTTGAGGTTTGGGAAGGAGGCTCGAGAAACGCTCGAAGGGTCAAAGTAGTCGGAGATGTCATGCTTTGCCCAGAACTTGCGTTCTGCATCCTCTGAGGCAAATTTAGGGATTCTTTTCAAGCGCTTCATCGTAGATTCTCCGTTCCTTCTTTGACATATCGCGCGCCGATATCACGCGGATGCGGGTCTTTCGGACGGTGAACACAATCACGAGTCGTCGCTCTGCAAGCGTCCGTCCGAGGAGCGCGAGACGAGTTGCGATCTGAGAGTGTTGCGGATCCGGTAGCAAGACGATCGGTTCATTGAGAAAGGCTTCTTCTGTCTCAGTCCAGTGAACCTTATGTAGTTTCCAGTTCTTGTCGCGATTTCCGTCGTCCCATTCGAAACCATCTAATGATAGGAGATCGATCATCTTTGTGCCATTGTCCGCATATATGTGTAATATATACAGCTCCCGGCCTCATGTCAAGTCATACCGGCGGCCTAACAAGCGGCTGGAGCTGACGGAAGGACCTTTTGGGGAATACGGCTGACTTGAATCGACTTCAAAACTTGAAACAACGTTGAGGCAGACTTCTCAACGTACCCTGATTCAATAGTGTGTCCTATTCCGCCGCAGCCCGCCATAAAGATTGCGGGTAAACTCAGTCCGTCCCGTCCGAAGGACGGGACGAGACCTCGTCCCGACTCTGTCGGGACGGGCCGCGGCCGTTAGGCGGCGCCCACCTCCCGGGAGGAATCCATGAAAGCCAAAGTTCGAAGCCTCACAATGTTCGCCTTCTTTGCCAGCGTGCTTGACCTATGGCTCCCAGATCCTACACTTGCCCAATGGATCTCCCAATCCTCGGGAACCAAGCAAACCCTCCACGATGTCTGCTTCGTGGACTCCTTGTTTGGCTGGGCGGTAGGCGATAGCGGATTGATTCTCCACACCTCCGATAGTGGCCTCAATTGGTATCCCCAGATATGGGCCAAGACCATTCCGCTTCTGAGCATTTCTTTTTGCGATGTCTCAACAGGCTGGGCTGGCGGATATCTTGCAACGGTGTTACGAACGACCAACGGAGGTACAACCTGGCTCCAGAGCGTCCTTGACACCGCACAGAATGTTCGCTGTCTGAAGGTGCAGGCGCTAAGTGATTCCGATTGTGTGGCACTGACCGACAGGTTTTACGGTGACTACTGGGGAGGAAGTCGTCTTTTCCGGACCTCAGATGCAGGGGCGTCGTGGACGGATGTGTTACCCTACCCGGCTTCCTTTGGGTATATCTCAGATATGGATTTCATTTCACCATACAAGGCTTTTGCCTGTGGCTTTGGGGGTGTCCCGCACGCTCGTCAAATCATTAGAACCGACGACGGTGGCTTCTCTTGGAACACTTATGATTTCGACGCGCCGACGATCGGTTCGGTTTACCGCCTCTGTTTCAATGATTCCACGCACGGTTGGGCGGCCGCTGACTCTTTGTACTATTCGTCCGACGGTGGAATCACATGGAACTCTGTTGCAGATATTCCTTTCGGGTCTGCCTGGAGCCTTACCATGTTTGGTGACATAGGATGGGGCAATGCATGGTTTGGCGATATATACCGTACGAGCGATGGTGGGAAAACTTGGCTCGCACAGACTCATTACCCATTTTCCGTCGAGCGGGTATTCTTTATCTCAACAAGCTTCGGATGGGCTGTTGGCTACGGTGGCCTTATTATCCACACAACGAATGGCGGACTTACGAACGTGCCAAGCGACGACTTCCGCGGCACTTTCACTTCATACCGACTCTATCAGAATTACCCTAACCCATTCAACCCATCAACGGTCATATCCTTTGTGGCTGTGAAGAGTGGCTATGCAACCATTACACTCTATGATGCATTGGGACGTGAAATCACACGCCTCTTATCTGAGACTGTCTCTCAAGGGTATCATTCGTTTACTTGGCGAACCGGATCGCTAGCGACGGGTCTCTACTTTTGCCGGCTTGACATCAATGGATTTCAAGCCACAAAGACTCTCTGCCTGATTCGATAGGGCGCCGCCTAACAAGCGGCTGGAGCTGACGGAAGGACCCTGAATCAGTATTGGCTGGCGTGAAACGAGTTCAAGAATCGAAACAACTGTACGGCTGAGATCTCAACGTACCCGTATCCGAACAGTGTATCCCTATCCGCCGCAGCTAACGTGGCAAGGGGAGCGCTCGCAAGAGAGATTTCTTTGGTGTGCCCAGTGCCAGAAGTGAGCGTACCAACAAGTCAAGCGAGACGGAGGGGTCTCCGGACTCCATTTTGGCGACTCGCGATTGGCTGGATTTCAGAATGCGGGCGAGTTCGTGTTGGGTGAGTCGTTTACGTTTCCGGCGGTCCTGGAGCGTGCGACTCAACTCGAGTTTCATTTCCAGATAGGCCGATTCCTCGGGAGAGAGTTCGAGAAACTCGGAAGTTGAACCGACGCGCCAGCCAGTTGCCTCAAGCCGTGCTTGTTTTGTTCTTTTCATGGTGCCTACTCATTGCTCTCATACATACGGATACGTTTTTTACAGGTGTCAATCACTGTTTGAGGTGTCTTTTGAGTTTGTTTCTGGAACACATCAAGAATCACAATTGCATCCGAATCGATCCTGTAGACGATTCGAAAGGTTGAACCAGCGTCAGTTATTCGAAGTTCATGGCAACGCGCCCCAATGGTCGGCATTGGACGGGAAAAGGGGAGACCAAGTCGATCACCCTTCTGCAGCCGGCGCAATAGGAAGCCCGCTTCTAGTCTTGCCGACTGAGAAAAGGGTGGACTCTTTACTTCTCCGTGTAACCAGACGAGAGGTTTGTCCGGCTTTTCTATAGGTTCAATATATGTCAAGTCTGACATAATGTCAACGGCGGCCACCTAACAAGGGGCCCGCCAAGAGGTGAAACATGGCGGGTAAACTGGAGCTGACGGAAGGACGGTGGTCGGAAAGTGGCTGGCGTGAAACGAGTACAAGAAACGAAACAACGTTACGGCGAAGATCTCAACGTACCCTTGCGGTGAACGCGAAGTGGTTCCGCCGCAGGTCCCGCGCAAGGTGGTTACGAAGAGCGGGATTCTCGATTCGAACACGACTTAGCTGAGAAATGCTAAGTCGTTTCGAATCGGAATGAAACGCGACCGTTAGGCCGCGCAACCCTAGCGCAGAAGCCGTTCTTGGAGGATCGTCTCGATGTCACGGCGGCCGTCCAACACGCAATGCACATAGACGGTCGTTGATTCGAGGGAGTAAATGATGCGGTAGTGTGTGTAGTGCAGTTCCCGGAACTCCGTCACACCAATCTCGAAGAGTTCCGTAGGAATGTTGCCACGCAGGTGTAGTTTCCGGAGCTTCAGGCACGTTCGTCGCAAGGCGGCGAACAATCGGTCTGCTCTTTCCACAGAATCGTTCACCGCAACGAACGCGTAGATGTCGAAGAGGTCGTCCTCGGCATCTTGGTCGAAGATCACGTCATACTTTTTCATGCTTGAACGCCGCGATGCGCTTGTTAAGCGAACCGAAAACGTTGTCCATAGATTTCGACTTCCCGCGCCGGATGTTCTGCTTGCTCCGCGAGAGGATCTTCAGGAGTGCGAGTGTTTCCTGCATACGCTCATACGAGCGGATATCCTGGACGACGACCTTCGCCTCGCCATTGTGGGTCACGACGAGTGTCTGCCGGGTGTTGGTGATGTCCCGGATGAGCTCTGAGGCATGCGCCTTGAGGTAGCTGATGGGTTTGACGGCCGTGCTCAATTTCATCGACGCCTCGATAGAAGTTGACTACAATATGGTCTATATTGTGGTCATTGTCAAGTTGCGCGGCCTAACAAGCGGCTGGAGCTGACGGAAGTACCCTATGGGGAATACGGCCGGCGTGAAACGAGTTCAAGAGTGGAAACAACGGCAAAGCTGAGTTCTCAACGTACCCTGATTCAAAAGCGTATCCCTTTCCGCCGCAGCCCGCCATAAAGATGGCGGGTAAACTCAGTCCGTCCCGTCCGAAGGACGGGACGAGACCTCGTCCCGACTCTGTCGGGACGGGCCGCGGCCGTTAGGGCGCGTCGCTGATTACTCGGTGAGTCGAACGCGGAGACGTTTCCCGACCGCGCGGGCGTACTTTTCCAGGGTCGAGAGGCGGATATCTTCGGCGTGGTTCTCTATGCGGGAGATTGCGGATTTCTTCGTGCGGAGTCGCTTTGCGACCGTTTCTTGTGTGATTCCAGCTCGTTCACGCGCTTGACGAAGCATCACACTGAATTCAAAGGCCTGATAGCCGGATTCAAAGTCTTTTTCAAATCGCGGTCGCGCTTTCTTCCGCTTGGCAATATAACGTTCTACATCGCTCATGACTTGTGCCTCACGAAATAGTCTTTTCGCCGCTGCTTCGCCAACTCAATTTCTCGGGCAGGGGTCTTTTGCTGCTTTTTCGAAAAGCCGCTCGCTAGTATCAACATCGTCGAACCGGGAGAAAATCCGAGCAACCGATAGCTGTTTCCACCGACTTGGGCGCGGACTTCCCACAAATCATCAGATCCAGCGAGCTTTTTCAGATATTGTTGCGGAACCATATCCATTCGCTCCACCAAGCGAAGGACCCAGACGACCTTTTGAGCGTGTTGGTCGCTCAGTGAGTCGAGGAACTCCTCCACTGGGCATCGTCCTGAGTCAGTCCGGTAGAACTGAATGGTGCGCATGAAGAAAGTTAACATATTTGTGAACCATCCGCAAGAGTCCACGGTGGCTCGCGACGCGCCCTAACAAGCGGCTGAAGCTGACGGAAGGACCTGCGATCAGAAGTGGCGGGCGTGAAACGAATTCAAGAGTGGAAAAAACGGTAAAGCCAAGTTCTCAACGTACCCTGAATCAATAGTGTATACCTTTCCGCCGCAGCCCGCCATAAAGATGGCGGGTAAACCCAGTCCGTCCCGTCCGAAGGACGGGACGAGACCTCGTCCCGACTCTGTCGGGACGGGCTGCGGCCGTTAGGGCGTACCCACGGCGGCAGTGTTACGACACATCGCCAAAGACTATTCACCATGACACAGTGTCTTGCCAAGGCAATTATACCAATTGTCTTCTTGGGCGGCATCCTACTCAGCTCGTGCGAGATGCCATCATCGGACCACAATAGTCCAAAGCCAGACACCTATGAGGTTCACATCATCCATTCCGATGGGACTGGCGATCGCATTCTTGCAACAGGTAACTACGCGCTGGGCGTGCTTACCGACAGCACCGTGATTCTCAAGAATGGATTGAACGGACTGTCCTTTGCGACATACACTGGTGCGAACGTTGTCCCCCTTTACCCGGGTATGTCCTGGTGGGGTGCAAGTCGCTCCCAGGACGGAAAGAAGGTCTTGCTAACCTCATGGGTCTATCCCCCTGGCGGCTGTTTTCTCTATCTCATGGACGCTAACGGCTCTAATCTGACAAAACTCGCCGCTCCGATGGGAAGCTATGGTTCAGCGACTCTTGCACCGCAAATGGACGAAGTTGCATTTATCAACAGTACAGGCCTTCATACGATGAGTAGCGACGGAAGCAACTTACGGCTCATCAGGCGGTCGACCGATAGTGCCTACTGTAATTCGCCACTGTATGTCGACGAAGATCGGATCGTGTATGCCGAAGACTCGACGGACTTAGGGGCCACGCATCTTCCTTTGAGATCAATTCGTCTTTTTGACAAGACCAGCCGCAAAGACACATCGATCTTCAGCCATTCAAATCTGTTTTACATGGTGGACGAATGCAATCCGCTTGTCGGAGACCTACTTTTGTGCAAGGATAATCTGGTCAGAATGTTTGATTTCCGATCCGGTACATTAACCACTCTGGCGGACGGTATCATAGCCTCATTTTCATCTGATGGTTCGATGGTCGTCGTAGTGGGGTCAGATCAAAAGTCCATATTCACTCTCGACATGAGCAATCACAGCACTCAGACCGTCTACACTGAACCTGATCCCAAGAAGTGGATCGATTTTGCGGAGATCTCACCTGACAGGAAGTTTATCGTATTTCTTGCCGTATACCAATTGCCATAACGGTGGCAGACGGGTGTGTGCGCCCTAACTCGCGTTTGCACCTGACGGAAGGTGCCGTATCCAGAAACGGCCGGGATGAGTCAAGGCGAAAGAGGAAACAACGTATCGTCCAAATTCTCAACGTACCCTTGCGGTGAAGTAGAGGTGGTTCCGCCGCAGGTCCCGCGCAAGGTGGTTACGAAGAGCGGGATTCTCGATTCGAATACGACTTAGCTGAGAAATGCTAAATCGTTTCGAATCGGAATGAAACGCGGCCGTTAGGCGGCCTCACATGTGCCATATCCAGATGCCCATTCCAACATCGCTACATTCTTATCGGAGTAGATCCATGAAACGTATTCTAATACTTGCGTGCGTCGCCATTATTGCGACAACAACCTACTGCCAGACAGACGGTCAATATTTGAAGTCAAAAGCCCTGCAGTTCAGTTTTAATGGTCTGAATCTCTCGTCTTTTGCCGGCGGCGTCGGGGGTAAACTGTGGCTCGACGGTCGCACTGCTCTCTCGCTTGCTGTCGGTGGTAGCCATAGTTACGACAACGCCGACGCAAATGCTCAACAATCTGGTCAAACCAATTCTCAGTCGATCGTACTACTTCAATTTGGGGTCGAAGCGCATACGTTCCTCTCAAGCGAGTTCTCTCCCTATGTCACTGGGGCCATTTTCGGGAGGTACGAAGAGCAAGACTACAAGACTACGTACTCTCCACCTGCGAGCTCTCCCGAATCAAAATACACAACTACCAACATTGGCCTCCTCGCCGGTTTTGGAGCTGAGTACTGGATCAGCAATAGGATCTCACTTGCCGGCCAGCAAACATTCCAGTTGAGTTACGAATTTGGGAGCCGAGAACAGATCGATAACGTGGATACCAAGCAGAACACTCGCGGATTCAGTGTCGGGCTCGGGACTTCTTCTCTCATCCTCTCCATCTATTTCTAGGTGAGGCCGCCTAACAAGCGGCTCGCCTTCACTTCGTTGCGACGGGTAAACTGGAGCAGACGGAAGGACCCTGGTCGGAAAGTGGCCGGCGTGAAGCGAGTTCAAGAAACGAAACAACGTTACGTCTAAGATCTCAACGTACCCTAATTCAATAGTGTATCCCTATCCGCCGCAGCCCGCCAAAAAGATGGCGGGTAAACTCAGTCCGTCCCGTCCAACGGACGGGACGAGACCTCGGCCCGATCATATCGGGACGGGCCGCGGCCGTTAGGGTGCTGCAAGAATAGTCCTTCATGAACGGAAGCAAATGATGAGAACCGTCCATTACCTATTGATCATAATGTCTCTTTACGGTTGTTCTGCGAGTCAGCACACACCAGCGTATGATAATCCATTGACAATCGTCTCTTCAAGCATCTCTGCATCAGCGGCAGACGGGGGATTTCTTATGACTACGTTCAGAGACGAGACTACACCGATGTCCGAGCAGATCTACATGGGAATCAGTGAAGACGGCAGGCACTGGGAGACGTTGAATGGAGGCAATCCCGTGTTGGTAAGCGACGTGGGCGAAAAGGGTGTGCGCGATTCGTATCTTCTGCGGTCCCACGACAGGCGGACATTCTGGCTGATCGCAACCGATCTGTGCGTTCATTCGAATCGAGATTGGACACGAAACATGCATGCGGGCAGCCAATCCATTGTCGTCTGGGAATCGAGCGATCTGGTGCATTGGACGTCACCGAGACTGGCATTGGTCGCCCCCAGCGATGCCGGTTGTGTCTGGGCTCCGGAGGCGATCTATGATGAAGAAACAGAAGATTATCTAGTGTATTGGGCTTCGACAACTGGTCGTGATAACTTTTCGAAGCAGCGGATTTGGGCGGCTCACACGAAGGATTTTCGAACCTTTGGCACGCCGTTTATCTATGTCGACAAAACGAATCATGTCATTGATATTGATATCACCCGAGACGGGGAAAACTACTATCGTTTCATGAAGGATGACCAGAAAAAAACCGTCAGTATGGCAACCAGCAAGAAGCTTGCGGGGCCGTGGCAGGAGATGCCGCAATTCACGGCGGGAGAGGGAAAAGAATTTGAAGGCCCGATCTGTTTTCGGCTCAAGGCGGCTGCGAACGGCCAACCGCCGGTGTGGTGTCTGCTCCTGGACAACGTTAGCGACCGAATCGGTGACGGCGCGTTCGGTTATATGCCTTTTATCAGCAGGGACCTCAGCACCGGACAATTCACGCCCGCCACAGATTTTCATTTTCCATACTCATTCCGCCACGGATCCGTGCTGCCAATCACGAGGGCGGAACTGGATAGTTTGAGATCGGCTTATTCCAGCGCCAAGAACACAGGCCGGTAATCATGATCACGCAGCGTGCACATTATTGGAGCTAATGCAGGCTAGGACGGTACCCAAGTACAACCGTACACCACACCTTCTGCGGTCGGACATGACACTCGAGCCCTGAGCAGCGCCCTAATAAGCGGCTGGAGCTGACGGAAGGTCCCTCCACAAAAGTGGCCGGCGTGAAACGAGTAGAAGAATCCAAACAACGATGAAACTGAGTTCTCAACGTACCCGGATCCAAACATCGGACCCATTTCCGCCGCAGCCCGCCAAAAAGATGGCGGGTAAACTCCGTCCGTCCCGTCCGAAGGACGGGACGAGACCTCGTTCCGACTCTGTCGGGACGGGCCACGGCCGTTAGGCGGGCGCACAGAGCCCAAGGAGGCATTTGTCGTGACTCGGACACTTCACCCTTATCTGATTGCGATTCTTGGAGTCGTACAGACACCAGTGTGGAGCCAGCCATCCTCACCGGATTTCTTCCCTTTGGCTATCGGGAACTCCTGGACATATGACTACAGTGTCATTGACAATCAACAAGCAGGAGACGCATACATAACTGAATCGGGATCCGCGATATACACTGTCCTGTCCAATGCCGTGTCAACCGATTCTACTGTCTGGCATCTTCGCGAAGTTCGCGATGTCCTGCATTCGTACGCCTTCTTGTTTGATCATAGCCGCGACACTGTGTTTGTTCTCAAGGACTCAATCGACTTTGACTTCATCGAATATTGCGCAGGGAACCATCGACTTCTGCGGAATGACCCGATTTCCTCTTGTTGGACATCGGTTTTTCCGCTGACCGGCGACTTTTCGGATTCTTCAAAGTTCTTCCGGTTTCAGCCTACAGCAACCCAGGACACTTTCTCCCTGCTTGCACTAGCTCCAGCGACGAATCCCTACAGTGTGTTGCGGGTAACCTTCGAACGCTCAAGTGGTATCCAGGAAATCTCATATACTCTGCAGGTTGTCGGACAGATATCGAGCACCCACCACGTGCTTAACCACGCAGCCTTGACATCGGTCGAAACGAGCTCAGGCTTGCCGCCTGCATCGAAATTTGTGTTGGGGTCAAACTACCCCAACCCTTTCAATCCCCAGACTACCATAAAGTTCTCCATGACGAGGTCAGATCATGTATCAATCGTCATCCATGATGTGCTCGGTCGTGTGGTCGAAACGCTGATTGACGGCGTTCTCAGCCCGGGCAATCACACTGTAGTCTGGAACGCCTCGGCCAGATCTTCCGGAACGTATTTCTGCGTCGTTCGTAGTGGCCGAATCACCAAGACGCTAACGCTACAGTGCATCAAATAGTGCGCCCTAACAAGCGGCCCGCCTTCACTTCGTTGCGGCGGGCCCCTCGACTCACCCGCTGAAAATCGGCGGGTTCGCTCGGGCCCCTGAGCGAGCGACACCTATGCTCATCCTTGGGGAGCGAGTCGAAGGGCTCAGTCCGTCCCGTCCTTTGGACGGGACGAGACCGTTAGGCCGCAACCCACGAGGAGGAGACCCATGAGCATGAAGACAATCATCCTTGTTGCTATTGCCTCGTTGTGCATCCCCCAATGGGTTCTTGCTCAAGGAGGCTCGGAGCCTTCATTTTATCCACTGGCTGTCAGCGACTTCTGGCAGTATGATTCGTTTGCTTGGGGTGGAATCGGTGTTTGGGATACTACCATCCTTCAAATCCATCAGGATTCGACGTTTGACGGCCATTCATACGCGATGATTGCGGGTAGTTCATTGCGGTACAGGAACACCTGGCAGTCTTTTGAACGTGTCGATCCCTCCGGTGATATCTATCGAGGGGACCCGGGAACACATCAGGAATCTCTGCTCTATCGATTGAGTGACACTTCGGGAAGCTGGTGGAATGACGGGAGCTCCCTGCTGCATCGGTTTGATTCCTGTGGCACGTTAAAATTGTTCGGATCTCGCCGCTCGGTCCTCTATGTTGGAGAGTATTCTAGCACGGACACTATTCTACAGAACCAGCGACTTCTGCTCGAGGGTGTAGGATACTACACAACGCATTACTTTGGAGCAGTGGACATCGATGCAGATATCCTGCACGGTGCCCGTATCGACGGACTGGTCTACGGTACGATCACGTCCGTGCAACGCAAATTGGAGTCAGCCTCGCGAACTGGATTCGAGTTGGGGCTTCCTCGTCCCAATCCCTTCAATCCTTCCACGACGTTTACATACTCCTTATCTTTACATGGTCGGGTCCAAATCTGCATTCTTGACATTTTAGGTCGTGTTGTGGATCAGATCGTAGACGAAGTCAAACGGCCCGGCACCTACACTGCAAAATGGCACGCCACAAGCGCAAGCAGTGGTCTCTATATTTGTCGAATGACTATAGGAAACAGAATCCAGACGCAGAAGCTAGTTCTCATGAAGTAGGGTTGCGCCCTAACAAGCGGCCCGCCTTCACTTCGTTGCGGCGGGTTCGCTCGGGGCCCTGAGCGACACTTCTGCTCATCCTAGGGGAGCGAGTCGAAGGGCTCAGTCCGTCCCGTCCTTCGGACGTGACGAGACCTCGGCCCGACTCTGTCGGGACGGGCCGCGGCCGTTAGGCGGGCGGCCCAAAAAACGTCACGGGCACGAGCCATTCAATTGTTCTATTACCTTGTGTCTTCATTGGCTGCGAGGTCGACACCATGACCAAACGATTCCGTTGTCAACGGATTCTCTTGCTAACAGTGGCTCTTTCATCGATGTCCCTTTGCCGCGCCGCTACGTTGTCCAGTGATTCTTTAGTGGATGTTTTTCCTCTCTCAGTTGGCAATGAGTGGACGTATCGGTATTACACTAATTCTCTATGGTGGCCTTCCGGAAATCCTGGTACCACCACCACTGATTCGGGGCGCGTTCGTATGCTCGTGAGTGGGTGTGATGTCAGTACCGATTCCATCTCGTGGGAGTTGCAGGTTCAACGTGAATTAGCTCATCATATTGTGTTCTCGTATCTCGGATCTCCCGAGCACGATACCACCTATGCCATTCGCGACAGTTCCACCGTTATCTTGATCGAGAAGCTCAACGGTCAACATCAATTGTATCGGAACGATGACCCCTCTCGGATACGATTCGACGTTTTCCCGTTCACAAATAAGTACATTGACACAACAAGCATCTGGCGGTATCGGCCAGTAGATCTTGGCGACACCATTAGGATACAGTCCTGGGTGGATCATCCAAGCGACCCACCTTTCATGAGCAGGTTCACCTTCAAGAAGGGAGTCGGCCTCATTCGCAATTCCTACAACAGTGGGACTATCGACGTTTCTAATGAGAATGAGCATTACCTCCTGAATGCGACCATCGTGGGGGTGCATCCAAGTATGGCCTCAGGCCGTCCGTCAACGGTATCCTTGTCACGGAATTTCCCGAACCCATTCAATCCGTCGACCGTTGTACAGTATTTCTTGCCTGAGCGGATGCGGATTTCTCTCAAGGTATTTGATGTCCTTGGCCGCCAAGTCGCAGTTCTTGCAAACGGCTTTCAAATGGAAGGACAACACACAGTTTCTTGGGATGCCACCAATTGCTCAACGGGTCCCTACTTCCTGCGACTCCAAACTGACCAGACTATTTTGACAAGAGAGATGCTGCTAGTCAGATAGGCCGTCCACCTAACAAGCGGCCCGCCTTTACTTCGTTGCGGCGGGTTCGCTCGGGGCCATGAGCGAGCGACACTTATGCTCATCCTAGGGGAGCGAGTCGAAGGGCCGCGGCCGTTAGGCCGCACCCAATGCTGTGCAGGGGTCTATATGAAACGGTTCATTCTTTCGCTCTTGGTCATGCTCTCGATCGGTTGTGAGACCGTATCAGCTCAACTTAGCGATCGTTCTCCAGCATTTGCTGCTGCCAACGTTGGAGGCTTCCTTTCGGGTGCTCCTGGATTTGAATCGTTCTACGGGTCTCGCATAGCGCTAAGCTTTGGCGCCTCCGTGGGTATTCCCGTCGCGAGGAGTGTCTACGTCCTTGTCAAAGTCGACCACTTTTCGAGATCCGATGTCCGCATTAGTGGTCTCAGCCGCTTCATTGGAATCCCCTTGGCGACTCCGCAAATGGTGACCGGCAGCGTCGACCTTGCTCAGTGGCTGATCAACGTTGGCATTATGAAAGCGTTATATGCTTTCGACGATATCGAAATTGCGGCCGATGGAGGGTTGACCTATGCAAGATTTACAGCATTACACTCACCCCCCGCGCCCGGCTATTCTGCTCCCCCGTCTCCCGTACCCAATCACAGTGCCGTCGGCATCTTTGCCGGTATTGTAGGCGAACACCAAATCGCCAGTTCGCGGTGGTCGATTATTGCAGAAGCCCAATACAATCAACTGTGGCCCATCACCGCTCCACACATCGCAGGCTACGGATGCGTTTTGCTCACAGCAGGGGTTCGCTTCTACCTTGAGGTTCGCTCGGGGCCCTGAGCGAGCGACACCGATGCTCATTCTTGGGGAGCGAGTCGAAGGGCCGCGGCCGTTAGGGCGCCGCACAAGAAAGAGGGCATTGTCGTGACTCACAAACTGACGCTCTTCTTGTCGATCACCGCGATCGTCGTCGATTGCTTGTGCTGCAAACCAGAACCTTCGGCCCCCACGGCCTCAAATCAACTGCAGATCAGGATCGATACGACGGTGTTGTCGTGGCAAGATTCTATCTGGGCCATAGGTGGTCCGGGATTCTATTACAAATACTTTACAGTACAGCATTACCGATTCGACCCCCTTTGGGGCGATTCTGTTGTGAACATGCTTCTCGATGCCAATTTGTCTCTCGTCGAATTCTGGTACCCTGCAAACGGAGGCATTTGTCGCGTTCCCTTCGTAGGCATGCTGGAAATCTCCAGGCTCAATCACCCCGACACAACGATCTATCGCTTCGGGTATCGGCCACTCCCAAAGCCGGCGGACACCATGCACATATGCATTCGTGAGTGGCGCCACTACACAATTGTTAGGTAGTCAGCGGCGCCTATCACGTGGCCGGCCTTCACTTCGTTTCGGCGGGTTCGCTCGGGGCCCTGAGCGAGCGACACCGATGCTCATTCTTGGGGAGCGAGTCGAAGGGCCGCGGCCGTTAGGGCGCAATCTGTTTGGAGGCAAGCTATGATCATCAAGACAGTCATCCTTCTCCTTTGCGGTAGCTGCCCTATTGCAGTCTCGCAGGGAGTCTACCCGCTGCAAATCGGGAATCAGTGGGACTACGGAGAAATCGATTTTCACACACCCGGTCGGTTACACTATTTGTACTCTGTTCATTGTGTCGGTGACACCACAATGCCGAATGGCCTCAAGTACGCTGTCGTAGACGGCGACATTGGACCAAGGTTCATGCGTCAGTCAGGAGCTCGCGTCTCTGCGTTTCTTCTTGATCGGGATTCGCTCGTGTATGATTTCTCCCTCAATTCAGGCGACACTGTAACACTAGCGCGAAACGGAGACTACTTCACTCTGGTAACGGTCAATGTCGGGCAAGCACAGATGTTCGGCATGACTCTGAATAGCTGGAGTTTTGTTAGGACTACCAACGCGAGCAGTGATGGAGGTTCACGGCTAACAATTGCCGACGGTCTTGGCAGGACCTACATATTTGTTGATGGTGGCTATTCCGATTACTTGATGGGTGCGCGAATCGATGGAAAGCAATATGGGGAGTTGACACACACGGCAGGGAAATACGAACCCAATCCGAAACAATTCAGCCTAATGCCAAGTTACCCGAATCCGTTCAACCCTACGACTACGGTCCTGTACAGAGTGCCGATTCGTGCAGAGGTGCGCATCATTTTGTATTCTTCCTTGGGCCAGGAGGTTTCCACTTTGTATCAAGGACTTCAAAGTCCTGGGGCCCACACTGCGCGGATTGATGGGACTGACCTAGCTTCAGGTGTCTACTACTTGCGATTGTTTGCCCCCGGAGTCAGTCTCTCGAGGGCCGTCGTCTTAGTTAAGTGAATCCCGTGGGCTGCGCCCTAACAAGCGGCCGCCAACCGCATCCTCATTTTTCGGCGAGGTGAATATGAAGCTCGAATCAGCCACAATTGGCCAGATCCTTCTCCCGGTCGACGAATTCGAGAGGGGAGTTGCCTTCTACAGAGATGTGCTCGGAGTACCGTTTCTGTTTGCCGCTCCGCCGCAAATGGCCTTCTTCAGTGTCGGCGAAGTGCGACTTCTCGTAGGCGTGCCGCCACAGGGTCAACCGCGTTGGCGCGCGGCAACACTCTATTTCCGAGTCCAGGATATCATGCGCGTGCATCGGGACCTTACAAACGTTGGGGTTCACTTTTCGGCTGAACCCCATGTGGTGCATAAGACTCCGACGAGTGAATTGTGGCTGGCGGAGTTCAATGATCCTGACGGAAATCAGCTCGCGCTCATGAGTGAAGTGCCAGTAACTGTTGTCTAACAAGTGGCCCGACCAAAACGCGGTCGGGTAAACCCGCCTCCACTCCGTTTCGGCGAGCCGCACCGTTAGGCGGCGCAGACAAGGAGTCGAAACTTTGTTGAATGACCACGAACGAAGAGCAATTGCAGCACTTTGGGCGAAGAAGCTCTCTGAGGACGCTCAAGATCTGCCTCACGACCAGCGACACCGGAATCTCGAGCCGCAATCTGCAGAGTTTATCTGTACATTGGCAACTGGGTGCCGAGCACGTCGCCTGCTTGAAATCGGTGGCTCAAGCGGATTGTCCACCATAGCTCTGGCTGCTGCTGCGCGGCAGACGAATGGACGGCTCGTTTCCATCGAAATCGAGGCACAACGTCAACGCCAATCGCGTGAGGGACTCGAAGCCCTTAGCCTAGCTGAATGCGTCGATTTCGTCCTTGCAGATGCCGGGACGGTTCTTTACCAGTACAGGGAATTGGAGTTCGTTTTAATCGATTGTGAGAAAGAGGACTACCTCCGATTTCTCGCTATGCTTCGGTTGGCAAAAGGCGCTGTTGTCGTGGCCGACAACATTCTGTCGCACAAGCTTTGGGAATACGTTCATGAGGTTCGTCGCTATCCAGGAGTTGAGTCGATTACATTGCCTATTGGAAAGGGACTTGAGGTAAGTCGCTTTTCTCAGGGTGCAGGAGGGTTAGGATAATCCTAGCCAAAGCGCGCGGCTAACTAACGGCCTGTCCCGATCGGAGATCCGGATGGAACACCGCCGTCAGGCGGACTTCACGAACACGATTGCAGACTTCATATGCAAAGAACAACTCAACGCTTGATCCTGGAAGCTGCAACCGTCGACTTAGTGCAAGCTGAGCTTACGTCACTAACCACCTTTGGTACGCTCATTAATGCTGCCGTTCCACCTGGTTGGCCGCCCGGTGAGTACGACCGAAGCGCTCAACTGTTCTTCCTCGAGCGGCTTAAACAGGGAAACGATCAAATCAGTGGCTGGTATTCCTGGTATGCGATCCACATATCCGGTCCATCCCGTTTGCTTGTCGGGGCTGGAGGCTTTCTTGGACCTCCGGACGATGCAGGGATCGTCGAAGTTGGGTTTTCGATTCATCCAGATTCCCACGGTCGCGGGTTTGCTACTGAGATGGTTCGCGAACTTATTGCCTTCGCATTCGAGCATTCTCGCGTTCGCGGGATCGTCGGCAACACTACCCGGAGCAACGTGGCTTCCTGCAAAGTATTTGCGCATCTTGGATTCGTTGAAACAGAATCGAACCCGACTCGTGAAGAGGTTCGATTTATTCTCATCCGATGATCGGCGCTCGCCCGACCGTTTGTGAGATCTTATGCGGTAAGGCGGGCGGGCTGACGGAAGGAGTGTGAGTTCGCAAAGCACGGCGCGTAACAGTTTGGTGTATTTTGAAACCTATCGTCTTGATGCTCAGTTCGTTTTCAATATGGATTTCCAGTGACGGCATCGACTACCCGCGGTTCTGCGAATCATGAACGACCTCAGTTGACCCCTGTGATCCTTGGGTCAATCGTGAGTATCTTTTCTGGGGTCGCAGCCGTGGTCATCTGGAAAGCAGGGCACGAGGCGGCCTTCACACTGCTGGTCGCTGGGATGGGACTTTCCCTGGGACCTCTCCTCGTGCTCTATGGCTCAGTCAACCGAGGATGGAAATCCCGTGCCCGTAAACTGATCCTGCTCGCAGGTGGGGCCACAGGTCTCATCTTCTCCATCTGGGCATCACTTGATCTTCACCTGGAGGGTTTCTTCCTGCTGCTGCTTTCGGGCACGATGGGCGCGGCAGTGGTGCATGTGCTTATCACTGTCATCCTTGGGCCTTTCCTCTTCGGCCGGATGTGGTGCGGCTGGGGGTGTTGGAATGCGATGGTGTTAGATGTGCTTCCTTTCCAAAAAAAGGACCACCGTCATGTTTGGGGACGTTTGTCGAATTTCGTCCTGCTCGCAAGTTTTCTCTTCGTAGCCCTGGCCCGCTTCGCTTTCGGGCACCGCGCCCCAAGCCCTGGCAATCCCTCGGAGTTCCTCTGGATTCTGGTGGGATTCGTTTTCTACTACGTGCTGGCAATCGGAACCGCCCTTGTATTCCGGGACAACCGGGCCTTCTGCAAATTCGTTTGCCCCTCTTCGGCCATCCTCCGTCAGGTCTCAAGGTTTTCGATCCTCAAGATCACGGGTGATCCGGAGCTGTGCAATGAGTGTGGACTTTGCACTGGGGCCTGCCCCATGGACCTGAACATCCCAGCATACATAAAGAGCGGGCGGCGCATCACATCCGGCGAGTGCATTCAGTGCCGCTCCTGCGTGAACGCGTGTCCCTCGCGGGCATTGAAATGGTCGGCGGCCCTGGACGGAGGCCGTTAGGGTGCGCTCAAGAGAACTCATCTCCATTCAATGCCGCCGGACCAACCCACCAAAGACTGCGGTCACGAAAAACGGTCGAGATCTTCGCTCCGTTCGCGGAATCCGTTCGGAACGAAATCCCAACCCACCACCACCCACTTGGACTGGGTTCCGACGGGTAAACTCCCACTTCCGGGATTATCACTTGAGTGGGAGCGTCCTGTCCCGCCGGATCGCGGTATGAACCACGAACCTTGGCTGACACTTCTATGAACCCTCTGGAAGATAGCGCTCTACAGAACATTGAACAGTTCGGATATCATATCCTTCATGTCGCCGAGAACTATGACCACCCGGACTACAGCTATTCCATCGGAATCGAGCGGACGATCGGACAACCGGAACTCGTCGTAACTGGTCTCGGGAAGGATCCGGCCATCTCTATCATCAATGCTTACTATGCGCGAGCAAAAGGGGGCGAGCTGTTCCTGCCAAATCATCACTATTCGGGGTTTATGGAAGGGCTTGAGGTGATGTTGATGACCGTTGATCGGATCAATTATCCGGAGTACTTTGGATGGGGGCTATGGCTCTACAAGGAGGATTCTTTCCGGGTATTGCAGCTCGTATATCCCAGCACTTCTGGAACATGGCCCTGGGATCCCAACCCCCCGCGCGGTTATACGTGGTCCCTGCACAAATTGTACATGGAGTAATCACTAGTTGCATGTGGACAAGCGATTCAAAACGGTTTGGTGATCCCAGCGATCAAGCGTCCAGAACCCGCCAAGAATACGGGCCGGTCTTCGGCCGACGCCGGAGCGGTTCGCTACGGCCAAGAGGATCTCGAGTTCGTGCTGATCGATTGCGAGAAAGACGACTACGTAGTACCCACGAGAGGTACATATGAAGACACTAGCAATCATAGTCCTTGCTTTCATATTCGTCGACGTTCCTTTCAGCCAGCCGCTTTGCGACTTCCGCGGAGTTGATTCGCTCACCGTTCAGTTCTCGGGAGACACTACCAGCGTTTGGGATCTTTCGCTATGCGCGTATTGTTCGGCGGAATTTGCTGTCTCGGTCTCTGCCTCCAATGACTCCATTTTCATAGCGCAGACAGACACTGCCGGCAAGATTGCGACATGCGATTGCCTCTTTGACCAGCGGACATCCATCGTTGGTCTGAGTCCGGGGGAATATTGGATTGTTGTCCGTCGAGAACTTCTGAAAAAATACGGCTATCCCAGCGATCTCATTCAATTTGTGGGTGCGGCGCACGTCCAACGACCACCGATCTCCGGACGAGGTCAAATGGCTACTGCCGACTCCGGTGTCTTCAAATGGAACGCTTTTCAGAGTGGCTGCCTTCCCGATCTTGTGACCGAGGATATCCCAACACTCCCGAATCAATTTGCACTTTTGCCGAACTTTCCCAATCCTTTCAATCCCTCCACGATCATCGGTTATCAGGTGCCTTCCGCCGAGTACGTTCAAATAAAGGTTTATGACATTCTTGGCCGGGAGATCAGGACGCTCGTAGCGGACCGGAAACCGCCAGGCCAGTATGCCATACCTTTCGACCCAGGCGTGAAAGCCAGTTCGGGGATATACTATTGCCGCATGGTGGCCGGTTCGTTCAGCATGACAAGGAGACTAATCCTGTTACGCTAGCTGGGTCCATTTCATAGACGGCGATCGCGAAAAGAGGACGCATCCATGGGAAAGCCACTTCGCAAATTAGAGCTCTTGAGCGAAATCCAGCGCGAGCGAATTGCTCTGGATAAAGTCCTTGTGCTCTTGTCCCCGGCACAGATGACCAAGGCTGGCGTTACACGCGGTGGATGGTCGGTAAAGGACATACTCGCCCATGTCGTCGAGTGGCAGAAGATGAACCTCCACTGGTATGCTGCGGGAGTGCGCGGAGAAAAAGCGGCAATACCTGCACCTGGGTTCACGTTACGAGAACTGCCACGCCTGAATCAGATGATCTACCGCAAACATCACGGGCGGTCGCTTCAGGTAGTGATTCGTGACTACCGGTCTTACCACCAACGGGTCATTAATCTTTTCAAAGCTCTTCCTGACGACGACTTGGTGACAATGGGTCGGTTCTCCTGGACGGGCCCTTCGTGGACGCCGAGTGATTACCTTCGTGCAAGCACCGCTGCTCATTATCTATGGGCGCGCAAACGGATCCGGAGGTGGTGGCGCGTTCAGGAGAGAAGCAAACAACGGTAAGCGAAATGATGCTACATCGAACTGTCGGGTGGCTGCTTGGTCGCCGTAAAGGATGTCGAAGGAGGTAAGGCGGAGTCGAAAGAGTGGGACGCATGCCGCAAACCGAGCGAAAGGAATACCTCTATGCCGGAAAACAAAACCAAACCGACAAAAAGCAGCGTGACTTCTTTCTTGAACAAGATAAAGGATACACAGCTGCGAGATGATTGTTTCACGATTCTCAAGATGATGCAGGAGGTCTCACACTGTGAGCCAGTGATGTGGGGGAGCGCAATCATCGGTTTTGGGACGTATCACTATGTGTACGAAAGCGGGCGAGAGGGGGATATGGTCTTGCTTGGCTTTTCACCGCGAAAACAGAATATCAGTATCTATCTTATGGGGGGACTGAAAAATGTCGAAAATGAACTTGCCAAACTAGGAACGCATAGAACCGGAAAGGGTTGCCTCTATTTCAAGTCGCTCGAAGATGTCAATGTCAGTGTACTCAGGAAGCTCTTTGCCACGGCATTCAAAGCCGCACAACGGAAGAGCACACGCTCGGCATAGCATGTCGCTCCAACCGACATGGTAGTCGCCCGGGCGGGTGCATCGCAAGGAATTGTCCGCTCTCGATCGACACCCTCTCCCAAAGTGCCTGGTAACGTGTGCACCTTTACGGCAAGCCGGGTTTGGCGTTGCGAGGTATTTTCATGCCTGAAGGCGAACTCGGACTTGGAAGTTCCGCGTCAGCCCTGGCGAAAGCCCTCCGGCAGTACCTTCCACGCCTGGCTCCAGAGATCCAACGGAAATGACTTCGCCACATGCCGGGCCGCCTTCCCTAGGAAATGACAGCGTCTTCTCTTGACTTATGCAGTGCAGAGCGGTAAATTAGGCCAGTGAATTTGCTCTGAAGCGTGCTGAACGGAATCCCCACCCTCCATTCCTAGCAGGAGATGATGATCATGCCGCGTCTCAATCTAAAAGATGAGGAGCCACCTTCTTCTCCCAACGATTCCGATGGGGGAACCCCGCCCGTGCCTGATGGATTTGGCGAGGAACCGAGCAGGAAGACTCCTTGGCTCATTTTCGGTGCCCTTGTTCTGGTTGCGGCGGTCGCGGTAGTCTTCCTGAATCAAAAAAATATCATCCATCTTTGGGGTCATAGAGCGCCACGCGTCGTGGAAGCATTACCTGAACCCGCGCCGCTGACGCCGAATGATTCCGCCGCTATGGCGGTGTCTCCGTCAGGTCCTTCGACGCCTCCACCTGCCACCAAGACCCCTGAAAAGGCCGCGAAAACCACCCCCGAAAAGTCTGCGCCGGTGGTCCGAGAACAGCCAGCGTTGTCCAGCGTCTCATCGCAGCACTCCGGCTCAACCGCGGGCGGGTATGCTGTCCAGATCTCCTCCTGGCCGGGAAAGAATCGGGCTGACGCCATTGCCACCGAACTGAACGACAAGGGATTTCGTGCATATGTTTTTGACGGAGTGGTCAACGGCACAACCTGGTACCGTGTGCGGGTGGGGAACTACGCGACCTCGAAAGAAGCGGCAGGCGCGATTGGGTCTCTCGAGGAAAAGGGGTACGCAGGCGGGATCGTTGTAAAGGCAGGGAAGTAACAGGTCTGAACGGGGTGACCCAAGGGTTACCCCAGGATTTTGCCGGGGTTCAAGATCCCGGCCGGATCGAACGTCTTCTTGATTTCTCTCATCAGGCGTCTCTCAGTCTCTCCGATGGCAATGGAGAGATATCCCCGTTGTGAGTAACCGATCCCGTGTTCGCCGGAAATGGTTCCCCCCAGGGACACCGTGTAGTGGAAGATTTCACGGATCGCCTCGTCGAGCTGCTTGTTCCACACCTCGTCTGTAAGGTTCCCTTTGAGAATGTTGACGTGGCAATTCCCGTCTCCTGCATGACCATAGCAGATGGCGGTAATGCCATACCGTCCGCAGATCTCTTTGACGCCGCGAACGAGCTTCGGGAGTTCCGCGCGTGGGACGACCGTGTCCTCTTCCTTGTATGCGGAAATTGACTTCACCGCCTCTCCAATACTCCGCCTCAACGCCCAGATATCGGCGACCTTGACCGGATCGTCGGCAAGAACGACATCCTGCGCGCCGAACTGCTCCACGACTTCCGCTATCGTTCCCAGTTGTTCCATGAGCAGGTCTTCATGGTTCCCATCGACTTCGATGAGCAGCTGGGCGCCCGCGTCTCCATTCGGCCAATTCTTCTGGAGTTTGTCCTCCGCCGCTTTCACCGCGGACCGTTCCATAAACTCGAGGGCAGAGGGCGTTATGCCGCGTTGAAAGATCGCAGCGACAGCCGAGGCAGCGGACTCCAGGGAATCGAACGGGACGAGCACGAGTCTTCGAAGTCGGGGGAGGGGAATCAGTTTCACTCGGATCTTTGTAATAATAGCGAGAGTCCCTTCGCTCCCGATCAGGAGTTGTGTGAGGTTGTATCCCGTGGAATTCTTCAGGACGCCGGCGCCGGTGCGGATGATCTCCCCGGTCGGAAGAACCGCCTCGAAGGCAAGGATGTAATCCCGCGTCACGCCGTACTTCACCGCCCTTGGACCTCCCGCGTTCTCGGAAACATTCCCCCCCATGTGACTCGTCCCGCGCGATGACGGATCGGGGGGATAGAAGAGTCCCAGCTTCTCAACTTCCTCCTGCAGCCGCTGCGTCGTCACCCCGGGTTCCACTTCCGCCTGAAAATTCTGGGCGTCGATTGTCAGGATCTTGTCAAACCGTTCCATCGAGAGACAGATTCCCCCGTGGATCGGCAGCGCTCCACCCGAGAGCCCCGTGCCCCCTCCCCGCGGCGTGACCGGAATCCCCGATGCCGTAGCGATCCTCATGATTGCGGAGATCTCCTGCGGCGTCTCGGGCTTGACGACAACATCGGGTGGAAAAACATAGTCTTCCGTCTCGTCCTGGCCATACAGGACAAGGGCGTCATGCTCGACGACAACCCTTTCTTTTCCGAGCAACGACGTCAGAGAGGCAACTATTTCAGGCGAAGTCTTCTGTAGTTCTGCCATGTGGTCCAGGTGTTCACCATTATTCGGGTTGGAGGGAGTCGGCATGTTCCGGGAACAGTTCGAACTCCATATAGCGTTTCGGGTTGAGATAGGTCTTCGCCGCCTCCTGCACCATGGGAGGAGAGAGCGTTTTAATCAATGAACTGTATGTAAGAATTTGACCCGGGTCGATGCCATTCTCGAGACAGAATTGAAGGGCGTTGAGCCAGAAGCCATTCCGTTTGAGGCTTACTTCGCGCTCGCGCAGGCTCATCTCCCGGACTTTCTCGATTGTCGAGGAGTCTGGCGGGAATTGCTGCAGCGAATCGACCGTGTTGAATGTTGTGCGTGTCAGTTCATTCACACGATCGGGGGAGCAGCCGAAGGCAATCGTGAATTGATAACGCTGTTCGGGGAAGTGGATCGGAGCACCGCTGACGCGCACCCCATACGTCCCCCCTTTATCCTCGCGAAGGATCTCCCGGAGCTTGATCGTCAGGACCTGGTCGAGCGCGTCCAGCGCAAATCGGTTTTCACGGTTCCAGGTAAATGGTCCGGTGTATACGATGCGGACCTGGCTCTTCGGCTCGATCCCTCGGTGGACCGTTTTCTTCACCACTCCGTCGGGTGGCCTGATCCCGAGGTCGCGCCAGTTCTCTTGTCTGCCATTCGAGGGAAGCGTTGCGACATATGTCGTCAGCAGGGATTCGATCGACGTAACGGTGAAGTTCCCGATGAACACGAACGTAAATTCTCCCGCGTTCGAAAATCTGTCGCGATAGATTGCCAGCGACTTCTTCATGTCCAGTTCGTCGAGCATCGACGTCACGAACGGCCGTCGCCTGAAATTGTGCTGCGATGCGGTCACCTGCATGGTATCGTCGAATGCCGACTCTGGGCGGGCGCTCCTGTTCTCGAGGTAGGCGCGCGTCCGCGCAAGGAATGACAGAAACGCAGCCGAGTCCGCCCGTGGAGCGGTGAAGTACAAATGGATGAGCTGGAAGAGCGTTGACAGGTCCTTCGGCGACGCGCTTCCGCCGAGCCCCTGGGAAAGTTCGCCGATGAAGGGTGAGACCTGGGCGATCGTGCC
Source organism: Ignavibacteriota bacterium (assembly GCA_963752915.1). Taxonomy (GTDB): domain Bacteria; phylum Bacteroidota; class Ignavibacteria; order UBA10030; family UBA6906; genus DATJPR01. Next base: position 721,861 of record CAVVZZ010000013.1, read on the forward strand.
TGCGAGCTTCTTCTCGAGCGCGGTTCGGTCGAATGCGCCGAGACCGGATTCCTGCAGGAGGCCGCATGCCGTTGCGGCGGCAATGTAGTTGGAATCAGGGACAAGCGAGCTTCCGCCCTTGCTGAATGCACTGAACAGGACTTCGTCATTCTTGAAATCTGTCGGTTTAAGATATACCTTCACACCGTTCGACAGGATCAGCTCGGTTACCCCGACATCTTTCCTGTCGATTCTCTTTGTGACCGTGCCGGGCACGGGGATTGTCTTCAGGAGGGGTTCCGAAGTTACGACATCCTGATAGGGGGAAACATCGGCATGGTCGACGTCATTCAGTATTTGCGCCAACGCCACGGTATCCGGGATTGTCGCGGCAGATTTCTCGGGAGCACTGATGGTGATGACGCGGTTTTGTTTCTCGATCCATTCGGGGGCGAGAGCGTTGACCTCCGAAAGGGAGATCTCGGGCAGGAACCGCTTGTAGAGATCGAATTCATAGCTGATTCCGGGAACCGGCTCGCCGGTGAGGAAATGGCGGATCAGCTCGTCCGTGAGTCCGCCGGATTCGGTCTTGTCCCGTTCGTTGAAGGATGTCTCTATTCCACGGAAAAGATCACGCTTTGTTCGTTCGAGTTCGGTCTGCGTGAAACCGTATTTCAACACTCGCGCCGTCTCCGTGATGATGGCCTTCAGCCCCCGTGCAATTCCACCGTCTTTTACCGCAGCGCCGAGCGTGAACGCATCTTTCGTCCGGACGAGGTTCCCCTTGCCTCCATATGCATACAAGAACGGGGGGTCGGCCTTCCGCGCGAGTTCCTGAAACCGTTCATTGAGCATCTGGTTGAACAAGGACTCGACGATCGATCGACGATAGTCGGTTGCCAGCGTGTCGGACTCGACAGGCTGCAAGTAATAGACATCGATTGAAGTCATCGTCGCTTCCCGATCGGTGGCGATGGCGAACAAGGTGGACGTGTGGTCGGGTACAGGATAGAGCCGACGCGGGCGTTCTTCGGCGCGGGCCGGTATCGCGGAGAAGTTCTTCCGGATCAGCGCTTCGATTTCCGGCTTCTGAAAGTCGCCGACAGCGACAATCGCCATAAGGTCAGGCCGGTACCAATCGGTGTAAAACCGACGGAGGGTCGGGTGCTCGAAGGTACGAATGATTTCGGGCTTTCCGATCGGGAGACGTTCAGCATATTGCGACCCCTCGAAGAGCACAGGGAATTGCTTGTCCCGCATTCGCGCTCCTGCGCCCCGGCCGAGGCGCCACTCCTCGAGAATGACTCCCCGCTCCTTGTCAATTTCGGTGTCGTCAAACGAGACCTGATGCGCCCAATCTCCGAGGATCTCGAAAGCCGTTTTGAGAATCGACGGCGTATCCGTCGGGACCTGGAGCATGTAAACAGTTTCGTCAAAACTTGTGTAGGCATTGAGATCGGGTCCAAAGCGGACGCCGACGGATTCCAGGTAGTTGACCAGATCATTCTTTGCGAAATGCTTCGTCCCGTTGAACGCCATATGTTCGACGAAGTGGGCGAGACCCTGCTGATCGGCATCTTCCAGAATCGAACCGGCTTTCACGACCAGGCGCAACTCCGCCCTCTTTTCCGGTTTGCGATTGGACCGGATGAAGTACGTAAACCCGTTTGGGAGGTGACCCACGGTCACGGAGGTGTCGAGGGGAAGCGGAGAGGAAAGGGGGATCGTCGCTGCCGGCTGGGCGAACGCGATGAACGGACGGGATGCCGAAGAGTGCTGCAAGAAGCACAGCTTGTACAATCGAATGGGATTTCATACGCATGGTCCCTGCGGGATGAATTGCATCGTATCAGGAATCGCGGGTCAGGAGAGCCGGTTGAGATTGTTCGTCAACTTCTCAAGGTTCTGCTCGAACGATGCCTGTTTTTCTCTTTCCTTCTGAACAACTTCCTGAGGCGCGCGGTTCGTGAAACTCGGGTTTCTGAGTTTGGCAGACACGGCCTTCAGGAGGCCGGAGACCCGTTCAATCTCCCGTTCGATACGGGCTCGTTCGACATCGAGATCGATCAGCCCCTCGAGCGGAACGAAGAAATCCTCGCCGTCCACGACGGCACTCGCCGAGTGCTTCGGCGGTTCCCCGACCGGGACAAAGGAAAGTTCCGACACTCTTGCAAGGCGACGGAGATAGCCTCCGTAACGAGTGAACATTTCCCGGGGATGGGCCGGGCTGGTGCGAGTGACCAGCGTAATCTCCCTGGACGGCGGAATGCCCATTTCACTGCGAATTTGCCGCACAGCTTCGATTGCCCGCTGGAAAAAGTCCATCTCCAGTTCAACCGCCGGATCGATGAGCGTTTTGTCGGCGTGCGATCTGTGGGGATCGCATGATGGAAGCGCCCTCGTCTCTTTGCCGTAAGTTCTGCCAGAGTTCTTCCGTCACGAACGGCATCAGCGGATGCAGGAGACGAAGTAGAAGCATCGAAGATGTCCAGTGCCCGCGTCATGACCGAGCGTTTTACCTCTGCAGGTTCGTCGCCATAGAACCGCGACTTGGCCATCTCCACATACCAGTCACAGAAGTCGTGCCAGATGAATCGATAGATCGCCTTCGAGACCTTGTTGATTTCGTAGACTTCAAGGGCCTGCTCGACCTCCAAAATCGTCGAATGGAGTCGCGAGAGGATCCATCGGTCCGCGAGATCCTGATGGTCGACGGTTGAATTCTCCGGACTTTCCAGGTCGCCGAGCTCCGCCCGGTTCATGAGGAGAAACCGGCCCGCGTTCCAGAGCTTGTTAGCGAAATTTCTTCCGATCTCATTCTTCTCTTTGGAATAGAGAATATCCTGGCCCAGCGGAGCCAGGAAAAGAATGGTGAACCGAACCGCGTCGGCGCCGTATTCTTCAATGAGCTGCAGCGGTTCGGGGGAGTTGCCGAGCGACTTCGACATCTTCCGTCCCTTCTCGTCCCGGACAAGCGAAGTGAAGTAGACGTCGTGGAACGGGAATGTTTGCTTTGAGCGCTTTGCTTCCGGTGAACCGCGGGCCGAAATGCAGCCCCGCCATGATCATGCGTGCAACCCAGAAGAAAATGATGTCCGGCGCCGTGACCAGCAGATCGGTGGGGTAGAAGTACCGCAGATCTTCCGACTTCCCCGTCCTGGCTTCCAGGGGCCAATCGTGCACGGAGAACGGCCAGAGCCAGGAGGAGAACCACGTATCGAGGACGTCGTCGTCCTGTCGCAGCACACTCCCGCCGCAATTGGGGCAGCGATCAGGCGTCGTGCGGCTGACAATGGGTTTTGCGCAGTTCTCAGTTCTGCCCTCCGTTGCTTCACAATACCATACGGGAATGCGGTGCCCCCACCAGAATTGTCGCGAGATGCACCAGTCGCGGATATTCGTCATCCAGTTGGTATAGACCTTCGTCCAGCGTTCGGGAAAGAAACGAACGGTGCCGTCCTGAACGACGCGCAAGCGCCGGTTCTGCAAGCGGCTGCATTTTCACAAACCACTGATCGGAGAGAAACGGCTCGATGACGGTGTCGCACCGGTAACATTTCCCGATCGTGTTGGTGTATGGATCAACCTTCGCGAGGAATCCGCCGGATTCAAGGTCTGCGACCACGCGTTTACGCGCTTCGTAGCGGTCGAGATTGCGGTACGGTTCCGGGACGGCATCGGTCGTCCTGGCCGAGACATCGAAGATCGTGATCTGAGGAAGACTATGACGTTGACCGATCCAGTAGTCGTTCGGGTCGTGGGAAGGAGTGACCTTCACAGCTCCGGTCCCGAAACTTGCGTCGACAAAATCATCTGCGATGATGGGAATGACGCGACCGGTGAGAGGGAGCTCCGCCATTTTCCCGTGGAGATGAGCGTATCGTTCATCTTTGGGGTTGACGGCGACTGCGGTGTCGCCAAGCATCGTCTCGGGACGCGTCGTCGCGACCGTCAGTGATTCGTTCGTCCCATGAATCGGGTAGCGGATATACCAGAGTTTTCCCTGCTGTTCCGAATAATTCACTTCGTCGTCGCTGATCGCCGTGTGATCTTTGGGACACCAGTTGACGATATATTTTCCACGGTAAACGAGCCCCTCCTCGTAGAGGCTGACGAAGACCTCCCGGACAGCATTCGAGAGGGTTTCGTCCATGGTGAATTTCTCCCTCTCCCAGTCGCATGACGAGCCAAGGGTACGGAGTTGTTTGATGATCACATCGCCGTACTGTTTTTTCCATTCCCACACGCGTTCGACAAACTTCTCCCGCCCAAGATCGTGGCGCGTCTTCCCCTCTTTTCCCAGCGATCGTTCGACGACATTCTGTGTGGCAATCCCGGCGTGATCCGTCCCCGGAATCCAGCACGCTTCGAACCCTGTCATCCGCTTGTACCGGACAAACGCATCCTGAAGAGTGTTGTTCAGGATATGCCCCATATGGAGGACGCCGGTAACATTGGGAGGCGGAATGACGACGGCGTAGGCGGGTTTCGCGGGGTTGACGCGCGCGTGAAAAAGGCCGTTCCGTTCCCAGTAGGAATACCATTTCTTCTCAACTTCCGACGGCTCGTATGTTTTTGCCAGTGCAACAGGATCGCTCACAGGGGAACTCCATGATGGGTTTGTAGGACGCGCCGTCTACGGGACCGACCGGTTGGCCCGGAGCATCTCCCAGACTGTGTGTCGAATCAACGCACCGTGAAATGATATTCTACCGTGCGGGAATTTCCTGCCCGGTCGCTGCAACGTATCACGATACGGTGGGAACCACGTTCAAGCGGGACGCTGGATTGGTACTGTACACGACGGTGCTCGCCGTCGATGTAGGGGATGACAGGCGTGCTATCAATGTACAGCTTCACGCTCTCATATTCAACGCCGGAGAGGTTGTCGCGAATGCGAAATCCGATCGCGACCAGCCCATGATTGATCACGCGTACCGATAACCGGCTGACGTCGGGGGGGATCACATCGGAACGAACGCTCAACGTACCCAGGGTCTGAATGATCCGGCCTTGAAGCACGCCGTGATCATCGGGAGAGCGCTTTGACAGGAATCGGAGGGCTGCGCGATTCCGGAAAAAAAGGTCGGCATGGGCATTCGTCGAGTCCGTTTTCAGGCTTACCCGCAGCCCATCGCGGAGAATGAAGGAAGAGGGGGTGAACGCATACGCCGGACCATCGTCAGTGTCAGTTCTCCTGACCGTGAGATAGAGCGGGGAAAACACAGACCCGGAATCGTATTGCACCGTCAGACGGCCCTCATCGAACGTATATGAGCCGGAAGCCCCGGGGAGAATGGGAAAGCCGTCAGGCGTATTCGTCGACGAGAACGGTGATCCATCTCCTCTGCCTTCGGACACGATCATGGTGCCTTCAAGCTCTGCTTGGTTCCCGGCAATGTCGGCGGTGATAATCTTCAGGCGATGCGGTCCGTGCGAGAGGAGTCCCGGTCCAACAAGCCCATGTCCCGGTTGGCTTGAATGATAGAAGGGGAGTGCGCCTGGAATCTCCTCATAGAGTTTCTCAAATCTTCCAATCCTGCGGTCCACGAGCGGCCACGCATAGGCCGCGCCTATCAGCTGCGCGTACTCGAGCGGAGCGCGATCGTGAATGCAGTCCATCCAGAGCACGCTGTCTACGAACAACTGAATGCGATACACGGAGCGTTGGAACCGGGTGTCGTCCGTCTGATCCCGCGTGTCGATCGCAATGCCCGCTCGTCCTGCGACGATCAGAGGCTGGCGCAGCCGGTATTTCCCGGGTCCCACGTGTCGTAGGGTATAGATGCGTGCGCCGCGATCAGAGAGCTCTTCGGGATGTCCCTCGACGGGGATAACTGCCACTTTGAACATCGTTGGGCGAATGTTGTCCGGTGCCCGAAGGTTTGGACACAGCTGTGGATTGATCGGCTCCTGATGCGGGTCGCGTATCTCAACATGGAGATGAGGGGATCCAATCCCCGTGTCGCCGGTGTACGCGATGACCTCTCCTTTCTTCACTGGAAACTCGTTCTCCCCGAATTCAAGTGCCACAGGGTACTGGCCGAGCCGGGCCTGTTCGTCTTCAACGCGTTTTTCGAGATTCGCAGCGAAACGACTCAGGTGCGCGTACGCTGTTGTATAACCGTCAACGTGCTGGACATAGACGATCTTCCCGTAGCCGTTCGGGTAGACGCGAATGCGCTTGACGAAGCCATCCCGCATGGCAAACACCTTGTAGCCGGTGATGTCCCCGGTGCTGATGTCGATACCCGCGTGGAAATGCATCGGCCGGTATTCGGCGAATACGGAAGTGACGATCCTTCCGGCGTCGGTCGGCCAGATATAGTCACTGAGGTCGGTGGATGGGACGACTGGGATCGGAGGCGAGGGTTGGAAGGGGTCCGGTGACAAACAGGAGTGCGCATGCGAGTTGAAGGAGGAAACTGCCTCTGACAGGAAGAAAGAGGGCCGAAATCCATTTTGAGATATACTTTGCCGTTTTCCTAAACGCCATCTGTCGAACACTCTTCACGGCTGAGGGATTTCGGTCAAATCTCTACGCGCCGAACCGTTCCATGACCGTCGGCTGGAGGGTCTCCTGCTGGACAGCGTGCTGCCGGGCAATGATCTCTCTCGCGAGCGTCCTGTACGAGGTGGAACCCCGCGAAGCCGAATTGTAGAGCAACGCCGGCTTTCCGTAGAAGCTTGCCTCGCTCAGGGTATCGCTTCGAGGGATCATTGTGGAGAGAATATGGCGTCGATAACGGGAGGTGAGTTCGCGGAGCGTAATCTCGGTGACCCGCGTATTCGGTTCGTGCATCGTGATCACGATCCCCTCGACAGCAATCGGCCGGCTGGTATTCTCACGCATCCAGTCGAGATAGGTGAACAGCTTATCGATGGCATCAAGACTGAAATGGCCCGGTCGGATAGGGATCAACACGGAGTCCGCTGCCGCGAGGGCCGCGGTCGAAAGACCACGGAGCGTAGGGGGACAATCAATGAGAATGTAGTCGTAGCGATCGACCACACCGTGCATCATGCTTCGAAGAATCGTGCGGTTGTCTGCGAGCTTCGCCAGGCGCTCTTCATTCTGAAGGTTTCGAACATTGCACGGGACGAAGTCGAGTCCTGCGAGTTCCGTATGATGAATGGCAGCCGGGAACGCCGCCATGAAATTCAAGACATCAAACAAGCCTGTGGAGATCGTGCTCGGCGTGAAGCCGAGCGCCACACCGGAAGAGCCGATGGGGTCGATGTCGACGAGGAGCGTCCGTGCTCCTTCTGCGGCAAAGCTTGCTGCGAGATTGACGGCAGTGGTGGTTTTCCCAACACCGCCTTTGGGGAGGGCTACCGCGATAGTACGAGCCATAGTGAGTAATATCGAAAGACTTCAGTCCACAACTGGTGCCTGAGGGAGGCGCCGCCCATTCATCGCATTCTTACATCCGCTTGGCGCATCGGGTCACACACAGCATCATTGCTCGGCGTCGACATCCACATCCAATGAAACGACTGATTCCAATTCCGCGTGAAGGCGATCTCCCGGATGAACCTCGCCCACGCCTTCCGGCGTGCCGGTGAACACCAGGTCGCCGGCCTCCAACGTGAACACCGTTGAGAGAAACTCCACAATTCTTTCGACCGAAAAAATCATCGAACCGGTATTGCAGCGTTGACGAACCGTTCCATTGACGGCGAGTGACATGTCAAGATTCTGCGGGTCGGAGATTGATTCCCGCGGACAAAATTCCGAGACGGGTGCAGAAGTATCGAATCCTTTTGCGATCGCCCAGGGAAGACCTTTTCGTTTTGCTTCGCTCTGAACGTCACGCAACGTCATGTCCAAGCCTACCGCGTACCCCGAGACGTGTTCCATGACACGCTCGCGGGGAATGTGCCTTCCATCTTTTCCGATCATCACCACGAGCTCCACTTCATGGTGCAACTCGTGTGAAAACTTCGGTAGAATGATTGTAGAACCAGAGGACAGGAGGGCTGTAGACGGCTTGAGAAACACGACCGGCGATTCGGGGATTTCCGCTTTCATCTCTTCTGCATGCGCCCGGTAGTTTCTCCCCAGGCACATGATTTTACCAACCCGTATCGGCGAACGGTGATCCTTGAGTCTGACCGTCGTCATAGAACAATCGGTTTCAATATAGTCTGCCCTTCAATATCATGCAAGTCCTGATTGGCCAAACGCATAATATTGGGCAGTATCAATAGTGCAAGAGCCGTGCCGAAGATAAGCGAGGTATTTCTGCGAGTTGCCGGGCTAGCGTCTGTATTTTCTTCCGCCGTTTGTAGGAACACCAATCATTGCTAACCGTTCCTCATCTTGCAATTCCCTGCATTTGTCCATATTTTCTCAGGTCAAAATGAGAGGCCAGCTCGTGCCCATCACATACACAGAGGCGGGGGTCGATATTGAGGAGGGAGAAAGGTTTGTCAGGGAAATCAAGAAAAATGTCCGTTCTACATTTGTCCCCCAGGTTATTGGCGATATCGGGGCTTTTGGAGGGTTTTTTGACGCCCGTTTTGGTTCAATGCGACATCCCGTTCTCGTGTCAAGTATTGATGGAGTCGGTACAAAACTCAAAGTCGCAGCGCTGATGGATCGATATGACACCATCGGTCAGGATTTGGTCAACCATTGTGTCAACGACATCCTCGTTTGTGGGGCTCGGCCTCTCTACTTCCTGGACTACTTTGCCACGGCCAAGCTGCGCGTCGAAATCGCCGCCTCCGTGATCAAAGGGATGGCGCAGGCGTGTAGAGAAAACGGATGCGCCTTGATCGGCGGAGAGACCGCAGAGATGCCGGGGATATACCATGACAACGACTTTGATCTGGCAGGAACAATCGTTGGCGTCGTCGAAAAATCTGAGATTGTCAGCGGAAAACGGATTCGCAAGGGGGACGTTCTCGTGGGCTTGCTCTCAACCGGTCTTCACACCAACGGGTATTCGCTGGCGAGGGCCATCCTGCTGAAAGATCTGACAGTCAAGACATACGTTGATGAGCTGCAGCAAACTGTCGGGCAGGCGCTGCTGAGTGTTCACCGATCATACCTTCCCGTCATCGGTCCGTTGCTCCGCCGCATTCCAATCCATGGTCTGTCACACATCACCGGTGGCGGAATCATTGGGAATACGAAGAGAGTCCTCCCACGCGGCCGATCACTGAAGATCGACTGGGAAGCCTGGGCTCGTCCTTCGATTTTCCGTCTCATTCAGCGTCTCGGAGATGTGCCGGAGGACGACATGAGAAGGGCATTCAACCTGGGGATCGGTCTCATTGTGATCGTAGGGAAAGAACACGTGGACAAGCTTCTTCGGAGCCTCAAACGAAAAGGAGAGGAGATCGTCCTCGTCGGAGAGGTGGCGTAAGCCCGCCCGAAGTAACATGTGTTCGGTGTCAAGAAGCGCTTAGTGGATCGTTGTATCCCGCATCGCGGTTGTTACATCGTCCATCACGGCTTTCCATTCGGAGGGAGTCTCGTTGATACGACGAGCGGTCGCGATCATTTCCTCCCTGGTGACGCCCGCTGCAAGAAGGAGGGAATCTGCGGTTCGTCGGGCCGCGGTTGTGTCATACCCCGGGGAGTGGACGCTGACGGCCTTTTTCGTCAGTGCAGCGTAGATGTGAGCGAATTGTTGATCGCTCAGCGTCTTTTCGTTTTGCCGGGGAGAACAGGATGCGGCGAGCAGCAGGAAGAGGATTGGTACGATTCGGCAACCATTCATGCGGACAATGATAGCGCTATCCCATCAGGAATGCAATTCTTGACATTCTGACGAATCATCCCTATATTAATAAACTTTCTTCACTAACCACCTCATTTTCTTTCACTTAGACGAATTCTCATGCCTTCGACCTCTGATTTCAGGCCGGGACTGGTTATTAAGTACAACAACGAACTCTGGACGGTTGTCGAGTTCCAACATGTGAACCCTGGCAATTGGCGAGCGTTCGTGAGGACGAAGCTTAAGAACATCGTCAGCGGGAAGGTAATCGAGAACCGGTTCCGGGCGGGAGAGGCGATTGAGATCGTCAAGATCGAAAGAAAAGAGTATCAGTTTCTCTATCGGGACGGCACGGGTTACGTCTTCATGGACAAAGAGAACTATGAGCAGTTGTCCGCTCCCGAAGAACAGGTTGGTGGAGGGGCGAAATTTCTGAAAGACGGCGAAGGTGTGGACATCCTTTTCAACGGAACGGAAATTACCGGCATCGAGCTTCCCATTACGGTCGATCTTCAGGTGAAAGAGACCGTCCCCGGAGTCCGGGGCGATAGCGCAAACTCAGGGACGAAGCCCGCGACAGTGGAGACAGGGGCGACGGTCAACGTTCCACTTTTCATTAATGAGGGTGATCTCATCCGGATTGACACCCGTAGCGGAGACTATATCGAACGGGTCAAAGCCTAGGTTCACAGGGAGACCACATGGACCTTATCTACGTCAAGAAGTTGATCAAGCTGCTTTCGGAGAGCGCTGTCGATGAGATTGAGATAGAGGAAGAGGGGAAGAAGATCCGCGTTGTCAAACATAGCGGTGCCGTTGTATCCGGCGCTCCGATGTACGGTCAGGTTCCGATGCTGGTCCAGCCGTCGAACGGACCCGCAGTGTACCCCACGCTCTCGGCGCTGCCCGCCACCCCATCTGCCGTACCTCCCGTTGCTCCCGCCACGCCCGACACGTCAAAATACCGCGAAATCAAATCCCCGATCGTAGGGACGTTCTATCGATCGCCCGCCCCAGATGCCGCTCCCTTCATTCAGATCGGCACGGCCGTCGCGCCGGGGACAGTCCTCTGCATTATCGAGGCGATGAAGTTGATGAATGAGATCGAAAGCGACGTGACAGGCAAGATCGTCAAAATCATGGTCGAGAACGGTCAACCGGTCGAATACGATCAAGTCCTCTTTCTCGTCGAAGCGGCCTGACGCTTCGACAACTCCGGAGTCCCTGCGTGTTCAAAAAGATTCTCATTGCCAATCGAGGCGAGATCGCTCTCCGCGTCATTCGCGTCTGCAAACAGTTCGGCATCAAGACTGTTGCGGTCTACTCGAAGGCCGACCAGGACTCGTTGCATGTCCGGTTCGCAGATGAAGCGGTTTGTATCGGTCCGCCTCCGAGCAAAGAGAGCTATCTGAAGATCCCCCGCATCATCGCGGCAGCGGAAATCACGAACGCGGACGCAATCCATCCGGGATACGGGTTCCTTGCCGAGAATGCGAGCTTTGCGGAGATCTGCACATCGTCCGGGATGAAGTTCATTGGTCCGACGCCCGAAATGATCAGGATGATGGGAGACAAAGCGCTCGCGAAGGAAACGATGAAAAAGGCGGGCGTGCCGGTCGTTCCGGGAAGCGAGGGAGTGGTGAAAAGTGTCGGCGAAGCCGCGGAAATCGGCAAGGCGATCGGGTTCCCGGTGATCATCAAAGCCGTCGCGGGCGGTGGCGGGCGAGGGATGCGGATCGTGCGCGAGGAATCCGAAATGGAGATTGCCTACAAGACCGCCCAGCATGAAGCGGAGCAAGGGTTCGGCAATCCGGATGTGTACATCGAAAAGTACATCGAAAATCCGCAGACACGTCGAGATCCAGGTCTTTGGAGACCAGCATGGCAACGTGGTGCATTTCGGCGAGCGCGACTGCTCCGTCCAACGTCGCCACCAGAAACTGATCGAGGAGTCACCGTCGCCCGTGGTCGATGAAGAGCTCAGGACGAAGATGGGGGATGCGGCGATCAAGGGGTGCAAGGCCGTTAACTATGAAAATGCCGGGACGGTGGAATTTCTTGTCGACAAGAACAAGAACTTCTATTTCATGGAAATGAACACCAGGATCCAGGTCGAACATCCTGTGACCGAACAGGTCACCGGCCACGATCTGATCAAACTCCAGCTCCGCGTTGCTGCCGGGGAGAGACTTCCCAAGCGGAAGATCCTGCCGCGCGGGCACGCCATCGAGTGCAGGATCAACGCCGAGGATCCGGGCAACGGATTTCGCCCGTCGCCCGGGAAGATCACGGATTTCCACATGCCCGGAGGGTTCGGGGTCCGCGTTGACACGCACGCCTACGCCGGCTATGTGGTCCCGCCATACTATGATTCGCTGATTGCCAAGCTTATCGCCTACGCGCTCACGCGTGAAGGAGCGATCCAGAAGATGGCTGGCGCGCTGGAGGAATTCACGATCGAAGGGATCAAGACAACGGTGCCGTTCCATCAACAGGTCATGCGCGACGAACGGTTTCGCTCGGCGAATTTTGACACAAGCTTCCTGGACAATTTTCAGTTTCAGCCGGAACCCGAAGAGGGTTCGCGACTCTGACAGCGCTGCAATAAACACTCGAAAGGTCAACTCATGAATTTTCCTGAAACACTGAAATACACGAAGGATCACGAGTGGTTGCTCGTCAATGGAGATACCGGAACCATCGGGATTACCGACCATGCTCAGGGGGAGCTCGGGGATGTTGTATTCGTGGAGCTGCCGGCTGTCGGGAAAGCGCTCAAACAGCATGAGTCGTTCGGGACGATCGAAGCCGTGAAGGCGGTTTCCGACTTGTTCTCTCCTGTCGCCGGAACAGTTCTGGAAGTGAATGCAGGCCTGCAATCCAATCCGGAACTCGTCAATCAGGATCCCTACGGCAAAGGGTGGATGCTGAAGATCAAGATCGCGAATACGAAGGAGGTCTCGACGCTCCTGTCTGTGGCCGACTATAAAGCCCTGGTCGGAAAGTAATTTCCTGAACCCTTCTGAGCCGACGCGTGGCGCCCGGGGAATCTCGAGCGCCTTTTTTTTCTCTGGTGCTTGACAAGAGACTTCGTAGGTCGTATATTGGAAACCGATAAAACGCCATAAGTTTCCGAAGAATAGCTTATGGCTTCTTTTTTTAGCCAATGGAAACTGAGGAAACTTCAATGGTTCCCGTTGAGGCAGCTAACGAAGAGGAATTGAGAGGGAGAATCCTCCGCCATGCGAGGGGCCGATTCCTTGACGAAGGGTTCGTGAGCGTTTCCGTCGAAGATCTTTGCAACGATCTCGGCATCAGCAAAAAGACGTTCTATAGGATCTTCCCGTCCAAGAACGATTTGCTCCATCAAGAGGCGGATTTGCTGATGGGTGAGGCCCATGCGTTTGTTGTCGGCCTTCTGGAGAGTGACAAGGGTTTTGTCGAAAAGGCGCTTACGATTTCCACCGGCGTGGCGACCAGCGCATCAAAAGTCAGCAGGACGCTCATCCGCGACATGCAGCGGCACGCTCCGGACATCTGGAAACGGATCGAAGAGTTTCGCCTCAAGACCCTGCAAACCAGTTTTTCCCGTCTCATCGAACAGGGGATGAAAGAGGGATATGTTCGCCTGGATATGAACATCCGGGTTTTTATGCTCGCCTATATCGCCGCGATCAGCCAGGTCATGACCCCGTCTGTCCTTGCGGTCGAGGCCTTCTCCCCGACAGAAGCGATCCGTGATATCTTCGGAATGTTCTTTCAGGGCGTATTGACAGAAAAGGGGAGAACCCTGATCATCCCCTTCGATCAAATTCAATTCACGAGAAACAGGTAGAGTGCATTATGACCACCGATGCAAACACCATCATCCTGCAGCCATGGCGTATCGCCGTGCGATTGTTTCGTGCGTGGTTGGTCGTCCTCTTTTTCGGGATCCTGATCATCTCCGGATGCTCGGGAAATGACGGCAAATTCATCGAAGCCTCCGGCACCATCGAGGGGACCGACGTTGATGTCGGGATGGAAGCAGCGGGGCGCGTCTCCGCTGTCCGTGTCGACGAAGGATCGCATGTCACGCCCGGCGATACCTTGTTGACCGTCGATGACAGCGAATACCAGATCCAACTGCGTCAGGCGATCGCCAACCTCGAATCATTCGAGGCACAGTACAGGCTGGCCATGGAGGGTTCGCGCCGGGAAGACATTATTCAGGCGGAGGCGGCGTACAAGACATCCGAGGCCGACTACCAGAGGATGAAGGGGTTGCTCGCAACACAGACCATAACGCAGAAACAGTACGACGACGTCTATGCGCGGTATGTCGCGGCGCAGCAGACGTACGAAAAAGTTCGCCGCGGCCTGCGGCCGGAAGAGATTACCAACGCGCGCGTCAGACGGGATTATGCGGCGGCACAGGTCGATCTCCTCAGGAAGAAGGTCCGGGACTGCATCCTTCTCTCGCCGACCAGCGGCATTGTAACACTGCGATCGATTGAACCGGGCGAGCTTGTGACGATCGGATCGAATGTTCTGCGCATTACCGACCTCGACCGCGTGGACCTCATGATCTATGTGAACGAAGAAGAGCTCGCGAGGATCACGCTCGGACAGAATGCGACGGTCTCGGTCGACGGGTATCCGGGGCGGACGTTCGATGGAAAGGTTGTCTACACGGCTCCATCGGCGGAGTTCACTCCAAAAAATGTCCAGACGAAGGAAGAGCGAACAAAGCTCGTGTTCGGTGTCAAGATCGAAATTCAGAACCACGATGGTGCCCTGAAGCCCGGCCTGCCGGCTGACGCGAAGCTGACAATCCAGGGAAAGAGCGCGTAACCCATGGAAACGATTCTTTCGACGCACCATCTGTCCCGAATGTTTGGTGGCGTTCGTGCTGTCGAGGACGTCAACCTCGACGTGCGGGAGGGCGAGATGTTCGGACTCGTTGGTCCTGATGGTTCGGGAAAGACCACCTCCATCCGCCTTCTGTGCGGCATCCTGACACCCACGTCGGGCTCGGCGACGGTGTTGGGGCACGACATCGTGAAGGAACCGGAAGCAGTGAAGCGCGAGATCGGATACCTGTCCCAGCGATTCACCTTGTACGGCGATCTGAGCGTCGATGAGAACATCGAGTTCTTTGCCGAAATCAACGGCGTGTTTGACTTCAAGGAGAGGCGGGAAGAGCTCCTTGCCTTCACCCGACTCACGCCGTTCCGCACGAGGCTCGCCGACCGCCTGTCCGGCGGAATGAAACAGAAGCTTGCGCTCGCCTGCACGTTGATCCACAAACCACGGCTTATCTTTCTGGACGAACCGACGACCGGAGTTGATCCCGTTTCCCGGCGCGACTTCTGGAAAATTCTCCAGAGTCTGCAGGGCGAAGGGATCTCCATCGTCATGAGCACGCCGTATCTTGACGAGGCCGAACGGTGTTCGCGCGTCGGCCTGATGAATAGGGGGAAGATCCTTCGTGTTGATACCCCGGACGGCCTACGGCGAGAAATGCGCGGGCAGGTCGTGGAAGTCGTCCTTGATCAGGTGAGAAAAGGATTCCAGGTTCTCCGGGATCAAACCGACCTCCGGGAAATTCAAGCGTTCGGTGACCGGATCAATGTCATGGTGTCCGATCCGGAAACCGCATTACGGCGCATTCGAGTCATCCTGACCGGGAATGGTATCAACATTCTCAGCATGCGCACAATCACCCCGTCACTCGAAAATGTATTCATCTCTTTGCTCACTCATACTCACGATGGAGCCACGGCATGAAGCGCGCGTTGTCTTTGCCGCTCGTTCTTGTAGTATCTCTTGCCACCTGGGCGTTCGCCCAGCAGGAAGCGGGTCTGACCATTGAGGAGGCGATCCGGACCGGCCGGGAGCAATCGCACCTTCTGAAGGCCTCTGCGGCGAGGGCGGAGGGGGCGGAAGCCCGGGCGCAGGAGGCCGGGAGCGCACTCCTGCCGGCCGTAAAGGTCGATGGCGCATACCGAAGGCTCAGCAGCGTTCCGTCGTTTGCTGTTGCGCTTCCGTTCCCCGGGTTTGCACCGATTGTCATCGCGCCCTATATCCCTGACACCTATCAACTGCATGCGAGTATTCAGCAGCCGCTGTTTACGGGCTTCCGGCTCTCGAACAACGCGCTGGCGGCCCGGCTCCAGGCTGAGGCGGGGACTCTCGATTCACGGAACGACGAAGCCGACCTCGTGGTGAACATCGCGACTGCATACTGGACCGTGTATCAGGCGGGTGAAGTCAAGAACGCCCTCCAGGAAAATGTTGCCCGCCTCGAGAGCTACGAACGCGATACCAAGAATCTCGTCGGGGCCGGGCTGGCCACACGCAACGACCTTCTCCGTATCCAGGTTCAGCTCCAGAACGGTCGCCTTTCCCTCATCGATGCGGAGAACGACGAGCAGATATCCCAGATGAACCTGAATATCGTCATCGGAAGGCCGGCGGAAACTCCGGTCGTTATCGCCTCGTCCCCGATGGCGGTGGATACCAGCGCCGTGCCGCAGGGAACGGTGGACCAGGCCCTTGCCGTACGACCCGATGTCGCGGCACTCGATGCCCGCGTTCGGGCATCCAGTGCGGCCCTGAGCGCGGCCCGCGGAGGATATTTCCCCCAACTCGCGCTCTCCGCCAACTACTATTACAGCAAACCGAACCAGCGCTATTTCCCGCCGTCGAACCAATGGAAGGATAGCTGGGACGTCGGCATTCAATTTCAGCTGGATGTCTGGAACTGGGGGGCGACCGCGGCCCAGGCCGAGCAGGCTGAGGCGGCACTTCGTGCAAATCAGGAGATGCTCGCGCAACTGCAACAGACTGTCTCGCTTGACGTGCGGCGATCGATCCTTTCGGCAAAACGCGCCCGGGAAAAAGTGGATGTCGCGCAGCTCGGGGTGAGCCAGGCCGAGGAGAACTCGAAGATGCTGTCGGACAAATACCATTCCGGCCTTGCGACATCGACAGAGCTTCTCGACGCAAACGTCGCACTGGTTCAGGCAAAGACGTCGCTGAGCGCGTCGCTGGTGGAGCAGGCCATCGCCAACATCCGGCTCGAGAAATCGCTCGGGCGGATCCAGTAGAGAGGACGAATGGAATCATCAGATCATGCCATCGAAGTCCGGGACCTCACGAAGATGTTCGGTCGGTTCACCGCCGTCGACCATCTTTCGTTCACGGTCAAGCGTGGGGAAATCTTCGGGTTCCTTGGAGCCAATGGCGCGGGGAAATCGACGACGATCAGGATGCTCTGCGGACTTCTGGTCCCGACGTCCGGTACGGCGCGGGTGGGTCAGTACGATGTCGCGTCGCAAACGGAACTGGTGAAACGGTCGATTGGATATATGTCCCAGCGGTTCTCGCTGTATGACGACCTCACCGTCGAACAGAACATCCGCTTTTACGGCGGAGTGTACGGCCTCGAAGGGGAGAAACTGGAGGAGAGGATGCGATGGGTTCTCACCATGGCCGACCTGAAAGGCAGGGAAGAGAGCCTTACCCGCACGTTGTCGGGTGGGTGGAAACAACGCCTCGCGCTGGGGTGTGCGATCCTTCACGAGCCGCCGATCGTTTTTCTCGACGAGCCGACGGGGGGGGTGGACCCGATCTCCCGCCGCAATTTCTGGGAGCTCATCAATGAGTTGTCCTCGCAGGGAACCACCGTCCTCGTGACGACCCATTTTCTCGACGAGGCGGAATACTGTAATCACATTATCCTGATCAATACCGGCCGTCTGATCGCCGCGGGCAGCCCGAACGAGCTCAAGGCGCAACATATCACCCACCCGATCCTTGAGGTGCGGTGCAGCAGCGTGGTCAACGCTCTCGAAGTGGTCCGGAATGAATCGTGGGCCCTCGAGACCTCGGTGTTCGGTACGAATCTGCATGTCATGGTGGAGGAGGAACATCAGGGGAAAACCGCCCTGACACGTCTGCTGGGTGATCGCGGCATCTCGATTTCCCGTATGGAGAGAATCATGCCGTCGCTGGAAGACGTCTTCCTCTATCTGCTCGAACACGACACGAACCGTTCCATGGAGTAGAGGCCTGATCGCATGTCCCTTGCCCGTTCACTCAAGCCGATTATCGTCAAAGAGTTCCGGCAGATCCGCCGCGACCCGACATCGCTGGGTATGTTGCTGGCCCTCCCGGCGGTGCTCATCGTTGTGGTCGGCTACGCGCTGAATTTCGACGTGAAGCATATCCCGCTCCTCATCTTTGATCAAAGCATGACTCCAGAGAGCCGTCTCTATCTGGACCAGTTCCGCCATACCGAGTACTTTGACCTGGTTGCGGATGTCCGCTCCTACCGGCAGATTGAAAACCTCTTTCTGAACGGAGACGCAAAGGCCGCCGTGGTGATCCCCGCGGACTTTGCCCGCGACATGCTCGCCGGGAGAAACACGTCGGTGCAGATCCTGGTGGACGGCTCGGATGCAAACAGTGCCGGTCAGGCGTTGAACTATGCCGCGGGAATGACGATGGCCTATTCGACGTCGGTCATCGCGCGGGCATTCCAGTTCAAAGGGAAATCCCTCCTGGCGCCGATCCAGTTTGAGCCGCGGATCTGGTACAACCCCGATCTTCGTTCGTCGGAATTCCTCATCCCAGGACTGATCGGGTTCATTATTGTCCTCACATCGGTCGTCTCCACATCGATGACGGTGGTGAAAGAAAAAGAACGCGGGACCATGGAGCAGATCATGGTGTCGCCGCTCCGTCCGATTCAGGTCATTCTGGGGAAAACCATCCCGTATGTCGGAATCACTCTTGTCGCCTCGACGCTCATCATCATTCTGGGATACTATCTGTTCGGCATTCCGATACGGGGGAGCATTCTTCTCCTGTATTGCGCATTGCTGATTGTCACGCTCGGTGGCCTCGGGCAGGGACTTCTGATTTCGACCGTCACGGACTCCCAGCAGGTGGCTTTCATGATTTCCGTCTTCAGTTCGCTTCTTCCCTCCATGCTGCTGTCGGGATTCGTCTTTCCGATCGCGAGCATGCCGATTGTGCTGCAGGTGCTTTCAAACCTTGCAGTCAACAAGTTTTTCCTCGTCGCTGTCCGGGGGCTGATGCTCAAGGGGGTCGGGTTCTTTGATATCTGGCCCCAGTTCCTCTACATGTCCTTGTTTGCCGCCGTGATGTTGGGCGTCAGTACCATTCGCATGCGAAAGCGGAGTCTGTAATGAAACGATCGCTTCATGTCATTCGCGAGATGATCCGCAAGGAGTTCTACCAGCTGCGTCACGATCCAAGAATGCTCCTGGTGTCAGTGATAGCGCCGGTCCTCCAGGTGTTGCTCCTGGGGTATGCCGCGACGACTGATATTACGAACAGCACCATGGTTGTGTGCGACCTTGATCATACACAGGAGAGCAGGGCGATTATTCAGGACTTCACCAATTCCGGATACTTCATCGCGCGGTACCGTGTCGAGACCCCCGGGGCCGTGGATCAGCATATCGAGCAGGCAAAGGCGAATATTGGACTGGTGGTGCCGAACGGTTTCGGTCGCGATCTCCTTGCGCGCCGGCCCGCCGAGCTTCAGGTCATCCTCGACGGGGCGGACGCGAACACCGCGAACGTTCTCCTCGGCTATGCGACGCAGATCGTGGCGACGCGCTCGGAAGAGATTCTGGCCCATTACGCCTCGCTTGTGCGGGGGGTCCGGGTCGGACGCATTGTTCCCGTTCCCCGCGTCTGGTTCAATCCCGATCTGAAGAGTGCCAATTACATGGTCCCGGGGGTCGTTGCCCTCGTTCTCATGATCATCACGATGACCCTCACATCGCTTGGCATTGTCAAGGAGAAGGAAATCGGTACATTGGAGCAATTGATGGTAACTCCCATTCGGTCCTACGAACTCATCCTGGGCAAACTCGTTCCGTTCGTCATAATCGGATTTGTCGACATGACGATTGTGCTTGGCCTCGCGAGGTTCTGGTTCGGTGTGCCGCTCGTGGGCAGCGTCGCATTGCTGTTCGCGCTCAGTGCCCTCTTCATTCTCACGACCCTGGGACTCGGTCTCTTTATTTCGACGATCGCGAAATCCCAACAACAGGCGATGTTGATAGCACAGTTCTTCTTCTTCATGCCGTTCATGTTTCTCTCGGGGTTCGTCGTGCCGATTGCAAACATGCCCGCGCCCATTCAGTATGCGTCGTACTTGATTCCGTTGCGGTATTTTCTCGAAATTGTAAGAGGAATATTCCTGAAAGGAACGGACATCGCCGAGCTCTGGCCGCAAACGCTGGCATTGACAGCGTTTGGTGCGACGATCCTCACCCTTTCCATCCTCCGGTTCCGTAAGACCCTGGAATAGCGGCGAGGTGATCGATGACCTTTCGGTTGTTTGTGATTCTGTTGGTGTTCTTCTGTGCAGCGGAAGCAGCGGAGCGGCCGCAGAATCCGACCCATCCATTGACGATCGTGGCGCTCGGCGATGCGGGAAATCGCGGAGCGATTCTGCGTGGCGACGCAGCATTGGTGACAGCGATGGTGACGGGTGAGCACGATGCAGGCGTGCCCACAGCGCTGCTGTTCCTTGGGTCGGACTTCGGCGAAACCGGTCTCAATGTCCCGGAATCCTCGGTCAGCGGGGAAGTGGATGCGACACTCGGATTTTTCAGCACGGTCATCCAGCGCCTCGGTCGGGAAAATGTCCACGGGATACCGGGTGAGACGGAGTACTACTCTCAGAAAGGGGTCGAGACAACGGCGCTCTTCGGACTCATTTCTCTTGCACGATGGCCCGTCGGCGTCTCCGATCGTGGTGTGGCCCGAGCCGGGTTAAGGCCCGAGTGGACATATCATGGGCACTACCCTTCTTCCGTCGTCTACCCGACAAACGACGGAACGTCGGATTCCGTGCAGATCGTTTTCATGGACACGGGAATTCTCCTCCGGACTCGTCCCGAAACGTGGGTCCCGGTGATGGACAGCCTGCGGCGCCTGCTTGCGGCATCAACGACCCGGGGCGGCATCCGCTGGCATGTCCTTTGCACGCACCATCCTTTTGTTTCCTATGGCGAGCACGGAGGGTACACGCAATGGAACGAGGATGACAGTACGGTTTCGTACATGACCGGCTGCGATAGAGACACCAATGGATTCCGGTACGTTCGCAACTGGCTCGATCCCGAGGACCTCTGCACGGACCGGTACCACGCATACATTGATTCCGTGGAATCGATCCTTACGTCCGCCGGCATTCCTTTCCAACTTCAGCTTTCAGCGCATGATCAAAGCCTCCAATTGATCGACCGGAATTCGCAGACCGCCATTCCCCGGATTCAGATCATTTCGGGGTGCGGATCGGGTGCGGGCCTCGCGAAGATCGGGCCGTATACTGCGGCACGAAAAGCTACCGAGGGTGTTTCAGATGCAGGCTTTGTCCAACTTCGTTGGCAGGAAGGATCGATTCTTGTTACCTTCTTCAACGAACGCAACGGCGATCGGATCGACATGGGGAATGGGACGACGGTGTTCCGGATCGACCAAGAAGGAAAACTCTCGGCAGTCAACAGACCACAATGAGGAGGAAGGATGACGAAGAGTCCGCTCGC
Organism: Ignavibacteriota bacterium; assembly: GCA_963752915.1. Taxonomy (GTDB): domain Bacteria; phylum Bacteroidota; class Ignavibacteria; order UBA10030; family UBA6906; genus DATJPR01. The sequence continues at coordinate 743,147 of CAVVZZ010000013.1, forward strand.
GGATCAGGACTTGTTTCCGCCCTTTGAGGGGTTCCCGAAAGAGGGGATCACGTTTATGACACGGCTGAAGAAGAACAACAACCGGCCGTGGTTCCAAAAACGCAAGACCGAATACGAAGAGAACGTGCGGTTTCCGATGCAGTGCCTGATCGCGTCGCTCTCCCAGCAGATGGCGGAGGCGGCTCCCGAATTTTCCTTTGATCCCAAGCGTTCGATCTTTCGGGTATACCGTGATATCCGGTTCAGCAACAACAAGGCGCCGTACAAGACCAACGTTGCTGCGAGTTTCGAGCTGCGGGGAAAGAAGAACCCGACCGAGACCCCGGGATTCTACCTCGGAATCGAACCAGGGGAAATCTTTGTCGGCGGCGGCCTATATATGCCGAATGGGCCCCAGTTAAAATCGATCCGTACGACGCTGGCACAGCACTCACAGGAGTTTCTCGAGATGGTGGGCGACCGGTCGTTCAAGCGGCGGTTTGGCGGGATTCTGGGAGAACAACTTCAGAAGGCGCCGCTGGGCTATCCGAAGGACCATCCGATGATCCAGTATCTCCGGTACAAGCAGTGGTTCATCGGAGTGGAGTGGGGGCACAAGGAATGTTTTTCCCCAAAGTTTGTTCACCGCGTGGCGGAGGTGTTCACGGGCGCCCTTCCATTCATCCGGTGGCTGATCCGGGCATCCGCGTAACCGTCATGCTCAGCCGGCGCGGAGCGCATTCAGGATACTCATTCGTGACGCGCGAACCGCGGGGAGAAATCCCCCGACGAGTCCCATCACAAGCGAGAAGACCAGCGTCATTACTACAATCGCCGGAGTCAGGGCGAAGCTGAAGGCGATTTCCGTAAACGTGCCGAAGTTGATCATTGACACCGAGAAGAACTGCAGGATTGACGCGAGCACCAGGCCGGATCCCCCTCCGATCAGGGAAAGAACGAGGGCCTCGATCAGGAATGCGCTGAGGATACTCCTCCGTCGGAACCCGAGCGCACGCATCGTTCCGATTTCCATTGTTCTGTTTGCTACCGCGGCGTACATCGTAATCATCGCGCCGATCATTGCGCCGAAACTGAAGATGACCGTGACAATGATTCCGAGCACCCGGATAAACGTGGCCATCAGCTCCGATTGTTCTTCATAGAATTGCTTCTCCCGCTTCACTTCCAGCGTCTGAAGGCGATTGTCGGTCTCGAAAGACTTCGCGTACTCCGCGAAGCGATCCTTGTCTGCGAGACGGACGGTCATACTCGAGAAGACGGACCTGTTGAATGCCTCACCAAGCTGGTCGGCGTCGCCCCAGATTTCCGAGTCGAATCCGGTTCCTCCCGCGTCAAACGATCCAACAATAGTCCACTGATCACCTCCGAATTTTATCGTCTGTCCGACCGTCGAATTCTTGAATCGTTTTGCGATGGATGAGCCGACGATGACTTCCCGGGCGCCCACCTTGAACATCCTTCCGGAGAGAAGCTTCACCTGAGGACGGATCTGGAACGCTTCCGGCGAAACCCCACGAACGGTCACATTCGCCAGGCCCGGCTTGTCGTTGTACTCGAGGTTGATGATCACGACGATCTCGCGTGTCACCAGGGGCTTCCCGTCGGCGGTCTTCGCCACCTCGGGGAGCGTTGCGGCGACGGCCGCCTGGTCACGGTCGATGATACTGCTGATTTCCGCGTTCGCCGATTTCCGGAGGATGATGACGTTGTCGTCGGATCCGGTTTCGACCATCGCGCGTTGCAGGCCGCGCGCCATCATGAGGACAGCGGCGAACACGAAGACGACCAGCGCGACGCCGATCATCGTGAGGGTCGTTGTCAGCTTGCGGGTGCCGATCGATCGGAACGAATATTTGAGCGGTACTTTCATCGATATCCTATCAGGCCATTTGACGCAGCCCGTCAACAATACGCGTGTTGAGGGCGCGGAGAATCGGGAAGAGGGAAGCGATCACGCCAACCATCAGCGCTGCTGTCACCGCCAGGATGACGGTCACAGGTTCCAGATCGAACACGGGGAACCAACCTTTCGGCATCGCTTCCGCGAACCACGCCGTCATCGGAAACGACAACAACATTCCGAGGAGACCGCCGATCCCCGCAATGAGGAGGGATTCGCCGGCGATAAGTCCGACGAGATGCGCACCCCGGAAGCCGAGCGTCTTCAGAACCGCGTATTCGCGGACACGCTCGCGTGCAGCCATGATCATCGTGTTCCCGAGGACCAGCATAATGATCCCGATAATGACAAACGAGATGACGTTCATCGCAGTCAGGATTGCACTGGCGGAAGCCATGAAATTTTGCTGGAAGGCGCGTTCCGTCTCGGTTTTAGTCTCGGCCGTGGAGTTGGCAAACATTCCGTCAATCTGATCGGAGATCCTCGCGGCATCTGCGGCATCATGGATCTTTACGACGTACCATCCCACCTCACCAGCCCGGGTCGGCGTTTCTTTCCGCATCCGCTCGTCGATGTACTGATAATGGAAGAGCATGTTCGAGGGATCGGTCACTTTGTCTCGCGGCGTATAGATTCCCCGGACGACGAACACCCACTGGCCGGGGTAGATATCGCCCTCCATCGTCATGAGGTCGCCCACCTTGAGGTGATATCGGTCCGCAAGTTGAGAGCCGATGATACACGAATTGCGTTCCTTCTTGAACTGGGCCAGTTGGTCAGGTGGGACTACCAGTTCAGGGTAGACGGCGAAGTACGTGTCGGCGTCCACCGCCAGTCGGGCGAAAAACTGGTTCTTGTCGATATAGACCCCGCCGAACCAATTCGCCCAGCTCACCATGTCCACGCCCGGAATGTTCCGAATCCGCTCCGCGTAGGCCTCCGGCAGGGGGAAGATAAAGGAGACCGACTGTCGGACGATGAGGCGGTTGGCAGCGGAGCTCTCGACGCCGGAATTCCACGCCGTGACCACCGTCCGGAGAAGGCAGAAGGCCAGCACAGCGATCGCTATCCCCAGCACTGTCAGGATTGACCGGAGCTTGTGCCGGAGCATGTTCTTATAGACCAGTTTGAGGACTCGCATAGGTTTCAATCCTCGGCGAAGCTGCAGGCCGGATGATCTCGGCCCTTCTGCTACGCCGACAGTTCTCCTTTGTCAAGGTGACGTACCGTGTGCGCCTTCTCCGCCGCCCGGGGATCATGGGTGACCATGATAATCGTCTTCGAATACTCCTTGTTGAGACGGGCGAGCAGTGTCATGATGTCCGCTGCCGAATTCTTGTCGAGATCCCCGGTAGGCTCGTCCGCGACGATGATCGAAGGGTCAGTGACGATGGCCCGCGCAATTGCGACCCGCTGTTCCTGCCCGCCGGAAAGTTGCTTCGGATAGTGCTTCATCCGGTCTGCGAGCCCGACGAGTTCGAGCGCAGCAGTGACGTGCTCACGCTTCTGCTGCTTGGTCAGTTTCGTCAGGAGGAGCGGGAGCTCGACATTCTCATACGCGGTAAGAACGGGAAGCAGATTGTAGAACTGGAAGACAAATCCAATAGTGCGCGACCGCCATTGGGCGAGTCCCGATTCGCCGAGCGAGCCGATGTCGGTCCCGCCGACCTGGATGCGCCCCGCGGACGGCCTGTCGATGCCGGCGATCAGATTCAGCAGCGTTGTCTTCCCCGAACCTGAAGGTCCCATCAGCGCAAGAAATTCGCCCTTCGGGACGTTGAGCGTGATATCGTTCAAGACCGGAATGACCAGGCTGTCCCTGCGATAGGACTTTGAGACTCCGGTGAGGGTAATGATGAGTTCCCTCGGTTGCGATGCAATGGAGGTTGGAGTTGTCATGCCACCTGTCGAGTTATTGTTGTTCACGACGCTATTGCGATTTCTGGACGACACTCGCGCCGTCCTTGAGATTATCCCGGGGATTCAGGACGACATGGTCGGAAGAGCTTACGCCCTGAGTCACTTCAGTCCGGTTCTCCAAAGTCCTTCCCGTGACAATACTCCGCTCTGTCGCTTTTCCGTTCTGAACAATGAAAACGATCGCCGAACGTTCTTTGTGGAGAATGGCCGCGGTTGGCACGGTCAGGAACGGTGCGCCGCCTGCAAGAGTATCGCCTCCCGCGCCAAGGAAAGTGACTTTCGCACTCATTTCAGGAAGAACCTGACTGTCTTTGTTGAGGAACGCGATTTTTGTCATGACCGTCGCTTTTGATCGGTCGGCGGTCGGAACGATTTTGTGGACGATCCCTCTGTACGTTCTGGACGGATACGCATCGAGGACGATCTCGCAAGGCTGCCCCACGGTCACCCGCACGATATTCGATTCGGAAACGTCCGCTTCCACCTGAAGCGATGACATGTCTGCCATGGTGACGACTGCGCCCCTGGAGTTCGCCGCTGCGGCGAAGGGCGCCATGACCTCACCGATATCGGCGTCCTTGGTGAGCACCGTTCCGTCGAACGGGGCCCGGATACGGGTGTTCTCGACGGCGACTTCGGCTTCTTTCACGGCGGCTTCTGCCGAGCTGATCGAGGCGTGAACACGATCGAATGTGGATTGCGCCGCGTCCAGATCTGCTTGCGACGCGAGTCCGCGGTCAAAGAGCTGCTTTGTTCGTGCGAGCGTTCGCGAGGCATTGTTGTCGTCCGCCTTCGCGACTTCGAGGTCAGCGAGCATTCTGTCCTGCGTTGCAAGGACATCACTGTCCTCGAGGCGGGCGATGATCTGTCCCTTCTTGACGACGTCGCCTTCTTCCACTCCGAGGTATACGAGCCTCCCCGTCCCTTTGGAGGCAACGGCGGCCTTCTTCTGCGCGACGACATAGCCGCTCGCCGTGAGCACGGCATTTGCCTGGCCGGGATAGGTGAGCGTTGGCGTTCCGATCTCGACATCGATGGGTCCCTTCCACACTCCCATCATCGCGACGATGATCGCAGCGAGAACAACAAGCCCGCCGAGTGCGCCCCAGATCTTCCACGAAATGTGTCGCTCGGGCTTCTCAGCCGGAGCGGGATCGCGGTCAATTCTCAGCCGTGAAATGTCGTGCTGATTGCTATCGTCATTCATAGAATTCAATTGCCAGGTTGCGTCGGTTGAAGCAGAAGTCAGAACACTTGCGGAATTACAGCAGGGCGCTATAGGATGAAGCAATCATCCTTCCACAATCACTCTCCGAACAAGTCGGGATCAATCTTATTGGGTCGAATCGGGTTTTTCGACTGATTTATCGTACGCCCAGGCGATATACGGAAGCTGCATGACTGTCCGGTCAAGGATGGGCTTTTTCGGTGCCGTGACCCTCGAAAAGCGAACGATCCCCGTTTGCGGTTCAACCTTCTTGACAGGGGCGACGTATTGAGGTGAATTGAACATCGGCTCACCTTCTTCTCTTGTCACGATATAGGTTGCTCCATCGGGATCTTCATGCGTCGGGGGAACCGAATACACGGAATAAATCCCAGTCCACAATGCGAACGCCATCCAAAAGACACCGGCACAGAGGACAATAGCGAGGAAACCAATGATCTTTTTCAGCATGGGGTCGGAGGGTTTGAGGCAAACAATATCGGCACAAATTACCGAATCCGCAAGACTCCGTCCGACTGTTGTGACCGCCAAAGAACATCCGATATCCTGGCCATGCAACAATGGTATTGCCGCCGGGTTACATCAGGATATGTCCTTAACTCGCCGCAGCCCGATTGCCAGAAGCAAAGAGACCCAGCCTGCTATGAAAGCCAAGCCACCCAGCGGAGTGAAGTACCCGATCCACGCTCTGCCCGTCAGCGCTATCGCGTATAAACTTCCCGAAAAGAGGATTATCCCCGCTGCAAACAATACGATCGAAACCCGTATCCCCCCAAGCGAATTCTCCAGCATACGTGTCATCAGGCCGGCAGCGATGATGGCGAATGCGTGGTACATCTGGTATCGAACCCCGGTTTCAAAGACGTCCATCATTTCATGCCCGAGCATGGACCGAAGAGCGTGGGCGCCCAGTGCGCCGAAAGCTACTCCCAGGCCGGCGAACGCTGTTCCCAGCATGAGACCGGTCCGCAACAACGCTCCGGCGCGCTCGTGATGATTGACGCCGGGCACCGGACTGACTCCGGCAACCGGGTCCTGAACGGTAAGCCTCATCTTCATCTTAGAATCAGAACTCCAGGAAGAAAATTGCTGTTCAGAGATTGAACAGCGCAACTCCGGCTATTCGTTCCTTTTCGACACATTTCCGACGTATTACGAGATTTCTTGCCCAACCCATCCACCTTCGATCACGGAGGAATTCATGGCGGAACACAGTCCATCCCCATCGCAGACGCTCCACGGAGAGGTATACTACCCGAACTCTGAGACCATCAGTCAAGCGAATGTCCCGGACCCGGCTTCGGTGATGAATGACGCCTCGCGCGACCTCGCGGGGTACTGGGCGCGCCGCGCCGATGAGCTCGAATGGTACAAGAAGTGGGACACGGTCATCGATGAGTCGAATAAGCCATTCTACAAGTGGTTCGTCGGCGGAAAGACGAACGTTGTCATGAATGCCCTGGATCGCCATGTGAAGACCTGGAGGAGGAACAAGCTCGCCCTGATCTGGGAAGGGGAGAAGGGTGCGCTGCGCACATTTTCGTACCATGCGCTCAATCGCGAGGTCTGCAAGTTCGCCAATGTCCTGAAGAGCATGGGCGTGTCAAAAGGCGATCGCGTGACCATCTATATGCCGAGGATCCCTGAAACGGTCATCGCGATGCTCGCGACCGCAAAGGTCGGAGCAATCCATTCGGTCGTCTATGGCGGGTTTTCGGTCGAAGCGCTCCACAGCAGGATCGAAGACAGTGAATCCCGGGTTATCGTTACCGCCGACGGCGGTTACATGAACGGAAAGATCGTGGACTTGAAGAACACCGTGGACGAGGCGCTCCAGAGGACGGCGGCGCCGGAGAACGTTGTCGTCGTGAAGCACATCGGCAAGGAAGTGAACATGGAAGCCGGGAGAGACTACTGGTACCATGAGCTTATGAACCTACCCCTTACACGCAATTCGATGAAATGCGAAACGGAAGTGATGGACGCGGAGGATCCACTCTTCATCCTCTACACGTCCGGGACCACGGGCCGGCCGAAAGCGATTCTCCACACGCACGGCGGGTACCAGGTCGGCGTCTACGCGACTCTCAAAGATGTCTTCGACCTCAAGGAGGAAGATCGCTGGTGGTGCACCGCGGATCCGGGATGGATCACCGGGCATTCCTATATCGTCTATGCCCCTTTGATTGCCGGCGCGACGTCGATCATGTACGAAGGCGCACCGACGTATCCGTTTCCCGACCGTTGGTGGACGATCGTCGAGAAATATGGTGTTACGATATTGTATTCGACGCCGACCGCGATTCGTGGCCTGATGCGCTTCGGCGCGTCCTGGCCGAACCGGCACGACCTATCCTCCCTCCGCCTGCTTGGATCCGTCGGTGAGCCGATCAACCCGGAAGCCTGGCGCTGGTACTACAAGAACATCGGAAAAGAGAAATGTCCGATTATGGACACGTGGTGGCAGACGGAGACAGGGATGTTCATGATCGCGCCGACGCCCGCTCAGCCTTTGAAACCTGGCTCTGGCGGGAGGCCGTACTTTGGGGTGGAAGCGGATGTCGTGGATGAGGACGGGAAATCGGTCAAACCGGGGGAGGAAGGGTTCCTGGTCCTGAAGAAGCCCTGGCCCGCGATGTTGCGGACGATTTACAAGGACCCCGACCGGTATGTGAAAACATACTGGGGGAAATACAATGGGATGTATCTCGCCGGAGACTCGGCGCGAAAGGACGAGGATGGGTATTTCTGGGTCATTGGCCGCGTTGATGACGTGATCAAAGTCAGTGGTTACCGGCTGGGCACGGCGGAGCTCGAATCTGCTCTCGTGAGCCATCCGGCAGTTGCTGAAGCGGCAGTCATCGGGCTCCCGCATGAGATCAAGGGGGTCGCTATCCATGCGTATGTGATCTTGCGGGCAGGGCACGCTGCCGGGGAGGGGCTGGTGGAGGAATTAAAGCACCACATGGCCCATGAAGTCGGGCCGATTGCAAAGCCCGAGACGATCGAATTCGTCCCATCGCTCCCGAAGACACGGAGCGGAAAGATCATGCGTCGCGTCCTGAAGGCGCGTGCGCTGGGGATGAACGAGGGAGACCTCAGCACGCTGGAGGAATAGGAACCTATGCGGGCTTGAACAGGATCCCTTTATTCCTTTGCCCATTGATCTTCGCGACGATCGTCTTTTCAAATTCCAGGTGGCGTGTGAACTTCATCTGCTCGGCGGCCGGTTGGTGTTCCAGCCATTCCCAGTCGATAAAACCGATGCGTTCGTCCACGTTCACCGTAAAATAGCCGACCTGGAAGGATGTGATGTTTTGAAAGAAGTGCGATCCCTGCGACGGGGTCACGTGAAAGTCCTTAAACCCGGACTCCACGATCACTGCGGCGCCGGCGATTTGGTCCCACGTCACCGGGATTCCCAGCCAGGGATCAAGACTGCCCCATCGGCCCACGCCGATCAGAACGTACGGCCTCCGGGCGGTAAGCAGCTTGGTGTTCAGCTTGCTGACTTCCCCGGCCACCTCATGGCTTTTTGAGCGCTCGAACGATTGCATGTCGACCACCACCGCGTCGTGGATCCCCCCGATCACTCCGTTGCCGAGGACCTGTGTGCTCTGACAGATGACGTCGGAGCGCTGGATATTGTCAAGCTCGATCTCCTCAAATTCCGTGCTGAAGACCAGCGGCCGCAATTGCAGCAGTGCAAACTCCTTTGGTTGTGCGGGGGGCACATTCATGTTCACCGCCCACTCAATCTCCACGGCTGTCCCCATCCCGGATGATCCGACGTTGAGCATGAGGTCCAGAATTTCCGGAAGGGGGAACACGTTGTGCTTCAGGATCGGGGCGAAGGTAACCACACGTCTTCCGGGTCTGGATATGCCGTCATACACCATGTCGCTTTCTGCTGAATACGTCGAAGCGACTGTCGCAATGGATTGATCCCGTTCCGCATCCTCGATCGGGAAGCGTTGCAGGAGGTTTTCCGGGTTGACGTCCGTCTTGTGCTCGAGGCTCTCGGCCATGTTGAGCGCATAGAAGTCCGTCTGCGTGGAGCGCATTGTTTCACGCGGGGACGAAAACTGCAGCAGGTGACGCGGATACCGGGGGCAAAACCGGACTGCGTTTCCGCCGTCGACCACGGTCTTCCCGAGTCCGAGCGCCGCGAGAACGATACCGTCCGCTCCTTTCTGCGGCGGAATGGGATAGAAGTTGTGGGACTTTGCGACGCCGGAGAAATCCGGGTAGAACCGTTCATTGTGCGGGGACCCGACCATGCGCTGGATGATGACGGCCATCTTCTCCTCTTCAAGCCGGTACGAGGTGGCCTTCATGTAGTCGCGCGCAGACCGCGAATAGGTCGATGCATACACGAGCTTGATGCAGCGAAGGAGTTGCAGTAGCCGTTCATCCGGGTTCGGGTCGTTGTTCGCGATCATATACGTTTCATAGACGCCCGCGAATGGTTGGTACTGCGAATCCTCCAACAGGCTCGAGGATCGCACCGCCAGCGGCCCACGGATCAGATCCAGGAATTCCGAAAGGCGGTGCAGGACGTCCATGGGAAATTGTGCCGCGTCGAGAAACCGCTGGACCAGTTCCTCGTCGTTCGGAGGGTTGAAGGCGAACGCCTCGAGCCCGTTGTCCTGAAGGAAACGATCAAAGACGTCCGTCGCCAGGACCACCGCCGAGGGGACAAAAATCTCAACGCCGGGAAATTTCTCCCGGAGGTCGTACGCGCTGATGAGCTGGTTGGTGAACCCCAGGCCGCGGGCCTTCCCACCGAGCGATCCGCTCCCGATCCTTGCGAAACTGTTGGCGGGATCGAACATGGAGCGGCTGAATTCAGAAATCACCCCCCGCTGTTGGAGCTCCTGGTACCCGCGCAGGGAGTTGATCAGGACATCGCGCAGTTCAGAGATCGAGTGAAATTCGCTCACACGGCGAGGGCGCAGGCTGTGCGCAAGGGAGAACTCGGTACGGGCCTTCAACCAGTTGGAGAAGTGGTTGTTCCCCGCGTGGTACAAGATGGATTCATCGGGAACAATCTCGAGCTGTCGCTCAAGCTCCTTGAGGTTCGTGGCACGTCCGACTTCCCGGCCGTCGGGGGTCCGGAAAATGAAGTCGCCGAATCCCAGGTTGTTCAGGATGAACTCACGCACTTCGTGCAACAACCGGGGCGACCCCTTCTGCACGAACGACACTCCCATCTCCTTCGCGCGCTGGGCGAACTCGGCATTGCTCGACTGGAGCAGGATCGGGATATCCCCATGGAGGGCCCGGATGGCATTCGCGAAGTTGATCCCGCCTTCGGGATCCTTGATCCCTTCATGCTTGAAGTTGATGTCGGATATTACCCCGAGGACCGTTTCCTGGTATTTCTCGAAGTATTTCCACGCCTCTTCATAGTTGGTGCAGAGCAGAATCTTCGGACGGGCCCGCAACCGCAGGAGCTTGTGGGTGAGGTTCACGCCTTCGAGGACGAGACGCTGTGATTGGTTGAGGATCTCCGTGTAGATGATCGGGAGATACGACGAGTAGAACTTGACGTTGTCCTCGACAAGGATGATGGACTGGACACCCACGGTCTGGGTGTCGAACTCGACGTTCATCTTGTCTTCGACACTCTTGATAATGGCGATGAGAAGTCTGAAGTCCCCCTGCCAGATAAAGAGCTGCTCAAAGATCGAGGTGTCGAAGTTCGCAACGATATCCTTCTTTTCACGGTTGTCGTAGGCAAGGAGAATGATAGGCATGTTGAGTCCCGCCTCCCGCACCATTTGGGCGAAGCGGATCACATGCATGTCTTCAATGTGAAGTGTCGTGATGATCAGGTCGAAGGCGCTGTCCGATGCGAGCTCGAGGGCCTCTTCGCCTGTTGTTACGTGAGTGATTTCAGGAGGGTAACTCAGGTTCAGGTTGTGCGATTCCTGGCGGATGAGATCGTAGAGTCGCCCGTCTTCTTCAAACAGGTAGTTGTCATAGAGACTGGAGACCAGGAGAATATCCCTGATCTTGTGAGGCATCAGCTTCTGGAAGCTCTGAATGCGTGTGGTATGGTAGGTGAGGATATCCCGGGGGTCGATAGGGCGCATGTCAGGGTTCCGATGGTTCCTCTGAACATACGAATCCTGCGGCCAAGGGTCAATTACACTTGGGTGGGAGAAACGCGAACGGCCGTCTCGGGGAAAGAGAGACGGCCGTTGCTGCAACAGTTTGTCAGCCCAATCAGACGAGACCCTGATCGAGCATGGCGTTCGCGACCTTCAGGAAGCCGCCGATGTTGGCGCCGTTAACGTAGTTGCCAGGCGTTCCGTATTTTTCGGCGGTCTCGATGCAGGTCTGGTGTATGTTCTTCATGATCTGATGCAAACGTTGGTCGACTTCCTCTTTCGGCCAGGGTAGGCGCATGCTGTTCTGACTCATTTCGAGTCCGGACGTTGCGACGCCTCCGGCATTCGATGCCTTCCCGGGGGAATACAGGACGTGGGCATCGAGAAGGATTTTGACGCCGTCGAGGGTCGTCGGCATGTTTGCGCCTTCGCAGACGCAAGCGCACCCGTTTTTCAACAGTTCGCGCGCGTCGTTGGCATCGAGCTCATTCTGCGTCGCGCAGGGGAGCGCCACATCGGCCTTGACCCCCCACGCTCGCGCTCCGGGGTAGAACTTCACCTTGAACTTATCGGCGAAGTCCTGAACACGGTCGCGTGCGCTGGCACGCATCTCAAGCATGTAGTCGATCTTCTCGGCGTTGAGACCTGAAGGGTCGTGCACAAAGCCATCTGGGCCCGAGAGCGTGACCACTTTCCCGCCGAGCTCGGTGGCCTTCATCGCGGCGCCCCAGGCGACGTTCCCGAACCCGGAGACCGCCACGGTTTTGCCGTCAAAGGACATCCCTTTTGTCTTGAGCATCTCCTGCGCGAAGTAGACGACGCCGAACCCGGTCGCTTCGGGCCGGATCAGCGACCCGCCCCAGTTCAATCCTTTGCCGGTGAGGACGCCCGAAAACTCTTTGGTCAACCGTTTGTATTGCCCGAACAAGAAACCGATTTCGCGCGCGCCGACGCCGATATCTCCGGCGGGCACGTCAATGTCCGGTCCCACATGGCGGTACAATTCGGTCATAAAGCTCTGGCAGAACCTCATGACCTCCATGTCGCTTTTTCCCTTCGGGTCGAAGTCGGATCCGCCTTTGCCTCCGCCCATCGGGAGGGAGGTGAGACTGTTCTTGAAGACCTGCTCGAATGCGAGAAACTTCAAAATGCCGAGTGTGACAGACGGGTGGAATCGCAGACCGCCCTTATAAGGTCCGATCATGTTGTTCATCTGGATCCGGAACCCGCGGTTGATATGAAACTCACCTTGATCGTCGATCCATGGAACACGGAACATGATCACGCGGTCGGGTTCTACCATTCGTTCCAGGATTTTCGCAGTCCGGTATTCCGGATGTCGCTGGAGGACGATATCAAGGGATTCGGCAACCTCCTGCACCGCCTGGTGGAATTCCGGCTCGGCAGGATTCTTTGCCTTCACATATGCCATAACACTGTTGACATACTCCGACATGTGAAACCTCTCTGTTGTCAGATATTGACGAGGGCGTTCCGGCCAATCACAGACGAGAACGCTCCTCGGACATCATGTTTTCGAGGGCAATAATAGCATTCAACGTGCCAAAGGACACTGAGGGCGCAGTCCCAGACGTCAGGGGGAACTGGGCTTTAAATCATTTAAAGTCTGATTCAGTTTTTTCTGGACAAAGTCCGGCAGGCGGAGATCGACCGTCATAGGCAGAGTTTCCAAAATTGAGGAAACCATAATCCATTTCTTGGAAAGAGTGCCCTCCGCGCTCGGAGAAAGAGGATTCGTCGTACCGTTGAATGTTGCCACGTAGAGTGATGCAATCATCATCATAAGCGTAACATACTACAAGATAAGAGATTAGACTGAGTATTTCTCTCTTCAAGAGAAATGACTGTAGCATTTGTATACATCAACCAAGAAAGGCGAATATGGCCGCAATTCAAATGTGTATCGCGCAAGCAGTGTAAGTGATTACAGAAGAATGAGTTGGGATAAGTCTCTGGATTGCTTCGTGTCCGAGGCATCTTTGGCAGGGAAATTGGAAGATATCAGAACAGATTGTAAATCAGTCAGCGTCAACCAGAAGGGGAACACACCATGTCTGCCATACTCGCGATACTCACGGCTGCAATCCTGATCGTGATCGGAGTTCTCCGCTCGAAGGAGTCTCACAAGAAAGTGGCACCCGTTCTCGTCCGCCGATATCACCATCGGGGACACGCGTGGATGCGTGAAACGGAGGACGGAGACGTTCTCGTCGGCATCGACGACTTTGCCCAGTCACTGATCGGCTCGGTCGATGAAGTGCGTCTGCCTCACCTCCTCAAACGGGTCAGGCAGGGAGGCGTGGCGTTTGAGATCCGCCACGGCAAACGCATCGTCCCGATGATGAGCCCGGTTGAAGGAAGGATCGTGGCCAAAAACGAAATGTTGAAATCGAATCCCTCGCTGTTGAACACGTCTCCCTACGGGGACGGATGGCTTGTCCGGATCAAACCGCGCGAACTCCAGCATCAGGTCAGCAACCTTTTCAGCGGAAAGGCCTCCCAGCAATGGCTTGATGCCGCGCGTGCGCGTCTCCACCAGGTCTTCGCCGGCACGCCGGCCCTGATGTACCAGGACGGGGGAGAATTGATACGGAATCTGTCGGACAAGTGCTCCGATCCCGAATGGAACGCGCTTGTCAACGAGTTTTTCCTTTGCGATACCAATGCAGATGCTCAACGATAACGGAGAACGCTCATGACTGTCCTACTCTTTCTCTTTACGCTCGTCGTGTTTCTCACGGCAGACCATTTTGTCCAGCGCGCCAGAGCGCACAAGGTTGTGGAAGCGGTTCGCGACCAGGTCGCATCGATGGCCGGCTCCCTGAAGCAGATTCCTGCGGGAGTCGAGCTCGCAACGAACCATACGTGGATGAAGAAGGAACACGGTTCGATCATGACCATCGGGTTTGACGAGTTCATCGCGCGGTTCTTCGGAAAAGTGGAGCGGATCATTCTGCCGGTGCTCGGAGAGAGCGCGGAGAATATTTTCCTTTTGGACGGCGAACGCTCGCTTCCGCTTCTTTCCCCGGTGCGCGGCCGGGTCGTTGCAGTGAACCCTCAGGTTCTCCGCGATCCATCGCTTGCCTATGCCGATCCGTACGGAAACGGCTGGCTCGTGCAGGTCGAAGTGGCGTCCCGGCAGGCCAATCGTTCCCCGATAGTGCCGGCGGCGACCGAATGGCTCCGGGAACAGATCACCGCGGCGAGGGAGTTCTTCCTCGGCCGCGCCAGCGCGCAGAACTACGCGTTGATGCAGGACGGTGGCGCCATTGTGGACGGCGTCTTGAAAATGTATGACAACGCCGTCTGGGCGGAATTCGGCAGGACCTTTCTGACGATGCCCGTCGAGTCGACGGCAACGAAAGAAGCGGCCAGCATCTAACGCAGACCATCCCCAAGGAATGCAAGGAGATTTTGTCCATGGCGAAGTTAAAAGGATTGCTCATCGATATCACGAAATGCATTGGATGTCGTCAGTGCGCGGCTGCGTGCGCCGAGCAGAACCACCTTCCTGCGGAAGATGCGATGGAGCTCTCGGCAACGCACTATACCGTGGTGCAGAGTATCAACAACGATCAGGCCTATGTGCGCCGGCTCTGCATGCATTGCGTCCAGCCGACGTGCGTTTCCGCATGCCTGGTCGGGGCGTTTTCGAAGTCCGATACGGGAGCGGTGCTGTACGACGAGTCGAAGTGCATCGGCTGCCGGTACTGCATGCAGGCCTGTCCATTCGAAGTTCCGCGGTACGAATGGGGGAGTCTCGCGCCAAAGATCCAAAAATGCAATATGTGCCACGACCGCGTCGCCGCCGGAGGCCAGACGGCATGCGCGGATGCGTGCCCCACGGGCGCGACGGCATTCGGCGATCGCGAGGACCTTCTGAAGGAAGCGCGAAAGCGGATCGACGAAAACCCCGGGCAGTATATCGATCATATCTACGGCCTGACGGAAGTCGGGGGCACGTCGGTAATGTATCTTTCCAATATCCCCTTCGACCAGCTCGGCCTCCCGATGAACGTTCCCAATGAACCGATCCCGGAACTGTCCTGGCGGGTCCTCTCGCAGATCCCGAAATACACGGTCGCAGCAAGTGTTGTCCTCTTCGGTATTCGCTGGATCACATCACGGCGCTCGGAAGTCGCACGATTCGAAGAAGAGGAACGGAAAAGAAAACTCGAACAGATCGCATCCCGGTGAAAGGCGCATCACATGAAATTCCTGCAATCATTCCACTGGACATTCTGGAAAGTTGTTGCCGCGGTCCTTATGGTCGTCGGGCTTGTCGCCGCGGTTGACCGCTATGCTTTCGGTCTCGGTGCGACGACCCACTTACAAGATACGTTCCCCTGGGGGATCTGGATCGGCATCGATATCCTCGTCGGCGTCGGTCTGGCCGCGGGTGGATTCTCGGTTGCGGCGACCGTCTACCTCTTCAATCTTGAACGGTTCCGTCCCATCCTGAGGCCGACAATCCTCACCGCATTCCTCGGTTATGTCCTCGTCATCTGCGGGCTCATGGTGGATCTCGGCCGGCCGTGGGCGATCTGGCATGCGATGATCATGTGGAACCCGCACTCGGTCATGTTCGAGGTCGCCTGGTGTGTGATGCTGTATACCACCGTTCTGGCGCTCGAATTCAGCCCGGTCGTCCTGGAGAAATTCCATCTGCACGCGGCGTTGAAGGTCATGAAGACGATCACCATCCCCCTCGTGGTGCTCGGGGTGGTGCTTTCGACGCTCCACCAGTCGTCTCTCGGATCACTGTTCCTCGTGATCCCGGGACGGATGCATCCCCTGTGGTATTCCAACGTGATTCCGTTCCTGTTCTTCATTTCATGCGTTGGCGCAGGGCTGGCGATGACGATCTTTGAATCGTTCCTTTCGTCGCGAAGTTTCGGCAGAGAGGTGGAGCTCCCGCTCCTTGTCGATCTCGCGCGCGTGCTTGTGGTCGTGCTCGCCTTGTTCTTCACGGTCCGGATCCAGGACCTGATCAACCGGAACGCCTTGCAGTATGTCTTCGATGGATCGTATCAAAGCTATATGTTCCTTCTGGAAATTACGCTCGGGGTGATCCTTCCGTTCTTCCTCCTTCTGTTCCCGCGGATTCGGACTTCCAAGACCGGCCTTTTCTACTCCGCCGTTCTGGTCCTCCTCGGATTTGTGGCGAACCGGATGAACACTGCGATCACCAGCATGGAGCGCTGGCCCAGCCGGACGTACATTCCGAGCTGGCAGGAACTGGGCATCACGATGGGACTGGCAGCGACGGGATTCGTCGCCTTCACGATCATCGCCAAGTACTTCAAGGTATTCGGAGAGCACCCGCATACTGAGCACGAGGAAGGGGAAGAGCAAGGTTCCGCCGCACTTCGTGCAGTTGCCATGAAGTAACTGAGGGCACAACCGTCGCAAATGTGACGAAACAGGCAGGCTGCCATCGATGGGAGCAGCTGCCTGTTTCGATCGTTTTCGCCCGGGAATCACCCAGAATCCAACCTGCGAAAAAATGCAACACCAGTTCCTACCATTGGGAATTGGCCCGATATCCTTCATCCAAAGTCCGTTGAATCGGAGTTCTTGCGCCATTTCGTGAAGGGTACAGGGTTTTCGCGCTGGCATGATTTGTGACACCTGCGATACGGCCATGCTCCCCGAATTCTCAAAATTCCCCCGGATTACAAGGACGATTGCGTTCAAGCTCTTCCTCGTGATCACGCTTGCCCAAGCCCTCACCCTCCTCCTCCTCACCATTGTTACGATCAGGGTTCAAGAGAAGAACCTGATGAACAACGTCCAGATGAGCGGCCAACGTGTCAGCGATGTCATCGCACGGTCCATGCGACACAGCATGCTGCTGAACCGGAGGGAGGATGTCTCCGAGATCATCTCGTCGGTCGGCGGCCATGAAGGCATTGAGGACATCCGAATCTACAACAAGCAAGGAGAGGTGGTGTTCGGGACCCGCAGCTCCGATCTTCACACCAAGGTCGACGCCCACGCCGAGGCCTGCGTGAGCTGCCATGACGGGAACGGGCTGAACCATCCGTACCTTGTCGCGCAAACGCTCTCCCGCATTTTTACCAATGCCGAAGGGAAGAGAGTCCTCGGTCTTATCACCCCGATCCGCAACGAGCCGCAGTGTGCAAACGCCGACTGTCATGCCCATCCACCGGAAAAAACGATCCTTGGAGTCCTGGACGTCAAGATGTCGCTGACGGCAATTGACGAACAGCTCTCCGACCAGCGGCAGGCACTCCTGACTATTTCTGCGGCCACCGTGCTTGTCATCGGACTCCTCTCGGGGATCTTCATCTGGCTGGTCGTCCGGCGGCCGGTCAAACGCCTCATGGTCGGAATGGAGCGCGTGTCGACCGGAGATCTCGGCCATCACCTCTCCTCGAAGTCGCGGGACGAGCTGGGGCAACTCGCGGCGAAATTCAACGCAATGATCGACGAACTGGATCGTGCGCGTGCAGAGATCACCGGCTGGTCGCAAACGCTCGAAGCGAAAGTGCGGGAAAAGACCGCCGACCTCGAGAAGGTCCACCGGCAAATGGTCCGGGTGGAGAAGATGGCCTCCCTCGGGAACCTGGCATCCAGCGTTGCCCACGAATTGAACAATCCCCTCGAAGGGATCCTGACGTTCGCCCGGCTCTTGATCAAGCGGATCAAGAAGACGTCTCTCCCGCCGGACGAAATTACATCCTATTGCGGCGACCTTACACTTGTCGCGGATGAAGCGCAACGATGCGGGAACATCGTCAAGAATCTTCTCCTCTTTTCTCGGCAGGGCGGAGCAACGTTTCAGTCCATACAGCTGAAGACGATCATCGACCGCTGCATTCTGTTGTTGAACCACCATGCCCAGATGCGGCAAATCTCGCTCGGATCGGACGTCGTGGACGAGAGTGCCGTGGAATGCGACCCCAACCAGATCCAGCAGACGCTGATCGCCTTGATCATGAATGCCATCGAGGCGATGGCGGGTGTGACCCAAGGGGGCGGAGCCATCCGGATCAGCGCCGCCCGGGAAGGCGATACTATGGCGATCCGCATTGCGGACAATGGTCCGGGGATGACCGATGAAGTGAAAGCCCATGTTTTTGAACCGTTCTTTACAACAAAATCGGAAGGGAAGGGAGTCGGGCTCGGTCTTGCGATCGTCTTCGGCATCGTGGAACGCCACCACGGGACGATCGAAGTGGAGTCCGCAATGGGGAATGGTACGACGTTCACGATGACTCTCCCATTGAAACAACCTCCGCAGACGGACGCCCGTACCGCGAAGACCGCTTATGAAGGAATACGCCAATGAAAAAAAGCGACGTCGGAATTCTGGTCGTCGACGATGAGTTGATCGTTCGAGAGTCCCTGACAAAATGGTTTCAGGAGGATGGGTTCAGGGCAGACTCGGCGGAGAATGCCGCCGCGGCGCTCAAAAAGCTCCAGTCGTCGCAATGGACGATCCTCCTCGTCGACATTAAGATGCCAGGCATGGACGGGATCGAGCTCCTGCAGCGCGTCAGGGAAATCGACAAGAACATCGTCGTTATCATCATCACCGCATTTGCGTCCGTCGATACCGCGGTCAAGGCATTGAAGGAAGGGGCGTATGATTACATCACGAAACCGATCGACCCGGATTATCTCGATCACCTCGTAGAAAAGGCCCTCAAGCAACAGGAGCTCCTGGTAGAAAATCAGCAGCTGAAAAATCGCGTCTCGGAAATGACGGAAGAGACCGAAATCATCGGTGACTCGGACGAAATGAAGCACGTGATGGAACTCGTCCGAACCGTCGCCCCTGCCGACACGACGGTGATGATCCGTGGGGAAAGCGGGACGGGAAAAGAGCTCGTCGCCAAGTCCATCCACAACCTCAGCGGGAGACGGTACTTTCCGATTGTCACCGTCAACTGCGGGGGGATGACGGAGACGCTCCTCGAGAGCGAGCTGTTCGGACATGAACGCGGGGCGTTCACCGGGGCCCAATACCGACGCAAGGGAAAAGTGGAGCTTGCCGATGGCGGGACCTTATTTCTCGATGAGATCGGGAACATCGACGCGAAGACCCAGATGGACCTGCTCCGCGTGATTGAAACAAAACAGTTCATGCGGGTGGGAGGCAGCGAGATCGTCCACTCGGATTTCCGCATCATCTGCGCTACCAACAGGGATCTTGAAAAGGCGGTCAAAGACGGGGCGTTCCGCGAAGACCTCTACTACCGGCTCAATGTGTTCGCGATCGAGCTCCCGCCGCTCCGCGCCCGCCGCGGTGACATCGCCAAACTTGCGCACTTTTTCCTTGAGCGTTATGCCAAAGCGATGAACAAGGAAGTGACGGGGTTTACGCCGGAAGCGATGTATGCCCTGAAGGCCTACGACTGGCCCGGCAACGTGCGAGAGTTGGAGAATGCCATCGAACGTGCCATGGTCGTGACGCCGTCGAACATGATCGACCGGTGCCATCTGCCGGTGCAGGCCACCGTTTCGGCGACGGCGGAAGGGAAGCGGATCGAGGATATCGAGCGCCGGCACATCGAATCCATTCTCCGGGAAACCGGGTGGAACATCAGCCGGAGCGCTTCAATTTTGGACATCGATCGGGTGACGTTGTATCACAAGATCGAGAAATATGGTCTGAAACGTTCGCCGTGAACCCGATTCTTCTTCTCCCCCTTGGGAGTGCGGACCGTCGCATTGTCTCCGCCCTGTGCCGCCCGCTGCGGGAGGCACTGGGAAGAGACGTTCTTCTTCGGGAAGTGGACGTCGATATCAGCCTGTTTTTCGATGAACAGCGGCTTCAATATAATTCCTCCAGCATCATCACGCACCTCTCTTCCCTGTATGAGTCCATTCGCAAGCCGGATGAACGCGAGCCGCTGATGCTCGCCGTGGCAAGTGATGATCTCTGTATTCCCATCCTTACCTTCGTGTTCGGGGAGGCGCAACTCAACGGCCAGGTCGGCGTAGTCTCCTATCACCGTCTTCAGAATGAAATGTACGGGCTCCCAGCCGATGAGGCTCTCCTCCATGCCCGACTCACGAAAGAAGCGCTTCACGAGCTGGGGCACATGTACGGGCTTGTCCATTGCTCTTCGTTCGATTGCGTTATGCACATCTCGACGTACGCCGAAGACATCGATACCAAGCCGGCGGGGTTCTGTCCGACGTGCGCAAAAATGCTCCAGGCGAATTCCGAGAGACAGTAGTCAACGGACAATTGTCAATCGCCAACCGTGCTTAGCGCGTGAGAGGAAGGCGATATCCGACAGCGGTGTCTCCGACCGACACGAGAAGGCTGTCATCGGTGATCCATCGCGTGACAGGAGTGAGATGGAGGAAGGAAGAATCACGGGGTGAGAGATACAGCGTAACGCTGACGACATTTGTGTCCGCGGACGGCTGTTTCAGCTGTGCTTCGCTATTCAACGCTCTCCGGTCATGTGCTTCGGGTGCGGCAATCCTCATGAAGACGACTACAGGTTTGTGTGCAACCGAGCCGGGACGGGCTCCAGCCTGCGGGGCGTCGCGACGCCGGAGTGCATCGGACGTGTATCCCTCGTCCTTCGTGATCGATTTGGCATACTCTTGCGCGGCGAGAGCGGGGGCGGGTCTCTTCTCTTTGTCCTGGTCAACCAGCGCGGGCTGCGGCGCCTCCTGATTCTGAGACGCACCACCCGATCGATCAATGCCCTTGACCTTCCCTGCTACGTCTGATCGACCTTCGGCCAGTTCACGGACCCGGGGTTCACTCGATTGGTCCTTCTTTCCCAGAGAGGCCGGCTCCTCGGCTCGTACGCGGTTGTCCTGCGAGAGGACTTCAGGTTCCTTCGTCTCTGTTCGCGCAGATTGTTCCGAGATCTGTTCCTGCATGCCGTAATGGAGGAAGAGCCATCTCCCTGCCAGGCCAAAACCGATCAGGATTACAACCGTCGCCGCAATCGCGAAGACACGTGGCCAGGGGACTGCGAAGCGCAACGTTGCTTCCTCTGTGTCGAGATTCGCTCGGAGTCGCTCCTTCATCACGTCCCGCCCCGATCTTCGCACTGCCGCAATCAGGCGTCGCTCTGAGGCGACCGCCTCCGAGCAGCGTTCGCAGGAGCGGAGGTGCTGTGCGATCGCATCCGACGCATTTTTCCCCAGACGTCCGAGGAGAAATTCCTCGATCATCTCAGGGCGGTCGGCAATATGTTGGTCGGCGGTGTTCATTGCCCCAGTAAGACGCTTTCGAGTGCCTTTTTACACTGGTACTTCTTCGATTTCACGGTGTCGGCGTTTGCAAATCCCATCGTGCGGGCTATTTCTTCCATGGACCGTTCTTCATAATAATAGAGGAGGAGAAGTTTCCGGCATGGGTCGCCGAGCTTCTGCAGCGAAAAGGCAAGTCGGGCGGTCTCCTCGTCATGCATGAGGTCCTCAAGCGGTGTATTGTCTTCACCGGCGAACGCATCAAAGGAACCCGGGTCACCGGGCAGTTCCCTGCGCTTGCGCGAGAGACGACGAAGCCAGATATTCCTGGCAACAGCGACCACAAACGTTTCCAATTTCGCCGAGTGTTCATAGGACCCTGCACGGACGCGTTCCCACAGGATGATGATCGCCTCCTGGAGAAGATCTTCCGCGTCGTCCAGCGTCCCGCTGTTGCGAAGGACGTAGGACCGCACGGCACCTCGACATTGCTTGTACAACTGGACCAGGCCGCGTTCGTCACCCCGGTGGAGCATGTCCAGGATCGCCCCATCCGTGGGCAGGAAGTGAATTTCCGCGGTCATTTACCTTTTACTGTTTAATGATATGAATGTGCAGAAGGTGAACGGGGTCAACGTACGAAGATCCCCATCCGATTTCAACGCGAAAGGCCAATCCATGAAATACCTCTGCGGTTTGACAGTGGCGATGCTGCCGGTCCTCGCTGTGACGGGAATGGTGTCAACGGCATTGGGACAGACGCCGCCAGCCTCAGGAGATCGGACGTCTGTCGATCTCACCATCTATAATCAGAACCTCTCCCTTGTAAGGGAGGAACGGTCCATCACCCTCGCAAAGGGAATAGGAACAGTCGTTATTCCCGATATTCCGGCGACCATTGACGGGACATCGGTCCACTTCCAGAGCCTCACGGATCCCGGTGGGGTGCAGGTGCTCGAACAAAGCTATCAGTATGACCTCGTGCACCAGGCGAAGATCCTTGAAAAATACCTCGGCAAAGAGGTGGATTTTGTCCGGGTTGATCCTGAGACCAAGAAAGTCTTCTCCGTGAAAGGGAAGCTCCTCGCGACAGGATTCCGGCCGCAGGGTCAGATGGGCGGCATGATGAACTACACGGCTATCGGCGGGATGATCGCTGAGATTAATGGGAAGATTGAAATTAACCCGGAAGGGAAGCTGGTCCTCCCGTCGCTCCCCGAGGGATTAATCTTGAAACCCCAATTGGAATGGCTCGTCTCGAGCTCGAGGAGCGGGGTGCAGAAGGCGGAGATCAGTTATCTCGCCGGGCAACTCTCCTGGACAGCGAACTATGTCGCATTGCTGGGCAAAGACGCATCAAAGCTCGATCTGACAGCATGGGTGACCATCAACAACTACTCGGGGACGTCGTTCAAAGACGCCGGACTCAAGCTTGTTGCGGGTGACGTCAACGTGGTGCAGAACGCCATCGTTTCCGGCATGGCCCTCCGGAAGGAGATGGACGTTGCAGAAGGGGCTGCGCCGCAATTCAAGCAGACTGATCTTTTTGAATACAAGTTGTACGCGCTCCAACGCCACACCGATATCAACGACCAGGAAACCAAGCAAATCGAATTCGCCTCAGGCAAGGATGTCACGTCAAAGAAGGTGTTCATCTACGACGGCATGGGAGACCAGTGGCGCTACTACACCAACAATTATTCGTATCGCTCACAGCAGAGCTTCGGACAGCAGTCCAATACGAAAGTGGGGACTTTTGTCACTTTTAAGAACGACGAGAAATCCGGGCTCGGCATTCCGTTGCCGAAAGGGAAGGTCCGCGTCTACCAGCGTGACAGCGATGGGAAAGAACAGTTCATCGGGGAAGACGAGATCGACCACACCCCGAAGAATGAAGAAGTCCGGCTGTATCTTGGCAATGCGTTCGATATCGTCGGAGAACGCGCGCAAAAGGACTTCAAGACCCTTGCCTCTGGACATGTAATCGAAGAGACGATCGAGATCAAAGTCCGCAATCACAAATCAGAACCCGTTGATGTCCAGGTGTACGAACACCCGTGGCGGTGGAGCCAGTGGGAAATTGTGAAGAGCAATGCAGAGTACGAGAAGGTGGATCAGTCGACCCTGAAGTTCCCCGTCAAGATTGGCAAGGAGGGAGAGGCGAGCGTGAGCTATACGATCAGGTATAGCTGGTAAATGCCGAGAGAAGAACGTGGGTGCTATTGTTGTTTCGAGCCAGTGCTGTCCACTGCCGGCGAAGGTTGAGCCGGCTTGGGAGGCACCGGCGGTGGATACTTGAACACCCGTTCCGGGACAGCCCAAGCGTCGGTGATTCCTTTGGTGGTCAGGAGCCGGGCGAAGCGATCGGCTTCGAGGCGTGAGGGGAAATTCCCTGCGCGCAGTTTGTACACGGGTGGATCGAACTCCACATAGAACCACTCCGTCGGAAATGCGTCCTCAAGCATCGTCTTCCGTGTGGAGACTTCGTCGATGTCCGTTGTTGCAAGCAATTGGACCCTGTACCCCTGGATCATCTCCGGAGCAGCACCGCCTGAGGTGTCAAGAGAACCGGCTGCCGTCAGATGATTCCGGTCCGCCGGGTTCAGCGACGATCGGCTTTCAGGGTCATGATCCGCCGGAGCGAACGTCCTCTCAACGCGTTCCGCCTCGGAGACGCCGGTCCCCGGCGACGGTCGTGTGGCGGAAGTCTCTTTTGTTCCCGAACAGCCCGCCAGAAGAACCATGAACGCCATCAACGAATATTTCACTATCGCTCCTTTGCGGTATTGACCACCCACGCATCGCTGAACTCGTCAGGAAACGTCTTCTTGATCTTGTTCCTGAACGCCAGGGCGTCGCGGAGCGTTCGGAACCCTCCCACGCGCACACGATAGACGGACAACTTCTCGGAATACTCGCTCGTCGCAGGCAGACCGAATCGCCCTTTTGCGATGGATTCGAGGGCGGTCGCATGTGCCGCTTTGCGGAACGCTCCCACCTGAACGCGGTAAGGCCCCTCGAGAATCAGCGCGGCCTTGGGGGCTGGTTCGGGTTCCTGGGTTTGTTGATGGATCGTCGCGATGGTATCGGTCCGGGTTTCGACGCTCACAGGGGATTGTGTCTGAGCAGGAGGAGGAGAGATGGGAGGCGCCTGGTTCTCCGTCGACGTCTCCTGCTGCGTGGTCTCGTCCGATGATCCGCAACCGGAGGCGAGGACTCCACTAAGGACGAGGGAGGCGATAGTCAACGATGGTTTCATGCGTTAGCTCCCTGTGGTGGTCGGGCAGAGGCGGAGTTCAGACGGCCTGTTCCGTTTTCGGATCGAAGAAATGGAGTTTGGACGTATCGACGTACAGCGTGCAGGTCTCACCGACCTTTGGTGGAATTTCCGCAGCGATCCGCGCGACATAGTTTGCGCCCGAACCGGTGGAAAAATAGACGAAGATCTCATTCCCGACTGGCTCCACCACTTCCACGTGGGCTTCGACGGTGCCGACGGACGGCGCATCGACCGGCCGGTGCACAGAGAGGTGTTCGGGGCGAATCCCGAGTGTGACCCCTTCCTGCGTGAGGGTTTGGAGCGCAGGCGAGAACCCGGATGGGACATCAATCGTCAGCGCGGTCCCCTCCTGATGAAACCGGAGGTGTCCGTTTGCGTGGAGCGACCCGTGGAAAAAATTCATCGTGGGGCTTCCGATGAACCCCGCGACAAACTTATTGACCGGATGGTGATAGATGTTGAGGGGAGTGTCCACCTGCTGAACCACGCCATCACGCATCACGACGATCCTGTCACCCATCGACATGGCCTCGATTTGATCGTGGGTCACGTAGATCATCGTGGTCTGAAGCTGGTGGTGAAGCCGCGAGATTTCCGTGCGCATCTGGACCCGGAGGTTGGCATCCAGGTTGCTCAACGGTTCGTCAAAGAGGAACGCCTTGGGCTGGCGCACGATCGCTCGTCCGAGTGCCACACGCTGACGCTGCCCTCCGGACAGGGCCTTCGGTTTTCTCTCGAGGAACGGTTCGATGCCCAGAATATTCGCGGCGTGATGCACCCGGGAATCGATCTCCTTCTTCTCATACTTTCTCAGTTTCAGACCAAAGGCAAGATTCTCGTAGACCGTCATATGAGGATAGAGCGCGTAGTTTTGGAACACCATGGCGATGTCCCTGTCCTTCGGCGCCACCTCATTGACGACCCTGCCACCAATGGCGATGGTCCCGCCGGTAACGTCTTCGAGTCCTGCAATCATCCGTAACACGGTAGATTTGCCGCACCCCGAGGGGCCGACAAGGACCAGAAACTCCTTGTCCTGGATCGTCACGCTGACATCGTTGACCGCGGTCACGTTGTTGTCGTATGTCTTGACAACATGATCAAGAATCACATCAGCCATGGCGAACGCTTTCCAAAGGGGAATCGGGGGAGGCGATTGGATTCAATTGAGGAAATATAGACAGCGGGGGCGGGAAAGTCAATGCAACGGTTTTGCGGCGGTACCCTCATCGTGGTGGACGGTGGTGAGACTCTCGGACCATCCCCGACCGTTCCAATACCGAGTCCGACCGGCGAGCAGTCGGAAATAGTTGTCGGAGAGAGGAGCGGTGATTTTCCCTTCTGCGAAGAGTTGGCGGTGGAGGTCGATGAGGGCATCGTTCGGCTTGATCTCAAGGACGCGCATCGAGGTATCGAAGATCGCGTTATAGCCAAGCAGGCGAGCGGTTGGACTCCCTGTTTCTTCGCCGCCGACAAATGCATCAAACAAGGTCGGCGAAACACGCCGTATGTACGATACCATCATACGCGTCGAGGTGGCCATGGCGGCGTCGGGCAGAGGAAGCGAAAGATAATACAGTTCGGCTTCACTTGTATGATAACCAAAACCCTTCGAAGCCGAGGATTCGGTGACTCCCGTGATCTGTTCCGGGTCGACGACGCCAATGACGGCGGCCCCCATTTGCGCATAGTCATCGACATCGTTCAGGCCGTATACGAGGATAAGCTGTCTCCCGTCCGCACCCAGTCGGGTCGTGTCCATCTGCAGCGTCCCAAAATGCCAGAAGAGCCCGAGGATATTTCCCCGCATGTCCGATCGCTGGATCGTCATCGGCGATCTCCCGTTGCTGTACTCGGTGAGAAGTTCCGTCGCATCCGAGACCGCGTATCGTGAGATCAGAACGATCCTTGCCTCCATGGGTGAGTCATATCTTCTTCCGCGAAAGGAAAGCTCTCCAGCAGGTCGCGGCAGTGACAGAAGCTCTTCTCCCTCGCCGTTCAGGAATCGCGTCGTGGAAGGTCCAGAATCCCACGCCCGCTTTCCCAACTTCATCGAAGTGATGATCACGTTGAATCTGCTCCCCAGCGGGTGGGTAATAAGAATCTGACGTTTCACAAATTCCGCATTGGTCGCGGTGTCCGCCGTGTTGATGACTCTCCATGGCGTTACAAGAATCGGCTGGTCTTTCGTATTGTAGAACGTGACCAGACCGTCTTTCAGGTTCAGCGTTGAATACAGGGGATTCGTGTCAATTGCCGGACGGGCGTAGAAGATGGAGGCCATGACGGCGATCGTCACCGCTCCAAAGACGGATGCTCCGCTGGCGAAAGGATGCTGGCGGCTGATTGCGACGAGCTTTCCGCCGAACGAGGAGGGTTGCTTTTTCCGCGGTGGTTCGAGCGTCTCGGATGCATATCGGTGGTGCAGCTCCCGCTGCGTTATCAGGGCGCGCGTCGCGACCGGTTCTGTGCGGCTTTCATTCTCCAGCCTGACCGATGCCTTCTCATAGAACAAACGGACCTCTTGCGCGAGAGCGTTGCAAGTGGCGCAGCGTTCCAAATGTCCCGAAATCTCATAGGCCAGAGGGGAAATCTCCGGAGCGTTCAGGACAAATTGCTCGATCGCGAATTCTGTGGGATGTTCCATGCTCTCTAAGGGAGTCCTTACAATCCTCTGCCTCTGCGGAAGGCCAGGCAATATCTAGAAAAAAGCTTTCGACAGGTCTGCTTTTGCCTTCTTTCGGACGAGTTTGAGGAGATATTCGACGGTGTTCCGGTGATGTTGCCGATAGTCGCCATCCGACAACTCGGGCAGTTCAGCCCGCACAAGCCTGAAAAGAGTATCGCCATTCTTGCCATCCGTCACTTCGGAATTCATTGATGCGGCGATCGCACGAAAGTACGCCTCATAGGTTCTCGGGTCAATCCCGCTAGATTTTACATAGCGGTGCATCATCGTTGTTTTGACGGCATCACAGGCGTCCAGCGTGATACGCCGGACATCCTGCGTCAAGAGCGCATGATCCTGAGGTTCGGCCGTGTCACTTTCGATCATTCGAATCGAGGAGAGGTGATCTCTCCAGGTCAGTGCCAACGGAAGCAGCGGAACGATCCTGCAAAACTCCGTCTGATTCCGGAGGTGGGCGGACAGTCCCGTGAGGAGGCAGGGGATAGTATCATCGGCGAGGTCCAGTTCGGCAATGATCAGGGCAAGGAATTCCCGTTGGATCATCGGTCTGCAGAGCAAAGTTTCGCACCGGGTGGGGGTGAGCACGGTATCGCCGAACCGATCGCTTTCGACGAACTCGCCGGTCACGTTGATCCCCAGTTTTATGTTCCGGAGGATTTTGCCAAGGGACGGGTCCAACTCATTATAGGCGCGGAACAAGCCGTGTTTGACTTTGGAAAAGACGAGGCGGCGGAGGAGAATGAGCGTCTCTTCTTCGGAGGCACTTTCGAGGTCAACGCAACTGAAGTACGCCTCCATCTGGATCGGGATGCCGTTGTCATCGAGGCGGAAGAGGTCTGCGATACAATCGACGGCGAGGTCGCGCAAGGAAATCTGGAACAACGTCCGGCTCAATTGACCGGAGGCGGCCTTTCGTTCGAGATGGGTAAGAGCGATGGAGACGCAGATGCTGACGAAATGGTTAAACGCCTGCGGCCGCGCTCCGTTGCGGAGGACAGCGCGCAATAATTCCTTAATTGGAAGGAGACGATGTTCCATCAACGTCAAAGGGAGACGAGCGTGAAGAGCAAGGAGCTAAGGGGAGACGCGGATCCCGGTGAGAATAGGAACCGCAGACGCAATGTAACACTTCTTTGATAACATGCAAACTTCGTGGGGTGATGGGGATCACCCGAAGAACCGGCGAAATTGCGCGGGCAAATCTGTGAAATCAGGGGGTTTCCTTCGGAGGGGGGAAGGGCTGGGTTTGATCTCAAATTGAAATCCAATTCCGAATTACAGACTCAGCCGTGGAAATGCTCCACGGACGCGGAAGATCATCTTTGTTTGAATTTGTCGAAAGAAATTGAATTTTCCCCTTGACAAAGCACTTTCGTTGCTCTATATTTGGAAGCGCTTCCACGCACACTGAGTTTTCCACACGCAAAGTGCTTCCCCTCGATGGGTGTAACGATTTACGATCTCGCTCGTGAAGCGAAAGTCGGAATAGGGACAGTCTCCCGCTGTCTGAACAATCACCCCAGCGTCGCACCCGAGACGCGTGCGCGGGTGCTTGCGGTGATGAAGCGGCTGGACTATCATCCGCACGCCTACGCCCAACGTCTTGCTTCCAAGCGTTCCAACACCATCTCTTGCATCATCCCGTACTTCACCAACTACTTCTTCGTTCAGGTTCTTCAGGGAGTGCAGGACAAGGCGGGCGAACTCGGCATCGATCTCATCCTTTACGGCGTCAATCACCCTGAACAGGCGGATCACTACCTCCGCAGGTCACTCAACCGCGGGCATGTGGACGGCGTGATGTTCTTCTCGATGAAGTTCCCCGAGAATTTCGTCGCACGCTTCCAGCAAATGCAACTCCCGCTCGTCCTTGTGGATGCGATGCACCCGCAGTTCGATTCGATCCGTGTCGAGAACCGGGAAGGTGCCGTCATGGCGGTGCGGCATCTGATCGGTCTGGGGCACCGGAACATCGCGATGATCAATGCCAGCCTTCAGACGCAGCCGGCGCAGGCGCGCCTCGAAGGGTACCGGGCGGCGCTGCAAGAAGCCGATCTTCCCTTTGTCCAGGAGCGGGTGTTCGTCTCCTCGATTGGCAAACAGGATGGATTCAACCGGGAAGCCGGACGGGTATCGATGGTGGAGCTTCTCCGGTCTCCCCAGAACCGTCGGGAGATCACGGCGGTGTTCGTTGCGAGCGATGTTCAGGCTATCGGTGCTTTAGAGGTCGCGCGCGAAATGGGTGTGCGTGTGCCGGAAGACATGGCCGTTGTCGGATTTGACGATATCGAACTTGCGCAGCACTCCGGACTGACGACAATGCGCCAGCCCATGCATGAGATGGGCGAACTTGCGTTGGAGAAGTTAATGGCCAGGGTCAAGGATCCGCAGTCCCGGCCGACGTTGACGAGTTTCATGCCCGAGCTCGTGATTCGAACTTCGTGTGGTGCGAAGCCGGCGGCCGGCAGAGTTCCTGCCATCGCACCCAATCAGGACTGAAAGAAAGGATTCTTTTTTCGACCGTTCACTTACGATTTCGTCCGGCGTTCCACGTTCGCGCTGTCCCCGCCTCACGTCCTCGCATTGACCGGTCCTGCGCACTCTGTTCTGCTAAGGAGCATTTCATGACCACAATCCGTGCAGCAGCATGCTGCGTCCTCTTTATCATCGGAACGGCCGCGGCCGTCGCCGGGACCACCGGGAAGATCACCGGTGTCGTCAAGGATGCGCAAACGGGCGAGACTCTCGTTGGCGCCAGCGTTCTCCTCCAGGGGACCTCCCAGGGCGCTGCGACGAATCTCGACGGGTACTACGTGATCCTGAACTTACCGCCCGGAAAGTACACGCTGGTCGTCTCCGCGGTCGGATACAATAAAAAGACCATAACCGATGTCGCGGTCTCCATCGATCTGACGACGACGATCGATGTTACGCTGACGTCCACCGTCCTGCAGATGGGAGAAGAGATCGTCACGACCGCCACGCGGCCCATGGTGACGAAGGACCTGACGGCGACGACAGCGATTGTGAGCGGAGATCAAATCCGCGCACTGCCGGTGACCGAAGTGTCGCAGGTCCTCAATCTGCAGGCCGGGTTTGTCAACGGAAGCCTGCGGGGAGGCCGACAGGGGGAGGTCGCGTACTGGATCGACGGAGTACCGGTATCCGATGCCTATGACCGGTCGTCCCTCGTGGAGATCAACAAGAACGCGGTCGAAGAAATGCAGGCCATCTCCGGGGCGTTCAACGCCGAATACGGTGAGGCGATGGGCGGGGTCGTGAATATCGCGACGAAGGAAGGCTCGGAGAAATTTACCGGATCGATTGATACGTACTTCGGCGGGTATGCGCCGAATGACAAGACGCTGTTTCCGGGAAATGACAAATTCAGACCGTTGTCAATCCGGGACTATGAGGGGAGCCTCAGCGGCCCCGTCCTCGGGAACAGCCTCACGTTCTTTGCCGATGGGCGGTACTATTACGGCGATGGGTATCTGTTTGGGTTCAACAGGTTCAACCCCTACAACATTGCCTACACCGATTCCGTTGGTAACTACCATCTCACCCGCGACCCAGGCGGAAAAGGAGACAGCTCACGTGTCCCGATGAATTCGTCGGAGCGAAAATATGGTCAGGCCAAGCTGACGTGGCGTCTGTCGCCGACGATGAAACTCACGGGCAATCTCATCTACGATTGGAACAAGTATCGTTCGTACAACAGAAGTTTCTATTACGATCCCAACGGGTACGGATACGATCATAATCTGACCAACACGTTCATCGTTCAGTGGAGCCACGTCATCAACGACCGGACATTTTACAATATCAATGCTTCGTACTACTGGAGAGATTATCGTTATTCGCTCTATGACGATCTCCAGGATCCGCGGTATGTCCATCCCAACGTGGGTGCGACGTACGACGGCTATAGTTTCCAGACCGGCGGTACAGATCTTCGGTATACACACCGACGGACGTCGACGCTCCTCGGAAAAGCAGATATCACAAGCCAGGTGTCGGAGACGCATCTTCTGAAGATGGGGGTCGAGTTCCAACAATTCAAGCTGAACTACGAAAACCTCAACCTCATTCCTTCCCTGGGCCAGACATCATTCACGCCGGCGACCAGTAGCCCGTTTATCGTTACACAGATTCCGGACATCACGACAGCCGGCCATGACACGTACGAGCGAAAACCGTACGAACTTTCGGCGTATATTCAGGATAAGATGGAATTCAAGGATTTCATCGTCAACATCGGGATCCGGTTTGATTATTTCCAGCCAAAGGCGAACGTCCTAAACGATGCCCATCCTGATCCGAGCGATCCCCTCTATTATACCTACACCGTCGACGACCCGAATATCTTCAATCCTCTCAAACCCAACAACCGGTTCTTCGACTACAACGGAAATGGTGTTCAGGACCCGGGCGAACCCAACAAGACCGTTGCCGATCGCATGGCGTACTGGTACAGGAAAGCGTCGGCGAAATGGCAGATCAGCCCCCGGATCGGGTTCTCATTCCCGATCACAGCGCGAGGGGTCGTGCATTTCTCCTACGGACATTTCTTCCAGATCCCGCGGTTCGAGTATCTCTACGACAACCCGTTCTTCAAGGTCGGTCAGGGGACGTCCAATATCATCGGCAACGCGGACCTCGGGGCGGAGCAGACGATCAACGGTGAGCTTGGGGTACAGCAACAGTTGACGGATGACATTTCGGCGGACCTGACAGGGTACCTCCGGGACATCCGGAATCTGAGCTCGACGCGCGGTCAGCTTCTCTCTACATACGGTGGAGCCGTTCAGTTCGGCCGGTACGTCAACAGCGATTTCGGCCTTGTGAAGGGGATTGTGCTATCGATCGTGAAACGCTTCTCGAGCGGGATCCGGGCGACCCTCGATTATACCTACCAGGTGGCCCGGGGGACGAACTCCGATCCGAACTCCGCGTTCAATGCCGCCCTGGGAGGGCAGCAACCCGAAGTCTTCCTCACCCCCCTCGATTGGGACCAACGTCACACGTTGAATGTCACCGTTTCTTACAACGAAAAGAACTGGGGCGTCAGCGTGATCGGGAAATACGGCAGCGGTTCGCCCTATACGCCGAGAGCGTCGACGGATGTCACCTCCCTGCTGACCAACAGCCAGTTGAAGCCGTCGTTCCTGGACGTCGATCTGAACGCGAACTACGAGATCCCGGTTGACAAGACACGGTTTGTGGTGTTTGTCCGTGTCATCAACCTCTTTGATATCATGAATGAGGTGAACGTGTTCAACGATTCCGGGAGGGCAGGGTTCACCATCGACGAAGCAACGGCCATCGCGAATAACCCGCATCAATATGTGAACAGCATCGGTCAGTGGTTTACGATTCCAACGAACTACTCTGAACCGCGTCGCATTGAATTCGGCATGAATCTGGAGTTTTAAATGAAGCAGACAGCTCTCACCATCCTGTTCGCCTGTGCGCTCGCAGCGGTCCTTCCGGCATCGCTCTTCGCCCAGGGATCGACGCCCTATGAGAGCGTTGGTCTAATGAACGGCAATCAGGTCCGGACGATTTTTGGCAACTGGGGTGTCATCGGCCAACCCGCCCAATACGGACACCGTGGGGCGTGGAAAAACGACAACAACGGGTACCTGGGTGATGTCAGTCCCCTCGTAGGGGCGGAGGTCAAATGGCAGGGACAAACCTGGCACTCGGTCATCACCTGCCCCGTGAACCGTCCCTCGATTGCGCCGTACAACTACGATCCAAAGAATAACGCGCACTACTGGGCGTGGGAGCCATTGAGCGGATACTACAACCAGAATAACCCCGATCCCACCTTCAAAGTCGCGATGAGCAACAAGCCGATCACCTGGCCGACATTTTGGCCGGATAAGCTGAGTGATGCGACGGATCCCGGATGGCGGGGTTCGTGGAACGGCTATTTTGGGAAGAAGATCAGCGCGGACCTGGAAACGTACTTCGTCATGGACGATCAGTCCTACGAGAAGTTCAACGTTGCAGCCAACAACGCTCTCGGCGTGACATTCAAGCCGGATTCCACAGATTTCACGCGGAACGGACTGGCCCTTCGCATGAGCATCCGTGCAATGCAATGGTCCCAGTTCCTTGCCAAGGACAATATCTTCTGGCTCTATGAGATCACCAACACTGGAACGACGACGTATGACCGCGCGGTGTTCGGCATGCTCGTCGGAACGTACGTCGGAGTCACGTCAACGGAAGACTATCACGAATATGCAGACGACTGGTCGTTCTACGATGTGACGAACAACATTACCTACACCGGTGACTTCGGGCGGCAGATCGCCGACCCGTTGTGGGTAGGACCCGTCGGCATGGTGGGCTATGCGTTCCTTGAAAGCCCGGGCAATCCGTTCGATGGCATCGACAATGACGGTGATGCCGATTCTTCGACGGTGGGCCTCTCGGCGCCGCAGTTCACGCAGACAAGCTTCGATTCAACGACGCTGATGCCCGGCCAGCAAATCGTTCTGATCAATGATGACTTCAGCCGGCAGCTGTACACGATTCCCAATGTTGATTCCCTACAGGTGCATACCCTCGGTCTAACAACATGGATCAAGCCGGGCATCACCAGGGTCGCGGAAGGGAATGTGATTCAACAGGTAGTCGGGTCGACGCTTGTCGACGCGATCAACCCGGATGCGTATGACGGCGTGGACAACAATTTCAACGGCCTAATCGACGAGAATTACTACGTCCACTATCATCAGATCAAGTGGCCGAACAACGATCACACGAAGACGCCGCTGATCGATATTCTGCGGCCCGTCCGCCACATCGACTACCTCGCAAACGTCGGGACGAGCCCGTACAGTATGATCGACGAACGGCGTGACGACCGTATCGACAACAATCGGGATTGGGACATCGTCCATGATGATGTCGGACGGGATGGAATTCCGAATACCGGCGACTTTGGCGAAGGAGACGGCATCCCGACATCAGGATATGATAACAACGGCCACGATACAGGGCTCCCGGGTGAGCCGCATATAGACAAGACCGACGTCCGGGAATCGGATCAGATCGGTCTGACGAGTTTCTACTACTTTACGCCCGCCTCGCAGATTTCGCTCGGCGACGACGAAGGGTTGTGGAACCAGTTGAAGCCCGGATTCTTCTCCGTGCCGAAATCCATCCAGAACAACAAACCCGTCAACGGCGAAGATGGCGACTTTACGTACGGCTCGGGGTTCTTTCCGCTTCTTGCGAAAGAAACGGAGAGGTTCTCCCTGGCCCTCGTGTACGGCGGTGGAAACGGGGGGAGCGTGGATAATGATATCACAGATCTCTTGAAGAACAAAAAGACGGTGCAGAAGATCTATGATGCAAATTATCAATTCCCGACTCCTCCGGATCGCCCCACGCTGACAGCGGTACCCGGCGATCATAAGGTCACGCTCTACTGGGACCGGAAATCAGAAGCGAGTGTCGACCCCGTACTCCTCACGCACGATTTCGAGGGATACAAGATCTACAAATCCACGAGTCCGGACTTCTCGGATGTCTTCACGATTACCGACGGGTCCGGCGTTGCCCAGGGGTACCGGCCGCTCGAGCAATACGATCTGGTGGATTCCATTAACGGATACTACCCGGCGACAGGGGAGCTTTTTCAGAACATCTCCGGGTTTGCGTACTATCTCGGGAGCGACAACGGGCTTCAACACAGCTTCGTTGACACGGATGTGAAGAACGGCCAGCGTTATTTCTACGCGGTCGTTGCCTATGACAGGGGGGATGCAACGCTGGGGATCCTACCGTCGGAGAATAAGTTCACCGTATCGATTCTTCCAAACGGGACCATCGTCTATGACCCCAATGTCGCGGTCGTTACACCCAACGCTCCGGTCGCAGGGTATGTTGCACCGGATCCGACCTCGTCGATCGCCCATGTGAAGACGTACGGGACCGGCTCGGCATCGTATCAGGTGCTGAATCCCTCAGCGGTGACCGGCCACTCTTACCAGGTGGAATTCCTCGACACCCAGGTGGATGGAGTAGACAACAACGGCAATGGACTGACCGATGCCGCGGATTCCACTGAATGGGACCGGAGAACATCGTTTTATTCTGTCCGGGACCTCGAGACGGTTTCCGAGCAGATCACCGCGGAAGACACAACCATCGTTCACCTTTTGCGCCAGCATCTCATCGGTTCAAGTGTCTCAATCATTGACGCACAGGGTTCGGTGGTGAACCCCTCTGCGTACATCCTGGATACGTTGCACGGAAATCTGCGTGGAACGAGCCCGGGCACTCTTCCCAAGGCCGAATACACGGTCCGGTATCAGTATTATCCCGTGTATCACAGTCCGGACATACAGGGTACACCGTTCTTGTCAGACAGTAAGGATGCCGACGCATTTGACGGCGTATCGCTCCTCTTCAACAACACCTGGTCGGTTTCCGTCGATACCTCGGTCAGCACGGGCTCGCGATGGGTGGGACGACTCGGATATGCATGGGGAATGACGCCGCTTGCGACGCAGGACCCGGGACCGCCGACACGATACTTCAATGGGTATCGCAGGTCAGCGAACTATCGCGTCGTGTTCAGCGATCATATCGTTGATACGTCGTATGCAGACCCCGACCTGTATCCGTTCTCGGCGCCGGTCAATTTCCGGGTGTACAACGAGACCGACAGCGTCTATGTCAAGTTCATTTTCGTCGATGCGGTGGGGAACGGAGTCCTGTCCCCCAAGGATGAACTGGTGTTTGTCGAGCAATCGCCGAACGGAAAACTCCACTGGACGTGGGACATCAACTTCACGGCGCAGGATCCGGTCAAGCACCCGGACTCGGTTATTGCGTTCACGACAGGCGACACGTTGAAGCTCCGCACGAAGCGGCCGTTCCGTCAGGGCGACATTTTTCAGTTCGCGACGGTCAAGCCATCGGTCGATGAGGCCGTTGCCGCGCAGTCGGTTTATCGCGTCCGCGCCGTGCCGAATCCCTACGTGACAGCGTCATCGTTTGAACTTCCGCTGAATCCCGGAGTTACCAGCGGCCGCGGAGAACGGAAGATCGACTTCATTCACGTTCCGAGGAATTCGACGATCAGGATATTTACAGCGCGGGGAGACTATATCGTGACGCTTCAACACGACAACGGTACGGACAACGGAACTGTTTCGTGGAATCTCAAGACCGCTGAGAACCTCGATATTGCGTACGGCGTCTACTTCTACGTCGTCGAGTCTCCCGTCGGCACGACCACCGGCAAGCTTGCGATCATCAAATGATGGTGACAACCGCTATGAAATCGATCATGACACGTTCACTCGCCCTTCTTGCTCTTGCGCTCAGCGTGAGCACCGGGGGGTTCAGCCAGTCCAAAGTCGGGACGAGCGCCGCGCAGTTCCTCGGGATTTCGGTCGGCCCGCGGGCCATCGCCATGGGAGGGGCATACGTTGCGTCAAGCTTCGACGTCACGTCCTTGTACTGGAACCCGGGGGCATTCATTCAGGCGTCGAAGAACCAGTTCGTCTTTTCCAATACGAACTGGCTCGTGGGGACGAAATTCCGCTGGCTCGGGTTGATGGTGGACCTCGATGCCGACGATGCCATTGGCGTCAGTGTCACTCAACTCGATTACGGCCAGGAAGAGATCACAACGGTCGATAATCCTGACGGCACCGGTCAATATTGGGACGCACAGGATCTCGCGGTGGGACTATCGTACAGCCGCCGGCTGACCGACCGATTTTCCATCGGCGGATCCGCGAAGTATGTTACGCAGAACATCTGGAATGAGTCGGCGTCCAATATCACGTTTGATCTCGGACTCCTCTTTGTGACGGATTTCAACGGACTGCGCCTGGGAATGTCGATGTCGAATTTCGGCGGCGACATGACGCTCAGCGGTCGCGATCTCCTGAACAAAATCGATGTTGACCCGACGAACCCAGGGGGGAACAAGAACCTCGTTGGGAATCTCAAGACGGATTCCTGGCCGATGCCGCTTCTCTTCAGGGTCGGCGTGGCGATGGATGCGATCAAGACCGACGATTTCCGGTTGACGGTGGCGGCGGACGCGCTTCGGCCGAGCGACAACAACATTTCGGGAAATCTCGGGGGCGAAATCGCGTACATGGAGACGTTCTTTGTCCGGGGGGGATTCCAATCGCTGGTCGGATCGGAACCGGCGTTCAACAAATCCAACCAGCAGCAAGGGCTGTCTCTCGGTGCCGGGGTGTCCTACCAGATCCCGGGGGTTGTCGGCGTCCAGGTCGACTATGCCTGGACGAAATTCGGAGTCTTTGGCAATCTGAGCACCATCGGTCTCGCGATAGGATTCTAATGCAGGTATGCAACCTTCACTTTTTGAAAGGAGCGAATCACCCTACTTCCGATTGTCGTATTTCTGTACCATTGACACCATCCACTATCCGTGCTGTAATGCTACAATCATTTTTCGAGGAGGATATATGAAGAGGTACCTACTCTTTCTGAGTGTGGCGATCCTGGCGGTACTGCTGCTGGTACCGGGGTCGACTTACGCACAGAAGCGCAACGTCACGTTTCTGGTGAACACGGCGACGGTGCCAGACACGATCTACGCGAATAGCAACGTCGTTCTGACCGGCGCGGCGGGAGCCGATACGGCCGGGACATCGACGCTGACGAATTGGGGTTCCGGGGCAGTGCTAACGAATGTCGGTGGCGACTACTGGCAAACCACCCTGCAGTTCAATCAGGGCGATACCCTGGCGTACAAGATCCGCATTGGCAGCGGTGGCTGGGAAGAGAACACCAGTGAGGGAAACACGAACAGGGATTTGATCGTGCCGAACAAGGACACGACGCTTCTCCTGCAATTCTGGAACAACGGTCATTTCCCGAGCGGGAAGAACATCACGGAATATGCCCTCCCGTATGTCCCGGCCTCGCTCGACACATTCCTGAATGTGTATGTAAGAGTAAATGTTCAGGGTGTTTCCGACAACGCACTGTATGGCTGGACCGCACCTGACGTCGATTCTGTGGGTATTCTGGGCGGCGGAACGGGAATTTCTGCAGGTCAGGGTTCAAACCTCGACTGGGGAACGCCTCTCTACTTGACTCGTGAAACCGCACCGACGAACAGTGCGGGTGCCTTCGCGATCGCCCCGGGCGGATTTTATCACGGCGTGATCCATATGAAGAAGGATTCAGTCACTGCCGGACAGGACGTTGCATACAAGTTCCGTCTCGGTTCGAATTGGAGCTATGGATCAACCCAACGGTCAGAGCAACTCGCCAACCCGCCGTATGCGGGGGGGAACAGGCATTTTACAATTCCCGTGGGCAAGAAGGATACGACCCTGCAGTGGGTCTTCTTCGGTGATGTGAAGCCGTCCGGCCGGACCAACGCGGACACGGTGACGTTCACCTGGCGTGTGGACATGACCGCGGCCCGCAACAAGGCCAGCTTCAATATCGGCGACACGATCGAAGTGCAGTCGGGTTGGTTCAACACGGCAGATTCGGTCCGTACGACGATTCTTGCGCGTGTTGGATTGACCAACATCTATAGCGGTCAGGCGACCATGATTACGTCGCTCAATAAGCAGATGGACTACCAGTACTATCTCCACAAGAACGGGCAGGACATCCGCGAGGTGTTTTACAACTTCCAGTATGCAGGCGACATCAATTCGGAGAACGAACGCCGGCAGATTGCGCCGTTGTCAAAGACCGTGACGGTTCTCGATACGGTTTCCGGTCTCACCTCCGGCCGCAGACAGCCGTACTTCCAAAACCTCCGCAACCTTGCGCACAACATGACGGTCACCTGGACCGTTGACATGCGTCCCGCGTACTACCAGATTTGGGCCGGGGACACACTGAAGGCTGGTCAGGGTACTGCGACAGTGATCAAAGTCGACAGCATCAAGGCCTGGGGCGTTGCGATTAATGGCCCTGCGACAGGCGGACCGAACGGTCCTCTGGCGACAGACTGGGCGACGTGGAGTTCGCTTATTGCTGTTGACACCAGTGCTCGAAAGATGTGGGATGATGGAACACACGGCGACAAGAACGTCGGTGATACCGTGTACTCGGTGAACTTCCATTACACCACGTCGAATACGGTCGGTCAGGTCTATAAGTTCGGTATTCAGGGTTCCGACAACGAAGGCGGATTCGGAAACAACCACGTTGAGAACATCAGCGATGTTGATACCGTGTTCACCGTCGCCACGGACTGGGGCAGTATCGATCCCAACTTCTACAGCGCATGGGACTTCAACCTGCACAGACCCAAGAGCCCGACAGGCATTACGACGCTGGGCGGTCTGCCGATGATCTACAAACTCGAGCAGAACTATCCGAATCCCTTCAACCCCTCGACCAAGATTGAGTTCTCGATTCCGAAACAATCCAACGTCGAGCTGAAGGTATTCAATGTTCTCGGCCAGGAAGTTGCCACACTGGTCCATGAGAATCTTGGCATCGGCAATCACGTCGTGACGTTTGATGCAAAGAACCTGGCGAGCGGATTGTACTTCTACAGGATCACCGCCGGTCAGTTTACGAGCGTCAAGAAGATGATGCTGCTGAAGTAACGTTCGCAGCGGCAGCGTAGCTTCAGAACAACGAAAGGCGGGTCTGCGGAAGCAGGCTCGCCTTTTTCTTCACAGTCCGGAGTGTTACCCTTTTGTCACCAGCAGGAGCCGCTGACGAAGCAAGGCGGCCGCGCCATAGGAAGGGGAAAATCGGAGGGACTCGTCGACGAGCTTCAATGCCCGCCTGAAGTCGCCGCTGTTCGCCGCGATCGCCGAAAGACCGTAGTACGCCGAAGCGCGAAGAGCGTCTGGCACGGAGACGCCGTGGTCGGCAAGGTCCAGCGATTTCGAGAGGTGGCGCTCGGCTTCCACAAAATTGCCGTCGTTGATCAATAACAAGCCGAGTTCAACGCGGGCAAACGGATACACAGGATTTGTTTCGATCACCAGCCGGTACTGGTCTTCAGCGTCATGAACCAGCCCGTGATTGCGGAGGAGATTTGCGAGAAGGTAGCGAACGGCATATGCCTGTGGATACTCTTCCAGTACCGCTTCATACGCTGTCCGCGCGTCTTCCGGCTGGTTATGCGAATCGAACCACTCGGCCGAGCGTAGGTTTCCCTCATTCCAGGAGAGACGATTGTTGTACACCTCCAGGGCAATGCGTTGTATTGCGGTGTCCGCCCGGTCGAAATTGAAGGTCTGAACCCTGAACTCATCAAACGGCCAGCGCCCCGTGAGGGCATGGACGGAAAGATCGCATAGGGCCAGGTCCAACCAGCTGATACTGAGCCGATGGGCGTCAAACGGCAGTCGCGCCGAGAACGAGCTGTCCGGATTCGTCGTTGGAACGATTCCCAATGCGAGAAGTCTTTTCAAAAAGAGATCGGCAATCCGGTAGTACCCTTCTGCGCGCGGGTGCAAATGTTCCCAGAAGAGATTGTAGCCAGGGATATGACCGTCGCTCAGGGAATCCAACGTCTGAACGGCTGAACAAAGGGGAGTACCCGTCCGCCGACAGACGTTTTCGATCGTCACATTGATGGACGATGGCGCCCTGAACTTGAGGAGGTCCTCGTCTCGTGCGCGCACGAGGTAAGAACGGGCCGTCGACGAATCGCCCTGGCGAAGGTACATCGTGCCGATGGAGTAGTCGAGGAGCGCATTCGCCGTGTCCGCCATTCTCCACTGAAGAAGTGTTTCAAGCGACCCTGGCGATCGACCCGATCGGAGGAAGCTCCGGAGATCCTCAGTGTAACGGTCTGATTCAGAGGCGAACGGCGGGAAGAGGATGTTCGAAGCCACGTCGCTGACGATGACCGGAATCTGTGCCGCCTTATAGAAATTCAATATGACGCTAAGATTATGGTCGAATGTCCGGAGGATCCGCTGCTCCTGTTCGGAGCCCGATCGTACGTGAGCTCCCGCAGAGACCTGGCGCATGAGGTTTTGCTCTGCGGCGGGGTTATGTGACAGCCAATACCCGCGAAGCCAATGCTGGATGGCATGGGCGGTCTGGAAATCCCGCATGGCGTATTTCATCCCTGTGAGGGACGGGAAGGTTCGTTCGAGCCAGGATGCTCCGATGCCATCGGGACCGTAGAACTCATTGTGCCCGGTATAGATAATCACCGCGTCCGGCTTGAGCTCGAGGGTCTGCGGCAGGAAATCGGCGATCACGTTGGTGTTGATCGCGGACGCCCCGAGATTGATCACGGAGATCTCTCGTTTGGGGTAGAGGTGCCGGAGCTGTTTCTGCAGAATCGCCGGTATGGTTGCGTCGTTCTGATATGGCGTCCCGAACATTGACGATTCACCGAGACAGAGGAGGCGGAATTCTCCGGAGTCCTTCAGAGCGCGGACGATCGTCGGTTTCAATTCGGGGATGAGGGGGCTGTTTGCCGGGAAATATTTCTCGAGGTACGAGCGGTTGACCCGCAGCCACTGCTGGCCGTCGTACGAATAGGGTGTCACCAGATGGGCGAAAGATGAGTCGCCGAATATCCGCAAAGCCACTTCGACCAGGCAGGCGAGGAGAATAATGATCGCCGCGGGCGTCATGCTGAAGAGTAGCGCTTTGCGTCTGGAGAAATGGGATGGCTGATCCGGAAGAGTCGTCATATGATAACCGGAGAAGACCCGTATTTGCGTCTGAAAGCCACAAAAGATAGCGAGAAGATTCGCTGTTCGCAAGAGAGAGATTTGCCCTGACGACAATCTTCACGTAGATTTCGTTGATAACTCAATCACGGGATACCTGCATGCGACAGCTTCAACGAAACACGGTCCTTTTTCTAGTCCTCCTCCTCCCATGGCTCTGCAAGGCCCAGGAGCCAACGATCTCCCCATCAAAGGAACTTGTCCTCGGCAAGGCGGGGAATCGCTTTATCTCGGAAGAGGAATTCGTGCGACGATTCGAATTGCTTCCGGGGCTTTATCGGCAGAAGGCCGGGCGCCTCGATGAAGATAAGCTCATCGTCATGTATTCATTGATCGCTGAGAAACTTCTCGCCCAGGAGGCGGAGGATCAGGGGATCGCAGCGGATACGTCCACAATCCAGGGACTGCATCACCTCGAAGAGCTGCTTGCTCGCGACGATCTCTATCGGAAGGAGGTGGCAGGGAAAGTCAGTGTCAGCCCGAGGGAGATCAACGCCGGACTGCATGACGCCGTTCGGAAGCTCTTTGTGCGGTATCTCTTTTTCCCGAACCGCGATGACGCCCAGTTCGTGGCATCGCAAATCAAAGGAAGAAGTCTGCGGACGTTCGTCGTGGATTCGAGCATTCAGTCATTAAAGGACACCGTCACGATTGAGTACGGAAGTGCGGAGCCCGAAATCGAGAGGGCGTCATTTTCCTTGAAACGCGGCGAAGTCTCACAGGTCATCGAGACTTCGAAGGGGTACGTCATTCTCCAACTTGTGTCGGTCAGTCCCGATCCACTGTACATGGGAATGCAGTCTGAAGTCCGCGAGGAGAGAGTGCAGTCGCATATCAGGGCGGTGAAGGAGGAGGCCCGCCTGCGGGCATTTCTGCAGGAGTTCCTCCCGGGGCACACGGGATTTGCGGTGGGGCCGCGGATCAAGGACGTTGCGCTTGCGTCACGTGG
Organism: Ignavibacteriota bacterium; assembly: GCA_963752915.1. GTDB lineage: Bacteria > Bacteroidota > Ignavibacteria > UBA10030 > UBA6906 > DATJPR01. Next base: position 786,134 of record CAVVZZ010000013.1, read on the forward strand.
GCTCCTCGCCAGTGTGCCGACAGATTCGACCTATCGGTTTATCGATGGGGCGAAGGATTCCCTCCGCTCTCGACTTGCGGGGGAGCTGGATGACACCATGATGGTCGCCGGGAGCAGAATCTTCACCGTGCGTGAAACCATCGGGATGCTCGTTGAACGGGATTTTTCCTGCGACTCAGATCAACCGCTTGCAGTCGCGGGCGCTTTGAATGCTCAGTGCCGTGTCTGGGTCCAGCAGGAGCTTCTTGGACAAGAGGCCCTCCGGCAGGGACTCGACCGGAGTCCCGAGGTGCAATCCCAAATGGCAGAATGGAAGGATGCATTTCTCGCTCAACGAATGCGTGAGGACATTGAGTTACACGTGACGGTAACAGACGCGGACGTCTATAACTACCTACAGCACTACGGCGACCCGCTGCCCACGCCTCAGGTCAATATCCGACAACTCACCACCGCCACCATTGAGGAGATGCGGCAGGCGATGGGAGCTCTTGACCGCGGCATCCCTTTCCCGCAGGTGGTACGGACCTATTCAAACGATCCGACGGAACGGGAACACGATGGGCTGTCCGGATTCTTTCCCATTACGGCCAGGCCGCCGCTCGGCGAAATCGCGTCGCAGATGGTTCCGGGTCAATACTACGGGCCCATTCCTGAGACACGGGGGGTGATTCTCATCCAGCTCGTGGCGCGACAGGATTCTGTCGCCAGAGATTCGGTCCTTTCAAAGAGGAAGGAACAGACAGCAAGCGACTTGCGCCGCATGCTCGAGGATGACGCGGTCGAGAAGTTCATCGCACAGGCGGCGGCGAAGCGCGGATACTCGATCTTCAGTGACCGGCTGCACGAAATCAAGGTATCTCCCATCCCCATGATGACGTTCCGCGTCCTGGGCTTTGGTGGGCGTCTCTTTGCGGCACCATTGTTGCCGAGACTGTACACATGGGTCACGAAGGAAGTGCCGAAGCCCGCTGTAGCCCCATGATGATCCGGGGGCATCGTCCTCGACGGTCACTACGGGTGCTGCGCCCGGCCGGTTTGCATCTGGGTAAGCAATGTTCGGGCTTCACGATTGCGTGGATCCAGGGTCAGGACCGTATGCATCTCCTGCTCGCATTCATTCCACTCCCCGAGCTTCAAAAGAGCGAGTCCCAGGGCATAGTGGGTCTGCACTTCCAGCGCATGCGGAGGGGAGAGCGCCAGGGCCGACCGGTAACGGGTCTCGGCGCCGGCAAAGTTGCCCTCGGCGAGAAGGAGATCTCCAAGCATCTTCTGAGATTCCGCATCCGGAGTGTACATCGTCGAAAGCTCAAGCGCGTGGCGGGCGTCACCGTATGATCCGGCGCGCAACGCGAACCTCGCCCAGCTCTTGTAGGCATCGCCATTGCGCAGATAGGTCAACGCGACAGTACGCATTTCCGACGACGCGTTCGAAAAATCCCTTCTCTGAGCGTAGAACTGTGCAGCTGCGTCATGCGCCTGCCTCCAGCTCCATTTTCCCCGGGTAACGTTCTCGGCGATCAGACCGAGTGTATCCGAACGGGGAACACTCTCGAGCACCTTATCTTTCTCCACAAACGGCCAACCGGCGGTGAGAATTTCTGTTTTCCGCCGGCCGATGATCTCGTCGAGCGGCGTCACGATTCGGTCGGCCCAGATGGTCGAGTCGGCGACGGTATCCCGGAGGCGCCATTCGTTCCGGCCTGCCAAAATCCCGTTGGCTGCCATGCACGTGATGATCGCCCGCGCAATAAGGAATTGGCCGTAGACGGTCGGATGAAGGTGCTCGGTGATCAGCCCATGACCGATCAATCCGCGGGCCGAGGAAGCCGCAAAGACGGATTCGACATCCGCGATATACGCCTGCCCCGTGCACGCGCGGATCGCATTGTTGAAATCACTCGATGCCCTGAATCGAACAGGATCCTTGTCGCGCGCCTCGCGGTATTCTGTGTCCGCCATCCGGTCCAACCCGAGTGAATCGTCGTCACGTGCGAGGAGGAAGTGCGCCATTGCATAATCAGAATCCATTGTGACTGCTTTCTTGAAGGCCTGGAGTGACGCCGCGACATTCCCCTCCGCAAGAAGGCTCCGTCCTGCTCGAAGCAGGCTTTCCGATTCGTGGCAGGCAGCGGTATCCAGCCCTTCCCGATGAAGTGAAGCAAACGGTGCAAGGTCGCGCAGGTTCGATGCTTGAGTGCAGAGGACCAGCGGCACGCCCGATGAACGGGATGCGTCGATCAGTGCGTGCAGGTTCTCAGTGAATTGCTCCAGGCCGGCACGATAGAGATCGCTTCCGTACGGGATCAGCTTGCCGCGTGCGAGTTTCTCCATCATGGTCGATCGATCGAGTACGGCGTCAGACGCGTGGAAAAGGGAAAGAACCGCGCGAGTTCCGTCGCGCAGGAGGAGGAACGTCTTGAATCGGAGAAGCGCAAGGTACAGCTGGATCATCCAGCGGGCGCGCCCGACACTTTCCCTGGAGGCGACCCCCAGCGCTCCGTAGAACTCGTTGTGTCCGTCGTAGACGACTATCGCATCCGGCTGATATCGGAGGACCTCGCGCGCTTCATCCAGAACTGTAATGGAATTTGTGGCCGTCATGCCGAGATTGACGACCTCAATATTCCGATCCGGGAAGGCATGGGTCAGTGCATTGCGGAGGAAGGAGGGGAATGCAGCGTTGTACCAGAACGGGTACCCGACGGTTGTTGACTCGCCGAGACAGAAGAGCCGCAGCGTCCCCGCGGGCTTCGCCGCCGTAAATGCGTCCGGAGCCGTGCCGGGTTGAAAATCCGTTTGAGAGAAATAGCGACCCTTCACGCCGGGATTCATGGTGAGGAACGTCGTCGTACCGATGCGTTCCTCTTTGAACAGGCGAAGGTCTTCACCATAGTGCGCCAGTCGCAACGCGCATTCGAGCAGCGCGAAGAAGAAAACGGGGACGGCAATTGTGATCACCGTGAACAGACGTGTGCGCCGAAAGGGATCTCCGCTTTTGTGCAATTTCATCACTTTCGATGTCCCGACTGCAGATGTCGATCCGTTGTCTCGATGAGCGATCGAATTTCAAGGGTCTCAGCGCTTGTGCCAGCCAGCCGGGCCGCCTGCTGAAAGAGTCGCAGAGCCCCGGAATAGTCCTTTTCCATTGCATGAAGACGCCCTGCGGTCCGGGCGGCGGTGTAGCTGGGTTCAAGCGCAAGAGAGCGTTCAAAGGCGTTGGCTGCGTTCTTGTACTCTTTCATTGCCACGCAGATTTCACCCAGACGAAGGAAAGGTGGCGCGCTGTATGGAATCTGGTCGCAGATTGCCTGATATTCTCTTCTGGCTCCCGAAAGATCGCCATTTCCTTCAAAGTACTCGGCGGCTTCAAGGTGCGCGCGTTCCCACGACCAATCGCCGCTGATCATCCTGTCTGTGATCTGGTTTAATGTCGCATCGTTCCCCTCGGGCCCACGGTCAACAGCGAACTGCGAGCGAAACGGCCATCGCGATGTCAACGAGGAGACACGCTTTGCAGCGGCGAGCACATCGAGGCCGGTAAGCGACCGCTGCGCCCAAAGGATACTGTCGGCAATGGTATCGCGCCGCTGCCATGCAGTGTCTGCGCCAATCATTCCTGCGCTTCTGATGGCCTCCGCGTAGCACTTCGCCATGAGGAACGCCCCCCAGGCGGTCGGATGGAGGTGTTCGAGAATGAGTGTCCGTCCGATGAGGGAGTCCGGGGAGAGAAGACGAAACGCCCGTTCAAGATCGATGGCCATCACAAACGGCGGGTTGGCAAGGCTCTTGATCACCCCGTTGAAATCGGTTGAAGTCCGGAACCGGAGACGATCCCAGTCTCTGGCCAGGACGTACGCTCGGCACGCATCAGCGTTACGGTGAAGAGAATCCAGCACCTGCGCGCGAAGGAAATAGAGGTCTGCACGGGTCGAATCCAGTGCGATGGCGGAATCAATCGGCGCCAGCGCCGGCAAAAACTCCCGGCCAGTCTTCAACGCTGATGCGCGAGCAAGATCTTCATCGATCTGTTGCCGGGATGATGCTGGTAGCCGGGAGCTTGTTCCGGGAACGAAGGGAGGAAGATCCCTCAGGTCAGAGACTTGCGTTCCGAAAATGATAGGGACCTCGTGCGATCGCGCGAGGTCGGCGAGCTTGTGGAGATTGGTTGCGAATGAGTGAAGCGCCGTCATGTAGTCGGGGGACCATCGTTCAACTTCTTTGCCGATCGCAAGACGTTCCATCATCGTGCCTTCTTCGACATCGGAGGGCCGGTGAAATTGGAGTGCGATCCAGGCGGAGAAATCCCTCAGGGCGACAAACGTTCGGGAATGAAGAAGTGACAGATAAAGCTCAACCACCCATCGCGAACGCGCAACGGACTCGCGCGATGCCACCCCCAGGGCGCCATAAAATTCGTTATGCCCGTCATACACGATAATCAGGTCCGGGGCGTACCGAAACAGCTCCCGGCCAATATCAAGGGAGGTGAAACTGTTGGTGGCAGTCATGCCGAGGTTGATAACCTCGATGTTGCGTTCCGGGAAGAGCCTGGAGAGGCGCTCCTTCAAGAACGTTGGGAATGAGCCCTGATACCCGTAAGGGAAGCCGACAGTCGTTGAACCGCCGAGACAGAATATCCGGAACGTCCCCGCCTCCTTTGGCATCGGAAACGCATCCATCGAGGTCGCAGGACTGAAGTCGACCTTCGAGAAGTACCGCATTTTGACATTAGGATTCATCGCAAAGTACTCCGTTCCGGATATTTCCTCCGAAGTGAATACTGAGAGATCCGGCCCGAGATGGAGGACCTGCAGCACTGCTTCAATAAGGATGAGGAGGAGGATCGGGAACAGGAGCGTGGCAGTCCAGAGGGCTTTGGGGGAAAGGGTAGGTACCCGATTTCTGCGGATGGAGTGCTTATCTCGGCTCATATGGGATGAGTTTTCGATGGCACGGGATCGCATCCATTAGCTGCAAGGGTGCGACTCGCCGTCGCCTGGTTCAAAGAGTGTAGGCACGCTCCAATCAGAGCATTTTCAATCGCATTGGCCAATATACGATGAAGATTGGAGATACGCATCTTCCACACCCAAATTCCCAAAGATCGACGGGAAAAGCCAAAAGCGCTTGACATTGAAAGAATTATTGTCGAATTTTCGTGGAAGCGCTTCCAAATCAGGTTCATGCCCATTCTGAACTATCCTGCGATCTATCCCGCCAATGGAGGTCACGTCGTTTCTCTTGTCCCTTTGTCGAAGTGGAGTCTCTATGAATCGGCTAGCGGGTTTTGCTATTGTGCTGACGTGCCTTTTTGTCTCGGCAAGAGCGCAAGATTCGGTGGATGTTACCTTCCGGTATATGAAAGGAAGCGGCCCCACGGTGTTTCTCGTGGGTGAGTTCAATGTGCCCATCCCCTGGACAAACTCTCAATTGCCGATGACGTTCAATGGCGTGGATGCCTGGACAAGGACAACACGTCTACGACTTGGGGGCAATCCCAATCCGCCTGCCAACGGTGTTCCCGGAGCATGGCAATACAAGTTCTATTATGCCGGGGTCAGTGATTGGCCAAATGATCCTTTGAACCAGCACACCAACTCGCTCGACAACAATAATACTTTTCTCTACACCAAAGATCCGACGATCTATCAGCTCCTTCCCAATCAGCGTCAGCCGCTTGTTACCACCAGTACGCCGACGATCTCAGCATCTATCTTCCCCAAGGTCGGCGTTTCAGTTGATTCGAGTGCGATAACCATTACAATAGACAATGTTGTGTATTCGCCGCCGCCGTCAGCCTTCAATTCGGTGACAAGTCAGTTTACTTGGACCGTCCCGATCCCGCTTGCGAATGGGTCTCACACGCTGATCCTTGCCGCACATTCGACTGGTGGGGGGGCAAATGCCGATACCTCAAGCTTTGTCACGCAGGCAGGATTCGTCCGATTCACAACTGAGAGCGGCTACGCAACGCGGAATCCCCTTCGGGTGTTGCGCGGTCTCGTTCAAGACACGACAGTACATTCTGTCACGATCGTTCGAAACGGCACGGACACGATCCAGGTCGCCAGTTCCGCTGGACTGTTTTCGTTGGCAGACACGATGAAAGAGGGTCTGAACACCTATCAGGTTTTCGCCGACTCCGCCGGGTCGCTGAAGTCTTCCGACCCTGCATCATTCACGTATTTCGTGAACCACGCGCCCAATGCAATCATCACGGTGAGCGATGCCGGGCCTTCCTTCCAGCTTTCCGCAGCCGGGAGCACGGACCCCGACTCAGGACAAGCAGCGACCCTGTCGTTTGTCTGGTCCGAAGACCCCGCTAATCCTTCGCACCTTGGCGGCATCAATGGGACGACGACGTCAACGATCATGGTGGCGAAACCGGCGGTCGCCGGTGAGTATTTCTTCGGGTTGATTGCGAAGGATGTCGATGGCAACGCCGATACGACGCGAACCTACGTCGTGGTGAACACAGACAAGAGTATCCTTGCCTCAACGTACAAAACCAATCCGCCGTGGGCGAGCGATGGGAGAATCTACTTTCTGTTCCCCAAAGCGATGTCGGCTGCCGGTACGATCAATGAAGCGGCGAAACGCCTGCAGCACATCCACGACATGGGATTTTCCATCATCTGGATGATGCCCGTCATGACAAACGCCTCCCCGATCAACAACAACACCGGGCCGGGCTACAATATCATCGACTTTTACACTGTCGCCCCTGAATATGGTACGAATCAGGACTTCAAGAATTTTGTCGATCAGGCACATGCTCTGGGTCTCAAGGTGATCCTCGATGTTACACCGAACCACTCGAGCAGGTTCCACCCATGGTCGGAGGACGCGCATACGTTTGGCGTCGATTCGCGCTATTGGTCGTGGTATGAACACAGGATGATCACGGCCAACACGAACGGTTTGGGAGATTGTCTTGATGCATCAGGGTTCAACTATTATTGTGGGTTCAGTGACCAGCTTCTCAATCTCAATTGGTCCGATCCTGACATGCGCGTAGAGATGATCAACGTCTACAAGTACTGGATCACGCAATTCGGAGTTGACGGCTATCGGTTCGACGTCTACTGGGGACCGCACCGTCGCTACGGTGAACAGTTCATGGGGATTCCCGTGCGAACCGCCCTGAAACATCTCAAGCCGGATATCCTCCTCCTCGGCGAAGATGATGGGACGGGCACGGGGACGGAAACCATCTACGCGGATTATACGGGTGCGGTGCCGGGCGGGCTGGATGCATCATACGATTTCAAACTCTATTTCAACCAGTTCTCCACGTTCTACAACAACACCCCCGGGACCGCGTTCAATAATCTTCATACCGAAATCGACAACGGGGGCTATTACCCCGGTCCTGATGCGCTGTACATGCGCTTCCTGGAATCGCAGGACCAGGATCGCATCGCGTATTTGTATTCCAACAACGGGGCATTGAGCGCCACGGAGTCATTCATGCGGACGATGCCGATGGCGAGCGTCCTGTTTACGATTCCCGGTCTTCCTATGGTCTGGAACGGTCAGGAAGTCGGCATGGGGTACGGCGTGTCGGGTTCGAAGGAGACGCGCGACCGCAGCGTGATTGATTGGAATTTCCAGGGCGCTGCGCTGTTGACCCCTCATTACCAGAGGCTCGCATTCATCCGCGGGCAGTTCCCGGCATTCACCCAGCATAAGCGTGACACAAATGGCGACCAGAATGTCAACGCTTCAGACTCAACGGATTTTGTGCGGGTGAGTTCCAGCTCAAATCTTGCCTACGCATTTTCACGTCCGTACACGAACCAGAATGGATTGACAGTGGTCAATGGCGCCGGGAATCCCGTCACGACTGTTCTTGATCTGACGACGGCAAATCTGAAGTTCAGTGGGTCACCCGACTCTGTGTATGCCAATGATCTCTACGCAAACGTTCACGCTCGCATTGCGACGGCGACTCTTTCATCGTTCAACGTCAGTCTGCCAGCATACGGCACGGCGATCTATACACTGTCGACGACGTTTGATACCGTGATGATTCCCCAGCTGCCCACCTCAGTGGATCAGACGCCGTCGTCACCGAAAGAATTTCGCTTGTGGCAGAACTACCCGAATCCGTTTAACCCGACGACGATCCTGCGGTATACAATACCCGGGTACAGGGGACAGGGAACAGGGAACAGCGAGGTACGGCTCGCGGTCTACGATGTGCTTGGACGGGAGGTGGCGGTGTTGGTGAATGAGATGCAGGGGCCAGGCACGTACGAGGTGAAGTTCGATGGGGCGAAGCTGTCCAGCGGAGTGTACTTCTGCCGTCTGACTGCCGGAACCTATTCATCCGCCCTGAAGATGGTCCTGACGAAATAGCATAGCAGAGAGCGTGGAATCATGCAAGGTACGCATATTTCTTCGGTGTATCTCGGAACGCTGTTGAGTCTTCTCCTTCTTGCGATCTGTGCGGGGAAGGCCCAGACGCCGGACACCTATCCGCCGGCGCCTGATCGAAAACCTCTCTATCTGAACATCATCTGGCATCAACACCAACCCCTCTATGTAAATCCGGAGAAAGACCAGCTGACCGGCCCCTGGGTCCGGACGCACGCGACCAAAGACTATTACGATATGGCCGCGATGCTGCGAGAGTATCCGGACATCCACTGCACCATTAACCTCAGCTCCTCACTTCTCAATCAGCTCCGAACGTACTATGTCGACCGGCTTGGCCCGTTCATCGACACCAAGCTGAATGAGATGGACGTTGCCGGATTCCTTCGTCGCTGGAAGGGAAAGACCGATCCGTGGATCGACCTCATGCTGAAGACCAGCGCGGATTTCGATTCAACCGATATTGACTACCTCTATCGAAATTCCTGGAATGCTTTCAGCATCAGCCCTGTTCAGATCGCTCGTTTCCCGGAGTACGAGGCTCTCCAGAATAAACTCAAGTCATCGCCATCCGGTTCTCGTAACGTGTTTACTCAACAGGAAATGCTGAGCATCAAATTCTGGTTCTATCTTGCGTATTTTGATCCGGACTTTCTCCGCGGTCCGGTGACGTTACCTGACGGCAGCGTCTGCGATTTGTCATCGTATGTCGAGTTTCGACCGGATGGAAAGTTTTACCTGAAGCACCCCATAACGGAGCGAGACTGTGTGAGGATGGTCGTGGAAGCCTACAAGGTGATGGCATCCGTCATCCCTGTCCACCGCGATCTCCGGCTCAATCTGGGAAAAGGGTCGGGACAGATCGAACTCCTCACAACGCCGTACTATCACCCCATCCTCCCATTGATCTATAATACTGACCTTGCCCGCGAATGCCAGCCGCGGGATTCCATGCCTCCCCGGTTTGCATTTCCTGGCGACGCGGATGCTCAGGTTGCAAAGGCCGTCGCGATGTACCGTAATGTCTTCGGTGCGTCACCTGCAGGGATGTGGCCGGCAGAGGGCTCCGTTGCGCAACCGGTATTGCCAATCTTCGCCTCTCATGGCATCAACTGGATAGCGAGCGATGTCAAAGTTCTCCTGCGTTCGGATCCGCCGAACCAGCCGAACACCACGCCGTATCGTTTCCCTGCAGGACAAGGCGGGGAATCGGACACATCTGCTTGGATGGTTCTGGTATTCCGCGACACTGAGCTCTCCGACAGAATCGGCTTCAAGTATCAGGACTATCAAGGCGAGGCCGCCGCTGAAGACTTCATCCAGACGATCCTGACGCGTGCGCCTCGGGTGGGCCAACCCGACGGCCTTTTGACGGTCATTCTCGACGGGGAGAATGCCTGGGAATGGTACAAAAAGGACATCGACGGAAAAACGTTTCTTCACGCGTTCTATCGCAAGCTGACAGTTCTTGCTCGCGAGCATCGTGTCATCACGGTGACAACCTCCGAGTACATCTCCGGGAATCTTTCGCGGAATGTTCCTGCGCACCCGGTGTCGAGTCTCCCGCGCATGAAACGACTCTGGCCTGGATCCTGGATCAACGCCAACTTCGATACGTGGATCGGGGAACGTGAAGAGAACGATGCCTGGTCGTACCTCTTGAAAGTGCGCAATGACCTTGCCGCGTCAGGAATCCACCGGCCTGATCCTTCGAAGCTGGCTCCCCGGGAGAATTCGAAGGCATGGTACGCTTGGAAGGCGTGGGAAGAGCTCTACGCCGCGGAGGGGTCTGACTGGTTCTGGTGGTATGGGGATGACCAGACTGCGCCCGGCGGAGACAAACCGTTCGATCTGGGTTATCTTACCCACCTGAGGAACGTCTATGCATTCGCCCGCAAGGCCGGGGCACATATTGAATGGCCGAATTTCCAGCCCATCATTCATGACTCCAAGCCGCAGAAACCTGAGGCGAACGAGAATAATCATGGCGTCATGGCGAAGTAGTTGCTGACGCCCGAAACAAACGAGAAAGACTTCCACATTCCCTGTTCGCCACTATGAAAGACACCCGAGCACACCAATCGTCCGCACTCATGAAACTCGAAGAAGCCCTCATCCGCAGAGCTTCTTCGGAAAAAGGGAGAAGAGTAACGCCGTACGTCGTTCCTTCCTTGTGGGTCGGTCCATCGTGCCCAAATACCCTCAGGCCTGTTGAGCCGGCGGAATTCTATCTCGGGATTGTCAGGGATATCCTGAAGGTCCAGCGTCCAGCGGCTGTGCCGATAACGGGCGGGGAGTGGAGCAGGGACGCGGTGATCTACAACATGTTCCTCCGGACAGCCGCCGCCGTCGATCACAACCGGAATGGAAAACTTGACCTGCCCCTGAATGAGCGCGGGTACAGGGAGACGGGGACGTTTCTCAAGGGCATCGCGATGCTCCCGTATATAAAGAAACTGGGGGCGACAGTGATCCACCTCCTTCCGATCACGTCAATCGGACAGGATGGAAACAAAGGGACACTCGGCTCACCGTATGCCATTCGGAATCCATATGCCATTGACGAAGGACTCTCCGAGCCCGCGCTTGGCCTCGATGCCAACACGGAGTTCCGGGCGTTTGTCGAGGCGGCTCACAGGATGGGGTTCCGCGTCGTCGTCGAGTTTGTGTTCCGCACCGCCGCAAAAGATGGAGACTGGGTGAAGGAACACCCGGAGTGGTTTTACTGGATCCGGGAGGGAATTCCGCTCCGCAAGGGGGGAGAGGTGACTGAGGAGAAATATGGTTCTCCGCTGTTCACTCCGGAAGAGTTGGGGCGGATCCACGATGCCGTGAACAACGGCCGGTTCGCAGAGCTCCCTCCGCCGCACGACTCATACCGCCGGTTCTTCACGGAGCCGCCGAAGTCCAGCCGTGTGAAGCACGACGATGGACGATACATCGGGACCACGTCCGATGGCACCCGCGTGAAGATTCCCGGTGCCTTCGCCGATTGGCCGCCGGATGACAATCAACCGCCATGGAATGATGTCACGTATCTCAAAATGTATGAGCATCCGGAATTCAATTATATCGGGTATAACACCATCCGGATGTACGACTCGCGTCTTGCCAGGGATGAGAACGTCAATCGGCCACTATGGGATTCGATCGCCGGTATCGTCCCTCATTACCAGAATGAATTCGGGATCGACGGCGTGATGATCGACATGGGACATGCCCTCCCGATGAGTTTAAAGGCCCGGATGGTGAAATCGGCAAGGGACATCAATCCGGATTTTGCTTTTTGGGATGAAAATTTTGCGATCACGGCCCGGAGCAGGGAAGAGGGGTACAATGCCGTGTTTGGATATCTCTGGCACGTGCAGCACATCCGCCAGCAGATGAAGGAGTTCCTCTGGCGTCTTCAGAACGAGACGTTCCCGATTCCGTTCTTTGCGACGGCGGAAAACCACAACACGCATCGTGCGGCGGCCCGACCCGGCGGCGTGGCGTTTTCGAAGTGGTCGCTGATTGTCAATCTGTTTCTTCCGGGAATCCCGTTCATCCACTCCGGTTTCGAGCTCGGCGAGGAATATCCCATCAATACCGGACTTGATTTCACAAGCGAGGAACTTCAACGTCTTCCCTCGGAGCGCCTCCCGTTATTCAGTGAGTACGGCTATGACTGGACGCGTCCCGTTGAACTCACCGAGTTCGTCGCAAAGGCGGTGAGCGTCAGGGCGCGGTATCATTCTCTCATTGTGGATCCTCGCTATGAGACGTTTCGTGTGCTGGAGCATCCTAACGACGCGGTGCTGGCCTATGCGCGAATCTCGCCGTCGGGCGGTCCGAAGATAGCCGTCATCGCGAACGGAAACTGCCAGGGTCCGGAGGCCGCATCGGTTCATCTCGGAACTTCCTCGTCCGCGGTGCATGATCTGCTCGCCGGGAAAGCGGTCGACGTCGCAGGGTGGTACCATCCACGTAGTCCTTCAACCGGGGGAATCGGTCGTCGTAGAATATTGAAAGAGCCTCTCCATGCGCAAGTTCCAGGAACGACGCACCAACGCCTTTTATGCGATTCTCAGTCTGCCGGCCACGGCGATGGGGTTTGCCCTGTCGATTCAGATCTCAGCGCTCAGCTGGTTGCTCACGACCCAGCTCCATCTCGATATCCATCAAGTGGGGATTGTCTGGGCGGCGGGACCGCTTGCCGGGATCGTGGGTCAGGTGATCATCGGGTTCATCAGCGACAAGGTGTGGTTCTGGGGTGGACGGAGGCGGCCGTTTATCGTCATCGGCGGGATCCTTGCGTCACTTATGCTTTTGGCGCTCCCGAACATTCAGGTCATCTATAATGCGCTGGGGATCGGAAGCCTGATTGTCGTCGCAACAGTCATTGCCCTGACGCTCGATCTCGCAATCAACATCAGTTTCAATCCCACCCGCTCCATCATCGCGGATGTCACCCCGGAGGGTGAACCGCGGACAAAGGGATACACGTGGATGCAAACGATCTCGGGGCTTTTCGGCGTGCTTGCCTATGTGATCGGCGCCGTCGCCGGGAATTTTGCCCTGATTTCCTTCGGCGTCGTTCTTGTGTTTCTCTTTTCGGTTATCCCTGTGTTCTTCATTTCGGAGCCGCGCGAGCTTCTCCCGGGCGTCAAAGGCGCAAACGAGAATGCCGTTGCGACGGGAAAGACCGAATGGGGTCAGCTCATGCGCATTTATCTCGCGCATGGACTCTCCTGGATCGGCGTACAGACGATGTTTGTCTATATCATCGCGTTCGTGCAGCAGCGGATGCCGTTCGGTGACAGTGCAGTCGCGGCCCAACAGACGGGACAGGTCATCTCGATCTCTTTTGCAATTCTGAATACCGTAGGATTTCTGCTCCCGGCTCCTGTGCTCGAGCCTCTTGCCGTGCGTTATGGCCGTGTCCGTGTCCATATGGCCGCCGTCGCGGTGATGGCGGCGGGGTATCTTGGCGTTGTCTTCGCGGGGACCACGCCGATGTCGCTGTACGTTCTGATGGCGGTCCTCGGCGTTGGCTGGGCGTCGATTGTTTCGTTGCCGTTTGCGATCATGACGGAGAAAGTCGAGAAATCACGGATGGGATTCTTCATGGGGATCTTCAATCTCTCCGTTGTCATCCCGCAGTTGTTCGTGAGCCTGATGCTCGGGTCAGTGATTCATGCTGCAGGGGACAAATCGATCATTTTCGTGATCAGTGCGATCACGCTCGCCGCATCGGCTGCGCTCTGGCTTATCGTCCGCGAATCGCCGAGAACCGCGGAAGCGGTTCCGTCGACGCCGCGCGCAGCGCACTAAGTCGGCGAGGCAACAGCGCACATCGTCCACGCCGTACGTCATCCGCGCAGTCATTCAAGAGGTCATCTATGAAGAAGATGTTGACACCTGGACAGATCTGGAACATGAACTTCGGATTCTTCGGGATCCAGTTCGGTTGGGGTCTGCAGATGGCGAACATGAGCTCCATCTATCAATACCTGGGTGCACGTGAAGAGGACATCGCGTGGCTCTGGCTCGCCGCACCCCTCACGGGATTGATCGTCCAACCGATTGTTGGCTACTACAGTGATCGGACGTGGAACCGTCTCGGGCGTCGTCGGCCGTATTTTCTCGTCGGATCGATTCTTGCCACCCTTGCTCTGATCGCGATGCCCAACGCCTCTTCCGTGTGGTTTGCGGCGGGACTGCTCTGGATTCTTGACGCCAGCATCAACATCACCATGGAGCCGTTCCGGGCGTTCGTCGGCGACATGCTTCCGGAGGAGCAGCGCAAGACCGGATTCGCAATGCAGAGTCTGCTGATCGGCTTGGGCGCGGTTTTGTCATCCGCGCTGCCCTACGCACTCACGTCAATTCTCGGCATCGCTCACCAGGCGACTGACGGTGCAATCCCTCAGTCAGTTCACCTGGCATTCTACATTGGATCGGTCGTCTTCATTGGTGCGGTGATCTATACCATTATGAGAACCAAGGAATACCCGCCAGAAGACCTTGAGGCGTTTGCTCGAATGAAAGCCGAATCCGCCGGTCCCGGCCGGGCTTTTAGGGAAATTGTCTCCGGGATCCTGTCCATGCCGCGAACGATGAAGCAGCTGGCGCTTGTGCAGTTCTTCAGCTGGTTTGCGTTTTTCTGCATGTGGATCTACTTCGTCCCGGCAGTTGCGACGAGGGTGTTCGGCGGTGTTCCGGGGAGTCCGGAGTTTCAGGCGGGAAGTGAGTGGGGAGGGGTCTGTTTCTCTGTGTATAATGGGACGGCGTTTTTGTTTTCGTTTGTCCTTCTTGCCCTTGTTCGGCGGTACACGGCCCGATCAATTCACAGGGCGTGTCTTGTCGCAGGGGGAGTCGGACTCTTGCTCGCGGTGGCATTTCAGCAGCAGTACCTGATTCTCGGCTCGATGGTTCTCGTCGGCATTGCCTGGGCGAGCATTCTTTCGATGCCGTATGCCATGCTCTCGAATGCGATACCGGCAGCCAGAATGGGGTTCTATATGGGGGTCTTCAATTTCTTCATTGTTCTTCCCCAGATTCTGGCATCGTTGGGGCTCGGACTCATGATGAGGCAATTTTTAGGGAACAATCCGATGAATGCTGTGCTCTTGGGGGGGTGTTCGCTTCTTCTGGCTGCGGCTGTAGTGTACATCGTTGACGCTCCCGAAGCGAGAGCAGCGGTGTCGGCAGCATAAAAGTGGGAAGACCAGCGAAGGGGACAGGCCCCGTTCTGGCTAGGAGTGCTCTACTCCTTTGAATACCCGTACGCCATAAACCCCCCGTCAACCGTCAGACACTGCCCCGTAATGTACGATGAGGCCGGCATCGAGAAAAAGGCGACCGCCCGCGCGACTTCGATCGGCTCTCCCACTCGCCGCATCGGCGTGCGATCGAGAATCCGTTGCATGATGGCGGGATCGGAAAGAAGCGGCTCGACCAAAGGCGTGCGAATGTACCACGGAGCAACAGCATTCACCCGTATCCGGTCGCGTGCCCACTCGACTGCGAGATACCTGGTGAGCTGCAGAACCGCAGCTTTTGCCATCGCATACGGTGCCCCTGTCCCGACGGACGTCATCCCCGCGACGGAAACGATGTTCACGACACTCGCCTCCCCTGACGATGCGAGCGAAGGGTGAAGCCTCCTCGTGAGCTCGAGCGCAGGAAACATGTTGGTCCGGAACAGATGCTCAATCTCGCTCTCCTCAAGCTCGGTCGTTGCCTTTCGGATGTTCGTCCCAGCATTGTTGACGAGGATGTCCAAAGGGTTCGATCCGACATGGTCCACGATTGCCTTCATCCCTTCGACGGAACTGACGTCAGCCGCGATTCCGTCTACGGTATGACCTGCTCTCCGCCACGCTGTCATCGCTTGCGCGATACCTTCCGCCCCGCGTGCGACGATGGTGACTGCCGCGCCATGTTGAAACAGTTCCTCAACGATTGCCTGACCAATCCCTCTCGTCCCGCCGGTGACGACAGCCCGTTTTCCTGTGAGGCTCCACGCTGGCCGCTCGTTCATCGTGTCTTTCCCTGCAGGGTGTCATAAACGTTGCTGTCTGTCAATCGCTCTTTCCCTCCTCCGTGCCATTCGCCCGTCTCACGCTCAACGGACCGAAATTCCCCTATACCGGCTCCTCCATGATCGTCCTGCCCACCAACGAGGACCGTGTACCGCCAGCCATCGGCGGGAACCCCGAGATATTGCAGAGGAACCGCAAACGAAACTGTGCCTGATGCCCGGTCACCCAGTGGATGTGCAGCATCGGAGTCGATGGGGGAATACGCAGCAAGCGTTTTCCCCGCCGCATCCTCAATCCGGAGTCCGCCGCCTACAAGAATGAGTCGTTCAAATCCAAATCCCGGAGGAAGCATGTACTGGGCATTTGCAGGGACGTCACGCCGGCCCGAACCCGGCTCGCTGTCCTGGTCTACGGCTATCGCCACAAAGGTGAGTTGAAAACCATATTCCGGGTGCCAGCCAGGATCGGACAGCGACCGGAATTTGAGAACGAAGTACGCGTCGATCGAGTCTGCGCTCACGGTGAATCGAAGAAGATCAAACGATCCCGGCACGAACAGCGGGTTGCGCGGATACGTGTAGTGGCCTTCACCAACGTCGTCATTCGGCGGGTCGGCCACGTCGAGGAGCACCGTTGCACGAGGGTTCGTCGCCTTGATCGTCGCGTTTCCAAGCAATGGGTAGTCCGGGCCTCGCAATGATCGGAGATTCGGCCGGATCGTCGGTACGACGAATGGCATGGGCCCGAGAAGGGAATCAGGAATCGTCGATTGAAGCGCCCACGTCGATGCGGAGATCCTGCTCCGCGATGATGTTACACGCACCGGGGAGGAAGCATAATTGATGGAGATGGTTCTCCCGGGAGGCAGAACAAACATCGTCTTGGTGAATGCGTCGCCGTTCGACGGGAGATCAACGGTGGCCGCGAGTGTGTCGTGCAGCTCGCGCGTGTCAAATCGTATGAGTTTAGCCCCCGGACGCGTGTCGAGCATGAGGAAGATTATTCCATGACGCAATGGGATCCGTGCACGGACCGTCGCGACGGAAGCAGGAAGATGCGGACGGAGCGTAACGGTTCTCGCGTAATCATTGACTGCGAAGCCGAGATAGTCATCATAGAAATTGCGGATGAATTCGGCGAGGTTCCAGGCCTGTGAGACCGTGCCGGAGAGCCGAGGCTCCGCCTCGCCGGGGCGCGGTATGGCATCGAGGAGTTCCGACTGCGTTCCAACGCATCCCCGGTCAAGGATCTGATGAATCGCATTTCGTGTGAGTCTGAATGCCGTTCTTGCCCGATCTGCCCGACAAAGCTCAGAGATTAGTGGCCCTTGAAGCCAGGTCCACACCGATCCATTGTGGTATGCCGCATCTTTGGGATAATACGGCTCGTACCGGTGGTACGGGTGAAAATTGTCGTCGTCCTGGGAAAGGGATGCGACGCCATATTCGTATGTCAGTCTGGTGGTGACTGTTCGAAGTACCCGTGCCCGCGTTGCTTCATCAAGCATTTTCCCACAAAAGATCTGATTCGGCCGCACCTGTCGGTTGGGTATGCCGTCCGCCCGGAGGTGATCGAACACGATGCCTTCAGACCGGCGAACAAAATACCGTTCAAAATTCTGAACGCAGCGTCTCCTCAGCTCTTTCCATCGGTTCTCAGCGTCGGTATGTCCGGTCTGATGCGCAAACCACGCGGCTGCCTCCAGCTGATCCGCCCAGAGCGCCTCGACGTCATTGGCGCGATTTCCCCGCGGGCTCCATGGGCCCTGTGGCCCGACGGCATCCATCCATGTTTCAGCATCGCCGTGGACGAGAAAACCAAGCGAATCGGTGTGATAGCGAATCGTCCCATCGGTCGCGCGCTGAATCACGGGGTAGATCGCGGAGACGAATGATGAGTCCCCCGAGCGTTCGACATATTCCTTTGCCATCGCCACAAACCGTGGAGTGCCGTCGGCGGTGTTGTAGGCTTTCTCCGTGGTCGTCACAATGTTGGGGATCCTGCCGAAGTCCGTCGACGACGTGTCGGTGTTCTGAAACGTCGCGAAGGAGACGAGAATCTGGCGAGCATCGGCGAACCGGCCGGTGACCAGCGTCGCGCCGGGAAGGGAAATGAACGTGTCCCGTCCCCAGTAGTTGTTGAACCACGGCAGACCCGCGAAGATCCCGTGGGTCACCTGGTTCATCGTGAGGGCGTCAAGGGAGAGTTTCGCCCAGGCCAGGGCGAGATCAAAACGTGGATCGTCCGTCTCGACCCGTGACGACATCAACAGGCGCTCCATTCTCGCCCGGCGTGCCTGCGCAAGGAGGGTCACCGCTAACCGGCTTCTCGCAACGAGCGCGCGCGCTTCCCTGAGGTCGTCACCGACGGAAACCAGAATCGCCGGATGATTGGAGGAATCGATTCTCAACGAGGACGGCGAATAGCGGTCGCGGTTTTTCTGCGGACCGCTGATGCTCGCCGGGCTGAACGATCTGCAAGCAAGCCAGACGGGATAGTTCTCCGATGCTGTTCGACGCAGGTGGTGGGAGTTGGCGATGAACAGAGTTCCGGCGGAGTCCGCCGTCTTGAAATCGGAGGAGTCAAGGCCGTCGGAACGCCACGGAATAAACTCAACCGTTTTGCCTCGCCCGGGAATATCCAGGGCGATGCTAAGAAGAGGAAGAGAATCGAGGAGGCGGACATTCTCCACAATTCCGCCCGGATAGGTCCTTCGAAGGAAGTCAGGAAATACCACAACCCGCGCTGTTTTGCGGTCCAGACGCGTCCCGTCAACAATGAGATCGTAGTCGTCGAGGAACTTGTGGCCGAAGACGGTGAGTCCCTCCCAGCTGTTACGTGCCGGCGCGCTGGTCTCCCCATACAAGAACGCCGACTCCTTGTTCGTGTAGATGAAGGGACGCGATTGTCCGGTGACGACGATCCGTGTCGAATCGAGGAGCGACTGCGGGAAAAGTGCCGCCGGGACGAAGGCAAAGAACATGAGGGCGAAGAGGATGTTCCGCATCAATGGTAACCCCAGAAAAACGTGAGGAGAGAGGCGAGTCGGGCCCGCCAGTTCGCCCAATTATGACCTTCGGGATATTCCGCATAGCTAAGCTCATACCCTTTTTCCTGAAGGATCGCACGCATCCTGCGTGACTCCTTCTGGGCGTCGTGGAGAATTCCCGTATCGAGGTAGAGGCGTATGGGTTTGCGCGGACTCTGTCTTGCTATGGTGATCATCGAGTCGTTCTTCCACCAGTATGACGGGGACTGTGCGGCGCAGGACCCGAAAACATCAGGGCACCGAAACGCCGCGTACGTGGCAATCAAACCTCCCATGGACGCTCCGGAAATAGCCACGCTGTCGGGGGACGACGCGATGGGGTACGTTCGTCGAAGGAGGGGAAGAAGTTCGTCCGCAAGGAACGAGACGTAGTCGTCGTTCATCGCATATTCGGACATCCTTTTATTCGATGAAGGATCGGCAGGGTTCGTCCGCGGGTCGAGAAACACCGCTATTACCGGTGGAATACGTCCGTCGGCGATAAGATTGTCCAGGACCGTGTTCATGCGTCCAAGCGTGAGAAACTCGCCGCCATCCGTGACGACGATTGTTGGATAAGTTTGCTTTGCCGTACCGGCGTGTTCGGGAAGATAGATATAGGCGGGGTGAACATACCCGAGTGCCTTGCTCGCGACAAAGAGCGTGTCTATTCTTCCGCGAAGGACCCCTTCGCGTTCGATAATTTCTTGGGGGCTCTCGTAGCCCGTCATTCGAATTTCTGAATTCTCCCCGAAGCCGCCTGCAGCCCGCAGTGAGTTCAGAGGGTCAAGGACCCACGTGGAATCGACGACCAGTTTATATTCGAATCGTGCGCCGGGGGGAATCGACATGATCAGGTACCACAGCCGATGGTCTTCAACCGAACGACACGTATCGCTTATGGGGGACCATCCGTTGAAATCACCTGCAACAGAGACATGTCGGGCCTCTCCCCGATAGAGGAACACCACGATCGAGTCCCCCGCGATGGCAGCCCGACGGCTTTGAGCATAGGAATAGAGCGTGTCGAGAATCCGACCGACGCGGAATTCGTCCTTGCCATCACGGATGGCATCCGCGGCAGAGCGAATCATGGACAACGGAAGGGCCTGCACGATGTGGGCAGGCTGGGCCCACATCGCGGAGACCACAACGATCAGGAGGACTGAACATCGAGCGATGCGATCGGAGAATGGGCGACTGGTCACCGGTCAAGGATGAAAAATGAGAGGGATGAGGAAATACGCTGCGCTCATCCCGGCAATGATGAGGCAGATCATGCCACCAAATGCCCAGAAAAACATTTTGAGGTCGCCATCCCTCTCTCCGGCGACCCGGAGAGACTTTCGGAAGCAGAGGACGACGCCAGTCGACCCGAGCAGGAAGAGCGGGGTGAAGACAAAGAAGAGTATGCGGTCAAGTCCGGCCATGGAATCCTCCCCGGTAATATACGAAAAGTGACGTCAAAAGTGGCAGGGGGGACGTCCCGGACAGCCCGGGCGGTCGTATTGCAGTTCTTCCGTCGAAGTAGTATCTTTTTCTCATTCTGTCACTCGTGGTACTTGAAATCCATGCCGCGTGCCCACCGCCCAGGCGTTCTCATCGTCGAGGATGAAGAAGAACTTCTCTCTCTTATTGCTCGAATGTTCGAGAGCGAGTCGTATATGATTTTTCGCGCCAGGGACGGCGCCGCGGCGATCGAGCTTTTTAGCAGGGAACAGTCGGCCATCCACCTTGTCGTAACCGATCTCGGCCTCCCAGGTGTCGGGGGTGCCGATGTGATCACAGCAGTACGATCGTTAAAGCCTGGCGTCAAGATCGTAGGAGTCAGCGGATACGGCGGGGGAGAGGTCCGATCGCTCGCCCTGGCGGCAGGAGCGGATTTGTTTTGCGAGAAGCCGTTTGCGATCCATGAGCTTCTGGAATCCGTTCGGAAGTTGATGAGCACCCCATGAGAACTGCGACTGAGTACTTGTGGTTTCAGACGAAGAACCACCGGGAATATATCAATATCACCCGCCAGGTGCAGGAGACTGTCACCCGAAGCGGGATTCTTGAGGGGATGGTCCTGGTTTCGGCGATGCATATCACAGCCGGGGTCTATGTGAACGATGCCGAAGACGGACTGATTCAGGATATTGACGATTGGCTTGAGAAACTTGCGCCGTTCGACTCGAAATACCGGCATCACCGGACCGGGGAGACCAATGGCGACTCCCATCTGAAGAGTCTTCTTATCCATCATGAAGTCATCGTCCCGATTACCGACGGGAAGCTTGATTTCGGGCCCTGGCAGCAAATCTACTATGCTGAGTTCGATGGTCAGAGGCGAAAACGGCTCGTGATGAAAGTCATGGGCGAGTAGCCTGTATTCACCAACCAGAGAAGTCCCTCCATGAAACATTTTGTCCTTATGGTTGCCAGTTTTTTCCTTGCCGGTTCGGGTGTGGGTCAGACGCTTGCCCCTTCGGAACAGTTTCGTCTTGCCATTGACCTTGCCCGATTCCGTGGTGCGGACGATTCCACCGGACTCGTTGAAGTGTACTATTCGCTCCCCCAGAGGAGTCTCACCTACCAGACGGATTCGAGCGGTCTTTCCGGCGCCATCGATATCACCGCGACGGTGCTCCAGGGGGACTCGGCGATATTCCGAGACCGCTGGCTCGTCCCGAGCGTCGCCAAGGATTCCACGATGCTCTCACCCGGAATGAATCTCGTGAGCGTCTGCCAGATTCCCCTTCATGCAGGTGCGTATCTGTTGAAAGTTGTCGGCCGCGACAAAAACAACCCGGCAAGGCGTGACAGCGCGGGAATGCGGTTCGGCGAAAAGCCGGTAGGATCCAAGCAGATTCTGCTGAGCGACATCGAGCTTGCCTCGGTCATTCGGAAATCGACCCAGCATACTCCGTTCTATAAGAATACCCTCGAGGTCATTCCCAATGTCGGGGGATTGTTTGCGGTCGACCAGCCGTGTTACTTCTATGCCGAAGTATATAACCTGTTGCTTGGGCCCGACCAGGGAGACCTCATCGTGCGGAGTTCCGTCTATGATGCAATCGGACGTGAGAAATTCACCCGTGATCGGGTGAAGAAGCGGATAGGGGAGTCCCTTGTCATCGTCGACCAGGTTCCACTCGCGGACCTCCGGACGGGAACGTACACGCTGACACTTTCAGTGTTGGACACCGCGAAGACGTTGGTGACATCGACAACCAGAAAATTCTTCCTGCTGAACGACAAGCTCGGTACGGATTCCACTTTGCTCTCGGCAGGTTCATCAGTACCGCTGGCGGTGTATGCCTCTATGAGCGAGTCGGAGCTCGACCTCGACTTTAAGGAGGCGCAGTATGAGGCCTCCGGGACGGAGTCGGCCCAGTACAAGCTCCTGAAGGGGGTGGAGGCCAAGAGGGCATTTCTCAGTTCGTTCTGGAGGAGGAGGCCGGCGGGGTACCGCGATGAGTACATGGCCCGGGTCGCGTTCGCCAATGCGAACTATCGGAATATGTCAATCCCCGGCTACCGGGCGGACCGGGGAAGAGTGTATATCATGTATGGACCGCCCGATGACAACGAGCGGCATCCGAGTGAATCGGATACCCGCGCGTATGAGATTTGGTCGTACCATAATATCCAGGGCGGAGTGATATTTGTTTTCGTGCAGCGCAACACGACAGGTGAGTACGATCTTGTTCACTCGACGCATAGGAACGAGTTGCACGACGAGAACTGGCAACGGTTCTTGAATCCGAATGCCGATCAGAACCAAATCTACATGAGCACTCCACAATACTAGGGTGTCTCCGCAAATCCAAGAGCGAAGGAGTTCCGGCTGAGTCCGGCCGCTTGGTGCTGGATCGCGCAAACGATTGATTCGTCCAAAACCCCGCACGGCGCGGGGTTTTTGGCAAGGAATACCTGAGGACGCCGTCACCGATGGACGCAAAACAACGATTCTTCAAGACGTGGACGGAGTACCTGGGATTTCTTCTCGTCCGTGCACTCGGTAGCACCCTGTCATACCGGGGCGCCGGAGCGACGGGAAGTTTTCTCGGCGGCACGGTCTACCGGTACACGAGGATCCGCAAACGTGTCACGCTCGAGAATCTCACGAACGCATTTCCCGATCTGGCCGATGCGGAACGGAACGCGATTGCCGAAGGCGCCTTCCGGAACTACGGGCGTTCGATTCTGGAGATGCTGTGGGAGTGGTCCGCATCCGCCGATGCCATCCGATCGAGAATCCATCTGGTGAACCCTGAGCTTGCCGTAGGGGCATTCAATCGGAAGAACGGGGTCGTGGTCCTCTCTGCGCACTTCGGGTCCTGGGAATTTCTTCTCGCGAGTTCCTATTTTGCTCTCGCCCAACCGATGACCGCAATCGTCCAACGCCAGCGCAATAGGAAGATCGACGCAATCGTCGACCGCCATCGGTCACGGTTCGGTGTTCGCACAGTCAGTATGGGCCAATCGATTCGCGAAGCGCTCACGACGCTGAAGGAGAAGGGCATCGTGTTCCTCCTCGGCGATCAAAGCGGCTCGAAGGAATCCATCTATATCCCATTTTTCGGGAGACCCGCGGCCACGCACCGGGGCGCAGCGGCATTCGCCCTGAAGACCGGGTCCGCTCTCATCATGCAATTCCTCGTGCGCCGGGAGGACGGTGCCTACGACGCTCACTTCGAAGAAATCGACCACTCTGACCTGCACGGTTCCAGTGAAGAGAATATCATTGAACTCACCCGCCGGCACAGTGCGATGCTCGAGCGGTACATCCGGGCGCATCCAGACCATTGGCTCTGGATGCACAAACGCTGGAAGCACACAGCCTTCTACGAGGCCAAGACGATAAACCGGCAACAGGAATCCTCACGGACCACGGCATGATTCCTCCCCGGGTCATTGTGGTCCAGACTGCGTTTCTCGGAGATGTGATCCTCACCATCCCTCTCGTCACTGCGCTGCGCAGACTCTCACCTGACGCGCTCGTCGCAATGGTGACGACGCCGGCTGCTGCGCCCGTTCTTGAAGACCACGATGATATTGCCCGGGTGATCGTCTACGATAAACACGGGCGCGATCGCGGATTGCGCGGGGCTGTACGGATCGTGCGAGCACTTCGCGAGTGGGATGCGGGACTCGCGCTCGTACCACATCGCTCGCTCCGTAGTGCGGCGATCGTCCGGCTCGCAGGGGTGCCGCGACGCATCGGGTTCACGACGTCCGCGGGGAGGGCGCTGTTCACCGACAGGGTTCTCTACCGGGCTGCGTCCCACGAGATCGATCGAAACCTCGATTTGTTGCTCCCCCTCGGTTCGCGGCCGACAGACCGTATCTTGCCGACCCTGCGAGCGAACGTCCACGACGAAGAAATTGTTGATCATCTGATACGCGAGCTCCCGGGGGCAGACAGCACACCGTTGATCGCTGTCGCTCCGGGATCTGTCTGGGCAACGAAGCGCTGGATAAGAGAAGGGTACGCTGAAGTCTGCAGAAATCTTGCAGGCCGCGGGATGTGTGTCGTCCTTGTCGGCGGTCAGGACGACAAGATGCTGTGCGATTGGATTGTGCGCGAGGCAGGGAAGAATGTCGTTTCCTTTGCCGGGGCCCTCTCCATCAAACAATCGTCCGCATTGATAAAACGGAGCCGGGTGCTTCTGACGAATGACAGCGCGCCCGAACATCTCGCGCTTGCGGTCGGGACCCCCGTTGTGGCAATTTTTGGCCCCACCGTCCCTGCTTTCGGGTTCGCCCCGGTCGGGCCATATGACGAGGTCGTCGAATATGCCGGGCTTGCATGTCGGCCGTGTGCCATCCACGGCGGCAATGCCTGCCCGATCGGGACCTTCGATTGCATGAAACTCCTGCCGCCGGAGAAGGTGATCGCGGCGATTGACAGGGTGATCAATCGGACGAACCACAGTGCATAAGCGGCTGATGCTCAATTCCGAGACTCCCGATCTCCAGAGTCTCTCACTAGCGGTGGCGACACTGCAGCGTGGGGGGCTCCTGGTGTATCCTACCGATACGCTGTATGGGATCGGCGTCGACCCGTTCAATGAAGCAGCCCTTGCACGGATCCAATCTGCCAAGCACCGGCTTGAACAGAAGCCGATCCTGTTGATCACCCACTCGATGGACGCAGCAACCACAGTGGTCGACCATTTTCCCGCAGCGGCCCTGACGCTCGCAGAAGAGTTCTGGCCCGGACCCCTGACGCTCGTTCTCCCCGCCCGCGCCGGATTGCCGGCGATGGTTACTCAGAATTCCGGGACGGTCGGAGTGCGACTTCCATCGAGCCGGCTCTGCTTGCTCCTCGCCGAACTCTTCGGGGGACCCATGACATCGACAAGCGCAAATATCTCCGGGCAATCAACCCCGGGAACGATTGACGAAATCGAAGCGATGCTCGGAGACTCGATCGATCTGTATCTCGATGCCGGACCTCTTGCGCAGGGCAAACCTTCGACGGTTGTCGACGCAACGACCGATCCTCCGAGAATCCTCCGGGAGGGAGTCCTGACCCGAGGTCAATTGACAGCAGTCATATCTGATATCCGGTGACACATGATGAGACGCGTGATTCCGTATTCTCTGCTCGTTTGCCTTGCACTCCTCGCGCCGCAGGCTCTTCTCTCACAATCGGAAGCAATCGAAAGGGGGCAGGCATTTCGTGATCTTTCAAACGACGCAGTAATCATGGATCTGTCTGCCCATCCGGATGACGAAGACGGCGCTACACTCGCCCTCTACAGAATGAAATTCGGCGTCTCGACGTATTCGGTCCTCTTTACGAGAGGGGAAGGAGGGCAGAACGAGAAAGGCCCCGAGCTTTACGAGCAACTCGGCGTTATTCGCTCGGACGAAACGCGAAGGGCGGGAGCCATCCTCGGGACCAACGTTGTGTTTCTCGATTTCCTTGATTTCGGGTTTTCCAAGACCGCGACCGAGGCCTTTCAGGTCTGGGGAGGCCAGATGGAAGCACTGCGCAGACTCGTCTACGTCATCAGGAAATACAAACCCGACGTTCTCTTTACAAATCACAATACGATCGACGGCCACGGTCATCATCAGGCTGTGGCTATCACGGCCATCGCTGCATTCGATGCCGCCGCCGATTCGACAATGTTTCCGGAGCAGCTCCGTGAGCCCGGCATCGCTCTCTGGCAGCCGAGAAAGCTCTTCTTCCGGGCCTTCGGGAGGATGGAGGGGACAGCGGATGTCTCGAATGAAATTCTGGACGTCGATTCCCTCCGGGGAACCGCGTATTTGGATATCGCCTCCCAGGCGCTTCGGCAACACCGGACGCAGGGGATGGATCGGGCCAACCTCCGGGCCTTCTCGCGGGGAAGGAGCCTGTACAAGCTCATCCGGACAAATAGCATCTATGAGGCGGACAGCACAAGCTTTCTCTCCGGGATTGATCTGTGGCGGGATCCGTCGATTTCGTACCTCCGCCCGCTTCGACTCAAGCTTTCCACTCTGACCCCCGATCTGCCGACAGGGACCCTCCTCGGACGTGCATCGATGTACGGGGAAGAGATCGACTCGCTCACGACATGCTGCCCTCATTCTCCCCTCGCACTCCGATTGCTGGACCACTGGAAAGAAAGCCTGAATCGCCTCGTCATGTCCACGGCCGGCATCACTGTTGACGCACATCTGCGTGATACCGTCGTCGTTCCTACTCAGGAAACCCTGTGCCAGGTGTCTGCTGCGGCAACACACTGCGCACTTCACGTTGCAGGCTGGAAGTTTGTCATGCCGCCTCATTGGACCTGGTATCCACAAAACGGTGGGCGAGGATTTATCATCCACATCGGCGATGATGCGCGGCCGACGGTCCCCCGTGCGATCTATCAATATCAGTCGCTTGGACGCGATCAGGAAATCGTCGCGATGCTCACCTGCCAGGTGGACGGCCATCCATTCACGTTTCCGATGCCAGTGCACTTTGATGTCGCACCGCGGCAGACCATCGATATCCCTTCCGCGTCCCTCGCGTATGTCCCCGGCAGGACGCCTTCTCCGCTGGAGATCCCGTGGGAGACCGAGAATTGGCAGCCGCGGGCATATGACGGGCCGTTATCCGTAGCCGGCGCAACAGGATGGAAGTCCAACCCTCTTGCCCTTTCGTTTTCGGGGGAGTATGATACCAGAAAGGGAACAATCGCTCTCGAGCCACCCAGCAACGTTCCTCCCGGCGATTATCCCTTCTTCCTTCGAACAAGCATTGCACAGGCGCCCTTCACGGTCCATGTGATCGATGCTAAAGTTGCGCCCGGTGCGTCGGTCGGCATCATCGAGAGTTATGACAACACCCTGGAATCCGCGGTGAAGATTCTGAATGTCCCCGCGAGCCAGATCGATGACTCTCTCCTGGCAAACGGCGACCTTTCCCGGTTCTCCACGATCATTGTCGATATCCGTGCTTACCTGGTCCGGAACGTCTTGAAAGCCTCCTCTGCAAGACTCCTCGAATTCGTCAGGCAAGGAGGTACGCTGATCGTGATGTACCAGCGCGACCAGGAATGGAAACCGGAGTACGCCCCCTATCCTTTCATGATTTCCCGAAGAAGGGTCACCCGCGAGGACGCGCCAATAACGATTCTTGCGACCGGGGACCCGCTTCTAACGAGCCCGAACCTCATCAGCGACGCGGACTGGAAGAACTGGAAACAGGAACGGGGCCTCTATTTTCCCGCGGACGTTCCGAAGGAGTATGCTCGGCTCCTTTCGTGCAGTGATCCCGATGAAGAACCGTTGTCGACCGGCTATCTTCGCGCGGACTATGGAAGCGGAGAGTACGTGTATACTTCCTACGTCTGGTATCGGCAACTCAAAGAAGGCAACCCCGGTGCCTATCGTTGCTTTGCCAACATGCTTTCATTGAAGGGCAAAAGGGTCAAACCATGAAATCCGGCGTCCTTGTCATGCTGCTCGCTCTTGTGGCCTCCGGATGTTCCCGCGGACCTCAAAGGACGCCGCTGTTGATCTATTCTCCTCATGGCAAGGACCTTCTTTCGACCTTCGAACATGAATTTGAGAGTGAACATCCCGATGTCGAAGTACAATGGCTGGACATGGGCGCCCAGGATGTCTATGAACGGATCAGGACGGAGCGGAACAATCCCCAGGCCGATATCTGGTGGGGCGGACCGATGACGACATTTGAGAGGGCCGCAGAGGAAAGCCTGCTGACCGCGTATCGGCCGACGTGGGCGGAGAGTGTCCCTCCTGATGCGAAGGGCAAAGGTGATTCGTGGTACGGGACCTTCTACACGCCCGAAGTGATCATGTTCAATAATGCCATGCTTCCGGACAGCGCAGCGCCATCGGATTGGGACCAGCTGCTTGATCCCCGTTGGCGGGGAAAAATCATCCTTCGTTCCCCGCCGGCCTCCGGAACGATGCGGGTAATCTTCTGCTCAATGATTCAACGGGCGATGGCGACAACCGGCGACAGTACCGCCGGCTTCCTCTGGCTCCGAAAACTGGACCGGAACACGAAGACCTACGTCGCCGACCCCACGCAGTTGTATCTTCGCATTGCCCGCCAGGAAGCTCCGCTATCGGTGTGGGACATGCCGGATGTCGAACTCCAGATTCACCGCAACGGCGACCCGTTCTCCTATCATCTTCCTTCGAGCGGGACACCGGTCCTTGTCGAGGGCATTGCGGTGGTCCGCGGAGCACCACATCCCGCCCTGGCAAAAGAGTTCTACGAGTTCGTAACGTCAAAGAAGAGCATCCTTGAACAGGCGCGACAATTCTATCGTGTCCCGGTCCGCACGGATATTCCCGCTGATAGTTTGCCGACGTGGATCACGGACCATCCCTGGAAACCGATGCCGGTGGATTGGCGGGAGCTCTCCAGCCATGAAGCACAATGGATGCAGTATTGGGACGATCATGTGAAGGGTACCGGGCACTCCTTACCGATGACGCCATAACCGATGGCCGGACTCACACTTCAGAATATCCGGAAAGAATTTGGGCGTCTCGAGGCGCTTCGCGGATTCAACCTGAACATTGAATCCGGTGAATTCTTTTCCGTCCTGGGGCCTTCCGGCTGCGGAAAAACCACCCTCCTCAGATTGATTGCAGGCTTTGAACGTCTGACCAGCGGTTCTATCCTGCTCGATAGCCGCGACATCGCGGGTCTCCCCCCACAGGATCGGCAAATCGGAATGGTGTTCCAGAACTACGCGCTCTTTCCGCATATGACTGTCGGGGAGAATGTCGCGTACGGCCTCAAAGCGCGCAAGATGGAGAAGACGGAAATCCAGGCCCGCGTTGACCGTGCGGTTGCCTCTGTTGGACTTGAAGCGCGGACCACGACTTTGGTGCCATTCCTGAGTGGGGGCGAGCAGCAGCGCGTTGCCCTCGCCAGAGCAATGGTTCTCGAACCACAGGTCCTGTTGTGCGATGAGCCGCTGAGCAACCTGGATGTCGCTCTGCGAATGCAGATGCGAGGCGAAATTCGTGCTCTGCAAAGGAGGACCGGCATCACGACGATCTACGTCACGCACGATCAGACGGAAGCGATGGGACTTTCGGATCACGTGGCGGTTCTCAATGAAGGACGCCTCGAACAGGCGGGAACCCCCGAAGAGGTTTACCGCAACCCCGCAACACCGTTCGTTGCGGGATTTCTCGGATCGGCGAACATCGTCGAGGGAGAGTGGGATCGCGTCGGGCACGTGTTCACCAGCGGAGCTCTCACGATCACGCCGCCAAGGGATCTCCCATCCAAACGAGGGAAACGAGCTACAATTGCGGTGAAGCCGGAAGCTATCCGCCTGCGCCCATCTGTGGAGGCGGGTGCGAATTCGGGTGTTCTCGAAGACAGGGAATACTTGGGATTTATCTCGACAGCAGTGGTGAGCGTCGCAGGGTTGCGACTGCATGTTACTTCGTTGAGCAGCGAGTGGACACGCAGCTGGAGACCAGGGGACAGTGTCGGAGTCGAAGTGGACTGGGATGGCTGTCGCGTTTTCGAGAAGGAGTGAGCATGATACGGCGCGTTCGCTTGTGGATTCTGCCAGCGCTCCTCCTCATATTTTTTGCAGGGTATGTTTTGTATCCCGTCCTCTCTCTCGGCGACCAGGCGTTTCAATCCGGTGGGTCGCTTCTCCCGGAAAACGCCGGGGTGGGCGGGCTTCTCGGACGGAGCACGATTGATGCGGTCGCGAATTCGATTCTCGTCTCCGTGCTCTCCGTCGTGTTCGGCGGAATTGTCGGAATCCTTTTGTCCGTCACCGTTACCCAATTCACCTTCCCGTTTCGCCGTCTCCTCGCGCTCCTCGCCGTTGTTCCTGTCGCGCTCCCGCCTCTTGTCGGCGTCGTCGCGTTCATGTTCGTCTTCGGAGAAACAGGTATCCTTCCCCGGCTCCTTTCGTTTGTGACGGGGATTCCGGCTTCAACCCTGAGCATCGACGGTCTGCCGGCGATTGTCGCCGTCCATGTCTATTCCTTCAACGCATTCTTTTACTTGTTCACTTCTGCGGCATTCGAGAAGGTGGATGGATCGCTCGTCGAGGCGGCCGCGAACCTCGGCGCCGGCCCCGGCAGGGTGTTCAGGACCATCCTGCTTCCGGAGCTTCGACCGGCGATTCTCGGCGCGAGCATTCTCACATTTCTTTCGAGCATGGCGTCCTTTTCAGCGCCGCTGCTATTCGCAGGTTCTCAGCGCTATCTCACGCTCGAGATCTTCATGGCAAAGACGAACGGCCAGCTCGCCCTTGCATCCCGGCAGTCGCTTCTGCTGCTCGCGGTATCGCTCATCTGTTTCGTGGTGCTCAACGTGATTGCGGGCCCGACGATTGCGTTGCGAAGAGGGAAGGGGGCCTCGAGACGTGCAACCTGGAAGACCGGCGTTATCAGCCGGAGGGTCTTGATCGGGATTACCGCCGTCATCGTCGGAATCGAGTTTTTGCCGCTCGCCGTCATCCTTCTGGTGTCGTTCGCCCGTGAAGGCTCGTGGACAACACAGCTGCTACCTCTGCGGTATTCGCTCGGGAACTACGCGAGACTGCTTTCCGACCCGTCGGTGTTCCAACCAATTGCCAATAGCCTGGTGATGAGCGTCCTTGGCCTTTCGGGAGCGCTCCTCATCGGCGGCGGCGCTGCGTATCTGACGACAAAAGGATCATTGCGTTCAATCCGCCAGGGGGCCGACGTTGTTTTGAGCATCCCCTACGCCATTCCGGGGACGGTGCTGGCGATCGGCCTCATCCTTGCGTTCAATAGGCCAACGATCTTCACCGGCATGTCAGTTCTCGTCGGGACATTCTGGATTCTCCCCCTTGCCTATGCATTGCGCACGTACCCGTTGATGATGCGGTCGGTTTCCTCGTCACTTCACCAGATCGACGACGGTCTTCTTGAAGCCGCCTCGTCGCTCGGTGCGTCGCCGTCGCGAAGCTTCAGAACGATTATCCTTCCCCTTGCCCTTCCCGGCATCGTTGCGGGGTCAATGTTGACGATGATTACCCTCATCGGCGAGTTCGTAGCATCGATTTTGCTCTATACATATACCAATCGACCCATTGCAGTGGAAATTCTTGCCCAGGTGCGATCATACAGTTTCGGCCAGGCCTCCGCGTATTGCGTCGTCATTCTCCTCCTCATTCTCAGTGTCGTCGGGCTTTCCGAAATGATCCGCCGCCGTTCAGAAACTTAAGCCGATTCTCACCGTATTTCTTGTATTAATTTGCATTGTTTCGTATCTTTCTGTGCTTGGATTGGCCGGAATCAAACGGCAGATGTGATGCACCCCACCCGTTTCATCCTGCCGATGAGGTTGGTCGAACTCCGCCGGAAATCGCTTGAATCTGCCTGTATTCGATACTGGCAGGTCGATTTTCGTGGCGCCCGGTTCTTCGGCACAGCCACGAGAACTCCTGGCAATCAACATATGCGCCCGTAGCTCAATTGGATAGAGCGTTGGCCTCCGGAGCCAAAGGTTTCGGGTTCGACTCCCGACGGGCGCACTGCACGTCAACTACTGTTCAATTCACCCATCTGGAGTCTGTCGAGTCCATGCTAACTCCGAAGAAGAAGATTTCGAAGAAAGAGCTGAAACAAGACACACTCGTCACATCGTACGTTAAGGTGACGACGTTCTATAATGACAACCGGCGGTTGATCAGCATCGTGACGGGAACGGTGATCGTCCTGGCCATTGCGCTTATCATCTATGGCCGGAACCGTGCGGCGAGCAATGTCGGTGCGTCGACGGCAATCGGTGGTGTTTACCAGCTCTTTGATAGCGGCCAGTACCAGCTCGCCATCGATGGCATCCCGGAACGGAATGTGAAGGGGTTGCGGTCGATCGTCGATGACTATGGAAACTCCAACGCTGGAGACATCGCGCGGTTCTATCTCGCAAATGCCTATTACGCTCTCGGGAAATATCAGGACGCCCTGGAACAATTCAAGAAGTTCAGTCCTTTGGATGAAACGCTGGAGATCTCCCGGCTTTCCGGGATCGGCTGTTGCTACGAAGGGATGGGGATGCACAAGGATGCAGGGGAGTATTTCGAAAAGGCCGCAGACAAGAACCTGAAGGCCGCCGGGTGTGCGGAGAATTTGAGCAACGCCGCCAGGAACTACGCGGCAGCCGGTCAAAAGGACGAGGCGCTTGCCCTCCTCAAGAAACTGAAGAAGGAGTTCCCGGCAACGTCCTACGGACGAGACGCCGATAGGGAAATCGCTGCACTTTCGCTGTAGCTGCGACTGTAGGCCGATCCACAACTTTCTTTCCGGACGCAAGGGTCGTGATCAAGCTCCGACGATTCCTATATATCGGCGGCGCTTTCTTGCTGCTTCTCGTCAAGTTCACGATCGACGTGATCAGCAAGAATGTCGAGCTGGAAGTAGGCGGGCTGACGCTCATCCGTGAGGCGGCGGTGGCGGGGGCGTTCCTTCTTGTTGCCCTGACAATGTTCGGCTCGGCCAAGAGTCGCGAGCAAACCCCCATGCGGCGGCTCGGCGTTCTGCTCGTCGCCTCGTACGGTCTGTTGTTTCTTGGCATCGCCTTCAACGCAATATCGATTCAGGGATTCGACCGCAAGAATCTTTCGCTGCTTCCGCTCGACTACCCTTCGCTGTTCCTGGCATCGATCGTTTCGGTGCTCTTCGGGGTGTTCTCCCTGCTCTCGCTGAAGTTCCTGAAGGATCTCATTTTTTACCAGCGTCGGCGCGGGACGCAACGAAACTTCGTTCTTCTCGTGAGCGCGATCATTTGTGCCGGCGGCTCTGTTGTGATGCTCAGGCCTCTCGACAGCAGCGTTGTGACTTCCATTCTGCTGGCGGTGACCGTCATATTCGGTGTGATGAATTCCTTCCGCCTTCCCTGGATTGTGTATCTCTCCAAGCGGGAGAAACTCATCGCGCTTGTCTACGGGTTCCTGCTCTTTATGGCGTTCACGGGAATTGATGTCGCGTTGGTGACCGATTCCAATCTGCGCAAGTCGTTGCTTTACTATTCGTATCCGTTGCGGGAATGGGTCCAGCTCTGCATGCTCACCGGTAACATCTATTTCGGGATGACATTTGTTTCGACGCTTTTCCATTTGCCGACCGCTGAGGCATTTGAACGCAAGCGCTCCGAAGTTACATCCCTGCACAACCTGAGCCGGCTGATCACGCGAGTGCTCGATTTCAAGGAGCTCACGGAAACCGTGACATCGATGACACAGCAGGTGTGCGAAGCGAAAAGCTGCTGGCTTGAACTGATTCAGACCGAACCCGGTGCAGGGATGGATCTGGAACCGGAATCGGATGAGCCGGTCCGCGTAACGATCGTCGCCCAGATGAACATCTCCGCCGAAGAGATTGAGCAGCTTCATGGGAGCTATCACAGTCAGCTCCGTCGGGAGGTGGTGGCGCGCAGGGGCCCGATGGTGGTCGACGACGTGCTGCGAGACAAACGGTTCCAACATCTGAAGAAGTCCAAGAGCCCGGTGGCGAGCATCGTCGTCATGCCCCTGATTTCGCACAGCGGCCTCATTGGACTCCTCTATGCGACCAAAGGGACGGCCTACGGCTTTCTGAAGGACGATATCGACGTGATTGCCGCATTCGCCGACCAGGCAGCGATCGCCCTCGAGAACTCGCGCTTGATCCATGAGTCCATCGAGCGTGAGCGCATGATTCGAGAGATGATGCTCGCGCAGGAAATGCAGCGAAAACTCCTTCCGCAGACTCTGCCGGTGCATGCATCGTTCGAAATCGATGCCCATTCAACGCCGGCGTTTGAAGTCGGTGGTGACTACTACGACTTCGTTGAGTTGAGCGACGACAGGCTGGGGATTGTCGTCGGGGATGTGTCCGGAAAGGGCGTTCCTGCCGCCTTCTATATGTCGGAGGTCAAGGGAATTTTCCAGTCCCTCAGCACGATGTATCCGTCCCCACGTAACCTCCTGATCCGGGCGAACGAAATACTCGCAGGAAGTGTGGACCGCCGGTCGTTTGTCAGCCTTCTGTTTGCGGTTGTGGAACTCCGTACAGGAAGAATGACAATGGCGCGTGCCGGACACTGTCCGCTCCTCTTCGCTTCGGAGAAGTCTGTCGAATACATCAGGCCTGGCGGCATGGGTCTTGGCCTCAGCCGTGAAAGCGTATTCAGTGAATCCCTGGAAGAACATACGATGTTGCTCCTCCCGGGGGACGTTTGCGTCTTCTATACGGACGGCGTTCCGGAGGCGATGCACGAGAACGAGGAATACGGCTACGAACGTCTCCTCTCGATTGCACGGGATGTGTACACCGGAACTGCCCCGGAAATCAAAAACGCCGTCATCGCTTCATTGCAAGGTTTTGTGCGAAACACCATGAATCATGACGATATTACTCTCGTTGTCCTCAAATGGAAAGGATGTGAAAGGAGTCCAGCATGAGTGATTTTAAGGTCGCCCTGCGGGAGCAAAACAGCATCAATGTCCTGGAGTTGAAGGGCTACTTGGACGCGCACACCGCGCCCAAACTCGAAGAAGCCCTCCAGGGCCTTCTCAGCTCTTCACGCTACAATATCGTGATCAATTGTCGGGATCTCTCGTATATAAGTAGTGCGGGGCTGGGAGTATTTATGGCATTCATCGAGGAAGTTCGCAAGAACAACGGTGACATCAAGCTGACGAACATGTCTCCCAAAGTCTACAACGTGTTCGATCTCCTTGGCTTTCCCTTGCTTTATGAAATCTTCAAAGACGAACAGGAGGCTGTGACCCGGTTCTTCGACAAGGGAAAAGCAACGCCCATTACGCCACGATGACCTTACCGTCCTACGGATCGACAAGCGTGAAGACAGATACAATTCACATAGAAAGCAGGACGGAACGGCTGAGCATCGTCCGGGAGTTTGTCTCGGACGCCGCCCGACGCGTTGGGTTCTCGGACGAAGAGGTCGGCAAGATAGCGCTTGCCGTCGATGAGGCATGTACGAACATCATCAAGCATGCCTACAAATTCGACCCGAACCAGGACATTGCTGTCAGCGTCTCGACGGAAAATCATCTGTTCGTTGTGCGGATCCGTGACCACGGGCACACCTTCGACCCGACCTCCGTCCAACCACCGAACATGAAAGAATATCTGAGCCACTTCCGGCGCGGTGGCCTCGGCGTCCATTTGATGCGATCCCTGATGGACAAGGTGGAGTATTCCATCGATCCCGGCACGACGAATGAAGTCCGCCTCACCAAAAATCTCCCACACTAGTCTCCCGCGAACGAACGCCGGGCAGTCGAAATCTCTCGACGCATCCTACGAGAGCCATTTCGATCACCAGGCGCTGTTCGAGTTCAGCACCGTTATAAATTCCTCGCTGGACCACGAGTTTATCCTCAGCCATATCCTTCTGACCCTGATGGGAAAGCTGTTGGCTCCCCGGGGGATGGTCCTCCAGGCGGATCCCGATGCGGCAAAGACGTTCACCATCGAAAAGGTGAAGGGATTCGATTCCGCCCTCCAGGGGAAACAACTGGTGATCCCGCGCATGCCGCACGCCCTGTCGGTTCTGGGAAAGGCTCAGAAAAGCAGCCAGCAATGGATGGCGGAACTTGAGGCCCTCGGTGTCCGAATTGTTCTTCCTCTCCTGATTGCCCAGAAACCCATTGGAGCCCTCGCGTTCGGCGAGCGGTTCTCCAGCCGGCCGCTTCTGGCGCGGGAGAAAACCTACCTCCGCTCACTCGCCAACATCTCTGCGACTGCAATTGAGAAGGCAAGAACCATCGCAGCGCTTCAGGTGGTGAACCGGAAGCTCGATCGCAAGATCCAGGAATTGAATACCCTGTTTGACCTCGGGAAGGAATTCGGCTCCCTGCTCGATCCAGAGAAACTTGTGCGGTTGCTGGTGTTTTCCATTCTTGGACAGATCGGCGTAAACCGGTATCTCATCGGACTCCGGGACGGCGCCGACATGCATGTCGCAGCATCGAAGACCGACGGTCCCGCCCCACAGGGAGAGCTGCTGCATTTGCTCGCCGGCGTCAAAAGCCCCTGCGCACTTGTCGCCGTACCCATTCGCTCGGCTCAGGATCCCCGTCCGGTCCTGCTCGGGCTCGGATTGCACATCGTCGTCCCGATGCAGCTGCAAGGCGAAACGAAGGGAATCCTGCTTCTGGGGGAGAAGCTGAACAAGGAGGAATATACCGGGGCGGACCTCGAATATCTTGCTTCGCTGGCGAATCTGGCAATCATCTCCATCGAAAATGCGCGGCTCTTTCAGGAGGCCCTCGAGAAACAGAAAATGGAGAACGAACTGATGATCGCCCGGGACATCCAGAAGGGGCTCCTTCCGAGCGTGATCCCGCATTTTGATCGACTGGATATCGCGGCGACGAACATCAGTTCGAAGCAGGTCGGTGGAGATTATTATGACGTTGTGGAAATGAGTAACGGACGACACATCGTGGCGATCGGAGATGTCTCAGGCAAAGGGACGCCCGCTGCGTTGCTCATGGCGAATCTCCAGGCGACCATCCGCGCGCTCGTCCCGATGGATCTCTCGCTCGGGGAACTCACCGGTCGTGTCAATGATCTTCTCTGTCAGAACACCGGCGGCAACAGATTCGTAACGTTTTTTTGGGGATACGTCGACACCGCGGCGACGTCACTCACGTATGTCAATGCGGGTCACAACTATCCGTATCTGCTTCATGACGACGGGTCGATCGATCGCCTTGACAAAGGCGGAATGATTCTCGGGATTCTCCCCACGGTCCGTCCGTATGAAATGTCCACGATCCCTCTCCGTTCCGGAGACCTCCTGGTGCTCTTCACCGACGGCGTCAGCGAAGCGATGAATCGACTTTCGGAAGAATTTGGGGAAGAGCGGCTCGAACAAGTGATCCGTGATCATTCGCAGGCGTCCGCATCCGATCTCATTGCCGAGATCCACCGCCACATCCAGGCGTTTACGACGGGAGCCCCGCAGTCGGACGATATCACGATGATGGTGATCAAGGTACGGCGGTGAGTAGGACGTAGGACGTATGAAGTAGGAAGAATACGGTTTCGTCCCCAAGTCCCCGTCTCCATGCGTCGAGGCCTGGTACTCCCAAGGCGATGTCGCCCGATGACGCGCGATACGATTTCAGATATCAGATATCGGAATTCAGATATCTGAATTGTTTGTCTTGACACTCCCCCATCTCCCCATCTCGCCTTTTCCCGTTCCCCCCATCCCCCCTTCACTTATTGCTTCTCCCTCGCTTTCTCCCTAAATTCTGTTATTGCGAATAGCGTTCGCTCGTCTCTCACAACAGAATCGCGATGCATCCCCGCTCGTCAACGCCTGTCAGACTTACCCAGAACGCGCTCAGGAAGCACTTCGATGGATTCGTGAAGAGCCTGCGCACGCGGGCTCCGGAGACGCGGGGAACCTATGAGCGGGCCCTCCGGGAATTCCTCCGCTGGCACAAGACGGACAAGAAGTGCAAGTTTGTCAAGGATGATATTATACGGTATAAGAACCATCTTGTTCAGGAGAAACAGCTTTCTCAGGTATCCGTCTCAACATACCTGACGTCTGTCCGGCAGTTCTGTGATTTCCTGACACACAAGGGCATCCTCCGCGAGAACCCCGCCCGCACCGTCGGCGGCTCCGGGAGACCAACCGCGCATTCGCGCCAAACCCTTACGGCGGAGGAGGTCAGAGCAGTGCTTGATGCGGTCCACCCGGGAGACGAACTCGGGCTTCGCGACCTGGCTTTCATCAAACTCATGGTGCTGTGCGGTCTCTCGGAGATCGAAATCATCCGGGCGAACTCTGAAGACCTGCTCCTCAAAGACGGAGATTCCACCCTTCGCGTCCAGGGAAAGGGGAGGGCATCGAAAGACGCCGTGGTCCAGATCCCCGCGAACGTGCGCACCGTCATGGAACAATATCTCTCTGTTCGCGGGACTCCTTCTCCACACGATCCTTTGTTTGCAAGCGCGGGAAACAGAACCCGCGGAGAACGCATGACCACGCGCGGCGTCCGGGAACGCGTGAACCATTATCTTGAAGTTGCCGGTGTGAAGAAAGGCCGCCTGCGGCAGGTGACGCCGTATTCGCTACGTCACACCGCGGCCGTGCTGATGGCAGAGGCCGGCGCCACGGTAGACGAGATCCGCGATCGCATGCGGCTTGGAAGTGTTATGACCGCACTCCTGTACATGAAGAGGGTCCGGGAAGGCGAAGAGGGGAAAGTGAATGGAGAGAAGGACCGAAAAGCAGACGAAGTCAAACCGTAACGGGAAAACAGCAGACAATGGGTTACCCCTTTCAATCGATTGAGCCGAAGTGGCAACGCTATTGGGAAGAGCATCAAACGTTCGGAGTGAAGAATCTTCCTGAGGGACCGAAAGCCTATATTCTCGATATGTATCCCTATCCGAGCGGTGCGGGTCTGCACGTCGGTCATCCGGAGGGATACACGGCGACGGACATCCTCTCCCGCTACAAGCGCATGCGGGGGTTCTCTGTCCTCCACCCGATGGGATGGGATGCCTTTGGCCTCCCCGCGGAACGCTATGCGATGCAGACGAATATCCATCCCAGGATCACCACCGAAAAGAACATCGAGACCTTCCGCCGCCAGATCAAGATGCTCGGGCTCAGCTACGATTGGTCGCGCGAATTCAATACGACGGATCCGGACTATTATCGGTGGACCCAGTGGATCTTCCTCAAGATCTATCATTCCTGGTACGATCGTCGAACGGAGAAAGCGCGCCCGATCGATACTCTCGTTCAGGAGCTCTCGCAGTACGGCACGTCAAAAATCCCGGATTGTCCGTCGATGAGTGCTTCCGATTGGAACGCTTTATCGGGCAAAGGGAAGCATGACTTCCTCGCGTTGTTCCGGCTCGTCTACATCGCCGAGGTGCCGGTGAACTGGTGTGCCGCCCTCGGGACGGTCCTTGCCAACGAAGAGGTGGCGGAGTGGACGGACAAAGGGTATGCAGTCGAACGCCGTCCTATGAGACAATGGATGATGCGCATTACCGCGTACGCCGAACGCCTGCTCAAGGATTTTGCGGAGCTGGACTGGCCCGCGTCGACAGTCGAACAGCAGCGGAACTGGATCGGACGCTCCGAGGGCGCCGAAATTCACTTCCCGATAAAACTCGACGATCGGCGACTCACCGTTTTCACCACACGCCCCGATACGATCTTCGGCGCCACGTACATGGTCCTTGCGCCGGAACATCCTTATGTCGATCTCCTCACGGTCCCCGAACGACGCAGCGAAGTCGATGAGTATCGGAACAAGGCCAGGATGAAGAGCGACCTGGACA
This sequence comes from Ignavibacteriota bacterium, assembly GCA_963752915.1. Taxonomy (GTDB): domain Bacteria; phylum Bacteroidota; class Ignavibacteria; order UBA10030; family UBA6906; genus DATJPR01. The sequence goes on from CAVVZZ010000013.1 coordinate 825,857, forward strand.
GGGGAATTGATGCGGAAAAGACCGGGGTGTTTACCGGCGGCTCCGTGATCAATCCAGCGACGGGAAAAGAAATCCCTGTGTGGATCGCTGATTACGTTCTGATGGGCTACGGCACCGGAGCAATCATGGCCGTGCCGGGTCATGACGAGCGGGACTTCGCTTTCGCGAAGAAGTATTCACTCCCGATTGTCCAGGTTGTGTCGGGCGCAAGCGTTGATACCGCGGCCTGGACCGGCGATGGAACGGGAATCAATTCCGCCAATGCTGAAGTGTCATTGAACGGCCTTGCGACGCCAGAGGCCCAAGAGCGAATAGTCGCGTGGCTGGGAACACGCAGTCTTGGAAAGAAGGCCGTCCAATTCAAATTGAGGGATTGGCTCTTTTCGAGGCAACGGTACTGGGGCGAGCCGATCCCGATCATCCACCTGGAAGACGGCACGATGGAGTCCGTCCCCGAAACCGAATTGCCTCTTCTGCTTCCAGACCTCAAGAAGTTTCAGCCGAGCGGAACGACGGAGTCGCCGCTTGCCCTTGCCTCCGAATGGGTGAATGTCATCGATCCGCGGACCGGAATGCACGGAAGGCGCGAAACAAACACCATGCCGCAGTGGGCCGGGTCATGCTGGTACTATCTGCGCTTTCTCGATCCCTCAAACACGTCCGTCTTCTGTGATCCTGCCGTGGAAAAACGGTGGATGCCGGTCGACCTGTACATCGGCGGATCCGAACATACCGTGCTTCACCTGATGTATTCTCGGTTCTGGCACAAGGTCCTGTACGATCTCGGCTTCGTGAGCACGAAGGAGCCGTTCCTCAAGCTCCGGCATCAGGGGATCATTCTCGGAGAGGATTCCCGAAAGATGTCGAAATCGCGCGGCAACGTGGTGAACCCGGACGAAGTCGTGCGTCAGTACGGCGCCGATGCGATGCGTTTGTTCGAAATGTTCATGGGGCCCCTCGAAGAAATGAAGCCGTGGAGCACACGGAATGTTGAAGGAGTCTCCCGGTTTCTCAACAGAGTCTGGCGTCTTTACGTCGATGAGGCCGGGGTTCTGGACGCGCAGGTATGCGAATGCGCTGTACCGGACGACGTCGAACGCGAGTATCACTCCACGGTCAAGAAAGTGGGCGAGGATATCGAGTCGCTCCGCTTTAATACGGCCATCAGTCAGATGATGATCTTCGTCAACACCGTAATGCAGCACCCGGAACGACCCCGCCAGGTGCTCGAACCCTTTGTGAAGGTTCTTTCCCCCTTCGCCCCGCACCTTGCCGAGGAACTCTGGGCGACGTTGGGGCACACGGCCTCCCTCGCGTATGAGCCCTGGCCGTCGTATGATCCGGCAAAGCTGGTCGCCACCTCCGTCGAGATCGTGGTCCAGGTGAACGGGAAGGTCCGCGGTCGGCTGAACGTTCCTGCCGGAACGGAGGAAGGCGCCCTGGACCAGGTTGCCCGCACCGACGATAACGTGAAGAAGCATCTCGATGGCAAAACCGTCGTGAAAGCCATCATTGTGAAAGACAAGTTGGTCAACCTGGTAGTCCGTTGACGTCATGGAACGACTTTCTGTAGTCCTCACGACCTTGAATGAAGAACGCAACATCGACCGTTGCCTCGGCAGTGTGAGGTGGGCGGACGAGATTGTGGTCGTCGACTCCTTCAGCTGGGACAAAACCGTCGAGCTGGCCCGCCACTATACGGAGAGGATCTATCAGCACGAGTATCCGGGTTCGAGCAGACAGGTGGAGCGGGCGATCGGGTATGCGACGGGGGAGTGGGTCTTCATTATCGATGCGGACGAAGAAATGACCGGAGAACTCGGAGATGAAATCCGCGCGGTGCTTCGGTCAGGGACTGACTTCGCCGGGTTCGAGATCCTCCGGAAGCCGTATGCATTCGGAAAATGGATCGAGCATGGCGGCTGGTATCCGGACTACCAGTTCCGATTGTTCCGAAAGGGGGCATACCGTGCTGAACATCAGGAGGTCCATGGAGGGTTCAGGACGGAAGGCCGCCGTGGTCGAATGGCGGGTCTCCTTCTTCACCACACCTATCCGACGATCTATTCGTACGTGGAGAAGATGAACGACTACACTTCGCTCCAGGTTTCGAACAAACTGAAGGCGAACCCGACAATCGAGGTGTCCTGGCCCAAGATCCTTCTCAGCCCGCTTTCTCATTTCCTCCGAATGTTTCTCTCGAACAAAGGCTACAAGGATGGCATGCACGGATTCATCCTCGCACTTCTCGATGCCACCTACTCGATGCTGCTGTACGCCAAGATCTGGGAGTACCGGGTGCGCTCGAAGGAAGGGAATTCCGGCATTCCTCCAATTACCAACATGCAATTGAACGCGTTGAAGCACAAACAATGAACCTTGCCCGCAGGATACTGTTCTACGTCAGGCCCTACCGGGGGATGCTTGGGCTCTCGGTGCTGTCATCGGTGTTCTTTTCGATCTTTAGCGGGCTCTCCATTTATCTGACCATTCCGCTTCTCGAAACGCTCTTTCAGGGACCGGAGAAGGCCGCCAGCGTCGTGAGCGCCGTTCCCTCGATCCTCCCCGGATGGCTGGTGGGACTCAAAGGCACCCTCGCAGGGTGGTTCCAGGCGCTGGTCTTCACCGGCGATCCGTCGATGTCGCTTCGCAATATCTGCATTGTCATGGTCATCGCGTTCCTGCTGAAAAACCTTGCGGCATACTTCCAGTCAAACCTGATGGTGGCCGTGGAGCAAGGATTGGTCAAAGACCTCCGGAACGATCTCTACCGGCATATTCACGAACTTCCCCTCGGATATTTCTCGAACGAGAGGACAGGCAATCTGATCTCGCGGGTGATGAACGATGTCCCCATCATCAATTCCGGCATCTCGGCAACGTTTCACACCCTGGTGATGCAGCCGCTCCTCATCATTGTCTATCTCACGATTGCGGTGATGCTGAGCTGGAAACTCACGCTTCTTGCGTTCGTGGTGTTCCCGGTTGCGCTCCTCGTGATCTCCTCGGTCGGACGGCGGGTGCATCGGGAGAGCGGGCTCATTCAGCAGAAACTCGCGGACCTGACGTCCATTCTCCAGGAAACAATATCCGGCGTGAAGGTGGTGAAGGCGTTCGGGATGGAAGACTTTGAAAACCGGAAGTTCGGGAACGAAGGTCTCCGGCTTCTCCGGACCGTCATGGGTGTAACGCGCATTCGGAATCTCGCCTCTCCGGCGACGGAATTTCTCAGCGCGGCGGCCGGGGGAGTCATCGTCTGGTATGGCGGGATGCAGGTGCTTTCACAGGGGGCAATGAAGGGGAGCGAGTTCCTGGGGTTTCTCTTTGCGATATTCCAGCTCATGCCTCCCATCAAGGAGTTGAGCAATATCAACAACCGTTTCCAGGAAGCCACGGCTGCGGGGAAACGGGTATTCGAAATTCTCGATACCGAGCCGAATATCAAAAACGCCCCCGACGCTGTTCCGGTCGAAGAGTTTTCCCGGGCGATTGAATTTCATAGCGTCAGTTTCCAGTACGGCGACGGCGACCCGGTCCTTGAACACATTGACCTCACGATTCGAAAAGGCGAAGTCGTCGCAATTGTCGGGCCGAGTGGCGCTGGAAAGTCGACGCTTGTCGACCTCGTCCCGCGGTTCTACGATCCGACGGGCGGGAGCATTACCTTGGACGGCGTGGACCTTCGTTCGATCGAAATCCGGTCCCTCCGCGATAAAATCGGCATCGTGACGCAGGAAACAATCCTGTTCAACGACTCCGTGCGAAACAACATCGCGTACGGTCTCGACGACTGCCCGATTGAGAAGGTTATCGCCGCCGCCCGGGCCGCGAATGCGCACGCGTTCATCTCCGAAATGCCGAACGGCTACGAGTCCCTCATCGGAGAGCGCGGTGTGAAGATTTCGGGCGGAGAACGCCAACGCCTTGCTCTCGCACGCGCCATCCTGAAGAACCCTCCGCTGTTGATTCTCGATGAAGCGACATCGTCGCTTGACACCGAATCGGAAATCCTCGTGCAGGAAGCCATCGAGCGACTCATGGCGGGGCGCACTTCGATTGTCATCGCGCACCGGCTGTCGACAATCCAACATGCGGACAGAATCGTCGTCGTGGAAAACGGGAGAATCGTCGAGATGGGAAAACACGCCGACCTGCTGGAACACGAAAGCGGACTGTACCGGAAACTCTATGACCTCCAGTTCCGTCTCTGAACCCGTTGAACAACACTCAGCCGGGCCGGACGTCCATTCCCGCGCAGGGGTAGCGCTCTTCCGGGTGATGCTCGGGGCATTCTATTGCTTTCTGGCTTCGGAGTTTTTCTCCATCGCCGTGAATTCTCTTGCCCTCGGCGTAATGGCCATCTGCTGGGTCCTCATCATGGCGGTGGAACGACGGGTGTTCATCCGCCGGACACCGTTCGACTGGCTGTTCCTTGCCTACGTGATCGCCCAGGTGCTTGCCACGATATTCTCCCAGGACGTTGCCCAGTCGATACTGTTTTCGAAGCGACTTCTGCTCATCGGCATCGTCTACTTCATCGCAACGTGGATCACGACGCCGACTCTCGCGAAGAGGACAGTCGTCGTGCTCCTTGGCGCAGCTGTGGCCGTGGCGTTGTTTGGGCTGGTGAAGTTGGTGGTATCGCAACCCGGCGAAATAGTGAGACTCGGCATCTTCCAGTTCTATATGACCACCTCCGAGCTCATGATGATCGCATTTCTGATGATCCTCCCGTTTGCCGTCATTCCTGGGGTGCCTGCGAAAATTCGCCTGGGTGCCGCAGCAGCCCTGATTCCAGTGATGATCGCGCTGTACGCGACAGTGACGCGCGGACCGTTTGTCGCAGCCGTCATCGGTGCACTGCTCATCGCGCTGATCGCGAATCGCAAGATCGTGCTCATCCTGGTCGTGGGGATCGTGGTGCTGTTGATCTTCGCATCGCCGTATGTCATGGGGCGTCTCGAGAGCATCACGAATATTCATCACCACGACAACATGACCCGGCTTATGCTGTGGCGGATCGGCCTGGAGAGCTTTCGGGAGCATCCGGTTCTCGGGGTCGGCGACATCGATCTTGGTCAACTGATCGGACAACACATGCGGCCGGACGATCCGCTTGAGCGTCTGGGTCACATGCACAACATTATCATGCAGTTTCTTGTCACACACGGCGCCGTCGGGCTCACCGTCATTCTCATCCTCTTCGCGTCGATCGTGATTGCTGAGGCGAGGATTTTCCGTCGCGTGCGGCTGGACTGGTTTGCAGGCGCGGTCGCGCTCGGCGCCATTGCCGTCTTCACGGGGTTTCAGATTGCAGGCCTGACGGACTGGACCTTCGGGGACCAGGAGGTGGTGATTCTCTTCTGGATCACTGTCGGACTAACGCTTTCGGTGAATGGGTTTCATTCGGAATCGGCCGGTAATTGACAATGGCGACCCTGACCGTGGTTACGCTTACCCTCAATGAAGAGCGCAACATTACCGAGTGCCTTGAGAGCGTCAAATGGGCCGATCAAATCATCGTCGTGGACTCGGGAAGCAGCGATAAGACAGTCCCGCTGGCAATGGAATATACGAAGGACATTCTTCGGATTGAGTGGAGAGGATACGGCCACGCCAGGAACACTGCCCTTGATCAAGCGCGGGGTGACTGGATCCTCTGGCTCGATGCGGATGAACGAGTCACGGGGGAGCTTGCGGCGGAGATTCAAAAGACGATCAAAGACGACCCGCCCTCTGTCGCAGGATTCGACGTGGCCAGGCGCGCATACTTTCTCGGCAAGTGGATCCGCCATTGTGGATGGTACCCGGGCCGCATCATCCGGCTATTCCGCCGCGGGCGCGCCAGGTTCAGCGAAACAAAAGTGCATGAACATTTGTCTCTCGAGGGGGCTCTCGGCCATCTTCAGAACGACCTCACGCACTACACCGACGGCGATCTCGAGCACTATTTCAGAAAGTTCAATACCTACACCAGTCTTGCTGCCGAGGATCTTCGGGTGGCGGGCCGCACGGCCAACCTGGCCGACCTTGTTCTTCGCCCGCCATTTATGTTCTTCAAGATGTTCGTTCTCCGTCTTGGATTTCTTGACGGGGTCCATGGTCTGATCCTGTGCGTTGTCTCCTCGGCATACGTATTTGTGAAATACGCAAAGCTGTGGGATCTCGCACGTTCATCCCGCTGAAAGGGCCAACGGCATGGAACACAAGGAAAAGCAACAATTTCTCCTTATGCAGCTCGTCTTTTCCCTGCACTCTGCTACTATGCAACAGCTTGGAAAGGTCAAGAACCCGCTGTCGGACACGGTCGAACGAGACCTGCCGGGCGCCCAGGCCTCGATCGACATGATCGAGATGATCCGGGAGAAAACCAAGGGGAATCTCTCTGACGACGAAGAGCGATTTCTCAATCAGATCCTTCACGAACTTCGATTGAACTATGTGGACGAAGCCGCGAAGCCGGAGCCTCCGCCGCCAACCGGGAGTTCCCCCGCCGGGGAAAAGAAAGAATGAAACTCGCGATCAGCGGGAATATCTCAAAGCCCGGACTTCGGAAAGCCGTCGGGACATTTGCCCGGGCGCTGGATTCGATGGGGATTGCCTACGTCGTTGACCGAAAAATCGCGGATCTCCTGGCCGCCGTCGATGAAAACCTCCCGGAGACGCACGTCTGCGAAACTGCAGTGACGTTCGCCGGTGCAGATATTCTTGTTGCCTTTGGCGGGGATGGTACAATCCTGGCGGCCGCCAGGGAGGTGGGAGACCGCGAGATTCCGATTCTGGGGGTCAACCTTGGAAAACTCGGATTTCTCGCGGAGGTGACTCCGGAAGAATTACCGACGGCTATCCGTGATTTGGTGGCCGGACACTATCGCATCGAGGAACGCCTGGTGCTCGAGGCGACGTCTCCGTCGACCCCGGGGAGAACATTTCATGCCGTCAACGATGTCGTCGTCGATAAATCGCGATCGTCACGGGTGATCGACGTCGAGACGCACATCGACGGCGATTACGCCGTCACCTACCGGGGAGACGGGCTCATCATTTCCACGCCAACGGGTTCGACGGCGTACGCGCTTTCCAATGGCGGGCCGATCGTCACTCCCGGGAGCCGGGTCTTCGGGATCACGCCGATCTCTCCACACACCCTGAGTGCCCGTCCGCTGGTTGTTCCTGAGACAAGCTTGATCAAAGTAATCGTGCAATCGGCAAGCGATGAAGTGCTCATATCCGTCGATGGCCAGACACAGGTGCCGCTGAGGCCGCCCATCGAATTGAATGTGAAGAAGGCCGCTTTTCCTGTCCGACTCGTTAAGCGTCCGGACAAATCCTACTTTGATGTGCTCAGGGCGAAGCTGCACTGGGGACGGAATCCAAGAAGCCGATAATCGGCGAGAGAGCAGAGAGAAAGGGGGATGGGGAGAATGGGAGAGAGGGGGAGATCGGGAGACTCGGGGACTCTGAGATTGAGAGAGAAAAGCGAACCGCTTTCTTCAGACGCCCTCCTTCATACTGCTGGCCGATCCCTGCGTGAGCCCGGCGCGATTCGCAATTATCAATTTCCTCCCCCTGACCCCTGAAGCCTGACCCCTGAACCCTAGTTGTTCTTCGCGCCTTCCGCGATCCATGTTCTGATCCCGTTGATCTGGTTATCGTTGAGCTGATTGGTTGTCGGCGGCATGCGTTGACCGACGCTCCCCTGTATTCGAAGGACAAGGTTGCTCTGGTCGGGTTTGCCGGCGACGACGATACCCGGGAGCTGGAACATGAGGTTGGCATAACTTGTAAGATGGAGAACGCTTTGGGTGCTTCCGTCGTCGTGGCACGACGTGAGGGAGCATGCCTGGTTGAATAACGGCTGGACCTGTCGAGAGTAGCTGACGTTGTTCGGGGGGAAAAAAATGTTGGACGGGCTCTGCCCGTTTGCGAGCCCCGGATTCACGTCTTTGCACCCACCGGCGAGGAGGACCAACAACCCGCCGCACAGACTCATCAGCTTCTTCACACTAACACCTCGCCGCCTTTCTTGACGTAGTCACAGTACAACAATCCATACAGATACGCCGAAACCAAATACACGTAGAAGAGCGTGAACAAGATGCCGACGAATACCCCGACAATCCCGATCGCGCCCAGGGATTGAATCCCCACCGCAAGAAGCGCCACGACCACAGTGCTTTCCCAGTTCGCCTTAAAGGCCTTGAAGATGGCCCCGAGGTCGAGGGCTTCGGAGATCTTCCCGTGCGCGGCAAACCGGAATGCGATGATCGGGGAAAACAGTGAGAGAAGAACGCCGTAGGGAACCACCAGAAGCGCAAAGGCAAACAGGTAGATCGATGCGACGATGGCCATCGAAGCGGAAGACTCATTCATCGCCGTCAGTGCCATCAGCATGACGATCGGGAGGGCCAGCAGGACGACGGGGAGAGCATACAAGAACCAGACCACCGCATACTTTACTCCGACGACAAATTTCACCCCCAGATCGGTCCATGCAGGAAGGGGGTATTGCTCCTTACGCATGACCCGTTGGGTCAGTTCCACGAAATATCCCGCCAGCACAAAAATGCCGAGGCCGGTAACACAAAGCAGGACGACGAGCGCTCCGAGGATGAACTTCGCGCCCCACTCGGGGTCCTTAAACGGGGCGCTGAATGCTGTGCCGATGTCGTTCATGGTAGAACCTCCGAGACGGTTTACACCTTAGAGGTACGAATCACTTCAACCGATGGTGGTAACAAGAAGGCCGATATGGGCGCTGGCAGGTGTAGGATTTCCGAATTAAGAACTAAGAATTCAGAATTCTTAATTCGGCCCTCTCTTCGGCGGAGCCGAAGAGAGGGCCGTGGAGCTGAGGGGGATCGAACCCCTGACCTCGTGAATGCCATTCACGCGCTCTCCCAACTGAGCTACAGCCCCGATTGAATGCACTCAAAGTACGAAAACTGGAGGCAAAATTCAATCACGAATTCCCAAACTGCGAGGAGGAGGAGTCAAATTGCGGCTCTACCGGAGGCGGTGCGGGAACCCTGTCCGGTGGGCGGCGAAATGCATTTCAACGAGCGAATCCGTATCATAATGCATTCCGAACAATCTCCGTTCTTTCTATGAATACCCTGCGTCCTTACCTCCGACGGTACTGGAAGCTCATTCTTCTTGCCCTTGTTCTCGCGGCGGTGAATATTGTCTTTTCCCTCCTCGATCCGCTGATCTTCCGCCAGGTCATCGATCGCTATGCAACACGTTTCAAGGAATACTCCACAGGCCAGTTCTTTCGCGGAGTATCGCTCCTCCTCCTTGCGGCCGTCGGCGTGGCCTTTGTGTCCCGCGTCGCCAAGAACTTCCAGGACTATTATATCAACGTCATTACCCAACGTCTCGGCGCGCAGATGTACGCCGATGGTTTGGCGCATTCACTACGATTGCCCTACGCGAGATTTGAAGACCAGCGAAGCGGTGAATCCCTCGGCAAACTCCAGAAGGTGCGGTCAGATGTCGAGCGGCTCGTTTCCGCGTCGATCAATATCATCTTTACGACGTTGGTCGGCGTCATTTTCGTCATGATCTATGGATTCACCGTCCATTGGATTATCGTCCCGGCGTTCTTTGCGACGGTCCCGGTGCTCGCCGTGCTCAGCTCCGTCCTCAGCAAGAAAATCAAGACGATTCAGAAGACGATCGTTGCGGAGACAACTGCACTCGCCGGTGCGACAACGGAATCGCTGCGCAATATTGAACTCGTGAAAAGCCTGGGACTTGCCGACCAGGAAATCCGCCGTCTAAACACGACGACAGAGAAAATCCTGGCGCTGGAGCTGAAGAAGGTCCGCTACATCCGGAAGCTCAGTTTCATTCAGGGGACTTCGGTGAATGTTCTGCGCACCAGTATTCTCTTTCTCATGCTCTATTTGATTTTCGCCCAGATGATCACGGTCGGCCAGTTCTTCTCCCTGTTCATCTATTCCTTCTTCATCTTCGGTCCGCTCCAGGAAATCGGGAATGTCGTGAATATCTATCGCGAGGCGGAGGTATCGCTGAACACGTTTGCGGAGATCCTCAAGATCCCCGTCGAGAGTACACCCGCCTCCCCCGTACAGATCGGCAAGCTGGATCGATTGACGTTTGACGGTGTGTCGTTCCGTCATCAGTCGTCCTATCGTCGTGCACTGCAGGGCGTGTCGTTTGAGGTCCGCGGTGGCGAGACGATCGCGTTCGTTGGTCCGTCAGGCGCCGGGAAAAGCACGCTTGTGAAGATCCTCCTTGGACTCTATCATCCCGAGACCGGCTCAATTCTGTACAATGGCAATCCTGCTGACACGATTAATCTTGACGCTTTTCGCGAACGGATCGGGATTGTCACGCAGGACACTCAACTGTTTGCCGGGACCATCCGGGAGAACCTTCTGTTCGTCAGTCCGGGAGCGAGCGACAAAGAATGTCTCGATGTCCTGCATAAGGCGGCGTGCGACGGATTGCTTGCCCGTGCGGAGAAGGGGCTTGATACCGTGATCGGCGAAGGTGGGGTGAAGGTCTCCGGCGGAGAAAAACAACGACTGGCGATTGCCCGCGCACTCCTTCGTCGACCGGAACTGCTCGTCTTCGACGAAGCAACGTCGTCGCTCGATTCCTTGACGGAGAGCGGGATCACCGAGACAATCCGCGCGGTCTCCAACGATGATGAGGTCATCACGATCCTGATCGCACACCGTCTCTCGACGATTCTCCATGCCGATCGCATCTATGTTCTCGAAAAAGGATCAATCGTTGAGCAGGGGCGTCACGAGCAGCTGGTGGAACTCAAAGGTCTCTATTACGCGATGTGGCGCCAGCAGGTAGGGGAACGCGTCGACGGTGAAGCCGGCGCGGTGGCCGCATGAAGGAATGGGTCGCATGGCAAACCGCCTGAAACAGGAAAAGAGTCCCTATCTTTTGCAGCATGCTCACAATCCCGTCGATTGGTTTCCGTGGGGCGAAGAAGCCTTCCAGAAATCGCGCGCAGAAGACAAGCCCGTGTTCCTTTCGGTAGGATACTCCACATGCCACTGGTGCCACGTGATGGAGCACGAGTCTTTTGAAAACGAGACCATCGCCGCACTGTTAAACAGCCGTTTTGTGCCTGTGAAGGTTGACCGCGAAGAGCGGCCGGATGTCGACCGAATCTACATGACCGCTCTTCAGGCAATGGGTGACTCGGGCGGGTGGCCGCTGACGATGTTTCTCACGCCCGGCTTGAAGCCCTTCTACGGAGGTACCTACTTCCCGCCTGAACAACGCTATGGCCGGATCGGGCTCTTCGAACTGCTGGGGAGAATCGCCGATGTCTGGACTTCGGAACGCGACAAGGTGGAAGAATCCGCGGGCAACCTTGCAGCATTCCTCGAAGACGCCTCGCATGCCATTCACGGGAAAACGCTCCCGGGCATCGAGGTGCTGGACCGCTGCTTCGAACAGCTCCATTCGACGTTCGATCCGGTGAACGCGGGATTTGGGACCAGCGCGAAGTTTCCCCGGCCTGTCACACTCGAGTTCCTCCTGCGTTACTATTCCCGGAGCGGAGTACGTGAGGCGCTCACGATGACGGAGAGAACACTGGATGCGATGGCTCGCGGCGGCATTCGCGATCACCTCGGCGGTGGATTCCACCGATACACCGTCGACCCGGAATGGAGGGTCCCGCATTTTGAAAAGATGCTGTATGATCAGGCGCAACTGATCAACGTGTTTCTGAACGGCTACCTCCTGACGGGCAAACGAGAATATGTCGATGTCATCCGCTCAATTGCCGGGTATCTTCTGCGTGACCTCCGTGACAGCGGGGGCGGGTTTTTCTCCGCAGAAGATGCCGACAGCGTCAAACACGACGAACCCGGGGAGACCGGCGAAGGGGCGTTCTATCTTTGGACGAAACAGGAAGTGCTCGATACGTTGGGAGGGAACGACGGACGAGTGTTCGCCTTGCGATACGGCATGGATGACGACGGGAACGCCTCCGTCGATCCCCAGCAAGAGTTCTCGGGCAAGAACATCCTGCACGTCTCGGACGACACCTCGACGCTTTCGAAAATCCTGAACCTGCCGGAACCTGAGCTGGATCATTTGTTATCGCGAAGTCGCGACAAGCTTCTCGTCCTGCGCTCCAGGCGCCCGAGGCCTTTCCGGGACGGGAAGATCCTCACGGCTTGGAATGGCCTGGCAATCGGCGCCCTCGTCCGGGCTGGAAGCGCACTATCGGAACAGACGATGGTCGACGCGGCCGGTTCCGCTGCGGACTTTGTCTTGAAGAATCTCAGAGACGGGGCCTCGGGCAATCTCCTTCGACGCTTTAGCGACGGCGAAGCGAGATTCAGATGCACACCTCGGAGACTATGCGTTCTTTGTGCAGGGGCTTCTCGATCTCTTTGAGGCGACCGGCAAGTCCCGATGGCTTGCTTTCGCAAAGGAGTTGACAGAGCGAATGATTGCGCTCTTTCACGATAGTGAAGGCGGGGGCTTTTTTGAGACCGGGAAAGAAGATCAATCGGTGATTGTCCGCCTAAAGGAGCATTATGACGGCGCAGAGCCAAGCGGAAATTCCGTCGCCGTTTTGAATCTCCTGCGTCTTGCAGCCCTTGTCGACAAGCCGGAATGGCGAAGCCTCGGGGAACAGACGCTCGCTGCGTTTTCGACGGTGCTGGAAGAACAGCCCGTCGCCATGCCGAACATGGCCTCTGCGGTAGATCAGTACTTCGGACCCGCGTCGGAAATCGTCATCGTCGGACGACCGGGCGACACGGCCACGCTGGACCTTGAGCGGGAGATCCGGTCGCGATATCTCCCTCACGCCGTCATCGTACCTGTGGATCCGGAGGAGCAATCAAAGGAAGGGGATCTGAATGCGCTTGTGCATGGACTGACACTTGTGGGAGGTCGGCCTGCCGCGTACGTCTGCGAGAATTTTGCCTGCAATCTTCCCGTCACGCTGCGCTCCGAGCTGGCTCCTCTTCTTGACAAGCTGCGTGGAGGTTGATACGACATATTGGGGCGCTTAGTGCTCAGAACGCTTGAGTGTCCAGCCAGGTTTTCGTTTTTTCAGGAGCAAAGAGCCGGAGGAGGTCTCAAGCATGCGCGCGGCATCCCGGGCAAATCGTTCCGCCTGTTCTCGCTCCAGGAACCAGTCGGAGGAAATCCTGCGTTTGCCGAGGAGGAATTTTTTCCTGACGCGGACGATCCAAGGAGATCCGAGTCCTACTCCTTGATCGATAGTGACGGAATAGCCTTTCGGAGCGGGGATGATCATAGGGTAAGGGAAGTGTATCGGTGAATGATTGAACATACGGAGAACCGTGATGAGATTCAAACGAGATACAGGCGCGGGACCGTTTGTTGTTTCCGAGTCCGGCGAGACGGAAAACGAGATAGCGATCACCCGTGCAGTTTCCCTTCCATATTCTGCGTTGAAATTCCGCTTCAGCCGATCGTCGGGACCAGGGGGGCAGAATGTCAATAAGGTTGCAACGAAGGTGGAGCTGCTGTTTGATCCCGCAGCGTTACGGGGACTCGCCGAAGTTCATCGTGAGAGACTGAACGCGGGCTTGTCGCATCGATTGGACAGCCGCGGAATCCTTCATATTGTTGCAGACGAATCGCGGAGCCAGTGGTCGAATCGGGAATCCGCCGTGGCGAAACTTGTCGCAACCCTCCGCGAGGTCCTTCGGGAGAGGAAGATGCGACGCCCGACGTCCCCAACGTCCGGTTCGCGTGTCCATCGTGCGTTTACGAAGGTCCGCCGGAGCAAGGTCAAGCGACTCCGAGGGCGCGTTTCGACGGAGGATTGAATCTATGTTGGGCTGCACGTCCCGTTCGCGTTTTCGAATTGCCCGGATTCTCCGTATATTACACTAGTACCACCTTCTGTTCTTCACTTCACTCAACGTTCCCCCAAGGGTCAGGACCTTTCATGCGCCTCGATAGCATTCTTCATGCCTTGTTGCCCAAAGACGAGAAATTTTTCGTATTTTTCGAAAAGGATGTTGAGAACCTTCTCAACGCGGCAACCCTCTTCCGCGACCTGATGGCCCCGGACATGTCAAAGGACGAACGCGCGCAAAAGATCCGGCGGATCGAGGAATTGGAGCATAAGGGTGACGAAATCACCCATTCCATCTTCTCCGAACTTGCCGGCACGTTCATAACTCCGTTCGACCGGGAGGATATCCACGAACTCGCTTCGAAGCTTGACGATATTCTCGACTATCTCCAGGGAGCGGCAGGGAGAATCATTCTTTATAGGGTCGAACATCTTTCTGATGATCACCAGCAAATGGCATCGATGATTTACGATCAGGTTGTGGAATTGCATACCGCGATCCCTCTGCTTCGGGACTTCCATCATGTAGAGAAGATCAGCGAATGCCTGGTGCGCATTAACAGTATTGAGAATGAAGCCGATGATCTTTTCGAACGATCGATTGCCCGTCTCTTCGATACGTGTACCGATCCAATCCTCTTGATCAAGACGAAGGAGCTTCTCGTGAGTCTGGAGACGGCGACGGACCAGTGTGAAGACGCCGCGAACGTTATTGAGTCGATCATGGTGAAAAACGCCTAACGGCGTCCTCTCAATCATCATCCGGATTCTTCCCGATGCTATCCCTCGTTATTTCGATCATCTTTGTCGCTCTCATCTTCGATTTCCTGAACGGATTTCACGATGCGGCGAATTCCATTGCGACTATTGTCTCAACCCGAGTCCTGACTCCGCGATCGGCGGTCATCTGGGCTGCATTCTTCAATCTGGTTGCGGCAGTCGTGTTCGGCGTGAACATCGCGAACACGATGGGGAAGGGATTGATCGAACTTGAGGTGGTGAATGAGTACGTCATCCTCGGAGGACTTCTTGGTGCGATCGCCTGGAACCTTATCACCTGGTTCTACGGGCTCCCGTCAAGCTCATCGCATGCGTTAATGGGTGGGTATGCAGGGGCGGCAATCGCGAAAGCAGGATTCAGTGCGGTGATCTATTCTGCCTGGTGGAAGACCATGTTGTTTATCGGCTTGGCGCCTCTCATCGGGATGTTCCTGGGTTACGTCCTTCAGATCATCGTCCTCTGGTTCGTGCGACGGATGTCGTATTCGCGCGTGGATCGGTCCTTTCGCAGGCTTCAGTTGCTCTCGGCGGCTCTTTACAGTCTCGGTCATGGAACAAATGATGCGCAGAAGACCATGGGTATTATTACCGGTCTCCTTGTTACAGCGGGTTTTCTTCCTTTCTTCCACGTTCCGTTTTGGGTCGTGCTCCTCTCGCACTTTGCCATCGCCATGGGAACCCTGTTCGGAGGATGGCGGATTGTCAAGACTATGGGTTCAAAAATAACGAAACTAAAACCGTCTGATGGATTTTGCGCTGAAACGGCAGGTGGAATTACCCTTCTTCTCACCGCGTACTTTGGAATTGCCGTAAGCACAACCCATACCATTGCGGGAGCGATCATGGGTGTTGGGGCGACAAAACGGCTCTCCGCCGTCAGGTGGGGAGTTGCCGGAAGGATGATTTGGGCATGGATTTTTACGATTCCTGCATCTGCCGATTATTGCCGCGTTTGCCTACCTTGCGGTTGAAATGGTTCGTAATTTCCTCCATTGACTTGCTTTTTTCGATTGGAGTTATTATTATCATGGCGGTAACAGTACGCCGTTGTTGAGCTTTTGCACCCCGGTTCGGGGCGTGTTGTATGGTGTTATCCAAAAGACCGCATCAGAACCGTTGAAGCCGCGACTCGGGCAGTGTTACGTCCAGTGCGGCTTTTCGTGTTTTAAGGCACACCTCGCGCTGTATACCGCGTGTCCGCGGCATCGACCTAAGTCGAGCGGATCTTTTGTTCACCATATGAAAGGCACGTCCAATGGAAACGGGCGTCGTAAAGTGGTTCAACGCATCCAAGGGTTTCGGCTTCATCAAGCGTGAGACCGGCGAAGATGTGTTTGTGCACTTCAAAGCCATCGTTGGCAGCGGCTACAAGAGCCTCAACGAAGGCGACAAAGTGCAGTTCGAAGTACAGAAAGGCCCCAAAGGTCTTCAGGCTGCAAACGTGACTGTCATCTAAGGACATCACATTTGACCCGTTGCTCCAATTCTTTGCACCCGACATTTCTCCCAATGAGATTTTTCGACCATCATCACCACGTCCACCATCACCATCACCATGGCGATGATGCCTCGTTGTGTCCTGGTCGAATGAAGGCGTGCTGAACGAGTTCAGCAACAAAGTGAAAAGCCCTTCTTGGAAAACCAGGAAGGGCTTTTTTCTTTGTGAGACCAATGGACAATAGTCGATGGACAACGGACAATTGACGCTTGAAGGTTAATTCACGAGAACAGCATGCGACGTAACAACACTATCGGCCTCCCTTCGGGATTCCGTGATATTCTTTTCGACGAAGCCCGTGCGCGACGGCAAATCGAATCCGTCTTCGCGACGGTCTTTGCGGAACATCAGTTTCGCGAGATCGTCCCGTCCGGCGTCGAATTCCTTGACGTCTACGCCCGCGGGAATCAAAGCGTCAAGGACCTGACGTTCAAGTTTCTCGATCGCGACGACAACCTGTTATCGCTCCGTGCCGACTACACGCCGGCGATTGCGCGCATTGTTGCCGCAGGAGCACTGGGCGACGAGATGCCGCACAGGCTTTGGTACGCGGGAAGCGTCTATCGCAAGGCGGATCTCCATCGCGGGAGGTTCCATGAGTTTCGGCAGATGGGAGCCGAGTTGATCGGACCTGGTCCGAACGAGGGCGATGTCGAAATCTTGCGCACGGCCCTCTCGTGTCTCGATGCCGGGGGAATGAACGATGTCCAGCTTCACGTCAATCATGCGGGCGTCTTTCGAGGTCTTATCGGAAGTCTCGGTCTGGCAGGAGACGCCCTGAAGAGCATCAAAACGGAAATCGATCACAAAGATATGCGGCGCGTGGCGGCACGCCTCGAGCGACAGGGTGTCGACCCTCAAGTCCGAGAACAGTTGGAAGCGGTGTCGCGCTGCGTGGGCGGGAAGGAAATCCTTGCCGCCACTGCGGGAGTCATCCGCAATGATGAAACCAAACAGGCGATTGACGCGCTCATGCGGGTTTCCGAGGGGCTCTCGCGCTGGAGTGAACGCATCATTTTTGACCTAACGGAAATTGATGAAATGGAATACTATACCGGGATCATGTTCGCGTTCTTTTCGCCCCGCCTTTCACGGGAACTCGGCCGCGGGGGCCGGTACGACACCCTGCTGCAAGAGTTCGGGCGCTCGCTTCCCGCCGTCGGATTCTCATTTGCAGTTGACGGCCTGGCGGAGCTCCTATGAACGGGAAACTTCTGATCGCTCTCCCGAAAGGGCGGGTCTATGACGCCGCACTCGGGCTTCTTGCTCGGGCGTCGATCGTCATCGACGCGACGGCGCAGGCTTCGCGGGCGCTGATCTTTGAAGACACGGCCGAACGATTCCAGTTCGTTGCCTTAAAGCCGGTGGATATTCCCGTCTATGTCGAATCGGGAGTGATCGACGCGGGGATCGTGGGGAGCGACATCCTGCGGGAGGCGGATAGCGATGTCAATGAGCCCCTCGATCTGCAGATCGGGAAATGCCGCCTTGCGGTAGCCGGGCCCGACGGGAAGTCGGTTTCCTATCACCAGAACATCAGGGTAGCGACCAAGTATCCCCGCACGGCCAACCGATTCTTCCAGGCGAGGAGCGCGCACGTCCACATTGTCCGGCTGGAAGGATCCGTGGAGATCGCACCGCTCCTCGGACTCGCCGACGTGATCGTCGACCTTGTAGAGACAGGCAGAACGCTGCGCGAAAACGGGATGAGTATTATCGAAGACGTGGCCGGCGTCAGTTCAAAGCTTATCGTGAACAGGACCGCCATGAAAATGAAGGCGACGGCGGTCAACGCACTGATCACGGACCTTGACAGGATCGTCTATGCGAATACTTGAAGATGGAAAAAACGAGAGCGAGATAGAAGAGCTCGTTACGCGCAAGCTGGAGGAGCAAGGGAACGTAGACGCTTTGGTCAAGGATATCATCGAGGATGTCCGACGGCGCAAGAACGAAGCTCTGATCGAGTATACGCTCAAGTTTGACCGGTGTCCGATCGATGCGAGCACGCTCCGCGTCAACGACGCCGATATCCGGGATGCGTACCGGCATGTGAGCCCTCCGTATCTCAAGGCGTTGCGGACGGCGATACGAAACATCACCGGCTTTCATCGACGCCAGCGGCCGAAATCATGGACCATCAGACGACAGGGCGCGTCGATGCATCAGCGGTACGCTCCGATTGATCGTGTCGGAATCTATGTCCCGGGGGGGAAAGGCGCATATCTTTCCACCGTGGTCATGAATGCCGTCCCCGCAGCAGTTGCCGGAGTGAAGGAAATCGTGATGGTGTCTCCCGTCGGAAGAATGGGGGGCATGGCTGCAGAGGTGCTCGTTGCGGCGGCCGAATCCGGTGTAACGGAGATCTACCGAGTAGGGGGCGCCCAGGCGATAGCAGCCCTGGCCTATGGGACGGAGACGATCCGGCCGGTGGACAAGATCACCGGACCCGGGAATGCCTACGTGGCATCTGCGAAAAAACAGGTCTTCGGCGTTGTCGGGATCGATATGATTGCAGGGCCGACGGAAGTCGTGATTGTGGCCGATGATCAGGCCCCGGTATCATTTGTCGCAGCCGATATCATTGCACAAGCGGAGCACGATGAAGGGGCGACCGCGCTCTGTATCACGACATCGCGGAGACTCATGCAGGCTCTCAACGGAGAATTGGATCATCAGCTGGCCGACGCTCCCCGGAGGACCATCGCGCAGGAATCCCTGCGACGGAATGGAGCAGTCATCCTCGTCCGGTCCCTGAAAGACGCACAAGTCCTCGTCAATCGGCTCGCACCGGAACATCTCGAGGTTCTCGTCCGTTCAGCTGCGGAGTTTGCACGCGGCATCCGACACGCGGGATCGATCTTCCTTGGGAATTGGACCATGGAAGCTCTCGGAGACTATGCGGCGGGTCCGAATCACACTCTTCCGACAGCCGGAACGGCGCGTTTCAGCTCACCGCTGGGAGTCCATGATTTTGTTAAATTTTCCAATGTCATCCAATTCAGCCGAAACGCCTCGAAGCACCTAGCACCGATTGTCGAGCTGCTAGCGAACGCCGAGGGATTTGCCGGGCATGCGGCATCGGCAAGACTGAGGAGAACAACCCGATGAGCGCATTCCTCAGAACTGAAATCGAATCGCTTGCTGAATACACCCTTGCGCAGCACCCATACAGGATCAAGCTCAACCAGAATGAAAATCCTTTTGAGCTCGCCGACGAAATCAAGCAGGATATCCTCAATCGCCTTTTGGCGCAGAAATGGTCGCGATATCCCGCATTCGTGCCGCAAACGCAATTGCAGGCCCTGGCCGCCTTCATACAATGGGACCCCGAGGGGATCCTCATCGGGAACGGCTCGAACGAGCTCCTGCAGTTGATCTTCATGGCCGGTCTTGAGCGTGGACGGACGGTGGTGATTTCCCAGCCGACGTTCACGCTCTATGGCATCCTGGCCCGCGGCCTCGCAGCGAACGTCTGCAATGTCATGATGAAGAAGGACCTGACCTTCGATGTCGGCCAGATCATCTCTGCTGCCAAGGAGAATCATGCGGCGCTTATCGTGCTCTGTTCTCCGAACAATCCCACCGGAACATTCCTTCCGCGGGCTGATATCTGTCGGATCCTGGACGCGACAGACTCGCTGGTGATCCTTGATGAGGCCTATGTCCACTTTGCGCCGGAATCACAACTTGAATTGCTGAAAAAGTACGATAAGTTGGTGGTTCTCCAGACATTCTCCAAGGCCATGGGGGCCGCGGGGTTACGCCTCGGATACGGGGCAATGTCGCCGGCGCTCGCGCGGAACCTCAACAAGCTCAAGCTCCCGTATAACGTCAACATCTTTTCACTGACAGCAATGGAGGTCTTTCTGGAACGCTGGTCATCGATCAAAGCGTGGATCGATGTTCTGAAGAAGGAACGTTCGCTCATGCATGCGCGCCTGCAGGAATTCAAAGAGGTCCGGGTCTATCCATCAGCGGCGAACTTCCTTCTGATGGAGACCCGCAGGAAGCCCCCGGCCGGGATCTTTGCCGAGCTTCTTCAACGGGGAATCCTCATCCGTGACGTCTCTTCCTATCCGCTCCTTGAGCATGCCCTGCGTGTCAGCGTCGGGACGCCATCGGAAAATAGTGCATTCATCGATGCCTTGAAGGAAATCTTATGACGAGGCAATCTGTTGTACAGAGGTCAACCAACGAAACCAGGATTGAACTCACGCTCACGCTTGACGGGAGCGGAAAGCACGAGATCAACACGGGGGTAGGGTTCTTCGACCACATGCTCTCGCATATCGCGCGTCATGGCGGACTGGACCTGACCCTCCGGGCAGTAGGCGACTTGCACGTCGACGAGCATCACCTCGTCGAGGATGTGGGGATCTGTTTCGGGAAAGCGCTTGGTGAAGCCCTCGGTGAAAAACGGGGGATAGAAAGGTTCGGCTATGCGTTTGTGACAATGGACGAGTCACTTGCCCGGACGGTGATCGACCTGAGCGGAAGGAGTAGCATGGTCTTTCTTGCGACATTTGCGCGCGAGAGCATCAACGGCTTTTCCCTCGAGATGGTGAGGGAGTTTTTTCAGGCGGTGGCCAACGAAGGTCGGATGAACATTCATGTCGCCCTGTTGTACGGGGTGAATGCGCATCACCAGGCCGAAGCGATCTTTAAGTCGTTCGGCCGCGCATTGCGAATGGCCATCAAAGACTCGGGTAAGGAGGAAATACCCTCCACAAAAGGGATCTTATGATCACGATTGTTGACTACGGGATGGGGAATCTCCGGAATGTGGTGCGCGGACTCTCCGCCGTTGGGTACCCCTCGGAAATTTCTTCAGATCCCGACGCAATTCGCAAGGCGCAAAAGGTCATTCTCCCCGGCGTCGGCGCTTTTGGTGAGGCGATGAAACGTATCAACGATCTCCGACTTCTTGAGGCGATCAAAGCCTGTGCAAATGATGGGATTCCGCTTCTCGGGATCTGTCTCGGGATGCAACTGCTGTTTGAGGAAAGCGAAGAAAACCCAGGCGTCTCCGGACTCGGGCTCCTGCCAGGCCGGGTAAGAAAATTCTCAGATGGGCTCAAAGTCCCGCATGTCGGGTGGAACGATGTATCGATCGTAGCGTCTTCGCCGCTGTTTGAAGAAGGGCGCAGTGACACCTTCTATTTTGTTCATTCATTTTACGTCCCGCTGGGAAGTCTGACGGTAGGGAAGACCGACTACGGCACGAGTTTTTCCGCAGCGGTGCAAAAGGCGACGATCTTCGGTGTCCAATTTCATCCGGAGAAATCGCAGAACGCCGGACTCGCGTTGCTGAACCGTTTCGGCTCTCTGTAGCAGTGCTGCATAGGTCGCAATCATATTTCTTCCTACTACATACGTCCTACTTCCTACTCACAGACAGAACCTGACATGCGTCTGATGCCCGCAATCGATCTGAAAAACGGCAAATGTGTTCGTTTGGTTCAGGGGATGGCCGATGCCGAGACTATCTATAACGATGACCCCGTCGCCGTCGCCGAGTCATGGGCGGCGCAGGGAGCGGAATGGCTGCACGTCGTCAATTTGGATGGGGCGTTCGGGAAGGCCTCGAACAACCTCGCGATCATTCGTCGGATCGCCGCTGTGGCGAAGACAAAAATCGAATTCGGCGGGGGATTGCGAACCGAAAAGGATGTTGATGATGCGTTGGCGATGGGCATTCAGAAGGTGGTGCTGGGGACAATGGCGTTCGACGACCGCGATGGTCTTGCCCGGATTTTGAAGAAGCAGGGACCGTCTCGTGTCGTGGTTGCTCTTGATAGCAAGGCTGGGGTTGTCGCAACACAGGGATGGACCGCGTCGTCAGGGATTAATTTGGTCCAAGCTGCCCAGGAATTTGAGAAGGTCGGGGTGAGGGAGGTTCTGTATACAGACGTGGGGAGAGACGGAATGCTCACCGGGCCGGACATGGCCGGTCTCGAAGCGCTTCTGACCGAAACATCGCTCAAGGTGATCGCGTCTGGAGGGATCGGGTCTCTCACAGATCTGAGAATCCTCGGGGCGCGCGATTGGCCACAGCTGAGCGGCGTGATTGTGGGGAAAGCTTTGTACGAGCGGAAGTTCACTTACCCCGAAGCTGTCGAAGCGATAGCGTCGCCGGCTCCGCGTCGGTGAGAAACATGTTCCACGAGGGATTGTTCGAACGGATGCACCGAAAGAGAGTTATTCCCTGTCTTGATGTCAAGGATGGAAAAGTCGTCAAAGGTGTCCATTTTGTCGACCTGGTCGAAATGGGAGAGCCTGCGGCGCATGCGAGGTTCTACGACCAGGAAGGAGCCGACGAGCTGGTGATCCTCGATATTACTGCGTCCCATGAGGAGCGGAAGAGCATTCTTCGGGTGGTTGAGTCCGTAGCGAACAGCGTGTTCATTCCATTGACCGTCGGGGGAGGCATTGCGACGGACGATGACGTGAGGGATCTTCTTAACGCCGGGGCAGACAGGGTGAGTGTCAACACACGGGCAGTGCAGAATCCCGGGTTGATCACCAAGGCTGCGGAGCGGTTTGGGAGTCAGTGCATTGTTGCGGCGATCGACGTACGACGAAGGGAGGGGAGACCGGGGTGGGATGTCTACATTTACGGCGGGAGAGAGAAGACTGACCTGGACGGTCTTGCGTGGGTGGAGGAGGTAGAGCGTCTTGGCGCGGGCGAGATCCTGCTGACGAGCATGGATCGCGACGGAACGCAGTCGGGTTACGACATCGAATTGTTGCGGGAAGTCACGACTCGCGTGGGAATACCGGTTATCGCCTCCGGGGGTGCCGGGCGGCTGGAACATTTTGCATCGGCATTTACGGACGGCGGCGCTGATGCCATTCTCGCGGCGTCCTTGTTTCATACCCGGGCGTTAACCATCGGGAAACTGAAAGAATACCTTTCGTCGAAAGGAGTGCCAGTACGATGACCGGACTATTTGAAAGTCTCCAGTATGATGCGAACGGGCTGATCCCTGCTGTTGTGCAGGATGCGGAGACGGGGGAAGTCCTGATGCTGGCCTATATGAACGAAGAGAGTCTTCTCAAGACGTTGAACACGGGGGAGACACACTTCTGGAGCCGGAGCCGGGAGGAGCTCTGGCACAAGGGAGCGACATCGGGCAATATTCAGCGGGTGCATCGGATAGTCCCCGACTGTGACGGCGACACGCTGCTTATCCAGGTGGAGCAGACGGGGATGGCATGTCACACGGGTCATCGCACCTGTTTCTTCGGCCAATCGCACAAAGACAGTTCGGGTGGGCGGCCGTTGTCGGATGTGCTCGGCATTCTCACGCGGACGATTCGACAGCGCTACGTTGAGATGCCGGAGGGCTCCTACACGACGTCGCTGTTCAGAGGTGGACTGGACCGCATATTAAAGAAAGTGGGAGAAGAGGCGACGGAGGTAGTGATCGGCGCGAAGAATCGGAACCGGGAGGAGATTGCGTGGGAGGTTTCGGATTTGGTGTTTCACCTGTTGGTGATGTTGCAGGAGGAAGGTGTTCCATTGCAGATGATTGCGGAGGAGTTGGAGAAGCGATTTCCGGAAAAGTCGAAGGAAGATTGACAAAGACGAAAAGGATTGATATATTACCTTCTCTGACCACAGCATTTGCACGGTTTTTGTGGTTGGAGACGCGATTCCGCGATAGCTCCCCGCCAGAAAACGGCGGACAGGAATGGTAGAGTCCCGCTCGAGCGGGATTTCGTCCCGACAAAAGGCGTGGGGACTCAACATGCGGCTGATCCAATCTGCCTGGGTGCAGTCGAACAATGTACAGATTCCGCGATAGCTCAATGGTAGAGTCCCGCTTGAGCGGGATTTCGTCCCGACAAAAGGCGTGGGGACTCAACATGCGGCTGATCCAATCTGCCTGGGTGCAGTCGAACAATGTACAGATTCCGCGATAGCTCAATGGTAGAGCATGCGGCTGTTAACCGCAGGGTTGCAGGTTCGAGTCCTGCTCGCGGAGCCAAACTACATGGGGAGTCGAAATGCCGGTTACCGGTCTTGTTCGGCTCCCCATCGTCTTTTTTTATCGCATCTTCCCACTTTTCCTTTATTGAGCCGTTGCCGCGCAACCGAAACTCGATCTCGCCTGTCTTTTCGCCCCGCTTTACCGAACAACGGATTTCCTCAATGATCACGTTTAATAGCTTCCGCTTGGTCTCAGGCGTCGCCCCGGTATACAGCTCTTCAAATTTGTCAAATATCCGCCGCAACTGACCTTTGTCAATTTGCTGATGCTCGAGTGTTCTTATCTCCCGATCCAAGTCTCCCAACCGGCTTTCGAGCTCCTTGATCCCGTTGGTTAGCTCGTCGACCTTCAATTTGACTTCGGGGGACTGGTCGACATCAACCTTTGCGAGAGTGAGATTTGAAATGAAGGTATCGAGTTGTTTCTTGATTGACGACTGATTGACTACGATGGCTTCCCGCTCGGCCTTCTTCTCTTCAAAGCTCGCGTGCGCGTTTCCTTTCACCTGTCGCACAACAGCTTCGAAGAAGTCCTTGTCCTTGGCCGTGTGAAGTGCGAGTTGTTCCGTGAACCGTTCAAGCTCCCCAGCCGGCAAGTTTCGACACTGACATTTGTGTGCTCCGGGCTTGCTGTTGGATGTGCATTGATAGTAGTAATACGCTCGCCCGGAATTCTTCCGGCCAGGGAAATAGGTTGTCATCTGGGATTGGCAGAAACCACACTTAGTCAGTCCGAGTAGGAGCAATGGCGAATCTTCATAAGTCGCGTATGGATCAGTTGCAGATTCATCCAGACGACGTTGGACCTTTTCGAACAAGTCTGAATCAACGATTGGATCATGAAGTCCCTTGAAGTGCTCATCCTTGAAGGTTACTTGGCCGATATAGATTCGATTGCGAAGCAGATCATGCACCAACTGGTGGTTGAATTCTTTTCCACCTGTTGTTGTGCCACCCTTCGTTGTCCGGAGCTTCGTCCGGTAGCCTTGTTCATTCAACCAAGCGGCCACTTTCTTTGTGGATGGCATGTGAAGATACTGTTGGAAGGTTTTCCGCACAAGCTCCGCTTCCGCTTGGTTGACGACGAGTTTCTTGTCGACTACGTCGTACCCTAATAAGACATGCCCTCCGCCCCAATAGCCGTTCTTGGCCTGGTTATAAAGTTTCTCTCGCGTTCGCTTTGCAATCATGTCCCGCTCAAACTGAGCAAAGGCCACGAGGATAGTCCGCATCATCTTTCCTTGCGGGTTCGTCGTGTCCAGGTTCTGAGTAGTGACGACAATGTCTATGCCCAGATTATTGAGCATCTCGTCGAGATCGAGGAAATCCTTGACATTGCGTGAGATCCGGTCAAACTTCGTTACGAGCAGTACGCTGAATCTTCCGGACTGAGCATCGACTAACAATTTCTGAAGGGCCTTCCGCTCCAACGTTGTTCCGCTTTCCGTGTCGCGATAGACGTCAAACACGACGTAACCCTTTGATTCACAGTACTGACGCAGCATCTTTTCTTGGCTGTCGAGGGAGCTGAAATCGCCCTTGCCTTGCTCATAGGTGGATACGCGGCAGTAGACTGCTGCTGTCGTGGGATTCTCAGTTTTCGGCTTCTCTTTCATCTGGGGGCCATTAATGCGGTAATTTCGTTTCGAATGAGTAGGGCGGGCGCGGGTCTCTTTCTCAATCCATAATCACTGAGGAGACAATTGCAAACTACATGGTTCGGCTAAGCGATACGGAGGCAATGTAAGGAGTTCGATCGTGAGAACCAACTGGTCTTCGGCTACTAAAGGAAGATCTGAATCGGTGATCGCTAAGACCTGGAACGCTAGGACCTCATTTGACCTCTGACCTTTTGCAGAGGCATCAGTTCATTTGATCGGGGATTCATGGAGACGCACGCGCGTTCAGCATGAGGAACTGCGCGTCGTACAACATGGAGCAGCTGAGGAAGACGGTGAACCTGCTGTAACTCTCGAATCTGCTCAGTACCATAGGGGCATCTCACGTAGTGGGGTGCTCTTTTTGTTTGTTCTCCCTCTTGACTGTGGTGGAGGAAAGAGAGAAATTCACTCATCGGATGAGATGTTCCAACCGAAGAGTGGCGTGACTCGATGGGTCTGCGAGGGATTCACGTTGCTCTTCTTTTGCTCACACCTAATATTTGTCACCCCCAACATTCCGTTTGCTTGCAGTTCACCTTTTAGACAATCCGAGGAGATTGAAATGCGTTCCATTACGAATCTCCGTGTCAATCTTAAGAAGTGGTGGCAGACAAAGTTTCCCGACGGCTTTTGGTCACGATACTGGCCGGTTGCGTTCGTCGTTCTATGTATCTCGTGTCTCAGGTTCATCCCGTTCACGAACTTCATGGATCTCAACAAGGGTCTTCCCAGCGATTTCATTATGCTGAAGATAGACTCTATGCAAGCCAACCTGAGCCAAGCGCACGAACACAACCTGCAAACAATTAGCGGTCTATACACTTCAATGAGTATTTCTTCAACCCTGCGTTCCACGGAAAGAGGCAACCGTATGCAAGCCAGAGTATTCTACTCAGCCATACTGGCAGTTCTGGTGGCGATGCTTCTTTCGGAGAAGAGGCCTGATGAACCAAGAGGGTTGTGGCCACGAACCTCTATGTTCGTCTTATTAATTGCCACACTTATGATGTACGGACTCGATGTGCAAACGGTTGATTTTGAGAATCGCGCAGATCTTTCGGACAAGGCAAGAGGCGTTACGGCGACAAAAATAGCTGACCTCTCTCCTACGGATAGTACCTGGTACGTTGTTGACAATTCATGTATGAAAGGTTTTGCTGACCATGCTGACAGCACACACGTATGGAGAAAAGTCAAGATGGCACGTGCACCAAACGCAGAACAGATAATGTACTACTTCGTTCCTTTTCTTCTTACAATCTGGTGGTGGAGGAAGGAATTGCCGAAGAGGTGAAATTGACAATATGGTTGTATTGTCATTGTGCTTCAAAGCCCCGTTGAAATTGACGCAGGGCTTGTATATGCTTGCCTGTCCGTGGATTTTCTTCTTGGAGTCAGCACGATGATAGACCCGGACGACCCTCGCTTGGCTCTGGCTACGCCCACCCTACAACAACTCAAGCAACTGCTCATTTCTCTCTCGGGCGAAAGCGAGAGAGCAGCAGTGATCGTTGGAGTCTCGCAACTCGATGATTCTCTTGAGATGTTGCTCAAATCGCTATTTCATGAGCGTTCTGATGGAAAGGAGAACCTCCTTGAAACTGACAGACCACTGAGCACTTTTTCAGCAAGGATATCTGTGGCTTTCAGGATGGGCGTTATCGATGCAAGCCTGGAGAAGGTTCTTGTGCAGTTCCGCAAGATTCGAAACGATTTTGCTCATATGGTTGAAGAGGTGACACTCTCGAGGGATCCGTATCGTAGTCGTTTGAATGAAATACTGGATGCATTGAAATCACCTCCTCTCTACGTTGAGTTGAGGAACTACATGAGACAACGCTCCACTTCTGATGCTCTCGCGGATTTCACAGCAGCGCTCCTATGCACATACATGCTTCTGGAGACAGCCAAAATAAACAACGGGCACATATCGCATCGGTGGGTTGCATCGTTTGACAAGCTGTCGGAAGTGGCTGCGAGGGATAAGAAGTAGTTGTGGTCTTGATGGCGTGTTGTCTGTAGAGATAAAAAAGAAGCCCCAAACATCGGGGCTCTTCCCATCTCACAAGCCTTTTCACACCAAAACGTGAAAAAGGTGCTACTCCGGCCTTGTACGGTGCTCATAATGGAGTCACCGCTGTGGTCGATGGTAAACCATAGTGACCAATTTCCCTGCCACGTTTTAACCATCGCCTGTGTCGCAACGTGGAGCGTCTGAAGGGGGTCGTAGACGGTAATGTGTAGAATCGGGGACAAGATGTGCGGAGGCAAGTTTCGACCCTCAACCCCTGGGCTGAGCAGAGCCTTCTGGATTATGATACCAGCACCCTCAGGACAGCCAATATCTTCTCTTTCTCTTCAATGGAAATCTTCCTCTTGGCACCTCTGACGAGAATTCTTCTCATTCCATCGAGGAGTTCATCCGCATCATTCCTCGGAGCTGGTCCACCCGATGGTTCGAGGATAATCCGATTGTGCTCGGCATCGAAAGTGACCTCGTAACGGCATCCCTCCGCCAGTGCCCTGATCGTTTCCCGCCTGACTGGCCTACGATGCGGACCGGGTTTCTTTTCAGGATAGCAGTAGAGAGTAGTGGGGTGCAAGCCGCTTCGTCCGGCAAGGTCGTAGATCGATATTCCTTCAGCTGCGGCGAGCGTTGGATAAGGCGCTGGACGCCTGAAATATCGTCGTTTTCGATGATTTGGTGCATTGTATTATTTCCTTAACAATCAGTTTAAATATATACGATTGTAGTTGATCTTAATCAAGATTTTTCGTATCATAATTCAGTGCCGAATGCAGTTGAGCGGCAATACATATTTAACTTTGGATGCAGATGTAGACCCGACGCCCGCTTTTTTCCCTGCCGTTGTTTCCCCAGCTGATCTTCCTGAGTTGAATTTCCCAAAATGCGAGTGTGCTTGAATCGAGAGTGTCTCGAGAAAGCGCGACAGCTCGTAACGTGTCTCCTGCAGAATGCTGGAGCCGTGCTTGATTGGTTTTGACAAAATGAATATTTGGATATGGGTAAAGGACTCAATCAGATAAGCGATGCGAAATGGAACCCAGTTACTGGGTGCACGAAGTATAGTGAAGGTTGTAAGAACTGTTACATGCTTGATAGGTTGCTGCCGCGAATGACCAGCGAGAAATACAAGAACGGCGCAATACGTCACCTGTCACGATGCCCTGCTGGATGTTCCTCGAAAGAAGATGCGTCCGATGGTGTGGTTCGTCAACAATATGGGAGACCCTTGGCATCCCGACGTACCGATCGATTTCTTGAAGCGGATGTTCACGGTGATGAACGAGTGTCAGCGTCACACGTTCTTTACATTGACGAAGAGAACCGAGCGAATGGTTGAGACGGCACCACTCCTGAACTGGACACCGAATATCTGGATGGGAGTGACCGTGGAAAGTGCGAAGTATAATTCCCGGATTGACGACCTGCGGAAGATCCCGGTCCTGCATCGATGGTTGATGTTTGAACCATTGATTGGGCCTGTAGGGAAGATTGATCTCACGGGCATTGAATACGTCATGTGTGGCGGAGAGAGCGGCCTTGGATTTCGGCCGATGTCAGTAGATTGGGTTAGAGAGATCAAGGATCAGTGCATGGCGGCGCGAGTGAAGTTCAACTTCATGCAGTACGCGGCTATTGATCCCCGGCCAATGGGCCGTGTTCTGGATGGCAAAGAATGGAAAGAACTGCCGGATCTGGAGCCACAATTGAGTCTGTTCGACTGCAGCGACTGTGTCGAGCAAAACACGAACACGCAATGTGAATTGAGTTTTGTATAAGGAGAACTGAATATGTACGTAACGAATGATTTGTACCTCACCGCTTACCTCGTCGCGCGAGGAAGCAAGCTGGAGTCGTTCTCCCGTGATAACGGGCGGACGACATTCCAGTTGAATGAAAATGGTAGTCTGGATGAGATGATCCGCGACTATTACGCCGACTGTGGCCTGGTATCAGGCCTTCGGCTGACGAACTCTATCAAGAACTTGAAGAACCTGCTCTATTCGAATATGAATGACAATGGACAACGAAACAATCACAACAGCGGAGCCAGCAAGTAATATAGTTGCTGCAACAAATGACCAGGCCGAGCCTGGGATCCTCGAATCAATCCTCGTTTCCTATTCCGACCGAGTTACGGAACCACAAGGTGTTCGCGTAACCTTCCAATCAATATTAAGTATGATCCAATCCTCTCCGGATCTGCGATCCAAGATCGCCGCCGTGCGCAGCATTGCTGAGTCGGCCGAGAGACAGGAGAAGAAAAGGAAAACCCTCCCATGGTTCTCGATGGCTGAGTTCAAGGGCAACTACCGCGATAATCCTTCATTTCTCTCGACAAAGCATATCATCCTCGATCCGGATCATGTCGGCGGACGGATCAGCGACCTGCGGATAAGAATCAAATCAGATCCACGCGTCTTCATTTCATTTGTTTCCCCTTCAGGCGACGGACTAAAGCTGATCTTCGAACTTGAAAAACCCGTAACCACCGATGAGGACTTTCGGGCGGCATTCAGCTTTCTTCGGAAGATGATCCAGACGGAGTATGGAATTACCGTCGACGGAGACGACGACCCGGCACGAGCGTGTTATCTGTCCTTTGATCCAGACATGTGGATCAATGTGGACAGGCAGCCTGTGGTGATACCGCAGGGAACCAAGGCGGATCAGTCCGAGGAAAAGATTGACCTCTCGCGGACCTCATCAATGCTCGACGCTCTCTCCGGTTCTACCTCTCCCGGGCGAACCCAGAAAGCAACGCAGATCATTGGACGATTTATCGAACGGGGTCTCCGAGTGGATGAAGCAATCGAATTGTTAAGGATCTGGGACCAGTCAAAGAACACTCCTCCTCTCGGGGAGCAGAAAATTGTGTCGACCGTGCGAGACATGTACAAGCGGTACAATGACAAAGGGTTTGCGCAAAAGCTTGGTCGATTCTACTCCTACCGGAGCGACATCTATGATGTTGGTATCGTCGGAGAGAACTTCTTCCTTGAGAATGTGGGACAGAGAAAGTTGTTCATCCAGACTGATGCCGCAGATGATGACACGCAGAAGCGTTTCCTTGAATATGTCGTGAAGGAAAAACACATCCGGCACCTTCAACGGATTGACCATATCGGCGACATGAATGCCGAAAAGTCCTTCGTTGTATACCTCACCGATAGGGGTCTCTTTGAAGTCCATTACTCGCCCATTGCGGCAAGGCTCCGGAATAATGATTTCATCGAAAGCTGGCTGTCGGAGACATTTGGAGTCCATAAGGATTTCATCAAGGAGTGGCTCGCAATGTACTGCTATACGAATTATCGAAAGTTGCCGACTTTAGTCCTCAAGGGAGATCGTAGTACGGGGAAGAACACTTTCGCTGAAGCTGTCATGTCGATCTTCCCGTCAATATCCCAGTTCTGGCATGGGGAAGAGAAAGGGTTCACACCTGAAGTTCAGAAGAAGCTTCTCATCGCGGATGAGTCTGTTTCAGCGAACGAGAAACAGTACCGGATGCTGAAACAGCGATCGGGTCAGAAGATGTCCGTCGTCAACCAGAAGTTCCTTCCGGAGTACCAGGTCCTGAACAACATGAACATCATCATCATGTCGAATGAGCATACACCGATTTTCGTACAGAAGGACGAGGAGCCCACTTCAGTGAAGAACAACCAGTTCTTCGTCTACACGATGCCGAAGCTTTCAGGAGAAATCGATCCCGAGTTCGGACAGAAGATTGAGGACAGAATGGGGCACTACGTCAGAACTGAATTGAGGGACGTCTACACGAAGGCTCAGTCATACACAGGATGCCGCTACTCGATCCCCACTCCGATCACCGATGATGAGAAGGCCTTGTTCAATGTTAACATGACCGGCTTGGAAGCTGAGGGAATGAAGTTCTTGCAGAAGATGGTGGAGAATAGCATCTCGAACTTCACGAGTTTCTTCGAGGAGGGTTTGTTCCCGTCGTCATTCATTGATGGCTACTCCGTCTCCAAAGGGTATACAAAGAACGGCGTGATCCGCAATCTGAAGGAGAAGAATTACCTGGAGCCTGCCGATCCGGAGAGAAAAATGGTCAATGGAGAGAGGGCCTACTGCTTCAAGATGACAGACAAGCTGAAAAAGTGGTACGAGGAGCAGAAGATTGCCCAGTGAGGAGAACAATTGCCCATCGATTGCCTGTAGTTTGGGCAATCTTTGGGCAGTGTTTTGTGTAGGAATAGCAAGGGTTTTATGAGTTTTTGCCCATTTACCCATAGATATATTTGAAAGAAAAAAAAATAAGATAAGCCCACATCCTCACTCTCTCCTAAACACCCTCCCTCCGTGGACCTGGTTGAAGTGTTAAGGCAATAGGCAAATGGGCAATTGACTTGATTTTCTTCGAACCGGGACCGGATTCAGCGAATTTGATTGCCCAATGTAAATCCAGATTTGGGCAATTGGCGGGACCGCCGAAGGCGGGAGGGAGTCATTTTTTTTATTTTTGTCTGGATTCCCCTCGAACTGCCGGCCAAATTCGACCGTCAAAAATACACTACCAATTTACGGTCGAATCCCCTGGGCGACAACTGTGAATATTGCGCATGGTTCACACTGGTTGACTGGAGTGCCAAGGATGGCCAAATCCCAGTCAATAAGTCTATGACTCACGGCCCACAGTGAGGCAAGGTCATATAGCAGCACTGGCAGTCTCATTCTCTCTCTTCGATGGATTTACACAGACAGGTAAAAATGACATTTTCTCGCGGACCATGACCTCATTTCGCGTCAGAATTAACTGAGGTAGGGCTGGCACAAAAAATGCGCAGAAGAGGACAGATCTTTGACACAAGCCTCTTTCTCTGATTTGGCCGAGGAAGAGGCTCGCTCATTTGTTCGTGTCCCAATTCTAGGACTAGTGACATGAATAGGATACTCCTTATAGGCTTGATGCTGTTCTCTCTCTCCTGCAAGAAGGACGATCCCACAAGCCCAGCACCAACGCCGCCAAGTGTAACAATCACATCGCCTCTGAATAACTCGACAGTCGTGGATTCAGTGACGATAACGACGGACATCGAGAACATCCAAAGCATCGAAAAGGTGGAATTCTATCTTGACGAGACTCTGGCAAACACCCGCTCTTCACCCCCGTGGACATTCCATTGGAGCGTTCAAAGCCTCTCGATCGCAAGCATTCATACTATCGTAGTGAAGGCGTACGATCAATCATCGGCTATCACATCTTCTAAAAGCATAGTTGTGAGCGTGAACCGATCTGATCAAGTCCCCCCCACAGTCGTAATCCAATCTCCAATAATCGGGGCTGAGGTCTTGGACTCTGGCCTCGTTGTGGTCAGTGCAACGGACAATGTCGGGATCCAGCAGGTTCAGTTTCTTGTAGACGACAACCTCGTGCATGTCAGCACGACTCCTCCATGGAGTTTTGAGTGGAGCGTCGCAGCTCTCCCGCCAAAGACTATCCACGTACTTACCGCCAGAGCCTATGATCCCTCCAACAACGTCGGAGTGTCCGAGGGAGTTTCTGTAACTGTCAACCGAAACCAGGCAATTCACTTGAATGGATCAACAGACTTCATCAGTTTGACGTCAACTCCATCACTTACATCGTTCGGAAACCAGATCACAGTTGAGGCTTGGATTCGATTGGCCGCCCTTGTTGATCTCTATGGGTACGGACCTTGCATTGTCGCTTCAGGAAATCAAAATGAATTTGCCTTCTCACTCTGGCCCGATGGAAGATTGGGGGCCACGATGGTCATGGTCAATCATATGCCAAACTCAGTGCTGATGTCTAAATCAGCGTTGACAACGAACACTTGGTACCATGTCGCATTCACATATAACGGTTCCACCGAATCCATTCTTATCAATGGTGTCGTCGATACAACGATCTCCGCGTCAGGAATGGTGAGTTCGACACAGTATACTGAGAACTTATCCATCGGTGCATATACATGGAATATTACCCAACATAGCGACTTCTTTAATGGCGAAATTGACGAACTCAGAATTTGGGACATCGCTCGAACACAGGCTCAGTTAGGATACGCGATGAATTCCAGGCTTTCGGGAAATGAGACGGGGTTGGTCGGGTACTGGAGGTTCGATGGCGATATCACGGATAAATCAGCTGGGGTCAACGTCGGGACTTCACATGGTTCTCCAACTTTTGATACGATTGGCGGCCACTAATCTTCAACTGAAATAGGTCCGACAAAATGAGAACTGTCCTGTCAACCTTGGCTGCGATTTTTGCCTGCCAGATCATGATCGGTTGTTCATCCGGTCTTTCGAGCTACTACGAAGTTTCTGTGGATTCCATAACCGATCCTGGCGTTCAGGCCAAGAGCACTTACGTTCTCCTGCCGGGCAATTCCGGGATTACGATCTACGACTTGAACTTCCGCGAGTACGCCGACTACGTTCGAAAGGCTCTCACTAAGCAAGGACTGACTGATGCTCCACTGGCCGATGCCAAACTTGCTATCTTCCTCATATATGGCATTGGCGATCCAAAGCTTACACCGTACTCATATTCAATTCCGATTTTCGGCCAGACTTCCGGTGGAACCACATCGGTCAACTTGAGCACCTATGGCTCGGACGGAATCTCCAACACGTCAGGAACAATCACCACAAAACCCACTTATGGCATTGTCGGATCCACGACTTATTCAGGAGTGAATGTAAGTTACTTTAGGTTCTTCATTCTCGATGCAGTCGACCTGGATAAATTCCGCAATGACTCCATGTCTGTTGTCGTATGGCGGACCACCGTAACGAGCTCGGGCAGCAGCGGCGATCTGCGAAGAGTATTTCCCGTTATGGTTGGCGCCTCAACTGAGTATTTAGGAACCAATACTCTTCGACAAGTCAGCATACAGCTCCAGGAAGACGACCTTCGTGTAAAGGCGATTCGGCCGAAAGCCGTTCGTCAGTCAAAATAGCCCTCTCAAATCTTGGCTCTCACAAAGATGCGTTTTCTACAAAGGCTGCCGTTCGTTGAGAAATCCTTAGAATAAGAACGGCCGAGGAAGGCCGAGAGAATAAAATCCATCATCTTGATTGTCCGAATTCGACTACCCAGTGGCAAATCAATGGGATTCCTGTCTTCGACTAATCACAGGAGATACCTCGACCGATGAAACACGATGAACTCTATGTTGAGAAGGAGTTGATCCTGCAGGATGACCCTACCAACGAATACATGAAAGGCGATCGAGCCATTGTTGATGCCCTTATCGCCCCTGCCATTGAGGAACTCAATAAAAGAGGTTATCGAACGAGATACTCCTGTGCAGGGCATCCGAAAAAGAGAGAAGGTGAAAAGGCGTGCACGTATATCGCCTTCCATCCAGAAATGTTGAGAAGAGTTCGTATAGAGTTCCCCGAAGGATGGATAGTCGAGTATGACAGAAACTCGGACGGCGAGGGGACCCTGTTGATGAGGAAGAATCTACGGGGGAAGACTATGCAAAAAAGAGAGGCGGAGATCCGTCGAAACAATAGAGCACTCCTAAAGTGGGCCAAAACATTGTGGACACCTGAGATTGACGCCAGAAGTAAAATAAAGGAGTAACCGCGTTACCTGCTCACACACAAGGCGGGCTTTCTCGCGAGACGGACTGTCTACTCGTGTTTTGGGCCCTCGCCTACCCCACATCAATTATCCGTTGAGGGCCGGTCAATCAGGGCGTGACGGGTCCCCGCCGAAGGCGGGAAGAGATATTTTTTTTATTTTTGCCAGGATCCCATCGCAAAGCGGGAGCGAATTTCTGTGATCTGCGCTGCAGTTTAGTACGCTGTCTTTTCGGGGATAAGAGTGAGATACCAAGCAGTGTGCATTGAAGGAATCGATCGGTTGAAACAAAGTGGGTTGAAAGGATTGCACGCGGAGGTAAGAAATACATTGCTGGACCTAGTGATGGGATCGAATTTCAGGGAATTACGCATGACCCACTTGGCATAGATGATGACGGATAGGTAACAGATCTTTGTCAATCGAATTTGAAAGATAGTTCCATTTGACTTGAGCCCATAGACTGATAGTATGCATATACCGAGATTTGTGTTGAAATGTAAAATCCAAGTTCCACCTTGCGACGGCACAGCAGGTCAGGGACAGGGGCCACGTTACGGTGTCAACGATCCGCCGAACAACCATCAGAGGCCGTCATGGCACGAAATACTCTTCCTAGTCTACACGTCCCTGTTGCACAAACATTCGACGCCTCGAAGGTCACTCCCCCTTCTTTCGGGAAAATGCCCGTGGGTGTTTTGCTGATAGTATTCGTGTCCATGAGCTTGGTACTGTTCGGCTGTGGACGCAGCGACAATGACCGTTTATCAGAGCTACAAGTCCTATGGCAAAATAATCAGTTCCGGGAACTTGCTTCATGCTACAGGACGATGGCAAAAGAGTTTTCGGACTCCTCGATTGCCTTACTCGCGAGGCGATTATCTCTACAAGCCGAGACCAGAATTCAGCTGGCTGAGCCGTTCATTTCGAAGGGCAATTCCCTAGCGAGATACGGATTTATCGTCGAGGCAAAAACCTCATATGATTCAGCATTGAAGGCACTTCCCAATGACAGTGTCATATTGGCTACCTGTCAGAAGTTGCAGAATGGGCGACACCCGCTCTACCTGACGGCGGGGACCTTAGGTTCGTTTCTTTTCAAATACGTTTTTCACTGTAGCATGGTGAACGATCAACCCATCCCGGACTCTGTCGTGGTCGATGTGACCAACAATGACCCTGACAGATATACTTCTCTAATTCATTTTGTCCCAAGTGTCAATTGCATAAGGATGACGGAACGTCGCTATGCAGTCTTTGTTCCCAATGAAGACTATTTTTCCGGGCACCTAAAGACTCCGATTTTCTGTGGCCAAAGCAATCGTGGGACATTCACCTACCACCGTGCCAAGGTCTATCGAAGTGACGAAAGGATCACGTTCGCTTCTGCTTTTCGTGAGGTGATAGTTGGCAAAGATGCCACTTGCTTTTTGAGTTTGGCTGGATATGATCGACAATACATCCGCGGTTTAGAGTTTGCCGGTTTTGAAGATGCGAAACCTCGAATAAATAGCTAGTGATCGAAGAGGAATACGCACTACATGAAATAGCTCATTCCGAAGCGAATGAACCTATCAATCTTGCGAGAGAAGTCTTGTTCCTGACACTGCTTAGCAGAAGATCATGCGTAAGGGAGGAAGCAACATTTCTTGAGCTGAGGTGGTTCTGCGCCAAAACCTCAGAGTCCCATTCCCCCAGGCGTCCTCGGGCGAAGCCTGGTCCCCATCCCAGCTCGATGACTTTTCCCGCATCACAAAAACCTCCATCTTCTACGCTCCCAAACAGACCAATTCGAGCAGAATCCCCTTGTCAACACTAGGGATCCTGATCTGAGACCTTGGTTCTCGGGGGGATGTCTGATTGGGGCGTCCCCGGCCGGAGGCCAGGAGTCATTTTTCCTTTTGCCAGGATCCGCTCCAACAGTCGGGACATATCCGAGCGCTTGAAAATGTCCCGTTCCTCTGTTAACCTCGGGCGACATCATGGACACAGAACTGGGGAATGCGTAGCGCTAGGGGCGGAAATCAGCCTGTTGGCGGCCAAAGAGAATGGTTACTTCTGGTTTTGATCGGAACATGGTGGACTCATGACGCAAGATCACAGTCCGTTGTTTTTGGTCAGTGGCGCACGACTCGAGTCGTTTCAATCGAACAGCACACCGTCACCTCGGGCTAACTTTCTCAAAATATTTTTCTGAACGAGCCAAGGTTGCGACTATTCATTATGTAAGGAGTGGTGAACTTTTGATTTGAGGGAGAAGAAAGCAAAGGACAACCACCTCCTTCAGTAACGCGAATTAGTAGAAACTCTATCGCCAAGGAGCCTGCAAGGGAATAAATCCTGTTACACGGCACAAGGACTTGGTGGATCAGGACTTGATGATCGCTCATGAGTGTGTTAAGAAATAGCGACATCGACATTTTGTTCTTGACCGACGAGAATGCCGGGACTATATTCATGATATGAATATGTTCGTTGACCACATTCTGATGGAAGCTGGGATCGACAGAAAGACCGAGGACACTAAAGCTATGACTTGCGCTTGATCTATTCAGAAGCCCGCAGAATATTCAATTTGCTTTCATGACCAGAATCGAGTGAGGCAGCACGTGCCATTCCTACGCAATCGAGATAAGTTCATCACGTATCGATCAGCCTTGCCTGTTGCATTGGTCTTTCTTCTCCTAGATATCGTGCTCATCTCCTGCCATCACGCAACCGAGCCCCCTCCCCCGACAACTGTGGACACGACAAGTTCACAACTTCGTCTGGACCGTGACCCCCCTTGGGGATGATGTTGCTTCCAGTACCCTCAAGGATGTCGCGATCATCAATGATACGCTGGCGTATGCGGTGGGTGCCGTCTATAAAAGAGACAGCCTAGGCAATTGGGATCCACTACCTTTCAATTGCGCAAAGTGGAACGGATTGTCCTGGTCTCTATTGCGCATCACTGTGCAGACGCGATTCGGAGAGGTCACGCTTCCTCTAACGGGTGTATTCGCATTTTCACCATCCGACATCTGGTTTGTTGGAGGGGATCCGATCCATGGCGATGGTACATCGTGGAATGATATTGACGTGAGAGTTCTATTGGGGGAAGATAGCATCAGTCTAACACGAGCATGGGGGGTGAGTTCGTCAGAGATGTATTTCAGCGGGCTATTGGGAAGTCTGGCGACCTACCAAAACGGATCCTGGCACAAGCTCGCCAGCGGTACAACGTTGCCGATCCAAGACATCTGGGGTGCGACAAACCCGCAAACCGGGCAGGCTGAAGTGTATGCGGTCGCATCCAATATCATTGATATTCCTCCAGGGAAGAAACTCCTAAGACTGGAAGCCGCTAGTGCTGTTGCAGCCTCCGACAGCGGATTGCCCGTTGCTCTTGATGGGCTGTGGTTCGTCCCTGGTGGTCCCTACTATGCTGTTGGCGATGGAGTCTTTAGTACATCTTCCATCAATACAGCCACAACCTGGAAGGCTGGTATCCCAGAAGCGACCCCGTACTTCACAAATGCAATCCGCGGAAACGCTTCGAACGATATCGTAATTGCAGGTGCATACGGCGATCTGGTCCACTACAACGGTTCGACTTGGAAGAGCTACCAGCCGCAAACCTCCGTCGTGGGCAACTTCTGGGCACTTGCAATGAAGGGAAATATGGTTATTGCAGTAGGAGACGATGGTGCGCGAGCGTACATCGCTGTCGGAAAGCGACAGTAGCATAATCCTCAGAAGGTTAGATCCATTCACTTTCTTCTGCTTCTCACCTACAAGTGGTACCGCTCACAAATTCCAGGAGGCGCAAATGAGACGTTTGTCACTCCTTACCGCGATCGTGATGTTCGTGTCTGTAATTGACACGGAGGCGCAAAGCCCGATAACACCTGCCAACCATTCTCAATGTGATCCCAAGATAGTTGTTAACCCCACGAACGCGAAGAATCTTGTCGCGGCAGCAATCGTCAATGACGCAACGATAGGGGCATACGCCTCGTTTGATGGGGGATGGACATGGTCAGGCTCCGATGCTGTGAGCGGATCCGGAACGTTTTCCGATCCGGTTCTTTCATTCGACCCGGATGGGAAAGCTTACCTCGTCTATATGACGTCAAATCCCGGCACCCAGATCATTTTGCGGACCTCGTCTGATGGTGGGATAAACTGGTCGAGTGCGATCAACGTGCGACAGATCAATGTCGGAGAGGAAAATGCTCTTGATCGCCCCTGGCTTGGTG
>CAVVZZ010000014.1:0-200968 GCA_963752915.1 Ignavibacteriota bacterium
GCTAGAAAGACCGGAATGAGGATGAAGGCAGCCCCGACGCCTGCGATAGTCAGCAACGCGGTGAAGACCAGAGTGACCGCGCCTGCAATGATCGTCATTTACGTTTCCTATGAGCCATTTATCTTATGTTAGTAATCACTCACTCTCTTTAAGGGTAAAAAAATTACCTCTTTTCGAGGAATCTTGTAAACAGGTCCAACATCCGATCGCAAAACCGGTCCTCGCTAACGCGGTCGCTCTGAAGGATCAACTCGATATTGAGTGTGATCGGTATTCCCATATATAGCATCGCCACGTTGTCAACCTCTATTGACCTGTCCCAGATGCCTTCGGTCATTCCTTCACGCACGATCTTTGTGACATACTCTTTTTGAGTGAGCAGGATCTCCCGCAATCCGGTTTTGAGCTTTGGGTCGTTCAGATGAGCCGCTTCAGAAAAAAGAAGCATTGTGATCCCTTTGTTCGCGATTAGGTAGTTCACATGAAGGCAGAGGAAATTCTTGAGCTTCTCCTCGGCTTTGGCTTCTGAATAGACAATTATCTCCATTTCGTTCAGCAGGTCATGCTTCACATCCGCGAGGATGGAGAGCATCATCGCCTTCTTGGACGGAAAATGCCGAAAAAGAGCTCCTTCGCTGACACCCACGCATGCGGCGAGATTTCTCGTGGAGAGCTTGCCAATTCCGTCCTTCGAGATAATATCGAGAATAGCCTTCTTAATCTGACTCTTCCGCGTTTCGGTGTCGAGTCGGGCCTTGCCACCTTCCTTTGTATAGTAAGTTAGCGCTCACTCAATATACTTTACAGACAACTGTTTGTCAGGACTTCATATAAGCTCCTCTTTGGGCCGCCCTGCGCCAACGCACTATTCGCCGTACCCAGAGCACGGAATGCACATCAACTTTCCGTCCTTCTTGCGCAGATAGCGATCGAAGACATACTCCCCGCATTCCTCGCACTTCGCTTTGTTAAACGAGCCGGCGATTTTCTTGTGCTGGAATTCGGCCAACAGCTTTACCGTGAACAATTCATCATTCGTTGCATTAAGGACCTTCTGGATCACGTCGAGTCGTATAGGTTCGGGGATTTGTGATGGCTCGACGCCCTTCTTCCGGTATTCGAAGAATTCAGACTTGCCAAGCATATCGGTGAACTCCGGCTTGAGAGCAATGCGGACGGAACCGTTCTTGGGCGTCCACAGCGTCGCAGCAAGCTTGCCATAATCTTGTCGCTCGATCATCAGCTTGCCGTATGTGCAGCCTGTCGAGGCCTGAAGACCATCCATCATGCATGTCTGTGGATGCCCAACACCAAGCTCCGGCAGCAGGAAGTAGTCGTGGTCCTGTGCCCGAGGGGCTTTGAGTGTCTCGAGCATTAGTGTGCCCATCCGGTAGCCGATGGGCATGAACGGACAACGGTGTCCGTGAAACTCAAACGTCCACTCTGGTAGTGCAAACATTATTGACTCCTTTCGATTTTGATCCCTCCGCGAGCAGCTGCGGAACCCGCGGGTCTTTCACGCACAGAATTGAACGAGCCTTCTCACGAGGATACTTGAGTTGGTGCGAACCTATGCTCAAAATGCCGTATAGACAAAGTATATACCCCCCACGATCACAAGCACCCCAGTGCCGCGTTTCAGCCACGTCGCGCCCTTCGATTGCTCGGTCCAGTCAAGATACTTCTGGACCGTTCCCGCCGCGCCACCGGCTCCCACAATCACCGCACAATGCCCTACTCCGAACGCCGCGATGAGAGAAAGTCCCTGGAGCATGTTTGTCGTTGCCAGGCTGAATACCACACCGAGAACCGGCGCCATGTACGCGAACGTGCACGGGCCTAGGCCTATGCCGAAAATGAGCCCCAACAGCAGGGCACCTTTCCATCCGCGCGCTATCGACGTTCGGGGCATGATCCCATTCCACGACAATTTGAGTACGTCCATCAGGTAAAGGCCGACGACGAAAAAGACTCCGGCGACGATGACGTTACCCCACACACCCACATCCCCCATCATCCGGCCCGCCGAAGCGGTGATCGCGCCCACCAGGCCGATCGTGATGAGAATCCCGACTCCGAATACCAATGAAAGCGAGTACGAGCGCTTCACGCCTTCCCGTCCCTGACTGCTGATATAGCCGATCACCAGTGGGATACTGGATAGATGACATGGGCTAAGAAGAATACTGATGACCCCCCAGCCCAGGGCTGCAACAAGGGCAATTTCAAATTGTCCGCTCATGGCATTCGTGAGCCACGTGAAGAGCGCCTCAAGCATCGGTCATTCCCCCTGGCTGACGTTCAACCCGCGTTTCTGGAGGAGCTTGTGGATCTCGGCCTCGGGGTAGTACCCTTCGTGCCGGGCAAATTCATTTCCGTTTTCATCGAGGAACACCTGCGTCGGTATGACCCGGATCCCGTATTGTTCAGCATACTTGCGCTGATCGGGCTTCCAGACATCATGAAACACCACGTTCACCTGCTTCCCATACTTCTCGCCAATGGCCTTCATCACCGGCTGCATCTGACGCAGGGAATGCAATTCACCGAACCGAGCTCGATAAAGGTCACAGCCGGCTTCACAGCGGCTGTCTCGACTTTTGTTTGTGGCGCACGGTTCGCCGATTGCGCCCATACAATTGCTGTGGCAACGGAGCTGATAGTGATGGCGAGGATCAGGACAATTTTAA
The DNA here is from genome assembly GCA_963752915.1 of Ignavibacteriota bacterium. Classification (GTDB taxonomy): domain Bacteria; phylum Bacteroidota; class Ignavibacteria; order UBA10030; family UBA6906; genus DATJPR01. Next base: position 2,691 of record CAVVZZ010000014.1, read on the forward strand.
CGGGTCTCATTGTGTTGTTCCTTTATCCATGCGAGAAGTTGTGAGTCCTTCGGCACTGTTCCTACGCTCTTCAAGACACCATCGATCACCAGGCCGGGAGTCGCCATGATACCGTACTTCATGATTTCCCGTATGTCGGTGACCTTTTCGACCAGTACAGGCAGGTGGTGCTCTTCTACCAATTGGCGGATCCGGGCGTCGAGCGCTTTGCATTTCGCACAGCCCGCGCCCAAAATACGTATTGTCATCGGTCACTCCGTTCTTAATAGACTACATTAAAGATATATCCTACGATAACGATGCCCGTGGCGACTACGCCGACAAAGATGAAGATGAGCGGCAGCTTCAGGACTTTCCGGAGGATGATGGTCTCGGGCAACGAGAGCCCGATGACTGCCATCATAAATGCGAGCGTTGTGCCGAGCGAAGCGCCCTTCTCAAGCAAGGCATGGACGATGGGGATAATGCCGGCAGCATTCGAATACAGGGGCACGCCGATGAGAACAGCCACAGGAACTGACCACCACGCGGATTTTCCCATCAGGCCGGCCATGAAGTTCTCCGGTACGTAGCCGTGGATGACGGCACCGACGCCAATACCGACGAGAATATAAACCCACACCTTCCCGACGATTTCTTTTACCGCGTCATATCCAGCCTGAATGCGATCCCGGAACGAAGGGATCGTCTTGTCCGGAGTTTGCATGGTCGAATGAACCTGAAAGACCCAATCCTCGACATACCGCTCGACGTTCAAGCGGCCGATCGCGTACCCCGATGAGATGGCAATCAACAAGCCGGTGCTGATATAGAGAAGCGCCGTTTCCCAGCCGAAGAGGCCAAACAAGAGGACAACCGCAATTTCGTTGATCATCGGAGCGGCAACGAGAAACGAAAACGTGACCCCGAGCGGGACCCCAGCCTCCACGAAGCCGATAAAGAGCGGAATTGCCGAACACGAGCAAAAAGGGGTTACAATGCCGAGCATGCTCGCCAGCACGTTCCCGGCAAAAAGTGACTTCCCGCCGAGGATCTTTCGCGTGCGTTCTGGAGAAAAATAGGTGCGGACAATTCCGACGCCAAAAACCACAACTGTGAGCAGAAGCAAAACTTTCGGCGTTTCAAAGACAAAAAAGCGGACCGCTTCCGTCATGTGTTCGCCCGGCGGAAGTCCAGCGAGAGAAACGATCGCGTCTGCAATTGACTGGATGGCGAAATAGAGGGCGATCCAAAGAGGCAGGAATGCGATCATGGTCCCAATCGGATATCGCTCAAGCACTTTGTTCATCGTCAGCTCCGATGGGCGCGAAGAATGTCTTTCAGTTTGTCAACGGTCGGCACATGGCCGGAGAAGACGACTTTTCCGTCGATCACCAGACCCGGCGTACGCATGATCCCGTACGAGGCGATGAGTCTGACGTCCTCGACATTCTCCAAGGACGCAGGGAGTTCCAACTGGGAGAGGGCTTCTCTTGTTCGACTTTCGAGGGTCCTACAGTTCACGCATCCAGGGCCGAGTACTTTGATGTTCATTGCTGTGTCTCCTTGCTTGTCAGTGGGCTTCGAATCTTATGCTTCTTCCAGCGCGTCAGCTTTCGCTTCGACGCTTTGCTTCGCCACAATAGTGGCGAGGTCAAGGATCTTCAGAATCCGCTCGTCTGCGATTTTAAAGTTAACGCGGAGACCATCCTTCCATGACACGAGCACGCCTGCTTGCACAAGGATTTTGAGATGGCGGGAAAGGTTCGATTGTTCCAGGTCCAGGGCAGGGGCAAGCTCGCAGTTACATTGAACCCCGTGCCGCAACTGCTCAAGGATACGAATGCGGTTTGGGTGAGCGATCGCAGCGAGGATCTCCGCTTTTGCGTCGGCAGCTGTACGTGCAGGCATCATCGTGCAATCCCTTCATGATACTTTGATTATATGAGTATACACTCATAAAGCGTGCCAGCGAGAATCTCCGTTGGAGAGCCAGATTTCACCGGAAAGTGAGTCCAAGCTTCTCAATTATGAAGAAGTATGTTCCTACAGGCGGGAATCAGGCGTGAAATCTGAGGAAGGCGTTCGTCCGGAATTTGGAGGATCGGCCATCATAAAAAAGCAGTTGTGCAAATGCGGAAAAAGGGAGGAGCTCAGTAGTGCGTGGAGACATCTCTCAGGCGGACAAGGGCTTTTTGTCCGAATTAAGGATGAACTCTTCGCTCAATTCTCTCACCCAGGATACAATCTTCTGGCGAATAGTCTCGCGGATACCACGGATAGCTTCTTGTTGTTCCGCCTCATTCCCGACGAGCGATGCGGGATCGGTGAAGCTCCAATGAATCCTTTTCGTAATCCTCGGGCAGCGCTCGGCGCTAGCCTCATCGCACACGGTTATAACGGATCCAAATATGTTGCCTGATTTGTAGACTTCGAAAACATCCCGCGGTTCTTTGTGGGAGATGTCTATTCCCACCTCCCTCATCGTTTGGACTGCTAACGGATTGATCTTCCCGGGTTCCAAACCTGCACTTCCCGCTTCAAACGTGCCTCCGAACAGAGTATTCAAGAACGCCTCCGCGATCAGACTTCGGGCACTATTGTGAATGCACACAAACAACACTCGAATTTTCGGCATAACGGATCCCCGGTCTTTCCCCACGGTGCGTGGCGTGCTGAATGAACGCACAAAGCTCCACATACCGAAATGAGCAATGCAAACCAAGTCCATCATTTCGGCGGGCAGATTGTCGTTTCAGAGAGGTTCTCTGAACAATTGATCGCCGACGATGTTCTCAAGCAGTACTTCTTGTTCTGTCTGATATTCCTTGTGAATGGGATAGCAACCCATAAATAATGAGACCGTGCAATTCACTCAACGAAGTACCTTAGCTCATTATCCCGAGATCTCGAATGACTTTGGCATCTTGAAGGCCTTCTCCCTCATGATTCTTCTGCCGTATTGCTACGACGACCGGTGCGACAGGTCATTTATCGAAACCCATGAATAGGTCAGTCTTACACGATTTCGATTTTCATGTTCAGTGAGCTATCTGCTCAGCCCCCAGTGATCCCCGATTCCATCAGAACCGCCTCCGACTCGTCATCCAACACTTTTTCCAGATCAAGGAGTATCAGCAGCCGGTCTGCCAGCTTCCCAACTGCCTTAATATAGTCTCCCTTCATGCTTCCAAGAATCGAAGGGGGGACTTCTGTTACCCCTCTCGCAATGCGCAGAACTTCCTGGACTGCGTCGACGACAAACCCCACCACTTTCCCACGCATTTCGACAATGATAATTCGGGTGTTCTTATCATGTTCTTTACGCTGCATCCCCAGTCGAGACCGAAGATCGACGATAGGGATTACTTTCCCGCGCAAGTTAATTACCCCGTCGACATATTCCGGCGCGTTGGGAACACGCGTGACATTCTGCATCCGGTTGATTTCCTTCACACTCAGGATATCCACACCGAATTCCTCTTCACCGATATTGAAACTCACAAGCTGGAGGAGGTCATCAGCGACGACCGCGTTCGACATCATTGCCTCATCTGTTCTTGTCATACCGTTCTCTTTTGTCTGCAGCGCTGTGTCTTGAGGAGTCCGAAGCCTCGAGCGTCTTCCTTGATCGCGTGTACTGGTCTTCAGTCCTCGCGATCTTTGGTACCAGCCGCATCTTCCGCGAGATGCGCCGAGTCACGCTCCCACTTTGTGCAGCTCGTCTATCAAGGCAATGATTTCATCCGAGAGCCCGTAAACCTCTTCTGCAAGTAGCTCCGCATCGCTCCTTTTCCCGTCTTTCAGGAGCCGAACGACACTTTTGATGGCATCGTGCATCGCTTCGTGTTTCTTGCCGAGTGTGACGAAGACATGGTCGTTTCCGAACTCGGCCTGTCCCACTCCATAGTACCAGATACCCAACTTGCAGGAGCGATCGGAAGAGACTTCCTTTTCAGCAATGTCTTCCTTCCCTGCCATCATCTTCTGAACTCGTACACGCCACAGCTTGTGCGCATTCTTTGCCGCCGTGACGTCAAGCGTTGTTTGCCCGGCTGATCGTTTCGACACCAAAGACCCGTTTTCTTTGACGGCGAGATCTCCCGCCTCTTCACGTCTCCGCATCGTGCCGTTTCCTTTCTCATCGCCACTCAGGTGGAAGGCGCTGACGAGTTGCTGAAGGTTCGTCGTCAGTTGGTTGAGATCGTCTGCAGCGTGCGCAATTTGTTGAGTCGCGATCGCGGATTCCCCCGTTACCTTGCTGATCCCTTCCACATTCTTCGAGATTTGTTCACTTGCGCTTGATTGTTCCTCACTTGCCGTTGCGATTTGGGCAATCATGTCCGTCACTTTCTGGCTCACATCAACGATATCCTCAAGGCTCTTTCCGGCCCGATCGGCCAAGGCAATGCCCTTGTCGACTTCTCCTGTCCCTTCCTCCATTGAGGCCACTGCACCGGCCGTATCTACCTGGATCTTCTTGATCATCCCCGCGATCTCCTTCGTCGCCCGTGTCGTGCGTTCTGCGAGTTTTCTCACTTCATCGGCCACCACAGCGAAGCCTCTCCCCTGGTCACCAGCTCGAGCCGCTTCTATGGCCGCGTTGAGTGCCAAAAGGTTCGTCTGGTCGGCAATATCGTCAATCACGCTGATGATCTCGCCAATTTGATCGCTCGAATTCCCGAGCTCTTTGACTGTCCCGGCACTCCTCCTCACCACCTCAGCGATCCGTTTCATTCCGTTCACTGTCTCCAACACCACCTTCCCTCCTTGCTCCGCACTCCCTTTCGCCTGTTTCGCTGTATCAGCGGTGTCGACTGCATTTTTTGAGTTCTCGAGAATCGTTTTCGTCATTTCTTCCACAGCGCTCGCCACTTCTCCAGCCTGGCTCGTCTGCTCCTGCGCGCCAGCGGCCATCTCCTCCGCGCTGGAGCTGATCTGGTTTGACGCACTTGCCACTGCGCTCACCGCCTCCGTCACCTCGCGCATCGCCTTCTCCAAGGACTGTGCGACGGTGTTGATACTCTCTTTGATCAATTGGTGATCCCCCCGGTAATTGCCCTCCATCCTTACCGCGAGGTCCCCCTTGGCCATTTCCGTGAGAACCATCGCCCCTTCCTGAATAGGTTCAATGACGGCGTCGAGCGTGCTGTTGACCCCCTCCACGATTTTTCGGAAATCTCCTTGATGCTTCACCGCCTGCGCCCGCACGGAGAGCTTTCCTTCGTACGCTGCCTGCGAGAGCATGATGGTGTCGTCCGCAAGACGGCGCACAGCGCCAATCGTCGTTTCCACCGCTCGTCCAATCGAAAGAAACTGTTCACGTGCACTTGTCGTGACATCGTCGCCATCTCCCACCGCCAATTCAAATTGGAGATCTCCCTGGGCGAGCCGCTCCAGTTGTTGTGTCAGCTTCTTCGCTTCCGACTCCTGGAACGTGTTTAATCTTTCCCTTCGCCGCACGGAGTTCTTCACGTCCGTCTGATCCTGAACAACCTCCATCGCGCCGATCACTTTCCCGTTGTTCCCCGTGACAGGAAGCGCCGTGTACGCGATGTCAAGTGTCAATGTCCCCGGATGTGCAACGGTCTCCGAGTTGGCCGAAGCCGACGTCCGCATCGCTGCGCCGCATGCGCACCGATCGGTCCGGCAGTCCCCCGTCCTGAAATGATCGAAACACTTCGTTCCCTGCACTTGCTCGCAGGTCTTTCCTCCTATGGAGGCACCGATCTTGTTCATGTACAACACCGTGAAGTCTTTGTCAACGACCATCGCAGGAGTCGGCAAGATATCGATGAATCCAACGAGCTTATCAAATGATCGGTTGACGCCGTCGATCACTCGCCGGAAATCCCCTTCGTGCCTCGTTGCGTCGGCACGCGTCGAGAGCCGTCCTTCGATAGCAGCATCCGCCAGAGTGTTCGCATCAAGCACGAGACGACCGACTGCATCGATGCAGACATTCAGGTTATTCGTGATGGTGTTGAACTCGCCTTCGTGCGTGTCGGTGATCTTCGCAGGGATATTCCCTTTGCTTATGTCATCAATGTATCTCGCGGCCAAATTCAGGGGGCCAACCACTGCATCCAAAGTGCCATTCATGCCCTGCACGATCTCACGATATCCTCCGTGAAATTGTTCTGCATTCGCTCGTACCGACAGTTTCCCGCCCATGGCCGCCTTTGAGAGAACCCTCGATTCACTCACCAGGGCGCTCAGAGTCTCGGCGAGGGTGCGGAAGGACTCCGCAAGGTGTTGCTGCGAATCCACGATCCTTGAAGCAGACTCTCCGAGAAGTCCCACCTCGTCCTTGTGGGCAATGGAGACCTCTTCTCTCTCAACCTCCGGTTTCACGGTCGAGTCCCCTGCAACGATCCTTCTGGCAACGTCAGTCAGATGCTCGTTCCCGGTCGCCACGCGGCTCAAGACTTCAGCAAGACGTTTTACCGGCGTCGCGATCAGCCGGGAAAGGGAGATTCCAAGAACGATGGCAGACAAGACTCCTGCGAAGACAACGATAAAGACCAGCCTCTGAGAACTTTCATACGCGGTAAGGGATTCCCCAACTGTCGCCTTCGCCGTTGCGTCATTCTCCTGGTCGAGCGAGGAGAGACGTTTCGAGACGGATTGGGCGAGTGTGGCCCCATCGCCCTGCATGAGTTCGAGAGCTTTGCTTCGTTCTCCTTTCATGGCCAGCTCAATCATCTCCCCACGAATATCACGATAGCGAGATCGATCTTGCTTGTATTGGTCAAAAAGTTCTGTGGCTTTCTCACTAAGCCCGGCGGCGTATTTTGTGGTCAGGACATCATTCGATCTCGAACGTTCTGCAATCTGCTCCTGGAGCTTCTTCTGCTCCTGGAGATTATTGGAGAGGAGGATGTCACGTGTTAAGACTCGACTCTGTTCGAAATTGCGTATCGTTTCCCCGAGTTCACTTGCAGGAAGGACTTCCTTTTCATACATCGCCTTCGTGTGGTTGTTTAATGTCGACATATTGACGATGCCGACATAACCTATGAACCCCGCGATAAGCGTTACCAGCCCAAACGCTACAGTTAACTTGGCGGCGATTTTCATGTTGAGGACCGACTGCATGACAATTATCCTTCCTGAATGGATGACGCTAAAGCCAGAGACACACCGTGTCGCTATGAAGATGCCCGCGTGGAAATCTTCAAGAGTATGCCCTTGATTGATTTTTCAGTGAGTTCGGTTCATTCCTCGCAGTACCACTTTGTTCTCGCTTTATTTCAATGCCATCGCATCCCCCGGCATCTCCAAATAGGCCCCATAATCCGAAGGATTTCTCACTAATATTCGCGATCGATTGTGTTCGCTTTTTCATCGAACTTCACGAGTCGTGCCAGACTCCCCCTTCCAGAGGTGTGCCGTCCAGATGCTTGGCATCAGGATTTCAACTAATCCTACGATTTCCTGTGGCAGGGGCTTGAGTAATACTACTCATCTGTGTAAATCCGGCCGCCATCGTTGGCGTTCCTTCAGGAACTGAGTCATTTTTCTTTCAAATCGTTCAACGACTCTACAAAAGTCGTTCGGAGGACCGCCAACCGTAAGTGGGCGAGAGGAGAATGTGTTAGAGGTGGGGATTTGAACAGGGAGAACTTGATTCAGCGCTTTCCAGCTGCGTCCGGTGGAGCAACTAATGGTTCATCAGTAGCAGTTTTCGAAAGTGATTTCCGTCCACTTCACGACTTCGTTGATCGCCTCCGATTCCGGAGGCGATGAAGACGATTGCGCAAGATCTTCCGATCCGGTCGACACTGCTACTTGCGACCCTTCGCACGCCGAAGCGCATCAAGGATCAATTCCCTTGGCGGAACACCCGGTTGAGAAGCGCCAAGCTCATAAATCCGACATCCGAGTGTGCACAGTTCCCCTTGCCGCGCTGGGGCAATGTCTTCCCCATCGATTTGTATCGAAGGGGATCCGAGGAATTTGTATTGTGCCGCCTCAACTTCATCGGAGACCAAAACTCGAATGATGGGCGCATTGATTCGCTCCTGCTCAAGACAGTCCCGTAGGAGCTCTTGCGTCGGCTCAGCGTTGATGCAATCTTCGGTGAAGAGCAATCGAATTTTCATATTCCCCGATGAACGCGACCACAGAAGGAACGAATGGCGTCACCACTACCATTGAGAATCGTCATGCCGATTCCCTTGGCGCATTGGATGCCCAAGGGACAAGGTTCCGGAATCGTGCCTTCGCCGATCCGGACCATTCGACTCCCTACGGCTTCATTGCCTCATCAATGATCTTCTGCACCACAGGCTTCGGCTGGAAATGCCTGTCGAACAACAGCGGATAATCCGTCCTTCCACGCATCGGCCAGTTGTTCTTCCACGAGTGTGCGTCCGTCACTCCCCACAGCGTTACCCGAGAAATGTCGTTCCGGTGTTTCAAGAAGAGTCTAAACAAGTCCACGTAGCGCTGTTCGAAAACGGTATTCACGGAATCGGGAAGTCCCATCGTGTACGGGTTCATTGACTTCTGATACTGAAAACTGGCCGACACCTCCGCCCCGACGTTCCAATCGGGCATGGGGAGAACGGAGACGTCCATTTCCGTCATCATCACTTTTACGCCGAGGGCGGCGAACGCCTCGATGCTCCCTTCCAAATCCCTGAGATCCGGATAATCGAGGCCCACGTGACACTGCTCTCCGATGGCGTCAATGCGCACGCCATGTTCCTTCAACTTTTTCACAAGTGCAACGGCTCCATTCCGCTTCTCGGGATTGGCCAAGGAATAGTCGTTATAGTAGAGCTCTGCCCCAGGGTCCGCCTCGTGGGCAAACCTGAAGGACAATTCAATGAAATCTTCACCGATGATGGTAAAGAACTTCGACTTGCGGAACGTCCCGTCGTCGTTCAGCGCCTCGTTGACGACATCCCATCCCTTGACTCTTCCCTTGTACCTGCCGACCACCGTGCTGATGTGCTTCTTCATCCTTTCGATGAGGACGTCGCGCGACACGTCCCTTCCGGCACTGTCCGTAAAAAACCACCTTGGCGCCTGCGAATGCCACACTAGACAATGACCGGTGATAAACAGATGATGCTTCTCGCCGAATTCCACAAATCTGTCGGCCTGAGAAAAATCGAACGCCCCCTCTTTCGGTTGCAGCGGGCCGCTTTTCATGCAGTTCTCCGGCACGATGGCGTCAAAATTCTCGATGACAACGCGGGCCGACGCCGTATCCTGTCCCATGAATTGAAAACTGTTCAGCGCCGTGCCGATATGGAATTTCCCGGCAAAGGCATCCTTCAAGCGGATCGGCTGTGCGAGCAATGACTCCGGACCAGACAGGAGCAAGGACAAGACCAGCACAGGAAGTGCGACTATCGGACGAATGTTCATGGAAGTTCTTTCGGAATTACGATGGATGTGGCGCTCACGGGAACAAAGAGACTGGTCTCATGTCGGAGAGGACCGAACAACGCGCGCGATCGGAGTCTCCACAATTCAACTCTTCAATTTCGAATACAATGCGTTCAAGCGGTTTTGATAGAACCCTTTGATTACTGCTTCTTCTTCAGCCAGAGGCTTTACGGGAACCAAATCCATCACTTCGGCGGGCGTCAACCCGGACTCAAACATTGTCCGCGCCGCACCGCTCAGCATTTGTGGAAGCGCTTCTTTCAGCATGCTGGGAGGTATGCCAAAAGACGCTGCCAACTCCTGGAGTTCATACATCTGGAACCAGACATACGTCGGCCCCATGGCGGTCGTGATGGCAAAGGACTCGAGCAATTCTTCCGCGACTTCCGGACAACGTCCCAGGGGTGTGAAAAGCTCGATGAGAGCATCTCTTTCGGCTTTCTTCAGGCTAGGACCGAACGCAACGGGATTGTAGCCGGCATTGACAATCGATGGCGCGTTCGGGTTCATGCGGGCAACATTGGGGAATCCTCCAAGTGCTTCCGCGATTGATGCAATCGATATCTTTGGTGCGAGTGACACGACGATGGTCTCTGGTTTCAGAACGGAACTGATGGCCTGCAACACCGACTTCACGACGGGGGGATGAAGGCCAATCAGCACGACATCGCAGGATGCCGGAGCCTGAGGATTATCCGCGGCAGTCTCAATCTGCGGGATTTCCATGTTCAGCTTTCTTAGGACCTCGGAATTACTGTCGCTCACCACGATCCTGTCAGGCAGGGTCCCGGCTCGTTTCCACCCGTTGAGAATGATCCTCGCTACTCTCCCGCCCCCGATGAATCCGACTGAGTGCTTTCTCATTATTGCCACCTCGTTGGTTCTTCGTTGTATGCGGATTGCGATTTGACGAATTGCAGCCACTCTCGAACATTCGAGAATCCCACCACCCCTCCTCCCCTACGGCCACACTGATATCAATGCGTTCATGCCCAGAATGCCGTGGCGATGTAATACACGCCTGCCAGAACAACAAGGACGCCCGCTCCCCTCTTCATGTACGTCGCGCCCTTTGACTGCTCGGTCCAGTCAAGATACTTCTGGACCGTTCCCGCCGCGCCACCGGCTCCCACAATCACCGCACAATGCCCTACTCCGAACGCCGCGATGAGAGAAAGTCCCTGGAGCATGTTTGTCGTTGCCAGGCTGAATACCACACCGAGAACCGGCGCCATGTACGCGAACGTGCACGGCCCCAGGCCTATGCCGAAAATGAGCCCCAACAGCAGGGCACCTTTCCATCCGCGCGCTATCGACGTTCGGGGCATGATCCCATTCCACGACAATTTGAGTACGTCCATCAGGTAAAGGCCGACGACGAAAAAGACTCCGGCGACGATGACGTTACCCCACACACCCACATCCCCCATCATCCGGCCCGCCGAAGCGGTGATCGCGCCCACCAGGCCGATCGTGATGAGAATCCCGACTCCGAATACCAATGAAAGCGAGTACGAGCGCTTCACGCCTTCCCGTCCCTGACTGCTGATATAGCCGATCACCAGTGGGATACTGGATAGATGACATGGGCTAAGAAGAATACTGATGACCCCCCAGCCCAGGGCTGCAACAAGGGCAATTTCAAATTGTCCGCTCATGGCATTCGTGAGCCACGTGAAGAGCGCCTCAAGCATCGGTCATTCCCCCTGGCTGACGTTCAACCCGCGTTTCTGGAGGAGCTTGTGGATCTCGGCCTCGGGGTAGTACCCTTCGTGCCGGGCAAATTCATTTCCGTTTTCATCGAGGAACACCTGCGTCGGTATGACCCGGATCCCGTATTGTTCAGCATACTTGCGCTGATCGGGCTTCCAGACATCATGAAACACCACGTTCACCTGCGTCCCGTATTTCTCGCCAATGGCCTTCATCACCGGCTGCATCTGACGGCAGGGAATGCAATTCACCGAACCGAGCTCGATAAAGGTCACAGCCGGCTTCACAGCGGCTGTCTCGACTTTTGTTTGTGGCGCACGGTTCGCCGATTGCGCCCATACAATTGCTGTGGCAACGGAGCTGATAGTGATGGCGAGGATCAGGACAATTTTAACGGGTCTCATTGTGTTGTTCCTTTATCCATGCGAGAAGTTGTGAGTCCTTCGGCACTGTTCCTACGCTCTTCAAGACACCATCGATCACCAGGCCGGGAGTCGCCATGATGCCGTACTTCATGATTTCCTTGAGGTCAGTGACCTTTTCAATCTCTGCTGCCAAATGATGCGCTTCCACCAATTGTCGGATACGCGCTTCGAGTGATTTGCATTTCGCGCAGTCTGCACCAAGAATACGAATTGTCATCGTCGTACCCCCTTGCCTATCTGTAAAATTCCATTCCTACGCTTCTTCCAGCGCATCAACTTTCGCCTCGACGCTTTGCTTGGCCACAGTCGTTGCGAGGTCAAGCATCTTCAGTATCCTCTCATCGGCGATCTTGAAGTTGACCCGAAGACCGTGCTTCCAGGAAATCAGGACACCCGCCTGCACGAGGATCTTGAGATGGCGGGAAAGGTTCGATTGCTCCAGGTCCAGGGCGGGGGCAAGCTCGCAGTTGCACTTGACCCCGTGCCGCAACTGTTCAAGAATGCGAATGCGATTCGGGTGAGAAATCGCTGCGAGGATTTCGGCTTTTGCGTCGGCGGCCGTGCGTGGAGCTATCATGGCGCAATCCCTTTATGATGCTTCGATTGTATGAGTATATGCTCATAAAGCGTGCCAGGGCGAATTCGCCCTAACGAGGCGAGTTTCCCGCGGAAAGCAGGAGGCCATTCTCAGTTCTGGCACGAGCCTTCTTAGGAGCTAGAACGGTCGAAGGACTATCGAAGAAGGCAACGATGACGACTGTGTCGCACCACAAATGCCTCTGGGATTTCTTTGGCGTCCCTGTTTGACAATGATTGGAATTGGGGCTATCTTGTTATGAGCATACGCCCATAACTAGACCATGGCCAGACCAAAACGATTCAGACATCTCACATGCATCCCTCCGGTCGCCCGCTTTCTGCCGGACGGACGCCCGGATGGAGATTCGTTCTGTTCGTCCCTGCGAATCGAGGAACTGGAGGCCATGCGGTTGATCGACCTCGAGGGGTTAAGCCAGGAAGCAACGGCGCAAAGGATGGCGATATCGCGGCAAACCGTAGGTCGGATTCTCGCCAGCGGACGCCGTACCGTCACGAAAGCTTTGGCCCTCGGCAACGGAATTTCCATCACGGGCGGGGTCTATCGCTACGAGAAGGGCGGGCAGCTGACCTGTCCCCACTGTCGCCATCGCCAGCCGCTCGTGCCGGCGGTCAGGCGGACCGTGCCCTGCAGGAGATGTCGCCGCCCGGTACAGGCATACCAAGACTCACCAACTCAACAACAAGACACAGAGGTTCTCATGGAACTGAAGAATGCAAAGATCGCAATTGCCAGTGACGACGGCAAGAATGTGTCGTCGCATTTCGGTCGTGCACCATTTTACGCTGTGCTGACCATGAAGGATGGCGAAGTCGCTGGACGCGAGCAGCGCCCAAAGATGGCCCCGCATGGATCAGGCGGCCAGCATGGGCATGCGGAAGATCACGCTCCGCACTCCGCGCATCATGGAGCAATGGTGGAGCCTATTCTCGACTGCCAGGTGGTCATTGCCCGCGGGATGGGCGACGGAGCCTATGTCCATCTCACGGAGGCGGGTCTGGCGGTGATCCTTTCGGAGCTACACTCCGTGGATGATATTGCCACGGCTGTCCGATCGGGTTCACTGGAGCACCAGCCGCAGCGGCTCCACCAACACGGCCATGCGGGGTGACGCTGCGGTGCAGGATTACGTCGCTCATGCCCTCGTCACAAAAGACAATCGCCGGTTCTCTGCATGAACCGGCGATTGTAAATGCGCATCTACCAGCTGGGCTCCGCCAGCGATCCTTCTGAGTTGAGCGCCTCAGTCTACACCCGCGCCTTTTGGACGCAGGCCTGATTCGATGAATCACCGTTACGCGCTACTCATCCTTCGAGGTGGGCGGACCGGAGATGGTGCCGGAGGTGAGAAAGTGAATCGCCTCTTCAACGTTGGTAAAGAGGCTGACATCCAATCCAGCGTTGCTCGCGACAGTCGCCATAAACTCGTGAGAGTGATCATTCGGACTTACCAGGGTCGCGACGCGGGCATGGAGATCAATCCCCTCCATCTTTCGCATATCGGCATACGCAAATTGGTAGTTCTCCGTGTTCAAATCAACATTCCTCGCTTCTGTGACGTCGACGAGATACTTGCTGATATGCATCTTCCGTCCGAGCGCATGCGCTTCGAGGTTCATCTGCGTCGCCGACTGCCGCGTGATATTCCCCTTGACCTTCAGGATGATATAGGTGTTGTCGTTCGAAGGAGTGATCGTGTACTCCATGGTGGCCTCCGGGCAGTTGAAGCCTAACGCGTCGGGAAAACGTCCCCCTTTCCTCGCTCCAGGTACCGCGGGAATCTAGACATTCCATTCGAGAAGATCAAACTGCGAAGTGCGCCCGCCCCCCAGCCATTGTATTTTCAATAAGTCCGCGATACCTTGCTTCTACCCACATCCATCACAAACAAATCCTCCATCTCCCATGCGACGATTCCTGACCCTTATTCTCCTCCTCGCGTCCACAAGTGCCTATTCTCAAACCGACGAACATCCGATCCTGCCGCTCGGTGCGGCGGCTCCGGATTTTTCATTGCCGGCAGTCGATGGACGGACGTACTCGCTCAAGGATTTTGCTGATGCAAAGATCCTCGTGGTGATCTTCACCTGTAATCATTGTCCCACCGCTCAGGCGTATGAGACACGCATCCATCAATTGGTGGATGAATACCGGCCGCGCGGGGTCGCGTTTGTTGCGATCAATCCGAACCACGCGGAATCCGTCCGGCTCGACGAGCAGGGATACACGGACCTCGACGACACGTTCGCGGCAATGAAAATCCGGGCCGCCGACCGTCACTTCAACCTCCCCTACCTCGACGACGGCCCCACCGAGACGGTCGCGAGGCAATACGGCCCCGCCGCCACGCCGCATGTCTTCATCTTCGACGCCGGGCGCCGGCTGCGTTTCCGCGGTCGCATTGACGACTCCGAGAGGGAACAACTTGTGAAGAACCACGACACGCGCGATGCCCTCGATGCTCTTCTCGCCGGCAAGGAGCCGCGGGTCAAGGAGACCATGGTCTTTGGCTGCTCCATCAAATGGGCGGAGAAAGCGGAATCCAATGCCGCGTGGCTGGAGAAGGCCCACAAGGAGCCGGTCTCCGTGGAACCCGCCGGCGTGGCGGCACTGCAGAAACTCCGCGCAAACACATCCGGGAAGGTCCGCGTCATCAACGTCTGGGCGACCTGGTGCGGCCCGTGCGTCTCAGAGTTCAACGATCTGATCGAAACCAACCTCTGCTACAGAAACAGGGACTTCGAACTCGTGACTGTAGCCGCACAGTTTCCCGACGAGAAGGCGAAGGTGCTCCGCTTCCTGCAGGAACACCATGCGTCAACACGCAACCTGATTTTCGGTGAGGACGACAAATACAAACTCATGGCCGCGATTGACCCCCAATGGAACGGCGCCCTGCCGCATACGATTGTCATCGGCGTGGATGGAAAAGTCCTCTACAGCGAAACCGGTGAGCTCGATTTTCTCAAGCTCCGGAGAGTGATTGTGCCGGCACTGAATAACGTGACTCCGTGGCCGGGGCTGAGCCCGATAAAGTAGACAGGGGACAGGGGACAGTTTGGCGCGGCGACTATATACTGTCTACTGTACACTGTCAACAGTCAACTATTCTTTCCCCCCCAGGACCGCGGGCCACTTCTTGGCATAGAGTGCCGTCGTGAAAGATTCCTTCGCCTCTGCTCCGAGTTGCTTGCCGAGCTCATCGAGGAACAGCCCCGTCGTTGCCTTCTTTTCCGAGGCGAATCGCATGTAGAGCGCTTTCAGAAACCCATCCCAGGCAACGGCACCGTACTTCTCCCTGGCATCGTGGAACAGGAGAACCGGCTTGTCATAGCGATTGACTTCCCGGTCAGGCGAATTCCCTTCAGTCTCGGCAATTGCCGTTTCCGTTTTGCTTGCGGCCGCCCGCTGCCTGTACTCGCTGAGAAGCTGATCGGTAAAATCCCTTCCGACAATCCTCTCAGAAACCATGAACGCCGAGTACTCTGCCAGCCCTTCATTGATCCAGTCATCCGGCGTGCTGGCGTCAGCAAATCCCCACCAGTAGTGTGACATCTCGTGCGTCAGATACCGAAAATCCCTGGCAGAGCCAAATTTCTGTGACCGCCATGTCAGGGCATTATCTTCGGAGACGATAATTAACGGTATTCGCACATAGCCCCAGGTCTTCCGCGGTGAATAGACGACGCGAATGAGATGTTCCCCCTGAGGTGCACCGAGGAGCGATGTGAGTTCGCCCATCGATCGGAGCAGATTGGTCTTCATGGAATCGACATAGGACTCTGGCACCTTGTCGAAATAGATCTCCACGGTCGACCCCTTACTTGTCGACGCCGTCCTGTGCAGTCCCGGCGCTGCAACGAGGGCGATATCGCCGACCGGACCGTACGACGTCCAGCGAGTCAGAGAGCGGCCCTTTTCCCTCGTCTCGTCGCCTGGAGCCCCATTGACAATAGTCACAAAATTCGACGGAAGATCAGCCTCAAGGCGATAGGTAAACGTCGCCGCATGCGTCAACTTCGGGTACCATGCGACATAAACAGCAATCTCGACAAGACTTGAGTTCACCATATTTGCGACGTTGACCATCGACGGATAGGACTCAGGCCGGATCGGTCCGCCATATTCAATAAGAAGATCCTTTGCGACTCCAGCTTCGGGGACGATTTCCACCGTATTGGGCATGAAGTTCGGCGGGACGAATCGGGTGTTGTGATGGTACGGCACCTGCGTCCCATCGGCGACAATCCGGTGGATCACCATGTCTTTGTTTAGGATGAAGCTCGAATCCTGCGGGTTGAGGATTTCGGCCTTTCCTTCAATCGTTCCCGACGCCGGCTCAATGCGAACAGTCAGGCGAAAGGATGGAACGGGAGATGTCTCGTTGCAGGAAGGAAAGGCAAGTGCAATTCCGGACACGATCGAAAGCGCGGCAAGAAGCATTCTTCTCATCATGGAATTCCTCTACGGGCAATTGGGAGTGATTTAGACTCTCGTGGTCAATATCCACCGGTCACTGGGCACTGAGCTCGAGGCGATGCCCTCTGCCCGTAAGTGTTCCCACACCCCATATCAATAGTACGGCAACCGCAACGAGCGCTGTAATCACAGCCCAGTATGTGTATACTGATTGGTCGGATCCAGGAAGAATGAAGATCGGAAGCAGCGCATGCGCTGCATTCGTCATGCCGTGCGTCAGCATCGGCGCGAGAATACTCTTTCCCGTATTATTGTAGACCCAGGTGAGAATAATAGACAGTGCGAGGAGTCCAAGAAGAAACGGGCCAAATGGTGTGAAGCGCAAACTCGTGCCGGGCATGAACCAGAGAGGCAGGTGCCAGCATGCCCAAAATGTCCCAACGATCAGGCTTGAGGTAAGCGCACTGAATCGCGACTGAATGCGGTCAAGGGCATAGCCGCGCCAACCGAATTCTTCCTGTCCTCCCCCAAGGAGAGTGACCATCACGAATGTCGACAAGAAAACCCCGAGGGAGGAAGTGCCTGGCGGGGGCGACTGCGTTCCCGTGAGGAGCGGCAGGAAGTGTGCACTTGCCTGGATGCTCAGCGGCAGGACCAGGATCGCGGCCCACCAGCCGATGCGAAACCGCACATTGAGGATCCCGCCGAGGAATCGTTTGAGTCCTCCCCAACCTTCCTTGCGATAGATGAGTGTGCAAGCGCCGAACATCGGTCCAAAGAGTCCGAGGAGCGAGAGTGCCCCTGCATAGCGTTCCGCAGAAAATTGTATGATCCCTGCATTCCCCAGAATGGCCGGAAGCCACACCAACCAGCTAAAGCCGAACGTCAGCGCGAAGTAATCCCACGGGAAACGCAATTCTGAACTCCGAGTCTGAGTCAATTAAGAATCCTCCCGTATACATCTTTCAATAGAATCGTGTGCCAACCCACATTCTTCAGCAATGGTTCCGGCACAATGCAGGTGTATGTATGAAACAAGGTTCTCCCTCGCCGGACACTGACAATCTGTTCCTGCGACCCTTTATTCTAAACTCCAAAATCTAAAGTCAAAAATCTAAAATCTAAAATGGAAAAAGCCCATCCATCACACGATGAACGGGCCTTCATGTCAATGAGCAAGGGAGAACGTCAGCCGAAATGTTCCTCCCACGCTCACGCAAGGTTTTCGGGTGTTCCTGCTACAACATTACTCTTTTCCGACCAGCATGTCAAGGGAGGGATGATAGCCGTCAACGACTATCTTGAAATGCGAAACCGACAACGGGTTTCCCCTTTATGCCGAAAGGGTAACGGAGATGCTTGATCCTTCTCCTTTTGAAAACGTCAGGGTCCCTCCGATTTGTTGGACGAGGTCTCTCACCAGAGAGAGCCCCATAGAAGTTCTTTTGATCGGGTCCATTCCTTCCGGCAACCCTACCCCGTCATCTTCAACACCCAGCTGCACGGTGCTCTTGTCGCGGCGGTGCAGAGAGACTGTTACCCGACCATGCCGGTCACCCGGAAAAGCGTGCTTGAACGCGTTGATGACGAGCTCATTGACGATTAACCCGATTGGGATGGCAAGTTCGATCGGGAACGGGATCGGCTCCACGTCGAGCAAGAGGGTGACTCCGGGGCGTCCGAACGCCAGCCTCAGTTCTCCGATCTCCCCCTGGAGATATTCTCCGAAGTCGATGCTGGACAGGTTCTGACTGCGGTAGAGCCGTTCGTGTACGAGCGCCATCGCCCGCACACGGAGTTGACTCTCGCGGAGGAGTTCGCTGAACCGTTCATCGTTGACCTGTCTCGCCTGGAGATTGAGCAGGCTCGAGACCACCTGAAGATTGTTGTTCACGCGATGATAGATTTCCTTCAGCAGCGTTCCCCGTTCGTTCGCGAGCGCCTCGAGTCGTTCCTCGGCCCGTTTCCATTGCGTGATGTCGCGATCAATGCCAATGGAGTATTGTTTCCCCCGCCATGTGATCGGCGTCCCCAGATACTCGATAACGTTATCCTCCCCATCGGGCCGAATCCACGAGAAGGAGCCCCGGAAGGATTTCCCCCCCGCCAGGGATCTGAGTCGGCTGACATTTGCCGACTGGTCGGGCGTTCGTTGGAGACTCTGTGTTACTCCGATACGGAGAAGTTCCTCTCGTGAACGTCCTGCCATGGCGGCGTACTGTTCATTGCATTCAATGAGCGTCCTCTTCGCAGGATCAGGGTCCTCGGCGTAAATGCAGATGCCGTCAAAGACATGTTCGAAGACCATGCGAAATCGTTCTTCTGAATCGCGAACACCTTCCTCCGCCCATTTGCGCTCGGAGATGTCGAGAAGAGACGCAACGCTTCGTTTTGTGCCGGGGATCATATCGATGGTGAGGAGGATATGACGAACGCTTCCATCTCTCCTGACAAACCGGAATTCGTACTGCTTCAATGCCGCTCCCCGCTCATTCCGCCGGGCGAAATGCTGCGCACGCATCCGGTCGAGATCTTCGACTGCCACAAATTCCGTCCAGCTTTTCTTCCCCTCGATTTCCGCCTTGGAGAATTGCGACAGTTTTTCAAATTCTGTATTCGCAAGGCTGATGATCGTATCTTCCTCGATCAGAACGGTGGCCGTTCCGGTGTTTTCGAAAACAATGCGATAGAGCCCTTCGGTCTTCTTCAGAGCCTCCTCGGCCCGTTTGCGCTCCGTGATGTCGTGGACGATGACCTGGACCGCCTGGGATCCCTCCCAATCGATCGGGACCGCGTGCACCTCGACATCGATCTCGGTGCCGTCAAGTCGAATGAATCGCTCTTCCAGCAGGGGGGCGGGCTTTCCATTGGTGAGCAGGTCCCAGCGTTCCCGGATCTCCTCGTGGAAGTCCGGATGAACGATTTCCAGGACCGACCTCCCGATCAGTTGAGCGGGATCGTCCGCGCCGAGCAGCCGACAAAAGGCCGGATTGACAAGCACGGCCAGGCCGCTGACGTGAACATACAACGCGTCCGGGGAAAAGTGAAACAACGCGCGGTACCGTTCCTCGCTCTGGCGGAGCGTGTGTTCCACCTGTTGCCGCAGTTGTCCCTTCCCTGCCTCCTCGATCGCACATTGCACGGCCTCGGGAAGTCGCTCCAGGTGGTCCGTCAGGACGTGGTCCGCAGCGCCTCGCTTCACGAGTTCGACGGCGGATACTTCCCCGATCGGACCGGAGACACAAATGAAGGGCACCTCAGGGCAGACGTCGGTACACACGTTCAGGGCATCAAACGCATTGAGCGCGGACAAGGTAAAACCACTTAGGATGACGTCGTAGGTGTGACTGTGAAGAGAGGCAGCAAGGGCCGTTCGTTCCCGGGCAGATTCCGCCCTCACGTCATACCCGGCTGCGAGGAGGACGTTGCAGATGCGGTCAATTTCGAGAGATGAGTCCAGAAGAAGCAAGACCTTCAGGGACTTTCGCTCTCCAATCTCATGCTTCATTGTTGTTCATCCTGCCGTGACTTCTCTCCTGACACCCTGCGAACGTAAAACTGACCACCTCCGGGAGATCTTCGCTGCCTCCCGGAGTTCCGGCCGTCCCGCTACGCGTTTTTCACCAATTTCCCGTTCGAACGCACGGCGACAGAGCTTTTCTCCTCATGCTTCGCGCTGCCGGTCTTGCCCTCTTTCGAGACGGTGAACCGTCCGACCAATCGCTGGAGGTTATCGCTCATCCTGCTGAGATCCTCGGCTGCGCGGGCAATTTGTTGTGTCCCACTCGCCGATTGCGACGTGACAGTAGAGATCGCTTCGACGTTCTTGCTGATTTGCTCGCTCGCCGACGATTGTTCCTCTGACGCCGCCGCGATTTGCGACACCATGTCCGTCACCCGTTGGCTGATCCGGACAATGTCGCCCAGCGCGACACCGGCCTTGTCGGCAAGGGCAATGCCGGATTCGACTTCCTGCGTACCGATTTGCATGGAAGCGACTGCACCGTGCGTATCCTGCTGGATCTTCTTGATCATTCCGGCGATTTCCTTCGTGGCCTTTGTCGTCCGTTCCGCAAGCTTTCTGACCTCGTCCGCCACGACGGCGAATCCCCGGCCCTGATCTCCCGCCCGCGCAGCCTCAATCGCGGCATTCAACGCCAACAAGTTCGTTTGATCCGCGATATCATCGATGACCGTGATAATCTCGCCGATCTGATCGGAGCTCTTTCCGAGTTCCTTCACCGTCTCAGCGCTCTGGAGGACCACTTCGGAAATGCGTCGCATCCCTTTGACCGTATCGGCGACGACGTTCCCACCGGCCTCTGCATTTGTTTTTGCTTCCTTGGCAACAGTGGCGGTTTCCGAGGCATTCCGTGAATTTTCCAGGATTGTCTTCGCCATCTCCTCCACCGCTCCGGCCACTTCTGCGGCCTGGCTCGTCTGTTCCTGCGCTCCGGCGGCAAGTTCCTCCGTGCTCGAACTGATCTGGTTTGAGGCGCTTGCCGCAGCGCTTACAGCTTCGCCTACGTCCATCAGCGCCTTCTCCAGCGAATCTGCCACGCCGTTGATGGAGTCCTCCAGCCGACGGTGGTCGCCTCTGTAGTCTCCCGTCATCCTGGTTGTCAGATCGCCCTGCGCCATCTTTTCCAGTACGCGCCGTCCCTCTTCGACTGGACGAATGACCACGTCGAGCAGTTGATTGACCCCCGTTACCATCTTCAGGAATTCTCCCTCCAGGCCGTCGACCTTGCTCCGGGCCGACAGATCGCCGTCGGTCGCCTGTTCCGACAGGGCGATCATCTCGGCGGTAAGCCGCCCAATGTTTTCGTACAGTCGAATGAAGGAAGGCAGAAGGACATCCTCTTCGCTCCGTCGACCGATTGCCCGGATCTTTTCGAGCTGGGTCAACTGCCCTCGCGAAACCTCCTCGACCATGAAGACGATGTACGACAGCCTGTCATGGGTTCCGTTCACTGCTGTCGCGATTTCCCCGAAGATGCCTTCATAATTTCCTTTGACGGTATGGGTCAGATCGTTCACCGCCAGGCGAGTCATGACCGATGCACCTTCTTTCAGTCCTTCGAGACCGTCAATGCAATTGTTCAGACTCTCTTCAATCTCCGCGAAGTCGCCTTTGTAGTCCATTGCGATCTTCGTCGGGATCTGCCCTTTCCCAATTTGACGGAGGACGTTCGAGGAAACCTTCAACGGATCGACGACGGCGTCAAGCGTAGCGTTGACACCTTCCACGACCTTCCTGAAGTCTCCGTGATGTTTCGCCGCGTCCGCCCGGTTCGAGAGCCTGCCTTCAACAGCGGCCGTGGACAGCATGTTCGCATCGGCCACCAGGGCATTCACCGCATCAATGCAGACATTCAGGTTTTTCTTGATGGTATTGAAGTCGCCGCGGTATTCGTCCTTGATCTTCTCCGGAATTTCTCCCTTGCTGATCGCATCCACGTAATGCGCGGCCGTCGTCAGCGGACCGATGACGGCTTCGAGCGTTGCATTGACCCCGGAAATGATCTCTCGATAGCCCCCTTCGAATGTCGAAACGTCGCCGCGGGTCGAGAGTTGTCCCTGGACTGCGGCGTTCGTGAGCAACTGCATTTGTGCGACAAGTCCCCGGAGCGCGGCCACTGTCCGTTTGAGCGAAGGCGTGAGTTCGTCCCCTTCGCCAAGATCGGCAATCGTCATCGACAGATCACCGCGCGCGACACTGTCCATGGTACCGGCAATGCCTTTCAAGGTGTCTGCGAGACCGTTCAACGCTCGCGACATTTCCCCGACCTCGTCGCTGGAGGTTGCCTCCAGGCGCATTCCCAACGAACCGCGGGAGAGAAGCCGCACCATCTCAAGCGCCCTGGTGACCGGTTGAGAAATCAACCGCGTAATCACGATGCCGAGAAACATCGCCAGAACCACTGCGACCACAACGGCGCTCCACAATGTGATGGATGCCGTGGATACGGTGGCTTTCGACTGTTGAGCGGTCTCACTGGCGATCTGATCGTCGAGGTTGATCAGGGACTTGAGGTCCTTCTGCACGTCGAGCGCCTTTTGCCGCGAGTCCAGCGAGGCCTTGAACGCTCGAGCGTCGAGTGTGGCAATCCTCGAATCACCGAGGGAAACGTTTGACGCGACAAGGCGGTCCTTCTCTTCGGAGAGTTGTCGCACCTCTTTGTGCGCCGCCAGCCACGTTTGCCAGGATGATTTCACTTTTTCCCAGAGCGCCTGTTGTTCCTGCGTTTTTGGGAGACTTGCCATTACCGCGTTCGCAGTGTCAGCCCGGAGAAAGGCCGCATCGATCCACGCATATTGCGCCTTACGAATGTCCGATCGCATCATGAGCTGGTTGATCAAGCCCCGCTCGCCGACCCAAACAGCCTGCTGGGCTTCACTGAGAGCGAGAAGGGATCGAGAGCTTGGAATGCGAACGTCGATGAGATGAGAGGTGTTTTCGTTGAGCCTCGCAAGCCCCAGATTGCCAATGAGGCCGACCATTGCCGCGATTGCCGCAACGATGCTAAACGAGAGGAGAAGCTTGGTCTGAATCTTCAGGTTCGCAAACCACGTTTTCATGACGACCCTTGGATATGGTGGAGAATTGAACCAAAGAGCTGGATAGGTTTTGTGACGGAACTTTCAAGTCCTATGCCGCATCATCATAAAGGATCATCCCCGAATACATTTCTTTTTGCTGAATGACTCTTATGCCATTGGCAAGGCGAGAATGGGATTTATGTGCGCCAAGGGGCATAATACTGACTTTGATCACCCTTGTGCTCACGAATTTCTTAAATGAGAATTATCGGACTTTCGACAATATCATCGATTAGAAGGGGGCTCTGCAGCTGGATTCTAGACGGAATCACCGAGGGTTGTACATAGGCAGGCAGGTGGCCAATATTGTTGAGACAGAAGAAACGGAAGAGAAAGGAAAAAAAGGAATCCGGTGCATCGCGAAGCTTCGATTGCGCTCACGCGGATCGCCATCGCCTCGATCTTCTCGAGAAGAGTTGCTTGACGGAACAGAACATCTTGGGGGTACAGAGTGAAGGTCATCAGGTATAGGAAACCCCGATCGGGTTCACAACATTCCTGGAGAGAGGACGAAAAGACAACTGCTCAAGTGGTCGGGGTCGCACTTGCGGAAAAGCGTGGAGGCGATACAACGCGATAGAGTGCATCCTGGCATCGCTACATGTTTTTTCGTACCGTTAGCTCAACACGAGCCTTGAAGGAGTCCCTCCATGGACGTCCACTCTTCCACCATCGCGATCCGGACACAGGGATTTAATGATGTCCACGATCTGACAGCCGGCGTTGAACACGCCCTGGAGCAAGCGCACGTTGCGAATGGCACTCTTACGGCATTTGTCCCCGGCTCAACGGCCGGCATCACGACGATAGAATTCGAAGACGGTGCGGTCGCCGATCTCAAAAAAGCCGTCGCCCGACTCGCACCCGAGACCATCCACTACGCTCACGACGCCCGCTGGGGCGACGGCAACGGTTTCTCCCATGTGCGTGCGGCACTCCTCGGCCCGTCGCTCTCCGTCCCGGTCATCAATGGACGCCTGCAGCTCGGCACCTGGCAGCAGAT
The DNA here is from genome assembly GCA_963752915.1 of Ignavibacteriota bacterium. Taxonomy (GTDB): domain Bacteria; phylum Bacteroidota; class Ignavibacteria; order UBA10030; family UBA6906; genus DATJPR01. The sequence goes on from CAVVZZ010000014.1 coordinate 26,833, forward strand.
CGTCCTCGTGGATTGCGACAACCGACCTCGGACGAGAGAAATCATTGTGCAAATCATCGGGGAATGAGCGGTTCACCACCCGGCCGTCAGATGATTCTCCACCTTCGTCCGTATGCTATCGGGCAACGTCATATGACTGATGCTGTCCAGGATCCTTGCCCTGTACCCGCCGAACGCTTTCATCTCGTCGATCGCCGTCTGGGGGAAGATCGTCATCCGATCCCCTGTTTGCGCTGCATGGATCAACACGTCGGGGGACCACTCCTTCGGCCACTGGCTGTTGACCATCGGCATTGCGCGTTTCATGCGCGCGATCTTTCCGGGAAGACCGTTGATGAGGGCCCGGTCTTCGTCGCGGGCATTGGTCACTTCAACGGTCACCCTGTTCCCCGCCGCGATTTCGGGGGTGAGGATTTTCACTGTGGAATGATCTCCGTCGTATGACCAGCCGATCCGTTTTTCGTCGTGCGTGAACTGCACAGGCTTCCCGTTGATCACCACTCGCTCCGGTGGAAAAGCCGAAAGCAGGTCGATGCGGAAGCTTCGCTTCTTCAGCATCCCCGGGTAACCTCCGCGAACCGGACCGACCACGATCGTCTCGCGCCCTTGTCCTGAAGCTCTGTGCGCTACGGGCAACCATGATCCCGCCCCGCGTTTGTACGCGGTGTCGTTTCCTTCGTCCTCGTACACTGCAGTCGATCCGGTGTCTCCCGGCGCGATCGTCAGGATCAAGGGGTCGACCGGCTTCTCCCCGGTGTGAGACATCTCCGGTTCCATCGGGATAATCGCACCGGATTTCAGGAAGACAGGAATCTCATCGAGAGCATAGTAGCGCTTCACGATGGACGGCCCGTGCAGCATCGTTCCGGTGAACCATTCGAACCAATCCCCGGGCGGCAGCCAGATGGTCTGACCGGCAAGGAGGGAATCGCGCGACACAGGCGAGGCAACCGGCGCGACAAGCATCTGACTCCCGTAGAGGTATTCCTGCGGTGAGGTGTATGCCTGGTCGACCTCGGGGTAGTCATAGTAGAGGGGATGACAGATGGACACTCCTGTCTCATACGTGCGGCGCGATTCGGTATAGATGTAGGGGATGAGTGCGTAGCGAAGGAGAAATGCATCCCGCATGCGAAGGAAATCGTCGACCGGATACGCCCAGATCCTCCGTTCCGCATTCGGGTTCTTTGTCGTGTGGGTGCGAAGGATCGGGCTAAACACGCCGAACTGAATCCACCGCGTGTACAGTTCCGGCGACACCACCCCCGGCATATGTCCGCCGATATCGTGACTCCAGTATCCGAATCCGACATTGGCTGCCGTCGAAGTGAAATACGGCTGGAATGCCAGCGACGGCCACACGGATACCACGTCGCCGGAGAATCCAATCTGATAGCGGTGGTTTCCCAAACCTCCCCACCGGTGAAACAGCAACGGCCTCACCTTTCCCTCGCGTTCCATGTCGGTGAAGAACACATAGTTCAGCCACCATGTCGGCGTCACCCCCGGAATCGCGGTGGTGCTCCATTGTTGCCAATCGAGCCAGAAGAAGTCGATCCCCTGTCGCTGAAGGCCGTGCATCACAATATCCATGTAATTTGTCGCAAACTTCTTGTTGGTGATGTCGAATGGGACATAGTGCTTGGTTGCCGGGTCGATCCCCATGGCTTTCGCCATCTCGGGATAGACGCTTTCATGCGGCTGGATACCGGACGCAGGATGAATATTCAGCGTCGTCTTGAGCCCCTTGTTCCTGCACCATGCAAGAAACCCCATCGGATCAGGGAAAAAGTTCCTGTCCCACGTATACCCCGTCCACCCGAGTCTCTCCCCCGCCTGGTCCCGCACATCCTTGCTCCACCGCATGTCGAAGGTGAGATGCCAATCCATGTCGATGACGAGAACATCGAGGGGCACATCATGCATGCGAAATTGCCGGACGAGATCCTTGAACTCTTCGTCCGTGTACCCCCAGTACCGCGACCACCAGGTGCCGAACGCAAACCGCGGCGGCATGGGGATCTTTCCCGCGACCCTGGTGAAGTCATACAGTTCTTTTCGGTATCCATGTCCGTACGCGAAGAAGTACCAATCCTGCCCTTGCGTGTCCTGCCGGGCCATCACCCACGGCCAGGAGGAGTTGTCGAGCAACGGGCGCCGGCTGTCATCCACCAGTGTCCATCCATCCCGCGAGAGGAGGCCGTCTTCCAATGGCGTCGAGCCTTCCACGCCGTCAAGGGTGCGCGTTGTCCCTTTCAGATTCCCGCTGTCGGCCATCCCCGGCTTCCAGGTTTTCACATCGCCGTTCATCGAGAATGTGATCGTCATATTGCTGCCGGTGAATTTTCCCTCCGTGGCGACGTACCGGATCTCGAGGGAATCCGTTCGGATCACAACGGTATCGCCTGCCGAAGAACGAACGAAATGCGGGACCGGTAACTTCCGGTTGACGAAGACGAAGGACGCATAGTCGACGAACTTCGTGTCGGGAGACCACTCGAGCCGCACCAACTGCGGCGTGAGGATCGTAAATCGGGCGTGTCCCACGGTGATCACGGCACGCGGGTCGGCAATGGGCTCGTTGCCTTCGGCTTTGGCAGCGATGACTGCAAAAAGACAGACGAAGATGGACAGGACAGAGTGACAGAGACGCATGAATCACCTCGTGAGTACAGTGGGCTCGTGAAGAGTTTCCCCTCAACACAACATCTGTTCTCCGGAGAACGACGTTGAATCGCTATTCGCCTGCGGAGGAGACCGGTCGTTGAGGGACAGGCAATACGGACACGCCGGTCAGAAACGACCGGACGCCGTTCAGAAAATTCTCATCATCGATGAGGATGCAATCCGCATGACCGCCGCGGAGGGAGAGGAATGCTTTTGGGGGAGCAGCCGCATCAAAAAGCGACCGCCCCTGCGAATACGGAATGCTGGCATCGTCCACAGCATGAATAAAGAGTTTGGGAATCGTCAGGGCTTCGACACGGCCGATAGAATTAAACCTATACTGTGCCAGGAATTTCACCGGAAGGAGCGGATACAGTTGCTGTTCCCGGTCGACCATGGAAGTGAAGGCGCCTTCGGCGATCAGGCAGGCAGCATCGAAGTGGCCGACGAGATCGATCGCCACAGCCGCTCCGAGCGAGTGTCCATAGACGATGATATGATGCGGCGGAATGCGGAGAACATCCGTCAGATAGTCCGCCATTGCATCGGCATCCAGAGAGAGACCTTCCTCGTCCGGGCGTCCGTCGCTTTCTCCAAACCCACGATAGTCGCCCGCAAAGACGTTGACACCCAGGCGTTCGAGTTGCCGGTAGCGATCGACGCAATCGGAGATATTTCCGGAATTCCCATGCAAATACAGAATCCAGATCCCGGTCGAATCGCCCCGTCGACAATGCATTTCCCAGGCGATCAGGCGAACATTGTCTTTTGTCCGCAGCTCGACGCGGGTATACGAGAAATCCGGTGTATTCTCGGGGCGGACGATCGCCCGTGTTGGGTGGAGCACCAGCCGCTGCTCATTGATCACAAACCACATCCCCATCCCGCTGTACGCAAGGACGATGATCACGACGAAAATCCAGAATATCCGAGGCAGGAGGCGCCGAAGAACTCGTTCCGCGGGGGGATCAGCGTTGACCATGGTGATCAGCCGAGGTGATTGGGAGGAGTTCTGCCATCCGTGAAAGCAACGGGACGATCTCTCTGTCCCAGAACTGCCAGTTGTGCTTCCCGGGGACTTCGTGGTACTCGTAGGCAATCCCTCTTGCGCGCAGGGAATCGGTCCACGTGCGATGATACGGGAGAAACTTCCGATACTCGTCCTGAATCCCGACGGCGGCATAGAAATACGGGGCTGCATCTGCGGGAACACGGCGTGTGAGAACAACAACATCGTGCGCGAGGCAGGAGTCCTTCGTGCCCAACAGCGCGGCATCCTCCGGCCTGATCCCCGGATCGCCGTCGGCGAGGTCGCGCGGCAACGAGATTGCAGAACTCAGCCCGCCTGCGAACCGGAACATCCCGGGATGACGAAGGGCGAGCATGAATGCTCCATACCCGCCCATCGAGAGGCCTGCGATCGCTCGACGTGTGGTGTCGATTGAATACCGCGATTCGACGGTATCGCGAAGATCGTTGACGATGAAGTCCTCGAACCGGTCGCGCGGATTCACGGCAGAGTTCACATACCAGGAATTTCCGGCGTCGGGCATCACCACGATGAGCTCATACCTGGACGCATGGTCTGTGAGATGCCCTTTTTCACACCAATCGACTTCGCTTCCCCACAACCCATGCAGGAGATACAATACCGGGTATTTGTTCGTCGGTGCATAATCCGCGGGGAGGACAACGGCATAGCGCTGGAAATGACCGAGACTCGGCGCGAAGAGACTGTCTTCACGAACAGTCGACTGGGATCGGGAATATGCTGGAAGAAGCACCAGGAGGAGAATCGACGCGGCGCCGCTCTTCCGTGCAGCAAATCGATCGCGCCGGATGATGCGCAGCGTCGACCGCCGATGGAGCCGTTGAACGATGCGCAGTGCGCCATACGAGACAAACGGCGCAACGAGGACATCGACAGTGTAGTGCACGTGCTGCAGGATTACGGCAATCCCGACGCTGATCGTACAAATGAGGAACAACGCTTTGAGCGTTCTCGATTGGGCGGTGAGACACAGGAGAAACAGCGTAGAGGTGTGACCGGAGAAGAAGAGATCCTTTGTCGGCGTCTGTCCGCTTCCGAAGAACTGGACGAACGGATCGTTCAACGGGATCAGGCCTGCCGGCGCCTCCAGGGGGAGAGAATACATCATCGCCACGCGGGCAATTACCATAAGGATGTAACTCTGCAGCGCAATGAGCAGAATCCGCGGTGTACGCCCAAGCGTCACAAATCCAACGATCAGACCAAGGTAGATCAGCCCGAAGGTCAGCCAGGTGAAATCGATCGGAGGAATGTGGAGCAGGACCGGATCTCCGACCGTGATCCCCGGCCGGCTCTCCACAAATTCAAGAAAGCGTGACAGACCGGCAAGCGTCAGGAGGAGGACAAGAAGTGTCCCGAACAGATGCCGTCTGAACGACCGGTCCGCCATTGCCTCCTGCCAGGCAGCGGAAACAGGAGAGTTTGCGGTGAAAAGGCTTTTGGGAGTCTGCACGAGTCTGAGTTCTCGCAGTCAAACTACCAAGAGCTTCCTAGAAAATCAATCCTTACGCTTACGCTCCCGCTCCTTCTTCCCGCACTGACGCCGGCCGCCCCTTCCATGGAATCCGTGCAGCCCACGCCACGCGCTTGAACAGACCCGGCACGCTTGCACGCAGCCCGTCGATATACGTATAGATGACCGGAATGAGAATGAGCGTGAGCAGGGTCGAACTGATCAGCCCGCAGACGACGACGATCCCCATCCCCTGGCGCATTTCGGAGCCCGTGCCGAGGGCTGCCGCAAGCGGCATCATACCGAACACCATCGTTGCCGTCGTCATGATGATCGGACGCAGGCGCGTCTTTCCCGCCTGGACAAGCGCATCATGCATCGCAAGGCCGCGGGAACGCAGGGTATTTGTGAAATCGACCAGGAGGATCGCATTCTTCGTCACCAATCCCATCAGCATGATGATGCCGATCATGCTGAACATGCTCAAGGTCGTTCTCGTCAGCGCAAGCCCGCCGAGGGCGCCAACGAGTGCAAGCGGGAGCGAGAACATGATGGTAAATGGGTGAATGTACGACTCGAAGAGACTCACCATGATGATGAAAACGAACAGGACTGCGAGGCTGAGCGCGATCGTCATATCGCTGAACATGTCGCGCATATTCTCCGAGTCTCCGCCGTAGAACACACGGATTCCCGGCGGGATCCCCCTGGCGTTGATCATCGATTCCGCTTCCTCCGTTGCCTGTCCCAGCGGGACCTGTCCCGACAGGTTCGCAGCGACCGTAATCAGTCTCTCGCGGTCCTTTCGCTGGATCTGCGATGGTCCGAGGCCATAGTAGATGTTCGCGACCTGACTGAGCCGGACCGGCTGGCCGAAATGATTCAGCAGGGTGATGTCCCCGACATCTTGTGCGCGCGATCGGCTCTCCTTGTTCAACACGATACGCATGTCGAATTCGGCATCCCCCTCCTGATACTTGGTGGAGATGTCTCCCTCCAGTGCCGTCCGGACTGCCAGGCCGACTTCGGCAAGGCTCAACCCCATGCGCGCGGTCTTGTCCCTGTCGACCTCGATCTTTACCTCGGGCTTCCCTTCCTCCCAGGAACTTACCACGTCGACCGTCCCCTTTGCCTTCGTCAGAATGTCCGCGACCTGCTCCGAGTACTTCACCACCTGATCGAGGTCCTGTCCGATGATTTCGATTTGCAGCGGCGCCACGTTGGCAGCGCCCCACATGCTGATGGTGTGGAAGCTGGTCTTCAATCCCGGGATCGTTGCCGCCTCCTCCTTGATGGCAAGCATGATCTGTTGCGTGGAGCGGCTTCGCAGCCGTTTGTCGACAAGCTTCACCTGCACCTGTCCGACATTGGATTCGTCGGCGTTCTTCCACTGGCTCTCCTGCCTCCCTGCCGTCGACAGGAATCGGTCCACTTCGGGCAATGCGCCGACGTACGCCTCAACCCGACGCACCGCCTCATCGGTCTTCTGTGTGGTCGTCCCGAGCGGCATATCGATATTCACCGCGAACTCTCCGCGGTCCGAATCTGTCATGAACTCCGTGCCGATGTACCCGAGGGGGATGAGGGCAATCGCGCCGATCAGGAGAACGGCGCTGAGCGCGACAATAGCGGTCCTGTGACCGAGCGCCCACTGAAGAATCGTCTCGTAGCGCTCTCCCAACCGTGTCTGCCAATCATCGAGGACACGCACCACCCGTCCGAGCAGGCTGTTCTCGGCATGGCGGGTGATCCGCGACCACTTTGCCGCAAGCATCGGCGTGAGCGTAAAGGAGACAAAGAGCGAAAGCAGCGTGGAGACGACGACGGTTATTCCGAATTCGCTGAAGATGCGTCCGACAAGCCCCCCGACGAGGGAGATCGGGAGAAAGACCACGACGTCCACCAGCGTGATGGCAATGGCGGCAAAGCCGATCTCGCTCCGGCCTTCTATCGCTGCCTTCACCGGCTCCTCTCCTTGCTCGAGGTGCCGGTGAATGTTTTCCAGCACGACGATCGAATCGTCCACCAGGATCCCGATGACGAGCGTCAGCGCCATCAGGGACAGCACGTTGATCGTGAACCCGAACAACCAGATGAAGAAAAGCGTCGAGATCAGCGATGTCGGGATCGCGAGGAGGACGATCAGCGAATTCCTGAAGCTGTGGAGGAACAGGAACAGCACGATGGCGACCATGAGTATGGCCAGGGAGAGATCACGCCTGATCTCCTGCAGCGACTTCCGCGTGAACGTGGTAAGGTCCTGCGCGATCGTGAACTTCACGCGGTTGCCGTAGTCCCCTTCAACCCTGGTCATCGCCGCCTGCAGCATGTCGCAGGTTCGGACGCTGTTGGCATCGGATTGTTTCCGGATGAGAAGGGCGATCGAGGCCTCGTTGTTCAGCCGACTGAGGGTGTAGGTCTCCTTCTGCGAGTCCAGCACGTTCGCGATGTCCTTCAGGTACACCACCCCTGTGGAGGTCGTCGCGACGACCACATTCCGGATCTCATCCAGTGAGCGAAATTTCCCGGCTATCCTGACGATATATTCGTGGACGGGTTCGTCGATTTTTCCCGTCGGGAAGTCGAGGTTTTCGCGGACAAGCGACTGCGACACCTGGAGGATCGAAATCCCGTACGCATTCAACTTCTGGTTGTCCACTTCCACGCGAATTTCCCGCTCCTGTCCTCCCACGATTGTCACGGAGGAGACACCGTCGACCTGTTCCAGTTTCGGCTTGATCTTGTCCTTCACGAGCTGGAACAGTTCCCGCGGCTCATACTGGCCGGTCACGGAGACCCGCAGGATCGGGAACGAGTTCATGTCCGATTTCGAAACCCGCGGCTCCTTGCAGTCGTCCGGCAGCTTGCTGCGCGATGCATCGACGGCCCGCTGGACGTCATTCACGACCTGATTCACGTCCGCGGAAAAGAGAAACTGCGCGATGACGACGGACACGCCTTCGCTCGAATACGAGCGCACGTTGTCCAGTTTGCTGACGCTGCTGATCGCCTCTTCGATGGGTTTCGACACCTGCGATTCAACTTCCTTCGGCCCCGCGCCGGGGTAGACGGTGACGACGGAGACCATCGGCCAGTCCATTTTCGGGAGCAGGTCGACCCCCATCCGGGTGTAGCCGAACACCCCCAGCACTGCGAGCGTCACAAATATCATGGTCATGAATGACGGTCGCCGAATCGCAATTTCTGTAAGTTTCATCTGATGGTCCAGGAAGATTTCGAATTCACTTCACGAGAACTTTGGCACCGTCCTTCAGGTCCTTTTGGCCGAAGGAAACGATCGTATCGCCTTCCTTCAACCCCTGGACCACCTGGCACCGGTCTCCGGAGCGGATGCCGAGGGTGATCGGCCGAAGCCGTGCGACGGCATCCTCCACAACGAACACCCGGGGACTCGCTTCACCGGCGATGATCGCGTCAGCCGGAATTGTCAGCGCCTTGGTCACCGCGTTCGTGGCGATCTCCACGCGGACGAACATCCCGACCTTGAGGTCCAGGGCCTTCGTATTCTTGACGATGACCTCGACCGGGTAGGTGTGACCTGTCGGTGACCGGTCTTCGACCCCACCGCGAGGACGGTCCCGTCCATTCGCAGCCCGGGACGGGAGTCGATCTGCAGGGTTGCTTTCTGACGCGGAGCCACCCTCCCGATGTTTTCCTCCGCAATGCTCAGTCTCACCTTCACGGTGGCAATCTCCACAACGTTCGCCACCTCGCGGCCGGGGGTGACCATCTCTCCGACTTCAATGCGTTTCGAAGCGACCACGCCGTCGATCGGGGACTTGATCCGGGTGTCGGCCATCTGACGGGCCGCTGCACGCAACCCCGCCTGTGCGCCCTTGAGCTGCGCCTCGGCCGAATGCAGGGAAAGGCGGCTCCCTTCCAGTTCCACGTCGGCAATGTCGTGCGACTGATAGAGCGATTCCGCGCGCGCGTAGTCGTGCGTCGCCTTCTCAAAGTTTGTTTCCGCAGCCAGTGCCTGGGCTTTTGCCTGGTCGAGCGCAACCGACTTCAGTTCGTCGTCGACAAGAACCAGCGCGTCCCCGGTGTGAACGATGCGCCCGAGATTGAACAGGACCTTCGTCACCCGGCCCGCAGTCTCAGAGCTGACGTTGACGTCGCGCATCGCCGATACGGTGCCGACCGCGCTGACGGTCTCCGTGAGGGGGCCGCTGCTCACCGTTGCGACTTCCACGGGGACCGTATCCGGCGCCCGCTCCACAGCTTTCGTTTGCTCGGTGTGATTCGCGAACCCGACGATCATAATGACGACCGCCACAGCGACGATCCACACGAGGGGTTTTTTCATGAATGTTACCGCTGACATGGCAAGACCTCACGAGATTTCGGGAATGGTAGGTTGCGTTCCTGCTATTGTCGCACTGTGCCCGTCGCCCGCGCGAGCTGCGTGTCGGCGATCAGGAAATCGTAGTAGGCTGTGATGTAGTCCGTCTTCGCTGACGTAAACGCCGTTTGGACGTCGATCAGATCGACATTCGATGCACCACCCATTTCGTACCGCCGGGTCAGGGAATTCAGAACGTCCAGCGCTTCCGCCTGTGCCTTTCTCGCCGTTTCCATACGCTGTTGTGCCGCAACGAGGCTGAGGCGCGCATTCGTCGCCGCCATCATCAGCCCACGACGGAAGCTCTCCACCTGCGCCTCTGTCCGTTTGTATTCATACCGCGATTTTTCAAGGTTCGTGACATCGCCGAACCCGTTGAACAGCGGATAGCTGACGGTCAACGCGAACGCCCACGGGCGGATGCCGTCCAGCGCAAACGTGCTGTTCTTTTCCCAACCGTACTGGAATGCGGCATTGACGCGGGGCTTGAAATTGACCCACGAGTTCTCCACGTTCGCATCCGCGAGACGGAGGTTCGCGTCCATGACCCTCATCGCGGGATGGACCTCGAGGAATCCGGGATCAATGGCCGACGAGGGATGACCGTCGACCGGTGAGAGAACAACCGACGCGACGAGCACCGAGGAATCCGGCTGACCAACCGCCTCAAGCACGAACTGCCGCTCGAGCTCGACCCCCATGACATCATTCAATTGGATCCGGGCCATGGCAAGGCCGTTCTCTGCCGTGATTACTGTCCCCTGGCTGGAGGCATACGCCACTTCCCAACGGAGGACATCCGTCTGCGTTCTCTGACCGAGAGCCGCGCGCCGTTCCGTCATCTCCAGGTACCGTTTCGTCCGCTCGGCAGCGTCATGGGAGAGACCGACAAGCTCCTGGGCCTTCAGGACGGTGAAGTAGGTGATCTTGGTCCGCGCCATGACGTCCTGTTCGGCATCCTCGAAAGAGTACTGGCTCTTGTCTTCCGCCGCGTTGGCCACCGATAATCCGACGATCTCCGCTCCACCATTATACACCGGCTGCACGATCGTAATGTCTGTCGAATACGTGTCGCGATAGGCAAAGGGCCTGAGATCGGTAAGCATTGAAGGGGGGATCCCCATCGGCCCCGCGACCGCTTTGATGAAATCGACCGCGGCGTTGGCGCGGGCAAGCGTCTGCTCGTCGATCCTCGTTACACCGCCGGAGAGTTCGACTTTCGGAAGAAAATTGGTGATGGCGTTCAGTTTCCCCCAGTGCGAAGCGGTCACATCGTGTCTCGCGCTGAGCAGCGAACGGTTCTGCTCGAGTGCCGTGGTCACCGCCTTGTTCAGCGTAAGGGGCTCCTGGGCAAACGTGATCCCGACACCGAGCACTGCGCTCACGAGTACGTTCAGATGAAAGTTCATCGTCATTCAATTGTTGAGACAGAGAGGTTTAAGGAATGTACTGTGTCCACGGGCCCGATATCGAGGGTCGGGCCCCGTCGCCTGCAACGTTTAATTCCTGACCGCCACGCTGGTAGGTTCGAACAGACCCTTTATTTTTTTCTTCCCTTTGTCTGTCAGCATCCCTTCCACGAGGAAACGGTTCGATTTCTTCAACAGCTCTCCAAGATCGATCTGCATCTTGTCCAGCCAGCTGTTTTCATCCTGGTCCATCAATCGCATGAGGCTGTCGGAGTTGGCCCAAAGCATGACGCCGGCTTCCATGGCCTTGACGTCGTCCCGGATCAGCCCTTCCGCCAGCGCCGTTTGGACGACTCCCGAGACGATGTCCCAGATCGTTTTGTTCGAAAGATTGCATTGATCCGTCATTTCGTTCGAGACCTGGGAGAACATTTCCTTGTTGCCGAAGAAATAGGACATCCGGTAGTAGTTCCTATACTGCATGAAATAGGAGTAGTACGCGTTGCCAAGATTTTCCAGCACCTTTAGCGGCTGCTCTCCGGTCGAGGTGGCCTCCTTGAACATCCGCGCAAGGATATCCCAACCACGGAGCGCAACGGCGATATACAGGTCCTCCTTACTCTTGTAGTAAAGATAGATCGTCCCCTTGCTCAGCTCGGCGCGTTCCGCAATTTCGTCCATTGTAGCAACAACCAGTCCTTTTTCGAAGAATACTTTCTCGGCGGCGCTGATGATCTCCTCCCTGCGGGCCCCCTTCTCACGTTCTTTGCGCTCTTTAATGCCCATGCGTACCTCGGATATATATTGATAATGACTGACAGTCATTAATTATGCAATAATATAAGTACGTGAATAAGATTTTGTCAAGAGAATAAGTAGATAAAATTGGCAGGCGACAACTCTGTGACTGGTAGTCATAATTACGCGAATTTCGGACCGAAGTTGCGTCCCGGGCTTCTTTCGCCGGGTCAGGAATTCCTGCACCAGAAAACTTCGTTGTATAACGGGGTCCATATTCGATCCATTTGGGAACACTCAATGAAAGCACTCACGGTTATTCCGGGAAACAAAGGAGTCCAGCTCATCGAGAGGCCGGAGCCCCAGCTTCAGGGTGACGATGAGGTGAAACTCCGCGTTCTTCGCGTTGGCATCTGCGGCACGGATAGGGAAGAAGCCGGCGGCGGCCGCTCGAAAGCGCCGGCTGGAAAAAATGGGCTCGTCATCGGCCACGAGATGCTGGGCCAGGTTGTCGAAATCGGCCCCTCAGTCCGCGATGTGAAAGTAGGAGACCTCGCGCTGTTTACCGTTCGTCGCGGGTGTGGACGCTGCGCATCCTGCGGGCTGGACCGATTCGATATGTGTGAGACCGGAGAGTATTCCGAACGCGGCATCTGGGGGCTCGACGGCTACGAAGCGGAATACGCGCTCGACAAAGAACAGTTCGTCGTCCGTGTCCCGCGCGAGCTCGAATCGATCGGTGTACTGACCGAACCGACATCGGTGGTGGAGAAGGCGATCGATGAGGCCGTCCATATCCAGGCCGCCAGACTCCCGGATGCCCTTGCCTCGCCGGATTGGTTGCGCGGCCGACGCTGCCTCGTCGCGGGGCTGGGTCCAATCGGCCTCCTCGGAACAATGGTCCTCCAGCTCCGCGGTGCAAACGTGTTCGGCCTCGATGTTGTCGATGCTGCCAGCGCCCGACCGCAATGGCTGACGGCAATCGGCGGGAGCTACATCGATGCACGGTCCGTACCCACGGACAAAGTCAGCGATGCCATTGGCCCGATTGATCTGATCCTGGAAGCCGCAGGCATTGCCTCCCTCGATTTCCAACTGCTCGATGCGCTGGCAATAAACGGTCTCCACGTCCTCACCGGAATCCCGGGAGGAGACAGGCCGGTACAGATCTCCGGCGGAGAGCTGATGCGAAAACTCGTTCTTCGAAACCAGCTCATGGTCGGCAGCGTGAACGCGGCGCGCGGGCATTTTCGGATGGCAGTCGACGACCTCTGGAACGCCAATCTCCGGTGGCCCGGACACGTGGCGAAGCTCATTACGCACCGTCATCCGGCGCAGGATTCAGCAGCAGCCTTCGATACCCACCCGGCCGATGAAATCAAATCGGTTGTCGAGTGGTCCTCCATGGCATGATGAAAGGAAACGTTCGGTGAACGATGTTCCACGATTCGCACCCGGCTGGCCGGGAATTCCCGCCCGCTGGACGTCAAGCGCAAAGAATGGAATCGGGACGGCCCTCAGTCCCGCCAGCCGCGTCTGGTTTACGCATAGCCACGGCATCCTGAATGAAGTGTACTTCCCCGATGTGGACCAGGCATGTACCAGGGACATGGAGCTGCTTGTCACGAACGGTCGCGACTTCTTCTCGGAAGAGAAGCGGGATACCCGGTCGACAATCATCCCCGGGGAAGAGAACCTCCCGTCGCACCACCTCAGGAACACCTGTCTCCTGAATCGATACGTCATTGACAAGACGATCATTGCCGATCCGTTGCATGACGTGATCCTCCAACGGATCCTCTTCACTGCCACGGACGGGCGGACCGAAGACTATCATGTCTATGCCCTCCTTGCTCCCCATCTTGGGAATTTCGGCGCGGGCAACACTGCCTGGCTGACCGAATATTCCGGGACCCCCATGCTCTGTGCCCAACGAAACGGCTCGGCCCTTGCGCTTGCCTGTTCCGCAGGGTTTCTCAAACGCTCTGTGGGCTATGTCGGGACATCCGACGGGTGGCAGGATGTCTTCACTCATTTTCAGATGACGTGGGAATACGATCGCGCGGAAGACGGAAACGTCGCATTGATTGCCGAGCTCGATCATCAGAGCGGGCATGGGGCAATCGTTCTCGCCCTGGGGTTCGGCGAGAATTGGGGAGCTGCATGCAGCAACGCATTGGCGGGGGTCCGGCAGGACTTCGCATCGGTCGAAAACGACTATCGGCGCCGATGGCGTGATTGGCAGGAGAGTCTTCCGGCCATTCCCGGGGAGAACAACAAGACGGAACACTTTTATCGCGTGAGTTTATCCGTGCTTCGCGCGTGCGAATCAAAATTGCATCCTGGAGGAATCATCGCGAGTCTGTCGATCCCCTGGGGGTTTTCGAAAGGCGATGACGACCTCGGTGGGTACCACCTCGTCTGGCCCCGCGATCTCGCCGAAGCCGCGGGAGCGTTGCTCGCTGCCGGGTCCACCGATGACATGTGTCGCGTTCTCCAATATCTGCAACAGACACAGGCGGCGGACGGACACTGGCCACAGAATATGTGGCTCGACGGGACGCCGTACTGGCCGGGAATCCAGATGGATGAAACCGCATTCCCGATTCTCCTCGTCGATCTCGCCTTCCGGAATGGGGCGCTCACGACCGATGAACTCGCACGCTATTGGCCTCTCGTCCGGAGGGCAGCCTGCTACGTGATGGTGAACGGGCCTGTCACGCAGGAGGACCGATGGGAGGAAGATGCGGGGTTTTCTCCGTTCACGCTTGCTGTCGAGATTTCCGCCCTTCTTGCCGCCGCGAGCCTTGCGGAACGCTTCCAGGAACCGTTGCTGAAGAAATATTTACAGGAGACCGCCGACTACTGGCATTCGAGTCTCGACCGTTGGACCTATGTCACGTCGACCGATCTCGCACAGCGCACAGGGGTGCCCGGCTATTACGTCCGGATCGCCCCGCAGGATGTATGCGATGCAGCTTCCCCGGCGGGTGGTTTTGTCTCCATCAAGAACCGCCCTCCCTCGGACACCGAAGAGCCTGCCAAGGACATCATCAGCCCCGACGCGTTTGCGCTGGTCCGGTTTGGACTCCGCTCACCGGACGATCCGCGCATCGTCAACACCGTCAAAGTCATCGATGCGCTCCTGAAGTTCGACACCCCGACCGGTCCCGCGTGGCACCGGTACAACGACGACGGGTACGGCGAACACGCCGACGGCTCACCGTTCGACGGGACCGGGATCGGGAGAGGCTGGCCTCTAATGACCGGGGAGCGCGCCCACTACGAGCTCGCCCGGGGGAACGTCGATCGGGCCCGGAGGCTCCTTTCCACGATGGAATCATTTGCCAACGATGGGGGGATGATCCCGGAACAAATCTGGGACTCTGCGGATATCCCCGGGCGGGGACTGTTCCTTGGTAGACCGTCCGGTTCGGCGATGCCATTGGCCTGGGCGCATGCCGAGTATGTCAAGCTTCTCCGGTCGCTGAAAGACGGTCGCGTCTTCGATATGCCTCCGCATGCATATCAACGGTATGTGATCGATCGGACCGACTCCTCTTTGGCGATCTGGCGTTTCAATCTCAAGTGTTCGGAATTTTCCTCCGGCAGGACCCTCCGGATCGAAACCCTCGCTCCAGCCCGCGTGCATTGGAGCCCCGACAACTGGCAGGTCGTCAACGATTCTTTGACGGTCGATACCGGGTTCGGTCTTCATGTTGTGGAGTTACCGACCGGCACGCTCCCGACAGGAACGGTCGTCCGGTTCACATTTTATTGGATGAGCGCCGCGAAATGGGAGGGAACGGATTTTGCGGTTTCGGTGAGATAACAAGAACGGTCCCGCCGTTGTCGGGCGGGACCGTCAGCAACAGCAACGAGGTGATTCTTACCAGATCTTCGCCCGCTCATTCACGGGACGAAACATCGGATCGCCTTCCTTCACGTTAAACGCCTGATAGAACGAATCCATATTGACCACGGGACCGATCGTGCGAAACTTCCCGGGTGAATGCGGATCAATGATCAACCGGCGCCGCAGTTCCTCCGGCCGGTAGTTCGCCCGCCACATCTGTGCCCACGCGAGGAAGAACCGCTGATCGGGGGTAAGCCCGTCAATGGTCCCCGGGTTCTTTTTCGCAATCGCCTTCTGCAATGCGTCGTAGGCAATCGTCAAACCTCCGAGATCGGCGATATTCTCGCCAAGGGTCAGTTTGCCGTTGAGATGGAGCGTGTCGATCGGGGTGAACGAATCGTATTCACGTTCGACGAACTGCGTCCGGGCGGTGAAGGCGATCTTGTCGACCGGCGTCCACCAGTCCTGAAGATTTCCCTTCGCGTCGAACTGACTCCCTTCGTCGTCGAATCCGTGCGTCATTTCATGCCCAATCACCGCTCCCATTCCGCCATAGTTGACGGCATCGTCGGCGTTCGGATCAAAGAACGGCGGCTGAAGAATCCCCGCCGGGAAGACGATCTCGTTCATCGAAGGATTGTAATATGCATTGACAGTCGGCGGTGTCATCCCCCATTCCGTGCGGTCGACGGGCTGCCCGATCTTGGCGAGATCCCGCTGGAAATCGAACGAGTCGGAGCGCATGACATTGAACACGAGAGGGCCACGGTCGATGTCCAGGCCGGCATAGCTCTTCCATTTGTCCGGGTAGCCGATCTTCACCTGGAAGGCGTCCAGCTTCCCGAGCGCTTTGTACTTGGTTTCATCGCTCATCCATTGCCGGGTTTTGATCCTGTCGCGGAACGCCTCTTTGAGGTTCTCGACCATTTCCAGAGCCCGCTGCTTCGCCTCGGGCGGGAAATACTTCTGAACATACAGCATGCCGAGCGCCTCGCCGATGCTGCCGTTCACCACGTTCAGGGCAAATTTCCAGCGGGGACGCATTTCCTTCGCCCCGGTCATGGTTTTGCCGTAGAACGCAAAATTCTCGTCCACAAAATTCTTGCTGAGCATCGGCGCCGCTTCGTGCAGGATGTGCCAGCGAAGGTACGTCTTCCAGTCCGCAATCGGGCGGGCGGTCAGCATCGTACTTACGGCTTTGAAGAATTCCGGCTGTTCGACGTTCAACATCCCCGGGTTCTTTTCCCCGACCTGAGAGAGGTACGTCGACCACGAAAACGATGGGGCACTCTCCTCGAGATCAGCGAGCTTCATCTTATGGTAGGTTGCATTGGGATCGCGGCGCTGGACACGCGTCATCGATGCCTTTGCGAGATCGGTCTCGATCTCCATCACGGTCTTCGCTGAGGACGCAGCCTGGTCGGAAGTCGCCCCTGCCAGTTCGAAGATCTTCGCGACATGCTTGACATACTCATCGCGGAGGGTCTTCGAATGGTCATCCTCCTTCGTATAGTAGTCGCGATCCGGAAGGCCGAGGCCACCTTGGGCGATCTGGGCGATGACGTTCGTGCTTGCCTTCGCATCCTGCCCGACGTAGAAACGGAACACGCCGCCGAATCCGTGGGAATGCAGATAGCCGACCGTCGAGGCGAGGTCGGTGAGATTCTGGATTGACTCAACCCGTGAAAGCAACCCGGCCACCGGTGTGATTCCGTCTTGATCAGCCTGGACGGTGTCCATCGCGCTCGCATACAGATCGCCAACCCGCTGGAGGTTCGTCCCTTTTTGAGCGCCGGTATTCGCTTCGGCGTTCTCAAGGATCTCCCGGAGATCACGGTAGTTTTTTTCGGTCAACTCTTCGAAGCTGCCGTACCTGCTGTATTCGGGCGGAACGGGATTCTTCGCGAGCCAGCCCCCGTTTGCGTACTCAAAAAAGTCGGTCGCCGGCGAAACTGCTGGATCCATATTTGCCGGATTCAGTCCGTGCAATACTGCGGTGTTCGGATCGTTGGGCGATCCGGCACCGAAGAACAGGAGGGACGCTCCTGCAAGCGCACAAAACACTACGTTGCGTTTATTCATGTAGACGCTCCATAAAGGAAATTTGCCGCCTCACAGTCCGACGAATCACCGGATTACTGCGATCATCACTAGGGTCACAGAGACAAAGGTGAGGGTTTGATGGCAGAGTGCGGATTTTCAAGTCGGCTTTGGAAATGAACGGAAGTTATCGCGTCGCTTACCAAGGCGGCGTCAGATATCGTTATACGGAGGGATGTTTGGAAGGTTTCAAACTATAAGGAAAATGGAAGCCTGGAAACCAGGCTCCCAAGAATCACCTCGAGAACATGTCTATAAAGAAGTCCATCGGCCCATTGTGCTCTTTTTTGTTGGCTCGCCAATCGTTGTATCGATCCCGGGTTATCAGCCCGAGGGGACCCTGATAGATTCCACCGTGGAGCCGACCGTCCCAGACGCGGACGGCAAGGACATTCTCTTCTCCGACCTTAAGAAGGCCGACAGGGATCGTGTATGTCCTGAGCCATGAGTACTGATTTCCCGTCCGACCCGGCTTCCCGTCTGCCGGAATCGCACCCGTCTTCCCGATGACCTGTCCATTCAGGTAGGTTTCATCGTAGTCGTCTATCTTTCCGAGAAGGAAAACAAGCCGTTTTCCTTCGAACTTCGGATCCACGGAGAAGTGCAGTCTGTACCACCCGATGCCATCATATCCCTCGTATCCCTGTGTTTCCCAGTAGGTTGGAACGTAAATGCTCCCCCAGCCGCTGTCATCGAAACCCGGTGTTTTCCAGTCGGGTGAATCTCCCTTTTGGAACTTCCACATACCATCAAGGGCCGCATCGGGGTACGGTTCATCCCGCACTTCATACAGACCAACTTCTCCGCCGGTGATGCCTCCGTTCATTTGATCATCATAGACACGGACTGCGATCACATTGTCGTCACCTTCATGAAGCAGCCAGGCTGGGATCTGGTATTCTCGTTGGACCGAATACTCTGACTCGTAGGCGGGGGGAAAACTGCCGCAGAACCCGATGAATCGTCCGTTGACATACGTCTCATCGACATCGTCGACGGCGCCGACCTTCAAAATGAGTATTTTCCCCTGGAGTCCTTTCGGAGCGCGGAAGTGCTTCCTGTACCACCCATAACCGTCATAGCCCGGATACCCTTGCTCCTCCCATGGGGAGGGGACGCGGACGGCATCCCATGAATTATCGTTGAACTTCGGGTCGGCCCAGGCCATCTCGTCTCCCGCTTCGAACTTCCATTGACCGCGCAAATCCACCAATCGGGAGAATTCCTGGGCCCTGGCCGTCGGGGCTCCGATCAGGAGGGAAAGGGCGAAAGTGAAGAGGAACGATTTCATGGCGTAATCTCCGGAAAATAGAACGGCTCCGTCATTGTGTGCTATGCTAATGTACGGAGCCGTTACCCAGGAAGTGTCATTCGGATATTAATGGATGTAAATAGTTGTCAATGTCTTGCCGAATAGCTCGGGCCAGCCTGCGCAAATGTCGCATCCTGCAGTTTGGCCGCGATGGTCGCAAACAACTTGTCCGGCGTGTTGCAGACGTCGCAATCGGTCAGGCTGATCAGGTTGGGGTTTTCCATGATCACGTTGGCGAGGAATGCCTCGTACCGGACCACTGGTGTCGACCCGCCGACGATAAGATCCTTGATTGCCGATTTCACGTTCCGCATCGCCAGGTCCGAATTTGCCATCCTGACGCGAACCATATGAGAAAGCGCAGACTTCACAACTCCCTCATTCTCATCGGACAAGCACCAGACCAGGTTCTTGATGGCCTTATCAAAGGAAACGATCTTGTTCGAATAGTTGCCGGCGCTGTACTGGACAGCAGCATCAGCGGATCGCACTTGGGCGAATGCCATGCTCGATGCGGCAAACATCGCGACGAAGAACAGTTGGGATTTCATGGTGTCTTCCTCCTTGCGTTGGTGGTTCTGTTGGTTCCGGTTATCTGTCGCTCGGTTTACCAAACAATACGACAGGCCACGGAGGAAGATGTGACAGAAGCGTCAGGGGATGTAAAGAATTGTCATGGGATCAGACGATACCCTGCCCCATGAACCGTGACGATATGCCGTGGATTCGAAGGGTCCTGTTCGATTTTCTGACGGAGTCGAACGACGAAGTTATCAATCGTTCGCGTCGTCGGCGTGGCGTCATAGCCCCACACCTCATTGAGCAGCGTCTCCCGTGAAACATTTTGATTTTTGTGACACCAGAGATATTTAAGAACCTCGAACTCCCTGGAGGTCAACGGCACTTCTTTCCCGTCGCTCTCCGCGGTGTAGGCTTCGAGGTTCGCAACCAGTTTCCCGATCGTCACGATCTCACCTCCGGCGGCAACGGAAGGATCCTTCCTTCGCATGACCGCCTTCACGCGTGCGAGAAGTTCTCGCAGGCTGAAAGGCTTCAGGACATAATCATCCGCGCCCAGCTCGAGGCCCAACACCCTGTCGATCTCTTCACCTTTCGCGGTCAGCATGATAATCGATGTGGACACGCCGCGTTCCCTCGCCATCTTCAGGACGTCGAAGCCCGACATGGTCGGCAGCATGACGTCGAGCAGCGCCAGATCGTACGCACCGCTGGTGAGTTTCGCCAGCCCCTCCCCACCGTCGCCACTGACATCCACGTTGTATCCTTCAATCAACAAATTGTCTTTTAGTCCCTCACGCATTTTGGGTTCATCTTCAATGATCAGGATCGTGGGCATGGTGCAGGTACTCCTCGTAGTTTACCCCTTTGGAATCCAGAGTGTGAACGTACTGCCTTTGCCTGGCGTGCTGTCGACGGTCGCAGTTCCGCCGTGAGCGTCCATGATGTTGCGCACGATGGCGAGGCCGACCCCGCTGCCTCGTGTTCCCTCGACCGGACGATCCGTCGAGCGATAGAACATGTCGAAGATCCTGTGCACATCCTTTCGCGGAATCCCCACGCCGTGATCTTCCACGCGGACGTACGCCCTTGCGGCGTCGCACCCTGTCGTGATCTTCAGATACTTCTCCTTGCCGCCGTACTTCACCGCGTTGTCAATCAGGTTCATCAGCGCCTCACCGATGCCCTCATCATCGATCCGTACCGCAGGAAGGCCATCGTCGAGCGCCAGCTCGATGTGCACGTTCTCGGTGCGGAGAAGTTCCCTCCAGACCTCGACGGTGTTCTTCACGATGCCGTTCAGGTCTGATTCCCGCAACGTGAACGGCATCCGGCCTGCCTCCATCCTCGAAAAATTCAGGATGTTGTTCACCAGCCGGGACAACCGGGCGGTTTCGGATACGATGGTGGAATAATACTCCTGCTTCTTCGCATCGTTCGGAAGGCGGCCGAGTTCCAGCGTCTCGGCATACATCCGGATCAAGGCGAGCGGTGTCCTGAGTTCATGGGAGACGTTGGACACAAAATCGGATTTGAGTTTGGCGAGTTCGGTTTCCCTCCGCACGTTGCGGTATGTGAGCCATGCACCGGTCAGAAGCAGGAGATCGAGGGCGACGATGATAACGAGCAACTGGCGGGACCGCGACGCCGCAAGGTCTTCCGCGGAATCTCCACGGAATCGTATCCCGACATCCAATTTCGGGAAGATCCAGAGTGTCCGACGCCGGACGATCCTGTCCAGTCCCGATTCCTCCGTCGCATAGACGGCATTGTTGGTGCCGCTGCGAAAGACGGCCGCGACGAGCTGGCTTCCTGCCGTTTCCCGCAGTCGCGGGCCCAGGACCTCTCGGGAAAACTTCTCCGGATCGATGACAATGCCACCGAGCCCTTGGGAGCCGTCCGGATACTCGAAGGGAAAGAGAAGGAGCACACGCATATCCCCCGCGGCGCTGTCGAGAAGCCGGGGCTGAAGACGGGTGTATCCCGTCTGTCGGAGCTGGATCATGCGTGCAAGACCTGCCGACGCCTCCCTGAACGCTTCCCCCAGCTTCCCCTCCTCCATCACCATGCCCTGACGCATGCGTGCATTGACAAGATGCCCCGATGAGTCTGCGAGGAACGCACCATCCACTGACGGATGGCGATCCAATTGGAGCGCGAGAACTGAGTCGGCGGTCGTCCCTTCGAGCATCGTTCTGTTCATCGCCGATGCCCAGATGCTGAGAAGATCCCACGCGTACTGATTCAATGACGTGAGGACGCCGTCGAGCTGGCGGTTATACGTCTCGGAGAGCATCTTTTCCGTCGAGCTTATTGACGCGAGCTCGTAGACGGAAAACAGGAGGACCGGGAGAATGATCAGCAGGGTGAGGATTCCTGCAAGTGGCCGTCCCGTCGACCGGCGTTTCTTTCGCACGGAGAGAGGATTCACCATGGACGCTCATAGCGAACCTGCGTGCGCAGCCGGGTCACGAGTTCGCCGTCCGGGTTGTACGGGCTAGACGGCTGCCATTGCGGAAGTTCCATCCGAAGTTCGTCGGCAAACGGCAGCGTCTCGATTTTCTTGTTGAACGCCGTGACCATGAGCGGTTCCAGGTTAAGGACATCGAGCGAATTATATGCGAGGAGAGTTTCGAGCGCACGGAAATTTTGCGACCGACGGTATTCGCGCCACAGGAGCACGGCCATGTACCCGTCGACGCCGTCGAGTTCGCCCCGGTCCAGCCCCAATTGACGTTCGCATTTCTTCAGGCCGCCTTGCGCTCCGACACTCTTGAGAATGTACCGGAGGTCGAGGTGGACGGGTGAAAAGGACTCTCCAAATTGTCGTTGAATGAACGGCAGATCGAAACTCTTGCCGTTGAATGTCACCAGCAGCTCAACCGACCGTAGATATTCAGGAAATTGCTCGAGATTCCTGCCATGGATAAAATGTTCCAGCGTGAGCCCGTCGTACGCCACAATCGTCGTGATGTGATCGGTCCCTTTTCCCATCCCGGTCGTTTCAATATCGAGGTAGACGGCCTTCCCCCGGAAATGGCCGAAGACGCGCCACAGTTCCGGCGTGGGAAGACGCTCGGCGAAAAACCGAAGGTCGCCGGAGCGGATCGCACGGCGCGATTGTGAGATGGTTTCTCGCAGGGCCGGGCGATCACGCTCAGCGAGGACCTCCGCGGATCCGTGTTCTGCGTCGTCCCAGGTCCGGATCCCTGCATTCCACATTGCGCGTTCCGATCGCGGAGTAACCCCCGGAAGATGACAGAAGGTGTGATGGAGCATTGCCGTCGTCACTGCCCCTGTTCCAGTTCGGCGAGCCACGAGGTCGCATAAGCGCGTCCTGCCTGAACAGTCTCTTTGCCGGCGCGGAAACACATCTTCCACTGGTCGGACTTGGCCTCATACTCGGGATTGACAAACATCTTTGTCGTCCCGATACCATCCTTCAAGTTCGCGTTAAAATCGATGTCCTGCGAGACCGCAAGGAATTTCCTGAGCCACGACCGGATCATCTCCTTCGGCGATGGAGGAAATTCCTTTTCCCAGTCCTCGACCTGCTTCTGATACTGTTGCTTCTGCATCTCGTACCCCTGCTGAGACAAATCTTCCATCTGTTTCGAGAACATCGGGTTCGCCGGATCATCGATCGAGGCGAGCTGCTTCTTCAGAGCATCGACGACGCCTTGCACCGTGGCCCGATTGTCTTCACTCATCGACTTCATCCCCTCTTCGGCCTCTTTGATGGACTTCTCCAGATTCTCCTTTTGTTCCTTTTTCATCTCCTCCATCGATTTTGGCGGGTTCGGAGGGGCCGGCTTTCGGGAGATGCGATAGTCATTATATCTCTTCGCAAAGTCATCGGTCGCGGCGTAGTCGTGCGCATACGCGCCGATCTCCTTGACAATTGCAGCCCGGTCGCCTCGTGCGATGGCTTTCAGCGAACGTGCATCCGGGATGGACAGGTACTTTCCGCTGAAACTCGACCAGATGCACTCACGAGCGACATCGTCCGGAATATTCAATCGCCGCAACACGTCGGAGCCTGTCCGGTAGACCTCGCGGAGGGCTATCAAGGGGAAAGCGCAGAGCACGAGAAGGATAACGACGGCAGATCGTCGCATGAGAAGCCTCCGGGAGGACTGTTGAAAGGCAGGAACTTCCACAGTGTCTGGGACAAGATAGGGATTTTCTTTTTCCCATTCACACCGTGACGGGCGACCGAAGAAACGTACGGACGACCGAGAGGAATGTTTCGGGAGCATCGGCGTGAACCCAGTGTCCGCTCCCGGCGATAGTCTGGACCTCCACGCGGGGAAACATCCGCGCGATCAGGGGCCGATCATCCTCCCGGACATACTCCGATTGTTCGGCGCGGACGAACAACGTCGGTCCGGGATATTCCCGTCCGCCTTTCAGGGGAGCGGCCAGCGATGATCGGTTCGAATCCAGAGCTTCAAGATTCAACAACCAGGAGTATGTCCCGTCATCTGCACGTCGGATGTTGGTAAGGAGGAATGAACGGACGCGATCGTCCGGGATCCGCAGCTTCAGGAAGAGATCAATGGCTGTCCGGGACGTGAAATCCGACAGTCGAATGGACCGAAGGGCATCGAGGATCCCATCGTGCTGGAGCGGGTGTTCCCCCGGCGACATGTCGACGACGACGAGTTTGCGCACAAGGGAGGGAAAGGCAAGAGCAACCTCCATCGCCACTTTTCCGCCCATGGAGTGGCCGAGGAGATACACTGAACGGAGAGATTCCTGATTCAGGAACTCGACGACGTCTCCCGCCATCGCGGGGTACGTGTGGACCGGATCGTGGGGAGAATGTCCGTGATTACGCAGGTCAAGCGTGAAGACCGAGAAGAAGTCGCCGAGGCGCTTTGCCAGCCCGTTCCAGTTATTCGATGATCCGAACAGTCCGTGAAGAATGACAAGGGGAACACCGGCGCCGGTCTTTCGAAAAAAGAGACGCACGTCAATCCTGCCGTGCCTGACGGAGTGCTGCCTCGAGGACGCGCATGTTTTCCAGACCGTTTGAGGCTGAAAGCTCCGGCTCGCTCCCTTCGAGAATTGCCCGGGCAAAGAGGTCGACTTCGAGGGTATAGAGGTTGATCGGCTCGAACGTTTCTGCAGAGCGCTCGGCGGGAAGATCGCCGCTTCCCTTGACAATCGTGACAGAGAGTTTCTCGTTGTTCGCGGTAAAATCAGGAATGGTCATCACGGCGTCGCGGCAGACAATTTCAAGATACCGTTTCCTGACTGACGATTCGTACGAGCAATACACCGATCCGATCGTTCCACGCGAAAACCTCAGCGATAGATTGGCAACCGACTCCGTCCGCACCGGTGTGGGCGGCGGGGAGAGGTGGGCCCGTACAGACGACACTTCATCGCCGAGAACGAATCGGAGGGTATCGAGACAATGCACGCCAATGTCGAAAAGCGGACCGCCTCCCGCAGTTCGGGAATCAAGCAACCATTCGCGGTGGCTTTGCCTGCCGTCATAGGAGAAATCCGCCCGCGCGAAGGTGACCGCTCCGTACGTCCCCGCGGCAACCAGCTCGTGAACCCGACGGACGGCCGGCGAGAGCCGGACCATGTGGCCGACGGAAAGGGTGACGTTATTCTTCCGGCATGCGCCGATCATCCGTTCGCCTTCAGCCACGGTGAGCGCCATCGGTTTTTCGACCAGAACATGCTTGCCGGCTTCCGCCGCTGCGACGGTATCGGGACAGTGTCCGGAATTCGCGGACACGACGAAGACGGCGTCGATTTCAGGTGACCGGACGAGTTCTTCGACCGATCCGAAGGCAAGGGGGACGCCGGCTTCCCGCGCCTTTTCCTTCGCAGCGGGCAACGACCGCTTCTGCAGAGCAACAAGCTCGGCAATGCCCGATGCCTTGATCGCGGGCCCGATCGTCCGTTCCGCAAACCGGCCGTATCCGAGGATTCCGAACCTGACCCGCGATTTCATAAATGCCTATCGTTGTTCGTCATCTAGCTGCTTCATGTCGGAGCCATCAGCCCATCGTCCCAAGGTTCCAGAGTCCCCCCTTCTCCCCCTCTTCCATTCCCCTCATCTTATTTTGCCGCTCGTTGCGCAAGCTGCCGATCGAGCATGAGCAACGATACCCCGCTCTCACCGGCGATGTTCAGCATGTGCAGGACGTCCGACGCGTTCTTTTCCTCTTCCACCTGTTCTTTGACGAACCATTGGAGCTCGATCTGAGTGGCGTGATCGTTCTCCTTGACGGCAAGGTCATAGAGCTTGTTGATTGCGGCCGTGACTTTTTTCTCGTGCTCCAGCACCATGGTGAACAGCGCGCTGGGCGACGCGTAATCCAACGGCGGCTTATCGACAGCTTCCAGGATGACGCGGCCGTTCCGTTCGCTGACATACCGGAAGAGCTTCAGCGCATGCTCCAATTCTTCTTGCCACTGGATCCGCAGCCACGTCGCCATTCCGGGAAGGCTCTGGCTCTCACAGAATGCCGACATCGCCAGGTAGAGGTACGCTGAATCGATCTCGTACTTCAGTTGTTGATTGATGGCGGATTGCATCGTTGCGCTTAACATTGCCGATCCTTTCTCCATGGTTCCGTCAGTTGAGAGTTTTCAGTTGACAGTTAACAGTAGACAGTCGACTGTCAACTGTCAACTGTCCCTGTAACTGTCCCCTGTTTACTGTCCCCTGTTTACTGTTAATGCCACTATCCCCTGCTGCTATTTTACGCTGAGAAGCTCCACCTCAAAGAACAGCGTTGCATTCGGCGGAATGACAGCGCCTGCTCCACGTTCGCCATAGGCCAGATCGGCCGGGATCCAGAGCTGCCAGTGGGAGCCGACTTTCATGAGTTGAATCGACTCGGACCAACCTTTGATCACACGGTCGAGCTGAAACGTTGCAGGTTCGCCCCTCTTGTACGAACTGTCAAACTCCTCGCCGTCCAGAAGAGTTCCACGATAGTTGACGGTGACGGTCTGAGTTGCCTTCGGCTTTTGTCCGGTCCCCTCTTTGATCATCTTATATTGCAGTCCGTCCGGCAGTGTTACGACACCGGGCTGCGTCTTGTTCTGAGCGAGGAAGGCTTCGCCGTCCGTTTTGTTCTTGTCGCCCTTCGCGCGCATGGTCGTCATTTGTTTCTCCATCATTTCGTTTTGGAAGGCTTTCATCGTTGAATCGCACGCCTGCATGGTCATGAGACGCTTTGCACTATCGACCGCCGCATCCTTCATCCCTGCCAGGACGGCATCAAAATTCACCTCGATCGAATCCTTGCTCAGATTGCGGCCGATATTCAATCCGATCCCATAGCTCACGGAGTCCAATTTCGAAGCAAGCGTGGTCTTCGCTCCTTGGTTCACACCCTGACTTTGACAGCCGATGACCCCCGCAATCATAAGAAATACAGCCATGAACTTCATATCGTGTACCTTTCGTGATGACGAATACTTGAATGCATGAGAGTGAAACAACACTGCAACATCAGACGCCGTCGAAAACGTCGTTCAACAGTGCCTTCGCCTCTTCGGCGTCCTCGGTCTCGACATACAAATCGACCCCGCGGGGCGTACTTGCCATCGAACCCGCACCGAAGATGCCGGCGTCAGGAGACTGAATGACCGACTCAATCCCTTCCTGACGCAGTGTCTGTTGCGCCCGGTCGGCATACATCCTGTCGGGAAAATTCTTTATGAGTACCAGACTCATCGCGCCCTCTCTTTCGCATGTCGATTGCCCGTCGGCCACTCAGCGCGGTACGGCCTGCAGCGGCTTAACGAGGTACCGTTTGACCTTTTGCGTGGTCGTCTTTTCGAATTCAGCGTCCCGGATGTAAAACTTCCGGATCTGTTTGAACGACGGGAGCTCCCGGTTGATGCGCTCGATTTCGTCCGCCACTGTTTCATGCATCATTTCGCGGGTGATCTGGATATCCTTGCGCTCGGAGAGCTCAATGAATGCTTCCGCATCGACGACGATCTGGGCGGCAATGATCTCTCCGAGCTTCTTTTCCTCCTCCCCAAACACCAACGATTCCAGGATGAATGCGCTCCTGTTCAAGAGGTCTTCGAGCTCTTCCGGATAGACGTTCTTGCCGCTCTTGGAGATGATGACATTTTTCTTTCGGCCGGAGATGTGCAGGAACCCGTCCGCATCGATCAGGCCGAGGTCGCCGGTTTTGAACCATTCCCCGTCGAACGTGTCCTTCGTCGCCTGCTCGTTCTTATAGTAGCCGAGCATGACGCCCGGACCCTTCGCCCAGATCTCCCCGACACCTTCCGCGTCCTTGTCATGGATCATCAGGTGGGTCCCCGGGAGCGAAAGCCCGGCAGAGTCGTCACGGAAGTTCTCGACCTGATTCAGTGTGAGGATCGGCGAAGTTTCCGTCAGACCGTACCCCTGCAGGAAATTGAACCCGAATTCCCGGAGGCCCTTGGCCACAAGCGGATCCTGTGCCGCACCGCCGGCGATGAACAGCCGGATGCAGCCTCCGAAGCGCTCGTGTATTTCTTTGAAGACCTGACGCTTGGATGCCTTCCACCCGATCACCTGGAGGACATCAGTGGCCTTGATCACCGAGCCGATGAGACGGGACAGCACTTTCCGTTCGCCGATGCTCTTGTAGATCCTCTTGAACATCTTGTCGTACAGCAGCGGAACACCGAGAAGGATTGTCGCCCGGACCTGCTGGAGGTCTTCCACCACGGTCTTCAGGGATTTTGCGAAATGAACGGATGATCCCTTGTACAGCGGACACAGGAGACCGCAGGTGCATGCGTACGTATGATGGATCGGCAGCACCATAAGAAACCGGTCCTCCTCGCGAATCTCAATGTATTTTGTCATCGCCATCAGGTTGGAGGCGATGTTTCTCTGGCTGAGCATGACGCCTTTCGCGCGGCCGAGCGAGCCGGACGTGTAGATGATCTCGGCCATATCTTCCGGATTGACCTTCGGCAGCGACTCCACCTCACACCCGGGGCTCTTTTGTACCAGCTCCATCATCGACAGCATATCGCCCGAAGACACCGCGGCGTCCATATTGATGTAGTGCCGCAGATTGTGAAGCGATCCCCGGCGTTCGTCAAAAATCGGCTCGAGGGGCTCGGAATAGATGACCGCCACGGAGTCCGACTCATGGAGAATATTCAGGATGTCGTTGATCGGCAGATTGCGATCGACGGGAACTATGACGTAGTTGAAACACATCCCGGTCAAATACGCGAGCCCCCACTGCACGCGGTTTTCGCTGATCACCGCGATGTGGCTTCGCTCTTTGATCCCGAGCTTTTGCAGCGCAACGCCGAACTTCAGCACCATCCGCAACAGTGCGGAGAATGTCAGACGGTTTACCGGCGTGTCCTTCAAATCCTCCATCGCCAACTTCTCTCCGTGGACGCGTGCGGAATGCAGCACCATATCCTGGATCGAGATTATGGTGGGGACGTCATAGAACACCGGTGTGATACCCATCGGAGGCTCCGGTTTAGCTATGGTGAGAGTGTGGCAAGGGAACTCCTTCTGTGATCGCGATACAAACACTGGAAGCGGGATACGACTCTCTGTTCTACGAACGGCGTGCGACGACCCGGGAACGCAATTCCGGCGCGATCGAGGCACGTTGCAGGACCACTATCGCGGGAAGGATGTCAATGATCGGCAGGCGCAGCAAACGTGGCCAGTCGTTCAGCCGAGCTCTTTTCAACTTCTGCGTGGAGACTGTTCCCGCGGGCGTCCATCGTCACGATGGCCGGAAAATCCTTCACCGTGATATGCCACATGGCTTCGGGAACACCGAACTCAAGAAAATCGACGCCGTCGACGGAGGTGATGCACCGGGCATAGTATTGTGCGGCCCCGCCGATCGCGTTCAGGTATACCGCACCGTATTCCTTCAGTGCGGCCTGCGTTTTCTCCCCCATCCCTCCCTTGCCGATCACTGCACGGATGCCGAATTTCCTGATGACGTCCGCCTGGTACGGCTCTTCCCTGCTGCTTGTCGTCGGGCCGGCGGCATTCATCGTCCACCGGTCGCCCTTCTTCAACGCGACGGGCCCGCAATGATACAGGGCCGCTCCCTTGAGGTCCACGGGGGCGTCATGCGTGCCAAGGTAGTGATGGAGCGTGTCCCGGCCGGTATGCATCGGCCCGCTCAGGAGCACGACATCACCAACCCGTAATTGCCGCACCTGGGCTTCGCCGAGCGGGAGGTTCAGACGAACTTCGCGTCCGGTCAATGGGAGCTGTTCACTCCTCGCCATTTTCACTGTCGGCGAGTCTTCCTTGTACAGCCATCGTTTGACGGCTCCACTCTTCGCGTCAAGCACCACCCCGAGGCGCCGGAACGCCCAGCAATCGTAGGCCACGCTGACAAAGAAACTCGCCGGGAGGCGGTGGTACGAACCTACCTTGCAGCCGATCAGTGTGGCTTTTCCTCCAAACCCCATTGTCCCGATGCCGAGCGTATTGGCATCGTGCATCACATTCTCTTCAAGCCCGGCGAGCACAGGGTTGATATTGATGTCATCGAGAGTCCGGAACAGCTGCTGCTTGGCAAAGGCATACCCCGTCTGGCGATCGCCGCCGATGGCCACGCCGAGTGCACCGATGCTGCATCCGTGTCCCTGGGCCTGATGCACGGCATCCATGATACACTTGCGAACGCCCTCAAGATTTCGGTCCGCCCGGCCAAGTTGCGGGAGTTCGACGGGAAGGGAATACTGGATGTTCTTGTTTTCGCATCCGCCGCCCTTCAGAATGAGTTTGATCTCAATCTCGTCGGGATTCTCCCATTGCTCGAAATGGACGACGGGAGTCCCTTCGCCGAGGTTGTTCCCGCTGTTCTTTCCGGTCAGCGAATCGACGGAATTCGGTCGGAGGATCCCCTGGGTCGTCGCCTCGACGATTGCTTCACGGATGTCACGCTTCATCAGGAGTTGATCCGCCCCGATCGGCGTCTGAATTTCAAACGTCGGCATTCCGGTGTCCTGGCAGATCGGAGCGACAGTGTCGCACGCCATGTCGATGTTGAGGGCAATCGTATCGAGCGCGAGCGAGGAACGGGTCCCCTGATCCTCGATCTCCATGGCGGCCTTGATCGCACGGCGGACATCCGGAGGCAGATTTGTCGACGTCTCCGTTATCAGCGCGAGAATGCTCTTCTTGAATTCGGTCATCGCTCCTCCAATGAACCTTGTGCATTCGCCGTCAGTGTCGTTGACCGGGCGATGCGGAGGTTCCTTCGATCACTAGGAATACACAGGTCTCGTGGCATACGGGATCGGATCCTCGATGCCCGCCTGTTGAAATCCACGCAAACGCAATGCACAGCTGTCACACACACCGCATGCCCGGTCCTCGGCCTCGTAGCACGACCACGTAAGACCGATCGGCGCGTCGAGCGCGACTGCCTCCCGGACAATGTCGGCCTTTGTATACGAAATCACCGGCGTGACGATGGAGAGTTTCGTTGACGGTTTCGTCCCCTGGCGGATGACAGCCTCGAAGGCGTCATAGAAACTTCTGCGGCAATCGGGATAGCCGGACGAATCCTCTTCCACGGCGCCCACAAAGATGGCCCGCGCACCGAGCACTTCCGCCCAACTGACGGCGACGGACAGAAAATTGGCGTTGCGAAACGGCACGTACGATGTCGGGATCGCTTTCGCGTTCAGGTCTGCACGGGAGACCGGGATGCCGGCGTCGGTCAGGCTCGAGCCGCCGACAAGGGCAAGGTGTTCCATCGAGACGACGAGACGGTGGACGGCACGGTAATGATCGGCAATCTCATGGAATGCGCGAAGTTCGCGTCGTTCGGTCCGTTGCCCGTAGTTGAGGTGGAGCATCGCAAGGTCATATGCCGATGCAGCGACCGCCGTGGTAACGCAACTATCCATCCCTCCGCTGGCCAAGACAACGGCAAGCTCTCTGGCCATCACACTCCCCTCATCGTCGGTTCCCAAATGTACTTGTGCATCTGGAGCTGCATCCGAACCCGGAGATCGAGCGACAGGACCCACTCCGCCAGGAGGCGCGGCTCGAGTTCCCCGAACACCGGCGAGAACAATACGGTCACTCTTTCCGTCAGGGTGTGTTCACGAACCCGCTCCACGGCCCAATCAAAGTCCTCACGGGTTCCCATGACGAATTTCACTTCATCGCCGGGGCGCAGGAGATCGGCATTCTTCCAGAGGTTCTTCTTCATCATCCCACTGGAAGGACACTTGAAATCGACGATGCGCTTCACGCGGGAGTCAACAGCGCCAATGTCGAGACTGCCGCCGGTCTCAAGCAGAACCTCGTAGCCATGATCACAAAGAGCAGTCATGAGCGGGTGGACGTCGGCCTGCGAAAGCGGCTCACCTCCCGTCACCTCCACAAGGGTGGCAGGATGTCGCCGGATTTCCGACAGGACCTCCTCGACGCTCTTTTCTGTTCCATCGTCGAATGCATACGCCGTGTCACAGTAAGAACAGCGGAGGTTGCAGTATGCCAGGCGGACAAACACGCAGGGTTTGCCGGCATGCGTCGATTCGCCCTGTATACTGTAGAATATTTCGTTGATGATAAGCAGGGAAGGGTACCTTGAATCGCAAAGCATTTCAAAGTACGCAGAAGGGCAGGGAAAAGCAAGAAATGAAGCGCCTCTACGAGGCCTGGCGATGCCGGGAAAGTGCCTGCAGGACAGCGGTCACCACGACATCATTTTCGAAGGGTTTTCTGATGAATTCCTCCACCCCCAGTTTCTGTCCTGCCGTCTCCACCTCTTTGCTGATATTGGCGACAAGGAAGATGAACAGAGGGTCTGAATTCAAGTCGTTTGACCGGAGATGACGAAACAGGTCAAATCCCCGTGGACCATCCGCGAAGTTCACTTCAGAAAGGACGACCGACGGGCGGCAAAAGGAGAGCGCATCGACCGCTTCCTTGAAACCGTCGGCGCCAATGCAGGGAAAGCCATAACTTTGAAGCGAGTCAACGAGACCGGTGAGTACCCGGGAATCCTGATCGACGACAAGGATGATCTCCCCTCTCCGACCAGCTGCGATCCGGCTTTTGTCCGTCCATTCCGGGCCCATCGTTTGCGACAACAGCGCAAGCTTCTCGTTGACGTGGTCCCGGAGCTGGTTTGCCTCCTTGTTAGCCGGGTCGAGTCGCCAGACTCCGTCAAGCGCCCCCAGCGTCGCCTGATACCGCGCGCAAAGGAAGCACTCCACAGCCCGTTCGAGATACAAATCCACCTTCGCACGGACAAAGGTGTCACGTTGCGAGGCGTCGGATTCCGAAACAACCATGTTGCTTTCCATCGCCACCCGGGACAATTGAGGAAAGGATATGAAGTGGTATTAGTATACACACATCTCTCTCCTCCGGCTGTGCTGATGATCACACGTGAGCCGGGCAACGATGTCAGCTGGCAATGGCGCCTGACGCAAGGAGCGCAAGGAGAAGCAGACCGAGCGCGATCCGGTACCAGACAAACACCATGGTGGTGTTTTTCATCAGGTAGCGCAGGAGCCAGGCGATGGAGGCATAGCCCGTCACCCCTGCGACGATCGTCGCAAGCGCGAGGTTTCCAATCCCGAACGAAAACACTCCTGCGTGGATCTTCGACAGCTCAAAGATTCCGCTGGCAAGGACGGCGGGGACACTGAGAAGAAATGAAAACCGTGCGGCGGCTTCGCGCGTCAGGCCCATGAAGAGACCGGCAGTAATCGTTGTGCCGGAACGGGAAGATCCCGGGATCAGCGCACATGCCTGCGCAAAGCCGATGACGATCGCATCCATCCAGGTAAATGCCTCGAGTATCCGCGCATGGCGCGCAACCCGCTCTGCTGTCCAGAGAAGGAGTGCAAGACCGATGAGACTGCAGGCGATGACCGGGAGGCTCTTCGTGAACGAGCCTTCGATGACGTGCCGGAGCGCGAGGCCGATGAACCCGACGGGGGCGGTGCCGATCACCACATAGAAGGCGAGCCGGGTCTGCGGATTCCATGCGGACATCCCGCGGAAGAGGGCGCCCGTCGAGATGTCCCGCAACGGCGACACGATCATGGACACAATGTCCCGCCAGAAATAGACAATGACCGCTACCAGTGTTCCGAGCTGGATGACGGCGATATATTCCGTCCACAACTCCGGGTGCGCCTTGTCGACGAGGTGCAGCGCCTCTCCTGCAAGGGTGAGGTGTGCCGTGCTGGAAATGGGAAGAAATTCCGTCAACCCTTGAATGATGCCGAGAAGCACCGCGTACAGGATGTCCACTGGATCTCCTCAATGGTAAGAGTTCACAACAGCAGGCCCGCAATAAGTTGAGCGATGATGATCTTCACAATCATCGAGAGCGGATACACCGACGCATACCAGACATTCGGGGCATTGGAGGAACTCCTCTCTCCAGCGTACGCGAGACATGCCGGCTGCGTCTGAATCCCTGACATCAAACCCATGGCAGCGGGAAATGAAAGCCCGAGGACCCGGACTCCCACCAACAGCACGGTGACTGTGACCGTCATGGTCACAACACCTCCGACGACGATCAGTTCCCACCCGCCGTGCATAATCGTCCGGACAAAACCGTCGCCCGCCCGGAGACCGATGCCGCCGAGAAACAGGACAAGGCCGAATTGCCGGAGACTGAGATTCACACCATAGGGCATGCCCCAGACCACAGGCCCGCTGCGACGGATCCAACCCAGGATGAGCCCGACGATCAGCGGTCCGCCGGCAAACCCCAGGGTGAACGTCGAACCTCCCGGAAGCGGTATGGGGACCATGCCGATCAGGATCCCGAGGAGGAGTCCGATCGAGACGGACAAGAAGTCGGCTTCCGACGCGGTCTTCACCGAGTCGCCGAAGAACCGGCAGAGCCGTTCCACATTCCCCTTCCAGGTCAGGATCCTCACGCGGTCGCCCCGCTCGAGCACCGTGTTTCCCGACGGGACGAAATCCGTGTCTCCCCTTCGAATCCGGGTAATGGTCGCATCGAGAAGATCTTGAAGCTGCAAGTCGGCGATGCGCCGCCCGACGACCCTTCCGTCGGAAACTTCGATGCGGCGAAAATCCAGCTCAGCGCTTTCGTACTGGATTTCTCTGGCCGATTCTTTTCCGAACAATGCCAGTGCCCGCTCGTGGCCTTCAGGCGATGCGACGACGACAACGAAATCGCCCTTCTCCAACACGGTATCTCCATAGACCAGCGCGGTCGTCTCTCCCCGCCGAATCCGTGAGAGCAGGATCCCCTGGTACTCCTCGCGGGAGAGGAGCTCACTGACCGCGACCGACAAGGCCTGGGGATTGACGGCGATGTACGTCCGCGCCAGCACCCGCCCTGCGTGCTCATCGTCCGCATCTTCGGATGCTACGGGCTCACCGTGCTTCGATGAACTCCTCCCAAAGAGATAGAACCCCAGCAGCACACCGACGACGCCGAATGGATAGGTTACACTGTACCCGATGACAGGTGCGCTGAGGAGGGCTTCCGGAACCGCGGACCCTGTCCTCGAGGCAAGGAGGTGTTTCACACTCTCGATGCTTGCCGCGAGCGCCGGCGTATTCGTCAACGACCCGGCGAACACCCCGGCTGCAAGCGCCCCATCAAACATCCCCAGAGCGCGTGCGAGAATCACGATGGCGGCGGCAACGCAGATGACGCCTCCGGCAAGCAGGTTCGCGCGCATCGCGCGCCGGCCGAACGACGAGAAGAAGGTCGGACCCGATTGCAGTCCGATCGTATAGACAAACAGGATCAGGCCGAGGACATAAAACAAGTCGGGGACTTTGAGCCGGGGGTCGACTGCACCGAGGAGGATGCCGGTGAAGAGCACTGCCGCGGGGCCGAGGGAAAATCCGGCGACGCTAACGTTGCCAAGGAGAAAACCTCCGCCGATGACGATGAATAACAGGACCAAAGGATTTGCAGCAAGGAACAGAATGACAATTTCCATGGAGTCTGGTGATCGGTCCAGGGCCGCTCATGATGAAGGTGGGGAGCAGAATTCGGTCAGCACGCCGAAGGTCGAATGAGGATGCAGGAATGCGATATCCAGCCCTTCGGCTCCGGGTCGTGGTTCGCGGTCAATCACCTGGACTCCTGCCGCGCTGACATCCTCGAGTGCCGCGTGAACGCTGTCGACGGCAAACGCGAGGTGATGGATCCCCTCACCGCGCTTCTCGATGAACCGTGCCACCGGTCCGTCCGCGGACGTCGATTCGAGCAGTTCGATCTTCGTCTTGCCCACGCGAAAGAACGCGGTCCGCACGTTCTGATCCGGAACCTCCTCGACGTGATAACACGTGAGACCCAGGGTCTTTTCGTAGAACGCAATGGCCGCACCGAGATCTCTCACGGCGATCCCGATATGTTCGATGTGTGAGATGTTCACGTCGATCCTTTCGATCGAGGTTCGTTATTCCTCAAGCCAACGATACAGTTCGACAATGGGAGATCCGCCAATCGTTCCCCTTCTCTTTGTACGAGAAGCGGTGAGGGGATGAGTTCTACACGACGATTTTCTCCCGATGTTCGCCCCACACGCGCCTGAGCACATCACAGATCTCTCCAATGCTTGCATACGCACGGACGGCGTCAAGGATCAACGGCAGGAGATTTGCATCGGAACCCGCACCGGATTCGAGCGCCGCGAGGCGCTCGCGGACGATCCGGTCATTGCGGCCCGCACGGACCCGCTTCAACGATGCGACCTGTTCTTCCTGGACCCGCGGATTGATGCGGAGAAGATTCCGCGGTGGCGGCTCTTCCATCTGATATTTGTTCACGCCGACAACGACCCGGATACCCTCTTCCACTTCGCGGGCATACCGGTACGCAGCCTTCTGAATCTCGGCCTGCACGTATCCTGCTTCGATCGCTTCGACCATGCCGCCCATGCCGTCAATCGTGCGAATGTATTCCTCGGCCTGCTTTTCGATGGCGTCGGTCATGGATTCCACATAGTAGGAGCCGGCAAGCGGGTCAACCGTGGAGGCAACGCCGCTTTCGTATGCGACAATCTGCTGTGTTCGGAGCGCGACGCGGACGGAATCTTCCGTGGGAAGCGCCAGGGCTTCGTCCTTCGAATTCGTGTGCAACGATTGCGTTCCACCCAGCACGGCGGCCAGTGTCTGGATCGTCACGCGGACGACATTGTTTTCCGCTTGTTGTGCGGTGAGGCTTGAACCCGCCGTCTGAGCGTGGAACCGGAGCATCATCGACTTGGGGCTCTTGGCGTGGAAGCGTTCTTTCATGATGCGAGCCCAGAGCCGACGCGCCGCCCGGTATTTTGCCACTTCTTCGAGGAGGTCGTTGTGCGCATTGAAGAAAAAGGAAAGCTGTCCCGCGAACGCATCGACGTCCAGCCCGGCCGCGATCGCCGCCTGGACGTAGGCAATGCCGTCGGCCAGCGTGAACCCGACCTCCTGGGATGCCGTCGACCCCGCCTCGCGGATGTGGTACCCGGAGATGGAAATCGTGTTCCATCGGGGGACCTCCCGTGCGCAATAGGAGAAGAGATCGGTGATCAGACGCATCGAAGGTTTGGGAGGGAAGATGTACGTCCCACGCGCGATGTACTCCTTCAATATATCGTTCTGCACCGTCCCGCTGACCTTCGACTTCTCGACCCCCTGCTTTTCCGCCACCGCGATGTACATTGCCAGGAGAACCGCGGCCGGGGCATTGATTGTCATCGACGTCGAAACGCGGTCCAGCGGGATCCCGTCGAACAGGAGTTCCATGTCCGCAAGCGTATCGATGGCCACGCCGACTTTGCCCACCTCACCGTCCGCGATCGGCGCATCGCTGTCATAACCGATCTGCGTCGGAAGATCGAACGCGACGGAAAGACCGCTCTGCCCCTGGTCGAGAAGGAACCGGTATCGTGCATTCGATTCTTTTGCAGACCCGAAGCCGGCATACTGGCGCATCGTCCAGAGCCTGCCGCGATACATCGACGGCTGGATTCCGCGGGTAAACGGGTATTCCCCCGGGAAACCGAGCCGGGTGAGCTCGTCCGAGGAACTGATGTCGAGAGACGTGTAAAGGGGTTGGACAGGTTCAAACGACGCGGTGGTGAATGCGCGCGAGCGCTCGGGAAATTTCCCGATCGTGTGAGCGTAGACGTTCTCGAACCAACGCGTGAACGCCGCGAGCAGTTTCGCCGGCGGCGATGATGTTGCAGATTCCATGAATCAGTATCCTACCGTGCGTTAGCCTCAAGCCAGTTCGAGCAAGACCTGCCCTTTCGCAACCTGGCTGCCTACCGTAATGTGGACTGTTTTCACTTTTCCATCCAGCTCCGCGACAATATCGTTCTGCATTTTCATCGCTTCCAGCACGAGCAACGGGTCGCCGCGAAGGACGTGGCTCCCGGTCTTCACATGCAGTTTAAGAATCACGCCGGGGATCACGCACACGACCTTGCGTGGGTCGTGCGGAACCCAGGACTTCCGCTTCAGGAATTTCTTCGTGAGCGTGGTCTCATACGACGTCTCCTGGATTTTCAACGTCGTCAGAACGAGGGGCTCGGTGTCAAAGTCGTTCAGCATGGTCAGACCGGCGGGATACCGTGCTTGCGCGGCGGACGGCATTCCGATTTGTTGATGGAAACCTGGATGGCGTGAATCAGGAACTTCCGCGTGTCGGACGGGCTGATGACAGCGTCGATATGGCCGGAAGCCGCGGCGACATAGGGATTGGCGAACTTTTCGGAGTATTCTGCCACTCGCATTTTGCGCATCGCAACCGGGTCGGCGGCATTCGCGATTTCCCCCTTGAAAATAATGTTCGCCGCGCCTTCGGGCCCCATGACAGCGATCTCCGCGCTCGGCCACGCAAAGACGAAATCCGCGCCGAGATGACGTGAACACATCGCGATGTATCCCCCGCCGTAGGCCTTTCGAAGAATCACCGTGATCTTCGGGACCGTCGCCTCGCTGAAGGCGAAGAGAATTTTCGCCCCGTGACGAATCACGCCCGCATGTTCCTGGTCGACGCCCGGGAGATAGCCGGGAATGTCGACAAAGGTGACGAGGGGAATGTTGAATGCATCGCAGAACCTGATGAATCGTGCCGCTTTGTCGGAAGAATCCACATCAAGGACCCCCGCGAGAACGAGGGGCTGATTCCCCACGACCCCGACGGTTTCGCCGTTCAGCCGCATGAATCCGACCACGACATTCCGGGCCCAGTGCCGATGGACCTCGAAGAACACGGAGTTGTCGGCCACTGCCCGGATGACATCCCGAACATCATACGGCTTCGTCGATTCCGACGGGATGATATGTTCGATGTCATATTTCGGTTTCGGCGGCCGGGGAGGGTGCGTATCGGCCCTCCGTGTGTTGTTCCACGGAATGAACGAGAGAAGATCCTTGATCTGATGAAAACACTCGAGCTCGTTTGCGGAAAGAAAATGCGCGTTCCCGGTCGTCTCGGCATGGACCCGCGCACCGCCGAGCTCTTCCATGGTGATCTCTTCCCCGAGGACCGTGCGGATGACTTCGGGTCCGGTGATGAACATCTTCGAAATATTCTCCACCACGAAGACGAAATCCGTCAGTGCCGGCGAATACACCGCACCTCCGGCACACGGGCCCAGAATCACGGACAGCTGCGGGATGATCCCGGATGCCAGCGTATTGCGGTAGAAGATTTCACCATACCCTGCGAGGGAATCCACGCCTTCCTGAATCCGGGCGCCGCCCGAATCGTTAATGCCGATCAGCGGCATGCCCATCTTCAATGCGTGGTCCATGATCTTGGTGATCTTTCGCGCGTGCATCAGCCCGAGCGAACCGCCAGCAACGGTGAAGTCCTGGGCAAACACTGCGACAGGCCTGCCCACGATTGTGCCGGTTCCGGTGATCACGCCGTCCCCCGGCAACATTTTCCCGTCCATGTCGAAATCCCTGCACCGGTGCTCGACAAAAAGATCAAACTCGTTAAACGAACGTGAATCCAACAGGGCGGTTATGCGGTCGCGCGCGGTGAGCTTCCCCATGGCCGTCTGCTTTTCAATGGCTTTCGCCCCTCCACCGCTCAGGAGCCGGTCCTTGCGACGGAAGAAATCGATGTGTCTGCTGGAAGTTGCCACGGCGGGTCCGATCTGATGCCAGATAAGTGGTGGGTGCTGAAAGATAGAGAAAAGAAGGGAGAATTGGAAGAGACGGGAGACGGTGAGGGCCTCCCAAACGTTCAGGAGTGGAATATCTCCCGGAGAGCCGTTTCCAACGTGGAATATCGAAAACGAAATTCGCGGAGGAGGAGGATCCCGGGAATGACGCGTTGACTCACGAGGATCATTTCCGCCATTTCCCCCAGGGCAACGGTGAGCAGCGCCTGAGGCACGCGCATGAAGGACGGACGCCCAAGCGATTCACCGAGCGCACGGGCAAAGGCATTCATTCTCACGGCGCCGGGCGAGACAACATTCACGGGGCCGTCGATATTCTCCGAGCGGAGTGCAACGACCATCGATGCGACGACGTCATCGATATGAATCCATGGGAACCACTGGTTGCCCGACCCCAGAGGGCCACCAAGAAACATCCGATACGGAAGCGCAATCCTCCCGAGCGCTCCTCCTTCTGAGGATAGGACCGCTGCGGTCCTCGCGAGAACAACGCGCACCCCACAGTCGACGGGCGCGAAGAGCGGCTGCTTCCCAACGGATGCAGAGCCCCGCGAGAAATCCTCTCCCGGGCGGATGAGATTCCATGACCTCGACATCACCGCAGTCCCCGTAGTATCCCACCGCCGACGCATTGAGGAAGACCGCCGGTCGGGGTGAAACCAATTCCATCGCTTCCACCAACGACTCCGTTGTCATCGTCCGGCTTTCCACGAGGATCTGTTTTCTCGCCGTCGTCCAGCGGCCGCTTCCGATCGAAGCTCCGGAGAGATTGACGACGGCATCGGCAGCGCGGACTTCAGGCAGAAGCGGATCAACAGACCGTCCATCCCACCTGACATACCGTACCCCGTCGTTGCCGCCGTTCGGAGGCGGGTGGCGCGTCAGGACGGCGATACTGTCACCCGCCGCTTTGAGCTCGCCAACAAGGCGCGTCCCCAGGAGTCCTGTCCCGCCCGCCACGAGCACGTTCATAGGCCAGGTCCTTTTCCCGACAACCGACGGGCGAAAGAAGTACTGCGATTTTTCAAAGGGAACGGAGACAGCCGCAAAAGAAGCTGAAGGAGGGAAGGACACGAATCGTCAGCGAGCGGCATGGCATGTATGGGATGCTACAACACAGCACGTCCACCCGAATTCACGTTCAGAAATTGATCGAGGTCGTGGGCGGAAGTCGCGACGACGTCGAACCATCGCTGCACTTTATCCAGTTCCAGCGCGGCACGGCCGCCGAGGATTGCAATCGCTCCGGCGTCCCGCGCCGTTGCCGCAAGTTCCTCGAGCATGGTATGCCGCGAATCGTCCACAGCGGTACTGGTGACGGAGACACAGACCGACGTTGGCCGGAGGCTTCGGATCGCCCGTGCCAGGGCGACTAGCGGAGTCTGCGCTCCCAGATAATGGACATGCCACCCTTCAGCTTCGAACAGATACCCGATACATCGAAGTCCGATCTCATGGATTTCCTGTCCCGGGCACGAGAGGAGGACGGATCGGCCGTTCGGTTCTTTCAAGTGGATCTGCGACTGCAGGCGTGCGAGTGCATCGAGCGTCTTGTATGATGCAAGATGTTCATGCTCGATTCCTAGGGCCCCCTCTTCCCAACGGCTTCCGATGTCCCGAAACCCCAACCGGATAATATCGTCGTAGATCTGCCAGAGCGGGATCTTGTGTTCGTACAGATATGAGAGATAGTGCAGAAGGCTGGCGTCGGCGGGGGAGAGGAGGCGTTCAACAAATTCCCGGGAGAGCTTTCGGACATCCCGCTCGAGGACGGCGAGCTGCAGTTTGGAGGACCCTTCGTCCTCCGGCGACATTTCAAGCGCACCCAACGGCTCGATGTTGTTCTTTTCCGCGAACTCGATGACGTACTTGATGACGAATTTGCGGTGGCCGCCGGGGGTCTTCTGGCATTTCAGCGCGCCTTCATCCGCCCAGCGTTTCACGGTGGTCTCTGTAACATTAAAGAGACGCGCAACATCAGCCGTGGAGAGTACCGTTTTTTGCATCACAGCGCCCCGAGCGATTTGAACGGAGATTTCGTTCGACCGTATCGCGAAGAATCATCCACCGGAACCTGCCTATGAATTTGTTCGCATACTCCGCCCCACCCGGGCAGAACAACGATGGTAAAGACTGGAGTAGGAGAAGGAATTGGACTGCCGGGGGTGATTTCAGCCCTCGCTCTGCCATGACCCGAAAAGCCCCTGACAGGCGCATTCAGGCAACATTCCTCTAACAACCCCGCCTTGTGGGATGGTTCCGCGGAAGAGCAAATCCATGCGTTCTGATTTTGGCCTCTTGCCTTATTCGTGGCGGAAGACAAGGGCGGACAGCGGAGGGAGGGTGACTGCGATGGAATGACTCCGACCGTGACATGGAGACGGCTCGGCATACACATAGCCCGCATTCCCCAGGTTACTCCCGCCGTACAGCTCAGCGTCGCTATTCAGAATTTCGCGGTAGCCTCCAGCGTCGCGGACGCCGAGACGGTACCCCATGCGGGGAACCGGTGTACAGTTGAAGATACAGATGACCGAAGAACCGGCTGCGGATTTCCGCTCGAAGGCGATCACGCTGTTCGCGCTGTCCTGGAAGTCGATCCAGTCGAATCCCGTGTATTCAAAATCGACTTCGTACAGCTCACCGTGTGTCCGGTATGCGGTGTTGAGATCCTTGGTCCACCGCTGTAAGCCCTGGTGCGGGGGGTATTGCAGAAGGTGCCAATCGAGGCTGGTCTCGTGGTTCCATTCATCCCGCTGACCGAAATCAATTCCCATGAACAAAAGCTTCTTGCCGGGAAAGGCATACATCAATCCGAGAAGAAGCCGCATGTTGGCGAATTTTTGCCAGTCGTCTCCTGGCATCTTACTTAACATCGAACTCTTGCCGTGCACCACCTCGTCATGGGAGAACGGCAGAATGAACTTTTCGTTGAATGCATAGAGCAGCGCGAACGTCAGGCTCCCCTGGTGATATTTCCGGTGAATGGGATCCTTTGAGAAATATTCGATCATGTCATGCATCCATCCCATGTTCCACTTGAGATCGAACCCCAGTCCGCCGCGGTCGAGACGGTGCGACACCCCGGGCCACGCGGTGGATTCCTCGGCGACAAGAAGAAATCCGGGATAGTACTCGTGGACGATGCTGTTCAGATACTTGACGAACTCGATCGCTTCAAGATTCTCACGCCCGCCGTAGCGATTCGGGATCCATTCCCCTTCCTTCCGGGAGTAATCGAGGTAGAGCATCGACGCGACCGCATCGATCCGCAATCCATCGACATGGTACTTCTCGACCCAGAACAGCGCATTGCTGATCAGAAAGTTCTTTACCTCATTCCGGCCGAAATTGAAGATGAATGTCCCCCAGTCCTGGTGCTCTCCCTGTTTCGGATCCGAGTGTTCGTACAGATGGGAACCGTCGAAATACCCCAGCGCGTGGGCGTCTTTCGGGAAGTGCGCCGGGACCCAGTCGAGGATCACCCCGATATCGTGCTGGTGAAGGTGATCGACTAGGGCCATGAAATCCTGCGGACTTCCAAACCGGCTCGTCGGCGCGAAGTATCCCGTGACCTGATACCCCCACGAAGCATCGAGCGGATGTTCCATGACCGGCAGGAATTCGACATGGGTGTAACCCATCGAGAGAACATACTCCGTCAGCTGATCGGCGAGGTCCCGGTAGGACATCCACTGGTTCTCTTCTCCGCGGCGCCATGACCCGAGGTGCACCTCGTACACGGCGATCGGCCGCCGAAGCGGATCCCCGGTCCGCCGATGCTCAATCCATTCCTGGTCCTGCCATTCATGCCCGTTCAAAAAGTTAACACGCGAAGCTGTTCGCGGGCGTACTTCCATTTCGACGCCGTACGGGTCCGACTTGTCAAGATAACTCCCGTTCGGTCCTTTCACTTCGAACTTGTACAGCTCCCCTTCCATCAGTCCTGGAATGAAAATTTCCCAGACCCCCGACGAGCCGAGCGATCGCATGGCATGGAACCGTCTGTCCCAGCCGTTGAAATCTCCGATCACGCTGACGCTTTGCGCGCTCGGCGCCCAGACGGCGAATTGCACTCCGCCGACACCGTTCACCACCGCATAGTGGGCGCCGAGTTTTTCGTACGCCTGATGGTGATTCCCTGCGTTGAAAAGGTAGAGATCGAATTCGGTCAGTGTCGGGAGAAAGGCATAGGAGTCATGGAAGCTGGTCGTGGATCCATCTTCCAGCTTCTTCTTCAGCATGTACGGAAAGACGTAACGGCGGTCCTCGAAGACGGCTTCAAAGAATCCGTCCGGATGGACGCGCAGCATGGGATGGTCAACGAGGTCATGTGTCGGGGTTTCCTCCGTTACCCAGGCCTCCACTGCGCCCGGGAGAAACGCTCGGACCGCGACTGCCGGATTCTTCCCTTGCCTCGTCAGGGTGTGCGCCCCGAGGACGACATAAGGGTCATGATGGTTATTATAGAGGATGCGATAGACGTCGTCGATCGGGGCGGTAGTATTCATGGTCACTTTGAAGAATCGTTAAAGGGGGCATCCCGGGGCATGCGGCTTTTGCTGTGATTTTGGCCGCGACAATGCCCCAACCACTGGCGCAATGTTTGTACCTCATCAGTCTCACACGGAGAGGAACCGCGGGAACTGACAATGAACATACTTGTAGTTGACGACGAAACAATCTATCTCGACCTGCTCGGCGAGATTCTCACGTTATACGGCCATACGGTGTTCAAAGCGACGACGGCC
The DNA here is from genome assembly GCA_963752915.1 of Ignavibacteriota bacterium. Taxonomy (GTDB): domain Bacteria; phylum Bacteroidota; class Ignavibacteria; order UBA10030; family UBA6906; genus DATJPR01. The sequence continues at coordinate 71,185 of CAVVZZ010000014.1, forward strand.
GATGCTGGCATGGAACAGCTTCATGTCCAGCAGGTCGATCTCATCATTTCCGATGTGAGCATGCCCGGGAAGAACGGCGTGTCGTTTCACGCGGAAGTGCGGGACGACTACCGATTTCAGCGATTGCCATTTATCTGGAACACCGCGTACGTGGAGTTGCAGGAGCTGATTGATCTTGTCGATCCGTCGGTGGACTTCAAGGTCGAGAAATCCAAAGGGCTCCCGACATTGCTCCACCTTGTCGCGCGCGTTCAGGCGTCCAGGAAAATCGCGGCCATCGCGCCCCTCTCCTGAGTAGCTGCCCCTGACCCGGAGTGAAAACGACGGGTCGTACGGTGGGTTTCCTCGCATGGCGGGCGTTGCCGCTCCGCCGGCGAACCCGTATGCTGTGAAGGTACGAAAACCCCTCTGAAGCGTCAAGGTTTGGCGCCTTGACAATCCTGACCCATTCCCCTATCATGCAGTCGACATTTTCCAGCTGGCAAATCCGGACCGGAGTTCCGGCATTATTCATTTGCACCGGAGATCGTACGTGATGGGAACAACAGAGCATTTGGAGCGGTTCTTCGACGCGATTGCGCAATTATCGTTCTGGCGGCGTGTTTTCGGATGGGGACGGATTCGAAGCCTCAGCTATGAGGCATTCAAGGAATTTGCCCTGCTGAAAGATGCCCTTGCCACCCAGCGCGACGAACTCGATCAGACGGTTGCACAGCTGTCGGTGAACGAGAACGAACTCGAAAACGCGAGGAACCAGCAGCGGTTCTTCGAAAAGGAACGCACGGAGGCCCAGATGCTTGCGGACCACCTCCGATCGACGATCGCCGCCCAGTCACAGGACGTTACGTTGCTCCGCGAGCGGGAAGTTCAACGCGAGGCGGAGTTGCAGTCCGCCGTGACATCGCTCCGATCCATCCAGGACCAGATTGCAGCGGAACGCAACGCGGAATATGAAGCGCGCGACGCCGAGGCGCGGGAACGCATGGAGCGGATGAGGAACACCTGGCGCGACCATGAACAACATGTCCGGGAACGCCTCAAGCTCGTCTGCCAACGTCTTACCGTCCAGTACATCGACGTCGTCCCGTTCCGCGGTTCGCCGGACAACACCGTCCTGGTCGCCGATGAGTACGTCGTCTTCGATGCGAAGAGCCCCGCCAATGATGATCTGCGCAACTTCCCCACCTACATCAAAGGACAGGCGGAAGCGGCACGCAAATATGCCAAAGAGGAGAGGGTCCGCCGGGACGTCTATTTTGTCGTCCCCTCGAACACCCTCCCTGCGCTCCAGACGTTCGTCTACAATTTTCAGGACCACAACGTGTATGTGATCGCCGTGGACGCTCTTGAACCGATCCTCCTGTCGTTGCGGCGGATCCAGGATTATGAGTTCGCGGAACACCTGAGTCCGGAAGAGCGTGAAAATATCGTCCGCATCATTGCCCGGTTCATGCACATGACAAAGCGACGGATCCAGGTCGACGCTTTTTTTAGCCGGCAGTTTCTGGATGCGCTTTCCGTGACGGAATCCGAGTTGCAGGATGATCTCTTGACGGAAGTCCACGAGTCGGAACGGACGCTGAAGCTCAATCCCCCCCAGGACCAGCGCTCGAAGCTCATCACCCGCGAGGAACTGCAGGACAGACAGGAACGCATCGAACGTGAAATCGAAGCTCGGGGACTGTTCTCCGTGCACGCGACAGCGGGCACCATTCCGGAGATGAAGACCACCGAAGAAAAGTCAGGAGAGAAGAGAAGGTAGGATCTGATGCAAGAAGAAGAAGCCCCGCCCCCCGGTCACCCGCGGGCGGGGCTTTTCTGTCGGAATACGATCGTCGCTAATTCAGGATTGGTTTCTGGATTTTTAACACATCAGCGATGGCCTGGACAAACGATTCTTTCGGCAAGGCGCCCATCGCCATCTGTGGCTTCCCTTCTTTCGGGATGAAGAGGATCGAGGGAATGCTGCGGATTCCGAAGACGGCAGCGAGTTCCTGCTCCTTCTCCGTGTCCACTTTATAGATGTCAATCTGGCCCTTGAATTCCTTTCCCAGCTCCTCGAGCACCGGTGCTACCATTTTGCACGGTCCGCACCAATCCGCATAGAAGTCCACAATCGCAGGGAGTTCACCGTTGAACTTCCATTCTGGGTTGTTTTCGTAATCGAACACTTTCTTCAAGAATGTGTCCTTCGTGAGATGCTCCATGTACTCCTCCTGCTGATAGATTCGCCGTTGCGGCACGGTTTACGGATTTCGCCCCTTTGGTGAGCCAAATTCGGCCATCCCCGGGGGGTGATCCTTTCTGTTCATAGGATGCATGGAGACGATGAAGGGGTCAAAGGAGAGCGCAACCTGCTACGCAGCAGGATGCATGAACCCGTCAGAAAAGACCCCGTAAGAAGAAGCCATGACCACACGCGCCATGGCTCCCCCGTTCACGACCGTCCCTCAGCCGCTAGTGTGCCACCGCCGCCGCAGCCGCTTCGTCCACGGCCTGACGGAACTGCTCGACGGTCTCGCCAAACACGCGGACCGTGCTCCGCGAACGCTTGTCGTCGGCGTCCACTTTGCTTTCGGAAATCGAAATGTATTTGTTCCCGTTCTTCGCTTCCCGCACGTCGACGAAGTATGTCGTTCTGCCCGAGCGGACCATTGTCGAATAGAGCGTACCGTTATTGTCTGCCATACCACCCTCCTGAGTGATGGAACCATATGTCGAGCGCGGGAGGAATTGCGAGACGGGAACCGCTATTAAGTATACTGCGGCGACGGGAGTTTTCCGAAGGGGAGAGAAGAAAAAAATGACGGGCGTTCGGCCAGACCTCAGAGTCCGCCGTCCGCAATGATATAGCACAACAACGCTTCGGCAATGGCACCCAGCTCGAGTTCCCGCGGGTTGATCGCGCTCAACCTGTCATTGTCGGAGTGATGGTAGTCGAAATAGCGTTGACTGTCAACGTAGAGTCCGAACCCGGGAACCCCCTTTTCCACGAGAGGTGTGATATCGACACCGCTGAATCCCGGAGCGAGAAAACCCGCATCGATCCTCGCGAGGCTGGGCAGCAGCCGAACGACCAATTGGTGGTCTTTCGGCCCGCCTTCGAGATAGAATCCCCGTGGTGCGAAGCCCCCTCTATCCGACTCGATTGCCGCGATGTGTCGTTCGCCTTTCCGGGTGGGAGCGTTCGCATAGCCTATGCCGCCACGTGTGCCGTTCTCTTCATTCATGAACCCGACTGCACGGATCGTCCGTTTGGGATGAAGCCCGAGTTCGTTGATCAGGCGGAGGGCTTCAACGGCCTGCACGACCCCTGACCCGTCGTCCACCGCTCCTTCCCCCTTGTCCCAGCAATCGAGGTGTCCGCTGACGAGAACGATCTCATTGGGATATTCGGAGCCGGTGATCTGGCCGAGCACGTTCGCCGAAGGTGCATCGGGAAGCGTTTGACACTGCAATGTCAATCGGACTTTTAATCGCGGGTTCCGATGCAACCGGGCACTCAACGTGTCCGCATCCACAAGGCTGACGGCGGCGGCAGGAATCCTCGCAACGCTGTCCACATATCCCATGACGCCCGTGTGCGGCACCCGATCGCGTTTCATGGTCATCGACCGGACAAGGACTGCTCGTGCTCCGATCTTCGCCGCTTCGATCGCTCCCCCTCCGCGCTGATCGACCGCTCCCTCGTATGCGTCGAACGTATTAAGCTTGCTCGCGTCCATCGGACGGTTATAGAACACGATCTTCCCTCTCCCCTTCTCACCGAGAGCGTGGGCTTCCTCCAATGAGTACACTTCCACCACTTCGGCCGTTATGCCATCCTTCGGCGTGGCGATACTCTTCCCAAGTGCACACACGGCGAGTTGATATCGATGCGTCCCGAGGATCTCTGCACGTTCGGTCTTCCCGCGGACCCAATGGGGAACCATGATGCTTTCCTGATGGACGCTCTCGAACTTTAGCTTCTTCATCGTCTGCGTCAACCATGCAACGGCGGAAGCGGCGCCACGGGACCCGCTGAGACGGTGCGGCGCAACACGGACAAGGTCCCGCAGGAAATCGTACGATGGCGTTGTCCTCATCCCGTGTTCGATGAAGCCGCGGATGATGGGATTGTATTTTGCGGAGTCAGAGGGAAGGCTCTGGGCATTCGCGTTGAGACAGAGGAAGATCGCGAGGAACCCGGGAGCGATGCGCCGGGGGGCGAGAAGCGGAAGGAGGATGCCGCGCACGTCAGATCCCATACCGTTGCCGAATTCCGGGAATGAGATAGTCGTTGAATGCCCGATGGCAATCGTAGGATGGGAGGAAACCCCAGTCTTTCCGAGCCGCATCATCGTTGACGTCCATCGGCCAGGAATCCACGATCGCCTCGCGCTTGTCGTCGGGAACGTAGTCGATTTGGGCACCTTTGAACGCCTTCAATGCCAGCTGTCGGATTTCTTCCGCCGGAAGAGTGAAAGCACCGATGTTGTAGACATGCTGCGAGAGGTGGTCTAGCGGCGCTTCGTGGAGCTTGAGAATGGCGGTAATGGCATCCGGCATTGCCATGAAGGGAATTTGCCGGTCTTCCCGAACGAAACAGCTGTACGGTTTTCCCTTTGCGGCCGCGTGCAGCATCTCCGGCGCATAGTCGCTCGTTCCTCCGGAGGGAACGGTGGTCGCACTGATCAGGCCGGGGAACCGGATCGCACGGAAGTCCACGCCGTCACGCTTCTGATCGACGGCAAGCTGGCGATAATGAGTGGAATAGTACCTTCCGAGATGCTCGCAATACAGTTTGTTGCAGCCGTACATCGTCACGGGCATCGTCCATTCGTGTTCCTTCACCCTGCCAACGCGCGCCTTGGTCTCCAGATCGGGCAATCCGTAGGCGGCGATCGAACTGGGAAACAGAAACTTCACCCGGGACCCGTGCCATTGCCCCTGTTCAATCGCGACGTGGAGAAGCTGCAATGTTCCCTCGACATTGACGCGATGGGCCGCCTCGGGGGTGAATTCCGCACGTGTTGAGAGAAGTGCCGCAAGATGAAAGATCGAATGAATCTCGAATTCGCTCTGCAACCGTTCCAGGAGCCGTTGATCGAGAATGTCACCGGTAATTGTGGCGGCGCATTGGGAAGAAACGGCGGGATCAATCGGCCGGACATCGATGGCGATGATGTGGGCGTTCCCCTCGCTTGCGATGCGATCGATGAGACCGTGTCCCATCTCGCCGTTCGCACCGGTGATGAGGATCGCCGGTTTTCGGATGTGGTCACTCATGTGGACGCATCAGACTATCGTTTCGGGCCGCGCACCTGCTCCTTCACACGGGAGCGCGCTCCGGGGGGAAGTTTCGGGCGTTTCTCTTCCGACGTGAGGAGATACTCGATCCACTCTGTGAGTTCTTCCACCCGGCTTCCCTTTCGCATGAACCCGTCACAGCGGGGATTCTTTACCGCTTCGAGCGTGTGCTGATCGTCAAACGCCGACACGAAAAGAAACGGAATGCTCTGGTGTTTCTCGGATGCGCGCACCAAACGATGAAATTTGATGCCGTCCATCACCGGCATATAGATATCTGAAATAATGAAATCGATCGGCCCTTCATCGAGTTTGTGCAGGGCTTCCTCGCCATTCGCCGCCAACACAGATTCATACCCTTTGGTTGATAGGACACTGCGAAGGATGAGCCGATAATCGGGTTCGTCGTCGACTACAAGGATCCGTTTCATGGAAATCCCTAACGCGCTATTGGAACGATCGTTGCGGGCACCTGCAAGATACTCAAGAATTCACTCGTCATCAAGCGCTATTCGCCATTACTGACCTGCTCTCGGGACCCGGGCACCAATGAGGCAGGTCACTTCGTAGGGAATCGTCTGCATCAGATCGGCGATGTCCCAGCCGTGAATTTCCTCATCGCGGTCCCGTCCCACAAGCGTCACGAGATCTCCTTCCTTCACAGATCCTTCCATGCCGACGTCCGCCATGACGTGGTCCATGCAGACCGTGCCGGCGATTGTGTACCGGCGTCCATTGATCAGTATGGACCCTCTGTTCGACAGGAGGCGTGAATACCCGTCTGCGTAGCCGATCGGAATTGTGGCGATCCGGGTCTGACGGGGTGCAGTGTACCTGCGGCCATAGGAAATGGTCGTTCCCGCGGCGACAGTCTTCACCTGCGTCACAACGGAGCGCAATGAGAGGACGGGCTTCAGCATCGTCTCTCCCCGCATCCCGCGTCTCGGGACGAATCCATAGAGCAGCAGTCCGGGTCGGACCATGCCGAAGTGGGCTTCGGGGAAGTTGATGATCGCTCCGCTGTTCGCCATGTGGACCAGCGGCGGCGTGATGCCGGCAGCCCTCAGGGAAGAAAGCACCGTTCGAAATCTGTCAAGCTGTTCACGGGCGAACGAGGGATCGAGCGATTCGGACGTCGCGAAGTGGCTGTAGATCCCTTCAATCGAGAGGTTTGGCAAGCGCGCTACCGATGGCACGACGTCGTTCGCCTGTTCAAACGGAATTCCGAGCCGCCCCATCCCCGTGTCGATCTTCACGTGGACTCGCGCCACCTTGCCGAGTCGTCGGGCCGTGGCATCGATCCGCCGCGCGGTCTGTTCCGACGTCACGGTCAGATCGCACTCTTCCTGCAAACACTGCTCTTCATGGTCGGGAGGGACGACTTCGAAGATGACCGTACGGTGGCGGATCCCGGCGCTGCGAAGGGAGAACGCCTCGGTGGATCGGGCGACGCCGAGCATCGCGGCGCCTTCTTCGATGGCTGCGCGGGATAGCGGAACCATCCCGTGACCGTAGGCGTTGGCTTTTACGATCGGCATCACTTTGACATCATGGCCGACCAGGGATCGCACGACTCGGTAATTGCTGCGGAAGGCCTCGACGTCGATGAGCGCGTGTGTGGGATGCGGAGCGGAAGCGAGCATAAGCAAATATCTTGAGATAAATCGGGGAAAGCAAGAAGACGGGAAACAGGGGACTGGGGACAGGGGACAGTAATTCAGAATTGTCAATTTCTGTCCACTGTCCCCTGTCGACTGTTCACTTCAAATTCTCTGATAGCCTTGCCGGACGATCGCCGGTCTGGCTTAGTTGCATCTCACTCTCCCGCTGGCTACTTTTCTCCGAACTTTCCCCACCGATTTCCAAAGGATCTTCCCATGTCCCGATACTGGCTTCTCTGCGTACTCGTGTTAACACTGAGTGCAAGCAGCTCAGCACAAAAACGTGCGTTGACCATCCGCGACCTGTATCATCTTAAAAGCGTTGACGATCCCCACATTTCTCCCGACAACTCCATGATCCTTTTTACCATGCACGAGGATTACCTCGAAAAAGGAAAGGGGAATACGGATCTGTACGTGGTCAACGGCGACGGGACAGGGCTCAGGCAAATGACCGACAATCCTGCTAACGATGACTCGCCACGGTGGTCGCCCGATGGGAAATCGATTCTCTTTGGTTCCACTCGGGGTGGCTCCCCTCAGGTATGGCTCCTTCCGACCGACGGCGGCGAGGCGAAGCAGCTGACCGATTTTTCAATGGGCATCGGAAGCCCCCTCTGGCTCGCCGGCGGGAAGAGCTTCGTGTGCACGTCCGATGTCTTCCCGGAATGCGGTGCGGACAACGACTGCAATAAGAAGAACGATGAATCGCTCAGCGATGGTCCCCTGCAGGCGCACATGGCCGACCACCTGCTGTACCGTCACTGGACATCGTGGAAGGACGGGACGAGAACGCACACCTTCGTCTACAATATCGTTTCGAAAACGCTCATTGATCGTACGCCCGGGGATTTCGATGCTCCGTCCTTCTCGCTCGGCGGAGGGGGCACGGCGGTCTCCCCCGACGGCAAAGAGTTTTGCGTGGTTTCCAACCACGACCCCGTCGAGGCCCGGAGCACGAACGGCGATCTCTGGACTGTCCCTGTCGACGGCGGACCCATGGTAAATATCACCGCGGAAAACAAAGCCTTCGACGGCGATCCTCAGTATTCACCGGACGGCCGGTATATCGCCTACAGGACCCAGAGCATCCCGGGTTATGAATCGGACCTGTTTCGGATTGCACTCTATGACAGGAAGACCAGGTCGCACGAGATCATTAGCGGGGACTTCAACAACTGGGTCAACCAGATCGCGTGGGCACCGGATTCCCGCAGCATTTATTTTCTTGCAGACGTGAAGGGGCACGTCCCTCTGTACAACATTGACATTGCCACGAGAAAGATCCGGCTTGTCCTCGACGCGAAGACCATCGACGCATTCGACATCTCGTCCGATGGAAAATGGATCGCCTTCGTCCGGCGGTCCATTGCGGAGCCGAGGGAATTGTGGTCGGTCCGGACTGATGGGACCCACCTCCGCCAACTCACGTTTTTCAACAAGCCGGTGTCGGACTCCGTTGACTTTCGACCCGCGACCGAACTCTGGATTCCGTCCCCGTCCGGGAAGATGATTCAGACATTTCTGGTGACTCCGCACAATTTCGATCCGTCGAAAAAGTATCCCGTGATCCTGAACGTCCATGGCGGACCGCAGGGCCAGTGGGCCGATGCGTTCCGCGGGGACTGGCAGGTGTACCCCGGGGCCGGCTATGTTCTTGCGTTCCCGAATCCGACAGGATCCACAGGGGAAGGCCAGGAGTTCACGGCAGCCATTTCGAAGGATTGGGGAGGGAAGGTGTATGAAGATGTGATGGCGGTGACCGATTCCATTGCAAAACTGCCGTACGTCGATTCGAACCGGATGGGGGCGATGGGATGGTCGTACGGCGGCTATATGATGATGTGGTTGGAAGGACACACCTCAAGGTTCAAAGCCATCGCATGCATGATGGGCGTCTACGATCTGGCCGCCATGCACGGGAGCACCGAAGAACTCTGGTTCCCGGAGTGGGAGTTGCGCGGCGAACCATGGAATTCCGACCTGTACACGAAATGGTCTCCGAACCAGTTTGTGAAGGACTTCAAGACGCCGTGTCTGGTGATCACCGGCGAGCGCGACTACCGTGTTCCCTACACACAAAGCCTGGAATTCTTCACCGATCTTCAATTGATGAACGTTCCATCCCGGCTTATCGTTTTCAAGAATGACGGCCATTGGCCAAGTCCTGTGAAATCGATGCCGTTCTATTATAACGCACATCTCGATTGGTTTCACACGTATCTTGGCGGCGATCCTGCGCCGTTCGACATGACAAAGATGTTGAGGAACCAGGCATATTAGGTTCTCTGGCGTTTACTGCCGTTGTCCCCTCGTCGCGCGTTCAGCGGATCGAAGGCGGTGGCGAGCGACCGAAGAGTCGGGGCAGGACAAAGCCGGCGAAGGAGAATTCCACGACGAAAGGGTGAGTGACGCGTGAAGGCGCCGGACATTCCGATGACGACCGGTGTTCGATTCCTCAAATCGAACGGAATCGTTTTCACGCCGCATCTGTACGAGTACGAGGAACATGGGGGGACACATCGCGCAGCGGCTGAACTCGGCGTTGATGAACATTGCATCATCAAGACCCTCCTTTTCGAAACGAGCGAACGACGGCCGATGATCGTCCTCATGCACGGCGATCGTGAGGTCTCGGCGAAGCAGCTGGCCCGAGTGCTCAATGTGCGCTCGGTCGCGCCATGCGACATTCCCACGGCGCAGCGCCTCACGGGCTACAGCGTGGGAGGAATCTCTCCGTTTGGCACCCGGTCCACCCTCCCCGTGATTGCGGAGCGGACGATATTTGACCTTCCTGAAGTGTTTATTAATGGGGGGAAGAGGGGATTCCTCGTGAAGATCGTACCCGGAGAGATCGATCGCGTCTTCCAACCGATGAAGGTCGATGTCGGCCTCGTCGAGCCGGGTTGAGCTTGACGGACCTGACTTGTATATTTCAGCGTAGGCGTCAGGGGGATTCAGAATGACCGTGTACACTGCAACAACGGAAGACATTACCGTCCGTGTCCGACCGGTCTATCTCGACGGTCAATCAAGCGTCATCGAGCGAAAATTCGTTTTCGCCTATTTTATCCGGATCGAGAACAACGGTCCCGACAGCGTGCAGTTGCTCCGCCGTCACTGGTACATTCAGGAAGGCGCCGGAGAAGTCAAGGAGGTGGAGGGCGAGGGCGTTGTAGGAAGCCAGCCCACGATATCCGCTGGTCGGTGGCACGAGTATAACAGTTTCTGCGTTCTGGAATCGTTCGAAGGTTCGATGGAAGGAACGTATCTCATGCAACGTCCCCACGGCGAGCAATTTCACGTGGTGATCCCGAAGTTCACGTTGCGGGCATTGGCGAATTGACATCCACAGAGTCCGGCGGGAATTCCGGTCTGAAAACACCTATGATCAACGGAACGCGAAAATTGCTCCGCGCCAAGATCCACAGGGCGACAGTTACAGATGCAGATCTGGACTACGAGGGGAGTCTCACGATTCCGCCGGAACTCATGACGCTCGCGGACATCAAGGAGTTCGAAGCAGTCAACGTCTGGAATGTCAACCGCGGAACCCGGTTTGAAACGTATGCGATCACCGGGGAGCAGGGCTCCGGCAGAATCTGCGTGAACGGTGCGGCCGCTCACCTCGCGTCACCCGGCGACCTCGTCATCATTGCCTGCTTTTCCAACGTCCCGGAAGCCCAGGCATCGGAAGTCCGCCCGATCGTGATCTTTGTTGATGAGAAGAACCGCGCAGTGCGGAGCGACGTGGAGGTTCCGGGACCTCACAGGCGCGGCGACGACTGCTGATCGGACCGGAGCTCGATCCTCACGATCTCCGGCCTGTTCCCCGTCCTGACAGGCGGCCCCCAGGTTCCCACGCCGCTGGAAACGTAGAATTGTGTCCCCCCCTTCTTCAAATAGCCCCAGCTCACCTCATAGATCGCGTTCGTGATCATATTGAACGGCCACAATTGACCGTGATGGGTGTGGCCGGAAAGCTGCAAGTCCACCCCCGCGTTCACCGCCTCGTCGAGATGAAACGGCTGGTGGTCCATCGCAATCAGCGGTCGGGAGTGGTCTCTCCCGTTGAGAAGTTGTTCGAAGGTCTTTCTTGTGATGCCGCTCATGCCGGCACTGCGATCTTCTCTGCCTATCAGGGTGATACCGCAGGGGAGATCCACCACCTCATCACGTAACACCGTGATCCCATGCTCGCGGAGATAGCGCACCGCAGGCTCCACCCCGCCGATATATTCGTGATTCCCGGTGATCGCGTAGACACCATACCGTGCCCGGAGTCCCCGGAGTTTCTCACCGAGATTTCCCCTGATGACAGGTCCGAGATCCTCATCAACGAGGTCGCCGGGGAGGAGGATGAGATCGGCGCCGAGCGCATTCAGCGAATCCACGATGGCCGCGCATCTCTTCGGACCGATGATCGTCCCCAGATGAAGGTCCGAAGCTACCGCAATGGTGATTCCGCCTTCGGGAAGAGGTTTCGACAGCAAGACTGTCAGCCGATGCACCCGGGGATGCCGCGCGTTCCAGTGCCCGAATCCGAGAACCGCCCCGACAAGAACAATGACTCCTGCCAGAACATCATGGCCAAGCGCAATGCCTCCCCCGGCGATCCATTCCCGCAACGGAGTAATCCAGACCGCAAGAAGGCGGACAAGGTCGATGGCAACGCACGCAAGAAAAAAGTAGAGCATCGCCCCGAGCCACAACGAGCCCATCCAGAGAAACGCCGAGGAAACGACGGAACTCCATCGTCGTTCAAGCACCCGTCCCAGAACAAACGTCGATGCAAGGAGGAAAAAAGCCGCGAAGTACACCCATCGTAGTCCAGGCTCGCCCCGGAGTGCGCCCCAGCCGGAAAGATAGACGTAGATGTTGATGAGTGCGTAGATCGCAAAGAAAATACTGAAGAAGGCAATGACGACGGATCGCTTCATACCCGGGCGGCCTCTGCTCCGGCTGTGGTTCTTCCCATAGCCCGAGCCACCTTCGAGACTTCCGACATCAACGTTGAGAAGACGTCGGGCGTGATCGATTGGTCGCCGTCAGACAGTGCCGTCTCCGGATCAGGATGGACTTCGATGATTAAACCATCGGCGCCAGCTGCAATTGCAGCCCGGCTCATCGCCAGGACGAGATCGTGGCGGCCGGTGCCGTGACTCGGATCGACGATGATCGGCAAATGGGAGAGCTGCTTGACGGCAGGGACGATGTTCAAGTCAAGCGTGTTCCTCGAGTATTCAACAAAGGTCCGGATCCCCCGTTCACAGAGGATGACGTGAGGGTTCCCGCCGGACAAAATATATTCGGCGCTCATGAGGAATTCGTTGAAGGTGGCAGAGAGGCCGCGTTTGAGAAGAATTGGCTTCCCGATCTTCGAAAGACTCCGCAGGAGTTTCGTGTTTTGCATGTTCCTTGCCCCCACCTGAAGGAGATCGGCATATTCCGCAACGACGTCGACCTCGGAGGATTCCATGACTTCCGTGACAATCCCAAGACCGGTCTTTTCCCGGGCTTTTGCGAGAAGCTCGAGTCCCTTCTCGCCGAGCCCCTGGAAAGCATAGGGGCTTGTCCGGGGTTTGTACGCCCCTCCCCTGAGCAGCCTTCCCCCTGCCGCTTTGACGGCTTCAGCAGTCAGGAGAATCTGTTCTTCGCTCTCGACCGAGCACGGCCCTCCAATGACGATGATTTCTTCGCCGCCGATCGGCACTCCGGCGACGGAGACAACGGTGTCTGAAGCCTTGAACTCCCGGCTCGCAAGCTTGTAGGGCTTCAGGATGGGGATGACATCGTCGACGTGCGCGATCGTCGCGAGCTGATCCCGGTCGATCAGTCGTTCATCGCCAATCACCCCGATCACCGTTCGTTCCGTCCCGCGCACCACGTGGGGAGTGAGACCAAGTTCCGTGATTCGGAGCGAGACATGTTCAATGTCTGCATCGGTTGCCCGCGGTTTCATTACGATGATCATTGAAGGCTCCAAGAATTACAATGAAAAACCCCGCCTGAGGTCCGGGCGGGGTGTCTGTTAGCAGAGAGATACAAAACGCAGACCGCTCCTCATCCCGGGCATGCCGGGTGAGTAAAGTATGAAAGAGCGGGAGATAGCGACAGCAGGCTGAAGTGCATTGGAGAGTATACAAATACCATTCTTCACAAGCAACTTGGGCGATGGGAAACTCAACATTGTCGATATTGTTTTTTCACTGCCCCTTGTCTTTTTTGGTTTTCTTTGTGTACGTTGCAGACGCGTTTTTCACGCAGGCGTCGTCCGGGCTCTCACTGTACCCTCCCGACTCGCCAATGGCTGCACTTTTCCGAGGGCACTCGCAGCAGCCATCCTCACATTCCCCATTTACACAACCTCAAGAGGAGTTCCTATGAGTCTTGCACACCGACTCATGTTGACCTTCGCTCTGTCAGGAATCATGTCGGTAGCAGCGTTTGGGGGAGGATTCCAGCTGAACGAACATGGTGCTCGCGCCATGGCCCAAGCGGGAGCGTTTGCAGCCCGCGCGTACGATCCATCGGCGATGTATTTCAATCCCGCAGGGCTGGCGTGGCAGGATATGCCGGCGTTTTACGGCGGGGTCACTGCAATCATCCCGACGACGTCTTTCTACGGACCCCTGCAGAACAATACGAATCAGAAGACGGAAGCCCCTGCCCAATTCTTCAATCCCATCAACTTCTACCTTGCGTATCCGGCCCTGGACAGACTTCACATGGGCATAAGCGTGAATAATCCCTACGGGCTGGGGAGTGAATGGCCGGACAACTGGGTCGGGAGATACATTACGACGAAGGTGAACCTTCAGACCTATTTCTTCAATTATTCCCTTTCCTACAAAATCACCGACGATTTTGCCATTGCCGGCGGTTTCAGCTATGTGCTTGGCACCGTGACATTGGATAGAGCCGTCGCAATTCCGCTGACCGCCCCGGGAGGTGAACCCCGTGTGCACCTTGATATGTCGGGGACTTCCGCGGGCTGGAATCTCGGTGTCCTGTATAAAGTTACTCCGGACATCTCCGTCGGGGCATCGTACCGGAGTTCGGTGAAGATGGACGCTGCCGGGACAGCGACGTTCTCCCCGTACTATGCTGCACTCCATCTCCCCCAGGGAGACGTTTCCGCCACGATCACCCTTCCGGCCACGGGATACCTTGGCGTTGCGTACAAAGTCTCGAAAGACATTGAGGTGGAAGCCGATTATCAGTACATCGGCTGGTCTTCCTATGATCAACTCGATTTCAAGTTCAAGGCAGACGGTTCTTCCGTTGTTCAGCCGAAGAACTACAAAGATACGTACATCCTGCGGATTGGTGGTGAGTACAAATTCAACGACGACCTCCGCCTCCGCGCGGGATACTATTATGATCACAGCCCGGTCGCATCGGCCTATGTAGACCCAATGCTTCCTGACGCGAACCGGAACGGCTTGAATGTCGGATTCGGCTACAATATCGACAAGCACTTCAACGTTGACGTGGCCTACCTGTTCATCCTATTCGACGAACGGAAGGCAGAGAACACTCCGATTGACTTTGACGGCACGTATCACACACGAGTCAGTTTGATTGGTCTTGACCTCGGATACACGTTCTAACTCAGACCTGGAGAATGAGCATGACAACACATCGAATTCTGGCGGTGGGTGCCGCCATTGCGATCGCAGCCGTTTCGATGATTGGCTGCAAAGATACCGCTCCCTCCGGTCCGAATGGTGGACTTGGGAGTCTTACGGTCACACGATTCGTCTCGGTGGGAAACAGCATCACTGCCGGTTACCAGTCGAATGGATGGTTTGAATCCGGCCAAAAGTACAGCTTCCCGAACCTGATGACGCAGCAACTGGGCACGACCGGGACGGCGCTCACTTTTGTTCAGCCGCTGTGGTCTGATCCCGGGACGCCGATTGCAGGGACAAACATTCCTTCACGGTACCTCATCTTGAGCATGGCCGGGCCGATCATCGGGCCGGACGTCCATGGAACAGCAGGATTACCGGAGAACATCACCTATGCCGCTCCGTACAACAATCTTGCAGTCCCGGGCGCGCTTCTGTATGATTTCCTGAATGCAACAGACGCCTCGACCTGCGCTTCCGCGGTGTTTGGCAGCTCCCCCAACCCGCTCTTCACCAGCACATTGCGTGGGCTCGGGACGCAGCTCCAACAGGTCAGGGTTTTGCATCCGGATCTCGTAACGTTCTGGCTCGGCAACAATGATATCCTCGGCTACGCGACAAGCGGTGGAGCGACGATCTCGACGCCTGCATCGCTGTTTGCAGGTCTGTATTCCAATTCGCTGGATTCGTTGCGTGCAGCCGTCGGGGCGAACGCGACAATCGTTGTGGCGAATATTCCTGATGTTACTTCGATTCCGTTCTTCAAGACCATCCCATCACAGGGGCTTGTCCTGACGACCACGACCGCAGCACAGTTGAACGCGGCGACAGGCGGGGCATTCGGGTTTGTAGCCGGAGCCAATGGGTTCATTGCCTATACAGGTGTCGGCACCTCGGGAACAGTGAAGAAATTGACCGCGTCGGAATATGTTCTCCTCACATGCCCCCAGGACTCGCTGACGAAGGCCGGATGGGGATCCTTGAAGCCCATCCCGGGCCAGTATGTTCTTGACGCAGACGAAGTCACATTTGCGCGCAGCCAGGTGGCGGCGTACAATGCCGCCATTGCCAGCCTCGCCGCGTCCCACAACGCGATCCTCGTGGACATCAATGCGCTGTTGGCGCAGATCGACGCGCAGGGATACACGCCTCCCGGATCGTCGTTGGAGTTGACATCGGCGTACGTGTCCGGCGGCGTCTTCAGTTTGGACGGCGTCCATCCGACTCCGAAGGGACAGGGGATCATCGCCAATGCATTCCTCCGCGCGATCAATCAGAAGCTCGGCGCGAGCATCCCGTACGTCGACATCAATGCGCTTCCGGGCATTCCGGCACCGCTTTCCAAGTACTCCATCGGCGGAAAGGCTGTGCCCTACATCGCTCCGGGCGCAATGACGAGCGAGCAAATGCTTCTGTGGTAGCGCCAACATCCACGTCGTGGAAGAACAACAAAGGGTGCCCTCATCGGGCACCCTTTCGTGTTTTGGTGCTGCTGGTTGACTTTCTCAGCGGAAGAACTCCTTGAGGGCCGAGACGACTCTCTCCTGTTCGTCTTCCGTAATATCATTGAAGAACGGAAGACGGAGCAGACGGTCGCTGACACTTTCTGTTACGGGGCACATGCCCGCCTTGCCTCCGAACGTCTTTCCCATGTCGGACAGGTGCAGCGGCAGATAATGGAAGACCGCCTGAACGCCGGCCGATTTCAGGTGGGCGATCAACGCCTGCCGGCGTTCCAGGGTTGGAACAAGGATGTAATAGAGATGATAGGGCTGCTCGCATCCCGGAGGCACCGTCGGAAGCTGCACCCCGTGCTTCTCGGCCCACCCGTCGAGGTGGTGCTGGTAGTATTCCCAGACCTTCCTCCGCTTCGCCTGAATCACATCCCGCTTTTCCAGTTGCGCGAGGAGAAATGCCGCGATGAGTTCTGACGGCAGATAGCTCGAGCCGACGTCGACCCAGGTGTATTTGTCGACCTGACCGCGGAAGAACCTGCTTCGATTCGTTCCTTTCTCCCGGATGATCTCAGCGCGCTCGAAATAGCGCGGATCATTGATGACGAGCGCACCGCCTTCTCCACAAATAATGTTTTTCGTTTCGTGAAAGCTCTGGGTGGCCAGTCCGCCGAACGTTCCGAGCGATTTTCCGTACCCGCGTGCGAAGAGCCCGTGCGCATTGTCTTCGATCACTTCGAGCCGGTGTCGACCGGCGATCTCCATAATGACATCCATCGCGCAGCATACACCGGCATAATGCACCGGCACGATGGCGCGCGTCCGGGGAGTAATCAGCCGCTCGATTTGTGTCTCGTCAAGGTTCAGCGTGTCGGGCCGGATATCCGCGAAGACCGGTTTGGCCCCCCGCAACACGAAGGCGTTCAGCGTGCTGACGAACGTAAACGACGGCACGATAACTTCATCGCCCGGATGGATGTCCAGGAGCAGCGCAGTCATCTCGAGCGCATGGGTGCAGGAGGTGGTGAGGAGGACCTTCCTCGCGCCAATAATCTCTTCGAGCAACGTGTTGCATTTCTTTGTGAACGGACCATCTCCGGCAACGTGTCCGCCGAGCGCCGCTTCACGGAGGTAGTCCAGTTCGTCGCCGGCAACCGCCGGCCGGTTAAAGGGAATAGAGGTCATGCAGGTTGGATCACTGATGTGCCGTTGGAAATCGCGCAAACGTGAAGATTCATTTCGCGGCCGGTTGCATCGCGATACGCCTCGGGGATGTCCAGGGCAAACGCTTCAACACAATCCTCCCGAACGAGATTAATCGTGCACCCCCCGAACCCGCCCCCCATCAGCCGCGCACCGAACACCCCTTCGACCCGCAGTGCGGCATCAACAAGGACATCGAGCTCCTTGCAGCTCACTTGATACAGATCGCGCAGTCCTTCATGGGATTGGACAAGGAGTTCTCCGAGCGAATCGATGTCGCCGTCGATGAGCGCTTTCGACGCCACCCCCACCCGGGCATTCTCTTCGACAACGTATTTGCACCGTTGAAAAACGACGGGATCGAACTCGGATTGCATCGACCCGAGCATCTCGGGTGAGGCGTCCCGCAGCGCCCGGACATCGGGAAATGACCGCCGGAGGACGGCGACGCCCTCCTCGCATTGTTTCCGGCGGACGTTGTACTCGGATGACCCGAGTTCGTGGTGGACGAGCGAATCACAAAGGAGAATTTTGAGATCGGTCCGCGCAAACGGGATCTCGTCAAATTCGAGGGAACGGCAATCGAGCTTCAACAGCGTGCATTCGCGACCGAAGAGATTGGCGATCTGGTCCATGATCCCGCACCGCACCCCCACGAACTCGTTCTCCGCCTTCTGACAGATCCGCGCCATTGTCAAACGGTCGATGCCGAGAGTGAAGAGGACATTGAGGACGGTGAGAAATCCTGCTTCCAGGGCGGCGGAGGAGGACAACCCTGCCCCGATCGGTATCGTTCCACCGAAGGCAAGATTCACACCCCGGCTCCTGAACCCCTGCTTTTCGGCCTGCTCCACAACCCCAAGGAGATAATCCGGCCACCCGAGCGAGGAATGCTTCAGGGAATCCAGCGACCCTGACTCCTCCTGGTGCAGGTCGGAAGCAACGAAATGGTACTGTCGATCTTCCCTTGGAGTGGCCGCGAAGTAAATCGCTTTGTCGATGGCAGCCGGAAGCACAAACCCGTCGTTATAGTCGGTATGTTCGCCGATGAGGTTGATGCGTCCTGGCGATCGTACAACGAGAGGTTTCCCCTGAAAGTGCCGCGCAAATGCGGCGACAATCGGCTCGGGGCCCCTCATCGTGCGCTCCGTCGGGCGCCGAAGAAGAAGATGCCTCCCGCAACGATCATGACCAGCCCCCACCACAGGTCCGGGTGGAGCGAAAAGAGCACGGGGGGTACGTCGGGTGGGCTGATGAAATGATAGATCCCGGCCGCCGTTATCACGACGCCCAGGGCGAGGAGAAGAAGTCCAACAAGATACCAGATCGATTTCATTTCCGCTTGCGGGGTCGCCATGGTCGTTACCAGAACAGGATGTTGAGAACGATGAAAATCACGATTGAAATCACAGCGAAGAAGGCCGGCCGGCGGTAGAGCGGCACATTCCCTTCATCGGGCATCGGGGTCAAGCCCTTCACGAGTCCGACGAGCTCCTCATCAGGTTTCTTCTTGGTGAAGAGACTGATCACGATGGTCGAACCGAAGCAGATCAGCCATGCCCACCATGCACGCCAGAAATTCGCGGCCATGTCGCTCGCGGGCGAAGAGAGGGTGATCGACGCGGGGTCGATCCACTGAAACTTCACTGCCAGGAAGAGCGTCACCGACGAGGCCATCCCGGCAAGCAGGCCCCAGAAGGCGCCCGCAGGAGTGATCCAACGGACGAACATCCCCAGCAGCATCGTCGCGAACAACGGGGCATTCACCCAGGAGAAGATGGCCTGCATGTAATCCATGATGCTCGGGAAGCTCTTGGCCCAGTACGCCGTGATCAGACTCAGGAAGATGCCGACAATGGTCGCGACTCTCCCCATCCAGAGCAAATTGCTGTCGGACGCATCTTTCCGTATGACCGAATGGTAGATGTCATACGTCCAGACGGTGTTAAAGGCGCTGATGTTTCCCGCCTGGCCCGCCATGAACCCGGCCAGGAGTGCTGTGACGCCCAGACCAATCAGCCCATTGGGGTAGTACCGTGCGATGAGGAGCGGCAACGCGGAATCATAGTTGATCTGTCCTCCGTCTTTCAACAACGCAAACCCGGACGACGGATTTTGCGAGAGCACGAGCGCGACCAGGCCGGGGATGATGACGAGGAACGGAACCATCATCTTAAAGAACGACGCGGTGATCGGGGTCATCCGCGCAGAACGAAGATCCTTGGCGGAGAACGCACGCTGGACAACGAGAAAGTCTGTCGTCCAGTACCCGAAGGAAAGGACAAAGCCCAACCCGAGAATAATTCCCGCCCACGACACCATCATCCCGTTGTCTGCGGGGCTTCCGGAGGTCGACCAGAGTGTCCCGAACGCGTGCGGCACTTCGGACATGAGGCGGTGCAGGCCGCCGACATCCGCAAGGCCCAGGGCAGACACGAGAAACAACCCGAACCAGATCAGAAAGAACTGGATGATCTCGGTAAAGATAGCAGACATCAGCCCGCTTAGGGTCACGTAGACCCCGACTGTCGCTGCGGAAACCCACATGCTGAAATCCCAATGCCAGCCGAGAAATGTATGGAGCACCAGGGCCATCGCATAGAGATTGATTCCGGAGACAAGGAGCGTCATGAAGGCGAATGCGATGCCATTCAGCACGCGCGTCTTTTCGTCGAACCGGAGCTTGAGATACCCGGGGACGGAATGAATCTTACTGCTGAAGTAGAACGGCATCATGAAGATGCCGAGGAACAGCATGGCGGGGATTGCGCCGATCCAATAGAAGTGAGCGACATACATGCCGTACTTGAAGGTGTTGCCGGTCATCCCAAGCAATTCCAGGGCGCCCAGGTTTGCGGAGAGAAATGCGAGACCGGCGACCCATGAGCTGTTCTTCCTGCCGGCCATGAAGAAGTCTTCCTGGCTCTTCGTGAACTTCTTCAAATAGACACCGATCCCGATGACAAACCCGAAGTAGATGGCGATAATCAGCCAGTCGACAAAGGACAAGTGTATGGTGGACATAGATCTCTGTCGGAGGATTGCAGGATGGCGAAACCTGCCGCCGAAAGCGAAGACCAGACCCCAGGGAGAATCAGCACGGAGGGACGTCGGTTCGACTTCTAGGCGCAGATGGACGAGAAGAAAAACACCTTGATGTTACGATATCAAAATCGAAAATCCAAACGATTGCATGAGGATTTCTCTGTGAAAAGCGCTGGATTCACATGTTGCCGTTCCCGACACCAAAGTCGTCAATTCCCACACCTGCCGTCTTCTTATTCATTCTCACGTGAGAGCGGAACATTTTCATCTCATTGACAGCAAACGGGTTGGATGAACTTCATGGGAGAACTCAGGCTCCGGGCACGTAATGTGCACCTCATGCCCCGGGATCCGCAGGATGCGGGATCTTCCTACTGAGACTTCATTTCTCGAAAGGGCGAATACCGTGTTTACGAACGACTTTGAAACCTTCTGGCTGACGGCGACGAACGTCGTGCTCGGCCTGGTGACGCTTGTATGCTTCATTGTTCTTGCCCATGGACTGTTCATGGAGCTGAAATCCCGATTGGCGCTGCGGCGTACCAAGCTGGCGGTCCCGGCCGACGATCACGCTTTCGTGGTCCCCATGCTCGGTGTAACGATGGCTGACGGCGGCGAACGGGTGGACAAGAAACCCGCCGGTCCGACGAACGGCGAACAGAAGAACGGATAATCATCCTTGCATCAGGCGAAAAACGTGTCCCCCCTCATGGAAATACAATATTGGGAAGACGAAGTGTTCAGGGACACGACTTCCAGGACTATTCCACGAAACGACCGGAGCGAGCCATGAGGTGTCCATTTCTTCGTGAGGCGCAGGTGAAGTCGTGTCAGGCATCGACCATCAGGAAACAGATCGTGCGATCGGCATCGTCGATCAGCGATGAACGCTGCGTGACTGCGGAGTATGTCCATTGCGCAGCGGTCAAACAGTTGCACGAGGAGCTCCCGTCGCAAACGCGTTGCCCGTTTCTCCAGGAGTCGCTTGTCCAGTATTGTTCCGCCGCGCCGATTGCGAAATACATCCCGTATACCGATTCAACCGCATCGCGCTGCGGGGGAAGCAGGCATCGCTATTGTGACGTGTTCCTTTCGGTCGCGAGGCCTTCGGGCGGAAAGCCCGATCGCTCGCTGGCCGCCGACGATGTCGCGATTCCCGACAACCTGTACTATACGAGAAATCACCTCTGGATTGATCTCCACGACGACAATTCCTTTCAGATCGGCATCGATGCGTTGCTGGCAAGGGTGTTCGGGGAGATAGAATGTGTGACGTTCCTGCCGCAGAAAGGGGCCGCACATCCCACTGCGGTGTTTTCCGTCTACGGCCAGGATTATCACGTCGCGTTTCCACTCACCATCAGAGCGAACGGATTCAACACCAACCTCCGGGTCAATCCGGCACGCATCGTCCGGGATCCGTACGGCCTCGGATGGGTGTTCGAGGGAGTCGATGCAAGCCCGTTCGATCAAAAAGCGCTGGTGTCCGACCCGGCCATCATGGACGCCCGCTCGGCTCGTGCCTGGGCGCGTATAGACCTGCAGCGGATCTCATCCGTCGTCCATGAGCTTTCGAGCAGGCAGGACTCCCGCGGGATCCAGGTCTTAAACGACGGAGGAACGGTGGGCAATGACGTTCTGAAGCTCCTCCCGCGTGATGAAGCACTACAGTTGTTCAATGAATTTTTCTCATCGTTTGCAAGCCACAGGAGTTAGAGTGAAGCACCAAGGCATCATCATGTTCGGCAGTGGATGCGTCGCAATGCTCGTGGTCGGCTGGATCGCCTTCCCCGCGCTCTTGTATCAGAAGACCGAGCAGCCGCTGCAATTCAGTCACAAAGTCCACACCGGAGAAAAAGTCGGTTTAACGTGCGAGGACTGTCACAGCTTTCGCGCGGACGGGACGTTCGCAGGGATCCCCGCGCTTGACAAATGCGCGGGCTGCCACTCGTCGCAGGTCTCGGAATCACCCGAAGAGAAGATCCTCGTCGACGAATACGTCGCCAAGAACAGGCCCATCCCCTGGCTCGTGTATGCCCGTCAACCACAGAACGCCTACTTCGCACACGTGCAACACGTCAAGCTTGCTTCGATCCCCTGCGAACGCTGCCATGGTCCGCACGGGTCGTCAGACCGCCTGCCGCCGTTCGAACGGAACCGCATCAGCGGATACAGCAGGGCGATCTGGGGCCCGAACATCTCCGGCATCAAATCGCATGAGTGGGAAGGGATGAAGATGGATGATTGCTCGCGTTGCCATCAGGAACGTGGGGTACGGGAAAGTTGTCTCGATTGCCACAAGTAGGATAATGGATCTCTCATGAAACTCACACGACGCGATCTGCTCCGCTTTGCCGCAGGGTCGGCTGCAGGGATGATGTTCACGCCCATCCCATGGAAAGTGCTCGACGATTCGGCGATCTGGACGCAGAACTGGCCCTGGATCCCGCAACCATCGCGGGGCGAGGCGACACAAAAATCTTCCGCTTGCACGCTCTGCGGAGCCGGATGTGGAATCCGCGCGCGCTGCATCGACGGCATGCCGGTCTCTCTTGCCGGCGCAGAGAATCATCCTCTCGGCTTCGGCACGCTTTGCGCGGCCGGACTCGCTGCTCACCATCTGGCGTTCCATCCGTTACGGGCGAGAACGCCGCTGCAACGAACACAAAGCCACGGCGTCATTGAGTCGAAATCCCTGTCCGTCGATCAGGCCGTCAGTACTGTCGCGAATGCCTTGAACCGGAACATGGTCGTCGCCGTCCTCGACCGCCGGCCCGGCAGGATCATCTCCCGAATGTATCGCCAATGGCTCGGATCCTTTCCGGGCGGATTGTACGTTACGGCTCCCCCGACCGAGAACGGGACACTCGAAACATTGCGTCAGGCCCTCAAGGGATCTCCGGAAGTGGGTTTTGATTTCGAGCATGCCGCATGCGTCGTGAGTTTCGGGACTCCCCTGTTCGACTGCTGGGGGTCGCCGGGACGCATGGCCCGTCTCCTCGATACGAAGCGCCAGGCTGGGACGCCGAACATCATCCACATCGAACACCGGTATTCCCGAACCGCGATGTTCGCGGATACCTGGCTGCCTGCCTTTCCGGGAACAGAAAAATCGCTGGCGCTCTCGTTCCTCTATGTCCTGATCCACGACGAGCTGATCGGGGCTGCAGGGAGAGATGCAGCGTGCGCTCTCCTTGCAGGAGGCGATGCAACGCTCGGCCTCACCTCTCTCAACGCCTTTCGGCCGGAAGTCATCACCAAAGAAACCGGCATAGAATCCGAAACGATTATTTCGATCGCGCGGACGATGGCTGAGAAGAAACCCGCCATTGTTCTCGGAGGCGGGGATGCGGGCGGCGGACCTCTTGAGAAATCCGCCCAGCGTGCGATCGTCGCGCTCAACGTGGCGCTCGGCTCGGTCGGCACCACGGGCGGTATCCTCGTCCGTTCAGTGGCACCGTGGGAATCGGCAGGAACCCCATCCCATGCGCCTTCGGTGTCGATCACCGATGTGACCGATCATTCTGTCGATGTTCTCCTTCTCGATGGCGCGGAAGACGGTTGCTGGCTTCCCTGGAGCGTTGTTGAACGCAAACTGAAAGGGGACCAGGCGCTGGTCGTGAGCCTTTCACCGTTCGATGCCGGACTTGCGCGGCACGCGGACATCCTCATTCCCTCTCCTGCACCGTTGGAGCAGTGGGAAGATTTGCCGACTCCCTTCGATGCACCGCAAACAAGTTTCGCTGTTGCAGCTCCGTTGATGGCCGCACCTGAAGGAACAACGAACGCCGCCGACGTCATACGGCGGCTCTCCTTGGGGACAGGTGGCGGCGTCGACGGGGCGGCACCGCTCGAGATGATCAAGACGCGCGTGAAACAGGCGTTCGATCTCAAGCGCGGTTACGTCCAGACGGGTACGTCGCGGACAGCAGTCAAAGACATGGCGTCCGTCGACGCCCTGACCGACCAACTCGGTGCAGGCGGGGTCTGGTTCGACGACGCAGAGCCTGGGAAAACTGCGTTGGTGTCGGAGAGCATGCCGGCAAACGACGTATTCCTCCCGGCCAGTGGTCCGGCAGGACCCGCGCTGCAGAAGGGCAACGGATCGTCGGTCATCCTGATCCCGAGCGCGACCAAGGGAATCGCCGGAACCGGACAGACGTCACCCGTTCTCTCGAAGATCTTTCAGGAATCGACGCTTCGTCCATATGGCACGCACCTGTTCGTGAACCCGACGACCTGTGAAGGCGCGGGGCTCAACGACGGCGACAAAGTGTCCATCACGACCGCGTGCGGATCGGCGACGGGGACGGTGCACACCGATGCAATGGTCATGCCCGGCGTTGCCATCGTCCCGGTCGGCCCGGACCCGGAAGCGATCAATCAAAGCCCCATCGGCGGCGGATCGATCCTCGCATGCTGTTCCGACAACCAGGATACCTGGCGAACCACGCCGGCCAGATTGGGGAGAGCATAACATGGAAGCAACGACAAAAGAAGTTCGCTACGGAATGTCGATTGACATCGACCGGTGCACGGGGTGCGGGGCATGCATGGTCGCCTGCGCCGTGGAAAACAATATCGCGCCTGCCCATCAAGGGGCGGGCGATCGCACCGGGACAACCTGGATTCGCGTGTACCGCATTGAAAATGACGAGCCGTTCCCTGAGGCACGCACCGCGTACGTCCCCGTCCTCTGTCAACAGTGTGACCACCATACGCCGTGCGAATCGGTCTGTCCACAAAAGGCCGTTGAATACGATCGCGCGACAGGCATCGTCGGGCAGATCCCGGTCCGATGCCTCGGGTGCAGATACTGCATGACGGCCTGCCCGTATCATGCACGGTACTTCAACTGGTGGGATCCTGTATGGCCTGAAGGGATGGAGAAGACGTTGAACCCCGACGTCTCGACGAGGATGCGGGGGGTTGTCGAGAAATGCAATTTCTGCCACAGCCGGTATCACGCGGCGAAAGCAAAAGCCGCTCTCGAAGGTCGACGAGATCTCCAGCCAGGTGAGTATCAACCCGCCTGCGTCGAAGCCTGTCCCACAAAAGCGATCACGTTTGGCGAGCTTTCGGATCCCGACTCCGACGTCAAAAAGGCAACGCAGTCAAAAGAAAGCTTCCGTTTGCTCGAGAACCTTGGCACGGAACCGAAGGTCTACTATAAATCACGGGATCGCTGGGTCCGTACAGCCGCCGGCGGGAGTGTTCCGACATCTGCGAAGGAGCGCATTCATGGATAAGCAACTTATTCTCCGCGGATTGCGCAGGAGCTCGACGAAACAGTTTGTCCGTTGGCTGATCCCCTGGGTGGCGATGCTCGCCTTTGGTCTGTATGGGACCTACCTCTGCCTCGCAAAGGGGTTAAACCAGACAAATATGGACAACCGCTTCGCGTTCGGCCTCTGGATTTTTCTTGATCTGACCGTCATCGCCCTCGGAGCGGGAGCATTCTTCACAGGGTTCCTCCTCTATATCATGCGAAAGACGGAGCTCAAGGCGGTCATCAACAGCGCCGTGGTTCTCGGGTTCATCTGCTACAGTGGCGCCGTGGCGGTCCTCGGGATCGACGTCGGTCAGCCCCTGCGCGCATGGTTTACATTCTGGCACCCGAACGTCCATTCGATGCTGACGGAAGTGACGTTTTGCATCACCTGCTACCTGACCGTTCTCGCCATTGAATACGTCCCGATCGTCCTGAAGAACAGGAAGCTGAAACAGATCCCGTCCTTCCTGGTCCTGGAGTTCGAGCTCCACAAGGTGGTCATTGTTTTTGCGGCAGTCGGGACATTTTTATCGTTTTTCCACCAGGGATCCCTGGGAGGGTTATACGGTGTGCTGCAGGGACGTCCGTTTGCGTTCCGTGAGGGTTTTGCGATCTGGCCGTCGACCTTCTTCCTGTTCATCCTTTCCGCGGCCGCCTCCGGACCAAGCTTTATCATTCTCACGACGGCTCTTGTCTCTGCGATTTCGCGGAAAAAGCTCGTGACGCCGAATGTGATGCGGCTCCTCGGGAAGATTTCCGGGACGCTTCTCCTGGTCTACGTTCTGTTCAAGACGATCGATACGCTTGTCTGGATTAACCGGACGTCACCCAATTCCGGCGTCCCGGCGGTGGATTACTTCCTGTGGCAGCCGTTCGGGAGCTGGATCCTGTTTGCGGAAATCGTTGTCTTCGGCCTGATCCCGGCGCTCCTCCTGCTCACCAAGCGCGTGCAGCAGAATCCCCGGTGGATCGTTACCGTGGCGGCATTTGTCTGCGCGGGGATCATGCTCAACCGTTTTGTTCTCACCATTCAAACGCTTGCACTGCCCACCCTTCCGTTCGACGCATTCTTGACGTATATGCCGAGCTGGCAGGAAGTGGCGGTGTTTCTTGCCGTGATCGCATACGGCGTGATAACGTATTCGATTTCGTTCCGCTATCTGCGACTGTTCCCGCAGGAGCGTGAGCTGAACGCTGACGTTCAGTCCCCCGTTTCGCGGAAGCTTGCAGTGTAGTGGATAGCGCTCATCACTTACGGTCAAAGGAGATAACAATGTTTCCGGGCGTATACGGGTTTACCTGGGATGCGGGGAACGTCATCTTCCTCGGCATATTTTTCACGGTCGCAGTGATCATCGCGTCGACGGTGACCCTCGCTGCGCTCCGTTCGTGGCGCGATATCCGACAGGGCAAGGAAGAAGTAATCCAGTGGAAGGAAGACTTTCATGATCTCCCGGTCGCGCTCCGGTCGTGCCGTCACGAGCTCACCGGCGAACTGAAACAACGCACTTGTCCAAACGGATTCGATTGCCGCGTCTGTACGCTCCATCCCACGCTGATCCAGCAACAGGCGGAGCGCAACGAGAGCGACCGATTGTATCACCGGGGTTACACATGGGTTCAACGCGACGCCGATGGCAGCTACATCGTTGGATTGGACGAGATCGGGAAGAAGTTGTTCGGGTCTCCGGAGGCGCTTTTGCTTCCAGCGCCGGGGACGACCCTGCGCGTCAACGGGAAGGCATGGTCGATGCGTCGGAATGGTATGGACGTCCGCATTCTTTCACCGCTCGACGGAGTGGTGCTGGAACAGGGGAACGAGGGCTCCGGCTGGCTCCTCAGACTCGGCGTTGAACAGAAGGAAAACGCCACGACGCATCTCCTTTCCGGCCGCGAAGAAGTGGCCTGGCGGACGCGCGAACTCGAGCGCCTGCAGTTCCTCCTTGGCGGACAGACCGGTCCCGCGCTCGCCGACGGCGGCGAGCTCATGGACGATCTTCCGAAGCGCTATCCCGAGGCGGATTGGGACAATGTCTGGGGAGAGATGTTTCTTGAAGGGTGAGACATCGCTGCAGAAGAGAAATGGAGGATGGAAGATGGAGGATCGAGAATTGCTTATCAATTCTCAATCCTCGATTTTCCATCCTCAATTGGTTTTTCCCCCCTCTCGTTCCCTCCAATACGCCCCGCCTCCTCCTTCCCGTTTCATCAGCCCGAAGTCCACCAATGCCCGGCGAAGCAGCGCCGTATCGTCGTTATAGCGTTTGAGGATGCGGTTCACCTCTTTTTCGCTGTAGCGGACCTCCGGCTCAAAGGATTGGAGGACGTAACGCACGAGGACGAGGAGTTTCTTTTCCTGCATGGGGAACGACTTGAACCTGCCATCCTTCGTCAGGAATGCGGAGAGGACCTTTCTGTCATAGGACGTGATGTCGAGGTCCGACGCAAGCATCGGAAGCTCGTCCTTCTTGAGCATCCGTTTCGCCATGGCGGTAAGATGTTCCGGCCGCAGGCGGTAGCTGCTGTAGTATCCTTCCGCACGCGCGTCCACCAGCCCTGCCTTCGCGAGGCGCGACAGGTGGTGCGACACGGTGGGTGCGCCGACATGCAGGATCGCCGCAAGCTCTTCAACTGTGTGCGGCTTCGACGCCAGCAACCCGATGATCCGAAGTCTGTTCGGGTCAGCCAGGGCTTTGAAAAATGTGAGAAGATCTTCTACATCTGCTTCGGGGGACATATTCGCCTCATAGAATTAGTTCGATCAATATAGAAATAATTCTACTGAGTGTCAAGGGGTGGGAACAGGGGTCAGGTTTCGGGCGTCAGTCATGACGCGTGGGCCTTATGAGATTCGGCGCATTCCGCAAGCGGCTCACCCGAACTGCGCCATGACCACGCCAAGCAGAGCGATACTTCCGCCTACTACGAAGGCAACGGTTATCCCCTGTCCGAGGAGAAGGACCATCATGATCGTGGTCAGGATCGGTTGCAGATTGGAGAAGAGCGCCGCCTTCCCTGCTTCGATCCGCCCCAACGCGAAGTACCAGAGGAAATAGGAGACCACAGAGGTGATGACGGCGAGATACAGGATTTGTCCCCAATCGCCGCCGGTGAGGGAATTGTATGGAAATGAGAGAGCCGGCCAGAGACCGATCGGCAAGAACATCATGGTGCCGACGATCAGTGTGACAGAACTTGCGCCTACAGCTCCATAGCGCCGGATTAAGGTCGTCCCGAACACGCTGTACAGCGCCCAGGCGACGACTGCGACACCGATAAGAAGATTCCCGAACAGGAACTGCATACTGGCGCTCACTCCTCGTTCGAAAATCACGATGATCACTCCGATGAAGCCAATGACGACGCCAAGGATCTTTCTCCCGGTCAATCGCTCGCCGAGGAACATTCGCGACAGCAGAAGAACGAGGATCGGGGTCGTCGCGTACAGCAGCGCAGCGTTCGAAGGTATCGTGTAGCGCATGCCGAACAGAAAGAAGAACTGGTTGATCGGAATGGCCAGAAAGGAAAGGAAGAGGACGAGCCGGCGGTCTTCCTTCGCGATCGACGGGAACCCTCCGCGAGTGAGGAGAATGGCGGTCATGATGACAGCGGAAATCAACGAGCGGACGAGCGTGAGCGAGAACGGATCCATCCGTCCCGCGATCACCTTTGCAACGATGTGCGTGCCACTGGAAAGGACCTGCTGAACAAAGAGAAGGAAGTAGATTGCCGATACGCCGCGCCGGTCAACCGACTTCCGGATCGAGACAAAGGGATCCGGCATCAGGAGCGTCCCAGCGTTGCGCGATATGCCGCGGCTGTCAGCTCGGCCACCTTCGGCCACAAATAGTTGCGCCGAATATGCTCGCGCAAGGCAGAATTCCCTTTCCGCTCCAGCGCACCCTCGATGCCCTTCCTGATTGACACGACGGAATCCGGTTCAACGTACGAGGCCATCTCGCCGAAATATTCCCGAGTGCCGCCGTACGGCGTGATCACGATCTTCGCGCCGGCAAGGCCCGCTTCCAGTGCCGCGATCCCCGGAGTTTCGAACAGCGACGGAAGGGCAAATACGTCACATGCCGCATACGCAGAGGCAAGCATCGGGGAACTGTTTTCCAGTCCCTCAATCAGAAGGATGTGTTTGTGTTTTGCGGCTTCCCGGACACAGGCATCGCCGTAGGGACCGCGAATGATTCGCCCGATAATGACCGCCGGATGATCGATGCCGGCGAGCGCTTTGATCAGGTTCAACACATTCTTCCGGCCGTGGCCGATATGGCCCACGTTGAGAATAAAACGGTCAAGCCCGTATGTCTTCTTAAAGAGCATGGGATCGGCAGTTCCGAATCTCTCATCGACGCCGTTCGGGACGACCGATATCGTCTCCGGTCGGGCGCCGAACCCTTGTGCGACCAGATCCCCCTCCGCCCGCGAATTGGGAAGCACAGTATTCGCCCATCGGACAATATCGGCCGTGAAAAGGTAGTCTGTCCAGAGACCGAGCCCGGATTTCTGCAGCAAACGACCGACCCTGATCGCATTCGCGATGAATCCCGGGGAATGCCGGCTGAACACAATCGGCGAAACCGCGAGCGGGAGGTTCAACGCGTGAATCTCCCGGGCGAGGTGATAGGTCCCGACGTTTGCGGAGAAAAGATGAAAGAGATCGCATTCGCCGGGGACAAAGGGAGACCATGGATCAAAGAACCGCACCGACACTCCGTATTGCGCCAGATGCCTGGCGGTATTGCGGATCTGCGTATTCGGTCCGCCATGGAGGATCGACACGGCCTGGTAGCCGGCAAGCACAACGTTCATTGGCGAAGCCTCCTCAGGCACATCGTCGTGGCAATACCGAAAGCGGTCCGAAGGTCGAATTCTCTCGACCTCCGGACATCTTCGATGGAGAACGAATCCTCAGGTGACGGCGACCGG
Source organism: Ignavibacteriota bacterium (assembly GCA_963752915.1). GTDB lineage: Bacteria > Bacteroidota > Ignavibacteria > UBA10030 > UBA6906 > DATJPR01. The sequence goes on from CAVVZZ010000014.1 coordinate 101,681, forward strand.
TCATCGCTGCGTGGTTCAGCCCGAACGCCTATCGGGAGGAACATTCCGCCGGCATCCGTCGTTACCCTCATGAGAACGGACGGATCAGCCACCTCCGGCTGTCGCAGCGTGCTTGAGAACGCGTTCTCGTTCCAGGTCATCGAAATCGTCCGGAGGATCTTCTCCCGTTTCTGCCACCACCGGAGATACTCCTCGAAGCGGACAGGGACAGCCCCGCGATGCATGGCATCTTTGACAACCTCGCCGATCACCTCGTGATTCCGGTGGACAGGATGATCCAGAAGGAACAGGGGCTCGCGGCGAAACATTTTTCTGATGATCACCGAGGAGTAGTACCTGACCATGCGTTGCGGGGAATACCCGGCCCTCCGAAGCGCTCCCGTGCTGACAGGGTGGACGGGAATTTGAGGCGTCGAATACCGTTTTGATTTCGATCGATACGAGAACGGGAATCCGTCGTACCCCAGGGTGAATTCCGATGAATAGAGCATATGGGAATCATCGATCGCTTCTCCGAGTTCCGTCGTCCATTCACCAAACGGCGCGGCATAGCCGATCGGCTGAAGTCCCTGTTTTGCGAGAAGTGTTCGTGCCAGTCTGATGTCCGTCCGATAGTCGTCGACTGAACGATACACGACATGGCGGTAGCAGTGGATCCCGATCTCCTGGTCCTGGAGATCGCGGAAAACGTCCAGAAAGTGACTATGGCTTCCCGTGTCGACAAACCACGTAAACGGAGCGCCGGATGCACGTGAACACCGGACAAAATCCTCAATTTGTCCGCGCGTCGATTTGTCCGTGTCCAGCCGAACGGCAAGGACGGAAGGAGCCCCGCCCGGAAAAGGCCAAAGTCGTGCGAACGGGAGATTACGGCGGTGGTGCAGAAATTCGAGGGCCTTTCCCACGAGAAACGTGAGATCCGCCCGCGAGACGGAGGAGACAAGCTCGAACGGCTGACGATCGAATTGAGACGGAAACTGTCGGTAGGCTTTCGAAAACCTCTCCCAGACCTTCTGGAGGTCGAAGGGAAAGAGCACAGCCCATCCGCCTCCGATCGGGCCGGCAAACACCGCCGCGTTTCCTTGGTCCGTCCGCAGCATATTTGCTTCCCGGGGAACCTCGCATTGCGTTTCAAGATCCAACAAATCGCACCACCGATCACTCCGATCGTCGACGAGATACCGGACACGCGTGCTTCGGGTGGACATGCCGAGAACGGGCGCCAGATCTCCCGCCGAACCGATAACGGCTCCGCCACGAGCGAGCAGACCACGCACTGCCTCACCATCTTCCCGACTCAACTGCCCGTCGACGACAAGGACACTCGCCCGATCCGTATCGATTGCCGTCCCGTGCCCCTCGGACAGAGGAACGCCGCATTGCTCGAGAACCTGTTTCCACGCCTCGGCACCATAGACCAGGGCACATTGAAGGATCATGTCAGTCTCTGACGAAGGAATTGAACGTCGGCGATCGTCACACCTCTCAGTGACAGCAGCGTGCCGAGAAAGACGGCCAGGCCGATGATCGACTGTGCGACGACCGGCAGTGCGGCGGCGAGCCAGAAGCTGATCGCCGCCGTCCCCGCCGCAGCGAGGTACGCCAACAGTGTGCGCTCGAGCGGAAGCGAGGTCAACGTGCGGACCTTTCGGGTCAGACCGATCACCATCACCAGCTCACCTAACGACAGGCCAATCGCACTCCCCATCGTTCCTATCAGCCATGTCAATCCGATACAAAGAACCACGAGAATCACCGTTCCATAGGACAACACGGTCATGAACGCTTTCTCCCTATGAGTCGCGAAGAGCACTGTCATCATGACCGTACTCACCACCGTGAAGCCAAAGTACGGCATCGCGGCCATTACCACGGGGACCGCCGCAGCATATCCTCTCCCGTAAACAATCATTGTCAGGTCCGCGGCGAACGCCATCGCAAACAGCGTCACCGGGACAGCGATGAAGAGGACCATTTTCAATGCGATCGTTACGACGATCTTGAAGTGCTCCGGCTCCGAAGCCCAACGCGATGCGACCGGTAGAAAGAGAAGATAGAAGACGCGGTCCAGCATCAACGCGAAAAACACAAGCTTCATCGCGGAACCGAAAAGACCTGCCTCGGTTGTCGTCAGGATCGCCCCGACAATCAGGACGGGTGCATTCACGATCGTCTGCGCCAGGAGAGACGAAACTCCCAGCGGGATGCTTTCCCGGAGAATCACCCAGCCGCGGGCGGGCGTGGCGACGTGAAGAATGCCGGGATCGGTTGTTCGCATATAGAGCAACGTTACCGCCGTCATCACGCACGTACCCCCTACAAAGGCAACAGCGCTCCATGGGGCGTCGGTCGATTCTCGGACAAGGAGAATCACCAGCACAAGATACGAGACGTACATCGCCAGGCGGGCCACCGCAAGCTGCCCGATGGCGTTCTTCCCCTGGAGATACCATTCCGGGGATGCGGCCATCGGGATCGTAGCGCCGAGAAAAAGAGCGACAGTCAGCCAGTCCCGCGAGAATCCGAAGGCAACGAGAGCGCCGACGGCGAAGACAATCATGCTGACACAGCCGAGCGATGTTCGCAGGAACACGAGCTCACCCGCCCGAATGCCTTGGACGGTGGAGCCTGAGGCGATGAGACGCGTCCCGAAAACGTTCAGCCCGGGGCCCGAGAACAGCGACGCGTACCCGAGGACCGAGAGCCCGATACTCATCAGCCCGAAGGATGACGGTCCCAGCACACGAGCGAGATAGGCAGTCACGAAAAAGCCGAGCACGCGGCTTCCCGCATCCGCCCCCGTAGCAGCCAGGACATTCTTCGCGAGGGGCTTCATGCTGTCCGATCCAGCAGAGCATCGATGACCGCGCAGAGCCCCTGTTCGCGTTTTTCGGACGAGAATTCCGTGATGATTCTCTCTCTCGCCGTTGCACCGTCTTCAGCAGGCGACTTCATCGCCGTGCGAATCGCCTGTATGAGACCAGGCACATCCCCGTACTGCACGAGGAAGCCTGCGCTCCCGATTGCCGTCGGAATACCGCCAACGCTGGTCCCCACCGGGATGCATCCGCAGAGCATTGCCTCGCAGAGGGTATTCGGGAGGCCCTCCGAGAGCGACGGCTGACAGTAAACCTTCGCCCGTCCGTATTCGGCGGCGAGCTGGTCCCGCGGAACGGGAGGTTGTACTTCGACATTGACGGGAAGTTCGTCGCGCAGCGCGGTCCGTACGACATCACTGATGCCGATGATCCGAAATGAAGTCTCGGGCATTCGGCGCGCCGCATCCAGCAGGACATCGATCCCTTTCACCTTCACTCGTCGCATGGTATCGCACGTGGCAACGGTCAGCACGAGATCGTTGCGTGTGCCGCCATTCAACGGCCACTCGGCGGCGTCGTACCCCGTTGGAAGGTATGCGATATTCCGGCCGTCATACCGCGCAAGGACCTTCGCCGCATCACCCAGCGACGGGTCGACCACCAGGAGCCGGTCAGCCCTCCGGAACGCAAAGCGAATGAGCGGTGCCTTCCATCGGGACGTCCAGATGCCATAGCCGATCTCGGGATGGTTCGCCGCGTCCACCCCTCCAATGACGATGATCGACGGTTTATGCTGGATGTGGGCAATCAGCGTGTTGAACGCCGAATAGACCGAGCCGAACCACGTGACAACGAGATCGCATTCAGAAATACGGGCGAAGAGGGCTCTGAGCGCACCGGAACCGCTGCGGATCACGGTCCGCAGTTCGTAGTGACGCCGGAGAATTCTTTCGTCTTCTGCCACGAAAGGCGGGAACACCGTGGAGAACAGGAGGACTCGTGCGGGACGACCCGCACTACTGCCCGGGCTAGCGCTCACGTTCAAGAAGCTGGACGGATTGTGGGGGGAAAACAGACAGCGAAGCTCACTTCACCGGCGATGTGCCGAACGAGCGTCCGAAAGCATTTCACGTGTTCCGATGAGGGCTTCTCTGCTCAAACCATCTGCAAAGATACCTGAAACTCGCGCGACAAGCAAATGGTCTGCGAGAGTTCCAACGATGACGGCATCAGAGAGGAATCATTTGGATTTCACGAACGTCAACGATGCGGAGTTCATGCAGTACCGGAGCCCGGTCGGAGCGGGACCGTCGTCAAAGACATGGCCGAGATGTGCGCCACACCTGCTGCAGACCACCTCTGTCCGTTCCATCATGAGGGAATTGTCGGACTCAACCTTGACGTTTTCCTTAGCGATGGGTTGCCAGAAGCTCGGCCATCCGGTCCCCGATTCAAATTTCGTATCCGATGTGAACAAGTCGTTTCCGCAACAGACGCAACGGTAGATCCCCTTGTCGTGATTGTTCCAATATTTTCCGGTGAAGGCACGTTCTGTCCCCTTTTCGCGGGTCACGTAGTACTCTTCCGGTGTCAATCGTTCTCGCCATTCCTTCTCTGTCATGTTCACTTTCTGCACCATCACGAATTCCCTCCTTGACCAATCCAAGACTTTAACGCTGTCCGACCGGCTGCCATTTGCGGCAGGGCTCTGCCCGGACATAGCCTTCGGCTCCCCGGGGCATATCAGACCGACCAAACTCATGAGAATCATCGAACAAAATAGAATCGCATTCATGGCAACACCCCCATCACTATGTCATAAACATCCAGGGACATTCCGGAGTTCTCTGAGCGGAAGGATTGACCGGGATCATCGGTGGAATTCCGCGACGAGTGGGGGGGACGACTGGAGAAAGAGCTCCTGGCGTGAAAGCCGGATCAGGCCGTCTCACTGACCTGTGGAGCTTCTCCCTCCGGGTTGTTCGCGGAGATGTCCGGGGGAGGGGATGACGGCTCGTTGGGAGGCGGCTCCGCAGGCGGCGGTATTCGGTGGTCGGGTCTGGTCTCTACAACCATGACGCGGACAGCCCTCCAGCCGTGTTCCCCCCTGGCCCGGTTCATTTCCTTCACCGCAATTCCCCGGACGAGAGCACCGCTTTGCAGCGGATGAAGTTTCAGCAGGGCGCCGGGAACAAAAATATCCGACACAAAACCAATCGGGTCCTTTTCCGCCTTGGCAATCAGCTTGAGAGAGCCCGAAAATTCGCGGGCGAACGACCGGTCGGGCACAAGCGTCGTGGGCTGCATGGAGACCGCCTCAAAACGGGACTGCTGTTCCGAGGGCAAATCCCGCACCCTGATCAGCACCGCAGTGCCGGGTTCCGGAAGGTTCTTCTCCCAGGGAGACCGATGGTAGCGATACCGTGCGCTCCCATCGAGCCGGAAGGTGATGAAGCAGCTCCGCGATTTCTGATCGATGTTTGTCACGACGCCGACATATGTCGGGTCGCTCTCGAACAGGATATCATCGGCTTTGCGCGCCTCATCAATGTAGAGAGACGCATTGTCCACAACCGGCGTTTCTGCAAACCACGGCTCCGCCTCGGCCGTGAGAAGGGTCGGCGGGATCCTGAGGTTCTTACTTCGGCGGACTGCAAGTGCCCGGGTGATCTCGGTTTTCGCTTCGGGGCGACGGCCGAGGTTGATGAATGCCCTTGTGAGCAGCTCGCGAATGCTGAGAAGAAACACCTCGTCATCCTTGAGAGAGATTACCTTGCACAAACAGGAAATTGCCTTCCCGTCGTCGTTGCCGATATAGGCTTCTCCGAGGACAGCCCACGCCCAGAATTCCGCCCTTTTCGCAACGACCACCTGACGGGCAATCGCCTGGGCTTCGGACGCTTTGCCCAGCAGAATCAGCAACCTTCCACGCTGGTACTTCAGCCAGATGTTCTGCGGCTTCCGGTCCAAAAGAGTTTCAACGAAAGACAGAGCCCAATTGCCGTCGGCGACCGCCCTGGACTGGACGACGAATTTTGCCACCGTGATGGCGACGCGCTCCGCGAGGCTCGGGAGAGGATACCCGTTCACTTCCTTTCCCTCGAAGTCCTCCGCCTGCATTCGTTCGGTGCCGACGGCCTTCACGAGGGGAACGAACCAGTGCCATCCATCCTCTCCCTGAATCTGTGATGTCACCCAGAGCATTGCGGAATGCATTTTGTCCGGCCCCGGCACCAACGGGATCGTCTGAATGTACACGTCGATCAATGCCGCAAGTTCGTCATCCGAGAGCTGATGCCGGCGCGGATCCTCTTTCCATGCACGCAGGATCCGGTGAACAAGCCAGCCCGACGCGTTCGCGGCTTTGTCCGTGCTGATGAAGTACCTTCCCATTTCAAGCACACACGCAGCGGCTGCGGGGATCGAGCTCTCCTCAAGCTTGCTCTTCGCATTCTGGTGGAGTGTCCAGAAGTATTTCGCGCGAAGAGAAGGATTGTCTGGATCCTGGGTCAGTTGATCACGGAGACTCTGGAGTCCGTCGGATATGGGTAGTTCAGGAAGCGCCATGATGGATACGCCCGCCCAAGTTCGCCCTGGAAGTCCCATTCGAGCCCGTAAAGCGCAGAAGCACAAGCCCCCCGTAATATCGAACGTAGAAATCGATTCCGCAAGTCACTTAACAATTGAACGGATCACTTGTGCGTCCGCGACATGAATCCCGCGATTCTGGGGGGATTTCGCGCAGCACTGCGGGCTTGGTGGAGGAGAGAGGGGTTACGTCAGGAGGACTCTCTCGCCGCCAAGGAGATCGGCGTGCGAGGGATGACAGGCAAACACGATGACCTGGTGCCGACGCGAAAACTCCTGCAGGCATCGTGCTGTCGCCTCCTGCCTTGCAGGGTCGAGATTGACCATTGGATCATCCAGGAGTAGGAAGCCATCGTCCGCGCGAAGATGAACTTCCCCCATTGCAATGCGAACGGCAATGGCAAGAACATCAAGGGTCCCGACAGAGAGTTGCGACAATGCCAATTGTCCATCCGATGCTCCGATGCGTTCGGGGAGGGGCCCGTTCATCAGCAGGGATTCATGGCGATGATCGGTCAGCACTCCGAGCAGCTCCTGGACGCGATGGTGATATGGTTCGAAGATGTTGCTCTCCAGGACGCGAAGCAGGCGTTGGAGCTCTTCATGGATCTTCTGGTACGCTGCCCCGTTCCGGAGCGCCCGTTCAAAATCGGTCTTCCGAAGGGCAAGGACCTCCTCGAGCTCCTCCCGGGATTGCGGGGGGGCATGCTTTTCAAAATCCAACCGTGCTTTTTCCACATCGGTTAAGTTCTTCTCTGATTCGCGAAGTCCGGACTGGGCCCGATCGAACGCTCTCAGGAATTCATCTGCGTGAGCGAAGCCTTGTGGAATGGGACGGCATTGGTCGAGTGCCTCCCTGAGACGTTGCCCGTCCGACGACCGGGTGGTGAAGAGCGTGAGGGCATCGTCTCGCGTACGATACTTCCTGACCCAGCCTTCACATTGTTCTTTGAGCGAATCCTGTTCTCGACGCTTTGCCTCCCCACTGCTTCTCACCTCGACAATTTCATCGGTGATCATTGCTTCGCTTCTCCCCGGCTGCGTCTGCGGAAGTTCCTGGACCTGTCGGAGCAGACTTTCGTACGAGTCGTTTCCGAGGACCGCAGCGAGCGCGGCGCCACTCTCCTTCACACGCGAACTCTGTTCTGCGACAGATCTCCGCAGAGCGGCAGCATCCTCAACCGTTTTCACTCCCGCTTCCTGGAAAAGCCGTGCAAGCCGTTGCACTGATTCCGCCTGTTGCCGCTCAAGGGTTTCGGCATTCTCCTCCGAGGACCAAACGTCGAGGGTCCAATCCTTGTGGCTCATGGAAAGCTTGCCCGACACGGTTGCCGAATAGTCCTCCCCCGGGCTAAGACGGACAGGAGTCTCCTTCGTTCCGTCTTTCACATTGACTTCGACTGTTCCCTTCGCAGAGAACCGCACAGCAAGCTTTCTGGCCGATATTCGTATTTCAAGCTTCTGAAGACTGGCGTGTTCCGCCTTCAACGACTCCACCTGCTTCTCCGTGATCGGAGGAAGCTCCGAAAGTCGTTGTTCCTCTTCCTTCATCCGCTTGTAGAGCGACTCCGCGTTCGCATATTTTGTCCTCAACGATTCCTGCCGGAGACGTTCTCTCGCTTCATTGAGCTCCACCTTCAACACAGCGTGGCGGGACAGGAGGTCCGTGATGGATTCCGTGACGGCAGCCAGTTGCGCTTCAGCGCGCGGCCATTGATCGAGAACAGCGCGCAGTTCTTCCACATCGTGCTCGCACTCTTTCACTTTCACGGTCAGCTCGGACCGCCGGCGCACATCCTCCACCAGCGGCGCGAATTCTGTGACGCGGCGCTGAAATTCGTCGCACCGAAGCCGCAGGGTTCTTTCTTCCGCCGCGTATCCATCGATCTTCTTCTCATAGGCGTCAGCCTGTTCGAACGCCTTCTTCGCGTCACGGTAGTCATACCACGCCGTGACGATAGTGCCCGCCCCCTTTTCCCATCGGGCCTCAGGGCCGCGCCCCTTTTCGGGACCGTTGGTGGACCTGTCCCACCTCCCGAAGTACTCCGCGATCCGGGCCTGGAGTCGTTCGACGAGCAGTTCCACCGCCACACCGTCCGATTCATAGAGCGATTTGCGCAGGGTGTCCGCAAATCCGCCTGACGTCCCATCGGATTCCTCCGCGAGACGGTCGATGGTCTTCAGGAGCTGTGCCTGGCTTACCGAAAGAACGTTCTCATATGTTCCCTGGGCGAATCCGAGCGCATCTCCGACGATGCGCTGGATCTCCTCCTCGTCCGCCAGCTCTCCGCCGCCTTCAAGCTTCATCCGTGAGCTGACGTTTTTTGGAGCCACCCATGTTCGCTCAAGCCGGTACATCTTTTCCGAAACCGAGAACTCAAGTGCGACGCGGACAGTGTCGCCGAGGCCGACTGGCAGATAGGGTTGGATTTCGGACCGGAATCGGGTCAGAGTCATTGGACCCCTCGCGAAGAGAACAGTTTTGAGCGCAGAGGAGATCGTCGACTTTCCGGCTTCATTCGGGCCAAGGATGACCGTGAGCCCGGGGGCGAATTCGATGGATCTGTCGCGTCCTGCGGCAAACGGGTTCAAGGTGAGACGACGCAGGATCATCGTTGCGCCTCCCGGATCAGCTCGTAGGCAAGATGCAACGCCTGATCATCCTCGGGAGATTCGGAAAGCGTGAGCAGCAGTTGGGAGGGAAGCGAACCGGCGGAAAAGTGACGCTGGATGTACTCGCGATCAATCTTGAGGGCAACCTCGTCCACGGCCAATTCGCAGTACGCCAGCACATGTTCCATACGCGTCCGGAAATCTCCGATCAGACGAAGTTCCTCCTCGGAGAGCCTTCCCTGGAGCGACAGCTTCAGGAGAGTCGACGGTCCATCAAGGGCGGCGCATTCTTTCTCGATGCGTTCGAGGTCCTCCGCACCGGTCAATGTGCGCGACCAGGTCTGGAAACGCATCTTTCCCGTTCTGATGGACTCCATTGTCACATGTTTTGCATCGTCGACTTCAAGAAGCCAGACGAATCCTTCGTGGTCACAGTCGAATCCGTCGGGCGTGTGCGTCGAGGGGAAATAGAATAGCGAACCGTCCGGCCGGGGGGCGCGGGGATATCGGATATGCGTGTGTCCAAGGAGCCAAAAATCGACTCCCGAACTGCGGAGCTCGTCTTCATGCATCTGGTAGTAGCGGTCGTCCGCGTCCGGCGAGATCCCCGTCACGCATCCATGGGCGACACCGATATTTACCATTCTCTGATCCTTCGGAGCACTCGCCACCCAGCCAATGGCGTTTTCTGATGACGTCTTCGACATACATGGTCCGGGGTAAAGGACGATGTCGCGGTCCTCCACGGCCAGATGAACAGGCTCAGGCCGGTCAAGCAAAAGAACATGCCTGTCTCCGAATGCCTTTCTAAACTTCCCCCACAATTTGGAGTCCCCTGGCTCGAAGAAGTCATGGTTTCCGGGAAGAATTACCAGGTGAAGACCGCCGAACGACCGGAGAATGGACGCGGCGCGTTCGATATCGCCGGTGCGAATGCCCACGCTTTCGAACAGGTCGCCGGCAACGAGCAGAATGTGTGCGCCGGAGCTGTTCGCAATCGCCACCACACGCTCCAAGGCCTCGAATCGCTCGCTCACCAGCATGGTGCGGATGCGTTCAGGATAATGGCGCCCTGTGAACTGGAGCCCCAAATGGTTGTCGGCCGTGTGAACGATGCGGAGTGGTGTCATTGGATGCGAGAGACGGTGGTCGGAAATATACGGAAGGAGGGACTGAAAAAACAGAAAATCGCGGGTGAGAACGGGCGCGGCGGGCGATGCGACTCGCCGCGTCCTGGACGCTATTTGCGGATACCATACTTTTTCAAACGGTCGTACAGGGTCGAGCGATCGATGCCAAGCACACCTGCAGCCTCTTTGATGTTCCCATGGGTGCGCTGGAGCGTTGAGACGATCGCCTGGCGCTCGAGATCGTCGAGACTCATATTTGACGGGATGGCGAACTCCGGTTGCGCGGTCCCGATACCAACGCCGGTGCGGAGGAAGCTGAGATCGTCCGGGGTGAGGACACGCGTGCGACAGGTGACGATTCCGCGCTCGATCGCATTCCGGAGCTCCCGCACGTTGCCCGGCCAGGAGTGATCCAGCAGGAGTTTCATCGCGTCTTCCGTAATCTCCTGCACCTCTTTGCCGAGCTCATGGGATACATCATCGATAAAATGATGTACCAGCAGAGGGATATCTTCCGGCCGCTCCCGGAGCGGGGGGATCCTGATGGTGATCACGTTGAGACGGTAATACAGATCCTCCCGGAACCTCCCGTCCTGGACCGCCTTGTCGAGATCGACATTCGTGGCCGCGATCACTCGCACGTCGACCGAGATTTCTTCCGAGCCGCCGACCCGGTAGAATGTCTTTTCCTGGAGCACTCGCAAGAGGTCCCGTTGCAGCTTCGGGGAAATGTCGCCGATTTCGTCAAGGAAAAGCGTCCCCTGATCCGCGAGCTCGAATTTTCCCTTCTTCTGCGACGTTGCCCCGGTGAATGAGCCCTTCTCATGGCCGAACAGTTCCGATTCCAGAAGCGTTTCCGCCAGCGCGGCGCAGGAAACGCCCACAAAGGGTTTCGGGGATCGGTCGCCCGAGTTATGAATCGCACGCGCGATCAATTCCTTGCCCGTCCCGCTGTCACCCTGGATCAGAACGGTGCTGCGCAAGCTGGACACATCGCGGATCAGCTGAAAGATCTCCTGCATTTTTGCATTCTTGCTCAGGATATCCTGGAAGCTGTACTGCTTGCTCAGTTTCTTCCGAAGAATCAGGTTCTCTCGTTGAAGGTTCTTGACCTTGATGATTCTGCCGACCAGCAAGGAGATCTCTTCCGGGTTGCACGGCTTGACGATGTATTCCTGCGCCCCTTCCTTCATTGCTGTGATCGCCGTGTCGACAGTGGCGTACGCGGTGATAATGATAATGGACGCCTCGGGATGCACCCTGCGGATCTCGAGCATTGTCTCAATCCCATCGATCCCGCCCGGCATCTTCAAGTCGACGAAATAAATGGCGAAGTCCTTCTCCTTTGCCAGGGCAATGCCGTCCCGCCCGGAGGCCGCGGTTTCGACAATATATCCGTCCTCGCGGAGCCATGCGGCAAGCGATTCGCGCATGACTTCTTCGTCATCGATCACAAGTATTGGCCAGTGAGTCGTCATCGTCGGTTCTCCATTCGTCCGGGCGCTAGCGCGCCGCGGAGCATTGCTGAACAGCTCGCACAGTAGTCCGAGCTCTTGTTATCGAGCAGCTGAACGGTCGTTGAGAGAGACATCGGGCACACCTTGTCGAGACAGTGAATCAGGCCGAAGGTATGTCCAAGCTCGTGCAGCGTTTCTTTGGTTACCCGTTCCATCAGAATGCTCTCGTCTTCCGGTAGTCCGTAGAACTCCTGCTGTAGCCGGGCAAGGGAGAGCAGAGCTACCCGGCCATTGAGCTGCGCCTGGCCGAAAACAAAGCTCAGCATGGGGATGAACAGGTCATACTGCGTTATGCCGAACAACCGGATCGCGTCCCCGGGACAGCCCGAGACCAGCTTCTGCATGATCATGCTGGAGCTGTACTGCCCCCTCCCCTCATCAAACGCATCCGCGGGAACGGCGAGATCGGGGAGCGTCTCGACATCGATATCAAACTCGCTCCGCGCCAGCCCTGCGATCGCCCCAGTGACCGACGGGCTCACCGGGCCCACCGGCTGAACATACAGGGTCCTCACACGAGGAGCCCTGTTTCAAGGATCGGCGATGACGTCGCGGGATCCCCTTTTCCTCCGATGGGAAGGACGACCCTGAACGTCGTCCCTTTCCCGACGGTGCTTTCGACTTCGATATCGCCCCCGTGCGCGTTGATCACACCGTATACCACGGCGAGGCCGAGTCCCACCCCCTTCCCTTCTCCTTTTGTCGTAAAGAACGGATCAAAGATCTTCACAAGGTTCTCCGGCGGGATTCCTTCCCCGTCATCCTGGACTTCCATCACGATGGATGACCGGTCCCCGCTCACGCGCGTGCTGATCCGCACGGCACCGCCTTCCCTGATCGACGTCGCCTCCGCCGCGTTCATGACAAGGTTCATGACCACCTGTTGGATCTGAGAGCCGTCGCAACGGAGCGCGGGGAGATCCTCCTGCAGGGACTCCTGGACCGTAACATTCGCGAGCGACAATTTGTGGGAAACGAGCGACATCGTCGTCCGGATGATGCTGTTAAGATCGGCCATCGTCGTTTGCGGCTTCGAACGTCGCGAGAACGCAAGGAGGTCCGAGACGATTCTCCCGACCCGCGACGTCTCATTCACGACCTGGGAGAGATATTTTCTGTATTCAGGAATCCGTTCCCGCGGGATGCCGTCGTCTTTAAGGATCCGTTGCATCAACATGGAAAGATTCAGCACGCCGGACAGCGGGTTGTTGATCTCATGGGCGACGCTTGCCGACAGCTGGCCCAGGGACGCGAGGCGGTCTGTCTGCAGCAGCTTCTGGTGCGCAGCCTTCAACTGCTGGGTCCGCTGCTCCACTTTCGTCTCGAGATCGGCGGTAAGCTTGTTCAGGTCGTTCATTGCGCTCATCAATCGCTCGCGCATCACGTTGAACGAGTGGGAGAGTTCGCCCAGCTCCTGCGACGTGTCGATCACAATCGGTCTGTCGAGCTGCATTGCGGCGACGGCGCGGGTACCGGCAACAAGTTTCCGGATCGGGCGGCTGACGAAGTGGCTTGTAAAGAGAAAGATCAACGCGCCCATCAGAACAACGCTCAGGACGGTCACTGCAACCGCCTGTCGTTCCAGAACACCGATCTCCTCGTCGACGGGACGAAGATCGAGGGCGACATCAAGAACGCCGAGCACGGCCTGTCGTTCGGGGTGGGCGTGACATTCGGCCTGGCTGCACGCGGGTTCGTTGTAAATCGCTGTGATGATAGCGAGCTTTCGGTTGCCGTCGGCCGACTTGACGATCCTCGCCCGCGTCGGGGTGTCGACACGGACGAGCGGTTCGAGCGATGTGTGGCAGAGGGCGCATGCTTCCGCCTTCTTGTCGACCGAGGTCTCGTCATTCGCCACAGTGGAGAACATCACCCGCCCTTCCTTGTTGAAGATCCGGATCCGTTCGATCCCCTGCTTCTCTGCGATGCGCTTCATCACCTCATATGCAGCTCCACGGTTGTCCGCAAGCATTGCCTGCCAGGTCGCACTCGTAATGCTCTTCGAGAGTTGGTCCGCCCCGAGGATCATCGCCTGCAGCAATTGCCGTTCCTGTTCGCGCACTCTGACATAGCTCGATATCCCTTCCACCACCACAATGATCACGGTGAGGGAGAGTATCAGCTTTGTGGCTAGTCTTTTTGGCATCATATCCAACACTCCGCTGCGGAGTTGTCGAGAACGCTGCTGTCCGTGCTGCGAAAATCGAAGAGAAACGGGAATGCATGCACATCAGCGTGATCTCGGACTCCTGAGCTCAACGCCCGCTTGCCGCAGGCCATTTCCTTTTCTCATTGGGTGGTTCGAACGAGGGGAGACCAAGTGCCTGCGGCTGCTGGGTGCGATGGGGAAGAACTGAACGGTATGGCCGAGGATTGAAATTCGGCAAAACCGCAAGCGAGTGGGAAAAGCCGACACCTCCCACCGATGCTTCAAAAGTAAACGAATTAGGACAAAGATTCAATGACTTCGGGAGGAGGGGGAAGAAATCGCCGAATCTTCAGGCTTTCCGGCGGGTGTTGAGTGGAAAACGGCGTACGAGAAATCCGTCAGCGGCATCGAGAGTGTGGGGATCGACGATGAATCAGCCCCCTGGATGCCGGAAATCCGCACCGCAGATTGGGACCCGAAACGATTGCCCAATCAGTGGAGCTTCACCTCAAGGCGAATTTCGATGCCCATCAACAACTGCGAGACGGGACAATTCTTCTTCGCTGTCTCGGCGAATTTCTGGAAGTCCTGAAGTGAAATCCCGGGCACTCGTGCTTCACATTCGAGGGTGATGGAGGAAATCGTATACCCTCCATCCTTTTCCTCGAGAGAGACTCTTCCGGTCGTGTTGATGCGCTCAGGAGCGTGGCCCGCCTTCGATAGAACATGGGCAAGCGCCATGGAAAAGCATCCTGCATGCGCTGCCCCGATCAGTTCTTCCGGGCTGCCGCCGACCGTCTCCTGAAACCGTGATTTGTAAGTGAGGTCTCTTTTCGCTGTTTCATTGCCTACCCGTAAAGCGCCTTTGCCCTCTTTCAAAGTCCCTTGCCATTCTGCGGAACCATGGCGAACCGGCATCGTATCCTCGATTATCCATTGTGTGACCGGAAAGGTATTGGATTTCGGGATTAACTGCAATTACGCTTAACAGGCAGGGGAAAAAAGCGCGAGGGAACAAGAGAGGTGATGAATTGAAAGACTGTCAAATACGCGTTGACAACCCGAAACTAGGATGCATATCCCCGTAATTCCTGATCTTCAGCACTCTGCCGGTAGATTGTCAGGGTCTCGCGTATTCCCTCAATCTGGTCGGCGATCTCCGAATGTTCTTCGATCAGCTCCTCGATATGGATGATCAATTCCATGTCTTCCGCGTCCGCCTTCAGGGCGTTCAGGAACGACTGCGTCGCTTCAAGATAGCATTCCTGTGCTTCCAGGGACACTCCAAGATTGATGAAGGAATTGTAGCGTGCGGGATCAATCAGGATGGCATCCCTGCAATAGCGCTCCGCATCTTCATACTGCTCAAGGTGGTTGAGACAGCAACCCATGTTGTTGTGGATGAAGTACCAGGAACAGTTGTTTGCTGGTTCGAGCATCATCGCGTGTTTGTAGTGTTCCAGTGCGGTCTCATACTCCGCACACTGTTCCATGAGCTGCCCGAGAGAGAGAAGACAGAAGGCCTTCTTCTCGGAATCCTCGGTCACGGCGATCAATCGCTCCATATATGTGGCGGCCTTCTCGGGCTCGTCGAGGCGACTGTAGTGCCGGGAAATCTTGAGAAGAGCGTTTTCCATCTCACTCTGGGCACGTCTCACGCTTTCGAGAAGAGGATCGAGGTTATTCTCACCCCACTGGCTGAGCTCCCGCTCGGTCCTATGTTCAGTTCTTTGTGCCCGACGTGCCACGATACCCGTCCATCCTTGAGTGTTTATCCAATCTCCGATGTATGGATATTACCAAAGTGTGTGCCATCGGATCGCTACTCAGGAATGACAGGATCGGCGCAAAATGGAGGGTTCTGCTCAAAAATAGAGGGAAAAACGGGCGGCAAGCGTCAAATGAATGTACAAATTACAATCTCGCAGAAATTGTCTTCGAGAAATTCCTGTTCATGCGAAAGCTTGATCGAAATCGCGATGGAAGATCATTTCCGGAATTTCGCCTTCAGATCCTCGAGCGTGAAGCCCGGCTTCGTTTCTTCCGGTTTTCCCTTTTTCCCCTTCTTCCCCCCGCGGGGAGCCTGGGTATCGGATTTCATGGAAAGACTGATGCGGTTCAGTTGTTCGTTGACTTCAAGGACTCTGACCGTGACAATCTGCCCGACTTTCAGAATGCTCTTCGGATCAGCCACGAACCGGTCTGCGATCTGCGAGACATGGACAAGCCCGTCCTGGTGAACGCCGATGTCGACGAACGCCCCGAAGTTCGCCACGTTCGTCACAACTCCTTCCAGTACCATTCCCGAAGCGAGGTCCTTCAGTTCCTTGATTTCTTTCTTGAAGGTCGCGTAGCGGAATTCCTTCCTCGGGTCTCTTCCCGGCCTCTGCAGCTCGGCGATGATGTCGCGGAGTGTCGGCTCACCGATCCCGTCCGACACATAGCGCCGCACATCGATGGACGCAATCGATTCCGGCGCGTTTCCGAGTTGATGGAGTGACAAGCCGAGATCCGCAAGCATTTTCTTTGCGACGGCATAGCTCTCCGGATGCACCGCGGAATTGTCCAGCGGATTGTCCCCGTCCCGAATTCGGAGAAAACCGGCGGCCTGCTCAAAGGTCTTTTGTCCGAGTTTGGGGACCGCTGTCAGCTCCTGACGATTCTTGAACGACCCGTGGTCGTTGCGATAAGCGACGATGTTCTTCGCGACGCCGCTGTTCACGCCCGCGACGTAGGAAAGGAGCTGTCGCGAGGCCGTGTTCACGTCGACGCCGACGAAGTTCACACAGCTTTCCACCGTTTCTTCAAGCCTCTTCTTCAGGAGGTGCTGGTCGACATCGTGCTGGTACTGTCCGACGCCGATCGACTTGGGGTCGATTTTCACGAGTTCGGCCAGAGGATCCTGGAGTCGGCGCCCGATACTCACTGCTCCGCGGATCGTCACATCAAGGTCGGGGAATTCCTCGATCGCCGCATCGCTGGCGGAGTATACCGACGCTCCGGACTCATTGACGATCACCTTGACCGGTCTTGAACTCATCGAGGCCAGTACATCATCGAGGAAGTCCGAAGTCTCGCGACTTGCGGTCCCGTTGCCGATCGCGACAAGTTCGATCGTATATTTCGTGATCATTCCGGCGGCGGTCGTCGCTGCCCTCGCCCGCGCTTCATCGGATTGGTGGGGATAAATGGTCTGATGCTCAAGAAGCTTTCCCGTCCTGTCGATCGCGACGATTTTGCAGCCCGTTCTGAAACCGGGGTCCACTCCCAGGGTTGACTTCGCGCCGGCCGGAGGCGACAGCAGCAGATCTCTGAGGTTCGCTGCAAAGGTTCGTGCGGAGTCGAGATCGGCGGCTTCCTTTTTCAGGAACCGGACTTCGCCGATAAGCGCCGTTTTCATGAGACGGTCGAACGCGTCCCGGAGCATCGCCTCGTAGAATCTTCGGACTCTCGCCGATCCGGCGTGAATCTCGCCATCAAGGATCGACATGTACACATGTTCAGCGTCGAAATCGATATCAAGCGAAAGCACCCCTTCGTCTTCCCCGCGTCGCATTGCGAGCATGGTATGCGACTGGACCTCCTTCACCGACACTCGGAAGTCTCTATACATTTCAAACTTCGTTGATCCCGCCGGGACATCTCCCTTGATGGTCGACACAAATGCCCCGTGCGCCAGAAGGTATTCCCGGATGGCGTGGCGGAGATCCGCCCGGTCAGCGAACTCTTCCGCCAGAATGTCCGAAGCGCCGGCAAGGGCGTCCTCGACCGTGGCAACCTCTTTTTCCGAATTGATGAACCGCGATGCCTCCCGTTCAGGGTCGGCCGCCGTTTCGGACGGGACGTTCATTGCGCGAACGAGATCGGCGAGCGCCGCCAGTCCCCGTTCGCGAGCGACCGATGCCCTCGTCCGCTTCTTCGGTCGAAACGGACGATAGAGGTCTTCAAGCTCCGTCTTCTGCATCGTGGCGGCGATTTGTTCCCGCAGGTCGTCGGTCAGGCGTCCTTGCTCCTCGATGGATTTGAGGATCGTCGCCTTGCGTTCCCCGAGTTCCGTCAGGTAATCGCAACGGTCAAAGACATCGCGAAGTTGAATCTCATTCATTTCGCCCGTCTGCTCCTTCCGGTATCGGGCGATAAACGGGATCGTTCCCCCTTCCGACCGCAGCCGCAATGCGTTCTCCACCTGTGCGGGTCGGAGCCCAAGCTCTTCCGCCAAGATCTCGTTGACACTCTTCATCCGTGTTGTCACTTCCTTCATGAATTTAGAACTTTACCTTTTAAGTTTTAGATTTTGGCAATCTAAAATCTAAAACTTAAAATCTAAAATTGGCCTCTGACCCATCCCGTGCCGCATATTGCCCTGAACGCGCACTGTGGGCAGACGTCTCCCAGGTCCGGCGGAGGGAGAAACGGGATTCCCGAGTCAAGAATTTCCCCGAAGAGTTTTGAAAAGGTGGCCGTAATCCGCGACCACGCCTGAACTCTGTCCGTGTCGTCAGGAAAGAGGGGGACTTCAAACGCCTCCTCGCGAAGGGACCCGAGAAATGCATAGGCAGGATCCACCGAAGCGAAATCTTCACCACCCTGTGCCGCCATCAGGAGATAGACAGGAAGCTGCACCGATCGCATCGCCTGTTGCCAGGTTTCCGGGTTCTCGGGATCGAGCTTGTCGACATCGACCCGATACCATTCGCTCTTCCCGCCTTTCTTGTAATCGATAATGACCCTTCTTCCGTCCCGGAGTTCAATCCGGTCGGCCCGTCCCGTCAATCGTACCCCGCCGAATTCCCCGACCAGCGGGACTTCGACCCCTTCCAGGCGCACGTTGCCGGTCGACGCGACCTCCTTCCCGTACCACCGGAGATATCGCATCAATTGTTTCTCCATCTGACTTTTCATCAATGTGAGCGGTATCGACGGAGTCGCGCCGAAATGCGCAGTGAAAACGCGATCCAGCGTTCCGCGGAGCTCCTCCTGTCGATCGATCACCTCAATAGTTGCGCCGCCGACTCGTTGGGCATCCAGGTCTCGCATGACTTCATGAAGGATGGTGCCAATCCCTCTCGGGTCAATGTCCGGGTCGATGTCCGGACGTTCGCGCAGTCCGAGCACGTAGGCATAGTAAAATTGCAGCGGGCATCGGAGGTACGCGTCCAGAGCCGTTGCACTGAAGCTCATTGCGCGGAGAATGGACATGTCCTCAGCCGTTTTGATCAGCGGCTCCGGCGCCTTGTTCGTCGCACTGACTTCCAATGAGACGCGGATCGCGGGATCGATGGCGTTCAGAACATTCTTCCGTTTCTCCTCCGACCAGACAAAACGCTCGATGAATCTGCTCCTTCGAACGGCGGCCCCTTCCTTGTAAAACAACGTGACCCGGTCCGCTCCCGCAAGGAGAACCGAGAAATAGTGATCGATCGCCTCTTGCCGGTCAAAGGGGAGAGGAAGCTTCAACGCCGAGCGGACCGCAACCGGCAGGAGCGGATCGACATCGGGTGTGCCGGGCAGCACATCATCATTCACGTCGAGAACGATCACATGGTCGAATTTCAGATTCCGCGTTTCGAGAAGTCCGAGCACCTGGAGGCCCTGCACCGGCGTTCCGGGGAAAGGAACGTTCACCTGTTCCAGGGTGCGAAGAACGAGAGTGCCATACGACGCGCCCTCGGGGTCGTGGTATCCGCCGAGTCGTGAACTTCGCAGAGCATCCAATGACTCCATCATGGCAGCGACAAATCTTCGAAACAGGCCGTGGAGCCTCGCCGCGCTGTGGTCATCGACGTACGTCAGAATGTCGCGCAACGTTTCTGCGTATGCTCCCAGCGTTCGGGCCTTCATCGGCGTCCGGAGGAACACGTCATGAAGGGTTCGAAGATGGACCGCGACCTCTTCGGCCGAAAAGGTGGGATCAAACTCCTTCGACTGGTTTGAAACCCGGCCATGCAGGTCCGCCGCCGATTCAAGACGCGTCAGTGCAACAAAGGGGCTCCCCGACAGCTCTGCAAGGAGATTTTCAATCTCATGAAACAGAATTCTCGTCGGCTCTGGGTGCCCGTTCCGCAGAATGTTCTTCGTATACGGGTGCAGAACGAAGCGGACATAGTCCGGGACGTAGAATTGATCCCCTTCGCGCGAGTCGAGAAGATTGACAAGACTCTCAAGAAAACCGAACGCCGGTGTTCGACTCGCGGGGTACCCGAGCGAGACATTGAAATTTCCTGCATTGACCAGCGGGAGAGTCCAATCCATGACGGGGAACAGGGCATCAGCAGAGGGGAGGACGATCACTGTCCGCTCATCCATCGGCGGTGCGTCGCCCGGCGTCAACAGGAGCCGGTTCAGCCCAAGAACTTCGCCGTGTGTCCCCTGCGCGCGCACATAGCCGATCTCCGGGAACTCGAGCGGCGGACGATCCTTCATGTCATCGAAGCCGATCCCCTCGATCCGTCGCTTCAGTCCCGGTCCGTCTTGGAAGAAAAACGTGGTGTTCTCGTCCGCCTTCAGGTTCGCGATCACGCGTTGCTCGACAGGCGTAAACGAGAAAAATCCCGCAACGAGCGTGTGTTCGAAAGGACCCGACGGAAGCGCGCGCAGCTGTTCTGCAACCATCCCTGCCTTCGAAGCATAGGAGACAAGCCCTTCGTCCGCGATACGACGGTAGAATGTCTCATAGAGCGCAGCCAGCCGATCCGCGGACGGGAAGTCGCTCAGGGGGAGTGCCGCTTTTAACGCCGCCGGGGTGATCCCGTGAAGTTTCAATTCCTCGAAGGCATCGAGCATCCGTACGCCAAGCGGGAAGAAGGCTTCGAGCCGAACGAATCCGTCCCCCCCGATCCGGTCCCGCATCGCACAATGCTCTTCATACAGGATCCCGATCGCATCGAGGGAAACGATATCGCCGCCTTCCAGTCCCAGCAGTTCGTGAAAGCAGTAGTCGATGTAGCTCTCCAAAGAGAATATCCTCGGCGGAATGCAGGCCTTCCCTCTTCGGAGCGCGAGCGCCTTCCGAATGAAGTGTGCCGGGCGTTTTCCCTGGAACAGAATCGCATATCGAGAATAATCCCCGCACTCTACCGGGAGAGAATCCATCACGGCATCGATAAGGCTCTCGCGGGGAGAGAGGAGGCGGATCGAGCTCATCGTGCCGTGCCCTCCGCTGTCCCCGGCTCCACGATGACCGTACGATGCCGGTCGATATACGCGAGGATTCCGCGACACATTCTGCCGGGATAGATGTCTGCGAGAATTTCGAGGTAGCGTCCGATCTGTTCACGATGGGCCGCGTGGTATTCCTCGCCCCCGGTTTTGAAGTCCACGACGGTGACGGCATTCTCTTCGACCATCACCCGATCCATGCGCTGGACAGCCCCGGACCTGCTCAGGAATTCCTTTTCATTCATTACGGTAACACCGCTCTTCGGAGTGAAGAGCGTTGCAACGTCCTGCGCCCGGAGAAAGGAGAGGAGCGTCGGTCCTGCTCCCGGGTGTTCCCGCGCTCCGGGTTCGTGTTCCAGAAGCTCCGCGATCGCAACGGCGGGATCCGTCGACAGGAATTCCACACGGGACAGAAGGCGGTGGAGGAAATCCCCCCGCTGCGTTTCGATGAAGCCGATGCGTTCCTTCTGCGCCGGCTCCTCGGGGATGCGCTGAGTGTGCATGAAGGGGCGAAGCTCCGCGGGGTTCTCAGGCTCCTGTAATGGCATCTCCAGCGCCGGCCGATTCACGGGATCGCCCGCATCCGGTATGATGACCGACGGAAACTTCCGTTCTTCTCCCTCCACGAGGACGACATAGAGTTCGTGTTGCGCCCGGGTCAGTGCGACATACAGACGGTTGAGAGCGTCGGCGCGTTGGAGCAGAAGATCGTGGTTGTAGACTTCCTGAAGGCCCGGATGAAACGGCGCGTTCTGCTTCGTGACATGAAGTAGCCTGATCTTCCCCTCATCCTCAACCAGCTTCATTCCGTCAGAAGGCCACCGCCCATCCGTCAGAAGAACGATCAGCACGGGGAACTGGAGCCCCTTCGCCTTGTGCACGGTCATCACGGTCACCGCGTCGGGCTTTTTCTGCGACGAGAGACTCCAGACCTCGTCCTCTTCTTCGCCCTCCCCTGCAACCGCCACCGCGACAAGCTCCTTCAGGCTTGTCGCCCCCTTCGTTTCAAGATTCTTGACCGCATCAAGCATACCTGCAAGGGCTGTCTGTTCGGCGGGTGCAAGGGCAAAGACATCGAACGTTTTGAAGATCTCACACACGACGTCGTACGCAGGGAGGTAGCCGACATGCGCGAGCAGGTGTGAAAGTCCGCCTTCCCAGAGCTCCGGAAACCGCGAGCGAAATGCCGCATAGAGCGGCCGCAGCTTCTTCCGGCGCGCCTCGGCAATGAACCGTCGGACAGCAAGGCCATCGGCATCCCCGGCAGACCCCGCAACGGTAGTCGCGTAGCGGGAAAACAGCTCCCCCATGACAAATGCGGCGAATGCGAGGTCGTCGATCGGTGAATCCAGCCAGGACATGAGGCTGATCAACTCCATGCAGACGGGTCTTTTGCGGAGATCGAGATTGCTGTACGAGAGGAAGGTAATATCCGCCTTGTTGAGCCAGCCGCCGATTTCGAGAACCTGTTCATTCGTTTGCGCGAGAATCGCAATCGATCCAAGCGGGTGATTCCGTGCGCGGGCGCTCCGGACAAGGTCGACGATGGCATTCTCTTCCGGTCGCCCCGTTGCGTCCCGGGAGACCCGCGTCACTTCGACGTACCCTCGGCCGGACTTGTCTTCGACGACGTTTTGCGCGCATCGATCGAGACCCGTGAGCCGGGCCACTTCCGTGAATTCCGGGTTCTGCTCTGCCAGACGGAACACCTGCTCCACGAACCGAACAACCGCTTCATCGCTCCGGTAGTTCGTCTCAAGCGAGGCAGTCAGACATGGCTGGAAGTCGATCGTCTCCTCCCCCGTGAGGAGCCGATGCATGATCTGCCAGTCCGCCCCCCGGAACGAGTAGATCGATTGCTTCGTGTCGCCGACGGCATACAGCGTCCCGTCCTCGGCGCAGGCATTCTCGACGAGGATCTTCAAGGCCGCCCATTGGATGGGGGAAGTGTCCTGGAATTCGTCGATGAGATAATGATACAGCCGGGTCCCCAGGGTGACATAAATGGCTGGGGCAGACCCGCCGGCCACTGATTTCCAGAGAAGCCTGTTAACGTCATCTATCGAGTACATCCCCCGGGCGCGTTTGGTCGTATCGATTGCTTCCGACACGACGGAGAGCGCCTTCACGAAGGGCCAGTAGTAGCTTGCTGCCTCCATCACGGACAGGAACGCCCTCTCGGTATTCAATCGGTCGAACATCACGTCGATCTGATCGCGGTACGCTTTGTTCGCTCCCGTTGCGGGGTTGCTCTTGAGGAGTGCTCCTTCGCGGGGCGGCTCCCGCATTGCTTTCCGCCAGTCGTCGGACAGAAGGCGATCCAGGTCGCGCGCTACGACATCCCTCGCCTTCAGTCCGCTCGACGCGATCACCGATTGAAGCTCACGGGCAATGGCGCGGACGCTGCGGAGAGTGTTTTCAAACGCAGGGATGGGATCCTCCGCATCAAGGTCGGCCGGCCTGGCCGCGATCTGACGGAGGACCGTGGCCGAGCCGGTCACGATCCGGGCAAACGGGTTCCAATCGAACGATGTTCCATGGGTTGAAGCTTCTAGGAGTTCCACGAGGTCCTGGAGTTCTTCCGCTCCGCCCGGTCGCCGGGCCGCATCGCGGACGTACCGATCGAACGCCGCCTCGATGAGGGGAAGTTGAAGCTTGACCAGTTCAAAATCCGGCGGCAACCCTGATTCGAGCGCGGACGCTTTGAACGCGCGGGCGATGAAGCTATCGATGGTGCGCACCTGAAAATCGTCGTAGCGCGCGAAGATCGTTTCGAGCAGGTCTCCGGCGCGACGACGGGTTTCCTCGGGAGTGCCGGTGACAATCGATTGAAGACGATGCGCGTGGCTTGATCCCGTCTCCCCGCCAATCGCCGCTTCTTTGAGGAACCTGACGACACGCTGGCGCATTTCCTCCGCGGCGGCGTTCGTGAATGTCATTGCGATGAGATTCGGGAGATTCGCATGCGGGACGCGCGGTGAAAGGAGGAATTGGGCGGTCCTCAGGGCGAGCGCGTAGGTCTTCCCTGACCCCGCGGAGGCCGAAACAACCATGGGGGAGGGAAAACGAAGGTCGATGTCCCGCGGGGTCGCTTCACCCGCAGAGGATGGTGGAGTCTTCACATCACCAGTCCCAGATTTCGGCGCCCAGTCGAACCAGCCGGTCGTTCTCCGGGCCGCCGAATGTCACAAGCCTCTTCCCGTGTCTGACGATCTCCTTTGCAAGCTGTTCAGTGGCGCCTCCGGGTGATGCATGGACGACGAGCACTGCCTCTGCGAGTGAAGCCACGAGGGCGTTGCGTCGCGCTGCAAGGGCCTCCGTCGATCTGCGCAGATCCCCTTCGATCCCGGAAACAATCGTCATACGACCGGATTGAATCAGCGGTTTCCACTCCGCGGGAATCCGCATGCGGGCGATGCCGCGGGCCGGGCAGACAATAATGCGCGTGCGGCCGGTCAACACGATATTCAGGCATTCCCGTTCCATCGGCGAGTGAAACCCCCCGGCAACGGTCCTGCCGGAGAGCTTCATTGCCAAGGCCCAGTCGTGCGCTTCGCGGATCAGCCGGCCGGGGATTCGCCGTGAACTTACGATGCCGATAGCAGCTTCCTGCAGCAACCCGACGTCACCGACCACGCAAAGATCACCCGACAGAAGGGCTTTCGGCGACAGCAGCCGCCGAGGATAGTCAGAGGATGATCGTGTTAACCCCCGGACGTTGATCCTTTCCGGCCTGCTGACAGCAACGTTCGATCTCATGGCCATAGCCTCCATGTGAGGAAAATGGCGGGAGATGTCTGTAAGTATTACGCCGGAAACGAAGGATTTCCGAACACCAGGGTGTGGATATTTTTATTGCGGGGGTCTCCAGCCTGGACGGTGCCAGTTGACCAATTCCACGGTGACACTTCCAATAAGGACCTTGAGTTTTCCCTTGATGGGAACGGCAGCGCTGTCGTCCGAGAACCATCCCGTAAAATCACCGGTCATGCCGTATATCCCTACGGCTGATGTGTTCCCCTCGATTTCGACCACTTTGACGGGGTTCTCGAGAGCGTCGATCGACTGCGTCGTGGACTTCCCGTGGAACATGAATGTCGTCTCCCCCAGCTTTCCGTACAGGACGGTCGGGACCGTCATGGTTGCATCGGTGTGAATGAACCTTCTCGGGAAATAGGCGATCGAGAGCCCATCCAGGAATTCACTCGAGACAAGATGCAGGGTGTCTTTGATGGTGCGGACGCTCGGAGTGTCCGTGGGAGAATGCAATGTGATGGATTCGACGACCAGTCTCTTTTGAGGGAGGTCATACAGGTAGTCCAGTCCGGACCACAGACTGTCTTCCTTCTCCATCGAGAGAGAAGCGCGGGAATAGAACAGGCTGTCCATGGTCGTATAGTGGATCGAATGAAGATCGACGAACGGGATATTCGGATAGGAATCGATGCGCGCCTCCGCCCTCCCTCCGGCCAGCGTCTGAACGCGGATCGTCCCCAGTTTGAACCACGTCCAGCTCACCTCATACACATACTCCTCGCCCGGTTGGGCTACGGACGTACCGACCACTTCTCCCGGAAGATGCAGAAACGCCGCAGGGACCGCCGCCGCAACGCACACAAGGCCAAGGAAGACAAGGGATGTTCTGGACATGACAAGGGGGTCGGTTGTGACGATCAATGATACACCAAGACGGAGTGAGATTCAAGCGCGGGACGGCGGGGTCAGAACGGGAAATCTTCCTGCGGGGCAGGGGCCTGTTCGATCTTCTTTACCTCAGGTTGCTTGGCAACCCCATGCACGCGGTTGGCGTTGACATAGATCGCCTTGAACGGTTTCGTCGGACAGGCATGTTCACATGCGCCGCAACCGATGCAGAATTCCTCCCGCACTTCGGGGATGACGAGCTTTTCCATGAATTTCACCATCGTCACTGCCTTCGTGGGGCAATGTTCCGAGCACGCGCCGCAATCGGTGTGCTCCGTATTGACGATGCAATTGTCCTTGACGAACTTCGCGATCCCGAGTTGTGTCAGCTTCTTTTGCTCTTTCGCCAGCGGGAAGAGCGCTCCTGACGGACACACATCGCCGCAAGCCGTGCAATCGTAGTTGCAGTACCCGGAATGGAAGTCCATTCTTGGCTGGAACACTCCGCCGACCCCGTATTCGAAGAGCGACGGCTGAAGGACATTGGCGATACACGCGCTGACGCAGAGGTGGCAGGCCGTGCATGTCGAAGTAAAATGGTCCAGAGTCCTGGCACCCGGGGGCGCCACCGGCAGCGGCGATCCGGTGCGAACGGTCGTGAGCTTCGTCGGGACGACCTTCTTCCCACCGTCCATCACCAGGAAGAACGCCATCGAGGCGGAGGATCGGCGGAGGAACGATCTCCGTCCCTGATCGGAAGGAACGGGTTCGATCTGCTTGCGCCACGGCGAGGCAAAGAACATGTCATCGCGTGGACAGACATCAAAGCAATTGAAGCACCCGACGCACCGGTCGAAGTCGACCGTCCGTTTCTTCCGATCGATGCATCCACCCTTGCACGCTTTCTCGCAGAGTCCGCAGCTTGTACAGTCCCCGTTGTCGATCGCAACCTTCAGCACCGCAAACCTCGAAAGGAGCCCGAGGAGTGCCCCGACAGGACAGAGAACGTTGCAGTAGAATCGGCCCCGGGTATACGCGAGCCAGCCGACAACGCCCAGGGTTCCCACGCCGAGAAGAATGGCCGGAATGCTTTGCGGGGGAAGGTCGACCGGATTGACCCAATAGAGATTGAGCCGCTCTGAAATTCCGGCGAGAAGGTTGTTCCCCATGTAGACGAACGGGCGGACGAGATGCGTCAGGATGCGCCCGGCACTGCTGAAGGGATCCAGCACATTCACGAGGAGCGTCGAACCCGCGATCAGGCTCAGCACGCTGACGGCCAGGATGCTGAACCGGATGATGTCGTGCCTCGGGCCGGACCGTTGAACGTTCTTCTTGTTGACCTTGCGGGCCAGCCAGGAAACGACGTCCTGAAGGAGGCCCAGGGGACAAACGAAGGAGCAATAGACGCGGCCGAAAAGGAGCGTCACCAGGAGGACAACGATGAATCCTGTCGCCGCGAGTGTTGGGAGGTTGAAGAATTTCAGGAACGACGGGAGGAATTGCAGATACGTCGCCGCGGTGGTCGCCCCCGGGGGAAGAACACCTGCAAAGGCGAGGAACACGACGGCGATCAGCAGGCCCATTGCCAGGGACACTCCCAACCGCACGTTCTTCAATATGGACCTGCTGCGTGCCTGCACGTGCCTAGAGCTTTATCCTCCTGATCGATGCGGGATCAAGATCCAGCGACCCGAGCCCCATCGATGCGGCAATCGTAAGATACCGGACATCCGCCGGTTCCACACCGAACAATTTGGCTCCCGCAACGTCGGCGGCGAGAGGATCTGTCGAGACAATCTGTGCTTTCATCTGCACGAGATCCGCCGGCGATACGCCCCGCGGGCCGTTTTGCTTCATGACATTGTACGCATCGACGATGATGAGATCGGGTTTCCGATACAAGGAGAAATCCGCAATGCACTGGTGAAGATCGTTCTGATGCCACTCCCCCCTGTCCCACACGACTCCCATCAGGTTCTTCATCCCGATGGTAACCCGCGACGCATGATGGTGCTTCAGGACTGGGAGGTTGATAAAGACGTCTGCATTCAGGAGCTGTTCGTGGACTTTGGCCTTGACCAATCGCTGTGCCTTCGGGATCGTCACTTCCTGATAACTCCCCTCACTGTTCCCGCTGACTACTTTCGCCTTGGCATCGGTGGCCGCTCGCTCAATCCCGCTGTCCTTGTAGCACTGGGTCCAGGTGTCGCACGTGTGATCGAACACAAACACTTCCTTGGCGCCGGCGTTATAACAGTGTTCCACAACACGTTTGACCAGGAGCGGATGGGTGTTCCCTGCCCGTTCCGGGTCGACATCCCAGCCGATATTCGGCTTGACGAGGACCCGCTGGCCTTTTTTGACGAAGGCCCCCATCCCGCCGAATGACTCGATCGCTTTGTCGAACATCGTGGCCGGTTCACCGCCTCTCACTGCGACGAGCTGATATGACGGCTTCTTGTCCTGCAGCGGAGCTGCAAGAAGATCGGAATATTTTCCGAATGCGAGCGCCGCAGCGCTCCCTCCGATACCCTTGATGAGAAAATCGCGTCGTTTCATGCGTTGAGACTCCGGTGGGAGAAGGATCTTCGATTCAACGAAAAACGCCTCTCATGGTCGTCCGCTATGGGAACAATCATCAGAGGCGTTCTGAGAAAGATCTGAACAAAGGACGAAGCGCACTGGCCCGGTACCACCAGCAAGCATCTATCCAGCATACAGTATAGTCGAGATTCGCAGAAAATGCAAGAGAAAACTAGCCTTCCCTGCCGTCTCTTCGCATGGGGTCAGCAAGACTTCCGTCCTCGCGGAGAACATAGACATCCTCGGGGTGCACCTGGCTATCGAAGATCTCTTCATTGTGGGAAATCACCAGAATGGCGCTCCCCTCCTCAAGCCTGCGTCGGAGCATTTCGAGGACACGAACGGAGGATTCAAAATCCAGACCGTTCAACGGCTCATCCAGGATCAACAGATCCGTTTGAAGGGCAAGCCCGCGCAAGAGGTTCAGCCGCTGTTTTTGACCTCCGCTCAATCGCGAAACCTTCTTTTTGAAGATCTCGCGAATGACGTCCTCGGAGAAAAGGTGACCCAAAAATCCCGACACCGCTGATCGTGAATGGGAAAATGGAAGAGGAAGACCGTGGAACGAACCAGCGACGGTGGACTGCGGATTCAGCGCTTCGTCGGCGTGCTGGAACACCATCGTCATGCTGCGCCCCCAGATCCGGCGTCTCCAGAACTCCTCCGTGAACTGTTCTGTAACGACCAGGGTGTTGAATTCCATCCGGAACCGCTCCGCCCGCACCAGGCCCATCATGACTTTTACCAGCGTGGTTTTTCCCATGCCGCTGGGCGCCTTCAGATACACCATGGAGCCCCGGCGGAGAACGAGCGGGGACGGACTCCCACCATCCCGGTCACGCGAGATGCGCAGGTTGCGGCCGAAGACCGTGACGGAGGGATCAACGGTCCCGATGACGCCCGCATCCGACGCGTTCGGTTTCGGGAGCGTCTGTGCGCGCAACCATCGAAGATAGGTCTCCGGTTCAAATGGACTTAACTCCAGTCTCCCCTGTCGCAGGCCGAGTTCCTTGTAATAGATCGACGCCGCGAGGTCGGCATGCTTTTGCCGGATCATGCTGACCATCGAATAGTCGTAACTGATCACGATGGCCGTAAACGGTTTTGTTCGAAACCGCTTGAACAGCATGTCGAGAACAATGTCACGAAACCGGTTATCGAGGCTTCCTGTGGGCTCGTCGAAGACGAACACCGGGGGATCCGCTTCTCCTTCTGCCGCGATCCACTGGTCGATCTTCTTGAAGGCCATCGCCAGAAGGATCCGCTGCTTTTCCCCGCCGCTCGGACGATACGGTTGCGGATAAATGTCCAGCAGCGCGTCCGGCGTCGACGAAAGGGTCCCAGCCCACAATTCGGCGAGGATTGCGGTGTCGTGAGAATCGCCTGCCAACGCGCCTTCGCGAAGCTGTTCCCCTATGGTCAGGAGCGGGTGAAGATGGGTCGAAGGTTCCTGAAAGACGAAGAAGCCGCGCCGTTGCATCTCCTGCGTCGACGGCGCGCTGAGGTAGTCCCCTCCGGAGACGCCGTTCACCTCGAAGGCAAAGTCATCCGGCGGGAGGAGCCCGTAGATCGTCCGGTTAATCATCGATTTGCCGATGCCGGACTCCCCGAAGAGGAACGTGATCCCGCCGCGCCGGATCGTATACCCGTCGATCGAAACCAGCGACCGCCGGTTGACATTGACGCGGACGGAAAATGTGAGATCCCCGCCGCTCATAGCCGGTGCCTCCGGACGAATCCGCTTCCGATATTATGAACGCAGAGGAGCGTAAAGGTAATCGCGAACGCCACGCTCATTCCCTGGAGATGCCGGGTGAACAGCAGCGGAAGATACGAGGGCGTGGTGAGGGCTGTGCCGATGGCGAGGATGTCCTGCTTGCTGTCCATAGTGGCGAGCAGGGATCCAAGAGTGATGGGGAAATTCGTTGCGCTCACTTCCGTCGAAAGCCCGACGGAAAGCACGAAATCGATACTGCACTGCAGAAACACCGCCATCCCGAACACGCCGATCATCACTTGAAGGAGATGCGCCCGGCTGTTCTTCCACAGGATTTCGATATTGATGATCCGCGATTCGCGCACGCCGCTGCAGAGCATGGCAGGATAGAAATCGAGGGCCGCGAACTGCGAGATGCGCGAACGGATCAGATCCGTTACGTCGTAGAAGACAACACCGGTGGTAATGAACGACATCCAAAATAATAGTGTCGTTGCATCCAGACCGGCATTCCGTTCGATGAGGACCGTCAGGACAACGTAACCGGCCAGCATCCCCACAATTTGCGGTACCGAACGAACCAGGTTGAGGAGAAAGGAACTGATCAGGTACAGCAACCGGTGGTTCCGTCGTTCGGCGAGGAACAGCCATGTGCCGGAGACCCATCCAAACAGAAGAGACAATCCCACGACCAACGCTCCCGCAAGCAGTGAGTTCGTGAGGGCATTCAGGAACTGACGGAGTGCGGGCGTATTCAGAAACAGCAGGTCCCAGAGAAGAAGGAACCCAAGACCCGCGATCCAGAGGAGGAACCAGAGCACGTCCGGCCAGCGCGACGCCAGTGCAAGGGGGCCGCGTCCCCACCAAGGCAGTCGCTCATTCGACATTGGCATACTTCCGTTGTTCCTTGTCCGATCGGATGTCGATCACCAGTGCAGTGACCTTGACGAGGAGGAACATGCCGAAGAGAATTGCGGCGACAATATCGTAACGCCGGTACAGGATGTTTTGAAGAAGATCATACCCGAGATGCCCCTGAATGTTCAGCGCCATTTCGATAATGATCAGGCCGGTGATGAGGAAGGCGGCGTGTTCCTTCAACGACGATCGGTGCTGGAACTCGGCCTGCAGGGCAATGTGGTGAAAGACATGTCCGGGGGCCGCGCGACGGGGAAAGAACAAAGCGCGGAGGGGAACGCCATTCGGACCCCCCCAGTGCCAATCGCTCGAGAGACTCTTGGCCACGGCCGTGTCGACGAACCCTTCCCTGCTCGCGGCGCCGAGGAGCAGTGCATATCGCGCGGCATAGTTCACGAGTGCGCCGTTGGTGAGAACGGCAAGAAGCAGGAGGAAGATCACGGAGTTCAGGTCCAGCCGTCCTTTCAGGGCATAGGCAACGACATAGGCGGGCGAATAGAGGATAAACGCCACCCCAATGAGAACGAGCCCCTTGATGACGGTCAGAAGAAACCGGACCGGAGAGTGCGAGCGCGAAAGCAGGAGTGTCCTGACAAGACGGACACCGCCGGTCCCTGTTCCCTGTCTGGTTTCCACAAAGCGGTAGATTGCGAGCCCTCTTCCCCCGGCGGACGTGAGAAGGAGGGCGCAGAGGAATACGCCGATAAATTGAAGATACATCCCGCCCAAACGAAGGAGGTCATCGGGAGTGAGAACCCTGGAAACGCCGCTTTTCAAATCCGACCGGGTGAACTTTTCCATGCGGCGGGAATCGATGGACGCGAGGAGGGAATCCCCGAGGCCGTCCCGGGGAGGATAGAATGCGCGCACCGTCTCCCGAAACAGCTCCCGGTGGTAGGCGTCTGCAAAGTCGACCGAATCCAGCTGGAGATAAGGTCGGACCGCAGCGTCGCGTGCAGCGTCCTCCTCTTCCTGCCAGGAGTTGTGCCAGCGGACAACGGCGACGAAGATCAGACCGACAAGCGCGATACTCAGTCCATGTTCCAGGATTCGGGATTTCATGGGAGGTAGACAGCGATGCTGCCAGGAGACTCGACGAGGCGGGCACCCGTGCCGATCAGCGCATTTTCCATGTCATTGTCGAGATACCGGGTGCTCTGCTCGTACGAAACCCGTGAGTCGTGTAAACTACACTGGAGCAGTCCCGGACGGGCGCTCATGGTCCATTGTGGGGTCAGAAGACGACGTCCGGTCTGACCGTTGAGCAGACGATAGAGCTGCCGCAGGACGGAGTTTGTCTCGTCAATCTTGGCCCGCACGATTGCCTCGATGGAGGTATCGGACCCGGCAGGGGGACGCGCCGCGTTCTCCAGCGCTCCTAGCAGTCGTCGGTCGTCCCGCGCCATCCAACCATACGTTTCCGGGGTGTTGAGAGGGTGGATATAGACCCGTCCACGGTATTCGAAGAAGCGTTCGACGAGTGACCCGCCCGCCATACGGACCCGATTCCCCGCCGCACTTTCCATCGACAGGACGGACTTCGCCTTTACCCGCATCGTATCACCGATCCAGGACGTCCCCCGGATCATGCGGAGGCCTGCCTTCTGCGGGAGCTCTCCGCCCTCGTCTCTCAGGAGGGAGAACCGGACCCCGCCGCACTCCACTTCGACGCACGACGTGTAACCATCCGACAGCGTCGCATGATCCTTGACGACGACGAAGGGTGCGAACGGTCGCAGGGTCTTTCTATCGTCCCGTGACGCTGTCTGCTCGTAGTGATTCAGAACAGTCAGTTTCTCAGGATGCTCGAAGAGAAGAACATCGCGGCGTTGATCCTGCGGCCCGCCGTGGACCGGCAGGGCCGCAAGCATCATCCACACCGCATGAACCCATCTCATTTTGCCCGTTCCCGCCACTTCTTGACGGTGGACAGTTGCGACGCGACTCCATACAGATCGATGCTGCCGGCATCGAACTGGGTGCTGAAGTACGCCGTCGAGGGAATGGAGAACAGCCACGCGCCAAGGGCCATCTTCTGTTCAAGATCGTCGATCCTGCGCGCGTACTCCTGCTTGTCGCCGATCTGGTGGGTGGACATGAACCCATAGACGTACTGGAGAAACGTCGTGATATCTGCCGCTTCGGAAGGATTGGCCGAGGCATCGAGTCGGAAAAAGTTCCTGTCAGCTCTGAACGAGGCCGGATCAACGGTGATTCCGCCTTTCCCGTCCGGAACAGTCAGGAGATTGATCCTGTAGTTCTCCAGATCGGGATCCCGCAGGAAAATCGAGTAGAGATCGAAAAGGAAATTGCTGCGGTACCCGCTGACTGCGACGAGAACCCCGTCATAATTTCCTCTCCGGAGATCATCATTGGAGACGGCGGTCACGTGCACCCTTCCGCGCGTCACCGAGGGATCATTGAGGATCGTGATGAGATCGGAATATTCTTCACGGAATCCGGAGTTGATCGACGCCTGGATCTGCAACGTGTCCGGAAGAATGCCGGGATTCGGGGAGCTCATATCTTCCAGCGGTACCACAACGCTGTCTTCAACATAATACGACGAGGAAGGAAAGACGCTCCGGTTGAGATAGTCGTAGTAGTTGTCCCGGTTTCCCTTGTAGTCGACGATGTGACGAGCCTGGGGAGTGCCGGTCTTGAAGAACCGATCAAGAATCAGTCTGCGGTCGAACAGCTTCCGGGCTTCATGCCGCTGGTCCCTCGTCAGACGGGCAGTGTTGAAGAAGACTGCGAAGAACGTATTGGTGATGTTGGACTTGACGAAAAACTTTGTCGAATCGTCGAGGATCGGGGAGAGCGCCCCGAACGGCGTCTCCAGAAGGACATTGATGTTGTTGTTCTTGAGTTCCGTCGTGTACGTACTGTTGTCGACGAAGGGGGCGAGGAGAATGTTGGGGATAATCGCCACCCCGTCCGGCGAGCGGTAGTAGTTGGAAACGCCGTCCTTCGGCGGGAGCGCAAGATAGGCCGCGGTGCCGACACGGTAGTTCGCGGCGTTCATGTCCGACCCGTCCGGGAGGATCTTGAACGAGAGGACCTCCTTGATGTCGCTCTCCTTCCAGATGCGGTCGCCGCGGAACTGGAAGCGGATCTGCATGCTCATATCGGGGCCTTCAAACCCCCAGGTCGACAACGCCTGGGAGACGAGGATGAAGTCCGGCGAGAGGCTGCCGAGTTGCTGGATGCGCTTCAGGGTGAAATTCAGGTCCGCCGCAGAAAAGAAATGATCGGTCGATTTCGAGATGGTGAATTTGTCGTCTTTCGCGACAACGGTCCAGCTGTCGTGCCACCGCTTCGCATTCTTGAGACGGATGGTGACCACGTTGTTCTGATCGATCCCGACCAGCTCGCCGAGACCGTCTTCATACATGACCCCGCTCGGACCCGCCACGAGGTTGAAGAGGCCGTCGAACTCCACCTCATCGAGCTTGTCGGCAAGCGAGTTGGTGCTGGGAAGCTGCGGGTCCACCATGGGTTTCTGGTGTGCGATGAACGGGATGACAATTTGCCCGCTCAGGTCCGGGCGTGTCAGGAAATAGATCAGGACGGCAACGCCGATGACGAACACGCCGCCGATCGCGTACCAGTACCATGGCCAGCCGCGCTTTCCGATGGGACGGTGGACATCGGGACTGTCCGGAGTGGTTGATGGGACCGGTGCCGGTTCTTGTTCGGGTTTTTGGTCTTCCATAGCGATTTCATCCTCGAGAGATTCGTTGAACGGACATGTGCCTGCTCTTGTCCCGCGGGAAACGTTTAGTTCTTCCGGATGATCGGGACCTGCGCCATTGCACTGATCTCAAAGACCTTGTATCCGGGATACTTGAAGCGGATCTCCAGAACGTTGTTTCCGTCTTTGTCCAATTCCACGGGGGAGATCTGCGATTCATAGTTGTTGTCCGCGACGGGAGCGGTAATGCGGAACCGGCCCTCGTTCCGGATCGGTTTTTTGTTGAGCGTGATATCCTGGTACCACTGTTCCGATCCGGCCTTCCGGGCAACGTCCTGCGGGAGCTTGATGTTGACATCGAATACCGGGAACTGCGCTTCCGACGGAATCCGCAGTCCGAGGCGGAACAGATATTCGTTTGTCCCGCGCGGGTTCGTGGTGACCGGAAATGCGAACAACCGGCGGTAATCTTTTGCCTTGACAATCCATTTGGCCATTGCGGGATTACACTCGTCGATCAGGCCTTTCACCTGCTTGTCCGTGCCCCGATAGTTCTTCCCGTGTTCGACGATCGCCCGGGCCTTGTCCACACCCCGGTCGTTAATGTCCCTGATGAAACTCGCATAGATCGCCTTGATGGCGGTTTCAGGGAACTGGACATACTTCATCCCGTCGAGGTAGTCGCTGATTTCCTTCCGCTTCTTCTCCAGGTCCCCGGGTCCAATCGAGCTGAACGTCAGCTGGTACGCCGGCGTGAAGACCGAATCCTGGTAGAGCAGCGCGACATTGTCGATGGTCGTCTCATTGGCTTTCGCGAATTGGTCCACCCGTTGCTGCGATGCCAGCTTGACGCCGTCGAAGAGCTCCCGCTCGAATCGGTGGATGATCTGGCCGCGTTGGTCGGCGAGCGACGCTGCGGACGTGAAGGTCGCGGCGTCCGCAAGGCGCCGGAGGCCGTTTTCCGACGCCGCCCACATGTGCGTCGACAGGAGGCCCGCCGTCTGTGCAGCGTTCTGATACATCACCTCTTCGTCCCGGCTCTGGCGTGCCGTTGCCGCGATTTCCTGAGTCATCTGGACGGCGCACGCATAATTGCCGTATCGATCCATCCGCCCGGCCGCGGCATCAGGAATGGTCTCTTTGATCCTGCCGGCGGCACCGGCCTGCGTAGTAAAGAACTGTTCACCCGCCGTGGGCAGGCTTCGCGTGAGCTCGCGATCAAGGTCGCGCAGCTTGACCCGCGCGCTGGCGAGCCCGTCGCTCTCCCTGTTGAATTCCTGAATAAACTTTGCGAGACCCGAAAACTCCCGGGGCATCGGACGGCCGATGCCGGTGCACAACGCGGCAAGGGCGTCGCTGTTGATCACAGGGGTGATACGGCCGACGTCGGACTTCGCGCTCAGAAGCCGGTCGAAATACGGGGCGATCTCATCGAGCCTGGTTCCGAGCTCGGAGCGGAGCCGCTGCGCCGCTCCCGACGGGAAATCTCTGGCGTGATTCATGTGATCCGCGAGCGTCGGCACGGCATCCAGAAACGCCGCAACATCCCCCGCGGTCTCCCGATCAATCTTGACCACCGAAAGCACACGCGCATAGTTTTGTTGGAAGTCGACTTCGTCATCAAGCTTTCCCTTCAGCTCGACGTACTGCTTGTAGGCAGTGTCCTGTGAGGCGGCGATATCCTCCGGAAACACCGCGGCGAGGGAATTCAGCTCCGCGCTGAGCTTCCGCAATTGTTCCGTGTGCGGTTGCAGGGACGCCAGGTCCCTTGTCGCGTTGATCGAGTTGAGATCGGTCGATGCGGTGATGCCCTCATACGCCGAGCGGGCGACGCGGTTCGCGCTCAGCGTCGAAGCGTACCCCGCGTAGCGCACTTCAAACGTGTAGCGCCATTCGGGAACATACCGATAACGGGTCACCAGCTGAATGTCGCTGTACACGGAATCGATCAGCCAGTAGTAGATCGGCACGCCGGAATCAATGGCGTAGACGAACGTGCTGTCGTCGTGCGGTACCTCATTCGCAATCGGGGTGTACGGTTCTTCCTTCCCCTCGAACTCCCGGGTAAGAAACGCATGGAGCGACGGCTTTGCCAGCGCCGTGATGACCAGTTTAAAGTGGTCTTTCATGGGCCGGGGAAACTTAATGAAATATTTCTTGCCGCCGTCGAGTTCGAAGTTGTTCTTTCCGTTTTTCAGTTCGATGAACCCGCGTTCCGCGGGCATGATCGGAGGATCTGGTTCCAGTTCCTTGTACGCGGCGCAACCGCCGAGAAGAAACGCGAAAACGACCGCCATGCATCGTAGCTTCATGAGATTCTCCATTCAAGCAGTTGGGGAAGGGAAAAATATACCAACGAATTGTGCTTGGTTCAACCGTCGATGCTACCCGGGACCTGCAACATTGCCGCTTTCAGCCGACCGAACGCCGTTTCCATCTGACGAACCAATGCGTCGATATCCGCAGGCGGCGCCGCAAGGGCCAGCTCCTGAAGCCGCGTACAGACCAGCGTCAGGGCAACGCCGCCGACGTTCGCCGCACCCCCTTTTACACGGTGCGCGATCGCCCTGATGGATTCACGGTCGCCTTCATTCACCGCCTTGTCGAGGAGCACCAGCTGCTGGGGGACGTCCTTGACAAATTCCAGGATCACCGCCTGGAGAAGCCGTTCATCGTGCATCACGCGCTTCAGAAACCCCTCCTTGTCCCACACCGGGGACTCTTGCGGCCGGGCGGGACCCGGCTCATCCCGGAAACCCTGCCCCCCCTTGCCGGATAGCCACCGATCGAGCATACGTTCCAACACCGCCGGGTCGACGGGCTTTGCCAGATAATCGCTCATCCCCGCTTCCATGCATTGCTCGCGATCGCCGCGCATGGCGTTTGCCGTCATCGCAATGATCGGCACATCCGGATTGACGACGGCAGCGTTGCCGCTACGAATACGCCGGGTGGTTTCATAGCCGTCGAGATCGGGCATCTGGCAGTCCATAAGGACCAGATCATACGCATGATCCGCAAGGATCTTCAGTGCCTCGCGCCCATTATCGACGGTTTCAACGGAAAATCCGAGCTTCTCCAGCATCTTGCGCGCAACGAACTGATTTGTCGGATTGTCTTCCGCCAGAAGAATGCGCGCACCCTTTCTTCGCTGCACGGGATGTTCGCCGAGGCCGCTCTCCAACGCGGGAGCGATCGAAAGTGACGCGCCGTTGTTCACCACCGCTTCGGCAACGATCCGGCGAAACAGATCGCGCCGCACAGGCTTTGTGATGATACCTGAGAACCCCTGCTCCAGCAACTTCGCGAGCGGCGGCCGGGACTTCAAGGAGCTCATCAAGAGAAGCCGCGTCCTGTTGAGTACGGGGTCCTGGTGAATCTGTGCGGCGAGCTCGAGTCCCGTGATCAAGGGCATCTCTTTGTCGATCACTGCGACGAGAACCGGATCGTTTTGCCGCACACTCTCGTGAAGAACTTCCAACGCTGCTGTAGCATCGTTCGTTGAGGAAGCGCGACACCCGGCATGTGTCAGCATCGCCTGCAAGGTCTCCCGGTTCTCGTCGTTGTCATCCACGAGCAGCACCCTTGCATTTTTCAGCCGGGTATCAGCATCTTCGGAGGCATGGGACGGCGCGCGTTGACGCTCCAGATGTGCAGTGAACCAGAATGTTGATCCCGTGCCGTATTCGCTTTCGACCCCGATCTGCCCACCCATCATTTCCACCAGCTGCTTCGAGATGGACAGCCCGAGCCCTGTTCCGCCATACTTGCGGGACGTCGAGCTATCGCCCTGCGTGAACGGAGTAAACAGCGCGCTCACCTTGGTCTCGAGAATCCCGATCCCCGTATCGTTCACTTCAAAGCGCACCATTGCGCGCCTGTCATCCATTCTTTCACAACGGACACGGAACGCAATCTGACCGCTGTGCGTGAATTTCACGGCGTTCCCGCCCAGGTTCAACAGCACCTGGCGGAGTCTTCCGGGGTCCCCGCGGAGGTGCGCGGGAACATCGTCCCTGATCGCGACAATGATCTCCAGCCCCTTTTCTGCAGCGCGCAATTCGACGAGCTCCGCCGTCTCTTCCACAACCGAGCGCAGGTCAAAGTCCAGATGCTCAAGCTCGAGCTTCTTTGCCTCGATCTTGGAAAAGTCCAGGATGTCGTTGATCAACACGAGGAGGGCTTCGCCGCTGGACCGAACGATTTCCGCAAACTGCCGCTGTTCCTCCGTCATTTCCGTCTCCAGGAGCAGCCCGGCCATCCCGATGATCCCGTTCATCGGCGTGCGGATCTCGTGACTCATGTTCGCGAGAAATTCGCTTTTTGCCTGGTTTGCCGAATTCGCCCGCTCCTTTTCCACTGCGAGCTGCTCGACAAGGCGCGCCATTTCGGCCGCGCTTGCGGCTTCCGATTCCCTCGCCGCCTCGATATCTCCGAGGTATCGTTCGATCTCCGCCTCGTCACGCAATCGGGCGGTGATGTCCTCAACCGTGAGCAGGAGCAGGCGGTTTGCCTGCGCCACGATCGGAGCCGCGTGGATTTCGACATCGCGGATCTCGCCACCGGCAACCTTCTGCCGGGTCCGGATTTTCCCCGCGTGATCGCCTTCCCCCATCGTCAGGCGCCGGAGCGTCTGACTGGCCGTTTCGGCATCGAGCGCGGGAAGCAGGAGATCATACAAGGCGCGCTTCTCGATCCCGTAGTAATCGTCGGCGGACCTGTTCGAACGGATGATGCGACCGGTCTGCGGATCCACCAGGAGCATCACTGTCGGGTGGTTCTCGAACATGGACTCGAGGAGAACCTGTCCGTCGCGGAGGGCTTCCTCCGCACGCTTCTGTTCCGTGAGGTCGATCAGGACAACGAGGTGCGAGGGGGCCTCGTCATAGGTTATCGGCGTGCTCTTCACAAGGACATGGCGCACCTCACCGGACTTTCTGACAAAGTCGAGTGCGTAGTCCCCCGTCTCGTTTCCCCGCTCACGGGCGGCAAATGCCTTAGCAACGCGCTCTTTCGAATCCCGGGTCAGGAAATCCGTCACCGGTCGGCCGATCATTTCCTGGCTGGTGTAGCCTGACTGCCGCAGTCCCGGCTCATTAATATATCGGATGAGTCCGCGACTGTGGATCAATACGACATCGGGGGAATTCCTGACGATCGCCGCATAGCGCTCCTCGCTGCTCCGGACAGCTTCCTCCATCCTGCGTCGCGCGGTAATGTCGATCATTGTCCAAACGATCCCGGACGAGATCTCTCCGGGGTCCAGGGGAGAACCGGATAGCGAATACCAGGTTTCCGTCCCGTCTCTTCGGTTCAACGGGAGCTCTACCGTCACGGTCCCGGTTGTCCGGACCTCTTGAAGGCGGCGAAGGAATTCGTCGTACGATGACCCTGACGGGTGGAGGAGCCGTCCGTCCAGACGGAGCAATTCCTCGAGGGTAAAACCGAGATCGGAGCAGGCGCGAGGGCTCGCACCGAGAATGGATCCGTCGAGGGAAAGAAGAAGGATTCCAATTGCGCTGTTTTCAAGGAGCGACCGCCCCCGTTCTTCCGGTGTGATCCTTTGATTCATAGGACTCGAGCGCAGTCCCCCGAATTGTAATGGGCGACGCTCATCTCCGTTGCTCCTGAATGTAGCGAGCGACCTTGCGCACCATGCTCCGCGACGAGAATCGTGGTGAGAGACTGAAGAGGTAATTCCATGCCCCGTGGACCTGCACGACCTTCCCGGCCATGAGCGCGCGGAACGCGTCACGCGCCACGTCGGCGGGCGAAGGGAGCGATCGGCCTTTGACAAGTCGGCTCTCCTGCATCTCCGCGACCTCCTGAAATCGTGTTCTCACTGGTCCCGGGCAAAAGGCCGTTACCGTCACTCCGGTTCCTTCCAGCTCGTTGGCGATAGCCTCAGAAAAATGCAGGACATAGGCCTTTGATGCGTAGTACACGCTCATCAGTGGGCCCGGCTGAAACGCCGCCGTCGAAGCGATGTTGAGAATCCGCCCCTGTCTTCGAGCGACCATCGAGGGAAGGAACAACCGGGTCAGTGCCGTTACTGCCACGATATTCACTTCAATCATGTGACGGTTCTTCTCCCAATCGGCCCTGTAAAACGGTCCGTAGTCGCCGAATCCGGCATTGTTGACCAGGACATCAACAAATCTTCCTTCCCGTGACGCAGCACGATGGATCTCCTCCGCGGAGGTCTCCCGGGAGAGGTCGCTCACGATGACGTCGACGGAGCAGCCAGAGGTTTCCCGCAGTGTCGTCGCGATGGTTTGCAGCGCACGTTCCGATCGGGCAACAAGAAGAAGGTCGAATCCGTGCGCGGCAAATTCCCGCGCCAGAGCCTCTCCTATGCCAGAAGAAGCGCCGGTGATCAGCGCAACCCGGTTCGTTCCTTTCGTCATTCGCGTGTCATTTGAGGGAGAAGAGGTACTTGAGAAACACCGGTTCAGTGCCAACTGTTTCGTTCGCAAAAAAATTGCGGATAAGTTGTGTCAGAATCAAGCGGGAAAGGGGGATTGGGACACCCGGAGAGGATGTAGGGCGACCAGTCTGGTCGCCCTACAGAATCTATTTGATGCCAAGTTCCTTACACATCCGGTAGAAGTTCGAGGGTGCAATGCCCAGCTTCTCAGCGGCGTTCGAATCGGAACTTGAAATGCTGCGGACATATTTGAAGTACCGTAGCCGGAAGAGCCGCTCCATCTCGCGCAGCGGCAGCACTTGTCCGCTCACCATGTCCTCAAACGCCGTTGCATCCTTGGCCATGATCTGGTTTCGTAGGATCATCGGATCACTGACGTCTTTTGCGGTGATCCGGTCCCCGCAGTTGAGGACCAGGCGCTGGACGACGTTTCTGAGTTCTCGGACATTCCCCGGCCATTTGTAGTTGAGGAGGATCTCGTGGGCTTTTTCTTCCACTTCCGGGACGCGGATGCCGAGATCGGCGCTGAAATACTGCAGAAAGTGATCGAACAAAAGAACAATGTCGTTTCCGCGCTGGCGGAGCGGGACCACGTCGAGCGGCACAACGTTCAGCCGGTAGAAGAGGTCTTCCCGGAAGCGTCCATCGTTGACTTCGTTCGAGAGGTTCTTGTTTGTCGCCGCGATGATCCGGACATTCACCGAGAGACTCCCCGTCCGCCCGATCTTTTCAATCTCGCCGTCCTGGATCACACGCAGCAGTTTGACCTGTGCGGAAGGTGAGAGCTCCGCCACTTCGTCAAGGAAGACCGTCCCGTTGTTGGCCACTTCGAAGAGGCCGGACTTGTTCGCGGTTGCTCCGGTGAACGACCCTCGCTCATACCCGAAGAGCTCGCTCTCGATCAGCTCCTGCGGTATGCTCCCGCAGTTGATGCAAATGAAACTCTCGTATTTCCGCTTGCTCTTGAGGTGGATATTCCACGCCACGAGCTCTTTTCCCGTTCCCGAGTTTCCCGAGATCAGGATATTCGCTTCGCTCTTGGCATACTTCTCAATCGACTCCCGGAGCTGGATCATCGGCCGGGACTCTCCGATCATCTTCTTCGACTCGAGCATCGCGGCGATGTTCTGCATCAAGCGTTTGTCGGACTTCAGCTTCTGCTTCTCAAGCCGTTTCTTTTCGAAGGCATTGAAGATCCCGAGAAGAAGATCGGTCGGTTGATAAATGTACTCCTCGATATTCCCGGGGTATTTCGTACAGTACCAGAACGCACCGGCCTTCAAGAGATTGTTCGCGAAGTCGAAGTCCGTGATGTTGATCGTCATCTTCGTGATGACAATGATCTGGATGAACGGATCGAGGTCCTTGATCATCTTGATCAGTTCTTCGCCTTTCAACCCTCCGGAGATCTGGTAATCCAGGATGACGACATCGTAGTTGTCGGGTCTGCTCTTGACAAGCTCGAGCGCGGCGAGGCCGTTGGAGACGACATCGCTGATCTGGATTCGCGAGGCAAAAAACCGGACCGTGTTGCGCACACGGGCGACGTCGAATTCTTCATCCTCCACCAGGAGAATGGAGATTGGAGCATTGGTACTCATGACCTTCCCTTTATCGCGATGGTGAACCGGCACCCGCCGCCGTCAAGATTCTCCGCATCAAGACCCCATCCACACTTTCCGACGGCGAGCTGATACGCGATATAACATCCGTACCCGGAATGCGAGTCCAGGCCGGTCTTCGTGGTCTCTCGTTCCAGGAACAGGCGTTTGATCCCCCGCGGACTCAGCGTCAGCAGCTCGTCCTTGATTCCTTCGCCGTCGTCTTCAACAACGATACGCGAGGCACCGGTGGCAGAGTCATGCGTCGTCCGGACACAAATCGTCACAAACGACTTCCCTCCGTGGTCGATGCTGTTCTGGATCAGCGGTTCCAGAATTTCCCAGACGATGAACTCGTTCACGCAGACGGGCGGAATGGCGGGATCAAGGTGCAGCGCGATCTCAAACATCTCGTTCTTTGAAGAGATCCGCAGGAACACATTCTTGACAATGAAATCGATAACGGTGTTGACGTTGGTTTGGAAAATCGGATTGACGATCGTATTGATGTTCTGATCGTACCACTTCATGTCGTAAATGATGCGCGAGATGAAATTCGAGTACGTGATCACCCGTCGTTTCAGCTCATCGAGGTTTCCCGCAGTCATCCTCCGGACGTCCTGCTTGATAAACCCCATGATCTTCTCGGCCTTGTGATGGGTGTGGTAAATGCGTTTGGTGAAGAGGGACTCTTTCTCAAGCTGGATCTGCTTCT
This sequence comes from Ignavibacteriota bacterium, assembly GCA_963752915.1. Taxonomy (GTDB): domain Bacteria; phylum Bacteroidota; class Ignavibacteria; order UBA10030; family UBA6906; genus DATJPR01. The sequence continues at coordinate 144,957 of CAVVZZ010000014.1, forward strand.
CCAGCGCCAGCTCATGCTCAATGAACAACCGTTGCTGCGCGTCGTCGCGTTCTTTGACCGTCCTCGACGAAACAATGAAGATCCCGATCAGTCCGACGAAGATCAGTGCGGAGAAAATCAGCGAGACCTGGTTGAAGTTCGATTTGACTTCCTCCGTCAGGAAGCCGAAATCCGGCCTCATCCGCATGTACAGGGCGCCTATGTACTCGCCGTTGGGAACGAACGGCACGAGGACGTCGAACTTTTCCTTCCCCTCGACCCTGCTCAGCACCTTCTCCCGGTACCGGAGGTCGTTCTGGACGGAGTGAAAGAACCGTACGCCGGGGGACCGGGAGGTGTCCGGAAGCGTCGGTGCAAGGTGCCCGCGGAGGTACGACTGCAACGCCTGACCGTTCGTGATCACATACGTCCCTTCGCCCTGCTGGAGGATCAATGCGATGTCCTCCACACTGCGCTGAATCATCTGCTGTTTGAGAAAGACGTTCAGGGAATAGACAATGGGATTGTTGACGCTATCCTGCTGATAGCTGAGGCGTTGCTGGTTCTGGAACAGGAGCTCGAGGCTCGCGGAGGTGACAATCGCGATCCGCTCGGCATAGTACTTCTGAAACCAGCTCTTCGTTCCGTTCAGAAAATTGTCGAGCAGCGATGTCTGGAAAAACCCCAGGATGATCTGAAAGGCAATAAGGATGGTGACCAGGACAATAATATGCCTGATCTCAAATCGGTACCGGCGAAGCCTGACACGGAGTTGATCGGAGACGCCCATGGAAGAAGGATGAACGACACGTTAATGGCCGCCGGCGGCGATGCGTTCAGTGCGGATGAGTGAGCTGATTGTATTCAGTGCGCTGTCGACCGACATCTTGTCCTGAATAGCCAACGAAATGTAGTGCGCCATGATTTCCGAGTACTTCGTGTAGTCCCGTGCGGACGGGCGCTGCACGCCGGTACTGAGGAGACGCTTCATTTCGGTGATCTCGGGGTACTTCGCAAGATAGGAAGGATCGTCATAAAAAGCTTTGATGACCGGATAATAGCTGCTCTTTTCGTAGAGCACCTCCTGCGACTGTGCCGTGAGGAGATATTTGATGAACTCGACGATCTCTTTCTTCTTCGTGCTCCCGGTCGGGATCATCAGGTTCCACCCGCCGACGACTGACGCCGGGACGCCATCCGCGGGATGGGGCATCGGGACTTTCTTCAGACATTTCTCCTTCACCGAATCCACCGGCGTGCTCCGGAAATCCTCGTCATAGCTGGTCCATCCCCGGATGAAGAGCGCATCGTTCTGAATGAAGTACTTGTAGCTCGGGACCTCGGTGAAGTCCGTCACCTGCGGCGGCGACAGATGGTCCTTGTTGACCATGTTCACGAGCACCCGGAGTGCCTCCCGTGCCGCATGGGTGTTGAAGTCGAACCCGTGCAGCGTGAAGTATGACGGCTCGAGGCTGAGCAGCGTTTCCATGTAGATACAGATCAGCCCTTCATATTCCGCGCCCGGGAAAATATAGTACGGCTTCTTCCATCCGATCCGTTCCCGCCAGGCCGCGAACTCCTCCCACGTCATGTCCTTCTTCAGTGCACGCAGGAACTGCTCGCCCTTGGGCAACCGTTCAAGCAGGTCGGAACGGTAGTACAGCACTCCCTGGACGCGGAACAGCGGAAGCGCCACGAGTTGCCCGTCGCTGTAGCACGAGTACAACGTCTCGGGCACGAGGCGATCCAACTCTTCCTTGCTGAAGTACTGCCCCAACGGTTCGCACCACCGGGCAAACCGCTCGGACCAGATGATGTCCACCGAGAGAAGATCGATTCCGTCCCCCTCGCCGCGCAGAGACCGTGCAAGGATCTCTTTCCGCTCGTTTGTACTGAAGTCGGGATTCGGAAAATCGATCGGGACGACTCTGACTTTCCCGGCATGCTCGAGGTTGTACCGGTCGATAAGGATCCGGTGCGCTTCGGTGATCCGGTCCGCGAAGTAAATCTCTGTAATCCCCTTCGTCCCCCTGCTGATGATGAAGTAATACGGAACGAGATAGAGAAGGGCCAGGAGGACGAGGAAGGTGATTCCCCAGTGCGGCTTCAGCCAGGTTATGAACCGGCGGAGGAAGGGTTGCTTCAGGGTAGGAGAATCTTCTATGGCCGACATGTGACCTTCAACGGATAGAACGGCAGCCTGTTGCCTCCCGGCTGCGAGACGATGAATCGTTTACTCTACACCTTATCGTGATTCCTTGACTCTCCCCCGGGATTCCCATGGCAGGGCGTGAGCATCAGATCGTTTCTGCGCGCTTCGCCCTCCACTCGAGCGTCGGGCTATCAGTAGCTGAAGCTGACCCCAAACTGTGCGGCCCATCCGTAGGTCTGCTCGCTGGTCGGCAAATCGCCCGCGGTGACTGCGCCGTATGCCGGATGGGAATAATAGTAGTTGTCGACATGAGCGTTGACGTTCGTCGCATTGAAGAACACCGCCAGCTTGTCGATGAGCTGCTGCTTGAGCGAGATGTCCAGCAACGTCACATTGTCGTAGAACGCATTCCGCAGGCCAAACTGCGTGTCCATGCTGGTAAGTGTCTGTTGCTGATAGCGCAGCGAGAACCGTGAGCTGAAGCCCTTGTAGTCCCATCCCAGAATGGCATTGTAGGTGGCACGCGGCTGATCCTGCAACGATCCGGATGTCGTATGGTAGACGAGGACGGTGGTCTTCTTCAGCCCCGATCCTGTCGTGACCGGATTGAACGACGGGTAATACTGCCGTGAGCTCATGTAGGCAGCGTTGAAATCGAGCACCACGCCGCTCAGTACACCGGGCAGATACCAGAGGTGGACCTGCCAGGAGATCTCGATTCCCCGCAGAAACGCCCTTGACGGATCGTTCATGGGGATGCTCGTCGTCAGGATAGAGGCATTGTTTGCCTGCGCCCATGCCGCATCGTAGTAGTTCGAGCCTGGACCGGGAATTCGGCTCCAAATATCGTCCGGAGCGTTCTGAACCTGGTACGGGAAATACGGCGTGTAATTCTGCATTGCATAGATCAGATTACTGATTTCCTTGTAGAACATGTTCACCGAGATCAGACCCACATCGTTGCTCGAATAGTTCGCACCGAGGTCAAAGTTCCACGCCGTCGACGGCCTCAACATCGGGTTCCCCGTCGTGATATAATTGGCCTGGATCCCGTAGATGATCTGCGGCGTAACTTCGCCGAAGCTCGGCAGAGACATGCTCTTGAACGCTCCACCCAGGACCGAGATGTTGTCGTTGACCCGATACTTGACGCTTACAGACGGATACCACCCTGGCGTTGTTCGTTCGGACTCCGCCAGGCGCGGGGCCTCGCCCGCCAGCCCGTTCTGATTCGAACCGTTCAACTTGACGTGATAGGCCTCGATCGACGTCCGCTCTTCCTGGTAACGGACGCCGGGCACTACCGTCAGGTCGCTGCCAAGATTGAGTTCGGTCATCACATACGCCGCCCGGTTATATTCCTTGTCGTTGTAAAATTGGTTATACCAGGATGGTCCGTCCTGGTAAAAGGTGGAAAGCCAGGCCGGATAGATAATTTTCATCATCGAGATTAATTTGCCAACATCGAACCCCGGTCCAATGGGGTATCCGAGGATACTCCTTGTTGTGTAATTCGGATCGACAAAATACGGTCCTGCCGAGATGCCTCCCGACGCATTCGGATTCGGGTTCGCACCCTGAAGAAACGGAATTGCATTAATGAGGTTCTGCCTTCTCGTGTTGCTCCCATATTGCACGTTGTAATAGTACCGGCCGTTACTGCTTTCGCGCTGCACTTCGTGATATTTCGCACCCACGGAGAATTTGCCTGAGAGGGCATCGGAGAGCACAAACGGGATCTTCCAGTCGGCTTTCAGGTCATAGGAGTCGTCACGGAGCCCCGTGCTCCCCTGATACATGTTCCAGAGAACCGAGGCCGAATTGCTCGGATCCATCACACCCTGGACTCTCATGAGATTCAATGGCTCCCCGTATTGCCACAGTGTTCCGGGGACGCTCGCTACGTTCGTCTCCTGGAAATCAAACTCCATCCCCTGGGGAATCGTTTGGTCGCTTCTCGTATAAGCCACTGACACCGGCAACTCCGTCTCTCCCAGCTTGAACAGGGCTGACAAGGTATGCGTCCGCTGCTCGGTCTTCGTTTCATTCACAAGAATATTATAATTGAAATTGTTGTTCTCAAAAAACGATGCGTACGTTCTCGTGATGTTGCTGTCCCGTTTCTGGTCGTACACGTTGAGGAACTTCACGTCGACCAGATCCGAGGTATAGTCGAAGATCAGGCTTGCGCCATACCGATGTCTGTTCACGTTCGACTGCGTCAGTGTCGCATTGTTTGTATTGATGAAATATTGATGCGTGGCATTGTCGAAGGTCGGCAGGTCATAGGCAGCAGCAAACTGATCGGACGGCAACTGCTTCTGCTCGATGTTCCCCAGGACGAGGATCCCCACCTGGTCATCCAGAAAACGGTCCGAGACGCTCGCGGCGAACTTGTAGTTCCTGTAGGTGTCTCGCAGATTGTTGTACGCGCCGTTGCCCAACAGACTGTAGTGCAGTCCCGGGTCAGCCGTCTTCAGCGTCAGGTTCACTACGCCGCCGAAGGCATCGGCATCCATGTCCGCCCGCAGGCTCTTCGACACTTCCACACCCCGCACCAGATCGTCGCTCAAGATACTCAGGTCGATGCCGCGGTCGTAGTAATTCGTCGAGGTCATCGGCACCCCTTCGATCGTCACCTCGTTGTACTTCGGCGACATCCCCCGCACCACCACCCCGGTCGCTTCGCCGGCATTGCGCTGCAGCGAGATCCCCGGCAACCGCCCGATGGACTCCGCAATATTCGCGTCCGGCAGCTCCTTCATCTTCTCCGCCGACACCACATCGATGATCTGGTTCGACGCGAGCTTCTGGTTGATCGCCTCCATCTGCCCCTTCGCCTGACCCGTCACCACGATGGTCTCACCCTGGATTGCCTGGGCGGTCAAGCCGAACTCCGCCTGCGTGACATTATTCGCAGAGACGGTCACATCACGCGTCACGGGTGACGTAGCCGACATACCCGACCCGGACCGACTTGGTGCCTGCCGGGACGCTCATCAGCGTGAAATTCCCGGAGATGTCGCTTGCTGCGCCCATCGTCGTCCCGACCACCACGATATTGGCATAGGGGAGCGGGTAACCGGTAGCCTTGTCGAAGACTCGCCCTTTGATGATGCCGCTCTCCTGGGCGAACAACGGCTGGCAGAGGAGCAGGAGCAGTATGACAGTTCGGTGAAAACGGGAGTTCAGGAACATGATTCTCCTCCTTGCGAGGGATTCACGAAGAACACATGGATGGTCGTTGAGAGGTGCGGCAAGGAACGGCAATGTTCAGACGATAAAGCGGGCGGCCGGACATTTCGCCGGCCGCCCGATGACGCCTCCATGGGAGGGTGAACATCGTACGTTACTTCAGCAGCATCATCTTCTTTACCAGCGTCGTGGTCCCTGCTTCCAGACGATAGAAATACGTGCCGGAGGAAAGGTTCGTCGCATTGAACTTCACCGTGTGCACGCCGGAGCTCTGGTTGTCATTGATCAGCGTGGCAACCTTCTGACCCAGCATGTTGAACACCGTCAGCGTCACGTTCCCTGCTTTTGGCAGAACGAAAGTGATTTCTGTTGACGGGTTGAACGGGTTCGGATAGTTCTGCGACAGGCTGTACACCTCGGGAACGCCAGTGCCCGTCGGCGCGACTGCAGAAACGCCGCCGTCCGCAAGGTACTTGGTGTGCGCCGCTTCAAAACGTGCCGCCGGATCGCCGGCCATAAATGCGGTATTCAGCCCATCGTTCCAAATCAGCGAACCAACCGGAAGGCCATCGCCGCCGGTGAAGGTCGTCTGCGCAAAGCTCTCGTTCAGATCCGTGAACTTGGTGATGCCATCGCCGTCTTCGGTCTTCACACCAGGAATGGTCGTGGGATCGTAGTCGCCGAAGATGTACTTCGTGTTTGTCAGCGCTGCGGTTGCGGGGAACCGGGTATCACCGTACAGGTTCTGATTCCACACTGCAATCGAATCAACAATGTCCGCAGTAGCAAGGGTCGCTGTCGCCAGGTTCGGATTCCCTGTCTGGGTTCTCGCCTCGATGAACGGGCCATGGTGATCAGCAAACAGATGTGTCGTTCGCGTGTTCATCCAGATCTGGAAACGAACAGGCGTCGGATTCGGGACTCCACCCCAATTGATGTAAGACGGAACCCCGCTGATGGCCGAAAGGAGGTACTTACTTGAATTGTAATACCCGCTGAGCAGAGACGGGTCGTAATAGTTCACGTTGTCGCCCACATAGATCCGCATATGATCAAAGTTCAACTGCGGCGACATGTTGACCGTGTCACCCGCGATCTTGTACTTGTCCTGTACCAGCTCGGCGTTTGTGTAATTGTTTGTGTCGACGTTAATCGTCGCTTCGTACTGCCCCTTGTCGGGATCCTGACCGCTGAGGGCGACGTTCGTATCTTCACCAATCCAGTTCTGGTTGACGAAGATATTGTTGGTGATGTAGCTGATGTGCTTGTAGGGCGAAAGCAGCCAGTACTTCTTGTTGTTGATGATCGTGTTGTGATTGATGAACTGGACGTCCGTCAGCTGGTTCTGCTGCAAGAAGGTCAGACCGCCGCCGGTGATCGTGTTGTTCTCAATCCACATCGTGTCGATCGGATGCTTGCACTGGAAAATGCGCGAATCCCACCACTGGGCAGCATAGAAAATGTTGCGGAAATAGCTGTTCGTGATGTAGATGCTCGCACCGTGCGTCCATCCGCCGATTGCACCGCCTTCGTTCGTGCAATCGAAAATATCGATGTTCGCGAATTCGAACAAGCAGTTGTCAACGACGAGCCTCTGTGCCTGCGTCGTACCCGTGCCGCAGAGGAACAACTCGTTGTTGGTCGATTTGTTCGTCTGCTGGACCTGCCAGTGGACGTTCTTAATCACGAGGCTGCCATAGACCTGGTTCTGGCCAACATTGACAGTCACGTTCGCAGGAGACATAACGATGATCGGCTTCTGCGCTCCATGAGACGACGGAATGCCGACGATAATCAGCTGGGCATTCGGATCGTTGAAGTAAAGCGCAGCCTGTTGGAAATACACCTGACCCTCATTCAGGGCATACACGCGGTTCGCATTTTTGCGCACGCCGCCTGCCAGGGTATCCTGGTTGATCGCGGTTTCCAACGCCCCCGTGTTCTCACCGCCTGAAAGCGTGCCGCCGGTAATGTACATCGTGTCGCCAGCCGCCGAGAGCCTTGGAGGATCGATCTTTCCGGGGTTCTGCGTCGGCTTTATGCTCGCATATCCTGTCATCGCGAGCGCTACAAACAAGCAAAGTAACAAGCGTGATCTCATGACCTTCTCCTAGGTTTTGTTGCTGATGACTGCGTGAAAAAATCTACCACGAGAGCTGCCCTGGGTTCACCTCCTTTTGCAGGTTCATTCGGTTGAATGATTCTGTGACTTAGTATGTAAAGCTGACCCCAAATTGCGCGGCCCATCCGTACGTCTGTTTGCTCGTCGGCAAATCGCCGGCTGCGATCGTGCTCACCGCCGGATGGGAATAGTAATAGTTGTCAACATGAGCGTTGACGTTCGTCGCGTTGAAGAACACCGCCAGCTTGTCGATGAGCTGCTGCTTGAGCGAGATATCCAACAATGTCAGGTTGTCGTAGAACGCATTTCGCAGGCCGAACTGCGTATCCATGCTGGTGAGCGTCTGCTGCTGGTAGCGCAGCGAGAACCGCGAACTGAAACCCTTGTAGTCCCATCCCAGAATGGCATTGTAGGTGGCACGCGGCTGATCCTGCAATTGTCCCGCGATCGTCTGGTAGGCAAGGACCGTGGTCTTATGCAGTCCCGTTCCTGTTGTGACGGTATTGAACGTCGGGTAGTACTGCCGCGAACTCATATAGGCGGCGTTGAAATCGAGCACCACACCGCTTAAGACACCGGGCAGATACCAGAGGTGGACCTGCCAGGAGATCTCGATCCCACGCAGAAAGGCCCTCGACGGATCGTTGATCGGAATGCTTGTCGACAGGGTCGTGGCATTGTTCGCTTGCGCCCATGCCGCGTCGTAATAACCCGAACCCGGCCCGGGGATCCGGTTCCAGATATCGGCCGGAGCGTTCACGACGGTGTACGGGAAATACGGCGTATAGCTCTGCATCGCATAAATCAAATCATCGATCTGCTTGTAAAACAGGTTCACCGAGACCAGGCCCACATCGTTGCTGGAGTAATTGGCCCCGAGATCGAAGTTCCACGCCGTCGACGGCCTCAACATCGGGTTCCCCGTCGCTATGGCGTTCGCCTGGATCGAGTAGACGATCTGCGGAGTGATATCGCCGAAGCTCGGCAGCGACATACTCCTGAAAGCTCCGCCCAGCACCGAGATATTGTCATTGACCCGGTACTTGATGCTCACCGAAGGATACCACCCCGGTGTCAGCCTGGTCGATTCCACCAACACAGGGGCTTCACCCGACAAACCATTCTGATTGGCACCGTTCAACTTGACATGATAGGCACCAATGGTGGTCCGTTCCTCCTGATACCGAATACCGGGAACGACAGTCAGGTCGCCGCCGATATTCAATTCGGTCATCACATAGCCAGCGGTCGTGTGCTCGTTGTCATTATAAAACTGATTGAAGGTAGGAGCGCCGTTGACAAAATACCCGCCGGCCCCTCCAAGGTTGTTGCCGCCGAGCGTGTTATAGAACGTGTTCTGCATATACATCAGATTCCCGAGGTTGAAACTCGGTCCGACGGGATATCCAAGGATGCTCTTTGTTGTGTACGCCGGATCAACCAAACCATAGCAGTAGAGCCCCTGTTGAAGACCATGGGGATTTACCCCGGGGAATAGCTGGGGGAAGTTGTTGGTCAAAGCTTCCCGATAGGTCTCTCCGTTCCCGAACAGAAGATAATCGTGATTTGACACTTGCCTGCTGGTACGGCTTATGCCGTGGGTCTTTGCGCCGAAAGAGAACGTTCCTGAGAGTTGATCGGAAAGGACGAACGGTATCTTCCAGTCGGCTTTCAAATCAAATGACTCGTCCAACAACTGTGAATTCGTCAGGCCCATGTCATAGAGCGTCGAGGTTGTTGCTGTGGGATCCATCACACCCTGGACTCTCATGAGCGTCAACGGGTTACCGTATTGCCACAGCGTTGCAGGGACACTCGGAACGTTTGTCTCCCGGAAGGTAAAGAATTGCTGCTGGGGGACCGTCGCGTCCCCTTTGGTGTAGGAGGCCGATATCGGCAGTTCCGTTCCCCAGAACTTGAACGTTGCCGACAGCGAATGCGTCCGTTGTTCTGTCTTCGTCAAGCCGACGGTCAAGCCATAATCGAACTGGTTGTTTTCGAAATAGGAGAGGAAGGTTCTCGTTTTGGTGCTGTCCCGTTTCTGGTCGTACACGTTGAGGAACTTCACGTCGAGCCAGTCCGACGTGTAGTCGAGGATCACGCTTGCACCGTAACGGTGTCTGTTCAGGTCCGATTGCGTGAGCGTGGCGTTGTTCGTATTGATGAAATACTGATGGGTGGTGATGTCCGTGCTCGGCAGGTCATAGGCGGCTGCAAACTGATCAGACGGCAACTGCTTCTGCTCGATGTTCCCCAGGACGAGGATCCCCACCTGGTCATCCAGAAAACGGTCTGAGACGCTCGCGGCGAACTTGTAGTTCCTGTAGGTGTCTCGCAGATTGTTGTACGCGCCGTTGCCCAACAGGCTGTAGTGCAGTCCCGGGTCAGCCGTCTTCAACGTCAGGTTCACCACGCCGCCGAAGGCATCGGCATCCATGTCCGCCCGCAGGCTCTTCGACACCTCCACACCCCGCACCATATCGTCGCTCAAGATACTCAGGTCGATGCCGCGGTCGAAATAGTTCGTCGAGGTCATCGGCACCCCTTCGATCGTCACCTCGTTGTACTTCGGCGACATCCCCCGCACTACCACCCCTGTCGCTTCGCCGGCATTGCGCTGCAGCGAGATCCCCGGCAACCGCCCGATGGACTCCGCAATGTTTGCGTCCGGCAGCTCCTTCATCTTCTCCGCCGACACCACATCGATGATCTGGTTCGACGCGAGCTTCTGGTTGATCGCCTCCATCTGCCCCTTCGCCTGACCCGTCACCACGATGGTCTCACCCTGGATTGCCTGGGCGGTCAAGCCGAACTCCGCCTGCGTGACATTATTCGCAGAGACGGTCACATCACGCGTCACGGGTGACGTAGCCAACATACCCGACCCGGATTGACTTGGTGCCTGCCGGGACGCTCAAGAGCGTGAAATTTCCGGAGATGTCGGTTGCCGCACCGATCGTCGTACCGACAATGATAATGTTGGCAAACGGCAGAGGATCGCCGGAGCCTTTGTCGAAGACACGCCCTTTGATGACACCGGTCTCTTGCGCAAGCAAAGGCTGACAGACAAGGATCATCATCGTAGCCAGCAGGAAGATGACAATGCTTCCTGCGCGCGAGGAAAGAGTGGTAGCAGTTGTTCTCATAAGGATGCCTGAGTGTGATAAGAGTTCGAAAATACAATTACGAGATGCGCCTGTATTCCGAGGTCCTCCATCCATCTGTCATCAAAAGCTAGTGACCTCTGAGGAAACGTTTCGACTCCCGAGGAATCTACCAGTTACGAAGATGTGACATCTGCTGGATCAAGAAAGGGAAGGCGGCCGCGCCTGAAGCCATGAGCTTGCACGTACCGCTTGGAAAGGAGCCGATCTGGTTCATGAACTCAAATGCGGCCGGATACTGGGAGCTGTGCAAAGGTTTCAACACGCTGAATTCTTGCCGCTCATCGTCAATGGGAGATGCCTGAACGGAGATCGAAAAGAGGGTATCTCCAGACCCGCGGGAAACCTCGGTGAATAGGATCGTAGACAGAACCCAAGATACATAACTCGTGGGTTACTTACGCCTTCCGCTGAATATATACGGGACAGTCTTAGAAAGCTGCTCAGGCGGTATTTAGGCCTGCAATCCGGGTGCCAAGGCTGACAATTAATGACGTGAAAAAACATTCAAAAACACTATGAAATCGAGGAGGAGAACCGACCGGGCGACAGAGCTCCTCCAGAAACACTATTGAGATAATAAAGGTAGATCAAAATGATAAAGGGGAGTCAAGAGGCGCTTTTTCTTCCTATTCGCCGATCTTCCCGTGCATGGCTGATTTGAAAAACTCCCCTTCCTCTGTCAGCGCGAACGTATCCCATGATCGAAGCATCTGTGGACCCCAATCCGGATCGAACACCCAGCACATCCAGCTGATCCCTTTCTTCTCGAGGTATTGGACAATCTCCCTCCCGTATTCTCCGTTGTCCTTGATCCCTTCGTTCCCGAGCGTGAATCCGAATTCCGTCGCGAAGACTGGATAGCGCTCCGCGGCGAATCCAAAGTCCTCGTCCCATTTTGGCGCCCACGGCTTGCTGCGTTTGTGAGGATACGGGTGCGTCACATAGCCGATTCCTTCGGCCTGGATTGGTTCAATATTCAGCGGAGTGAGATCGTAGGCCCAATCGAGCCCCGCGACGAGGGGGATCGTCAGCGGATCATAGGCACGGATCAGATGAATAATTTTTTCGTTGATGGATTTCCATTCGCCCCACGACATTTCTCCGAGCCGGCCGAAATCCAGGGTCGGCTCGTTGAAGATTTCATAAAACGCCACCGTGTTATGCCCGTGATAATGGCGCGCGATTGCGCGCCAGAATTCGTACGTCTCGCGGCGCGTGGTGTTGTAAATGGGGTCCTGAAAAAGCTCCATCCCGAGATTGCCGATCGAGTGCCAGTCGACGTCTACATACATGTTCAACTCCGTACACCATGCGACCGCCTGGTCGAGCAAATGCAGATACTTCTGGGGCGTCCTGTTCCTCCATGTGGCGGGGTGGACGGGAAGCCGGACGATCATCGCCCCCATCTCCTTGATCTTCACGAACAACTCCTTGTTCCAACGCCCCTCGCGTTCGATCTTGTCAGGATCGGCGATCGCCAGTCCGCGAAAGAGCACAGTGTCACCTTGCGGGTTGACGAACCGGGCGCCCTTGACCGAAATGCGCGGGAGCTTGACAGCACTTGCATCGTCAAGAGGACCTCCGGCATTTTCCTGGTTCCACCACGTGTGCTTTGCGGGGGTCTGTTGCTGCGCAAATGAGAAACCAACAAACAACGCTACTGCAAGAAGGGACAACGACAGAACTCTCATTTCGAACTCCGTGATCTGAGTGCGTAGCAACCGAGCGTATTGTGTTTTGCTCCCCTTCTCCCGTTCTCCCCTCCCCCCATCCGCTTTACCGCACCTTCCAATCGTCCGTCCTGAACGACGATGCCGGCAATCCGTCCTTGTTGAACAGTGTCCCCATTGAGGTGTCCGTGAAAGCGTATCGCACAGCCAGAGGACGTTGCACTGCCGGACTGAACACCTGGATTCTGTCCTTGAGCAGTCGCACGGATGCCGGGTGGAATGACGAATCTGCTCCGGCGATCTCAAATCCCGTCCCGTGTGTTGTGTCCTTCAACACGAGTCCGTTTTGGGCGTGATCGAAACGAATCTCCACAGCCGTTTTTGTTCGGGTCACCTTTGAAGGAATCGGACCGGAACACTCAAGCTTCGTCCCGTACGTCTTTGCAAGCGCCCATCGGGCCAGTCGTGCCCCGACATCCTGCTTATCGCTCGGGTGGATATTCTGTGAATTGCCGATATCGAGCGTCACGGCCATTCCCGTGTTCTTCAACATGAGTGTCTTCAGCTGCGCTTCCCGCAACAGTTCGGAATGGGAAGTCCCCCCGTACGCATACGGCGCAATCTGGACATAATAAAACGGTAAATCGGGAGAACGGAACACGTCCCGCCAGTTCCTGATCATCGCCGGGAAAAGCCGGGCGTACTGTCCCGGGTTGGACACGTTCGATTCTCCCTGATACCAGATCACCCCACGGAGGGAAAATGGTACGAGCGGGAGAATCATGCCCTGATACAACGCGGAAGGCGTGGATGCACTGACGTCAATCGGGAGGATGGGCCGTGAGAAATACTTATCGTCCCATGGTCCGAAGACGTAAAACTTCGCATTGACCAGATCGGCGACAGGCAGATAACGCCACAGGCCGTCCAACGCGATCGTGGAATCAGACCCGATGGGATGGACGCACATCCGCTGCCGGTTTCCCCAGATTCCGCCACCGCCTTGAATGTCGAGCACGCGAACCGCCAGGTGGAGAAGCGAATCCTTTACCAGGACTGGGGGGACGGTAAAGGTCCGATTCATACTGTAGTACCCTTCAGTCTCATAGCCGCCGACGTGCGCCCCGTTGACATAGGTGATATCCATGTCGTCGATCGGGCCGAGCTCGACGACAAGTTCTTTCCCGACCCACGACCTCGGGATCTCGACGGTTCTTCGAAACCAGACCGCTCCGTCGAAATTTCCCATCTCCGTGCTCTCCCACAACCGTGGCAGCTGCATCGTGCGCCAGGCAGAGTCAGGAAAGCCGGGTGATGCGCACGTGTCGTCTCCGAATTGCAGGCCGACCCATCGGGTCGGGGAGATATTCCCACGGAGGTCGATGACCGGGAACTGTGAGAGCCATTTGTCGAAAACGCCCAGGCTATCCCTTGCCGCGACAATCTTCGAAAGCGTCGAATCGAAATCGCCAAGATGCCCAAGGGTATCCATCCCTGTCCAGGCTTCGGCAGGTGTTCCTCCCCAGCTTGAATGAATAAGACCGATGGGAACGTGCAGCTTCTGGTAGAGGCTCCTTCCAAAAAAGTATGCGGTCGCACTAAACCCGGGGATGGTCGACGGCGAGCATTCAACCCAGCGCCCATCGCAGTCCGCGAGAGGAAGAAGTGATGCCGCGCGCGGCACAGTGAACAGCCGGATGTCACTTGTCGTCGCGTTGCGAATTTCCAGCGCCGAGCTGTCAACGAAAGCAGTGGGCGGCCATCCCTGCAGCGGCATCTCCATGTTCGACTGTCCGGAACAGAGCCAGACCTCGCCGACCATCACGTTTCGCAGCCTGACCAGCGAATCGCCGATGACGATTTCCAGCGTATAGGGCCCTCCCGCTTTGGGGGTAACGAGACCCACGTGCCATGCGCCCGAAGAATCGATCGTCGTCACGGCCGCTTTCCCCCATGACGCACGCAGAGAGACTTGCGCGCCCGCCGTTCCGGTGCCCCAGACCGGCACTGTGCGCTGTTGTTGCAAGACCATGTTATCGGTGAACAGAGAGGCTACGTGGTTCTTTGCGGGGACGGAGACTGCGACGGAAGAACACAAAATCAGTGCGACCGCAAAGAGGAAGACTGGACGATTCATGGAAAGGCCTCATGCGCGAGAAGATTGAAATGGATTGAAAACAAATCCCTTGCCACCGAGGAACGGGCAAGAGTGCACGTTGTGGGGGACCATGGAAGAAGATCGATTATCAATAGTATAACCTTTTATTAACGTAATAAAGAGATTCTGATTTTTTCTCTTTGGCATGTTCGTATTTCCTCATCGCTCTACGAAACACTGATGGCACTGTTTGTGAGGTTTGTAGGACGAAATCCCGGCGTCGTTTGAACTGAAATTGAAACGTATCACATGAAGATTGACGTCATCGATCTCGGCATTATCCTTCTGTACTTCGCGGTCATTATCGTCCTGGGCATTCTCGTGTCCAGGAGATCGATCAAGGACATCAACTCATACTTCCTCGGGAGCAACTCGCTCCCATGGTGGATGCTCGGCGTATCCAATGCCTCCGGGATGTTCGACATTGCCGGGACGATGTGGTTGGTCTACACGCTGTTTGTGTACGGACTGAAAGGCGTATGGCTTCCATGGCTCTGGCCGGTGTTCAACCAGGTTTTTCTCATGGTGTTTCTCTCCATCTGGTTGCGGCGCTCCGGGGTAATGACCGGCGCGGAGTGGATCAAGACGCGCTTCGGAAACAGCCAGGGAGCAAAACTCGCCCACATTGTCGTCGTCATTTTCGCGCTCGTCAGCGTCATCGGTTTCATGGCCTACGCCTTTCAGGGCATCGGGAAATTTGCGAAGATCTTCTTCCCGTGGGACCTTTCCCCCAATACGTATGCCGTGATCCTGATGAGCCTCACAGCGATCTACGCGATCAAGGGCGGCATGATGAGCGTCGTCATCACCGAATTCCTCCAGTTCATCGTTCTGACGATTGCCTCCATCGCCGTCGGCATCATCGCGATGATGGCCGTGTCTCCGGCGGCACTGAACGCCAGCATCCCGCCGGGCTGGAAGGACCTCTTCTTCGGCTGGACGCTGAACCTGAACTGGACCGGACTGATCGAGGCCGTGAACACGAAGATCCAGAGCGACGGGTACAGCCTCTTCACCATCTTCTTTATGATGCTCGTGTTCAAAGGGTTCCTCGTGAGCTTCGCGGGACCCGCCCCGAACTACGACATGCAACGCGTCCTTGCAACGCGCTCCCCGAAGGACGCGGCGAAGATGAGCTGGTTCGTCAACATCGTTTTGTTCTTTCCCCGGTATATGATGATCGCCGGGCTGACTGTCCTGGCGCTGGTCTATTTCAGCCCGCAGCTCCGGGCAATGGGACCCGCAATCGATTTTGAGACCATCCTCCCCCTCGCCCTGAAGAATCTTGTGCCGGTCGGATGGGTCGGACTGATCCTTGCCGGCCTGATCGCCGCGTTCATGTCCAACTACGCGGCGACCATCAACGCCGCCCCGGCATACGTCGTGAACGACATCTACAAGCGCTTTATCAACCCGAACGATCTCCCCAAAAAATATGTGACGATGAGCTACATCGTCTCGATCGCTTTCGTCCTGATCGGCTTTGCGATCGGCCTGGTGGTGACGTCGGTGAATGAGATCATGCAATGGATCGTCAATGCGCTCTGGGGAGGGTACACGGCGGCGAACGTCCTCAAGTGGTACTGGTGGAGATTGAACGGTTACGGCTATTTCTGGGGAATGCTGACGGGGATCCTTGCCGCGCTCGTGATGCCATGGTTCATGCCCGGCCTGACGGCGATCTACGCCTTCCCCTATATCCTCGGCATCTCCACCGTTGGGTGCATTCTGGGGAGCTTTTTAACAAAGCCCGAAGACGATGAGACGCTCGAGAAATTCTATATGCGTGTGCGCCCATGGGGGTTCTGGAAGCCGGTCCTGGCAAAAGTGCAGCAGAAGTACCCCGCGTTCGAGCGGAACAGGAATTTCAAACGCGACATGTTCAATGTTCTTGTGGGGATTGTTTGGCAGACATCCATTGTGACGACACCGATTTTCCTCGTCATCCAGGAACCCGGTTCGCTGATGATTTCGGTGGGGGTGTTGGTGACGACGTCCGTGATCCTGAAATTTACTTGGTGGAACAAACTGGATGAACTGAGTGCTGATCTCCCTGCGGGGCTGACAGCACGTTCGCCGGGCTTGTCCGAAGCATCCATTACTCTCGCAGGTGCAGGCAAATGAAACGTCCGGAATTCAATAGAAGACTTCGGGCCCTCAAAACCGGCCATGAGGCGCTTCTCCGACGCCCGAACACGAAGGTCAAGGGCGGGAACGGCGTGTATGACAGGTATGCTCATCCGGTCGTCACCGCCGAACACACCCCGCTCTCGTGGCGCTACGATTTCAACTTCAACACCAACCCGTTCCTGATGGAACGCATGGGGATCAATGCCGCCTTCAACTCGGGCGCCATTGAGCATAACGGCAAGACCCTCCTCTTTGTGCGCGTGGAAGGCGTGGACCGCAAATCATTCTTTGCCGTGGCGGAGTCGCGCAATGGCATCGACAAGTTCCGATTCTGGGACTACCCCATCGTCATGCCGGAAACCGATGACCCGGACACGAATGTGTACGACCTGCGGGTCGTCAAGCATGAAGACGGCTGGTTCTACGGGGTCTTCTGCACCGAGCGAAAGGACCCGACCGCACCGCGGGGCGACCTCTCCTCCGCGACGGCGCAAGCCGGGATTGCCCGCACGAAAGACTTTCGAACATGGGAACGCCTGCCCGACCTCCGGACGAAATCCCCGCAGCAGCGGAACGTCGTTCTCCATCCGGAATTCTATCACGGGAAATATGCCTTCTATACCCGTCCGCAAGACGGTTTCATCGAAGCGGGTTCCGGAGGCGGGATTGGATGGGGATTGTCGGATTCCATGAACCCGGCGATCATCGACCACGAACTGATCATCGATGACCGTGTCTATCATACGATCAAAGAGGTCAAGAACGGTCTTGGACCGGCACCGATCAAAACACCGAAAGGATGGCTGCAGCTCGCACACGGTGTCAGAAATACCGCGGCGGCGCTTCGATACGTCCTCTACGTTTTCCTGACCGACCTGAAGGAGCCGTGCCGGGTGATCGCCCAGCCCGCAGGCTATTTCATCGCTCCGAAGGGAGATGAACGCATCGGGGATGTTTCGAATGTGGTGTTCAGTAATGGATGGGTCGCCCGCGCAAACGGCGATGTCCTGATCTACTATGGCTCATCGGACACCCGCATGCACGTCGCAACGTCGACCGTCGACCGACTCCTGGACTACGTGCAGCAGACTCCTGAAGACCCGTTACGAAGTGCGGCGTGCGTGCAACAACGCGTCGCTCTTATCGGAAGGAATTTGAAACTCAAAGCGGATTGAAAACCTCCTCCCACCTGCGACAGCAGCGCGGGTAACAGAGCAGGCAGGGGCCTCTGGTGGATGGGCTCCCTGCCTGTTTTTTTATGTCCTGGAAGGTTGGACTGCGATGTTCTCAGCCACTTCTCTCCAATGATCAATGAAGCGGCCAAGCTCCGCCTTCTTCAACTCGAACCCCTCGCCGGCCCCATGCAATGGCGCATCGGAGAGAAGGGCAATGCAGTTCATCAGCGCGCGGCCCGTGTGATAGGTGCACTTCCACATATGGCTTTTCGGTCCGTCTTTAAACTGCGGCTCGTAGTCGATCCCGCCCTCGAACCAATCGCCGCGCTGGTGGTCGATAATGTAGGTCTCGACATAGGACCACTGACGCCGGAAATACTCTTCGTACGGACCGTCAGGGTAAATCCGGGAGAACAACAGGAGGATATTCAGCGCCTCGGCCTGTGCCCACCAGTTCTTTGTGCGACGAACAACCGTGCACCGCTCATCCCCTTTGAAGTAGTAGGAGCCGTCCCAGAATCCTCCCCGTTCATTGTCCCACCCGTTGGCGAGAGCGTGGTCAAGCATCTTCTTTCCGACGGTCAGGGTCCGGACATCGTTTTCGAGTCCCAACGCGTGTGACGCTTCGAGCATCAGGAACGCCGTTTCGTAGTCGTGTCCGAATGACACGTGGTCGAGGCCGAAGTTCGCCTCCCGGACCGCCGGCTCCGCATCGCGGAACGAAAGCGGAATCCAATCCTGGGAGAAGAAGAGCTGGAGATACCCCCTGGGATGGACCATGGTGTCCCGGATCAGGGTGAGGATCGATTGGAGCTGGGAACGCAGGCCCTCGTCCTTCCAGACATTATAGAGTTCGGTGTACGCCTCGAGAAGATGGATGGAAGAATTCTGATCCTTGAAGCCGACCTCGTTGGAATCCGAGGCGATCGAAACGTAGGGGTCGTTCAATCCGAAAGGACGTCCTTGCCGCGTGAGGAATTGAAAATATCCTTTGTAGACTGGGTCGTAGGCATGCTCCTCAATCCAATGATATCCGCGCTGTGCCAACGTAAGAACGGCCGGATCCCCGATTTGCGCATACAACGCCGCGAGTGCGTAAACGGCAAAGGCCTCACCGTACGTTCTCTTTTCGTCCCTCCAGCCCCTGCATTCCGTCGGACCTCCCGACCTGCTTCGAATCTGATAGAACCCCCCGTAGGTATGGTCCCACATCACATCCCGGAGATACCGAAATCCATGGCGCCCGACTTCTTCGTAGAATCCCCGCTCCGGAAGAAACGATGCCGCCTTCGAAACGGTCCAGACATGGCGTGCCTGGGAGACGATCATCTTCTCCTGCTCGGGGGAAACGATCCAGTCTTTCGAGATATTTGTATAGTACCCACCGCATTCTCTGTCAACGACAAGGGGATACCATCGTCGGAGGATCCCGTCGTTGAGGAGAGACATCATTTTTTCACCAAGCTGCGGATCGGTATTCATACGATGGTCGCTTTCTTCATGGAAGCCTTCGAATGGAGCGTCGATGCGGAGAACTGCCAGGACTGGATGTGCAAGTATCGTGCTAGTATTGTGGCGCACTCTCGAGCGAATTTCGATATAATCATTAGTTGGGAGGTCTATTCTTTTGATAAGATTTATTAATTTGATAATTGCGGTGGAGGCGCACCTGTTCGCCTTCCCTTGTGTTTGGTAATTTGTCCCGTGGCATCTTCTTTGAAGGAAAGCTCTCTCATGAACACGCCGATGCGTTATGTCCTGCTTCTTGTCATCGTTTTCAGTTCTGTTCCGCGCCTCGAGGCCCAGTTCAAGAACTTCGTGACTGCCCGCGGAGACAGCCTGATGGACGGGGACAGCAAACTCCGTTTCATCTCTTTCAATATTCCGACGCTCACCTACGTTGAGGACAACCTTCCCTTTGCCCAACCGAACGCCTGGCGACCGGCTGATGCATTCGAGATCACGGATGCCCTTGAGGCGATCCATCAGGTTGGCGGAAAAGTCGTTCGCATGTACGTGCCATCGGTGCACAAAGAGATGGATGACACATCGATCATCCGGCATGTTGTCGGTCCCGGCGAGTTCAACGAGGAGGCGTTCCGCGCGTACGACAAGATGCTCCAGGTGGCCAACACGATCGGCGTGCGGGTGATCATCCCGTTTCTGGACAATTGGTGGTGGTGGGGAGGACCGAAGGAGTATGCCCGATTCCGCGGGAAGCAGGCGTCGGAATTCTGGACGGATTCACTCTTGATCTCGGACTTCAAGAAGACCGTCGACCATATTGTCAATCGCGTGAACACGTACACCGGCGTTCCGTACAAGGACGACAAAGCAATTCTGTGCTGGGAGACCGGGAATGAGCTCGAGTGCCCGACGTCCTGGAACATTGCGATGGCCGCCTACATCAAACGCCTGGATCCGAACCATCTTGTCATGGCAGGCGCATACGAGAGAATGATCTCGGAAGACTACCTCGCGGACCCGAATATCGATATCGTCGAAACCCATCACTATGATCGTCCGGACCGGATCCTCGATTATGTGATTCTGAACCGGGCGCTCGCGATGACGCGAAAGCCGTACATCGTCGGGGAATTCGGCTTCATCCCCACGGCTGCCATGCGGACGATTCTGGATACTGTGATCGCCGACGGGACAAGCGGAATCATGGTCTGGAGCATGCGGCAGCACAACCGGGACGGCGGATTCTACTATCACCAGAATGCATACCGTTGGCCGGGATTCCCGTCGGGAAATTCCTGGGACGAAATGGCCGTCGATTCTCTCTTCCATGTGAAGGCATGCGAGATCGCCGGAGAGGCTCCGACACCGCTGCCGGTCCCGGCACCGCCAACGCTCCTTCCGATCGCAACGCCGTTCAAGATCTCGTGGCAGGGTTCGACGGGCGCGCAGTCCTATGTTGTCGAGCGGAAACATGAGGGCGGTGACACCTCATGGCACGTCCTCTCCGCCCGGGCAAGTAACGCGGTGGCGCGCTACGCTCCTCTCTTTGAGGACACGTCAGCAGTGGTAGGACAGGCATACGACTATCGCGTCCGCGCGCAAAACACGAGCGGAGTATCGGACCCATCGCCCGCAGTCGGACCGGTGACGGTGTCGTACCGCCTGCTCGTCGATGAGATGCGGGACAGCAGTCTCTGGTATGCCCACAACGGCGAGATCCGGTTCCTGACGATGCAGGACCTTGCGAGGGTGAAGGAAGATGCGGACAGGATCAGCGGAGCGGACGGAGACTTCATCGTCTACCGGTTGGCGGATTCCATCGCCGAAGTCACCATCCAGGCGTTTGCGACGTCAGGCGACAGTGCTCTGACAATGCAGATCTCCTCAGGCCCGACTCCCGACGCGATGGCGCTGAGAACCATCCGGCGGGACATCAGGCCGAATTTCCCGAACGAGTACCGCCAGTTCTGCCCCGTCTTTTTCACGGCGACGGACTTTCCCCGGGCAGACCGGTATGTGAAGATCGTTCTGGTTGGCAACAGCCAGGTTTCCCGGATCGAGATCGCCTATGGCCGTCAGGCTGCGTCACTTCTTCCCGGCGGCCCGGGGGGACGGCGATAGATCGTGCTCTTCCACGCGTAATGCGCCGACGTTCAACGTCGCGCGTTTGCCGTCACGCAGGTAGATAGGAGCGGCCTTGGGGTCACTCGGCGCCGCTCCTCCGTGAAATCCGTCGACCTGAAGTCCGTCGAAGTGTTCCACCTGGAGCGCGTGCGTGAAGAACGGCTGCTTGACGGTGCTTCCCCATCGGACGGTCACGTCGCGCAGCCGGAGGTCCTGCACGTATTGCGCATAGATACCGGGGATGTCGTGGGCGAACAGCTGGAGCGTCGGATCCAGCACCGGCCGAAGATCGAAATTCCCTCCCGCCACCGCCGTAAACGGCCGTTCGGTCACTTCCATGCTCACATCGTCAAAGGAAACGTCTTTGATGACGTTTTCACTGCTCCCGTAGATCAGGATGCCCGCGTCGCCTCTGCAGATGATCCCGCGGAACTGCACGTTCCGGATTTCGCCGAGAGGAATGTCCTTCGTCAGCCGGACCGCCGAGAGATGGATCGGCTCGCCGTTTCCCCACCAGTCACCCGAGTGCAGCCGCGTTTCGATGACCATGTTCTCAAACAGAACGTTCTCAATCCCGCCTGCGTCCCGTGCGAAGAGGCCGATTCCACGGTGAGAGCTCGTGATGGTGATGTTGGAGAAGACGAAATTCCGCATCGGGTTCTGATCGTACCCGCCGATCCGGATGCCGCTCGATCGCGAAACGAGCGTGCAGTTGGTGACCGTGGCGTTTTCGCACGGATGCTTGAGGTGTTGAAATCCCGGCAGGTCGTAGTGATGATCGTATCCTGTGAAGACGATGGCGTCATCGCCGGTTTCGATCACGCAGTCGTCGACGCGGACATTGCGGCACGACGTAAAATCGACCCCGTCGTTGTTCCCGACCATCAGATTGCCCGTGATCGTCGAACCCGTCAACAGCACGTCCTCACAATCCGCGAAGTGCAGGGTCCAGAACGGAGAGTTCGTGATCTTGACGTTGCGGACCGCGACGTTCCTGCAGTTTGAAAAGATAATCATCTGGAACGGCCGGTCCTTCGGCCACACCGGTCCATCGCCGAGGCCGGAATCCACTTTGCGGAAATTGTCTTTTTGCCTCGTATACTTCACCGGGTCGCCGGACATCACCTTGGCGCGGGAGAAATCCATGAAGGTGTCCCCGTTGCCGTCGATCGTCCCCTCTCCTTCGATGGTGATGTCGTGAGCGTTTTGCGTGAACATCAACCCGACGCGTCTTCCGCCGAACATGTAGTCTTCCAGCTTCTCGCTTCCCTTGATCACCGCACCGTTATCCAGGTGCAGCGTCACGAAGTTCTTCAGCGCGAACGTTCCGGAGACGAACACGCCGGGCGGGACAACCACTGTCCCTCCCCCCTTCGTCGCGACGGAGTCGATCGCCTTCTGGATCGCGGCGGTGTTCACGGTGGTACCGTCGCCGATCGCGCCGGTGGCGGCAATGCTGACGGTATTCGGCTGAGCGACGAGGGAATGCAGCGAAAGGCAGAGAAGAACAAGGACACAGAGATGTTTCATGGCCTGGCCTTTGAGAGAAGCGCATCATTGGTGCTGAGGTGAAGCATGTCGTATGCATGAGCCCGGATGATGGCGAGCGTCGTTCGATCGCCGAGAAAGATGGAGTTGAACCCCTGTGGCTCTTGTGGAGGATCGCCGACAAACGGATCCCCCGTCCGCCAGACGTTGTCCGGATGTATGCTGCGTCCTTCTCCCCCCCAGGTCCAGATATTTGTTCCTGCCATCGGAGATCCGGCGCGGGCGGAATCGTACACCATCTGGAGGATCAACCCGAAGTAGTGATCCCGGGCGGTGGACGGGCTTCCGGCGGTGCACCGCGCACTGTCCCGCGACATCCCGAATTCCTCCATCACGATCGGCTTGTCCAGGCGCCGCGCAAGCTGAAGATGTTCTGCAAGGTAGTTCTCCGCCTTCTCCTCCGAGGACGGAAGCGTTTCACGGTACCGGTCGGGGTCGAACCATCCCCAGTTCTTCGGCCAGAGGTGGAGCGTCAGATAGTCGACGTATTTCGACTGGTGTGCTGCGAGGAAGCACTCTTCCGACATCAGCATGCCGACTGTTCCCTCGCTCCCCGTCGAGACGAGATGATTCGTATCGAGGATGTGCAGGAGGTGCGCGGTGCTGTCGACCCAGTGGTAGAACGCCGGGAGCGTCGCATTCGCCAGTTCCCCTCCCCTCCCCGGCCTCGGTTCGTTCGCGAGCTGCCATGCCATGATGGTCGGGTCCTGTGCATACAGCCGACCGTTGATGGTATTCCGTCGACCGATGACCCTGCGGACATAGTCATAGTAGAGCGCGACCGCCCTCGGTTTTCCGTAGAACGTCGCAGACGAATCCATGAAGGGTCCCCATCCTGCCCCGGTCTGTTCGGGATCTGCGACTTGCGTGCTGTCGGTCCAGGCGACATACTGCGCCATCCCGCCCGACCATTCCCAGTAGTTATTGAGGTAAATCACGGCGTACATATCGCGCTTTGCCATCTCCGCAAGGAGGAAATCCAACCCCTCCAGAAGATTCTCATCCACGACTCCCGGCGCCGTCTGAATTGCCGGGTGGACAGAGCGTTTGATGGCGGATTCCTCCGAGGCGCCGAGGACGCGGAGATTTGTCAAGCCGAGCGCCTGCAACGAATCCAGCTCACGGACCAGGCGCGGACGATCCCCGGTCGGACCCGGCGACCCGAGGTAACATCCGTACCACATGTTCACCCCCGCGTAGTAATAGGGATGCTGACCGCGGACAAAGTGCATGCCCTGGACACGGACGAACGGCTGGTGAGAGACCGTTGCGCTGAACGGGAGACATCCCTGGAACAGGAACGAGGAGATGATGGCGATGATGGCGGTGCTGGCGGTGATGATTCGACGCATGGGACCCGTGGTAATGTTGATGAAAGAAGGCGTTACGTGGCTCAACCCAGATGCGACCCGATGATATGGATGAACTTTTCAAAGCCGTGGCCGAACAACGGCACAGAAAGGAATTCCGTCATGACAGCGCGGTCGCGCCAGTCATAGGCCGGGATCGCGAATGGATTTTCGTGGATCCCGAGATCGAGTTCCTCCACGCGGATCGGGATGTCACGATGAATGCCCTGGAGCGCATTGTGGACCGCCCCTGACGGAAACACGGAATCGTTCGAGTTCACGATGCCGACGACACGCGGCGCAATGGCGTGAAGCCGCGGATCCAACTTTGCGCGGTCAGGCATCAGGCCGCAGAAACAGTTGAACCATTGCCCTTCATGGTGTTCCTCCATCCAGTGAAGGAGACGCGGCCCGGAGAGCTTCCGGCGGTGCTTCACGTACATGTTCATGAGCGCGATCTCTGCAGCCTGATCCACGATCAGCAGCGACGAGAGGTTGACATCGCGCACCATGGAACCCGAGGAAAATACCACGGAACGGCTGTCGGAAAACAGCCCCTCCGGATTGTCCAGCATGAGGACCAGGGCCACATACCCGCCGGCGGAGAACCCGACAAAATCGATGACGGCATCCTCCGTGAAGTGGGGATGCCGGCCCTGGCGGATGAGCTTGAGGAGGTCGACGATGTCCCAGAACGATTGGATCGCTCCCCAGATGAAGCGCTCCGGGTGCGTCCCCAACCGGTGACTGATGACCGCATTGAACCGGTGCACGTTTTCATTGCCGGGGATGGCGCTGCGCGACTCGAGATTCGCGCGTTGCTCGAGTGCCCAGCGGGGACTCACCCGGTTGATGTGGAATGTCATCGGGAAAAGAAGGACCGGCGCCTGGAGACTCCTCCAGGTATGAAACGCCCACGGGATATATTTGCTGAACGACCGCTCGTTCAGTCCATGGAGGATGACCACGCCTCGTTTGTGTTTCCGCGGCGGGCCCGGCGGCGCCGATTCGCGGACGAGCGGGTAGCGGAATGCGCTGTTCTGTTCGATGCACACGTCTTCCGGCGAGTGCACGGTGCGCTCGCCGGGAAAGTCCATTCCGTGTTCTTCACACCGATACGCGTCCCGGCCGAGAAGGAAGGCCGTACGTTTGCTTGCAAACGAAAGATGAAACAAATCGACGCCGGCATCCGGGATGGCGATGGGAATTTCATCGGTCCAATCGGCGGCATGCCGGAACCGGTGAGAGATGACGTGATAATCAGGATGAACCATGAAGAAAACGAGAACGATGAAGGAGTGGAAGATTGATCAGGCGCATTCGGCGGCGTTCAGAACGATCCCTTGACGGTCCGCTTGATCTTTTCCGCAGCGTCTTGAAGGACCTTTGACAGCGACTGGAGATCCTCGGAAATCTGGGGACCGAGGGTGGTCTTGATGTGCTCCTTCTCGAGATCGAGGATAAAAACAGCCAGCCGTCGCCTCTCATCAGCAGGAAGACTTTTGACCACCGTTTTGATTTCATCCAGCGTCATGGGTGTGCCAGTCAGTTGTTTGTAGAACGTTTCGTGTCTATTAATGTACCTCGAGTGGCGTGCATATTCAAGTCCTCTTGACATTCAATCAGGTGCGCTGTATCTTCACTCGATTCGCCGTTCTTCATGCAAAACGCCTGTCTGTCGATCCGATAGTAGGCGTTTTTTCATTTATCACCCCACTGCTAAGGAGCACTACGATGCTAGATAAGAGAGCTGACTTGGCTGGACCGGGAATAGGCGATTATGACGACTTGGAGAAGATCCTCCCTTCGGACTATCATTCGTTGCTCTCCGTCAAGGAAACCCAGAGAGCGATTTATGAAGTCAAAGAATACATCGAAGATCATCTTTGCAAAGAACTCAACCTGATGATGGTCCAGGTCCCGCTGATCGTCGATGTGGAAAGCGGAGTGAACGACCTGCTGGATCGCGACGGTTCGCGGACGCCGATTCAATTTCATATTTCCAATGACCGGGACCTTCACCCGCTCGATGCGCAGGTTGTCCAGGCGGCGACAAAGTGGAAACGGGTGGCGTTAAAAGAGCTCGGGTTCAAAGTCGGCGAAGGGCTCTGTACCGATATGCGCGCGGTCCGGAAGGATTATTTTCTCGACCACGACCATAGCGCCTATGTCGATCAGTGGGACTGGGAGCGGGCAATCACGGCGAAGCAGCGCAACCTGAAGTTTCTCGAGGAAGTCGTCCGGAAGATCTGGAAAGTTCTCAAGGGGGCCGAACGGCACGTGCAGAAGTCATTCCCAAAATTGAAGTCGAAGAAATATCCGAACCTCCCGGACGAGCTGACATTCCTGCACGCGGAGGACATCCTGGCCATGTTCCCGGATCTTCCCCGGAAAGCCCGGGAGACCGAAATCCTGAAGAAGTTTCCGGCCGTGTTCATCGTCGGGATCGGCTGGCCGCTGAACGACGGCTATCCGCACGAGAACCGCGCGGCGGACTACGATGATTGGGTTACGGAGACGAAATCAAAGGACGGACGGCCGATGCACGGCCTCAACGGGGACATCCTCGTGTGGAACCATGTCACCAAACGGCGGCACGAGCTGACGTCGATGGGGATCAGAGTCGATGCCGAAACGCTACGGAAGCAACTCGAAATGTCAGGACAGACGGATTTCCTGAAGCTCCCGTATCACCAGGGAATTGTGACCGGCCAGCTTCCCCTGAGCATCGGTGGAGGGATCGGTCAATCGCGCACGTACATGCTTCTCCTCAAGAAGGCACACCTCGGCGAAGTGAGTGTCACGGTATGGCCGAAGGTGCTCAAGGAGATGTGCCACACGAAGAACATTCACGTCCTCGAATAGAAGAATCCTCTCCGGGGAAGGACCGATAGTCAATAGTCGATGGACAACGCTCTGTCGTCGCGAGGCGATCTGATTTCGTCCATCGACTATTGTCCATCGACTATCGTCTATTGGTCCCTATCCTTTAATGAATTTGCTCCCCTTTGTCCCGCACACGGGGCACTCTTCCGGTGCTTTACCGAACTCGATATTTCCGCACACCGGGCAGAGGAAAAACTCTTTCACCTGCAGGTCTTTTCCTGTCTTCAGCGCTTCGATTGCGAGAGAGTAGAGTTTTGCATGCACGGCTTCCACAGCGACCGCGTAGGAAAACATCCTGTGCGCTTTGTGCGCGTCTTTTGCGGCCTGTTCGACCATCGGGGGATACATGGTGGTGTATTCGTAGGTCTCCCCCTGCACGGCCGCTTCAAGGTTCTGGAGTGTCGACCCTACGCCGTCGAGGGCCTTCAAATGCCCGTCGGCGTGGATCTTCTCCGCTTCCGCCGTGAGACGGAACAGCCTCGCGATTGTTCCGAACCCTTCGTGCTCCGCTTTCTTTGCGAAAGCGGTGTACTTCTGAAATGCCTGGCTTTCGCCGGCAAACGCCTCTTTCAAGTTGTCGAGTGTCGTCGCCATGGATGAATTCCTGAAATGGGTGGGAGTGGAAGAACTGGAAGAACTCTACAAAGCAAGTGAAAAATCATGAGAAGGGCAATGGAACAACGGTGCCCGGGGCTCGTACAAGAAATGATACACGAGGATTGCCGGGGTCTATGAACACAGAACGCTGTCACGACGACAACTTCAGAACCAAACTGGAATCGTGGACGCACGATGGTCTCGGGCGCTGGAATGCCGTGCCGACACGCTTCCCGGAGGATCTGGATCGGTTCACCGATGAAGAGCGCGAATTCCGCGAGCAGGAGATCGAGCGGTCCACGAGCGCGGTGACCGCCGTCTATGAACGCCGAAGCCGTCTGACACAGGCGGAACGTGCGGAATTTCGGGATCGGATGCGCAGCGCTCTCCTGGGTTCGCTTCTTCGCTCAATGGACGCCGCGACCGAACAGTTCCTGAAAGAGTGCGAACGGACCGCACACGCTTTTGTCGAGGCCGCAGATGCGTTTGATTCCTCGTTGCCGATGGAGGAAGTCCATCAGGCGCTGCGAAATCAATGGGTCTTCAACAGCATCCAGCGATTGCTCAATCGTCCTGTAACAATGACCCCTTCGTCATTCGCCTACAGCATGCTCTACCCGTTCACCGACAACATGATCGACGGAACGAACCAGCGGAAGGAGAACCTCGAAGCGTTCATGTCCTGGCTTTCCGACCGATTGGCGGAAGCGCCGGTTCGGGTCGCCGGTTCGGCGTTCGCCCCGGTCGACAGGCTCATTGGAATGATCGAAGAGGAATTCCCGCGGGCCGGGAATCCGATGGTGTATCAAACCCTGCGGGCAATTCACCGGGCGCAGAAGCGAGGACTTTTGCTCCGGGGTGGGAGGATCGCCGGAAGCGAGGAGGAGCTGCTCGGGATTACCTTCATGAAAGGGGGAACATCGGTCCTTGTCGACGGTTGCCTGATCTCCGGCGCTCTGGACGACGCACTCGCGCAGAGCGTCTTCTTGTACGGTGTGGTTCTTCAGATGATCGACGATTTGCAGGACTTCGAGGAGGACAGGCGGGAAATGTCCTCCACGAGCTTCACACGTGCGGCCGAGCGTGGGTCCCTGGAGGTTGTCGTCAATCGCCTTCTGCACTTCATTCGGGGGACGCTCACGCAAGGGGTTTCCCCAAATGCGGGAGCGAATCCGTCGCTTCTCGGACTGATCACGCGGAGCTGCACCTTCCTTGCCCTCGAAGCCGTTGCGCGACAACGTCACCTGTTCGGTCCTGCGTATCTCTCACGGATCCAGGCGTATATGCCGCTTCGCATCGACTATCTTGCCTCTGCCAAAGAGCGAATGACTGCCGTGGCAAACCGGATGCAGTCTCGAACTGCCTCGGCGTTTCGCGCGCTCTCCCCCATCATTCGCGCCGGGGTTTGACTACCTCCCGGGCGGAACGTCTGACATTTCCTGCCGCCCCCCTCATGGTCGTTACCGTAAAAACTCCGGCCACGAAGACCGTTGGCTATGATCACCGTTTTGTTCGCGATTTCGCCCGGTGGGTTGTCTTCGGCTTTCGTTGTGCCGGCTTCTTCGCTTTACCTCTCCCCTTCGTCGTGCTCTTCCCCTTGCCACCCGTGGTTTTGCCGCCACGGACTTTCTGAAGTTGCTGTCGAACGTAGGCCTCGAAATCGTCGCTCAGGAGGTTTTGCGGCCCCCAAATCGGATAGGTGATCGAGTGGATGCCGACGAGAGGGGCACGATGGTGCACATCGCACAGAACCCAGAGGTTGTCGCCGTCATGATCGACCCAGTCGCGCACCTGCTCTTCCGTGTACGGGGTCTTGTAGTCCTGCCGGTCGGGATGTGCGCGAGCAAGACTGGGAAGGATCATCGTGTTGAATTTCTTTGTGTCAACTGCGTTCGCCAACGCCCATTCGATAATGCGGTGATGCGTCTCCATCTGTCTGGCGCTGAACGGGTTCAGCGCCGGGTCCTTGCTCTTGGCGGGATCATCGAGAATGGATTTCCGAACGCCACAGGATATGCACGGGAGGTCCATTTCGCCGACCAGCTTGTCATGCATTGCCTTGTACTTCGGAGATTCGGTGCGATGATCATGCGGTGGGTAGAATGCGTATTCGTTCAGCGTCCGATGAAGTAATGTGATGTTCAGCGCTGCTTTGAAGTTTTTCAGCTGGTCAGTCAGGTTCTTCCTGCCAACCGTGTCGACGATCTTCTGGGGCATGAGACCTCCGGAGCTTTATTATTAGTACACGTGGGACGGCGAGGGTCCTTCCGGGATCCGGAAGAATAATGAAAGTGATCAGCGACCGAGTTCTGAAGGCACGAATGTACTTTGTCGCCTCCCATAGGTCAAGCGACCGCAACGTCACCGGATTTCCCACCCACACTGCCGGGCTGCATCGGACGAGAATCCTTCAATCCTTTTTATATCAATCGGTTATCGCATCCCTGATTTTCACCAAAAAATCTCCAGATCCGGGGGTTACGCGGGTATATACAGGTTGGTGAGCCCTTCGTGATTCAGGCTCGTTCAGGATATCTCCGTCGCCGCTATTCCGAGGCTCGACAAAGTCATGGTGTTCGCGTCGGCAGTCGTTCAGCCATTGCTCAGCAAGGCCGGAGGACGAGAGATGCATTCGGAACAGGAGTGACAGACATGGCAGTAGCGCAAGGCGGCTGGGAGACCATAACGGAGATCATACACATGAAGAATCACCTCATCGAACCGCGCGAAGGCATCACGGGGTTCATTACCGCGTTCAGCGAACTGATTTCTGTGTACCGAACACGGCAACTAAAAATCTGGGGAGTGCAGGATTTCATCAAACAGTTCTCCGCCCTCCAGCAACACGCCGAACCGGACATCAACTCGCTCGCTGAAAAAATCCGGATGGCGGAGAGTTTCTGCAAGGGGCTTCGCAAGGAACTCACCGAAGAGACCAGCCTTCTCACCACGGCGGAAACACACCTGATGAAACTGAAAGAGATGGGCCAAAGGGAGAAATGAAGATGCCGCGTCGGGGGAATTATGAATAAACGTTCACGCTGGTCCGGACGACCTGTCTGGTTTGCCCCGGGAATACTCGTGTTTGATTTCGTGGAGGAAGAAATGAGTTTCATTCCAACGCTGTCTGAATTGTCATCAGAATATTTTGCTGCGCGCGCCCTGCGTCCCTCGACAGTGTATTCCTACAACCAGAGCATTCGTACGGCCATCCGCCTCATCGGGGATCGGCCGATTGACAGTTACCTGGCCGACGACATCAACGCATTGCGGAAGGCTCTCGACGGGGAAGGCAAGAGCGAGCATACCGCGGCGAGAATTCTTCGCGAGATCTCAGCCATTTTTCAGTTCGCACGTCTTGAACGGCATTATATTGCGGCCAACGTTGTCGAAGACCTGAAAATCCGGCCCACTCTCCCTGGCACGGAGCCCTTCACCGAGCAGGAACTCAACGCGTTCTTCGACTATGCATGGGAACACAAGAGGCCCGTGTACTATCAGGCAATGTTCCTCCTTCTCACCGGTTGTCGCTCGCACGAAAGCTGCTCGTTCCAGCTCGAGCAGGTCCGCCTGGATGCGGAAGAACTGGATTGCCGGAGCGAACAGAGCGGCCGGCTGGAGTCCGTTCCCATGACGCCGGTCCTCCGGGCCTTCCTGAAGGAAATCCCGCAGGACGACGATCCGTTTGCGTTCCATTTCCGGTCGGTGCACGGCCTCTATCGGGCCGTCAAGAGTGTGGTCCGGGCATGCGGCGCCAGAGACCAGCTCGCGGTCCAGAGTTTCCGCGAAACGCTTGGGTCACGATCGCTCGAGGCGGGAGTCGACAAAAATATCATGAGGATCCTTGTCGGCGGGACATATTCGCAGAAAGCCCTGCGAAAGTTCCCCAATCGGGAGGTCCAGCGGAAGGAACGCAGACTGCACGCGCTGAGCATCGTTCATACGCATTTGGTCCGCGGACTCCATATCCGAAACGGATTTGGCAACGAGATCGCGGCGTCGTAAGGCCTACCCCCTTTTGAACTCACCCCTAGCCCCTCTCTTATGAAGAGAGGGGAACGTAGTCCAAGTCGAATCTTAGGGCAATCGATATCCGGACAGCGGTCTTTGAGGTTGACCCATTCTCTGTGTACAATAGAATGCTGTCAACGCCTCCATCCCACCCGAGGAATCTGCAACAATGCCCAATCGTCCCTTCGTTGTCCCATTGATGTTCCTTGCCGTGTCAGCCCTGTCTGGTTGTGCGCCGTCTTTCGCATCGACAATGAAGACCGTCCCCGGCCAACCCTCGCATCAGGTCGCTTTGGACTCGGGATGGCATTGCATCAATGTCAAAAGGGTGAACTCCTCAGGGGAAGAATTGTCCCGTCCGGCGTTTCCCCTCACGGGCTGGCTCCCGGCCACGGTTCCGGGAACAGTGTTGACGACGCTGCTCAACAACAAGCTCGTCCCCGATCCGTTTTTCGGCATGAACGACGCCAGGATCCCCGACATCGCTGAAACAGGCCGGGACTACTACACGTACTGGTTTGTCAAAGATTTTCAGAGACAGGCTCCTCCGGGAAAGAACCAGATTTGGCTGCACTTCCGCGGCGTCAACTATGGGTGCGATATCTATTTCAACGGCCACCGGTTGAACCCAGAGACGCATTACGGCATGTTCCTTCGGCAATCATACGACATCACACCGTTCCTCCCGACGAACGGACAGAACCGGCTCGCGGTTATTGTCTATCCTCCCGATCCGGTGGGCGACCCGAATGGAGGCCAGGGGGGAGACGGGACCATCGGCAGAAATGTTTCAAATCAGTATGTGGCGGGGTGGGACTGGATCCAGCCGATCCGGGACAGGAACACCGGCATCTGGGACAAAGTCACGCTCGAGGAAACGAACGGCGTTCTCCTGAGTAACCCGCATGTCATCACACTTGTGCCGGGTATACGATTTCCCGACCGACCTCAGGCGCCGGCAGTCGTAAAAGCGAGTGCGGAACTTCAAAACCCGACCGACCAATCGATCACAGGGACCTTGCAGTGCAAGCTCGACGAACACGTCGTGAGCAAAGACATCGAGATCCAACCGCGCACTACGGTGGAGGTACAACTCCCAGATATCGAGATGCAGAATCCGCGTCTCTGGTGGCCGAACGGCTATGGCCCGCAGAATTTGTACACGGCGGAATTTCAATTCACGGCAATCGGGAGCGACATCATCGACGGGAAGGAGATTTCCGTCGGCGTCCGCGAAATTCAAACAACGTGGAACGGCACCACACGGAGCCGCGAAGTGCTCGTGAACGGTCAGCGCATTTTTATCAGAGGCGGTAACTGGATCGCATCGGACGCCATGCTCCGGCTCTCAGCGGACCGCTACGACGCCGAAGTACGGTTCCAGCGCGACATGAACCTGGACCTCCTCAGAATCTGGGGCGGAGGTCTCACCGAACGTCCCGAGTTCTATGACGCCTGTGACAAATACGGGCTCCTCGTCTTCCAGGATTTCTGGATATCCGGCGACTGCAACGGCAAGTGGTTCGACCCGAAGAAGAAGGACGACCAGTGGACGCGACGCCGCTACCCGGACGATCACAGGCTGTTTCTCGCGTCGATCGCCGACCAGGTCAAAATGCTGCGCAACCATCCCTCGCTTGCCTTCTATTGCGGCGGCAACGAGATTCCACCGCCGGAAGACATCCTGAACCGCATGCAGGATTCTCTCCTCCCCGCCCTTGACGGCACGCGGTACTTCTTCACATATTCCAACGCCGACAGTATGTCCCACAACTCCGAAGGCGGGAATGGCGACGGTACGTACCACGTTCAGCCGGACGGGTTTTATTGGGAACATCACTCGTTTCCGTTCAACTCTGAGATCGGGTCCGCCGGTCTTGGAGATTACGAATCGCTCCAGCGGTGTATCCCTCCGGAAGACCTCGTGGTTCCTGATAGAGCCGGAGGCACGCTCGACTCCGTCTGGAGATATCACAAGTACCTCGGCTACGGGAACCGGATCGACGCGTATGGAAAACCGTCGACACTGAAAGACTTTGCCGACAAGGCCCAGTTCGTCAACTATGACCAGTACCGGGCGATGGTCGAGGGGCATGAGTCGCACATGTGGGACTGGTACACCGGGATGATCATCTGGAAGACGCAAAACCCGTGGACGGCGCTCCGAGGCCAGATGTACGACTACTATCTCGATCCCAACGCCGCGCTCTACGGCTTGCATCACGCTGGCGAGCCGTTGCACGTAATGTGCGATCCGGTTGACGGCATGGTTTCGATCGTGAACAACACCTTCCGGCCGGTCCGCGATCTCATGGTACAGGCCCGGGAATGGAGTATTGACGGCAAAGACTCGCTCCTGCTGCAATGGATCGTCGAAATCGGTCCGTCGACATTTCAGAAGATCAATTCGGTGAAAAAGGCGCTCGACACGCTGATTGCATCGCAGGGCGGCTTTCTGGACCTGCGGCTTGTCGCGTCGTCACAGCAGGTACTGAGTGACAATCTCTACTGGTTGCCGGATTCAACGGGACACTACACCGGCTTGCAGCGGATGAGCAAGGCCGACGCCCGCGTTCAGGCGCACAAAACGAAAGAAGGAGAAATCCAGGTAACGATCGCTGCTCCCGCCGGTGGCCCGCTGGCCTTCTTCAACAGGATATCGTTGATCAACCGCACGACAAAGAAGCGGATTCTTCCGGTGTTCTACAGCGACAATTATGTTTCGGTATTGCCGGGTGAGAAGAAGACCATCCTGCTCAACTATCCTGTAAGTGTCAAGAGCGAGGATGCGCTGGTTTCGGTGAGAGGCTGGAATGTCAGTGAGACGATTCTCACGGTACAATGAGGAGGATCCGATGAAAACCGCGTTTGTCATTGCTGTCGCCATCGTGGTGTCCGGATGCACAATAGCGACGAAGGACTATCTTACCACAGACTATCAAATCGGGGAGGCAAAGACGGTAACGGTAGGAAGCCCGATGTTCACCGTCGTCTCGGGTTCGAAGTATTCCCATAGCGGGGAGACTATCAGTGAGATCACGGAGGAGATTTTTTACGGGGGAGTCAGTGGAAGTTCATTGCGCCTCTCCTACGAGGAATTCACCTACCCTATTGTGCGCCCCACGTTCACTCAGGAACTTCAGTACGATCTCGCGAGATCACGCACGATAAAGTTTCGTGATTACACAATGCAGATCGATTCCGCCGACAATTCATCGATCACCTTCCGGGTTCTGGAGGGGCCGTCCGCGAAGACTGCGGATTCGACAAATCAAGGCTCGATCGGGATCATTCTTCATCAACGCAAAGTGATCACGGTGTTCCCAAACACGTCGGCATCCTCCGCGGGGATCAAGGAAGGAGACCTCATTTTGTCGGTTGATGGGATTGACCTGACGGGCGATGACGGCCACGACCTGCGGCTTGTCAACGCATCACAGGGAATTCAACATAAATGCAAAATCCAGAGGAACAATGAGACCAGGACGCTCATTGTGTCGACGCCGGAGAAGTGAGTGCGAGCTGTCTGCAGTGCGTCCGGCACGCCCTGAAGGGCGACGGCTACCTCGCGTGCATCGCCTCGACTTTTTCCGCCTGGAACTTCGTGAGCTGAACGATCTGCGCCTGGCCCCGCAGAAACGTCGGGACGCTCATCATGGCCTGCGCCTTGTCCTCCGCCTCGATCATTGCCCATCCGGTATGCACCCCATCCTTGCACCCCCAATCGAAATGGTGAAGATACCCGATCGCAAGCGTCTCCTTCAGAGCCTTTCCGCAATCTTCATTCGTGTGGTTCGAAATGACGAGAAACTTCTTCATGCGCAGATCTCCTCTCAGTAGATTCGTATCTATAGAGTGTCAGACTGTCTCGAGATACTTGTGAATCGAGTAAATTGCGGCAGAGCCCTCCCCCACCGCCGCGGCGACACGCCTGTTAGCACCCCCGCGAACATCGCCAGCGGCAAAGATCCCCGGGACGTTCGTTTCGAACATGAACGGGTCCCGGTCCAGCATCCATCCCCGGGGTTTACCGTTGACCCGCGGAAGATCGGGTCCAGTGAGGATGAACCCTTTGTCGTTCCGCTCAAGAAGACCTGCGACCATATCGGTGCGTGGCGCCGTTCCGATAAAGATGAACATCGCGTCAGCATTCACCGTCCGTTCCTCCGCTGATTCGACATTCCGGAGCACAATGTGCTCGAGGCAACCATTGCCGTCGACGGACGCCACCTCGACCTGTGGAAGGACGTCGATGTTTTCGGTTGCGTTGATCCGCTCGACGAGATAGTGTGACATCGCAGGGCTGAGCGCTTCTTTCCGGATGATGATCGACACGCGTCGGGCGTATTGTGAGAAGAAGAGCGCCCCCTGCCCTGCGGAATTCGCACCGCCGATAATGCAGACATCACGGCCGCGATAGCTGGCCGCTTCGCTCAGCGCCGCACCGTAATACACACCGCGGCCGAGGAGCGGTTCGATGCCGGGCACCTCGAGCATCCGGACAGACATGCCCGTGGTGAGAATGACAGTATACCCGGAAATTTCCTTGCCGTCCGCCAGCATAACAATCCGGTACGGGTCCTCGCGACGGATCCCCACCACTTCCTGGGCCGTAAGCAGTTCGGCGCCAAATCTTCTGGCTTGCGCACTGGCCCGCTGGGCGAGATCGGAACCGGAGATTCCATTGGGAAAGCCCAGGTAGTTCTCGATTCGTGAGCTCGTCCCTGCCTGTCCGCCGGGCGCATTTTGTTCGACCAGCACAACGCGCAATCCTTCCGACGCCGCGTAGACCGCATTCGCAAGCCCTGCCGGTCCCCCACCAACCACCACGACATCGTAAAACGGATTTTTGGCGGTAGTCTGGAGACCGGTCTTCGCCGCGAGTTCCTGATTTGAGGGGGCGGACAGATACGAGCCGTCGGGGAACAGGACAACGGGGAGCTTCGACAGTCCTCCGGGAAACGAAGCGACAAGCTCCCGCATGGATGCATCCTCATCGATATCGATCCATTGGTACGGAACGAGGTTGCGGGAGAGAAATTCCCGGACACCGTGACTCTGCGGTGAGAATCTCGCACCGGCGATCCGGATCCCGTCGAACGGAAGATGGGCGCGGCTCTTCCACTCCGAGAGAAGGTCGTCGAGCACCGGATAGAGCTTCTGTTCCGGCGGGTCCCAAGGCTTCATCAGATAATGATCGAGGCCGATGGCATTGATGCTTTCAATCGCTGCTTCGGTGTCGGCGTATGCGGTAAGGAGGACCTTTCGCGCCTCGGGGAACAGCTCGCGCATTTCTCCAAGAAGCTTTGTGCCGGTCATCTCGGGCATGCGTTGATCGACGAGGAAGAGCGCGACGGGCGACCCACGCTGCTTCAGCTGGCGCACCGTGTCCAGGGCTTCGCGCGGCGAGCCGGCCTTCACGACGCGGTAGTCAGTCTTATAGTGTTGACGCAGATCCCGTTCGACGGCCGCGAGGACCTGAGGATCATCGTCGACGCTCATGATGACGGGTTTTACCACAGTGGAAACCTCCCTTTAGTCAATCAACCATATGCAGATGCCGGGAGTTCATGCCCCGGACGCTGGACGGCACAAAAAGACGTGAGACCACTCGTCGTGGCTGGTCGGAACGATCGCGAAGAATGAGCTGTTTGAGTGGGGTTGTCAAGAGAGGAAGCCCCATGAACAAGGACGGGATCATTGAACTTCTGGCGTCCCATCCCACGATCGGGAAGGCCCCTCGTGAGGAGCTTGCCTGGGTCGCCGAGCATGGAACCGTTATCAAGTACCAGCAAGGAGAAGTTGTCTCAAGCCCCACGCTGACTGTCCCCGGACTCGTTATTCTCCTGACCGGGCGCCTGGCGATCTATATGAATCGGGGAACCGGGATGCGGAAGGTGATGGAGTGGCAAGCGGGTGAAGTGACCGGGATGCTTCCCTTTTCGCGATTGACCAAGTCACCGGGGAATGTCATTGTTGAGGAACCCACGGACGTGTTCATGATCCCCAGCAATGACTTGCCGGCGTTGATCCGTAACTGCTACGAGGTAACAGCTCTGCTTGTCCACGTTATGACCGACCGCGCCAGGCGATTCACCTCGGCCGATTTGCGTGATGAAAAGATGATCTCCCTCGGCAAGCTCGCCGCCGGGTTTGCCCACGAAGTAAACAATCCGGCATCCGCGGCATTGCGCGACGCGAGCGCCCTGGCGGATACGTTGACGGTCGAGGAAGACGCCGCGCGCTCGCTCTGCATCGCGGGTCTCACCGGAGCGCAACTCCAGGAACTGGACGCCGTCTGGAAATCAATCAGGGAGGGAGCGGAACGTCCGTCGATATCCGGTCTTGATCTCGCAGACCGTGAAGATGAGATTGAGGATTGGCTCAGACAGCGCAGGATCCCAGAGGTCCTTGCCGAAGAGCTCGCGCGAACACGCGCAACGACCGCTGATCTTGAGAGACTGGGAAAGGTCCTTGACGGTGCGAAGCTTGAGACCGCTCTTCGCTGGTTGGGTGCAGCATCTTCAGCCCGGGCGCTGGTCGAGAACATCGAGCGTGCCGCAAAACGTATTCACACGCTCGTTGCGGCAGCCAAGGGGTTTACACACATGGACCGGAACCCGGAGTTGGACGCCGTCGAGATTTCGAGCGGGATCAACGACACGGTTTCTCTCCTGGCCGGGAAGGCCCGTGCGAAGTCGGTCGCGATCACGCTCAATATTTCAGCCGATCTTCCTACCGTTCGCGGCTACGCCGTAGAGATCAATCAGATCTGGATGAACTTGATCGACAACGCCATCGACGCAGCGCCGGTCAATGGTCATGTTTCGGTGACTGCGATGGTTGAGGGCGCCGACGTTATCGTCGCGGTGGCGGACGACGGTCTGGGGATTCCTTCGGAAATCAAAGAGCAAATCTTCGATCCCTTCTTCTCGACGAAGCCCGTGGGGGAAGGGACGGGCCTGGGGCTCGATATTGTCCGCAGGGTAGTTCATTGGCACAATGGCGACGTGAACGTCGATTCGCGTCCCGGCCACACGGAGTTTCGCGTGCGGTTGCCGATCGGCGGCGCGAGATAGCGACGGCTCACGGTCCACAAATGCGAAAACGCCCGGCACGGACTCGGGCTCGGGCGGATCGCATTGTGAATACCCGGGTCTCGATTCACTCGAGCGGAATACGGCTCCCATTGACCTTGAGCCAGCTCTCGAACGTCTGTAATGCGGGGTTGAGTGCGCGTGAGAATGCGACGTTTCGTGCGCCGGTGTATGCGAGTTCGAAGTCGCGTTTGAACTGGAACATGTTGCCCATATCCTCGGCACCCGGGAAACCAAAACTGCGGTAGACCTCTGCAGGCACATCATTGTAGCGCACTTCCTGCCCCAGGGCTTTCGAGAGAGCGGCGGCCATTTGCGAACCGGTCAAGTGCTCGCCGGCGACGCCGAGGGTTTTTCCAGCGAGCTCGGGACCCCTTTTGAAAATTCCGTATGCACATTTGCCGATGTCTTCCGAGGAAATTCCCGGGAGCTTCTTGTCTCCCATCGGGAAGGTGATGGCCAGCTTACCATCGGGTCCCTTCTTCGGTCCCGCCCCGAAGTAGATGAGGTTTTCCCAATAGAATGACGTCAGCAGAAAGGTCGTCGGCACGCCGAGGTCGCGAAACACATGGTCCACTTCGCTCTTCGCATCGAAGTGCGCCACCTTGTACTTTCCCATAAGTGTCGGCATACGGTTGTCGGTGAGGGGAACCCACTTCCGGGTATCCTCAAAGGTTGACCAGATGGCATGTTGCACGCCGGATATTCTTGCCGCCCGGGCCATGTTCGTCGCCTGGGCTATTTCATTTTCCGGCGACATGTCGGCCCAGAAGAATGTGACACAGTACGCGCCGTAGGCACCCTTGAATGCACGCTTCAGCGTCTCAACGTCGTTCACGTCCGCCGCGACAACTTCGGCGCCCATCGCTGCCAGCTCTTTTGCTTTGTCGGATTCGACGTCTCTCGTAATCGCACGCGCCGTGAAACCGCTATTCGGGTCGTTGAGGATGGCGCGAACCAGACCACCTCCCTGCGCGCCGGTTGCGCCCACCACTGCTATGATCTTCTTTCCCGTCATTTCGATCTCCTTTTTCTCCATTTTGGCGCATACGTCTCTGTACGCGCCTCACTCTAACCTGCCTCCGGGCCTTTTGGTTCCGTTTGACGCATCCCATGAATGACAACTCCGGGAATCTTCACACTTCCCCAGTTGTTCACAATGGCGCGTCCGCCCGGGCGGCGGTCCGCTTCAACAACTCTCAACACTCCAGGAGATACCTCATGACGGTCTTCCATATTTGCCGCGGCGTATTGATCTCCCTCCTTCTGACGGGAGTTATTCTCGTGCCGTTCACCTCCGCGAACGCCGCCGAGAAAGCGAAGGGAACGCTCACGTACAAAGGGCCCAAGAAGTCCTTTACGCTTGCCTTCAAGCACGCCTATCTTGTCAAGGGGCCAGACACGTTCGAAGCGAGCAAGACGGTCCGCCGTCTCGTTCTCACATCGGCCGACTTCTCCGCGGCAATCAAGGGGACGGACGCGCTGAACGGTTTTGACGGGAGTCTGATGGAAGGAGTGATCGTTGAGTTGGCGGACGGTCCGCGCCTGAATTACTGGCTCGTCTTGAACAATCAGCTTGTGCAATATTCCGGCATGGCGGACCCTTCGGCGTTGCATGCGACCGCTGACAAGCCGGATCATCTTGCCGGGAAGCTCTCGATTGATGACACCGCAGCGGGCGGCCCGAAGATCGACGTTGATTTCGATGCGCCGATGGTGAAGGCGTTTACGAAGGCTCGCTGAGCGACCATCGAACAAGACGGGCGGGAAGATTGGCAAAGTCGCGAACGAGCGTGCCCGCCTACAGCCACCCCAGAACCTGCGCAGCCCACAAGATCAGGACTCCCGCTGCGGTGCTGGCCAGCGTCACCGGGATCCCCGCCTTCAGGAAATCCATAAAACGGAGAGGTGACTGACGCTGGGCGCCTTGCGCCACAATGACGTTCGCGACGCTGCCGAACAACGTCAGATTCCCCGCAAAGGTGCTCGTCAGCGCCAGCAGGAGCCAGAGGAACGGCGCGTTGCTCATCCCCGCCACCC
Source organism: Ignavibacteriota bacterium (assembly GCA_963752915.1). Taxonomy (GTDB): domain Bacteria; phylum Bacteroidota; class Ignavibacteria; order UBA10030; family UBA6906; genus DATJPR01. The sequence goes on from CAVVZZ010000014.1 coordinate 185,824, forward strand.
AGTGTTCGGCGATAAGCACGAACGGGACGTTGGAGAAGAGGTTGCTCCCGACCACTGAGGCGAGACTGATGTGCACGACGTTGCTAAACCCGATGTCGGCACCGTAGCTCCTGATCCATTGGTCCAGAAGCTGACGATTCTCCCTGACAAACCCCTCCACGACGACAAAGAGCCCCGAGAAGAATAAGAGGAGCGACCAATCTACGGCCCGTAGGGTCTCCCGGGGAGGACGGTTCAACCACACAAGGAGCAAGATCGCCCCCGCCACCGCAGCGAAATCCATCGACACTCCCAGGAGGAATGCAGCCGTCAGTCCGGTCAGCGCTACCATGCTCTTCACTGCAACCCGGCGGTGCACCGAAGGATGAATGTGGCCGGGCCCCGGCTGAAATCGAACCCCCGCCAGTGTCCGCCGGTACAAGAGCGAAAGCACAAGCCAGTCGATCAGCAAACTGACGAGCCCGATCGGTACCATCCGCAGCGCAAAAGGACCCCAGCCCCAGCCGGACGCATGACCGATGATGATGTTTTGCGGATTCCCCGTGATCGTCATCGCACTCCCGATATTCGCTCCCGTTGCCAGGGCAATCAGAAACGGCGTCGCCGGTATGCCCGCCTGTGCGGTGACCTCCAGCAGGAGCGGCGTGGCCAGGAGGCAGACGGTGTCGTTCAACATGACGGCGGAAGCGATGCCCGAGGCAAACACGACGAGGGCAAGGAGCAAACGGGGACTGCGACACCAGTGGAGCGCCTTGTTCGCAAGGGAGATCGGAAGCCCGCTCTGTGTCAGAACAGCAAGAATCACCATCAGGCCGAACAGAACCGCCAGGGTGCTTAGGTCGAGGGCCGCGACGGCTTCGGAACGCGTCAACGCGCCGGTCATCACCATCAATACCGCACCGAGAAGTGCCGCCGTGGGACGATCCAGCTTCCGCGGACTGTTCTCCCCGAGGGAGATGAGGACATAGGTCAACGCAAAAATGATGGTTGCGGGATGCAGAGGGGTGACCTTATCGGAGGGTGAGAACTGCGCGGATTGGGATCACAAGTACGGAGACTCAGGTCGAATTGAACGATTTTTCCAAATATACGAATCTCCGTCGACATTTTCTGCTCCCGCTCGCCCTTCTGACTACGGGGGCTGACTGAAGAGACTGTGCACTGTCGCCACTTGCGTTACTGATATAGTTGGAGTACCATGAGGACGAGTATCGAGGAAATCTCTTGGAAACATACGTCAGGCGTCTCCAGCGCGCTATTGATCAAATAGGCGATCAACAGGTACGGTCCAGTTTCGAAACCTATATTATGGACCTGAGCGCCCGCGAGAGCAATCCTACCTGTGATGCTTACACACGCGACAATGCCATCGTATACAAATGGGATAAGGCTACTCTCGCGAAACGACTCGTTCTTCTCGGTCCAAAATTGAAACTCCCGATCACCGATGAGGGAATGATCAGCGCATTGAAATCGTTTCTGGCAATACATTAGAAATGTCCTTCATCCCATTTGCATATTCAAGGAAGTGAAGCGAGCTATCGGTCCAATGCGGACATTGGGGTCTGCGTCGGATAAGACTCTCGACCTGGGAAAGAGGATAGAGGTCATCCACGGGCAATCTCCTTCACCACCATCGCCACGGCAACCGCAATGACCGCTGACAGCAGCGTCCCGATGAGCACGTATTCGGCAAAATCCCGATCTTCAAATTCTTTGTATCGAGTGAACGCCTTGGCTGCGAGGACCAGACCGATCGCCGCAACTTCGTTGTTCAGTACCGCGATGTAGATAATTGTCCTCTCCAGCATGCCGATGATTCTACCGGTGTTATATTCCTCCTGCGTCAGCCCTTTCTCCCCGGTTCGATTGTTATCCTTTCCCCGCGGCGCCATGTTGAGCCGGCGCAGCTGACTGCGAAGAACAAGATTCGCCTCGTTCAGAACGAGTAGGAATCCCATTACAATCGTGCCGACACGCGCCCAGTTGGTCGCGGTGAAGGGGGACGCGAGTGTCGTGTACTGGCCAAGACTCCCAAGGACGCCCAATGGGGTTGGATTAAAAGCGAGGGCGATTCGAGGGGAGAAGAAGACACTCAAGAGAAGGATCGTTACAATGAGGCTCAAAGTCCGAATCCCCTCGGTCCCGCCGGATTTCCTTTCAATCGCCTGGAAGAGGATGGCCTGTCCGACCATGAGAATGAGCAGGATACACCACGCGAGATTGAGCTCAAAGGAAAGCAGCCCGACAATCTGGATCGCCATCATCACGGCGAATCGGCGCCCGTTTATGGCCGCGTCCCTGAACGTGTACACCAGCCGGGAGAGAAGAACGAAATTCAGAAGATGAAGAAATTGTTCATTCATTTTCCGCTGACCTCTGCATTGATTGCCGCGATGATCTGGTTGTCGATTCTCTGGATAATGTGCAACGCTCCTGCGCCAATGGATTTGTAGACTGCCTTATCGGTCATGCCGGTCGACGCCGCAATGGCCTTTACCGGCGTCCGCTGGAGAAGCATCGCGAACACCTTGAGCCGGCTTCGTTTCCAATCCGTGCAGAGATGGGAAACCAGGTCGAGACTCGGCCCGATCAGGCTGGCCGCAGGTCGCTGAAGCCCTCGCACGGCAAAGAGCGACTTACGGTTCTTCAGTTCATCCAGTCCGAGACGGGCCTCATGAAACGCCGGACCATCCATGCCGATGGCCTGCCTGCGATTGAGGGGAGTCTCAATCACGCCGATGCCGAACGAAAATCGCGCCTTGACCGGGTGGAGCGCGAGCAGGATCTCCGCCGCATTCGAGAAGAGCGTGTCCGCCTGCGTGAACACCGCCTGAAATTCGTCACCGAGCGTGATCGTGTATGGCGAAACCATGGCGCGGGTTTTCTTGCGGTTCAGCCCGTCCAGTGTTGTTTTGAGTTGATGTTGAAGGCGGGATCGCTGGACGACCCTTCGGGACAAGACAATATCCCCTATCACGACAATGTACTTCATAGGCTGCCTCTGGACGGGAAGACGACGTCGGGCCGGTACCGGCTTATTCAACCATAACGGTTGAAAACGTAAAAGTCAACCGAATTAGTTGAATAGTTAATATTCAACCATATCAGTTGAATCTGCACAATTCGGGCGGTTATCGGCGGGCGAATATCCATCCTTTCGTTTGACCCGACCATTTCTTGACGACTGTCTGATGTATTCATGACAATTCCCGCCCGGGGATATCGCACCTTTCCATCGCCTTGATCAAGGCTCACAAGAGTTCCAGGTCCTCGCCGCGGTATTGACACGGCGACATGGACAGACATGTTCCAGCCGTTCCACACACACAATACTGCCTCTGGCAGGCCTCTATCCAATCTCGCTTCATTCTTAACAGCGTATTTCTACGCAGTTTCAAGGAAGAAAGGAGATTTGCCATGCCACACACTCTCCGGAGCCTCATTCTCGAAGTGCTCCTCTTTGCGGTCTTTGCGCTGGGGGCGGCTCTGACGCAGATCGCGCCACAGAAGCCCGGTGCGCCGACGGATCAGCAATCGAGGCTCGCACTCATGAAGTCCAAGGGGCCGAATGCATCTTTGACCATCGTTCCGACGGTTTTATTCGGACGTCCGGATGGACGTGTGTCCGAAGTCGTCGGACTTTTCTTCGAACAACAGGGGCTCAAGTCCATTGAAATCGGGCAAGCAGCGTTCACCTCCGATGGGAAGGTCGCGATGCCTCAACTTTCCCGCGCTTTCGGAGATTTCATTGCGAAGAACCCGATCACGACCGAATATGCCTTGTACGTTGAGTATACCGGCAGCCCTCAGACAGGCTTTGACGGGATGCTGGCGATCGTGGTCGACAAGAATGGCGGTGTCGTATGGACCGACGAGGTAGGCTCCAAGGACGAGGCATTCAAAGGAATCCAACCGCCCGACCCGATGGGCTTCTCCATGTTTCTTGTCCGGCGTCTGGGACCGCAAATGAATCTCAATGAGGAGACTGCGAAGGCGGCCAAACCGGGCAAGATGGCGCAGCTCATGCAGGAACGAAGCGGGCTTCCTCCCCAGAGTGAACTCGCTGCGCTTCCTCCTCGTGTCAAGGAGATGCGAGGAGCACGGAAGAGCCTCACGCTGAAAGTGTTTCCACTGCGGAGAGGAGATTCTACCGATACAGCGGGTGCGACGGCGTTGGCCAAGATGATCACCGATGCCGGCGTGTGCAAGGCCGTGCCGGCGACAGAATCCATCTTGCTGAAATCATCGCATGCCGACCCGAACGAAATGAAGGTCCTCTGGGATCTTGCACGGGAATTCCGGGATCACGCAAGAGGATTTTCGCCGAAAGGCGAGTACACCCTCTACGCCGACTACGTCTTCAATCCGGAGCATTGGCAACAGGGATTTGTGCACTTCGTGGTGTGCGATCCGCAGGGAGAGTGGGTCACCGCAAACCTTGCGAACTCCGACCATCCCGACTACCAGAGCATTCAGCCGACATCGGTCGAGAAGTGCAACGCGTTATTGCTCTCGCGTCTGCAAGCAGGATTGAAGTGGCAGATCGCGGACGCAGTGAAGGAGACGATCGACTCATCCGGGATCGACGCAGCTCGCGCGACATTCAAAGAGCTGCGGGGCAAGCATGAAGAATATAGTCTTTCCGAAGGGGAGATGAACGAACTCGGATACCAGTATCTCTGGGCGAAGAAGCTTCAGGAATCGATCGCGGTGTTTGCGATGAACGTCGAGGCGTTCCCGGAGTCCTTCAACGTGTACGATAGCCTCGGCGAAGCCTACGCTGCTGCAGGCGAGAAGGAACGTGCGATTAAGAACTACGAGAAGTCCCTTCAACTGAACCCGAACAACCAAGGAGGAATCGAGGCACTGAAGAAGCTTAAGGCGCAGTAGAAACGCAATGAACCTCTCCCCCTACCCCCTCCCCTGCACCTGTTTCGGCGTAGTAAGGGGAGGGGAGTATTTGGTCGAACTACGGGTGACTGCTCGCACGGCACTCGACGGCTCCGGGCTTGTTAGAAACGCAAGTTGTTTCGTGCGACAAACACCGTTGGGAATTGCGCTTCAAAGAAATGTAGGTCGACCAGACTGGTCGACCTACAGGCGCTCACCCTTTGTTTTCCTTCACGAACTGCACAGCGTAATCCGCCAGCCCCATGACCGTGAGCTGCGGATTGACCCCAAGACTCGTGGGAAATACACTTGCATCGCACACGTAGAGGTTTTCAAAATCGAATACATTGAATTCCGCATTGACAACGCCTGTATCGCGTGAGTTCCCGATGATGTTCCCCCCCTGCGGATGACCCGTGCCAAGAGTGATTTCACTCGGATCCTTGATGACCTCAGAGAGCCTCCTGAGGTCCTGCGTGTTCTTGAATTCGTAGTACTTGAAACTGTTCGGCATCACCGATTCGGCCCCGGCGGCGAACATGATCTCGCCCGACAACTCCAGCCCTTTCAGCAACGTCTTGAAGTCTTTCTGTGTCGGCGTATACCGGATCTCCCGACGCGTCAGTCCTCCGACCCTCGCCTCAGCGTTAGACTCAGACCCGACAAGAATGCCGACACAGGCCAGCCGATCATATCTCTTCATATTGTTGAAGTGATCTTCAAACCAGCCGGGCATCGCTGTTGACTGAAACATGGGCGGGTTGAACCAGGACTCCATTACATAACCGGGATTCGGCGAGATTTTCAGGAAGTGCGAAATCTGGAGGCCGTCATAGGAGTCGATCTTGTTTGGAAACGCTGCGGTCAATTGAGAGCCGACGTTGAACGAGAGGTTCTTTCCGGCGTTCCGGATCCCCAGTTTGGATTTCAGGAGGAGAATACTTGACGATACCGCACCCGCCGCGACTACAAACGTCTTCCCCCGGACGGTTATCCGTCTGCCGTTTCCAAACTCGCACTCCACCGCCGTGATCTTCTCTCCGGTCTTGATCAGCTTCACGGCCTCGCATCCTGCCACGATTTCGAGGCTGTCGTTGCCGAATTTTGACTGAATCCCCGGGAGGATGGAGACGAGCATCGAAAGCTTGCGATCGTATTTGCATCCGATGTTGCAATACCCGCACCCCGCGCACCCTGAGATATTCGCATTGACGGAATCCACGAGCGTGGGCGGCTTGTCAAGTCCCAGCTTCTGACACCCCTTCTTGAACAGATAGCCGCCGGGGTTCAGCCTGACCGCCTGCTCATCCATATGCTCGGTCCCGATCATCTCCCAGGCTCGATCCATGGAAGCCATGACTCCCCGCTTGTCCAGCCCGGTGTTGAGGCCTTGAGGATCGATCCACCTGTCGAGAACCTCTTCAGGAATTTTGAAACAGACGGCATTATTGACCACGGTCGAGCCGCCGACGCAGCTCCCCTGGAAGACGGTGAACCGAAAATCTCTTGCTGCCTGAATTGCGCCGTCCTGGAAGAGTCTGGAGACCATCTCCATCTCGTTTTCGTCAAACGTCTCAGGCCGTTCATAGTTGCCCCGTTCGATCATCAACACCTTCCGGCCCGCTTCGACAAGGCCCTTCGCGAGGATGGACGCGGCCGCCCCGGAGCCGATGACGACAACATCCCCTTCGATGGTCTGTCCCTGCACATCCTTCTCTGACTTCACATGCAAGGGTCGAGACTCCTTCGGCATTCCCTGCTTCAGACGATTCGCGGCATCGGGTCGTTCGGAAAATGGAACGTATCCGACAGATGCAAACGTCCGCTTGTCATTATAGTAACCGATATAGCACATTTGCTTTGCGATCCGGATCATCCCCTGGACAATAACCCGCCAGAATTCCGGCATGCGGCGGGCTTCAACATCCTGGTAGAATCGGCTCTTCAGAAATGTGTGTCTGCGCTCGGGAGAGAGATACGGCAGCGGCGGCAGGAGCGACAGGATCGGATAGTAATACAGTCCTGATATCACCAAGGCCATCGTCCACTTCGACTTCGCCTCAAAACTTTTGAAATATGAGTCGACGTTTTGAGCCACCTCCTCACTCGTGAGGAGTTCATGTTCTCCGTAGATGACGACCTCCGCCAGGGCGGCCAGCGTTCGGAATTGCACCGACGTGAAGTACTTCAGCCCGTATCGCGCGCGGTCAGCCGACCTGAGAAGGAGAGAAAGGACAATCACATTGAGGAGACTGAGCGATGTGAGGACCACGGCGACGACTTCCCACCGATAGGTATTCCCCAGGAATGAGACGGACCCGCCAATGCTGTTCGTAAGGAGGACGATCGCACCGGACAGGGCCGAGAAGAAAGAACTCCAGAGAAGAAGCCTCACGAGCAACGTCCACCTTCTCAGATCTGCAATGGCATACCAGCACATGAGCAACTTCACGGCGAGCGCAACGCAGACGCCGGTCATCGCAACGACCGTGAGTCCGGCGTCCCCCATCTCCCGGCCACCATACCACACACAACAGAGCACAAGCCCCACACCGTACAGTGCGAGGAGGAAGGACAGATAGGCCCGAAGTCTTTTTTCCTGAACTGTGAGCATAGGGATCTCCTCCGCCTACCACGGTTTGTATTTGATCGGCTCTCTATGTCCGAGCTGGAAGTAGCAGTAGAAGATGTTCAGAAACGGGAACACGCGCAGGTATGCCTTGCACAGAAGCAGAGAATTGTCCCCGGGGTTCGGCAACACAACGAAGTCGCGGATGACCTTGAAGAAACTCAGGTACCACTTGTGCATGTGCGGGATATCGTAATCGAAGAAGCCGAGCTGCGTGTACGGCGCGGCGATATTGATCGGGGGTTCATCGCGAACATAGGCTGGTCCGGAAATACCCGAGCTGAAACGGTTTGCCGCCGGCGGGGATGTTCTGTTTCCATTCACCGCCGAACCCGTCTCTGTCCTGGATCACGGTTTCGTTATAGCCGAAATTGGCGCCGTCCTTTTTCATGAACCCCTTCTTGAATTTCTTTCCCGAGAGGTTGCCGATCCATTCATGGTTCCAGCCGCAATAGATGTAGCCGTTGAGTTGTTCCAGATCGGGGGCCGTCCCTGTCCGCAGGATGTTCTCGAGCTCCTGGCTGCTCGCCTGGGCAAGCGACTCATACGTCCAGATTTGTGAGGCCATAGACATTTCCTTTCCGATCGTTACAGATTGTTGGGAGGCCCGGACCATTCGGTACCGTTCGGGCACGCATCTGGCACTCTGAACACCACCAGCCCAGAACTTCGTTCCGATAAGGGGGCGTCGATTGCAATCAGGCCTTGGTTCGGACCACTCCGGAATGGCGATTCGGGTTAGAAACGCAACTAGGAATTGGCAGTGTCCAATGTGAAACTTGAAATTCGGAACTTACAATTGCCAAGTCGGAGCCGCTTGATCCGTCGGCGAGAGGCGGCTCCTTTCCGAACCTCTCCCCGCCAACAGATGAAGCAGGGCGGGCAACGCCATCCCCTGCACCATGCCAAGCCTATTAAGGGGAGGGGGAATGTGGGTCGACCAGACTGGTCGACCTACAGGCGTGCGCTCGCTGGACATTCGATATCTCCACGCCTGTCAGAAACGCAATGAGGAATTGGCCGCCGCCGAGTCGGAGCCGCGGGTCCGTCGGGGAGAGACGGCTCTTTTCGCGCGTTATGCAGAGAGGAGTTCGCCAGGGCCGAAGGTCCCGGCGAGGACGGGGAAGCCGCCTAGTTGTTTGTGTATCCAAGCCTCGACAGGAATTCGTCCGACTTTTCGTCCGCCTGCCTTTGGACCTCCGGATCCGGCCGCGGCCAACCGCTGTCGCCAAGCGACGTCGGTGTGAAGAGATGACCGACGTGCTCGTAGATCCACATCTCACATGAATTCCCGGCGGCGATCAGCGTGTCATGGAACAGCTGAACGTCCTGCAATGGCGTGACGGAATCGTCCCGACCCTGAAGAATGATCGCCGGCGGCAGCCCGGGCCTGATGTGGTCGACAGGGGAATAGTCCTGAGGGTTGACCTTTGCGCCATTGAGCAACTCGGTGAACCAGCCCCGTGCGTTGGTCCCGGGTGAGGTCAACAACAGCGCATTGGGCGAACAGGAGATCGTCGTTCCCGGAAGCGTATCCGCAAACACGGCGAGCGAGGCGCACAATTGTGCTCCCATCGACCATCCTGAGGCCGCGATTTTATCGGCGTCAATCCCCAGCGAATCCGCATTCGTCCGCAACCACCGCATCAGGTCTTTCGCATCCTCGATTGCCTCGATCGGTGTGACGTCCTTGAAATTGCAGAGTCTGTACTGTGCCGCGATCGCAATCATCCCCTTGGCTGCATAATGCTTTGCCTTCCCGTAGGCCCACGAAGGATTTCCCAGGACGAATCCACCACCGTGGAAGATCACCATCGCCGGGCGTTTCTGTCCCGGCTCGAAGTCGGCAGGGTAGAATACATGCGCGTTCAATACGAAGCTGTTCACGTTCTTGAAAGTCTTCACCACATGGTCCTTCTCCGCCTCCGCGTACGATGCGTAGAGGGTATCGATCTTCTTCTTGAGAGCAGCTGTTTCACACACGCGGTCGAACTCTTTCACGTACGTTTCGCTGTTCGCGATCCCGCTGTTTTCGATCTGCTCACGCAGGTACTCCGAGAACCAGTAGTCCCGTAGCGTCGTATTTGTGAAGCTCGATGAGAGGACGATCGACAACAGATCCATCTTCTTCAGGTTGTAGTGCTTCCGTCCGGTGCTCTTTCCGACGAGGATGTCCGCATTGTAGTCGATCCATTTCTTGCCGTACTTCTGAAAGCTCGACAGATGCATCATGGTCGTGTCATTCAAATGCGAAGAAGCGAGGTAATCCATGCTTTGCTGGGAAAGCGTGCTTTGCCTTCCAGTGAACCGTTGATGGAGTGTGGGAAAGTCAATGATGAGGGCATTGAAACCGAAATCAATATCGGCGTCAAGAAGCTTGTCAAACGGGCCGGGAATATTCCCATGCTCTTTCTGATACACCTTGAGGGTTCCGCGATACTCGTTTTTGAACGAATCAATCAGCGCGACGAAGTCCATCTCATCCTGAGAATGGATCCGGACCCAGTTGTCCGCGAAGAACGTATTTGTCCCCGGCTGCAGGAGACTGATGTTCTTCAGGCAGGCGTTGGCGCCGGCAAGCTCGCCCCGATACACCAGGCTTGACAAATCGGAGGACGTCAGCTGCAGATCGAGACGCTTCCCTGGTTCCAGGTAAACGGACCACGACAGTGAGCCGTACTGGACATCGATGAAGTTCGCATACGGCGCCGTCGACTTGAAGAGGAATGTTCCGTCTGCAGCGACAGGAACCTCTTCGTCCCCGATCTTGATCTGCTGCTCCGTCGCCCCGATGATCTTGCCTGCAATCTCGGAAGAGGGCGGTTTTTGAGAAAATGCACACTGGGCCAAGGCAATGAGAAGGATGCTGGAGAAAGCCTGTTTCATTGGTATTCCTCATTCGTCGAAGGGGCGTGGAACAGTTCTGCAAAGACAGGCCTGGAACGGCGGGCAGGCCTCCCCTGCACAATGCCAAGCCTATTAAGGGGAGGGGGAATGTAGGTCGACCAGACTGGTCGACCTACAGGCGTGCGCTCGCTGGACATTCGATATCCCCACGCCTCTCAGAAACGCAATCAGGAACGAGCAATCCGTGTTGTCCGGTTCATTCAAAAAAATAACCCCCGCTTCAGGCGAGGGTTAACTGTTATCGTTTCGCCGTTAGCGCCTTATTTTTCGTCGCGGCAAGTGGCGGTACATTACGACGTCGCATCCGGAATATACGGCACCCCTTTTCTGATGTCAAGAGACGGTCAGAAAGGACTGGCCTCCCCCCGTCAGATCCGTCCAATCCGTATATTAAAGGATGGATCGTCCTGAAAACTCAATCGCCCTCGTCCTCGGCAGCGGCGGGGCCCGAGGGCTTGCCCATATCGGTGTTCTCAAATGTTTGGAGGAACACCGCGTCCCCATTCATGCCGTAGTCGGGACGAGTATCGGGGCGTTTATTGGGGGACTCTACGCCTCAGGCATGAATCCCGGGACGATGGAAGAAATCGTTCGGTCGCTGGATAGACTTGCCGTGGTCAAGATCTTCATGCCGGGGTTCTCTGCGTCGGCGATTGTTGATAGTAGACGGGCAAGAACTTTCATCACCAGACTGGTCGGGGAGAAACGCATCGAAAAACTGCCGATCACATTCCGCGCGGTGTCGACGGATCTCGTCACCGGTGAAGAATTCGTGTTTGACAAAGGCCCTCTGGCGGATGCCATTATTGCCAGCTTTGCATTTCCCGGGCTGTTCCGGCCGGCGTATCATATGGGCCGATATCTCGTGGATGGTGGATTGTGTAATCCTCTCCCCGTCAGTGTCGCACATCGATTGCAGGGAGAGCATTGCATTGCCGTGAATGTGTCGCCCAACCCGGAGAGAATCCGGAGACGAATTCAGAAGTACATGCAGAAGAAGGATGACCGCAGAAAGAAGGCGATGCCGTCGTGGTTCATCGATCTCTCCAGGCGCGGGTATTCTTCATTGAAGGGCACGCTGAAGATCCCGCCGCGCGCAATGAAGAGCCAGCGCGACGTCTATGTACCGACAGCGCTGCGGGTATCCCTCCAGTCGATCGCGATCAGCTCGCACAATCTGATCCAGCAGCATCTACGGCATGCGCAGCCCGACGTCCTGATCTCGCCCAGGATCGAAGAGTATGATATGCTGGAATTCTACAAAGGAGCCGACATCATTCAATGCGGCTACGACGCGGCGGAAGCGGCGATGCCGGAGATACAAGCGCTACTCCGGTGACAGACGGTCGAGAGACATACCCACGTTAGAGAAGCAACTAGGAATAGGCAGTTGCCAATGTGATTCCGAGTTCCTGGTTGTGTCTTTCCGCTAGAGGTACTTTCCGAGTATTTCCCACGTAGTTTGGTGCAGTTTCATCCGCGCAGTCCGGTCATACGTCTGTGGTATGGCAGTAGCGGCTTTCTTGCCATCGAAGTACAGCCCGGTCGTCGTGGTGGAGATGAGGCTCTCGACCGCGTCGGCTCCCTGCTCGACAGTCGTGAGCGTATAGTCCCACTCGTCAAGTACCATTTTGGTATTCATCAGGGAGGCAGGATGCACGGCATTCACCTTGATGCCCGGCTCATTGAGTCGTTCGGCCAGGTCAAAGGTGTACATAATGAGGGCCGTCTTGCTCTGCTTGTACGCAAAGAACCCTTCGTACCGCTTTTCGAGCATCATGTTGGAGAAGTCGATGGGTTCTTGTCCCACCGACGCAACGTTGATGATGGTGGAAGACTTTGCCGGCAATAGCGGCAGGAGCTTTTCTGTCAGGAGGACATGCGCAAGGTAGTTGACAGCGAAGCGCAGCTCATAGCCGTCAATGCTGACCTCCCGCCTGCGGATCTCTTTTCCTCGCCCGATCCCCACGTTGTTGATCAGGACATCGATGACCTTCGCCTCTTTCAGGATTTCATCGCTCAGCGATTTCACATCCTGCAAGGAGGCAAAGTCGCCGTTGTGGTAGGACAGTTTGGCGCTCTTGGTTTTACGACGGATCTCCTCGAGCACGGCTCGGCCTTTTTCCTTGTTTCTGCCGTGAAGAAGAACCGTCGCTCCTTGCGCGGCGAGGTGCTCCGCCACGAGTTTACCGAGACCGTCGGTAGAGCCAGTGATGAGAATCGTTTTGCCAGGTTTCAAGCCGGTAGTCTTCATCTTCGTATGGTCGTCCCCACGTTCTCAAAGTCCCACAGTCCCCGAGTCTCCCGATCTCCCCTTCCCCCGTTCTCCCCCTATCCCCTTCCCTTCTTCTCCCTTCCCATTCTCCATCCTCGATTTTCCATCCTCCATTTTCAATCATTCTCCTTCCCGCCTCAGTACTCCGAGTACTTCTTCGCCTTTCCCTTGACAAGCCGCACAGGATATTTTTTCGCATTGATCCTGAGTTTCTTCTCCGCCGCGCGGAGCGGATCGATGTCGAATTTGTCGGCCAGGTTGACAAGGTATATCATCACATCCCCGATTTCCTCTTCGAGGGCCTGTCGCTTCGCGGCGGAGAGCGATCGCGATTCCTCGGCCGTCAGCCACTGGAACAACTCCACGATCTCCGACGCCTCGACGCTCAGAGCCATGGCGAGGTTTTTCGGGGTGTGGAATTGGGTCCAGTCGCGCTCCTCAGAAAACCGATTGACCCCTTGACGAAGGGTGTTCAGAGGCGAATCGACGGTAGAAATTCGGAGTTTTGTCGGCATTGGCTTGGCTAAAGTTTGAAGCGCGCCTGAGTTCGGGCTCCATAGAGGCGTTCAGTAAACCCGCCTTCGTCGAGAAACTTCTTTTCGAGTTGACGGAGTAGCTGATCAAGAAGATAGTTTGTCTGGTGGATGAGGCAGATCATGGTATTGGCTGATGTTTCGGGATCGGATTCCTCCACATATGTCCGATAAGTCTGGTAGGACCTATCACTTTTCGATCCAAGTTGCCTTACCTCTTGCGATTTCAAATGGTCTTTCCCCCAGAGAGTCAGACCATTTTGGCGCAAAAAGTCTTGGTAGTCCAGTAATAGCTCTTCCAGGCTCGCCCGCGCCACACTCACAAGCTTCAATTCGGTCTTCTTGGAAGTCCCCGAGGCCATGCTGCCTTCGGCAATATTTTGTTTGCCGCTTCGGGCTGCCTGGACCATCTGGTCCACGGTTCTGGAACGCCTGTCTATGAAGCGGCCACAGAATTTCACGGTCGCATCGTAGACAATTTCGGCCATCTGATACGACTTCAGTTTTTGGTACCCACCATGAGGTGATATGATTTTCAGGTCGCCATTCATGGCCCGTGTCTCCGTTGGAATTGGTGAACAATTTGAATGGCGGGAGGCATTGACGCGGGAAGATACACAAGCTGTTGCGCGGCGAGGGCACACACCTCGTTTAGCGCTCAGGGCGAAAAGGGCCAAGAAGTGCTGAGAGCAACGGGATTTGACATTTTGAGAACATCTGATAATGAGTTTACTATTAACATCCCAAATTGTCAAACATGTAGCCTCAGTGGACGTGCGTCGAGTGTAATTTCCTTGTATTTGCGGGAAACGACACCTTTCGCGTGTTGAAGATATCCCTTCTTGTTTGTATCTTGTGCTATGATGAAACGACGAACGAGCATAGCAGCCAGCAACAAACGGCTCAGCGATCCCACGCAACTTTCCGAAGCTGCAACGAGATTCGCTCTCTCTTCTTCCCGGATCGAGGGGATAAGGCCGTCACGTTCGTTGGCAAAATCCTTCCTTCAAGCGAACAAGAGAAGAAGATCATCAAAATAGTGCACGCTGGATAATTGCCTCCATTGGTTCGTAGTTTCTGCTGACACCCGCCTGAACTGCAGCAATATATCTCTCGTACTCTTTCCCCCTTCCCTTGATGAAGGAAAAATCCAATCCTCCAAATCCGGCTTGCTGTGCCACAAGATGAACGAGCAAGCGCACTGTCCGTCCGTTGCCTTCACGAAATGGATGGATAAGAACGAGCTCATTGTGAATTTCAGCAAGATGCGCCGTCAGTTCATCACGTTGCTGGACCTTGGGCGGTGTGTATGCCTCCAGTATATTCTTTGAAAATTGCTCCATGTGCTCGGCAATGAAGATTGCCCGGGTGAACATGAACCCACGTTTCGAGAGATCCTTGTTACGGTACGACCCTGCCCATTCATAGATGTTCCCAAAGATCTTCTTGTGGATGGTTTTCACATCCTGAGCGCTGAATCGATGATTTCTCGCAAGGCTCTTGGCGAGGTTCTCCGTGGCGGCTTTGTATGCAAGGATTTCCAAGTCATCCATCTTTCGTCGAGAGATGATTCCGAGCTTATTCACCAGGACTGCCTTTCGCGAACCCGGCTGAAACTCATCGTCGGTCGCACCGGAGTATCTGGAAGGATCCCTTCTTCCTGCCATATTTGATCAGTCTTTGTTCGGTCTCATGATTTGCGGGATTATCTTCTTCCGCCCTTTGGCCTTCCTCATGCGCTCTTCTTGAACAGCTCAAATCTCTTCTCCAAAAACCCCGGTCTCGGCTTGAGCTTCTCATTGCGCGGGAGAATGATCTTGTTTCCGTCCATTCCTTGCAATCCATGCCTCAGCATCGGCCCATCAGCCTCGTCGAGGATATCCTGCCGAACCTTGATGATGTAGTCTG
>CAVVZZ010000015.1:0-664272 GCA_963752915.1 Ignavibacteriota bacterium
TCGTGGAGTGGCGGGAAAGACAGCGCAATGGCGCTCGCTGAAATCCTGGAAGGCCAGCACTACGAGGTGGCTGCATTGATGACTACGGTAACCCGAGTCTATGACAGAATCAGTATGCACGGGGTGAGACGCACACTCCTCGAGCTGCAGGCACAGTCTCTAGGCCTTCCGCTTGAAGAAGTGTTCATTACGAAGAATGCTACCAACAGAGAGTACGAATCGAGCATGGCGAAAGTGCTGGCAAAGTACCGGGACTCCGGTGTTTCTTCCGTGGTATTTGGAGACATATTTCTGGAGGATTTGCGAAAGTACAGGGAAGAGATGCTCGGTTCAGTAAACATGCGTGGCATCTTTCCCATCTGGAAAAGGGAAACGAACGAACTGGCCCGTTTCTTCATTGCATCCGGGTTCAAGGCTATCACGACTTGCATTGACACGACGGTTCTTGGAGAACACCTCGTAGGCAGAGAGATTGACGAAACGTTTCTGTCGGAGCTGCCAGTTGGTGCAGACCCGTGCGGTGAGAACGGCGAGTATCACTCGTTTGTGTATGACGGACCAATCTTCAACAAGCGAATCCCGGTCAGTCTCGGAGAAAAAGTCTTACGAGAAAACAGATTCTACTACTGTGACCTTGTTGAAGGTTAGAAACATCTGCAGTTGCGGGGACACCCGGTCCTACAAATCGTGGAGCTGGTTGCAAGGAGGTCACACACGCGGTGTGACCTGTGCCCCGAGACGCGATCCAGGCCCTTTCCTTTGAACCCCACTGCTCCGAAGCAGCAATTCTTTATTCCGCAGTGAACCTAGACGCAGAAAATGTTGAATCCTGAGACCACCTGGCCCGCGCTCGAGACCAAAGGCGCACTTTTGTCTTAGGGATGTTGACACCCTTCGATGCAGTGAGTAACTTGTCGCAGGAATTTCCGCGCACATTGAGAAGCCCATCCGTCAGAGTTTTCGATGGATGCGCTAATTGCTTTTCGACCATTCAGTGCCGATCGCATTATTAGAAAACCTTTGACCCAACTGTGGAAATGAGAAACTGGATTCTCTTCGGGTTGGCATGTTCGTAGAATGTGAAGTAGAAATCAATACAATCAGCTCTGGAGTCATTCTATGAAAGCTGTGGTTATCGGCGAGTCGTCGGGTGCCAGCAGGGATGCGATCATGGCGGTCTATCCGCGCCACAAGGTGGTCGTGGACAGATACGTTGCGCGGGGTGTCGTCTTGGGCATAGGGCCTTTCGCGAATGGGGGAAACATGGCCATTTTCAAGACGCGGGCGGAAGCAGAAGCCTTTTCAAAGGAGGACCCCTTCATCCTTGAAGGCGTGGTGAAATCTTTCGTGATCAAGGATTGGGGCGATTCTCAGTTGCCGGAGTGAAACCACAAAAAGTCATATCAGTGCCAATCACTTCTTCCACGTCCACCTGACTCCTGTGCGTTCCGGCGGTGACAACACTCGACGACCCCTTGGAATAATTGCGAGCTCTTCGTTTATTACGCTGGAATTCGAGATTGCCCCGCTCCGCTGAACTCTGCCCTTGAGGTTCCGAATGCCACCGCCGGAATGATCCGAGTAATTGCGCTTCGCACCGAACTGCAAGACCATAGGCGATGAATCTGAAGGAGAAGCATATGCATGCCCGTTCAATTTTTGCGGCGATCATGTTCATCGCCTGTTCTTCCTCAGCGTATTCTCAACCGGCCCTACCGCCATCCGGTGGCAATCCCTATGCGATCGTCATCCACGGCGGCGCGGGGAACATTGACCAATCGTTGCCGGACACCGTGAGGGAGGGCTATCTCAGCGCTTTGTCACATGCGCTGCACATTGGCAAGGACGTCCTTGCGAAGGGCGGCTCGAGTCTTGATGCCGTTGAACAGGTCCTGCGGTATTTTGAGACTGACCCAAAATTCAATGCGGGGATCGGGGCTGTTTACACAGCCGACACCTCGCATGAACTGGACGCCTCGATTATGGACGGGCGGGATCTTTCCTGCGGCGCAGTTGCGGCGGTCCGCCACATTGCGCATCCGATTTCTCTCGCGAGGCTCGTCATGGAAAAGACCCCGCACATCCTGCTTGTGGCGAGTGGCGCCGAGAGGTTTGCTGAGCAAGAGGGAATGACGCTTGTCGCGTCGTCCTATTTTGACACCCCGGAACGGTACCGGCAGCTCCTCGACGCGAAACACAGGGCGGAGATGCATGGAACAGTCGGATGTGTCGCGCTCGACACACACGGGAATCTTGCGGCGGGCACTTCGACGGGCGGGATGACCAACAAAATGCCGGGCAGAGTGGGCGATTCTCCTCTGATCGGTGCCGGCACGTACGCGAACAATAAGACCTGCGCTGTCTCGTGCACGGGATGGGGAGAGAAATTCATAAAGAATACCGTCGCCAGCAGTGTCTCGGCCCTGATGGAGCTCAAAGGGATGACACTCCAGCAAGCATCGGACGAGATGATCTACCATCGGCTCCAGAAAGACGACGGCGGTCTTATCGCTCTCGACGCGCATGGTCACTATGCGATGCCGTTCAGCACCTCGGGGATGTTCCGGGGTGTCGCCACATCCTCCGGCACATTCGAAGTAAAGATTTGGAAATGAAGGAGTAAATTGCGATGACCGGCAGTGTTCCGTATCCCTCCGACGGCAAAACGCGCTATACCATGACGACGTTGAAAGATCGTTCGTGTACACGTTGGTACCGACGGAAAGATCGGAGAAAAGGAAGAGGATGGCGAATCGGAGGATGAGGAGACATACCCTGATGAGGGTAATTTCTGATTTCGACGATGTGGTTCGTCTCCGGATCAGTTCGCCCGCGGGAAGTCCTGAAGATGGAAGCTTGGGAGGAACTTCGGACAGGCGGGCAACGTCTTAGTAGAAGAGGGGGAGGGAACGATGAATACGAAAACGATTGCGATGATTGTCGGAAGTCTTCGAAAAGAATCCTTCAGCCGAAAAACGGCACGGGCGATTGCTGAATTGGCACCCGAATCACTAAAGTTCGATCTGCTGGAGATCGGGACGCTTCCGATGTACAATCAGGACCTCGAGTCTTCACCACCGGCGCAGTGGACGGAGTTCCGCGATCGACTGAGGAGCTTCGATGAAGTACTGTTTGTTACGCCGGAATACAATCGCTCGGTTCCTGCCCTGCTAAAGAACGCCATCGATGTGGGGTCGCGACCGTACGGGAAAAGTGCCTGGGACAGAAAACCGGCCGCAATTGTCAGTGTCTCCCCGGGGAATTACGGAGGGTTCGGCGCAAACCATCACCTGAGGCAATCACTCGTCTTCCTGAACATGCCGGCGATGCAGCAACCTGAGGCGTATATCGGCGGGGCGGCGAAGCTCTTCGACGCCGGCGGGAACCTTGCCGACGATCCTACGAGGGAGATTTTGAGGAAGTTTGTCAACGCCTTTGCGGAGTGGGTCGCGAAGTTTCCTCTCTGAGATCAGAGTTCGGCGCTCAGAGTTCAGAATTCAAATCACTCCTGTCGGGGTCCTCTCCCCGCCGCGCCATCAATTGACCTTCTCCGATTTCCACCCTACATTCGGACACGCTGCATTGATTTGTGGGGGCGCCTCTTTTCATCTGTGCCGATGGGGAGAGGCGTTCTCGTCCTTTCAGGAACCTTGAAAATGTCGGACACATCATTTTATCGTGTTTCGCACTCGGGAACAGTTCGGCACGTCGAAACCCTCGAGGAAGCCCTCGATACAACAAAAGACGAGGGGTTCTTCTGGTTGGACTACTGCCAGCCTACAAAAGAAGATCTCGCCCCCCTTGTCGATCGTCTGGGCCTCCACCCGCTGGCGGTCGAGGATTGTTTCGACGAAGACCAAATTCCCAAAATCGAAGACTTTCCCCGAAGCACGTTTATCCTCTTCAACAGCTTTGACTATGTGAAAAGACAGCTTTCAATCGGCGAGATCGATTTGTTTATCGGCAAGAACTTCCTGGTCACCGTCAGCCAGCGCAATTCTGACGGCCGCGGACCGCTGAATGACATCGAACACATCGTAGAGACGGACATTGAGAGCGTCCGCCGCGGACCCGCGTTTCTCCTCCACGTTATTCTCGACTATGTCGTGGACCAGAAGTTCCTGGCGATTGAAGCGCTCGAAGATGAGCTGGATATCCTGGAAGAAGGAATGCTCGACGATGCTTCAACATTCAACCCCGCCGACCTCATCCAAATGCGTCGCGACTTGCTGAATCTCCGCAAAACTCTCTTTCATGAGAGGGAAATCCTCGTCAAGATTTGCCGCAAAGATTGTCCATTCATTGCAGACGATGCAATCTTCCACTTCCGGGACATCTATGACCATCTGGCAAAATTCTTTGAGTTGACGGAATCCTATCGCGATCTGGTCACCAGTCTGATGGAAATGTACCTCTCAATTCTCAACAATCAGATGGCCAAAGCGGCGAACGAGACGAACACGACCGTCCGAAGATTGACGTTCATCACCACGATCTTCATGCCGCTGACGCTTCTTGCAGGGATTGGCGGCATGTCTGAATGGTCGATGATGACAGGACCGGAGAATTGGAGAATCGCCTATCCGGTCTTTCTGGCCGCAATGGTGGTGATCGGTCTCGGCAGTTACCACCTGCTCAAGAGGCTTGAGAGGGGACGCCCATGACCCGCCAGCCTGTCGCTATCTGACGCGCGCGAGTTTTCCGAGCGCTTCACTTGTATAGCGTCCATCAACAGTCGATGCGACCACTTTATACAAGTATACCCCGTTTGCGATGCCGTCGCCGTCTGCATCCCGTCCATCCCAGGCAATCTTCACAAACGACTCTCCGCCGGTCGTCGATTCGATCGCCTTGATCATCCGCCCCGCGACGGTGTAGACCTTGATCAACACATTCAAGGGAATCGTCTGGTTCTGATGAAACGTAAAGTACGTTGTCCCCGACGTGATGGGGTTTGGATAGTTCATCACATCCGTGATCACCAGGGTCTGGTCGGACGCGACCTGGAATTCGGCCTCGACCGTGTTCGAGTTGTTGAACGAATCCCAGGCACGGATGCGCAAGGCGTTTTTGCCGCTTGGCAGGTTGCTCAACGGATACTGGATCGTCCCCTGGCGGTAGTTGTCGACCTTGCTTGTGTAGGCGTCGGTGAGGTCGACACTCTGCGCGCGGTTGTTGAGCCAGCCTTCGATCCGGTGGCCGATGCCCGATGCCGAGGTGTTGATCCCGTTGGAATCGGACAGATCGACGAGGAGCACCGGGTTCGGTCCGACGAGATCTCCTTCCTTGAACGTTCGACTGTTCAGATAAATCGTCATCGCAGGCCCGGAATTGTCATGCGTCGTCGTCGAATCGGTCCCGCGGAAGGCCACATTGCCCGTATACCCCTCGGCATCCGACGAGGCAGTTGTGCAATACGCCACGACGCGCCCTCGTCCGGTCGAGTCGCCGAAAAAGATGTCCTTCGGCACCACAAACGTCGCGTGGAACCGGCCGTTGGTCACCGTGTTGTCGCCACGGAATATCGTGCTCCCGGTCGCTCTGTATGACCAATTGACGCCCGGGTAGAAGTTCACGATCGTCTGCACCCGGCTCGCATCGTTGACGATCAGCATCATCTGCCCGTTGAACGAGGGATCGATGTTGTCCGAGGCATCGCGGACACTTCCGACAACCGCGACGGTTGACAGCGACTGGATGGCGATGGGCGCTGTGCGGAGGGTGTTCCCGGCGCTGTCGACCGACACGGCGTTGATGCTGTCGATCGACGCACACCCCGACGGATATTGCAGGCGCATCGTCGGATCGCCGAGGTAAAGATACTTCTGGTCATTCTCCAGGTTCCCGTTCTGTTTGTATTGAAACAAGGCTGTCGCGGGACGTTCGACCACAACGCGATTGTACGTGTCATGGGTGAATATCGCCTGATACGTTCCGTTGTTTAGCGCCGAATTATCCGGTGCGATAACTTTTCTGCAGGCAGCGATCACTGCAATGCCGCCGCCGTCCGGCTTGTTGACCAGGAGTTCACCGCCGGAGACTTGTGACGGGTCATCGTATTGCGAGAAGTTGCATGTGGCAAGGAAAAAGAGCGAAAGCCGGTTCGCATTGACGAGCTGCGGTATCGACGTGAGCGAGTGGAAGATGTTCTCGTGCGCCCATTGCTGCGAATTGCCATGGCCGCTATAGTTCACAAGAAGGGTACCTTCGTTGATTTGACTGATGATTGCCTGGTAGGCGCCCGGCTTGCGCCGACCAAGAGCATCAAAGACTGTCGGATACTCTGCAATATAGATCTTCTTCTTCTCCATCTCGTCCGGCGTGTAGCTCGGCGAGGAAAGGCTTTCCGCAGCATCGCTGTGGATTGTCTTGTCACCGACATCTCCGCCCTCCGACGTCCAGGCGTCGTCTGCGACAAACGTCACCCGCATCTTCCACCCGTCGCGCACCGATTGTGTTTCATACCGTTCAATCTTGTCGACCACGGCGTCCGCCTCGGCTGCGACGCGCGCCGGGATACGTCCGAGCACCAGGGAAGGGTTGGTCCCCGCGCCGAACATCGCGAAGAAATCGTCCGTCGAGAAGCTGTCCACCCCATCCACGGAGTTCGGACTCTGCCAGTTCGGAACAAACGAGCTCTTCTTCCCGAGGATCCCCTTGTAGTCGTATGACGCACCGCCGAACAACAGGACGAACTCGGGCTTCCGTGTCCAGTGCGTATAGGCGTAATACAGGTAGTCCCGGATCGCCGAGATGTCCGGGATCCCTCCGCCGAACTCGTTGTAGACCTGCGCGACATCCGCAACGAGCGTCTTGAGGTTCCCGTGCGCAGGGTCCTGCCGCCACGCCGCCAGACGGTCGGCCGCCGAGCGGAACTCCGAACTCGTGAGAATAATGTAGTCCGCCCCGTCGGCATAGCCGTGCAGGTCCTGATTGCCCGCCGGCTGGATCGCCGCCGGCTGTTTCCAGGTCGACGGCCCGGCCGCCACGAACTCCTGCACCGCGCCGGAACTCGACGGTGCGCGGAAGGAGTACGTGCCATAGACGCCGCTGATCATCTTCACGTCGGAAGGTGTGGTCACGTCCAGGATCGTCGGCGCCTCGGTGAACTGCTGCAATTGATACTCGACCACCGCATTCCGGTCCGGTCCCCAGAAGTGGAGATAATTTTCCGTTGCGAAGAAAAAGCGGGGATACTCCCACTCCACCCAGTCGATATAGCCCTGCGACCCTGATCCTGCCAGGTTGAAGGAGATCATGAGTCTGCTCTTCTGTGCACTGAGAGTCGACGCACCTGAAGCTTGAAATGTCATGCCGGATGCATAAACATATGGCCCGTAGTCGTTCGGAACGATAAATCGCCCAAGGCTCGATCCCGATTCGACGACATCGAAGCTTGCTCCTCCCTGCGGCGGATACGCCAGGAGCGTGAGGCTGTACTTGACTACATCACCCGGCACCAGTCCCGGCATCGATTCTACGTAGGTGTACGTCGGGTTCTTGTCGTCCAGAATATGCGCGTACCAGTCTTTTCCCGATAGCACAGGCTCCACCGGGTTGAGCAGCTTGACGTTCTCTTCTTCCACCGAAGCGTGGTCCCGGAACCGGTCCGGCGTGTAGGTCGCCGGATCACTGTCCGACTGCTCGTTCGCCATGCGCTTGCCGGGCGACGCGCCGTAGGTCAGCCAGTAATAATTCGTTTCCGAGTAGTGGTTGATGTAGTGGTGCATCGCCTTCCCGACCGGGTCGTAGGTCCATCCCCGCACCGATTTGCCGTAAAACAGAATGTAGTCCCCCGTGTCGAATTTGCCGTCGGATTCTCCCTGCACCATGATCGCGTTTTCCACCAGGTCCACCGGCCGCGGCTGCGTGATGTCTTCGGACAGTTCCTGCCCGCCGTTGCCGTAGATCTTTATCGTCCGCGGATCGAACGCTGCAAGGTCGAGTCCCGTACCTGTGAGCAACGCGGCATCAAGCTTGTAGACCCCGTCGGAGGTTACCGATATCCGGAACCATTTCCCCGTGCCCATGACGCTCGACGTCAAGGCCGAGGTTTTTGCCAGGCGGAGGGAAGGTGCGAGGATCGCGCCGTTCAAGAGGCCAGGCCCGACCAGTTTCGCATCCTGGCTTGACGTCGTCACTGTTGCTGCGGCCCCATAGGTCACTTCCACGACGATCCGGCTGTAGCGCCGCACAGTCCTTGTCGCGGGATTGAACTGCACCGGTGAAACGGTGAGCATGCTGACCAGAAGACCTCGCACGCGTGACGGAGCGGAGAGTGACACTACCGGGCCCGGGAGAAATTGTGACGCCCCATAGGCTTTGGCGTCGATTTGATATGTCGCCCTGGAGAACATTCCATCGGCAATGGTGAACGAAGGCACCGGCGCCAGGAGTGTAGAGGCGATATCTTGATAGTCAGAAGCAATCACCTGAATCGCATAACCTTGCTCCGAGGGCAGACTGACGGAAAATCTCCGACACAGCAAATTTGGCGAGCCCACGGCGGCATGGGGATCGACGGGAGAGGAAGAGGCAAAATCGTAGATGGTGCATGTCTTTCCGTCAGCGTTGATCGTCTGAGCGGTCAGATACTCCGGCCGGTATTCGAACACCATCGAACGGGTATCAGATCGGACAACGCTCACGCTGCTCCCGGGAATTTCGGGAGGGGAATTTGCGAGGGCTAGCGTGACCAAGGCGACACACGTTGCAGACATGCGCAACTTCATTGAGAGGGCCATACCGTTTCACCGGTAAAATGAAAACGCCGAACGTTAGTGAAGCATAACATTCGGCGGCCCACTCACGGGAGTCACCTGCAGGAGGGAACGGCCGAATGGATTTTACGCTGGCGCATCGAAATCGACGCGCATACCAAGAAACTACGATGGAGGCAGCGAAAATCTATAGCCGGTCGGACGCTGGGCAGTTCTCCGTGTCTCGATACAGTATTTGATAGTAACGTAGTCAACAGAAAATTGATAAGCAAGCAGCGGGGTACGGCTCCTACAGCCCTAACTTGCAGACTTCGCTTCCTGCGAGGAGAAATCCACCGGAGCCGTACTCCTGTGAATCGTCGGCTGTGACCTTGTCGGGCGCGGCTCCAATAGGCTGAACCCACTGCAGCCTTCCCTCGCGCGTGACATGCGACCTCAATCCTCGCCAGGCATTCTGAACACAAGGCAAGCACTTCGTTCTCGAGAGCAAGTTGTTATTGATCCCCCATGCAATTGCGTAGCAGAAAAACGCTGAACCGCTTGTTTCGGGTTGAGGGATCTCATTCTGGTCGAGCAGACTCGGTCGCCACAACCCATCCTCTCCCTGCACCCGCTCCACAGCAGCAGCCATGTCTTTCAGCAATGACACGTACCGGGAGTAGGAGGGATCGTTCTTCGGAAGATATTGCAGGACTCGCACCGTTCCCGCCATGACCCAGCCGTTCCCCCGGGCCCAAAACGTCTTCCTGCCGTTGGCTGATTTTCTGTCGAAGTACGATTGATCTCTATAGAACAAGTGCTCGTGCTTGTCATAGAGAAACTCAAACGTGTCCCAAAACATGGCGTCCAGATACGTGAGATATTTCCTGTCTCCCGTCGCTGCCGCGAGCCGTGCCAATACCGGCGGCGCCATGAACAACGCGTCGCACCACCACCAGTCTTCACGGCCGGGCTTCGGGTCAGCGATGAGGGAATCATATCTGTCCCGGATCGCACCGATCATTGACGGATCCTTCTTGACTTCGTAAATCTCGAGGAACGTCTGGCCTCTTGCCTGGTCGTCGGCGTGCCGCGTCCTTTTCGCGAGCTTCCAGTCGCACGACCTCGACCATGCAATGGCCGCATCAAGATACTGCTCGTCATGCGTCGTCCTATAGGCCGCCATCACACCGGCATAGAACGCGGCGCGCGCCCAGTCGTTCTCATTCCTGTCGTTGATCGAAACGGGGTTTCTCATCTGCCAGTCGAACACCCGCTGCATCACCTCCATGATGGAGGATCGGGAAAACAGGTCCTGGGTCAATTCCGGGGCCGACATCGTCGCACGGGACACTGTCAGGAGCACCAGGACACCAATGGTTGTGATTGCGGGCGTCTTCATTTCGAGAAATCGGATCTCATTTGTGGCTGACGATGAATCGGACTCTTCCCCACGTCACACTGCGTTCGATGGGGTTGAAGGCTTTGGTCTCGTAACTCGCAAGGCATTCGACCCGATGGCCGTCGGGGCAAGCGGGATTGATACGGATGATCGAGCTCAGCGTGAAACCATCCGGCCAGCGGGCGGGGATCAACTCATCGGCGAGCCGCTCCTCTTCTCGCGGGATCCAGGGGTCGTCCGTGTAGAGTCGAAGACGGTGGCCATTGCGGTAAAGCATGATCAGTTCACCGGCGTCCGGAATCCCGTCCGCGTTCCCTTCACCGAACGGTTTGTCCCGGACCGCAATACCGTCGTCGATCCGAAGGCTGTCGAACTCTGGCACATCAAACTGCACCGGCACGGTGAACTCGTCCGTCATGACACGGTCGTTGATGCTGACGGTGACAACGAATCGAATGTCGGGAGGTTCAGCGTGAGTTGGAGGGGTCTTTGAACAGGCAACCGATATCGGGGGAAGCGCGATGACGCGATCTCCCGGACCCATGGTCATCGTGACAGGGTTGCCTGCAACGACGATCGCAGAGTCGGTCGCATGAACGCTTGCCGTGATCACCGATGGCAGCCGCGCCCCGCCTCCTCGATTGAAAAGTCGAATACGCAGGGCGTTGTCGGTGGCAATGCCCAGAAACCGTCCGACGCTGCCGATCCCGTAGTCCAGGAAGACCAGATCAGGCGAGTCCTGGTCTTGAGCAATGCCAATGATGGTGGTGGCATTGCTGAAATCGATTCTAAGTCGCCCCTGGGAATCACTTCGGATCGATTGCCGTGTAAGCTTGTTTGACGCGCTCCGGGTGACAGCGTAGGATGCTCGTGGTTCGTAGATCGCTGGTGTCGTAATCTGCCCCTGAATGCTGGAGAGCGATGGGCCATCCGGAAGCCAGCGATGGGTCGCCACCCGAAACCCGTGCCGATCCACATTGCTTAGCGTGATGAACCCCGGCTCGTGTTTGTTGCTTTCGACGTGATACCCCCATGCGTCGAAATCGGGGTAGAGATCATGATGCGTCCACCCTTGAGGAGGAGGCAAGGGATCGTGCAATGCGGCCGTGACGAATTCCATCGCCGTCTGAAACACCGTGGTCTCCCCGGGATAGTCGATCATGTGAGGACCATGAAACTGGCGGTACTCGATCGGGACTCCATCCCAGACTGCTCCTTCATGCACTTCCTTGTTGAGATAGAACAGAATATCGGAGTCTCCGTTGTACATTCGGAGGCGCACGCCTTGAAGGTTCTTGAAGGTATAGCGGACGGGGTACAGCGTTTGAATGTCAGGCGAGCCGACAAAGAACTCCGGGCTGCCGGCGAAGCTCACCGCGGCGCCGATGCTGTCAGGGTATTTTCCCGCCAAATAGAGCGCCATAAATCCGCCCATGCTGAACCCGATGATTCCGCGGCCGCTGCGATCCGCGAGCGTCCGATACCGGGAATCGATGTATGCGACAAGCTCGGGAAAATACTCAGCCATCTGGATCCGATATTTGACGTCCTCATGGTTCCCCACGTTGTAGGGTCGTGGCTCGCTTTCCTCAATGTTGCCGTCCCACATGACCAGAAGCACCTGGAACGTATCGACCAACACCTTGAGTTTCTCGTACTCAAGTTTCGCGTTATCGTCCTTGAAATGGCGCCCGCCCCATCCGTGAAAGAAATAGATGACAGGGTACCGTTTGGTTGTCTGATCGTACCCTCGGGGGAGATAGAGCCGGAAATATTTGTCCCTGCCGAACACTTTGCTGAAATGCGTGAGATCCTGGTACTCGTCGTGCGGAGGGGGGGTGTGCGTTTGCTGGGCGGAGCCTGAAGGGCAAACGAACAAAATTCCGAGCAGAGCCATCGCGTTCTGACGAATCCATGACGGGAGGAGAATCATTGGCAGTTCCATGCGTTTCGTGATCTGGTCATCAACGGTCCCCTGGTGAACTTCACGATGTGGCCCCTCGATCGTGCCGAAGTATCGAGAAAGCGTTGACAATTATCAAGCGGTGGAAGGAGGGGGAAGACGAAGGGGTGTTTTTCCCTGCGATCGTAACGGTTCTCTGTTACGCCGCCGGCTTGACACATTCGGCAAAAAGATCGATCCCGAGATCTTCGTAGGTGATCTTTGTACAAGGTGAACTGAAGGCCGAGGCACGAAACAGGCGGTGCGTGTCGTCTTCCGTGCGATGGATAAGATTCCATTTGAGGAATTGATCCATGAACTTCACTCTAACGAGTCGGCATTCAAATAGTGCCCAATTGTCAGATTATACTTGACTTTCTCCTCTTGCCATCATATACTCGAAGGTTTATCTTCCTGCGTCTTGAGGCTGATATTGCACATGCCCACACAGATGGTAGTCATCGTTTCGGCACCGAATCCTCTCCGCCCCACAACTCTCAACACAACTCTTGGAAGGACCTATGAGTCACAAAACATTGTTTATCGCCCTGCTCATTGCAGGTTCGACGATCGCGTTCGCTCAAGATACGCCCACCGATCAGAATCCGAAAACCAAGACGCCGGTCATTAACCAGCGTCAGCGCAATCAACGGGCGCGGATCCGACAGGGCGTGAAAAGCGGTGAACTGACCAAAGGCGAAACCGCCAAATTGCACAGCGACGAAAAGGCGATCCGCGCCGAGAAACAGATGGCGAAGGAAGACGGCAAAGTGACGCCGAAAGAACGAGCGAAGATCCGGCACGACCAAAACAAGGAAAGCCGCAAAATCTATCGCCTGAAGCACAACGATAAGACTCAATGAGACAACCGGCCTCCGGCAGGCTTCCTCGGCGATGCATTCCCGTCGGGTACCTGCCGGGGGATTCTTCGAATGTCATACGGCATTGGAGAGGGTGAAGAAGAATGTCACGAGCTGCCGCTTCGATTGTTCTCGCATGTCTTTTCCTGCCTCATTCTTGTCTCTGCTCGAACCCCCCTGACCCGTCTGCGCGCAATGCTGCAACACCGCCGACGCAACTCGTTTACATTGCCGGCACGTCGTCGAAGGTGTGCCAGCTCACAGGGGAGACCGACAAAGAGTTCGGTGTCCCAACGGTCAGCCAGACCGAATCTCGCTATGGTTTCATCAGGACGGACAACGGCTACTCGTTCGAGCATAACGGCAGAACCTATTTCCTGTTCGGCGATTCGGCGCCGACTACGACGTTCGATGGCCATCCGAATGGGCAAACCGATCCGCCGCGAACCGCGGACGACAATGATGCGATCGCCTTCGTTTCCGACACAGCCGCGGGCCCGTTCCTGAAGCTCGATTTTGTCACCGACTCAATCGGGGCGTTCAAAAATCCGGTCGTGTTGGATGCAGCAGGGAATCCCGCCATCACTCTCCGAACGAACGAGACGCCTGTTTCCGGTATCAGCGATGGAGGGAGGATGTTCGTGATCTTTGGTACGGACAATTTTCTCAGCAATCCCCCGGGTGGAGTAAGCTCACCGAATGGCGGAGCGACGAGGACCGTGGTCGCTGTGTCCGATGACAGCGCGCGAACGTTTCACTTCCTCTACAACTTTTCCACGGCTCCCGGAGCGAAATTCATCTTTAGCGCTATCGCAAACGGAGGCGACGGGTATCTCTATTTCTGGGGATCACAAGGAGATACGCTGTTTCGGAAAAGTCCTCCCTTCCTGGCGAGAAAACCGGTCGGGAAGATGGCGGACTCCACAGCAATCGAATACTGGCAAGCGTCGAACCCGGATGGCACCCCGATTTTCGTGCGCGGGGAACGCAACGCCGAACCGTTGTTCCACGATTCACTCCCCGACCTGACCGGGAAGATGCAGGTGTCGGATTGTCTAGGTGAAGTCGGTGTAGAATGGAACCCATACGTGCGAAGTTGGATCATGCTTTACAACGCCTCAAACAACACTGTCTCGAATCCTCGGGGCATTTATATGCGCTCTGCGCCTGAGCCTTGGGGTCCATGGAGCCCGCCGCAAACCATCTTCAATGCGACAAGAGACAGCGGCTTCTGCTATTTCATCCATCGTGCGGTGACCGCGGGGCATCCGGCGTGTGACAGTCTCAGCGGCGCCGACCGGCTGAGCGATGGAGGCGGCGATTATTCTCCGTACTTCATTTCCCGCTTCACCACAGGCGACAGTCTTCTCGGAACATCGACATTCTTCTTCGTCATGTCGACCTGGAATCCGTATGAAATCGTCATCATGAGAGCGTCGATCCAGGCAGTCCCGACGACCGGTCTGCCGGCTCCTTCCACGATTGGTGGGCCCCGGTTCGCTTTGGAACAGAACTATCCGAACCCGTTCAATCCAAAAACAGGGATCAGTGGACAGTGGACAGTAGACAGTAAGGTGCGGCTTGCAGTGTATGATATGTTGGGCAGAGAGGTGGCTGTTTTGGCGAATGGCAGATATCCAGCAGGGAGGTACTCGTTTACGTTCGACGGTGCCAACCTGGCAAGTGGCGTGTACCTCTATAGACTCACCGCAGGCTCGTACTCTGCTGTACGGAAGATGTTGTTGATCCGCTGACGATTACTCTCCAAGTCTCCTGTATCTGCGGGTGGCAAAGACAGGCCAGGTTGCGATGCAACTGTGGAAGACGGGTTGTTTTTCATTGGGCAATTCAGGATCATAGACCCATCGCAGGCAGCACCTGAACCCGGTATTTTCCGCGAGGTTGCACCACCTCAATGGATACTCCTCCCGTCGTCCGTCGGCTCATCTCCGATCGACTCTCCTGGAAGCTGCTCATCCTCACGCTCGTTGTAAGTCTTGCCGGAATTCTGTGCATCCAGACGCTGACGTCAGCTCTTCGCGCGAACGGCGAATCCGGGTTCCCGCTGGACGACGCATGGATTCATCTCCAGTTTGCCCGCAACCTGCATGACTTCGGATCATTTTCCTACTATATGAACGAGATGGTGACCGCAGGCTCCACGTCACCGCTCTTTACTCTTCTGCTTGCCGCAGGGTTCTTCGTCACGGCGGATGGCGTGCTCCTCAGCCACGTCCTCGGCATCTTCTCGCTGCTGATCGCCGGAGCCCTGATGTTCAAGGTCGCCGAGGAGTTGTTCGACAGGTCTCCCATTGCATCCATTTGTGCGGCGGCATTGCTGGTGTTCGAGCCGAGGCTGCAATGGATTGCCCTCTCCGGAATGGAGACGACACTGTATGTCGCGCTCTTCCTGGCAGCGTTCTACGCGTACCTCCAAAAAAGGGGGGTCCTTCTGGGAGTCATGACTGGACTCCTGCTTTGGACGAGGCCGGATGCTGTTGTCGCAATCGGCGCCTTTGCGGTCACGTTCCTCTATGAACGAACCGTGCTCAAGCAACCCGCCGGCAAAAAGAAAAACGTGGTGCCTCGCGCTTCGGAACCGCCCTGGCTGAAGAAGGCACTCATTACGTTGCTCACGTTCGGGGTGGTGTACTGTGCATTCAATGTCGTGCTTTCCGGGAGTCTGCTCCCGAATACGTATGCAGCGAAAGTCAAATATTATGCGGGTGCCGGGAAAGGGTTCCCCGCCGAGACGTTTCATTTCTTCTCGGACGGTCACATGGTTGGACCCATCATCTTCGTGGCAATCAGTCTTGCAGGGCTGGTATGGGGAATCTGGAAACGCAAGCATGCCGCAATGTTGTTTCCCGCCGTATGGACCCTTGGCCTCTTCGTCGCCTACTGGACCGACCTGCCGAAGCTCTATCAGCACGGGCGCTACCTCATGCCGGTATTGCCGGCATTGCTCCTCATGGCAGTCGACGGTGCGCGGATCCTTGTCCTGATCATTGCCCGGTGGATGCATGCATTTCGTCAGGCGAGAACGGCTCGGATTGCAGTGATCATGATCCTTGGCGGGATCGCTCTTCAGTTTTGCCTGACCACATACAATGCGGAACAGGCCTATACCGAGGACTGCCGGTACATCGCGGAGAGACAGGTCAGAACCGGGCGATGGATTCGGGATCATCTCCCGAAGGATGCCGCGGTTGCGACGCACGATATCGGCGCAATTGCTTACTACTCCGGGCATCGGGTTGTCGACATGGTAGGGCTGGTTTCGCCTGAGATGATTAACAACATCGGCCGGCTCGATCTGCTGATGCAGTTTCTTGTGCGAAGCAGGGTCACGCACGTTGCGGTACTCCGTAACTGGTTTGAGATCGTCAACGTTCGCCCGCTATTCGAAACCGATCCCGCTCGTCCTGAGGTCATGGAGGTCTTCCCATTCGACCGCCAGCATCTCCATTTCACAACCCAGGACGCCGCCCGCCTCGACGATGCGGGAGAGTTCTATCTGGCGAAGGGGGATCCTTCGACGGCATTGCAGGCATTCAAACGATCCTACTCCATTGACCCACGCTCTGCGCGGACGAGCTTTCTGATCGGTACGGTGGCCCGAACCCTCGGGGATTGGGTCACGGCGAACTCGATGTTTCGGAATACCCTCCTCCTTCAGCCCGATTACCCCGGCTTACAGGCGCACTAGCACACCCTCTCCACGGGCATATGACCGGCTCGCGCAAAGTGAAGCGAGTTTCTCGAATGAGTGGAAGTTCAACTCCCCGCATTGAAAGGAGCCACCTCAGGGAATCTTGTCCTGGACGACGAGCAGCGAGCCGTTGCAAGAATCCTGATCTCCTATGCCTTCTAGCCGACGAATCCTTCTGATCGTCGTCCTTGGGTTGACTTCATGGGCATGCAACCCCGCCCTCTTCGTTCCGACGGAGGCGGATGTTCAGCCTGATGCTTCACTTTCGGTCCTGACGCAGGGGCGACGATCGTATTCTGAAAAGTGTTGGTCATGCCATCGTCTCCGCCTTCCGGAGAGTCTGACTGAAGTATTTCTCTTCTTTCAGACGTATATTCATTCAATCGGACAACGTTGTCCGGCGTATCCCGCTTGATAGCTCTTCCACTTCCACAATTTCAGAAGATCGTATGCGACTGAGACTGCTCCATGCATGCCTGGTTGTCGTCCTTCTCTCCACGACATTGGCTCAGGCCCAGCGCCCTAATGGCGGGTTCCACTACTTTGGAGCGTTCAACGAGGCATCGCTCCGTGACATACAACCCGCCGGTTGGCTCAGAGAGTATCTCCTCCGTCAGAGCGCGGGGTTGACCGGTCACCTCGAGGCGGCGGGGTATCCCTTCAATACTGCGGGATGGGTTGGGACGGAAATGGAACGCTTCGGCTGGACTGCGTACGAACAATATGCCTATTGGGTCGACGGCATGATGCGGTGCGGAGAACTTCTGCAGGATTCCACCCTGGTGGCGAAAGCTTCGCGCCAGGTGGATTATGTCCTGGCGAACGCCGACCCCGACGGTTATCTCGGTCCGAAATTTCTCAAGCCGCACTCCGGGTTGAGCCGGTGGCCGCACGTAGTGTTCTTCCGTGCAATGATGGCACGCTATGGAGCGACAGGAGAGCGGCGGATCGTGGACGCCCTCGATCGCAACTATCGTTCGAAAACGGATCCCTATACTTCCCACCGAAACGTCGTCAACGTCGAGATCATGCTCTGGACGTATGCGCAGACGCATGATCCGGAGTTGTTGAAAATGGCCGAAGAATGCTACGCCGGGTATAATCGCGAATCCTCCGAAGTGACAACGCTGGATCGGATGCGCTCGGACGAGCGAATGGATAATTTCCACGGTGTGACATTCAACGAGACGGCAAAGCTTGCGGCAGCGCTGTATCTTTACACCGGGAAGTCCGAATACCTGTCCGCCGTCGAACACGCGTACAAGAAAGTCGACCGCTGGTACATGCTCCTCGACGGCGTTCACAGCTCAACCGAAGGGATGCGCGGCATCGACCCGCTCCAAAGCCATGAAACATGCGATATCGCCGACTACACCTGGGCCCTGGGATACCTGCTGATGGCGACAGGCAAGTCGGAATACGCCGACGATATCGAGCGCGCATGCCTCAATGCGGCCCCCGGGGCCGTCACGAAGGATTTCAAAGCGCTGCAATATTTTTCCTGTCCCAATCAGGTCGTCGCCGACCGCACGTCCAACCACAACGAATTCTCCCACGGATCCGCCTGGATGTCATACCGGCCGAACCCGGGTACGGAATGCTGCGCGGGGAACGTCCACCGCATTATGCCGAACTTTGTCTCCCGCATGTGGATGCTCGACAGCAGCGGCGCGCCGGTAGCGACGTTCTACGGCCCTTCGCGTTTTACGTTCCGCGCAGGCAACGACAGTGTGACGATCGAAGAAGAGACGGCGTATCCGTTTGATGACGAAATCCGGTTCACCGTGCACACCGATGGCGTAGTGAAGTTTCCGCTGGTTGTCCGCATCCCCGCCTGGTGCAAGGCGTCCGAGATCAGCGTGCGACAGGCCGGCTCGGTGGAATCGCTCCGGCCGGCATCGGGGCAGTTCATTCGGATTGAGAAGACGTTCCGGAGCGGCGACGTTGTCGCCGTGAAGCTGCCGATGTCCCTCCACGTAACTTCGTGGCCAGAAGGAGGCGTTGCTCTCGAACGGGGTCCGCTGGTCTATGCTCTTCCGGTTCCTGCGGCGCGACAGATCGATTCCCTCGATCGCAAAAGCACGCCTGATTTCCCGGCCTGGAACATGGAACCGACTGGATACTGGAACTACGCCCTTTCCATCCCTGACAGCAACCTGGATCGATATGTCCGGGTTGAACACAGGCCTTCGGCTGGCTACCCGTGGGAAGAACAGGACGCGCCTGTGTTGCTTCGGGTCCCTGCCAGGCGTGTTGCCGACTGGAACCTCGACCATGATCCACAGACGCCCGACAGGAGGTATACTCCGCGCCTGCCGCTTCGTTCCACATTGCGGGAACGCTTTTCCGCCGCGCTCGACACCATCACGCTTGTCCCGTATGGATGCACGGAGCTTCGCGTGAGCATCTTCCCGCTCGACGGAAACTACGAAGCTGTCACCGGCCGCCTTCCCGAAGCGGAGTGTTCCCTCAAGGATTTCTACGGCGAGGACTCCTTGCGTGTTCGCTTCAGCCGCGAGTCCGATGCGTCGGTAATTCACTACACCCTCGATGGATCGGAGCCGACGGAAGCATCGCCCGTGTATCATGAGCCGTTGCTCGTGACACATTCCGCGATCGTGAAAAGCAAGGCCTTCTCTCCCGGCTCCGCTCCGAGCTTCGAATCGACGGCCTCCGTCATGGTCCTTCATCGGCTCCCTTCCGTGGAGCATCGCCCGGCATCACGCGGTCTTGCGTTCAGATATTTCGAAGGCTCATGGGATAACCTGCCGGATTTTGCCTCGCTCAAGCCGGTGAACGACGGCGTTACCGACACGTGGGATCTGGGCGCCTTCAAGCACCGGGACGAGAATTGGGCCGTTGTCTTTGACGGCTATCTCAACGTCCCGCGAGAGGGATACTACAAGTTCTTTGTAACCTCCGACGACGGAAGCAGGCTCCTCATCGATGGGACGACAATTTTGGACAACGATGGACCGCATTCCGCGCGGGAGAAAAGCGGATACGCTCTTCTGGACGCAGGGAGGCATCGGGTCCGGCTTCTCTTCTTCCAGGGTACGGGAGGGATGGCCCTTTCTGTCGAAGTGGTCCCGCCGGGGATGCCCCGGCAGTCTGTTCCCTCTTCCTGGCTGCAGCACGACTAGCGGAGAACGTGTCTCCAGAACCATAGGGAGTCGACATGGCAGGGACAAGGACCTGAAGTCAAAGGAATGGTCAGAGCGTTAACGGTGAATTTTTCCGGCGTCCGGGGTGTTGTTTATCGATAGCAGTGATCGACCGGAAGACGACGGACATGGCGAAATCGGCGACGGAAAAACGGCAGACGCTCCCTATCAAACGGTTCAAGAACCAGCGTGAGTGGTCGCGTTGGCTGAGCGCCAACCACCGCTCATCGGCAGGGATTTGGATGTCGATCGCGAAAAATGCGATGGGCGAGGCTTCGGTAACGTATCCTGAGGCGATCGAGTCGGCACTCTGCTATGGGTGGATCGATGGTCAAAAACAGAAATGTGACGATGCGTGGTGGTTGCAGAAATTCACACCGCGGGGGAAGCGCAGCATCTGGTCCAAGATCAATCGGGAGAAAGCCGAAGCACTGATGAAGAGCGGCAGAATGCGGGCTTCCGGTCTAAAGGCCGTTGAATGTGCGAAAAACGATGGCCGATGGGATTCAGCATATGCCTCGCAAAAGACCATCACCGTCCCGCATGATCTCGAGGCGACCCTGAAAGGGAACCCCCGCGCGCGGGCGTTCTTTGGAACCTTGAACAGCGTGAACCGCTACGCGATCCTTTTCAGAATCCAGACGGCGAAAAAGCCTGAAACGCGCGAACGTCGGATCCGGCAATTCATCGCCATGTTGGAGAACCACGAAGTGATTCACCCGTAATCATCCTTGCCTCCGACGCCTCCTATCCCGTCGTCCTTGTGCCAGGACACTGCTTCCGACCCGGGGGATATCAATGACGGTTGCCGAGATTCCAGGCGGATCAGAAAAGGAAGAACGAGAAGTGAGTAATCAGGAAACACGCGGCAATGCGTCTCCGCCGCACCCGGTCGTTGACATTATCATTGTCGGTTCCGGTCCCGCGGGATTGTCATGCGCGATCGAGGCGAAACGGGCCGGCCTCTCCGCGATCATCCTCGAGCAGGGGAGTGTGGCCGACGCAATCAGGCGATTCCCGGTAAACCTCGTCTGGTTTTCGACGCCCGAGCTCCTCGAGATCGGCGATGTCCCGATGATCGTCCCCACCGTACGACCGACACGCATCGATACGATCGGTTACTACCAGCGGATCACCGCTCAGTTCGGACTGGACGTAAAGACGTTTGATGCGGTGGTGGCAGTTCGTTCGCGCGGTGACCTGTTCACTGTTGAAACCCGGAAAGGGAAAACGTACACGGGCCGAACGGTCATCATCGCGACGGGGTATTTCGATCATCCCAATACGCTCGGCGTGGAGGGAGAAGACCTTCCCCATGTCCTCAAATACTTCGACGAACCCCATAAGTACTTTGGAAGTGAAGTCGTCGTTGTCGGTGGGAGGAATTCGGCGGTTGAGGCCGCCTTGGATTTATACCGACACGGTGCCCGCGTAACGCTGGTTCACCGCGGACCGAAGCTGAGCGACGGGGTAAAGTACTGGATCCTCCCGGACATCGAGAATCGTATCAAGGGGGGGCAAATCCGCGCTCTCTTCGATGCGACGGTTTCAAGGATCGGGCCCGACGAAGTCGTAGTCCAGCGAGGGGGGGGTCTGGAATGCATTCGGGCGGCGTTTGTGTTCGTGCTTATCGGATTTCATCCCGACACCAGGGGGCTCGTCGACTATGGAATTCGTCTTCAGCAGGAGACGCTTGCCCCGGAAATCGACGAAAAAACCTATGAGACGAATGTTCCGGGGCTCTATGTCGCCGGTTCCGTCGTCGCGGGAAAGAACAACAACAAGATCTTCGTCGAGAATGGAAGGTTACATGCATTTTCCATTATCCCGGCAATAGCAAAGAAGATCAGGGGATGATCGGAAGCGGCACTTGATATAATCTTGATCTTCGATAGGTTTTTTCGTACGTTGTATATTGACCTGTTTTGCGACAATGAACATTTTCGCCCTGAAAGGGTTCGAATGAACGAAGGCAAGATTGTCCAGATCATCGGTCCGGTCATTGACATCGACTTTACCGGCGGGGCCCTCCCTTCTATCCTCAATGCGATACGGATCCCGCTGGAAGCCGTCGGCGGACATGAACGGGATCTCATTGTTGAGGCGCAACAGCATCTGGGAGACAATCGGGTTCGGACGGTTGCGATGGATTCAACGGACGGACTGTACCGCGGGATGATGTGTTACGACACCGGCAGCCCGATTACGGTTCCGGTCGGCCCGGCCACGCTCGGTCGACTGATCAACGTGACGGGGCAGGGGATCGACGGACTCGGGCCCATCTCGACCGACAAGACATCTCCGATTCACAGACCTGCTCCAAGGTTCGAGGACCTTTCCACCAAGAAGGAATTGTTCGAGACAGGGATCAAGGTCATTGATTTGCTTGAACCGTATTCCAAGGGCGGAAAGACCGGCCTCTTCGGAGGTGCAGGGGTGGGCAAGACGGTGGTCATCATGGAGCTTATTCACAACATCGCAAAACAGCACGGCGGCATATCCGTGTTCGGCGGCGTTGGCGAGCGCACCCGTGAAGGGAACGATTTGTGGCTTGACATGAAGCAATCCGGCGTCCTGGCCAAGACTGCCCTGGTGTTCGGCCAGATGAACGAACCCCCCGGCGCGCGTCAGCGGGTCGGCCTCACGGCGTTGACGATGGCCGAATACTTCCGCGATGAAGAGGGGAAAGACGTTTTGTTGTTTATTGACAACATTTTCCGGTTTGTCCAGGCAGGGTCCGAAGTATCGGCGTTGCTGGGCCGCATGCCGTCCGCAGTCGGTTATCAGCCGACGCTCGGCAGCGAAATGGGCGAATTGCAGGAGCGGATTACCTCCACAAAGAAGGGATCGATCACGTCCGTCCAGGCAATCTATGTGCCGGCCGACGATTTGACGGATCCCGCGCCGGCGACGACGTTTTCTCACCTCGATGCCACCACCGTTCTGAGCAGGCAGATCGTCGAACGGGGGATCTATCCGGCTGTCGACCCCCTTGACTCCACGTCGCGGATCCTTGAGCCGAGCATCGTGGGTCATGACCACTACAATACCGCCCGGAAGGTGAAAGAGATCCTGCAGACATACAAGGATCTCCAGGACATCATCAACATTCTCGGCATGGACGAGCTCTCGGACGACGATAAGTTGACCGTGGCGCGGGCGCGAAAAATCGAAAAGTTCCTCTCCCAGCCGTTCAGCGTCGCCGAACAGTTCACCGGCTACCAGGGAAAGTACGTCAAGCTTGAGGACACGGTGCGGAGCTTCAAGGGAATTGTCGACGGCGAGTACGATCATCTCCCCGAAGCGGCGTTCTTCATGGTCGGGTCAATCGAAGAGGCAGTCGAGAAAGGCCAAACAGTTGCAGGCGGCGTAAATCCGGAGTCCGGTCCGATGTACGACAAACCTTTCCAACTTGATATCGTCGCTCCCGACAAAGTCGTGTTCCGGGGAAGTGCAACAAGCGTGACGGCGCCGGGGGCGCTCGGGTCATTCCAGGTTCTATTCAATCACGCACCCTTTCTCTCGCTTCTGACCCCTGGGCAGCTGACTGTTCGGAGTCTGTCCGGTGAGGAGACGTTGTACGCCATTGGCGGAGGCTTTGCCGAGGTTCGCGACAACCACGTTGTGATCCTTGCAGACAGCGCGGAGCGTGCCGACGAAATCAACACGGAACGGGCCGAAACCGCCCGGGACGTTGCCGACGATGTACTCCGGGCGCGTGCTCCCGGGGACAACCTCGAGGAGGCTCACGCAGCCTTCGCTCGGGCTGTCTCACGACTGCGAATCGCACGAAAAACGAAGAAATGACGGAATGCCAGAGCCTTGTCCGAAATGACAAGGCTCAGCAGTTCTCGGGAAGACACCATCATGGCGAGAGTTTTTGCTGTAATCATGGCTGGCGGGATCGGCACTCGGTTCTGGCCGAGGAGCCGCGAGAAGTATCCGAAGCATCTCCTGGAGATCATCGGGAAGGGTTCGATGCTCCAGAACACGGTGAAGCGGCTGGAGGACATCGTCCACAGCGGTAACATCTTCGTCGTGACGAACAAATTACAGCGGGCCCAGGTGATCAAACAACTTCCCCAGGTCCCAGAAAACAATGTCATTGTCGAGCCGGTCGGCCGGAACACGGCCCCGTGCATCGCGCTCGCGGCGTTCCATGTACGGAAATGCGACCCCGATGCCGTGATGATCGTTCTTCCCGCAGACCACCTCGTTCAGGATGAGAAGGAGTTCAACCGCGTCGTCCGCCTTGCGGTGAACGTCGCCGATGAGTCCGGTAGCCTTCTCACGATCGGCATCAAGCCGACCCATCCGGAGACGGGGTACGGGTATATCCAGGTGGAGAGCGACGAGAAATCGGATCAGCGCTACCGTTCGCTTGGCGTCTTCCGGGTGCAGGCGTTTGCCGAAAAGCCCAACCTCCAGACGGCAGAGCGCTTCCTCGCGAGCGGCGATTTTCTCTGGAACAGCGGCATGTTCGTCTGGCGAAACGACAGCATCCTCAGGGAACTCGAGCGGTGCCTGCCGGACCAGTATCAGGAACTGAAGAAGATCGATGGTTCGATCGGGACTCCCCAGTATCAGCAGACGCTTGAATTGACCTATGGGATGATCCGGGGGATATCGATCGACTATGGAGTGATGGAGAAGGCCGAAACCGTGTTTGTGATCCCGGCCTCGTTCGGCTGGAATGATCTCGGCTCGTGGGACGAAGTCGCACGCATTTCGGGAACGGACGACAGTGGCAATACGATCACCGGGCGCGTTGTTCAAAAGGACACGCGGAATTCGTACATCTACTCCCCCGGCAAAGTTGTCGCGACGATCGGTGTCGAGGACCTGATCATCGTCAATACGGACGACGCCCTCCTGGTGTGTCGGAAGGGGCGCTCCCAGGAAGTGAAGGAGATCTCGGATTATCTCAAGCGTAAACAGATGAACGAATACCTGTAATGGTCGCGCGCGCGCTCCAAACGCTTCTTGTCGTCGGCGTGGTTGTTGTGTCGGGCTGTGTGGGGAGCTATCCGCGGTTCAGGAGTGCGGCGGGGGCAACCCCTTCCTCGGTCGGAACGGGGACAGTCATGGAAGGGATCGCCTCCTACTATGCCGACGACTTCCACGGGCTGAAGACGGCAAACGGGGAAACGTACGACATGCATGCGATGACCGCCGCGCACCGGACGCTTCCGTTCAACACGTGGCTGAAGGTCACGAATCAAGAGAACGGCAAATCGGTCACGGTCCGCGTGAATGATCGGGGGCCGTTCAAAGACGACCGGGTCATCGATCTCTCCCTGGCGGCTGCCGAGAAGCTCGGGATTATGGTCAACGGCACCGCACGGGTTACGCTCGAGGTCATCAAACTGGGATCGTAGATTCGCTTCAACCGTCGCCTTCCACGGTTCTTCCGAGGTAGGAAGGACCGTGATTGGGCGCACAGACAAATCGCGGCGATCTTTGTTCTATACGTAGTTGGGAGAACACGCTGCGACGTTCTTTGTCAACCATGGGCTTGCAGGGCAGCGAGCCCGCACGTATCCAGAATGCTGGACGTGCATCTTCAGTCACTATACAGAGGATCCGCGATGAATCAACGAATCCCACTGGTAGTCCTTATGGCCCTCGCGATGCTGATCGGATGTACACCGTCCAGTGAAAGCATCGCGCGACGCACCGCAACTGGCAGCGCTGATGCTGCGGGGATGGACTCCGCTGCGCTTGCCCGGCCTTCAACGGCCGCCGGCAAGCTTGATCCGGCCGAACGACAGATGATTCTGCGTTACGGTCCGACGATCAAAGAATGCGCGTCCGCGTACGGTTTCGACTGGCGCCTGATTCTTGCCATTGTCAAGCAGGAATCGCGCTTCCATGCCGACGCAGAAAGCCACCGTGGAGCGACCGGGTTCATGCAGGTCATGCCGGTCACACGTCAAGAGGTCGTTGACGATCTTGATTTGCAGGATGGAGCACACCCTTCCATGAACATCCGGATCGGCGTCTTCTACCTGCGAAAACTCTACGGGATGTTTGATGGTGCCAGCGAGCCAGATCGCCTCAAACTGGCGCTTGCTTCCTATAACGGAGGACTCGGGCGCATTTACGACGCGCAAGAGATTGCGGCGTATCTCGGATACAATCCGGAACGATGGGAAGCAGTGAAGGACGCAATGCCACTCTTGTCAAAACGCTACGCTTCGCTTCACAGCCACATTTGGCCGGACGACCGGCCGAAGAACGGGTGGTTCGGAGGCGCGAAACAGACGACTGCGTACGTGGACTCCGTGATGACGAACTACGAGGAGTATATGCGCGATATCCAGGAATGACCGCAAAGGCGCGCGCTCGCCCGGAGTCACCAAAGCGTTACATACGAACGCCCGATATGCAGACTAGCATATCGGGCGTTCGTAGTTTCTAAAGGCCACTGCATCTCGCATTCTTCCTACTTCATACGTCCTACGTCATACTCATTGGATTATGGAAGGAGGATTGCGCACGCCACCACCGTCGTCCAGAGCCCGTCCTTGTGCCCCTCGGCCGACTGGGTCACGTTGTAGGTGCGAACGATCTTTCCGCTCATCTTGTACTGTTTTTCGCGTTCGTCCCAGGCCGTGTTGGGATCGAATTCGACTCCCAGCGTTGTCGCGAGCATTGTCGCGGCAAGGTCCTCTGCGTATTCTCCCGCTTTTTCGTCCGTTTCCCCGTAGGGATGGTGCTCCGACAGATAGCCGTATTGCGCGGAGTCTGCCGGCGTGGCAACGCCGATCGATGCGGCGATCAGCCGGTTCGGTTCGCAGGTCGCGTTCCGCGCCATGACCGCAAATGTGATCT
Source organism: Ignavibacteriota bacterium (assembly GCA_963752915.1). Lineage (GTDB taxonomy): Bacteria > Bacteroidota > Ignavibacteria > UBA10030 > UBA6906 > DATJPR01. The sequence continues at coordinate 26,614 of CAVVZZ010000015.1, forward strand.
GCCCCGGCTGAAGTGCCTTCAGCCCTTCTTCCGTGGTGATGCGCTTGCACCCCGGCGGGAATATGCTCGACACCGTCACCAAATTGCACTTTTCGATTTTCGCATCACGAAGCGCAAGCTCAAATGATTGCAGGTAGTCCTTGTGGCGGCCTACCCCTTTGGTGAAAAACAGTCTGCCAGGTACGTACAATTTTTCATCTCCGTCGGAAAGTAGTGATCATTGGATTAGCGGTTCACCTTTTAGGCTTTGCTCACGCGCGCGAACTTCCGTTTGCCCACCTTCACGATGACGCCAAGCCCGACTTCCACCGTCGCATTGTAATCTGCGATCCGGTGGCCGTCGACCGAGACGCCCCCTTGCTCCACAAGCCGTCGCGCCTCGGCGTTGCTTGCGGCAAGGTTTGTCGAAGTCAGCAAACGCAGGATGCCGATCGGACCGTCGACACTGATCCGGAATTCCGGCATTTCATCGGGGAGATCCTTCTTGACAAAAATACGATCGAATTCTTCTTCGGCCGCCGTCGCGGCCTCCGTCCCATGGTACATTGCGACAAGCGTCCGTGCAAGCAACCGCTTCGAATCCCGCGGATTATGTGACGGATTGTCGAGATTTTTCTTCACCGTCGCCAGCTCATCGGCGGTGGCGTTCGTTGTGAGCAGAAAGTACTGGAAAATCAGCTGGTCCGGGATTGACAGCGTCTTTCCGAAGATCTGTTGGGGCGGTTCGTTGAGACCGATATAATTGTCGAGGGACTTGCTCATCTTCTCGACCCCGTCGGTCCCCGGAAGGATCGGCATCGTGATCGCCACCTGGGGATCAATCCCATACTCGCGCTGAATATCGCGCCCCACCAGCAGGTTGAACTTCTGGTCTGTCCCTCCCAGCTCGATATCGGACCGGATGGCGACGGAGTCCATCGCCTGAGCGAGGGGATACAGCAACTCATGGATGCTGATGGGCTCTCCTGCCTTGTACCGTCGTTCGAAGTCGTCCCGCTCAAGCATGCGCGCCACGGTGTACCGGGCGCCGAGCTGGATGACGTCTGAAAAGGTCATCTTTCCCAGCCATTCAGAGTTGTACTGCATCTGAATCTTGTGGGTCGAGAGGATCTTGGTGGCCTGTTCGAAATACGTTTGACCGTTACGTCGTGTTTCATCGAGCGTCAGCGGAGGACGGGTTTTGCTCCTCCCGGACGGATCGCCGATCATTCCGGTGAAGTCCCCGACGATGAGGACCGCCTGATGACCGAGGTCCTGGAACTGGCGGAGCTTGCGAAGAACGACGGAATGGCCGAGGTGCAGGTCGGGTCGGCTCGGGTCGCAGCCGAGCTTGACGATCAGGGGAGCATTGGTGGCAATGGAGCGTTCGATCTTTCGCGCGAGATCTTCTTCCGGAATGATCTCGGCGACGCCGCGCTTGATGATGTCGAGTTGTTCGTTGAGAGGAGGGGTTGACGTCTTCATCTATCGTGCGTATTGCCGGCGGATGTCGCGCTCCACCTCGCGCCGCGCTATGTCTTCGCGTTTGTCAAAAGCCCGCTTGCCCTTGCACACGCCGAGAAGGACTTTGGCAACGCGGTTCTTGAAGTACACCTGAAGCGGAATCAAGGTCACCCCCGGTTCACTCGTTCTGCCGATCAATTTGCGGATTTCCTTGCGGTGCAGCAGCAGTTTCCGGTCGCGCCTCGGGTCGACGTTCGCATAGCTTCCGTGTTCGTACGGGCTGACGTGCATTCCGAGGAGCCACACCTCGCCGTTCTTCACCACCGCGTAACCGTCCGCAAGATTCACATTCCCCATGCGGAAGGATTTGACTTCGGGTCCGGTCAGCGCTATTCCCGTCTCGATCGACTCGATCACGAAATATTCGTGGCGGGCCTTCCGATTCGTGGCAACGTTCTTCTGATCCTGTGCGTCCGGAGCCTTCATCGTTTTAAAAAATCTCGGGAAAGTATACCGAAAAATGAAAGGAAAATCAATGAAGAGCAATCATCGGGACGAGAAAAAGGTTACTTTGACTTTCAGAGCATTGGTTTCTATATTTGTCATCTTCACGAGATTTTCACCTCCACTGCTCCGTCGTTCGAGCGTTGGGAGGCGATTCACGTAGTCCGTGGGGAATGGATTCATCTCGTCCCTTACGATTGAATCACATCCATCCCGCGGAACAGGGTCCGGTTTCACGAGAACTCTATGGCAGAACATTCGTACGATGTCGTGGTCCTTGGCGGCGGCCCCGGAGGCTATACCGCCGCGATCCGCGCTGCGCAACTGGGGATGCATGTCGGCCTGGTTGAACGCGAACGCCTCGGAGGGATTTGCCTGAACTGGGGCTGCATCCCGACGAAGGCACTCCTGAAGAACGCCGAGCTGATTGCCGCATTGAAGAACGGCAGCGAGTGGGGAATCAGCGTTGAGGGGATGAAGATCGATTTCGCCCGCGTGATCCAGCGCAGCCGTGCGGCTGCCGACCGCCTCTCCAAAGGGGTGGAATTCCTGATGAAGAAGAACAAAATCACCGTCCACCCGGGATACGGACGACTGACCGGCAAGGGTCGGATCGAGGTCAAGGCGAAGGGTGTGCCCGACGAAATCGTCCGCGCCGATCATATCCTGATCGCGACCGGCGCGAGACCGCGATCACTCCCCGGTGTTGCCATCGACAGGCAGCGGATCATTTCCAGTACTGAGGCAATGACTCTCCCGGCTCTTCCACAATCCATGATCGTGATCGGCGCCGGTGCGATCGGGATCGAGTTCGCGTATTTCTATCAGACCCTCGGGACGAAAGTGACTGTGGTCGAAATGCTGCCGTCGATTCTTCCCATCGAAGACCGCGAACTGACGAAAGAGCTTGAACGGATATTCCGGAAACGCGGCATGGAGGTCCTGACAGGAACCGCGGTGCAGAAGGTCAAACCGGGCGAAAAGGAGGTTGTGGTCTCGGTTCAGACACCCGAAGGGAACAAGGACCTTCGCGCGGATGTTGCGCTTGTGGCCATCGGCGTTCAGGGGAATGTCGAGAACCTTGGATTGGAGGAGCTTGGCGTGGCGGTGGAGCGGGATCGCATCAAAGTGGACCCCGATTACAAAACGAACGTCCCGGGAGTCTATGCCATCGGAGACGTCATCGGCCCTCCCTGGCTCGCGCATGTCGCATCCGCCGAAGGCATTCATTGCGTCGAGGCCATTGCAGGCAAGAACCCGGAGCCGATTGACTATTCCTCAATCCCCGGGTGTACGTATTGTCAGCCGCAAGTCGCAAGTATCGGTCTGACGGAAGAGAAGGCCAAAGAGCTCGGTAAAGACGTGAAAATCGGGAAGTTCCCGTTCCGGGCGCTCGGGAAGGCGATCGCCATCGGCGAGATCGACGGCATGGTGAAGCTGATTTTCGATGCGAAGTACGGCGAACTCCTCGGAGGTCACATCCTGGGGGCTGAGGCGACAGAGATCATCATGGAACTTATGATCGCGAAGAGGCATGAGGCGACAGCAGAGAGCATTATGCACGGTGTCCATGCACACCCCACCATGAGCGAGGCGATCATGGAAGCCGCCGCGGCGGCGTTGGGTGAGGCAATCAACATCTGACGAATGCCGCGTGAGGCGGCACTGTTCTTCCACATGATACTTCATTCGGATCGCGGACTCCTGCATGTCGTCCGGCTTGGGACGACGTCGTTCCGCCACTGCTGGGATCTTCAGCGGAGGCTGCTTGAACTGCGTTCCGCCGGTGCCATTCCCGATACCCTTCTCCTGACGGAGCACGAACCCGTGTATACGATCGGGAGAACCGGAGATCCGAACCACATGCTCGCACCGGCAGAACAACTCCGGGCACGGCATATTGAATTTCTTCCGATCGAACGGGGCGGCGATGTCACGTATCACGGCCCCGGTCAGCTTGTCGGATACCCCATTCTCAATCTCCTGGAAACCCACCCCGATCTCCACTGGTATGTCCGAGCGCTCGAGGAAGTCGTCATCCGCCTTCTCGAACAGTACGGAATCCGCGGGACACGGGACCCGCAATACACCGGCGTCTGGGTCGGCCATGACAAGGTCTGCGCCATCGGCATTCATACCCGCGGGTGGGTAACCATGCACGGCTTTGCACTGAATGTCAACACCGACCTCTCCGCCTTCGACGCAATTATTCCCTGCGGTATCAGCGGCAAAGGCGTGACGTCGATCAGCCGTGTTCTCGGTCATCCGGTGGACCTTTTGCAGACGCAGGCGATGTGCATCGAAGAGTTTTGTTCCGTTCTGCAGTATTCTCCAAGGCTCATTCCACGGGAGTCGCTCGCGGAGTTCGCGTCGAACAGCAACGAGCCGACTTCACTCACTCTGAAGGAACCAGGATGATGCAACACGTCACTGCAACGCCGAAAGGAAGGAGCCTCGCCAAACCGGGGGCCAGTACTCCGACCCCGGTCGAGGGACTATCAAAGGAGAGCCTTCTCAAAGCCTATCGCAACATCCTCACGGCGCGGTTTGTCGACTCGAAGATCCTGGTTTTGCTGAAACAGGGGAAGGTCTTCTTTCATATCGGAGGGTCGGGACACGAGTCCGCGCAAACAGCCTTTGGGCTCGCATTGAAACCGGGGACGGATTGGGCATACCCGTATTACCGCGACATGGCCTTTTCCCTGCAGTTCGGATATTCGATAGAGGAGGTGATGCTGGAGGCGCTTCATCGAGTGGGAGGCCCAAGCAGCGCGGGTTTCTCGATGCCGTTTCACTATGGTCATAAACAATGGCGGATCGTCTCACAGTCCAGTCCCACCGGGACGCAGTTTCTTCAAGCGGTGGGGACAGCCCTCGGAGCGAAGAAAGAGGGGAAAGACGAAGTCGTGTATGTTTCCTCGGGAGAAGGGGCCACGAGCGAAGGGGAATTCCATGAGGCGGTCAATTGGGCATCACGGGAAAAACTGCCGGTCGTCTTTCTGATCCAAAACAACAAGTTCGCCATCTCTGTCCCGGTCTCGGACCAAACGGCGGGGGGATCGGTGTATGAGATGACGTCCGGATATCACGGCCTCAACCGATTTGCCGTGGACGGATGCGACTTCGCGGCTGTCTATAATGTAGCGGTCGAAGCTGTTCGCCGCGCGCGAAGCGGCGAGGGACCGAGCCTGGTTGAAGCGGACGTGGTTCGCCTTCTGCCCCACTCGTCTTCCGACGATCAGCGGAAGTACCGTGACCCGAAAGAGTTGGAGGAAGATCTCCGGCGCGATCCCGTCCCCATGATGGAACGGTATCTCCTCGACCGGGATTTTCTCCGGTATGAAGACATCGATGCGATAAAACACGAGATCCAGGAAGCAATCAATACTGCGACGGATGCCGCCGAAAAGGAGCCGGTCGCGAAGGTTGCCGGACTTCTCGACAACGTCTACGGAACCCCTGCTGTCCCGAAGAGCTCCTATTCTCCCCCAAAATCCACAGGGGGCTCAATTGTCCTCGTCGACGCAATCAATCACGCGCTCGCCGAAGAACTTGAGCGAAACCCGCAGATGTTGGTATATGGAGAGGACGTCGGCGGAAAAAAGGGGGGTGTCTTCACCGCGACGAAAGGGCTGACGCAAAAATTCGGTGCAGACCGCGTCTTCAATTCGCCGCTCGCTGAGGCGAGCATTGTCGGGACCGCCATCGGGCTGGCAATCCGCGGCACGTTCAAGCCGGTGGCCGAGATTCAGTTCGGCGACTACATCTGGCCGGCGTTCATGCAGATCCGTGATGAACTCTCTATGATGCGGTACCGTTCGAACGGCGAATGGACGTGTCCGCTCGTGATCCGTGTCGCCGTCGGCGGGTACATCCACGGCGGCCTCTATCATAGCCAGTCCATCGACGGCTTCTTTGCGCATATGCCGGGGGTCCGCGTGGTGTTCCCGTCAAATGCGGCAGATGCGAAAGGGTTGCTGAAGACAGCGTGCAGGGAAAATGATCCCGTTCTCTTTCTCGAACACAAAGGTCTCTACCGACAGAGCTTTGCCTCATCTCCGGAGCCCGACGCGGACTATCTTCTACCGTTCGGTCTTGCGTCGGTCGTACGGGAGGGATCGGATATCACCGTGATCACCTGGGGGATGCTGGTTCAGCGGTCTCTCGACGCGGCGGCAAAGGTCGCCTCGAAGACCGGGACTTCCGTCGAAGTCATCGACATCCGGACGTTGAACCCGTTTGACAAGGAGACGGTCCTGCAATCGATACGGAAGACAGGGAAGGCGCTGATCGTGCACGAGGATACGCTGACAGCCGGATTCGGCGCGGAGATTGCCGCGATCGTCGCCGCCGAAGCGTTCGAACACCTCGACGCACCGGTTCTGCGCGTGGCCGCAAAAGACTCACCTGTGCCCTACGGACCGACGCTCGAAAGCGCGATGCTCCCGCAGGAAAGTGATATTGTCGAAGCGCTCACGCGACTCGCAAGGTATTGAAGACATCAGAAATGATCCCGACGCCGACTGCACAGCGACCCGTCCGTGCAAAAGAACGGGGCGCGATATCGCTGAGCGACGAAGACCGCCTGAGGCTGTACGGCTTCATGAAGTTGACGCGGGCATCCGACGAAATGATCCTGCGCCTCTACAAGCAGGGAAAGATCGTCGGCGGGGCGTATACGGGGACGGGGAATGAGGCAACGGCAGTGGGAAGCGCCTACGCGTTGAAGAAAGAGGATTATCTCTTTCCGATGCACCGCGATCTCGGCGCCCATCTTGTGAAGGGACAGAGCCTGAAGAACATCTTCCTTCAGCAATTGGGACGACAGAACAGCCTGACGCACGGTCGGGACGGCACGGGTCACTACGCCGATCCTTCGCTTCGCATCTACGGAAACGTCAGTCATCTGGCGGCGATGATCCCCGTTGCGGTGGGTGTCGCGTTGGCCTGCAAGATCAGGAAAGAGAACTCTGTCGTGTTGAACTACATCGGCGACGGTGGCTCCAACGTTGGCGATTTTCATGAAGGGCTGAATATGGCCGGAGTAATGAAGCTGCCCTTCGTCCTCATCATCGAGAACAATCAATTCGCCTATTCGACGCCACTCCGGAAGCAGTTCGCGGGTGAGAGCTTCGCTGCGCGGGCGTCGGGGTACGGCATGCCTGGCGTTACGGTCGACGGGACGGACGTAGTTGCAGTCTACGAATCGACGCGGGATGCTGTTGAACGGGCACGCTCCGGCGGCGGCCCGACACTTATCGAAAGCGTAACGATGCGGATGCAGGGGCATTCGGCGTCCGATGAAGCCTCGTATGTGCCGCGGGATCTCCTATCCCGGTGGAAGACGAAGGATCCGATCGACCGGTTTGAACAATCGCTGATGAAATCAGGGGTACTTTCCGTCGTTCGCAAGAAGCAGACCGAGGACGAGATTGAGCAATCCATCGCCCAGGCGGTGAAGGACGCAGAGGCGGATCCTTTTCCCCCCGGGGATGAGGCGGGAAGGGACGTGTATGCCAGTTGAACTCATCCCCCCATCTCCGCGTCCCCCTTTCTCCCTATCTCCCCTTCGCGCGAATGGGAGAACGGGGGACAGGGAGAAGGGGGGCAACATGACCTACATCGAAGCCATCTCCCGCGCCATGTGGGAAGAAATGGAACGCGACGAGTCGGTGTTCCTGATCGGCGAGGACATCGGAGCGTATGGTGGGGCGTTCAAGGCCACAAAAGGATTTCTCGAGCGATTCGGTGAGGAGCGGGTCATCGACAGTCCGCTCTCCGAAGCTGCGATTATCGGTGCAGCCACCGGCGCGGCGCTGGTGGGGATGCGGCCGATCGCGGAAATGCAGTTCGCGGATTTTGTAACGTGCGGATTCAACCAACTGGTGACCAACGCATCGAAGATCCATTATCGTTGGCGGCTTCCGGTCCCGATGGTGGTGCGTTTGCCGAGTGGAGGCAATATCCATGGCGGTCCGTACCATTCCGCGAACCCCGAAGGATGGTTCACGAACGTCCCGGGTCTGAAAATTGTCGCGCCCTCCACGCCTGCGGATGCGAAAGGGTTGATGAAGTCGGCGGTGAGGGACAACAATCCGGTCCTCTTTCTCGAATACAAGTATCTCTACCGGCGAGTCAAGGAAGATGTCCCCGACGGAGAAGAACTGGTTCCGATCGGGAAAGGAAAGATCCGCCGCGAAGGCGATGCCGCAGTTGTAGTGACATACGGCCCGACGGTTCAACCATCGATCGAGGCTGCGGATCAACTCGCACTGGAGACAGGGACCGAGGTCCGGGTGGTCGACCTTCGCTCGATCCAGCCGCTGGATCGTGATCTGATTATCACAAGCGTGCGGGAAACCGGGAAAGTCCTGATTGTCCATGAAGCGACGCTGACCGGTGGGTTCGGAGGAGAGATTGCTGCCGTTATCGCATCGGAGGCGTTCGAGTACCTTGATGGTCCGGTGCAAAGGTTAGGATCGCTCGATGCGCCTGTGCCGTTTGCGCCAACGCTCGAAGAGGCGTTTCTCCCGGGCAAACTCCGTATCATTGAAGCATTGAAAGATCTGATCCGGTACTGATCTTTCTGCACACTGCTTACGGCATACTGCATACTCCAGGATATATCGAAGTTCACAAGAGGATCAAAGAAAATCATGGGCCGAATCGAAGTCGTCATGCCGCAGATGGGTGAGAGCATCGCCGAAGGAACGATTGTCAAGTGGCACAAGCGTATCGGCGACATGGTGAAGAAGGACGAGACCCTGCTCGAGATCAGCACCGACAAGGTGGATTCCGAAATTCCTTCCCCCGCGGCGGGGATTCTCGTCGAAATCGTGGCCAAAGAAAACGACACGGTCCCCGTCCATACCGTGATCGCCTACCTCGATTCCAACGGAGCGGGTGCGGCAAAGGACGTCGAAACGCCGAAAAAGGAAATACCGGCCCCGCGACAACCTGAAGTCGTTCAAGCACCGCAGGCAACCGCAAGGCCGGCGACTGCTGCACCGGCGCCGACGGGCAGTCGGTTCTATTCACCGCTCGTGATGACGATTGCCCGTGCGGAAGGGATTTCGATGTCGGAGCTTGAACAGATTCCCGGCACGGGGGAGGCCGGACGGGTTTCAAAGAACGACATCCTTGGTTGGATTCAGGCGAAGAAGACCGGACGCGTGGTCCCGCAACCGGCACCGGCTCCTGCAGCAGAGGCGGGCGTTCTCGATCAACTTCAACACGTCGACGACGCCGAGCTGGTAAGAAAGTATCCCTCGCCCGATTTCGAGATTCTTCAGATGAGCAACGTCATGCACCGGATGGCCGACCACATGGTGCAGACGGTGCAGACATCGCCGCATGTCTTCGCCGTGCACGAGGTGGATATGACGGCGGTTGTGCAGCATCGGGAAAAGCATGCGGACGAGTTTCTCCGCAAAGAAGGGTTCAAACTGACGTTTACGCCGTACGTTGTAACAGCGGTGGTTGACGCGCTCAAGAGATATCCGATTGTCAATAGTTCCGTCGAAGGCGGCAAGATCATCAAGAAGAACTTCCTGAATATCGGCATCGCCGTCGCATCGGAGAGCGGGTTGCTTGTGCCGGTGATCAAGCATGCGGAGGAGAAGAACTTCCTTGGATTGGCGAGGGCGGTCAACGATCTCGCCCTGCGCACGCGCACAAAGAAGCTCCTGCCGGAGGAAGTGCAGGGCGGGTCGTTCAGCATTACGAACTATGGCGTGTTCGGGACGTTGATCGGAACTCCGCTGATCAACCAGCCACAGGTTGCAATTCTCGGAACCGGTGTGATCACAAAGCGAGTTGCCGTGGTGAACGATATGATCGCCGTTCGTTCGATGGCGTTCTTCACGGTCTCGTTTGACCACAGGATCATCGATGGTGCGACAGGCGGGAAATTCCTGGCGGACATCGTCAATACCCTCGAACACGTCGATCCGAACGCCGGAATGGGCCTATAGGATCGCGATTCATGATGATAGAATAATGAGAACCAAATGAGAGAAGGAATTCCGGAGGGCGCGCCGCCCACTGTCACGCGTCCCTCCAGACCATCGTGGTTGAAAGTCAAGGTCCCCCTCGGCGAGAATTTCTCACGCTTGAAGGGGTTAATGGACCAGAAGCATCTCCACACCGTCTGCGAAGAAGCGCGCTGTCCGAATGTGAGCGAGTGTTGGAACGCAGGGACGGCGACATTCATGATCCTGGGCGACATCTGTACGCGTTCCTGCGGGTTTTGCGCGGTGAAGACGGGGAAGCCGGAAGGCCTCGACCTGCAAGAACCGCTCCGGGTTGCCGACGCAGTCCGGTCAATGGGCGTGCGCTACGCCGTGGTGACGTCAGTGAATCGTGATGAGCTTCCCGACGGCGGCGCCGCGGTGTTTGCGGATACGATCAGGGAAATCCGGAAGGTCAATCCTTCGGTCACGATCGAAGTTCTCATCCCGGACTTTCGCGGCGTCGAATGGGCGCTTGATATAATCGTCGAGGCGCATCCTGACGTGCTGAATCACAATGTAGAAACCATCCCGCGGCTCTATGCGACCGTCCGTCCTCAGGCGAAATATGAACGAAGCCTCGAGCTGCTGGAACGGGCGAAGCGGAAAGGGATGACGACGAAGACCGGCATCATGGTCGGCCTCGGCGAGACGGAGGAGGAGGTCCAGAACGTGCTGCGCGACGTGCATGCGAACGCGGTCGACATCTTTACGGTGGGGCAGTACTTGCAGCCAACGAAGCAGCATCTTCCAGTGGATCGGTACGTGCATCCGGACGAGTTTGTGCGGTACAAGGAGTTCGGGACGCGAATCGGGATCCCCAGAGTAGAGTCGGGGCCGCTCGTGCGAAGCTCGTACCATGCAGAGGATTGGAAGCGACGGACCGGCAATGAGTAGGAAGTATGACGTATGACGTAGGAAGAAAGCATTGGCATTCGATAGTTCGTCTCAAAGTCTCGCACTCCCCAAGTCCCCGTGTGCTCTCCATAGACTCATGGTAGGATTATTGCAGAAAGGAAGGCGCAATGGAAAACCAGATCTCGGAATGGAAAGCTTCGACGTGGCGGATACGCCCCACGCTCGATATGCCGGACCTCGAGCCCGAGGCGGTGCAATTCGCCGTTTTGGAGAAAGACCCCATTGACGAAGTACCGGGAGCTCCTCAAAAGGCAGTGATGAACGCTTCTCGGCACAGCTCCACAAGTTCGACTCTCCTTTCCCCCGATGTGATGAAAAGGCTGGAGCGCACCGCACTTATGGGACATGCTCTTTCGGAACACGGCGGCGACCAGGTGCAACTCCTTGCCTCCTCGAAGAAAGATGGACGGATCCAAGACCATGAGGACCGATTCTCGTGAGCTCAAACGGTCCGGCGGGAAGGAAATGGCTCACGAGCAAAGTGACCTGGCAGGACGGGAAACCGATCTGCTGGTGTGTACCGGTTGACGCTGAGATCGGGAAGGAAGTGGGCGTCGAGCTCAACCCGACGAACGTGATCGATCTCGAGGCTCTGGCCGGGACATTCTAGTGTAGGTCGACCAGTCTGGTCGACCTACAGGCAATGTCTGCGCTCCCTCTCTTTACTACCCCTCTTGAACACATCGCCGTAACCGCACAAAGCTCTCAAAAAAAATGGTTTGTCGACACCTTGCATGTGTCATCGTTCGTTTCGTATATTTCGTTAGTTGACGAAATGAGGAAACGACAATGACGCGCGAGGATGTGAGGGTCTTCAAGGCCCTGAGCGACCCCAGTCGGCTCAGGATTGTGAAAATGCTCGGGGAACGCGAGCTGTGCCTCTGCGAGGTGCGGGAAGTTCTCGGGCTTTCCACTTCCACGGTCTCGAAGCATTTGACGATCCTTCGCGATGCCAACCTCATTCTCGATGCGAAAGTCGGCAAATGGGTGAACTTCCGCCTGAATCCGAAATCGGAGAACAGCGTCGCCCGCGCCGCCCTGGGAGTGATCGACAAGGAGTTCCTTGACGACACTGTCGTTCGGGATGACGCAAGAAGACTCCGGAATATCAATCGCCAGAAAATCTGCCAGCGTTGAACCCGAAAGGAACGATCATGACAATCAAAGTATTAGGCCCCGGATGCGTGAATTGCAGGACTCTCGAAAGCCGGACGAGGGAAGCCCTCTCTCAGTTGGGACTCCCTGCGTCCCTGGAAAAGGTCGAAGACGTCAAACTCATTGCCACGTACGGGATCATGCGGACGCCGGGTCTTGTGATCGACGGCAAAGTCGTCTTCTCCGGCCAGGTGCCGACGGTCGACAAACTCAAAGAGATTCTCCTCTCCCATCAGGAAGTCGCATGAAGCACGCGGTTGAACAGCATCCGCTCTGGACGATCGGCATACTCCTCCCGGCGTGGATGATCATCTACTTGCTCCTCCAACCGTTTTCCGATGCGCTTATCGCACTTACGGCGCTCACGCCTGGCGAACGATTGACCGAAGCGCTCCGCTTCTTTGCGTTCGAAGCGCCGAAGGTCCTGTTGCTCCTCACGATCGTTGTCTTTGCGGTGGGGATTGTGCGCACCTTCTTTTCACCCGAACGGACCCGCAGACTGCTGATGAAACGCTCTCCCTTGACCGGCAGCATTCTGGCAAGCACGTTGGGGATCGTGACACCGTTTTGTTCATGCTCGGCCGTTCCGCTCTTTATAGGCTTTGTGGAAGTCGGCGTTCCTCTCGGCGTGACGTTCTCCTTCCTGATCGCCGCGCCCATGATCAACGAAGTGGCCGTGGTGCTTCTGTTCGGGCTTTTCGGCTGGACGACGGCACTCCTGTATGCGGGTACGGGGCTTCTGATTGCCATCACCGCGGGCTATGTGATCGGACGATTCAAGGTGGAGCGCTTCATCGAAGCGTGGGTGTTCGAGATTCGCTCGCAGGAGGGCCCGACCCCGGAGGCTGCACTGTCATTTCGCGACCGGTTTCAGGCTGGATATGAATCCGTCAGGACGATTGTCGGGAAGGTGTGGCCGTATCTCCTTCTGGGGATCGCGGTCGGCGCATGGATCCACGGGTACGCGCCCGAGAATCTCCTGGCGGGGATCATGGGGAAATCCGCATGGTGGTCGGTCCCCGTTGCGGTTCTGATCGGCATCCCACTCTATTCGAATGCCGCAGGGATTGTTCCCGTGATGCTTGCTTTGCTTGAAAAAGGCGCATCGCTCGGCACGGCACTCGCATTCATGATGTCGGTGATCGGGTTGTCGCTTCCGGAAACGATCATCCTCCGGAAAGTCCTGAAGATCCAGTTGATCGCAATCTTTGTCGGGGTTGTTGGGGTGGGGATTATCGTGGTGGGCTTTCTCTTCAATATCATCTACTAAAACCAACGTGAGCAAGGTGTAACCAGCACAATCACGGGTCAGGCCGCTGTGCAATAGCTTCTCAAATAACGGAGGAACTATGGAGAAGACCCGTGTCCTTTTTGTTTGCATCCACAACAGTGCACGAAGTCAGATGGCCGCCGCATTGCTCAACGATCAGTTCGGAGAGGAATTCGAGGCGGAGAGTGCGGGCCTCGAGCCGGGCTCATTGAACCCCCTCGCAGTCGCTGCGATGAGAGAGATGGGAATTGATATTTCGGAAAACGAAACGTACGACGTTTTCGACTTCTACAAGGAAGGAAGACGGTACTCGTACGTGATTACCGTATGCGACGAGGCCAGCGGCGAACGGTGCCCACTTTTCCCGGGGATCGCGAAGCGATTGCACTGGAGCTTCGACGATCCGGCGTCATTCACGGGATCGGAGGAAGAGAAAATGGCGAAGACCATCATCGTCCGAAACCAAATCCAGTCGAAGATCCAGAGCTGGGTGAATGCAATCAGTAAATAAGCAGCACTCCCTACAGAATATCAGATGAAGGCAAGCCATGCCAACGAATGTTAAAAGACTTCGAGGGTTTGACCGTTACCTCACCCTCTGGATATTCCTCGCGATGATTGGGGGAGTGCTCTGGGGATATTTCGTCCCCGGAGTCGTCGATTTCTGGAAGACCTTCCAGTCCGGAACGACGAGCATCCCTATAGCCATTGGCCTGATTCTGATGATGTATCCTCCCCTTGCCAAGGTCAGGTATGAGGAACTGCCGATCGTCTTCAGGAATGCCCGCTTACTGGGACTCTCGCTCATACAAAACTGGGTTGTCGGGCCGCTGGTGATGTTTGTTCTGGCAATCGTGCTTTTGCCCGACAAACCCGCGATGATGACAGGAGTGATCCTTGTCGGTCTGGCGCGATGCATCGCGATGGTCCTCGTCTGGAACGATCTGGCAAAAGGGGATTCGGAATTGGCTGCTGGTCTTGTGGCATTCAATGCCATCTTTCAGATCCTCTTCTATTCGGTCTATGCCTATTTGTTTATCACGCTCCTCCCGCCGCTCTTCGGCATGACGGGAATTGCCGTCGATGTCTCGATTTCGGAGATCGCGTTGACGGTCCTCATCTATCTGGGAATCCCTTTTGCGGCCGGTATTCTCACCCGGATCACGCTCGTAAAGGCGCGCGGGAAGGAATGGTACCATCGGCAGTTCATCCCGAAGATTTCGATTCTGACACCGATCGCACTTCTGTTCACGATCGTCGTAATGTTTTCGCTCAAAGGGGAAAAGATCGTCGAGCTTCCACTCGATGTCCTTCGCGTGGCAGTGCCGTACGTGATCTATTTTGGATTCATGTTCTTCCTCACATTCTACATCGCCAGACGCATGGGTGCATCATACGAGAAGAGCGCGACGCTCTCATTCACCGCCGGGAGCAACGACTTCGAGCTCGCGATCGCAGTGGCAGTGGCGGTCTTCGGAATAAATTCCCAGGTCGCCTTTGCGACGGTCATCGGTCCGCTCGTCGAGGTCCCTGTCCTGATTGGCCTCGTGAATGTGGCGCTCTATCTTCAAAAGCGATACTTCAAGCCGGGCACGGAGCCGGCGACTCTACGCCCGTAAAGACGCCCGCTCGAGCTTGACAGATGAGCAACTCCATCTCATCGGAGCGCATCAGGACAGTATCTCCCATCTTGGTCCGGGCGTCCACTGAAGGGCGAAACTTCCATAGGCTGCTGGATGATCAAGAAATACTTCCTAGCGTGGTTCGGAATGGTGGTCATCGCCATCGCGAACGGAGCCCTCCGGCAATTTGGTTACCTGCCACTGGTCGGTGAGCTTGCGGCGCATCAAATCTCGTCCGTGACCATCATTCTCTTTTTCTTTCTCTATTTCCGGATTGTCAGTGGCAAATGGCCCCTTCGCTCTGCGAAAGAAGCCTGGTCGGTCGGCATTCTCTGGTTGGGCATGACGATCGCTTTTGAATTCGGCTTCGGCCATTTTGTGTTTGGAAATCCCTGGAGCAGGCTGTTCCACGATTACGACCTCGTGGAGGGAAGGCTCTGGTCGCTGGTCCTCCTTGCCATTCTGATCGGTCCGTACTGCGTTTTTCGCATCCGCACCTCATCCCCGCCGTCTCCCGATTCCTCCCGTTGACCGTTGAAGTGAACCTCTGAGCGATTTCTGGTTGTTATACTCCAAGGCAGGGAATTCACGTGGATGAAGCATTGTACCCCTTCAGCCTTTGAGGAGAACTCATGCAGGGAAACGGCGCCGGCCATATCCGCGAAGTTATCGATCAGGTCTACCGTTCCGAGTTACGACGCATCCTTGCAACGTTGATCCGGCTTCTCGGTGATTTTGATTTTGCGGAGGAGGCGCTGCACGACGCGTTTACTGCGGCAATGGAGCAATGGCCTGTCGAGGGGGTCCCGGCCAATCCGCGGACCTGGCTGATCTCGGCCGGCAGGTTCAAGGCCATCGACGCGATGCGGCGCCGGTCGCGCTTCGAGGCGTCGGCAACCGATGTCATCGAGTCCACGGCGTCGGATTCGATCGACCCCGCCGAGCAGATGGACAAAGGCATTGAAGACGATGAGCTCAGGCTGATCTTCACCTGCTGCCACCCGGCCCTCTCGCCTGACGCGCGAGTTGCGCTCACCCTCCGGGAGGCGTGCGGTCTCACAACAGAGGAAATCGCCCGCGCCTTTCTCACCACACCGCCGACGATCGCTCAGCGCATCGTCCGGGCCAAAGCAAAGATCCGTGACGCGCACATCCCCTATCAGGTGCCGATCGGCGCGGACCTGCCGGACCGGCTCGACACCGTTCTCCACGTCGTGTATCTGGTGTTCAATGAAGGGTACTCGGCGTCATTCGGTGATGCTGTCACGCGCGCCGATCTCTCGGGAGAAGCAATCCGGCTTGGGAGGGTCCTGCTGACCCTTCTCCCTGAACCCGAGGTGATGGGGCTGCTTGCCCTGATGCTTCTCCAGGAATCCCATCGCCCGGCACGCACTTCCGCATCGGGCGATCTCATCCTCCTGGAAAACCAGGACAGGACACTCTGGGACCGTGCACTGATCAGGGAGGGAATTGCGCTTGTCGAACGTGCGTTGCCGACCCGACGGGTCGGGGCCTACACGCTCCAGGCTGCCATCGCTGCAGTGCACGCGGAAGCGCCGTCGACGGTCGCCACAGACTGGGCAGAGATCGTCGCCCTGTACGATGTGTTGCTGCAGGCAGATCCTTCTCCCGTCGTCGAACTCAACCGAGCGGTGGCGGTGGCGATGCGCGATGGTCCGGATGCCGGGCTCATCCTTGTTGACGGAATCCTGTCCCGAGGCGACCTCGCCCACTATCACCTGGCACATTCCGCTCGTGCGGATCTCTGCAGGCGGCTGGGAAAAATGGAGGAGGCCCGATCATCCTACACGAAAGCCCTCGCTTTGACGCAGCAAGGGCCCGAGCGACGTTTTCTCGAGCGTCGATTGGCGGAGCTCCCATGAGTATCTCACGTCGAATTCACAGCCGGTCGATCGACTATTTCCAGGAGACCCATCGAAGGAGGTGGCATGAAATACCTGTGTCTTGTCTATGGCGAAGAAAGCAAAATCGGCGCCATGAATGATGACGACTGCATGGCGTACGATAAGGCGATGCGGACCGAAGGAAATTGTTTGGCGTCGGAAGCCCTTCTCCCGGTTCGGACTGCGACAACAGTCCGTGTGCGCAACGGAAAAGTCGCCATCACGGACGGCCCTTTCGCAGAAACAAAAGAACAGCTTGCGGGGTTCTATTTGATAGATGCGCGAGACCTTGATCACGCGATCCAAATCGCCGCAAAGATTCCGCCGGCAGCGGTGGGATGCATTGAAGTGAGACCGGTCAGGGAGCTGGTGAGCACAACGGGGGCGCGACGGCAATAAAGGATCGATAGTCAATAGTCAATCGACACTAGTCGATGGTCAACTGGACCTCCTTTCTGATGTGTTCAGATGCAAGAAAAGGAAAAGAAATCGTCAGTTATGAAGACTCATGAAGACCTTGGCCGCGAATTGCGGCAACGAATTCTCGCGATGGAGGGTGTTACGGAAAAGCCGGATGCGGGAATTCATGAAGATGCCTTCTTTGTCGGCAAACGAATGTTTATGCACATTCATGGATACGGCTTCTGCGACGTCCGCCTCCCGAAGGATGTTCAGGCGCGCGTCCTGGCCGAAGGGAAGGCGAGGCATCACCGATGGGCGCCAGAGGCGGGGTACGTGACGGTTGTAGTGAAGGAAGAGCGCGATGTGGAAAACGCCATGGACATTATACGGATTTCCCACGATGCTTTTGGGAAGTCGTAACTCTCCACTCCAAGCGCCAGGCCCGGCGGAAAAGTGGCGTGTCGTTTGAAGACCATGTCGAATTCTCGACACCCGGATCGACTACTCTCTGAACAGATGTTTGCATGAACCAAACAAAGGAGTTTCGCCATGCGATTTATGATGCTGATGATCCCGAGCGTCTATCAGGGCGCAAAAGGGAAGAACCTTGGACCGGAATTCGCGCCGGGAGCCGACGATTTCGCGAAGATGGCGAAGTACAACAAAGAGTTGGCCAACGCGGGGGCGCTCATTGCTCTTGATGGCCTCCAGCCGATGACACAAGGAGCCCGAGTCTCGTTCAGTGGCGGGAAGCCGAAGGTGACCGACGGTCCTTACACGGAGTCGAAAGAAGTCCTCGGCGGCTACTGGATGATCCAGGTGAAATCGAAAGACGAAGCCGTCGAATGGGCACGACGTGTCCCGGCGCAGGACGGTGATGTCATCGAGGTCCGTCAGGTGTTTGAGGTGGACGATCTCCCTGCCGACGTCGTGAAGGCGGCGGGCGGTCTGACCGTGAGGGCGCAGATAGAAAAGATGAAGGCGTAAGGTGGCGGGGACAATGGAAACAAATGACTGTATCATCACATGGAGGGTGCTATGCCGACTATTAATCCGTATCTGAATTTCGCCGGCACGACGGAAGAAGCGTTCAACTTCTACAAGTCGGTGTTCGGGGGGGAATTTGTCAACCTCACCCGGTTCAAGGATACGCCCGAAGCGGCGAAGATGTCCAAGGCCGAAGGGGAGAAACTCATGCACGTTTCACTGCCGATCGGGAAAGGGAACCTGCTCATGGCGACGGATGCGCTTGAGTCGCAGGGTTGGAAGCTCACGGCCGGGAACAATTTTCAGTTGGCGATTGAAGCCGAGAGCAAAACCGACGCGGACAGATACTTCAAGGGTCTGTCCGCCGGAGGGAAGGTAACGCTGGCGATGTCCGATGCCATGTGGGGAGCGTACTTCGGGATGGTCATCGACAAGTTTGGGATCAGCTGGATGGTCAGCTATACGTATCCGAAAAAGTGATCCCTGCCCACCATCTGCCCATCTCCCCGTCCCCCCATCTCCTGTTCTCCCCCTCGCGCGAAGGGGGGAAGGGGGGATGGGGAGAAGGGGGGAAAAGGAGATGGGACTGTCGAGATAATATCGATGCCCAACCAATCTTCAGGATAGAATATCCATGAAATACCTGTGTCTAGCCTACGAAGAAGAACATCAGCTGAATGGGTTATCGAAAGCTGAGTGGGACTCGCTACGAGGGGAAACCCTCAGCTATGTCGAAGAACTGCAGAAGGCCGGCCATATGCTCACTGCGGAAGCCTTGCAGAGCACGCAAACAGCGATGACCGTGCGCGTGCGGAACGGCAGCCTCTCGGTCACCGACGGCCCATTTGCCGAAACGAAGGAAACTCTCGGAGGGTTCTTCCTGATCAACGCAAGAGACCTCAATGAGGCGATCCAGGTCGCCTCGCGTTGGCCCTCGGCCCGGTTCGGGAGCATTGAGATCCGACCGATCGAGGAAGAGCTCAAGGAAGATGGCCGCTATGCGCCAGTGCAGTGATCTGCGACGTATTCCTGAACAACGGAGTCAAAATGGAAAAGGGAAAAGAATACGCGTCCGTCGATGACTACATCGATGCCCGACCCGCTCTTGTCCGCAAAAAGCTCGCGCAGCTAAGACGCATCGTAAAGGAAGAGGCCTCTGACGCGGAGGAACGCCTGAGCTACCGGATGCCTGCGTATTTTCTGAACGGTAATGTGGTGTACTTCGCTGCACACTCGAACCACATCGGCTTTTACCCGGGGGCGGCTGCTGTCGCGACGTTCAAAAAGAACATATCGAAATACAAAAATGCGAAGGGTTCCATCCAGTTTCCGATTGCGGAGCCGCTCCCGATGGACCTTATTCGAACGATTGTGCGCTTCAAAGCGAAGGCGAACGCGAAGAAGAAGTCCCTCCGTTCTCCGAAATAGTCCCGGCAGGCAGCACGCACGCAATGTCCCTATGCACCCCAGGCAGGAGGCCCTATGCAGAAGATCACACCGTTCTTGTGGTTTGACAGTAACGCTGAGGAGGCGATGACTTTCTACGCCTCGGCGTTCAAAAACTCGACCGTGGGGAATGTCGTGCGCTACGGGGAAGCCGGGCCGGGGAAGAAAGGGACGGTGATGACCGGAACCTTTCAGCTCGTCGGACGCGACTTCTCAGCGTTGAACGGAGGGCCGATCTTCAAATTCACGCCGGCCATATCGTTCTACGTGAGTTGCGAGACACGGGAACAAATCGACACCCTGTGGGCGAAGCTCTCCGGCGGCGGGTCTTCCCTCATGGAGCTCGACCGCTATCCTTTCAGCGAGCGATTCGGTTGGGTTCAAGATAGGTTTGGACTTTCCTGGCAGTTGAACCTCACAGGACAGAAGCAGGACATCACTCCATTCCTGATGTATGTCGGGAAGCAGGCCGGGAGAACCGAGGAAGCGATCAAGTTCTACACGTCGATTTTTAAGAATTCCGGCATCGAACGGATCGTCCTGAATGAGAAAGGGGACGCGGAGCCGGAAGGGACGGTCAAACACGCGGCGTTTTCCCTGGCAGGCGAACGATTCATGGCAATGGACAGTCATGGCCCGCATGATTTTTCCTTCACCGAGGCGCTCTCCTTCTTCGTGGACTGCGGGTCGCAGGAAGAAGTCGATGAGTTCTGGGAGAAACTTTCCGCGGGTGGGGCGACGAGTCAGTGCGGGTGGTTGAAGGACAAGTTCGGCGTGTCGTGGCAGATCGTTCCCTCGGTTCTCGGAAAACTGTTGCACGACAAGAACCCGGTGAAGGCCAAAAACGTCATGAACGCGATGCTCAAAATGACGAAGCTCGATGTCCAGGCCCTGCAACGGGCGCACGACAGGGAGTAGGCAATTCCGCATCGATTTCTTTTTACGTCTCGCGTCGTGATTCGTACCTTAGCTGCGACATGCTGACCAGAGAGGGGGATCTATGAGCAAAGGCTTTGTCGCTCACCAAACGATTGTCATTAATGCTCCGACCGCAACGGTCTGGGATGCCCTCACCAACCCGAAGATCATCAGCCAATATATGTTCGGGACGAACGTGGTAACGGATTGGAACCAGGGCAGCCCGATCTTCTTCAAGGGCGAATGGCAGGGGAGGGCATACGAAGACAAAGGCGTCATCCTCCGAATCGAAAGGAACCGATATCTCACCTATACACATTTCAGTCCGCTCGCAGGAGTTCCGGATGTTCCCGAGAACTATCATACGGTGGATGTTGAACTCGCGGGAAGGGATGGAAACGTTATTGTTACCCTGGCCCAGGACAACAACCCCACAGATGGTGCTCGCAAGCATTCCGAAGAGAATTGGGGATTGATGCTCCGCGGCATGAAGAGCCTGCTGGAAAAGTAATCCCGTCCTGCGAATTGATCATCACAAAAAATCTCCCGACATTACCACCTGCCTGTCTTGCTCTCCGCTGCCCGCACCAGTATATCCATCGGGAGGTTCCGCCTTGCGTACCGGGGTTCTCACACTGTTCTTTACACTCACGTGTGTCGTTCGTTCTCAGACACTGAACGTTGCCGACCTCGCATGTGAATACGAGACAAATCCGATAGCGATCGGCACACAAAACCCGAGGCTGACCTGGAGGCTTGTCAGCGATCAGCGGGACGTCCTCCAAACCGCGTATTCCTTGCGCGCCTACGAACATGCCTCCGGAGGGCCGTTGATCTGGGAATCCGGAAAAGTCAATTCAGCGCAATCGGTCAATGTCCCGTACAGTGGCCCGGTTCTCCGGTCGGGGACCCGATACGAGTGGCAGGTACGTGTGTGGGACAACAAAGGCAACACGTCTCCCTGGAGTACCATCAACGATTGGGAGATGGGGCTTCTCTCGCCGGGGGACTGGAAGGCGCGCTGGATTCAGGCCGAGAGGACGGATGACACCAGTGGAGGCCCTGCGATGATGTTCCGCAAGGAGTTTTCTCTGCATGATTCGGTGGTCTCTGCCCGGTTGTATGTCAGCGCGCACGGCGTGTATGAGGCGAGAATCGATGGTCAGAGAGTGGGGAATGATTACCTTACGCCCGGATGGACAAGCTACAAAAAACGCCTTCAGTATCAGGTGTATGATGTTACCCACCTGTTGACCGCGGGAGCAAATGCGATCGGCGCAACCCTTGGCGATGGTTGGTACCGGGGCCTGATCGGGTTCAATGGCGAGAAGAATTTCTACGGAGAGAAACTCGCGATGATTCTCCAGCTCACCGTCGTGTATGCCGACGGGAGCCGGGAAACCATCGTCTCTGATCGGAGCTGGAAATCGTCCACCGGACCCGTCCGCATGTCGGAAATCTATCTCGGGGAGACCTACGATGCCCGGCGTGAGCAGCCGGGGTGGGACAGGGCGAAGTTCAATGATGTCTCATGGTCCGGCGTCCGGGAAGTCAATGCCCCGAAGAACATTCTCATCGCCCCCTGCTCGCCTCCGATACGCAAGCATGAGGTTTTCCAACCCGTCAGTATCACAGCGTGCGGCGACAGCTGCGCGATAGTGGACTTCGGCCAGAATCTTGTAGGATGGGTAGTTCTAAGAGCACACGGCAACCCCGGCGATTCCGTGGTCATTCGTCATGGCGAAGTCCTTGACAGGAACGGCGGACTCTACGTCGACAACCTCCGGGCTGCAAAACAGGAAGCCGTCTACGTGATGAAGGGCGAAGCCGAAGAGGTGTTCGAGCCGCACTTCACGTTTTTCGGGTTTCGCTATGTGAAGATCATCGGTTACCGCGGACTGCTTACGCCCGACAAAATTTCCGCCGTGGCCCTCTACTCCGATCTCGCACAGACCGGCACGTTTTCCTGTTCCAACGCGCTTGTCAATCAGCTGTATCATAATATCCAGTGGGGGCAGAAGGGGAATTTCCTGGACGTTCCCGACGGACTGCCCGCAACGTGACGAGCGGCTCGGATGGACGGGAGATGCGCAGGTGTTTTCAAGTACGGCTGCGCTGAATATGCAGGTCGCTCCGTTCTTCACGAAATGGCTGAAGGACCTCGCGGCCGACCAGAACAGTGATGGATCGGTTCCGTATGTGATTCCCAATGTGCTGGACACGAGCTCGGCTGCCTCAGCCGGATGGTCGGATGCATCGACGGTCGTCCCCTGGAATATGTATCTCGCGTACGGCGATACACGGATTCTTGAACAACAATACGCGAGCATGAAAGCGTGGGTCGGATACATGGAGGGGAAGAGCAGGAACGATCTGTGGAACACCGGCTCGCACTTCGGCGATTGGCTGTTCTATCGTCCGCAGGATGACAATGACGGAAGGTCCGCAGTCACAGACAAGTATCTGATTGCCCAGGCGTATTACGCGCATTCGACGGAGCTGCTTTTGAATGCAGCGAAGGTGCTGGGGCGGAGGAGTGACGTACTCCGTTATGAGAAGCTTCTGCAGAAGGTCCGGTCCGCATTTCTGCGAGAATATGTCACGCCCGGCGGCCATTTGGTCTCGGGTACGCAAACAGCCTACGTCCTGGCGCTCGATTTCGATCTTCTTCCGCCGGCGATGCGCCCCCAGGCCGCCCTCAGACTCGTCGAGAATGTGCATGAGTATGATAACCACATCACCACGGGATTTCTTGGCACGCCGCATTTGTGCCGGGTGCTCACCCGGTTCGGATATGTGGATGTCGCGTACGCTTTGCTCATGCAAAAGACATATCCGTCCTGGCTGTATCCCGTCACCATGGGTGCGACCACCATCTGGGAACGGTGGGATGGCATACGCCCGGACGGCAGTTTCCAGAATCCCGGAGATGAACTCTTTCAACCACTACGCCTACGGTGCGATCGGAGAGTGGCTGTTCCAGACCCCCGGCGGTCTCTCGCTCGATCCGGCCGTTCCGGGCTACAAACATTTCCGCATCGCTCCGCAGACCGGCGGCGGCCTGACGAACGTCTCTGTCGGACTGAAGACTTTGTACGGACCCATCGCGTCTTCGTGGCAGATTTCGACAGTACAATGACGGTGGACATTACCATCCCGCCCAATACAAGCGCAGAAGTCGTGTTGCCCGACGGCGGCAGAACCCGGACCCTTGGGTCCGGGGTGTATCACTTTGACTATCCCCGAAAGAAGAACGCCGGGGATCAGTGAAAGAATCAAAAGGAGTGTGTGATCGAAATGTTGGTTTCCCATAGCAAAGCGTTGTATATCTCGGCTTCTGCTGCGACCATCCTTTGCGGCGTCATTCTCTCCGGTCCCGTTGCTGTCGGGATCGTCATGCCTTCGCACCGCAACCGCCCTGGCAAAATACAGAGATCTTTGTCCGCAATTATTCCTGGCTGCAGTCGCTCCCATATGTTTTCGGGTTCTTTATTGTCGGCGGGTTCGTCCTCTTGATGTCGGGCTTGAATGGCACCGGACGGGAACCGCTGCGCCCCTTGAAGTGACGGCAGCTGACAATAACGGGGATTTTTGCGTCGTTAGTGTTCCTGAATTACGTCCTCCAAACGACGTTCGTCCCCCAATGGATCACGACAAGCGACCCGATCGTCGCGTCTTAACAATGGCGAACCCCCGATCGCTCGGATGGGCGCTGGAAATGTATGGCTATGGCGTCCTCGGCATCGCGACCGCCTTCGTCGCCCCGCTGTTTGACGCCCATGGACGTCAAGGGGCGATCAGATCGCTGCTCTGGGCGAATTGTGTGATCAGCGTCGGATCAGCTGCGGTGCTTCCTGTTGATCCCCGGTTGGGTGCTGACACCCTTGGGCATCGCTGCCGGCGCGTTTTGGAATCTCCTCGTTGCCGTCCTGATGGTCCTGATCATGCTGGAATTCCGGTTCGGTCGAAGTCTCGAAGAGACGGGACATCCCGCAAGTGACCCGGGACGAACGGACAAGATGAGAGTGCATGTCCACGAAATGGGGACCAACAGAAAGGGATGATGGAGAGATGAAGGTGAAGGCGATTCTTTTCGGTGCGACGGGAATGGTGGGGGAGGGGGTTCTCCGTGTCGCGCTTGATCATGCCGACGTGGAAACCGTCCTTGTCATCGGAAGGAGGTCATGCGGTGTCTCGCATCCGAAGTTGCGGGAGATCGTGCATGGTGACTTCTACGACTTTTCAGCGATCGAATCCCAATGCGCCGGCTACAATGCCTGCTTCTTCTGCCTCGGCGTTTCGTCGGTCGGGATGAAAGAGGCGGAGTACCGCCGGGTAACGTATGACCTGACGATCGCCGCCGCGCACATGCTCGCCCGACAGAACCCTGCGCATGACGTTCTGTTATGTCTCCGGGGCTGGTACCGACAGCTCGGAGAAAGGACGTCTCATGTGGGCGCGGGTCAAAGGGGAAAACAGAGAATGATCTCCGGGCGATGCGCTTCAAGGGAGTGTATCTGTTCAGACCGGGATTCATCAAGCCGATCGCCGGACAGAAGAACACCTATCCCCTTGCGAATATCTCGGCTGGGGGTATCCGCTCTGGAAGAGGTTAGTTCCCCGGTATGTGTGCACTCTTGAGGATATCGGGCGCGCAATGATTGCGGTGTCAATCGTGGGCTACAGTACCCCGATCCTCGAGAATCCGGACATCGCCCGGTGCGGCGGGGCATAAAAGGTGATGGACACGATGACTCCGCCTCGCTCAGCCGTTCTGACCATTGTTCGTGCTTCGCTTTTGGCCGGGACTCTTGACCTGTCCGCAGCGGTTGTCGAGAATGTGATCGCCGTCGTCACGCTCATTGTCTGTATCGGAATTCCTATTTCCCTCATCGTCAGCAGGCACCACGCGACATCGAAGAACGGCTGACGCCTCTCGTCCACAGATGTTCTCAATTATTCTCCGAGGAACTCTACGATGATCGTCGTGTCAGATCTTTGGAAGACATTTCAGCGCGACAGGCAGCAGCGGAAGGAACATCCCGGGGCGAACCGAACGCAGGTGGAAGCCGTCGCCGGAATCAGCTTCACCTGCCAACCCGGCCGTGTGTTCTCGCTCCTTGGACCGAACGGAGCGGGGAAGACCACGACGCTCCGGATGATTGCCACGCTTCTCAAACCGTCGTCAGGTTCCATCACCGTCTGCGGCGCGAGCGTCACGGATCAGGCGCAGCAGGTCCGACGGAAAATCGGGTTTCTCACCGGGACCACGCGGCTGTATGAGCGCCTGACACCGGATGAGGTCGTTCGGTACTACGCCGATCTGCACGGGGTCGATCCGGCGGTCTTCAAGAAGCGCCGCGATGAGCTGTTCGGTATTCTGGGGATCGACGAGTTTGCCCAGAGGAGGATCGGCAAGCTTTCCACGGGGATGCGCCAGAAGGTCTCCATTGCGCGCACGATGATCCATGACCCGGAAGTGATCGTGTTCGATGAACCGACGGTGGGGCTCGACGTCATCACAGCCCGGCATATCCTCGATCTCATCCGATCGTGCCGTTCGCAGGGGAAGACGGTGCTGTTCTCCACGCATGTCATGGGCGAGGTGGGTCTGTTGAGCGACGATCTGGCGATCATCCACAACGGGAAACTGTGTTACTCCGGCACGTACGAATCGTTCCGCAGCACGATGAAAGTCGCGTCGCTCGAGGAAGAATTCATCCGACTTGTTCAGGAGACCGCACAATGAAGACGATCTTGGTGATTTTCAAGAAAGAACTGAAGGACACGTTGCGCGATCGCCGGACGCTTGCGAGCATGATCATCATCCCGCTCCTCTTGTTCCCGCTCTTGATCGGCATTTCCTCCCGCATCATGATGTCCCAGATTCAAAAGGCGCAAGGGAAGGTGCTCATCGTTGGACTGATGACACAGGGCAACGCCACGGAGTTCCGGAGAATTCTTCTGAACGATCCCCGCGTCAGAGTGCTCGAGGACCTCTCGCTGGACAGCGCGCAGGCGCGGTTCGAGACCGACAGTCTGGATGCGTATTTTTCGTTCGCCCGGGACTTCGACCGGATGGTGGACAGTCTCGGCCGTGGCGATGTTTCCATGTATTTCAAATCAACAGAGCAGCGCGATATCGAGACGGGGCGGGCGCGACAGCTCTTGACGGCGTTCACCGACAGCCTCCGGGCGCGTCGACTGCAGAAGCTGCACGTTGACGCAAGACTGATTGAACCGGTGGATGTGCACGAGGTGAACTTCGCGTCGGCGAAGGAGAAGCTTGCAGGTGCCATCGGCGGATTTCTCCCGTACCTCTTTATTATCTTCTGCTTCATGGGGAGCATGTACCCCGCAATTGACCTCGCGGCCGGCGAAAAGGAACGCGGGACGCTCGAGACGCTCCTGACATCACCGGCGAACCGGATGGAAATCCTTCTCGGGAAATTCGGCGTGGTCATTCTCACGGGGATCACGACCGCAATCGTTGCGCTGTTCGGCCTGTACCTCGGCATTATCCAGATCAAGGAAATCCCGCCCGAACTGTTGAAGTCCGTGATGGATATTCTCCAGCTGCGTACCGTGCTCCTGCTGCTCTCGCTTCTGCTTCCCCTGACGATCTTCTTCGCGGGCGTGTTGCTCTCGCTTTCTATCATGGCGAAGTCGTACAAAGAAGCTCAGAGCATCATCAGTCCGGCGATGATTGTCGTGATCGTCCCTGCCTTCGTCGGATTGATGCCGGGGGTAACGCTCGATTGGACCACTGCCCTGATTCCGATTCTGAACGTTTCTCTGGCTACGAAGGCGATCATCTCCGACACGGCGACGCCGATGTTGATGGGGGAGGTCTACCTCTCGTCGATCGTTCTGGCGGGCCTGAGCTTGTTTGGTTGTGCGAAGGTGTTCGGTCGCGAAAGCATGCTCTTTCGGGGGACTTAGGCGTGGACTTCAGGGTTGCGGCTTTTTCCAGGCCAGGATTTCAGCACAGAGCGGGGAATGACCCGTTTTTTGGAATGATTCTTGACTATTGCGGTGATTTTCGGTAAATTTACTAGCTGAACTTTCCATTACGAAATTCAACGTTTCTTCAGGAGTATCACGTGGACAAAAC
This sequence comes from Ignavibacteriota bacterium, assembly GCA_963752915.1. Taxonomy (GTDB): domain Bacteria; phylum Bacteroidota; class Ignavibacteria; order UBA10030; family UBA6906; genus DATJPR01. The sequence goes on from CAVVZZ010000015.1 coordinate 54,306, forward strand.
GACACGCTTCTTTACCCTGGCGGATGTCGACCGCAAATGGCATGTAGTCAATGCCGAAGGTCAGACGCTCGGCCGTCTTGCCAGTGAAGTCGCGCGCCTTTTGCGTGGCAAGCACAATCCCATGTTCACGCCGAACGCGGACCTGGGCGATTTTGTCGTCGTCGTGAATGCCGCCAAGATTCACGTCACCGGCAAACGGACGGAGCTCAAGGAGTACTTCCATTACACGGGGTACCCGGGAGGAGCGACCTTCGAGAAATTTCAGGACGTTCTGAAGAAGCGGCCCGAGCGTGTCATCGAGCATGCCGTCAAAGGGATGCTGCCGCACAACAAGCTCGGCCGGAAGATCCTCGGGAAGCTGAAAGTCTATGGCGGGGCCGACCACCCGCATACGGCGCAACAGCCTGAAGCCCACAAGATTCCCACCACATCGTTGCAGGAGTAGAGCACGCGCATGGCTGGAACAAACCCCGTTAGTGTCGGGCGTCGCAAGACCGCGGTCGCCAGAGTTACGCTCATCGCCGGCAGTGGGACCGTCACGGTCAACAAACGCCCGCTGGAGCAATATTTTCCCATCGAGACGCTGCGGCAGGCCGTCCTCATCCCGCTGCAGATCACGGAAACGGCAGGGAAGTTCGACATTGCCATCAAGGTTGAAGGCGGCGGCGCCGACCGGTCAGGCCGGCGCGGCAAGCCTGAGCATTGCCCGTGCCCTGGTGACGATCAGCGAAGACTATCGCCCCGCGTTGCGGACCGCCGGACTCCTGACCCGCGATCCCCGTATGGTTGAACGGAAGAAATACGGGCAGAAGAAGGCGCGCAAACGGTTCCAGTTCTCGAAGCGCTAAGGTTGTCGTTTCACCCGTCGGCACGCAGCAGCCCCTTCCGAGGGGACAAAGCTGCGGGATGCAGGACGGCCATCACTCATACTTCCGGATTGTCGCGTGAGTGTCCCCGATGGGATGGCGCGATAAGATGATGGGAGTAGACGAACAACTCACTGAAAGGAACACTATGTCCCGCGTTGAAGTCTCCGAACTTCTCGCCGCCGGATGTCACTTCGGCCACCTCACCCGCCGCTGGAACCCCAAAATGCGCCCGTTCATTTTTATGGAGCGCAACGGTATCCACATCATTGACCTGATGAAGACGAGCATGCTTCTCGACGAGGCGTGCAATGCGCTCTCGATTATCGTCTCGGAAGGGAAACGGATCCTGTTTGTCGGCACAAAGAAACAGGCGAAGGATCTGATCAAGGAGGAAGCTGTCCGGGCCGGTCAATTCTATGTCAGCGAACGCTGGCTTGGCGGGTGCCTGACGAACTTCACCACGATCCGGAAAAGCGTGAAGCGCCTCACGAACATCGAAAAGATGGAGAACGACGGAACCTTCGAGAAGCTGACCAAGAAGGAAATCCTGATGCTGCATCGCGAGAAAGAAAAGCTCAACAACGTCCTCTCCGGCGTTGTCGATATGACACGGCTCCCGGGCGCGATGTTCGTTGTCGATGTGAAGAAAGAAGCCATCGCGGTCAAGGAAGCAAAACGCCTGAACATTCCGGTGTTCGCCATCGTCGACACGAACTGTGACCCCGAGCCGATCGACTATGTGATTCCGGCAAATGACGACGCGATCAAATCGATCCAGATCATTATGAAGCACGTCACCGATTCTGCAGTCGAAGGCCGCGAACTGGCCGCCGCCCACCAGGCGGAAATGGCTGCCGAGGCGGAGAACAAAGGGAAAGATACCAAAGATACCGCAGCAGACGCGCGGTAAAACGCACACGCCACACTGAACGTATAAAGGCTATGGCAATAACGACAGATGACATTAAGAAGCTCCGCGAGAAAACAGGCGCGGGGATGATGGACTGCAAGAGGGCGCTGGAAGAGACGAAAGGAGACATCAAGGCCGCGATCGAGTACCTCCGGAAGAAGGGGGCCGCCGTTGCGGTGAAACGGGCCGACCGGTCCGCGAAGGAAGGCATGATTGTCACCCGCGTCAGCGCCGACCGGAAATCCGGCGTGATCGTTGAAGTGAATTGTGAAACGGATTTCGTCGGACGGAGCGAAGATTTTATTGCCTTTGCCAACGCGGTCGCCGGTGCGGTTGACAGGAACAAGCCTGTGAATGTCGAAGCCCTGATGGGATCGACCACGGCCGACGGCAAACTCCTGAGCGCGCTGCATAACGACCTCCTCGCAAAAGTGGGGGAGAAGATCGAAGTCCGTCGCTTCAAATTCCTCCCGTCTCCCGGCGGGATGGTGAGCAACTATACCCATATGGGGAGCAAGATCGGCGTGCTCGTGGAACTCGATGGCGTAACAGTCGAGCAGTCCGAGAAAACAACCGGGCGTGACGTGGCGATGCAAATCGCTGCAATGAACCCTCTCGTTGTCAGCCGCGATCAGGTCGACAAGACGACCGTCGAACGGGAAATCGAGATCTACAGGACCCAGGCGAAGAACGAAGGAAAACCCGCGCCGGTGTTGGAGAAGATCGCCACAGGCAGGCTCGAGAAGTTCTACCAGGAAGTCGCCCTCGTCGAGCAGATGTATATCAAGGACCAGGGAAAGACGGTTGCCGAAGTCCTTCGCGAGGCCGGGCCGTCGGTTGCTGTGAAGCAGTTCATCCGCTACCACCTCGGCGAGGAGAACGCCTGATCCATGCCCCCTCCCCTGTACAAAAGGATCCTGTTGAAGCTGAGCGGCGAAGCGCTGATGGGCGAGCAGCAGTTCGGCATCGATCCGGTCGTCCTGAAAAAGTATTCTCAGGAGATCAAGGGGATCAGGGAACTCGGCGTCGAAGTGGGGATCGTCATCGGCGGAGGGAATATCTTCCGCGGCGTGCAAAACTCCTCGACCGGCATCGATAAGGTGACCGGGGATTACATGGGAATGCTCGCCACACTGATTAACGCCATGGCGCTCCAAAGCGCTCTGGAAAACGAGGGAGTCTTCACGCGGCTCATGTCGGCGATCAAGATGGACGTGATCGCCGAACCGTTTATCCGGCGCCGCGCGATCCGCCACCTTGAGAAGGGGCGCATCGTCATCTTCGGAGCGGGGACCGGCAATCCCTACTTCACGACGGACACTGCGGCGGTACTGCGGGCGATCGAAATCGAAGCCAACGTCATCATGAAAGGGACGCGGGTGGACGGCGTGTATGACGCCGACCCCGAACGGAACCCCGACGCGTTCCGCTTCGAACAAATTACCTATAGGGATGTCCTGAAAAGGAATCTCAAGGTGATGGATCTTACCGCCATCACGTTGTGCGAGGAAAACAATCTGCCGATCATGGTGTTCAATATGAACACCGTCGGCAACCTGAAACGCATCGTCCTGGGCGAGCCGGTGGGAACGACAGTGAAAGAGACGGTCTCTCCACTCATCCAAAACAGTTAGCGGAGCCTGTCATGATCAAGCAGATCCTGAAGGAAGCCGACGATAAGATGAAGAAAGCCGTTGACGTGGTCCGCCAAGAGCTGGCGAAGATCCGTACGGGGAAGGCCACGACCACGCTGCTGGAAGGGGTCAAGGTCGATTACTTCGGGACACCGATGCAGCTCTCGCACGTCGGCAATATCGGCGTGGCGGATGTCCATACCCTGACGGTGACGCCGTACGACAAGGGCATGCTGGATCCCGTGCACAAGGCCATACAGACCGCGAACCTGGGACTCAACCCGGTGAAGGACGCCCAGATCATACGCGTCCCAATCCCTCCGTTGAATGAAGAACGCCGCCGGGAGCTCGTGAAGCTCACGAAGAAATTCGGGGAAGAGGGAAAAATCGCCATTCGGAATGTCCGCCGCGACGCCATGGAACACCTGAAGAAGTCCGAAAAGGCCGAACATTTCTCCGAAGACGAGCGCAAGAAAGGTGAGGCAGAGCTCCAGAAAATGACCGATAAGGCAACGAAGGACATCGACGCTCACCTGACACAAAAGGAAAAGGAGATCATGGAAGTGTAGCTGAGGATCGGCGAAGAGTAGGAAGTACGACGTAGGTAGTAGGAAGAAAGCCGACCCCAATTCAGATATCCGACATCCGATATCTGAATTAATCTCCCCGTCTCCCAGTCTGAACGTCGCATGATCCCATAACGATGTCTTCCGATGATATGTCCTGAGCGATGTCAGATATCAGATATCGAAAATCAGATATCTGAATTGGTTTGTTTCGTTTCGTCCCACAGTCTCCCCGTCCCCCCATCTCCCGATCCCCCCATCTCCCCTTCTCTCTTTATTGACGTAACTTCTTCAATTCCTTCGCGTATGCAAAGATAGGGACGCTCACGGAGCTGTCCCGAAGGAGGGTTACCCTATGACTTCCAAACGGCTATACAAATCGCGCTCAGAGCGTATGATCGATGGCGTGTGCGGTGGCCTCGCGGAGTTCTTTGGAGTGGAGGTCACCTTGATTCGCATCACCTGGGTCCTTCTCACCCTCCTCGGTGGGTCGGGTATCATTCTCTATCTTGTGGCCATGTTCATCATGCCGGTGAACCCCGTTCCGGTGTCGCCGGCAGAGCGGGCAAAAACGTCGTCCGCCGGCGCGAACGCGAAATTCTGGGGGATTCTGCTTGTCGTGGTGGGGATCCTCTGGCTTCTGAAGAACCTGGATATTCCGTATTATTTGCACTGGTGGGGATTTTCCTGGGACTATATGCTTCCGGTCGTGCTGATTCTAGCCGGAGTTGCTTTCCTCTTTGGCGGGCGCAATGGTCTCATGACAACTGCAAGTCAGGACGTCGGCTCAGCCGGCGCGTCCGCGGACGATCCCTCAGCATCGACACCCTATGAGGCACCTCCTATGCCACAACCTCTACGACTCTACAAGTCGCGCGCGGAGCGGAAACTCTTCGGAGTGTGCGGTGGGATCGCGACATACGCCAATGTGGACCCGACGATTATTCGGATCCTTTTTGTGGTGGCCGCATTTGCATCGTTCGGTTTCATGATCCTGCTCTACCTCGCGATGGCGATCATCGTGCCGAATGAACCCCTTGTCCTGCCGGCGGCGCCGACGACTCCGTAGGAGCCGTCAACTGCGTCTGTCTCGACATGCCCGGCGTGGATTGACAGCGGCCGAGGATTCGTTTCGGACCCCGGGGATTTTCGGATTCCCCCGGGTCCTCAAATCCGGAAAGGAATGTTATGAAGACCTACGCTCACCGTCCCTGGCTGGGGATCGGCTTGATTGCGCTCGGAGTGGCGCTCCTTCTCCATCAACTCCGGGTGCTTCCCATTGAGTGGCGGGAGGTGTGGTGGGGGGCAGTGTGTGTTGCCGGCGTGTGGCTGATCGTCAAAGGCTTTACCAACCAGGGGAAAGGAATGTTCCTCGGCGTGTGCGCGGTTGGGATCGGCGGGTACAAACTCCTCTCGAACTTCACGACGCTCTACATTCCCTCGTATCTTGTCGTCCCGTCGCTGATGATCCTGGCCGGTGTCGGGATTCTCTTTGTGTATTTCACGACGCTGAGCCGGTGGCATCTGCTCGTGCCGTCCCTGCTCCTGATCGGCCTCGGCGGTCTGATCGTTATCGCCGAACAAGGATACATCGACCGGTGGGCGGTCATCGATTTCCTGCGGACCTGGTGGCCGGCGTCGCTGGTGCTCTTCGGAACGGCGATGCTGCTGAATCAGATCAGGCACAGAGACGGAACCTGACGAACCCGTGCCTAGTGCGCTTCGAGCCAGTTGGGTCCCGTTCCCACGTCGACTTCGACGGGGACATTCAACGCGACTGCATGCTGCATGCGCTCCTTGACAAGGGGCGAGAGCTTTTGCACTTCTCCCTTCGGGACTTCGAAGACGAGCTCGTCGTGGACCTGAAGGATCATCCGGCTCTTCCAACCCGATGTCCTGATCTCCCCGTCGATTCTGATCATCGCGACCTTGATCATATCGGCCGCGGATCCCTGGATCGGCATATTGATCGCCGCCCGTTCCGCGTTGGAGCGGACCACCTGATTCTTGCTCGTGATGTCCGGGAAGTGCCTTCGCCTGCCCATCATCGTGGTAACATACCCGTTCGCACGCGCATCGCGCAACGTGTCGTTGATGTATTGCCGGACCTTTGGGAACCGTTCGAAATACTTCTTGATGATCTCCTGCGCCTCCCCCTGCGAAATGCCCAGCCGGGTCTTCAGGCCGAACGGCCCGATCCCGTACATGATCCCGAAGTTGACCTCCTTCGCCTTCCTCCGCATGTCCCGCGTGACGTCCGATGCGGCTACACCGAAAACCTTGACCGCGGTCGTGGAATGGATGTCTTCCCCGTCACGGAATGCCTGCACCAGGCCCTCGTCCCCCGACATGTGCGCCATCACCCGGAGTTCGATCTGCGAGTAGTCTGCCGAAAGGAGGACATTCCCCGGAGACGGAATGAACGCCCGTCGGATTTCGCGGCCGGCGTCCGTTCTGATGGGAATGTTCTGCAGATTCGGATCGCTGGACGACAGCCGGCCGGTTGCGGCCACCGTCTGATTGTACGATGTGTGCACCCGGCCCGTCCGTGGGTTGATCAGCGATGGAAGGGCATCGACGTACGTCGACTTCAGCTTTGTGAGCTGGCGGAATTCCAACAGCCTCTGCACAATCGGGTGGTGTTCCCGCAATGCCTCGAGAACACTGACGTCGGTCGATAATCCTGTTTTGGTTTTCTTCTGCGCGGGGAGTCCGAGCTTCGTGAACAGGATCTCACTCAACTGCTGCGTGGAGTTGATATTGAAATCCTGGCCGGCGTCGCGATGAATCTCGGTGACCAGGTTCTGCAACTGACGCTCGATTTCCTTCGACATCCCGGCGAGCTGTTTGGTATCGAGCGACACGCCGGTCGATTCCACCCTGACCAGGACGTCGATCAGCGGAAACTCCAATGTCTCGCAGAGCGAAAGCAGTCCTTCCCGGGTGAGATCCTCGCGGAGTGTGTTGTACAATCGAAACGTGATGTCGGCGTCTTCTGCGGAATACTCCGCCAGTCGTTCGACGGGAACCTCGGTGATTGCCTTCTGGGTGCGTCCCTTTCCCGTCAAATCTTCGTAGGAGACCATCCGGTAATTCAGCGTCCTGAGCGCAAGCGAATCAAGATTGTGTTGCGCGTCGGCCCGGAGGACGTAGCTCGCGACCATCGTATCGAAGGCGAGCCCCTGCATCTCAATGCCGTGTGTCCGCAGGATCAGCATATCATACTTGGCGTTCTGGCCCACTTTCTTGACGGCGGCATTTTCGAGGATCGGCTTGAGACGATCGCGCACGTCATTCCAGGGAAGGGCCGTAGCGAGATGGCCGACCGGGGGGAGTTCTCCCGTGCCGTCAAACAGACCTCCGCCGTCGGATCCCGCGAACGATTCCGTGCGCACCGGAACATACCATGCCTCGCGTTCCTTTGTTGCGAACGAGAGACCGACAAGGCTCGCGCGCATGGCGTCGACCCCTGTCGTCTCGGTGTCGACTGCGATGATCGGAGCACTTTTCAATTCAGAACAGAGCTTCTTGAGATCGTCCAGAGAACGCACAAGATGATGGACATGCTTGTCGGTGGTGATGTCCGTGGGGGCTGAGGTCGGGGCCGATGCCTTTGTGGCCGCGGCCTGTGCCGGCGGAGGAGAGGCCTCCGTTCCACCCAGTCGGGAGCCAAGCGTCTTGAATTCGAATTCGGCAAAGAGAGAGCGGAGACGCGCGATGTCACGTTGCGCGGCCCGCAGTTGATGAAAGTCGATCTTCACTGGCGCGTCCACGTCGATGGTGACGAGCCGCTTGGAAAGGAACGCGAGGTCACGGTTGGAAAGAAGTTTTTCCCGCACCCCTTTCTGGGGGATCTTGTCGATGTTTTGATAAACGCCTTCCAACGACCCGTATTCCTGGATCAGCGGGATGGCGGTCTTCTCGCCGACTCCGGGGACTCCGGGGACGTTGTCGGACTTGTCGCCGATGAGGGCAAGAACATCGATGACCGCTTCCGGTGCGACCCCGAATTTCTCCTTGACGCCCCGTTCATCGACGACCTCCGGCTCCCCTCCGGATTTCCCGGGGCGGTAGATTTTGATGAGGGGGGAAATCAACTGCATGAAGTCTTTGTCGCCGGTGACCAGGTACGTCATGACGCCCTCCCGTTCGGCGCGGCGTGCAAGCGTGCCCATGACATCGTCCGCTTCGTAGCCCGGAAGTTCAAGAAGCGGGGCGTTGAACGCGCGGACAACGTCTTTCAGTCCCTGCAGCTGGGAAACCATGTCTTCAGGCATCCGTTCGCGGGTGGCCTTATACTTATCGAAGAGTTTGTGCCGGAATGTTGGTTGGGGTGTATCGAAGACGACGGCGACATGGTCGGGGCGTTCATCATCGAGAATCTTCAGGAGCGCGGTCGTAAATCCGTAGATGGCGCCGGTATTGATCCCTTTGCTATTGATAAGGGGTCTCGTGATGAAGGAGAAATACGCGCGGTAGGCGAGGGCGGTCCCATCAAGGAGGAAAAGACGTTCTTTGGATTTCATGGCATCATTCTGTTTCAGGAGAGGATTCAGGCCGCGGACTCAGCTTCCACATTTCCGGGAAGTGAGCGGGCGATCAGGACCCCGGCGACGACGAGCAGGATGCTGGTGGCAAGAAACGAAGCGCGATTCCAATCCGCCAGGCGATCATTCCCGAAAGATACGCACGCCGGCGGGGAAAGGCAACGGAAGAACACCGCGTTGCGACTCGATCGCCAATTCTCTACATTGCAGAACTTCACACACCCTCATGAAAATCTATACCCGCACCGGAGATAAAGGAGAAACATCACTGCTCGGAGGCGAGCGCGTCACGAAGGATGCGTTGCGGGTCGAGACCTATGGCGACGTAGACGAGCTCAACGCCCAACTCGGACTCATCGCAGCGGAGACGACCGATTCGGCGCTGCGGGACATTCTTCTCAGCCTTCAGGACCATCTCTTTGTGATCGGGGCTGCGCTTGCCTCTCCACGGGCCGCCGTGCACTCCTCGGTGCGCGCAATCGCCGACGCCGACATCGCGTACCTCGAAAGGTGCATCGACGCGACTGATGTCCAACTTCCGCGTCTCACCCACTTCATCCTTCCGGGTGGATCGCCGGAAGCCGCACGTCTCCACGTCGCTCGCGCAGTCTGCAGGCGTGCGGAGCGGTCGTGCGTCAGGCTTTCCCGCGCCGAGCAGGTCAACCCGACGATCCTGACCTATCTGAATCGTCTCTCAGATCTCCTCTTTGTCCTGGCCCGTATGGCCAATCTCCGGGCTGGAATACCGGAGACGCTCTGGCCGCCCCGACGCGAGGGGCTCGAGTAACATCAATCACCCGGAGGACGCAACGATGCGCCGTGTCATGTCTGCTCTTGTCATTCAGGCTTTCCTTCTCGGCAATTGCATCGCGCAGTCGTCGAACCAGCCTCCTGCTCCCGGAGTATCCATCGATAGTGCGATGGCAAACCTCCGCGTAATTGCCGGTGAAATCGGCCCACGCCCGATGGGATCGCCCGCCGAGCACCGGGCCATGGAATATGCGCTGGAGCGTCTGAAGGCCTTCGGCTGTGATGACACCTTCCTTTTTCCGATGAATGTCGCAGCCGGCGTCAACACGACGAGCGGTATCGCCGTCGGGGTTCTCAAGGGCGAAACCGGGAGAACGATTCTCATCGGTGGTCATATGGATTCAGCGGGACCGGAAGTCCCCGGCGCCGATGATGATGGCTCGGGGTCCGCGCTTGTCCTGGAACTCGCGCGCGTGCTCGGTCAACGACGGCATCACTCCACCCTCATGTTCTGTCTCTGGGGCGGTGAAGAACAAGGATTGCGTGGATCGGGCTATTTTGTGGTCCACTACCCGGGAATCGACAGCGTCGCACTGATGCTCCAACTCGACATGGTCGATGGCAAGGGACCGCTGGATATCGATCCTGACGCCCCCTTCCAGGTAAGCAGTCCGCGCTGGCTTGTCGATGCAGCATACGAGGAATTCTACGGCGTTCTGCATTATTCCGGATTACGCTACCCGACCCAGTTTGCAACGATCAACGCATCCGGGGGCGGCGCGACCGGCTCCGACCATATCCCGTTCATCGAGCGCGGGATTCCGGCGATCGACTTCACTTCAGACGTCGAATTTCCCATTCATACGCCTCTCGACAATCTGTCGAATTTTACCCCCTCGGGGTTCCAGCGCGCGGGAGATCTCATTCTTCGACTCGTTGATCGGTTCGACGAGGGACAACCGGCGGGGAAGACAGAAGAATACTGGCTCGTTCAGGTGGGTACCGTTCCCCTGTTCATCCCGCACTGGTTCATCTCGTTGTTCACGATTCTCTCCATCGCTGGAGCGCTCCTGCTTGCAGTTCTTCTGTTCCTGGCGGAAAAGACCACTCCTCCGCAACGGCGGTCCAAGGGTTCCGGATTCAAAGTGACACTTGCCGTTCTGATCGTCAATGCATTTGTCTGGATGGCGCCCAACATCATTGGACTGTTCACCGGCTATCGATTCCCGTGGGCCGCGAGGTTCGGACTGTACGAAGGCTTTTCCGTCTTCGCCGGGGTCGTGGGGTCATGGTTTGCTGTCCGGATGCTCCTGGTCATGCGGCTCAGCGACCGTGTTGCGCCTATGTTTGTCAGGAGTGTGATCCTGTTAATCGTTGCAGCAGGGTTTGCAGGGGCCTTTGACCTGGAGATCGCGATCTATCCGGCGCTGATTCTCGCGCTCATGACGCTCGCCGTCTGGCTCCGCCGCCCCTGGATCGGAGCGATCGCACTTGTCCTCGGCGGGATCATCGCATACAGCGTTGTCTTCTCGGAGGCAACGGGGCTCTTCCAGCGCGCGTTGACAGCGACGGCGCCCGACATTCTCGTGCGGGGATTTGTCTATCATCTTTCGTTCATCCTCATCTCCAGCCTGCTGACGCTCCCCTTCGGCTTTGCCGCAGTCGCGCTGGTTCGCGCCGTAGGAAGGGACTTCCTTCATCTCCGGTCGTTTGCCACGCCGGGGGTCCTTGCAGTGCTCGGCGTGGTAGTGATCGCCTCCGGGATCTATGTCGGGAGCCAGAAGCCGTACGGGCCGACATGGCAGCCCGCGGTCATCGTACGCCAGTCATGGAATTCCTATGACACCTCCGGTGTTGTGCGGATCGTGTCAAGCGAACCATTCCGTGATCTTCGTGTCCTGTGGGATTCCCGGGACACGGTGGTGCCGAAGGGCACGCAGACGGAAATTCTCGGCCCGCCCCTGGATCCGGCGCATTGGGTCGACGTCGCATCCCGCGACTCGATCGTTGCCGCAGACGATTCAACAACGTCGATCACACGGACGGTCGTCGTCACCACTCCCGTCCGTCCGTATCAGGTCACGGTGAGATTCGAAAGCACGACCCCATTTGAGGCTTCGTCCGTGCGATGGAGCAGCTTGCAGCCGGTGGGGATGCTGCACAATCAGGAAGAACCGGACCGGCGAAAGGTCTTCCGGTGGTATGCATTTCCCGCATCACCGCTCGTCATCCCCATTGAAATGCGTCTTCACCGGAACCAGAGTGTGGTCCAGCATGTTGAAGTAACATTCGATACACTGGCGACTCCGGTCGTGCTCGAGAATCTTGAAGGATATTGCACGCGACGCATGGTGATTACACGGACCGATTCGCTCCACGCACCGGGACTCGCCGGGGGCCTCGCAGCAGCAGGATTGCCATGACACAGCAAAATACGATGGACGCCGTTCTCGAAGTGCGCAATCTGTCGAAGCGGTATGGCCCTCTCGTCGCCGTCGACGGGATATCCTTCGAGGTCGGCAAGAAAGAGATCTTCGGCATCCTGGGGCCCAACGGCGCCGGAAAGACGACGACGCTCGAATGCATCGAGACGCTCCGCCCGTTCGATGCGGGGGAGATCACTGTCGGGGGGATCAATGTCCGGGAGCAGCCGGACGACGTCAAGCGGATTATCGGGGTGCAGCTTCAGTCCTCGTCCTTCTTTGACAAGCTCCGGCTGGATGAACTCCTGGATCTGTTCGGTTCGCTGTACGGGAGGGAGGTCGATCCGATTGCGCTCTTGCGGGAGGTTGAACTGCACGATCGTTCAAAGGCGACGGTGATCGAACTCTCCGGCGGGCAGAAACAGCGATTCTCCATCGCCGCGGCGCTGGTCAATCAGCCTGTGGTGCTGTTCCTTGACGAGCCGACCACCGGTCTGGATCCCCAGGCACGGCGGCACCTGTGGGGGATCGTGAAGCGGATCCGTGAGGAGGGAACGACGGTGGTGCTGACGACGCATTACATGGACGAGGCGGAAGAGTTGTGCGATCGGGTTGCGATCATGGATCACGGCAAGATTGCGACCATGGACAATCCGCATGCGCTCATCGAGCAGCTTCTGAAAGACGGGTTCGCCAGCAAACGCATCCAGCGTCTCGCCACGCTCGAGGATGTATTCTTGAATCTCACGGGTCATTCCTTACGGGAAGAGTAATGGGTATCATCTGGAAACTGACGGTCGCTTCCTTCAAAATGTATTTCCGTCAGCGGGAGGCGTTGATCTGGTCGTTCCTTCTCCCGCTCTTTCTGATTATTCTCTTCAGTTTCGTCCGGTTCAACGGCATGGGGACCGTGGATGTCGGCATTATCACGGGAGCACAGGGCGACTCCACGCGCCCCGCGTGGTTGAACGAACTCCGAAAAGTCGAGAGCCTGAAAGTGTCGGAGGGAAACCATGATGCGGAACTTGCCGCACTCGAGAAAGGCGAGCGTGATGTCGTTCTTGATGTCGCTTCCCCGGAAGGCGACGCCGGGAATGCAGGAACAGGATCGGTGACGGTGACAGCATACCTGAACGACGGCCGGCCGCAACAGGCGCAAATCGGGATGCTGGTCATCCAGCGAGTTCTAGACGAAGCGGGATTCCGTCGGACGCCGATGCCTGGACGGATCGTCCTGATACCGAAATCCGTCAAAAGCAGAAACCTCACGTATCTCGATTTTCTCATTCCCGGAATTATCGCGATGTCCATCATGCAGCTCGGCGTCTTCGGCGTCGCGTTCGGGTTCGTCTCGTTAAAGAAACGCGGGATCTTCCGCCGGCTTTCCGTCACACCCATCCGTCCGAGCGATTTCATCTCGGCGCAGGTCGCGATGCGGGTCTTCGTCACGATGCTGCAAATCGGATTGATGGTCGGGGTCGGGATCGTGTTTCTTCACCTGCACTTCATCGGCAGCATTTTCCTGATGGCATTCCTCGGCATCCTGGGTGCCACGGTCTTTCTTGGCTTTGGTTTTGCGATCGCCGGAGTCTCAAAGTCGGAGGATCAAGTCGCACCGATCGCGAATGTCGTGTCCCTGCCGATGATGCTCCTCTCCGGTGTGTTCTTCGACCGGAGCAATCTTCCCGGTCTCGTCCGGCATATTACGGATTTCATACCGCTCACGCCGCTGGCCGACGGCATGCGTGGTGTGGCGATCAATGGAGCGACCTTCGGACAGATCATCCCCCAGATCCTCAGCCTGGTTGTCTGGGGAGTGATTTCATGCGTGGTCGCCGTCAAACTCTTCCGCTGGGAATAACTCCTGAAATCGGAATTCCCCGCCGATTCTTTCTCATTTCTTGGAATCCCCCGCCCGGTTCTGTCTCTCGAAGTGTTCCATCCGCGGCGATTTAGCCGTTCAGTTCTGGCACGGTGGTTGCGTTTGCAGTGGCCGTCGCTCTTTCTCTTCGTTGACTTTGCACTGAAATTCTGAGTATATTCGAACGCTGAAGGTCCGATTGGTACACAGGCAGCCCACGTTGGTAATCACACCGCAACAGTCCCCGGCGAGTCTCGCTTCGGTTTCTTCCACTCTACGATGGAGCGCACCAGCCTCAACGGTCGCTGGGGCATCGGTGAATCGTGGGTTGACGGTGATTTTCCGATTGATGTGATACTGTTCCCCACGGAACCCGGAGATGTGCAGGCATGCTCACCGAATTCGGTCGCGTACTGATCTTTCTTATTATCGGGGTGCTTTTCGTGGCCGTCGGTCTGCTGACCGCCTGGCTCCTGCGCCCCCACCGCCCGTATCCCAGCAAGCTTTCCACGTATGAGTGCGGTGAACCCCCCATCGGCGATACCCGCGTCCGCTTCAACATCCGCTTCTATGTCGTCGCGCTGATTTTCCTCATCTTCGATGTCGAGGTCGTCTTCCTCTTCCCCTGGGCCACAGTCTATAAGGGACTCGGCTGGTTTGCATTCATCGAGATGGCGGTGTTCATGGTGATCCTCCTCGTGGGATATGCCTATGTCTGGCGGAAGGGTGACCTCGATTGGGACAAACCGTCCCCGACGGTGCCGCAGTACGAACACGGGATTGGAGTTCGCTCATCCACGATTCACGACGAAATTGAGGCTTGACTGTGGGACTTCTCGATCAGCGCTTTGAGAACAGTAATGTCTTCGTTACTTCGATGGATTCCCTGTTGAACTGGGCCCGCCTTTCGTCGCTCTGGGGAATGCAGTTCGGCCTGGCCTGCTGTGCCATCGAGATGATGGCGACTGGCGCGTCGCACTACGATTTCGACCGGTTCGGAACGTTCTTCCGCGGATCGCCGCGACAGTCGGACGTTATGATCGTCGCGGGCACGGTGACACTGAAGATGGCCTCGCGTATTAGGACGTTGTATGACCAGATGTCGGAACCACGCTATGTCATTTCGATGGGGAGTTGCTCCAACTGCGGTGGACCATACTGGGAACATGGGTATCACGTTCTGAAAGGCGTCGACCGGATCATCCCCGTCGACGTCTATGTGCCCGGATGCCCACCCCGCCCCGAAGCCCTCATGGAAGGTCTCATGAAGCTCCAGGAAAAAGTCCGCCGGGAAAGCCTGGCGAAGGGGGTGAAGGCATGACTGCAGCGGATATCCTGACGCTCCTCAAGGATCGCTTTGGCGATGCAATCATCGATGCGAAGACGGAAGGCGTGCTCGACCCCTTCATCGTCGTGAAGCCGGACAAGGTCTGCGAGATAGCGCTTGTTCTCCGTGATGACGAGCGCCTGAAATTCGATTCGTTGATGTGCCTGTCCGGATTGGACTATACCGGCGGGAAACTTGGTGTGGTCTATCACCTCGACTCCATCGCTCTCACCCACAAAATCACCCTCAAAGTCCAGATCACCGTCGACCAACCGCACGTCGCTTCCGTCGCGCAAATTTGGCGATGCGCGGACTGGCATGAACGCGAAGCCTTCGATATGTTCGGCATTGTGTTTGACGGTCACCCCGATCTCCGGCGGATCCTGATGCCTGACGACTGGGACGGTTATCCGCTACGCAAAGACTACAAGGTGCCAGCGTACTACAACGGCATGAAAGTACCGTACTGATGAACGCGACAGCCACTCTTACCGAGACAACCGGACGCCGTCCCGATACCATTCCGGGATTTGGCAGATCGTTGCGCCCGAACGAAATGGTCATCAACATGGGGCCCCAGCATCCGTCGACCCACGGTGTGCTCCGCCTCGAACTGGTCGTGGACGGCGAGGTCGTCGTCGATGTCGTCCCCCATATCGGATATCTCCACCGGTGCTTCGAAAAGCACTGCGAGCAGATGACCAACTACCAGCAGGTGATTCCGTACGCGGACAGGATGGACTATGTCGCGGCCATGAGCAACGAGTACGGGTTCGTCGTTGCGGCGGAAAAACTGCTCGGGATCAAGGTCTCCGAGAAGGTGGAATATATTCGCGTCATCATGTCCGAGCTCTCGCGCATTGCGAGCCATCTGATCGCGATCGGGACCTACGGGATGGACATCGGAGCGTTCACGCCGTTCCTGTTCTGCATGCGCGATCGCGAACATATCCTCGACATCATCGAGGAGACCTGCGGCGCGCGATTGCTCTACAACTACACGTGGATCGGCGGCCTCTCGCACGACGTACGCCGAATTTCAAGCCTAAAGTGCGGGACTTCTGCACGTATTTCAAGCCGAAAATCGTCGAGCTGAACGATCTTCTCTCCTATAACAAGATCTTCATTGAACGGACGGCGAATGTCGGTGTCCTTCCCGCCGACGTGGCGATCAACTGCGGCGTGAGCGGCCCGACGCTCCGAGGTTCCGGCGTCCGGTGGGACATCCGGAAGAACGACCCCTACTCGGTGTATCCCAAACTCGATTTTGAAATTCCGATCGGCAGGGGACTGAAGGGGACGGTGGGGGATTGCTGGGACCGGTACATGGTGCGCGTGCACGAGATGGAACAGAGCGTGCGCATCATGGAACAGGCGGTGGAATTGATGCCGGACGAAGGCGATGTCCAGGCCGCGCTCCCGAAGCGCATCCGCCCCAATCCCGGCGAGGTCTATGCCCGGACGGAAACGCCGAAGGGCGAGCTGGGATTCTATGTCGTATCGGACGGCACGGCAAGCCCGTTCCGCGTCAAGGCGAAAAGCCCGTGCTTCGTCAACCTCTCGGCGCTCCCGGCGATGTGCCGGGGCTCGATGATCGCCGATGTCGTCGCGATCCTGGGCAGCATCGACATCGTCCTCGGTGAAGTCGACAGGTAGCAGCGGTTTCATGTTCTCCGGATCGAACCTATGAAAGAATTTCTCATCGGCCTCTTCCAGAATCCCCTGATCGCCTACGCGATCATGGCTGTCGTGCCGTTACTCTGGGTGATTCCGTTCGCGCTCTTTGCCGTCTGGTGGGAGAGGAAAGTCTCCGCGCACATGCAGGACCGTCTTGGTCCCATGCGGACGGGGGGATGGCACGGATGGTCCCAGACGATTGCCGATATTCTGAAGCTCATTCAGAAAGAGGATATCATTCCGTCGGCCGCCGACCGAAAGCTCTTCATTCTCGCCCCGTATGTCGTGTTCGTCGGATCGTATGCCGCGTATGCGGCGATTCCGTTCAGCGCTGCGTTTGTCGGGAGCGAGATCAATATCGGGTTGTTCTACGTCATTGCCATTACGTCGCTCGTCGTGATCGGTCTCCTGATGGCCGGGTGGGCGTCGAACAACAAATGGTCGCTCTACGGTGCGCTGCGAAGCGCGGCGCAGATCATCTCGTATGAAATCCCTGTCGCGCTCGCGATTCTGGCGGTCGTGATGGTGGCGGGAAGCTTCGATCTTCAGGAGCTGAACCGGCTGCAGGGCGGCTGGTTCTGGAACTGGTTCGTCTTTCAGAAGGCACCGTTCCTCTTCCTGGCCTGCCTGATCTACTTTGTCGCATCGCTGGCGGAAGTGAACCGGACGCCCTTCGATATCCCGGAAGCGGAGTCGGAGCTCGTCGGCGGATATCACACGGAATACGGCGGGATGCGGTTTGCCCTGCTGTTCCTCTCCGAGTATGCCAACATGTTCGCCGTCTCGGCCATCGCAACCACCATCTTCTTCGGCGGATGGAACAGCCCGTTCGGCGAATTTTTGTCGGGGCCGTGGTGGGGGTTCTTCTGGTTCGTCATGAAGGGGATGGGGTTTGTGTTCGTGCAGATGTGGCTGCGCTGGACCCTGCCCCGGCTGCGGGTCGACCAGCTCATGTACGTCGGTTGGAAAGTGCTTATTCCGTTCGCCTTCGTCATCGTGTTCGGCGTCGGGATCTGGACGCTCGCGGTACGCTAACGGGCGCACCGCAGAGCGATGAGGAGAATACTTAGGGACTTCGATCTTATGGGAACGTATTTTCACAACATCTGGGACGGCATTGTCACTGTTCTGATCGGGATGAAGGTCACGTGGAAGCATCTCTTCACCCCGGCAGTCACGATTCAGTACCCTGACGTCAAGCTGAAGCTCCCGGAACGCGCGCGCAACCGGCTCTATGTCAACATCGATGACTGCATCGGATGCGATCAGTGCTCCATGGCGTGCCCGGTGGACTGCATTACCATCGAAACGATCAAGTCTACTCCCGACGTCAACCTGGGGATGACGTCGAAGAACACGAAGAAGCGGCTCTACGTGCCGGTCTTCACGATCGACATTGCGAAATGCTGCTACTGCGGTCTCTGTGTGCCGCCGTGCCCGACCGACTGCATCTACATGACCGATGTCTATGAGTTTTCGGAATACGAACGGAACAACCTGATCTACAGCTTTTCGACAATGACTTCTCAGCAGGCCGACGAGGCAAGGGGGAAGCTGGCGGAGTATGACAAAGAGCAGGCCGCGAAGAAGGCTGCCGCGGCAGCCGCCACTGCAGCTGCGAAAGCTGCGGCCCCGGCCCCGACGACACCGGCTTCTCCATCGCCTGCTGCGACGCCGTCTCCTGCACCCCCTGCGTCTCCGTCGCCTTCGGCGACCTCGATACCACCTCAAGAACCCAAGTCCTGACCGCCATGGAATTATTCGACATCATCTTCTACGTGTTTGCGGTCGTCGCGGTCGTTTCTGCGGGAGTGGTCGTCTTTTCCCGCAACGTCCTCTACGCTGCGTTCTCGCTTGTCTTTACGCTGTTCAGCGTGGCCGCCTTCTATGTCCTCCTGCAGGCGGATTTCCTGGCGGTGACCCAGGTGCTGATTTACGTGGGAGGAATCCTCGTCCTGATGCTGTTCGGCCTGATGCTGACAAACAAGGTGATCAGCGTCGATATCCGAGGCGGGTCGCTAAATGTCTGGGCCGCCCTCATCGTTACGGGGATGGTGGTGGGATCGCTGTCCGGGATCTTCTATTCGACGTGGAGCCAGACCCCTGTTGTCCCGCTTTCCGTGACGTCGACGACGTCGACACTGGGGTCCATGCTGATGACGACGTATCTGTTGCCGTTTGAAGTCGCGTCCGTTGTTCTCCTCGTCGCCCTTATTGGCGCGGTCATGATTGCCCGCCGTCATCGAAAGGCCTGACCATGAGCTCGTTGTCTCCGGTGTGGAACGACATCCTTGCGTGGCTTCCGCATGTCCAGCTGGCGCATTTTTTGATCGTCAGCGCGGTGCTGTTTGCCTTCGGACTGTATGCCATCATCACCCGCAGGAACGCGATCCTCGTGTTGATGGGCGTGGAACTCGTGCTGAATGCGGCGAACATCAATCTGGTGGCATTCTCGCGGTATGCGTCGCTGAACCTCGACGGCCAGGCGGCATCGATCTTCGTGATCATCCTTGCGGCCTCTGAAGCCGCCATCGCCCTCGCGATCGTCCTGAACATCTATCACCGGTTCCAGACGATCAATGTCGACGAGGTCAGTTCACTGAAAGAATAAGCTACGACGCTCCTCTTCTATGGCACATGAAACGCTGATCACGCTCGCACTCACGATTCTGCTTCTCCCTCTGGGGGGCTTTGCACTCTTGATCTTTTTCGGCAAGAGACTGCCCCGCGGTGGGGACTGGCTGGAGACGGGCTTCATTTCCGCCGCGCTTCTCCTCTCGGGCGTCGTTCTCGTCCAGAAGCTCGGCTTCTCACCGAACGAAACGATCACGATGCGCTTCCCGTGGATCGATTTTCATTCGGTGCCGGGGATCGGACCGCTCAAGATCGTCCTGGGGATCCAGATCGACAACATTGCGGCGATCATGCTGGTGGTGGTGACGCTCGTCAGCACGGTCGTGCATTTCTTCTCGATCGGGTATATGAAGGATGATATCCGCTACTCCCGGTATTTTTCCTTCCTGGGGCTGTTCTCGTTCTCGATGTTGAACATTGTCCTCGCCGATAACCTCTTCATGCTGTATGTCGGCTGGGAACTCGTCGGCATCTGCTCCTATCTCCTCATCGGGCATTGGTACGAAAAGAAGAGCGCTTCGAACGCGGCCATCAAAGCGTTCATCACCAACCGGATCGGGGACTTCGGATTCCTTGTGGGGATTCTGACGTTGTATGCGACGTTCCATACGTTCGGGCTGCAGGAAATCTTCGAGGGGATCAAGGGCGGCGTACTGCCGGGCAACAGCCCCTGGATGCTGACCGTTGCCGGCGTCCTGATCTTCTGCGGTGCTGTCGGAAAATCGGCGCAGTTCCCTCTCCATGTATGGCTCCCGGATGCCATGGAAGGACCAACGCCGGTGAGCGCGTTGATCCACGCCGCGACGATGGTCGCAGCCGGGGTCTATCTCGTCGCGCGGACATTCCCGCTGATGACGGCTGACGCCCTCGTTGTGATCGCGTACATCGGCGCCATCACGGCGTTCATCGCCGCAACGATTGCCATCGTGCAAAACGACATCAAGAAGGTGCTCGCGTATTCGACGATCAGCCAGCTTGGCTATATGATCATGGCGCTGGGTGTGGGCGGATACACCGGCGGGATTTTTCCACCTCGCGACGCATGCGATGTTCAAGGCCGGCCTCTTCCTCGGATCAGGGTCCGTGATCCATGCGATGCATCACGCGCTGCATCGCGATGATCACCATACCGATCCGCAGGACATCCGCAACATGGGCGGCCTGAAACGCAGGATGCCGGTGACGTTCTGGACGTTTCTTGTCTATACGCTGGCCATCTCGGGCGTCCCGCTAACATCGGGTTTCCTCAGCAAAGATGAGATCCTCGCCGGGACCCTCGCGTTCGCGGGGCTCACCGGCCACACGCTCATCCCGGTCATCGGTTTTGTAGTCGCGGGCTTAACGGCGTTCTACATGTTCCGGATCGTGATCCTGACATTCCTCGGGGAGCACAGCGATCCGCGCAGGCTCGCGGACGTGCACGAGTCGCCCAAGGTCATGACCATCCCCCTGATCGTCCTGGCGGTGTTCTCCTGTTTCTTCGCCTTCAGCTGGAATCCGTTCAGCACCGCGCAGAGCTGGCTCGTGCAGGCCGTCGCCCGGCCGGAGTCGGTCGTCCCGACCATGCTGGCCGCACCCGGCAGGGAGGCGTTCGAGGAAGCGCTGCACCACGTTCACGTGACGGCGATGGGGCTCTCGCTGCTCATGGCCGGCCTCGGCATTCTCGCCGCGTTCGCGACGTACTACTGGAAGAAGATCAATGCGGATGCGGTCGCACGATCGCTCAAGCCGCTCCATACGTTCCTCCTCAATAAATGGTATTTTGACGAGCTGTACATGGGGGTCGTGATCAACGGCGTGCTGCTCCTGACCCGGATCCTGCGATGGTTTGACGACACGATTATCGACGGTCTCGTCAACGGCGTCGGGACTTTCGACGCGGGGGTTGTCATACATCAGCGGCCTGTTCGACACATATGTTGTCGACGGCGCGGTGAATTTTTCCGCCCGGTTCTCCGGCGCGCTCGGGCTGGTGCTCCGGAAAACGCAGACCGGCCGCGTTCAGACCTACGTTGTCCTGGCGCTCTTCAGCGTCATGGTGTTCTATTTCATTTTCCGGCTGGGATGATCGTTCCCCCCGGGTTGTGTCTCCAAAGTTGTCTTTGAACATTTGCAGTTCCTGAAGGATGCTACGCATATGACTTCGTCATTTCTCGGAATCGGGATCCTTTCCTGGTTGACGTTCCTTCCCGTGTTCGGCATGGTGATCGTCCTGTCGCTCCCCAAGAACCGGCCGGATATCATCCGCTGGACGTCGCTCGGGGTCACCTTCTTCCAGGTGGTCCTCGCGGTCGTCGTCTTCAACCACTTCGACCGCGGCCTGGCGGGCATCAACGACCAGTCGACGATGCAGTTCGTCGAAAAGGCGCAATGGATCGACGTGAAAAGCGTCTCGTGGTTCGGCCGCGTTCATATCGAGTATCTGCTCGGGATCGACGGGATCAGCGTCGTGATGGTTCTCCTGACCGCGATCGTCAGCTTCATCGCGACCCTCTCCTCGTGGACGATCGAGAAATCGGTCAAAGGGTATTTCGCCCTCTTCCTTCTTCTCGACGCCGGCATGATGGGGGTGTTCGTGGCGCTCGACTTCTTCCTCTTCTACATGTTCTGGGAAATCATGCTTGCTCCCGATGTACTTCCTGATCGGCATCTGGGGCGGGCCGCGGCGCGAATATGCCGCAATCAAGTTCTTCCTGTACACGCTGCTGGGCAGCGTGCTGATGCTGCTCGCGATGCTCGCCCTTTACTTCAGCACGAACGTGTATATCGATCCGGCCGGCACCCTGTACTCGGTGTGCCGAGGCGCAGCCAGGGGTCGTCCAGGGACTGGAGAAGATCCACACGTTCAATCATGCTTGCAGATGATGGACCCGGGCAACTTTGTCCCGGGTCGCTGCTCGCCGGCATCGGGCACGTGGTGGCGCTATGCCGCCTACGTCGCGCTGTTCATCGGGTTCGCGATCAAAGTGCCGCTCTTCCCGTTCCATACCTGGCTGCCCGACGCGCACGTCGAGGCGCCGACCCCCATCAGCGTCATCCTCGCCGGCGTTCTGCTGAAAATGGGAACGTACGGCATGCTCCGCATCAGCTTCCCGGTCTTTCCGGATGCCATGCGGCATTTCTCCTGGGAGCTCGCGCTGCTCGGCGTCATCAGCATGGTCTACGGCGCGCTGGTCGCGATGGCGCAGACCGATTTCAAGAAACTCATCGCCTATTCGTCGCATCAGCCATATGGGGATCGTCGTCCTGGGCATGGCGTCGATGAATACGCAGGGGATGACCGGCGCGGTGTTCCAGATGTTCAATCACGGGACCATCACCGCGATGCTCTTCCTTATCGTGGGCGTGATCTACGACCGTGCGCATACGCGCGGATTGAACGAGTTCGGCGGGCTGATGAACCAGATGCCGCGCTATGCGGGGGTCATGACGGTCGCCTTCTTTGCCGCGCTCGGCCTCCCCGGACTGAGCGGGTTCGTCAGCGAAGTGCTCTCGCTCCTGGGGGCGTTCCAGACCTTCCAGACCCTGACGATCATCAGCGCGGTCACGATCGTCCTGACCGCAGGCTACATGCTCTGGGTGCTCCAGCGCGTGTTCCTCGGACCGCTGCCCGACAAGTGGAAGGGCTTGACGGACATGAACGGCCGCGAGACCCTGATGCTGGCCTCGCTCGGCGGTGATCGTCATGTTCCTCGGCATCTATCCGGCCCCGATACTGGACCTGATGAACAGCTCGCTTAACACGCTCGCCGGGATTCTTCAGGCTTCCGGCCCGGCGATGATCGGCATGAACTAGGCGTCCATCCATGGCAGAACAGATACTCAACGATCTTCAGCACCTCCTTCCCGAGGTCGCGCTGACGGCAACGCTGCTGATCGCGATCATTACCGATCTCTGTCAGCAAACGCCCGGGGGCGACGGTCATCGTCGTGATCGCTCGGGCTTCTGACGTCGCTCGGGCTTCGTCCTCGGGCAGTGGGGCGTCAACGTCACCAGTGTTCAGCAATATGGTACGCGGTCGATCCCTTCGCGGCCTTTTTCAAGCTCGTCATCCTCGCCTCCGCCGTGCTGATCGTCGTGTTTTCGCAGTGGTCGTCGGAACTGAAGAGCCGGCCGCGGCCCATGGGAGAGTATATCGCGCTGATCGTCGGCGATGACGCTCGGGATGATGCTGATGGCCGGGGCAAACAACCTGCTGATGATGTATATCGCCCTCGAGCTCTCCTCGCTTTCTTCCTATATCCTCTCCGGCTATACGCGCGAGGCGGCAGACTCCAGCGAAGCATCATTGAAGTACGTCATCTACGGCGCCGTTTTCCTCCGGGATGATGCTGTACGGCATTTCGATCCTCTACGGCCTGACCGGATCCCTGGACCTCGGCATGATCAACCACGAGCTTCCCGGCCATTATTGCGCGCGGCGGCAGCTCCATGTATGCGCTGGTCATCGCCGGGATTCTGGCCCTGGCGGGTTTCGGGTACAAGATCTCCGCGGTGCCGTTCCACTTCTGGGCCCCCGACGTGTACGAAGGGGCCCCGATCACCATCACCGCGTTCCTTTCGGTTGCTTCCAAAGCCGGCGGATTCGCGATGATGATCCGCTTCTTCAAGGTGACGTTCATCGACACGGCCGGCCCGGCGCTCCCGGCGGGAACGTGGGCCACGCTGCAACGGGTTCGACTGGTGTCAGCTCGTTGCCGCACTCTCCGTCCTGACCATGACGGTCGGCAATGTGGTGGCCATCTGGCAGAACAACATGAAGCGCATGCTGGCCTATTCCAGCATCGCCCATGCCGGGTATTTGCTGATGGGGGTGGTCGTGATGAACAACCAGGGGCTGGCCGCCGTCATGATTTATTTTGTGATCTATCTCTTCATGAATCTCGGCGCGTTCTACGTGGTCATGCTGATCGCGAACAAGACCGGGAGCGAGGACATGGAGGAGTACAAGGGGATTGGGCCGCGCGCGCCGTTTCGTGACGGTGTCGCTGTCCATCTTCCTGATGTCGCTGACCGGCCTTCCTCCGACCGCGCGGGTTTCATCGGCAAGCTGTATCTTTTCGCGGCGGTGCTGAACGACGGGTGGGTGTGGCTTGCGGTGGTGGGGGCGCTCAACAGCGTGATTGCCCTGTACTATTATGTGCGGGTGTTGAAGAACATGTACTTCGAGAAGGGGGAGGACGGGCCGCGATCGCCTTCAGCGTCCCGCAGAAGGCGCATGGTGCTGGTGCTGGTGGTCCCGGTGCTCCTGCTCGGCGTCTATTTCGCGCCGTTGTCTGATCTTGCTCAGGCATGCGTGAGAATTGCGGGTACTCCCTGAGGCGCGTAATCAAAAAGGGCGGTTCGGAAGTTCTTAGCGGGCAGGCATTCGACCTGCCCGCTCGCATATCAGGCGGATACCATCGAGGACAAGATTCGGCTCGATGGCCTCGATGGAGGGGCAGTGCGGAGCCGACCACAGACGAAAGACCTCCCGTCGCGATCACGCGGGCGGGAACGCCGAGTTCCGTCCTGATCCTTGCCACCATCCCTTCAATCGCGTCGGCCGCCGCGAACATCACCCCTGCCTGCATGCTGCTCACCGTGTCCTTGCCGATCACCGTTGGTGGAAACCGCAGTTCGATTTTCGGGAGTTTCGCGGCCCGCCGGTGGAGCTCCGCGGCTTCGGACTCAAGACCCAGCGCGATCGCCCCTCCCAGATAGATCCCCGAAGCGTCGACCACATCATAGGTGGTCGCGGTTCCAAGATCGATGATGATCAGCGGACCCCCGTAGCGTGCAAAGCCGGCGACAGCATTGCATAGCCGGTCCGCTCCGACCGACGGAGGATCAACGACCAGGACCTTTATTCCCAGGCTCTCCGAACCCTCAACGAGAAAGGGTCTCGTCTTCAGGAAGCGTTCGGCGATCGAGGCGTACAGCGGCGTCAGGTTCGGGACGACGGAGGAGATCCCCACGTGCGTGATGGATTTCGGATCGATCCCGGCCTCGGAGAGAAAGCTCTTCAGCAGAAGCCAGGTTTCATCCGACGTGCGGGGGACGGAACTGGAGATGACGCCATTCGGAAAGAAGGCGATCGGACGAAAAGACTCCTACAACGGTATGCGTGTTCCCGATATCAATGGCAAGCAGCA
Source organism: Ignavibacteriota bacterium (assembly GCA_963752915.1). Lineage (GTDB taxonomy): Bacteria > Bacteroidota > Ignavibacteria > UBA10030 > UBA6906 > DATJPR01. The sequence continues at coordinate 79,639 of CAVVZZ010000015.1, forward strand.
TGGGTCCTAGTGTGCCATGAGAGAGTGCTCCAGGATCGTGACATCGCCGGCGAGAAAGGTCCGTTCTTCGCCGTCGTGGTCAAGCAGGAGTTCGCCATGAGTGGTGAGTCCCTTGACCGTTCCTGTGAGGATTGTCCCGTTCTGGGATACTGCGATCCGAGAGCCGACCATTCGTGACCTGCTGATCCAGAGCGGCACGATATCATCGAATCCCTTGTGGCGAAAACGCCGGTAATGCCGCTCGAGGGAAAGCAGGATCTCCTGGAAAATCCGGATGCGGTCGAATTCGTGGCCAGCCGCCAGGGCAAGCGACGTCGCCTTGGAAGAGATTTCTGCGGCAAACGTCCGCTGGTTGATGTTCAGGCCGATGCCGACCACGGCGTAATCAATGGACGAGTCCCGCAAGGAACCTTCGATCAATATGCCGGCCGCTTTCTTGCCATGAATGAGGATATCGTTCGGCCATTTGCAGACGACCTCCAACCCGGTCATCTGTTCGATCACCTCCGCCAGCGCTATGCCGACGCAAAGGGGGAGAACGTTGATGGTCTCGGGGCTCCCGGACGGGCCGAAGGATGACGGAGAAGGTCAGGTTCTCCCCGGGATTGGCAATCCAGGATCTGCCAACCGGCCGCGTCCGGCCGTTTGTTCTTCAGCAATGACTACTGTTCCCTTCGGGGGCCCAGCAATTCGCCAGCACCCGCGCACAGTTGTTGGTCGAATCGATCGTCTCGAACGTATAGATCTTCGACCCGAATACCCTCGCCTTCAAACCGTTACGCAAGTCGCCCTCTGTAACCATGATAGCCCTCCCTCATACCATTTATCAAAGTATCATTGCGGTACTGGAGTTTGGTTGCGGATAAGCTGATGAGATCCAGGCAGGATTTGACCCGGCTATTCTAGGAAATGATTCGTCCAATGTCAAGGAACTCGAGTCGGAAATATTGTCAGCCCGTCGTCCTGCCAATGAGTCGTAAATCGGCCAACATGGCATACAGTACCAGAGGTGATCGAATCGGGCGGTATCGGACCATCTCGTATCTTCTTATATCGCAATGGATTACAATGCCCGATATTGGGGCCTTCGTGGCATATCTGTTGCAATATTGGGGAGAAACTTAGGAAATGAGGAAGGAGTCTGTCAGAAATGAGTAAAATTATAGGAATAGACCTTGGAACTACCAACAGCTGCGTTGCGGTCATGGAGGGGAACGATCCGGTAGTGATCCCGAATTCCGAGGGTGCACGGACGACCCCTTCAGTCGTCGGGTTTGCCAAGAACGGCGAGCGACTCGTCGGCCAGGCGGCAAAACGCCAGGCGGTAACCAATTCCCAGAACACCGTATTCTCGATCAAGCGGTTCATGGGACGGTTCCACAACGAAGTCAACGAAGAGATGAAGCTCGTCCCATACAAGGTCGTCCAGGGCGAGAACAACACGGCCCGCGTTGACGTCGGCGGGCGGATCTACTCGCCGCCGGAAATCAGCGCGATGATCCTCCAAAAAATGAAGCAGACGGCGGAGGACTACCTTGGTCAGAAGGTCACCGAGGCGGTCATTACTGTCCCCGCATACTTCAATGACGCCCAGCGTCAGGCCACAAAGGAAGCCGGTGAAATCGCCGGGCTGACGGTCAAAAGGATCATCAATGAGCCCACTGCGGCAGCGCTTGCGTACGGTCTCGATAAGAAGAACAAGGACATCAAAGTCGCAATCTACGACCTTGGCGGCGGGACGTTCGATATTTCGATCCTCGAGCTCGGTGACGGCGTGTTCGAGGTAAAGTCGACGAACGGCGATACGCATCTCGGTGGCGATAATTTCGACCAGCGCGTCCTCGACTATGTCGCCGACGAATTCAGGAAACAGGAGAACATCGACCTGCGGAAGGATCCGATGGCGCTCCAGCGGCTCCGGGAAGGCGCCGAAAAGGCGAAGATGGAGCTCTCGACGCTCATGCAGACGGAAATCAATCTTCCGTTCATCACTGCGACCGCGGAGGGACCGAAACATCTGAACATGACGCTGACGCGGGCGAAGTTTGAGCAGCTCGTCGATGACCTGATCCAGACGGACCTTTGGTCCGACAGAACGCGCGCTGAAGGATGCCGGACTGTCGCCTGGGCAAATCGACGAGGTGATCCTCGTTGGCGGGATGACCCGGGTGCCCAAGGTCCAGCAGCTTGTGAAAGAAATGTTCGGAAGAGAACCTCACAAAGGAGTCAACCCGGACGAGGTTGTGGCGGTGGGAGCGGCGATCCAGGGCGGAGTCCTCGCGGGCGACGTTACGGATGTCCTTCTGCTTGATGTTACCCCGCTTTCGCTTGGCATCGAGACGTTGGGCAATGTCATGACGAGGCTGATCGACGCGAACACCACAATTCCGACAAAGAAGAGCGAGGTGTTTTCGACTGCCTCCGATAGTCAGACGTCGGTCGAAATCCACGTGTTACAGGGTGAACGCCCGATGGCTGTTGACAACAGGACTCTGGGACGGTTCCATCTCGACGGAATTCCGCCTGCACCGCGCGGCGTGCCGCAGATCGAAGTGACGTTCGATATCGATGCCAACGGCATGCTTCATGTCTCGGCAAAGGACAAGGCGTCCGGCAAGGAGCAGTCCATCCGGATTACTTCCTCGAGCGGTCTGACCAAGGATGAAGTCGAAAAGATGAAGACCGACGCTCAATCGCACGCGGCGGAGGACAAGAAGCACAAGGAAGAGATCGACGTGAAGAACCAGGCGGACAATCTGACGTTCCAGACGGAAAAGCAGTTAAAGGAGTTGGAATCGAAGATCAGCCCGGAGGTCAAAGCGAAGATCGAAAGCGCCAACGAGAAGCTGAAGGAGGCGATCAAGGGCGGCAACGCCGCGACCATCAAGTCGGCGATGGAAACGTTGAACACGACGTGGAACGAGGCGTCGAGCCAGATGTATCAACAGGCGACGTCCGCCGGCCCGCAAGGAGGCTCCCAGGCCAGCCGCGGCGGCCAGGAAGGACCCTCGTCGGGCGACAAGAAGGTGGAAGACGCCCAGTACGAAGTCGTGGATGACAAAGACAAGGACAAGAAGACAAGAAGTAAGTCTGCAGGCGTCCACGCATTCTCCCGATACAAGCGGAAGGCGAGGCGACCCCTCGCCTTTCGCATATGGAGCACTCTATGACGGAGATCGCAGTCTGGCTGATCATCCTTGCGTTGGTCGCTGTTCTCTTTTGGGCCATTGTGTTCGGGAAAATGCCCACCGGGGGCGGCGGATTGGCCAGTCTGACTGTCTTCCATGACTGGCTGCCGAAAGACAAGCAGCGTGCGATCGAGGTCGTCATCGAGCAGAAGGCGGGGAAGCGACTGGAAGAGGACATGAACGGCGCTCCTCCCCGGCGTGGAACAGGAAACGGGGAAATTGGCGTCGGCCCTGCAGAGAAAAGGAACGATCTATGAACTTCAATAAATTTACCATCAAATCTCAGGAAGCGGTTCAGAACGCCCAGGAGATCGCATCGAGTTATAACAATCCGGCGATCGAGCCGGAGCATCTTCTTGCTGCGATGATGCAGGATTCCGCCGGTACTGTGGTCCCGATTCTGCAAAAAGCCGGCGCGAACGTCAGCTACATCAAGATCAAGATGACGGAGCTCCTCGAGCGTCTTCCGAAGGCGACCGGGGGTTCCATCAGCAACCAGAGCATCTCCCCGACGCTCGCCCGGGTTTTTGACCAGGCGCTTCGACAGGCGCAGGATCTGAAGGACGAATATGTCAGTACGGAGCACCTGCTTCTCGGATTGCTTGAGGAAGGGAGTTCGGCTGCCGCTCGGATTCTCCATGATCAGGGACTGACCAAGGAAACCATCTTTTCGGTCCTGAAAGAGATCCGCGGCAACCAGCGGGTGACCGATCAAAACCCCGAAGACAAGTATCAGGCCTTGCAGCGCTACGGACGGGATCTGAACGAACTCGCACGGAAAGGAAAGCTCGATCCGGTGATCGGGCGCGACGAGGAGATCCGCCGCGTTCTCCAGGTCCTTGCCCGGCGGACGAAAAACAACCCTGTGCTCATTGGCGAACCCGGCGTCGGGAAGACCGCAATCGCTGAGGGGATCGCCGGCAGGATCGTGAAAGGCGACGTTCCGGAGACCCTTCGGACGAAGAGGATCATCGCGCTTGATATGGGATCGCTTGTTGCCGGGACGAGTTTCCGGGGGCAATTCGAAGAGCGCCTCAAAGCCCTTCTGAAAGAGGTGGAGGAGTCCCAGGGAGAGATCATTCTCTTTATCGACGAGCTCCATACCCTCGTCGGAGCCGGAGCGGCGCAGGGTTCGGTCGACGCGGCAAACATGCTGAAACCCGCCCTCGCGAAGGGGGAACTCCGCGCCATTGGCGCGACCACCATCGATGAGTACCGGAAGTATATCGAAAAAGACCCGGCTCTCGAACGGCGGTTCCAACCGGTGATGATCAACGAGCCGACGGTCGAGGATACGATCTCGATCCTTCGCGGACTGAAAGAACGGTATGAAGTCCATCACGGCGTCCGCATCACGGATGGGGCTCTCGTCGCCGCGGCACAGCTGAGCCACCGGTATATCGCCGACCGCTTCCTTCCGGACAAGGCGATCGACCTGGTCGATGAAGCGGCATCGAAACTCCGCATCGAAATCGACTCGCTGCCCGAGGAACTTGACGCGGTGGAGCGAAAAATCAAGCAGCTGGAGATTGAACGGGAGGCGATCAGGAGGGAGAAGGACGAAGCATCGAAGGATCGGCTGACGGAAATCGAACGGGAGCTGGCGGAGCAGCAACAGGACCGCTCAGGCCTGCGGGCCCACTGGCAGGTGGAAAAGGAATTGATCCAGTCGATCCGGGCAATGAAGGAGAGCGTCGAGCGGGCGCGCACCGAGGCGGAACGTGAGGAGCGCAACGGCAACCTCGGCAGAGTGGCGGAGCTCCGCTATGGGACGATCGCCGATCTCGAACGAAGATCAAGGAAGCGTCGGCGAAAGCTCGCGGAAGTCCAGAAAGACCAGAAAATGCTGAAGGAGGAGGTGGACGCGGAGGACATCGCCGAGATCGTGGCCCGATGGACCGGGATCCCGGTCAGCAGGATGCTCGAGAGCGACCGGATAAAGCTGCTGCACCTGGAAGAACGGCTGCACGAACGCGTGGTCGCGCAGGACGAAGCCGTGAAGGTCGTGAGCGATGCGATCCGGCGATCGCGCGCCGGACTGCAGGACGAGAAACGCCCGATCGGCTCGTTTATCTTTCTGGGAAGCACCGGCGTCGGGAAGACGGAGCTGGCGCGCGCGCTCGCGGAGTTCCTCTTCAACGACGAGAACGCCATCGTGCGCATCGACATGAGCGAATACATGGAGAAGTTCTCCGTGTCGCGTCTCATCGGCGCCCCTCCGGGATACGTCGGGTACGAGGAGGGCGGACAGTTGACCGAGGCGGTGCGGCGGAGACCCTATTCCGTCGTGCTGCTCGATGAGATCGAAAAGGCCCATCAGGACGTGTTCAATATTCTGCTGCAGGTGCTCGATGACGGCCGGCTGACGGACAGCAAGGGGCGGACGGTCGATTTCAAAAACACGATCATCATCATGACGTCGAACCTCGGCTCGCAGCTCATCAGCGAACGGATCGCCTCGGATTTCGCGAACGATGGGGAGTGGGAAGAGACGTTTGCGGGACTCCGCACGGAGCTCTATCAATTGCTGCGTCAGACGATCAGGCCGGAGTTTCTCAACCGGATCGATGAGATCATCGTTTTCAGGCCGCTGCGACCCGAAGATATCCGGAAGGTGGTTTCGCTCCAGCTCAATCGTGTCCAGGCGCTGCTTCAGGCGCAAGGGATCACATTGAAGGTCTCGGAGGAGGCCAAGGATTGGCTCGCGAAACTCGGCTACGATCCAATGTATGGCGCGAGACCGTTAAAGACGGGTGATCCAAAAACATGTGACGAATGCCCTGTCAGAAAAGATCCTGAACGGGGAACTCTCGAACGGAGATACCGTCGAGGCGACGCTTGACCGGGCCGGGCTTCTGACCTATGCAAGGGTCGCGAATAATGCCGAAGAGGTCCGGCATTGACGCCCCGCCATGCAATTCGGGAGCTATGAAAGAGACCTCCCTCTATGGACACGTGGTCGAACTCCTCGGCCGTCTTGAAGAAACACGTTCGCCGGCCGATGCGGTAGTCGGTGAGTTCTTTCGGACGCGACATTATCTGGGCGCCCGGGACAGGCGCTTCATCGCAGAAGTCGTCTTCGATGTGGTCCGCAATCGTTCGCTGCTTAACCACGTTATGCAATCAGCCGTGTCTGCCACTCCGGAGTCAGCACCGGAAGGCGGGGCACGGCTTTTTGTTCTTCTCCTGACGTATCTCATTGTCATCCGGGCCGTCGGAAACGCAGAAATTGCAGCGTCGATCGGCGCGCTCTGGTCGTCGTATGTACGCACCGCCTCTTTCGACATGTGTCTGAAGAGCATTTCGGGAGCATGGACGTCGTTTCATTGGCCTGAGTCAAGAGTCGAACATCTTGCCCTTCAGCATTCCATCCACTCAGATATTGTCGCCGAATGGGTCCAGAAATTCGGGCCTGAAGAGGCGGGGGCGCTGTGCGAAGCGTCCAATAGTCCTCCCCCCATCAGTGCGAGAGTAAACACCCTGCAGTGTTCACGGGAGGAATGTCAGGAGAGTCTTCACCGCGAGGGGATTGATGTGACCCCGACAGAGCGATCTCCGGTCGGACTCGTATTCCCCAAGCGGGCGAGCATCCAGGGACTTCAGGCGTTTCGACGCGGCTGGTTTGAAATGCAGGACGAGGGAAGCCAGCTGCTCTCGTATTTGCTCCAGCCCGCCGCAGGGGAACGTATTCTCGATGCATGTGCCGGTGCGGGAGGCAAGACGCTGCATATTGCGGCGCTCATGCATAACACCGGAACAATCGTTGCCACAGATAGTTCACGGCAACGACTCGCAAACCTCGAAGAGCGAAAACGACGGGCCGGGGCGTCGGTCATCCATGTCGTGGGAGGAATGACCGGCGAGAGCGACGAGCGCGAACGCCGTTATGATGCGGTCTTCATCGACGCCCCCTGCAGCGGGACGGGGACCTATCGCCGAAATCCCTGGTTGAAACAAACATTCTCCCGTGAGATGCTTGTACAAATGACGGACACGCAGCAGCGGTTGCTTCGACGCTATGCGAGTGACGTCAAACCGGGCGGGAGGCTTGTGTATGCGACCTGTTCCTTGCTTGCGCGGGAGAATGAAGAGCAGGTCATGCTATTCCTTCGCGACCACGTGGACTTCCGACTCCTCCCGGCCGGGCAGATCCTGCACGATGCAGGAATCCCGATCGATCGCGACGCTGAGTTCCTCATGCTCTATCCCCATCGCCACGGAACCGATGGTTTCTTCGGGGCCGTCATGCAGCGATCGGCAGACGCCGTTTGATACGGCACACCGGGGTTGAGGGCTGGTTCCACCGTGTTTGATTCTCGACGCCGATTTGGGTACATATAGTTGTTTATGGACCATTGTGACCATCGATTGGGAGAGTATGGGAATGCATTCTCGAGTTTGGCTGATCGTAGTGCCTGCAATGATTGTGCTCGGCGGATGCAGGAAACAGAGCGCCGAGGAGATGCTTCAGAACGCGGAACAGACGTATGCACGGGCTGAAGCATCTGCGGATTCGGTCCGTCTGGCCGGCGATAGCAAAACCTATTTTCAGCCTTCGATTGCCGCGTACGAGAACGTGGCCGCCGAATACCCGGGGACTCCACAGGCAGAGCGTGCCCTTTACCTTGTGGCGACGATCCGAAACAACGACACGCATGAACCGCAGCTCGCGATCGACGCGTACCGTCACTACCTTTCGGTATTTCCTGAAGGTGCACAGGCGCCCTCATCCCTTTTTCTGATCGGTTTCATCTACAATAATGAGATCCACAATCTTGACAGCGCAGCAGCCGCGTATCGCGAGTTCCTGGCGCGCTTTCCCCAGAATGAGATGGCCTCGTCGGCCAGGTATGAACTGGACCACCTGGGAAAGCCCGCGGAAGAGGCATTCCCCGATACTACGGTTGATCAACCCGAGATGACAAAAAAGCCGGCAAGACCCGCACTTTCGCGCGATAATAAGTCCCTGTAATCATTGCAGATCCCCCGTGGCCGACGACTACCGACAATATCTTCAGCCGCATGTTGTATCGCGGCTTTCCAATATGGAGCTCCGCGCACGACTCGTCGTCGAGGGGTTCATCACCGGCCTCCACCAGAGTCCGTACCACGGATTCAGCGTGGAGTTTGCGGAGCACCGTCAGTATATGCCTGGAGACGAACTCCGGAGGATCGACTGGAAACTGTACGGGAAGACGGGGCGGTATTTCGTGAAGGAGTTCGAGGAGGAGACCAATCTCAAATCGTACCTGATTCTCGACACCAGCATGTCGATGGGTTTTGCGTCCCCCGGCAACATCTCGAAACTGACCTACGGATCGTATCTTGCGGCCGCCCTTGCGTTTCTGATGATCAAACAACAGGACGCCGTCGGCCTGACGTTGTTTGACGAACGCATCACGTCGTTCCTTCCGCCGCACGCCACACGAACGTATCTTCGCCAGATTCTCCTGGCATTGCAGCGGGTATCTGCCGGCGGGAAGACGGGGACCGCACCGTCGCTCCATCAGGTTGCGGACAGGATCAGACGACGGGGATTGGTGATCATTTTGAGCGATCTTTTCGATGAGCCCCGGGAGGTCATGACGGCGCTGAAGCACTTCCGGCATAAAAAGAATGAAGTCATTGTTCTCCACATCCTTGACCCCCTTGAGCGATCGTTTGCCTTCGGGAACGATGCCGCTTTTCGCGACCTTGAAACCGGGGAACGCATCACCACCCAGCCGTGGCACATCCAGTCTGCGTACCGGAATGCACTGGCATCGTTTGTTGATCACTACAAACGTGAGTGCCGGGAACACGGCGTGGATTATGTCCTGCTGGACACCGGGACGCCGTTCGATGTCGCCCTTGCGGAGTATCTGAGCAAACGCCGCCGTATCGTATAGCACAACATTCCGTTCACCATGCCCGCAGAATCCACCCGCCCCACCGATGGGATGATCGTCGTCCGAGGGGCGCGTGAACATAATCTGAAGAACGTCGACGTCGATATCCCGCGGAACGCGCTGGTCGTCATTACCGGCCTTTCCGGTTCGGGAAAGTCGACGCTCGCCTTCGATACCATCTATGCGGAGGGGCAACGGCGGTTTGTGGAGAGTCTCTCTGCGTATGCAAGGCAATTCCTCGACGTCATGGAACGGCCCGACGTGGATTACATCGAGGGATTGAGTCCGGCGATCTCGATCGAACAGAAGACCATCAGCCACAATCCCCGGTCCACCGTCGGGACGGTGACGGAGATCTACGACTACCTCCGACTCCTCTTTGCCCGCTGCGGCGTGCAGTATTGTGCGAAATGTGGGAGGAAGGTCCAGAAACAGACGTCGGATCAGATCGTTGAGAGCCTGACCAACCTCCCGGCCGGGAGTCGGATTCAGATTCTCGCTCCCGTGGTCCGCGGGCGCAAAGGGCATTACCGGGAGCTGTTCGAGGAGATCTTGAAGGACGGCTTTCTTCGTGTCCGCGTGGATGGCGCCGTGCGTGAGATCACTTCGGGGATGACCGTAGACCGGTACAAGGTCCACAACATCGAGATTGTGGTCGACCGGGTCGTCGGCGGGGAGAAGATCCGGTCGCGTGTCGCTGACAGCGTGGAAGTGGCGCTCCGGTTCGGGAACGGAGCAATCGATTGCGAACATTGAAGGCAAGGACCAGCCGGCGAAGAAGGCGAAAGGAAAGGGAGCACTCTCGGGAGACGACGTCCTCTTCAGCCGCCATCTGGCCTGTACCTACTGCGGGATCAGCTACGAGGACCCGGCGCCGAATTCATTTTCCTTCAACTCACCGTTCGGTGCATGCTCTGACTGCAATGGGCTGGGTGAGACGAAGGAGCTTGATGTCGCACTAATTGTTCCGGATCCTTCGAAGAGCATCAATGAAGAGGGACTTGCTCCGTTCGGGAAACCCCGGTCGACATGGGCGTTCAGCCAGATCCGTGGAGTGGCAAAAAAACTGGGATTCGATTTCGACACTCCATTGAAGAAGCTCTCGAAGCAGGCAAAGGAGGTGTTGTTGTACGGGGGCGGTGACGAGCGGTTCGAGATGGAGTACACCTATGCCGGCGGTCGGACCGTTACCTACAAACACCGTTTCACGGGTGTGCTGGCCATGCTCCGGCATTACTATGCGGAGTCTTCCTCCAACAATATCCGGGAGTGGGTCGAAGCGTTTATGAATTCGATCCCCTGCGCATCGTGTCACGGAGGCAGACTGAAGAAAGAGAGTCTCGCCATCCGCATCGAAGACGACCGGACAGGGAAGCGCTACAATATCCAGGATGTGGTCTCTCTCCCCGTGTCGAAGGCGGTCAAGTTCTTCGCGGACCTTAAGTTCGGGGAACGCACATCCGTGATTGCCTCGCCGATTTTGAAGGAAATCCGGCAACGGTTGGGCTTCCTCGAGAATGTCGGCCTTGACTACCTGACACTGGACCGGGCGGCGCGGACGCTCTCGGGAGGGGAAGGGCAGCGCATCCGCCTTGCCACACAAATAGGCTCGCAACTTGTCGGCGTCCTCTATATTCTTGACGAACCCAGCATCGGACTGCACCAACGCGACAACATCAAGCTGATCGAGTCCCTGAAGCGCCTTCGGGATCTGGGAAATACCGTCATCGTCGTGGAGCACGACAAGGAGATGATCGAAAGCGCTGATCACGTGATCGACCTCGGTCCGGGCGCAGGGGAACACGGCGGGCGTCTCGTGACATCGGGGCCGCCGTCAAAACTGGCCCTCCGCAATTCCACCCTTCCGGAATCCGGAAACGGCTTTGAACCGATTTCGTACACAGCGCACTATCTCCGCGGAAAGAAGTCGATTCCTGTCCCCGCGACCCGCCGCCCGGGAAACGGGAACATGCTGACTCTCAAAGGGGCGACGGGGAACAATCTTCAAAATGTGACGCTGGATTTGCCCCTCGGGACCTTTGTTGCGATCACCGGGGTCAGCGGGTCCGGGAAGTCTTCGTTGATCTCGGAAACGCTGTACCGGATTCTCGCGAGGACGTTTTTCGGCGCGCGGGCGGTTCCTCTGGCGTACAAAGAGATTGCAGGGATCGACCATATCGACAAAGTCATCGAAATCGACCAGTCGCCGATCGGGCGGACGCCGAGATCAAACCCTGCAACATACACCGGTGTATTCGGCATGATCCGCGACCTGTTCTCCCAGTTGCCCGAAGCGAAAATCCGGGGGTACAAGCCCGGGCGATTCAGCTTCAACGTCGCGGGAGGTCGCTGCGAGGCGTGTGAAGGCGACGGCGTGAAGAAGATCGAAATGAACTTCCTTCCGGACGTGTTCGTCCAGTGCGACGTTTGTCGCGGCCGGCGCTACAACCGCGAGACCCTGCAGGTTCTGTACAAGGGGAAGTCGATCGCCGATGTTCTCCATATGACGGTGACCGAAGCAGTCGGATTCTTCAGCGAAATCCCCGCCGTGCAACGAAAGCTCGGGACGTTGCATGACGTCGGGCTGGGCTATATCACGCTGGGCCAGCAGGCGACGACGTTGAGCGGGGGCGAGGCGCAACGGGTCAAACTTTCTACCGAACTCTCACGCGTAAGCACGGGCAGCACGGTCTATATCCTGGACGAGCCCACAACGGGACTCCACTTCGAGGACATCCGGATGCTGCTGGACGTGCTCAACCGGTTGGTGGACAAGGGAAACACCGTGGTCGTGATCGAACACAACCTCGACGTTATCAAGACCGCCGACTGGGTGGTGGATCTGGGGCCGGGAGGAGGTGAGGCCGGAGGGATCATTGTCGCTGTCGGGACTCCGGAACAGGTTGCGGGGGAGAAAGACTCGGCCACGGGAACGTTCCTGAAGAAGGAATTGAAGACTCACCGATGAGCTGGAATCGGTTTGTGACGGGGGAGTTTGCGAGAATGGGAAAGAGAGAGTATATTGTATCTTCCGGGAATTTGTTCCGGAGGGAGATCAAGGAGCACGCCTTGCAATCACGACGTTTCCGGAACACGCAGAGGCCCCGAAGCAAGCCAATGATGCTGGTGAAACCGGGTGTGCTCTACTGTCTTGCATTGATGTTGGGTTTCAATGCTTGCGGTCATTCTCGTGATTCGGAATCTGGAATCACTCCGGGGACGATGCGAGGGGTTGTCTATGTCGTCGGCAACGAACCCTTCACCTACCTGGCACTCCAGGACAGCGCAGGGGCGATGCACAGGATTCATGGCGCAAAGGAACTGGAGGACGTCCTCTATCAACGGCAGGGGAAGACGGTCGTGATCACCGTTGTGGGAACGGAACAGCAAGGTGAGGGTCCGGTCATCAATTTCAACGGAATCACATTTCCGTCCAACCACCCCGGGGCGCCTGCCGATTCGACCGGTCGTTAAGAGAGTGGGCTGTCCATCGTCATTCAATTCTCAGGAGTCCGCGTGAAGACCGCGATCATCCTTTGCATGCTATTGTTCCTCAACACTGTTCCGGCCGAAGCGCAGGTCAGGGTTCAGACGGCGACGGAACCAGTTTCTTCAGCGCTCCAGAAGATTGCCCCGGACCCGGTGTCCGGAGTCGTGGGAGCGTATCCTGTCTGCGGTTCCCTCCTGCTTCACGACAAAGAACAGGCGCTTCTCCAGTACCTTGCGGCTCATCCCGAGGCAGCCCAACCGAATTTGAAGAAAGCGAACGCGTGGGGATTCTCTGTCGGATCCACGCGCGCATGGTATGCGTACGACTATTCGACGACAAACCAATATCTGACGAATTCCACCTGTCGCGCGGTTGGGGAGCATTGTTACATTTTTGTCGAAGATTCGATGTGGACGACGGGCAAGGTGGATCAGGGGGTCGTCGATTCGGTAATGAACACGTTCGACAACAGCGTTCCGTCGAACGCCTCCGAGGGAGTCTATCAGATGGACGTCGACGCGTTCGGCAATCCGCCGGACGTCGACAACGATCCCCGGATCGTCATTCTCATCCTGAACATTCGTGACGGGTGGAGCGGATCGGGAGGATATATCGAAGGGTATTTCTACGGACTGAATGAAGTGAATACCACGGGGAGCAACAACGCCGAGATCTATTTTCTCGATGCCTACCCGACCAATCTCAAATCCAGTGCAGGGCTTCACAGCGGGATGTCGACGACAGCCCACGAGTTCCAGCATATGATTCACTGGAACTACAATAAATCTCAAATTTCGTTCGTGAATGAGGGATGCTCACTTGTCGCCGAAGTCAACTGCGGCTATCCAATCTATTCACAGTTTTATTATTCGAACGAGACGAACCATTATCTCCTGGACTGGCGGGGGAACGACATTAACAAGGTCCTGAACGACTATTCGCGGGCTTCACGGTTCTTCAACTATCTCCGTGATCAATACGGAATGGGGATCTTTGCTCCCATCGTTCAAAAATCCGGACTTGCGGGCATCCCCAGCATTACATGGGGACTGCAGCAGGTTTCGTCGAGCCGCCAGTTCAACGACGTCTACCTGGACTGGGAAATCGCGAACACCCTCGATGACAGGACGGTGGATCCGCGCTACGGGTACCTCTACCCGGGGCTGGACAAAGCGGTGGCGGACACGCGGGTGAATCCGAACATCACGAGCACCACGGAATGGGTTCAACCCCTGGGAGCAAGGTATGTGTCATTCACCGGCGGTTCGAATCTCGCGTTAACGGCCACAACCGCGTCGTCGAACATCGTGTCGAAAGTCGTCGAGATCGGATCGCCGAGTGTGGTGAGTCAGCTCAGTTCGGGGGTACCGTTCACGGAGCCGAATTTCGGAACGACGTACAAGACGGTTACGCTCGCGCTGATGAACACGAGTGCAACGGATTCTCAGCAAGTGACGATCCAGTCGACCGGGATCTCGCCGTCGAAGATCGTCCTCGCGTATGAAAATGACGAGCCCACCGGCTATCTGGCACTTGCGAGGGGAGATACTGTCTGTGTCCTGTTCGACGGGGTCGCAGGGGCACACCTCGATTCCGTTCGGGTTGCCCTCCGAAGAGCACTTCCGATCACCGGCGGGATCTGGTCGTACGGCTCGACAGGACACGTTCTTGGTACTCCTCTTTGTCCGCCGATCACGGCTGTGGGCCCGTTGAACCCTTCGTTCCCGTATCCGGTGCCGTGGCCGAATTGGGCCACGGTCGACCTGCGCTCGTACAACATCGATGCCTCGAACAGATTCGCTGTGGGGTTTTCGTATTCCGGAGATTCGACGACACAGCAACGGCTGATGGTCTCTCCGCAGGCGACAGCAAATGGAATTCATAGCTACACGCTGTACAACGAAGCAGAACCCCCTTCGTGGTTCTACCTGACAGAGAACTCCGCCGGTGACAGCGTATGGGCGTACCTGATCCGGGCGTATGTAAGTTTCGGGTCAGTCGGTTCGACCCTGACCGTGTATCCTGGAGATGCGAATAATGACGGCCTCGTGGACGTCCGGGATATCCTCCCGCTCGGCGTGTATTACGGCAAAGCAGGCCCTTCGCGAGTTGGAGCGTCGTTGAGCTGGGGGCCGCAAACGGTGTCGCTCGGCTGGACTCCCGAAGCAGCATCGTATGCCGACTGCAATGGAGACGGCACCGTCAATGCCGCTGATCTCACTGCTATTCTCCAGAACTGGGCGTCAACCAGGACAAGTCCACGAACGGGCACAGTGGACATGAAGGCGGTGTGTCAACAGCTTCTTGATGCAGTTGATGTGCAAAGCCCGAGCGCCGGGATGAAAGAAATTCGGAGCGCCCTGGTGGACTATATGATGAGGGATCTCGGACTTTCTTTTTCTTACGCACTCGACCAAAATTATCCCAACCCGTTTAACCCCTCGACGACCCTGGCCTTTTCCGTCCCCGAACGGATCGACGCCGTTCGCCTTGCGATCTACTCAGTACTGGGGGAGAAAATCTGGGAACAGCGTGCTCACGGGCGTTGAGGCAGGCCGCTATAAGATTGTCTGGGAAGGCAACGATGCTGCGGGACGCAAAGTGAGTTCCGGTGTGTATTTTTGCCGCATGACCGCAGGCTCGTTCCGCGCAGTGCGCCAACTCATTCTCGAAAAATAGATCCTGGAGAGCATCCGAATGAAACAGTTGTTCCTGTGGATGATAGCGGCGGCGTCCCTCGTGGCGGGCTGCAGCAAAAGCAGCAATAGTCCTACCGGACCGACGACTCCTTCCACCGGGGAAGACTGGACGTTCCCGGCAAACACCACGAAATTCAGCGCCACACTGACCTCGTCTAAAAATCCCGTCGCAGTAGGAGACATCTTCTATGCGAAGATCGTTTACTACAATATCACCCAGACGTTTGGAACAGCGATCGAGCTTACGTACCCGTCGGACAAGGTGCGGATCCTCGATCTCACGCCCGGGCCGCTGATTGCGAACGATTCCACCAGCATGGATGTTATCCAGATTGACTCGGTGGCAGGAAAAGTGAGTTTCGGCATAACCTACAAAGCCGGAAGCGGAAAAGTCTTCAACGGCAGCAACGTGCTGGCTCGCCTGCGATGTCAGGGGAAGGCGACAGGAACGGGAACATTCGCGATCGTTCCATCGACGCTCGAGATCGATCAATCCGACGGGACTGCCATACCGAATTTCAGCACGCTGCAAATAGAAAATCTCTCACTACAGGTGCAGTAGATCCCGTAGTCCTGCGAATCGAAGGCTCTGCGGTTGGGGGAAGAGTATTGCTTGTCTTCGCGCGTGGAGGGGTCAACGTGAAAGTCGCGATCGTGGTGTGCCTGTTGATGAGCTTGAGCATCCTACCGCTTCACGCCCAGGTGCATATCGGACTAGCCAAGGAACCCTCCGCGGCTCCGCTCCGGAAAACGGCGCCGGACCCTGTGTCCGGAGTCGTGGGAGCCTATCCCATCTGCGGTTCCCTCCTGCTGCACGACAAGGAACAGGCGCTTCTTCAGTACCTTGCCTCGCATCCTGAAGCCGCCCAACCGAGTTTGAAGAAAACGAACGCCTGGGGATTCACCGTCGGATCCACTCACGCGTGGTATGCATATGATTACACCACAACGAGCGAATATCTGACGAACTCTACCTGTCGGGCTGTGGGCGTGCACTGCTACATCTTTGTCGAAGACTCGATGTGGACGACAGGGAAGGTGGACCAGATCGTCGTCGATTCGGTGATGAATGCATTCGACAGCCGGGTCCCGTCGAACCCCTCAAAGGGCGTGTATCAGATGGACGTCGACGCCTTCGGCAACCCTCCGGACGTCGACAACGATCCCCGGATCATAATTCTCATTCTGAATATTCGCGATGGGTGGGACGGGTCGGGGGGATATATCGAAGGGTATTTCTACGGTCTGAACGAGATTATGAACGGCGGCGGAATCACGACGAGCAACCAGGCGGAAATCTACTTCCTCGACGCCTATCCGACGAATTTGAAGACGGGCGCCGGACTCCGCAGCGGGATGTCGACAACGGCCCATGAGTTTCAGCACATGATTCATTGGAACTACAATAAAACGCAAATCTCCTTCGTGAACGAGGGGTGCTCGGTCACTGCCGAAGTGAACTGCGGCTATCCGATTTATTCCCAAGGCTTCTTTGCCAGCGAACCGAATCATTACCTTCTCGACTGGCGGGGAAATGATATCAACAGAGTATTGTTCGATTATTCGCGGGCGGCACGGTACTTTAACTATCTTCGCGACCAATATGGCATGGCGATATTCGCGCCGATCGTGCAGAAAGCAGGTCTCACCGGCATTGCGAGTATCACCTGGGGCCTGCAGCAGGTCTCTTCAAGCCGCCAGTTCAACGACGTCTTTCTTGACTGGGCCATAGCGAACACCCTCGACGACAGAACGGTGGACCCGAGGTATGGATACGTTTATCCCGGACTGGACAAGGTGGTGGCCGACACGCGATTGAATCCGAACGTTCCAAACACCTCCTTGTGGATTCAGCCGCTTGGAGCATCCTATGTATCGTTCACGGCAGGGACAAACCTCGCCGTAACGACGACTGCGACCTCTTCAAATATCGTGGCGAAGGTTGTCGAGATCGGATCGCCGGGTGTCGTGAGCCAATTGACCTCCGGCGTGCAGTTCACGGAACCGAATTTTGGGTCGACATACAAAACGGTCACCCTGGCACTGATGAACACGAGTGCAACGGATTCCCAGCAGGTGTCATTCCGGTCAACAGGGGCGACGCCACCCGTCATTGCGTTGGCATATGAAAATCACGAGCCTACCGGATACCTGGCGCTTGGTCAAGGGGACACTGTGGCTGTCCGGTTCGATGGCGTCGCCGGGGGCAGACTGGACTCGATCCGGGTTGCCCTCCGCCGGGCATTGCCGATTACCGGCGACGTATGGTCTGAAGGAGTCCCACCCCAGATGCTGGGGACCCCGCTCTGTCCGCAATTCACTGCCACAGGGCTGACGAACCCAGTCTATGATCCGGACGCACATCGATATCCCGTCCCGTATCCCAATTGGGTCGGCGTAGACCTGCGTGGTTACAGTATCGATGCAACGAATCCGTTCGTCGTAGGATTCATCTACACCGGAGATTCGACGACGCAGCAACGGCTGATGGTGTCACCGACGGCGATTGCAGACGGCATTCATAGCTATGCCTGGGTTCAAGAAGACATCAATCCGGCATGGTATTATCTTCCGGCTAATTCCGCGACGGACAGTGCCTGGGCGTTCTTGATCCATGCGTATATCAGTTTCCCGACGGCGGGGGTGCAGGAGCAACAAGGGCTTGTTCCCTTGACCGCCCGGTTGGAACAGAACTATCCTAATCCGTTCAATCCGACGACAGTCATCAGTGGACAGTGGACAGTAGACAGTAAGGTGCGGCTTGCGGTGTATGATGTATTGGGCAGAGAGGTGGCTGTTCTGGCGAATGGCGGATATCCAGCAGGGAGATACTCGTTTACGTTCGACGGAGCGAACCTGGCAAGTGGGGTGTACTTCTATCGCTTGACTGCTGGGTCATTTTCCGCGGTTCAAAAGATGCTCTTAGTTCGCTGACGGTCTCAAAGTCTCAGAGTCCCATAATCTCCGGGCTCAAGTTCCTTGAGGCCTAACGAACTAAGAATTCTGAATTCTTCATTCTTAATACTTCCGACCCCGTCTCCCCCTCGGCGGGGCGTGAGCACGGGGATGTGGACGGGGGACAGGGGAAAGTGAACAGGGGACAGTAGACAGTGAACAGTAACAGATAATGAAATCATCCGAGAAGCGATTTGATCGATCCGGGTTTCGTACCACCGGCGTCCGCCTCCTGCCGACTGCCTATTGCTTGCGGATCGCACGTGGGAAAAAGCGCACACCCTCATTCTTAAACGTTACATTTCTCCTTCTGCTCTGTGTTCAGCACGCCTTAGCGCAGAAACCCTCGCCCGTCGTTCTCGAATCGCCCTTGCAGGTATCGGGAACCCGGGTTGTCGCTGACGAGATCGAATTGCGCTGGGATTTCAACGAACCCGTCGGGTATATGGCTCTCTCCGACGGCGATACTGCATGTGTTACGTTTCCGGCGATTCCAGGAGGGCGACTTGATTCGCTTCGGATCGGACTTCGCCGGGCGGGCCCGATCAGCGGGGAAGTGTGGAGACATGGATCGACCGGTTCGCCGTTGCGACCTCCCCGGCTCGCGCAATTCCTTGCATTCTGCAGCAATACCCCTTCGGTGCCGTATCCCGACCCATGGACGAATTGGGCTGTCGTGGATCTCAGCGCTGAGGCTCTTTCGACGGACTCGTCATTTACAGTTTCGATCATCAACCGGGGCGATCCTCAAATTGCCCAGCGGGTGATGGTGACGGAGTTCGTTGGCTCTCCGGCCCACAGCTACACATATCTTCAGGCGTCAGACAGCGTGAAGGGTCCCGGGTGGTACGTTCTCCCTGTGGCCGCATCCCCCGACACGACCTACGCCTATCTTGTCCGTGCGTATGTTGCGACGCCGACAGCAATCCCACAAGACCAGTCCGCCGGCATCCCGACACGGTTTGCATTGGAACAGAATTATCCGAATCCGTTCAATCCGAGAACAGTGGTCAGTGCACAGTGGACAGTGGACAGTGTTGTACGCCTGGCGGTATATGATGCGCTTGGCAGAGAAGTGACAGTTCTTGCTCGTGGTCGCTATCCGGCGGGCAAATACAATTTCACCTTCGACGGAAGCAACTTCTCAAGCGGAGTGTATTTTTGCCGCCTAGTGGCAGGTAACTTCACGGCAGTTCGCAAGATGACCCTGATGAAGTAGGCCTCAAAGGCACCACTGTCTTCGTACTGTCGACTGTCTACCGTTTACGGACTATCTTCTGTCTTGATACAAATGGATTACCTTCAAGATAGAATCTCCACAAGTGTTCTACGCCCACCCGTATACCGATTCGCGTCGACCGCGCCACCACCGGTGTTCCTCGATTCGGATCGTCGCTGATCCAGATCGGGCCCGCACAGAGATCGACTCCGTTTTCCTTCCTCGCGATCGCCATCGCCTGGCATAACTTCGCCGGACCGTTCGTCAGATTCGCAATCTCCCGGGGGATCGCGGCGCTCTTGCCATTCCACCCGCTAATGTCGACCGACCTGTTTGTGGCCATCGTCGTGATCCCCGCAAGGGGCTCTACAGCCCGGATGAGGACGGCGCGGCCGATTCCTGCTTCCTCCGTAACGACATTGCAGCAGAAGTGCATGCCGTAAGTGAAATACACATACAGATGGCCGCCGTCCAGGAACATGACGTTGTTCCGATCGGTTTTTCCCCTGTACGCATGACTTGCAGGATCACGCTCTCCGAGATATGCCTCGACTTCGACGATGCGGGCAAGAAGGGTCTGTTTTGCCAACTTGCGGACCAGCAGCCTGCCTAAAAGGTCGGGGGCCACACGGAGAGTCGGCCGTACATAGAAAGCGCGAGGGAGCGGGAGAAGGGGAGAGGAAGAATCAATGATCGATGGGGAGTGGATCATGAAGAATTGACAAAGAGGGTCAATATTCCGGACCGTCGCCTGAACCCTGACGCCTGACGCCTGAATCCTGATGCCTAGATTTTGAGATCCATCTGTGTGTCCGCATCATCACGGCGCAGGCGCGGGGGAGCGGCTTTGTTGAAATGCAGGTAGGCCTTTGACGTTACCTCACGCCCTCGGGCGTTGCGCGAAAGAAACCCCTGCTGAATGAGGAACGGCTCGTACACTTCTTCAATCGTGCCGGCGTCCTCGCCGACCGCCGCAGCAATCGTGTTCAAACCCGCGGGACCCCCGCGATGCGCTTCGATCAGATAGAGCAGGATGCGCTTGTCCATGTCGTCGAGGCCGGCGGAATCCACCTCAAGGGCGTGCAATGCATAGTCGGCGACTTCTCTCGTAATACGCCCCTTGTGCTTTCCCAGGGCCGGATCGACCTGCGCAAAATCCCGGCATCGGCGCAGAAGCCGGTTGGCGATCCTCGGTGTCCCTCGCGATCGCCGTGCAAGCTCAAGCGTCCCGGCATCATCGATTTTCACACTGAGAATCTCTGCGGAACGCCGGACAATGGAGATGAGGGTTTCCGGGGAGTAGTAATCCAACCGGTCCGTGACGCCAAACCGCGCCCGGAGCGGCGCCGAGAGCAACCCGGCCCTCGTCGTTGCGCCGACGAGCGTAAAATGATTGAGGGAGAGCTGCACCGTCCGCGCGTTCGGACCCTGATCGATGACGATGTCCAGGCGGAAATCTTCCATCGCTGAATAGAGGTACTCTTCCACCGCCGGAGGCATCCTGTGGATCTCGTCAATGAATAACACTTCTCCGGCTTGGAGGCCGGTCAGGATGCCGGCAAGGTTGCCCGGCTTGTCCAACGCCGGACCGCTGGTCATCTTGATCGACGTGCCCATTTCGTGGGCGATAATATATGCGAGCGTTGTCTTGCCCAGTCCCGGAGGTCCGGTGAACAGAACATGTTCGAGAGGTTCCGACCTGGCCCGCGCCGCCTGGATGAATACACGGAGGTTGTTGACAATCTTCTCCTGTCCGGCGAAATCGGCGAGGTAGGGCGGACGCAGGGTTTGTTCGACCTCGCCATCCTCCTCGGTCAGTTCAGGCTTTGTGGAATCGGATTTTCGGGGGTGCGATGACACGTTCAAGGCTTTCGACAGTATGCGACGGGGTCGTCACCATAGTACATACGATCCCGGTATCAATCAAGGCGGGGGAATTCAACGGGAGGGATGGATCGCCGATTTGATGAGCGATTGCAGCGTGCCCGCGCACGTCGGATCGTTCTTGATCGCCGCAGCGACCGCACGCTCTGCTGCGAGACGGTTATAACCGAGAGAGATGAGAGCGAGGACCGCCTCTTCGCGATTCCCGGACCCTCCCGGCACTCCTGCATCACCAGGGCCCCCGACATGTGCGAGCTTCCCAAGCTTGTCACGGAGCTCCACAACGAGCCGCTCGGCGAGCTTTCTCCCGACCCCCGGGATCGCCGTAAGTGCGGACAGATCGCCCCGGCTGATCGCTTCCTGCAATTCAGAGACTCCAATCCCCGAGAGAATCCCCTGCGCCATCTTCGGACCGATTCCGGTGACAGACATCAGGAGGCGGAATGTCTCGCGCTCCTCGGCAGAGACAAAGCCGTACAATTGCAGCGCATCTTCACGGACAATGAGATGCGTCAGGAGGCGGATTGTCGCTCCGGGTTCACCGAGCCGTTCGAACGTGGAAAGGGGAATGTTTACGGTATAGCCGATGCCTCCCACTTCAAGGAGGATCTCCGTCGGTTTCTTCTCGCGGAGGACACCCTGGATCGAAGCGATCATCGGAGGACCATCTCAGGATGAGAGCTGACGAATGCCTTCCACGTCCGTGGAGTACCCGACGCGGAGGTGATCTTTCTGTTTAAGTGACACAACGCGACTGCGAGCGCATCCGAGGTGTCCAGAAGAAGCGGCTGCGTGTTAAGATGAAGCAGGGAACGCACCATGTACTGGACCTGGTGTTTTCCCGCGCCGCCTGTTCCGACCACCGACTGCTTCACTTCGCGGGGGGAATATTCGTAACACGGGAGCCCGCTCAGCACCGCCGCAAGGAGCGCGACGCCCCGGGCCTGGCCCAGTTTCAGCGCGGACTGAGCGTTCTTGCCATAGAACGACGATTCAATGGCGAACTCGGTGGGCTTATACTCCCGGATCACGTCGAGGAGACCTTCGTGAATCCGGTGCAGCCGTTCGGGGATCGATTGCGTCGACGCGTTCTGGATTTTTCCGGCCGCCACAAGCCTGACATCGCCCCGGCCATTCTTTGCGACGACGCCGTAGCCCGTGATCAGCGTACCGGGGTCGACCCCGAGGATGACCCTGGTCGGCATGGATTCAACGCTTGTTCGACGCCTACCCGTTGAACGTCGCAAGTTCCTTCTCATCGATGTCGAAGTTCGCGTAGACGTTCTGAACGTCGTCGTGTTCTTCAAGCGCCTCCATGAGCTTCATCACGTTTTCGGCGTCCTTCCCGGTCACTTTGACAGTGTTCGTCGGAACCATGCCGAGCGTAGCGCTTTCAATGACAATCCCATGATCTTCGACGGCTTTCTTCACCGTGTCGAACTCCGACGGTGTGGTCATGATCGTCAGGTCGTCGCCATCGGTGTGCATGTCTTCGGCCCCGGCATCGAGGATGACGGCCATGATATCGTCTTCGGTTGCCTTGTTTTTGGATTTCAGGACCGTGAGGGTCCCCATCTTCTGGAAAATGCGCGCCACGCTTCCTTTCTGTCCCAGGTTCCCGTTGCTGCGTGAAAAGATGTGACGGATTTCAGAGACCGTTCTGTTGGCGTTGTCCGTGACCACTTCGACGAGAACTCCGACGCCGCCCGGGGCGAACCCCTCATACGTGATCTCCTCGTACGTCGTTCCCGGGAGTTCGCCCGTCCCCTTCTGAATCGCCCGCTTGATATTGTCGGCCGGCATATTGTTGTCTTTAGCGGTCTGGATGGCAAGACGAAGTCTGGGGTTTCCATCGATGCTGCCGCCCCCCTGACGGACGGCGATGGTGATTTCCTTTATCAGGCGGGTAAACAGACGCCCGCGGGCTGCGTCCGTCGCACCCTTTTTTCTCTTGATTGTCGCCCACTTCGAGTGGCCTGACATGGTCGGAGTCTCCTTAGGTTATTTCGTACAAACGTTATCGAAGGTCTTTGATCTTGAGCTGCGGGGTTGTTTCTCCGGACCGTGCATCGCCGTTCGGGGTCCAGTCATTTTCCTCCACAGTATAGACGAGCTGCAAATCGCGGCGTCCATACACATCGTTCATCCGGTCGCCCATGCCAAACGCGATGGCATCGAACACATCGCCGTTCTGGCGCACTTTGAATCGCAGGTGATTCTTCCCAACGACACGAGGAGACCCGAGGACTTCAAGATTGCGGGAAAGAAAAACCGGACGCATGTTTCCCGGTCCAAACGGGGCGAACTCTCCCAGGATCTTCCGGAACTGCGGAGTGATCTCGTTCAGCGTCAATTCCACGTCAATCCTGATTTCCGGGGTCTTCAAATCGTCCGTCATCAAATCGCGGACGGCAGCATTGAATGCGCGCCGAAAATCTTCGAGCTTGTCGAGTTCCACCGTGAGGCCTGCCGCATACTTGTGTCCGCCGAACTGGATGATCGTTTCTTCGCAGCGTTTCAATGCCTTGTAGACATCGAACCCGGGGATGCTCCGGGCCGAACCTTTCGCAACCCCGTCCACGGTGGCCATCATGATGGACGGCTTATAGTATTTTTCCACCATGCGGGAAGCGACGATCCCGACGACGCCGGAATGCCAGCGTTCGTCGTGGAGGACGAGTGCGGCATTTTCATCGCCGGTGTAGTACTGCTCGGCCAGATGCTGGGCTTCGGCGAACGTGTCCTCGTCGATCTTCCGGCGGTTTCGGTTTTCTTCTTCCATCACGGCGGCAAGCTCCTGCGCCTCACCGGGATCCGTCGATGTCAGGAGGCGAACCGCGCGCATGGCATCTCCAAGCCGGCCGACGGCATTGATCCTCGGGGCAAGGTTGAAGACGATCTGTCCCGTGTGGATCTTCCCGGGTTTGTTGCCGGCGACATCGATCAGTGCCTTGATGCCCGGCCGGGGTCGCTGGTTGATGGCTTCGAGTCCGTAGCGGACAAGGATCCGGTTCTCACCGATGAGAGGAACGATATCCGCCGTGCTCGCGAGAGTCACAAAATCCAGGTAATCCTCGGCGAATTCCTCCCGTCCGATCCTCTTTGCCACGGCCTGGACAAACTTGAAGCCCACGCCGCAACCGCAGAGATATTTGAAGGGGTACGAACAACCGGGTTTGATGGGATCGAGGACTGCAACGGCGTCCGGGATGGTTTCTCCCGGCTCATGGTGGTCGCAAATGATCACATCGAGGCCAACGCTTCTGGCATAGCGGACCTGCTCAACGGCGGTTATGCCGCAGTCGATCGCGATAAAGAGCGAGACCCCCTTGTCGCGCGCATAGTCGATCCCGCGATGCGAGACCCCATATCCCTCTTTGATCCTATCGGGGGTATAGTACTCGACTTCGCCCCCGAGCCGTGTCAGGAACAAATAGAGCATTGAAGCGCCGTTGGTGCCGTCGACGTCGTAGTCGCCGAACACCAGCATCTTCTCCCTGCGCTCAAGTCCGAGGAGGACCCGCTGGACGGCAAGCTCCATCCCGTCCATCAGGAACGGATCGTGAAGATTGGCCAGACTGGGTTGAAAATAGCTTTTCGCGCCCTCAAGCGTTTCAATCCCCCGGTCGATGAGAATCCTCGCGATGGACTCGGGAACCCGTGTCTCCTCGACAAGGCGGTTGATGCGTTCAGTGGAGGGAGAGACGGAAATAGTCCAGCGGAAATGACGGTATCCTTGGTTCACGCACGCTCCCCAGTGGTAGTCCCTGACGCCGGGAGATCACCGTCGACAAGGAAGTGGCGCAGACCTGTAAGCCGAATTCTGTCTTTCCCTGTCCCGCCGAAGCGGGGAGGGAGAGGCAACCATTTCTCTGGGCCAGAGATTGCTCGCTGGCTCTAGCGACCTACCCGGGAACCGTAGTCGTCCTTGCGGACGGCCACGAAGGCGAGCAGCCTGTTTCCCTTGCTTGGTCTTGCTCCGGATGGGGTTTGTCGTGCGCCCTCGGTTACCCTCGGGCCGGTGAGCTCTTACCTCGCCTTTTCACCCTTACCGCGAACAGGGATCGTCGTGATAAGCGAGAAATGCATAGGACGTCGGAAGTAGGAAGAAAACGTGTCGCAAGCAGTTTTCTCTCCTACTTCCCTACGGCCTACTTCCTACTCATTGTTCAATACGCCGTTCTTGGCGGTCTCGTCTCTGTGACACTTTCCGTTGCCCCGGACTTTCGCCCGGAGCCCCCCCGCTCTTCACGGGGCATCCTGCTCTATGGAGTTCGGACTTTCCTCATCCCGAAACATTGGGACGCGGTTGCCCGGTCTGCGCCGTTGATGGATCAGTGAATTACACGCGATTACGCAGTGTGAGCGCGACGGTCGATGCCCATGTTGGCAAGTCGGTCCGCTTCGCCGTTCTCTTCGCGAAGGACATGCCGGATCTCGACAGGAAACGGCATTCCGGCAAGTTTCTCCTTCGCCCTGCGATGATACTCTTTCAAATTCGGACTCTTAATCTTGTATCGTCCCGTCAGCTGCCGGACCATGAGCTCGCTGTCGGAATGGATGATGAGCTGCGAACAGGACAGCTCCCGTGCCCGGTCGAGCAAGGCAAGCAAGGCCTCATACTCGGCGGCATTATTGGTGGTTTTCCCGATATACGATCCTTCGGCGACCAGCCTGTCTCCCGCCTCTGTCCGGATCACAATGCCGATACCGCTCTCGCCTGGGTTGCCGCGCGATGCCCCGTCGGTGAACCCAAGCAGGATCATAGCGTCCCGACCACACTCTTGACGATCTCATCCGAGACGAGGATGCGCCCGCAATGCTCGCAGGTGTAGACGCGCGAGTTTTGTTTGAGCTCGAGGATCTTCTGCGGCGGGACACGGTTGTAGCAGCCGCCGCACGCATCACGTTCGACTGGGACGACGGCCTTCCCGCGCTTTGCTTTTCGGATCCGTTCATACATCGCGAGTTCGCCTTTCCCCAGCTTCCCCGCCGTCTTCTTTCGCTCATCGCGGTAGCGCGATTCTTCGGCCTCATTGCTTGCGCTTATGACGGAAAGATCGGCGCGCTTTTCCTCGAGGACCTTCTGCAACTCGTCATGCTGTCCGGCAAGGATTTCGATCTCGCCGCGGGCGATGGTGGCCCGGGTTTCGAGCGTTGTCATTTCCTGCTCGAGTTTGGCCACTCGCTCGGTGGCGTGGTCCATCTCCTTCATCAGCGCATCGTATTCACGATTGTTCCGCACTTTCGTCTGATGGGCTTTGTAGCGCTCGAGCTTTTCTTTGAGGCTGAGAATCTCTGTGTCCGCCAGGTCGCGCTGGGCGAACGCGTCCTTCATCAGCTGTTCCTGCGTGGACTTGGCGGTCGCAAGGTCACGCACTTTTTCTTCGATGCCTCGGATCTCTCCCGGGAGGTCGCCCTTGAGGTCCTCCATCTCGTCGAGCCGTGTGTCAATGAACTGAAGTGCAAAAAGGTTACGCAGTCTGCTTTCCAATTCGAGCTCCTCAATGGTGACTAAACATAGCGAACAGGGTTTGCCGGAGTGACAGCCGTCCGAACCGTGATGGGTTCGTTCCGGCGAAGAAATTCTTTTCGCAGCCGCGAAGCGAGAACAGCGATAGCAGGGTTCTCCGTCTCATAGTGTCCCGCATCGACGAGGACAATGCGTCCGAGTGCCTCATGGAATGAATGGTATTTGACATCGGCGGTGAGAAACACGTCTGCCCCGGCCCGGATCGCTTCGTCGAGGAGCCTCCCTCCGGAGCCGCCGCATGCAGCGATCCGTCGGATCGGCTTCCCGGTTCCGGGAGAGTGCCGGACGGCAGGGACGCGGAGTTGACGCTTGAGCGTCCGGAGAAATCCCGCAAGAGAAACGGGCCGGCGAAGGTCGCCGATGACACCGAGCCCATACCGCGTACCGGGGTTCTCAAGGGGATACACGTCGAATGCCGGCACCTCGTACGGATGGGATCGTTTCAATGCCGCCACCGCCGCGCCAAGGCGCCATTGCGGCACGATCATCTCGAGGCGGATCTCCGGGGTCTGCTCGTAGGCCCCGGGAAGACCAATCACGGGGTGCGACGATGCGTTCCCGATGAACGTCCCGGTGCCTTCGGATCGAAACGTGCATCGT
Organism: Ignavibacteriota bacterium; assembly: GCA_963752915.1. Lineage (GTDB taxonomy): Bacteria > Bacteroidota > Ignavibacteria > UBA10030 > UBA6906 > DATJPR01. The sequence goes on from CAVVZZ010000015.1 coordinate 107,095, forward strand.
TCATAGTTGCCGATACTCCCTGCGCCGGCTTGCGCGAGCGCATCAGCCACGGCCTCGACATGTGACGGCGGAACGAACGTTACGATCTTCCTGTCTGTCCGTTGTTCCGGATACAACACCGCGGTGTTCGTGAGTCCCAACGCTTCGGCAAGCGCATCGTTGGTGCCGGACGGTGATGCGTCCAAATTGGTATGCGCCGCATACAGCGCGATGCCCGACCCCAGGAGTCGTCGCAGAATTCTCCCCGTCGATGATTCAAGGTCTACCCGCCGGACCGGGTGAAACAGAAGCGGATGATGCGTCACGAGCATTTGCACAGACTTCCTCGCGGCTTCCCGGACTGTTGCCTCAGTCGGATCCAATGCGAGTAGCAACGAGCGGACTGTTTGCGACCCATCCCCGCACTGGAGACCCACATTGTCGTCTTCCCAGGCGACTTCCTTTGGAGCCCAGGACTCGATAATGTTGCCGATATCGCGGACGGTCATGATTGTGGATTCGCCTAAAGACAAAAAAAGAATCCCACCTTTAGGCGGGATTCGGGGAAAATATAGTCAGTCGTGATGTTCGGGAGATACAAGCTTTGTATGGATTGTTCCTCACCATATCGACAAAGGGGCGGACCGAACATAAGGAATACAATAAGGTAGGCAAAATCCACCAGAGATGCAAGCTGGCGTCTACTCAACACTCCTATCGCGCAGCCTCTGAATTTCCGCCTCGATGACGGAGATGCTCCCGTCGAGATCGCTGACCAGTTTCCGCTCGCCGTCTGAAAGCCACTGGCGGGAAAGGATATCGGTGCTGATCTTGATGGCCGCCAAAGGGTTGTTGAACTCATGGCAAATCGTCACCACCAGTTCGTGGATCGCATCCGCCCGCTTTTTCTCCAGAAGGTCGGTCTTTTCCTGTTCCGACACCCTTCGCCGCAAGCGGGTTCGTTCGATGACGTTCAGAACGGTTCGGGAAAGGAGGGGGCCCACGGCGTCTTCCTTGAGCAGATATTCTTCGACTCCGAACCGGAGCGCCTCAACTGCAAGGTGAAACTCACGCTGGGAGGTGAGGAGGATGACCGGGACGTCGATCTCCTTTTCGCGTAATTGTTGGAGGAAATCAAACCCGGTGGCCTCCGAAACATAGTGGTCGAGAATTAGCAGATCGATCGAAGGGTTCGATTGAAGCTCCGCAAGCCCATCCGGCCCGTTGTTCTTCCATATCATTCCAAACGGGCCGCCCGGAGCCGATTGAAGGACATGGCGGGCGACCGTGACGTACGCTTCGTCAATGTCGACGAATAAAAGCGTAATCGGAGACGTTGTTGTTGAGGAGGCCACAGTAAAGTATATCCATTTGCGCCAAGAGTTGCAACGGTCGTCCGAAAACCTCGGGAGTTGCATTTGTTGACGTGATTGGGTATTTTCAGCAAATCAGACCGAGAAGTCGTGGGCCGAACGGAATCGCGCGATTCACCTTTGGAGTACTTGATGCCGAATAAGAACAGCATTCTCGTGGTCGATGACGAAGAGGCGATTCGAAGCGTTCTGGGGAGTGAATTGACCAACGAAGGCTATGACGTAAGATTGGCAGGAGATGGCGATGAGGCAATCCACGAGCTTGACAAATCGTCATGTGACCTTGTCCTCCTTGACATCAAAATGCCCAAGCTGAACGGGTTCGAAGTCTTGAAGTATATCAAGGAAAAGCATGAGAACACCAAGGTCGTGATGTTGACGGGGTTCGCGGACCTGAAAAACGCGATCGAGTCGAAGAAACTTGGTGCTGACGACTTTGTCAGCAAGCCTTATGATCTCGTAGATCTCTTGACCACTATCGAACGGGTTCTCAACGAGTAAGGCATGGGCCGGCAGTATCACCTGCTCATCGTCGACGACGAGGAACCGCTGCGCGTCATCCTCGAAAGCGAACTGAGCGATACGGGCGAATTCTCCATTGAGACTGCGGCTGACGGGGCCCAGGCAATCAACCTCATTCAGGCGAAAGTTTTCGATGTCATCCTTCTGGACATTCGAATGCCCCGCGTGAGCGGGATTGAGGTGCTGCAATTCGTCCACGAATATTCTCCCACCACGCAAGTCATCATCCTCACCAATTACGCCGACGTCCGGACCGCGATCGAAACGATCAAGCTCGGGGCATACGATTTCATCGCCAAGCCGTATGAGTTCGACGAATTACAGAGTACGATCCGTCGCGCCATCGAACGCCGGCAACTGACCATTGACAACAAACTCATGAAGAGCGAGCTGTCCCGCAAAGCGGGCAGTTTCGAGCTCATCGGCCAGAGCCCCGCATTCATGACGCTTGTTGAAAGTGCCACGCGCTTCGCCGCCAGCGATTCTTTTGTCCTGATCCAGGGGGCGAGCGGAACAGGGAAAGAACTGATTGCGAACCTGATCCACCGTCGCAGCCCGAGAAACGAGCGTCCATTTGTCGCCATCAATTGCGCATCCCTGCCCGATGCGCTGCTCGAGAGTGAACTCTTCGGCCACGAAAAGGGGGCGTTTACCGACGCGTACGAAGCAAAGCAAGGATTGGTGGAAGTCGCGAACGGCGGCACGCTCTTTCTCGATGAGATCGGCGATATCAGTCTCTCCATTCAACCGAAGCTTCTCCGCTTCCTCGAGACCGGAGAATTCCGGCGCGTGGGCGGAACCAACCAGCTCACGGTCGACGTGCGCGTGATTACGGCGACAAACAAGGACTTGCGGGTCGAAGTCGTGGCCGGTCGGTTCCGCGAAGATCTCCTGTATCGGATCAACGTCATTACGCTGACTGTCCCCCCGCTGCGCGACCGCAGCGAAGACATCCCCCTTCTCGCGAATCACTTTCTTGTGCGGAAGTCGTCCACCCGCGTTCTGAAAACGCTTTCGCCTGAAGCGATGCGGTTGATGGAATCCTACGACTGGCCGGGCAATGTCCGGGAGCTGGAGCATGTGATCGAGGGCGCCATCCTGATGAGCTCGGGGACCACCGTCGAGGCGAAGGACCTGCCTCCGTCGCTTCACCGAAAAGGGGGGAAGAACGCTGTGACGACTGCCGCGGGAGACAGCCCTGTCCTCACCCTCGACCAGCTGGAGTGCATCCATATCAAGCATGCGCTCGAGGAATTCGGGTTCAACCGGGCGAAGACCGCTGAAGCCCTCGGCATCAGCAAGAAGACGCTCTACCTCAAGATCAAGCAATTTGGGATACCTGTCCCGGATTGATTTCACTCCGGTTTTTCCGTAATTTTACCTTTCAAACCTTTTAGCCCTGTCCATCGAACGCGACGCAGGGCTTTTTGTCATCCAGTTCCCAGTTGTGAGCGGACCGGACATGCCGAAGTACCAAGGGGTCGACTACTATTCTCTCGATGGTCTGCTGACGGAGGACGAGATCCTTGTCCGAAACACCGTCAGGGAGTTCGTCGAAGAACGCGTCCTGCCCATCATCGAGCAGCACAACCGCGCGGGCACCTTCCCGCGGGACCTTGTCCCTGTCATGGCGGAGCTCGGCTTGTTCGGTGCAACACTCCCCGCCGCCTACGGGTGTGCCGGGATGAACAATGTCGCCTATGGCCTGGTGATGCAGGAGCTCGAACGCGGCGACAGCGGCGTGCGGAGCTTCGCCTCCGTCCAAAGCGCTCTGGTCATGTATCCGATCTTCACGTACGGATCCGAAGAGCAAAAGTCGCGATGGCTCCCGTTGCTTGCCCGCGGCGAGGCGATCGGCTGTTTCGGCCTGACGGAACCGGATTTTGGCTCGAACCCCGGCGGGATGATCACACGCGCACAGAAGACATCGTCAGGCTTTGTGTTGAATGGTGCGAAGATGTGGATCACCAACGGCACGATCGCCGATGTCGCAGTGGTCTGGGCGAAACTCGACGGTGTCATTCGAGGATTCCTCGTTGAGAAAGGAACGCCCGGATTCTCCGCACCCGAGATGAAGGGAAAACACTCGCTCCGGGCGTCGATCACGTCCGAATTGATCTTCCAGGATGCGCTGGTCCCGCACTCGCACATTCTCCCGGGCGGTGAAGGGCTCAGGCTCCCTCTTTCCTGTCTCAATCAGGCCCGCTACGGTATCGCGTGGGGTGCGATCGGCGCTGCCATGGCATGTTATTCGGCCGCGCTCTCCTATGCAACGTCGCGCATTCAGTTCGATCGGCCGATCGCGGCATTCCAGATCACCCAGGAGAAGCTGGTTCACATGGTGACGGAAATCACGAAAGCCCAGCTGCTTTGCCTCCAGCTGGGAAGGCTGAAAGACGCAGGGACCCTGCGATATCAGCAGGTCTCCCTTGCAAAGCGCAACAATGTCTACCAGGCGCTCGAGATCGCCCGGATGGCCCGGACCATCCTCGGTGCGAACGGGATCCTGGATGAATATCCCGTCATGCGCCATGCCGCGAACCTGGAATCTGTCCTCACCTACGAAGGGACCCATGAAATGCACACGCTGATCGTCGGGGAGGACATCACCGGGATCCAGGCATTTACGTGAAAAGGACCAAGAGTCAATAGTCGGTGGACAACGGACAATGGTCGTCGAGGTTGGACCCGTCTATTGATCATGATCCTGGAAGCCGTTCTTGTTGACCAGTAACTACTGTCCATTCTCCATCGTCCATTGATTCTTTGGAGCGCATGTGGCCTCTCCCCGCAAAGTCCTCGGCGAAGCATTGACGTATGACGACGTCCTTCTCGTGCCGGCAAAATCGCACGTTCTCCCGCGCGATGTGGATGTAAAATCCAAGCTGACGCGGTCCATCGATCTGAATATCCCGCTCGTCAGCGCCGCGATGGATACGGTCACGGAATTTGAAATGGCGATCGCCATGGCCCGGGAGGGCGGGATCGGGATCCTCCACAAGAATATGTCGATCGAAGCGCAGGCCGAACAGGTGGACAGGGTGAAGCGATCGGAAAGCGGGATGATCCTCGATCCGATTACCGTCGGTCCCCATGAACGCATTCAGGACGTCCTGACGCTCATGACAAAGTATAAGATCTCCGGCATCCCGGTGGTAGACGACCAACACCGCCTCATCGGGATCATCACGAATCGCGACCTCCGGTTTGTCCGCGATACCGAACTCCGCGTGGAGACGATCATGACCCGCGAAAATCTGGTGATCGCTCCGGTCGGGACCAAACTGAAGCAGGCCGAGCAGATTCTCCAGAAGCATCGGATCGAAAAACTTCCGGTGGTCGACCGCAACGGCATCCTCCGGGGATTGATCACCTTCAAGGACATCCAGAAGAACATCAAGCATCCGAGTGCGTGCAAAGACCAGCATGGGCGCCTGAGAGTTGGTGCCGCTGTCGGCGTCACTTCTGACACGATCGACCGTGTTCTCAGGCTCATCGCCGTGGATGTCGACGTCATCGTCATCGATACCGCTCATGGTCATTCCGCCGGGGTCATCGCGATGGTGAAGCAAGTCCGGAAACGATTCCCGGACATCAACCTGGTTGCCGGCAACGTTGCAACGGCAGGGGGAACGCGCGATCTCATTCGTGCGGGAGTGGACGGAGTAAAGGTCGGGGTCGGTCCGGGTTCCATTTGCACCACCCGCGTGGTGGCCGGAGTCGGCGTCCCCCAGCTTACCGCGATCATGGAGTGTGCCGGCGCGGCACGGAACACCGGCGTCCCCATCATTGCGGACGGCGGGATCAAGCAAACGGGGGACATTGCGAAAGCCGTGGCTGCAGGTGCCGATTCGATTATGATCGGCGCCCTGTTCGCCGGAGTCGATGAAAGTCCGGGCGAAAAAGTCCTGCTCGAAGGACGAAGCTACAAGCTCTACCGTGGGATGGGCTCTCTCAGCGCGATGAAGCAGGGGAGCAGGGACCGGTATTTCCAGGATGCTGAAGACGATCTTCAGAAGCTCGTCCCGGAGGGGATTGAAGGACGTGTCCCGTACAAGGGACCGCTGGGTGATACGGTCTACCAGATGGTCGGCGGACTTCGTGCGGCCATGGGGTATTGCGGAGCGAAGGATGTGCGGACGATGCAACGTTCTGCACAATTCGTCAAGATGACGGATGCGGGGCTTCGTGAGAGTCACCCCCATGATGTCACCATCACGAAAGAATCGCCAAACTACCATATCTAATGCCAGAGACGCGCACCCGGCTACGATCCGTGAAAGAGGTTCCCCGACCGAGCGCCAGGATCCGACAGATCCGGCTCTCGAAGATCCAATCGACCTTCCCGCTTCACTCCATCGATGCGCTCGTCGTCTCCCGGCCATCCTCACTGCGGTACCTTGCAGGATTCACGGGCTCGAATGGCCTTCTGATTCTCCGGCAACGCTCAGCGCTGTTCTTCACCGATGGACGCTACCGTGAACAGGCGCGTCTTGAAATCGGCAGGCAGATGCATGTGAGCGTCGTCGCAGGCAGCCTTTTTGAATCTGCAGTGTATGAAGGCGCCCTGAGAAGCTGTGTGTCGGTCGGTTTTGACGAAACGGAGGTTACGTATCACGGCTACCGGGAGATGAAACGTCTGATGCGTGGCTGTTCCTTGAAACCGGTATCGGGCATCATCGAAGCGTACGCCTCATTGAAGGACCGAACGGAAATCGCAGCCCTGAGGATCGCTGCGGAGATCAGCGACAGGGTGTTCAACGAGATTCTTCCACTGATTCGCCCCGGAGTGCTGGAACGGGACCTCGCCCTGGAAATCACCTACCGTCAGGCATTGCATGGGGCAGAGAAGGACAGTTTCGACCCCATCGTTGCCTCTGGCCCGCGCACAGCGATGCCGCATGCAAAGGCAGGAGGGCGCAAAATCCGGAACGGGGATGCAGTCCTTCTCGATTTCGGGTCCGTCGTCGCGGGATACGGTTCTGACCTTTCCCGCACGCTGTTCCTCGGCAAACCCGAAGCCCGGCTCCGCAGGGCATATGAGATTGTGCGATCCGCGCAGGAACAGGCCATCGCCCTTGTCAAAGCCGGGGCGAAGGCGAGGAGGATCGATGCGGCTGCGAGAGATCATATTGCAATGCAGGGGTGGTCCAAGTTCTTTCCCGCATTCCCTCGGTCATGGAATTGGAATGGATGTGCACGAACGGCCTCGAATCGCACCCGCGAGCGACGAGACCTTGCGGGCGGGACAGGTGATTACCATCGAACCCGGAATCTATTTCCCGAAACTCGGCGGCGTCCGGATCGAAGACGATTTGGTGGTGACCGAGAACGGTCATGAGTTTCTCACCCATTCAACACGGGAGTTGACACAGCTGTAATGAGCAAGACATCAGAGTTCCCTCCTCGCAAAGTCCTTGTCGTCGCCTACTACTTCCCGCCGATGGGCCTGAGCGGAGTGCAACGCACACTGAAATTCGTGAAGTACTTTCCTGAATTCGGCTGGCATCCGACGGTGCTTACCGTTGAGCCCCACGGATACATCGCCCGTGATGAATCCCTGCTCCGGGAGCTATCGGGAAAGCCCGTCGAGATCGTTCGCACATCCACAGCGGGTCCCGGGCGATTCTGGAAGAAAGGGGAAATCGTTGATCTCCCCCCCGAAAAAGTCCGTCGGTTCATGAGCAAGGTCAGCGATACCTTCTTCATCCCCGACAACAAGATCGGTTGGAAACGCAGGGCTGTGGCAAAAGCGGTGGAATTGCATGCGGAAAGACACTTTGATCTGATCTTCACCACCGCTCCGCCATTTACGGATTTTCTGATCGGCGCAGCCATCAAACGCAGGATCAACCGCCCGCTCATCTTCGACTATCGCGATCCGTGGGTGGACTATCCCTTCAAGTTCTATCCAACACCATTGCATCGCCTGCGGCATATCCAGCTCGAAAAACGCGCAATCCGGTCGAGCAGTCATATTGTCACGACGAACAGGCGCGTCAAGGAACTCCTCATCAAGCGGTACAAGTTCCTGACGTATCACGATATCGAAATCATTCCGCAAGGATACGATCCCGAAGATCTTGAACAGTCCGCCGGCCCGGCGCAGACCCGGCTCCCGAAGTCCGCTTCGAAAATGCGGATCACGTACGCGGGGGTCTTCTGGGAGGATCGCGTGCCGGATCATTTCTTGATGGCGCTCGCGGCGCTGTTCCAGGAACGTCCCAAACTCCGCGGGAGGATTGAAGCTGTTTTTGTCGGGAACTTCAGGGAAGAGAATATAAAACTGGTGGCCCGACTGGGACTGCAGGACACCGTGAAAGTCATCGGCTATCTGCCCCACCGTGATTGCCTGCAGGAAGTCATGGCGTCCGACGTTCTCTGGATGATTGTCGGCGATGAAGTCGGTTCGCCCGGAAAAACCTATGAATACATCGGGGCAGGGAAGCCCATCCTTGGCCTTGCACCAGAGGGATTTATCAAACAGACCATCCTCGAAGCAGGAGGCCGCGTCGTCGAACCCCGGGATGTGGACGGGATAAAGCGTGCGATCGAATCGTACTTCGATGAATACGAACACCATGCCCTCTCATCGCCGTCTCCCGAGACCATCCAGAAGTACAACCGTGTGGTGCTGACCCGGCAGCTGGTCAGCATCTTTGAGAGGATGCTTACGTCATGAAAACCAATGTGCTCGTCCTCGGCTCCGGCGGTCGCGAACATGCGCTCGTCTGGTCGATTTCCCGGAGTCCGGACGTGGGACGGATCTTCTGTGCTCCCGGGAACCCGGGGATCGGCCAACTGGCTGAGCTTCTCCCGATTGCTCTGGACGATCACGAGGGTCTCATCAAGGCGGTTCGTGATCACACGATCGATCTGACCGTCGTCGGTCCAGAAGTGCCGCTTGCCGCGGGGATTGTCGATCGCTTTCAGAAGAACGGAGTGCTGGTGTTTGGACCGACACAGGCGGCGAGCGAACTGGAATGGAGCAAGTCGTTTGCCAAGGCGTTCATGGCGCGTCATGCTATCCCGACCTCGCGCTCTCACGCGTTCGATGCAAAGACGGTTCACGAGGCGCCGGGATATCTGAGACAGAGCAAGCCGCCCTATGTCGTCAAAGCGGACGGACTGGCGGCTGGGAAGGGCGTCGTCATCTGCGCGTCCGAATGGGAAGCCATGGAGGTCATCGACGGTTTCCTCGCGGGGGGAGCGATCGGCGAAGCCGGTGCGACCGTTATCGTCGAGGAGTACCTTACCGGAGAAGAAGCTTCCGTCTTTGCCGTTTCGGACGGCGAGCGTTACGTTCTCCTCGCCTCTGCGCAAGATCACAAACGCGCCCTTGATGGCGATGAAGGAAAAAACACCGGAGGCATGGGTGCGTATGCGCCGGCTCCTTGTGTGACGGACAAGGTTCTCGAACAGGTCGAGAGGGAGATCATCGTCCCGACGCTGCGCGGGATGGCGCGGGAGGGACGGACGTACCGGGGGTGTCTCTATGTCGGACTCATGTTGACGCAAGGCGGGCCAAAAGTCGTGGAATTCAATTCTCGGTTTGGCGACCCGGAGACCCAGGTGGTTCTTCCATTGTATGGCGGAGATTTGCTCAGGCTGCTCGGCGAATCGGCGAAAGCAAGGATCACGGCGGAAACCATGCAGAGCGCGCGTGCGAACCGCCAGGCCGTCGCCGTGTGCGTTGTCCTCGCATCCGGAGGATACCCGGGGAAATACTCCGCCGGGTTTCCCATTGAGGGACTGAACCGGCTGGAGGGGCGGGAGGACATTCTGGTCTTTCACGCCGGGACGGCGAACAAGGAAGGACGCCTCGTGACCGCGGGCGGACGCGTTCTCGGAGTAACAGCGGTGAACGGAGAAGGAAGTCTGGCTCACGCGATCGAGGCAGCGTACAGCGGAATCAACGAGATTACATTCCAGGACATGCATTTCAGGCGCGACATCGGCGCAAAAGGCCTCCGGTGGTTTCGATGAACGCCTCGGGAACGACCACGCGGTCGCTGCTCATCCTGGCGGGACTTGCGATGGTTCTCCGGATCGCAACCGCCGTTCCTTTGCATCAGCGGGCGTTCACGTCCGATGAAAAGGAATATCTGCTTCTTGCGACAAGGATGATCGATGACCATATGTTTCTGGATTCCAACGCCGCCTGGTCCATCAAGACGCCGGGTTTTCCAGCCGTTATCGTGGGCATGTACGCAGTCTTTGGACGGACGCTGCTCCCCCTTTTCCTGCTGAACGCGGCTCTCGGTGCTCTTGTGGTCGTCCTTGGGTTTGTTCTCATGTTGGAACTGCTCGGCAATGCCAGGGCGGCGTGGTTCACCGCGGGTGCACTCGCTCTTCATCCAAGCCTCGTGATTTACGGATCGGTGCTCCAGAGCGAAACACTCTATATCGCGTTGCTTCTTCTTGCCGTGCTCCTTGCCGTGCGCCTTCTGCGTGCGCCGGGGTTCGGGCTCGCCGCGTTGTTGGGGATTCTCCTGGCAGTCCTGACCATGACCCGCGCGATAGGGCTTGCGGTCGCTGTGGCGATGTTGGGCGCGCTTCTGTCGATGATGGAGATTCCGTGGAAGCGACGCGTTGCCGTCGTCGGATGTGCCCTGGGATTTGTGATCCTGGGATTGCTTCCCTGGTCGATACGGAACTTCACCGTCCACCATGCACTTGTTCCCGTGTCGACCTTTTCCGGTATTTCGTTGCTCATGGGCAATAATCCCTACAGCAATGGAACCACCGCCTTGCCCGCTGAGTATTATTCCTGGGTGAAGCAGGAAGCAGCGCGGCGCGGTGTTCCCGCCATTGACTCATCGGAAGAGGTCGTCCGGGATCGCGTGAGCAGAGAGATCGCGGTCGATTGGATGACCTCACATCCAATGCCATGGGCGCGTCTCCTCCTTCGGAAGATGGAGGTGTTCTGGATCTATCCTGTTACGACCACGGCCGACAATCATGGAATTCAGGCGGTCGCCATGGGTGCGGACGTCGTGCTCTGGGTCGGCGGATTGGCGGGGATTTTTGCCCTGTGGAGAAGAAAGAAAGAGTTTTTCCTCCTCTCGTCGATTCTGATCATCGTCACCGCAGCGCATGTGATGATGCACACGGAAGCACGGTACAGACTTCCGTTAATTGCACTTCTTGGGCTGTTCTTCGGTCCGGGGATGGCGATGCTCTCCGACCGTTCACAATGGGGTTCGTTTCAAGCGAATCGCCCTGCTCTCGCGTGCGCAGCCGTCATCACACTGATGCTCATCCTCGGGTACGTTGCAGCTGGTCTACTGGTTCTTCACGGTGAAGCATAAAAGAAGAGGAAAATCATGAAAATACTCGTGACCGGCGGAGCCGGGTTCATTGGGTCTCACATTGTCGATGCGTATATTTCTTCAGGACACGAAGTCGTCGTGCTTGATAATCTGTCCACTGGAAAGAAATCGAACGTCCACCCGCGCGCAACCCTGGTCGAGGCGAGTATCGGCGACGCAAAGGCCGTCCGCGAGATATTTACCCAGGGACGGTTCGATGTCGTCAATCACCACGCGGCGCAGATCGACGTCCGCCGCTCCGTTGACGATCCGGTCTATGATGCTTCTGTCAATATCCTCGGTGCGTTGAACCTCTTCGAGTCATGCATCGCGACCGGCGTGCGCAAGGTGGTGTTTGCCTCGAGCGGGGGTGCTTCCTACGGCGAGCAGGACTACTTTCCCGCCGACGAAGACCATCCTCAGCGACCGATCTCGCCCTACGGTGTTGCAAAACTCACGACAGAAAAGTATCTCTTCTATTACCATGCGGTGTATAAACTTGACTCGGTGTGCCTCCGCTACTCGAACGTGTACGGTCCCCGTCAGAATCCCGAGGGAGAAGCAGGTGTCGTCGCCATTTTCTGCAGCAAGATGCTCGCCGGCGGACAGCCCCTTATCAACGGTGATGGGAAGCAGACCCGGGACTATGTCTTCGTCGGTGACGTCGTGCGGGCGAACGTGAAGGCGCTCGAAGTCCAGGGGTCGGATATCTTCAATGTCTGCACGGCCATTGAAAGCGACGTGAACGACATCTTCCGGATCATCAAACACAACGTCGGTTCCGGGTGTGAGGAGAAGCATGCTCCGGCGAAAAAAGGGGAGCAGATGCGCAGTGTGTTGTCGTACGGGAAAATCGAGCGCATGTTGGGATGGAAGCCGGATGTATCGCTCGAAGAGGGGCTCGGTAGGACAGTGGAATTCTTCCGATCGCGATGAGGCATGTCACCACAGCGCGTTGATCTGGACCGGCTCAAGGCAGGGTCGTCGCTCGCCGTCGCGCGTGCGATCAGTCTTGTCGAAAACGACGATCCTGCGGCCCAGGGACTCCTCGCGGACCTCTTTCCCCTGACAGGGAAGGCGTACCGGGTGGGGATCACCGGTCCCCCCGGCGCAGGCAAAAGCACGTTGACGAACCGGCTTGCGCAGCACTACCGGCGCAGCGGGCTCGACGTTGGAATTCTCGCCGTCGATCCGACAAGTCCCTTCACGGGCGGCGCTCTTCTCGGCGACCGGGTTCGGATGACCGACGTCGAGAACGACGGGGGGGTCTTCATCCGAAGCATGGCGTCGCGCGGGAGTCTCGGCGGGCTCAGCAGAAAGACAGCGGAGGCCGTCGATATCCTGGATGCTTCGGGGAAAGATATCGTGTTCCTCGAAACCGTGGGCGTCGGCCAGTCCGAACTTGACATTGCAGGAGCGGCGGACACGACCGTCGTCGTTCTTGTCCCCGAGTCCGGCGATTCGATCCAGGCGATGAAGGCTGGCCTGATGGAAATCGCCGACCTTTTCGTTTTGAACAAAGCCGATCGGGCGGGAGCGGACCAGGCGGTGATGGCGTTGCAGATGATCATCCACTTCCGCGGGAAAGAGCAGCGGGCCCCGGAGGTGGTGAAGACGACAGCGAGCGAAGGAATTGGAATTGATCAGACCGTGCGGAAGATTCAGGAACACCGCTCAATGATGGAATCCAGCGGCGCCCTTGCCGAAAGGAGACGCGCCCGCGTGGCCGGACGGATCCGGGAACTGGTTGCCGAGCAGCTTCACGTCGATTTCTGGAATGCTCAACGGACCACCCTCCTCGGAAAAGGGGTCGACGACGCGATGCAGGGACGGTGTTCCCCGTACGATGTGGCCTCGCTCCTGCTGGAAAATTACCGCCGGGCCGCGGGGGCTCCTTAGAACTTCCCCGGGACTGTGCGCGTTTCTTGAAGGAGAGTCCGATCCCACGCAATTTGCAGGAGGAGCTATGGAGCAGGGCGAGTATTCGTTTGCGCTGTCACCGGAACAGGAAGCGATTCGACAAACCGCACGGTCGTTCGCGGAAAAAGACATGCGACCCGTCATCATGCGGTACGACGAGTCCCAGGAGTTCCCGTTCGAGATCGTCCACCGGCTGGCCGGCCTCGGATTCATGGGCATCACGTGCCCTGAGGTGCTCGGCGGGACGGGGTTGTCCGACCTCGATGCTGCACTCATCATTGAAGAGCTTGCGCGGGTTGATCCTTCCATCGCCCTTACGGTTGCCTCCCATAACAGTCTGTGTACCGGTCACATCATGCTCTTCGGAACCGAGGAGCAGAAGCAACGCTATGTTCCCGACCTTGCGAGCGGCCGCGCCCTGGGGGCCTGGGGGCTGACCGAGCCGGGATCGGGGAGTGACTCAGGTGGCATGAAAACCATCGCGCGGCAGGACGGGTCCGATTGGGTGATCAGCGGGAGCAAATCCTTCATCACCCAGGGCTCGGTCGGCTCGATCTATGTCGTCATGGCAGTGACCGACACTGCGCGCCCTCGCGATAGCATCACGGCCTTTGTCCTTGAAAAGGGGATGCCGGGATTTACGGTCGGCAAGAAGGAGAACAAGCTCGGCATGCGTTGCAGCGATACCGCGACGCTGTTGTTTGATCACGTCCGTGTGCCGGAGGCAAACATCCTCGGGCAGATCGGCGACGGGTTTAAACAGGCGCTGAGCGTCCTCGACGGCGGTCGTATCGGCATTGCCGCGCTCTCCGTCGGGATCGCGCAGGGAGCGCTCGATGCGAGCATCGCCTATGCGAAAGAACGCGTCCAGTTCGGAAAATCGATCGGTGAGTTTCAGGCAATCCAGTGGAAGCTTGCGGATATGGCGACAGAGGTGTCCGCAGCCCGGCTGCTGACGTGGCAGGCGGCGCTGCTCAAAGGGGAGGGAAAGCCGTTCGGCGTGCGTGCATCGCAGGCGAAGTATTTCGCGAGTGAGATCGCCTCGCGGGCGGCATCGGAGGCGGTGCAAATCCATGGCGGATACGGTTTTATCAAGGAGTTCCCGGTCGAGAAGCTGTATCGAGATGTGAAATTAATGACGATCGGAGAAGGAACCTCTGAGGTCCAGAAGATGGTGATTGCGAGAAGTTTGTTGACGCGAACCTGAATGTGACCCGGTGTCTTCTCCCTTCAGCGTACAAAGGGCTGCAGTATGTCGATCATTGGTTCCACCGTCGGACAATCTCCCGCGTTTCTACGGAACCGGGAGAGCGTTGAGAAGCTCCTCTCCGCCGTGAGGGAACGTGCGACCAGAACGCTTGATGGTGGAGGAAAGTCGGCCATCGAACGGCACCACGCCAAGGGGAAACTTACGGCGCGTGAACGAATCGCGCGATTGATCGATCCGGGATCCGAGTTCCTGGAGATCGGACTGCTTGCGGCCGCGGACATGTATGCGGAATTCGGAGGTGCTCCTTCCGCCGGCGTTGTTGTCGGGATCGGCAAGGTCCACGGACGCGACACGGTGGTGGTCGCAAACGATGCGACAGTCAAGGCCGGCGCATGGTTCCCGATGACATGCAGAAAGAATCTCCGCGCCCAGGAAATCGCGCTTGAGAACACTCTCCCCATCATCTACCTCGTGGACTCGGCCGGCGTTTTTCTGCCTCTGCAAAGCGAGATATTTCCTGATCGGGATCACTTCGGGAGGATCTTCCGGAATAACGCCGTCCTGTCATCAAAAGGAATACCCCAAATCGCGGCAATCATGGGCCCCTGTGTTGCCGGTGGCGCGTATCTTCCGATAATGAGCGATGAGGCGCTGATCGTCGAGGGGACGGGAAGCGTGTTTCTCGCCGGGGCGCACCTCGTCAAGGCCGCCATCGGGGAGGATATCGACAATGAACGTCTGGGCGGCGCAGCCGTGCATTCGGAAATCAGCGGCGTCACCGACTACAAAGTGGCAAACGACAACGCCTGTCTCGAACAAATCCGGAGCATCTTCCAGAAAATGGGGCGACCCCCGCAGGCGCCGTTCAACCGGATCGATCCGCGCCCGCCGAAGTTTCCCGTTGGAGAGCTTACCGGGATCATTCCGGCAGATAGAACGAAGCCGTATGATATGTATGAAATCCTCGCGCGCCTGGTCGATGGAAGCGAGATCGACGAGTACAAGGCCGGGTACGGGAAATCCCTGATCAATGCCTACGCGCGGATCGACGGATGGGCAGTGGGAATTGTCGCCAACCAGCGATCGGTTGTCAAGACAAGCAAGGGAGAAATGCAGGTCGGCGGGGTCATTTACAGCGACAGCGCCGACAAGGCCGCGCGTTTCATCATGAACTGCAACCAGAAGCTAATACCGCTTCTGTTCCTGCAGGACGTGGCGGGGTTCATGGTCGGCAGTCGCGCAGAGCAGGGCGGGATCATCAAAGACGGGGCAAAGATGGTAAACGCCGTGGCGAACAGCGTTGTCCCGAAATTCACGGTGATCGTGGGGAACAGCTACGGTGCGGGGAACTATGCGATGTGCGGAAAGGCTTACGATCCCAGGCTGATTGTCGCCTGGCCCACCGCCCAGATTGCCGTCATGGGTGGGAAACAGGCGAGCGAGACGCTTCTTGGCATCCGGATGCAACAACGTGAGAGGAACGGAGGGGGCATCACGCCGACGGAGCAGGCAGCACTGCTGGAAGAGATCCGTTCGCGGTATGAGCGCGAGACCGACCCCGTCTACGCTGCTGCACGTCTCTGGGTGGACGGCATTATCGATCCGCTGGATACACGAAGCGTCATTTCCCGCGGGATCGCGATGGCGTCGTGCAATGCGGACATTCCACGATTTAATCCGGGTGTCTTGCAGACGTGAATGCCATGGTGCGGGGTTTCGTGATTGCGCTGCTGGCGCCGATTTCGGTCTGCGCAACGGCCCAGCAAACGGACTCTCTTCCGCCGGTCCCCGATGTGCCCATCGCGATATCGTTCTTCGCGCCGCTCATCGTTCCGGTCAAGGTCGTGCAGGATGAGAGTGCACTCCGTGATTTCGTCGTGAGTCCCGAGTTTTCGTCCTACCGTCGCATCAGGGGCGACGTCGCGGCCGTGGACTTTCTCTTCCGTCGCGGTCTGCAGCTGGCCTGGGGAAATACCGGCGAAGCCCTGCTGATCTGCATGCTGGCCACGTTCGATCACCGCACCTTGGGCATCCGGTTGCCGATTGTCGATGTCGTGTTGTGGCTTCCGCTCACCGGGGAGTTCCGGGCCGAATTCCAGCAGCGTGTGGCGTCATTGCCGTTCGCCCTATACAGGGATTCACCCCCCGAAGGCGACCGCGACAAACTGCAGCATTTCTTCGGATCGGCGTTCCTCACACTTGTTACGGGGTCCTCGGAGTCTGCGGACAATGTCGGCGAGTTTGTGGAAACGGAGGAGGAAGCATTTATCGTCGGTGGAGTAAACGACGTGCGCGACGTCCGCGCCAACCGGGAAGGGCAGCGGTTCGCCGAGGCGTTGATGGTGCGCACGGAAACCCTCCCTTCTGAATATCTCGGCCACTGAATGCGAACAGTCATCCCTGTGAAGGTACGCTCATGAAGTCCATCCTCGTTGTCGATGACGAAAAGGAAACCTGCGTCTGGCTGAAACGGTCGTTGGAGCACAGACATTACAGCGTCACAATTGCTGAGGATGGAATTCGTGCGTTGGAGATCGCAGCGAACGAGAACTTCGATCTCGTGCTTCTTGACATCAAGATGCCGGGAATGGACGGCATGACCGTCCTGGGGAAGCTGAAGGATTCCTCGGCGGAACTGCCGGTGGTGATGATCTCGGCGCACGGAGACATTGAAACGGCAGTGGAAGCCACAAAACAAGGGGCGTTCGACTTTCTCCCGAAACCGCTGGATCTCGAAAAGCTTTTCATTGTCGTCCGGAACGCGATCGAACGGAAGTCGCTGGTATCGGAAGTCCGGCGCATGAAGGAATCGGTCGAGGTGGCAAATGCCATCCTCGGCAAGAGCCAGCAGATTCGCGATGTGCTGAAGACCATCGAGCGCGTTGCTCCGACCGAGTCCCGGGTGATGATCACGGGCGAAAATGGATCGGGAAAAGAGCTCGTTGCGAAGGCCCTTCACCGGCTGAGCAAACGAAGCACAGGGGCGATGATCGAGGTCAATTGCGCCGCGATTCCGAACGAATTGATCGAATCTGAATTGTTCGGCCATGAAAAAGGGGCGTTCACCGGCGCAACCGGCACCCGGGTGGGGAAGTTTGAACTTGCCGACGGTGGGACATTGTTCCTGGACGAAGTCGGCGACATGAGCGTGAACGCGCAGGCGAAAGTCCTTCGCGCGCTGGAAGAGAGCAAAATCGAGCGCGTTGGCGGAAGCCGGCAGATCCCGGTGGACGTCCGCGTCATCGCCGCAACGAATAAGAATCTCTCGGAAGCAATTCGCCAGCATCTGTTCCGGGAAGACCTGTATCACCGTCTCAACGTTATTCCCATCCATGTCCCAGCCCTACGGGAGCGGCGGGAGGACATTCCCCTCCTCGCAGAATCGTTCGCAGAGGAGATCTGTCGCAGAAACGGCATGCCCGTCAAAACGTTTTCGGCAGATGCGCTCCACAGACTGCAATCCCTCGACTGGAGCGGGAACGTCCGGGAATTGCGGAATACCGTCGAGCGCCTCGTGATCATGACCGGGGAGCATGTGATAGAAGCGGAATCGATCGACGCCGGCCCGACGGTATCGCGCGCCGTTGCCGATGATCTCCTCTCCGTTGGAGGCACGTTTCAGGAGTTCAAGGACAGGGCGGAAGCGGCGTTCATCCGGAAACAACTGGAGGTCCACGGGTGGAACATCAGCAAGACGGCGGAAGCGCTGGATATCCAGCGGAGTCATCTCTACAACAAAATGAAAAAGTTCGGGCTGGAGAGAGGGGAAGGAGAAAACTGAATTCTGATTTCAGATCTCTGATATCAGATATCTGAATTTGTCTTTCTTTGGCGGACGACCTCGTACATCACGAGCGCGCCGGCAACCGACGCGTTGAGTGACTGGATTTTCCCATACACGGGGATGCTCGCGACGAAATCGCAGTGTTCGCGCACCAGGCGTCGAATCCCTTTCCCTTCGTTTCCCACCACGATGATCACCGGCGTCCGATAGTCCACTCCGGCGTAGCCCTTGTTCCCGTCCGTCTCCAGCCCCACCACCCAATAGCCGGCCTGTTTGAGCTCGTCGAGCGTTGTCGAAATATTGGTGACTTCGGCGACGGGCAGGTGTTCCGTCGCCCCGGCAGCGGCCTTGATCGTCACCGCGCTGATGGGCGCAGAATGGTGTTTGGGGACGACGACACCGTGCACTCCGGCGCATTCTGCGGTCCGGATCAGCGCGCCGAGATTATGGGGATCCTCGATTTCATCGAGCACGAGAATAAACCCCGGCTCCTTCGACGCCGCGACACGGGCGAGGATGTCTTCGACCGACGCCGTGTGTCTTCGCGCGACGACTGCGACAATGCCCTGGGTCGTCACATCACTAGCAAGCTCGCGAAAATCCTGGCGGTTCGCCTGATCGACGGGGATCTTTTGTCGCTGAGCAAGCGATGAGATCTCCGTAATAACCTCCCCGCGAACGCCCTGCAGGAGGACGATGCGTTCGATCAATGTCCCGCCTTTGAGCGCCTCCAGCACAGGTTTCCGCCCGACGATCAGATTGTTCATGGGAGCGAACCTGAGGTTGAGGATCGAGCAAATTGATCGGTGCCGGCCGAGAGCAGGACGGAGCTCCGATCCTTACGCAGTGCGCGTACCGGCTGCGCGACGACGGTCCAGCATGATTGACAGGAGAAGCCCGGCGACAAAAACTACGATGCTGATCAGCTGTGCTTCCGAGAGGCCGAACATCATCCGTGGATTCAATCGCAAGAATTCCACGGAAAAGCGAAAGACGGATGACAACATAAGATACCAGGCAAAAAGCTTGCCGACCGGCCAGTCTCGTTTCCGCAATTGCACGAGAATGGCGAAGCCGATAATGCCGAGGATCATTTCGTAGACGGGGGTGGGGTGACAGGGGGTGTTGTCCGGGACAATGCCTCCGGGGTACTGCGAAGCAATCTGAGGAAATATGGCGAACGCGCGGGAAGGCGGATAGATCCCGTGCGAGTAGTCCGTTCCCCATGGCAGGTTGGTGGGGAAGCCATAGTCTCCGTCGCCGGAAAGGTGACATCCGAGTCGGGCGACGCCGTAGCCGAGCATGAGTCCGAGGCCGATTCCATCCCAGACCTTCAGCGCCGGAGCCCGTTTGCGTTTTAGGTAGACGAAGACCGCGATGACTCCGAGGGTAAGGCCGCCGTACCAGGTCAGACCTCCGGGCGAGAACGCCATTCCGACCGGATCGCGGATAAACAGGCTCCAGTCCTCGATTAAATACAGGATCTTCGCCCCCGAGATCCCGAAGACCACGGCGA
The DNA here is from genome assembly GCA_963752915.1 of Ignavibacteriota bacterium. Lineage (GTDB taxonomy): Bacteria > Bacteroidota > Ignavibacteria > UBA10030 > UBA6906 > DATJPR01. Next base: position 126,710 of record CAVVZZ010000015.1, read on the forward strand.
TGACCGTGATCGTGCTCGCCATCGCGGGATCGAGACGATTGCGTTTCAGATGAGCTGCCAGGACATAGCTGCCCAGCAGGAATCCGATGCCGAGCATCAGGCCGTAACTGTACACGTTGAACGGTCCGATCTTGAAGAGGATGGGAATCATCAGCCTTCTGCTTCTGTGCCGGATTGAGTAGTGGTTTTGACTTCGAGAAACGTGCCTTTCGGCTGTCGAAGAACCTGGACGAGATTCGGGAGCACGTTCAATCGGACGGTCGCCGTCTTTCCCTCAAGCCCTTCCACCGTGACCTCGATCTCTCCCTGGAGTCTTGCGTACTCACGCGAGAACTGCGCATGACCCGTCGCTGGAAGGCTGAGCGGAGGAGTCTTCAGCCCGAGCACTTTGAGATGCAGCCGTGGAGGGTCTTCGGTCTCCTTGACGGAAAGCTCGTACTGGAAACTCGCAAAAACCTTAAAGGTCTCCAGTCGCAGCAGGGTGCCGGATTTCCGCGTCGCATCATCGAACAGCGGTGACACGATCAGCCGGTATTCAGGATCGATGGAATTGGTCATGCCCACGCTGCGGTTTCTTCCCTGCGCCGTCGCCATTAGACTTCGAAATACGTGGCCTCTTCCTGCTTGAACAGTTCGATGATTTCCGCCGCACTATGCGGCTCCAGGAGTCGGCGCCGGAATTCCTCCTTGCTCATCAGCCGCGAAATCCGGCTGAGCAGTTTGATATGCGGCCCGACAAGGTTGTCTTTTCCCACGAGGAGGAAGATGAGGCGCACCGGCTTTTCGTCGAGCGACTGGTAATCGATCGGTTCGGCGGTCACGGCAAACGCTGCGATGATGTCGCTGACCGCATCGGTCTTCCCGTGAGGGATGGCAAACCCGTTGCCCACGCCTGTCGACATGATCTTTTCCCTGTCGAGGATGGCCTTGCGGACCTTCTCGCGGTCGAGGACCTTTGGCGATGTGGCAATGCGTTCGATAATATGGTCGATGACCTCCTCTTTGGATTTCCCTTCGAGTCCCGGCCACACAAGGTCCGCAGTCAGTATGTCGCTGATCTTCATTGAAACCCTACATAGTTAAGGTTCGTCGCGCCATTGAATGACGCGATGTTCGTACTGTTCCGCTATCCGCGTCGCGTTTTCCGCGTTGATCGCTTCGGCGTCGATATGAAACAGCGGCCGTTCTTTGTCGGGGACGAGGAGGACGGAACCGCCCTGATCGAGGTGCAGCCGGACGCCGTCGACGAGCTCTCGTCGTTTGCCGTCGGTATCGTACATGATCCGGCGCATGACTTTCCCTTTGTGCTCCCAGGAACAATTCACTGTCCGTGACGCGCGCGCAAGCCGGGGGACCAGGCCGTCAAGTTCGCCGAGGTTCTTTGCGGCAAGGGCAATCATCTCAAGGACTTTGGCAACCGCATACATGGCGTCCGTCGCAAAGAAGAAGTCGGGGAAGATGAACCCACCCTTCGTCCCACCGACAAATCGGACGCCTTTGAGTGCCGCCGCCTCCATCATGGCAAGATGATTGTCACGGGTTTTGATGACTTCGACGTTCCGTGATGCGGCGATGAGATCGACTTCTCCGGAGGAACTGATGGGGACGGCAATGCGATGTGCGTCAGGGTGGGTCCTGAGGAAGAGGTCCGTCACCAGCGACAGGAGTCGGTCGTTCGGCACAGCGCGCCCTTTTTCCGTCACGAAGGTCACCTTTTCCCCTCCAACATCCACCAGGCAGCCCAGGTCGTACTGCAGCGACGTGACAATATGGGTCAGCTGTTGCAGCGAATATTCGTGTTCGTTCCGGTCACGGGTCAGTTTCCGCGGGTCGAGGTGCGCGTTCAGTGTGACGACCTGACAATCGAATGACCCGAGGATCACAGGGAAGATCGTAGACGAAATGCCGTTCTGATAATCGATGGCAATCTTGAATTTCCGGCCGCTGATCGCGTCGAGGTTCAGCGAGGAAACGAACCGCTCCTTGTATGCCTCGGCGGTGCGTTCGGGGAAGAAGATTCCGCCGACCTGCTCGCGTGGTGCCCTGGCAAAATCCTCGCCGAAAAACAACCGTTCCACGTTCTTCGATTTCGACGTCGGAAGGTCCCGTCCATTCGCATCGAAGAAAATGATGTCGGTCATGGTCTTGTCCGTGGGACTCCTCCGGACATGCAGTCCTCCGGCTTCCTTCCCCGTGCTGAGCTCCTGGCGCACCAGCGGTATCGATGTGGCGCGCAGGTCGAACGTATTGACGCCGGCCGAAAGGAGCCCGCAGATCAGGGCGCGGTTCATCATCCGCGAGACGTTGTCGGAATCGCGGCTCACGACCACGTTCTTTCCCTGGCCGATGAAAGCGCCGTAGGCGGCGCCGAGTTTCGCCCCGAATTCGGGATTCATCTCGATGTTCGACAGGCCGGTAATGCGAGAGTCCGTGAACAGCTCGCGGAGCCATTTGTCTTCCCACACCAGACTGCGCGTCAAAATGGCGCCTTCTTCAACGACTTTTTCCGGCCAGAGCTTGATGTTCGCAGTGAGCTTGGCGTCGCGTCCCACCCAGCAGCCGTCGCTGATGAAGACGTTTTCCTGGATCACCGCACGATCGCCGATGGACGTCCGCGATCCGACAACATCCGACGAGAGCTCAGCGGAATGCCCGACGGAGATGTCGTGCCAGAGGACCGAGTTGGTGATCACCGTGCCGACGCCGATCGAGCAATTGTTGCCGATGACCACATTCGACAGCCTCGCGCCGTCGCCGATGGTGCATCCCGATCCGATCACGACGTTCCCGGAACAGTGGACTTTCGACCGGTCGACCGAGGTATTTGCCCCGACCCGCACGCCGCCTTCCTCAGTGCCTTCCAGCTCCACTTTGACAAAACCGTTCAAAATGTCCAGGTGCGCTTCCTGGTACTCATGGAGGTTTCCGATGTCCCGCCAGTAGCCGTCGACCACACAGCCAAACAAGTCAAGGTTCTGGCGGAGGAGGAGCGGGAAGAGGTCCTTCCCAAAATCGTAGTTCTCCCGGTACGGGATCATCTGGATGATTTCGGGCTCGAGGATGTAGATCCCAGTGTTAATGGCGTCGCTGAAGACTTCGCCCCACGATGGCTTCTCGAGAAACCTGGTGATCCTCGACGTCTGGTCGGTGATCACGACGCCGAACTGCAGCGGGTTCTTGGAGTGGGTCAGCACAATGGTCGCTTTCGACTTCCGCTCGTCGTGAAACCGGATCGCCTCCGTGAGATCGAAATCCGTGAGAACATCCCCGCTGATGACCAGGATCCGTTCATTCATCCCGTTCGTCGCGTTCCTCACGCTTCCCGCCGTGCCGTAGTCGGCGTTCGCCCGCGTGTATTGCATCTTGACGCCGAAGTTCGATCCGTCGCCGAAATACGTCGTGATGACATCAGGAAAGTAAAAGAGGGAGGAAATAAGGTCGGTGATACCGTGCCGTTTCAGAAGATCGACGATGTGATGCATCATCGGCTTGTTCATCAACGGAACCATCGGCTTCGGGATGTTGGCCGTCAGCGGCCGCAATCGCGTGCCGAACCCACCCGCCATGATGACAGCTTTCATGCTACGGCTCTTTGCGTTTCCGGGGATTCGTGTCTTGACCCAAGAGTACCGTATTCACGCCGCGAAAAGGAATCCGGGTGAATTCCTTTCTGAAGCCGGCTTCTCGACATCGGGCTTGGTGAAAATCGTTTCGGGACTCGACACTCACTTGGTAAGCCCAAAAAGATATGGAAAAAAACCTTAATTTCAAACATTCCCTGTCGGAAGCGAGCCGAGGGTTTCCTTAAGCTTCGCCGCCGAGCGCTGAAACCCCTGTTCTTCCTCAGGACTGAGATTCAGGGTGAGCACGTCCTCGACGCCGTCAACTCCGAGGACACACGGAAGACTCAGGCAAATACCCTGCACCCCGTATTGTCCCGTCATCAACGTGGAGACCGAGAGGACACGCCGGTGGTCACCGAGGATCGACTCCACGATCGAGACCAGTCCCAGGCCGATCGCGTACGAGGTGGCTCCCTTACGCCGGATGATCTCGTAGGCCGCGTCCCGGACTTCAAGAAACAGCCTGTCCATTTCCGCCTGGTCATACGTCTTGTTTTTCAACGGGGCGAATTCCTGGAGCCGCACACCGCCGATGTTCACCAGGCTCCAAAGCGGGATCTCGCTGTCGCCGTGTTCGCCGATAATATATGCGTGGACGCTTCGAGTGTCTACTTGATAGTATTGGCTCAGAAGAAACCGGAAACGGGACGTGTCGAGGATCGTACCTGAACCGATCACCCGATGCGCGCTCAACCCGGATTGCTTCAGAGCGATGAACGTGAGAACATCCACAGGGTTCGTGGCAATCAGGAGGATCCCTCCGGGATTGTACTTTACGACCTCGGGCACGATGGAACGGAAGATGGCGGCATTGCGCGATAGCAGATCCAGTCTCGTTTCTCCCGGGCGTTGCCCCGCCCCCGCGGTGAGGACCACAACCTGGCACCCTTCAAGATCTTGATACGACCCGGCACTGATCTTCATCGGCGGGGTGAACGAAAGGCCATGGTTCAAGTCCATCATTTCGCCCTCCGCCTTTTCCCGATTGGCGTCGACGAGAACAAGCTCGGAGGCCACTCCCCGGATCATCAGCGCATAGGCGAACGACGAGCCCACCAGTCCCGCCCCGATCACGCCAACCTTCCGGGATCCAGTCGTCATGCGCCGGCCTTTCCGTGAATCCTGTTGATCTTGCTTGCGGCGACAGCAGCGCCGAACCCATTGTCGATGTTCACGACCGTGACTCCCGCAACGCAGGAGTTCAGCATGGCGAGGAGCGCAGCGATGCCGCCGAAACTGGCGCCGTACCCGACGGATGTCGGGACAGCCACGACCGGCACGGAGACCAGGCCGCCGACCACGCTGGCCAACGCTCCTTCCATCCCCGCAACCACGATGATCACGGAAGCCTTTGCGAGCTGCTCGGTGTTCCCGAGGAGACGGTGGATTCCAGCGACGCCGACATCATAGAGTCGTTCAACATCGTTGCCGAACATCTCCGCGGTTATGCAGGCCTCTTCGGCGACAGGGATATCTGATGTCCCGGCGCTGACGACCATGATGATACCGTTGCCGCGTTTGTGGACGAGAGATTCCTGTGCGGTGATGACTTTCGGAGTCGGGTGGTAGTGTGCTTTGGGAATGGCGCGCTTTACCGAGGCGAAGTGCGCTTTGCTGGCCCTGGTTGCAAGCAGGACGCTTCCGTGCTTCACGATGCGCTTGGCGATCCCCGCAACTTGCGTCGGCGTCTTTCCCTCGGAGAAAATGACTTCGGGAAACCCCTGTCTGAGTTCACGATGATGATCGACCTTTGCAAATCCCAATTCCTCGGTAATATTGCTTTTCAGCTTTCCAACAACGTGGTCAAGCGTCATCTCTCCATTTTTGAGCTTCTGAAGCAGTTCGCGGAGAGTTTCTTCATTCATAGGGGTTGATTTCCATGGTTGGTTGCGGGTCAGAATTAAGAAATTCCGCGGCCAAAATCCAAATAGCCGGAAGCAGGGATCAGGCATCAGGGGTCAGGGTTCAGTCGATCGTCGTAACGAGGGATTGTGCCTTTGAATACTGGTCCTCACCCTGAATCCTGACCCCTGATCCCTGTCGCCTGCTTTATTGACTCTCCTGCGCTTTTTTCGTATTTTCATTAAAACAGGCCGACTTTGAGCCATTTCCGGTCGACGCGTGATTATTCTTCTCCTTTCCTTGGTGATCGGTTATGTCCTCGGGTCCATTCCGACGGCTCATTTGATCGTCCGCGGGGCCCGGGGAATAGACATCCGGAACGCCGGGAGCGGAAACGTAGGGGCGCTGAATTCGTATCTCGTTACACGCTCGCCCTTCATCGGGATCTGCGTTCTTTTGCTCGATTTTCTTAAGGGGTTTGCGGCGGTTGCGCTGACCCGGATCCTGTTCGGGGACGATTTTCGTGCCGTTGGCGCCGCCGGAATCGGAGCGATCCTGGGGCATAACTACACCGTCTGGCTCAAGGGACAGGGTGGACGGGGATTGGCCACTGCGGCGGGAGCGCTCCTTTCGATCACTCCCGTGATGATTCCTGTGTGGATGGTTTGTTGGGGAGTGGGATATGCGGTTGTGCGGAACGTCAACATGGGAAGTGCCATAGCGTGCTGCCTCGCGCCGTTGGCGATGGCATTTCTCCCGGATGGGATTTGGAATCACTGGATGACACACTACGATTCGCGGTTCATCGTCAACATCTTCCTCGTTCTCAGCATGGTCGTCATTCTCACGAAGCTCGTCAGGCCGGTGATGGAGTTTCTCAATATTCAGAGGCGTCTCTGAAGGTGCCACGATGCGCGGAAAGAGTTTCATCATATTGCTTCTCTTCCTTGTCCCCACTGTGGGTGCAGGAATCATCGGGTACGGAATCGGTCACCGTTCACACGAAGATGCCGAAGACACGTACCAGCCGAAAGGGGATGCAACCTTCCAGTCGGCTTCGTATCATGATTCCGTTTCCACCCTCGTCTCCGCCTCCCGCCAAAACGCCATAACGCGGACGGTCGCCAACGTGAGTCCCGCCGTGGTCGGGATCAACGTCATCGAAGTCCGCACGGTCCGCTACCGGAGCCCCTGGGGCGATGATCCGTTCTTTCACTTCTTCGGTGACCAGCTCTACACGCAGCGGGTGCAGGAACTTGGATCGGGCTTCTTGATTTCCTCCGACGGATATATCGTCACCAACGACCATGTTGCCGGGAATGCGAAAGAGATCACGGTGACCATGACCAACGGCGAGAAGTACAAGGCGGAACTCGTCGGCAGCGATCCTGTCTCGGACGTCGCGTTGTTGAAGGTCTCCGGCAAATCCTTTCCCTATCTTCGCCTTGGCAATTCCGACGACGTCATCATCGGGGAATGGGCGATTGCGTTCGGCAACCCGTTCGGGCTGTTCGATGTCAACAATCGGCCGACAGTCACCGTGGGCGTGGTCAGCGCGACAGGAATGAATCTTCAGGAGCAGGAGGGACGGGTATACAAGGGGATGATCCAGACGGATGCGGCGATCAATTCGGGGAACAGCGGCGGTCCGCTCGTCAACGCGGTCGGCGAAGTCATCGGCATGAACGCCGTTATCTACACTCCCAATCAGGGAAACATCGGCCTTGGGTTCGCGATCCCGATCAATCGCGTGAAGGGGATCGTCGCCCAACTGCGCAAGAGCGGCAAAGTCGAACGGGAATTCTGGACCGGGATGGAAGTGCAGACTGTCGACCGCCGGCTGGCACGCGTCTTCGGGATGAATGCGGCGCAGGGAGTCGTTGTGAGCGACGTCCAGGCCGGGAGCCCCGCCGAGCGTGCCGGGTTTGCGCCCGGCGATGTCATCATGTCGATCAACGGCGACAGCGTGACGGACGAGACATCGCTCTCCGCGATTCTCCAGGATGCGAAAGTGGGAGATGTCCTGGCCGTCAAAGTCATTCGCAACAGGAAACCGATCGATCTTTCTCTCAAGCTTGAAAAACGACCCGGTTGACGCCCTCTTCACTACGCGAAAGGATCCCTGAGTGATACGCCGATACACCCGTCCCGAAATGGGGAAGATTTGGGAGGAAGAAAACAAATTCCGAATCTGGTTGGAAATTGAAACCCTTGCGTGCGAAGCGCAGGCGGAGTTGGGAGCAATTCCCCGGGACGCGGTGCGGACAATCCGGGAGCGGGCACGGTTCGATGTTGCACGGATCGACGAAATAGAACGCGAGGTCAAGCACGACGTCATCGCATTTCTGACGAACGTCGGGGAATATGTCGGACCCGATGCGCGATTCATCCATCAGGGAATGACGTCGTCGGATGTCCTCGACACGTGCCTGTCGGTCCAGATGCAACAGGCCGGCGACCTTCTGCTGGAGGGCTTGCGGGGTTTGGCCGGAGTTTTCTCCCGCAGGGCGAAAGAGTTCAAGCATACGGTGATGGTGGGGAGAACGCATGGCGTGCACGCCGAACCCACAACGTTCGGCCTGAAACTGGCACTGTGGTACGAGGAGACGAAGCGGAATATCGCGCGCCTGGAAGCCGCCCGGGAGAGAATCTCCGTCGGGAAGGTGTCCGGCGCAGTCGGAACGTTCGAGCACCTCAGTCCGAAAGTGGAAGAATATGTTTGTGCGAAGCTCGGCCTCAAGCCCGCGACGGTGTCGACGCAGATCATCCAGCGCGACCGGCATGCCGAATTCATGACGGTGCTCGCAATCGTCGGCAGTTCCCTGGAAAAATTCGCAACCGAAGTACGGCACCTTCAGAAGACCGAGGTCGTGGAGGCCGAAGAATATTTCTCCAAAGGCCAGAAGGGCTCCTCTGCGATGCCGCACAAGCGGAACCCGATTACCTGCGAGAGGATCGCAGGGTTGGCAAGGGTCCTCCGCGGAAACGCTCTGGCGTCGATGGAAGACATCGCGTTGTGGCATGAACGGGATATCACGCATTCATCGGTCGAGCGCATCGTTGTCCCGGACAGCTGCATTCTTCTCGATTATGTCCTGCACCTGTCGACGGAGTTGTTTGAGAAACTGCTCGTCTACCCCGAGCACATGATGACGAATGTCAATCGGACGCGCGGCCTGATCTTTTCGCAGTCCGTCCTCCTTGCACTGACGAAGAAGGGAATGAAGCGGGAGGATGCATACAGGACGGTCCAAGGTGCGGCAATGCAGGTGTGGGAAAACGGCCTTGACTTCAAGGATCTCTTGCTCAAGAACAAGGAGGTTACTGCCGTGCTTTCCCCCGATGAGATCGCAAGCCTCTTCGATCTCGAAAAAAGCACCCGGAACGTGGACTACATCTTCAACCGCGCCGGGCTCACGTAATGCACGGAGACCGTACCATGGCAAAGAAGTTTCAGAATTTTATCGATGGGAAATGGGTCGATGCACAGTCGGGGAGCACGTTTGAGAATCGGAACCCGGCCCGGTGGGATGAAGTCGTAGGCGTATTCCCGAAATCCGGAAAACAGGATGTCGAGTGCGCCGTGAAAGCGGCGCGCAAGGCGTTCGAATCCTGGCGACTTGTCCCCGCGCCGAAACGTGGCGACATCATGCGGAAGGTCGGCGACCTCATGGTGGCGAAGAAGGAAGATCTGGCGAAACAGATGACCCGCGAGATGGGGAAGGTGCTCGCAGAAACGCGCGGCGACGTCCAGGAAGGGATCGACACGGCCTATTATGCTTCGAGTGAAGGCCGCCGGCTGTTCGGCCATACGGTCCCGTCGGAGCTCCCGAACAAATTCAACATGGCATTGCGGGTTCCGATCGGGGTCGCGGGTATCGTGACGCCGTGGAATTTTCCGATGGCGATTCCGACGTGGAAGATCTTCCCGGCGCTGTTGTGCGGGAACACGGTCGTGTTTAAACCGGCATCCGATACTCCGGCCACAGCGACATCCCTGGTCGAAATTCTTCTTGAAGCCGGCGTCCCCGAGGGAGTGATCAACATCGTGCATGGGGGAGGCGGCGAGGTGGGAATGGCGATCGTCGGTCACCCCGATGTCGATCTTGTGAGTTTTACGGGGTCGACACTTGTGGGGAAGAAGATTGCGGAGGTGGGTGCGCAGACATTGAAACGCGTATCCCTTGAGCTCGGCGGGAAGAACGCGCAAATCGTGATGAACGATGCGAGCCTGGATCTTGCGCTGGAAGGCGTCCTCTGGGGTGCGTTCGGGACGACAGGACAGCGGTGCACGGCAACGAGCCGGTTGATCCTCCAGGACGGCGTTCACGACAAGTTCCTGGACATGCTTGTCTCGCGCGTGAAGAAACTCCGGCTTGGCGATGGGCTTCTCGAAGGCGTGGACGTCGGCCCGTGCGTCAACGAGGCGCAGCGATCGACGGTGGAAGGATACGTGAACGTGGGACTGGAGCAGGGTGCGAAAATCGCAGTCGGCGGACATGCAGCGAAGAGCGGGGATCTTGCGAAGGGTTGGTTCTATGAGCCGACGGTGTTTTTTGATGTGAAGCCGGATCATCGCATTGCCAAAGAGGAAATCTTCGGGCCGGTGCTCTCGGTCATCAGGGTGAAGACCCTGGACGAGGCGGTCACAGTGCTGAACGATACGATCTATGGACTTTCCTCCTCCATCTACACGAACGACGTGAATTCCGCATTCACGGCGATCCGCGACATCAAGGCGGGGATCACGTATGTCAACGCGCCGACGATCGGTGCGGAAGCCCACATGCCGTTCGGCGGCGTCAAGCAGACCGGCAACGGTCATCGCGAAGGGGGATGGACGGTCTACGATTTCTTCAGCGAATGGAAGACGGTCTACGTCGATTACAGCGGCGGGTTGCAGCGCGCGCAGATCGACAATTACGACACGCAACACTGAGGGAGGGGATGTAGGACGGGATGAGAAATAAGCCGACATATCTGGTGTCGTTGTACGAGCACCAGGAGTTCTTCTGAAACGACGATGGTCGCCATGATCCCATCACGAGGAACATTCGTGCCATCATCGTTTCATGAAGGAGCATTCCATGGATATGCGCGGTGTTGATATTATGCAGAGCAAATCGTCCCATGTTTCACCGTCCCAGGTTCTGCCGACGCTCGCCCGCCACATGCTGGTGGACGGCTTCGATCTCGTTGTCGATCTCCGCAGGAGTCAGGGTGCACGGCTCGTCGACGCGAAGACGGGACGGTCGTATCTGGATTTTTTTACCTACGTGGCTTCGTCGCCGATCGGGATGAACCATCCGAAGATGCAGACGCCGGAGTTTCTCGAGAAGATCAGCCACGTGGCGTTGAACAAGCCGTCGTTGTCCGACATCTATTGTGCGGAACAGGCGGAGTTTGTCGATACGTTTGCACGTGTCGCGATGCCTGAGTACATGCCCCATGCCTTTTTCGTGGAGGGGGGAGCATTAGGCGTGGAAAACGCACTCAAGGCCGCCTTTGACTGGAAGATCCGGAAGAATTTTGCGCGAGGATTACGGGAGGAGAGGGGTCGGCAGATCATTCACTTCCAGCAGTGTTTCCACGGCAGGACCGGGTACACGTTGTCCCTGACGAACACGGACCCTGTGAAGACCGATCTCTACCCGAAGTTTTCGTGGCCTCGTGTCCTGAATCCCAAAGTGACGTTCCCTCTGGATGAAGCGGCGCGATTGCAGGTCGAACGCGCGGAGCAGACCAGCATCGCGCAGATCAAGGAGGCCTTCTACAAGAACAAGGACGATATCGCCGCCATCATCATTGAGCCGATCCAGGGCGAAGGGGGCGACAACCATTTCCGACCGGAATTCTTCGCCGCACTCAGGCGCCTTGCGGATGAGAATGAGGCGATGCTGATCTGCGACGAAGTGCAGACGGGCATCGGCATGACGGGAAAGATGTGGGCGCACCAGCATTTCGTCCAGCCCGACATGATTGCCTTCGGCAAGAAGGTTCAGGTCTGCGGTTTCTTGAGCGGCCGGAGAATCGATGAGATCAAGGACAACGTCTTCAAAGTGTCGAGCCGGTTAAACTCGACCTGGGGCGGAAACCTGGTCGATATGGTGCGTTCCACGCGTTACCTGGAGATCATCGAAGAGGAAAATCTAGTCGAGAACGCCAGGCGCGTTGGCGAGCACCTCCTCGTACGGCTTCAGGAGCTCGTTGAGGAATTCCCGGGGACAATCTCGAACCCGAGGGGGCTTGGTCTCTACGCCGCCTTCGATGCGCCGACTCCGGCAAAACGGAACGCGATCCGGAACAAGTGCTTCGACAAGGGGCTCATCATCCTTCCTAGTGGAGATCGCTCCATCCGGTTCCGTCCAGCATTGAACATCACGACAGACGAGATCGATGAAGGGCTGGAGATCATCCGGCAATCGATCAGAGAAGCCTGAAGCAGGCGTCCATGAGAATTCACAAAGCCCCGGCTCGGAAGAGGCGGGGCTTTTTTTTGTCAGGGGACAGTAGACAGGGGACAGGGGACAGGGACAGGGACAGGGACAGGGACAGGGACAGAGGACAGGGGACAGGGGACAGGGGACAGTGAACTGTGAACTGTCTACTGTCAACTAAAAGTCGCCGATCGTCGCGCTCACCTCTCCAACACAATCTTCTGCGTCATCGTCCGGTCTTGCCCCGAGGTGCCCATCGCTTCCACACGAAGGAAGTAGACTCCGGAAGCGACATGAGTCCCGCCATCCGTCGTCCCGTCCCACGTTACCGACCCAAAAGTTCTCGTCAGATAGACCGGGGCGAATTGATGGACCAAGCGGCCGAGAATGTCGAAGACGCGAACTGTGACACGCGACGGCTCCGGCAGCTGATATTGCAGCGAAGTTGCCCCGTTGAAAGGGTTGGGGAAACTGGGAAGCAGTTGCAGGGAAGCCGATGGCTGCATTGTGGAATACGCGATGGCCGCCGCCGCGTCCACGATTCCCCATCCCATAAGGTTGTCGGGAGCGGAAGAGTTTGAGGCAGTCGCCTTCATCCACCCCATGACGTCGGCCGGCGTGGCGCGAGGGTGCGCTTTCAGTATCAGGGCTGCGACTCCCGCCGTAAACGGGCAGGAGAACGATGTGCCTTGTGCAAACCCGTACGACGTATCGTTGACCGCGCTTGCGACAGCGACCGCCACCCCCGGAGCCATGACATCGGGTTTGATGACGGGCGGTATGCTCGTTGTCGGCCCGACAGAACTGAAGCCGGCCCGGTTTCCGGAAATATCAACTGCCCCGGCGGCAATAACGCTGTCTGCGTCGCCCGGGGCGTTCAAAGTGTTGTGGATGGTATTGTTGCCGTTGTTCCCCGCGGAGTTTACTACGACCACACCTTTGCGCACAGCCATCTCCGCTGCCCGTGTGATGACCGTCGTCTTCCCATCCATGTTCTGCCACGTCCAGCTGACATACGGCGCATCAAAGTCGAGGTATCCCAAGGACGTGCTCGTGACCTGAACGCCGAGACTCTCCGCCCACTGGATCGCCGCCGCCCAGTTGTCCTCCTCGATCGGCGTTTCACTGCTGTCGTTTTCCGTTCGGGCAAGGATGAAGGAAGCGCCGAACGCCGGGCCGACGACGTGGCCGGGCTTGTATGCGCCGATGGTCGAGAGAGTCCACACGCCGTGGGATCCAAAACCCGGGTCGGCATCGTTCGGTACGACGCTTGTCTTGTGGTCGACGAAATCGTGCGTTGCGATGATGCGCGGCCGCAAGCTATCAAATGCGGTATGACTCAGGAGACGGAATCCGTTGTCGAAGATGCCGATGATGATCCCCTGGGCGGAGTTCCCTTGCCGGTGCACGGCCGGTACATCGATCAGACTGAGCGCGCCGAGGGAACCTCCGTAATCGATATCCGAAACCGAGGACTGTTTTGATAGCGATGGAGAACTCTGTGTCGGGACGTACTGCTCCACGGTTTGTTCTCTCCGGAATCTCCCCACGAGTTCAATGGACCGAACGCATGGGAGCGCAGAAATCTCTTCAATCTGTCTGCCGGTGGCAAGGGTACTCACACCATTGAACCACTTGAGTCTGTGCCGGATTGACACACCCACGGATGCGACGCTTTGCACATAGCTCTCGTCGACGGGAAGATCGGAGTCATCGACCAGCTGGTCCGGGGGAAGGACGTTGGCTCTCCGGGTCAGCGCTCTCGGTGTTACGAGCTGTGTGGGCTGGTACGCCTTGAGGAACCCCTGTGGGCCTTTATCGGTGAAGGTGATCAGGCAAAGGAATTGTGCGTCGGGTCCTTGTTGCTGAATGGCAGCCCGAAGTTGCGGGGTTACCACTGTTTGCGACAGCGCACCGGCAAACGGCAGCAACAGTGCAAGGAGCGGGAGAATACAACGTTGTGCTCTTTTCATGAGGACTTCCCGGTCAGACATCCCTGTGCATTGACAAAATTCTACGCAGACGGCAACCGAAAAGCAAACCTCTTGAATCCTAGGGAAGGGTTTGGTAGTTTAGTGCCATGGAAACAACGAGCAAACTCGGGGCCGACCTTGTGCTGAACACCGGCATTGTCCGGAAGCTCCTTGTCGATTTCTTGCGGGATGAGGCCACCCGGGCCGGCTTCCAGCGCGGGGTGCTCGGACTATCCGGCGGCGTCGATTCCGCCGTCGTGCTCTTTCTTGCGGCGGAAGCCTTCGGGACTGCGAATGTGCGGGCGATACTGATGCCCTATAAATCCAGCAATCCTTCCAGCAAAAGCTGACGCCGAAGAAGCGGCCCGCAAGGCCGGAGTCTCCACCGAACTGGTCGATATCTCTCCCATGGTGGACCCGTCGCTCGAGGCCTTGAGCATCTCCGACCGGCTCCGTGCCGGCAATGTCATGGCGAGACACCGGATGATCGTGCTCTATGACATTTCCATGCGTGAGCGGGCCCTGGTCATCGGCACGAGCAACAAAACCGAGCTTCTGCTTGGCTACGGGACAATGTTCGGGGACCTCGCCTCTGCGATCAACCCGCTCGGCGACCTGTTCAAAACACAGGTCTGGCAACTCGCCGGCGACCTCGGCGTGCCGAAGGCCATTGTGGAAAAGAAGCCGTCCGCGGATTTGTGGGAAGGGCAGACAGACGAAGGAGAACTGGGGTTCTCGTACAGGGACGTCGATCGGCTGTTGTTTCAAATGGTGGATCAACGAAGGACCGACGCGGACCTTCAGGCGATGGGATTCAACGCGGAGTTTGTCTCAAAAGTGCGGGCGACGATCAGGAAGACGCAATTCAAGCGCCGTCTCCCCGTGATCGCGAAGGTCTCGACGCGCACGATCAATGTTGATTTCCGTTATCCCCGGGACTGGGGAATTTGAGCGACACCATCGCTCCGGATATTTCTGATGCCTGACTCCTCGCCTGCAGGTACCCTCTTCATTGTCAGTACTCCCATCGGCAACCTCGACGATATGACCATTCGCGCTGTAAAAGTGCTGGGTGAGGTCGACCTGATCGCTGCTGAAGACACGCGAACGTCCGGTATTCTCCTGAAGCATTTCGACATCCGAAAGCCGATGGTGAGCTATTTCAGCTACAATGAAGCCCGGCGGTCGGAGAAACTCGTCCGGGCTCTCCACGAAGGCCGGAATGTCGCACTGATCACCGACGCTGGAACTCCGGGAATTTCCGATCCTGCATATGTCGTCATCCGGGAGGCAATTTCCGAAGGGATTGCCGTGGTCCCGATCCCCGGTCCGAGCGCTGCCCTCGCGGCCCTTGTCGCCAGCGGGCTCCCAATGGACAGGTTCGTGTTCGAAGGGTTCCTTCCGTTGAAAAAAGGCCGACAAACCCGCTGGAAGTCCCTGGTGCAGGAGGAACGATCGATCGTGATCTATGAATCTCCTCAACGGATCGTGAAAGCGGTCGAAGAGCTGATTCAGCATCTCGGTGATCGCAGGATCGCCGTTGGGCGCGAACTGACAAAGAAGTTCGAGGAAGTGGTCAGAGGGAAGGCCTCCGTCGTTCTGAAACACCTCCAGGCCCGTGAACCGCGCGGTGAATATGTTGTTGTGATCGCAGGGACGGACTACAAGGACGGCGATGACTCACACGCTGCACTGGACACCCAATCGTAGACGACATGACAACCCCACCCATCCTCCCGATACGATCGACGGGCCATCCGCTTCTCTATGAAGTGAACGCACGGGTTCTGGTTACTCGTCTCTCCCGGCGGTCCGGCTCGCTTGTATCGCTCGGGGATATCCCCGATGAGATTCTCGATGACTGGAAAAGCCTCGGGTTTGACGCGGTGTGGATGATGGGAGCGTGGGAGACGGGTCCGATTGGCCGTGCGATAGCGCGAAGCCATGAAGCGCTTCGGGAGGAATACACGCATGCCCTTCCGGATCTGACGGACGACGACATCGGCGGTTCGCCGTATGCGGTGCAGGCGTACGAGCCAGCCCGAACCATCGGGGGAAGTGAAGCGATGGCGACCCTTCGTCGGAGGCTTCATGAACGGGGGATCGCGCTGTTTTTGGATTTTGTCTGTAACCATACTGCACGAGACCATTCCTGGGTCACAGACCATCCGGACTACTATGTACAGGGTGGACCTGGCGCTGCGAAAGAATCCCCGGACCGGTATTTCGTTGCTGAGACGAAGGAAGGATTGAAGAGCATTGCATTCGGACGTGATCCGTACTTTCCGGGCTGGACAGACACTGCGCAATTAGACTATCGCAACCGTGAGACGCGACGCGCGATGTCCGATGAACTCCTTCGCGTGGCAGGGATGTGCGACGGCGTCCGCTGCGATATGGCGATGCTTGTGTTGAATGATGTCTTCGCGAAAACATGGCCTGGGGGACCGCACAACGAAGAACATCCTGAATTCTGGGGTGAGGCGATCAAGAAAGTCCGGGGAGAATATCCATCGTTCCTTTGTATTGCGGAGGCGTACTGGAACAGGGAATGGGATCTGCAGCAGCTCGGGTTTGATTTTACCTATGACAAAACGTTGTATGACAGACTTCTGCGCGAGGGGGCAGGCGCCGTGCGGGATCATCTGAAGGCGGAGATGGACTATCAACGACACTGCCTTCGCTTCATCGAAAACCACGACGAAACCGCTGCTGCTGCCGCGATGCCGTCTGAGTCCTGGCAATTTGCGGCAGCCGTCGTTGCGGGAACGATCCCCGGCATGTTTCTCATTCATGACGGGCAGTTGGAAGGCAATCCGACGAAGTTGCCGGTCCAGCTCGTCCGACGGGCGGACTGGGCGGCAAACCCGCGGACGCTCTCGTTTTACAAATCGCTGTTGAAGACTCTTTGCGCTCCCGTCTTTCGGTCGGGCACCTGGCTCCAGCTCTTCCCGCGGGCGGCATGGGGGGAGAACTACAGCTGGACGAATTTCATCGTGTCATGGTGGCACGATGACGCCATTGGCGACCGGCTAGTCGTGGTCAACTACGCACCGCTGAGCAGTCAGTGCTACATCGACATTCCTGTCGACCTCCTTGACGGTCAGGCGGTTGAATTCCGGGACCTGATGGGACGGGCGGTGTATATCCGGGAGAAAGCCGGGCTTGAAGCGAAGGGGATGTTCTTCGATCTCCAGCCTTACACGTTTCACATGTTTTCGGTCGTTTCAAAAAATCGGCTCTAAAACACGCGGTTTCTGCTGTATTTTACGCTCCCCGCTTGACTTTGACCTCCAAAGCGGTATATTATTAGCACTCGATGCTGTAGAGTGCTAGCATTCCTCGCAGACAATCATTCGCTGTAACCCTCTACACCTATCATACTCGTATCACAAAGGAGGTACCATGAACATCAAGCCGTTGGCTGATCGCGTGGTCATAAAGCCATCACAGGCAGAAGAGCGGACAAAAGGGGGAATTATTCTTCCTGACACCGCAAAGGAGAAGCCCGTCGTCGGTCAGGTTGTTGCGGTCGGACCGGGGAAAGTCACGGACGACGGGAAGAAGGTCCCCCCCGAAGTGAAGGTCGGCGACAAAGTGCTGTACGGGAAATACTCCGGCACAGAAGTCAACGTCGACGGAGACGACTATCTCATCATGCGCGAAGCAGACATCTTCGCCATCATGTAATCACGAAGGCCGACTCTACGGAAGTTCGTGCCAAGAGTGTTCTAACAACGGAGAATTTACCATGGCAGCAAAACTCATTCACTATAACACGGAAGCCCGGGCCGCGCTCAAGCGCGGTGTGGATCAGCTGGCCGATGCGGTGAAAGTCACCCTCGGTCCCAAGGGACGGAATGTCGTCATCGACAAGAAATTCGGCGCCCCGACCATCACCAAAGACGGCGTGACCGTCGCGAAGGAAATCGAACTCCAGGACCCGCTCGAGAACATGGGAGCGCAGATGGTCCGCGAGGTCGCTTCGAAGACTTCCGATGTGGCCGGTGACGGAACCACCACCGCCACGGTGCTGGCGCAGGCGATCGTCCGCGAAGGACTCAAGAACGTCGCGGCCGGCGCGAACCCGATGGACCTGAAACGCGGCGTTGACATCGCCGTCGCGAAGATCGTCGAAGGCCTGAAGGAAATCAGCAAACCGGTTGACAAGACCAGCAAGAAAGAGATCGCCCAGGTCGGCGCGATCTCCGCGAACAACGATCAGCTGATCGGCGACCTGATTGCCGACGCGATGATGAAGGTGGGAACCGACGGCGTCATTACCGTGGAAGAGGCGAAGGGGACGGAAACGACAACAGAAGTGGTCGAAGGGATGCAGTTCGACCGCGGCTATCTTTCCCCATACTTTGTCACCGACGCGGAAACCATGGAGACCGTCCTTGAGAATCCGATGATCCTCATCCACGACAAGAAGATCTCGGCGATGAAGGACCTTCTCCCGATTCTCGAGAAAGTCGCGCAGACCGGAAGCCCGATCCTCGTGATTGCGGAAGACCTTGAAGGCGAAGCGCTCGCGACGCTTGTCGTCAACAAATTGCGTGGCACGCTGCGCGTTGCGGCAGTGAAGGCGCCGGGATTCGGCGATCGTCGTAAGGCGATGCTCGAGGATGTCGCAGTCCTCACGGCCGGTACCGTCATCAGCGAAGAGCAGGGCTACAAGCTCGAGAACACGACCCTCAGCTATCTCGGCAAGGCAAAGAAGGTCACCATCGACAAAGACAACACCACGATCGTTGAAGGCGCAGGCAAGAAGGAAGACATCAAGAAGCGCATCAACGAGATCAAGGCGCAGATCGAGAAGACCACCTCCGACTATGACCGCGAGAAGCTCCAGGAGCGTCTTGCCAAGCTGTCGGGCGGCGTTGCGGTGCTGAAGATCGGCGCGGCGACCGAAGTCGAGATGAAGGAAAAGAAAGCCCGCGTTGAAGATGCGTTGCACGCAACCCGCGCCGCGGTGGAAGAGGGCATTGTTCCTGGCGGCGGCGTTGCCTATCTGCGTGCTGCGAAGAAACTCGACACGCTGAAGATCGCAAACGAAGACCAGATGACCGGTATCGAGATTGTGCGGAAAGCCCTCGAAGAGCCGATCCGGATGATCGCCCAGAACGCCGGTGCGGAAGGCTCAGTCGTTGTCAACCGCATCAAGAGCGAAAAGGACGACTTTGGCTACAATGCTTTTTCGGGTGAGTACGAGAACCTGATCAAAGCCGGAGTAATCGATCCGACGAAGGTGAGCCGTGCCGCACTGGAGAATGCAGCCTCCGTGGCAGGGTTGCTGCTTACAACCGAGGCAACAATCGTGGAGAAGCCGGAAGAGAAGAAATCGGCGCCCGCGATGCCCCCCGGTGGAATGGGCGACATGTACTAAGTCGCAGGTTGTTTTCAAACGACGTCCAAGGGCCCCGCGGTTGCGGGGCCCTTGTTATTTTGTCGGTTCCGGTTCCTGGTGTTCCGGTGGGGGAGTGTCTGCGCGCAGGTAGAACGCGTAAAAAACTGCTTCCATCGCCGCCAGCATCAGGAGCGACGCGGCATCGCGATCGAAAAAGAGCCCAAACCCCTTCGGCTCCATCACCAGCTTCATGACGAAGGAACTGATGCTCCAACCGACAAAGAAAATCAAGCCCATGAAGAAGACCGCCAGAAATCCCTCGCTGATCCCTTCGTCCTGATATCGTTTGGTGAACGCAGCCGCCATCGCCACGATGTGGACGTAGAACACTAACAGTGGTATCATCGTCGGTGCCTTGAGCTGTTTCGTTCGTAATCGTGATACTGCAGGTCGGCGGGAGAACTGCTAGTGCACCTCGCTGACCTTTGCCGTAGCACGGAACGTCATCAGGAGAATCTTTATGTCGAACGCAAGCGACCAGTTTTCGATGTAATAGAGATCAAACTTGATCCGTTCTTCGAGCGACGTGTCTCCGCGTAAGCCGTTCACCTGGGCCCAGCCTGTCATCCCCGCCTTCACGCGGTGCCGGTCGAGGTACTGGGGAACAAGGTGTTTGAATTGGTCCACGAAGAACGGACGCTCGGGTCTTGGCCCCACGAGACTCATGTCGCCCCGCAGGACGTCAAAGAGCTGGGGGAGCTCGTCCATGCTCGTCTTCCGGAGAACCACTCCGATGACCGTTCTGCGAGGATCGTGTTCTTTTGCCCAGACAGGGCCGGTCCGTTGTTCGGCGTCCACACGCATCGAACGGAACTTATGCATCGTAAAGACTCTCCCGTCGAGACCGACACGCTGCTGGCGGAAAAACACCGGGCCGCTGGAGGAGAGTTTGACTGCCAGTGCGATCAGCGCCAGGAAGGGGAGAAGAACAACCATGAGGATGAACGAGACCGCGAGATCAAACGTGCGTTTGGTAATTCTCCCCCACGGAGTAAAGGGAATGCCTTTCAGTCGAAGGAACGGGATTCCTTCCAGCTCATTTAATCGTACACGGCTGGTCACCTGGTCAAGGAGATCCGGGACCATCATGAACTCCACATTCACCCCTTCGCACGAGTGGACAAGGTCCATGAGCGCGCCCTTTTCCTCGTGTGGGACGGAAATAAACACGCGTTCCACGTCATGCGACTTGATGAATGCAGGGGCCGATTCCAGCGGACCGAGCCAGGACGCCTCTCCGAGCGCCGGGTCCGACGACGCGTCCTTTGCGAAGTAGCCGAGAATGTTGAACCCGAAGGACGCGTGCCGATGAAGCCGGCGGAAGACCTCGGGCGCAGGAGGCGCTGTCCCGAGGATAATGGAACGCTGAAGATGGACCCCGCGGCGATAGAGCGCCCGCTCCCACACGTTGATGAAGGTCCTGCCGAGAAACAGGAACGCAATCGATGTGGCCCAGAGGATGACGACGAAGCTTCGGGAATAGGAAAACTGCCTGTACATGAACGCCGCCCCCATCAGGAGCAGCATACCGAAGGTTACGACTCTGGCGATGACGAGCAATTCATCCGTGAGGATGACATTTCTCCGGGTCCGGTACATTTGACGGGCCTGAAGGAGGAGGATCCACATCGCCACGACAACCACCGACGTGAGGAGGTAGTTCTCGAACGGAGGGGGAACCTCCTCGTGAAATCCCAGCCAGGTGAAGAGGTTGGTCCGGAACCGTAGCGCATACGACGATAGGAATGCCGCTTCGATGGCCAGGCCATCGGAAAGAACGAAGAGCAACGGAAGCAGAATGTCTCCCCGTCGCGACGAGGAGGCCTCAGCCATAGAGTTCTCGCTCCGCGAGGCCGCAGAGGATGTGCCCAATGGTAATGTGTCCTTCCTGAATTCGCTGTGTATCCTGTGACGGAACGACGATCGCCAGGTCCACCAGGGCCCGTGTTTTCCCCCCGCCTTTTCCCAGCAGCGCCATGGTCTTCATGCTCTTTTCCCGGGCGCGACGGAGCGCGTTATTCACGCTTTCCGAATTGCCGCTCGTGCTGATGCCGATAAGCAGATCGCCTTCGTTCCCGAGCGCCTCGACCGCGCGGGCGAAGACGTGGTCGTACCCGAAGTCATTCGCCCCCGCCGTCAACATCGAGGTGTCTGTCGACAACGCGATCGCGGGCAGACCGGGACGCGTGATGGTCGGGCTGAGGCGAATAACGAACTCGGTTGCCAGATGCTGGGAATCGGCGGCGCTCCCGCCGTTTCCGCAAAAGAGGAGCTTGTGGCCGGCGCGGAAGGTTTCCACGATCATTCCGACAGCCTGGTCGATCGCGCCGGCGCACTGTTCAAGGATTTTTCGTTTGACGTCCGCGCTCGCTGTGAGTTCTGCGGTGATGAACGCGATACGATCCGCCATCCTGGACCCCGTTTTTCGTGACATCGGTGAAGGTCATACGTGCTGTTGAACCGTGGACAATCAGGAACGTGCCTGCTCCGCCGGCTTCCGTAACGCGCTCCGAACAATGGTCTCCGACTGGCGCAATGCATCAGCGAGTTTGTGAACGTCCTTCCCGCCCGCTGTCGCCATATGCGGCTTGCCGCCTCCTCCGCCTCCTACCAGCTTGGCGAGCGCGCCGACAATCTTCCCCGCCTGCAAACCCCGTTGTTTGATCAGGTCATCGGTGACGACACAAACGAAGGCGGCCTTCCCGTCAAGCTCTGCTCCGAGTACCCCAATGCCGCTGCCAAGTTTCGTCCGGAGAGTGTCCCCGAGTCCCTTCAGCTCTTCCATCGTCGGGGCACCGACCTTCATGCTGACGATCCTAAAGCCTTCAACGACCGGCGCGTCGGCAATGGCCCTTTCAATGACGCCCGATGCTCCCTGGACCCGCGACTTGCTGGCTTCTTTTTCCAGCTCATGGACCCGATGGGAGGCTTCCTCGATCTCGCGTTCGCGCCCGGTCAAGGCCGATTCCAGGTCGCGAAGTGTGCTCACCGTGTAGCGATGATCATCGGAGGCAACGCCCTGATTCCTGGGGCGTGGCGGCGAGGCCTTCAGTCCCAGTTCCTTTTCCAGTTCCGCTGCCTGCTCCTCAAGTCGATCGAGCTGCTCGTTCATCGCGTTGAGGTGTTGCCGTTGCCCGGCTACGTAACTTTGCAGGCCGTCTCCCGTCACCGCCTCGATTCGCCGGATGCCGCTGGCGATGCTCGACTCCGAGACGATCTTGAACAGGCCGAGCTCGGCGGTGTTCGTCACGTGCGTGCCGCCGCACAATTCGACCGAGAAATTCGGATCGATCTCCACGATCCGGACGCGGTCGCCGTATTTGTCTCCGAAGAACATCTTCACGTTCGGGTAGCGACGCTTTGCCTCCTCAAGAGAAAGCCAGTCCTTCGGATCGTTCAGCGCATAGACCGGGATGCCTGCGGAGATCTTCTCGTTCACGATCGCTTCGATCGCTCGCAATTGATCCGATGTGATCCGCTCAAAATGGTTGAAATCAAAACGGAGCCGGTCCGGGGCAACCAGCGAACCGTGCTGGTGAAGGTGCGTTCCCAGGATTCGCCGCAAGGCTTCATGCAAGAGATGCGTGGCGGAATGGTTCCGCTGGACGTTCATCCGACGGGCTTTGTCGACTACCGCGTTCACCTCGGCGCCGCGGAGCAATGCGGGCGTCCCTTCCACCATGGCAATCTCGTGCACGATCCGCTTGTCGAGCCGGAAGGAATCGATGACTTCAGCGACGACGCCGTCGGCACGGATGAACCCGATGTCGTCGACCTGGCCGCCGGACTCGACATAAAAAGGCGTCTGATCGAGGGAGACGAAGCGATCGTCAATAAGTGCCTGCACACGGGCCGTGGATTCCGTCTGGGTGTAGCCGACAAAACGGGTGTCGTCGACGTTTTCGAGTTTTGTGAGAATGGTCGCGACGTCGACGGCCTCCATCTTCCCTGAGTCGCGGGCGCGCTTCCGTTGCTCCTCCATCAGGATATCGAAGGCAGGCACGTCGACCGATATCCCGCGTTCCTGGGCCATCATCTGGGTGAGGTCGAGGGGAAACCCGTAGGTGTCGTACAGCTTGAACGCATCCGCCCCGGGGAACACGGTGGCCGTGTTCAATCGGTCGAGAACCGAGCTGAAGATCTCGAGACCGCGGTCGAGCGTTGCATTGAAGCTCTCCTCTTCGCCCTTGATCACCCGTTCGATATGCGATTGCTTGTCAACGAGCTCGGGGAAAACGCTGCCCATCGAGCCGACGACGGCTGCGGTGGCCTTGAAAATAAACGGTTCATGCATCTCGAGATTCCGACCGAAACGGGCCGCTCTCCGCAGGATCCTTCGCAATACATATCCGCGTCCGTCATTTCCCGGGATTGCACCGTCTGCGATCGCGAACGAGAGCATCCGGATGTGATCGGCGATCACCCGCATGGCGATCTGGTCAGACTCGTCGACATACGGCCGACCCGTGATCCGCGCGATGCTCTCGATGATGGGTGTGAAGACATCCGTATCGTAATTCGAGCGTTTCCCTTGAAGGACTGCCGAGATCCGCTCAAAGCCCATTCCGGTGTCGACATGCTTCGCCGGCAATGGGTCCAGCCTGCCGTCTTTGGTCCTGTTGTTCTGAATGAAGACGAGATTCCAGATCTCCATCACGCGCGGGTCGCCTTTGTTCACGAGCGCGCTGCCCGAACGGTCGGGGGTCAGGTCAATGTGGATCTCCGAACACGGGCCGCAAGGGCCGGTGTCACCCATCTCCCAAAAATTGTCCTTCTTTCCAAACCGTTGAATGTGGGTGGGATCGATGTCCGTTTCGGAGCGCCAGATGCCCGCTGCCTCCTGATCGGTTTCAAACACCGTCGCGTAGAGCCTGGATTTATCGAGGCTCCACACCCCAGTGAGCAATTCCCACGCCCACCCGATGGCTTCACGCTTATAGTAGTCCCCGAAAGACCAATTGCCAAGCATTTCGAAGAAGGTGTGGTGATACGTGTCACGGCCGACTTCTTCCAGATCGTTATGCTTTCCACTTACACGGATGCACTTTTGCGTATCGGCTGCACGGACATAGTCGCGCCTGCCGGTGCCGAGGAACACGTCTTTGAACTGGTTCATCCCGGCATTTGTGAAGAGCAGAGTAGGGTCTCCGTGAGGGATAACCGGAGCGCTTGGGACGATCTTGTGACCCCGTTCTTCAAAAAAATGGAGGAATGCAGAGCGGATTTCGCTGGATGTCATCAGAATTCGACCTGTGTCATGAGCTGAATTTCTTCAAGCACCGAGCTCACCTGGATGCAGCGCGCAATCTCGCCGGTATACACCATGGCTTTTCCTTTGGTATGGACTTCCCACGCCAATGCTTCCGCCTTGGATTCGGAGCACCCGGTGGCCTTGATCAGTTGACCGATGACTTCTTCAAATGTATGGACCTCGTCATTGAACAGGATCACTTTTGCGGGCTCCTCAATCTTGACCTCTGTCTCTTCCAGAACCTGTTCTTGGGGACTGGTCGCCATCGTCGTTCTCGCCTCAAACCTTCAAATTATCAAAAAATGTTAACTTCTGCAAATACAAGAACTTGCGCGAATTCCGCAGTGTACGTATATTCTTTTCAAATCACATCGACAGGGTGCTCACTATGATTTTTGACCTTTCCATGATCGAGGGTGTTTACAAACGAACACCGGCTCGTGTCCGTATTGTCCGGAAGCTGATCGGCCGCCCCATGACGCTAACCGAAAAGATCCTGTATGCCCACGCCTTCCGGCCCGTGAAAACTCCGGCGGAGCGGGGTGGCACGTACATGGATTTCGGTCCCGACCGGGTCGCCATGCAGGACGCCACCGCGCAGATGGCGTTACTCCAGTTCATGTCCGCCGGAATTGGTACCGTCGCCGTCCCGAGCACGGTCCATTGCGATCATTTGATCCGCGCTGAGAACGGGGCCGGACCAGACCTGGCGCACGCCGCGGATGAAAACAGGGAAGTGTATGATTTCCTCGCCGCGGTTTCGAAGAAACACGGCATCGGGTTCTGGAAGCCGGGATCGGGGATCATCCATCAAGTTGTGTTGGAGAACTACGCGTTTCCGGGAGGCATGATGATCGGCACCGATTCTCACACTCCGAATGCCGGAGGATTGGGAATGATTGCGATTGGAGTCGGTGGTGCGGATGCCGTCGATGTCATGGCGGGGATGCCGTGGGAGCTGAAGTTCCCAAAACTCATCGGCGTCCATCTCACCGGGACGCTCAACGGTTGGGCCTCGGCGAAGGATGTCATCCTCAAACTCGCGGGCATCCTTACGGTGAAAGGCGGAACAGGGGCCATCGTGGAATACTTCGGCGAAGGGACCGCTTCAATCTCCGCGACGGGAAAAGCGACCATCTGCAACATGGGAGCAGAAATCGGCGCGACCACGTCCGTGTTTCCGTACGATCAGCGGATGGCGACCTATCTCAAGGCGACGGGGCGCGCGAAGGTTGCTTCGCTCGCGGATGCCGTTGCTGAATATCTCCGTTCCGACCCGGAAATTGTCGACGACCCCACGTCGTATTACGATCAGGTCATTGAGATCAACCTGACCGAACTCGAGCCAATGATCAACGGGCCCTTCAGCCCGGACAAAGCCTGGAAGCTTTCCGAATTCGCCGGTGCAGTGCGCACCAATGGATACCCCGAAGAACTCCGCGTGGCACTGATTGGGAGCTGCACCAATTCGAGCTATGAGGACATCGAGCGGGCAACGAGCATCGCCCGTCAGGCGTTGGCGAAGGGGCTGAAGGCGAAGTCCGAGTTCACCATCACGCCCGGATCCGAACAGGTCCGCGCGACCATCGAACGTGATGGGCATCTGCAGGTTCTGACGGAGATCGGCGGCACCGTTCTCGCCAATGCGTGTGGTCCTTGCATCGGTCAATGGAAACGACATGATGTGAAGTCCGGCGACAAGAACTCCATCATCACATCGTTTAACCGGAACTTTGCCGGACGGAACGACGCCAATCCTGATACCCATGCCTTCGTCGCCAGTCCGGAAATCGTCACCGCGATGGCGCTCGCAGGACGGTTGACGTTCAACCCTGCGAAGGATTCTCTCCCGAACGCGTCGGGCGGGGAGGTGAAACTCGAAGCCCCGACAGGGGATGAACTGCCGCGGAAGGGATTTGTCCCCGGTGAGTCAGGCTACATCGCACCGGCAAGAAACGGTTCCGGGGTCGAAATCAATGTCGACCCGAAAAGCGAGCGGCTGCAGGTCCTCGAGCCGTTTCCCGCATGGGATGGGAACGACATTATCGACGTTGCAGTATTGCTCAAGGCGAAGGGAAAGTGCACGACCGATCACATTTCTCCCGCCGGTCCCTGGCTGAAATACCGCGGCCATCTCGACAATATTTCGAACAACATGTTTCTGACAGCCGTGAACGCGTTCACAGGCGAGGCCGGCATGGGCGTCAATGCGTTCACGAAGGAAAAGAAGGCGGTCGCGGCGGTTGCCCGCGACTACCGGGCGCGCAACATCGGATGGGTGGTTGTGGGAGATGAGAACTACGGCGAAGGCTCGAGCAGAGAGCATGCCGCGATGGAGCCACGGTACCTCGGCGGCCGTGCGATTATCACGCGGAGCTTCGCGAGGATCCATGAAACCAATCTTAAGAAGCAAGGGATGCTTCCGCTGACCTTCGCGAACCCGGAAGACTACAACAAGGTCCGCGAAGACGATCGCGTCTCCATCCGCGGGTTGACGCAGTTCGCCCCCGGGAAACCGCTCGCGATGGTCCTGAAGCATTCGGACGGTAGCGTTGATGAGTGCGTCTTGAACCATAGTTTCAATGCACACCAGATCGGTTGGTTCAAAGCCGGGAGTGCGTTGAATCTCATGGCTCATGCGATGTCAAAACCAACACCTTCTGTCTCACGCTCCCGAGTCGTCGCACATCCCGGGAAGGACGGAAAGAGAAGGGCGGCATCGTCCTCCCGGAGTTCTACGAAGGGCGCTCCCAGGAAAGCGGCGGGCAAGAAGACTCCGGGGAAACGCACCGCGCGTCCTTCCGGAAAAGGTGCTACAAAAAAGTCCGCTCCCAGGGCGAAGAGAACAGCACCGTCGCGTAGAAAGCGCTGACGGACAGTCTCACGTGATCCTTTTCCCATTCAGCTTGCCGGCGGATTGAACTCAAAGTCATCCGCCGGCATTTTTTTATGCCAGCTCCTCGCAAATTCTTATGAATAAACCTTCACCCTTGATTGCTATCAAAGAAAGCTATCTTCTTCTTGCGACGCGCCCATGATCGAGAGTGACGTGCGACCGCCGGAATTTTCTGGCGGCGCCTGGCGTTACTTTTACGACCCTTTGAATATCTGGAGAATGACCCCCGCCTCTTCATTTACAGATTCGATGGTGCAGGAGAGTAGGATCGAATACGTGGGATAATCTGCAGAGAAGGGAGGATCACCTTCCGTGACCAATCAGGGGCTCTCGGGGGTTGGACTGTATCTCCTCGATCGATTGACGGATGCATTCCCTGGAACTGTCCCAAAGGTGTTCCAGTGGCTATTTCTCACCATTGTTGGAAGTCGGACGGTCACCTCGGCCATTGTCCGATTTCATCAGCGAAGCATCCGGAGCGTGAAGTCGTTTCGCAGCCTTCTTGTCATCGCAGACGTCGGCATCGGCGATGCGGTGATCGTCCAGCGTTCCGTCGTGGCGCTTCGTTCGCTCTTCCCTACATCCCGGATCGACTATGTATGTAGCAGCACGGGGGGTGAACTCCTACTTCCGCTCCCGGCGGCGGATCACGTCTACCCGGTGTTCGACAAAGAAGGCGCTCCGTCAGAGCAATCCTACCAGAAGATCCGCGGCCTTCTCGATGCGGCGTCGTACTCCGCTATCCTGAATCTCTCACCGTTTCTGGACAGGCGTCGCCTTCCCCAGAGCATTCCCGTGCTCGATCTCTATGTGCCGCTCTCTTCCTACATCGTCCGGCTGTGGCGGATGCCCGGGCAGAGACGACATATCTCCGTTGCCGTGTCGCAATTCCTTCGCGAGTTCTTCGCCGCCGATTCCTTGCGTCGCCCGCTCCTTCCCGATGAACCGGAGCCGCCCGCTTCGCGGGCAGTGAAATTCGTCGGGAATGAATTATACATTCCGGATCAGGATATCGAAGCTGCCGAAGAATTCCTGGCAAGAAATGGCGTGGGGTCTGTTGGCCGCATAGTGTTCCATAACCCCGATGCGACCACCGCATACTCCCTGATCCCCTTTGAGATGCAAGTGGACCTATTGTCGAGGTTGGCTGAGAACGAAGTAATCTCGACGATACTCGTCGGCGAGGCATATTCACAGAGGGGGATTGAAGAGAAGCTGTTGAATGCGGTGCCTGCCCATCTCCACCAACGGTTTGTCATTGTCCCGCATATCCCATTGCCACAATACGCGGCGATCCTGGATGCGTGCGACGTTTTTCTCTCCGGTGACGGCGGGCCGACACATATCGCGGCCTCGTGGAAGCACTCGCTCTCGGGGATGCGTGCTCTCCGGAACCAGACCGCGGTGTTTACGGTATTCGGAGGGACGGATTCGCAGATGTATGGATACGACTCCTTGAGAAGCGACCATGTCGCTGCATCACAGCGAGCGCCTTCACGGGTCTTTGTTGCCCCCGCGCAGTGCAGGAATATCACGTGTGTTGACAAGTTGGGGAAGAGTTGCAGAGAGGTGCGTTGTTTCTCAGGTCTTCGCGCGGAATGGGTGTGCCGGGCGGTAACGGACTATCTCTCGACGATGACAAGGATGCGGCATTCGGCATGATGCTGCAGGGGGAGTCGATCGTCAGTCTATGAAAATCATCCTGGTTGAGTTGGGCGCTTTCACCATGGGGTTCCTCGCGGCGATCCCCCTTGGGGCGACGCAATTGGAAATTGCCCGCCGATCGCTCTCGGGGTTTCCAAGGGCGGCGTTGATGGTGGTGGCAGGTTCGGTCCTTTCCGACGTCATGTACGGGGTGATCGCCTTCCTGGGCATCGCCCCGTTTCTCCACGACACCATGGTCATCGGCATCTTCTGGTCGGTGAATGCGCTCATCCTCGTTGTCCTCGCGCTTTTCGCCCTCAGGGGTTCGACCACACCTGACGACCCGAAAGCTCTTCCTCCGGTTTCGCTTCGCGACCAGCGGGCATCTTTCGTCGTGGGTTTTTCCCTTGCAGTAACAAACCCCCTGATGATTGTCTGGTGGTTGTTGGGTGCGAGAGCGCTCACCGATCTGGGTTTGATGAGTCAGCTTACTGCTGTCCGGGGTGCGTTCTTTCTCCTGGCAGGGGGTGCGGGGATCGGCTCGTATCTCACGCTCCTGACATTCGGCATCTACCGCGCCAAACGGTTCATCTCTGACCGCGGGATGCACCGGCTCACCATCGGATTGGGAGCCGGACTCCTCGTCCTCGCGGCGTTTTCCATTGTCCGGTCGGTGATGGCGTTGACGGGGAAAGGGTAGAGCGCCGACTCGCCTATCCTGCCAATCGTCGGATTGCCATTAGCGTGAGGTCGTCGGCGCGTTGGGTTTTTCCCCGGAACGCTCGGAGATCCTCGACGAGAGTTTCAAGAACCTTCCGCGGGGGCGCATTGCCGACGTTCGAAATCGTAGCGTGAAGTCGGTTCTCCCCGTATTCCTGTCCGTTGTCGCTGTTACTTTCGGTCAGGCCGTCGGTGTACAAGAGTAGAAGATCGTCAACTTCCAGCCGGAGCCGGCTGGTTTCATACTTGCCGCTGTAGAAGAGACCGAGCGGAAGGCTGGCGCACTCGATGGTCGAGACCTTCCCGTTTCTCAGGAGGAGCGGTCGAGGATGACCGGCATTGCAGATCTGGACAGACCCGCCGTCCTGTGCTTCGACACAAACCAGGGTCACGAAATGCGTTGAATGCGTCGACTCGGAGAGCATCCGGTTCGCCCGGCTGACCATTTCCTCGATTCCCGTAACCGAATCGACAAGCGTCCTGAAGATCGCGTGCAGTTGAGACATGATCAACGACGCAGCGACACCTTTTCCGGAGACATCGCCGACAAAAAATAGTGTGCTCCCGGCGCTTCCCGACCTTCGGATAATGTCACAGTAATCACCGCTCACGGATCCCGCCGGCTCGTAAAGATAGGAGACATCCCAGCAAGAGTGTCGGACATTGTTTTTTGGGAGAAGGTGTGCCTGAATTCCGGAGGCCATCTCCAGGTCGCGCTCGATGGCCTTCCGCTGATCGACGTTCAAGTCCTCAAAGCAAACCCGGACGAGAGGATCCAGCCGGAGATAATCTGCCTCAATCGTACCGCGGCAAACTTCGCAGATGCCGTATGTCCCGGCATCGAGGCGTTCGAGCGCCGCGTCGATTTCTTTCAACAGGTCGGCGAGTCGGGCGTATTCGTGCGCCTCGGAAATCGCAGAGTGGACGCGAAACCTCCGATCAAGGAGCTGTGCGCGAACTGCGGCGTTATTCATGGCTTCTGCCATAGGTGTCCTCGAGGGTGGAATGCATCTGCCTTCTGGCCCCTCAAAATATCTTTCGCTCAGTCAGGGTTTGATAGGCGGGGAAAATGAGAAAAAGACCGTCGGTCTTTGTACGCGAGCGGTCGAAATTTGTTGCACGTTCATAATGGAATTCTCCTCTGTGGAGACCCGGGATTCTTCTGGTATCCCCTTGATTTCTCAGCCTATTTGCGGGCTGTTGCTGAGGGTTGACAGACGTTTCCAAAACTGCTATTATGCTGCGTGAATTCCACACCGGCCGTTCGGCTTCCTCCCGGATGGCAAAGCAACCTCATACTTCCACATTCTCTCGGCGGTTTCATGTCAAAATACGGCTATCGCGCTCTTGCCTTATGGTTCATTGCTCTTCTCTGTCTCCCCGCGGCGCGGTCACAGGTGCTGCAAGGGTTCAGTAATGCAGGAGCAAAAGATGAACGGATGGTGGAACAGAAATTCGATTCATATCTCAACAAGGACGAGCAGCGGGGATGGTTGCACCGGATGTCCGCGCGTCCACACCACATCGGTTCCGCTTTTGACAAAGAGAATCTGGAATTCGTCGCTTCGCTTTTCCGTTCATGGGGATTTCAAACGTCAATCGAAACCTTCTATGTCCTCTTCCCCACACCCAAAGCCCGGATGGTTGAGCTCGTCTCACCCTCAAAACATACAGCAGAGATGACCGAACCGCCGCTCCCGGGGGACACGACGTCGGAACAGGTCTCCGAAGAGCTGCCATTGTACAATGCCTACTCGGCGGATGGCGATGTCCGCGGGGAGCTCGTCTATGTGAACTATGGAGTTCCGAAAGACTATGACGTATTGAAGGAGCTCGGGATTGATGTCAAGGGAAAAATCGTCATCGCCCGCTACGGAGGTTCATGGAGGGGGATCAAGCCGAAAGTCGCTGCGGAACACGGAGCCGTCGGCTGCATTATCTATTCTGATCCACGGGACGACGGTTACTTTGGCGGGGACGTGTACCCCAAGGGACCGTTCAGAAGCGATCAGGGTGGACAACGCGGATCGGTCATGGACATGCCGCTCTATTCCGGTGATCCGCTTACTCCGGGCGTGGGGGCCACAAAAGACGCACAACGTCTCCCGAGAGAATCCGCACCGACGATCGCGAAGATCCCCGTCCTCCCGATTTCCTACCGGGATGCTCTTCCGTTTCTTCAGGCATTGTCGGGACCTGTGGCGCCCGAATCGTGGAGGGGTGCGCTCCCGATCACGTACCATTGCGGTCCCGGACCGGCCGTCATGCATTTAAAGGTGCAGTGTTCGTGGGACCTCGTTCCGATCTACGATGTGATCGCTCGATTGCAGGGGTCCACATTCCCCGATGAATGGATCATCCGGGGCAACCACGAAGATGCGTGGGTCTTTGGTGCTCAGGATCCCTTGAGCGGTCTCGTCGGCCTCCTGAGTGAGGCGCATGCGGTCGGAAAACTGTCGGAAAGCGGCTGGAAGCCGAAGCGGACGATGGTGTACTGTGTCTGGGACGGCGAGGAGGAAGGCCTGTTTGGATCGACGGAATGGGTGGAAACACATATGGATGAGCTTCGCCAGAAAGCCGTCCTCTACGTCAATACAGACGGCAATGGCCGGGGATTCCTGGGACTTGCTGGGTCGCACACGTTGCAGAAATTCGTCAATCAGGTTTCGCACGATGTGGTGGATCCGGAATACGGGATCAGCGTCGGCGAGCGCTTGAGGGCGGCAATGATTGTGAATTCCACTCCTGCGGAATTGGAGGGGCTCCGGGCGAAGAGCGACATTCCCATCGGTGCGCTCGGCTCGGGCTCGGATTACTCTCCCTTCCTCCAACACCTGGGCGTCGCTGCGCTGAATATTGGATACGGGGGTGAAGACGACGGCGGGTCGTATCACTCCGCCTACGATTCATACGACTACTTTACCCGATTTGGCGACCCGGATTTCGCCTACGGTATCGTGCTGGCCCAGACCACAGGCCGCGTCATGCTGCGATTTGCAGATGCGTCGGTGCTTCCGTTTGAATTTACGGAGTTCGCCGAAACCGTCAAGGGCTATGCCAAGGAAGTAACAAAACTCGCGGACGACATGCGAGACGAGACACGGGAGACAAACCGTCGCATCGACGAGAACACCCTTCGATGGAATGCCGATCCGCGGAAAACTTTCATCGTACCGGACAAGAAACCCGCTGTTCCATTTCTCAATTTCGCTCCGCTGCAGAACAGTCTTTCCATTCTGGAAAAGGAGTCTCAAGACCTCCGCTCTGCCCTGGACAATGCAGCCGATTCGCTGACCGGGGATCGTGCGACAAAGCTGAATCATCTCCTCATGGGATTTGAACGGTCGCTCACGCTCCAGGAGGGGCTCCCCGGACGCCCCTGGTATATTCACGAAATCTATGCTCCAGGAATGTATACCGGCTATGGTGTTAAGACACTCCCCGCGATTCGAGAGGCGATCGAGCTCCGGAAATGGGATGAGGCCGACAAGGAGGTCGAAGTCGTATCGGGAGTTCTTAGCCGCTGCAACGCCGTTCTTGACCAGGTGCACGACCTTCTTGCCGGGAGGCAGGGAGGCTCTCATTGATTGTTGATCGGTCGCTGCGATTCCTGAAATGCTCACTCAG
This sequence comes from Ignavibacteriota bacterium, assembly GCA_963752915.1. GTDB lineage: Bacteria > Bacteroidota > Ignavibacteria > UBA10030 > UBA6906 > DATJPR01. The sequence goes on from CAVVZZ010000015.1 coordinate 160,133, forward strand.
AGGGCGAGCCGTTTCTGCAGGATCCCTGAAGGGGAAGCCGCATTGAAAATTCTCGCGTTGTCGGACATTCACGGTGCCTTTGAAACGATGCGAAAGATCATCAAAGGGGAACCAACGGCGGACGTCATCATTCTCGCAGGCGATCTGACAACGAGAGGGACGGCGGACGATCTCAAAGAAGTCCTGAACAAGGCCATCGCGTCGTCCAGGCCGGTCCTCTCCATTCTCGGGAATATGGACCCACCCGAATTGCAGCCGGCACTGACGATCTCGGGGACATCTCTCGAGGATGAACCGGTGGAAATCGGAGAAGTCGGCTTCATCGGGGTCTCCTCCTCACCGTTTTCCCCGCTGCATACTCCGAACGAAGTTGCGGACGATGAGCTTGGTGCGCGGGCTGAGCGGGGGTGGAGCCGCCTGAAGAATCCGCGTTGGAAGGTCATGATCGCCCATACCCCCCCCTTGGGGACGGTGACAGACCGTGTCCATTCCGGCGTTCATGTCGGAAGCCCTTCGCTCAGGCGATTCATCGAACGTTGTCAGCCGGACGTTGTTGTTTGCGGACATATTCACGAGGCGAGAGGAATCGACAGGATCGGGACATCGCAGATCGTAAATTGCGGACCGGCCTTCGAGGGCTCCTATGCGCTGATCGAGGTCGCGCAACAGGCGACCGTAAGACTGATCCCGTAAGGTGCAGTGCGGAGGGGTCGATCTTGCCCGGGAACATCCCGAATGGAGTCTGTCGGACGTCAGTTCCTGCAGTTACTACGCACATTAGGGTTTGAAAGGAGGGCGCACAATGGCATCACTGTCGTTTACACTCAACGGACATTCCCGAAAAGTCTCGGTGTCGGGGGAAACACCGCTGCTGTGGGTTCTTCGTGATACTCTCGGGCTCACAGGGACAAAGTTCGGTTGCGGACGCGGTCTCTGCGGTGCATGCACGGTCCTGATTAACGACGACGCAACACGCTCTTGCATTACTCCTGTGAGTGAAGTGCAAGGGAAGAGCGTCGTGACCATCGAAGGGCTCTCCCCTGAACGAAGCAATCCTGTCCAGAAAGCGTGGATCGAGGCGGACGTCCCTCAATGCGGCTACTGTCAGCCTGGACAGGTGATGTCGGTTGTCGCCCTGCTGAAATCCAAACCTCAACCGACGGATGCCGATATCGACGAAATCATGGGCGACGTTCTCTGCCGTTGTGGAACATATCAGAGGATACGACGGGCAATCCATCTTGCGGCTGCGAAAGGAGGCGGAAAATGAGAACAACTCTGTCACGTCGAACGTTTCTGCGCGTCGGATCCGCAGCCGGAGCAGGACTGGCGCTGGGAGTTTTCCTTCCGACGCCGTCGCACCCGGAGCCGGAAACCGGACCGAAGGGAACAGACTTTGTCCCCAATGCATGGGTCCGGATCGATCACAGCGGCAATGTCACAATTACCGTGGCGAAATCGGAAATGGGGCAGGGGGTCCGCACCGCACTGCCGATGATCGTTGCGGATGAACTGGATGCCGATTGGTCGAAAGTCCACGTTGAACAGGCAGTGGCCGACGACAAGTACGGAAATATGACGACGGGCGGAAGCGCAAGCGTTCGGACGTCGTGGGACAGGCTCAGGAAAGCCGGTGCAGCGGCGAGGCTGATGCTGCTCACCGCCGCCGCCCGTCGCTGGAATGTCCCGGTCAGTGAGTGCCGCACAGAAGAGGGGAAAGTGTATCACGACAAGACACACAGGGTCCTGGAGTATGGTGCACTTGTCGACGATGCTGCAACGGTCCCCGTCCCCTCGGATCCGCCCCTCAAGGATCCGAGCCAATTCCGGATCATCGGGAAGCGCGTCCTGAGGACGGACACGCCGTTCAAGATCGACGGGAGTGCGGTGTTCGGGATCGACGTCCGTGTTCCCGGGATGCTTCACGCCGCCGTTGCGCGATGCCCGGTGTTTGGCGGCACACTCGATTCGTTCGACGCCGTAAAGACAAAATCGATGGCCGGTGTGAAGAGTGTCCTCGCGATCAGCCGGGGCGTTGCGGTTGTTGCCGCGACGACCTGGGAGGCGTTCCAGGGGAGGGATGCTTTGTCCGTAAAATGGAACTACGGCCCCGCCGCCGATGTGAGCAGTGAAACGATTCTCGCAAACCTCAAGGAACTGTCGACACAACCCGGGGCGGCAGTTGAGAAAGACGGAGATCCTGACATCGTCGCGAAATCCGAACGAAGACTGGAGGCAACATATCAGGCGCCGTTCCTTGCCCATGCGACAATGGAGCCGATGAATTGCACCGCCCACGTCACCGCCGATCGTTGTGAGGTGTGGGCCCCGACGCAGAATCCGCAGGCCATTTTTCGCGAAGCGAAACGGATCACCGGACTCCCGGAAGAAAACATCACTGTGCACACGACATTCCTCGGCGGAGGGTTTGGCCGACGTCTGGAGACCGATTTCGCGGTTGAGGCACTGGAAGTGGCAAAGCAGATCAAGCTTCCCGTCCAGGTCACCTGGACGCGCGAAGATGATATGGAGCACGATTTCTATCGGCCGGTTTCCCTCCATCGCCTCACCGGCGCGTTGGACGAACAGAACAACCTCATCGGCCTGACCCACCGGGTCGTTGCCCCTTCGATCTCCGACTCACGATCTCCCGGGAGTCTCAAGAATGGGATGGACCGGGGGGCAGTCGAGGGGGCGGACAAGATGGTCTACGAGATCCCGAATCTTCTCATCGACTATGTTCTGGCAAGGACCCCTGTTCCCCTTGGCCCGTGGCGATCGGTGTTTCCTTCTCAGACAGTGTTCGCCCTTGAGAGTTTTATTGATGAGCTGGCGGCCATGGGGAAAACTGATCCGTTCGAGTTCCGCCGACGCATGATGAAGGGTTCTCCGAAGATGTTGCGTGTCCTTGAACTCGCGGCAGAAAAAGCGGGGTGGGGAAAGCCGTTGCCTCCGGGTCACTTCCACGGCATCGCGTTTTCACCGCCGGCGTTTTACGTGACGCCCGTCGCAGAAGTGGCGGAGGTCTCTGTGGACAATGGAGCGATCAAGGTCCATCGCATCGTCGCGGCAATTGACTGTGGCATCGCCGTCAACCCCAGCGGCGTCGAAGCACAGGTTGAGGGAGGGATTGTGTACGGCCTCGCCGCAGCGCTGAAAGAGCAGATAACGATAAAAGGCGGGAGGGTTGTGCAGGGGAACTTTGACGACTACCCTCTTCTGACCATCGACGAGATGCCGGTGGTCGAGGTCCACATCGTTCCGAGCACCGATCCGCCGACAGGAACCGGCGAGCCGGGACTCCCCGGCGCGGCGCCTGCTGTGGCGAATGCCGTCTTCGCGGCGACAGGGAAGCGGTTGAGGGAGATGCCGCTGAAATTGTGACAGAGTTCCGGGACATGAGCAGGCAACGGCGGCCGCTGTTGCCTGCTCGGTCATCGCATTTCCGCATTCTCCCTCGCACGTTACTTCATCAAGACCATCTTCATTGTCGATGTATGGCCGCCGGCTCTGAGTCGATAGAAATACACCCCGCTCGAAAAGCGTGAACCTTCAAAGCTGATCTCATACGTCCCGGGCGACTGCCGTTCCCTGACAAGCTCAGCCACTTTTCGCCCGAGAACATCATAGACCACCAACCGTACTTCGCTGTTCCCTGTCTCCTGTCCCCCGTTCCCAGATATTGTATATCGTATGATCGTCGTCGGATTAAACGGATTGGGATAGTTTTGCTCAAGCGTGAAGCCAACCGGCGCCCTGGGGGTGGGGAGTGACGAGACGGTTCCGAGGAATTCATACGTGTCGCCGGACCGGATCGGCTTCAACGTCCGAAGGGTGTACTGATCACCGGCGATCGGAGGAAATGACGGGGGAAACGCGTCATACGTCACTCCCCATGTCAGCCGCACCTGATGTGCCGAATCGGACTCGAGGAAGTAGAGTTCGTCTTGATTCGTGAGTGCGCCGTTCCCATCGTTGTCGTTGTATCCGATTTTGACTTCGCTGTTCTCCGTGATGTTCCACACCGAGAACTTCAGCGGCGTCGCAGGGATTCCGAGGAGAGCAGAACTGGACGTGTCAACTGCGTGATCAGCAATGGTAATACGATAATCAGCGGGGTTGCGATACCCGCGAATGGTCACGGTGTCGAAACGTGATGACAGGCGAAAACATCGAGAATGTCTGGGTGGATGATCCCACCATCCAACGCGAGTTGTGGATATCAGCGGCTGCCTGCGGGTAGTCCGTGACGATAAGCCGGAGGCCGTCGAACATCGGCCCTTCGGAAACCCCATCGATGGGCGCTCCACGCTCGATGACCATACGATCGTCCGTTTGGTCTTTTACCTGATACCATTTGACTCCTGTCGAGTCGTGAAAGGTCACCTGGTAGAGATGTCCCGTGAGCCGGTGTCCGTCGGCGACATTCACCTTCACGATGGAGTAGCTCCCGCCGATCGTTGCCGTCGGAACCGGCCCCGATTGCCGCGGGGATTGCTTGGAGAAAAGGACGGAGAGGTCCTGGCCGGTGTGTGCCCCGTCAGAAGCCCTGACGCGCGCCATCGCATGACCGGAATTCGGTAGTTCCGAAAGATGGACCCAAAGGTTTTGCTGAGTAGTATCGGAGGGGAGCTGAATGATTTCGGCTGCCTCGAACGTACGTCCGGTGTCTACGCTGGACTCCACCGAGATTGTCAGAGCTGCACCTTCGGGATCGGCGGCGACGATATACAGGAGGATGGAGTCCGACGTTACCAAACCTGGAGAGAACACTTCTGACCCGGCAAGAATGTGCACGGTGGGGGTCCCGTCGGCGGCATTGTCGAGACGCACGAATCCGGACTGGTCCTTCGCGTAGCAATGCCCCCGTGGATTTCTTAGGAATGCTTTGATCGATCCGAGGCCGCAGTCAGCAACGGAGAGCGTGTTCCAGGAAAACGAGCCGGTATTCGGCGCTCCTGCGGTGATTGGAACCCATCGGGCACCTGCATCCGAGCTCCACCATAATTCTATGCTGTCCGTCGGACTCCCCCCGGTCCACGAGAGCAAGTGCTCCCCGTGAAGGGAAGGGTACCCTCCGAGTCCGGTGAGGTGCAGTGCGTCCGGCGTCCGTCGAACGTGATCGAACACCCAGTTGTGAAGGGCCGGAGTATCGTACGCCGCATCCCAAATCACATGCCCACCGTACTGATACTCGGTATAGAACGTATCCTCATGCGACCGCACCGCCGCTGCGACCAGACTATCAGGGAGTCCCCGGTAGTCGCTTCCATGGCCGTGTGTGTAGATCACGGAACGACCGTCGGCTTCGATGGCGCGGATCATGTCCCGGGATTGACTGACCGAGACGGTGTTGTCGATCGCCCCGTGGAAATTCCAGATCGGAATATTGTGGATTTGGTGTGCACTCAATGGGTCCCACCCCGCACTCATTGGCACTGCAGCGGCAAACTTGTCCGGGTAGAGCGTGATCAATTCCCATGTTCCGTACCCTCCCATGGAGAGTCCAGTAACGATCAAGCGATTTGTATCGATCGCATATTGTCGGCTGAGGGAATCAACGAGATCCGTCAGAACCCCCATGAACGACGACCAATCGGAGTTCTGCGGGCATTGAGGGGCAATGACAAAACAAGGGTGTGTCGCCTGGTTTGCCGGATCAGCCCATGAGGTGGCGAGCCGATTCGGGAGAAGCTGGGTAAGATTGTCCGATCCGCGCTCGCCTGATCCATGAAGGGCGAGGACAAGCGGATACTGTTTCGTGGAGTCATATGCTGACGGAACAAACAGACGATACGGGAGCGCGCCGCCGGGAAAGGGCTGACTTCGTGCTGCAAACGTTGCCGCAATGCTCTGCTGGGCGTGAACGATGGAGGTTGATGCAGCAAGGAACGCGACAAGACGGAGGAGGAGGGAGTGTCCCATGGGAGAGCCTTTCAGGAAAGCGCGAGGAAGAGACCCGCGGAGCATGGACTCCTTCAACATACGAAGAACGCATCATTCTTGATACGGATCATTGCCATTTGCTTCTCCCGAACGTTCACGGTATCTTCCTGTCCCTGACTCATCAATCCTGAAGTAGAATTGTGATCACCATTTCAACGGAGGATCTGTGCGACTATCATCCGTCTCACTCATGACCGGCCTGCTTTTCAGCGTGCAGTTGTGTGCGGCGGGAGAATCACCGTTCTCGACCTGGTTTACCGGGGCGACGTTACGGGTTGACTATTATGATACCGGCACAAAGGGACAGGAAATTCTCAGCCTCGACCGGCTGATCCTGGAAGGGGAATGGCCGGGAAGCCGGACGAACCTGGTGGATACATTGAATCTCGGAGAATATCTTGCCCGAGTGTTCGACCGTTCGACCAACACGCTCATCTATTCGACCGGGTTCTCGTCGCTGTTCAACGAATGGCAGACGACCGATGAAGCGCTGGCCGGGGTGTACCGGACTTTCTCGGCGACCGTACGCATCCCGAATCCGAAGCGTGAGGTGCAGATCGTCATTTCGCGTCGTGACAAGAACATGATGTTTCATGAACTCTTTTCGACGGTCATTGACCCGAACTCGCCGACCGCCATTGACCGATCACACAAGACCGGCCCTTTCCCTGTCCGCGAGCTTACGCACAACGGACCGTCCGCCGAAAAGGTGGACCTGGTGATCCTCGGTGACGGGTACACCCGCGAGGAGATGGCGAAATTCCGGGCAGACGCAAAGCATTTCAACGATGTGATGTTCTCGACTCCGCCCTTCAGCACGCACAAGAATGAATTCAACGTGTGGACGGTCGAAGTAGAGTCTCCGGAATCCGGGATCAGCATCCCGGACAAGAATGTCTGGAAGGCGAGCGCTCTCGGGTGCGCCTACAACACGTTTGGTTCCGCACGCTATGTCCTTACTTCCGCAAACCAGCGTTTACGTGACATCGCTGCCGCAGCGCCATACGATTTTGTCCTGATCCTGATCAACGATACGCGATACGGGGGAGGCGGGATCTATCAGCTCTACTCCATCACGTACACGAAGGAGCTGACGAAGGGAGAAGAGTGGCAGATGGATTATATGTACGTCCACGAGTTCGGCCATTCCTTCGGCGGGCTGGCGGACGAATACTACACGTCGTCCACGGGATACAACGACTTCTATCAGTCTGGTGTGGAGCCCTGGGAGCCGAACGTGACGGCTCTCCTGAACCGGTCGAATGTGAAATGGCAGAGCTCTCTCACCCCGGGTGTTGCGATCCCGACGCCGTGGGAAAAAGGAACGTACGACAGCCTGGAGGCATTGCGAGGGAAGCTCGATCGGCTCGCGCCGGACTACTATGAAAAGCGTGAGCCGTTCATGAAGGCGGAGACGGAGATACTGAAAACACCAAAGCTCGCCGGCGTGGTCGGCGCATTTGAGGGGGCGGGATATGTCTCCCGCGGGCTGTATCGGCCGTCACTCGATTGCAGGATGTTCTCGTTGAGCCTTGTCGGGTTTGATCCGGTCTGCAGCGCGGCAATTGAGCGGGTGATCGCATGGTACGCACGATGATGCGGCTGAGGCAGGGAGGGCATACCGACTCCCTGCCTCTCGCATCAGAGTTCAGGCGGCAGACGGAGGAGGGACCGGGGTTTTGGGTTTCCGGGAAAGCACCCACCACGCGCCGATCGCGATTACAATGATGCCCAGGATGTAGAGGATCAGCTTGAAGTCGATGGTCTTCTGGCCGAGTTCGCTGACCGTCTTGTCGAGCGTCGCGTATTCGGTGCGTCCGAGAACGCCATCCTTCATCAGGGATTCCCTCCACTCCTTGTCGATGCGCTCCCGCCACACCCCGTCCACAAACGTCGAGACATCACCGTTTCCGTCTTTGTAGGATGCGACCAGGGCGTTCACGGACGCCGAGAACGAAGGTCCATCGGTGAAATGATTGATGGGAATTTGTTTTGCCGTGAACTCCTTCTCGATGGAACTCCAGTAGTCCCGCATCAGCGTTGTGTCCCACGCGCTCATCATCGAATCGACCTGTGTTGGCATCCCTTGCGCGAGAGCGGGAAGCCCCTGTTTGGTCGACCCCTTCTTCTCGGGTGTGGATATCGCCGCGCGGCGTTCCGCTGCAGTGGCGACATCTTTGAGCTTTCCGCTCAGCCCGTTCCATCGGGAGCGGAACGCCTGAAACTGATCGACCAGACTCGCATAGTCTTTCGGCTGCAGCTGCGTGGTTTGCAGGAAGCGCACGTTGTCGCTGGCGACAGCGTACACGCGGGCCATGACGTTGGATTGCTGCAGGTGCCCTTCGATCCGTTCTTTTTCAATGTCGGACGCCTGGCTCATGTTCCGGTCATACGGGAGGAAGATCGAATCGATGAGAGAGAAAATGAGTTTGTCATTCGCCTGCAGATTCGCGGTCAGGCGTTTGACGGCTTCGCGGAGCGACGCGACGTTCTTCTTTGATTCCTGAAGGTCCGAAAACAGTTGTGCCCGCTCGGTGGAGAGCGTGTCGAGGCGGCTGTTGATGACGGCGATCGTTGTCTCGAGTTCGACGATCTTCACCCCCTGGGTCTGAATCGTCGACGTCCGTCCATATGCGATGTCATACTGCTGGCGGAGGGCAGCGATTCGCCCGTCGAACGTTTCCGGTGCAAGTGCCTTGTCGAGGAAGTCTTTCTTCGGCTGAAAGTCGAGGGCCAGGGCGTCGATTTGTGTTTTGATCGCATCGAGACCCTGGGGTGTGTTCGACGAATCCATCGCGGCCTTGATGGCGGCGGATCGTTTTTCGAACCATTGCAACGTGCTGTAATCGGATTCCTGCGCGACGACAAGGCCGGTGAGTACGACGAGAAATAGCACTAGGCTGAAGAGCTTCATTTGGAGGTTCCTTCTGCGATGTCACTGTGAGTCAGGAGTCTGCGGAAGCCATCGCTGTCGAGCAACTCGACGTACGGCGGTCGGAGGTTGAATGCGGGATTGCGAAGTCCGGTTTCGGAAACTTCGATGATGTTCTCCTTTGACAGCGCATTTTCACCGGGGCTGAACACATAGACGTTCTTGAAACCTTGCGCCGTGAAGAAATAGTATCCTTCATCGCTGCGGAGGATCCGGACCTGTTTGCCGATCAATGCGGTGGAGTCCTGCAATTCCTTCTCCGCGATTTTTGCGACGCTGAAGGTGAGGCCGTGACGGTCTGAACTCACATGGTTGTTTCGGTCGACAGTTGCGACCTCTTCCACAGGCCATCCATACCGTACGTGCTCGAGCGTCAGCGATGAGCACGAGGTCAGGAGAACAGAAAGGATGAAAAGAGGGCTGAAGTGGACGATCCGCATTGATGACCCCTTAAAATGTGATTGGAGACAGGGAGGGAGAATGACCGATGATTATAGCAAGAAAATACGAATAATGCAATTCCCGTGATTGCTGTGCCGCAAAACACATATCAAAGTTGCTTAATTCGCCGCAGAGGAGTATATTTTCTCGATTGCCCGCCTTCGCACCTCCTCGACCACGCAACGGACCGGTGTCGAGTCCCACATACACGTTGAGCTGCATCGACTGTGCTATGCGAGTATCTTGTCCGCATTTCCGCGAATGGTTCCGGCGGACTTCGTCGCGGCGCTGAAGATTCGAACTACAAGCTAGAAAATGCCAAAGAGTATCCGTCATACACCAGGCAGGAACATTCTGATTGTCGAGGATAGTCAGGACTTCTCCAACCTCCTCAAGTTCATTGTCGAGGATGATGGGTTCGTCGGAATCCAGTTCCCCCTCGATGGAACCAGCATCGTTGAATGGGCAAAGGAACACAAGCCAGCGGTTGTCTTGATGGATCTCACGCTTCGACGCAAGCCGGGGATGGACTTTATCGAAGACTTGAAGGCGGAGAAGGAAACAAAACACATCCCCATCATCATTATCACTGGCCGGGAATTGTCTCAGCGTGAGATCGTCGGATTCCAGCTCCGGGACATTGGGTACCTGAGAAAGGGGCGGGTTGAGCTGGATGAGATCCGTGCCGAGATCCGTAAGGCGGCCGGCGTTCCCGCGCCGAAGGCGGCACCGGGGAAGACGAAGCCCGCATGAATGTGTTCTGTCCCATACTGGTCGGGGGACAGTTCCTGCCTGCACGTTCGATGAATCGCGCCATGCCCGGCGGGCGGGATGAATCTCCCCGCATCGAGTGGTCCGACGTTCCAGCGCAGACGAAGTCGTTTTGCCTCACGGTCTCCGATCTGGATGCCGGCCCTTCCCCTCAAACCCTCTGGTCCATCATCAATATCCCGTTCGAAACCCGATCGCTCCTCCCAAACGCTTCTCTCGCGACGGAACACCTGCCGTCGGAGTGCGTCCAGCTGACCAATACGATCGGGAACCAGCGCTATGACGGGCCCAACCTTCTGCCCGACAGCAACCCGCATAGGATCTCCTTCGAGCTCACTGCGCTCTCGGTTCAGAAATTGAACGTAGGATTGTTTACGCCGGTCGACGAACGTCTGAAGGCAATCCAATCAAAGACCATTGAACGTGCAGTCCTGAATGCCGTCGCAACGAGAAGTCGCTAGGCCGGAAGATCTGCAATCGTTCTCCACGACGTCCGTTTTTCACAAGGAACGAACGGCCGGGGGCTGATCGCTGTCGACCCATTCCAGGAACTGAAGAACGAGGCGATACGTAAGGCCCCAGAGCGGAGGCTTATCGCCCTGCGGTAGACGAAAGGCGGGTCTGGTGAATTCGCGATCGCCGAAGTGAACGGCGGCTTCTCCATGTCGTGCAGGGTCACGCAGGTCGTTCAACGGGACCCAGAAAGCCTCTTTCACTTCGTTGCTGAGGCGGAGGTGGCGTTTCTCTGTGAGCCCGTAGACAAAGCAGGAGACGCGCACGTGGAGCCGGGTGCCTCCGACATCGGACAACCGGCCGAGATAGCGCTCGCGGCGAAGGTCGATGCCAACTTCCTCAAGGGTCTCCCGTTCTGCCGTCCCCCGCAACGCGGTGTCTCCCTCTTCCATCTTACCCCCCGGAAATCCTACATTGCCCGACCAGGGGTCTGCTTCATGAGCCGCCCGTTCGATGAACAGCACGCGAAGCCCGAGATCATCCGGACACAGGATGAGCGATACAGCCGCCGGGACGACGGCGAAGTCGGTCACGAGTTCCGGCATTCGGAGGGAGAGAGCCCGTTCAATGGCGTCATACGTCATCGTAAATTCCGAAAAAGCCGGCATCGGCTTGATGCTCCGGGCTCCCTTTCTCCGCCCCGACCTCTGCAATCACCGTCGTTCTGCCACTGAGATCGCCATGTCTTAGGCGTTGTCCGGTTTCGCCCTGAGGCTCTCCCAAACAGCGTACGCGACGAGAAGAACGAACATGATGAGCCCGGTGATTTCCCCGTTGGTGCTTTCCGCCCAGTTCGTGAAATACCAGGTCTGCACTCCGAGATTGAGGGAACTCTTCAACGACTGATCGAGGAACCGGAGAAACGCGTAGAACACTCCAAACAGCGCTCCCCCCGCAATGAATCCTGAGGCGATCAACGTCCCGCGCGAGAAGCGGGACTGGTTCAATCGCTCGTCCTTGGTCCTTGATGTCACGAACCAGGCGACGATGCCCCCGATCAGCAGGGGAGTGTTGAGTTCCTGTGGAATATACATCCCGAGGGCGAACGCCAGCGGCGGGATCCCGAGCATCGTCATCAGCAATGCGATTATGGCGCCGACGATATACAGCATCCAGGGCGTGGGGGCATTGGACATCAACGGCTGGATGACGGCTGCCATGGCGTTCGCCTGCGGTGCCACCATCGCCCCCTCCCCTTTGAACCCGTAGGTCTGATTCAGCACGTATATCACCCCGCCGACAGTTGCCGCGGAGATGATCACGCCGAGGAACTTCCACCGTTCCTGATTCCTCGGGGTCGTCCCGATCCAGTACCCGATTTTGAGGTCGGTGATGAACCCCCCCGCGACGGAAAGCGCGGTGCACACCACGCCCCCGATGATCAATGCGCTCACCATGCCGGACGTGCCGGTCAGACCAACCTGGACCAGCACAAACGAAGAGAGGATCAGCGTCATCAGTGTCATGCCGCTGACCGGGTTCGTCCCGACAATCGCGGTCGCATTCGCGGCCACGGTGGTGAAAAGAAACGCGATGATGATCACGATCAACAACCCCACGACGGCATGCCCTGCATTGAAGACGACACCGCCGACAAAGAAGACGAAGATCAGGAGGGCCGTCAGAAGGATCAGCACCATCGTAAAGAGCATCGTGATGTCCCGCTGCGTTCTCGGCGTCTCCGTTTCGCTTGCGGCATGGCGATGGAAGATTTCACGATAGGCAAGCGTGAACGCGCCGGCAATGATCTTCGAAGAACGGACGATCCCCACAATCCCCGCCATCGCGATACCGCCAATCCCGATCTGCCGGACATAGTTCCGGAAGATCTCTTCGGCTGACATGTTGCTGATGAGCTTCGTCACCGTTGAACCGAGGGGAACGGCAAGTCCACTCCCGGCATAGTGGACGAGCGGGATGAGGACGAACCACGAAAGCAGGGAGCCCGCCGTGATGATGGCGGAGTATTTCAGCCCGACAATATATCCCAGTCCGAACACCATCGCCGATACGTCAAGTCTGAACACGATCTTCGCTTTCTCGGCGATCGCTGCGCCGAATGAAACCATCCGGGAGGTGATGACTTCCGACCAGAAGCCGAACGCGTTGAACGTGAAGTCGAACAATCCACCGATGATGCCGCTCGTCACCAGGACCTTCGCCTGATTTCCGCCTTTCTCCCCGGCGACGAGGATCTCCGTTGTGGCAGTGGCCTCGGGAAAGGGGAGCTTGCCATGCATATCTTTGACGAAGAATTTCCGGAACGGAATCATGAAAAGGATTCCCAGAAATCCGCCGAACGCAGAAGCGAAGAACACCTGGAAGAATGACGTTGGGAGATCGAGGATATACAGCGCGGGAATGGTGAAGATCGCTCCGGCCACGATGACTCCCGAGCTCGCGCCGATCGACTGAATGATGACATTCTGACCGAGGGCCTGGGAGCGGCGACTGACGGTCGAAATGCCGACTGCAAGGATCGCGATGGGGATGGCAGCCTCAAAGACCTGCCCGATTTTGAGTCCGGAATATGCGGCGGCCGCCGAAAAGAGGATCGCCATAACGATCCCCCAGCCGACCGAATAGGGCGTCACTTCAGGGGGGGTGGATTTTGCAGACAGAATTGGTTGGTACTCTATTCCCGGGGGAAGTTCCTTGTAGGCGTTCTCCGGCAGGTCGCCGGTCGGTCCCTGATGCTCCATGAGAGGGGTTCCTTTGTTGGCTTAGTGAGAGCAGATCTCCGCCCATACCTGAACAAGCTGGACGGTTGTGCGAATGGAAGCATTCATCCCCTCTACGGATAACCATTCTGTCGGACCATGATAGTTCTGGCCGCCGGTGAAGATGTTCGGGCAAGGAAGGCCGCGTTCGGTGAGGCGCGATCCGTCCGTTCCTCCGCGGATCGGAACCCATTTCGGTTCGAGTCCGGCGCGCTGTGTTGCCGTCCACATCGCCTCCAGGCCCCGCGGGTCTTTGTCGAGCCAGTACCGCATATTCCTGTACGATTCGGCAATCTTCAACTCGATCCTGGCCTTCGGGTGGAGCGGCTGAACATCAGCGATGATGGCACGCAGGAAGTCGGCCTGCTTCTTCAGGCCGTCGGTGTCGAAATCACGGAGGAGCAGCTTGAGCGTCGATTTTGCCTCCTCCCCTTCGATGATGTGCGGGTGGATGTACGGCTCATATCCCTCGGTGGTCTCCGGCGCCATGTCGCGCGGCAGCCGGACAATAATATCGGCCAGCGCCCGGATGGAATTCACCATGATATTCTTTGCACTGCCTGGATGGATGTTCCTGCCGTGCACTGTGATGGTTGCGCCGTCCGCACTGAACGTCTCCTTGTTCAATTCTCCCGGAGTGTCGCCGTCGACGGTATAGGCGAACGCAGCGCCGAACTGTTTGATGTCGAAATACTTCGTGCCATTGCCGACTTCTTCGTCGGGCGTGAAGGCGATCTTTACCTCGCCGTGGAGAGTGTCAGGCGAATTCACGAGCGTCTGAACGAGGGTCATGATGATCGCGAGCCCCGCCTTGTCATCCGCTCCCAGCAACGTCGTCCCGTCCGAGGTGACGATCTGCTTTCCGATATTGTGTTGAAGCTCCGGATTCTCACTGGCGCGGATGACAACATTCGGGTCCCCGGAGAGGACTACGTCGCCGCCCGCATACGTCATGACGTTCGGCTTTACCCCGGTTCCGCTCGCTGAAGGAGAAGTATCGACATGTGCGATAAATCCGATCGCCGGGACTTTGCCGAATGCGGGATGTCCCTTCGGAAGATTTGACGGCACGGACGCAATGACGTATCCGTATTTGTCAATCGTAGCATTTCGGACTCCCATCTCTTTCAGTTCACTCAAAAGGAGATTAAGCAAGTCGAACTGCTTGCGCGTGCTCGGATATTCTTCACTGTCGTCCTTGGATTGGGTGTCGATTTTGACGTAGCGGAGAAACCGTTCCAGGCCTGTCTGGTTGATCATGGGGATCCTCTGGGGGTGAATTGAGACCAAGGAAGATACGCCTTTTCGGTGAAAATCGGAAGAAAAATGAACAAAATGGAGGGCAGGGAGTGTTATATAGCAAACTCAGTCGCGCACTATCCGGAGATCAAGAATGAGATTTGTATCAGCGTTCGGTGTGATCGCTGCGGTCGGAGTGCTGTCCATCCCCGCAGTCGTAAAACCGGCAGATACCCCCGCAAATATTGATCGTGGAAAATACCTTGCCGAGAATGTCGCAATGTGCATTCAATGCCACACCCCCCGTGACGAAGAAGGGAACCTCCTGCGCTCACAACTCTTTCAGGGTGCACCCGTCCCCTTCGTCTCTCCGTACCCGAATAGCCGCTGGGCGAACACGGCTCCTTCCATTGTCGGGCTCCCCCAATACACAACGAACCAGGCGGTGAAGCTTCTAACGACCGGAGTCTCCCGCACCGGGACATCTCTCCGCTCTCCGATGCCGCCGTTTCGCATGAGTGAGAACGACGCTCGCGACATTATCGCCTATCTCAAATCCATCGAATAACGGTCCGGGCTGGGCGACGAGATTTAGTGGTTTCCTGCTATTGCGTCCTCCAGCCTGAATCGAATCCTCAGCACATCAGACGCGAAATCCGTCGAGACGATCCGGAATGCGCCGATCTGGCCGGTTGCGGACACGTGCTCTCCCCTGCAAGGACAGGCATCGTAGTCACCGATGTGGATGATCCGGATTGTCTCTCCCGCCGAGTCCGGCAGCCGTTCGAGGTCGAACTGCTTCTGTGCGACACCGCGCGGGAGGAATTCCGACGCGTACGGGCAAATTGCTCCCGATGACTTCATTCACCCGCCGTTCGAGCTCCAGGACTTCCTCCGGCGCCAGGTTCCTGTCGAACCGGTAGTCGCACTTGGATTTCTTCTTCTCAATGTGCGCACTGAACGATCTTCCCCGGTTGAACATGCGTACCATAGTCTGATTCAAAATGTGTTCAGCGGAATGCATCTTCGGATCATAGTCCTTCGCCATGCACGGGTCTCCGGTTTCTTTGATAGTGAGAACGGCCGGCGAGAAAGTCAAGAGGAAGTGTTGTGATTCCCGTTCTCCTTGCGTAAATTGATTGATCATCCTGTCCCACATCTCTCGGGCAACTTCGAACCCATCATCCTTCCGCGCGTCGCACCCGAAGAACGCCATCCGATTCCATCTCGGGAGCGGAGGTTGAAGAGGGTTCCTGGGAGACGGCCGATGAGCTTGCTCGAATAGTGTTCTGTATCCGTAGCAGTCAACCGCATCTCCTGCATCCACGGAATCTTCTCGTCAATGAAATCCCATCGCGGCCGGGCTGATCGCTACACCAATCGTATTGCCGATACCATTCTTGAGCACGTTGCCCTCCGTCGATGGGTATGGCTTCTGATGATCGGGTTCTTGCTTGCCGCCTCAGTTCTTCAATACCTGGTTTTTGCCGTTCCCGCCACGGTTGTCCTTCTGAGCCTTGCCGTTCTGTTGCTCACGACGCTTCTGATTCCCCTGATTCCAAGGCTGGGGAAACAATCCATTGCCGTTTCCAGCATCGGCGGCATATGGATCTTCGGAACGATAGGGATGCTTGCTACCGGGGGTGTCGAAAGCCCGATGGTCTGGACCCTCGGCGTCATGATCGTTTTTGGTGGCCTGATTGCGCAGTCAACCGGGCTCATCATTTCGTGCGGCCTTTCGCTGGTGACCCTGATCGCAGTCTGGTTTGCTGAGGGCGAGGGGTGGATCGACGTCCACGACCACGTCAGCGGCACGAACGAGTACTTTCTCGATGTCCTCCTTCAGTTCGTTGTTTTCTCCGTCATCATCTGGCTGTTCGTCCGGTCGCTGGCCCGCTCGTTTCATCGGGCGAAGGAAGAGATTGAAGAGCGGAGAGAAGCCGAACTGTCGCTGACACGACGGGAACGGCAGCTCATGCTGTCCCTTCAGGCGGGGAAGATCGGAGTCTGGGAGTGGGACTTCCGGTCGAATACCATGACGTGGTCCGACAAAGTCGAATCGATCCTGGGGCTAAGTTCCGGCATCCTGGGAAACACGTTCGAGGCATTCCTCCACGCCATTGTCGAGGAAGACCGGGCATTTGTTCGAGCGGAATTTCGGCGGGTGCTGAACGGGGACATCGCGGAACTCTTCATTAATCCACGGATTTGCCTGGAAGACGGAACGCGAAGATGGCTGGAAGGAAAGGGGAGTCTCATCCGGGATGGTGGGGGAAAAGCAATCGCGATGATGGGGACGGTCATGGATATCACCGACCGGGCGAACGCACAGGTTACGCTTCGAAGAAGCGAAATACGGTTTCGGTCCCTGGTCCAACGCTCGAAAGACATCATCCTCGTCTGCGACACCCGAGGAAAATGCGCGTTCATCTCTCCTTCCATCCTCTCTGTCATGGGTTATCGCGAAGAGGAATGTGTCGGGCGATCGGTGTTCGAATTCATCCATCCCGACGACCTGCAGCGGGCCCGCGCAGTCTTTGCGGACCTGACAGCCCGCCGTGGAGAAGGGGATCCGCATGAGACACGGTTGCGTCATGCCGACAGGTCGTACAGGACGCTCGAAACGGTCGGGATGAATCTTCTGGACCAACCGGAGATCAATGGTCTCTTAATCACGGCACGTGATGTCACGGAACGCAAGAAAGAAGAGGCGAGCCTCGAGGCGATCGCTGCCGGGGTTTCTTCGACGACAGGGGAACCGTTCTTTCGCTCGATGGTGGAACACCTGGCCCGCGCCCTTGAAGTCGACATGGCCCTGATCGGAGGATTTGACGCCGTTGCCGGAACCGTTGTCACGACGGAGGCCGTCTGGAACAGCGGGGCATGGTGTGCAGACTTTGACTACCTGGTTTCGGGCTCGCCGTTCGAAATCGTCATCGGAAAAGGCGTGCAGGTAGTACCAAGAGAAGTGTGCGATGCGTTTCCGAGCGATCGCTTCCTCTCGGACCGTCGCTTTGAAAGCTTTGCAGGGATCCCATTGGGGACTCCCGATGGGTCCACTCGCGGCGTCCTCGCGGTCTTTTCCCGGCGGCCGATGCAGAACGTCGAGCGCGTCCGGTCGTTTCTGCAGATCCTCGCAGCGCGTGCCGCAGCCGAGTTGGAACGGACGCGATCGGAGGAACGCCTGATGGGCTCACTCCGGGAGAAGGAAGTGCTTCTTAAAGAGATCCATCACCGTGTGAAAAACAACCTTCAGGTCGTCTCGAGCCTGCTCAATCTCCAGTCGGAATTTGTCGAAGACAAGGCAATGAAATTGTTGATCAGAGAGAGCCAGAGCCGGATACGGTCGATGGGGTTGATCCACGAGAACCTCTACATGACGGGAGACCTCGCAAAGATCGGAGCCCATGACTATCTGCGGAGCGTGGTGATCAACATCCAGAGAACCTACAACGTTCCGAACGTCCGCGTTTCGATTGAAGCCGATGCCCTGTATCTCGGAATGGACGAGGCAATTCCGATCGGACTTATCGTGAACGAGCTGGTATCGAACGCCCTGAAGCATGCCTTCCCGGCCGAGCGGGGGGGCAGAGTCGAGGTCGGCCTTCGGGGGGGCGAGAATGGCGTGTGGCGGCTGACGGTGGCTGACGACGGAATAGGACTACCGGATGATGTCGCCTCCGGATCCCATGGATCGCTCGGGCTCCAGCTTGTGAACACGCTCGTGCATCAGCTTGCCGGCGTGCTCGATATTGTGAGGCGGGAAGGAACGCACTTTGTGATCACCTTTCGACCCGGCGAACGGTAGGATTACGGGAGTTCGAGCTTCTTGAGTTCCTCATCGACCCGGTGCTCCAGGGACGACTGGTTTTCGTAGTCGTCGAACGTCTTCACCTTCCGGAGCGCATCCATGGCCTCCGCTTTCCTTCCCATTTTCGCATACGCCAATCCTGCCAGAAACCATGATTGAGGTGGAATCCAGGTCTCATGCTTGATGTCGAGCTTCATGACGGAGGAGCACGTTGCAACCACTGCGGAATTGTCGCCCTTCGCGAATTGAAATTCAGCACGTTCATAGCAGGCTTCTGCCATCGTGTCGTCATCGTTGTCCGTACGTTGTAGCGCCAGATCCAACAATGAATCCGCCTGGTCATAGAGCTTCCGGTCGATCAGGTTCCCCGCCATCAGAACGTCGATGTCTCCTTTGCTAAGGGGGATCTCCGCTCTGAGCTTGCACAACCGCGAGCTTCTCACTTCCCACGAGGGTTCGTCCTGGACCTCACGAGCCATGCGATACGTCTTGACCGCCCCCGCCCGATCCCCCATGATTTCCTGACACACTCCGTAACGGTAGAGTATCCAATTCGTTATCAACGACTTGTTGGAGATCTTCTCCATATAGAGCGCATAGTTCTGCCGGGCGTTTGCGAAGTCATTGAGTGCAAACTGAACAGAGGCGAGGGTACTGTAGCCGAATTCTTCACCATAATGAACACTCCGTGTGGCATTGATCGCCATCGCCCGGTTCGACAAAGCAAGTGCGCTGTCGAGGTTTCCCCTCCGCCGATACATTGTCGCTTCGTTTAACACAAAGAGGATGTTCTCGGGGTACTCTGTCGTCAAGTCGTTCATATACTTGAAGGCATCGGCCTCGCGGTGCTCATTGAACAGAAAGAGTCCAAGGAAGAACTTTGCCTCGGTTGCTGCATAGGTCCCCCTTTCTGCCGCAAGCTGGAGCGCTGCCAATCCTTCGTCGATATTACCGGGGAATCCGATCGTGGTGAGCAGCCATGCAAGAGAATGGGGGGCTTTGGCGATCAGGTATTCGAATATTCCCAATCCCATCTGCGCGTCATATAACGTCGGATTGATCCGCACAGCGTCCTGCAGATGGCTGTAGCCCTTTCTGCCGTCGAGCACCGCGCGCACCATCGAGCCCTGCGAGCGGCTTGCCATGCCCCGGTATCCGTAGATCCCTCCGAGAAAGAAATGCGCCAGGGCGTTGTTGTCGTCCCGATCCAATACGGCGTCGCACACATCGATCACCGTGTCCGACAGAGCGAGGAAATGATCGTATTCGTCTTGCTTGCCCAGCAGGCTGAATTTCCAGAAGGCGACCATTGCTTCGAAGAAGTGCCCCCGTGGATCCGCCGGCGCCATCAAAGAGACCTGTCTGAAGGTTTCGAGCGATTTGTCCAAATCCATGTTGTACAACTGATGGATGCCTTTGAGGGTAAGCGTATGAACGCGGGCCCAGTCGATAGTCTGGGCAGGAAGGTCATGACGCCCGACGACCAGGAGTATGGTGGAGAGGAGAAGAGCGATCCGGAAGAATTTCCAGGAGGAGATGACCCTTCGAGTTGTGGCGAAAGAACGAGGCAAGGGTGAAGCTCTATTTGCGATTCAAGTAATCGTCATACGTCTTCTGATGATTGGGGTCAATAATAGAGAGTTTGCGGAAGATCGTCCGATCAGGATAGTCGGCAAAAATATCGGAGACCTCCTGATACTTTGCGTCAAAGAACGCCCGGATGGCGAGATTCCGCGGTTCAACGTTATTGCGGACTCTGGCGATGATATCGATCGCCCTTACGACGTTCTCCTGCGCCCGGGCCGGGTTGATTGCGAGAGAATCAAGACCGGTGAAATAGTACAGATACGACGCCTGTCGAAGGGGCTGACACGTCGGGAGCAAAAGGTCATCGATGAACTGCGATCGGTTGTACCCCGTGGTCGATGGCTGCCACCCTTTCTGACCGCTTGTCCGGCCGATCCGCGAGATATCGGACGCGCGCTGAAAGTACGGCGTTCCGCCCAGCATGTCGTATGTGTCAGCATCAAAAGCGACGACAAGGTACATGTAGAAATCGATGAAACTGGTCAAATCGTTGAACGTCATCGGATTATGGTTGAGCGGTCGTTCTTTAATATAGGTGAACTCCCAACTGTCATCCTTCAGTCGCATTACCGCTGAACCCTTATTAGACTTGTAGATCGGCCTCTGGCTTCCGATGAAGACCTGCGCAAGATAGGAGTTATCACCCGTCGCCCCCTGAACGAAGATGTCGATGCTGCAAGGAATTTTGTCCGGCACATTATCCGCCCCCCACTGAAAATTGTTGATGTAGTCCTTGATGTCGTTCCCGAGATTGTTCAACAGATCCTTGTTCGTGCTGTTTACGGACTGGGTGTTGACGTTGACCGTGCAATTGATTCCCTGCGCATGAAGAGCGTGCAGGGACGCAAGGAGGAGGACGGCCAGAGCCACTTTCGAACAGCGAGCGGGAATTGCTGTCATGATTGATCTCAGGTTAGACGTGAAATAACGGGGTAACGCAATATAGAAGAATAGTATTTGTCATTCAAATCGGAAAAATGCAGTCCCGGGAGTATTCCTATAGGAGGGATTGCATGACCAAAACAAGAGCTGTAAGTATCGCCTGCCTGGCGGTCTTTTGCCATGCTGGTATCTTCGCTGCCTTTGAACGATTACCGGCGGGAGCGCGGGCGCATGCGCTGTGCGGGGCGTCCCAGATCTCTCGGCGCGACCCGTTTTGTCTGGAGTCCAACCCGGCATCGATTGCCGCGGAAGGGGACACGCGGATCGGAATTTCGGCGACCCCCGGACTCTTCGGATTAGCGGAGCTGCAACGGACGGAGTCCGCTCTCTCGTTCGGCTGCTTCGGCGGATCAATCGGTCTGCTCGGGAGATCGTTCGGCTTTGAGCTTTACCGGGAGATTACGATGGTTGCGGGCATTGCCGCCTGCGTTACCCCTGATATTTCGGTCGGCGCAAGCCTTGCGTGGTATTCTATGAGGATCTCCGGCTATGGTCATGCCAGTGCTCTGGGCGTTAACCTCGGGGCTACGATTCGTCTTGCAGACCAGATCCAGTATGGTCTGTCGATCCGGAATGTCAACCGTCCGCAGCTGGGACGGTCCCGTGAACTTGTTCCGAGCGAGGTGCTCACATGCATTGAATTCCGGCCGCTCCCATCCTTCCTCATTGCCGCGAGCCTCTCGAAAGATCCCGATACTCCGCTCAATGGAGCGTTCGGGGTCGAATGGGTCGTCGAGAACCATGTGGTGCTAAGAGCGGGAGCTCAGGAAGAGCTGCAGCAATTCGGCGCCGGCATTGGAGTCATGTGGGGAGTTGTGAGCATCGATTACGGTCTCACGATCCACCCTGATCTCGGTCTTACGCATTATTTCTCTGTGCTGCTTGATATTCCATGAAACACACTCTGTTCCTCCATGTGGCAACTCTGGCGTCGGCGGCGTTGATCGCGGTCGGATCGTCGGTGGGGTATTCTCAGGAGATGGAGCGGTCCCGAGGTGATTCGGCTGCACGAGAGGTGCGACTCCGCAATGACGACGAGCAGATCCTTCTCGGGGAGGATCCCGTGGCCATTGAGGCGGAATCCTGGGAGCGCCAGTCGATCCCCGTGTCTCTCGCTGAGATGGAGAATCGTGGGATCCCTGCTTCGCCGGACCAGGTGACGGGAAATCCGCGAGCCCGGACGTCGGCCCGGGTGTTATATTTCGAATCAAGCGTTTCGAGGACGAATGGTCTGATGACGATGCCTGCAGACACGCTCTTGCTGGGAACTCCTTTTTCCTCACTCTTCCGCCTGCGGATTCATCCGGCGCGATGCTGGGACGCGCACTTTGTTCTGGCCAAGCAAGCAGGAGAACAATTCGCCGACGCTGCAATGCGGGGTTCCATCTGTTATTCCGCTGAAGAAGGAGTCCGGGTAATCCTGGGAGACTATGTTGTCAACGTATCGCACGGTTTGGCGCTTTCCGGCAACCGTGCATCAATCGGCGAGGGAGTGACCAGGTCTTCGAGTTCGAGAGAACAGCTCTCACCGTATTTCGGAGCTGGGACAATGGGGTTCTTGCGCGGCGCGGCCATCCGACTGATGAAAAGAATGGAGGGCGGAACAGGGAACATCGTCATTTTCGCTTCACGCCGCGCCCTTGCTGCGACGACACGCGAGGACGGAACTGTCCGTTCCATCGATTGGACAGGGTACGAGCGAACGGAAAAGGAATCGCAAAAGCAGTCCCGGCTCCATGAAACGTTCTTCGGCGCCCGATGCTCGTTCGGAAGCACGAGCGGCATGTCGGCTGGTGTCACCTGGTCGAGAACATTGTATGACAGGATGATCGTGCCGGAGAGCGGAATTGGATTTACCGGCGATCGAAGCGAGGTGGCAGGAATGGACCTGGGGATGAACATGCGACACGCCAGACTGTCGGCGGAGCTCGCCCGGCTCCCGGATGGATCACTCTCCTTTGTTTCAAGGGCGGAAGTCCGGCCTGCTGTGGGCACGACCGTCGTTGTTGCTGCACGATCGTACGGGGTTGGATTCTCGAATCCTCACGCCTCGGCTTTTGGTCATCACAGGGACGGTGGAAACGAACAGGGTATCTTTCTCGCATTCTCCACGCGACCGGTCCCGGATCTAGAGGTGGATGGGAGCGTTGACGCATTTCGGTATCCCGGGCGTTCGTCGTCGACCATGTTTCCGGCTTCCGGTACGGAGGCAGGACTGCAGACCGTTGTCGGAAGAAGCACCGCGACGACGGTGACGGTTCGATTGCGCCTCAGACACTCCATCGAGGAACGCATTGTGACTGCAGCCCCTTCCGGAGAATTCCGTCGTGATGTCATGGTGGAATTGCTGTCGGTCGGAGGCTTGGTCCGGATTCCCCTCGGTCCCGATTTCCAGTTGAAGTGCAGGTTCTCGACCGTTTCGCACAGACCGGATTGCGGACTTCGATCCTCGCGGGGATCGCTGCTCGGAGCCGGTGCATCCTGGCGACTGCGTGAAGCAGAAATCGAAGGTGCGATGAGTCTCTTCACCACCGAGAGCTACGACGCCGCAGTGAGCGTCATCGAGCCAGGCGCCGCTCGCACGATCAGCGCAATGACGTGCTACGGGAGTGGAGCGCGGGTCTCCGTTTCCGCCTCCTGGCGCCCATGGGACATGCTCCTGATCTCGTTGAAGGTCGGATCGACGATGTCCGGCTGGAAGCCCTCCAGCGAGTCCGGAATACCCGATATGCACCCACCATCGTTGACAACGTTCACGATGGAACTGTCGTCGTTGTTCTGAGGGCAGGCTTTCTCCCGGATCGGAGCAATATGGATGTTCATTTTGGATCTTTGTATCTTTGAACGAAGGTTGTGTTCGGCCGAACGTCCGGTTTCGGCGTGGGAATTTTCCACCATTGCACCCGGGAGCGCCAATGCAAATTGATGCCGGTGCGTGTCGGATCCGCTCCTTTCGGCGAGGCGATGTTGCATCGCTCACAAAACACGCCAACAATCCTGTTGTGTCACGGAATCTTCGCGACATGTTCCCCTCTCCGTATACGGAGGAAGACGCGGAGCACTGGTTGGCCGTTGTGTCCTGTATGCAACCAGAAACGCAGTTTGCCCTCGATGTCGATGGTGCGGCTGTTGGGGGCATCGGGATATCGCCCGGATTGGATGTCCATCGGATCGATGGGGAACTCGGGTATTGGCTGGGAGAGGCGTATTGGGGACAGGGGATCATGACCGCTGCCATCAAAGCGTTCGTTCCCCACTGTTTTGCCGCGTATCGCCTTGAACGAATCCATGCCCACGTGTTCGAATGGAATGTCGCGTCGGGCCGGGTTCTCGAAAAAGCGGGTTTCGATCTTGAAGGACGGCTCCGGAAGGCTGCCGTGAAAGATGGAGTGGTGATTGATATTCTTCTTTATGCAAGGACACGATCGGACCAAGAGATCGGCGGCATGGTCCGCGAGTGATAAACTGGGAGTGCCGGAAGGACGATAGAGTGAAGGCGAAGCGCGGGCAGAGAGTCGTTGTTGCCATGAGCGGAGGGGTGGACTCTTCGGTCGCGGCCGCGATGCTGGTTCAGCAGGGATATGAGGTGGTCGGGATCACGATGAAGACCTCAAACTACGAGGATGTCGGTGGAAACGACGCCAACGAGAAAAGCTGTTGTTCCCTCGACGGGATCAACGATGCCAGGCAGGTTGCGGCGCAATGGGGATTTCCCCATTACGTTCTGGATTTTACAGAGCGGTTTTCCGATGAGGTCATCCAGCCCTTCATCCACGAATACCTCGCGGGACGTACTCCAAACCCCTGCGTGTTGTGCAACCGTACCATCAAGTGGGAGGAGCTCCTGAAGAAGGCGGAAGCCCTCGGAGCGGACGTATATGGCGACCGGGCACTACGCGCGCGTCCATTTTTCCTCGGAACGGAAGCGCTATTGGATCGGAAGAGGACGCGACGGAAACAAAGATCAATCCTACGCCTTGTGGGGCTTGACACAGGCGTCACTCGCCAGAACGATGTTTCCGCTCGGGGAACTCACGAAGCCCGAGGTTCGGGGTCTCGCGAAGGAGTTCGGTCTTGACGCCGCAAAGAAAGGGGAGAGTTTTGAAATCTGTTTTATCCCGGACAACAATTACGAAAGGTTTCTCAAGGACCGTGTGCCCGGCCTGGGGGAGCAGGTCCAGGGAGGGGAGATCACGTTGGACGGACAGCCTGTCGGAACGCACAGGGGATATCCGTTCTACACGATCGGCCAGCGGAGAGGCGTCGGGATTGCGACCGGAGAGCCGGTATACGTCACAGCCATCGATCCCGTAAACAATCGCGTTGAGGTTGGATCGGAACAGGCGCTGTTCAAGAACGCGATGACCGTCCGGTCCGTTAATTGGATGAAGTACGATTCCCCGGCGGCTCCAATGCCGGTCGACGTCCGGATCCGCTATAAGGATCCCGGCGGAGCGGCGCGCCTCGTGTGTCTCGACGGTGGAAGGGTGTCCGTGCAATTCGCTGCGCCCCGGCGTGCCATCACCCCGGGACAGTCTGCCGTCTTCTATGAGGGAGAGGACATCGTGGGGGGAGGGATCATCGACGAGGGGAAGAACAATGGGCAATAGTCAATCGACAATGGACAACGGTCAACGGACGACGGACAATGGACAATGATGCGAGGGAGCGATGAGGATTTCTGAGCGGACAGTGAACTCATTCGGTTATATCGGGCTCACCGTCCTGGTGATCCTTGCCGTCCTCGTCTGGCTTCAATTGGTGCCGGACTACCTCCAACTCCCGGTGTTTTGTCTTGCTCTGACGCTTCTGCTCGTCCGATTGACCCTGAGGTTGCTGGCACAGCGCACGAAACGGATTGCCGAGGAAGAGTCCCGAAAATCGACAGAAGGGCGCCCCGGCAACACCTGAGCGCCCTTCAGGAAGACACCAATGCCCGGCTCTTTCACGAATGTGCTTTAAACAGTTTCCTTCTTCGAAGCTATACGATAGTACAGAAGCAATCCCACACCGCCGAAGACCGCGATCAAGCCCGGGATGATGCCGTCTCCGAGGAAGTACATCGAGTGGAGCCAAACACCAAGGATGACGGCGAGACCGACCATGACAAGCAAAATTCCCCATTTCAATGAGCTGAGAGGGGATGTGGGTTTTGCCCACGTCGTATACAACGCCTTCATATCTTCCGCGTTGAGGCCCTTTTCGATGATGCTCATTCGCTCTTTGTGACGGGAAATGATGAAGGATCCGAAGATAAGAAGGATCGTGAGAAAGAAGAATATTCCCATAAATATGCCGCCGTCCATGATTGCCTCCGCTGGTGTGATACGTGTCGTATGCTCGATTCGTTTGAATAGTTAGACGCTCGGCGTTGAAGCATTGTTGCAGGAGGATCCTGCAACAAAGTCGGGGCGTGACGTCGTCTAAGTTACTGATGAGGTGAGAACAGCCTCACAAGGAACGAACCATCGACGCTGATCGCGACATCATCATTGACCTCCAGCACGGTCAAACGAAGCGTTTCCGGGAGCTGATCGACCGTCATAAAGACAGGGCGCTGACGCTTGCCATGCGCTTGCTTGACGATCGACGGGAGGCGGAGGAGGCGATCCAGGACGCGTTTGTCAAGGTGTACAGGAATATCGACCAGTTCCGCGGGGAATCAACGTTCCATACATGGTTTTACAGAATCCTGTACAATGAGTGCGTGTCGCGGCTTCGAAGGACGCGGAATGCCCCCGTCATGGTTCCCGCCATCGACGACGATGATCTCGGCGCCGTCGACGACGACGCTTCAACAGACATGCAGGCGATGACCGCGGACATGCAGAAGATCATTGCCGGAGAGTTCGTTAAGCTCAGCGCCCATTACCGGACAGCCCTGACACTGTTCTTCCTTCAGGAGATGCGCTATGAAGAAATTGCGCAAGTCATGAATGTGCCAGTCGGAACGGTGAAGTCATATCTTTTCAGGGGCAAACAGATTCTGCGGAGGCGGTTGGAAGCATTAGGACATCGGGAGGCGGAAGTGGCATGAACTCACAGAATGGACATCTCACAGCCGGGACGATGCAGGATTTCATTGCCGGGCGGCTCGGAAGCGATGATGCGGCGGCGGCCCGGATGCACCTGACGTTGTGCGGGCGTTGCGCCGGACGTGTCCGCGCCTATCGTGCAATCGAGGCTTCTCTCCGCAGCCTCCCTCTTGAGCATGCGGACAGCGTAATGACGGACCGGATCCTGGAGCGGGCGGGAATCGCGGATCGAAAGGCGTACCGTTACGCAGATGTCATGGCCGGGACGTTGGCAGCAGTCTTTGTGGGAGGAATACTCCTCCTTGTCTTCGGCATCCTCGGAATCGTGCCGGTTCACACTGCAATAGGAGATTCTTCTGCGGTGTCAGCGTGGTGGGGCGATATCTCGCAACAGATCAGCAGTTCCATCGGAAGTTTCTCTTCCAGGCTGGGGGTCGCTTCCGTCAGCATTTCCTCCATTACCCTTGGCGCCCTTTCCGTCGGAGTCATCGCGGTCCTGCTCGGGCTTGATCACGTGATCGAGCGGTGGATGGCCCGTGGAAATGGAGCGCGGTAACGTTCCCCCTCAGCCCGCA
Organism: Ignavibacteriota bacterium; assembly: GCA_963752915.1. Lineage (GTDB taxonomy): Bacteria > Bacteroidota > Ignavibacteria > UBA10030 > UBA6906 > DATJPR01. The sequence continues at coordinate 187,645 of CAVVZZ010000015.1, forward strand.
GAAGTAATGTAACAGACCGGCTTCCTCCCGATCACCTCGGCCCAGTGTGGCGTGTTGGCAGGAATATCGATCCTGTCCCCCGGCTCGAGCATCCACACATGCGTCCCCGTCCCCAGTTTCATCTTCCCCGACGCGATCACGACAAAATCGTTGAACTCGTGTTTGTGCATGCCGTATGCCGTGCCGGGTGGGTCTGTGACCACTTCGCAGGCGAACCCCTGGCGTTCGAGCATGACCCGTAACGCCTCGACTGTGGCTTTCTTCGGATCCATCATCCTCGTGATATCCATGACGAGCGATGCTGCCATTGCAACTACTCCCTTTCTCTCTTAGACGGAGGCGATGTTATTCACCCGCAACCCGGAGAACTCCGTTCTTTTTTGTCTCCAGGCACCGGCGATAGTATTCTTCGTACTGCTTCACAATTTTCTCGGCTTCGAATTGTTCCTGCGCCCGCCTTCGGCCCGCTTTCCCGAACATCTCCCGCTTCACGTCATTCGTGAGAAGTTCGATCGCGTACCGGGCCATGCGATCGATGTCGCCGATCTCCGCAATGTATCCTGTCTCACCATGGACTTGAAGTTCCGGCAGTCCCCCGACACTCGATGAAATCACCGGGACTTCGCACGCCATTGCTTCGAGGGCGGACAATCCGAAGCTTTCCGACTGGCTCGGCATCAACATCAGATCCGACGCAGCAAGTATCGGGACGAGTTCCTGCTGCTTTCCGAGGAACCGAACATTCCCGTCGATTCCAAGCTCCCGGACCAGGACCTCGCAGTTCGACCGCTCGGGACCGTCCCCGACGAGCAGGAGACGGGACGGCACTTTCTTCAGGACCTCATGGAATACCCTGATCACATCGGGAACGCGTTTCACCTGGCGGAAATTGGAGACGTGGACCACGATCCGCTCATGATGGGGCGCGAATTTCGATCGTACGACGTCCGAGGACTCCCGCTTATACGTCTCAGTATCGACGAAGTTGGGAATCACTTCGATATCCTTGTGGATCCCGTAGTTTGTTAACGTCTTCTCTTTCAGGAAGCGGGAGACCGCCGTCACTCCGTCGCTTTGCTCAATGCTGAACTTCATGACCGGAAGAAAGCTCGGTTCGAGGCCGACCAGGGTGATGTCCGTTCCGTGCAGGGTCGTGACGACGATGAAGTCACCCCGCGTAATCTCGCGGGCGAGGTACGCGCTGATTGCATGCGGAATAGCGTAATGGGCGTGGACAATATCGAGCTTTTCGAATTTTGACACCTCGACAATCTTACTCGCGAGCGCGGGGGTATACATCGGGAATTCAAAAAGCGGGTACCGCGCAAATTCGACTTCGTGGTAATAGATGTCCTTCTGAAAGCCGTCCAGTCTCCTGGGCATGGCGTAACTGATAAAGTGGATCAGATGTCCTCGACGCGCGAGGGCTTTGCCAAGTTCAGTCGCAACAACGCCGCTCCCGCCGTATGTCGGGTAGCAGACAATTCCGATTCTCATGGATAAATCTCCGTTCGCAGAAGATATAAAAGCCGGGGTATTGTCGCAAGGGTCGTGCGTTGAATGAAGAGAGAATTTCAACTATCTTTTTATCCATGACCAGGGTGATGAATTCCGGAATTGACATCTATTATACGCTCTCGGGGCCGGTAAAGGGTGTCCTCAAGGTTCAGGGCTCCAAATTCCTTTCGTTCGCCACGCCGGTGGAAACCCCTGACATGGCGTTGTCCGCGTGGCATTCCCTTCAGCGGGAGTATCATGACGCGACGCATCATTGTTATGCCTTCCGGTTGCAGACCGCAGATGGGGAATTCCGGGTAAACGATGACGGTGAGCCGGCTGGGACGGCAGGGAGGCAGATTCTACAGGCGATCGACCGGGCGGAGTTGACAAACCTCGTGGTCGTTGTGGTGCGCTATTTCGGGGGAACCAAGCTCGGGGTTGGCGGACTTTCGCGTGCCTATTGCGATGCCGCGGGGACTGCAATTCAATCAGGAGTCGATTGTACAGAAGTTTATTCTGGAGTCTCTCCGCCTAACACACCCTCACCACCTCACCTCCCCCGTGATGCGAACGGTGGAAGCGCTCGGCGCACGGATCGTCGAGAGTAGCTATGACGATCAGGTACATCTCCGGCTGGAGATCCGCGCCTCGCTCGCGCATCGACTCGTCGACGCCCTCGTTGAGGCGACGAACGGCGGGGTCGTGCTCGAAGATCAGCCGCGGACCTGAATTCTTCCACAGATGTGGCCCGCCGGGACATCTTCTCCTCCCGTGGGACCTTCCCTCAGTTCTTACCCTTGGTGCGAAGCGCATGCACAATCTCCATCGTGTCCATGGCGATCACGAGCTCCTCGTTTGTCGGGATCACAAGAAGACTGACCCGTGAACTCTCGCGCGAAAAGAGCTTCTCTTTTTCCGGGGAGGCGTTTCGTGTTTCGTCGTATTCGATCCCGAGGAAATCCAGGTTCTCGGTACAGGCCCTGCGCACATCCGCGCTGTTTTCTCCGATACCCCCGGTGAAGACGACGGCGTCCAGTCCTCCCATTGCCGCTGCATACGCTCCGATGTATTTCTTCACGCGATAGGTAAACACGTCGAAGGCATAGGTTGCTTTCTTGTCGCCGTTCTTCATCTCGGCGACCACTTCCCGCATGTCGCTGCTCACTCCGGAGATCCCTTGAAGCCCACTGTGTTTGTTCAGGAGCGTCGTCGCCTCGCTGAGCGTCAGCCCTTCCTTGCCCATCACGTAAAGGATGACGGATGGATCGATGTCACCCGACCGCGTTCCCATGAGCAACCCCTCAAGGGGGGTAAATCCCATGGAGGTGTCGACCGAGATCCCTTTGTCCACGGCGGTCATGCTGCAGCCGTTCCCCAGGTGGCATGTGATGATTTTCAGAGCGCCGGCGTCCTTCTTGAGAAATGCAGCGGCGCGTCCTGCCACAAAGCGGTGAGACGTTCCGTGGAACCCGTACCGGCGTATTTTGTATTGGGAATAGAGCGAATAGGGGATGCCGTACAGATACGCCTTCTTCGGCATCTTCTGGTGAAATGCCGTGTCGAAGACCGCGACCTGCGGGACGCCGGGGAGTTGGATCTGGCATGCCGAAATGCCGCGCAGATTGTGCGGATTGTGCAGCGGGGCAAGCTCGATATTGTCGCGCAGTGTCTTGATGACTTCGTCGGTGATCAGAACCGAGTCCGAGAAGGTCTCTCCGCCGTGCACCACCCGGTGTCCGACGGCATGGATTTCGGATTTCCCGCTGATCACGCCGTGATTCTTGCTGAGCAGCACGGCGAGGATATACTCGATTGCGGCCGTGTGATCGACAATTTCTCCGGCGATCTTGATTTCGTCGCCGTCATGCCGGTAGTTGGTCAACGTCGCGCCGTTCATGCCGATGCGTTCCACACTTCCGCGCGCCAGAGTTTTTCCGGATTCCGCCTCGATGAGCTGATACTTCACCGAAGAGCTTCCGCAGTTCAAGACGAGGGTGTTCATCATAGTCGTTTGCCGTCTTCGTTGTATCGGAAAAATCCTTCGCCGGTCTTCTTCCCCAATCGACCTTCACGGACCATCCGGCGGAGAAGCGGGCAAGGACGAAAACGTGGTTCTCCAAGTTCGTGATAGATAGTTTCCATCCACATGAGCACTTCATCGAGGCCCATGGTGTCCGCCATTTCGAGCGGGCCGGACTGCATCCCGTATCCGAGCCGCATTGCCGTGTCAATGGCCTCTGCTTTGGCGTTCCCTTCCATCAGCAGGTGCATTGCCTCGTTCAGCATGGGAAGGATGATCCGCGTCGTGATGAACCCAGGGTACTCAAACACCTCGACAGGCGTCTTCCCGATCCTGCTGGCAAAGGCCTTGACCAAATCGTAGGTCTGGTCGGAGGTCTTCATGCCGCGCACGATTTCAACCAGCGCGACCTGAGGGACGGGGTTCAAAAAGTGCATCCCGATGATCTTGTCCGGGTGGGGCGACGCATCGGCAAGCTTGCTCAGGCTCAGCGTCGCGGTGTTAGAAATGAACACCGCGTCGCTCTTGCCGATCGCATAGAACTCCTGGACGATCTTCTCGCTTCAGCTCAAAATTCTCGTCCACTGCTTCGATGACGATATCGCAATCCTTCAACTCTTTGAGGGCGGTTTTTCCCTTGACGCGGGAGAGAATCGCACGCTTTTCGGAGGTCGTTTTTGACCAGCGCTTGATCTCGTAATCGATCGTCCGGCTCAGGCCTTCGATGCCGTTCCGCAGAGCCGCTTCATCTTTTTCAACGCCGATAACTTCGATCCCGGCGTTGGAAATGGTTTCGACGATTCCCTGTCCCATGACCCCCAACCCGATCACCCCGACCGATTGAAACGTCCCTTCGGTTCTCCGTTGCGGTGTCAGTGATGGTCCAAGGTCTTCGAAGGTTAAGTTTTCAGGCATTATGCAAATCCTTTGTAGGGAGAAACAAAGCATCCGGGAGAAATTCGCGAAGGTGGCGTAGAGCCGTTCCATCCCTGTCGGGATCCGGCTGGCGCTGCATTTCGTCCGGTGATGACAGCCGCGGACGATTTCCTCTACACCGGAAGATGTAGCGCATCAGACATCACGCGAATCAACCAGAGGTTTGCAAGGATGGAAACACCCCATGCTGCAAAGGCGACGAGGAAGGAACGCAGAGAAGAACCGCCGAAAAGAACACGAAGTCCCAGTGCCAACGCTATACCACACCACAAGGTAAGCACATTGAACGAACGAAGCAATGCGGCCGCAACGTAATTTCCGTCTCCGCGGGCGATCCACGCTACACCGGGGATGCCCACACCGTTCGAAAGCGGATTCCAGCCGACAAGCTGTGCGATGAGCTCTCCCATCGCGAGCAGGAAGCCTGCATGCGCGCAAATGACCATGACTTCCCGGAAACGCGGGCTTCGCACGGAGAGCGGGATGCGTCCCAGAACGTAGACGAGGAACGACATCGCTGCAAGCTTCACGCTCACGACGACCGGAACAATCGCGCAACGCAGATGGATATCTTCGAGAAGCACGGCCCGCACCGCCGTCCGGTCCTGAGCCGATGCCGACAGAGGTAAATGCCGGGTGACTGCGTCAACTGTCTCCGGCCAGCGGACAATCAGTGTCATGATTCCGACGATGCAGGTCAGCGTCAGGGCCGGCCAGAGGAGCGGGCGCCGGATGATTTCCCGGGACGCCCTCCCTGGCATGAGCAGAAAAAGGAACGGCGAGGTGATCATGTCAGGAACCGGGGAGGGCGATGTTGACGCCCGGGGGAGACCAGGTCGAAAAACACTCCGCGAAAGTCCGGCGGTGTCTCCAAGGTGCGCCGCCCGTGCCGTGATTTCTTCGGCAGGGCATGAGAGCATGATCTTCCCTCCGTGCAGGATCTCGAAGCGGCCGCAGAGTCGCTGGACCGTCTCGAAGATGTGCGACGTGATGAGGATCGCTGTCCCGTTCGATGCCATCAACTGAAGCGTCTGAAGAATATCATCCGCTGCAATCGGGTCGATCCCCTCGAATGGTTCGTCGAGGATCAGGATCCGGGGTCGGTGAATAACGGCTGTCGCGAGAGAGACCTTTTTTTTCATCCCGGTCGAGTACGTTCTGATCGGGTCATACTGGGCTTCAGTCAGGCTCAGAAACTCGAGGAGTTCCCCCGTCCGTTCGGCCGCGATGCGCTCGGGGAGCTTCCGCAGTCGCGCGTGGAGTCGGATCGAATCATGCGCCGACAACCAGTCAAAATACAGCGGCTCGTCAAGGACGGCGCCGATATGGTGCTTGAACTCCGGCGTTGAAGGATCGACCCGTTTCCCGAGCACGCTCACCGTTCCGTCTTCGATCGCTGTCAGTCCGAGGATTGCCCGGATAGTTGTGGTCTTTCCGGAGCCGTTCAATCCAAGCAACGCGGTGATGCTCCCCTCGGGGAGGACAAAAGAAACCCCGTCGAGGACCCGGACTCCCCCCGGATAGGACTTTACAAGGTGATCAATTTCGAGTGCGTTCATGGATTGTAGGTTGGGGATCGCATCCAGCGTTCCAATTGACGCGCGGACGCACGCGTTCCGGCCGTGAGCCAGACTCCCACGGAAACAGCGGCAAAGATACCAAGGACGATCGGCGACCCGGTCACGGCCGCAAGGACCTGGGCGGGGATTGCACAAACGGCTCCCGCGACGAGCGTTGTCACGGCACGGACCACGGGGTCAAACACCCCGAGATACGGCGATGCTGCCGCGTGAATCGAGGACGACGCTCCTATCTGGAGCAGGAATGGAAAGGTGGCTACGAAACCCAGCCCCGCCCATATGGCTTGAGAGGCGGCGAAGGGGACACCCGCAAGCCACGCGTGCACAACACCCGCAGCAACGGCCGCGAGGAGGGCTTTCGTCATCGCCATCAGACCTTTCCCCGTGATGACATCTCTCAGATTCAAGGGGAGGGCAGCATACTTCAACAGTTCACGTTGCCGGGAGTCGAACATGTCCATGACGTCGCGTTCCACGACAATGAGCGCGCAGCCGAGCGCGGGGAGAAACCGGGGAGAGTATGGCGACAGCGAAACCGGAGCGGAGAAGAGCACGAGGGCAAAAAGCACCGGCCAAAACGGCCGCGTACAGAAGCGTCGAAATTCCAACGCTGCAATGACCCTGACCGTCGGGAATGATAGGGGTTTGTCAATGCTCATGCTTTCCTCAGGCCGAAGGGGAGCAGGACCAGGGGAATCCCTATGGTCGGGAACAGCCAGGGAATTCCTGCCGACGGATGACCGGAAACCGCAAAGGAGATTGCCTGTGCGGTCCAACCGGAAATCGGAATGGAGGCATACGGCGCGCCACCGGCAAGAACCGTCGGGCCGACAAGCATGATAAACAGGACCGTTCCCATCACTGCACCCGCAATCGGAGGGCGAATTCGATATCGATTTGCCAGGAGATACACGACCACCGTACTGATGATGAGGCTTCCGTACCACAGGAACGTGGCAGCGAGTGCAAAAGCAAGCGCTGAGAGACCTGCATGCAGGAGAATGGACCAGACCAGAACCAGGCTCCCTATCTGCGCGATCAAGATCGGGTGCAGTCCAAACTCGAGAAGCGCAAACAGGAGCCGTTTTGCCGATGAGACCCCGAGCAATCGGGAACGCTCGATGATTTCATCGATGAACGTGGACCCGTGTACGAAAAGGACCGCGACGGCAACACAACTTTCCGCCAGAAAGAACACGGCCAGGGCGTCGACTGTTGCAAGCATCGTCTTCTGGAAATAGCCGCAGATGCAGACGTTTGCGAGGAAGGCAAGAGGGGGAATAAACCCTTCATATCTCAGAAGTGCCCGCCTTCGACGGAAAGCCATCGACCGCAGGGACGATACCTGGGGGTCCCTGAGAGTGCACAGGCGGGTCAGTGCTTCCATGGATCCTCCGGCATCGACCAGTCATCGTGCAGGACGATCTGGATCAGTCCGCTCTTGTATGTGAAGAACCACGGAGGAAGTTTCCGGGAGGCCTCGGAAGGCGTCACGGGGATATAAATCGAAAGGGGGCGATGGGGGACCGTGTATTCGACCTGTGCATTCATCCGCGCAAGAGACAGCAATGATCCCATGCCGTCATCCGAAAGGACATCGGCGAGGACATTTGCGTAGCCTGACTGCTGCAAGAGACGTCTGGCCTGTTTCCGGGCTTCGAGGGCGGGACTCGAGATCGTATCGAGTTGATGGCGGAGACTTGCACTCAAGGAATCCGCGAGCGGGGTGTATAACTCGGGCAACGATGTGTCCGCGTCGGTCGTCAGAACCATCGCGAGCACTGCCGCGATGAGGAGCTTCATCACTAGAAGTCCGTGTGATCGAGTATCCACCAGGACGCCGCATACCATCCGCAGGCGGAAAGCAGGGTCGAGCCAAGGGCCCCCCATTCCGCCGTCTCACCGCTGACATACTTGATGACAGAGGTTTGCAGGGCCGAGATCTGCGGAAAGATGTAGTAGAGCGCGTCCAGAAATGTGTGGTAGCCGCCGTTTGAACTCAGCGGGTACAGGATCGCCTCCCGATTCTGGAGAAGAGAAACGATTACGAATTGAAACAGGAATGCCCCGATGATCGCAATGGCGGTGTTCCGGGAGAGGACGCCGAGGAAAACGACAATCGCATAGAGACTGAGAAATACCAGGGTCATTCCCAATGGTGCGATCAGGAATCGGGGATCCCAGACGCCGATCTTCACGCCGAGGATAACCCAGACACCGCCAAGGAAGTACAAAATATTGAGGAAGATGGCTACGCCCGCGCCGAGCGTCCGGCCGAACAGGACCTCACCGCGGCGCAACGGTTTCGAGAAGTAGATGTCCGCCGTGCCTTTCTCCAGGGTCTCCGGCATAACGCCTGCCGTGGCAAAGATGCCGAAGAGGACGATCCCCGCGAAAATTCCACCAGCGGATGATGCCTCAAATCCCCGGACGAAGGTCTGGAGGTTCTCTTCGGTGAAGGGGGGACTCTTCTGCTGCCCGAAGAACACGAGCGAAACGCCGTCTGCGGATTTTTCGGTGCCGATGCCGACGAGGACGAAGAGGAGAATGATCGTCGATATTCCGGCGAGGACAAGGAGAGTGGCCTTCAAGATCAGTTCGCGAATCGTCTGCAGTGCGAGCACGAGCATCTTCATGACGCCACCTCCCTCTTGAGGAGGGCCAGAAATGAGTCCTCGAGGGTTGACTTGTCGCGAGTCACAGACGTGATTGCAATGTTGTGCCGTCGCAGCAAATCGATGCCGCGGTTGAGATCTGCAGTGTTCGGAGCGTTAATGGCGATCCCCGCAGGGTGATTGGAAAGACTGATGACCAGTGCTCTTGCCTCAACGTGCACGGGCTCCGGTAGGCTCCCTTCGATGCCGATGATATAGGTTGTTCCCCCCGAGGTAAAGTCGGCGATCGTTCCCTCTTTCAAGAGCATCCCTTTGTTCACAATTGCGACCCGGTCGCAGACAAGTTCAACTTCAGAAAGGAGATGGGAATTGAGGAAGATCGTTTTTCCCTGCACCTTCAGAGCGTGAAGGATATCACGGATTTCTTTGCGCCCGATTGGATCAACACCGTCCGTTGGTTCGTCCAGGAAGATCAATTCCGGGTCGTTGACAAGCGCCTGTGCGAGACCGATTCGCTGCAGCATTCCCTTTGAATACCGTTTGACTTTCATCTTGCGCCACTGTTCCATTCCGACGAGGGTCAGCAGTTGGGGGATGTTGCGTGCGAGAATATTCGGCGCAGTTCCCGAGAGGCGCCCGAACAGGCGCAATACCTGTTCGCCGGTGAGATAGCCAGGAAAACGGTGATTTTCAGGGAGATATCCAATCTTTTCCCGGACCGCCGTATCCGGAAGATGGCGGTCGAGAATAGTAACTTCGCCGGACGTCGAGTGGACCAGCGAGAGGAGGATTTTGATCAGGGTCGTTTTGCCTGCACCATTCGGACCGAGAAAGCCATAGATTTGCCCCCGCTCAACTGAAAGGGACAGTCCCTGGAGAGCAGCAACTCCGTTTTTGCGAAAAGGGCTTCTTCGGTATACTTTGGTGAGGTGAGATACCGCGATTGCGGTGCTCAACGATAGGACTCCATGAGTAGGTGGTTTGCGAGGATTCCCCGTTAAAGTAGGGAAAATTCATCGATGATTCCACTCTCTCTTACGAACAAGCCATGGAATCGTTGCATTATTGACAAATGTTGGCTATTTTCGATGCTGTAACGGAACGACACAGCGATCTGAGATGTTTATTTCAGTGAGATGGGTAAGCGCCCATATTTTTTTGGGGATAAATCGGACTAGTTCGGTCGTACATTCCTATGGTTCGTCTTTCAAAGAGAGCTGAGTACGGACTTATCGCGATTCGGCACATTGCCGCACATCGTGAGGTCGGTGACGGCAAAGGAAATCTCGACCTTGTATGGAATGCCCTTCGAGTTGCTTGCGAAGGTCCTCCAGAAAATGGCAAAAGGCGGATTGTTGCTTTCCCATCAGGGTGTCCACGGCGGCTACTCATTGGCACGGCCTGCTTCGGACATCGCCGTTTCATCGATCATTCATGCGATTGAAGGGACAACCCCGACGATCGCGCAGTGCATGGCGGAGGGTGCCAAAAGCTGCACCGTATTCACTGTCTGCACCATCAAGTCTCCGCTGGGAAAGGTGCAGGCAAACATCGAACGTGCTTTCAGCGCAATGACATTGTCGGAAATTGTGTGACGACCCTGGGCATGGATTCTCAGCCAGAAAAAGAGACGACTCTCATTTATCTTGACAATCACGCGACCACGCGGGTTGACGACCGGGTCGTGTCGGCCATGGTTCCGTACTTTCTCGAGCAGTATGGGAACGCATCGAGCCGGCAGCATGAATTCGGTTGGAGAGCCGAAGCGGCGGTGGAAAAAGCACGCCGTGAGGTCGCGCTCCTGATCGGTGCAGACGCGTCCGAGATCTTCTTCACGAGCGGGGCGACGGAATCAAACAACCTTGCCCTTAAAGGCCTTGTCGAAGCCCATGCGCCCGATAAATCGCATGTGATCACCGCAGTCACCGAGCACCCTTCGGTACTGGACACCTGTGTTCGTCTCGAAGAATACGGTTGCAACGCGACGCGCCTCGGTGTGGACTCCAACGGACTCGTTGATCCTGACGACGTTCGACGTGCGATCACGCCGCAGACACTACTGGTGTCCGTCATGTTCGCAAACAATGAAATTGGCACAATCGGACCGATCATGGAGATCGGGAAAGTCTGCCGCGACGCCGGCGTCTACTTCCATACGGATGCGACACAAGCCATCCCCTTCGTTCCTGTCGATGTTCAAGCGGCAGGGATTGATCTCCTGTCCATAAGCGGGCACAAATGCCACGCCCCCAAAGGTGTTGGGGCACTGTATCTGCGGAGCGGAATTTCCCTGTCGGCGCAAATGGATGGAGGCGGCCATGAACACGGCAAACGGTCCGGGACATTGAATGTCCCCGGGGTCGTCGGGTTGGGCGCCGCTTCGCGCATCATCCTCGATGAACGTGCTTCCTATGCGGCGCCCGTCGGCCGGCTGAGAGATCGGTTCGCGGAACTTCTGCGCGAGCAGTGCGGGGATATCGTCGTCAACGGTCATCCGGAACAGCGTCTTCCGAACAATCTTAGCATCACGTTCCCCGGCATCCGGGCCGATCGTCTCATGCTCGAGGTCCGTCGTGTGGCCATGTCCACGGGATCCGCCTGCAGCTCGGCATCTCCCGAGCCTTCACACGTTCTGCGGGCGCTCGGGCTCGACCATGATGCGATCTACTCCACCATCCGCTTCGGGCTCAGTCGGTACACGACGGAACGCGAGATTCAGACCGCTGCCGGCCTTCTCGCCGAAGGGGCGCGGAAGATACGAACCAGCCGTGCGGTCGCCGCGGTGAGAGGATAGGCGACAATGAACGAAAGTCATGTCCATATCGTGCTGGAGAACAAAACGGAGGTCTTCGAGTTTCTGCGAAAGCGTTACCCGATGATTCATGCATCGAATGTGTTCTATCGGGACCTGCTTTATGGACTGCAAGCGTATCTCGCGTCAAAGGGGGTAACCGTGCGCGGGCGAAACCTGGAGGGGTATGTGCAGAACTTCATCGATGCGATGGTGCATGAAGGGACCTTTCATCCCTTCGATCACCAAACCTGGACCCTGAACTATCCGGAATTCCGAACTCCGGCAATACCGAAAACCACACCCGCAAAGGCAGGTACGCAAGTGGTTGCGGGCAGCTGAGTGTATGAATCGTCCATCACGATCGACCCGAACAAAGGCAACGGGCTTATGAGCACAGAACAGTCAACCATTGAGCAGCTGGCAAACCAAGAATACAAGTACGGCTTCGTGACCGACATCGATGCGGATACGGTCGCGAAGGGGCTCAACGAAGAGGTCATCCGGCTAATCTCCAGGAAGAAAGGGGAACCGGAGTGGATGACGGAATGGCGTCTGAAGGCCTTCCGCCACTGGCAGACCATGGAAGAGCCGCGCTGGCCGAATGTGAAATATCCTCCGATCGACTACCAGAACATTAGCTACTACTCCGCGCCAAAATCCGCTCCGAAACTGAAAAGTCTCAATGAGGTCGACCCGGAGCTTCGGAAGACGTACGAGAAACTCGGCATTTCGCTGGCCGAACAGGAGCGGATGAGCGGCGTCGCCGTCGACGCGGTGTTCGACAGTGTGTCGGTCGCGACGACCTTCAAGGACAAGCTGAAAGAACTCGGCGTCATCTTCGGTTCATTTTCCGAGGCGCTCCGGGAGCATCCGGATCTTGTCCGAAAATATCTTGGAACGGTCGTCCCGACCACCGACAACTTTTTCGCCGCGCTGAACTCCGCCGTGTTCACCGACGGATCGTTCTGTTACATCCCGAAGGGCGTGCGCTGTCCGATGGAGCTCTCAACCTATTTCCGGATCAACGCGGCGGAGACAGGGCAGTTCGAGCGGACATTGATCGTTGCGGAAGAGGGCGCGTACGTCAGTTATCTCGAAGGGTGCACCGCTCCGATGCGTGACACGAACCAGCTTCACGCCGCGGTGGTTGAACTGATCGCGCTTGAAAATGCGCAGATCAAGTATTCGACCGTGCAGAACTGGTACCCGGGAGACAAGGAAGGAAAAGGTGGGATTTATAACTTTGTCACCAAGCGCGGGAAGTGCGCCGGCGCGAATGCGCGGATCTCGTGGACGCAGGTGGAAACAGGATCGGCCATCACGTGGAAGTATCCGAGCGTCATCTTACAGGGCGACAATTCGATCGGGGAATTCTATTCCGTGGCGGTGACCAACAATCGCCAGCAGGCGGATACCGGAACGAAGATGATGCACATCGGGAAGAATACGCGGAGCACGATCGTGTCGAAGGGGATCTCCGCCGGTCACGGGAACAATTCCTATCGCGGGCTCGTCTCCGTCGGGAAGAGGGCGGAAAACGCGCGGAACTTTTCGCAATGCGATTCCCTGCTGCTCGGCGATCAGTGCGGTGCGCATACCTTCCCCTATATCGATGTCAGGAACCCGACGGCGCGCGTCGAGCACGAGGCCTCAACGTCGAAGATCGGGGAAGACCAGATCTTCTATTGCAAACAGCGGGGGCTCTCCGCGGAAGACGCGGTGAATATGATTGTCAACGGCTTCTGCAAGGAAGTGTTCAAAGAGTTGCCGATGGAATTTGCCGTGGAGGCACAAAAGTTATTGGGCGTGAGCCTGGAAGGCAGCGTCGGGTAACAACGTCCTGCTGCGTTGTCGATATGCATTACTTTTTCCAATCACTACTTCAGAGAATCAAACGGTATGTTGATCGTCAAAAACTTACACGCCGGCATCGCCGGCAACGAAATTCTCCGCGGCATCAATCTCGAGGTCCATGCCGGGGAGGTGCACGCCATCATGGGGCCGAACGGTTCCGGGAAAAGTACGTTCGCCGGGGTTCTTGCGGGGCGACCCGAGTACGTAGTCACCGCGGGCGAGGTCGAATATCAGGGGAAGAACCTCCTCGAGCTCGAACCGGAAGAACGGGCCCGGGAAGGACTGTTCCTCGCCTTCCAGTACCCCGTGGAAATTCCGGGGGTCAGCAACACCTATTTCCTGAAATCGGCGCTGAACGCGATCAAGAAACACCGTGGCCAGGAAGAGCTGGATGCCTTTGAATTTCTTCAGCTGATCAAGAGCCGGTTGAAGATTGTGGCCATGGACCAGGATTTGTTGAACCGTCCGGTCAACGATGGTTTCTCCGGAGGCGAAAAGAAACGGAATGAGATCTTCCAGATGGCTGTCCTCCAGCCGACGCTCGCGATCCTGGATGAGACCGATTCCGGCCTGGACATCGACGCCTTGCGCATCGTGGCTGACGGGGTGAACAACCTGCGATCGAAGGACAACGCCACGATCGTCGTTACCCACTATCAACGTCTCCTGAACTATATCGTCCCGGATTTCGTCCATGTCCTCGTTGATGGACGGATCGCGAAATCGGGGACCAAAGACCTGGCCCTCGCGCTGGAAGAGAAAGGGTACGATTGGATCAAGGAAGAAATGGAGGGGGTGGGGAAATAAGATGACCACTCGCACCGAAGCGCCCGCCGCAATGAAAGCCTTCTCGGAGGCGTTCGAAAAACTGACGGCACAAAAAGCATTCGGCGATTTGCCGATCCGTTCGCTGCGTCAACGCGCATTCGCGCAGTTCCAGGAATCCGGTTTTCCGACCGCGAGGCAGGAAGAGTGGCGATTCACCAATATTGCTCCGATCGCGAAGACCCCGTTCAGGATCGATCACGGACCCCAGGTCGAGGAGACGGAAGTGGATCCTTCCGTTTTGCAGGTCTCGAGCGGCGACGCGTGCTCGATAACGTTTGTCAACGGTGTCTGGTCGCCCCTGCGGTCGAACCTTGACGGACTTCCGGCCGGGGTCGGTATCCGGCGACTGCTTCAAGCGAGCTCGAACACAACGGGGAAATCCCTCGATCGACTTGGCATCTTGACGGATATGGAGAGTAATCCGTTCGCCGCCCTCAACACATCTCTTTTCCACGATGGCGTCGTGATTACTGTCCCCGAGGGAGTGGTCGTCGACCGTCCGGTGTACGTTGTCCTGATCTCGACGACGGACAACGACCCGAGTCCGAGGGCGGTGTTTCCGCGCCTCCTGGTGATCGCGGGCAGGCACAGCGCTCTCTCCATCGTCGAAGTCTATCAGGGAAACGGGTCCGGCCTGACGAACGCGGTGGCAGAGTTCTACCTTGAGGAAGGGTCAAAGGTCGAGCACGACAGAATTCAAATCGAATCCCTGCAGCAGTTTCATATCAACACCATGACCGTGCGCCAGGAGCGGGGGAGTGTCTTCACGTCGAATGCGATGACGTTCGGTGGAGCACTCGTCCGTAACGGCATCCATGTGACCCTTGCCGGCCCCGGTGCCGAGTGCACGCTGAACGGCCTCTCGATCGCAAAAGGGACGCAGCATATCGACAACCATACGTCCATTGACCACGCCGCCGAACAGTGCACCAGCCACGAACTGTACAAGACGATTCTGGATGATTCGGCGCACGGGGTCTTTAACGGGAAAATTTTTGTGCGGCCCGGGGCCCAGAAGACCGACGCAAAGCAGACGAACAAAACCGTCCTGCTGTCGGACAACGCCCTGATGAACACCAAGCCGCAGCTTGAGATCTTCGCGGACGATGTCAAATGCACGCATGGGGCGACCGTGGGTCAACTCGACGATGAGCAGCTCTTCTACCTGCGGGCGAGGGGGATCGGGAGAGATGAGGCGCGCGACATGCTGACACTCGCCTTCGGGAACGACGTCGTGACACGCGTCCATGATGACGCGGTCCGGAATCAACTTGACCACCTCCTGCGCCAGAGACTCGAAGGTGGTAGGAACAGGATCAACAATGATTGAAGCGACCTTTAATCCGGCCCCTCCGAAAGCGGAAGGGCAGGCGCTGGTGGATTTGTGCCGTCATCATTTTCCGCTCCTACGGCAGCGGGTGAACGGCAAACAGCTGGTGTACTTTGACAATGCCGCGACCAGCCAGAAGCCCCAGATCGTCATTGACACGATTCTGCGCTACTACATGGAGGAAAACTCCAACATCCACCGGGGGGTGCATTATCTGAGCGAGAAGGCCACGCAGGCATACGAGGCCGCGCGCTCGAAGGTCAAGGATTTTCTGAACGCGGCATCCACAAAGGAAATCGTGTTTGTGCGCGGGACGACGGAAGCGATCAACCTCGTGGCTGCGAGCTATGGAAAACTCGCGATCGGCAAGGGCGACGAAGTGGTCATTTCCGCCCTCGAGCACCATTCCAACATCGTTCCCTGGCAGATCGCCTGCGAAGAACGGGGCGCCTCGCTGCGGGTGATTCCGATGAACGATCGGGGAGAGCTGATCATCGATGAATATGCCCGTCTCCTGACGAAGAAGACGAAGATCGTAGCCATTGTCCATGTCTCAAACGCTCTCGGGACAATCAACCCGGTCAAACAGATGATCACGATGGCGCATGCGCACAACATCCCGGTGTTGGTCGATGGTGCACAGTCCGTCCCCCATATGAAGGTGGATGTTCGTGATCTGGATGCCGATTTCTACGCCTTTTCCGGACACAAAATGTTCGGTCCAACGGGGATCGGCGTCCTGTACGGCAAGGAGAAATGGCTTGAAGCGATGCCGCCGTATCAGGGAGGGGGGGACATGATCAAGTCCGTGACGTTCGAGAAGACCATCTACAACGATCTCCCGTATAAGTTCGAAGCGGGAACCCCCAGCATTGCCAGCGGTGTTGGTCTTGGTGCTGCCATCGACTATCTCCGACAGATGGATTTCCGGTCCGTGACCGCATACGAGGCGGACCTGCTGAATTACGCCACCACCCGCCTTGCAGCCATCCCCCGGGTGAAGATTATCGGCACTGCTGCCGCGAAGGCCTCGGTCCTGTCGTTCACGATCGATGGGATCCACCCGCACGACATCGGCACGATTCTCGATCTCGAAGGGGTGGCAATCAGGACCGGTCACCATTGTGCGCAGCCGGTGATGCTTCGGTACGGAATTCCCGCGACTGCACGGGCGTCGTTTGCATTCTACAACACGAAAGATGAAGTCGACATTTTCATCAAAGGGGTCGAGAAAGTCATCGAGGTGCTTGGCTGATGTCGGATCTCCGCGAACTGTACCAGGAAGTGATCCTCGATCACAATAAGAACCCGCGGAATTTCCGCACGATGGAAACGCCGACAGTAAGTGTCGAGGGCTACAACCCGCTTTGCGGGGATCACTACACGGTATTCCTGAAGATGGACGGGGAGAAAATCCTGGACGTGAGTTTTCAGGGTGCCGGGTGCGCCATCTCCAAGGCGTCGGCATCCGTCATGAGCCAGGTGCTGAAAGGGAAGACCCGGGGCGAGGCCGAAGCCCTCTTCGGGGAATTCCATCGGATGGTGACAGGGCAGAGCAAAGAGAATGGCGCCGCGGAACACCTGGGACGACTCGCTGCGTTTGCGGGCGTCAGCGAATTCCCCGCCCGCGTGAAATGCGCGAGTCTCGCATGGCACACCCTGAAAGCTGCCCTTGATGGACACGCTGCAAAAGTAACAACGGAGTAGGGACAATGGCTGAAGAGAAGGCGAAAGCCGGGGAGAATGGGGCTGCCGAACAACGGCAGGACGAAATCACCGGGATCGAGCAGAAGGTGATCGAAAACAACGTGATCAATATTCTGCATACCTGCTACGACCCGGAGATTCCCGTCAACATCTATGACCTCGGTCTTATCTACGACGTCGCCGTGAATGAGAGCGGCGAAGTCATCGTAACGATGACCTTGACCTCGCCGCATTGCCCTGCAGCCCAGTCTCTGCCGGGAGAAGTTCAACAGCGCGCAGCGTCCATTCCCGGAGTGACTTCCGTCAAGGTGAACGTCACGTGGACGCCGCCGTGGAATATGAGCATGATGAGCGACGCAGCAAAATTGGAGCTTGGGTATATGTGATGAACGAACAACGAGGGGAACTATGAGTGAAATTCTCGCATCCGGACCTGTCACCCAGAGTGAAATCCAGCTGACGCCGAAGGCCGCGGCGCAGGTCGGCAAAGTCAAGGCGGAAAACGCCATACCGGAGGGGCATGCCCTGAGGATCGGAGTGAAGGGCGGAGGATGTTCCGGCCTCTCCTATGTGTTGGGGTTCGATGAGAAGCCCGGTGAGAAAGATGTGGTCATGACATGTGAAGGCGTCACCATCTACATCGATCCGAAGAGCCTGTTCTATCTTTCCGGGACGGTCCTGGATTTCAGCGACGGGCTTAACGGGAAGGGGTTCGTATTTAACAATCCCCAGGCCGCGCGGACATGCGGATGCGGACAATCGTTTGGAGTCTGAACCGGGAGATGTTCGCGGACTCCCGGGCGCTGTAGAGTCTGTTCATTGACATCGAGTTCGTTTCTCACTTCCACAACAACTCAAGGAGCTGTTTCCATGGCGTACGAATGGAAATTCAATCCCCGTCCATATTCCGATGAAGAAGCCAAGAAACTTCTTGCGCCGGTCGTCGACGCAGAGACGACGGATTGGCACTACAACACGCATCACAAAGGCTACGTAACAGCGCTGAACAATATCGAGAAGGCCCTCGAGACTGCCGATCGCGGTGCAGCGAATGGCAACTACAGCGCAATCGGGGAACTCAAACGGCGGACGACCTGGAATCACGCCGGGACCCTTCTGCACGATGTCTACTGGGAAGTCCTCGGAGGGGACGGCAATCCGGCAAAAGGCCCCGAAGTGAAGGCCGCGATCGAAAAGGAGTTCGGCTCCATTGATGCCTGGAAGGCGGATTTCAAGGCGACGGCGGTCTCCGCAAAGCTCAGCGGTTGGGGGGTCCTGACGTTCGATATGCTGTACAGCAGACGTCTCCTGAACGTCCTTGTGGACGAACATCACTATGGAGCGATCTGGGGCGGTATCCCGCTGGTCCCCGTCGACGTGTTCGAGCATGCCTACTATCACAAGGACGGCCCGAAGCGTGCGGCGTACATCGATAACTTTATCGCGAATCTGCATTGGGGACGGATCAACGATCGATTCAAAAAGTACGCAAAGTAATCCCCCCTTCAAGCAAGCCGGCAACGTGGAGAGAAACCGATGGTTCTTTCCTGTGCCGGCTTTCGTATTTCACGGAAGAATGAAAGAGCCGGGACATCGTTCATCGAAACCGGGAGGATGCAGGAGATGGGTGCCGCAACGCCGACTGTACAGACAGTCATTGAGTTTCCCCTGGAGGATGCCGGTGCTTTCAACGATATCGTGAAAGAACTGCAGTCGGTTCTCGGGAGTGCAGGTATCCGGATCGAGGCGCTTGCAGGGAATGCAATTCTTCATATCGGTGCGGGATCAGGCACCGTGAACGAGTGGTCGCCTCCTGAAAGGATCGACATTTCGTGGGAACAGTCCTTGTGGTCCCCCGGCTCCAGGACGCGGACGCACCTGACACTGGAAGCGGACAGGGGATGTGCGCGTCTCACCGTTGCGTGTTCCGGCCTCGGGATCGAGGCAGGGGCGCCGGCGTGGGGAATGCAGGAAATCCTCGCGCCGCTTCTACGATCGGTGACGCCGGGAGCGCTTGGTGACTGGCTGACTGATCGCCATGCGCGAAGGCCGTCGGGACCCATGGCCCGAGCCACCTATCGGGCCCCGCTCTATCACTACCCCGGGTTTCTTGTCATGCTCGAGGAACTCGCGCTCACCCCGCATGATTATCTCCTCGACGTCGGATGCGGTGGCGGAGCATTGCTCAGGGACGCCCTCCGGAGCGGCTGTCGGGCGGCCGGCGTGGATCATAGTCCCGAAATGGTCGCTGTCGCACGCGAAGCGAATGCCGAAGCGATTTCCGGCGGACGATTGGAGATCCATCTCGCGGAAGCCCATGGATTGCCGTTCCCCGACGGCCAGTTCTCGTGCGCGACGATGATGGGTGTGCTTGGATTTCTCCGGGACCCGGTGAAGGTGATGAGCGAGATTCGGAGAGTGCTGTCGCCTGAGGGGAGAGCAATCATCGCCGGAACGGATCCCGAACTTCGGGGCACTCCCGCGGCTCCGGAACCGATGGCATCGAGACTGCAATTCTATGACGACAGCGACCTCTACGCCTTGGCACAACACAGCGGGTTCACGCGACTGCGCGTCTTGCGGCGAAACCTCGAATCGTACGCCCGTCAGGTCGGCGTGCCGGAAGAACACCTGCCGCTTTTCGGAGGGTGGGGGACGCGATTTCTCCTGGTCCAAAAAGACTGATGCGCCGCCGACTCCGTTCTGTTGATGTTCTCGCCCGGAATGCGTATGTTTTCAGGAAGAAAGCAGCATTGGGATGAAGATTCAGCTCGAAAGAAAAATCCGGAGGAGGAATGAACAAGAAGACTCGCGTGGTGCGAAAGAAACACAAGAAGGCCGTTGAGCGTGCGAAGGCAAAGCGAAGAGCGGAACTAGCAAAGAAAAAGATGTAAGCAGCGGAAGGGTGACCGGCGAGTCACCTTTTCTTTTAATGGATCAGACACCCCAGGTCGGGACTCCAATGCGTTTTATGCTCCGTGGGGCGTCGTTCGACTTTTCCGAACGGACGTTCCTGATGGGCGTTGTGAACGTGACTCCCGATTCATTTTCCGACGGCGGACAATTTCTTGATCCCGGCCTCGCCGTGGATCACGCGATGCGGATGATCGACGACGGCGCCGATCTGATCGACATCGGGGGTGAGTCCACACGGCCGCGGGGCTCGGTCTACGGCCAGGGGGCTGCCGCGGTCTCCGTCGACGAAGAGCTTCGACGTATCATGCCGGTGATCGAGAGTCTTGCGCGACGGACCGCCGTACCGCTATCCGTTGATACCTGGAAGAGCGCAGTCGCCGGTCGGGCGCTCGATGCTGGAGCAGCGATCGTCAATGACATCAGCGGGTTCACCTTCGATCAGGCGATGGCGGAGACCGTCAGCGCTCGAAACGCCTCGGCGATCCTCATGCATACACCAGCGCCGCCATGGGCGATGCCTGCGCAGGTTCTCTATACCAACGTCATCGAGGATGTGTTGAAGGCCTTGCGGGATTCCCTCCGGGACGGGGAAGCGGCGGGGGTCGCCCAGATGTGTGTCGACCCGGGACTCGGGTTCGGCAAATCGCTGACCGAAAATTTCAGCCTGATCGCGAACCTGGATCGCCTGAAGGTGCTGCGCCGTCCGATCGTCGTCGGGATCTCCCGTAAATCGTTCATTGGAAAGATCCAGAATCTTCCTGTGGAATCCCGTCTTGAAGGATCTCTCGCAGCGTTGACGGCGGCGATTCTTCACGGGGCCAACATCATCAGGGTTCATGACGTGAAGGAATCGCGACGGGCGGCGGCGATCGCCGACCAGCTCGCGCGCTCATCGTAACACCCTTCCACCGAGAGGGACGAACACGATGGAGCTGTTTAAGATCGGTTTCATCAGCGTAAGCGTCTCGGATCTTCTGGATATTGCGCTGGTGTCGTTCATTTTCTACCGTCTCTACCTCGCCATGCGGGGGACGGTGGCTATCCAGATCTTCGCCGGCCTTGTCTTTGTCGTCGCCGCCTCGTTCATCGCGCAGTCACTTCACTTCAAGGCGATGACATGGATCCTGAAGACGCTGACGGACATCTGGGTGCTTGCCTTCATCATTCTCTTTCAACCCGAACTGCGGCGGATCCTCGTCCTGATCAGCCGGAGTCCGTTCGTCCGGGTCTTCGTCAAATTGAATGTCGATGAATCGATCGACGAAGTCGTGGGCGCCGTCACCGAGCTCTCCAAGAAGAAGTTCGGAGCCCTGATTATCTTCGTGCGTGCTACGGGAATCCGGATGCATGCAGAAACCGGGACGCGGATGGAAGCGATCGTCAGCCGGACGCTCCTTCTTTCGATCTTCAATCCCCGTTCTCCGCTGCATGACGGGGCCGTGATCATCAAGGACCGTCAGATCGAGGCTGCGCGCTGTACGCTGCCGCTCTCGAATATCACCGCGTGGGAGGGTCAGCTCCTCGGCACACGGCATCGCGCGGGGCTGGGAATCTCTGAACAAGCCGATGTTGTTGTGGTCATCGTCTCCGAAGAAACAGGGACCGTGTCCATCGCAGAGAACGGCACCTTGTACCGCGGCCTCACTCCCGCAGTGCTCCGACGGGAGCTGAAGGATCGACTGAACCTCGACTCGGAACGGTCGGGCTCGACCGTCTGGAAACTTCTCCGCGGCAACCGAAAGTAGGATCCCTCACACGACCACCCATACGAAGAACCTGAACCAGTGAAGCGATTCGACGTAGAACGCGAAGAAATGATCGCCCTCATTCGCGACCGGGGGATCACCGAGGAACATCTTCTGCATGCCTTCAGTGTCGTGGAACGTCACCTCTTTGTCCCGGAGCCGTTCACGAATCGCTCTTACGAAGACAACGCTCTGCCGATCGGCAAAGGTCAGACGATCTCACAACCCTACACCGTCGCGTGCATGACTCAGGCGTTGGACGTCCATCGGGGAGACAAGGTGCTGGAAATCGGCACCGGATCCGGATACCAGTCGGCGATCCTCGCGGCCCTCGGAGCGCATGTCTTCAGCATCGAACGGGACAGTGACCTGCTTGCGGGCGCGCGGCGGATCCTGGACCGCCTCGGCTACCGGGTAGCATCGAAAACGGGCGACGGATCGATCGGGTGGGAAGAGTATGCTCCCTACAACGGCATCATCGTTACGGCGGCCGCGCCGGACGCGCCGAAGTCTCTTCTCGTTCAGCTCGCGGATGGAGGGAAGCTCGTCGTTCCCGTGGGCAGCCGCGAAGTCCAGTCCCTCGCCATCATCACACGGAACGGCGAACGGTTCGACAGGCGTCAGATCGAGAGCTTCAAGTTCGTCCCGCTGGTAGGCAAGAATGGATGGCAGGAAGTCACGTGACGGGCATGGATGATCGCGCGCGTACCCTGCGGCGGCGGTTGGTCGCCGAAAGGGACGTTGTTGCGATCGTCGGTCCCACCGCATCGGGGAAGACTGCAACCGGGCTCGCCCTCGCGCGGATCCTCGGGGGAGAGATCCTCTCCGCAGATTCCCGGCAGGTGTACCGGTATCTCGACATCGGGACAGCCAAACCGACGGCAGAAGAGCGCAGAGAGATCCGCCACCACTTCATCGATGTCGTCGATCCGGACGAAGAGTTCAACGCAGGGATGTTCGGGGAACAGGCGAGGAGCGCCATCGAAGAGGTGTTCCGACGGGGACAGTCTTCCGATTATTGTCGGAGGGTCCGGCTTGTACATCCGGTCGCTGATCGACGGGTTGTTTGAAGGGCCGGGAGCTGACGCTGCATTCCGGGAAACGATGGAAGAGCGGTTGAGGCACGGTGAGCTTCCGTTGCTTGTCCAGGAGCTGCAAAAGATCGACCCGGCCGCGGCGCGAACGATCGATCCGTCAAAACCGCGGCGCGTCATCCGCGCACTCGAGGTGTTTCACTCGACCGGACGCACGCTGTCCTCCGTCCAGGAAGAACGGAAGCCGGAGATCACATTCCATACCCGACAGATCGGACTCTTCTGGGAACGCAAGGAACTGTACCACCGTATCGACATGCGGGTCGAAGCGATGCTTGCGCAAGGGTTGGTTGACGAAGTTCGGGGGCTGCGCGCGCGCGGGTATTCCCGTCAGCTCAATGCACTCAATACCGTGGGGTATGCCGAGGTGTTTTCACGACTTGACGGGGAGCTTACCGACGAAGCGATGGTCCGATTGATCCAACGCAACTCGCGCCGGTATGCCAAACGACAGATGACGTGGTTTTCCGCCGACAAACGAATTGCGTGGCTCCCCAGCGATTCCGAGCTGCTCATGGATGCGATCCTCCAGCGCCTCGAGAAGAATCCGGGGAATTTTTCTCCTTCTCATAATAATACGTAAAGACCCCAAACGCGCGAGCCGCCTCTCCCTGCGCGTGCACGGTTCCTACTTCATCGACGCCGTACCCATCCTCGCCGCCGCGAGGATTCCACCCGTTTCGAATTCCATTGTCGCTTCGTCGGTGCAAAAGCACGAGTGCCGTGGAATGGGCATTGGTCCAGACATGCGTCAGCATGTGTTCGACTTTCCCGGGGACGTCTCGCAGCTCGTTCGGTGCAATGGCGTAGGCGTCAAGGAGGAAATTAACAAACGCGCCGTTGCCGTCCATGCGCAACTGGTAGAAATCCGTGGGATCCACCCACCCGGTCCGGGGGTCGAGAGCGTACCTGGCAGTGGCTATGGCGATGTCCCGATACCGCTTCTCGCCGGTCATGCGATAAAGCGCGGACGCGACAGAGCAATAGCCGACGCCTCGCCACGGAAGCTGGTTGCCGAACGCCGCCCTTCCTCCCTTACCCACCCAGACGCCGTCACCGCGATACCATCTCGCTTCGATACCGGGGATCTTCCCATCACCCTTCCAGGCGAGGATGGCGTCACGCCGGTATTGCACTTCTCCCGTCGCTGCGTACAGGCCACAGGCGACCGTTACCATCTGATTCATGTTGCTGTTGGTAAACGCCTCTTCGCCGCCGGGCTTTCCTGGAGGCCAGTTGTACCATGTCCAGAAGCCGTCCCTGTGTGAGAACCTCCCCTCGGCCCGTGCCTCGTCGTATCGCCGCTTCGCGTCCAGCACGAGACCCATGTTGCCTTTCCCCGTGACCTCCCACCATTGCAGCTCCGCCAGACAAACCCAGGCACGGTCGTCGACCCAGGTCCCATCACACATGGTGCGTAGATCGTGATCGATGATGTGAAACCGGTAGAGACTGGAGTCGCCGGTGGCCGCGAACAGATACGCATCACCGATTGCACCATATGCTCCTTCCCAACACGGGGTGTAGACTTTGTGGAAGAGGGAGGACACTGCCCGGGCACGGTCGCGCCAGCTCGTCAGTTCCGGAGCGGCGACACTGGTGCGAACGGGAGATGCGGGGTGATCGACTGGATTTGGCTGCTGTTGATCCCGGGTCGAAATGACAATCAGAATGGCGACAAGGAGCGCCGCACCCAGGACCCAAAGAATGGAAGAGGTACGGGATTTCCGGACAGGTTCAGCGGGGTGGTTGGCGTGCTTGTGCCGGTGCTTGGTCATAAACACCAAATCTGAGAAGGTGTCGGATCGAAATCAAGAGCATGAAGCCTCACCGTCCTGCAGCGTGTCAAGGTGCCTCTTTCGCAGCACACAACGGCCTTCGTCTCCGGGGAACCTGCGCTCCGACCTTCTTGTTTAATAATATGATAAAACAATAAGTCGATGAATTTCTCTCTAGAGGATTCTTGATGCATTATGACCCAGTGATGATTCAACCGTTTCGGGACGATCTGACAAAAATCGGATTCACCGAACTCCGGACGCCGGAAGCCGTCGATGCGGCAGTCGATGAAAAGGAGGGAACAAACCTCGTGGTCATCAACTCCGTGTGCGGATGTGCGGCGGGAAAAGCACGGCCGGGGATCGCCCTCGCACTGCGGCGGTCAAAAGTCCGGCCCGACCGATTGACGACGGTCTTTGCCGGCGGGGATGTTGAGGCCACGGCCCATCTCCGAGAGCGGCTTGGGAGTATCCCTCCTTCGTCGCCTTCGATGGCGCTCTATAAGGACGGGGTTCTTGTCCACTTCGTTCCACGCTATCAACTGGAAAGCCGTTCAGCAGAAGAAATCGCCTCCCACCTGGTGGGAGTGTTTGAGGAATTCTGCAGCCCGAAGGTTACCGCCTGAAGGCTCGTTGCAGCGGGCGACATGATACGATGTATCTGAGATCCTTGGCAGGCCTGGAGAGATCCGGGCCTGCCTTTTTGTTGCACCTCACATATTTGCGATGATGGCCTTGCCGAACTCCGAGCACTTGATTTCGCGTGCCCCTTCCATGAGCCGTGCAAAGTCATACGTCACTGTCCTGTTCAGGATGGTCTTCTCGAGGGCTCTCAGGATCAAATCGGCGGCTTCCTTCCAACCAAGATAGCGGAACATCATCTCGCCGGAGAGGATGAGCGAGCCCGGGTTCACTTTGTCCTGATTGGCATATTTCGGTGCTGTGCCGTGGGTCGCCTCAAAGACAGCATGCCCGGTTGTATAGTTGATGTTGCCTCCCGGAGCAATGCCAATGCCTCCCACCTGCGCCGCCAGCGCATCGGAAATATAATCGCCGTTCAGGTTCAAGGTCGCGATGACATCATATTCTCCAGGTCGGGTGAGGATCTGTTGAAGGAAGGCATCGGCGATCACATCCTTGATAAGAATCGAGCCTGCGGGGGGATTGCCATTGCACTCTTCCCACGAGACGACCTTCCCGGCGTATTCGCGCCTGGCGAGCTCATAGCCCCAGTCGCGAAATCCGCCCTCAGTGAACTTCATGATATTCCCCTTGTGAACAAGGGTTACGCTCTTCCGTTTTTGTTTGACGGCGTAGTCGATCGCCGCGCGGA
Source organism: Ignavibacteriota bacterium (assembly GCA_963752915.1). Classification (GTDB taxonomy): domain Bacteria; phylum Bacteroidota; class Ignavibacteria; order UBA10030; family UBA6906; genus DATJPR01. Next base: position 213,675 of record CAVVZZ010000015.1, read on the forward strand.
CCAGGCGTTCCGTTCCTTCCTTCGACACGGGTTTGATACCGATGCTGGAGGATTGCGGGAAGCGGATCTTCGTGACGCCCATCTCTTTCTGCAGCCAGCTGACGATCTTTTCGGCTTCCGGAGTTCCGGCCTTCCATTCTATTCCGGCGTAGATATCCTCCGTGTTTTCCCGGAAGATGACCATGTCAATCAGCTCCGGTCGCTTGACGGGGGACGGGACTCCTTTGAAATACTGGATCGGCCGCAGGCAAACGTACAGATCAAGGATCTGGCGAAGGGCGACGTTGATCGATCGAATGCCGCCGCCGACAGGAGTGGTGAGGGGTCCCTTGATCGCCACCATAAAGTCCTTGACCGCGTTGATGGTGTCGTCGTGAAGCCAGGTATTTGCGCCATAGACCTCATTCGCTTTTTCTCCGGCAAAAACTTCGAACCAGACGATCGACCGTTTGCCGCCGTAGGCCTTTTGCACCGCGGCGTCGAACACAATCTGCGACGCGCGCCAGATATCCGGTCCGGTTCCGTCTCCTTCGATAAACGGGATGATCGGGTGGTCGGGAACAAGAAGCGCGCCATTCTTGATGGTGATGCGGTCGCCTGTGGTTGGCGGGCGAAGCTTGACATACGACGTCATTGTATTCTCCGAGGGTTTTTCGTTGTGCATTGAAAGGGTTCAGCGTCGGGGGCCAGGTGCTCGTCCCGTTAGACGTCAGGTCTGAGTCTTCCTCCGGTCCCGTCCCGCTCTCTTCAGAATTGGCGGTTGCGAATGACCATTTTGGAATTCCCAGGCGCCGATTTCCAGCTCACTCCTTGTGCTCTGCGTCTCCCAATCTCCCCATTCCTCCCTCTGCCGACCCCCCGTTCACGCCTTCCCGGATGCTCGCCCTGAGCCGTGATCCCAGTTCCGTCATGACCCCGATGGGGTATTCTTTCAGGCGAAGGACGAAGTGGATGTCGTCATCGGCATACCGGGGAGTCACATGGACGTGAAAATGGAAGACCGATTGCCCCGCGACACGGCCGTTGTTCGAGAACACGTTGAACCCCTCAAGCGCGAGGGTCTCGACAAGCGCACGGGAAACAACCTGTGTTGTGCGCATGACATCGTGCAGGTACTCTTCCGGGAGGGCCAGAAAATCGATGCAGTGGACTTTCGGGATGATCAAGGCGTGCCCGTGGTGGATGGGGCGGATGTCCAGGAGGGCGATCGTGCGGTCGTTCTCGAACAGGATCTCTGCCGGCGCTTCGTTTCGAATGATTCTGCAAAACACACAGCGGTCGGCGCTTTCATCCAGGATATTCTGCACCACGAGACTCGAGAGAGATGAAATGTTCAACACAACCCATTGAGTAGGTGAACCTATCAAAAAGCCGTCCGAAAGTCAATGAATAGTTCGACAGAGCTGTTGATTTTTGGTCTCAGTTTGAATACATTACTGTCCTACGCGTGTCGTCCCCATCATTTCTATTCTTTGGAGTGATCATGAATCGTCTAACCCTCATGGCGATCCTGGCCGTAACGGTGGTGTTCTTCGCGACTACCGGTTTTCAGTGCGGCTCGGCAGAAACCACAAGTGCGAAGCTTTACATGCAGCAGAAGCAGTGGGACAAAGCCGAACAAAGCCTTCTCAAAGAAGTCGGCAAAAATGATAAGGATGAAGAGGCGTGGTACCTCTTGGGAAGCGTCCGTCTCGAGCTGAAGAATTACAAGGGGATGAATGAGGCGTACACCCATGCCTTGCTGGTTTCTGACGCCCACAAGGCGGAAATCAACAGAAATCGCCTTGCGACATGGGGTTCAATGTTCAACGACGGCGTGCGTCTGTATAACGCCGGGATGGAAGACTCGACAAAGTACGGAGCGGCGCTGGACGCATTCAAAACCGCGATCGACATGGAGCCGGATAGTGCAAACTCCTACTATGTCGCCGGTCTCTGCTGCTACGCGCAGAAAGACTTCAACGGTGCCATCACGATGCTGGAGAATTGCCTCACGCGGGATCCCAAATCCGCCGAGGCAGCCAGACTTCTGGGCAATGTTCACTATCAGATTGCCGCTGGGTATGTCAACGCGAAAGACACCGCCGCCGCGCAGAGCGAGTACGCAAAGGCCATTCCGCCATTCGAGAAGGCCTATGCGGCGGAGCCCGACAGTACAATCAATATCACGAACCTGATTGACGTTTACGATCGGACGAAGAATGCCGATAAAGCCCTTGCGCTGACAGACGGAGCCGTCGCGAAAAACCCGGACAATAAGTTTTTCCGTTATGCGTACGGCGTATTTCTCCTCAAGCAGGATAAATATCCTCAGGCCATCGAGCAGTTCAGCAAAGCATTGGAGATCGACCCCGACTACGCCGACGCGCGGTATAACCTCGGTGTTGCCTATTTGAACTGGGGAGTTGCGATGAGGAAATCGGCGACCGATCAGGCCGAAGCGGATCAGAAGAAGGCGGGGAAGGGAAATCAGGTAAAGACGGATCTCACCTTCCTTGAGAAGTTCAAACTCGCCCTTCCATATCTTGAGAAGAGTTCAGAAGTCCGCCCCGACGACGCGGCACTCTGGCAGCAACTGGGACGACTGTATGCGATCCTGAACCAGCCGGCGAAGTCGAAAGCGGCGTTCGAGCGGGCCGACAAGCTCGTCAAGGGACAATAAACATCCCGTGTTCCCATCGCCCCGCCGTTCGCGGCGGGGCTTTTTTTTTCAAGGAGGTGTGGTATGAACGATCAACCGGTTCAGGGTCAGCAGATCAATATTGAGCTTGGGGAGAAGGAAGCCGAGGGCATCTACAGCAACCTCGCGATCATCACCCATTCGCCCGCGGAATTCGTCATCGATTTCACGCGCGTTCTCCCGGGTGTGCCCAAGGCGAAGGTTCATGCGCGCATCATCATGACGCCGCAACACGCGAAGCTCCTCCTCCGTGCGCTGGAAGACAACATCGCGAAGTACGAATTGAAATTCGGCGAGATCAAGATTCATGGTCAGGACCCGTCGAGCGGATATGGTTTCCAACCGATCGGGTCCGACGAAAAGGTTCACTAAGCTTCATTCTTTCGACCGGGTGTCATCAGGCAGTACTTCCGAACGGGGACTCCACCCGCTCGCACCTGAAGACACCCGTCGTTCACCTTCCTCTCTTTCTCACCGCACACCACACATCGGTAACCAGCACGACCGCAAGTACTGATCCCTTGCCGACTTTTGCAGAACCTTCAACCCGTTCAAGCGCGTATGTTGCCGTTCCGGGAAATTCTGCATTGCGCTGAGTCTATAACGCTGTTCCTACGGGCGAGTTACGGCCCCGCGTGACGTCCCTCACACGGGAGCGACTATGGCACCGGCTTTGAACCTCATACACACGAGGTTCTGATTCACCATCACGGTTTGCCATGAACGCTGGGGGAACAATGAGATCGAGATCTGCGAATGCGGGCTCACACACGTCCCGGGAGCTGATCGGTGCAGTCACCGTCACACTTCTGGCGCTGAGTATGCTGAACTGCTTCAAGGATCCACTGACGCCGGTCCCGCCGTCATGGGATGTGAATCTCACATTTCCTGTCGCAGTAAAGGACGTTACGATCAGCGACGTCATCAAGGACGATACCGCATCGATCAAGTCAGACGCCTCGAATCGAATTGTGTTCTCTTCGGTGGTTTCGGCAAATCCCATTTCGATCGGTGACCAACTGTCGATCATGCCGTCATCCTCGAGCGCACATGTCGCCCTGGGCTCATTTGCCGTGAGCCTCACTCCGATGACCGCGAGCGTCAACCCCCCGGATATTCCGCCGGGAACGCGTTCCTGGATCCCCCCGAAGACATTGTCGTTCCCCGATGTGCAGTCGGCCTCGGGTCTTACCGCGAGCGTCACGTTCAAGAGTGGAACCATTGGCCTCACGCTGAAAAATAACATGCCAATTGCGATCACTCCGGTCCAACCCATTGTGTTGCTCGACAATCACGGCGCAACGGTTGCCCGCTTTGATTTCGGACAGCAAGCGATTCTCCCTGCCCATGCTGCTGTCTGCTATTCCGATCTCGCGGGCGTCACCTTTGGCGCGGGCGTTTCGATCTCCGGATTGATGTTCAGTACGCCGGGATCATCGCAGGCTGTCACGTTTCCCACGGACTCCATGCTCGTGGCTACTGTCGACTTTGCGAATGCCCTTGCATCCGCCGCGGAGCTTTCCTCCGTCCCGGCGCAACGCCTCATCGACAACGATCAAACCACCGTCAAACTCGACGATTCGACGATGGTCGAGCTCGTCGGAATGAAAAGCGGTTTGCTGCATTTCAATTTCACAAATCACATCGGAGTCGGAGTCCAGTTCAAGTTCCGGCTGGAAAACCTGTTCACTCACTCCGGCGGGACGGTCCGACAATATGAAGACAGCCTGTTTCTCCTGGCCAATGGCACAGGGGTCTATTCCATGGATCTGGCAAACTGCGAGTTCCAGGCGGCTCCCGGCCAACTTATGAATACTCTGGATCTGACGAGCAGCGTCGTCATCCCCACCGCGGTGAATAAGACCGTGGCCATTCATGATACGGACAAGGTGGATATTGCCATGACGGCAGCTTCTCCAATCGTCGTCGACACCGTGAGCGGAGCGCTCAAGCCGACATGGGTGAACATTAATACGGCAGTAGGTGTCAGCAAAGGCAAAGTCCCTTCAAAACTCAAGGGTCTGTTCGTCATCCCGATGGCTACACTGACCTTCCACGCCGTTTCGGGCGTCGGATATCCTGCGGACCTGTACCTGACGTTCTCCGCGACCCGGCAGGACGGGCAGGTCGCGACGCTCGCAATCCCGGCGAATCAACGTCGAGATCAACCCTGGCGGTTCGACGATCACGTTTGATCCCGCCGAAGTCGGGAACTTCCTGAGTCAATTCTCCGGATGGTCTCCCCGATTCCCTGAAGATTTCCGGAAAGGTTCTGGTGAACCCGCCGGATGTCTATACCACCGATCCGCTCAAAGCCGGCGGACTCTCCAGCGCCTGCACGTTCGGAGGCAGCGTGAGCGTCTCAATACCTCTGACGGTCGGAATCTCACAGGCCAGTTATCGGGATACTGTGGCTTTTGGCCTGGATGCGGACGGCAGCAACAAGAAGCCGGGCGAAGACCAGATGAAGAACATTAATACCGCCAAGCTCCATCTGGATCTCCAGAACGGGCTTCCCGCCGATGTGAATGTGCGTGTCCATATTCTGGACGCCATGCACCGTGAAATTCTCACGTTCCCGCAATCCGGCGGATTCCTTCCCGTGGCAGCCGCAGCCGTCGATGCTCAGGGGTTTTCATCGATGCCCGGCGTCTCGACTCTCGAAATCGATCTGAACCATGCCGAAGCGCAGCAGTACAGTGCGGCGATGTACGTCGACTACGAAGTGACCATGGCGTCAGCCCAGGGAGGTTCCACCGTATCGTTCCGCACGAGCGATGCGATCCATGTCCGTGTGTGGACTGAATGTTCGATGGGAGTAAACAAGTGATGGCGACCAGAATATCCTCAAGCATTCTCGCAGCGGTCCTGTTCGCCGTCGGTTTCAATGCCGTTGCCGGCGAACGGACCAGCATCCAGGGACTGGGAATGGGTCATGTGTACGTTGCGATGGCCCGCGGTCTCGATGCAGCCCTCCTCAATCCGGCGGGTCTTGATGGAGATAGCACGACGGTGACGTTTGCGCTTCTCCCGATCGGCGTGCACGTCGGAAGCGATTTCTTCACGTACGACCTGTACACCTCGTACTTCACCGGACAGGATTCGGGAAACACCCGGGTCGCGAGGTCTCTTTCCGACGCTGACAAGCAACACATCCTGAACGCGTTCCCGAACGGCGTGGGAACAATCGGCCTGGATCTGGAAGCCAGGCCGGTAGGCCTGGCAATTCACACGGGACTTGGAAGCATGGCGTTCACGATGACGGAAAACGCTTCCGCGGCGGCGCATATTCCGAATGAATATGTGCGTTTCCTCTTCTACGGGAATACGCCGGGATCGGTGTATGATTTCCGGGAGTCGTACGTCAGCGCATGGTGGATTCGGCAGTACGGCTTCACGCTCGCTACAACATTCCACCATGTGTTCGGTCTTCCGCTCCTCTCCACCGGCGTCACGGTGAAAGTTGTCCATGGATTCGGGTACGCGGAACTCACACGGTTGAATTCGCGACTTGAGACCAGTACCAACGGAGTGCTCCACGGGACGGTCGACATGCAAAGCCGTTCGGCGGGCATCGATCCGCTGACCGGTGGCGGGTCGGAAGGATTTTCTCCCTTCCCTGCGCCTGCGGGAACGGGTATCGGGGTTGACCTCGGGTTTGCCACCGAACTGAACAATGCTCTTCGTCTCGGGATCAGCGTTACTGACATCGGGTCGATCACGTGGACGCGCAATGTCCGCACGGCACAGGCCGACAGCTCGTTCGTTGTTGATAACCCCCTCGATGCGGGGCAGCGCGACGGGGTTGAGAAGGCTTTACAGGGGACATCTACGCCAGGGGATCCCTTCTCAACCCCGTTGCCAACGACGATCCGCCTCGGAGCAGCGCTGAAGATAACAGAACTTCCCGTGATCCGGAGCATCGTTTTTGGCGAGATGAATGTTGGGTGCGATCTCGCGCAAGTTCTTCAGGATGCGCCTGGGAACCCCGCCGGAACTCGATTTCTCTCTTGGGATGGAATGGAGCCCGTGGCAATTCCTGCCGATTCGCACGGGGTATTCGTGGGGCGGGCCCGACCATACCGATTTTGCCCTCGGTCTCGGGCTGCATTTTGGATTCTTCGAACTTGACCTTGCCTCTGAAGACCTCGGGTGGCTGTTCTCGCCGAAAACCGTCTCGTACGGCGCAGCCTCGGTCGGAATGAAATTCAGGTTCTAGAAGAACGCTCTACACCTTTCGGAGGAAGGCTCCCCGCGACCGCGTCGGGAGTCTTTCTTTTTTCGCTTCGCGTCTTCTTCCTTGATTGATACCGTCGAACTCGTTTTATTTTACCGGTCGAACCTCGGTGTGCTTCTGCTCCAGGTTGGGGGAAGGCGGGGTAAGGGCGGCAATTCCAGGTCTGAAAGTCATCCGACGAGCGTTATGCTTCTGCAACTGGTTGTTGACAAAAACACCCCAAATATCGTCGAGGCGTTTTCAACCCTCGGAGACGTGAGGGCCATCGAGACGTCTGCGTTTTCGCGCGAGAGCGTTAAGGATGCAGATGCCATCATCGTTCGGTCGGAGGTCAAGGTCGGCGCTGCGCTGCTCGAAGGGAGCCGCGTTCGGTTTGTCGGGACAACCACGATCGGAACCGACCATCTGGACGAATCCTGGCTGCAAGAGCGTGGAATCGCCTACGCGAACGCTCCCGGCTGCAATGCGAATTCCGTCTGTGAATATGTCCTTGCGGCGCTGCTCGTTCTCGCGAACCGAAAGGGCATCCGTCTCAGAGGATCCAGCATCGGGATCGTCGGGGTCGGCAATGTCGGGAGCCGGGTGAGGAACATGGCGACGACCATCGGGATGAAGGTCATCTTGAATGATCCTCCGCTTGAACGACTCACCGGGGACGCGAAATATCGTCCGCTTGCGGAGGTGCTGGAAGCCGATTTTGTCACGATGCATGTCCCACTGACCCGAAGCGGCCCTGATGCAACTGTCCATCTGTTCGATGAACGACGCATCGCATCGCTGAGGAAAGAGGCCTTTCTCATCAATACATCGCGCGGCCCTGTCGTCGACAATCGAGCGCTCGAGAAAGTCCTGCGGGAGCGCAAGCTCGGGGGTGCGGTCCTGGACGTTTGGGAGAACGAACCCAACTTCGAGTCCGGACTTCTCGACCGAGTCGACATTGGAACACCGCATATCGCGGGGTATTCTCTTGACGGAAAAACGAATGCCGTCAGTATGGTCTACCGCGCATTCTGCTCAACATTCCTGCTTGAGCCGCGCTGGGCACTCGATGTGGAGAAACTTCCACGCCCTGAAACGAAGGAGGTTATCCTTTCGCCAGGTTGGCAGTGCACCGATCAGGAACTGGATGACTTGATCCGAAAATGCTACGATATTCTTGCTGATGATCGTGCGTTACGGGAAGTATGCGCTTCTCCGGCGGGAAACCGAGGAACGCAGTTTCAGAAATTGAGGACGGGATACAGAGTACGGAGAGAATTTCGAGCGACGACGGTCCGTGGAGCGACGGGCGAAAACGCCGAGCTCCTGCGGGCATTGGGATTCAACGTAGCGATGTGAATTCTTGGGACAATGTAACGTCAATGATGGGCATGAGCCTTCAGGAAGCAACGCCGGTCGACCTGCAAGAAGAAGTAAGACGTATGAAGTAGGAAGAAGATGATGAAAGTAACATCGAAGGCCCGCTGACTCAATTGTTTCCAGAGCCGATTCGATATCAGATATCAGATATCTGATATCTGATTTATCCTTCCCCCCATTCCCCCCCCCGTCTCATAGGATATACTTTGTCAGGTCCCTGTCCCTCACAATCCCGGCGAGTCGCGCATCCACCATGGCTTTGTCGACCGTGATGGTCTGGATTGGTGTATCGTCAGGCGCGTTATAGAGAACCTCTTCCAGCAGGGTGGTGAGGATGGTGTGAAGACGTCGCGCCCCGATATTCTCCACCTGGTCGTTGACTTCCGCCGCAGTTCGGGCAATCTCGTGGATAGCCTCGTCGTTGAACGAGAGGGTGATCCCTTCGGTGGCGAGCAACGCCGCGTATTGCTTGAGAAGGGCGTTTTCCGGGATCGTGAGGATCTTGACAAAGTCTTCTTCGGTGAGACTCGTGAGCTCGACGCGGATCGGGAAGCGGCCCTGAAGTTCCGGAATAAGATCGGAAGGCTTCGCAACGTGGAACGCGCCCGATGCAATGAAAAGGATGTGGTCCGTCTTGACCATGCCGTATTTTGTGTTGACGCTCGATCCCTCAACGATCGGCAGCAGGTCGCGCTGAACGCCTTCACGCGATACATCCGGTCCTGCGGTTTGGCCCTTCGCCCCCGCGATCTTGTCGATCTCATCGATGAACACGATGCCGGAATTTTCGACGCGCTGCAGGGCTTCCCCGACCGCGGCATCGTGATCGATGAGTTTTTGTGCCTCCTCATTGGTAAGAAGGGTGCGTGCTTCTCCGATCGACAATCTCCGTCGCTTGGACTTCTTCTGCATGAGGTTCCCGAACATGTCCTGGATATTCAGGCTCATGTCGTCGAACCCCATTGGACCGATGACCTGCATGAGGGGACTGCCGCCCTGGGCCGGGAGATCCAATTCGACCATGCGGTCTTCGAGGGCGCCCGCGCGCAGCTTCTCGCGGAATTTTTCCCGCGTTGCCTTGTACTCCGGCTCTTCCGAGCGTTCCGAAGCGGCGGGATCAAACCCCTCGACGGCGGCCCGCTTCGTCGGCGGCAGAAGGATGTCGAGAATACGTTCTTCCCCCAGGATCCGTGCCTTGTCTTCGACTTCCTGGCGCCGTTCTGATTTCACAAGGGTGACGGCGACATCCATGAGGTCCCGGATGATCGATTCCACGTCCCTGCCGACATAACCGACTTCGGTGAACTTTGAGGCCTCCACCTTGACAAAGGGCGCGCCGGACAGACGGGCGAGGCGGCGTGCGATCTCCGTTTTCCCGACGCCGGTCGGACCTATCAGGATGATATTGTTCGGCATGATTTCTTCGCGCAATCCAGCCGGGGCCATGAGCCGCCGCCAACGGTTGCGCAGCGCGATCGCAACGGACTTCTTGGCCGCGTCCTGGCCGATGATATACTTGTCGAGCTCCTTCACGATGGCCCGCGGCGTCAGCCACGCGGTCGGTTCATCTTTCGGCGATGCAGACATGGATTTCTTCACAGCTCTTCGATGGAGATGACTGAATTCGTATAGATGCAGATTCCTGCTGCGGTTTCCAGGGACTCCTGGACCACTTCACGGGCGTTGAGGTTCGAATGCTTCACGAGCATGCGGGCTGCGGCAAGGGCGAAACTCCCCCCGGATCCGATCGCCACGATGCCGTCATCGGGTTCGATGATCTCCCCTGAGCCGGAAATCACCAGTGCCTTCTCGGCGTTCAGGACTGCCAGGAGGGCTTCCAGTTGCCGGAGGTATTTGTCCGTCCGCCATTCCTTTGCCAGGTCGACCGCCGCCCGTTCAAGGTGCCCGCGATGTTTTTCCAGGTGTTCCTCGAATTTCCCGAACAGGGTAAAGGCGTCGGCGGCTGCTCCGGCAAATCCCGCGAGGATCCTGTCGTTGTACATTTTGCGCACTTTGCGGGCATTGTGTTTCATGACGGTCTGTCCGACGGTCACCTGGCCGTCCGAACCAATGACCGTCTGCCCCCGGTGCGTGAGTCCGAGGACGGTGGTTGATCGGATTGTGGGGTTCATGGAAGCTCGATGATACGCGGTAAGGGGGACGTCACGTGAGACGTCGTCGCAGGCGCGCGATGGGAATTTGCATCGCTTCGCGGTACTTTGCAACGGTCCGTCGGGCGATGTTCAGCCCCTGATTGTTCAGGAGCTCGCCGAGCCGCTGGTCGCTCAGCGGGTGGTTCGGATCTTCCGCGTCGATCAGTCCCTTGAGCGTGCGCTTGACTTCCTTGTTCGAGACCTCGTCGCCGTCGGTCGTGCTGATCGCGTCGCTGAAGAAATGGCGCAGCGAGAAGACGCCGTAATCGGTCTGGACGTATTTGCTTTTGACGACCCGGCTGATCGTTGACACGTCCATCCCGATGACCTCGGCGATGTCCTTGTAGATCATCGGCCGCAGTCCTTCACCGATCTCGAAGAAATCGCGCTGCTTATCGACGATCGTGCGCATGACTTTCAGCATTGTCTCGCGGCGCTGGTGGATCGAGCTGATGAACCACTTTGCGGCCTCGAAACGTTGCCGGATGAAATCCTTCGCTTCGGCCGAGACGCCGTTCTTCTTCCGTTTCGACATCAACTCCTTGTACGCCCGGTTGATCCGCAGGGGCGGGACGTTCCGGTCGTTCAAGGTGATGACAAAGTCCGTTTCGCTTTTGGTAACGATGTAATCCGGAACGACATAGTTCTGCTGCTGGATGAATTCCCCCTCGCCCGGTTTCGGGTTCAGGTGTTGGATCGCTTCGATCACGCGCTTCAGCTCGTCGTTGGAGATACAGAGCTTCTTCGTAAGTTCCTCGAAGTGACGCATGGTGAAGTCGTCGTAAAACTCCGAGAGAATCCGGAGGGCGACGGCGCGGATGGCAAGGTCGATCGGGGCCAGCTCCATCTGCACGGTCAAACACTCCTGCAGCGAGCGCGATCCGATGCCGACGGGGTCGAGGCGTTGAATCTGCTTGAGGACGGACTCGGCTTTCTCAAACGAAATGGCAAGACCATGCGTGAGGTTCAGGTCCTGGACGATCGCCGCGAGATCCCGCCGCAGATAGCCGTCCTCATCGATATTGCCGATGATTTCCTCCCCGAGAAGCTGCTCTTCGTCATCCAGATCGAGGAGCATGACCTGCGACAGGAGACGGTGGTAGAGGGGGATCTGATCAGGGAAGGGGAGGTCTTCGCGTTCTTCGTCGTCGAACGGCTGCTGCGTCTTGAAGCCGCCCGTATCATCGTTCATGTAATCGTCGATGGTGTACTTGTCTTCTTCCGCTTCTTTCTGGGGCTCTTCCGCGCGGGGCTCCTCCGTTTCCGGCGTTTCCGCAGTCTCGGGGGTCGGTTCCTCCTGGACCTGCTCCGTCTCTTCTTCGAATCCCTCTTCGAGAAGGGGATTCATTTCAAGCTCTGCCTTGATTTTCTGCTCAAGCGCCAGGGTAGGGAGCTGCAGCATCTTCAGGTACTGGACCTGTTGAGGCGACAGCTTCATCATCATCTTATGTTGGAGAGAGATGTTCAGCATAGCTTCAGCGGTTCTGCGTGGCGCCGGGTCCATCGTGACCGGCGCATGCATCATGGAACGCGGCGTACCATGATGCGCCGTACTTTCGTGTCAGCGGTGTCTGCAGGAAGTCCGCAAGGGCAATCTTCTCGTTCTTCCCGCGCACCCTCCCCGCTTCACATTCAGGGATCTCTTCGTACTGCAGCGTTTCCTTCTCCTGGCCGCGGGCCCGGATGGGGAACAAGTGGCATGAGATCGGCTTTCTCCAGGAGGTCAGGCCTTCCTCGAATGCCCGCTCGAACGAGCATCGCGCAATGCCGCGCGGGTCGAAGTAGACGAACACGCATTCCTTGTCGTCAACGCAGACCGTGGCATAATCCCCGGGTCGCCCTTCGTAGGCCCCGTTCGTCTTGAGGACCTCCAGGTTCCGATCGCTGAGAAACCGGGAGGCGAAGGGAACGGCCTTGCGCATCGCATCCAGCTCGGAATCGGCAACCGGGGCTCCCCGCCAGCCTGCAATACAGCAGCACGCCCCGTGGCATTTCTCGAGATCGCAGCAGAAGTTCTCCCCGCGAATCGCGTCGTCAACCCGTATTGCCTGGATCTCCAGCATCGGGACGGCTTCAACCCTCATGTCCAGAAGGAAATATACGGAATTTCGGCCAATTCTAAAAGACTGCAGGGAAATCTTTCATGTGCGGACGAAGTACTTCCCGGGCCGTTGCCGAACCACTCCTTTGAATTCCAGCGAAAGGAGGTGGACAAGGATTTCCGCGACAGGCATTTTCGCCAGACTCGCGAGGGCGTCCACATGGATAGCCTGGTCTTCGGGAAGGACATCGATGATCGCCCGTTCAAAGAACGACAATTCCTCTTGGACAGTTGAATTCGTGCCGCATTGCGGACGGGATCTTCCCCTGAGTTTTGGGGCGAGCTCTTGCAGGACCTCTTCCGCCGACTCAATGAGCAGTGCTTTGCCTTCGTGAATCAGTCGATTTGCCCCGCTGGGGTGATTCGGGTTCACCGAGGAAGGCAAAGCAAAGACTTCCCGGTTTTGGTCCAACGCCGCCGCCGCAGTGATCAGCGCTCCGCCATCAATTCCGGTTTCGACAACGATTGTCCCGAGCGTCATCCCGCTGATGATCCTGTTTCTCCGGGGAAAATTCACGGCATCGGGTTTTGTCCCCATCGGATATTCGGAGAGAATTGCCCCTTGTGCCATCATCCGTTCAGCGAGACCTTTGTTCTCCGGCGGGTAGAGCACGTCGACCCCCGACCCGATGATCGCAAGGGTCCTCCCCCCGTGCCGCAACGCCGACGCGTGCGCCGCCGTGTCCACACCGCGGGCAAGGCCACTGACGACGGTCAGGCCTGCGTGGACCATTCCCTCCGCAAGGCGCTGGGCCATCTGCACTCCGTACGACGACGGCTCTCGCGTTCCAACAATGGCGATCGAGACGTCGTCCTCCCGGAGAATGGCTCCCCGTGCAAAGAGCATCAGGGGAGGATCATAGATCCTCTTCAGGGCCGTGGGATATGCATCCTCCCAGACCGTGACGACACTTCCTCCGATCTTCTCCAGCGCGGCAATTTGTCGATCGGCATATCGTTCGGCCGCCACCAGGCCGTCCCCGTGTGCAAAGGTCCGGACTGCGAGAGCCGATTTCTTGTCAATGCCGTTGGCGGATACGAGTTCGGAGAGGGGGGCTTCGAGAACCGCACGAGGATCGTGGAAGTGGTCGACCAGCGCCCGAAGCCGATGCGGTCCGATCCCGGGGACCTGCGTGAGCGCCAGCAGCAAATGTAATCTCGCCGACATCGCCAGCTCCTGTTTGTGAAAAGGGGAGAGCCGAGCTGGCGGTGCTCGGAATGCGCTACGGAACAGCTCTACGTCATACTTCTTACGTCCTACTCATGGATTCCTTCCCACGCTCTAATGAATTTCTTTCGTGACTTCCGCCACCGCCGCCTGTGCCGCATCCATCGTCTTTGCTTCGGCTATGACACGCATGATCGGCTCGGTATTGGATTTCCTCAAGTGCACCCATGAATCAGGAAAGTCGAACTTTAAGCCGTCGTCTTTGTTGACGCGCGCGCGATCTCCGTAACGACGTTCGAGTCTGCGCATCACCTCTTCCGGATCCGCAGACCCAAGGGGGATTTTCCCTTTGGCGATATGATACTCCGGGAGAGAACGCTTCAGCTCCGAAAGGGTTTTTCCGGAATCGGCAAGTGCCTGGAGGATCAAGGCAATCCCGACAATCGCATCGCGGCCAAGGTGGACTGCGGGGAGAATCACGCCGCCGCTTCCTTCGCCGCCGATGATCGAACCTTCCTGCTTCATCCGGCGCGCAACGTTGATCTCTCCCACCGGCGTTCGATGACAGACGACGCCGTGGCGCGCGGCAATATCCTCGACGGCCCGCGTTGTAGAGAGATTCACAACGACACTCTTTTCGCCCGCGCTCCCGAGTAGGGCGGGAGATTTTGTCGCGCAGGAGAGAACGAATTCAACGGCGGTCGCGATCGTGTACTCCTCGCCGTACGGCTCGCCGCGCTCATTGATGAGGACCAGGCGATCGACGTCAGGGTCGACGACGATGCCGAGGTCCGCCTTGGAGACGGAGACCTGACGTGAGACGGTCCCAAGATTTTCCGGAATCGGCTCAGGGGTTCGGGCAAAGACCCCGCTGACTTCACAGTTCATCGGGATGACCGTGCACCCCAACTCTGCGAGGAGCTGAGGGACGATCACGCCCCCTGCGGCGTTGATGCAATCGAGAACAACGGTAAAGCCCCTTCTCCGGATCCTGGCGGGATTCAGAAACGGTAGGCCCAGCACGGCATCGATGTGCTTTCGTATCCAGGTGGTGTCGGGAATGGTTTTTCCCGCTCCTTCCCATGTCGGATAGGTTTGCTCCGACGTGGAAAGCGCCCAGAATTCCTTGTTCTCTTCGGCATTCAGGAACATGCCGGTGGACGCCACGAACTTCAGGCCGTTCCATTCAATGGGATTGTGCGATGCCGTGACCGCAATGCCGCCGGCGGCGCCGCCGCGTTCCACGGCGAGCTGCACTGTCGGTGTGGGGCAGATGTCGATCATCCGCACCGTCATACCCTTCGCAGCAAGTACCCCGCATGCTTGATCGAGGATCATCCCACCGGTCATTCTCCCGTCCCTTCCGATAACGACCACGGGGTTACTCGGAAAGCGTCGCTGGCAATATTCCGCGAACCCGGCGGCGTACCGTAAGACGACATCGGGCGTAAGGGTTTCGCCGACAATGCCACGAATTCCGGAAATGCTGACCATGAGGGACATAACGCAGCACCTTCAAGAGAGGGAGGAGGTGAATGAGTCGGAGGAATTTAGTGAAGCCCGCAGCGAGAATCAAGGCACGGAGTTTGCGGGTTGAAGGAAGGACTTATCTTGAATCTCTCGGACGATTTGGTTACGTTTCACTTTGGCAGATTCGGGCGAGGAGAAATCTCTGTTGAGCACTGAGCGGTCCGAATTCGACGTTTCCTATCCCTCAAAGCGAGGTCTTCCCGATGCTCACCGGACCAGAACGACAATTGCTTCTAGGGATCGCTCGCAATGCGATTGCCCGGGAACTCGGACTTCCCCATGAAAAGTTTCACCTGCCCTCCGGCGGATCACTTGCCGGAAGTGCAGGTGCCTTCGTAACGTTGCGCATCCAGGGTCACCTTCGAGGCTGTATCGGTTACATCGAATCTCCCGAGGCCCTCTCGGAGGTCGTCCGTAAAGCGGCCGGGAAGGCTGCTTTCCACGATCCCCGTTTCCCGCCATTGACAACCAGGGAGTTTCATTCGATCGCCATCGAGATCTCGGTGTTGACTCCGCCGGAGCTCATCGCGGACGTATCAATGATCGAAATCGGTCGGGATGGGTTGATCGTGGAGCTGGGCGTTGCGCGGGGATTGCTGCTTCCGCAGGTGGCCATCGAACAAGGATGGGATCGGCTGGAGTTTGTCGAAAACACGTGTGCGAAGGCTGGCCTGCCCGGCGACGCATGGATGGATCCTGCAACGCAGATCTACGCGTTCCATGCGGAAGTGTTTTCCGAAACCGAGGAGCATGAGGTGGCGAAGTGAGCGGCGAACCCGGAATCCGGCCGCCGGCGGTGGCAGGGATGTTTTATCCCGCTGATCCGAAGGTGCTTCGCGAGACTGTGTCGTCGCTGATCGAGCGCCGGGGCCGCTCTTCGGAGGAGTATCCGATCGGATTGATCGTCCCGCACGCCGGATATCAATATTCGGGCCCGACTGCCGGTGCGGCTTACGCATCGCTTTCGTTTCAACAGTACGAGACTGTCGTTGTTGTCGCACCGAGCCACCGCGAGGCATTCCGTGGGGTCAGCGTCTACGGCGGTCGGGGGTATGCGACTCCGCTGGGGGAAGTGCTGGTCGATGCGGAAAAACGCGAGCGCCTCCTCGGAGAATTACCCCTCGTTCGGGAATCCTCATCGGGCCACCGGGAAGAACACGCGCTTGAAGTCCAACTTCCGTTCCTTCAGGTGGTCATACAAGGATTCGCTCTGCTCCCGCTTGTGATGGGGGAACAATCGCGCGAAATCGTGTCCGCGCTCGGGTCCGCCCTCGGCCGCATCTTCGAGGGAGAAAATGTTCTCCTGATTGCGAGCACCGATCTGTCGCATTATTACCCCGCGGAGACCGCCGAGAAAATCGATCGCGTGGCCATCGATGATATCCGGACGTTCAGGCCGGACCGCCTGATGGATCATCTGGAAGATCACGCCGCTGAGGCATGCGGAGGCGGACCGGCGGTCGCAGTTATGACTGCTCTCCGGATGCTCGGTGCGGACAGGATGGAAATCGCGCACCACTGTACGTCCGGCGATATCACGGGTGACCGCCGCTCGGTGGTTGGCTATTGCTCGGCAGTTGCATGGAAGAAGCGCGCCACATGACCAGGAGCCGCTGGAACATCGCCGTCGTCGGACCGGGGAGAGTCGGTCTTGTCTTTGGCAAGACCCTGCAGAAGCGAGGAGATTTGATCAGCGCGGTCATCGCCAGGAGCGCGACGTCGGCGCGGAAAGGGGGGAGATTTCTCCGCTGCGCGAATTTCGGGACGCAACTCGAGCTCATCCCGGAAGAAACGAACGTTGTTCTCCTGACCGTTCCGCATTCTGCCGTCGAGCCGGTTGCGCGCGATCTCGCGCGGCTCGCGCACCTTCACTTTCCGAAAATGGCGTTCTGCCATGCGTCGGGAATGTTGACTGCCGACGCGCTTTCACCGCTCGGGGAACGGGGCGCGACGGTGGTGTCCTTCCATCCTCTCCAGACCTTCCCGCGGGACTTTTCGCCGGAACGGATTCTCCCAACCCTCCCAGGGATCTGGTACGGCATCGATGGCGATGCAAAGGGCCTCCGGTTTGCAAAGAACCTGGCGGTCCGCTTGCGCGGGAAAACGGTTCTGATCCCTCCGGAAATGCGTGAATACTATCACGCTGCCTGTGTCGTCGCATCAAATCACCTGACGGCGTTGCTCGCCGTCCTGGAGGAGATGCACGGTGCGTTGAAGATCAAGGGCGCGGCGTACCACGCCTTGTTTCACCCGATCATCGAGACGACATTGCGGAATGTCACCGCGACGTCCCCAGTCCGGGCGCTCAGCGGGCCTGTGGCGCGGGGAGGGACGGAAACGATCGGGAGACATTTTGAGTCGATCCGGCAACATTCTCCGGATCTCCTGCCGTATTATGCGGCCATGACCCTTGCGACCGTGCGTCTTGCGCTCGCCAAAGGATCGATCGATGAACGCCGCGCAGCGGAGTTCCGTGGTCTTGTCGATGCCTATCAGATCCCTCATCCACGAACGGACGAGCAACAGTGAAAGCACTCATCGCCAGCGGCGGACGCGGCACCCGGCTTCGGCCGATCACCCATACGCGGAACAAACATCTCATACCGATCGCCAACAAGCCGATCCTGCACTATTCTATAGAAGCCGTTGCGAGCGCCGGGGTAAAAGAAATTGCCATTGTGGTAAACGCGGACAGCGATGAAGTCCCCTCGGCGATCGGTAATGGCAGCCGATGGGGGGTCCACATCACCTATCTGCGGCAACTTACCCCCGGAGGTCTCGCCCAGGTGGTCGGACTCGCGGAGGAGTTCGTGGGGAAGGATCGGTTTATCTTCTATCTCGGCGACAATATGGTGGTGGGCGGGGTAAAACGGTTCATTGATGAATTCGACCGGAGCGGGTGCGATTGTTTGCTAACGCTCTCCCGGGTGAAGGACCCCGAACGGTTCGGAGTCCCCGAGCTCAGGGACGGACGGATCGTTTCCATTGAAGAGAAGCCGAAGAATCCCAAGAGCTCGTACGCTGTCGCGGGAATCTATTTGTACAACCACCATATCTTCGAAGCGGTCAAGGCGATCAAACCGTCGGCCCGCGGCGAGCTCGAGATCTCCGACGCTCACCAGTACCTGATTGACAAGGGCTATGCCATCGGGTATTCCGAGATCACCGGATGGTGGAAGGATACCGGCAAACCGACCGATCTCCTCGAAGCCAACCGACTCATTCTGGACAATATTACGCCCGATATCCGGGGAGAGGTCGATGATCGTTCTACCGTCGCGGGAAAAGTGATCGTCGAAACAGGAGCGAAGATCATCAACAGCGTTGTCCGTGGGCCGGCAATCATCGGTGAAGAGTGCGTCATCGAAGACGCCTATGTGGGCCCGTTTTCGTCGATCGGGAACCGCACCGAAATCAAACGCAGCGAAGTGGAGTACAGTATCATCCTGCGGGACTGCAAGATCCACAATCTTGGCATCCGTTTGGAAGGAAGTATTCTCGGCAATGATGTGGAAGTAGTCCGCGCGACAGGAAAACCTCTTGTGCACCGGTTCATGATCGGGGACCAGAGTCGCGTCGAAGTCGTCTAATGGAGGCCTGACGATGAAGCGTTCATGCGTGGTCGCAATGCTGGTCGCGTGCTTCTCGACGACCAATGCGCAATATCACGAGAACACAAAGGAGTGGCGAGTGGTCCCGGAGATCATGGTCGTCCACTATCTTCCCGGCTATGAATTCCACGCCGACTCGTACTCCCTCTTTGGCAACGGTTACGGTTCGTCGACGTCGACCTATCAGTATTCCGGGTTTGGCGGCGAAGTCTCCGTACGCTTCATGAACCTGCACGTTCCCGGTCTCGCATTGACACTTTCCGGCGGTGCAGTCTCGTACTACAAACCGTCCGAAGGGTATGCCATCGCGGACGCGGCACCGAGTCTTCACCTGGGAACGACCGCCGCGAGCACATTGGCGGGCGATCAAAGTCTCGGCGACTTCTTCGCGTTCCCCGTTTCCCTCGGCCTCCAGGGAATCTGGCCGTTTGAAGGGTTTGACAAGTTCAGGGTCTTTGCCGGCATTGAGGCTTCAGGGTATTTTGTTGACGGAAGTGTCGCGCCCCATGCGCAGGCCCGCTTCGGTTATTCCGCCATCGGTGGATTCGGGGTGGGGATCGTCGATCTCGGTGTGCGATACTCGCAGTTTGCAGATATGAAAAACATCGGTGTGTACTTCGGGCTCTGCTTGAAACCGTACGATTTTTAATATTCGGTCCCCATGCTATGACTTATCAAACGCTCCTGGTAGCAATCGACCATCGGGTTGCGGTCCTCACGATCAACCGTCCTGAGAAACTGAATGCCCTGAACGGCCAGACCAAGGACGAGCTGCTTGCAGCCGTCGCGTACCTCAGAGATTCCCCGGAGGTAGACGTTGTCATCATCACTGGCGCAGGGGAGAAGGCATTCGTTGCGGGGACGGACATCGCGGAACTGACCGGCCTCAGCGAAGCGTCGGGGAAGGAATTTTCGGCCACCGGACAGAGCATTTTCGATAGGATAGAGGAATTGGGAAAGCCCGTGATCGCTGCAGTCAACGGCTACGCCCTGGGGGGCGGCTGCGAACTTGCACTGGCGTGCCATATCCGCATCGCGTCCGACAAGGCGAAGTTCGGCCAACCGGAAGCGAACCTGGGCATCATCCCCGGCTATGGAGGTACTCAGCGCTTGGCCCGTCTTGTCGGCAAGGGTCGAGCAATGGAGATGATTCTGACAGGTGCACAGGTCGACGCGAATGAAGCGCTGCGGATCGGGCTCGTGAACAAAGTGGTGCCCGCATCCGAACTGCTCGCACGGGCCCATACCATGGCGCAGGTGATCGCATCGATGGGGCAGGTCGCCATACGGGCGGCCCTCGAAGCGGTCAATGCGGTCGATACCCTTCCCCTTGCCGAAGGTCTGCGAAAAGAGGCCGACATGTTTGCGCGCTGCTGTGCAAGCGAGGATTTTGCAGAGGGGACGAAGGCATTCCTGGAGAAACGAAGACCGGTGTTCAAGAACCGATGACATTGACGGAGCGACTGAAGACAGAGTGGCGGGAGGCGACCGTCGGAGTCCTCACGGTTCTCCTTATTTGCCTGGTGGCTGCGTATGCTGCATTTCCCGCATCAACCGGCTCTGCTGCGGCGGGAGGGGGGGGAACCGCAACGGACGGGAGGATCGATTCCGCAATCGGGGTCACGCTGGCGCACTTCGGAATCGACATTCCGGCGGACAAACTGGCGCGAAGGATCCAGAGTCCGGGAGCGATGGTTCGCCGGGAGATCCGGATTCGCGTCCCCGAGACGTTTCCCAGTCTGTTGCTGAACCACGAGCTGGACCGTCGCCTCCAGCCACTGGGCGCGCGCGTCTTTGCCGCGGAGAATTCCCAGGAGAAACGAATTGCTATTCATATCCGGAAAGACGGCGTCATTATCCGGACGCTGATCTTCCAGGAATCAAACGAACACTAGGCCCGGGGTACGATCGACGATGCAATCTTCTTCTCTCATGGACAAGTTGGTTTCGCTGGCTAAACGTCGTGGTTTTGTCTTCCAATCGAGTGAGATTTACGGCGGGTTAAACGGCTGTTGGGACTACGGCCCGCTCGGCGTGGAGTTGCTAAGGAACGTCAAAGAACAGTGGTGGCAGGCGATGACCTTCCGGGAAGACATCGAAGGGATCGATGCGTCGATTCTCATGCACCCCCGGGTCTGGGAAGCATCAGGACATGTGGAGAATTTTACCGATCCGATGGTGGACTGCAAAGAATGCAAGGCACGATTTCGCGCGGATCAGATCGAAGATTCGCCGTGCGGCAGTCCGGCGTATAAGGGAAGAAAGGCAAGCAAGTGCCAGGCGGAGGGGAAATTCACCGAGGCGCGACAATTCAACCTTATGTTCAAGACCTTTGTCGGTCCCGTCGAGGATGCGAGCGCCGTGGTGTATCTCCGTCCCGAAACCGCGCAGGGCATCTACGTGAATTTCCTGAACGTCCAGGGATCATCGCGTCAGAAGCCGCCGTTCGGGATCGCGCAGATCGGAAAGGCCTTTCGCAACGAGATCAACACCAAGAACTTTCTCTTCCGGACAAGAGAATTTGAGCAGATGGAGATGCAGTTTTTTGTCAAGCCGGGTTCGGATGAGGAGTGGTTCGGGTATTGGAAAGAGCAGCGACTGCAGTGGTTTCTCGGGCTTGGGATGACGCGGGAGAAGCTGCAATTTCATCGCCATGAGCCGGACAAGCTCGCGCACTACGCGAAGGATGCATACGATATCGAATATGAGTTTCCGTTCGGCTGGGGGGAAATCGAAGGGATCCACAACCGGACCGATTTCGACCTCTCGAGGCACGAGCAGTTCTCCGGGAAGTCGATGAAGTACTTTGACGAACAGACGAAAGAAAAGTACACCCCCTTTATTATTGAAACCTCCGCAGGGGCAAGCCGCTCGTTCATGGCATTCCTTGTCGACGCGTACCGCGAAGAGGAAGCGCCCACAGCGGACGGCAAGATGGAAACACGCGCGGTGATGCGGTTCCATCCGAAACTTGCGCCCCTGAAGGCGGCGGTGTTCCCCCTCGTCAACCGCGACGGCATGCCGGAGATCGCCCGGAATCTCGAAACGGACCTTCGGAAATCATTCAGGGTGTTCTACGATGACAGCGGGGCGGTGGGTCGACGGTATCGCCGGCAGGACGAGGTCGGCACGCCCTACTGCATCACGATCGATTCCGTGACTCTCCAGGATCAAACGGTGACGGTCCGCGATCGGGATTCGATGGTGCAGGAACGGGTGGGATTGCAGAAGGTCGGTCAGTACCTCGGGGAGAAGCTTCGGTGATGCGTGTGATCAACGTGCTTCCATTGTTCGTGATGGGATTGTTGTGCAGTGTGTTGCTGCCCGGCAAGGCCCGATCGGCTGATTCCAACGCATCTGTCGACGCGCTGGTACAGGAGGGGATCAGCGAAGTGTACAATCTGCGGTTCGAAGAGGCGGAGAAGGATTTCAGCACGCTCTGCGCCCTCCGGCCGCACGACCCGGCCGGCCCGTTTTTTCTCGCGATGATCGATTGGTGGAGAATCGTCATCGACATCGACAACACGCAGTATGACGACCGGTTCTACGGAGAGATGGATAATGTGGTGGCGATGTGCGACTCCATTCTCGAACGCAATCCGAACGATGTCAACGCCATCTTCTTCAAGGGCGGGGCGATCGGGTTCAAAGGACGGCTGAAGTTTCATCGCAATGACTATCTCGCGGCCGCGAATGCAGGCCGGCTGGCGCTCCCCCTGGTGCAGACCGCTTCGGAACTCGACCCGGACAACTATGATATCCTGCTCGGGACCGGGATGTACAATTATTTCGCGGAAGTCATCCCGGAGGAGTATCCGTACATCAAGCCGCTCCTCCTGTTTATTCCATCCGGGGACAAGAAGAAGGGGCTTGAACAACTCACGCTCGCGGCGGAGAAAGGGAAATACGCCTCGGTCGAAACGTGGTACTTTCTGTTGCAGATCTACTTCTATTATGAAAAGGACTACCCGAAAGCCCTAGGGATCGCCCAGCAGCTGGTGCACCGCTTCCCGGACAATGTCCTGTTCGAGCGCTACCTCGGACGGTGCGAAAGCGTGGTTGGCGACTGGTATGCGACGCGGACCGTCTTCGAGGACGTGGCCAAGCGTGCGCACGAGGGGAAACGGGGGTACGGCGCCAATGCAGAGCGCGAAGCGGAGTACTATATCGGGATGGGGTATATGAATTCCCGGAACTACGACGCCGCGCTGCAGCATTTCTTCCGGTGCGACGAGCTCAGCCGTTTGCTGGACAACCGTGAGACTTCCGGCTTCATGGTCATGGCAAATCTGAAAGCGGGAATGGTGTTTGACATCCAGGGGAAGCGCGATCTTGCACTCGCGCAATATCAAAAAGTTCTCGAGATGAAGGAGTTTAAGGATTCCCATTCGCAAGCGGAACAATACCTAAAATCGCCCGCCGTGTACTGACCACCATCTCCCTCGCATGACGCATACGACGCTGTACATTCTTTCTCTCGGCTTGATCGCCGCACTGGCTGAGCTTGCCGGCGGGGGCTTTGTTCTGCTCCGGAAGAAGTGGCCACGAACCGTTCAGGAGTACCTGCTCGCCCTGAGCGCGGGATTCATCCTGGCCCTTGTCTTTATCGAGTTGATCCCCGAGAGTCTGCACGCGGTGGGGGGAAAAGCTCCCTTGATCATGCTCGCCGGGTATGCGGTGTTGCATTTCTTCGAGCATACGATTGTCGGTCATCTCCATTTTGGCGAAGAAACGCATGACGATGTAATGCTCACCGGGGTTGCGAGCTATTCGACCTTTGTAGGGCTGTTTATCCACGCCTTCTTCGATGGGTTCGCGATTTCCGTGGGGATGCGGTATGATTTCTACCTCGGACTGTTGATCTTTTTCGCCATTCTCCTCCACAAGATTCCGGAAGGGCTGACCATTGCGACCGTCATGATTGCCGCCGCACGACGGCGCATGACGGCCTTTCTTGCGTCCGCGGCGATCGGCGTGGCAACGATGCTCGGCATCCTGAGTGTCTTTCTCCTGTCGAACGTGGACGAAGCCTTTGTCGGTTCAGCGTTCGCGTTTTCCGCCGGGATCGCGCTCTATGTGGGCGCGAGCGACCTTATCCCCGAGATCAATCATTCAAAGCGGCGCATCATCCCGCTGCTCGTCTTTGGCGGGATGCTGCTGTTCTATGTGGGGACGCTGTTCCTGGGATCCGGTCATGTGCATTGAGCGGCAGGACCGGGGGCGCGCCTTCCGCGGTTTCATTCTTGCGCTCTCCTTCTGGGGCGTCTTCGGCCTCCGGGCTCAGGAGGGACTGGCACAGACGGGGATCGGCGATCGATCCGCTCCCGCCCGGAGAGCGGTTGACGTTCCCCACGGACTCCTGCAGGACCTTGCCGGCTCCCCCTCGAAAGCCCTCCCCCGACTTGTCGCATACCTCACAGCAAACTCTTCCGATCCGATCGAAAGGGTGCGGGTGATTCACGATTGGATCGCCCTGAATATCGTCTATGATGTCCCGATGTACCTCAGCGGAAGAATCGCCGCGCAATCCTACCAGGATGTGCTGCGGCGCAAGAAAGCCGTCTGTGAAGGGTATGCCGGACTCCTGAAGGAAATGTGCCGGTGGGCCGGCATCGAATGTCGAATGATCCCCGGACATGCACGCGGAGCAGGATACTCGGTGTTCGATCCTGAGAATACGAACGATGAGAACCATGCCTGGAATGCCGTGAGGATCGACGACCGGTGGTGGCTGATCGATGTCACCTGGGACGCAGGACATGTGGAAGGGGACCGGTTCATCCGGAAGTATTCATCGCAATATCTCTTTGCGGAACCGACGACCTTCGTCTACTCGCACTTTCCTGCCGATGCCAGGTGGCAGAATCTCGATCGCGCGATAACCGCGGAACAGTTCCTCACGCTCCCGGATCTTCAGGGCGAATACTTCCTCTGGTGTAACCCGCCGCCCGACGATTGGACGCGGATCATCCGAAGCGATGGGCGCACGGACCTTGCCGTTCCCGTCCGGTCACACGCGTTGTTCAATGCCGAAGTTGTCGAAGTCTTCAGGACTGAGGTCACGGAACGGAAGATTCGCATCACCGAGGTGAAGCAACCCGGGGCGGCATTTGTCCAGAGCGGTGAAGAAGGGAAGGACCGAATTGCACTCGCATTTCCTCATCCGGGGAAATACGTCGTGCGCCTGTTTGCGAAGCGAAAGGGGGATCTCGGCGAATACCGCTCAGTAGGTTTTCTGGGTGTGGAGTGCGGAGGCGGGTCTGCGATGCAATTTCCCGAGCAGTTCTCAGGGTTCAGAGAAAACGGTTATCAGCTTCTCTCCCCGTTCGACGAGATGGTGCATGCCGCGACACGTGAACGGTTCGCCTTCTTCCTGCCCGGGATCGTGAAGGCGATGTTGACCTGCGACAGTCGTCAGGTCGACCTTGACCATCCGGAGCCCGGAAGGTTTGAAGGGGAAATCGAAGTGGGGCAGGCGTCGGACGTGGTGCTGTGGGGTGCGCAAAACGAAAAATCGACACGGTACGCGGCAATTCTCCGGTTCCCGGTGGCTGCCGGGAAGTGACGTCAGAATCCGATCGAGACCGAAACCCGGTGGAGACTTCCGATATTCCCGAGTGAGGAAAGCGCATAATCCACGCGATAGGTGTCGACATTGACTCCGAGGCCGATGGAGAATCCGGTGAGACCGGACGTGGATCCCAAAACAAGATCTCTTCGCTCTTCGTTGTCGTACCCGACACGCAACTGCAGGACACGACTGAGGGTAAACTCGCCCCCGATCGTAAATGAGCGGAACCGTTCGGCGAACGTGTTCACGTCCTGATTCAGTTTGTGAAAGCCGAAGTTTAGCAGGAGGGGGAGACCCTTGGGGACGACCGATGCGCCGATCGCGACGTCGAGGGGAAGTTCTTCTTTGACACCCATATAGGTCGAGAGCTGCGCACCGGCGTTTCGAATGCTGACGCCGAACGCCACTCTGCTTTCCGGGATGGTGTAAAACAATCCCGCGTCGCCGGCGATTGCTGTGGAGGTTGCGCCTGCAAGTGACGAATAGATGAACTTGACGCCGATCCCGTAGTAGAGATTGTTGTCGAGGGTGTTGGCATAGCCGACTTCCATCGCGAGGTCGGAGGCCGTAAAGCTTCCAAGGATGTTCCCCACGTCGTCGGTCTCGCTAAACGTCCCGTAGTTCTGGTAGACCACTCCCGCCGCGAAGGTACCGTCATCCCCGAGCGATTGCCCGTAGACAACCGATCCTGCGTTCACATCGAGAAGGTTCTTGAAAAAGCTCGCCGACAGCCTTGCGGAAGAGAGAGTTCCGAGAGCCGCCGGGTTATAGAAAAGCGTCGCCGGATCGTCCGAAACAGCCATGAAACTTCCCGCCAGCGCCCCCGGACGTGCACTGATGTCTGTCCGGAGAAAGTTGAATACGGTATTGGTGGCCCCGAAGGCTTCCAGTGAGAGCACAGCCAGGCAGGAGAGGAGGAACAATCGCCTTACGCGCATGTCAGTCCACGATTTTGTCCCCTAAACATAGGAAAGGAACCCTCAAAGTTCAAGAGAGCCCGCCGGGCGATTTGGTTGATTGTATGGGACATTCTCAGTATATTACTCTACTGAATTACAATTCGATGGGATATTCACGAAAGGCATGCACCTCCCATGAAAGACGGCATTCACCCCGACTATAAGAAATCGATGGTTACCTGTGTTTGCGGCAACACGTTTGAGACCCGCTCTACAGCAGGCAACCTGAAGATCGAAATCTGCTCCAACTGTCACCCCTTCTTCACCGGCCGCCAGAAACTTGTCGACTCCGCGGGGCGCGTGGAACGCTATAACAAGAAGTACGGTAAGAAGACGGCAGATCCGGGAACCCTTGCAGCAGCGACCGAATAGCCGCGCAGCTGCATTCAAGATCAGGATCCCTGTTGTCCGTCATCTGCCGGAGCACCTTATGCATCGCTCACGCCTCGAGGATGCGCGTTGTCTCTCTCTTCCTGAATTCCCTTGCCGAAGGATCGGGAAATACTGTCCCTCGTTGAGGGGCACACGTCCGGTCCCCGATATCGTCTCATCGCAGTGCTCCGCATCCAGACTTCATTCTCACATGGGACGACCGTCTATGTCCGTGTGCGGAGGGCCTTCACCGGTTGCGACAGCTATGACGCAGTGAACCCTATGGCCGAAGAATCCGTCCGATCCCCGTCTGCCTCACAACCGGATGTCCGTTCGCTCTACGCCGGCGCGCGCGGGACCGCTGTGAAAATTCTTAACCGTGTCGAGCGTACGGATTCGTACCTGGACAAGGTCCTCGATGCTGAACTGCGTCTGCCCGACTTGAATGACCTCGATAAAGGACTGCTGAGCGAGATTGTGCATGGGGTGTTGCGATGGCAGGGGCGACTGGACTGGATCCTGAACGGTTTTTCCCATGGCAACTTTGCCAAATCCGAAATCAACATCAAGAACACACTTCGCGTCGCGCTCTATCAGATCCTGTTTCTTGACCGGGTACCGCATGCCGCCGCAGTCAATGAAGGGGTGGAGTTCATCAAGCGCATACGGGGCGAGAAGCCCGCGGGGTTGGTGAATGCGGTCTTACGGAACATCATCCGGAACATCGACGGCATCCGTTATCCCGACGCGGCCGAGGATCAAACCCAATATCTCGCGGTCTACTACTCCCACCCTCTGTGGATGGTTCGTCGCTGGGTCGAGCGCTACGGCATCGAGGCGACGACGAAACTTCTCACCGCGAATAACGAGCGGCCGGATCTCTCGATGCGCGTGAACCGCCTGAAGAACAATCGGGCCCAATTCCTCGAGAAGCTCGGCCATCTGCATCTTCAGGCAACGCCCTCGGCGTACCTCGACCAGTTTGTTCGAACGAAATCCCTGTCCGGGATTGCGCAGATGGATCTGTTCCGCGGGGGGTATTTCACCATCCAGGACGAGAGCGCTGCGTTGCCGTGCCAGTTGCTCGCGCCACGACCGAGCGACAGGGTGTTTGACCTCTGTGCTGCTCCCGGCGGCAAGACGACCAATCTTGCGGAGATGATGAACAACCAGGGAGAAGTGGTCGCCATCGACAAGTACGAAGCGAAACTGAAAATGATCCAGGCCTCATGCGACCGGCTCGGGCTCAAGAATGTTGTCCTGCGCGCTGCCGACGCATCCGCACTGGAAGCAGGGGTCGCCGACCGGGTTCTTCTCGATGCCCCGTGCTCGGGATTGGGCGTCCTGACGAAAAAACCCGACATCAAGTGGAAGAGAGATATCCCGGACATCCTTCGGCTCGCGAAGGCGCAATCGGCGATGATTGAGAACGCAGCCACGCTTGTGCGGCCGGGCGGCGTTCTGGTATACAGCACCTGTACTATCGAACCGGAGGAGAATGAACAGGTGGTCAGGGGATTTCTTGAGCGCCATCCCGATTTCGCTCCTGACGATGCCCGGCAGTTCGTCCCTGAGCGACTTGTCTCAGAAGATGGATTCATTCATACCTTCCCGCATCTTCACGGGATGGATGGAACGTTTGCTGCACGAATGGTCCGAAAGGCTGTGTAACCGCCGGCGCCATCGCTGGCACAGAACGCTGTGCCGGCTCCGGCAATCCGAATTCCGCGCAAGAGGAACATTTCAATGTCGACACTCATCGATCTTGTAACGAATGAATTGGCGGGACTGGAGACGTCCCACACGTACAAACACGAAGTCCCGATGCAAAGCGCCCAGGGTGGATCGGTGACGGTCCGCGGGAAGAACGTCGTCATGCTCGCATCGAACAACTATCTCGGGCTCTCGAACCATCCTGCCATCCGGAAGGCTGCCATCCAGGGCATCAAGGACTACGGCTACGGAGTGGCGTCGGTCCGGTTCATTTGCGGAACGCAGGATATCCACCTCAAGCTCGAGAAGAAAATAGCGAAGTTCCTCGGCGTGGAAGACGCCGTCCTGTTCTCGTCATGCTGGGCCGCGAACGAAGCCTTCTTCGCATCGATCACGAATGAGAAGATGGGGGTGGAGGAATATCATGATGTGATCTATTCTGACCGCTTGAATCATGCGAGCATCATTGACGGCCAGCGACTGTGCCGCCCGGAGACGACGGACCGGAAGATCTATAAACACGCGGATATGGATGACCTCATCCGCCAGCTTGAAGAAGACAAGGGAAAAGGGTATCGGCTCAGAATTATTGCCAGCGACGGAGTGTTCAGTATGGAGGGGGACCTGGCCCCGGTCGACAGGCTCGTGGAAATTGCGAAAACGTATGGCGCAGTGCTCTTTGTTGATGATTCGCATGCCGTCGGCGTGTGCGGCAAGAGCGGGAGGGGGACGCCGGAGGCAAAAGGAGTTCACGGCATGGTTGACGTCCTTACCGGGACCCTCGGAAAGGCAATCGGCGGGGCCGCCGGCGGGTACATTGCGGGGAAGAGGGCGCTCGTCGACTATATCAGGCAGAAAGCGCGCACATACATATTTTCGAACTCTCTCCCGCCGGCCATTGTCTTTGGCGCCTCTGCTGCGTTCGACTTGTTGACCCGCGACCGCTCCCTGGTCAGGAAAGTGCGGGAGAACACAGAGTACTTCAGAACAGAGATCACCGGGCTGGGCTACACCGTGCTCTCAGGAGAGCATCCGATTGTCCCGGTCATGCTCGGCGAGGCATCCCTCGCCCAGCAAATGAGCGATGAGCTGTTAAAGGCCGGCGTGTACATCCGGGGCCTCTGGTTTCCGGTAGTGCCGAAAGGTGAGGCCAGACTCCGTGCCCAGATTTCCGCCGCGTTGAGCACCGCGGAAATCGATCGGGCGCTTGAAGCGTTTGCGAAGGTCGGGAAGAAGTTGAAAGTGATTTAGAGCCGCCGCATTCCGGCGGTACCGTTCTCCATTGAAGGGAAAAGCGAGCAAATTCAAATGAGTTCCATTAACCAAGACGATATCCTCTCCGCCCTGCGTCAGGTGCGTGATCCTGACTTGAACAGAGATATTGTTTCATTGAACTTTGTCAAAGATCTCGTCGTCCGCGGGTCGGAGGTGAGCTTCACCATAGAGCTTACCACACCCTCCTGTCCCGTCCGTGATGACATGAAGGAAGCCGCGGCCAGGGCGGTAAAAGAAAAGGTCGCCGGCGTGGAAACGGTGAACGTGACAATGACATCGAATGTCACCCGGCAGGCCGGCAAGCAAGGGGCGGAAATCATTCCCGGCGTCAAGAACACCGTGGCAGTCGCGTCGGGAAAGGGAGGCGTGGGGAAATCCACCGTCGCCGTCAACCTCGCCGTCGCACTGGCGATGGATGGGGCCAAAGTCGGACTGATCGATGCAGACGTTTACGGACCAAGCATCCCGCTGATGATGGGTGTCCACACGAAGCCAAAAATCGTAAACAAGCGAATGCAGACCCTCGAGAGCCACGGCGTCAGTCTCATGTCGATCGGGTTCTTTGTGGACCCGAACGACGCCATGATCTGGCGCGGGCCAATGGCGAGCGGGGCCGTCCGGCAATTTCTGACGGACGTCGATTGGGGAGAGCTCGATTACCTGATCTTCGACCTCCCTCCGGGAACGGGGGACATCCAGCTCACCCTTGTTCAGACGATTCCGCTGACGGGTTCAGTGATCGTTACGACGCCGCAGGATGTTTCTCTCGCCGATGCGCGGAAGGGGATGAAGATGTTCGAAAAAGTGAATGTCCCCGTCTTCGGGATCATCGAGAACATGAGTTACTATATTTGTTCCCACTGCGGCCACCGGGAAGAGATCTTTGCTCACGGCGGGGGAAGGAAGACGGCGGAAGACCTCGGCGTTCCTTTTCTCGGCGAGATTCCGATCTACACCTCGATCCGGCTCTCCGGCGATAAGGGGACGCCCATTGTTGCAGACCCGCAAGGCGGGGCGCCGGCAGAAGCAATCCGCACGATCGCGCGGTCTCTCGCAGCGCAGATCAGCATTCGGAACGCGGGGGGAGAGAATTCCGGCGCGCTGGAAATCGATCTCGGCTAA
The DNA here is from genome assembly GCA_963752915.1 of Ignavibacteriota bacterium. GTDB lineage: Bacteria > Bacteroidota > Ignavibacteria > UBA10030 > UBA6906 > DATJPR01. The sequence goes on from CAVVZZ010000015.1 coordinate 244,526, forward strand.
CACGATGGGACGCCGGATATCCGGAGATCACGCATGACAACCGAAGAACGGATAGAACAGTCTCTGGAACAAGCGCGGCCATTTCTCCGGGCCGACGACGGAGATGTCGCGCTGGTGCGGTTCCGGCCCGAGAGCGGGGTCCTGGAAGTCCGATGGCTCGGCACCTGTGCGATCTGTCCGATGTCACGGATGACGCTCCGAGCAGGCATCGAACGCGCGATCCTCAATGATGTGCCGGAAGTGAAGAGGGTCGAAGCAGTGAGTTGAAGGATCGGGGACACTGATCTTGGCGGAATGGACTGACAGCGATCGGAAGACGCTCGCAACAGCGGTCGATCTCCTGGAGCATCCGCGCTTCATCGCCCGCCTCGCTTCGGTTTTGGGAGGTCCCGTCGAAAAAGGGTTTTCGATGCTGCCGGCCGACTGGAGATTGCGTGTCGCTGACGTGAGCAAGGCGGCCCTCTCCAAAGCGCTCGTTGTTGCCGTGAAAAGTCTCGGGGAAAATCCAAACTCTTCGAGTGCCGCTGAATCCCTCCATCGACTTGCTGCGACCGCCTCCGGAATTGCAGGCGGGGCCTTCGGCATCGGCGCCCTCGCGATCGAACTTCCCTTCTCCACCACCATCATGCTCCGCTCCATCGCGGCCATCGCACGCGAAGAAGGGGAGGACCTGCACTCCCTCCAGACCAGGCTGCAATGCCTCCAGGTGTTTGCACTCGGCGGAGGGAAGGATCCGGTCGACGGAAGTGACGGGGGATACTGGGCGATGCGTCTCGCGCTGTCACGCCTGACATCGGAAGCTGCGACGTTCGTGGCCGAACGGGGGATCGTGCAGGAAGGGGCGCCGCCGCTGGTTCGACTGATCACTGCGATTGCCGCACGGTTCGGCGTCGTGGTGGGTGAAGAAATGGCGGCGAAAGCCATCCCGGTCGTCGGTGCAGTCGGCGGAGGAACCGTCAACTATCTGTTCGCCGAACATTTCCAGAAGACGGCGCGCGGACACTTCAGCGTTCGGCGTCTCGAACGCACGTATGGCGAAGAAGCGGTCAGGAGCACCTATGAACAGATCCGGGGATAGGACCAGGACGCGTCCTCACCGGTCATGCTTCGGGGCGACGATCTGGTCTCCGAGGATCTTCCCGTTCTGAAGCTCGACAACCCTCCCGCCCGTTCTTCGGACAAGATCGTAGTTGTGCGTGGCCATGATGACGCCTGTGCCGCGCCGGTTGATGATGCCGAGCAGGTCGAGGATTTCACCCGCTGTCGCGGGATCGAGGTTCCCTGTCGGTTCGTCAGCCAGGAGAAACGTCGGGCTGTTGACCATTGCCCTGGCGATCACCACCCGTTGCTGTTCCCCTCCTGAAAGCTCCGAGGGATGTCGATAGCGAAGGTGACTTAATCCGACGTCCCCCAACGCATGCATCACTTTTCGCTTGAGTTCGGAGTGACGCGCCCCCGTCACTTCGAGGGCAAATGCAACGTTGTCAAAGACCGAACGATCGTCGAAGAGGCGGTAATCCTGAAACACGATGCCGAGCGAACGCCGCAACATCGCTGTCTGCCGCTTCGTAATTCCCGCCGACATGTAGGACCCGACAGAGACTGTCCCCCGGGTCGGAATCACATCCATGTAGATGAGTTTGAGGAGGGTGCTCTTGCCGGACCCGGTGGGACCGATCAGGAAAACAAACTCTCCCGGATTGATCTTTATCGACACCTCACGGAAGATTTCACGATCGTCAAACCCTGCAGACACCGTGTTGAGAACGATCATGGCATCCCCTTTTTCCGGTTCACAACAATGGTCTCGGCAAGCCGGATGGCTTCAAGCATGCTCGAAGGGTCTGCAGCATTCTTCCCGGCAATGTCGAATGCTGTCCCGTGGTCGGGAGAAGTCCGCACAATCGGCAGTCCCACTGAGACGTTTACCCCGCTTCCCCGCGCGGCCATCTTCAGCGGGATCAGCCCCTGATCATGATACATCGCGATGACGACATCGTATGTCCCTGGTTTGTAACGGGCGAAAAACCCGTCGGCCGGAAATGGGCCATCGATGTCCTTCTTCTCCGCGCGAAGCTCGTGCAGGACAGGGGTGATACAGTGCTCCTCCTCGGTCCCCATCTCTCCGTGCTCGCCCGCATGAGGATTAAGGCCGAGGACGGCGATCCTGGGTCTCTTGACTCGCCAATCGGAGCGGAGAGCATCGTGGATCGTCACGATGCGCTCCCGGACAAGGGCAGAGGTGATTGCCGGGGCGACGTCCTTTATTGGAAGATGGATTGTCACCAGACCGATGCGCAATGTCCGGGACACCAGCATCATCGCCACGCGCTCGCCGTGCGAAAGATGCTGGATCATTTCCGTCTGACCGGGCCAATGAAACCCGGCCTTGTGAAGGGCCGTCTTCGAGACCGGTGCGGTAACCACCGCGTCTGCGGAACCTTTCATTACCAGATCGACCGCCAGAGTGATCGCCTGCCCGGCTGTCATGCCGGCCGACAACGACAGGACTCCGGGATCGACAGGGTTGTCCTTCTCGAGGGGGGGAATTTCCACCAGAGGAATTCTGCGTCTCTTCCATGTCCGCCGGACAAACTCCCGGAGGCCATCAGTCGACTGCGTCGATTCGAACCGAACGGGCAACCCGTAGCGATCGACGTAATATTCAAATACTGACGCCGGTCCGAGGAGGAATGGGCGCGCATTGCCGCGGTATTTTCGTACCCCTTTGATGGCAACCTCGGGTCCGATGCCGTTCATATCTCCCACGGTCACTGCAAGAATCGGATTCATGAGCCCGTTGATGAAAGAAGAACGTATGTCCCGTTCCGCGCGGTATCTTCAAAAACGAATCGTTTGTTGAGCTTGTCGTAAACCCAGACTTCCTGGTATGGCTTCCCCGGTGTGAGCGATCGCTCGGTGGAAGAGGGCGGCCCGTAGAGGACGTAAATCCTCCCGCGATCGCTGCGCATGCCATCGGGCTGCCGGAGTGTTGCGAACGATCGAGTGGCAACATCCACGCGACGGTAGTATTCCGCCATCAGCGGGTTGAGCGCGGACGTTGTCTTTCCGGAACGCGCATTCCAGAATGCTTCCAGGCTGTCTCGACGGGATTCGAACGACCCCTTTTTCAGTCGGTCCACTTCGGCGTCCGGCACGAGAATCCGAAGCGCGTCGATCGCCACGTCGACATCACGCAAAGAGGTGGGCATGTCCGGCCACAGGGCACGGCAGTGCTCCTCTGCCGTCGCATGTTGATCGCGTCGTTTGATGGTGAGCGTCACAGTGTATTCACGCAGGGGGAGTTGTGCGAGTGGCACGGGGACGATAATCCCGATCGCATGTCCTCCCTGGATGGTTCTGAAGCCGATGCGCTCTGAATCACGATAGGGGACAAACGTGCACCCGGAGCGACTCAGGTACGGCACGGACTCGACATGCCGCAAGACGGCATGTTGATCGGACGAACGTCCGCTCTCGGTGATGGTGTAGCCGATCGAGACGCCGCTGGTGTCGTTGACACCCACGAGTGTGGTCGCCATGTACCCTGTCGCACCGAACAAGAAATCTCTTCCAAAATTCTGAAGGATGATCGTGTCGGGAAATGCCGTCCCGGGATCACCGAGTGCGAAAAAGACGCTCCCGAAACCGGGAGACGAAAACTGCCGCGGTATGATCGCTTTCCCTTCCTTGTCGGTCCTGTCCCGCTTGCTTTCGAGGTCCGTCAGGTCTGTGACGACCGAATAGTCTCCCGGAGGGAGTGACAACGTCGCGATACCCTGATACCATTGGTGGTCATCGACGGGGGGTTCGATCGTTTCTGTCGACTGTTCAATCTCTTCGATGACGCGTCCGGCGGAGACTCCGGCCGAATCAAAAAATTCAAACAGCAGCTCTCCCTTTCTCCTCAACGGCCGGTGCGTGGAGGCAAGACCCGAACGGGAAGCGACGAAGAACCCGAGATCAACCCGGTACGGAATATCGATACAGCGGACACTCGAGTCCCCCGGACCGACGTATAACGGCTGATACTGCAATATCATCCTGTTCAGCGCAGCGGGAAGTAAACGATCCGGCCGCTGAGCGGAAGCCATCGATGAAGCGGTAAGAATGCCAAGGCAGACAACAAACACCCTCTTGTCCATGAAGGGCCTTCTCCTTCTCGTGCTTACAATTTCGAACCATGGTCCGAACGGTGCTGCAGATAGTCTGTCAGCAGTCGGACACCCACGCCGGACCCGCCTTTGGGGAGATACCCCAGGGGTTCTTCGATGATGGCTGTTCCGGCGATATCAAGATGAGCCCACGGAGACGATCCCACGAACTGCTTCAGGAACATCGCGCCGGTGATCGCCCCGGCCCAACGACCGCCGACATTTTTCACATCTGCAACGTCGCTCTTCAGCAGACCCGCATAATCTTCAAACATCGGGAGTTCCCAGACGCGTTCTCCCGTCCTCTCGCCCGAGGCTCTCAGGGAATCGATGAGATTTGCGTCGTTTCCCAGAATCCCTGACGCATAATGGCCGAGAGCCACAACCACGGCGCCCGTGAGCGTCGCCAGATCGATGACTGCCGCAGGTTTGAACCGCGGCGCATACGCGAGCGCATCTGCAAGGATCAGGCGTCCTTCGGCGTCGGTATTGTCAACTTCCGACGTTTTCCCGTTGTAGTGTCGGAGGATGTCGCCCGGCTTCAGGGCGTTCCCTCCCGGAAGGTTTTCCGCCACTGGAATAAGTCCGACAAGATGCACCGGGAGCTTCAGGCGGGAAACGGTATAAAATGTCCCGAGGACGGCTCCCGCACCCGCCATATCCATTTTCATTTCGGCCATGTTGGCGGAAGGCTTGATCGAAATGCCGCCGGAGTCAAACGTCACCCCTTTCCCTACAAGAACGACTGGCGCTGCGTGGTGTGTTCCTGCGCCGTACTGCAAGGTAATGAATCGCGGAGGCTTTGCACTTCCCTTCGAAACCCCGATCAATCCGCCCATGCCAAGCGAGCGGATCTTCTTCTCGTCAAAGACTGTGACCGAAAACCCGCTCTTTTTCCCTGTCGTCTTCGCTGTCGCCGCGAACGAGTCAGGATAAATCTCATTCCCCGGGGCGTTCACAAGGTCGCGGGCGAGCCAGACGCCTTCGACCAGCGTTTCGGCGAACCGGGCTCCCTTTTGGAACTTCTGGAGCGTGGCGGCATCCGGCGCGAGGAGGGTGATCTTCGAGATGAGTGGATCGTGATTGACACTTTTGTATTTGTCGAACCGATACACTCCCAGGGCTGCCCCTTCCAGCACTGCCGCCGCCACCGCCTCCTCCCGCGGAGCGTCAATCGCGGAGGGCGAATCCTTCGCAATCAGGAAGGGCGGAACATTGATGAGAACCTCCGTCTGTTTGAGAAGGGAAGCCTGTTTTGCCGCCGTTGCCGCGGCTCTGCGCAAGCGCTCAAGGGTGAGGTCTTTCATCGGCCCGAGGCCCTGGACAATCAACGCCCTCCCGTTGAATGCCGGGGGCGTCAGGACAACGAATTCCTTCTCTTTGCCCGTGAAAGCCTGACTCCCAAGCAGCGGGACATCTCCGTGGAAATATTGCTCGAGGTCCTCCTGCGCCGAGGAGAATGCCGGCTTGTCCTGCGGGACAAACATCACCACACAGCCGCTGGCGGCTTTTCGTCCATCGTTGATCGAAACTGCGAAGTGGGGGACGTTCATTCGTGTGTTGGGCCTTCCGAAGAGAGATACTTCTCCGCTGCCGAGAGGATCTGTTGGCGGATATCCTGGAGCGGCACGTGAAAGACTCTCGCTCCTGCGGCGTTCCGGTGACCGTTGCCGCCGAATTCTTTGGCGAGGTCGTTGATCGGGATGACGCCCTTCGAACGAAAACTGATCTTTACCCCATCGCGCAGCTCGAGGAACAGGATTCCGATTCTCGCCCCGTCCACGCTCATGGGAAACGTCGTGAAGTTGTCGGTGTCGACTTCCGTGGTTCCGGTTCTGCGCAGCATGTCCTGGGTGATACTGACATGGATCAGTCGTCCTTCTCCGGCAATCGCCATGCCGGCAAGCATTTCGCCGAGAAGATGAATACGGCCGGGAGACCACCGTTCATAGACCTCGGAATACAGCGCCACCGGATCCGCGCCTTCTTCGATCAGGCGGGCAACGATCCGATGCACCTCGGGATCGACCCTCGGATATCGGAACGACCCGGTATCGGTCATGATCGCAGTGTACAGAGATCCGGCTATCGTCGGTGTAAACCCTCCGCCAAGGCGTTGGAGGAGATCATACAGAATCTCGCCTGTGGACGTTGCCTCAGAGTCGATGAGGTAGTGATCTGCGAAGGGATGGGGATCGAGGTGATGGTCGATACAGATCTTCACGGCGGGGCTATGCAGCACGGGCTCTTCCATGGAGCGGAGTCGTTCCGGCTGGTTCATGTCCAGAAGGACGATGACCGCGGCCGAGGCAATGGCCGCCGCGTCCCGCTCGGCCCTGAAGCACTTTATCGTCTCGGCAGGATCGAGAAACCGATAGAAATAGGGAGTCTGGCTGTGATTGATGATGTCAACATGACAGCCCCTGCGTAGCAGCCATTCGCCGAGGGCGACTTCGCATCCGAGACCGTCGCCGTCAGGGTTGACATGCGTCGTCAGGACGACACTGGGGGCGGAGTGCAGAATCGCTGCAATCTGGTCGACGGGGCTGATGTTGTGCGCCATGAGGTTCCGGTAGTACCTGTCTGCAATCGCACAATATACGAAAAATGCTCCATGGGAAAAAAGAAGGGAGGCCTCAGCCTCCCTTTTCTGTCACTGCCATGACAGCATGTGAACTACTGAATGACCCAGGTCTCGTCGCCATCCAGAAGGGCCTGGAGAGTTCCTTCGCCCTTCTTCGCTTGCGCCTTTGCGATCTGGTCTTCAAGCAGCTCTTCGTATGTCGGCCGTTCCAGTTCCACGAACACTCCCATGGCGCGGGGAAGGTTCTCATCGTGGATCATGTTCGAAAGGATGAACGCAAGGGTAAGGTCGTTCTCGTTATGGACGAGCAGGTCATTGACGGATGCGGCGCCGTCGGCGATATCCACCACCACGGGAGTAAAGCCGTCGAGCTTGATCCCCTTGTCACGATTCTTGCCAAAGACCAGGGGCTTTCCATGTTCGATATACACGATGTTATCGTCCCGGGTTTCCTTTTCCGTAAACTGGAAAAATGCTCCGTCGTTGAACACGTTGCAGTTCTGATAGATCTCGATGAACGCCGAGCCGTGGTGCTTTTCCGCCCGGCGGACCATATCCTGCAAGTGTTTGGGATCGCGATCCATCGCACGTCCCACGAGCGTGGCCCCGGCACCGAGAGCCAGCGACACCGGAACAAACGGGGTGTCGATGACGCCCATCGGCGTGGACTTTGTCTTCTGTCCGAAAAGGGACGTCGGTGAATATTGCCCCTTCGTCAGTCCGTAGATCTGATTGTTGAAGAGAAGGATCTTGATGTTCAGATTGCGCCGGAGGGTATGGATCATGTGGTTCCCGCCGATGCTGAGGCCGTCGCCGTCCCCGGTCGCGACCCAGACATCCAGTTTCGGGTTCACCATTTTTACGCCCGAGGCGATTGCCGGTGCGCGGCCGTGAATTCCGTGGATCCCGTACACGTCGAGGTAGTAGGGGAATCTGCTTGAACAACCGATCCCGGAGATCGCGACAAAGTTCTCCTTTGCACGACCGAATTCCGGGAACACGCGCTGCACCTGTGCGAGAATGGAGTAGTCGCCGCAGCCCGGGCACCACCGCACGTCCTGGTCCGTCTGAAAATCCTTCACCGTCAATGCGGACGGCGCGGGTTTCGGTGTGACTGTCTCAGGCATGCTTGCCTCCGAGGATTGAATCAATTTCCGCTTCGAGCTCCTCCGCCTTGAGCGGGAGCCCTTTCACTCTGTTGAACCCACGTGCGTTGACAAGGAATTTGGCGCGGAGGAGCTGGACGAGCTGACCGCTGTTGATTTCAGGGACAAGAACATTCTTGAAGCGCTTGAGCACGTCGCCGAGGTTCGAGGGGAAGGGATTGAGGTACCGCAGGTGTGCATGCGATACCGAAAGCCCCCGCACCTTTGCGCTGGTGACCGCACTTTGGACTGCGCCGTACGTCCCGCCCCAGGCAATAACGAGCAGCTCGCCGGATTGCGGGCCGTCCACTTTCAGCGGCGGAATATCCTGGGCGATGCGTTCAATCTTTGCCGCGCGCGTCCTGATCATAAAATCGTGATTGTCCGGGTCGTAACTGATGTTCCCCGTCTGATCCGCTTTTTCCAACCCTCCGATCCTGTGCATCAAGCCCGGCGTTCCGGGAATGGCCCAGGGGCGTGCGAGCGTCTTTTCGTCGCGTGCATAGGGTTGGAAGGTCTTGGGATCCTTCGCGAACGTTACTGGGATTGGCGGGAGATCCTTCACGTTGGGAATTTTCCACGGTTCAGATCCGTTCGCGAGATATCCGTCTGTCAGGCAGATCACCGGGGTCATATACTTGATGGCGATCCGGGCCGCTTCATAGACCATGTCGAAACATTCTGCGGGTGTAGACGGAGCCACGATGCAGAGCGGCGCCTCGCCGTTTCTTCCGTACATTGCCTGGAGCAGATCCGCCTGCTCTGTCTTTGTCGGGAGGCCCGTGCTGGGTCCGCCGCGTTGGACATCAACGATGACAAGCGGAAGTTCGAGCATGATGGCGAGCCCGAGTGCCTCCGACTTCAATGAAAGTCCCGGGCCGCTGGTCGTGGTCACCGCGAGTGCACCGGTATACGACGCTCCGATGGCTGAACATATCGCGGCGATTTCGTCCTCGGCCTGAAACGTTTTCACTCCGTAGTGTCGCAGTTTGGAGAGTTCGTGCAGAATATCACTGGCCGGTGTAATGGGATAGGACCCGAGGAAAAGCGGGAGGCCCGATTGTTTTGACGCCGCCACCAGCCCGAGCGCCGTCGCCACGTTCCCCATGATATTCCGGTATTTGCCGGCGGGGAGTCGCGCGGCCTTCACTTCGTAACGCGTGGTGAAAATCTCCGTCGTGTCGCCGTAATTGTAGCCGGCATGCAGGACGCGGAGGTTCGCTTCCGCGACCTGCGGGTCTTTGTCGCCGAATTTCTCGCGGATGAACCTCTCCGACTGCTCCAGCGGCCGGTTATACATCCAGTACATCAGTCCAAGGGCGAAAAAATTCCTCGTCTTGTCGACCGTACGCTGGGAAATGTTGAGGTCTGCAAGCGCGCTTGACGTGAGCTTGCTGATCGCCACGGGGAAAACTTCGAACCGGGAGACCGACCCGTCCTCGAGGGGGTTTGACGTCAATCCGGCAAGCTTCAGATTCTTGTCGGTAAACGCATCCTCGTTGACGATGATCACGCCGCCGGTCTTGAGCAGCTTGAGGTTTGTTACCAGGGCGGCCGGGTTCATTGCGACAAGGACGTCGCACGTATCGCCTGGCGTGAGGATGTCCAGACTTCCAAAGCGGATTTGAAATCCGCTGACGCCGTACGTCGTCCCGGCCGGTGCACGAATTTCCGCAGGGTAATCGGGGAGCGTGCTCAGGTCATTCCCGAGGACGGCCGCCGTGTTCGTGAACTGCGTGCCGGTCAGTTGCATACCGTCGCCGGAGTCGCCGGCAAACCGGATCGTCACATCTTCGAGGGTTTTGAGTTCTTTTGTCGCCATGAACGTTCTTCGCGCTAGTGTCCTGGTATGCCCGAAAAGGGGAGTGAAGGGATGATCGAGGAGGAAGAGGGAAGCGGTCTCTGCAGTACCGCCCATCCGGGACGCCACATCCAACCCAACGTTATATATACTGTTTGACGCATAAAGTCAAGCTGACGGGTCAGCCCTCCACACTGAAACGGGAAGCGGCGCGATCACCGGTTGCACGCGCCGTTCTCCCTGTGTCATTGTCAATTGCACAGCTCGCTCTTACTCCCGGACAACCCAGACCTTGATCTTTCCGGTAACGCTGGCATGCAGTCTGGCATCGACGGTGTAGATCCCGAGGGCCTTGATCGGCTCGGCGATTTCGATGACGCGCTTGTCCAGGTCGATCCCTTTTTCCTTCACCGCGTCCGCGATGTCCTGCGACGTCACCGAGCCGAACAGTTTTTCATCCTCCCCGACCTTCACCTTGATGGTAATGGAGAGCTTCTCAAGCTCTGTCGCGAGGTGCTGGCTGGACTTGAGCACCTTGCCTTCACGCCGGCCGGCCTGCTTCTTTTCCTCCTCGAGCGCACGAAGACTTCCTTCGGTCGCGGGGAAGGCGATGCCCTTCGGGATGAGGTAGTTGCGCGCGTAACCGTCTTTGACTTCGACCAGCGCGCCAACCGCCCCGAGTTTTTCCTGGTCTTTCCGCAATATCACTTTCATGGAGAATGCCTCTCTCGAGTTGGTTAGCGAACAGTGTCAGAGACGAACGGGAGAAGCGCCAGATGACGTGCCCGCTTGATCGCCTGGACCAATTGCCGCTGATGCTTGGCACAGGTCCCGGTGATGCGTTTGGGGATGATGCGTCCCTGCTCGGCGATGAATCGCTGCAGGCGTTTTTCGTCCTTGTAGTCGATATAGATTTCCTTCGCGTCACAGAACCGGCAGGTGCGTTTCTTGCGCGGTGTCTGGTCCTTGTCGCGACGGGTTCTTCTTGGTGTTAGCACGGTGATCGATCTCCGTTGAAAAGTCGTTGAGAAAGTGAATTACGGGGCGACGGGGGTCTCGGGTGCCTGGGGCTCCCGGGTCGGTACCGGCGCGGCATCCGGCACCGGCGGGGCCAGTGCTGCCAACGCTGCAGCGGCTTTGCGCGCTGCAATCGCCTTCTTGTCAAGCTGGACCGTCAGGTGGCGGAGGATCATTTCGTCCAATTGATACGCCCTGTCGAGAGCACTCAGGAGCGTGGCCGGAGCGCTGAGCTCCAGGTTCACATAGAAGCCGTTGGTCTTCTTATTGATGGAATAGGCCAGGCGTTTCCGACCCCACTTGTTGACCGCGGTGACATTGCCGCCATTCCGCGTAATGACGTCCTGAACGCGGGAAATGACGCTCTCGATCTGGGGATCGTCGAGCGACGCGTTGATGATGAACGTTGTTTCGTACTGCCGTTTCGGTTTGTCCATGAGTGTCCTCCCTTTGGACTCCTATCTGGTTCATAGTTGACCCTCCAGTACTCACCGGGCGGTGAACTGAAGAGTAGAGAAGAGAAGGCTATGCTATTTCGTTCGTTGTATTCTTGTCGTCAGCGGGGTTCTTTGGTATTGTGTGTCCTTTGTGAATAAACTCTTCGACGCTGTCGGCGGCGCGGATGACCATGTCCTTGACCGCCTCCAACTCCTCCGAGGCAAATGTTGAGAGGACGAAGTCCGCCATCATCGACTTCGGGGGCATGACCGGAGTTCCGATCCCCAGGCGAAGGCGCGGTATCTCATCCGTCTCGAGTGCCGCGATAATCGATGCGAGGCCGTTATGCCCGCCGTCGCTTCCTTTCCTCCGAAACCGTAGTCTCCCCAGGGGGAGCCAGAAATCATCGACGACGATCAGCACGGAAGACACCGGAAGCTCGAACCGCTCCACCACGTCACGCACCGCTTCGCCGCTGTTGTTCATGTACGTGGTAGGCGCCACGAGGAACACCTCGGGTCCGGGAGCCGCCCACTGTGCCCCGGCGATGACATACGGGCCGAGCCCTTCCTTCGGGAAAACCTTCCACCGTCTGCACAACTCCTCCAGGACTGCGAAGCCCGCATTATGCCGCGTCGCAGCGTATCGTGTTCCAGGATTCCCAAGGCCGATAATCGCGGCGCGATCCATCGAAGGTGGTTACTTCTTTTTTTCCTTCTCTTTGTCCTTCTCCTTGTCCTTCTCCTTCTCTTTCTCCTTCCCCTCTGCCGGAGCGGCTTCACCTTCCTCCAGCTTCTTGCCCTTCGCGAGAACTTCCGGCTCAGCCGGCGTTTCAGCAGTCGCCACCGCCACTTCTTCGGGCGCCTTCTCGACCACCGGCGGCAGGACGCTCACGACGGCGCTGTCCGCATTCTCCAGCATGGTGACGTTCTCGAGCTTCAGATCGCGCACATGGACGGAGTCATTGATGTTGAGCGTTGAGACGTCGATCTCCACTTTCGAAGGAATGTACTTCGGGAGGCACGAGATGCGCACTTTGTGGATCACGTGTTGCAGGGTCCCGCCTTCCTTGACGCCTGCGGCGGTCCCGCCGGTCAGGACGACCGGCACTTCGATCGCAATTTCCTCGTCTTCGCGCAGACCCAGAAGGTCAAAATGGACCGGCTTGTCGGACACCGGATCAAACTGGACCTCACGCAGGATGCACTGCTTTGCCATCCCGTCGGCCAACTTCAGGGTCACGATGTTCGTCGTCGACGTATAGATCAGCGGGTTCAGGTTCAGCGGCTCGACCGCAATATTGAGATTGTCTTCGCCGTGGGCGTAGAAGACGCCCGGGATGAGCCCTTCGCGCCGCAGAACGTTCGCATGCTTCACTTTCGGATCGCGGCGTTGAGCGTTCAAAACAATTTCGGACATTGTTCAACCTTTCCTTCGATGCGATATTACCCTTTGTCGACGTCAAACAGGGAGCTGATTGACTCGTTGTGAAAATTTCTTCGTATGGCTTCAGCGAAGAGATGCGCCACGGACTCAATGTGCAGCTTCTGCGTCCCGTTCGGAAGCGGAATACTGTCGGTTGCGACAAGCGTCGTGACCGGCGATTGCTGAATCCTCTGTAACGCCTGGCCGGAAAGCACGGGATGCGTGCATGCGGCGAAGACATCCGCCGCACCGTGATCTTTCAACGCCGCGGCCGCATTGCAGAGCGTCCCCGCCGTGTCGACGAGGTCGTCGACGATCAGGATGTTCTTTCCTTTGACATCGCCGATGATGTTCATGATCTCGGCTTCATTCTGCTTCGGGCGCCGCTTGTCGATGACAATCAGTTCCGATTCAAGCCGCTTGGCATATGCGCGGGCCAGCTTGATGCCCCCGACATCGGGGGAGGCGACCGCGAGGTTCGGGATGCTCAGATTCTTGAAATACCGGACGAGCACCGCGGACGAGTACAGATGGTCGACCGGAATATTGAAGAATCCCTGCACCTGCGGCGCATGGAGATCCATCGTGATGATGCGATCGATTCCCGCCACGGTCAGGAGGTCGGCCACCAGCTTCGCCGTGATAGCGACGCGGGGCTGATCCTTGCGGTCCTGCCGCGCGTACCCGAAATAGGGGATGACCGCCGTGATTCTCCGTGCCGAAGCGCGCTTTGCGGCGTCGACCAGGATGAGCAACTCCATCAGGTTCTCCGCCGGCGGGTTCGTCGATTGCACGATGAAGACGTCACTGCCGCGAATGTTGTCCGCGTACTTGACCCAGATCTCGCCATCACTGAAGTTCTTGATCTCACAACGCCCCATCGGCTCACCGAGGGCTTTGACAATTTTTTCCGCCAGGACGCGATTCGAGCGTCCGGAGAAGACCTTGATACTGGGCATTATCGGGTCGAGGAGAATGGGAGACCAGAACTTAGCTACATAAAATACGGAAAATGCGGAAAAGGCGCAAGATCAATCGGAATTGACTTTCCGGCGAGATTTGTGTAATTTGCCCCGCTTTCAAACGAGGAGTTCTCCATGACTATCGTCGCCCGTACAAACGAGCTTGCCGTTCAACGATCGTCAAGTCTTGTGGCCCAGGGGCTCTGGATCATCGGATTTGCAGCGGCGACGACGCTCGCCGCCCGTCTCGAAATCCCGCATTCGCCTGTCCCGTATACGCTTCAGACCCTGCTGGTTCTCCTCGCGGGAGCGTTTCTTGGGCCGCGAAATGGGGCGATCAGCCAGGCGTGCTATCTCGGCGCGGGTTCACTCGGGTTGCCGGTATTTGCCGGTGGTGCGGTGGGAGTTGTGCAGTTGCTCGGCCCGACAGGAGGCTACCTCCTCGCGTTTCCCGCCGCCGCCGCGGTTGTGGGATATCTTGTTTCTGTGCGGCGCACGATGCTTTGGACGCTGCTCAGCATGGCGGCCGGCCTTGCGATCATCTTCGCCTCAGGCACACTTCAACTGTACGCGGTGCTCCTCCATAATGTGGGGCAGGCGATGAGTGCAGGTCTTCTCATCTTTTCATGGTGGGATGGACTGAAGCTCGCCGCGGCCACGATGATATATTTCGAATTCGCCAAACGCTGGCCGCGCCTGCCGTGAGATGTGTGGTGCCGGCAGGTTCACGTCAAAGATCGAATCCGACAGAGTCCTTCCACCGTCGGAATAACTCCGCGGTCGCCTTGACGTCCCCCATGCAGTAGTGCGCGATCTGCAGGTATCCCCCCTCCGCGAACACCCTCTCCAGGTCCTTCCCGGTGATTCCGTCGCTCTTCGGGCTGTGAATCCCGAACGCCTTGCAGCAGAAGTCAAGGCTGTACTTCCTGACGGCGCCGTAGAATGTCAGTTGCTCCATCAGATCGAAGCTTTCGTCGCTCTTGTAGCGATAGGGGACGAGGTTTCGGCTCGATTTCACTCCAAGGATCGCGGACCGGATCATCAGGAACGGACAGTCGAATGACCGGCCGTTGAACGTTATGAATTGCCGGAACCTGCTGATCGCGGCCCAGAAATTCTCGATGCTCTCCCGTTCGGTCCCGGGGATGTACTCGATCATCCCCGAGTCGTCCATCGATCGCGTCCCGCCGGGATGCTCGTAGAAGACTTGCCCTTTCTCCGTGTCCGGATTCAGCATGGCGATCGCGATCACGCGCGCGGTGAGCGGCCCAAGACTCAGGCGCTCAATGGATTCTTGTCTCTCCTGATTGTTCGTTGCGAATTTCAGGAGGTATTCACGCTGGTCCTGATCAAAGCTCTCCAGCGGGAATGCCAGCGTCTCGATATCGAACACGACTCTACTCGAGGGATTGCTCATCGATATCATCCTCCGATTTGGAGAAGAGCTTCTTGCAGACCGATTGGATCACATCCCAGGTGAACCCACGCCGACCGAGGAACGTCCCGGTGCGCTTCCGCAGCTTCACCTGCTCCTCGCGAGGCCGCATCGCGCGCGATTTGCGCACGAAGTCCCGCCCGATGCTCAACGCCCGCGCCTCGTTTTCCTCCGGCCCGAGAAACCCCTTGAGCGTCTCTTCAACAATTTCCTTGCTGACGCCGAGGAGCATCAATTTTCGTCGGAGAAGCAAGGCGCCCGCCGGCCGTTTCGCCAGCTGATCGCTCACATACGCCCGCGCAAATTCAGCATCGTCGAGGAGCAGGGCGGCCTTCAACGCCTCGACCGTCTTCTGGATCTCTTCGTCGCCGAACTCTTTCTCCCTCAGCTTGTCCCGGATTTCTTTCTCCGTTCGTGGACGGACTCCCAGATAGCGCATCGCAACGGCGCGAGCGCTCACGAGCTCTTCCACGTGTTCGAGTTGCTGGAGGATCTCCGGCGTAACTTCATCGCCGGTTCGGAGTCCGAACCGGATAAGCGTTTCCGGCCCGACGCCAAGGGAGAATTCTTCGTCCACGAATATATTGCGCCGGGACGGATTGCGTTGCTGGGGAGTAATCGAGGTGATGCGCATGATGAGCGCGCCTGGTCCCGATGGTCGGTCGCCCGACCATCGGGACGGATAGGGCGGGTGCTATTTCTTTTTTCCGGCGGAGGGTTCGGGTTTGGGGACGCTGGTGTCAGCTTTCTGCGGGGCCGGCTTCGGTCCGCCGCCATTTCCCTTTTCCCCGGCAGGTGCTCCGGGTTCTGCCTTCACCGGCAGGGAAAGCTTCCGCCGGGTTTCGATGTCGATCGTCTTCAGGAGCTTTTCGTTGTCCTGAAGGTACTTCTTGACCGCGTCGCGCCCTTGACCGATCCGTTCTTCCTTGTAGGAAAACCAGGAGCCCGGATTTCGCGATGATATTCTGTTCGACCGCGGTGTCGATGAGGTCCCCCAGCCGGGAAATCCCTTCGTTATACAGGATGTCGAATTGCGCTTCACGGAAGGGGGGCGCGACCTTGTTCTTGACGACCTTCACGCGCGTCCTGTTGCCGACAATATTCGTCCCGTCCTTGATCGCCTCGATCCGGCGGACATCAAGCCTGACCGACGCATAGAACTTCAGCGCATTGCCGCCGGTCGTCGTTTCCGGATTTCCGAACATCACGCCGATCTTCATCCGGAGCTGGTTGGTGAAGATGACCGATGTCTTCGACTTGCTGATTGCGGAGGTGAGCTTCCGCAATGCCTGCGACATCAGCCGGGCCTGAACACCCATGCTGGGATCCCCCATCTCGCCCTCAATTTCGGCCCGCGGGGTCAAGGCCGCGACGGAATCGATGACGATGACGTCCAGGGCGCCGCTCCGGACGAGTGTCTCTACGATCTCGAGCGCCTGTTCGCCGAACTCCGGCTGGGAAAGCAGGAGTCCATTGACATCGACCCCGAGCTTCTTCGCGTACGCCATGTCCAGCGCATGCTCGGCATCGATAAATGCCGCGATGCCTCCGAGCTTTTGCGCTTCTGCAATAATATGCAGGCACAGCGTAGTCTTTCCGGAGGATTCGGGTCCGATAGATCTCAATGACCCGCCCCCGCGGAATACCCCCGATCCCGAGCGCAGCGTCCAGCGAGATCGAGGCCGTCGAGATGACGTCCACCTGCTGGATCGGACCTTCCCCGAGACGCATGACCGTCCCCTTGCCGTGCTGCTTTTCAATTTGATCAAGCGCGATCTTCAGCGCCTGAGCTCTGGCGTCTTTGTCGTCTGACATGAATGCTCCGTTCTATAAGTAATACTGTCAGCCTCACGGTTTTCCGATGAGGGAGAAGCTTTTTTCTTGTTTGTAGACTGAACCGGTGGGCCGCAAATCGCTGCGCATCAACGAGAAGGAATCGATGACATAGGGCTCTGAGGCAAAGGTAAGGGTTTCTGTCGTTGCAATCAATTGGCGCTGGTTTCTGACACTGCGAATTCGACCGAGCGTCAGGTGCGGGTGAAACGACCGCTTCTCCGTCTCGAACCCGAGTGAAGCGAGCTGGACGTCAATCGATTCCTGCAGCTGGTGGAGACTGCCGTCGAGCTCTTCGATACCTATCCAGACAATGCGCGGCTCTCTGGCATTCGGGAAGAATCCCAGCGATCGATACGCAATGCGGAAGGGGAGATGTGAGGCGCTCACATGGTCGAGACACGCATGGATTTCTGAAATCCGATCGGAGTCCGTATCGCCGAGAAACTTGAGCGTGCAATGCATCTTCTCGTCCCGTTCCCAGCTCACGTCGGCGTTTGCCGTCCGCAGGGTATGGATGATCTCCTGCGCGCGGGATTTGACCGGCGCCGGGGTATCGAAGGCAATGAAAAGACGGAGCGCTTTGTGTTGACTATCGACCATCGTCCACCGACTATCGATTATCGATCCGTACCCCAGAGGCTTCTCTCCAGAGGATCTCCAGGGCCGCCTGTGATGCCCGCTCTTTGACAAGCATCCGGTCGTCTCCGAAGTGAAACCGCTTTGCGAAGCTCGTTTGCGCGTCGGCGAAACCGATCCAGACGAGACCGACGGGCTTCTGCGGAGTGCCGCCTGTCGGACCGGCAATGCCCGTTGTGGAGATTCCGTACGTCGTCCCTGCAATGCGGCGGACGCCTTCTGCCATCGCTCTGGCGACTGACTCGCTGACCGCGCCATCATTCTCGATGATTGACTCAGCGGAACGCCAAGCAGCGCGACTTTCGAAGCATTGCTGTAGGCTACAACTCCCCGCTCAAAATAGGCAGAACTCCCGCTGATGTTCGTGAGCCGATCGGCGATGTGACCCCCCGTGCACGACTCTGCGGCGGCAATGGTCCTGCCGGCCGCGGTCAACAATCGGCCGATGACCTCCTCGATGATCTTCTTCATCAACACCGTAAATAAACCGCGGAATTTTCGACCGCAGCGTCGCTTCGATCCGTTCCACCTGCTCGTCCGCGGCGGTCGAGGTCGGGGCCTCGACGGAGATGCGGAGCCGAACACCGGTCGGCGACGGGAGAAAGGCCAGCGTTGCTCCGTGAAGGAATTCTTCGACAGGCCCGATCTCCGAGGCAAGGAAGCTCTCTGTGGCACCCATCGTACGGAGCGTTCGATGCCGGATCCGCCCTCCTGCCCCGCGTTGGAGCAGAAAGGGGACGATCGATTGATCGACCATCGTTTTCATCTCGTACGGGACTCCCGGGAGCACGAAGAAGTGGCGGCTGTCCTTGTCGAACCGCATCCCTGCCGCGGTGCCCCGTGGGTTGGGCACCACGACCGCCTTCGATGGGAACAACGCCTGCTCTTCATGCGAAGCCCGCCACGGAATGTTCCGCCGTTCAAGCAGCGCCTTGATCTGCGCAAGGAGCTCGTCCTTTTTCTCGAGGGGCGAATCGAAGAAGGTGCAGACGGCTGTGCTTCGTGATGTCGTCGTGCGTGGGTCCCAGGCCGCCCGTCACGACGACGATGTCATAGGCCTGCCACAATTCGCGGAACGCCTCGATGATGGCCGGCATCGAATCGCCAACGGTGACCATCCGCGCGACGGCGACTCCGGCGTCGTTGAGTCGTTGAGCGATGTAGGCCTGATTCGTGTTGACGACCTGGCCGATCAGGAGCTCGTCGCCGATGGTGAGAATTGATCCGTTCATAGGGTGTGCATTGCGGAAAGGATGACGAGGACAAGTCGGGCGCCGAGGTTTGCATAGATCCCCGCGACAACGTCGTCCAGCATGATTCCCCAACCGCGGGGGATCTGCTCCACCCATGCGGCAGGCGGTGGCTTGAGAATATCAAAGATGCGAAACAGGACGAATGCGATCAAGAGGGAGAGGAACGACCAGGGGAGGTGAAGGACGGCGATCCACATCCCGACAATCTCATCGACGACCACAATCGAGGGGTCCGGCGCTGCATGTCTGCCGTGCTGGAAACGATCCTTCGTCCTGGCGGCATTTGCCGTCAAGCGGTTCCCTTCATACCGCGCAATGGAGGCGGCGCTCCAGACTCCGGCTCCGAAGATCACTCCGGCGAGAGGCCAGAGAATGACCGGGTCCCAGACGCCGGGAATCAGGAGAACGATGCAGCCGAGGAGCGCTCCGAACGTGCCTGAGGCCCACGGAATATAGCCGACGAAGAGGCCTGTCCCGACAATGCTGGCAAGGAGCGGCGGAGGACTTCCTTCACCGTGTGAGGATTGCTCGCTCATAGAGGTCGTGGAGCGTCTTCCTGTTGTCGATCAAATACGCGACTCCGGTCCATACGGTCATGATGGTCACGAGCAGCATCATGCCGAACAGCACTTCGTAGTGCATCAACCAGTCAATCCACTTTCCAAAGCTCTCATAGGCGCTGGGAATCGTGCGGCAGACATACAGGATAAGAATATAGTACATCACCACGAACTGACTGAACGTCTTTGTCTGGGCGCTGCGGGAGGTGACGACCGGTCGCTCGCGGTATTCGGCATACGCGCGAAGGCCCGTGATCAGGAAATCGCGGATGATGATAATCCAGACCATCCATGCGTCGACGAGTCCAAGCGCAGCAAAACAAATGAACGCCGCCGAGGAGAGGATTTTGTCGGCGAGGGGATCGAGGAACTTTCCCCACTGCGAGACGTATCCCATTTTCCGTGCAATCCAGCCGTCGTACCAGTCGGTCAGCGCAGCGACAACGAAGACGATCAGGGAGACCTGGCGGAGCGTGGAAGACGAGGAGAGAAGGAGGATGACGAAGACAGGAGTCAGCGCGATCCGGAGCAGCGTGAGCTGGTTCGGGATATTCAGCTGAAGTTCGAGTTTGGGCATGGAACAAAAAAGCCATCAGGCATTGATGGCTTCCGGTGAGTCACATCGATGATCGACTGTCGGGCGCCGTCACGCCACCTTGAGCACCTTGTTCGACTTGATGCAGTTTGTGCAGACTTTCATCCGCTTCGTGCGTCCATTCACTTTCGCATGGACGACCTGGAGGTTCGGGAGCCATCGCCGGCGTGTCAGATTGTGTGCGTGGCTGATGTTGTTGCCACTGACCGGACTCTTGCCGCAGATGTCACATACTTTCGCCATGATACGACCTTCCTGGTTGGAACTAAGATTTTAATATAGGAATTTTCAACGACATGCGCAATGGGCGCTCCGTTGCTTGCAATTCTTTTTGAGATTCTTTACGATTTAGCCTATGCGTGTGCTCGGTATTGAGACGTCCTGTGATGAAACCTCTGCGGCAGTTGTGGACGAGGGAACGGTCTGTTCCAACGTCATTTCCTCCCAGTTCGTCCATGCAAAATACGGCGGGGTCGTCCCCGAACTTGCGTCCCGCGCACACCAGCGCCTGATCGTGCAGGTGGTGGAAGAAGCGATGGATCAAGCCCACCGCCGGAAGGAGGAAATCGACGTCATTGCAGCCACGTACGGCCCCGGGCTCGCCGGCGCCCTCCTTGTGGGACTCAGCTTTGCAAAAGGTCTTTCGGTCAACCTCGGTGCTCCGTTCCTCGGGGTCAATCACATGGAAGGCCACCTCTACTCCAACTTCCTCGGGGCGGAAAAGCCGGAGTACCCCTTTCTTTCGCTGATCGTCTCGGGCGGTCATACGATGCTTGTCGTTGTGCGGGCGCCCTTCGATCACATCCTGCTCGGTCAGACCCGCGACGACGCAGCAGGGGAAGCGTTCGACAAGGTTGCAAAAATGCTCGGACTGGGGTATCCGGGGGGACCGGCGATCGACCGGCTCTCGTCGAAAGGAGACCCGCGGGCGATTGCTTTTCCCCGGTCGTACCTCGAGCCGGGCTCATTCGATTTCAGCTTCAGCGGCGTCAAGACCTCTGTTCTCTACTATCTGCGCGACAAGGGGATCGAAGCCGGCGGGCCGGTGATCGAACGCTTGGGCCAGGAAGCCGTGAACGACATTTGCGCGAGTTTTCAACAGGCGGTGACCGATGTCCTTGTCCGCAAGACGATCAATGCTGCGGAGAAGTTTGCGGTCAAGGCCATCGCCCTCGCCGGCGGTGTCTCCGCAAACTCAGGACTGCGGAGACAGTTGCAGCAGGAAGCCGGCACGCGTGGCATTCCCTATTTTCATCCTGCATTGGAATACTGCATGGACAACGGCGCAATGATCGCGTATGTCGGCTGGTTGAAGGCCTCGAAAGGTTACTCATCAGATTTCCGGCTGAACGCCTCTCCGAATCTTGAATTGACGTGAGAACGCATGGCTGAGAAGAAATTTCGGGGATCGGCTCGGCGGGTACTGCGTCGTATCGCGATCGGACTCTCTCTGATCGTCGTCATTGCGATCGGGTTTATCCTGTTCGACCTCTACTGGCCGAATACGTTTCCGCAAGGGGGCGAGAAGGCGCTGTTTGTCTCGAAGGGGGAGACCTTTTCCTCGGTCGTGGACACGCTCGAAGCAGGAGGGATCATTCGAAGCCGTGAACTGTTCCTTCTTACCGCGGACATTCTTGGCGGGAGGTCTCGCATTCATGTCGGGAAATACCTTCTCAAAAGCGGGATCTCGAATGAAGAACTCTTCCACTTCCTGTACTATGGAAAGGGGATTGTCGCGATCTCTGTAACGATCCCGGAAGGATTGACGATCAGACGCCAGGCGAGGATCTTTGAGAGACATTTGGGGATCGATTCAGCCAAGTATGTCCAGTTCGCGAATGACACAGCCTTCACCCATCACCTCGGATTCCCGGACCCGTCGCTCGAGGGCTATCTCCTTCCCGACACGTATCGTTTCAACTGGCAGACTGACGAACACGATATTCTCCGGGAACTCGCCGGTGCGTTCAACCATTTCCTCGTGGATTCATTGCGGGACCGAATCCGTGACCTCAACCTGACTGTTCGCTGACGCTGTAACGATGGCCTCGATCGTGGAGGGGGAAACGCGGTTGAGCGAAGAACGCGCGATCGTTGCCGGCGTCTACTATAACCGCCTGCGGATCGGTATGCGCCTCGAGGCCGATCCGACGATACAGTATATTCTTGAAAATGGTCCGCGACGACTCTCGTATGATGACTTGAAGATGGATAATCCCTACAATACCTATCAGCATGCCGGATTGCCGCCGGGTCCGATCAACAACCCGGGACGTTCATCGATCATCGCCGCGTTGTTTCCCGCCCACCATCAGTATCTGTACTTCGTTGCGAACGGGAAAGGCGGACACTGGTTCAGCAGGACATTCGACGAGCATATGCGGAACGTCCGGATGGCCAGAAGATTGAGAGCACTGGCGGAGCGATCGCGGAGCCGCTCCGCCACGACCCCGAACCTCCATCAATAAAGCGGATTCCGTCACTCCTAATCCGGATTGAACACTGTGAATCACCTCTCTCCTTCCTTCCGTCAATCACTCGTCGTTCTCCTGGCCATCGTCCTTTCGGTCCTTCTTCTTGAGTGTGCAGGGCAGATCGAACCCGGCGGGGGACCGGTCGATACGGTGCCGCCCGAAATTCTCAGGACCGAGCCGGACAGCGACGCAACGCACGTCACGACTCCATCGGTCGAGCTGGAATTCAGCAAATATGTCGACAGGCTCTCCCTCCAGCAGTCGGTGTTCGTGTCACCGTACGTCGGCGACCTGGAGTTCGACTGGAGCGGCAAGACGGTCAGGATTACGTTCTCAGACTCGCTCCGCAAGAACACCACCTACGTGGTCAATGTCGGGACCGACGTCAAAGATTTGCATGCAGGCAACCGGATGGCCCACGGGTTCAGTCTCGCATTTGCCACGGGCGATTCGATTGATCGTGGTGCGATCAGCGGGCGGGTCTACGATGAGCAGCCCGATGGTGTGATGCTGTTCGCGTACCGGCTGGACGACATCAAGTCAGACACCCTGGATCCAACGCATACCCGGCCGGATTACATTCAGCAAACGGGGAAGGACGGGACATTTCTCCTGTCGCACCTTGCGTACGGCGCCTACCGTGTCCTTGCAGTTCGCGATGAGTACCGGAATCTTCTTTATGACCGGCAGGTGGACGCGTTCGGAGTCTGGCGGTCCGATATTGCACTGTCGCGCGAGGCACCTTCCAGCAGCGGCTTGAGATTCAGGCTCACGAAGGAAGACACCACGAAACCGTTTCTTACGTCGGCCCGGAATGTCGGCCGGCAGAGCATCCTCCTCCATGTCAGTGAGCCAACCGATACCTCATCGTTCTCCGGGGTCCGATTCCATGTGGTTGACACTCTCACGCAGAAGGGACTCGTACTGGCCTCCTGGTACATCGATGCCAATCATCCGGCGGACATTGGCATTGAAACGAGTTCCCCTGTCGATAGCGGACGTGCGTATCGGGTCATCGCGGCGGGTCTCATGGACCTTGCACAGAACCCCATCGATTCCGTCCGCGGCGCGGTGGTATTCGTTGCATCGGGAGAACCGGACACGCTCAGGCCTGCAGTCCACACGGATTTTGCCGACAGTGCAAGGACAATACCTGCGGACTCGGCGATTGCGTTGAACTTTTCGGAAAGACCCATCGTGTCTCCATTGGCGGGGGCGATTCGGCTGCGAGATTCCACCGGGGCCCCCGTCGCGATCTCGCTGGCGTGGCGGGGAGGGCTGACGCTCACGGCAATCCCTGCGCATGAACTCCTGCCGGCGGCGTGGTACCAACTCACGTTCATGCTCGATTCCCTGCGAGACCTTGCCGGGAACGGGTACAAAGATTCCACACTGGTGGTAAGCTTCAGGACTTCCGACGTGCGTACGACCGGATCACTGGAAGGGATTGTCCGAGCCGATACATTGCTGCACGATCCGATTTACATTACCGCAACGACGATCGATCAAACGCCGCAGGTCATAAGGACCATCCGACGTGAGCGTCCGGGTCCGTTCGCGATGGACCGGCTTCCGGAAGGCAAGTGGACAGTAGGTGGATTCGTCGACGTTGCGCGCAATGAAGCGTACGACTTCGGCCAGGTCTTTCCGTTCAAGCCCTCAGGACCGTTTGGAGTCTCGGCGGATACGGTAAAAGTGCGGGCACGCTGGGGGGTGCAGGGAGTGATGCTCGATCTGCGGTAGGCGGGCTCGGTTGATGCTTAAAGAACGTGCTCCGATTCTTCATGACCGGCAAGCATCGCGTCAATCCGTGACTCGAGTGTCCTGGCAAGCGGGTTCGCCGGCTCGAGGATGAAGACCCGTCGGACTTCGGTGAGGGCACGCGTGTAATGCCGTTCGAGGAAATACCGGTAGGCATGCTGCAGATACTGGCTGGTGAGCCATCGGCGGGCGGCTTCCTGCTCATCGGGGTGAGGGGTGGGTGAAGGAGAATGCCGGTCGACGGTGATTTCCGGGTGCTCTGCGGCTTTTTCGATGAGGCCGGGAAGGGAATCAAGAATGTCCAGCCGTTGCATTTCCGTGCGCGGCTCGTCGCGAGTATACTCTTTCAGCTGTTCCACTTGATGCTCCAGGGCCAGAAGAAAGACGCTTCTCCTGTGGTGCTCGAGCTCTGCTCTGATAGTCCGCAGTGCTTCTTCGCATTTCCCATCCTCCGCACATTCGCACGCAGAATCCAACAACTCCCGCAGTCGATTCTTGTCTGGAGTATCCATTGTTTGCGTTCGATTATTCTTGGCGCTCGGGTGCAATGAATATATTGCGCCAAACGCGCAGTTGCAAGGGCACCGGCCCCCGGATCGAGCGGCGTTGATTCACCCCTAATTGCCGCTCACGACGACGATGCTGATGGCGTCATTCGTGTCATCCATCCAGAGCGTGGCTGTGCGGGAGTCATAGGACCAACCCGGAATCGCCTGCCTGGGTGGAGAGGCAAGCGGAACAGTCTTTCCATTGACCAGAATTCGCGCCGGGCGTCTGGCCATCCCCTTGAACGCAACCACGAGACGCCTCGCTGCGGGGACGTACGTCCCTTCCGCTTTTGCTATGGCAAGACGCACCTCGGAGTTGTCCGAATGCTGGACCAACATCCGTTTCAGGAAGCCCCCCTTTTCGTAGGCGAAGGAGTGACCGTCGTCTTCGTAGCACTCCGTCCGGTCGTCCTTCATCAGCCTGTCGGGATAGACGGTGATGGTCAACGGATTAATCGGCGCCTGCGCGGTGGACTGAACGACCTGTCGCGTCGGCAACGCTGCCCCGGCACGGACGAACAGGGGTAGCCGGTCGAGCGGGGCGTCAACGCGAACACTCCGCGGTCCGACAAGGAGCGAGTCGCTCCAGTAGTCATACCATTGTCCGGATGGGAGGAGGACGTCCTTCGTTCGTTCATTCTCATCGAGGACGGGTGCCACCAGGAGATCGTCGCCGAACATGTACTGGCTTGCCACCCCCTGGAATTCCTCGGCGCCGGGATAGTTGAAGATCATCGGTCGCATCGGCGGAACGCCGGTCCGGGAGGCGATTTCCATCTGTGTATAAATGAACGGGAGAAAGCGGTACCGCAGCTCGATCGTCTTGCGGTTGACGTTCGTCACACTATCGCCATACTCCCAGGGCTCTTTGTTGACTTCGTTGATGACCGAATGGGCGCGCATGAGCGGCGTGAAGACGCCCAGTTCCAGCCATCGCGCGAACAATTCTCCGGACGGATGACCGATGAACCCCCCGATGTCAGCTTCCGACAAAAGGCTGACCGGAGATACTCAGGTTCAGGCACATGGAGACGGCAAGGTTCAAATGTTCCCAGGATGAAACGTTGTCGCCTGTCCAGGCGGCAGCGTAGCGCCAGCCGCCGGCATAGGATGCGCGGGTGAGGACGAACGGACGTTCATCCGGAAGGAGCCGCCTGACGCCGTCATAGGTCCCGCGGGTCATCTCCATGCCGTAAATGTTATGGTCCTCGGCATGCGTCGCCGGTGTCCCGTCATCCCGGTGAACCACATCACGGTCGATCGTCTTTGTCGGGACATCGAACACGGACGGCTCGTTCATGTCGTTCCACCAACCCCTGATGCCGGCATCGACGAGCACCTTGAAATTGTTTCCCCACCACGTTCGTGCCTTCCCTGAAGTGAAATCCGGAAAGGCGCAGATTCCCGGCCACACTTTTCCCGTATAGAGGCTGCCATCAGGGCGTCTGAGAAAAACGTCTTCGGCAAGGCCTGATGCAAACGCGCCGTAGGAGGAATCGGTCTTGATGCCGGGGTCGACGATCACGGCGACCTTGAAGCCTTCTAACCCGAGGTCAGCGGTCAGCTTCTTCGGGTCGGGAAAATTCTTCTTGTTGAAGGTGAAGATTCGATACCCGTCCATGTAATCGATATCGAGGTAGATGACATCGCACGGGATAGACCGCGAGCGGAATCCCGCTGCAATTTCCCTCACGCGTTGTTCCGTCGGGTAACTCCATCGACACTGCTGATAACCGAGTGACCAGAGAGGGGGGAGAGGCATGTGGCCGACAAGTTCCGTGTACTCCGTGAGGATGTGTTTCGGATCGCTCCCGGCAAAGACATAATAGTCCAGGTCTCCACCTTCCGCTCCGAAGGAGTACGCGTTGTGCGATTCCTTCCCCATGTCGAACGACGAGCGGAAGGTGTTGTCCAAGAACAGTCCGTACACGGTGCCGCGATGGACTGCGAGGAAAAACGGAATCGACTCATACAGGGGATCGGTATCGGCAGTGTAGGCGGGGATATCGCTGTTCCACATCGTGCACGCCGTCTGCGCCCGATCAAGAAGTCCCGCCTTTTCCCCGAAACCGTAAAAGTGTTCGTCGCTGGACATCGACTTCCAAGCCCGGACCTCGTTCCCGGACCACGCCATGCCCTTCACCGGATCGTCCTGGGAAATCACGGTCCCGGACGAGTCGAGGATGATGATGCGGAGAGGGTTCTTCGTAATCGCCACACCAATGCCCGTTGTGGACAAGGTATATTGGGTGGCGTTCTCGAGGAAGCGGACCGTGGGGTGAGCCATTGGTTGGCCGACCACAGCCCATGACCGGTCGGAATGGAACGTCCCGGAAGGGTTCATCCGCACCCGCACGATGGACGGCGAGAGGCACTGCACTTCAACAACGGCTTGTCCGGATTTCAGCGTGATCGCGTCCTTGTCACGGGAGAGCTCGCGATCGACAGCGCCGATGGAGTGCCACTGGGCAGGCGCAGTGGCGACAACGAATGCCAGGAGAGCCGGGAGAAGCCCGGCTCGCAGAAGGAGTTTCATTGACGTCCGTTGGAGTGGACTGGAGTTTCGTACTCTTCGATGGGCGGACAGGTGCAGACGAGGTTGCGGTCGCCGTACGCGTTGTTGATCCGTCCGACAGCCGGCCAGAACTTCCGTGCGCGCACCGAAGGAAGCGGATACGCGGCCTTCTCGCGGCCGTAGGGGAATTTCCATGCGTCGCTTGCGACCATCTCCGCGGTGTGCGGTGCGTTTTTCAGGACATTGTTCTGCTTGTCGACGGTCCCGTCCATCACTTCCTGGATTTCGGCCCGGATGGCAATCAGCGCCTCGCAGAACCGATCGAGCTCTTCTTTTGACTCGCTCTCCGTCGGCTCGATCATGAGCGTCCCTGCAACGGGGAATGAAACCGTCGGCGCGTGAAAGCCGTAGTCCATCAGCCGCTTGGCTACGTCCTCGGCCTCGACGCCGGCGTGTTTGAACTCCCGGAGATCGACGATAAACTCATGCGCGACGCGTCCTCTTGCGCCCCGATACAGCACGGGGAAATGCGGTTCCAATTTCTTCGCCATGTAATTGGCGTTGAGAATCGCTGTCACCGTCGCCTCTGTCAATCCGGCGGCACCCATGAGCGCGATGTACGCCCACGAAATCACGATGATGCTCGCGCTTCCGTACGGTGCGGAGCTTACCGAGCCGATCGATTGATGACCACCAGTCTTCACGACAGGGTGGGAAGGAAGGAACTCCGCAAGATGGGGAGCGACGGCAATCGGTCCCATCCCCGGTCCCCCGCCTCCATGCGGTATGCAGAACGTCTTGTGCAGGTTGATATGACAGACATCTGCGCCGATGTCCGCAGGCCGGCACAGACCGACTTGCGCGTTCATGTTCGCCCCGTCC
This sequence comes from Ignavibacteriota bacterium, assembly GCA_963752915.1. Taxonomy (GTDB): domain Bacteria; phylum Bacteroidota; class Ignavibacteria; order UBA10030; family UBA6906; genus DATJPR01. The sequence goes on from CAVVZZ010000015.1 coordinate 272,547, forward strand.
ATGTACACCTGCCCGCCATTCTCGTGGATGATCGAGCACATCTGCTTGATCTGCTCTTCAAACACGCCATGTGTTGACGGATACGTCACCATGAGCGCGGCCAGTGACTTCTTGTGCTCGGTCGCCTTGGATCGCAAATCGTCGACATCGATGTTCCCCTGCGCGTCGCACTCGACGACGACGATGGTCATCCCGGCCATGACCGCGCTTGCAGGATTTGTCCCGTGGGCGGAATGGGGGATCAGGCAGACGTTCCGGTGCTCTTCACCCCGGGATTCGTGGTAGGCGCGAATGACCAGGAGCCCGGTATACTCTCCCTGTGCTCCGGCGTTCGGCTGCATCGAGACGGCGGTGAACCCGGTGATGGCGCTGAGCCATCGGGAAAGCTGGTCGACGATTTCCCGATATCCCCTGACCTGCTCCGCAGGCGCAAAGGGGTGGATGCGGGCAAATTTCGTCCACGTAATGGGAATCATCTCTGCCGTTGCATTCAGCTTCATCGTGCATGATCCGAGGGCGATCATGCTGGTGGTCAGAGAAAGGTCTTTCGCTTCGAGCGAGTGGATGTATCGGAGCATTTCCGTTTCCGATCGATAGCGATGAAAGACCGGGTGCTGCAGATACGGAGTCGTCCGCGCACGAGGTCCAGAAAATCCCGCCGGCAAGTCCTTCGAGATCTTGATGATGTCCAGGGTCGGTGCGTTGCGGGAGGCAAAGATGTCAAAGAGTGCTTCAATATCCGTCTGGCTGCTGGTCTCATCCAGCGAGATCCCGATGTCCCCGTTCGGATAAAGGCGGAAGTTCATGTGTGAATCGCCCGCGCGTCGGAGGATCGATTCACGAATCCCGGCCTTCGGCGCAATGCGCAGCGTGTCGAAGTAGCTCTTGTGAAGGACTGTATGCCCGAGCTCCTCAAGACCCGCAGCGAGGACTTTCGCAAGTTCGTGGATCCGCATCGCTATTGTCTTCAATCCGTCCGGGCCATGCCATACGGCGTACATTCCGGCCATGACCGCCAAAAGGACCTGCGCGGTGCAGATATTGGACGTCGCCTTTTCCCGCCGGATATGCTGCTCCCGCGTCTGGAGCGCCATTCTGAGGGCGCGGTTCCCGTTGGAATCGACCGACACTCCGATGATGCGGCCGGGGACAAACCGCTTATGCTGCTCCAGGGTTGCGAAGAACGCGGCGTGAGGTCCCCCGAAGCCCATCGGGACGCCGAGCCGTTGCGTATTCCCAACGACGACGTCCGCACCGAATTCCCCCGGAGGAGTCAGGAGCGCCAGCGACAGCGGATCCGCTGCGCAAGCGGTGAGTGCCCCGACCGCGTGGACGCGTGTGAACAGGGATGCGTAATCGTTGATTGCGCCGTCTGTCGCGGGATACTGGACAAGCACCCCGAGAAGGTCCTCCGTGATTTCGACGGACGTCCAGGGCCCGACGACGACGCGCACGCCGAGGTGCCGGGCGCGTGTGCGCACGACGGCGATCGTCTGTGGATGACAATCGTCAGCGACAAAAAACACCGCTTTCGACGGATGATTCTTCATTGACAAAAACATCCCCATCGCCTCCGCTGCAGCCGTTCCTTCGTCCAGCAGCGATGCGTTCGCAATCTGCATCCCTGTTAAGTCGCATACCATCGTCTGAAAATTCAGAAGGGCTTCGAGGCGTCCCTGGGCGATCTCCGCCTGATAGGGTGTGTAGGCGGTGTACCAGCCGGGGTTTTCGAGGATGTTCCGCAGGATCACCGGGGGAGTAATGGTATCGTAGTACCCCATGCCGATGTAGGAATGCCATACCTCATTCTTGTTGGCGATCTCACCGAGGCGCACGAGCACCCCGTGTTCATCCATCGGTTCCTCCAACCCTTCGAGTTTCGCGAGACGAATTGATGCGGGAACGACTCCGTCGACAAATGTTTTGTCGTCCTTCTCGCCGAGCGTGCGAAGCATCTCTTCCCTGTCCTGCGGTCGCGGACCGATGTGACGCGAACTGAACGGCGAAGGGACGTTGAGATCGATAGGCATGAACGTAAACTCCCGTGTGAACGAGGATGAGAGACTCTGAGACCCAAAATATATGGAAATTTTCGATGGGATGCAGTAGAGGATTCAGCGGGCTTACGGACGATAATCGCTGTCGTAGAACATGTCAAGCTGGGGAGGAATATTCCCCGCAAATTTTCCGGTATCGAGCTTCTCCCGCGGTTCTGCCAGGCCGAATTTCCGGGATGTCAGGGCGAAGAGGTCCTCGATCACGTTCGCGATGTTGCCTTCACCACGCATGCGTCTGCCGAACCTACTGTCGGCAAGCGATCCCGCATGGAGCTCGCGCACGCGTTCGAGAACCTTCCTGGCCCGATCCGGGACGATCTGGTTGATCCAGGACGTGAAGAGGCCCTCCACTGCTCCGGGGAGCCGGAGAACCGAGTAGGTTGCGCTGGAGGCGCCGTGATTCGCGGCTTCCCGGAGGATCGACGGGATCTCCTCGTCTGTAAGTCCCGGGATTACCGGCGCAATCGAGACACTGGTCGGGACGCCGGCTTCAGCAAGCATCCGGACAGCTTCCAGCCGGCGTCGCGGGGTGGATGTCCGCGGCTCCATGGCTCTGGCCAGCGATTCGTCAAGGGTGGTGATCGAAAGTGTGACGTGAACGAGATGCTCCCGGGCGAGCGATGCGAGGAAATCGAGATCGCGAGTCACCATTTCATTCTTGGTGATCACGGCGACAGGGTTGCGCACATCGAGGAAGACCTCAAGACACTTTCGCGTCAACTGAAGGACGCGCTCCACAGGTTGATAGCAATCGGTGTTCCCGCACATCTCGACCACCTGGGGGACCCACGTCTTCGCAAGCAGCTCGTGTCGCAGGAGTGCCGGTGCATTCCGCTTCACCATGATCCGCGATTCGAAATCCAGTCCGGCCGAAAAGCCGAGATACTCATGCGAAGGTCGTGCGTAGCAGTAAACACACCCGTGCTCGCACCCGCGGTAGGGATTGACGCTGAAGGTGAAGGGGATGTCAGGGCTGTCATTCTTCGCAAGAATGCTCTTCGACGTGTCGTCGAAGAACAGGGTCTTTACCGGAGGCCGTTCGTCCTCGTAGGGGACGTCGACGTCGAAGGGCTCCGCGTGGAACTGCGCAAACCGGTTCGGAGGATTATCTGCGGCGCCGCGGCCTTTTTCCATGACTTCCCCTGCTCGATCCGTACACATTGCCAGCTCCCATGGGATAGGCGCCGAGCAATCGATATTCCGAGACGACTTCCTGAAGATGGGCGAGGGCGTTCGCGACCCGCTTCTCGCCGGGGTTGCCGGCCAGGTCGACGTAGAAAAGATATTCAAACGGCGAGCGCGGGTCCGGCCTCGACTCGATTTTCAGAAGATCGATGTCTCGCAAAGAGAAAACACCGAGAATGCGGAAGAGGATCCCGGGGATGTTTTTTGCCGGGCGGAAGGCGAGGCTGCATTTTGCCGCCGCACCGCGGTGAAGAGGAGATGGTTTTCCCGCCACCGCCAGGAAACGGGTATAATTGTCTGAAGTGTTTTCCACATGCATCCGCAGAATCTCCAGCCCGTACAATTCCGCTGCGTGAGGTGCGGCGAGCGCTCCGACCTGAGGAAGGTGCTCGCGTGCCACGGATTCTGCCGCTCCGGCAGTGTCGAAGAACGCTTCCGGCTCAATCCGCGGATGTTGCCGGAAAAACTTGCTGCACTGGGCGAGTGCCTGTGGATGCGATCGCACGCGAAGGAGCTTCTTCAGCGATGCGCCCGGAGTCGCCATCAGCGCATGGACGATTCGGAGGTGTGACTCGCCAACGATGTGCAGGGGGTGGGTCAGGAGGAGATCGTAATTCTGGTGAATGCTTCCGGCAAGGGAGTTCTCGATCGGGATGATCCCGTAGTCGGCTTTCCCTTTCCCGACTGCATCAAAAACGTCTTCAAACCGGGGACATGGAACAGTGGTGATCGACTTTCCGAACATTATCATGGCGGCGACTTCGCTGTTTGCGCCATGGACACCCTGGAAGGCGGCTTTCATGCGGGAGTTTCCCAACCTTGATTTGCGTTTAAACTTTTTAAACTTCGTATTTCTTAAACTTAAGAAATAATCCTCAAAAATAACTCGAAATCAAGGTTTAAATCACTTAAACTATATGTAGGTTCGGCATACAAATTGAACATCGGGGAGCAGATTCTCTCCGATCTTCACATCGACCAAGATTCTTCCTCAATCCTCAAGGAGACCACAGGTGAAGAAAGAACCCCGGAGATCGTCGTCGCTCAAAGGACGCGATCTTCTCTCGATTGATGATCTTTCCTCCAGCCAACTCTCGCTGCTTTTCCGACGTGCGGCCGACATCAAGGCTCATCCCAAAAAGTACCGGTCGGCGCTCAGCGGGAAGTTCATGGCATTGATCTTCGAAAAGCAGTCATTGCGCACGCGGACGACTTTCACGGTTGGGATCTCCCAACTCGGAGGCGATTCATTGACTCTGACCCCGGCCGACATCAGCCTCGGGAAGAGGGAATCGGTTTATGATGTCGCGAAGAATCTCGAACGCATGGTTGACGGAATCATGATCAGGACGTTCGGACACGAAATCTGCACATCGCTTGCCGGATATGCGTCGATTCCGGTCATCAACGGCCTTACGGACTACGAACATCCCTGCCAGGCCCTCGCCGATTTCCTCACGTTGATCGAGCTGAAGAAGAACCTGAAGAAAGCCAAGCTCTCTTATGTGGGTGACGGGAACAATGTAACCCACTCTCTCATGCTCACTGCCGCGAAGCTGGGAGCAACAATGATGATCGGGACGCCGGAGGGGTATCGGCCTTCGGCCGCTGTGGTGGATCGCGCGACAGCGCTGGCGGCGGAAAGCGGAGGAAAGATCAGCTGGACGAGTGATCCCGCGGAAGCTGTTCGCGACGCCGACATGGTGTACACCGACACATGGACGAGCATGGGTCAGGAAGCGGAGGCGGAGGTCCGTCGCAGAGTGTTTGCTCCATATCAAGTCAACCGTGCGCTCTTCTCCCTCGCGAAGCCCAATGCGGCGTTCATGCATTGCCTTCCGGCTCACCGGAATGAAGAAGTCAAGGATGAGATCATTGACAGCAAGAACTCCGTCGTTTTCCAGCAGGCAGAGAACCGGTTGCATGCCCAGAAGGCAGTGATGCTTGAATTGTTGAGGGATTGATGCCGAAGTCCGACCTGATCCTCGTGGCTGTGGGGGGCAACGCACTCATCCGCGCGGGCCAGAATGGGAATGCGCAGGAACAGTTTGAAAATGCCGTGGAGACCGCTGCGGCTGTTGTCCGGCTTCTCCGTGCGGGGTACAGGGTTGTGCTTTCGCACGGCAACGGGCCTCAAGTTGGCGCCCAGTTGACGCGGTCTGAGCTTGCCGCGGCGCACGCATACCGATTGCCCCTTGACTGTTGCGTGGCCGACACCCAGGGGGAAATCGGGTACGTGCTCCAATATGCCATGTGGCAGATGATGCAGGTCGAGGGACTCAAGACGCCGGTCGTCTCGCTTATTACCCAGGTCCTGGTTGACTCGCATGACCCCGCGTTCCAGAATCCGACAAAACCGATCGGCCCGTTTTATACAAAGGAAGTGGCAGAACGGTACCGGGACCTTTTCGGTTGGTCGATTGCGGAAGACGCCTCGCGGGGATACCGCAGAGTTGTTCCGTCACCCGAACCGATCGCGATTGTCGAAATCGAAGCGATCAGGGCGTGCGTTGACCGCGGTCTGGTCGTCATTGCTGCGGGTGGGGGAGGGATTCCCGTGTTCAATGACCACGATCTGACCAAGGGTGTCGAGGCGGTGATCGACAAGGATCACACGTCGGCGATCCTCGCCCGGCAACTGGACGCGAAGATCTTCGTCATCTGTACGGACGTCGATCGTGTATCGCTTGACTATGGAAAGATGACGCAGCGTCCCCTTGACCGGATGACCGTCAGCGAATGCCGGCGGTATCTTTCGCAGCATCAGTTTTCTCCCGGGAGTATGGGCCCGAAAGTCGCAGCCGCCATTAAGTTCGTCGAGAAAGGCGGCGAGGCAGCGATTATCACTGATCACCAGCACTTGATGGATGCCGTCGAAGGGAACGGTGGTACACGCATCGAGGCAGACGACGCATAGCAGAAAAAATCCAAACCCCGCCGGGAAGCGCTTTGCCCCAGACGGAAAAAAGGTCCTTCAACTCACTCTACTAAACTCTACTCTCGCATGGTTCGAACTCGAGTCATCATCATGGGCGCCGCTGGAAGGGACTTCCACAATTTCAACACAGTCTTCCGCGGGAACAGACGGTACCAGGTCGTCGCTTTTACCGCGACACAGATCCCGAATATCGCGGGCCGGCGGTACCCCGCAAAGCTCGCAGGCCCTCTTTACCCCAAAGGGATACCGATATTCCCGGAGGCAGAGCTTCCCTCCCTCATCAAGAAATTCGATGCCGAAGAAGTGATCTTCTCCTACTCGGATGTGTCGAATCAGTACGTCATGGAGAAGGCAACACTGGTCAACGCTTGCGGCGCGGAGTTCACCCTCCTCGGGGCGCAGGAGACCATGCTGCGGTCGTCCGTCCCGGTGATTGCCGTGGTCGCGGTCCGGACCGGTGCCGGGAAGAGCCAGACATCGCGGCGCGTCTGCTCGTATCTCCGGAGCAGCGGGCTCAGGGTCGTCGCTGTCCGTCATCCCATGCCGTATGGCGATCTTGTGAAGCAACGCGTTCAGCGGTACGCAACGCTTGACGACCTGCAGAAGCACCACTGCACGGTCGAAGAAATGGAAGAGTACGAACCGCACATTGTCGAAGGGGGCGTGATCTACGCCGGAGTCGACTATGGCGCGATCCTCCGTCTTGCTCAGAAGGAGGCCGACGTCATCATCTGGGATGGTGGGAACAATGATACGTCGTTCTATGCGCCGGACCTCACCATCACGGTTGCCGACCCCCACCGGCCGGGGCATGAGCTTCAGTATTATCCGGGTGCGACCAATGTGCGTCTCGCCGACGTGGTCGTCGTCAACAAAGTCGACAGCGCGACTGCGGCGAATGTCGACACCGTCGTCTCGAACGTCAAGCGCGTGAACCCCGGCGCGCGTGTGATTCTCGCAACCTCGCCGATCACGGTCGACGACCCGCTTGTCATCAAAGGAAAGCGCGTCCTCGTGATCGAAGATGGTCCGACGTTGACGCATGGCGAGATGCAGTTCGGCGCGGGGATCCTTGCAGCCCGCCAGTTTGGCGCCGCAGAGATCATCGATCCGCGTCCCTACGCCGTCCGCACTATTGCGGAAACATACGCAAAGTATCCGCGGACCGGGACGCTTCTGCCGGCCATGGGGTACGGCGGTGAGCAGCTGAAAGATCTCGAAGAGACGATCAATCAGGTTCCGTGCGACGCGGTCATCATCGGGACCCCGATCGATCTCCGGAGGATCGTCCGCATCACGAAGCCCTCCACCAGAGTGCAATATACGCTGGCGGAACAGACGAAGCCCGACCTTGCCGATATCCTTGATGCGTTCGTGAAGAAAGAGGTCTCCGGCCGACGCAAGAAACAACGGTAACTGCTCGGAGCCCTCGCAGCGATTGAGTCTGAGAGGAGGATTTGGTATATTCAAAATCTCTGAGACTCTGCCCACTATGGCTCATCCGGAAACCGTTCTTATTCTTGATTATGGTTCGCAGTACTCCCAGTTGATCGCCCGGCGTGTGCGAGAGCTGGGGGTCTATTCCGAACTCCATCCGTTCTCACTTTCTCCGGAACGCATCCGCGAAATCTCACCGAGAGGGATCATCCTTTCAGGAAGTCCGTACAGTTCGTACGAGGCCAACGCCCCGATATCCTCCCCCGCGATTTTTGACCTCGGCATTCCCGTTCTCGGCATCTGCTATGGACTGCAATTGATGGCATTCCAGCTTGAGGGCGAAGTGGACAAGGCTGCTCGCCGGGAGTACGGCAGCGCACAGCTGACAGTCGAAGATACCTCCGACCTCTTTGCCGGCTTTGATGGGAATAGCCACGAGACGCTCACAGTCTGGATGAGCCACGGCGATCACCTCACAGCAATCCCCAAAGGCTTTGAGCCCATTGCCCATACGTCGAACGCGCCGATTTGCGCGATCCGGAACAAGGCAAGGCGGTTGTACGGCGTCCAGTTCCACCCTGAAGTCGTCCATACTCCCAGAGGGAAGGAAGTTCTCAGGAATTTTCTCTACGGCATCTGTGGGTGCAAGGGGGGATGGAGCGCAACATCGTTTGTCGAGAACACCGTCGAACAGATCGCCAGAACGGTGGGCGGCGGAAAAGTCCTCTGCGCGCTCAGCGGCGGCGTTGACTCCGCAGTGGCGGCAGTCCTCCTGCACAAGGCGGTCGGCGACAGCCTGTTCTGTATCCACATCAACAACGGTCTCATGCGGAAAGGGGAATCGGAACAGGTTGTTGAAACGTTCCGTTCCACCTTCCACATGAATCTCGAATACGTTGATGCGACGGATCTATTCCTGGACGAGCTCTTCGGCGTCACGGATCCCGAGCAGAAACGGAAGATCATCGGCCGACTGTTCATTGAGGTCTTCGAACGGGAGGCACGCAAGATCGGGAAAGTCGATTTCCTTGCGCAAGGGACGCTGTACCCCGACGTCATCGAATCGACGTCGTTCCGTGGTCCCTCGGTGACCATCAAGTCGCATCACAATGTCGGCGGGCTTCCCGAACGGATGCACCTCCGGCTCATCGAGCCGTTCCGCGAGCTCTTCAAAGACGAAGTCCGTGAAGTCGGCAAGACTCTCGGAATACCGGAGGCGCTAATCTGGCGACATCCATTCCCCGGCCCCGGTCTCGCCGTGCGCATACTCGGTCCGATTACGCGCGACCGGCTCAACCTCCTGCGGCAGGCGGATGCCATTCTGATTGAAGAGATCCAGGCCGCCGGTCTGTATCGCGACATCTGGCAATGTTTCGCCGTGCTTCTTCCCGTGCAATCGGTCGGCGTGATGGGCGATGACCGCACGTACGAGTATACTGCCGCCATCAGGGCGGTCGCGAGCGTGGATGGCATGACCGCCGACTGGTATCACATCCCACATGATGTGCTGGCGCGGATTTCATCGCGCATTACGAACGAGGTGCGGGGGATCAACCGCATCGTGTATGATATCAGTTCGAAGCCGCCGGCGACGATTGAGTGGGAGTAAGGCGGTGCAACGGCGTAAGGACGCACCCTCGGCCACCTTGTGAAAAAATACTTCTCGTTTGTCAAGATCGAACATACGCTGTTTTCGCTCCCGCTCATTTATAGCGGCGTGCTTCTGGGCACGAAGGGATCAACCCCTTCGGTGAAGGTCCTGTTTCTTGTCCTCGCAGCGGCAACCGGGGCCCGGACCATTGCCTTCTCGCTGAATAGGATCATCGACCGGCATATTGATGCCAGGAATCCCCGGACATCGGTTCGGGACCTCCCGGCCGGTCGCATGTCATTGAGCGAAGCGCTCTGGGTGCTTATCGCCGGAGGGTTGCTCTATTTCGGCTCCGCGTGGTACCTTTCCGACTTCTGCTTTACGCTCTCTCCGATTCCCCTTGCCGTCTTCATCATCTATCCGACGATGAAGCGATATACGCCGCTCGCGCATTTTGGCGTCGGCCTCGGACTTGCCATGGGGCCGCTCGGGGGCTGGTTCGCCGTGTCGCCGTCGATCCAGAACATGACCATCCCCATTCTTCTCAGTCTCTTCACGCTGTTCTGGGTTGCGGGGTTTGACATCATCTACTCCACGCTGGACGAGGAATTCGACAGGAAGGAGAACCTCTATTCGTTTCCTTCCCGGTTCGGCAGGGACAAGGCCCTCCAATTCTCCGGCGTGTTTCATGCAGTAGCATTTGTCCTGTTGGCAATCCTCTTCTTCTATTCGATCCTCTCTCTTCTTGCGCTCCCTCTTCTTGTGCTTACCGGCATTCTCCTGTTCCTTGAGCAGAAGAAGGCGTCGGATGTCGAGCTTGCATTCTTCACAATCAACGCCGTTGCGGGATTTTCCGTCTTCTTTATGATCCTCGTCGGGGAGCTTACGTGAAGATCGTCGTGGGTATTACCGGGTCATCCGGCGCGGCATACGCGCTCGACTTTCTGAAGAAATGCTCCCATCGGAAGTTCCTCATTGTGAGTGATTGGGGAAAAGTCCTGCTCCGGGACGAACTCGGCATCGGCGAGAAAGACCTCAAGCCGCATGTCGCGAGGCAATTTTCCGACGACGATTTGACTGCGCCGCCGGCTTCGGGGTCGAACAGGTTCGACGCGCTCGTCGTCATACCCGCATCCACGTCAACAATCGGCAAAATCGCCTCGGGGATCGGCGATACGCTGATCACGCGTGCCGCACAGGTGTGTCTGAAAGAACGCTACAAGCTGATCCTCTGCGTTCGCGAGACGCCGTTGTCAACTCTGACCCTGGAACAGTGCGCGAGACTTTCGGGGTACGGTGCGACGATCATGCCGATCTCTCCTCCGCTCTATCACGTACCGAAAACCGTCGACGACTACATCGGCGCATTCACCGACAAAGTCCTCTCGCAACTGGAGGGCGAACAAGGGAAAGGGTGGCGACGTGAGGAGTTCCTCTGATCTCGTCAGCTCTGCTCGTCCGCGGATCCGGACGATCGGCGATTTTGCCCGGTACCTTGAGAGCGAAGGGGAGCTTCACCGTGTCAAGGTCGAGGTCGACCCGTACCTGGAGATCACCGAAATCGCACGACGCGCAATCCAGGAGCACAAACCGGCGCTCTGGTTTGAGAAGGTACGGGGTTCAACATATCCCCTCGTCATCAATGTGCTGGCGAGCGACCGGCGTTGTGAACTTGCCCTCGGCACGCATCCGGAAGCGCTCGGGGATGAAATCATACGATTCGTCGGAGACTTGTTTCCTCCTCGACCCTCCACCATATGGAAGCACAGGCATTTCGCACGCCGTTTCCTGCATGCCCCTCCCCGCCGTTCGTTCCGTGCGATAAGTCAGGAAGTTGTTGAAGATCCGGATCTCGATGCACTCCCAGTCCTTACGTGCTGGCCCCAGGACGGCGGACGGTTCCTCACTCTGCCGCAGGTAGTCACATACGATCCCCGGAACGGAAAACGGAACATGGGGATGTATCGGATGCAGGTGTTCGACAGGCAGACGACCGGAATGCACTGGCAAATTCAAAAGGGTGGGGGCTTTCACTATTATCAGGCCGAAAAACACGGACGAGAGTTTGAGATGGCAGTGGCTCTTGGGACGGACCCCGCCCTGCTGATGGCAACGATCGCGGCCTTACCTGAGAATATCGATGAGGCAATGTTCGCCGGATTTCTCCGGGGAGAACGGACGCGCTTTGTGAGAGGAAAATCCATTGCCATCGACGTTCCAGCGGAAGCGGAGTTCATCCTTGAAGGAATTGTGCCTCTCCATGAACGGCGGATGGAAGGGCCGTTCGGCGATCATTTCGGACACTACTCGCACGCTGCCGAATTCCCGGTGTTTCATGTCCGAACGGTGACACGGCGAAGAGACCCGGTGTATCCGGCGACCGTCGTCGGGATCCCGCCCATGGAAGACAAGTTCATGGGTGATGCCACACAACAGATCCTTGGCCCTCTGGTGAAACTCGTTCACGCCGAAGTTGATTCCTTGTGGGCCTATTATGAAGCAGGCTTCCACAATCTTCTCGTCGTCGCGGTGGACCAGCGTTACGCCAAAGAGTCCATGAAAACCGCACTCGGGCTGCTGGGGCTCTCACAGTTGTCACTGACGAAGTGTATGATCCTGGTATCCGAGGGAGTCGACGTCAAGAACATTGATGCGGTTCTCGGTGAAGTACGGGAGAATTTCGATCCTCATTTTGATTTCCTCCTCGTTCCGCGGGTGCCCCTCGATACGCTCGATTTTACAAGCTTCACCATGAACCTGGGCAGCCGGATGGTGCTTGACGCCACCAGAAAGGCCTCCCGGGCCCCCCGCGCACGGTCGACGGCCGGGCTTTCCCGCGAGCGACTCCAGACTCTCAAATCGGTTCACCCCTCGATCATTGATCTGCATCTCTCCGTAGATTGCATGCTTACGGTCAAGGTATCGAGCGACGGTCGCGCGGTAATGGAAACTCTTCTGTCCCTTCCGGATGTTTCAGACATGCGGATCGTGGCCTGCGTGAGCGACGACGTCAATATTCACGACAGGGAAAATCGTCTCTGGGGGGTCTTCACGCGATTCGATTGTGAGCGGGACGTCCTCTTTCGGGAGCAACGCCTGATCGGCATCAGTCCGATCTATGGCGGTCCGATGGGGATCGACGCGACCTGGAAACAGGGGTATCCCGAACCGTTGACGATGACCGACGAAGTGGAACGCAGGGTCGAAGATCGTTGGGATCAGTACTGGAAATGAAAACGGCTGCAAGGCAAAGTACCAACACACCGGAAGCACGAACACGAGAACAGCATGATGCACTTTCGCGATTCCTCTTTATCTGAGGTCTGGGAGAAGGTTCAAGAAGGCGAGCGCCTGACCCTGCAGGATGGACTGCGGCTGTACCGCACGGAAGATCTTATCGGACTCGGCAGGCTGGCACATTCCGTCCAGCAGGCGCGCAGCGGCGAAGCGGTCTATTTCGTGCTCAATCAAAAGATCGAGCCGACAAACGTCTGCGTTCTCACCTGTAAATTCTGTGAACTTCGCGACAAAGAAAAACAACCCCCGGGCGTATGAGATGTCGACGGAAGAGATCCTCGCCAAGCTGACGCCCGAAATCAGGGAAGTGCATGTAACAGGAGGAATGCCGCCCGACTGGCCCTGGGAGCGCTATCTCGATATCGTCCGGTCCATTCACCGGGCTCTTCCGGAAGCGGACATCAAAGCGTTTACGGCGGTGGAAATCGATTTCTTCCACAAGAAGTTCAAGATGCCGATTGTCGACGTGCTCCGTCAGCTCCAGGCCGCCGGCCTTCGAACGATGCCGGGCGGAGGGGCGGAAATTTTCTCCGAGCGGGTCCGACGGCAGCTGTTCCCGCAGAAGATCGGGGCCAAGGGGTGGTTCGAAGTCCACAAGACCGCTCATCGCCTCGGTATTCCGACCAACAGCACGATGCTCTACGGTCATATCGAGACGCTGGAAGAGCGTCTGATCCACATGATCAAGCTTCGCGAGGCGCAGGATGAGACCGGAGGGTTCCTGACGTTTGTTCCGCTCGCATTTCAGCCGGGGACGACCGGCATCAAGCCGAAAAACCAATTCACCTCGGCGATCGACGACCTCAAGACCATCGCCATCTCGCGGCTGATGCTGGACAACTTCCCGCACATCAAGGCGTACTGGGTGATGCTGACCGAAGAAGTTGCCTCCATCGCGTTGAATTTCGGAGCGGACGACATCGATGGGACGGTCGGAGGGGAAAAGATCGCCCATGACGCCGGCGCGATCAGTCCTCTCACGCTGGCGAAGGAGCGTCTCGTCCGGATCATCAGCGATGCCGGGAAGATTCCGGTTGAACGCGACGCGTATTACAACCCTCTTCATCTTCATGCGAAGAATGTCATCGGGAAGATCCCGTACCTGAATTCGGTCCCGTTCTATGAGCATTTTGAAAAAGACCGCTTCAAACTCCTCCCTGTTGTCCCGCGAAGGATGGGGATTCTTTGCCGTGCGGGAGAAGTGGATGCGGGGCCGTTTTCGCTCATGGATTACTTCAGTCATCGCGACCACCTTGAGCTGATGGACTGGTGCATCGCGAACCACCGGGAGGTGCTCAGCGTACTCCTCTTCTCGCGGTACAAGTGGGAAGACCTCAACGGTGCCACGATCGGGATCAGCGACGGGACGGCGACATCGATCTATCTCCTGAAAATCCTTCTGGAAAAGAAGTACCGCGTCAAGACGAACTTCCAGCGGCTTCATTCCGGTGTCAACGATTGGTCTGCGTTTGACGGCGTGCTTCTCATCGGCGATGAAGCGCTGCGGGGAAGGAAATTCGGCGTTGAGGGATACCCGCTTGTCTTCGATCTCGCCCGGGAATGGCAGGAGTGGCAGGATCTTCCGTTCGTGTTTGCGGTGTGGGCAAGACAGAAGTCGATGTCGGAGGACGCAAAGCGCGCGCTTGACGTAATGATCGCACGGTCCCTCGAGGAATCCTCCAGGGACTACGGCGCAATCGGCTCCGTGCACGGCCGCAGGATCGGGTTGAGCCTGGCCGAAGTTGCCGACTATCTCGGGGCGTTCACCTTCAGAATCGGAGCGAGGGAGAAGGAAGCCATGGAACGGTTCAAACAGCTTGTCGACGAACTTGCGTCGTTGCAGGAAGCCGTGGTTGAGGAGACCCTGTCATGAAGACGCTCCCTGATGTTCTGGCAAAGGCCGCGGACGGCGAGCGCATCAGCAGGGAGGAAGGACTGCTGCTTCTTGATCATGCGGAATTGCTCGATCTCGCGGACGCGGCTAACACCGTCCGGTTCCGGATGAACCCGAAACAGGAAGTAACTTTTGTGATCGATACCAATCCCAACTATTCGAACCTCTGCACGATCGACTGCATCTTCTGCGCGTTCTACCGGCATCCCGGAGAGGAAGGAGAGTACACCCACTCCGTCGATCATATGATCGCAAAGTTCAAAGAAGCGGCTGCAAACGGCGTCACCACCGTCCTTCTTCAGGGTGGCGTCCATCCTTCGCTGCCGTTCGACTATTATCTCGAGCTTGTCGGACGAACGGTGCGGGAAGTGCCGCAAATCTATCCGCATTTCTTTTCCACATCGGAGATTCTCGGCATGGCGAAGATCGCCGGGCTTCCCGTGCCCGATGTCCTCCGGAAATTGTGGGAAGCGGGGCTTCGCTCAATCCCGGGCGGAGGGGCGGAAATTCTGTCCGACCGCGTCAAACGGAAGATCAGTCATCTCAAAGGGACATCGGCGGACTGGCTCAACGTCATGCGCGAGGCGCACAAGCTAGGATACAAGAGCACCGCGACGATGATGTACGGTCATCTCGAGCAGAACGAGGATATCATTGAGCACCTTGAAGTGGTGCGTTCCCTGCAAGATGAGTACGGCGGGTTTACGGCGTTTGTCCCGTGGAGTTTCAAACCGGGCAACACGCCGCTCGAGAAAATTATTCCGCGTTATGCCAGCCCGATGCGGTATCTGCAGATCCTGGCGCTCTCCCGGCTGTATCTGAACACCATGCCGCACATTCAGGCATCATGGTTTTCGGAAGGGAAGAAGACGGGCCAGATCGCCTTGCATTTCGGCGCGGATGATTTCGGCGGGACGTTGCAGGAAGAAAACGTACACGCTGCCGCGAACTTCGTGAATAAGACGAATACCGAAGAATGCATCCAGCTCATTCACGAATCGGGTTTTTCTGCGACCCAGCGCACGACGCTATACGAGGTCCTCAAGGTCTATCCCCTCGCTGCAGCGGCGGCATAGTGCATTCCTGCCGTGACGGATCACACGAGCTGGATCTCATTCACCTTGTGAATGATCCGCTTCTCGTAGCCGCGATCGAAAAGATAGTGGAGCGCCTTGAGTCCGCTTTCTCCCATGTCGATCGTCAGCTGGCTCACGTACATCTTCACGAATTTCTCGCCGAGGTTTCGTTCGATCCCCCGTCCCCATTGTAGCGCGTAAGGGATCGATTCGTCCTGGTGCTGGTATCCGTAGTCGATACTCTCCTTGAGACCGCGGGACAGCCGGGTCGCCATCTCCATTCCAAGATCCTTTCGTACGAGATCGAGACCGAGCGGCAGGGGGAGCCCGTTCGTTTCCGATTGCCACAGCTCTCCAAAATCGAGGACCTTGTTGTATCCGAGCGCCTGATACGTGATCTGCCCCTCATGGATCAACAGGCCGGCGTCGACGGTCCCATCGTCGACTGCCTGCATGATCTTGTCGAACGGCATGTCGACGTGGTTGATTCCGTTCGTGAAGATCCGGAAGATCAGCGTCGCCGTTGTCAACGGACCCGGGGTGCCGACCACTTTGCCTTTCAGCTCCTCGAGCGATCGATACTTCCGGGATATGATGACGGGTCCATATCCTTCCCCCATGCTCGCACCGGTGCGCATGATCCAATAACGATCAGCGATGGACGGGTACGCATGGGCGGAAATCGCGGTCACTTCCAATTCGCCCCGGATCGCCCGCTCGTTGAGCGATTGGATGTCTTCAAGAATGTGCTGGATGACGATCCCGTCCAGCCGTACCTTGCCGCTGGAGAGGCCATAGAACATGAATGCATCGTCAGGGTCAGGGCTATGGCCCACGTGGATAATTCGGTCGGTCATGGTTGGTTCTTCGATCTATCGATGGTGGAGGTGTTCCTTGATTCCTGTATAGATGGTGGCGATGCCGAAGGTGAGGCGCTCCTCCCGGAGGTCGGTGAAACCGGCGTTGCGGAGGATCCCAAGGAAGTCTTCACCTTCCGGGAATCGCATCACTGTTTCAGGGAGGTATGTATATGCTTCCGAGTGGCCGGAAACGATCCGCCCGACAAGCGGAAGGACATGCCGGAAGTACATCATGTAGAGCTGGCGGAACGGGAAGAGGCGGGGCCGCGAAAACTCGAGGACCACGATCAGCCCGGCTTCGCGAAGAACTCTCAGCATTTCGGCGATCCCCAGGTCCAGGTGCTCAAAATTCCTCGCTCCAAACGCGACAATCGCAGCGTCGAAGGATGCATCGGGAAATTCCAGTCGTTCCGCTTCGCCCTGCACAAGGCGAATGCGTCCGGCAAGCCCGCGGCGCTCGACCTTCTTCCGCCCCTGCTCCAGCATGACCTCGGCAATATCGACTCCGATGACCTGTTGGGCACCGCTCCGCAGCGCTGCGATCGCGAAGTCCGCAGTTCCTGTCCCGACATCAAGGACATCGTGAACGCTCCGCCCGCGCAAATGCTCCGCCGCCCGCCGGCGCCAGTAGACATCAACGCCACCGCTCAGCAGGTGATTCAGAAGGTCGTACCGGTATGCTATTGCGTCGAAGAGCGATTGGACGTATCGTTTTTCCAAGGCGAAAACAGTTCGTGAACGCTTATGATATTGAAAATCACGGAGATATTCAATTTGCATTTCATGAAGTCAAAAGGTATCATTCTTCAATATGGTATCCGACCGGAGGGCTTGACCAAACATCTTTGGGTATTCTTTGTTCTGAACCGCCCCCACCGACCACCGTGAGGGTTTTTTTGTGTTCCACAGCGAGCACGTATGCAGGAACTCAAGGTCCGGCTCCCCGCCGGAAGGGATCGCTCCTATACGATCAGCATCACGGACGACATCCTCGCGACGCTTCCGATGCGTCTCGAACGACTGTTCCCCGGCGCACAAAAATTCGTCATCACCGACTCGAACGTCCGGCGATTTTATGGGAAGTCGCTCCTGTCTTCCTTCGACCAGTCTGGAGAGCTTGTCATGCTCCTGGAAGTCCCGGCCGGCGAAGCTTCCAAGAACTCTGAGCTCGTGTACCAGCTCCAATCCGAACTTCTGCGGCGGGGCGTCCACCGGGACAGCGTGATCGTCGCGTTCGGTGGAGGAGTTGTCGGAGATCTCGCGGGGTTTGTTGCCGCCACCGTGCTGAGAGGGATCAGGTTTGTCCAGGTGCCGACCACACTCCTTGCACAGGTGGACAGCAGCGTGGGCGGAAAGGTCGGCATCGACCATCCCGCAGGAAAAAACCTTATCGGGGCATTCCATCAACCACACGCAGTCTACATCGACGTGTCGTTGTTGAAGACGCTCCCGGAACGCGAGTTCCGGAGCGGATTGACAGAGGCATTCAAGATCGCGGCCGCGCTCGACGCAGAGTATTTTGCATTCATCGCGAGGAATGCGGGGAAGATCAAACGCTCGAATGCGTCGTTCCTGGAAAAACTCATCGCGCGATCGGTCGGTCTTAAGGCGGCGGTGGTCATGAAGGATGAATACGAGACCGGTATACGGAAGGCGCTGAACCTCGGTCACACCATCGGCCATGCGCTGGAGGCCACATCGGGATTTCGCATCTTACACGGCGAGGCGGTCGGAATGGGAATCGCACTGGAATCCGAAGTCGCCCTCCGGCTCGGCCTCCTGCATCGCCGGGATCAGAAGACCCTGCTCAAGACCATGAAGGCCCTGAAGCTCCGGACCAGGCCGCCGGTGCTCCGAGACCGCGGGCGGTTCTTTGATGCGCTTCGGGCGGACAAAAAAGCCCTTCAGGGAAAGGTCCGGTTCGTCCTTCCCACATCCATTGGCGCCTGTGCGCTCGGGGTTGAGGTGCCGGAAGATCTCGTCGACCGAATCATCTCCGGACGCCGATGATTATTGTCTCAATCACCGGGCCGACGCCCGGAGAATCACTCGCGCAGATTCGGCACTCGCGGAAGTATTCTTCGATCTTCGAATTCCGGCTTGACCTTATGGGGAGCGGATCACTGGATGCGTTGATCGACGAGGCGAAGAAACCGGTCGTACTGACATGCCGCCCGACCTGGGAAGGGGGCACCTTCTCCGGTCCGGATGCCGATCGGCTTGCCCTTCTCCGCGAAGGATGTCGCCTCGGAGCTGCGTACGTCGATCTGGAAGCACACCTGGGAGCTCGCGTCATCCACGACTTCATGAGCGCGAATCCGAAGGCCTGCGTCATTGCGTCCCGGCATTTTTTCGACGACCGTATTCCCGATGCCGAAAGAGAGTACCGCGCATTGCGCGCGACGGGTGCGCGTGTTCTGAAGCTCGCATATCGGGCGGACGACGCCGCGGATATCGGGGCCGCACTGGAATTCCTTGCACGTGCGAGGAAAGACCGTCAGCGCGCCGTAGCGATTGCCATGGGCGAGGCCGGCGAGCCGACACGAATTCTTTATCGCAAGTTCGGCGGCTGGGCAACATACGCGGCACCTCTGGACGGACCTCCGGCCGCTGAAGGACAGATACGCGCTGATGTGCTGCACACGGTGTTCCGCGCGGACCGTTTGACGCGGTCGACAAAAGTGTATGGAGTGATCGGCAACCCTGTTCGGTTCAGCAAGGGGATCTACATTCATAACCCCCTTTTTCAGCGTGCAGGAAAGAATGCGGTCTACTGCCGGTTCGCCGTGCGGGACCTCCCCAAGTTTATGAGGACGATCGCTCCCGGACTCCACGGAATGAGTGTCACGTTGCCGCATAAACAAACCGTCATGAAGTATCTGGACCGCATCGACGACTCGGCGCGGGCCATCGGAGCAGTGAACACGGTCATCCGCCGCGGACATCACCTCGTGGGAAGCAACACTGACGGCGCAGGAGCTCTTGACGCGATCGAGCGGCGCATGAAGGTCAACGGGAAATCGTTTCTGGTCATTGGTGCGGGAGGTGCGGCGCGCGCGATCGTCGTTGAGGCAGTCCGTCGCGGAGCGAGGGTCTCTCTCGCGAACAGGACCCCGGGCCCGGCGCAGGAACTTGCCCGTCTTTCCGGTGCGCAGGTCGTCGGGCTTTCGGACCGGTCGTCGTTTGACATCGTTGCGAACGCGACCTCGGTCGGCATGGCGCCGGACGTCGAGCGCTCACCACTGCCGGCGAACGCGGTCCGCATGCGCCTCGCCTTTGATGCGGTGTACCAGCCGCCGGAAACCACATTTCTTCGCGACGCAAAGGAACAGGGGGCGACCGTCGTCTCCGGTGTGGAAATGTATCTGAACCAGGCGGCTGCGCAATCCCGCCTGTACACGGGAATTCAACCCGATCTCAAGAGGATGCAACGGATGCTGGACAAGGTCGTATCGTCGTAAGCGTCCCGGTCTCGTCACCATTTTCTGGAATACGATGATGGTCCGTCACATTGTGATGTGGAAATTTCACGACGTCGCCCACGGGAGAGTCCGTGTGGAGAACGTGCGTCGTGCGGAAGAAATGCTCCGGGAATTGCCGTCATTGATTCCCGTGATTCAATCGCTGGAGGTTGGCACCAATGTCGGCACCGATCCGGATGCGTTTGATCTCGTGCTCGATGCGACCTTTGCGTCAGCCGAAACGCTCAAGGCGTACTGCGACCACCCGGATCACCAACGGGTCGCCGGGTTCCTGCGGGGGGTCCGGTCCGCCCGCGCCGTTATCGACTACGATTTCTGAAGCATGCAAGTCAGAATTCATCCTGTCTCGGGTCCTCTGAAGGGACGCATGCGTGTGCCCGGTTCCAAGAGCATCACGAACCGCGCGCTGATCTGTGCCGCGCTCGCAAAGGGGACGTCGGAATTGCTCAACGCTTCGGCGAGCGACGATACGGCCCTCCTGGTCAATGCGTTGAATCTCCTCGGAGTGTTCGCGAAGCAGGCCGGCGATGTGATGGTTGTCGATGGGCAGGGCGGAAGGCTCTCTGCACCGAAATTCTCGATCCCGGTGGGAAACGCAGGAACAACCTTCCGCTTTCTTGTTTCCGTGGCGGCACTCGCCGAGGGGACCACGCGATTTGCGCTATCGCCGAGAATGGCCGAGCGCCCTCTTGACGACCTTGTCGGGGCGCTTCAACATTTGGGAGTCCGGGTCGAGCGGGACATTTCAGGCCTCATCGTGAGCGTCCATGGCGGAGGAATTCTGGGGGGGACGACGACGCTGCGCGGCGACCGAAGTTCGCAATTCCTGTCATCACTGCTCCTGACCGCTCCGCTCGCCCGTGGAGACGTCTCCATCGGGATCGACGGCCGCCTTGCGTCTGCTCCCTATGTGCAGATGACGCTTGCCGTGCTGCATGCGTTCGGGGCAGCGATAGCGGTCCCTAATGGCGATCTTCGCCGGATGGATGTCCAGGGCAGGCAGTCGTATCAGCCCACGAAATTTGCCGTGGAGTCCGATGCGTCAGGCGCCTCGTATGCCTTCGGTGCCGCTGCAATCGTTGGGGGAGAAATGACGGTGGATGGACTTCCGTCGGATTCCCTGCAGGGTGACGCGGAGTTTCCGCAGGTCCTCTCGCACATGGGCTGCCTCGTTACCAAAGGCCCGTCGTCGGTCACAGCGGCGCGAACCGGCGCTTTGCACGGAATCGATGTCGACATGAATGCCATGCCGGACGTTGTTCCGACCCTTGTCGCAGTTGCATTGTTCGCCGATCAACCGACGAGGATCCGCAACGTCGGGCATCTCCGGTTCAAGGAATCGAACCGGCTCGAGACGCTTGCCGAGGAGCTTCGCGCACTCGGCGCACGGATCGACGTGGACGAAGATGGACTACTCGTCTCTCCGGCCCCCCTCCACGGTGCGACTCTGCGTTCTCACGATGATCACCGTCTGGCAATGATCTTCGGCATCATCGGGTTGAGGGTTCCGGAGATCGTCATCGAAGGTGCCGAATGTGTTACAAAATCCTACCCATCTTATTGGGAAGAGTTGAGTTCCGTGACGAAGGTCGACCGCGCGGACGCCGCGGCGTGAGTGTGATTGTGTCGTATTGTCCAGAGTAATCACAACGTTGGGAAGCGTATGGCAGGGAATGCGATGGGCAGTAATGTTCGGATTGTGTCGTTCGGAGAAAGTCATGGCCGCGCAATCGGCGCAATTCTTGACGGGGTTCGCCCGGGGCTTCCGATCGACATTGCGCTGATTCAAAAAGAACTTGACCGGCGACGTCCGGGTCAAAGTTCCGTGACCACGGCGCGCTCGGAAGCGGACCGGGTGGAGATCCTCAGCGGCGTGTTTGAAGGACATACCACGGGGACGCCGATCTGCATGCTGATCTGGAACACCGATCAGCGTCCGCAGGCCTATGACAAAATCAAAGACATGTTCCGCCCTGGCCATGCCGGCTACACGTACATGGCGAAGTACGGAATCAGCGACTATCGCGGCGGCGGTCGGTCTTCAGGACGCGAGACCGCTGCGCGCGTTGCCGCCGGAGCAGTCGCCAAACAGCTCCTTGAGCGCAAAGGCATCCGGATCGTCGCCTATACCAAAGAGGCGGCGGGCATTAGCGCGAAGACATTCGACTTCGCCGCGATCGAAAAAAACGCACTCCGCTGTCCTGATCCGGAAGCCGCCAAAGCGATGGAAGAGCGCGTTCTCGCCGCGAAAGCGGAGGGAGATTCCGTCGGCGGTGTGGTCGAGGTCGTGGTCCAACATCCGCCCGCAGGGTTGGGAGAGCCTGTGTTCGACAAGCTCGAGGCGGAACTTGCCAAGGCCCTCCTGTCGATCGGCGCAGTGAAAGGGTTCGAAGTCGGCAACGGCTTTGCCGCTGCACGCCTGAAGGGAAGCGAGAACAACGACTCGATGTACGTGGAGGAAACCACGGGCAGGGTACGCACGCGCACGAACAACGCGGGCGGAATTGCAGGCGGGATCTCGAACGGGGAAGATATCGTCGTCCGCATCGCTGTGAAGCCGCCGTCGTCGATCAGGAAGGAACAGGAAACCGTCACCGTCGACAAGAAACCGGCGACGATCACCGTTGAAGGACGACATGACCCGTGCATCTGTCCCCGGGTGGTCCCCGTCGCGGAAGCCATGGTCGCGTTGACGATTTTCGATCACCTGACACGCCAGCAACTGCTCCGGAAATCGACACGTCTCCGTGATTTGCGCGATACGATCGACCAGATCGATCATAATATCGTGTTGTTGCTCTTCGAGCGTCTGGCCATCGTCCGGCAGATTGGCACGGTGAAGAAGCACAGGGGGACTAAGATCGGAGACAGAAAACGGGAAGAGGAAGTGTTGCGGAAACAACTCTCCGTCGCCCGGGACCTTGGTCTGGATGAGGAATTCACGCGGGACATGTTTAAAGCAATATTCCAGCTCTCCCGTTCCACGCAACGCGCAGGAAAAGGGAAGGATCCACGGTGACTATCGGCCTGATCGGGTATGGGAGATTCGGCCGATTAGCAGCGGCCATACTTACCCGGAAGACGGACGTTGTCGTTTGGGATCCGGCGTTGACCCGGAAGGGCCGATTGTCGCGCCGCCTCATCAGCGGGACGTTGGAGGAGGTGGCCGGGCAAAGCGTGGTTCTCCTCGCCGTGCCTGTCTCAGCCCTCCAGGGAGTCCTCCGTCGGATCCGTCCTTTTGTCGTGGAGGGTGCGATTGTCATTGACGTTTGCGCAGTCAAAGCACAGCCGGTGCGATGGATGTTGTCGATTCTCCCGCCCGGCGTGTCCGTTATCGGGAGTCATCCGTTCTTCGGCCCGGATAGCTATGATGGAAGTCTGAAGGGGCATCGCGTTGTCTTATGCCCGGTGCGGGGTTCCGACCGAATGGTGCGCACGATCACGGCGCTCCTCAGAAAGTCCGGTCTCGTGGTTGAGATCATGACGCCGGCTGCCCACGACCGCAAAATGGCGGAGACGGTGTTTCTCACGCAGTTTGTCGGCAGGCTGCTCGCTTTGACGCATCTTGGAGAATCCGAGGGTTGGACAGTCCATTCCCGCCGCCTGGCATCGATAGTCGGTGTGGCCAGGAATGATTCGCGGGAGCTCTTTCTCGACATGTGGCGATACAACCCGTATGCCCGGTCGATCGGCCGGCGCTTCGGGGTGGGATTTCGACGCATGCAGCGCCTTCTCGATTCTTCCACTGCCGGTGGCGGTCTCTCGAAACGATAGGATTCAGCGAATCCCGAACATCGAAAACAGCTTCACATGATTGAACTCATCGACGTGGTAAAAAAATTCGGCGCCTTCAGGGCTGTCGACGGCGTCTCGCTTCGCGTTGGCAAGGGCGAACTCTACGGGTTCCTTGGGCCGAACGGGGCAGGGAAGACAACGACGATCAAGACCATGACCGGCCTTCTGGCGCCGACGTCGGGGCGATGTCTGATCAACGGTGCGGACGTTCACCGCAACCCTCTCGGGGCAAAGAGAATGCTCTCGTACGTCCCCGATCAACCGTTCCTGTACGAGAAACTCACCGGCAGGGAATTCCTGTATTTTCTCGGTGAGCTGTTCGGGATGGAAACTGTTGCCATCGGTCGGGGGATCGAAGAGATGGTGGAAGCCTTCGGGATCGGCGACTTTCTCGACCGTCGGGCAGAGGAATACTCCCAGGGGATGCGCCAGAGGATCGTTATCGCGGGGGCATTGCTGCACGATCCGCACGTGCTGATCATCGACGAACCGCTGGTCGGTCTCGACCCGCGGAGCGCGCGACTGATGAAAGACACCCTGCGCGAGCGCTGCACCCAGGGGCTTACCGTGTTTATGTCCACGCACCTTCTTGACATAGTCGAAGAGCTCTGCGACCGGATCGCGATCATCCACAAGGGGAAGATCGTTCACGAGCAGGCGCGGAACGATGCCGGAGTGTTTTCAGACAACCT
Organism: Ignavibacteriota bacterium; assembly: GCA_963752915.1. Lineage (GTDB taxonomy): Bacteria > Bacteroidota > Ignavibacteria > UBA10030 > UBA6906 > DATJPR01. The sequence continues at coordinate 296,851 of CAVVZZ010000015.1, forward strand.
CGAATCCCTCTTTCTCGAACTGACCCGCTGATCGATGAGGCAAATCGTTCTTCTTCTCTGGATCCGTGCCCGGGGCTTCCGGAATCGATTGGTCGGATCACACCTTGTTGATATCCCCGGTTCCACCGCCACGCTCCTCGTGTTCGGCGGTTTCTTCGTGGCGGTCTATTTCCTGACACGTTGGGCGACGATGTATTTTCTGGATACCGCCCACATCGGGCTCTTCCTCACCCACCGGTTTCTTGCCATGGTGCTGTACGTGCTCTTTGTGACGGTGAACCTCGGAAATGTCGTGGTCTGCCACGCGAGCTTCTACCGGTCGGACGAAGTGAATTTCCTGATGGCTCTTCCCGTGCGCCCGGAGAAGATTTTCGTCACAAAATTTCTCGACAACTTCTTCTCGAGCTCGATCACGATGGTGATGATCGGCGCCTCCATGCTGATCGGATACTTCTCGGTCTTCAATCTGCCCTGGTATTATTACATTACCGGACCGATCTTTATCATGTTTCCGTTTCTCCTGCTGGCCGGTGTCATGGCGGTAGGGACGATTATTCTCCTGATCTCGATTGCGTCGCGCACTGCGGTCAAACAGGTCATGGGGTTGAGCATTCTCCTGTACATGGCGGCGGTGTACGGATATTTCAAAGTGACGAATCCGCTCGAGCTCGTCAACCAGGTCATGCGTCATTTCCCGCATGTCAACGAGTACTTCGGAGAGCTTGACCCCTTTGTTGCACGCTACCTCCCCAATTACTGGGTCACCGAATTTCTGTACTGGACGGTTTCCGGGGAGCCGGGACGTGCCCTGCAGTACGCGTTGCTCCTCAACGGCGTGGCGGCGGTCTCCGTTGTCGTTCTCTGGGTCATCGGCCGCCGGCTGTACTATCGGAGCTGGCTCGGAGCTGCCGAATCAAAAGCGTCCGCGATCCCGAAGAACGATACGGCGCAGAGTTCGTTCATGTCGTTTCAGCGCCGGACGCTGCCAAATGCTCAAATGGATGCCCTTGTCAAACGGGACTTCTGGCTCTTCGTACGCGACCCCAACCAGTGGGTCCATTTTCTCCTGATGATCCTGTTGCTTACAGTCTTTGTCCTCTCGATGTCGACCCTGGAGTTATCGCCGTCTCAGAAGATCACCCAGACTGCGTCCTATTTGACCCTGCTCCTCTTCAACGGCTTCCTGGTGGCATCGGTCGCGCTGCGCTTCGTTTTTCCGGCAGTCAGTCAGGAAGGGCTTGCGTTCTGGTGCCTACGATCGGGCCCCGTCCTTCTGGGAAAGCTTTACTGGCAGAAATTCCTCTGGTCGCTCGGTCTCGTCCTGACGGTTTCCCTCGCCCTATCGATCGCCTCAGCGATCCTGACGCGGCAGCATGTGGACCTTTCGAACGCGGCAACCATCAGTATGGCGAGCGTGGCGGTCGCCATCACGAGCATGTATCTCGGTTCCGGAGCAATGTTTGCCCAGTTCAAGGAAAGGAATCCCATCCGCGTCGCATCATCGCGCGGCGCAACGCTTACATTTCTGATCAGCATGTTGTACCTTGTGGTCGTCACGGCCGTCGTTGCCGTACCCGTCTACCAGTTCTATTCATTCCCGCCCCATGCCGTCGGATACTCCACATCGATCTGGTACGCCCCGCTGGGGTTCGTCGTCGGCTTTTCGCTTGTCATCGCTTCGATCTATACCTATTCCGGACTCAGGAGTCTCTCAAGGGATTACGCATGAAGCCTTTTCGAATGTGGACCTCCGTGATTCCTGCGGCCGTCCTCGCGGTCGGCGCGCTCCTGATTGTCTCTGAGGCGCAGGCCCAACAACCGGTGTATGATCCGCTTTCGGAGAGCATGTTTCAGCGCGGGGTGGCGGAATTTGACCGGGGCTTGTATCGCCCGGCGATCGCTGTCTTCGATTCGGTGATCGCCATTCAACCGGCGACGCAGCGGGTGACAGCGGCATCAATTATGAAGGCGAAATCGCTCTTCGAGTTGAGCGAGTATTACGATGCGTCCAAAGTCGCACGATCATTCCTCGCTGTCAATCCAACCTCGCGCTACGTTGCAGACGCGAACCTGATCCTCGCAAGGATCTATTTGCGTATCGAGCGCTTCGATGAAGCGCGCCTGGCAGCACTCCAGGCGTGGCGGTCGCTACCGCAGAACCCCAGTGCGTCTCTCGTCCGTCAGGTCCTTGCCGCCGTCGACACCGTCTACCTGGAGCACACTCCGTTGGACGGCGTCTATAACGCGGTGAAGTGGAGTGTGTCCGCCAGCGAGCGCGGCCATCTCTGGTTTCTCGTCACACAACGCGAGGTCGACAAGGGGAACATTCCCGCGGCAACGGTCGCGATCGACTCGCTCACGTCCCGGTATGGCGCCTGGGTTCCGCGCGACGCGATCGACAGGCTGCGCCTGCGCCTATCGGGGGTATCGACGATGAAGATCGGGATCCTGCTCCCGCTCTTCCAGGGGGGTGCAGAATCTCCCGTGAAAGAAATCGGTAATGCGACGTATGACGGCATCCTCACGGCGTTCCAGGCGTTCCTGGACAAGACCGGGAAGAGTTACCAGATCTCGCTCGAAGCGAGCGACACGGAGCATGATCTTCAAATTGCCACAGACAAAGCGCGCGCCCTGGTCAAAGACTCAACGGTTCTGGCGATCATCGGTCCGGTCTACTCCACAGAGGCAATTGCGGCCGCGCGGGTTGCCGGGGCCAACGACGTCCCGCTCATAACACCGACCGCAAACCAAAACGGCATTTCGGCCCTCGGACCGACGATCTTCCAGGCGAATCCGGACTATGAGCAGCGGGGCAGGGCAATGGCTCGCTACGCTGTGGGAACGCTGGGTGCGAAGATTGTCGCAGTTCTTGCGCCTTCGGACACGTATGCCAAATTCCTTGCCGATGGTTTCATCAAGGAAGCGAAGGAAGAGGGGGCGAATGTTGCTGTCGTGCAGTGGTATCAAAAGGGGATGTCCGATCTGCGCGCCCAATTTTCCGCGATCAGAGCCGCAGGGCTTCTTCAATCGGCGGAACCGATCGTGCAGTTTGGCGGCAAAATCAGCCGGCAGGATGTCATGAACCTCGTGCGTCTTGGTCTTCCCGTCCGTCGTGTCGATTCGCTCCTCGCACGCGGGGCAAAGGTCTCTGCACGATGGCTTCTCGGACCGCGCGGAAAGGAACTCCTTGACTCCGTAGGGATTCGGCTCTGGTACGATCAATCGGCCGTCGATAGCACAGACCTTCCTGTGACGGGGATCGAGGCGTTGTACTGCCCAATTTCCGGGCCGGACGAAATCGGCATAGTTTCGTCGCAGCTCGTCTACAACAATATCAAGACACACTTCCTGGGCTCCGGGGAGTGGAATAGCCTCTCGGACCTGGAGGCAAACCGGCGGTACTGCAAGGGAATCCAGTTCGAGTCGGACACGTATATCGACTCGTCGAGCGATGCGTTCAGAAAATTCATCACGGAATTCAACCTGCGGTTCAAAAAAAACCCCGACCGGTTTACCATCTACGGGTACGATGCGATGAACCTGGTCCTCTCGCAGATTGCCAACGGAGCCACGAATCGCCGTGCGCTGACGCGCGCGCTCTCGTCCGTGAGCGCCTTCAGCGGTGTCAGGGGGAAAATCGGGTTCACCGAGGGAAGGGTCAACGGTTGGATCCATATCCTCGAATATGACGGCGACGGGCTCCGACACATCACCGAAGTGAACGGGTCGCCGCTGACGACGATGAGCACAAAGTAGTCCGAGCGGCAACGGGGTTGAATCCCGTCCGTACTCACCTCCCGCAATGGTCTCCAGGGGCAGTCGAGAAGTCCCCACCTCTCGCGGGAGTGGTGTTCTATGACAATGCAGAATTGGCCAGCAGGAGAACGGCCCAGAGAACGATTGATGACGGTCGGTCCCCAGGCGCTCTCCGATGCCGAACTCATCGCAATTCTCTTGCGAACGGGCACGAAGGGAAAAAGTGCGTTGGACGTGAGCCGTGCACTGCTTGTCCGTGTGCGGTCGATCCGGGGCCTGGCCCGTCTTCCTGCCGTCGAGTTGACGCGGATGGACGGGATTGGGTGTGCGAAGGCGGCTGAGTTGATTGCCGCATTGGAGATCGGCAGGCGCGCACAGGCGGCATCGGACGAACAACGTCCTGTGCTCAGGTCTCCCGACGACGCAGCGCGCAGGCTGATCCCGTTCCTGCGCGACCGTGAGAAGGAATCGTTTGTGGTGATGGTCCTCGATGCCCAGAATGCGCTGCGCACGCTGTCGGAAGTCTCCTGCGGAACATTGAATGCGAGCCTCGTCCATCCGAGGGAAGTCTATCGCGTGGCCATCGAACACGGTGCGGCGGCCATTCTCGTCGCGCACAACCATCCAAGCGGGAATCCGGAACCGAGCTCGGAAGACCTCGAGATCACACGACAGCTCGTCGAATCGGGAAAGATCCTGGGGATTCCTCTCCACGACCACCTGATCATCGCCGGGAACGCGTTTACCAGTTTTGCCGAGCGTGGGTTGATTTGAACTTATTCGAGAAAAATCAGCTCTCCGTGAAGAACTAAAATGAAGTGAGTGAGGTTATTAAGATAGATTACGGGGTGACAGACTCGCTGACCAACTCCTTGCGCTGCAAAGGTTTAGCAGAAGTCAAGTTACCCGCGGTGTAAGCAGAATGCTGCATCCCTACAACGGGGATGCGAATGTTCGATTGACAATGTTCAGTTTTTTCACTATCCTCTGAACGAACATTGGCCCCGAACCTGCTTTTCCAATCAAACCACCACCCTATACCTAGGAGGAATCCAATGCGAACACTGAACAGGATGGTCATCGCACTATGCGTGACTTTCCTTCTTTCAGGCTCGTTGATGCTGACCGGTTGCTCGTCCAGCCCGGACGAAGAGCAAATGAAGCAGTTGAACGACCTGAAGGATGAAGTTGCGAGTCTTCAAAAGGACCTGTCGGCAAAACAGGATCAGAAGGCGGCTCTTGACAAGGAAGTTGCGGAAAAGAACGCTAAGCTCAAGAAGTGCAATGACGACCAACAGGTTGTCAAGCAGCGGTTGGCAAAGTAATGTCTTCCGATGCGACCAATGAGCATGACAACCAAGAAAGGAATTCGACAATGAACGTGATGAGAATGTTCACCATCGTTCTTGCCGCCCTGCTGGTCGTGAGCGTCGGATCCGCGCAGGAGAAGATGACCAAAGACCAGTGGCAGCAAGAAATCACATCGACAACCGCACAACGCAACGATTTGACCAACCAGGTAAAGGCTGTTACCGATCAGGTAACCGCACTCACCCAGCAATCCGCGAAGCTCGACGACGACTACAACAAGTGTCTCGACGAGTTGTACGGTCTGGTGGGCTCAAATCAGAAAGAGGCGGAAGCCTATCGTGGGGAGATTGGTGCAGCAGAGAACACCGCAAACGAGCTTTCCCGCCTGTCGGATGCCGACCTGATGGCGAGATCAGCGGATGTGGATGCGCTCGCTGCAAAAGTGAAGAGTCTATGGGACAACAAGCTATCGTTGATCCCGGAGTTCTATGATCGGCTGACCGCGCTGAACGACAAGGTGAAAGCGCTTCAGACGACCCTTGCGGGCCAGACCAAGATCTATACGGTCGGAACGTGGGCGCATGACAGAGACTGCCTCTGGAACATTGCCAAGAAGAAGGACATCTACGACAACGCGTGGATGTGGCCGAAAATCTGGCAGGGGAACCGCGATCAGATTAAGGATCCCGATATTATTCATCAGGGCCAGAAGCTGACGATCCCGAAGGGGACCGAACTGAATGCGGACGAGAAGGCAAGCGCAAGGAAGTACTACTCACACAAATCGGCGGCAACGAAGCCCGCGGAGCCCGCGACCAAGTAATTGAGGCGTCATCACGCTGAATTGTGCAGCGAATATTCCGGAACCCCCTTTTCTGCCGAACACCGGCAGAAGAGGGGGTTTTCCGTTCGTGGCCATGACTAAACGCGACGGAGCAGGCTCTTGATCGAAAAGAAGGTCAAAATTGAGGGGGTGGACCCCGTCCAACTTCTTGGATTGAACGATGCGAATCTTCAGATCCTGGAACGCCGGTTCGACGCAGGGATCGTCGTGCGGGGAGACACCGTCAGCATGCGCGGGGACCAGGCGGAGGTCGATCAGATTGACCGGATAGTGCGGGAGATGATCTATCTTCTCACGCGGAACGGCAATCTGACCGTCAACGATGTCGAAACCGTGATCGACCTGGTGACGGCAAATGGCGAGCCCGCCGTCCCGAAATCCTTGAGCCCGGCGACGGAAGACGGCGAAGTGATTCTCTACACGAAGAGTCAAATCATCCGCACGCGGACACCGGGACAGAAGGACTATGTGCGTCAGATCCGCAAGAACGATATCGTGTTTGCCGTTGGTCCTGCCGGAACGGGCAAAACATACCTCGCCGTCGCCTTTGCGGTCGCCGCTCTCAAGAACAACGAGATTACAAAAATCGTCCTGACACGTCCCGCTGTGGAAGCGGGGGAGAGCCTTGGATTTCTTCCAGGCGACCTCAAGGAGAAAATCGACCCCTATCTGCGGCCGCTCTACGACGCGCTGGATGACATGATTCCCGCCGAAAAGCTCCGGACCTATATCGAACGCCGCGTCGTCGAGATTGCCCCGCTCGCGTATATGCGGGGACGGACGATCAATAACGCCTATGTCATCCTCGACGAGGCGCAGAACGCTTCGGCGATGCAGATGAAGATGTTTCTCACCCGCCTCGGTCCGAATTCACGGGCGATCATCACGGGGGACGTCACGCAAATCGACCTGCCCAACAAGCAAACGTCCGGCCTGGTTCAGATTCAGGAGGTCCTGCGGGATATCGAAGGGATTGCGTTCGTCTACTTCGACCGGAATGATGTTGTCCGTCACAAGCTCGTGAAGGACATCATCGACGCGTACGACAAGTTCAGCAATCACAACGAGGCGTGAGTGCAGCCGCCGGCGCAGCGGGTTGCTTTATGCGCGTTTCTTCTTCATTGCATTCCAGATCGCGTCCATCTCCTGCAGCGACGATGCCCGGACGCTCGTTCCCCGGCGTGCGAGCTCTCGCTCGATGCCGCGGAATCGCTTTGTGAATTTCGCCGTGGCCCGGTGTAATGCGGTTTCGGGGTCCAACCGGAGGAAACGCGCATAATTGACGAGTGCGAAGAGGAGGTCTCCGAATTCCTCCTCCCGTCGTTTCCGGGACGAATGCTCGAGTGTTTCGTGCACTTCGCGGAGCTCTTCGGCGACCTTTTTCCACACGTCTTTCCGGTGTTTCCAGTCGAACCCGACACCCGCCGCACGCTGCTGTACCCGTCGCGCCCGCATGAGGGCAGGCATGGAATGCGGGATGCCGTCGAGAAGCGATCGTCGGCCTTCATCCAGTTTCAACTGCTCCCAGCGCTTGAGGACCTCCCCCGAAGTGCGGAGTCTGGCCGTGCCGAACACGTGCGGGTGCCGACGGATCATCTTGTCCGAGATTTCATCAAGCACTTCGCGCAGGGTGAACTCTCCCTTTTCTTCCGCGATCGTCGCGTGCAGGAGGATATTCATGAGGAGGTCGCCCAATTCGGACTTCAACGGTTCGCTTTTCTTGCCGGAGATGGATTCTACCACTTCATAGGCCTCTTCGATCAGGGAAGCGCGAAGTGAAGCGTGAGTCTGTTTCCGATCCCATGGACATTCCCGCCGAAGGCGACGAATGATTGTCACAAATTGTTCGAACTCTCGAGTCGGTGCAGGGACGACAGTCGGCATTGTTTTGCTCCGGGGAAAGAAGTGCGTTACGTTAGATATTTGATTTCTCAGAAGCAACGCGGTCTGGATTCTCGCAACTCGTCTTCCTATATTTTTCCTCACCCTCTCCATTGACTATCCATGACAAGAAGACAGCAGGTTGTCATCACGGCCGGAGTGGTCGTCGTGTGTGCTGCGGCGGCCGTTCTTTTCTCACGCCATCATCGTCGGGACGTGCCCATGTTGCTCATAAACGGCGTGGTCTACACCGTTAATCCCTCCCAGCCCAAAGCCGAAGCAATCGCGATCGACGATGGGGTCATTGTCGGTGTGGGCTTCACGCGGGATTTGCTGGAGCGGTTCGAGGCGGACACCGTTATCGACCTCAAGGGGAAGCCGGTGTATCCCGGGTTCATCGACTCACATGCTCACCTCGAAGGGCTCGGGGCCTCGCTGATGTATTTGAGCCTCCGCGGTCTGCCGTCGGCCTCCTCGGTCGCAGAACATGTCGCAGAAGTGGCCCATGGGCGGCCCGCAGGTTCCTGGATTCGTGGGAACGGCTGGGATCAGAACCTGTGGCCGGGGAAGAAGTTTCCGACAAAGGACCTCCTCGATGCCGTCGTCCCAGACAATCCTGTCGTCCTTCGAAGGATTGACGGGCACGCAGTCTGGGTCAACAGCGCGGCCTTGAAATTGGCGAAGATCGCGCGAACGACCCCGGATCCCCCGGGGGGCCGAATCCTCCGCGCGGCGGATGGTGAGCCGACAGGAGTCCTTGTCGACAACGCGGTCGATCTCCTCCTCAACGCTATTCCTCCCCCGGCCAAAGCCGAGCGGGAAGAAGCAATCCGGAGAGCAATCACCCTGTGTCTCCAATTCGGGCTCACACAGGTGCATGACATGGGCGCTGACAGCGAAATGATCGCGATCTATCGTGACATGATCGGAAAGAACCAATTTCCGTTTCGTGTCTATGCCGCAATTGACGGCGCGGGAGCAACATGGAAACACTACCTCGAGACAGGGCCGGAAAAAATTGATGGGACCGGGAAACTCTCCGTCCGCGCGTTGAAGTTGTATATGGATGGCGCCCTGGGCTCGCGGGGTGCTGCACTCCTCGAGCCATATGCCGACGAACCGGGGAACAGGGGGATCACGGTGATGTCCGAGGATTCTCTCGTCCGGATTGCCGAAGTCTGCATCGATAAGGGGTTTCAGCTTTGCACACATGCGATCGGCGACCGCGCGAACAGCATTGTCCTATCGGCATATGCAAAAGCATTTCATGCCCGGGATGTTTCGGGGAACGACCTTCGCTTCAGAATCGAACATGCGGAGGTCCTGGAGCCCGCCGACATCCGACAGTTCCACACCCTTGGCGTTCTGCCGATGATGCAGCCGACGCATTGCACGTCCGACATGCCATGGATCGTCGACCGACTTGGCCCCGTCCGGGCACAATATGCTTCCGTGTGGCGGTCTCTCCTGGATGACGGGAACATCATCCCCGGCGGGTCGGACTTTCCGGTCGAGTCTCCGAACCCGCTCCTTGGTTTCTACGCGGCGATCACGCGTCAGGACCTGGACGGGCAGCCCGACAGTGGATGGTACCCGGAGCAGCGGATGACGCGCGATGAGGCGCTGAAAGCATTCACGCTCTGGGGCTCGTATTCCGCATTTGAGGAAGATCTCAAAGGTTCCATTGAAGTGGGTAAATGGGCTGACCTCGTCGTTCTTGATCAGGATATCATGCGGATCGATCCATCGGAGATTCCGGATGTCAAAGTTCTCCGGACGATGGTCGGCGGCACGTTTGTTTACGAAAACCAAACCGCGGTGTCGGACTAGAGACAGTGAAGGTCGAAGACTCTGACCGGAGCCTCAAGCGCCGGAACTTCATCCTGAACGTGTTTGAGGGCGGGACCTTCATTGCGGCAAACGGCTTCGCCGCCGTCCAGACGGTCTTGCCGGCCCTCATCGCGCGCCTCGGGGGTTCGAACCTCGAGGTCGGTGCTGTCCTGGTGGTGGGGTTCTCGTTTCAATTTCTCCCGCAAATCTTTTCCGCGCGGTACGCCGAGGCGTCCCCCTGGAAGAAGCCGGGGACACTGCTGTTCGGCCTCCTCCAGCGGTGCGTGATGCTCTTCATGGGGATCATGTTGTTTCTTTTGGGCGGCAGGTTTCCGTCCCTGACATTGATCCTCCTGCTCGTTCTGTTTGCCGTGAACCAAACGTTCTCCGGTATTGCATCACCGTTCTGGATCGATTTTGTTGCCAAGCTCACGCCGCCACACTGGCGCGGCCGACTCATCGGATTCCGGACTTCGCTGGGAGGGCTGGGAGGCTTCGTCGCGGGGCTCGTCCTCACGGGAATCCTCGCAGCGATATCCTTCCCCGGGAATTTCGCTCTCGCGTTCGTCCTCGCCGGTCTCATGCAATCGGTGTCGCTCGTCATCCAGTGGCGCGTCGTTGAACCCACCCCGAGCGACGTCGGGCCCCGTGAATCATTCGCATCGTATGTCCGGACCCTGTTCGAGATCATCCGCCTCAGCAGGGACTTCTCGCTGTTCATCGTTTCCATGGCGCTGATGATCCTTGGTTCAATGGCGGTCCCGTTCTATACCGTGTACGCCGTCCGGAAACTCCAGGTGGCCGAGCAAATGGTCGGCGCGTACACGACCATGATGGTGGTCATACAGATCGGAAGCGCGCTCCTCACCGGGATCGTCGCTGACCATTACGGGAACAAGAGCGCCCTCATGATCGCGGGGAGCGGGCTTGCATTGGCCTCGTTAGTTGCGTTGATTACCTCGTCACCGACGATGTTCCTCCTGGTGTTTCTCTTTCTCGGAGTCAACGTGGGAAGCGAAGTGATGTCACGGTATAACATGGCTGTCGACTTCGCGCCGGAACGGCGACGATCCACCTTTGTCGGGCTGGTAAATACCATCCTCGCGCCGATGTACCTTGTGGGGATCCTCGGCGGGATCGTCGGCGACGCGTTCGGGTATAAGGCGGTGTTTCTGACAAGCATGGCGTGTTCGGTGCTCGGCGTCCTTGTCCTTTGGCTCTTTGTCGAAGACCCCGGAAGCGCCCTGCGGCGGCGGTTGCGGCGGGCAGCCACATGAGCAACGGGCCTCAGCATTGGACAGTGCTCTCGCTCCTCGACTGGACGACCGACCATCTGATGAAACGGGGATTCGATGAGGCGCGCCTCCACGTCGAACTCCTTCTGGCCCACGTTCTGCGGCTGAAACGACTGGATCTGTACCTGCAGTTCGACAGGCCCCTTACGAATGAGGAACTCGCAACGTTCCGGGCTCTCTACGAACGGCGGCTCAAGCATGAACCCCTTCAGTATATTCTGGGCGAAACGGAATTCATGGGGCTACGCTTCGAAGTGACTCCTGCCGTTCTCATTCCGAGGCCTGAGACCGAACTGCTGGTGGAACAGGCGTTCGACATGATCGACCGGGAGGCTGGGAAAGTGATCTCCATTCTCGACATCGGCTGCGGCTCGGGAAATGTCGGGATCCCGCTGGCGAAACGGTACCCGTCGATGCGCATGGTGTCGGTGGATTGTGAGCCGGACGCCCTTGCCGTCGCCCAGCGGAATGCCCTGTCCCACGGCATTGCGAACATGGTCTTTGAATGCAAAAACATCTTCACGGATCCGATCGTGGGTGCTCCATTCGATATGGTGCTCTCGAATCCTCCATACATCGCCGCGGTCGACATGCCGACCTTGCAGGAAGAAGTGCGGATGTTCGAGCCGCGCAAGGCGCTTACCGATGAGGGAGACGGCCTGGCATCGTATCGACGGATCGGTCAGCTTCTCCCGACACTTCTGCATCCGGGAGGAATCGTGGGGTTCGAGCTGGGGTACGGTCAGGCCGACGCGGTGTCAGAAATTCTTCGACGTGCAGGGACCGTCAATCTGCGGTGCATCAAGGACCACGCGGAGATCGACCGCGTACTGATCGGCGAATGGAGTGCCGTTCGATGAGGACCGTCGTGCAAAGAGTGAGCGGCGGGAGCGTCTCGATTGATGGCGCGCTCTATGCTTCGATAGGGAAAGGCTACGTTATCCTGCTGGGCATCCGGAAGGGAGACACGGCGGCGGACGCGGACTTCCTGGCAACAAAATGCGCCGGTTTGCGGGTGATGGACGACGGAGAAGGAAAGATGAACGTGTCGTTGGATGACACCGGCGGCAGCGTCATCATCGTTTCGCAGTTTACGTTGTACGGCGACGCCCAACGCGGGAATCGACCGAGCTTCATCGACGCCGCTGGCGCGCCGGAAGCAGAACCGCTGTACGAACGCTTCGTCGATCGGATGCGCTCCCTGCTTGGGGCCGAACGTGTGGCCACAGGGGTCTTCGGTGCGATGATGGAAGTGAAAATTCTCAACGACGGCCCGGTGACGATCATTATCGAGAGCCGCGGGAGCGAGTGAGCGGTGCACGTTCTTTTCCTTTTTCTCGACGGCGTGGGTCTCGGAGCGCCGGATCCCGAAGTCAATCCGCTGGTGGCGGCAAATCTCCCCACCTTGCGCCGGATGATCGGCGGTATTCCCACGCTGGAGCAACGACGGACAGAGGGACCCCACGGTGCTGCAATTCCCATCGATGCCACTCTCGGCGTTCCCGGTCTCCCGCAAAGTGGAACAGGGCAGGCGGCCCTCCTTGCAGGGTTCAACGCACCGAAGGCCGCCGGGCATCACTTCGGTCCATTCCCGCCGTCGTCGATTCGCGAGCGCATTCGCGAGCAGAACATCTTTCAACAGGTCCTCGAGCGCGGGGCATCGCCCTGCTTCGCGAACGCCTTCCCGCAACGATTTTTCGACTATATCGCGCAGCACAAGTTCCGGATGTCCATGACCACGCTCTCCTGCTCGCTTGCAGGACTGAAATTGCGTGAACACTCGGACTTGAAGTCCGGAAACGCAATCTCGGCGGAGTTGACCAATGAAGGGTGGAGAAGGATGGGGTATGCAGATCTGCCCGTCGTCTCCCCCCAGGAGTCCGGCCGGATTCTGGCGGACTTGACGCTCCGCAATGATTTCACGCTGTTCGAGTATTGGAAGACGGATTTCGCCGGCCACGCACAGGATCGGGTGGAATCCATCGGCGTCCTCGAGCGGTTCGATGAAATGCTCGACGGACTTCTCGGGCCACTCGGAGATTCTCCGACGTTGATCGTTCTCTCGAGCGACCACGGCAATATTGAAGACCTGAGAATCAAGACACATACCCGCAATCCCGTTCCCCTTGTGGCCTACGGACACGGTCATCAGTCCTTCCTCTCGCATATTACCCGTGCCTCCCGCCCCAATCTCTCGCATGTCACGCCGGCGGTGCTCCGGATGCTGGCGCTCGACTAGCGCTTCGACCCGTTGATTCCTCCCGGCCGCAAGTGATCTTCGCTCTCCCGCCCATGCATTGGGTGGCCATTGAAATCCTTTTCTTTCACACTCGCATCCGCTCCGGCGTTCAAAGTCGCCGTTGGGATTGTTGTCGGCGCCGCTCTCGGTCGACTCCTTTTTTTCGGAGAGGCTGCGGTGCCGATCTGCAGTGCTGCCCTTGCCGGAACCGTGGTGGTGCTCGTGTTGTTCCGGCGCCGCGCGCCCCAATCACCTTCAACGCTTCTCCTGGGTCTTGGCGCTTGTGTCCTGATGGGATGTGTGAAGTATCTCGTCGACAGGGAAAGACTCCCGCAACAGGAAGGCCATGAGCAACTGCGCGGAGTCCTCGTCGGAACCGTGGTGACCGACCCCGAAACATCCGGATCGCGAGAGAACTTTGTCGTGCGCTCGGAGCTCCTGAGGACCGATTCTCTTGACGTTTCATTTCGCACGGATATCGTCGTAACGCTCGTCAAGATGCGGTCGGATACCGTCGCACCGGTGGTGGAGTATGGTGTACACGCCGCTCTTCTTGGCATTGTAGAACGACCGCCTGAGGAACGGAACCCCGGCGAGATGAGCATGAGAGATTACTACGAAGCCCTCGGCATAACACATGTGATGGAGGTTCGGGGAGGGGGAAATATCCGGATCATCGACCGTGCAGGGGGAACATGGTGGATGATGCACGTGATTTTTCCGGCCCGACGCTGGATGCTGCAGATCTTCGATCGGACGACGGGTGGAGAAGAGGGAGAATTCCTGAAAGGACTTATCCTCGGAGAACGCGGGGGCATGAGCGTGTTGACAAAAGAGGCGTTTGTGAACGCGGGAGTCGCTCATGTCCTTGCGGTCTCGGGTTCGAACGTTGCCGTTGTTGCGGCGGCCCTGTTCCTGGTCCTCGAAATCCTCCGCGTGCCGCGCGGCGTACGGCTCCTTCCGATGTTGTGCGGTCTCGGATTCTATATGCTCGTGACCGGTAGCCAGCCGCCGGTGGTAAGGGCGACAATCATGGCCGGCGTCATTCTCGTCGGGAAGGCGATCCAGAGGCCTGTCAATGCATGGAACTGCATCGGCTTTTCGGCGATCATGATTGCAGCGATCGATGCAAGACAAATCTTCGATGTCGGATTTCAGCTTTCGTACGGAGCCGTACTGTCGCTGATGGCGATGTATCCGGTCATGAACCGGTGGATAGCCTTCATACCGCTGAGGGCGTGGTGGCAACGAAGTATTGTATGGCTTCTTCGGGTGTGCGCCGTTTCGCTCGCAGCCACCCTTGGTACTCTCCCCTTAACCGCGGTCTGTTTCGGGAGGGTTTCCATTATCGGCGTTCTCGCCAATATCGTCGTTATCCCCGCGACGGAGCTGAGTGTTCTCCTGGGTGCCGCTACGCTGGGTGCCGCACTTGCCAGCGACTGGATGGCGCTTGGCTATGGTGCGGCGAACTGGTTTCTGCTGCACTGGACGCTTGTCATCACCCGTCTTGCGGGATTTTCTCCAGTTGCCTACATTACAACCGTCTGGTTTGGACCGTTCGACGCCTTTCCGTATTACGCAGTCCTGGCGGCTGTTTTTGCGGGGTCGGGCCGCCGACTTCAGTACATCGCAATCGCCTTGATGTCCTCGGCGGTCTTTGTCATTCTCTTCCGTCCGGCACCGGACACGGGACAACGGGATCACAATCTCCGGGTGAGTGTCATCGATGTCGGTCAGGGCGACGCCATTCTCGTGGAATTCCCGGACGGGCGCACCCTTCTCATCGATACCGGGCCGCGCGGGTCATCCTTCGATGCAGGCGAGAAGACCGTGATCCCCTTTTTGAAGCGCAGGGGCGTCTCGACGCTGGATCTCCTCGTCATTTCGCATTTGCATGCAGATCACGTGGGAGGCTTTTCATCGGTCGCAGGCGGGGTTGGCGTACGCCGTGTCCTTGTTCTCAGCCCGAGCGGATTTCGCACCACGCTCGGAGCGCTTTGGCCGCAGTGCAGTCCGGTATGTGATTCCTGCCTGCCGGAGAACATTCTTGGGTTGTCGCCGCTGGCAAGAATCTATGTCATGTATCCGCTTTTGGGATTTGCCTCCGGCACGCTCGGGGGAAACGAATCGGTCGTCCTCAAACTTGTGTATGGTTCCGTGTCGATGCTCCTGACCGGCGACGCCGAAGAGGCCGAGGAGGGACTGATGATCGATCGCTACGGGAGTTTCCTGGAGTCGCGATTGTTGAAGGCGGGGCATCACGGCAGCAGGACGAGCAGCTCAGAAAGGTTCCTCGATGTGGTCCATCCGGAGGTCGTCGTGATCTCCGTCGGGCGGCACAACAAGTTCCATCACCCGTCAGCGGCAGTGCTTCAGCGATTCAATGATCGCGGCATCCGCGTATCCCGCACGGACGAAGACGGTGCCCTGATGTTTGAAAGTGACGGACGTGCGGTCTGGAAAACTCCATGGAGATGAGACCTTATGCTGACGAATGCGGACCGCAAACTGTACCGATCGCTTTCGGTGAAGAAGTATCGCGATGAACATCGCCTCTTTCTCGTCGAAGGCCGAAGGAGCGTCCAGGAAGCCCTGGCGTCGGACTTCGACATCCGCGTGGTCATTGCAACCTCCTCGTTCCTGAAAGAGCATGGGGAACGGCCGCTGACAGCCGCGATCAAAAAGCGTCGGGTCACACTTGAAGAAATGTCTGAAAAAGAGTTCGCGGCGATCGCGGACACCGTCCATGCCCAGGGAGTCGGCGCGATCGTTGAAGTGAGGAAGACCTCTCTTCTCGGGATCCTCTCCAAGGATCGGCCGGGTGCACTAATCGTGGCGCTCGATGCAGTGGCGGACCCCGGAAACGTGGGGACAATCATCCGTACGTGCGACTGGTTCGGTGTCGATGGCATTCTGTTGGGAGAGGGGTGCGTCGACCTCTACAGCCCGAAGGTCGTCCGGGGAACGATGGGCAGCATCTTTCACATCCCCGTGGCGGAAGGCGTGTCTCTGGAAAAGTCCATGACTCTCGCAAGGGAAGCCGGGTTCCGAACGGTGGTGACGGACACCTCGGCCCCGGAGCAACCGCGAGCCAGAGGAGCCAAAGTCCTCGTCATCTTCGGAAACGAGGCACACGGCGTATCGAAAGGACTTCAAGTCATGGCGGACGAAACGATTGCGATCCCGCGCTTCGGCAAGGCGGAGTCGCTGAATGTCAGCGTTGCATGCGGTGTTGTCCTGGCAGAA
Organism: Ignavibacteriota bacterium; assembly: GCA_963752915.1. Lineage (GTDB taxonomy): Bacteria > Bacteroidota > Ignavibacteria > UBA10030 > UBA6906 > DATJPR01. Next base: position 313,253 of record CAVVZZ010000015.1, read on the forward strand.
TTACAACGGCGCGCGTAACCTCTTCTGGAGGGGGTCGAGCCCATGATCACGAAACACCGGAGTTCACGCGCACAGGTCACGCTTGGCCGCGCACTCTCCAAGCTGGGCGTTTCGTCACGTTCCCAGGCAGCCCGGATTCTGGAAAGCGGCCGGGTGTCGGTGAATGGTGAGGTTGTCAAAGACGCGGACGTGTGGCTGGACCTCCGAACCGATAAGATTGCCCTGGATGGGATTGCAGCGAGACCGAGGGAGAAACGCTATCTGGTTATGCACAAGCCTGCCGGAGTGGTGACCACCCGGTCCGATGAACGCGGGCGGAAGACCGTCTATGACCTTCTCCCTCCGATGCACGTGGGGTGCCATCCAGTGGGACGGCTTGACCGCGAAACGTCGGGTCTCCTGTTTTTCACAAACGACACCGCGTTCGGTGAGTTCATCACGAACCCGTCAAAGAAGATTCCGAAAACCTACCGCGTGCTTCTTGAAGCGCCGATGGGGGATCATGACAGCGAACGACTGGAGCGCGGAATGACACTGGAGAATGGAACGCGCTATCTCCCCGCCCGCGTGCAGAGATCGGATGGGAAAAATGCGTACCTGATCACCATCGTCGAAGGCAAAAACCGGGAGATCCGGCGGATGATGAAGGAATTTGGCTGTACGGTCAAGACGCTCACCCGTGTAGAGATCGGGTCTGTCGCATTGGGAGATCTCCAGGAGGGGAGTGTCCGGAATCTCACGGAACGTGAGCTCAGCGTGCTAGGATGGCTACGATGACCCGATCCGCTGTTCGCCTTATTGAACTCTATCCGTTCCGATTCCATTTGAACCACCTGGAATATCTTCTCCTGAGGCGGTCTCCGGACGACCGGCTCTATCCGGGGATCTGGCAGATCGTCACCGGGACGATCGAGCACGGCGAGAAAGCGTACGAAGCGGCAATCAGAGAGCTCAAAGAGGAGACCGGATTCGCGCCGCTCCGGTTCTGGGTGCTGCCCGATGTCAGTTCCTTCTATGACCCTGAGAGCGATTCTGTCCAGACCTGCGTCGTCTTCTGTTGCCAGGTATCCGACGGGACGGATCCTGTTCTGAGCGAAGAACATCGGGCCTGGCAATGGTGTGGCAGCCGGAAGGCCAAGCCGCTCCTTGCATGGCCCAGTCAGCGCGACCATATCGATTTGGTCGATGCAACCATCGGTCGAGGGGACATCTCCGAAAAACTTCTCGATATCTCGCGGCTCGTCCGCTGAGACTGCAGATCCTTGCGAATGGCCCCATTTTTGAGTATTATCCTCTGTTTGACCATTATCGACAAAGTCATCCACCTCTCCTTCTGGAGCAACACTTGAGTGTTCTCGTCGTCGGTTCTCTCGCCCTCGATTCCATCGAAACCCCATTCGGGGGGAAAAAGGACGCGCTTGGCGGTTCGGCGGTCTACATCTCGGCGGCCGCCAGCTATTTCGTGAATCCCATCCGTCTCGTGGGTGTTGTTGGTGGAGATTTTCCGCAGAGCGCGTTCGCGTTTCTTGAAGAACGGAAGATTGACGTCGAAGGTCTCCAGGTCGTTGCCGACGGGAAGACCTTCCGCTGGGCCGGGCGTTATCACTATGATCTCAACGAGCGCGATTCTCTTTCAACAGACCTCAATGTCTTTGAGAAATTCGACCCGGTAATTCCTGAGAAGTTCCGAAAGAGTCGTTTTGTCTGTCTCGGGAACATTGATCCCGTTCTTCAGCGACGGGTGCTCGACCAGATCGAAAAGCCGAGAGTGGTGATCTGCGATACCATGAACTATTGGATCGAGCGGAAGAAAGAGGATTTGCTCGAGACGTTGAAGTCCATCAATATCCTGATTTTGAACGACTCGGAGGCGCGGCTGCTGTCCCGGGAGCCGAATTTGATCAAGGCCGGGCGCGTCATCCGCTCGTTTGGACCATCAGCGGTCATTGTGAAAAAGGGGGAGCACGGCGCGCTGCTAATGACTGACTCGTTGCACTTTGCCGCGCCTGCGTTCCCGATGGAAAACGTCTTCGACCCGACGGGGGCAGGAGATTCCTTTGCGGGGGGATTTGTCGGCTGGCTCGCGCGGACGGACGATCTCTCGGAAGAGAACCTCAAGAAGGCAGTCATTTACGGGAGCACCCTTGCATCGTTTTGCGTGGAGCGGTTCAGCATCGATGGGCTTCGCGATCTCACCTACCTTCAGATCCAGGATCGCTTCCGGGAATTCCGGGAACTCTCCCGGTTTGATGTCTAGATGATCCATGCAGAACCTTCGTTCCGGGCCGGATGCTGCCATCATGGATTACCGCAAAGCACCTCATGAATCTGTCAGAAGTGAGAGCGTTCACGACAATCGCCTGGCGGGACGGCCGGGTGGTATTCCTCGATCAAACACTCCTTCCAGGCACTGTCCGCGAAGTTACTACCGCTGACCCTCTCGTCGTCGCCGAAGCAATCCGGAGTCTGCGCATTCGCGGAGCTCCGGCGATCGGTGTTGCTGCCGCCTACGGTGTAGCTCTGGCCGCGCGTGAAGTCTCAGGCGCAGCGTCGGCACGAGAAGTTGTAGCGGATGCGATCCGGACGTTCCGCGCGACTCGCCCGACGGCGGTGAATCTGTTTCATGCAATGGATCGCATGCAACGGATCACCGATTCCTCGTTCGACGGAACGCTTTCCTCCGCCCTGCTTGAAGAGGCGGACCGCATCAACAGGGAAGACATCGAGGCGTGCAGGATGATCGGCGAGCATGGATCCGCGCTGCTCGCTCCCGGGTCATCCGTGCTTACGCACTGCAACGCGGGCGCCCTTGCCACGGCAGGTCAGGGGACGGCCCTCGGAGTGATTTTCGCTGCGCATCGTCAGGGAAAGATCGTTCGCGTCTATGCCGATGAGACCCGGCCGCTGCTCCAGGGTGCCCGGCTCACGACCTGGGAACTGCTTGCCAAAGGCATCGAGACCGTCCTCATTACCGACAATACCGCGGGGACCGTTATTGCGAGGGGACTCGTCCAGGCGGTCATCGTCGGCGCTGACCGGATCGCTGCGAACGGAGACACCGCAAACAAAGTCGGCACGTACCCCCTGGCCGTCCTTGCAGATCTTCACAAGGTCCCGTTCTATGTTGCTGCCCCCACGTCAACGATTGATCCGGCACTCCCCACAGGGGAGAAGATCCCTATTGAGGAACGGGACTCCTCGGAAGTGATCGAATTTGCGGGGACGAAAGTCGCTCCGGAGGGTGTGCGGGTCTTCTCTCCGGCCTTCGATGTCACGCCGAACAAATTCATTTCTGCGATTGTTACTGAATTAGGGGTTCTCACACCGCCGTTCACTCAGTCAATTTTGGGCCTCCGTGCTTCTTAATACCGACGCGATTGTCCTCCGGACAATGAAATACCGGGAAACGAGTCAGATTGTGACGCTGTATTCCCGGGATTTGGGAAAACTTTCAGTCATAGCGAAGGGAATCCGTGAAAAGGCGTCCCGTTTTGGCGGATTGCCCGATGCCATGGCACAGCTTTCCATTGTGGTCTACTGGCATGAACATCGCGATCTGCATCTCCTCTCACGCTGGGAATTGAGGCGGAAAACATCCCATCTCACCGAGGATATCGACCGGATGGCAGTCGGTCTCGGTGCAATTGAACTGATCGACGCCGTGAGTCTTCACGAGGCGAACCGCGGCGCGTTCTTCGATCTTCTCACGGAAGTTCTTGACGCCGCGGACGGCGTTTCGAGAAACCTGGCCACGCTTCTTCCGTATTTTCAAATGCAGGTCCTCGCGGGGCTGGGCTTTCGGCCGGGGATTGAAGGCTGCAGGAAGTGTGGACGGGATTTGACGGAGGGGGAGATCGAAGGCGGAGAGGTTGCATTCGAACATGAACGGGGCACCGTGGCGTGTCTCCCCTGTGCTTCGCAATCGTCCGGCGGCGGAACCCTCAGCGGCGGCGCGCTGCGGACGATGCAGCAGCTCCTTCGTATCGAATCACCGATGGCGGCGGCGGACCTGGCGATGCTTCCCACAATACGACGCGAGGTGTCCGCGTCTCTTCATACATTGCTCCTGACGCATGTGGCAGGAGTACGGCCGTTGAAAAGCGAGGCGGTGTTTGCCTCGATGCGTTGACCGTTCAGAGAACGGACCATGATTGTTTTGGAGGAGGGTACAGCGTGAAGAAGACGATTCTCACATCCGTGCTGTTGGTGGTGGTCGGCATCATCATCGGGGCGATCATCGTCTCGAACTTGAGCGGAACAGTCGACCCAGGGTTCGCACGGGGCGGAGATGTGAAACTGGGAGGTCCGACTCCGATTCCTCAGCAGAATCCTTCCGTGAAGGCACTCGGCGACAACTTCGTCGCCGTTGCGAAGGTAGTGACCCCCTGCGTCGTGGCCATCAACGTGACCACCTCCGGCAAGGAATTGGAAGAACGCATGCCGAAGGACCAATTTCATAATTTTGGACCGGATTTTAAGCTTCCCGGAACCGGAACCCTCCCGTGGATCGGGGTCCGGTGTCATCATCACTCCCGATGGCTACATCGTGACGAACAATCATGTCGTCGAGGACGCTGAGCCGAAGGGGATCGAAGTCGTGATGCATGACAAAGTGCGGTACCAGGCCAGACTTATCGGGACGGACCCTTCCACAGATCTTGCCGTGATCAAGATCGACGCGACGGAGCTGCCCGTCGCCGCCCTCGGGAATTCGGACAATGTTGAAGTGGGGGAATGGGTGCTCGCGATTGGCAATCCCCTCGGGCTCTCATCGACGGTGACAGCCGGGATCATCAGCGCGACCGGGAGGAACATCGGGATCATCCAGGGGAACTACGGCATCGAGAATTTCCTTCAGACGGACGCCGCGATCAATCCAGGAAACAGCGGGGGAGCCCTCGTGAACATGAGCGGCGAAGTCATCGGGATCAACAGCGCGATCGCCACGACGAATGCGCGGTACCAGGGGTACGGCTTCGCCATACCGGTCAATCTGCTTAAAACCGTCGCCTCCGATCTCATCAAGGATGGCAAGGTCGAGCGCGGGTACATCGGAGTGATTATTTCGACCGTCGATCAGACGATGGGCAATGCCCTTGGATTGAATGACGCCAAAGGAGTCCTGATCGACGATCTTACGAAAGGCGGGTCGGCTGAGGCCGCCGGGCTCAAACGCGGGGATGTGATTCTCAAGATTGACGGGAAAGAGGTCAATGCCCCGAATGAGCTGCAGTCGTATGTGGCGCAACACCACGTCGGCGACGAAGTATCGCTCCTGGTATTTCGCGACGGCGCGAAAATGGACGTCAAAGTGAAACTCAAGGCCCGCCAGGATTCCAACCTTGCGGCCAATACCGCACCGGCCGACACGGACGAGGAGAATGCGACTCCGGCATCGTCGACGAAAACTCTCTCCCTCGATAAGGTAGGAATGAGCGTGAGGAATCTCTCGTCGGACGAGAAGAAGTCCCTTGCCCTTGACCGCGGAGTCATGGTAACGGATGTCAAGCAATTCAGCGAATCCTTCAACCGGTTTATTCAACCGTCGGACGTTATTATTGAGGCGGACCGCAAACCCGTTCGGACGACAAAGGACCTCAAACAAATTTTCGATCAGCGGAAACCGGGAGATTCGATCCTCTTGCGGCTGCAACGGAGTCAAAACAGACAATCGGTGTTTGTTGCAGTCCAAATCCCGGAATAGAAGCCCGGAAGATTCATAAGCCGCCAGGCCTCAGCGAGACCATAGAGCAACAAGTTCGCATGCTTCCACCTCTCGACATGCAGGATGCGATCCTGACTGCTTGGAGGACCAAAAGTCGCGTGACAGACCACCTCATCGCGCACGAGGCATATCATCGCGGGCAGATTGTTTTGGTGGCGCGGTAATTGAATTGCCGTTTGCCTGTGTCGGTAACAGCGGGACTCTGGGACTGGCGGACTCGAAGTCGCAAGGGGTTGAGATCTCTGACTCACTTTGATACCCGAACTGAGGCTTTCTCCCCATCAAGCCGTTCCGTTCTCCCGTTCTCCTGTTCTCCCATCCCTCCTCTCCTTGACAATAACTAGCCCGAGTCGTATATTTTTGAATAGGTTAAATCGGTATCTTCAACGCAAATTGGAAGAGGAGGATTCGTCTTCAGCGCACCTGCACGGGCTCATAGCCCCAACGGTCGACTCAACGCCAAAGTCCTGATCCTGAACCAGAATTACGAACCGATGAGCGTTATCAGCGCGAGGAAAGCGATCGTGCTGTTGTTCTTGGGGAAGGCGGAGTTACTGGAAACCAGCGATGGGAAGTTGTTGCACAGCGTCTCGATGTCAATGCCGTTCCCGAGCGTTTTGCGACTGGGGTTCTATGTGAAAATTCCCTATAAGAACATTATCCTCTCGCGGAAGAACATTCTCCGGAGGGACGGACATCGGTGCCAGTTCTGCGGAAGAAGCGACATTGCGTTGACGGTTGACCACGTCATCCCTTCTTCGCGTGGAGGCGAGGATACCTGGGAGAACCTGGTCTGCGCATGCGTCCGCTGCAACAATAGAAAGGGAGATCGCACTCCGGAAGAGGCCGACATGCCCCTGCGACGAAAGCCGATGCGCCCCAACCATGTGACATTTATCCGGCAATTTGTCGGAACTGTCAACGAACGCTGGAAACCCTACCTTTTCTTGCAGTGAGCCAACCGTGTTCTGTCCGGCTGTTGTCCTTCCGCCGACCGCGAAACACCCTTTGCCGTGGATCGTTGCCATTTCCACATATCCCGAGATGTTGCTGTTCCGTGTTGACCAATCTCTGATCGTGTCACGACCATCATTTTCTGAATGCCTTTGAATCCAAAAAAGACCATACTGAGCGGCATGCGTCCGACGGGCAAACTGCACCTCGGCCATCTTGCGGGTGCCCTGGAGAATTGGGTTTCCCTTCAAGAAGAATACAATAACTATCACCTCATTGCGGACTATCACGTCCTGACCACGAACCTTGATTCCTCCTCGATCTATCAGAACTCACTCGAGATGGTCAAGGATTGGATCGCCGCGGGGATCGATCCCATCAGGAGCCCGATCTTCCGTCAGTCGAAGGTCAAAGAGCACACCGAGCTCCATTTGATCTTCTCGATGCTCATTACTACTGCACGCCTCGAACGGAATCCCGCCGTCAAGGACCAGGTTCGGGATCTCCACATCGAGAACGTGAGCTACGGTCATCTCGGCTATCCTGTTCTTCAGGCCGCAGACATTTTGTTGTACAAGGGTGACCTCGTCCCGGTGGGTGAAGATCAGGTTCCCCATGTCGAGATCTCCAGGGAGATTGCGCGGCGATTCAACAGCCAGTACGGCAAGGTGTTTCCCGAGCCCGAACCAAAGCTGACAAAATTCGCGCGCCTCCCCGGTCTGGACGGCAACCGGATGAGCAAATCGATTGGAAACACCATTTTGCTGTCGGATGAACCCGGGGACATCCAGAAGAAAATGCGCACAGCAGTAACCGACCCGCAGAAAGTGCGGAAGAACGATCCCGGGCGGCCGGAAATCTGTCTGGTGTTCAGTTACCACAAGAAGTTCAATCCTTCGGCAGTCGAAGAGATCGAAGCAGGATGCCGCTCCGGGGCGCTCGGCTGTGTCGAATGCAAGCTCCGCGCTGCGACCGCGATCAGCGATGCCCTCGCGCCTCTCCGGGAGCGGCGGGCGCATCTCGAAGCGCACCCGCAGGAAGTCCTGGATGTTCTTGCGGACGGAGAACGGAGAGCGCGGGAGCGCGCCTCGTCGACCATGGCCGAAGTGCGTTCCGTGATGCACCTCGGATGAGGGCGAGGTTCTGCGGTGCAGCGTCAGAGAAGGGATGAATGGTGTACAAGGTAAAGCTGACGGATTTTGAAGGTCCCCTGGACCTCCTCCTCTTCTTCATCAAACGGGATGAGCTGAATATCTATGACATCCCGATTGCGAAGATTACGCAGGACTACCTCGACTCCCTCCATCTGATCGCGGCCCTTGACTTGGAGGTGGCGGGTGAGTTCATCGTGATGGCTGCCACGCTGATGCAGATCAAGGTTCGCATGATGCTCCCGGCGACCGCGCGGGCTGACGATGAAGAAGACCCGCGCGCTGAACTCGTCCGGCGTCTGATCGAGTACAAGCGGTACAAGGAGATGTCCCAGCACATGGAGCGGATGGAGGCCGAGCAGCGCCGCGTCTATTACCGGAAGTTTTTCCTTGCCGACACGAAAGTCATCTCTGAAGAGGAGAACGAAGACCTCCTGAAGGAAGTGACGCTCTTCAATCTCATCGCGGCGTACAAGTCCGCGCTCGACCACATGCCCAAGAAGCGGATCCACGAAGTGACGCTCCTGGACGTCACGGTGGATGAACAGATGGCGTATGTTCTGGACTATCTCCGGGTCCACAAGGGCGGCACCGTGATGCAAATGGTGATGCATATGACGGAGAAGTTAAGGGTCATCGTGACCATCATTGCCATCCTCGAACTCACCAAGACCAATATCATCCGGATCTTCCCCGTCAACGAGGGACAGGACATTGCCGTAGAGCATGCGCAGCAAATGCACGCGGTGAGTATGGGAGCGTCATGAGCATGCAGGGAAATGTGCCGTCGGAAAAAGAGGTTGTCGAAGCACTGCTGTTCGCGACCGACGAACCGCTTTCTCTCCGGCAGATTGCTGAAATCCTGACGCCGGACGGATCCGGCGAGGGTCGACCGCTCTCACCGGAGAAGATTCTCGGGGTGATCGAGGATCTGAACAGGGAATATGGACAGGCGGGACGGGCATTCCGCATCGTGAAAGTCGCGGGCGGCTACCAGTTCGCGACACAGCCGCAGTTCGGCGTATGGCTTGGAAGGATGGTCCGGGAGCGGTCGAAACGAAAACTCTCGGTCTCGGCGCTGGAAAGTCTCGCGGTCATCGCATACAAGCAGCCGGTGACGAAACCGGAGATCGAGGCGATCCGCGGCGTCAATGCCGACTATGTGCTGCGGTCGCTGATGGAGCGGAATCTCGTGACGGTCGTCGGCAGGGCTGCGTCCCCGGGCCGCCCCTTGTTGTACGGAACCACGCGGGATTTCCTCAAGCATTTCGGCCTGAACGATCTGTCGGAATTGCCGAAGCCAAGGGAGATCAACGAGCTGCTCGCCGAGGCGGAGTACGAAGTGGAAAAACGCCTGCTCAAAGAAATGGAAGAAAAGCGCCTGCAGGAAGAGAACGAATCGGGGACTTCGCCGGAGGAGTGGCGCAGTGCACAGTCTTCCGGTGAAGCGCAGGACTCCGTCCGCGCGGAAGGGGAGGAGGAACCGTGAAACGCGAAACGTCCCGTTCCGGTGAAGTCGTCCGGATCAATCGGTACCTGAGCATGTCCGGCGTAACGTCGCGGCGAAAAGCGGAGGAACTCATCCGCGCAGGAGAAGTCCGCGTGAACCGGGTGATCGTCACCGATCTTGCGACGAAGGTCAAGGTCTCTATCGATCGCGTGACCGTGAGCGGAAAGCCGGTCGCGCCAGCCGAGAGCAACATTTACCTCCTCTTGAACAAGCCAAAGGATACGATCACGACGCTGAGCGACGAGCGCGGAAGACAGACCGTGATGCAACTTGTGAAGTCGCGCCAGCGTATCTATCCGATCGGGAGACTCGACAGAAACACGACCGGAGTCTTGCTCCTGACGAATGACGGGGAGTTCGCACATCACCTGATGCACCCGCGCCACGAGATCCCAAAGTCCTACCATGTGAGTCTTGAAACGTCATTGCAGCCGGCGCATCGCACCAGCCTGGCACGGGGGGTTGAATTGGAAGACGGCAAGACGGCCCCCGCTGAAGTGATCATTCTCCCCGGTGGAAAAGGGAAGGAGATCGGGGTGGTCATTCACGAGGGGCGAAATCGCCAGGTCCGCCGGATGTTCGAGCATTTCGGGTATCGTGTCCGGAAACTGGACCGGGTAGCGTATGGTCCCATCACCAAAACAGGGTTGGGCCGCGGAGAGACGCGATCGCTCACGAAGTCGGAGGTGCGGGCGTTGAAGGAGCTGGCGGGGATCGCCGATGTGCTTGCCTGAACGGCGGATTCGCCGCATGTGTTCACCAACTCCGCCATGCACGGCGGGATGAGGGAGGACCTATGCTGTGCCCCGTGATTCGAAGCCTGCTGCTCTGCAGTCTCGTGGTTGCGCTGTCGGCCTGTTCTTCGGCCGAACGTTCCGCTCCGCGGTCGTCAATCGCGGACGGAATGTACGATTCGGAATTTCCCTCCACCCCTTCGTCGTCCTATCTCGAGCGCATCGGAGAATCCGTCCAGCGACTCAACTCCATTGCTTACTACAAAACGTATTTCTTCGGTCCACAGGAACATTTTCGCCTGGCCGAAGTGAATGCTGCCGTGCTCAATGCGCATGAACAGAATTCCGTCTACGCGAACAGCTCGACCTCCGGTACCGCGACCATCATCGCATCGGGGTCGCAGAAGATCGCATTTCTTACCTGTGCGCACATTGTCGCATTTCCGGACACGCTGATCGCCTATTTCCCCGGACCCGACCGCAAGCCAAGTCCCTATGTCGCCACGTTTTCGATCCTCAAACGAACCGCGCTCTACGTCGCCACTCTTCCTGAGGGTGGGACAGTGGAAGTTCTTGCGCTGGACCGCGCGAATGATCTTGCCGTCGTCGGGCACGCTTACGAGACGTCGCAGCCGATAATGCCCCCGGTCCTCGGGTATCCGCTCGGGAACTCCGAGGAGCTGCATTGGGGGACGTTCCTGTATTTGTTCGGATATCCGGCGGGGACCAAGGTCGTCACCAAGGGAATCGTCAGCAGCCCTGACAAGGACAGGCGCCATTCATTTATCGTGGACGCCGTCTTCGGCAGGGGATTCAGCGGAGGCATTTGTCTTGCCATCCGGGACGGCATCCCCAACTTCGAAGTGGTCGGCCTCATTAAAATGGTGCCGGCGCACACGAGCTACGTCCTGACCCCCGGCCGCGATCGCGAGACCGACGAGATCGATCTGGACCTCCCGTATACCGGGCAGGTGTTTATCGAACGAAGGACAGAAATTGAGTACGGCATTTCGCAGGCGATTTCCGCGGAGACCGTCCGTGAATTCCTTGAATCGCACATGATTGATCTCGCACAACTCGGGTATTCCATTGATCGTACGTTTCTGGGGAACGATCGCTAACGCATCGCACGTGCGGGTGGATGGGGGGAGGGAACAGGGGTGAATCGTCAAAGATTGTTCGTGGATCCGGCGCTGGCGCGGCGCATCGAATTGACCGACGCCTGGGTGGGGGTGGAATCGGCGCGCATTCATGCCCAGCTCCATCCGGAGTCCGGTGTGGCATGGATTCCTGTGTCCGGCGGCTATGCAGTGTTCACGGGTGTCGGATCCATGCTCACGCAAGTCCTCGGTCTCGGCACCGCCGGACCGGTCACGGGTGCGGAACTGGACGAGGTCGAAGAGTTCTTCAAGGTCCGCGGCGCCAACGTGTCGATCGAGCTCTGTCCTCTGGCCGATCGCTCGATCCTCCCGCTGCTCGCGACACGAGGGTATGCCATCGCAGGGTTCAGCAATATGCTGGTGCGTCGCCTCGCGCTTGCTCCGCCTGCCGGCGGACCCGCGGAGTGCACCGTGCGTCACTGCACTCCCACAGAAGGAGACCTCTGGGCAAGAACGGTCCTCGAGGGGTTCTCGGGCCAGATGGCGATCACGTCTGAAAATGTCGACATTCTGCTGAGCCTCTTTCATCAGCCCGGCTCAATTTGCCTCATCGCCCTTGTCGACGGTCAGCCTGCGGGTGGCGGCGCGCTCTCCGTGTACGAGAGTGTCGCGGCCATGTACGGGGCAAGCACCATCCCCGCGTTCCGACGGCGCGGCGTTCAGAGCGCGCTGATTCAATCGCTCGTCGTGGAATCGATCGATGCGCGGTGCGATCTCGCATATACCCTGACGGAGCCGGGAAGCGTTTCGAACAGAAATCTTGAGCGACAGGAGTTCCGGCTCGCGTACACGCGCGTGAACCTCCGCCGGACGTTTTCTTGAGACTCAACGGCCTTTTTGGTACAATGCAAAGCGCCACGCTTCTGTGGCGATGACCTCCCTGTCAAACGGACCTTTCATCATGCGCCACACCGTCAACCGTTTCTTCTCCGAAAATGATCTCTCACGGATCAAAGCGGCCGTCCAGGAGGCGGAAGCAAAGACCTCCGGAGAAATCGTCCCGTATGTCGTCGACCATAGCAATGGTTACGAGGAAGCCCAGTGGCGCGGCGCTGCGCTCTTCAGCACGCTTGTCCTGGCAGTTTTCGTCTTTCTCCACAGCCAGTCGGATTGGGGCTTTCCGTTCACCTACGGACAGATGTCAAGTCTGGTTCTCTTGTCCGGCGTCGTCGGGTTCTTCCTCGTACGCTGGAACGCCTTCGCCAAGCGTCTCGTTGCGGGACACCGGCTGATGGAGCGCCACATCGGACACCGTGCCGCTGAAGCCTTCATCAGCGAGGAAGTCTTCAAGACTCGAGAACGGACAGGCATCCTCATTTTCGTCAGCCTCCTCGAACATCGGGTCATGGTTCTGGGCGACTCCGGGATCAACGCCAAAGTGAAGCCGGACGATTGGCATGGAATCGTGCAGACGATCGTGCGCGGAATTCAAGCCGGACGGCCTGCGGACGGTCTGGTCGAAGGGATCCGTGAGAGCGGGAACCTTCTTTCCCAGCACGGCGTCAGCAGGAGGGCGGACGATCAGGACGAACTCCCCGATTCCCTTCGCATCAGCGACCACTGATGTCGTTATTCACGGTTCCAGGAGCGTGCAAGAAGGAAAGTGCGGGCAGAGGAAACCTTTTTGCACGCAACTGCGTAACGTCACATACCGGGCCCGACTCTCGATGAACCCAACCCTCTCGCGCGGCATCGCCGTCTGCAGTCTGTTCGTCGTGTTCGCAACAGTAAATGCCGAGACGCCGGTACCGTTTCTCGGCGGGCGTGTCAACGACACCGCGGAGATACTTTCCAGCGCCTCGGTGCAGGAATTGGAATCGCTTCTCAAGGCACATGAAGATTCCACGTCAAACCAGGTGGTCGTGCTCACCGTACCGGCGCTTCAAGACGGCGAGACGATCGAACAGTTTTCCATCAGGGTGGCCGACGCGTGGAAGATCGGCCGGAAAGGAAAAGACAACGGAGTGCTCCTGGTCGTCTCCCGCGACGATCACAAGGTGAGAATAGAGGTCGGATCAGGGCTCGAAGGTGCTCTCCCCGACATCACCTGCGGATCCATCATCCGCCATGAGATCATCCCCCGGTTCAAATCCGGCGACTTCGACGGGGGGATTACGGCCGGAACGAAATCCATCCTCGCGGCAATCCGCGGCGAGTATACGGCGGACCCCGGGGATACGTCCTCCGACAACGACCTGGGGATCCTCGGGTACGTACTGTTCAGCGTGTTCTTCGTCGTGACGCTCGGAACATTCACGCTGGTGGGGATTGCGAGTCCTGGAAAGGTAGGCTGGTTTCTTTACCTCTTTCTGATCCCGTTTTGGGCGGCGTTCCCGACGGCAGTGTACGGTGTTACGGCCGGCCTGACACTCCTCGTCAGCTATCTTGTGCTCTTTCCCGCTGCGAGGATCGTTCTTCCCAAAACCGAATGGGGGAAAAAGATCAACACATGGTCCTCCAGGTCCTCCGGAGGAGCGGGAGGCTGGAGTTCGTGGAGTTCATCTTCCTCGGGGTTCTCTTCGGGGAGTTCTTCCAGCTTTTCCGGCGGTGGTGGCGGGTTCTCCGGCGGAGGAGCGTCCGGATCATGGTGATTACCGGATGATTCTCGACACGCTCTCACACATCGATGGGTATTGCGAAGTGCATCGTCGCCTCCGGGATGCCGCAGCTTTTCTCAAGCGGGCGGATCTCGTTTCGCTGCCGGACGGACGGATCGACCTCGACGGCGATCTGCTGTATGCGACCGTCATGCGCGTTCCCGGCCGCGCACCGGAAGAGGCCAAGCTCGAATCGCACCGGCGGTACATCGACATCCAGGTGCTCCTGGACGGGGTCGAGCGCATCGGTTGGAGAACGGTGAACGCGGCACTGCACGAGGTTGCTCCCTTTGACGTCGAAAGGGACATCGTGTTCTACACTGAGGCAGCAGGGACGCTCCTGACGCTCCAAGCCGGGATGTTCGCGGTCTTCTTTCCGCAGGACGCCCACGCGCCGATGATTTCCGATGGAGGCCTGCACAAGATTGTGGTCAAGGTGGCCGCGCAGTGAACGCAGTTTCTTCCAGAGGAACCCTCAGTGAACGGACATACGAGTTCAGACCAGATTCGAGAACGTCTGTGGGTGCCGCTCCTCTTTGGCGCCCTCGGCATCATCGCATTCATCAGGCTTGCCGACTCTGTGTCGCCACAGGCGTCGCTTGATCTGCGAATGACACGCCCCGAGATCCTTGACAGCGCGACGTCGTTCATGCAGGGCCTCGGCTACAAGATCACCGGTTTAACAGAAGACGCATGGATCGTCATGAGTGCCGGGACGCACCTCTACATGGAGAAACAGTTCGGGCTCGAACGCGCGAACGCGATGGTTCGGTCTGATTCGCTTCCCGCATCGTACTGGCAGGTCTCGTGGTATGACAAGAACCTCTCGACGAGCCAGAATCCGGAGCACTATACCGTGTATATGTCTCCGGCCGGCAGGGTGTTACGATACAGCCATGAAATCCAGGACACCGTAGCGCTTCCCACAATCTCCCCTGACACCGCGCGCCGGGTCGCCGAGGCCGTACTCTCGAAATTCCATCAGGACTTTCCCAGCTATGTCCTGAATTCCTCCTCGGACATAACGCTCCCGCACAGGGTGGATCACCAGTTCATCTATGAGAAACATCAGGATGGCGTTGATTTGAACCTTCTTGCACGCGTGCAGGGAAACGAGGTGGCGGAAATCCGGTGGGACGCATCGCTCAACGGCGCATTCAGGTCACAGTTGAGTTCACAGTCCACCAATGGCGCGTTGCTTGTGACCCTCTCGATGGTGGCGAATTTTCTCCTCTTCTTTTTCGTCGTGATCCTCTTTCTGAAGAAATACCATGAAGGGGAAGTCGGGACGCACACGGCGTTTCTGGTATTCCTGGGGTATTTCGGTGTGGGGGTCCTTCTGATCCTCAACCAGTTCCCGGGACTCGGGGCAACCACGATGATCGGCGACCTGAACAAGACCTATGTCCGGTGGATCACATTCTTCCTCTGGGTCTTTGTCCTCCAGATGTTCATGGGCGTCCTCACGTTCTCTGCCTGGAGCGTCGGGGAGTCGTCCTCGAGAAGCGTCTGGGCGGGGAAGATGACATCGATGGATGCGCTCCTGACACGAAGGTTCTTCACGCGCAATGGTGGAGAAGCATTGATCAGAGGGTATGGGTGGGGATTCGCGATCCTTGGTGTCCAGGCCGTCGTTCTGTCGTTGCTGATACGCGCACGTGTCATGATCTACCCTGTCAACCTTCAAGGGATCGCCGAATCGTATCTGCCTGGCATTCAACCACTTTTCTTTGGATTGGTTGCTGCGCTCTTTGGCGAGATTGTCACGCGTCTGTTCTTCATTTCATACCTGAGGGAGAAGACCGGGCGCATCTGGGCGGGCGCAATTGTCTCCATCGTCGTCTGGACGCTCACGGCGATCTGGTCGTGGGAATCCCCGCTCGGTGATTTGGGGATGCCCTGGAACCTGCTTGTCCTTGCGGTCTACGGCGCAGTCTTTCTTTTTCTCTTTCTCCGGTATGACCTTCTTACCGCGCTCGCAGCGGATTTTGTCGCTGTCGCAGTAAGCACGGCTATCCCTTTGTTCTGCTCGTCAGGAAATTCTTTTGCTGTGAGCCGCTGGACCTTCATTGCCGCGATGGCCGTTCCTCTGGTTGTCGCCGCGATCGGTGTGTTCCGGGGAAAACGATTCGAGTTTACGCCCGAGATCATGCCCGACCATATCCTGCGGATCAGCGAACGTGTGCGCATGGCGAAGGAACTGGAGATTGCGCGGAGCGTGCAGATGAGCCTTCTTCCGAAGGAGCACCCGAAGATCGAAGGGTATGAGATTGCCGGCCTGTGCATCCCGGCCCTCGAGGTTGGTGGCGACTATTTTGATTTCGTGCGGCTCGGTCCGAGGAAGCTTGGCATCGCCCTGGGTGACGTTTCTGGGAAGGGTGTCCCAGCCGCGATCTACATGACGCTGACAAAAGGGATCCTCCAGTCGAACGCGGAAGAAAGCGTTACTCCGAAGCTCGTCCTTTCGAAGGTGAACAGCCTGATGTATCGCACCATTGAACGGAATTCCTTCGTGAGCATGCTTTACGCCGTCCTTGACGGCGATGCCGCGACCTTACGCTTCGCGCGCGCCGGCCAGTGCCCGATCCTGCTGACCGCCGGTCTTAGCGGGGAGGAGCGCTTCCTGACCACCAAGGGGATGGCGCTGGGCCTCGAACGGGGGGAGACGTTCAACAGCGTGCTGGAGGAAGTCGAGCTCAAACTGCAGCCCGGCGAATTGCTGATCTTTTACACCGACGGATTCACGGAAGCGATGAACATCCGGCGGGAGGAATTTGGCGAGTTTCGCTTTGTTGAATCCGTTCGCAAACACCGGTCCAAACCTGTCGATGAGCTTATCCACGCCATCATCGAGGATATCCGTGTGTATGCAGGAAATGTCGATCAACACGACGACATGACTATCATTGCAGTCAAGGTTCTCTCCTGAACGCAACGGACCGCATCGTGCGGGGATGCCCGCGAGGGGGACACACGGGTCCTCCCGCATCCTTTTGGAGAGCGACCGGGTCTAAACCTTGGCGTGCCGGTGATTGTCTAATATAAAGACGACCGACGTATCAGCAGGGGACCGACCTTTTCAGCCAGGAAGAACGAGTCTATGATGGAAGGACGCACATTCAGGAATCTGGTCATCGTGCTTATGATTTCCATTATGTGCATTGGTTGTGACCGTGTTTCCAAGGATTTTGCGCGCGAACGTCTCGAACCGGGAGTCCGGGAGTCCGTCTTCGGCGATCTTTTCCGGCTCCAGTATGAGGAAAACCGCGGTGGGATGCTCAGTTTCGGGGCAGAGCTCAATCCCGATGTTCGCTTCCTCCTTTTCACGGTCATTGTCGGGACGATGCTCATTCTGTTGACAGCGTACGCGTCCTTTTCACACGACGTGGGCATCGCGGAACGCGCGGCCATTGCGATGATCGTCGGAGGAGGCCTGGGGAATCTGATCGATCGGATCGTCTACAACGGCGTTGTAATCGATTTCCTCAATGTCGGCGTGGGAGGTTTCCGCACGGCGATTTTCAATATTGCTGATGTCGCCGTTCTCGGAGGTGTTGCGCTCTTGATGGGCAGCGTGGTGTACCGGATGGTTCGACACCGGCCCATCTAAGACCCTCATGCCCCGCGCCAGGATTCAACTCCCCGAAACCTTTCCCTTTCAGACACAACTGGCGGTCCGGATTTCCGACATCAATTATGGCGGCCATCTGGGAAACGACGCCGTGCTCTCCCTCGTGCATGAAGGGCGAATCCGGTTTCTCGACTCGATGGGATACACCGAAAAGAATCTCGAAGGCCTGGGCATTATCATGACCGACGCTGTGGTCGTATATCATGCGGAGGCGTTTCACGGTGATGCGCTCGTCATAGACATCGCGGTCGATGAAATCCAGAAGCACGGCTTCGATCTTCTCTACCGGATTACCCGGCCGTTGGATGGCAAGGAGATCGCGCGCGTCAAAACAGGAATTGCCCTCTACGACTACGGGAGGAGGATCATCGGTTCGATGCCTGAATCCCTGAGGCAGAAACTCGCGAACGGCATGCCGCCCGGGATTCCGAAACGCCCGGACATTCCTTTGTGACCCTGTCCTCCCTCGCACCACCCTCCATATTGCTTCTGCGCGGAATTGTGGCTACAATACTTGACTAATTCATCATCATGGATCGTGGCCTCGCCGGAGAACGAGTGGACAACGAACAACACCAGCAGGATATCAACGAGCTTATGATGCGGCGAAGAGAGGAGCACGATCTCCTTCGCGCCCGCGGATTCAATCCCTATCCATTCGCCTTTGACCGTACGACAACGTCGACGGAGATCCTTGCATCGTACAAGGACGACCAATCCCCGTGGACGGTATCCGTCGCAGGCCGCATCATGTCCCTTCGGCGGATGGGGAAGGCGTCGTTCTTCCACCTCGAAGACAGCAAAGGACGAATCCAGGTCTACCTGAAGCAGGATGATCTCGGGACGTCGTACGATGCATTCAAGCTGATGGACATCGGTGATCTTGTCGGGGTCGCAGGGTTCGTGTTCCGGACAAAGACCGGAGAGGTGTCAATCCATGCAAAAGAGCTGACGCTCCTCTCGAAGTCGCTCCGGCCTCTCCCGATCGCAAAGGAAAAGGTCGACGAACAGGGAAACCGGACGGTCTACGACCCTCTCGCGGACAAAGAACTGCGGTACCGTCAACGGTATGTCGACCTCATCGTCAACCGGCAGCGTGCGGGAGGTCTTCGCCCAGCGCGCGCGGATCGTCTCGACCATCCGGCAGGTCGCTCGATGAGAAGGGGTATCTGGAAGTCGAGACCCCCGTCCTCCAGCCGCAGTACGGAGGCGCGTTCGCCCGGCCGTTCGTCACCCATCACAATGCTCTCGACATCGATCTCTACCTGCGCATCGCCGATGAGCTGTACCTGAAACGTCTGATCGTCGGCGGATTCGACGGCGTGTATGAAATCTCAAAGGACTTCCGCAACGAGGGGATGGACAAGAGCCACAATCCCGAATTCACGATGCTGGAAGTCTACGTTGCGTACCGCGACTATCTCTGGATGATGGGGCTGGTGGAAGAGATGATCGGCAGGGTCGCCCGGGCGTGCACGGTTCGCTGGTTATCGACCGCGGCGAGCACGAAGATCGACTTCACGCCGCCGTGGGAGCGCCTCACGATGTTCGAAGCGATCGAAGGCACACCGGGCGCATGCTGCGGGGCCTCGATGAGAGCGGATTGCGGCTGGCCGCACGGGAGCTCCATGTCGAAGTGGCGCCCGGCGACGGGGCCGGCAGGATCATCGATGAGATTTTCAGTCGATGATGTCGAGCCGAAGCTCCTGCAGCCGACATTCATCACGGACTATCCGCTTTCGATGTCCCCGCTGGCGAAGAGACACCGGAGCGAAGAGGGGCTGGTCGAGCGGTTTGAGGTCATCTGCGACGGCCAGGAACTCTGCAATGCCTTCAGCGAGTTGAACGATCCGCTCGATCAGCGTGCAGCGTTTTGAACAACAGATGAAGGCGCGTGCGCGGGGAGAAGAGGAGATCCAGCCGCTGGATGAGGACTACCTGCGGGCGCTTGAATACGGTATGCCCCCCACGGCCGGGATGGGGATGGGCATCGATCGGCTGACGATGCTCATGACCGGTCAGGACTCGATTCGCGATGTCATTTTCTTCCCGCAAATGAAGCCGGAGCAGTAAGGCGGAGGGAACGAACGGCGGCCGGGACGGACTGTCCGACCGGGACCGTATCGCACAGGGAACAGCGTCGGACTTTCGGGAATTCATGCAGACCGTCAACTTTGTCTTTGCCGTCCACAATCACCAGCCGATCGGCAATTTCGATTCCGTCTTCGAGGATGCGTACCGTACCGCCTACAAGCCTTTTCTCGACGTTCTGGAACGCCATCCTTCCGTAAAGTTCACGCATCACTGGACAGGAACGTTGCTCGAATGGGTGGCGGACCATCATCCTGAGCTGATCGACCGGATCAAAGGGATGGTGCAGCGGGGACAAATCGAGCTCCTTACCGGCGCGTACTATGAAGCCATCCTCCCCGTCATCCCTCCCGAAGACCGCGTCGGTCAGATCAAGAAACTCACCGCTCTCCTGAAGGATCTGTTCGGCGTTCACCCGAAGGGGATGTGGCTGGCAGAGCGCGTGTGGGAGCCGCATCTGGTCCCTGCGATCGTCGAGGCGGGAGTGGAATTCGTCATGATCGATGATACCCACTTCCGTTATGCCGGGCTGCGCGATGATCAACTCTTTGGCTACTACGTAACGGAGGACAACGGGAAAACCCTGGCCGTTCTCCCCATTAACCGGGCGCTCCGCTACGCTATCCCGTTCAAGTCGCTCTCGGAATCCTTCGACTACTTCCGGACCGTGGCCTCCCTGGACGGGAGGCGGTTTATCGTGCACGGCGACGACGGGGAAAAATTCGGCGTGTGGCCTAAGACGTATCACAGCGTCTATGAAGAGGGATGGCTGGAATCATTCTGCCGGATGGTCGAACAGGAGTCCTCGTGGGTCAAGCCGATCCATGCAGGGACGATCGTCAACCTGTTCTCCCCGGCCGGCAGAGTCTATCTGCCTGCGGCCGCATACAACGAAATGCTGAAATGGGCTCTCGCGCCGCGCGCCTACAACGCCCTCGAGCGGTTCGAGCAGGTGTTGAAAGACCAGGGGCTCTATGATGAATATTCGATGTTTGTGCGCGGCGGGTACTGGAGAAATTTCTTCGTCAAGTATCCGGAATCGAACCACATGCATAAGAAGATGCTGCGGATTGCATCGCGCATCCATGCACTGCATCGCGGGCAGGTCCCGCAGGAGATTCTGGACTCGCTGTGGGCCGGCCAGTGCAACGACCCGTACTGGCACGGAGTATTCGGAGGGCTCTATCTCCCGAACCTTCGCATGCCGGTCTATCGCAGTCTCCTCCGGGCGGAAGCGGGCCTCGAGACGCTCCAGCAGGCCCACGGACCCCTTGTGGAGGAAATAGATTTCGATGCGGATGGTCACGCGGAGATCGTCCTGGAGTCGCAGCGTCTCGACATGTGTTTTACGCCCGTGTCCGGGGCGACGATGATCGAGTTATCGGTGAAGCCGGAGGCAGTGAACCTCCTCGATATTGTCAGCAGGAGGGAGGAGGGGTACCACCGGCAGGTCGTGGAAGCTGCGCATGGGCTGCATGGGTCCGGGTCGGGCGTCACGGAATTCAAAGAGGCGGGCCTCGACCAGTACCTTTCCTACGACTGGTACCGGCACGGCTCGCTCGTCGATCATTTTTTCGGTGAGGGGGCATCGGTGCAGGACGTCCAACACTGCCGCTACCCCGAGCTGGGAGATTTTGTCAATCAGCCGTATACTGCATCGCCGCGGGTGAACGGAAAAGAGATCGAGATCGTTTTCGAGCGCGAAGGAGCGATCTGGCGATCCGCCACGCCGCACAGGCTTTCCGTGAAGAAGACCCTGCGGTACACCGACGGAAAGGATTCCTATTCCGTTGACTATGTCATTACCAACCGCGAGCAACGCCCGATCGATCTCTGGTTCGGTGTTGAATGGTGCGTCGGCGAGATGGCCGGGGACGCGCCGGACAGGTTTTTCGATATCGAGGGGCGACCCCTCCAGGACCGAAGACTGATGAGCCTGGGAGAGGAAACGAACGTGAAGAGTTACAAACTCGTCGATCGCTGGCTGCGGCTGCAGACGACGTTTACCCTGGACCGGCCGGCGACCCTCTGGCGGTTTCCGCTCGAGACCGTGTCCCTGTCCGAAGCGGGGTTCGAACGCGTCTTCCAGGCCGCGGTCCTCATTCCTCATTGGCGGTTTCGTCTTGAACCGGCGGGCGAGCCTTCCGCGGGCTCCCAGCAGTTCAGGACACGGATCTGCCAGGCGGTGACCGCTGCCTGATGGCACACGGAACACCATCGTCCGGGAACATTGCGTTCAGCATCATCGTTCCAACGCTCAACGAAGAGAAGCTTCTGGAAGGAATGCTCCGGCAGTTCACCGACGGGAGAAGACGCCGGTTCGGCCTTGAGGTGATCGTCAGTGACGGAGGGAGCGTTGATGCAACGGTGGCGATCGCATGCCGCCACGCAGACGTCGTTGTCGAAAATACCGGCGGGAGCCGGCAGACAATCGCCCTCGGACGAAATCTCGGTGCGGCACGGGCACAGGGCGAGACGCTCGTTTTCTTGAATGCCGATACGCTGATCGGCGACCCGGATTTATTCTTCGAACGGCTGGAGCAGGTGCTTGGCAACAATGCGACGATTGCCGCCACGTGCAGGGTAGAAGTGTTCCCGGGTGACCGGCGCTTCTCCGACGCGGTGTTCCACGGGTTTTTTAACTGGCTTTTTTCGATGATGAACAGAGTGGGGATGTCGATGGGGCGGGGAGAATGTCATGTGGTGCGGCGGGGGGTGTTCCTGGACGCGCACGGGTACGACGCGTCCATTGCTGCGGGAGAAGACTATGATCTCTTCCGGCGACTCGGGAAGTTGGGCCGGATTGTCTATTTCGATGATATGGTGGTTTATGAGTCTCCGCGGAGATTCCGGCGATATGGCTATCTTGGTGTCATGGGATCGTGGTTCGTGAATTATCTCTGGGTAACCGTTCTCCACCGGTCGGTTTCATCCCATTGGAAACCCGTGCGATAGCGGCAGAAAGACGGCGTTTTTTTTGATTCTCCATTCAATTCCTTACATTATCTACTGAGAACCGTGGATACGGGACAAACACTCTTGAGGGAGATCTTCATGCGAAAGCGTTTTTCTATCGGCACGCTGCTGGGCGTGATTGTGCTGAGTCTGGGGACAGGTGCCATGCTGAATCATGTGCTCTCCGCCGACAGCATTTATGACCAGATAACGAAATTCCAGGACGTTCTGAGCATTACGCAAAAGAACTACGTCGACAACATCGATCCGCAGAAATTGACCGAGGCGGCAATCACCGGGCTGCTGGGGCAACTGGACCCGCATTCCGTGTACATCCCTGCGAGTCAGATGCAGCGGGTGACCGAAGAATTCCAGGGGAGTTTCGAGGGAATCGGGATTGAGTTTCAGGTCCTGAACGATACACTGATGGTGGTGTCTCCGGTAGTCGGCGGGCCCAGCGAGGCGCTCGGGATCCTCGGCGGCGATAAAATTGTGAAGATCAATGATTCCTCCTGCGTCGGGATCACGCAGGACGGGGTCCAGAAAAAACTCCGCGGCCCAAAAGGGACCCATGTCAAGGTGACGATCGTCAGGGCGGGGATTTCAAACCCCCTCGATTTCGACATCATCCGCGACAATATCCCGATCTATACCGTCGACGCTTCATACATGGTCGATGATCAGACCGGCTACGTCAGCGTTTCCCGTTTCGCCGCAACGACGCACGATGAATTCGTTGAAGCGATGACAAGACTCAAGGCGGCAGGGATGAAGCGGATGGTTCTTGACCTCCGGCAAAATGCCGGCGGCTACCTGGAACAGGCGTTCAAGATGGTGGATGAATTGATGCCCGGAGACCGGAAGATCGTCTATACGAAGGGAAGACGATCCGAATTCGACGAAGAGTATGTCTCGTCGGGGACCGGGAAGTATACGAACGTTCCTCTCATTATTCTCGTCAACAACGCGTCGGCATCTGCCAGCGAAATCGTCGCGGGGGCGATCCAGGACTGGGACCGGGGACTTATCGTGGGCGAGACGACGTTTGGGAAGGGGCTCGTGCAGCGGCAGTATATGCTTCGTGACGGATCCGCGTTCCGGTTGACGACGGCCCGGTACTACACTCCGAGCGGCCGTCTCATCCAGCGGCCGTACGACCACGACAGGGCGAATTACGCCCGGGAAGCGTTCGAGCGGACGGAAGTCGAGGGAGAGAACATCACCCACACCGAAGAGCGCGATTCGACGCGGCCGAAGTTCAAGACGATGGGCGGTCGCGTGGTCTATGGCGGGGGCGGGATTACGCCCGACTACATCGTGAAGGCGGAACGGCTCAACGAATATACTGTCCAACTGCGCAGCCACAATGTCTTTCCGCAATTTGCGAACCGCTATCTCGAACAACATGGGAAGGACCTGCGCCAGCAGTACGGGAAGGATTGCGCCCGGTTTGTGAAAGACTTCGAGATCACCCAACCCATGCTCGATCAGATCGTTGCGCTCGGCAAGGACCAGAAAGTGGAGTTCCGGGACTCTTCGTACCGGCAGGACCTCCACTTCATCAAGGCGTTCGCCAAGGCCTACATTGCGCGGAGCCTGTTCGGAAACGAAGGGAGTTCCCGGACCATCCTCCGAGAGGACAACCAATTCGAGAAGGCGATGTCGCTCTTTGATGAGGCGGAACGCATTAACGCGCATATGACCAGCCTCCACTAACTCCAAGAGCCCGTGCAATCCATACAGCGATATCTCGCCGGCCTCCTGTTGTCCGCGTCGCTCATTCCGTTGGCGGCGCGTGCTCAGTCGCCCGCTGAAGCTCATGTCTTCCAGGTCGGAGAAGATCTCGTCTACAATGTCCGGTACGGACCGTTCGATCTCGGGTCGGTGCGGATCCTCACGCTTCGGCGCGAAGAGATCCCGCAACATCTTGTCTTCTATGCCAAGGCCCTGATCAACTCGTACCCGAAAGTCCCGTTTGTCGATTTGCACGCGACCTACGAAAGCTATATCGACACGATGATGTACTCGCACCAGTTTATCGGAAAACTGAAGCAGGACGATTGGTGGAGTTTCTCCCGGTACACGTTCGACTACGATCGCAAGCGGGCGGTGCTGGAAAAGGGGGAACGCGATACCATCGTCTCCAAGCGGGACACCATTGCGCTCGACCAGGTCTTCGAGGACGGGCTTTCCTTGTTCTTTACGGCTAGGGCAGACCTCTTGAGCGGCCAGTCGAAGACGATCCCCACATTGATCAATGAACAAAAAGTTACGACCCGGATTAATTTCTCCGGGAAGCGCGAGCCTGTCGAAGTCGATGCGGTCGATTACCCGATCGACGCGGTGAAATTTGAAGGGACTGCGGATTTCGTCGGCATCTTCGGATTGACCGGCGATTTCGAGGGGTGGTTCAGCAACGATGAGGCCCGGGTCCCGATTATGGCGAAGATGAAGGTCATCCTCGGAAGTGTGACGATCGAGCTGATGCAGTGGAAGAGGGCAGGGTGGACGCCTCCGCGCGTGAAAGGATAGGCGATGCCGCTGATCCCGCACCACGGGGTTCGCCCGAGCCTTGGTCCCTCCGTCTTTGTCGCCGACGGTGCCATGGTGATCGGTGACGTGCGCCTGGGGAAGGAGGCGAGCGTGTGGTTCAACGCTGTCTTGCGGGGGGACATCAATCGGATCGCGATCGGCGAGAGGACGAACATTCAGGATGGATCGGTGATCCATGTGACCCATGACCTGCCTGCGATCGTGGAAAACGGGGTGACCGTCGGTCATCTTGCCATGATCCACGGATGTACGATACACGATCGCTGTCTTGTCGGAATGCATGCCGTCGTGCTCGACGGGGCGGTTGTCGGACCGGACGCGATCGTTGCCGCGGGCTCCGTGGTGAAAGAGAAGTTTGTTGTGCCTCCCGGAGTGTTGGTTGCGGGGGTGCCGGCCCGCGTTGTACGCGAGCTTACCGTGGAAGAGCGCGAGGCGCTCGTGCAGTCGGCAGATCAGTACGTCGCCTATGCAGGGAGCTTTTTCTCCCCCTCCCGTTCATGACGGCGAGCAGACGATCGGGGCCGGCTCAGGTTTTGTCGCTGACGTGCACTGAACAAAGGACGTACGCATGCTGATTCGCTTCTGGGGGACACGCGGTTCTCTTCCCACCCCCGGTCCGAAGACGGTCCGCTACGGCGGGAACACACCCTGCGTGGAAGTCCGTCTGTCGCACGACAACCTCGTGATTTTCGATGCCGGGACCGGGATCCGTGATCTCGGTGATACGCTGACTGCGCGGGGGGAATCGGTGAAGGCGTTCATCGCGATCAGCCACCCGCACTGGGATCACATCCAGGGATTTCCTTTTTTTAAGCCCGCATTTATTTCCGGCAATGAGTTCACCGTGATCGGCCCGCAGACCAAGGGTCTCACCCTGCGGACTGCCATCGCCTCGCAGATGAACAAGGTCTTCTTCCCGATCCAGCTGAGCGAGCTGAAGGCAAAAATCAAATTTCTGCCGATCCGGGAACAGACGCTCCCCATCTTTGACGCGACGCTGTCGTCGCTGTATGTGAACCACCCCGCCTTCGCGGTCGGGTATCGCCTCAACGCAGGCAACCACTCCATCGTGTACATCAGCGACAACGAGCCATTCGACCGCGAGTTCGCGCGCTCGTTGCGCAATGTCGAAAAGCACATCGTGGACCGCTACCTTGCGGTACGCGGAGATCCCAATCGCCGTGTGATCGATTTCGCGCGCGGCGCGGACATCCTCATCCACGACACCACGTACACACCCGAAGAGTACGTCAGCCATGTGGGGTGGGGACACTCGCATTACCTGTTTTCGCTTTCGGTTGCGGAACAGGCGGGGGTCAAGAAGCTGGTGCTCTTCCACCATGATCCGGGCCATGACGACGACAAAATCGATGAGATTGTCCTCAAGTGCCGGAATGAGATCCGCATGCGTCATCATGCGTTTGAATGCGTCGCCGCAGCCGAAGGAATGGAGCTCGAGTGGTAGGTGGTGCTATTTCTTGACAATCACTCCTGATGTGGGTATATTTTCGGCAGGTGATCGCACCATGAGATCGCGCAGCGAACATCGAACCGCGGCAACATCAACAGTGGTGGAGGTTTGCCTGCATTTGTCACTCTGAGCAGCAGCCCCGGTAGCACGCAAGCCGGGGTTTTGTGTTTTCGGCGTCGATCGCCGTTCGAGAATTGTCCGAGGGTCAACATGTCCTCCGTCTTCAAAGCATCGGATATCAGAAAGCTGGAAAAACTGTTCGGGGTTCCTGCGAAGCCGATGGGAGTGAATTATCGGTTCGAGCTTGCGCTCGATGACCCGGCGAGAAAGACGGCGCTGGAGTTGTATCCCAACATGCGGATCGGTGCAGGCAAGGGGGATCTGGTCTCCGTCTACACCGTCAACGCGCACCTGCAACTGCACTTCTGTTCCGGGTATGTCGTGAGCGACATCCTGGGCGAGGTGACGTTCGTCGGGGAGCACGACGGGAAGCTCTCGGGTCTGATCGTCGAGAAGCAGGGGGGATGTTCCCTCTTCGCGAACGTGGATCGTGCCCTGGTGTCGGGAGATTTCACGAGGCTCGGTCCCGAAGTCATGCTCTCGGGCATCGCGTTGTCTCTGACCGACGGTATTCTCGGGCGTCCGCGCCCGAACGAAAAAAAGAAACGGCGCAAAGCAGGCGTGCGGTCATGATCGCGGTGACCGTCCACAACGCTCATCGGACGCGGCGTGTGGAGAGGGGAAGGGTGGAAGGAATGGTCAGGGATCTCCTGCGGCGTGAGAAGATGCGCTCGGCATCGGTCTCCGTCGTCTTTACCGACGACCGTTTGTCGCGGAGGATCAACAGAAAGTTCTTCCGGCATGACCGTCCCACAGACGTCATGAGCTTTCCGCTCGAGGAACGGGGGCCGATCGAAGGGGAGGTGTATGTGAACCTCGATCAGGCGGCCAGGCAGTCTCGGACATACCGTGTAACCCTCGCCAACGAAACGGCACGGCTGGTGATCCACGGCACCCTCCATCTGCTTGGCTATGACGATCTTCGGGGGAGGGCCGCGAAACTGATGAAGGAGCGGGAAGATTTGTATGTCGGCCTCCTGGCCGAGAAGGACTATTCCGGAAGATGAAAGAAAAAGTCGTTGAAATTTTGATCTATCTGATGTCCGCGATTCAGGAGAACAAGCGGCTGAGCGATGTCGACCTCGATGATCTCCGCGACCAGGGCTATACCCAGACGGAAATCAGCGCGGCGTTCAGCTGGCTCTACGACAACCTGCCTGCGAGTCCGCCGGGGATGCAAGTCCCCGCCAAACCGTCGCTGGAGTCGCGCCGGTCCTTCCATGAAGCGGAAAAGGCCATGCTGTCAGCAGAGGGTCAGGGATATCTCATTCAGCTCGTTGAGCTCGGGCTCCTCACGCAACACGACCTCGAAACAGTGATTGAGCGGGCGATGATGGCCGGGTATGAAAAGGTCTCGTTGCCTGAGTTGAGACAGATCGTTGCTACCGTACTCTTTGCGCGGGAACCCGGCAACGATCGCGCGGGACGGACAATGCTGAATAATGGGGATACGATTCACTGATGGCGAAACGGTCGAAGAAGAACACAGAACCACCCAAGTCTGCTGGCGGGGGCGACGCCCCTGCAACGACGCATCACACGCGGGCACGGAAAACGGTGCCCGATCCCGAAGGCCGCTCACTGGTGATCGTCGAGTCGCCCGCGAAGGCGAAGACGATCGGCAAATACCTCGGGTCGAATTTCGTCGTGGAAGCGTCGGTCGGCCACATTAAGAACCTTCCGAAGAGCAAGATCGGCGTCGACGTTGAAAATGGCTTTCAACCCGAGTACGAAACGATCAAAGGGAAAGACGACGTGATCGCCCGGCTCCGCGCCCATGCTTCGCATGCGAGCTCGGTGTTCATCGCGACCGACCCTGACCGTGAGGGCGAAGCCATCGCATGGCACATTGCGAGGGAAATCGATCACGCGAACGACCATGTGTACCGGGTCATGTTCCATGAGATCACCCAGCGCGGAATCTCCGAGGCGATGGCCAACCCGACCACGATCGATCAGTCGCTCGTCGATTCCCAACAGGCGCGCCGAGTCATGGATCGTCTCGTGGGGTACAAAGTCTCGCCGTTCCTGTGGAAGACCGTCTACTACGGTCTCTCGGCAGGACGCGTCCAGTCAGTCGCGGTCAGACTGATCTGCGAGCGGGAAGAAGAGATCAACGCGTTTGTTCCCAGGGAATACTGGTCGATCGTCGCGGAATTCGCGACGCAGCAGAGCGAGCCGTTCCTTGCGAAATTATTCAAGATCGCTGACCAGGACCCGGTCATCAATGACGGCACTGCCGCGCAGGGACACGTCGCATCGATCCAGTCGGAAGCCTTCCGCATCGATGACGTCCAGCGCAAACCTGTTCGTCGGAATCCCAATCCTCCGTTCATTACCAGCACCCTGCAGCAGGAGGCCGCGCGCCGCCTCCGTTTCCCCGCGAAACGGACGATGATGCTCGCGCAGAAGCTGTACGAAGGCGTGGAGCTCGGAACGGAAGGCCGGGTCGGTTTGATCACGTACATGCGTACGGACTCCACGCGCCTGAGCGATGATGCCGTGAGCGAGGTCCGCGACTATATCCAGTCGCAGTACGGGAAGGACTTCCTGCCGGAAGAGGCGCGGCAGTTCAAGAAGGGGAAGAGCTCGCAGGACGCGCACGAGGCGATCCGCCCCACGTCGACAAAGTTCTCTCCAAAAGCCGTCCGGGAATACCTCGACAAGGAAATGTACGATCTGTACGAGTTGATCTGGAATCGGTTCGTCGCGTGTCAGATGAGCGCTGCAGTGTTCGAACAGATCACCGTCGATGTCCGGGGAGGGCAATATCTCTTCCGGGCCACGGATTCCGTCCCGCAATTCCGCGGGTTCCTCCAGGTCTACGACGACCTGGTGGATGAAGCAGAACGTCCTGAAAGCGATGAAGATCCTGTCTCACGCGTTCCCTCCAACGTGGCTGCAGGTGAGGACGCGCAGGTCCGCGACGTTCAGCCGCACCAGCATTTCACGAAACCGCCTGCGCGGTTCACGGAAAGCACGCTCGTGAAGGAGCTTGAATCACTGGGCATCGGGCGGCCGAGCACCTACGCGCTGATCGTGGACACGATTCAGGCGAGAAAATACGTCGTCCAGAAGGAACGGCGGCTGTACCCGACGGAACTCGGGAAGGCGATCAACAAGATTCTCGTCGAGAACTTCCCCAAACTGTTCAATGTTGACGTTCACCGCGCAAATGGAGGAGGAACTCGACACCATCGCATCGGGAAAACAAACGTATCTCCAGGTGATGGATGATTTCTACCGTCCGTTCATCACTTCGTTCGAGGGGGTGAACAAGCAGAGCGCAGCCATCAAGCGGTCACTTCAGGAAGCGACGGATGAGAAGTGCGAGCTGTGCGGCAAACCGATGATCATCAAGTGGGGGCGGAACGGCAGGTTCATGGCCTGCAGCGGATATCCCGATTGCAAGAACACGAAGCCGTTGCCCGAGGAACAGGAGCAGTTCCGCCTGGCGTCGGGGATCAAATGCGATGTGTGCGGCGGGGACATGGTTGTGAAGGGGGGAAGGTTCGGTGCGTTCCTGGGGTGCTCCAATTACCCCACCTGCACGAATACGCGACCCATCGGCATCGGCGTGAAATGCCCGAAGTGCAAGCAGGGCGATATCATCGAACGCAAGACCAAGAGAAAACGAACGTTTTACGGGTGTTCGCGCTACCCGGATTGCGATTTTGCATCCTGGGACAGGCCCGTGGACCGTCCATGCGACACGTGCGGAAACCCCTACCTTGTCCAGAAATACACCCAGACCCGGGGAGAATATCTCACGTGCCCGTCATGCAAAGCGGAAATCGCGAAAGAGGAAAAGCAGGCGGCCAACGGATGATGACACGATAATCCCTCGTGGTGATGCATGCACCAACAGGTGGCGGCATTTCTGCGGTACCTTGAACAGGATCGGAATTATTCGCGACACACGGTGATCGCCTACCGGAAGGACCTGAACGCCTTCGATGCGTTTGTTTCAAGCGTTCAGGGATCCCCGGCGTGGGATGCATCGCGCGTCGACCGTGGCGACCTCCGCACGTTTCTCGGGACGCTGGTGGAGCGCGGGTATGCCCGTAAAACGGTCGCGCGATACCTCGCCAGCGTTCGCTCATTCTACAGGTTTCTCCGTCGCACCCGTCAAATCGAGACGAATCCCACCGCCTCCCTTCCATCGCCGAAACTCGACAAGCGTCTTCCCCGGTTCTTTGACGAGCAGACCATGCTGCGCGCCCTGAACGCTATTGACCGCTCAACGCCCGACGGAAAGCGTTCGGCGGCCATCATCGAGCTCTTCTATAGTACGGGGATCCGGTTGAGCGAACTGACCGGCCTCAGGGCGGAAGAGATCGATTTTACGGGTCGGACCCTGAAGGTTTCGGGCAAGGGTCGCAAGGAACGGATCGTCCCCTTCGGCGAACATGCCGCCCAGGCGGTAACGGAGTATCTCGCCGTTCGCCGACCATCGCCGTATGGTGATCCGGGAACGGTCTTTCTTTCCCCGCGGGGAAAAGTCATGAGCCCCAAGGCAGTACACCGCATCGTCTCCACGGCTCTCGGGCGCGTGACCGATGCGGCAAAGCGAAGTCCACATACCCTCCGTCACACCACCGCGACACTCCTACTTAATCGCGGCGCGGACCTCCAGGCTGTCCGCGAATTGCTGGGACACGCGAACCTTTCGACAACCCAGGTGTATACCCACGTCAGCGTGGACCGGCTCCGTCAACTCTATGCCCGTGCGCACCCTCGGGCACAAGTCGAACCAGGCACTGCAACAAAGGAGACCACGTATGCAGATCAAGATCACGGCACGCAGGTTCCGCGCACGGGACGAGCTTCGGCAACACACCGTCGACGCGGTAAGCAAGCTTGAT
This sequence comes from Ignavibacteriota bacterium, assembly GCA_963752915.1. Classification (GTDB taxonomy): domain Bacteria; phylum Bacteroidota; class Ignavibacteria; order UBA10030; family UBA6906; genus DATJPR01. The sequence goes on from CAVVZZ010000015.1 coordinate 344,770, forward strand.
CATTTTTACGACGGCATTGTTTCGGCGGCCGTCATCTTCAGCTACGAGCGCGCGGCGAATAGCGTCAAATCCGCGGAGATTAACCTGCACGTCTACGGCGGAATATTGACGGCCAAGGAATCCACGAATGACTACATCAAGTCCCTTGATGCGGCCGTGGAGAAGTTGACGATGCAACTCACGAAGTACAAATCCAAATTGCGGCTGAAGGACAAGACCAAGGTGCGAGCGATCAAGGAGGAGCAGGAATAATCCGGCAGGGGCATCGACTGATACCCCCTTCCATCGATTGCCAGGACGTCTCATATGAAAATCGACAAATCACGAGAAACCCGGAAGAAGAGCATCACCGTGGGATTTCTCTATGAAACGACGCACACCCGGTTCAAGCTTCTTCCGATGAACGGGGAGAACGGGTTCGATAATCAGATTCGCGACAAGAATCTCAACCGGCCGGGGCTTGCCCTGGCCGGCTATCTCGGCCTCTTCACCTTCGACCGTGTTCAACTGATCGGGAACACCGAGGTCCATTATCTGCAATCGCTTCCACCCGACGAACGCCGCAAGGCCTTCGACCGGATTACCAGCTACAAACTGCCGTGCATTATTCTCACGAACGACAATCACTTTGACGAGAGTCTCCTGGCAGCGGCTTCCGCAAAGAACATCCCGATCTTCGGGACGCCGTTCGAGACCACGAAAATTTCCTACTTCCTCGCGGACTTCCTCGACGATCAGTTCTCCCCGCAGGTTGTTCTTCACGGATCGCTGGTCGACGTCTATGGCGTCGGCGTGCTTTTGACCGGCCGGTCGGGAATCGGTAAAAGCGAGATCGCTCTCGACCTCGTGGAACGCGGACATCGCCTGGTGGCCGACGATGTAGTGATGGTCACGCGAAAAGGGGAAGGCATACTGCTCGGCGCCGGGACCGATCTCGTGAAGCACTTCATGGAGATCCGCGGCCTCGGCCTCCTGGACGTCAGGAGCCTTTTCGGCATTCGGGCCATTCGCTATCAGAAGCGGGTTGAGGTCGTGATCGAGCTGGAAGACTGGAAGGTAAGTGAAGAATATACAAGGACGGGTCTTGACGACCAGAAAGTGTCCATCCTGGATGTCGAGCTCCCCATGGTGAAACTGCCCATTTTCCCGGGAAAGAACGTTACTGTCATATCCGAAGTCATCGCTCTCAACTACCTGCTCAAGCACTACGGCTACGATGCCGCGAAGGAGTTTTCAAAGCGGTTGGAGGGGATGATCGACCGAAAGAAGAAGGGGACAAGGGCGATTAACTACTTCGAACATGATTTCGAGTGATGGGGGACACGAGAAGTGCCTGTTTTTCAGCCACTGGCACGACATTGTGCAGGTGGAAGAAACTTCCATTTTTTGCTTGACATCAACCATCCTTTTTTTTACTTTTTCCGAGCCTGCCACGCAGAATTACGACTGAGAAGTCCCTCCTCCGGATGTGGCACGAATTCTGTCGTTTTCTATTCCAAATAACCTGACTGCAAATTCCGTGTTCGGCAAAGTTTTTCAAAACATACGCGATCTTATGCGCCCAAGCCGGGGCAGGCGAACCCAGAAAATTTTTCGATTCTCCACAAGTTCCCTCGATCTCCGCGAGCTGAAGTTCTTCCGGGTCAAACTGGTCAGCTCGGGGATGATTCTTGGGGTCATCACCATCGGCGTGATCCTCGTCGCCAATTATTTCTTCAGCGACATCCTCGGGATCGGCTACAACCGGATGAGTGTGATGGCGACGGAGAACCGATTGCTGAAAGAACAGGTTCAGTCGCTGACGTCGAGAATTTCCGGCGTCCAGAAGGCGATTGACAGACTGTCAGACCGCGGCAACGAGTTGCGCTTAATGGTCGATCTCTCGAAGTTGGACGACGACACGAAGCAGGCTGCGACAGGCGGTTCCGTCGCGCCGCAGGCGAACGCATTCCTGACGGGAGAAGCCGCGCAAATTATTTCCACCTCTCAGACGTTGATAGACCGGCTCGGCAGAGAAATCCGTCTGCAGCAGACGAGCTACGAAGAGATTTCCAAACGGCTCGAGTACAATAAAGATTTGTTCGAACACATCCCTGCCATCAAACCCATGGCAGGATACTATTCGATCAACGGTTTCGGGATGCGGATGCATCCCGTGCTGCATGTCTACAGGATGCACGACGGGATCGACATCGTGAACGATGTCGGCACAAACGTGTACGCTGCGGGAGATGGGATCGTCCATTTCGCGGGGCGTACGGCAGGAGGGTACGGAACGGTTATCGAAATTCAGCATGGCTACGGATATTCGACACTCTACGCCCACCTGGAAGCTGCACTCATCCGTGCAGGTCAACGAGTACAACGGGGGGAACTTATAGGAAAATGTGGACGTTCGGGTCTAGTGAGTGGTCCTCATCTCCATTATGAAGTTCGAAAGAACGGTAGAAAGTTGAATCCGGTAGACTTCTTCTTTGATGATGTGGAGGCCGCGCGTTATCGTGCTGCACTCGCTGCGGCACAGGACCAGCATCATGGCTGATTGAAATTTGATCAGAAGAGGCTCACTGTGATTTGGACAATGGAACTCGCCTCCTACCTCGACGACGCCCCATGGCCTGCAACGAAGGAGGAACTCATCGACTATGCGATCCGAACCGGTGCCCCGCGAGAAGTCGTAGACAATCTCCAGGAACTTGAGGACAGCGAAGAACCGTACGAAAGTATGGACGAGATCTGGCCAGATTATCCGACGGATGAGGATTTCTTCTTTGATGAGGACAACGAGTACTGACAGGCATCCAGGTTGCTTTTGTTGATCGAATGTGGTAGTATGGAAACCCAGCCTTTTGGCTGGGTTTTTTATTCGTCTCCGGTCATACGAATCCGCCCGTGTCTCCACGTCTCCCTGTTTTCCTAATCTTTCTCGCCATCATGTGGGCCCCGGCACTGTTCGCCGGCCAGTCCCCTCAGGAGGCCAGCGGCAATCCGGAGGTCAGGGATATTTTGTTTGAAGGGAACGAAGGCTTTTCGACGCCGGAATTGCGGTCGCAAATTCAAAGCCGTGAAACGCCCGGATTCCTGAACAAGTTTCTCTTCAACACGATCAGCGAAAAACTCGGACGAAAGAACGAGTACCTGAATTATGTCACCCTCCTCGCCGACCTCGAACGCCTGAAGAAATACTACCGCAACAGGGGGTACGAAGAGGTTAAAATCGACACGAGCCTGTCGCTCTCCGATGACGGAGAAAAGGTGGATATCACGTTTCAGATCCAGGAGGGCTACCGCTCGATCATCGACAGCCTCGTCTACCGGGGGATCCCCGCGGGGCCTGAGACAATCTGGAAGGATATCCGGTCCAGCCCGGTTATCAGCCAGGGAGACCCCTATAACTCGGTGCTTCTTGAGGAGGAAGTCAGACGCGTCCTCAAAATCTTCGCCGACAACGGCTTTGCCAGGGCTTCATTTGTCAAAGACAGCTCGAAAGCCGACCATTTCGCGAGTGACGGGGATTTTAGAGTCGTTCTGGCATTCCACGCAGGACGGCGCTACCGCTTCGGCCAGATTACCGTGGAGCAGGAGGTCGACACGTTGCGGGGAGTCCTGCACCGCGACGATATCACCGACGACATCGTGCTGGAGCATCTGGACTACAAACCCAATGATTTTTACAGCGAAGAGGTCCGCCAGAAGAGCGAGCGGAATCTCAACCGGCTCGGGATATTCGATCTTCGAAAAATCGACGTCGCCATACCGGCGCTCTCCGATACCGGAATTATGGTTCCGAGCGATATCGTTATACGGCCAAAGGACAAACATGAACTCGCGCCGGAACTCATCGTCAGCAATGACAATGATGCGTTCAATATCGGAGCCGGTCTCGGGTATACCGACCGCAATTTTTGGGGAGGGGCGCGCATCCTCAGCACGCGCGCCCGGTTCAGGACGCAGACGATTGCGGCCTTTCCGGACTACTTCAAGATCAACAACGATGCGGTTTCCAACCTCGACTTGACCGTCGAACTCTTACAACCATATATCTTCAGCAACGCGGTCAAGGGAACGTTTTCCGCCTCCTACATCATCGACAAGCAGCTGCCGTACAAATTGAATATCGTCCGCACGAAGTTCGGGATCAGCGACAGGTTCGCGGAGTATACGACCGGACAGTTCGACTGGACGCTCGAGACGATCGATTACCGTATTCGGCCTGTCGACTCAACGAAGCTCGATCCCGTATCGCTGCGCCAGCTTTCGCTCCTCCTGCTCAACCCGCGACAGTTCAACTCGGTGTTCTCGTTTACCATCCAACGGGACATGACGAATGATATCTTTTCGCCGTCGGAGGGATTTGTGCATTCGATGACATTGCAGGAATCGGGAGTCCTCCCCCTGTTGCTGCGGTCGCTTGTCCCGAACCTTCCCTATACCCAGTTTTACAGTGCGAGCGCTCTCGGCAGATGGTACTTCGACATCGGCTCGACGAGACGATTCTCGATCCTTGCAGTTAAACTCAGAGCGGGCCTCGAGGAAAAGTACGGGGAATCTCGCGCGGATTCCAATCGCACCATTCCGCAGACGTATCAATTCTTCGCCGGAGGTTCGGGGAGTGTCCGCGGCTGGAATTCGCGCAGCTCTGATTTCGACCGGGGACCCGTATCAGGCCCAACTCGGTGGAAATCTGCTGATCGACGGCAGCATCGAACTCCGGACGAATCCGCTCCAGGCGTTGCGTGATGGGTTCTGGGACAAAATGTGGATCGTGCAGTTCTTTGATTTCGGAAATCTGTGGCCGAAGGTAGGGGATTTCCGCGTGCGGGATATCGCACTTGCAGCAGGGATCGGATTCCGGTATGATACATTCTTTGGCCCTTTCCGGATCGACTGGGGATTCCGCATCTATGATCCGGCCGAGCCCGCCGGCAGGTATTGGATTACGCAGAAAAGGCTGCTCGGACAGACGTTCAAAGAGGGGGTGTTTCATTTCGGGATAGGGCACGCATTCTAGCAGCCAAGCTGCAGCGAATGTCCAGTGTGCGGTTGGCAGTGATGAGTAGGACGTAGGATGTATGATGTACGTCGTACTTCCTACTCCTGGCGATTTAAATTCTTTCCTGAGAGTGCTGTCATGCCATGGAGTGACGTCATCGGCCAGTCCCGCGTCAAGGAATACTTCCTTCACGTGATTCGCTCGAAGCGGCTGGCGCATGCCTACCTCTTCGTGGGGCCCGAGGGATCGGGAAAAGATGCCCTCGCCCTCGAGCTGGCAAAGGTCCTGCATTGCGAGCGCGGTGGCGAAGAGGCGTGCGGGACCTGCCCTTCGTGCCTTCGGATCCTGGCGATGGGTCACCCCGACGTGCAATTCGTAACCGCTCTTCCGCGGGGAAAGGACGAAGGGAACGATGACGGGCCGCTGGATAAGCTTTCTGTCGCGGAAGTCCGTCTCGTCCAGGAAGAGTTTCAGACAAAGGGAAAAGATCCGTATCACGAGATCGTTCTCCCGAAAGCAAACGTGATCAAAGTCAACAGCATCCGCGAGATCAGGCGGGAGTCCTCGATGACCACATCGGACAGGCGGACGCGGGTGACGATCATCTCGCAGGCCGAACGGATGAACGATGAAGCATCGAACGTGCTCCTGAAGACGCTGGAGGAACCGTCCGGTGAGACGCTGCTGATCCTGACAACTGCGAAACGCGAACAGATCCTCCCGACGATTCAATCGCGGTGTCAGGTGGTGCGATTTGAATCGCTCAGTGAAGAGGAGATACGAGACGCACTGGTGCAACGGCGCGGAGTTCCCGCAGACCAGGCGGCGATAACCGCCCGGCTGGCGGGAGGTGGGTATACCAGGGCCGTCGGCATGCTCACGGAGGATCTTCTGCAGGCACGGCGCGACGTGGTTCAGTTTGTCCGATTCGCATTGAGTAACAGCCTGGTCGCTGTCTTCGATGAGATCGACCGCATAGCCGAATCCAAAGAGAAGGAACTGTACCGCAGATTTCTTCTCCTGCTGCTGATGTGGTGTCGCGATGCCATGGTGCTCGTGGCGGGGGGCACCATCATCAATCGGGACCAGGAGGATGACCTTGGGAAATTCATTACGAGGTTCCCGGACGCCGATCTTCCGCGTGTGCTTGCCGGCATCGAGCGCGCCCTCGCGCTCCTTGATCGCAATATCCATCCGCGGCTGCTGTTCATCAACCTTGTGCTGCTCTTGAGGTCGGCGATTCCGCCAGTACCGCTCGGGCATCCCGGGAGCCTTGTTCCAACGGAGATTTCATGACTGAACCGAAACGTATCCTCGTCACCGCGGCGCTTCCCTATGCGAATGGGCCGATCCATCTCGGGCACCTCTCGGGCGCGTATCTCCCTGCAGACATCTATGTCCGCTATCAGCGCCTTCGCGGCAAGGACATTGTGTTCATCTGCGGGTCCGACGAGCATGGCGTCCCGATAACGATCACGGCGGACAAACAGGGGACTACCCCGCAAGCCATCGTCGACCGGTATCACACCATGAACAAAGAGGCGTTTCGTCGGTTTGGGATGAGCTTCGATAACTATTCAAGGACGTCGCTGCCGCTCCACCACCGCACGGCACAGGAGTTCTTCGTGGAGTTTCATAAGCGGGGAATCCTTCGCGAGAAGCAGGAGAAACAGTTTTATGATAATGAGGCCGGGATGTTTCTTCCCGACCGGTATGTCGAGGGAACCTGCCCGGTCTGTTCCAACCCCGATGCCCGTGGAGACCAGTGCGAGAATTGCGGGACGTTCCTGAATCCGATGGAACTGATCAACCCTCGCAGCAAGATTACTGGCAAGACACCCGTGGTGAAGGAGACCTCGCACTGGTACTTCCCGCTCGGAACGTACCAGAAGCGTCTCGAGGACTATATCCGTGCTGCGGGAGAGAAGGAAGAATGGAAGGAAAACGTTCTCCAGTACTGCCGCGGCTGGTTTAAGGATGGTCTGCAGGACCGCGCAGTCACGCGTGACCTGGACTGGGGCGTTCGGGTTCCTCTGAAGGGGTACGAGCGAAAGGTCATCTATGTCTGGTTTGACGCCGTGCTGGGCTATATTTCGTCGACGCGGGAATGGGCCGAACAACGGGGCGACCCGGATGCCTGGAAGCGGTACTGGAATGATCCCGGGACGAAGTATGTTGCCTTTATCGGGAAGGACAACGTCGTGTTCCATTGCATCGTTTTCCCGGCAATGCTTATGGCGTGGAACGACGGCGGAAAAGAACAATACGTCCTGCCGGCGAATGTACCGGCGAACGAATTTCTCAATTTCGAAGGGCAGAAGTTTTCCAAGAGCAGGGGATGGGGGATCGATGTCCAGGATTTCCTCGACCGGTATCCTGCCGATACGCTGCGGTACTATCTCGCCGTTTCACTTCCAGAATCGCGGGATTCCGACTTCTTCTGGAAGGAGTTTCAAGCGAAGACGAACAGCGAGCTGGCAGATATCCTGGGCAACTTCATCAACCGTGCGCTCGCCTTTGCAGTCCGGACCTTCGACGGAGTTGTTCCTGAGCGTGGGATGATCAATGAACTCGAGAAAACCCTGCTCACCGTGCTCGAGCGAACTCCCACTGCAGTCGGAGAACGTTTTGAGCGGTATCATTTCCGGGACGGTGTGAACGAAATGATGAATCTCGCCCGCGCCGCGAACAAGTACTTCAACGACAGCGAACCATGGAAATCCGCAAAAGCAGATCGCGGCCGCTGCGCGACGACTATCAACCTGAGCATCCAGGTGGCGCGTGCGCTTGCCATCCTCGCATCGCCGGTGATCCCGGAATCCGCCCGGACGATCTGGAAAATGCTCAACCTCGAAGGGAGCCCGGAAGACCAGACGTGGGAAAGCGGCGCGGAATGCCCGATCCCGTCCGGTCACCGGCTTGGAACACCGGAGATCTTGTTCACAAAAATTGAGGATGCAACAATAGCAAAGGAGCTGTCCATGTTGGGCCAACCTGACGACGGGAAAACGGCAACCGCACCAGTGCCGGAACAAGCGACACCGCTCGCTTCGATCGACGACTTCAAAAAACTGGACCTCCGGGTTGCGAAAATCGTCTCGGCGGAACCGGTCCCCAAGTCGAAGAAATTGCTGAAACTGGAAGTCGAGGTCGGTGCAGAACGGAGGACGATCGTCGCGGGGATCGCGCAACACTATCAGCCCGAGACGCTCCTTGGATTGTCAATCGTCGTTGTCTTTAACCTCCAACCTGCGACCCTGATGGGACAGGAGTCCCGGGGCATGGTCCTTGCCGCGTCTGATGAAAGCGGCAAACTGCTGCTCGTGGCCCCGCGGGGCGATATCGACAGCGGGAGCAAAGTGCGATGATCGCGACACACGGATCGCACATCAGATGGACGGAAGACTTTCCGGAGAAGGGTTCAGGGCGACCGCATGTTCATTGATTCTCACTGCCATTTGACGGCCAAGGAGTTTGAGGCAGATCGGGCAGATGTCATTCAAAAAGCTCTCGACGCCGGCGTCGAAGCGATTGTCTGTCCCGGAACGACGATCGAGGACTCTCGTCGTGCAGTTGAACTGGCCTCGAAATATGAATCCGTCTATGCCTGCGTGGGAGTGCATCCGCATGAAGCATCGAAAGCGGATGATCGCATGCTCCAGGAGCTTCAAGACCTTTCCCGTCTGCCAAAAGTCGTTGGGATCGGTGAGATCGGACTGGACTTCCACTATGACTTCTCTCCCCGGGATGTCCAGGAAAAGGTTTTCCAGGATCAGTTGATCCTTGCCCGGGACCTGAACCTTCCTGTGGTCATTCACACACGCGAGTCGATGGAGCGGACCCTTGCCATTGTGGAGCATTTGATCGAAGGGGACGGATCATGGCGGGAGGACCAATCATCGATTTCACGCTACCCGCATCCCCGCGGGGTCTTCCACTGCTATCCCGGCGATCTCCCGACAGCGTGGCGTCTTCTCTCTCTGGGATTCTCGATATCATTCCCGGGGATTGTCACGTTCAAAAATAGCGGCAACGCGAAAACCGTTGCGTCGGCTATCCCCATAGAGCACATCCTGCTTGAGACCGATAGTCCGTACCTCGCGCCGGTCCCCCATCGAGGGTCCCGGAATGAACCCGCGAACATTCCGATCATCGCCAAATCAATCGCGGACCTCCAGGGTCTCTCCGTGGCCGACGTAGGGCGGGCGACGAACTACGCGGCGTTAAAGCTCTTTGGAATCGGTTCGGTCGGTGACCCGCATTTCACATATGCATTGCGGGATTCGCTCTACGTGAATCTGACGATCCGCTGCAATGCCGACTGTATCTTCTGCGACCGCTCCGGCGACGCCATCATCAAAGGGATCAACCTGAAAATCGAGAAGGAACCGACACCGGACGAGGTTATTGCCGAAATCGGTGATCCGATGCGATACAAGGAAATTGTGTTTTGCGGGTATGGCGAACCGACGATCCGCATGGAGGAAATGAAAACGATCGCCCGATGGGTCAAGGACCGTGGAGGAAAAACAAGGCTGAACACCAATGGCCATGGTAACATCATCAACAAGCGGGATATCCTTCCGGAATTGGTGGGGCTGATCGATGCCATCTCCGTAAGCCTGAATGCCACCGATCCTGAGGAGTACGGAAGGATCATGCGTCTGAATGGGCCGATGTTCTTTGACGCGATGCTCGATTTTGCGCGGGAGTCCGTGAAGCGCTTCCCCAAAGTCGTCCTGACCATCGTGGATCTGCCGGAAATCGAAAAACCGCGCGCCATGACGATCGCACGCGAAATCGGGGCGGAGTTTTCCGTACGCCCATATTTTTGAGTTGACAGCGTTCCTCCCTACCGGCGTCGCAACAGCGTGAAGCCCGGATTCCCGTCCATTCTCTTTCTCCCATGATCATCCGAAAGTCATTCCATGAAAAGAATCCTTTCGTTGCTTCTCATCACCGCCCTTCTTTACGCCTGGTCCGGCGCTGTTGCGTCCGCGGGCTCTTTCCGGATTGTCGGGAAGACATTCCTTCTCGATGGAAAACCCTTCGTCATTCACTCGGGCGAAATCCATTATGCCCGAATTCCCCACGAATACTGGCGCGAACGTCTTCACACGGTCCACGCGATGGGCCTTAACACCATCTGCACATACATCTTCTGGAACATTCACGAGACAGAACCGGGGAAGTGGGACTTCGCCGGTGATAAGAATGTTGCGGAGTTTGTCCGGGACGCGCAGCGGGAGGGACTGCACGTGTTGATCCGGCCGGGGCCATATGTATGCTCCGAGTGGGATTTTGGCGGACTTCCCGCCTGGCTTCTGAGGGACCCTGAACTCCGCGTGCGCTGCATGAACCCCGGGTATCTGAAGGCCGTCAAGCGCTACCTCGACCATCTTGCGAAAGAGCTCACGCCGCTGCAGATCGACCGGGGGGGACCGATCATCATGGTCCAGGTCGAAAATGAATACGGCAGCTACGGGAACGATACCGCGTACACGCGGACCATCGCTCGGTTCTTACGCGAAGCCGGCTTCACCGTTCCGTTGTACACCTCGGACGGACCCGCCCGCAGCCTTCTCGAGGCGGGGACGGTTCCGGGGATTGTGCCTGTGGTGAACTTTGGCGGCGGCGCGAAGGAGGCATTCCGGGAACTCGAAGCCTTCCGGCCTGCCGTCCCCGAGATGTGCGGTGAATACTGGTGCGGATGGTTCACGCACTGGGGAGATTCCCTGTGGGGAACTGCCGACACGAAGAATCAACTCGAAGAGATCGCGTGGATGATGAGCACGGGCAAATCATTCAACCTCTACATGGCTCACGGCGGAACGAACTTCGGCTGGATGGCAGGTGCCAATGACTCGAAGGTGTTTGAACCCGATGTGACGAGTTATGACTACGATGCGCCCGTCGATGAAACAGGGAGACCGCGTTCAAAGTATTTCGCAATCCGGCGCCTCCTTGCAAAAGACACCGTTGGCCTCGAACCTTCGCCGCCACGGCCTCTCATTGACATCGGTCCGATACTCTTGCGTGAATCGGCATCGCTTCTCGAGAATCTCCCACGTGCCATCCCCACCTCACAAATCTACGGGATGGAGCACTTTGGACAATCCTATGGTTACATCCTGTATCGGACAAACCTCGTTGGACCTCAATCCGGAACACTGACCATTACCGAGCCCCACGACATCGCGCTCGTAATGTTGGACGGCCAGATCATCGGAACGGTTAATCGCAGCAAAGGGGAGACAACGCTGGAGATCCCGAGGACGGAACGGAAGTCTCCCCGCCTCGACATCCTTGTCTGTGCGCTCGGGAGAGTGAATTTTGGTGCGCGACTACTCGATCGAAAGGGAATTACCGACCGGGTAACGTTGAACGGAGTCACGCTTATGAATTGGGACGTCTTTCCGTTGCCCTTCGAAGGGAAGTACCGTATTGCTCTTCAGTTCCACGGTCGGGGCACCGTTTCAGGGCCGACGTTCTATCGAGGAAGGTTTTCTCTGGAGAAGCCCGGGGACACCTTCCTTGACATGACATCGTGGAAAGAGGGAGTCGTCTGGGTGAACGGAAAGAATATCGGACGGTTTTGGAATGCCGGCCCACAGCACAAACTGTATGTGCCCGGGGTGTGGCTTCACGCCGGAGAAAACGAGGTGGTGGTCTTTGACATGATGGGCGGGGAGCATCAATCGCTGCAGGGGGTCAAGGCACCGGACTATCCGTAGACCTTCCCGGGATTCCCCCCTTCCCCCCATTTCCCGATCGCGCGAAGGGGAGAAGGGGTGATAGGGGGATGGGGAGACCCGTCTATAGATTCAACGCATTGTCGAGATCCTCGAGGAGGTCTTCCTCGTCCTCGATTCCTACCGAAAGCCGGATGACCCTTGCATTGATCCCGGCTGCATCCCGCCGTGCAGGCTGCATGGATCCGTGACTCATCGTCACAGGATGCTCAACGAGCGATTCAACGCCTCCTAGAGATTCGGCGAGCGTGAAAACTTTCAACGATCGAAGAACGTGGTTCACTTCACGTTCGCCGCCATCGACTTCGAACGAAACCATCCCTCCGAAACCTCTCTGCTGCCGCTTTGCGAGCTCGTGGCCCGGATGGGAGGCGAGTCCGGGATAGTACACCTTCGAGACGTTCTTGTGTCCCATAAGAAAATTCGCCACCGCAGCGGCATTGTGTTCGTGGGCTTTCATCCGGGGAACGAGGGTTTTGATGCCGCGAAGGACAAGCCAGCAATCGAACGGCGATGCCCCCTGTCCGAGAGCATTCGACAGGAATCGAAGCCGTTCCGCGTGGGGCTGTGACCGGACAACAACCGCACCTCCGACGACATCGCTATGGCCATTCAGGTACTTCGTCGTCGAATGAACAATGATGTCCACGCCGAATTCGAACGGGCGCTGGAAATACGGGGAAAGGAAAGTGTTGTCGACAAACGCCAGCGCACCGTTCTCATGGGCAAGGTTGGTGAGTGCCGCGATATCGATGATCCTGAGAAGAGGATTGCTTGGGGTTTCGATCCAAAGGGCGCGGGTTGTGGGCCGCACCGCCTTTCGGACGGATCGTAATGTCTGCCATATCGATCCAGTCGATATCGATCCCGAACATCTCCTGATAGGCGCGGAAAAGACGCTCGGTTCCTCCGTAGCAATCGTGTGTACAGATAATATGATCGCCCGATTTCAAGAAATGGAGGGCTGTTGTCACGGCTGCCATCCCTGTCGCAACCGCGGCCGCAGCCGTTCCCCCTTCGAGGGCAGCGATGCTCTCTTCCAGTGCGGTCCTGGTGGGGTTCGCGGTTCGGGTATAGTCGTACCCCGAAGTCTTTCCTGGCTCCAGGAATCGGAACGTGGACGTCTGGTACAGCGGTGTGGTCACGCTGTTAAAGGCAGAATCCTTGTCGACGCCGGCGTGGATGGTTAAGGTGGAAAAACGCATGCCCAGCCTCCTTTGAAGAAAAATGAAAACGCCCCTTCTGATGATCAGAAGAGGCATCGGAAGATGTCTGCGTCCTCTACTCATCTTTCCCCGTATGGGGCAGGAGTTAGCACCAACGTTTGTGCATTTTTTTGCACAGAACCGGTTGCTACGGCGTCCTCGGGCCTGTTCCCTCGGCCGTTCTTGATAAGATTGCGACAGGGGTGCGTCGCAGGAGGTATGATACGAATTCAGGCAATTTCAATCAAGCCAGGTCTGTCTTGACAAACCTCATAATTTTCATTACCATAAGGCAACCTCAATTATACGGGGGAAAACCTGTCCTTCCGTGGACCGATTTGCGTGGGTGATCAGGACAGGTGTAATCGCGTCTCGAAGCAATCAAACAATAACATCTCACGTTCCCGAAGGGAAATTGCAATGAAACAATTGTTTGCAATCCTTGCGATGTTGCTTTGCGTTACGATGTTGGTGGCAACTCCGATGTATGCCCAGTCCAATGCCTACAACAAGGGCGACAAGGTAGTCTCTTTGGGCGTCGGTTTTGGTCTCGCCGGCGTGTACGGCACGGGTGGTGTGCCGATCAGCCTCGGGTTCGATTATGGTCTCGACGTGCCGAAGATTTCCGTCGGCGGCGTCGTGGCATATGCCAGTTCGACCGATGATTTCGGATATGGTTACAGCTGGAAGTATACGTACATCCTCGTCGGTGCACGGGGTGCGTATCATTTCCTCGAGGATAACAAGAACATCGATGCTTACGGTGGCATCATCCTCGGCTACAACATCGTGTCTGCTTCGTGGAACGGCAGTCAGTCGCAACCGGGCTTTTCCAGCGCTTCGGCGAGCTATGCAGTATTTGGCGCGTTTGTCGGCGGAAGGTATTATTTCACCCCCAAGTTCGCCGCCTTTGCTGAGCTCGGGTACGGCGCAGGCCTCTTCACTGCAGGCCTGTCCTACAAGCTGTAAGTTCCAGTTTCCCCTCATTTCATCAACGACAAAAGGAAGCCCTCGTGCTTCCTTTTGTTGTTGAATCCAGCCCTCGATTTTGGTACTTTGTCGGTGTACCCCTCAGTTCTTCCACGCATACTTCTGGAGAAGAAATGAAATCACGCGGATGCCTTATTGCGGCTCTCGTTGTTGGTGTCATTGCCCTCGTCGCAATCGTACTCATTGGATGGGGTCTGGGTGTCTACAATTCCCTCGTATCGCTTGATGAGGGTGTGCGCTCTGCATGGAGCCAGGTGGAAAGCCAGTATCAGCGACGTGCAGACCTGATTCCGAACCTCGTGAGCACGGTGAAGGGATACGCTTCTCAGGAAAAGGATGTATTGCTCGGAGTAACAGAGGCCCGGGCAAAGGTTGGGCAGATCACGGTGACAAAAGAAGTCCTCGACGATCCGGCAGCATTTAAACGGTTCCAGGCCGCGCAAGATCAACTTTCCGGCGCCCTGTCACGTCTCCTTGCGGTGTCGGAAAACTACCCGAACCTGAAGTCGAATGAAAATTTCATGGCCCTTCAAACGCAACTCGAAGGAACCGAAAACCGCATCGCCGTCGAACGCCAGCGGTTCAATCAGACCGTGCAGAGCTACAATACGACGATCAGAAGATTTCCCGCTTCCATGATCGCCGGCTTTGCAGGATTTCACGAGAAGCAGTACTTCCAGGCGAAGGAAGGGTCGGAGAACGTGCCGAAGGTAAGCTTCTAACAATAACAAAAGCGCCAGGAGTAGGACGTAGGGCGTAAGACGTAGGAAGAAACCGGCGGCGGGAGCGCGACATCGACAGTGAGCTCACGGCGAGAACGTCTGTTCTTTCTTCCTACGTCCTACGTCTTACTTCTTACTTCCTACTCCCGGCATTTTCTAGGCATACTGTCTATTCCAGGCCACTACCTCTCATGCGTCTAAGACTCGCGATTGCACTCCTTCTTGGGTTTGTCGTTGTTGCTGCTGCCGAGGATGTCCAGGTTCCAAAACTCAACCGTTACGTCACCGACTTGACAGGAACACTCGACCCGGGTCAGGTGAACCTCCTCGACTCTCGATTGAAAGCCTTTGATGACTCAACGTCCAATCAAGTCGTCGTGCTCATGGTTCCGACGCTGGGGGACGACCCGATCGAGGAGTTTTCACTGAAGGTGGCGGAAGAAAACAAGGTCGGGGTGAAGGATCGCAGCAACGGCGTGGTCCTGCTGATAGCCAAAGACGATCGGAAGATGCGGATAGAGGTCGGGTATGGCCTCGAAGGTGCACTCCCCGATATTCTTTCTGGACAGATCATCCGGCGGGAGATCTCTCCACGATTTCGTGAGGGGGACTATTTTGGCGGCATCAGTGCAGGAGTTGACGCAATCATCCTGGCCACGCGGGGAGAGTACAAGGCGGAAAAGAAGACCAGGCGGGATAGTGCGGGAAGTTTTGTCCCGTTCATCGTTCTATTTTTTGTTGTCTTCGCGTTTATTCGGAACATCTTCCGCCCTCGGAGAACCTTCTTTGGAGGATTTGGCCCCACCATGTGGGGAGGAGGATGGGGAGGTGGTCGGGGTGGCGGATTTGGTGGCGGAGGAGGATTCGGAGGGTTTAGTGGCGGGGGTGGATCATTTGGCGGAGGCGGGGCGAGCGGAGGTTGGTAACTCTGCTTGGTCCTCTGCTGTGGCCCGGCCAGCCATTCCGATTCTCGCATTTCATTCAAGGTTCTTTTGGACACTCCGAACGAAGAGCGTTACGATTTGCAGGTGGCAACCCCGGAGGATATGCTTCGCCTTATGCCTCGGGCGAGCGTCCTGGTGGTCATTGTCCCTGACCATGTAGAACCCACACCATTCGTCCAGGGATTCGTTTCGGCAGTCTCCGCTCTCAATCGGTCTGCGAAAAAGAAGCCCCTCCCCGCTTCCCCGGTAGTCTTTCCCGGCGGGCACGGCACAGCGTCGTCGTTCACGCAGTTCATCCGCAATCTCCCCCCTGAGAATACATTCATTCTCGATGCAACAAGCGGTCTCCCTGGTTGGGCCGAACACCCTGGCCGAATCTCACGGCTACTCACGGACGCCGTAACGCAGCTCCATAAACTCCACTGCTCGTCGATCGTAGTCCTTCCGCATCGCCTGACGTCGTCGGGCGCGCTGAACACTCTTCTCGAACGGAGTCCCATCCTTGCCGAAGTGTTCTGTGTCGGGCCTTGGCTGTACCTTCTGTTTTCCAGACTTCCGGCCTCATGCAACGCAATGCTGCGCCTTCCCCGATCGTTGAAAGTATCGGGGAAGACATTCAGAATGGCAGCACCGCTTCTTCCTGTGCCGGGGAAGGAGGGGCCCGACTCCGACGCCCTTGTCGAACTGTACCGCCGCGCTTTCACCGATTCGGCTGACGGGATGGTTCTGTTCGATCCCCGGGGAACCTATCGTGAGGCAAACCGGAAGGCCCTCGAGCTGACCGGACTCTCTGCGGAGGAATTCCACGCCGCGGGATTTGCGGACCTTGTCGATCCGTTAGATCGCTATCGTGCCCTTCGTCTCCTTTCTCTCCTCCTCGGGAGAAGAAGAGTCTCCGACCACCTTTCGATCCGCACGAAATCGGGGACGTCGATCGACGTTGACGTCAGTGCAAGTCTGCTCCTGGCTCATCTCGCAGTCGCGACGTTGCGTGCAGGGGCGGTGTCCCGGCGCGCTGAGAGGGAGGCCCGGGATCAGGTCGAGGAATCGGTGAAACGCTTTCAGATTTCTCCGGTAGCCCAGGGGGTTTTTGCGGGAAGGAAGCTTGTTGAGGCAAACCATGCGTTTCGAGAGCTCTTTGCAGCGATGCTCTCGCAAAACGCATCGCCGACATTGCAGCAACTCTTCGGGCGCGATCTCGCTGCCGTGGCGCGCTCGCTGGCGCAGGTCGGGGAGGTGAACGGTCCGGCAGAGCGGGTGATCGCCGGAGTTTCGCTGTCGTCTCCCGATGGTTCCTCGAAGATTGTCGATCTTGCAGCCAGCCGTTTGCACATCGGTGATCGCAACAACGTCCTCATTTCAGTGTTCGACGCGACGGAGCGGGAGAACCGCATTCGCGACCTGGAACGACGATCATCCTCTCTCCGGTCGGTCTCCGATATCGATATTGCACCGATGCTTGTTGTCCGTCAGGGGAAGATCCTCTGGTCCAACAGGGGATGCTCCTCCCTCTTCGGCGTGGCGGCTGTCGAAGACGTTATTGGCTCGTCGATCGCCGACTTTCTTGTCCCGCGGGACCGAAGATCGGTTCCCGGGCGCCTTGGGGCGGAAGCCCTCGAGAGCGGCGACGCCGACAGTTTTGAGTTTTCCATTGCGGTGTCCGACGGGAAACCGTTGCGACTGGAGGCGGTTGTTCAGAGGATCCTTTTCGAGGAGGAGCCTGCAGGTATTGCTGTTCTTCGAAATGTGACGGGCAAGCTGACATCCACGCAGGAGTTGCGCGAGAAATTGGATGAGCAGAGTCGGATCGACAAGATCCTCGCAGGAGGGAGGGCTGAAACTGATCCAGCGTCCTGCATCAGGGCGCTATTTTCCACCTCGCTCAAATACCTCGGCCTTGATGCCGGAATCGGTTATCAGATCCGACTGAACGACGATACGGTCCATGTCGTAAGCTCCGAGGGTATCCCGGAAACGGCGTTTGCCACGTTGGGATCGCAATCTGTCCTGGAAGGGATATCGGGATACGTGGCCCGCACTCAGGTGCCGCTTCATCTGCAACTCGAGAGTTATCCGCCCCATCTGCCGTACAGAATTCTTTTTGAGTCGGCAGGGTTTCGCACAATCATCTATCTCCCTCTCGCTTACCGCGGGGTCCTTCACGGTATCCTCCTCCTCTGTTCAAAGAAGAGCATCGACCCCTCGGACCTTAATCCCGTATTTCTTCTGCGGCTTTCGGTAGAGGCAGGGGAGGTCGTAGATTCCGCAGCGCGATTTGCGGGACTCAGCGAGACAGAACAGAAGGAGCGGTTGCTCCTTGAGTCACTCCCCGGGATTGCTTATGAGATCGGGAACGATGGGTCGTTCGTGATGCTGACGGGCAACGTCCGGGACCTCCTCGGGCATGAGCGGGATGAGTTTCTCAAGAACCCCGATCTCTGGCGGCAGTGTGTCCATTCCGACGATCGACCCACGTACGCATCGCGGATCGGGAACCAGGGTTCGGCAAAACAAGGCGGCGACGCGCTGTACAGAATGTTGCCGAAGGGAAAAGCGGAACCCCGTATCGTCAGGGACATCTATCGGTATTTCTTCGATGATGAAGGTCGCATGACCGCTATCCGGGGTGTTGTGACTGACGTGACGGAGGTCGTGCAGGGAACGCATCGGGCGCAGGCAGGGAAGTCCGTTCGCACTCCTGAGGCAACACCATCGACGATGGCCGGTACGGACGCGATTATGGCGACGGTCATCGACAAGATGGGTGACGCGTTCAGCATCACGGATCTGCAGGGGAAAATTGCCGAAGTGAACACGGAGTTCACCCGTCTGACGGGATATACGCGGCACGAGGCGATCGGAATGCAGCTTCCGTATCCCTGGCTTCTGGATGAGGAATACGGGACAATCATGCGGTGGATCACAGCTCTCCGCGAAAAAGAGTCGTTGCGCGATTTTGACATGAACTGGGTGGCACGGGACGGCCGTCGGCTTGCCATCAGTCTCAACACGTCACTCCTCAGGAACACATCCGGGGAGCCGTATGCGATGCTGAACATCGCCCGCAATATTACCGAGCGAAAGACCCTTTCCGACACCCTTGCGCTGACGAATCGCCGGGTGGAGATGCTCAACCGGATTGTAAGCGCTGCGAATTCTTCGCTGGACATCCCCGCGATCTTCAAAGTGGTTGCGGCCGAAATCATGACGATAGTTCCATGCGACGTGGTCGTGCTCGATTTGCTCTCCAAAGACGGACGGACTCTTGAAGTGGTGGCCAGTTATGCGCAGGCTGACACAACCGGTCCTGTCCCAACCGACACGGCAACGGTCGAAGGCACTCCAGCGCAGCGTGTCATTGAAACGCAGGAGCCGGTGCTGTACAACAATGTGCAAGAAAGCGGCGACACCCTGCCGGAGTACTTCACCGGGTTCGCCTCGTTCCTGAGCATCCCCGTGCGATTGAACGAACGGGTGATTGGCACGCTTGATCTTGCAGGCAAATCCCCCGCCGTGTTTGCGCCTGGCGATATCGGGGTTCTGCACCCGATTGCCGATCAACTTGGACCGTCCCTTCAGAATGCTCTTCTCTACAGCGAGATTCAGGCCCAAGTGCAACGGGTGCAGGCTCTTTCGAAGGTCGGTGAGTCCCTGGCGGGGGCACTGGACACCGAACACGTCCTCAAAGTCATCGCAGAAGAGGTCCTCCAGTCTGTGGCGTACGACCGGTTCGTGTACGCCTCGGCTGATAAGGATGGCGCTCTTCGGGTGACGCGGGTATTCAGCACCTCGGGCACCGGATTGCACCAATCGGAGATCCAGGAACAGGACAAGCTCGTGATCGGGAAAGGAGAGGGAATCCACTCCGGTGATGGCGATCCCCATCAGAGTCTCACCGCCTACGTCCGGGGAAAGGATTTCGTGCACGGGTTGTTCTGCGCACGTCGAACGACGGATGTTCCGTTGGAAGAGGGCGACTTGCGTCTCGCTCAAAGTATTGCTACTTTGGCGGGAATAGCGCTGGATCGTGTTGTGCTGTACGAAGATACGCTGGTGAAGGCAGCGGAGATCGAGGCCAGAAACCGGGACCTTGATGATTTCACGTACGTCGTTTCCCACGATCTGAAAGAACCGCTGATCACGATCGAAGGGTACAGCAGCGTCGTCCAGCAGGAATTCGGAGCGCAACTCACTTCCGAAGCAGTCGACTATCTCCGTTCCATCATCCAGGCAACAGACCGGCTCAAGCGGTTGATCGACGATCTGTTGACGTTGTCGCGGGTGGGGAGGGCGCGATACGATACACAGGTGGTGGAGACGAGGGAGATCGTGCGTGCGGTCCTCAGCGATCTCGAGTACACGATCCGGGAGCGGGGGGCAACGGTTGAAGTTCCCGATGCGATGCCTGCCGTTCACTATAATGCAACGCAGCTGGGCCTGGTGTTCCGGAACCTGATCTCGAACGGGATCAAGTTCAACAAGAACGAGAAGCCCCGCGTCGCAATTTCGGTGGACAGTTCCCCTGCATCGTATACGTTTTGCATCATGGATGACGGTATAGGAATTCCACAGGAGTATTTCGACAAGATCTTTGTCATCTTCCAGCGACTTCACCCGGTCGAAGTTTTTCCGGGCACGGGTGCCGGGCTCACCATCGTCAAGAAGATCGTCGAGCGGCACGGTGGGAAGATCTGGGTCGAATCAACTGTCGGACAAGGGACGCGTTTCTATTTCAGTGTCCCGCACCAATCAAACGCCACGGCAGACTAGGGCCATGGAGTCATCGAGTCCCATCAACGTTCTTCTGGTTGACGACAACCGTGATTTTGCGACGCTGGTGCAGGTGTTCCTGCGCAGACATCAGCCGCAGAAGTTCACCGTTGTCTGGCGGGGAGACGGTGCCGGTGCGGAAGCCGCCGTCAAGAATGACGGACCATTTGACGTGATCCTGATGGATTATTTCCTGCCCGGTCAGAACGGGCTGGAAATCACGAAGGCGCTCCGGGCCCAGGGCGTCGATGTCCCGATTATCTTTCTCACGGTCAACAAGGATTTTGACCTCGCCGTGGAAGTACTGAAACTCGGCGTGGCCGATTATCTTCTCAAGGAAGATGCGACGACGCCCGTCCTTCCCGGGACGATCCTGAAAGTCATCGAACAGCAACGGCTTGAGGCGCAACAGGTGAGTCTGGAAGTCACCCGGAAACGTCTTGAAGCGATCCAAGAGATGGTCGGGAGGATGACCACTGACCTCCGCGCTCCTCTCGATGTCATGCACCTCCGTGTCACGCAACTGATGGACGCGCATACGGATGACGGGCTCACGTCCTACCTCGTGATCATCCGGGACAACCTGCAACGGATCGAGAAAAAGATTTCCCAGCTCAAGGATCTCAAAAGCGACAAGACGATCCCGTACATCCGCGATATTCGCATGTTCGACCTCTCCGAATGATTACCCGTCTCGCCCTCGCACAAATTGATCCTGTCCTCGGTGATATCGCAAAGAACGTCGAGACGCATGTGGATTTTGCAGAGCGGGCACGCAAAGGAGGAGCGAACCTCGTCGTCTTCCCCGAACTCAGCCTGACCGGCTATTCGGTGAAGGACATGCATTGGGAGCTCTGCTTCAAACCATCGTCGCCCCCTGCAAGTCTGGCGCCGCTGCTTGAGGTGAGCAAGGGCATTTCACTTCTCGTCGGGGGGATTGCAGAGGGAGAGGATTTCGGTATTTACAATTCCGCCTTTTTGATCGAAGGCGGGAAGTTAACGACAGTTCACCGAAAGATGTATCCGCCGACATACGGGATGTTTGAGGAACTTCGCTATTTCAGCGCGGGAAAAAGCGTGCGGGCCGTCGATACCTCGGTCGGCAGGATCGGCGTTTTGATCTGTGAAGATCTGTGGCACCTGTCGTTGCCGTATCTTCTTGCTGCCGATGGTGCCACGACCATCGTCACTCTCGTTGCCAGTCCGACCCGCGTCGCCGGACCGGGCCCCGTTCCGTCGATCGCCACGGCGAATTCCGAGAATCATCGTGCGCTTGCCCGGCTTCTCTCGGTCTTCGTTGTGTTCTGCAACCGCGTCGGGATCGAAGACGGCGTCAGCTTCTGGGGAGGCTCCGAGATTGTGTCTCCGGATGGCGATACAGAGACTGCTGCAAAGCTGTTTGACCAGGACCTTGTGATCGGCGAACTCGATGACGACGATGTTCGTCGCGCTCGCAGGTTCTCCCGCCATTTCCTCGACGAGGACCTCCGTCTCGTCGAATCCGAGCTGCGACGCATTCTGCGCAACCGTGAGCCGCGCTGAGATCCACCGGATTCGAGCACTGAACCTTTCTAGTTCGATCCATCATTCCGATGTGAGGGCGTCTCGGCAATAACCCTGGCCGGAACACCTCCGGCGATAGTGTTCGGAGGAACATCCCTCGTGATGACCGCGCCCGCCGCAATCACTGTACCCCTTCCGATCCGGACCCCTTTCAGGACGATAACCCGGCACCCGATCCAGACATTGTCTTCGATGGTGACGGGGGCATTCTTCACGACGGTTCCGCCAAGCGGGTGAAGGTCGGAATCCGCGATCACGACCGTATTGCGGTTCAGATAGGTGCCATTTCCGATCCGAACTGTCGCTCCGTGTGCAACCTCATGTCTGACGCCCTCGTAGAACTGGCAATTTTCGACGACGATGTTCCCCCCACGGTTCACCAATCTCGGGGCCGGTCGACGTCCGGATACAACGATGATGCCGTGTTTGGACATATGTCTGCCGAACCAGAGACCACGAGATGTTCAACAACAGAGTGTCGGGTCAGACGCTTTCGGGTGATTGGAAGGGTCTCGGCAGGGTGTCGGGATATGTAGGGGAGCGCCGGAAGAATGTGGACGGTTCGCGCCATGGTTACTCGCGGGAGATTCGTTGGTGTGCCACGACCGGTTGAGGAGATCGGCCGACGGATGCATCGCTGTGCGATTCCGGAGGACTCACGAGGTTTGCGGCGACTGAAAGAGGAAAGCGGAAGGCTGCAGTGACATCGATGGAAACCGGAACGCAGGAAGTGGAATCCGGAATTATCATGGCAGACAAGGCGGGCACGTCGTTGAAGGAAATCGTCACGGTCAGCCAAAGAGTCACCGACATGGTGACGCAAATCGCCGTCGCGTCCGAGGAACAGTCGACGGCGAGCGGGACACAACAGATTGCTCACGCTGCAGAGGACCTGAATCGCTTGAGCGAAAACCTGCAGCAACTGGTCGAGAGGTTCAAGATCACGAAAGACTTCCATGCCGGCCAAAGCGGGAATGCCGAGACGGGATCGATTTCCGTCCGGGCGAACGGCAAGCTGATCAAGAACAAGAAGTGACCCAAAAAGGGGCTTGGGCCCAGTGATGAGTCCCTGGCCCACCCCTTCTCTTGACATTCCTTCCGATCCTCGCTACTTTCCCGCGTTGAGAGTCCCGCGTTATGTGCTGACCCCCACGGCTTCTCCGGTACATGCCATGTCTCGGTTGCTCCTTATCGGGCTTCTCGCACTGTGCTCCTCGAACGGTCTTGCAGGATCCCCCTGGTCAAGATGGTCGCCGGCGTCTCCGACGCACACGGTGTCGCTCGCCATCGCCCTGAGTTCCTTCGACTATCAGGAAGAATTGAAACCGCCCGGGAAGAGCACCGAAAACGGTTTGCTGATCGGTTTTGCGCTGGGATACGAGTTTGAAGGGGGCCGCTCGCTGCCGTTATGGGGACGGGCCCAGTGGGATGTTTCGCTGAGCGGGACGCAGTACGGGTCGACCGAGACGGATATTTTCGGAAGGTCGACGGACTATGCGGAGAATATCAGTGATGAAGGGAGAACCATTTCCTGGTTCCGGTGTCCCGCCGTTCTTTGAAACAAAGCCCGTGTATCCTTCGATGGATGGGCTTTCGTGTTTGTGGCCAGGGTTGTGTGTCAGTGGAAGGGGGAGTGGATCACCCACGAGAATTCCATGCGTACGAATTCGAAAGACATCGAGATCAGTACGGCCGGCGACGTGGCCGCCCGAGTAACGCTTGAGGGGTTTGAGCTTTTCAATGAGGAGTTCCGTGCCATTACGAAGCGGGCCGAAACACGGTTCGAGCGGAGCGACTGGCAGGGGGGACAGCGTGACGCCGTCGAACGCCTCGATTTGTACGAACGCATCGTGGAGCGTGTGGCGTCGCAGCTCAACCGATCCCTGCGGCAATGGGCGCAGGAACACGCCGTCTGGGCCGTGGCCAGGCAACGATTTGCGGCGCTTGTCGCCGGGCGCTACGACATCGACAGGGCGGAGACGTTCTTCAATTCGATGACCCGGAAGGTGCTCCAGACGATCGGCATAAACCGGGAAGTGGAGTTCTTCTATCTCCATCCCAAATCCCCGGATCGCCGTGAAGGAGACCCGGTCCATCGAACGTACACAAGTGACGGCAATACCGTAGCACTCCTTGAACGCGTCTTTGAGGATGTCCCTTCCGGGATCGCCTTGGAGAATGCCGGCCGCGACGCCGATCTTGTCGCCCAGGAAATAGATCTGTACCTGTGGCCCCTCCTCGGCACGGACCGGCGCTTCTCACTCGATATCGTGTCATCACCGTTTTACCGGAACAAGACTGCCTACCTCGTGGGGAGAATCCTCACCGGCGCGCACGTGATCCCGGTGATCATGCCCCTCGTCCGCGGGGAGACAGGAGTCCGGGTGGACACCGTTCTCCTGCACGAGTCGGAGGCGGTGGTCCTGTTCAGCTTTGCCTACGCGTATTTCTTCGTCGATGTGAAACGGTACGACTTGTTAATCGACTTCCTGCAATCGATCATGCCACACGCAGCGTTGTCAGAGTTGTATTCCTCGCTCGGCTACGACCGGCATGGGAAGACGGAGTTTTACCGGGACCTTCACCGGTTCGTGCACGTTTCGAGGGAACAATTCGTCATTGCGCCGGGTCTTGAAGGGGCGGTGATGATCGCGTTCACCCTGCCGAATTTCCCCTTCGTGTTCAAGGTGATCAAGAACAAACCGTGCTTCCTTCGATCCCCGAACGAAACACCAAAGGTGATCACGGAAGATGAGGTGCGGGAACAGTATGCGTTCGTATTGCACCGGGACCGCTCGGGCCGGATGGTGGATACACACGAATTTGAAAACCTGCGTTTCAAGAAGAAGCGATTTTCCGCGCCATTGTTGAATGAATTCGCCCAGGCGGCGACGCGCAATGTGATCGTCACCGATGACTATGTCATTATCCGACGAGTGTATGTTCAGAGGAAAGTCGTGCCGTTTCCGCTCTACCTGGACAGCGAGAAGGATCCGGAAACGGTCCGTCGGGTCCTTGTCGATTTCGGATACTTCCTGAAGGATATTGCATCGAGTGGAGTATTCCCCTGTGATCTCTTCAACACCTGGAATTACGGGGTCACGCACTGGGGGAGAGTTGTGCTGTATGACTACGATGATGTTCTTCCGATTGAACGGGTCAGGTTTAGAGAGAAACCTGTGCCGACCGATGTAACGTTAGAGACCATGCCCGAGGAAGATTGGATTTCTGCAAGCGGAGAGGAGTTCTTTGTAGACGAGATCGACCGATATTCAGGAATTCCCAGCCCCCTCAAGGGCATCTTTAAAACCGTCCATGGTGATCTCTTTACACTAAAATTCTGGAGCTCACTGACTGATCGATTGGCACGAGGAGAGATCTTTGACGTGATCCCGTACGATCGGACCAAATCCTTCAGCGTACGCGATTGGGCGAGATGAGAACAAGAGGAAATCTCAGGTGACCCGATCCTCGATGCCGGTTCTCCATGGGAAGAGACCGGTGTGCGTGGCCCGGGCTATTTCCCCTGATAGACGAGTTTGAGGCCCCAATCAGAGCTGTCGGGCAGATCGGGGAGGTCGATGATGCCGATCTTATTCGACGTCACCTTCCCGCCACTCACATCGGACCAGGTGCCGTTGCGCGGGTTGAACCATTGGGCACTGTAGACGCCATTGAGGTGCGCACCGCGGACCTGCGATTTCGGACAGCCCCGCTCAAAATAGACAAGGAAGATGTTCTTGTCCTCTGTCCGGGCACAATACGCCCAACCCTGATATCCCAGAATGATCGGCGTCTTGTCCGGTGAAACAAGATCGGCAAGCGGCACGAGATCCTGGTACCGGCGGCCGATGGAGAAGGCGAACGTTCTGAGGTACTGCATCTGGGCCCCGGAAGTCCATTGAAACGCCTCCCACATGTGCACCGGCGCGGTGGGTTCGATATCCGCCCCCCAAATTCCTTCGGCACCGTACACATGACCTGCAAGCCCTCCGGAGAGAAAACTCCCGTACATTCCTGATCGGACGAACGCATCGTCGAGCTCTGAACCTCCGGCAGCGCCCCGCGTATAGTTTGCGCCCCCCGGGCCGCGGGCATCACGATACCCTGCGTAGTACGGCTCGCCGTTGAGCGCCGGCTTCGGGTCCTTCATGCCAAAAATTTCCGTAAGGTACCAGTAATTGTTGTGTTCCCGCATGTTCCCGATCTGGTGAAGGGTGACCCACGAGCTGTCACCCCAATTTTCAAGCGTCGACGGATTCGCGTTCGCAGAGAGGAGGGTTCCAAACGGCGGGGGTCCGTACTTCTCGTCGACGAGCGTAATTGCAGCGGTGTAGTCCGCGGGACTTACGGTCTCGTCAATGATATCGAGATGGATTGGGCTCAAGACGGTATTGTTGGCCTGATACCGTGCGAAAATGTACTGAATGAAACGCGCATAGGAATCGGGCCACCCGTAATACTTGTACCAGCAGAGTCCCGCATCGCGTCGGGAGACCTCGATGAACGGGACAAATCCATTCGCATTGAGATAGTCGATCTTCCGGTCAAGGTATTGAAAATACACGGGGTTGATTCGGTCCATGTCGGGAAACTCATTGGCATATCCCGGAACTTTCCCGGGGAAGTAAAACGGTCTGCCTCCCTCGTTGTCCATGTTCTTGGCGCTTCCGGTGCCAAATTCCACCCATGCCGAGCGGATGGTGGTATGCGCTGAATCATCCATCATTAAATGCCAGGGTTTGTCGTCTGTGATCCAGTTCGGAAATGCAGCAATGACGTTGAGCCAGTTGTACCCCTGGGCCTTCCGGTAACGCACGTAATCTTTGAACCCCGTCGTCGGTCCGATCGGTCGCTCCACGGAATCATCATACCAGCGGAACCGATTGGTTCCCAACGAATACCAGGTGTCTCCGATCGCGAAGAAGGGTGTGCCGTCGCCATACTCGAGGGCATGATGGTTGGAGGTCGATCGAACAAAACCATGGCGCAACGGATTTGCCTCCTTCTCCGCATCTGTCCACGCAACGGCGATGAACGAACCCGTCTTCCCGGACAGCCCGGGGTCCTCCGGGCTCGATCCACTCTTCCATGACCATGTGCCCGGCTGCATCGCCACGACACGAACGCGAAATGTCCGGCCCCCGTCCCAGAATCCGAAGACGCGTTTGGTGAATCCGGGACCAAGCAAATCAACCCAGACAGTGACCTCCGTGTACGCGTTCTTGTACGTGTTCGCCGCAGTCAACGTAAGCTCCTGTTTGTCCCAAACGTGAACGGGACCTGAGGCAGCGAACATTCGGGGCATTGGCAACAGGAGCACGACGAGAAGGCAAAGAGAGCGAAGCATGTTCGGAACTCCGGGTTGGTGGAATTGCGGATAGTCGTCCATGTGGCCGTTGAGCGAACGCGTCCCACGCGCCATACGCATTCGCTGCTTCACAGTGGGGATTGGGTAGCGTCGCGAGGCGGACCTCGCCCCGAAATCGAGGCAAAAAGGGAGCGCTAGGAGCGTGCTGCCACGGATTGGGCTGGTCAAAATTACGACAGGGGAAGGGGATTTACAAGCTCCATTTTGAAAGAGGCACGTTTGTTGCAGCATATGTAAGGGGAAAAAGGCCGTTTTTCAACGGAGAGGACCGAGACCAAAGGTCCCGACGGGCCAGGAGTGCGCGATCCTCGTTTCTTTGTGAAGAGTCCTTATTGCAGCTCTTTCAATCAGGATACTATGAACTTCGAAATCAGGCGGATGGTAGTACTCGCCAAAGGAATCATCTTTCTGGTGGTCTTCTTCTTCCCGACGTTTTTCGCCCGGGCACTTGATCCAGTGAAGGCCATCAATCAATACGGTCATGATGTCTGGCTTCGTCAAAACGGACTGCCGGCAAACGGGGTAAAGGTCTCTCTTCAAACGCACGACGGCTATCTATGGTTTGGGACTACGGCGGGATTGTTCCGGTTCGACGGCAACCGCTTCGAGCGAATCGGCACGGACACCGCAAACGTCGGAAACCCGGAAACCATCTCGTCGCTCGTGGAATCCCGGGACGGGAGTCTGTGGGTCGGGTCCGCGAACAACTGGCTTACTCATCTCAAGGATGGCCGGCTGCGTTGTTACGGACAGAGCGAAGGGATCATGAGCCGGAATGTCAATGTCATGATCGAACGTCGAGACGGGCATCTCTGGCTTGGGATGTCGTCAGGGCTCTATCGTTTCAGCGACGGGATGTTTACTTCGGTTCCCATCGACCCAAAGTTCATTACTGCGATGATCGAGGACTCCAATGGTCGCTTGTGGGTTGGGACGTTCTTCGGATTACGCGTCTTCGATGAGGGGCATGATACAACGGAAGGAACCGTCACGGCCGGCTCGGAGCTCCAGGGGATAACGGCGCTGTATGTTGATCGTCATAGCAATGTCTGGGTGGGGACCTACCATGGTCTTTTTTGTATACAGGGAAACTCGATGCACGGCTACTCCACCGCGGATGGTTTGAGCGATGCCAGCATCACTGCAGTGTGTGAGGACCGTAACGGGAATATTTGGGTGGGGACCAACGGTGGAGGGGTCAATCGATTGACCCACGGTAGATGGACGACCTTTGCCGCAGCGGACGGCTTGACCGACAATTGTGTGACGTCGATCCTCGAAGATCGGGAAGGAAGTCTGTGGATTAGCACAGCCGACGGACTGAATCGGTTTAAGGATGTAGACATTACACCGTTCACCAGAAAGGAAGGTCTTGCGAGCGACTATGTCTCCAGCATTATCCAGGCGACTGACGGAAGCATGTACTTTCTCAGTGATGTGTCCTCGTCGATAACACTCCGCAAAGATGGAAGGTCGCGAGTTCTTTCGGCTCCGGTTGGACCCTCGTATCTTGCGCGGGATGGGTCGATCTGGATCGGGCAGACGGGACTGCTGCAAAAATTGACCCAGGGTCAGATCACGAGGTATGACACGACAACGGGTCTTCCGAACAACTGGATAACTGCGATTGGAGAGGATCAGGGAGGTTTGCTGCTCTTCATTGATGGAATCGGCATTCGAAGATTCAGGGATGGACGGCTGTCGCCATACATTCTCAAGAATGGACAGTACACGTCGACGGAGTTTGTCTCATCGTTCTATTATTCCCCCGAGGGCATTCTCTGGATCGGCACGTCGAACGGTCTCCTGCGCGTGGAGAACGGAGAAATGAAAATCTTCGGTGTCGCGGATGGGTTGGCCGACGTGTACGTCAATGGCATCACCGATGATCGCCGTGGCTCACTCTGGTTCACGTCTCAGCATGCAGGGTTGACGCGATACGAAAACGGGAAGTTCACCGCCTATACGATCCGTGACGGATTGTTTACGAATGAAATCGACTGTGCTCTTTCGGACGCGAAGGGTGATCTCTGGTTGAGCAGCCCGCGGGGGATCGGCCATGTGACACGGCAAGAACTCGACGATTTTGCCTCCGGGCGGATTCGTACATTTCACACGAGGGTGTATGTTACCGCCGACGGCATGAAGACCGACGAGTGCTTCGGACAATGGCAACCGTCCGGATGGAAGACGCAGGATGGTCGGCTATGGTTCGCCACGAAGAAGGGCGCCGTCGTCATTGACCCGAACGCGCTTATGAAAAATGCCATCCCCCCGCCCGTTCTGATCGAAGATGTCGCTGCAGATCAGCGATCGGTTCCTCTCAACGCGTCGATCGTCATTCCGCCCGGAAGGGATCGATTCGAATTTCACTACACGGCGTTGAGCCTCCTTGTCCCGGAGAGAGTTCTTTTCAAGTACAAGCTGGAAGGGTATGACAAGGAGTGGGTGGACGCCGGCACTCGTCGGGTCGCCTATTATACAGGGTTGCAGCCGGGTCGCTACACGTTTCGCGTGATCGCTTGCAACAATGACGGCGTCTGGAACGACAGCGGGGCAGGTGTCGACTTCTCCGTCACTCCGCACTTTAACCAGACATCCTGGTTCTACGTCCTGTGTGTTCTCGTCGTGGCACTGGTCATCGCAGGGGCGTATCGATTACGGGTCAGGACGCTGAAGCAACTGGGGCGCCATCTCGAAAATCAGGTTCTCCAACGAACGAATGAACTCCAGAACCAACGTTCCTTTTTGAGGACAATCATCGACCTCAACCCCAGTTTCATATTCGCGAAAGATCGGGAAGGACGGTTCACGATGGTCAATCGGGCCCTGGCGTCTGCGTACGGCGCGGATCCCGAGTCACTCGTCGGGAAAACCGACGCTGATTTCAACGGTGATAGTGACCAGGTGGCGAAGTTCCGATTGGACGATCTCCAGGTCATGGATAGCGTGAAGGAGAAGTTTATCCCCGAAGAGGAGTTTACCGACACCGAAAACAGGAAACACTGGATGCAGGTCATCAAAATCCCGATCGTCACCGAAGGGGGACGAGCGGATCAGATGCTGGGCGTGGCCACGGATATTACGGGGAGGAAGACGGCGGAAGAATTGGTGAAGGTGTCGCTGCATGAGAAGGAAGTCCTGCTCAAGGAGATCCACCACCGTGTCAAGAATAATCTTCAAGTGGTCTCAAGTCTCCTGAGCCTTCAGGCCGGGGAACTCCAGGATCAAAAACTGCGTGCCCTGCTGAGCGAAAGCCAGCAACGGGTCCGGGCGATGGCACTGATCCACGAGAAACTATATCAGGCCGACAATCTCTCCAGTGTCGATTTCGGCGAATACGTCAATGCGGTCGCACGAGATCTGCGTCGGTCCATGGGAATCGATGGCGTCAGTCTGATCGCCAAGGTCGAACCGATCCGGCTGCAGATCGATACCGCGATCCCGTGCGGCCTCATTGTCAACGAGCTCGTGACCAATGCCCTCAAACATGCTTTTCCCGAAGGGCGGGAGGGAACGATCACGGTGAAACTGAGCAGGGGTGATCGGAACAGGGTTCTGATCAGCGTCAGTGACGATGGGAAGGGATTTCCCGAGGACCGGGATTTCACCCAGATGCGATCGATGGGGATGACCTTGATTGTGTCCCTGACAGAACAGATTTCAGGGACGGTTACACTGGACAGAACCGGCGGGACAAAATTCAGCATCGAATTCCCGGAGTGATCGGCGATACCGGACTCCGGGATGTCGTTCAGCGGTCCGCCCCCTGAACCTTCTTTGCGGGTATACCTTTGGGGTGGCAGTCCGCGCAGCGTACAAAATGGATATCGTGTGGACTCTTGCTGTCGGCGAACGTCGTGTTCATTTTGGTGACGTCAAGCCCGCAATTGGAGATGGCGGGGTGACAGTGGATGCAACTCTCCCGGGCATTATTGTTGTGGCTGCCATGGCACGCCAGGCAGCTGATCCCTTCGTGAACACCGCGCGGCGTTTTGTCGTCCCCGGTTCCTGCAACATGAAACGCGTTCGGCGCGTGGCACTGGATGCAGACACGCTGCCGCGGGTCGGTCGATGTCTTCACAGCGCGATTCCCATCGAACACCTGGACAGCCGGTAACGCGGAGATTTCAAAAAACATCCGTTCATACCGGTAGTAATAGAGGACATCCGAAGAGTCCACTCGCGAGGAATAGAAAATCTTTTTGGGATCGCTGTAGTCCGGTGCCACGGCAGGGGTACCGCGACGGTGGATTTGATGGCAGGTGAGGCAGGGGATCACCGGCCGCGCGGACTCCCCAGGCGCCTTGATGGTCCACGGGCCCTTTGTGCTGACCGGCGTGAGCAGATCCTGAATGCCCCCTTCAAAATACATCCCGTGGCAGCGAAGACAATCGGCATTCGGTTGCTCGCGCGCATTGTGTTTTTCATTCAGAAAGATCGCGGCGTAGGTCGCTGAGTGCCCTCCGGACGTCCACTGGGCGTATTCCATCCCATGGCATCGCTTGCAGTTCTCCATCATCTCAACAACCTGGGTTTCATCGAGTCGGACTTCCTGCATGCCGGTTCCCGCGAAATGGTGAAAGACCATTCTCCCTTTTTCGAGAAGACTGTGGAGTCCGTTGCTGAATGCCGTCCCGTGGCATTCTCTGCAGCCGAAGGACCGGTGTCCGCTGTGCTCCCATATCGCGGAGGAGCTTTCGATTTCGTGACATGAAGCGCACGTCGTTTGCGGAGATGCGGTGTCCCATACGATATCAAGCCCGATCAATACAACGAAGATCGCGCCGACCACGAAGACGCCCCGGTACAAGAGAGGATGAGACCGTTTCATGTGCATCCTTGTTGAGCGCCCCGTTCGATGACGCGACTAGGCGAACCGGTTGCCGTGCTGCCATTCCCTCGCAATATGCCCGCCTATCCAATATCCCAGGGCCATAATAGTGAGAGCAGGATTGAACCCGCCGTTGGTCACGTGGAGACTCGCGTCCGCGACGAAGACATTGGGAGTCTCATGGACGCGTCCGAACTTGTCGGTGACGGACGTCCGTGGATCGGAACCCATTCTGCACGTTCCCGCCTGGTGTTGACCTCCGCTGAGTCCCCGTCCGCCGACGCCCTGCCACGTCATCGAGGCGCCCGCAGCATGGAGGATTGCTTCAGCTTTGGCCGAAAGAAACGTGCATCCTTCAACATCCTTCGGGTGTCTTGTGCCGGAAAGGCGCACGACCGGGATTCCCCATGCGTCCTGCACCGCGGGGTCGACTTGCACGCGCGAATCGAAGACCGGCATTTCCTGGATTGGTCCGACCACCTGAGCGTTCCGCCGGAAATACTTTCGCTGGAACGCTTTGTGGCCTTTTCCCCAGGTGGGAGATCCAGGCGGACGGATTGCGGTGAAGAAATAGGGGAGGCGGGTAAATTCGTTCGCCAAAATCCCTCCACCGATGATGCCCGGATTATGGTGACTGAAATCGCTGATGGCGATCGATGCCCCGGGGCCAACATCATCGAAAATGTCCTCTTCAAAGAGGCCGAACGCACCTGTGTATGCATGCCCTTGGAGATTGCGCCCGACCCAATCATACCGATTGCCGATCCCTGAGGGATAGAGACGTGATTTTGAGTTAAGCAGCAGGCGGGGAGTTTCCGTCGCGGAAGCGGAAACAATGACAATATCCGCGCTTTGTGTCTGCTTATGTCCATCGCTGTCGAAATACACGACGCCGCTGGCGCGACCCGATTCAGCAACGGTGATCTCGCTTACGACGCACCTGGTGCGGAGTTGGCAATTCCCGGTGTCCAGGGCTGCCGGAATGACCGTGTTGTGTGTGCCGGATTTCGCGTTGAGAGGGCAGGCGAAGCCACAGCACGATCTCCTCCGGACACATGCCGGCCGTGAATTGTACGGTACGGAGTTGCGGAGCATCGGAATGGGAAAAGGATGCAATCCCATTTCTTGCATCGTTGCTTCAAGCATTTTCGCCTCTTTATTATAGGCGAACGGAGGCATCGGATAGGCCTTTTTTCGTGGGGCCGCGAACGGATTGGGCGATGCATCCCCCGCAACGCCGATTTCCCATTCCGCCTTCTCATAACAGGGTTCAAGATCGTCGTACGATATCGGCCAGTCATCGAGCGTGGAGCCCGCAACCGCCCCATAAGTGGATTTCATCCGGAAGTCTTCGGCCATGAATCTCCAGGCCATCGCCCCGTAGCTGACAGTCCCCGAACCGACGCAAGCCGCGACGTTATTGTAATCATTCTCGCTCGGCAACACGACCGTCGTGGAGCCGTCCTGATTCACAACCACCCGCCGATACCGCCGGTCATCCGGCCCGAAGGCGTTTCCGAGGACGGTCGTCCGCTGGGAGAACAATTCGTCGGTGTCATGCTCCTCGAACGAAACCCAGTCCCCCCGCTCGAACAAGACCACGGACATTCCGCTCTCGCTGAGTTCCTTGGCCACCACTCCGCCGCCCGCTCCCGCTCCAACGACGACAGCATTGACATGAGAGTTGCTCATCGCTCATGCTCCATAGCGGTTTTGGCCGATGGTCTGGAAATCGTCGATCCCTATCATCTTGTAGCTCACAAAGTCCTTGTTCCCGCCGTGCCGAGGGCTGCCATAATAGCCCTGCATCGAATGCGAGCGCAACAGCTCGAAGAATCGGGCAGCGAAACCGTTCCCCCAGGATGCTCCGCCCAGTGTTCCCGACTCCATCTCCCGAAGGAATGCCGTCTGCACGTCCCACGGCAGATTCTCGAATTTCGCGCCGTGAACGTTTTTGCAGGATTCTTCGATGGCCGCCAACCCTCTCCTGTAGTCCTGCCGAAATCTATTGTAGGGTCCCGCAAGCTGAAGATCGATGAAGTCCGCGACCCCGGCATCCCGAGCGCCAGGCCATTCGTCCGTTGGAATAATCTGTTCGGCAATCGCTTCGACCAGGTGATATTCCTCGTCCGTAAGAAAGTTCCTTGCCGGTTGAGCCGAACTCGAGCACCCTTCAATGAAACTCAATCCGCCTGCGGCAAGAGAGAGAGAACCCGCACTGACGGCGGCGATGCTGAGAAATTCCCGCCGGGTATAGCGTGCCTTGTCGTTCATGCTACGTTACCTCCACGTCGTCTGGAGATGAGAATCACTCCTCCGCATGATCAGGGTTGCCGGGATGTCGAGAGGGAATCTCGACAAGATTGTGTTGTCTCACTTTAAAATCAACTCCCATCGCAATGTTTTTTTGTCGCGCGTTGATTCCCGGCGTCGTGCTGGTTGAATGTCAGCATTCCATCTCGTAGTATTCAAGTTCCGTTCGCTCGGCGAGATGTCATTTTGGCGGCCAAAGATGATTCCAACGGTCTGCAGGATCGCACACCGTTCTCCTCAAGAGGGTACCCTCCATGAAGTCCGCGATTTTTGTTCTCCTCACCTTGCTCAACGTCAACGCCATAGCGCAGGTCCACCATACGATGATCTGGGGAACAGTCTACAATATTTTCCACGAGGAGTACTCTACGGATCAGGAGTTCTTTCAACAGGTCGACAAGGACATTTCTGCAATCAAAGCCGCGAATCTCAATCAAATCATGATTTTCCCCATGAGTCAGTGGGATTCCGAAACCAAGGAGCTGCGGTGGGTCAGGACAGACTTTTTGATAAAGAAGATTGAGCAAGAGGGACTTCAATTCGTCCCGATCCTTCTCAAAGAAGAGCAATGCAGTTACTATTTCCCCATATGGAAGTTCAGGGAAATCCCCGGTTTCTGGGAGAAGTATAACTTGAATAACGACGGCCGCAACAACAGGGACAATGTTGATTTTGCGGATCCCAGGGTCTATCCTCTCCTCGAATCCTATATGAAGGCGGTGATTTCGCGATATGGGAAGAGCCCGGCGCTCAGCTTCTACAACCTGTGGAATGAGCCACATTATCATTCGGGGAGTGATCAAACCGTCGGGGAGTTTCGACAATGGCTGGAACGAAAGTACGGCTCGTTGCAGACCCTGAACCGGATCTGGGGGAATGAATACCATGCCTGGGATGAAGTGTCCCCATTCCTCAACGAAAACTGGAAATCATCGATGCCGCAGATAGATTGGACCCTCTTCTGCAACGAGCTCGACGGTGTATTACTCGGGAAGCTGAAGTCGTCACTGCGGATGTACGACCCCGTCCATCAAGTCAATGCGAATCCAGTCGGGACACCGTGGGCGGATTTCGGTGTGTTCGGTTCGTATGCAACGGACAACTGGGTCTTTACCAGGGACAATGATCTCAACGGAGTTTCGTACTATCCTGACGCGTGGGAACGGGCTCACAACCTGACGCCATATCCTGGTTGGCTCCACAACCTGGCTTTGAACACGATCCGTTCGGCTTCGGGCAGCAAGGACTTCATCCTGACCGAAATGTACACGAACACCCAGAACGGTTTCGCCTTGAACGGGTATCTAGACAAGAACTCGATCGCCTCCGTCGCGTGGACGGCATTCGCCAATGACTGCAAAGGGATCCTTTTTTGGAAATGGGAGCCATTCAGAAGGGGGAGGCAATCTCTGGGGAGAGGGCTAACGACGCTCGACGGCAAGCTCGCACCACGTGGGGAAGCCGTGAAGGAGATCGGCCGGGTCTTGAAGCAGCATGGCGATGTTCTGCTCAAAGCAAGACTCGATACGCCGCGGGTGGCAATCCTGATGGATATGGTGGGTCTTCTGAAGACACTTGAACAAACCGTCGAACCTTCGACAACAACCTTCATGTATGAAAGCAACGCAGGAATCTTCAAAGCGCTTTTCGAGGAAAACATCTCGGTCGATCTGCTTCGCATGGACCTGGGCGTAAGCCTGGAGAAGCTCAAACAGTACAAGATCGTGTTTCTCCCGTTTCAAATCGTCATCCGCCGGGAATTCGCCGACGTTCTGAAAGACTATGTCCGTCAAGGCGGCTATGTCGTGGCCGACGCACGAATTGCCAGCATCGATGAATTCGATTTTGCCTACAGCGAAAAGCCCTGGTGCAGGGCTGGACGATCTCTTCGGAGCCACGCGAAGGGACTGGATCGGAAAGAAGGGGACATTCCCGGTGACCATGAAGTCGGCCAACGACAGCGCCATCTATAGCGTCGAAGGGAAGTACTTCAGGGATGACCTCGTGCCGGGCAACCAGGATGACGTCATAGGGAGGTTTGCCGATGACAACGCTCCTGCAGTTCTGGTCCACCAATATGGACGAGGGAAGGCCGTGCTTGCCGCGATTCCGTTGGGAGGGAGCTATTATGGCAACCCGGAGAACCGCGTGCGGAAAGCCATTGTCGATTTTGCCCACCAGGCGGGAGTGTGGCCGGAGGCACGGTTCATTTCTTCGGGATCATCGACCCCGAGCATAAAAATTCACTTCACCGCGAACGTCAAGGTCATTTATGCGTTGAACTACGATGCGACCGAGCAGACCGGCACCATGGAGATCACGACGGGGGACTTTGTCCCATCAACGGTGATCAATGTCCTTTCCGACCGAAGCGTTCCATTTCAATGCCATGATGGACGGACGAATATCGGGATGAGCATCCCGCCGCATGGAGTCGCTGTCCTGATCATGACAATGTAGCACGTACAAGCGTATCCGGGAGTCGTTCCTTTGAACCAGCAATCAACGCAGTTTCATCCTCTCAAGAACTTCCTGCGAATCTATCGGGGGCAGTATCTCAAGCTTGTCCTGTCGATTTTCCTCTTTGCGATCAAACATTCCCCTGTCTGGATTCTCCCTGTTGTTATGGCGCGGATGATTACGATTATCAGCGATACCAGCAAGTACGCGATTTCCGACCTGTGGATGGTGAGTGCGATTTTTTTTGTCATCATCCTCCAGAACGTGCCCATGCACACCCTGTTCGTGCGTGTCTTCAGCAGCGCATTAAACACCATGCAATGGCAGTTGCGCTCGTCGATCGTCAAACGCCTCCAGGAGCTCTCCATTTCGTTCCATGATCGTTATCAGTCCGGTAGGCTTCAAACGAAAATCCTCCGCGATGTGGAAACGCTTGAAATTCTCTCCCGGAACCTCATGAATTCGGTTTTTCCCGCTGTGCTGACGATTCTCGTCGCCTTTTCGCTCACTGTGGTGAAGCAACCCATTGTCGCAGCGTTCTACATTATTTCCGTGCCGGTGGCTTCGAGCCTCGTGTTCCTCTTCTCCAGGAAGATGACCGCGAGGAACAAGGAATACCGATCTGAGATCGAATCCCTTTCGGCGAGCGTCGTCGAGATGATTCAAATGATTCCCATCACGCGAGCCCACGGGGCCGAGAGCGTGGAAGTCTCGAAAATGAATTCCCGCCTTGCCACGGTGAAAACGAAAGGCGTCCGCCTTGAAGTCCTCGGTGCGATCTTTGGCGCGAGTTCCTGGACGTCGTTCCAGCTCGTCATGCTGGTGTGCCTGCTGTTTACGTCAATCCTCGCGTACCACAGGACGATCGGGGTGGGAGATGTGGTCCTGTTTCAGAGCTATTTCGTCATGATCGTCGGCGCCGTGAACCTCGTCCTCAATTCCTATCCCGAACTTTCACGCGGATTCGAATCTGTTCGATCCATCAGCGAGATCATGGATTCTCCGGAGGTCGAGCAGAATGAAGGGAAGAGGGGCGTGCAATCCGTAACGGGACAGTTCGTGATTGACGACGTCAGCTACACGTATGATCGGATGCCGGAGCCTGCCCTCAATCACATCACCTTGGAAATCCAGGCCGGCGCCGCGGTCGCATTCGTCGGGGAATCCGGGTCGGGGAAGTCGACGCTGATGAACCTCGTGATCGGCGTACGAAGGCCGACGAAAGGCAGGATTCTTCTTGACGGAATCGATATGCAGGAGCTCGACCTTCGTCAATACCGCCGCTTTCTGGCGGTCGTTCCGCAATCGTCGCTGTTGTTCAGCGGTTCTGTCCGCGAAAACATTATCTATGGACTGGAGAGGATCAACGACCGCCGGGTGTGGGATATTCTGGAATTCGCCAATGCTGCGGAGTTCGTGTCACGACTGCCCGAGGGGCTCGACACGCCGCTTGGGGAGCACGGTGCGAGGCTGTCAGGAGGGCAGCGACAACGGATCGCCATCGCCCGGGCGCTGATTCGGGACCCGCGGGTGATTGTCCTCGATGAGGCGACGTCGTCACTCGATGTCGTGTCCGAGTCGCTCATCCAGGAGGCGGTCCAACGGTTGATCAAAGGTCGGACGACCTTCATCGTTGCGCACCGTCTCTCGACGATCCGGAATGCCGATCGTATCGTCGTTATGAAACACGGCACGTGTGTTGAAACCGGCACCCACGATCAACTCATGAACGCGAAAGGCGAGTTCTACCGTTTTAAGCAGCTGCAGCTGTAGCCTGACCGCACGCGCTCCGTTAGTTCTTCACGGTACCGAGCGGAAGCATCGTCTTTTGGTACACCTCGTTGAGAACCTGTGCGATGCCGGTGTAGATCGCGGACAAACCGCAGAGGATCCCTTCATACCCGGCGATCATGGTGACCTGTTTGCTTTCCGTTGCCTCCCCAATAGCAAGGAGGACAAAGAGGATCGTCAGTGAACCGAATACCAGTTGAAGCGCGCGCGACAACCGGAGTGTTCCGACGAACATCAGAAGGGTAAACAGCCCCCACAGCAGAAGGAACCATTCCATCCCCGTGTTGGAGCTCTTTTCTCCCCACCCGAGTTTCGGGAGAACAAGCAACGCCACAAGAACGAGCCAAAAAAACCCGTACGAGACAAACGCCACAAGGCCGAACGTGTTTTTCTTTTTCCATTCCATATAGCCGGCAAGGACCTGGGCCAAACCTCCGTAGAAGATCCCCATTCCAAGGATCATCGCATTGAATTCATAAATGCCGGCATTGTGGATGTTCAATAGGACCGTCGTCATGCCGAAGGCAAGGAGTCCAAGCGGGGCTGGGTTGGCTGTGGTGTCTTTGGCTTCGAAGACTGTGGCGTCACTCACGATAGTTCCCTCCTCGGTTGTGGTATGAATTCGCCAATTGTAAGCAGCTTTCGTGCCGAATGCAAGGGATTGAAGCCTGCGAATATCGCCGGAAACGGTTGATTGCTTCGGCATCAAGTTGTAACTTTCGGCATCCCGTGGTACACCATCACCGATTCCGGTTGAAAACAGGCGACATCGTTCCCCATGAATCCTCTCATCTCGTTTGTCGTCCCTGCGGCAGCCGTGGGTCAGCCCCTTACTCAGACGGGTTCTCCCGGACTCCCGGCGCATCCATTTGTCTGTACGGACTATACTCAAGGGGAGGTCTTCGTGATCTACCGTTCAGGGGAGAGTGAATGGTCGTACCCAGCGGAACGCTGCAACGACATCTGGTCGCTCCCGAATGGGAATCTCTCTGTTCAACACGGGCAACGGCGTGAAAGAAGTCACGCGGGGCGGAGCAGGTGGTATTCGACTACGAATCGAAGAGTGAAATCTACGCGTGTCAACGACTGCCGAACGGAAACACGTTTATCGGGGAATGCAACTCCGGCACGCTCCTGGAAGTCTCGCCGGAAGGGGGAAATCGTCAAACGCGATCCGGCTGCTCCCGGATGGGGATCGATGGCGGTCATGCGTTTATGCGAAACGCACGCAAACTCAGGAACGGGAACTACCTTGTCAGCGCACTATGGATTGGA
Organism: Ignavibacteriota bacterium; assembly: GCA_963752915.1. Classification (GTDB taxonomy): domain Bacteria; phylum Bacteroidota; class Ignavibacteria; order UBA10030; family UBA6906; genus DATJPR01. Next base: position 384,753 of record CAVVZZ010000015.1, read on the forward strand.
CAAAGTGCGCGAATACGATTCTCGACGGCAAGGGTGATCCGGGAAATTCTCAATCAAAGGAGGGCCACACTCAGTCCTGCGATCTTCCGAACGGCAACACGCTCATTGCCTGCTCCGACCACAATGGCGACCCGCGGATTGTTGAGGTCGACGCCTCCAAAGCTCTCACCTGGCAGTTGACAAAAGACGAGTTGCCCGGAATAGAGTTGAAATTCATGACCGGCATGCAATGCCTTCCCAACGGAAACCTCGTTCTCACGAACTGGCTGGGTCACAACCATTTCGGAGAAGCGCCGCATCGCATTTGAGATCACCCGGGGCAAGAAGGTGGTCTGGGAGTACAGGGATACGTCGGTGGTAAAGACCATGTCGAGCATTCAACTGCTGGACGTCAGTGGGAACGCCATATAAGGAGAGATTATCCACTTAATGTTGAGACCAATGAAGGCACTCGTTCTTGTCGCAGCACTGCTCCTTACAGGAAGCGCTTCCGCGTTTTCGGGTGGTGGTTACAGAAATTTCCACGTCGCGGTCTATGCACGCGCCTATGAAGTGCAACACATGGATAGTCTGCAGTGGCTCGTGCCGGTGTGGGACGAAATCTCGAGGCAGGTGAAGGTCGACAAGATCTATCTCGAAACGCATCGTGATAGGATTCTCGTCAATGAAAAAACGATTGAGGCCGCCAAGAGGTTTTTCGAAGCAAAGGGGATCACGGTCGCGGGGGGAATCACCTACACGGTGAACGAGAGAAACCGTTACGAGACCTTCTGCTATACGAACCCTGAACACCGGAAACAGGTAAAGGAAATCGCGGAATACACCGCCAGACATTTTGACGAGATCATTCTCGATGACTTCTTTTTTACCGACTGCAAGTGCGAGCTTTGCATCAAGGCCAAAGGGAATCAGACCTGGACCCAGTACCGGCTGAACCTGATGACGAAGGCGGCGAAGGAGTTGGTCCTGGACCCTGCCAAGGCGGTGAATCCCCGGGTAAAGATCGTGATCAAGTTTCCGAATTGGTACGAGCACTTTCAGGGCCTGGGGTTCAATCTGGAGCAGGAGCCGACGATGTTCGACGGAATTTACACGGGAACCGAGACACGGGATCCCGTGCACAGTGGACAACACCTCCAGCAATATGAGAGCTATCTGATCTACCGTTATTTCGAGAACATCGCCCCGGGGAGAAACGGCGGCGGGTGGGTGGATCCAGGCGGACTGCGGTATATGGATCGATATGCCGAACAGCTTTGGATGACGCTCTTCGCGAAGGCCCCTGAAATCACGCTTTTTGATTTCCGCCAGTTGCAGCGGCCATTTCTTCCGACCGACCGCGCTGAATGGCAGGGGGAGCACACAAGCTTCGACTACGATGCGATGCTCAGGCCGATCCCTGCCAGGGACGGAAGTACGAAAGCGCCAACTATCGATCGCTCGTGCTGCCGGGTACACATTCGAGCAGGTTGACTCCGTGCTCGGAACCCTGGGCCGTCCGATCGGCATCAAGAGCTACAAACCCTACAATTCTCTGGGGGAGGATTTTCTTCAGAACTTCTTCGGGATGGCCGGGATTCCGATGGATATTGTCCCGGAGTTTCCTGTCGATTCGAAGATGATCCTTCTCACCGAATCCGCGAAATACGATCCGACGATTGTCGCGAAGATACAAGGGCAGTTGATCGCCGGGAAAAACGTGATGATCACGTCGGGCCTTCTCGGGGCATTGGAAGGGAAGGGAATCGAGGATATTGTGGAACTCCGGTACACCGACAAGAAAGTGTTGGCCAAGGATTTTGTCGTCGGCGGGCAGGAGGAGTGCGCGGCGAGTTCTGCGGTGTTGTTTCCGCAGATCAAATATCTCACCAATGACTCATGGGAAGATATCTCGTGCCTTGCGTCGGGCAATGGCTTCCCGGTCCTTCATCAGGCGCGGTACGCGAACGGTTCATTGTTCGTCCTGACGATCCCCGATAACTTTGCCGACCTGTACAATCTGCCTGCCGGAGTCCTGAACCGGATCAGGAGCGTTCTCTCCCAGGACATCCCCGTCCGTATTGAAGGTCCGTCGCAGGTGTCCCTCATGGTGTATGACAACGGGACATTCATCGTGGAGTCGTTCCGCCAGGAAAGCGTCAGTATTCGTGTAACGACGCCCAGACAGATCTCTTCTCTGACGAATGTACAGACCGGGGAAGAGATCACGGGCAAACCGTCCGAAGATCGTCCTGTCTGGGGAAGAGACAAGGAAGAAAAAACGTCATTCGATATTACGGTCAAGCCCCATTCCTATATGGTGTTCTCAGGAAAAGAAAATGCAATGATCGTTCAAAGAAGTATCCTGGCAACCTTCGTTCCTGCTTGCAACTGCCATACCGGCCCTGCCGCGGGCCGGGAGTGGGCGCCGATGCAGTCGGACCCCGCTGGATCACTCCCGGCGGCAGAGCGATAGCGGTTGCTGAACGCGCGTGCCCTGTCATGCGATCCTCGTTCACGGTCGACGGTCCAATTTCACGCGCCCTCGTCAGGATAGTCGGCCTCGGCCATTTCCAGCTCTCGCTCAACGGCAAGCGCGTAGGTGCATCCCTTATCGATCAGCCCTGGTCGGAATACAGCAAGACGATCTACGAGCAGGAGTTCGATATCACCGATCTCGTGCGAAAGGGGGAGAATGCGTGGGGGGTGATGCTCGGGAATTCTTTCTGGTGTGTTCAGAAGCCCGCCGACTCCATGCGCTACGTGAAGACCGACGCCATGCCCGATTTCTCTGAAGGGCGCACATATCTTCTCAGGCTGGAGGCGCGGATCACGATGAAGGATGGCACGGAGAAGGTCGTCGCAAGCGATCGCTCATGGAAGTGGACCGACGGCCCCCTCATCTCTTCTAACGTGTACGGGGGCGAAGACTACGATGCGAGGCGGTTGCCCGTAGGCTGGGATGCGCCCGGGTTCGACGATGCAAAATGGAAGGCCGTCGACATCGTCCCGGCCCCCAAGGGTCAGGTCGAACCCTATCATGCTCCCCCAATCACCGCTCACGAACAGTTTGAACCTGCAAAGATCGTCTCACCGGGTCCGGGTGAGTTTACCTATGTCTTCCCGCAAAACTGTTCTGCGCTCCTTCGCTTCACCGTTGAAGGCGCGGCAGGGAGGACCATCCGTTTCAAGCCCTGCGAATACATGGATTCCACCGGGAAGGTAAAATTCACCTACACGTGGGGAACAGGAAAAGACATATGGCATGACTATACACTTCGGGGTTCCGGGCCCGAGGAGCACCAGATTCTTTTCTGCTACGTCGGATGTCAGTATGTAGGAGTAACCGGTGCCGTGCCTGAGGGCTATCCTAATCCCGGCACACTTCCTGTGATCAAGTCTTTGGAGCTTGTCCACGTCCGGGCGGATTGCCCGATTGTCGGGACATTCTCCTGCTCCAGCGAGCTCCAGAATCGCGCACATGCGATGATTGACTGGTCGATCCGTTCGAACATGAGCTATGTCGCAACCGACTGCCCTCATCGCGAGAAGAACGGATGGCTCGAGCAGGCCTGGCATATGGCAAGAGCGATAAGCTACGGATACGACATTCGGCGTTGGTACGAAAAAATCGCCCGTGACATCCGCGACACGCAGCTTCCGGACGGGCATATCCCGACGAATTGTCCGAACTACCTTGTCGGCATCGGGCCCCACGGATATTGGAACGAGGCCCCGGAATGGGGGATTGCTGGAGTCCTGGTCCCGTGGCACCTCTATGAGTGGTACGGTGACACTAACGCCCTCGAAGTGAGCTACGAGAGCATGAAGAAGTACATCGATTACCTCTCGCGCGGTGCAAAGGACGGGATCATCAACAGCAACCTGGGAGATTGGTACGACTACGGGCATGGAAAAGGAGACGGACCGTCGCAATGGACCCCGACGACCCTGACGGCCACTGCAATCTGGGCTCTCGGTGCGTCAACGGTCGCACGGACAGCGGCGGTCCTGGGAAACAGCGCAGACGAGCACGTTTACGACAGTCTCGCGGCGCACGTCAAAGCGGACTTCCAGCGACGATTCTATGATCCGGTTCGGAAGTCCGTGCTAAACCATGGATCATGCCAGGCCGCCAACAGTGTCGCCCTGTGCGCCGGGCTCGTACCCGAAGGAGACCGCGCAGCCGTGTTGCAGGCAATCGTCGATGATCTCGAACGGCGCGACTGGCAGCAGACTGTTGGCGAAGTGATGCAGGTGTTTCTGGTCCGTGCCTTGGCCGAGGGAGGTCGGGGCGACGTGTTGCACAAGATCTACAGCCGGGAGAACCGGGGAAGCTACGGTTACATGGTGCGCCAGGGATTGACCACGTTGCCGGAGAGTTGGGACGCGAGGCCGGGGACAGGGAACAGCATGAATCATTTTATGCTCGGCCATCTCGTTGAATGGCATTATGCCTATGTTGCCGGCATCCGACAGTTGCCGGGGAGCGTCGGATGGCGCCGGGTGTTGATCGCGCCTGAACCGGGGACGATCGACAGCGCGGCTGCAGAATTCAAGAGTCCGTCGGGAACGATCGCGGTCGCGTGGAACCAGCATCACGGGGAATTTATGATGACGGTGACCGTGCCCGAACAGATCGAAGCAATTGCCGTTCTCCCGAACGGCGAACGGGACTCCCTCAGAGCTGGGAGGACGACGCTGAAGGTGAAGATGCCGGCCGAAGGGGGCGAAAAGGCTGCGAAAGATGCGCATTGACCATGTTGTGGGGATTCGGAACGCACACGCATATCGAAAAGGGACGCTGAAAATGAGATACGCCCTTGTAGTTCTTCTTCTGCTGTCGATTGCTCATGTCGTCTCTGCCACAGAATTCCATGTCGCAGGTACCGGCAATGATGCCAATGACGGCTCTTCATCTCGACCGTTCAAGACGATATCGGCAGCGGCAAGGGTTGCGCAGCCGGGAGACATTATCACTGTGCATGCGGGGGTCTACCGGGAACGGATCAGTCCGCCGCGGGGAGGCGAATCCGATCAAAAGCGCATTGTGTATCAGGCCGCCCCGGGCGAACAGGTGGAGATCAAAGGGTCCGAGATCATCAAACACTGGGCACAGGTCCGGGATGATGTCTGGAAGGTGGTTGTCCCGAATACATTGTTCGGGACCTTCAATCCCTTCAGCGATGAACTTCACGGCGACTGGTTCGATCCGATGGGCCGGAAGCATCATACAGGCGCCGTGTATCTTGAGAACAACTGGCTGACAGAAGCGGCAACACTGAACGACGTCATGAAATCCACCGGCAACAATCCGCTCTGGTTCGCGCAAGTCGACGACAAGAACACGACGATATGGGCGCAATTCAAAGGGGTCAATCCCAATCTGCAGAACGTGGAGATCAACGTTCGGCAGACGGTGTTCTATCCCGAGAAAACGGGGATCAACTATATTACGGTCCGCGGGTTCATCATGGACAACGCAGCAACGCCATGGGCACCGCCGACCGCGGAGCAGATCGGCTTGATCGGAACTCACTGGAGCAAGGGCTGGATCATTGAAAATAATGTGATCAGTCATTCCATGTGTTCCGGGATCTCGCTTGGGAAATACGGAGACGAGTGGGATAACACATCGGCCAACACCGCGGAGGGGTACGTCAAGACCATCGACCGCGCCCTGGCGAGTGGATGGACCAAAGAAGCCATAGGCCACCACATCGTCCGGAATAATACGATTTCAGAATGCGAGCAGGCAGGGATTGTCGGGAGTCTCGGGGCAATTTTCAGTCAGATCGAAGGGAACGATATCTACAACATATGGACCAAGCGACTCTTCAGCGGGGCTGAAATGGCGGGCATCAAGCTTCACGCTGCCATTGACGTGCTGATCAAGGGCAACCGGATTCACACCACGGGGCGCGGACTCTGGCTGGATTGGATGGCGCAGGGCACGCGCGTGACAGGTAATCTGTTCTATGACAACTCTACGGACGATATTCTCATGGAAGTCGATCACGGGCCGTACCTTGTCGACAACAATCTCCTCATGTCGGACTGCAGTCTCCGCGATGTCTCCGAAGGAGGCGCGTTTGTTCACAATCTCTTTGCCGGCATGATCGACGACGTGCCGGAGCTGAGTCGCTCGACACCGTTCATGCAGGCGCACTCGACCGCTTTGGCCGGAATGAGCAAAACGCAGGGGGGCGACGATCGCTTCTACAACAATATTATCGTCAGCCCGTCGGGCTCGGCAAAATCCTCTTCGACCGGGAGCGAGCCTCCTCCCCGATTCGCCGGATATGGGCTCTGGGTCTACGATACGCGGGACGCGGCGATTCAAACAGGGGGAAACGTTTATTTCAACGGCGCGCGCCCATGCAGCAAGGAAGTCAACCCGCTTGTCCTGTCGGACGTTGATCCGAAGATCAAAATCGTCGAGAGAGACAGCAGCATATTCCTCACGATGACAATGGGGGACGCGTTTGCGAAGTTTACCACGACATTTGTGACCACAGAACGGTTGGGGAAAACAAAAGTGTCCGGACTGGGCTATGAGAATCCGGATGGGTCGCCGTTGAGGGTCGACTCCGACTTTTTCGCGAAGCGACGGAGCTTTGCCAATCCTTCTGCGGGTCCGTTTGCAGACCCTGAGGCTGGGGTAAGGATGATCAGGGTTTGGTAGTCCGGTAGAATCTGTAGCTCACCTCATGCGACATTTCCCGGGAGTGTACACTATGCAGTTTGGATACTTTGACGACACGAACAAGGAATATGTGATCACGAAGCCAGACACGCCGAAGTCCTGGAGCAACTATCTTGGCTCAACCGAGTACGGCGCGATCATCACGAACAATGCGGGAGGATACAGCTTCTACAAATCCGCAGCGCAAGGACGGTTCACTCGCCTTCGCTTTAACGTCATTCCCAACGATCAGCCCGGACGGTACGTCTACATTCACGACAAGGAAAGCAAAGACTTCTGGTCCGCCTCCTGGCAGCCCGTAGGAAAGCCCTTGAAGGAGTACAAGACGGAGTGTCGTCACGGGGCCGGATACACTCAAATCACTTCCCGATATTCTTCAATAGAATCGGAGACGCTGTTTTTCGTCCCCCTTGGCCGGACGTACGAATGCTGGCTTCTCAAGGTAAAGAACACCGGCCGGAAGAAAAGGTACCTCAGGCTGTTTACGTACGTCGAGTACGCAAACAACTGGAACCTGTCGCAGGATCTGATCAACCTGCAATACTCCCAGTTTATCATGAAGATGGATGTGGTGAACGGGATCATCGACCACGGCACAAATGTCATGATGCCGGAACGTCCGGAACATTTTGAAGATAACGGGCAAGCACGCCACTCGTTTCTGGCAATCTCCGGAGCACCCGTCAAAGGGTTCGATACGGACCGGGACGTCTTTCTCGGACCGTACAGGACCTACGCCAACCCCGTTGCCGTTGAACGGGGTCGGTGCGGGAATTCGCTCGCGGTCGGCGACAATGCCTGCGGGACAGTACAGGTCGATGTCGCACTCAAGCCGGGAGAATCAAAAGAGCTTGTGGTTCTGATGGGGATCGGAAAGGCGGCAGAAGAAGGGAAACGCGCAGTGGAGGAACTCGGGAGTCCCGCGAAGGTCCACGAGGAGTTTTCAAAACTCAAGACGTACTGGCATTCACGGATTGGTGTGATGACGGCGAAGACTCCCGACAGAGAATTTGACAGCATGGTCAACATGTGGAACCCGTTCAATTGTCTCATCACGTACGCATGGTCACGGGCCGCGAGCCTCATCTATAGTGGCGAACGGGACGGGCTGGGTTATCGGGACACTGTTCAGGACATGCTGGGTGTCATGCACACGATTCCGGGTGAAGTGAGGGAGCGTCTTGAGCTGATGATCACCGGCCAGGTGTCTACAGGCGGCGCGATGCCGGTGGTGAAGCCCTTCGCACACGCGCCAGGGAGGGAAACGGCGCCTGCCGAAGGCGAATATCGCTCTGATGATTGCATGTGGCTCTTCAACACCGTGCCTGCGTACGTCAAGGAAACCGGTGACATTCAGTTCTACAGCACGGTCCTGCCGTATGCCGACAAAGGCGAAGACACCGTTTTCGGGCATCTGAGGAGGGCGATCCAATTTACCCTGAACCGACTGGGTTCGCACGGTTTCCCGTGCGGACTTCTCGCGGACTGGAACGACTGTTTGGAACTCGGGCAGGACGGTGAAACGGTATTCGTGGCGTTTCAACTTCGTTACGCCCTCAAGGTGTACGAGGAAGTTGCCGAGCTGCTGGCCAGGCGGGAGGAGATTGCCTGGGCCAGGGGGCATCTGCAAACGTTGGACAACAATCTCGAACGGCATGGCTGGGACGGCGAGTGGTATTTGCGGGCTTACAGGGCGGATGGTTTGAAATTCGGTTCGAAGGAAAACACGGAAGCATCGATATTTCTCGAGCCGCAGCCGTGGGCGGTGTACAGTGGCCACTCCACGGGCGACAGGGCCGAAAAGTTGATGGATACGGTCAACCGTCGTCTTTCCACCGACTACGGCCTGATGATATGCGACCCGCCGGTCGAGAAAACAGACCCGAAAGTGATCAAGGCCCGGTTGTTCAACAAAGGGATGAAGGAAAACGCCTCGGTGTTTTGTCACACTCAGGGATGGGCGGTGATCGCGGAGGCGATGCTCGGTCGGGGAGAGCGGGCGTATGCGCTCTATCGGAAGTTCATGCCGAGCGCCTATAACAAAAGAGCGGAGATCCGTCAAATCGAGCCGTACGTGTATTGTCAATTCACCAACAGTAAATACAGTCCGCGCCATGGGGCCTCCCGATTACCATGGCTCAGCGGGAGCGCCTCATGGGCGTACTACACCGCCACGCAATATCTTCTTGGTATCCAGCCGGAGTACAACGGCCTCCGCATTGATCCATGCATTCCGGCAACGTGGAAGGAATTCACGATCACGAGGAAATTTCGGGAGAAACATTTCAGCATCACGGTCAGGAACCGGAACGCCGTGCAGAAGGGGGTCAGGAAGATCATGGTAAACGGGAAGGACATCGAAGGGAACCTGATCCCGGTTGAGCTTATGAAGGAGACGAACGACGTGTTGGTCGTTATGGGTTGAGTGTCACATATTGGACAGGTCGGCGATCTCATGAAGAAGGGCTTCAGGAGGAATCAAGGTCACCGAAGCAGTCCATGCTCGACAACATCCGTGACGGTCCCGGAGGTCGTTGTGCGTCCGGTCTTGAAGGAGATTCTCGAATGGTAGGTATGGATTGACGGTGGGCGTTTTTTCCTCGTCCCTGCCTCACGCGGAGAATATCTCCCGCAAGTCGGCGTCGGAGTCAGCGGGATTTACATGACGCTCGACGGGGGGAACGATAGACGTCTCGGGCTGGTGGGAAGCCGCCCATGCCCTGCAGGAACGCAGCACCAGGGAGCAGATCGCGGAAAATGCCATGAACGACAATGTCGGACTGCTCCTCCTGCAGATCGAAAAGGCATGGCGGGATTTGACGGATGCGTACGCGCAATACTTGCTGAGTGGGGAAACGAAGTCACAGTCCGAAGGGAATCTGAAGCTGAACGAAGATAGCTACCGGAACCGTCTGACGACGCTGGCAGACCTTTTTCAGGGAGAACACGATGCACTATAGAACAGTCGGCGGGACAGACCTCACGCTCTCGACCGTGACCTTTGGCGCATGGGCAGCCGGAGGGTGGATGTGGGGAGGCTCGGAGCCAAAAGCCGCCGTGGATGCCATCAGGGCATCGTACAATGCTGGCATGACCTCGATCGACACCGCGCCAGCATATGGTCAGGGACTCAGCGAGGAGATTGTCGGAGAAGCGATCATGGGGATTCCGCGGGAGAAGGTGCAAATCCTGACGAAATACGGGCTTCGATGGGATGTGCAGAAGGGGCAGTTCTTCTTCAACAGCAAAGATAACGACGGCAAATCGATTGACATGTATCGTTATGCAGGCAAAGAAAGTGTGCTCAGGGAATGTGAAGCGAGCCTGCGTCGGTTGAAGACCGATTACATTGATCTGTATCAAATCCACTGGTCCGATCCCACCACGCCGATCGAAGTGACGATGGAGACCGTTTCGCTGCTTATCAAGCAGGGGAAGGTCCGGTATGCAGGGGTGTGTAACTACTCGGCCGAACAGATGGCAGCGGCGGAACGGGTGGTACGGTTAGTGTCGAACCAGGTACCGTACAGCATGCTCAGGCGCGGCATCGAAGATGAGACGGTGCCGTATTGCATCGAGAACCGAAAGGGGATTCTTGCATACAGTCCGCTGGAGCGGGGCCTGCTGACAGGAAAGTTCGCCCCCGGCCATGCGTTCAACGACGGAGACACCCGCGCGGGTGAACGCTATTATCAGCCGGAGAACATCCTGCGCGTGAATGCCGTCCTTGGGATGCTGAAACCGCTGGCCGAGGAGAAGGACATTTCGATTGTGCAACTCGTCATCGCGTGGACCCTGCAACGACCGGGAATCACGACTGCCCTTGTCGGTGCGCGAAACCCGGAACAGGCGTTGCACAATGCAAAGGGAGCCGACGTCACACTCACCGCTGAGGATCTTGAGTTTATCGACGGCAGAATTGGGGAGATGGATCTGGTATAGCGATGATCGATGATATCCTCGTGACGATACGGTCAGTCGCGAAAGGAATGAAGATCCTTCCCCCCGTGCTCACTGAATCACGCTTCGCTGAAGTCATCGAACACACGCTCCTGCATCCTCTCCAAAGGGCGATAATCCCTGTGATTCGCCGTTTCTTCCCTTTCATTCCCGCGCAATACCGCCCCTGACTTCTTATCAGTGATTAGTTCCTCTTTCATCCCTTCGACCGATTCATTCGTGTAACCCGGGTTGTACCTTTCAATGTGTATAGGAGGATACGCTCTCCCGTTCGGGGGACCGTACGCGTGTGCGTTCATTGCATAATGGAGTCTGAGAGGAAACCGCCTCATGAACTGGGATCGCATGGAGGGTGAATGGAAGCAGCGGAGGGGGAAAGCCGTGCACCATTGGGGAAAGATGATGAACGACGAACTCGCTGCCATCGCGGGGAAATATGAGGAGCTTGTCGGAAGACTCCAGGAGCGATACGGTATCGCGAACGACAAATCCAAGCGTCATGTCGACGACTTCAAGAAAGTCGTCATGCAGTTGCGCAGGTCCAACGCGAAGCTCGTGGTACTTCAAAAACGACTTCGCGATGTGAAATCGGTCCGGAGGAAGATCACTTCCGTGAGATCACATTCAACATGAGGTAGCCGATGGCGGAAGAACGGAAAGACGAATCAGCAGAGCTCGCCTCAGCGATACAAATCGTTCGATTGAATAATGACAAAACGCGAAAAGACAACGATTTGGACGACGTGTATCACGTCTATTTTGAGCTTTCGGGATACCCGCTAACAGAGTGGCGAGCGATCTTTGATCGGCTCTGGAAAGCGCAGAACGGATCCCGAAGAGCAATCATCGACGGAATGTTTCTTGTGGTGCATTGCCCGCTCGATGATGTTGCAGCAACTCAGTTGCCGGCGTTGGAGAAGGTCGTTGCTGCGACGAATGAAGCCTACCGGCAGTATGCTCAGAAGGAGGAGGCCGCCCTCGAACGACGGGAAGATGTGTGGACGCAAGAACGGAAAGATGTGGATGCGATGGAGGCTCGCTTGCGGTTCGACAAAAAGCAGTGAACAGGAGCAGCAGAACGATCGTCGTTCGGACCTGGGGTGGCGAACCAGGAATGGTTTACCCGGGCAGCGCAATGTATACAGGAAAATGACAGAGGCATACTATGATTTCATCATTTCGTTGGTGATCGCCGCAATGTCCATCGTCCTGTGGCGGACAGCGAGAAAGAGAGTTCAGCAGAATGTCATTGCATTCCGGCCGATCGCGACCGTGAGCATTCTGGCGGCGGTTATCTTCGGAGTTGCCGCTGTGTTTGAATGTTTCACCCAGGTGCCCGCCGGACATGTCGGCGTCGTGTCAGACCAAACCCTGGGCGCAGGGATCAACCCTGTGAATCCATTGGCGACGGTGATCAAGCGCTCCATTCAAATAAGGACTCCCGAGAAAGGTGGTCCGGAAGAGCGATTCTGCTGCATGTCGTTAAAGAGTTCCTGGACCTTTCATACGAGCAACTCCAACGGGAACACTCATCACTCCCTTCTGAGCGAGATCATGAAGGCTTCGAGTAAATCTCAATCTTTCAAATGAGCAAGCGTTGAAAGTCATTCCTTTTAAATTACGAAAGAGAACGCCATGATGGAAAAGCAATTGCCGTTCGCGATTGGGGGAGTGCTCTTTTACTGCGCTTTGCTGATGGCAGGCTGCGCTTCCACCGAGCTTGTTGACATCTGGAGCGATCCTTCCTTTCACGCTTCTTCTCTCAAGAAGATCCTGGTCATCGCTGTTAGCAAAGATGGAGTGCATCGACGTATGTGGGAGGATGCTTTCAGCCTCGAATTGGGACAGCATGACGTTGTAGCGATGCCGTCGTACCGATTGTTCCCGGATGCCGTGCCGGATACAAATCAGGTCGTCGGAGTCGTTCGTTCAAATGGATTCGACGGAATACTGATCACCCGCTGGCTTCCTCCGGAAACACAGACTCAATACATGCAGGGGTACGTGACAAAGGAACAGGATCTGAGATATGATCTTCGCAGGGAAAGATTTGTGACCTACTACACAGAAGTGGAGCATGCCGGATACCTCGACTCTCAGAAGGTCAGCATTCGCGACATCGACGTGTGGACCACAAGTAAGGATGGGCAAATGATCTGGAGTGCCACGAGCAAGACGCCCGAGCCGGTCTCCGGGCAGTCTGCTCGACCGGAAATCGTCAGTCTTGTTATGGCCGATTTGACCCGGCAACTGATTATCGCATCTGCGCCGTGAGTCAAGCCTCGATTGATTATTCGCGGGCTGTGCGTATCCTCATGAGTGCTTCAAGTCCGTGACAGTGGAATGTGAGGGCTTCTTCTCAAGGGTCCCGTTCGAGATCACCTGGGCTAACTCAGACGATGTAGACATGAAACCGTAATTCGGAGCCGGACGAATAGCCATCGGCGGGGCACTTCTCCTGCATGGCAGGAGGAAGCCGGTGAAGAACTGAGGGTCAAGAAGAAAGGACCGTTGAATGCTTTCCGCAAAAGAAATAGAGGATTATGTCTATGGCCCGTCACACAGACAAGAGAAGAAGCGGTTCACAATGGATGAAGCAAAACAGATCGGCGATGCCCTCGGCATACGTTGGACCACGTTTGACATCAGGCAATTCGCATTGGGATTGAACGTCGAGTCTGACGATCGGCGGAGCGGGTTGGGGACGGACGTTACCCTCGATGACCCGATGCTCACGGGGAAACGCGCGCTCACGCATCTCAATGAAATCCCGGATTATTATACCCAACTTGCCGCGATGGACGGCAAAGCGGAACGCGTGAGACCCCGGCCACCCGGGATCGGGCGATGAAGAACGTACCCGACGGTGCCCGGGGCTTGCTGGTCCACAATTGCGCGGACTGTTTTTCGGATGAGAGTCTCGACAAGGAACGTGTCAGTGTCAGGGAGCGGTGATACGGAGGTGGAACGTGGGAACGCTTGCGCAGGAGCGCAACCAGAACCTGTTACTCCAGGCTGATCATTAACCCATCCACGTTCGCCGTAGATGTCCCCCTCCTCGTCGAGAACTCGAACGAGGGTGCGATGATTCCCCTCGGCATTTCCTTCCCGGGCATCTTGCTCTGTTCTCCGCTCGGCGGAATCCTCATCGTTGCACCAATTCCTGTGTTCATTCCCTTCTGTTCCATCAAAAGACCCCCATCCGGGGGTTAACTACTCTTTCATCCATTTAGGCGATTCATACGATAGCCTTGCCCGGTATACTGTGATTGGCTCAGCAGTCACATAGGCCCTCATCCGGGAAGCAAGGATGATCGGGCCAATGACTCGTCGACGCCTGAAAGGAACCTTTGCCATGAATTGGGATCGTATGGAAGGAGAGTGGAAGCAGCGCAGGGGGAAGGCTGTTCATCATTGGGGGAAGATGATGAACGATGAGCTGGCTGCGATTGCCGGCAAGTATGAGGAACTCGTTGGACGCATGCAAGAACGATTCGGCATTGCCACCGAAGAAGCGAGCCAGCAGGTCAAGGACTTCAAAAAGAACATCGCGCAACTCAAGAAATCAAACACCCAATTGATTCAATTGCAGAAGGACCTGCCAAACAGGGAGAAGTTGAAGAGGAAGCGCTCCGCTGCACAAAGCCGATTGAAGAAACACAGGGGTGTGAAAACAAGCGGCTGAGGCGCCCTCCGGAGTGACATTCTTGTCGCAGGTATTCAACCAACATTGATATTGATAAGGAGTACACCGATGAAGGGTTCTGACAAAATGCTCGCGGCACTCGATCAGCTGCTGGCTGATGAGCTCACCGCCATCAACCAATATATGGTGCAATCCGAAATGTGCGAGAACTGGGGTTACAACAAGCTCCATGTGGACATCAGAAAACAAGCGATGGATGAAATGCACCATGCCGAGTGGCTCATCGAACGGCAAATATTTCTTGATGGCACGCCAACGGTATCCAAACTTCACCCCATGAAGATCGGCAAGAGTGTGTCAGAAATGATCAAGACCGCGAACAGCGACGAACTCAGTGCCGTCCGCTCCTATAACGACGCGATCAAGCTTGCTCGCGCGGTTGAAGACCAAGGGACTGTCGACCTGCTCTCCAAGATCCTGAAGATGGAAGAGGGGCACGTCGATTGGGCGGAGGCGCAACGTGTCCAGATCGACCAAATGGGACTGGAAAACTATCTGCTCAATCAAACCGGAGCAGCGAGCTAACGAGGTTGACGGCTCAACAACGCGGGGGTTGGGCCGGAGGTATGAAAGATCAGCCGCTGACAAATCGATTTGGATGTTCGTGGGTGGGGTTGTCGCAATCGTTCTCGGGCTGGTGGGTCTCAGGCATGGATCAACACAATGGAAGAGAACGACTGTGTAAGGAGGGAAGGATGAAATCAATAGTCTACGTAATCGCCGTGCTTGTCGCTTGGGGTTCTGCCTCGTGCATTGCTCCGCAACCTGTTACTGCGCAGCCAGCTTCGGTGAGCCTCCAGTTGTTCTATGATGAATTGAGTCCGTACGGTATGTGGGTGGAGTATCAAAGCTATGGCTATGCCTGGATCCCCAACGACGATCCGGGATTCACTCCGTATGTCACCGCTGGCCACTGGGTATTGGCAAATGACGATTGGACATGGGTTTCCGACTATCCCTGGGGATGGGCGACGTTCCACTATGGTCGCTGGGACTGCGATGCTGTATACGGGTGGGTCTGGATTCCTGGCAGCGAATGGGGTCCAGCGTGGGTATCGTGGCGACGATCGCCCGGGTATTACGGTTGGCGCGCATTGGCGCCGGCAATGGAACACCAGAATCGGAACGACCGCTGGGCATTTGTGAAAGTGAAAGATTTCGCAGAGCCGGATATTGGCCGGTACATCGTCAATCAGTCGAACAACGAGAAGATCATGAGACGTTCGGCCGTGATTGCGAATTCTCGGAGGGACAACAAGCGCCGGGTCACGTATGCGACAGGGCCCAATCGAGATGACGTCGAGAGGGCCATGCACATGCCGATCACCTCGATTGTCATTCGGGATGGCGATCGGCCGGGTTCTTCCGTGACCAAAGGCGCACTGTTGCTTTACAGACCCCGAGTGCAACAACGCAATGACGACGGACAAATCCCCGCCCCACGCAAAGCCGTAAGTGGAAAAGATGCCAGAACAATGCTCGAGAAAAACGCGCAGGAGTATGCACACGGAGGACTATATCCCAACGCTGCCAGCGCGCATCATCCATCGGAGTCTCCAACATCTCCGCCGCCGCGAGTGGTGGTAACGGAACGACGTATCTGGATTGGCGAAGCGCCAACCAGCAGTCGCATATCTCAGGTGCAGAAAGTCAGTTCCTCCAGCACAATAGTACACGCCAAATCGGTTCGCGTGCCATCCGGCCCGCCGCTCCGGGAGGATCGGCATTCCTACGAGACAAGGAAACCAGACGACTCTCAGAAACGAAGCCCGTAAAGCCTGGCGCCACAGCCTGAAGATTTCAACAGATCAAGGACAAGATCATGGCGATAAATGTGGGAGTGTGGATAGACCACCGCAAGGCGGTCATTGTGAGTTTCACAGACAAAGTTGAGAAAACAACGCAGATTGACTCGGGCATGGAGAAACACGTCCGATATTCCGGCGGAGCGGCAAAAGCCTCGGGAGAGGATCAGCGGGACATGCGATTTGAAGGGCACCTGGATAAGTACTACGCAGAAGTGGTCTCAGCTCTTCGAGGAGCAGATGGTATTCTCATCGTTGGTCCCGGTGAAGCAAAAGGAGAACTCAAGACTCATCTTGAGAGCGAAGCGCTCGGTGGCCACATCGTGGGAATCGAAACAGTTGACAAGATGACAGATGGACAGCTGGCTGCGAAGGTCCGAGAACGCTTTTTACAAAAGAAATGATCGTTTCAAAAAATCCAGGACCCTGAACGAAGGCTGCAACACAATGGTTGCAGCCGGCTCTCAGGCAGATGTCAATAATAACGTGGTTCATTTCCATGCAATTCAACCGAAGGTATATCATCATGCGCCATTTTGCTCTTCTCATCATGGCAGTGCTTTTGTCCTGCATTGCGGCAGCACAGGTACGTGTGACGCTGAACATCAATACAGACCGTCAGCCCGTGTGGGGTCCGACCGGTTATGATCATGTCGAATATTACTACCTCCCGGACATTGACGTGTACTACAATGTCCCCCGGCATCGGTTTATCTATTTTGAAGAGGGTCGCTGGTTGGACCGAACATCCTTGCCTCCCCGGTACAAGAATTTTGACCTGTACAATTCCTACAAAGTTGTGGTGAATGAGCCGAGCCCGTATCGGAACAACGCGACGTACCAGACCAAATATCGTGCCTATGTTGGCCGTCACGATCAGCAGACCATTCGCGACAGCCGGGATTCGAGATATTTCAGCAATGCCAGCCACCCCGAACACAACAATTGGGTGAAGCAGCAAGGGCAGAAGAACGGCAATGCCAACGCGCATGGACGCGACAACGGCAGAAACACTGGCCGCAACAACGGCAAAGACCAGGGTCGCGGCAACAACCGTGGACAGAAGTAGATTGGCCGACGAATCTGGCGGTGAATGTGTCGACAACATCACGCTGACAGGAACTGTGAACATGGACCCGATCTTCTTCCTCAAAGGACTGGTAATAGGATTTGCGATGGCGGTGCCGATCGGCCCGGTCGGAATACTGTGTATCCGCAAAACACTTTCTGATGGGCACGCACACGCCCTGATCATCGGCCTTGCGGCTGCAACCGCGGATGCATTGTACGCCAGCATTGCGGCGTTCGGCCTTACGTTTGTCTCGGATGTGATCGCAAGCCAGCATCTTTGGCTCGGTCTGGGCGGCGGGGGACTGCTTCTGTTCATCGGAATCCGGACCTTCCGTGCAAGGCGGAAGGACCCCATCACCCCTTTTGAGAACAAGGGGTTGCTGGGATCGTTTGCGTCCACGTTTCTCCTCGCGCTGACGAATCCACTGATCATCTTTGCTTTAGTGGCTGTGTTCGCTGCCTTTGGGCTGGGACATCGACTCACCATCAGTTCGGCCAGCCTTCTTGTCTTGGGACTGTTTGGAGGTTCGTTGCTCTGGTTTCTGACTCTCGGATACGTATCGACGTTCTTCAGAAAAAGGCTGGACTCGGACGGGCTCAGGTGGGTCAACAGGATTTCCGGCGTCTTGATCATGGTATCCGGAGTCATTGTCTTCGTGAGAGTCATTTGAGCACTGAAGGCTCTGAAGAGAAGCACGTACGCGGCAGTCATGAAAAGGAAAGCACGTTGAAAGAACAGAAACAGATGGAGCGCCCGCGAACGGGCCGGAGAATGCCGGCCCCGCTCATCATCGCCTCATATACGGGATTTGTTGCGGGAGCACTTGTGCTCGTCTGTTTCCTGGCCCTCCTGCTCTTTCCTGATCCTCTGGTGAACAGATTTCTCAAGCCCCGGATTTCAGCCGCGTTTGTTGAGGCGTTTCCCGCGTACTCAATCCGTATCGCCGATATGCACTACAGCCTTTTGACAAACCGCATTGGCTGTGATTCCGTCCGGTTGGACGCAGTCGACGGCTCACTCTCGAGCACGATGGGCCCTTCCTCCGTGAGCGGAATCGGCTGGATGCATCTTCTGCTTGGAAGGAGTCTTGTACCGGATGATCTTGCCGATGTGGTTGTGGCGGCACATGATATCGATCTGCGTCTTCCGACGTCACAGTATGAGATTCATTGCCGACTGCTCCGGCTGTCAGTGGCGGATTCTGCGATAGTTGTCGAAGGCGTCCAGCTTCATCCTTCCGGTGACGATGGGCAGTTCTTTGCAGAAAGCAAATTCCGGAGGACCCGCTTTCGCGTTTCTGTTCCATATGCACGTGTGGCAGGCTTGGCATGCTTCGATATTCTGGAAGCGAAGACGTACCGCTGCCGTTCTGCCCAACTCCAGGATCTCTTCCTCGACGTGTTGATCGACAAGGACAAGTCATCCGCCAGAGACACATCACCTCCACCGATGCCAGGGGAGATGCTCTCTTCGATAAACGGAGCACTGCGAATCGATAGCCTGATGATCATGAACGGGCGTTTGCGGTACGCCGAACAATTTGTGGTTGGCGCGAAACCGGCCCTCATAACGCTCGACAGCATGGATGTGCTGGCGCTCGGTATTGACAATCAGCGAGACACTGCCGCGGCGATGATTGTTCACGCCGAAGGGACGTTTATGAAGGCCGGCTCAATGCGTGTGCTTATGACAATTCCCGACGTCTCGGCGGATGTTTCAATGCAGTATTCCGGATCCCTGAGCAAAATGGATCTTCGCGCGCTCAATCCATTTCTTGAACCCGCCGAACAGCAGCGCATCACGGCGGGAGTCCTCCAATCGTCAACATTCGCGATCAACGTCTCCTCGGGACATGCCTCCGGTATTGTGCACGCCAACTACCGCGGACTGGTTCTTGCCGCGATAAACAAAAAGACCGGAAGCGAAAAGGGATTTGCCGACGGGATGGCGTCATTCATTGCCAACACCTTCAAAATCCATGGGACAAACGAGCCCGACAAATCGGGCGAATCAAAAACCGGCACGGTAAAGTATGTTCGGCAAAACGGGGACCCCTTCTTTCGTTTTGTGTGGTTCGCACTTCGCAGCGGCGTAGGCGACCTGGTCGGGTTTTGAGCGAAGCAGAAATGGAGAACTATGGCTGATCAGAGTGATCCTCATCGCGGAACGCGTCTCCTCATCATCGCTGCGACGTTCGTGATCATCATCTGGGGAATCTATCAGGCACAATCGGTGTTGGTTGTGCTTCTTGTTGCCGTGTTTCTCGCTGTCATAGGGCGGGTGCCGATGCTCTGGATGGAACGGCATCGCATTCCTTCCGTTGCCTCCGTGTTGATTGTCTTGGCAGCGATGATCACTGTGCTGCTGGCTATCGGCGTCGTCGTCGGCGCTTCGCTGAATAGTTTTTCCAATGCACTGCCACTGTACGAAGGCCGCATTCAGGACATGCTCTCTGCAATCAAAGTACCGTTGGAGAAAAAGGGGATCGCAGTGACCGACGACGTTCTGCTCTCCTATGCCAACCCCACGGCGGTGATGAACTTCACCGCCGGCGTGTTCGCCTCGCTGAGCTCGGTGTTTTCGAATGTTGTCCTGATTCTCTTTACTATCATCTTCGTTCTGCTCGAAGCATCGAGCTTCCCTGCCAAACTGCGCCGTGTGCGCGACGATCCTCATGCGTCGTTTCCGCAAATCTCAAAGTTTGTCAATGATATGAATCGGTATATGGTCATCAAGACGTTGCTGAACTTGATCGCGGGTACGCTGACTGCACTCTGGCTGTACATCCTCGGTGTGGATTTCCCGGTCCTCTGGGGATTTCTGGCATTTCTCCTCCACTATGTCCCGAACGTCGGCTCTATTGCCGCCGCTGTTCCGGCTGTTCTCCTCGCGCTTGTCCAACTCGGAGGAGGTTCTGCTGCCCTTACGGCCGCCGGATATCTTGCAATCGGTATGATTGTCGGCAACGTTGTTGAGCCAAGGATTATGGGGCGGAGGTTCGATATGTCGCCATTGGTGGTATTCCTTTCTTTGATTCTCTGGGGGAACTTGCTCGGTCTCGTTGGAGCGCTTCTCTGTGTTCCGCTCACAATGACCCTGAAGCTTGCTTGCGAGGCGAGTAATGAGACGCGATGGATATCGGTCTTGCTCGGGCCTGAGGTTTCTGCCGACGAGGTTGCCGCTCATGCGAAAACCCGAGGAGCCTGACCAGGCAGGATCTTCAATCTCTTCACAACCACATCCATGGTTCATGAGGTACGAGCAATGAGGGATTACCACATTCAGGCGGCAGAGCATCAGTCCGCACGAGAGAAGACCCGTGACAACACCAGTGGAACTTCACCGGCTTTCCAGGAACTCGAGCATGCGTGCGATGGGTGGGTCAACGAGGTCCTGGCAATTCTGGAAGCCGATGCATCGCCGTCGACGTTGTCAGACGATGCACAGCGAGGGAGCAATTGAGCGGACTGCAAATACTCTATGACTCGGACCTGAGCTCCGGTCTGCCTTTACCGCCCGAATTGAAGGAGTTCTATGGCCGTCTCGCTTTCGCATCTCATCCCGGCCGCCCATACGTCATCAGCAATTTCGTCAGCACGCTGGACGGTGTTGTGTCGCTTGATGCACCCGGCAAAGCCGTCGGCGACGTCGTGAGCGGTTCAAGTGAGCAGGACAGCATGGTGATGGGACTCCTCCGTGCGGCGGCAGATGTTGTGGTGATCGGTGCAGGGACCCTCCGGGCATCACCCCTGCACATCTGGACCCCGCAGCACGTCTTCCCGCAGTATACCGGTGCATACAACGAACTCCGGGTTCGCATGGGGAAGCTGACACCGCTTCTCCTCGTTATTGTCACGGCACATGGCAACGTTGATTTGCGCTTGCCCGTGTTTCACAAGGAAGATACTCCCGTCGTGATCATCACAACGGTGACCGGAGCGCAGCGGTTCGCCAGGGAGGTCGTACCGGAATCAGTACGAATCGTTGAGCGGGGAGACGCGACCTCAATAACCGCTCGTGATATCCTCAGTGCGATCCTCAGTGTCAGACCGTCCTGTAAAACGATTCTCATCGAAGGAGGCCCCCATCTCATGGGGGATTTCTTCGCGGAGAGATGTCTTGATGAGTTGTTCTTAACCCTCGCTCCTCAGGTCGCGGGGCGTGACAATGGCAATGAGCGGCTGGGAGTAGTGGCAGGAAAGTTGTTTGCCCCTGACCACCCGATGTGGGGTACACTTGTGTCGGTGAAGCGAGGAGGGAGTCATCTCTTTCTGCGGTATGCGTTTGAATCGATCGAGGAACTCCACCGGCCGTACAACATGATGATGGAGACTGATCGCAAGGCGCATTAAGAAGTGTGTCGAGAGAACTATGAACGTAAGTCCTTATGCAGGAAAGCCGGCTGAAGCATCGATGCTGGTGAACGTTCCCAGGCTCGTGACGGCCTACTATGCAGAGCTCCCTGACCCCTCAGTACAGGAACAACGGGTGGCCTTCGGCACGTCTGGACATCGTGGGTCGGCTTTCACCCTGACCTTCAATGAGTGGCATATCCTCGCGATCACTCAGGCCATTTGCCTGTATCGGCAGCTGAAGAAGATCGACGGCCCGCTGTTTCTCGGCAAGGACACCCACGCCCTTTCCGAACCCGCCTTTGCCACCGCGCTTGAAGTGTTGGCTGCAAACGGGGTGGAAGTCATGATCGCGGAAGCGGATGAGTACACCCCTACGCCGGCCATTTCCCACGCAATTCTGATGTACAACGTCGGTCGCAAAACAGGATTCGCCGACGGCATCGTCATCACACCGTCCCACAATCCCCCGCATGATGGTGGGTTCAAATATAATCCCCCCAACGGTGGGCCGGCGGATTCCGTCGTCACCGGATGGATCGAGGCAAAAGCAAATGCGTTTCTCGAAAAGGGTCTTCTGGGGGTAAAGAGGATACCTTTTGAGAAGGCTCTTCGCGCGTTCACAACGAAGCGGCACGACTATCTTACTGCATACGTCTCAGACCTCGCCAATGTGATCGACGTGGAGGTTATTCGCGCCATGAAGATCAGCATGGGCGTCGATCCCCTCGGGGGCGCCGGTGTCCACTATTGGGGACGAATCGCCGAGCGGTATGGATTGAACCTCACAGTCGTGAACACAGCCATCGACCCGACCTTCCGATTTATGACTGTGGATTGGGACGGCCAGATCCGTATGGATCCATCCTCCCCCTACGCGATGGAGAGCCTGATCGGCATCAAGGACCGCTACGATATCGCTTTCGCGTGTGACACCGACCATGACCGACACGGAATCGTCACCCGAAGCGCAGGATTGCTGCCGCCCAACCACTACCTTTCCGTCGCCATCTTCTACCTGCTCCAACACCGGCCGAAGTGGGGGAAGAGGGCAGCGATCGGCAAGACGGTGGTGAGCAGCCAGATGATCGATCGCGTAACCAGGAAACTTGGCCGGGAGCTCTTCGAGGTGCCGGTGGGATTCAAGTGGTTTGTTGAAGGCTTGTTCGACGGCTCGCTCGGCTTCGGTGGCGAGGAAAGCGCAGGGGCTTCCTTTGCCCGTCTGGATGGCACAGTCTGGACGACCGACAAAGATGGCATTGTTCCGGCGTTGCTGGCAGCGGAGATCAGCGCTCGGATGGGTCGTGATCCCGGCGAAGTCTATCACGAACTCACACGCGAATTTGGTGAACCTGTCTATGACCGCGTTGAAGCGCCGGCGAACCCGGATCAAAAGAAGCT
The DNA here is from genome assembly GCA_963752915.1 of Ignavibacteriota bacterium. Classification (GTDB taxonomy): domain Bacteria; phylum Bacteroidota; class Ignavibacteria; order UBA10030; family UBA6906; genus DATJPR01. Next base: position 407,734 of record CAVVZZ010000015.1, read on the forward strand.
GTTGGCGAAACTCTCCTCCCGTCAGGTGAAGCGCACCGAGCTGGCAGGCGAAAAGATTTTGCATGTCCTCACCGACGCGCCAGGGAACGGAGCACCGATCGGAGGTTTGAAAGTGATGTCCGAGAACGGATGGTTCGCCGCTCGTCCGTCGGGGACCGAGAGCATCTACAAGATTTATGCGGAGAGCTTCCGGGGAACGGATCATCTGCACCGCATCCAGGAGGAAGCCCAGGCGATTGTCAGCGACGCCTTGAGGGCGACCCTTCCGCAGGAGGGGATTCCGTCCGACACACGTATGATGAACTAACCGTGAACAAGCACACTCGCGTCGCCCATCCGATCTACAATCTTCTGCCCACCGAGATCGAGGGGTTCAATTCCCTGGCGGAGTTGGCCCTGGATCTACGCTGGTCGTGGAATCACGCTACCGACGAGGTGTGGCGGAAGCTGGACCCCGAACTCTGGGAAATCACACATAACCCGTGGGTTGTCCTCCAAACGGTCTCGCGCGACCAGATCGAGCGTGTCTTGGCCGATCCCGGTTTTCGCAAGAACGTCGAGCGCCAGGTTCAGACCGGGCGGCTGGCAGCGGAAACGCCCGCGTGGTTTCAACAACAGCATCCGCAGGCTCCGTTGACTTGCGTCGCATATTTCAGCATGGAATTCATGTTGAGCGAAGCTCTGCCGATCTACTCCGGCGGGCTCGGCAACGTCGCCGGCGATCAGCTCAAAGCCGCCAGTGATCTGGGCGTGCCGGTCGTCGGCGTGGGACTATTGTACCAGCAAGGATATTTCCGGCAGGTGATCGACAAGGATGGAGTGCAGCAGGCCCTCTTTCCATACAACGATCCCGGACAATTGCCGATCACGCCTTTGCGGCAAGCGAACGGAGAATGGTTGCGGTTGGAGATTGCCTTGCCTGGGTACTCGGTATGGCTGCGCGCCTGGCAGGTCCAGGTCGGGAGAGCAAAGCTCTACCTGCTGGACAGCAATGATGCAGCGAACTTCCCCGTCCATCGAGGGATCACCAGTGAATTGTATGGAGGCGGGCCGGAGCTCAGACTCAAACAAGAGATCCTGCTCGGGATTGGCGGGTGGCGACTGCTTGCAGCGCTTGGCATCAAGCCGGAAGTCTGTCATCTGAACGAAGGGCATGCCGCATTTGCTGTGCTGGAACGTGCCCGCACATTCATGCAAGAGACCGCGCAGCCTTTCGAGGTCGCACTGGCAGTCACGCGAGCCGGGAATCTCTTCACCACGCACACGGCAGTAGCCGCCGGCTTTGACAGATTCGCTCCAGCCCTGATCGAGCAATACCTCGGTGGTTATGCCAAACAGAAGCTTGGCATATCACTTGGCGACATGCTGGCACTGGGCCGACAGAACCCGAAGGAATCCTCAGAGAGTTTCAACATGGCATATCTCGCCGTTCACGGAAGCGGGGCGGTCAATGGCGTGAGTCGCCTGCATGGGAAAGTCAGCCAGCATCTCTTCGAGCCACTCTTTCCGCACTGGCCGATCGACGCTGTACCCGTCGGGCATGTGACCAACGGAGTTCACATGCCGAGCTGGGACTCATCGCAAGCCGACGCCCTTTGGACGGAGGCCTGTGGGAAAGATCGCTGGTTGGGGACGTCGGAAACTCAGGAAGAGGATATTCGCCGCGTGTCGGACGAGAGCCTCTGGCAATTCCGCATCGCAGCAAGCAAGTCTCTTGTGGAATACGCTCGCAAACGATTGGCCAGAGAATTGACCGCCTCCGGCGCAGCAGCCGATTCCATTGACAAGGCGAAACATCTCTTTGATCCCAACGCATTGACGCTGGGCTTTGCCCGCCGCTTCGCGACATACAAGAGGCCGAACTTGCTGCTGAACGATGCCCCGCGCTTGTTGCGCATTTTGTCCAATACTCAGAAGCCGGTCCAACTTATCATCGCGGGCAAGGCCCATCCAAAGGATGAAGCCGGGCAGGCGTTGATTCAAAAATGGATACAATTCATTCGTCGGCCCGATGTCCGCCAGCATGTGATCTTCCTCAGTGACTACGATATGTTGCTGTCTGAGCGTCTAGTTCAAGGAGTGGATGTCTGGATCAACACACCCCGGCGACCCTGGGAAGCCAGCGGAACGAGCGGGATGAAGGTTCTTGTCAACGGTGGCATCAACATCTCGGAATTGGATGGGTGGTGGGCGGAAGCGTACACGCGCGAAGTGGGGTGGGCGTTGGGGGACGGGCAAGAGCATGGCGACGATCCCGCGTGGGACACTGTCGAGGCCGACGCACTCTACGATCTGCTCGAACGAGAAGTAATCCCGGAGTTTTATGCTCGGAACGGGAGCGGGATTCCCGCCGCTTGGGTCAATCGGATGCGGGAAAGCATGGCCCGGTTGGGACCGCGCTTTTCAGCCTGCCGCACGGTGCGCGAATACACGGAGCAGCACTACCTCCCGGCTGCGTTAGCGTACCGTACGCGTGCCGGCAATAACGGTGCAGTCGGAAGGCAAATTGTCGTTTGGCGCCGGAATCTGGAACAGGCTTGGGACTCGATACGCTTCGGTGAAGTGAAGATCGAGACCAACGGCGGGCAGCATGTATTCAAGGTTCAGGTCGATCTTCACAACCTCGATCCGACGGCGGTGTGCGTGGAGCTCTTTGCGGACGGCGTCAACGGCGGCGCCCCTGTGCGGCAGGAGATGAAGCTCGTTCGCCAACTGGCCGGCGCAACCGGAGGGTACATGTTCAGCGCGGCTGTGTCATCGTCCCGTCCGCCAACGGACTATACGGCTCGGGTAATCCCCCGCTGCGAAGGCGTCGCGGTTCCCCTGGAATCCGCCCACGTCCTCTGGCAGCGGTGATGGGACTCTTCAGATACCTCAATCATGGAGACAAACCAAATGAGAAGAGGCAGCACGTTCGCGATCGCAATGTATAAGGGCACAGGGAACACGGATAGTGCTCGGATTACCGTCGGTGGCTCTTCACAAAGGGCACCCAACGTACTGAAAAAGGATAGACTTTCATGACTAGGCACAACATCCCATTGGGCAGGATCCTGGGGATTCCGATTGGATTGGATTACTCCTGGTTTGTGATCTTTGCGCTGCTCACCTGGATGCTGGCGGGGAGTTACTATCCCGCCGAGTTCAAGGACTGGTCGCCGGCGCTGTACTGGTTTGTGGGCGGGGTGACGGCCATCATGCTCTTCGTGAGCGTGCTGCTCCATGAGCTCGGGCACTCGGTGCTGGCGCTGCGGTACAAGATACCGGTGCGCAGCATCACGCTTTTCCTGTTCGGAGGAGTCGCCCAGATCGGGGCGGAACCGCCGAGTGCTCTTGCCGAATTTCTGATAGCGATCGCAGGACCGCTGGTGAGTCTGGCCCTCGCGGCCTTCTTCTACATGGTCGAGCCGTTCGTGGCAGGCACAGAGCCGCTTCTGGGTCTTGCTAAGTACCTGGCCTATATCAACCTGGCGCTTGTGGTATTCAACCTCATCCCCGGCTATCCCCTCGACGGCGGCCGCGTATTCCGGGCTATCGTGTGGGCCACCACGCGAAACATGCGTCGGGCGACCCTCGTCGCAGCGAACGTCGGCAGGTTCTTCGCCTATCTGTTTATCCTCGTCGGCGTCTGGCAAATGTTGAGCGGCAACTTCGGCGGAGGCGTTTGGATAGCTATTATCGGCTGGTTCCTCGACAACGCTGCTTCCAGCCAGGTGCATCAGGTGATGTTTCAGGGACTCTTGGCCGGCCATAAAGTCTCTCAGGCCATGAGCACGCATTGTCCCGCCGTCGCTGCAGACCTGACGCTGCAGCAGCTGGTCGACGAACACATCCTCGGCAGCGGGCAACGCTGTTTTCTTGTCAACCGCGGAAACGATACCATTGGCTTGATGACGATGCATAGAATCAAAGAAGTGCCTCGCCTCGAATGGGCAACAACAAGCGTTGCTCACGCCATGATTCCGGTCCAAGATGCAAAACGCATCGATCCGGAAACCGGGCTCTGGGACGCCCTCCAGAAGATGGATCGTGATGGTGTGAACCAGCTTCCCGTGACCCGTGATCACCATGTCATCGGCATGCTCAGCAGGGAGGATGTCATAACGTTTATGCGGACGGTCAAGGAATTGGGATCGTAAGCGACAGACCATCGAAAACCAGGGGACCGCAATGAAACACTCAATCGAGATTACGACGCTCTTTCTGGATATTGGCGGCGTGCTGCTCACGGACGGGTGGGACCATCATGCTCGCAAACGGGCGGCAACACATTTCACTCTCGAGCTTCGGGAAATGGAAGATCGGCATCACCTGACCTTCGATACTTACGAAGAGGGAAAACTGACGATGGTGGAATACCTCGACCGGGTGGTTTTCTACCGGAAGAGACCTTTCACCCGTGCTCAATTTCGTCAATTCATGTTCGCGCAGTCGAAACCATACCCCGGAATGATCAACCTCGTTACGCAGCTCAAAGCCCGGCACCGTCTGAAGATCGCCGTGGTCAGCAACGAAGCCCGCGAACTGAACGCCTATCGAATCCGGCAGTTCAAGCTCAATAGATTTGTCGACTTTTTTGTTTCCTCCTGCTTCGTCCACCTTCGTAAGCCCGACGCGGATATTTTTCGGCTTGCGCTGGACATCGCCCAGGCGCCAATCCAGAAGGTCCTGTATATCGAAAACACTCCGATGTTCGTCCAGATTGCGGAGGGATTGGGGATTCGAACCATTCTCCACAAGGATTACCACTCCACCGCTGCTCGCCTTGCTTCGTTCGGGTTCCCCGTTGATGAAGGAGTGTTCCATGAAATCCGATAACCCCGGCATTCTGGCGATCAACGGCGGGTCGTCGAGCATTAAGTTCGCCTTCTACCAGGCCGGCGAATCTCTGAAGCGAAGTCTCTATGGAAAGATCGATCGTATCGGCCTGGGTGGCACAGCTCTGACGTTCCACAACCTGACGACGAACCTGCAGGATAGTCACGAGGTCGCAGTCTCCGATCACACGTCGGCCGCGAATGCTCTAATTGATTGGCTCGAAAAACAGGACGGGTTCTCTTCTGTGAAAGCCGTGGGTCACCGCGTGGTTCACGGTATGAATCATACAAGACCTGAAATTATCACACCGCAATTATTGGAAGAGCTTCATCGTATCACTCCATACGACCCGGATCATATGCCTGAAGAGATTGAACTGATCGAAGCCTTCCGCCGGCGGCATTCAACAGTTCCTCAGGTTGCATGTTTCGACACGGCGTTTCACAGCACATTACCCCGCGTTGCGAAGCTGCTCCCGATCCCACGTCGATTCGACAAAAAGGGGATCCGACGATACGGGTTCCACGGTTTGTCGTACGCGTATCTCATCGGAGAACTCGCGCGTGTCGCAGACACGAAAGCAGCGCAACGCCGTGTGATTCTGGCTCATCTCGGCAGCGGGGCGAGTTTGGCTGCCGTCCGCGAAGGGAAGAGCATAGACACCACGATGGGCTTCACACCTGCCGGAGGGCTGACGATGGGCACCCGGCCCGGCGATTTGGATCCAGGTGTCGCATGGTACATGATGCAATCCGAGAACCTGACGCCAAAGCAGTTCAACAATCTCATCACTCATGATTCCGGTCTCCTCGGTATCTCTGAAACCAGTTCCGACATGCGGGATTTGCTCGCAAGGGAAAACGAAGACGTTCGTGCGGCGGAAGCTGTGGCGCTATTTTGTTACCAGGTGAAGAAGTGGATCGGCGCTTTCGCTGCTGCGCTTGGAGGGCTGGACGCGCTGGTGTTTTCCGGCGGTATCGGTGAAAACTGCCCGGTTGTTCGCTCGCGCATTTGTGAGGAGTTGGGATTTCTTGGAATCGAAATCGAAGAAAAGCGAAACGAAGCGAATGAGGCTGTGATCTCCACGACAGCCGGCCGGGTTACGGTTCGCGTCCTTCACACGGACGAAGAGGTGATAATCGCCGAAACGGTTTGCCGCGTTCTCGGATTCCCCATGGCCAGTGCGGAAAGGAATTCCGACCGCGCGACGCAATGAGTCTCTTTCTGCCGCCGTTTTCTGGCGGAAGCGGAGCCATAGCTGGTCTTCCGGAAGCCACCTTCTCCGCCGGTGGTAATTAACAGCGTGAGCGAAATGTCAGAGAACATTGAAGACAAGAAATCTGTAAGAGTCCTTAATCGCCGTGTCCACATGGCGAATGAGAGGACATTCCTTGCATGGATACGGACAAGTATCGGGGTCATGGCATTTGGGTTTGTCGTGGAAAAGTTTGCGCTGTTCATAAAGCAAGTGTCGTTGATTTTGGGAAATGTCAATATTGAACGTGCATCGTCTCCTTCTCCAGGATATTCGACAATCGTTGGAATATTCCTTGTCGGTCTCGGCACATTGATGGGCCTGTTTGCATTTGTCAGGTACAAGAAGGTTGAAAGACAAATAGACAAGGGCACCTATGAACCGTCACCGATCCTTCAGATAGTGCTCACTCTATCAGTTCTTGCAGTCGGAATCTTCCTGGTAGTGTATTTGATCCATAGTACGTAAGGCAGAACAATTCGCGGAGAATTGTGAGGATGATAATGCGGACCAACGAGGACGTCGCTATGAAAACGGAAAGGACGAACAGTATGTCCCAACCATTGCCGTCTGATCTATTGCGGAAGATGGATGCCTACTGGCGCGCCGCCAACTATTTGTCGGTCGGCCAGATTTATCTCTACGACAATCCGCTCCTGAAGGAACCCCTGAAACTGTCGCACGTGAAGCCGACGCTGCTCGGACATTGGGGTACAACCCCGGGGCAGAACTTCATCTACGTGCATCTGAACCGGGTGATCAAGAAGTACGATCTGGATATGATCTACATCGCAGGTCCCGGTCACGGCGGCCCGGCTCTTGTGGGCAATACCTATCTCGAAGGCACCTATAGTGAGGTCTATCCAAACATCACACAGGATGAGGCGGGGCTGAAGAAGCTGTTCACTCAGTTCTCGTTCCCCGGCGGAATTCCCAGCCATGTGTCGCCGGAGTGCCCGGGGTCGATTCACGAAGGCGGTGAGCTGGGGTATTCGCTCAGTCATGCCTTCGGAGCGGTGTTTGACAATCCCGGCCTGGTCGTCGCCTGCGTTATCGGTGACGGCGAAGCGGAAACAGGTCCGTTGGCGACGGCATGGCACTCCAACAAGTTTCTCAATCCGATCACCGATGGAGCAGTGCTGCCGATCCTGCATCTCAACGGCTACAAAATAGCCAATCCCACGGTGCTGGCCCGGATCGAGCATGAAGAATTGGACCAATTGCTCCGGGGGTATGGCTGGACGCCGTACTATGTGGAAGGGGATGAACCGGAGAAAATGCATCAACGCATGGCAGGAACTTTGGACGCGGTCGTCGAGAGCATTCGGCAAATCCAAAGCAATGCGCGGACCTGGAACGACACCACACGGCCGCGCTGGCCGATGATCGTCCTGAGGTCGCCAAAGGGTTGGACGGGACCGAAAGTTGTCGATGGTCTGCAGATTGAAGACACATTCCGGGCACATCAGGTACCGCTCCTTGTGGATGCCGAGCATCCCGATCATCTCAAGCAGCTTGAAAGCTGGATGAAGAGCTACAAGGCAGAAGAGCTGTTCGATGAGAATGGACGGCTCCTGCCGGAATTGGCTGAGCTTGCGCCTGCGGGCGAGCGGCGCATGGGGGCAAATCCGCACGCCAATGGCGGGTTGTTGCTTCGCGATCTGATGATGCCGGACTTTCGCAAGTACGCAGTGAGCGTACCGTCGCCGGGATCAGTCCAGGCAGCCGACACGCATGTGCTCGGAGGGTTCCTGCGCGATGTAGCAACGCTCAATCAGGAGCAGCGAAATTTCAGGATCTTTGGTCCCGATGAAACACTGTCCAACCGGCTGAACGACGTCTTCGAGGTCACCAACCGGCAGTGGGAAGCGCGGACGAGAGTCAACGATGAGTTTCTTGCCACCGATGGTCGTGTCATGGAAATGCTGAGCGAGCATCAGTGCGAAGGCTGGCTCGAGGGGTATCTCCTGACGGGTCGGCACGGTCTGTTCAACAGCTACGAGGCGTTTATCCATATCGTCGATTCGATGTTTAACCAGCACGCCAAGTGGCTGAAAGTCACTGCGGGACTGCCGTGGCGAAAGAAGATTGCATCGCTGAATTACCTCCTCGCCTCCCACGTCTGGCAGCAAGCGCATAATGGCTTTACCCACCAGGACCCCGGCTTCATCGATCACGTGGTGAATAAGAAGGCCTCAGTCGTTCGCGTGTATTTGCCGCCTGACGCGAATTGCCTGTTGTCGGTCTGGGACCATTGTCTCAGGAGTCGGCACTACGTGAATGTCGTGGTTGCGGGCAAGTACCAGGCGCCTCAATGGCTGACAATGGATGCCGCGGTCAAGCATTGCACGGAAGGCATCGGTGTCTGGCAATGGGCCAGCAGCGACAAGGGGGCGGAGCCGGACGTCGTGATGGCGTGCTGCGGTGACGTGCCCACGCTCGAGACTCTCGCCGCAGTTTCCATCCTCCGCAAGAATCTGCCCGATCTGAAAATCCGGGTGATCAATGTTGTGGACCTGATGAAACTGGAACCGAACACGGAACATCCGCACGGACTGAGCGATACAGACTTCGATGCGCTCTTCACCAAGAACAAGCCGATCGTATTCGCCTTCCACGGCTATCCCTGGCTGATTCACCGGTTGACGTACCGGCGGACCAACCACGACAACATGCACGTCCGTGGATACAAAGAAGAGGGAACGATCACGACGACCTTCGATATGACGGTCTTGAATGACCTCGATCGGTTTCATTTGGTGCAAGACGTAATCAATCGCGTGCCGAAATTGAGTGTCAGGGGCGCTGCGCTGAAACAGATGATGCAAGACAAGCTCATTGAGCATAAACAGTTTATCGACCGGCACGGTCTGGACATGCCCGAAATCAGAGACTGGATGTGGAGCGACAAATGAAATGTAAGTACCGCGAAAGGTGGTTCAAGAGCCAAGTTCCTCAAATGAAGGATACAGATCATGAAGAAGAAAGAAGCGAAATCTCAACCTCGAGTCCTTCCCAAATGCTCTACAAGCATACAAGGATTGGATGACATCACAGGCGGCGGGCTACCGAAAGGCAGGGCGACGCTTATCTGCGGCGGAGCGGGGTGCGGAAAGACACTCTTTGCCATGGAGTTTCTCGTCCACGGGGCAACGCAATTCAATGAACGAGGGGTCTTCGTTTCTTTCGAGGAAACACAGGATGAACTCGCGGCAAACGTTGCTTCGTTGGGGTTCGATTTGGACGGGCTCATAGAGCGCAAAAAAATCAGGGTTGAGCACATTCATATTAAACAGGGCGACATCGAAGAAGTCGGTAAATACGATTTGGAGAGTCTGTTTATCGGGATCCACCAGGCAATTGAGAGCATCGGCGCTAAACGTGTCGTGCTGGATACGACGGAATCGCTCTTTTCCGCGCTGCCAAATCCTCGCCTGCTTCGCACGGAACTGCACCGGTTATTGTCCTGGTTGAAAAAGAAGGGCATCACAACAGTACTCACTGCAGAGCGGGGCGAAGGGACCCTTACGCGTCAAGGTTTGGAAGAATACGTCTCGGATTGTGTCATTCTGCTCGATCACCGCGTGAGCGACCAATCATCCATACGGCGGCTGCGCATTGTCAAATATCGTGGTTCAACACACGGTACGAACGAGTACCCGTTCCTTATTGATCAAGACGGTTTTTCCGTCCTGCCTGTGACTTCCCTCGGACTGAACTACTCCTCTTCCCACCAGAGAATTTCCAGCGGTATTCCGCGGCTCGACACAATGCTTTCCGGCAAAGGGTACTTTCGCGGCAGTACAGTGCTTGTGTCAGGCACTGCCGGTACGGGCAAGACGAGCATTGCCTCGCAGTTTGTTGATGCGGCATGCAAGAGGGGTGAACGCGTTCTGTTCTTTACGTTCGAAGAATCCTCCAGTCAGCTTGTGCGTAACATGCGTTCGATCGGAATACATTTAGAACCATGGGTAAAAAAAGGATTGCTTCAGTTTCACGCAACCCGCCCGACGAACTATGGATTGGAAACTCACTTGACGACAAGCATCAAATTGATTAATGAATTTAAACCCGGCGTGGTTGTCCTCGATCCCATTAATGCATTCGTCATAGGAGAGAATCACTCTGAGGTCAAAACAATGTTGCTGCGCCTTGTGGATTTTCTGAAGATGAAGCGGGTCACTGCGTTCTTCACAAGTCTCACTTCGGCAAGCGAAAATGTGGAGATTACCGATGTGTACATCTCATCCTTGATCGATACGTGGTTGCTCCTCCGTGACATTGAAATTGGAGGCGAACGGAACAGGGGATTGTATGTGTTGAAATCCCGCGGCATGGAACACTCGAATCAGATCCGTGAGTTCAGGCTGACGAACCATGGTATCGAACTGCTTGATGTCTATGTCGGGCCGGGGGGGGTATTGACCGGTTCGGCGCGCCTCTCGCAAGAGACGAGAGATGATGCGGAACAACTCTCGCGCCAGCAGGAAGTCGTCCGGAAACAGATTGGATTAGAGCGCAAGCGTAAAGCAATGGAAGCCCAGATTGTTCTGCTGCGATCCGAATTTGAAGCTGAAGAATCAGATGCACTCAAAGTCATCGGGATCGACAAAGCAAGAAATGAACGCTTCAGTAACGATAGAGCAAGAATGGCCAAAAGCCGGAAAGGTGATGTGAATACCAGAGCAACCGGTAGGAAAGTGGCCAAAGCGAGTGTGTGAAGCTGTGGTCACTTGCCAGGTTGAAAACAATTCATTGATGGTGATGTCACCGCAGGATTGCCAATGAACGTGCAAGGGCTTGTGGAGACCGCGAGAGCGCTGGTGGCCGGCGACAAAGGGCTGTTGGCGATGGATGAAAGCAATCCAACATGCAACAAACGTTTCGCCAAATTGGGGATTCCCCAGACCGAGGAAGCCCGGCGCGCTTATCGGGAATTGATTGTGACCACGCCCGGTCTCGGTGAGAGCATTAGTGGCGCAATCCTTTACGACGAGACGATCCGTCAGCAAAATAAAGATGGTACCCGCTTCGTCAAGGTTATCACCGATGCGGGGATTATCCCCGGCATCAAGGTTGACACCGGTGCGAAGGACATGGCGGGTCACCCGGGAGAGAAATTAACGGAAGGACTGGACGGTTTGCGCGACCGCCTCAAGGAGTATTATCACATGGGCGCACGTTTTGCCAAGTGGCGAGCCGTGATTTCTGTCGGCGATGGCATCCCCACCCGGGGTTGCATCGAGGCAAACGCGCAAGCGTTGGCACGCTATGCCGCTTTGTGCCAGGAGGCCGGATTGGTCCCGGTCGTCGAGCCGGAAGTACTCATGGACGGCGGGCATACACTGGAGCGGTGCAGCGAAGTGACAGAGGAAGTCCTGCGAACGGTTTTCAACCAACTTTACACTCAACGGGTGATGCCGGAAGGGATGATCCTGAAGCCCAACATGGTGCTCCCGGGATTGGGCTGTCCCAGGCAGGAAACGGTGGACGAGGTGTCCGATGTCACGGTGCAGTGTCTCCTGCGGGCTGTTCCCGCGGCAGTTCCGGGGATCGCGTTCCTGTCGGGCGGCCAATCGAGCGAACTCGCCTCGGCCCGTTTGAATGCCATGAATAGAAGATTCACGTCGCGACTCCCTTGGGAGTTGGCGTTTTCATTTGCCCGTGCAATCCAGCAACCGGCGTTGGACATCTGGCAAGGTAAAGAGGCCAACGTGTCAGCGGCACAGCAAGCTCTGTATCACCGAGCAATGTGCAACCGGGCTGCCCGCCGTGGCGAATACAATGCCGCAATGGAAAGGGTGTGGGCATGACCGCAAGTGTCCCGCAACCCGACATCGCCTCCGCTTCGGTTCCCGACACGCTCGCGGCGCTCCGCGTGAACCCCGACACCGGGCTCACGCACGCGGAGGTGGACCTCCGCCGGAAGGAGTCCGGCTTCAACGAAGTGGCCGAAAAACATACGCACCCGGCCCTGATGTTTCTCGGCAAATTCTGGGGTCTGTCGGCGTGGATGCTTGAATTGATCATGGTGCTATCGGCAGCGCTGGGGAAATTCTCTGATCTCGTGATCGTAGGCGTACTGCTGGTTGTCAATGCCGTATTGGGTTTTATGCAGGAGCATCGGGCTGCCGGCGTTGTCGAGACGCTGCGGCGACGGTTGCAGGTAAGTGCGCGTGTCCTGCGCGACGCGGCCTGGCAGGTCATTCCCTCCCGGGATCTTGTTCCGGGCGATATTGTTCGTGTCCGGCCGGGCGATATCATTCCGGCCGATGTCAAGCTCCTCACCGGAGCGTTGAGCGTTGACCAGTCGGCTCTCACCGGCGAGTCAAAGGATGCCGACAAGGCTCCGGGCGAAGTACTCTCTTCGGGGTCCGTCGTTCGGCGGGGCGAGGGCAACGGCGTGGTCTTGCTGACCGGGGCGAAAACCTATTTTGGCCGCACCACCGAGCTGGTGCAGCAAGCCCGGCCGAAACTGCACATCGAAGCGGTGGTTGCCAAGGTTGTCCGCTGGCTCTTCGTCATCGTCGGCGCGCTGCTGAGTGTGGTGATCGTGCTGTCGTTGATTCACGGCGCACCGCTCCTGGAGATGGTTCCCCTCATCCTCGTGTTGTTGATGAGCGCGGTGCCGGTCGCCCTCCCCGCAATGTTTACCGTCAGCATGGCCGTCGGTTCGAGGGAACTGGCGAAGCGCGGCGTGCTTGTCACGCGGCTCAGCGCGGCGGAGGATGCCGCGACAATGGACGTCCTCTGCGTGGATAAGACAGGCACGATCACGATGAACCGACTGGCTGTCACCGGCGTGATTCCGCTGGAGCATGCATCGGAATCCGAAGTTCTGTTTGCCGGCGCGCTTGCGTCTCAAGAAGCCAACCAGGATCCGATTGACCTGGCATTCCTCGCCGTGGCAAAGGAGCGGCACATTTTCGACAACCTTCCCAAGGTCGCGCCGGTCTCCTTCGCGCCCTTTGATGCGAAAAACCGGCGGACGGAGGCCGTCGTCGAACAGAACGGACAACGGCTGCGCGTGATGAAAGGTGCTGTGCGAACCGTCGCGGAGGCCTGTGAACTTCAGCCGCCGGCGATTGAGGCGTTGGAGGCGCGGGTCAGCGAATCGGCGCTGAAAGGCTATCGGACACTGGCGGTGGCGCGCGGGCCTGAATCGGGTACCCCCGTTTTGCTCGGATTGGTGACACTCTATGATCCGCCCCGGGCGGATGCGAAACAACTCATCGCCGAACTCCGGGACCTGGGAGTTCCGGTGAAGATGCTTACCGGTGATGCGTTGGCGGTGGCGGGCGAAATCGCGCGCGGAGTTGGGCTGCCCAATATCCGGCGCGTGGCGGATCTGAAGGCCGCGGGTTCTCAAGCCGGCAACGAGGCGGTGGACCTGTTGGCGGGTGCAGATGGTTTTGCCGAGGTGTATCCGGAGGACAAGTATATCGTCGTGCAGCACCTCCAGGCCGCAGGACACGTGACGGGCATGACGGGTGATGGCGTCAACGACGCACCCGCCCTCCGCCAGGCCGAAGTAGGGATCGCCGTCAGCACCGCCACCGACGTGGCCAAGGGCGCCGCAAGCGTCGTCCTGACCGAACCGGGCTTGACGAACATCGTGGCGCTGGTCGAGCAGGGGCGGACCATCTACCAGAGAATTCTGACCTGGATCATCAACAAGATCAGCCGGACGCTTCTGAAGGCGGCCTTCGTGGCTATTGCCTTCGTAGTGACCGGGAAGTTTGTCGTCTCCGCTTTCGCGATGCTGCTGCTCGTCTTTGTGATGGACTTCGCAACGATCGCCCTGGCCACCGACCGCGTTCGGCCGTCCAAGAGGCCGGAGACGTGGGCCATCGGGGGCTTCATCAGGGTTTCCGTAGTCCTCGGCATCGCCATGGTGGCGGAAACGCTCTTGTTCCTGTGGGTTGGCTGGTCGCGTTTTGGTTTGGCTACGGATAGCAATGCTCTCTGTACCTTCAGCTTTCTGACGCTGCTCTATTTTTGCGTTTTTTCCATTGTATCCGTGCGTGAACGAGACTGGTTCTGGACGACGAAGCCCAGCAATACCTTCATGCTGTCGCTCATCGCGGGAGCGGTCGTGGGCACCGTCCTGACGTACGTGGGTCTGCCTGGACTCATGCCGTTGCCCTGGTGGCAGACGTTTGTCATCCTTGCATATTCCGCTGTCGCGTGCCTCGGCGTGAATGAGGCCGTGAAGGTTGGAATGATCACGTCGCGTGTTCTGATCACCGTGGCCAGGACACCGTCCGATTTGACCCCGCAGATCGCCAGGCGTGCCTATGAACTGTATGAGCAGCGAGGCCGCCAGGACGGTCGAGCAGTTCAGGACTGGGAGAAGGCTGAGCAGGAGATCCGGAAGGATGTGCCCCGAAAATAATCCGACATGCCAACACGGCTGACGGCGAGCGCCCGCGTTCGAGGGGTTAACCACTTCTTCATCCGTTCGGGCGATTCTTTTGATGGTCTTTCTTGTATACTTTGTTTGCCGCCTTGGCTATCGGAGGGAGACCTTCCGAGCCCGGGTTCACCCACATTCCCAAGGAAACATGCGATGACAAAAACGAAGGTGGACAAACTCGCCGAATATGTAACTCGTGATAGTATTATGAAACTGCTTTCCGACAGTGAGATCGGGAGCATCTCCACTGCCGAAACAAAAGCCCATCTCACGGATGGCGACGAGTATCTCGATTTTGAGCGACTCGATCACGGAGTGCAGCGAGCGACTGCGACAGCGACGCCAATGGGCCGTTTGCTTCCGAAAAGAGCTGTACGCGAGAAAACTTGGGGGAAGATTCTCAGGCGGTTGTCGATATCGGAAAATGCGATAACGGACGCCGGCAGATGAAGGAGAATCCTGTCTTTCTTGTGCAGCAAGAGGAAAGGCACTGTCGGCCTTGCGCATCCCGATCATTCCAGTTCTCAGTCTCGCGGTTCTCGCTGCGTATGGCGGCTATCTGTGGGATAGTAGAACCGTGATTTTTTCCATCAGCACATCGGAGGAACTATGCAGAGCCATGCCACAATGAAGAGTTCATCGCTGATGCTCCTGCCGTCGCTGCCCTACGCGGACAACGCGCTGAGCCCAGTAATCTCGGCCCATACGATTGGTTTCCACTACGGCAAGCATCACAAGGGATACGTCGAAAACCTGAACAAGTTGATCGCAGAGACGGAGTACGCGGACATGCCGTTGGAAAAGATTCTCGTATCGACGGCCGGCAAAGCGGACAAAACCGCGATCTTCAATAATGCGGCGCAAGCATGGAATCACACGTTTTACTGGCGCAGTCTGAGGCCGAAGGGCGGTGCAGCACCGTCGGTGCCCTTGAAGCAAAAAATCGTGTCCGCCTTCGGCAGCCTGGATGCATGCAAAAAGGAGTTGGCCGCCGCGGCGATGGCCCAGTTCGGGAGTGGGTGGGCTTGGCTCGTGCTCGATGGCGACAAGCTCAGGGTGGTGAAAACCAGCAACGCAGATACCCCGATGACCACCGGCATGAAGGCGATATTGACCATCGACTTATGGGAACACGCCTACTACCTGGACTACCAAAACAAACGCGCGGACTATGTGAACGCGGTGTTGGATGATCTGATGAATTGGGATTTCGCCGCAGAGAACATCGGTTAATGGTTGATCGAACAGTCGCACATGATCCAGCGAGGAGAGCTGAAAGGATGAAGATGAGAATCGATTCCACCATATTCCACACACCCCTCTTGGCCAAAATCGTGACCAAAAAGCAGCCTCAACAACGGTGTGAAATGGGAATGGTCGGCCTGGGTGTCATGGGCCGCAATATGGTGCTGAACATGGCCGACCATGGCTGCCCGGTTGCGGGTTATGACAAAGACCAGGCCAAAGTCGGCGCGCTGCGGAAGGAAGCGGCCGAGCGTAACGTTCGCGGCGCGACGAACATCGTCGATTTCGTTGCACTGCTCCGCAAACCCCGAGCCATCATGATGCTCGTCCCCGCGGGTCCCACTGTCGACGCCGTTATCAAGGATCTGTTGCCGCACCTGGAGAAAGGTGATCTCATCATCGATGCCGGAAACTCCTACTTCAAGGATACCGATTTGCGCGCCCGCACTCTGAAGGCGAGAGGGATTGAATTTATCGGCGTGGGCGTGTCGGGAGGTGAAGAAGGTGCGCGTCATGGGCCAAGCATCATGCCCGGTGGACCGAAAGAAGCATACGAACGGGTCCGTTCAGTCTTTGAAGCTGCCGCGGCGAAAGTCAACAACGATCCGTGTGTGACGTGGCTTGGCCCGGGATCGGCCGGTCACTTCGTGAAGATGGTCCACAACGGTATTGAATACGGTGTCATGCAATTGATCGCCGAGACATACGACCTGATGAAACGTGGATTAGGGTTGAACGATGATGAAATGCACGACGCGTATGCCTTATGGAACAACGGTGAACTCAATAGCTATCTCATTGAGATCACCGGGCATATCTTCACCAAACAGGACGAGCAGACCGGCAAGCGGTTCATCGACGAAATCCTCGACGTGGCCAGGCAGAAGGGCACCGGTATGTGGACGTCGCAGAGCGCAATGGAATTGCAGGTCCCTGTCCCAACGATCGATGTGGCCGTCGCCATGCGCGACTTGTCGGTGTTTGCGAAAGAGCGCGAGCAGGGGAGAGCGATGTATCAGCGGCCCATGCGGCGTATCACGGATGATCATGGCGCATTTTTGGCCAGCCTTGGGCGTGCGCTCTTCTCCGGGACAATGATTGTGTATGCTCAAGGAATGGCGCTCCTGGCGGCTGCATCAATCAAATACGAGTATCACCTTGACCTTGAGGCAGTGGCGCGGATCTGGCGTGGCGGCTGCATCATCCGCTCAGCGCTGCTGGAGGATATCTGCGCAGCGTTCCACTCGAATCATGACCTTTCTAATCTGCTCCTGGATCCCGACTTGGCAAAGAGCATTGTCGAACATCAGGAAGATTTGCGTCTTGTGATATGCCGGGCGGCCGAGTCGGGGGTGCCCACTCCGGGGCTGATGGTTTCACTGGGATATCTTGATGCCTATCGCAGCGCCTGGCTGCCGGCCAATCTCACTCAGGCCCAACGAGACTACTTCGGGGCACACACCTATGAGCGCGTTGATGCCAAAGGCGTGTTTCACACTGAATGGGAGGCGAAGTGAGTCGCTCAGATATCTTTCCGACCATCATCATGATTTTCGGTGGCGCCGGGGATCTCTCCTGGCGCAAGTTGATCCCATCGTTGTTCGATCTTTCCAGCGATGGACGGATGCCCAGGAAGTTTGCCATCATTGCCGTCGATCGAGTCCCGTTGCGCGAGTCTGAGTTGCACAAGCATTTCTTCGATGGCGTAAAACGGTTCTCGCGGAACCGGAAGGCAAAGGTCGCTCGCTGGAATGATTTTGCGCGGCACGTGACATATCATCAGGGAGATTTTAAGGACCCGGTGACGTACTCGACGTTGGCGGCGAAGTGTGCGCAATTGGACAAGGAATGGAAGGTGAAAGCCGGTCATATCTTTCACCTGGCGACTCCGCCCGTGATGATCGGGGTGATTCCCAAACTCCTCGCCGACGCCGGACTGAATCGGAATCGAGAGCGCGACCGTATTGTCGTCGAGAAGCCGATCGGGCATGATCTGGAGTCTGCACGGGAGATGAACCGTACGCTCAGGGCAAGCTTCCATGAATCGCAGATCTTCCGTATCGACCATTACCTCGGCAAGGAGACTGTGCAGAACATCCTCGCGTTCCGCTTTGCCAATCCGCTCTTTGAACCGATCTGGAATCGGCGGTATGTGGACTTTGTGACCATCACCGTGGCTGAAGATGTGGGCGTAGGGCATCGCGGCGGCTACTACGATCACGCGGGAGCCTTGCGCGATATGGTGCAGAATCATCTCATGCAACTTCTCTGTCTCGTGGCCATGGAACCGATGGTCTCTTTTGATGCAGATGAGATTCGCAATAAGAAAGTCGATGTGCTCCACGCAGTGCGGCTGATTTCGCGAGGCGCTGTGCAACAGTGCGCTGTGCGCGGACAGTATGGCGCGGGCACCCTTCATGGCCACAGAGTTCGTGGCTACCGGCAGGAAAGGAACGTGTCTTCGCACTCAGGAATCGAGACGTTCGCGGCCCTCAAACTCTTCGTGGATAACTGGCGCTGGCAAGGCGTGCCCTTTTATCTCCGCACAGGAAAACGCTTGCCGCGACAGTTTTCGGAAGTGGCAATCCAATTCCGCGCGGTGCCGCACCGGTCGTTCCCGCCCGAGTCCAGCCGCGATTGGCACCCGTCGCGACTCGTCCTTTCGATCCAGCCCAAGGAGGGCATCGTAATGGGATTTCAGGCAAAGTATCCGGGCCCAAAAATGGTGCTGCGACCGGTGGAGATGCGCTTCGCGTATGAGGAGAGTTTCTCTGTACCTTCGCCGGATGCCTACGAAACGCTGCTCTGGGATGTGATGAACAATGATCCTACGCTGTTCATGCGCGCCGATCAGGTCGAGGCGGCATGGCAAATTCTGATGCCGGTCCTGGAAGCTTGGGCAGGTTCAACTCCTCGCAAGTTTCCCAACTACGCTGCTGGCAGTTCCGGGCCAAAGGCAGCCGACGAACTGCTCGCGCGCGAGGGGCACGCATGGGGAACGATCGAAAATAGCAGAATCTAACCTCCTTACCCGTATCTTCGCCATTCAACTCCTTCCCGGTTCTCCCTTTCGGGGGATTAACCACTCTTTCATCCTTTCAGCCGATTCATTCTGAAGCGCTATCCGGTATACTCTGTCAGGCTCACGACAAACGATCATTCCAATAGGGGTGGCCTTGTCAGCGGCAAATTGAGGAGAGGCATCGGAAAGGAAATCCACCAATGAACTGGAATCGCATGGAGGGGGAGTGGAAGCAACGCAGGGGTAAAGCCGTGCATCATTGGGGGAAGATGATGAATGATGAGTTGGCTGCCATTGCGGGGAAGTATGAAGAGCTTGTAGGAGGGCTGCAGGAAAAATACGGGATTGCCGAAGAGGAAGCCAAGCGTCAAATCAATGAATTCAAAAGCAAGGTCGAACAACTGAAAGAGTCCAACATCAAACTGACCGAAGAGCATAAGGTGTTGAGCAGAGAGAAGAAAACGGGGAAGAAAGCATCGATAACAAGGGCGAAGTCCAAATCCTTTCCGAAGCGGAAAATCCGTCACGCGTCCAGCGGTTAGGAAACAGGATCAGGGGTGAGCATGCTTAATCCTAAGAAACCATCCGGTCCGACATCAGACGCGGACTTTCTTGGTTGGCAGAAGTCTGCAACCGGGACAATTATTCCGCTGTTCAATATTACCGACCCACGACATCCGTCCTACCGTTCGACGGTGAGCGACACCACCCTGCGCAGTATGCGTCTACGGGTTCCAGAGGCGCAGTCACCATATGGGGAGACTGGGCCATCACCGTGGCACAATTTCGGGGTCGAGTTGAATCGCGCAGCGACCGCGCGAGAAGCGATCGAGATCGCCGGATTGGATTACACCGTCGTGAAGAAACCGGGAGAGCGGAAAACAGGGGCGGAACGTGATGCGTATGTGACGGTACGAACGGACACCGGAGAGATTTTGGGAAATGTCGGGAAGGACTACGATCCAATTCAGAACAGGGATGCTTTTGCGTTTTGTGATGCGTTGGTGGACACGCAAGGAGCGGCGTACGAAACCGCTGGCGTCATCGGCCGCGGCGAACGCATTTGGATCCTGGCGAGGCTGCCCGGATACATCGGGGTTCATGGAAACGATATTGTCAACAAATACCTCCTGCTCACAAATCGTCATGACGGCGGAATCTCCGTGCAGGTAAAGCTTGCACCGATACGCGTCGTGTGCAATAACACACTGACGACTGCCATGCAGGGGCAGGGAGAACATATCGCTCCCCACTCTCCCGATGCAGGAAGCGATTTGAACCACGCCTACGCTCTGCTTGAAACGTCAAATTCTGTGTTCGATCGTCTCGGCGGCATTTTCAATCGAATGGCGACGAAGAGGATCTCCGAGAGGGAGCTCAAGAAGTATGTGTTTGCCTTGGTCCCGGATGGTGCCGAAGGGGAAGACAACGCTCGGGCCAAGAAAATCCGCGACGACATGCTTCAGCTGCATGAGTCCGGCAGGGGGGCATATCTTGCGCGCGGCACCCTCTGGGGTGCATTCAACAGCGTCACCGAATACACGGACTATATGATGTTGGATGGTGATCCGGCCGCACGATTGAATTCCATCTGGTTTGGTCGTGGAGAGCAATTCAAAGTGGGAGCGTTCAATCTCGCAGAGCGAATGATGCAGGCCTGAATCGGGGGCGCAAGCGATCAATCGTTTTGCCAATCGGGAAGGATAGGTACGATGCTCTTCACTATCGCGGTAATTCTCGTCCTCCTTTGGCTCTTGGGGATGATGACATCCTACACTCTGGGCGGCGTACTCCATTTGCTGTTGGCGATTGCCCTCCTTGTCGTCCTGATCAGAATCATTAACGGGAGGAAGCTGGCGTAGACAAGGGACGCAATCCCCTGCTCCACATCTTCGACATCGCCGGTGCTTTGGTGGGAGGCATCGGCGCTTTTGCTTTTGGGGGTTAACTACCGTTTCATCCCTTCGACCGATTGGATGTCGACTGCATCGTCGGTACCCTTGTTCA
The DNA here is from genome assembly GCA_963752915.1 of Ignavibacteriota bacterium. Lineage (GTDB taxonomy): Bacteria > Bacteroidota > Ignavibacteria > UBA10030 > UBA6906 > DATJPR01. The sequence goes on from CAVVZZ010000015.1 coordinate 428,497, forward strand.
TACGCACAAGAGATGTTCGTCCCTTCGGGGGAAGCAAGCGAATATCATGGAGCACAACGATGTACGAGGAGGGTTCAATGAAACATGTAACCATGGCCATTCTGGCTGGGAGTGTTCTTGTCACCACTCTGATCGCAGGTTGCGGAAGCAGCCCGGCGATCGATAAAGACGCATCTACATCGGCGATCCGGGCTGCAGAGGAAGTTGGAGCATCGAAGGTCCCCAGCGCGTCTCTCTATTTGCAGCTCGCAAAGGAAGAACTGGAGAATGCGAAGGGACTCGCTGCGACTGGCAACAAAGAGAAGGCCGAATCCATGCTGTTGCGCGCCCAGGCCGACGGTGAACTCGCGGTGGCGCTCTCCCGCAGCGACGCCGACAAGAAGGAAGGTGCACAGGCGATCGACCGTGTCCGACAGCTCCGACAAGACAATCAATTACCGCTAGAAGGGAAGTAACCCATGAAACCCATGATCTATCTTTTGACTCTCGCAAGCGCTGGACTCCTCGCCGGGTGTGCTGCAACCGCTCCGCCGACTGAGCTCCTCAGCGCACGCGAAGCTTACCAGCATGCGAGCGAAGGGCAAGCGGCGCAACTGGTGCCCGGCGATCTCCACAAGGCGCAGGAAGCGCTCGCGATCGCGGAGAAGTCCTTCAAAGACGATCCCAAATCGTTCCATACGCGCGACCTCGCCTATGTCGCGGATCGAAAAGCCAAGATGGCTGAAGCGCTCGCTGCCACCGCTGCTGACCATGCCGTGACCGCGAAAGCGAACAATGATCTGCAGGCAACGCAGACCGAGATCGTAAAGAAGACGAAAGAAGACCTTGCTGCGTCGAAGGACACTGCTGCACTGAAAACGACACAGCTGGCGTCGGAGCAAAAAGCACGCATCGAAGCTGAGAAGAAGACTGCGGATGCACAAGCAGACCTCGTCAAACTTGCCGCCGTGAAGGAGGAAGCTCGGGGTCTCGTGATTACGCTGTCGGGAAGCGTCCTGTTTGCTTCGAATAAATCAACACTCTTGCCGGGAGCACAGGATCGGCTCAATCATGTTGCCGATGCGCTTCTGGCGACGAAAGAGCGAAAGCTCACCGTTGATGGTTATACGGACTCCCAGGGTTCCTCTAGCCATAACCTGGACTTATCGCAGCGGCGGGCAGACGCAGTGCGCTCGTATCTCGTCTCGCGTGGCTATCCCGGCGAGTTGATTCAAGCACAAGGCATCGGGGAAGAGAATCCGGTTGCAAACAATGCCAGTGCCGAAGGTCGTGCAAATAATCGGCGGGTGGAAATCGTTGTCAGTCGTGCCGTCGAGGCAAAATGAAGAAGTACCAACACTAAGTAAGAATACGGGACCCGCCACTCGTGCGGGTCCTTCTGTTCGCTGACCCGCTGTCCATCGTGGTTCACTCGATGGGACGGCTTCGCACTGAAAGAACACCAGATCAGTCACTCCAGAGGGGATGAACGACCCTTTCAGCCCAAGGCCAGAGTGCAGTCGAAGGCCGCTAATGCAAGCGTCCGCAGAGGCTGTTACGGAATGAAGAGGTCGAACGTCAGGTTGATGAATGCGATACTCCCGCAATTCCCTCAAGAAAGGAAGTACCCTATGTACACCATGATATATCCTGTCGCCCTGGCATGCGCAGGACTATATATTGGCTGCGCTGCAGCGAACCCTCCACCGCCGCGCATCGCCGCGCTGCAGGGTTCAGCGCAGGCGACGGCGGCACAAGTCCAAAGCCCGGCGCCTGAGTTGCGGCGCGAGGCACATACAGGGCCAGCCGTTGCTGGGAATTCTCTCCGGGACGATCCTCAACCCTCCCGCACGAGTGAAATCGCCGATGTGGCGAGTCGGAGCGCCGAGAGGGCGGAGGCTCTCCCTGCGCTGTCTACCGGAAGAACAGCAAAGGCGAAAGCCGACAGGGATTTCTGGGAAGCCCAAGCCAAGATCGCGAGAGAGAAGAAAGCGGCCCCCTTTGTATCTGAACGACGAGCCTCCCCTGCAGTGGAAACACGTGTGCTTGCAAGGAATACGATCTCGAAAGCCGAAGAGAGGACTGCAGATGCTCAGGCAGAGTTCACCACACTCGCGACTGTGAGAGAAGAAAGCCGGGGCGCCATTATTACGCTTTCCGGAAAAATCCTTTTTGCATTTGACCAGTCGGCAATCTTGCCGAAGGCACGGGACCAGCTAAGCCGTGTTGCCGACGCCCTCCTGGCGCTCAAAGATAGAACGTTTACCGTCTGTGGTTATACGGATGCGTCGGATTCTCCAGACCGCAATCAGGGACTATCCCAGGCGCGTGCATATGCTGTGCGGTTGTTCCTTATCTCGCGCGGTTGTTCCGCCGAGTTGATCCACGTGCAGGAAAGCAACGAAGGAGGCTCCATCGCCGGCAGTGCCGGTGGCGAAGGAAGTGGAAAGAGTCCGGGAGTAGAGATTGTCATCAATCGAATTGTGAAATAACGACCGGCGACACGGGATGAATTACTCGCGGCCGCCATTCTTCCACGGGCGCAGGCACGTCTTTCCAGCCTGCGCTGTAAATCCGGCGGAGTCAGTTGCCATTTTGAGAGGCAGTTGAAAGACAAGACTATCCGAAGGGCATCCATATGAAATATCTATATCTTCCAATCCTTGCGTTCTGCCTATTATTCGTCGCTCAAGGATCTCTCGCCCAGGACCACGGGTTCGGTCTTGGAGTGATCATCGGAGAACCGACAGGAATCAGCGCGAAGTTATGGACTTCTCATGAAAACGCGTTCGATTTCGGTCTCGGTTGGTCGGTCGGAGGAGATCGGATCGGCAGATACAACGGTTACTACGATGGAGGACGCCGCGTTCATTTCCACATGGACTATCTGTGGCATTCATTCGAGGCGATCCGCTCATCTGAACGATTCCCTCTGTATTACGGCATTGGCGGACGCATCAACAGTGGAGCGGGATATGATGCCTCCATTGCGCTCCGGGGCGTATTTGGTATTGCCTGGCTGCCGCATCGTGCTCCGCTTGATGTATTCCTGGAACTTGTTCCATCGCTCCAGCTCACATCCGCAGCAGGGTTTGGTCTTGATGCGGGCCTTGGGGCACGGTACTACTTTTGACGATCCGAGCAAACGATACCTATCCGCCTCCGCGGGGCACGATTCCTGGGTCAGACGGCAGATGCACATGATTCATGCGGCGCGATTGCTCAATTCTCCTGAGGGTGCAGATGATTCACACGAACGAAGATCCTTCGATGCAGGCCCGGCCAGGGATGCGGATCATCGGTCTCAATACAGGCAAGACGAGAAGAACGCGGGGATCCTATACCGTATATCAAGTGTATTTTGAACTTTCGGGAAATCCTTCGTTGGCATGGAGAGAGATCTTTGAACGGGAATGGAAGGATCTCGGCTCGACGCAGGAGGCGGGAATTGACGGGAAATTTCTCGTCATCCACTGCCCGATTCAGGACGTCGCTGCAATGCATCTCCCCGCCTTGAAAAAGACGGTTGTAGCAACAAATACAGCATACACGCAGTATGTTCGGGAACAGGCAACCGAAGCAGCGCGCAAGACTGATGTCTGGGTCGAAGAACGGAAAGCGGTCGAAGCCGTGGCGAAATCGCTACGGTTCGACTAACGAGGTGCGAGGAGCAGATCGCCGCCTAATTGTAAGCGACGATGGCATTGAGAAGCGCGGCAATCAATGATTGAATAATCCGAGATCATTTGCCCGCCATGCCACAGGAACATTGAAAGAATAGAGGAAACTTCATATATTCATTCCTGTGGTATTAGGCCTGCGCACACGTCCCGTCTCACCATGGTAGCCCCTTCTATGCGGAAGATCAAGATTCTGCTCGTTGAGGATAATCGGTTATTGCGCGAAGGCATCAAGGTTCTCCTCAACAAACAAGAAGATCTCAAAGTAGTTGGTGCATTCGAAGGCAATCACGACACATTGGCCCAGGCGCGGAAACTTGAGCCTCAGGTGGTTCTCATTGACCTTGGCCTGCGGAACGAAAACGGTCTGCACGTCGTAGCGACGCTGACGAACGATTTACCACAGGTTCGCGTCATTGGGATGGGCCTTATCCCTTCCCAATTGGACATCATTGAGTTTGTCCAGGCAGGCGCGGCGGGCTTTGTGCTCAAAGATGCAACTGTCAAAGATGTCCTCAATACCATCAGGTCGGTTGCTAAGGGGGTAAAAGTCCTTCCCCCATTGCTGACGGAGTCACTGTTCACGCATGTTGTCGACATCGCTCTCCGCAAGGGGAAGGGAATGCTGCCGAGCGCAGTCCGAATGACCTCGCGTGAACGTGAGATCATCGTTCTTATCGCCGAGGGAATGAGCAATAAGAGAATTGCCCAGCAGTTGAACCTCTCGCCCTACACAGTGAAGAGCCACGTCCATAACATCTTGGAAAAAATGGCGTTGCACAGCCGCCTGGAGATTGCAACGCAATCCTACAAGACCGACTTGGGATGACCTGCATTTCCAAACCCTCCCTTTAACGCCCGCATTACCACCTTTGCATTCCTGATCTGATTCCCTTCCGCGGGTAATAGCTCCACGTTCGGGGATTAGCTCTTTTTTCATCCTTTCGGCCGATTCATCTTGGAGTCCTGCTGGGTATACTGCATTTGCACTGAAATAACTTCGTTTTACGGGACGGATCTCCTTATGGGTGTGCTCTCAATGCCACCCCGGAGGAAAGACCAATATGAAAACAACATTTGGACTGGTCATTTTCATAGCAGGCTTAATGATGACGGTGTACACGGGTTTCAACTACGTCACGAAGGAGGGCCTTGTGGACTTCGGAAATTTCGAGCTGACAAAGGAGAGTGACCATAAGGTTTACTGGGAGCCGTATATTGGAATCGGAATAATGGTTATCGGTGGTATCATGCTCACGCCCGGCAGGACAAAATCACTGGCACATTCCTGATTGCCGCAAACGGCCGTCGCGACCCACATCGCCGGGAGTACATCCATGTTGTAGTCCTGAGCCAATGGTATGTCTGGAATGACAGGTTGCTACGCCCAGGTGCATGTCGCGGAATAACCGAGCCATCATTGTGAAGCACGGAGGATTCATGAAGAAGTCGACATCGAGCAGAGATAGTGCGATCGGCCATAGACCGCGGCACACAGGTGCGGACGATCGCGTAGGCCGAGAACGCATGCGTGCTACGCGTTGCCTCCCGACGCGAGTGCCCACGGTCTTCTTGAGATATTGTCCGGTAGCCCAGGGGCCGCCCTCGACGAATAGGAAGACGCATCTTCGAAAGTAAGCCGTCGGGATACGTGCTGGTGGCCACGTTCCTGCTGATTGCTGTAACACTACTGATACCACGCACGCCCCTCTAGCCCCCCATCTGCGTTGGCAAACACGCAACATGTGAGCCCGCTTGTATTCTCTTCCCCCCGGCTCTACTACGCCCGTTTTCGAAGGGGGTTAATCCTTTTTTCATCCTTTATGTCCATTCCTTTCGTCAATGGCAATGGGTACTGTTGTGCACAGTCTCCACCGACGACAAATGAGGCCAGAGTCCTGTCGGTGATAATCCGGACCGACCGGTCGTGGCCCAATCGAACATTGTCTCCTGCCGGCCTGCCGAATTCCCTGATATCCCCGGGTAACGCATCTTCACGCTCGTCGTAACGAATCATATGTTTTGAGGAGAGGTTTCAGCATGGAGACTCTTGATCTTCTGCAACGACATCGTGGGGGAAGCTCTCCACAGTACGGAGTGGAGCAGATCTATGATGAATGGGTGCGTGGGCTTCGATCACCCACACCTTTAACGAGCGGCTCCCAGGAGGATTAACCACCCTTTCGTTCCTTTGGGCGATTTTCTTGTGTGGAGTTCACAGTAGATTGCACGTGTCGCCAGCGTCCACTCGGCTGGCATTTCGGCGGAGGTCTGGAACTGCCGCTTGGTTCAGTCGGAAAACTCGTAGGGGACATCAGATATGTTTTCCTACACTACACTTTAAGACGTTTCCGGGGAATAATGGCGTAAGGAACAATTTCTACGTCATTACCGTTGGACTCATGGTTGGTCTTTGATCAGATACGCTCATGCGTCGTCGCCTCTATTCCAATTTCACGAAAGGTGCAAAAATGACAACACGAATGGCAATTGGATCTATCGTTATGATGTTCGTTCTCGCTCTCCCGGCGAACGCCGGCGGAAAAGACGAACTTCAAGGATACTTTAGCAATGCCGCGACCAAAGTCAAGGCGACGGACAATCCGTCTGAGAAGCGACAGATCCTGAACGAATCATTCCAGACCATGGAAAAGGCCCTGGACATGGTTCAAGGATCGTCGTCTATCTCGAGCAGCGATCGCGCCGGCATTGATCGGCTGAAAGCCACAATTCGAGACAAACAAGATGAGCTTGCAGGCGTGAATGGCTACGTACGAGTGCCGGATGACCAGCTCAATGCGTTCTCCAACTACACGGTACAGGATATGGAGCAGGCGGACACCATCGTAACCGTCAGTCTCGTGACCCTCATCTTACTCGCAATCTTGCTCGTCCTTTTGGTGAAATAGTTGGTTCGTGATCGAGCAGTGCCGGTCTTCCGACCGGTAAGGGGCGCAATGTGCTCGGCGTTGTTCGTGAGCATGTGTTGCGTGGCGCTCATGGCTACGCTGCCGTCCTGCAGCGCCGAACTTCCTATTCAGCGTGACGCTGAACAGGGGGAGGGGGGAGGCCTCGGGACGCCGTACTCAATCGTGTGCGTTGTCCACGGAGACGGAGACTATCTCTACCACGATACGAGCGGCATCGAACACGTGGCAGACGAAGAGGCCGTAGCAGGAGCCATACGCGTCGCGCAGCACAATCCCCAGGCGGAGGTCTTCATCTTTCATCAACGACCCAGCCGGGACTTCTTGTTTGTGTTTCCGCTGCGCGACGGAGAATTCTACTACTACCGGCACGGACGTCTCCTCGCCCATGAGCTGTACTGGCGCGATCAGAAGCAATCGCAACTCGATCCTGAAGCGGATCTGTATCATCGCTTTCATGTGGGCAACCGGGGTCAGCAGAGGAGCGTGTTCCTCTACTTCGGTCACGAAATTCCGGAGTTCGGCGGGGCGGGCTACGATGCATCGTATCCGGATCGACCGTTCACTGTGCGCGATCTCGCGGTCGGAATGAAGAGCTTCACCCGCGATTCCGGAAGGTTCGATCTCCTTGTCCTCTCCACGTGTTATGGAGGTACACCGTATACCATCAGCACCGTTGGGTCGTACGCGCGATACATCGTCGCTTCGCCCGACAATCTTCACTTGTCGTACTTTGACCTCGACCCGCTGGAGCGATTGGATCTCCATTGGCACGACAACGATGGGTCCGTGTTTGCACAAAAGTTTGCACGTCAGTCATTTGACCGGCTGACGAAGAATGTCGAGACTGCTGTCAGCGTTGCGGTGTACAATACGGACAGCGTGCAGGAATACATACGGTCGGTCCGCAACGGGTATGAGCATACCCTGGGCATTCTGAACAGGGAGGTCCCGACTTCGACTGCGACGGCCGAGCACTGCGATTGTGCCGACATTCCTGCGTACCTGCAGCCGACGATGAGGAAAGGGGTAGAAATCTTTTACCGGCCGGCGTGGTTTGGGCGATCAAAGGATAAGCAGAGTCATTCAGGATGGGAATGCTGGAGCGAGAAGGGCCTGCAAGCTTTGACGTCGCAAGTCCGTGATTCGCTTCCGAAGTAAGATGGGCGCTTGGTGTAGTTGGGCCGCAACCTTGAGCAGATCGTATCAGGTTGCGGATTGTGCAACGTGTCGGAATCAGCAATAGGCGGTGGCCTGGTCGCGCCACGCGCTGTGGTGGTTCGGGCACAAAGTGAGCAGTACGATGCTTGCGCACGTGCAGTTGATGAGTCGAGGTGTCTATGCCTTTCTACGCAAAACTACTATTTGGATTGCTCATGATCATCGTTGGATTTGTTCCTGTGGGAATTGCCGGTGGAAAAGACTCTGTTGCCACCGTCGAGGATTTCCGTCCGGGGGATACGCTTCGCTATACCACTGATGGGTCCATTCCCAATCGGATGAGCCGTTTTGTGACATTCGGAGCAAACAAGGTCCTTGTCACCCGCACAACGACATTCAAGGCCATACTTTTCAGGCCCGGATTCCTCCCGAGCGGGGTGCAGTCGAGTACAGTCTATGTGCGGGAGCCTGTGCCATCGGCCCGAACGGCGATGGGGGAGGTAGTCACACCTTCACCACAGTCAACACGGAGGACTCGATGACGGTAAGGAAGAACGAGAAGCAGAAGACATTTGAGCAACAGGCGCTTGTCCACTCGGAGATGCTCTACCGTTTCGGAATGCACCTTGCAGGGAATACCGCTGATGCCCGTGATCTGGTGCAGGAGACATACCTGAAAGCCTACCGGTTTTGGGATCACTATGATCAGGGAACAAACCTCCGTGCCTGGCTCTGCCGAATCCTGAAGAACTCGTTCGTCAACCTCTATTGGAGAGAATCAAAAGAATTGACCCTGTTGGACAGAGACGATGCGCTGGCGGAAACCTCTATGCCCTTCGTTGCTTCAGAGGTGAGCGATCCACAGGAGGTGGTATTCAACCACCTTCTTGACGACAATGTCTCGAAAGCAATTTTGGTCCTAAGGCAGGAGTATCGCACCGCCGTCATACTGAGTGATATTGAGGGATGGACGTACGAGGAGATTGCCGGCTTCACGGGCTGTCCGCTCGGCACGGTACGATCCCGTATTCATCGCGGGAGAAAGCTCCTCCATTCCATGTTGCACGGCTATGCGAAATCAAGAGGATATGTGAAGTCGAGTCAAGACAGAGCGGAGAGCATGCCTTATGTTGCTGCGGGATGACACGTGTAGGGAATGCACAGAGAAGCGGAGGAGCAACAGAGGGATCATCGTCAAGAAGAACCGCTGGCGAGGGGGACCCCTCTCCACGCGAATCAATCATCCTTCAAAAGGGCATATCATGAACGCTAAATCCAGTGTACTCGTTGCGTTCCTGGCGGTGGCTGTAGCACTGCCGGGGTTTGCGTGGGCCGCTCGCAACACTACCATCAAGACCGAGATGAAACAAGGCGATCCGTCGGCGATGATGGGCAAGCCGATAGTCGACGTGACTGTTGACGGGCTTCATATGAAGGTATGGCTCATGACGCAGGCGCAGCACAAAGAGATGAGGAAGGGGAGGATGGATACGATGATCATGCAAGGCAACAAGATGGGCACTATGGGGCAAATGCGCAAGAATGATTCCAGTATGGGGATGGGCAAGGCGATGATGGCAGGCACACATCACATGATGCTTGAAGCGACAGACACTGTCTCCGGCAAAGACATTGCGAACGCCAGCGCGGAAGTCGTGATTGTGTCCCCGTCGAAGAAAAGCTCTTCGGTCGAGTTGACGCCCATGATGAACCATTTTGGCGGGGCCCTGACGCTCGCTGAAAAAGGAGAGTACACGTTTACCCTCAATGTCAAGAGCGACGGAGTCACGAAGACGACACGATTCGAATACGAGGTCAAGTAGTAGTCTCACGGCCTGAGGCAGCGCACAGAGAACAACGGAGAACGCCAAATGAGTACAGAACATGTCATTTTGTTCCTCGTGATCGGAATAGTCGCCGGGTTCCTCGCGGGAAAAATCATGAAAGGATCAGGCTATGGGCTCCTCGGCGATTTGATTGTCGGGGTGATTGGTTCGTTCGTCGGGGTCTGGATATTCGGACTCATCGGCATATCAAGCGGAGGCGTTATTGGTCTGTTGGTTGCCTCGGTCATTGGCGCGCTCCTCTTGTTGTATGCCATTCGAATTGTCAAGACCACCTGACTTTCGTCCGGTCGGCATTTCGAACATTGTCCGGCGTAGGGGAATCTGCGCTATGGTTCATCCACGTCCCCTCATACACGAATCGCCCCATTGCCACAAGGAACAAGGATGTACGACGGGACTCTTCTCGGGTATTTTGGCAAGCACGATGAAGCCCGCAAGGCGTTCAAGCAAATGCGCAGAAGAGGGTACCGACGCGCTGCGTGGGTGAGCAGAAGCCCCGATGGGGATATTCATACCTGGGACCCCTTCCCATGGCGCCGGGCCTTCGGAGTTGTATTGGCTTTTCTCTTCTTCGCCGTTCTTGCCTCGATCGTTTCTTTTGCCTTGGATTGGCCGTCTCCCATAAACTGGAGTTTTGCCACAGTCCCAGTCCTGGTGAGTGGATTGGCTGGAGCAGTGCTGTGCGCTGCGTGGTTACGCCGGCGGACCTTCGGAGTGATGCGGGGACTCATTGAGGATCACGCTCGCTGGCTGGTCTCCGGCGAGAGTGTTCTCATTCTCCAGTCGCCGATCGAGGCGTTGACAGTGCCGCTGTCGGTTTTGCTGGAGAGCGGTGAGACCCCTCCGGCAGTGTTCATCCTGTACCCGAAACGCGAGAGTCCGAACGGAACAGAGTGGTCTCCCGGCGCTCTCATGACTCCGACACAACTCCAGGAGCACGCGCAACGACTGGCCGCGAATCACCGGTTGGTTTTGGGCCCGGCACAGAATAGCGAACTGCTCAAACGGATCGAACGGGGCCGCCGATGGGTCCACGAAGCATGCCTGGACCTCACTGTTGCGAACCGGCTGGAGCAGACAGTGTCGCCTGCCGCCGAGTGGCTGCTCGATAATGAATACATCATCGAAGCCAATGCCCGGAAGGTCCTTCTGAATCTGCCCCGTCGCTATTATAAACAACTGCCAGCCCTTTCGATTGAACCGGATCTCAACCTCCCCAGAATCTACGGCCTGGCCCGGGAGCTTGTTTCCCATACTGATTTGCGGCTGGACCAGGAAAACATCCTGGCGTTTCTCTCGGCGTATCAAGTCGAAGCGGTGTTGTCGATCGGGGAACTCTGGGCTGTCCCGCAGATGCTGCGTACCGCCCTCATGGAAGGGATTCAGCAGATTGCCGGGCGTACCCAGACCGAACTGCACGAACGCGGGATTGCCAATTTCTGGGCGAACAGGCTCATCGCAGTCCACCGGCGCGACCACGAGAAGATCTTTTCCATTCTGGCGGAACTCACGCAAACCCAACCGGACCCGAGCCCGTATTTCGCGTCACAACTGATCGAATACCTGTATGACGAAGAGGCTGCGCTGGCACCGGTACAGAGTTGGCTCGAACGCAAGTTCCAGAAATCTCTGAACGAGCTGAGTCTGAGGGAGAAGAACCGTCAGACGAAGGATCATATTTCGATCGGGAATGCATTCACAAGCCTTCGACAACTCGACCTGCTCGACTGGAAAGTCTGTTTCGAACAATTGTGCCGCGTAGAGACGTTACTGAGGCAGGACCCGGCCGGCATTTATCCCCGCATGGATTTCGCCACCCGCGATCGATACCGTCGGTCGATCGAGAATCTTCACCGGGGCTCCCTCCTGACGGAATGCCAGGTTGCACAGCGGGTTCTTGATTTGGCAGCCAGGGCTGCCGGTGATTCCCTCGCCGACGAAGGATCGCGCCACGTCGGAACGTATTTGATTGGTGAAAGCAGAGGCGATCTGGCCCGGATGATCGGGTGCCGCGAAGCATTTCGTTTCCGTGCACTACACTGGACGTACCGTCATCACACTTCGGTGTATTTTGCCGGCATTGGGTTCTTCTCCCTCGCGTTGATCTTCCTGGTGGTCTTGATCGGGTTGCACGGAGAGACGCCGGGCATACAACTCCTGACAGCCGTTCTTTTCCTTATCCCGGCAAGCCAGCTCGCGCTCGAGATAATGAATTACCTGGTGATGCGACTCCTCCCCCCACGCACTCTCCCGAAGATGAACTACAAGGTCTCCGGAGTGCCCGACGCATGTCGGACGCTCGTCGTCATCCCCATGTTGCTGATGGACGTGAAGGCGACACAGGACGAGGCGGAGAAGCTGGAAATACGCTATCTCGCCAACAAGGAGGACAACCTTCTTTTTGGATTATTCGCTGACTACGTCGATGCCGACCAGGTCCATTGCGAAACGGATGAATCCCTCCTCCAGGACGCATCGTCCCGCATTGAAGGCCTCAATCAGCGCTATGGCGGCAATCGGTTCTTTCTCCTCAATCGGGATCGGAGATGGAGCGAATCTGAACAGAAATTCATCGGATGGGAACGCAAACGTGGAAAGTTAGAGGAACTGAACGGGTTGATCGACGGAACGCGGACAAGCGGGGCTCAAGGCCTAGTCCACGTGGGAAACCCCGAGCATCTTTCCAACGTACGGTTCGTGATTACGTTGGACAGCGACACTCAGCTTCCGAATGGCACTGCCCGGCGGCTGATTGAGACCCTGTCACATCCGCTGAACCAGGCACGATTCGACAACAGAGGCAGGATCGTTTCCGGCTACACGATTATTCAGCCCCGCGTGAGCCCTTCCCTTCCAAGCATGAGCGGCACCCCGTTCAGCCGGCTCTTTTCTGATCCGGTTGGCGTCGATCCCTATACTAATGCCGTCTCCGATGTGAATCAGGACCTTGCCGGTGAGGGCTCGTACATCGGCAAAGGCATTTATGATGTGCGCGTATTCAGCCAGGTTCTCACGGGCAGGTTCCCAGAGGCATTGCTCCTCAGCCACGACTTGATTGAGGGCGCACATGTCCGTGTCGGTCTGGCGAGCGACATTGAACTGTACGATGAGTTTCCTCAGGATTACCTGACCTATGTTAAAAGGGAACATCGCTGGATTCGCGGTGATTGGCAGATTGCGCAGTGGATCCTACCATGGGTTCCCCGCAAGAACGGTGGGATGGGTCGGAATCCGCTTTCCTGGTTCGATCGCTGGAAAATTCTCGATAACCTGCGTCGGAGCTTGCTCCCCGGTACCAGTCTCGCCCTCTTGTTTGCCTCCTGGTTGATATCGTACCAGGCCGGCTGGATCGCCACCTGCGTCGTCGCCATTCAGCTCTTCTTCCATGCTCTGGCGCAGCCTTTCACCTGGGCTACCACCCCCTCCGGATTCAAGGGTGCCTCGATCACAAAGTTGACGCATGATTTGTTACGGGTCGTTGCCGAAGCGGCGCTGCTTCCGTACGAGGGATGGATTTCCCTCGATGCCATCGCGCGGGTGTTCTACCGACGACATGTCTCGCACAGGAGATTGCTGCAGTGGATCTCAGCTCAGACAAAGCATGGTGATGTCCGAGCGAAAGTCCCGATGCTTCTCCTTTCGATTTGCCTTGCAAGTCTGTACAGCGTGGTCGTCGGATGGGGGGTGCAACGATGGGGGGCATCGACGCTGTTCCTCGCCGCTCCCTGGCTTGTTCTCTGGTTTTTCTCACCCGTCGTTGGCTGGATTCTCATCCTGCGTCCGCGTACGAAGCAGGCACAATCCCTTCTCCGGGAGCGGGACCGACAGTTTCTGAGGGTTATCGCGCGATCCACATGGCGGTATTTCTCGGACTTTGTCAATGAAGGCACCTCCTGGTTGCCCCCCGACAACTACCAGGTCGCCTATCAGAACCGACTCGCGATGCGAACCAGCCCCACAAATGTCGGTCTGTGGATGGTGAGCGTTCTCGGGGCACATGAATTCGGCTACATCACAGCCGATGAAGTGACGCACAAACTCGCCGGCACGATGAAAACCGTCGGCAAACTCGATCGCCACGAGGGCCATCTGCTCAACTGGTACGACATTCAGTCGTTATCTCCACTCAAGCCGCGCTACGTTTCCACTGTCGACAGCGGAAATCTGCTTGGCGCGTTCTGGTCTCTTGACCGCGGGTTAGAGATGTTAACACACGAGCAACTACTCGACGGGAGGGCGTTCGCAGGTTTGCGGGACGCGGGAGAGTTGCTGTGTCGGGCCGTGGCGGCTCAAAAGTTTTCAGGACTGGATGCCCAACTTCTGCGAAACTTCTTCCGTGCATGGGAATCCCCTCCGAACCGCATCGTGGATGCGTTGGGCGTTCTCCGCCGTGCGAGAACACGTGTGATCGACCTTGCCGTCGTGGCAGGGGAATCGAAGGCGGTCGATGGGGGCATCACCTACTGGGCAGGGCAGCTGCAAGCGCAACTGGAGGCCTGGTTGAACATCGCGGATCGCTATCTTTCCTGGATTGAAATCCTGGGGGAAAAAACCGCGGAAGAGGCGCATGTCCAGGATCCTCTTGCCGCTGCGGCTTTCCGAGAAGCGCTCCTTCATGCGCCTTCCCTTTTGGAACTCGCAAGTGGAAATCTCCGCTGGATCCCATTCCTTCAGGAGATCCGGAACCAGGGGATGTCAGACGATTCTGCCGTCGCGATCTGGATCGACAGGGTCTTCGCGGCGTTTGAAAAGGCGAAGTGGCTTGCGGGTGAAATGCTGGCTTCTGTTCGGCAGCTCGCTCAGGAAGGGCGTGAACTCTCAGCATCCATGAACATGCGGTTTCTCTATGACGCCGACCGCAGACTGTTTTCGATCGGCTATAATGTTACCGAAGGGAGACTGGATCACGCGTACTACGACCTCCTGGCGAGCGAAGCGCGTCTCGGGAGTTTTGTTGCCATTGCCCGCGGAGACATCCCCTCCGAGCACTGGTTTGCGATGAGTCGGCCCTATGGCGCCATCGGCCGGAGACAGGTGCTGCTCAGTTGGACCGGAACGATGTTCGAGTACCTCATGCCGTATCTCTTTCAACGTTCATATTCAAACTCGCTGCTCGACGAAGCGATGCGGGAAGCCGTGATGATCCAGATTGCGTACGGCCGCAAACACCACGTGCCGTGGGGGATTTCGGAGTCTGCCTCCGGAGATCTGGATAGCAACAAGACGTATCAATACAAAGCGTTTGGCGTGCCGACACTTGGACTCAAGCGCGGGCTCGCGGAGAAGATTGTGATCGCTCCGTATGCCACGCTTCTCGCGATCAACATCGCCCCGCGAGAGGCCCTTCGGAATCTCAAACGACTCGGGAAACTGGGACTGCTCGACGACTACGGCTATTTTGAAGCGATGGACTTCAGCCAGCAACCGACCCGGGAAGGGGACCGCGGCCTGATTGTCCGTTCCTATATGGCCCATCATCAAGGGATGTCATTCCTGGCGTTGACCAATCTTCTCCATGGCAATGCCATCCAGAACGATTTCCACGACGATGCCCGCGTGCGAACGGTGGAACCATTGCTCTACGAGCGGATCCCGCAGCTTCCTCCTCTGAACCAGGTATCGACGCGTGCCCGCATCTCTTCAATCGCGGCCGTTGGGGAAGTGGCACCATCGGTGAGTCAGTTCGACACGCCCCATACTGCGACGCCCAAGACCCAACTGCTCAGCAATGGACGGTATGGGCTTATGCTGACGAATGCCGGGGGTGGATACAGCCGGTGGGGTGACTTTGAGATAACACGCTGGAGATCGGACCGCACCCGGGACCCCTGGGGTACATTTTGCTTTATCCACGATGTGGACGCCGGCAGGGTCTGGTGCAACACCTATCAGCCGACCCGTGGGAAGGTCGAGGACTACTCCGCCGATTTTTCCCTGGACCGGGCGGTGTTTCGGCGCGTTGACTACGGGATTGAGACGGAAACGGAAATTATTGTCGCTCCGGAGGATGACGTCGAAATTCGTCGCATGACGCTGATCAACCGGTCTCTCCGGAACCGCCAGCTCGATCTGACAAGCTACGTCGAACTTTCGCTCTCACCCCACAACGCCGACCGGCAGCATCCGGCGTTCAACAAGCTGTTCATTCAAACCGAGGCGGCGGCCGGGCAGCATGCACTCCTGGGCTTCCGCCGTCTGCGGCAAGATCATGAGCCGAACATCTATGTCGGACATCGTTTTACGCTTGAACATGATGACGTCGGGGAGTTGCGTTTCGAAACCGACCGGGCCCGATTTATCGGCCGGGGACGAACAATCGCCGCTCCGATGGGTGCAGCCCAAGAGCTTGGCAAGAGCCAGGGAGTTGCTCTGGACCCGATCCTCAGTCTTCGCCAGAGTCTGAGCATCGCTCCCGGACAGCGCATTGAGGTATCGATGGTAATCGCCGCCGCTGCAACGCGCGAAGAGGTCTTGAGCATGATGGTGAAATACGGCGACCACCATGCGATCGGTCGCGCAATGGATTTTGCCTGGGCTTCGGCACAGCTGGAGTTGCGACTCCTCCACATTCAGCCGGACGATGCGCGAAGCTTTCAACAGCTGGCGAGTCACCTCCTCTTTCCCAACCTCCTCCTGCGTGCTCCTGCGGAGCGCATCGCAGAGAATCGGAAGGGGCAGTCCGGACTCTGGGCCTACGGCATCTCGGGTGACCTGCCGATCGCGCTGGTCGCAATCGGAGAGGCGGAAGATCTGAGCTTGGTCCGTCAAATGCTCCACGCACATACCTATTGGCGCATGCATGGACTTGTCGCCGACCTGGTGATTCTGAATGAGGAAGCCCGCGGTTATGAGCGCCCGCTTCACGACCAACTCGAACGATTGATCCAAACACACTCGTCAGGGACGGGGGTGGATAAACCCGGCGGAGTCTTCTTGCGCGGCGCAGAGATGATACCGGCGGAAGACCTGACCCTTCTTCGAACGGTTGCAAGCACAGTCATGGTGGCAGCGAGAGGCAATCTTCACCAACAACTCGGCGTGTCGCTGGAGGTGCCCGATCTGCCGGCATCGATCCCTACAAAGCGCGATCCCCGGGATCCCTCGGCCGCTCTCAAATTCATGGACCTCCCGTACTTCAACAGTATCGGCGGTTTCACGCCGGATGGTCTGGAGTACGCAATCTATCTCGGTCCCGGAATGAATACCCCCATGCCCTGGGTCAACGTTTTCGCGAACCCGACCTTTGGTGCAATCGTCAGTGAAACGGGGGCCGGCTTTACCTGGCAGGGAAACAGCCAGAAAAACCGTCTCACTGAATGGTCGAACGATCCGGTGACGGATCCGCCCTCTGAAGCCCTGTACATCCGGGATGAAGAGACGGGAATTTACTGGACACCGGTCGCTCAGCCCATTCGCGAAGAAACCGCTTACCGCGCAAGGCACGGCGCGGGATACACGGTGTTTGAACACAACAGTCATGGGATTGACCAGGAGCTGACGGTGTTCGTCCCGATGGATGACCAGGGTGGAGTGCCCCTGAAGTTGCAGCGGCTGTTGCTTCGAAACGACACCGCAAGAACACGAAAACTGTCGATAACGCACTATGTCGAATGGACCCTGGGAGAGGTTCGTGAATCTTCCCAAGGGTATGTCGTGACCGCCTGGGACGATGAATACGAAGCCGTGATCGCGCGCAATTTCTACCATCCCGATTTTGCAGATGGCGTAGCCTTCGCTGCGGTGAGCCTACCGGTCGAGTCGTACACGGGCGACCGAGCCAGCTTTCTCGGTCGCAATCGTTCGATGGGGAACCCGGCCGCAATGGAGAGGGCAGGACTTTCCCGAAGGACAGGGGCGGGCCTCGACCCATGTGCTGCATTGCAGACGGCCGTTCGCCTTGCTCCAGGAGAGGAGACCGAAATTACGTTTGTCCTCGGCCAGGCCGAGTCGCTCAAGAGAGCCCGGGCGTTGATTCTTGAGTACCGGGATAGTACCGTGGTGAAGGCGGCTCTCGAACAAACGAAAGCGTGGTGGAATACTCGCCTTAGCACGATCGAAGTTCATACCCCCGAACTTGCGGTGGATTTCCTTATCAACCGATGGCTTCTCTATCAGACTCTCGCGTGCCGCGTTTGGGGGCGGTCAGCGTTTTACCAGTCAGGCGGGGCCTTTGGTTTCCGCGATCAACTGCAGGATGTGATGGCGCTGCTCTACGCGCATCCCGCGCTGGCGCGCGACCATATTCTGCTTGCAGCCAGCCGGCAGTTCGCCGAGGGCGATGTTCAGCATTGGTGGCATTCTCCCGGGGGAGAAGGAATTCGCACGCGATTCTCAGATGATCTTTTGTGGCTCCCCTATGTCGTCGCTCACTACGTCCGGGTCACCGGCGATCAGTCGATCCTCAACGAGATGGTTGGATTCCTGGATTCGCCGGAGCTTGGGAAAGACCAGCAGGAGAGCTTCCAATCTCCTGCGGTTTCAAAAGAGCGTGCCCCCTTATTCGAGCACTGCCGGCGGGCTGTTGCCCGTGGACAGACGTCCGGAGCCCATGGATTACCCTTGATGGGGTCAGGGGACTGGAATGACGGCATGAATCTCGTCGGGGTGGGTGGCAAGGGTGAGAGCGTCTGGCTGGCGTGGTTCCTGATCGATGTTCTGAACGGCATGGCAGAGATGTCTGAGCGCCTCGGACATCACGAACTCTGCCGAAGGTATCAGCAGGACCGGCAAACGCTCATCGAGCATGTTGAAGGTTTCGCGTGGGACGGCGAATGGTATCTTCGCGCGACGTTTGATGACGGCACGCCCCTCGGATCTTCAGCGAATGCAGAGGCGCAAATTGATTCCTTGCCGCAATCCTGGGCCTGGCTCAGCGGAGCAGCCGACAGAGGGAGGGCGAGCATGGCATTGGAATCGGCATGGAAGCATCTCGTTCAGGAGCAGGAAGGGCTGATCCTCTTGTTCGAACCGCCGTTTGATACGTCGATGCCTTCACCAGGGTATATCAAAGGCTACCCGCCGGGAGTGAGAGAAAACGGGGGGCAATATACGCATGCGGGGGTGTGGCTGGCCATGGCCATGGCGCGAAGCGGGGACGGCACCCGTGCGGAAAAAATGTTGCGCATGCTCAACCCCGTCGAGCATGCACGCGATCCG
Organism: Ignavibacteriota bacterium; assembly: GCA_963752915.1. Taxonomy (GTDB): domain Bacteria; phylum Bacteroidota; class Ignavibacteria; order UBA10030; family UBA6906; genus DATJPR01. Next base: position 447,247 of record CAVVZZ010000015.1, read on the forward strand.
GAATCGGTATGGCGCTATGGGATTGAACCCTATGTTGCCGCCGGCGACGTATACCGTTTGCCCGGGCGAATGGGACAGGGAGGGTGGTCCTGGTATACGGGTTCAGCAGCCTGGATGTATCGTGCCTGGGTGGAAGAAGTTTTGGGACTTCGGGTTCGTGGAACGACCCTGGCGATCAGCCCGGTCATTCCCGGGTGGTGGGATGGATTTCAGATGGACTATCGTCACGGGGAATCGGTGTATGAGATCCACGTCGAGAATCCGGAACATTGTGAGCGAGGAGTCTCCTGGATGGAACTCGATGGCCAGCGAATACGCGGTGAGCTGATCACCATGGGGTGTGAATTGATCAAGCACCGCGTTGTTGTCCGTATGGGAAGATCGGACTCGTCGGCCGTATGAAGAGTGGGGAAGCGCTCCGATGGGTCAATGGATGATTCCAACGCAGGTCGGCGTCGTGACGTTGACAACCGTCCATTATCGAAGTATCTTTTGTTGAATCTCCTTTTGTGGGACCAGGTAGATGATCGAAGGTATGCACGCCAACGTCGCGATGAATCAAGACGTTGCACGCCACAGAGCCGGCACAGGATCGAATCTCATTCACTCGATTCTTCTCTCTCGCTGGTTTCTTCCGGCCGTGTTTGTCGTGGCGGCTGCAATGCGCCTCGTATGGATACTCCTTTTTCACCCCAATCCGGTCAGCGATTTTAGTTTCTACTTTCGGAGCGCGGAGTCCATTGCGCAAGGTTTTGGTTACTCCGCTCATGGAGAAGCCACGGCATATTTTCCCATTGGTTATCCGTTGTTTCTGGGGATGCTTTTCCGTGTCTTCGGAGTTTCGATGAGTGTGGTAGAAACGGCAAATCTCATTTGTTCCATTGGATCGCTGGCACTCGCTTACTGGATAGCACGACATCTTTTTACATCAGAGGTGGCGGGAAGGCTGTCCCTTTTGGTCCTTGCCATATATCCGAACGATATCGCATATACGTCCCTTGCCAGTGTCGAAGTCGTCTATGTGTTTCTCTTGTTTCTCGGAGTGGCACTGGTGTTGTCTTGCATCGCGGCGAACGAGGCAATGCCTCCGGGACAGTTGTTCACTGCCGGACTCGTTTTCGGCGTTGCGACCCTTGTGAAGGTGCAGACTCTCCTGTTGCCTGTGTTCCTCCTTCTTCTCTTCCCCCAATTCTCATGGGTAGGGAAGAGCCTGGTCACAAGAGCGAAAAAAGTCGCAGTGCTCTATTCTGCTTTAATTCTCGTATTGTGTCCGTGGATCATTCGGAATTATGGAATCTTCGGCGACTTTGTCCTTTCAAACAACGGTGGCATAAATCTTTACATCGGCAACGGTCCCGAAGCGGACGGAACATGGGTTGAGCCGCCCATTTTTGATGGGACACAAGGTGTCATGCATGATTACAGAAACGACCAGGTCGCACGAAGAGAAGCAATCACGTACATGGAAACTCATCCGTGGCGAACGATCACTCTCCTGCCCAGGAAATTTCTCGCCCTCTTTGACCATGGAGATGGCATGTATTGGAACGACATCGGAATACCGAACGCATCGCCACCGAAACGAGGCTTCCTGCTGTGGTTTGATCACGTCAACGCGATATTTGAAAACGTCGTCTTTGTCATGTTTGCGGCATCACTCCTCTTCGGTTGGTGGAAGCGGGCGGGAATAGGAGGAGCTCCCGGCTGGTCGGCAGTGGGGATCGTTGTGATTCTGTACTTCACTGCGATCTATCTTGCGTACTACGGGGCGCGCCGTTACAGCTTTCCAATAATTCCCTGGATGGTGATGTACTCTGCAGCGTTGCTGTCCTCTCTCCTTGGAAGGGTCAGACCCGGGTAGCGGTTTCGCCATTGTCCTTCATGCGCTCGACCGAAGCCGTCCAACGCGAAGGTTCTCATCGCCGCCATTTCCATTCATCGATGACTCGAAGGTTCTTTCCCGGTCGTGCGTCCACCGTCTTGAGGGAGGCCGTATCGCCCTCGAATGTCAGGAACGTGATGCAGGGGAACGATTTCTCCGAGGGAGTGTAGGCGATCATCGGGCCCATTGGCGCGGGTTTTTCCCATGTGGCCCCGCCTGTGCCGTTGATAATCGTGACCATCCCGGCGCGTTCGTCAATCGTACCGTCCGGCAAGAGCGGCTTCGTTCGAATGTACTGGTGGGCGTGTCCGTTGAAGATGAAATCGCCCCCGTGGCGTTCAAGACTTTCAAGCCATCCCCGACATGTCGGAAAATAGGCCGGCTTATACGTCAGCGCATACGCCGGCTCATGCCACACCCCAATCAACCAATCCTTCGATTTTACCTGCTCAAGGTATCCGTCCAACCACCGTTGCATCGTCGTTGAATCGGTAAAGAATCCGTCGCAGAACACGACATAGACATTGGCTCGATGCCAGGCATAGAAGTGCGTCGAGCTGTCGAGGTCGTTCACCGGGAGGACGCCGGCTGTGAATCTGTCCCATGCCGATCGTTTCGTGGACTGGGTGCCCTTTTCCTCGGCGTCATGGTTGCTCGTGCACATCAGAAACCGGCCCTTCACGAACAGTTGTTTCACGCCGGCATAACCAAGAGACCGTTCCCAATCCTTTGCTTCTCCACCAAGCGTGAAGTCCCCGGTGTGGACCTGGACATCCCAGCTGGCGGTGTCACGGAGCAGGATCGATGCAATTTCTGTGCAGGCGCTGTCAAGATTATCCTTGGAATCGCCCCACAATGCGATCGTGACCTTGTCCTGTGATTGAGCGTGCGTCCAAAAGAAGAGTCCGAAAAGAATGAGAACGAAGCGGAGACATTTCATCTGACGACCTTTCTTCAATTCATGTCGGAACGGCGTACAGGCTTTTACTTTGATGTCAGGATAACGGCAGCCTCACGAAGGCCTTTCGAGCGGGCGGTCAACGTGATGGCGCCCTTCTCATTGGTCGACCGCAACACTGCGAGGCAGAGCCCGTTGAAGGCCTTCCTTGAAGATCCCTTGAACGATTCGTGGCTCGTCTGCAGTCCGTTGTCTACTCCCGCAATCACTGCCGGTCCGGAGACGGAAAATTCGATGAGGTTGTCGGCGTCCGGGACAATCGTCCCGGCGCTGTCGAGCACGGAAACGGTGACAAAGGAGAGATCATCACCTCCTGCGGCGATCGCCGCGCGGTCGGCTTTCACGGAAATCGCTGAAGGCGATCCGGCAGTCCTCACGTCGGCGGTCAACACATCCTTTCCTCCGGTCCGGCCTACGGCGTGGAGAGTCCCGGGCGCAAAGGGAACCTTCCAGGCAAGGTGAAGATCATCTCCCTTTTTCGTTTTCGCACCGAATGATTTCCCGTTCAGGTAGAGCTCGACTTCGGGTGCGCTCGAGTAGGCCCAGACATCGACAGTGTCTCCAGGCTTCCAGTTCCAATGGGGGAGAAGATGCAGGACGGGGGTGGTGGTCCATTCACTCTGGTACATGTAGTACGTGTCCTTGGGGAATCCCGCGAGGTCAACGATTCCGAAGTAAGAACTACGGGACGGCCAGTCGTACGGCGTGGGCTCTCCGAGATAGTCGAAGCCGGTCCAGATGAACTGACCCGAGACGAAATCAAGTCTCTTGATCATCTTCCACGCCTCTTCCTGGGTGTTGCCCCACGGAGCCGAGATGTTGTCATACGCGGAACAGGTGTTCTCGGGGTAGTTCTCCGTGAAGGGAACATCCCAGCGGAGCGGCCAGCGGCGAATGCTGTCAGCGGGCATGAAGTAGTGCCCTCGTGACGCGAGAGATGACACTGATTCCGATGCAATGAACGGTCGGCCGGGATAGTCTGTGGGCACTGTCGCATACAGACCCTGGTTGTAGCTAAAGCCGACAACGTCAAGAACACCCGGTTTCAGGACGGGATTCCAGGTCACGGCGTTGTTGCAGTTGGCCGTTATCGGGCGGGTCGTGTCGAGTGATCGGACAATGCCGCAGAGCTCGCGGGCGATAGCTGTCCCGCTGGTGTCATTCCTGTCCCACTGCTCTCGGACCTCGTTACCGATGCTCCAGAGAATAATCGAGGGATGATTCCGGTCCCGCAGCACCTGGTCTTCCAGGTCCCGCCGGTGCCACGCGTCCCATTCCTGGGAGTAGTCGAACGGATTCTTCTCCATCTTCCACATATCGAACGCTTCGTCCATCACGACGAATCCCATTCGGTCGCACAGGTCAAGGAGCTCTGGTGCCGGTGGATTGTGCGAGGTTCGGATGCCGTTTACTCCCATGCCCCGGAGGATCTCCAGCTGACGTTCAAGTGCGCGGGTGTTGATTGCGCTTCCGAGGCAGCCCAGGTCATGATGGTTACAAACGCCGTTGATCTTAAGGTGTTCGCCATTCAGGAAGAATCCGTGTTCGACGTCGAAGCGGAAGAAGCGTATTCCGAACGTGGTCGAGACTTCATCAATCTCCTTCCCTCCCTGCTCGATGGTCGTTTCCATGCGGTACAGATTGGGGGCCGTGATGGACCAGAGCGTAGGATTCATTACCGGTATCGTCTGCGTGAGCGTATCCGCTCCCATGCCCTTCAGTGTAACGGATTGAACTGCCTTCCCGGCTTCCTTCCCTGTCGGATCGAGAATGCGGTTCGTGACAGTGACCTGCCCTTTGCGCGACGACGAATTGCGGAGAGCGGTCCGGACGAGCGTACGGGCAGAAGCTGTGGTGATGTCGGTGGTCGTGATGAAGACGCCCCAGTGGTCGATCGCGACCGGGTCGGTCAGCACGAGTCGGACATTGCGGTAGATGCCCGAGCCGGAATACCAGCGGGAGTTCGGCTGCGCTGAGTTGTCGACTTTGACGGCAATGAGGTTTGGTCGGTCGCCGAACATCACCCACGGGGTAAGGTCAAGGCGGTACGAGATGTATCCATTCGGCCGCTTACCAAGGTAGTGACCGTTGATCCAGACTTCACTGTTGCAGTAGATCCCATCGAATTCGATAAACACCAGCCGGTCGGAAGAGGTTTTCGGTAGCGCGAAGGATTTTCGATACCAGCCGACACCGCCGGGGAGGGCTCCGCCTGAAGGGGTTGCAGGGTTGGACTTCCTGAATTCCCCTTCGATGCTCCAGTCGTGCGGGACATCAAGCACGCGCCAGGATTTGTCGTCGAAGCCAACAGTCGATGCCCCTTCGATGCATCCGAGTGAGAAGCGCCAGCCGTGGTTGAAGTTCTCAACCACGCGTGCCGATGGGGACTTCTCCGGTGTGGGGTTCGAAACAGCGGTGGCAGAAAGTATCGCGGCACCCACCGCGAGCGAGATGAAAAATCGTTTCCAGGGGCTCATGAGATGTTCCTTGTTTGACGGGGTCGAAATCGGCCTGACGGTCTCGTCGCACTGGCGTTAGAGAACTTCGGCGAGGGTAGCGATGAAGGTACTGGCTAAGATACACAATTACGCGAGTTCTTCAAGAGCAGTGACCATTCTTACGCACAAAGTGGAAGTAGCGATTTCATTTTACATTCACTATGTTGCGCACGGTCATACACTTCATTCACATTCCCTCCGGAGCGAACATGAGAAGAACTCCATTATTTATTCTGCTATTCATCCTCTTGCCGGTTTCTCTTGGCGCACAGAGTGTGTCGACCACGGTTACGATTGACGCCGCTACTCAGGATTACCAGATCAACAAAAACATTTACGGGCAGTTCGCAGAACATCTTGGTCATCTCATCTATGGCGGGATCTGGGTGGGGCCGGAATCCGACATTCCGAATATCGATGGTCTCCGAAAGGATGTGATTGAAGCGCTGCGACGACTCCAGGTCCCGGTGTTGCGTTGGCCTGGGGGGTGTTTTGCGGATGAATACCATTGGATGAACGGCATCGGACCACGTGCGATGAGGCCGAAAATGATCAATACGAACTGGGGCGGCGTGACCGAAGACAACAGCTTCGGGACGCATGAATTCCTGGAGCTGTGCAATCTGATCGGATGCGAACCGTACATTTGCGGGAACGTGGGCAGTGGAACGGTCCAGGAGCTTTCGCAGTGGGTGGAATATGTCAACTCGGACAACGTCAGCCCGATGACGGAATTGCGCAAGAAGAACGGGCGTGAAACGTCCTGGGGTGTGAAGTACTGGGGCATCGGCAACGAAAGCTGGGGATGCGGCGGCGACATGCAACCGGAATACTACGCCGATCAGGCCCGGAGGTACGGGACGTACATGCGGACCTACGGAGCGAACAAGGTGTTCCGCATAGCCTGCGGCCCAAACGCCGAAGACTATGCATGGACAACAACACTGATGAAGAACGCGGGGAAATCGATTGAGGGGCTGTCGCTGCACTACTATTCTTCGGCATGGAAGACGGCGACTGACGTGGACAACGCAGGATGGTTCGACATTATGAAGAAGACGCTCCGGATGGAGGAGCTGGTCTCGAAGCATGCGGCAATTATGGATACGTATGATCCGATCAAGAACGTCGCATTGATCGTCGATGAGTGGGGAACATGGCACAAAGTCGAGCCCGGGACGAATCCCGGCTTTCTGTATCAGCAGAACACGATTCGTGATGCCGTGGCGGCGGGATCAACGCTGAACATCTTCAACAATCACTGCGATCGCGTACGCATGGCGAACATTGCGCAGGTCGTGAACGTCCTCCAGGCGATGATCCTAACGGACGGGAAGAAGATGATCCTCACCCCGACGTACCACGTCTTCCGAATGTATTCGGTGCATCAGAATGCCATGATGGTTCCCATCCAGGTCGCGTCGCGAACGTACTCGTTCGGCGGGAACAACCTGCCCGCGGTCAATGGTTCCGCGTCGATCGACAGCCTTGGAGTGCTGCACGTGTCACTGTGTAACGTCGATCCGGATGCCCCCGCGAATGTCGCGGTGCGCCTGAGGCATTTCACTGCGGCAAGCGTCACGGGCGAAATCCTGACAGCGTCGGCGCTGAATGCACACAACACCTTTGACGATCCGGAGGCCGTGAAGCCCGTGCGGTTCACCGCGGCGACGTTGTCGGGTGACAGTCTCCGTGTGGTTCTTCCCCCGAAGTCGGTCACAGTTCTTGCCGTACGCGGAGAGGTGCATCCCGGGTCGAAGGCGTTGGCCGCGCTAAAGAATCCCGCTCGCGGATTGCGCTACCAGTACTTCGAAACCGATGGCGAGTCGATGCCGCTCTTCTCCGCGTTGACGCCGGTGTCGTCGGGCACGGCGGACAGCGTGGCGATTCCGAACGGTGTTCGGGAGGGCAATTTCGGGGTTCTCTACGACGGGTACATCAACATCCCGGAGCAGGGACTCTACACACTGTACACGACATCGGACGACGGTTCGGTGCTGCTGATTGACGGCAAGATTGTGGTGAACAATGATGGTCGCCATGCCCCGGTTGAGAAGTCCGGATTCATCAGTCTCGACGCCGGGTATCACAGGATCCAGGTAATGTTCTTCCAGGCCGGTGGCGGGATGGAATTGCAGGCGGCGATCAAGGGTCCCCACCTGCAAAAGCAGGTCATCCCGGTCGGGATGCTGTTCCGGGAGCAGTAGCACGCAGGGTTACGGAGTCGCCTCTTCCGCGGTTCCCCTTCCTCACCACTACGAACCGCTCCAGTGAAAAAAAAGTCGATGAACCTCTTGACTTTTTCAAATTTATACAGTACCTCACTGGAGCGGTTTAGTAACAATCCTCTAAAATCGCATAATCTCCTGTAACGAAGCCTATTTATTGAAGTTGTATTGTTTCTAGAACGGTTCGGCTTTTGGGCCTCGCCGGGCAAAGTAGGACAATCTTCCCATTCTCAATAGCAAAAGGTGATGGCGTGAAACCGTCCTCCGTCGTGCGGCTTTGTGCACTCGTCTTCCTGCTCACCCCCTCCGTGGCTTTTGCCTCCGGCGCAGTGAAAGGAGTCGTGATCGATTCCCTGACGAACGAAACCCTGGTGGGCGCACACATCATGATCGTGGGGACCTCTCTCGGCGGTGCGTCCGACATCGTCGGCAACTACAATATCCGGGCGGTACCCGCCGGTCACTATACCGTAAAGTGCTCCTACATCGGATATACGACTAAGAGCGCGACAGTGACGGTCACTGATGACGCGACGACCACCCTGAATTTCTCGATGCCGGTGACGACGGTGCAAGGGCAGGAAATTGTGATCACCGGGCAGGCGGTCGGGCAGGCGGCGGCGATCAATCAGCAGCTTACATCCAACAAGATCGTCAACGTCATATCGGAGCAGAAAATCAAGGAACTTCCCGACGCGAACGCGGCGGAGGCCATCGGACGTCTCCCGGGCGTTTCCGTCGTCCGGTCCGGCGGTGAGGCGAGCCAAATCGTCCTCCGCGGGCTGAGTGAAAACATGACGACAATCACGGTGGATGGCGTGCAATTGGCAGCGACCGATGCGGACTCGCGCGGGGTTGACCTCAGCACCATTGCGCAGGGCTCGCTGTCGGGGATTACGCTGACCAAAGCCATCACGTCGGACATGGACGGCCAGGCGATCGCGGGCAACGTGAACTTCGTGACGAAGACGGCACCGGCGACACGATCGATCCAGGCGACGGCGCAAGGGACGTACAACGGGATGGACCAAAAATACGGTCAGTTCAACGCCTACGGCAACTACGGCGAGAGGTTCTTTGACGACGTGCTGGGCGTGCAGGTGTTCGGCAACATCGAGAGGCGGATCCGGAGCAGTGAAGACTTCAACGTGGCGTACGATCTCAAAGTCCCTCGATCAGGAAGTTATGACTGGAACATCACTGACTTTACGATTCAATACACTCCTGAAGTCCGGAAACGTCGGGGAGGCAAAATCATTCTGGATGCAACGACGCCGGACAACGGTGTGGTGAAGTTCGCCTTCGATCTGAACAGAACGGAACGGGTCCTCTCGCCCCTTTCCCGGGACTATCCGAAGGCGGGAGGGGTGGGGTATCACTTCACGGGCCAGGATATCAATACCGATGTCCGGGCATTCTCACTCCAGGGTGAGAATCATATTGCCGATTTCCAGGTGAACTGGTCTCTGTCGCATACGCAGTCTCGGACGGACATGCCCTACGACTTCAACATCAATTGGCTCGAACCGTCACTCATTCAGAACGGCGCTACGATCTCAGGCATGAGGATTGTACCGCAATCCCTCCTGAAGGGACCCTATGAAGCGCTGATACCGTATGCGCTCAACAACTTCGGCATCGCCTCCATCCAATACGGGTACATCAACACCAGCAACAGTCTTGATTTCCAAAGGACCGGGCTTCTTGACGTCAAGCGGGACTACACCGCATTCGATCTGGCCGGGGAAGTCCAGTTCGGCGGCAAGTATGTGGCCCATTGGCATCGCAGAAACAGTACAGCGTTCTTTTCTCCATACTACAACGGAGTCCAGTTCAAGAATTACATGGTGGATCCAAATGGCACCGTTGTCCCGAAGAATTTCGCGGCGTATGGGTTCGGCAATCTCCAGATGTCCCAGGGCCTGGTCTTTCTTTCAAATTTCATCGGGTCCAACACCAGGAACGTCTTTGGATTGTATTCGCTGAACCCCCTCGTCATTGCGGATCGGATGAGGAACTGGTATGACTTCACCCGCACCGGGTTCGATCCCGCCACGCACAACACCGAGTACTCCGACAATACTCAGGAGACGGGGGGGGACTACAGTGCAATGGAGGCGGTGGGCGCGGGGTATCTGATGAACACCCTGAACTTCGGGACCTTCGCGACCTTGATCACCGGTGTGCGCGTTGAGGCGGACAGAGACGACTACACCGCCTACTTTACCCCGCAAGTCCTGAACATCTATTCAGTGTACCAGGACACCACGGCATCCCATTCCGAATCGATCGTTCTTCCAAACGTCCACTTGATTCTCAAACCGACGGATTTCATGAACATCCGTCTCGCCGCATATCGGGGAATCAACCGCCCGGATTTCAATTATCGGCTTCCGACCTATCTCATGATTGGGGTTGCCGCCTATGTGGATGCGCCGCAGTTGAAGGTCGGAAATCCCAATTTGAAGAATGCCGATGCGTGGAATTATGAACTCAACCTCCAGTTCTACGGAGACAAGATCGGACTTCTTTCGCTTTCGGGCTTCTACAAGGAGATCAACAACGAGGTCGAGTATCTCAGCAACATGGATGTCCTCCCGAACAGCAATATCCCAGATAGCATGGGGATCAAGTACTTGAACAACCAGCGCCCCTTCCCCGGGTTCAAGTATCAGCTCTACTATCCCTACAACTCCCCGAAGCCGTCCAAGGTATGGGGATTTGAAGCGGAGCAGCAAGTCAACTTCCGGTATCTGCCTGGTCTCCTGAGCGGCATCACGTTGACCTACAATCTTTCGCTGGTGAGAAATGAGACCTGGACGCCGTACGCCAGACAGGTTATCGATACGATATACATCGGGGGGTTCCCGCTCGCCAATCCGAGAAAAGTATTGGACGAACAGAAGACTCGCATTGCGAACGCGCCGGAGTTCTTTGCCAATATTGTTTTCGGGTATGACATTGCTGGATTCTCGGCGCGCCTTTCGTACTTCCATCAGGGAGAATACTACATCGCGTTCTCATCCGATCAGACGAGCAACACCATCCAGCGTCAATTCGAACGGCTGGATCTTTCGCTCAAGCAGGATATCGGACCCATGCTGTCGGTGGGGTTGAACATCAACAACCTGACGAACGCTACCGAGGGGACATACCTCGAGAACGCTGTTCAAGGGTACAGACTCGAAACATCGGCTGTCCGCTTCGGTACAACTGCCGATCTCTGGGTGAAGATATCGTTGTAACCCCATGTATGGGAGCGCATCATCACAATCCACCATTCACAATCCACATTCACAGTACAACTGGAGGTTCGTATGAGACGATCGTTACGGGCTCTGTTGCCCGCGCTGCTGTTGTTGGTGACAATGACCACCGCGATGTTTGGTCAGCACACGATGTTCATTCCCAAACCAACAGGCGTGACGTACCTCGACGGGATTATTTCGGGGGACACCCTTACCAATGGTGCACGTGCAGATTCGAACAGAATCTATGTTCTCCAACGTGGTGGGACGTGGTTCTGGCAGAACAGCATCACGAACAACGGGTGGTCGATCCATATTGAAGCGGCAGACACAGGGACCGGCGGGATGCCGACGATCTATGGTCGCCCGGTACCGGGAACCACTGCTGTCCCGGGACAGTTTGTCGATGTAGAGGGACCCATTTACATCAAGGGCCTGCAGATCAGCGGCTACTTTGATCTGGACACGTCGGCCGTCAATACGTACGGCTCCCCGTTCATCTTCTTCCGCCGCGGCGGCGCGAGCCCCGACCGGATGGAATTCTACGGGAACGTGCTGAACAACGTCGGCCAGGCATATGCAAGCGCTTTTGGTTCCTGCAGTGTCATGAAGTTCGTGGACAACAAGATGGCAAATGACGGCACGCCTCCGTTGAACGATCTCGGCAATGGACGTATCATTGACTGCCGCGACGTGTCGCTCGACAGCCTCATCCTGATCAACAACACGCTTGCGTATGGGTTCGATCGTGCAGTCCGACACCTGAAGAGCGTCGGCCGGGTGGACAACTGGATCGTCGATCACAACACGTTCTATGAGAACGGCGGACGGTACGGTCTTATATCGCTGGGTGCCGTTGGCTCGAACGTGAAGATCACCAACAACTTGATGGTCGACCCGATGGCATTCGGTGCGGATACCAACTATCACCGTCAATTCGACTTTGGCGAGGCCGGTGAGTTCTTTGCCGACGGCAAAGTGAAGATGACCTGGATCTATCATTCGAATATCAACAGTGATACGCTTCCCGGCAACAAGAACACCGTATGGAACATCAGGAACAACTACTGGTATGTCACGCCGCAGATTCAGGCAGTGTGGGATTCCTGCGTTCACATGGGCTGGGATCCGAATATCGGAGTCGGCCGGCAGCTCACGGATTCCATTAAGAGCAAACTCGGTGCCGACTCGGCGTACGCTTTTACCAAGCTGAGTAGCTTCGCATTCAACAATGTCCCCGCTCCAATGACATCGGTCGTTCTCTATTGCACGATGCCGCCGCCGAACGGAACCGCCGGCAATTCAAGCGGTGGCGTGTGGCCGGGGTATGACCATCGTTTCATGTCGTACTATCGCGATACGATGGATTGCGCGTATTCGACCTCCTCGCCCGCCTACACGGGCGCGTCAGGTGGGTTCCCCGCGGGCGACCTGAACTGGTTCCCGACCAGGAAAGCCGCGTGGCTGCTGACCAGCGTTCAGCCGACAACGTCGGGCATTGCTGAACAGTACACGCTGTCGCAGAACTACCCGAACCCGTTCAACCCTTCCACGAAGATCGATTACTCGATCCCGAAGCAGTCACAGGTGACCCTGAAGGTCTACAACGTGCTCGGACAGGAAGTTGCGACATTGGTGAACGGTGTGCTCGCTCCCGGTCAGCACATCGCAACTTTTAATGCCTCGCACCTCGCAAGCGGTGTCTACTTCTACAGTCTTCATGCAGGCGATTTCACCAGCACCCGCAAGATGATGTTGGTGAAGTAGGCTCATTTGGGTGAAGGGAGGGGTGCCGAAAAGGCGCCCCTCCCGGCGTTTCGACTCCAGGCGTTTCATGACTCAATGAAAAACTTCCGATACACTGGGTGGTTTGCCCTTTTTGTCATCTCGTGTCACGCGCTCTCCGCGGGATTCGAAAGCAGACCGGGAGACCGCGTGCTGCGTTCCATCGTTGAGTGTGGCGCGGTGGGAGACGGCAAAACACTGAACACCGCAAGCATACAGCAGGCCGTCGAGGCCGTCTCCGCGCAGGGCGGCGGGACAGTCATCGTCCCCAAAGGGGTCTTTCTCTGTGGAAGTATTGTGTTGAAATCCGGGGTCGAGCTCCGTGTGAAGAAGGGCGCAACATTGCTCGGGAGCACGAATCCTTTCGATTACAAGCGGGCAACAGGGCACCCGGGCCTCATTCTTGCCGACAGCGCATCGGACGTCAGCATCACGGGCGACGGATCCATTGATGGACAAGGCTTGCAGCTTGCCCTGACGATCGATAGTTTATACCATCTCGGACAGTTCGATGATCCGGGATATTCTCATGACCGGATGCGCCCGTCCGAAGCCGTCCGCCCCTATATCCTCGGCTTCAACCATTGTTCCAATGTCGTCGTGAAACGGGTGACCGTGCGGAACGGCGCAGGATGGGTCCAGGTCTTTTCGCAATGCAACCGTGTGATGATCGATAGCATAGCAGTAGAGAGCACTGCATACTGGAACAATGACGGGATGGACATCTGTGACTGCAGGAATGTGAGTATCACGAATTGCACGGTCAACGCGGCGGACGACGGCATCTGTCTCAAGAGCATGTCTCCCGGATCCTTCAACGACAGTATCTCCATCTCGCACTGCACGATTCGAAGCAGCGCAAGTGCCGTAAAATTTGGGACCGACTCCCGCGGAGGATTTAAGAACATTACCGTCAGTCACATTACGGTCTATGACACGTATCGATCGGCGATTGCGATCGAATGCGTCGACGGCGGTACGGTTGACAACGTGGCAGTGTCAGACATTCAGGCGACGAATACCGGGAATGCATTCTTCATCCGGCTGGGCCATCGCAATTCCGACGCGCGAGTGAGCACGGTCAGAAATGTGACCGTGCAGAACGTGAGGGCTGACATTCCCTTCGGGCGCCCCGATATTGCCTATGACGTTCGGGGACCTGATCTGCCGTTCCCCCACAATACATTTCCGGCTTCCATTGCAGGAATCCCAGGCCATGCCGTCGAACATGTGACGCTCAGGAACATCGAAATCACCTATCCTGGCAGGGGGACCAAGGGGATGGCGTACATTCCGCCAAGCGGATTGAGCCGGGTCCCCGAGGTGGAGAATGCCTACCCTGAATTTTCCATGTTCGGCGAATTGCCGGCATGGGGGGTGTATGTCCGTCACATCGACGATGTGACCATCCAGGACATGATCCTTCGCGTCAGAGAGAGCGACTACAGACCCGCTTGCGTCTTTGATGAAGCGGAGAATGTCATGGTTATCGGATCGGACATCCAGGGGCCGGTGACAAATCAGGCGATCGTGCTTCGCCATGTGCGGAGGGGAACATTCGACAGCGTAAAAGTCAATGGGCTCAACGATCACACGATTCTGCAATTGGACGCGTGTGAGTCCATTGAGGAAAGATAAACCAACCTTGATTCGGGACCGCCAGGTGAAAATAACGATCACAGAAATCGCGAGACTGGCCAATGTCTCAAAGTCGTCGGTCTCGCTGGTTCTCAACAACAAGCCCGGGGTGTCCTCCGAGACCAGAACAAAGGTCCTGGGGATCATGAAGAAGTACCGGTATAACCCCAGCCACATCGCACAGTCTCTGGCGGGGAGAGAGACGAAGAGTATCGGCCTCATCATCAAGGAAATCGATAATCCGTACTTCGCGCGACTTATGCGAGGGGTCTACGACGCCTGTTCGCGTCTGGGGTACTCGGTATTGCTTGGAAGCTCGGAGCACCTGCCGGCAAAAGAAACCGAGATCATCGATACCATGGTGAGCAAGAGAGTTGACGGCTTGATCATTTCCCCTCTTCAGAGCGAGGGATCAGACTTCACCCACCTTGCAGAATTGCTGAAAGACGAGTATCCGTTGGTTATCCTTGGCACGGTCACAAACAACACCGCCAACATCGTCGATATCGATAACTTCAAGGCAGCCTATGACGCCGTTGAATACCTGATCAGGCAAGGCCATACGCGGATCTTTCATTTTGCCGGCCCGCTGCATACCGGGCACGGTCAGAAGAGACTGGAGGGGTATCGGCAAGCCCTGATGGATCACGACATTACCATTGACAAGAACGGGATTATTCCTGTCGAACCCTACGTGGCGAACGGGTATCGGGCGGGGAAAGACTTGTTTTCGTCGAAAGTACAACCTCCGACGGCCGTCTTCTGCTACAATGATCTTGTTGCGACAGGACTGATGAGCGCGCTTCAGGAGTTGGGCATCGATGTTCCCGACAGCGTTTCTGTCATGGGCTTTGACAATATCGAGATTTGCGGACTACTCAGAATTCCGCTGACGACCGTTGAAATGCCGGCATACGAAATCGGGACGTCTGCGGCAGACATGCTTGTCAGGCAAATCAGCAGCGACCCTCCTCCCCGGGTCGAGCGGTTAATCCTGGACCACAGGATTGTGGAAAGGAAATCGGTCGCGAAGAGAGGCGACCAGGTCCCCGCCCGCGCCTTCGCAAAGTCATGAAAGCCGCCCTCGTCATACTCCTCGGTTCCTGTGCGATTGGAGATTGGAATGTCGGCCGGCTGTTTGCGGGTGACAAACAGTCCTATGTCCGCTTCGTCAATCCGATGATCGGAACAGCGCCTTCGACCACACCCAGTGCCCTAAAGCATGGTGAAGGGACCGAAAACAGCGCTCAGGTCATACCTGAAGTCACCGCGCCGTTTGGCATGACGAATTGGACGCCGCAAACACGCCACGGTGAATCAAAATGCGTGGCTCCGTACTACTACGGCGACACGCTGATCTCCGGTTTTCGAGGATCGCACTGGTTGAGCGGCTCGTGCACGCAAGACTATGGAAGTTTCACCATCATTCCCTTCTCGGGCGATCTTCGTTCCCAACCTGTATCGCGCGGTTCCCACTATTCCCACACGAGCGAAGTGTCTACCCCCTATTACTATAGAGTGATCTTGGAGGACTATGGAGCGGAGAGTGAATTGACGGCAACAACGCGATGCGGGATCTTCAGATTCACGTTCAGCAGGTCCGATAGCGCATGCGTCGTCTTCGAGCCAAACAGCGACTATGGTGAAGGATTCGTCCGCGTATCCCCGGAAACGAACGAAATCGCCGGATATAACCCTGTGCACAGGATCTATCAGGGATGGGGCCAGCCGGCAGGCTTCCGGGGCTATTTCGTCGCGCAATTCAGTCAACCGTTCAAATCGTACGGCACCTACGAAGGTTCTACCATCTACGAAGGGAGGAAAGAGATTGCGGCCGGCAAGCGTCCCGGCGGGTTCGTCCGCTTCACCCTCAAAGCCGACAAGAGTGTCGTCGTACGAATCGGAACGTCCTTCACGAGCATCCAGCAGGCCCGAATGAATCTCGCAAAGGAAGCCGACGGATGGGATTTCGA
This sequence comes from Ignavibacteriota bacterium, assembly GCA_963752915.1. Lineage (GTDB taxonomy): Bacteria > Bacteroidota > Ignavibacteria > UBA10030 > UBA6906 > DATJPR01. Next base: position 463,457 of record CAVVZZ010000015.1, read on the forward strand.
ATTGGCAAAGGAACGTCTCAAGGAACGGTGGGACACGCTCCTCTCCCGGGTCAGCGTTGTGGGTGGCTCAGACGTGATGAGGACCCAATTCTACACCGCGCTCTATCATTGCTTCATCGTGCCGAGAGTGTACAATGATTGCGATGGTTCCTATCCGAGCTTTGCGGGAGGTGATTCGATATGCAATGTGGGATCAGGCAACTACTACTGTGATTTTTCCCTCTGGGATACGTATCGGGCGCTGCATCCCTTGTTCAACCTTCTGATCCCCGACATCAGCGCAGATATGGTTCGGTCGCTGCTTCTCAAAGCCAGGCAGGGGGGATGGCTGCCAATCTTCCCGTGTTGGAACAGCTACACATCGGCGATGATCGGTGACCATGCTATCGCGGTGATTGCGGATGCGTTTGTGAAGGGGGTCGTATCGTTGACCGATGAACAATACGGCTATCTCAAGAAGAATGCGACACAGATGCCCGCAGACCGCCGTGACTATCTCGACGGAAAAGGGGTGCGAGCTCTGGATTCGTATATGCGCTACGGGTACATCCCGTTGGATGACAGCGTGAAAGAATCGTTTCATACGGGGGAGCAAGTTTCGCGCACGCTGGAATACGCCTACGATGATTTCGCACTGAGCCAGATCGCGAAAAAGATGGGCAAGACAGAAGACTATCGGTTTTTCCTCACCAGGTCGAAGAATTACCGGAACGTGTACAACCCGGATCTTCAATGCGTTTGCGGGAGGTTTGCCGACGGGGCTTTTACCACAGACTTCGCAAAGACGAAACGCATGCCCTACATCACCGAGGGGACGCCATGGCAGTATACATGGTATGTGCCGCATGATGTTGACGGACTCATCACATTGATGGGCGGGCGGGATCTCTTTAACCGCAATCTCGATGCGTTCTTCGCGAGCGGACAATACTGGCATGGGAACGAACCGGACCAACAAGTTCCGTTTCTCTATGACTACTCCGGTCAACCCGACAAAACCCAGACAATCGTGCGACAAATCCTCCACGACGAATACAGCAACACTCCCGGCGGCTTGAGCGGAAACGACGACGCCGGACAGATTTCCGCGTGGTACGTCTTCGCTTCCATCGGAATGTACCCAATGTGTCCGTCAAAACAGGACTATGCTCTGACGTCGCCTGCATTCGAAAGGACAATCATTCGCCTCGCAAACGGAAAGCGCTTCGTCATCCAGACACGCGGAGTGAACAAGGGCAAGAGCACGATCCGAAGCGTCGACTTCAACGGAAAGCCGATTCAGGGATGGGAAATCAGGCATTCCGATGTTACCAACGGCGGGACACTGAATGTCATCATGCAGTCGACTCCGTTGAAGAACCAAGGAAGGTGATCGTGCACGTGAGAGTGAAGACTCCGGACATATTCGAACAGGCGTACGGCAGGTATGCGATAGCGGCGTTTAATGTTTTCACCGCTGAGCAGGTGCGTGGAATCTTCGCGGGAGCGTCGGAAGTGGATGTGCCGGTCATTATTCAGATCACTCCTGCCGCCCGGAAATATCTGAGCCCGGGATTCCTGCAAGGCATGATTGCGGCAGCAGAAGCGATGTACCCGCGGGCGAGTGCCTCGGTGCATTTGGACCACGGCGATAAAGAGCACTGCATCAGCGCGATCGAATCCGGATTCTACGATTCTGTGATGATCGATGCTTCGCACGAGCCGCTGGAGCGAAATATCGCTCTCACGAAAGAAATCGCGGACCGGGCCCATGCGAAGGGGATTGCGGTGGAAGCCGAACTCGGTGTGCTGAGCGGTGTGGAAGATGTTGGAGATGCCGGTCGCGGCAATGCGCACTACACAGACCCGGACCAGGCCGCAGAATTCGTTGCGCGCAGCGGATGTGACAGTCTTGCCGTCGCTGTCGGGACCAGCCATGGCGCGTATAAGTTCAAAGGTGCTATGGCGTTGAATCTCGACGTGTTACGACGGATTCAGAACGCGCTGCCCCGATTCCCCCTGGTTCTGCACGGGGCTTCTGCCGTCGCACACAGTGAGGTGTCGCGGATCAACGATGCAGGGGGAAACCTGAAGACGGATTCCAGAGGGATAAGCGAAGAGGAACTGAAGAATGCGATTCGATGCGGAGTTGCAAAGATCAATATTGCGACCGACATGCGGCTCCTTTGGACCAGGATCTGCCGCGAGTTCTTCGTAAGAACGCCCGAATTATTCGATCCTGCGATCCCGGGGAGGGAGTATATGGAAGAGTTGAAGCTTCTCGTGAAGCACAAGTGTCGAGAGTTGGTTGGGGAGAGCGAATGAAGACTGATCCGAAATGTCCGTTGCTGGTGCATCCTGCCGGCGAGCGGACCGGTCCCTATCACCAGATCACCTCAAGGGACGCAGGCTGGGATCACCTGAACTTCGGGGCCAGGCGGCTCGGCGAGGGAGAGTGCTGGAGACACGACACCGGTGACAATGAACTCTGCGTCGTCCTTTTGGGAGGAAGGTTTTCTGTTGCATCGAAGTGGGGCGACTGGAGGACCGAAGGTGCGCGGGCGAATGTGTTCGGAGGGCTCCCGCATGCGGCGTATTTTCCGCCGCATACCGAATTCTCCCTCATCGCGAAAAGCAGGACGCTTGATATCGCCTATGGATTCACCGCGGGCGATCCCCGGCGCAAAGGACTGTTCATCACGCCGCAGGATGTGGATTGGTACGGAATCGAATTTCGCGGCGGGGACAATGCGTCGCGGCAGATCAATTCGATCCTGCCCCCCGGAGCGGCATGTCACCGCCTTGTTTGCGTCGAGGTCTACACGCCATCGGGGAACTGGAGTTCCTTCCCGGCGCACAAGCACGATGAGCGGACCGTGGACGCAAAGGGAACCCTGATGGAAGCCCGTCTTGAAGAGGTCTACTTCTACAAATTCGACAAGCCCCAGGGGTTTGCGCTGCAAAGGATCTATACCGGCGATCGGGAATTAGATGAGATTGCGGAACCGCACGCGAATGATGTGGTCATGATCCCGAGAGGGTATCATCCTGTTGCTGCCGGGCATGGCTACAATACCTACTATCTCAATTTCCTGGCAGGAAGCGATCAATCGCTGGCGAACACCGACGACCCCGATCATCACTGGATCCACGGAACCTGGAAGTCGATCGATAGCAGGCTGCCGTTGGTCACGCTGGAAATGAATAACCAAAGCAGACTGCATGAAGAACTATGACGTCATAACATACGGCCGGTCGTCGATCGACCTTTATAGCAACAATATCGGCAGCCCGTTTGAGGAGATCAAGGAGTTCGGGGCCTTTGTCGGAGGGTCGCCGCTGAACATTGCGGTCGGCGCGCGACGGCTCGGTCTGAAGAGCGCTCTCCTGACCGCGGTCGGCAACGACATGGTCGGCAAGTTCCTTCTTGCGTTCCTGAAGAAAGAAGGAGTGGAAACACAATTCATTCCGGTGAAAGACAGTGCACGGACGAGCGCCGTCATCCTTGGGATCCAACCACCGGCAAATTTTCCGCTGGTCTACTATCGCGACAATTGTGCCGACTCCAAAATCACCATCGATGATGTCCTGAAGACTGACATTGCTGGAGCGCGGCTCCTTGAGGTGTCGGCCACGGCCCTGAACATTGAGCCTTCGCGATCGGCCGCCTTCTTTGCCGCGGAACGGGCTGCGGAGAGCGATGTCCCGGTGCTGGTCGACCTCGACTTCAGGGCCGACCAGTGGCACGATCCCCGCGCGTACGGGGTCACCACACGGGCATTTCTTACGAACTGCACCATGGCCGTCGGCACGGAAGAAGAAGTCCTGGCTACAATGGTCAAGGACCCCTCGCAGATCACGATCCGGAACCAGCAGATCTCCGCTCCGGAAATCACGGGGAACATCCATGAAGCCATCGCGGCGATTCTGCGAACCGGGGTGAAGACGCTGATCATCAAACGGGGAGACAAGGGGTCGTCCGTCTTCCTGAGCGATGGGACCGTGACTGATGTTCCCGGCTTTCGTGTTGAAGTCGTGAATGTCTTGGGCGCCGGGGATGCCTTCGCGTCGGGTTTCATCTACGGGTACCTCCAGGGATGGGACTGGTATAAGTGCTGCAGGCTGGGCAATGCGTGCGGTGCGATTCTGGTGACCAAACATGGCTGCGCGAATTTCAACCCCACCCTGCAGGAAGCAATGAACTTCATTGAATCACACGGCGGCTTTTAAGATGAAGACTCTTCGGCTCACAGTCGGGCAGGCGACAATCAGCTTTCTGAAGAACCAGATTGTTGAGCGCGACGGGGTGGAGAACAGGTTCTTCGCCGGCTGCTTCGGGATATTCGGGCATGGCAACGTTGCAGGGATCGGGCAGGCGCTTCAACAGAATCCCGACTTCCGGTATTATCAGACCCGGAACGAGCAATCGATGGTGCATACCGCCGCGGCCTACGCGAAAATGAAGAACAGGCTGAGCACGTTCGTCTGCACCTCCTCCATCGGTCCCGGGGCAACAAACATGATCACCGGCGCGGCGGCAGCAACGATCAACCGTCTGCCTGTGCTGCTGATTCCCGGCGACATTTTCGCCAGAAGAAATGTCGCTCCTGTCCTGCAGCAGCTGGAGAGCCCGGGCACGCAGGACTCCTCCGTGAATGACTGCTTCAAGCCGGTCGCCAGGTACTGGGACAGGATAAATCGTCCGCAGCAGCTTATCAGCGCCCTCCCGGAGGTCATGAGAGTGCTCACTTCCCCGGCGGAGACCGGCACGGTCGTTCTTGCCCTCCCTCAGGATGTCCAGGCAGAGGCGTTCGATTTCCCTGTAGAGCTGTTCGAGAAGAGAGTGTGGCCGATTCAACGTCCGCGACCGGATGCGGGAATTCTGCAAAAAGCGGCGGATTGGATCAGGCAAAGTCAAAAGCCATTGATCATCACGGGAGGAGGAACGATCTATAGCGGCGCAGAGGCGGTGCTCCGCACACTCCTCGAGACAACTGGAACCCCGGTGGCGGAAACCTTTGCCGGCAAAGGAGTTATTCCCTATTCCCTGCAAAGGAATCTCGGTGCAATTGGAGCGACGGGGACTCCAGGTGCGGCCGCAATGGCAGCGGAGGCGGATCTCATTATCGGCATTGGAACACGGTACACTGACTTCACAACGGCGTCGAAGACTGCATTCCAGAATCCTGACGTCCGGTTCATCAATATGAATGTTGCCTCATTCGACGCGTACAAGAACGCTGCGCTTCCTCTCGTCAGCGACGCAAAAGCGTGCCTCGAGGAGATCGTGTTCCTGCTCCGGGATTTCAGAGCACCGGATGGTTGGCAACGCAAAGCAATCGACTTCCAGACGTCGTGGGATCGAGCGGTCACAGAGCACTACAGGGACAAAAACCAGCTCCCTGTCAGCCAGGCGGAAGTCGTGGGTGCTGTGAACACATTTTCGGGTCCGAGGGATGTCGTGCTCTGTGCGGCGGGGAGCCTTCCGGGGGATCTTCACAAACTCTGGCGCACGCGCGACACGAAGGGTTTCCACCTCGAATACGGCTACTCCACGATGGGGTATGAGATCGCTGCCGGGCTGGGCGCACGGATGGCGTGTCCCGACAGAGAAATCTATGTCATGGTCGGCGACGGCAACTATCTGATGAATAATCATGAGATCATCACGGCCATCCAGGAAGGAATCAAGATGACGATTGTCCTCCTGGACAACCACGGATTCAAAAGTATCGGTTCGCTTTCCGAATCAGTCGGCAGCGAGCGGTTCGGGACGCAGTACAAATTCCGCAACAAGAAGACCGGGAGCCTCGACGGCGCCAATCTGCCAGTGAATTTCGCGATGAATGCCAGAAGCCTGGGGGCCAATGTCATCGAAGCTGACACCATCGCCTCACTGAATCACGCTCTCGAAGAAGCCAGATCATCCGACAAGACGACAGTCATCGTCATTGAGACGGATGGAAAGAAGGGGATCGACGGTTATGCTTGGTGGGAGGTCGCGGTTGCCGAAGTGTCGGAAATGCCCTCCGTCAAGAAAGCGTATTCAGAGTACCAGGAAAACAAGAAGCGACAGCGATACTATCTGTAATGACAACGCGGGCTGGCGATGAAAACACTCAAGAATTATGTGAATGGCGCGTGGGTTGAGACCGCCTCCGGTCTCTACCTCGATGTCGAGAATCCGGGAACGGGCGAGATCCTCAGCAAGGTGCCCTGCAGGCTGTAGCGACGATGTGGCTCTTGCAGCAGAGAGTGCTGCTGCTGCCCAGTGTCTGTGGAAAGATGTCCCCGCCGAACAGAGGATCCAGTATCTGTTCAAAATGAAGACGAGGTTGGAAGAGAATGGCAACGACATCGCAACACTCTGCACGCAGGAGAGTGGGAAGACGCTGAGCGAGTCGAAGGCGGAAGTTGTCCGGGCCATCGAAAATCTCGAAGTGGCGTGCGGGATTCCAACGCTCATGCAGGGAGAGTTCTCGGAGGACGTATCCCAGGGGGTGGATGAATTCGTGATCCGCCAGCCGCTCGGCGTGGGGGCGTGCATTGCGCCGTTCAATTTTCCCGTAATGATCCCGTTCTGGTTCTTCCCGTATGCGATTGCGTGCGGCAACACGTATATCGTCAAACCGTCGGAAAAAGTCCCGGGGACAATGACGCGTATCTTCGAACTGTTTGAAGATGTCGGTCTTCCGAAAGGCGTCTTGAACCTGGTGCATGGCGGGAAGGAAACGGTCGATGCCATTCTGTCCAGCGACGTCGTCAAAGCCGTCAGCTTTGTCGGGTCGACCAACGTTGCGCGCTACGTGTACACGAAAGGGACAGAACACGGCAAAAGAGTACAGGCGCAGGGCGGAGCGAAGAACTCTCTTGTCGTCATGCCGGATGCGGACGTTGAGACGACGAAGATCATTGCGGACAGCGTGTATGGTTGCGCCGGGCAGCGGTGCCTTGCGGCGTCCACGATCGTCCTTGTCGGAGCAGCCAGGGAGTCATTCCGGGCCAGGCTCGTTGAGTCGGCGAAATCCCGGACAACGTGCTATGGTCTGGAGAAGGGGTCGCAGATGGGCGCCGTCATCACAACGGAGAGCCGGAAGCGCATTGAAGCGATCATTGACGATGCCGGGAAGAACGGGGCGACAATTCTTGTCGATGGCAGGATCGGTGTCCTCAAAGGGTTCGAGGGCGGAAACTACATCCTGCCAACGGTCATTGAAAATGTTCCTGAGCAATCCGACGCTGCCAGGACCGAAATCTTCGGTCCCGTCATGCATTTGAAGTATGTCGCAACGCTGGCTGACGCCATTGCGTACATCAACAGCGGTCGATACGGCAATGCAGCCTGTATCTTCACCACGAGCGGCTCAGCGGCGCGGACGTTCCGACGGGATGTCCTTGCGGGGAATATCGGCGTCAACATCGGGGTTCCGGCGCCGATGGCGTTCTTTCCCTTCAGTGGTTGGAAGGATTCATTCTTCGGCGATTTGCACGGGCAGGCGCGTCACGCAGTGGAGTTCTTCACGCAGACAAAAGTCGTTATTGAACGTTGGCACAAGGAATGGACAAGAACGTTCTAGGATGACAACCAGGTGAATCATGATGAGAATTGCGAACGCTCCCTGTTCATGGGGCGCACTGGAATTCGACCTTGATGGCACGGCGCCCGGCTTTGCCCGGGTGCTTGATGAAATACAGGAAACCGGATACGCAGGGTCGGAGCTCGGCGACTGGGGATTCATGCCGACTGATCCCCACGACCTCGAATCCGAAATCCGTAAAAGGGGACTGAGCATCCCCGGTGCATTTGTGCCCGTGCTCCTGAAGGACCGGGCCAGGCACAAGGCGGGCATTGATGTGGCGCTCAAGACCGCAAAGCTTTTGCGCGATTCAGGGAACCTCGACGCGTTCATCGTGCTTGCCGACGAGAATGGGACAATCCCCGAACGCACGAAGAATGCGGGTCGGGTGACCCCGGAGATGGGATTGAGCCGGGAAGAGTGGAAGGTGTTCTCCGATGGAGCCATGGAGCTGGCGCGCAAAGTGAAAGGGGAGACCGGATTGCGAACCGTGTTCCACCATCATTGCGGCGGCTACGTCGAGACGCCGGAAGAGGTGGACATGCTGATGCGTTCCACCGACCCTGAAGTGCTGGGTCTCGTCCTGGATATGGGGCACTGGAAATTTGGCGGAGGTGACCCCGTGAAGGCGCTCAAGACCTACGGTCCACGGATCTGGCACGTGCATTTCAAGGATTGCAGCGACGAACTCGCTGCGCAGTCCCGGCGCGAGCAATGGGACTATTTTGCATCGGTGCGCCATGGCGTATTCTGCGAACTCGGCAAAGGCTCCGTGGATTTCCGATCGATCGCTCAGGAGCTGCGCACAATGCGCTATGACGGCTGGATTGTTGTCGAACAGGACGTCCTGCCGGGCATGGGAAAACCAAAGGAGTGCGCCCTTCACAATCTCGAGTACATCAAGACCCTCAGCCTTTCTTGACAAATCGGATGAAATATGAAAAAAATTACTATTGGAGTTATCGGTGCCGGACGGATCGGGAAGGTGCACACCGAGACGATCGTGCGGAGCGTCCCTGAGGCGCAGGTTGTCGCAATCACCGATATCAACATTGTCGCGGCACGGGAACTGGCACAACATGTCGGGGTGAAGTCGGTGTCCGACGACTACCGGACGGTGATCCAAAATCCCGACGTTGCGGCGGTCATCATCTGCTCGCCCACGAACTCGCACGCCCAATATACGATCGAGGCCGCGAAGGCGGGGAAACATGTCTTTTGTGAAAAGCCTGTCGACCTCGATCTGGAAAGGATCAGGTCTGTGGTCCGGACGGTCGATCAATGCCGTGTCAAATTCATGGTTGGCTTTAACAGGAGGTTCGACGCCAACTTCAAGAAAATCAAACAGGTGGTCGTTGAAGGGAAGATCGGCGCGCTGCATATTATGAAGATCACATCGAGGGATCCTGCGCCGCCGGCTCCGGAGTACATCGCTTCCTCCGGCGGGATGTTTCTGGACATGACTATTCATGATTTCGATATGGCACGGTTTATCGCCGGCGATGAAGTGGAGGAAGTATTCGCCGTCGGCGGTGTGATGGTTGACCCGGCGATTGGCAAGGCGGGCGATATCGACACCGCAATCATCACGCTGAAATTTGAACACGGAGCGCTCGGCGTCATTGACAACAGTCGACAGGCCGTGTACGGCTATGACCAGCGGCTCGAGGTATTCGGGTCCGGTGGCATGGTGAAAGTCGACAACAATGCCCCCGATAATCATATCTACTACGGACCCGACGGTGTCCATTCGTCTCTGCCGTTGAATTTCTTCATGGACCGGTACATCGATGCCTATGCAAGCGAAATCCGCGAGTTCTGCGAGGCCGTTGCGGAGGACAAGCCCGTGTCCGTCGGTGGGAAAGACGGCCTCATGTCCGTCGCGATCGGGCTGGCCGCAAAGAAATCACTTGCCGAACGCCGGCCGGTGAAGCTGTCCGATATCCTCGAGTACGAGAAGGCTACGGCATGATCCGGAGCGCCGGGGTGAAGTCCAGAACGGGGCGATTCGCGACACTGTATCCTGCGGCTGCGCTCCTGGTTGTTCTCGATCTCGTCGTCCTTCCCATGGATGTGTGTGCGCAACCGTTGTACTCCTACATCGATCCTTTCATCGGATCGCAGGGGAAAGGAAATGTCTTTGTCGGTCCGGCTTGCCCGTTTGGCATGGTGAAGCCCGGTCCCGACTGCGATCTCGGGGCGAACAGCGGATACATCGCGGACACGGCAAGGACCCTGTTTGGATTCAGCCAGACACATGTGAGCGGAACCGGGGGAGGGCCCAAATACGGGAACATCTCCGTCTTTCCATTTATGGGCGAATTCACTTCGATCCACCAGGAATCTTTGCGTTCAGGCGAGCGTGCGCGTGCCGGATACTATGGAGTGACGCTGAAGAAGTGGAACATCAACGTTGAGCTGACGGCAACAGCCCGCGCTGCTTTTCATCGGTACATCTTTACGCAGCCCGGCAGACGTGGAGTGAAGATCGACGCAGGTTCGTTCCTCGGTGAAGAACCCATTCCGGATGCGCGAGAGGCCCAGCAGTTCGTCGGCTCGGAAACACAGATTCTCTCCGATACGACGATTGCAGGATACAGCCGAATCCGCGGCGGTTGGAACAACGGTACGGCGTACACCGTGTATTTCCACGCAGTCTTCAACCACCCGTTTACTGCACATGGGACGTGGAAGGGATCGGTATTCTTTCCCGGAATCGCGATGCAAGATGATTCGGGAGAGAAGACCGGGGCGTTCGTGTATTTCGACAATCCTCACTGCGACACGATTGCGATGAAGATCGGGATCTCCTTTGTCAGCTCCCTTAAGGCAAGAGCGAATGTTGAGCGACAGATCCCCGGTTGGGATTTCGAGGCTGTTGAACACCAAGCGTGCGACCAGTGGGATGCTCAACTTCAGAGAATCGCGATTGACGGCACGAGCGATCAGAAGAAGATGTTCTACACGGCATTGTATCACACGATGCTCATGCCGGTGGACAAAACCGATGAAAACCCGCACTGGACCGGCGGTACGTACTACGATGATTACTATGCCATTTGGGACACGTTTCGAACGAGCTCGCCGCTTCTTACACTGATCGATCCGTCCCGTCAGGCGGCGATCATCAATGCAATGCTCAACATCTATCAGCGCGACGGGTATCTGCCGGAAGGACGAAGCGGGGACTGTAACGGGCGAACGCAAGGTGGATCCAATGCGGAGATTGTCATCGCAGATGCCTATATGAAAGGACTCAAAGGAATCAATTACCGACTGGGACTTGATGCGATGCTGAAGGATGCCTTGATCCCGCCGGGTGGCAACGAAGAAAAAGAGGGCCGGGGCGGGCTGATCGACTATAACACCCTCGGTTACGTTTCCACGGCATTTGTCCGTGCAGGGACAAGGACTGTGGAATATGCCTACGATGATTTCTGTCTGGCACAGGTAGCGAAAGGGATCGGTCGGGAAGGCGAATACCAGCGATTCATGAAGCAGTCCAACAACTGGAAGAACCTCTGGAGGGACGTTGCGGATCATGGAGCCCGGGGATTCATCATGCCGAAGGACCCGTCGGGCAAATGGGTCGACAGCGTTGAGTGCGACATCACCAACGGCAGGCGGACGTATGTCCGCTATACTCCGCTGACCGTGGAATGGCCGATCTGCATTTGCTGGTGGTGCGGCTTTTTCTATGAAGGCGTGTCATGGGAATATTCCTTTTTCGTTCCCCAGGACATCCCCGGGCTGATAGCGAAATGCGGCGGGAGCAACGCCTTCAAATCCCGCCTCGACACATTTTTCGATAACGGCTTCTACAATGTGACGAATGAACCCGATTTTCTCACATCATGCCTCTACCATTGGGTGGGAAGACCGGATTTGAGCAGCACGAGGACCCGGGAAATCATACAGAAGAATTATGCGGTCTCCGCCGACGGGCTTCCCGGAAACGACGACTCAGGTGCAATGTCTTCGTGGCTTGCATTTCACATGATGGGGCTTTATCCGGTTGCCGGGCAGCCGTACTATCTTCTCACTTCTCCCCTTCTGCACACGATCTCCATTCACCTGGAGAGTGGAGTACACTTCGATATCATTGCCAATGGCTTATCCGAGGAAAAGGAATATATTCAATCGGCACGCTTGAACGGAATGCCATTCAATCAGGCCTGGATCGAACATCAGGATATCGTGAAGGGTGGGACGCTGGTGTTCGAAATGGGCGCTCACCCGACCGGATGGGGGGCGACGACCATGCCTCCGGTGTTCAAATAGTCGCTTGCGGACGATTTGCCAGAATGAACCTCTTTGACATTACAGCATACGGCGCCGTTGGCGACGGGATGACCGACAATGCCCTCGCCTTCCAGAAGGCGATCGACGACTGTTCCTCGTCAGGAGGAGGCATCGTCAAGGTCCCTGAGAACGCCACGTTCATGACGGGACCGTTCGACTTGAAATCCTTCGTCGAACTTCACCTTGAACGCGGTTCCCGGATTCTCGCCAATCCTGATGAATCCGTCTACACGAAGAGTGCTTTCAGGAAGAATCTTGGAGAAGGGAGCATCTGGATCGGTGGGGAGAACGGGGAGAAGGTGACGATCAGCGGCGAGGGGACCATCGATGGCAACGGGATTGCGTTTATGGGGCCGGAAGAACACGCCGCCTACGTTCTCAAGGAATTCGCCACGTTCGACAGGCGCCCGCACATCCTGACTCTCGTGAACATTTCCACCCTGGTGATCAGCGATGTAACGTTCAAGAATTCGGCCTACTGGTGTGTTCATCTCATCGGCTGCAGCGATGTCTCCATTCGCGGCATCCGGATCGAGAACAGTCTCAAAATCAGAAACTCGGACGGTATCGATCTGGACCATACCAGGAACGTGCGCATCAACGGATGTCACATCGAATCCGGTGATGATTGCATCTGTTTCAAGACGCGAAGAGAGTATCAGGAGTTCGGTCCCACAGAAGACGTCATTGTCTCCGATTGTATCATGACGTCGACATCGTGCGCGATGAAGTTTGGCAGCGAGAACATGGACGCCATCCGAAATGTCGAAGTGAACGATTGCGTCATCCGGTCGAGCAATCGAGGGATCGGGATCCAGAACAGAGACGAAGGTGTCGTCGAAGATCTCAGGTTCAGGAACATCTCGATTGAAGGCAGGTTGTTTGACGATGTCTGGTGGGGGAAGGCGGAACCCATCTACATTACCGCCTACAAAAGAAAGGCGGCCGCGGGAAAAGATGCGAACGTGCGGTTTGCCGAGGGGCAGACGGAGGGGATGGTGGGCGTGGTCCGGAATATCTCCTTCGTCAATGTCGACTGCACGAGTGAAAACGGCGTCTACATCGGCGGCGAGGCGGGCAAGATCAGCGATATCACATTCGACGGCTTGCGTGTCACCGTGGAGAAGAGAACGGACTATACCGGCGGCGTCTATGATCTGCGCCCGTCGGATACTGCCGACCTGCTTTTCGCAGGGACATCGGGAATCTACATCCTCGATGCAGCATCCGTCGCGATTCGCAATTCCTCCGTGCGCTGGGGAAAAAACAAGGCCCCCTATTTCAACGCCGCCATCCGTGCACTCCGGGTGCACTGCCTGACGCTTGACGACTTCAAAGGGGAAAGCGCGTTCACCGGCGTCGATCCGGTGAGCATTGAAAATTGTTCCAACGTCACCAGAACGTAGAAGACGAGGGACATGTTCGGCCTCCAAATTGCAGACATTGCTGTCATCCTCATCTACTTCGCCGTGCTGATCACGATCGGCGTATGGGCGTCACGGCGAATCAAAAACCAGGAGGACTATCTCCTTGGCGGAAGGAGTTTCGGAAAACTCCTCCAGACATTCGCGAGTTTCGGTTCAGCCACGTCCGCTGACGGCCCCGTCGGCGTTGCCACCACGACGTTCCACAATGGCGCGGCGGGGATCTGGAGCGCGCTGTTGATGGTATTCTTCACGCCGGTCTTCTGGATTACCTCCCCCTGGCTGCGCAGAATGAGGCTGATGACGATGGGGGATTACTATGAAGAGCGATACGGGTCGCACAAGATGGCTGCGACGTACGCGCTTGTGGCCTCTGTGGGAATGATGGGGCTCCTTTCGGTCGGCTTCACCGCAATGAGCCGGACCATCATGGCAATCACGCCCAAGCAGGTGACTGAATATTCTGCTTCGGAAAAACAGGAGTATGCCCTGGCGCAGGAGGCAAGTGTGCTGGAAGACCGGGACTATGAATCGTTAAGTGCAACGGAGAAGGCCCGGTTGGGTGAGCTGCGTCTTGCGCAGCCGCAGAGTCTCTTTTCGTATATCGACGAATCAATGGTCGTGTGGGTCGTCTGCTGTATTGTCCTCGTGTACGCTGCGAGCGGCGGATTAGCAGCCGCATTCTACACCGATCTTCTGCAGGGGGTGTTTATCATCGCGCTGTCGATCATCCTGATCCCCTTTGCCTGGTCGACGATTTCCCACATGTATGCCGACGGGAACATTTTTTCGGCCCCCGGCGTCCTCCATCAGAAGTTGCCGGCGTCGTTCTTTGAGATTTTCGGATCGCCGACGCTCATCGATTTCACCTGGTACTTCATCCTCGCCGCAGCTTTGGTGGCTGGTGTCACCGTTGTCACGCAGCCAAATCAGATGGTGGCCAATGCTGCTGCGAAGGACGAACATACCGCCCGGGTCGGCTTTGTGACCGGCGTCTTCATGAAACGGTTCTGCACGATTCTCTGGGGTGTGGTGGGACTGTCGGCCGTTCTTCTCTATACCGGCAAAGTGCGTAACTCCGATCTGATCTGGGGTTATGCGACGCACGACCTGCTCGGGTCGGTCGGTTTCGGGTTAATCGGCCTGATGATTGCTTCGATGATGGCGGCGCTGATGTCGGCGGGCAGCGCCTTGATGCTTACCGTGTCGGGCCTGCTGATGCGTAACATCTACCGCCCCCTTGTCCCCGGCAGGAGTGAGCGGCACTACATTTGGGCGGGAAGGGTGTTCGGGGCGTTGTTTTTGATCGGTGGGGCAATTGTGACGCTCACCTTCAGCAGCATCTTTGAGCTGCTAAAATTCATCTGGACCTTCTTCGTAATATTCGCCGGCGCATTCTGGTTGGGATTGAAATGGCGACGTGCCAACCGGTGGGGAGCATGGGCGTCCATCGTCTCGACACTTGCCGTGTTCTATCTCGTTCCTCTTATGCTGCCAACTGTATTCCCGTCGTTCAAGTCAGACGAGGGCCTGTTGCTGGAGACCCAACCAGAACCGGTCACACGGACGTATGTTGCCAGCGAGAGAGACGTTGAACAGAGAACCAAAGAAATTGCGAGATGGCACTCTTTGGATTCAGCGCATGCCGCAGGCGGGACATGTCCATCGGTGCTGCGTGTTGGCCAGGAATTTACAAAGGAGTATCTGCTCCCTTCGAAAGCCATATTCTGGTCGAAGCAGCCGGTGGCAGATTCTCGCGGCGCTCTGGAGGCACGGGGGTATCTCTACCCCGAACTTGTGGCGGCGCAGTGGCTCGGGTTTCATCTTGAGCGTCAGCCGTACGCAGTGAGCCAGACGATGACGATGCTGGTGCCGCTTGCGTTCTCATTCCTCGTCCTGATTCTTGTGGCCGTGTGGACTCCGCCCGATCGCGATGCGGTGACGGATCGTTTCTTCCTCAAGATGCGGACGAAAGTCAGAGGAATGGGTCCGGCGGTGGACGCGGAGGATGTCATGAACGCCGTCAGGAATCCCGAGCGCACCAAAGAGCTGCTTCTGTTCCCTGAGACGCAGTGGGAGTTCTACCGATGGAACAGACAAGATTTTCTGGGATTTCTGTTTTCGATCGGCGTGGTGTTCGTCGTTCTGGCTTTGCTCTACGTTGTAGTGGCGGTGTACTAGAAAAAGCCCAATCCTCTCATTCCCCCCTCTCCGCCTCGCGTGAAAGGGGGGCAGGGGAAAAACAAGGAGACGAAATAGGAAAGCATAAATGAGCTCGCTCGTTTCTCCCCCCAAGGTGTCACAACGGCTGATGTCACTTGATGTGTTTCGCGGCTTCACGATGGCTGCGATGGTGCTCGTGAACAACGGCGGCGACGGAGACCACGTCTACACCCAGCTCGCCCATTCAGCCTGGAATGGGTGTACGTTTACGGACTGGATCTTCCCGTTCTTTCTCTGGATCTCCGGTATGTCGACAACGTACGCGATGGCGGCCCGCCGGGCGCGCGGTGCGTCGACATCCAGCCTGGTCATGCAAATCGTGCGGCGATCCATCCTGATCTTCGTTGTCGGGGTGTTCCTGAACGGTTTTCCCTTCGGACTCATCGGTGACACCGGATTTACGCTGGCCACCTGGCGCATTCCGGGAGTTCTCCAACGCATTGCGATTTGCTACTTTGTGGGATCGCTCCTCTATCTGTTCATGCCGTCGCGCCGGTTCGGGTGGGTCATCCTCGGTCTGTTTCTCGCTTACTGGGCCCTGATGGAATGGATCCCCGTACCGGGAATCGGTGCCGGGCTGTGGGAGCGTGGGAAGAACTTTGCCGCGTACGTCGATCAGCTCGTCATTGGAACGCATGTGTACGCGAGGACGCGGCCGTGGGACCCGGAGGGGATTATCAGCACCATCCCCGCCATCGCGTCCTTCTTATTCGGCATTCTCGCCGGGGACTATCTCCGTCAGTCGAAGTCCACAAACGAGGAGAAAACCTCCTGGTTCTTCGTGACGGGATGCGTCCTTCTGGTCCTGTCAGTGTTTCTCGAAATGTGGATCCCCATCAACAAGAGGCTCTGGACACCGTCGTATGTTCTCATGACAACGGGATGGGCCCACCTCGTATTTGCATCGTCGTTCTTTTTGATCGATGGAAAGTCGTTCAAACGGTTTACAACTCCGTTTCTCGTTTTCGGCATGAATGCGATTTTCATTTACGGTGTATCTTCGATGTATGAATCTCTTGTGGATGCGGTGAGAGTCTCTGTGATCAGCGAAGCGGGACAGGCCACGACAATCTCGCTCAAGCAATTCCTCATGCAGACGTGCTTCACTCCATATTTCTCTCCGTATAACGCATCGTTGGCATATGCCGTTGCCGTTGTTCTTGTGATGTCCTTCATCGGTTACATTATGTGGAAGATGAAATGGTTTGTAAAAATCTGACGCGGTGGCGGCTCACACGCGTATTCCCGGCGATACTGCTTGCGTTTCTGCTCGTTCCACCTCGCCTTCATGCGAGTGCGGGGGACGAGCAATCCGGTGTTGCGGCGGCACGGCACGTTCTTGAGCGGGTCCTGGGTCCGAAAGCCGGGGCGTTCGCACTCATCCTTGCCCCATCGCAGGACACGCTCGAGACGTTCGAGGTCGAGGCACATAACGGCCACGTCACCGTTCGCGCGACGAGCCCCGTCGCCCTGGTGCGAGGAGCATACACGTATCTTCGGACGGTGGGCCACTGCATGGTCTCATGGAGCGGAGCACATCTCGATTTGCCCAACCGTCTTCCTGATTGCGACCGCTTTGCGGGAAGAACGCCGTACAGGTTTCGTCAGTACTTCAACGTCTGCACGTTCGGTTACTCGACTGTGTGGTGGGATTGGAAAAGGTGGGAAAGGGAAATCGACTGGATGGCCCTGCACGGCATCAACATGCCGCTCGCCATGGTCGGACAAATGGGGGCGTGGCAGCGGGTGTGGGAGTCTTTCGGCATCCCTCGAGACAGCCTTCAGACGTTTTTTGTCGGACCTGCATTCTTGCCATGGCACTGGATGGGGAATATCAATCGCCATGAGGGACCGCTCCCGCAGAACTGGATCGACAGTCAGGAAGAACTCCAGAAGAAGATCCTCGGCAGGATGAGGGAGCTCGGGATGACGCCGGTCGTCCCCGCATTCTCAGGCTTCGTCCCCGATGCCTTTCGCCGCCTGTTTCCTGCGGAACGGATATCGGAGCATCGTCACTGGAGCGGTCTGCCTGACTCAGATCGAACCTTCGCTCTCCTGCCTGGTTCCGTCATGTTCCAGCAAGATCGGGGAGCGGTTCATCAAGGAATACCGTCGGACGTTCGGCCCCTGTTCATACTACCTGGCGGATTCATTTAATGAACTGGATGTACCGGTCAGTGCCGACCATCGCTATGAAGAACTGGCGAGCTACGGCAATGCGGTGTACCAGTCCATCCATCGCGGAGATTCTGCAGGGGTTTGGGTAATGCAGGGATGGCTGTTCAGCAATGCGGCGGCGTTTTGGGATTCCTCGTCTACCAGGGCCCTCCTGAGCCGCGTCCCTGATGAGCGGATGATGATCCTTGACCTCGCGAACGAGCAGTTTCACGGATGGAAGGTTCACAAGGGGTTCTACGGCAAGAAATGGATCTACAGTATCATCCACAACTTCGGGGGGAACAATCCGCTGCGGGGCAACCTGAAGTTCGTGGCTACCGACCCGCCGACGGCCTTGCACGATCCTCTTCGGGGCAATCTCACCGGTTACGGATTGGCGCCTGAAGGGGTGGACAACAACGAAGTGATCTACGAACTCCTCACCGACATGGGATGGCGATCGGACCCGCTGGATTTGCACGCGTGGCTTCATGACTATTGCGTTTCGCGCTACGGGTCGGTGACGCCCGGCGTGGAGCATGCGTGGCGGCTCCTGAATGCCGCCGTCTATTCTCGCACGAACGGCCATCACATGCTCTTCGCATTTCAGCACCGGCCTTCCCTTGCACCGGTCGGCGAGGCATTCCAGGATCCGCGGGTTGACGAAGCATTGGACCTCATGCTTGCCGATGCCGATCGATATTCGAATTCATTGCTCTTCACGAACGATCTGATCGATGTCGCGGTTTATGCCGCGGGCAACCGGATCGACAGTATACTCGCGGAGGCGTGCCGCGCGCACACGGCGTCCGACGTCGCACGGTGCGATTCCCTCGCGCAAATGGCGGATGTGCTGATGCACAGGCTTGATGCGATCGTGAACGTCAGGCCGGACCAGCGGCTGGAACGGTGGATTACCATGGCGAGGGCGGAAGGTTCATCAGAAGAAGAGAAAAACCTTTTTGAACGCAATGCCCGACGGCAGATCACGGTCTGGGGAGGTCCGGATCTGCACGACTATGCCGCGAAACTGTGGAGCGGAATGGTGCGTGACTTCTATGCCCCACGATGGAAGCTTTTCTTTTCGCTTCTCCTCAAGGGCGCCGCCGCACCGGAGATCCAGGAGCGTCTCCGGGTCTGGGAGGAACAGTGGGGGTGCGAAACAACTCTTTCTCCGCCGGAGAGCGTGAGCGACCCAGTGAATGCAATCCAGTCGCTCCTCGCCACAGAGAAATCGATGTCCCCTGTTACACGATGATCACCATCTGACAAAGGAGCTCCTGCAATGCGCATTCGTCTGTTCGTACTGACTGTCTCTCTTGTTCTGGGTGTTTGGGTGGAAACTCCTGCGCAGACGATATGCAGCGGCCGCATCACCGGATCGGGAGGGAAGGACCTGCCTCTTGCCCATGCCACGCTTCTGACTCCTGATGCGGCATCAGTTGTGCAGATTGCTCAAGCATCGAACGATGGAGTCTATCGGGTTACGGCGCCTCATCCGGGCTTCTGGGTTCTCCGGTTCACCGGCGTAGGATATGCCGCTCAGAAGATCGCGCTCTATGTCCCGTCGAGGAGTCCGGTGACGCTCGATGTCTCTCTGGGCTGCTACCACTACCTTCCGGGCGAACCCGAACTGACGGTGGTTGGGGATTTCAATCTCTGGAACATCGCTACTGCAGTCCCGCTTCTACGGGACGTCGACGGAACGTACAGTGCGACCATCCCGACGACGAAGGACAGCATCGAGTTCCGGATCCGAGGCTACCGGGACGGGGACGGCGTTGAAGGAATCAGGGATGCCTCGTATGTCCTGAACGGGGAGGGTGCTTACAACGCACGGATCAAGGCTTCAGGAGGAACGGCGCGAATCGTCGTCGATCCGCGACTGCTGGACCGGACGGGTACAGCTACACAAATCGCGTTCATTGCCGCATCAGAGAGAACACGCAAGATCGCGAGCGCAGTTCGGGAATGGTGGGAAGGCGATCATAACTACTTCCTGGCGCAGGCGCAGATCGCAATGGGACGGAAACCCCTTGACACGCCTGTCGTCGACTGGAATTCCTTGGTGGCAAGCTTACTCCAACAGGAAAACAAGGAACACGATTCGCTTGTTGCGTCGGTGCTGGCTCTCGCGCATGTGAGCACGGGCGTGAAATCGCGTCACAAGGACGTCGCTTCCTTGACGAAGTCCCTCGAACGCCTCTCGCCAACTTCAGCGGTGTGGAGCCTTAATGCGATTGCGCTGTCGGCAGCGGTGCGGAATACCAGCTGGTCCAAGACCCGGCGCGAAGGCTATCTTCAGTCTGCGATGCAGAAAAACCCTGAACGGCGTGTCCGCGTCGCCGTGCTGTTCAGTGAGTTTGCGATCGCCTTCCAGGCGGACGCGAATGTCAAGGCTGCCAGGTACTACGATCAGTTGACCGGGGAATATGGAGATACGCCTGAGGGAAAACTGGTGAAGAAGCAGTATCCGAGGCCTGAACCTGAATCTGACACGGAATAGTCCGACGGTGACAAACTGACGCGAAGAATCTCTTCAGTCAGGCAGGCTTTCTTCCCCATATCTGTGCAGTACCAAAGGGAGTTTCAACCCTGCTGACGCCGGACAATCCCGCCTCCTTCATCCACGCACCGACTTCGGATTCCGTGTAGGTGTCCCCGGCTTCAGTCCCCACCAACATGTTGAGCGCAAAGAACGCACCCATTTCCGGTTCTGTTCTTTCCTCATTCATGATGAAATCCTGCACGACGACGCTCCCTGACGGCTTCAACGCCCGTGCACAGTTGGCCATCAGCCTGCGGTTTTGGTCGGCAGAGTTGCTGTGTATGATTGCAGAGAGATAGACGAGATCATACCCCGTCGGAAGTTCGTCCTTCGTGTAGTCACCCCCGACAAAATCAATTCTCTCCAGTGCCCCCTCAGCGCGGACGTATGTCTCCGTGAGGGGAAGCACCTCGGGGAGATCAAAGATGGTTGCCTTTACCCCTCGTCCTGCGCGGACGAATGCCACAGCGAATGCTCCTGAACCACCGCCGACATCGAGAACCCGCGAACCGTCCTTCAAGTGCATCTGTTCGGCAACGGCAGAAGCCTGCTTGTGCGCCCGGTAATGCATCGCTGCAATAAACGCCTCGTTCCAGGTTGCATGGTTTGCCTTCTGCGATATTCCCGATTGGACTGAGGTGCCAACCTTGACAGCGTTTGTCAACGTGCTCCACGTGTCCCAGAGATGTACCGTGTGCATGAGACCGCCCATGTAATCCGGGCTGGTCGATACAAGGAACCTGGCACTTGCAGGCGTGTTCCGAAAAGTGCTCTTCTCCTTTACGAGCAATCCCATGACAACAACGGCATTCATCAACCGATCGGTCGAACGCCATGCGGTGCCCAGCATTTGGGCAACCTCCTGGGAAGACCGACCATCCTCGCCGAGCATGCTGAAGACGCCGAGTTCGTATGCCGTCAGAAGCGTTCGGCTCGCCTGGAAAGCATAGGCAATTTTCCTGATGGAATCCGAGGTCGGGTGGGTTTCATTCATGGGTGTGTTCCCTCGTGAGGTGACTGCAAATTCATGCACGCGAGAATCGCTAGATTCGCGCGAAGATGGACTTGAGGATGTCCTGGGAAAGGGTGAGACCTGCAGCACGAGCCAGAAATGGGTCAACATTCGGTGTGAAGATTACCGACTCCGTTTGCCAATCATCGATCCCATCACCTGTAAGTTTTCCCCAGGCCAGACCGACAAACTGGGCATCGACCGGAATCCCGAGGGTCCTGAGCGCACTTTCAATGTTCCTTTTCTCTTCGACGGAGGAAAATTTGTGGATTGGCATTGTATGACCTTCCCTTTCCCGACTGCATTCACCACACCATGAAGATTCTTCTATCGCACGACATTTGGATACATCTTTCCCGCCAGGACTACGAGGATCGTCGTAGCTCCGAGAAGCGCTCCGAAATCCGGGATGAGCCCGTAGACGCTCGTGCCGCCGTTCAGCATCAGCGCCCGAAGCGCATCGACCTCATACGTCAATGGGTTCCCGTGCGCGATGACCTGAAGCCAGCGCGGCATGATGGCAATAGGATAGATTGCGTTGCTCGCAAAGAAGAGAGGCATGGTCAGGATCTGACCCACGCCCATGAAGCGTTCGCGCGTCTTCACGATACAGGCGACAATCAACGAAAAACTCGAGAACAACGCAGAGCCCAGCACAACGATGACAAGGACGCCGAGCAGTGCCCACGGGTTCCAATTCACTTGAACGCCGAGTAACAGGGCGAGGGCATAGACAATGACCGCCTGCGTCAATCCGCGCACGCCGGCCGAAAGAGCCTTCCCCAGCACGAGCGCCGTCCGGGGCGTAGGGCTGACAAGAAGCTTGTGGATGATCCCGAGATCCCGTTCCCAGATGATCGCGATGCCATAGAAGATCGCAATGAAGAGTACGCTCTGCGCAAGGATCCCGGGGGCCATGAAATCAAGGTACCGCATGTTCCCGGTGGGAATTGCACGAACTTGAGAAAACACCTCTCCAAAAATCAGGAGCCAGAGTGCCGGTTGGATCGCCCGTGTAATCAGTTCCGTCGAGTCGTGGCGCAGCTTACGCACCTCCAGACCGACAATGGTGAACGTCTTTCGTGCGAAGCTCGCAATGGCGGAAAGCGCCTGCGATGTTTGAATCCAGATGCTGCTAACCGAGACGGCGTGCAGTTCGCCTTGTTCGTACGATATCACTGTACCGTTCTCCTTCCTCAAGTGTTCCACCTGTGTAGTGCTCGAAAACATCGTCGAGTGTAGCCCCGTCGCCGCCGATCGAGGCTTTCAACTCGACCGGAGTGCCGACGGCAGTGATTTTGCCCAGGTGCATAAAGGCAACCCGGTCGCAGAGATGCTCGGCCTCTTCCATGTAGTGCGTCGTCAGGAGGATCGTGGTCCCGTAATCGGCACGCAGTTGTCCGATGCGCTCCCACACGGCATGCCGTGCTACCGGGTCCAACCCAACCGTGGGTTCATCCAAAAAAAGGACGCGAGGCCGGTGCAGCATGCTTTGCGCGATCTCCAGCCTTCTGATCATGCCTCCCGAATAAGTCCTCACGAGTTTGTCCTGAACCGCGACGAGATCCATGAAAGCGAGCGCATTGAGAATTCGCTGCCCGCGCTCAGCGCGGGGGATATCATAGAGCTTGGCAAACGCCTGAAGGTTTTCGCGTCCGGTAAGTGCACCGTCCGCCGAGAGAAGTTGCGGCACATAGCCGATGGCGCGGCGGACGCGTGCGGGTTGATGAATAATATCGAACCCGGCGACCCGGGCTGTGCCGGCTGTTGGCGGCAGCAACGTGGTCAGCATCTTGATGACTGTCGTTTTTCCGGCTCCGTTCGGACCCAACAGTCCGAACACCTCTCCCGCCCGGACTTCGATCGTCAGCCCATCCACAGCCGCAAGTTCTCCGTATCGACGTGTCAATGCATCCGTCGAAAGGATTACGTTTCCATTGTCCATATCTGAACCATGCCTCCTTCGGGCCATTCAGCGACATCTACTCGTATCGCAGAGCATCGATGGGATTCAACATTGCGGCTTTGCGCGCAGGGTAGAATCCGAAAAAGATCCCCACCGCAATCGAAAAACCAAACGACAGCACGATCGAAAACGCCGTGACAATGGTCGGCCATTTGGCGATGCTGGAAATAACGGAAGAGCCGACAACTCCAAGGATCATCCCCACGAAGCCGCCGAGAAGACTGAGCACGAGCGCCTCAATCAGGAACTGTGTCAGAATGTCTCGTCCCCGGGCACCGACAGACATACGAATGCCGATCTCCCGCGTCCGTTCCGTTACCGACACCAGCATGATGTTCATGATTCCGATTCCGCCGACGAGCAACGAAACGGAGGCGATGCTCGCTAGAAGAACGGTCAGGATCTCGGTCGTCGCCGTTGCCGCCTGGGCGATGTCGGTCTGGTTCCGGATCGTGAAATCATCGGGGTCATATGCCGAAATCTTGTGTCGCATCCTCAGCAGCTCAGTCACTTGCTTCTGGGCGGCATCGATGGTCGACGGGCTCGTCGCAGAAACAACGATCTGCCGGAGATAGGGGAACCGGGAGAGCCGTCGCAGGACTGTCGAGTACGGAGCAATGATGATATCGTCCTGGTCCTGACCCATCGCGTTCTGACCCTTTTTGGCCAACACTCCAAGCACGCGGACCGGGACGTTCCGGATCCTGATCGTCTGACCTACCGGATCGCCGTCGGGGAACAAATTATCTGCCACGGTCTTGCCAAGAACGCAGACCTTTGCAGCGGACTTTACATCCTGGTCTGTGAAGTTATCGCCATAGGCGACCGTCCATTTGCGGATCTCGAGATAATCCGCACCTTCGCCATCGATGGCTGTTCCCCAGTTCAGGTTTCCTGCGATGACTTGGCCTCCGGCCCGCGTCCCGGGAGACACGTACTGAACAGCGGGGCAGTCCCGCTGCATGGCCGTCGCGTCGTCTTCTGTGAGCGTGGTCATGGACCCCGCGCCGACGCGGATTCCGCCCTGCTGCTGAGACCCGGGAAGACAATGAGCACATTGGTCCCAAGCGAGGCTATCTGATCTTTCACGGAATACTCCGCGCCCTGCCCGATTGCGAGCATGGCGATGACGGCCCCAACGCCGATAATGATTCCCAGCATGGTGAGGAATGAACGCATCTTGTTCCGCCGAAGCGCACGGAATGCCGATATGAGAATCGTCAGGAGTTTCATTCGTCATCCTCCTCTTCAATTGGCAGCTCAGCCATTGCCTCGTCAGCACGTTTCGGTGCCGGGTTCGGCCGGTCAAGCCGGACCTTCCCATCGCGGAAGACGACATGGCGCTTTGCGAAACGGGCGATGTCGGGTTCGTGCGTGACCAAAACGATGGTAACACCGTCGTCGTTCAGTTGCTGGAACAGTCCCATGACCTCGATGCTTGTCCGGCTGTCCAGGTTGCCCGTGGGCTCATCGGCAAGGACGAGACTGGGATCGTTCACGAGGGCGCGTGCGATGGCCACCCGTTGCTGCTGCCCACCTGAGAGCTGATTGGGGTGATGGTGGACACGGTCACCAAGGCCCACCCGTTCGAGGGCCGAGACGGCCTTCTGATGACGAACCCGGGTCGGGGTCGTGCCATACATCAACGGCAACTCAACGTTTTCGATCGCTGAAGTCCTCGAGAGAAGATTGAAACCCTGGAAGACGAATCCAATTTTCTGATTCCGGATCTGTGCCAGTGCGTCGCGAGACAGGGAGCTGACGTTGATATCCTCCAGGAGGTACAGTCCTTTGGAGGGTTTGTCCAGGCATCCCAGGATATTCATGAATGTCGACTTGCCCGACCCGGACGCTCCCATAATGGTGACGAATTCCCCCCGCTCGATCGTGAGGGTTACCCCACGGAGCGCATGGACTTCCATCTCTCCCAATTGATACGTCTTGGTGACGTGTTCAATGTGAATCAACGCGCCATCGGATCCGGGATCCGGAGACTCGGGGTGTATCATCGGAACCCTCCTACGGGCGAGCGCTGCCCCTGACCGCTCAGCGGATTCGTGGTCTGGCCGCTTGAGGCGTCAGAGTTCGAATTCGCCCCGAGCACGACCTGATCCCCCTGTTTCAGGGATGTGGAAGTGATGACGGTAAACCTGCCGTCGTTGAGGCCTGTTCTCACAAACACTGGCATAAGCTTCCCCTTGTCGGTCAGCATCCAGACTCTTCCCATCCCGGTCCGTTGCACTGCGTCGGATCCACTCTTCTGGTACTCGGGGAATCTCTGCGTCACTCCATATTTTGTCGACCCCTGCGTCTTCGGAGGAGGGACCACCTTTTCCTCAGATGCAACCGGCTGGCTGCCGGTCCTTGCTTGGATGGCCGCCCGAACCTCGTTCCGCAGATCGTCCTGGTTCATTTGTCCGCCGTGGGCGGCGAGGATTGAATCCCGGAGCGCCTGGAACCGCTGCTGTCCTCCCGGCCCTCCCCTCATGCCATCCGCTCTGCTGCCGCCGACCGGATCAGCGCCGGTTCCGCCGCTTGCGGCAAAAAACGCCGTCCGCTGCGACTGCACCTGTGCGCTGTCAACGAGCTCTGCCGGCGGTTGGAACCGCAGCGCCATGTTCGGAACGCGGAGGGCGTCCGGATCGCTCGCGACCATGATTTTCACATTCGCGGTCATCCCCGGCATCAGTCTGAGCTGATCGTTGTTCACGTCGATGATCACGGTATAGTTGACGACGTTCGATATTGATTGCGGGACAAGCCATATCTTGGAGACGGTCCCTGTGAATTTCTCCTCTGGGTAGGCGTCGACAGTAAAGCTTGCCGTCTGCCCGATGGAGACCGCCCCGATATCGGACTCATCCACAACAGTCTGCACCTGCATCTTGTGAAGGTCATTTGCGATCGTGTAGAGCGTCGGGGACGAAAGGCTCGCCGCGACCGTTTGGCCGACATTGACTGCACGATTAATGACCACGCCGTTGATCGGGGCATAGATTGTCGCATACGCCAGATTGATCTTTGCCCGAACGAGAGCTGCTTCGGCGGATTTTACGGATGCCGAGTCGGACAGATACGTGGTGTAGGCGACATCATAGTCTGACTGAGATGAGAGCTGCTTATCAAACAGTTCACGCATCCGATGAAATGCACGTCTGCTCTGTTCGATCTGCGCACGGGTCTTTTCCAGGCTCGCTTCGGCATCTCTCACTGCCTGACTCAGAAACGTGGAATCGATCTGGGCAATCACCTGTCCTTCTTTGACGATGGAATTGTAGTCGGCATAGAGCCGGGAGACGATTCCGGACACTTGGGTCCCGACGTCAACGGAGATCACGGGATTGACTGTTCCTGTCGCGGAAACAACCACCGATATGCTCCCCTTCGAGACCTTATCAAGCCGGTATTCATATTTCTGGTTGGTGCCTCTCCCGAACAACAAGAACGCGATGACGGCGAGGACAAGAACCCCCGCACCGGAAAAAATTACCGCCTTGTGTTTCATGGTTGCCCTTGTGAGGAATGATGAATTCTCTGACGCTCGGTCGATCTCGCTGCAAGTTTTGTCAGCATCGAGACCATCTTCTGCAGATCACTTGATTTCTCAAAGAAATAGTCGGCTCCTGCCGCAAAGCACCTCGCCTGATACTCACTCCGGGTTCCGCAGGTGAGCATAATGACAGTTGTCGCCGGTCTCAATCGCTTGACTGCGGCGAGCACGTCCAGTCCGTTCCCTCCGGGCATGCGGATATCGAGAATGACTGCGTCGGGTTTTGTTGCACGGATCGACCTGATGGCCCCTTTCACATCTCCTGAGACACCTGCCACATCAATTCCGTTTAAGGAGCGCAGAATGGACGCCAGTCGATTCCGGAATACCGCATTGTCATCTGCTATGAAGAGCTTCATTGTCTACTCCTTGCACAAGGATACGGAGGACCGGAAGAAAAGTCCGTCGCGGGGGCTTTACATTGTCTGTCGTTTCTTTGCTCTGATATTGTCGTGGTTTGTACGACAGAGAGGCGGCTAGCGAGTGCAAGGAGAGACGAACTGGCAATTGGCAGTATTGAACTGGGAACTGCCAACTGCCAACTTGAAATTGCGCCAGACGGAAGGGGAGAGGGGGAGAACGCGAGAAGGGGAGAAGGGGGGAACGGGGGAAGGGGAGAACGGGGGAGCTACATTACGAGATCATGCTTTATGGCGTAATGCGTGATCTCGGCGCTGGTCTTCATGTTGAGTTTCTTAAGAATGCGCGAGCGGAGGGTACTGACGCTGCTGACGCTGATCGAAAGTTCATCGGAGATTTGTTTCACGGTCTTCCCGGAGCCGATCATGCACATCACCTGGTACTCCCTGTCCGAAAGCCGATGGTGCAACGGGAGATCCCCATCCTTCGTCAGGTCAATCGCGAGTTGCTCCGCTACATCCTGGCTGATATACTTTCTTCCTGTGGCAATCCGCCGAATTGCTTCGATCAACTCGGCGGAGGCTTTGTTCTTCGTCAGATACCCGGCCGCACCGGCCTTGATCGCACGCGATGCATATTGATCTTCGGGATACATGCTCAAGACCAGGACGTGTACCTGTGGTTTTGATTCCTTTAGCTGCTTCAACACCTCGATGCCATCCCTGCCCGGCATGGAGATATCGAGAACCACCACATCGAGCGGTATTCGTTGAACCTTTTCGAGGACTTCCTGAGCGTTGCTGGCCTCACCGACGACACTGTAATCGGCGGTGCCGGAAAGGACCTGTTTGACACCCTCCCGAAACATGGTGTGGTCATCGGCAAGAAGAATACGGATCTTTGAGGTCTGGCTCATGGACGATTCGGGATGGCAACGATGACTTCCGTGCCCTTACCCTGTCTGCCGTCGAACGTGACGCTTCCGCCCCAGGGAAGCACACGCTCACGCATGCCGACAAGGCCGGTGGATTTGGGGTCTTTGATCCGGAGCGCCGTGATCCCACGTCCGTTGTCCCGGACGCGCAGCTCTATACCGTCACGGCGCTTCGTTAAGTGTACGACCACTCTCGTTGCCTTTGCGTGGCGAAGAATGTTCGTAAGGGCCTCCTGCAGAATCCTGAAGAGCGCAGTCGACCGATCGGCGTCCAGCGTGAGATCGGGGGGGTCGACGGTAATCCGGCACCGGATTCTTGTTCGCTTCTGAAATTCATTCACGGCCCACTCTGCGGCAGCTCCCAGGCCGAGGTTGTCCAACAGCGTCGGGCGCAGCTCAGAAGAGAGCCGCTGCACCGATCGAATAGCAAAGTCGATGAGACTGGTCATCGATTTTGTCTTTCGCAGGAGGTCCTTCTCCGCCGGGGGCAAGTGCTTGCGCAGAATACCCAGTTCAAGTTGGAGGAGCGATAGCTCCTGGCCCAGTTCATCATGAAGATCGCGGGCAATGCGCTTGCGTTCTTCTTCGATCACCGTTCGTGACCGACTGGATAGTTCCCGGAGTTGCTCGCGCGAGGCGTGAATTTCCTCCTCCGCGCGCTTCCGTTCGGTGAGGACAGCGACATAGTTGGCCAGGCCTTCAATCCACTGTTTGGTTTCCTCGCTGATCTCGATGATCTCCGTATGGGCCAGGTTCAGACATCCGATGATCGTGTGTCCAACCTTCAACGGATATCCGACAAAGGTCTGCGCGTGGGTTTGCCGGAGAACTTTGCTGCGGTATTCGGGGTGTCGGGAAATATGTGTCACGATGAGCGGTTTCCCGGTCCGGACAACAACCCCGGAGAGAGTCTTGCCAAGAGGGAGCTCCAGGGACAGCCGATCCGTTTTCGCCCCCCTGCCCCTCAGGCCGTGAAGAATGATCGTCTCCCGTGTATCATCGACCATGGCGATGACCGCAATCGGAAATCCCGTTGCCGACCGAATCTCATTGACGATATCGCGATAGGATTGCTGAAGCGAGCGGGAAGAAAGGACGATCTGCGAGAGCCTGTGGAAGGTGAGCAGTTCCCGGTTTCGCCTGACCAGGACTTCTCGACTTCGCAGCCGTCGCGTGATGTCCCTGACCACCGCCACAACGCCGGTCACGGTGCCATTCTCGCTTGTGTGCGAAGAGACATTCAACGAGACATCGAGACGCCGGTCGTCTTTCCCCGCAAAGACTGTTTCGACCTGGCGTACCTGTTCGCCGTGGCGCACCTGGTCCAGGATGCGTTGAACCTCATGGCGATGTTCGTGTGTGACGATACGTGAAAGCGAGGTTCCTTTGATTTCACTGGCGGTCCAACCAAAGAGGCTTTCAGCAGCAGGATTCCAGCTGATAATTGTCCCGCTGGCTGTCAGACCGATAATCGGGTCATGGGAAATCGCCATGAGGGTGGAAAGAAGGGAAACTGCCCGCTCCGCCTCACCCCGGAGGGTGCGGGTCTTTGAAGACTTGGGATTCATGGCCTTGTGGTGCGAAGTGCCTTGAGTAGTCATCCGCAGACGAATATATGTCAAGATCGAAAGAAATACAAAGGTCGACTGCAGAGAATCGTATCCTGATTCTGATGTCTGGGCCGTTAACGTCGAACACTCTGTGAGTCGATCAGAAAGTGTTTAAGAGGGTCGTCGCTGAAGCGTCAGAGTCGTTCACTTCTTAAGAGCCGACAGTCCAGGGAGATTGTCGGCTAGTCGGGCATCCACCTTTCATGTCTCGAGCAGACTGCGATGCGTGAAGGAATAACCGCATTTCTCCTGGCAGCCTTCACGATATCGATCCAGAAACCTGATCATTCCATCGTTGAATTCGTCACGACTCTTTGCGGTGGAGGGTTGCTGAATTGTGCTTGACATTTGCGATTTGCCATCGTAGCTTTGCGTTGAAACGTCGTCGACCTTCGGCTCCACTCCCTTCGGTCGCCTTCTTGGACCCCGTTTCGCTTTCCCCCGCTCTGGAGCCCGACCTGACACCCCATGGTGTGAGCCGCAGTATACACCTTCCACTGCATCGTCCTACCGCACCACTTGGAACTCGCGCGGTTAATGCATCGACCGCAGTCGTGTTCGCCACAGTCAAGGACCCCGGGTTCTCGGCTTGATAGCTGGGATGACGTCGACTGTTGTACCCATATGTGTGTCTGCAACACACTCTCAAGCCGACGGTAGCAGAACGTGACAACATGGTTCTCGTGTGCGGTTGACCGTTCAACCTCACAGGACCACAGGAGGTATCCGATGAGCATTCCCATGTTCAGCAGAGCAACCAGAAATGGATTACTGTGGGGCTTTCTCATTGTGATCGCGACATATCGAACGCCCGTTTATGCACAGTGTCTGGCCTACCCGGCAGGAGCCGCATATTCTCCCGACTCATCACAATTCAGTAGTTACATGTCTGATTTGGATAGTCTTACGGCAAACGGGAATAAGTTCTTGATGAAATTCTTCGGCACGACGTATGACCCGGAGCTCCCGGACATTGTCGTTTATATTGACAAGTTCGATTCTGTGCAGACTGCCCTGTTCTACCGTGGAAAACCGATATCCGAGAAGGAACTGTACGGACAGAAGACCATATGGGTTCTTGTCCTTAGCGCAAAACGTTTTCAGGCAGCTACAAATGCCTCTGCGCAGGGTTCGAATGAAAGTGCCTTGCGTTATGAATCACACCGGGATACCCTCGTATCGGAGAAAAGTCAGAAAATTCGGGCGGAGATCACGCGCTATGACACCGTCGCCACGGGACCTCATCAGCAGTCGGAAGGGGCCGTGGGGACCTTCGACACCATCGTTGTTCGGAAAGAAGGCCTCGGGTTCGAACTAGAGCCAAGTCAGACATCCTTAAGTGGACTGGTAGGTCTTTTGGCCAATCTGGTCGCCGGAGTCACCGTGCCGGCCCGTACAGCGCCAACAGGATATCAAGATTCCCTGGCGAGAGTCGTCCTTTCACCATTTGCCTTTCGTGGCCAAGACACACTCTATTTCGGATATGCGCGATTTGCCATTGCCTTGAACTCGATCAATCGGATTGTGGTCGAGCCACGGAAAAACGTCAAGCCCGAAGGCGGGAAAAGAACGCTGCGGCACGTCAGCGTCAACTACGGGAATTTCGAATCGTCGTCCCTTTCCGCCGGCCTTGGTGTAGGGTTCGTCACCGGGAGGGTGGATTCAGGAGTTGTCCGAGCCAAGCTGTATCTCTTCGGCTGCTGGAATTTCCTCGGTTCAAAACTTCCAAGAGTACCGCTGAGCCTGGGAGCAGTTCTGGGGACCAACCTTTCTGGTGACAAAGTCTTCAATGACCTCATCATTGGTATCAGGGGAGGCGGCATCTCTCAAGCGGTCCCTCTCGGGCTCATTATCGGAATCGACATCCTCAATCTCCGGGACAAACTGACCGGCCACAACGTCAATGGGTTTGTGGCATTGGACTACAGGCTCTAGCAAATGATCGTTGGATAGGCACTCGTCGCTCCCAAGGGAAGATCGTGCGCCGACGATAGTCGCCAGCTGTCATTGGGCACATCCACGCCGACAGTCAAGGGCCATGGACGTTTACATTCCGACGTGCATCGGAGGTTCTTCCTCGCTTTAGAGAGGCCCGCTGTGGCACAGCGATCGACACGCTCCCCGCCGAGCCGACTATTGAAGTCACGTCTTCATTGAAGGGTGCCGCTATAACAATCAAGAAGGGATCTCGCCGACATGGCACAACATTTCAAGCCCACCCCGAGAGGGATAATCCTTGCGCTCATTTCCCTCGGAGTCTGGTATCCCTGTGAGCAGGCATCGCAACCATTGCCTCTCACGTCCACCCCAACGGAATACATTGCAGATTCAACTGGAATCTCCGCTCCCATCAAGAAGACTCGTGCCGTCGGCGGTCTTTTTCGTCCGAACGCGATAGACACGTCCTCGGGAACATCGACAAGTAAAGCTGTTTCCAAGCTCGACTCAGCCGAATTCCCGATCGTTGACAGGCTTCTCGACCTTGGCTTGTATGACGATGCTTTGAAGACACTGAAAGATTCACTCCGCGTCCATCAACGAGCCGCAATTCCTGAACGGTACCAGGTTCTTTCTGGTGGCAACTGGGAGGCCTGGCGCGCCATTCATCGATGGGTGCAACTCAACAGCACAGCTCTCCTTGAATCCGCCTTCGTGCTTGTTGTCGCCGTAATGATCGTCATTCGTTTTTTGCCGAGAAATTGGCCCAGACCACGGGTAAAGGTGACTGAATCTCCAGAGGCTGGATCTGACAGCGGGCGTCAGTTCATAGCGCGCTTCGCGAACGAAGTCCTTCAGATCACATCACGAGGAGCCAGGGGAGACCTCAGGATCGTCGCAGGTCCTATCAGCCCACTTCCGGCGCCGCCGCCACTTGAGACAATGATCTCGAAAATCCTCCCGTGGGCTGCACCGCTCGCCTGGATCGGGAGCTTTCTTTCCCCTCGCACCCTCTACACACTCTCGTGCACAATCCTTCGATCGGATACGGAAGGGACCGGAGTCTCAATCACCCTTTCGATCCGGAATAAGGCGATGAGAAGCGTGACACTCTGGGAGTCTGATTTCAAGCCCGAGTGCGCGTCGAAGGGTGAGAAATTTGTCCCGAGATTTGATCCGTTGCCAGAAGTCGCTGCCATATGGTTTGTTTTCGACTTCCCGTCTGGAAAGGTGAGAAGGGGACTGAAGTACTTATGCACGGCCAATTGGAAAAGCTACGCGCTGTATCGATGCGGCGTTCACTACCAGAGGTCACATCTGCGCGAGCAGGCAAGACAATTATACACTCGTGCACTAGCGCACGACCCGAACAACTACGGCGCTTTGGCCAATGCAGCGGCCATGGTCGAGTTTGCGGACAAGCCAGGCTTGTCCAGAGCAGTCGAACTCCTCCAACACGTTGTCGACAAAACTGACGGGAAGAAGACCCTTCAAACCCCTGTACCATATTTTGCGCTCTATCGACAAGCGGTCTATCTCTTCGAACTCGGCAAGCTCACTCAAGCGAAAGCAACAATCCTTGTACTGCGAGATCGGATAGAACGAGCTCAAGATGTGATTCGCAAACGTCGGTATCAGAAACAAGAGTCCGACTTCGCCGAGTACCTTGCATCCATACGACCGTCGGTTTTGCTCATCCTTCATGGAATAAACGTGGAGCTAGGCGAGGCTCACGATTGGAGCCTTCTCGAAGCAGTGGATGAATCGCTCCTCTTGTATCAGGTACAATACAATTGGGCTTGCGTGTACTCTCTGATGGCGAAAAAGGAACGCTCTCCGTCGGAGGAGTTTTCGAGTTATCTCGGTAAATCACTACGTCATTTTGAGACTGCCCTTGTTCTCAATCCCGATGTCTCACGATGGATCAAGGATGACACCACGCTACAATGCCTCAAACAGAACAGGATAACGAAGTCGACCGTAGATGGTTTGATCAAAACGTACTCCGGTCTTGTCACCAAGACAGAAACTCCTCAACCTCATTCCACCGGCGCAGCGTAGGACCGACCGGCGCCGTTTGTGGCAGATCTCAGCTCAAGGGTAGAGCATCTGCTTCTAAGCAGTTGTCATCCACGGTGACTCGGGAACTCTCTCGGCCCCCCACATTCGGGGTGGGACGCCTCCGGTCATCTATGGAAGGGAGACTTCAGAAAAGTCATGGAATTAAGAAAAATAGTTTTAACTTACATCTGAAAGAACATGAATTCTGTTTCAACCCAAGCCAATGGAAGGTTGAGTGAACTCTCTGTGAAGAACGTACAGATGCTCCGCACATCGACAATACTCGGTGTATGCCTGACAGTATCGGTGGCGTTTGCACAACACGGTGATCGAGTGGATCTTGGACGATTGCAGACGGGGGCAACGGTTTCGTTCGTCCGTGCCGCAGGAGGCGGCTGGGGTGTCGAACTCTCCGGCGGAGCCGCTCCGCGGCTGGCACAACTGAAGCCCGCGAAGATTGAAATCCTTCAATCGGAGAAAGACATCCGCGAGCTCGCGGCTGGGTACACGACGGTCCGGCAATTCGATTCGGAAGTCGAGGCCCGTGCCGAACTCCGATATGGCGATAGCGTCATGTTCCGGGTCCTGGACCGCTGGAGCCTGAACGGAGCGGTGGTTTCGGTGCGTAGGGATGTGGAAGTGGTGGGGAACGCTCCGGGTGGATTCAACTCATCGATCCTTCTCACGGTCGATTCTTCCGTGGCATGGTCTGATGTGAATTGCCTGGCTCCAGGTGCGTTGTACGGTGACCCTACGAACGATGGCGACCGTTCGCCCGGGGGCACGCTCAACTACGCGGCGCGGCAGTTCATTCTGCGCGAGGATATGCTTCCGGCTCCCTTGTTCGCGCTCTCGTTTAGCAATGGCTGCTCGGTCGCCATGCTCGATCCTTCGCCAAATGGCGAGTCCACAGTCGAAGAAACGAGGCTCACGAAGGATGTGATGACCGACGCGCGATTTCAGTTTGGCGCCTTCGGGGCATGGCAGTCGCATGGGGCTCCAATCGAGTTCGGGTTTCAGTTCCCCGGCACGATGAGCATGTACCCGTTCGGCCCGAATGCACAGAAAGAACCAAAGTGGTTTCGACGTTTTCATCCGATCGCTCAAGGGTTTACTCACAGCTACGAGGTGCGTTTCCGGTTCGGCGCCAACGAATCATTTCGAAGCGTAACCCGGAACTCCTGGCGCTGGGCGTGGAGCACGTTGAAGCCCGCGGTCACCCCGATCGATATCGAACAAATGCGTCTCGTTCTGATCGATCACCTGGCAGCCCAGGCCGCCACCATTGACGGACGCACGGCCATTCCGTTTGCGGTCGCCACGTACGATACAAACCACCTTCAGTGGAATTGGACGATGGCGGCGATGGGCTTCGTCAGCAAGAATATCGAGTGCGCGGACCAATTGCTTCGCGAAGGAGACCGCGATAGTACCGCGCGTGGGAAAACGATGCGCAAGACCGGGCTGTCCATTATCTCGTCGATGATCAAGGCGCTTTCGAAAGTGCCGCTTGAGGCAACCGGCTACGATCTCGCAACAGGAAAACCCTGGGACCATATCTGGCTTGCACCATGGCTCCGGAATGCCACGGAAGACATGCGTGTGCTGATGCGCGCATACCGGCGTGAACGTGCGCTCGGCCGCCAGCATCCGGAATGGTACAACTGGGTCAAGTCCTACGTCGACTGGCTGATCCTGCAGCAACGCGAGGATGGATCGTTTCCGCGACGATGGAAGCCCGGCAGCAGCGAAGTCGCTGAACCGACCGGGACGACGAGCTACTGTCCGGTGCCGCTACTCGTCATGATGACCGAGGAGACGGGCGATCCCAAGTACAAACAGGCGGCCATCCGCGCGGCAGAATACGTTTGGGCAAACTGGGGAGTGAGGGGACTCTTCGTCGGCGGCGCCAGCGACAACCCGAATGTCACCGACAAAGAAGCCGGGATGCTGAGCATGGAGGCCTACCTGAGTCTCTATGACTCAACAAAAGAACCCAAATGGCTGGAACGCGCGGAGTCGGCAGCGGACTTCGCCGAAAGCTGGATCTGGATCTGGAACCTGCCGATGCCCGTTGATGCGGACGACGCGCATCTTCACTGGAAGAAAGGCGTTTCGACCGTCGGACTCCAGGGTATCACGGCCCGCGTCGCGGGCAGCGCGGATGAGTACCTGGATTGGGCCGTGCCCTCGTATGCGAAACTGTACAACGAAACGAAGGACCAGCACTACCTCGACGTCGCACGGGTGCTTCTGCACGACACGAAATCGATGGTCGCTCTGCCGGGACGAATGTATGACATGAAGGCCGCAGGATTTCAGCAGGAAGGTTGGCGCATGGGGCCGGGCGGGCCCGGCCGCGGCGTCGGGGGGCACCGGTTCTGGCTACCGTGGATTTCGGCCAATCACCTGTATGGCATCACCGGTCTGCAGGAACTCGATCCGGTCCTGTATCGACAACTGTCCGATGGGAATTAGATTTCGTTAACAAAGGGAACTCTTCTTCACGGCGTTTTGAAGTTCCAGCGCGACTTGTCGCTCGAAGGATCGAACCTGGCCAGCGTGGGCGTGCTGCCGCCCACCGCGGTCAGAGCCAGGGGTTCCCTGGAATTGGGCACAGCCTTGGGCATGATGCGATACGTGCCATCAGTCAACTGGTCGATGCGCCATAATTGTTCCGGACTGCCGCTAAAGGCGGGAACCGCCACGACCTCGGCGTCTGCGGTCGCGGCCAGTGCGCGATCCGTACCGGCGATCGTGATCTTGAAATAGGGCGAACCGGGATAGCCTCCAACATTGGCGACGGGGGAGATCGTCCACTTTTGATGGGGCCGGAACATGTAGTCGCTAATGCGAATATCGATGTTGCCGGTCGGCCAGTTCTTTGACACCTCGGCGAGCTCCTGTGGTGGAATCGGTTTCACGGGTTCATCAGGCGGACGTTGAAAGAAGCGCATGCCGCCAGCCATCCGCACGAAATCCACAGCCAATTCGAGTGCGTAGCCGCTGCGTTCGGACTGGATCTCGTATGTGCCTTCCTTGAAGTTGTCGCCGGCAACGGGCCACCCGTCTTTCCAGAGCAGCGGACGAATGCCCAGGACGCTCCGGCCGCCCTGGTCCAGGTCGGCCTCATAATGACAGGAGAATTTTTGAACGCTGTCTCCAAGATCCAGCAAGCCAAAGTGCCCCGGCCCAACAACATGGCCGCTGGCACCCACCAGGAACTTGCCGCCGCCTTTGAGCATCTCTATCCCCATATTGTCACGGTAGGGGCCGGTCACTTTTCTGGAACGGCCCACGACGATGTTGTATGTGGAATTGGGGCCGTCACAGCATGTGCCGTGCGTGCCGAGCAGGTAGTACCAGCCATCGCGGTACATCATGGCGGTGGCTTCGCAGTCGATGGCGATGTCCAGGGGCTGGTTGTCAGGCATGCGCATCCCCGTTTTCGGATCGAGCTCGACCAACCGGATGAAGCCGAAATATGTTCCGTAGGTGAGCCACAGTCTCCCATCGGTGGGATCGAGGAGGAACGCAGGATCGATTGCATCGCAGTCCTCAACCCCGTTCGACGAGGCGACGAGGGTTTCGTCCTTAAATCCGAAGTCCGGGGACTGGGGGTCGAGGGTTTTTGTCCACATGACGTAGACATTGCTCGCGTGGCCGCCAGACATTCCTCCGCCTCCCTTGGCATAGGCCATGTAGTAGCGATCACCGATGTGGATGACATCCGGCGCTACTCCGCCGCCGGGACGCACAGCGCCGCTGTGCCACTCCCAACCGTCGTCGGAGATCAAGCCTCCACTTCCGGTGCCGAACGTGTAATACTTGCCATCGCAGAGCATGATGGTCGAGGGATCGTGGATGTACGGTTTGCCGCCCTGAGCAAACATCAGGCTTGGCAACCAGAGAGAGAGCAGGGTCAGAACCGCTGCTGCCAAAATTCGGGATTTCATTAATCCTCCAAAAACAAGACGATTGAGATCAAAAACTGGATGACGGATTAGTTCCCAGCGTTTTCAAGGCTCAGGGTGAGATCCCTTACGGGTTCACCATTCTCATCGATGAAGCGGACACAAAAATCACTCAAGCCAGGGCCATTGATCACTGCACCACGAATGATGTTCCGTCCCTTGTTGAGTGTGAGGCGTTTGGAGACGCAGTCGTCCATCACCATGCGCCGGTCGCCGGAGAGGATCACAGCTTCTTTACTGTTGAGCCACCACATGGATGCGGAATTGGAGCCGACGGCCAAGCGAACGTTCCTCAACTCCCGCGGGCTGTTGACAACGGTAACAGCCCAGAACAGGACACCGTACGTCCGCTTGTTCTCGCCGTAGGCGAAGCGAAAGAGCTTGACATTGAAATTTGTGGCGTCCAGTGCATGCCACGCGAGTTGCTCGCCGGCAACCGTCACTTTGTCGCCGTCGCGCGGCACCGTGGTGAACTGGCCGGGAAAATACTCCGTAGTGAAGGCTTTCCGGATGTAGCTGTCGGTAAAGACAGTGTTCGTGCGGTTCGGCTTGTCTATCGGCTCGAGGAGCAACCAGCGCTGGAGAAAGCCGTCGGCGTCCGGCGCCTTGGCGCCCGACGTGGCCGGTGTGAAGTATGGCGCGATGCTGCGAGTAGTATCAACGGTCGTGGTGCCGCGGGCAGGAATGCCGGAGCCGGCAGAAGAGGCTTGGAACGCCAATACAGCCAGACCGCCGAACGCCAGTGTCATGAAGTAGCGGAACATGCTCATGGTATACTCCTCGCAGAGTTTTCGGTTCTTGCACGCGAAGCGGGAGCGAATCTCTTTGCGAAACCATTCTACGCAATTGGTGCCGCATTCTCAAGTGACATGATCGACCGCGTGTCGACCGGGGCTGGCGCTTGTGTCGTGTCGGCGTGGTACAATACGATCCGGCCATGGATCAACAGATGATGGAAGGAGAGCATCGATGACACCCCTTGAGACTCAGGAGTCTTCAGGTGATCGCCGCAGCATCACCCGGCGATCGTTTGTGAAGATTGCCTGGCTGTCCGCCCTGTGGGCATCTTCCGTGAGCTATTCAAGTATCAAGACCAAAGGAGTCTCTATTATAATAGATCCTGCTGACCAAACCGCAGGTTCGCCACCGTCACAGTGGGCTGTAAAGGAGTTGGAGAAATCACTGACATCCGAGGGGATAAACGTTTATCGATGCGATCAGATTGCTCAGGCGAGAAGCGGTGATGTATGCATCGTCGTAGGAGGCTCGGATTCTCCCGTAGCCCGTCAACTCCTTAAAGATGCAAGAACAAATGTGCCTTCAGTAACTGAAGCACTTGGTCTCGTACCGGTCACATCCGATGACAAACCGGTCCTCTTGACCTGTG
This sequence comes from Ignavibacteriota bacterium, assembly GCA_963752915.1. Classification (GTDB taxonomy): domain Bacteria; phylum Bacteroidota; class Ignavibacteria; order UBA10030; family UBA6906; genus DATJPR01. The sequence continues at coordinate 502,459 of CAVVZZ010000015.1, forward strand.
GATACGATGTGCGGGGTCTCGTCTATGCTCTGCTTGAACTCGCTGATAGGGTCCAATACTCAAATGACCCGTTGGGCTCACTGAAGATTCAAAAGCCTGTTATTGAACAACCGGCCAATGTCATCCGCAGCCTCAACAGACTTTTTGTGAGCGAGATTGAAGACAAACCCTGGTACTATGACCGCGAGATGTGGGGTCGGTATCTTACCATGTTGACTGCGCAACGTTTCAACCGCTTTAGCTTGGGTTTGGGTATCGGGTACGATTTTCTCCAGAACGTCACGGACGCGTATTTTCTCTTTGCCTATCCGTTCTTCTTGTCAGTCCCAGGATACAACGTACGGGTGCCGCAGCTGCCAGAAGCAGAGCGAGAGAAGAATCTCGAAACGTTGAGATTCATCAGCGAGCAAACTGTTGCTCGGGGGATGCAGTTTCAGTTGGGCCTCTGGATGCACGGATACGAATGGTTGAATAGCCCTCATCCAAACTATACCATCGAAGGACTCACACACGAAACGCATGGTCCGTATTGCCGGGATGCTCTTCGTCAACTTCTCCAAGCATGTCCGGCCATCAGCGGGGTGACATTCCGTATCCATGGAGAGAGCGGTGTGACGGAAGGGAGCTACAACTTCTGGAAGACCGTCTTTGACGGGGCGGCGACATGCGGGCGCAAGGTGGAGATCGATTTGCATGCGAAGGGGATCAATCAGACCATGATCGATCTGGCGGTCGCCACCGGCATGCCGGTCAACGTCTCTCCCAAATACTGGGCCGAGCATCTTGGCTTGCCGTATCATCAAGCGGATATTCGGGCTTTTGAAATCCCTAAACCGGACCAGAAGGCAGAAGGGCTCATGAATTTGAGCGCGGGGTCGCGCAGTTTTATTCGTTACGGTTATGGCGACCTTTTCAAGGAAGACCGTCATCACGGAGTGCTCCACAGAATCTGGCCGGGCACACAACGTCTCTTGCTCTGGGGCGACCCAGAAACGAGCGCCGCACACTCAAAAGCCTTCAGTTTCTGCGGCAGTGTTGGAGTTGAACTCATGGAGCCGCTGTCGTTCAAGGGACGTCGCGGGTCAGGAATTGCCGGGGATCGTTGCGCTTATTTGGATTCATCCTTCAAGCCCCGATGGGATTGGGAAAAATACCTTTACAGTCTTAGGGTCTTTGGGAGATTGGCTTACAATCCTCACACTGAACCGGATGTCTGGCGCCGTTACCTGAATGCGCAGTTCGGTGCCGGGGCAAATGCTGTTGAATTGGCGTTGGCAAACGCCTCGCGCATACTTCCAATTGTCTTGACTACGCACGGGGTTTCGGCCGCGAACAATCTCTATTGGCCAGAGATGTACACCAATCTGTCCATACCTGATCCAAATAACACGAATCCATTTTTTGATACCCCTTCGCCTAAAGTATTCGGCAATGTCAGCCCGATGGATCCACAACTGTTTTTGCGAATCAACGATTGCGCGGAAGAATTGTTGAAGGGTGAACGCAGCGGTAAATATTCGCCCATTGAATATGCACAATGGGTGGAAGACTTTGCTAATGCAGCAGCCAAACACCTTGCCCAGGCAGAAACCAGGTCGAAAGGAAAGGAACGACCTAAATTCCGTCGGATGGCTATTGATGTGGCCATCGTGGTGGGACTAGGTCGCTTCTTCGGGGCCAAATTCAGGTCCGGTGTTCTCTTTGCGTTGTTCGAACAAAGCGGCGACCGCATCGCGCTGGAATTGTCTCTGAAGTATTATCAAAAGGCCAGGAGCTACTGGGCTGAGCTTGCCAATGTCGCCCGGGATGTCTACAAACCCGACATTACCGTAGGTGAAGATAGCGTCATCCGTGGACACTGGCTCGATAGATTGCCTGCCATGGATGCGGACATCGACCTGATGAAGGAGAAACTGGACCAAACACACTTCGGCGCCGCTACTCAACCGGACAACCTGCGATTGGCTATAGAGGAAGCCATGGGACGACCCAAGCGTGATTTCATCGCTTGTCATCATTTCCAACCGGACCACTTTAAGCCAGGAGAGTCTCTTGATCTCGAACTATCGATTGAGAAAACAATCGCATCTGTCCGGTTATACTATCGTCATGTAAACCAGGCCGAGCGCTATCAAATAGCGGAAATGCAGGGAACGGGCAAAAGTTTTCGAGCGGCGGTTCCGGCTGACTATACCGACACAGTGTATCCACTCCAATATTATTTTGAAGTGAGGGAAAAACCGGAGATGGCATGGCTGTACCCGGGGTTCGAAGCGGAGCTGACGAATCAGCCGTACTTTGTGGTACGCAAGGCATAACGGCTCCCGACTCCGGCGAAACAATGGATCAGGGAGTAACTGCCAGTCGCGCACAGGCATTAGAGACGAATATTCGAGGAAGCGAGGCGGGAGTCTTTCCTTGTCTTGAGTCCAATTTCACGAAAGGGAGGGATGATATGAATTCTGCACTCACGCCGGACGAGCAGTCCTACCTGGACAATTTCCTCACCGGTCAGTTCCGGGGCATCCGTTCTATGCGCTTGTCGGCCAATCTCCTTCTTCTCGTTGGGGGTCTTCTTCTTGCCGGGACGGCGCTCTACTTGACCAGGAACATGACGGATTCTGCAGTATACACTGTGGGACTGCCCAACTTCGTTGGAGGCATTCTTCTGATTGTTAGTGCCATGATCCTCTTCAGAAGGGCAGCAAACGTTAAGATGCTCCATTCCATTCTGTCAAAACTGTCACGCATGACGGTTGCTCCCTGACCATTCGGCCGCGAGGATCCTCGCCAACCTACACTACTATAGAGTTCGTCAGATATCCTCGCCAGCCTCGCGGGCTAGAAAGTGTGTGATCCGGCGCCGTTTCGACAGGTACGGAATTGAAAAAGCCATATCAGGAGGATTTCCCAAAAAAAAGAACAAAACAGGGAACAAAACCACCTACCACCAGGCGTTCTAGAAGTAGCATACAGCGATGAGCTATCGCTTTACTCCTGATCTCCACCAGGCACGCCTCAACTGAAGACCACAGTCTTCGCGTCTGCCTTTGATCCAGACGTGAACGAACGCCTCACAAGATTACCGTTGAAGGGAACAAGAATGCGATACTGCAGGCATCCATTTTTGTTTCCCCTTGTCGGAATGATATTTGCGCTTTCTCTCCCGTTTGAGTCCGTTCACTCCCAAAACCTGATTGAAGGCAGACGCATCAGGAATGACACAAGGAACGACCGAAAGATGGAGTACGTTGAGGGGCGCATTGCGGTCAAAATCAAATCAGGTGTTCAAGCGCACGATATCCGTGCTGCGATCGGCCTGCACGGTGCTTTCTTAGTGAAGGACTTTGACAAGCTACGCTGGGGAGTGATCGAAGTTCCGGAAGGAAGAGATGTCTTTGGTCTCATGGATTCACTGCAGAAGAGTCCCCTGATCGAGGAGATTGAGCCAGAGGGAGTTGGCCACGCTTCGCTCAGTCCAAACGACAGGTACTTTCAGGATGGACACCAATGGGCGCTATTGAATATGGGACAAAATGGAGGAACACCTGGGGATGATATTCATATCACCCAGGCTTGGGATCTCACGCAGGGGAGTTCCAACGTTCTCGTTGCGATCCTTGATTCCGGAATTCCCCTGAGCAACGGGTCATTGTGTCATCCGGACCTCGGCGATCCCAACAGGATCCTGCTGGGTCCGAACTTTTCGAGTGATTCGTGGGCTTCGGATTCTGATGCGTCCGGACATGGTACGCATGTCGCAGGAATTGCGGCGGCTGAGACAGGGAATTCGACTGGCATTGCCGGGGTCGCAGGCGGATGCAGGGTAATGGTGGTCAAGGTATTTGACCAATTCGATAATTGTTCTCTTGTGCAGGTTGAGAGAGCGGTTCTGTATGCAGTTGATCATGGTGCGCAAGTAATAAACATTAGCGGCGGCGGAGACAGCGGATCGGCCATCATCACCGATGCGATGGCGTACGCGGAGTCGCACAATGTCCTTGTTGTTGCGGCTGCTGGCAATGCAGGCAACTCACCCCTCCAGTATCCTGCGGCCTTGTCTTCCGCTTTCGCAAATGTGATTGCCGTCGGTGCCACGGATGGATCTGACACAAGAGCGACATACTCGAATGTCGGATTGCAGCTCACCGTCGTGGCTCCGGGCGGTTACGGCAGTTATGGTTCTGCCGAGATTTATTCCACCATGCCCAACTACCCCACACGTCTGGGCAATGCAACCGGCTACGGCTACATGCAGGGGACCTCGATGGCAGCACCGTATGTCACCGGCACTGCTGCCTTGATGCTCTCTGTCAATCCTCATCTTTCCGCCTCTCAAATTCGGACAGCGATTCAACTCTCCGCCGACAAGGTTGGAGGCATGGGTGGGCAGCCCTTCTCAAAGTACTACGGGTACGGTCGACTGAATGCCAACGCTGCGGTGCGAACAATCTTCGTTCCGCAGGTCTATCCGACCATCACCTCAGGTCTTTCGGCCGCTGTAAAAGGACAGACTGTCGTGGTGGCCTCCGGCAGGTATACGATCAATAGCACCATGACGATACCGTCCGGCGTTTCGATGACCATCAATCCGGGAACCTCCCTGCAATTTTCTGGCGGAGTCTCGTTCATCGTCAATGGCAATCTCGTGGCCAACGGTGCCACGTTTACGTCCACGGGGACTACCGCTCCCGGTGCCTGGGGCTCCATACAGTTCAGCGGAGGCGGTTCGAGCAATTCCTCGTTGACCAATTGTGTCGTCGAATACGGGACCCAGATCGATGTTCTCAATGGAGCCAACAATGTGTCGATCACCGGATGCACGATCACCAATGGCTCCGGCCACGGAATACACGTCTCCTTCTCATCATCCTTTACAGCCTGGGGCAACACGATAGCAAATGGAAATGTCAACCAAGGCATCGTGATCTTCGGAGGTTCAAACAACTTGTGCTGGGGGAACTCGATATACAAGTATAGCGGTACCCTTGGCTATCACAACGGAGTCGGAATACTCTACATCGCATCAAACGGAGTCGTCACAAGGAACGACATCGACTACTGCGGTTGGGGAATCGGCGCGATCTACGGATCGGACCTGAATTCCAATTGGTCATACGGTTCACCCCGAAACAATCGAATAACAGATTGTCTGATAGGTGTTAGTGTCTATGGCAGCAGTCAATGCGACCTTGGAAGATTTGCCGGCGGATCAGACGATGGGAATGGGAACAACAGCATTTACGGCAATCTGTTGTTCGACGTGGAGGTAGGGAATACGATAAACGACCCCAGCAGGATGTATGCCGACGACAACTGGTGGGGAACAAACCCTCCCCAATCATCGAAATTTGATCTATGGCCGTATGCAAGCACCTTCCGGTACGGCAATTGGTGGACAAACGACCATCCGTGGGGCGGACAGCCTCTGCCGGCGTATTCCAACCAACTGCCTGGCAACGCCGTTGCCAGGAGCACAGCGTCCGCGGAACTGCCGATCAACCCGAGAAGTCGCTTGCACGATTCGCTGCTCCAGGGTCGCACTATGAAAGGAGCGAACAGCGAGGACGTGAAATACCTGGAGTCAAACACCCTCGGTAATCCTGATGACAATGCCGGCTCTGAGGCCCTGCACAGGTTTGCCGATAGTGCCTCGGCGCCGAGGATTCACAAGTTACTGCTCGCGAACCTGTATCAGATGGATGGACAGCCAGAGCTTGCCAGGCAGGAAAATATCGAACTTGCGGCAGAGGATTCGGACAGTCCACTCGGCGTGATGGCCGAGATTAGCAACTTGCGCATCGAACTCTATTCCAAAGCGGATGTTGAGGCAGCAGGTGCAATCCTCAGCCGGATTGAAAAGAGGTCGAGACTGATCGGCCCCGTGGAACTCGCGGATGCAGAACAGGTATTCAAGACCTACGTCGACCCAAACACAGGGGAGATGCCGAATAGACAATACCAGACCTCTGCAGGGGCTGACCAAGCGGCGTCTTCTTTAGCATCAGGCAATGATGAATTGATGACGAATTACCCTAATCCGTTTAACCCGACAACGACAATCTCCTACAAGCTCTCGAAGAAGGGACATGTTGACCCTGGTCGTCTTTGATGTTCTCGGCAGGGAAGTGTCGACCCTCATTAGTGAGAATCAGGAATCGGGATTTCACTCGGCATCATTTGATGGGAGACGATTGGCAAGCGGGGTTTATTTCTATCGTTTGACGGCCCCAGGAATCCGCCAGGTGAAGACGATGCTGTTGACGAGATAGGAGGTCACGAGATGAGAAAACACCTTCTCCTGATGGCGATGTGCTGCACGGTGTCGGGTTTTGCACAGAACACGACGGTGCATATCAATGTGGACTGGAACACGGCCAGGGGGGAGCTCAGACCCCTGTGGGCATGGTTTGGCTACGATGAACCGAACTACACCACGATGAAGAACGGGAAGAAGCTCTTGGGCGAGCTTGCGGGGCTGAGTCCAGTTCCCGTCTACGTCCGTACGCACAACCTCATGACTTCAGGGGACGGCGTTCCTGCGCTCAAGTGGGGTTCAACGAATATGTATACCGAAGACAGCCACGGGAACTCGGTCTACAACTGGCGGATTGTGGACGGCATCTTCGACACGTACAAGCACTTCGGGATGAAGCCGTTGGCTGAAATAGGATTTATGCCGGAAGCGCTTTCCTCGAGACCGGAGCCCTATCGACATCATTGGGACCCGGCCGTAGAGAATTCTCCCCTCTTCACCGGTTGGGCATATCCACCAACGAGCTATACAAAATGGGCGGAGCTGATTTTCCAGTGGGTGAAGCACTGTGTTGAACGATACGGAAGGGCAGAAGTCGAAACGTGGTACTGGGAACTCTGGAATGAGCCGAATATCGGATACCTGCAGGCCGAGGATAGGTTTGGGACGTATTGCAGGATGTACGACTACGCCTCTGACGCGGTCAAGCGTGCACTACCGTCTGCCAGAATGGGAGGCCCGCACATCGCGGGAGTAGCCGACGAGTTCCTGCGAGGGTTCATCCTGCATTGTCTTCGCGGAAAAAACGACGCAACAGGAAAAGCAGGAGCCCCGCTTGACTTTATTGCATTCCATGCAAAAGGGTCGCCTGAAGTTGTTGACGGCGTCGTGCAGATGGGAATACAGAATCAGCTCTCGACGATACGGGAAGATCTCAATGTCATTACTTCCATCCCGGAAGTGAAGCATCTCCCCCTCATCATTGGTGAATCGGACCCGGAGGGATGCGCAGCATGTGGAATGAACACCCATCCCGCGAATGCCTATCGCAACGGTACGATGTACTCCAGCTACACCGCCGCATCGATCGCGCGCATCTACGACTTGAATGCGCACTACGGTACCAACATCATCGGAGCCGTAAACTGGTCATTTGAATTCGAGGACCAGCCATGGTTTTACGGATTTCGGGATCTCGCGACCAACGGAGTCGACAAACCTGTACTGAACGTCTTCAGAATGTTGGGGATGATGAAGGGGACTCGCCTGGCGGTGAGCGGCGATCTGGCATACAATGTAACCGCCATCTGCGATTCGGGCGTGCGTGGTAAATCCGACGACATCAATGCGTTGGCATCCAGGACGAAGAACGCGGTGACAATCCTTGTCTGGAACTACCATGACAAGGAGATTCAAAGCGAGGGTTCGGATGTTGAGGTGAGCGTCGAGAACACACCGTCACAAAGTGCAGTGATCTATCACTACAGAATTGACAACACGCACAGCAATTCCTACGAGACATGGAAAAGGATGGGGTTGCCGCAACGGCCGACCCCGGAGCAAATTACGGAACTCGAGAAATCCGGCCGGCTGGAAATGCTCGGCAAGCCGGTGAGGATGAGAGCTGAGCATGACCGGCTGAGGATACGCATGCAATTGCCCCGGCAGGCGGTTTCGCTCTTGAGAGTTGTAATGGATTAGGAGGAAGTGGGTACGGTCAATTCTTCTGCCCCCGCGGTCTCCGGTAGGGCTCCAGTTGTGCCAGGAACCTGACAAGGAGATCTTTCAGGGCCGGCAGATTTTCTTTTCCTTCCCGCAGCCGTTCTACCTCCCAGGTGGGAGGAATTCTCATCGGAGCAAGTTCTGCGGATTCCAGGAGGTTGGCGGAAATCTCTGCGATATCCAGGCCGCCCTTCCAGCTTTTGTTGGGGTTGTTGAGCCACGTCGTGCTGCTGTCGACAATCCTTGAAACCCATCCCTCACTGTCGGGGACAGCCGGAAGGATATCCGCGGATCGTTTGCGGAAGAACCCCATGATCGCAGCGGCGATCGACGGATCGCGAACGGTTCCATCCTCATAAAACACGCCGTGGATGCGACCCCACCCTTCGCGGACGATCATTAACTCCCAGATATACCATCCGACTTTCGCATTCATGTGTTCCTGAAGGGTGATATCATAGGGATTCGCACGCCCAATGCAACCGATCTCGCCGTTGATCAGCGGTTTCCCGACCTTCGCGGCAAATTCTTTTGCGCGCATGATGTTGTTTCTGATTTCTTCGCGCGTCTGCATATAGTCGTGAAACTGGAGGACGTCCACATCGTCCGCCAGTTCAATCATGCCGTCAACAAATGCCATCCCGATCGTCACCGGCGTGTTCGGGTCGATCTCGTGAAATGTCCTGGCCATGAACCGGGCATTTGCGAACTTCACGCGAACCAACTCCGCCGGCGTGGGAGGCCAGTCAGGTTCGTTCATGGCGTCCCACATTGCCAAACCGGGTTCATTGGATATCGCGTTCACAAGGAACTTGACCCATTCCCTGCCCTTGGGCCGCAGCGTTGTGTCCTTTATCCAGGGGCCGCTTCCCACGACCGGCATCACCCCTATCCCTCTTTTGTAGCATTCACGCACGAAGTGTCGTAGTTGCGTCGGAAGAGCCTCCTTGTCCTCGGCATAGAGCGCGTAGGGGACAAAGACCCTGACCTGATTCAGATTGAGCCGCTTGGCAAGGTTCAGATCAAACTCGACTGTCGCGGAATCGTAGTGCACCCACCAGCCGATATGATGCCGTGGCGCGACTCCATTGGCAGGAGTATAATTGAACCCCCGGATGAGCGACGGGTCACGCGGGCCTGTGAAGTCAAGCCGCGAGGGGTTCGTCCCGGCGACGGCACATGCCGTCCCGATCAGGACGCAGAAACAGAACGAGTGAAAGATGGATGTTCTCATGGGGTCACGCGCATACCTGGGTGATTTGAGGGTTTGGTTCGTCGGTGCTTGATAATGCAACTTGCTTTGAATAGTTTTTCCGAGACAACCGATCCCGATCAGTCGACCGGATCGCGGAGGATGCGTGCGGAAAATCGACTATCGCCGTTTAACTCAACGCAATCTGAAACCAACAGGCATCGAACCTTATGCGAATGAATCGACGAACTGTTCTAAAGACCCTTGCCGCCGGAGTTGTCGGCGTTGGGGTTTCGAGATATGGGTATGCCGCTCCGCAACGCGCAACGTTCCCTGAACCCCGTTGTTCAGGGCATGGGAGAACGGCAACCTTTGAAAAAGTCCTCACGCCTTCCAACGTGAGTCTTGTCAAAGGGAATGATGCACGTCAGAATACGTGCAACGCGCTAATGCACATCGAAGACGAAATCATGGCGTCTCTCGAGGGGAAGAAACGCATTCTGATCAAACCGAATTTCGTCGTGGTGAACAACGCCCTCTGTGCCACCAGCGTAGATACGGTAAGGGGAATCCTGGATTTTATCAAACCCCGGTTCGTGGGGCCGATTGAGATCGGAGAATCAACGATTTCCGGTTCCCGGGGTGGGTTCGACATGGGCGATGGGACGACATACACCGGGTTCAAGAACTACGGATATTTACCGCTGGAGAAGGAATATGGCGTGAAGCTGGTTGACCTGAATCTTGAGCCAACCGTCAACACCTACATCTTCAATTCTTTCGGGAACAAGCCCCAACGCATCCGAATCATTGCCAGGTATCTCGACCGCGATCAATATCTCATTTCTGCCGCAAAGATGAAAACGCACAACTGCGTTCTGGTGACGCTATCGCTGAAAAATATCCTGATGGGTTCTCCTGTCAACGACTACAAATCGCAAAATGACAAGATGCTGATGCACTCCTGGGATATTCGAAGCTATAAACCGGGTATGAAACTTGTCATGACAAAAGACATGGTCCTGCACTATAATCTTTTTCAACTGTCTCAAATAGCCTATCCGGATCTTGGCGTCGTTGATGCCTATACATCCATGGAGGGAAATGGCCCCATTGACGGGATTCCCCTTGAGACGCGGATGGCGCTTGCCAGCGTCGACCCCCTCGCCCTGGACACTCTCGGGACAAAGATCATGGGATTTGACCCAACTCAGGTCCTTTACCTGTCATCCATGAACGAAGCGGGGATGGGACAGGGTGATCTCGACAAGATCAACGTCCTGGGTGCGAAACTCAATGATTGCCTGTTCAAGTTCAAACCGCATGAAGATCTTGTCGAACCGTACGGCCTGGGTTAATCAATGGGCCGACGATGTGGCAGACCAATAAGCCCTTTGTAGGGCTACGTCGGCGAGTGCTCGATCGACACAAGGAGAATCTGTTCGGCGAAGATACTATCGGAACGATGGCTGTGCAACGCTGTTACTCGTCGGTTCGCACTCTTTAATATAGTCGATTAGTCTCTAAACAGGAGTGGAGCGAATTCACGTAAGCTTCGTCTCCATGATTGCCATTCGTGAGCGGTAAGAGGAGAGACATAGGAGACACCGTTGATCCCGGCTTGCTGGAGTGCATCCGCGGCGCTCTTGAGACCGTCGGAGCCCCTTTCACGGCTGCCAAAACTCATGAATACAAGTTTGACTTTCGTCTTGTCAGTAATGTCCGCCGGCGCAATCGTCCCTCCGCTAAAAATGCCGAAGTAGGAGAACTTGTCAAGATTCGCCAAAGCGACCTGCCTGGTGACAAAGGTTCCCATCGACAATCCGGCCATGGCGCGGTGGGGACCGTCGGTTAACGTCCTGAAGTGGGTATCAACGTAGGGAATGAGGTCGTTGATCATGACTTCCTTGTATGTTTCAAACGAGAACATCATGCGTGGACGAACGGCCGCGCCGGGCTGGCCGGCTGGTCTTGGTCCGGGAGGCGGCGGCTGGGGAGGGACTTCCCCCGGCTTGTACGCTGCACTGGATTCCATCACTACGATGAAGGGCTTGACTTTCCCCTCAGCGATGAGGTTGTCGAGTATCACATTGGTTCTTCCCATTTCTATCCACACTCGTTCATCCTCGCCTCCGCCGTGCTGAAGATACAACACTGGATATCGTGTGGAACTGTTTGCCTCATACCCGGGAGGTGTGTAAACGAAAATATGTCGCCACGAATTGATTGTCTTTGAAAAGTAGTTTTCGACGAGCACGTTGCCATGTGGCACATCTTTCAGATCATAGAAACCGCCGTCCGGATCGGGGATTTCGAAGCCATTGCACAGGTGCCCGTAGCCGATGAATCCGTTGGTGGCGGGATCAATGACAATTCCGCTATCGACAATCATCCAAAAGTTGTGATAACCTTTGTCCTGCGGTTCGCTGGTGTAGGTCCATACACCGTCGTCGCCTTTGACCAGATCAAACGGCACGTTGGCGATCGCCACCTGCACCTTCTTTGCGTTGGGAGCGCTGAACCGGAATGTCACTCGTCCGTCAGGTTCGATACGCGGAAATTTCGCTCCATACATGTTGTATTGCGAGGCATATGCCGTATCCGACGGACGAGAACTAAGGACAGCTTGACCCGTTTGGGCCAGACAGATCCCAGTCACTGACACGATGATCATCAGGAACATCAGCAATGATTGTCTCATTTTAGGATCTCCAGAATTGTGTTCATTGAGACGGTCAATAGTACGCCGCAGGTCGGTTACAACGGGAATAGCTCATACACGGTGTCCTGTCGTGCGCTGAATTGCAGCACATAGGATCCCCCCTGTTCCTTTGACGTCGCCGTGGATCCGGCGAGTTTCAAGGCGCAGGTCGACCGGACGATGCACGTGTTGTTCACCGTCGGCCGGATCACCACTTTCTGTGGTGTGCTGTTATGCCACTTGATGTCCACGACGAATCCCCCCGGGCAACAAGCCCGTTGACTTCTCCGTCTCGCCACACGCTTGGTAGCGCGGGGAGAAGTTCTATATAACCATTCTGGCTTTGCAGCAGCATCTCGGCGATGCCGGCTGTGCCTCCAAAATTCCCGTCAATTTGGAACGGAGGATGGGCGCAGAACAAGTTCGGGTACGTCCCTCCTGCGTCCGACATATTGACTCCGGAGTTTTCGGTCGGATGAAGAAGGTTCTTCAGCAATTGGTAGGCGCGGTCACCGTCTTTGAGTCTTGCCCAGAAGTTCACTTTCCACGCCAGCGACCAGCCCGTCCCGACATCTGTTCTGACATCCAGGCTTTTCCGTGCGGCCCTGGCCAAATCAGGCGTTGTTTGCGGGTCAATCTGATTCCCGGGGTAGAGCATATACAGATGGGAGACATGCCTGTGCCTCACCTCTGTTTCCTTGAACCCTTCGCTCCACTCCATGATTCTCCCGTCCGACCCAATCTTGGGAACGGCGAGATCGGGTAAAGCATCTGTGATCTTTGCCAATAAGGGATTGGCGTCATTCAGCAGTTGCGACGCGTTCAGGACATTCGTAAACAATGCATGAATGACTTCCTGATCGTGTGAAGGCCCCATGCACACGGATCCGACAGAACCGTCCGGTGCGACAAAGGAATTCTCAGGCGAAGTTGACGGGCCTGAGACCAGTTTGCCCGTCGCGGGGTCATTGACGAGCCAGTCGAGATAGAACTGCGCTGCCTTGAGCATGATCGGATACACCCGTTCGAGGTACTGTGTATCCATCGTGAACAGGAAATGATCCCAGAGATGCCGGCATAACCAACCGCCTCCCGCAACGTACATCCCCCAGCTTGTTCCTTCTCCCGGCGCCGTGTATCCCCAGACGTTGGTGATGGGTTCCGTGCACCATCCTCGCGCGTGGTATTGCACCGCTGCAGTGACCTCGCCGGGCTCTACCAGCGATGCGATCAGGTTCGTGAGAGGTCCATAGCATTCCCGAAGGTTGGTCTCATCGGCGGGCCAATAGTTCATCTGCAGGTTGATGTTCGTGTGATAGTCGCAGTTCCAGGGTGCCTGGATCTTGTTCGACCAGATCCCCTGCAAATTGGCCGGCAGTGAACCCTTTCGGGAAGAGGAGATCAACAAGTAGCGGCCGAATTGGAAGTAGAGTTCCTGCAAATGAAGGTCGTTGGGATCCGTCTGCTGGTTCTTCAAACGTACGTCGGTCGGAACTGTGTCAGGCGCACTCTCCGACAGATTCAGGTTGACCTTCCCGAAGAGAGCAGCGTAGTCATCCTCGTGGTTTTTCAGAAGGGTTGCATAGGGTCTCGATGCCGCCTGGTTGAGTTGGTCGAGTGTTGTTGACTTTGGGTCGTCCCCGATGAATCGGGGATAGTCCTGTTTGTAGTTCGTCGAGGCCGTGAATAGTAGCACCACTTCATCAGCTCCCCGGATCGTTATCGCGCTGTCGGAATAGACGACGCGCCCACCGGGAGTCACGGCTCTAAGTCGGGCGGCATAGTGCATGCCGTCACCCCCCTTGCCGTTTTCGAGCGTTCCATACATCATCAGGGAACCGTGATCAGTGACAGTTGCGAACCGTTCGGGGCGGGTCAGTGCAGCTCGAAAACTCAGTGCTCCCTTCACACTGGCAGTCAAGTGCATGACCAAAGCGCGATCCGGGTAGCTGGCAAAGATTTCGCGTTGGTAACTGATCCCTTCCTGAACATAGGAGATCCTGGCAACGCCGCAGTTCAGGTCAAGTTCCCGGACATAGTGGCCATACGGTGTGTTCTTCCCAAAATCCAACAGCAAATCACCCAGACTCTGATAGCTTCCGTACGGGGCATTGGCTCCGCTCCCCCTTCCCGAGCCGACGCCTTTGCAGACCTGTGTTCTTTCCGTGAGCTCGTTCGCCTCCCTGTATCTCTTCTCAAAAAGCAGTTGCCGGATCTTGCCCAGCGATTCCGCCGCCTCCGGATTGTTGTTGTCATCAGGGCTGCCGGACCATAAGCTCTTTTCATTAAGCTGAAGAGTCTCCCGGTTTACACCGCCGAATACCATGGCGCCCAGGAAACCGTTTCCCACAGGAAGTGCTCGTATCCATTCCGCGTCGTTTTCCCCGATTCTGTTTGCGTCCGATTCGAAAGCACTCGCAGGTTTTTCGTACCAGAGACGAAGTTGCTGCCCGCCCGTCGTCTGAGCAATGAGAATGTGTTGGACTACTAATAGAGGAAGAAAGGTGAAGAGCGCCGTCTTGCGCATAGTCCATGTCCCTGACTTCGGGCAATCCTGTTTAGTATGGAGTTCGCTCTGGCTCGCAATATTCAGTGCGGTGTTTCCTGCCACAACTTCTTCAGCGCCTCGAGTTTCTCCCGGCTTGTAACGGGCCGTGGCCCAATCGTGTCGCCCAATTCCATTGTCTCGTCGGGGATTTCCTTGAATGTTGGCCACCGCGCCAATCCCTCCCCATTGGGATCTCCCGTTGCGATAAAGTTCGTCCAATAAGCCGACATCGTCTCTGCGATCTTCGCGTCTTCCGCAGTCCAAGGCCGTGGTGTCTGCTTCAGATTGTCGAAGATGTACGGCAGTTCGGATGAATGGAACGTCTCATAGCGTTCTCGCGTAGCACCGGGTTGCGGATGCGTGAAGAGGTACGTGTACACAGGAGTCTTGCCGGTCTTGCCGCGATTCACAGCCCACTGGTACATCGAGACCAGGGAAATGTCCCGCGCGAACGCTTTTTGCGATTCCTCGGCTTCGGCTTGGGTTGAAGTCGGATAGAGTTGCAGAATCCGATCCGCCTGAGTACCAGCTTGTTGTCTCGCTTGCTTCCGCAACTCCTCCGCAGGTACCTTGCCATAGTTGTCGTTGTAGCTTCCTTCGTCCGCGACCCAGCCGGTAAGCGTGGCAACATCGCTTTGCTCGCCAGCCGCAAAGATCTCATCCACACTTTTCGGCAGAAACCATCCGTCGACGATCGGGAGAAAGTGGAACTCTTCTTTTGTAGGAGAGGTCACGTCGGCCGCCGGCATCGCTCTCAGCGCGGCCAATGAGGCGGCGCCCTTGGCTTTGGCGAACCGTACCCCGGTCTGCTCCGCTGACGCGAGGCTTTCCCCGGGGCCGATTTGGGCGTAGGAGCCACTCTGAGCGATTGCCCGAACAAAGAGCCCCTTGGCGAGTGGAGAGCCCGTCAAGTAGTGCACAGACGCCGCGCCGGCCGACTGTCCCATAATTGTCACGCGGGCTGGATCTCCGCCGAACGCCGCGATATTCCTCTTGATCCATTCGAGGGCTGCCAACTGGTCCAGCAGCCCATAGTTGCCGGAGGCGTTGTGCTTCGATTCCTTCGTGAGCTCCGGAAGCGCGAGAAATCCCAACACGCCTACCCGGTAGTTGATCGTCACAACTACAAGCCCTTTCTTCGCAAGGTTCTTGCCATTGTACACCGGACAATTGCCCGATCCACCGGTGAATGCGCCGCCCGGGATGTACACCATCACCGGACGTCTTTCTTCACCCGATTTCGTCCCGGTCCAGATGTTCAGGTACAAGCAGTCCTCACTTACCTCCCCCTGCGGTTGATATTCCGCAGTCCACGGTCCGAACGACTCCCGCATCTCCTGCACGGGGTTCGGGGCAAATCTGTCTGCCTTCCGCACGCCCTCCCATGCTATCGGAGGACGAGGCGCGCGCCAACGCAGATCGCCGATAGGTGGTGCTGCGAACGGAACGTCTCTGTAGACCGTCACACCGTCTTCAGATGTTCCCTGCAACAATCCGCTTTCGACTTTCACCGGTGCTGGTTGTTGCGCGATGACAAGACCGGAGGCGATCATCGCACAGAAAAGCATCATGGTCTTCATTCGAAGGTCTCCCTATTTTGCCCATGCCTCGCCCTCAGGGGTTCGCCGCCATGAGAAATAGGCGTCGAGGACCTTGAGGGACCCGGCGCTGGGGACCGGTCCCGTATGCGGAGTCTGGCTGAAGTACATCACCACCGGGTTCGCATCGCTGAACGCCGGCCATGCAGGGACACCCTCGCCGTTCGGATCACCGTGCTTGGCGAAGTTCGTCCAGTAGGTGGCCATGGCTTCGGAGATCGTCTGGTCAGTCTGTGTTGCTTCCGGACTGGAGGGATTGAGATGCTGAAACACGAAGGCGACATCCTGGCCGTGCGGAGAACCGTGGCCTGCCTTGGGTGAGTCGACCGGAAAGTTCGGGTGTTGATCGAAGTAGTAATAAAAGGCCTTGGCTGTTCCCATCTTCGACTGAAGCCGCGCCCAGCTCCATGTTTGCCAGCCGAACGCCGCATCGCGCATCAGATCGCGCGCGGTCTTGGGAACCGTGCCGGAGCCGACGGGGTATGCCTTCAGAAGTTTATCCGCGAAAGGGCCATAGCGTTTTTCCACACTGGCGATGTATTCCTCCGGCGTGTGCGCAGGCATAAAGCTTGCACCTTCGTCCGAGTTGTAGCCCACCAGAATCGGTGTATCATTGAACCGGCCCGCCTCATAGAGCTTATACTGATCATCGGGAATCACGTATCCATCGATGATCGGCCATGCCATGCCGAGTCCCCGGCCAGCCGGGAGTTTGTCGGCGCTCAGCTTCCGTAATTCCGCGATGGATGAAACCTTCGCGCTATCCAGATACGCTTCCCCGGCACGCTCCGCATCGGCAAGGCGTTTCAAATTCTCGCCGGGAAACGTTGTGAGCCGTGGAGGGCCGAACGATCCGCCGCTCTGTGAAATCGCGCCCTGGAACAACCCTTTGGCCAACGGCGACGCACACAGCATGCTGACGGCGATGCCTCCAGCGGATTCTCCGAAGATCGTCACCTTGTTGGGATCGCCGCCGAACGCAGAGATATTCTTCTGCACCCACTGGAGCCCCGCGATCATATCCAGAAGACCGTAGTTGCCCGAAACATGATTCGGGCTCTCGGCGCTCAGATCCGGGTGCGCCAAAAATCCAAGTTGGCCGACGCGGTAGGCAATGCTCACTAGCACTACGCCTTTCCTGGCCAGGTTCTCTCCGCTGTACACCGGTTCAGCCGTGGACCCTCCGCCAAATCCGCCGCCGTAGATCCAGACAAGCACTGGAATCCCGTCGGTCGGCGATTTTGCCGGTGTCCAGACATTCAAATACAGGCAATCCTCGCTCGTTCCCGACGGGGATTTCCAGCCCTGGATGGGGCCGGGAGCGAACGTGGTGGCTTCCCGGACGCCGTCCCATTTCGCTGCGGGTTGAGGCGCACGCCATCGGAGGTCGCCGACTGGCGGCGCGGCGAACGGAATGCCTTTGTAAACTGTCAGTCCCTCTGCAGAAGTCCCCTGAACCAAACCACCTTCGACGTTCACCGGCGCGGGCTGTTGGGCCTGGCCAAATGCTGCAATGAACATCACAAACATCGCAACGAAGAACGGAGTGTGTTTCACGAGCTGGTTTCCTTCATGGAGTGCGTATTCTTCGATGATAGATTCAGGAGACTCTCAGAGAAGCTGCAATGTCCGTCAGCCTCGATAGGCCCACTGCACCCCCCCGGTCCACATGGAGGAGTGCAGTGAGACAGAGTGAAGAAGCAGCGATCGATTTGTTGAGTCTTTAGGGGAGCAGAAGAGTTTACTTCGTTTCGACGACGCGTTTCAGCAGGATCTCCATCGGGTCTCCGCCGAATCCGTTCACCTTCATGTTGATCGTATCACCGTCAAGTGTGCACTGATGGCCGATCACCATATCGCCCATGGAGACATCGAACGTGAATGTATTGCCCTTGACCTTGCCGTTGGAGATCGGCATTTCGCCCATGGGGGTTCCCACGGTGCCGGACAGGGTGTCACCGCTCACTTTGAACGTGAATGTCATGTCCTGTTCGCCATTGGGACCCTGCATCTTGCCGGTCCATTTCCCGTCGATATCAGAGGCGAGGGAGGTGCCCACAGACAAAAGCATCAACATGGCGCAAAGGAGGATGGAGGTTTTCATCAGCTGCTCCGTGTTAGTGTTGGATGATGAGTTGTTGAAGCTAGACATAACAATTGTACCCTGTGCCGGTAGAAGGGAAGGGGGACAACGGAACTCGGTGTGAAAGTAGGGTGGAGGTCGTCCCCGGGTATTGTCCCGGGGGGCTTGTCCGCCGGTTGTCAAAGTACGCATTTGTATGTAGCAAATCCATACAAAAAGACATGTTAGTCTGCCTGACTGGCATTGTCTTGACTGAGGTCTCCAGCGATTCGAGCTCCACCGGGTGAGTAGGTATCGTGCCGTTTTTTTCTTCTTCCCCAATCTCAGAATCTGCAGGAAATGAGATATATTTCTTAGATAGCCTCCCGTGAAGCTGGAACCATTTATTCTCAATCTCCGTTACCAACTCCGTGCACACCAAATCTCGCTGTAGCTCCTGCGTATTGAGGAATCCCGGAGCTGATGGCGATCCCACATTGATTCTTCGTCGGATAACTGAGGCCTTTCAGAACCGCGTCATACTATAGTTGAGTTGACAGTCCGGATTTCAGGTAGGCAGGCCGATGTCCATGGGTCGATCCTTTCTCTCAGAGGTAACGCTCCTTTACCCGGGCCTCTAACTTCACCCTTTTGACATGCGCGGGATGGAACACTGATCCGTCTTCGGGATTGTCCACTTGCTCGCCGGCTGTCGGCGCAAACGGCGCTTGAGCTATTCGGACACATGTGATGTACCATCGGAGCAATCGACGATGCGCGTGCCGATAATCACTTTCCTTCTTGCCTTCCTCTTCCTTGTCGAGATAGCACGGCCGACGGCCCCTCCGCAGCAACCATCAACCCAGCGCAAGAAGGGGCAACCCGGCGAGATCAAGAACCCTGGTGAGGGAAAGGAAAATCAACCAGGCCCGGGTGGGGCCGAATCGACCGGGAAGCAGAGTCTCTTTACCCTGCATGCCGACCGGACTTCGGTTCAAATCGGCGAAGTGGTGAATTTCACCATCTCGCTTCAGGGGACTTCGCTAAGCGAATCTTCAACCTTCTTCATTGAATTCCGAGACGGGTCGCCGAGCAAGACCGTTCCGTTTTCTCAACCCCAATTCACACACGTGTTCCAGTCCGAAGGCATGTTCCCTGTTGTTGCGACTCTTCGCCCACCGGTCGGCGCGGTCATGATGGCCGTCTATCATCCACTCCGAGACTCGCTTGCTGTCAAGGTCTCCCCGGTCATTCTAGACGTCAAACCGCTCATCGCGGGGATCGGAAAGGAAGTGGCATTGAGGGTTCTCTTCAATGCAACCGGGCAACGCGCACGATACCGATTCTGGGATGACCAGAACCATCTGGTGGGCGATTGGCAATCGGACCCAGAATTTCTCTTTGTCGGAAAAGAGGAGGGGGCTATTTCGCTTCATGCAGAGGTGCAGTATCTCACCGACCAGAAGACCCCGGCCGTGACAAGGACCAATGACAAAGCTGTGACCTTCAGCGGGCCGAAAGGCTTCGTTGAGCTCATTGCATCTCCTAAAGAAGTCGACGTTGGCGGGACGGTGGTGTTTCAGGTGCGGACAAACATTGACGTCTCCGGCATGCGGTTTCACTTTACATTTGGGGACGAATCATCAAAAGCGCCGACGCGCGGGGACCCTTCAACTTGGGGGGGCGAAAGCAGCACCACACATGTGTACCGATCGCAGGGGACACATTTCGCCTCCGTTGAGATGTCTGTCGGGAAAAGGGTGTTGTCCTCTCCGTCGATCAAAATCGGAGTCCGCGGACAGGCCGTTCCGGATCCATGGCCGACGAGAATTATCTGGACCCTGGTCTTACTGGCGGTTCTGGGAGGAGGATATTTTGCACGGAAGACGATCTTCCGACCGCGGGTGCGTTTCGTCCTCGTTGCCGATGACCCATTGCACAACGCAAAGACCTCTAAGGCGGTACAAATTGGCATACAGATCATTTTGAAGACTGATGTAGAACATTCTGAAAGTTCAGTTGCCCACAAAGACGGTATCCTCGTGAAAGGCATACGGAGGAAGAATGTCTGATCAGGAAGTCACATTGGGTCAGTTGTTTTCCGTTCCCCTCGATCAGGAGTCTGCCGGGGGCTCCGGGTCCAGGACTGCTGAAGGAATGACGAAGTTCAAAGAGCGCCTCAAAGCGGAAGTGAAGACCATCCATTGGCCGGCTTCAATGCCCGATCTCGTGGAAAAGGTAACGCAGCTCCTCGATATTCCTCTTCCGGACATCATGATTGAGGCATGGCGCAAGAGCGAGGAGATCGAGGAAGCTCTCGAAGAATCGCGCAAGTCGCCCCAGGACGACGCGGTTTGTCGAACTCGTGGAGCACACACTTTCGACGGAATTCCGACCGAAGATCGAGATCCATATCGGCAGGACGCTTGCGAAGACCATCGAGTTTCTCGTGGAAGTCTCGCTGACCCTGAAGGGGGCAGAGCTACATATACAGGCTGGCGAAGTTCGTGCAATCAGGGCGGGCTCGTGCGAGGCAGAGGGGACGATGAAGTACCAGGAACTGACGATCGCAGAGAAAAAGCTGGGCACACTCCTTCTCCCGGAAGTAATGCTTGTCGGTCGTTCGTGAGAATCAGTGACAGGTCCCAAGGCAATCATTCAAACCCGGGCGAAGCACAGGAGAAGGATCTGCTAAGGGCTACGGCAGAAATGAAATCAAGACACTTCATGAAGGAGCATGTCGAATGGCGGCCACGGTTGTGAAAAAACTCTTCGTGGTGCATGGCACCGTCACAGACATCCAGGGAAAAGGGGTGGCGGCTGCTTCCGTGACGGTGTGGCGTCTGCGCATTCGTGACCGGGTTCGTCTAAGGACGGGGAAGACAGCGACGGATGGGACCTACCGCATTTCCTATCAGCCGCCGGAAGCAGGATCCGGAAAGCTGCTTGTCGTCGTTGAGGCGCGTTCGCGCAGATTCAAGCAGCCGCTCGAATCTCCCGCCACGCCCGCCCAGGCCGATCTCAGCATTGATCTTGCGCCCCAACCTCGCGATGGCTCCGAGTACGCTGAGCTTCAGCGGGCTGTGCGCCCCCTCCTGCAGCGTCTTGACCTGAGCGACCTGGTTGAAAACGATGTCCACCATGATATCACCTTTCTCGCTGAAGAAACCGGGAACGCGAAGGAGCAGATTGTCCGACTGACACTGTCCGCCCGACTCGAGGAGGCCTACAAGATTCCCAGCGCGGTCTTTTTTGCATTCCTTCGTCAGCATATTCCCTCGTCACTGCCGAGCCCATTGCTTGACGCGACCGAGAACTTCACGTTGATAGAAGGATTGGTCCAAAGGATCGCTTCATTGATTTTCGGACTCTCCGCGCAGGTGCAAACGGGAGCGCTGGATGCGGCGGTCAAAAATAACATCATTGGGGCGCGGTATGCCGGTGAGATTCCAACCCTTGTGGCGGCTTTGCAGAAACTGCATGTCACCGACATCCTTGCGAGCCCATATCTTGTTGGAAAGACCAATCTCGGCGACCTTCTGACCATCTCCGGATTGTCTGCAGCGAAGCATCAGGCGTTCGCGACCGCGCTCGCGGAGAACACGCAGTCGATGACAAAGTTCTGGACCACGCTTGCGGACGGCACGCACGGCTTCACGAGCGCTGAGGTCTCGTCCGTCGAGCGGACGCTCACCATTGGGACGTTTGTCAAGAACCACGCGCCGCTTCTTCAACTGCTTCTTCAACGGTTCGCGCCCGGGGGAGCGACCCAACTCTCCGATCTCGCCCGACTGACAATAAAGGACTGGGAGGATCTCGTCAATCAATCCGGCCCTCCGCCAAGCATCGAGGGCGCTGGTACGACGAGTCCGGCCGAAATCTTTGCCCGGGTGGTGTATGCGCGTGTGACGCGGGCGTTTCCGACAATCGCCCTAGCGAGCCGAATCATTTCCGGCAAACTGGTCCCGCCCTCCGAGCAGGCTCCGCTCAACCAGTTCTTCACCAACAACGGGCAGATCAATCTCCTGCGCAACAACATCCCAGCGTACCTGACGCAACAGGGTGATAAAGCCTTCACAGGGAATTGCGCCGGCTGATCGGCCGGCCGTGGTATCGAATGCGCGACGCCTGCAACGGGTGCTGTATGTCACTCCCGAGGTCGATGCAGCGCAAACGCTCCTCACCATGGGGATCCACTCCGCAACCCAAATCGCGATGATGGGGCGTCAACAGTTCTTCCTGAAGGGAACCGGGGCAGGGCTCACCAAGCCCGAGACGAATCGCATTTACAGTACCGCGGTCCAACGCTATTCGGGAATGGTCGCGCTCTACACGCAATTGAACCGGGACGCGATCGGCGTCTGGCCGAAAGCGGTCGGCGATGTGTCCGTGCTGGACGGTCCCACGACCCAGGCCGTCGCGCGGGATCAATCTCTCTCTACACTTTTCGGATCCCAGGATTATTGTGCGGTGGATTCCTGTACATCCATCCTGAGCCCCGCGGCATATCTCTGCGACCTTCTCTACTGGCTCCGTTACCGGATGACCGGAGCGCAATCCGCCCTCGATGTACTGAATTTGCGCCGGCCAGATATCGCCAATCTGAAATTGAACTGCCCGAATACGGAGGTCCCTCTCCCGTACATCGATCTTGTCAATGAAATCCTGAGCGATGCCATCAGTCCCGTCGTGCTCTGGACTGCAAGCACGATTCAGAAGGTCGGGAGACCAGGTTCTGGACAGCAACGGGAATGTGGAACAAGCTTCTGTGCAGGGGACGACAGGAGGAGCCGCCCCGGCGTGGAACACGGCTCTCGGCGGCAGTACCACCGATGGAGGGGTCACCTGGCTCAACCTCGGGTCGCCCTGGAAGCAGACATCGGATGGAAAAACAGGCGCCGATCTCCTTGCTGCCCCCGAGTACTTCAATCAGAATGCGTTCAAGAAAATCTTTGCGGCCGATTATCCGCATTCTCTCCCGTACAGCGAAGGCCTGGATGAGTTGCGCGCATACCTGCAACAGTTCGGGATCGCGCTCTGGCAACTCCGGAATGCCCTTTTGCCCCTGCACAGTCCGACGGCCGCACAACAGGCGGCTGTTGCTTCGGAACGGTTCATGCTTTCTCCGCACGGGGTCGAGCTCGTGACCGCGCCAAATTTCGTGCCCGCTGCTGTCGCATGGCATACTCCGGCTCCATCCACTGACCTTGTGCCCGTGCCTGCGTTCATGCACGCCGCGTCGATTACCTACGATCAACTCCTTCAATTGCTCCAGTCCGCCTGGGTCCAGGGCAACGTTGCCATCTTCATTGAGGGCATCAATGATCTCTGTGACACGAGCAAAGAAGCGCTGGCACCAAGCACTACCCTTGCATCAGACATCACTGCGTCGCAGACTTCGATCACCGTGACCAATAACGACGGATTTCCGGCGCCGAATTTCCAGATCAGCATCGGCTCAGAGACGCTCCTTGTCACAGCGGTTAGTGGAACAAACAATACGACCTGGACAGTCCAGCGCGGCCAGGCGGGAACGACCGCTGCAGCGGCTTCAGCAGGTACGGGAGTCGCGGCGATCCCTCCGGTCCCGCTTGACGCCGATTTCCTTGATCGGGCCCATCGATTCCTTCGCCTGTGGAGAGCAACGGGCTACCAGATGTGGGAGCTCGATCTTTTGATGCGGTCCGGTGCCGTAGTGAACGGTGTTTTCAGTCAAGGCGGTCTCATCGCCCTCGGGGCGTTCCGGCTCCTGCAGGACGAGACAACACTTTCCGTGGATTCCTTGCTGGCGTGGTTCCAGCCGATGGACACGGTATCCCATCGCGTCCCGGACAACGCGTGGACCACACCGCTCTTCTCGCGGGTCTACTTGAACCCGGCCATCGTATTGCTGCATCCGGATGCCGATCTCGCTGCCGTCCTGTCGGGCGCGGGGATGAGCGATGGAAACCTGAGCCATCACCTCGATGCGATTCAGGCCTCACTCGGGTTGTCCGGGTCGGACGCGAGTGCGCTTGTCGCAACATTCGGACTGGATGCAGCGAACACGCTCACGTTGGACAATCTGTCCCTGCTCTATCGTCTGACCCAGTTTGCCAGTGTCGCAAAGGTTTCCATCAGCGATCTGTTCAGCGTCGCGGTAATGATAAATCCCGGTGCGCCCAACACCGCCGCGGCACTCAATGCCATCTTCAACAACGTCCAGGCTGCAAGGGACGGCCTCCGCAATATCAAAGCCATCAAGCATTCAAGCTTCAGCGTGGACGCACTGAACTATCTGCTCACCCCGCCGGCGGCGGTGGCGCCGTTCTGGACCGGAACGACGGGCATGACGGATGCAGCGATTGCCTCTGCGCTGGACGCTGTCCGGCAGGCCATCCTCAATCCGAGCGGCGGCGACGTGAACGGGGCTGTCATCGCCGCTGTTGCCGCACAGCTGACCATTGCCAATGACATCGCCGCGTTCGCGATGCAGACCATGAATTTGTCGGGCACGACAACCACACTTCTCACCGTGTTGACCGACGCGTCCATTACGTCGCCCCCGGGAGGACCGTATCCGCCGTTCACACGTCTGACCTTCCAAAATCAGTTTTCCGCGATGCAGCTCCTCGACAAGATCCGTGTCATCGTCCAAAAGCTGCATCTCGTGAACGCCGACTTGTCGTGGCTGGTATCCAACGCCGGCGTTTACGGGGGGCTCGATTTCACTCAACTTCCGATCTTGAGTGCGCAACCTGCGATTGATACGGCGCATCTGTTGACCACTGTTCTCCTTGTGCAGCTCGCCCGCCTCTTCACTGCGGCACCTCCTGCGGCGCCTGTGCAGACCCTGTATGATCTGATTTCAGGAGTTCAGACGGGAGCGCTCGCCAACGAAGCCGCAACCCAGTCGGCGCTCAGCACCATCACTGGCTGGAAGGTGGCCGATGTTGCCGCGTTCACGTCCGCTCTCGGTGTGACGTTCGCCGCCGATTATCTGGCGCCGTCGACATACGATGCGCTCCGTACACTGGAGGCGATGATTGCCGCGACTTCAAATAACGGCACTGCATCGCAACTCGTCTCCTGGGCCACGACGCCCACCGACGAAACGGCCGCCGAAGGCATGGCGGCTTCGGCCCTGAGTGTTCTCAAAACACGATACACGAACAGCGATTGGCTCACCGTTGCTCCCCCGATCATGAACCCGATCCGTGAGCACCGGTCCGCCGCACTGCAGGACTATCTCGTGGGGAACGGCGATGACGCCGGACACGTCTTCCCCGATGTCAATGCGCTGTTTGACTACTTCCTGATCGACACACAAATGAGTTCGTGCGAGGTCACGACCCGTGTCATCCAGGCGTACGTCGCCGTTCAGATCTACGTAGAACGGTGCCGGATGAACCTCGAGGCAGACAACAGCACCAAATGGCCTGGCATCCCCAACATGACGGTTGATCCGAACGATGACGCATGGGATTGGTGGTCGTGGATGAAGCGCTATCGCATCTGGCAGGCCGCTCGCGAAGTGTTTCTCTATCCGGAGAACTGGTTGATCGAATCCCAGCGCTCTTCGCGCACGGAAATATACAAGAAGCTCGAGCAGGATGTCCACCAGGGCGATCACAGCTCAACACAATTCGAGAGCGTCACGCTGAACTACCTCGACGGCCTCGACGACGTTGCGCACCTGATCGTCACCGGGACCTGCCAGGATCCGGTCACAAAGGCGATTCATGTCGTGGCGCGGGCGCAGACAGACCCGCCGCGCTATTACCACCGTACGTTTCAGGACGGGGCATGGGCTGGTTGGGTGAAAATCCCCCTGGACATCAAGGCGCTCCATGTTGTTCCGGCCGTGTATCGGAATAGCCTTTGCCTGTTCTGGCCGGAGATTCAAGTGCACAAAGAGCCCCATCAGGATGTGCCGGCGGCGCAGCCCAATCCTGACCCGCCGAGTCAGGAAGTGGCGCAGTACGTTTCGATAGCACTCTCTTTCACCGTTTATCGGAACAACTCCTGGACGCCGGCACAGGCAGCGAAGGGGAAGCTGTTCGATATCCCGATCCTTTCCTCCCAAACAGCAGGAGACGCGCGGTCGGTTGCTGCACGATACTCGTTGAAAGTCCAGACGTCGCAGCCGTCGCCGACATACGGACCATCCATGTTCGTGGACGTCTTTCGTTTCGACGACTATTCCGTGAATGCTTTCGCGGTATCGGTCAACGGCGGGCCGTGGACGACGACGAGCTCTGTTGCCGGAGAGCAGCCAACGGCACTGCATATCGGGCGTGCGGTCTTCGACGGCAGGTTCGGCGACCTCGAACTCCGGAACGTCGCAACACTCTACAACGGTCCGGGAGACATTTCGATGCTGAGTCTTCTGACCCATGCGCAACAGCTCTACGGGCCGGACGCGCAACCCCTCATCCCCCTGACGACACCTGATCCCGATCTTGCCGGTGAGCCGGGGCTGACGCCGCAGAACGGCGGTCTTATCACGCAGCCGCGGGGCGTCGGGCAGCCGGCGACAATTCCTCTCTCCTTCACGTCCATTCCCCATGAAGTGCCAACCGGGTCGGTCACGTTGCTGAACACGGCGCCGGTGCCGTTCATCGTGATCGGTCCGGTCACCACGCTGAACTTCGATCCATCGTCCTATTTCTTTTACCAGGACAATCGGCGCTGTTATTTCGTCGACACGCAACGCTGGTACTGGTCGGGCAGCATGTGGACACCGGTTCCGCCGTCGAACCCTTCGGCAGCGCCATTTGAAGCCCGCTACTACTTCCATCGGTTTTACCATCCCTATACGCGCCTCCTCTGGCATCAACTCAGCAGTGAAGGTTTCCCCGGGATCTACAATCCGGATCTTCAGCAGAGTCCCGATCACGTGGACCCGACGAGTGCGGATGTGTTCAACTTCAGCGGGACCTATCAACCCGTCATCCCCCGGGTGAGTTGGGGGGAGAACAATGAAATCCTCGACTTCAGCCCGGATGCAGCATATTCGGTCTACAACTGGGAGCTCTTTTTCCACGTCCCGTTGTATGCGGCCGGACTGTTGAGCCAGAACCAACAATTCGAAGACGCGACAAAGTGGTTCCACTACATTTTTGATCCGACCAGACAGGGGACAGACGCGGCGCCGCAACGTTTCTGGATTCCCAAACCGTTGCACGATCTGACGAGCGCGGCGATTATTCAACAGCGCATCAACAACCTGCTCCTTCTTGTGAATCAAGGCGATCCCGCAACGGTGGGACAAGTCAAGCGTTGGCGGGATGATCCGTTCAATCCTTTCGCCATCGCCGACCTCCGCCCGGTGGCCTACATGAAGAGCGTGGTGATGCAGTATCTTGACAATCTGATTGCCTGGGCAGACAATCTCTTTGCCACCGATTCACGGGAGGCGTTGAGCGAGGCCACGCTGCTTTATGTCATCGCGGCGGAAATTCTCGGGCCGCAGCCGTCGGCGATCACTCCACCGAAACACGCTGACGATTCCTACAACGAACTCGCTCCAAAGCTTGATGCCTTCGCCAATGCGATGGTGGACATTGAAAACGCTCTTGGCAGCGGCGGGGGAGGGATGGGCGGAGGCGGCAACACGTTGCCGGGTCCGCAGACGTTCTATTTCAAGATACCACCGAATGACAAGCTCCTGGGCTACTGGACGACGGTGGGAGACCGTCTCTTCAAACTCCGTCATTGCCAGAACATCCAGGGGGTGACGCGCCAGCTCGCACTCTTCGATGCGCCGATCGATCCGGGATTGCTGGTGAAGGCCCAGGCTGCCGGGATCGATCTCGGGTCGGTTCTTTCGGACGTGTTTGTCCCGCTCCCGATCTATCGTTACACGGCCCTCTACACGCAGGCGCTCGATTTCGTGAACGCGGTCCGCGCCTATGGCTCGGCGTTGCAGGCAGCACTCGAGAAAAGCGATGCCGACGCTCTTGCTGTGCTCACGGCAACAAACCAGCAGCAATTGCTCAGCGACGCGGATCAGATTTTCGATTGGCAGGTTCAGATGGCCAACAATGCCATCGAGGCGCTCCAGAACACGCGGGACATCGCTGACGAGAAATACAATCATTACAATGATCTGACGAGTGCGGAGAACTTTGCCAATATCGCAGAGTGGACAAGTGTTGGTCTGGCCACCACCGCCGCGGTGCTCAATGCGATAGCGACCGGAACCAAAACCGCAGCGGGGGCAGCCCATGCATTTCCGGACGTCACCGTCGGCGTGATGGGATTCGGCGGCACAGCGGTTGCCATCGTCAAGGAAGGAGGGAGCCACGCGGGTCATGCCGCGGGTGAAGGCGGCAATGCAATCGCCGTCCTCGCGGGCATCGCGGAGAAGGCGGGGGCCATCGCCAAGACGATAGGAGACTGGTGGCATCGACGCGATGACAACCAACAAAAGGCCACTGAAGCCCAGGCGGACCGGGACAAGGCGGACATTCAACTTGCCGGCCTGGGCCTGGCGCTGCAGATCGCTCAGCAGAACCAGATCAATCATCAGACACAAATCGATCAACTTCAGACGCAGATCGATTTCCTGACGGACAAGTTCACCAATCAGGATCTCTATGATTGGATGGCGGGGCAACTGGCCGACACGTATTTCCAGAGCTACAAACTGGCCTTCCGTTTGTGCAAGCAGGTCGAGAAGTGCTACCAATACGAGCTCGGGATACCAGACAGCAACTTCATACAGTTCGGGTATTGGGACAGTTTACACAAGGGTCTTCTTGCCGGTGAGACACTGAACCATGATTTGCGTCGCATGCAGTCCTCGTATCTTGACTCAAACAAACGGCGGTTTGAACTTTCTCGATTCATCTCCTTGGCTGCGCTTGACCCAACCGCGTTACAGCAGTTGTTGACCACCGGCACGTGCGATTTCGACCTGCCCGAGTCGTTGTTCGATCAAGACTACCCAGGGCATTACAACCGACACCTCCTGCGCGTCAGCGCGACTGTTGTCTATCCGAGCCCGGGGAAATTCGACAACGTGAAGGCGACCCTGACGCTCACGAAGAACAAAGTGCGGATTGCTACCACGGCATCGTCGAGTGCCGATTATGTCGAGGTTGGACCGTCGGACCCCCGTTTCGTTTATGACTACGGCGCCGTGCCGCAGAAGATCGCCCTCGGCAACGCCCAGGACGATCCGGGGTTGTTCCAAACCGCGCTCAGCAGCAATCTTGGCGATCAGCGGTATCTGCCGTTCGAAGGGGCGGGCGCGATCAGTTCGTGGCGACTCGAAATTCCACAAGCAAGCAATGAACTCGACCTCACGACTGTCGGAGACGTAGTTTTGCACCTGTATTACACCGCTCAGGACGGAGGTGACGCACTCAAGCAAATAGTAAAGCAGAATACTCTGGACAACCTGCCGACGTCGGGAACCAAAGTCTTCAGTGCGGCAAATGACTTCAGTGCAGGGTCTCCGACCGTAGACGTGCCATATCCTCTTTCTCCCTGGCAGGCGTTTCTTTTGAAGCAACCTGCGATCATCGGGGCGATGCCGTACCAGGTGGACGGCCTGCAACGTTGGCAGGCCTTCAACAATCCGCCCACGGCAGAGAGCGCTGACCCGGCGCATCCGGGGCAGCAGAAAGTGGTCAAGCAGTGATCAGGTGCTGAAGCTGACCATCTCACCTGCAAAGTTCCCACCGTGGACCCGTGGCAAGACGATCAGCGTGACGTCATTGACGGTGTTGACCGTTTCGTGGCCCAGCGGCGTGAGCTTCGTGCTGGTGCCGCAGGCGCCGTTGCCGACAGCGCCGATCACGATGAATCCGGTGGGCGGCGTTACCGAGCCGAACATTTGCATGGGCACCGTGACGATGCCGCCGAACACCCCGCTCGGAGCATGGCAATTCAAGCTGCAGAAGCTGGGTGCGGCGGATTTCCAGTCGCTCACGAAGGATGACCTGGGCGACATTCTCCTCATCGTGAACTTCCAGGTCAGCTGATATGCCAGAACCCGGACTCCCAGTCGCGCTCCGGCGCGTCGTCGACCGATATGTCCGGGCGTTTGCGCCGGAGCGGATCCTGCTTTTCGGTTCCCACGCCAAGGGGACAAACGAAGCAAAGAGCGACGTCGATCTTCTTATTATCGCCGAACTTCCCGGCGATGTCTCGACGCATTTGCGGCAGGCGCATCAGCTCGCGGCGGGCAGTTTCCCGCCCGTCGACGTCGTGTTTGCTGCGCCCGAGGAGATCGAGAGCGCGACGGTCAATAAGAACCCATTTCTCATGTCGATCCTCGGGTCGAGCATAACGATTTATAGGAAGGATCAGAAGTGATGAATGCTCCTGGTGGATGCTTTTTCGATGAGCAAACGAGACGGAATCCTGCAGTGGGAAGATTAGGGTGGAGGTGCGACAATCGCGTCGATGGGGATCTTCGCCGCCTCACCGAGGTCCATCATCGCATTAATCAGCGCGGCCGTTGATGTCATACAGAATTCCGCGGTCGTTCGAACCATCCACTCTCATCACAATGGTTCGGGCCATCGCGAAGTCGATGAAGAACACAAACGGCACCCGATGCGCGCCGTAATGATTCATTATTTCAATTGCGTCCTGCCGGTCGACCTGTTCTCGGAGCGTCAATATGGTATGTTGGATGCTGTGGTCCCGGCGTTCATCGCTGCGTCGAATGACTTGGTTCCAGCCAGGTTGCCACAATCACAGAGTTCTTGAGCATCCGCCTTGTTTGCATGATCCTCTGCTTGATATTTGATCCTCATCGAGCTAGATTGCGCTCACCTATCTCAAGCGGGGCCGACGATCGTGAAGAAGTTCTGCCTTCCGCACCTACTGCTCCTATTCCTTCAATCAGCGATCCAGGCCCAAATCCTGCCTTCCGGGACGTTCACAACCAGGGACGGTCTTCCATCAAATACCATCGTGAGCATGTTTCAGGATTCCCAGGGTTATCTGTGGATCGGTACGAATAATGGGTTGAGCAGGTACGACGGAACACAATTCACCAACTACTCGACGGTCCAGGGACTGAGTAACAATTGGATTACCGATATTGCTGAAAGCCCAAAGGAACCTGGGACGCTATGGGTTGGCACCGTTGCCGGAGGAGTCAACAGGATTCGCGATGGATCGGTTACGGTATTTCGACCAGGGAGGGACGATGCCTCAAACAACATTAACAGCATTGCTGTTGACACATCGGGCACGGTGTGGGCTTCTACATATTTCGGACTTTTTATGATCCGTGACGATTCCATTCGCCGTGTCATCAATCCGGAGGTTCTCCGAGGAGATCACCTTGTGGGGCTGAAGGATGGGTCGATATGGATGGCTGTTGACAATCGTCTTTTTACCCATTCGCCGAACGAGACTGCATGGCGTTCATTGCCTCCACTCAAGTCAGCTGATGGAGTCATCACTGATCTCGCGAGATGTAGGGCTGGTGGACTATGGGTTGGGTGGTCAAGCGGTCGGATAACCAGGATGCAGGGGACCAAGACAGTTTTTGAGGTTCGCCAGCCTTCCGCCGGACCACAACGGATTTGTGATGACGGCAACGGCAAGCTTTGGGTCAGAACACGGGACGCGCTCATTGTCATCACAGTTTCCTCACCGGAGACCGCGAAACGCATTCCAATCCCGCAGGAAATGTATGTTCCGAATGATGTTGCATTGCCGCTGGTTCTGGACGCCGAGAAGGACGTTTGGGTCGGGACGTGGGCAGCCGGGATGATGATGCTTGCCGATCGGAATCTGTCCGTCACCCCCTTACAATTCGATTCCGCAGGCGCCGCAAACACGATGGCATTGTCTGATCGCAACGGTCATATCTGGGTGACCGCGCGGGGCGGTATCAATGAAGTCTACCGGGACACGAAGACCGGATGGCGTCAACACCTCCATTCTTTCGTCGGAGTTCGTGCAGACGAAGAGAGTTACGTCAGCCTCATCGATGGATTTGGAAGAATTTGGGTTATCACAAAAGAGCTTCAGGAGATTCGGGGGTTCCTGGTAGGATCGCAACCCAATCGCCCGAGCAAGCTCAGTCCCTTGACAGTTCTCCGCCGGGGAAAACACTTCCCGGAGGGAATGTTGCTGACACTCCTTGTAGACGCCAGGAACCATATGTTCATCAGTATTGGCAAAGTCGGGGTGGCCGTCGTCAATCTTGACCCTCCCGTTCTTCTTGGACTCATGACACAGTCCGATAGCGTTCCTGGATCGGATGTCCGGGTTCTGTTTCAGGACGACAAGGAGCAAATCTGGATGGGTGGATGGAATGACGGGATCTCGGTGTTTTCACCGGGTCCATCGTTCCCGAAGTTTTTCCGACGGTACACACTCTCCGATGGGCTTCCAGACAACAGCATTAGAGCATTCCATCAGGACGCGTCCGGTGTGATGTGGATCGGCACTCGACACGGCGGCATCGCCAGTCTGAAAGACGGCCGGTTCAATACCGTTTCCATGCGCGAGGGTCTTCTCAGCAACAGCATTTGGAATATCGAAGAGGATGAGCACGGCCAGCTCTACCTCCTCACCGACGTCGGGATCGAACGCATTGATCGACAAACTTCAACACCGTTGATGCAGAAATCAGAATTGCTTTTGCCTCAAGGCGGCTCACTGGGTATCGTTCCAGGGAAGTACATCTGGTATGCATCGACTGAAGGACTCACGACATACGATTACACCGTCGCCTCGTCCGGAGCCAGGCCGCCTCCTGTGCACATTCTCTCCCTGGTAGTGAATGGCAAGACGATTGCGACGAATCAGAGGATGGAGTTTTCCCACAACCAGAACAACTGCACGATCGAGTATGTCGGGATCAGCTTCAAAGACGAAAAAGCCGTGAGGTATCAATATCGTCTGTTTGGCGTTGATTCGACGTGGACACAGCCCGTTGCTCATCGGGCGGTAACGTTTGCGAATCTCCGTCCGGGGGAGTATTGCTTCGAAGTTCGTGCGATCTCCGGGGATGGCGTTGCGAGCGTCGTCCCGGCGTCGCTTGCATTCTTGATTATTCCGCCATTTTGGCAGCGTTGGTGGTTCATCGCATTGTGCGTGGTTGCTGCCAATGCACTCCTGTATGCCGGATACAAATATCGGGTGCGAAGCGTTCTCGCACTTGAGCGCCTGCGGACACGCATAGCGGCGGATCTGCATGATGATGTGGGGACAAATCTCAGCAGCATCATGTTGGCCACACAACTCATGGAACGAAAGTTTCCTCTCTCTGACGCCGAACGAGGCGAACTCAGTCGACTCCGTCTCACGGCAGGGCTCACGCGGGAAATGCTGAAAGATATTGTCTGGTTCCTCAATCCCATGAATGATTCTCCTGAGAATTTCATCTTGAAGTTGAAGGAAATCGCCGGGCGAATACTTCAGAACTTACCGTTTGAGTTCCATACATCCGGAGTGGACCGCCTGGAGAGCATGAACCTGGAGACGAAGCGCAACATTGTGCTCATGTTCAAAGAAACCCTGACGAATATCATCAAGCATGCAGAGGCCAAATCCGTCGATATCGATGGAACGTGCGCCGGTGATACTTTTATATTGACGATACGGGACGATGGCAGGGGTTTTGACGCAGGGGCGCAATCACAAGGGAATGGCATCACGAATCTCCGTTCCCGAGCAGGGAATATTGGTGGGAAAATCGAGATTTGTACGGCGCCGGGGGAGGGGACCCTCCTTCGGTTGACCGTCAATATAACGCATAAGCGTAATAGCAAAACAAAAGCGGCTTCAGTAGATTTCTGATACTATGAACTCTCCCCGAACAGCATCGGAGCGCCTGCCCGTACCGATCACTCACAGGCTCAACCTCTGGATCATCGAAGACGATCACCAATTCGGAACGCAGCTTTCCGAACTGATTAATCTCAGCGATGGTTTTGTCTGCACGAATATCTTCCGGGCCTGCGAACCGGCCATTGCCCTGCTGAAGCGGGAGGATCCGCCGGATTTGATCCTCCTTGATATTGGTCTGCCTGGCATGAATGGCCTCGAGGGAATCAGGATCATGCGGGCGATTACACCGGAGACGAAAATCGTGATGTTGACGGTCTTCGAAGACACCCCGACAATCATTCAGGCCATCAGCCATGGAGCGGCGGGATATCTCCTCAAGGGAGCTTCCCTGGAAACCCTTGTCGAAACTTTGAAATCCATCCTTGACGGCGGCGCGCCGATGAATGCACAAATCGCGCGAAAGATTCTTGATGTCTTTGCGCAATCGTCAATGCCCAAGGCTGACTACGGTTTGACGCCAAGAGAGCGAGAAGTCCTGGGTCATCTTGTTACAGGATTTCAGAAGAAACAGATCGCCGACCAAATGTTCATCACGTTCCACACAGTGGACAAGCACCTGCGCAGTATTTACGCAAAACTCCAGGTGCCGTCGCGAAGCATTGCCATCGCGAAGGCCTTGAAAGAAAACCTTTTGTAGCAACCTTTTCCCTCGCAGAATATCCCCGCATACCTTTTCACGCTACTCTCCCAATTCTCACCGTCAATCAAAACTACGCATATGCGTACTATCAGAGCCGATCCCAAGCTGCTACATTAAATCTGGCTGTACTGTTCTTTGACCACTACTTGAGGTCCACAAATGAGGCGTGCTACATTCCTGTTGGCATCGCTCATGTTGTTCTCCTCCGCGACACTCGCCCAGATTCTTCCCACACTCTCTTACCAGGCAGTCCTCACAGATACCATTGGTGCACCAAAACCCGACGGCGCGATTATCGGCAATGCCGTGACGGCATTGGTGCGATTCGATGGTTCGAGATTGGCGAGTGGGGTTTATCTCTATAGAATACATTCAGGAACGTATGTGGAGTCAAGGAAACTTCTCTTGCTCCGGTAGACGTTTCGCGAAGCCGAAGAAGAGTTGCAAGGGCTCATTTGTGGATATCATAGAAGGAACGTCCCATGTCGCGAAGGCTACTCACCAGGTTGTTTGTCCGTGTAGTCATGCACTCACTTATTCTCGGGTCCATGGCCTTTGCGCAGGCCCCGCCGGCGGATTTCTTGCTCAAGGCGACTGCAGGTGGACGTGCCCCCTGGTCCCAGGCAACCACGATATCCATTGACGGTCTCGGACACGCTACCGGCACGCGGTACAATACCGGGGGAGTCAGCCCCGTCCTTGCCGAGACAACTTTCACGATCAGTGCTGTCAAGGTCCAGCAACTCTGGAAGGCCATTCAGGACAGCAACTTCTTCGGTCTTTCCTCTCCGCCGCCGGATACCACAATCTCTGATGGCATGTTCGCGAAGATCTCTGTCACGGCGAATGGCACCGCACACCAGGTCCTCGTGACGAATACCGCCCAGTCCGTGGTTCAGTCACTCGTTGACTCAGTGAATGCGGTCATTCCTCCGTCATTCCACCTGGTGTTTGAACCGCCCGTTCAATTGAACAGCATCCCCGGCGACCCATGTGCTCCGCTTCTCGGCGCGTTCCGGTCTGACCCGCGCTCACACACAAAGCCATTCGGGTTTCCACCATTGTCGATGCCCGCACAGTCGAAGGTGTCCTCGACGTTGTCTCTCTCGTCGATCGAATCCGTTGTCATCCCGCACCCAGGCGCGGTGGTTGCGTACGACGTGCCAATCGAGGAGGCGGTGACGACGAACATTGCAACGCTGAAAAGCAAGGGGCAGTTTTTCGGGGACGCGATTTCTCTTACGGTGGATAACCGGGTTCCGAAACCGTCTGACGCCATCACGATCACATTGTATCTGGAATTCTGGGGCCCCCTTGCATGGCAAGGAAACGTTGACCCGATCGTCAATGACATAGTATCAAAATGGTCAGGTCACACAACCAGTAGTGGCAAGGAAGTGCATGTAGATGTCGTCACGCGGCTGAATCGAACGGCGACTGCTCCCCCGAACACCCCCGGGTATGACGACATATTTCTCCAAGAACCTGGGACCGTGCGAGGCTATGTCAATGCCTTGCCGGGCATGAACACCGGAACCGTAGGCGGAGTGTGGGAGGTTGCCGCGGACCGGGGAGTGTACGCACACGAGGCAGGACACCTTCTTGGCCTCCCAGACAGGTACGATGATTACAATAAGCAAGCCGACGGGAGTTGGGTCAATGCCAATACTGGAACGAAATATGCCAATGACGATCTCTTCGCGCCATACTATGCATCGAAGAATCCAGGGACAAGTGTAGCCGATGCGAAGGCCTACCTCGAGAAGACCGATTTGGTGGGGGTTGCTAAGGATGGAGCGGAGAACGACCTGATGGGGAACTACATAAAGCCTGTCAGTCAATCCGACATCGACCTTATTACCGCCAACCCGGGCATTCTTGTGAGGGTCCCGGAGGGAGTGGTGCTCGTGAACAAATCGGGAGGGTCCCAGAATATTGTTGTCACGCACGCCGAAGACCTCTTCGTGAAGCCGGGGGAAAAGAGATCGCTGAATGGGATTTATGGTGCGTGCATCGACGCTCACAAGTCCATTCCTGATAGTCTCGGGCTGTTTGACGTCGCCCCTTCCCTTGGAACTTGGACAGGCATTCCTGCTGCCGGGGTTCTTGCGAAGTTGATTCATTTTACCGATAGCGTCGGAATGTATTGCCCGCTCAATTTCCCAACGCAGGCTGCCATCTGGCGAATCACGGACAACAGTCTGCTCTTGTTCGACAACGATGCGCAGACATTGCTCGGACTTGCGGGGATCACGCTCGGCGATCAAGTTCTTGAATTTCCTCGTTTGACCACGCGATCTGTTGATGATTCTACCTGCTCAACGGTTGTTCCCGATGCGCTCCTCGCGGCCGACATCCAGCCGCGATTTGTTGAAGGCAGCCAGGGAAATAAAGTCATATTCAATGCAACACTGTCTCAACCGGTGAATGCCGGGTTCTCGACCGAATTCTCGTGGACGGCGAAAAGCCCCGACACTAGCGATTTCCCGATTTCCGCAAGCGGTACAAGTGGGTCTTTGACTCCCATTGCGAGCGGCATGTATGAAGTAGGACTCACTATTACCGCGACAGATTCCGCTCGATCAAGAGGACATTCAAGGCACCGGTGAAGGCATATGTCGTGGTGCCCGACAGTGTCACCGAGACATTTGAGCACGCTCATCTCTCGGACAAGTTCCCATGGCGGACGGAAGGCGATGTGCCGTGGAGCATATCCGGTACGAATGCGCAAACGGGGAGTTTCTCGGCGCAAGCCGGGGCCGTAGCACCGCACCAGACCTCTGGACTTGCAATCGATCTTGCCCTCCCCACAGGACGGCGCAATCACCTTTTCCATTCGGACAGCCACGATCGAATTCGCGAACCAGTGTCAGTTCTTGATTGATAGTGTTTTCGTGAATGAGTTCTCCGGGGTCGCCGACTGGAATGTTTTCACGTATCCACTCAAAGCCGGCATTCACACATTGGAATGGATAAGCACGGGAAGCACGGCAGGCAAAGTGTGGCTGGACAACGTCTTCTTTCCTCCACACTCGGTGGTCACATCGACGAAGACAACGGGAAACGCTCTTCCTTCGACATTCGTCCTCTATCAAAACTATCCGAATCCGTTCAATCCGGAAACAGGGATCAGGTATCAGGTGTCAGGGGTCAGTAGGGTACGGCTTGTGGTATACGATGTCCTCGGCCGACAAGTGGCTGTGCTGGTGGATGGGATACAAACCTCAGGAGAACACGAAGTGCGATTCGATGGAGGGAATCTCTCCTCCGGCGTGTATTTCTATCGTCTGACTGCAGGATCATTCTCTTCGGTGAGGACGATGCTCCTCATTCGGTGACGGAATCGGTCTTCTTCTCCCCCTCCCCAAGTCTCCCTTTCGGCGGGGGATGTGCGGGGCCGGGGTCAGTGACCAGTGACGTTAGGCTCTTGGTCTACGACATGTTGGGGCGCAAGGTGGAACCCTTCCATTTCCGCAGGCGTCTCTGCCTGGAGCCGTTGCGAGTGGGTTCATATACGTCGGGCGGTGGCTGTTAAACACGACTATGGTATTGATGAAATGAGCACAGAACTTTTCAAGATTGGACCAGATCCATGAAAGAAATCGTTGGATTTGTGATTATCGGATTTGTGATGCTTTCGGGATGCACGGGCAATTCGAACCCTGTGGTGAACCGGACTACCCCGGCAAAACAGACCGCATGGTTGGGGATCGTGTTTCCTAGTCCGATCAAGAATACAATCAATGTCAATGCAGTGAAGACATCGGGCATCATTGGTGAGATCAACAAGGCGGCCACCGCGCCATGGCTTGCGGCATTCGACACCATAGCTCCGGAGACGTTTATGAGCACCGTGCAATGGACGCTGATCACAGGAATGCTCACAGAGACTCTCACGAAAACGCCAAGCGGTGACACAGCTGCTGTCAGTTTAGTGATCTACAACGGAACACAGGTGGGGGGGATGACGTTCGACAATTATCCTGTGTACGCGACCGCCTATCGCAACGATGGAAAGTCCGGGTCGTGGACCCGCTACCTCGGATACCAATCGTTCACATTCGCGATTGACGCGAATGGCACGAAGACCGGTGATTGGCTGCCTGATGGGGCCGGAACCCGCACGAGTATCGCCGATTCAACGAATGGAAACGGTTCGCTCGTGACCTATATTCCTGGTCCGACAGCTCCTCAAGAGTCATATCTCGCTCATTGGCTCGCCGACGGATCCGGCACATGGGCATCGTTCGGTTCAAACGGCATACAGACTGGATCGGGAATATGGGGGAAATGAAACAAACATCCTGTGGGTTCGCACATACGGGACACCGGTACAACGTGAGAAGCAGGGGAGCGAACGCCGCAAATACCAACATCCCGAACTTTATGGAATGCCGAATGAAATGGGGATCAACTACCATCCGTAAATGAATGCCGTGCGGGTAAGGCGTAGGGAGCTTCGCAACGGGGACAGAAGATCAAACAAGGAGATGACACAACGATGAAAGTCTTTCGTGCATTGTCGATCGGATTGGTTCTTTTCGCCGCGGGTTGTAGCAAGAACGATAACCCGAGTGGACCGGGCGATTCGGGGGCTGTTGGGATCACCCGCATCTATGTGAATCCTGCCAGCGGATCGGACGGCAATACTGGCACAGACACCGCTCCATTGAAAACCATTCGAAAAGCCCTTGGCCTTGCTCAGGCCGGACAGCGTGTTGATCTCCAGGCGGGTACATACGATGCTGCAAGCGGTCAGACGTATCCCGACACGATCCCGAACGGGGTTGCCATTGAAGCGGTCAGCGCAGGTCTGGCGGTTCTTGTGGGCACGAACAATGTCGCGTTTGCCGCCTCCGGCAATGACACCACGTTTTATCTTTCCGTGCGGGGGTTTCGGACGATCATGCAGGCGGCCTCAGGTTTCCACGTGGCCAACGCGATGACCGCCTCCGATGTCGGAACCTTGTTCGATTTGTCGGGCAATGCCCAGGCGCTGATGTCTGGATGCTCCCTCACCAAATCAGGCGTGGCGCAGTTGACGGACATTGCACGCCTGACAGTGAATTCATCCACCGTCGCGGGACAGTCGCAAATGGATTATGTGACCCTTCAGAAAGCATCTTCGCTTGTGATGAACGGAACGACGATGAGCGATGCAAGTGTGATGGCCATAGACATCACCGATGCCTCCATCGCGACATTGACCGGCTGTACGATCTCGAAAATGGGTGGGACCGCTTCCATCGATATGTCGGGTTCGTCGCATCTTACGATCCGATCCACGACTGTAAGCGGAGCATATGGTTCGGGTGTACTCATGCGGGAACCGGGGACTAAGGTCATTGCCAGATCGTGCAATTTCGAGGGGAATGGCACCGGCTCGGGATATCCGGAGTTCTGGCAAAACAGCGGAAACCTTGACATCGACACATGTTACATCTCCGGCTCAGGTTCGGGCGCGGGCTCGGTTGGAATCTTGCTCCGGGGTGGCTCCCTCTCACTCCGCAACTCGATCGTGCGATACATGGATAGGGAGGGAATCTCAGTTTCAACTGGGACTTCGCTGTATATGAGAAGCACGACAATATCAAACTGCCAGTCAGGGATCTACCTGGGTGGGACAAGTGGCTCGGCGGATCTTGGGACCTCAACAGACGCGGGCGGGAATACTATAAACAATTGTTCGCAATTCGGGATCCGGGTGGGGTTTGATGCCGGTCAAATTGCGTATGCCTATGGCAACACCTGGACGCCGAACGCGCAGGGAGCAAATCAAAACGGACACTATGCCCCCTTCCTTGCCGTCGGCCCGGTGAACGCCACGTCTCCGGCAAATTATTACATCGATTCCAAAGCCAACATACAATTTTGATACTATCAGGAGAAGGAAATCCATTGGAAATGAAAACTGCATGGACATTGGCTCTGGGATTGGTACTTCTCGGCGGGGGGTGCAGCAAAAACGATAGCCCGAGCGGACCAGGCGACCCGGGTACCCCGGTTGTATCAAAGATTTACGTCAATGCATCCAACGGATCTGACGGCAATGCCGGCACCGAGAGCGCTCCGTTAAGGACAATTCGAAAGGCCTTGGGCATTGCTCAAGCCGGACAGCGGGTAGAACTCCAGGCGGGAACATATGACGCCGCCGCAGGACAGGCCTATCCCGACACAATCCCCAACGGTGTAACAGTTGAAGCGGTGAGCGCCGGTCTTGCCGTGCTCGTCAGCACAGGCCAGGTTGCATTCGTCGGTTCTGGCAATGACACGACCCTCTACCTGTCGTTCCGGGGCTTTCAAACGATCTTGCAGTCGGCGTCAGGCATCCACGTCGTGAAGTCGCTCATCGCCGTCGATGTCGGATACGCTTTTGATCTTTCAAGGAGCGCCCAGGCAGAGGCGACAGGATGCTCCCTGACCAATTCAGGCGCCGCATCGCTGACGGATATCGCCCAATTGAGTCTGAATGCATCAACGATCAGCGGTCCCCCTGCCAACAACTTCTTTTTTCTTGTTCAGAAGGCGGCCACGCTGCAGATCGACGGGACGAAAATGAGCGATGGAAATAGCCACGGCGCTCGCACTGACAGATGTTTCCGTGACGACGCTGTCTGGGTGTACGTTGTCAAAGATGAGCCGGCAAGGGTCAGCGAGCAGCAGTGCCCTCGATGTGTCCGTCTCTGCGCAGCTCACGCTCCAATCCACGACAATCAGTGGAGGGTACGGCCCGGCGGTGTTCATGAGAGATGCCGGGACCCATGTCACGGCCAGGGTATGCACCTTCACCGGCAATGGGAGCGGGACCGGGTCGTCAGAGTTCCTGCAACAGGGCGGGGTGCTTGATATCGACAGTTGTTCCATCTCAGGTGCTGCAGTGTCCGGGTTCTACGTCTCGAACGCCTCACTCAATCTCCGAAATTCTACAGTGCAGGGTATGGGCGGCGCGGGCATAAATGCGATCACCGGATCGCGCCTGTATATGCGCAATACTTCAATCTCATCCTGTCAGTATGGGCTGCTCCTGACCGGCTCGAGCGCCACGGCGGATCTGGGGACCTCCACAAGTACCGGCGGAAACACGATTGTGAACAACGCGCAATTCGGAATCATGATAAGCCATACGGGGGAGTTCTTCGCATACACATATGGCAACACCTGGATACCGAACCTTCAGGGGGCGAATGCGAACGGGCACTATGGTTCCTTCCTTGCCGTCGGGCCCGTGCAGCTCACGGCTCCGATGAATTACTACATTGATTCGAATGTGAATTATATTCAATTCTGACATTCCATACAATGTGGCGAATGCTTGCGGCGATCGCAGCAACAAAAGCTCGGAACTCTTTGAGCTTTTGTTGTTTCTACGCGTCCGTAGCACATTGTTCAAGCTCATCGTCGTCAATTGAGCGAAATCGATCCATCGTCAGCATAGCCCAGGCAGACTCCTTCATTTCCGGTCGCGTTTTTTCTATCTTGGGAAGCCAAATGATCGACGGAAAGTGAACCTTTTCTCAGTCGTTCCCTCCACAGTGGACTCGCAGCACATTCGGGCGCGTAGCTCAGGGGTAGAGCATTGCCATGCAGGAGATGCTCTCGGAGTGATAACCCCTGTCGGTTGCGACATATTATCAGCCGTTTCGCTTGATCGAATCGAAGTCCTCCGTAACATTTCCGCCACTTGTGATACGTAGCATCGCGCACACCCAGCTGGCACAAGATCTCCTCCATCACCAACCGCTTCCTTTACTCTTGTCCAGAACATCTGCTTGGATCCCTTCCGGGGGAGGGTTCTCCGCTCACCCGCGCCACGAAACGGTCGTATTTCGGACTTTTGGAGGCGACGGTGGCTTCCTCGCAAGCGCCGCTTGTTCGCGAGCGGCGGTCCCCGGTCGAACCAAACGCGTGAAAACGCGTGTTA
Organism: Ignavibacteriota bacterium; assembly: GCA_963752915.1. GTDB lineage: Bacteria > Bacteroidota > Ignavibacteria > UBA10030 > UBA6906 > DATJPR01. The sequence goes on from CAVVZZ010000015.1 coordinate 544,909, forward strand.
TTGGTGTGGTAGGGGAGAGCACCTGCACCTCACGAATCGAGAATTCCCGCCTTGAAGAGTCTCAACCATATGCTCCCCCGGCTCTCCATCAGGAGCAAGCTTGTCATTGCGTTCGTAGGCCTGTCGGCCTTGCCCGTTGTCTTTGTGAGCACCTACGGGCTCTACTCGAACGTCAGGACGATGCAGCGCGTGGCGTTGGAAAGTCTTTCGCACGATGTCCAAAACATCCGCGAGCGAACAGGCAACTTCATGGCAGGCGTGGAGAGCGATCTCCTTGTCCTGGGGGGGTCATTTCTCTTTGAGCGCTATGGCAACAGTCCCGGGAGCGTTTCGAAGGGCCCGCCGAAGGAGCTGCTCCGGCAAATGGAAAGCGAACTCGTTGCGTTCGCGCAAACGAAACAAATCTACTATCAAATCCGGATCGTCAACGAGGACAGGGATGAAGTCCTCCGTGTTCAGTGCAATGGCATCCCGGATTCCGCCCTCCAGTGGAGGGCTCTTCCCACAGAAGCCCTCCGTCAGGGTGGCGAGTCCTTCTATGTCCTCCTGACGCAAAATCTCTCGCCCGGTCAAATCGCGTTTTCTCCCGCGGAGCTTGTGTACCAGGGGGAAACGCGCGTTCCCGTCATCAGCTTTGCCATGCCGATCTACGCAGCCGGCAAACGCATCGGCATCCTCATCGCCGACGTCTTTGCGCGCAACCTTATTCAGGAGTTGCAGACAAGCCGGATTCTCGGGTTCGATGAGAAGGTGGTGCTCGTTGCGGGCGATGGTCACTATCTCTATGACTCGGAAGAGCGCAGTCAATGGAACAAGTTCATCGCTTCCCGGGAAGAGGGGAACCTGGGGAAAGACTACAGTCCGGCAATTGCCGGGATGATCACCTCGGATAAGGAGGGTACAGTCACTGAAGGAACAGACGACATCATCGTCCACACCCCTCTGTTTCCCACGACAGGAGTGGACCATGCCGGACAGGTTCCCAGCGGTTTCACCGAGTCTCTGTTCGTCTTCGAGAGTGTCCCGACCGCAACAATCACCCGGGACGCCCGCTCGTTTGCGCTGACGTTTCTCGCATTTCTTCTCCTCTTCCTTGGCGCTGCAATCGTGCTCGGCCTTCTGGCGACACAGCAATTCACCCGCCCGATTTCCGAGTTGAGCCGGGGAGCGGCGATTCTCTCCGGTGGCAACTACGGCGAACGGCTCCGGATCCAGACGGGGGATGAAATCGAGGAGCTTGCGAATCAGTTTAATGCCATGGCGGCATCGCTGGATACGCACGAAAAGGAGATCCAGGAGCACCGCAATCACTTGCAGCAGATGGTGGAGCATCGCACGCGGGAACTGCTCGACCAGAAAGAGAAGCTGCAGGCGATCCTTGACAACGTCGCAAGCGCCTTTGTGTTGCTCGACAAAGATTTTCGAATTCAAACGGCGAGCGCGGCGTTCGGCTCGATCACCGGGCTGCGGCAGAAGGATGTCCTCGGCAAAGATACCCGTGAGGTCCTGCGGGAGAGCGGGATTTGTCGGAGCACGTCGCCCCCCGATACTGGGATCCCCGAAAAGATCGAAAGCCATGTTGATCACGTAACCGATCGAACAGCGTGGGGAGCGTTACCTTGAGCACATCACGGTACCCATCAGGAAGAATGGGGAAGTTGCCTCTCTTCTGCAGGTCATCACGGACATCACCAAGCGGACGCGACTCGAACAGAACCTTGTGCAGTCGGAGAAACTGATGGCAACGGGGGAAATGTCCGCCATCATTGCCCATGGGTTCCGCAACTCACTGACCTCGATCAAGATGATCCTGCAACTCCACAGTGAATCCAAGCAGCTGAGCCGTGCCAGCCGGAGATCGCTCGGGGTCGCGCTGGACTCCATCTACCGGATGGAGGTCATTGTGAAAGAACTCCTGTCGTTCGCTCGTCCCAACCCGATGGAGTTTCATTCCGAGTCGGTGAATGACGTGGTGAATGATGCGCTGTCGCTGATTCAACCTTCGATGGTGAAACAGAAGATCGAGCTCACGAAGGATCTCGACCCCGCCGTCCCGGCCATGATGCTCGGCACGCCACATTTCAAGGAGGCGATCGTCAATGTCCTGCTCAATGGATTGCAGGCACTGGAGAACTACGAACCGCCCGGAGGAACCAGGACACTCGGGGTTTCTACAAAGCGCATTGTTCTGTCGAAGACCCTCCGCGATCTTCGGCCGCGGCAGGCGCGCGAGAACGAAGGCAACGGTCGCACGTCGCCGGAAGCGGAGATCACCCTGCGCAAAGGAACGGCGTGTGCGGTCGTGAGCGTCAGCGACAACGGCCCGGGCATCGATAGGGCGAACCTGGCACGCATCTTCGACCCGTTTTTCACAACGAAGACCAATGGGACCGGCCTCGGCTTGCCGATGGTAAAGCGGACGGTGAATGCCCACGGCGGAATTGTTGTTGTAAAGAGCACAGGCACGAAGGGGACCACCTTTGATTTCGTTCTTCCATTGAACAGAGGTGAGCATGAATAAAGCACCGAGTCTTGCCCGTACCCGGGGAAAGCGTGTGAAGTCGGATCGGGCAACGATCCTCATCGTTGATGACGACGAAAAGATCCTCTTTGCGTTCCAGGAGGTCTTCAAGGCGGAAGGATATCGGAGTATTCTGGCCAGGAATGGGGAAGAGGCGGTTCAGGAATGCGTGTCGACACATCCTGACGCTGTCTTCATGGACATCACCATGCCGAAACTCGATGGGCTCGGCGCACTGCAACAGATCAAGCGACAAACGCCGCAGATTCCTGTTGTCCTGATCACGGGATTCGGAACGATGCAAACAGCGATCAAGGCGATGCAGCACGGGGCCTTCGAATACCTCACCAAGCCCTTGGATCTCGAGAGAATACGTGCCGTGACGAAACGTGCACTGACGAGCGGAAAGGGAGACGCGAGCGCAGTCAGTGACCAGTTGAGTTTTCAGACCAACGTCATGAGCCGCTACGAAATCGTCGGCAACAGTCCTCAGATGCAGGAGATCTACAAGCTGATTGGATCGATTTCGACAACGCCCAATCACACATCGGTCCTTGTTCTTGGCGAAAGCGGGACCGGCAAGGAACTGGTCGCCAGGGCCGTGCACGCCAACAGCGAGAATGCGGGGGAGCCGTTTGTCCCCATCAATTGCACCGCGCTCCCGGAGCCCCTCCTGGAATCGGAGTTGTTCGGCCACGAGAAGGGTGCCTTCACCGGTGCGGGCGAACGAAAGGTGGGGAAGTTCGAGATCGCCGGACGAGGGACGATCTTTCTGGATGAAATAGGAACCCTCTCTCCACTGCTTCAGCAGAAACTGCTGCGGGTGCTTCAGGAGCGGGAGTTCGAGCGTGTCGGGGGAAATCGTTCCGATGCCTGTGCACGCGCGCTTCATTGCCGCGACCAATCAGGACCTCGCGAGCGGGGTGAAGAACAAATCGTTCCGTGAAGACCTGTTCTTCCGCCTCAACGTTGCCGTCGTGCATCTTCCTCCCCTCCGTGAACGAAGGGAGGATATTCCTTTCCTTGCCTCATATTTTCTCAAGAAGTACAATGAGCAACTGAAAAAGAGCATCACGGGCTATTCACGCGAGGCGATGGCGATCCTCCAGAAGTACCACTATCCCGGCAACGTGCGTGAGCTCGAGAATCTGATCGAGCGATCGGTAATGTTGACGAAGGGCGAACTCGTCCTCCCGTACTCACTCTGCGAGATCGAGCCGTCCAGCCCTCCTCCGTCGCCCCAGCTTCCTATTGTCAGCCCATCGTTCAGCACATCGCGCGAACACGTTCTTGACCTCTTCGAGAAGCAATTCGTCGTTGAACAACTGAACGCACATCGCGGCAACGTCTCCGCTGCCGCGAAGGCTTCGAAAATGACGCGACAAAACTTCCAGCGTCTGATGAAGAAGCACAGGATTACCGCTCCTTCCTTCCGCACATGAATGACGAGTTAGCCATCTCACTTCCGGCGCAGTGCCCAACTGCCAATTCCTGATTGACACGCTGCCAAGTTCCGCTTGGCACTCCTCACCCTCACTGACGCTCTTTCTCCGTAGATGTGGCTCTTCCAGCCCGTTTTGCGGGGTCGACATCTCCTCCGCGCTGGCACGAAGGTTGGAATGCACCATGCGTGGAGAGAAGGAGCAATCTCGTGACACATCAGCCGAATGTCCTCATCGTTGACGACGACGTCAACATCGTTTCCGCGTTCGAAGGATTCCTCAAGAAAGAGCATTGCTCCATGTTTGCCTCCGCCGTGGCCGAAGATGCCCTCCGCACGATGGAGAAACGCCGGGTGGACCTTGTGATTTCCGATATCCGTCTCAGTCAGCAATCGGGAATCACGCTCCTCCTGCGCATCAAGCAGCTCTATCCCTGGGTCCCGGTCATCGTGATCACGGGCCATCCCTCTCTCATCAAGGAGGAGGACGTCCGGTTCTACGGAGCCGACTACTACTTTCTGAAGCCTCTCGAGCTCGATGCACTGCGAGACGCCGTCAGGAACTGCCTGTTCCAAAACCATCAACACGATCGACAGGAATTGTCATGAAACGATTCGTCATCAGCCTGCTTTCTGTGGTCGTTCTCTTTCTGGGTCTCAAAGACACGTCGCTGAGTATTCCCGCGTTTGCCAGAAAATACAAAACCAGCTGCGCAACATGCCATAACGGGTTTCCAAAGCTGAACGCGTTCGGCGAAGCGTTCCGCAGGAACGGCTACCAGTTTCCCGATCACGGCGACGCGGAAGCCATCAAGGAGGAACCGGTCAGCCTGGGTTCCGACGGGAACAAGAAGGCGTTCCCCGATGCCATCTGGCCCGGCACGCTTCCGGGATCGTCGCCGATTTCTCTCTTCTTCAACGGTGAGATGGACTACAATCCGAAGGTCGAACCGCGGTTCACGTTCGATGGCCTGGGAAGCAGCATCGAAGCAGTCGCCGCCGGCACGCTCGGAGAAGATCTCTCTTTCTGGGGACATCTTATCGTCAACAGCGATGGCACGGTGGAGCTGAACAGAATGTTCCTGATCTTCAGCAACATTGTCGGTGATTCGTATGCCTTGAATGCACGGATCGGCGTGATTGAGCCCGGGCTGTTCTCGTTCTCCACACATCGGGCCTGGCTGGAGGGGTACTGGATGACCACCAGGGCATTCAGCGGTGACATGGGCTGGACAATCGAAGAGACGCAAAAGGGAGTCGAGCTTAACGGCATGGCGGCCGGACGATTCGGCTGGAACGCAGGAATTGTTGAAGGCTTCGGCGCACCCCACTCCGATAAAGACTACTACGGCCACGTGACGTACAAGTTCGGCGGACTTCCGCTCGATGGAGTGATTGAAGGAGGGGCCGCGCCGAACAACGCGAAGCCCTACTTCGACAACTCCGTCACTATCGGTGCGTTCGCCTATCTGGGGAAGGCGACGCTCGGGCCCGACAGCGCGCAGCAGGACAATGCCTTCACCATGGTCGGCGCCGATGTCAATGCCTTCTATGAGCAGTTCAATCTCTTCGGCGGGGTCGGCCTGCGCCATGACGACCGTCCCTTCCTTGGAGATCCGCTGTCGCAGTCGGCCAATTCCACGGTATGGTTTACGGAACTGGATATGACGGTGTTCCCCTGGCTGATGCCGGGACTACGCTTCGAATCGTGGAACAGCCACACGCTTGATCCCGTGAGCGGCGGGACAGTAGCCTATACAGACATGCAATTTGTTCCCGGTGTCGTGTTCCTGGTGCGTCCGAATGTCAAATTCACCCTCCGCACCATGGTGACGAAATTTGATTCCCAGATGGACACGAAATGGCAATTGGGACAAGTGGCGTTGGCACTGGCGCTTGGAATATAGTCCGTCGTTTTCTCTCACACATTCCTGGATGAAGGAAGAATGATCCCATGAAGAAGACCCTTGTGAAGCAGATACTCTTCGCTGCAATTGTCCTGCTGATCGGCACCCATCGAGCGCCCGCAGGTGACATTTCCGGCACGGTCAAGGCGAAGGGAGTCAAGAATAGCGGCGATGCGGTCATCTATATCGATAAGATCCCCTCGAAGACCTTCCCTGCTCCCGCGGAACATGCCGTGATGAATCAGAAGAACCTGATGTTTGTTCCTCATGTCCTTCCGATTGCCGTGGGAACCACGGTGGATTTCCTGAACAGTGACAATGTGCTGCACAACGTGTTTTCCCCCGACGCCTGCTCGGAAAAATTCAACCTGGGATCGTGGCCGAAGGGACATACGAAGTCCTACACATTCAAGGCGCCGGGATGCGTGTCGACCTTGCTCTGCAACGTCCATCCGGAAATGGAAGGGTACGTCGTCGTTGTCGAGACACCATACTTCGCCGTGAGCGCGACCGACGGCAGCTATTCGATCAAGAATGTACCACCAGGAAAGTATACGCTGAAGATCTGGCACGAGAAGCTGAAAGGAGCGGATGTCAGCGTCGACGTTCCTGAAAAGGGCTCCGCTACCGTGGACTTCGATCTTCACCGGTAGAGGATCGTCTCAACTTCACAGACAGGCAGGAGGACACTATGAACAGTACAGCGAAAACCGCGTTGCGCGGACTTTGCTCGTGCGCTCTTGTACTTGGCTTGCTGGCACTCCTCATCGAAACGCGATCGACGGGTGAAGCATTGGAGACGCTCAAATTGAACCTCTTGCCGGGGGCCTTCTCGACCATTGCCGCCGGAGTGGCGGGCCTGGCAGTTCTCGGCTTCGCCGCTCTGTATGTGTGGGATCACAAGGGAAAGATAAAGCACCCGTAGCACCATGCCCGACCAACTGAAATTCGTCGATCTGGAGTGGCTGGACTCCAACTTCCCCTGCATGTCGGCCTGTCCTGTGCACACGGAATCCGGACGGTATGTGGCACTGGTGGAGGAAGGGAAGTACAAGGAGGCCTATCACGTTGCGCGCCGCCCGAATCCGTTCGCCTCGATCTGCGGGCGGATTTGCGCGGCGCCCTGCGAAGCCGCGTGCCGGCGGGGACAGATCGACCAGCCGATTGCCATCCGGGCCCTCAAGCGCTTCGTGTGCGAACGATACGGCGTCGAGAGCATGATCGACCTCGAGCGACTCAAGGAAGTGTTCGGCAAAACTGTGAAGAAGAATGGGAAGAAGGCGGCTGTCATCGGGGCAGGACCAGCCGGCCTTTCCTGCGCTCACGATCTGGCACTCCTGGGATACGACGTCACCGTGTTCGAGTCGCAGCCGGTCGCCGGCGGAATGCTGCGTTTGGGTGTCCCGGAATACCGACTCCCCCGGGAATTGATCAGGATGGAAGTCAACGCTGTCCTGAGCCTCGGCGTCGAGCTGAGACTCAACTCCGCCGTCGGCAGGGACTTTACGCTCACCGATCTGAAGCGCCAGGGGTATCAGGCCGTCTTCATTGCCATCGGAGCGCACAAGAGCCGCGATCTTCGCATTGAAGGGGTGGAATTTGACGGGGTCCTTCGCGGGGTTGACTTTCTGTTGAACGTCAATCTCGGATTCAAGGTGGACCTGGGAGGCAAAGTCCTCGTGATCGGAGGCGGGAACGTTGCCATCGACGTTGCGAGGACGGCTGCGCGACAGGAGAAGACAGACATCGGTCATGTGACCGAGGTCTCCGAGGCACTGGACGTTGCCCGCTCGGCCGTGCGGTTTGGGGCCAAGGAGGTCCATCTTGTCTGCCTTGAGGACTGGAACGAGATGCCGGCGACGAAAGAGGAGATCGAGGAAGCGCTTGAAGAGCGCGTCCATATTCACACCCGCAAGGGGCCCGGCAAGATTCTCGGAAAGCAAGGGAAGGTGGTCGGACTTCAAACCACCGATTGTCTCTCCGTGTTTGACGCGGCCGGGAAATTCAATCCGCAATTTCTTGCCGGGTCCGAACAGGTGATGGAGGCGGACACGATCATCATGGCCATCGGCCAGACGTCCGATCTCACCTGGGTCCGGCCCGGGGACGGCATCGCGCTGACTCCACGGAATACGATTCAGGTCGATCCTGCGACCCTCGCGACCACTGCGCCGGGCATCTTTGCAGGGGGTGATGTCTCGTTCGGCCCCCGCAACGCCATCGATGCGATCGCGAACGGGAAGAAGGCCGCTCAGTCGATGCACAGGTATCTGAGCGGCGGTGCGGCACAGAACGTCGAAGTGCAGTTCCATGAGCGCAAAGTTGAAATCATCGTCACGGAGAGTTCCCAGTACAATCGCCCGTGGCGATACGAACAGACGAAGCGCGTCCCGGTTCCCTGCCTCCCGATCGATCGCCGCATCGGTATCGCCCAGATCGAGCTGGGGTACACGGAGGATCAGGCGCGCCTGGAGGCATCGCGGTGCCTTCATTGCTGGGAGAACACGAAATTCAACGAGGGCGGCGAAGAGACCGGGAGCGAATGCATTCTCTGCGGCGGGTGTGTGGACATCTGTCCGGAGAGCTGCATCGACCTTGTCGCTCTCGATCGAATTTCGGCGGGACGGACATGCTCGAGCAATTGGCCGGGACCTATGACATTGTCATGCGGGGCGAAACGCAGGGGACGATCGGATCCGTCATGATCAAAGACGAAGACGTCTGTATCCGGTGCGGGCTGTGCGCCAAGCGGTGCCCGGTCGGATGCATCACGATGGAAGGGTATTCCGTCTCCGAAACACTACCGATTTCGTAAGAGGAGATCCAGTGGAAACAGACGAGAAGCACAAGAGAGGGGCGAGCAGGGCTGTCAGGGTCCTTTTCACGCCGGCATTTTCTCGAGCTCGTCGGCATGGGGGCAGTCGGGATAGCGGCCGCCGGCAGCATCGCGCTGAGTGCGAAATACCTCTCCCCGAACGTCGTGCGGGAACCCCCGACGCAGTTCAAGGTCGGGCGTCCGGAGGACTTTCCTCCCGGAAGCGTTACGCTCGACAAGGAACAAAAGGTGTTCATCGTCCGGGCCAAAGAAGGGAATTTTTACGCCCTTTCGGCGGTCTGCACGCACCTCGGGTGCATCGCGAACTGGAAGCCGGAGGAAGGGATCGTCGCGTGTCCCTGCCACGGGAGCAAGTTCGGCAAAGAGGGGAAAGTGATCGCGGGGCCGGCGCCAAAGGCTTGCAGCGGTTTGCGTTGTCGCCTGGACGACCAGGGACAAATTGTCGTCGACAAATCCGTGATCGTCGGCGAGGACGTGACGCTCAAGGCGTGAACTGTTGTCATGCCTTCGTCGATGAAGGCAGACGTCCAGCAAGTCAAGGAGAGGGAACGTGCAAAAGCACTCGATGCGCTGACCCGGTCACAGGTGTGGCGATCCATATTTCGTCACGGGCTTCCATTATCCAACCGGACGCGCGCCGAGGCGGTCTTCTACAATTTCTTCCTCCACGTCCACCCGACGAAGGTGCGCAAGGGTGCGCTGCGATTCACCTACACGTGGGGTCTCGGAGGACTTTCCGCGGGATTGTTCTTCGTCCTCGCGGTAACCGGGGCTCTCCTGATGCTGTATTACCGACCCTCGGTTCCTCAGGCATACGCCGATATGAAAGACCTTCAATTCGTGGTATCGTCGGGACAGTTCCTCCGGAACATGCATCGATGGTCGGCGCATGCGATGGTCGCAATGGTGTTTCTCCACATGCTGCGCGTCTTCTATACCGGCGCCTATCGGCCCCCGAAGGAATTCAACTGGATGGTCGGCGTCGTCCTGTTCGTGATCACGATTCTCCTCAGTTACACGGGATATCTTCTGCCATGGGACCAGCTGGCCTTCTGGGGCATCTCCGTCGGCACGAACATGGCACGCGCGGTGCCGTTCGGGATCGGAGATAAGATCTCGTATCTCCTTCTGGGCGGAAATATCGTAGGGCGACAACGCGCTCGTCCGGTTCTACGTTCTGCATTGCTTCATCCTCCCCGTGGGGATCATGATCTTGATGGGGATACACTTCTGGCGGGTGCGGAAGGACGGGGGAGTATGAGCGCGATGACTCCAGACTTCCAGGTGGAGAAGAGTTCGGACGCGAAGAAGACTCCCCGACGCATTGCCTTCATCAAAGGGCGAACGGCCGCGCGCGTCAAGAAGGAGGAAACGGAAATGGTCATGACGGTCCCAAACCTCGTGATCAGGGAAACGATTGCGTTTGAAGTGATGGTGATTGTCCTCGTTCTCATTTCGCTCTTCTTCAATGCACCGCTCGAATGGATTGCCAATCCCCAGCATACGCCCAATCCCGCAAAGGCGCCGTGGTATTTTCTGGGACTGCAGGAACTCCTGCACTACTTTCCTCCCGTGGTTGCGGGCGTCATCCTGCCGGCCTCGTTGTGGTCGCGCTGATCGTGATCCCGTATTTCCGGGTCAACGTGGCTCGCGAAGGGGCTCTGGGAAGATTCTTCCAGGAAGACGCTGACGGTCATCCTCATCATTGCCGGCGTCCTTTCCCTGGTGCTCTTGAAATATGCCGTGTACGCCATGCTGGTGCCGACCTTGATGGTGATCGGCTTCATGGTCGTCCCGTATTTCGTGAAAAGGAGAACGGGCTCACGGATGGCTCGGATCACGCCCGCTGTCATGGTGGATCATGACGTGGTTTGTCATCATCGTCGTCGTGTCTGACGACGGTTGGCATGCTCTTCCGCGGACCGGAGTGGAGCTGGGCGTGGCCGTGGAAGGAGATCTATTGATGGAGAAGCTCAGGAAGTACTTTGCGATCACGAGCGTGGTGTTTCTTGTCGTTCTTGCGGTGTCGCCATTCACGGATTCCCTTCGCGAGTGGAAGGACTATCAGACGAGGTATAACAAGCTGGTTGCGCAGCTCCCCGAACGTGTGAAGCCGTCGACGATCGGCATCAGGCAGATCTGGGTCCAGAGGCTGGACCGTGTTGACCGGTGCATCAGGTGTCATCTGGGGGTGAAAGAGCCGGCGCTCCACTCTGCGCCCGAGCCGTACCGGACGCATCCCCAGATCTACCATGACGTCGAAGATTTCGGATGCACGTTCTGTCACGAAGGGCAGGGTGCGGCCACGGAATACAGGGAGTCCCGCGGCAACGTGAAATACTGGGACACGCCCATTCTTCCGCGCGCATATATGGAGGCCTCCTGCGCGAAGTGTCACAAAGAGAAGGACGTTCCCGAGGCGCCGATCCTGAATCTCGGCCGCAAGCTGATCCGAGAGTCGAATTGCGTGGGATGCCACAGGCTGGACGGATATCAGAAGCAATGGGTGCCTGCGACTTGATGGGATCGGCTCGAAGGTGGACCGGACATGGTTGGTGGGCTGGTTGAAGAATCCCAAGGGGTACTTCCCCGGGACGAGGATGCCGGACTTTCTTCTCGCGGATGAAGAGGCAAACATGCTGGCCGACTTCCTCCTCTCTTTCAAAACCCTGCCGGGAGCGACCACTCGATCCCTTGCCGAAGCAGCTCGTCTCGTCGACGGCAGCACAGAAGGCGAAGCTTGTCGAGGCCGGCTCGACACTCTTCAGGGAAGCGCGCTGCATCAGCTGCCATGCAGTGAATGGGAAGGGGGGAGAGGGAGCGACAGAGCTGGGGAAGGTGGCGAGCAAAGTCAGCGAACAATGGCTGTACAATTATGTGAAGAACCGAAACGGCTGATGCCGGGCGTCCGGATGCCGCGGTTCCGGTTCACGGAGGAGCAGCTCGTGAGCCTCGTGGCATACATGGAGAGCGAATTTGTCGACTTCGATAAAGACATCGGCCTCGCAGCACACGCCGGATCCGGCGTACTATGAGAAGGGACTGGCACTCTTCAATAAATACAACTGCAAGGGGTGTCACAACCTTTCGGCTGCGCCGACTGAAGAGGAGATGGGACCGGACCTGACGGCCATCGGGTGCAAGAAGATCTACGAGATCGAGTTCGGCCCGTCAGGCATTGACCAGACTTTCCCGGCGTATCTCGACACAAAGCTGACCAATCCCCGCGTCTTTGCGCCGGGGCTGCGGATGCCCCGGTTTGAGTTCACGCGGAACAGGCGCAGGCAATCGCCGTTGCCCTGCTCGGCAACACGAGCGAAAAGATACCGGAGGAGTTCATCGTTCACGCTGCCCCTCCGAGCACGTTCGAGCCACAGGGGGACTTCGGGAAGCTCGTGAATGACCTCGCTTGCCTGGGTTGCCACATGATGAACGGCCAGGGGCGTCTTGTTGCCACCGATCTCGTCCTTGGAGGCGAGTCAGGCGCAGGCGACATGGATCAAGGGATATTTCAAGGTCCCGTATTCGCTCCGGCCCATGCTCACGGTGCGGATGCCCAAGCTCTTCCTCTGGGAGGAGGAAATCCAGACGATCGTCGACTACATGGAAAAGGCGTTCATCGCAGACAGTCTCGAGCGCAGCGTGCCTTCCGACGTTGTTACGGTGGCGGAAGGGGAAAAGTCTGTACTACGAGCGGTACGGGTGCCAATCGTGTCATCAGATCGGTGGGGCCGGAGGGTACGTCGGACCCCCGCTCGACAAGCTCGGTTCGCGCCTCAAAGCGGGTTGGGTATTCCATTGGTTGAAGGATCCGCAGGCATACAAGCCGGCGACCCTCGAGCCAAACAACAATCTGTCAGATGCAGACGCTGATGCACTGACGGCATATCTCATGAGCCTGAAATAGTTCGACAGAGACAGGTGATCGTCGATGAAAGTACCGATGACATTCATTGTTCTTGTGCTTCTTGCGGGATGTTCAACAAAGAATCCCGGTCCAGCGAAGCTGGGAGCGGCGAGCGACACTCTTCGAAGTCCCGACTCGGCGAGCACCGTTGCAGTCGCGACGCCGGAAGTGGTCCTCACCTACGAGCAGCGGCAGGGGAAATATCTTTACCGTGAGTACTGCATGGTCTGTCATGGGGAGGAAGGGAAGGGTGACGGGTTCAACGCGTTCAATCTGGACCCGCGGCCGAGGGATTTCACGGATTCGACATACATGAACGCCCTCGGTGATCGACAGGCGCTCGCGACGGTCATAGGGGGAGGGAGGAGCGTGAACAAATCGCCGTTGATGCCGGCCTACGGATGGACGCTGAAGAAGGACGAGATTCGGTATGTTGTCGCGTATGTGAAGACGCTTTTCCCTCGGAACCAACATTAGTGAGACCCACCAGGCGCTATCGCTTCTGTTCTCGATCACGTTCCCTGAAGCCAATGCGATGACGTCTGAGCAGACGTTATCGATCTTTTAGGCCAGAAGTAAGCTATTTGCTAATAGAAGAGGGCTTCTTTTCAAGAACGTGGGCTGTAACAAATCTGCCTTATCGGCGTAGTAAGTAGTGGGAGGAACCAAAAAGCATGCCTTATGAGTTCTGGGCACACTTTCCTCAATCCTCCGGCCCGTAGCATATCCGCTGATATTGTCAGGTCTACACAGGGACAAAACTGCACAACGAGAGATCATGCAAAGAGAGTTCATCTATGCGGTATTTGTTCTTCTCACTCTGCTCTTTCTGCTACCTGCCGAGAGTAGTTGCGCCGTAGTGACGATCACCTTTCACGAATCCTCTGTTACATATGAATTGGCATCCGGCGGGGATTGTGACGGATCGTCCTGCTCCTGTTGCATCGATTTCTGTGAGTGTGAATCCGAAGAATCCGGAGCAGTAGCCACTCTTGCAGGCCCCGTTACCTTTTTTGCCAGGACCACCGTAGTTCACAGCGCCCAATTGGTCATCCCCGCCATCCTCCCGCATTCTGTCTTTCATCCTCCCATCTTTTCCTGATCAGTAGCACCGAGCACCACCACACACACTTTTGAACCCGTTCCAGCTGCGGTCCGGCTTGTCTATTGCGGGCCCAGGAACCTCCGACTCGCGATGAAACATTCATGAGCGGAATCCAAGTCGAAACTGATGGACAGAGGAGAGACATGTATGGAACTCAGAGAGCTTCAGGATCACGTGCGTATGCTGACCGGCCTTGAAGAAACGGAAGCGCCGGTCGTCAGTGTCTATATGAATCTTCAGCAGGATGCAGGACAGTTGCGCGAATTCACGAAGCGAAGAGTTGGACTACTCAAAGAGAGTCTTCCGCATCAGCAACTTCCCGACTTTCGTCGTGCCATGGAACGCATTGGGGTCTACCTTGCCGAAAAGAGAGGCGGTGGGCGACGGGGCGTGGCGCTCTTTGCCCGTGAGGGAATCAGTCCACTATTTCTCCCGCTTCAATTCAAGATTCCCGTTTCCGATATGATCGAAGCAGGTGCCTTTCCCAACGTCTATCCGCTGGTGGAAATGAAGGACAACTATCACAGGTTTGTGGTGGCCGTGGTGAACAGCCATGGGACGCGCATCGTGGAAATAGACCTCGGTGAGGTGACTCGACAATTCTGGATGAAGCGGGAAAGGCCCGGCGCACAGGTACACCAGAAGTGGTCGAAGCAACAGAACCACGTTCACCGGGAGCTTCACGACGATACCTCTTTCGTCGATGTCGTCAAAGCCCTCGATCGCGTCATGGCGGCGGGAGGCCACACGCATCTTCTGTTGGCCGGTGAGCTTGCGTGGCGATTCCGGAACGCTCTCCCGCATCATCTCTCCGTGAAATTCGTCGATGTGGTGGACATCTCCCGAAATGTCACTATCCACGAAGTGGTCGAGGCCTCGATGGCGGTATTCGTACAAAAGGAAGAGCGGGAATCCCAGGAAATCGCCGACCGACTCGTTCGAGAAATCAGGACGGCCGGACTGGCCGTTGGTGGTACTGAGAATACGCTGCAGGCGCTCAAGTCGCATGCCGCCGAGATCCTTGTCCTGACCCAGTCCTTTGACCCGGAATCCCACGTCAAGGAAGAAATGGTCAGACTCGCCGTGCAACACGGCTGCAAAGTCGAAGTCGTCCAAAAAAGTGAGATGCTGGAGCAGTTTGGCGGTGTGGGTTGTCTGCTCCGATATCGGACACAGGTTCCGTCAAGCGGCTCCGGTGACCAGTACGAGGCGTATGGAGATACGCCATTCGCTTCAGTGGCGATGGGGTAGCGGAATGCCGCCGGACGGCTTGCCCAACTTATCCCGGAAGCGACTTTCACCAACGAAGGAATCGCACTTGTGAACACCGTCGCGATGTGGATCGGGTTCAATATCTTCGTCATTGCTATGCTGGCGCTTGATCTTGGCGTGTTTCATCGCAAGGCCCACGCCATAGGGATCAAAGAAGCGCTGGGATGGAGTGTGTATTGGATTGTCCTGGCCCTTCTGTTCAATGTGGGAGTGTATTGGACGCTTGGACCAACGCCAGCGCTTGAATTCCTGACGGGGTATCTTCTCGAGAAATCGCTGAGCGTGGATAATATTTTCGTCTTCTTGCTTGTCCTTACCTACTTCAAGGTTCCTTCGCTCTACCAGCACAAGGTTCTTTTCTGGGGAATCATCGGTGCCCTGGTGACGCGTGGCATCTTCATTGCGGCGGGGGTTACGCTTATTGAACAGTTTCACTGGATGATATATGTCTTCGGACTGTTCCTTGTCTTCACGGGGATCAGGATGGCGACGGCCAGGGAGAAGCCGGTGGAGCCTGAGAAGAACCTTGTCCTTCGGCTCTTTCGACGTCTGATACCTGTGACCAAGGACTATGAGAAGGGTAAGTTCTTTGTCCGCAGAGCCGGCACGGTGCTTGCAACACCGCTCTTTGTCGTGCTTCTTGTGATCGAAACCACCGATGTGGTGTTCGCCGTCGACTCGATCCCCGCGGTTCTCGCAATTACGCACGACCCGTTCATCGTGTTCACATCGAACGTCTTTGCGATTCTCGGATTGCGGGCCCTCTACTTCGCCCTCGCCGGGTTTCTGACGCTATTTCACTATTTGCATTATGGACTTTCCGCGGTCCTCGTCTTTGTGGGGATCAAGATGCTGCTGGTCGATGTGTATGTCCTTCCGATCGGAATCGCGCTGGGTGCTATTGCCGGCATCATTGTCATCTCAGTGGTCGCCTCCATTCTTCAGCCGAGGAAGGAATCAGAGTCATGGACCGAACGTTTCTGAAGCGTTACGCCTGGCTGGCGATCGCTGCTGCGATTGTCACTCTTGCGTTGAAATCCCTGGCATACCTTGTCAGCGGATCGGTGGGATTATTGTCCGATGCCGTGGAGTCGATCGTGAATCTTGTCGGCGGAATCGTGGCACTGATTATGCTGGCGATTGCCGCGCGTCCGCCGGACGAAAGTCATCCGTACGGTCATTCGAAGGCCGAATACTTTTCGAGCATCATCGAGGGTTCTCTCATTATTTGTGCGGCGATGAGCATCGGAGCCGCGGCTGTGAAGCGGCTCCTGTTTCCGCAACCACTCGATCAACTCGAACTCGGCCTGGCGATATCGGTCGGCGCCTCGATCGTGAATTGGACTGTTGCATTGGTCCTCCGGCGGGCTGGCAAACGTTACTCGTCGATCGCTCTCGTTGCCTCGTCACAACATCTCCTCACGGATGTTTGGACTTCTGCCGGTGTCCTCGTAGGACTTACCGCAGTTGCATTGACTGGTTGGGAATCTCTTGATCCTCTGGTCGCAATTGCTGTCGCGACGAACATCATCTGGTCCGGCTCCGTCATCATCCGAAAGTCAGTCGCAGGTTTGATGGATGGTGCTGTGCCTCCCGACATCCAGAAGCAGCTTCGATCGGCATTGGCATACTATAGAGAACAAGGCATCCAGGTGCATTCGGTACGAACGCGTCAATCGGGGGCGACGTCATTCATTACGCTTCACGTTGTTGTTCCAGGTTCGTGGAGTGTTGACCAGGCCCACCATTTGACGACCAAACTCGAGGAGGATCTGCAGCGGCGCATTCCGCATTCCGTCATCTATACGCATCTTGAGTCCGCAGATGATCCAGCCGCGTGGGACGACCAGGAACTAGTCAAAAGTTGAATGGTCATTGATGACAGCGAAATGGACACCGCGCAACCTCCGGCTCTCAGTGAATTCTAAGATTCGCTTCATTCTGTTGTAAGGAGATGTCGCGTATCTTGATGTACACAATTGATTCTGAATGTCCAATTCCTGAGGTGTCGCCCATGCCGGACCTATCGAATCTTCATCCATTGGTTGTACATTTTCCTATTGCGCTCCTCATTGTCGGTGCGTTATCGGATCTTCTCGGAATGATAACAAAGAAGGATTTCTTCTTTCGTGCCGGTCTCTTCCTCCTTGTGCTCGGAGCGGCGGGCGCAGTGGCCGCTTATTTCTCAGGAGAATCGGCTGGAGAGGGACTCGCGGAAGGGGGGGCACTTAAACAAGCGCTCGAAACGCACGAAGGTGCTGCCGTGCTTTCGCTGGTATTGATATCAGCAACGGTTCTCGTCCGACTCGCTTTGGTTCTGGCGAAGAAATTTTCAGGAAACCTTCGATGGATTCCGCTGGTCTTATTCCTCATTACTGCAGGTTCCATCGCCCGGACCGGCCATTATGGCGGACAATTGGTCTATAAACATGCTGCGGGAGTGCAATTGACGCTGGGGAGTGATACATTTGACGCGTCGGCTGCACCCGATAGTGTCGGGGTGGCTGAGCATCCGGGGCAGGAGGGCGGGAGAGAATAACACCCCAGCCATCCTGCCGGTGAAGCGTTCGAGTGACCGTCCCAGTCCCGTAGAGCGTTTCCAGAAAGCCTTTTTCCCACCGTACCAGCGTACGACAATGCGGCTTTTGGTTGTTGAAGATGAACGTGGTATCGCCAATTTCATGCGCGATGGCCTTCGGGAAGAAGGCTTCGCGGTCGACGTTGCGACGAATGGCAAGGAAGGACTCCACCTCGCGCTCAGCAATGATTATGACATCATCCTTCTGGATTGGATGCTGCCAGGCATGAGTGGGATCGATCTGTGTCGGGAAGTCCGGAAATCCAATGGTGCGGTACCAATCATATTCCTGACGGCAAAGGACACGGTCGATGAAACCGTGTTTGCCCTGGACTGCGGAGCGAATGATTATCTCAAGAAGCCTCTGCAATTCGATGAGTTGCTCGCCCGGATTCGCGTTCAGCTTCGTTCGAAGCCGTCGGAGGATCCCGTCCTCCGGTACCTGGATCTTGCCTTAGATCCGGCAACCCATTCTGTCCTTCGCGACAAGACGGAAATCGATCTCACCCCCCGGGAGTTTGCCCTCCTGGAGTTCCTGATTCGGAATAAGGGAAAAGTGTGTACCCGGACACGGATCATCGAACATGTCCTGGGATATCCATTTCGATGCCGACACGTCCGTTATCGACGTGTACATTAATTATCTTCGGAAGAAGCTGGACGCGGGGGACGGAAGGGAGTATATCCACACCGTCCGGGGGGTGGGCTACGTCCTCAAGGAGCCCGTGTGAACCTCCGTCTCCGCACGAGGATTTCCTTGTACTTTGTCGGAGCCACCGGACTTCTGATGGCTTTTGTGTTTGCGGTGATCTACGTCGTTGTTTCGCGTTCTGTGTATGCCCACCTGGACGAAGACCTCCGCGCTGAATCCCTGGAGGTGTTCCACGGTATCATTGTCCTGTCCAACGACATCGTGATTGCCAACCCGGGGGAATGGACGGAAAAGGAGCATGGCCAGGTCGAGGTCAACCCGGTCTTCGTCCAAATTGTTGACACGCTCGGCGTGCCGGTCCGGCGCACGCCGAATCTACACGGGACACCGTTGCCCTTTGAACCGCGGCTGCGGAAACAGTTCTTCTACGAAGCGGAATTTGCCGGATCAACGGTTCGTGTGGTGCAGATCCCTGTCACGAACCCCCAGGCAAAGATTCTCGGATTCGTCATCGTGGCAATCCCCGCAGACGAGCCGGAGATCGTCCTACGCAACCTTCGCCTCGTGCTCATTGTCACCTTCCCGCTGGCCCTTTTCCTTCTGTATGGAATAAGTACGGCGATCGCTGGCCAAAACATCGCCCCTGTGGAAAATATCATTGGCAGCGCCGAGTCAATAACGTCGCTGGACCTGGACCGACGCATTGCGGTCCCAGAACGGCAGGATGAGCTGAACAGATTGGCGACGACCATCAACCGCCTTGTCGAACGGCTTCAGGATGTCCTCGTGCGTGAGCGACAATTCACCGCTGATGCCTCCCATGAGTTGCGCACACCGTTGGCTGCAATTAGGGGGACGCTGGACGTCTTGCAGCGCAGACCGCGGACGCAGGAACATTACGAGGAAAAGATCCGGTTTTGCATCGGGGAGGTCGATCGTATGTCCGGCATGGTCGAGCAGCTCCTGAGTCTTGCCCGATACGACAGCGGAGCCGTCCGACCGAAGATCGCCTCCTTCGATATCGTTCATGGGTTGTTTCGTCTCAGGGAGCGAATGTCCGCGGTGCTTCAAGCGAAAGACATTGTGGCCAACATGGTGGCCGATCCGGTTGTGAGAGTGATGGCGGATCCTGACTTGACGGATATCATCCTTGGCAACGTCCTCTCGAACGCCGTAAAATATTCTCCGCCAGGATCCTTTGTTGATATTCGGATCGTTGAGAGCACCAGCCGAGTCGAAGTCGCAGTCAGTGATCGGGGGATTGGCATCGCTAAAGATCATCTCGGGAAGGTCTTTGATCGATTCTACCGTTCAGACGTCTCCCGGGCCTCTGATATTGAGGGGGTGGGCCTTGGGCTGACCATCGTAAAGCGCCTGGCTGATCTACAGAGCTTGACCGTGGAAATTGAGAGTGAACTTGGCAAGGGAACCACTGTGAGAATCGGATTTCCCCACGGTGAGCCAGTGGATGCCTCCCACGCGTCTGAGGGCTAATACCCACCTGCGCCGGTCATGCCCCCGTCATCTTTGGAATGCCGCCAACTTTTCCTCATCTATTTCTAACCTTTGCTTAGGATCATCCTTACCTATTCCCGGTATATTGGATGTGTCAATCATCATCCATCATTTTACATGAGGTTATTATGCGTTTCCTTTCGTTCGTTCTCGTATCAGCAATCCTGCTTTTTGTCGGTCACACCGCATCCTTGGCGGCCGACAAAGCACTCGTTGCGAAAACGGTAGAAAACCTTAAGGCTGCCATTACTGGGGAAACTACCGCGAGCGCAAAGTACGCTGCATACGCCAAGAAAGCGGTCGAAGAGGGGTATCCAAGAATCGCCTTGCTGTTCGAAGCAGCGTCAAAGGCGGAAGCAATCCATGCCGGAAATCATCTGGCCGTGATCGATCAAATGGGACAGGCCATGGACAAGGTCAATCCAGTGTTTACAGTGAAATCCACCAAGGAAAACCTCGAGGACGCCATCAAAGGAGAGTCCTACGAAGTGGCGACGATGTACCCCGATTTCATTAAGGTTGCGAGCGCGAGCAAATCCAACACCGCGCTTCTGTCGTTCAACTATGCATACCAGACAGAACAGAAACACAAGGCGCTGTATACGAAGGCATTAGAGGCGTTGAATCTGGGGAAGCAAGGTGAATTGCCTGCAAAATACATGGTGTGCACGACCTGCGGGAATACGTATGATAACGAGGCCGCAGCTCGGTGTGGGATATGCATGACGCCAAAAGAAAAGTTTCTCTCGTTTGAGTGATTCTCGAAGGACGGCGCCACCGCCAGTACTAGAAGGGAACTCAAAGTAATGTGCTTCTGAGTACTGGCGCTTCCGTCCATGACCGTCAACATTGTACGCTCGGTCAAGGTACACGGGGAGACCTTGTTGTACCTCCGAAGGTTTGGTGACAAGAGCAAGAGGTGCTGTCAATTGTAAGGAGACACACACTAACGTACTCTTCCTCTGGGCGCAACGGCGCCACCGACTGTCGAACACTATACTGGAATAAATCTAGCGGGCGGGGGAAAGACGTATTGTCCGCGAGAGCACAAATTAGAGGAGCGGGCAGTGGATTGCTCTCCGGCAATGGAATCTTGATTCCGAGGCGGTTTTTTGCTATTCTAAAACTCCATCGCCTTACTTGCCTTTCTCATAAGGCCGACCGCGTAGCTCAGGGGTAGAGCATCTGCCTTTTAAGCAGCGACCATTCAACAAAACCCGGCCCTTTTCCACATTTTCTCCCACCATTGCTAACGGACTGCTAACACTCTAAAGGAGTTAGCAATGTCCGAACCCACAAGGTTTTCACTCTTCAAACGAAGCAACGGTTTCTGGTACGTCCTTCACGAAAAGGACGGACGTCGTTGCTGGAAGTCAACCCGCTCACGCTCCAAGCAAGAAGCACTCAAGACAATCGCGCGGCTCCAAGAATTCTTGAAGCCTAAGCCGAAGAGCGTCTTGCTCTCAGAATTCGTGAAAGAGTTCCTGCAGTACGTTGAGCCGACATACTCGGCGAAGACCGCCAGGATGTACAAAGATTCGCTTCACTCTTTTCAGAAATTGGTAGGAGATATTGCCCTAAGGGATTTGACCTGCAAGCATATCGACACGTACAAGGCGGCGAGGCTTGCGGATGTATCACCAGTGTCGGTGAACATAGAATTGAGAACGCTCAGGGCGGCGTTCAACACAGCTCTTCGTTGGGATGAACTTGAACGAAACCCCTTCAGCGGCAAGATTCTGGTAAAGGTTCAGGAACAAGCGCCGGTCTATTTTTCAAAGGAAGACTTCCAATCCCTGCTCAGCTTGATTAAGGAGAACTGGCTGAAAGAGCTGGTCGTTTTTGCCGTGGTCACCGGCATGAGACGGGGTGAAATTGTGAATCTCCTTTGGGAAGATGTCGATCTCGCTCGAAAGGTGATCCATGTCCGCGGGAACGCAAATTTCCGGACCAAGCATGGGAAAAATAGGGTAGTGCCATTGTCGGACGTAGGATACCATCTTCTTGCGTCAAAGGCCAAGAAGGGTTCGGCCGGATTCGTGTTTACTTTGAACGGAAGGAAGATTAAGGAAGACTGGCCTTCACAGAAGCTCAAAAAGTACATACACAATTCAGACGTTGAAGGATCAGAAGCTTCATTTTCATTCACTCAGGCACACATTTGCGAGTTGGCTGGTACAGGATGGTGCTTCGCTCTACGAAGTGCAGAAACTGCTTGGACATTCAAGTCTGGCAGTCACTCAAATCTACAGCCACCTGGAACCGGAGCAGCTTCATAAGACGGTGAATCGGATAGGGATCGCCCTTAACTGAAATTGAGACGCATATCGGGTTCGTCCTTGACTAAAACAAGGATTTTCTTATTTTAGGTTATTCCATTAAGTTGAAATAAGCGATTCCATAATTTAACTGCTCGGGATACCGGTGATCCTTGAAGACTTCATAGCGGGTTCGTATACCCAGCAATATCAGTATAAGAGCTTCACGCCAAATCCGCTCAATTCGGAGTGGACCTGGTCAGATGGAAAGGTCAACACCCTTCTTGCAGAGGCAAATCTCAAACTGGGTGAATTGAATGCCTTCTCGTCTCATATCCCCGATATAGACATCTTTATCCGAATGCACGTTGTAAAAGAAGCAACCACATCAAGCCGGATTGAAGGAACGCGGACGGAAATAGAGGATGTGGTGATGAAAAAAGCGGATATCGATGCTGAACAGAGAGACGACTGGCAAGAGGTTCAGAACTATATTAAAGCCACGAATCATGCAATCAAGAGACTCACCGAGGTGCCAATTTCTACGAGGCTACTTAAAGAGACACATAGGATACTGATGACCGGTGTTCGGGGGGAAAAGAAAACACCCGGTGAATACCGGAGAAGTCAAAACTGGATTGGAGGTTCCACCATTCGAGATGCAGCATTCGTCCCACCTCACCAGAGCGAAGTTTCTGCACTTATGGGCGACCTGGAGAACTTCCTGCACAATGATTCGATTCTGTTGCCAGATCTTTTGAGGATTGCAATGGCCCATTACCAGTTTGAGACCATCCATCCGTTCTTGGATGGGAACGGACGGATTGGCCGACTATTGATTACGCTCTATCTTGTCAACAACCACATTTTATCGAAGCCAACCCTTTACCTTTCAGCATACTTTGAGAAGCACAAAGCTCTTTACTACGATAACCTCATGAGAGCCCGGACTTCAAATGACTTGATCCAATGGATCAAGTTCTTCCTCGTTGCCGTGGCAGAAACATCGAAGCAAGGAATTGAAACATTTAAGAAGGTCTTAAAACTGAGAGAGGATATAGAATCGCACCGCTTGATCACATTGGGAAAGAAGCTCCCACATGCTCAACAACTTCTGACCCATCTCTACAAGGCCCCAAAACTTACAGCCGATGATGTCGGCAAAGTGCTGGACGTAACTCCCGCCACTGCGAATGCGATCATACAAGATTTTGTCAGACTTGGCATACTGAGGGAAACGACAGGGGGAAGGCGGAATAGGATATTTTCGTTCCATGAGTATCTCCGTCTGTTTGAGGAGACAGGAAGATAATTTGCAGTTTGGACTTCATTAAAATAGCTGAACTGGGGGTAGGGCGTGTACAAGAAGCCATTGTCAGTCCTAACATCTCTCGAGCCGCCGGTTGCTTCGAAATGAAGAAGGACATTGACGTAGGCTTGCGTAAACGCATGCTCGCATACAAAAGGCAGCAGCTGGAAAAGCATCTCGCGGAATTGCACCGAGTCGAAGTAGATCGAGTGAAACAAATTGAGGAAGAAGCCAGGTATGCCAGGATACCCAGTATCCGAGAACGACTGAACAAGACCAGATTCGAATATGTCGCTGCAGGCCCTGAGCTGCGATACGGGACGGGGCTTGTTTTGTGTTTGGCCTCACATACGCTGACACCCGTCACTCCGACCCGTTGTTTCCAACAGATCTCCGCCGTAGATTAGAGCACCGATAACGGAGAACCCAAGATGTCCGAGATTAAGGCCGACAGCAAATCTGGCGAGAAGACAGGAACTGTGCAGAGCGCAGGATCAGCGCATGAAAACCCCAATCTTCAAGGCTGGAGAAAGGCCATCGCGACGCTCATAACCACAAGACCAGGCCCCGATCAGAAATAGGTAGCTTGTCCACGCTGTACCGCTTGCCGTTGATCTCGACGATCCATTCGCCCGTCTGCTCCTCTTTGCTATGGCTTTCAGCTATGTTTGGTCCCAGAACTCGTCCTGTTCGGCCCCGTAAATCACAGAGCGGGGTCCAGCGGATATCGTCATTGATCTCGTCGTGGATCAGTACCCGCTCACCCGCTTCCAGTCCACGCTCAACCTCCCAGTTCATGGCTGGGCGATGCAGTGTTGTGCCTTTATTGAATCTGCGATCCAGTAAGCCAGCAGGGAAGTCGTAGAGCGCATTCTATTTCTGGAGCCTAGACACGAGCGCAAGAACACCAATGGCGTGATCTGGCATTCCAAAATACTCCAACCTTTGTGATCGGGCTGAAAAAAGGCAGAACCGAATCAGCGATCTATACCGAATCCAGCAAGGTCGGCGTCACGCTGCATCCGACGAACCAGAAGCCAGACAATCGGCTGAAGAAGTAGCATCGCGAACCGACAAATGAGCCTCGAAATATCCTACATCGAGGCTCATTTCAATATCGCACAGCACAATAAACCCATCGCAGGTCTTGACTCTTAACCCCGTCGGTACTATATTGGTGTTAGTACGTTGATGATAGGAGGCGGCTTGGAGGGGGAAGAAAGAAAACCCGAACAAGATCCGAAACCGAAACCAGAGCCAAAAGTGAAAAGAACTAACTGGACGAAACTGATCGCGTACGTCGCGAAAACGCACTACGACAATCTCAAGAGGCTCAGCTAGTGGCCGCGCACTGGGATGTGATGGTCACGACCGAGATTCCAATCGAGCTCCTCCAATCTCGTGATCTCAATTGCTCGGCCAAGCTCTTGTGGGCGGCACTCCGAACATTCTGTATTGACGGCACGCAGTGCAGCCCCAGCCTTACCGAACTGGCCGAGACCCTGGCATTGCCAACGAGCTCGATACCCAGGCTCGTGAGGGAGCTGGAGCAAACGGGTTGGATCACGGTAAAGCGCAAGGGCAGGCAGGCGAATACGTACCGCCTCAAACTCAGCCCCTGATCTGAACTGAATAGATGTGAGCGCGATTTATGTTGCTGCTTGCCGCGTGCCGAAAGGCAAAGAGCTAAAGGCATCAAGATAGACCCCGGTCTTGCTGCCAACAAGAATCGGGGTCTTGCCGTCACAGGAGACAAAGAAATGAATCAGAGACTGACATTTGGCGAAGCCGGGATGCTTGCCCGAGCCCGAGAGCGAATCCGGAAAGAGGAAGAGGTGTTGGCTCGGCGCCGGGCCATGTGGGCCGAAGGCAAATTGACGCTGGAGGAGATCAGAGCTCGAGTTGGTGACAGATGTGTGTATCGTTCCACATCTGTTGCTCCACCGCCTGCGGCAGTAAAACAGGAGCCGGTGCGAGTGGTTGTTGAAAGTGCTCATCCTTTTGAGGACGCCATTTTTAGGATTTTAGCACTCGGTTTCTTGCTCAGGCACTAACGAGGCAAATCATGAGGCGGATTGTTCTCTTGCCGAACCCGCGGCCGTTGCATATTGCACAGATACAGTATGGCCGCGTCGCGATCGTCCCCAGGCGTAGCAGACTTCTTATTATGATGTTGATGGACTGATACAAGCCACCAAAGGGAACGGAATGGAATGGATGTACGGACAATTGGACCGCTGGGCCGTGCAATATCAGGAGTGGCGCAAAGCGCAAAGGCCCGAGACTGTATATATCAGCATGTCTAGTGTCGCCACCGTAATGATCAGAGACGCACATGGCAAGTTGCTAATGAGCTACACTGAGGACGGCACGTTGTGCATGATTAATCACAGTCTCGGAATCAAAACTGTTGTGCGGAGCCAGCCGTGCGAGAAGAAGTAAGCGAGTCCACATTTATCGATGCGGTCGGACAATTCGATGAGATGCGGGTGCGCACGATCAAGAGGGAGATCGCGCTAACCCTGACTTCGATCAGCAACTGCCTGGAGGCAGCGCACGATCGCCGCGGCATTGAATTCGGATTCGATGAACACTTTGAATTCAGCGCGGCCCTGCACCTGATCGCTCAGCACCTTGCAATCAAGCAGATTTTGCATCCCGAGCCGGATCGATTGACAGGGCATTTGATCAACATGTTTGTCGAGGAAGCCACGCTCAAATTCCAGGTTCCACAGCCCAAGGGTTTGCTGGAATTGTTTGCCTGCCGGTTTTTGCGTGAGGCCGAGAACCAGCACAAACCCCCCAAAGACTTACCACCACCAGATCAGGAATGACGATGGATGCAGCGACCGTATTCACCTACAAGGATCACATCAAACCCAACAAGATCCATGAAGGCTACTGCCCGGTATGCAGGCGCTGGACCGGCACGGATGAGTTGGGCCGACTCCGGCCCCATGGACCCGGGGTCGAGGCCTGGATGTGCGTGGCCGCGGGCAGAATCGCAGCTAGTACGCGTTCAATGTATCCAAAATCTCAACCTAGAAGCCAATAGGAGGTATCGTGTACAGTCTCAGCAACACCACACTGCTGGGTGGCCTTGAGTTCGTGCATCTCGACTATACACCAGGCACGGCAGCAGGGGGTGCGCCAAAGGTCATTGCTGTTTTCCCGCGCCGCAACAAGATCCTGGCTCAATACATGCGCGATCTGCTTAATGCAGGACAAGTCAAAGTGGAGAAATGAAATGACAAAGCGGAATGAAGAAGAAGATGGGATCGCCATGATTGTAGCGGGCTGCAAGTTGATGCGCTGGGTTATTGCAGTGCCGCGCGGAGTTGACGATGTTCAGTACCTCGTCATCGGTGAGGAGCAGATCGTTGGGTGCGTGGACGAGATCCTCTCTCGGCAGATGAATCCAGTGTCGGGGGAGGGAGCGAGTGTCCCCAGGGTTCCAAAGGTGACGAGATGCAGCATTGTCTGTGTTGTCGCCTGGGGTTACCGGCAAAGATTGGCACCAGGCCGTCACCGGGGATGGAACTTGGGCCAATTCTCGGTGGCTGATAACTCGGCGGTGAATCAGGAAGAAAGACTCCTACGTCATCGGGAATTTCCGTTGACGAAACAATTCGAAGGGCAATACAATGAATCCAGAAGGTGGTCAGGATAGGCGCCTGCTAAACTCTGGCCCTTCTTTCAGCATTCGGCTCGCCCAGAAACTGGAATCGAGTCTGAGTGCTCAGCTTCAGCTGCTCGGACTTGAACTTCAGGCCATAGAGGTAGATGACGTTCCAGACGACGATATCCTGGAAGTATTGACCGGCGGCGAGATATCGATTCATATCAAAGTCAGGGCATCATACTGCAAGCCCTGACTGGAATGGACTAAGTCAAACACTTAACACCGGATCTCTACCATGCGAGTCTTTTTGGATGATACGCGTCCCGCCCCTCCGGGGTTCGTGTTAGTGAAATCAGCCAGCGACGCTATTGATCTTCTCAAGACGGATCGTGTTTCTTTTCTGTCGCTCGACCATGATCTGGGCGAAGAGAAATCAGGATACGATGTCATAAACTGGCTCGAGGAACAAGTCGTCGCGGGTATTCTTGACGTACCGATTCTCACCGTCCATTCGGCCAATTCACCCGGCAGGGAAAATATCAACCGGGCAATAGCTGCCATTAATAGACGCTCCGAGGATCAACCGTTTCCAGCCTGGGGATTCTTGAAACAATCGGCTGCGAACTATTTCCAAACCTTAGGCTTGAGGCTGATCGAACGAACATCTGGATCGTACCCCGGGCTATTCTTGGTAGGCGGGAGGCCGGACGTCTGTATCGAGATTAAAGGATCGCGTACGGGAGAAAGGGCAAACCTCACGATTGGCCTTGGAAGGATCGCAGATCGATTAGAAGTGGTCAAATATCGATATGGGCTCATTGGGCCAGACTTGTCGTCATTGGTTGACCAATTGGATTCTGTTAAAGGATGGGCAGAGTGCACACTCTTCACTCTTGTTGTACGTCGTAAGCGAGGACGGCTCGGTACAGAAATTGGAATTTTCAAAACATTGACCGGAGGATATATCATGCCGAATGTCCTCGGAATTGAATCGTAGCCGGTTGAATGGTACGATCTCCTTTTTGCCAAGGAGCCATTCTCAGGTGTTGGATCAGTCAATTCTTCGACTGAACCTCTGCAGAAAGTGCTCCAGTGGGTCAATATGCACGTATATCACGCCACCATGTGACTGCAGACACATCATCTTGACATTAGACTAGGGAAAAGGTAGTTTTCTATAGAGGAAACCGAAAATCCTAGCACGACGTGTGGGGAGGAGAGTTTCGCTATCCCTCTATCTCCCACGTTCATTGAAAATGAAGCCCTATCATCCTGTGATGATTGGGCTTTTTTTTTGGATGGGAGTCGATTGAATCGTCGCGGAGGGTCGGTGTGGGCCCAGTACGGTCGAGTTTCTATTCGAATTTGAGATTTCATAGAAGCAATCATCAAAGACAAGTCTCCCTGTTTCATCGGTGCAGGAATTCTGATCACTTCAGACTTTTTGGAGGCTTTCCCTATGATACGTAATACTTTTTGTCATCTTCCGAATTTTGATCTTGAAAGTGAGAAGAATCTCTGGAAATCTGGAATCCGCACCTGGTACGAGGTACACGAGAAATATGCGACATCCCTTCCAGATAACGAAAGAAATGAACTGGTATCCAGCTTAAGAGCTTCTGATGATAGCATCGCAAAATCCAATCCAGAGTTCTTTGCTGAATTGCTTCCCACTTGCGAGCATTGGCGTCTATTCCGCGAATTCAAGGATGTAACTGCCTATCTCGACATCGAAACGACTGGCCTTTCCTATCGTCGAGATCATGTTACCACCATAGCACTGTACGATGGAAAAGAGATCAAATACTATACGAAGGGAGTCAATCTCGCGAGTTTCAAAAAGGACATTCAGAAATATGGCATTCTCGTCACCTACAATGGAAAAACGTTCGACGTGCCATTTCTGAGAAACACTCTTGGAGTTGAGTTGTCAATGCCACATATCGACCTCCGCTATGTGCTTCAGAGTCTGGGATATACCGGCGGACTTAAAGAATGCGAACGGAACCTTGGAATTCGGCGGCCTGGGATGAAAGATATCGATGGTAGATTTGCAGTATACCTCTGGGAGGAATATCGTGTGAATCACAATTCTGAGGCCCTGAACACACTTCTGGCATATAACATTACCGACGTCCTTAATCTTGAACTGCTTCTGACAATCGCCTACAACAAGAAGATTAGCCGGACTCCCTTCAAATCAAGTAACAAACTGCCGGCTCCACGACAGCCGGCCAATCCATTCAAACCTCATCGCGAAACAGTGAACCGTATTCGTGATCAATACTATTATGACTGATATGCATGACCTAACTATTGAGCAACTCTGGGAATCAGCTAGATTTTCACCCAATAGTGCACAGGAAGAGGCTATCCGCCACATTGAAGGGCCGCTGTTTATCACGGCGGGACCCGGCTCAGGCAAGACACGTGTACTGCTATGGAGAGCCATGAACCTTATTGTCTTTCACGGGATCAAGCCGGAAGACATCTATCTCTCCACATTTACTGAAAAAGCGGCCACTCAGCTACAGGAAGGACTTCGAGCATACCTTGGGAACGTGACAAACTTTACCGGACATCACTTTGATATTTCGAAGATGTATGTAGGTACTGTACATTCAACTTGTCAAAGAATTCTAACCGATCGTCGTTTCTCGTCTCAGCGCCAGCGGCCGGATGCTCCGTCTCTCATGGATGATTTGGAGCAGTACATGTACATATATGACAGCCGGAATTGGAAAGTCCTGACGGAAGCAAGCGGCATCCAATCGGATTACAGTGCCATCATCAATAGTCAATTCACTGATGGATATGTGAGTACGTCAAAACATGTTGCAGTCACCAATTGTCTTGCCCTGTTCGGACGACTATCCGAAGAACTCATCACGCCGCAGGAAGCCCTCAGGAAGGTAGGGCGCAAGGGTATGCGCTCGCTTATCCGAATGTATCATAGGTGCCTTTGGCGGGAACGATAAGGTCGAGTACAAGATACGCGCCGTTGATCTTTCGAACCAACAAAGTGTTTTCTCGGATCCTACCCAGAGAGCAGCGGAATTGCAGAAGGCTTTTCCCAAGTCCCCCGACGGATACTTAATGGCCGAAGCCTTTCCAAACCCGTTCAACCCCTCAACACGAATCTACTTCGCTTTGCCTTCCGAAGGTCGTGTCAAGGTCGAAGTGCTCGATTATCTCGGCCGCGAAATGGCCACTTTGGCTCAAGGAGAGTATGCAGCCGGTGGCTACTCGGTCACTTGGAATGCAAAGGATGTCGCGACCGGTGTCTATTTCGCTCGCATAACGGTGACGGGTGCACTGGGGAAAGTTGTGTATACCAAAACGAACAAGCTGCTTTTAACAAAGTAGTCTGGACACGGATGGCCGTCAAATTCTTTGAAAGCGTATCCCGAGAGGAGAACGTTGGTTGAGGAGCATCAGACTATTATCCGCTGGATTGATCTGGTGGAGACTCATCGTCATGCGGTTGGTGCAATTTGTCCGAAGCCAACTCGGTCTAACATGGTGAGTGACGAGTCACACATTTCCAACGAGGATTTTAGTGTCGAGGCTCTCCTCTCGGGGTATGAGACCTTTTAGTCGGGCAATGTCATAAGGATTGCCCAAATGAGGGCGCACACTTATCCGGCGATAGTAGTGATGGCCGCGCGACGATGATTGCGTTTGTCAAGCTGGGGGAATTTGCAAACGAGACGAAGTTGATCCTTGTGAACAACGCCGGCAATCTTAGGTGATTGCACTTGGCGACGACACTGAAGGATCAGAGCGGCACGTGCATTTCGCTAGTCGTGCCTGCCAGTTTCCACCAGAAAACGGTGTATGTGCACGTCGCCGGCCTCGGGAATGGAGTCACGATATTCCCAATTGCCAGAGTTGAACTCGGACGACACCAGACCTAAGTACGCCACGAGGGAGCGTGAATAACGGCAGCGTCGTCCATGGCCGATCTCCGGCAGCCGTGTAAGAGCAGTAAGGGTCTTGACCACTCGCAGACAGCAGAGTTCCTCTAAGGCCGGTCGGTAGCACTGGAGGGCAGCAGAACACGCGAGTTCCGCACCGAAAGCCGCCCGGTCGGCCTCAAGTCATTTGGGGTTTCGGAGTTCAACAGCCAAGTTCGTCTGGAGAGTTCGCGTGAGGTCGCGGCAAAGCTGGGCTAACCACTTCAGGGGTGTATTGGTCCATGTGCCCATGCCTTGCGTGAAGATGAGACTGCGGTTGCCAGAGATGCCGGAGATGCGCTGTAGGGCCGCAGTGCAGTTGCCAAGATAGTCTTCGCGCAGCATCGAGAGCCTCCGGAGATCCTATGCTCTTCAACAGGTCATGCACAGGAGCGAGACCGCAACCCTTGGAGACTGGCGTTAGCATGACGGCATCAAGATCGATCGCTTTGCGGCGTTCCCCGGCTTACGGATTATGAGGGGAGGGGACAACCGCCTCACACGAGAAGCTCTCGTTGGTGATCAGACCTTGCGACAAATCGCTTAGATGCACCTCGGAAAACAGAATGTAGGTGCACACGGACTCAACAGGGATCCTGCCTTAGTTGGCTAATCCAAAATAGTGTGTCTCTTCACATTGACAGACGCCTTTCCTCCAATCCAATCAAAACATAGGCACGGGTGTTGCCTGTGAGTTCGACGCACTCACTAAGAATCCTGCTTCTTCCATTCCCATTCCAACGCTGACAGCGGACCCCGGATCCCGCATGATGGCACGTCGTAACAAATTGAGCCACTTAGGATGAGACCTTCCGTGGGTGTCTTTCGAGGTTCGGTTTCTTATCGTATTTTGGAATAGGGACTTGCATGAGGCATTCGAGTGGTAAATCGGAGAGACAACTCGTCGGGTTGATAGTGGCGCATATAGCTCTTACATTGTGCTATCGTCCTTTGAGAATTCGCCTTTCCATCCCCGAGTACCAATGGTGGAAAGGCCTTTGTTCGCCCTCTTTTCCGAACCTTTTCCGAGGTAACGCCGATGATATTCATCCGGCCCTTGGTTCCCGGACTTCTATTCCTCCTCCAGCAGGGAGTTGTGTTTGCACAGTCGACGTCAGCATCTCCGTTTCCAAACCTACTCCCGACTAGCGAGAGCCCGCGTCAGGGTCTCATCACCTACACGGTGGTGAAAGGCGACTCTGTGCTGGATGTCCACACGAATGATCCGAACGAAGAAATCCACGTCATCATCAAATTTTAGAACCCGCCTCTGAGCGCCCTCCACCAGCTTCAGGACAGACAGGCCTTCTTGAGGGGCCAACAGTACCCTCTTCAAAACCAGATCGAAGCCGATCACACCCGCTTCCGGAGTGACCTCGCCCATTTGGAGGGGGAGGTGGGCAGCGGTCCAACAAGAACCACTTTCCTCAAGACAGCCGGAAGCCGGCTCACCCAAGAGTACCGGCAGGCTTTCAACGGCGTGGCCCTCTCAACTCGGCGCTGGCTGGTGGACAGGCTCCGCATGCTTCCATATGTCAAGACAATTTTTCCCGACAGGTCCATCCACATTCTGGACAGCGTGAGCAACCACCAGATCGGGGCAGATTCTGTGTGGGTGCAGAACGGGGTCAGCGGTGATAGCGTGAGGATAGGAGTTCTGGATACCGGCATCGACTATATGCATCCGGACCTTGGGGGGGGCTTTGGTCCCGGCCACAAAGTGGTCGGGGGCTGGGATTTCGTCAACAACGACCCGGATCCGGCTGACGACAATGGCCACGGCACCCACGTGGCCGGCATCATCGCCGCCAACGGCCTCGCACTTAAGGGCGTGGCCCCCGGGGCAACGCTCTTTGCCTACAAAGTCGCCGACGCCCGCGGCGAGACAGAGGAATCCAAAGTCATCGCGGCCTTGGAGCGCTGCGTGGATCCTGACAGCGACCCTTTGACTGACGACCATCTGGACATCGCTAACCTCTCCCTCGGCGGCGTCGGCGACGCATCGGACCCTTTGAGCCAAGCCGTCGATAATGCCACCCAAGCCGGGATATTGTGCGTGGTCGCCGCCGGTAACAACGGACCGCGCTACCAGTCGATCAGCTCTCCGGGTTGTGCAACGAGCGCCCTGACCGTCGGCGCCTGCGATGCGTTTGACACATTGGCGTTCTTCAGCAGCCGCGGCCCCACGAACGTCCTGTTCGCCATTAAGCCGGACCTCCTTGCCCCCGGCGTTGACGATTACCTCCACGATGCCAGGCGGCAATTATCAAATGATGAGTGGCACCTCAATGGCTACGCCCCATGCCGCAGGGGCAGCCGCCCTTTTGAAGCAACTCCATCCGGGCTGGACCCCTGCGATGCTGAAAAGTGCTCTGATGGGGGCGGCCAAAGACCTTGGACGTGACACCTGGAGCCAGGGCACAGGGAGACTCGACGTCCCGAAGGCCGCCCGGGCGCCGATACTGGCCTCCCCTCAGTCGCTCTCCTTCGGCCTGGATCGGCTGACCGAAGCCCAGTGGAGCCTTACAGACACGGTGACAGTCTACAACCTCACCGATTCATCACGAAGCTTCACCGTCGCCGACTGGAGCAGTCTACCTCCCGGCTTCTCCCTGACCCCAGACGCCTCGACTTTCATCATCTCGGCCCACGATATAAGACTCCTCCGGATCACGCTTCAAGTTAATAACACACTGGCGCCAATCCCGAAGAGCGACCTGCAGGATGTCACCCGGGGTCCTCACGGTTTCCTCCGGACAGGACAGTCTTCGGTTTCCGTGGGCGGTGATTCTGGGGACTTACATGGACGTGCAGATCGCAGCATCGCCGGCAAGCAATCCAAATATTACCTTCACCCGCATCGCGGATTCAAAGTGGTTCGGAAGCATCTCCGACGAGATGACATACTCAGGAGGCCTCTGGCACCTGAGGAAGCTTCTCCCGTCTGGGACGTACGAAGTTTTCGCACTCCTTGGGAGAGTCGATACTGCTTCACCTTTTAAGTCGGGACAGGCCTGGCTCGTCCTCGATTCGGTCAGCGTGAACCCGGTGGCGTCCGTCATGATGGCCGAGAGCGAGGCACGCTACCTGGTTGGCACCACGCTCAAGGACGAACAGGGTGATATTATAGACTCAACCTTGCCCCTGTCTTGGGTTACAAGGGTGACCTCGAGGAGAACGGGTGTGGGATTCGGTCCCAAGTGGGTAGGCTTCCCATTGAGCAGTTTGCTGGTGCCGGACAGAGTCTGCTCACTTTCCTCGAATTTCGTCTTTGACTACTATTATTCCACACCGCATGATCTGCCAAAACTGTACTCCTATGCGGGACAGGTCTCACCGGTTGCCTCGGATGTGGTGAAGGACATCCAACCAATCGACCTTACTCATCGGGATGTGGAATACCGCACGCATTCAGGCGATCTGAATATGAATCCGGTGGAAACC
Organism: Ignavibacteriota bacterium; assembly: GCA_963752915.1. Lineage (GTDB taxonomy): Bacteria > Bacteroidota > Ignavibacteria > UBA10030 > UBA6906 > DATJPR01. The sequence continues at coordinate 579,232 of CAVVZZ010000015.1, forward strand.
ATGGAGTTTTCAGATCTCCAGTTAGGAATTTCGTCTAATTATGATCCCACATCAAAAGGTCTCGCCGCACCGTTTCACCAGGCGTGGTACGCTCAAGGCCAACCCACCGGCAACTTTCCCTGGAACGGCTCGCAGCTCAACTACACGGTCTGGTATGGCTCCACGGGCACGCCGCCTTTCGATCCGCGGCTCAGCCCTTGGAGGCTCCTTACTCCGAATCAGGCTCCGGGACTTGACGGCGTGCTTCGCTCCTCGCTCTTGCGCACGAACATGCCGGTCCAGCAAAGCCGCACGAAGAAAGTGATCTATGGTCTCGGGCCCCGGCACTACTATGGGCGTATGGACAACGCCCCGACGATCCTCAAACTGAAGACAAACACAGCGGTGGGCATGTATTTCACCGACCAAACTTCCCGAAGAGATTTCCTACCGATAACCCTGAACCAGTCCATGGATTTTGAGGCGGACACACTTAGTCTCTTCCTCCGGGATTCCACCGGGCGGATCATTGACGCAGGGACAAGTCTTGATCGTGTGTTCCTTGATGTGATCGGTGGCCAATACGATGAGTCACTAATGATGCGACTTCCAGTGGCGGGACGCTACACGCTCCAAGTGTGGGATCCTTCGAGCTACGTTCTCACGTGTAAGGGAGCGGCGAGTGTCTTCCTGACTGTGGATACGCGTTTGCAGGATCGGACACCGCCTTCGATGACGAGCTTCAATATCCTTGGAGCTGATAGCGAATACACCGATGTGCTGTTGCCGGCGGAACAGGGCAGGGTCGAATTTCAAACAAGTGACGTTGAAGGTGCCCTCTCGTTGGTGAGCTTGTACTACCACACCGACAGCAGCCGCGCCTGGCAAGGTCTCCCGGTGAGTCTTCAAAATGGGATTTACTGCTCCCAACTTCCACCGTTCACAGTTCGCGACGGTCTTGTCTCACTCCGGATGGTGGCAATGGACCTCTCCGGCAATACACTTGACTACCGGGCCGAGCCTGCCTTCCACATTGGCCTCGACTATACATACGTGAACCGCGCACCTGGAGGGGCACACCCCCTTACACCGGGGGCTGGGAACACGCTCCAGCTCTACAACCCCGTGAAAAAGGTCAAGTTCGCCTGGGGAAGCGCCTTCGACTATGACGGCTGGGACACGCTGAGGTACACGTTCCGCATTCGCGGCGGTACGCTGGGGAACACCTATGACCGCTCGTGCCGCGACACCACCCTCACGCTCGACTTCATGGGGTCTCTCGCACTGGATGAGATCTACCAGTGGTGGGTCGAGACCACCGACGGCCATGTCGTTGTCCAATCCGACACCTCGACATTCCGCACTTCCTCCACCATTCAGGCAACACCCGGCGGGGAGAACGAACTCCCTCAAGACTTTGCTTTGGCGCAGAACTACCCCAACCCGTTTAATCCTGTGACAACCATCCGCTACGACCTCCCGCGAGCGGTTCACGTTTCACTCAGGGTTTATGATGTGCTTGGGCGGGATGTTTTGACGCTGGTCAATGCGGAGCAGCGGGCAGGTCGTTATTCGGTCACCGTTGATGGGCGGAGACTATCGTCAGGGATGTATATCTACCGACTGATCGCCACGCCTTCGGCAGACACGCATATCGGGGCGGATGGATGCTTCACGATAGCGAAGAAATTCCTACTCTTGCGTTGAAAAAGAGTGGAGTGGTCATCGCGAGGACCTTCAGCGTCGCCGAAGCATGATCTAGCTCTGGCAACTCTGCAGGAACGGATCAGACTATATCGAAACGATTGGAAACCCATAACAAAGAAAACCTTCTTCTTGGATCACATTCCGGGGGGCAGGTCATTTTGAGAATATCGGACTGGAACCATTGATCATACTAAACCCTAGCCATGCATTTGTCGGCGTACGTCTCTTGCCGGGTTCCAAGGAGACTCTCTTCATTGAGACAACGATGGTGGGAAGAAGTGTTTTAGAGAGCATTGGGACATTGACCAATACCTTTGATGCTGCGGTCAAGAGAGGTTACGAAAAGTACTCACAGGTATTGAGCAACAATCCGAGTGAGCTCCGGATCGTTGATGTCAAACGGGCAAGGGAGATGGGGATCTATCCCCTGAAGAGCATGGGGGGAAACTAAAGGATCTGATCTTAAACCGGAAGCCACCGATTTCCGGTTGTTCTCGATCGGCTCAAGAGAATCCGCTGAGTCGACCGACCCCTGCTGGACCCGTAGGGGGCACATGGCAGGCTTGGGACAGCATGATGAAGTCCGGTTGTGTGGACTGCCAAATTGCCAGGATTGCCCCAGGCGATACCCGGAGGGCGAGAAGTGAGGTTTGTCGCGTGCTTTCAACGGAGTGCCGCCAATGAACGCTTAGCTGCTCGACGCGGTGCCGAATGGAAAATACGGACCAATACTCGAAGCACGGTTCCTTTTTTCCCGAACACGTCCCCGTATTATTCACGTCTTCAGGGCATCTCCTTCCGTAACACGAAAAATAGACCACGACAATAGCAGATAATCCTAGCAGGCTGTTGAAAAACCCTTAGAAATAGTTTGTCGCATGTGTCGGATCGTGACGTTGACCTATAATATTTGCAGATCAACTTTCATGACGGAGTCCAGACGCAATGCGTGGTGAACAAGAGAAGCAACCCGTGTAGTTCAGCCATGCCTCTCAAAAGGATCGGATCCCGGAGAACCATCCGTTACGACAATTGCGGGCATTGATCGATCCGATTCTCGCCGAGCTGTCGAGCCGATTTGAGGCTCTCTATTCCGACACTGGGCGGCCATCGATCGCGCCGGAGTACTTGTTACGTGCCATGGTGTTGCAGGTGCTGTACTCGATCCGGAGCGAACGGCTCTTGATGGAGCAACTGGACTACAATCTATTGTTCCGCTGGTTCGTCGGGCTGTCGATGGATGCAGCCGTCTGGGATCATTCCGTGTTCAGCAAGAACAGGGACCGGCTCCTGGATGGCGACATCGCCGACGCGTTTCTGAAAAAGGTTGTGGCCCTCGCGCACAGCAAGCACCTCCTGAGCGATGAGCACTTCACGGTCGATGGCACGCTGATCGAAGCATGGGCCGGTCAGAAGAGCTTCCAGAAAAAGACGAAACGCTCATCCTCTGACAAAGATGACCCGGGTAATCCGACAATCGACTTTCACGGCGAAAAGCGCGCGAACGACACCCATCAGTCGACGACCGATCCCGAGGCACGCCTCTGTAAGAAGAGTGCCGGCAAAGAATCGAAACTCTCCTTCATGGGGCATGTCACGATGGACAACCGCCATGGCCTGGTCGTCTCCGCTCGGTATACCCATGCGACCGGTAAAGCAGAACGTGAAGCAGCGCAGTCCATGCTGGCAACACTCCGCAAGAAACGCCGATCCACGCGATTGACCTTAGGAGCAGACAAAGCCTATGACACGCGCGACTTCACTGAGCAGCTACGGCGTTTGAACGTCACACCGCATGTCGCACAGAACAACGTGAGTCGTGCCAGTGCGATCGACGAACGAACGACCCGTCATCCAGGCTATGCGATCAGCCAACGGAAGCGTAAGCGGGTCGAAGAAATCTTTGGCTGGCTGAAGACCGTCGGACCGATGCGCAAAACACACTACAAAGGCCTCCGACGAGGAGGCTGGATGTTCGCCTTTGCCAACGCTGTCTACAATCTCTTGAGAATCAAGAACATCTTGAGTCTCTCAGCATGAGCTCACAGCTCGTGAGCGGCTGCCGCGAGAGACGGCAAGCCGTACACAGAACAAATACAGCCCCCTCATACCGAAAAAACTCTCTTCGATGAAAATGAAGGCTCTTAAACTAGGTTTTTCAACGACCTGTTAGAGCTATCTGCTTGATGGGAACCGGAGGATTCGCCAGGAAATACCTGGACCCAATCAAAGACTCTTCCTCTGACGTGTAAAGTATAAACAACACCGACTGTTTGAGCGGATTCAACGCGATGGCTCTCGCTGCTTCGAGGATGATGACCCACCCGCTGGCGTCATCGTTTGCACCGCAGTAGATGTGCTCTCCGATTGTTCCGAGATGATCGAGGTGCGCCCCAACCGTCACGTATTCCCGTCTGCTTCTCGGGTTGGTGCCGGGAATAACCGCTATGACATTGAAGGAGGTAAACGATTTCTCCTTTAAATCAATCCTGACATCGAGTGTGGTGTTGTCCAGGAGGGAGGAATGATATTTCCCTCTGCTGAGAATGGGGTCGAACTGTTGACCGGCAAAAAGGGAACGTGCGAGTTCCGGGCCTGCTCGAATGATGGGCACGGGTGGATCCGACGAAACTCTTTCGTTTGTGTCGGCCATTGCACCGTGGGCATCATTGATTCTGTGATATTCAACCTTCGACATCTCCCAGGAGCTCTCCCACGTATCCATGGTGTACTCATCAGGAAGAACAATGATCCCGGCTACATGGTGTCTGATGAGAACATCGAGTTTCAGCGAATCACGCGTCTTTTGGTTGCCATATGTCCTGCGCAGTTTCTCCGGGAATTCCGGATGCGCACCGACTGACGGTATGCCGTCCTCCAGGATCACCCATTTATTTTTAACATCTATCCCAGCCAAGTCATCCCAGCCTTCTCCGGGCTCATGGATGCAGTACCCGACAAAAGCCGGAGCGACGCATCGCACGTGGCCTTTGGCAGTTCTTGGATTCAGAATATCGAATCCGCCGTCGGAGTAAGTAAATGTCTTCGTCATCCCTTTCTTCTGAACCGATATGGAAGCGGACGCATAGTCGTCACGAATAAAAGGCACGGGCTGAAGGTAAGATTCTTTCCCTTCGGCGTCGACATACCCGGGGCGTAAGCCTGCTGCATGAAACATGGCGGCGGCGTATTGTGCTGCCTTCTTGTACCCTCGCGATCCGGCCGCACGCCCTTCCGTGGCATCGGATGCTATGGAATCCATGTCTTGACGAAGACGGCGTATCGAGGAAGTATCTGCGTCTTGGGCAAGAAGCCTTCCCTGTGCGATGAAGCACAGTACTCCAAAGCCAAAGAGCAATGTCATGGTGTTCTTCATCAGGGCCCCCTATTTCCAGTGTCGGCACGAGACTAGTATTGCAGGAAGTATTTATGTACCGGACGTATGCTGGTGTGCTTGAGCGTTCATACTACTGTCGTTTCTCGGATCGAGAAATGCCGTCATAGCTTAGACTGTTTTTTGCTCCGAATTGTTTCACAGCAGAAGGGATCCGATGAAGAGGGGCAAGTGTGATGATAAGTGGCTTGTTGCCCCCATCGATTCTTGAACTTTCCCCCTCGTGTGGGCGATGATCAGGGCTCAACCTTGAAGCCGCGCGATGTTTTCGTATGAAACACCGAGGAGCTCGGCAAGATGGTCCCGCTGGATCGAAATGATCTTGGATCCTTTCGTGGAATTGAGGATTTCGACCGGAATTCGAAGAGATAAAAATTCGAGTTCCCGTGTGTCTCGCGGAGCCCTTCGACTCGCCCCATCACAGGTTGTTGTGACGGGGCGAATATGAATTTGGAGGTTCGTCTTCACCAGGTGCGGCACCAGCACCTTATTGAGTGTGGTGATCCGTTCTTCACCAAACCGTTGATTGAATTTAGCGATCGTCGCGGATCGCGGTTTTAGGTCCATCCTCTCCACCAGGCTTCTCAGCTTGGTCCCGCCCGTGTTGGCTCATATACGATCTCAACCACGCCTGAGGAGGTGACCGCAGGAAGTTGACTAAGATTCGGTTCCAGCAATCTCCTTGATTTCCGACCGTGATTTCTCTATTTTATATGCTACGTTGAAAACCAGTCCGACCGATAGCGTGTCAATAGGTCCAAGAGCGTAATCTTCCCTTGAATCAATCGAGTCGGGCTGGAATACAAGAGCATTCCGTTGCGCATAGGTAGGTTGAGAGTTGACGCACAACTGCTAACAAACTGCTAACAGTTGCTTCCTAAGTCATGGTGACTCTCAGAAGAAGTTGCGGAAAATGAGCTGAAAATAAGGTCGACCGCGTAGCTCAGGGGTAGAGCATCTGCCTTTTAAGCAGAGGGTCGGTGGTTCGAGCCCACCCGCGGTCACGCCGGGTGCCGGCCGGCTTGGCCGGTTCACGGCCAGATCGGCCGGGGACCGGCAGAGAGTAGGAAGTAGTGGCTATGTTACAAAATAGTTGAGCCTCACGAGTGTGTGTGGTAAGTTGGGATGTTCGCAGTACCAACAAAAACCACCACTGTACTCAGGAGGCTCTGATGCCTAAGATCAGAGTTATTTTGGACAAACTCCAGCGCTTGTTTGTCGGTATCGACATGCACAAGAAGAGCTGGACGGTGACGGTACGAACGCGTGACGTCGAGATCGCAACGACGACCATGCCGGCGAGTTGCGACGGGTTGCTGAAGTTCCTGCGGCCGTACCTGGCACACCCAATCGAGGTGGTGTACGAAGCAGGCTATTTTGGGTATTGGCTGCACGACTATTTGGTTGATCGTGGGATCGAATGCATCGTGACACCGCCCAGCCTGATCCCGGAAGCACGCGGCAATCGGGTCAAGACCGACAAAAAGGACTCGCGCAAGCTGGCCAAGTGTCTGGCCAACGGTGAGCTCAAGCGTGTGTATGTGCCGACACCTGCTGAACGTTCGGCTCGCGAAGTGAGCCGGCGACGGCGGCAATTGATCGGCGACCGCAAGCGCGTCCAGTGTCGTATCAAGTCGGTGCTGAGCACGTACGGTATCTCCATCGCCTCCCCAAAGGGGAAATGGACGGCACGCTATCGCGTCAACTTGGGTCTGCTCAAACTGTACGATCACTGGCTGGACGCGAGCTTTCAGCAGCTACTCATCGAATACGACCAGTTGACGGATCTGATCCACAAGCAGACAGCGTTGCTGGAGCAACTGGCCGCGACCGAACCATATCGCGCGCGGGTTGCGCTCTTGCACAGCCTCCCCGGTGTGGGGATGATCCTGGCAATGGAGTTCCTGTTGGAACTCCAGGATGTCGCTCGCTTCCGTACAGCGAAAGCCTTGGCCGCGTATTTGGGCCTGACACCGAGTCAGGACTCCAGCGGCGAACACGTGCGCTTTGGCCATATCACACGCACAGGGAAAGCGGCCTTACGCGGCATGCTTGTCGAGTGTTCCTGGCGAGCGATCGCGAAAGATGCTACGCTGCGTCAACGGTACGACCATCTGCAAGCACACATCGGCGGCAAACGCGCTATCGTGGCAATCGCGCGTCGTCTGGCACTCACTGCACGACGGCTCCTGCTGGACAACCGGTCGTATCAACCTGAACTTCATGCTGCACACTGACGGCATGGTTGAAAGCTTTGTTCCTCGAGGATGCGAAGGGCAACGGTTACGTCCTTGTGTCGAATACACGTTCACGTAGTGTGTTGCCTTCCACCCTCAGTATACAGGGTGCGACGCCTCGGATGAACCACCTGTGGCCTGGGCATGAGTCCCAGTGACTACGAATAGCAGGCTGACGTCGTTAGCGTCCTGTAGAGATTAACCTACAAATCCAAGCCGTCTGCATCATCACACGACGGAGAGGGAAAAACTGTCCACATGCACTCAGCCAATTGATTTTGTACATAGCAGGACGTAGGTGTCAAGTCTCGACACATCGTTTACACTATTAAGGGTCTTAGTTGTCTCAACACATCGTTTACACTTAGAAGAAGTGATTGGGGGGTCTTTTGACCTTGACCGGTTCACGGAGTTTATACTCGATGGTTTTGACTTGCAACCGAGGTGCCCTCTCCGAGGCTTTGTAGTACATGGTCAGTGTTTGCTTGGCGGTGTCGATGGTCGACCAGACATATTCACAACAGAGATTCTTGTCAACAAAGAAGGATTCGTTGAGGATGCTGATGTAGCCCTTCTCGTTGACCCATCGGATGAAGTGGATCTTTCCCGGAGTGATGGGCAGTTCGATCGACGGATCAAACGCGAATCGCTTCGGGAAGCGGCTGAGCGTAAAACTACGAGATTGCTGTTTTCCAAACTGGTCTTTTTTGTAGCGTTGGTAGTTGTTATGCTGGTCACGGAAGCATCGCGATTCTTCCTTCAAGTGCTCGAGGTTTCGTATTTTCTGTGAAAGCCATACTTGGTCGTTGAAGCGGCCGTTGAAGCTCTCCACGTAGGGATTGCGCCAGGGCTCGCTGAACGGAATAAAGATCATCTGAACGCCAAAGTTCAGACAGAACCGTGTGAGCTTGCCGAAGGTCCGTGGGTGGTAGAGGCTGCCGCGGAAGCTCGACTCGTTGTCGATCTTGAGAAAACTGGGTTTCGCGTATTCTTTCCAGTCATTTATTACAAATTGAATGATGCTCTCGGCTGCCTTGGACAAAAACTGGTCAAGATTGGCCTCGCTGGAAAAGACATCCACGCGGTTCACGGAGATGACCCGTCCGTACCCGCTGATATAGCGCGGCGTGACCAGATCCAGTTCATGAAGCTGCCCCGGATGATCGGGCCGGATGTCCGGGTAGTAGACCTTGGGTTCCGTCGGATCGACAGACGCCTGGCGTGGGTCAATAAGATCGTTGCGTTTGAGAACACGGTTGATCGTGGACGGGTGAGGCTTGAGACGATAGCCTAACTGGTCCAGACGTTGGTGTATCGCCACGGCTCCGTGATACGCGTACCGCGTCTCTGGCTTGTCCCGACGAACCAGTTCCTCTCGGGTTTGGACGATCACCGTCTCTAGCTTGTGATCGAGTTTGTTCGCGTTCCGTTTGGGTGTGCGAGACTCATCGAGATACCATTCCGGGTCATCTCCTTGAGAGCGTTCGATCCACTTGTACACCCAAGGCCGACTCCGACGTAACAACCCCCGAATTGTCGTCGGTGAGCACCCTTGATGAAACAGCTCTACGCAGCGCTTTCGCAGATCGATTTCTTCTGGCTTCGTGGGTCCTTTTTTTTAGTCATTGCTGTTCCCTTCGAGGTTGAAAGGGAATATACGAAGTGTAAACAATGTGTTGAAACTTTTCTGTAAACGATGTGTCGAAACGCGTCACGTATGAAGTATGAAGAAAGATGTAGGGCGGCCCGCCAACCGCCAGAAAGATGGCGGTCAGGCACCGATGGCGGGTAAAGTCGCTGACCCACCTAACAGCGCCAGCCTCAATCTCTATTCGTTTGTGCACCCGCACACAATCCCGTCTCGTTTCTCGCGCGTCAATTCCGACTGTACGCTTCCCTTAGCTCCTGAGTCGCGTTTTTCATTCGCAGCGGCAGTGTCACAGTGGGGGGTGTTGGCCCCGTTGGTTGTCCATTGTCTACTGTCAAGTGACTATTGTCCATTGGTCTTCCAACCTCTCCCCATCCCCCCATCTCCCATTCCCCCAGTCCCAATTTTTCATCGCGAACTCCTGGCTCCCCCCGATTGTTCATGCGGTAACAACAGGAGGCATCGGTGCATAGACACTCTCTATTCGGCCCGGCGATAGCCGCTGTAATGCTTTTCCCTTCATTGACGGCGGTTGCGAACGCCCAGGAAGCTCCTGCCGCTCAGACAGTCCGTGTCGGTGATTTCACTGTCCGCACACTCACCGATGCGCACTTCCATATGCCCCTTTCACTTCTCACGGGGATCGACCCCCAGGATGCGGTAAAGTTGAATGGCGGAAGCGATTCCCTGTGGGCGCCGGTACGATCGCTACCAGTCGTTATTCGCAGTACCAACAACCTCAACCCAAAATCAACTAGGAGGTATCGTGTACAGTCTCAGCAACGCCACACTGCTGGGTGGCCTTGAGTTCGTCCATCTCGTCTATACACCAGGCACGGCAGCGGGGGGTGCGCCAAAGGTCATTGCTGTTTTCCCGCGTCGCAACAAGATCTTGGCTCAATACATGCGCGATCTGCTCAATGCAGAACAAGCGAAAGTGGAGAAACGATATGGCAAAGCGGAAAGAAGAACATGAAGGAATAGCCCTGATTGTGGCGGGCTGCAAGATGATGGGTTGGGTCATTGCAGTGCCGCGCGGGGTTGACGATGTTCAGTATATGATCATCGGTGAGGAGCAGATCGTTGGGCGGGTGGATAAAATTCTCTCTCGTCAGATCAGAACTGAATCAGTGGACAGTGAGAACAAACCGGAGGTGCCGAGCTATCTAGCGGCGATCGACGGGTAGTTGGCTAACTCCGGTTCAGCGGAGAGAAACAGCCACCCTCTGGAGGACATCCTCTCAGCGTGGCAACGTGGGCCAGAATGTTAGCGCAGGACGCATATTCAAATTCGACCGGAAATACCATGAATCAAGATAACGATCCAGAGCGAGACACAACGAAGCCAGAGCCACCATTCAGCGTGCGACTTGCCCAAAGACTGGAAGCCGTATTTCGGCCTGAACTTCTGCAGCTCGGACTTGAACTTCAAGCCATAGAAGTGGATGAAGTCCCAGACGACGATATCGTGGAAGTTTTGATCGGCACGGTGATTTCGATTCACATCAAGGTGAAGGCATCGTACTGCTCATCCTGACTGGGAGTGTAAGACTTCTCAAATAGACATCGAAGGATCAATACAATGCGAGTCTTTCTGGATGATTTGCGAACAGCCCCCAAAGGTTTCACGCTGGCGAAAACGGCCGACGAGGCGATTGAGCTTCTCAGGACTGATCGTGTTTCTGTTCTGTCGCTCGATCATGATCTGGGCGAAGAGAGGTCAGGATACGATGTCGTGAATTAGCTAGAGGAACAGGTCGTCATCGGTGTTCTTGACGTACCGATTCTTACTGTCCATTCGGCAAATGCACCAGGGAGGGACAATATCAATCGGGCGATAGGAGCCATCAGAAGACGATCCAAGGATCAGCCGTTTCCAGCATGGGGCTTCTTGTTCGAATCCGCGACCCGCTATTTCGAAGGCCCGGGGAAGACCCTAATGGAATATGCAATGGGAGAGAATGCGGGTCTTTTCGTTGTGGGAGGGTCAAATGAATGCTGCATCGAGATCAAAGGGATTCGACCCGGAGAGCCAGTGAATATTGGAATTGGTCTTGCGAGACTTGCTGATCGGACGGGAGGTGCGCCATATCGCTACGTGCTTGTTGTACCCGAGGTGCCTTCCGTGCGCTCATTCTCAGCTATTTCAAAGATGGAGCGCTAAGCACTTCCCGCTCTCGTTGCTTCTCGTGGATGAAAGCAGCCATATCCGGTCGATAGAATTCTCTTAACACGATAGATTCGGACCCATCGGCTGTTATCATTTCCTAACGACATTCCTGGTTGCTATTCTAGCTTCGGGAAACGTCAAGTTCACGAGTCCGGATCTCTGGCACTCGGTCGCACCATGCCTCCCAGGAGGCCAAAGTTCGGATTTGAAGAGAGTCAAGCGTTTCAATGTCTGGTGATCCAATACTGACGACATAGTGCTGCCGGCGTATCTCGAGCCAGAATGGAAAGCCGGATCTGTTGAGATCCTGTCGCAGGGCCCCCAACTCGTTATGCAGTGTAAGAGAGTCGCTGTTCCCAGTAAAATGCAAAGCAAGTGCACATCCCCGTTCATGAAGTATCGATAGCCAACGACAGTGGTCCGGCGAGTGCGCGTAAGGACCTGGCCTCAAATCGAGCACGTAACGCATCGGATCAAGGAAGCCAAGTATGGCGTCGACGCTATCTCTCCAGCTATCCAACGGTGCCAGTAGATCATTGAGTGAGGATGGATACGGTGCAGCGGAGACCGTGACCTTTGCCAAAGAGTCAGCGACATTGGGAGGATCTGTTTGACTAGATTGGGGATGCCTTCCAATGATGGAATAGCGTTGCCATAGTGACCCTCCACGACGTCGTTTGCCCATATGCTCACGCCCCTTTGGCCGAGGGTTGCGACCAGACTCACGAGCAAGGCGCCATTCGGCCCTTGGTCAGAGCGATACTGAAGACATCGGCGCATCACATCAATGAAGGCTCCTCCTCCTGTGCTCTCTGCTATCTGCCGAAGCGCCACCGACGAGATTCCGACCGACTGTGGATGAGGTCGCCATTCCGAAAGAGCAGGCATCGCGAATGCCGTCGCAAATCCCAAATTCTGACCTGCTTCGATCCGATCTAAAAGCAGGGCTGCTGCCTCCGTGACGACCAAGTTTTCAAGTAACGTTCCCACGTTCTGAATAGGCATAGCCTGAATCCTGGTTATCTCTTTCAAACTTAATTCAATGCATTCGATGAATCACGGTACTGAACGACGGCACAACATAATAGGCTTGCTTTTGCCGGAAATCAACCGGGCTCCCCGCCCCCGCTATTCAACAATCGGCTGAGCATCCTCTCAATTCTCATTGAGATCAAATGCTTGCATTTAGCAGGTCTTGCGAATCTTCTGCAATTATATATTCTCGATTTATTGTTGGGGCTGAGCTCTGTGATCCCAAGATTCCTCGCGGCTTTTTGAGAAAAGTGATCTTGGCAGTCGAGTCTAGAGGATATTCAGTCCGCGCGCGATCAAGGGCAGCTCAGCATCAATTCAAGAGCAACTTTGCGCCCACCCACAAATGAAAATTGAATCACGCAAATCTCCGATAGTTGCCTGATTTGTCTTGACAATCCGCAGTGTAGAGACTACTATTGATAATACCGGACGCGTGGCTTCCAGAGAAAGTCGTGTTGACTTGAGAGTGCAGAAGGAAGAACCTCTTTCGTCCTGCCCCGGGACGGGAGAGATATTTCCAGTCAAATTCGGGAAATCTATTGGGAGAGCATTGTGACAAGTCAGAGCATACGTACCGAGGCGGCCTAGATAAATAGATCGTCTAATACCTCACTTCATTCAAAAAGACGGAGTTCTGCCTTGCGTGGTATTCAATTCGCCATATGTCATGGCTCTCAATCTTGAATACGCATGTCTTGGCTAAAATCAGCTGAACATGTTCTGTTAATCTCGGCCATGGGACAGGGTCGCCTGGGGAGCAGGATGCAACTGCAGGTGTGGAAGATCGCACACATGAATTTCAAAGGTGCAAGCGCCATGTTTCGAACCGGACGATCATTTCATCTTCATGCCACATGACCAGAAGAGATTCGTGGTGAATACTAATCCCCACCAGCTGGTAGGCGCCGCGTTGACGTCAACAATTGAGTGGGCCTGAATCAAAAGGAAAAGTCAAATGTATGAATCAATTAGTCAATACAATAACGAAGTCATGTTGTCAGCGGCAATGCGAACCGGTTTCTTTAGCTCGAAACCGAGAGCAGTATTCTCCTTCATCAGTGGCAAGAAGCTATCCATCACGCCAACGCACTCAATCGGACTTAACGTGATTCTCGAAATGAACGGGGTCAGTCTGACAAATCCGGTCCTCGGCGAGATCAACTCCGAGATCATGATTCATGGGGGAATGCATCAACATATTGGTTCTTCGAGCAGTGGCATTGGTGGTGTTCGGTTGATGCGCGTACAAACAATCGAGCTTCAGCGGCATGTCGAATCGATAGTGGACTCTGTGATGCTCAAGGGCGATCTAGATTGCGATAGACTTGGGAAAGGTCTGATCTTTGGTGCAAAAAGAATGACTGGGGTTGTTAGTGTAAATCTATCGCTCTTCCCGGCTCTTGCGAATCTGCCGATGGCTTTTGGCCACATGAGGAATCAGATTGGGCTCGTTGTAGTCCGATAACACTGCGCCCAATTCCTAGAACTACCCGAATCTGGTAACCCCGACAATCGTCATTCGTGACCAATCCCAGTGGCGGATTCTCTTGACCATGGTATCCTTGGCAGATAATTCACCACGCTTGAGAATGAACAATCGGTCACACCAGCTCTGAACCAACGGGCTTGTAATTGATCAGGTCGATGATGAAAGCACGAAACGGTGGATGCATCGGCGACGGATGAGGAATCCGTCTCACGTCCGCAAAGCGTCGCGGATCCAGGATTTGATTGTGATAATTCGGCTTCGCGAGAGCTTGACATTTGAGCCTGCTGCGGCTATTTTTGAGCAGTTCTGGACGTGTCTTTGCCAGAAAGAGGTGTGGTGACTAGATCGTGCAGAAGGAAGAACCTCTTTCGTCCTGCCACAGGACGGGAGAGGTTTTTGCGTTTGTGGGCGAGGCATCGAAATGGCACAAGAAGAAGTGCACAGGCAGGTGCGACCTCACAGCGATCGACTGCGAAATATCAGGGGAAGCCAAGCTACACTAGCATGGATATTTCGAAACGAAGCAATGACATGAAAACAGACTTAAAGGAGTTCATGGTGCCCGTTGAGATTGAGCTACCCTCATGACACAACAACAAGTATTTGCCCCAGGTGCGCGTGTCCTTATCCGAGACGCGGAATGGCTAATCCGCAAGGTGGATAGGACATCTACCGGCGGCCAGGCAGTCGCGGTCGTTGGCTTGTCTGAGCTTGTCAAAAATAAGGAAGCGATCTTTCTCACCGAGATCGATACCAGCATTGAAGTCCTTGATCCCATTGAAACCAAGTACGTTGGTAACTCATCGACGCATTACCGGGATTCTCTTCTCTATATTGAAAGCCTCCTGCGTCAAACCCCGCCTACCGATGAGAAGCTGTACATAGGTCATCGAGCCGCTATTGACGTTGTTCCATACCAACTTGAACCCGCAATCCAATCCCTGCAACAGCCAAGACAACGCATACTGATTGCCGACGCGGTTGGTCTCGGCAAGACGATTGAGGCCGGGATCCTGCTCACCGAACTTATCAAACGGGGAAGAGGAAGACGGATCCTCGTTCTCACCGTGAAGAGCATGCTCACACAATTCCAAAAAGAACTCTGGAGCAGGTTTACCATTCCTCTCACCCGACTCGATTCTGTCGGTATTCAGCGTATACGCTCTCGCATTCCCAGCAACCACAATCCGTTCTTCTACTATGACAAGTCAATCATCTCCATTGATACTCTCAAGCAGGATGCCGAGTACAGGACGTACTTGGAGAACAGCTACTGGGACATCATCGTCATCGATGAAGCACACAATGTTGCCGAAAGAGGAACCCGCTCGCTGCGATCACGATTGGCAAAGCTGCTTGCTTCCCGGTCAGACACACTGATCATGCTATCTGCTACTCCGCATGATGGGAAACCTAGAGCGTTCGCAAGCCTGATGAACATGCTCAACCCCACGGCCATCGCCGATCCGGAGAACTACACCAAGGAAGACATCAAAGGGCTGTTCATCAGACGGTTCAAGAAGGACATTAAATCGCAAGTTGCGCATTCGTTCAGAGAAAGGAAGATTGCCGTTGCTCGCGCTACCGCATCTCCCGACGAAGAGGAGGTCTACAATACGTTCGTTGAATTGAGCTTCGCCAAGCTTGATCAGCGGAAGTCGGGAGACAAGCTCTTCAAGACAACCCTCGAAAAAGCGCTATTCTCCAGCCCGGGGGCATGTCTTCAGACAATCCACAACAGGCTGCGTGGATTGAAAAGTGAGAAGACCGGATATGAAAGCGACGTAGAGTCGCTGGAAGTGCTTTCTTCCGTGGTCGAAAGAATCGCCCCGGGAACCTTCAGCAAATACAATAAACTCCTGGAAGTCATGAAGGGCTCAACACACGGCGTGAGTTGGACCGGCCAGGACTCCCGGGATCGACTGGTGATCTTCACCGAGCGGATCGAAACACTCAAATTCCTTCAATCCAATCTCAAGCGGGACCTGAAACTCAATGACAATCAGGTTGCTATTCTGCATGGCTCAATGGCGGATGTGGACCAGCAGGCGGTCGTAGAGAGTTTTGGAAACGACTCTTCACCCGTTCGCATGCTTATAGCATCGGATGTCGCTTCCGAGGGGATCAATCTCCACTATCTCTCCCACAAGATGATTCACTTCGATATCCCTTGGTCGCTCATGGTGTTCCAACAGCGGAATGGCCGCATAGACCGGTACGGGCAAGAGCGAGAACCCCTGATTGTGTATCTCGTGACAGAAAGTGAGAATCCGAAGATCAAAGGCGACACCAGAATCCTTGAGTTGCTTATTCAGAAGGACGAGCAGGCAGTGAAGAACATCGGCGACCCTTCTTCGCTCATGGGCGTGTATGACATCGAGGAGGAGGAGATGATTACAGCCAAAGCAATTGAGCAGGGATCGACCGATGACGACTTCGAAGCTCTGCTTGAAAAATCCAGCGTTGACCCGATGGCGATCCTCCTCGGCGGCCCTCCAGACGTCGGACAGAACGCAGAGCAGCAGAAAGCGTCTATGCCTTCTCTTTTTCAGGATGATCTCACGTATCTGAAGGAAGCGGTTGGGTATGTGCAGCGTGACCAGACTCTGCAGACGGAGTTTGATCCCACACGCCGGTTCGTGACGCTGACGCCAACCAAAGACATCGAGTACAGATTCCGGTTTCTGCCGAAGGAGATCTGGCCTGACTCCGGGCAATTCATTCTCACGGATGACCGCAACGTCATCATGCAGGAGATGAATCGCTGCCGTCAGGAGGAAAAGGCCTGGCCGAAAATCCATCTCCTCTGGGAGCAACATCCTATTCTTCAGTGGATCAACGATAAGGTCGTGGCTGCCTTCGGAAGAAGAGAAGCGCCCGTTCTTTCTCTCTCCGGCGCTTTGGGGCCGGGAGAGGTGATATTCCTGTTGTCCGGACTCATCCCGAACCATCGGAGTCAACCCTTGATTCACCGTTGGTTTGGCATCAGGTTCCTGAGTGGGCAGTTTGATTCCGTCGTTGATCTCGAAACCCTTGTGAAGAAAACCCGTCTCGGCGCTCACAGGTTTGCCAACCGGAATATCGCTGTCCCGGAAGAACAACTCCGTTCATTGGCTCCAAAGGCTGTGGATAAAGCTCACACTTGGATGGCCAATGAGTGGAAACACTTTGAGTCCTCTGTCAATGTGAAGTTGAACGAGCAACTGGCAGAACTCGAACGTCTAAAGGCAAAGAAATTTGCACAGCTTGAGCTTCGTTTTGAACAGGATGCATCAGCGGAGGCGATCAAACACAACAAGAAGAATCGTCAGAAGCGGGAGATCGAGCGTATCTTCAGCGAGTATCTTGAGTGGATCGAAGATACCCTGACCACTGAGAATAATCCCTACATCCGCATTGTCGCCGTCCTCAAGGGAGATGACTGATGGCCATCGATCTGACCGGCATAGGCAATGAGAACGAGTATTACACTCACCACTACCTCAGTGCCATTCTTGAGACCGACCTCAAGAACCTCTTTGAGATATGGATTGAACACAAAGAGAAGGAGGGTGTCGAATCGCCGTTCACAAAACTTGCGGCGTTGGCAAGGGAGTACTTCGTCCTCAAGAACCGGATGGAGCGGACAAAAGGTACAGCAAGTCTTCTAAACCTCCAGCGCAAGTTCACCCCGATCCTCATGGAGGCGTTGGGCTACATCTTCTCACCAGGCACCCGTGAGCTTGATGATGGAATGTTCATTCCTATCATCGGCGAGATCAAGAGATCATCAGGTGAACCTCAACTGTGGGTACTGGATGCAGTCGCGCCGGCCGCCGAGTCTGAAGATGCCCTCCTGCTGAACTTCGACGCCGCTCAATATGGCGATTTGGACAAATCTCTCATGCTGCTCGATGAGGAAATCTCCGAGATCGTCACCCGCCGCATCTTCACCCTTTCCGAGCCGCCACGATGGGTCATCGTCATCAGCTTTGATTCGATTGTCCTGCTTGACCGCTCAAAGTGGAACGAGAAGCGTCTCCTCCGCTTCGACCTTACGGAGATCTTCGCCCGCAAAGAACCGTCTACCTTCAAGGCGATGACTGCACTCCTCCACCGGGTAAGTGTTTGCCCGCAGGAAGGGACGAGTCTCCTCGACACGCTCGACGAGAACTCCCATAAACATGCCTTTTCAGTCTCCGAAGACCTCAAGTATTCAGCACGCGAGGCGGTGGAACTGCTCGGCAATGAAGCCGTCTATTACATACGCTACGTCAGGAAGGAAACTGTCTTCGGCTCGCCGGTCGATGCGCTGCAGCTTACTATAGAATGCCTTCGCTATCTTTACCGGCTCTTGTTCTTGTTCTTCGTCGAGGCACGGCCTGAGTTGAAGTACGCCCCTATGGGAAGCGATGAGTATCGCATGGGGTACAGTCTTGAGTCTCTGCGGGATCTTGAGCTGGTTCCGCTGACGACCGATGAGTCGAAGAACGGTTTCTTTATCCACGAGTCACTGCAAACGCTCTTCGGGCTCGTGTTCAACGGTTTCAATCATGCCGACCAGCAATTGGAGCTTGGACCCGAGAACAAGCCGCTTCACCACACATTCAGGATCACTCCTCTCAACAGCCACCTCTTCGATCCGGACAATACAAAGACTCTCAACAAGGTCAAGTTCCGCAACAGCACATTGCAGCGAGTGATCGAGTTGCTTTCTCTCTCCCGCCCGGAGGGAAACAGAGATCGCCGCGGTCGCATCAGCTACGCGCAACTTGGCATCAACCAGCTTGGTGCCGTGTACGAAGGACTCCTTTCCTATAGCGGCTTCTTTGCAGAGACCGATCTCTACGAAGTGAAGCGTGCAGACAAACAGTACGATGAGCTGGATACCGCCTACTTCGTGAAGGCGGATGACCTGCCGAAGTATGAGACAGATGAGAAGGTCTACAACTCCGATGGAACACTGAAGAAGTGTGAGAAGGGGACATTCATCTATCGCCTGGCAGGTCGGACACGCGAGAAATCCGCCTCGTACTACACGCCGGAGGTGCTGACCCGATGCCTAGTGAAATATGCACTCAAGGAGTTGCTCAAGGACAAGAGTGCCGACGACATTCTCCAGCTCAAGGTATGCGAGATGGCGCTGGGGAGCGGAGCGTTTGCCAACGAAGTGGTGAACCAGCTTTCCGAGGCGTACCTGCAGCTCAAGCAAAAGGAGCTTAGCAAAACGATTGGTCACGATGAGTACGGACGCGAGAAGCAGAAGGTGAAGATGTTCATCGCGGACAACAATGTGTTTGGTGTGGACCTGAACCCCGTTGCCGTTGAGCTTGCCGAAATCTCCCTCTGGCTCAACACCCTGTATGAAGGTGCGTACGTTCCCTGGTTCGGGATGCAGCTTGTTGCGGGCAATTCATTGATTGGGGCACGCCGGCAGGTGTTTCCTTCCGACAAGCTGATGAAGAAGAACCGCGGCGACCAGACCTGGCTCGATCTTGTGCCTGACCGTGTTCCCCTTTCCAGTCTCCGGTCTCCCAAAACCGTTTACCACTTCTTGTTGCCTGACTCAGGCATGGCGGATTACAATGACAAGGTGATACGTGAGCTTGCGCCCGAAGAGATCAAGAAGATTAAAGCATGGCGCAAGCAGTTTATTAGTCCCTTTTCTGAAGGTGAGGTGGAAACGCTCGAACGACTTTCAACTGCTGTGGACAAGCTCTGGGAACGACACGTAGAAAAACAGCGGCAGATTCGCGCTCGCACCACTGACCTTTTCCCGGTGTTCGGCCAGGAAGGCAATATCCTGGCGACCCTACCTACCACCACTCACCAGAAGGACCAGATACACCGGCAGGAGTTCCTCTCCCTGGATGTGCGGAACTCCAGCCCGTACTGCAGGCTGAAGCTGGCCATGGACTATTGGTGCTCGCTTTGGTTTTGGCCGATTGAGAAGGCGGATATGCTTCCCACACGGGACGAGTACCTGATGGAGCTGACGATGCTGCTCGAAGGGACCGTGTACGAAACAGCCACAGCAGTGGGTGAAACGATCCCAATATTTGCTACCACAACGTCGGTTGACGAGCAGAAGAAGATGATTGATGAGTTGGGATTTATCAACGTTGACAAGGTCTGCAAGGAGTTTCCTAGACTAGCGCTTGTTGAGGAGCTAAATTATCATTACCGCTTCCACCACTGGGAGTTGGAATTTGCAGATCTGTTCAACGATAAGATAGGCTTTGACCTCATAGTAGGGAACCCGCCCTGGATAAAGGTCACATGGGAAAAGGAAAATGTGCTGAGTGGGTTCGATCCGGTCGTTGCAATAAGAGATTACTCTGCCCCCGAGGTTGAGTCCGAAGCAGTTGAGATCCTTTCAACGGACAGTAGACTTCGTCTCTTCTTCGACGATTTTGTAGCGGAAACTTCGACAAAGAACTTCCTCAACGCAGAACAGAATTATCCATTACTGAAGTATCTGCAAACTAACCTCTACAAATGTTTCCTCACACAAAGTTGGGTGATCGGCAATCCTGTTGGCATAAGCGGATTGGTACATGAAGCCGAAATACTCTCAGAGTCACAAGGGTCGTTAAAGCAAGAAACCTACAAGCGCCTTATATCATTCTGGCATTTTCAAAATGAAATGCATCTTTTCAACGAAGTCCTTCACACAAAGAAATTCGCCTGTAGCATCACTTCCTCAAAGCCAAAAGAAGAGATATGTTTCTATCTCATTGCGAATCTGTTTCACCCTCAAACAATTGATCAGTGTTTTGAAAATCAAGGTCAGGGTCGAACTCCCGGAATTAAGACAATCTGAGAACAAGTGGGAGACAAAGGGCATCGGAACAGAAATTGTAACGATTGGATCAGAGAAAAGAGCTTCGCATTATTTCATAGCCTGTTTGAAGAAGCAATCGAGAGTATCCCTTTCTTCAACCAGACTTACAGTTTATTCATTCGGATGAGATATTAGAAGTCCTTAGAAGGTTTGTCTCATGCGAAGAAGAAATACAGCGGCTCCAGTACACTGCCGGGAGATGTTCGATGAAACCGATGGACAAACCAAGGGATTAATAACTCAGGACGTGGGTATTAGAGTTGAGTCCGCCTCTGAGACAGTCCTCTCAGGGCCACATATTTATGGCTGTAATCCCTTTTATCAAGAAGTTCCAGCTGACTACCGGAACAAACAAGATTTTGTCTTGGTGGACTTATTGAACATTGGGGAGACTTTCTATCCGAGAACGATCTACAAACTTGGGAAGAAGGCCGCACACTTTGGGGATGACGTCCACAAGTATCGCAACGCTCGCAGGAAAATGGTCTTTCCGATGGCCGAAAGGAGTTTGGCGACGGCTCTCATTCCCCCCGAGATGAAGCATATCAACGGCATCATCTCCATGTGTTTCGAAGACTATGAGGACCTACTCAACTTCACTGGTCTTACTAATTCGCTGGTTTATGACTTCTTCGTCAAGATCACCAACAAGACGAACATTACAGAGGATGTGATCGGCATTTTGCCCTACAAGAAGTCGATCGACTGGAGGATTCGCTCAAGGGTATTGCGATTGAACTGCCTCACGGAAGATTTTTCCGACCTCTGGGCTGAGTTCTTTGATGAGAGGTTTTCGGCAGATCAGTTCACTAAGAATGACTTGCGATTGTCTCCTTGGAATATGATCACAAAAGAATGGTCCGTTGGGACTCCCCTGCGGAATGCGTTGGAACGCAGGCAAGCACTTCTTGAGATTGATGTTCTCGTTGCTATAGAACTCGGCCTCAAGCTCGACAACTTGCTGACTATCTACAACGTTCAGTTTCCAATTCTGAACAAGAACGAGCGTGATACGTGGTACGATCAACGCGGTCAAGTTGCGCAATCTGTAAACACGGCTTACTCTGAGACAAGCAGGAAGAAGATTGTTGAGAAATGGGATGGAAGAAGTTTGGAGCCAGTCGAGGGTTTGTGTCCACCCTTCGACAAATGCGAGCGCGAAGAGGACTACGCCATCGCTTGGCAGGAATTTGAGAAGAGACTGGGGAAGTAAGAGGAACTCTCATGCGGTATTTCTATCTTGACGAAAGCACGTTCGGCCCCACAAGACAGTATGTTGCTTACGGAGCACTGGTAACGGACACTCAGGTTCCAGTGTCTCTCGTGACGACAGCATTAGCGAACCTCCGGTCAGACCCCGACATTACGGATCCGAAAACGAACAATGGGATGACGATACTTTGGCCCGAGGGTACTTCCATGCTATCGAGGACAGCAAGAACGGGCATTCACATCTGTGTACACAGATCAGCAAAGATGTACTGGGTGTGTTCAATGCCCACTACTTTGATCCTGCTAATCTGGATCCACAACTTAATTCGGAAAGGAAGACATACGACTTGCTGTCACAGTTAACTGCATTGGAGTCGTTTGGCACAGATCAGCAAGTTGAATTCAGATTTGAGCGCCGCCAGGGTTTGTCAGTCCCTGGTCTCCACAAATGGCATGCGAAGTTTGAGGAGAATGTCTTGGCGACCATTTATGATCATCCTGAAATGCCAACATACTTTCCGGAGGTGTCATTTCTGATTGCAGACAAAACTGACCCAGGAATTCAATGCACGGACTTTGTTTTGTGGAGTTTCAATAGATTAATCAATGGCGACAGCAAATGGTATGATCGACTAAAGGTGACCTTCCGCGATGACGACGGGCCCTCGCAGCGATAATAGCGGTAGCGTCGATTTGGAATTTCAGAAGCAATTAGACGACCCACATTGCTATTACACAATCCTCGATGCGCCCAATTCGAAATCCCCGCCTGTGTCTGATCAAGACTTGGGCACCATTTACATTGAAGCTGAACAAGTTATACACTATTACGCGAACAGCTCAGTTCCGAGCACAATGAAATACCAGGTGTCTGAACTCAATCGAGTGGCGAGCAATTGTCTAGTGGATGGACGCAGTGATCAGGTAACCGATGTGGCTAAATGCTATCTGAAAATCTTTGACATGGTTCCGCTGATCTCAGGAATCACGACTGACACTGACAAGAAAAGACTCCTAGTGTTAAGGCAACAAATGGCATTATGTCTTCGTGGGGATGTGCTTGACGGCGTTTATACTCATGATTACTTGGCAAAAGCTAGAAGATTGACAATTCAACAGAACCCAGGCGCCCTGACTTTTTAGTTGCCGAGAGCATGTTCAAAATCCTACGAAGAAACAAACTCACTAAAAGCGATTTCCATCTGGCGCTTGAATCGTGCCGGAAGGTTGCAAAGTCATGAAGCCTCTCTGTTGAGCCATAAAGTTGATGACCTTGAGCGATTCCTTGTTGACGGGAAGGTCCAGTTTGAGCGACTTGTCAAATCAATTGAAAAAGATCCCGACTTCGAAGACCCCGAACTAGAGAAACACATCGGCGGACTGCTGAATCACCTTCAAGAGCAACTAAATCAGGGAATGCAATCTATTCGCAACTCCCACAAGAACAAGGAAAAGAACCTCAGCCAATTTACCGTTACACTGTTTGGTCGAACAAAGGCAGGCAAGAGTACTATTCGGGAAGCGTTGACACAGGGGAGCGGTGAGACTATTGGCAAAGGCGGTCAGCGGACAACCCGTGATATTCTTCGGTACACTTGGAACAATCTTCAGGTCATTGACACTCCCGGAATTGCGGCCTACGAAGGCGACGGCGATATCACCATTGCTGAATCGGTGATCGATGAATCTGATGTCATTCTTTTCCTGATCACAAACGATAGTTTCCAGGCAGCCGAGTTCGAAAAGTTAGCCGACCTCAAGGCACAGAACAAGCCGGTGATCATCCTTTTAAATGTCAAACAAGACATCGGCAATTCTGTGCGGCGGAAGATGTTTCTGCGTGATTGTGACACAATTGTCTCTGCCGAGGGTCAGGCCGGAAATATTCAGCGCATTCATTCTCTTGCAAAGGAGCACTTTGGTCACGCATCCATAGAGGTGATTCCAATTCACGCCATGTCGGCATTTGAAGCAACGCGAGAAAAAGATGAAAACACTCGGCGGCGGTTGAATGCAGCGTCGCAAATTGGTAGGCTGAGGGATGCGCTTGAACAGCTTGTAAGCAATCAAGGAATACAGAAACGCACACTTACATTCCGGGACGACCACATTTTCTATCTGAACAGTCTCGAATCCGTCTATTGGGAGTACTACCGGAAGATCCGTTCGAGGGTGAATTATCTCAGACGCAAACGAGCTGAAATGGTGAAGTGGTTCGATGAATTCATCCCGAGGAGCAACTCGCATATTGAAAATAGTGTAAAGCAAATGTATGATCCATTATTTCAAGCGATCGATAACTTTGTTGATGAATATGCGGGTGAGGATAACGCGACGGCTGTGTGGAAGGGGAAAGTCACCCGGCTTCATGTCGAAGACGAAGCGAACAAGCTGGCAAACGGATTGCTTAAGGAAACCAAGAAATACCTCGAAGAGTTCACGCGGCAGATACAATTCGATTTCCAGAATATCAATTTTGACGTCGATACCCTGGGTGTAGAAGGGATTGCGGCAGAGTCAGGTGGGGCGCGTCGCACGCTGGAGTACTGCTGGGCTTGGCGTTGTTGACGGTGTGCTTGCATTTGGGGCGCTTATGAACTGGTGGAACCCTGCGGGATGGGTGATGGGTGTGGTGTTGGGAGCTTCCATTCTTGCCGGTCTCTTCTCGATACTTTGGGGGGATGATGCAAAGAAGATTTGAAAAGCAGAAACGACGTGCAAAGGATAATCTATTCAGCAGCACGGAGAAGATGCGACACAATGACAACTGGGGCCGTGAGGACTTGGTTCCATGATAGCATAACAAAGGGGATTCAGAAGGAAAGCTTAAGACCGAGCTGAAGAAGCAACTGCAAATGTGGGACGAGCTACTCAGCTTACTTGAGGCTCATGCAAAGTCCATCGACCGACAAGTCGAGCTGGAAAACAAACTTCTCTTTACGGAGTTGATAACCCAAACGTCAGGAGTTTCTTTCGCTGAGAACATTACTATAGAGTCGGTGGCGAGAGAGCAGGGGTCGATGACAAAGCTTCTGGTAAAAGGTGGACCTCTCTTTGCTTCAGATGAAGAAAGGAAGAGGCTTGAGCATGTTACGGGAGAGCGGATCATTGCGATCCCTTGGGTTGATGATCCCGTAGCGCTCTTCTGTGAGGCGATCAGACCGGCGCAGGTTTCTTCGAAACAAGTATCATATGACAGTGCAACCCGGAAATATACTGTTTCGGTCCAGGACGGTCAGGCGGGCCCAATCATTGGCAAAAAACGTGCAAATATAAGAATGACAGCACGCCTTCTAAAGGCAAAAATAGATTTGCAGAACGGATGAACCTGGAGAACGCATGATCGAGTTTGAATACAAGAAAATAGCGGATCAAATATCGAGCATCGTAACGGAAGTGGATGCTCTCGTGGAAGGGCTCACAAACGAAACAGTGGGTGAAACAGCAAAGCGGTTTCGGACGGAATTGCGCGGGACTATTGGACAGAACAAAGCTTGAGATAGCGTTCGTTGGCCAATACAGCTCCGGGAAATCTACAATCATACGAGCTCTCACTGGCGATAAGAGTATAGTTATTGGCCAGGATATCACCACAGATAAGGCGACGCCATATCCTTGGAGCGATCACCTCATTGTCGACACGCCAGGGATCTATGCCGGGAGGCCAAACCACGACGACATCAGCCTGAAGTACATGGATTCTGCACACCTTATTGTCTATGTGGTTACGATAAATGGATTCGATTCACTTATCGGAGCCAATTTCCGGAAACTCGCCTTTGATGACCGGCGCATCGGCAAAATGATGCTCGTAATCAACAAGCGTTCAACCGAGGCAGAGGAAAATCAACTTCAGTGGACGTCAGATGTTGAGAGGGTTATCGCACCCGCTAATTCAAGGGAAGTTTTCCTTTCTGTGATTGATGCGAAGGAGTACATCGACTCCATTGACGAGCCAGAGGGAGAACTGCAGAGGGAATTATGTCGGTTAAGCAACTTCGAGGAATTCGTCCACCAAATCAACGAGTTTGTAATGGCAAGAGGACTTAATGGACAACTGATTTCTCCCTTGAATGTGATCAACGCAGGTATCAGTCATTTGATCAACATGCTGACCTCCGACAATGATGATGTCAAAAAAATTCAGGAAGCCATTCGACAAAAGCGCTTTCTTGTGGCGGACTGCCACGACAAGGTTATGCGAAGCATAAAGTCCGAGATGAATACGCTTTGTGCCGACATCAACGAAAGGGGGTCGAAACTTGCCGCTCATATTGTTGATGGTGCAGAGCTGGAGATTCTCAATGAGCAAAACGAAAGAACGATGTCAGAGATCGCGTTGATGTGCGACAATTCCGGTATTGCTATTGACCATGTGGTGCAATCTGAGTTACAGGTATTGGATGATAAATGTGGAGAGTTGATGGATTCGCCGTTGATGAAGGATCTCCTTCGTTTTGGATCTGCAAAACTGGACTTCAACATAGAAGTAAAAGACAGTCGTATCGATGAACATCTGAAAAAACTGCCTGGCGTCATTGGGAAGATTGGCAATCTTCTCCACACTCACTCCATTGGTCCAAATGCAGCGATGAAAGGGTTGCGCGTGGCATCGGGTAGCAAGTTGCACGAGGGTATTTTGCAGGTAGGCAAAATGGTCAACTTCAAGTTCAAACCCTATCAAGCAGTAAAGATAGTCGACAAGCTAGGGAAGGCGGGGAAATTCCTTGGGGCCGCCCAAATAGTTCTTGGTCCGGCAATTGCCTGGTTTGAAGAAGTCCAGGAGAAGAATTACAAGGAAGAAATCAAGAGAGTTCGCATTGCTGTCCGGCATAACTACCACCGGTACGCTGAAGCAATCGCAGATGAATACAAGAGCGAGATTCTCGACAAGCTGAACTTGTTTTTTGGCGACATCTTGGATCACATTGACAAAGACTCTGAGGAGCTTCGATCAAAAGCCATGACCGAGCAGAAGTTGGTTCAACAATTCCTAGGCTTGCAAGCCAAGGCCAAGGGGCTATTGGCACTTGTCAAGTGAAAATTGTAGACATTTCATCTAATAGGCATTTTCACCGTACAGTGAAACATCGTATTAGATGAAACAGGATTTGACTCAGGCTATGTTTCAGTATATGGTGACGACGTTACTGGACATGTTGGAAATCGCTGAATTCAAGGAATGAGACTTTGATTCCCTCCGTTATAGCATCGCAAATCCGCAAAGGCATCGAAGACTTCCTCCGGACCACGTTTCCAATCTCTACCCCCCTGTTCCATGGCGTTATTGACCGGTTGCTGCAAACACCTGACGCTGTTTTCAAGGGTCCGTATCTGACTCTTCGCCTCCCTTATCGTCCCGGAAGGATTAGCAGGGAATTCTTCAGCGACGTACCAATGCCACATACGCCTTTTCTCCATCAAGAGGAGGCATTCAAAAGGGTTCAAGCTGGGAAATCAACCATCATTGCTACTGGGACAGGCTCCGGCAAGACTGAAGGGTTTCTCTTCCCGATACTTGATTACTGCTACAATCATCGCGGTGAATCCGGGATAAAGGCAATCATCATTTATCCGATGAACGCTCTGGCGAACGACCAATCAAAGCGCCTTGCCCTCATCGTTCACGACAATCCTAAGCTTAGGGGTACACTGAGGGCAGGACTCTTCATCGGCGAGCGGGACGAAAGTGCCAGCATGGTGATGAGGCCGGACGGCATCATCACGAACCGCGACACGCTTCGTCTTACTCCGCCGGATATCCTGCTGACCAACTACAAGATGCTGGACTATCTCTTGATCCGTCCGCGTGATTATCCTCTCTGGAAGGACAATCAACCTGATTCCCTTCGCTTCCTGGTGGTCGACGAGATGCATACGTTCGACGGCGCTCAGGGAACCGATCTTGCATGCCTGATACGTCGCCTCAAGGACCGTGTGCAAACCCCGAAAGGACACCTCTGCTGTGTCGGGACTTCGGCAACACTCGGAGGCGAACAACATTTCGATGACTTGCGCAGCTACGCCACCCAGGTCTTTGCAGAAGAATTCGACAACGATGCCGTGATCACCGAATCCCTTCTTTCGGCTGAAGAATTCCTGGCCGGGGACTCTGCAACGAACGATCAGCTTCCGGAAATCGCCAGCGACGCAAAATCGTACGAAGAGTATTCTGATGTTGAAGCGTACTTGCTCACGCAACACAAGCTGTGGCTTGGCGAAGCAATAGGGGACGGATGGAAGATCAAGCTCTCACAGAAACTCAGACAACATCCGTTCTTCCGAAGTTTACTTGTCGCACTTAGGAATAGACCTCTTGCCTACAATGACCTGATCGAAAGACTTTCACAAACCTTCCCGGGATTTGTTGGAAGGACTGCCCGGGAAAAGGTGCTGCTCCTTGAGAGCCTCCTGTCACTTGTTTCTGCTGCTCGAGAGAAGGTCGGTGACAGAGAGATACCGTTCTTACAGGTGAGAACCCAACTCTGGCTACGAGAGTTGAGACGTGCTGTTGCCAGCGTGAACAAGTTACCGGTGATCGCGTTCTCGGATGACCTGAAAGAAGATCGATTGCGAACCCATCTCGCTGTCATCCACTGCAGAGAATGCGGCGTGATGGGCTGGGGTGGAACAATGCGAAGCATCGATACTGCGGTGAATCCGGATCTGCAACACTTCTACGCAACATTCTTTGCATACAATCCAACAACGGCGTATATCTTCCCGCGTGAGGTGTCTGATGGCTATCCTGGAGAGAATATCGAAACCGGTTTTCTCTGTGGCGATTGCCTTCAGGTGATTCACACTGGTCCGAATGGTCCTTGCCCGATGTGTAACGGTCAGGGCTCGATTGTTCCCGTTGTCATATTCAACCCCCGGATCAAGGAAGGAGAAAGCGTTCACAGCAACCACCAGTGTCCATACTGCGGTGGATACGAGAGCCTCACGGTCTTTGGTTCAAGAGCTGCAAGCCTTATCAGTGTCGCAATCGGCCAGTTGTTTGCTTCTAGGTACAACAACCACAAGAAGTTGCTCGCATTCTCAGACTCTGTGCAGGATGCATCACACCGTTCCGGATTTTTTTCCGCACGGACCTATCGATTCAGCCTACGCTCCGCAATTCAGCAATGCGTCGAGCATCAGGACGGCACGATTCCCCTGAGCGAACTGCAGGACAGATTCAAACAATTCTGGTCTACACGCAAATCCCCGCTTGAGTTCATCACCACGTTCCTTCCACCGGATCTTTCGTGGTTTGAAGATTACGAGTATCTCGTCCAGCATAGCAAGCTTCCTGCTGGATCCGGTCTCCCGCAGGACCTTGAGAAACGATTGAGTTGGGAACTACTCAGCGAGTATGGATTCAACTCTCGAATCGGACGGACACTCGAAAAATCAGGCTCCTCCATCGCCTTCGTGAAGCCCGACCTTTTGAGCAGCGCAGTCCTCGATCTCCGCGAAATCCTCCGTAATGAATTCGGAGGCCTCAGGACTCTTGATAAGACATCTGTACAGAGATTTGTGGCAGGGATAATTACACAGCTTAAAGGCAAAGGTGGGATTTTCCACGATGCGCTTAGATCGTATATCGAGAACTGGGGGGGGTACTACAAAATCACCATCATTCCGTATATGCCCAACATCGGCAAACGTTCTCGAACGCCGGTGTTTGTTACCAGGAAGAGAGGAACTAGGTTTGACACATTACTGAGCGGTGGTCCAAACCCCTCAACGTGGTATGAGCAATGGGCGATAAAGTGTTTTGGTCAAATGGACGCCGTCATATCGAGTGAGTTGGAAGGTCTGTACGATATAACTACGCGCGTGCTGACCGATAAAGGAATCCTTGAGCAAGTGCTCGTTCAGAACCTTCCGGTGTGGGGATTGAAACCTACCGTACTATTAGTTGGAAAGGAAGTGTCGCAGCTCCGGTGCAGCGAATGCGGCCATAATGTATCGATCACGAAAGATGAGGCAGAGTATTGGGAGGATGCCCCGTGTTTGCGATTTTCCTGTAGTGGCAGGTACACTGTTGAACAAGTAGTCGATGACTACTACCGCCGGTTGTATTCAACCGGCGAAGTACAAAGGATCTTCTCAGACGAGCACACTGCATTGCTCGACCGCAAGAAAAGGGAAGAAATCGAGCGACGCTTTGCTGAAGGGAAGAACCCCGCTGATCCAAACCTCCTCTCATGTACGCCAACACTTGAGATGGGCATCGACATTGGTGACCTTTCCTGTGTCATTCTCTGCTCCGTGCCTCCGTCACAGTCAAGTTATCTTCAAAGAGTTGGGCGATCGGGCAGACGGGATGGGGCTGCATTTAACCTGACGATTGCTACAGGCCGGCCTCATGATCAGTACTTCTACGCAGTCCCCGAAGAGATGATTGCCGGAGCAATTGAACCGCCCGGTTGCTTCCTGAATGCATCGGCGGTGCTCGAGCGACAGCTCACCGCCTACTGTCTTGATCGGTGGGTCAATGCGACCGGAGGAAAGGCTCTGGTTCCAAATAAACTGGGACAAGTGCTTACGAACATTCAACGGAAGGACCAAAGGAAGAAAGCCTTCCCGTTTGATCTCCTTGAATTCATTGACGCTCACCGCACCGCGCTGCTCGATTCCTTCTTGCTGCTGTTTCAGGATTCTATATCAACCGATTCGAAATCTCATCTGAAAACGTTCATAGAGGGGAATGAAGGCACCGTTGAAAGCCTGACCTACAAGGTAGTCCAGGGTCTTGCGGCACTGGGTCAAGAGCGCGACAGCCTGAGAAAGAAAGTGCAAAAACTCAGAACCCTAATAAAGGAAAAGGAATCGAGCCCTGCCAAAGACGCGAACTACGAATCAGACCTTGAAGATCTGATGATAGAAAAAACTTCACTCGAAGAAATTGTCAATTCAATCGGTGAGAAGGATACGTTCAATTTCTTCACCGACGAGGGCCTGCTTCCCAATTATGCCTTCCCTCAGGCAGGGGCAACACTCCGATCCGTCATCTATCGAAAGAACCGCAACGATCAGGAAGGGCAGAAGTATCAAACAAAGGTGTTTGAATACGAGCGGCCTGCAGCAAGTGCGATTCACGAGTTTGCACTGGACAACCACTTCTACGCCGAGGGACGAAAGGTGCATATCGATCAGGTCAATATGGCAATGTCGGAGACGGAGGAATGGCGTTTCTGTACCAACTGTTCACACCATGAGCTGGCCTCCTCAAACATTGCACCATCCTGCCCACGATGCGGCAGTGATCTCTGGCCAGACGATACATTCAAACGAAGAATGCTCAGAATGAGACAGGTGACAGCGACGACCTCTGATAAGGAGAGCCGCAGCCACGATGAGAGTGATGATCGCGACCCGATGTTCTACAACAAGAGGATGATGGTGGTTGTCGGCGATAAGAATATCCGTGCGGCATACAAGCTCGATACTCCTCAACTGCCGTTCGGGTTTGAGTTACTGGCGAAAGCGACCTTTCGTGAGATCAACTTCGGACAAAAGGGCAAGCTCGGTGATTTCATCCAGATTGCCGGTGTCGATGTTCTGAAAACGGCTTTCTCAGTCTGCAAAGAGTGCGGCAAGGTGCAGGATAGTGCTTCGCATATCAATCATGCCGTAACATGTCGCTACTACAAATCCAAAAACGAAAAGCCGATTCTGGATTATCTCTTCCTGTATCGTGATTTCTCCTCCGAAGCGATTCGCATCCTCCTCCCCATTACAACGTTTGCCGGCTCAACAACAAAACTCCATTCTTTCATTGCCGCCTTGTACCTTGGTCTCCGAAAGAAGTTCCGGGGAAAAATCGATCACTTGCAGACCATGGTGGACGACGAACCCCCAGGTGCATCGGGATATGGCCGCAAGTACCTGCTTCTGTACGATACCGTTCCCGGTGGAACTGGATATCTGAAGGAACTCATGTCCCCACCAGACTCTCTGATCGAAGTGTTTCAGCGTGCTCTGGAAGTGCTGCGTTCCTGTGATTGCCAGAAAGACCCTGAACGTGACGGGTGCTACCGCTGCATTTACGCCTACCGCTACAGCGATGAGATGGCTGACATTTCAAGGGATACAGCCATTGGTCTTTTGAACGACATCATCAGCCATAAAGAAACTCTCGCTGAAACCGATTCAGTCAAGAATATCTCTCTCAATGTTCTCTATGAGAGTGAACTGGAAGCTCGATTCGTCGAGGCATTAAGAAGATCGAGCACTGACGGCCGGCCAACCCTGTTGAAACAAGATGTCGTGAACGGAAAACCGGGATGGCATCTCACGGTTGGGGATTCTGGGTACTTCATCGAGCCTCAGGTTGAACTGGGGCCGGAACACGGCGTCATGGTGCCTTCCCGAGCTGATTTTGTCTTGTACCCTGAGCGCCAGAAAGAGGGTGTTCGCCCCGTTGTTATCTTTACCGATGGATTCACTTTCCATGCTGATGCGGCGACCAATCATATGAGAATAGGCAAGGATTTCGCGCAACGGATGGCCCTGGTGAGAAGCGGTCGGTTCCTTGTCTGGTCACTCACGTGGGATGATGTCGACAATCGGTTCTCCCCGCTAGGCGCATACTTTGAGAACTTTCTCACGGGCTCCAACCATAAACTCGCTGCCCTGATGCATGCCTATGATCCCGAGTTTGACGTCCTGCGACTGTCTCAAGTTCATCAGCTTGATGCTTTTGAAATGCTAATGACATTTCTCGCTCTACCCGATATGAACATCTGGCGCATGTATGCACTAATCCACGGAGTCGCCGGTTTGTCCACGACCATGGATGACAAAGCAATACAGGACCTCTCAGCCAATCTGCTAAAGGAGAGTTCAATCAACATAATACCTAAATTGAAACAAATCGATGGCGGTGGATACCTGGCGGGGATGTACCATCGGGACTATGAAGAAAAGCTGCCAAAGCTGGTAATCGCCAGCTTCATCGACAAAGCCAGTTTGCAGCGAAGGCAGCTTACAATGGCGAGAGTCATCTGCCGGATGTTTGACGATGATGCCGCAAACTGCAAGGCTGGCTTCAAACAGGTCTGGAACGGATTCACCCGGATATTTAACATCTATCAATTCGTACCTGATGCGCAATTCATAACCTCCAATGGGATCGCGGACGGAGAGTATGATACGCTGTGGAACATCAAAGCTCGAACAGACTTCGAGAAAGCCAGCGCTCGTTCAGGACAGACGGAGGAACTTATGAATCTTTCGAACCCCTTGGTGCACTCCCTGTTGGCGGAAATTGGAGCAAAGGGGTTGCCTTTGCCGGTTGTAGGGTTTGAGCTTCAGGGCAGCAAGGGCGAGGTAACTGCCAGCGCGGAACTTGCGTGGCCAAACAAGAAACTGGCGTGTCTGCTTGAATCAGAAACCCAATTTGAACCGCAGTTCGGCAAGGCGGGATGGCGCACAATTGTGTTTCACAGCGCGAGTGAATCAGTCGATAAGGTCATGGCTATGCTATCATCTGTCTAAAAAGAGAAGAACCCATGTCATCAACAATCCCAAGAGTGAAGGTGGCAATATCGTCGGACTTCCTCAAAGCATTTGCCCGCATTCCACAGAAGCAACAGTCCAAGGTGCGCGAGTTCGTTGAGAAGTTCCGTGCGAACCCCACCGCGGCGTCGATCAACTATGAGAAGCTGTTCAACTCAAAGGATCCTAACGTCCGGTCTGTTCGCATTGATGACTCATACCGGGGCATAGTCCTGAAACCGGACACAGGAAGTGTTTTTGTACTTGTATGGGTGGATCATCATGATGAAGCGTATCGATGGGCCGAAAACCGCCTCTTTGCCATTCATCCAGAAACAGGAAGTCTGCAGATTCTCGAGGTCACTGCTGGAACTGGAAACACGATCACATCGGCTGATTCATCGCCAGCCAAAGGCATTTACGACCAGTTCAAAGACAGGGAGTTACGTCGCATTGGGGTGCCGGACGTGCTTTTTCCGCTAGTACGATCGCTAACGACCGAGGCTGACATTGATCGGATCGTGGACTACATCCCTCAAGAAGTATTTGAATCGCTCTTCATGCTCGCTGCAGGCTACACTCTGGAGGAAGTCGACAGGGAGTTGGAGCAACGAAGAGTGGCACAACATATCGATCAGTCGGATTTCAGCACGGCCCTTGAGAATCCAGACTCGAAGCGGCGCTTCTATGTTGTCGAAGATGCGACTGAACTTGCTCAAATCCTAAATGCGCCGCTCGAACAATGGAGGGTGTTCTTGCATCCATCGCAGCAGAGCATTGTGGAATTGAATGCGAAGGGTCCTGTGAAAGTTCTCGGAGGGCCAGGAACAGGAAAGACAGTCGTTGCAATGCATCGCGCAAGATGGTTGGCGCAGAACATCTTCACAGGGGAACACGACAGGATTCTCTTCACAACATTCACGAAGAATCTGGCAGCAGACATTCAAAACAACCTGCGAACCCTGTGCACGCCCGAGACACTGCGAAGGATAGAGGTTATAAATCTGGATGCGTGGGCGGTGAATTTCCTCAAGAGGCAGGGAATTTCGGTCACTGTTGCCTTTGACGATGAAACCGCGGAGTCTTGGAAGGCGGCGCTCAATCATGCGCCGATTGATCTCGGACTGACCGAAGAGTTCTTTAGGGATGAATGGCGCCAGATCGTCCAGGCGAACGGTATATCAACCCTTGATGCCTACCTGACAATCCCTCGCGTTGGAAGGGGAAGAAGCCTTACCCGAATCGACAGGAAGAGAATCTGGCAGGTCTTTGAAGAGTATCGGGTGCAGTTGAACCGGAGTGGGCTGAAGGAAATGGTTGACTGCCTTCGCGATGCAAGAAACGTATTGGCATCGAAAGGAGAAATTCTTCCCTATAAAGCTGTCATTGTAGACGAGGCACAGGATATGGGGATGGAGGCGTTCAAGCTGATTCGCCAAATCATTCCGTCCGGACGAAACTCTGGAAACGACATATTCATCGTGGGGGACGCGCACCAAAGGATCTATGGCCACAAAGTGGTCCTGAGTCAATGCGGTATTGATGTGACAGGCCGGAGCCGGACGCTGAGGATCAATTATCGAACTACAGAAGAGACCCGTCGCTGGGCCGTTGGTATTCTTGAAGGGAAAGTCATTGACGATCTTGACAATGGCACCGATACAAATCATGCGTACAAATCTCTCCTGCATGGAAAGCCCCCAGAGGTCCGCCAGTTTGATACATTTGCCAAGGAAGTGTCATCTCTGAATGAGCTGATTGCTGTACTTTCAGCAGATGTTGATCAATCAAGCATCTGCGTTGTCGCGAGAACTTCCGACCTTCTTGCTCAGTATGAGGGCGCATTTCGGGCAGCCGGTCTAAACATATGTCGGATCAAGAGGGGTACACCGGAAGAACGCGCAACCATCGGCTTGCGTACAGCTACGATGCATCGTGTAAAAGGTCTGGAGTTTGAGTACATGATTCTTGCTGGAGTCAATGATGGAATCGTCCCCCTGAGAACCGTGGTAGAGAATCAAGACAACGAGACTGCCACAGGAGACGCTGATCTCTCAGAGCGAGCCCTTCTTTTCGTTGCCGCTACTAGGGCGAAAAGGGGCGTTGCAGTCACCTGTCATGGTGTGCCGAGCAAATTCCTTGGCCATGTACAGAGCCTCGGTTAGTTCAGATTGGGTTGCGGGCGTCGATGGCTGCAAAGGTGGCTGAGTAGTAGTTGTGAAATAGGTTGACAATCCCTCGCTTCAATTTTGTAGCGACTCTTCTTTTCCGAATATCTTAAGAATTGACCCGATCCCTGCAGTTATAGCAGTCGATATTCCCAACGGCCAACTTTCAAGGGCCGCGCGGCGAGGGCGTGATTGCCAGAAAGAGTGTCGAAGGCTTCTAGCCCAAGTCGGGCTAGAATCGTGTGCGCTTCACCGGTTCGACAAACATTATGTGCAACAAATGTCCATGAACCCATAGGGATTAACTAAGCAAGTTCGGGAGAGCATGTAGGCCTTTCCGGCAGAGCCTTGGATTGTTCTCGAAGATCATGGTTACGGTGCCAATAGGAGGCACAAATCAGGAGATGGTGAAAAAAACGCATGTCGGTGCGGCCGGTACTGGTTCGCTAGCGGTTGGTGATCTTGTTTACTTGAACCAGGACACACGTCCGAGAGTCGGTATAGTTCTCAAAATGGCGAGAGGCACCCTAAGAGTCCGCATGTTCGGTCATAATGAGGATGTGAGTTTACCTGCCAAGCAGACGTGTCTCTTTTCTCGATGGATCGAAGAGCAAGGACGTGCTTGTAAGCTCAAGACTATATATCGGGAGTTCTTCGGCGCGCGACTGAAAAGCCGGATGCCTACTCAGAATCTTGCTCAATTAACCAAAGTCCTCCGCAGTAATGGCATCGAATACGACTCCGGCAAAACTTCAGCCAATGATTTCTTTCCACTGCGTGTTGACAAATCTTATGTTCGCAAGAAAGACAGGGCGAATCGAAACCTAGAGGCCAGAATTCCAGAAGATCTCCGGTCCGTCCTCCCGAGATGGGTTGTCTCTGATAAACTTCCGGCCTCCTCGCGAGATCCGTTGGGCTTGCAGACCGACGCTGAGAAGCTCGCAAACAAGGTGCTACCCGGGCTTACTGTATTTACGAACCGGGTCGGGTATTTCTTTTTTCTGGCTTGGGCAATACAAGAGATCAACAGACTGAAGAATTTATCGGTCACCCGTCGGCTCGATTTGCTCAACCGACTTGAACGGGCATTGGTCCTCTGTGAGACTCTGTACCATGGCACAGACATAGACATGTGTTACCACCAAGGGCAGCGAAGCAAACGGAGGCTGCTTAATCAGGCTACAAATCAGCTCCATATACCTGAAAGAATCCTCAAACGGCAATACAGCACAGGCTGTCTTCCAATGTACAAGACGGCTATGCGAAGCTGCGCTTTCTGGGTTGAAGATCATGATTTGGGCGCCCAAGGACTTCTTCCCTACAAGCTGACAGAAATTGGCGAACGCTTAGCGAAAAATTTCGGGGGTAGGGGAGGGGCTGATCAATTGCTGCGATGGGCGATTGGTGGTGAAACAACGCGTGATAGGAAAACGATAAGAAAATGGGGGGAGAGCCTCTGCTTCAAATGCTTTGATGATGCAGCATCGTCGAGGAAGTGGTTTAGGCAGGGCTTTCTAGAGCCGCCGGGTTCTTTTCTCGATGCTGTCCAGCAAGCGAGCGTCCGTTTGAATACGCTTGAGGTACTTGCAGGCCACCGTCTCTTCGATCGTGCGAACGGACAGAATCCGACCGGCGGGGGCACGATCTCGGTTGCCCAAATTGTGACGGGTGCGGAAGACGCGCTTCCGGATGATGAGCTTGGCGAGGATCAGATCAAGATCGATAATTCAGTGAACAAGGACATATTGCTGCATTTCTTCAGCAGTCGGGAAGAGAAGAATGCAGCCTCTTTTGTGAGAGCGGCAGTCTATGAGCTGGCGGCACTCGCACTCAACGCGATATGGAAGGGACTTCTAGATGAGGTTGCGGCGAAAAAGCGAATTCGGATCAGGGACTGGGTTGCCGGGCAGGATCCTCGAAGTTCTCATACGGATTTTTGGAAATCCACACCATCGAAAGTGCTGTTCAGTCGACATGGAAAGGCCCAGGATTTGGTCGAGAGAATTCAGTCAAACGATGAGTCTGTGCGGAACGCCCTGGAACTCTTGGTTACAGTATGGAACACTGCAGGCAACGCCGATCTTCTTAAGGACCTTGAGATATACAACCTCGTCAGCAAGAATAGCATGATTAATGAATCAGGCACTATGGAGGATCTCCTTGCGAAGTTAATCGTTGTTCTCCTGGAACGCCATGCCACCGTCTCCCGCCGAAAGGGAAAGAGCCAATGGGTAGAAGTCGATGGTGAAGCTGTCCGGATTGTTGATGATCGCCAGGTTGGGATTGGGTTCCATAGTTTCCGGTTCCCCCAACTTCAGTCGCTTCTTCATGACTTGAATTCAAAACCCGAAGAGTTGCTCCATGCTTAGGTTTGTTCTCAATTGGCGTGATGTCGTCGAAAATCATTGTCCGTCTGAGCGTATCAACCACGCTCTTTTCCTGACGTTTGGTTTTGATGGTGCAGCATTTGAAGATTCTGAGTTTGGACCTCTGGAATACATATTTAGAAGGGACTGCAAGAATGTGGTCGTAATCCGCGATGCAAGGCTGCCCGTATCAGACAAAGGAACGCCTCGGTACTCAGTGTATCCTGCTGCTTATACTGCTCGAACTTTCCATCCAAAGCTCATGATGCTTCTCTCTGACTCTGGGGCGACAGGGGTGATTGGCTCCGCCAATCTCACGAAGGGCGGCATGCGTCACGAATCTCGAGCTCGCGAGCGAATTTCGGCTCACGCGTGAAGGCGGCCCCATTCTGGTTTTCGAGGATCTGCTGAAGTACGTTAAAGAGTGCAGTCGGTGCGAAATCGCTGATCAGGCTGACAAGAGCGTCAGGGGTATCGATCGGTTCTGTGGGGCACTGGGTTCATTTATTGCAACAGTTCCCCAAAAGACGCGCCGAGGAAGCCTCCATACCAAGATCATTCACAACTACGAGAAACCGCTATTCGATCAGGCGTTCTCGTGGAGCGACGTGCGTACGATCGAAGAGATGGTGGTTGTCAGCCCGTTCTTTGATCCCGAGGAACTAGTGAAGGAAGACGATCCGGATGAAGAGACTCTCGAGGACGATTTGCTCGAGCGTCTTGCCTCGACGCTTTCCCCGAAACGCATTCGTTTCATGGTTCAATTGACAGATGATTTGAAGACAAGCCTCCCCGTGAAGTCTTTGGCAAGATTGGGCAAACACGTAGAGGTGTATGACAAGAATCATACGAGCGAAGATTCCCGCCGACTTCATGCAAAGCTCGTATTGCTATCGGGAGCGACGGCTGCGGGGAAGACCTTTGTCTCCATCATCCGTGGTTCTGCAAATTTCACTTCGGCGGCCTATCTGTCGACAGCAAATAAAGGGAATTCGGAACTCATCGTCCGTACTGACTTAATCGGATCCAATGTGACTCTGGCACAGGTTGAGGAAGTGCTTCAATTCGGGCAGCTATTCGAGAAGATCCCGAAGTGGAAGGAGCTGAAATGCCGGGTTGTGAAGGCACAGTTTCCAAGGGCGAGCATGAGGGTTCTTGATGCGATATTGAGCGTATCATCAAGATCCTTGTCAATCTGTGTCCGTGTTGCCAACGGGTGGAGAGGATCAGTGCGCGTCGCATTGTCTTCTCCCGAGTCTCAAGAGCGGCTACAGCTCGGGCAAGTGGCAGTAAAGGGGGAAGATAGTGCGATCTGGCTTCAGATTGCGGTTGGGGATCGGATCCTCGCGGAATCGACAGACGATATCGGCGGGAGAAAGCTTAGCTATACAACAATCGAAGTGGAATTCCTGGATGAACAGGGGCAGGTGATCGAATCATGTGCTCTCGCACTGAACGTAGAGAATCCCGAAGACTTCATTCGCACAACGTTCTTTCCCGAAGAAACAAGTCTTGATTTCCTTGTCTACCGTGAAGGTCTTGGTTCAACGAAGATAGGAGACTACGAGAGAAGAGTCTCCCAAGTGGAGCGTTCGCCCAAGACTTCTTTATCTCCCGCAATGCCCGGTAACCAGGCAAGCCTGGACCAATTCTTCCGTAATATGAGTATTGGAACCCGGGGACTGAGAAACCGCCTGACAAAGAAGGACGTCCCAGCGTGGGAGATCATGGATGTCCTTCGTCGTCTTGGCGAGTTGACGAGGAAAGCGCTTGCGACGCTGGATGAGCGAAGTCAGGAAGAGACGATCTTCTTCCTCGAACAGACGTCTTCGTTGTTGGAGCACAGTATCGGCGTGATGAAGCGTAAGGGTTACCTTGAGGGCTCCAAGGCGGAAATGCAAGTGCTTCTTGACGACCCGTTGGATGAAGTGAAAGCGTACCTGCGAAAGAGAGCTGAGCAGGAGGTTGATCTACAGACAGTGGTGAACGACTTAGTTCACCGTCTGAGGTCCTTCAGTAGCCAGATAAGGTGACGTAGTCCTATGTCTTTCGAAAAGACCCTTGCGTCTCAAATACAGCTGGGTAGGGATCATCAGCAAGCGGTTGTGAGCTGGGCGCTGGAACGCCTTGTAGGAAATGGCCAAGTGGGAGTGGTTCTGGCCGATGAAGTCGGTTCTGGGAAGACTTACGAGGCACTTGCCATCATGTCACTGTTGTGGGAGTACTACAACCATTCAGCAAGGCCTGTCCGGCGGATCCTCATCCTGTGCAAGCCAGCACTCCTCCGGAAATGGAACGAAGAGCTGACGACAAGTTCAAAGAATCGCGAGCATGGATTCAGAAGCTACCTGATCGGACCGAAATGGGAGAAATTCGTTACTTCATTTATTGAAAACCGCACGACCATACAAAACGTCACGAGGGCCAATCATCTTTGGGGGGGGCGTGGAGGGAGACGCTTGCGTGGCCGAATCGAACGGCGTCGTGTCAATATTCCGGATGGCCTCTACCTGGTGAATACGGGTGTCCTTCACAAGAAAAGCCGCAACAAAGCCAAGTTGTTGAAGTACATCTTTCACTCTCCCTGGGATCTTGTGATCGTTGACGAAGCCCATCATTTTGGGAAGGGGGGAGAATGCGACAGCATTTTCGCATCGCCATACAAGAAGCTTGGCAGGAATGGCGTTCCAGGTTTTGGCGTGAAAGGGACACTTTCCTTTCGTCACATCCTCCTCTTAACAGCAACTCCGTTCGAACTGAATTCAAGGGAGATGGTAAACCTGCTGCGGATAGCACAGAGAGGTGGTGATACCCGCGAGTTCGAGAATCTTCTCGAAGAATACCAATCGAGTTTGGAGAAGCTCTTTGAGTTGAGGGCACTTGTACCTGAAAACCCGGCTCGAGTAGCGATCATCAGCCAATTGCATGATTGTAGAACCGGGACAACGAAAACTCATGGGCTCGAATCTCTGATGCGTGGTTTCATGGCAAGGAATTCGAAAAGCACAATTGCTGGCAATCGAACGCGTTCTCACGCCCTTGTGATTCGTTCTAGCGCAATCTGGGACAAGAAAGCATTCGGCAAATTCGATAACCTTCGCGAAATGCTCCCGCAGCTTACACTTATACCCTTCGAAGGGCCGGATTCGCTGTTCTATCTCCGTCTGCGGGAACTTGTGCAAGAAGCTATCGACGCTCGGGGCGACGGTGTTGATGGTAGAAGCGCCTTTGTTGCCATGGACCTTCAACAGGGACTCTCCTCGTATCACCAACTCCTCAAGAGGTCGGGCAGTGGAGAACCGAAGCGGTTGCTGGAGAGAAACTCGCCTCGGGCAAAGCGGCTGAGGAAGATGCTGACTAGCTGGGAAACACGGCGGCTGCATCCCAAAGTGGCTGCGCTGGCCGACGTTGTTGAGAGCCTCGTGCGCCACGAGATCGACAAGGTGAAGAGTGGTTCTTTCGGGTCAATGGGCAAGATCGTTGTCTTCAACAAATTCGTCCTAGGGACCGCAAAACACCTGAATGATGTTCTCCTGGAGAGGGTTTCACCTCTCTTTGTTGAGATGGTCAATGGTCTTGTCACTGTGGAGAGCGGGCTGGACGTAGAGGGGCTGAAAGCACTGGTACGGAGGATATGTCAGAATGAAATTGCAGCGATCAAACGGACACTCGATTCCGAGCAGAGTATTTCGACCGGATTGGTCATTTCACGAGAACGAGCTAAAGATGCGGGCTTTAAGACGACGCGAAACAAGCACCTGGCTGAACTTTACCGTCCATTCCTCGAGATGCGCGTGAACCAGCCGCTGTTCTTGATATCGCTGCTGCTGCACTTGCAACGAGAACGGCTTGCTGTATCAGAGGATAATATCCGAGAGTTCATTTGCGAGAATCTGCTCGACCAAGTATGCAAGCGGTTATTGAAAATCGCGAAAGAGAATTGTGAGTTCTCCACAGAACCCGGTTCCGGTCGTCAGTTCAACGACGAGGGCAGGATCACCCAGGAACTTTCATTGTTGCGGGAGACCCTGGGATCTCCCAGAGTTGTTGCCAGGTATGATGGTAGTGTCACCGAGGAACGGGAGTCGAACCGCCTGAATTTTAATGAACCCTGGAATCCCTTTGTTCTGATTGTTAGCCGGGTTGGTGAAGAAGGGATTGACCTCCAGAAGCAGTCGAGGTATATTCTCCACTACGATCTTGAGTGGAACCCCGCTAAAATGGAGCAGCGTGAAGGGAGGGTCGACCGGGAGGGCTACAGCCACGATGGTCCAATCGACGTGAGGTTCTTCCTTCTCAAAGGCACGTATGAGGAGCGGATCTTTCACACCGTGATGCAGAGAGACCAATGGTTCCAGATCCTTATGGGGGATCAAAAGAAGAAACTGGGATCTATCGATGAGGAAGAGTCAGACGAGTCGGAGACGGACGCTGGGCTACTCGCAGACGCCCAAAGGGAAAGCTGGACTGGATTTTCAGCGGTAACAAGTGATGAGTTCGCCAAGATCACCCTGGATCTCACTCCTCGTTGAGCGGTAGATCTCTCAATTCCTGGATTTATTCTATGCCAGCAAGTTGTTGATCTACATTAAAGAACGTAATCGGGAAAATTCCCGATCTCCCGATGACTTGACAAAGGCTCGAAAACCAGTGAAATCAGACCCTCGGACAGACTCATAGAAAACGCTAATGATATTCCTAAGGATCAATGAGCAGCCACTTGGCAAAACGCGGCCTTGCTTTACGAAAATTGGCGAGACTTCTTCAATTCTTCGATTAAGTCGGTTATTGACGGAAACGGGTTTTCCGTTATATCCTTTGATACGAAGCCTAGACATTTCTTTGAAGATATGGAACTGTGCATTACAGCTTGGGGTAGTTTCATGGAAGAGGAAAAGTGGGATGATTCGTTTGCTTATGTGGGGCGTGGGGTATCTTTCGACGATGACAGTGAATTACACTGTCTGACTTCATTGGTGTTAAACGACGATATCGAGCAAGATACCTTTGATGAAGAGCCGGGCGTATCTCTGAGACGACGTTTGATCGGTAAAGGCTGGATCTTCGAATATGATGAAGATAATGAGCAGTACAATCTTCCCAAAAAGAAGCCTGTCGCAGAGATAGATTTTGCGACGCCCACTTGGAAGAAGGAACTCAAGAAATGTTATGAGCAGTCACTAGTCGATTTGACAGAAACAATTCTTGACAACAAAACGTGGATACCAGATTAGAATGACGGGATCGGATAAGGTGAAAGAGCCTGCTGACTAATCCGAATAGGCTGTGTTCCTCCCTGTTACACGATCAACAGGTGCGGTGGTTAGGCAATTGACATTTGAATCCATCAGAAATCAGTGGAGCTTTCAATGGACATGGCAACGTCATTGATCTTCCTTATTGTCGGTTTGTTGATGGGAGGCGTCGCTTCATGGTTGATGTTTAAGAAGGATTCACGCTCCTCGTTCGAAGCTGGAAAGCAAGCAAGTGAGATCGAACGAATGGTCCT
This sequence comes from Ignavibacteriota bacterium, assembly GCA_963752915.1. Classification (GTDB taxonomy): domain Bacteria; phylum Bacteroidota; class Ignavibacteria; order UBA10030; family UBA6906; genus DATJPR01. The sequence continues at coordinate 622,459 of CAVVZZ010000015.1, forward strand.
TACTGAAAAGCTGTCGAACGTTGAAAAAGACAACCAAGGTGCAAAGGAACTTACCCGGGCACTGGAAGTCGCTAGGGAAGAACAAAGCCAAGAAATCATCAGACTTCGATCCGAGTGTGCCGGATTGAAAGTTGCATTGGAGAGAGTCCCCGCGCTTGAGATCAAAGTGTCGCAGGATGAAGCCCTTCAAGAAAAGTTGAGGTCGGAGAACGCTTCGTACCAAGCAACAATCTCCGAACTCAGGAAAACGATCGAAAAGGACAAAGAAGCTGCCAATGATAAACTGGCATTGTTGGATGACGCGCGCACCAAACTTGCCGATGCTTTCAAGGCATTGAGCGCGGAGGCGTTGAAGAGCAACAATCAATCGTTTCTCACCCTGGCGACCACTCATCTTGAAAGTGCGCACCAAAGCGCAAAGGCGGATCTGGAAGCCAAAGAGGCGGCAATAGCCAACCTCATTTCACCCATTAAGGATTCTCTACAGAAGGTTGACTCCACTATCGCTGAAATTGAGAAGGCGCGTAACACGGCGTATGGTTCTATCATCGAGCAAATACAACTGATGTCGAAAGGCCAGAGCCAGCTTCAATCAGAAACTGCGAACCTTGTTCGGGCACTTCGGACTCCAAATGTAAGAGGTCGGTGGGGAGAGATCCAACTTAAACGTGTAGCAGAATTGGCAGGAATGACAGAGTACTGCGACTTCGTTACTCAGGAATCTTCGAGCACAGAGGATGGCAGTCTCAGGCCCGACATGGTAGTAAAATTGCCGAACGGCAAGAATATTGTAGTAGATTCAAAGGCACCCCTTCAGGCGTACCTTGATGCAATGGAAGCTACGACAGACGAAGCTCGGTTGGCACGATTGAAAGACCATGCCCGTCACGTCAGTGATCACCTTAGTAAACTCAGCAAGAAGGCGTACTGGGATCAATTTGCGCCAGCCCCGGAATTTGTTGTTCTTTTCCTGCCCGGGGAGAACTTCTTCAGTGCAGCGTTAGAACAAGCTCCTGAACTCATAGAAATAGGAGTGAAGCAGCGGGTAATACTTGCGACGCCAACCACATTAATATCGTTGTTGAAAGCGGTGGCATATGGGTGGAGGCAAGAACAGATTGCAGAGAACGCCCAGCAGATCAGCGAACTCGGGAAAGTACTCTATGCTCGAATCAGCACACTGGTTGAACATTTCGACGATATCAGAGGCGGAATAGAGAAAACTGTCGGCGCATACAATCGGGCAGTTGGCACACTTGAGACAAGGGTTCTCGTAACCGCAAGGAGATTCAAGGAGCTCGGAGCTTCAACCGCCGAAGACATAGCTCAATCGAGACTGTGGAAACAACGCCCAGAACCCTGACCCTCCCCCCGGCGGAAGGCGAGGAGTAGCACATTGAGCCGACGGAGTATAGTCAAATCTATGGTCTATATTTCCAAATCCAAATATCTCTCCGGTCTCCAGTGCTCCAAGCTCCTTTGGCACTACTATAATGCGAAGGACAAAATCCCTCCTCCGGATCAGTCACTACAAGCGATATTTGATCAGGGGCATGAGGTCGGAGAACTTGCCAAGTCCTTGTTTCCTGGTGGAATCGAGGTGGCAAAAGGGCATAGTAGACTTCACTCAGGTATTGCCACAGTCTCTTGAGGCGATCAAGAAGCGCAAGCCGCTCTTCGAGGCTGCATTTGCATTCGGGAATGCGTATGCCCGGGCTGATGTGCTCAATCCTGTTGGTGCGGACGAGTGGGATATCATTGAAGTCAAAAGCTCGACCGAGGTGAAGGATGTCAACATTAGAGACCTTGCACTTCAATGGTATGCATACGAAGGGGCCGGATTAAAGATTCGGAATTGCTTTCTTCTGCACATCAATAACAAATACGTCAGAAATGGAGAAGTTGATCCGAAGAAGTTGTTTGTGCAGGAAGACGTTACCGATCAAGTGAATGAAGTCATTTCCAGCGTCCCCGATGACCTTCGAAAAATGGCTGAGGTCATTGAAAGGAAGAAATGGCCAGACATTCCAATAGGGCCGCAATGCAGCGACCCCTACGAATGTCCGCTCCAAAGCGTTTGTTGGGCTTATCTGCCCGAAGACAACGTCATGACACTGTACAGATCGGGCCAGAAGGAATTCGAACTTCTTCGATCCGGCGTGGAGAGTATAGTTGACATTCCACAGACTTACAAACTTAGCAATTCGCAGAGCATACAGGTCGCTTCCTTGAAGGAGCGTCGAGCTCACATCGACAAGCCTGCAATCGCAGAGTTTCTCAAAGATCTTGCGTATCCTCTTTACTTCCTGGATTTTGAGACACTTGCATCTGCCATCCCCCTATTTGACAACGCGAGTCCATACCAGCAAATACCATTTCAATACTCACTCCACATAGTTGAATCCGAACGCGAGATACCGAGACACTACTCCTTTCTTGCCGAAGACAAATACGATCCTCGGAAGGAAATCCTTGATCGGCTAAAATCCTTGTTAGGGAATAGCGGCTCAATTGTCGCTTACAATGCTGGTTTCGAAAAGCGAATCCTCCGAGAGTCAAGTGTCGCGTACGCAGAATATCTACAATGGTTCAAGGAGATCGAAGGACGTTTTGTTGATCTCCTGAAACCCTTTCGATCGTTCCATTACTATCATCCATCTCAACAGGGTAGTGCATCAATCAAGGCGGTATTGCCCTCGCTTACCGGAAGGGGGTACGAGTCGATGGGAATCGCGGATGGGGGAACTGCGAGCCTGGAGTTTCTGAGAGTGACCTTTGGAGAGGTTTCGGGCGCGAGAGCGCCTCCGGGTGAGGAAACAGCTTGAAGAATATTGTGGCCTCGATACCCTCGGTATGGTTCAAATCGTCAATTCACTCAAGGAAATAATCCAGTAATGACTATCGAACCTGAACAACTGAAATCGCTAATTTGCGTCGCTCTCGGAAAAGCGTTTAGTGTTAAAGACCAGGGAAAATTCAAGGGTCTTACGGGAAGTAACAGCCTGAGGTCAGCTAAGTTCGTGGCGGAAGTTGCCAATGCAGCTGTACAAAACCTGCAAAACCGATGGGAATGTCCGCCGATTGGTCCAGCCGGTCGATGATTTCGGGAAGAAGGAACCGGGGGAGTGGCTATTGGATATTGCGCTTACACATTGCATTTCCTTTGTTACGGAATGGATAACCCAATGGTCAATACTGGACTTCATTGGGCCGTCGAATCAGAGTATAGCACTCGGCGAGAAGAGTTCGCCAAAGACTTCGGAAAACTGCTGTGCGTACGTGCTGATAATAGACTTTACCTCAACGGATACCATCATTCTCCGGGTCGGGAAAACACGTTTGTCGAACGTCGTGTCAGGGAAGTTGAGGTATTCATGAGACGTTTTCTCAATGGTGGAACGGTCAATTGTCGTGCAGAGTTTTCAGCGAGTAAACTCTACTTGGCATTCTGGCCTTCGCCGGAACGGGGAACCAAGACTAGGGCCTCGCTTTGGGATTCACTGCCAAAGGATAGCCTGGCGAATAGTGTCGGGCTTTTTGAATATGACTGGACTCGGACAGATTTCAGAAGAATCCAAGTCTGAATACTCAACAATGCACGACAAAGTGCTATTGATAGTCGCTATAAATGGAATCCACCTCAGCGGAGGGAAGACGACATGATGGGTGAAATTACCTCGACTACCTGGGCGATTGTCGACAGATTCACAAAATGGAAACAAGGAAGGTATGATACAGGCGCGCGTTTACGCCTTCTCTATTTGGAATGCGAGCGGAATGTCGCTCTGATCCGGTGCATAAATACATCTGATACCCTATCAGGTGTCGGTCGAATTCCCAAAGGGATTCCCATGGCGTCAGAGCTCGATACCGACATCCTAGAGATCGCTTTCTTGGAGGGATTTGAGGGTAGATCCTTTCTGAAGGGCATCAAGGATGCGAGAATCCAAGTCGGTGAAACCGATGATGACTCAACATCGCAGACCGATAAGATGAATTCGTTGTCTGGTGCTCTCGCGTCTATTCTGGTTCGCGTAACCCTTCTCAAGAAGCTGGCCCGGGTCGTGAAATCGCACGAAGACGCGATTGACTATACCGTTGATATTGCCAAACGACTCCAAAACCTTCAGAAGGATTATGTCGAGGTCATTAAGCTTCTGGCAACCCTTGAACCGATAAAGGCGATACGATCTCGTCGCTAGGAATCGTGTTGGTTGGGTTTGAATTTGCGCGCCTGTACTAGGGGAGTCGCAATCATGAAAAAGAAGAACTTCGGTGGAACCCTTAAAGTCGGTGATGTTATCACGGGATACGATCTATTGGGGAGTCAAGAAAACGAGCCGGGAGAGTTGGCGTGGCTTCGAGGGAGCGAGAGTCCTTTCGGAATGGACGTTCTGGATTGTCGGTCATTTGCCCTCCATCATGTTTCAACTACAGCGTCTCCGGCAATTGCGGAATCGTTCAGTCGTAACTCAAAATCTGACGGAACGGAGTTTATCGGCAAACTCCCACAGAACGCGGTCGAGGCGAAGTTTGAATATACTTTCCCCTTTCAAAAAGGTCTGCTGAACAGAGGGCCTGCCTTCGTGTCCACCCAAATGGAAGACAAGTGGAACGTGTACTTCTTCGACGGAATTCTATATTTCGCGCGAAGCTGGACGGGGGCACTCAACCATATCGCACGGTGTGAAATCAACGGTAGCTCTTTAGTTACGAAGTCGGTAATGACAAATAAGGAAATCATCGACGAACGGGACTTCACCTTTCCCCTCCGCGAAGTATTCTTCTTGATTGTGTCCCATGTCTTGGGGACAGTTTACCCTCATCCAGTGCCGGCATTTATCGAGATGGACGACGAGAAGATTGCCCTCTATTCCTTTTCGCAATATGGAAGGAGGGGGCTGTTTGCCACATTGCCTGATATCCCCCGCTCAGCCTCATCCTGGTCGATCATGAAGGCTCTGGTACTCTGTGAAAGACGAACCGTATGACATCGTTAGTCTATAGCGGTCTGGCGCACAGGTTCCAATTGGTGGAATCGGAACACGCAATTCGTTCGGAAGCTCCTAAAGGGTATGTTTGGTTTTTTGGCACCACAACTGCTTTTCTCATCCAAACAATGAAGCTGAGACAATTATGATCGGATTCCTGCTAATTGTTCAGCCATTCTTTGCGTGGGATTACGTTGATGAATCGTCGCTTCTGAAGGAGTTTAGAAGAGACATTCTCTACATAGGAACACCAGATTCTCCGCGTAGGTTGTGCAAATTGGCGAGGTCATTAGATAAGTGGCTCCGACGCCGAGACTTTCAAGAGGAAGTCCTATTGTTTCTCCCCACGATCAACATAGGAGAAGACGGCTCTTGGGGAAATATTGACATTCAAAACAGAAGGCGACTTCAGACTCCCTGCGTTGTATCTTAAGGCCTCCGTGTTTGTGAACCGGATGGCTGAACTAAATCCGTCGAATGTTAGTGACGATCAAGACAACTGGTCATCTGTGTTGTTTCTTGCTACAGACTTATTTATAGGCATAAGGCTACACTATTTGGAAGACCTAAATGCCACTTTAGCAAGTTTGTCTCTTTACGTCAGCAGCGCAGATCTTGCCAACGGGGTGACAATCGGCGATTTCAAAAGGGACATCAAGAGTCTTGGGATCTTAGCCAAGGAGTTCCTGTCGGGATTTTCGAGCTGTGTCCAGCCGCTTCAACGGATTGATCTTTTGCCCCTGGATTAGTTCGACTTGCCCAGAATAGTCCGTCTTGGGGCGCAATTCAAGGGATAGGCGGACAACTCGGGGTTGGACATTTTTGGTATAGAGCAATCATTTTCTGTGTAACACTCTGTCGGATTGAGCAGGTGATCATTCATGAATCAGATCCTATCGTTGTTTGAAATTCTATCGGGCTCTTTCGACAGGATGTCGAAGCAAACCCAGGTACGCGTGGATCGGCTGGCAAAAGTAGGACGAGTTCCTACGGATGTGCTACATGACTCACTGGCGGAAGCCGCATTCCGTCAGTTGCTTCGGAGTGGGTCAGCCAAGGATCTCATTGATCGCAAAGCCATCATTGCTGAGTTTACTGCAACAATCGAGCGATTTGTGAGCAGGTCTTCGATCCTAGATGTACCACATACGTTTGAGGCCGAATACTATCTTCAACGACTTCTAAGCTTAGAGATGGCAGCGGCGAGGGGGATTCAAATGAATCCCACGGGGGAATGCGTCCTTACCCGGTTGAAACGCTCTTTGTCCTATATGCCGAAAAAAGATGATGTGCGCATGCGCGAGGCGAGCAAAATCCTCTGGCGTGAATGTCAAGCAATAGTCAAAGAATGGCACCTTATATCGGCCGAAGAAAGATCAGCCAACACGTATTGGAGTCATTCCTCCGAATCAGAAGTATTCTCCTATCCAATCGGATCTTCCTCGCGCATGCCCCTCCGCTTGAGCTTGTGGAACTAACGTATTGTGTTTTTATGACGCAAGAACGGTTCGCAGCTTATCTTAAATTCCTTGAAGAGCGATTTGTCGCCGACCGCAATGATGTCCGGATCGTGACGTTTAATGGGGTCCCACCGTCAATAACAGCCGGCGACGATCCGGAGAATGTGTTCAAAAAAGGGGGCGATATGTGGATGATCCGCTATAGGGGTCAACCGCAATTCTACGTGAGAGGCTTTAATGGTCTGAAATATATTCATGTCCTTCTCCGTCACAAGAACGCGAGCGTTTCCGTTTCCCAACTTCTTCAGTTTGTTGGTGAGGACCCTTCGAGCGGGACGGGTCTCGGGCAATGCGGGAGGTCAAGGAGAAGGTGAATTTGGTCAGATGCATTCGGATAATTTCCATCGAGGTGTAGAACTGATAGACGAACGTAGACTCTTGGAAATTAGAAGAAATATCCAGGAACTGCAGGAAGACATCTCCGAGGCAGAGAGGGACCACGATCATGGTCGTGTCGAGCTCCGGGCGTTGGCAAAGGGACGAGATTCTGGAAGAACCTTTCTGGCGTTACAAATATTCGTGGGCGTCCACGAAGGGTAGCAGAGTCGACCGAGCGCATAAGAAAGCGGGTCTCCAATGCTATATTGCGCGCTCTCCGAGATGGAATATTAACCAATAGCGAAGACCTATTTGAACATTTCTTGGCGTCAATCAAGAAGGGGCGAAACCTCTCCTATTCCCCTAGCGCACCCATTGATTGGGAGACATGATGATTTCAAGTTTGGCCATAATAATGAAGGTCGGAGGGGCGCAGTTGACAAAATGAACTGATCGGCAGCCGGCTACCCGACATTACGGGGAAAAGCGGTATCGAAGGCGGTTTTGAAGTCGAATAGACTTCAAGATCGCCTTTTGCTTTCGCTGGCGGCGCGATATCTGACTGCAGGGAATACGCACCCGTTTCGTTATTAGTTGTAGGTCAGAATTCTTAGAAGGCTTTGTGGTTGCAAGGAACACTGGAATCCAAAATGGGCGAGGATGCGCGGGACACTTAAAAGCGGGTCATTGCCTCTTGTCAAGCTTTTCAAATTAACTATACCACGGTCTGTGCGCGGCATTCGCGCCGTTTCCACAATTATACGTTTCGACTGAGACCTTAATGCCCCAGATGTCCGAGATGCTACGCCGAATGTAGCAACGCTAGGGTAAATGTAGCGCCTGTATTATCAGAGAGGAATGAGAATATGCAAAGCGTGAAAGATATTAGAGGTTTCACTGAGGAATCGGTCAATGAACTACAGAAGGACCCAAATGAAGCGTGGGTCCTAAAGAAAGAAACCAAAGTTCGTGCACTCATGACGAGGTGTAACTTGTACCTTTTGGAATCATCATTCGAACACGCACGCCACCTGCTCAGGAGGTGGCAGCGTCTGGAGGGAAATATTGAAAACCAGCCAGGCCGGCTGGATAGCATTCATCTCTCGCGAAACGTATGGCATCTATACAACTGTCGTGAGATGCTAGCGCGCGTTAACTGCCATACACTTGTGGTCAACGGAATCAAGCTTCGAGACAGCCGAAGAAGAAGGACACATTGAAGATGCGAAAAGGACGGAACCGGGATTCACAGATCTGTTACGAGAACGACAGACTGCCAATCGAATCTGAACACAATAACAACAAGATATTTCATCCAGATTTCTTCTCCTTGCCGAGCTATGACACAGTCAGACTGTTTATTCCCGGCGAGAGGATGCCGGCCGACCGATCCGGGTGGAGAGGTTCACCAGTACCGCAGCCGGAATGGGGATCGTATTCCCACATAATGAAAATAGGGAATCTGAGGGTCGAACAAAAAACAGAGGGGCTCTCGATCATGGGTTCGCTCGCGGTTCTTCTCCATGGCAGCAATCTCGTCCCGTTGACCATGAACGATGTTTCAAGCGCTCTCGAAAAGATATCCGAAATGGTCGGTGTGGATGTCTGCAAGGCAAACGTTCGAAGGGTTGACGTTGCAGCTAATCTCATACTCTCACGGCCTGTGCCGCTGTATCTTCCTCTTCTTGCGGCCTATCCGAGAGCGAATCGGCATGATCATCAGTCCACGACACGGGATTTCCACGCAAGAACATTTGGTCTCCAGTTTTACGACAAAGCTGCACAATTGATGAAAAGTCCGCTCCATACGCTCACTTTGCCAGATTGCTTAAAGAATGTCGTCAAAGAACATAACATACTTCGATATGAATATCGGATTCTCAAAACTGAAAACGTCTATCGGCACGGTCTGTCAGCTTCCAGACTTGGAGATCCGATAGTTTACAGAAATATCGTTTCGAAATGGTATGCCGCCTATCAAAAAGTGGTGAAAAACACATATGCATTGGGAGAGGGAATGACCGCATATTGCTTGAGATCGCTGCGCCTAGAGCTCATGGCCGTCGGGATCGAAACAATTGGCGAGTGGAAATTCAATGAACTGCTGGAGGATCTGATACATCGTGGCCTGATGAAACGATCAGTCAAGCATAAGCTGTGGCGCGCAATCGCAAACATTCAGATCCATGGAGGCTCCGAAGAAAAGTGTGAACTTCTAGAAGAGTTGAATAGTTCCATCCTCGCTGCGAGAGATAGGGGTCTAGATCAGGGTGCTAGCCTTCAAACGGGTACGCCGAAGGCAGTTGCTTGTTTGCCAAAAACAAGAGGTTAGAAGATTCGTTTCCATATACCGGATTGGACAACGGGGATACAGCCCAGAGTTGACGCGTCAGCGAGTGTGGAATACATCAGAGGTGAGACAAGGTTAGATCTTCCGTGGGCAGAAGTTCTTGAATGCGCTCCAACGACAGGGGTATTCAACCTTAAGCCGGAGTTGTCTCCAAGGCAAATGAAGATTCATATTCCTAGCCTTTCAACTTTGATTTCGCAACAGAGGCGCGTTTGTATACGGAAATTTGTGGGAGCGCGAAGTATCATGTTTTGCCGAAAACCCTAGCTGCAATTGGGAAGCCCTTTGGGGAAACCTTTTAGTCGATGAGAAAGTGGGGTCTAATATGAGCTATAGAAAACCGTCTTCCAGGAAGTTCGTAGATGAGTCTTGGGAGGTGCGGGCAAAGGAATTGAGCGCAGCCGGAGTCTTCCAGCTGGAATTCGTGGGACGGATGTTCAACTACAAGGGCTTGCTGGAGGGCAAGGAGGTGCTGCTTTTCAGCTTCGTCCCTACCTGGACCTATGATCGAGGTCATGTTTTGGAGGTTCAGCCGGCCTCTCACGTGAGTACTATGGAACGAGAAGAAGATAGAGTCTACTCTGTAAGGGTCGATAGAAACGCTTGTAATCTTGGCGGGAGGACATTTCTTCTGAGATGTCCGTTTTGTGGAAGTCCGGTGAGACGGCTCTACCTCCCAACTCCCGAGGACATGCTCGCGTGCCGGCGATGCTCGGGTCTCCGGTACAGGTCGAGGACGAAAGAGCACCGGAAGAATGAGGCCGAGGGAAATCCATCGTCGCCGTTCTCTTCGCCATTTCTTGAAGGCAGCTCTCCAGGCAGGGGACTAGCCGACAGCTGCACGCAGCCATTTGCGGAGGAGACAGGGAATGAATCGACGGACAGGCCGAGATCAGGAAGAGCCGACATACCACGAAACACAAACAACGATACCGGGGATAGCGTATGAATTGGGAAGTTGTTCCAGACCCAACAGGGCCAGATAGGGGGACGAACGAATCGATCATCTCCGAGATGAGCAAGGTTTTGGTCGGGTTCTCGCCGCGTTTATTCGAACCATTTTCGAATGAGCGACCGGTGAGAACGATCGCCATGATCGGACCCGTATGCTGTGCATCATGTGGGAGCTTGCGTCCTCCTTAGAAGAACAGTCAGGTTTTGCTTTTCGGTTTGGCCGGAAAGATTCAACGCGCCAAGAGCAGATTCCCAAAAAATGAAGTAGTAGTGCAAAACAACCAACAATCACAAACAACAACAGGAGTAATACCATGATTACCGAAGTCGAACTCTCGGTAGAGGAACGCACCCAAATCGCGGAGGACGAGATTCAGAAGGCGTTGTTGGAAACAGACCTTCGTCGGACGCTTTCGATGATTGCCCGTGCGTTGCTTCAAGTCGGTCCAAACCCGAACTTGGAGGCAAAAAGCGCAAGGGCGGACCTCTTCTACAGGGTTTACCACGAGTGTGCTGCTTCATCGTTATGGGAAGAATCCAGTGATGAGCTAGAACTGACAGACTCGAGATCTGCGTGGCTCTTCTTGACGAGGATTTCCGACCGGACTCAGAGAAGCTTGAATTCTTTATCGACCTTTTCAAGAGGTGCGGAGTCATTGTTGTCCTGTCGAGCGCTTACAGCGTGATCATGGGTCTCGACGTCATCGTGGCTGGGGAGCCGATTGACCAACCTGAGATGAATCACATACTCGCACATCTTGACCAGGCCGCGAGCCCGGGATTTGATGACTTGAGGTCTCCCACTGGAATATCAAGACTCATCGACCTCATAGGCAGCTCCCCGTTCTGTACGACGGAAGCGTGGAAGCTCGCAGCCCCAGCAGCAGCTGTGCCGCAAGAGATCTTCTATGACGAGAGTTTTGAGGAGTAAAGTCCTACGGGAAATAAATGATGTGTCTTCTCAAACGCAGCAGTCTCGATTACGTCGCGAGTAGCAACTGTGGTAGGCGTGTTTGGAGAAGCCTACGAACTCGCGACAAGGCGGGCTCTCCTCGAGGTTGAAGAGGAGGCCCGCCGGCGCCGCAGTCTTTTGCTCAGTGAATTCGCACACGACTTCACGGCGATGTCTTCTTTTCGCTCAGCGAGGAGTCCTTTTCCATGTATTCGGCAGCTTTCCGAGAAGCTCGGCGTCTAAAGCTCGTCGAGGAGGGCTCGTTTGATGGGGGGGGCTGAAACTGGTTTTCGTGCCCGACAGGCCATGTTCCTATCAGAAACCAAATGGGTGGCTCTATGGTCCAGGATCGCTAGGCGGATTTCGGAGAGGAACAAGTCATGATATCGGATTGCAGGCCACGCAAAGGTGAAAATTCTTGAATGGAACGTTATGTATTGAGGGCAATAGCTCCGGACTGGAGTAGTCCAAATGACAGGTAAGGCATGGTGCAATGGAGGTCGAACGGTCATTCGGGAAAAGAACTGCAATTCCTTGCTGAATTTGGTGCAACCAAGAGTTGATCCGTACCCGAAATCCCTTGTAGCGTTCAGCGATCCCTTTAGTAAAGCTTTGAATCCAGAGTAATACAGGTCCAATTATGACGAACAAACGGAAGTCCTCAAAGAAGTTCGTAGACGAGTCTTGGTACGTGCAGGCAATGGGACTAAGTGCTGCCGGGGTTTTCCAGTTGGAATTCGTGGGGCGGAAATTCAACTATAAGGGATTTCTGGATGGCAAGGAGGTGCCGCTTTTCAGTTTCATCCCAGGCTGGAGCTACGAACAAGGTCATGTTTTGGAGGTTCAGCCGGCCTCTCACGTGAGTGCTATGGAACGAGAAGAAGACAGAGTCTACACTGTAAGGGTCGATAGAATCGCCTGTAACTTTGGCGGGAGGACATTTCTTCTGAGATGTCCGTTTTGTGGAAGTCCGGTGAGACAGCTCTACCTCCCATCACCAGAGGACATGCTCGCGTGCCGGCGATGCTCATGTCTTCGCTACAGGCCTAGGACGAAAGAATACCGAAACGGGGAGGTCGAGGAGAACTAATTGACGACTTCGCGTTCACGAGATCGTGAGAGCAGTCCTCAACGCGTCGGCTGAACCGACAGATATATGCCACCCTTGGCAAAGGTGTCAGGGAATGAGATCTTGGGAGTGTGTAGACCCGAATATCAGGTCAAAAGTAAATATGCAAAACAACGAAAGAAAGGTAGACTCATGAATTGGGAAATCGAGCTTGACACTGAGGACCACGAGACGCTGGCGACGAAGGAGATATCAGAAGCATTCGATGAGTGGGGTTTTGCCTGTGGGCTGAGCGCGCTTATGCAGGCGCTCCTAGAACTTCACAGCGATTGGCAGTCAACCCGCCAGCACGGCAAGCTGATCTATACTCTTCTTGAAGTGGCGTCGGCAATTTCTCTTGCCCATGGAGGGGAGTCGGATCTCGCATCGGTGGACTTCGAGATTCCCTTGTTCATGTTCGAAGACGGCGTACGAGCTGGTCGAGAAAAGGCTGCCGTCGTTAAAAGGCTCATGGAGATACACGGCTGTACCGCCGTGTTTCTGGGGGCTGCAAATTGGGCAGCTCTCGAGGAGCACAGCCTGGCCGAGCAACCTACTGATGAACCGTTCAGCAGGTCTGAAGTCGTCGCTTGTCTATTGAGGGCCAGGAAATGGGCAAGCAGCGATGACCCCTCCAGCATTGCCATCAATGGACTCTTCGTCGCGCAAGACTAGGAAAAGCCACCAGGGCTGCGGCGGTGGATTTTCGCATAACCGGGGAGCACGATTCATGACCTGTCTGCTGAATAGAAATGGGATTTTTTATGTTGTGTGCTCAGAGCGTGGCCAGAGGGTGTGGCGAAGCCTCCGGACAAGGGATGCAGCAGAAGCCCGCCGGGCCCTCCTTGAGTTCGAACGGGAAGAACGGAAGCGAATGTCGTTTAGGGTCAGCGACTTTGCCGAGGACTTCACGGCAAGGGCTTCGACATCGTTGAGCGCAAAAACCATTTCAATGTATTCTGGAGCGTTCAAAAACTTAATACGAATATTGGGCGACACTCAGCTGAAGAAGCTCACACCCAATGATGCCGAGGACTTCAAACTCAAACGCTCGAAGGAAGTTTCAGCGGTGAGTGTGAACGTCGAGCTCCGTGCTATGAAGGCTGCATTTCGCGAAGCCTCGAGGCTCCATCTCATCGACACAAGTCCATTTCAGGGGATGAAGCTCGTCCGTGTGCCATTTAAGGAAGCCAAGTTCCTTTCGGAGAGCCAATTCGTCGAACTTCTCAACCGGATTGATGAAGACGAGTTCCGCAATCTCGTCCAGTTTGCAGTGTTTACGCTCATGAGGCTCGGGGAAATCGTGCATCTCAAGTGGCTCGATGTTGACCTCCGCCGGAAGGAAATCTATGTCAGGAATTCAGCAACGTTCCGCGTGAAGGGAGGGAAGCCGAGGACGGTCCCGATGAACGGCTGGGTGTTTGCGTTCCTAACGAGGAAGGGAAAGTGCGGTGAGTTCGTTTTCCCGGGTCGCGCAGGGAACCGCCTGGATGGCACGCGGGTGTCGCGGAAGTTCAAGCGTTACGTCAGAAGAGGTGGGTTCGACCCTGGGATCCATTTCCATTCACTGCGGCACACGGGGATTAGCTGGCTGATCAACCACGGCGTCCCGGGTCCAGTTGTTCAGCGTCTTGCAGGTCATGCCTCCATTTTGACGACGGAAATTTACGCCCACGTCGAGGACGCGAATCTCGCGAAGGCCGTTGGTGCATTCGACGCGATCGGCGTGAACTGACTGTTAGCACATTTGTTAGCAGGCCTCTGGAATTCGCGGATTCTGCCCCGAAAAGTGACCACTTCGTCTGTCCGTACACGCAGATGCTCTGTCACTGGATGAATACGACCTGCATAGTTGACAATCACCCTACATCCTTGAGGTTGCGTCGCAAAGTTGCCGCCGCGTCCGGAATGGAGTGAGGGGAGGTGATGAAAGTGAATAGACACGTCGTCCTTCTCGACGATTGTACGCTCCTCGGAAAGCGTCAGGTTGGGCCAGCGGGAGATGAGGTTCCTTGCTTCGGCGATGATTTCGTCGCTGACCGGTAATTATAGTTGACGTTGAACACCCCTAGGAGTTCCGGAATCTGTGCTTCATTCTGCCGCAGCTGTTCTTCGAGAGGCCGGTAGTGCCTTCCGAAGCCCTCTTCGGGGAGCTCGCCGTTGTGGCACATCCGGAGGAGCCGGACCATTTCCTAGAGAATCTTCTATGACTCACTCGCTAGCCGGGCAAGCAATTCCTCATTTTCGCGATGATCTGGTTCGCCTGCGAGGCGTAGCCCGCGATCTCTTCGGGAGAGAATACGAAGGTCTTCAACTGTCCGCGGAAATTCTCTTCGAAATTGCCCCGAGATAGGCCAGGACGATGAAGGGGGTGAGCCAGAAGCAGGTGGCCAAGCTCCTTGGAATCAAGGATCGGACGTGGATCTACCGGTGGGAGAGCGGCTATATCCTGCCTAGCCTGGTGAACGCAGGCCGCCTCTCTCTGCTCTACGAGGCGAAAATTGAAGTGCTTTTTCCGGGGCTCACTGGCCTTGCTGCAGAGCGAAAAAATGGAGTATTCGAGCGTCGGAAGGCCATTTGCGGCTGGAATCGGCAGGCCAACCCAATGAATCATCATGAATGGGGTCGTTTTGAGCAGCCACAGGGGTATTGACTTTGAACGTAAGGTCGAGTAGATTTCCCATAATGGGAACATATTGGAAGGTAACATGGATTCACTCGAACGATGAACATAATCGGGAAAGACAAGCTCAATGAATTCAAAGAGTCTCATCCAGATGCCAGTTCTCAGGTTGACTCATGGGTAGCTGAGGTTGAAGAGGCGGATTGGGATACCCCGCAGAGTATCAAGGAAAGGTATGCAAAGGCCAGCATTCTCCCAGGCAATCAGGTGGTGTTCAACATCCGGGGAAATCGATATCGGTTGCTGGTCCGGGTCGGCTATCAGAGCAAGGTCGTCCTAGTAAAAAATGTTGGCACTCACGATGAGTATATGGAGTGGGACACAATAGCGTAATAGCCATGGACAACAAAATTAAAGTGATACGGACAAAAGAAGATCACGAGGAAGCGTTGACGCTGATCGAGAATCTTCTTGCTAACGATCCAAATCCTGATTCGGAGGAAGGCGAGAAACTCGACCTCCTAGTGACTTTGGTGAAAGACTACGAATCGAAGATGTTTCCGGAAACACTGCCGGATCCGATTGATGCCATCGTGTTCCGGATGGAACAGCAAAATCTCACTCCGCGTGATTTGGTCCGCTTCATCGGAAGTCGAAGCAAAGTCTCGGAGATCCTCTCTCGCAAGCGTCCTCTTACGCTGTCTATGATGCGGTCCCTCCAAGAGGGACTTGGCATACCCGCCAAAGTCCTTCTCAAGGGGTCAGACGCGAAGGAGAGCGATGAGGTTTCGTGGGATCGCTTTCCGCTGAAAGAGATGGCGAGACGAGGTTACTTCCGTGGGAAGTCGTTGAAGAACGCCAACGTCGCGGAGGTCATGGACGCCTTCTTTCGACCCATAGGATCCCCGACACAAATCCTCGGACTGCTGAGAAAATCGAGTTACAGAGTCTCGAGGTCAATGGACAAACCGGCTCTTGTTGCATGGTCAGGTTTTGTTCTGAAAGTTGCCAGCAGCCTGAACTATCCAGGAGCATATAAAGAGGGGAGTATTGACTTGGACGTCATGCGGGATCTTGCCCGACTGAGTGTGGAACCCCGTGGTCCACAGCTCGCCCAAGACTTCCTTCGAATGAAGGGGATTGGGCTTGTGATAGAGCCTCATTTCGAGAAGACCTATCTCGACGGGGCAACGCTGCTTGTGAACAGAGACCATCCAGTGATCGGGCTGACGCTGCGATACGATCGTCTCGATAACTTCTGGTTTACTCTCATGCATGAACTCGCCCACATATCGCTGCACTTCAACCAGGACCTCAGCTCATTCTATGACGATTTGGTGGACACGCAAAATGTTGGCGATGAGAGAGAGAAAGAAGCAGATAAAGTGGCGGGGGAAGCGCTGGTACCCGAAAGCAAATGGGAGGTGAGCCCTGCCCGGCTGCTCCCGTCATTCATGGCGGCAAACAGCCTAGCAAAAGAGCTTGGAGTGCACGTAGCGATTGTCGCGGGGAAGATGAGACATGAAGGGGGAAAATACATCTACTTAAACAAAATCATCACTCAGGCCACCGTCAGGCAATTCTTCTTCTCAAGGAACAATCAGAAGTGACAACTATGTTTGGAATGGATCACTATGTGCCAATACTGAAATGGAAACGTGCCGAACGCGGTGCGTTGGCGACGGTGAGAGAGAGCGACAAGCACTACATCACTCCCTTGATCCAATTGGTGATGCCAAAGTCGAAATCCCCGTTAAATGGCGTGGCGGGCCCGGCGCAGGAACAAGTGTTCAATGACCTGATCGCAGCGTTCAAACAACGCATACCAACAATCCCCGAGGAAATCGTGAAACATTGGGGGACAACCCCAATCTTCATCGATGTCAGCCTGCTGTACACGCCGGCACTCAAGGCAGAAAGTCTTCATCGGATCGTTCCAGGAGGGGATGCCCTGGACGCGAAGTTCATCCCGGTGGTGCACATTGATGATGAGCGGAAACTACAGGAAACAGTCTTCTCGCTCGCCAAGACGAACGGCCGCGGCTTGTGCTTGCGATTGGTTCGCGCCGATTTCGCAGACGTCCCAAGGCTGAACAAGAAAATCACTCAGTATCTAGGGCTCGCCGGCTTGACCGAAGAGAACGTTGATCTGCTTGTCGATCTTCAGGATATCACCGAAGATAACGGTGGCAGCCATTTGACGTACACAAAACTGTGCCTCGGATTGCCTAATCTATCCAATTGGAGGACGTTCATTTTCGGCGGCGGCGCCTTTCCAAAAGATCTCTCCAACTGCAGAATCGATGAAGAGAATCTCATCCCTCGACTGGACTGGCAGACCTGGAGTGGCGAAATCGGCGACAAGACTCTGACGAGGAAACCGGCCTTTGCCGACTACACGATTCAGCATCCGATCTACTCGGAGTCCTCGCAATTCTTCCCTTCGAGCACAAGCATCAAGTACACGATGGAGAACTATTGGCTGATCATGAATGGCAAGAAACAGAAGTACGAACTGTACTTGGCGAGCGCAGCAGAATTGGTTAAGGATGGACGATATTACGGCGAGAACTTTAGTGAGGGTGACAAATATATTATGGAGAAAGCAAAGTACTTTCCACTTTACATAAAAAACACCGCGCTCAAAGGCACGGGTGTCGCAGAAACCTGGCTACGTGCAGGTATCAGCCATCACTTGGCGTGCGTTGTTTCGCAGCTCTCCAGCCTGTCCGTGCGGACAGACGCTCCCTGACTTCCTTCTTCAGTGTTCGACGGTCCAGAACCGACGCCAGTCTGTGGTACAACACGCTTCTCGGTTGCGAACGGATTCCATCAACTTGCTGTATCCTCTCAAGAATCTGTAGCGCTTCTTCCCGCCACAAGAGGCTCGCAAGGGCAACGCTGTCTTGCACTGGATTCTCGTCTGCCTCGCGGATCTTATAGAACCGAATTGCGTTGGAATCGTCCTTCGTCGTTTTCGCGATTGTTATACCCCACCAGTCAGGAACGATATTGATCGCCTCATGCAGGTGCGCTTTGCCTACCACCAGTGTGATATGGTCAAGCACCATGTTGTATATTCTCATTTGTTCAGGCAATCGATCCAGCGTGTCGAGATCACTCTTCAGCTCATAACCGTGAATCGAGCCGTTGACCACGGCGAGGTCGATGCGGGCTGAGCCGTGGGTAATACCCAGCTCATCAATGATCAGGGCTCCGGGATCTTTCTTGTGGATATTCTCAAGATCCTTGCGGAGAGCGGACCGAATGGATTTGTCGGTTGTCGGTGTGAGGCAGGGGGCGTTCACCATCACCCTCATCTTAAGACATTTGGAGTAAAGAAACCACGAGCATAGTGCAAAAACACTTTCCTACCCCGGCAATTTCTCCCGCCTTGTTGTGTGACAACCCCTCCGCAAGTTCCTGCAAAACCTTCGTGAGTTATCCGACCGATAGTTCGTCATTCTCGCGCTGCTGTGACTAGCCGAGAGCATCAGCGTCACCTTCCGGTCATCGGTGGCCTGGTCCTTCCCCGTGTCCCTCATGATTCGTCATCTGAAGTATTTCATTGTGAAGAACCGGATGAGATTCGAAAGCATTCCGTTGCGCAATAGTAGGTTGAGATCGTCCACCTCAATGCTAACAGACTGCAAACAGTTGGTATTCGGGAGCGTTGTACTCTCACAAGAATCTGTCGGAAATGTGTCGAGAATGCGGTCGGGCGCGTCGCTCTGAGGTAGAGCATCAGCCCTTTCCGTTGGCCCGATTTCATTTCCACTTATCATTAATCTAGTATCAAGTTTCGTTTCCTCAGGTCCCGGCCCTCGAATCAGTTCGTTCGAGCCCTCCCATTGTTGAGTAGAGAGTTAGCAGTTCTGTTAGCAGTCTCTGCCAACGATCGATGTGACGGAAGAATTGCTGGCGCTCTGTATGCGCGGCAGGCAGGTGCTTTTACCTTCGGGCTTCCATGTTGAGATATCCTCGCCAGCTATCCTTCGTGCTTGTCATCATTGGATTGACGGGCAACAATTGACCGAGGATGAGTTCAATCACAGACGGGAGGTACGGTGAATGATGCTGAAGAACAAGCTGTGGCGACCATCGTCGACGCCTGCAAATCATTATAATGGCAGAACCCCGCCGAAATCGCAGCGTCCGATTCATGATCATTTCCCAGTTGTAGCAGTCTAACAGGTGCAAACCAATGGATCCTGTGGCTGCCTCTGTTGTCCTCGGCTCCTAGTCGGGGGAATTGTGCATCTGGGTATTATTCTCTCTTCTTCAGTATAGAAGAAAGCCAAAACCTGGCAAAAACTGGTTGGGATTTGCGGTGGCATGCTTCTTGCACTATCCCACACATGCGATTCTGATGCGCGAATGCTCTTTCTCTCCGGCCTTTTTCTCCTCGTCAACGAAAGGGGAGGCGATGTGGTTTTTGGAGCTCTCATCAAAATGCTGATCTTTAGGGTCTGCGGCAACATGAACATTGGAAATCTCATAAGGCGGTCGTTTTGCGTGGTCCTGATTGGACTGCTGCCTGTTGCCTCAACGTACTCCCAATGGACACGGGCGGCAAACCCAGGATCTCAATGGCCGCGCTTTGCAGTGATTGGAACTGACATCTTTATCGGGTGCGCGTATGTCGGCGTCTCCCGTTCCACCGATGACGGCTCGAACTGGTCACAAGCTAACGCGGGGTTGACGAACCTTGAGCTCCGCGCCCTTCTGGCAAACGATGCGAATTTGTACGCGGGCAGTAATGGCGGCGTATTCCTTTCGACTGACCGTGGCGCGAGCTGGTCAGCCGTCAGTATCGGCTTGGTGGATACAAATGTCTCTTGTCTTGCCTTTTCCCACCCCTCCGGCGCATCCGGCACGAACCTTTTCGCCGGGACGGCCTCCGCTGGAGTCTTTCTTTCCACTGACAACGGAACCAGCTGGACTGCAGTTAACAACGGTTTACCAACGGGTTATGGGATCCGAGCTCTTGCCGTCTCAGGCACAAATCTCCTTGCCGACGCTGGTTCCGGTGTCTTTCTCTCGACCAATAGCGGCACAAGCTGGACCACTGCAAATGCACCGTTCCTAGGTTTCTATTGCGCGACCCAGATTGACTCGAATCTTTATGTCGGGTCTGAGGGTGGGGTCTTTCGCTCTACTAACAACGGCGTGACCTGGTTTGGAGCAGGGACAGGCCCGTCCCTGGTCTATGCTCTCGCCGCCACCCACACCTCCGGCGGGTCCGGCACGAGTCTGATTGCTGGGACTTATCACGGCGTCTTTGTTTCTACCGACGACGGGGGCCAGTGGATGAGCTTCAATACCGGATTGACTGACTCAACTGTATGCGACCTTGCCGTCTGCGACATGAATCTTTTTCTCGCCACCAACAATATGTGGCGACGGCCTCTATCAGATGCTACTGCGCCAACGGTCAGTACGCTCGCTGCAACTTTGATGGGTTCCACAGCAGCCAGATTGAATGGTACGGTCAATTCCCAAGGCATAGCTACAACGGCTTGGTTTGATTGGGGGACGGATTCGGCATTTACGACCCACTCAAGCACCTCTGCACAAAACGTTGGATCAGGATCGATATCTGTCGCGATATCAGATAGCCTCAAAGGAATACTCACTGCAAACACAAAGTACTATTTCAGAATAGTTGCGCAGAATTCCTCTCTGACAGCTTCTGGTCCAATATTGAGTTTCACTACCGCGGTCCTACCCGCCAACAGCGAATCCGATTTCGCGCTCCACTTGAATGGATCAACTGACTTTGTCTATCTCCCCCCAAGCAATTCAATGAAGACCTTTGCAGACAAGATCACGCTTGAGATGTGGGTCAAATTGGACTCGTTCGTGGACGCCTATGGTGTAGGGGCCACACTAATAAGCTCTGGCAACCAGGCCAAATATGGTATCACGATATTCCCCGATGGCAAACTCTCTGTCTATCTGCCCTTTGTAGTGCCTAACTACTCGGTCTGTCCCTTCAAGAGCAAATCTTCGCTTCCTCTGCATACGTGGTGCCAGGTCGCCGCGACATACGATGGCGCGAGAGTCTCTCTTCTTATCAACGGCGTTGTCGATACATCCGTGGTTGCAACCGGAAACATAGGCGATTCTCCCTATTACACACAGGAAGACGAATTTGCCATAGGTGCGTATACCGAAAACAACTATACCCTGCACGGCGACTACACGATGGGGGCAATCGATGAATTAAGGATATGGAATATCGCTAGAACTCAGTCTCAGATTCAGGCGACAATGGGCACCCACTTGACTGGAAGCGAAGCAGGACTCGTCGGCTACTGGAGTTTCGACGGGGATGTCAAAGACAAATCCCCTAATCATAACGACGGAACTATTTACGGAAGCCCAGTATTTGTTCAAAGCGGCTGGATGGAACCTGCCCCGACGTTGGTTAGCGGAATACCCTCTGTGATAACATCAACAGGTGCAACGCTGAACGGCACCGTGAACCCAAACGGTTCAGAGACGACAGCCTGGTTTGACTGGGGAACTGATTCGACGCTTTCCTCCCATTCGAGCACGTCAGTCCAAAACGTTGGAGGAGGGACGGCTGAGACTACGATCACGGATAGTCTCAAGGGAGTGCTTTCTGCAAACACGAAGTACTTCGTCCGTGTAGTCGCCGAGAACTCATCAGGCAATGTATATGGGGGAACGCGGAGTTTTACTACTTTAGCGATGCTGACTCCCGAGACAGTGCAATTTGAATACTCGGTGGACGCACATACCCTGGGACTATGGCACATGGATGAGTCGTCGGGGCTTGCTGCGATCGATGACCTTGGGATGAACAATGGTGTAGTTTCCGGCACATCAATTGTCCCGGGACGATTTGGCAATTGCAGGTATTTCAACGCTCCTAGCGATAATGTCTCATTGACTTTTGCCAGTAGCTACAAGGTTCAAGATTTCACAATGGAAGCATGGGTGTGCCCAACATGTGTTGAACCCATTTCCTGTGGAGGACAGAACCCGTGTGTCATCGGAGGCGTAGATGGACAACAACCTACTGACGGGGGTATGGCTTTAGGTATGTACCCGGACCTTCGATATGTGGCTGAGACGCGCGGATCGAATGGCTCAAATTCATTGCTCGTTACCTCTCTCAGGCCAGCTGAAATCGGAAAATGGACCCACGTCGCGCTTACGCGCAAAAGCGATGGATCCAATATAACGCTGAAACTATACGTCAATGGGATGGCTGTAGCCTCCGGATATTTCCCGGCAACTCAGGCTCAATTCACAAATACGAGCCACATCTACTTTGGGGATCTTGGAGATAATCTTGGCAATGGACATCGGTGCTGGTTTGGCTACATAGATGAAGTCCGCCTCTCAAATATTGCGCGGGATCCAAAGGAATTCAACCTTCAATTGCCCCCTTCGGCACTCTCTGTTAAGGCGACCGCAACGGCTGTAGATCTCAATTGGCTAAATGGTGGGGGAGCGGTCGGCTTATTGAGGTACAAAGTCTATCGTGGAACGGATTCTACATCGGTAGCGCTGCTGGACTCGACAGTATCGAATTCCTACACATCTTCAAAGCCATTGGTGGGAGTCTCCTACTACTATCGTGTTTCTGCCGTTGATTCGACGGGATTTGAAGGATCATTGAGCTATGCCTCGAATCCAATATCCACGTTAAGGGTCAACACGCTCGCCGCGACTTCCATAGGCTCCACAACAGCCCGATTGAACGGTACGGTCAATCCCAACGGCGTAGCTACAACTGCCTGGTTTGACTGGGGAACTGATTCGACGTTTTCCACCCATTCAAGCACGTCGGTCCAGAACGTTGGAGCGGGGACGGCTGAGGTTGCGATCACGGATAGTCTCAAGGGAGTGCTTTCTGCGTACACGAAGTACTTCTTCAGAATAGTGGCTCAGAATCCCACCAGTACTACTGATGGTGCAACACTGAGTTTTGTCACGGCTCTGCCTACATATCCTTCATCGCTCACCCTTTCCGGGAGCCTACCCTTTCCTACGAATCCCAATAGCAGCGACTACGTCACCAGCGACTATCGCCTTATGGGGATACCCGGAAACTCTGGGACATCAGTGGCGACTCTTTTCAGTGGAACATCAGAGAAAGATTGGCGGGTGTCCTGGGACAATGGGAATTCGAGCAACTTCATTGTGAGATACGACGGAAGTTCTGCCTTCGTTCTTTCGACAGGGAAGGCGTTCTGGGTGCTAAATAAAGGGACAGTAAATATTCAGCTTACAGTGCCCTCGGCACCTCTGAATACGAACCAAGAAGTGGAGATTCCGCTGCACGCAGGTTGGAACCTTATCACGAACCCTTTTACTTCGGGTCTTTCCTGGGTGACAGTGCAGGCAATCAATAGTGTGTCGGAGCCGATATACGCGTTTGCCGACAATTTCGCGACGTCTGCGGATTTCACCCCGTATGTTGGCTACTACTATTATAACTCAGCAAATGCCAGCGTGCTGAGGATTCCGTATGCTGCGCTTTTTAAACCGTCAGCCGCCACTCAAGTCGATCCTGCGTGCTGGAGAATAGCGGTATCGGCTGCTTCTGGTGCACAATTCGACCATTCCACTTCCCTGGGTGTTGCGCCAGCCGCCGAATTGAAGAAACAATCTTTCAATTATCATAAGCCACGTGCTCTTGGAGATTTGATTTCAGTAGGTGTAAGTCGACCGGATCTGGATGCCCAATATCCAGTCTTTGCAACTGACATCCGGCCCGACGGCAATCAGCTCCATGAATGGCACCTCAAGCTCAGGGCTCAAATGGGCAGCGTCGCGAGTCTGACTTTCTCTGGAGTGGACCGCGTGCCCTTGTCCTTGGAGGTGTGGCTCATTGATCAACAGAACGCACGAACGGCTGATCTGCGACGAGATTCCGTCTACAAAATGATCCCTGCAACTCCAACGTGCGATCTTTCCGTACTCATCGGGGAACACAGCGCAGTTGCGGAGGAGCTTGCCAGCGTGACGCCGAAAGAATTTTCGCTTGGGCAGAATTTTCCCAATCCGTTTAATCCCTCGACTACAATACCGGTGGCCATCCCAAGAAATGCTGATGTGAGCTTAAGGGTCTACGATATTCTCGGCAGGGAAATCAAGACGATATATGCAGGCGGCCTTGAAACAGGAAGGTATTGGTTTCCATGGAACGGAACCAATCAGGACGGGAAGCCCGTTGCATCGGGTGCCTATCTTGTTTTGTTACAGTCATTGAAGACTCCTACGCTAGTTACCAAGCTCTTACTGATGAAGTAGCAATAGGGTAAACGCTCATGCAATGGATCCTCGACCATATGCGATTTTGTTCCTTCGCGATTATTGTCACCCTTTTGCTTGAATTGACTCCATGTCATACGGCTGTTGCCGGTGAGGATGGCCAAGTGCTGAATGTTCGAATGGAGAGAACGACGAATCAACTAATAGTCCACTACGACCTGATTTCCAGTTCAGATAAGAAATGGTTAGTGACGCTGACATTGCGGAGAGAGGGCATAGTTCTTTTTAGGTACTCGCCCAAGACTCTCTCTGGAGATTGCGGCAAAGACGTTTCCCCAGGGACGGATAAGAGAATTGTTTGGGATTATCAGCGTGAATTCCCCAATGGACTTTCTGGAGATGACTATTTTGTCGTGGTAGAAGCCAACGCTCAGGGCTCAGGACTCAGCCCATTGGTTTGGGTTGGTGGGGGGGTCGCGCTCATGGGTGGCGCAGCGCTACTTCTATTCTCAAAGAAGAATGATGCCGGCCAATCTTCTGCCGCCACTGCAGGTTTTCCTGCTGAGCCGGGGAGACCAAAATGAGCGAGCTCGGTGTGGAGTTAGGAACTGGAAAAAGAATTCTTGCCCTTGCAATCACGGCAATACTCGCGACGAGCGTTGTGAACGGGCAGACGGCCAGCGGGAGAAGTACGAGATTCTCGTTCACGGCTCCTTCTGACACTGTGTCAAATTCAGGCAAAAACACGAACGGGAACTCGAAGTTCCCGATGCTGACAGTTCGACTTAGCTTTGCTGAGGCGTCAGGTAACGGAATACTAGAGGCGGAAGAAACCGGCACTCTAAAGCTCGTTGTGATGAATCAAGGGATGGTCCCGGCGCACAGATTGACGCTAAAGGTAGTACCTCTCACGGAAGCCAGCGGATTGGTAGTCGGTCGTGTGCCGGTAGTGGAGGAACTTGGTGGCGGAGAATCCGTAGTCATGGATCTTCCTATCACGGCAACTGATATCGTCGGCAGTATTCAGAACCGGTTGCGCTTAGAGATCCTTGAGGAAAAAGGTTTCGATCTTGATCCACCGGCAATCTTCGCGTTTCAAACGCAGGCTTTCATGCCGCCTGTTCTCGTTGTTGCAGATCACAAAATAGCGGATCCGAACGGAACTGGGCGAATCGAACCGGGCGAGATCATTGAGGTAACTGCAAGGATCCAGAATCGTGGACATTCCATTGCGAAGGGCGTGCGTGTCGATGTGTCGCTTGGCGAGAACGTCAGTTTCGAAGAAGGTTCACAGAGGCAGTTCATGCTGGGAGATCTCCGTTCAGGGGAATGGAAAGACATCAAGTTCTCGTGCTACGCGAATAACCGTGCGACTTCAATGCCAATCTACTTTGCAATGAAGGAGGCCCACGGCGAGGATACGACTCGGGTTTTGAGCCTCGAGCTTCATAAGCCGCAGAAGCAACAACTCGAATTCATTGCCAACGCAAAGGAATCTCGCTCCGCCGCAATTCCTGCTGCCCCGGGTCTTTCGGTTGACGTTGACGTAGACATTCCTTCATCCAAGTCAAAGAATCCGGATGCTGTTGCGATTGTGATCGGTATCTCAAAATACAAGAATTCAAATGTCCCAAGAGTGGACTTCGCGAATCATGATGCGGCGGTGATGAGGGACTATCTCGTGAAAGAAATGGGATTCAGCGAGGAGAGAATCCTTTATGCTGTAGACGAGGACGCAGGACGGAATGACTTTAATATTCTCTTCAAGAAATTGTCGAACTGCGTGAGGGCAGGAAAATCCGATGTCTTTGTGTACTATAGCGGACACGGTGCTCCCGACACGAAAACGAACGAAGCCTTTCTTGTACCGTTTGACTGCGACCCAGAATACGCAAGCGTATCGGGGTATCCAGTGTCGGAGTTTTATAGTCAGATCAGCAGACTTCCCGCACGCAGCGTTACAGTAGTGCTGGACGCCTGTTTCAGCGGATCATCACCTCATGGATCACTATTCAAAGGAGTGAGTCCTGCGTTACTCAAGGTGAAGAACCCGATCACGGCGATGCAGAATGGAGTCGTCTTCAGTTCCTCCTCTGAGAATCAACTCTCAAACTGGTACCCAGAAAAGCAGCACGGGCTCTTCACGTATTTCTTCCTGAAGGGGCTGCAGGGGGCCGCCGACGCCAACGGTAACAATCAAATTACGGTGGAAGAATTGGCAAAGTATCTGGAAGACAATATCCCCGACATAGCGCGTGAACAGAACCACGAGCAAACGCCCCAAGTGGTGGGTGACACGCGCGCGATTATCGCGAATTACCAGAGCAGGTAGTTTAGTGAATACAACAATGAAGATGTTGCTCCTCATTCTTGTGGCTCATTGTATGATCTTTGCCCAACCGAAATGGCAGCGAGGAGTCGGCACTGCTGTCGGATCGGATATCGAGGCCATTCGGTCGAAAGCTCTCGAGAACGCAAGGCTTGACGCACTATCGAAAGCGGGCATTATGGTGAGCGCAGGAGACACCCGTGTGGTATCCGAATCTGGGAATGAACTCACCGACTTCTATGCGAGGTTTGCGGAGTCTTCTACGAGGGGGATCATATTGGAAGAGAGGGTTATTCATGAAGGCGAATTGCAGAAGATTGATGGAACAACTTACAAAATGGAAATTGAAATAGATGCAAACGTTGCAGTCCAGCAGGGGGAGCCCGACCCGTCGTTCACAGTTTCGTTGAATTCGTCACGACAAATCGTCAAGGAAGGAGAGCCGTTTGTTCTCACTGTAACGTCGACTAAAGCAGGGTATCTCACGATCTTTAATGTCTACCGTGATTCGATTTCGGTGGTGTTTCCGAATGCTGTCGATAAGAAGAACTCAATTGAAGGCAACAGGACCTTCGTGTTCCCTCCAAATAAAGCGTATGATCTAACGCTTACTTTGCCACGGGGAAGGTCAACCTCGTCCGAAATGTTCATTGCAGTAGTAACGGAGGATGATGTGGCTTTCCCAAATCTTGACGATTTGAAGTTTAACAATGATGCACTTCAACTAAAGAGTTCCCAATTGAATCTGTATTCAAAGTGGCTCTACGAAATACCATTACAGAAGCGCGCCTCGGATGAGATTCCGATGACAGTGCAATGATCAAGAATGCAATGGGGAGATGTTGGCGTAGATTATCACGCGCAATCTGTGAGAGCTGGCGCACGAAAGATGATCCAAATTTAGTCGAATTTCAGTCTCGATAAGAAGACATGGCGATTAGCCCGCATGTCCATGCAGGCAGATGCTCTCGTAAGGGAGCTTCAATTCTCGGAGCGCTTCTATTGCACCTGTACCAGAAGCTCACCATCATGCTCAAAAGGAGGCGAACGAAAGGCCAATGAAGTCCAGGTCATTTCGAATGATCAAAAGGTCATTGGCGACGGATTGACGCAAAATTATCTGCAATGGTACTATATCTCTCAGCTCAAGGACGTCGTGAGCAGCCCAAACAATTCAATAATCATTTTGTCATACGACCAGAAAATGGTATCGTCAGTACCAGAGCGTAATCTAATTCAGGGCAGGGAGCCGAAGACATGGACATATTGACAGTGGCATCGGCGAGTCCTATATTTCCAGCACGTGCTTTAGCGAGCCAAACCCCATCGAACAAAAAGTTGATTCTGACCTTTTTGTCTGAAGCATGGGCGCGCATTCGGTTTCTCCTTCGTCATTCGGACAGTTCTCTCCGATTGTTGCATAGTCCACCCCAGCGACCCCCACTTGGTGGATAATCATTACGATGCACCGAATGTTTATTGATGCTTGGGTGCCGTCATCCAAAGTACGATTCATCAACCCGGTCCCGACCATGACGGAATCAATGGAATTTCAAAGATGAAATTGACCACTAGAATATTGTTCATTTGTTCCGTTCTTGCGCTCTTGCAGTTCGCGGAAAGCTGCAAAACCAAACCAACTGAAGCCGCGCCTGTTGTCACTCAAATTACTGGTCGGGTGACAGACCGTGCAAGCTCTTCAGCCATTGTCGGTGCTTCAATTTCGACAATCCCTGTTTCATCATCTGTAATAAGCGATGCAAATGGGTCATTTACAGTACCTAACTTGTCGCCAGGGCAGTTCCTTGTTACTGCCTCAAAGGACGGCTACAATTCTAGCTCGATCTCTGTCCTGGTCACTGAAGGACAAACCTCAACTGCTTACTTCCAGCTTCAGATTCTTGGCCCGGAGCTAAGTTTTTCTCCTGCCGCCATTGATTTTGGAACTTCACTCAGTCAATTCGGTCTCACAGTTTCAAATACCACGGGCGTTGGGACGCTCTCTTGGGCGATTGCGAAGACCGCTGGGTGGTTGTCTTTGTCTTCCTCAAGCGGCTCGGCTACTACAGGTCCCGTGCTCCTGACGCTCACTGTCGATAGGACAAACTTGAGCCCGGGCAACTACTATATTGCTCCCCTCTGAGCTGAGACAGTATCGAGGTTGAGACTCTTTCCTCTCCTCCAAGGCACTCCGAGTGCGGGGGGAGGAGGAGTGCCTTTCGGCGCGGTTGCATTTTGGCTGTCTGGTTCGAATACTATTCTCAATCTCACAAGGAGAACCAGACCCATGGCACACCACGAACCGACAAAATCCGTCGAAGAAAAACTGGCCATCGTCCTCGAAGGCCTGAAAGAATCCACCAACATCAGTAACCTCTGCCGGCAGCACGGTATCAGTCAGACGACCTACTATAACTGGCGCGACAGGTTCTTCGAGGGCGGCAAGAACGCTCTGGTGAGCAACGGAGCAGCACGGCGCGGCACCAGCGACGTGGACAAGGCGAAGATCGCCGACCTCGAGCGGGTGATCGGCCAGCAAGCCGTCGAGATCCAGGTGTTTAAAAAAAAACTGAAACTGCTCTGAGTGACGATGAACTCATCCAGTCCCTGGCCAAGGAAGGAATCCCGGTGAGCGAAACCTGTCGGATTCTGCAACTGTCCCGGGCGAGTTTCTATCGCCGCCAAGAGGCCCTGCGTTTGGTCGTGCCGGAGGCCGTGTCGAGCGCCGAGCCGCAGAACACAGCGCTGGTCGAGAAGATCCATCTGCTTGCCGGAAAGCACCCGCTCTGGGGCTACCGTCGAATCACCGCGTTCCTCCAGCGCAGAGAGGGCCTTCATGTCAATCGCAAACGCGTGCGACGTCTGATGCGTGCGGAAGGGCTCTCTGTGCCGGTCAAACGCTACAAAGCCAAGCGAACCGAAACCCGAGCAAAACCGAAGGCCACACGGCGCAATCAGTGGTGGGGCACGGACATGACCAAGTTCTATGTCGAAGGCATCGGTTGGCTCTATCTGGTCATCGTCATCGACTGGTACACGAAAAGGATCCTTGCCCACTCCCTGAAGCTACGCTCGACAAGCCAGGAGTGGCTCGACGTTCTGCAGCAGGCTGTCGTTCAGGCGTGTCCCTTGGGAAGTCGCTCCTACGGTATCCACCTGATGAGTGATAATGGCTCCCAGCCGACCAGCACAAAGTATGAGAAGGCGATGGTCGCCCTCGGCATCGAACACGTGACCACAAGCTACAACAACCCGAAAGGAAACGCGGACACTGAACGCTTCATGCGGACCTTCAAGGAAGAAACCGTGTGGCCAAATGAGTTCTCCTCGTTCGAGGAAGCTCTCGCAGCGGTAGAAGAGTTCTTTCGCTTCTACAACGAAGAGTACCCGCACTCAACACTGGGCGGCATGAGCCCGATCGAGTTTGAAGCGTCACTGATTCTGACACAAAACGAAAATCAGACAGCCGAAGCTGCAGCCGCCTGAACAACTCTCAACCAAATTTCAGGCCGAAGTGTCTTGACTTTCGGGGAGCACTACACTACAACACGGTACTTTCGGTAACCTCCAACGGGGGAGACGAAGACGTTCCCGTTTCTGTGGCGGTGCAGAATCCAAACGCGCCACAGCTCTCAGCTGACGCCGCTACTCATCGATTTTGGTTCCAATCTATCGTCAGGCAGATTCACAATCTCCAATACAGGTACAGGGACGGTTCTCTGGAACGCATCAACTTCTCAGCCCTGGGCTACTGTTGTCCCCGCTGCCGACTCCACCAAAACACAGTCGGAACTTGTAACTATTACGGTTAATCGCCAGGGGTTAGCGCTTGGATCCTACACGGGCCAAGTAGCTGTAAACTCGAATGCTGGAGTCCAAACTGTGTCATTGAAGATGTCAGTACCTTCGACACCAACCCTAGCGACATCTTCAATGCAACTTGATTTTGATAGCAGCAAGACTCAACTACCACTGACAATCTCAAATGCAGGATCCGGCACTTTAACCTGGTCTGCGATGAAAGACCAGCCATGGATCCAAATCAATCCCACAAATGGCACAAATGCCGGTATCATCAATGTCGTTGTTTCTCGAACGGGACTCGGCGTGGGTAGCTATGCAGGGACACTTTCAATCGCTTCAAATGGGGGGAACGCCCAAGTTGGCGTTTCGATGATGATTCCTTCTCCAAAACCTCCGGTGCCAGCTACACTGAATGCAGCAACTTCAATTACATCAACTTCTCTGTCATTGACTTGGACGGTCTACACAATCGACCCCAATTTCGCCTCATTCAAAGTGTTCCAAGATGTATCGCCGGGAGTGAATGAAAACTCAACGCTTCTAACAACGATACTATCCTCAACTCAGACGAATTACCAAGTGAGTGGGCTTTCGCCAGCCACCACGTACTATTTTCGCGTCTTCGTGACCGATGCCTCTGGTGCGTCAAGTGGAAGCAACACTGTTTCGGCACGTACTGACCCTCAACTCGGAGCTTGGTCTTCGGTGTCTACGCCATCAAAGAATTTCTACCCCTATCCAACTACTTTCGCTCAAGTTACTGATAATGAATACTGGCTGGGAGGGGGAACGTATCAATACGGAGAGCTTTGGCATTTTTCTGGTGGCACTTGGTCTAAAGCGACTCTACCAGATTCCTCGGAATACATTAGAGGCTTGTCCTTCGCCGCATCCAACGATGGATGGGCCGTTTCTGGCTATGAATATGATACCTATAGCAACCTCGGATCGATTATGCATTTCAACGGAGCAAGTTGGAGTCAGGAAATGACTGGCTCATTCTATGATGTTGCAGTCTTTTCCACAGCGAACGTGTGGGTAGGTGCCTCAAGTAAAATGTACAACTGGAATGGAACGCAGTGGTCCTCGGTTCAGTTAGGGACTGGATCCTTCCAAGAAGTAAGGACAATCGGAGGTAATCAAGGCCTAGCAATTTCAAGCTCGGGGCAGGTCTTCTACTACAATGGTGCTGGATGGACTTCGCTTGGTCAATCAGGTGCCAAAAGCGGAATCCCAGGAGTAGATAAGGTTGGAGTATCAGGGACCGGTCCGACAAGTGTGTGGGCTGTGGGGGATCAAGGCGCTTTCTACTACAATGGAAACATTTGGTCGTCCTATCTCGACCCGAACACTGGCAAAGCGCTATCTAATCTCTATTCCGTTTACGTTGTGTCATCCAATGATGGTTGGGCCGTCGGTGCCGGTGGAAAGATCTATCATTGGGACGGCGTCCAGTGGAAGCAAGTGACCAGTCCCACAAATTCCGATTTGTCTCGGCTAGTGGTCGGACCTTCAGGAAGCCTCTGGGCTGTGGGAGTTGGGGGTTTGTTCCGATACCAGTAGGCTCACTCGAAGGTCAACGGGACGCTCTTCATTGGTGAGCGCGGAGATCGTTCTGTAAATTCCGCGCTTGGACACCCAATGCTTAACGGGCGTTTCTGGGACTGGGAGTCTTGATGTATTGGCAGTCTTTTCAGACGGTGTATTCCGGCCGGGGGCGAGGTATTATAGGGTTACTTCGAACCTATGCCAGGAAATCGATATGCCGATTATGAGAGAGTAGCCCATGACCGTTCGATTCTAAATGGCTAAATGAGGTCGCACTACCCCATCATGATGAAATATCTGTTTGTAATGATGATTGCATTCGTCTCAGTAACATCTCTCAACCACGATGGATCACGGAGACACCACCAGGTTACTTGAACGACTATTTTGTCGGAGGCGGCAGCAGCAACAAATCCGAGTCTGAGGCGCGTCAGAATGCTTTTGCTAACGCCCTGCAAAAGATCATCCAAAGCGGGACGATTACAGTCCAAAGCAGCCAGGATATTTCAGACAAGTCTCTGGAAGAATTTCGCAATGGTCAACCGTTGAGTCTTCAAGTCGTGTCCAAAATCGAAAACGAAATAAGAATAACCGGGGAATCCCAAACAATTAAAGGTCTGAGAGAAGAAGAAACATATGCTGCATTTGAGCATGGGCTACATACCGTGTGGCTCCTAGTCAAGATTCCAAAGAAAGACCCAAAGCCGTATTCCGAACCTTCTCCGATTTCTCCGGTCTGGAGATCTGCGATCGTGCCTAGCTGGGGTCAGTTTTACAAAGGACAGATCGGGAAGGGATACGTGATTGCAATCTCGGAAGCCGTGTTCATCCCGGCGGGAATCATTTTGAGCAATTTGGAGACAACGAATCAAGCCGATGCACTGGTTTCTCGCACCCAGGTATTGCGAGACTACTACAATGGGCAAGCAAATGCATATTCCAACTTGAGTCTCGGATGTTTCATCCTTGCCGGAGCCGTCTACATATATAACGTTGTCGATGCTCTGGTGAGCCCGAGCGAAAAGGTATATGTTGAAAACAATAGACAGCTGAAGCCTGATTTCCTTGTTTCATCGCAGGGGGTAAGAATCGTGATGTCGTTCAGGTTCTGATAAGTTATTTCCCATCCGTTACAGTCCTATGCCGTCGCCGAAATCGAGGACTCGAGAAATGAGCACTACATCGTCTGCTATTCGTAGATACGAAACAACTCGCCTCGCTCGCTGAGTGCAGCAAACGCTAAGTCCTATCAGCTTCGCTCGGGGCCTTTCGTGTTTCAGTCCCGCATTGACAACGCCGATCTCGCGTGGTTTCTCTCCCTTGCATTTGTACTGACGTGGATGACTTCAGGCCATTTCTGTGAGATCAGGAGCGCTTAAATTTGTCGGTGAATTGCCCTAAGCATTGATTATAGCTTCAGCAAGATCCATTGTTTCAGCACGTTCTGGAAAGTGTCCTTCGTTTATTGCGACGTCCTCCCCGGCGACGCCTTTGGTTGCATGTCTCCTTGGACAATTGACGTAAGAACTCAAATGCTCGTTGTTGGAGTCGATGCAGCAATGAGTGTAACTGTTCGGCTCCATGATGTTACGAGTCCTACACACGCTTCGACAATATCATCCACAGGAATTCACGAACGCACAATCCCAGAGTTCTTCGAAATCGCCTGTGCAAAAATTCGAGAGATGCGCTATGAAGATGTCATTGCTAAAACCGTTCCTCCTGTGTTGGGTGGCCATCACAATTCTTTCGCGCGGTAGTTTTGCGCAAACAGTGCGCGTCCCCCAGGACTATTCTACTGTCCAGGCTGCGGTCAATGCTGTGCCAAACGGTGGGACTGTCCTTGTTTCACCGGGGATCTACGCAGGAACGGGCAACTACGACATCCAGTTTGGCAAGAACATCACTCTGCAGGGGGTCTCGGGTCCGAATTCGACAATAATCGAATGCGGTGGCTTGGGAAGAGGCTTTTTGATTAACCAAGGAGAAAGCCAGGCTTTGCACATAGACGGGTTTACCATTCGCAATGGTGCCGCCCTAACAGCACCGGTCGGTTCTGGCGCGGCGGTTTTCGTCTCCATTTCAAGTGCGGTGACTCTTCGAATTGTATCGTGGAAGGGTCCTCTCAGATCGCCATACAATTCGGTGATCAAGCGAATGCCGGGCCCTTATCCAGTGTTAAGAGATACCATTTTCCGGAAAAACACAGCTGGCTGCATTCTTAGCTGGAAACAACCCACTCGTTGTTGACAGCTGTCTCTTTGAGAACAATACGAACAACGTGGACGGTCTTGTCTACAATTATCACGCGACCTCTCCGGTCAGGATCGTACAGCAACTGCGTCTTCAGGAACAACAATGCGACTTTCTGTGTTGATCTGCGTCATGGCTGGCAGGCTAGGAATTGTCTCATTTACAATGACACTTCTTCGGCAGGAACTTTCTTCCTCGCGACTAATTCAGCTAGCTACACCAAATCTCGTAGATCATTGTACGGTGTGCGGTAATGTGAGCTCAAGCAGTACAAATCCCAATGCGAATGATAACGCGAGCGCGGTTCAGAACTCGATTATCTGGCCAGGGCCTACTCTGTCCCAAGTGTCAGGGTCGTGGCAAATGATGACCTTCACAAATTGCGATGTCCCGGGAGGAATCGGTATCGCGACGGATGGCGGAGGGAATATCCAGTCGGATCCCCTTTTCGCGCAGCCCCCCGCGGGAAACTTCCGCTTGACCGCTGGCTCACCATGTCTCGCTGCCGGTCAAGGGGGGTCGAACATGGGAGTGAATATGGATCTTCTCCCACAGGAGTGGTTTGGCACGCTGAATCAAGATCTTGTTGCCTACTATCCGTTCAATGGCAATGCGAATGATGAAAGCGCGAATGGATATAACGGGATTATCCACCGCGCATCTCTTACAACAGATCGGTTTGGAAATACAAGCGCATTTTACTTTGACGGAGCATCCAGCATTTCTGTCCCTGGCTTCAATGCCGAGCCTCAAAACTTCTCGATTTCCCTTTGGTTTCAGGCTACGAGCAATGGCGACGCCGGGAATCGGAAGTTCGTGCATTTATGTGATGTCAACAACAGGTTAAACTTTGCGTGGACTCTCGGATGGTTCACCGATCCGGGCAACCCGCCGAACACTGTGCTTTTCCAATTGAATCAGACGCCGACCGGTGCCTTAAACGTTCCAGCGGGAAATGTTCTCCAAAATGGGCGATGGTACCATGTCGTGTCACTTTTGGGATGGAAACAAAGCAACAGTGTATATCGACGGTCAGCTCGCTGTGACAGATGTTGTCGCGCCATCTACCATTTACTATCCAAGTGTGGCCGGCCTTTACATTGGGTATGATTCCCAAATGGGTTACTATGAGGGAAAGCTCGATGACATTCGCATCTACAACCGTGCGCTCTCAGGCAACGAAATCGATTCGCTCTATCACGAAGGCGGCTGGGGAATCGGCAACTTGGCGGTGTTGGTCCAGAATGGAGAAGACTGGGGGCTTGCAGGCCCGAACGCGCACGTCCGACTCTATACAAAGGCAGGTGTACTTATTCGATTCTGCCACGACGAACACGAACTCGATCGCCACTTTTACCGGTGTCCCGGCTGGAGAGGGCTACTATTATCTCGTGGATTACGTGTCAACGCACTCCGTATCCTGTCGTAACTCGGCAATTCTGGGGACAACGAAACGGCATCTCTATCACGGCAGGACAGACCACAAACGACATCTTCACCCGCAATATGCCGTACGCCACTCGCTATTCATGCGTACAATAGTCTCACCAACGAGGACGTCTCCGCAAAGCCGGTATGGCCGGGGACTTCACTCCGCATCGATCTCTCAGCCAAGAACCCCAGTTATACGGACGCCCAAACGCAGAGCGTGAAAAGCCGGGTGATACTCGACACGAGCAGCACTCCCCCTTACCTCATGGATCAAACCAGCAACTACGAGTCGATCCCGGTGGGAACCACGGTCATCATGAGCTTCCCGTATACGCCTTCACTAACAGGGAAATACTACTATGCGGGAGGGCTCGAGGCGTCCCTGATCGGAACGGATACCTATACTGAGGGTTTTGACGACTGGAACAATCCGTTGTTCTCCGTTGCGACCCCGGTTGTGAATTTGCTTGCTCCCCCAAACAGCGCATCATCACAATCGACGTCATTGACTCTGCGTTGGAATCGTGTCGAAGGGGCAAGCACCTATCAGGTCCAGATGGGAACCGATCTTTCGTTTGCGGCTCCCGCTGTCAATGATTCCACGGTTACCGACACTACACGCCAGGTGTTGGGCCTCGCCAATGGAACAGTCTACTATTGGCGAGTGCGCGCAATCAATGCAGCGGCAAAGAGTGCTTATACTGTTCCGTTCAGCTTCACCACCGTCGTCTCCACACCAGGGGTACCGGCACTTGTAAGTCCCGCTGACGGGGCGCCATCACAACCGATACCGATAACAGTCCGTTGGAACAGCGTGGCGAGTGCAATTGGCTATCATGTTCAACTGTCCAGTGATCCTCAATTTGGCTCGTTGTTTGTCAACGATTCGACTGTGACAGATACAACGCGGCTCGTTAGCGGCCTTGCCAACAATACTACGTATTATTGGCGCGTGCGGACCATCAATTCCGGCGGCAAGAGCGCATTTTCCACTCCTTACTCCTTCACGACTGTCGTGGCAACACCCGGTGTGCCGATCCTTATTTCTCCGGCAGATGGGGCGACAACACAGCCTGTTGCGTTGAATCTTCGCTGGTCTCGTATTCCTGGAGCAAGCGCATATCACCTCCAGGTATCGACAGATGCCCCGTTTTCTGCTCTTGTGGTCAATGATTCGACAGTTACCGATACCACGAGACTCGTGTCCGGACTTACGAACAACACGACTTATTACTGGCATGTCCAGGCGACAAATGCCGGCGGGAAGAGTGCCTACGCGACGCCATACAGTTTTTCGACAGTTGTGGCTGCCCCAGGGACTCCGGCACTGCTTGTTCCTGCTAATGGCGCGGCATCGGAACCGGTATCGTTGATCCTCCGCTGGACGCACGTTACGGGTGCAGTCGGGTATCAAGTACAGGTTTCATCGGACGGTTTCTTCGGATCACCCATAGTGAACGATTCAACGTTGATCGATACGATTCGTGTTTTGTCCGGTCTTGAGAACAAAACGACGTATTACTGGAGGGTGCGGGCCATCAATGCAGGCGGTTCCGGCGGCTATGCACCGCCTTTCAGCTTCACGACTATCGTTGCGTCGCCCTCTCAGGCCCAGCTTGTGCGGCCGCCGAATGGGGCAAGCATCGGACAGGATTCCATATTGTTTGCATGGAATGCCTCTGTACCGGAAATCCTGTCGTATGAATTCTCACTGATCGGAGATACGACGACGGTCTATGTGACCACCGACACTACGCTCGCACTCAAAATCCCGGCAAGCGGCACGGCAAAGAACTTCTCATGGCATGTGCGTGCAAAGAACCTGGCAGGCTTCGGACTATTCAGCGACACGTGGACATTCGAACGCTCCACCACAAGTGTCGGCATGCCCGGTAGGAGTCCCGAAAACGTATTCGCTCTATCAGAACTATCCTAATCCGTTCAATCCGACAACAAGAATACGCTACGCGCTGCCGACGGTTTCCAACGTTACTCTGACCGTCTACAATACTCTTGGCCAGGTTGTCCTGACGGTGAAACGAGGCCTCGAGCCAGCTGGATATCACGAGGTGAACGTCGACGGAAACAACATGGCGTCGGGGGTTTACTTCTATCGGTTGCGGGCGGGGAGCTTTGTGGAAGTGCGCAAGCTTCTTCTTTTGAAGTAGACGAGGGACGACTAGCTACGGACGAAAGGCTCGGCTCGTCCGGGCCTCTTGTGTTGTTTGTGACGATGGCACCTCTCCGGAGGATGTCCCAAAGCTTGTTGGCAATGACGTGAGCAGGATGGGTTGAAATAGAACATGGCGATGTTTATTCTGGGGAAGTGTCTCTTGCAAAGTCACAACCACAGAAAGGAACGAATCGCCATGTCTGCATCCAAGGTAGAGAATCCGAAGACACAAATCAAACTGGTGTTCGGTGATGTGGCCCCGGGGAAATTCCCCGTGGTCCGTGTGATGGAGGAAATCGGTCTTGAGTTTCATGCGTTTGCGACCTCAGCGGGCGTGCTCTTGATGAAAGCGATGATGGCCGCCGAGGAAGAACTTCTGGCCGGGACGAGGCAATCGCACGGTACGCCGATCAACCGATGGTGCAAGGAGGAAGGCTCCGTGATGGTCGGTGGCCAGAAAGTGAAACTGGAGCGACAACGGCTGCGGACCCGGGACGGCAAAGAAGTGCGGCTGGAGACCTACGATCGCTTCCGCGCCAACGATGCTCGGGCGCACACGGTCTATGAGCGGCTGGTGGCCGGGGTAAGCTGCCGGGACTACGAACAGACGGTGGAAGAAGTTGCCGCAGGCTTTGGTGTTTCCAAAAGCGTCGTCAACCGCGATATGGTCCGGGCGACGGCCAAGGACCTGGCTGCGCTGTGCGAGCGGGATCTGTCGACGATCGATGCCTGGGCCTTCCTGGTCGATGGGGTCAAGGTGGGTGCATCGCTCATCGTTGTGGCATTGGGCCTTGATTTGACAGGGCGAAAACACGTTCTGGGCTTTCGGGAGGGATCGACCGAGAATAGCCGTGTGTGTACCGACTTGTTCCATGATCTGCGGCGCCGCGGCTTCCGGGTGGACCATCCCATGCTGGTGGTGATCGACGGATCGAAAGCACTGCGCAGTGCCGTCGACGAGTTCTTCGGCGAGCAAGCCGAAGTCGCCCGGTGTCATCAGCACAAGTGTCAAAACGTGAAAGGCTACTTGCCGCAGGAGTACCACGTCGAGTATGACCGGAAAATGCGCGCTGCCTGGGCAATGCGGGACTACACCGATGCCCGGAGAGCTCTGGCCGCAGTCGTCCGGGATCTTGGGCGGATTAACACCCAAGCCGCAGCCAGTCTTGAAGAAGGCTTCGAAGAGACCCTGACGCTACATCGCCTCGGCGTACCGCCGGTAGTGCGGGTGCACCTCGAGACCACGAACCTAATCGAATCGCTTTTCGCGCATCCGCGGCGCATCATGCGTAACGTGAAACGGTGGAGACCGAACTCCGATCAAGCGTCACGGTGGATTGCCACGGGACTTCTCCACGCCGAACGGCGGATGCGACGCATCAAAGGCTACAAGTCGATGCCAGTCTTGCGAACCGTGCTTGAGGAGGAAGCGGTGAAAAAGACAGCACCAAAACGATCATCAGCTGCGTAGCAACGCTTCCCCGAGTACGCATCGCCCTCAGAAAAGCCAACGGGAAAAGGGACAATCTCCCTCTCCGCATCGACTTACGCACGTCTGGCATCAGGATTTCACATGTTTCGACTTTTATCTGCGACAACCACTACATTTCCTTGACAACCTTAATCGGAAAGGGTAACTTCATTTGTAGGAGCTACGAAACCCTAGCTTGATTCTGAGGATGGCGCTTCGTTCTCTCCGATCTTCCTTGCTCATGGAAGGTAGAGCCTGGTTTCCCATGGGCTGATGAGCTATTCCGTTTTCCCCAATTGACTCCCCAAGTCGGTTCGATAACATTATCTTGATTTTCCTTGTCCCCACTCGATGGAATCGCTTCTAGGAGGTATCTATGCGAATTCGCCTTTCAATTCTAGTCACTCTCCTTTTGATTAACATCTCAGCATTCGGTCAGAAGATTCTAAAAATACCATCGAAGGTCGATGCACCCGGCGACATTCCTATTTGTGTGCAATCGGGCGACCAAATTAGTCCTGCCTGTGTGGGTGATGACAAGGGTGGGTACATTGTTGTTTGGCAGAACGGGCTCGGCGACAATTACGCGACAGGCGGATATGTCCGCGACAGCGCTATGCCGAAAATTCAAGCCCAAAGAATCGACGCATCAGGTAGACGTCTTTGGGGCACAAGCGGGGTTCGTGTGAGTTTGGATACCACATATCAGACTTCGCCGACCATCGTGAGCGACAATAACGGCGGAGCCATAATCGAATGGGCGAATACCGTAAGGACCTGGACGGAAGGCACTTCCTACCCCACCGACAGATACAACTACGCTGCCCAACGAATTGATGCAAATGGTAATCTACTGTGGTCAACGCAAGGGGTGACAATTCTCAATGGTGTTACCAGCAATTCCTACCATGAGAGTAGACGGGTCACAAGCATTGGGTCAGATGATTCGGGAGGTGCATTATTCGCCTATTACGATTGGCATCAGCATTTTAGCACCGATTTCTTAGCCGATCGGATAAGCTCCGAAGGGATACTCAGACTAGACACGGTCGGTCCTTACCTTTGTTGGGTCGGATTGAGCAGTGAACAGTATAGAGGCGGTTTTAATAGTCCTCACATTCTGTCCAATATTTCAGGAGGGGGGATCTTTAGCTGGGCGGAATCTGATGGATATACCTCGACGACATTGAAAGTAATCAGTCTAGATTCCACTGGCAGATTAATGTGGTCAAATCAACCTCAGCCAAAAGTTGATTGGAATTTGACGGGAGGATGGCTTCCCTTCGATATATGTTCGGATGGGGCAGGAGGCGTCTATATTTGCTGGATCTTATCAACGACAGGGGTCTTGTCTGCACAGTGGATCGATAACACAGGAAATGCAAATTGGGGAGCGAACGGTAGAACAATTTGCAATTCAGGAGTTGCTACCGATGAGCCGCAAATCGCGGCAAATCCATCAGGGGGGGCATTTGTCGCCTGGAGAGATTTTCGTGATGGATCGAAGGCGGAACTCTATGCCGCACGCATCAACAGAGCAGGGGACATACCTTGGACAAACAATGGTATCCCAGTTTGCTTAAATGATAGCGTCCAAATCATTTACAGCATAAACTGCCGTTCATCGGAGAGTATCTTCATAACGTGGCGAAATAATGACCGAATCTGCGCCCAGTTGCTCAATGGTATTGGAGATTCACAATGGATGGCTAATGGGGTGGTTGTTGGAAGTGATGGAGCCAAACAGGATCAAGTTGCGTTGTGCGCGAACAATTCTGGCCGTACGATAGTCGTTTGGCAGGATAGCAGAAATGGAATTGACTCGGATATCTACGGACAGTGGATAGATGCTTCGGTCGCGCCCCAAGTTGGTTCGCTATCTGTTTCGGTACAAAATATCCTGGGGTACGGAATGGTTGGCAGAGATGGGAGAATATCACTCTATGACAACAACCGGGTACTTATTCAGACCCAGAGCACCGATTCCTCGGGGAAGGCATATTTCGCAGGGATTCAGGTTGACACAGGCTATTCCATTCAGGCAAATTCTGTCACCTCCAATCCATCGAAACTCTACGGTAACGAATACTGGGGGGAGAGGAAGGGTCTCACAATTTCGGGCGCGGAAACAACGGCCATTGGATTTATGCGGAACGCGCCGTACACTTCGAACATAAAAGTCTACGACAAGAATACGAATGAAGTTGTCTCTGGAAATATCCCATTCGGTACTCCACTTAAGGTCTCTATCGAAATCACGAACCCGAACGAGCAGGGGAGCGTTCCCCAATCAGTGAGATGTGCATTGACGCTCGATAGGGACAAGAAGGCGGGTTATGATTTTCAGGACACATCCACGGTTCGTCTCATGGCCATCGGAACAAAAGACACATTCAACTTTGTTCTCACCGCACCTGATTCGGGAAAGTATTTCCACGTAGCGGGCGCCCTTGTAGAGCAAGGCGGCAATTCAATTGTGACCGAAGGTGGAGCTTGGGGTTCGATACCGTCGTTCATTGTGGATCCACCACCACCATCAACAGTGCTGATTACAGTTCAATCCAAACCGGAAATATGTATCTTCTCTGTCGACGACTCCACGTATTCTGCGCCGCACAGCTTTGTATCAGTAATTGGATCGTCGCACAGAATCGGGACGACCAGTCCACA
Source organism: Ignavibacteriota bacterium (assembly GCA_963752915.1). GTDB lineage: Bacteria > Bacteroidota > Ignavibacteria > UBA10030 > UBA6906 > DATJPR01. The sequence goes on from CAVVZZ010000015.1 coordinate 664,206, forward strand.
GTTGACGCAATTCGGCACGAAGCACAGCTGGCTGCATTGGAGCGATGGGGATTCCGTTTCCCATCAG